>JABTUW010000002.1 GCA_015075185.1 Anaerolineales bacterium | reverse complement strand
GCTCGACATGATGACGCCGGTAAACACCGCTTTAATCGAAATCAGGTTGTAGCGAAACTGCGGGCGCATCTCTTCAATAATAAACAGGATACCCGCCAGCGGCGCGTTAAACGCCGCAGAGAGCCCCGCCGCCGCGCCGGTCGCCAGCAACGTATGCCGCGCTTCGGCGCTGCGCATACGAAAAACATCCAGCACCATGCGCCCCAGGTTGCCCCCGATTTGCACCGTTGGCCCTTCGCGCCCTAATACCATTCCTGCGCCCAACGTTCCCATCCCGCCGATAAACTTCACCGGCAACACGCGCCACCAGCGCACCGGACGTAACTCCTCCAGCGCACCTTCAATTTCCGGGATACCCGAGCCGCCGGCTTCCGGCGCAAATTTTCGCACCAAAAAGTAGCCGACCATCGCCAGTAACGCCGAAAGGATAAAGGCCAGCGGCCAAAGCAAAAACGCATGGTCCGCGACCTGAACCAGCGCGCCAATGCGCATGTTTTGTACCCAGGAAACCGCCTTTTCAAAGGCGACGCCAACCAGTCCGGTAAGCGTGCCGACAACGGCCGCCATGAACAGGATGGCCAGCGGCGTTTTATCCCGCTGCATTAACCGGCGAATCTGATCTCTGCGCCGTAAACGCACAATTTGCTGAGCTAAAAAGGTGGAAGTGTCTGTTTTCATCAGAAGATCATTAATTGGTAATACAAATCTAAAGTCGGCATTCTACTCGCCAACGCCGCGAAAATCCCCTGCAAATCGTATTGTTTCAAATGCGTAAAACTTTCATAACCTTCTCTGAATAACTTAGAATAGCGGGTATTCACTTTTTCTACGAACCAGGAATCTTTCCATGAGTAAGTCTGAAAATCTCTATAGCGCGGCCCGCGAGCTGATCCCCGGCGGCGTGAACTCCCCTGTTCGCGCCTTCACTGGCGTGGGCGGCACCCCGCTGTTTATCGAAAAAGCGGACGGCGCTTATCTTTATGATGTCGATGGCAAAGCGTATATCGACTATGTCGGTTCCTGGGGACCAATGGTACTGGGGCATAACCATCCGGCTATCCGCAATGCGGTGATCGAAGCTGCGGAGCGCGGTTTAAGCTTCGGCGCGCCAACCGAAATGGAAGTGAAAATGGCGGAACTGGTCACCAACCTGGTGCCGACCATGGACATGGTGCGCATGGTGAACTCCGGCACCGAAGCGACGATGAGCGTGCTGCGCCTGGCTCGCGCCTTTACCAAACGCGACAAAATCATCAAGCTCCAGGGCAACTACCACGGCCACGCCGACTTTTTGCTGGTGCAGGCCGGCTCCGGCGTCGCCACCTTGGGCCTGCCCGATAGCCCCGGCGTGCCTGCCGGCGCGACCCGCGACACTCTGACCGCGCCCTTTAACGACCTGGCCGCCGTCGAAGCCCTGTTTGACGAGTATGGCCGTGACATCGCCGGGATCATTTTAGAGCCGGTCGCCGGGAACATTGGCTGCGTCCCGCCGGTCGAGGGCTACCTGGCTGGACTGCGCCGGCTTTGCACCCGGCATAACGCTCTGCTCATTTTCGATGAAGTGATGACCGGCTTTCGAGTGGCTCTCGGCGGCGCGCAGGCCTATTACGGCGTGACGCCCGATCTAACCGCCCTGGGCAAAGTCATCGGCGGCGGTCTGCCGGTCGGCGCATACGCCGGGCGGCGCGAGATTATGCAGACCGTTGCCCCGGCCGGGCCGATGTACCAGGCCGGCACCCTCAGCGGCAACCCTTTAGCCATGACCGCTGGCATTGAAACGCTCAAGGCCATCCGCGAGCCAGGTGTGTTCGACCGGCTGGTTGCCGGGACCACCCAATTGTGCCAGGGGATCGGCGCAGCCGCCGAGGCCGCCGGAGTGCCTCTCTATCAGACTCAGGTGGGGACCATGTTCTGCGCCTTCTTCACCGACCAGCCGGTCGTCAATTGGGATACCGCCGCCAAAAGCGACACCCAGCGCTATGCCCGTTTCTTCCAGGCCATGCTGCGCCAGGGAGTCTACCTGGCCCCCTCACAGTTTGAGTCAGGCTTCTTCTCCCTCGCCCACACCGGCGAGATTGTCACGGCAACCGTTGCCGCCGCTCAAGCCGCTTTTCAAGAAATTGCGGACAAGTAGCAGGTTGCAGGGGTTACAGGCCGCAAATTTGAACAGGTAGCAGGGTAGCACGCCCTTTCCCCCTTCGGGGACGCCCGAAGGGGCGCGGCCTGCACCCGAAGGGGTGAGGTCGCAGAGTTGTATGATTTCCTTGTCTACCGTCTACTGTCTACTATTTTCATAGGAGGGGAAATATGTTCAAACGAATCATCGCTGCCATAGATGGCTCTGAGCACAGTTATCGCGCCCTGCAATACGCCAAGGGGCTGGCCGAGTGTTTTGGGGCCGACCTGTATCTGGTTCACGCTTTTCCTCAAACATCCGATTTGCTGGGCTACGACGAGTACGAAAAGCTAGTCGCTCGACGGGAGAGCGCCGGCCAGGAGATTTTGCAGCAAGCCCGCCAGAAATTGGGTGATACCGGCGTCGCCGTCCATGAGGAACTGCTGGAAGGGCCGGAAGCCGAGGCTATCTTGGCGGTCGCCGAAACCCAGCAGGTCGATTTGATTGTTATGGGCACGCGGGGTCTCAGCACGCTCCAGGGTTTGCTGCTGGGCAGTGTCAGCCATAAGGTCATCCGTCACGCTAAATGTCCTGTAACCTTGTGCCGCTAAACAAACCAGGTGACAGGCACTTTTTGTTCGAATAAGTCCAATTTTTAGCCCAATAAGTGCCTGTCACCTTATGCCCTCCCCTTATTTTCCCATTGTCTTCTTAAGATAATCCTGTTATGATAGCTTTGTAGACATTTAACAATATTTAGAGATCATGTCTGTCTCTAGGAACAGGGGGAAGATGACATGGCCTCAACCCAGCTTGATCTTTCCACAACCACAGCGGCTGTCATTCAAGAAAATAGCGGCCAGATAGCTATCGGCCAGTATGTTGTGCAGATTGGCTCGATTCACGGCGGGGTAGTCAATGTGGCGATGCCGGAGGAGCAGGCCCATTGGCAGCCCCGCCTGGCCCCGGTGTTGCTGCGCCCGCGCCGCTTTAGCGGCCTGTTGGACCGGCAGGGAGAAACGGGGGCAGCCACAACGGCCGTCCACACGGCCCAACCCGTAGAGTTTTACGGCCCACCCGGTTTAGGCAAAACGAGCTTGCTGCGCCACCTGGCTTACAATCTCCCCTTATCCTCCTGCACCGATGGCGTCGTTTTCCTCTCCACTCAGCAGCAGCCGCTCGCCGACCTGCTACAATTCCTTTTTGAAGCTTTCTTCGAGAGCAACATCCCGGCCAAAGCAACCGAGGCTCAAATCCGGCACGGTTTGCAGGGCAAGCAAGCCTTAATCCTGTTAGACGATGTAGACCTGGGTCGCCCAGAAGTGGAGGCGGTGCTGGATGCTGCCCCTAACTGCGCCTTTATTTTTACCTCCGCCGAGCGCCGCTTATGGGGCGAAGGCCAGGTGCTGGCTTTAGCGGGCCTGCCCCTCAACGATGCCCTGGCGCTACTGGAACGAGAAGTCGCTCGCCCGTTAAGCCCTGAGGAGCTGCCTGCGGCCAGGGAACTGTGCCAGATCCTGGCCGGTCACCCTCTTCGGCTGCTCCAGGTAGCCGCCCTGGCCCAAGAGCACGGCCATTCGCTGCTTGAGATAACGCAGCGATTGCGGCAAGCTGTTCCTGCTGAAGCGCTAACCCGGCAGTTTCTGAACCAACTTTCTCCCCCGGAACGGCGGGTGCTGGGCACACTGGCTCTTTTTGGCGGCGCGCCGCTTGGCCACGAACACGTAGCCGCCCTGACCGGCCTGCCCGATCCAACCCCAGTGATCGAATCTCTGTTGCAGCGCAACCTGATCCAGGCGCACAGCCCGCGCTACAGCCTCAGCGGCGACCTGGTCCAGCACTGGCCTTCTGCCTGGGATTTAACTCCCTTGGCCGAGCGTGCGCTCAGTTATTTCACCCAGTGGGCCGAACAGGCCCAGTCAACCCCCGACCGTTTGCTGGAGGAAGCCGGGGCCATGCGCCAGATTCTCGCCTGGGCCGTTGAGACCCAACGCTGGCCGGAAACGCTCCGCCTGGTGCGGGTCATCGAAGGCGCTTTCAGCTTGAGCGGGCGCTGGGCCGCCTGGGCCGAAATCCTGCAAAGCGGGTTACAGGCCGCCGAGGCGCTCGGCGACCGGGCAGCCAAAGCCTGGGCCTGGCACCAACTTGGTACGCGCGCCCTCTGCCTGGATGATAAAATCACAGCCCAAACTACCTTGAGCCGGGCGCTCCGCCTGCGCGAAACATTGGGCGACTACGCTGGCGCTGACATCACCCGCCATAACTTAAATCTGCTGCTGGGACCCCCGCCGCCGCCGCAATCTCCGTCCGCGCCGCCCGCCCCCCACGGAACACCCGGCACACCCTGGCCCTTGTTTGGCCTGATTGGCTTCTCTTTGTTATTGCTGTTAGCCGTGGGGGGGTGGCTGGCCTCGACCTTGTTCGCCTCAACCACCCGTCCGGCCGTGGTTCAGAACGGCCCACCGACACTGACCCGTGTCTCTCAGGTTAGCTTCGTCCCCACTGCCACCTTCACCCCAATCCCGGCTGTCCCTACCACCCCTCCAGCCACTTTCACCCCCACCCTGCCGCTCCCAACCGATACACCCACACCGCCGCCACCCACTCCTACCGCGACTGCCTCCCCCACGCTCTCACCAACCCCAACTTTCACCGCCTCCCCCACCCCTATCCCCACGTTTACCCCGACCGCCACCGCGACCCCGTCCTCTACCCCGACCGCTACACCCAGACCGGTGGCCCTGTTGGACCCCATGGATTTGAATTTTGGTTCTTTACGGGTGGCCGAAACCAGTCGAGCCGAAACAATTCGTTTGGCCAACACCGGCGGAGGCTGGCTAACCGTCACCAATATCTTTCTTGAAGGCAACGCGGCTAATGATTATCTGCTTGACTCCGGAAACTGCCTGGCCCGATCCGGCCTTCCGGCCAACAGCAGTTGTATAATTAATCTGCGCTTTAGACCCACTACTACCGGGGAGCGCCGCGCCAGCCTGACCATCCTGAGCAACGGCCTTGACAGCCCCAACAGCGTCTTTCTCGCCGGCTTTGGCCTCGGCGACCCGGCCGTCAATCTCAATCCCGAGGCGTTGGATTGGGGAGAACAGCCTGTCGGCAGCGCCGGCAAAGCCCAAACGGTGCACGTGACCAATGTCGGCCAGGGCGATCTGACGATTAACAGCGTCAACCTGGGCGGAACCAACCTTGATGATTTTACGGTCGAGGAAGGCTGCGCCAATTTTGTGCTGCGCCCCGGCGATAGCTGCCTGATCAGCGTCCGCTTTACGCCCCGCGCAGCCGGCCCGCGCACCGCCGAACTGACCCTGACCGACAACGCGCCTGACACCCCCCAACATCTGCCCCTGCGCGGCGTTGGCGCGGTCACCCAACCGGACCTGGTCATTAGCGCCCTGGATTTTAACGGGTCTGCCCGGATCAATCGGAGCGGCGAGATTGAAGTACCCATTCGCCTGGCAGTTAGAAATCAGGGCAATGCCGAGGCCGCTGTCTTTAAAGTCTCAACAGACTATACCGGTCCGAATGGGACCTTTGTGGTTGCCTTTACCGTTCCGGGCCAGAACAACATCTGGTATCCCTTTACCAACGCCCCGCTGCCCCCCGGCGACGAGGTCGTCTTTGCCGGTAGCGTGACCTTCTCGGCCAATTTGCATGGGCAAAATGTCTCGCTCACCGGGCTGGCCGACAGTTGCAGCGGCGACGAGTTCATGCCAGCGGCCTGCCGCGTCGAAGAGAGCCGCGAAGACAATAACCTGTCTCAGCCCATCCCGCTGACGCTGCCCACTCCACCGCCGCCTGTTGTAGAATAAGCAAAGCGAAAGAAGGAAACCCTGTGGAAACGCGCCAATCTGACCAGACAATTTCGCCCAAAGCGGGTTATAGCGGTGGCCGATCAGGTTTGTCTGAGATCCCGGCCCAGCTTGCTCAGGCCTCCCTTAAAGCGGCCAATGATCTTAGAACTGTCGCCCAGTTATCTCAATTATCCATTCCGGCGGTGTCCCGCCTCTCCTTGCCGGTGCTGGATGTCGTGGTGGAGCAGGTCGCCCGGCTGGCGCCGGCCGGCAACGTGCTCGGAATGATCCTGAGCGGCCTGTCTCGTCTGCCGGAACGCCGCCCGCCGCCCAAAACGATCCGGCGCGATCTTAATCTGCTCTTCAAAGGGGTTGAACAGACGCTGGACGCGGCCGTCTTTACCGCCTTTTTTGCCGGGCCGGCGGCGGTGATCGGGGCTTATCAGGGGCTGCTTAAATTGGCCGGTAAAGACCCGGCCGAGGCTTTCCCGGAAGGAACCTGGCAGTTCTACGTTGAATTTGCCGCGCGTGAAGATACCGCCCGCCATGCCAATGAAACGCACGGCTTCGACACCTTCCTGCGCTGGCAGGGGCTTCAACTCAGCACTGCTGACCGGGTCACTGCCCAGGTCATGGCCGCCATCTACTGTCTGCACCAGTACGACGCCCTGTTAGCCAACGAGTGGCGCGAGCGGGTCTACACCCGTCTGCTCACGGAAATCACCCAGAACCAGCCCGACGCCGCCCGCTATGCGCAGCTTTACAGCCAATGGGAAAAGCAGCGGCCCTACGGCCGGAGTCCGGCCGGCTTCACCCGCCAGGCCTATCCTGCTTTTCGCCGTGACCGTTTTGATCAATTTCTGGGCGAGGCGCTGGGCGTCCTGGAAACCGATCTGCGCGATCAGTGTCAGCAGGCCATACGCCAGGCTGAAGCGGAAGAGCTGCCTGCTTATCAACAGCAAATGTCCATTCTGGCTTACCTTGACCCCGGCCCTTACGGCGAAACCCGCACGCCCATTCCCTTGACCAAAGCCTGCATTGGCCTGATCCATAAGAATTGCTATTTCTTTATTCCGGCCTGCTTCCCTGGCTCCGAGCGCCCCGCCGATGTCCAGGCCGTCCGGGCAATGGTTGCCTCGATCCTGGCCCAAACCGGGCCTGACCCCAAAGGCCGGCTCCCCCTGTCTTTGGCTCAAATCAAGCGGTCAGCCTGGCCCGACCTGCGCCGGAAGTTGGATCAGGCCCTCGTCCAGGAATTGGACCGGCTGCGCTTTGCGCCGATTCTGATCAACTGCGACCGCCAGCCCCGTCACCGGCTCCTGGCCGACCTGCGCCAGGCGGAACGCGGCCGGGGCGACCATGCCTTGACCTTGTTTGATACCGGCGAAACAATGATCTTTGACCAGTCCCATATCTTTTTTGATGGCGCCTGGGGCGCGGCGCTGGCCGAAATCATCACCCAGGAGGCCCTCTCTTGGGCCAATCACCTGGCCGAGATGCCCCCCAACCCTGCGCCGGATACACCCCGATTGCCGCAGATGCTGAGCTTTCATCTTCAATCCGCCGATTTGGCCCTGCTCCAGCAAGCCCCCCGGGTAACCGTTGAGGTCGGGGCTGAAACGGAGGCTCTTGAATTAAAAGCGATGGTCAATTTGCGCCGGCTCTTCAAGCGGCGCAACGATTTGCTCAAGTTGACCATCAACGATCTCTTGATTCTCTATCGGGCCATCCATACCTTCACCTACCAGCCTGACCCTGAATTGACCCGCGAGTTGGAAGAATTGGCCGGCCAGCCCGCTACCCGTCCGGCGGCGCTGGCGGCGCTAGAAGCCATCCATAACGCCGACCCCGTCAATCCAACCATCTTTATCCCGATAGATGCCAGCCAGCGCGCGCCGCGAGACCGGCTCTACCCCATCACGTTTGAAGCGCCTTTAACCCAGTTGGACTTCCTGGGGCTGCACCGGCAGGTGCTGGCCGCCTGGGATGTCTGCCGGCAGGCCAACGCTACCTCTGGCCCGGTTTATGATGAGTTTGACCGGCTTCGGCGGGAATATCTGGCGATGCTGGCTGGTTTTGGAGCAATTTTAGGCCAGGCCAAGCAGTTTGGCCTGGCCGGGGAAAGTTTGAGCACCGGAGCGATTAAACTATTGGCTCACTTCCCTGCCCCGCTACAGCAGATGTTAGAAAGGGTTCCAGGGAGTTTTGATCTCCTGAGTGATCTGCTCAAAGGCCGGGAGGTATTCTCTAACGTCGGGGCGGTGGTACCGAGCAGTACCCTTACCCGCTTTATCTCGGCTAAAGACGATAACGACAAAAAAAGTCTGGTCTGGGGGGTGATCACCGACGCCCAGGGTGTCATGCGGCTCAGCCTGCGCGATTTCCGGCCTCACGTGGTCCTGCTGGTTGCCTGCGGGCATAAAGAGCTAGCCAGCCGCCTGACTCAACATTATGTAGATACCTATGCGCAGGGGTTAAACCAATTCATTCGCGAATTACGCCAGATCACCCAGGCGAGCCGTGAAAATTAACAGAAGCGATTATCGGGAATAACGGGTTTTTGACAAGATTAATAGGATTAAAAGAAATTTTCATCTTGTAAATCCTGTCTGGTTTTATTTCTGATAAACTTTGGAGCGTTATGACCGACCAAGCAGTAACGGATAATTTACTCTACCAACAATTAGACGAATATCGCCTGGAAGCTTTGCTGGGGCGCGGGGGTATGGCCCGGGTCTATCGCGGCTATGATGTACGCCTCAAACGGTGGGCGGCGGTCAAAGTGATTGACGCGCCCTTCCGCGCCGACCCGGATTACATGGCCCGCTTTGAGCGCGAAGCCCAGGCGATTGCCCAATTGAAGCATCCGCACATTGTCGGGGTGTATCGCTACGGCGAGGCTCATGAACTGCTTTACATCGCCATGGAGTATATCGAAGGTGCAAGTTTAGAAGCTGTGCTGGCCTCTTACCAGCAGGATCATCAGCTTATGTCTCCAGCCGAAGCCAGCCAGATCATCCGGCCCATTTGCCTGGCCCTCGATTATGCCCACAGCCAGGGAGTTATCCATCGCGATGTCAAACCCTCGAATATTATGCTAAACGCACAGGGCCAGCCCATTTTGACCGATTTCGGCCTGGCTCTGCTCGACTACCAGACCCGCGGGGAAATTTTTGGCACGCCGCACTATATCGCCCCGGAGCAGGTCATGTCATCCGCCGGCGCGGTGCCGCAAAGCGACCTCTACAGCCTGGGCGTAGTTTTATATGAGATTTTCACCGGCAGCCTGCCCTTCGAGGCAGCCCACCCTTATGATGTGGCCATGCTTCATCTGACCGAGCCGCCGCCGCCGCCGCGCCAGCTCAAACCAGACCTCAGCCCGGGCCTGGAAGCGGTCATCCTCAAGGCGTTAGCCAAAGAACCGGCCGGCCGCTATCCCAACGGCGCAGCCCTGGCCGATGCCCTCGACCAGGCTTTGGCCATCAAGACCTGGGAGGTTTTGAAAAGCTCCCAGGTCTCAGAAGAACTGAAAGTATCTCCGGAGCAAGCCATTATGAAAGTTGAACCTCAAGTTAAAAGGAACGCCGAGGCTGTCCAGCCGGCGTCCGGCGACGCCAGTCCGCAGCCGTCCCAACCGGCCGAGCAGGACCCGTCAGCCCAGCCCCAGGTAAAAAAGGGGCAGGTCATCACCACCCGCTATATTCTCAAGAACATCCGCGCTTTACTGACCGAATTGACGGTCGCTCTGACCGAGGAAGAGCTGCGCCAGATTTATTTTGATCTGCCGGAATTCAAACCGGTCCATCACCAACTGGCTCGCAGCCAGGGTAAGGCCGAAATTATTGACCGCCTCCTCGAATATGCCGAGCAAACCTTGCAGCTTGACGATCTCCTGGCGCTGGCCAGGGAGAACAACCGCACCCTCTATGAAAAGCATCAGCCCTATTACGAAGTTATCACGGCGGCCCGGCGGGACCTGGTGGGGCGCGACCTGGGCAAATACCGCCTGGTTAAGCGGCTGGGCCAGGGAGGCATGGCCGATGTTTACAAGGCATATCAAGCCAGCCTAGCCCGTTACGTGGCCATTAAAGTCATCCACAGCCATCTGGCCGAAGATGAAGAGTTCATCGAGCGCTTTGAGAGCGAGGCCATGGCCGTGGCCGGGCTGCACCATCCCAACGTTGTGCAAGTTTTTGATTTTGCCCGTGAAGATGACCTGTATTATATGGTCATGGAACTTGTGGACGGTCCGACGCTGGAGGTGGAGCTAAAAACCTATAAGGAGCGGCAGGCGCTTATGCCCCTGACCGAAACAGCAGCCATTTTCCAAGCCCTGGCCAGCGCGATAGATTATGCCCATGGGCGGGAGGTCATTCACCGGGATTTGAAACCGAGCAACATCATGTTCACCCCCCGGCGGCGGGTGGTGTTGACCGATTTTGGCATCGCCCGGATTATGAGCAGGCCCAGCCTGACCAGCAAGAATGCCGTCATCGGCACGCCGGCCTACATGTCGCCGGAGCAGGCCCAGGGGGAAGCAATAGACAAGCGCAGCGATATTTACTCTCTGGGCGTGATTCTGTACGAGCTGGCGACCGGGCAGGTTCCCTTTGAGGGGGACCACCCGATTGCCATTGTGCTGAAACTGGTCAATGAGTCGTGGCCGCTGCCGACCAGCGTCAACCCTGACCTGCCCGCAGCCGTAGAGCAGATTATCCTTAAAGCGATGAGCAAAGCCCCGGCCGACCGCTACCAGAGCGCCGCCGAAATGGCCGAGGCGCTGCAGCAGGCCCTGGTCACGCCGGAAGCTCCGCCCCATGGGGAGCGTTCACCGCTAAACATTCAACGTTCAACGCCCGAGATAGAGGTCAAACTGCCTGCCCCTGACCCGGCCGGGAATTCATGGCTAAACGAACTGGCAAAAGCGGCGGGCGGTCTGGTCACCTTCTCCAATACCGGCCAGTTAGCCCCAAGTGCGCGAAATGTGGTACAAATTGGAACGATCACCGGTGGGGAAATCTCGCTGAACGTGGGCGATGCCCAGCCAGTCCCCGGCGAGTCAACACGCCCGCAGCTCGAGAGCCACCAGGCCGTGGTGCGCGAACAACTTCAACAACTGAGAACAAAAGTGGCCGCCGAAGCGCCCGCCCACAAGAAAAGTGCCGCCCTGGAACGTCTGGACGAATTGAGCGAAGCCCTGACCGCCACCCCGCCCGACCTGGACACCCTGGCCTATGTCAAAAGCTGGTTCGGCAAGAATATCCCCGCTCTGGCCGAGGCCGTGACCGCGGTGATGATTCATCCCTCGGTAGGGCAATTGATGGCTGCGGCCGGAGAGCCGGCAGCAGGAGAGTATCGGCGGCGGTTTGGGCAGGCATAAGCTGACTAGAGCCGCTGAATGAGGCACACTGTCTTATCTCCGCCGGACGCGCAGCAGAAATTATGGATACTTAGCCCCGCTTGCCGCAGACAGTCGGACAACAACTTGTCCGCACCAAAAGGCACAAAGAAGACACGCTAGGGTTTACTCAAGCTGTGGTTCCTGCACCGGTACAGCCGACAGCAGCCAGCGAACTTCCCCAATCTGCGCCGCCTCGCCAATCAGTCCAACTATATCGTCGGCATGCAGGACCGTCGCTGACTTGGGATTGGCAATCACCTGCTGGTTGCGCAAAATAGCGATGACCGACGCGCCGGTGAGGGCACGGATGTCAGCCTCGGCCAGAGTCTTGCCAACCAAAGAGCTGGCACTGTTGAGTGATACCCAGGCCAGCTCCATTCCCCGCACGGTGTGCAGCAACTGGTCGAGCAGGCGATGTTCTTCATGGGTCGAAACGGCTAAATCGTACTGGTCGCGGCGGACCGCGTCGGCGTATTGCTGCACTTCCAGCAGCGGGTAACCCAGCGCCAGCAGGGTGTGGCGCAGCACCTCCAATCCACCCTCCAATTCTGGGTGGATTACATCTTGCGCGCCCAGTATGGCCAGCCGCTCCACGCCTGGGCGGGTAGCTGCGCGGGCGATGATGGGCAGTTGCGGGGCCATCTCGTGGGCCGAAGCCACGATGATCTCTGCTGCGGCCTCGTTTGGCACTGTTACCACCAACGCGCGCGCCCGCTCCAGTCCGGCGTGGGTCAGCACTTCAGAATTAGCGGCATCGCCAAACAGCGTCGGTATCCCCTGCTGCTCAAACTCGGCCAAACGTCCGGCATCCAACTCGACGATCAGGCGCGGCACGCCCAGGTGTCCCAGCACGGTAACAATGTGCTCGCCGACCCGGCCATAGCCAACAACCACGACGTGATCGGCCAGCTTCTCGGCGGGCGGCCGAGGTGGGGGGCCGTGCCGGTCGAGCAGGCGCCACAAAGATGGAAACCGCTGCAGGAACGCTTCGACAGGGGAGATTGCCCGAAACATCAACGGGTTGACCATAATGGATAAAAGCGCGCCGGCCAGGATGAGTGAATATTGCTCTTGCGTCAAAATATCAAGCGAAACACCCGCCTGGCCGACGATGAATGAAAACTCGCCGATTTGACTGAGGCCGGCAGCCACCACCAGGGCTGTTCGGGCCGGACGGGGGAACAGGACGCCGAGGGCCACAGTAAGGACAAACTTACCGAGGACGATAAGCGCCGTTAGCGCCAGCACCTGCCCGGCGTTGGCAATCAAATAATTGAGATTGACCAACATGCCAACTGAGACAAAAAACAGGACGGCAAAGGTCTCGCGGAAAGGCAATATCTCCGCGCCAACCTGGTGGCTAACTGAGGATTCGCTTAGGACCATCCCGGCCAAAAACGCTCCCAACGCCAGCGATACGCCAAACAGTTCAGCCGAGCCGACCGCCGTGCCCAGGGCAATGGTCACGACGGTCAGAATGAACAGTTCCCGTGAACGGGTGCGGGCAATCTGGGTGAGCAGCCACGGAGCCAAACGTGAACCGGCGAACAGCATTAACCCGACAAAGACTGCCGCACTGAGAACAGCGCTGCCGACCGTTACCCAAACATTACCTCCTTCGGTCGCAAAAAAGGCCGGCATCAATACCAGAATGACAACAGTAGCCAGATCTTCAAACACCAGCCAGCCAACGGCGACCTGCCCATGCGTGGTGTTAAACAATCCATTATCCATCAGCCCACGCAACAAAACAACCGTACTGGCAATAGAAATAGCCAGCCCCAGGACCAATCCGGCAGGAATTGACCAGCCCCACAGTTGGGTTAGACCAAACCCCAACGCAGTCGAAATGAGCGTCTGCATGATTGCACCGGGAATGGCGGCATCACGCACCCTCCATAGATCGTGGAACGAGAAATGCAGGCCGACGCCAAACATCAAAAAAATCACGCCCAGTTCGGCCAGTTGGCTGATGGTTTCAGTATCGCCGACAAAGCCCGGTGTGAAAGGTCCAATAGCAACGCCTGCCAGCAGGTAGCCAACAATTGTCGGCAGCCCAACCCGGCGGGCCAGCAGGCCGCCGATAAATGCTGCAACGAGCGCTGCGGCGATATTAATCAGTAACGGAAGCTCATGATGCATTACCTAGTCCTTTGCTCACTGTATTAGAAGTATTAACCTGGGCTACATTATTTGGTGGATGCCCTACTGAGAAAAGATAAACCTTATTGAACCGCACTTGATTCGGTTTGGGTAATGACTCTGCCGGGGCTGACAAATGAAAAACTCAGCGAACTAATCGTGCCGATCATCACTGCCTCGACCACCGGCTCATAGACCGGCTGCTCGGCGACCCACTCCACAATAAAGTTCGCCCCCAGACCGCCGCTCGTGTCCAGTTCTTCTATAAAAAAATTGGTGGCGACCAGGGGGCCAAGTTGTTCTGGCTGTGACAGGAATTCCCTGACCAGTTGCCCCTGGGTATCGTAGTAACGTACGGAAGTCAATACAATCGAATGATTTAAATCGGTATTGTGCACACTTAGCGTGACTGCCAAATTTATGGTCCTATTGGAGGCGTAATATATCTCTGAGTAGGCCGGCACATAAATAGTCTGGCCAACGGCAATATCCAAATCCTCAACTTGAATAGTCTCAATTTTATCCGGCGGAATCGGTGTTTTTTCAGCCGTCAGGGAGGTGCAGCCCAGGAGCAGGATGAGGGTAAGGATCATAGGCAACCAGCCGAAATGACATAGTTTTAACACACTATCCTCCTCTGAAAATAGTAGTCAGTCATCAGTAGCCAGAAAGATATTTTTGTTGTTGGTGGTGTGTCACAGGCTCGTGACGACTCTTTATTAAATTGGTGAGTTATGAAATGAAATCCGCCGGGCAAGCCTCATTCCTGGCTGGTTAATCTAACCAGGGCATCTAAGGCTGCTTTCATCTTTTCCAGCTCTTCGCCGTAGGTCGCCCAATCGCCGTTTTGGAGGGCTTTTTGAGCGGCTTCGTAATGAGTGGAAGCAGTAACGGCCAATTGGTTGATATCCTGGCTAGAGGATACGGTGGGGGTAGCTGGCTCGGCGGGTTCAGTTTCGGCGGTTGGGGGAGGCTCAGTTGAGGTGAGAGCCGGACCAGTCTCACCAAAGAGCGCCTGCAAGCCAGCGGCCAGCGTTTCACGCATCACCACCTGATCTCCGGCGACGACAATGACCCGCCTCAGTTCAGGGATCTGGCCGTTGAGCGCCTGGAGGTAAAGCGGCTCAACATAGAGCAGCGAATTATCAATGGGCAAAACCAGCAGGTTGCCCCGGATGACCTGGGAGCCGCTTTGGCTCCAGAGGGTGATCTGGGCGGAAATTTCGGGGTCCTGGTCAATCCGAGCTTCGATTTGAAGCGGGCCATAAACCAATTCTTGTTTGGGAAAACGGTAGGCTACCAGTTGGCCGTAGTTTTCCCCATCGGAACGGGCGGCTAACCAGGCAATCAAATTATCTTTATTGTTGGGGGTAAAGGGCTGGGTCAGCACATATTCATTTTGGGTTTCGCCGGGCAGGCGGAGAACCACATAATAAGGCTCGACCGGCTGGGTATTGCCGGCAAAGGTTTCCATCGGCGTCTGCCACAGGTCTTCCTTGTTATAAAAAACGTTGACATCCCGCATGTGGTAAGTCTGGTACAGCCTGGCCTGAATACTAAAGAGATCCTCGGGATAACGCAGATGAGCGCGCAGCCAGTCGGGCATGGCGCTGATAGGCGTAAAGAGGCTGGGAAAAATTGCCGTGTAAGACTTTACCAGAGGATCGGCAGGATCAACCACGTAGAAGATCGGCATCCCATCGTAGGCATCAACCACCACCTTGACCGAATTGCGAATATAATTCAGGTCGCCCATCGGTTCGGAATAAGGGAAACGATCAGAGGTGGTATAGGCGTCGAGCAGCCAATAGAGACGGCCATCCGTGCCAATGACGAGGTAAGGGTCGCGGTCGTAACGGAGGAAGGGGGCAATCCGGCGCGCCCGGTCGGTGATGTTGCGATGGAGCATCACCCGGCTGGAAGGCGTGAAATCCTGGCTGAGCAGCATATTGATATCGGCTAACCGCAGCGCAAAAGCCAGGCGCTTGAGGTAGCTGTCCAGGACAACCCCTCCGGTCCCTTCATAGTTAGTGTAGACATTTTGCTCGCCGCTGGGGTAGTTAAACTCACGCTCTTTGGTTTGCACAAAAACGTAGTCTTCTGTCCCCTCGCCGTGGTAAATTTCGGGGCGGTCAATTTGCAGCCCCACACTCGACTCCGGCGGCAAGTCTTTGACCCACAACTGCGGCAGGCCATCGCCGGTTACTTCGTTAACCGGATTGACCACCACCCCATAGCCATGGGTAAACTGTAATCGCTGCGTCACCCAGGTCGGCTCCTGCAATTGGTCTATATCCAACTCACGGGCGGCCAGCGCCACCTGGCGAATCTCGCCGTTGATAGTGTAGCGGTCCAGGTCAATGTCCAAGAAACGATAATAGAGCCGAATGGCCTGGATTTGCTGGTAGGTTTGCTGTAACGGACGGTAATCCCACAACCGGATATTTTTCAAGGTCGTTTCATTAACCGTCAGCGCCTCGCGGGTGAGCGGCTCAACCTGGGTGAAGTCTCGCTCTTGAATTTTATCCAGGCCATAGGCCAGATTGGTAAAGCGAATATTATTCTCGATGTAAGGCGCTTCGCGGGCTAATTCGTTAGGCTCAACGGCATAACGCTGAACCAAACCCGGGATGAAGCCACCTCCAACAATACCGGCGACAATCCAAATGAAGATGGCCAACAAACTGAGAGCCGGCCGGCGCAAAAAAATATTGACCAGCAGCATAACTGCCGCGATGACGGCCACCGCTACCATTACCCACAGCGCCGGCATCGAAACATTGATATCGGTGTAGCTGGCCCCAAACGCCACTCCGCGGGTCGAGTACATCAGATCAAACAGATCCAGCCAATGACCTGCGGCAAAGGTCAAAAAGATAAAGACCCCGATAACGGAGAGGTGTAACTGGACGTGCGGCAAAACGACAACTCGCCCTTCGGCGAGGTTATTCTGCTGGGCCATGGCATAGATGGCCGCCGCCCCAAACAACGATAAAAACAGGGCAATAATTAACCAGCGCTGGGCAAAGTGGTAAACCGGCAAACTAAAAATATAGAACCCGACATCCCTATTAAAAATCGGGTCGGCCAGGTTGAAGTCTTGCCCGTTAACGAACCGCAAAAGCAAAAGCCAGTCGCTCGCCGCTGCCACTGCCACCAACCAACCTAATATAAGGCCAGCCAGCCAGATGATCCAGACAATAAATCGTTGGGCCAGCAGCGTTTCGTCGCTAAAAAAGAGAACGTTCCGAATGGATTGCCAACGGGCAATAAAGATATTAATCCAGAACAGAATGACGACCGGCAGGGCCACGACCAAACCCGCCCAAACCCGCGCCCACAGGCCGGTCAGCAGGACGGACTCCAACTTGAGCTGTTGAAACCAGAGATAGTCCGTATAAAAACCCACCCCAAACTGGACGATGAGATAAACGATAAAACCAATAATAATGAGAGTCCATAAACGCAGGCGATTACCCAGGCTCATAAGTAAAAGTTAACTCCAAAGATCTAAAACTCACCCATTTAGCTTTTGCTGTAACCCGGCAATCTCTTTTTCCAGGTCTTCAATTTCAAGGACGATATGAGGCGGAGCGGAAATCCCAAACTTGGCCGCTTGCAGTTGCAAAGTATGCAAATAACGGGTCTTTTCACTAATCAGTTTTCGGAGGAATTCTGTCTGATCAGGTATTGTTGAACCCGAAGAAGGGGCAGATTCAGGCTTTTTCCCACCAACAATTAAGCTATCAGCAACCAGGGCATATTGTTCGGGAGTTTCTTCTTCGACAATTGTCAGTAATTGCCCCATCAAGACCTTTCGCTCGCAGTATTCAATCAGGCGTTGGATCATCTGATCCTTACTCATACCGGCAGTGAATTGCTCATATACCGGTCGAAATTCGGGAGTTTCATAGCAAAGTTGGCTCAACTCCTGATCCGTAAAAGCAGTTGTTAACAGTTTGCGGATGTTTCTGAGATTGTACGCTGGCTGGCTCATCGAGACCTCCATAGGTGATAGCTGGATGATATACTAAAGTATACCATTTCTCGATTAATCTGACCATTTCTTTTTGTTTCGCAGTTTTCCCGGTTTAACCAAAAAGCCTCGCTCTTGGAGCGAGGCTTTTCTTCGAACGCCTGTTACTTATCACACGGCGTTACGGTTGGCACGAACAGCTAATCTTAGTAATCACCGTAGCCTTGATCATAACCGCCGTAACCGCCATCATAGCCGTAACCGCCATCATAGCCACCATAACCACAGCCGCGGCCGTAGCCGCCATAGCCACAATTACCATAGCCGCCATCATAGCCGCAATTGCCGTAGCCACCACCATAGCCACAATTGCCGTAGCCACCATCCCAAGGCCGCCGATAATGGGCCTGCCACGGATAAGGATGCCCATCCGTTGCAGGGATACGCAACCACTGACCGGCATAAATCCAGTTGGGGTTTTGGAGACCGTTTACCCAGGCAATATAACGCGGGTGAACATTAAAACGCCGGCCAATGCTGTACAAGGTATCGCCGTAGCGCACTCGGTAGCAATTGCCCTGCTGGCACCGGTCCCAGCCGCCATATCCCCCGTATCCGCCGCCCCAGCCGCCGTCGCCATATCCACCGCCGCCCCAGCCGCCGTCGCCATATCCACCGCCATATCCCCCCGCTCCACTTCCATATCCCTCATCTTGAGCAAAGGCGGCCGGTGCAAAGACCATGAGCAGCAGCACAACTGTGGTAATAATAATGAGATACTTTTTCATTTTTTTCTCCTATAGTTAATGATTGGTTTTCCGCATTCCCATTAAATTACTAAACAGTTTCAGAGTTCTTACATAAAGATCCTCCTCCCGCCGCTTACGAGCTTAACATATCCTCTCTCATTTAATATGTCAAGCTTTTATGTCAAAATCATTATATCAACTCTTGAAAATTATTGCAAGGTGAAATAGACATAATAATTGAAAATGACTTGTCATAATCCAGGCAACTTGACAAGTTGCTTTTTTTATGCTTTGATAAGCCTCTGCTTACGGAGGATCCTCGAAAAGAAACGTGCCATTCATTTTGCTAGAAAAGTTTAAACAATGGTTCAAAGCTAATCCGCTTGATGCCATATTCCTGGCGGCATTAGGATTAGTGGGCTTAGGAACTGGGCTGTGGGCCAGCATTATCATTTTGGACGACGCCATGATTACCTTCCGCGTGGCCGAAAATCTGGCCTATGGCCAGGGCTTTGTTTACAACTTTGGCGAGCGAGTCCAGGTGACCACCACGCCGCTCTATACCCTGATTTTAGTTCCCGGCGTCTGGCTGTTCGGCTCAGCTCCCCGGGCCGCGCTGGTTTTGAACATCATTCTCTCCGGGCTAATTGCTGCCTTAGCCTATGATGTGGGGCGGCGGTTGAGCGGACGCGCGACCGGTATCGGCGGCGCGCTTCTTCTCACGCTGGCTCCGCTGCTGATTATCGCCTTTAGCATGGAGAGCTATCTCTATGCGGCGCTGATTCTGGCCTCGCTGGATGCCTATGCCGCCCGGCGCTGGCGCATCGCCGGTATTCTGGTTGGCTTGACGGCCCTGGTACGCGGCGACGGCGTGCTGCTGGGCGCGTGCATGCTCACCTATGATTTTCTGGTAACCCGGCGGCTGCGCTGGTCTTTGATTATCCCGGCTGTCACCATCCCGGCAGGATGGTATTTGTTTGCCCTACTTTACTATGGTTCGCCTTTCCCGGCCACGCTCAAGGCCAAGGCAGCCCAGGGTGAGTTCAACTGGCTGGGCCAACGCTTTGCCGATGGTTTTTGGGCTTATTGGCATGAGTGGATTAGAGAGAATGATTATGACCTGTTCTACCTGTTTCCAATCCTGATGCTTATCGGAGTAGTTTCGCTTCTCTGGCGAGAGCGTACCTGGCTGATCCTGATTGCCCGTGATATTTTGTATGTCACTGCTTTTGTCAGCCTGGCCGTACCCGCCGCCGACTGGTATTACGCCCCATTGATGCCTGGCGTAGCTTTGCTGACAGCGCGAGGGGTCCAGGGGATCAGTGAGGTGGTGGCTTGGCTGATTAGGCAGGCCGGGCGACAAAGTGAAACACTGGTAGCCAAGCTGGCACACTTCGTTTCAGTTGGTATCGCCATTGTACTGATTACCATTCTCTTAAAGACTCTTTACCCGGCTTCTAAGGCTATTGTGCAGGCAAACCCCGATTGGAAGGCCCAAGTTTACCCCACAGCAGGCCGCTGGATTGCTCAAAATACCAATACCTCGGCCCGCCTGGCCACAATTGATATAGGGCATCTGGGCTACTGGTCGGGTCGCCAGATCATTGATATTGTGGGCCTGGCTCAGCCTGATGTGGCCCCGCATATTGCCCAAGGTGACTTTGGCTATGCCATCCGCCATTATCAGCCCGAACTCATATTAATTGGCTATGCCTGGCTGCCCGAAGTGCAGGCCGCGCCCTGGTTTCAGGAAAATTATGTCGCCCGCCGCTACTTTCAATTCAAGGCGCTGGATGCACCGTTGGTGCTGTTCAGCCGGCGGGTCGGGGTGAAAGTCCAGCCCGCTACCATTCCACCAGAACAGATTCAGCCGGTGGCGGTGGATTTCAACCGGCAAATCCGTTTGACCGGCTACCATCTCAACCAACCCCTCACCCCCGGTGGTGAGTTAAAACTGACCCTCTTCTGGCAAGCCGATGCCCCTATCGCCGTTGTTTTTTCCGTTTTTGTGCAACTGGTTGGCCCGGCTAACCAGATCCTAGCTCAGAACGACAGCAAGCCACAGGACGGATTCTATCCGACCTCTTCCTGGCAGCCCGGCGAATCGATTATTGATCAGCACACTTTTCCCCTGCCTGGCGACATCTCCCCCGGTCGTTATGACCTTTTAGTAGGCTTTTATGAGGTTGAGAACGGCCAGCGCTTGCAGATTCTAGATGACGCCGGCGTTTTTCAGAGTAACTATGTGCGGCTTTCCGGGATTCAAGTGCAAGCGCCGTAACAAAGGGAGGTAGGATGGATGAGTTAAGCCAATTACCCTATCTTTACTTAACCACAACCGGCTGGAAAAGCGGCCTGCCGCACGAGATTGAAATCTGGTTCACGCTGCTGGATGGCCGCTATTATTTAATAGCCGAGAGAGGAGAAGACACGCACTGGGTGCAGAATTTGCGCCAGCGGCCGGCGATCACTTTCCGGGTGGGCGAGCAAACTTTTCAGGGGACAGGGCGGGTCGTTGAGGCGGCCCTGGAGCCAGAACTGCACCGGCGAATCAGCCAGCTCTCGGAGGCTAAGTACGGTTGGGGGGATGGGTTGGTGGTGGAACTAAAGCCAGAGGAAAATTAGTCCCTACCGTTCATCAAAGTTACCAGACGGGTTTCCAGCTCTCCATAACGAACGGGACGATGTTCAAATTCCCAGCCCATGGCCTCGGCAATAGCCCGGGCTTTGGCCAGCAACTTCTCGGTTGGCTCCTGGCTAAGGTAGACCAGCCGCCGGTAGTTGGCAAAGTAAAGCGAGGCCAATTGCGGGTGTTTATCCAGGCCCAGGCCGCCGAGCACCGCTTTCTCATAGGCCCGCAGCAGCCAGTCGGTTAAAAAGAAGGTGCCGGGTTCTTCGGCCATCATCTGGTCGAATTGAGCCGTACCGGCGTACATCTCGTAACAATGCGGCCCGCTAATCCGGACTACCTTATGTTTGGCCAGTACGGCGTCAATGCCAGTCGCGCCGCATTCGCCATAAACTACGATGACCCGCTCATAGTTGGCCCGGAGTTGGGTAAGCATAGCATCCAGATCGGCGGTGATCTTGAGTGGGGTCATGTGGTGCAGAGCCGGCAGCGCCTTTAAGTCCACCCGCCATTGATATTTGTCAACCAGCTCTTTGGTCTCTTTAGCTAATGCGCCACAAGCAATAAGCAAGGTTTTCAAGTTTATACCTTCAGCCCAGAAGGTGACAATCGTCGCCAGCATTGGGGCAACTTGTCACTGGTTTTTCCAGGAAATAATGGTAATATTATACTGTAGACGCGGCTATGTCTAAATTAAGGAAGTTTGTCAAAACATCCGATATTTTTGCGGATGTTTTTGGTTGGGCAGTGTTCAAATGGCGACGTTGTATCGGATTGAGGTTTTTAGCCGAGGTGAATTTATTATTAACCACACCGTCGAGGCCCCCGATGCCCTGACGGCGATTAACTTGGTTGAAGCCAGATACGGCGAACCGCCCAAAGTAGAAGAAACGACCGTCTATTTGGAGGACGGGAAAAAAGAACATCTGCTGGTGGTGTCGGCCTGGCACGGTTACTCGTTTGTAGCGCGCCAAATTAGAAACGCAAACTAAATAGTTACCCCCCCATTTCGTTCTCAAACTGATCCTTCGACTTCGCTCAGGACAGGGTTTGGGAACGAGGTGGGGAACTGGCTATTCATGCACGTCGCCGTTAGGCAAGATTGCCCCCTCTAACGTGCGGGCCCGTTCATACTGAAACGTGGTTACATCGGAGCCGGTCAAATTGGTCCTGATGAGTAAAGCGCCCCGCAGTACGGCCCCCTCCATTTTAGCCCCTTCCAAACTCGTTTCCTTCAGATAAGACTCCCTTAAATTTACTCCGCGCAAATCAGCTCCTTTGAGATTAGCGCCTTCCATATCTACCCGGTAAAGGATGGCCTGATCCATAAACGCGCTGCGCAGGTTGGCCCGCAGCAGGCTGGCCCCGCTCAGGTCTGCGTATTCCAGAATCGCGCTCCGGAGGTAAGCTTCGTTCAGCTTGGCCCGCTGTAGATTGGCTCCTTTGAGGTTAGCGCTAAAAAGATTAGCCCGGTTCAAGTTAGCCTCAGTCAAATTGGCCTGAGTTAAGTCGGTTTCACGCAAGTTGGCCTCGCTTAAATCTATCCCACTCAAATCCACCTGGCTCAAATTCTGAGCCGATAAATCAAATCCTTTGCAGGAATAATCTTTTTCACTCCCGGCCCACTCCAGAACTTTCTGTAATTGTTCCTCTCGCGTCCCGGCTTCCAGGGGTTCACTTGCCTTTAGCTCGGTGACTTGTTTTTGGATAACCAAATCCCTGATGGCCGACTCATAGGAATAACCGGGCAGCCACTGGCCGCAGTGCTTGCAAATGATTGCTTTAACCCGAATCTCTTCATCGCAAAAAGGGCAGCGTTTCAATTCGTCTGACATACCAACCTCCGTCAGGGCCAATTATAACCGATTTTTCTGATCTCCGGAAGTGAATAAAGGTTCAATATCAGGCGAACCTGTCTGCCACCTTTTATTTGAACATGAGAGGCAGCCACATCGGGATGGCCGGCGTAAAGGTTGCGGTATACGTTACCGCCGCTGATGGGGTGACAATAGTCCGGTTGGCCGCATCCCCACTATCTGACCAGGTATAAAAAGCCCAGGCCTGACCCTGGCTATCCATTTGAACCGGAACCAGCATGTTAAGGGCGTACCCCTCCCACGAAACCAGGGTTTGGTCTGTGGTGATGGTTGTGCCGTTGGCAATTAAATCAAGTCCTGCCGGTTCAGTTTTGAAGGTGACATTAACCCGGCGAGGTTGCAGGGTTTGTGTGACCGTTGCGCCCAGCCCCCATGAATCCGTAGCGGTCAGCCGAATCTCTAAATAGCTCAACGCAGCGGCATTGAGGTCTTCCGGCGCAGGCGCGGCTAAGGGCAGATTATTACCGGCAGTTGGTCCAAAGTGAGGATGAGTATGTTCCGTGCCCGGATTAGTCGTGTCAACGTGGTGCAGAAGAACTTCCCAAGCCAGCCCTGAAGCGGGCAAATCTCCGCCATCGTCGGTCGCCTGGCCTTGCAGGGACAAAGTCTGCCCAACTGCAAACCGGCTCGTTGTGGTCGGCGAAAGGATGGTAGGCACAGGCGGGGTATTGCCGGGGAAAACCCTTACCGTGGCCGGAGCCGAGACGCCGCCACGAGTGTCCCGCACGTTCAGGGTGGCGGTAAAAACTCCGCTGGCAGTATAGGTGTGGGTAGTGGTGACATTAGCTGTCTCCACCGGCGCTGAGCCATCCCCGAAATTCCATAAATAAGTTAAGGGATAATTCTCGTCGGGGTCGCTGCTGCCCGCTCCACTCAGGGTAACGCCCAGGGGCACCGGGCCAAAATTGGGGTTAGCCGAAGCCACCGCCTGAGGCAAGCTGTTTGCGCTCAGGTAAGCAATACGGCGAACCTGTCCGCCCCCCGCATAAGTAGTATAGTAAAGCGCCTGGGAACCGTTGAAGGGGCCAAACGTCATGGCGACGGCGCTGCTGTTACCCAGCCCGGTGGCAAAGTCTACGGCGCTGAAGCCTCCCCCACTCTGAGGCACCAGGCGAAAGATTTTGCCGCAAACGTAATCGCTAAAGAGGTAGGCCCCATCGTAGGGGGCCGGCCAAACTCCTGCCGGAACAAAGGCGCCCCCCGTGATCGAGGCGCAGCCGGTGTTACGGCCATAATCGTAAATGGGGTTGGTCATCCCGGACGGCGGCGGGCCGCAATTAGTGGTCGAGCCATTCGCGCAGTGGCCCTCGCGCACATTCCAGCCATAGTCGGCTCCGCTCAGCCCCTCATCTATTTCTTCCCACCGGCCCTGGCCCACATCATTGATGTAAAACTGGTTTGTGCCGGGCCGGAAGGCGAAGCGGAAGGGATTGCGCAAGCCCCAGGCAAACGTCTCCTGGCACTTCTGCCCGGCCGTCGTCCGGCCGGTAACATTACAGCGGGCCGTACCCGCCCCTTGAAACGGGTTGGTGGGTGGAATACCGCCATCGCGGGTGATGCGCAGTAGCTTGCCCAGCAAGATATGCTGGTCGCGAGCGGCGTCATTATTACCGGCGCACTCACCGGACTCCGGCGGATTGTAATCACAGCCGCCATCGCCGACGCTGATATAGAGATAGCCGTCCTGGCCAAAATGCAAGTCGCCGGCGTTGTGATTGCCATTGGGTGAGGGGATATTGTCAATTAGGACGATCTCGCTGGCCGGATTGATCGTATTCGTCACCGGCAAGGTAAAACGGGCAACTCGATTGACGGGGCTGTTAGGGCTATTATTGGGGCAACTGCCGGATTTTCTAAAAGTGTAGTAAAGGTAGATGTAATGATTGGTCGAGAAATCTGGATCTACGGCCACTCCCAGGAGACCTCGTTCAGAGTTGCTGCAGATGACAGAAGACAGGTTGAGCGCCGTCGCCAGGAAAGTGCTGCCCTGGTAGACCCTCAAAGTGCCCCCCTGTGTAGTGACCAGCATCCGGCCATCCGGCGTAAAGGCCAGGGCCGTTGGGCTGCCCACAGTTGCCACAAGGGTGTCGGTAAAATTGGGCGGCAGGGCGCTTCTGGGCTGGGCAGCTATCCAGCCGCCGGTGAAAAAAGCAAGCCCGGGGATCATCAAAGTAAGGGCCAGTTTTATGATTTTCTCCCCTTTTTTGCCGGTCATGTTCTTCAGCCAGACCAAAATGTTATGCATTTTATCCCCCCATCGTTCTTCCTGAACCGTTCAAGTGCCGGTGAAACTATTCTTCCACTCCCTCTTGAATCAATGAAGTCCCAGATTCTAGAAAAAAGATACGCTTATAACAGAAGGGTAGTACTTATTGCTTACGAACTGGAGCATTTCTGGACTAATATCGAAATGTTGCGAATATTATTTTATGGTATAATGGGGTAGCTCGGGTTGAAACTGGGCCATTCAACAGAAATTCCTGCCTCGTCTTGTTAAACTCAACAACCACCTCACTGCTACTCTCAGATTATTCTTAAATGAAGAATTTTTCCATGAGTTCCCGGTGAACTCTCTTTTTAATTTGGACAACATCCCTCACCTACATCTAAAGATTAAGGACAATCAGACCATGAAAGATCTTATCGGCATTACCTTAGGGCGGTATGAAATTAGAGAAAAAATAGGCCAGGGAGGCATGGCCCAGGTTTACAAAGCCTTTCAACCCGGCCTGAATCGCTTTGTCGCCGTCAAGATACTCCCACCTATTTTGGCCGAAGAAGCCGGGTTTACCGAGCGTTTCCAACGAGAAGCTCAAGCCATCGCCCGCCTGCAACACCCCAATATCCTGCAAGTATACGATTATGGAGTCCAGGATAATTATAACTATCTGGTCATGCGCTATGTGGAAAACTCTGTTACCCTGGATAAGCTGATCCGGGAAGGAGCACCGCTCAATAAGCTGATAGATTACATTATGCAAGTTGCCGACGCTCTAAATTATGCCCATGAACACGATATTATTCATCGCGATGTCAAACCCAGCAACATCCTGATTGATGGCAAGTGGGCTTTACTGAGCGACTTTGGGTTAGTCAAAATGAAAGAGTCGGCCACCCAGTTAACCGGAACCGGCGTCGGCATGGGTACCCCGGCTTACATGTCGCCGGAACAGGCCAGCGGGTCCAAAGTGGTAGACCACCGCACCGATATTTATGCTTTGGGGGTAATTCTCCACCGAATTCTAACCGGGACCATTCCCCACGACGCGCCGACGCCGCTGGCTATTCTGGTCAAGCGCAGCAGCGAGTCGATTCCCTTGCCCCGCCAAATTAAACCGGATATCCCAGAGAGCCTGGAGCATGTAGTTCTGCGCTCGCTGGCCAAGGAGCCGGAAGCGCGCTACAGCACGGCGACTGACTTTGCCGAGGCTCTCCAAAAAGCCAAAACAGACCCCGATTACCGCGAAGAATCCGTCTCGACAATTTATAACATTAATGAGGCCACGGTCGCCCATAGCGGACCCTTGCCGCTCTCTTCAACAACAACGCCAGCCGCTTCCCCTGCCCCGCAAAAGAATTTCGGCCTTAGGTGGGGCGCCGCCGTAGCCGGAGCTGTACTTCTCATTGCTGCCCTCATCTTTTTCCTGCTAACCAGAGGTGATACCGGTCTGGCGGACCAGCTTCCTACCCAAACCCCAGCCAATCCAACGCCAGCAGATGTCGCTGCGGCCACGCCTACTCCCCTCCCCCCAACCGATACCCCGGCCCCACCCACCGCTACGCCTCTTCCCCCAACCAATACGCCTGTCCCCACTCCCCTGCCGCCGGGTATTCCCTCAGTTATAGCCAAGACCGACGTTGAAGTTCGTACCGGTCCCGGCGAAGAATATGACTTGATGGGCTACTTGCCCGAAGGGGCCAAAGCCGAAATTACCGGCCGTGATAAAGACAGAAAGTGGTGGCAAATTAAAACCACCCTGGCTGCGACAGGCGTAGGTTGGATCAAAGCAGACCATGAGCTGGCCGAAGCAAGCGAGACTGATAATCTGCCTATTGCTTTGGCTCCGTCCACCCCAACAGCGACTCCTACCCCCGCTCCTGATACGCCAACTCCAACCGCAACATCACCGGCTGATACGCCGACGCCGACGGCTACAACTACCCCGACGCGCTCAACTTCTAAACCTACGGTGGAAGCGCCTCCTCCACCAACTATCCCCCCGGCGCCGGATGTCCCGGCCGGACAGATTACGCTGCTCAAGCCGCTTTCGTTGGACCAGCCCAGTTTCGGCATGACTGAATTTGAGTGGCAGTGGGCCGGCGGCCTTGCTCCTGATCAGGGCTTTGAAGTGCGCGTCTGGCGCGAGGGTGAGCCGCCTGCCGGCGCTCATGATGCCGTTATGGATAGCAAAAATGGCCAGATCCAAGCGCTGGGGAATAGTACTTATCGCCTGAGCATTAACATTAAGGATGCCTTTGGGGTAAAGGGCCGCAGCGGCGAATATCTCTGGACAGTCGTGCTGATCCAGATTACGCCGGAATATAAAGACCTGGGCATCCAGGCCCCTCCTGGCCGCCTACGCTTTGAAGCTCCCGGCGGCGGTGGCGGTGGTGGGAAAGATGGTGGCGGCGGTGGAGGCTCCACGCTTTAGTCCCATCCTACACCCACTGATCCACTCTGTTTAACCTGAAGTTTACAAATTGGGGAGGTATTCACATGAGACTTCACAAATTTTGGGCCTTGTTGCTCACAGGGAGTCTATTCTTTAGTCTGGCAACGCTTGCCAATGCGGACGATCCACCCCCCGGCGAAGGCAGTTTTGAGCCGATGCCCATTCGACCCGGTAAACTTGTGGTAGATCCCTCTACCGGTGATGTAATTCAGGTAGAATTGGCCGGCAGCGGCGAGCCGGTATCCGCCAACCAAGAAACAGCGCCGGTGATTAAACAGGATAAAATTCCGCCGGTCTCTTTACAATTAGCGGAAAGTAGCACTCATGCAGCCGCCGGAGAACTAAACCCCAATGATCTTTTGCTGGGCCACGCAGCGCCGGGTGGCATCAATGCTGCGGCTTCAACTTTCATAAGAACCGATGATTTTGAAAGTGCTACTTTTCCCGCTGCTTGGGTACTGGCCGGAAATCATCAATGGGGTGTTGCCAACTGTTTTCCGGTTTCGGGTACTCGCTCAATCTGGCCAGCTACTGATGTGGCGGATCCCTGCGCAGATAATTACCCGGCCAACACCAGCGCTGGCATGACTTTTGGTCCTTTTAGCCTGGCCGATGCCAAATCAGCTTCGCTCGACTTTTACTTTCGACTTGATAGTCAGAGTGACGGAGTTTGCAATAACCCGGATACTGATTGCGATTATCTCTTCTGGGGGGCTTCGACCAACGGTTCCCAGTTCTTTGGCAACTTTTCCGCCGGAACCTATACCAGTGGACCTTTTATCAACGGCTACAATTTTGTCAGTTTTGACTTGAGCAATGTTTTGACCCTGGGTAATTTAACCGGAAAATCCCAGGTTTGGATACGCTTCGCCTTTGTCACCAATGGGGATGGAGTTACTGGGAAAGGTCCCTTCCTTGATCTCATTTCCCTGCGCAAAAACACAGATACGCGGGTCTTCCTCACCAATGAAAATTTTGAGGTAACAGAGTTCCCTAATTCAGCCTGGGAGAGTTTTGACCTGGACGGGCCGGCAAATGGGGAGTCTTTTTGGGATGATGTTCAGTTTGGGCAAGGAGGGTTTAACTGCATTCCCCGTTCAGGGAATTGGTCTCTCTGGCCGGCCGATGGTGGGAATAATGCGCTCAATTCCTGTGCCGGCGCTAACTATGCCAATAACATGCAATCGTGGATCGTTCATGGTCCTTTTAACTTGACTGGGGCAAGCGAGGCTTGGGTAGATTTTTATGTCCGCAGCCAAATTCAACCCGGTGATTTTCTGTATTGGACTGCTTCGATAAATGGGTTTAATTTCTTCGGACCGAACCCTATCAATGGGAACTATACCAGCGGTCCTCAAGGTAATGGATATAACCTTCTCCGTTTCAATCTGAATAACGTTTTCACTTTGGGGGACTTGCGTGGAAAGCCAGCGGTTTGGCTAGCTTTTATTTTTGAAAGTAATGCTACAGGTACGGACAAGGGACCATTTATTGACGATGTCAGCGTTGTGGTCGAGAAAGCGATAACGGGTCTCGTTTATCTCCCCGTAGTAATTAAGAGTCCGCCTCCTACAACTCCAAAAACCAATCTGTTTATAACCAACCAGACCGGAGGGGTAATAACAAGTTATAGAGTATTTAGCCCCAGACTCAACGGTGCGCCTATTCCTGACATCGTCTGTACGAATATTCCAACCGGGGCTACTAATTTTAATTGTAATGCCACCTTCGACGCGGGTACTTATAAGGTCAGTTCGACCAACACCTGTAATCCTCCGACCACTTCCGGTCAGGTAACCTTTAAACCCGGTAATGATGTTCGCCTGGTAAGGTGTATAAATTAATAGAATTTTAAACAAAAAGACGGCCTCGCCTCTGAGAGTGAGGCCGTTCTTTTAATGTCTCTCTGCGCTGCTGACGCGTCCAACCTCCCTGTGGGGTACAGGGTACTCCACCCTGGCCCGCGCCACGGCCAAACCGTCAACGGCCAAAACGGTAAAGCAGACATCCCCGTTATAGGTTACCCGGTCATCCTGGCGGGGCGGTCGGCCCAGTTCGGTCATAATCAGGCCGCCCACCGTCTCAACATCGGGTAAATCCTCCTCCTGGCCCAGGTAGACGTACTCATCCAAATCTTCCAGCAGGTAGGTCCCGGCGACTTCCAGCACGCCAGGAGCTACTTCGATCAGGGGTTCGTTTTCCCGGTCAAATTCATCACGCACCTCCCCGACCACTTCTTCGACCAAATCTTCCAGGGTGACAATCCCGGCTGTGCCGCCAAACTCATCCAGCACAATAGCCATGTGAACGCGCTGGCGCTTGAAAGCAGTCAGCAGTTTTTCAACCCGGTAATTTTCAGGCACGGTCAGGGCCGGGCGCAGAAGTAGCCGGATATCAAAGTTGCCCTTCATCCGCACCTGCTGGTAAATCAAATCTTTGAGGTGCAAGGTGCCGATGATGTGGTCAAGGTCATCCTCATAGACCGGAAAGCGGCTGTGCTGGCTCTGAGCCACCAGGTTGAGCAGGTCGGGCAAAGGTAGATCGTGGGCCAGGGCCTCAACTTTGCGGCGGGGGGTCATCACCTGGTTGACCTGACGCTCGCCAAAGCTGAAGATGTTATGGATCATCTCCTCTTCGCCTTCGTTGAGCAGCCCGCCTTCGGCGCTTTCCGCCACGATCAAATCCAATTCCTCCGGCGAATGAAGCCGGGCGTGACCCTCCGCTGGGGGAATACGGAAGAGGCGCAGCAAAAGATTCCCAATGTTGTTAAGAATAGCCACCGGAATGGCAAAGATAGTCTCGGCCAGGCGCATCGGCCGGTCTATCAACAGGACCATTTTCAGAGGGGTAGTCAACGCCAGCGATTTGGGAATCATCTCGCCAATGACAACATGGAGATAAGTCAGCAGGCTAACGCTGCTCACATAGCCAAGGGTATAAATAATGGTAGCATCGGGGGCCAGGTCTAACCACAAGGCCGCGTAAGGTTCGATGAAGTGGGAAAGCTGAGTTTCGCCGTACATGCCCAATCCCAGCGAGGCAATGGTAATGCCCAACTGAGCGGTCGCAATATATTTGTTCTGCTCCGCCGGAGAGTCGAGGATAGCCAGAACATCTTTAGCCACCGCCCGGCCCTGATTGGCTAACTGCTCGACCTGCGTGGGCCGAACGCCAATAATGGCAAACTCAGCCGCCACAAATAGACCATTGAGCAGCACCAGTACGATGATCACCAGGCTGGGCACTACCAGGATCCCCGGGTCGGGAAGTGTTTCGGTGCTCAGCAGATACGGTTTGGCGGTACTTAAGGCTACTCCTTCAGCGGCGACAGTTCCTAATAAAAAAACAAGACGCGATAGACTCGGCACCGGCAGCAGTTTCATGTGGCTTCGCTCCCAGCCCACTCTTCAATGCGCGGGGGAGTATCCAGCGGTAACTGCAAAGATACCTCGGTAACGCTCAACGACTCCATCGCCTCGACGCAAATCTTCACCGGGGGCGTCCCTACGGTAACTTCGTCCCCAATTGCCGGCAAGCGGCCTAACTCACTGAAAACAAGACCACCCAGGGTGTCCACATCCTCCTCCGGCAGGTTCAACCCCAGGTACTCATTCACATCGCTCACCAGCAAGTCAGCGCGCAGCCGGATGCGGCCATCTTTTTCGGCAGAAAGCAAAGGCAGTTCATCCTGGTCAAACTCGTCCTGCACTTCACCAAACACCTCTTCGATCAGGTCTTCAAAGGTAATCAGCCCGGCGGTGCCGCCATACTCATCAAACACAATCGCAATATATTGGTGCTTTTTATTCAGGATATTCCACACTTCCGCTGCGGGCAGGCTTTCGGGCACATAAGTCGCTTCGCGGACAATACCATCCAGGCTTTGCCCTCCCTGAACATAGAGTTGAAACACATCTTTGAGATGGACAAAACCAACCACATCGTCAATCGTAGAACGGTAGATTGGAATGCGGGTATAACCTTCCTGGCAAATTTTTTCCAGCAGGTCGCTCACGCTGCTCACCAGCGGAGCCGCCACCAGCCGGGTACGTGGGACCATAACCTGCCGGGCCGTCAATTCACGCAGTCGAAAGGCATTGCGCAGCATCTGCTGTTCGTCGTCGTCAAGCAGGCCGCCCTCGTGGCTTTCGGTCACAAGCAGTTCAATCTCGGCCGGGGAATAGACCTGGCTATGTTCCTGGGAGCGATGAACACCCAGGAGTTTCAAAATGAGATTACTGCTGCCGTTGAAAAGCCAAATGAGCGGACGGAAAACGACCAGTGACCACTTCATCGGGATCACCGTTGCCAGGGCGACATGTTCCGGGTATTGAATGGCCACGGATTTAGGAAACAGCTCCCCCAGAACTACACTCAGGGTCGTCAAGACAATCAGCACGCCGGTAACTGAGATTGAGTGAGTGGTTGCTTCGCTCCAGGAGGTCAGGTTAACCAGGAGCGGGGTCAAGGCGACCGCTACGGTGTTTTGCCCATAAGCGCCCAACGCCAGGGAGGAAACGGTGATGCCTACCTGGCATGCTGCCACATAATCGTCCAGCGTCCGGGTATTTTCCATAATCGGCAGCAGCGCCCGGGCCAGCCGATTCCCCCCGCCGGCCATCTGGTTGACCCGCGTTCGCCGGGCGCTGACGGTGGCAAATTCTGCCGCGACGTAAAAACCCGTCGCCAATACCATCAGCGTGATGACGATAATCATTACAATAATGCTTAACATCTTACCTTTTAATTCTACATGTCATTCACGCGCCGCCAAACTCCCTTAGCCAACTCGGTTGCTTTTTCGGCAATGGCAGACTCATCCAGGGTGAGAACTTGACGATCCCTCATCACCATTTGTCCCCCGGCGATGGTGTGAGTGACATGGCTGCCATCCATACCAAAAATGACCTGCCAGGGGTAGTTGCCATCGGTCAAGGGGGTATAAGGAATGTAATCGAGCAGGATAATATCGGCGAAAGCGCCGGGGGCCAGCATCCCGACCGGCTTGGGGAAGAACAGGCCGGCAATGGTGGTATTGTTGTGAAAAGCTATCTCCATCAGCCGGTCGCCGGGCATCACCCGTGGGTCGCCGTGACTGACTTTGTGTAAAAGATAAGCCACATGAATTTCGGTAAACATGTTATTACTAAAGCCATCGTTGCCCAGCCCGACGGTAATGCCCCGGTTGAGCAACTTCTCTACCTCGGCCACCCCGACGGCATTATTCATGTTGCTGCGCGGCTGGTGGCTAATTTTGGTCTGGGTCGCCCGGAAGGCATCCATCTCGTAAGCATCCACGTGGATGGCGTGGGCCGCCAGGGTTTTTGGTCCCAAAATGCCCTTTTTCTCCAGGCGCTCGGCGACGCGCACCCCGTACTTTTTGAGGCTGTCGGCCTCATCGGCTTTATCTTCGGCCACGTGGATGTGAAACCCGGTGTTAAGTCCCTTCGCTGCATCCACACAGGCGTCGAGTGTGTCGTCGCTGACGGTAAAGGCGGCGTGGAGGCCAAACGACGCGCCCAACTTGGGGTTGGGTGTGGTTCGCAGCCGTTTGAGGAAACGCACGTTTTCGGCAATCCCGGCCAGAGCGCCTGCCGGACCGTTACGGTCCGTGACTTCGTAACACAACCCAACCCGCAGTCCCGACTCCGTCGCCGCTTCGGCCAGCGCATCCAGCGAGCCATCAATATGGTTTGGGCTGGCATGGTGGTCAATCAGGGTCGTCGTGCCGTGGCGAATGGCGTCTACCAGGGCTACCAGGGCGCTGTATTTACTATCTTCGAGGGTCAGGGCGCGGTCAACTTTCCACCACAGCCGCTCCAAAATCTGCATAAAATTCTCAGGCGGCTGGCCGGGGATAGCCATACCACGGGCAAAGGCCCCATAAAAGTGGGTGTGAGCACAAATCATCCCGGGCATCACAATTTTGCCCGCGGCATCGAGGATTTGGGCCTGGGGGTACTTCTGCTGTAAATCGGCGGTGCGGCCAACCTCGATAATAGTATCACCTTCATAGTAAACTGCCCCAGCGGGCAGGGTTCGCTTGTCAGGGCCAAAGGTGAGCACGGTCCCATTGATAATTAACATCTTTTTATGCTCCTGTTTTAAGATGAATTGATTGCCATTTTAACTGCGCGTTGGCGTAAGGTCAATTATGAGGAACTGCCGGAGAACACCTGACAGCTTAACCGGACCTCCATTTGCGACCTTTTGGGCCTGAGTTATAATGGGTCACAATTTAATGAGGCGTGCTCAGTCCCTACCCCGAGCCTTGAGGAAAGTCATGAAAGTCTCGATTGTTATCCCCTGTTTCAATGAGATGCACACGATTGAAGCAATTGTTCAAAAAGTGCTGGAGGTTCCCTTACCGCTGGAGCGAGAACTGGTCATTGTTGATGATTGTTCGACCGATCAAACCAGAGATTATTTATGTACCCTTAACGGCCATCCTGAAATCAGGATTGTTTTTCACGAGGTTAACAGAGGGAAAGGGGCAGCTCTGCAAACCGGCTTTGCTCACGCGACGGGAGATATTATCATTGTTCAGGACGCCGACCTCGAATATGACCCTGGCGAGTATCCCAAACTGTTGAAACCTATCCTGGAAGGCAAGGCAGATGTGGTCTACGGCTCCCGTTTTGCCGGTGGGGAGTCGCACCGCGTTCTTTACTTTTGGCATTCGATTGGCAACAAATTACTCACGCTGCTTTCCAATATGTTCACCGACCTTAATTTAACCGACATGGAAGTTTGCTACAAGGTTTTTAGGCGGAGCATTTTGGAAAAAATCAAGCTGGAAGAGGAGCGTTTTGGTTTTGAGCCAGAATTTACCGCTAAAGTAGCCCGATTGAAGTACGCGGTGTATGAGGTTGGCATTTCTTACCACGGGCGCACCTACGAAGAGGGTAAAAAAATCCATTGGAAAGATGGCTTCCGGGCCGTTTATGTTATTTTGAAATACGGCCTCATCAAAACAAGAGAGTAACTCATCTATATTAAATCAAACTTTGCTGCGGCTGTTGCTCATTGAGCTGATTTATGGTAAGATAGTTCTAACTTTCACTTTCTGAAATTTTGCCCACTTTCTTCTATTCTCACATCAATTTCAAGATAATATTTTTGTTAAGGAAGGCGTATATGGCTGATGCTGAGGTTCCTGATATTGTCATAGGGCGATTGCCCATTTATCTACGAGCGCTCAATCTATTGCACGAGGCCGGTCAGGAGTTCACTTCGTCCCAGGAACTTGGACAAAAACTGGGGATTGGTTCGGCCCAAATTCGCAAAGACTTATCTCATTTTGGGGAGTTTGGCAAGCAGGGCACTGGCTACGAAATCAACTATCTGCGGGAGCAGATTGCCAAGATTTTGCATGTGGACCGCGAGTGGGCCGTAGCATTAGTGGGTTTTGGCGATTTAGGCCAAGCTATTGCTCACTATGGCGGCTTTGCCGCCAAAGGCTTTCACATCGAGGCGATTTTTGACAATGACCCGGCCAAAATTGGTAAAGAAACAAATGGAAAAGTGGTCCACGATATAAAAAAGCTGGCTCAAGTGATGAACCAATTAAAAATAACAATGGCCATTGTAGCCGTGCCTGCTTCAGCCGCCCAGACGGTTTGTGACTTATTAGTCGAAGCTGGCATCAAAGCCATTCTTAATTATGCGCCGATTACCCTGACTGTACCGGAGAAGGTGCAGGTTCAATACATTGACCCGGTCGTACACCTGCAGCGGATGACCTACTACCTGGCCTGACTGAAAAAAGACCGCGCTCCTCGCGCGGTCTTTGCTTTTTAGTAGGCATAAAAGGGCGAGGCGGCCCGCTCCAACGCCTCGCGGATTTCCAGACCGTAGCCGGCTCCCAAGGCCACACAGGCAATCGGATTGTCGGCCACATAGCAGGGCACACCGATCTGCCTGGTGAGCATAAGATCCAGATTCCGCAACAGCGCCGTGCCCCCGGTCATAATGACCCCTCGATCAATAATATCAGAAGCGAGTTCAGGTGGAGTTTTTTCCAACACACTTTTAACCACCCCACTAATCGCTGCCAGCGGCTCGCTGACCGCTTCGGTCACTTCATCTGAGGTGATTTTAATCGTACGGGGCAAACCAGCCACCTGATCCCGTCCTTTGACTTCCATCTCCAGCGGTTCTTCCAGGGGAGTCGCACTGCCGATGTTGATTTTGATTTCTTCAGCCGTCTGCTCACCAATGACCAGATTGTACTTGCGGCGGATGTAGTTGACAATGGCTTCGTCTAATTTCATCCCAGCCACCCGAATCGAATTACTGGTGACAATACCATTCATGGCGATCACGGCTGCTTCGCTGGTGCCGCCGCCAATATCAACGACCATATTGCCCGTTGGAGTGTCAATCGGCATGCCTGCTCCGATCGCTGCCGCCAGCGGTTCAGGAATTGTGTAAGCCTGCCGCCGGGCGGCTTTGCGGGCGGCATCCTCAACGGCTCGCCGCTCGACACTGGTGATCCCTACGGGTGTGCTAATCATCACTTCGGGGGGAAAGAGGCGGAAGCGGCCAACCAGACGTTCAATATAAAAATCGAGCATCTTTTCGGTCACGTAGTAATCGGCAATAACGCCGTTGCGCAGGGGACGGGTAATTTCGATGGCTTCAGGCACCCGGCCCAACATAGCCCGTGCTTCTTCGCCAATGGCTACAATCCGGTCATCTTTCTGGGAGATAGCCACAATCGAAGGCTCTTGAAGCACGATGCCACGCCCTTTCATGTAAATCAGGATACTAAAGGTGCCTAAGTCTACACCGATTCTCTTTTCGAACATAAACTATTTTGATAACCTTCCCGGTGAGCAATCCGTTTATTGTAACTTAATTTGCTAATTCAGCAACTCTTTCAGATGAGACCTACCTACATAACCTGAATTCGGAGTTTTCCAAATGTCGAACTCAGGTTACATAACGTCGCGGAATGTCAAAGTGCACTTTGACATTCCGTATCGTAAATTCTCACAAAAAGGCCAGAAGTTACTTAAAGCAACTCCTGGCCTGATTTAAACTTGAACTTTTTGGCCGGCAGAGCAATTTACTAAGATAATTGGCGGGGACGAGATCTGCGACGGCGCTCGGCCACCTTGAGGCGGATCACCGACCGGCGCAGCGCCGCTTCGGCCTGCTCCAATTCCAGCTCTTCCGGCGCTCTGGCCAGGGATTCTTCGGCCCGCCGCCGGGCGGCTTCGGCGCGCTCTATGTCAATTTCTTCGGCATGCTCAGCGGAGTCGGCCAGCACCACCACATGATTGGGCTGGACTTCCATAAAACCGCCGCCGATAGCAAAGAACTGGTCCTCTTGACCTTCTTTTTTAATCTGAAGCTCACCATAGTTCAGCGCCGTGAGCAGAGGAGCGTGCCGGGGCAAAATACCCAACATACCCTCGGAGCCGGGGGCAATGACCATGTTGACTTCGTCGTCGAAGACCTTGCGTTCAATGGTTACAATTTCCAGATGCAGCGTCGCCATTAAGTATCTCCAGACCTGACAGGTCTTGAAGACCTGTCAGGTCTAATTAAAGCTAATTTTGCGCTTCTCTGGCGCGTTGGAACACTTCGTCAATATTGCCGGCCATGTAGAAGTACGGTTCGGGGATGTCATCACATGCGCCATCCAGAATCTTCTTGAAACCTGCCACCGTCTCTTGCATCGGCACATAGCGGCCCTCGCGTCCGGTAAACTGCTGGGCCACAAACATCGGCTGGGAGAAGAAACGCTGAATCTTGCGGGCGCGACCGACCACCAGCTTGTCATCTTCCGATAGTTCATCAATACCCAGAATGGCAATGATATCTTGGAGATCTTTGTAGCGCTGCAACACCCGCTGTACCCCGCGAGCAACTTGGTAGTGCTCTTCGCCCACAATTTGCGGATCGAGAATCCGACTGGTCGAAGCCAGGGGGTCTACTGCCGGGAAGATACCCAGGGCGGCAATCGAGCGCTCCAGAGAGATGGTTGCATCCAGGTGAGCAAACGTAGTGACCGGAGCGGGGTCGGTATAGTCGTCGGCGGGCACATAAACGGCCTGCATACTTGTGATTGAACCCCGGCGGGTCGAGGTGATCCGCTCCTGCAATTCACCCATTTCCGTGGCCAGCGTTGGCTGGTACCCTACGGCGCTGGGCATCCGGCCCAATAAGGCCGACACTTCCGAACCGCTCATAACAAAGCGGAAAATGTTATCAATAAAGAGCAGCACATCGCGGCCTTCATCACGGAAATATTCGGCCATAGTCAGACCGGTCAATGCTACACGCAAACGCACACCCGATGGCTCATTCATCTGGCCGAAAACCATGCACAGCTTGTCTAACACACCCGCTTCATGCATTTCCTGATAGAGGGCCGTGCCTTCGCGGGTGCGCTCCCCTACCCCGGCGAAGACAGAGTAGCCACCGTGTTCGCGAGCCAGGGAAGCGATAAGCTCCATGATGATAACCGTCTTGCCCACGCCAGCTCCGCCAAACACCCCGGTCTTGCCGCCGCGCGTAAAGGGAGCGATGAGATCAACCACTTTCATGCCGGTCTCAAACGGTTCGGCTTTGGTTACCTGATCTTTGAATTCAGGGGCAGAACGGTGAATGGGGTAGTAGGTATCGCTCTCAACCGGCCCCAAATTGTCAACCGGCCGGCCCAGCACGTTAAAAATACGGCCCAGAGTCGGCGGGCCAACAGGAACGCTGATGGGCGCGCCGGTGCTAATGGCATCTTGACCCCGTCGCAGCCCGTCGGTGGCGTCCATGGCAATGGTTCGCACTACGTCATTGCCCAAGTGTTGCTGCACTTCTAAGATCAACGAGTCCTGCCCTTCGCGGGGGACTTCGATAGCGTCATAAATCTCCGGCAATTCTTCTGCCGGAAACTCAACATCAACGACCGCCCCCATCACCTGCTTGACGCGGCCCACGGTTCCTTTCGCCATTCAATCCTCCTATCTATATCCGCACTACATCTGTGCCTGGGCCAGTGCTTCGGCCCCGCCGGCAATGTCTAACATTTCTTTGGTAATCGCATCCTGACGCGCTTTGTTGTAAACCAGGGTCAGGTCGCCAATCAGTTCGTTGGCATTCTCGGTCGCATTCCGCATGGCGACCATGCGGGCCGACTCTTCACTGGCGCGTGCCTCCAAAAAAGCCTGGTAAATCTGCAGTTCGGTAAAACGGGGCAAAATAGTGTCCAGCAAGGTGTTCGGATTCGGCTCATACAAATACTCAGCGGTAGACATGGTCGTTTCCTGCCCCAAGTACTGGCTTAGCACCTGACTTTCGACAGCTCCAGGCCGAATGGGCAGCAGCAAGCGCAGCGTGGGTTCCTGGGTCAGGGTGTTGATAAAGTCGGTGGAAGCCAGATAAACTTCATCAAATTCACCCTCCAGGAAACCATCAATCACGATCCGGGTAATGGGGCTGATATCAAGGGAAGTGGGTCGAGAGGGCAAGTCGGTAAACTCGGCGATGACTTTTCGCCCAAACCGAATCATAAAATCGCGCCCTTTACGCCCGACTGTCACCAGGCTGGCATTTTCATGATTACTGCTCCGCATAAAGCGGATCGTTGAGCGAATGATGTTGCCATTGTACGCCCCAGCCAGCCCCTTATCGGACGTAATCAAGATGATGGCCACATTTTTCACCTGGTCCCGATCTGCCAACAGGGGGTGAAGTTGCTCGACATTCCCCTTTTGCGCCGCCAGGTGGGTCAAAATTTCCCAGGTTTTGGCCGCGTAGGGCCGTGAGGCCAGGGCCTGCTCTTGCGCCCGGCGCATCTTTGAGGCCGCTACCATTTGCATCGCCCGTGTGATCTGGGCGATGTTTTTAACGCTTCTAATCCGTTGTCTGATTTCTCGCAGAGAAGCCACAGGTTACCCCTAAAGAAGACAATTGTGAATTGTGAATTGAAAATCGTTAATTATTAACGGAATATTCATCATTCACAATTCATTATTCATCATTACAATTATTTTTTGGGTACTTCCAGGCCACGAGAGCGATTGTACTCCCCTAAAGCAGCCCACAAAGCGGTATCTGTTTGCTCGGAGATCGCTTTCTCATTGGCAATGGCTTGACCGGCTGCTGGATAATTCGAGTGCATAAATTGAAGCAGATTGTTCACGTAATCCCGAACCTCATTGACCGGCACCGTTCGGGCAAAGCCTCGGGTCAAAGCATAAACGGATATGACCTGATCTTCCAGCGATTGAGGTTGATACTGTGGCTGCTTCAACAACTCGGTCAGGCGCAACCCACGTTCAAGCTGATCACGAGTGGCCGCATCCAACTCAGAGCCAAATTGAGCAAAAGCAGCCAAGGCTCTAAATTGGGCTAGCTCCAGGCGCAATTGACCCGCCACCTGCTTCATCGCTTTGGTTTGAGCGTCACCACCCACCCGCGATACGGAAATACCTACGTTGAGCGCCGGGCGCTGACCGGCATAGAAGAGGTCGCTTTCCAGGAAAATCTGGCCATCGGTAATCGAGATCACGTTAGTCGGCACGTAGGCGCTGACGTCGCCGGCCAGGGTCTCGATGATCGGCAGGGCCGTCAGCGAGCCGCCGCCGTTTTCATTCGACAGTTTGGCCGCGCGTTCCAGGAGGCGGGAGTGCAGATAGAACAGGTCGCCGGGATAGGCTTCGCGTCCGGGCGGGCGGCGCAATAACAGCGAAATCTGGCGATAGGCCCAGGCGTGTTTGCTGAGATCATCATAGATGATCAACGCCTCTTTGCCCTTGTCCATAAAGTACTCGCCCATGGCGCAGCCGGCGTAGGGAGCAATATACTGCATCGGGGCCGGGTCCGACGCGCCGGCCACCACCACGATGGTATGATCCATTGCGCCATACCGTTCCAAGATGCCAACCACCTGAGCCACCTGGCCCTGCCGCTGCCCAATCGCCACGTAAATACAAATCAGGTCTTTGCCCTTTTGGTTGATAATCGTATCCAGGGCAATAGCCGTCTTCCCGGTCTGGCGGTCGCCGATGATCAACTCGCGCTGGCCGCGCCCAATCGGGATCATCGAGTCAATAGCCAGAATACCGGTTTGCACCGGGGTATTTACGTTAGCCCGCTCGATCACGCCGGGAGCAATCTTCTCAACCGGATAATAGCCATCATTCTGGATCGGGCCTTTACCATCAACCGGTTCGCCCACCGCGTTAACTACCCGGCCAACCAGCGCCTCACCAACCGGCACCGAGGCAATACGCCCCGTGCTTTTGACGGTATCGCCCTCCTCAATATGCTCAAAATCACCCAAAATGACCGCGCCAACCTGATTTTCTTCCAGATTCAAGGCCATTCCCAGAACACCGCCGGGAAATTCGAGCAATTCAGTCGCCATGACATTGGTCAGACCGCTAATCCGGGCAATCCCATCGCCAACACTGATAACCGCACCCACATCGGCAATCTCAACCGGCGCTTCAAACGCTTCAATCTGTTGGCGGATTTGGGCTGTAATATCGTCTAATTTCAGAACCATCTAACCTCCAATGACGTTGAAGTTAAACATTGAACGTTCAACGTTTAACTTTTAACCCCTAATGCGTTGCTCATAGCCGCGAGTCGGGTCGCTACGCTGCCGTCCATCACCTTGTCACCCACCTGGACAACGGCCCCACCGAGAAGGGCTGGGTCAACGTCAAAATCGAATGCCAGGCTCTCACCATACTGAGCGGCTAATTTTTGGCGGAACGTTTCCTTCTCTTGCTCAGAGAGCGGTAGGGCGGTAGTCACACGAGCTACCTGGACGCGCGGGCCGCCCCGGGTCATGCGCTCCAATTCACCCATGACTTCACCCAGCAAGCCAATATCCCCATCTTTCAACAGGGTATATAAAAAGTTGCGCACCTGTTGGCTGCTATCGCCGGGAATGATTTTATCCAGTGCATGCTGCCGCTCGCTGAACGGGCGATCTTTATCCTGCAACGCCGCGACCAGAGTTGGGTTATTGGCCAACTCAGCTTGCACAGCATTCAGGGGATTCAGCCATGACTCGAGGGCCAGGCTAAAGACAGCCGTCGCATATTTGTGCGAAAGCTCTTGTGCTTTCACTTGCCATCTCCTAAATTAGCCAGGAACTGATTAACCAGGGTGCGCTGCGCATTTTCGTCAATGGCTCCGCCGACTACTTTCCGGGTAATCTGCATGGCTAAAGATGCTGCTTCTTTTTGCAGGTCAGTCGCGACTTGCTGCTTTTCCTGTTCGGCTTCGGCTCTGGCTCGCGCTTTGATTTCCTCAGCTTCCTTTTGAGCCGCCGCAATAATATCCTGGCGCATCTTTTCAGTCGCTTCGGCGGCTTTACGGGCTTCGGCCTGAGAAGCTTCGCGAGCTTTAGCGAGTTCTTTCTCAAATTCTGCCCGTTGGAGTGCAGCCTCGCGGGCAGCCCTATCGGCCGCCGACAACCCATCGGCGATACGCTGCTGGCGTTGCGCTAGCATTTGCGTGACAGGCTTATACAGAAACATCTGCAACAGCACAACGAGGATGATAAAGTTAACAATGTAGGCAACAATCCCAAAAGGGGAAATTCCTAATGCTTCCACGCGTTTATACCTCCCTTCTGACTGAGTCGAATATAAGTGTTTGTAAGTCCAACACGGCTCAGACCACAAACAGGAGGATCAATGAAACCACCAGCGCGTAAATAGCGATAGCTTCGGTAAAAGCAATGCCGATAAACATATTTGTCTGAATCTGTCCGGCGGCTTCCGGGTTGCGGCCAATGGATTGTAAGGCTCCCAGCACCAGCAGCCCCACCCCAATACCAGGGCCGATAGCGCCGAGGCCAATGGCCAGGCCAGCAGCTAACAATTTGAAGGTTTGAGCATCCATTTTATCTTAATTTGCCTCCTTGGCGTAATAAAGTAAGAAAAAAGAAGAAGGAAATAAGAAGGAAGAAATGAGCAAACAACTTTCTGTTTTCTTATTTCTTATTTCTAAACTTTTAATGCTCGCTGTGCTCCTCACCATGCGAATGAGTTGCCATCGAGAAAAAGACCAGTGACAGAATGAAAAAGACAAAGGCCTGGATAAAGCCAACAAATATTTCCAGGCCAAAGAAAATATTCACCACCAGCAGGGAAACCAGCGATGACATAATGATTAAGATCACTTCGCCCGCAAAGATATTGCCAAACAACCGGAAGGCAAAAGAGAGAATTTTAGCTACTTCGCTGACCAGCTCAATCAAGCCCATAAAGAAGTCAATGAGCCCCAGTCCAAAACCCTTTCTGGCGAAAGAGCCGAACTGGAAGAATTTGCCAAAATAGCCTAGACCCAATTCCCAAACGCCAAACACTTGGGTTAGAAAAACAGAAACAAGGGCCAGACCAAAGGTTAGATTCAGATCGCTGCTGGGGGCGCGGAAAAATGGGACAATGAGAGCTTGTTCTCCCGCGGCATGGTCTTCACCTTCAGCCTCGGCTTCGCCGCCTTCAGGCTCAGCCTCTTCGTGGAGAGGGGTTATCGTCTCAGCATTTCCCCGGATGAAAACGATATCCTCGACCGGTATCCCCCCGTGATCAGTTGAATGAACAATCCCGAAGCTGCCCAGTAGAGGGGTCAGCAACCCAAACCAGTTGGCAAACAAGAGGTAAATGAAAATGGTGGCTAAAATAGGGAAAAAAGTAGCAGCCCATTTTTGGGCGCAATATCATTGACAAAATTACCGAGCGCTTCAATCAAAACCTCAATAATATTTTGCAATCCGCTTGGCTTTTCTTTCAAGTTACGGCCCACAACAAAAGCGAGGATAAGGATGATCGCCGACAGGATAAAGGAAGTGAGCATGGCATTGGTCACCTGGCCCAAACCAATTGGTTCAGCCGCCACTTCGATGGCCGCGCGGGGCACGGGCAGCAACATATTACCCACAATAATGATAATTAACGCAATCACAATGTAGATGATAACTTTAGTCATACGCTCCAAACCTCTGCATCCTGGCATTCAGACCAGCAGTCAAAATTCTAACTACTGTGGGCTGTAAAGTATCTATTTTTAACTACTCTAATGTGGTTCTTTTACCGTGCGGTAAATAATGTAGGTGGCGATTACCAGGCCCACGACCATCAGGATTAACGTGAGCCAGGGAGTAGTCCCGAGTTTTCGATCTAACCAAATACCGCCGAAAAGTGAGCCAAAAACAGAGCACAACAAAATACTGCTAATTTGAAGGGCCAGGTGATACCCTTCCAGCGTGCTCAGATATTTCTTCACTTGACCGGTTTGGTGAGATTTTACAGACTACCCCTAGAATTCGGCGGCGATTATACCACGCGCCGCCTATCTCGTCAAGTACTTGTGCATAAATTCCCAAGCCAATGAAGTCGCAGCAAGAACAGAACACAGCTAAGGTGGAGGAATAAGTGACTTGATGTTAATTTCACAAGCGGGGCGGATATTACACTACTTCAGTCTATTTGTCCAATTCTTGAGGCTAAATAGAATTTCAAGGGATTTTTAGTCAGGTAAATTGGCTACGATATTCGCGTCGGATTGGCCCAGGCTGCGGCCGGCGCTCACTTCACGGGTCGAGAGGCCCTCGTACATAAAGCAGAAGATACCAGGGATGACTTCCGGGGCAAATTGGGTAAAGTGAATTAAGATACCCGCGGCGGCCACGCTTTCCTGAAAGTTGGCGGCGACCGGCAGGCCAGCATAGGTTAAATCCAGGGTCAATTTGATCGCCGCCTGCACCAGGCCGACGCCCCCTGGCGCCGCCGGAACTGTCAAACCCAGGGCCATTGCCGGCAGCATGAGCACGGGCGCTTGCCACGGCAGCGGCGAACCGAAATCAAAGGCCAGCAAGCCAAACCAAAATGAAATGAGGATGATCCCCCAGGTCAGCATATTCCAAAACGTGACCATGGCCAGTTGGGCGGGGTTTTTCAGTACGACCAGCCCGCTGCTAAAACCATCAAGCAAGCCGAGGACTCGCTTAGCTAAGTGGGGCGGCAAAAACTTGTTGATTAAGGCATCGGCCCAATGACGTTTGAGCATAAAAACAATCAGGCCGACCATTACTCCCACGTAAAATATCGCGCCGAGAATACCTATGAGCTGCAAGCGTTCGTTATGCACGCCCCAAATGATGACCACTAGCAATATCAACAAAACGGTCAAGCCATCAAAGATGCGTTCTACAACCAGGGTGGCAAAAACCCCTGTTTTGGCCAGGCCGGTTGAACGTCCCAACACGTAGGCCCGCAAAAATTCGCCGGCACGAGCCGGCAAAACAGTGTTGCCGGTAATGCCAATCAGCAGAGCACGACAGGCCGGCCAGAAAGCGACCTGACCCATGGGTTTGAGCAGCCACTGCCAGCGAACCGTTCGAAAATAAATATGGAGCAGAATCATCCCCATTGATAACAACAGCATGCGGTAATCCGCATTCGCCATGGCTCGGAAAACATCGGCCAGACTGATTTCAGCAAAGACAAAATCCAAAAAGAACAAACTGATGCCCAGGTTAAAGGTAAGGTTTTGCCAGCGCTGCGGCAATTGATTGATCAGGCTAAGTAAACCCAGGCCGCCAAAGGCAACAACATAGGCCAGATAGACCAGATGACCTAACTGGACATAACGATAGCCAAAAAATGCGGCAATCGCCAAAATTAATAAACCCCAAACCAGATTTGTACGATTCTTAATCCAGGTCATCGTTCAACTGCCTTTACTCTACGTATAAGGAAGACTAGCAGCAACATTGAGAATTATAACACGCTCAGGTTTAAATCCAGTTTGAAAATTCGGCCAGATTATCTCTTATTTCTTCAGGAAACCTGTTCGTACAGGATTTCTTCAGCCGGTAACTTCAGGACGACAGGAACCGCCGGAGGTTTTTGGGTAAAACAGATGAGACTGCTACCCAGGGGAAAGGTATGCCCCCGGCCCAGCCAGGCCGCTTCCAGGCTGCGGACGCCAAGCAGTAATTGATTTAACCAGTGGGGTGGCGGCTGGACATCCATTTCAGCCGACGGAAGCCAGCGAGTAACGAGACGAGTCGCTGCTACAAACGGCAGCAATAACGCATTAATATACGAAAAAACTCCGCCTTGAAAACCAACCCCGCGCAATTTGGCCTGTACCACTCCCAGGGTATAACGCTGCCGGGCGTAATAAATTTCATCATGGAGGCTCCATAGGCTAGGCAAAGCCGAATCGGTCAGCAGTAACCACCCGCCTGGCCGCAGCACCCGGTAAGCCTCGCGTACAGCCTGGTCGTCGTCGCTGATCCAGCGATGATAAAGCACATCAAAGAGCGTCACCAGGTCAAAACTCTGGTCGGCATAGGGCAAGGCCAGACCCGACGCTTGCGCCAGCCGGGGCAAGCATCGGTGGCAGGCCAAACTTAAGGCCAGGGGGCTAAGATCAACGCCAAAGCCATCGCCCCAACGAGCCAAGAAAGCCAGGTTACCGCCGGTACCACAGCCTATATCGAGGATTCGTTGTTTGGGATGAGAAGCGCTGCACTGTTCGATGAGGACTTGGGCCAACTGCCGCCGTCCCACAAACCACCAGTGGGAGTCCTCAACCTGGTACATACGCTCATATTCAGGCCATTCCATAATAGATCAAGAGTGCGCTTCCTCGTAAGCCTGGCGTACAATACCAGTGATGTATTTAATCTGCTGCGGGGTAAGCGACGAAGCAGAGGGCAGGTAAAAACCTCGCTGGCAGAGCATTTCGGCCACAGGAAAACGCTGGCCTTTGAAAGTTTCGTAATAAATCGGTTGAAGATGCATTGGGATGAAAAACGTGCGGGTTTCGATACCGTAATGCGCCAGGTAGGCCCGGAGTTGGTCGCGGGTCAGCCCAAATTCATCCTCAACCAAGATCGAGTACATCCAAAAGACATTTTTGGCCCAGCCTGCCTCTGGCGGCGTAACAATACCAGGGATCTCCTTGAGATATTCGGTGTACAGCGCAGCATTTCGCCGGCGATTTTCCACAAAGCCGGCCATCTGCTCCGTTTGGGCCAGGCCGATAGCGGCCTGCATGTTGGTCATACGGTAATTAAAGCCGACAAATTTATGCCAGAAGTGGCGCTCGCTGGAAAAAGCATGATCGCGCAGATTGTGAGCCAGGGCGGCAAATTTGGCGTTGTTAGTCGTGATCATCCCGCCTTCACCCGTGGTAATGATTTTGTTGGCATAAAAGCTAAACCCACCGGCATGACCCAACCCGCCCGCCCGCCGTCCCTTGTACTCGGCCCCGTGCGCTTCGGCGGCGTCCTCGAACACAAAAAAGCCGTGTTTTTCGGCCAGTTCCATCAGTGGGTCCATATCTACCGGATGGCCATAAGTATGCACCGGAATAACCGCTTTGGTTTTGGGGGTAATCTTGCCAGCCAGTTGCTCGACATCCATGTTCCAGGTGCCAGGTTCAGAGTCGATCAATACCGGCGTGGCCCCCGTATAAGTCACCGCGTTAATGGTAGCAATCATGGTGAAGGTCGGCAGGATAACTTCATCCCCCGGCTCAAGGCCGAGCGCCGCCAGCCCCAGGTGCAGGGCTACCGTTCCATTGGCGCAGGCCACGCCGTACTTGCAGTGACATTCAGCCGCAAATTTTTCTTCAAACGCCGGGATGTACTTGCCTGCCGATGAAATCCAATTGGAATCCAGGCAGTCCAACAAATATTCCTTCTCTTTACCGGCCAGGGTCGGCTCGCACACCGGGATGATTTTCCCGCTCAAATCCAGCTCCGAGACCGGGATCCGTTTGATGGTGACGGCCAGTTCAGGGTCTTTACCAGGGATTACGGAACTCAGGTCATCCCCCAAATCTTTAGGGGTAATTGATGATGGTTGCAGCATAATTTCTCCACATTGATTCTAATCCGCTTGTGTTCAAATTGAATTCAGGCACGAAGCAGAAATTAATTCAAAAGCCGCACATTTGGATTATACCATTGTCGGCAAGCAACGAACAAGGTACTTTAGGGCAGACAGGCCTGGCTAAACAGGGGTTCTTTAGCGGTACTTTTGCCCGTTAAGTTACCCTTGACGCCAGTGCTTTAGTCCCCACCACAGGCAACCCAAGCTCAAAGCTGTGGCCAGCGTCGAAACCAAGCTAATCGCCGTTAAGCCGCCGGCCAGCCAAATCGAGCCGCCGGCCAGAGCGCCAATCACCCGCCCCACGCTCATGGTTGCCATCATTGACGCCATCATGGTCGCCCGCGCGGCCGGCAGCACCTCGGTGGCCAGAGAAATGGTGGTAACAATCGCAAATTCAAAGCTGAGGAAGACGACAAACAATCCGGCCAAAGCCAACGGCAAAGTGTGGCCAAACAGGGGTAATAACAGGTAACTTAAAGACGACAAGGCCAGCCCGGCGATAATTGACCGTTTCAGACCCAAGCGATCGGCGACCGAGGCAGTCAACCCCTCACCAATCATCTCGGCGATGCCGATCACACTGCTGGCTGCGCCCAGAGCGACGATGCTCAAGGCAAAGCTTCCTTCCAACCATGCCCCGTAAACCACAAACAAATTGTCATTGGCCAACCCTATTAAAAAGGCAAAGCCCAGCACCCCCAATGCTGCCCGATTACCTCGTACTTCTCGCCACACGGCACGGAAGTTGAGCGTCGTCGTGGAGGTAATGGGTTGGCGGCCCTCCGCCGGAATGAGGATACCCAGGGCCACGGCTGCCAGCAGGGTGAGTCCGCCCAGGATCAAAAAAGGAGATTGCCAGCCCATCCGCTCGATCAACAAAGCGATCAGGGGTATGCCGATGAGCGAGCTGCCCGACCAGCCAAATTCGACAAGACCAATGACCAGGCCCCGGCGTTCGTAAGGAACTATTTTGCCCAAGTAAGCCTGGAGGGCCGGGTCGAAGATACTTTTGCTCAGACCAGCCAAAAATAGAGCCGCCATGATAACCAGATAAAATGGGAGTAAGCCGCCGGCCAACATACCCAGGGCGAACATGCCCAGCGAAAGCAACATCATGACCCGATAGCCCCAGCGATCGCTCAAGGGGCCAAAAAGTGGGCTGAGGAGACCTGTGGCTAAATTTATGGCGATGAGCGAGGTAATTGCCGTTAGAGGTACATCTAACCCCCGGCTCAAGGCCGGAGCAAAAGGATAAGGGAAGCGCCGCCCCGTGTTGAGCAGCAAACGGCTGGCCGTCGCCGCGCCAATTTGCCAGCCCAGGCGGCGCGTTGAAGGCGGCCTGGTAACGCTGATAAGTTGATCAGACAAAAAGGGGAGTCCTTTCCACCTAGCGGCAGATTAGCAATGGTTGGCGGGCTTGGCGCAGGATTTGGTCCACCGAACTGCCCAACACCACTTCGAACATTGGATTGGGGCCATAGCCGCCCATAATGAGTAGGTCACTTTGCTGGGCTGCGGCTGTCTGCAAAATAACTTCAGCCACCGGGCCGCTCTCAGCCACATAGGTAGCCGATACGCTGCGCGCGGTCAGGTAAGTTTTGGCCTGCTCCAATGCTTCCGGCGCTGTTCGGTTCTTATCTATCACTGTAACCACCCCCAGGGATAGCTGCCAGCTACCGGCCAAATAAGCCGCGACAAAAAGAGCTTCCTGGGCTTTGGGACTGCCATCATAGGCCAGCAAAGCCCGTTCCAGCCTTTTGCCCTCTGCCTCGGCCATACCGGCCGGATCGGAAAAGGTGGGCACAGCCAGAATAGGTCTGGCGCTGCGCCGGACCAGGGTGTGAAAACCCGGCCCCAACTTGGCCAGCAGTTGTGCGGCGGGGGGATGGGTTAAACTAACGGTGACCAAATCTGCCCACCAGGCCCGCTCACAAATTTTGCGGGCAATGGGTCCCGCTTCAACGGCAAACTCTCCGGGCACTTGAGCGGCCTGGCAGTGCCGTTGAAACTCGGCTTGAAGCGTCTGGATAGGCTCAGTCTCCTTTAAAGAATCTGAAGCGACCACATGCAGCCCTAAGAGCCGGCCATCTTCCCGTTGGGCGACCTGCAGGGCAACCTCCAGGGCCAGCCAGCCGCCGGCTTCGCCATCCAGCGCGACCAGGATGTCTGAAAAGAGACGGTCGCTCCGGCGAGGTTCAACCCATTCCTTGCGCCACCGGCCTGCCGCCGGGCCAGACTCCAGGGAGTCTGGAGTAACTGCATCTAACAACCGTCCTCCTATGCGGGCCATAACCCGCTCCGGCCTGGGGCTGCGTTGAGTCGCCAGATTAGCCAGGACCGCCTCCGGCTTAATCTGCCAACCCAGTTCTTGCTCCAACGACTCGCGGTGCTCCGACACCCAGCCATACAGATCGGTTTCGGTTCGCCCCGGAAAGTCGCGCAGAATGCCCTGCTCCCGGATCACTTCGACAACCGGCAGATAAATATGGTCATACCAATCGGCCACTGCTTCGTTTATCGCAATCTCGCGCTGTTGTTCCTCAGCCATACGCCCGCGGCGCAGCTCGATCTGTTTTTCCAGCACCCGGTACTGGCCCGGCACGGTTACGCTCAAATCGGCGCCCGGCCGCAGTTCGTCCAGGTGGGTCCGTTCCAAAAAATCAGCATAGCGAGCCTTGATAATCAAATCATCCGGGCGCACTTCCGGCGTGAGCGGCACCTTGGTATGCACTTCGGTGACATACGCTTCAATGTGGGTTGCCCCAAGCTGGCGCGCGACCGAGACGCGGTGATTGCCATCCAGCACAAAATAGACATCGCCGATTTGATAAACGTCAATAGGTGGCAGACCGACCAGCCCCGTGGCGGCGAGCTGCACGCCGGCCCAGCGCTGGGCATCACTGTCGTGCCGGGGAAGAAAGCTGCGGGTAAAGTCGGTGTAACGCCCCACACTGCCGACGATAGCAGCCAGGGGAATCTCCTGCAATCCCCGGGCCGAGCCGCCGCTTGCTCTCAATTTTTCTTTTACCTCATCGTAAGAGAGAAGGGCAGCCGATTTGCCGGTCAGGCTGGCCATAATTTCCTCCAGCCAGGCCCGTTCACGCGCCCGGTGAAAATCATTTAAAGCCAAACCAATATTTTCACGTTTTGGGTCTAGCATAATCACTCTGGAAGGTTGGGAAACTGGAGGATTGGAGGGTTGACAAATTATGTTCTTACAACCTTCCACCCCTTCACTCTCCCGCTTCACTCAAATCTCAGCCGCCAGATTGTTTTAACGTAATTCACCCCCCGCGTCAGATACCCCCACATATTCGCCGCCGTTTTGCTTTCCCCGGTCTCGCGGGGAACGCAGTGGTAAGGCAGTTCGCGGATGGCGTAACCGGCCTTTTTAACCCGGTAGAGCAGGTCTATACAGTATTCACCGTAATCGCCGCGCAGGTCAATGCGCTCAAAGATTTCTTTACGCCCCAAAATAAAGCCGCTGGTATAATCCTTAATCGTCCAATCCAGCATCAGCCCGGCCCAAACATTGATGATCCACGAGAAAGTGCGCCCGGTCCACGAGTGAGCCACATCGGCCCCGCCCGGCACATAGCGCGAGCCGACCGCCATTCCCGTTCCTTGAGCCAGGGCATCGGCCAAGGATGGCCATTTTTCCGGCGGCATGCTCAAATCGCAATCCATCCAGCCGACCCACTGCCCGCGCGCCTCGCGGAGGCCCCGGCTGATGGCGCTGGTCAGTCCCTTTTCAGTAGTACGATGTACCAGCCGCACCCGTTCATCCTGCGCCGCTTTCTCTGCTACCAGCCGCCACGTACCGTCCGGCGAATTGTCGTCCACGACCACCACTTCCACCCCGCCGGGGTAATCGTCCAGCGCAGCCAGCGTCCGATCAATCAAAGTTTCGATATTCCCGGCCTCATTATAGGTGGGCAAGATGATCGAGATTTGGGGAGTATCATTTGAATTACTCATTGTCCAGATCTTCAAACAGATCGCCCAGCTCCCGCTCCCACACATCATCGAGGGGAATAAAGGGCATCTCGGTGAAGTCGCTGGTTAGCTCGGCCAGGTGCTCACGGATGTTGAGTTGGGAGTGCCGCCGTTCCAGGGTATCGAGCTTTTTGCCCATTGCCGTGAGCAATTCGTCGCTCCGCCGGGCCAGGTCGGTCAGATCAAGACCCAGGCCGAACATGTGGTTGAGCCGGCGCATCAAGTCGTACCAGGCTTTGAAATCATTTTCGACAACCATGCCTTGAAGGTTGGCGGAGAGTTGAGAAAAGTCATAAGCCGGCACAAAGCCATACCAAACAATATACTCCAGGCCGCGCTGCTCCGCTTGGTCGGCCAGGTAGGTGCCAATGCTGACCCCGCCCTCATAGTTGGCAAATCTAACGGCATACTCGGCCAGCTCCGCCTTTAAGCGCGGCAGGCTGAAAACGCACGAAATCTGCCGTTCTTTATCATACGGCACCGCTCCATAAACTCCACCGACCACGACCACCCGTTTGATCTCCAGCGCTTCCACCATATCAAAAAACGCCTGAGCGTAACGCTCAGCATTGAGATGAGGCTCATCGCCCAAGAAGATGAACAGGCCTTTCCGCTCACTCTCGGAATAGAAAATTTCGTTTTTTCTCGTCTGCAACTCCCGGCGATAACCATCCTCCAGGTTTACCTGCGGCCGCAAAAAGTGATGCGCCCCAGGTATCTGGAAGAGATAGAAACCCTGCGGCTTGATGAGGCCAATTTGCTTGGCTCCGGTTTGCTCAATCAAATAAGGGGGTAAATTCGACGAAATGGCTCCCGCATCGGCCCATTGCCGCCAGCCCGCAATCATATATTTTTCATCGGCTGCTGGTTTTTCCCACAGTTCAATCAGTTCATCCATCGTCTTAACCTCCTCCAAAAATAGTAGCTATCAGTAACCAGTAACCAGTAGTCGGATAGCATTTGCGACTTGCTACTTCGACTTGTGCGTATTGCCCCAGTAACATAAAATCCAGATAGTACAGGTTATGGTCAAATCCATGTCTTTTGTGTCACGTCTCACCCATCACGTTTCACGGGCTGCAGCTCATCCTTTGCTGCGCTGGCTGGACGCCGGTCTCATTCTGGCTGGGCTGCTCGCGCTGTTCATCGTCCAGAGCCTGCTCCAGCCCGGTTTGCCTACCCAAGCGGACCTGCCGATCCACTTTTACCGCACGCTGGAGTACGGCCAAGCCTGGGGGCCGGGCGTAATCGTGCCGCGTTGGGCGCCTAATCTGGCCTATGGCTACGGCTACCCTATGTTTGTTTTTGCCCCCCCCCTGCCCTATTGGCTGGGGCTGGCTTTCCACGGCCTCGGATTGACCTGGGAAAATGCGTTCAAACTTTTAATTATCCTCACAATTCTACTTTACGCAATTGGCATGTACTTGCTTGGCCGGGACGCATGGGGCAGCGTCGCGGCCGGGCTGATAGCTGCCACCGCTTACGCCTTTGCTCCTTTTGCCCTGCGCGAAGCGCTGCTCTATGGCGGCAATGTCCCCCAACTACTGGCCATCGGTCTCTTCCCCTGGACTCTCTGGGCGATGACCGGCGCTGAGAGGAGGCGCTCCTGGGGCTGGGGAGTGCTGGCCGCATTTTTTTATGCCGGTGTGTTGCTCAGCCATCTTTTCCAGGCCCTGATTTTTACACCTGTGGTGGGTCTGTATGGCTTAGTTCTACTGCGGGGGTCGGGGGCCAGGGGTCAGGAGTCAGTAGCCAGTAATCAGAACCCAGTTCGCCATGCGCTATCTTCTATCTTCTATCCTCTATCCGCTATCCCCCTCGGCCTCCTGCTAACGGCGTTCTTCTGGCTGCCTGCCTTTACGGAGCGTGTCTTTACCCGGGCCCAGGCTGACATCTACCTGGAGAAAAGCCCTTTTTATGTACGCTATCCCCAGTGGACGGAACTGTTTGCCTGGATTCAGCCACTCGACGTCCGCGCGGCCAATCCATACGCCCCGCTGAGCCTGGGCGTCATCACTCTCATTCTGGCTGCCCTTGGCCTGGCCGCAGGGATTGTCAGGAGTCAGGGGTTAGGGGCCAGGGGCCAGCAAGTACTTAATCGCCGACCGCCGACCCCCGTCCCCCTTCTCCTCTCTACCCTCTTCTTTGCCGTTATGGCCGCCGCAGCCGCCTTTATGAGCCTGCCCATCTCGCGGCCGGTCTGGGAGATCGTCTCCATTTTGCAGGTAGCCGAGTTTCCCTGGCGCATGTTGGGGGTAGCCAATCTCGGATTGGCTTTCCTGGCCGGCGGGGCTGTGTTATGGCTGCCCGCAAAACTGCGCTGGCCCTTAACCCTGGTCTGTTTGGTCGTCCAAATTGCTGCCGTTGCGCCCTACCTCTACCCGGTGATTGGCTTCACCCGTTATGATCAAGTAACGATCGCCGACCAGATTAATTACGAGCGCCGCTCTCAATCCATCGGCACGACCACCCTCGGCGAATACCTGCCCCAGACGGTCACCAAGCCGCCGACCACCTCGCCCCTGGTCGAGGCTTTTCAAGCCAACCAGTATCCCGAGCGCCTCGACCGCAGCAGCCTGCCTGATGGGGTCAGCGCAACTCTACTGGAGAAAACCGCTGTCACCCACCGCTACCACTTGGACAGTCCCACTGCCTTTACCCTGCGTTTCTTCCAGTTCGACTATCCCGGCTGGCAGGCACAACTCGACGGTCAACCGGCGCTCATCCAGCCTGAGACCGAAAGCGGGCTGATCCTGATCAATATCCCCGCCGGCCGCCATGAGTTGGTTGTCCATTTTGGAGAAACGCCGGGCCGGATCTTTGCTCTGCTGCTAACGGGTCTGACAGTGGTAGGGTTGATTGGAGCAGGCGTGGTCAGAAGATTAAGAGTCAATAAACAAGGGGCAGGAAGAGATGAGAATACCAACCTAATCCCCCCTGCTCCCCCGCCCCTCAGCGCCGCTGCTCTTTTAATTGTAATCCCCCTTATCATCGCCGCCGCACTCTGGCTCAAGCCGCTGCTCCGGCCTGTTTTTACTCTCAACTCTCCGCCCGATCGGGCCTTACCAGCCCAGTATCAGACTCAAATCAATTTTGCCCAGGGCATCCAACTGATCGGATACGACCTGGATAAAAGGGTCTTTTCCGGGGGTGATCGGGTGCAGATTGTGCTTTACTGGCAAACCGACGCCGCGCCGCTTGAGGTAAACCTCCAACCTTTTGTCCACCTGGACCGGCTTGATACCTGGACGACCATTGCCGGTGCGACCAATTACACGCCGGGTGATGCCACGACCGAGAGCGTCCTGCCCACCTTTCATTGGGACAACGCTCGCTATATCCGCGATGAATATGACCTGGCGGTACCGCCAGACACGCCGCCCCTGGCTTACGCCTTGCGCGTGGGCCTGATTGACCCAGACCAGAGCGGTCGCCTGCTGCCTCTGGCAAACGGCAGCGGCGATACGGCCCAGTTGACCGTGATTAATGTGAAACCAGTCGGGAAAACACCTTCCTTGGCCGAATCACTCGAGGCTTCTTTCAAAGCCGGCAGCACTACCATCGATTTAACCGGCTTTGAACTCGACCCTCCGGCCCCAAACCGGCTTGATTTCCGGCTGGCCTGGCGGACCGACCAGTCTCTACCGGCTGATTACACGGTTTTTGCTCAACTGCTCGACCTGGAGAATAATTTAGCCGCCAGTTTTGACCGCCCTCCCCTGGATGGGGCCTACCCGACCTCGACCTGGCTGCCCGGTCAAACGATCATTGACCTGCGTCACATTCCTTTACAGAATGTACCCCCCGGCGAATATCGTCTTATTGTAGGTCTATACGATCCCGCCAGCCAGCAGCGTTTGCTCACGGTCAGTGGCGCTGATTTTGTCGAACTGGCGCGAGTAACAGTTGGGGGGTAATCGAATTTTGATAAGCCCGCCTGGGTTAGAGAATTTGAGAATAAATTTAAAAATCTCCTAATCTCCTAATCCCGGCGAAAAGCCTGGATACCGAACCTTGAGATCTCAACTTTGGCCAAAGTTAGACTACGGCCTGCTGCTCGCTTTGGTCCTACCATTATTTGCTGTTTTGCCCTTATTAACCCACCCCGGCCTGCCGAATACAGCCGACGGTCCGGCTCATTTGATGCGCCAGGTGGAGTTAAATCAGGCCTGGCAGGAAAGTAATTTCTATCCGCGCTGGGGAGCAGATTTGGCTTTTGGTCACGGTATGCCTATTTTTAGTTACGCTCCCCCGGCTCTCTACCAGCTAACCCAACTTTTCCACTTACTTGGCCTGCCCCTGGACGAGGCCATGAAAGCTGTCCTCGTTTTTGATTTTCTGCTGTACAGTGCCGGCATGTTTCTGCTGGCTCGCCGCATATTTGGTCCTGGCCCGGCTTTACTGGCTGCCGCGCTGTATGTCTATGCGCCCTATCGTCTCCGCGAGGCTTATATTCAGGGCAATTACGGCCAATTCACCGGCCTGGCTTTTTATCCGCTCATCTTATGGGCCTGCCACGGTCTTGTTACTACCGGCCAACCAGGTTATTTGGTTGCTGCGGCCTTTTCCCTGGCCGGCCTGCTCTTTAGCCACAACATCAGTTTCATGCTCTTCGCCCCGCTGCTGGCGGCCTACCTGCTGTTTCTGCTGATCCTGACCACTTCCAGTGGAGCGAAGAGGCGAGGAAGCGAAGAAGCGGCTGACAGCCCTTATACTTCACGTTTCATACGCCCATTTTTTGCTATTCTGGCCGCTGGCCTCCTGGGCTTGGGGCTGGCCGCCATCTTCTGGCTGCCCGCATTTGGCGAGCGGCACGAAATTCAGTTGGAAGGCATCACCCGCGGCTTTTTTGATTTTCGCGCCAATTTCATCTCCCTGCCGGAATTCTTCTCCCCGCCTCTCCCCCTTGACCTCGCCGCCATCAACCCCGAATTTCCCCTCAGCCTGGGACTGCCCCAAATTATCGGAGCCGGGATTGGTTTAGTTACTTTACTTTTCATCAGTATCAAACTGAACAAGCAACGAGGCAGCAGGCTAGCGAATCAGCCCCAGGATAAACCAACTCATCATCCTCTATCCTCTATCTTCTATCTGCTATCTTCCATCTTCTACCCTCTATCTTTTATCTTCCATCTTCCTGCCTTGGCTCATGCTCTCTTCTTTGCCTTCTTCCTGTTGCTCTACGCGTTCCTGGCTCTGCCCTACTCTCAACTAGTTTGGGAAGCGGTTCCGCTTTTGGAACTGGCCGAATTTCCGTGGCGCATGCTCGGCCCGGCTATCTTCTGCGCGAGTCTCCTGGCGGCCCTACCATTTTCGATTTACGATTTACGATTTACGATTTTCAAACCTGAAGCCAATCCTCCCAACCCTGACTTCTATCACTCTAAATTAAAGTCTAAATTCAATCTTCCATCGTCTACTTTCTATCTTCTGTTCTTCATCTTTACCGCCATTGCCCTGAATGTCTACTACCTTTACCCCACCCAATTCATCGTCTGGGGCACACCCGGCCCGGCCGATGCCTTTGCCTACGAAGTGACCTCCGGCGCGATTGGTACGACCAGCACCGGCGAATTTTTACCCCGCAGCGCCCGGCAGCATCCCCGGCCCGACGCCCTCTGGCCTGATTATGCCGCCGGCCGCCCTCCCCAAAAGATAGACCCGGCAACTCTGCCTTCCGGCGCCACCGTCGAAACCATCTCACACCGCGCCGAGTCCGACACCTTTCGTATTCGTACCCCCCAGGAGTTTGTCGCCACAATCCGCACCCTTTACTGGCCCGGCTGGCAGCTTTACCTGGATGATCGGCCGGTTGCTTTTACGGTTACTGAGCCAACCGGCCTAATCCAAATCCCTATTCCCACCGGCCAGCACACCCTGACCTTGAGACTGGAGTCCACGCCCCTGCGCACTCTGGGGCGAATGCTAACGCTTGGCGCGTTTGTAATCCTGGTCATTATCGCTGGTTTTGCCCTTAAGAAGCGCTTCGGCGAGTTGGCGAGCCAGCGAATTAAATCTCCAGTTCCTGGTCAGATTTCACCCTCTCAGGCTCTGCTGACCGGCCGGTTTTTCGCTGTCACCTCGGCTCTGCTGGTCACAGCTTACCTCGTCTCTCGTCCGCTGGCCCCGTTCTTTACGCTCCGCTCTAACCCTGACCAGCCCCAATCCGCCGACCAAATCTTGCAGGTTGATTTTGGCCTCCCTGCAGGCCGGACGCCGCTGCTGCGCCTAGTCGGGGCGAACAATCTGCCCCAAGCTTTGCCAATTCTTGGTGACGATAACAATGCGTTAACAGCAGTTTTATATTGGCGCAGCCTCCGTGAACTCGATACCAACTATTCTGTCTTCCTACATCTCGATGCCCCCAACGGCCAGACGTTCGCCACGGTGGACGAACTCCACCCGGAAAATATTCCGACCCGCAACTGGCCGCCCGGCCTGTACCTGCGCAACCCGCTTCGCCTGGAAATTCCCCCCGACCTCCCCCCGATTCGCTACGAGGTTAAGGCAGGTCTATATCATCGCCAGAGCAACGAGCGCCTGGCCGTCCTGCCTGCCGGTGAAGCCACCACCTTTACCCTCGGCTCAATCTGGTTGACCCCACCACAACCGGCTTTGCCCTCCCAACCGGCGGCCCATTTTGGCCCGCACATTACCCTTTGGCAGGCCGCCTATCCCTCTTCCAGTGAGCAGGCCCTGGTGTTATTTTGGCAAACCGGCCAGCCGCTTGAGCAAAATGATACCATTTTTATCCACTTGCTGGATAGCGGCGGCAACCTGCTCGCCCAGGCAGACGGCGTGCCTTATGCCGGCCTCTATCCGCTGCCTAACTGGCAGCCGGGCCAAATCATCACCGACCAACGTCCCCTGACCCCCCTGCTGCCTAACCCGGCTGATCTCGCCGCCGTTGCCGTTGGTGTTTACAATCCTGTCAGCGGAGAACGCCTCCCCGCCTTCGATGCTGCCGGTCAGCCCCTGCCCGATAACAGCTTTGTCCTGCGGGTGAAGCCATGACCCGGCAGCAAACATCAGGGGTAAAGGGCACGATAGTTAATCGTCACCCATGGATCAACTTGACCGTCCTCACCGTCTACACGCTCTGCACCCTTGTCTTGACTCATCCCTTACTCTTCAACCTGACCACTGCCGTACCCAACGACATCGGCGACCCGCTGCTCAACACCTGGATTCTGGCCTGGGACAGCCATGCCCTGCTCACCGACCCCCTCAACCTGTTCAATGCCAACATCTTTTACCCCCTGCCCAACACGCTGGCCTACTCGGAACACCTCTTTAGCACAGCCTTGCTGGCTCTGCCCCTCCAATTGATTTCCGCCGAGCCAATTGCTGCCTATAACCTCAGCCTGCTGCTTACTTTTCCTCTGGCCGCTTTTGGCATGTTTCTGCTTGCCCTGCGCTTGACCCGCCAGCGCAGCGCCGCCTTTATCGCCGGCCTGATTTTTGCTTTCGCCCCTTACCGCTTTGCCGCCATCGCCCACCTGCAATTGCTCACCTTCCAGTGGCTACCGTTCGTCCTATTACTCATTGACAAATTATTCGATCAGAAAAAACCTCCCCACTCCCTACTCCCTACTCCCCGCCTCGCGTCTCTACTCCTTGCTTCAACCATTTTTCTGCTCCTGCAACTGCTGGCCTCCTGGTATCTGGCCCTGTACACTTTCCTTATTCTCGGTATTTTTCTGCTAACCGCCCTCTTCACTCACCGGCTCACCCGGACCAACTTCTTTCACTTTAGCCTCTTATTTCTAATCTCTTTCTTTCTCATTCTCCCCTTCGCCTGGCCCTACCTCTCTCTGCTGGACGACCTGCGCACCGCTCGCCCGCTGTCGCTGGCGCGCTCTCTCGCCGCCGCCCCCACCGATTTTCTCGCTGTGGCTCCCTTCAATCGCCTCTTCGGCCCCCTGACCGAGTCCTTCCGCACCCGCCCCGGCTTCACTGAGGAAAATACCCTCTTTATTGGCCTCACGGCTCCGTTGTTGGCCCTCATTGCCCTCCTAAAATTTACGATTTACGATTTACGCTCCACGCCCCACGCTCTACGCTCTACGCTCTACGCCTTCCTCGCCATCCTCCTCATCGCCTTGACTCTCACCTTTGCCACTCCCTACGCTGCCCTGGCCCAACTCATTCCCGCCAGTGCCGTCATCCGTGTCCCGCCCCGTTGGATCATCCCGGCTCTATTCGCCCTGGCCGGCCTGGCCGCCTTCGGTTATTCCCTTATCACGCCCCACGCCCCACGCCCCACGCTTTATTTTAAATCTATCCTCTTTATCCTCACCTGCACCCTCCTCCTCCTCGAAACCCTCTCCGTCCCCCTCCCCCTTGCCCCCGTCGAAAATCGAAACACCTTGAACCCGGCTTACCACTGGCTGGCCGAGCAGCCCGGCCCTATCGCCCTGATCGAACTCCCGCTGCACAGCGCCCCTGCCCCCGAATACCCCGAAGTCAAGCGTCTCTACGCCAGCACCCTGGGCTGGTGGCGGCTCGTCAACGGCTACTCCGGCTATACTCCCTTCCGCCAACCCCAATTAGCCCAGGCCCTCGCCGACTTCCCCAACCCCACCGCAGTCACCGCCCTCCAAAACCTAATCTCTTCCTCCATCTCTCCAACCCTCCCCTCCCCTCCCCTCTTCCTCCTCGTCCACCCCGGCGAAGCCCCATTTGACCGTGCCCGCTGGGAAACCACCGGCCGCTGGCAAGCCGAACGCGATCCGGCGCTACTCCCTATAGCTCAGTTCGAAGGTGATTATCTCTATCAGGTTCTTCCAGCCGATGCAGCTCGCTTCACCACCCCCATCGCCACCTTCGGACAGGATCAAACCATCCAACTTTTAGCCTACGAAATGTCTTCCCCTGACCTTCAACTTTCCACTTTCAACCAACCACTATCTTCTATCCTCTATCTTCCATCTTCTACTCCCCGCCTCGCCCTCTACTGGCGCTCCACTTCCCCCCTTCCCGCCGATTACACCGTCTTCGTCCACTTCCGCGCCGCCGATGGGTTTGTCCGCAGCCAGGCCGACAGCCCTCCCGTGAGCGGCCATTATCCCACCACCGCCTGGCAGCCCGGCGAAATCATCCAGGATATTCGTTACTTTCCTGAGGATAATTTGGCTCAAACGGATCACCTGGCCATTGGCCTGTACAACCCCGCGACTGGCCAGCGACTTCCCGCCTTTGACACCCGGGGCAACCGCCTGGCCGATGATGCTTTGAGCATTCCGCTTCATTGAAGCCAAAGGACCTTTTGACGCAATCGGGGGCTATGGATATACTTCTGCTGGCTCCCCCGTCACTCCGAACGACAGCGGGAGTTGGTCGAAATAACACCCTGAATGAGTTACAACTATACCTTTTGGAATTGGGGGAAATGAACCAATGAACCTTGAACGCCCCGACCTGAGCCAGGTAGATTCGCAGGTGCGCGCTTATATCGAAGCTTTGGAGGCTGAACTGGAACGTCTGCACGGCGAGGAGACCGCGAGTGAACGAGCTGTAGCCACAGCGCCCCTCGAACCGAGCGAGCCGCCGACCACCCTCAACCTCATTACCATCAGCGCCGGCGGCCTGGCCAAGCGGACGCCGCGCCACCTTTACTTTCGCCAGCGCCGGGGCGGGATGGGTATATTTGACCTGGAAACGCCGGAAAACGACCCGCCCGCCTTCTTGACCATTGCCGACGAAAGCCAGAGCCTATTACTCATCACCACTCACGCCCGCGCCTTCCGCGTTCCGGTCAACAACCTGCCCGAGTCGCCGGTGCGCAGCCGGGGCCAACTGCTGACAGAGCGGCTGCCCTTCCGCCCCGACGAGCGCCTGGCTATTGTTTTACCCGGCCAAGCGAGCGGCTATGTCGCCCTTGTCACCGAGCGCGGCCACGTTCGCCGCTTGCGCCACCATTACCTGGGCGACAACCTGCGCCCCGGCACGCTTCTATTTGAGGTACAAGAACTCGGCGCGCCGGCAGCGGCCTGCTGGACTCCCGGCGAGGCCGACCTGTTTATTGCCACGGCCCAGGGCAAAGCCATCCGCTTTGCCGAGCAGCGCGTGCCCCACAGCGGCTGCCTGGGCATCCGCCTGGACCGGGATGATACCGTGGTTGCCGTTGCCCCGGTGCAGGAAGACAGCAGCGTCTTTTTGCTTGGCGATGACGGCAAGGGCGCGCTGCGCTTGCTGACCGGTTTTGCGGCCAACAAAGCGCCCGGCGCAGGCGGCAAGGTCGCTCTGAAAACCGACAAACTGGTTGGAGCCGTCACCGCCGCCGCAAATGATGATCTTTTTATTATCTCACGCCTGGGGAAAATGATCCGCTTTCAGGCCGGGGAGGTTCCGGCCAAAGAAGGAGTCGTCCAGGGAGTCAACTGCATGGCCCTCCGCGCCGATGAAACTGTGGCGCTGACGGTGGGCCAGATGCCGGTCCCCAGCTAACTCACCGCACCCACACCGAGGCCACATCCAGGGCCGGGTGGTTGGTCAAATTTTTCGGGTTGCTGCCGTCGGCGTTCATCACAAACACATCCATATTGCCGTCAAAATCGGATTGAAACAGAATTTGGTTTCCGTCGGGCGACCAGGCCAGATCTCCCTGAACCGATTCCTGGCTGGGGCTGTTGGTTAAATTAACCTGGCCGCTGCCATCTGCGTTCATGACGTAAATCTCGGCGTTGCCGTCGCGGGCCGATACAAAGGCAATCTTTTGCCCATCCGGCGACCAGACCGGAAAACCGTCAAAACCCGGCTGGTTGGTCAGACGGGACACGTTCCCTCCGTCTGGGTCCATCATGTAAATCTCGACATCACCCGCATCTCGGTCGGTCATAAAGGTGATTTTGCTGCCATCCGGCGACCAACTGGGCCGGCCGCTGGCAGTGTCCGGCCCGGTCAGCGCCCTGGCCTCGCCCCCTTGAACGCCGATAGCATAGATGTTGACCACGCCATCTCGATCTGAACTGAACAATATTGTCTGCCCATCCGGCGACCAGGTGCTAAAGTTGTCCACCGCCGGGTTGTTGGTCAGGTTAATCACGTTCTCGCCGGCTGCATCTACCACGTACACTTCGGGATCCTCCTCTCCCCCCGCGCCAAAGGCCAGCCATTCCCCCGTCGGCGACCAGGTAGGCGGCACGCCGTCCACGGCCAATTCCTTGGTCAAGTTGGTCTGGTTTTTACCGTCAAGATCCATCCGGTAGATAGACAGGCGGTTCTCACCATCGCGGGTGGTGATGAAAGACAAAGACCTGGCTACTGGCGACCAGACCGGCACGCCGTCGTTGCTTTCATTTTGCGTCAGATTGACCGGCCGGCTGCCGTCACGCTCCATCAAATAGACTTCATAATTGCCGTCACGATCGGTCATAAAGGCAATTTGGGTTCGCGCCGGGACCATAGGTTTCAATTGGCAGCCAGCTAATACCAACAGGGCCAACAACAAGACCAGGGAAAACTTATTCATGGCTTCTCCTCGAAAACTGTCTGACTAATCTCACAACGTTCCACCTATACTCCACGGACTGAACTCCGCCTCACCCACACCCTGAGCCTCGCTCTTGGAGGGTTGGCCGGAGGCAACGGCAACGGCCAATTCCAGCAATTCCGCCGCCACCTCGTCCAGGGTTGCGTCTTCCAGCACCCGCCCGGCATTCAGATCCATATCCTCTACCATGCGCTCGAAGGTGGCCGAATTGGTCGCTATCTTAATACTGGGCGCCGGCTTGAAGCCAAACACCGAGCCGCGCCCGGTGGTAAACAGCGCCAGATTGCAGCCGCCCGCCACCTGCCCGGTCACCGAAATCGGGTCATAGCCCGGCGAGTCCATAAAGGTAAAACCCCGTGCGGTCACCGGCTCCGCATAATCATAAACGCCCGCCAGCGGCGTGCTGCCGCCTTTAGCTACCGCGCCCAGCGATTTCTCATAAATCGTGGTCAGGCCACCAACCTTGTTGCCGTGGCTGGGGTTGTTGTCAATTTCCAGGTCAAGCCTCTGGGCATGCGTCTCCCACCAGCGCACTTTGGCCACCAGTTTCTGGCCCACCTCCGGGCTGACGGCCCGGCGCGTCAGCAGGTGTTCCGCCCCGTAAATTTCCGGCGTCTCGGCCAATACCGCCGTGCCGCCCTGCCGGACGACTTCATCCGCCACCAGGCCCAGCACCGGGTTAGCCGTGACACCCGACCAGCCGTCGCTGCCGCCACACTGCAAGGCCAGCATCAATTCCGAGAGGGGCTGCGGGCTGCGCTGGGCCATGTTGGCCTCCGGCAGCAGCTCCTCAACCTGGGCAATCCCGGCCTCGACCGTCTTGCGAATACCGCCCAGGTCTTGAATGATCAGGCTGGGCGGCCATTGCGTCCCGCCGCCATGCCCATTCTGGCCCAGACCATACTTTTCGACCAAATCGGCAATCTGGTTGGTCTCGCAGCCCAGGCCGACCAGGATACAAGCGCCGACATTGGGATGGCGGGCCATTCCGGCCAGAGTCCGCTGCAGCAGCACATAATCCAACCCACCGACCCGCGTGGCGCAGCCAAAGTGATGGGTCAAAGCGATAACGCCATCCACGTTCGGATAAGCGGCCAGCCGCTCCGGGGTGAAATAACGAGCAATTTCACGGCAGGTATGGGCCGAGCAGTTGACCGTCGAAATGATAGCAAGGTAGTTGCGCGTCCCTACCCGGCCGTTGGGCCGCTTATAGCCTAAAAACGTGCGCCGCTCAGCCTCCGGAACATAAGTCACCGGCTGGACATCCACGCCAAAGGCATAATCGCGGGCAAAATCCTGCGCGCCCAGGTTGTGTGTATGGACATGCTCCCCTGCCGGAATGGGCTGCGTGGCAAATCCAATCGCCTGGCCATAGCGGCGCACAGTCTCCCCAACGCCGATGTCGCTTAGGGCCACTTTATGGCCGCTGGGAATAAAGCGCCGCACCCGTACTTTTTCCGGCGATGACTCTCCTAAATCCAGGAGGGTGCCGACCTGCAAATTGGCTTTAGCCACAGCCACGTTATCCCGCGGGTGCAGGCGAAGCGCCACCTCGGTCAGGGGCACCACGCCGGATGGGGCAGACTCCACAAAATTTATGTTTCCAAAGGACATAACTTTACCCTTGATCAGCAGATATGTCATTTCGACCGAAGGGAGAAATCCCTGTAAGCATCGTAGAGATTTCTCGCTATCGCTCGAAATGACATAATAGATTACAGGAACTCATAGCCTTACGAGTCCCTTATCTTTCATTTTTCTCTTGCATCGCCCGCCAGACCGCTTCACTGCTCATGGGCGCTTCGGTAATCCGCACCCCCACGGCATCCCGAATGGCATTGGCGATCACCGCCGGCCCTGCCGTAATCGGCGGCTCGCCGACGCCGCGCGCGCCGAAAGGCCCATGCGGAGAAGGGTTAGCCACCAACACCGTTTCGATGCCGGGAACGCTGTCGAATTTGGGCACGGCATAATCCATAAAACTGCCGGTCAGCAGTTGGCCTTCTTCATCGTAACGCATGGCCTCCTGCAGCGCCCAGCCTAAACTCTGGACGGCCCCGCCGTGGATTTGCCCTTCAACCATCATTGGGTTGAGCGCAAAGCCGACATCCTGAACGGCCACGTACTGCGTCGGCGTCACCTGGCCGGTCTCTGGGTCTACCATGACTTTTGCCAGGTGAACCACAAAACCGGGCGCGTTCTCTTCCACAGCCGCATGGCCCTCGCCGACAATCGGCCCTGGCCCGCCGGCTTTGGTTTGGGCGATCTCAACCAGTTCGGCCAGGGAAATCATTCGATCCGGCACGCCTCTCACCTGGACCTGCCCATCCCGCATTTCCAGGTCGTCCGCACTGGCCTCAAAGTGGTCCGAGGCCACCTCCAGCAGTTTGCGCCTGGCCTCCTGGGCCGCATTGGCTACCGCGCCGGACATGCTGTAAGTGGTCTGGCTGCCGCCGCTGTGCGCCCCAAACGGTCCGCTGTGGGTGTCCCCCTGGACAATCTCCACCTGCTCAGGCGAGACGCCCAGGATTTCGGCGGCAATCAAGACCAGGCTGCTGTTCACCCCGGAAATGTCCACCGAGCCAAGCTGCAGGCGCACCGTACCATCGCTGTCAACCCGGCAAATCGCCGCCGATGGGGTCATAAAGCAGGGCCAGCCGCCAATAGCCAGGCCGATGCCCTCGTCGGCCCCCTTGGTCCGGTTTTGCCAGGCCGGATGTTTCTTCATCCGTTCCAGGCACAGTTTGAGGCCCATGTTCGGCCAGATTTCGCCGGTTCCCGTCGGATCGCCAGTTTCGGCGGCGTTCTGGAGCCGGAACTCCAAAGGGTCGAGCTTTAGGGCGCGGGCCAGTTCGTCCATGTTTGACTCCAGGGCAAAGGTGGCCTGGGGCGCACCGGGCGCGCGATACGCGCCGGCCTGTGGTTTGTGGGTGATGACCTCGTAGCAATCAAGCTGCACGTTGGGGCATCTGTAATAACCACCCAGCAGCGTCGCGGCAATCCCCCCAATGGCAAAGGCAAATACGCCATTATCTAGAATGATGCGCGCCTGAATGGCCGTGAGCGTTCCGTCTTTTCTGGCCCCGGTTTTCAACTCGATGCGGCTGGCCGGGGCAGGTGTAGTCGTCAGAAAATCCTCGGAGCGGGTCAGAACCAGGCGGACTGGCCGCTGGAGCGCCAGGGCAATCGCCCCCACCAGCGGCTCGATGATGCCATATTTGGCTCCAAAGCCGCCGCCCATCGTCAGCGGCACAACCCGCACCTTGCTTTTGGGCAAAGCCAAGATACGTGCCACTTCATCACGCACCATAAACTGGCCCTGCGTCCCGGTATAGAGGGTCAAACTGCCGCGCAACGGATCAGGTTCGGCGACGGCGGCGTGTGGCTCCAGATAGCTCTGGTGCACAATCGAGGTGGTGTAAGTATGTTCGACGATGACATCGGCTTCCTTAAAGCCCTGCTCAACATCCCCCCGCCGGTAATGGTTTTCTTCATGCACATTGGATGGAGCGCGCTTCATTACCTCGGTTTCTTTGGCTACCGCGGCATGCGCTGCCGTCAAATCTGTCTCATCGCGGGGCAGTCCCTCCGGCCAGATGACCGGCGCCGCAGGAGTCATCGCCTGCAACATATCCGCTACGACAGGCAGCGGCTCATATTCAATCAAAACGGCATCCGCACCGTCTTGTGCCGCGGCGGGGGAGTCACCGACGACGACCACCACCGGCTGTCCGCGAAACAAGACCCGCTCTTTAGCTAACACAGCGCTGTTGCGCGAGGCAATCACCCGATTTTTGGTGAGCAAATCCTCAGCGGTCAGCACAGCAACCACACCGGGCATTTGCTCGGCGGCTGATTTGTCAATTGAAACAATTTTGGCATGCGCATAGGGGCTGAGGATGGGCCGGGCGTGCAACATTCCCGGCAAGGTCATATCGCCGGCATAACGGGCGCGGCCCGTCACTTTTTCCAGACCTTCAACCAACCGGTGGCCTTTACCCAGAAACTGATATTCTTTTGGGGTCATCGCACCTTCTCTTTTAAACCGAATAGGCTGTGGCCTTAAAGTATAACCGCTTTTGTAGTTTAGCCAAAATACGAACGGATCTCGGCGAGTATTTCAATTTGGGGCAAAGATTCAGTCACCGCAGAGAACGCCAAGCATGCAGAGAAGTAAAAAGAAAAAACTCAGCGACCTCAGCGACCTCGGCGGTTAGTTCCGGGCGTGATAAAAAAAATCTGCTCCAAAAATACACGCCAGGTTTTCACGAATCGAGTTGGCTTAAATCAATCCGATTTTCGGCCAAAAGGGGTTCAAACAGGTCCAGGGTCGCCCGGATGGCGGTTGGCAGTGGGGTATGGGGGATTTCGCCCAAAATAGCGCGCAGCCCGCTATCGTCCAGGTCGGCGGGAAAGGGAAGGGGGCTGGCGGGAACGCAGGTGATTTGCGCCTGTGGCACTTGGGCCTGGAGGTAACTAATAAACTCGCTAACGGTGACGACATCGTTGCGCAAATTACAGGCCGCGGCCCCGGCATATTCAGCCCGCGCCGCGGTAATAAAGATGCGGGCCATGTCATCCGTGTATTGCAGCGCCACCGGGCCATCAAACTTGATCTGGTAAGGCCGGCCAGCCGCCGCGGCCAGGATGGCCTTGGCAATGCCGGAGGTCATACCTTGATCCCGGCCCACGCCATAAACAATATAGGGCCGCAGGCCAACACTGCCGACCTGCCAATCTTGCCAATAGATCCGGGCGGTCTGCTCGTTGGCCTGCTTGTATACGCCGTACAGGGTGGCCGGATACAACGGGACGTTGTCGGGTACGGGCAATTCGCGGTAGAGGTGAGCGGGTCCCAGCACGGCCAGCGAGCTGGCGTAACTCAAGCCCCGCACCTGGCCCGGCAACTGTCGCGCCACCTCAAAAATATTCACCGTTCCAACGACGTTGACTCGCGCTCCCAGCGCCGGATTGGCCTTGCAGAAAGGCACCTGCAGCCCGGCCAGGTGAATGATGTGGGTCACCCGGTACTGCTCCACCAGGGTTTGCACGGCTTTCAAATCGGTAATATCAAGCCGGGCAAAGGTCACTTGAGCCAGTTGCTTGGGGGTCATCACCAGGCTGGGGCGAACCGGGTCGGTCGCCAGATCCGCCGCCACAACAGGCGTCCCCCCGGCAACGAGGTTACGCAGAACCCAGGCGCCAATACAGCCCATCGCCCCGGTGACGAGAAAGGTCTCGTCACTCATAGCCGGCGCTCTTCGAGGCAGGAGTTGGTCAGTTGGCCCAGGCCCTCAATTTCAATCGTGACCACATCGCCATCTTTCAAAAAGATTTTAGGCGAGCGGAAAACGCCCACGCCGTCCGGGGTACCGGTGGTAATGATGTCTCCCGGCAGCAAGGTGAAAGCGCGGCTGATATAGGCAATTAAATAGGGAATACGAAAGATCATTTCCCCGGTGTTTGAATTTTGGTACACGGTTTCATTGACCGTACAGCGCATGGCCAGAGCATGCGGGTCGGGAATCTCGTCGCGGGTCACCAGGTAGGGGCCAAGCGGGCAGAAGGTATCCAGCGATTTACCCCGAACCCATTGGCCGTCGCCAAACTGCAAATCACGGGCGCTCACATCGTGGCAAATCGTATACCCGGCGACATAATCCAGGGCTTCGGCTTCGGACACATGGCGGGCGGTGCGGCCCATCACTACGGCCAGTTCTGCTTCAAAATCCACCTGGCTGGTCAAGGCCGGGTCCCAACGAATGGTCTCCCCGGGACCAATGATGGCCGTCGGAAACTTGGCAAAGATGAGCGGCGCTTTGGGCGGGTCAACCTTTTGTTCGCGGCAGTGGTCCATATAATTCAGGCCAATCGCCACAACTTTAGAGGGGTTGGTAACGGGCGCTAATATTTGGACCTCGCTTAAGGCCAGGTCAGCCGGGGCGCTTTGTTCAAGCTGGCGGGCTATTTCCAGCGCCGATTCGCCATGCTGGAGAAAAGTTAGCATATCGGCGGGAAGATGACCCTCACTGGCGCTGGTCAGGTCAACCACCTCGTCGCCCCGGACCAAACCAAGCCGAACATTCTCGCCAAGCGTAAATCTGACAAGTTTCATTGTCTTTACCTCATTTCAATAAATTGGTCAATTGGTAAGACCATTTGTCTCGGACTATAACATGGCCTAAGTCAACTGTCAATAATAAAATAATCGTGATAGAATGCAGGCACGTATCGTTGCGCTGGAGGAAGTAAAATCTCTTTGAGTTTTCTTAAATTGCAGGTGCGGCTGCTGGCGCTTTTGACAATCTTTAGCTGCCAATCCTTGGGAACTCTCTCCCCGCTCCCCGCAGTTGTCGTAAAATCTGCTGTTCCGGCCCTTAACCCCACCTCAACCGCCATCTCGACGCCGCTTCCACCCGCCGTCACACCGACACCCGTACCAGGAACCGTGCGCGGTTCAGTCTGTTATCCTAGCCAGGAAAACCCACCCATCATTCTCTACCTGGAAAATACCGCTACGGGAGCATTGATTAAACTGGACATTCCCCAAGACCAACCTCGGTATACGCTTACTGTGCCGCCGGGCGAGTACATTACCTATGCCCTGACTGTTGGTACAGAGCTGGCCGGGACTTACTCGAAAGCCGTCCTGTGCGGGTTGAATGATATCTGCGCGGACCATCGCCCTCTACCCTTTCGGGTGCGGGGGGGTGAGACAAAGGAAGAGATTGATCTGTGCGATTGGTATAATCCGCCCGGCCCGGTCGCAACTGCGGCGACTGCTTCACCGGCAGCGGTGATGGTTACGACGGTGCAAAAAATGAATGTTTTTGCCAATCCCGGCCTGGATTATCCGATGATTGGCTTTGCCCCGGCGCGAGCCTCTGCCCCGGCGCTGGGCCGTAATAAGGATGGTTCCTGGCTGCAAATCAAATATCCGTCGGCAGCGGGCAGCGCCTGGATTTACGCGCCGCTGGTCCAGGTCGCCGGCCCGGCTGACACACTGCCCCTGGCGGCTATGGCTACCCCAACCCGGACGGTGCGAACCAAGCTCTTCGCCAACACCGATCAGTTTACCCCGGCTGTCTGGAACGCCTCAAACAACCCCAGTGTGGTTCACTTTAAAGGCTTTATTAAGGATGAAAAGGGGCGTCCGGTCAACGGCTTCAGCATTCTGGCCGATAATGGCACCTGGAGTGTGCTGTCACATCCCAGCGGGGCCAGCCATTGGTATCCCGACCTGAAGGATGGCGCGTGGGACATCATTATTACCAACGCCACCGATGCCGTTGGTTGGTGGACTTTGACGGTGGTCAGCTACGATTGCCCTCGTTTTGAAGACGGTTTTAATGCTCAATGTAAACAGTTCACCCGTCTCTCCGCAACCCAGTTGGTCCAAATTGTTTATCCCCACGAAACGGTCATCACCGCCGACTGGGTCTGTCACCGAGATTGCAGGAAAGGGCTTTATATCAAGCCTTATCGGCCCTGACTTGGGCTAAACACTATTTGCGTGTCTAACTTTCAAGGAAAAAATTCAACCAGAGGGGAAAATCATGTTCAAACTAATCACAGGACTTCTTATTTTGACCGGCTTGTTCATTGGACTAACCGGGCCGGCTGCGGCAGCGCCGCCGCCCCAAAAACCTTCCAACCAGCAGTTAATTGATCAAATAAAGCAGAGCACTCAAGATCGAGTTCGTATCGTTTATCACGCCGAAACAGGCCAGGTAAGTTTTATTGGCACAGACCCGGCGCATACCATTGCTCAACCGAGTGTATTGCCGGCAGATGCCCGCCCCGAAGCTGCCGCCAGGGGTTTTCTGGCCCAATACGGCCAGTTGTTTGGCCTGCAAAACCCGGCCGGCGACCTAAGCGTCATGAAAGAAAAAACGCTGGGCGACGGGCGAGCTTTTGTGCGTTTTCAACAGCGCTACCAGGGTGTCCCGGTTTTTGGCGGAGAATTGATTGTCCAGACGGATGCCAGGCAGGATATATTATCGGTCAATGGAGAGACCCTGCCCGATTTGACGCTGGATACCCGGCCCACGGTTCCCGCCGAGGCAGCCCGGCAGGCCGCCCTCGTAAAAATAGCTGGGGATTACCACCTTGCGGTTGATCAGCTTAAGGCGAGCGAACCCGAACTGTGGATTTACAATCCGGCCTTGTTGGGCAGTCCTGGACCGCGTGTGAGCATGCTGGTCTGGCGGACTGAAGTGACCCCTACCGAATTGTTCCCGCTCCGGGAGCTTGTTTTGATTGACGCCCACCTGGGGGTCGTGGTTCTCAATTTCAACCAGATTGATACGGCGCTTAATCGCCGCACTTATGATGCCAACAACACCAAAACGTTACCCGGCACGTTAAGATGTAATGAAGCCAACCCAACGTGCAGCGGGGGCGATCCCCATGAAGTGGCAGCCCATAAATACGCCGCGGATACTTACAACTTTTATTTTAACAACCACAGCCGGGATAGTATTGATGATGCTGGGCTGATCCTAGACTCTACCGTTCATTTCGATTCCGGCTATGGCAATGCTTTCTGGGACGGCAACCAGATGGTTTATGGCGACTTTTATGGCTTTCCGCTGGCGGATGATGTTGTCGGTCATGAGTTGACCCACGGCGTGACCCAGTACGAGTCCGGTTTGATCTATTTTTACGAGTCCGGCGCAATTAACGAGTCGCTTTCAGATGTATGGGGCGAGTTTGTGGACCTGACTAATGGGGCCGGAACCGATACCTCCGGGGTCCGTTGGCTGGTGGGTGAAGATGTATCCGGGTGGCCCGCCGCCGCTTTCCGTGATATGAAAAATCCGCCGGCGTTTAACGATCCTGATAAAATGAGCAGTTCCTTGTACTCTCACGGGCCAGATGACAACGGCGGCGTCCACACCAACAGCGGGGTAAATAACAAGGCGGCCTACCTGATGACCGATGGGGGGACATTTAATGGCATAACGGTCACCGCTGTGGGCCTGGCTAAAGTAGCCAAGATCTATTACGAAGCCCAGACCAACCTGTTGACTTCTGCCTCCAACTATACCGACCTGGGTAACGGGCTGTACCAGGCCTGCGTTAACCTGATTGGCCAGGCCGGTATCACCAGTAGTGACTGTCTGGAGGTACGCGACGCCGCCACAGCCGTTGAAATGATCCCCTTTATTCCCGGTTCGAATACCCTTTATTTGCCGCTGGTTGTGAAAAATCTGACGAGTGGGAAAAGTTTGGTTAACGGCAATTTTGAAAGCGGCCGAACCGCCTGGACTGAATTTTCCTCGCAAGGCTTTACGCTCATTCGCTCGGGTTCAAACCTACCGGTAACCCCCCACAGTGGTAATTGGGCCGTCTGGCTAGGTGGGGCGGTTAACGAGATATCCTATATTCAGCAGCAAGTTGCTGTTCCAGTCGGTGCACCTTATCTGGCCTACTGGCACTGGATCGCCTCCCAAGATTTCTGCGGTTATGATTTTGGCGGGGTAATCATTAATAGCAGTAACGTAGTGAATGTTTATGATTTGTGTTCATCCCAAAATACGGGGGGTTGGGTCAAACATGTGGTCAATCTCAGCGCCTATGCCGGGCAAACGGTATTGCTCCAAATCCGGGCCGAGACCGACGCCTCGCTAAACAGCAGCCTGTTCATTGATGACGTCGCCTTCCAAGCGACGCCAACCGTCCTGGAGACAACCGGGCCGGATTCTCCCACGCTGCTGGAAGCAGATGCTGCGTTAAAGACAAACGAAAACAGTTCTGCCGGTTTGGTTGAAGAAACAATCGGGGAATTTTTACTCCGCCCGGCAAACTGGAAACCCGAAAAATAGTCCGGCATTACCGCATCAGTAGCTCCAACCGTGGGCGGAGTGAAAAAGCGCACTTTTTCACTCCGCTCTTAACAAAGGACTACATTTCTATTGGCGCAAAGCCCGACGCTCCCCCTTCCGGCTGAAACCAGGCCAACTGATCCGCCAGCGCGGCGACTTCACCAATCACAATCACCGCCGGGGTGGGCAGTTCGTGACGGATGATGGTTTCTGGCAGCGCAGCCAGCGTGGTGCGCAGAACCCGCTGAAAATCCGTGGTCGCCCAACTAATGACCGCTGCCGGAGTGTCAGCCGGCCGGCCGGCCTCGATTAATTCGTTGCAGATGTCGGCAATGTGTTTGACCGCCATCAACAAGATGAGGGTTGGAATACGGGCCAGGGCCACCCAGTCGGTTGTGCTCTCCGGCTTCGTCGGGTCTTCGTGGCCGGTCACTACGGCAAAAGAGGTCACCAGACCGCGATGAGTCACGGGAATGCCGGCATAGGCCGGCGCAGCCAGCACCGAGGAAACCCCTGGTACAATCTCAAAACATAAGCCGGCCTTGGCCAGAGCCAAGACCTCTTCGCCGCCCCGGCCAAACACAAAGGGGTCCCCCCCTTTTAAGCGGACCACCTGTTTGCCGGCCTTGACCCGATCCACCAGCAGTTGGTTAATCTGCTCTTGACTCATTATGTGGCGGTCGGGGCCTTTGCCCACAAATATCAACTCGGCTTCGGGCGGAACCTCTTGCAGCAGTTCCTGCGCAATCAGGCGGTCGTACAAAACAACCTCAGCCTGGCGCAGCAAATTCAACCCGCGCACAGTGATCAGGTCGGCCCGACCAGGCCCTCCCCCCACCAAATAAGCTTTACCTGCCATACAAAACTCCTCGCCTCACTCATTCTCCCCCAGCCATGCCGCGATTTGATCGCGCACTTTTTGCGCCCGGCGTGGGCTTTCGCCGGTGCTGCTCACCGACACCACCAACCCCGTCCGGCGATGCACCGCCGGCACGTGAAAGTTGCCCTCAGCCGACTGGTCGGCTACATTACAGAGCAGTCCCAAATCGGTGGCCTCCTGGGCAATTTGAGCATTGACCGCGCGCTGGTTCGTCGCAGCAAAAACCAAGTACGCTCCCACAACATCGCCCGGCTGGTAGGGGCGGCGCACCCAGCCGATGCGGCCCGCCCCGGCCCAGGCTTGTAATTGGGGTGTCGCCTCCGGGCTGATCAATTTGACCGCCATGCCCGCCGCCAATACCCCCTGCACCTTCCGCTGCCCCACCGGCCCCCCGCCGACGACGACAGCCCGCTGTCCGGTCATGCCGGTCAGAGTTACCGGATAAATATCAGAGCAGGAGGTACGGGATGCATGAGGGAAGGAATGAAGTCTCGCCTGGCGCTCCGCGCTGGCAGTCCCATGCTCCCCTGCTTTTCCTTCGTATCCCCGCGGCGTCACCAGATGATTGGCCAAAACGTAGCTCTGGCTGTTGCCGACTAACACCAAGGTAAACATGTCCACCTGCGCCGGCTCCAACTGGCCCAAAGTGGTCAGGACAATCTCTTCTTCAGGCCGGGTGACATGGTGCGCAACCGCCACCGGAGTCGTCGCCGGGCGGTAGGCCAGCAGAATTTCGACAGCGCGTGGTAGCTGCCAATCTCGCTTTTGGCTGCGAGGATTGTAGAAAGCCACCACAAAATCGCCCCAGGCGGCCGCTTGCAGCCGCCGCTCAATGACCGGCCACGGAGTCAGCAGGTCGCTCAAGCTGATCGTGCAAAAATCGTGGCCCAGCGGCGCGCCCAGCCGGGCTGCTGCCGCCTGCACGGCGCTGATCCCCGGAAAGACTTCCACCTCCGGGTCATGGCCCGGCCAGCCCCGCCGGCGCAAAACCTCAAAGACCGGACTGGCCATAGCGTAAATGCCAATATCGCCGCTGCTGATGAGGGCCACATGCCGGCCCGACACAGCCACATCTACCGCCTGCTGCGCCCGTTCCAGCTCGCTGCCGATGGGGCTGACCACAATTTCCTGGTCTGGCCGTAACACCGGGCGCACCAGCTCAATATAAACCTCATAACCAATAACGGTTTCGGCAGCGTGTAGAGCAGTTTGAGCTGCTACCGTCATCTGCTGCAAATCGCCAGGTCCAATACCGATGAGGGAAAGTAAAGCGTGCTGCGTTCCAGGCGGAGACTGCACTCGGTTACGTGTTTCGTGGACAGGTTTCACTTTTTCATCCTTCATCCCTCATCCTTCATCCTTTCAGGGCTACAGCCACCGTGCAGCGATCAAAACTGCGTTTGGGCACAACCAATTGGCCGTTTGGGCCGGATAGAAGCACGGCACAGGGTTCGGCCACGCCGGGGAGATCAAGCTTAGCCTGGGCAGCGCTGGGACTGAAGCCAGCCGGTTCTAAAAGGACCAATTGGCTGCGGCTTACCACCTGCAGAGGCAGCTCTAATTCCTGGGCCAATTCATGCAGTCCCGGCTCGCCAGCTTTGAGGTCCACTGTTGCCAGCGCAGCCAGACTCTCCGCCGCCAAATTTGCCTCAGCCAGCGTTTTTTCCAGGGCAGCGCGAAGTTCGACGGCGGGAACGCCGCGTTTGCAGCCGAGACCGGCAACCAGGACCGGGGGGCGATACAATACACTTTTACGGAGCAAGTGCTGGTAATGGTCGCCCAAAGTCTGGTGGCTGACAATTAAACCGGCAGCATATGCGTCAACATCCAACGCGTCCAAACTTTCCACCCATGCTAAATTTTCCACTTGATCAAGCCAGACGGTCATCTGCGGGCGTATCGCCGCCAGCGCCGGATCAAGGTAGACCCCTACGACTTCATCGTTGATCAGGCAGGCGCTGGCGTGGGTTAGGGCGCTGGCAGGATCAATTCGCCAGCCTTCGGCCTGTCCAAGCTGGTCAAGCGCCGGTTTGCCTTGCACATCGCTGGCCGTGGTAATCGCTGCGTAACCGCCGGTGATGGCCGCAATCTGGCGCGCCAGTTCATTCGCCCCGGCCTGATGCCCTCCCAGCAAAGGAATGACGGATTGACCCGCTTCATCCAGACAGATTACCGCCGGATCGCTGGCTTTGTGACCCAGCAGCGGCGCAACCGCCCGCACGGCCACTCCGGCCGGCATAACCAGGATGAGCTGGCTGTACCTGGGCCAGCAGCGGCGCACTTCTGCCAGAGCGGAATCTGCATAAGTGGTATAAAACGTTCCAACCTTCCAACCTTCCAATTTTCCAGCGTGTTTGATTGGTACGACCAAATTCATCCTGAGAGTTTCAGCCAGAATAATCGCTAACTCACTTCCCCGCCGGGTGACGGCAATAACCACCGCGCCGCTCCGAGGCGAACTGCTGCCGAGGTGCTTCTCCCCGGCGACCAACCCGGCAGGCAGGGCTTGAGCTTCCCGACGTTCTTTGCCCCGCTTGAAATCCTCAGCCCGACGGAAGCGGTGGGTGTAACTCTTATCGTAGAGGTGGCTGCTGGTCCGGCGTTCAGCCCCTTTCAGACTGGCTTCCAGGGCCGGGCTGACCAGAATCAAGGCGTGTTTGGTGTAACCGGCGGCACGAACCTTTTCGGCAATGTCGGCCAAGGTTCCCACCAGGTAACTCTCATCCGGCCAGGTGACTTTATGGAAGACCGCGACCGGCGTTTCCGGCCGGTAGCCGCCGCTGGCCAGCAAATCGTCCACGACGTGGCGAATTCGGCTGATGCTGAGATAAATGGCCAGAGATGCACCCGGCGCAGCCAGCGTGCGCAGCTCCTCGCCCTCCGGCATGGTCGTCCGGCCGGCGGTGCGGGTCAAGATAATGGTCTGGACCAAATCGGGAATGGTCAGTTCGATTTTGAGGCGGGCGGCGGCAGCAAAGGCAGCCGTTACCCCGGGAATCACCTCGTAAGGCACGTGGTGGTCCTCCAGGTGAGCCATCTGTTCGTGGACGGCTCCATACAGGGCCGGGTCGCCGCTGTGAACCCGGGCCACAACCCCGCCGCGCTGCGCCGTTTCAACCATCAGGGCCAAAATCTGTTCCAGGTGCAAACCGGAGGAGCCGACAATCCGGGCTTCGGGCCGGTGGGCCAGACTGGCGACACTTTCTTCCACCAGGCTGTCCGCGTAAAGAATCAAATCAGCCTGGGCGATGATGTCGCGCCCGCGCACGGTGATGAGGTCGGGCGCACCCGGTCCCGCGCCGATGAAATAAACCGTGCCGGGAGAGACGACGAAACGCGGCGGCAAAGAGGCGGCCACATCATCGGTAACAGGCGTCTGATATATCTTATCTTCTCCCTCGCCTCCTCGCTTCATCCTATCCTCGCTTCTTTGCCATCCCGCCGCACGATCAGCAGCGACAGGTAGGGCCGGCGCTGGTCGCGCAGGGCACGAACCTCCGAACCGAGCGCAATGTATTCCTCCGGCATGCCAACCCGCTCGGCATAAAGGGCCGAGCCCAGCAGGTCCATCTCTTCCAGAGCGGTCAAAATTTGGGGCAGCACCGGCCCGACTTTGAGCAAAATGACCGTATCATAATCGGCCAGCAGCCGCTGCAAGTAAGCCGCATCAGTTTCGTAACTGGCCGGTAAGATAGCGACCCGGTCCGAGGTGGCGCAAAGCAAAAATTGGGCGCGGGCAGCGGCAGCGGCAAAGGAGGTTACACCGGGCAGGATTTCGATTTTGGTTTGCGGGTGGTGGGCCGCCAATTCCCCCCAAATATAGGTAAAGGTGCCGTAGAGTAGCGGATCGCCCAGCAAGAGGTAAACGCCCCGCGGCTCCGGCTTGCCCAGATCGGTTAAACACCGGGCAATGTGGTCGGCGGCGCCCTGCCAGGCCGGGAGCAGTTGGGCCGGGTTGCGCGTCATCGGCAGGGCCAGTTCGACCACCTGCTGGCGCTCAGGGTGCAGCCAGGGCTGGGCAATCCGCAGGGCCAGGCTTTGCTCGCCATCCTGGCTGCGCGGCACAAAAACCAGATCGGCGGCCTCGATGGCGCGCAACCCTTTGAGCGTAATTAATTCCGGGTCACCGGGACCGAGGCCGACGGCGGTAAGTAGGGCTGAAGTCAATTTATCTTCCTCCATAAGAATGAGGCGAAGGCACGAAGAGGCGAGGAAGCGAAGAATTTATTCTCTTCGCCGCTTCGCTTCTTTCATCCGCTTTCTTTGTGCCAAGTAACCATAAAGATGGGGTTCAGCGCTTCAAAGCGAAGCATATCCAGAATCGGTACGCCGCGACTGACTTGCAGTTGGGTCACCCGCGCCTGGGGCAGCAGCGTGTAGGCCAGGTGCAGATTCTCCAGGGTGGTCAGATTGATGACCAGGCGGCCGTGGGGATGGAGCCGCTGCTGGGCAGTATCAATAATTTCGGCCAGCTTTTTACCGCTGCCGCCGACAAAAACAGCATGCGGGTCGGGCCAATCACAGGTCGCTGTGGGGGCAACTCCCTCTGTCCAACAAATATTCGCTGCCGGGAAACGCCGCAAATTCTCCTGAAAATGACGGCCCATTTCTGCTCGTTTTTCGACCGCATAGACAGCGGCGCTTGGCTGAAATCGAGCGGCCTCGATGCTCACCGCGCCGCTGCCCGCGCCGATGTCCCACAGCACTTCCTCCGGCCCCAGAGCCAGCTCGGCCAGCGCCAGCAGCCGAACTTCGCGCTTGGTAATCTGACCGGCGGAGGTAGAGAAAGCGTCGTCGGGCAGGCCGGGGGGGATGGAAGGTTGAAAGGTTGGAAAGTTGGAGGTTAAAAAGAGACGCTCCCCTGCTCCTCCGCTCCCCTGCTCCCCTTCACTCTTCCACACCACCAATACATTCAACGGGGCATAAGTCTCCTCACCCACTCGCCCTAACCCGGTTTGAACCACCCGTTGTTCAGGGCTGCCCAGGTTTTCACAAATGGCGCAGCGGGTATCGGGCGGAAGACCCCCGGCCAGCAAAGCCTGAGCAACGACGGCGGGCCTATGCTGCATGTCGGTGAGAATAGCCGCTTTAGGTGCAGCCAGCGCCCCGGCCACTACCGCGGCTAAAGGTCGAGCGTGGGCGCTCAACAGGGCGGCGTCAGACCAGGGTTCGGCCAGGGCGGCAAAGGCAAGTTGGAAAGCGGTCGGGGCAGGGATAATTTCCACTACATCGGTGGGGAAGTAACGCCGCAACGTCGCGCCAATGCCGTACCACAACGGGTCACCCGAAGCCAGCACCACCGCTTGCTCTCCGGCAGCCAAGGCTTGCTGCAAGCGTTGGACAACCGGCTCGATTTCGGCGGCAATGACCAATTTTTCGCCCGCAAAATCAGGAAAGTAACCCAAGTGGCGCTGCCCGCCGGCCAGCAAATCCGCTGCGGCGATCCGTGTTCGCAGGGTAGAAGGCAGACTCTCCGCGCCGCCGGCGGTCAGACCAACTACAAGTAGACGCAGGGGGGCAGGGGGGCAGAGGGGCAGGGGAGAAGGTACCTGCTCGCTCATCACCCCTGCTCCTTCGCTCCCCTGCTCCTTTGCGCGCCCATCACACTCTCATCATCATAGGAGTGAGCCGGGTCGGCGCTGAGGCGTTGGACCAGGGGTACGGCGTTTAGAGAGGGTGTTCCGCTTTCATGCACCTGGCCACCTTTGGCTCGCGCCAACACCGTCCCGTCGAAATCTACTAAAATGACTTCCAGCTCCATCGTCCCGCCATTATCCCGGATAAATTTTTCGCAACTGTTCAGGGCTAAATCTACAATCCGCTGGACAGGAGCGTAGAACTCCCACTGCTGGCACAGCTCCAAAAAATGACGCCCGGTATTGGCGGCGGCGACTGCCTGGATCAACTCATCCGGCGCGCCGGTTTCGCGGCAAACCTGGGCCAAAAAACCAAAATCCACCTGGTTGCCGGCCACGTGGGTGGTCATATGGCCCTGGGCAGTCTTGACCATTTTGCCCATCATGCCGACAAAAACGACGGCTTGCACCCCGTGGGCAATACACGTCTTCAAGGCATCGCCGGTGAACACGCTCAACTCCACAAAGGCGACTTCGGGCAGTTCTGGAAAAATCCGCATGGCAAAGCCTTCGGAGCGATTGCCGGTGGCCAGCACCACCTTCTCAACGCTGTTTTTGGCCGCCACCTCCACCGCCTGAATGACGCTGGCCCGCCAGGCGGCGGTGCTGTAAGGAAAAACTTTGCCGGTGGTGCCCAAAATGCTGATACCGCCCAGGATCCCTAGGCGGGAGTTAAGCGTTTTTTGAGCCAGCTCCGCGCCGTCTGGCACGCTGATGATTACTTCCAAACCGTGCTTTCCCAGGAAATCCGGCTCATCCGGCTTGACTTCGCGCACGGCATCGGCCACATTGTTACGAATCTGCTGGCGGGGAACCGGGTTGATCGCCGGTCCACCCACTTCCAGACCCAAGCCGGGCAGCGTCACCCGCCCGACCCCCTCGCCCCCTTCCAGAGTGATGCCGGGCGTTGGACTGGAGCGCACGAGGGCGCAGATGAGTGCACCGTGGGTCACATCAGGATCGTCGCCGGCGTCTTTGACCATGCAGCAGTACGCCTCGCTGACCGCCGACGGCTGACCGCTGACTGTCGAAAGAGGTGCGTTATTTGTGACCTGTGGTCCGCGGTCTGCGGTCGTCAACTCGCGCTCAACCGGGGTCATGGTAGCCGTTTCGCCAATGGGCAACGTGATGGTGACCGTTTCGGGAAAGCCGCCGGTCAGCAGGGCGATGGTGGCAGCTTTGGCGGCGGCAGCGGCATTACTGCCGGTGGTATAGCCAATCCTCTGGCCGTTGCGGCTGCGGGGAGGAACGGGATATTTTGGATTTTGGACTGCCCTTTTGGGCGTGGATTTTCGATTTTGGGTATTCATCAAATCCCGGTGTGGCAAGGAGGCGAAGAAACGGGGATGCGAGGAGGCGGAGAAAGTAACCTCAGCGCTGTCTCGTTGCTTCGCCTCACTTCTCCTTGTCTCTTCAATCTATCTCAGTTGCCGCAGCATCTCCGGCCAAACGCAGCAGGGCATTGACAATGGCGACCGCTACCGTCGAGCCGCCTTTACGGCCGGCAGTCACAATCCAGGGCGCGGTGCTGACCCGCATCAACGCTTCCTTGCTCTCCACCGTGCTGACAAAGCCGACCGGCACGCCGATAACTAACGCCGGTCGAACACCTTCCTTGACCCAGTGCAGCACCTCGTACAGGGCTGTCGGCGCATTGCCGATGACGGCCAGTCCCCCTTCCAACAACCCTTGCTCGGCGGCCAGGCGCATGCCCAGCGCGCTGCGGGTGATCTCTGCTGTTTGGGCGCGCTCGCGGGTAAGGTCGGCGGCCACAAAGCAGTGGACTGTCCCTCCCAAGGCGACCAATCGCGGCGCACTGATCCCGATGCGAACCATGTTGACATCCGTGACCACCGGGCAGCCCCTTCGCAGCGCCTGGACGCCCGCTTCAATCGCGCCAGGGCTGGTTTGGGTATTGCTGGCAAAGTCGAAGTCGGCGGTGCTATGGATAATCCGCTCCACGACAGCAGCCAGCGGCGGCGCAAAGTGATAACCTGCGGCCTGCAGTTCGGCCCGGATGATGGCAAACGAATCGGCGGCAATAAGGGCGGGATTCTGGACGTGGTCAATCATTGAGGGCAACAATATGTTCGGACCAATAGTGATGGGTTTTGGCAACGACTGTGATCACATTTTTGATCTCGTCTTCAAGGCGAAAATCAGGTCCGGCCGGTAGAAAAAGCGTTTTGCCTTCACGCCGCACGCTGACGTTTTCGACCACAATCGCGCGCAGCAGCCACAGCGCCATCTGTTCGCTGTCACATTCGAGGCCAATCCAACCCGGTGTCTGGCTGCGCACGACGGGCAATCCCGTCACCAGGTGGATACCACGCTCCAATTCGGCCAGCACCTGTTCATACCTCTGTGGGTTCGCCCCAACTGCACCAGGCAGCACCGGCTCCAGCAGTTCTCCTCGATGGGCGGGACCGCCGGCCAGGGCTAAATCGCAAAAGTCGGCCCAGATTTCATCCCAGGCGACCTGCCCCTCAGAGTCATATTTTAACGGAGCAGCGGCCATAGGGATCGGGCTGGCTTCCAGACCATTCTGATAGCGAGTTGGCAAGAGAGTTTCCAACGCCTGCTCATAGCCTTGACCGTGCGAATGCGGATGGGTGTGAGAGTGCGAGTGCGGTACACCGCGCAGGCCGTGATGGTGATCTGACACTTGAGCCAGGCCATGCTCATTCTCAAAGCCGGCCAGGCGGTGGCGATACTTGCACAGGTCGCAGGTCATGCTGGCCGTCCCAGCCAGCACTTCCTGGTAGCGATAAACCACGGCCTCGATCACCTCCGGGTGTTCACTCAGGTGCTCGGCCACCAAAATTTCCACATCAGGATGATCTGCCTGGACGGCTCTGGCCTGGTCGCCCATGCGCTGGCAAATAGCGCCGGTGAACAACAGGTAGGGCAGGACCACGACACGCCGCGCGCCCAGGCGAAGGCAGCGTTCAAGCGCAGCCGGCACAGCGGGGGTGGTCAGGCTGTAAAAGGCGGTTTCCACCCAGCCGTAATGCCGGCCTTCCCAGAGCAGGCGGGCAATTTTATGAACTTCGGAATTGCTGTCGGGGTCACGGCTGCCCCGGCCGACGACAAGCAGCGCTGTTTCGGCGGCCGGAATATCTGCCCGGCTGGTCGCAATAGCTTCTTCAGTCCGTTGGGCCAGCACGGAGATAATTTGCGGCTGCGCGCCCAGCGGAACACCATATTTGAACTGCACCTGGGGCCACTGGGCTTTAGCCCAATTGAGAATGGCCGGAACATCATTTTTTTGGTGTCCCGCCGGGCCTAAGAAGAGCGGCAAGGCCACTACCTGCCGCGCGCCTGCTTCAACACAGGCACGAATGCCCTCGGCAATCGGCGGGTCGGCAAATTCCAGAAAACAAGGGTAGACAGGTAATTGCAGCCTACCCGCCAGGGTGCCGGCAAAGTGATTATACTCGGTGATGGCTTCGGCGTCGCGGCTGCCATGACCAATCAAGAGTAAAGCGTGATTTTGAAAGTCTTGAGGGGCAGGTATCACTGTTTTTCCTTTATTGTAACAACTCAAGTGGCGCTAAAAGAGGCTGGTCTGACTCTAGCCATATAAGTACAAGCCGATTCCTCCATGGTCATTTCGCCAGCCAGGACGCGAGCCTGATAGAGTTCTGACCATTGGTACAGGTGGGAGCGGGCGGTACGAAATTCATCTAAAATCAACGCGGCCAGCGCACCGCTGTTGGCCATGAAGCCTGTTTCAAAAAAATCACGCTCGGCCCGGGCCCGGTCATACTCCAGCCGGATAATTTCCGCCGACCAATAGCCGTGCTGCCACTGCACCTGGGCGTAACAGGTCCGCGTGTCGCCGTCGAAAGGCAAACCGACTGCCCCGGCATTGACCACCAGTGTCCCGTTAAGGCGGCGCAGCAAGGGCCAATGGGTATGGCCGACACAAAAGAGACTCGCCGCCGGTTCGATCTTTTGCTGTAACTCGTCATCGGGCGTTGATGGGTAAATCCCATTCCGAATACCCCGCAGAGAAGCATGGGTCAGGCAGATTAAGCTGCCATCCGGTCCCAGCAACTGCTGCTTAAAGGGCATTGTCGCCAGGACCGATGCTTCAGCCTGAAGCTGCTGGTAAGTCCAGTAGGTATTACGGTGTGTTTCAAAAACCGGACCGCTGCGCGGGGCATCGGGTCGGGCCTGGCTAATTACATAATCTTCGTGATTGCCTCGAATCGCCAGCCAGCCTGCGGTAGCTTGCTTGTTTTGCACAAAGCGCAGGCAATCCAGTGAGCGAGGGCCGCGATTGACAATATCCCCGGCCACGACGACCTGATCCGGCTGCCACTGCTCAAGATGGGCCGTTACTGCTTCCAGGGCCGGGAAATTGCCGTGGATATCGGCCAGGACAGCTATTTTCATCCTATTTCTCTAATTTCTAGCCCGCTCAGGTAAAAAAAAACCGCCAGCGGGCGGGGAGCGTCTGAAATAATTATTTCACGCTCGGCCTCCTGTCCACGAAGGTAGAACACAAGCAAAGGTGAAGCTGGGTAATCGGGCTTGCTAATTGTCAATAATTAATGGTCAATAATTAATGGTCAATGTTTATCTGTTATCATTGACAATTAACAATTGACAATTGATTATTAATAATTGCTTACCGTTGCGGGACAGCGCCGGACTTGCACCGGACTTCCCCCAGGCGTCAGCGTGCACCAAATTTGGCAGCAAGCAGGGACGCAACTTCACGGGCTATTTAACTGATGGGTATGAGTATGGTAAGAAAAACAAAAAAGTCAAATCAGGCCAACACCCTTTATTTCAACTCAAAAATAGCTGTCGTCGCTCGCAGGTTCTTGTCGCGGCGCACCGGAATCCGGTGTGGCCCCTGGAGATAAATCTCCGCCGTAATCCGGATGTCTTGCCGGGCACAAAATTCGCCAAAATCGCGGATGGTCAGCGGCCTTGCCCGCGGGGGAACATCCCAGGGTTGGGGCAGGTCGGGCGCGACCGGCGTGCGCCCAGTCAGCAGCAAGCCCAAACGACAGCGCCAATGGCCCCAGTTGGGAAAACTGACAATAGCCCGATTGCCCACCCGCAACATCTCGCACATAATAAAGGCCGGGTCATTGAGATAGGGCAAGGTCTGGCTCAAAATGACCGTATTAAATGACCGGTCCGGATAATCGCCCAGCCCCTCCTGGAGGTTGCCCTGGCGGACACTTAACCCCTTGGCTACGCAGGCCAGAACACCTTGCTCGGATAGCTCAATGCCACGGCCGGTAATTCGATAGGTATCTAGCAAATAACGGAGCAGCGTTCCATCGCCACAGCCGAGATCAAGTACTTTCTCTTTGGGTTGGATGAGTTCGGCAATAGCCAGCAGGTCAGGTCGAAGGGTTAAAGTGGAGGTTTCGGTTATCGTTTTATTCACAGTGATGAGTTATCTACTCCTGTGAGCAAAAGGCCAACAATCCGACCGACCGCTGAACGCCGTCTGCCGTCAGTGGTCGCCAGTCAAAAACTGGCAGGTCAATTATACTCAATGTACTAGATTGTAAAATCTAAGGCAGGCGCCGGAGCAGGTGCAGGTTCTCCCGGCGGTTGGATCTTGTACTCCCGCGTTACCCGTTCCAGAAAGTCGCCAATCAAGCTGGTCATCGTTTCAACTTCCAGCAGAAAGGCATCGTGACCCCAGGTTGACTTGAGGTTACAGTAGGTGACATCCGCTCCGACCGCTGTTAAGGCGCTGACCAACTCTTTGGAGTGATAGGTTGGATAGAGCCAATCCGAGGTAAAAGAAACCACCAGATAAGTGATGTCGGTACTTCTGGCAAAGGCGTTGGTTAAACTGCCGTAATCGTTGCTCAGGTCAAAATAATCCATCGCCTTGGTCACGTACAGGTAGCTGTTGGCGTCAAAGCGTTCGGTAAAGCGGTTGCCATTGTAGCGAAGATAGCTTTCAATCGCAAAATCAGTCGTAAAATCGTAGCCAAAACGCTCGCGCTCTTGCAGCCGCCGACCAAACTTCTGGTGCATAGATTCTTCGCTCAGGTAGGTAATGTGGCCGACCATACGAGCCACCGCCAAGCCGGCATTGGGTCGCGCTTTATCATAATAGTCGCCGCCGTTCCAATTGGGGTCGGCATAGATAGCCTGCCGCCCCACCTCGCTGAAGGCAATGAGCATGGGCGAATGGCGAGCGGTCGTGGCCAGCGGCAGCGCAGCCCGAATCCGTTCGGGGTAGCTAACCGTCCATTGTAACACCTGCATGCCGCCCATACTGCCCCCAGCCAGGGCCAGCAGCTTCTCGATGCCCAGGTAATCAATCAAATGGCGTTGAGCGCGGACCATATCGCCGACAGTGACCACCGGGAAACTCAGGCCGTAGGGTTTGCCCGTAACCGGATTGAGCGAACTAGGGCCGGTGGAACCCTGGCAGCCGCCGATGACGTTGGAGCAAATGATAAAGTATTTGTTGGTATCAAAAGCCTTGCCCGGCCCGATGCAGTCATCCCACCAGCCTGCTTTGGGATTTTTGAACGAATGATAACCGGCAGCATGGGCGTCGCCCGACAGGGCATGCAGAATGAGGATGGCATTACTGCGGTCATCGTTGAGCCGGCCATAGGTCTCGTAAGCCAGGGTAATCGGGCCGAGAGTCTCCCCGCTGTCCAGCCGCATCGGCTCTTTCTCGGCAAAAGTAAAATATTGACGTTCAACCAAACCAACCGAATGAGTTAAGTCCATTTTCATACCCTGCTCACATGGTGACATGCTTGAAATCTCGTTCCCAAACCGACAATCGCCTTGGATAAAATGCAAAACGTAATGGCTCTGGTTAAATTGACGGGACAGGGAACCATTACGTTTTACACATTACGTTGTATTATGCAACTTAACTCGCCATAAGACAACTATGGCTTTTACTTGGCGCTTACGCCTTAGCCAAGGCCTGCCCCAAATCCCACAGGATGTCGTCAAGATCTTCCAGGCCAACACTGAGCCGCACAAAATCTGGAGTAACCCCGGCGATCTCCTGTTCTTCCGGGTTGAGCTGGCTGTGGGTGGTGCTGGCCGGATGGATGGCCAGGCTCTTGGCATCGCCAACATTGGCCAGGTGGCTGAAAAGCTTGAGATTGTTGATAAAGTTTCGCCCGGCCTCCAGGCCCCCTTCGATGCCAAAGCCGAGGATGGCGCCAGCGCCCAACGGCATGTACTTCCTGGCGGCGGCATAGTCGGGATGACTCTCCAGGCCGGGGTAAACTACCCATTTGACTTTAGAATTATCTTCCAAAAATTCGGCCACGGCCTGGGCATTTTTAACGTGACGCTCCATGCGCAGGCTGAGTGTTTCCAAGCCTTGCAGGGATAACCAGGAATTCAGCGGAGCCTGGCAGGCGCCGATGTCGCGCAAAATCTGGACCCGCGATTTTAGGATAAAGGCCGGCGCGCCCAGGTTGGCGTAGACCAACCCGTGATAACTGTCATCCGGGGTGTTAAAGTTGGGGAAGCGCGGATTCCCGGCCCAGTTAAAGTTGCCGCCGTCTACAATGATCCCGCCAATCGTTGTGCCGTGTCCGCCGATGAATTTGGTGGTCGAATGGACAATAATGTTTGCACCCCATTCAAAGGGCCGGCAGAGGTAAGGCGTGGCAAACGTATTGTCAATCATCAACGGAATGCCGTATTCCCGGCCAATGGCCGCGACTTCCTCAAACGGAAAAACGTTGATCAGGGGATTGCCCAGCGTTTCACCAAAGAGGATTTTGGTGTTGTCGCGGATCGCCCTGCGGAAGTTCTCCGGGTCTTTGGGGTCCACAAGGGTGACCTCAATGCCCATCCGGGGAAAGGTGTAGTTAAACTGGTTAAACGTTCCGCCGTAGAGGGTCGAGGCTGAAACAATATGGTCGCCGGAATTACACAGGGCCAGAATAGCCATGGTCTGGGCGGCGTGGCCGGAACTGGCCGCCAGTGCGCCTACCCCGCCTTCCAGGTCGGCCAGGCGCTGCTCAAATACGTCGCTGGTTGGGTTCATAATGCGGGTGTAAATGTTGCCAAACTCCTGTAAGGCAAACAAACGGGCCGCGTGCTCGGTATCTTTGAAGACATAGGACGTGGTTTGATAAATCGGCACCGCCCGCGAGCCGGTAGTTGGGTCTGGCTGCTGGCCCGCATGAAGCTGGCGGGTCGCAAAGCCGAATTTGTGCTGCTCAGTTCCGTTGGTTGACATTTAATTTTGATCTCCCCTATTTAATAAAATTTGATGGTTTTGCCCCTTGCCCTCTCGTCCCCCAAACCCGGTTTAGGCGCGAGAGGGCAAAGTTTTCAGATAGAAAAATCCTCGCCTACCCAAACCCCGTGATCCGGCGTATAGGGCGCCGGCTTCAAACCGTGACCATTGCTGAGATGAGCTTCTAACTGCTCGACGCGGGTCATCAACGCCACCAGCGAGTCGCCGATGACATCCGGCAGCGCGCCATGTTCCAAGTCGGCCCGCGCCGACGGCAGACGCGGTTTGCTGCGCTTGACAATTTCGCCCGGCACCCCGACCACGACCGATTCCGGCGGCACTGGTTTGACCACCACGGCGTTGGCGCCAATCCGGCTGTTATCGCCGATCATAATCGGCCCCAGAATTTTGGCTCCTGCGCCGACAACCACCCCGTTGCCCAGGGTTGGATGACGCTTGCCTTTTTGCCAACTGGTGCCGCCCAGAGTGACTCCGTGGTACAGGGTAACATCAGCGCCGATTTCGGCAGTCTCGCCAATGACGACGCCCATGCCGTGGTCAATGAAGAAGCGCGGGCCAAGTGTAGCGCCGGGGTGGATTTCGATGCCGGTCAGACTGCGCATAATTTGCGACAGCCAGCGGGCCAGCAACTTAGCCCCGTGCGTCCACAGCCAGTGGGTCAGCCGGTGGCCCCAGATGGCATGCAGGCCGGGGTAACACAGCAGCACTTCCAGCCAGGTCCGCGCCGCCGGATCGCGGTCAAAGACAGATTGAATATCGTTGCGGATGGTGTAAAACATCTTACTGTACCTCCACCCTCCCCTAACCCCTCCCTTCGAGGGAGGGGGATAATCGCTAGTCGGCCAAACCGGCAAATAAAGCCGTGCTCAGGTAGCGCTCGCCGAAAGAGGGAATAATGACGACAATGAGCTTGCCCTCGTTTTCGGGACGGCGGGCCACTTGCAGAGCCGCCCAGGTAGCTGCGCCGGAAGAAATGCCTACCAGCAAGCCTTCTTCGCGGGCCATCCGCCGGGCTATATCAAAGGCATCCTCATTCTTCACCCGGATGACCTCGTCGTAAATTTCCGTATTGAGCACATCCGGCACAAAGCCTGCGCCAATCCCCTGAATGGGGTGCGGTCCTTTTTGCCCGCCCGACAGGACCGGCGAGGCCTCCGGCTCAACCGCTATGGCCTGAAATGAGGGCTTGCGCGCTTTGATAACTTCACCCACCCCGGTAATGGTCCCGCCCGTACCGATACCCGACACCAGAATGTCCACCTGGCCGTCGGTGTCACGCCAGATTTCCTCGGCAGTGGTTTGGCGGTGAACTTCAGGATTGGCCGGATTTTTGAACTGCTGCGGAATAAAATAGCGCGAGTCGGCGGCGGCCATCTCTTCAGCGGTGCGAATGGCGCCACCCATGCCCTCACTGCCGGGGGTCAGCACCAGTTCGGCTCCATAGGCTCGCAGCAGGGCGCGCCGCTCCTTACTCATCGTCTCCGGCATGACCAGGGTGCATTTGTAGCCCCGCGCCGCACAGACAAAAGCCAGCCCAATACCGGTGTTACCGCTGGTCGGTTCTAAAATAATAGTATCCGGCTTAATCAGGGCGGCCTTCTCGGCCGCCTCGATCATCGAGAGGCCAATCCGGTCTTTAACGCTGTGAGCCGGATTGTAAAATTCCAGCTTGGCGACCACATCGGCTACACAGCCGGCGGTCAGTTTGCGAATCCGCACCAGCGGGGTGTTACCAATCAACTCGGTCACATCATTTGCAATTTTCATAATTCCTTTATTTGATCCCTTCTGATTTTGTAAAATAAAAACAGCGTCACTGGTAAATGGCCCGGTGGCGCTGTTAAGCATCCATCATGAAGCAATTAGCCCACCCAACCGTTAGCTAAGCGGAGTGTGGTGGGCGTTGATTCGCAGGTGTCCCTGCGCTAGAGAGGAGTCCACCACCTCCGCAACAGACAGGAGCAACAACACATGTCAAATTTAAAGAAGATTGACTGAAACATTGGGTTTGGCCTGCAGAGCAGTGAGTCGGTTAAGGGAGTATATCTAACTTCTCCTGGCTTGTCAAAAAGGTAGAACTGACCGCTTTTTCGATCAATGAGAATGGGCCGGCAGATCGTCGTGACTATGTTCAACAACACGATGATGGGCCTCGCCGGAGGCATTGGCCGGGTCAACGTGGATGGTTGCCCCCGAAAGGTAACGCAGGTGGTGCAGCAGTTCGTGCTGCACGTCCAGCGCAATCTTGTGCCCGGCTTCAACCGACAGATCCGACTTAACAGCAATATTTACCTCGGCATGCAGCCGGTGGCCCAACCATCTGACCCGGACTTCGCTGACCTCTTCAACTCCAGGGACGTGACCGGCGGCGTGTCTGATTTCATCCCCAAGTTCAGGATCAACTCCATCCAGCAGCCGGGTGAAAATGGCTTGACTCGACTGCCAGACGATTTGTAGAATCGCCAGGGTAATCAGCAGGCCAATAATTGGATCGGCCAGAGGATAGCCGAACCAGACGCCGATTGCCCCCAACAGCACCGCCAAGCTGGTCAGCCCGTCGGTGCGAGCGTGGTAACCATCGGCCACGAGGGCAGCGCTGCCGATGTCCCGCCCCACCTTAATCCGAAAGAGGGCCACGGCTTCATTGCCAACAAACCCGATGATCGAAGCCGCCACAACCGCCCACAGATACCGCACCGGCTGCGGGTTAAAGAAGCGCTGAATCGACTCATATCCGGCCACGGCGGCGCTGAACAGGATAAGGGCAACGATGGCTACTCCCGCCAAATCTTCTACCCGGCCGAGGCCATAGGTGAAGCGCGGGCTTGGCTTCCGTTTAGCCAGGCTAAAAGCAATCCACAGCGGTACGGAGGTAGCCGCATCGCCGAAGTTATGAATGGTATCGGCCAGGAGAGCGACGCTGCCGGTAAAGATAACTACCCCGACCTGGAGCAGGGCCGTAATAAACAGCCCAATAAACGACCACTTGATCGCCCAGATGCCTCGCTCCGTCGAGATGATTGAAGGGTCTACGATCCCGTGCGTATGGCCATGCGCACCATAACTGCGGCTGCCTGTATGAAAATGGTGATCATTTTGATGATTAGGTGGATGTTGGTGTATTGACATTAGGCACTTGCCTCCATTGACTATCGTCCTCTGGGAAAGCCGTATCCACCTTCCACCAAACCTTCGACAAACCCGTTTTATCCAGGACGGCCTGGTCGGCTAACAGGGCCTGGGGCGAACCGGCGAAAACTACCTGGCCAGTCTGCAAGACCACCACATAGCTGGCCCAGTAACGGACGACAGACAGGTTATGGGTGGCCATTAGAATAGTTTTACCCTGGTCATAGAAACGCTGCAAAATATCAAAAATGGTCAGTTGCACCCAGGGGTCCAGGCTGGCCATCGGCTCGTCGGCAACCAGCACCTCCGGCTCCATCGCCAGTACCCCGGCCAGAGCTACCCGAGCTTTTTCGCCGCCGCTCAAGGCGTGGGTGGGTCGCTCCAATAGATGGGTAATCTCACACACCTCAGCCGCAGCTTGAACCCGGCGGCGCGCTTCACCTTCGGTTAGGCTCAGGTTGAGCGGGCCAAAGCTGATATCCTGGGCTACACTGGCGCTGAAAAGCTGATCGTCGGGGTTTTGGAAAACCAGGCCGACCTGCTGCCGAAGCCATTTGAGCGATTTCCGGTCGTAAGCCAGCGGTTGACCTTTGAAGAAGACCTGCCCGGATTGCGGCCGGTAGAGGCCGTTGCAGTGCAGAAAAAAGGTTGACTTGCCTGACCCGTTGCGGCCAACCACTGCAATTTTCTCGCCCTGAGGCAGGACAACGCTGAGAGTCTGCAGAGCCGGTTGGTCGTCGTGAGCCGGATACTTGTAGCAAACATCTTTGAATTCAAAGATCGGGGTCATGCTATCAGCCATACCAGCCACAAGTTTGTGGCGATCACCAAGCCAAGCCATACGATTCTGGAGTCAGACTTGTAGGGCGACGGCAATATCTGCAAGTCTCCGCCTTCATAGCCGCGTGATTCCAGGGCAATTTGCAGGCGCCGGCTCCGCTGAAAGGCATCAATAAACAGGCGGCTGCCCAGCAGGGCCGCGCTGTTCATGGTTCGCCAGTAAGAGGTGTTATAGCCCAGGCGGCTTTCCTGGGCTACATACATCGTGTGCAGGCTCTCCAACAGCACAAAAATGAAGCGGTAAATAATAACCATAATATCAACCAGAATCAGCGGCAGATGCCAGCGCCGAAACAGTTCGAGCATATCTACCAGCGGCGTGGTCAGGGCCAGAAAATTCATGGCTGACGCGGCTCCCAGGGCGCGAGTTACCAGAGTAGTCCCCTGGTAAAGGGAGGCGGGCGAACTGGAAAGCCAGAACGGTCCCAAACGCAGCGTCCAGGGAGAAATATTTCCGGGGTCTGTCAGGCTGACACTGACCACCACGCCAATAGTGGTGAGGATCATAAAAGTTCCTTCAACCAACACCGCCTGGCCAAAGATACGCCAATTTAAACCGGCTAACCGCAGAGCCAGCAAATACATCCAGCCTATGGCAACCACTCCTACCAGCGGCTTGTTCAGCACCAAACAGAGCAGCAAAACGGTCAGAGCTAACCCTACCTTATAGGCTGGATCAAGGCTGCGAATACGATTATGGTGGGCATGCTGATCAATGATGTGCAAAAGCAGTTCTTCCTGTGATAACTACTGGAAGGCTGGAGGATTGCCCACCCATAGGGGCCTTTGGCTCGAAAATTGGATGCCGTGTGACCCAACCCTTCGGTCCGAGCCTTCACCCCCGAATGGGGGCAGGTGACGAAGCCTTCCCGCTTGATTACCGATTTTGAAGCTCCACTCAGGTGTTGTTCGCAGCGCCGTCTTGACGGCCTCTTTTTCGACCGTGCAGGTAGCCAAAGAAATAGCCAATCAAGATGCCGCCAGCAGTGGCTTGAAAAGCAAACAGGGCGCTCTCGGTTTCGCCTCCCGGCGGCTTCCACCAATTGGTGGTCCATTCTGGATTATAGTCAGGGGCAATGGCGGTGATAGCTTCGGATCCTGCGCCGTCAGAGCCACCGAATTGGCTGTCCTTAATGATCAACAGCGGGATTGCCATGAGCAGGATAATCGCTGCGATACCCAGAATGATGATCCAGGTGCTGTATTTTTTAGGTGGGTGTTGGGCCTGTGTGTTCATTTTATACTCCCTCTAAACCGAGTTCCTGCAACTCGGCCGTTGCGGTTGACTGCAAAGCATTAAAGATCAGCACGGTGAGAATACCTTCGGCAACAGCCAGCGGGATTTGAGTAACCGCAAAAATACCGGCAAAAGTCAGCCACGAACCCGTAAAACCGCTCACTGGGCTGGGGAAGGCCAAAGCCAGTTGGGTAGTGGTAATCAGATAGGTTGCCAGGTCGGCCACAAAAGCGGTTGTAAACACACTCAACCAGGTTGGCGTTTTGCCTCTCAGCGGGAGCCAGACGAAGAAGTAAGCAACCAAGGGACCCCCAATCGCCATACTTATGGCGTTGGCGCCCAGGGTAGATATACCGCCATGCGCCACCAACAGCGCCTGGAAGATCAGGGCAATGGTACCAAGGATGGCGGTAACGAACGGTCCGAATAGCAGACTACTCAGCCCTGTACCCGTCGGATGGCTGCTTGAGCCGGTAACACTGGGAATCTTTAACGCGCTGAGCACAAAAATGAAACCGCCGGCCAATCCTAGCATGATTCGTTGTTGGGGCTTTTCTACAATCACCTTACGGACTCGCATAAAGCCGACTACCCAGAAGGGAATAGCCACCATCCACCAAAAGACAGCCCACCATAAGGGCAGAAAACCCTCCATGATGTGCATCTTTGGCGGAGCCGCGCTGGAGTTTGCCCCGGCGATTTGAGCGCTGAGCAGTAGCAAAGCCAGCAGCCCCCAACCAATTTTTCCGGATTGAACGAACATTTTTTGTGGGTGTAATCTTTCAAGAGACAATTTTTGAACCATAGCGACCTCCATTTATTTTGGGCAGTTTGTGCAATAAGGTAAGGTAAAATCAGGCCATAAGCTCACCCCTCCCGCATCTCTTCAACAGCCTAAATTGCGAGGGGAGAGAGGTCGCCAGGATCAAATGATCGGAGTTTGGGGTTTTGGTCAAAAAATAAAAGCCCAACCTGGTGAATGAGGCAGGCTGGAAAATGGAGCTAATGTCTTCGATTATCAGGCCAGAGGATAATCCTTGAGAACGAGGCACGCTCTTACTCCCTTCCGCGAGGTTGTAATGAGCCAATAGAGGCGGGCGACCTGACTCTCTCGATTTACGATTTTGGATTTACGATTTTGGTTTTCAGTAAATAATCGTAAATCGCCAATCTGAAATCGTAAATGGGATTACAGTTACGGGACAGCGCCGGACTTGCACCGGCTTCGCCGTTACCGCCCGTGCCATCCGGGACAGCGGGCGCCTCTACTGAATCTTTTTAAAAAGTAATCGCATTATATAAGGTCAGTTTAGAAAAGCAAATCAAGTTAGCCATTCAGCTTTTGTCGAATCCGTCCGGCAATAATACCGGCCTGCAGTTGCTCCAGGGGCAGATACTCGGCGTTAAGCCAGACGGCCACCTCGCGCGCTGCCCCCATCCGGACAAAACCCTGCTCGCTGTCCAGCACCAGACTAGCAATGCGTTTTTGGGCCAGAGACAGCGCCACATGTCGGAGTTGCGCCGGGGTGCCAACATTAGGCCGGCCATCGGTCAGCAAGACCAGCAGCGGGGTCAGAGCAGCATCCCGCTGCAAGTGGCTAATCAGCACCCGCTCGGCCAACTGCAAACCGGCTGTCAGGGGTGTTCGCCCACCAGTCGGCATCTGCCGCAGGTACTGCTCGGCCAGCTCCACCGAATTGGTCGGCGGCGCCAACAATTCCGCCCCTACCCCGCGAAAAGCAATCAAACCAACCCGGTCCCGCTTTTGATAGGCATCCAGCAGCAGGCTCAATACCGCGCCCTTAACCGCCACCATCCGCTGCCGCGCCCCCATTGAACCGGAAGCATCTACGACAAACAAGATCAAATTTCCGGTACGGGCACGGCGAACTTTGGTCCGCAGGTCGGTAGGGAAGATACGCAGGGGAGCAGAGGAGCGGAAGAGTGGGGGAGAATCTACTTTTCTCTCCTGTTCCTCTGCCCCCCCGCTCCTCTGCACACAACGAAGTGCAGCCGCTCTTAAAGTGGCATCAACAGCCACATCTCGCACGCTGCCCTGAGGCACGGTGGCACGGATATAATGGCCGCCCTGGTTGACCGCTATCGTTTGGCTGCGCCGTCCCCGGCCGGGCTGCGGCTGCCGTCCTGGGGTAGGGGGCGCGATTTTACGAATGGCAAAAGGTTCGCTGGGGGCAAAAGTTTGGTCAGGCAAGGTCCGCTGACCACCACCCGTTACCGGCTGAGAATCTTCTCGTGGGGTATCCTCACTCACCCTCCGTATCGTCACGAGGGTCTTCTTCTTTTTCTCCTCTATTCCCCTGATGCTGCCGGATCAAGTCATCCAACTGCTGCTGGTCCAGCCCCGGCTCTTCAAAGGGCTGGCGGCGGCGGCGATGGAGTAAGGCCAACTCGGCCGCGCGGCGCACGTCTGCCACTGTAACCTGGCGGCGACCTTCCCAGGCGGCTAAGGTCAGAGCAGTCTTGTACATGGTGATATCCGCCCGCAGACCATCTACCCCGCTGCCGGCGCAGATGTGCGTGATGAGTTCCAGCAGTCCTTCGCTCAAAGTAACTTGAGGTAATAAGACCTGCGCTTTGACGATGCGCTGGCGCAGAAGCTCTTCCGACTCGGCAAAGCGGGCATAAAATACGGCGGGATTGGCCTCGTAGGCAATACGGCGGCGGACAATCTCAGCCCGCAGTTCTGGTTCCGGCTGGCCGGCCACTTCGACGGCCAGGCCAAAGCGGTCCAGCAGTTGGGGGCGCAAATCCCCTTCTTCCGGATTCATCGTCCCTACCAGAATAAAGCGGGCGGGATGGCTGACGCTGATGCCCTCACGTTCAACCGTATTAACCCCCGAAGCGGCGGCATCCAGCAGCACATCCACGATGTGGTCGGCGAGCAAGTTGACCTCATCCACATATAAAATACCGCCGTGCGCCTGAGCCAGCAGCCCCGGCTCAAAACGGCGCTGGCCTGCCTGCAAGGCATGCTCGATGTCCAGCGTCCCGACTACCCGGTCGTCGCTGGCTCCCACCGGCAGTTCCACAAAACGAGAGGTCGAAGCAGACCGCGAGAAATGAATGGAGTCCGTCCGGCCCGTGGTTCTCATCTCAATAATCAAATCTGTTTTTTCAAGAGGCGGGAGCAGCAGCGCCAAAGCCCGCGCTGCCGTTGATTTGGCCGTTCCCTTTTGACCGCGAATGAGCACGCCACCAATGGCCGGATTAATGGCATTCAGCAGCAGGGCCAGTTGCATCGCCTCCTGGCCAACCACCGCCGAAAAGGGATAGAGGTTTTGGATTGAGGTTTGTTGAGACATAAGATAATCTAGAATTTAAAGAGGAGAACTCATAGGAACTCGTAGGAGCTGAGAACTTAGTTTCTTCAGTTCCTATGAGTTTCCACGAGTTCCTAAAAGTTTCCTTGCAGTTTTTCTCGCGCCAAACGCTTGAGATAGGCCAGGATAGCAGTAATTCCGCGGAGGCGTTGCTGGGATAGAACCTTGTGCAAGCCCATCTTCAGGTAAAAATCTGTGGGAATACTGACAATCTGCTCTGGCGGCACACCACGCAGCCCTTCGCCTAAAATAGCAGCGTAACCCCGCACCGTCGGCGACTCTGGCGGCACATCAAAGTAGAAGACCATACCCCCATTTTCACGCTCAGCATGGACAAAAACCGGGGTCATGCATTCGTGAACCTGCTCCATATTGGTCTCTTTGCTCAACCAATCCGGCAAAGGCGGCATTTTTTCCGAATATTCGAGCAATAGCTCTAGTTTATCCTGCCCCTCGACCTCGCCAAACTCTTCGACAATCTCTTGCAGCCGGGGAGGGACAGCATTCTCGACTTCACTCATTTTATACCTTCTTAAATTCGTTCCGGTGAAGGGCAAAAGTGCACTTCTGCCCTCATCCTTTCTAACAGTTATTCCACAGTGGATAGTTTAAATAACGGATCTTAATTACTAATTCTACCATTCCACCAATTTCCAAATTTCTGGCTGGGGCGCACCGGCTTCCGCGCCAATTTCAGCGAAGATGGTCACCGCTTGCTTCAGGTGAGTCATGGCCATTTCGGTTTGACTGGCCGCGTGAAACAGGTCAGCCAGGTTGTTATGCAGGGCCGCCTCGCGGTGACGGTCGCCTTGGGAGGCGCACAAGGCCAGGGCCGTTTCGGTTAATTGAATAGCCCGCTCAACATCGCCAATGGCACTGTAAGCCAGGGCCAGATTGTTGAGAGCGGCAATCCGGGCCGTCGGATCACCCAAAGCTTCGGCCATAGCCAGGCTTTGCTCCAGGTGTTGACAGGCTAACTTGGAGTCATTCTGGCTGCGGGCCAGCACACCTAAAATATTATGGACCTGGGCCAGGGCCTGGGTGTCGCCCAAGCTCTCAGCTAATTCTCTGGCTTGTTGGGCCAAATGGAGAGCAATGTCGGTCTGACCCTGGTGGTGGGCAGTCAAGCTCCAATCGGCATAAAGGCGAGCGCTTTCACCATCCGGGCCGGCTTTCTTCTGCGCAGCCAGAGCCGCCTGGAAATAGCTTTCAGCCAACTCCCAATCCCCCCGACGATGATGGACATTGCCCAGCTTGTGCTCAACCCGAGCCAGAGAGTCATATGGGATAATTTTTTCTTCGCTCCCTCGCCTCCCCAAGTCTGCACCTCCCAACAGGGCTGCCGCAGTTTCATAACTGGTCAGAGCGGCGCTGTACTCGCCCAGGAGGGTATGCAGGTCACCGACAGCTTCCTGCAATGCTGCCGCGTCGGGATGGCCCAAGGCCAGCGCGGCCTGGAAATGGACCAACGCTTCGGCGTTAGCGTAGAGGCTGCGCGCATGCTCGCCGGCCAGTTTGAAATATTCTGCCGCGTCGTTGTCTTGACCGGTCAAACGGTAGTGGTGGGCAATTTGCCCGGCCAGCGCACCGAGATCGAGGCGACCTCGCGCCCGGCTAATTAATGCCTCGGCCACTCGCCGGTGCAACAAGCGCCGCCGGGCCAGACTGGTCTCCTCGTAAACCAGAGTCCGCAGTTTTTCGTGGCTAAAATCGTAAGTTAAGCCGCGCTCGCCGCTGCCCTTCACCTCAGCCACCAGGCCCTGCTCGATCAATGCCTCCAGGGCAGTCACAATTTCTTCATCGCTGCGGCCGCTGGCGGCGCGCAGCGTATCAAAATCAAAGGAACGACCAATGACGGCAGCGGTTGTCAGTAACTGCCAGCCGGTCTCACTGACCCCGGCCAGGCGGGATTGCAGCAGGCCGCGCACTCCACCCGGCATTGACCAGTCCGCCCCGGCAGCTTCGCCCCCCTTGGCTAAGATGGTCAAATACTCCACCAAAAAGAAGGGTAGACCCTCCGTTTCTTGATACAAACGCGCCTCCAGGCGCTCAGATTCCGCCAGTTTAGCGCCCACTGCCGTGGAGCCAACTAGCTCGGCCACAGCCGCCGGGCTGAGACGAGGCAGAGCGAGGAGGGTGGCTGCACCCAGCCGTTGCGCCTCGACCAGCAGTTGGTGCAAGCGGGAAGCACTGCCCGCACTCTCGCTGCGGCAGGTGACCAGCAAGCCCAGGGGCCGCCCGCGCAGCCGCCGGACCAGGTAGGTCAACAGGTCTAACGAAGCGGCGTCGGCCCAATGCAAATCTTCCAGCAAGATAACCCCCGGCTGCGGGCCTCGGCACAGGGCCAGCAGCAGTTGGTGGATGCCTTCAAAAAAGCGACTCTGCGCGCCGGGGCTGTCAAGGGGCGAAGCGGGCGGCAATCCAGGGCGCAGAGCAGCCAGTTCCGGCAGCAGGCGGGCAACTTCGCTCAAGCAGTGATCCGGCACCTCGGCCAGGCGCGCCGGGGCATCGGGCTGGCTCAAGACGGCCCGCAGCCCCTCGATGAAGAGACTGTAGGCTAAATGAGTCTCACCCTCATAACAGCGGGCCGTGATGACGACGCCTCCCTGAGCCTGAACATAGCCCAAATACTCCTCGGCCAGGCGGGTTTTACCAATGCCGGCCTCGCCCTGCAAAACGATCAAGTGGCCGTTGGCGCAACTGGCCGCATAAGCCTCCAGCATGGCAGCCCATTCGGCGGCGCGCCCCACGAGAGGATAATCAAACTGCCGGGGCCGGGCTGGGGGAGCAGAGGAAACTGCCGCCGGAAGTGATGAAACCTGGGTATCTCTGGAGAAGGTTGAAGGCGGCAAGGGCAAGCGGTTTTCTTGAAGGGTGGCATAAAGTTGGGTGGTTTCGTCCAGGGGCGGCACGCCCAACTCCTGATCGAGAATGCGGACACATTCGCGATATTGGCGCAGCGCCGCACCGCGTTGGCCGGCCCAGGCATACAAACGCATCAACTCGCGATGGGCCTGTTCGTGCAGCGGATCGAGCGCCAGCCAGCGCCGGGCGAAAGTAATGGCCGGCTCAAACTCCTGGTGCAGGGTATGACAGCGCACCAGACCCTCCAAAGCCCCGGCCAACTCCCGGCGGAGGCTCTCGGTTTGAAAATACTGCCACTCGTCAAAGTCGGGGCTATCACGCAGGGTAAAACCGGCCAGAAAGTCGTCACGGTAGAGCGTTACCGCCTCGGTCAAGGCCGTCAGGCAGTCGGCGCAGGGGGCATCGGCCGGGTGGTTGTGACTGCGGCAGCTTTTGAGGCGGCGCTGAAATTCGGCGACATCCAGCCAGAGGGGGACACTCGGATTAAGGCCAATGGTTTCACGGTCAACCTCCAACCAGTCTCCGGCCAGGGCTTTATTGAGCGCGGATAGAGTACGGCGCAGTGCTCCCCGAGCGTGGGTCTGGTCGTAATCGGGCCAGAGCAGGGTAGCCAGAGCATCACGGCTGTGGCTCTCGCCACTGACGGCCAGGAAAGCCATCAGCGCAATCGCCTTGCGGGTATCAACTTCAACCAAGTGGCCTTCGCGCTCCAGACGCGGCGGCCCAAGTAAAAACAGATTTAATTGGGACATATCACCTTATTTTTAATAGAAAATATGACCGACTCGATAACTCAATAATAGGACGCGGACCTTGGGGCTGTCCAGACCCAGTCATCAAAAATCCGGACGACCTGCGCCCTGCACAGCCCAGGTCCTGGACTGAGACCGAATTTTAGCCCCGGTATTTTACCTTAGCGGACCAAAAGATGCAACGAAATCCGCTTCGTAACGCCAGCCGTAACGTTCAGCAAACGCTCAACAAATATACTTGAGAAAAGGTAAAAGGAAGTTAACGTTCATGCTCCACCCATTAATGGCCCACAATTTTATTGCTGACACTCAGCCCTCCCAGTCCCGCCTGGAGGCACGGGCAACTCTTGAGGCGGAACAACTGTATCAAAAGGTCCACTGGCGGGGCTGGCTGCGCCGGCTCTGGGCAACGCTGACCCGGCGTCCACACCATTTACTCACCCTGGCCGAAATTGAGGCCGCCGGCCAGATAGTCAGCCGCCACTTTGCCGGGACCCAAGCCGTGCCTCTCCACCAGATTCGAGGCAGCGCCAGCACGGGCCGCGAGCGTGATTTTGACCTCGATTTTTATCCGCTTCAGGAGTACGACCGGCCGCGCTGGAAAAGTGTGGCGGCGATATGGCAGTCGGGCCAGAGCCTGCCGCCGGTCGAGTTGGTCCAGGTAGGCCAGACCTACTATGTCCAGGATGGCCATCACCGCATTTCGGTGGCGCGGGCATTGGGGCAGTCCTACATTGATGCCGTTATTACCGTCTGGGAAGTACAGGAGCCGGCGCCGGAAGTGCCCTGTTTGTCCCAGATTCGCTGTTTGACCCCGGCTTAGTCCCGAAAACATTCCCCTGGCTATTTACATTTTAACTCGCTCAAGGTTATAATTGCTTTCGTTTGATTTAAGACGGAGGCAGATATGGCCCGTAAGCAGAAAAAACTGACTCGCAAAGAGCGAACGCAACAGCAGCAGGCGTTGACTGAACGCCAGCGACAGGCCAAAGGCTGGATTTCGCCCAACGAGAAGGCCAAGCGGCGGCAAGAATTGATCGAGGATATGGCTCCACTTATGGCGATGGTGGAAACCGGGGCCGGTTCGGCAGACGAAAATCTGTTTTGGCTGCTGGCCGACAGCGGCGACCTGGCCGAAGAGCCGGAGTTCAAAGAAGTTTTCACCGAGCCGCTAGTGACCCTCCCGACCTACATCAGCGTGGCTGAGTCTTTGGGGGTGGCTACGCCGGATATAATGGATGAACTACCGGAGGAGGAGCAAGCAGATAAGAAGGCCGAAATCCTGGAAGAAACCACCCGCCGGCTGCTCACCAATGAACTGCGCCGGGAGATTATCGAGGCGGTGGATCGTCTCCGCTTGCGCTGGAAAAAGGAGGAAAAACGGGCTGAAGCGGCCAGAGCTGCGGGTCTCCAATTAACCTTAAACGACCGCAAGAGTACGGCGATTTGGCCCATGATCGGTCTGGTCCAAGCCATTGTGCTGCGCAGCTTGGGCGCCGGCTTTGAACTCGTCGGCGTTACCATGGATGAGGAGGAGGACGACGCTAACGATGATGAGTCGTTAGCCGACCTCTATGAGAAGTTGCAGGATCCAGGTGTGGACAAAAAGCTCGAACAAGCTATCAAAAAAGTGCCCGGTTTGCAGAACTATCTGGAAAAACAGTTGGATAAAATCTGGGAAGAGGGTGAAACAGCCATCTTTACGGGTGACCTATACCTGGAGCTTTTCACCGACGAAGAACTTGAAGCTGGGGTGGAGATCTTCAAGGCGGTTCTATCCGCTGAAACGACAGACGAGAATGCTCCATCTGAAGGTCCGGCTGAGGCATCTATTCCTCAAAAGAGTCGAAATCTATTTTCTCAACTCGATCTTTATCTGGCTCAACAGTTTACCCCGGAGCGGCTGGAGCAGTTGCGCACACGCCTGAGAACCGTTTTGGACGAAGCCGACTATCCGGCTAAATATTTCTCTTTTGTTAAAATGTTAGCTGATGCTATGGCTGATGAAGAGGCAGCGGAGAATGAGAAAGGTTTTCTATTGAGAGCGCTGCTGGGTGAGATAAGAGCGGTGAGTGTCATGGAGGATGAAGAAGCGGAAGAAGCCGGAGACGAATGATTACCAAACAGGAAATTGAAACTGCCTATAGCCTCATCCGTGAGCATATCACCCGGACGCCGGTGGTCTACTCCCATACCTTGAGCAAGCTGTGCGGCTGCGACACACTGTTCAAGCTGGAAAATTTGCAGATGACCGGCGCGTTCAAAGAGCGGGGCGCTTTGAACAAGCTGTTCAGTTTAACGGCGGCGGAACGGGCCGCAGGCGTGATTACGGCCTCGGCGGGCAACCACGCTCAGGGGGTGGCTTATCACACCCAGCGTTTGGGGATCAAGGCCAAAGTGGTCATGCCCATCGGCACACCGCTCATCAAGGTAGTTTCGACCCAGGATTATGGCGCCGAAGTGGCGCTGCACGGCGAGACTTTTGATGATGCCTATGAACACGCCCGGCAGTTAGAGGTTGAAGAGAAACGGGTTTTTATCCACCCCTTTGCCGACCCACAGGTGATGGCCGGGCAGGGCACAATTGGGCTGGAACTGCTGGCCGACCCGCTGGGCCGGGAGGCGGAAGTGGTGGTCTGCCCAATTGGCGGGGGAGGATTGATCGGCGGGATTGCCACGTATCTCAAGGAAACTAACCCGGCTATCCAGGTAATTGGCGTGGAGGCGGCGGATTGCGCTTCGATGCAGGCGGCGCTGCAACAGGGCGGGCCGTTCAAGCTGGCGCGGGCCGCCTCTCTGGCCGATGGGATTGCCGTTAAGCAGGTTGGCGAACTGAACTACCACATCGTCCGGCGCTACGTGGACGACGTAGTCATCGTAGACGAGGATGAGATTGCCAATGCTGTACTGCTGCTGCTGGAAATCGAGAAAATCGTCGTCGAAGGGGCCGGGGCCACCCCGCTGGCGGCAATTCTCAAGTATGGGGAACGTTTCGCCGGGAAGAAAGTGGTATCCATTATTTCCGGCGGCAATATAGATGTCAACATCCTGCACCGGATCATCACCCGTGGGTTAGCGGTGGCCGGCCGGACCGTCGAGTTCAAGGTCAGGCTGCGCGATGTTCCCGGCACACTGACCGCTGTGCTGGAAGTCTTCAAGCGGCTGCAGACCAACATTATGGATATTACTCACCACCGCTTTGACTCTATCGCTCCCATTGGCTACGTGGATGTATCCATCACCTTGGAGACCAAAGGCCACGCCCACATCCGCGAGATCGAGCAGTCGCTGCAGGCAGAGGGATACCTGTTGTGAGGTGACTTTTTTCATGCGAGTTATGATTGTGGATGACCATGAGGTCGTGCGTTTAGGCTTAAGTGATTTATTAACCCGCCAACCCGGCTGGCAGGTGGTGGCCGAGGCGGGCACTGTCGCCCAGGCACTTCAACAGGCAGATGAGCATACTCCCGATGTAGTGCTGATGGATATTCGGCTAGGCCAGGATAGTGGGATTGAGGCTTGCCGGGAAATTGTCAAAAATCATCCGGCCACAAAAGTGATTATGCTCACCTCTTTTGCCGACGATGAACTTCTGGTTAAGGCGATTTCGGCTGGGGCAGCCGGTTATATCTTGAAGCATGCCAGCAGTGACCGTTTGATCGAGGCGATTCAAGGGGCCATTGATGGCAACAACTTGTTAGACTCCGCGGCGACAAGCCAAGTTCTGGCTGAACTGCACAACGCAACTCGTCCTGAAGCCTTTGCTGATCTTTCGGCTCGTGAATTAAAAGTATTAGGGCTGATTGTACAGGGCAAAACGAACAAAGAGATCGCCACCAGCCTTCGTTTAGGCGAGGGAACCGTTCGTAACTACGTCAGCAGTATTCTGGATAAACTGGGTTTAGCTAATCGGGCCGAAGCAACGGCTTATGCTGTTCGTCACAATCTTGATAATTATTTGAAAACGGGCTGATCTTACATCGGGGTAATTTAAGAATAAGCGACCACCGGCCCCTCGACTGCCACTCGAACATGGCTACCGGGAATCAAATCCAGGCGGGGCTGGGTCCGCGCTTGCAAGCGCACACCGCCGGGCAGACTCACCTGCACCATCTGGTCGTGGCCAAAAAAGTTGATATGCTCCACACAGCCCGCTCCTGCCGGGTCGGGTTGCAGCAGGACCATCTCCGGGCGAATCAGTATCTCTACCGTTCCATGCGCCGCCTCGGCCAGGGGTAGGTCGCCTAAAACACAGGTAACGTGGCTGCTGTTGGCCTCGCCAGCTAAGAAGTTAGCCTCCCCGACAAACTCCGCTACTTCGCGCCGGGCCGGGCGCAAATAGACCTGCTGCGGCGTGCCGCTCTGGAGGATGGTCCCCTCAATCATCACCGCCACTTCGTCGGCCAGGCTCAACGCCTCCTCCTGGTCGTGAGTGACAAAAATAGCGGTGGCTCCGGCCAGGCGCAAAATCTGGCGGACCTCTTCGCGGACACTTTGGCGGAGGGCTGCGTCCAGGTTGGAGAAAGGTTCGTCCAGCAAAATCAGGGCGGGTTGGGGAGCCAGGGCACGGGCCAGGGCGACCCGCTGCTGCTGGCCGCCCGATAGCTCATGCGGCATGCGGTTGGCCAGATCGGTCAGTCCGACCAGCTCCAGCATCTCCACAACCCGTTTCTTTTTATCCATACCTTTGGGGATGCCATAAGCTACGTTATCGGCAATATTCAGGTGGGGAAAGAGGGCGTACTCCTGAAAAACCATGCCGACGCTGCGCCCCTCCGGGGGCACATGCAATCCCGGCGCGCTGACCAGCCGCCCTCCGATTTCAATCTTGCCTCTGTCAGGCAACTCGAAGCCGGCCAACAGGCGCAGTGTTGTCGTTTTGCCGCAGCCACTGGGTCCCAGCAGGGCTAAGAAACGCCCTTGTGGCAGAGCCAGATTCACCCCCTCGACGGCGGAAACCCGGCCAAAATTTTTGGTAAGTTCCTGGCAGCGAACGGCTATCATCCTACCGGCGCTGCCCTTTTTCTTCCTGACTCAGGATAATCCAGACAGAGATGGCCGAAACCAGCACTAATAACAGGGCCGGGGCGGCGGCGCGGGCAAAAAAGACCTGCTCCGTGGCGCTCCAGATGCGCGTGGCCAAAGTCTGAAAGCCAGTAGGGCCTAAAAGTAACGTGGCCGGTAATTCTTTCATTCCGGTGAGAAAGACCAGCGCCAGTCCGGTCAACAAGCCCGGTTTGAGTAACGGCACGGTAATGGAGGTCAACGCCTGGCTGGGCGTGCGGCCGAGACTGCGGGCCGCCTCCTCCAAGCGGGGGCTGACCTGCAGCAGGGAAGCGCGAGCGCTGCCAACAGCCTGCGGCAGAAATCGAACCACGTAGGCAAAGACCAGCAGGGCCAGTGTTTGGTACAGAAAGGTGGCGTAATTGGCCCCAAAGAAGACCAGGGCAAGAGCAATCACGATACCGGGCAAAGCGTAGCCCACGTAGGCGCTGCGCTCCAACCAGCGGCTGGTCCGGTCAGGAAAGCGAACGGCCAGCACCGTGACCGGAATAGCGGCCAGAATTGCCGCCAGGGCAGCCAGGCCGGAGGCAGAAACCGAATTAACGACGATGTCCAGCCCCAGTTTGAGTTCCTCACCCACCAGCAGGCCGCGTACCAGCCAGAAAGCCATTACCAGCAGCGGCAAGGCTACCCCCAAAAGGGTGATCAACCCACAAAAGGCCAGGGCCGGCAGCCGCCATAGGCCCAGTTTGACCAGAGTAGGTGGCCGCAGCGCACCGGCGCTACTCCGGTAATAGCGGGCTTTGCCGCGCAGGCGAGCTTCGCCCAGGAGAATCAACAGGGTCAAAACGACCAGCAGCAGGGCCAGCACCGCCGCCGCACTCCGGTCCAGCGAGGCGCTGTATTGCAGGTAGATGGCCCGCGTAAAGGAATTGAAACGCAGCAGTGAAACCGCGCCAAAGTCGCTGAGGGTGTAGAGGGCCACCAACAAGCCCCCGGCCAGGATGGAGGGTCGCAGGTGAGGCAGGGTAATCTCCCAAAACACCCGCAGCGGGCGCCGGCCAAAACTGCGTGCGGCCTCTTCCAGGCTGGGATCCAGACCGCGCAGGGCGGCCCGCACGCTCAACAACACATAGGGATAAGTAAACAGGGTAAGAGCAAGTAAAGTTCCTGAAAAACCGTAAATCGAAGGCAGCCGGTCAACGCCGAACGGTTCCAACCAGCCCTGCACCAGTCCCTTTGGCCCCAACGCCGCCACCAGGGTAAACGCGCCCACATACGAAGGCCAGACCAGGGGCAGCACCGTGATCACCGCCCAAAATTTGCGTCCTGGGAGGTCGGTGCGAACGGTCAGCCAGGCCAACAGCACCCCGATCACCATCGCGGCCAGCGTGACCGAGAGCGCCAGGCCGGCGCTGCCCAAAAAGACCTCTAAAGTGCGCGGTTGAAGCAAGATGCCCCACACCTTGCTGCCCACGCTGGCCGCCCGGATAATCAGATACCCAACCGGCAGCAAAGCAGCAGCGGCAATTAGTATGGCTGCTGCCATCAAAAACATAGGGGGCTGGACCCTATGGTGGTTAGTCCAGCCCATTTGAAGGGTGGTGCGTAGAGCGGATAATCTACCGGGCGCGTAGACTTTGGGATTAGATGCAATCATAAAAAGTCCGTTGTTCTTTATAAAATACCCAATTCCTGCAACAATTGTAACGTGCCATCCAGGTCTTCCAACTTGGTCAGATCAACGTTGGGCGTTTGGATTTCACTCAGTGGAACCAGGATCGGATTGAGTTGAAGGTTGACCGACAGCGGGTACTCGTTGGTTTCGGTATTAAAGTATTGCTGGGAACTTTCGCGCAGCAGGAAGCGGACAAACGCTTCAGCCGCCTCTTTGTTGTCGCTGGTATCCACAATCCCAACCCCGGCCACGTTGACCATCGCCCCGACATCGCCGGCACGGGGGTGGTAGTTGCGGACGGGAAAGTCTTCCCCTTCTTCGGCCAAAAATTGAAAGAGGTAATAGTGGTTGACAAAGCCAGCGTCAATTTCACCCGCGCCCACCGCCTGCACAATCGGCGTATTGCCCGGGAAAACCACCGGCTCGTTAGCCTGGATACAAGAGAGCCATTCGCGGGCGCGCTCTTCCCCTTCGACCACCCGAAGCGCCGTAATAAAGGCCTGGAACGAACCGTTGGTGGGCGCCCAGCCGAGGCGGCCCTGCCATTCCGGTGCACAGAAGCCAAAGATGTCGTCGGGCAGATCGGCTTCGCTCAACTTTTGGGTGTTGTAGACCACGACCCGCGCCCGGCCAGAGGTGCCGACCCACAGCCCATCCGGTGAGCGGAAGCGCGGGTCAACCTGGCTCAACACATCTTCGGGCAGCGGGGCGAGTCGCCCGGCGGCGGCCAGAGCGCCCAAAGCGCCGGCATCCTGGCCGTAGTAAATATCGGCTGGGCTGTTGGGGCCTTCTTCCAAAATGGTTGCGGCCATTTCGGCGGTGCTGCCGTAGCGCACTTCCACATTCAGGCCGGTTTCCTGCTCAAACTGGTCAAGCAGAGGCCCAACCAGTTCCTCCCCTCGCCCGGAGTAGATGGTCAAGTCGCCGCTTAAATAAGGCACTTGCTGGCCCAGGAGGGTCGAAGCTTCCTTGGCGGTTGGAATAAACAGTTTTTGGCCGACTTCGATAACATTGGGATTGTCAATTTCGGCGTAAGCATTATCGGTGGCGGCTTTAGAGTTGGTGGCCTCGACAATAGCCGGGAAAGCCAGCGGGTCGCCATAGAACTTATCGGCCAGCTTGCTCAACCAGTCGTCGGCCTGGATAGTGTACGCCTGCCCTTCTTCCTGCATGAGAGGCGCGGCCAGAATTATAGTGGGCAGCAAGCTGGTGATTAATGTGAGGAGAAGAAAGATACTCTTTCGAGGCAAGGCCATGCTTCAAAAACCCCCTTAGGTTTGTGATAGTAACAAAATTAGATGAATTAAGCTAGTGACATTTGTCCTTCCTTTACAACGACATCTGTCACTGCCATAACGTTCAAATTCTCGGCTATAGTAATACAGATCTATTCAACAATCAATAGCCCTGTGTTAACCAGCGTTATGTCGCCAGGAAAGTTAATTGTTAATCAGGGTTAATTTTTGGGGCTAATCTTTGTGTCCAGACATTGCCGGGTTAGATAAGATTAAAATTTTAGGGCTTCACCACAACCTTGATCGCATTCTCCAACCGTTTTTCGGCGGTTTCAAAGGCCCGGTGAATATCGCCGAGAGCGAAGGTATGGGTAATCAAGGATGTAATATCAACCTTGTTCTGGCTGAGTACGGTTAATGCTCGCGCCACCGAGCGCTGCCCTTCAGCTCTTACTCCGGCGATGGTCAGGTTGCCGAGGGTAATCTTTCGGGCATTTAAAGGCACGATAGGGGACTTGCTATGAACACCGACAAAGGCAATCCGGCCGCTTTTTTTGGTAAATTCGACGGCATCGGCGGCTGACTGTGCCGTACCGGCACATTCAAGGACCATATCAGCGCCGTGCCCGCTGGTCAAGGCCAGGACTCGCTCGACTACATTTTCTTGGGTAAGGTCAATGGCAACATCAGCGCCAAGTTTCAGCCCCAGTTCAAGCCGCTCAGGCCGGGTGCCAATCAAAATAATAGTCCCGGCCCCCATCAAGCGGGCCAATACGACACCCATCAAACCAATCGGGCCAGGTCCAGCCACTACCACTGTCTCGCCGCCTTCAAACCCGCCGGCCCGGCGAATAGCATACAGTGAGGTGCCTGCTGTGGTAATGAGGGTGGCGTCCTCGAATGACATCTCTCCGGGAATTTTGTAAACGCAGATATTGTGGATACGGGCGTATTCGGCGTAACCGCCGTTGGTGGTAAAGCCGTAATGGCGATGCCCTTTTTCTAGCGAACCGTAATTCAGGCAGGTCGTATATAAACCATCACGGCAGTTCTCGCACATGCCACAGCCCTTGTGCGGCTCAACCACCACTCGTTCGCCGATCTCGAACTCGGTTACGCCTGGTCCCAAGGCGGCAATTGTGCCCGAATATTCGTGCCCAAAAACAAACTCGCCGTAGGGGGGATGGTTAGGCCAGCCGCGCGCTAAAATATCCGGGTCTGTGCCGCAGATGGCGCAGGCGACAACCTTGATGATGACTTCGCCAGGGCCAGGTTCGGGCACGGGATAAGCGTCAATCAAGCGCATATCGTTTGGCCCATAAAGAACCGCTGCTTTCATTGTTATTGGAAGCGACATTTTATTTTCCTCCTTGTTCCTACAAAGCCAACGTTTGCCATAAATCCCCCTTGATCTTAATTGTGCCAAATGTTTACTTTATTTTTACCGTTTTAGCAACTCCGTTGCTTAAAAATTTGATTGCTTCCATGAACAGGGCGTGCTATACTTACCGGTACAAAATCCAGCTAGAAGTGTAAAAATATAGTTCTTGTCGCCAGCGGAGGGCAGATGAAACGTCGTTGGGTCAGCTTCAGCCAAACCGGTCTTGTGCTCGTGCTCCTTGTGTTCAGCCTCATCGCCAGCGGCTGTACCTTGAACGCCTTTGGGCAGGCCGAGGAGGAGCCGGCGTTGGCCCTGCCCACACCCAGCCCGGCCTTGTCCCCGGAAGAGGTTGTGCACCTCCAATTAGAATCCTTACAACACAACGACGAAACCAATAAAGGCATCGAAGCCGCTTTCAATTTTGCTTCCCCCGGCAATAAAAGAAGCACCGGTCCCCTCACCCGCTTTGTCAAAATGCTCAAAGCGCCGCCCTACAATGCCATGCTCAACCACAAATCGGTCCAGTTCGATCCCATCGAAATATCGGGCGACAGCGCCACCCAGCGGGTCAAGCTCATCAGCGCTGACGGCCAGTCCACCGTTTATATCTTTATGCTGTCCAAACAAACTGAAGCGCCCTATCAAGACTGCTGGATGACCGATGGCGTCGTCGTTGAGCCGACCAGAGATTTGCCGCAAGATCAGGCTTGAATTTTTCTATCCCCTAACTTGGTGGTAAACTACCGCGTTTATCAGCCATACCTAAAGAGAATAAAACATGTTTTTGACTCCCAACTTGGATAATCGGGTTGGAAGACTGGAGGAATGGGTAGCGCCAGCCTTCCACCCCTCCACCCTTCCACCTCGTGACCGACTCTAAAAATCAAAACCAATCAGGAGTCATCCATGCATCGCGAATATCAGCACTGGTACAGTCCCTCGCTGGGGCGAGAGATGGAGCTGTTGATTTTTGGCCACACCGGAGCGCGGGTGCTGGTTTTCCCCACCTCAATGGGCCGATTTTTTGAGTGGGAAGACCGGGGCATGATTGCGACCCTGGCCGAACATTTAGAGAACGGCTGGCTGCAGCTCTACTGCGTGGACAGTGTAGACAGCGAAAGCTGGTACGCTCGCTGGGCCCACCCCAGTGGTCGGGCCAGGCGGCATGTGCAATACGAGACCTATCTTTTGAATGAAGTCTTGCCCCTGACTACTTACCGCAATCCCAACCCGTTTCTAATTACTACGGGCGCCAGCTTCGGCGCGTACCATGCGGTCAACTTCGCCTTTCGCCATCCTCATCTGGTCGGCCGGGTTATTGGCATGAGCGGCATCTACGATATCAGCGATTGGACTGACGGCCATCACAACGGCACTATTTACTTTAATAACCCCTGCGCCTACATTCCCAACGAGCACGACGACAGCCGCCTGGATGCGCTGCGACGTATGGATATCAGTCTGGCTGTTGGCCGCGACGACCCCTTGTGCCTGAACAACGAGCATTTGTCGGGCCACCTCTGGGCCAAAAATATCTGGCATGCGCTGCGCATCTGGGACGGCTGGGCGCACGACTGGCCCTGGTGGAGGAATATGCTCCGGCTTTATATTGGGGGACACGATTAAGATAAGATAGTAGCCAGTAGTCAGTAGCCAGAGAGAAAATCTCCATCTACCGTCTACCTCTTTATAAAGTATGACTGATTGGCAAGATTATACAGTGGGAAAGGAGGCTGAAGGGCATACCGTCGCTGGCAACCTGAAGGTGCTGAAGGAGTTATGGTCGCCCCAGTTGCGTAATCGGCGCGACATTCTGGTTTACCTGCCGCCTTCCTACGAGCGATCCAACAAACGCTATCCGGTCATTTATATGCACGACGGACAGAACCTGTTTGATCAATTCACCAGTTTTGCCGGAGAGTGGCAGGTAGATGAGACGATGGAGGCGCTCAGCCAACGCGGTTACGAGGCCATTGTCGTTGGCCTGCCCAACCTGGGGGAGCAGCGTCTCGACGAGTACAGCCCGTTTCCTCAGCCCCGCCACAGCACCGGTCAGGGAGCAAAATACCTGGACTTTATTCTACAAACCGTCAAACCGCTGCTGGATCGAGAGTTTCGGACGCTGCCGGATCGAGCGCACACGGGCATGATTGGCTCGTCTATGGGCGCCTTAATCACGCTCTATGCTTTCTTTCGCCCACCCCAGGCGTTTGGTTTTGTCGGGGTTATGAGTCCATCGCTGTGGTTCGCCCAGGGCCGCATCTTTACCTATATCGAACGGGCTTCCTTCACGCCCGGCAAAATCTATCTGGACACCGGGACCCACGAACAAACTCACTTTTTCACCGATCGCCCCCAGCTCAGGCTCCGGTTAAGCGGGTATAACTCTACAGTCCACGGGATGTACGACATGCTCTATCACAAGGGGTACCGGCCCGGCCACGACCTGCTCTACGTAGAGGAAGAGAGCGGCCTGCATAACGAAGCCGCCTGGGCACGCCGCCTGCCGGAGGCGATAGAGTTTTTGTTAGGGGGAGGAAATAGACAGTTGTTAGTAGTCAGTAGCCAGTAGCCAGAAAGAAACCTCATCTACCGGATACCGTCTACATAGTTTCACAATCAAAGGAGATCGCGTATGTCTCTAAGAGTTGGGCTACTCGTAGGGCGGGAGTGGTCGTTTCCCCCGGCTTTCATTGAAGAGGTAAACCGCCGGGAAGAGGGCGTCACCGCCGAATATGTCAGGCTGGGCGGCACGCAGATGGATGAACCATGTCCTTACGCCGTCATTATTGATCGCATCTCGCACGAAGTTCCGTACTATCGCAGCTACCTCAAAAATGCCGTGCTTCAGGGCGCCACGGTGATCAACAACCCCTTTATGTGGACGGCTGACGACAAATTCTTTGAAGCCTCGCTGGCGACCCGGCTGGGCGTTGCCAGCCCTAAAACGCTGGTCCTGCCCAACAAAGAGTATGTCCCCGGCATTGTCCACGCCGAAAGCCTGCGCAATCTGAACTACCCGCTTGACTGGCAGGGAATCATCGCCTACATCGGCCTGCCCTGCGTGCTCAAAGACGCCCACGGCGGCGGCTGGAAAGAGGTCTACATCTGCCACTCGCTGGATGAGGTCATTGACCACTATAACAGCTCCGGCCTGTTGACCATGATCCTGCAAGAGTTCATTCAGTGGGAGCACTATGTGCGCTGCATCTGCCTGGGGCAGGAAGAGGTGCTGCCGATCAAGTATCATCCCGGCGAGCGCAAATATTACGTTGAGCACGATCACCTTAGCCCCCAACTGGGCCGTCGCATTATGGACGACTCGCTCAAGCTGGTGCGCGCCCTGGGCTACGATATGAACACGGTGGAGTGGGCTATCCGCGATGGCGTCCCCTACGCCATTGACTTCATGAATCCGGCGCCCGATATGGACATCAACTCGCTGACTCAGTTTTACTTCAAGTGGGTGGTCGAGCATATGGCCGACATGGCCATCCGCCTGGCCAAAAAGCCGCGCAAACAGAGCAAAGATCTGCGCTGGGATAAGCTGTTTACGGCAACGCGAAAGAAGTGAAGCGTGAGGCGGTGAGGCGATGAAGCGAAGTTGCCCTCGTCGCCTTACGTTGCAGGGGGAGACTACGATGACCGTTCAACAAGCCATTCAAACTTATCACGATTTATTATTAAACGGCGACATTGCTGCCGAGTCCCAGGGGCAGTTGGACGCCCAACAGCAGCGGTGCGGTCTATTCTTTGGTGAGCGCCCCTTGTGTTCGGTCTTACGGCCCCGCTTTTTGACCCTGGCGCAGTACCGCTTCATCCAGCAGCGCACCCGGATGCTGCTGGCCGCCTTTGCTAAAATCCACCAGGCCGGCATTGCCGATAAAGCGTTTCGCGCCCAATTCGACCTGACCGATTGGGAGGACGAGCTGGTCCAGCACGATCCCGGCTTCCATCCAGCCAGCCCCACCTCCCGCCTGGATGCCTTTTTTGTGCCTCACCCCCAGCCCCTCTCCCAAGGAGAGAGGGGGGCTAATGATGAGGGCGAACTCCACTTCACCGAATACAACGCCGAAACTCCGGCTGCCCCGGCCTACAATGACGCCCTGACCGAACTTTTCTACACCCTGCCGGTGATGAGCCAGTTTTTGCGCCGCTACCAGCTCCTCCCTTTGCCGGCCCGGCATGGGGTGATGCATGCCCTGCTGGAAAGCTATCGCCAATGGGCCGGGCGGAACGAAGCGCCGCGTATTGCTATTGTGGATTGGCGCGAGGTGCCGACTTACAGCGAGTTTGTCCTGTTCGACTCTTACTTCAAAGCGCAGGGATTGGACTGTATCATCGCCGACCCGCGCGAGATCGAGTACCGCCATGGCAAGCTGATGGCCGGGGACTATCACATCACCCTGATTTACAAACGCGTCCTCATCGCCGAGTTGGTTGAACGGGAGGGGATAGCTCACCCCCTCATCCGGGCCGTGCGAGAGGGAGCGGCCTGCATGGTCAATCCCTTTGCCTGCAAGCTGCTCTACAAAAAGGCCAGCCTGGCCGTGCTGAGCGACGAGCGCAACGCTCACCTGTTCACCGCCGCCGAGCAGCAGGCCATCGCCGACCACATTCCCTGGACTCGCCGGGTGGAAGAGCGGCAGACAGAGTACGGCGGCCAAAAGGTTGACCTGATTCCCTTCATCCACCAGCAGCAGGAACGGCTGGTCCTCAAACCCAACGACGATTACGGCGGGCGAGGCATTGTTCTGGGTTGGACGGTTGACGCCACCGAATGGGAGCAAGCCGTGCAGGCTGCCCTGAGCACTCCCTACATCGTGCAGGAACGTGTCGCCATCCCCAGCGAAGCCTACCCCAGCCTGATTGAGGGCCAACTGCACATTTTCGACCGCATGCTCGACACCGCGCCCTTCGTCTTTCACGGCGACAGTGTTTACGGCTGCCTGACCCGTCTCTCCACAGCCACGCTGCTGAATGTCACTGCTGGCGGCGGTTCGACGGTGCCGACCTTTTTGGTGGTTGGAAGTTAAGATGCCTACCACAAAACGCACCATTACTGCCGAAGATTTATACCAGTTTCAACTTATCTCCGGCTGTGAGATTTCACCCGACGGGCAGCATGTCGTTTTTAGCTTGCAGCGGGTGGACCCCAAGACCCACAAAGAGTCGAGCAACTTGTGGGTCGTTCCGACCGAGGGTGGCCCGGCCCGGCAGTTTACCTACGGCAACCAGCTCGACCGGCGGCCCAAATGGTCGCCCGATGGCCGCGAGATTGCCTTTATTTCCAATCGAGGCGAGGCCCGGCAGCCCCAAATTTATCTCATCCCGTTTCACGGCGGCGAGGCTCGCCCCTTAACCCAGCTCAATGGTGAAATTGGCCGCTTTGAGTGGTCGCCCGACGGCAAGCAGTTGGTCTGCAATTTTCGCAAAAAAGATTTGGAGGCCATCGAGCGCGAAGAAGACGAGCAGAAGAAACATCTCGGCGTGGTGGTGCGCCATATCACCCGCATCGTTTTCAAAGAGGACGGTTACGGCTTTCTGCCTCAAGAACGCTGGCACATCTGGACCATTGACGCCGCCAGCGGTGAGGCCCGCCAACTGACCGCTGGCGACCACTACGATGAATTCGAGCCTTGCTGGTCGCCCGATGGCCAGGCCATCCTCTTTCGCTCCAACCGCACCGGCGACCCGGACCTGAATTGGGATGTGACGGATTTGTACATTATCCCCGCTAATCAAGACCTGACAGGTTTTCCAAACCTGTCAGGTCTCCCTGCGGATGCACGCCGCATCCCTACCCCGCCTGGTCCTAAAGAGACGCCCACCTTCTCGCCGGATGGGCGCTGGGTGGCCTATTACCAATTGGGCGGTCGAAGCGACCGCTGGCGGCACACCAATCTCTGGGTTGTGCCAGCCGATGGCCAGGGCCAGGCCCAAAATCTGACCGCCCCCTTTGATGCCCTGGCCAGTCATGTTACCCTCAACGATATGGGCCGCATGACCACGATGCCGCCCACCTGGTCCAGCGACAGCCAGACCATCTATTTTCAGTCGAGTTGGCATGGTAACACTCTTCTCAAATCCATTGGCGTAGACGGCTCGAATTTGCGCGATGTTATTGATTCTCCGGGCGCGGTCGAAGAATTCAAGTTTGACCAAGCCCAGGCTCAACTGGTCTACCTGCATGGCACAATGACCGATCCCGGCCAAATCTGGCTGCGCAACACGGCCACCGGCCAAACCCGCCCCTTGACCAACGTGAACCAAGCCCTGCTGGAATCACTGGACTTGGGCGAAGTTGAGGAGGTTTGGTTCAAAGGGGCGGCGAATAACAATTTGCAGGGCTGGATTCTCAAGCCGCCTGGCTTTAATCCCGGCCAACAGTACCCCTCGATTTTGCAGATTCACGGCGGGCCGCTGGTCCAGTTCGGTAACTTTTTTATGCACGAGTTTTACTTTTTGGCGGCGCAGGGCTACGTGATTTATTTCTGCAATCCCCGCGGGGGCTGGGGCTATGGCGAAGAGCATACCCAGGCCATCTACAATAATTGGGGCGGGGCCGATTACGCCGACCTGATGGCCTGGACCGATTTTGTTCAACAGCAGCCTTACATTGACCCGGCCCGCATGGGGGTCACCGGTGGCAGCTACGGCGGTTTCATGACCACCTGGATCATCGGCCACACCGACCGCTTTAAGGCTGCCGTGACCCAGCGCAGCGTCAGCAATATGATCAGCATGGACGGCTCCAGCGACCTGGCCTACCGTTTCCACGCCCTCTTTGGGGCAGAGAAACACGCCTGGCAGGATTTCGACAATTACTGGCGGCAATCGCCACTCAAGTATATCGCTAATGCCAAAACCCCGACGCTGGTCATTCACAATGAGGAAGACCTGCGCTGCGAGATCGAACAGGGCGAGCAAATTTTTGTTGCTTTGAAGAAATTGGGGGTGGAAACCGAAATGGTCCGCTTTCCCGGCGAGCCGCACGGCATGTCCCGTGATGGCCGTACGGACCGGCGGATTGCCCGGCTCAATCACATTTTAAGATGGTTCGACCGGTACTTAAAGGCGGGTGACGGTCATTTATCAGAAGCTAGCTTTTCACCTGATGACGACGTATAATTTAAAAATCAAAGAGGTAAAAGCGTTACAAATATATTGTGATTAGCTACAAACAAGTCCGCCAGCATCATCTGGAACGGCTCAAAAAACCATCCCCGGCTCGAGGCCCCCAAATCCTGGTATTAGGCTTTGCTCTGATCATTCTGATTGGCAGCATTCTCCTCTCCCTGCCCATTGCCACTGAAAGCGGCGAGAGCATTGCCTGGATTGACGCCCTATTTACAGCTACTTCAGCCGCCACCGTTACCGGGTTAGTGGTGTTCAACACTCAAACTACCTTTTCACTTTTTGGCGAAATTGTGATTCTACTGCTGATGCAAGTGGGTGGAGTAGGTTTTATTACCCTGGCCGTTGTACTGTACCGCTTAATTGGCCGGCGGGTCAGCCTGTATGAACGCAACTTATTGAGTCAGGCCTTGGGTGTGGGCGCCACTGAGGGGGCAGTCCGTCTCACTTTAACGGTATTGTTCATTACCCTGGCGATTGAGTTTGTTGGCGCGCTCATCCTCTTTAGCCAATGGGTGCAGGTGCTACCCTGGTCGCAGGCGCTTTATTATTCCATTTTCCACGCCATTTCATCGTTTTGCAACGCCGGTTTTGATTTATTCCTGGGCTTCGAGGACCCGGCTTTGCGGGCAGTTAGAGATAACCCGATCAGCGTTGTTAACATGGGCTTACTGATTACTATCGGTGGCCTGGGCATCACCGCTGTGTACGACCTGATCGTTTGGCCCCGCGAGCGCAATCTATCACTCCACACTCGCCTGATCCTGCCACTTACTTTCTACTTGTTGGCTATTGGCACGATTTTGGTGCTACTGGATGAAACTCTTGTAGCCGGACACGCCCTGTCAGATTTTCCGTTAGGACAGCGATGGCTATTGGCGGCTTTTTCCGTCGTTTCCAGCCGGACTGCCGGGGTTACTTTGATTCCGATGAGCGACCTCGGCCCGGCGAGTCAACTCGTTATGTTTGTCTGGATGTTCATTGGCGGCGCACCGGCTTCGATGGGAGGTGGGGTCGGCATTACGACTGTAGCCGTAGTGTTGATTACGCTGGCTTCAAATGTACGCGGTTATAGCGATGTTCGCGTTTTGGAGCGGGCCTTGCCAATTGAAACTGTCTTTAAAGCAGTCGCTATCATTACAGTTTCGACTGCTCTCGTGATCACTATCACCCTAATCCTGATGCTTTTTGGAACAGGAGAGTTGTTTCCAATTGCTTTTGAGGTAATGAGCGCCTTTTCAAATACCGGTTATTCGCTGGGCATCACCGGCCATTTTGACGCGTGGGGGCGAATCCTGTTATGCTTTACCATGTTTTGGGGACGGTTGGGGCCGCTAACCCTGGTGGTTGCCCTGGCGCGCGCGACCGCCAAACCTTGATTCACTACCCGGAGGAAAAATTATTATCGGCTAATAGCAGCCGTAGAGATGATAGGAGTATAGACTGATGCCAAATCGCCCGCAATCCTGGACCAAACGGCTTTGGTCAAATCTAAAGCAATTGCTCTCAATACAAACTGGACTGGAACTTCCCCGGCGTCTGAATGGGACAGGTTATCAAAAGGAGTTTATCGTAATTGGTTTGGGTCGTTTTGGCACCGGTTTGGCCATGACCTTAAACGCTTATAATCATGAGGTCCTGGCAATTGATGCGGACATGAAACGGGTCCAACAGGTTTCGCAAGCATTGCCCCACGTCATTCACCTGGATGCCACCAATATTGACGCCTTGCGCGAGATTGGAGCCGATTCATTTGATACCGGTATTGCCTGCATTGGGAGTGATTTTGAGGCCAATTTGCTGGCCACCGTAAACCTATGCAAGCTGGGTGTGCGGCGCGTGGTCACCAAGGCCCGCACGGTAACGCAGCAGGATATTCTGTTGAAAGTTGGGGCCGACGAGGTAATCTTGCCAGAGCATGAGGCGGGGGTGCGCCTGGCTCGCCGCCTGGCGGCTATTGACTTTGTGGATTTTATGGAGTTAAGTGAAGATAAAGGCGTGGTCGAGATTGTGGCGCCGCAGCGGCTAATCGGCAAATCTCTGAAAGAGACGCAGATACGCCAACAGTATGGGCTGGCTGTCGTCGCTATTCGCCGGGGCAGTGATGTCATTATCACGCCCGAAGCCGAAGAGGTTATTCAACCCCATGATATTTTGGTGGTGCTGGGCAACATCGCTAACTGTGAAAAGTTGCGTGAGGGGTCGATTTACTTGAAGAAGTAGCTAAACTGTTTTCTTCTGGTTCCCAAATTGAGTTTGGAAACCGGAAAGAAGGTAGGATTAATCAGCCACCACTTTCAAGCGGGTCGAAAGCGGCCCGCTGTGCAAAAAAATGGCCAGGTCATCCATGTTCATCGCTTCATTGCTCAATTCGGGCAATATTTCCAAGTCCTGGTCGGTCTGGTGATACATGGCGGAACAACTAATCACCTGCTCGTCTAAAACCATGCAGATATAAGTCCCCGGATTGCCGGCTGTAAAGTTGTCCAGACGGTTGGCGGCGGCTGGCTCCAGAGTAAGGCGGTAAAAAATTTGGCCGTACGTGGAGTCGGGCGGGGCAATTTCTTTGACCTCTCGGCTGGTAAAAAGGATTGGGTAACCGGGCTGGTCACCCGAACCTACCCCCAGATAAACCTTCTCACCCACCGGGGGAGACTCTTTGCCTGCGTTGATAAAGACAATTTCCCCAATACTGGTAATCACCGAGGCAATATAAGGTATATTTTGCCCTTGGGGGCAGAGTCACTTCAATTTGGCCGTTCCGAATCACTACATGGTATGGTCCACTAATTTCCAGCTTATCCAGACGATTGGCAATAACAGGCCGAGCGGCAATTAACTCAACCTCTTGATTGGTTGGAATAATCGTATCAGCCGCCAGAATCAGCTTCGTTTCCAAAACACTTTCAGTTGGGTCAAAGGTACTTAGGTCAGCCAGGGCGCGACTGCCGTAGAAAAGGCTAACCAGCCCCAGTAACAACAGGATAACAAGAATGGCGATCTGTTTCTTGAACATACGCTGCCTCCTGGTCCTATACATAAGTATATTATACGCCATTTGGCCTAGTAGGTCAATAGCTAAATTAGGCAATGTTGCTTAAGCGTAGGGTAATAGGTAGTAAACAAAAAGCTCCAAACTTAAGCTGCTTAATGTTTGCGCCAGGCCTGTAACTCATAGGCGGGCAGTTTCTTCTCGGCCACAACCGGTTTTAACTGGGCAAAACGCTGCCGGCCGTTGACCAGGGGAATGCTGGGCCAGCCTTCGTCCAGAAGAAGTCGAGTGTAGGCCACAAAGTCGTCGGTTACGTCGTTGGGCCGCCGGATTAAGCCACAACCACATTTTTTGGTTTGGACATAAGTTATTCTCCTCGCCGCTTTTAAGCCACGTAGGTCCTCGCGGTCACATCGCCCCCATGCCCGGTCCAGTTGGTGTGGAAGAACTGGCCGCGGGGCCGGTCAACGCGCTCATATGTGTGCGCGCCAAAGTAATCACGCTGCGCCTGAAGGAGATTGGCCGGCAGCCGCTCCCGGCGATACCCATCAAAAAAGGCCAGGGCGCTGGACATGGCTGGCACCGAGATGCCCATCTCGACTGCCTTGGCCACTACCCGCCGCCAGGCCGCCTGCGCCGCCTCGACCTGCTCTTTGAAATAGGGATCGAGCAGCAGGTTGCTGAGTTCAGGATTTTTGTCAAAAGCCTCTTTGATTTTACCCAGAAAGACCGAACGGATAATGCAGCCGCCCCGCCACATGAGGGCAATACCGCCGTAATTAAGATTCCAGTTATATTCCGCTGCCGCCGCCCGCATCAGCATGTAACCTTGAGTGTAGGAAATGATCTTGGAAGCATAGAGGGCCTCGCGGATGTCGTCGACAAAGGCCGCCTTGTCACCATCAAATTGGACGGTTGGACCGCTCAATACCTTAGAAGCAGCCACCCGTTCATCTTTGAGAGCCGATAAAGAGCGAGACAGAACTGCTTCCATAATCAGCGTCAACGGGATGCCCATCTCCAGGGCCGAGATGCCGGTCCACTTGCCTGTGCCTTTCTGGCCGGCTGTATCCAGAATCTTTTCCACGATTGGCTCGCCGTCTTCGTCCTTGAACCCCAGGATGTCGCGGGTAATCTCGATCAAATAGGAGTCCAGCTTGCCTTTGTTCCACTCAGCAAAGACCTGGTGCATTTCGTCGGCGCTCATGCCCAGGGCATTTTTCATCAAATCGTACGACTCGCAGATAAGCTGCATATCACCATACTCGATGCCGTTATGGACCATCTTGATAAAGTGCCCTGCCCCATTCTCACCCACCCAATCACAGCAAGGCGAACCATCTTCCACCTTGGCCGCTACTGCCTGAAAAATGGGCTTCACGTGCGGCCAGGCAGCCGGGGAGCCGCCCGGCATAATGGACGGCCCGTGGCGAGCGCCCTCTTCACCCCCGGAGACGCCAGTGCCAATGTAAAGTAGCCCTTTCGCCTCGACGTAGGCGGTGCGGCGCATCGTGTCTTGATAATTCGAGTTGCCGCCGTCAATGATGATGTCGCCCGCTTCCAGATGAGGAATCAATTTCTCGATAAAGTCGTCTACCGCCTGTCCGGCTTTGACCAGCAGCATCACCCGGCGCGGCCGCTTGAGCATACCAACCAGCTCCTCAACCGAGTGCGCCCCGACCACTTCGGTCCCTTTGGCGTTGCCATTGATAAATTCGTCCACGGTGGACACGGTTCGGTTAAACACGGCCACTTTGAAACCGTGATCATTCATATTCAGAACCAGGTTTTGGCCCATTACGGCCAGGCCAATCAGGCCAATATCTGCTTTGCTCATGATGTTTTTACTTCCTTTCTTGAATTTTTTACAGGCGTGGGGTCTCAGTCCAGACAACCAGGGGTGGGCCGAGGCAACGATAAGCCACCTCTTATCTTAAAATTCAGCGGGGGATCAGGTTCTCTTAACTATCCGCCCTATTCTATAATGCTACCTAAAAATGGGCAAATTCCTGTGATAAGGAGCACAAGTCACTCCTACTTACCTTCGTTTCTTCACCTTATTGTGGTAGAATGGGGGTACAGGGTAGAGATTGGCAAAGATGAACGTTGTTTATTTGGCGCTGGTGCTGATTTCGGCGGCAACGTTGGCGTTTCAAGTAACGTTGACCCGTTTCTTTGCCCTGGCCCAGGGACATCATCTGGCTTTCATGGCCGTCAGCCTGGCTCTGCTGGGCGCAGGCGCCAGCGGGACTTTTCTCTCCCTCAAGCCGTCGGCAGCAAGCCGCTGGCAGCGAACTGTAACCACCGGCGCGGCGCTCTTTACCCTTTCCCTACCCGCCGCCTACCTGGCAATCAACTACCTGCCCTTCGACGCATACCGGCTGGCCCTGGAACGCAGCCAATTGGCCTGGCTGGCGCTTTATTACCTCGCCCTGACGACTCCCTTTTTCTTTAGCGGCCTGGTTGTTGGCGCGACCCTGGCCGCCCGGCCTGAGCGGGCCGGTTCTCTTTACGCAGCCAACCTGCTCGGCTCTGGCCTGGGACCGCCTCTGGCCCTGGTCTCATTGGCAACTGTGGGCGGACCGGGGACAGTATTTCTGTGTGCGCTCCTGGGCTGGCTGGCGACACTAACCTGTCAGGGGTCAGGTTTCGGGAGACAGGGGCTGGAGATTGAACAATGGCCGGCAAATACCAAGCCTTCAAATCCTGAGCGCATTTCAACGCTTTACGCCTTACGCCTCACGCCTCCCTCACGTTTCATTCTTTACCCAGCTATCACCATCCTCCTGCTCGTTCTCACTTTTTATCCTCCGCCGTTCTTTGACGTGCGGCTGACTCCCTATAAGTCTCTTTCTCAAGCCTTACTCTATCCTGGCAGCGAGATCATCTTTCAGCAGTGGAACGCCTTTTCCCGGATAGATGTTATCCGCAGCGCTGGCATTCGCTCCGCCCCCGGTTTAAGTTTTGCCTACTCCGGCGAGTTACCCCCGCAACTGGGCTTACTGGTGGATGGCGACAACCTGTCGCCCATAACCCGGCCCACTCAGCCAACGTTTACCCCCTACCTGCCCCTGGCCCTCGCTTTTGAATTACGCCCCGCGGCCGACACACTCATTCTGGAGCCGGGGGGTGGATTGGCCGTATTAACTGCCCTGCAAAGTGGCGCTGGTGCAGTAACAGTGGTTCAGAGCAACCACACGGTCGTGGAAGCGCTCAACCATAATTTTGCCGGCTTCACCGGCAACACTTACGGCGATCCTCGCGTTACCTTAACGGTTGACGACCCGCGCAGCTTTCTGCGCCGCACCAGCCGGCAATTTGATCTGATTATCTGGCCGCTAACCGACAGTTTCCGGCCTGTCACTGCCGGGGCCTATACTTTGAATGAGGATTACCGCTATACTGTCGAATCCTTTGCCGATGCACTGGATCATCTTTCGCCCAACGGCCTGTTAGTGATGGAGCGCTGGCTGCAACTTCCACCCAGCGAGAGCTTGAGATTGTGGGGCACGGCTATCGCGGCGCTGCACCAGTCGGGTGACCGCCCCGAAGAGCAGCAGTTGCTGGCGTTGCGCACCCTGCAAACGTCACTGATTGGGGTTGCTCGCTCGCCTCTTTCGGGAGAAGATTTGACCAGGATTCGCCAATTCAGCGAACAACGCCAATTCGATCTGATTTGGCTGCCTGGTCTGCATCCAGAAGAAACCAATCACTTCAGCATTGTTCCTGGAGATCCCTACTATCACACCTTTGCCGAGTTACTGCGCGCCTCCGACCCGGCGGCCTTCTTTGTCACTTATCCCTACGCCGTTGCGCCTCCCACCGACGACCACCCTTTCTTTTTTCACTTCTTCAAGTGGCAGCAAATCCCCGAAATTTTACAATCACTGGGCTGGAGCTGGCAGCCCTTTGGCGGGAGCGGCTATTTGGTGCTGGTGGTTTTGCTGGCGCTGGTGGTGGTTCTATCAGCCGGGTTGATCCTGCTGCCGTTGCTGTGGAAAAAGGATGAAGGCGGAACCCCCTGGCGGGGGCAGGGGACGAAGGCGGAAGAAAGAAAAATTTCATCCTTCACACCTGCACTGCGCGCAGGCGCAAGTGTCCTTCATCCCTCATCCTTTTTTTTCTACTTCGCGCTGCTCGGTCTGGGGTTTCTGTTTGTGGAAATTCCGCTTTTACAGCGTTTTATCCTTTACCTGGGGCAGCCAGCCTATGCCTTTGCCGCCGTCACTTCGACCCTGCTGGTAGCGGCCGGAATTGGCAGTGGTTATCTCTCACCCAGATTACCCTTACGGCTGGCTCTGCTTTTGATCACACTGCTGGTCATCATCTACCCCTTTTTGCTGCCGCCTTTGTTCGACGCCACCCTGAAGTTTCCTTTTGCCGGGCGTGTTGCCATTACGGCTGTCGCCCTCTTTCCATTAGGGGTGCTCTTGGGCATTCCCTTTCCGGGCGGACTGCGCCGGGTCGCTCAATACTCGCCGGGGTTAGTCCCCTGGCTCTGGGCGGTAAACGGCTGTGCTTCAGTCATCAGTGCTGTACTGGCAGCGATGCTGGCTTTAACCTGGGGGTTTGCGGTGGTACTGTGGGGGGCGGCGCTGGCTTATGGCCTGGCCGGGTTAGTTATCCTCCCAGGGATCAGGGGGCGGGTGTTAGGGGCTAGTCAGCCTTTATCCCCCGGCCCCTGACTCCTGACCTCACTCTCCATCACTCACTGCGGGTGAGCGGCACAAACCTGACTCCACCCCAATTGGTGCGGATGACCTCGTCCCCTTGGCGCTCCAACAACCACAAGCTCTGGTAGCCACCCGGCGGGCCAATAGGAATGACCATTTTGCCGCCGTCGGCCAGTTGGTTGACCAGGGGTTGGGGCACGTGATCCGGCGCGGCGGTAACGATGATAGCTTCGAAAGGAGCGTATTCTTCCCATCCTCCATAGCCGTCAGCCTGTTTGGCTGTAATCTGCTTGTAACCGAGCTGCTTAAAAGTATCCTGGGCGCGCTGAGCCAATTCGGGGATAATTTCGATCGTATAAACGGAGTCGGTCAACTGGGCCAGAATCGCCGCCTGGTAGCCGGAACCGGTGCCAATCTCCAATACCTTTTCGCCAGGCTGGACGTCAGCCAGTTCCGTCATCACGGCGACAATATAGGGCTGAGAGATGGTCTGCCCAAAACCAATGGGTAAGGGGTAGTCAGAGTAAGCTGAGGAGAGATAATCGGCGGGGACGAATTTATGCCGAGGAACTTCAGACATCGCCCCCAAAACCACTTCGTTGGTAATGTCGCGCCCGCGCAGTTGCTGCTCAACCATACGTTGGCGGACCTCGGTGTAGGAATCAGAGGAAGGAATCTCAGTTAACGTGCCGGGAGGAAAAGGGGAGGGTGTGGTTAAAGTGATCTGGGCTGGTGTTACCATTTCGCTGGGAGTTGACGGCGCACAGCTCAAACCGCCCATCAATAACAAAATTAGAATCCAACCTGGTGCAACATTCAGGCCACAATGAGGGCCAGGATTTTGGGGGGAGAAATTTTTGAATTTACCCAGCCTATGAGCTTTCATCCTTAATCAGCCCCAGCTATCCACCGAGTTCTTTCACCCCAAACCCGGCTGATTACCATCCCACTGCCGCGCCATCGCTCCGTTTATCGCTGCCAGCCACGTAGACCCCCTCATCGAGCCGCCAGATGATCTGGCCCCGGCCAAAATCGCCCCGCTTTACCCCGATTTCCACCTGGTGTCCTCGCACTGCCAGGGCCTGCAGAACGTACTCCGGGGTGTCAAGTTCAAACCCGACTTTCAAGCCACTGGCGACCCGCCAGCGAGGTGCATCGAGCACCGCCTGCGGATTCAAGCCGTAATCCACCGTACCGGTCACCACCTGGACATGTCCCTGCGGCTGCATGTGTCCGCCCATCACCCCAAAGGGGCCGACCGGCTGGCCGACGCGAGTCAAAAAGGCCGGAATGATGGTGTGGTAGGGCCGCTTGCCCCCCGCTGCCTCGTTGGGGTGGCCTGCTTCCAGGGTAAAACAAGCCCCCCGATCATGCAGAGCGATTCCGGTTCCCGGCACGACCAGGCCGCTGCCAAACCCCTCGTAGTTCGATTGAATATAGCTCACCATCATCCCGTCACGGTCGGCGGTGCAGAGATAAACCGTGCCGCCGCGTGGCGGAGCGCCCGGTTCGGGGACGCGGGCCTGCGGGCCAATCAGTTCTCGCCGGGCGGCAATATAGATCGGGTCGAGCAGGCCGGTCGTTGGTACATCAACCTGCTCCGGGTCGGCAATGTAGCGATGAGCGTCGGCAAAGGCCAGCTTCATAGCCTCGATTTGCAGGTGAAGCGAGGCTTCGCTGCCGTGAGGATGGCTGGCCAGGTCGGTCCCATCCAATATCGCCAGGGCAATGAGCGCGGCCAGTCCCTGTCCATTCGGCGGAATCTCCCAGACTTCGTAGTCTCGATAGCCAGCACTGATAGGTTCAACCCAGTGACTCTGGTGAGCCGCCAAATCGCCGGCGCTGAGCAAGCCGCCGCTGGTACGGGCAAACTGGACAATTTTAGCCGCCAGTTCGCCTTCATAAAAATCTCGTACCCCCCGTGTTGCCAGCGCGCGCAGCGTTTGCGCATGAGCCGGACTGGTCCAACGCTCGCCCGCCTGAGGCGCTCGCCCGTTGCGGGTAAAGATTTCAGCCCAATGACTGACGGCTGGATCGCGCAGGGATAAATAGTGGCCGGCGGCCCTGCTCCAATTTCGGGCCACAACCGGCGTTACCCCAAACCCTTCTTCGGCATAGGCGATGGCCGGGGCCATAATTTCGGCCAGGGGTAACCGGCCAAAACGCTGGTGCAGGTCGCCCCAACCCGCCGGCCCGCCAGGCACAGTGACCGACAGCCAGCCATCTTCGGGCATCTCGGTATATCCCTGGGCGCGGACAGCCTCAGCCTGGAGGGCGGCCGGAGCGCGGCCAGAGGCATTCAGGCCGTGCAGTCGAGTTCCGTCCCAGACCAGGGCAAAAGCGTCGCCGCCGATACCATTGGAGGTTGGCTCGACGACGGTCAGGGCCACGGCTGTAGCCAGGGCGGCATCAACGGCGTTGCCGCCGCGTTGGAGGATGGTCAGGCCGGCCTGCGCTGCCAGGGGCTGGCTGGTCGCCACCACCCCATTACAGGCAAAGAGGGGCATACGTTGTGAAAGAAACGGGTAAGTTTGGAAGTCCATAGTCAACCCAAATTAATTGGTAAATGGTGAATTGTAAACTAACCTGAGTTCGATGTTTTGCCTACAATGGACAGGATTTACAGGATTAACAAGATTTTTGAACTTTCTTATCCTGTAAATCTTGTTAATCCTGTCGAGAAAATAAAAACTCCGAACTGAGGTAACCTATTAATTGTGAACAGTTCTCTTTACTCAAGCACAATTCACAATCTATCATTCATAATTTATCAGCGTACCCAGACCGGGTCCCAATCATTGTAAGGATTATCTGAGAGGCTCCTCAAATTCCTCGTAGGCAGGTCAAGCATCCAAATTTGGCGGGTCTTGTTGAAGCCCATATCGGACCAAAAGGCGATTTTAGTCCCATCAGGCGACCAGGTGGGGTGTTTGTCAAAATTATCAGTATTTACCGTCAAACGCTCGACGGCGCTGCCATCCAGATTCAGCATATAAATATCGCCGTTGCCCGTCTCCTCGGAAACATAAGCGACGCGGTTATCCACCGGCGACCAGGCGGCGTCATATTCGGGCTTGCCGGTACTGGTCACCCGCAACTCTTGACCCGTAACCAAATTCGCCCGCCACAGATCGAGCTGGCCTTCGCCCCGGACCACCACTCTTTCCTGTTTGTTGGTCGAAAAAGGCAGATCGGCTTCCAATTGGGCGTAAAGTGAGGTGTCGTCCAGGGGAAGCTGGTTAGAGCCATCGGCTTCCATACGGTAGATTTGGACATAACCGGCCCGGTCGGTTTTGAAGAGAATTTTTCCCTTGAGCTGCTCAAGAGTCAGGGGACCCGGCCCGGCCGGGACAGATGTTGGGGTGGCGGTCGGCAGCGGTACAGGTGTGGCAGTGGGCAGGACGGTAGGGGTGACGGTAGGAGTGGGGCTAGGGGTAGCAGAGGGGGGCAGGGTAGCAGTTGGGACAGGCGTCAAGAGGGGCGTTGGGCTGAAGGTAGGGGTGGGTTCAAGGGTAGCGGTAGATTCAGAGGTAACCGTTGGCATAGGGGTCGGCGTATCCGTGGGAGGTGGTGGAGTCGGCGTCGGCGAAGGTACCGAAAATTCATCGCCTGCCACCGCTGTGGCGGAGACCAGTGTTGCTTGAGGAGTAAAGGTAGGCGTAGCCGTAGAGGATGGGACAGCAATCGCCGCAGCTTCGAGGGTAGGGGTGGTCTGTTGGGCCGACGATGAATTAATAAAGGAGAAAAGGCTCCAACCGCCGATCAAGACCATCACCACGCCGCCTACGGCTAGAGGCCACCAACCGGGCAGGAGCGGCGATTTAATGAGAGCACCCGAAACAGGGGCTGCCTGGGCCAAATCGGCGGCTACGCTCACCGGAGCCACAGCCGCAACATTAGGCAGGGTGATACTGGGCACGACCGCTGCCGGCGGAACACCGGCTGGCAACATGGCGGCCGCTTTGCGGTCACGGCTGGCAGTACTGCTCCAGCTCATCTCCAATGCCGAAGCCATATCGCCAGCGGTGGCAAAACGATCAGACGGATCTTTGGCTAAAGCCTGTAAAATGACATCTTCAACATCGGGAGGTAAATTGGGATTGAGTGAGGTAGGCGGCGGGGGCGGGTCGCTGATGTGCTTTAAGGCGACGCTCAAGGGTGACTCGTCGTCGAAGGGGAGTTGGCCTGTAGCCATCTCGTAGAGGATCACGCCTAGAGAATAGATATCACTGGCGGCAACCGCAGCGGCGGAAGAGATAGCCTGCTCCGGGGCCACATAATGAGGTGTGCCAAACGTGTTGCCGATGGTCGCCTGGCTTTTATGCGCGGGCAGCATAACCAGGCCAAAATCGGTCAGGATAGACTGGTCTTCGCGGGTAAGCATAATATTGGAGGGTTTGACATCCCGATGAATGACCCCCCGGCCATGAGCATAATCAAGCGCGGCCGCAATTTCGCGGATGACCCGAATGACTTTGTCTTTGGGCAATAATTCTTTTCGGTTACGGTATTCACGGAGCTGCACTTGCAGGTCGCTGCCATCTATAAACTCCATGACCATGAAGTAGCCGCTGGTATGCTTGCCAAAATCAAAGATCTGGACAATGTTGGGGTGGCGCAGAATAGCAATGGCCTGGGCTTCACGCCGGAACCGCTCGGTAAATTCGGGGTCTTCTTGCAGGCCCCAATTGATTACTTTAATAGCGGTAAAGCGGTTTAGTTCGGCATGGAAGCCCTTGTAGATGCGGGCCATCCCCCCCTCGCCGATAGCCTCAATAATTTCATAAGAGCCGAGTTTACCCCCAATAAAGGGGTCGGTGCCAAAACTCATGCGCCTATTCCTCTGGAGTGAGTGGCGGTAGCATTGAGTAGGTCAAGCAAGCGAGCCACAAATTCGTTAAATCCCTGGGCAAAGCTGTCCAGATAATCTTTGAGCATTAGTTCCGCCAAATCAATTTTGCCCAATTGTTGTAGGGCGGCTACGTGCGGCCTAAAATCCCGCAAGGAGAGATGAAGGACATCCCGATCATCGGTCAAGAAACCCCAGACCAGGGTTTTGTTTTCATTATCATCTTTGGCGCTGATAAAACGGGTGAGCGACGAGCCTCTGGCCACCCGGCCCACATTGGAGAAGACTTCTTCGCCTTTGATAACCTCATTCAGCACATCAATGCGCCGGGGAATCTGATCCAACAGGGTTAAGAGCGAGTCGGGCAGATGGGCCATCAGCTTCATGGTAGCCAGGCTGGTACTCTCGCCTTCCAGGGCGACTCCTTTATGGGCGCGTAACAGTTGGCCAAAGTGGTCAAGCTGCACCAAGAGCGAGTAACGGGCATCGTTGAAAACAGCCCAGGCAAGCGTGGTTTGCTGGTCAGTGTAGTCGGCTAAAGCGGCGCAGGCGCTCTCGTATTTGGACCAAAGCTGAGTAAAGGGATTGCGAAAGGTAGTCGGGCAAAGGCGTTCGCGTGGGCTGACCGCCGAAGCATCCATCGGCATCATGATGGCAGGGTTGCTGGCCTGGGATTTGGCCAGAATTTCATTGATTAAATCATAAACTTCTGTCGCTGGCGGGGTATTTAGCGCCCGCAATTCAAAAAGAGCATCTTCGACGGCGGTAGAGGGGCGATAAAAATGACCGAAGTGGCAGCGATAGAGTAACAGTAAATCGTTGACCGTGTAGACCATCTTCAGATCGGGATGGCGTTTGGATAACAACTTGCGCAAAGCGTACAAAGCTTTCATATCAATGACGGTATTTTCCGCGGCGACCTCTGCCGTTGTGACCTTGGGAAATTTTTCCAGTGACGGTTCGGCGGCGAGACGCAGGTGATAGGGTATTTGCGGGGCTGGCTCCAGGGGCGGGAGGTCGTTAAAATAAGTAGCCCAGGCAATAGCTTCGCCGGTCAAAATCTCGGCCAGGGCCATGCCCCAGGTGCCGTCAAAAAAGATATGAGATTGGTCGAAAATCATGGAGTTGTTGGCGCGGAAAATAGTCAAGGCGTGATCACCGATGCCCCGTTTACCCTGCCTGATGTAGACTAACGGTTTAGCACTGTCCTGTTCAGTCCAGTTAATCAAGACAGGCGCACATTTAAGCGCAGCCAATTCCTGGCGTACCAGAGGATGGTGCAAGGTTTTACGAGCGCGTTCCTGCTCAGTCCGCCGGATGCGGATCAGTTGTTCATCGAGTTGAGCTGCCGGACTTTCGGCGCGATGAGCGGGAAAATGATTGAAAATAGCCGCAATATGCCGCCGCACCGCCTGGAAGGGAATGGGATGCAGATAGCCGCGGGTCCGTCCCGCTTCCACTTCATAAACCCGGCCTGTTCGGTCCGCCCGCAGCAGCCGTCCAGACGGGTCCAACAAGTCACCATTAGCCTGGCTTTGGAGCACTTGTCCCCCTGATTCGGCTGTCCGCGTTTCAAAAAGAATGGGTTGACCCAGGGGGTCGGTGTGCAAAGGTGGCAACAAATAATAGCAATCTTGAAAAATAATGCCAATTCTGGTTTGCCACAGGGGGAGCGGGGTTCGGTTCTCCCGATAACGGTCGGGGTCAAGGGTAGTCAGAATGGTCATCTGCCGCTGGTACGCATCCAACTCATGCTCCAGGCGGGTGGTATAAGTTTCCTGAACCCAATTGCGTTGGGCTGCCGGCAGCGCTTCCAGGCGGCTGTGCAAGAACTTATCAAAGCGCCGCCGCCGATAAAGGGAATAATTTTCGTCAGGGGCGGCATCGTGTCCGCGACGGTAAGGGCGTTGGGTAGACCAGGCCTGGCGCAACTGGCGAAAAGCCAGCGCGCGGTCCTGCTGGGCGGCCTGCGCCGCTTGCTCCAACAAGTTCAGGTAAACCCGCTCACGCCACTCATTGGCCAGCAAATCATCATACTGAAAATAAATCTGGCTAACAGCACAAACCCAGGCTGCCAACTCGTCTACAGGCGAGAGGTTCAGGTCATCTTCAGCTAACGCCTTGTGAAAACCGGTGGTTTCGTTGGCGTGGCGGGCGCTATCTTCGCGCAATGCAAATTCCAGATAAAATTGCCACAGGCCGTCGGGAAAGGCGCTCTCGGGGTCTTTTCCAGCCAGAGTCAAAATTTTTTGATAGCCGGCCAGCACCGCTGCCGGTCCGACAAAAAAAGTGCCATACAGGGTACTGGGCAGGATGTGGCGCGGCAGCATTTCGAGACTCCGGAGCAAGGCGCTCACATCAGACCTGGCCTGCTCTGCCGGGAGAGTCCGGCCTCGCACCCGGATCAACCCCCCTAAAACCAGGCCGACGATATTGCCGGCGGGAATGACTTGGGCGACCTGCTCTTGCAGTGCTTCAACCTCGGCCGTGGGCCGATTAGAAAAACGGGTCAGCTCAGCCGGGGGCATAACTTGGTGGAGTGAGGCCAGGGTATGGGCTGCAGCTTTATGATAAGCCTCACGATCAAAGCTCTCATTGACCGCTTGGGGTTCGCTCGAAGGTGCTACCACGGGGTAAATTCCTAACGTTCTATTTTGGCCGCCAGAGTTTGTTCTTTCTCAGAGATTATAGCACACGGCCTTAATTTCAGCATGTTAAGCATGAAAGGGGATAGATGCAGAGCCAGTTGACATTTCTCTAACCCAACGATAAGATTAACGCCTATGAAAGACCCACAGATCACCTCTGCGGAGTGGCGTTGGGCGGCCGGCTGGTCTCTTTTTGTTGTGCTTTTGAGCTGCGTTCCTTACTTGATCGCCGCTCTGACGGCGCCGGAAGGCTGGCAGTTTGCCGGAATTCTCGTCAATCCTTACGATGGCAACTCCTACCTGGCCAAGATCCGGCAAGGAATGGAGGGGAGCTGGCTGTTTCATCTCACCTATACGCCGGAGCCTCATGCCGGCGCGTTCATCTTTACCTTCTACCTGGCGCTGGGCCATCTGGCGGCGCTGTTCGGCCTGTCACCGATTTGGATATTCCACCTGGCCCGCGTCATGGCTGGGTTGGGCTTGCTGCTGGCTGCTTTCCGCTTCATTGCCGGCGTGACTCCTCAAATCTCGGAACGTCGGCCGGCCTTTACTTTGATCCTGAGTGCTTCGGGGTTGGGCTGGCTGGGCGTCCTCTTTGGCGCGTTTCCTATTGATCTATGGGTTCCTGAAGCGTTTGTCCCCTACAGCCTCTACGCCAACCCCCACTTTCCCCTGGCCATGGCCTTGATGCTGATTATCTTCCAAGAAGTTCAACGTTCAACATTCAGCGGTCAGCGGTCAGCGGTTGTTGGATTGGCTGCCCTGGCCCTGGCACTGACCCTGCCATTCGCCCTGCTTACAGTTTGGGCAGTGCTGGCCGTTTTTCTGGGCTGGCTTTATAGTACCAACCGCCGCTTGCCCTGGCCGCAAATTTGGCTTACACTGAGCGTGGGCCTATTTTCTGCTCCGGTCATCGTTTACGATTATTGGGTTTCAACAACTAACCCGATTCTGGCCGGCTGGTCGGCCCAAAATATTACCAACGCGCCCCCACCGTTGGATTTGCTGCTCGGTTATGGACTGGTTGGCCTGTTCGCCCTGGGCGGCGGCTGGCTGATTGCCCGGCAGAGGCCGCTTAAGCCGGAGTCCGGTGAGTGGCTTGTTTTCTGGTGGGCGGCTACGAGCCTGATTTTGCTTTATTTACCCTTTGATTTGCAGCGCCGCTTGATTACCGGGCTGCACCTGCCTTTGTGTATCCTGGCCGCGATTGGATTACTGCGCTGGCTGCCCTCTATCGGATTTAAACTGAACCAGCGCCGTTCCTTCGCGACGGTAGTGGTTATGGTGGGCGCGTTGGGAACCTTGTTTGTGTGGGCTTTACCGCTGCTGGCCATCCGACAATCTCCCGGCACCTCAGAAACAACGGCGCTGTTGTTTATCCGCCGGGAGGAAACTGCCGCCTTTACCTGGTTAAGGGAAAATGCGACACCCAGCGATGTTGTACTGGCCTCGCCGCGGGTAGGTCTGTTCATCCCCGGACAGAGTGGGACGCGCACCTTTTACGGCCACCCTTTTGAAACGATTGAGGCTAAACCCAAGAAAGCCATCGTCGAAGCTTTCTATCGAGGCGATGTCCAGGTAATTTCGCCCGCCGTTGATTTTATCATTTACGGGCCAACCGAGCGGCAGTTGGGTCAGCCCAAAAATCTAGCCGACTGGCCGGTTGTTTTCTCGGCGGGTAATGTGGTCGTTTATAAAGCAGATGCAGGTGATAAATAAAATGCCAAAAGTGGAGGTCAGCCGTTCGATGCTCGGAACCTTTTTATTGGGACTGGTAGCCATTATACTCCTTTCGGCAGGGCAAACTTCGATGAAGGCCGGACTCAACGCCATTGGCGGAGTCAGCCTGGCCGACGGGCCAGTCGGGTTTCTCAAACTCTTTCAGACGCCCTGGGTCATCGTCGGCTTTATCTGCTACGGGGTAAGTTCCATTCTCTGGCTGGACGTTTTATCCAAGTTGGATTTTAGCCTGGCTTTTCCGATGGTCGGCCTGACCTATGTTTTCACCCTGCTCATTGGCCGTTTTTTCTTTGGCGAAATCGTTGGCTGGGAACGCATCCTGGGGGTGACTTTGATTTTAAGCGGCGTTTTCTTTTTGATTCGCAGCGGCACTTTGAGGTGACAGAAAGCGCAATCTAATCTATGTTTGCCCCATCCACCAAACGCCTTCCCTGGACCCTGTTCTTCTTTATTCCTATTCTATACTTCACCCTGTTCGACCAACCCGGCTTTATCCCCAGCGCTAGAACGTTTAGCATCTACCTGGTTTTGCTCATTTTTGCCCCCTGGCTGGGGGTGAAAGTTTGGCGGCGACAGCCCCTGATTTACACTCCCCTCGACTCTCTGCTGCTCCTGATTATTGTTTTGTATCTCGTTTCAGCGTTTTTGTCTCCCAGCCCCCGCTTAACTTTCTACAGCTTATGGCTGCTCTTGTTGAGCATTTTGACCTTTTACCTCATGCTCGATCAATTCCGGGCCGGCCGGGAAAAGGCGCTGTGGCAAGCTATTTTTTTGGTGGTCGCCATTGTCTTGGAGTTAGCGGCGTTGGAATTTTTGGCCTGGTACTTGGGACTGTTTCCGCTGCTGGGTTTTGAAATTAGCTGGCCCGAAGTTGCCGGATGGACCTTACCTCCCAATCCTCGCCGGCTGGGTTTGGCTCTGCTGACAGTGCCGGTTGCTCCGCCATTTTCAGCTTACGTGGCGCTTTTTATTCCACTGGCTTTGGGCCTGGCTCTTAGCACTCGTAAATTTTCTGTTCGCCTGGGTTTTGCCGGTTTTATCTTTCTGTCACTGATTATTTTGCTACTTACTTTTTCGAGAACTGGATGGGTTACGTTGGCCGTTGGTTTGCTGAGCCTGGGAGCTTTAAGCTTGTTTAAGCCTTTACAGGCTCGTCTCCAATCGGGTCTGCAGGCGCGATCTATCTCTACCTTCCTGTTTGAATGGAGCCCCAAAGTATGGACGAAAAAATGGACCGGCCTTTTCATGGGTGTGATTGTCGCCTCGTTTCTAATAATCCCGTTTTTGAACCAAACACATTTCATTGAAGAAGTGTTTAAAAATCGCGAGGGCAGCAACCAAATTAGATTATCACTCATCCAAGCCGCTGTGCGAATGTGGCTGGAGCACCCTCTCCTGGGGATTGGGCCTGGCCTGTTTGGTCCGTTCTATCGAGATTACATTCCGCCCAATTCCTTTTTTCTTCTCAGTTTAAGTACCCATAGTTTTTATTTTCAAATGTTAGCCGAAGTGGGCCTGGCCGGGTTAGGTATGGCTGCTTTGATTTTCCTTGCCGCTACAAAAGCGGCCTATCAACGCCTCATGGGTTCCGGGGACACGAGCCAACGCTGGCGGGTCATCGGCGTGGCGGCGACGTTGATCGGATATTTTACCTCGGCAGCAATCGAGCAGTTGTGGTGGCCGGCATTTATCATTCCCATCGCGGCGATGGCTGCCTACCTGTTTTATCAACCCCCTCAAGCTGTTGAAGTCGAAGATATTCCCCTGTCAGAGCGGGTTGAGGAAAAACCGAGGTCAAAATTAAATTTCTATACCCGTTTACGCACCTGGCTGCCAGGGATTTACTTGTTTTGGCTCCTAGTTTTTGGAGCAGCTTTAATCTATACCAATGCTGTCGCCAACCGTTTTGCCCAGTTAACCGCAGCAATAAAGCCCGGCCAAACGTTGCAGGTCGCTCAGGAAATAAGCCAATTGCAGCGCTCCGACCCCGGACTGCCTATGTATCCCGTTGCCCAAGCCCATTATCTGGGTCAGCATGTTATTGAAACTTTAGACGTCACCCCTTGTACCAATCCTCCTCTGCACATCCCTGAGCCAGAGAAACAACGTTTGGAGAATGCTGTTGATCTGTACCAACAAGGCTTGCAGTCCATTAAGGGACATCCGCTTTACTGGGCCAATTTGGCCGCGCTGTATTGGCTCAACCACCAGCCTGACGAGGCCCAGGCTGCGCTGGCCCAGGCAATCAATTTGACTGACACAGGTAATCCCAACCTTGAAATCTATCTGCTCAATTCGGGTTGTTATTATGAGCTACAGGGAAATGCCAGCGCTGCCCTGGCGGCGTATGGTTCGCTGCTAGCGCGCAACCCCTCCCTGGTCGGTTCAGCCTTTTGGCAGGACTCGCCCTTTCGGAAGGAAAACTTTTCCCAAATGATTGACCCCGCCCGCCAGCATTTGGCTGACCCTCAGCAGGAATATTTGGTGGCTATTGAAATTGAATTGGCTCAAAATAAGCTTGAAAACGCAGCGAAGTCAATTGAACGCTTCATTGCTGCCTTTCCTGACTCGCCTGATGCGCTGAGGCTGCAAGCAGAAAACTGGCTCAGTCAGGGTAAATACCAGGAAAGCCAAGCTTTAGCCGCCCAGATTGGGGATTATCAGCTTTTGGGCCAAATTGCTCTGGCCCAGGGTGATTTAGCTTTGGCTGAAACTCAATTTAAGAAGGCTATCTTTATTAAACCTGATGATCCGCAAGCTCGTTTTGGCTTAGCGCAAATTGCCCTCAGGCAGGGGGATACAGCCAGGGCCATTGCCCATCTGCAAAAAATCGCTCTACCCTATGCCCCCCCCATTACCAGCGACAGCAAATTTATCTATGGTTATTCAACCAATTTCTCCCTTTACAACTCGCTCCTGATTATCGCTTCTCCTCCGTTACAGGGGCAGCCTTTTCATCTCCTGGCACAACTTTATCAAGAGAGCGGGCAAGCTGATCTGGCGGCAGAAGCTCAGCAGGCTCTGTCAACCTATGATTCCTACTTAAAAAATTAGTCGCCAGTGCTTGTAAAGAACAAGATATGGTATAATTGAGCTACATTCGCCTCTTAACTGTTACCTTGCTGTAATATGCGACTTAAATTCAAACTCCACCGACCTGCCCTTCTCCTCATTCCCGCTGTGCTCAGCCTCTTTTGGCCGGCTTTGCTCAATCCCTTCCTTATTCTGTTCCCTACCTTTAGCCCCTTCTCCGACGTCATGGTCATTCACTGGCCCAAGGCGCACCTGATGGCCCAAAGCTGGCAGGAGGGCGCTAGTCTGCCCTACTGGACGCCGCTCATCCTCAGCGGCATGCCCTTGGCTGCGAACCAACTCGCCATGCTTGCCTACCCTCCGGCCTGGCTTTTCCTCTTCCTGCCGCTTGAGCCTGTGTTCAATGGGCTGTTTATTTTCCACTTCTTATTAGGTGGTTTGGGAATATATTTATTATTATGCGAAAGATTTAAGCTATCTCCAACAGCGGCCCTGCTCGGCGGGTTGACCTTTGCCCTTAACGGAAAATGGCTGGCCCACGCTGCCGGGGGACACGTCAGCCTGGTGGGGGCCATCGCCTGGATGCCGTGGACGGTGGTGGGGATGCACATGCTGTTAGAGGCGAGGAGACGAGGAGACGAGGAGACGAAGAGCAGAGGAGCAGAGGAGCGGGGGAGAAGTTTGCACAGCTTTTGTGATCTATTGCTGCCTGGCTTGGGATGGGCGATACTCGTTGCCGTTTCACTGGCGATGCAAATAGCCACGCACACCCTAACAGTTATTTACAGCGTCTATCTGATAGCGGCTATGGTAATCTGGCATATCGCCAGTCAGCCGGTCAGTAGGACAACAGGACAAGATTTAATAAGTTCTCTGCCATTACGCATTACACATTACGCATCACGTTTCCTGCGTGAAATCGTCACCTGGTTGGTCTGGTTACTGCTTATCTTTCTGCTGGCTGGCCTGCTCGGTGCGGCCCAGGTGTTACCCCTGCTGGAGCTAGCCCAATTTAGCAATCGCTCGCTTAGTTTGAGCGAGGCCACTGCTTTTGCTTTATCGCCGGTCCAATTATTGGTTGGCCTGTTGCTGCCGTCGTCACAGGCCGGACACGAGTATATCATCTATGTGGGCTTGGTTTCGCTGCTGTTAGCCCCCTTTGGGCTGACTCGCAAAAATCGCTGGACCTGGTTCTACGGCCTGCTCTTTCTCTTCGCCGTTCTGTTTGCCCTTGGACCCAACAATCCTCTCCACAGCCTGTTTTACTATCTCATGCCCGGCTTCCGCTGGGTGCGAACACCCGCCCGTATTTTTTTTGTGGGGGCGCTGGCGCTGACGGTGCTGGTCGGCTTCGGCGCTGACCGCCTGGCTCGGCGGCAGTGGTCTCCCTCAGCCAAAAAATGGCTAACCCGTCTGACCGTGGCGCTGGCTCCGCTGGCGCTGCTGGTCGGCCTCGGCCTGGCCTTTGGTTTTGGCCAGACAGGACCCATTTTCCGCTCGGCGTTGGCCCTGGCGATTTTTATCCCATCCGGCTTGATCCTGATCCTGCTTCGAGCGCAGCGTTATGTAGCCCCAACGTTGACCTTAACCCTCCTGGGCCTCCTCCTTTTCTTCGATTTAGCCTGGTTCGACGCCTCTATGCTGCGCTTTGTGCCCCTCGATGAGGCGCTGTCGCCGGGGCGCGGGCCAGCCGAATACCTGGCTCAAAAACCGGGCTACTTTCGCGTCTATTCGCCCAGTTACAATTTACCGCTGCAAACCGCTGCTGCGGCCAACCTCTCTCTGGCCGACGGGGTGGAGCCGGTGCACCTGGCTGTTTATGACCAATTTATGGCTCGCGCCGGAGGGTATCACGATGCCGGTTTCAGCGTCACTATCCCCAAATTTGGCCCTGGTCCCCTGGAAACGTCCCTAAAAGATGTCAAGCCCGATTTAAAGCTGCTTGGTTTACTGAACGTCGCCTATCTGGTTTCCGCCTTCCCAATGGATTGGCCGGGTTTGACTTTGGAGACAAAGGTGGACCAGAGCTTTATCTACCGCAATGAATTAGCCCTCCCCCGCGCCTGGGTGGCACATGAGGCTGTTCCGGCCGAGGGGGATTGGTTGGGCCAGCTTACAGCGCAGTCAGATTTGAGGGATGTAGTTATTGTCGGGAGCGCGATAAATAGTCAACAACCCGTAAGCAGTACCCTAATTGACACAAGCAGTCAATGGTCAACCGCTGACATTACGAGTTACTCCAGCGACCGAATAGAAATTGAAACAGACATTACCACGCCCGGCTGGCTGGTTTTGAGCGAAATCTGGTATCCCGGCTGGCAGGCGACAGTGAATGGGATGACTCAACCGGTCGAAAAGGTCAACGGTTTGTTACGCGGCCTGTATTTAAGCCAGCCAGGCGCTTATCATATCATCTTGAACTACCAGCCCAGGAGCGTGCTGTGGGGGCAGCGTATTTCTGGCCTGACCGCCGCCCTGCTCGTGGCAGGGCTTATCTTGGTATTCCGGCAGGCCGGGCGCTTTAAATCGGCATTCCCATACCTGAGACGAGAACAATGATCACTATATCCTCCAGAGAATGGCGCTGGCTCGTGGGCTGGGCCAGCACGATTATGCTGATTACCTCGATTCCCTATTTCTACGGCTGGTGGTTGTCAACGCCGCAGATGCAGTTCAGCGGTTTTTTTTTAGGTGTGGAAGACGCCAACTCCTACCTGGCCAAAATGCGCATGGGGGCCGAGGACGGCTGGTTGTTCCATCTCGCCTACACGCCTGAACCTCATCAGAGCGCCTATCTATTTACATTCCACTTGTTTTTGGGCAAGCTGGCCCAATTCACTCATATCTCCTTCCCCCTAGTTTACCACCTGGCCCGAATTGTTTTTGGCCTGACGCTGCTGCTCACCCTGTACTGTTTCATTGCCTACTTTGTCAGCGATCTTCCCCGGCGTCGCTTCGCTTTCCTGGTGGCAGCTACAGGCGGCGGGCTGGGCTGGCTGGTAATTAGCCTGCAACTGGCGTCCCGGCTGGGCTTGCCACTGGACATCTACGTTCCCGAAGCCTTTATTTTTCTGGTTCTATTCCATTTACCGCACCTGGCTCTAGCCGAGAGTCTCCTCTTGGGGGCCATTCTCTTAATCCTGCATAGCTGGCAGACCGGCGACTGGCAGCCGGTTCTCTGGGCCGGCTGCGCCCTATTTTTGGTGGCCTTGATTGCGGCCTTCTACCTGGGTGTATTTGTCGTCGTTTTGGGCTTGACCTGGCTGGCATTGACCCTTACTACCAGGTCCATTCAAAAAACAGGCACTTTACTGCTCAAACTGGCCGTCGCCACAATTTTTTCTCTGCCTGTCCTGGTTTACGATGCTTATATTTTACGTTCAACCCTATCCTGCGTATCTGGAATCAACAAAATCTGATCCTCTCCCCCGAACCCTGGCATTACCTGCTGGCTTACGGCCTGCTCATGATCCTGGCTCTGCCCGGCAGCAAAACTCTCCTGGCCCATTTCCGGCCAAAAACAGTTGACCCAAACGACCCGGCTACTTACAAAACCCTTTTCTTGGTAATTTGGTGCCTGGTTTTTCCCGTTCTGGTTTACCTGCCCTTTAACTTGCAGCGTCGGTTGGTCGTAGGTGTCCAGGTTCCCCTGGTCATCCTGGCGACTTACGGGGTGTTTCGGCTCACTCAAAAATATATCCGGCCAAATCGACAGACTCTAGCCCGAGCCGTAATCATCCTCTTTTTTAGTTTGACGAACGTTTTCCTGCTTCTGGGCGGGCTAGTTTCAGTGTCGTTCCGGCAGCCGCCCATCTTTCACCCGGCCAGCCAGCTCGCCGCGATGCAGTGGCTGGATGGGGTCGCCGCGGGCGAAGTGATCCTGGCCGTTTATGAAACCGGTAATGTGCTGCCGGCCTATGCTAATGTCCGCGCGTTTGTGGGGCACGGGCCGGAAACGGTCAATTCTGAGGAGAAACGACAACAGGCTAAACAATTCTTCAGCCGTGAGATCCCGGACGGGTGGCGGCGTGATTTACTAAAGAAGTTTAATGTCCGGTACGTCTACTACGGGCCTAATGAAAAAGCTGCCGGAGAGTTTGCGCCCGGCCAAGCGGCTTATTTGGAAGAAGTTTATAACCATGGGGATATCCAAATCTTTGAGGTAAAGTAACGGGTGGCAAAAATTGGGAAATGGTGGCCTACTGCTTTGCTTCGAGCAGGGCTAACCGTTCTTGGCTGATAGTCAAAAAAGGATCCTCTAACAGCAAGAATTCATAGATTCGTTTGGCCTCTTCAAACCGCTGCTGCGTCTCGTAGAGACGGGCCAATTCCAGCCAGGGCGCAGCTTTCGCCGGGCTGACCCCGACCCGCAGGAGTTGCGGGACAAGATCATTTGCTCCGGAACGGCCGTAGATCGTTACTTCGATGTTTTCCGCCGTGAAATGGGGCAAGAAGCCCCGGTTGTAAGCTGCTTCGGCGGCGCGAATATTCCCTCGACGCTCGTAGAGCTGGCCGAGGTAGAAATAAGCCCGGCTGTTGCCTAAAAAAACAGCCGTTTTGAGCAGTTTTTCGGCGGCAGCCTCGTCGCTCAGTTGCAGCTTGATGCGACCCTGCCGCAGATAATCTTCGGCACTGGTCAAGCCAGCCGATTCCAGCAGGCTGTTTGCCCGTTCTGCTTGAGCGCGGCTCAGGTAGACCTCGGCCAGGGCGGCGCGGAGGTAGTTATCCATTGAGGCGGATACCGGCCCAACCAATGTCTCCACAACAGCGTAATCTTGCCGGGCCAGGGCCAGGTTGATTCGCAACCATTGTTCATCACTTGAACTGTGTTTGACAGCTTCCTCAACAAAGACAGGCCATTTCTCCGCCCGCTCCGGCGTTGCCTGCCAGAAATCCGAGCCGGCCAAATCCGGGGCGAGGGCCAGAGCCTGGCCGTAAGCGGAACCAGCCTCCGCCCAATCCCCTACCTGCTCGTAAAAGTAGCCCAGATTGACCCAATAGAGCGGGTCTTGTTCGGCAGTGAGCGTACGCTGCATTGTCGCAATCGCTTCAGTCTGCCGGCCTTGCTGCCACAGCAAGCCCGCCAAGTTAGCCGAATTTAAGCCCAAAATTGGCTCATGGCTTAAACCGGCCTGATAATGCGCAATCGCCGCTTGCAGCGGTTCTGCTGCCTGGGTTTGCTGGGCTAACCTGGCCTCCAGCAAAGCTAAACGAAAAGTATGCAGCGCCAGGCTGGGGTCAAGCTGGCGAGCCTGTTCAGCCTGGCTGACTGCCTCTGTTAGCTTACCCTGCCTCTCCTGACTAAAGCTCCTCTGAAAATACAGATCGCTCCGGGCCAGCCAGGCAAAGCCAAGGGCATAGACGCCCAGGAGCGCCATGGCCAAGTAGGCAGCGTAGCGTTGCCTTGACGGCGACGGTGTGGGTTCCAGATCATAAACAATATAAGCGGTCAGAGCAGCGATAAGGAGTATAATCGAAGTGGCGCTATAGGTATCTACCAGGGTTTGCGCCGCCAGACCGGCCAGGGCGGCCCCGCAGGCGGCCAATCTGATGCGCTCGCCCGGCGGCGTAGCGGCCAACTGCTGCCAGCGTTTCCACCAAGCCCAACCCACTCTCAATAACAAATATCCCCCCGCAAGCAGCCCAATCAGCCCCACCTCGGCGGCAGTATTCAGATAAACATTGTGAGCCGAGGCAATTTGCAGCCGGGGCAGGTCAGCCTGATTGAGGCGCAGCAGCGCCCGGCCAAAATTGCCTGGACCGGTGCCGGTCAAAAAGTTTTGTTGAAAAATGGTCAGGGCTGTTTCCCACAGCACAAATCGAAAGTGGGTGCTGCTGACTCGATTGGCAAAACTACTCTGCAGCCAAAAAAGAGCCGCCGCAACCAGCGCTATCCCGCTAACCAGGATCAGCGCCCGGGAGAGCGGTCTTAATTTCCGCCAATAGACCAGCAGCGAGAACCAATTGTGACCGGTGATTTTTGACCAAGCGAGCGCCGTCAAACTTAGAGAGACCGCCAGGGCCAGGACGCCCGCCCGCGAGAAGGTCAATATTTGCACGATCAAGGCCAAGACCAGCCAGAGCCACAAAGCCTGCCGATTTTGGTTGCGGGGGGGCAGGGCCAAAATCAGGGCAATGGCCACGGGTATGAGCAGGGCCAGGTAGGCCGAGAGCGGGGTTGAACCATTAAGGGTAATCGCCAGGCGGTAAATAGCGGGCGGGATAGGTTGCCGCCAACCGCCAATTTCCGGCCAACCCTGGGCAAATCCAGGAAACAGGGCCGCGCCAAAGTACCAACCCAGAAACTCGGTCAGACCAACCACACACACCACCGCCGAGGTCATAAAGAAAGCCCAGGCCAGCCGGGCTGTCCAACCCCGGCGTATCAGGTCAACCACCAGATAAAAAGCCAGCGTATGGGTCAAAGTCAGCCATAACACTTCCAGGCTAAAGCGAGGCGACTGGCCAAACACGCCGCTTAAAAAAGTGGCAACCAGGTAAAAAGCGATGGCTCCATCAAGGTAAGTGCAGGGCAAACCTTCACCCTGCCTGAGCTTGTTAAAAAGCCACAGTCCCAAGAGCAGAGTGACGATGACTTGATGGGTGAGACGCAGAAAAAAATTAAGCTGGCTGTAAAACGTACCGCCAAAAAAGGTGAAGTAAACAAGGAGGCCGAAGAGGGCAAAAACCCGACCGGTCAGTTTCATAGGGAAACGAGCCACAAATGGAGGAAGGTTAGATTGAGCACGATCATGTTATGTACGTCAAAAAGATTTTAGCCCACCCCCTCTCAAACGTCAACAATTTGCCGGGATTAGAGGAATGGGAAAATCGTCTTTACTTTTCCATTTTCCCCTTTTGTGCTAAAATCGGCAAGCAACATTATCACGTTGGGGTGGTTGCGCCACACAGAGCAGCCTCCCCAAATTTTTTATTGGATGGGAAAAGAGACCATGCTAAGAACACATACCTGCGATCAACTTCGCCCTGAACATGAAGGACAGACCGTTACCCTGGCTGGCTGGGTACACCGCCGCCGCGATCATGGAGGGTTAATTTTCATTGATCTGCGTGACCGTTATGGCTTAACCCAGATTGTTTTCGACCCGGCAGTCAATGCCGAGGCGCTTGAACAGGCTGGGGCGCTGCGCAACGAGTACGTTATTCAGGTGACTGGCCGGGTCCGCCCCCGCCCCGCCGGGCAGGAGAATTCTAATCTGAGCACCGGCGGCATCGAAGTCGAAGGGCAGCGCTTGAAAATCCTCAATACCGCCAAAACCCCACCTTTCGATATCAACAAGGAAACGACCGTGGACGAGGGTTTGCGGCTGCGCTATCGCTACTTGGATTTGCGCCGCCAGCGGATGAAGCGAAATATTATGCTGCGCCATAATGTGGTGCGCTACATCCGCAACTTCCTCGGTGAAGAAGGTTTTGTGGAAATCGAGACACCCATCCTGTTTAAAACAACGCCGGAGGGCGCGCGCGATTATCTAGTGCCCAGCCGGGTGTATCCGGGCAAGTTTTATGCCCTGCCGCAAAGCCCGCAGCAGTTGAAGCAGTTGCTCATGGTCGCCGGGTATGACCGTTACTTCCAGATCGCCCGCTGTTTTCGTGATGAGGACCAGCGCGGCGACCGCCAGCCTGAGTTTACTCAGCTCGATATGGAAATGAGCTTTGTGGATCGAGACGACGTGATGGAGTTGATTGAACGACTGATGATCGGTATTGTCGAGAACAACACCGAGCGGCAAATTCTATACAAACCCTTCCCCCGCCTGAGTTATCGAGAGGCGATGGCCCGCTTTGGCCGCGATAATCCCGACATTCGTTTTGGCATGGAGTTAGTGGAGGTCAATGCCCTGGTTGCCAACAGCGGCTTCAAAGTTTTTAGCGAGACCGTGGCCTCCGGCGGGTTGGTCAAAGGGATGAATGTCAAGGGCCAGGCCCATTACAGCCGCAAGCAGCTTGACGAATTGGCCGATTTTGTTAAAGAATTTGGAGCCAAAGGTTTGGCCTGGCTGGCTATAGATTCCCCCTTAGAAGGGGGGGCGAAGGAGGGGGTGCGGTCCTCTTTTGCCAAATTTCTCTCGACTGAGGAAACAGTGGCCATTGTCAAGCAATTGCAGGGTGAGCCGGGTGACTTGCTGCTGTTCGTGGCCGATCAGCCGGCCATCGCCAACGAATCGCTGGGCCGGCTGCGCGTTGAACTGGGGCAACGCTTGGGCCTGTTCGACCCGAATGTACTCGCTTTCTGCTGGGTCATTGACTTTCCCTTCCTGGTCTGGAACGAGGAAGAAAAGCGCTGGGATCCCAGTCACCATCTCTTTACCGCCCCGATGGATGAGGACATTCCCCTGCTGGAGACCGATCCGAGCCAGGCGCGTGGCAAGCAGTATGACCTGGTTTTGAATGGTTATGAAATCGCCGGGGGCAGTATCCGGATTCACCAGCGTGATTTGCAGGAGAAGGTTTTTGGCTTGATTGGTTTGGAGATCGAGGAGGCCAAGCGCCAGTTCGGACATATGGTCGAGGCGTTTGAGTACGGTACGCCGCCCCATGGCGGCATCGCTCCCGGCATTGACCGGATTGTGATGCTCCTGGCCGGTGAACCAAACATCCGCGAAGTCATTGCCTTCCCCAAGAGCCAATCCGCTGCCGACCTTATGGCCAACGCGCCTACCGAGGCCCATCCACAACAGTTGCGGGATTTGCACATTAAGTTGGATTTGGAATAAAAAATTGCCCTCTCGTTCCCAAACTGATCCTTCGACTTCGCTCAGGACGGGGTTTGGGAACGAGAGGGCATAAGTAAAACGGCTATTGGACAGCCGTTTATTTATTGGAAGATTTCTAAGATCGGCTGACCATCCCACCCCTCAGGGATAGGCAATCCAAAAGCGTATAAAACTGTAGCGGCGGTATCATAAGTATTGATGGCGCTGCCGAGCGTTACGCCAGATCGTACCTTGGGCCCCACTGCCAGCCAAGGGATTGTTCTATCCACCGGTGAATCATCGCCATGTCTTTTGTCGTGACCCCCATGATCGGCCGTAACAATCAAAAGAGTGCTGTTCAAATAACCCCCATCTTTAAGTGCAGTCACAATTTCGCCAATCAAGCCATCGGCAAAATTTACCGCGTAAAGCTGATTTTGCGACCCCCAGCCAAAGGCATGCCCGACCCGGTCGGTATCTGGAAAGTGAATAAAAAGCACATTAGGCAAACCAGCCTGAATGATCTTAACCGCCTGGTCCTTAATTTCGGGATCGTGCGCGTCGGTGCAAAAGCAGGTGTCCACTGAATTAGGCAGGATGAGGTAATTCATTTTCTGCTTGCCAAAGACCATGGCTGTGCTTAAGCCAGCATCATGAGCCACACTGAACAACGTCGGGCCATTCATCCCCGGCCAGCCGATGTAAGGCACCCCCCACAAAATACCGTGTTTTTCCGGGATCATTCCGCTTACCATCGAAGCGTGGCTGGGCAGGGTTTCGCTCATATTCACCGTTTGCGCCTGGGCGCTAAAAGCGCCGCCGGCAACCAGCTTATCCATATTAGGGGCTTCGGCGGCGGCAAACACATCAGAACCCATCCCGTCAACACTGATGATAACAACATGTTCAATTTTCGATTCTGGCCTTGCCGTTGGTGCTGCCGCTTCGACGATGATCGGCACATTCGTCGGCGGGGGGGAAGTTGGTGTGGCAGGAGGCGTGGCCGTCGGGGGGAGGGTTGGTGTAGCAGAGGGGGTCGCTGTAGCTGTCGGAGAGGGAGGAACTTGCAGGAAAGTGGATTGCTCCGTGGGCAGTGGGGGTGCTACTATTGCCTGGAAGAGGACAGGTTGAAGAGGCGAGGTAGATAACTGGTACGGGCTAGAACCGGCGCGCCATTCGGAGCCTTCAATCTCTTTGCCCTGAGTTGGCATCCAAAAAACCGACAGAGACACAAAATTCAAACATCCCAAAACCAAGATAGCCAGGACAATTGATATTGCTCGTCTTCCAACAAATAAGCCCTGTTGTCTTCGGCGAGCAATCAGAGTAGGTTTCTGTGGGTGAGGGTCTTTTGGCGGTGGTATTTCCCAAATAGAATTTGATGACGGTAATATGGACATTTTGTGGATCTCCTATGATCCCTGAAAATTCAGTTTAAATCGAATGCAATGTTTGATTTTGTGAATCTAGCTAATTTTTTGACTCGATAGATGCGCTAAAAATTTGTTGCCTTTCTTACTAGCAGGATTATTTCCTGCAAACTTAGCCCCATTATAGGGGCATCGTTGCTCATTGATAAGTGACATTTATCACTGTTTCCTTGAAATAATGTCACTGTTTGTTAGCGGCGGAGTTTGAGGATTTTGTAATTAAACCCAAATCAGAATAATACGCAAGTTTTTACCAGGCCTGGGGCCGAAAAAACTGTTGTTTTCAAATTGAACTCAGTTTAGGGGGAGTTTGAGGGAACAATCTAAACTAAAACGGGGGTGAGCCTTAACTCACCCCCGTTTCTCACTCACCCTTTCCACGGCTTCAGCGGGTACCCAGCCCTGCAAATCACCGGGAAGGGTAATACGCTGCCAGCCAGAGCGGCTTTCGATCAAGCTGACCTCAGCGCCGGAATGAAGCGTGAACTCAACCAAATATTGTTCAGAGGTGCCCGGCCCGCTGGTGGCATCCACTTGCTGGGCCACGATTACTGCGGGGGGATGATTTTGCTCGGTGTAGTAACGATTGACCATCGAGACCAAACCGACCAGCAAAAACACCGCCAGCACGCCCATGCCAATGCCACACCAGCGCCGCCACGCCAGCTTGAGCAGGGCGATGACGGCCAGGGCGCCAATCAGTAACCATAGGATGAGGGCCAAGAGGAGGGCCTCGCTCAAGGTCAGCCACTCCTCGGCCAGTTGAACCAAATTGGACAGGCCGCTTTCCGGCACAGTCTCAAGCTTGTCCACGGTTTGGGCACGCGCAATGCTCAAGTTTGCTGCCGTGTCAGCATCACGGGGATCAAGCCGCTGGGCGCGGCGATAGTTGAGAATGGCCCGGCCTAAATCTTCCTGCTTGAAATAAGCATTCCCCAAGTTGTAATAAACATTGCTATGATGCAAGCCCGAGGCAATAATTGCCTCGTAAATCGAGGCGGCTTCGGCATAATTGCCGGCTTCGTAATCCTCATTGGCCACGCGCATCGCTTCGGTTGGGGTCACTGGCTCTTGGGTGAGGGCCAGAGATGGAGGAACGAGTTGGATAAACAACCAGGCCATGACAAGTGGCGCTATTATTCGCAACAAACCCCGGTCTACTTTCATTCTTATTTGTAGCTTCTAATTTCTAATTCTTTAAACGATTTTTCCAGGTCGTTAATCAACTTTTGCGTTTCCGACAAAAAAGAGCCGACCGTAGCCTCACCAGGAGCAAAGCGGCCAATGTCAATCTGGGCTAGCGTCTGTTGAACCCGTTCTATCAGGGCCAGGTCAAGTTTGGTAGTCTTGAGCAAAGCGACCAAGCCATCATTGGTCAGGCCGGTAGTGGGTCGATTTAGTTTATCAGACAAGTAACCTAACAGGGCGCGATGGGCGGCAGCGTAATTGCCAGTGCCGCTTCGCTGCGCCTCGGCCAGGATTTTTAGCGCTACCCGCCGGGCGCTCTGGCTACGGGCATAGGCCGAATTCATCAGCAGGTACTGCCGCCGATTCTGCCAAACCCACACCCCCCCAACGACCAGAATAGGCAAAATCCAGGCACTCCAATAGAGCGGCTGCCCGAACAGCGAACTCTCTTGACTGCTCAAGGAGGATGGCACCGGCTTGATATGGCGAATGTCGCCCGCCAGCAGGGCTACCTCCTGCTTGTTAGGGCCGGGAGCGACAATCGGCGGAGGTAAATCCTCCCCTTCGCCCGGTTTCACAATTACCGGGACAGGCTGCGAACTGATAGTTCGATACTGGCCCGCTTCAAGATCAAAATAGGAAAAATTCATGGGGGAGATGGTGAAATTGCCTGGCTGACCAGGCACAATCAGCCGCTCAAAGCGACGAGTTCCGTAAACCTTGTCACCCCGAATCTCAATACTGCTCTGAGCCTGGCTATCAAAAAATCGCCAATTAGATAACTTGGGCAAAGGCGGTTCCACCAGAGCTTCAATATTGCCCGCTCCTTCGATCTCGATGATGAGGGTAATCGGCTCATTTACTTTTGTCTCGTTTTCACTCAAGCCCATTTTGATTTCAAATTGACCCACTGCACCCTTAAAATCGGCAGGCGCTCCATCCGGCAAGGATTGTACCTCAACCGTAATGGATTCCGTTTCCAGCACAATATCCTGATAGGGGAAATTAGGGATAACAATCTTGGCCGGGGAAATGGTAATCGGGCCAAGATTGGCCGGAAAAAGGGCCGTCTTGATTTCGGTGACCAGGTAGTCACGCCCGCCCACGCTCATATTGTAAGTAGGCTGGGTGACAATTGTTTGGCTCCAGAAATTGGTAAACGAGGGTGGCTGATAATCAGGCTGGCCGATAAAACCAACCGATTGGTATAACTTAAAGGTATAGGTGATCTGTTGGCCTAAATAGGGCTTCGAATTATCAACCTCTGCCTGTACAAAAAAATCTTGCCCTTCAATCGAACCCGGCGCAGGACCGGCCGGAGTTGGCGTGGGGAGCGGTGCACTCGCGGCAATGACTCGAATATCAATCGGCTCAGTTTGAAAAATCTGGCCGCTCAGGTTAATACTGATCGGGCTGATGACCAGCCCCCCCTCGCGAAGCGGCTGAAGCTGGTAGACAAATACGCCCTGCGTGGTCAAATCGCCGTTAATAATGCTGACCTGGGTTGAGGTGCTGCTGCTGACTACCACAAAGTCAGTTAACTGCGACAAGTCCGGATTGGGAATATCCAGAAAATCCCCGGTGACGGTAACGGTGAGGGTCAGTTGTTCTTTGGTAGAGAGAATAGTGCGGTCTACGGCGGCCGTGATAGGGACCGATTGCGCCAAAGCTGGGGCGGAAACAGGGCTAATCAAGAACAATCCTAACAGGACTGCCGCCACAACTTGTAACTTAAAACTTGAAACCTGAAACCTGAAACACATAAGATTACCAATCTTGAGCGGGTAAAGGTTTGGGCGCACCGCCAAAGCCACCTTCGCTACTGCCATCGCCCAATGTCTGATTCAGTCGCTCCTGCAAAGTTTGACTATTTTGGCCCAAAGCATCCAGCAGTTGTTGAGCCTCTTCGGGTGAGAGTTCGCTGCCGCTGCCGGATTGCTCTTGTTCCTCCGGTTGAGGGCCACCAGAGGATTGCCCCTGGTTCTGTTCCTGTTGATTCTGTTGGCCACCGCCCTGCTGATTCTCCTGTTCTCCCTGTTGGCCTCCTTGCTGCTGTTGCTGCTGGTTTTGGCCGCCACCCTGACTCTGCTGCTGTTGGTTCCCTTGGCCTTGCTGTCCCTGCTGTTGCTGTTGCTGCTGTTGTTGCTGTTGTTGCAGCATCTTCAACGCCAATTCCAGATTGTGTTTGGCATCGGCATCATCCGGCTTCAAGCGCAGCGCATCTTTATAAGCCTCAATTGCGGCCTCCCAATCTTGCAGCTTAAAAAAATTGTTGCCGAGATTGTAGTGCCCCTGTTCCGCTAACTCATCTTCAGCGGCGCGGAGCGACTGCTGGGTTTGAGCAATGGCCGCTTCAAAATCGTCCTTACGGTGGAAAGCGCTGCCGGCATTGTAATAAGGTTCCGCCAGATCTGGATCCTCGCGCTGGGCCGACGTATAGTTTTTCAGCGCTTCATCATAATTTTCTGCGGCATATTCTTCGTTGCCGCGATTGTTGTAGCGGGCCGCCGACGGTCCGCAGGCCGACAGTAAGATCACGGCCACTAATGATACAAACAAGCACCTCTGTTTCACCAGCCTACTCCTCAACGCTTCAACGGCTCTTGGCTACGTTTTAACATTTAACGCTTTACCCGGCACTGTTTCTGGCTGGGACGACTTTTGCCGGATCCGATCGGGGATCAACTCGCTGATAATCAGGGCTAAAACGGCCAGACCCAAAAACCATTGAAACCGCTCGATGCCTCGCGTTTCAAACCGGCTTTCCAACTCACCCTTTTGCAGCTCGTTAATGGCATCAGCCAAAAAACCAACTTCGCGCCCATCCGCCGCCGCTCTAAAGTAGCGGCCGTTGGTCGTCAAAGTAATCTGCTGCAAAGCCGTTTCGTCCAGGCGGCTCAGAACTGTCTCACCCAGTCGGTCTTTCTTGTAACCGGTCAAATTGCCCAACTCGTCATATTCAGGAATCGGCTCGCCGTCGGGTGAGCCAAAGCCGATTGCATAAATAATAATCCCCTCCTCGGCTGCTTTTTGAGCCATCGCTGGCACTTCATCGGTAAACTCATTGGCTTCGCCGTCGGTCAGCAGAATTATCACCTTTTGGCTGGCTCGCTCCTCGTTGAAGCCGGTCGCAGCCACCTGAATGGCCGCGGCCAGATTGGTGCTGGTCCGTGAAATCATGCCGGGATGGGCTGCTTCTAAAAAGAAACGAGCGGTGGAAAAATCAGAGGTTAATGGAAACTGAATATAGGCTGCGCCGGCAAAAACAACCAGACCCAACGCATTCCCTTCCAGTCGGTCCATCAATTCCGAGATCTCCAGTTTGGCCCGAGCCAGCCGGTTGGGCTTAATATCTTCGACCAGCATGCTCTGCGACACATCCAGAGCCACCATAATCTCGACACCCTGCTGCTCGACAACCTCAACCTGCGCGCCCCAACGAGGTCGAGCCAGGGCCACAATTACCAAAGCCAGGGCCAAAAACCACAGCACGATTTGCCAGCGGCGGCCCGACCAGTTGACCGTAGCGCTCAACCGGGCAATCAACTGGGGCATCCCCAGGCGGTTTATGGCCGCCTGTTTGCGCTTGCTCAGGAAAAATAATAACAGCGCCAGCAGTAGCAAGGGCACAAAACAGGTTAAATAGATCGGTTCGGCAAAATCCATTGGTTAAAAGGCGAAGGGATGAGGGATGAAGGATGAAAAAAGTATTTCAGCCTTCCGCCTTCATCCTTCCTAAGGTATTGTTCTAAATAAAGTCCGGCGGAGCAAAATCTCCAGAGTCAAAAGCAAGGCAGCCGGCAAAATAAACCAGACAGCCAGCTCTCGATAGCGGGTGAAAGTTCTCACCTCAACCTGGGAGCGCTCCAACTTGTTAATAGTATTATAAATCTGCTGCAATCCTTCGCCATCTTCGGCCCTAAAGTAAAGGCCGCCGGTGATATCGGCAATTTTGCGCAGGGTTTCCTCGTCAATTTCCGAATCACGGTACTCAACCCGGCCATCCGGGAAAGGCAGGGCTGCCGGGCCGGGCCGGGCCGCGCCGATGGTGTAGACTTTAATATCGAGCGCCTGGGCAATTTGGGCAGCCGTCAGCGGGTCTACCTGACCGGAGTTATTGGCTCCATCGGTCAGGAGAACAATGACCCGGTTGTCAGCCTGGGAGTCGCGCAGCATGTTAGCTCCGTTGGCCAGGCCCAAACCAATAGCGGTGCCGCTGTCCAGACCAATATCCCACGAAACCTGGGTATCTTCGAGAACACGTTCCAACACCTTGTAATCCAGGGTTGGCGGCACCTGGCTGAAAGCCTCGCTGGCAAAAATGACCAGGCCAATGCGGTCATATTTGCGCTGCTGGATAAAGTCGCTAATGACTCGTTTGGCCGCGCCCAGACGGTTCGGCTCAAAATCCAGAGCAGCCATGCTCCCAGAAATATCTAAGACAATGGCAATGTCAATCCCTTCGCCGGTGATAATCTCACGTGCGCTCCCAGCCTGGGGTCGAGCCAGAGCAATAATCAGCAAGGCCAGCCCCAAAAAGCGCAGCACGGGCAAAATAAAGCGGCCGCGCTGCCGCAGTGACGGCCCCAACTGGGCAGTCAAGCGGATGTCGGAGTATTGGAGCGTGGCAGGCTGCTGGCGGCTGCGGGCCACCAGGGGCAGCAGAGCCAGTAAAAGAGGCGCGGCTAGCAACAACAGCAGCCAGGGTGAGGCAAAATGGAGTGTGGTCATGGCATCACTTCCGCTTCAAGCGCCGCCGGCTCTTCCGGCGCTGCAACAACTTGAGGTGTTGTGACATGGACGATGTGTCGCGCTCGATTGACCAGGTTATTTACATTATCAGCGTGAGGCACATAACGGGCAAATTTGACCAGATCACTTTCTGAGAAGATGTCCATAAACCCGGCGGCGTCTTCGGCCAGAGTGCCCGACTTGCGGAAGGCGGTGCGCAACTCGGCGCTGGTTTGCTCCAGGGCCGGGATTTGATAACGCCCTTCGATGTAACGGCGCAAACAGATGTCAACCAGGGAGTAGTGCTCTTTGATTTCGTTCCGAGCCGGCAGATTCAAGCCTTCGATCCGATCTAACTCGGTCAAGGCAATGATCTCAGGTGGGCGGGGGTCCACAAAAGGTACAGGCGCTAATTCGAGGTCGACGCGTCTACGCCGCCGGTCGTACAACCATAAAGCTACACCTGCGAGCAGGCCCAAAACAAAGATGCTCAACAGGATAGTCGCAACAACCCAAGGCCAGATAGGGGGCAGCGGCAGCTCAGCTTGGGGCTTCAGGTCGCGCAGTTCGGTATCATCAGTTAATATGCTGGTAATGGCAAGCTGGACAACTGGCGTCCCCAACTCCTCTTGCGAGCCATCCGCCATGCTGTGGGTCACGACAAGAGGCGGCGTTTGGTACTCTCCCGGCTCAAAGAGGGTGACGACAATATCCTTACCGGAGGTAGTTGTGCCGTTGTCGTTCTCGACGGATTCGGGCGGGGTCTGTTCAACCACCTCGAAGGGGCCCCACTGCTCCGGCACATCCGGCAGGGTCACCTGCGAGTCTGCCGGATGAGTTACTTCCAACCGCAAAGTTACCCGGTCGCCAACGGTCAGAGGTTGGTCTTGGGGGGCTTTGAGGAAAAACTCAGCATTAGCATCGGCGGGTGTTTGGGCAGCGGCAGGAGAGACAAGGCAGAAGAGTAAGGCGTAAAGCGTAAAGCGTCCCCAGGGGAGGCTTCGCCCTAAAGCGTGAAAAGTAAGCCGGGAGTAACGGGTTAAATTTGAAAACTGCGTTTTTACAAAATTCATAATCGAAGTCAAACGAGGATGCCTACCCCGCAAAAATTCTGGTGTAACTTAGCGGTGGTCAGCGGTCGGCAGTCGCTCTGCTCACCGCCGCATCCGCCGGGCACGCCGTTCGAAAAAAGTTGTCAAGGGAGTAACATACTCGGCATCGGTGGAAATGTCAATACGATCCACTTTAGACTTGCGAAAGACCCGGTCACGGGCCAGTTTCAACTCGTTGACCCGCTCGGCAAAGGCTTGCCGCCGCTGGCGGCTGCCAGTATCCACCCACCGTACCTGGCCGGTTTCGGCATCTTCCAATGCCAGCAGCCCCACATTGGGCAGTTCCTGTTCGCGCGGGTCGCTCAGGGTTACGGCAATTACATCGTGGCGGCGATTGCTAAACTGCAAGGCCGAACGATAACTGTCCGGTGGGGTCAGAAAATCAGAGATGAGGAAGACAATGCTGCGGCGCTTGAGCAGGTGGTTAATGGTATCCAAGCCCAGTTTCAAATTGGTTTGGTAGCCGATTGGCTCAAAGGCCAGCAGATCACGAATGAGCCGCAGCACGTGACGGCGGCCCTTGCGTGGTGGGATAAACAACTCGATTCGGTCGGTAAAAATGAGGACACCGACCTTGTCATTATTGCTAATGGCCGAAAAAGCCAGGACTGCGGCCAGTTCGGCGGCAATTTCGCGCTTAAAGCGATTGACCGTAGCAAATTTGCCGGAGGCACTGGCATCCACCAGCAGCATCACCGTCAACTCCCGCTCTTCGACAAAGCGCTTGACAAACGGCTCCCCGGTGCGGGCCGTAACGTTCCAATCAATGGTGCGGACTTCGTCGCCCGGCTGGTAGGGACGCACTTCATCAAATTCCATCCCCCGCCCTTTGAAGATGGCATGATACTCCCCGGCAAAACTGTCGTTTACCAGGTGGCGGGTGCGAATTTCAATCCGGCGAATTTTTCTAATAAGTTCAGGTGAGAGCATGGTTAACTGTGAATTGTCAATTGCCAATTGTGAATTGTTAATTATTCACAATCCGCATTTCACAATTTTTTACGGTACTTCTATCTGATCCAGAATACGTTGGACAATTTCGGCGCTGGTAATTTCTTCGGCCTCGGCTTCGTAGCTAATGACCACCCGATGGCGCAAGATATCAGGCGCAATTTGTTTAATATCTTCCGGCGTGACAAAGCCGCGCCCTTTCAAAAAGGCATGCGCCCGCGCCGCCATAATCAAGTAAATCGTAGCTCGCGGCGATGCACCAAAAGCAATGAGAGGCTGCAGGCCGGACAGGCCATTCTGGCTAGGCTGGCGCGTCGCAAAAACGAGATCAAGAACGTACTCCTTGATTTTTTCATCCACATAGATTTGCCGCACCACCTCGCGCGCGTGCAGCAGGTCAGCGGGTTGGGTGACCGGCTTGACTTCAGGCAGGCGCACTCCGGTCATACGATCCATAATCAGCCGTTCTTCGGCTCGCGTCGGATAATCTACCACTACTTTGAGCATGAAACGGTCCACCTGCGCTTCGGGCAATGGATAAGTTCCCTCCTGCTCGATAGGATTCTGAGTGGCCAATACCAAAAACGGCTCTTCCAGCTTGAACGTTTCAGCGCCAATTGTCACCTGCCGCTCCTGCATGGCTTCGAGCAAGGCGCTCTGAACTTTGGCCGGAGCACGGTTAATTTCATCGGCCAGGATAAAATTGGCAAAAATAGGACCGCGATGGGAGGTAAACTCATTGGTGCGGGGGTTGTAAATTTCCGTACCAATCAGGTCGGCGGGCAGCAAATCGGGAGTAAATTGGATGCGCTGGAACTGGGCCTGGACCGTTTGAGCCAGGGTTTTAATAGCCAAAGTCTTAGCCAGACCCGGCACGCCTTCCAGCAAAATGTGGCCGTCGGCCAGGAGGGCAATCAACAGCCGCTCGATCAATTTTTCCTGCCCCACCATCACCTTGTTGACTTCAGCCAGCAAATCCTGCAAAAAAAGAGCTTCCTGAGCCACAGCTTCATTAAGCTCGCGGATGGTTTTCATTTCCATAAAGTTAGTTAGGAGCCTCCGGCAGATGAATTTAAGAACGGGTCAAAAAAAAGATCAGTTGGCCAGACGCGCAACCAATCTTTTGACAACGCTGATATTTTAATCAAAGAAGAGGATTTTTTCAAGAGCTTGTCTCCATTTCTAATCGAACTCTAATCTTGTCATGGCGGGCCATCCGATATGGACAGTAAAAGCCGCAATCTGGGTTCCAACCTGACGCGAAGCATGGGAACCCAATGCTCAATTCTTATGGCTAAAAATTAAGAGAGAGCCTTACTTCTAAAGAAGTTGCAAATTTAGCCCGGAACGTGTAAACTAAAACAGGTAAATAGAGAGTTTATTCAAAAATTTTTCATCTCGATGCCGCCCCTTACACCCGCTCAAGTTTATCAAATTCAGCGGCATCAGTAAAAGGTAGAAAAAGCGATGGCAAGATATCAAATCTTATATTGGGAACACATTCCACTGGGGGTTAAAGCGACCGATGTCAATGGTACGGTCAGGGAAAATTTACCGGCCCGATTTCAACAGGCTGTAGAAAATGCCGCCTCGCGCGCGGGTCAAACCAGCGCCGCTGCTTATACTTCAATGTTTAAGTGGGGTAAAGAACAGGAACGTGAAGGTACTGCTGCCGAAGTGGCGACAACCATCGCTAAGGAACTCGACGAAACCTGGAATGAAACCGAAGCGTTGAGTTCATTTGAACAATCAAAGAAAAAAGATTGACTCTATCGCCTCAAAAGACCTCCCTTGACCATGTTACAGGCCCGATGTTCCCCTTACCCAGAATGACCCCCTGGTTCAGTTCGCCGGTTATACTCATTTAGCCGTCGCCGCCGGCTCAGAAGCGGCCACACACGCTCTAACGGCACGGCTTCGGGCGGACGGTTATCCGGTCTGGTTCTGGATGGTCCGCGCCGGATCGGCGATGGCTACTATGAAAGCGTGGCTCTGGACCCGGACGGCAACCGAATTGAGTTGGCCGGGTAAATCAACCTCATTGACCTGTTAAAGGTTTCGCGATGCGCAAGTTGTTCCCAGTCTTTCTTTCCCTTCTTTTGTTGGCGCTCACCTTTTCCGTGACAGGCTCTGTCCTGGCGAACACGCCAGCCCTGATCCCAGGCCCGACCCCTCTTACCGGCAGGCAGGGTGAATATCCTCTCGGCCCCCATGAGACTCTCGGACCCTTTGTCCATCGTGATATCCCCCATTATTATCTCATTTTTACCTTATGCCCATCTTCCCAAACAGAACAAACTTTTTATCTCCGCTTTCAAAGCAATAACTCGCTGATCTTACCATTGATCCTCCGAAGGGTAACATTACTCTGGAGCCAGAATATGGTACAATATTTATTATCACCTTTGCCGCTCCCTAATTTCATATCAGGAGGCAAAACCTGTGACGATCACCATAATGGTTGTTGAAGATGAAAAAATCATCGCCAACGACATTAGCTACAGTTTAGAAATGCTGGGTTATCATGTCGTCGCCACCGTTGCGTACGGCGAGGACGCTGTGGCCAGAGCTTCGGAACTGCGGCCTGATTTGATCTTGATGGATATCCGTTTGAAAGGCAAGCTGGACGGCATTGGCGCCGCCCGGCAGATCCAGGCGCAGATGGATATTCCGGTGGTTTATCTTACCGCTATGGCCGACGAGCAGACGTTGCAGCGGGCCAAAGTGACCGAACCCTTTGGCTACTTGCTAAAACCGTTTGACGACCAGGAACTGCGCATCACGATTGAAATTGCGTTATATCGGCACAAACTGGAACAAAAATTGAAGGCCAACGAACGCTGGCTGGCTACTACGCTGCAAAGTATCGGCGAGGGGGTTATCACCACTGATCCCGAGGGCTGCATCAACTTTATGAATCCCCATGCCGAAGCTTTAACCGGCTGGTCCCAAGCCGCTGCCCTCGGACAGAAAGCCCAGACTATCTTTCAAATTGTAGATGAAGTGGCTCAAACACCCCTTAAATGCCCCATCTCTAAACTGCTCAACGGAGCTGCCGGCCCGCTTGAGGCTGCCCATACCCTGCTCCTGGCCCGGGATGGGACCATAACTCCCATTGATTATAACGTCGCACCCATTAGTAGCGCCGGGGAACCTTTGGCCGGGACCGTGCTGGCGTTCCGTAATATTAGGGAACGCCGCCAGTTGGAGGAACGGTTGGCCGCTATTTATCAACTGGGTCAGGAGTTAACCCTGCTCCACAGCGAGGATGTTATTCTCAGGCGGGTGGTCGAAACTGCAGCCAATGTGTTACACCTCAACGTTGCCGGCCTGGGTTTGGTTGATACCGCTACCAACGAGCTGGTTTACCGCTATTATCTGGGGGTCAGTTCCCAGGCCAATGACGCTCGCTTCTCGTTGAGTGACGATACCCCGCACGGCATCGGTGCAGCCGTGGTGCGGAGCGGCCAGGCAATTAATGTACCCGACACAACTCAAGAGGCCCGTTACGTCGCCATCGGCCATATGCCTGCATCCCGTTCGGAACTGTGCGTGCCGATGCGGGTGGCGGAGCAGGTCATTGGCGTATTAGATGTAGAGAGTGATGAGCCAAATCACTTTACCCCAGCCGACCAGCAACTGCTGCAACTCCTGGCCGATCAGGCCGCCGTAGCCCTGGAAAACGCCCGGCTCTACCGGAATCTGCAACACCAGATGCAAATGCTCCGGGGAACCCAGGCCCAGTTGGTTCAAAGTGAGCGAATGGCCGCTCTGGGACGGCTGGTCGCTTCAATTGCGCATGAAATCAATAACCCTCTCCAGGCCATCCAGGGAGTTTTGAGCCTGCTGGATATAGAATTGGCCGGCCAACACCGGCAGGAAAAAATTGAGAAGTATTTGGAGGTAGCCGGCACGGAGATTGAACGCATTGCCAGTATTGTTCATCGGATGCGTGATTTCTATCGCCCAACCAGCCGCGAGCAATCAGGAGGGGCCGGTATTAATGGTTACCGGCTTGACCAAACCGAGGTACTGCAGGCCGATCTCCCGGCTATCCTGGGGAGCATCTTTCAATTAGTCAACAAAAAACTGCAATATCACAAAATTAAGGTCCAACAGATTTTAGCCGACGACCTGCCTCTGCTGCCAATCAGCCCTGACCATTTGAAGCAGGTCATGTTAAACCTAACACTCAATGCGATTGATGCCCTGGAAGAGGAAGGTGGAACCATCCAAGTTTCTGCCACGCTTGACCAGGCCACCTTTCCCGAAGGCCAAACCCAAACAGTGGCACGGATTGAATTTAGTGATAGCGGCGCCGGCATGTCGCCGGAAGTATTGTCACGCTTGTTTGAACCCTTATTTTCGACTAAAGACCACGGCTCCGGGTTGGGCCTGTTTACCAGTTATCAAATTATCCAGGCTAATCGGGGCCAGATTAAGGCCACCAGCCAGGCAGGCCAGGGAACCACTTTTACTATTTTGCTCCCCCTGGAACCCGCTCCGGTCACTGGCTGAGGGTAAGTAAGAGAGGTAGCTTATGACACCTGCCAAGATTTTGGTCGTAGATGACGAGCCAGGTATTCGCCTGATCATGGAAGACACGCTAACCCTTGATGGTCATCAAGTCACGGCTGTAGAAAATGGCGAAGCGGCTTTGGCTTTGATCGCTAACCAGACATTTGACCTGGCTTTATTGGATTTGGTCCTGCCGGGCATAAATGGCATGGAAGTGCTGGCTGCCCTGCGGCAACAATCGCCAGATACGGTCGTCATCCTGCTGACGGCCCATGCTTCGCTCGATACCGCTGTCAAGGCCTTGCGCGAGGGGGCGCATGATTACCTCTTTAAACCGTGTAAAACTATTGAACTCCGCCAGAGTGTACGCCAGGGATTACTCAAACGCCAGCGAATTCTGGAGCAACGCCATCTGTTGTCCAAGTTAGAGCAACATTTAACCGAACTGAGCCGTCTACGAACGCTCCTGAGCGAGGACACGGAAAGCGGGTTGGCTCCAGCCACCCCGGCTCCCGACCTGGCCCAATTGATGACCCCAATCACGGCCCCCAACAGTGAACAAGGACGATTCTTGCAGTACGGTAGCCTGATTGTAGATTTCTCGCAGCATGTCATTATCCTGCAAGGACACCTGCTGGAGCTTAGCCCCACTGAATTTAATGTTATGGCTTACCTGGCCAGCGAAGCCCCCCGCGTAGTTTCACCTCAGGAGTTGTTACGAGAGGTGCAGGGGTACGACAGCGGTTTGTGGGAAGCCAGAGAAATGGTTCGCCAGTATATTTTTAGTATCCGCCAAAAAATCAAAGAAGCTACCGGACTAACAGACACCATTCGCACCGCGCGAGGAATAGGTTACACGGTGAATTCCTAACTCTTATAGCAGGGGTAAAAAAGCGATGAGGGAAGAATAAATATTCTTCCCTCATTATTATTCGACCAAAATGGGTACTTGTTGCACTCTACTCTAAGTGGTCCGCCTGCCTAACTTAAACTATTAAGGCTCGGTTGTTGCGTCCGCGCCTCCGCCGGTATCACCGCCGGTGCCACCAGTATCCCCGCCAGCATCACCACCCATGAGCGTTGGGGTTGCCGATACATCACCTCCACCCGTACCACCGGTATCGCCACCGCCAGCCCCTGTACCGCAGGCACTAAGGGCCATGGCGGCCACCAGCAGCAGTGCTAAAACTAAAGACATGATTTTTCTTTGTTGGCTCAACATAATCCGGTTTTACCTCCTTGACTTTAAGCAATACTCTCTTTTCATCACTATGAACAAACTGTTCTGTTGCTTGGGTTGCACCCTATTCGCTTGAAGTCGCCCCAGCTGATCCGGCCCCTAAAGCACACTTGAGTAAAGGCAAACACTAAAGCTTACCTGCTCATTTTAACGGTCTCCGTTACCTTTGCCTACACCAAGTTGAGTGATTCTTAATCAGAAAAAGGGTGATTTCTTCATTTTGCAGCAATAATCACATTGGTAGGCAAAGAATCAAGAATCCGCTACATATTATCTTCGGGTTTAATCGGGCCTCAGAGAGATGCATTCACCTTTGCGATCCAATTTCCAGATAAAGAACTAAAGCATCTCGTTTAGTAGTGCTTATCACTAAACTGGGTAACTTTTCGGCCCGCATTTCCCATTCATCTGGATGAACAAAAAATCATCCCAAAGATTGATGTAATGTCCTCGTGACTGTGCTATGATAAAGGGGTAGGAAAAGAAGCCCTAATCTCACCGTTTGTTGATGAGAGGTAGATAACAATTTTTACGGTTTACTGGTGACGGAGGAAAGGGTACTGAAAAAGGATGAGCCTTTGATCTGAAAAAGAGGGTTTTTAGGGCCAGATAGACCCAGAGGGCTGAGGCGGTGAGGCAGTAACTTCAGCCGGCGCATGAAGAATGGAGACTCCCTGTCTAAGCAGCAGGTCAGACACGGCCTGGGCTTGATGGTACGGCACGGTAAACATGAGCGTGTCACCCCTAAAGTTAAGCATCACTCCCCATACCGGCACTCCGTGTTTTTTAAGGAGACGTTTAATATTCCTCCTGCTCCAGCCCGAACTGGCTGGTATCCCAAAATCACTCACTTGGCCATGTCGATAATCTTGAATAAAAGCCAGCATGGGGCTAATCCAATCAAAAGCAGCGGCAATAGTCAAAAACTCATTTATCATAAAAGTCTCCACTGATAGCTCATTTGTTCTAATTGTATCCTATAAAATCAATGAGGTCAAAAACTATGGATACCATAAGTAGCGGTAGTTTCTGCTTTGGAGCCATATATGGCTTTCTCACCGCGGGTATTATTGCCTTAATAGCCGGCCGCATGCGGGAAGCCCGACTGAAAATGGATTATAAAGACCGCCCGTATGACAAATTTCCCCATGCCCTGCAGCCAAATCTCACTGCTTCTCAGGTTCTTCAGACAAGCTGGCACGAAAGATGGGTCTACACGGCCTTGTCTGTCCTGCTGGTGGTTATTATCGGCTTAACCTTAACCGGCGTCTTTTTCATTATTTCGTAGCCCAGTCACACATTAGACAGTTCAAATCAACGGTAAGCAGGCAGCCAGTTTCCGTGCGCGGCAATAAGCTCATCAACCAGCGCCCAGATTTGCTTCAGATCCAACTCGGCGGCTGTGTGCGGGTCGAGCATCGCCGCGTGGTAGATGTGTTCACGTTTGCCGGTCAAGGCCGCTTCCACGGTGAGGGCCTGCACGTTAATGTTGGTTTGCATCAGCGCAGCCAGGTGGGGCGGGAGAGCGCCAATCCGCGTGGGCTGGATGCCGTTTTTATCCACCAGGCAGGGGACCTCAACGCAGCACGCTTGAGGTAAATTATCAATCAAGCTCTCATTCATCACATTCCCATAGATAACCCGCGGCTGATCGGTCTCCAGGGAGTGGATAATGAGCGAACCATACTCCCCGGAGTGGCCCGTCGCCCTGGCCTCTTCTTCATCCCTGGTCCACCAGCGCCGCATTTGCTCGGCGTGCCAGGGGTCCTCCTGCCTCAGACGCGCCAGCCGTTCCTGCCGGTAACGCTGCTCAAACTGGGCCAGCGCCTCTAGATTAGGATCCTCCAGGGCTTGGCGCAGTTGTTCCCAGCCGCCAAGCTGCTCTTCGCAGCGCCAGGGATACTCGTCCAGGGGCACGTTGAATTCGGCAATTAAATCAGGCCGGTCGCGCTTGATGAACCAGGGCACATACTCGCTGAAATGCTCGCTCGACTCGGTCACAAAGTACCCCAGCCGGGTCAGCATCTCGTAGCGAACCTTATTCCAGGCCGGGGCACGCCCTTCAGCCGCCACCTGGCGAAGCAGCGGGTAGAGGTCCTGGCCGTTACGCTCGAAGCTAAGGTAAAAGGCCATGTGGTTAATCCCGGCGCACAGGTAGTTGATCTCCGGCAGCGGCACGTCGATATCGCGGGCCAGTGCCTCGGCGGTGTGGTAGACGCTGTGACACAGCCCCACCGTTTTGATGCGGCTGGCCTGGTTGATGGCCCAGCAATTCATGGCCATCGGGTTAACGTAGTTGAGAAACGTTACTTCGGGGCAAACCTCCTCCATCTCGCGGCAGATGTCGAGCAGGACGGGGATAGTGCGCAGGCCGCGCATAATGCCGCCGATGCCCAAGGTATCACCGATAGTCTGGCGCAGGCCGTACTTCTTGGGAATTTCAAAGTCAATGACCGTGGCCGGTTTGTAGCCGCCCACCTGGATCATACAGATAGCGTAATCCGCTCCCGCCAGAGCTGCCCGCCGGTCGGTTGTGGCCTCAATCGTAGGACGCGCGCCGACAGCGTGGGCCGCTTTGTGAGCGACAATCTCAGAGGTTCGCAGCCGCTCCCGGTCAATATCAAACAGGCTGATCGTTGCCTCAGCTAACTCGGGGAAACAAAAAATGTCGGTCAGCAGGGCCTTGGCAAAGACGGTGCTCCCCGCCCCGATAAAAGTAATTTTAGGCATTGTTTAATTTCCTTTCCAGCATATCACACGCCACAAACTGCCAGTCTTCATTCTCCTGATAAAGACGCCATGTAGACACTTCAAACGGCGCCAGGACGAGATCAAATGATTGCTCCTGCCAAATGAACTGACCGCTCCCGCCCCGGCCATGCTTGTCGGCAATGCGCACGACAAAACCCAGGCCATCCTCTGCCGGTTTGAGCGCAGTCAATTCCAATTCCGGCGCGATCAATTGGGCCAGGCTGCCGCTTGGAGGCCGGCGGCCCGGGTGGGCATGGCTGGTGATACAGACCGGCGGCAGGTTCAGCGCCCGCGCCCGGGCAATCAAATCGGTCTCGCGCCAATCGCCCAGGTGAGGCAGTAAGACCAAATTAAATTCCTGATAGCCCTGGTCCACCCAGTCGTAGCGGCGCTTGCTGCCAAAAACGTGCGGGTCATGGTAAGCATAGGGCGGTGTGCGTAAAATCGTCAGGCGCATGATATTACCGTGAACGTCGCAGCTATATTTGCCGTCGTTCAGTAGGGCCAGACCAACTTGCCCACCAGGAACTTCCTTGGAAATGTAGGACAAGTTGACAACTTGTCCTACAGGCGGACCTTGCACGTCTAGCCACATTTGGGTAGGGACTTCCTGCCCGGAGCAGGGACGTTCCAGCCAGCCAAAAGGCACATCGTGGAACGAACGAGGCTCATCGGTTGGCACCTGAAAGGCCAGCTTGACCAGTTGCCACTGCCCTTGCCAGCACAACCAATTACGCAGCAGCAGCGCCGGGTCGCCGCGCCGCAGAATCAACTGCTGGAGCCAGGTATTGCCTTCGTAAGCTCGCTCGATCAGCAGGGAAACCTGGAGCGGTCCCTGGTCACAAATTTTGATCTGGGTTGCTTTAAATTGCCCAACGATTTCATCATAATGGGTTACCCCATGCGACCAGGTGTCGCTGGGGTCATGCAGCACTTGAGCCACATTCCAGTCCGCCGGACCGACCAATTCTACGCCGGTTGCCTGATCCAGGCAAGAGATGATGGCCCCGCTAGCCGGGTCGAGCCGCAATTGCCAGAATTCATTGACCAGCGAGTCAGGGGTGACGCTCAGGGAGCTGGCTGTCTCAGTGCGGGGCAGTCCCGGCGCAAAGCGGTAAAGGCGATAGCCCAACGGAGGCAGGTCTACCGGGAAAACGAGACGATTGACCGGTGAATTTGTCAAGTGCATCGCCGCTTCGGCTTCGATGATCTGGTGCGGGACAGGCTGGCCGGTTTCGTCCACCAAACCCCAGCCCACCGCGTCCCAGATCTGCCACTCTGTCCAGGGTTCGTATTCCAGGTACTGCCGGGTAGGCTGGGGAAAGGGATTGAAAACGATGACGGTGCTGCCGGGGCCGCTTGTATCAAGGGTGGCGGCAATGGCCCGGCCCGCATCGTTGGTCAGCTCACGGGCGCTCAGGATGGCCCGGCCAAACGCCATGATTGCTTCGTCCTCACCCTGCTTGACGCTGGTGCCGCCCAGCGTATCGTGGAACTGGTTAAACAACACGTCCCACCACAGCCAGTCCAATTCGACCAGAGGTATACTTCGACCGGCCCAGACGTTGGACAGGCAGGCCAGCCGCTCCGCCGCCAGCAGCGCACCCTCGGCCTGCCGGTGCAGCCGCTTGAGCTGGCTGTTGACGGCGTAGCAGCCGACGGCGTGATGCTGCAACTCATCCGCAACGACAGGCAGGTCAGCCGCGTGTAGGGCGATGGCGTCGAAATAAGCTTGGGGATGGCTGAAGCGGAGACAAACATCCTGCCGCCGCCGGGCTAATTCTTGCAGGCTTTCAACCATCTCGCGGGTGGGGCCGCCGCCGTGATTGCCGACGCCGACGAAGGACATGGTATCGGCCAGTCCCTCCGGCATGGCGGCGAGGGCCTGGGCAATGTGGCTCTCGTTATCGGTGCGAGGGGTCGTCTGGTAGGGACCGGGGATGCGGTAGGTGAGAATGCGGCTGCCGTCAGGACTCTGCCACCAGAAGACCTCACTTGGGAGTTCTTTCTCCTGAGGTTTCGGACGCATGAAAATGTAAGTGTCAAAGCCGCACTTGCGTAAAATCTGGGGCAGGGTGCCGGCGTGACCGAAGCTGTCCACACAAAAGGCAATCCGCACGTCGAGGCTCAATTTCTCCTGAAAATAACGCTTGCCCAGGAGGGCCTGCCGCACTAAAGATTCGCCCTGGGGCAGGTTCATATCCGGCTGAATGACCATGCCGTTGACCGCATGCCAGCGACCTTCGGCGATAAAGCCGCAGATCTCGGCCCACAGCTCCGCGGCCTCTTCTTCAATCCAGCGGTAGATTTGCGCTTCACCGCGGGTAAAGTGAAAATCCGGGTAGCGTTTGAGGCAGTTAACCGCCGAGTAACAGGTCGCTGCGGCCTCGGCCCGCCCTTCCGTCCACGGCCACAGCCACACTGGATCGAGGTGGGCCTGGCCGATGAGGTGTACAACAGGTTTTTTTTGCCTCATAAGGTTGTACCCTCGGCAGAAACCAATCGCACCGTCACAATCTCATAAGGCTTGACAAAAAACGTTACCTGATTGCCGCTCACCGGCAATTCGTCCTGATTCTCCTCCAGCAGATTAGTGCGCCAGGCGCTACGCAGATCAAACCCGGCGGTCAGCGTCACCGGGCTGCGCTGGCGCTGGCTCTCATACATGCGAACAATCACCCCGTTGCCATCCTCGGCCTGCTTAACGGTTTCGATGACGATGTTGGGCCGGTCAGCGGAGAGAAGTGAGGAAGCGAGGAGGCGAGGAGGCAAGGAAGAGATTATCTTTTGCCAGTCATCCTCTTCTTCGTTTCGCGTCATCGCGTCCTCTCTGCTTCTCCTCATAACGATTAAGGGATCATTCAAGGCATAAGCGGCGGCGATGGTCTGCTCGCCCCAACTGCCGGCGTGAGGTAATAAGCTGTAAGCAAAGCGATGCCGGCCCTGGTCGGCTTCAGGATCGGGGTGGGTGGGGCTGCGCAGCAGGCTGAGACGGATGACGTTGTCCTGGATGTCGTGGCCGTATTTGCCATCGTTGAGCAGGCTGACGCCGTAGTTGCCTTCGCTCAGGTCAACCCACTTTTGGGCGCAGGTTTCAAACCTGGCCCAATCCCAACTGGTGTTGCGATGCGTCGGCCGCTGGACATTGCCCCACTGAATCTCATAAGTGGCGACCGGCGAGAGGATATCCAGCGGGAAAGCGACTTTCAGCAAAATGTGCCGCTCGCGCCAGTCAATGACGGTGTCGAAATCCAGGCGGGGGCTGTTGCGGGTTAGGGAGATACGCTGTATGTAGTCGCTGTGGAGGATGCACCGGCGGATTTCCAGGGTAGCCCGCAGCGGGCCGGCTTCGACAACCTGCACCGACGAGGCCGGGTCAGCCGTCCACTGCTTGTCGTCGTAGAAAATATCCATGTCCCAGGCGTCCCAGGCTTTGGGCCGGTCTTCAAACGCCTGAAACCCGTTAGCCAGCGCTCCTTCAGGCAGCACCTCACGCTTGTTGGCCTTGTCGTAGATTCGAGTGATGTCGCCCCATTCATTCAGTTCAACATGCAGATAGTCGTTTTCGAGTAGAGTTGGAGTGATAGTTAAGGATGAAGGATGAGGGATGAAGGGTGAAGCTTTATCCTTCCGCCTTCCGCCTTCATCCTTCCACAACGGCGTGACGCTAAAAGGCAGTAACTCGCCGGCCTCAATCCAGACTCCATCAGGCGTGGTCTGGCTGGCTACGGGAGTGTTGTCGGCCCGGCAGAGGGTTTGGCCGGGAGGCAGGGGGCCGGGCCAGAAGGCAAGGTCGGTACGGGTAAAGCCGGTGGGGTTAACCAGCAGCAGGTCGCCGCCCAGCCGGCCGGCGATGAGATCCAAGGCCTCGTCGCGGACCGTCTCACCCAGGACTCGAATCTCTTCGTACTGCTGCAGCGATTCGGCATACACAGGCTGGATGCTGCTGCCAGGAATGATGTCGTGAAACTGGTTGAGACAAACCAATTCCCAGGCTTGACGCAGGCGGGCCGCCGGGTACTTGTAAGCAGGCTCGAGCACGCTAGCCAGAGTCGCCACAAACTCGGCGTCGTGGAGCAAAAATTCGCTCTTGCGGTTGGCCCGCTTGCTGCGGCTCTGGGTGGTGTAGCTGCCCCGGTGCAGTTCCAGGTACAGTTCCCCGTTCCAGACCGGCAGGTGCTCGCCCGAAGCCAGTTCCAGATGGCGAAAGAAATCGGCCACTGATCCCTGGCACATACGAGGTGTGCCGGGAAAGGCAGCCATCTCGCGGATATTTTCCAGCATCTCGCGGGTGGGACCACCGCCGCCATCGCCGTAACCATAGGTCATCAGTAGCTCGTGTTGCAGTTCCTTCTGTTGAAAGTTGGTCCACGTGCCAATGGTTTGGGCCGGAGTAGCCTCCGCATTGTAAGTACTCCCACCATAGCCGTCGGGGTCAGGCGTGGTGCTGAAATGGGTCAGCACACGGGTGCCGTCTAGCCCTTGCCACCAGAAACTGTCGTAAGGCAGGCGGTTATACTGGCTCCAGCCGATCTTGATAGTGAAGAAGTAATCCAGGCTGGCTTGTTTAATGAGCTGCGGGAGGTTCCAGGCGTAACCAAAAACATCGGGCAGCCACAGCACCGGGGACTCGGCCTGGGGACCAAAGTGCTCCCGGAAAAAGGCGCGGCCCAGTAATAACTGCCGGGCCAGAGACTCAGGGCCGCTGAGGTTGCAGTCCGCCTCCACCCACATGCCGCCGATTGGCTCCCAGCGGCCTTCGGCCACGCGGTCCTTGATCACTTCCAACAGCTCCGGGTAGTCCTGCCGAATGTAATCGTACAATTGGGGCTGGCTCTGGGTGAAGTGGTATTCGGGGAATTGTTCCATCAGGCGGGTGACCGTGTGGAAGGTGCGCCCGGCCTTGCGCCGGGTCTGGCCCAGGGTCCACAGCCAGGCAACGTCAATGTGGGCGTGCCCGGTAGCGACAATGCTGACATCCAGAGGCGGGCCGGCCCGGCGGATACCTGTACGCAAAACAGCGTGAGCCGTCGGAACGCTGGCGTAAAAAGCATCGCCGAGCGGTTCTCGCGTGTCCAGGCATTTAAAAGCTTCGTCCAGGGCATTGAGGAGATGGCCCCGGGCCGGTTCGTTTTCGTCCAGGTTTTTGGCCACATCGAGAGCCACGCGGGCCGTTGCGATAAAATCACGGGTGGGCTGGTCAAGCTGGACCACGGCGCAGGGAAACATCAGAAGCTGCGTTTTCGACTCGCGCAGTCCCAGTGAAGCCCCACCGGTCCAACCGTGCAGAGCCAGCAGGTGCGGCTGCCCATCGCGCCAGCAGGGAGGCAGCAAAATTTCCTGGTGGTAGCGGTCGCAGGCGGCGTAAGCAACACCGTCAATGTAGGCCAGGGCATCCGGGTAGGTTAAATCATTGCCACTCGTTAGCGGCAGATAAAGCGCAGCCGGAATGTCAGGGGCCCAATCCGGCGGCACTTGAAAGTAGCCGCGCAGGGCGAAATTGATGGCCCGGCCGCCCCAGTAGGCATAAGGGCTAACCACTGCCCAGGCACGGTCGTCCGCCTCAGGGCCGACCGGGGGGAGTTCCAGCGGGCTGTCCAGGCGGGCAAAGCGAAAGGGCATCAAGGGCTGGCACCGCCGGTGAACCAGCGGCTCGATAAGTTGGAGGCGTTGGGTTATTTTTTCGGCGGTCCACCGAATTTTATGAGTCATCATAATGTTTCCAATCTATCGAGACTGGAAGAATGGAAGGTCAGCTCTTATCCAATCTTCCAGCCTTCCAATTTACTTAGGCCGCTATCTTTGCCGCGTAGTAAGGCAAGCGGCTGGCTAGGCGAGCGGTACTGTCGGCCAGACCGCCGGGGCGGTGCCGCACCAGCCAGAGGCGATGATGTTCGGCCACAATGTCCTGCAACTCTTCGGCCAGGAGCGACCAGTTTGGCTGCCGCCCCGCTTTTTCCTCAAGCCCGGCCAGTCCACAGCGACAGGCATGCTGCCACATGGCCGTGTTGTTGGCGAACTCAGCCCGGACCAGGCCAGCTTCAGGGTCGGCGGACCGCGCCTCGTGCCAGCGAGCAGTCACACCGGCGACGTATTCTAACGAATGTTGAAACTGGGCAGCCTCGACTTTACGTTTGGGCCAGCCGCTCAGTTTGTTTTTAACCAGGAACCAGAATGGAGCGGCGCTGTTGTGGCCTTGCAAATCGCTGATACAGTAAGCATTGCCCAGGTCATAGGCAATTCGCCCCGTCTCTCCGCCGGGGTCGCCAAAGGCGTGCAGGCTGAGCGCCTCTGGCAGGGGCATCACCCGCGCCCGTTCCAGGCACCAGGCGGCCGCGGCCCCATAGGCCAGGCCCAGGTATAAAACCGGCCAATAAGCCAGGCTGCCGTTATCGCCCCAATCGGTGACGAGCAAGCCCAGCGCCCCGTTTCGCCAGCCGCTCTCCGCCGCCCCAAAAATGTTGGCCATAGTATTAGTGGTTCGCCCCAGCAGGGAGTTCCAGGTGGAGGTGCCGGGACAAACATAAAACGGAATGCCAGCCTCGGCCAGGCAGGCGGTATGACCCTCAAAATCGTGGTCTGCTTCATAACCCCATTCCAGGGCGATTGCCCCGGCGGGATGACTTTTGAATTCCTGGGGATGCTCCCAATAGAAGTCAGCCCAGTAGAGCATTTGCCGGTTCGCCTGCTGCACCAGATGATTTAATTTATATAAGAACTCAAAATAAACAGCCGTTTTGCCCCGCTGTAGCACCGCCTCCCGGCTGGCCCCCTGCCCCAATTCAAACGTTTCATCCCCATTGACATTGAGGAGCCGGCTGCTGAAATAAGGCAGCAATTCCTGGTAAAGCCCTGCCACCAGCTCAAAGCTGCCTGGATGAAGCGGATTCAGGGTAAATGGGGTGGGAATAGGGTCTCCCGAGGAAGAAACCCAGCCGTTGGGCGATTCGGCGAGCGGGCGATAGACCGGATGTTTAAGCCAGCGCTCCATGTGGCCGAAGGAGGCTTGGTTAGGAACCAAATCAATGAAGCGCTCGCGGCAGCAGGCGTCTAATTGCAGGATTTCCGCGCCGGTCAGAGGGCTGGCCTGCTGCCAGACCACCTGGTGACCGGGGTAGGCAAAGGTGTGCTCGATATATAGCTGCAAATGATTGATCTTCCACTCAGCCAGCCGGTCAATCAAGGCCAGGAGGGTGGCCATTGTCGGCACCCGGTCACGGCTGATATCGAGCATGAAACCGCGTACGGGAAAACCCGGCGCATCTTCGATATGCAAGCAGGGCAGGTGGGTTCGATACTGGCGCAGGAGCTGGAACAGCGTTTGGCAGCCATAAAAGACTCCGGCCGGGCTGCCGCCCTTGATTTCGATAGCTTCGGGGGTGATATCCAACTGGTAAGCTTCTGTCCCGCCAGGGAGGGTCGAGTCTACTATCAGGTAGATTACCCCTATTTCGCCCCCGGCGCTAATGGGCCAGGTTTGGCCGCTAACCTCGGCCAGCCGGCCTTGAAGTTGGGTGGCGGTAAAGTGGAGGTCGGCTGGCCGTTGGCCGCCCAGGTGAATGCCCCCCTGGTCCATAATCTCAAATATGCCGGCTTCGAGGGAAAGATAGCGGGGCGGGGGAAGAAGGAGGGGGATGTCGGTTTTGATCATATAAGAAAGCAGTCTCCTGAGGTACTTGATGGAGTATATTAAGGAACGGCACGCTATCAACGCAATGGTATAAAGATACATCAAGAAGAGAAGCGGGAATAGTGCCAAAAGTCATTTATTTTGGGGCCATTTGGACTTTTGTTGCTGCCCCTATGAAGCTGTGGTAAAATGGGCGGCCAAATGTTAAGGAGTGAAACTCGGACAGGCCTCTCGTGCCCACATCTGGCGCGAAAACGAGAGGACCGACAGCGGGGGTTGAAAGGGTGAAACTGACAGAAATTTTTGTCAACGACCAGGAAGTGGCCGGGGAGTACATTGCCCAGGCTTTTTTTGAATGGAACGGCCAGGAGTGGGAGATGACGATCAAAGCGGCCAGTAAGGCCGAGTCAGAAAAACTGGCCCAGGCCCAAGCCGAAGCCTACTTAAAAGAGTGGGCTGTTGATCAAACAACAGCGAACGATAAGTATGGCGTATATCCGTTTTAAGCCTGGGTTGTTACTTTTTCCCATCCCGCAACGATAAGCATATCCTACCCTGACCTTATACCTAGAAACCCAAGTGGTCAATCAAGCCATTTTATGCTATGCTATCAGGCATAGCATTTTTTTGTCTAAGGAGTGTTCACGAGTCTGTGGCACGCTACCAACGATGAAAAGGCAGCGGGGATATATTACCCTGTCTACTGTCTACCGTCTTCTATTTTCTTAAGGAGCCTACGTGTGTCTGAATCTCTCCGTGATTATCTAGATTTCACCATCGAAACCGCCTGGCAGGCCGGCCAATTAACGCTCGGTTACTTCCAAACCGGCCTGCGCCCCGACTTGAAAAGTGACGAGTCGCCGGTAACTGTAGCCGACCGGGAAGCCGAAAAATTAATCCTCAGCCGGATTGAAAAACGATACCCCGGCCACGCCATCATCGGCGAAGAGTACGGCAGCCGGGAGAATACGGCCGGTTCCAGCCATCGCTGGCTGATTGACCCGATTGACGGAACCCGCTCCTTTGTGCGGGGTGTGCCCCTGTATGCCGTTCTTATCGGGCTGGAAATTGAAGGCCAGTGCCAGGTAGGCGTAGCGCACTTTCCGGCGCTGGGTGAGATGATCGCCGCGGCCAGCGGCGAAGGCTGCTGGTGGAACGGACGGCGGGCCAGAGTCTCGCCGGTTGAGCGGCTAAAGGATGCTGTCGTAACCCATTATGATGCTGCTGCTTTTGATAAATATGGCCGGGCGGCAGCCTGGGAGCGGCTCAAGCAAACTGCCGGGTACCGCGCCGGCTGGTGCGATGCCTATGGCTATGCGCTGGTCGCAACAGGCCGGGTGGAAGTGATGCTTGACCCCATCATCAATCCCTGGGATGGCGGTCCCTTTCCACCGATTCTGGCCGAGGCTGGCGGTTATTTCGGCGATTGGCGGGGCAACCCGACCATTTACGCGAGTGAGGGGCTGGGTACTACCCAAATCCTGCTGCCGGAAGTGCTGCGCCTGCTCAATAACGACTAGTTCTGGAGAAAGATATGTCAGATAATTTAATTGGCAAGAATATTGGCCAATACCAAATTGTTGAACAGATTGGCCAGGGCGGAATGGCGACTGTCTACCGGGCCTACCAACCCTCCATCCACCGCAACGTGGCCATCAAAATTTTGCCCAGCCAATATGCGCAGGACCCCAGCTTTGTTAAGCGGTTTGAACAGGAAGCTAAAGCCATTGCCGCGCTGGAGCACCCCCATATTTTGCCGGTGTATGATTTCGGCGCCCAAGAGGGCTTGACTTATATGGTTATGCGCTACATCAAGGGGGGAACGCTCTCCAACTTGATGGGCCAAAATCTGCCGTATGACCGGGTAGTGAGCCTGGTCGGCGATGTGGCCCGCGCTCTTGACTATGCCCACAAACAGGGTGTGGTTCACCGAGACATTAAGCCCAGCAACATCTTAATTGACGACAACGGCGAACCGCTGCTAACCGATTTCGGTATTGCCAAGATGATGGCCGGTTCCGGGGCCACCCAGTTAACCGGGGCCGGGAGTGTCCTGGGCACACCGGCGTATATGTCGCCGGAACAGGCCCAGGGAGTCAAAATAGACGGCCGGACCGACGTTTACTCCCTGGGAGTCATCTTGTACGAGCTCCTGACCGGCCAGCAACCTTATCGGGCTGAAACGCCGGTAGCGATTGTGCTCAAGCACGTCAGCGAGCCTCTGACCCCGCCCCGGGCAATTAATCCGAATATTCCCGACCCGCTAGAGCAGGTGGTCGTCAAAGCGATGGCCAAAGAGCCGGAGCAGCGCTACCAAACCGCCGGTGAGATGCAGCGGGCGCTACAACATGCGCTCAACGAGATTGAAAGCGGCGGCCGGACCGTCAGCTTGCCGACCCCTTCGACCCAAACCCAGGGTGTCACCGGTCCTGCACCCGTTGTGGCTAAAAAATCGGGCGGGATCGGCCCCTGGCTGATTGGCGGCGTTGCGGTAGTGGCCCTGTTGTGCCTGTTGGGGGGCGGGCTGCTCTTTTACGGCTTGATGGCCTCCGACGGTGATGGAACGGGCACTCCGGTAGCCAGCAGCCCTACCGCTGTTCGCATTGGCATCGAAAAGACACCCACGCCGACAGCCACCCTAATTGCTACTGAGGAAGCGCTCATTCCAACCCCACCCACCGCAGAAATTAGCCCGTCTACCCCGGTCCCAATTGTTGATATTCCGGGGTTGGATGGAGAAATCTTGTTTGAGGATGATTTTAGCTCCAACAAGAATGATTGGTCCACCGGTCCTCAAGAGGATGAATACGGCGTGACCAACACCGAATTTGTAGAGGGTCGTTACCGGATGACCCATGAGGCCAAGCAGGGAGTTTTTGTTTGGAACAATCTAGCTGATAAAGAGTTCGATAACTTTATTTTCTCGGTTGAAGCGACGGTGGTAGAAAAGAAAGTGGCGAGCAATTTTGCCTATGGCTTGACCCTGCGCGAGAACGCAGACGATGCCCACTTGTACGCCTTTGAGGTCAATTCCGACGGCAATTATATGGTCAGCGTACTGTACAATAACGAGTGGGAAACCCTGGTCGAGTGGGCTGAGTCGCCGGCCATTAACCGCGATGGAACCAATCAGTTGACGGTCAAAGCGGCTGGTTCGTTGTTCACCTTCTATGTCAATGGGGTAGAGGTGACCACCCTGGAGGATGACACCCTGAACAGTGGGGCGATTGGGGTGGCCCTTGATTTGTACGAAGAGGGCGACAAAGCTACCGTTGATTTCGATAACCTGGTCATCCGCTCGCTCAACCCCGACGAGTTAGCTGCTCTGGACGCCACCACCGCTGTCCTTTTTGAGGATACTTTTGACTCCGATGCCAAGGGCTGGTCTACCGGCGAGTTCGAGGATGAGTACAGTCAAAATGAAGTGACGATTGAGGAGGGTCGCTACACGCTGAGCGTTACTTCCAAGCCGGACAAGCTGCCTTATTTAGAAAAACAACTGCCCAGCCGGGATTTTTCCGATTTCATTTTAAGTGTAGACGCCACCCCCCTCGACAGCGAGACCCATTACAGCTATGGTGTCGCCTTCCGCCTGGACGAAGATGGGAATGTTTACGTTTTTGAAATAGGCAATGACAATCTCTATTCGGTGCTTTTATATGACGGCGAGTGGAAAAAACTCAAAGATTGGTCGAGCACCCCGGCCATTAAGCCGGGCGAAACCAATCGTTTGATTATTTCAGCCGAAGGCAGTACCCTGACCTTTTTCGTCAATGATGTGCAGTTGACCATCCTGGAGAACGACCGGCTTTCCGAGGGCAAAATCGCCCTGGTCGTAGACATGGCTGAAGGGGAAGAGTCGGCTACGGTGGATTTTGATAATTTGATTATCAGGAAACCGTGAACTTGAAGATAGAAGATAGAGGATTGAAGATGGAAAATGGTATCTTTCTATCCTCGCTCATCCATCCTCTGGCTTCAGTCCACCTGATCCGGACTGAGATGTGAGCCGGTGGCGTGATAACCTTCCGGTTTTTTCACCAGAAATGGCCCCATGACCAGTATGTCAATATCAGAGGCAGCAAAGGTGTTGATGGCTTCCTGGGGCGTGGTCACAATTGGCTCACCCCGCAGATTGTAAGAGGTGTTCAGCAGCACCGGCACGCCCGTAGCCTGATCGAACTTTTTGATCAGGTTGTAATAGCCGGAATTCCATTCCTCGCGGACACTCTGTAAGCGACCCGTGCCGTTGTGGCAGACAGCCTGGATTTTATCCCACTTATCCTCAGGAATATCCGAAACCATCAGCATGTAACGCGGCGGGTACTGCTTGTCCAGGTTAGGAGTGGTAAAATATTCGGGGGCGCGTTCTTCCATAACCACCGGAGCAAAGGGGCGGAACGGCTCGCGGAATTTGATTTTGGTATTGACAATCTCTTTCATCTCGTCCCGGCGCGGGTCGGCAATAATGGAGCGATGGCCTAAAGCGCGTGGTCCCCACTCAAAACGGCCTCGATACCAGCCGATCACCTTACTTTCCAGCAGGGTATCCACGGCCTGATCGAGCAGTTTGTCGTCGTCGTCAAAAGCCTCGTAGGGAAACCCGGCCTTTTTGATTGCCTCAATCATCTGGCTTTCGGGATAGTCCGCGCCCCAATAGGCATGTTCCATCGTAAATTTGCGCGGCTGGCCCAGCACCACATGATGGACGTACAGGGCGGCGCCAATGGCGCCGCCGGCGTCGCCGGCCGCTGGCTGGATAAAGACGTTTTCAAACGGCCCTTCCCGCATCAGCCGCCCGTTGGCCGCACTGTTAAGGGCCACCCCGCCGGCCATGACCAGATTCTTGGAGCCGGTTTGCCGGTAGGCGGCCTGAGCCATTTTCAAAATGATCTCTTCGGTCACGCGCTGGATGCTGGCGGCAATATCAGCATATTTTTGATTCTGGGCGGCGACGGCGTCGTTCCACTGCGGGTGGTCTTTAGCGGGATGGGTCTTACAGGTAAAAAATTCAGACTCTGCCCCACGCACCGGACCGAACAGGTCTACAAATTTTTGGTTAAAGGTCGAGTGGGTTGAATGATGGAAGCTGAAGTAGTCCATATTGAGGGTCAGGCCGCCATCCTCGTCCACTTTGACCAGTTTGTAAACTTCGTCCATGTATTTGGGCTGGCCGTAGGGGGCCATACCCATCACTTTGTACTCGCCGTTATTAACCCGAAAGCCGAGATAAGCGGTAAACGCGGAGTAAAGCAGGCCTAACGAGTGGGGAAAGCGTAATTCGCGGGTCAAATCAATCCGGTTCACCCCCGTCCCGTTCCACTGGGCCGTTGCCTGGCCCATCGTGGCCGTTGTCCATTCACCGACTCCGTCAATGGTGATAACGGCTGCATCGGCATAAGGGGAGCAAAACATGGCGCTGGCGGCGTGGGTAAGGTGGTGCTCGACAAACAGAATTTTGCTCGTCGGCACACCGATGGCCGTTTGCAGTTGGCTTTTAATCCACAGCTTTTCGTCGAACCAGGTGACCATCGACTCGCGAAAGACGCCCCAGGATTTGGGAAACATACTCAGGGTCGTCTTCAGGATGCGCTCGAATTTTACCAGCGGCTTTTCGTAGAAAACCACATAATCCAAATCGGCGGCGGTCAGGCCGGTGTGAGTCAAGCAGAAATTGATCGCATTTTTAGGAAAGCTGCTGTCATGCTTTTTTCGGGTAAAGCGCTCTTCTTCAGCCGCAGCCACTAATTGGCCATCAACCAATAGGGCAGCGGCAGCATCGTGATAGTAACAGGAAATACCTAGAATATTCATGGCTCTAATATTGCCTCAACACATCTTCCAGAGTTTGGTCGCCGGTGTGGCGCGAGTGCCATAGTTTTGCGGGCATAGTTTTGAGGTACAACGGGTCGCTAAACAGTCTAACCCCCACCGCAAAAGGCACAAAAACGGTAAAATAGAAGATAGTTAAGACCACCCGGGCCAGCAGATTACCCAAAAAATGGCCAAATACTTTCCAGCCTTGCCAGAAGTTAGGCGTCAATGTAACCGCCAGGACCACAAACACCAGGCATAGAGCGGCCATAAGAGCCTGGGCCGTTGTTGCTGCCGGACGAGCCACTTCGCCTCCGCTCAACATGGTAAAGAAGTTTATCACCCCTCGCAGCGACCCGAGCAGGGTTAGGATCGCCAGAAAAACTGCTCCAAAGAAGGGTGTATTCTTCGACCCTCGCTCCGGATGGGACATAAAGCCCAACCCGGCAATTGCCAGGCCCAGAACAGCAGGAATCAGCGCGGTAAGACTACTTGTGCCCGTTCCAACATAGCTGCCAACTCCCAACAGAGTCAGCAGAACACCAAAAGTTATGGTTATGATTTTCATGACATTTTAAAACAGCGTATAGATAAACGGCGCCACCCCCGAGGATGAAGCGAACACTAACAACAGCCCAAAAAGGATTAAAACGGTGACCATAGGGATGAGCCACCACATTTTTCGCGCCCACAAAAATTGGATAATTTCGCCAATGACACCTGTGTTGGTCATCATCCCTTTGAAGAAATTTGACATTGTGTTACCTCGTCTGGATATTACTTTAATAATCTATGAAAATTTGCATCACATCTTATGGATGGCATGATACGTCAAGTAATGAAATACGCAAGAAGGAACACAGGCATAAATGAAGGGAGTTACAACGAGGAGCTAATCGGCTTTCTTTCCGCGTGCCGGGTGGAGCGCCAAACGCCGGTCTGCCCGCAGCGCATCCGAGAGGGAAACCGCCCGTCCCCCCCGGTAGACATTGATAATTTCGGCAATAACACCGATCGCTATTTCGGACGGACTTTCGGCGCCGATATCCAGCCCGATGGGGGCATAGACTCGCTCAAGCTTGGCCGGGTCAATCCCTTTCTCTTTTTCCAATAATTCAAACACGGCTTTGACCCGGCGCTTGCTGCCAATCATACCGATGTAGCGAGCCGGTGAATCAACCACCTCCAAAAGTGATTCGACATCATGGCTGTGGCCGCGCGTGACCAACACCAGGAAGGTATCCTCGTCAATCGGCCACTGGCGCAGCGTTTCGGCAAAGGGTTGGGCCAGCACCCGGTCGGCCATAGGAAAGCGTTTCTGATTGGCGTAAAGCGGGCGGTCATCCAGTACCACGACCTCAAAATCAATCATCTTGCCTAATTGGGCTAAAGGCACAGCGACGTGTCCGGCTCCAACGATGATGAGAGTCGGAGGGCGGCGCTGGACCTCGACGAAGATTTCCAGTTCGCCTTCTTGATAGGTAAGCAGTTGCGGCTGGCGTCTGGAGAGGCAGTCACGGGCGTCCTGCACAATCTGGGCTTCCAGCGGCCCTAAAGCCCACTGCGGGCTAAAAGCGACATTATCCGGCCAGATCAAAGCACGTTTGCCCAGGGCATGTTCAAAGTTACCCCTCGCTTTGACCACCGTGACCAGGGCCACCGCTTGTCCCGCCTCAATTGAGGCCAGCAACCTTTCTAATAGTGGGTCGGCCATAGTCAATTGTGTCACGCATCACGTTTCAGATGGCACCCTAAAAATTCCTTCCAGTTACTTGACACTTGCCGCCTGCTCAAAGTTTCACGACCAGCGTTCGACGTACACATCCATGATACCGCCGCACACACCCAGGCTTTGCATGCTGATGTCTTCGGTCAAATCCACCTCGACCAGCCGGGGCCGGCCTGTCTCAATCACATCCAGACCTGCCCGGATAACATCCGCTTCACCGCAGCCGCCACCAATCGTGCCGTAATGCTGCCCCAGGGGATGAATAATCATCTTGGTACCCAGCTCACGGGGCACTGAACCGCGCACTCTAATAATTGTAGCGACCGCTACCGGCGTTTCCGCCGTCAATTGATTCAGTCTTTGGTACAATGCTCTGGCGCTTTCCATTCCCGTTATTCCTCATCTACTTCCTGACCGGGCATATCTATCTTGATAACTTCGCCGTGGGTATTGACGATGATTTTGAAACCTAGCATGCCCAGCATCGTCCGGGCATCATCGGGGAGGCCCTGCTCCATCACCCGATCCATTTGGCTGAGCGATGCGTCAATCATGGCCTTGGTAAAAAGATCATCCTTGCCCAGCATCGTCATCATGCCCGCCGAGACCAGCTCTTTATTGGCCGTAGCCTGCTCTTGCAGCCAGTTGATTACCTGACGGTCAACGTCTTCGGCGGCAACATGCCGTTTGAAGTCGCCATCCAGAATTACGTAATTAGGTTCACTCCCGATAAGGGTTGTTTCGACAGGCTGGCCCTCTTCGTTGTAAATCAAACCGGTAAAAAGCGCCTGCCGGTAAGTAGATTGCTCTGCCATTTTTGCGCATTACCTCCAGTAACTCGCAAATTATTATACCATAAAATTGAAGGTGAAAAATTTACGGTTAAACACTCCTCACGAGCCTCGTTTCTTCTTTTGACCCTTTTTAGGCCAGCGTTTTTTGCGACTCCCGGCGCCGGCAATATTTTCCGTGTACTGGCAGCCCAGGGCGTAACGTGAACAGCCCAAAAAAGCGCCGAATTTGCCGCTTTTGACGACCAGGGTTCCCTCGTGACACAAAGGGCACACCTGCCCTTCCTTTTCGGACTTGGGCAGCGGCTTTGACTTGCCGCCTCGACTGTGCGCTGACCGGCGCTTTACCTCGCCGCTCCTCACTGCGCGGGCCGCAGGTTTACGTTCGGCGGCGGCTCCGGTCATGGCCTGTTCCACCATCGCCTCGAAGGGGCCGTAAAATTCACGCATCACCGCCAGCCGGTCAGCCTCACCTCGGGCAATCCGGTCTAAATCCTCTTCCATGCGGGCGGTAAAGCCGACATCCACCACCATCTGGATATGTTTCTCCAACAGCTCACACACCTGGAAGCCCAGCGGAGTCGGATAAAGCCGCTTCTGCGCCAAGTCTACGTATTTCCGCTCTTTGAGGGTCTCGACAATGGTGGCGTAAGTGCTGGGCCGCCCCAAGCCCAATTTTTTCAGCGCGCCGATCAACTGCGCCTCAGTATAACGTGAGGGCGGCTGGGTAAAATGCTGCTTGGGCACAAGCTGGTGCAGGGTCAGAGGATCCCCTGCCGCCAGTTCCGGCATCGCCTCATTCTCAATACCCTCTCCTTTTTTTTGCTCGCTCTGCCCCATTCCTCGCCTTTTTCCCTCTTCACTCTGCCGTCCCTCTTCCGCATCTACATCCACCCCATACACCTTCAAAAACCCGGCGAAACGGAGGGTACTGCCCGTAGCGCGAAACAAATAAATAGTGGGACTGCCCTGGATAAGGGTTTCGATATCCACCGTGACCGTATCATAAACTGCCGGCTTCATCTGGCTGGCAATAAAGCGCCGCCAGATCAGGCGATACAACTGGTACTGCTGGGGAGTCAGGTAAGGTTCGACAGCTTTGGGAGTTTTCCAGGGGTCAACGGGGCGGATGGCTTCGTGAGCTTCTTGCGCCGTTTTATCGCGAGTCTGGTAAATGGGCGGCCTGGGCGGCAAATAAGCTTCCCCAAAAAATTTAGCCACTACCGCCCGCGCCGCCTGCTGCGCCTGAGGAGCTACCGCCACGCTGTCGGTGCGGATGTAGGTAATCAGCCCAACCGCTTTGCCATCACCCAGTTTGACTCCCTCATAAAGCTCCTGGGCCAACTTCATGGTTAGCCGGGGATTGAATCCCAGTTGACTCGAAGCGGCCTGCTGCAGCGAGTCGGTGGTGAAAGGGGAATACGGGTAGCGCAGGCGGGTTCCTTTTTCCACCCGCTGAACCTGCCACTCCGCATCCTGCAAGTCAGTCAGCACTTTATCAGCGTCGGCGCGCGTTTTCAGTTCGGGCTTTTTGCCTTTGATTGCAAACAGCGAAGCCCAGAACTTGATTAATTTCTCCCCTGCTCCTCTGCCCCCCTGCTCCCCTGCTTCTTTTTTAGAAAGTTCTGCCTCGATGCTCCACCACTCTTCCGGCACAAACGCACGAATGGCCCGCTCCCGCTCGACCACCAGCCACAACGCCGGCGACTGCACCCGTCCCGCCGACAGCCGCTTCATGCCCGACAAGCCCTGCCACAGGATCGGGCTGACCATGTACCCAACCAACCGGTCGGTCACCCGGCGGGCCATCTGGGCTTCCACCAACCGGCGGTCAATTGGCCGGGGGGCAGCCAGCGCCGCCCGCAAGTCAGCCTCGGTAATGGCGGTAAATGTGATACGGCTAACCTTGCCAGTAGCCGTCCGGCCCAGGCGCTCGGCCACGTGCTGGGCAATCGCCTCTCCTTCGCGGTCCATATCGGTCGCCAGGAAAACCATTTCCGCGGAAGCGGCGGCTTGGCGTAATGCTTCTATTCTTTGGCCTTTGCCACGTATAAGGTTAAGAGTGGGGGTAAAATCCTGCAAGTTGACATGCAGGCCATCAACCGGCATTTCCAGAATGTGGCCGCTGGTGGCTGTCACATTAAAATCAGGGCCGAGCATACCCTTGATTGTACGGGCTTTTTTGCTGGATTCGACAATGAGGAGTTTGGTGGGCAGAAGAACACTCCTTTATCCTTTAACAGTTAGACCGAGAAGTTGAAACCGGAGGAATGGGCAGGCTGGAATTTTACTATCCCTGAACAAAACTCGCTGGGGGCAAGATGGCAAAGTCATTTCCCCACCCCCCCAAATAACTCGTAGAGGAGGCGGCCCGCTGCCGTCAGGCAGGGGTCAGCAACTTGGCCAGACCGGCTGCCCCCTCGCGATCGGTGACGGCCAGAACCTCATCCCCAACTTCAAAAACCGTTACCCCACGCGGCATTACAATTTCACCTCTACGAATGATCGCCGCGATGACACAATTACGCGGCAGCGGCAAGTCTTTGAGGGCAACCCCAATTGCTTCTGCACCGGAAGCAATTTTTTCTTCCACCAAGGCGTAGTTTCCGCGCTGCAATTTGAGTAGCGTCATCATGGTGCCTGGGGACATTTCCTCTTCAATCAGGCCGGCCATAATCTCTGCCTGGTTAACGGCCGCATCAACATGGAACTTTTGATCAAACAGCCAGGCATTCCGCGGGTTATTAATTCGAGCAATGGTTCGTGGTACACGATAGCGGGTCCGAGCCACAAAACACATGGACAGATTCTGAGCATCTTCATCTGCGCAGGCTGCCAGCAGGTCAGTCCGTTCAATTCCAGCCTGTTCCAACACCAAAGGGTCGGTTGGATGGCCCTCAAAAACGACTTCTGTGGGCAACTCCCGGTGTAAACGGGCCAGAATCGCCCGGCGATGTTCGATCAAATGAACTTCGTGTCCCTGGGCCACCATGAGCGAGGCCAGTTGGGTGCCGGTGCGTCCACCTCCGCCAATTACCACAAACATGTCACCCCTCCTGATTCATCAATTTTAACTGGTCACGCAGGACGGCCATGTTCGCCGGAGTCGCACTTAAATGAATAACATCTCCCGCTTGGAGTTCGAGATCGGCTGTTGGCAGCATAGCATGACCAGCGCGTGTAACCGCCACCACCCGGCAGCGATCCTCAGGGAATAGCTCTTCCAAGTTACAGCCCTGGCAGGATTCGGGGGCGACAAACTCATACAAGTTAACTTCGCCGTTACCCACTGAAAAGACGACCCGAACATCACCGAAATGCAGCAACTCCTCGATACGCTGGGCGCCCCACATCGTCGAGCTAATCACGGGTGAACCAAAGGCTTCATGCAACGACTGCCAGCGGGCATCATAATTACGGACAATGACTTTGGGGATATGGTAGACTGTTTTGGCCACATGCCCAACGACCGCATTAACCACATCCAAGTTGGTCACGGCAGCCAAGCCCTCTGCCTCCTCAGCCCCCGCCCGATTGAGCACATCCTGGGCCAGTCCATCGCCCTCAACGATGCGCCCACGGAAATCGGGGTGCAGATTATCAAAAGAAGCCGTAGACTGGTCAACAACGACAACTTGATTTCCCTGTTGGTAGAGCCGATAGGCCAGTTCTGCGCCCATGCGGCCACAGCCCACAACGATCACGTTCATGGGTAAAGTCCCCTCCTAAATTAATGAGATACGACATATTCGTAATGTAATCGGTGAGCAGCGCTACGCCGGCAATCTGCACGGGTCGTTTACCCAGCTTATCGCAGGCGGCATGGAAGCGCCGACACCATTCGAACAGGCCAAACCTACTCTACCTGGTAAGGCACATCCGTAATCACAATTCCCGGCCTGAAGAGCAAGTTAATCCGGAGTATGAATGCTGTCTGGGTATGCAGTATATTATGCCACCAGTGGCGGGGCACAAACTGCGGTACCACAACTGTGATGATCTCATTCGGCTGCCGCCGGGCATCAACTTCATTGATGTAATCTAACAAGGGTTCTATCAGCAGCCGGTAGGGCGATTCCAATATAACCATGCGCACGCCATTGCCCCACTTTTCCCACTCGTGCCGGATCCGCTCCGCCTCTTCGGGATTAATTGAGACATGGACGGCAGTAATGTCGTCGGAGAGGAAGCGGGCGTAACGCAACGCCGGTAACGTGCCCTGATGGACCCCGCCTACCAGCAAAATAACCCGGTGACGGGAAAGGCGCGGGTCGCCGGGATAGTTCCGCAAGGAGAGACGGCTAGCTAAACGCCGATAGTGCCGGTGAATGGCAGAGAAACCAAAAACCAGCAATGGGATCAAAAGTAGAACGATCCAGGCCCCATCTATGAACTTGGTAAAGGCAAAAATCAGCATTACCACAAAGGTGCAGGCTGCCCCAAACCCATTGATAATCATTTTGGGGATCCAGCCTGACTCGTACTTCAAGACTGAGCCGCGTTCCTGCACTTCCTGTCCCGGCGCAAGGTGCCCGATTTTCCACCAGCGATGGGCCATCCCCGCCTGCGAGAAGGTAAACGAGAGAAAAACACCAATGGCATAGAGAGGAATCAGCGCGGTCACACTGGCCTGAAAGATAATAATGAGCAGTGACGCCAGCACCGCCAGGGCAATAATGCCCCGCGAGAAAACTAACCGGCTCCCACGGTAGGTAAACTGCCGGGGCATAAAGCCATCAGCGGCCATCAGGGCACTCAACCGGGGAAAGTCAGCATAAGCAGTATTGGCGGCCATAATGAGGATAATGGTCGTCGAAGCCATTGTGATCAAGTAGATTACACCTCGCCCGTCATAAGCCGTCCGCACCAATTGTGAGATCACCGTTTCAGACTCTGCCGGAATCGCACCAATCTGGGTGGATAGAAAAGTAATCCCCAGGAAAAGTGTTCCTAAAATGGCGGCCATCCAAATGAGGGTAACGCCGGCATTATGTGTGCGTGGTTCCTTAAAGGCCGGAACACCATCAGAGATGGCCTCCACCCCGGTCAGCGCCGTTGTACCACTGGCAAAAGCGTGCAAAATCAAAAACAACGTGACTGGCTGGGCAACATGGCTTATTTCCAATTCTGGTGGCTCTACCACACCGCTCAGAGTGCCGGTTAGGTAACGGAAAAAGCCTATAATAACCGTCGAAAAGATCATTACTAAAAAGAAATAGGTAGGAATAGCAAAGGTAATCCCCGACTCTTTAACTCCACGCAAGTTAATCAACATAATAAGACCCACCATCACCACCGCCAGTTCGACCCGAAAATCATACAATCCGGGATAGGCCGAGGTAATCTGGGCCACGCCTGATGAAATTGAAACGGCCACCGTTAGGATATAGTCGGTGAGCAGCGCCGCCCCGGTCGTTTGGGCGGGAAATTCCCCCAGGTTATCACGAGTGACGATGTAGGCGCTGGCGCTGTTGGGGTAGGCATGAATAGTTTGTTCATACGAAAGGACGACAATGGCCAATAAGACCACAATAGCCACCGAAATAGGGAAGGCATAGCCAAAAGCAGCAGTTCCAGCTACAGCCAGGATAAAGAGAATTTCCTGGGTGGCATAAGCCGTTGAGGAGAGGGCATCAGAGGCAAATACAGCCAGACCAATGGCTTTGCCGATGGTCTGGTGAGGTGCATCGGCAGTAGCGAGAGGGCGGCCAATCAACCAACTCCGCCAGGTGCGGGGTGGTTTATTTTCACCTGGACGAAGTAAAACCGTAGTGCCGCTTTCTTTGTCAATAAGTGCCATAAGCTTTCCCAATAGAATAGACATTATATCGATTAGATGAGACAGAAACGCAAAATTCAGTTACACTAAAGGACACTCTAAAAAATAAGGGGTGTCCCATGAGCCAATATCAGGAATATGCCGAGAAACCCGGCGAATTCTTAGCCCTAACAGGTTATACCCGCCAGAATTTGATGCCTTGTTGCCCCACTTTCGTCACCATTACTACGAGTGGATGAAGATCCATCGTTTAGATGGCAAACCCGCGGCAAACGGGCCTATAGTGATTACCAGAACTGTCCCTTACCGCTGATGGAGGACAAACTTTTTCATCTTGAATTATCTCAAGACCAACAACCTCAAACGGTACAAGGAGCTTGCTTTGGGATTAGCCAACCCAAAGCCAATGTCTGAATCCATTGTCTGCATCCAATCTTGAACCAAAGCTTGGCGGCGCTGGGTGAACTCCCAGCTCGGCAGATGGATGAGGTGGTCTTCGATGAAACACAAGCGGCGCTTTACTTTCATGACGGGACGGGCGACCTATTCAACGTCCTGGTGATCCTGACCAACAACAGCTTTATTACAGTGGTAAAACAACACACCGTCAAAATAATATCCTGATCAACATGTTTTGTCAGATTCTTTTCTTGACCGATACGGTCGAAGGCAAAAGGCACGACAAAAGTTAGCCGATGAAAGTGAGTATCATCTCCCGTCCGGCAGCAAATTAGGCCAGGATACCGGCTTTCAAGGCTTTCGCCTCGACAATGTGGCTATTTTACAACCTAAGAAGAAGCCGAGAGGTAAGCCGCTGTCTGACCTGGATAAACACATTAATCAATGGCTTTCTTCGATCCGAGTGCGCATTGAACACACCATCGGCAGTGTTAAACGTTATCGGATTGTCAAAGACAAAATTCGGAATTGGAAACCGGGTTTTAAGGACGCTGTCTTTGAAACCTGCTGTGGGCTGCATAATTTCAGATTGAATTTTCGACCCTGGCATTACCAGCCTATCCAACTCCACCTTTTGTCCCTTTCTAATCGATATAATCTCTAATTTATACCGGTTAGGAAGTTTCTACTGCAACTTGCCCACAATATACTACGAAATTTCTACTCTTTTTTATAGCCCGTTAACATTTTTGTCACTAAAACCCGGTTGAGCATTACAATACCTTCGCCAAAAATTAGGCAAAGAGAGCGGTTGACTACCATGCGTTTTAGTCCGACCAAAGACAAAAGCGCAGGAGACAACCGCTGGTGGATATAATAATCGTTTTGCAGTGTTTAAGCCAATGTTTAGACAAAACTACACTCCGTCAATTGAGTTGTATGGTGCCGGCCCTCTTAGCGATGAGCGGGCGAGTGACGATGTTGGGTATCTCTCTGGACCGAGCCAGGCGGGAGTTACCGAACGATCCAGCGTTTTACAACAGCACCATTGCCTGGGCCAAAGTGAATTGGATTTTAATCCGCCATCATCTGCTGGACCCGACCGACACCCTGTTGATTGGCGGTGATGAAACGGTGAGTGACCAAAGCAGGTCAAGCGACTTATGGGTTGGATCGTTTCTTTTCATCCTTGTATGGTAAGCCAGTTCCGGGCTTATCGTTCTTCAGTTTGTCGCTCATTAGCGTCAACCAACGCACCTCTTATCCGGTGATGATAGAGCAAGGGCTTAAAGAGGCTGAAGAAAACCCGCTCCCAGGCTGGCCTGAAAAGACTAAAAATCAGCCCAAAAAAGGGCGGCCTCAGGGCAGTCGGAACAAAACCGCCGCCAGGTCGAATTGAAGCCTTATTTAAGCCGCATCCAGACCATGCTCCACAAAGCTGTTGGCTCTGATCGGGCTGGACCTGAAGGTGGTCTATTGTGTGCTGGATGGTGCTTTTGGTCACAACTATGCCCTGCAAATGGTCCGCCAGTGCTCTTTACACCTGATTTCCAAGTTACGGGCTGATGCGGCCCTCTATTTGCCTTATACCGGTCCCCAAAAGAAACGAGGGGTCCGCAAAAAATATGGTCAGAAACTCGACTATGCTCACCCGCCTGAGCCGTATCTCCAAGAAACAACCATTGAAGAGGGTATCCAGACGACCATCTATCAAATGACCCTCTGGCATAAACTTTTCCTGATCAGCTTAATGTGGTCATCATCCGCAAAATCAATCTCAAAACCCAAGCCTGAAACCAGGTGGTTCTGTTCAGCAGTGACCTGAATTTAGCTTACCCTCAACTGATTGACTATTACCGCCTCAGGTTCCAAATTGAGTTCAATTTCCGTGACGCCAAACAGTTCTGGGGCCTGGAAGATTTTATGAATGTTAACCAAACCCCGGTTTACAATGCTGCTAACTTGGCCATGTTCATGGTCAACTTAACTCAAGTGCTGCTCGGTCATTTTCGCCCTACTTGCCCGACCTTCAGTCTCAATGACCTCAAAGCCTACTTCCGAGGGCGGAAATACGTAGCCGAAACATTAAAATTACTTCCGCAAAGGCCGGAGCCTATTTTTATTGACCAAATCTATGCCCATATCGCTCAAATCGGCAGCATTAATGCTGCCTGAGTGGCGAAGGTATTGGCATTATACTCTTATTAATTAAAAAGAAAAGCCCTCTATAGGCCAATTCGGTAACACATTACCCAATGGCGTAGGGGACGGCAAGGAGGGAATATGGGATTATTGCCGGTTCGATCTTCTCGTTCCCACGCTTCGCATCACCCTTTGCGTAGGAACGAGAAGAAGTTTGAAATAAGAAACAAAAATCTGGTTTCCAACCTAAGAGGACGCGTGGAAACCAGATTATGGAGATTTACAAAAAGGCTTTAGAAGTGGGTATCAAACCATGGTGACTTCGCTCTTGCTGCGCCAAACAGACCAAACAAAAGCAGCCACCAACACCAAAACCACAATCCAGCCGATCACCCCCAGGCTTTTGTACTGCACTACAATCGGGGCGATGATGACCGAAACCAGGTTGACCACTTTGATCATCGGGTTGAGCGCCGGGCCGGCGGTATCTTTCAGGGGATCGCCCACTGTGTCGCCCACCACCGAAGCCTTGTGCCGTTCGGAGTTCTTGCCCAGGTTGTTAGCCGGGTCTTTGGGTTCATCTTCAATGGTTTTCTTGGCGTTGTCCCAGGCCCCACCGGCGTTAGCCATATAAACTGCCAGCAATTGGCCCGAGAGGATGATCCCGGCCAGGAAGCCGCCCAACGCCTCAACCTGGAGGACCAGGCCAACGATAATCGGCGAAACTACCGCCATAACGGCCAAACTGACCAACTCTTTCTGCGCTGCCGCCGTCGAGATGGATACGGCGCGGGCATAGTCGGGCTTGACTTTGCCTTCCATCAGGCCGGGGATTTTGAACTGGCGGCGGACTTCGGTCACAATCAAACCCGCCGCCCGGCCTACCGCCTTGATAGCAAAGGAAGAGAAGAGCCAGGGAATCGCTCCGCCGATGAGCATCCCGACGAAGACAACCGGTTCTGACGCCCGAATGCCGCTTGCCAGTGCTTGTGGATCTACCAGGCTCACATCGGTTATAAAGGAGCCAAAAAGCGAAACCGCGGCCACAACCGCCGAGCCGATGGCAATCCCCTTAGTGATAGCCTTGGTGGTGTTCCCGACCGCATCCAGGTCGGCCATAATCTGGCGCGCCTTGGGTTCCAGGCCGGCCATTTCGCCGATGCCATTCGCATTATCGGAAATTGGCCCGAACGAGTCCATGGCCACGTTGTTACCGGTGAGCGTCAGCATGCCAATGCCGGTCAAAGCGACGCTGTACAAAACATAGATGGTGCCAAAGCTGCCATAAATGCCAATTGCCGCCAGGACGGTCACGGCAATCACCAGAACGGCCCACACGCTTGACTCATAGCCGACGCTGATACCGGAGAGGATGGTGGTCGCCGGGCCGCCGTCGGTGCTTTTGCGGATTTCCGTCACGGGCTCCTTGTCGGCCCCGGTGAAATACTCGGTCAGGCGATCCAGGACAATCGCCAGCACCACGCCGACAGTGGTCGCGAGGAAAGGCCGCCACCAGCCGCCGATATCCTCATCCTGCATGTAGAAGAAAGCCAACAGGCCAAACAGGACGGTCGAGATGACGGCTGAAGTTAAGAAGCTGCGGAAAATGGCCCGCATCGCGTCTTCGCCGCGCCCTTCTGTATCGCCCTTCACCAGGTAGGTACTGATGATCGAAGAGAGGACACCAATGCCGCGCACCAGCAACGGGAAGACAATCCATTCCAGGTTGCCGGTGAGCCGCACCAGGGCCAGCCCTAAAATCAGGGCGGAGACAATCGTCACCTCATAACTCTCAAAGATGTCGGCGGCCATCCCGGCGCAGTCGCCGACGTTATCGCCCACCAGGTCGGCGATGACCGCTGCATTGCGCGGGTCGTCTTCTTCCAACCCGGCTTCAACCTTACCTACCAGGTCAGCACCCACATCGGCGGCCTTGGTGTAAATACCACCGCCCACACGCATAAAGAGCGCCAGCAATGTTCCGCCAAAGCCAAAGCCCAGCAAGGCGTCGGGCGCTGCCTTACCATACATAATGAAGATAAGGGTCCCACCGAGCAGCCCCAGGCCGTCGGTCAACATGCCGGTGATTGTGCCGGCGCGATAAGCAATTTGCAGCGCGCCACCAAAAGTGGTGCGGGCTGCCTGGGCCACCCGCACGTTAGCCTCAACGGCCATGCGCATGCCAATTTGCCCGACCAGCAAAGAGAAGCCGGCGCCCATTAAAAAGGCGATAGCCCGGCCAAAGGCTATGTACAAGCGGGCGCTTTCGCCAAACTCCTCCTGGGCTTCGGGTGTGGGATTGACAATCCAGGCGCTCAAGAACAGGGCAATGGTCAAAAGGCCAATAAAGGGTAGGATGGTCCGTAGTTGGCGGTTGAGGTAGGCGTCAGCCCCCTCTTTGATGGCCCCCCAGACCTGCTGCATTTCCTGGGTGCCTTTGTCCCCCCGTAGCACCTGTTGGCGCAGAAAGATCGCATAGGCGAGGCCCAAAATAGCCACGCCCAATACGCCAAAAATGGCGTAGGTTTCAAATAGATTCATTCCGTGCATCGAAAATTTCCTTTCAAATCAGGCGAAGATAAAGAATTTAATTTTGTCAACTATTGGGCTTGGTCAAGATACCAGAACACGGGGCAAATAGACCCGTCCAGGGGATTATGGCAATAGGTTACACTCGGCAATTTTTCATCTGTTGCTCCTAAAGGGTAATCTTGGTTCAAAGCCAACTCAACCTTCAGTGTAAGGTGAGAGTCTTTGAATTACTGCCGTGACCACCCTTAGGTCATCACCTCTTGCACGTCTCCGCTGCAACGCTTCAACAGATGATATTAAATTTTTCCCTAAAAGGGGGCGGCGTAACTGATCAAAAATAAGCCCCAAGTGTAGGCGCTGACGCGCCACTAAGGGCTGTGGCACTAAGATTAGATTGTTAATTCACCGGTTAGGTGAACCGGTCGTGACGATAACACATTTCATAAGATTTGTCAAAATTTACACAATTTGGGCGCGCAGAAAAGAGGAAGTCCTACTGACTTCCCTTTTTTTGCGATTATCATGGGTTATGGTACTCTATACTATTCAACAGTGTTTCAATTTCCATAAACTTTAAAGCGACCTAAGCAACAAAAGGAGAACATAATACTAATGTCTGAAATCATAGACATCTTTTTGCACCTCGATGAATTCTTACCTAAAGTAACTCAAGCCTATGGAACCTGGACGTATGCCTTACTGTTTCTGATTATCTTTTTGGAAACCGGGGTGGTTGTTACCCCTTTCTTGCCGGGCGACTCGCTGCTTTTTGCTGCCGGCGCTTTGACCGCTATGGAAGATTCTGGGCTGAATGTGATCTTCTTGTTTATTTTGCTCACCATCGCCGCCATTCTCGGCGATACGGCAAATTACTGGATCGGCCACAGTATTGGCCCGCGTGCATTTTCAGGCAACATTCGCTTTCTAAAGAAAGAATACCTGGAGCGAACCCACCAATTTTATGAAAAGTATGGCGGCAAAGCTATTGTTCTGGCCCGCTTTGTCCCCATTGTCCGGACTTTTGCTCCGTTTGTGGCGGGAGTGGGCAGCATGACCTACAGCCGCTTTATATTTTACAATGTTTTCGGGGGAGTTCTTTGGTGCGCAATTTTCATCTTTGGCGGCTACTTCTTTGGCAACCTGCCTTTCGTCAAACGAAACTTTGAGCTGGTCGTCATTGCCATCATTTTTATCTCTTTGTTACCCCCCGTCTTCGAATACTTTCAGAGCCGGCGCGGAAAAACAATTCAGACCGACGCGGCTGAGTCTTAAATTAGACCACTAATTACCAGGGATCGAGGCGTTAAATGTCCTATCAGTGGAGCCCCATCACACGGGCATTTGTAGCTGCCATAAGCTTGGTGATTATCGGCTTGTTTATTTGGGTGATTCGGCCCATGATCGAGCCGATAATGATTGCCATCCTTCTGGCTTACATTCTAAATCCGCTGGTTAGGCTGGTGACAACTCACACACGCTTGCCTCACGGCTGGGCGGTGGCTCTGGTTTATTTCTCATGTTTAACCTTATTAATTGTCATCCCCAGTACCTTCGCCCCGGTAGCAGTCAGGCAGTTAACCGGCCTGACTACTTACCTGATCGGCATTGAAGCCGAGTTAGAAGAGCTGCTGGCGAACCCCATCATTCTCTTCAATCAGCAAATCTATCTGGGGCAACTGCTGTCTGACCTGCTGAGACTCACCACCGAGTCATTCACCCCGGCTCCAGAAGGCGCCCTGGCAGTCATCGAGCGCACCTCGACCAGCTTTGCCTGGCTCATTGTGATTTTAGTCAGTACCTACTACCTGCTCCTCGACGGCGAACGCCTGGTCGCCTGGCTGGTCCGGCTGGCTCCCGAACAAGCCCAACCCGATCTGAGCCGTTTGTTTATAGAAATAGATGTCATTTGGTGGGCCTATTTGCGCGGCACGCTGGTATTGATGCTAATTGTCGGGATCACTTTTATGGTGGTTTGGACCGCCATCGGCTTGCCTGGCGCCCTGGCCCTCGGTTTATTGACCGGCGTGTTGACCGTTATTCCCGAAGTTGGGCCGACGATTGCCGCTATCCTGGCGGTCCTGGTGGCCCTCTTTCAAGGCTCCGATTTTCTGCCTATTTCCAATTTCTGGTTTGCCTTGCTGGTCTTTGGCATTTACTTTGTGCTCATCCAGATCAAAGCCATCTGGCTGCGCCCGCGGGTAATGGGTTATTTCCTGAACATGAATGAGGGCCTGATTTTTGTGGCTATCATTGGCGCCGTGGTTTTATGGGGCATCATGGGCGCACTGCTCATTGTGCCCCTGCTGGCTACGTTGGGGTCTATCGCCCACTATGTGCGCTGCCGCCTTTTGAATTTGGACCCCTGGCCCGAAGATGTCACCTATGCTACCTCTCCCCCTATTGAATTGCCCAGTGATGAAGAGCTAGCCCATACCTTTCCCGACGCAGACAGAGTCCCCCCCGTGCCACCGGCTCGCTTAAAAGGCCCCGTTCTACCCAAAAGCGAAACTAATTAGAGTCACCCAGCCCTAGCGGCTTCCGCCACTGCTTCAACACAATCGTCGAGCTGGTGCTCTTGTGGGCTGGCAGCGTGCTTAACTTGTTGTATAAAATTTCTCGCAGGTGAGGAATATCCCTGGCCCAGACCCGCACATGGGCATCTACCTGGCCGGTCAGATTAGTCACCTCTACAACCTCGTCAATTTTGAGCATTTCTCTGACCGTTTCCTCAAAATCCAGGCGCTGGTCTACCTCCAATTGAACGATACACAGCACTCCCTGGCCCAACACCGAAGGATTGATGACCACCTGATAGCCCTCAATCACCCCCGCTTCCTCCATCCGCAGCACCCGGTCGCGCACCCGGGTGTGGCTCACCCCTAGCCGCCGGGCAATATTGACATGCGATGCCCGCCCATCTTCCTGCAATATGGCCAAAATCTGTTTATCCAACGCATCAAGTTTCTCCATAACGACCTCAAAAATATTTAAAGTTTTGTTAATTAAACGATCAGCATACAAAATATATAGTATTAACTGGATTTGGTCAATAAAACTTAATAAAAATTGGTGATTTTTTACAAATTTTTTAGTTGACATCAACTCAATATCTTGCTATAATCCCAAGAAATTCACCCGGCAATTAAGCGGAGGCTGCCAATGTCAAAATTAAACAAAGAGTGGGTCCAGGGAGCCACTCCCCGCCCGTCTATCTGGGCCGATGTACCCGACGAAAAATGGAACGACTGGCGCTGGCAACTGAGTCATCGCGTCAGCGAGTTGGAAATACTGGAAACCTTTATTAATTTAACCGACGAGGAAATTGCGGGCATTTCTGCGCCCGATAAGTTCCGGCTGGATATTACCCCTTACTTTGCCAGCCTGATTGATCCCCATGACCCCATGTGCCCGGTGCGGCAGCAGGTTATTCCCAAAGGGCGCGAGCTCAAAGCCTTTGACAGCATGATGGAAGACAGCCTGGCTGAAGACCGCCACAGCCCGGTGCCGGGACTGGTCCACCGCTACCCCGACCGGGTGCTGATGCTGGTCACAACTCAGTGCGCCAGCTACTGCCGCTACTGCACCCGCAGCCGTATTGTCGGCGATGCTGCGGCCACCTTTAGCAAAGCCGAATTTGAGCTGCAGCTCGATTACCTCCGCCGCACCCCCCAGGTGCGCGATGTGCTCCTATCCGGCGGCGATCCGCTAACGGTTTCGCCGCGCATTCTGGATTACCTGCTGGGTGAATTACGCCAGATCGAACACATCGAGATCATCCGCATCGGCAGCCGGGTGCCGGTCTTCCTGCCCCAGCGCGTCACGGATGAGTTGTGTGAAACGCTGGCCAAATACCATCCCTTGTGGCTCAACATTCACGTTAACCATCCCAGAGAAATCACCCCTGAATTGTACCGGGCCTGCGACAAACTGAGCCGGGCTGGCGTCCCCCTGGGCAACCAGAGCGTTCTCCTGGCCGGCGTCAACGACTCGGTCCACATTCAGCGCGAGTTGGTGCAGCAGTTGGTGCAGATGCGGGTGCGTCCTTACTACCTTTACCAGTGCGACCTGGTGGAAGGCGCGGGCCACTTCCGCACCTCGGTCAGCAAGGGCATTGAGATTATCGAGGGGCTGCGCGGCCATACCTCCGGCTACGCTGTGCCGCAGTACATCATTGACGCCCCCGGCGGCGGCGGCAAGATTCCGGTCTCGCCCCAGTATCTCATTTCCCAGGCGCCGGGCAAAGTGGTTCTGCGCAACTACGAAGGCTATATCACGACCTACACCGAGGCCGGCGACTATGACCCCGAGGCCATCAAAGCCTGGGAAGCCAAAGTCGAAAAGCGGCCGGAACCGGGCCAGGAAGGTGTACTGGGCTTATTGGAAGGTCACGAGCTGTCCATCAAGCCGGAGGCCTTTGACGAAGTTCACAAGCGCAACGCCATGAAGCACCGCCTGAACCAGGACGAGAGCAAGTGGCTGCCGTTTCACCAGGGCGAGGATGGCAAGATAATCCCGCTGGCCGCAGCAGAGTAACGTTCGGCCTTTGAAAAAGCCAGGGAGAGACTCCCTGGCTTTTTTGTTAGGTAAAGGTTTATTGATTTGAATCCGTAACAGGTAATTGATGGACTTAAGTCTGCCGGTGAGTTGGTTACGGATAAATATCCATAACCAGCAATAAATCGCCCAGTTCCCACGAAAATTCTGCCGATGATTAAATAGGAACCACGTTTGGGATCACCTCGTTGGCAAAAGCGGTAAGGGTCGGGGTAACCGCATCCGGGGGATTGGGGACAATGGTTATGTTCGTGACGCCCGTGGCCACGACTCGCGCCACTTGGGCCGTGACCTGCTCGGCGGTGCCGGCCCAGGCAAAATGCTCGACAAATTCATCCGGGACCAGGGCCGAAGCGGCCCAGATGCGCCCCTCATCCCCCTCGCGAATGATCTCCTCCAATTCCGCCGGGACGGTCAGGCCGGCAGCCTCGACAAAGGCGCGATCCGGGTAACTGCTGCCGAGCGAACCGGCAATGATCGGCTTGACCGCGGCCCGCGCCGCCTGCACATCGGCATTGATGCAGGCATCTACCCGCAGGATCACCGCCACATTGTCCGGCGAGCGCCCGGCCTCCTGCGCTCCCTGGGCCACCTGGTTCATAGCATAGGCAACCCCCTCCGGCGTGGCATAGGTGGAGATCATCGCCCCATCGGCCAGCCGCCCGGCCAACCGGAACATACGATTCCCCCGCGCGGCAATAAAGATGGGAATATCGGGCCGGGCCGGAAAGCCCAGGCGAGCCTCTTTCACCCGGATAACTTCCCCCGCAAACGTTACCGTCTCCCCGGCCCAGAGGCGGCGGATCACGTGGACGGCTTCCTCAACGGCTACCAGCGGTTTGCGGCGCTCAAAGCCCATCGCCCGAAAACCCATCATCCCCGCTCCCAGGACCAGCACCGCCCGCCCGCCTGACAATTCGTCCAGCGTGGCCACGGCTGCTGCGGTCATGGCCGGGTGGATCACGTACGGGTCGGCGACAAACGTGCCCAGTTTTAGATGCTGCGAATACACAGCCGCCAGGGTCAAACCGACGGTCATATCGCGATCCAGCTTGTGATTCGCATGCCAAAACTGGTCGTAACCCAGTTGCTCGCACAACTGGACGACCTCAATCAACTGCTGGAGCGGCAGTTGCCACATGCCTACGCCCCATTGGATGGCCATTGTCTCTCCCAAAAAGGTTAGGCTCATGTTCGGAACGAGTGCGTAGAGGTAAGGGCGCAAGGCCTTGCGCCCCTACCCTGTACTTCGACTAGACATAAGCCAAAGGTTAAATGAGGAGGAGTCCACACTTTGGACTCCTCATTTTCATCACTATCTAGGGGTAATTTAACCAGATATTAGCCAATTCGGCAAGAAGAACCATCCGCAGAGGACTATTCTTTTGCAATGATGGGTAAATATACCGGCACGGCCTCCGGCGCTGCTGGGCCAATGATGGTCTCCGCCGTAGCGCTGTTATCCGCCGGGATGGGGTCGGTTTCATTGCTGGCTACGCTGGCGGTGTTGGTCAGCGTCCCGACGGTGGTGGGAGTAACCGCCAGGGTTACACTGATGGCAGCACCGTTGTTCAGCGTGCCGAGCGTACAGCTAATAACACCGCTCGCTTCGGCGCAGGTGGGCAGCCCTGGCTCAACCGACACAAAATTCAGTTCCACCGGCAGCGTATCGCTGACAACCACCCCTGTCGCCGCCGAGGGACCGCTGTTGGTCACAGTAATGGTATAAGTAAACACGCTGCCGGCGGCTACCGCCTCGGAACTGTTCTTGCTGATTGACAGGTCAGCGCCGACCACTGTGGTGGTGATGCTGGCGGAATTATTACCTCCATTTGCGTCTCCCTGCGCCGCCGCCCCCACTTGAGCCGTGTTCGTGATGATCTGCCCCGCAGTGCCCGCCTGGGCAGCCACCGTCAGGGTCAAAGCCGCGCCCTGGCCGGCCGGGAGACTGCCCACCTCCCATGCCCCCAAGCTGCTGTTGTAGCTGCCCTGGCTCGCAGTGGAGGTAACCAGGCTGAGGCTTAACGGTAACGTCTCGCTGATGACGACGCCGGTCGCTTCATCCGGCCCGCTGTTGCTCACTGTCACCGTATAACTGAATAAGTCGTTTTCCCTGGGGTTAGGGTTATCCACGCTCTTGCTCACGGCCAGGTCGGCATTGGTTACAGTGACCGGGACACTGGCAGTATTGTTGGCCGTAAACGGGTCGGATTGGTCAGATTGGCTAACCTCGGCGGTGTTGGTCAAGGTTTGTCCGGCCGTTCCGGCATTCACCAGCGCGGTGAGGGTCAGCGTGGCCGTCTCACTCGCCACCAAGCTGCCGGCCTGCCAGCGTCCGGCGCTGCTATCATAACTGCCCTGGCTGGTGCTTGACGTGACCAGGGTGAGACTCAGCGGCAGCGTCTCGCTGATAACCACGCCGGTAGCGTTATCCGGTCCCTGGTTGATCATCACCACCGTGTACACAATCAGTTCATTTTCGTTGGGCTGGGCCTGGTCCACCGTTTTGCTTAAGGCCAGGTCGGCGCTGCTGACCCTGACGACCGCATCGGCGCTATTGTTGCCCAAATCGGCGTCCGACTGGTCCGAGGCGCTGATGGCCGCCGTGTTGGTGATGATTTGCCCAATCGTGCCCGTTTGGACCGTGGCCGAAAGAGTCAGGGTGGCGCTGGCGCTGGCGGTTAAGTCACCCACCTGCCACAGCCCGGTGGCGCTGTCGTAACCCCCCTGGCTGGTGCTCGAAGCAGTCAGGGTCACACTGAGCGGCAGCGTGTCGCTGACCACCACCCCAGTCGCATCGTCCGGCCCGTTGTTGGTCACGGTGACGGTGTAGAGCAGCGGCCCGCCCTCTTTGGGGCCGGAATTATCTACGATTTTACTCACGGCTAAATCGGCATTGGTCACGGTGATGGGCGCGCTGGCGCTGTTATTGCTGCTGTCCGCGTCATTCTGCTCCGAGGCGCTCACCAGCGCGGTATTGGTAATCGTCTGCCCGGCGGCGCCGGCCTGTACTGTCGCCGTTAGAGTCAGGGTAGCGGCGCGACCGGCCAGCAGTTTGCCCACGGACCACTCGCCGCTGCTGTCGTAGTTGCCCTGGCTTACGCTGGCGGCAACGAGGCTCAGGCTGAACGGCAGCGTATCGCTGACCACGACCCCGGTCGCTCCGTCCGGCCCGTTATTGAAAACCGTGACCGTATAACTAATCACTTCATTTTCTCCGGGGGTGGGCTGGCTCACCGTTTTGGTCAGGGCCAGGTCGGCATTGGTTACCCTGATCACCGCGTCGTCGGCGTTATTGGCGCCAAATAAATCAAGCTGGCCCGCCGAGCCAACTTCAGCGGTATTGATAATGGTCTGGCCCAGAGTGGCCCCATTGACCAGGGCCGCCAGGGTCAGGGTAACACTCTGGCCCACACTCAGGCTGTTCGCTTCCCAGAGACCCGTTCCCGCGTTGTAAGTCCCCTGGCTGGGATCGGCGGAGACGAACGTGAGGCTCATCGGCAGGGTGTCGCTAATTATCACGTTGGTTGCCTCATCCGGCCCATTATTGCTCAAACGCACGGTATAGGTAATGACCTCGTTTTCCGCCGGATTAGCCTGATTCACCTGCTTATTGAGCGCCAAATCGGCTTGCGGGGCCGGGATCAGGCACCACTGCCCCAACTTGCCTGTGCTCAAGCCGGCGTGGTCGGAGGCGGTTAGCTGCCACGTCCCGGCGATGTTCTCACCATCAAACAGGCTTAAAGGGTTATTGGGGGTAAAAACACCGGAAATGGCGATGGGGCCTAGCCTATTACAGACATCCTCCACGGGAGCGGCCGCTTCGTCGTCAAGCGTGGCGGCGATGTCGTCGCCGTTACAGCCAAACTCCCCCGGCGGCGTGCCGGGCCGGTCAATGAGGGTGACAGAATTACCTGTATCGAGGTGGGTCAAGGTGAAGCTGAGATCTCCAACCCAATCGTGATTGGCCGCTATCGAGATATTCAGGTCGGTTAAGACCCCGCTCTGGGCCACGCTGAGGGTATCTGTGATTACGCCGGGTTGGGTATCATCAACGGCATCGGGGATAGGCAGGTTCGGAGTGCTGCAAATAGCCGGTCCATCCGCCAGGGCCAGACCGGGCCAGCACAGCAGGGCTAACATGCCTCCCACCAGCAGACTCAACACGATCATTTTTACTTTCATGCTCAAAGCTCCTTAGATTTGTAAAAGAATAGGGAGTTCTTGTACTTTTTCAGGGGGCTTTTTCTACTTGTGCAGGCGGGGAGAACAATCTTTTTCTGAGGCTGGCTCAAAAGTGAGGGTGAAATTCGACCGTTCTAGCCTATGGCAAAACTGAAGAAAGGGCAATATATCTTTCCCGCAGAAAGGATATAGATTTCGATACAGATTTATTTGGCACGGGGATGAATTAACTGGGCGATAGTCCTAATCGCCGGGTGACCAGGGCGATGACCTCGTCGGCGGACTCTTCAATTGATTTATCCGTAACATTCACCTGGGCAAAGCCGCTGCGCCGATAAAATTGGCGCAGCGTCTCTATTTCCTCATGGATTTTAAGCGGGTCGGTATAAGGAGACAGGCTGGACGTGCCCAGGTGACGCTGCCGCTGCTGGCGGTGGGCCAGAAGCTGGCCTGGTTCGATATACAGCCCCACCACCCGCCGCTGGTCCAATTGCAGCAGCTCTGGCGGTGGGGGAACATCGGCAAATAAAGGCAAATTGGCCACTTTCCAGCCGAGTACAGACAGATACATACTGAGCGGCGTTTTGCCTGACCGGGACATGCCGACCAGCATAATTTCGGCCACAGGCCAGCCGGCAGGATCGCGACCATCGTCGTGAGCGACGGTGTACTCAATAGCCTCAACCCGCTCAAAGTAAGTCTGGCGGATCTTCCAATACTCTCCAGGCTGGCCCAGCGGCTCCTGGCCCAGCACCTTGGCAAATCGCGATAGCACCCGGCCAATCAAATCAATGGCCACCACATTGCGGTCACGGGCCAGGTGGATCATGGTTCGCCGCATTTTACTGTCAACCAGGGTATGAATGATCGTGCCGCCCGTTTCAGCCGCCTGATCTACAACGGTTTTTATCTGGTCCACCTCCTGTACATGCGGCACGACAATAACCGGCAAATCTGCCTCTTTAAACTGAGCCAGCGCGGTCCGGGTCAATTGCTCCCCGGAGTGACCCTTACCCCCTGAAACAATAAAAATTGGGAGCTGGGGTGGTTCCGGTTCACTCTTATCTCTCTCAGTCATAAGCGTCTCCCTGGTAAAATAATCTCCTCTATTTTGTGCTTCTTGTCAAATACGCCGCTGCCTTACAATTGGGAAAAAGACAGGAAGCAAGTATAATTGAGAAGCTGGACCTAATCCTTTAATTCACTGCGGCGTGGTCAATTTCAGTCAAGCCAAATTATTGTTGAAACGATAGTTTAAGTGAAGTTTTTAAGGGAGGAATCACATGGGAATTTTATCTTGGATCGTGCTGGGGCTAATTGCCGGGATATTGGCCAAAGCGATTATGCCGGGTCGTGACCCGGGTGGAATTATCGTCACGATTCTGCTGGGCATCGCTGGAGCTATCGTGGGTGGCTTTATCGGCACCTTGATCGGTTTTGGCGACATTTCCGGTTTTGACATCCGCAGCCTGATCATCGCTATCGTCGGCGCGATTGTGCTGCTGGCTCTTTACCGCGCGTTAAGAAGGTAGGTTACAACAGAAGAGTTTAGTCGGGTCCAGCCAAACAAAAGAGCCGCTCGCACCCTACGAGCGGCTCTTTATTTTTAATTAGGCTCTTGATGCGTTTCAAGGAGGTGACTTGCCCCGGCCCTGGCCCGACGCTGAAGCATCGGGCCTTTGCGCTAACTCCTTGAAACCCATATTGAGCCTTTAAATAATAACCTGAGTTCGACATTTTACGAAAAATCACCCCCTTCGACAAGCTCAGGGCGCAGCTTCGATACGGGCTATCGCCCGCTTCGCGTCAGGATGATTTTCGGGGCATTATCGCATCCTGAGTAGCCGTGGGCAAAGCGAAGGGCGTATCGAAGGATGCGATTGCACAAACTCCGACCTCAGGTTAATAGGAAACCACAAAAAGGAACAGTTCCTACCCCAACGCCTCGACAAAACGGGCGCTGGTCAGGGCGCGAACCTGCTCCAGCGTAGCGCCGGGCATTAACTCGATCAGGGTCAACTGGCCGCCGATAAACTCAAAAACGGCCAGGTCGGTGATGATGACGTTCACCGCCGCCATTGCCGTGAGCGGCAGGGTGCAGTGGGGCACAATTTTCGGCTCGCCCTCGCGGCTGGCGTGGGTCATGGTGATAATCAACTTCTTCGCACCCGAAGCCAGGTCCATCGCCCCGCCGACGCCCAGCAGCGGCTTGCCCGGCACGGCCCAATTCGCCAGGTTGGCCGCCCCGTCTACCTGCAACCCGCCCATAATCGCCACATCCACGTGGCCGCCGCGAATCATGGCAAAGGAAACCGCGCTGTCAAAATAGGAAGCGCCCGGCAGGGCGGTCACCGGCTGCTTGCCCGCGTTGACCGGGTATTCCAGCGCCCCGCCGCTGGCCGGGGCCGGGCCGACGCCCAGCAGCCCGTTTTCGGTGTGCAGAATAATGCCGTGTTCCGGCGTAATCAAATCGGCCACCAGGGTCGGGATGCCGATACCCAGGTTGACCACATCCCCCCGCTTTAACACGGCAAAGGCGCGGCGAGCCATCGCCAGCCGGGTCGGGTCAGTTTCCTTGCCGCTCTCAACCGAGGCCGACGTGCCCAAATCTTCCAGCGTGGTATGGGCCTGCACCAGGTAGTCCACAAAAATACCGGGGGTCACAATCTCATCCGGCGACAGCCTGCCCACCGGCACGATCTCCTCGACTTCGGCAATGACCAGGTTGGCGGCGGTCGCGATGAGCGGGTTGAAATTGCGCTCGGTCATACGGTAGACCAGGTTGCCGGCGGTGTCGGCCCGCCAGGCCCGCACAAAGGCCACGTCCGCCCGCAGCGCGGGGATGAAGACCTGCTCGACGCCGTTAAGCACTCTGCTTTCGTGGCCTTCGGCCAGGGCAGTACCGGCGCTGGTCGGGGTAAAGAAACCGCCCAGACCGGCCCCGCCGGCCCGGATGGCCTCGGCCAGCGTGCCCTGCGGCAGCAGTTCGACCGCCATGCTGCCGTTCTGGACTGCCCGGACCGCTTCGGGATTGGAGGTAAAGAAGGAACCGACGGCCCGGCTGATCTGCCCGTTGCGCAGCAGCCGGCCGCCGCCCAGGCCCGGCTCGCCGACATTGTTGGAGATAATGGTTAAATTCTTTACCGGGCGCTCGGCCAGGGCGTGGAACAGGTGAATCGGATTGCCGGTCATGCCGAAACCGCCGGCCATGATCACCGCCCCGTCGGGAACCAGGGCGGCCGCCTCTGCGGCGCTAAGTTGGGGCACAGTTTTCATAGATTGACTCCTGAGAAGTACCTCGTGGGAACTCAAGGGAACTTGAGGGAACTCGTGGGGAAGTTCCAACGAGACCCTCTGAGTTCCCAGAATTTTCATTCCGATTCTACTCGCCCCGGCTCTTCCCGGCAAAAACAGCCAGCGATCAGTTAAGGGAATTATTGGGTCAAGTTTTCAATGACTACTCTATCGGCCATTTAGGAATGGCCTGATCTATTTTCGCCATTAATTCAATCGTCTTTTGCAAGGCCACAATGATCTTTTGATAATGGGTTAAGTCATCATAAGCAAGCTGCCGCCCCTGCCAATCTTTGAGCCATTTATCAGCCACTAAATAGAAACACCCCCAGAAATTCCGGACAATTTTTGTGGTTTTATTTAGAGGCAAAACAATCCCCACGGGGTCACTATTAAGGGCCACCGTGGGGATTATTGGTTCACACCGCTCCAGGCTGTCTCACCCGGAACCGGGCGGGATACCGGCAGATACCCCGATTATTTTAGCGAGTAGGCTGGATGTTAAAGCCCGAACGCAGGCGATTGTCGGGATCGTAGGCGGCTTTTAACGCCGCCAGGCGCTGGTAGGCTTCCGGTGAATAGCCGCTCTCCACCCGCCGCTGCGATTCCTCGCCCTCCAGGAAGTTCATATAAACCCCGCCGGTCAGGTAGGGGCGCAGTTGCTCCTTGATTTGGCCGGCATACTGGGCGAGCTGGCGGTAAGCCTCAGGCGTGGGCGTCACGCCCAGCAGGTGGAGCAGGAAGGCCGCGTCGCGATTGCCATAAGCGCTGGCCTGCGGGCTGACCCGGGCGACCGCCCCGCCGACGTGACGCATTTCGGCAAAGATAAGCGGGCTGGGTCCATGACTGCCCGGAGCGACGGTCCGGAGCAGAGTATCAATGACCTCATCGCTCAACTCGCGCAGCCACGCCCCGGTGCTGTGGATGGGGGTAGGATCGAGCGGTTCAGCACTGACCGTGCCCACCTCGCTGAACGGCATCACCCGCCAGCCATCGAAATAGGGCGTCTGCCAGTCACGCCAGCTCTGCAGCAGGGCTTCACCTTCCTCGACGGGACCGCAGTAAAGCCCCCGGACTATGACGAAGGACTGCCCGCGGAGAAATTCCGGGATCTCAGGGATCGGGGGATAGTTCATAATCACAATCGAAGAGGTCAATTCATCGGGAACCGACGTGATCCAGGTACGGTAGCGGGCATAGACTTCTTTCGCCATGCTAAGCGGATAGATGAGATTGCCCCCGTAGACGGTGGAGACCGGATACAGCTTGATCTCCATCCCGGTGATGATCCCAAAACTGCCGCCGCCGCCCCGCAGCCCCCAGAAGAGATCGCTGTTTTCCGTCTCGCTGGCCCGCAGCAGCCGCCCATCGGCCGTGACCAGTTCAAAGAAACGAACGCTGTCGGTGGCCAGGCCGTACTTGCGCCCCAACCAGCCATAGCCGCCGCCAAGGGTATAGCCAACCACCCCCACGTCCGGCGAGGAACCGAGCAGCGGCGCCAGTCCGACCGCCTGCGTCTTTTCCAACACTTCGCCCCATTTGACCCCGGCTTCCACCCAGGCAGTCTGAGCGGCCGCATCCACCCGGATGGTCTTCATTTTCGACGTGACGAGAAGCAGGCTGTCATTGGCCGGGCGGACAACGCCGTGTCCCGTCCCCTGGACGGTGATGTTAAGACCCGCCTGCACCGCAAACCGGACGGCCCCCACCACGTCCTCGACGCCGGCAGCGATCACGATCATCGCCGGGTGCTGGTCAACCGACAGATTCCAGGCCTGACGAGCCTCATCATACTGCGGGTCATCCGGAGTAATGACAGTCCCTTGAATAGCTGGCCGTAATTGGAGCTTCTGAGCCATTGAGATAGGCATAACGGTCTCAACGTAAGCTGTGTTCACGAAATAATCCCCCTTAATAAAAATAATAATAGGTCGTTGAAAAGTCAGATCAGCCTCAAAACTTGATCCTTGGTTGAAATATATCAAAGGGGCGTCCCCTAATCGTTACAGCCATCGTTACGAGATACCAAAACACGCTGAATGTACCGGCAAAAAAGTATTAGCGAAACTGGCGCCAGTTCAAAACGTGATTTTTTCACGCGAAGTGCGGGAGAACCGATTTCCTTTGAGAATTCCTAGCCTCCCTACACTTTGCTCTGCCAAATTAAATGGGACACGGATGAACACAGATTTCATGGATTTTTTTTCTTTATTTTTTGATTTAATCTGCGTTTATCTGTGTTAATCCGTGAGCTAATTTAAAACTGTAGGGTAGCTAGTGAGAATTCCAGTTGTAGGGGAAAACCAATCAAAATTGGGGGGTTAATATTCACTCAACAAGAGGGGGCCGTTATCAGCTCGCCGGCGCAGCCGGGAGTTCCGGCTGGCGTACTGGCAGTAAATCGCGGGGAGTCTCTCGCCCGATGCGCAGGACCATGACCGCCGCCAGCAGCCCAAACAGCCCGGCGATAATGAAACTGGCCTGGTAATCGCCCAGCCAGGTCCGCAGCAGGCCCGCGCCGTACGCCGCCGCCGCCGAACCAAGCTGGTGGCTGGCAAAGATCCAGGCATAGACCGTGCCCACGTTGGCTTTGCCAAAGATGTCGGCGGTCAGACGCACCGTCGGCGGGACGGTCGCCACCCAATCCAGGCCGTAGAAAACCACAAAAAGCATCAAGCCGTAAAAGCCAAATTCATAGGCCACCGGCAGAAACATCAACGACAGCCCGCGCAGGCCGTAATACCAGAACAACAGCCAGCGGCTGTCATAGCGATCCGACAGCCAGCCGGAGGCCATGGTCCCCAGCACATCGAACACGCCGATGACCGCCAGCAGGCTGGCCGCCGTCACTTCAGACAGGCCGCACTCGCGGGCAAAGGGGATCAGATGGGTGCCGACCAGGCCGCTGGTGGTCAGGCCGCAAATAAAAAAGCTGCCCGCCAACAGCAAAAAGTCGCGGGAGCGCAGCGAGCGAGCCAGGGTTTGCAGTGCGCCTGTGAAGGGATTGCCCAACTGGGCCCGCGGGCGGGGGTCTTCATCGTGCTCGGTCGCCCCGTAGGGCCTTAGCCCTACATCCTGGGGAAAGTTGCGGATAAAAATGACCGCCAGTGGGACGAGCAGCAGCGCCACCCCGGCCACCAGCAGCACCGCCGAACGCCAGCCCTGGCTGGCCACCAGTGAGGCCAGCAGCGGCACAAAAATCAACTGCCCGGTGGCATTGCTGGCGGTGAGCAAGCCGACCACCACCCCTCGCCGGGCCACAAACCAGCGGTTCGAAACCGTAGCCGCAATCCAGCCGGCCATGGCCCCGGTCCCCAATCCGACCACCGCCCCCCACAGCAGGTAGAGCTGCCAGGGTACGGTAATCTGCGTTGTCAGGAGAATCGCGCCGGTAAGGAGAAACAGGGCAGCCGCCATCATCCGGCGCATGCCGATCTTTTCCATCAGGGCGGCGGCATACGGCCCACACAGCCCGTAGAGAAAGAGATTGATCGAGACGGCCAGTGAGACCGTCGCCCGGGTCCAGCCAAATTCATCTTCCAACGGCAAGATCAGCACGCCGGGAACCGAACGAATGCCCGCCGTCAGCAGCATCACCAAAAAAGTTACCCCCACCACAATCCAGGCATAATGAAAGCGGCCATGAGCCAATCTGGCAATCATTCGTTTCTCCCTCCGACTATAAAGTTTAACTGAAATAAAAGTTAGACAAGATTTACAGGATTTACAAGATAAGAACTGCTCATAATCCTGTTAATCTTGTTAATCATGTCAAAAATTCTGCTATTCTCGATAATGTCATTTAAGGTAATTATCTGAAAGATTGGCGGGCAGATTGGGAAGGCTTTTATCTTCCAATCCCCGAAAGAAGGATATCCCTTACAGACATCCCTGCTTTGTCATCTCTTACCCCCCCAAGTATAATGCATCCCACTCAATTCCCATAGACCCAATTTTGCGAGACGAACTATGCCACAAACTATTCTTGGATTAGATATTGGTACCACCGCCACCAAAGCCGTTCTATTTGACCTGTCCGGTGCGGAATTAGCGACGGCTGAGCAGCCTTATCCTCTGCTCACCCCCCAGCCCGGCTGGGCCGAAGAAGACCCGGAGCAGGTCTGGCAGGCGCTGGTTCAGGCCGTGCGGAGTATTCTGGCCCAGGTTGGGCCGGAAACAGAAATTCTGGCCCTGGCCCTGTCGGCCCAGGCCGGCTCGCTCATCCCCGTTAAAACCGACGGCACGCCCACCTATCCCATCATCACCTGGATGGACCGCCGGGCCGAAGCGCTGGTCAACCACTGGCGAGCCGAGGGCCTGGAGCCGACCGTTCGCCGCATCAGCGGCTGGTCGCTCCAGATTGGCCTGCCCTTGCCCTTTATTGCCTGGCTGCGCCAACATCGCCCCGACGTATTTGCCGCCACCGACCGCTTTCTGGGCATCAACGACTTCCTGGTCCACCGCCTGACCGGCCAGTTTTGCACCGACTACTCCTGCGGCGACGAAATGCTCCTGGCCGATGTCACCACCGGCCAGTGGAGCCAGGAACTATGCGACCTGGCCGGCATTACCCCGGAGCGGCTGCCCGAGCTGCGCCCGTCCGGGGCCATCATCGGCCCCATCAGCGCCGAGGCCAGCCGCCAGACCGGCCTGCCGACGACCACGCTGGTCGTTAATGGCGGCCACGATCACTGCTGCGAGGCCCTGGCCATGGGTATCACCGGCGGCAAGCTGATGCTGACCTGCGGCACAGCCTGGGTCATTACCGGGGTCGTGGATAAGCCGGACCTGGCCTCTCTGCCGGCCAGCATGGACCTCAACTTCCACGTAGCTCCCCAGCGCTGGGCGCCCTCGCGCTTTTTGGGCGGCTTCGGCGCAACGGTCGAGTGGTGGCTCAACGAGGTCTGGCAGAATGTCGAGCCGCAAGCCCCGCTCTCTCGGGCCGGCCTGTACACCGCGATGAATGGGGCGCTGGCGCAGACCAGTCCCGGCAGCAATGGCCTGCTCTTTCTGCCGGTCCACACCGCGCATGGCGGCTTTGTCGGTTTGCGCCTTGACCACAGCCGCGCCGATATGAGCCGGGCCATCCTGGAAGGCACAGCTTTCGAGCTGCGCGGAGCTTTGGAAGACATGCGCCGGGCTAACCTGCCGGTCGAGCAGTTGTGGATGGCCGGCGGCGCCACGCGCAGCCCGGTCTGGACCCGCATCCTGGCCGATGTGACCGGGATACCGCTCACCTTGACCGAGTACGCTCACTGGTCGGCCCTCGGTGCGGCCATCCTGGCCGGCTGGGGCGCTGGCGTGTTCGAGTCCGTCGAAGCGGGGCAGGCTCGCCTACAAAAACCTGTCCGCCCCCTGACCCCGGATGAAACGCAGCGACCTGTTTATGATGAACGCTTTGCCGCTTATCAGCAGATGGTTCAGAAGCTGTCGGCCGGGATATAAAACGAAAAACGTAAAGCATCTGGACAAATTCGGCCCGCCAAGACGAGACCGAGAGGTACAAATTTTTCACTTTTGTGAGTTCATACCGCTCCCCTGATCCCCTGTGACCTGGCGACTCTGCAAACTGTTTACCGGCAAAGGAATTTTCAATGTCCCCACATCCCCCCTCGCTAAAAATGGCTCGCTGGGCCGTGCTGGCGATGTTTTTTGCCAATGGCGCGCTGTTTGCTAACTGGCTGTCCCGTATTCCGCAAATACAGGCCAATCTGGCTATGAGCGAAGGCCAACTGGGGCTGGCGCTGATGGGGTTGGCAGTGGGCGTGTTGACCGCGCTCTCGATAGCCGGCGGCCTGATTGCCCGCTTTGGCAGTCGCGCCGTCACTGCCGTCGGCGGGGTGCTGCTGTGCCTGCTCCTGCCGTTTCTGGCGTTGATGCCCAACGCCGTGGCGCTGGGGGTCAACCTGTTTCTGTTTGGCGCGGCCATGAGTGCGATGGATGTGGCGATGAATGCTCAGGGCGTTGATGTCGAGCGGGCGCTGGGGCGTTCGGTGATGTCGTCGTTTCACGCGGCGTTTAGCATTGGCGGCTTTGCGGGGGCTGCGCTCGGCGCGGCGATGGCCTATTTGGGCATTGGGCCGGGTCTCCATTTTGTGATGGCCGGTACGGCGTTTATGGTGTTGATTTTGCTGACCGCACCGCGCCTGCTACCCATCGCCCCTGAGGCCGAACCAGAAGTAGGCGGGCCGGCGTTTCGGCTGCCGGCAAGGGTGTTGTGGCCGCTGGGCGTGGTTGCCTTTTGCTCGGCCATTGGCGAAGGGGCGATGGCCGACTGGAGCGCCGTCTACCTGAAAAGCGTTGTTGGCGCCACCGACAGCATAGCAGCCATTGGTTTTGCCGCCTTTTCCATCACCATGACCGGCGGGCGGCTGCTGGGCGATAAGCTGGCGATGCGTTTTGGCAGGGCCACTCTGGTGCGCACCGGCGGCGTAGCCGCTTCGGTGGGGCTGCTGCTGGCGATTTTGCTGCCGCAGACCGCGCCGGTGCTACTGGGCTTTGCCGCCGTAGGCGCAGGGCTGTCCATTGTGGTGCCGCTGGCCTTCAGTGCGGCGGGCAATGTCCCAAACCTGCCCGCCGGGGTGGGTATCGCCGGGGTGGCAACCATCGGCTATGCCGGCTTTCTGGCCGGGCCGCCAGCCATCGGCCTGGTGGCCGAGGCCACCACACTACGGATGTCTATGGTGCTGGTGCTGCTGCTGGTTGGCTCGTTGATATTTACCTCGTCAGCGTTGCGTAGAACGTAGAAAGTAGGATGTATTTACGTTTAGTTTGACTTTGCCAAATTCATATAATGTTCAGAGACCCTATGTCTATGACTTCTATCTTTCAATAAAGGATAAACATAATCCATGGTTACTCGTCGTTTAAATCGAATCTTCCAGCCCGATGGCCGCACACTGATTGTGGCTTGCGATCATGGCATGATTTCTGGCCCGGATAAGGGCATCGAAAATATGGAGCAGACGCTCAACCAGGTTATCGCCGGGGGGGTGGATGCGGTCATGGCCAGCTACGGCACGGCCACCCGCTTTGCCGCCACCCTGGCGCGGGTGGGACTGGTGCTGCGCATTGACGGGGCAGGGACCCGGCTAAGCCCGACCCCCGGCCCGGGCGCGCAGTTCTACACGGTTGAAGATGCGCTGCGCCTGGGGGCTGACGCGCTCTGCGTCTCCGCTTTTCCCGCTTCCCCCCTTGAAGAAGCCACTCTGGAAATGCTGGCCCGCGTTATCCGCCAGGCCCACGCCTGGGGCATCCCGGTGATGGCCGAGATGGTCCCTGGCGGTTTTGACAGCGCCCCGGAGTTTCGGACGGTGGAGAGCGTCAGCCTTGCCGCCCGCGTGGCGGCGGAGCTAGGCGCGGATTGGGTCAAAGTGCCCTACGTGGAAGGCTTTCAGCAGGTGGTCGAAAGCTGCTACGTGCCGGTGGTCGTGCTGGGCGGCCCGGCTAAGGCAGGTCCTTTACCCACTCTGGAGATGGTCAAGGCGGCGGTGGAAGCAGGCGGGGTCGGCGGGACGATTGGCCGGAACATCTGGCAGGCCGAAAACCCGACCCGCATGGCGGCGGCCTTGAGCAGCATCATTCACCACAACGTCAGCCTGGCTGAAGCGAGGGCGCTGCTGCATCAAGCTCGATGACCAGTCTCCTGAATTTTCGCAATCTCCGCGCCCTGGTCACCGATATGGACGGCGTGCTGCTGCGCGGGCCTGAGCCACTGCCGGGAGTGGCCGACCTGTTCAATTTTCTACACCGGCGTCACATCCCTTTCATCATTGCCACCAACAGCTCCACCAAAACGCCGGGGGAGTACCGGCAAAGGCTGGCTGATTTGGGGGCGGAGGTCGTTAAAGAGGAAAATATCCTGACTTCGGCCCTGGTTACGGCGGCTTATCTCCAGCAAGAATTTCCGACTGGCGGGACAGTCTACGTGGTTGGACAACCGAGTATCGAAGCAGCGATCCGGACAGCCGGTTTTACCCTGCTCGCCGATGCCAGCCAGGTGGCCGACGTAGTGGTCGTCGGCGGAGACCCTGATTTGACCTACACCAAACTCAAGCACGCGGCGCTGCACATCCAGCGCGGCGCACGTTTTATCGGCAGCAACCCCGATGTGGTGTATCCCACCGAGGAGGGCCTGGTCCCCGAAGCCGGCACGATCCTGGCGGCGATCCTGGCGGCTACCGGCGTGGCTCCGCTGATTATGGGCAAGCCGGAACGCTTCCTCTTTGAAATTGCCGTCGCCAAGTTGGGCAGCCTGCCTGGCCAAACCGTCATGCTCGGCGACCGCCTGGATACGGATATTCTGGGGGGACAGCGGGCCGGGCTGAAGACGATTTTAATGACAACCGGTGTTGATACCGAGGCGGCCATCACCGTCAAAGGTATTCAACCGGATGCGGTTTTTGGCAGCCTGGAGGCGCTCGTGGCGGCCTGGGATCACCAGGCTAATTCACTTTGACTCTCCGCAAAAGGTTTTACCCTTGTCACCTCTCCACTCTGTAAGTATAATTTCCCTAACCTGGACAAGTCACCTTCGATTCAGACAGGAACACAGAGTTGCTATGAACTTCGTTCGCCAGGAATGAACAAAATGGAGTGCATAGCTTGCTATGCTGGAGCAAACCAAGGTTTGCACTCCTATTTTCAAGTCAGGACTCGCGGAGATACACAAAGAGATTTTAAAATTTCTTCTCTGTGAACCTTTGGGTCTTCTCCGTGTGGCTCTGTGTCAATTTTTTTACTCAATCTACAAGAACTCTTGGTTAAGGCTTAATTACGGTAAACAGGTACTTAGCATGCCAGACACAAACGGCCGCCCCAAAGACTCGGAGCTACAGGCCGCGCAGGGGCCACCCGACTCCGAATTAGAGTCGCTCGTTGCCCCGCAGGGCTACAACCCGGAGTTGGTGGACGAGGTTGCCACCTTGGAGACGCCGGCCCAGCAGCGCCGCGCTGCTATTCGCTTTATGATCGTTTCGCTTATTCTTATCGCCGTTGGTTTTTGGTTCTGCACCCCGGCCAATCTGGTCATCCCCGCCGGGTTGAATGATCCTGCTCCCTACGGCATTGACAGCCGGCCCACCCCACCGACCAACAAATTTTTGGAAGATGCAATGCCGCGGACGGTAGGCGAATTTAAGCTGATTGATCTAAAAAAGGAGCGGGTATATGAGGACCCCTTTGTCGGGGCTGATATTGTTCGCGGAACCTATTTGGACAAAATTGGTAATCCGGCCAGTGTGATCATGATCCAGGCCGAATCTTACATCAATGCCCGCCGTTACCTGGAAAATTACAAAAGGCTGTTAGAAGCGCGGGCCAAGATTACAGTCTGGAAAGAACGCCTCTACATCGAGGAAAATTACATTCAATGGTCTGCCCCCGATTTTGCCGATCAAGCGTACGGCCTGGCCTGGAACAACGACCGTTACTTCATCGCCGTCACCTCGCCCATTAGCGCCACCCAGCAAGCCCTGGCCGAAGCTTTTCCGTATTGATGTCTAATCTTCACTCCATCCCTTCGCTCGCTCAACGGCGCGCTGCCAGTGGGCATAAGCGGCATCGCGTTGGTCGGCAGAGAGGCGCGGTTCGAAGGTGGTGTAATCGCCGGGGATAGGCGGCAAATCGGACAAGGCCGGCCAGACACCAGCGGACAATCCGGCTAGCAGAGCGGCAGCGCGAGCCGTCGTTTCGGCAAAGCTGGGCCGGATTAGCGGCAGGCCAAGCTGGTCGGCTATAATTTGACAGACCTCATTGCTGCTGGAGACACCGCCGCCCAGTTTCAACTGTTCAACCCGTAGTCCTGTTTCGGCTTCAATCGTTTCCAGAATAGCCCGCACTTGAAAAGCCAGCCCCTCGACAAAGGCGCGCACAATATGGGCGCGGGTGCTGCCCAGGGTCATGCCCAAAATGGCGCCACGGGCCCTGGGATCATTGTAGGGGACAAAAAGGCCGGTGAAGGCCGGCACAAAGACAACGCCGGCCGAGTCCGGTACCGAGGCGGCCAATGGCCCAACTTCGGTGTAATGATCAATGAAGCGGGCATGTTCTTGCATCCAGCGGATGGCCGAGCCGGTGGCGGCGGTTTCGGCTTCCAAGCAATAAGTGTGAACGATTTTGGATTTTGGATTTTGGACATCGTGCCCTTTGGACATTTTGGGTTGGTGAGCTCCGGGCGTTGTTTGGTGGTCGGTGGTCAGTGGTCGACGGTCGGCGGTCACAGGGAGGGACCAGGCGAAGTAGATATTGACTTTGTCTGACTCGGGGGCCTGGTTGCCCAGGCAGACGTTGACAAAGGAGGCTGTACCCAGGGTACATTCAGCGTCGCCAGGACTGCGGCAGTCATAGCCGAAGAGGGCGGCTTGTTGATCACCAATCATCGCCAAGATGGGTATGTCTGCGGTTAAGCCAGCGGAGGCGGTAATAGCCAACGTCCCAAAATCAGACGTGGTTGGGACGGCTTGTGGTAAGGGAGCAGGGGGGATACCGAGCAAATCCAGCCACTCGTTCCAGTAGCGTTCAGCCCGGAAGTCATACAAGCCCATCGCTTGAACCAGCGAGTAATCCATGACATGGCCGCTTGGCTGGCCCATCGCCGCCAGCAGCCAGGCCGCCGAGAAGCCGATCCGGGCGTGGTCGGTGCGCAGGGCCGCAGCCACCTCCGGGTCGTAACGCATGCGCCAGGCCAGGTGGAGCGACGAGCTATAGGGGCCGGGGAAGTAGCCAAGTCGCTGCCGGCGCTGGTCAGCTTGAGGCCAGGCGGCCAGTTCAGCGAGCAGGGGCATGGTTCGCAAATCCTGCCAGGTGATGGCCGGAGCAAGGGGGCGACGGGCGCGGACATCCCAGATAAAATCGGTGTTGCGCTGGCAGGCAATCCCGCCAGCGGCAATCTCGCCAGGACGGCAACCCGCGCGATCCATAGCTTCGGCGATGACTTCGGCGACGCCAGCAACCACGGCGTCCGGGTCTTGTTCCACCCAGCCGGGCTGCGGGTAAAGCCGGGCCAGGGAACGATAGCCGTAGCCGCGAACCTGTCCCTCATGATCCAAAATTAGGGCGCGGCTGCCACTGGTACCCTGGTCAATGCCCAGGAGGAAGGGTTTGAGCATGGCTGGTAACTATCCTAAAATCCAGGTTGGGGTCAGGTGAGTAATAAGGGTGGGAGTTCCAAGTGCACTTGGAACTCCCCCATGGCTCACCACCGTTGCCGGCTAATTGTAAGCGGATTTCCTGCTCCGACAACAAATGGCCGCAGCCGGACGGTGAATTGATAAGGTCCCGGTCGAACCAGGTATTGAGGCAACGTGCCTGGCCCACAACTGGCCCCCCCCAGGCCACACTGCCGATAGTCGAGATTGAGGATGACCTCAGCCCGAGGGGTCAGTTCGTTGGTGTGGAGCGCCCGGAAGAGGTCGGCGGCGGTGTAATGGCTGACACTGGCCTCCAGCGGGATCGCGCCGGCCGCCAGCAACCCAAGGCCGGCCTGGTTGGTCAGGGTTAGCCAGCGCACTTCGGTTTTGTTGCCGTTCTCCTGGGGCATTACGTAAGCGACATACTGTTCAGCTACCGTGCTCTGGTATAGCCCAACGGCAGCACTGGTGTTGCGGTCAATGTAATTTTCGTGGGGGCCGCGCCCGAACCAGGTGAAGTTTTCAAAACCGCCGGGCAATTGCAGCGTCAGGCCGACGCGCGGCAAGGTAGTTAGCTTGAGCCTGGCGTCAACGATGTTCTCGATGATGACGTCACCGCTGCCGTAGATGGTGATAGTCTGCTGGTGGGTAACTTCATCGGCACAGCCGGGGGCCTGGCCAATGAGCCAGGCGGTGAGGCGAACCACCTGCGGCTGGAGCTGTTCGACCGTGACCCGCTCAGGCTGGAAGGCCAGCTTATCGAGTCCTGCTTTCAACCATTCAGACAGCGCTTTATCTGTCCGGTCGGGCCACAACTTGAAGCCATCGTTGTCGGTGGCGGCTCGCCACAGGTTGAGCGCCGGCCCGGAGACCAACAATGGCTGTCCGTGGTAGGCAAATGCAGTAATGCGACCTGCCGCCTGATCAAAGACCAATTCAAAATCCGACCCGTTGACGATGGTTTGATCATGGGTTTGAGTGAGCGACAGAGGGGGCATCTGCTCCGGGATGAGTGGGAGCGGCGGTACGGCCAGCGGCAGTTTGAACTGCTCCCAGGCAACTTCGTGGCCTTTGGCGGCCCAGGGTGCATCCGCGGCCAGGGTAAAGCGGACGGTTAAGAAACATTCTGTGCCGGGTGGTAAGTGCGGCGGCGTGAGGGCCAGTTCGACCTGCTGGCTGTTCTGCGGCAGCAGCGCCAGAGTAGGTAAGTCACCTTGCTGCACAACGACCCCGTCAACTGAAACTTCCCAGGTTCCATTGAAACTGCTTAAATCGGTAAAGTATTGTTTGTTGGCAATTTCAAGCTGAATAAGACCTGAGCGATCTTTAAGCCCGGTCAGGTCTATCATCTTAATCCCGACCGGCTGCAAAACTTTTTTATACTCATACAGGGCTGGGTGAGGCTTGCGGTCAGGCCCAACCAGGCCGTTGAGACAGAAGTTGCCATCGTTGATTTCGTCGCCGAAGTCGCCGCCATAGGCCCAGTACTCGCGCCCCTGGCTGTCAACCTGGCGGATCCCTTGATCCACCCAATCCCAGATAAAGCCGCCTTGCAGGCCATGGCAGGTTTCGATGGCCTCCCAATACTCTTTGAGGTTGCCGGTGCTGTTGCCCATCGAGTGGGCGTATTCACACATAAACAAAGGCCGGGTGTTGGCCGGGTCTTGGGCGTAGGCGATGATGTGATCAACGGAAGGGTACATGGGAGAGACAACGTCGGTGGTCAGGAAGCCCTGCCGCCAGCCCAGCCGCCGGCCTATTTCCTGCTCGGCGCCGGGGATGTGTTGATCGGCCTCTACCGGCTGTTCGGCCGCGTTCAATAGGGCTGAATATTGGGAAATAGCGCCTTCGTAGTGGAGCGGGCGGCTGGGGTCGTAGCCGCGAATCCAGCCAGCCATGGCGTCGTGGTTGGGGCCATAGCCGCTCTCGTTGCCCAGCGACCAGAAGATAACGCAGGGATGGTTTTTGTCGCGTTCGACCAGACGCTGGCCCCGGTCTATAAAGGCGCTTGTCCATTGGGAGTCATGGGCGAGTTTGTTATAAACGGCGTGACACTCCAGGTCGGCTTCGTCAATGATGTACAGGCCGTATTGGTCGCACAGGTCGTACCAACGGGTATCGTTAGGGTAGTGACTGGCGCGAACAGCGTTGAGGTTAAACTGTTTCATCAACTTGATGTCGGTCAGCATGGTTTCCTTGGGCACGGCGCGGCCCAGGCTGTCGTGAAAATCGTGGCGATTGACTCCCTTAAGCAGCACCGGCTGGCCGTTAATCAGAATTTCACGGCCTTTGATTTCGACCTGGCGGAAGCCAATTTTACAGCTTTCGGCCTCGATGGTTTCGTCGGCCGCATTTTTGAGCGAGATGACCAGGGTGTAAAGGTAGGGAGTTTCGGCAGACCACAGCCGGGGGTTGGTGACCACCTGGGCCAGTTTGACCCGGGTTGGGTTCCAATCAGACACAATAACGGGCCGGGAAATGGGTTCGTCAAAAACAGCCTGTCCCTCGGCGTCGTAGATCTGCACCGCAACCCAATAATCAGGTGGAACCGGGTCAAAAACGCTCATTTTGCCTCGATAGTGGGCCGGGGCAGGCGCATCGTAGAAGTTGACAGTAGCCTGAACTCGAAGGGTAGCCGCGCGGAAATCCGGGTCAAATTCGGTCCGGGCAAAGAAATCAAAGATGTGGACTTTGGGCGTGGCGTACAGATAGACATCGCGGAAGATACCGGCCAGCCACCAATAATCCTGATCTTCAATGTAGCTGGCGTCGGACCAGCGGATGACCATCACCGCCAGGGTGTTGGGACCGGGTTGCAGGTAGGGGGTCACATCAAATTCAGCCGGCATACGCGAACCTTTGCTAAAGCCAACCTGCCGCCCGTTGAGCCACAGGTAAAAGACCGACTCGACGCCGTCGAAGCAGATAAAGACCTGCCGCCCCTGCCAATCGGCGGGCAGGGTGAAGGTCTGACGGTAGAGGCCGGTGGGGTTGTCAGCATGAGGCACGTAGGGCGGGTTGGCGGCGAAGGGCATTTTGACATTGGTGTAGACGGGCTTGTCGTAACCCTGCATCTCCCAATTGCCCGGCACGGTAATTTCGTTCCAGGCCGTGGTATCAAAATCGGGGCGATAAAAGCCCACCGGAGCAGCATCGGGATTGGCGGCGAGTTGGAACTGCCACGGCCCATTAAGCAGCAAAAAGTAAGGGGACGCATCCCGGCGGCAGGTCAGAGCGGAAGATTCATCGGGATAGGGGATCAAGGTGGCATGGGCCGGCAGTTTATTGATGCCGACCACCTGCGGGTTTTCCCAGTCGGGGAGGTAGATATTATCGTTCATTGAACATATTCTTTCCATGTTAGAATTTTTGAAACAGGAGCGTGCTGCGTGGTGCGTGTTCCGTTCATCAATTTATAGCCACGCACCACGTCGCTCGTGAGGCAAAACCTTTTTAGAAGGGCTGGGCTACTTGCTCGAGCCGAGGGTCAAGCCCTGGATAAAGTAACGCTGTAGAAAGATAAATACTATCAGGGTGGGTACCGTGGCCAGTAATGCCCCGGCGGTGATGACCGGCCAGTCGGTATTGAATTGCCCGCGCAGGGTGGCCAGGCCGGCGGTCACAGGGCGGAGGGTGTCTGAACGAAGCAGGATGATAGCCCACAGATAGTCATTGAAGACCCAGGTAAACTCCAGCGTGGCCAGAGCCGCCAGGGCCGGCAGCGTCAAAGGAAGAATGATTTGCCAGTAAATACGAAACTCGCTGCAGCCATCCACCCGGGCGGCGTCGAGAATCTCGTGAGGCACGGTGCGCATGAAATTGCGGAGGACAAAGGTGCAGAAGCCCAATTGAAAGGCGGTGTGGATCAGGATCAGGGAAAGGTAGGTGTCGAACAGACCCAGCGCATTGGTCAGCCGGAAAACCGGCAGCATCAGGATTTGAAAAGGCAGCATCGTTCCGGCCACGTACATGAAATAGATAAAGAGATTGCCCCGGAAACGAAAACGGGCCAGGGCGTAGGCCGATAGTGACGATAGGAACAACATGCCCGCAAGCGCCGGCAGGGTGATGATAAAGCTGTTCAGCAGGTAAGTCGAGACACGGGCATTGGTCCAGGCGACAATAAAATTATCGGCCACCAGTTGGCTGGGCAGGCTCCAGAAACCGTTCAAGGTGATGTCGTCCATCGTGCGAAAGGAGGTGCTCAACGCGGCGATAACGGGTATCATCCAGAGCACGGTCAACAGCGTTAAACCGGCATACTTGATCACTTCCATCAAGCGACTCTGGGTTGGCGACAGGCCCGTAACCGATTTGGATTCGGTGAAAGTACTCATAACGGCCTCCTAATATTCCAATTCATCTTTGACGGTACGGGACAGGTAAAAACCGATGAAGACCAGGCTGATAGCAAACAAAACCACGGCAATAGCTGCACCATAGCCCATGCGATAGTTGTTAAAAGCTTCTATATACATAAAATTGGCCAAAACCTGGGTGCTCTGCCCGCCGCGGGTCATAATAGAAACCAGGTCAAAGGCGCGCAACGAGTCGATGATCGAAATGACGACAATGATGGTCGTTACCGGAGCGAGGAGGGGCAAGACCACGTGGCGAAACAAATTCCAGCGATTGGCTCCATCCACCAGGGCCGCATCAATCAGGCTGGGATCAATATTCTTCAGCCCGGCCAGATACAGAACCATAACATACCCTACCTGACGCCAGACAGCCGCAGCAATGACACACCAGATCGCCAGATCACGGTCACCCAGCCAGCCCGGTGGGTCTTCCACCCCAACAGTGGTGAGGAAAGCATTGATCAGGCCGAGGCGGGGATTGTAAAGCCAGGCCCAAATCAACCCAATCACCGGCAGTGAGAGCACCAGCGGCGCGTAAATGCTGACTTTGTAAAAACGCCCGCCGCGCATGTCGGTATTGAAGATGAGCGCCATGCCCAGGCCAACCGTGGTCGGCACAGTAATGAAAACCACCAGCCAGCGCAAGTTGTTGGTCAATGCCTGGATAAAGGTGCGGTCGCGCTGAAAAAGCCGGGCAAAATTTTGAAAGCCAATGAAATTTGGCGTTGAAATTCCGTCCCAATCGGTCAGGCTCAGATAGATCGTGTACAGGGTCGGTCCAATAATCCAGACCAAATACAGCACCAGAGCGGGGAGCAGGAACAGGTAAGGGATCGCCACTGGCGGGATTAAAGGTTTAGCGATGGAGTAGCTTGACGCCCTCCTTTGACCTTCTATCTCTGCATGAGCCTGACCAACCGAAGGTTCATCTGTGGTTTGCATACTTGCTCCTTTCTGGCCAAGACCAGGAAACAATGCTCCTGGTTCGTTACCCTACAACTCCCTGAAAACGGCAAAATATAGACAGGATTTACAAGATTAACAGGATAATTTCAGTAAAAATCTTGTAAATCCTGTTAATCCTGTCTAATCTTTTGGGCTGAATTTCTCTAAGTGTAGGGTAACGAATGCATCTGCTAAAGCCAGCTAACAATAAAGACAAGTAGGAGCCTGGAGAAACTCAAGGGGGCTTGACTTTAGTTCCCCTGAGTTTCTAATCTTCAAAGCGGCCCGGTTTACTCGGCTTCTTCTTCCAAAATTCGCTGGCGCTCTGCTTCCAAATCCTCCAGAATCTGGTCAATGCTGGAGGGGTCATCCCAGAAGCGCATGAAGCCATCCATGCCCGCTTCGGCCATGGGCGGGGTGGTATCGCGGTCGTAAAATTGGGCGATATAGTCGGCAGATTGGATTAGCTTGATTCCCTTCTGCGTAGCCTCAGGAGCCTTGGAAATATCCACGTCGGTGCGAGTCGGCAGGCGCTTGAGCTCGTCTAACAACCGTTGTTGTATTTCCTTGGAGCCAAGGTAAGCCAGGAATTGTTGACCGGCTTCAGGGTTTTTGGCGTTAGCGGCCATAAAGTAACCATCGGTGGGAGCGTCTTCGCCAACGGGCATATCGGGATCAATAATGGGGAAGCGGAAGAAGTCAAGATCGTTTTCGGCCTCATCGGGATAAGAGTCGATAATAAAAGCGCCCATCAAATACATAGCGGCCTCGCCTTGAACCATCGGGTCTACCGCCTCTTGCCAGTCGAAGGCGGCCGGGTCTTCGATGAAGCACTTGTGGTCAATCAACTCCGCCCAGTGTTCAAAAGCCTTCTTCACCCGCTCGTCGGTGTAGGGCACTTTGAGGTCCATCAGGTCAATGTGGAATTCGGGGCCGTTGGTCCGCATATTCAGGTAATCAAACCAGGCTGCCGCCGGCCATTTGAACCGTGCGCCGATGGTGATGGGGGTGACGCCGGACTCGTTGAGCTTGTCGCAAGCGTCGAGCAGTTGATCCCAGGTTTCTGGCGCCTGGGCAATACCGGCTTCCTCGAACAGAGAGGGCCGGTAGTAGATGGCCCACCAGTAGTAGGAAGTTGGCATGAAATACTGCTTGTCGTTATAGGTAGCCAGCGCCTGGAAGCCAGGGGCATAAGCTTCATTGAACTTGTTATCCTGCCACATCGAGGAGATGTCCAGGATCAGGCCCCGGTCAATAAAGAAGCGAGCGCGGTTGCCGGCAAACCAGTCCAGCACATCGGGGGCCGGATCGGCGGTCAGGTAAGCGCGCAGGGCTTGCTTGAAGTCCTCGTGGTTAATGATCGAAATATCTACCGGCATATCGGGGTTCTGCTCATTCCAGTCAGCCACAACCGACTCGATGAACTTGCGCGGCTCCGGGTCACTCTGGTATGAGTTGTAAAGGACAGGTGAAACAGCCTTGACAACTTCTTTCTCAACCTCCACCATCTTTTCTACTTGAACAGTTTCAACGACTTTGACTTCTTTTTCAACCTCTTTTTCCACCACCACCGTTTCTACTTTGGTGATGGTTTCGGGGGTGGGAGCAGTGCCACAAGCGGCCATCAGGGCCAGGGTGACGACACTGGCCAAAAGCAACAGTGCTTTAAAGGGAAGCTTATTCATTTTTCTCACTCCTATGTCAGATTGATAAAAATCCCATTTACCTTTAAGAATACAATTAATTGTCTTCTGCTTACTTTCTGACGGCTGGACCTCACCTCCTCCCAAAATTCTAGAGCAGTTATGACGATTGTCGCACGATCAATTCAGCAGGTAAAACAACTTCTGGACTCTCGACCGGCGCCCCATCAATGAGCTTAAAAAGCATTTGCGCGGCGACCTGGCCCACCCGCACCCCGGAATGGCGTACCGTTGTTAGCGGCGGGCTGAAATCGGCGGCGGTGGGGATGTCGTCAAAGCCAACTACGGCAATGTCCTCCGGCACACGCAAACCGGCCGATTTCAGCATCCAGACCGCCCCCATCGCCATGCGATCGTTAAAAGCAAAAATGGCTGTGGGGGGGTCGGGCAGTGCCAGTAGCTTTTCTGTGGCTTTTTGCCCGCTCGGGCGAGTGTAATCGCCATAAACCATCAGGCAAGGATCAAAAACAATATTAGCTTCGGCCAGAGCTTCCAGGTGGCCGGTTAGTCGCTCTTGAGTGGCGCCCACTGCGCCAATCAGCGGGCCATTGATGATGCCTATGCGGCGATGTCCTTTGTGGAGTAAATGCCGGGTAGCTTCGTTAGCGCCACGCCGGTCATCGGCATGCACAAAATATTTGCGGGTGTGGCTCAGATCATAACCCAGACTTACATAGAAATAGTTATTTTGACTGAGCAGTTGATTACCTGCTGCCCCAGCAGCCGTTTCAACCACCAACGCTCCATCAGCTACCCGATTTCGCACGAAGCGCTTGTAAGCGTCCAGGCCATTATCAGAACCGGCCGCCGTAGAAAGCAACAAGTTATAGCCGCAGGCATTCGCCTCGGCGTCAATACTGCTGATTTGGGCCAGCAAATTGGGGTCTCTAAAGAGATAAACAGCATCATATGGAACAATGAGGCCAATTATATTAGAACGATGGCGGGGTAAGCTACGGGCAGCCAGGTTAGGCCGGTAGTTCAACTCGACAATGGCTTGCTCGATGCGCTGCCGAGTGCTTTCAACCACCCCTGGCTGGTTGTTGATGACCCGAGACACGGTTTGGTAAGAAACTCCCGCGTGAGCTGCGACATCTTTAATTGTGACCCGCTTCATTGACCTGGCCACTGAATTAACCTGTCTCATCGAAAGAAGTAAAGTTGGAGGGAAACGGAAGGTAAAAAATGTGAACGTTCACAATGTGAACGTTCACATTTTAACATAGAAATAATTCGTTGTCAAGGCCTAAATTTCTGAATTTAGGGTAAGTTTCAAATTTGGCGTAATACGTGCCAAGTGGGCAACTTGCCCACCAAGTCGTCTCAAGTTGGGTCAGACCGAATTTATTAACTCCATTGCAGTATTACTCACTTTATGTTATGATATGGATTAGAAATATTTAACTCTTATATTTTCTATTCCACCGCTATTGTTTGATTGCTGTTGCCCATCCAATGTCAGCCTTTTAAGTAAAATTTCATTGCTGGAAACCACTAGAATTAGAAAGGAAACCGGCTATGGCGCTTATTCCTGGGTTAGCTCTGCTTTTACTAGGTTTGGCAATTGGTTTTATCATTGCCTGGGCCGTGGGTATTTTTAGCGCGGGTATCTCCACCGGCTTGGTCATTGGCTTGTTGCTCTTGGTCGCGGGGGCCATCGTTGGCTTTGTCAGCGAGTGGTGGATTGACGAGGCCTATCGCAAGAATCGGGAATTGCAGCGCCAGTTGCGAGAAATGGGATCGGTGACTCCGCCGATCATCCAGCTCTCCGTGCCCGAAAGATTACCCCTGGGCGAGCCAGAAGCCGGCGCAGCCCTTCGCCTGAATTCTGGAGACCCGAGGAACAATTCATCTTCAGACCTTTTAACCGACTTTCTGCGCCAGCGCGATGAAGAACTGCGGGAAGCGCGGCGGCAACTGGTCACAACGGATGTCCAAATAGACAGCCTGCGCAAAGAGTTCGAGGCTTACCAGCGGTCTCATCCTGATAATTTGATGGTGATCAAAGGAATTGGGCCGATCTTTCAGTGGAAACTGCGTGACGCCGGCATTAATACTTATAAGCAGTTAGCTGCGGCTGATCCTGCCCAGATCCGGCGTTTGCTCAGTATCAAAAAGTGGCAGCGGGTCAATATCGAGTCGTGGGTGGAGCAGGCTCGCGATTGGGCCCAGCGAGGCCCCTGATGGAAGATGACCTCCTCTTAGAGGAACAAATTAAAAAGAAAAAACGGGCGGTCTTACTGCTGCTGCTCATCTTGCTGGTGCTAACGGCCGGGGCCACCATGCTGCTGGAGCCGGCCCCCTTACCCTCGACCGCTGTAGCCCGCGTGGAAACGCCCACCTCCACCGAACCCGCTACGTCTATCGCCACCAGCACCCCTGCCGAATTTCAGGGAGATGAGTGGACCCAACCCACCACCCTAGTTCCTGAAGAAAACCGGACAACACCCCTAGCTGTTACTCCTACCGTAACCACCCCTGCCAGCCCCAGAGCTATAGCCGCAACTCGCCAAACCAGCACTCCAACGGCAACCCAAGTAGTAACCCAAGGGGGAACAACCGTAGCCGAAATTCCGGTAACAACTGACTCTGGAACTTTCATAACTACACCAGCTATCGAGAGCAGTGTTCAGGTGGAAGGAAGCGATACCACGGCTTCCACCGGCGAGGCAGTCCCTGCTGCGACCGAGATTAGCAAGAGAATCAATGAAAGTTGGGATGTCCTGGACAAGTATGAGTCCATTTCTGGTAATGAAGTGAATGTAACTGAAACGGTAGCCGTATCCCAACCACTAACAGGTACAGCTACTCTATCCGAAACCGTTGCTGCACTTCCACCGGACGGACTGCCTGTCACCGGAATTATTACTCCCCGGAGAATGAACTGGGCTGCGTTAGCCCTGGTAGTCGTGTTGATTGGGACTGGTACGATAGGCTTGCTTTATCCCAAAAGCCTTGACACATAAAGAAAAGGTGTGTATAATAAGTGTGTAATAAATATGCACAATGCAGAGGTTACACTATGAAACGCGCGCAAATCATTTTAGAAGAATGGCAGCATCAGTGGTTAGCCGAAGAGGCCGAGCGGCAGTCAGTCAGCATGTCGGCGCTGTTACGGCAGCTGCTCACCGAAGCTATTGAACGCCGCCAGGCCCAAGGCTGGGCCGATGATCCCTTGTGGGGGATTATCGGTTTGGGTGAAGGCCCCAGCGATGGTATTACGAGTGAAAACCTGGACCAATTTCTCTATCACACCGATTGGCAAGATCGTCCCCTCCTGAAAGTAGCCGAAGACAATGGCAGTGATAGCTGACACCAGCGGGTTGTACGCGGTGGTGGATCGGAGCGACCCTCACCATTATCAGGCAGCGAACTTCCTCAAAGCCCATGCGGCGGTGGGGAGCCTGTTGGTATCGAATCATGTTTTTGACGAGACCATGACCCTGGTCAAGGCCCGGCTAGGGATGCAGGTCGCCCTGCAACTGGGGCTGCGGCTGCGGAACAGTCGCTTTGTGGAGATGGTAATTTTTTCAGCGGCAGAAGAACAGGAAACGTGGCGGATTTTCGGCCATTACACCGACAAGAAATGGAGTTACACCGACTGTGCCTGCCTGGTGTTGGCCCGACAGCGCAACATCGAACAGGCTTTCAGTTTTGACCAGCACTTTGCCCAGATGGGATTAGCCAGAGTGCCCTGACCGGGAAAGGTAAAAACTAGTCCACAGGTGGACACAGTAAACCCAGATAAAAAATCTGTGGTAATCTGTGTCTATCTGTGGACTTTTTAATTGTCGTCCTCTTGATCACAAATGATACAGGTGGCGGGCGTTTTCGCCCAGAATGGCTTCGGCGGCGGCCCAGGCTTCGGCGGGGCTGAGGAAACCATCGGCGATGAATTCATCCAGCACGCGGCCCAGGCCCCAACGTCCCCAGCGAGCGGCCAGCCAGAAGATCTCCGGCATCACAAAAGCATCGGTGGCAAACATAATCTTGCTAAAGTGCGCCATGCCCAGGATGTCGCGCAGCATGGCCGGAATGCCAGTGGTGGCAAAAGGAATCGCCAGAGAAAGGTCCATCCAGACGTTGGGATAAATGGCGGCCAGGTGGGCCAACTCGCGATAGAAGGGCCAGCCGGCATGCAGCAGCACCAGCGGGCAACGGGCCCGCTCGATAACGCGGCGCAGGTGAAGCGGGTTAGCCGCGCGCAAGTCGGCGTCGCTGTCGCCGAAGCCTGTATGGAATTGGAACGGCAGCTCCTGGGCTTCGGCCTGCGCTAAGGCTACGTTGACCAGATAATCACACAAGGGTTTGCTGGCCAGGCGAACATAACCAGCCCGGCGCGCCTCCTCCTTTAAGGGCACAAAAGCAGCAGCAGCGTCTTCCCGCGACACCGGAGCGATGTTCAAGCCAGTCCGGTAGGCAATGATGCTTTTCAGCGCCACGTAGCCATTCGCGCGGGCCTGGCCAACCGTTACCGTGAACGCCTCTAACATCTGATCAAAGGTATCGTGCTGGACAATCAACTCTTGGGCCAGTACTTCCAGGCGCAGCATCGGCTCGACGCGGCAGGGTAATAAGGCTTGCAGTTCGGCGTGGTTGTAACTGTCAGCGCCTTGATAGCCGTAATCACACAACAAAATGCTGATATTGGCCTCGTGAAAAAGGCGACGCACCCAGGCGTCGTAGGGTTGGGCGGCGCGGGCGGCGAGATATGCCTCCAGCGTGGGTTCGCAGCCGAGAAGCTCAGCCAGCCAGCGCAGACCGGTGCGGAAAAAGAGACTGTGGGGGACGTGGCGGGCATGAATTTCGGGGTCGGTTGACTCGGTGAACCATTGCCGGAAGTTGGCCGCATCGGCGGTGGCCTCTGGCTTTAACAATGAATGGGCATGGTGGTCAACGATAGGGATAGGGTTTAAATCCATCTGTTTGGCCTAAAATTTGTAAAGATGGTGCTTGATTTCAAAATCCAAATCTTCAGCCGAGAAGGCGGCATACTCGGAACGCTTGACCGCCAGGTAGGAGGCGCTCAGCTCCGGCCCTAAAGCGTCGAGCAGGACCTGATCTTTTTCCAGCGCGTCGAGGGCCTCGGCCTGAGTAGTGGGATAGCGCTGGATGCCGCGTTTGGCTCGTTCTTCATCGCTAAAGTTACCGGGGTCAACCAGGGTTGGGTCGCCGGGGTCTAACCGGCGAGCAAGGCCATCCAGGCCAGCGGCAATCAGTCCGCCCAAAGCCAGGTAAGGGTTATTGCTCGGATCACTGGCTTTGAGTTCCACGTTGACACTGTCGGGTTCGTGGCCCCACAGCCCGGAGGCAACGCGGACGGCGGCCTCGCGGTTGTCCGGCCCCCAGGCGGTGTAGGCGCTGCTCCAAAAGTGAGGCTGCAAACGGCGGTAGGAGTTGAAACAGGGAGCCGTTAACGCCAGCAGGCCTGGCAGGTGAGCCAAAACTCCGGCCACAAAGTGATAGGCCAATTGGCTTAACTTGTAACGGTCATTGGCATCATAGAACAGGTTAGTTTTGCCGTCGGCATCCCATACGCTCCAGTGAATGTGGCAACCATTGCCGGCCTGGTCAGGCATGGGCTTGGGGGCCAGCGAGGCCAGCATGTTATGCTGGTTGGCTACATTCCGCACCGTCTCGCGGAACCAAATCTGGTTATCGGCGGCGCGGAGGGCCGGGGCGTGGCGGAGAGGCAGCTCGTGCTGGCCGTGGCCGAGTTCGGGATAGTAGGCGTCTATCGGGATATTTTGCGCTTCAAACGCGGCGACCATATCATTCATTACCTCAGCCGCAGCGGTCATCGAGATGGAGCTGAAACAGAGGCCCGTATCAACGGGGACGTATTCGCCGTTTTCGTCAGGGTAGAATAGGCTAAACTCATTTTCAAACGACGCCTGGAGAGTCAACCCCTCGGCAGCGGCGCGGGCAATCATGCGCTTAAGAAAACTGCGCGGGCAAGCGCCCCAGGGTTGGCGGTTCAGGGCCAGCATGTCACACATCATGGCCGCGCTGTGGGGCGCGTAGGGCAAAATGACGAAGCTGTCGGGATCAGGCACCAGGCGGATTTCGCCCACCGGCCCCATGCCTTCGACCGGCTGCAACTGGTCGAGCATGTTCATCGCCTGCATGGCGACGGTCAGACCGATGCCGCTTTCCAGGCGCGAGGCCAGGTGATCAATGTGGGCCAGTTTGCCGCGAATGGTACAGCCGTTATCGCAGTAGAGAAAACGGATCAAGCGGACCTTGGCGGCAGAAGCAGCAGTTACGATACTTTCCGGGGTGTTCACAAGAACCTATTCCTTTCTTGCCGGTAGGAGTGCAGACGATCATCTGCACTCCACTCCGGCCTGAAAATACAATCAAGGGTTCACTTCGGCGGCGAAGGAGTATTGACCATCCTGAACTTGGATGATGGTGACCGACTTGGCCGGCTTGCGCTGGCCTTCGGGATAGGTGATCGTCCCGGTCACTGCCTCAAAGCCTTCCGTGGCTGCCAGCGCATCGCGAATGGCCGCCGGATCAGCATCACCTGCCCGCTCGATGGCGTCAGCAATCAGGTTCATCATATCATAGCCCAATGCGGCAAAAGCATTCTCCGGCTTGTTGCCATAGGCTGCTTCGTAACCCGCCACGAAGTTGGCCACCTTCTCCGCCGGATTGTCCAGCGAAGCGTGGGTCGAGTAGTAGACCGCATCGGCTTGCTCTCCCGCTACTTCGCCAATCAGCGGCGTGTCAAAGCCATCTCCCGACAGAATGGGCTGGGTCAAACCTGCTTCGCGGATCTGCAAGGTCGTGATGCCCGCCTCGTTCGGAATGGCCGAGACGAACAGCACATCCGGCTGCGGATCGAGCGCTTTCAACCGGGCGATCTGAGCCGAAAAGTCGGTGTCACCCGACTGGTAGATGTCCTCCAACACGATCTCCCCGCCGCGCTCTTGCCACCGCTCCTTGAAAAAGCTCGCTAACGCCGTGGTGAAGTCATACGCCTGGTCGACCAGCATGTAGGCCGTCTGCGCCTCCAACTCGTCCATGGCATAATCGGCCACCGCATACGCCTGGGTGTCATCCCCAAACGGCACCATGAAGAAATGGTCCCCCACCTGCTCCGGCAGCGTCGGCAGCGTCGCTCCAGCGGTCACAAACGGAATTCCGGCGGTCTGGGCAATCGGCCCTGCCGCCAGGGCAAAGGTCGAGTCGTTCAACCCGCCAATCGCCACCACCTCGTTCACTTCAATCATCTCCGAAACAGCATTCGTCACCGCCGTCTGGTCCGTCTTGCCGTCTATCGCCACTATTTCTATGGGACGGCCCAGCACCCCACCAGCCGCATTGATCTCGTCCGCTGCCAGCTTCATCCCGTTCAACCCCGGCGCATCAATCGAGGACATCCCTCCCGTCACATTGTACATCGCCCCAATCTTGATCGACTCACCGCCAGTGGCAGCCTCTTCAGTGGCCTCAGCGGCCGGTTCCTCGGTGGCTGGAGCGGCTTCCTCAGTAGGGGCAGGGGCTTCAGTAGGTTCTGCCGCCGCTTCTTCGGTGGGTTCCGCCGGAGCCTCGGTCGGCTGGACGGCGGCTTCGGTGGGGGCGGCTGGAGCTTCCGTTGGCGCGGGTGTCGCCGCCGGAGCGCAGGCCGAGATCATGAGCACGATTAAAAACAGGGAAACCAACAAGCGAGCATTTTTGATTAACATTTCTATCTTTCCTCCATCTTCGTTCGGATTAGTTGGGTGATAAACTGAATTTTAGAATCACTTTTCGATCAAGCCCTCTCCTTTCTTTGAAAGGCTCAAAAACAAAGACTCCGGCGTTTGCCAAAAATCATTGCCTGTGTTAAGTCCTTTTGAGTAAAACGACACTACTGCAACGAAATTGTGGAAGTCCGAAGTCTTTGGGTCTCTAATGAGACAGAATCCCGACTTAATGCCGGTGATGTTTGATTTGAGAGCAATCGGTTTGTGCAAGTCGGGAGGACAAGGTGAGCGCCCCAAAGTATAGTGATTTCTATTAAGCTTGTCAAGAGACTTCCAACTGCAGAATCTTACCCATAAATTATGTCGCTTTGACAGGTCTCTTTGCTTTCTGGTATAATCTGGCCTTCTAAATGGGTTCATTCGTTGCCAGTCCAGTTGCCGATTAAGGCCAAGCATGTCTTCCGCAGAGCCGTCCTATCTTTTACAGGTTGAGAAATTAAATAAATCCTTTCGCGGATTGCAGGCTGTTTGTGATTACGACCTCAAGCTGGCCCAGGGCGAATTTTTGGGAATTATCGGGCCGAACGGCGCGGGTAAAACGACCCTTTTCAACCTGCTCACCGGCGTGGTCAGGCCGACTTCCGGGCGCATTGATCTCGCCGGTGTTGATATTACCCAGGCCAGGCCGGAACGCATTGCTCGTCTGGGCATCGCCCGCACCTTTCAAAAATTGCGTCTCTTCAAACCTTTATCAGTGCTGGAAAATCTCAAGGTTGCGCTGCAAACGGGCCAGCAGACCCAGTTATGGCAAGTCTTTTTGAGCTGGCCGAACTTCACGGCCAGCGAGCGTGATTTGACCCAACAGGCCCGTGAATTACTCGCCTGGCTGAATCTGGACGAGGTTAACGACGCCCGGGCCGAAACGCTCTCCTTCGGCCAACAGCGCCGCCTGGAGTTGGCCTGCGCCCTGGCCCTGTCGCCCCGTCTACTGTTGCTCGACGAGCCGGTGGGCGGCATGAACCCCAACGAAACCGAGGAGTTTATGGCTCTGATCAAACGTATCCACCAACAGCTTGAGCTGACCATTATTCTCATCGAACACAATATGCAGGTGGTGATGGACGTTTGTCGCCGCATCCAAGCTCTCAATTACGGTGAGGTCATCGCCGAGGGTGATCCAGCGGCGATCCGGCAAAACCCGGCTGTGATCGAAGCTTATCTGGGACACGCAGCCAGCAGCGCCGACTATGCTTGAAATTGACGATCTGCACGTCTCTTATGGCAATATCCAGGCCCTGCGCGGGGTCAGTTTGCGCGTCGAGGCCGGCGAACTGGTCACGATTGTCGGCAGCAACGGCGCGGGCAAAAGCACCGCCCTCTTGACCATTTCCGGCGTCTTGCGGCCTCGTGCGGGCCGGGTACTGTTCGAGGGACACGACCTGAGCCGGGCCGCGCCGCACCAAATTGTCGGCTGGGGCATTTCCCACTGCCCGGAAGGCCGGCTCATTTTTGGCCGGTTGAGCGTGGCCGAGAATCTGGTTTTGGGCGCGTACAATCGCCGCAATCGAGCCGAGATTCAGCAAGACCTGGCTCGTGTTCACCAGCTCTTTCCGGTCTTGTTTGAGCGTCGGGGGCAATCCGCCGGCACCCTCAGCGGCGGCGAGCAGCAAATGCTGGCGATTGGCCGCGCCCTGATGAGCCGACCACGCATGCTGCTGCTGGATGAACCTTCGTTGGGGTTAGCGCCCATTCTGGTTGAACGCATTTTCGAAATCATCCAGGAGCTACGGCGGCAGAATGTCACCATTCTCCTGGTTGAGCAAAACGCCTTCCAGGCGCTGCGCATCGCCGATCGGGCCTACGTACTGGAAACGGGCCAGGTGCGCCTCACCGGCCCTGCCGCCGAACTGGCCCACAATCCACAGGTGCAGGCCGCTTATCTGGGCGGGTAGTGGAAGATAGAGGATAGAAGCTGGTAGATAGTAGATAGAAACCCATCTGGCTGCGTGTGCTATGTATCCAATCTCTTATTTTGTACAGCAGTTTATTAATGGTCTGAATCTGGGCAGTATTTACGCCCTGGTGGCCATCGGCCTGACGATGGTCTACGGCATTTTGCGGCTGATTAACTTTGCCCACGGTGACTTAATGATGTGGGGGGCTTACCTGGCCCTGGCCCTGGTAGCCAACAGCTTTCTGCCCCTGGGCGTGGCAGTACTGCTGCCCATGCTCATCATCGGCCTAGTAGGAGTACTGGTCGAGCGGGTCGCCTATCGCCCCCTGCGCGGCGCGCCCGAAGTGGCCATGCTCATTACCTCGCTCGGCATTAGCACCCTCATTCAAAATGGTACGGTCATGGTCCTGACCGCCCAGCCGCGCTCATTCCGGCTGCCGGCGGGGATCAAGCAGGTCTACGACGTCAACGGCGTCAGCTTCTCCACGCTGGATGTGCTGACCATCTCCCTGACCATCCTGTTGATGGTCGGCTTGAACCTGTTTGTGCGCCGCACCCGCCTGGGTATTGCCATGCGCGCCGCCGCCGAAAATCTACGGGCGGCCCACCTGATGGGCATCAATATTAATCAAGTCATTGCCACCGCCTTTCTCCTGGGTTCTGCCCTGGCCGGAGTGGCCGGCTTTCTCTGGGCGGCCCAGTATAACACCGTCGAGCCTTTTATGGGCTTTTTGCCCGGTCTCAAGGCCTTTGTGGCGGCGGTGATTGGCGGCATCGGCACGATTCCGGGGGCGCTGCTGGGCGGCTTTCTGCTCGGTTTCGCCGAGATTTTCTTTGTCGGGTTTCTGCCGCCGGCCTTTTCCGGCTACCGCGACGCCTTTGTCTTTGCCCTGCTGCTGATTGTGCTGTTGATCCGGCCCCACGGCATCCTCGGCGTTTCAACGGAAGAGAGAGCCTGATATGCTCAACCGCCTGGTCTACCTCCTGGCCTTGCTGGCTTTGCTGGCGCTGGCCCAATTTACCCTAAACGACTACTACCTGCGGATTCTGGCAGTGATGGGCATCAATATTATGCTCACCGTCAGCCTTAACCTGACCAACGGCTTTACCGGCGACTTCTCGCTGGGCCACGCCGCGTTTATGGCCATGGGCGCTTACAGCGCCGCCCTGCTGACCCTACCGGAACAGTACAAATCCGGCATCACCGGCTTGCCGGACTGGCTCAACGCCCTCAGCCTGCCCTTTCCCGTGGCGACGGTGATTGGCGGCCTGCTGGCGGTTGGCGTTGCTATCCTGGTGGGCATCCCGGTGCTGCGCTTGCGGGGGCATTACCTGGCTGTGGCTACCCTGGGTTTAATGGTCATGGTCCGGGTTGTCGCCAATAACTGGCAGAGCATCACCCGAGGGGCCAGAGGCATTAACGGTATTCCGGCGCTGACCAACATCTGGTGGGCTTACGGCTGGGCCTTGCTCACTATTTACGTGGTCTGGCGGCTGGTCAATTCGCCCTATGGCCGGGCTATGTTAGCTATTCGTGAGGATGAACTGGTCGCTTCGACGCGCGGGGTGCAGGTATTTCGCACCCGCTTGCTGGCTTTTGCCGTCAGCGCCTTTTTTGCCGGGGCCGCGGGTTCGCTCTGGGCGCACCAGATTACCGCCATTACTCCCAGCTCTTTCTCGTTTCTCATTACTTTTAACGTGGTGGTGATGCTGGTTGTTGGCGGGATGGGCAGCATTAGCGGCTCGGTTATCGGGGCAATTTTAATGACACTGGTGCCGGAATTGCTGCGCAGAGTCGAAACTCAATTAGCCATTGGCGGCAACCCGCTTTACGGTCTCAGCCAGATTGTGGTGGCGATTGCCATTATCCTGATTATGATTTTCCGCCGCCAGGGCTTGCTGGGCGGCATGGAACTGCGCCTGCCCCCCCTCTTTAAACCCCGCCCGGTCACCTCTACCCAGTCAGAGACAGTGTCTTGACCGGCTGTCATCTCGTTACTACTCAGGTGACTGGCACTTTTCTCTAAGCTAACCAAGCGCCAGTCACCTTTAGTCTGAGCCTAAGAATTACGCAAGCGGGTCAAATCCTCACGATGGGCCAGGATACGCCGGATCAGCCCGACCAGGAGCGCCGTGCGCGGCACAATGCTGGCCTGCTCGATATACTCATCCGGGCCGTGATCGAGACCGCCAACCGGTCCCAGGCCGTCGAGCACGGGCACTCCCAAAGCCGCAATCTGGTTAGCGTCGGACGCGCCGCCGGTCGCCGCATCGTTGACCGTAAAGCCCAATTCCTGGGTGGCCTGCTGGGCCAGCTCAACTAAAAAGGCCGTCGCCCGGGTTTTAGCCATCGGGAAATAACTAAATCCTCCCTGGATTTGCACCTGTGTTCCCGGCACAGTCGTCGGGCCACTTAAATTAGCTACAGCATGCCGGATGGCCGCGACTCCGGCGAGATCAACCGCCCGAACATCAACCTCCAACTCGGCGGCCTCCGGGACAACATTGTGGGCCGTCCCCCCACTCATCACCCCGACATTGACGGTCACTCCGGGAGCGACGCCGTTCAACTCTTGAAAAGCAATGGCCTGGTAAGCCATTTCCAGGATCGCGTTGGCTCCTTTCTCCGGCTCTACCCCGGCATGGGCCGCTTTGCCTTTGACCCGCACGGTGTAGACTCCTGCCCCTTTGCGCGCGCTGACAATATCGCCGTTCATGCGGGCCGACTCCAACACCAGCACGGCGTCCATCGGCTGGGCGACCGGCGTGTACAGGGACCGCGAAACCGGCGAACCCAGCTCTTCTTCGCTGTTGAAAAAGAAAGCCAACTCGGCGAAGTCAGCGAACCGGGCGGTTTGCAACGCTCGCAACGCATACATACCGGCCAGCACGCCGCCTTTCATATCGCAGACACCCGGCCCCATGATATGAGGCCCGGCAAAGTGCATGGGCCGGCTGGCCGCCGTGCCGTCGGGATAAACCGTGTCCAGGTGACCCATCAACATGACCCGGCCTATGCCCCGCCCGCGCAGCCGGGCCAGCCAGCAGTCGCCGTAGTCGGTTAGCGGGAAATGCTGCACCTCCCATCCCCAGGCCAGGCAGCGGTCGCGAATCCACAGGCCGACCCGATCCACGCCGGCCTTGTTTTCGGTGCCGCAGTCAAGGTTAACCAGCGCCGCCAGATCGGTTAAAAAATCAGCTTGCGCTGACTCTAAAAACGAAATAATCGTGTCCATGAATCTACCCAATCAATTTTTCCTGCCTGATGCTCCCTTCGACATGAAAGAGAGCAAACAAGACGGTATCACAACCTATTCCCCCCGTCAAGTTAAGCCAGTTCTTTAATAATAAAATAATCACTTGACAATTTTACATAAAGATAATAACCTTATGACAAGTCATGTTATTATAAGGAGGGGATACGTGAAACACCTGCTCATCGTTATCGGTATTGCCAGCCTGATTCTGCTGGGATTTAGCAGCCAGCCGGCGTATGCCAGCGGAGAAACCTACATCGTTCAACCCGGCGACACCCTGTTCACGATTGCCTCTCGTTACGGCCTCAGCGTGGACGATCTGGCCGCCGCTAATGGTCTAAACGGCAACTTGTTTGTTTACGCCGGCCAGCAGTTGGTTATCCCCACCACTGGTCCCTTCCTTGAGCCGGCCGCCTTTGCCAGAGCCGCTCCTCATCAAGCCATTGACCCGCGTTTTGTCAGTTTTACCCCACCGCCGTCTTCCTCCTTTGGGACGGGCCGTTACATTGTCCAGCCGGGTGATACACTTTACAGGATTGCCGGCCGTTACAGCATTCCCGTCGCCGACTTACAAGCCGCCAATAGACTGTCCGGTTTTGGTGCCTCTATTTATGCGGGGCAGGAATTAATGATTCCAGGGCAAGCGCTGGCTCCGGTATCTGAGTCACTCTTGTACCGGCCCGCGGTGCCTGCGCTACCTCGCTGGGACGAGGTCAAGGCGGCCCCCCCGGTCTGGAGACCCTACCCGGCACAGCAGCCCACATTTTACGGTCCGGCGCTGGCTGATCCATACCCCGCCTGGCCCTCGAGACCAAACCCGGCCCACCAAAAATGGATTGACGTCAACCTGACCTCACAAACTCTGGTGGCCTATGAAGGCCAGCGGCCTGTTTTTCACACCCGGGTCTCGACCGGCATCTGGCAATACCCGACCATTGCCGGTACCTTTTCCATTTACGTCAAGTACGAGTCCGCCGATATGTCGGGCGGCGCCGGCGATGAAGCTTACTTTTTGTCCAGTGTGCCTTACGTCATGTACTTTCACGGCAATTACGGGCTGCACGGGACCTACTGGCACAACAACTTCGGCCGGCCAATGAGCCACGGCTGTGTCAACCTGCCCACGCCGGATGCGCAGTGGCTTTTCGGTTGGGCCCCGGTTGGCACAAAGGTAGTCACCCACTATTGATTTCTCCTGCTTACAGATAAACCCTATAGACCAAGCGTATAATCGGTGGTACAATAAAGGTATCTCAGAGGTATTTAGCGAAAGGAGAGATTAAACTCATGAAAAAGAAGTTATTTTTCACGCTAACCCTGGCCCTCAGCTTGGGGTTAATCCTGACGCTCGCGCTTGCCTATGCTCAAGAGCCAACGGCAGAACCGAGCGAGGAAGAGACAGGCGGCGATATTGAGGAGATGGGCCTGGCCGACCCGCCTCCGGCAGGCTTTTCAGTGCTGTACATGTTCACCGGTGTGGCTAACAATAGTAAGGTCGCCACCTCCGTGCTTTGCACCAATTTTGGTTCTACCCCCACTACGATTGGGATACAATTCTTCCTTCCTGGTGGAGGTATCACAGGTTTTACCCCTTACACCGACATCTTGGCGACCAGCGAGACTGGTACTTATTCAACGGACTCCACCTTTTTTGGGGGGGAAGTGCCCTTGGGCACCGCAGCCATCGAGCAAGGCGCTGGCCGTGTCCTGGTCCAAGGACATTCCCAGGTCATTTGCACCGCTCAACTTCTCCAACCTGGCTCCAATACCCCCACCTTTATGGTCAGGCTGCCCTTGTTTGACAGCGACGGCAATCGTGTTGGCGGGCTGAGCCGCGTTTTCTTGCCGCTTATTCTCAAACAAAGTTAAATCAGGAGCCCAAAGTAAACTCCTGAAATAAAAAGGAGTGCGGACTGATGTCCGCACTCCTACTGTGTTACCACATTTCAGTTACTGAATTGAAGCCTGATCATTCAGTGTCGTCTCGCCGGTCGAGCCATCGTACGTGCCGACTTCCATAAAGTCCGAGCCATCCTCATTCACCTGGTAGACAGTCAGAACGGCGATAGCCTGATCCCCGTTCTCGTCAAGATAGGTTTGCACCTGGGTGCCGATATAATGGCTGGCAATGAACGGCACAATCTTTTGGACGGCTTCGCCGTTGTTACCGGCAAAGGCAATCGAGAGCATGGCAATGTTGGCCGCATCGTAGGCATAGTTGGTGAAGGGACCGGGTTCTTTGCCAAACTTGGCGCTGTAGGCGTCAATAAACGGCTGGGTGTTGGGGTTGCTCAGGCTCGAAGCCGACACAGAGGTAAAGTTGACCGAGGCCAGGAATTCTGCCTGAGCCGGGTCGGCCAGGATTTCGGGCGAGCGCAGGTTCTCCGCGCCCAGCCAATCCACGGTGCCCAGTATCGGGTCAACCACCGCCTGCTGCAGCACCTTCTGGGCGTCGCCCAGAAAGCAGATGCACAGGAAAGCGGTATTTCCGGCGCCGGAGAGAGTAGCTATCTCGCTGCTGACCCTGGTCACTTCGCTGGATAGATCGGTGGGTTCCGGCGCATATTTGACCGCCACCACTTCACTACCCCCCGCTTCCTGGAAACGCTGGGTGAAGCTTTCGGCCATGCCGTTGCCAAAAGGATCGTCCATGTGCAGAATCACAACATTCTCATACCCTCGGGCAATCGCCACACCCTCAAACGCCTGCGATTGGAAGGTATCGGGCGGCTGCATCACCCGGAAGATATAATCATTGGGAATCGCGCCGGCCAAGCCGCTGGAGGCCGGGGCAATAATGGTGATTTTGTTACTGTCGGCAAACTGCTTGGCCCCTAAAACTTCCGTCGTCGCCAGTGGGCCGACCACCACCTGCGCGCCGCTGGTCTGTACGACTGTCTGGATGGCCTTGGCCGCACCATCGGGCGTACCCTCGGTATCGGCGCTGGCGATGACAAAACGTATGGGCCGGCCGGCCGCTTCTAACTGCGCATTCATTTGCTCGACCGCCAGTTCGACCCCCTCGCCAAAGGCGACCCCATACTCGCCCAACGAGCCGGTAAAGGGCAAGACGACGCCCAGGGTAACTTCTTCCACATCCCCTGCCGCCTCAGGGGTAGTTTGCAGCGCGGCCGCCTGGGTCTGCTCGACCGCCGGCATTGGCTCTGCCTGATAAGCCCCCGCACCCAAAACAATCAGGACCAAGCCAATAGAGAACCAGAGCTTCCTTTTCATTGCCTCTCTCCTTTAATAAAAATATATTTATTTTTCACCAGGGGTGATGGCGGCATAGTCTACTATAGTCGTGACGCTTAGGCAAGTTACCCGGCAGCCCTGACCGGCTGCCAGGGTCAGACAAAGTAATCGCGCAGGTCCAGCCGGTCTGCCCCAGGAATCGATTTGCGTACAAAGTCATCTTTCCGGCCAAAGGGCACGGTCGCATCAATCGCCAGGCGGCCCCAATGATCCTTGTGCGGGTCACGGTAGAAGCCCGGCACATCGGGGATGGTAAAGACGCGGGTATCGGCCCGGCCTCGCGTGAGAAAGGCCCAGTAAACATCATTCAAGTCGTTGATGTCCACGTCCTCATCCACGACCATACAACTTTTGCCAAAATCGTGGTTGACCCCCAAGGCCGATAACAGCACCTGCCGGGCGTGGCCTTCGTACTGCTGCTCAATTTTGACCACGATGTTCATAATGTTGGGTATGCAGGAGACGTCAATAATACCGGGCAGGATGGCGTGGAGATGCTGGTAGACCTGTGTGGCAAAGGCCAGTTCCAGCAGGCGCAAATCTTCGGGCGAGCCGCAGACCAGGGCGTGGTAGGTGGCCCCGCGCCGGCAGGTCACGCCGAGTACTTCAAAGACGTGATTGTTCCCCTGCGGCACGTAAAAGCCCAGGAACTCGCCAAACGGCGCTTCAGGCCGGCGCACATTAGGCAGAAAACGCCCTTCGATGACAATTTCGGTTTCGGCGGGCACTTCCAGGTCAAGGTGGCGGCAGCGCCGCATCGGGATGGGCGCTCCCGCCAGCCGGCCGACAACTCCCAGCTCGCTCTCGTCGTAGGGGATCGGTGCGGCGGCAGCCAGCACAAATTCGGGCGGCGGGCCGAGCAGGATGGCCGCCTCCAGGGCCTCGCTGGCCCCCTCGGCCTTGGCCTGGTAGCGGGTCAGGTGGTGCGACGTGCCCAGCCGCACCCGCAGTTCCGCATCGCTGACGTACATGCAGCGGTGAAAGGAGAGGTTAAGCACACCGGTTTCCGGCTCTTTGGCCAGGAAAATCCCGGCGGTAATATATGGGCCGGCATCCTTTTCATGGTAGGTAATCTGCGGCAGGTCGCTGAGTTTGAGGTCCTCAAAGTCAGCAAGACCCGCCAGGTTTGAAAACCCTGGCAGGTCTTGACCCACCTGCCGCATCAACTCCGTCCAGCGGCGGCAAAAGGAACCATCCTTCGCCCCGATCAGGTCGCACAAGCGCCGCCGGCTGCCGAATATATTGCTCACCACCGGCAGTGCCGATCCCCTGACCTTCCTGAAGAGAATGGGCCGCTCGCTCTCCCGCTGGGAGCGAGCAGTGACCGCGGCCAGTTCAAAACGGCCGTCCACCTCCCGCTCGACGATGCGCATTTCGCCGGATTCTAGCAAAGTGTTAATGTAAGTTCGCATGGTAAGTACTCCAAATTTTTGTTCAATATGCAATTATGAAAAAGTAGAGTATTATAGTAGCACATAATTAGCTGCTTCAGAAGAGAGATTTATGTGCCGGAGGTGAGTCAATGGTTACCAAAGAATTAATCAAAGCCGAAGTGGACCGAGTCGAGGAGAAAAATTTAGAGGTATTATATAAGATTGTCAAAGCCTTGTCGTCTCCTTTAACCGGCGAAGAAATCAGTAGTCCAAAGGATAACGATGTGGATTGGCATGATTTCATAGAAGAGACGTACGGCTGCTTAGCCGATGCTCCTATCGAACGAGGGGATCAGGGTCAATTTGAAGTTCGTGAGGCTGTCAGATGACTTATCTGCTTGACACCAATACCTGTATCAAATATCTGAATGGGCGATCTGAAACAATACGACAACACCTGGAAACTTTAGTGCCACAGGATATTGTGATGTGTTCGGTTGTCAAAGCAGAATTGTTCTATGGGGCTATAAAAAGCGCGAACCCGGCAGAAAACTTGACCAAGCAGCGACGCTTTGTGAACCATTTTATTTCCCTTCCCTTTAACGACCAGACAGCAGAAGTCTATGCTCAATTGCGGACACGATTGGAGAGATCAGGTACACCCATTGGCCCAAACGATTTATTGATTACAGCTATTGCCGTAGCCAATAATCTTACCCTTGTCACCCATAACACCAGTGAATTTGAGCGAGTTGATGGATTGCAGGTAGAAGATTGGGAAATCTAGGGATGGTTGTTACGAGGCCAAACAACCATACTAGAAATCCCACCCCCTGGCGCCTCGGCGTGGATATCGGCGGCACGTTTACCGACGTGGCCCTGGAAGGGCCGAGCGGGCGCTTCATCGCCAAAGTACTGACCACCCCCAGCGCCCCCGAAGCGGGCGTGCTGACTGCCATCCGGCAGGCCATGACCGCAGCCAATCTGGCCCCAACTGACCTGTCGGCCATCATCCACGGCACAACCCTGGCGACCAACGCCCTGATCGAGCGCAAGGGCGCACGGACGGCGCTGATTACTACCCAGGGCTTCCGCGATGTGCTGCACCTCGGCACGGAAAGCCGCTTTGAGCAGTACGATCTCTACCTGGAAAAGCCGGAGCCGCTGGTCCCCCGGCGGCTGCGCTTCGCCGTCCCGGAGCGAGTCAACGCCCAGGGAGAGGTCCTGATTCCCCTGGACGAGGCCGCCGTGGCCGCCGTCATCCCTGCCCTGGCCGAGCAGGCCATCGAAAGTGTGGCCGTGGCCTTTTTACATTCCTTCGCCAACCCGGCCCACGAGCAGCGCGTCCGCGAACTTTTGGCGGCAGCGCTGCCGGAATTATCTATCAGCCTGTCCTGCGAAGTGTCGCCGGAAATCCGCGAGTACGACCGCTTTTCGACCACCTGCGCCAACGCTTACGTCCAGCCGAGAGTGGCGCGTTATCTCCAAAATTTAGAAATATTATTACGCGAAAGCAGCTTCGCCTGCCCCGTCTTCGCCTTTTTATCCAACGGCAGCCTGACCGATCTGGAGACGGCCAGCCGTTTTCCCGTCCGGCTGATCGAGTCCGGCCCCGCGGGCGGGGCTGTCCTGGCCGGTCATGTGGCCCAGCAGTGCGGTCTGGAGAGCGTCATCTCTTACGATATGGGCGGGACCACGGCCAAACTGTGCCTGCTTAACGAAGCCAGACCACGGACCGCGCGAGAGTTTGAGGTCGCTCGGATGTACCGCTTCAAACGCGGCAGCGGCCTGCCGGTGCGCATCCCGGTCATCGAGATGGTCGAGATTGGCGCGGGCGGTGGATCGCTCTGCCAGGTCAACCTGCTGGGCCTCATTAGCGTCGGGCCGGACAGCGCCGGTTCCGAACCCGGCCCCGCCTGCTACGGTCGCAGCGGCAGCCGGGCCACCGTCACCGACGCCAACCTGCTGCTGGGGCGTATAGACCCGGCTGCCTTTGCCGGGGGTACTTTGTCCCTTGACCCGGCTGCCGCCGAAGCCGCCGTTGACCGGGATGTGGCTCAACCTCTGGGTCTGCCCCGGCCCATCGCCGCCCAGGGCATCGTCGAGGTAGTGGACGAGAACATGGCCAATGCGGCCCGCGAGCATGCCGCCGAGCAGGGCCAGAGCCTGGCCGGGCGAACGCTGATCGCCTTTGGCGGGTCGGCCCCACTCCACGCAGCCCGCCTGGCCCGAAAGCTTGGCCTGCAGCGGATTGTCATTCCCAGCGGGGCTGGAGTTGGCTCCGCCATCGGCTTTCTGCGCGCGCCCGTCGCCTTCGAGCTGGTGCGCAGCCGCTACCAGCGCCTCGGTTCGCTCGACGTCGCCCTCATCAATACTGTGCTTGATGAAATGACCACGGAGGCGCGGACTTTTGTGGCTCGAGGCGCGCCCAACCAAGAGGTCCAGATCAAGCGACTGGCCTACATGCGCTACGTCGGCCAGCGGCACGAAATCAGTGTGCCTCTCCCGCCCGGCCTCCTCCAATCGGGCGATGCCGAAAAATTACGCGCAGCCTACGATACCGCCTACCTTGAGCAGTTCGGGCGGATAATACCTAACCTTGAAATTGAGGTCATGAGCTGGTCGGTCGCAGTCAGCACCCTGCCTCCGGCAATCGAACGGCTGTCTGAGACTCAGCCGCTCACCGAGATCAAGTCTGCTACCACCAAACTCCTGTTCGACTTCGAGCAGGGGGCAGCGCTGGCTGCCAGCGTTTACCCCCGCAGCGACCTGCCCCTCGGTGCGGCGATGTCCGGCCCGGCGCTAATTGTCGAGGCGGAAACGACGACGGTCGTTCCCCCCGGCTGGCGAGCGTCGGTGAATGGGTTGGGGTATATTGTCTTGGAAGCTACTGTTTTGACATCTCCAAACTCGCATCCAGAGTAAGCCGGAACAAAGTGAAGGCTGTATCGAAGGGTGCGAGTTTACGAAAATTGCCGCATCCTTCGATACGATTTTCACTTCGCCCTTCGACAAGCTCAGGACAGGCTCAAATCACTCAGGATGCTGTCTTTGAGGAAAATCATGCCAACAACAGGCCCGACTGGTCTCAACGAAATTCGGCTGCAGGTGATGTGGACGCGCCTGATTGGGGTGGTCGAAGAGCAGGCCAAATCGCTCATGCGGACGGCCTTTAGTGAGGTTGTCAGCGAGGCGGGCGATCTATCCGCCGGGGTCTTCGACCCGCAGGGCCGCATGGTCGCCCAGGCCGTGACCGGCACACCGGGCCACGTCAACTCGATGGCCGAGGCCGTCAAGCATTTTGTGGCCCGGTTTCCGGTCGAAACGATGCATCCCGGCGATCACTTCATCACCAACGATCCCTGGATCGCTTCCGGCCATCTGCACGATGTCACCGTCGTTTCGCCCGCTTTTTACCGGGGACACCTGGTAGCGCTCTTTGCCTGCACCTGCCACCAGGTAGATATCGGCGGGCGGGGCCAGGGGCCGGATGGCCGTTCTGTCTTCGAGGAGGGTCTGTTTATCCCGATGATGTACCTGGCCCGGGCCGGCCAGCTCAATGAGGACCTCCTGGAGATCATCCGGGCCAACGTGCGCCAGCCTTATGCCGTCGGGGGGGACATCTTATCCTATATCACCTCCAACGAAGTCGGCGCTCGCAGCCTGGCCCACATGCTTGACCAGTTCCCCAAGGTCAGCTTTGACATGCTGGCCGATTTCATCATCACCCGCTCCCAGGCAGCCATGATCGAGGCGATTCGCCAACTCACGCCGGGCACGTATCACCACACGCTGACGCTGGATGGGTACGACGCGCCGGTGGAACTGGCCGCCACTCTCACCATCGAAGACCAGCGAATTCTGGTGGATTACAGCGGCAGTTCCGCTGCCAGTCCCTACGGCATTAACCTGGTCTTGAATTACACCAAGGCCTACACCGCCTTTGGGGTGCGAGTGGCCGTTTGCCCGTATGTCCCTAACAATACCGGCTCTCTCGCGCCGATTGTGGTAGCCGCGCCGGAAGGATCTATTCTGAATGTGCGGCGGCCCGCGCCGGTCGCCGCCCGGCACATCACCGGCCTCTTTCTGCCTGACCTGGTGCTGGGCTGCCTGGCCCAGGCCGTGCCCAACCGGATTCCGGCAGAATCATCTTCCGTTTGGGGTATCCAACTGCGGGGCGGCCCTGAAGCGGCCGACATGTTTGGCTGGGACAAAGAGCAGGCCAGGCCGTTTGAAATCCTGCTTTTCAACAGCGCCGGGGCCGGGGCCAGGCCGGACAAAGACGGCTTGTCGGCCACGGCCTTCCCCAGCGGCATCAAGTCACTGCCGGTTGAAATTGCCGAAAATGCCGCGCCCATTATCGTCTGGCAAAAGGAACTCCGCCCCGATTCCGGCGGGCCGGGCCAACAGCGCGGCGGCCTGGGGCAGAGCGTCGAGGTCAGCACCGCCGACGGTGCGCCCTTTGCCGTCTTTGCCATGTGGGATCGAACCCAGAACCCGGCCCGGGGTCGAGCCGGCGGACGGCCAGGCAGCACGTTCAAGGCCAGCCTGTCGAACGGCGAGCCGATCAAGGCCAAGGGCAAACAGTTCATTGCTGCCCACACCCGGCTGCGGCTCGACCTGCCCGGCGGCGGCGGCTTTGGCGACCCGCTGCTCCGCGAGGTCAAGCAGGTTGCGCTTGACGTGGCCGAGGGGCTGGTCAGCCGGGAGGCGGCCCAGGTGGAGTACGGCGTCGTTTTCAACGATGATGGTTCAATTGATGAAGCGGCGACCGAGACCAAGCGGAAACCGCGTTGAGGTGAGAGATAAATCGCATCCTTCGATACGGCCTTCGCTTTGCTCCGGCCTACTCAGGATGCGATATTAATGACCAAGAAAGCAGGAAATCATGACCCAACCCTTCAAGTATCTCGGCCAGGGCCGCCCGCTGATTGAAGGGCGGGAGAAAGTGACCGGCTCGGCTCGCTACGTGGCCGATCTCACCGTGCCGGGTATGCTGCACGGGCGGCTGATTTTCAGCCCCTATGCTCACGCCCAAATTGTCTCGATTGATAAAACAGCTACGGAAGCGCTTCCGGGAGTCGTCGCCGTGCTCACCGCCGAGGATTTGCCGACCAAAGCCCAAAAGATGACCTCGCGCAGCAGCGCCATCCTGGCCAAAGGGGAGGTTCTCTTCGCCGGCCAGCCGGTAGCGGTAGTGGTCGCGGAAACCGCGGAGCTGGCCGCCGATGCTGCCGAGCAGGTCGTGATTGAGTACGAAGCCCTGCCCGCTGTGGTGCGCCTGGAGGAGGCGCTGCAAGCCGGCTCACCGCAGGTCTGGCCCAACGGTTTGCCCACCCACGAAGATTTGAGCCAGATTCACGCCAGCGTCGAGCGCGAAGACCAGGGGCAGGACACCCGGCCGAATAACGTCTCGGCAGAGAGCCACTATCAACGAGGCGATATTGCCGCCGGTTTTGCCGCCTCCGACATCATCATCGAGCGCACCTACCGGACCAGCTTTGTCCACCAAGGCTACCTGGAACCCCATGCCTGTGTCGCCGTCCCCGATCCGGCCGGCCCCGGCCTGACGATCTACACCAGCACCCAGGGCAAATTTATTGTCCGCGACGAGGTGGCCCGCCTGCTGGCGCTGCCGCCCCGGCAGGTGCATGTCGTGCCGCTGACCATCGGCGGCAGCTTTGGAGCTAAGTACGGCATTCTGGAACCGCTCACAGCCGCGGTGGCTTTGGCCGTCGGGCGGCCGGTGTGCCTGGTTCTCTCCCGCTCAGACGATTTTTTGACCACCACCCCCGCTCCGGCTATCATCATTGAACTCAAAATCGGGGCCAGGCGTGATGGCGCAGTCACAGCTCTGCAAGCTCGCGCCTGGGTAGACAACGGCCTGTTCAACTTCAACCACGGCGGCGTGATCGGCACGCTGCTGGGTGGCATCTATAAGTTTCCTCACATCAAAATTGACACCTGCGAAGTCAATACCCACAAGCCGCCCATTGGCGCTTTCCGCGCTCCCGGCGCGCCGCAGACGATCTTTGCGCTTGAAAGCAGCATGGACGACATGGCCGCCGCTCTCGGCCTCGATCCGCTGGAATTCCGGCTCAAGAACGTGGCCGAGACGGGCGATCCGACCGGAGCCGGGCAGCCCTGGCCGTCGGTTGGTTTCAAGAAGTGCCTGGAACAGCTCCGGGCGCATCCCGTCTGGCAGCAGCGCCAGGCCGGGCCTAACGAAGGGTATGGTCTGGCCGTTGGCGGCTGGGCCACTGTCGTCGGCACTGCCGAGGCCGTGTGCCGGGTAGATTCGGACGGCACGGTCAGCCTGGAGGTGGGCCACGTGGACGTGACCGGCAACGACAGCAGTTTTGTCCTGATCGTGGCCGAAGTTCTAGGAGTCGAGCCGGAGGAGGTGGTGATTATTCACGGCGACACGACCGGCGGTCCTTATGGCCCCATGAGCGCGGGCAGCCAGGTGACGTACAGCAGTGCCGGAGCGGTCAATATCGCCGCGCAGCAGGTCAGGACCAAAGTGCTGCAAGTGGCGGCAGATCACTTTGAAGCCGCGCCGGAAGACATCGAACTGGTAGCGGGCAAAGCCCAAGTTAAGGGAGTGCCGGACAAGGCTGTTTCTATCGCTAGGCTGGCCGAAATAGCCCGTTTCAGGCGCGGCGGACCGGGCCCACTGGTTGGGGCCGGACAGGCGGCCGTAGAGCAAAATGCCCCGGCGGTGTCAGTCCATCTGGTCAGGGTGCGGGTTGACCCGGAGACCGGCCAGGTCCAGCCGCTGCAGTACGTCCTGGTGCAGGATGTCGGCTTTGCCCTGAATCCGCTGTTGGTGCAGGGCCAGATGCACGGCGGGATGGCCCAGGGCTTGGGCATCGGGCTGTACGAGGCGATGATCTACGATGAGGCCGGGCAGTTGTTGACCGGCAGTCTGCTGGATTACGCTTTGCCCCGGACCGACACGACGCCGAGTTTGGAAACCGTCCTGGTGGAAAATCCCTCACCCTATGGCCCATTTGGGGCACGCGGGGTCGGCGAGCCGCCGATCATCGGCGGGGCTGCGGCGGTGGCCAATGCGGTCAAAGCGGCCACAGGAGTCCGCGTGACGAGCTTACCTATCCACCCGGAGATGCTGTGGCGCGAGTTACGCCAGTTAAAGAATAAAAATCTGGATAATCTGTGAAATCTGTGGTTATTTTTATTTGAGGCTGGAGTTCGAAGGAGCGTGTCAGATTTACCCAAGCAAGCCCAAATTGTGATCATTGGCGGCGGGGTGATGGGCGCCAGCACGGCTTATCACCTGGCCCGACGGGGCTGCCGCGAGGTGGTGCTGCTGGAGCGCAGCCCTGTTTTTGGCAGCGGCGCGACCGGCAAGTGCGCGGGCGGCATTCGCTACCAGTTCAGCACCGAAGTTAACATCCGCCTGTCCCAGCTCAGCCTGCCAATGCTGGAGCGATTTGAAGAAGAAACCGGGCAGGCGCTTCATTTGCAATGGCCCGGCTATCTGTTTTTGTTGACCAGTGAGGCCGAGATCGAGCAAGCGCGGCGGACGGTCGCCTTGCAGCACCGGCTGGGCGTGCTGACCGAGTGGCTCAGCGGCGACGAGGTACGGCGCTGGCTGCCCCAATTGGCCGCCGAGGATGTATTGGTTGCCACCTTTTACGCCCGCGAGGGTCTGGCCGACCCGCATGGCGTGGTCAACGGCTATATCCAGGCCGGACGGCGCTTGGGCGTGCAGGCGCTGACCGACACCTCCGTAACCGGCATCGAAGTGCAGGCGGGCCGGGTGGCGGCGGTGCAGACTTCGCGGGGACGCATCACCTGCGAGGTGGTTGTCAACGCGGCCGGGCCGTGGTCGGCGGTGGTCAGCGGCATGGTGAATGTTCCTCTGCCGGTAACTCCCATCCGGCGGCAGTTGCTGACCACGACCCCTTTACCCGAAATTCCTCCCAATTTTCCGGTCGTGATTGACCTGGCCCAGGGCCTGGGTTTTCACCGTGAGGGTGAGGGCCTGCTGACCGGCATGTCCAACCCTGACGAACCCCCCGGATTTGATGAGAGCGTTGACGAGGACTGGGAGCTGGTCCACCTGGAAGCAGCGATCAAGCGCCTGCCTTTGTTGGCCGGGGCAGGACGGCTGGCCCACTGGGCCGGGCTGTATGAAATGACGCCGGATCATCATCCTATTTATGGGCCGGTATCGGGGCTGGCGGGCTATTACCTGGTCACCGGGTTCTCCGGGCATGGCTTTATGCACGGCCCTATCTCCGGCTTGCTGCTGGCCGAAATCATTCTGGATGGCCGGGCCACCACCCTGAATGTCTCCATGCTTGATTACGAGCGCTTCAGTCAAAACCGGCTCATCCGGGAGCATAACGTCATTTGAGAGACAGCCACTTGTGAGCCTTCGCCAATTGTGTATAATACGGCCACTTTCGCCTTTGCGAGGTAATTTTGCCCACCGCTCTATGGATTGACTCCCTGATTCGCTCCCTGCAAGTTGGCAGCATGTATGCGTTGATGGCGCTCGGCCTGACGCTGACTCTGGCCGTCATCCGGCTGCCCAACTTTGCCCATTCTGAATTGATTACCATCGGCGGTTACGTCGCCCTCGTGGCTTCGCTGTGGTTGACCGGCAGTCTGCCCTTGATCATGGCGCTGGCTTTTGTTGCTTCGGCGCTGGTCGCCGTGGCCTGCCACCGGACCGTCTATCGCCCGATGGCTAAAGTCAACCCCTCCACTTACACTATGATCCTGACTTCGTTTGCAGTCGGGTTGATTCTACGTTACATCATCTTTGTTTTGGCGGACCGGTATGACCTGTTTGATAAAAAAATTCAGGTGCCCCTGCAAATCTTGTACCGGGGCCATAACCTGATTCTGACCAACCTCTTTGCCTGGACCGTGCCAACGGCCATCCTGTTGATGATTGCCCTTAGCCTGATCCTCAACTACACCACCCTGGGCCGCCAGATGCGCGCCCTGGCCGATAACCTGATTCTGGCCAAAGTTCTGGGCATTCCGGTCGAGCGGGTGCATGATCTGACCTGGATCCTGGTCGGCGGGCTGGCAGGCGTGGCCGGGGCCTTGTGGGGCCTGTACACTTCGCTCAATCCCCTGTTGGGCTGGCTGGCCATTCTGTCGGTTTTTGCGGCGACCGTGCTGGGTGGGATGACCAGTTTTACCGGGACGGTGCTGGGCGCGTACGTGGTCGCGCTGGCCGAAAATACATTGATGCAGTTGCTCAACAGTTGGTTTCGGCTCGATTTTAGCTTCAAACCGGCTATTCCGTTTGTGATTATCATCCTGGTGCTGCTGCTCCGGCCCCAGGGTTTTACCGGCCTAACCGAGAGCTTTCGCAGCTTGCGGAGAACGGGTAAAATCTCAAGGGAACTGGGTAACGCGCCCAGTTCCAAGTAGAACGCCGATGAACATTGACCTTCTCGCCACCGCCATCGCCCTGGCCACGTTTTTCGGTATTTCGGCGCTGATGGCCTTAAGCCTGAACCTGGAATATGGCGTGGCCGGCATTCCCAACTTTGGGCAGGCCCTGTTCGTTTCGATTGGCGCTTACACTGCCGGGTTAACCTATACCCGCCTGCTGCCGCGCCTGGCCGGCCAGGATGCCATCTACCCCTGCGGCAATACAATGGCCAACGCCCTGCAACTGCGCTCGGAGATTATGGACACGCTCCCGGCGATTGGCTGGCTCAACTTCATCATCACCCTGGTCATCGCGGCTGTGATCGGCGGGCTGGTGGGCTATCTGGCCTCGTACCCGGCCCTGCGGTTGAAGGAAGAGTGGTACTTAGCCCTGGTGCTGCTGGTCGGCGGCGAGATTGGGCGGATTGTGGTGCGCGGCTATGAGCCGATTATCTGCGCCAGCAACGGCGTGGCCGGGTTGGGCCAGCCGTTTGGCTGGATTGAAAACTCGACCCTCTCCGCGGCCCTCTTTGCCCTGCTGGTGCTGGCGCTGATGGCCCTGGTTTACTTCTACTGTGAAAAATTGATCCGCTCCCCCTACGGCCGCCTGCTCAAAGCCATCCGTGAGAACGATCGGGTGGCGGTCAGCCTGGGTAAGCGCGTCCCCCGCATCCGCGGCCAGGTGATGTTCATCGGTTCGGCTATCGCTGCCGTGGCTGGGGTGCTCTTTGCCACCAACCTGGGCTTTGCCAGCACCAATGATTACGTCATCGTCTTAACCCTGGACATCTGGGTCATGGTTGTCTTTGGCGGCCTGGGTAACAATCGGGGAGCACTCCTCGGCGCTTTGGTGGTAACGGTGCTCGACCGCCTGACCGCGATTGCAGCGATCCGGTTGAACGCCCTGGGTTATGAGTTTGAGTTTAATTACGTCCGCTACATTATTTTTGGGATTATCCTGCTGCTCATGCTGCGGTTCCGGCCGCAAGGGCTGCTGCCGGAACGCTCGGAGACAACGCAGGCGCATGAGGTCGTAGGGGCGTAAGGGATTGCATACACACAGGGGGCAACGGTCGTGTCGTTCGAACAGATTAAATTCATCCTATTCATCATTGTGCTGACGCTTATCTCCGGCCTGGCCGACGCGCAGGGAGCCATTCACGCGGCCAAAGCCTGGCAGGGCGACCGGCTGCAGTGGGCCGAAGTTGGTAAAGCGGTGCTGGGTTTTGCCGTAGGAATTAGTGTCTTCTTTGGGGTCATTAAGTACATGACCGCGCTGGGTATTGTCGCCCCCGAAATTCAAACGATTACCTGGTTTAGCGTGATGATCATCAGTGTGGCGCTGTTTAGCGGCGCTTTTTTTAATTGGCAGTGGACCGAGCAAGTGGTGGCGATGGGCATATTAGCGGGTATCGGTTGGCTGCTGCTGCGGACGGGTGGCTGACAACGCTTTGCGCTGGCTATAAAAAGCTGTCACCCTCTCCGCCAAGTCAATAACCTTCTCCCGTAATTCCGGCGGCTCCAAAACCTCGATCTGGTCGCCAAAGCCCAAGACATAGGCGCAGGCTTCCAGCATGACATCAAAGCGCAGCGAAACTTGAACCCAACCATCGGCCTCCGGCTGGCCGATTTGCTCGATCCGGGCCAGCCGGTTGGCGTACCCCAGCTCAGGCAGAACCGCCGGAGCCACGCGGACTGTCACCGGGTAGCGGGGCAGGCCGGCGATGAAGTCGGCTGACGATTGGCTCCAATAGGCCGCCAAATCAAAGTCAGGCGGACGGAGCGCCGGTTGGTCGGTCAGCTTAGCACCCTGCACCCGCGAGACGCGATACGTCCGCACCTCGCCCTCTACCGCTGCCACCAGATACCAAACGCTGCCCTTTGCCACGAGGCCCAGCGGATCAACCCGGCGCTCCACCCCGGTTCCATCGCCCCGTTGATAGGTGAGCAGCAGTTTGCACTCCTGCCACACCGCCTCCTGTAAGGCGGGCAAGGCCGACAAATCTTCCCGGGTCTGATGCCAGCCGGCGGTATCCACATGGATGCGCTGGCGAGCATATTCGGCGTCACGGCGCTGCCGGCCAGGCAGGGCGGCCAGCAATTTGATCAGGCCGGCATCGGCGGCTTTGTCCAGGCCCAGGTCGGACAGAAGCTGGGCCGGCTTGGTCAAAAACAGGGCTTGAATCTCGGCCTGGTTGAGGCCGGTCAAATCGGTACGATAATCATCCAGCAGCATCCAGCCGCCGCTCGCACCGCGCTCCGCCAGCACCGGAATCCCGGCTCCGCTCAAAGCGTCCATGTCCCGATAAATGGTTCGCTCCGACACCTCCAGCCGCTGGGCCAACTCCCGCGCCGTCACCCGCTGATTGACCTGCAGGAGCAGTAAAATTGAGAGCAGACGGTCAGCACGCATAGGCTTCTTCTTTCCCCGACTCTAAATGACAGGAGTTACGCGGTGAGCATCCTGAGTAGCCCTGCGACCGTAGGGAGTAGGGCGTATCGAAGGCTGCGAACTGCGCAAAACGCCGCTTCGATACGGCATTCGCTGCGTTCAGCCTACTCAGCATGCGTTTTGCGCACCCACCGTGTAACTCCTGTAAATGAGACACCTTTGGAAGAAGGGAAGGATGGAAATATCCCATTCTTCCAACCTTCCCTTCTTCCCTATTCTATCATAAAAATATGACAGAGGATGTCAAGAATGGTTGGATAGAATGGACAGGTTGAATGTTAGAAGGTAAAACCAGCACGGAGGTGAATTATGTCAGTGCAAAGTAAGCCAGAACCGCAGGCGAGCCGGCCTTATGTACCGGGCTACGGCATCCCGGAAAGTGTAGAAGGAACACTGCCGTGGAGTCATGTGGAGGAGCGCCTGGCCCAAGCGCGGAACTACTGGGTGGGCACGGTGCGCCCAAACGGACGGCCGCATGGGGTGCCGGTGTGGGGCGTTTGGGTGGAGGGGACGCTTTATTTCGGCGGGGGGCCGGAGACACGCTGGTCGCGCAACCTGGCGGCACACCCGCAGGTCGCCGTCCATCTGGAGAGCGGCGATGATGTAGTCATCCTGGAAGGCACGGTGGACCGGATCAGCGACCCGGCCGACCCGTCGGTGACGCGCATTGACGATGCATACGAGGCCAAGTACCAGATGCGGCATGGGATTCCGTTTTGGGTGCTGCGGCCGCGCCTGGCTTTCGCCTGGAGCAAATTCCCGGATAACGCGACCCGCTGGCGCTTTACTTAAGAACGCGTAAATTCAGGAGTGAAAAAGCGCACTTTTTCACTCCTGTTGTATGATCGCCAAACCGGGCTGAATGAAAGCGCCGACGCGTTCGATTTCGATTTGAATGAGGGGGAGCAGGGCGGGGTCAATCTCGACCAGTAAGCGCCAGGTAAGCTGGCTGCCGGCCCAAGCCCACGTACCCACAATCTGGCCGTTTACAACAATCGCCGGTTCGGCTGCGCCCGTGCTGCTGAAGATGTGGCGCTGCAATTTTTGGTCGCTGAAGTAACGGCTGCGGCTGGCCCGGTGAGCGGTTGTAAAGGGGTCGTCGGCAGGGAGAATATTGATAACAGGCTGAGTTGGCGGCTGGGTAGTTTGGAAGGCCTCCGCCTGTGCTTTGAGCAGTAACAGCATACCGGGGATGCCTTCGACCAGCACGAGCGTGGTTTTGGCTGCCAATGCGCCGACGGCTCGCGCCGTTTCGCTTTTGCCAAAGCCGGTCCAGAAACTGATGTCGGCCTCGCTGGCCGGGCCAAAGGCGGCCAGGTAAGCCTGGGCCAGGGCTGCTTGCGCTTCAGCCTCGCTGGGGACGGCGGACAGGTCAAGCTCAGGGTACCAGGCCGCAAGCGGGGCGTAGAGCAGTTCTTGGGTGAGACGTGTCAGGTTTGCAAAACCTGACACGTCTTTTATCTCGGCTGGACTGGCGCTCAGTACGCCTTTGGCCACCAGCCAGCGCAAGACTAGGGCCACATTGCTGGTCGTACTGACCCGGCCGCCCCGGCTGGTCTGGCTCACTTCTCGCGGCAAAGATTGAGGCAAGCGGGCAGAAATCGCTTCAACGGGGGCGGGCCAGTCGCCACTGGCCAAAATAGCCTGCTCCAACGCCTCGACCTCGCTGTTATCAAGCCCCCACAGCCGAAACTCGCTGTTGAAATCCTGGTTGCGCTGGCGGGCGGTAGCCGCGTGCAGGGCCGCGAAACGCTCAACGGGCACGATGTAAGGGACGCTGCGCATCAAGGTGCTCTGGATCAGGCTGCGTTTTTGATAGAGTTCAGCCAGGAGATCGGTTGGGGTAAAACTGGCCAGACGGCTATAGGCAGCCAGAAACGGGGCCGGCGAGGGAGCAGCAGGCAGGCCAACCAACTCCCCCACAAACGGGACCACACCAGCCGCCTTGCCGGCAGCCAGGTAGTTTTTGGTCAGGATGAAGTGCGCAGCCTGGGCTGGCGTCGCTCGAATCATTAAGGCTGCTCATCTGAAACCGGCAGCGCCGGAAAAATACAGATAAAGGTGCTGCCGGCGCCAAGCTCGCTTTCAACCCACACCGAACCGCCATATCCTTCGACAACCGCCTTGACAATGGACAACCCCAGGCCCGTACCCTCAATCCACTCCGAGTCTTCCATGGTGGGGACCCGGTAAAACTTTTCAAAAATCTGGTCCTGGTCCTCCGCTGGAATGCCCGGCCCATTGTCCGACACTTGCAGCCGGATGCGGCCATCCTCTTCCCGGTTGACGCCAACAAAAATGCGCCCACCCCGCGGAGTGTACTTGATCGCATTGCCGACCAGATTAGCCACCACCTGCGATAGGCGCAGCGGATTGCCGGAGACCGGGGGCAAGCCGGGCGGCAAATCAGCCGTCAACGTCATTTCCTTCTCGGCCAGTTGCAGCTCGAGACTGGCCAGAACCTCCCCGGTGATTTCGACCAGATCACAGGATTCGACCTGCTCATCCATCTTGGCTTCAATCCGGGCCAGGTCGAGCAAGTTTTGGATCAGGGATTGAATTTGGGTCACTCCCTGCATGAGGCCGGCCAGGTTAGAGCGCCCTCGCTCCGATAACTGCTCCCTCTGCAAAAGCGTGGCAAAGCCGTGAATAGTGGCCAGAGGATTGCGGAGATCATGAGATACGGTCTCGACAAAGACCGTTTTCATCTCATCCAGCTTTTTCAGCTCGGTGATGTCGTTTAAAGTGATAACCGTTCCCAGCCGGGGCGTATCGTTGGTTGATATGCTGAACACACGCTCGTCGGGCCAGCGAATCTCGATATGAGGCTGAGTCGGGTTCTGGCGCGTCTTATCCAGGGCTGTTTTGATGGCGGCCCCGCCTTCGACAGCCAGCAGAGGTTCGCCAACATGAGCCAGCAGGAACAACTGCCGGGCCGCCTTGTTAGAGAAGATAATTCGTTCCTGGGCGTCTACCACCAGCACCGGGATAGGTATGCCGGTGATCAGTGCTTCCAGGTTTTCGCGCTCGTGTTTTATTTGGGTAAACAGCCGGGCATTCTCCACGGCTATGGCAGCCTGCCCGGCAATGCTGGTTACCAGCGCCAGGTGGGATTCATCAAAAAAGTGAGCTTGCTCGTGGTGCAATACCAGCACCCCATTAACTCGATCTTGATAAAGTAAGGGCACAGCCAGGGCAGCATTGGTTGTCTCCGTATCGTTATTCAGCCGGATCCAGCGCTCATCAGTACTCGTATCACCCACCAGGACTTCCTGCTGGCGCCGGTAGACCCACCCGGACAACCCCTCCGCCATGACCCTGGCCACGTTTTGCTGCGATATTTCCGGCGCTTGCTCCGGCCGAGCCAGAATGTAGTGGGTAACGTGGCCCTGCTCATCTAACAAAAATAGACTACCCCGCATGGCCCCTGTGGCCTTGACGGTAAGCTGTAAAACCCGACCCATCACCTCGTTCAAATCAAGGGAAGCATTAAACTGGCGTGAGATGGTATGCATCAATTCTGTGGAGTAGGCATGTGAAATCATAAAAAATTAAGCTCCGCGGAGTCCTTTTAATGGCTCTCATTCTAGCATAGTTTCAAAAGCATCACAATAGAGAGCCAAATCAATTTTAGCAACATCGCTTTTATAGGCGAAGTTGGACGATATTTTAAGGTTAAGGCTGACAAATCCTCTTGTCAAGATGGCAAAAAGGGTGTATACTGAACTTACTTTGGCATACAACATATCGTACAGAAGGATATAGTACCACTAGATATTGTGGCATTATTCATTCTTATGTTAAGTTGAGAGTAAAAATGATCGAGGAGCGGTTAAGTTTAATTCAACATCCACTCACCGCCTTGAGCTTGCCGATTGCGGGTCTGCTCACCTGTTACGGCCTTATTTCCCATCATTCCGTGTGTCAAAAATTAAAGTAAAGCAGGCGCCTCGCTGCGCCTGCCCGCGCCAGGTGACCTCAGGTAATTAACTGCTGCGTCGCCTTTTGTTATGTAAAGTCAATTAACCGACGAAGAGGGTTTAGCATGAAATGTCCATTTTGCGGTGCATCCAGCCAACATATCCGGGTTATTGATACACGGGAGGTCACCGACGGCATCCGCCGCCGCCGTGAGTGCGACCAGTGCGACCAACGCTTTACCACTTACGAGCGCATTGCGACCATGAATATGCTGGTCATTAAGCGCGATGGCCGGCGGGAGGAGTTTGATAAGGAAAAACTGGTCAAGAGCATGCACATTGCCTGTTCCAAGCGGCCTGTCTCCAGCTATGCCATTGACCGGGCCGCCCAGGAAATCGAGTCGCAACTGTATGCCTTGGGCAAAAGTGAAATTGACAGCCTGCACATCGGCGAAATGGTGATGGACCAACTGCAAAACATTGACGACGTGGCCTACGTCCGTTTTGCCTCGGTCTACCGGCGTTTCCGCAACGTGGACAGCATCGCCGAGGAAATCCAGCATCTGCAGGCCCGCAAGCGGCGCGAGGAGGAGTTGAAAAACCAGATGTCACTGCCGATTGGGGGGGAGTCTTAGCTAACCTTATGGTGGGGCTATAACAGGGTAATTTTGTCGAGATTAGGGGATTTTTTTAAACAAACTAACTACTCAGTCTAAAGGTGACTGGCACTTGGTTAATCCTAAGTTTTGCTGTTCTCAATCGTCTTGAAAGGAGAAAAGTGCCAGTCACCTGAGTGCAACAAAAATGATTGACATAAAACCAACGATACCTGTTGCCGAATATCGCGAACGCTGGGGCAAAGTCCAGGCGATGATGGCCCGCCAGGGACTGGATTTGCTGGTCGCTTATGCGGACGACCGGGCGGTGTTTGGCCCGGCCCATGCCCGCTGGCTGGCCAATTTTCCGGTCCATTTCGAGCCGGTCTGCATTTTGCTGCCCCAGGCCGGCCAGCCGGTGATGCTGTGCGGCCCAGAGAGCGACCAATATGCCCTGCTGGCCGGCCAGATTCCCGACGTGCGGGTGCTGCGGGAATTTACCCACCCCGACGAGGATTATCCCTACTCGACCATCCAGGGCCTGGCCGAAATTGTGGCCGAGACGGTCGCCGATGCCGCTGCGGTCCGGCGAATCGGCCTGGCCGGGCGCGGACTCATGGGCGGTGAGGTATTGGCCGCCTTCAAAGCGGCTTTGCCCCAGGCCGCCTGGCTGGACGTCGAAAATGTCATGTGCGACCTGCGCGCGCAGAAATCGCCGGCAGAGATCGCGGTGATTCGCTATGCCTACCAGTTAGCTGAATGGGGCCTGCAAGCGGCCATCGAGGCGATTGAGGTCGGTGCGACCGAACGCGAGGTCGCCGCCGCCGCCGAGTGGGCCATGCGCCAGGCCGGGGCGGAGGGGACGGGCATTGATACGATTGTGGCTTCCGGGCCAAATTCGCGGCCCATCCTGGCCCGCTCGACTTTCCGCCGGATTGAGGCCAACGAACTGGTCCTCTTGACCATCGCCCCCCGCTACGAAGGTTATCACGGAGCGATTGGCCGGCCGGTGTTGGTCGGCGATCCGGGCGAGGCGATCAGCCGGGCGCTGGAAACGGCCTGGCAGGCCCAAGAGGCTTGCTTCCAGGCCATGCAGCCCGGCGTCGAAGGCCGTGCGGTTGAGGCCGTCGGGCGGCGGGTGGTCGAGGCGGCGGGGCTGGGGCCGTATTTCCTCTACTCCGGCGTCCACAGCGTCGGCGTCATCGAGTTTGAGCCGCCGATTTTTGGCCCCAGCAGTCCGGCCATGCTGCAGCCGAATATGGTTATCTCGGTGGATATTCCGCTGTTCAACACGCCCTGGGGCGGCCTGCGGGTTGAGGATGGGTTCTTGATCACGGAGACGGGCGCGGAGCGGCTGAACGAGACGCCGTATCGGATTGAGAGGTAAAGGGGAAGTGAAAACAGCACCCTTCGATACGACCTTCGTTTCACTCAGGGCTACTCAGGATGCAATTGAAATAGGATTGCGTCCTGAGTAGGCCAAGGCGAAGCCGAGGCCGTATCGAAGGGCGCGATTTACCCGGAATCATCCTAATAAAGCGCATCCTTCGATACGCGCTCCACTTCGTCCTTCGACAAGCTCAGGACGAGTTCCGCGCTACTCAGGATGCTTACTCAATGAAACAAATCACAATAAAATTTTGTAAGGAGTCACCGTATGACCCTCAAACATGCGAAACAATCTCAACAAGCCGTCGCCGATGGCAACGGTCACAAAATCAACGGCGCCGGCCGTTTTGTCCACGAAACCCCTACCCTGGCCTCGAGCGCCCTGCATGCCTTGGGCGAGAAGATTTTCCTCGACCGCTATGCCCTGAAGGACGGCAAAAAAGAAACGGTCAAGGTGGGCGATACGGTCATTGTGGCGGTCAATCTGGAAACGGGCCAGCGCGAGATCGGCACGATCACGGCGCTAAAGGGCAAGCAAGTGACCATCCAACTGCGCGACGGCGAAACGGTGGAGCGGGCGCTGGAGCACATTGACAAGCCTCTGGAAACGCACCCCGCCCACATGCTCGACCGGGTGGCGGCCGGGCTGGCCGAAATCGAAGCGCCGGAGAAGCAGGCCGAGTGGCAGGAAAAGTTCCGCTGGCTACTGGACGACTGGCGCTTTGTCCCCGGCGGGCGGATTCTGACCGCCGCCGGTACGGATCAAAACCTGACCTTTTATAACTGCTATGTCATCCCCAGCCCCAGGGACAGCCGGGGCGGGATCATGGATACGCTGACCCAGATGACCGAGATCATGTCGCGCGGCGGTGGGGTGGGCATTAATATTTCCAGCCTGCGGCCGCATCACGCCTACGTCAAGGGGGTCAACGGCCGCTCCAGCGGGGCGGTCTCCTGGGGCGAACTGTACAGCTTTGTGACCGGCCTGATCGAACAGGGCGGCAGCCGGCGCGGGGCGTTGATGCTGATTATGAACGTCTGGCATCCCGACGTGCTGGAATTTATCAACAGCAAGCGCAAGATGGGCCGCATTACCAACGCTAACATCAGCGTCGGCATCACCGACGATTTTATGGACGCGGTCAAGGCCGACGGCGAGTGGCAGCTCGTCTTCCCCGACACCGGCCACGGCGATTACGACGAAACCTGGAACGGCGATCTGGCCGCCTGGCGGGCCGCCGGCAAGCCGGTCGTGGTCCACAAGACGGTCAAGGCCCGCGAGATTTGGAACACGATCATCGAGAGCGCCTGGGCCAGCGCCGAACCCGGCGTCTTCTTCGTCGAGCGTTACAACAAGATGAGCAACTCCTGGTATTACGCGCCGATCCTCTGCACCAATCCCTGCGGCGAGCAGGGCCTGCCCGGCTGGGGCGTCTGCAACCTGGGTGCGCTCAATTTGGCCCGCTTTGTCGGCAGCGGCGAGGTGGCCTGGGATAAGCTGGGCCAGGCGGTGCGCTACGCCGTGCGCTTTTTGGACAACGTGATTGACGCCACGCCCTACTTCTTCCCCGAAAACGAGAAGCAGCAGTTGGGCGAGCGGCGGGTCGGCCTGGGGACGATGGGCCTGGCCGAGATGATGATCCGCCTGAAAATCCGCTACGGCAGCGCCGAAAGCGTCGAGTTTTTGGACAAGCTGTACCGCTTTATCGCCAGCGAAGCCTATCTGGCCTCGGCCGACCACGCCGCCGAAAAGGGCGCGTTTCCCATGTTCGACGCGGAAAAGTTTTTGCAGAGCGGTTTTATGCAGGGCATGCCGGCGGAGGTCCGCGAGGCCATCGCCGAGAAGGGCATCCGCAACGTGACCCTGCTGACCCAGGCCCCGACCGGCACGACCGGCACGATGGTCAACACCTCGACCGGCATCGAGCCGTTCTACTTCTGGAGCTTCAACCGCAAGGGGCGCATGGGCGTCCACGAGGAGCGGGTCGGCGTGTACGAGGAGTGGCTGACCCAGCATCCCGGCGAAAGCCTGCCGCCCTACTTTGTCACGGCCATGGATTTGCAGCCGGAGGACCACGTGCGGGTGCAGGCAGCGATCCAGCGCTGGGTGGATTCCAGCATTAGCAAGACCTGCAACACGCCCAATAATTACACCGTCGAGCAGACCCGCCAGTTGTACGAGCTGATGTACGAGCTGGGCTGCAAAGGCGGCACGATCTACCGCGACGGCTCGCGCGACGTGCAGGTGCTCAATCTGAAGGAAGAGGACAAGCAGGCGGAAGCGCCGAAGCCCGCCGCGCCGCCCCAGATCAAGTGGCGCTCCCGCCCGGCGACGCTGCACGGCAACACCTACCGCAAAAACACGCCGATCGGCACAGCTTACATCACCGTCAACGCCAACGGCGGCGGCAACAGCGAACCCTTCGAGGTTTTCATCAATGTCGGCAAGGCCGGCAGCGACGTGGCCGCCGACGCCGAGGGCCTGGGCCGGCTGATCAGCCTGATCCTGCGCATGCCCAGCCCGTTATCGCCGCAGGAGCGGGTCCAGGACATCGTGTCCCAACTGCGCGGCATCGGTTCCGGCCGGGCGCAGGGGTTTGGCAAGAACCGGGTCATGAGCCTGCCCGACGCCGTCGGCCAGGTGCTGGCCGAGCATTCCGGCTTCAACGCCACCGGCGAGCTGCCCGGCCTGCCGGAGGATGAGGCGACTCAGCTCAACCTGCCGCTCAAGGGGGATTACTGCCCTAGCTGCGGCTCGGCGACGCTGCTCCACGTGGAGGGCTGCAAGAAGTGCTACGAGTGCGGGTATAGTGAGTGTTGAGGAGCGATAAATCAGCATTGGTATCCCCTTGAGGTATAATAATGACGTCAATCGTGGAGTATCGCCTGACCGATCACGCCCAACTAGAGATGAAACGTCGCCATATTACCGAAGAGGAGATTGCTCAAGTACTCTCGGCAGCCGAGCAGATTGAAGCGGTCCGACCTGGACGGAGTGTTTACCAAATGCGATTTGAACATGGGGAACCAGCCAAAACCTATCTGCTACGAGTCTTTGTAGATGTGGACCGGCAGCCGCCGGAGGTAGTGACAGCCTATCGCACCAGCAAGATTGATAAGTACTGGAGAGAAGCAGGATGAAAGTGATATACGACAGCGAAACGGATACCTTAACTGTTATCTTTACCGATACGCCGGTAGCAGAGAGCGATGAGGATAAACCGGGGGTGATCCTGGATTACGATGATTCAGGCAATCTGGTTTCATTAGAAATACTTGACGCGTCACAGCGGGTTGGATTGCCCACTCAGATTGAGTATCAAATGGTTCCGGCGGCTGCGAGACCGTAAGAGGTGCGAGGTTAGTGGGTTTAAATGAATAACGGAGCTAAGGCCAGGATGGATAGGCGAAGCTCGATGAGGAGCCCGACGATGTTCGGGCTTCTTTGTTTTCAACCAATTAGAAAAGAGAGTTCGTAAATGAACTTTAAGGTACTTTGTATAGACGGTGGCGGAGTTAGAGGGATATATCCTGCGTACATATTAAAGCGGATTGAAGAGGTATTTGCTGTCAGACTCCACGAAATCTTTGATATGGTTGTTGGCACAAGTACAGGTTCTATCATCGCCAGTGCGATAGCTGTTGATTACCGCCTCAAAGATGTAGTCAACATATTTGAGGAAAAATCCAGGCGCATATTCAGGAAAACGCCATTTAGTTTCGGTGGAGTAATAGCAAGCAGGTACGACAGAAAAGAGCTTGAGGATATCCTGAAATTAGCATTGGGTAGCAGAACTTTATCTGAAACTAAGACGAGATTGGTCATTCCTGCTACCGATCTGGTCAGCGGAAACGTTCATGTGTTTAAATCCAAGTACTTGGATGAGTTTGTCAGAGATACCGATGTAAAAATTGCAGATGCAGTTCTAGCCTCTTGTGCAGCCCCTACTTATTTTGACCCAAAAACACTGGGCGAGGCTAGTTACATGCTTGCTGACGGCGGCTTGTGGGCGAACAATCCTTCAATGGTCGCCTTAACTGAGGCAATTGGTAAATTAGGGCTTGGTAAAAACCAGGTGAAAATTTTATCGGTTGGCACAGGTAGTAAGCAGGTCAGTTACGAGATTGGAGGTGTAGGGAAGAAAAAATGGGGTGCGCTATTGGGTTGGGAAGGCAAGAAACTGTTAGATATGATCCTCTACCTTCAATCCGTGAGTGACACGAACAAAACAAAGCTAATCCTTGGCGAAAATTATTTGAGGCTTGATCATGACTCGGACAAAGAACTTCCCTTAGACAACGTAAATGTTTTAACGGAAATGAAAAATAGGGCTGACTTTACATTCACCCATAATTCGGAAAAGGTTAAAAGCTTTTTGGAGATTGGGTAGGAGGGTAAAATTATGACTGACGAATTAAGACGCCAATTCAGCAAATTTCTTGAGTATGTAGCAGAGGCGCTGGATATTTCTGAAACTCATTACAAGGATGCGGAAAACCGTTATCAAGCCCTGTGCCATTGGCTGGGGCGAGAAGCATCTACTGTTGCGGCATTTGATCCAGATATGTATCCGCAAGGATCGTTTCGGCTCGGCACAGTTATTAAGCCTATTTCTGACGAAGAAGAATATGACATAGACTTTGTGTGTGAATTGAACTTTACCAAGGACAAAATTACCCAGAAAAAATTGAAGGAGTTGATCGGGTACGAAATTAAGAGATATGCTAAAGCAAATAACATGGATCACTCCCCAGAAGACCACAGGCGTTGTTGGAGAATTAATTTATGCAGATGGGGCTCGATTCTATATGGATATTCTACCCGCCGTTCCAGATGGAACCTCTTTCAAAGCATTGCTAAAGTCAAAAGGCTTTGTGAATGATTGGTCTGAACAAGCTATTGCTATCACAGACAATACTCTACCAAATTACGACCGCTTGGATGACGACTGGCCACGCAGCAACCCCCAAGGCTATGCCGAATGGTTCAAGACTTGCATGGAAAGTCAATTCGAGGTCCAACTAAAATCCCTAGCTGAGTCGCTCAAAACCAATATTGAGGATGTTCCAGTATATAGGGTAAAAACACCTCTCCAGCGTGCCATTCAAATATTAAAAAGACACCGAGATATTATGTTTATAGAGGATCAGGAAAATAAACCTATCTCGATCATAATAACAACCCTGGCGGCTCATGCTTATAATAATGAAGCAGATATCTTTGACGCTTTACTTAATATTGTCCAACGCATGCCTAATTACATCGAAACACGAAATGGTATTTCATGGGTTTCCAATCCTGTGAACCCACTTGAAAACTTTGCGGACAAATGGCAAGAATATCCAAAGCGAGAGCAAAACTTCAGATTCTGGTTACAACAGGTGTGTTCTGACCTGAACATAGCACTGAAGTCGGAAAACATAAAGGCGATCGGTGAGGCTTTGAAGCCACATCTTGGGGAAAAAGCTGTTAACAAGGCTCTAGAGCAGTTTCCGCAACAAATAAGTAACAAATCACGATCACTTATTCAGTTTAATGTACCCCATCGACAATCTCCAATGTGGCCAATAATTCCAATAGGTTGGATTAACATTACTGCCCAAGCTTTCCAGAATGGTTTTCCGTGCCAGATCCACAATGACTCAGAGCCATTACCTAAACATTGTTCTTTGCGATTTGAGGCAACAACCAATATTCTGCAACCTTATAAGGTCTACTGGCAAGTGGTAAACACAGGTTATGAAGCTAGAGTAGCAAATAGTCTTCGGGGTGAGTTTTATAGTGGCGATATCGATAATAATGGCATTCTTATCAAAGGTGGTCGTGTACGCAAAGAAAGTACCCTCTATACTGGCATGCATTGGGTTGAGTGCTTTATTATCAAGGATGGCCTCTGTGTGGCTCGCAGCGGAGAATTTGTCGTCAATATCCAATGAATTCAGATTTGGAGAGGACTTAAAGTTCGTGAGTTCGCTCCCTGTATTCAAGCGAAGCACCCTGCGGGTCAATTCGAGGCTGGGGCTAGCTCACAGAGGGGCGCAGAGGCAGCACTGAGATACACAGAGGAAAATAAGCTATTCTCTGTGACCCTCTGCGCCTTCTCTGTGAGCCTCTGTGTAATGTTCCCCGCCCATTGCCTCGCAGCCGGCCCAGCAGGCAACAAGCCAGGAGGTTGCCTTGCCACTCCCTCTTCCCAAAGGTATAACTTCTCCAAGTTATGGCGATTCAGGCAATCTCGTTCCCCAGTTCAGTTGGAAAACGAGATTGCGAGAGCATACTGATAATGAAGAATATGGCCAGGAGGCTAAGGCCAGCCGAACCAAACATCCAGGGCAGCCCGATATTTTCGTACAACACCCCTCCAATGAAAGCGCCTACAGCCGCCGCCAACCCCATAAAGACTCCGGTAAAGAGCCCCTGGGCTGTTGCGCCCAAGCCAGGGGGCGCTATTCTGTCGGCATAAGCTACCCCGGCAGCCCAGAGAGCGGAAAACGAGAGGCCATGCAGCAGTTGAACCGGCAAAACAAGCCAGGGACTGGAGATAACGGCGTAGGCTAACAGTCGCACCGCCAGTGCTGCCAGAGCTAGCAGCAACACGTTCTTGATACCCCAGCGGTTGAGCAGCCGGTCTGACGATGAAAAAATGACCAATTCACTGAGGGTGGCTACCGTTAAAGCCAACCCCATCAGGGTATTACCCGTTCCCAATAGTTCCATATAGAGAAACAGATAGTTGTGAATGATGGCCGAGCCTACTCCGGCGCCAAAAACTATGATCAGAAATAACGGCCATTGCCGATTATTACCCAGCAGCAACCCGACGCTTTGCCAAAACGGCGTGCTCATCCTGGTCTGGCTGGTGGGCAGGCGAAAAGCGACGAGCAGCCCGGCAAACATTAGCCCCATGTAGCTGTAAAATGACCAGGTCAGGTCAAATCGCTCGACCAGCCACCCCACGACCGGGGCCGCAATGCCCCAGCCCACCGCTCCCCACAGGCGCAGCTTGCCGTACTGATTTTTATGCTCACCCAGGTAGGCCAGGGTTGAGTTATCCAGGAACGGGACAATCGGCGCGGCAAAAAAGGCGAAGGCAACCATCACCCCGACCAAACTCAAGAAGGTGGTCGAGAACAGGATCACCAAGGCTAACAGGATAACACCGCTGAGGGCCACAAGCATCAAAGGCCCGCGCTGTTCCGTGGCGTCGGCCAGGCCGCCCCAAAAAGAGGCAGCAAACAGGGTGACCAGTGGCAGAATGGCCGTCAAAACACCAATTTGGCCCCCGGACAGGCCCAGTTGTTCATAATAAAGCACCAGGAACGGCAGCAGCGATGCCGCCGCCGCGTAGTAGAGGAAGTAAAATATCTTAAACCGGAAAACCGGGCGGCGATCCATATCAATAGAGAAATTCGGGTAAATAATCCTGCTGCGCCTGGACCATTTCATCAAACATGGCCCGGATTTCGGCCAGCGAGCAGACGGCGCTCGTCAGCGGATCAACCATCAGGGCATGGACGGCCGCTTCACGGTCTCGTTCCAACACGGCAGTCGCCACCAAGTCGTGAAAGGCCATATGCTGCTGGTCGAGGTTGGCCAAGTGAGTCGGCAACGAACCAAAATAAGTCGGCTGGATGCCTTTTTTGTCCACCAGGCAGGCCACTTCGACCACCCCATTTTGCGGCAGGTTCTCAATTAAACCGGTGTTGGCCACGTTGCCATAAATTACGGCGGGAACATTGCTGGCCATCGCCTCCATAATGGTCGAGGCAAATTCAGGGCCGCGCTCCAACTCGAGCTCTTTTTTGCCGGCCAGGTAAGCCCGCAGCGCCTCGGCGGCCTGCTGCCGCCAGGTAGGCCAGTTATTGGCGTAAAAACCGCTTTCGCCCCGGTACCCGCTCCGGTCATACTTCTGCACCAGATCGGGCCGCTTACGAAAATAGGCGGTGTACTCGGAGGCATGGCCGCTGCCCTCGGTGGAGAATGCGCCCAGGTGGAACATCATCTCGAACCGCACCGGGTCTTGCTCGTAAATTTCCGGGATTTGAGCACGCTGGCGCAAACGCGGGTACAAGTCTTCCCCGTTGCGTTCAAGTTTAGTGAACCAGGCCAGGTGATTGATCCCCGCCGCCCGCCAATCAATGTCCTCGACGGGGAGGGCCAGGTACTCAGCCAGTTGGTCGGCGGTATGCTGGATGGAATGGCACAGGCCCACAATCGCCAGTTTGGAGGCCCGGACCCCGGTCAGCACGGTCAGCGACATTGGATTGGTGTAATTCATAACCAGCGCGCGCGGGGCCATGCGCTCGACATCAGCCAAAATGTCCAACCAGGCCGGCAGCGTGCGCAGCGCCTTGAACAGCCCGCCGGGGCCAATGGTATCGCCAATGCACTGATCCACCCCGTATTTTAGCGGGATGTCGTAATCATGGCGCACATTCGCCAGCCCGGCCACCTCGATGGTGTTGATCACGTAATCGCTGCCGGCCAGCACGCGGGTGCGCTCGGCGCTGGCCTCGACCCGCCAGTCGCGCCCGCTTCGTTTAACCAGAAACTCAGCCATCTGGTGGGCCAGTTCCAGCCGCTCGGGGTCAATGTCCACCAGGGCGAAGCTGCCCGTCTCGAGGCCGGGTGTGAGCAAAATATCGGTCATCAATTCAGTGGAGAATTCGGCGCTGCCGGCGCCGACAATCGTGACTTTGGGCATAAGGATACCTCCTTGAATTTGGACAGAACTTGGGTAGAATTGCTAGACTTTATTGTTGCGGCCGGCTATCACCCGCCAGACTCGCTCCGGGGTAAGCGGCAGATCACAAATTCGGGCGCCGATGGCCGCCGCCACCGCATTGGCCACCGCGGCGACGGGCGGGATAATCGAGGGTTCGCCGACCAGTTTGGCCCCATAAGGACCATCTCCACCCGGAGCCTCGACAATAATGGTTTCGATCAACGGCAAATCGGCGGCGGTAGGCAGGCGGTAATCCAGCAAATTGGGGTTGCAAACCCGCCCCTGCTCGTCATACATCACTTCCTCCCACAGGGCTATCCCGACCGATTGGGTTGACCCACCCTGTAGCTGCCCCGCGACCGCTAACGGATTAATCGCCCGGCCTACATCCTGGGCCGTCGTCAGCCGGGTCACTCTCACCTGCCCTGTCGCCGGGTCTACGGCGACTTCGGCGATGGTGGCGGCAAAACCGGGCGCGCGCTGGCGCTGGGCGGCTGAACCCTGGCCGAGCAAAGGGCCGTATTCGGCAAACCACTCAGTCCCCAACTGGTAGAGGGTCTCGAATGAACGGCGCTGGTTGGGCTGACTGGAAACGAAAATGCCTTCGCCATCTATCCCTAGTTCATCTTCGCTGACCTGCAATTCCTTGGCCGCATGGCGGAACAGCTTGGCCCGCAGGTCGAGCGCAGCCTCTTTTACCGCTGCACCCATGGCAAAGATGGTCTGGCTGCCCGCGCTCATCGGGGCAAAGGGGGCATAATCCGGGCTGGCCTTACGGATAACAATTTTTTCCACGGAAACCCCCAGGGCTTCGGCAGCAATCTGAGCCAGGCTGGTGAAAGAACCGCTCAGATCAACCGTTCCCAGCACGATATTGAATTTACCATCCCCATCCAGAATAGCGATAGCGCTGGCCGGGCCTCTGCCGCCTTCCCAACTCCCCAGGGCGAGTCCCCGGCCATAAAGGAGCCCATTGTCTCCGTAACGGGCCGGGAGCGGATCAGTCCAGGCCGGATGGCCGGCCAAGGCGTTCAACACCTCGCGGCCCCCCACTCGCACTTGTGGCTCAAGGTCGGTTAAGGAATCCCCTTCTTCCACCAGATTTTGCAGGCGCAGTTGCAGTGGGTCGAGGTCCAGGCGGCGGGCCATTTCGTCGAGCTGGCATTCAATAGCAAATGCGGCATTCGGGCCGCCGGGGGCGCGGTAAGCGGCGATACTGGCCTTATGGGTCAGCACTTCTAACCCTTCCAGACGCCAGGCCGGGAATTTATAATTATTTCTCAACAGCACTGTCATTGAGTTCATGATCCAGCCGGAAGGGAAAGCCCCGGCATCCACCAGAATTTCGCCCTCCAGGGCAGTCAACCGGCCGTCTTTTCTGGCCCCCGATTTCAGCCGGATGACCGAATGAGGCGCCGGATTGCTCCCGACCAGCTCTTCACGGCGCGTCAGCACCAGTTTAACCGGCCGGCGCGCCTTTTTGGCCAGGAGCACGACGATGGGGGCAAAAATACCCTCGACCTTGCCGCCAAATCCGCCGCCAATTTCGGTCGCATTCAGGGTAATGCTGCTTTGGGACAGGCCCAGGGTATGCGCCAGCAGGTCGCGGGCCGCAAAAGCTCCCTGAACGCACTCCCAGACCGTCACGTGATCCGGCCGGTCCCAGTGGGCAGTTACGGCGTGCGGTTCAATGTACCCCTGGTGAACCACCGGCACAGTATAGGTCTGCTCGACAATGACATCGGATTGGGCAAAGGCGGCGGCCAGGTCGCCGTACTTAAAAATCACCCGGTTAGCGATGTTGGGCGACTCGTCTCCTTTAGCTTCGGCCTCCTCGGGCTGAGACGCGGCGGCCACCTGGGTATGGGGGGTCGAGCCAGCACTGGAATTAAAAGACTCCTCGCCAAGAGCAACCGCAACACAACCCGGCTGGATGGCCTCCTGGGGAGTCCGCACCACCGGCAGGGGCCGGTAGTCAACCCGGATCAGCTCCAGCGCGGATTCCGCCGTCACCAGGTCGTCGGCGGCTACGGCAGCAACCGGCTGCCCGGCGAAGACGACAAAGCGGCGAGCCAGGAAAGCATGGAAACGGGAGCCGGCGTCATATTTGGCCGAAGCGGGAATATCCGCGGCCGTGATGACCGCCCGCACTCCCGGTAAAATTTCGGCAGCCGAAGTATCAATAGAGAGGATTTCGGCGTGGGCGTGAGGGCTGGTCAGAAATTTGCCCACCAGCAGTCCGGGGAGCTGGACATCGGCGGCAAAGACGGCCTGTCCCTGGACCTTCTCTTTGGCGTCGAGGCGTGGCAAGGGCTGGCCGACTACCCGTAATTCAGTCATGGGCCATCTCCCTGGCGGCAACCTGGACCGCCCGCACAATTTTATCGTAACCGGTGCAGCGACAAAGATTACCGGCCAGCGCCTGGCGAATATCGGTTTCGCCTGGCTCAGGATTTTGGGTTAAAAATGCGACGGCGGACATAAGCATACCGGGCGTACAAAAACCGCATTGCAAGCCGCCCGCAGCGATGAAAGCCTCCTGGAGGGGATGCAGCTTCTCGTTGCTGGCCAGGCTCTCGACCGTCGTCACCTCGCTGCCTTCGGCTTCGGCGGCCAGCAGCAGGCAGGCACAGACCGGCCGGCCATCTACCAAAACGGTGCAGGCCCCGCAGTCGCCGGTGCCACAGCCCTCCTTGGTGCCGGTCAGGCCCAGTTTATCCCGCAGCACTTCCAACAAAGTGAGATAGGGTTCGATGGTCAATTTGACCGTTTGCCGGTTTACCGAAAATTTAAGTTTATAATCCATAATGGGGTCATCCTTGTTGGCTGGCCGCCCTGGCCAGCGCCTGGCTTAGCACGCGCTGGGTCAGCACATTGACCAAATGGCGGCGGTAATCGGCTGAGGCCCTCAGGTCGTCAATGGGCCTGGCCTCCTGGGCGGCGACGTGGCCCACCTCGGCCAGCAGTTCGCCGGTGAGGCGCTGGCCCGGCAGCAGGGCTTCAGCAGCCGCAGCCCGCATGGGAGTTGGAGCAACCGCGCCCAGGGCCAGGCGGGCCTCGGCGATGATCCCCTCTGCATCCAGGCTGATGGCGGCGGCCACCCCAACGACGGCGATATCCATGGCCGCTCGTGGGGTATGGCGCAAGTAACAGGAGCCGCTGCGAGCTGGGGGTTGGGGTACGACGATCTCTTTCAACATTTCACCGGGTTGCAGGATCGTCCGTCCAGGCCCCAGGAAAAACTCGGCCAGGGGAACGGTACGTTCTCCCTCCGCGGTGGTAATCACGGCCTGGGCCTGCAAAACCAGCAGCGGTGGAGCCGTATCGGCAGAGGGAGAAGCATTGCAGAGATTGCCGCCCACCGTCGCCATCGAGCGAATCTGAACCGAGCCGATTAAAGCTGCGCCGTCGGCTAACGCCGCATAATTCTGCCGGATCTGCTGCTCCGCCGCAATCTGAGCCAGCGAAACCGCCGTACCCAACACCAGCGTTCCATTCAGGGAAAGTTGATGCATCTCGGAAACTCGCTTAAGGCTCAGCAAAGCCTCAACCGGACGCCGGTGTTCCTTGATTTGCACCAGCAGATCAGTTCCGCCGGCCAGGGGAAACGCCTCAGGCCGATCCGACAGCATTGCCAGCGCTTCAGCCAGACTCGTGGGGGCTAAATAATCAAACCGGTTCACACCATTTCCTCCGGAGTGGTCATTGATAAAATTGGCAGGAAAACCATTCGCTGAGTCATCGCCGCGCGTTGGACGGCCAGGCTCAATTCCAATGCCTGCCGCCCATCCTCACCGCTGACCGAGAAGGCCTGGCCCTGGCGCAGCCTGTTGATCACATCACGGTTCTCCCGCACAAAGACGTCGAACCAGTCGTAATCGTCGCCCAGGTCTTGCTCCAGCACGCGGCCGTTCGCCAACTGCCCCACCAGCCGCCGCTGATTGATTATGCGCAGATTACCCCGGCTGCCGATGAGGCCCCGCTCGGTATGAGGCTGCGGGGCAGACCAACTAACCCCCACGCTACCGCTGCCGCCCTGACGAAATTGCAGCAAGGCCCATAAGTTGTCTTCGATGTCTATGGCCGGGTTGGTCCGAACTTCCTGAGCCGAAACCTGGGCCACTTCTCCGCCCAACCAGAGTTCCCAATCCAGATCATGCATGGCGAATTGTAAGGTCAAGCCGCCACTGATGGACCGTTGGCCTAACCAGGAATCCGGGGCAACTGCCAGGGTCGTCAGGCGGTGGGACCAGGCGGCGACAAAATCACCCAATTCGCCGGCCTGCAACATCTCGCGGGCCTGGACAGCCAGGGGATGAAACCGGTGGGACAGGCCCGTCATCAGCGGCACACCCGCTTCTCTGGCGGCCACAATCACCTGATCAGCATCTGGCAGGGTCAGGGTCAGTGGTTTTTCGCAGAAAATGGGCAGCCCGGCGGCAATGGCGGCCAGCATTTGCTCGAGATGGCCATGCGGCGGGGTCAGGATATAGACAATATCCAACCCCGGAAACCGGATCAGGTCAGCGAGGCCGGCCACGGCTCTAGTCTCAAATTGATGGGCCAAACTTTCGGCGCGTTCATAGACCGTGTCGGTGACTGCCGCCAACCTGGCTCCCTCTACTTGGGCCAGCGCGGCGGCGTGGGTCTGGGCAATCCCGCCCGCGCCGATAAAACCGACGTTAATCATTTTATTCTCCTAAAACCTCGGCAATCTCGACCGGACGCTGGCGCTGGTTGGAGAGCACCGCGGCTTCGATGACGGCCAGGGCTGCCAGCGCCTCCTGTCCCCCTACTTCAGGCGCAGCACCAGTAGTTGTACAACGGGCAAATTCGTCAATTTCTTCCTGGACGGTGTCATTCTCGACGAGCGGAAGCTGTTCCTGGCCGTTGTCCGTTTCAAGTACCAGCCCCAGCGACCGCTCCCAGCGGACATTGGCCTGTGTGCCCAGGATATGCACAAAACGCAGGTGAGGAATAGCGTAATGAGCACCCAGGTAGCCCAGCGCCCCATTCTCAAATTCCAGGAGGGCCACAGTAACATCGTCAATCTCCGCTGCAACCGCCAATCGCCGCTGCCACGCCGAGACGCGGGCGATTGGCCCCAGCAGGTACTGCAAACTGTCGGCGTGGTGGATGCCCAATTGACTAAGGGATCCGCCGGGGCAATTAGCCCTAGCCCACCGCCAATCGGCCGAGGTGATCTCCAGCCCCCCGGCATGCGAATTATTAGCCTCGGCGGCCAGGGGTCGGCCTAACCGACCCTCGTCCAACAGCCGCTTCATGGTGCGAATCCGCGTTCGCCGCCGGCTGTTATGGCCAACCATCAAGGTCACTCCGGCTCGGGCACAGTCCTCGATCATCTGCCGGGCTGAAGCAACCGTCGGGGCGATCGGTTTTTCGACAAAAACATGCTTGCCCGCAGCCGCAGCCAGGCGGGTCTGTTCCGGATGCAGGTGGTTGGGCGTAGACAGGACAACACCCTTGATGGTGGGGTCATCCCAGATAGCGCCGGCCGTTTTAACGGGTTGTGCTCCAAACTGGCGCTGGCAGGCCAGCATTTCGGCTTCGAGGGGGGAATAACAGGCCACAAATTCCACCAGGGGGCTGGCCTGCATCGCTCTGGCTCGTTCCTGGCCAAAGCCGCCCGGCCCCAACAGGGCCAATCGAACAGGTTTGGGGTCAGTCATTATCTTCCTTAACGTTTGATACCGCTCATGGCAATGCCCTGGATGAAATATTTCTGGGCAAAGAAAAAGACCAGCAAAATGGGTAGGATACTGACCACGGCCCCGGCCATCATCAGCGTCCACTTGCCGACGTATTGATTGCGAAACAGGGTCAGGCCAACGGTCAGGGTCAATTGGTTCAGTTCGCTCACGTAAATGAGCGGGTTGAGCAGGTCGTTCCAGGTCCACATAAAGGTGAAAATCGCCAGGGTGGCCAGGGCCGGTTTGGACAACGGCAGATAGATATGGCTGAAAATCTGAAAAAGATTCGCCCCGTCAATGCGGGCCGACTCGGCCAGGTCGAGGGGAATGGTCAGGTAGAATTGGCGCAGCAAAAAGGTGCCAAAAGCTCCCCCCCAAAAAGCCGGAACCCAGAGGGGCAGGTGCGTGCCTACCCAGCCGATTTTGGAGAACAGGATAAAGTTAGGGATGAGCGTGACCTGCCGGGGGATCATCAACGTGGCTAGTAGGATGAGAAAAAGCGTGTCGCGCCCCCTGAACCTGAGCACGCTGAAGGCAAAGGCGCCCATCGAGCAGGAAATAAGCTGGCCAATCGTCGCCAGGGTGGCAATTTTGAGGCTGTTCACAACAAACCAGTTGAAGGGCAGCGCAGCCCACATGTCGGGGTAATTTTGCCAGACAAAGGGGTTGGGAATCCACTGGGGTTGGTAGACAAAGGTCTGCACTGGCGCTTTGAAGGAGGTCGAGAGCATCCAAATGAAGGGGATGACCATAACAATCGCCCCGCCCAGAAGGAGCAGATGGCTCAGTCCGGCGATGACCCGGCGGCGGGAGCGGCGGCTTTGCCCCAGGCTTGCCGGTTGTGCCGGTGCAAAGGAGGCAGATGCCTCGGTTTTAGTTGTCATAAACCACCCATTTTTCTTGCGTGCGCCAATAGACCAGGGTCAAAACCATAATTATAGCAAACAGAACAATGGCCTGGGTGCTGGCATAACCCATTTTGAAATTGCGAAACGCGTTCCGATAGATATAGTAGACGATGGTAACCGTGACGTCGGTAGGCCGGCCGCGGGTCATCACGTAAAGCTGTTCAAACATCTGGAAGGCGTCAATCATGATAATGATAAAGTAGAAAAAGAGGCTGGGGGTAATCAGGGGCAGGGTAATCTTAAAGAATTTTTGCTGGCCGTTGGCCCCGTCCACTTCGGCTGCTTCGTAATAGGATTGGGGAATGGCTTGCAGGCCGGCCAAAAAAATGATCATCCCCTGGCCGACGTTGCCCCAAACGCTCATGATACTGATGGCCAGCATAGCCCATGTGGAACTACTCAACCAGGCAATCGGCTCGACGCCGAAAAAACGGAGCAGATAGTTGAGCAGTCCAAAATCCTTAGCATAAATCCACGACCAAACCAGGGATACGGCCACAGTCGAAGTTATCACTGGCAAAAAGTAGGCGGTGCGATACCAGGTGATGGCTCGCAGCTTCTGGTTCATCAACAGGGCCAACAGCATGGCTACGACAGTGGTGACGGGAACCATCAACGCGACATAATAAACAGTGTTAGTCAAGGCTCGAGCAAAGGTACGGTCGGCCAGCAGACGCTGGTAATTTTCAAAGCCGACAAATTTCGGCGGTGTTAGGATTTCCCACTCGGCGAAACTGAGGCTGATAACGGCAATAACCGGCCCCAGCGACCCTAACAATAAGCCAATAAGAACGGGCGCCAGAAAAACCCAGACCCAAAAGCGTTCCCCGCGCATCAAACGCAAACCACTGTTCTGCATGCTTCACTTCCTTCGCCCGGTGTAGGGGCAGGTTTTAGACCTGCCCCTACACGGCTGCGTCACCGTCTACTTGGCCGCTTCGGCTAGAATCTGGTCGGCCTGAGGTACAAGCTCTTCAAGGGAAGGCTGCAACTCGGCTTCACCCAGCCAGATGGGGGCCATGCCATCGCCAATCAGTGTGGCCCATTCATCATAACCGCGAAAACAGGGTTTGACCTTGGTATAGGCCATGGTATCCAGGAAAAGTTTGTGATTGATGGGCGCCGTTTCCTGTTTGAGATAGGCGTCGCTGTTGGCGACGGACTTGAGGGCCGGCACACCCAGACCGAGGGCCGTGATTTTCTTTTGCCCCGGTTCACCCACCAGGTATTTTAAGAAGGCCCAGGCCTCCTGCGGGTGCTTGGATGCCTTAGCCACGACAAAACCCACACTGTTGACAATTGAAGTCTGGGCCTTCCCCATGGGCAGGGGCGCGACATCCCAGGCAAAGTCCACCTTGCTGTAGAGGGGTACGACCCAATGACCCGCCGGGGTCATGGCGGCATTGCCTGACTCGAAGGGGTCGCCAAACTGTTCGGCCACGCTAGGGCTGGGCATAATTTTGTGCTCAAACATCATATCGTGGATAAACTGCCAGGCGCCTAAGCCTCCCTCTTCGGCCAGGAGCGTTTTGGTATAGTCGGCGTTCAGAATTTCACCCTGGTTTTGCCAGACAAGTGAGGCCCACAGCAATTCCATATCCCAAACATCGGCCCAGAGGGCGTACTGGTCAATCGTGCCGTCGCCGTCCTTATCTTTGGTCAATTTTTTGCCGTTCTCGATCAGTGTTTCCCAGGTCCAGGTTTCGTCAGGGTAGGGTACCCCGGCCTCGTCAAACATATCTTTGTTGTAATACATCACACTCGGCTGGACATCGCGGGGCAAGCCATAATAACCATCCGCAGTCTGGTAGCATTGCAGCGAAACTTCGTAATAGCCTGACAGGTCGTATTTATCCTGGTCAATAAAAGGTTGGAGATTAAGCAAAACATCGCGGCTCTGGTAATCGGGGTAAAGGGGTGCATCCATAGCAAATACATCGGGTGGGTTGCCAGCAGCCAGAGTGGTTTGCAGTTTATCCCAATAAGTGTCCCAATCAGAAACATTGACGGTAATGTGAACATTGGGGTTCTGAGCCGCGAAATCGTCGGCAATCTCCTGCAAGATTGCCAGTTCTTCGGGATCACCCCAGACGCTGAAGGTCAGTTCAATCTTTTCACCGGCTTGAGTTTCTGCTTTGGCTGCATCGGTGGCCGGGGCTTGCGCAGCCGGGGCTTCGGTGGCTGGCGCCGCCTCCTGCGCCGGAGCCTGGGTGGGAGCCGGGCTTGTTCCGCCGCACGCAACCAGAAACAGACTGGCGATGACCAACAGGCTTAAAACGACTAGCGTGGTCTTGCTTCTCTTCATTTTCTTGCTCCTCCATTTTGAATTTTCAGGATTTTCCGCTTTAGGCTCAAGGCGGGTCTGCAGCCCGCCTCAGTCAATTGCTACTGAATTCAAAGTGTTAGGTTATTGACTGGCATCCTCCTTTCTGACCTCGCTTGATTACAAAACGTTTAGACAACGAGAACCTCAATACCCTTCTCGCGTAAGGCACTGACAAAATCCGGGGAAGTCTGACTGTCGGTCACTAATTTCTTCATCGCCGTAATCGGGGCTACGGAGGCGGTGGAGATGCGGCCACACTTGGTGTGATCGGCAACAACAATTACTTCGCCGCTACGGGCCAGGATGGCCCGGTCGGTCATCGTTTCGGGCAGGTAATCGTTGGTTAGACCGTATTCAACATCGAGGGCGTGAATGCCCATAATGATTTTATGGGCATTGACCTCGGCCAATCCTTGTTCGGTCATGTGTCCAATCATGGACATTTCGCGGTGGCGCAATACGCCACCCAGAGCTACCAGCATAATATGGGGCAAATCGGCCAGGGTGTTGATGACCAGGAGCGAGTTGGTAATCACGGTCAGATTCCGCCGCTGGCGCAGGTGACGAGCCACTTCGAGGACCGTCGTGCCGCTGCCCAGGAAAACGCTCTCACCCTCGTTGACCAATTCCGCCGCAGCCCGGCCAATCCGTCTTTTTTCTTCATCTTGTTCGACTCCTCGTTGGATTACGGGTGCTTCAGGCGGAGCCTGGCGTACCGCTTTGGCTCCTCCGTGAAATCTTTCAATCTCACCACGTTCGGCCAGTGCCTCAAGATCACGCCGAACAGTGGCTAGGCTGACCGAAAAACGCTCAGAAATCTGGACCACTGTGGCTCGTTGGTTTTGCTGCACAAAGTTGAGTAGTTGTTCTTGCCGTTCAAGATTGGATATAAGCGGTTTGGCTTGCATAGGGTTACCTGAAACAAAAAATCACAAAAGATCAATAACTAATCACATTCAATCATAGTATACGACGAATTGTGATTGATTGTCAAACTTACCTCAGGAGTCGCAAGGCATGTTCAAAGTCATTTGACAAAATAAGAAAGACCTTGCATGAGGAGAGCAGGGTTTCAATCGCCAAAGAAACCAACTCAACTCAAGGGGGTCTGGGGTGAAGTATCATCCAAGCGGCCCAGAATTCGCTGAGCACCCCGGCTGATACGCCAACGAAAGCCCGTCCAGCCCGTTTGAAGCGATTACTTTATAAGACTGTTGACAACCGAGACCGAGTATGATAAAATTCTACCCACTAGAATGAGCGTTCAATCTAATATTCATTATGACAACCTTAACTGACCGGCGGACTGTTATCCTGCAAGCCACCCTTGATCTGATCCCGGAACACGGGCTGCTCAATACGACGATTGCCCTCATTGCCCGGCAGGCAAAATCAAGCCCCGGCATTATTTACCACTATTTTGAAAGCAAAAACGATATTATTCATTCGCTGTATCAGCTTATCCTGCGCCAGTATACGGAGGCATTATTGGCGGATGATCCCCTCTCCCAGGAATGGTGCGAACGGCTCAAACGAATCTGGCTCAGTACCTTCCATTATTTTGTGGCTCAGCCCAAGCACGCTTTATTTATGGAGCAGTACAAAAACTCGGCATATGCCCACTACAGCCAAAGCATCGAAGCTGATGAAAATCTCGCGCCGCTCATCCAGGCCATCCGGGCAGATATCGAAAAAGGGTTGATTAAAAACCTGCCCTTTGATGTCATCTATGCCTTGACCGTTGATGTCGCCAAATCGCTGGCCAAGTTACAAATCGCTGGCATTATCCAGCTTGATGAAGCCATGTTAGATGAAATTGCCGAAGCAAGCTGCCGCGCGCTGCAAGTTTAATTTTTTTGTTCGTTATAGAGTGAGCGTTCAATCCAGAATTATTCGATCCAATTCTAAAGAGTGTTCAGGAAGTCCTGGCTTCACCCCAGCGACGAAAAATCCTCACCCCGTCGCTGGCGCGACTTCCCTCTCCCAGTGGGAGAGGGGTGGGGGGTGAGGGCTACTTTTTAAGGAGAGTCAAACGATGAAGAAAAATTGGACCCTTGACGACATGCCGGATCAGGCCGGTAAAATTGTGCTCATTACCGGCGCGAATGACGGCCTGGGTTTTCACCTAACCAAAGCTTTTGCCCAAAAGCAGGCTCAGGTCATTATGGCTTGTCGTAATCTGGAGAAGGCTGAAAAGGCCCGCCATGAAGTCTTAAAGCTTTATCCCGAAGCAAGCCTTGACATTGTAAAACTGGATTTGGGCGATTTGCAGTCGGTAAAAGCGTGCGCGGAAACCGTGCTAACTCATTATGACCGGCTGGATATCATTATGTGCAACGGCGGGATCATGGCCGTGCCCTACGGCAAAACCAAGGATAACATCGAACTGCACATGGGGGTGAACTATTACGGGCATTTCGCCCTGATCGGACATCTGATGCCCCTGATCAAAAAAACACCCGGCGCAAGAGTGGTGACCACCTCAAGCGCCGCCGAAAAATTGGGCAGATTAGACTTGGCCCATCCCCCAAGAGCAGAAAACTACAATCGCTGGCTGGCTTACGGCGATAGTAAGTTAGCGATTCTCATGCTTGGCTTGATGCTGGATGAGAAATTCAAGGCAGCAGGCATCAATGCCAAAGCCCTGAGCGCCCATCCCGGTTTTGCCAAGACAAACTTGCGAAAGACCCGGCTCGAAACCGAAAAAAATCTCTGGCAAAGGTTTCAGTTACGTTTTTATGAGCTGATTTCAATGCCGGCAGAACGGGGCATCCTGCCGCTGCTGTACGCGGCAACCGATCCAAGTGCTAAAGGGGGAATGTATATCGCTGTTTCGGGCATTGGCGAAATACAGGGCCATCCGAAAGTATCAAAGGCCCAAAAAAGAGCCTACGATCCACACTTGAGAAAGAGTCTTTGGGAAAAGTCGGAAGAACTTACCAATGTTACGTTTTGAAAGAAGTAGGAAAGAAAAGATCACCAACTCAATGTCCAGTTTTTGGCAATAACTCACCCATGTGGGTGATGGATATATCTTAAATATCACTAACCTGAGTATTGAAGCACCCCCAACGAAGTGTTACCATAGTACCACAACTATTTTCCCCATTAAGCCGTTCTTTTTAGAGAAAGGAAAGACGATGAAATCCAAAACCCTGATTGTGGTTATTCTGACCGCCATCCTGCTGGCCGGCGCGCTGAGCGTTGCCCAGGCTGCGCCGCCGGTTCAAACCGAACAGGAGGGCCAGGAGTATGTGGTGCAGGCCAATGATTGGTTGAGCAGGCTGGCCGAGAAATTTTACGGTGATGTCATGGCTTATCCCAGCATCGTCGAGGCGACCAACGCCAGGGCCGCGGAGGATAACAGCTTTGCGGTGATCAACAATCCCGACGTCATCGAAGTTGGGCAGAAGTTATGGATTCCCAACGCGCCGGCAGAAGGGACCGCGTCGGCGGAGGCGGAGACGCCAGCCGCCGGAACAGCCGCCGGAGTTGACTCTTCACTGCCGGCCAGCTTTGCACTGCCTGGCGAGGCTGTCTTCCCTGAAGGCGTATCCTATAACCCGGCCACAGGTAAGTTCTATGTCGGCAGTACCACCGATGGCACCCTTTATGAAGGTGATTTAGCCAGCGGCGAGGTGCGTGTTTTCTCCGAGGGCGGCGCCGACGGCCGGACGACAGCCATCGGCACGAAAGTTGACAGCAACGGCAATCTGTGGGTCGCCGGCGGCGGGACTGGCCAGATGTTTGTCTACAACACCGCCGATGGCAGCCTGGTCGCCAGTTACACCACGCCCGAAGTCGAGCAGACCTTTATCAACGATCTCGCCTTGACCCCCGATGGCTCGGCCTATTTCACTGACTCGTTCCGGCCTATCCTGTTCAAGGTTAGCGGCACAGAAGGCGGAGAAGCCGAAGCGTGGCTCGATTTCACCGGCACCCCCATTCAGTACAGTGAGGGTTTCAATTTAAACGGTATCGCCGCTACCCCCGATGGCCGCTACCTGCTGACAATTCACTCTCCCACGGGTAACCTGTTCCGGATTGATACCAACAGCCAGGAGATCATTCAGGTTGATACCGGCGGGGCCGAGCTGACCGCTGGCGACGGCATCTTGCTGATCGGCAACACCCTCTATGTCACCCGCAACAGTTTTGGGGAAATTGTGCCGGTCGTGATGTCTGAGGATTTTAGTACAGGCACGGCTGGGGCAACCTTCACCGATCCATCTTTGATCTACCCCACCACCATCGCCCAGGCCGATGACTCGCTGTTAGTCGCCAACTCTCAATTTAACAATCGAGAAGGCACGCCGGAGCTGCCCTTTACCGTGTCGCGCATTCCGCTGCCTAATTAACCTTTCAGTCTCCTGAGTTGCCCTCCGCTTTGCGGAGGGCAACTCAAGTTGATTACAATTTCCACGAGGTCAGATTTGCCTGTATAATAGGGCCGATCCTGGGCTATTTGAACCACTATCGGCAGGCATGGCATGCCACTGACTATTGGGGAAATCCTAAACAAGCGTTATCGGATTGACAGGCAGATCGGAAAGGGCGGGTATGGGGCGGTTTATCGCGCTTTTGACCTGACCCTCAAGCAGCCCTGTGCGATCAAAGAAAACCTCAACACGCAGCCCGAAGTACAACGGCAATTTGAACGGGAAGCCCTCATTCTGGCCCGTTTACGCCACCCTAATTTACCCCGGGTGATTGATCATTTTGTGTTGCCGGAGCAAGGCCAGTATCTGGTCATGGATTTTGTCGAGGGGCACAGTCTCCATATTCTGCTTAAGTCGCAAAAAGAGCCGTTCTCCGAAGCCGAAGCCCTGTCCTGGATTGACCAGGTCTGCCAGGCCCTCATCTATCTCCACCAGCAGACCCCGCCCATCATCCACCGCGACATCAAGCCCCAGAATATCATCATTACGCCGGCGGGCCGGGCCATGCTGGTTGATTTTGGCCTGTCTAAAATTTACGACGAGCAGCTCCAAACCACAGTCGGCGCGCGCGGATTGACTTATGGTTACGCTCCGCCGGAGCAGTACGGCCAGGGCCGCACCGATACCCGCAGTGACATCTACGCCCTGGGCGCCACCCTGTATACCCTGCTGACCAAGGAGCGCCCGCCCGATGCTATTGAGCGCCTGGTCAACGAAGCGCAGTTGGTGCCGCCGGGCCAATTGAGCCATTCCATTAGCCTGCATGTGGAGCAAGCTATTCTCAAGGCGATGGAACTCAACACCTCGGCCCGATTTGGGTCGGTGGAGAGCTTTCGCCAGGCCCTGGTGCTTCCGGCAACGCGACCAGCCGTCCCGGTCACGGCTCCCGCAGTCCCTCCCCGGCCAAAATTATGGGATTGGCTGCGGCGCGCTCTACTGGGCGGCCTGGCCTCGCTGGCGCTGGCCGGGACAGCCGGGTTGGGGTACTGGGCCTGGCAGACAGCCGTGCCAGCAGCCGGACCAGGTTCAACAGCAACCCAAACAGCTTCCAGGGTCGCCGGCTTGCCCACCCTTGACCCTGCTCCCCCCCTGACTCCAACCGTACCGCCAGTCAGCTCTACCGGCACAGCTCTATCGCCGGTGTCTGGACCAAGCCCAACCCAGCTTCCCACCGCAACACCTCTCCCTGTTCCAACCGACACTCTTGTGCCGCCCACTCCTACCCCAGCCCCTCCTACGGATACACCTGTCCCGCCCCCATCACCCACCCCCGCCTTTCCGTTTGTCGTTGTTGGCGTAGAAAAACGAGCAGAACAGCCAGTCACGATATTTGAGGGAACCATTAGCGATGCCTCCGGCAATCTTCTGGATGGAATTTTTGTCCAGGCTATTTGCGGCACTTACTCGACCATCTCTTTTCCCTCGGGGGCAACGCCGTGGGGGAGTGATAAAGGTCTCAATGCCTGGCCGCCGGGTCACTATGACATCAATTTGGCCCAACCTCAACCCTGTGCCTGGCAGTTAACTATTGTGGACACGGATGACCGCAAGACGGTTAAGGCCAACCTATCCGCCCCCCTCACCATCGAGGTCAGTCCCGGTGAGTCGCCGATTATCGTTGATTGGCGCAAGCTGTATTAAGTTGAAACCAGGTGACAGGCACTTTGAACACTAAATGTAGAGGCTCTTTGTTCAATAGGCCCAATAGCCGCGCAAGTGCCTGTCACCTTAATTCCGATATGTCGAATCGCGGCCGTTACTGGTCTCAATACGCCTGGTTGAGCAGGTTTTGATAAACCTGCCTGGCCTACTATAATCCCAACGCGAGAGGGGCGTCATCGAGTTACGCCCCCAGTATTAAGGAGCAACCATGTCCAAAGACAAACAATTCGGCTTTAACACCCGTTCCCTCCACGCAGGGCAACGGCCCGACCCGACGACCGGAGCGCGGGCTATGCCGATTTACCAGACAACCAGCTACGTGTTTGAAGATACCGACCACGCGGCCTACCTCTTTGCCTTGCAGCGCTTTGGTAATATCTATACCCGGATTATGAACCCAACCACGGCGGCCTTTGAGGAACGGGTGGCCTCCCTGGAAGGCGGGGTCGGCGCGCTGGCTCTGGGCAGCGGCCAGGCGGCCCAGTTCATCACTATCTTTACCCTGATGGGCGAAGGCGATGAGCTGGTTGCCAGCAGCACCCTGTACGGCGGCACCTATACCCAGTTTGACATCAGCTTCCGCAAAATGGGTATCCAGACCACTTTTGTGGACAGCCGCGACCCCAACAACTTCCGCCGGGCTATTACCCCGGCTACCCGCGCCCTCTATGCCGAAACCATCGGCAACCCCAAGATTGACGTGCTGGACATCGAGGCGGTGGCCAAGGTGGCCCACGAGCACAATTTACCTTTGATTGTAGACAATACTTTTGCCACGCCCTACCTCTGCCGCCCACTGGAGTGGGGTGCGGATATTGTCGTGCACAGCGCCACCAAGTTTATCGGCGGGCATGGGACCAGCATTGGCGGGGTGATTGTGGATGGCGGCCGTTTTCCCTGGGACAACGGCCTCTTTCCGGGCATGACCGAGCCGAGCAAAGGCTATCACGGCATCCGTTTTTTTGAGACCTTTGGCGATTTTGCCTGGATTATGAAAGCGCGGGTCGAGTCGCTGCGGGATATGGGGCCGGCGCTCAGCCCGTTCAACGCCTTTCTCTTCCTGCAAGGGTTGGAAACACTGGGGGTGCGCATGAAGCAGCACGTCGCCAATGCCCAGGCCGTGGCCGAGTTCCTGTGCACGCATCCGGCGGTGGCCTGGGTCAGTTATCCCTCGCTGCCGGGCAGCCCTTACCATGCCCTGGCCAAAAAGTACCTGCCCCGGGGTGCCGGAGCTATCTTTACGTTTGGGATAAAAGGGGGACTGGCGGCGGGCAAAAAGTTTATCGAAAGTGTGCAACTGTTCAGCCATCTGGCCAACGTCGGCGACGCCAAGTCGCTGGTCATCCATCCCGCCAGTACCACCCATGCCCAATTGAGCGAAGAGGAACAGATAGCCGGCGGCGTCTCGCCCGATCTGATCCGGCTGTCCATCGGCCTGGAAGATATCGAGGATTTGATCTGGGATTTGGACCAGGCGTTGGAGCAGTCGCAGCAAAAATGACCGCTGACCAAGGACCGCCGACCGCAGTCATTTTCTTGCGGCAGTCAACGGTCGGCTGTCGGTGGTCAGAAGTATAGATTCAACAGGACACACATCACTATGGCTAAACTCATCGAAACGGCCGCCGAGCGGCTGGACATCTTGACCCGTTATCGCCGCATTGCCATGGTTGGCCTGAGCGGCAACCCCTACCGGCCCAGCCATTTTGCGGCCATTTATATGCTGGCCGAAGGCTACGACGTAACGCCCATCAATCCCCGCGAGCCGGAAATTCTGGGGCGCAAGAGTTACCCCTCGCTCACGGCGCTGGCCGAAGCTGATCCGGCGGCGATAGAAATTGTGGACATCTTTCGCACCCCCGCCGACGTGCCGCCGATTGTCGAAGAAGCGATTAGGGTGGGGGCCAAGGTCGTCTGGATGCAGTTGGGCGTCATCCATGAAGAAGCTGCCCGGCGGGCTGTCGCCGCCGGTTTGGACGTGGTCATGGATCGCTGCGTCAAGATCGAACACGCCCGATTCTTTGGCGGCTTGAATTTAATTGGTTTGAACACCGGCGTGCTGACCTCGCGCCGGCACAAGGGGTAAAGCTGTCGGTTATTAGTTAACCCCAACACTACCGCTGCTGCCGCCACCACCGCCGCCATCACTGCTGTTTTTAGGTTCAAAGCGCATGCGTGCCGGCGGCGCTTGCCGTCCCAGGTCAGCATAGCTGGGGCTGGTCTGAACGAGAGCTACGGTCCAGAAATATTCCCCGCGGACACCCTGCACCCCGGCTGCCCCCGTAATATCCACCCTTAAGCGGTATTTGTTTTCCCCCAGGCTTTCAATGGCGCCATGTTGATTGTCATACACGGCGTCATGCACCCCCATCTGAGGCTCTCCTTCGCGCCAAACCCGCACTTCAAAACCTGTACCGGCAGGGACCGGACCGGTCCACTGCCACTCAAACTCGGTCAGCCCGTAAGAGGGTTGATCCAGAGCCAGAGGATTCAGCAGGGTAAATGAGCCGGCCGGTAAACTCGTTGCCGGCGCTGGCGGGGCAGGAACGGTTGGACTGGGAACAGTGGGGAGCGGCGTTGCCGTTGCCGGGGGCAAGGTAGGAGCTGAGGTTGCAGCCGGCAACGGGGTCAGGGTGGGGAGTGGCGTTGCGGTCGGTGGGGGCAAGGTTGGGACCGAGGTTGCAGTTGGCGCTGCGGTAAAAGTAGGGGGCGGAGTCGCGGTCGGTGAAGGAGCCAGGGTTGGCGCTACGGTTGCGGTCGGGGTTAAGGGCAGTGTGGGCGTGATGGTCGGCAAAAGGGCTGAAATCTCTACCGTAACCGGGACGAGGGTGGGCGGAAGGGGCGGCGTTGCAACGGACTCCTGTGTTGTAACAGGTGTGACCGTGGGTTCAGCCGTGAAACTTTCCAGAGAGGCCGCCAAGCCGGCGGTGGGAGGGGCGCTTGTTGTCGCCAGGGTATTATTGGTCATAAACACAGCAAAACCGATCAGCGCCAACAGGAGGATCAAAGCCCCGCTTCCCGCCAAGGCCAGCCAGCGCGGCTGGAGCCACCGAGGTCGAGCGGCCGGAGTGGGACCTGCTTCGACGGTGGTTTGCGGCAGATACCGGACGAAAAGCCAATGTGCCATTAATGGCACGACAAAACTATACCCACCCGTTTGTTCCTGCTTGAGAATAGACTGTGTTTCTAATTCATTAAACGCTAGAGAGAGGGCATTCTCTTCAATGATCTTATGGTTTTGAGCCAGAATTTGGCTCACCCCTTCAGGGGTGAGCGGGAGTTCTTGCCGGACAGCCGCCGCGCTGGCGGTTACTGTCTCAAGAGCCGGGTTGGGCAGGTCAGCAGTGGCTTTTTCAAAATCCAGCGCGCTTTTATCAAGGATGAAGGGGAGCGTATTCTGTAGAAGTTCCGGATCAATTATCTTGCTGCCTTCTTGTAAGGCATAATCCAGAGTTTCGTGACAGATAAAATTAACATAGTAGGGGTGGCCTGCAGTCAGGTCCCAAATCTGGTCAATCGTTTTGACTAAGAAACCGACCGGCAAGAATTTACCTTGTTCAATAACCAGCAAGTGTGTTTCTTGCGGTGTTAAAGGAGGTAATTCTTCATAATGCAGAGGCGGGATAATGTTTTGCAGCGCCAGAGGTAAAGCTTGAGCTTTTTTGCTGGTAGATAGAACAAGGTTCAGAGTCTGCTCTTGGGCGAGGAATTGCGGCAAGTCCTGCCCAAAGCCATCTGCTTCAGCCGTACGATCTAATAAGATGTCAACATCGTCCAGTAACAACACCAGACGCCGAGGCGCTATTTTTTTACGGATCCGAGGCAGAAAGCGGACGCAAAATTCATCGAGGTTTGCGGGCAGCCTGGATGCCGGTAAACCCACCTGGCCGGCGATGGTTTGAGCCAACACGGCCCAGACTGCGGAAGGCGATAAATCGCCTTGGCCCTTGACACCCCAACAGACCGGCGCATACGCCTCAGCCGGCAGCCGGGTCATCAGTTCTTGCAAGAAGGAAGTTTTTCCATAACGCGCCGGGCCAAAGATAAGCACATGCTGGCCAGCAACGGCGAGCATTTCCAGAATGGACGCCAGTAATCTCTCTCGTCCAAAAAATTGTGAGACTGTAACCGGGGAATTAATATTATACGGATTGATCTCCGTAATATTCTCCTTGCTTCCCAACATTTGGTAAAGTTCAACCATATCCAATCTTACTCGCTCACCAGCCGAGATAAAAAGATAGCATAAAGCCAAGCGGGTGACTATGTATCTGGATACAGGAAAGGGTATATAGCGGGGATACAAATGCCTGACTGCTTTGCTATCGGCTGGAGCTGCTCCCTTATAAACGTACAACACCTTCCTTAGATGAAAATGAACCAATCGAGTCCAACTCCAGGACTTTTTGAATCCTGCCAGGAGTTAGCTATACTTTCATGAGTCTCAAAAATTCTTAAGGGGGATCTATGGCTGCCGATCAAATTCATATCAAAGACTTACTTTTGCGGACCATTATCGGCGTTAATGAAGAAGAACGGCACAACAAACAGGATGTGGTGATTAACATCACCCTCTACACCGATCATACCGCTGCTGCCGCCTCGGATGATATTGCCGATACCGTCAATTATAAAACCATTGCCAAACAAACCATCAAGCTGGTCGAAGAGTCGCAGTTTTACCTGGTGGAAAAGATGGCGCTGGAAATCGTCAAGCTGTGCCTGGCTGACCCCCGCGTTGAACGGGCGGTGGTCATGGTGGAAAAACCGGGCGCGCTGCGTTTCGGCCGCTCGGTGGGTGCGACGATTGACCGGACTCGGGCTGAGCTAGGCTTACCTGGCAAGTTGGCGTGACCAATATTGCCTATCTCTCGCTCGGCTCGAATATTGACCCAGAAGCCAATTTGCGGGCAGCCCTTGAGTTGTTAGCCGCCCAGACCCGGCTGCTGGCGGTTTCTTCGGCTTGGGAAACCCGGCCAGTTGGGGTGGCCGAGCAGTCTAATTTTTTGAATGCTGCGGCGATTGTCGAAACCGAACTGACGGCAGAACAACTGAAACGGGAGGTGCTGGCTGCGATTGAGCAACGCCTGGGCCGAGTGCGGCAGGCCGACAAAAATGCGACCCGGCCAATTGATCTTGATCTAATGCTGTTTAACCGGGAGAGCTTTGAGCTGGGCGCCCGCCATATTCCTGACCCGGAGATCATCGAGCGACCCTTTGTCGCCATTCCATTGGCCGAGATTGCCCCGGATTATGAGCACCCCGAGCGAGGCCAAACCTTGTCTGAAATTGCCGGGAATTTTCAGGTAAAAAGTGAAGAGATGTGGGTACGTCCAGATGTCTCGAAAAGTTTAAAGCAAGTGAAACAAAATCACCCTAATGGTAGACTATAATCTATAAAATCGGCTGGCTCCTCATTTCAGAGGGGGTGACAAATAAGGAGGCTATTATGCATCGCATGACCATGGAAGATTTGGAAGAGACGTTCCAAATTAACCCCAATGGCAATGGCAAAGAGGCACTCAAGCGGCAAAAAGAGATCGAAAAGGCAGTCCGCAAAACTCTGGCTAACATCGGCGAGGACCCGGATCGGGAAGGGCTGCAGCGCACCCCGGAACGGGTGGCCCGCATGTACGACGAATTGACCGCCGGCTATCATATGGACCCGGTCAAGCTGATCAACGATGCTCTGTTCGACGTGGGTTACAGCGAAATGGTCATTGTCAAAGATATTGATTTTTACAGCTTGTGCGAACATCACCTGCTGCCTTTTTTCGGCAAAGCGCATGTGGCTTACATCCCCAAGGGAAAGGTGGTCGGCCTGAGCAAAATTCCGCGGATTGTAGATATGTTTGCCCGGCGGCTGCAGGTGCAGGAGCGAATGACTCAACAAATTGCGGATTTCATTAACGAGGTACTGCATCCGCACGGCGTGGCCGTGGTGGTTGAGGGGGCGCATATGTGCAGCATGATGCGCGGCGTCAAGAAAGCGAACGCCACCATGGTCACCAGTGCCCTGTTGGGGATTTTCAAAAGCCATCTCAAAACCCGGGCCGAATTTATGGAGCACATTGGCCGCCGCCGGTTTGATGACTAGAACAATTCGGCAAAGTAGGAACGGGCGGCCCGGTCAATCAACTCGACGGTCATGGCCGGCCGCTCGCCCCGATAGGTGGCAAAATCGGTCAGTTGATCCAGCAAGTCGCGCGGGTGACAGGCCTTGAGCGGGCGGCCCGCACTAAAGTAATACTCCCGCAGCAGGTGGATAAAGACATTTTTATCAAATTTGATCCCCCGTTCATCACAGGCAATCAAAAATATGTCGTAAAACTGCTTCTCGGTGGGGTTATCAATGCCCAATTTGTGGCGAATCCGCCGCAAAAAAGCGTCATCTACCAGCGATTCAGGGTCAAGGTTGGTTGAGAAAATGATCAGCGTTTCAAAGGGGACGGCGAATTTTTTGCCCGTTTGAAACGTTAAGAAATCCAGGCGTTCTTCCAGAGGCACAATCCAGCGGTTTAGCAGGTCTTTTGGCTCCATCTGCTGGCGGCCAAAATCATCAATCAACAGCATTCCACCGTTGGCCTTGAGTTGCAGCGGCGCTTCGTAGAAACGATTCGTATCGCTCCAGGCCAGGTCTAAATCCTGGAGAGTCAATTCACCGCCGGTGATCACCACCGGCGGCATGCAGCGCAGCCAGCGCTTGTCCAGTTGGTTCGATTCGGAGAGTTGAGTCTCCTCGCTGCCCATAGCCCGGTGCGTCTCCGCATCAAAAACTTTAATAACCTGCCCATCCTCAAAAATGGCATAAGGGATCATCACATTGCCCGGCAGCAGTCCCCGGCCAATGATTTTGGCGATACTGGTCTTGCCGTTTCCCGGCGGTCCATACAAAAACATAGACTTGAACGAGTTAACCGCCGGTCCAATCCGGTCAATGATCTCCGGCGATAACACCAGCGACCGCATCGCCTGCTGGACATCTGCTTCGCGCACCAGGGGCCGGTTTTGGGCCTGAAGTTTAATAACATTGATATAATGGCTCAGGGTAACCGGGCAGGGGCCAACATATCGGTTGCGCTCTAACAGCTCCCTGGCCCGCTTGCTGCCATTGTCGGTAATGGCATATTGATATGAAGCGCGATTGAGATTGCTGCCACCGGTCACTTGAACCAGGTGATGCGCCTTGAGAGCCTGCAGAATGGGTTCAACTACCCCGCTAAAATGCAGGCGCATCGTTTGAGCAACTTGCCAGCCCTTCATCGAGCCGCCAAAATAAAGAATCTTCAAGGCGAGGCTGGTCAGAAATGGTTGGGGAATCTGGGTCGCCTCGATCGTGCGGGGTTCCTCCAATTGCTGCCACAACGCACCGCTTAACCCATCAACCGGTAAATCAGGCCTTGGAAATGGCAAAGGCTGCGTATTGGTTCTCTCTCTGGCCGATAGGCGCATCGGTTGTAGTCTGGCTGGCTGCCCATCCGTCATAGTGACTGAATCCTTACCTCATAGATTTTCATCAATTTGGGGCGGTTACATGGATGTAGATAGAAAAGGTATCTATAACTATAACATAGGGGCGATATTTCCACAATAGTTAGAATCGGAGCTGATTTTAATTCGCTCTTGAGTCCTCATCCTTTCAAAAACTCTCCATTTCGGTAAAACAACTCGCCGTCCACCCAAATTTCGCCGCCGTCCCGCATGTCACAGATCATATCCCAATGCACGGTTGAGGTGTTGGTGCTGCCCGTTTGGGGATAACCTTGGCCCACCGCCATGTGCACTGTGCCGCCGATCTTTTCATCAAATAGAATTGACCCGGTAAAACGTTGAATATCGTTATTTGTGCCAATGGCAAACTCGCCCAGGCGGCGGGCGCCGGGGTCGGTGTCAAGCGTGTTAAGTAAGAATGACTCATTTTTGTCGGCCGTTGCCTGCGTGACCAGCCCGTTTTCAAAGACCAGCCGCACCCCAACAACTTCATTGCTCTGGTAGTAGGCGGGATAGGTAAAGTTGACCCAGCCGTTAACGCTGTCTTCCACCGGCCCGGTAAAGATTTCCCCATCGGGGAAGTTAACTTTGCCGCTGGCGTTAAGGAACTGCCGCCCGGCAATAGACAGCTCCAGATCAATGTTTTGGCCGCGCACGTGCAGATGTTTTTTACCGGCCAGGTAATCTACCAGGCGCTGCTGCCTCTGTTCGACCTCTTGCCAGGCAGCAACCGGATCGGCCAGGTGAACTTTGCATGCTTCAAAGACAAACTGCTGGTACTGGCGTAGCGACATGCCGGCCGCCTGAGCATAGCCCTGGGTGGGAAATTGGGTGGTGCAGCGGCGCAACATACCGTTGCCTTCTCGTTCCATCTGGACACTCATCACGGCTCCCCCGGCCCGGAGTCTGGCCCGCTGCCGCTCCGGCGGATAACTCGACAGCGCCCGCGGATTCTCCGACGCTTCTACCCGCACGATGACCTGGCAAGTTTCATACATCAGCTCTAACATGGGGTTGACCGCCGCCAGCAGCTCAGGATTAGCGGTCGCTTCGATGGCCAGGCTGTCTTCATCACGCAGGTGAATATAGGTAAAAGCCTGGCCACCGGCGCGCAAGGCCGCCTGATATAGCGCCTGGATAAGCGGTTCAGCCGCCGGACTGGTGCCGCGTAATAACACCCGTTCGCCGGGTTGAACGGCCGTCGAATAGTTGATGATAACGTCAGCCATTTTTTCAATATAAGAGTCCATTACGCTTCTCCCCTTCACTTTCTCAAATTGAGCATAAACTGCGCCGCTTGCTCCGCCCCGTTCGCTCCATTACGCTCAAAACGCGGTAAGGCCAGCAGGTTTGGTAAGAGTGAGACCCACTCTCCCCCGGCAAATTGGTTTGCCGTAATCGCCAAACCGCTCATGTACTGTTCCAAGTATCGAGCCAGCACGTCTGACTCGCGGAAATCAGGCCGGGGAATATAGCCAAAAGGAATACCGGCGTGATAGACTTCGGCCAGGGTGCTGTAACCCAACTTGCCAATAACTGCATCAGCCGCGTTGACCAGGTCAGGATGATAAAATTCTGAGTGGTGCGGCAGCAGGACCAGGTTGTCCTGCCGCTCAAGGCGATCAGCCGCGCCCGGAATGATAAAATAGCACGCCTGTTGGCCCGCCAGCTTTTCCAGAAAAGTATACTCCCACGGAATGCCGCCCATAGTTAGCAGCACCACCCTGGCCTGAGCGGGTAAGCCCAATTTTTGACGAGTTTCACCGGCCGGCGTTCGGCTCTTGCGGCTAACCGGCTGGATGGTCAAGCTGGCGGGCCGGGGCTGGCAAATTGGCTCGGTTTGGAGGTGATAATCTGTAGTGGCAAACCAGCTTTGAAATTCGCTAACGTACGGGGCTAAGCGAGGTTCAGCGGCCAAGTAGCCCTCATAAATCCAATCCCATGTAAAATTTTCGACCAACACCGCCGGCAGTCCGGCTGCTTTGGCCACGGCTATACCCAGGGCAGAGATGTCGCACACGATCATCTGGCAGCCCAACCGGTTGACCTGGCGAGCCAGGTTGTCCAGCAGGGTGGGATCAAAGGGCAGGAACGAGGCTAAACGGCGCGCTGTTTCCGGCAGATCTTCGGCGAGCGAATTCTTCTGGGCTAGGCCAATGTCGGTCAGCAGCGCATGATAACCAAAGGGGTAGCCCAGCGAATCTTCAAAAAACCAGCGGGGTACCTGGGTAAAAATTTCAAAGCCAATCTGCCGGTCAAGGCTGCTCAGGGCGTTCATCACGGCGGCGGCCCGAGCCGCATGACCATAGCCATGCGGCGTAATAAAATAGGCGATGCGATAGGCTGGAGTCATCGGCCCTTCATCAAATCGGATCCCGCTTGCGATGGCCATAATGCTCGCCTCCATCCACCCGGATCGTCTCGCCGGAGATGTAATCGGCCTCAACCAAAAACTTGACCGCCTCGGCCACATCCTCCGGCGAACCCCAGCGGTTGAGCAAAGTCCTGGCCGCAACCCGTTCCCTCACTTCCGGGCTGTAGTCGGTTGGGGCCAGCACCGGGCCGGGGGCGACCGCATTGACCCGGATGGTCGGGCCAAGTTCTATGGCAAACTGGCGAGTCAGCGCCAGTAAGCTTGTTTTGGCGACAGCATGGGCGGTGAAATGGGGCCAGGCTTCCCAGGCCGAAAGGTCAATGATATTGACAATTGCTCCCCCGCCTCGCTCCAGCATCAGGGGCGCAAAGGCATTGGTCACATAATAAGGCCCGTTGACGCCCGTACCGATAATGCGTTCCCACGGGCCGAGGTCTTCACTGGGAAAAGGGCTTTTTTCCCAACGGTCGGCGCTGTTGACCAGGATATCAATGCCCCCAAACCATATTTTGACCTGGCCGGCCATGGCTTTGACCTGCTCATATTTGGAAATATCAGCCTGGACTACCAGCACCTTGGCTCCCAAAGCACGCACTTCTTCAGCCGTTGCTTCGGCCTGAGCCGCCGAGGTATGATAATTGATCACCACATTGGCGCCGGCTTCAGCCAGCATGAGGGTAATTGCTTTGCCCACCCGGTGAGCGCCGCCGGTGATCAGAGCGACCTTATTTTTTATCTCCATAAGTTTTCTTCCTGCCAGCGTTAAAATTGAAGGCGTAATTATAACTCACCTTACGTAAGAGTCCAGACAAAGGAGGGTGCGATCTTGCAGAAAGTAGTAAACAGTAGACAGGGGAATAAGATACACCTGCTACCTTGCTACCCCCGCCGGATGCTCCGCACTCGGCAGTACCTTTTGATAATTGGTGATATGCTCCAAACTGATGACGACTCTGAGCAATTGGTCAAATAAACCAAATTGGGGATTGTCAGCCACGCTCATAACTGGTATACTTGCATGAGGATTCAATCTAAGTTTGGGGTTGACAAACGTGCGCATTATCAGTTACAGTGAAGCTATCCGCGAAGCCCTGGCCGAAGAGATGAGCCGGAACCCCAGTGTCTTCATCCTGGGCGAGGATGTGGGGGCCTTTGGCGGCGTATTTGGGGTGACACAGGGCCTGTTTGAGGAATTTGGGCCGGAGCGCGTCCGCGATACCCCTATTTCCGAAGCCGCCATCGTCGGGGCAGCGTTGGGAGCGGCTTTAGTCGGCATGCGCCCGGTAGCCGAAATTATGTTTGGCGATTTTGTTACGGTAGCGATGGATCAATTGGTCAATCAAGCGGCTAAAGCCCGCTATATGAGCGGCGGCAAAGCCAAGGTTCCGCTCACCATCCGCATTGCCAGCGGGGCGCCCGGCAGCGCCGCCGCCCAGCACAGCCAATCGGTCGAGAGCTGGTTTCTCAATGTGCCGGGGCTTAAGCTGGTGATCCCGGCAACCCCCTACGACGCCAAAGGGTTACTCAAGTCGGCACTCCGTGGCGAAGACCCGGTGCTCTTCTTTGAGCACAAAATGCTTTATGCCGCCAAAGGTGAAGTGCCTGAGGTCGAAGATGAGTACCTCATTCCCTTTGGCCAGGCCGCCGTTCGCCGGGTTGGGAGTGACGTGACGCTGATCGTCCTGGGCGGGATGGTCCAGCCGGCCCTGACTGCGGCCGAGCAGTTAGCCGCAGAAAACAATATCTCGGTCGAGGTCATTGACCCGCGCACTTTGGTGCCCCTGGACAAAGAAACAATTTTACAATCGGTGGAAAAAACGGGCCGGGTGGTCATTGGGCATGAGGCGCATCGGCGGGGCGGCGCCGGCGCAGAAATTGCGGCAATTATCGCCGAAGAAGCAATTCAATGGCTGGATAGCCCTATTGTGCGCGTCGCCGCCAAAAATGTGCCTTTGCCTTACAGTCCGGTTTTGGAAGCGTACGTTTTGCCGTCGGTCAGCGATATTATTCAGGCCGTAAGGGATGTGACAACTTATCGGCTATAGCCGATTGCTGCTTTCGAGGACGGTTGAATGGGAGCTGCGTTAGCCCAGGTCAATGCGCCTCGTCGAGATAGTGAAGTTGGAGTCCAGAATTAGCTTTGACTTTAGCCGTCAACGCCGGTTTGAGACTCCTCAAGTTAAAAACATACAAAATCACCCATGAAGACACAGCTAACCAACCTGAAGTTACCAACTTCTGTCTGGCAATCCTTGCATAAGATTGATAATCTATTAGGTCGTCCCTTACCCTGGCCAAAACGGTTGGAAGAGATTAACAACATATTGCTGGAAACGCTAGAGGTTGACGCCATCTGGCTCTTAACCATCAAGCCGCTTCCCCCAACGGCTTGCGGGGTGATGTGTACGCCCCTGGCCGTTGCGCCTAATGCCCAGGTCTGCCTGGTTGATAAGGCTCCCCCACTGGCCGATAGCTGGGCCGGTCAGAATAGCCTGCTAAGCCGGGTCATTACCAGCAAAAAGCCTCATTTTGTGCAGCCCCATTTGCCCACCAAAGAAGTTCACGGCAACGGCCAGACCGACTCCGACCTGGGCGATGTGTTTTTTGGAGCTTTCAATGCCATTCCCTCGGCCATTATCCCCCTGGTTTCTGCCGATAAACCGGTCGGCGCGTTAGTGGTCGGGAGCCAGGATTTGGCCAAGGTTCCCCTGGCCGAAGAAGCGCAAAACCTGCTCGTTTACCTGGGCGAGCATTTGGGAGCACACCTCCAGAACGCCTACCTGGTCGAGCGCTCACGGCGGCACGCCAGCGCCCTGATGACTTTGAACCAAATTGCCCACGCCATCACCTCCAGCATGGACCTGGACGAGGTACTCCGCCGCACAATGGCGGGCATCAATGAGATGTTAGAGGTCGAGGCTGGCTCGATTCTGCTAGTGGATGAAGAGACGGATGAGCTTTACTTTAAGATCACTCTACGCGGTGAAAACAAACAGGTAACCTCTTTCCGTTTGAAACGTGACGAAGGCATTGCTGGCTGGGTGGTGGTGAATAACCAGGCGACCATTTCCAACAATGCTCAAACCGACAAGCGTTTCTGCCACGTGATTGATGATGCCATCGGTTTTAGAACCAATACGGTTTTATGCGTCCCGTTGATGGTCCACGGCCAAGCGATTGGGGCCTTAGAAGTTATCAATAAACGGACCGGCCCCTTTGACGACGACGATATGGAGTTGCTGGTTTCGATGGCCGCCTCGCTGGGCATTGCCCTGGAGAATGCCAGTCTCTATGATGAGGCCCAGGCGCGAGCTTACCACCAGGAAATGATTACCCAAATCATTGCCACGGTCAACGCCGGCCACGGCTTATCCGATACCGCCAAGATCATTTTTGCCCAACTGGGCCGGCTCCTGCCTTTCGATCACATGAGCGTCTCGCTGCTGGAGGGTCAAAAAGGGCATTTCCGCCAGTGGACCTTTAGTGAGTACGGTTCGATTGAACAGACCAAAACAGCCATTCCCCTTAGAGGGTCGGCCCTGGCCGAAATTATTAAAAAAAACCAGGCTTCCATTAGCGCCGACATCTCCAAAAAGGAGAACCGCCCCCTCTATCCCGACGACTCCATCCTGCTGGAAGACGGCATCAAATCAAAACTTTCCATCCCGTTAACCACTCCAAAAGGGCCTTTTGGCAGCCTTAACCTGGGCCGCCGCCTGCCCGATGCTTACCATCCCCGCGATTTGAAGCTGTTGGAACAACTTATTTCCCAGGTGGCTGTCGCCATCGAAAAAGCGCGGCTGATTGACGTGTTGGAACAACGCACTACCGAACTGCAAATGCTGAATCATATGGGCGAGATGCTGGCCTCCACCACCGACCTGAACCTGATTTTGGATACGACTTTGAGTATGCTGCCGCGCCTGCTGCCGGGTGATGTGCAGAGTGTCATTGTAGCCGGGGAAGAAGGCTGCTATCTGGGTGTCGCCGTACCCTTTGCCTTTACCAAAACAGAAGAAATCATTGATAATATCCTCAATACCTTTGCCGAAATGAATGAGGGCCAGCCTTCCAAGGAACTGATTACTTCCAAAACAATTGCCGGTAATATGCCCGTGCCCGCAAACTGGAAATCAGCCTCCGTCTTCTCTCTGCCCATTATTACCCGCCGGGGCCTGTTGGGCCTCATTTATATGGCTTCCGGCCGAGAAGAGAACCTGAGCGATGATCTGCTGCGGATTTTCTCGCTGATTGTGTCTCAGATTTCTGCAGCCGTAGAGAATGCGCTGCTCTTTCATCAAGTTGAGCAGGAACGGGCTCGACTGGCGGCGATCCTGGCCAGCAGCACCGATGCCGTGCTGGTCGTCAATCGCCACGGGCGCATTGTACTGGATAATCCGGCGGCCTGGGAAGTGATGGGCGTTGAAACATCGCGGAGCAACAAATTGCTAAAGGAAAGCACCCACAATGAAATGCTGGTTAACCTCTTCGAGAGCGCCATGCAGGGAGAGCGGCCCACCGGCGAAATTCGCTTGATGGACGGCCGGACCTTCTATGCTAACCTTTCGCCCGTTTCCGCAGGGGAGGCCGGGGTGATCGGCTGGGTGGCGACGATGCAAGATGTCAGCCACTTTAAGGAGTTAAACGAGTTAAAAAGTGATTTCGTTAATGCCGTATCGCACGATTTACGCTCTCCGCTATCCGGCATTATGATTGCCGCCCATCTCCTGCCCCAAATTGGCCCGATTAATGACCAGCAGCAAGAGCTTTTGAGTACGGTCGAAGACCGGGTGCGGAATATGGGCGCGCTGATTGATGACCTGTTAGATGTGGGAAAAATCGAAGCGGGGATTGACTTCGAAATGGAGCCGACGCCCATCACGCCGATTATTTACGAAACCATGAACTCCTTCATGCCCCAGGCTCACGACAAATCCATTCATTTGACCAGCCAGCTTGAAAAAGAGTCGCCCCTGGTGGTGGCCAATACCAGCCGCCTGCGCCAGGTGTTAAACAACCTGGTCGGCAACGCCATAAAATATACACCTCCTAACGGCCAGGTGACAGTCAAAGCTTTCCGCCATGAGGACGAGGTTTGGATCCAAGTGGTTGATACCGGCATGGGCATTCCTGCCGCCGACCAGCCCCACATTTTCGAGAAATTTTACCGGGTGCGCGGCGACCACGTCGCCAATATTAAGGGCACCGGCCTGGGGCTGGCCCTAGTCCAAAGCATTGTCGAAAAGCACCAGGGCCGAATTTGGTTGGAAAGTGTTTTTGGCGAGGGCAGTACCTTTACCGTAGCCTTACCCATCTATACTGAAGTTGATTTTTTGGAAGATGAAGCTTTAGCCCGTGATTGAGAAAACTCGCGGTGAACTCGAAGCCGAATTCAGCAAAGCGATCATCAAATTTGAGAAAGAACACCTGGGGCGTGGGCCGCTGGATACACGGACCTTTTTTCTCAACGACATGATCGTGGTCCGGCTGCGCGGTGTTTTAACTCCCGCCGAAGCCAAACTGGCCGAAAGCCGCGAAGGCCAAGCCCTGGTTAAGGAGACGCGCCGCCAATTGTTTGAAGTTTCCCGGCCTCTCATCGAAGCGATTGTCGGGGAGGTTGTCAACTGCAAGCTCGTTAGTTTGCACACCGATATGAGCACCAAAACCGGCGAGCGTGTCATCGTTTTAACCGTGGATGCTAACCTCGACGAACTATTCCGCAAAAGTAATACCCGCCGCTAAGCTGCTCCCTATTCTCCCCCTAAATAGTAGACAATCTAAATTTTTGGGCTATCATTTCCTCAGGATTATGTAACGAGGGGGCAGTCCTTATGAAATCGAGAGCCGAACGGAACAGGCCGGCTGTAACCAAACCCAAAACCAGCGATCCACTCAGTTACAATATTCATCTATTGGGCGACCTGTTGGGCCAAATCATCCGCGAGCAGCAGGGACAGCGTGTTTTTGATCAGGTTGAGCAGATCCGGGTTTTAGCCAGGGAATGGCGCAGCGCTGACTCGCTCAGTGGGGTCGGCGAGTTAGCCCGCGTTTGTGAAAATCTAGAACTTGAGTTAGCCCTGCCCATCCTCAAGGCTTTTACCACCTACTTTCACCTGGTCAATCTGGCCGAAGAACACGAGCAGGTGCGGGTACTGCGAGCCAGAGAAGGTATGGAGCAGACTCGCCCGGTAGCCGACTCCATCGCTGAAGCAGTCAACATTCTGCGGCTGCAGGGGGTGACGCCGGAAAAAATGCAGGCCCTGCTGGACCAGCTTTGTATCGAAATTGTTTTCACCGCCCATCCCACCGAATCCAAACGGCGCTCGCTCCTCGGCAAATTGCGGGCCATCAGCCAGATGCTGGACCGCCTCGACAATTACCGGCTCCTCCCCCGTGAATATGAACGCCTCAAGGCCGACTTACGCGCCCAGATTACCCTGCTGTGGTTAACCAACGCCGTGCGCTTGCAGCGGCCCACGGTCCTGGATGAAGTCAGGCACGGGTTATGGTACTTCTCGGAAACCTTATTTGAGGTGATCCCCGATATTTACTATTCCCTGGAGCAGGCCCTGGCCCGAGCCTACCCCGGTCACTCTTTTCGGGTTCCCACCTTCCTTCGCTTCGGTTCGTGGATCGGCGGAGACCGCGATGGCAATCCTAATGTGACTGCCGCCGTTACTGCCGAAACCTTTCCCCTGCACCGGGAGGTCATTCAGCACTACTTTGGCCAGCGTGTGAATGATCTTTTTGGTGAATTTAGTATGTCCGAGCGCTATACCCACGTGGCCTCGGCCCTGGAGCAGTGGCTGGCCGGGCAAGAGATCCGCTACCCCAAGCTGGCTCAGGCACTGGCCCAGCGTCACCCCAACGAGCCTTACCGCCAGGTCTTCAGTTTTATTGCGCATCAATTAGGCCAGCCCACCTTACCGGATAAATTTCTTGAGCCGGATGAGTCAGCCCCTCTCTCCAATCGCTTGCTGTATCCCTCCGGCGCTGATCTTTTAGCCGACATCCTCCAGGTTGCCGCAAGTCTAAACAGCGCCAGCGAAACCAGAATGTTGGCCCAGCGTTTGAGTCCTTTGTTGCGGCAAGTTGAAACCTTTGGGCTGCACACCGCCGCTTTGGATATTCGCCAGCACAGCCATGAACATCAAGCCGTTATCGCCGAGTTGTTCCGGCAAGCCGACCTGGCCGCCGACTACGCCGCCCTATCCGAAGATGACAAGGTAGCGCTGCTCAACCAACTGCTCAAAACCGCTGCTTTTCCGGAAATCAACGCCGCCAGCCTCTCTCCTTTGGCCGGCGACACCGTAGAACTGTTTCGACTCCTGGCCCAGGTCCACGCCGCTGACCCGGCCGCCCTGGGCTGCTACATGATCAGCATGGCCCACCAGGCCAGTGACATTTTGGAAGTGCTTTGGCTGGCCGGGCTGGCCGGCCTTTACCAGCCTCAAGAGGGAGCCAGCGCCCTGGATATTGCTCCCCTCTTTGAAACCATCACCGACCTGGAACAAGCGCCGGCGGTGCTGGAAGCCCTCTACAACACCCCCACCTATTACCATCACCTCAGAGCGCGGAACTTTCGCCAATTGATCCAGCTCGGTTATTCCGACAGCACCAAAGACGGCGGCTACTTGACCGCCAACTGGTCTCTCTACCAGGCCCAGCGCACCCTGTCCGGGCTGGCCCGCCGCTACGGGATCCAGGTTACTTTTTTTCACGGCCGGGGCGGGGCGATTGGCCGGGGCGGCGGGCCAACACATCGGGTCATCAAGGGTATGCCCCCCGAAACAATGAACGGGCGGATTCGAATGACCGAGCAGGGGGAAGTCATTTTTGACCGTTTTGGCCATCCCGCCATTGCCCGGCGCTATTTGGAGCAGGTTGTCGGTGCGGTTTTGCAAGTGGGGGCGATTCAGGCCGACACGACTCGGCCAGAGTGGGAAGAGGTCATGCAAAGCCTATCCGCTCATGCCCACCGGGCCTATCGCCAGCTCATCTTTGAAACACCCGATTTTCTCGATTACTTCCACCAGGCGACCCCCATTGATGTGATCACCGAGCTGACCATCGGCTCCCGCCCCGCCCGGCGCACCGGCTCAGACCGGATTGAAGATCTGCGGGCCATTCCCTGGGTTTTTGCCTGGATGCAGAGCCGGCAGACTCTGCCGGGCTGGTACGGGTTAGGCAGCGCCCTCTCTCAATACATGTGGGAAGCGCCCCAAGGCCGGGAAATCCTGCAAACCCTCTATCAGAAATGGCCCTTTTTCAAGTCAGTACTCGATAACGCCCAAATGGCCCTGCTCAAAGCCGATATGTCCATTGCCGCTCGTTACGCCCAATTGGTCGCTGACCGGGCCTTGGGGGATCATATTTTTAGCCGGATTGCCGCCGAACATACCCAAACCCAACAGGCGCTCCTGGTTGTCAGCCGGCAAAAAAGGCTCCTGGACAACGAAAAGGTGCTTCAGCGGGCCATCCAACTGCGCAATCCTTATGTAGACTCCCTCAGCCTGACCCAGGTTGGCCTGCTGCGCCGCTTCCGGGCATTGCCGGAAGAAGAGAGCGCCGAACGGAAAACTATTTTAGATGCCCTGCGTTTAAGCATTGTTGGTATTGCCGCCGGTTTGAAAAATACGGGGTAAATTCCGTGAAAAACCTCTTGACAAGTGCTTAAGTCCCATGTATAATCTGCACGAAATCCCTATAAACAACTGCGGTGGACGAGGCAAAGAGTCTTTCCCTGGCGGGAAAAGACAGGTTGCCGAGTAGGCCGGCATTTCTCCCTGCTGAGAATAGAGAAATGTCGGTTTTTTATTGCCTATTAACGGAGAATGACCTTGAACGAAACAATCTATACCTATCTTCGCACCAAAAATATTGACTCATTTCAAAAGCTGCGCCTTCTTCTTTTGCTGCATCAGAATCCCCACTGGCGCGGTACCAGCCAGGAGCTGGCCCAGCGGCTCCACCTGGGCGATACCTCACTCATAGAAAGTATTATTGCTGACCTGCACCAAGCGGGGCTGATTGACCAAGTGGACAATCAGTACAAATTACCTGACGAACCGGAAATCAGATCTCAACTTCAATATCTGGCTCGTGCCTTTGAACACCCTTTGGTACGCCAGGAATTGCTAAAACAAGTCAAACCAACCCTGGCTTTTAGCCGAAGTAAAATGATTAATGCGCAACGCGACCTGCAATTAAATTGAGCTTGTCAGATTTTTAGACAAAATATGAACGAAATATTGACAAAATGAAAATGATGTGATATAATCTTCCCAAGATTAAGGACAAATCTTTCTCGGTAGACTGAGCAAAGAGTAATCTCCCTGATTTTGGGAAGAAGACTGGTTGCCAAGTAAGCCGGTACTAAATCCTCCAAGGAATAGGTATCGGCCTTTTTATTGATTTCAAACAGAGTGAATACGAACAGGAGTGAAACCTATGCAAATCTGGAACACGTTTAAAGTAACTTTACTTCTTGCCGCCTTGACCGGTTTGTTCATCTTTATCGGTTCAGCGCTGGGTGGACAAACAGGTATGTTCATTGCCTTTGGGCTGGCGGTGCTGATGAATATGGGCGCCTGGTGGTTTTCCGATAAGCTCGCCCTCAAAATGAGCGGCGCGCAGGAAATCACCCCGGCTGAAGCGCCGGACCTGCACCGGCTGGTCGAGCAACTGGCTGAACGGGCCAAACTGCCCAAACCAGCGGTCTATATCATTGACAGCGACGCGCCTAACGCTTTTGCCACCGGGCGCAGCCCCAGCAAGAGCGCGGTCGCCGTGACTCGCGGGATTATGCACCTGCTCAATCGCGATGAGCTGGCCGGAGTCATTGCCCATGAACTGGCCCACATCAAAAACCGCGACACGCTCATTTCCAGTGTGGCCGCAACCATCGCCGGGGCCATCACCATGCTGGCCGATATGGCCACCTGGGCCATGATCTTTGGCGGTTTCGGCGGTTCCGAGGATGAGGAAGAGGGTGGCCTGGGCGAGCTGGCCGGCAGCCTGGTCTTTATCATCGTCGCGCCGTTGGCCGCCATGCTGATCCAGTTGGCCATCTCCCGCTCCCGCGAGTTCAGCGCCGACGCGACGGGCGCCCGCATCCTGGGCGACTCGCTGCCGCTGGCCAATGCCCTGGAAAAGCTGGAACGGGGGACAGACCGTCACCCGCTGGAGGTCAACCCGGCGGCCTCGCCGCTCTACATCGTCAACCCGCTGCGTGGTGGCGGGCTGGTCGGCCTATTCCGCACTCACCCGGCTACGGCTGAACGAGTAGCCCGGCTGCGAGCCATGAAGATGTACGAGTTAGCCCAGGCTTACAGCTAATCAAAACCAATGAGGGGCAGGTCTGAGACCTGCCCCTCCCGGTGTGTCAAAAGGAGGCACGGATGACAGCAAAAAAACGCCAGCGTACCCGCCGGGTAGATCAAATCAAACGCTGGCTCCTGGTGGTCATAATTTTCCTGGTCATTGTCTCAATGTTAATCGCAGACCTGAGCTACCTCTTTATGTAGATAGGTCCTCAACTCGGATTTAACTCAAGAAGGAAATTCATTCAAACGATCAATGGAAGCAAGTATTAACCTCGGACGCATCAAAAATATTCCCATCGGGCTGCACTGGAGCCTGCTGCTGGTCTTTGGCCTGCTCACCTGGTCGCTGGCCCGGGGCTACTTCCCCGAAGAATATCCCTCGCTGCCAGCCTCGGCCCACTGGTTTCTGGCCGTCGTGACCAGCGTTCTATTCTTTGGCTCGGTTCTGCTGCACGAACTGGGGCATGCCCTGGTAGCTCTGCGCAACCACATCCCGGTCCGGCAGATTACCCTATTCATCTTTGGTGGAGTGGCCCAACTGGAGCAGGAAACCCGCCGCCCTGGCGCAGAGTTCCGTATCGCCGCTGCCGGGCCGCTGGTCAGCCTGGGCCTGGCTGGATTATTCGGCGGGCTGTACCTGCTCGACCAGCATATTCCGTACCTGGCCGCGCCGAGCTTATGGCTGGCCCGGATCAACCTGCTGTTAGCCCTGTTTAATCTAATCCCCGGCTTTCCTCTCGATGGTGGACGTATCCTGCGGGCCATCATCTGGCAGGTCAGTGGCAGCCTGCACCGGGCAACTCAGGCCGCGGCCTTTATCGGCCAACTGGTCGCCTTTGGTTTCATTGGCTGGGGCCTTTACACCATTTTCACTGGCAGCTTTTTCAACGGCATCTGGCTGGCCTTCATCGGCTGGTTCCTACAGAACGCTGCCGCAGCCAGTTACGCTCAAGTGAATCTGGAAGAAATCCTGCGGGGAATCAAAGTCAGTCAGGTGATGAACCGCGACTATCAGGCTGTCCCAAGTATTTTATCCCTCAACCAGTTGGTCGAGGAGAAGGTCCTGGCCGGCGGCCAGCGCACCTTTTTTGTCAGTGACAACGGCCATCCCCGCGGGATGCTGACCCTGCGTGATGTAGCCGCCATTCCTCAATCCAAGTGGCGTTTCACCACCGTTGAGCAGGTGATGGTTCCGCTCAAACGGTTAACCCAGGTCCAACCCAACCTGGAGCTGCTGTCTGCCCTCCAAATTATGGACAAGGCAAACGTAGCCCAGGTACCGGTCATCGAAGGTGACAGCCTGGTGGGGTTACTCAGCCGCGAGCAAGTGCTGCACTACATCCGCACCCGGGCTGAGCTGGGAATTTAAAGAATGAGCAAAATTCTAGAACAAATCCACCTCTGGCTGGAACAGATGATCATTACGCTCGGCTACACCGGCATTATGGTGGTGATGTTCCTGGAAAGTCTCTTTCCCCCCATTCCCTCGGAGCTGTTGATGCCATTTGCCGGCTCTATGGCCAGCCAGGGCCACTTCAGCTTTAGCGGCATTCTCCTGGCCGGGACGGCCGGCTCCTTGCTGGGCGCGCTGACCCTCTATTACCTGGGCCAGTACGTCGGCGAGCCGCTGATCCGCACTTTTATCCGCCGCTATGGGCACTATCTGCTCATGGCCGAACACGATCTCAATCGCTCGCTTGACTTTTTTGAGCGGTACAGCGAGAGCATTGTCTTTTTGGGCCGTTTCATTCCCCTCGTTCGCAGTTTGATCTCCGTGCCCGCCGGAATGAATCGTATGCCCCTGGGCCGGTTTGTGTTCTTTACCGCTCTTGGCTCCGGGCTTTGGAATGGCCTGATGAGTTATATTGGAGTAATATTAGGTGAAAATTGGGCAGAGTTGCTGATCTTTGTTAAGCAGTACGAAATATTAGTAGTCGCGACTCTCGTGGCCCTGATCCTCATTTTTGTCCTCAAAAGGGCCCCCCAATTTATCGCCTTTCAACCTAAACCCGAAGATACTGAATAAAAGAAAATGTCTGAAGTACTTTCCAAACCTTCCTGGTATAAACTAGAATCTGCCGAAACTCTAACTCAACTCGGCACTGACGCCACCCACGGCTTAACGGAGGCCGAAGCCGGCCTCCGCCTGGCCGAACATGGTCCCAACGAATTAACCGAACGCGCGGCCAAAAGTCCATGGCGCATTCTGTGGGAGCAGTTCACGGCGACCATGGTCGTCATTTTGATCGTCGCGGCGGTGATTGCCGGCTCGCTCGGCGAGCTTAAAGACACCATCGCCATCCTGTCTATCGTTGTCCTGTTTGGATTGCTCGGCTTCCTCCAGGAGTACCGGGCCGAAAAAGCAATGGCCGCCCTGAAAAAGCTGGCCGTGCCGAATGTCCGGGTTTACCGCGATGGTCAGGTGCGCGAAATCCCCGCCCGTGACCTTGTTCCCGGCGATGTCATCCTGCTGGAAGCGGGCAACCTCGTCCCCGCCGACTGCCGCCTGCTGGAAAGCGCCAACCTGCGCATCCAGGAAGCAACCCTAACCGGCGAGTCGGAGCCGGTGGAGAAAATGACGACGCCCCTGGCCGGGCCGGATTTACCCCTGGGAGACCGGCGCAACATGGCCTACATGGGCACGGTTGTTACCTACGGCCGGGGTCGGGCGGTCGTTACCGCAACCGGCATGCAGACCGAATTGGGCCACATTGCCGGCCTGATCCAGGGGGTCGCCCATGAGCAGACCCCCTTGCAGCAGCGGCTCGATCAGGTGGGCAAAATGCTGGCCGTAGTGGCCCTGGGAATTGCCGGGGTCATTTTTGTGCAGGGCTGGCTGCGCGGCGAAGAGCTGCGCCTGATCTTCCTGACCATGGTCAGCATCGCCGTAGCCGTTATCCCCGAAGGGCTGCCCGCCGTCGTGACGATTACCCTGGCCCTGGGCGCGCAGCGCATGCTCAAACGGCAGTCCCTCATCCGCAAACTGCCGGCCGTGGAAACGCTTGGCTCGGTCACGGTCATCTGCTCCGACAAAACCGGCACGCTAACCGAAAACCGCATGACCGTCACCGTGATTGATGTGGCCGGCCATCGCCTTGATTTGAATGAGGACATGCGCCATCACACCCCAACGCTGAATGTTGAGCCTGATCCCACCTGGCAGAGCCAACCCTTCCCGCTGGGCCTGCTGCTGGCCGGCGGCGCCCTGTGCAACGATGCCCTGCTCAAAGCCGATAATGGAGCCGGGCAAAAGTTCCACGCCATCGGCGATCCCACCGAAGGCGCGCTGGTCGTCGCCGCAGCCAAATTTGGCCTGTGGAAAGCCGATTTAGACCAAAAACTGCCGCGTATAGCCGAACTTCCTTTCGACTCCGAACGCAAGCGTATGACGACCGTGCATAAGCTCGAGGATAGTAGATCGAGGATAGAGGGCACAAGCAAGCTGCCATCTTCCATCTACCATCTTCTATCTTCTGTCTTCAGCCAGCCCCCCTATCTGGCCTTCACCAAAGGCTCCGTAGATGGCCTGCTGGAGATTGCCACACACGTTTGGGTGGACGACCGGACCGAGCCGCTGACCGAGCAGTGGCGCAGCCGGATCGAAGCCGCCAACATGCAGCTTGCCCAGAATGGAATGCGTGTCCTGGGTGTCGCCTGCCGCTCGCTGGAAACGGTGCCGAGCAACGGCCATCAAGTCTCGCTGGAGCAAAATTTGACCTTCCTGGGTATGGTCGGCATTATTGACCCGCCCCGGCCCGAAGTTAAAGAGGCAGTCGCCACCTGCCAGGCGGCCGGGATTCGCCCGATCATGATTACCGGCGATCACCCTTTAACCGCCCAGCATATTGCCCGCGAGTTGGGCATTAGCCAGAATGGCCGTGTTTTGACCGGCCAGGATTTGGCGGCGCTGTCGGCGGAGGCATTACGGAGCATCGTCGAGGAAGTATCGGTTTACGCCCGCGTCTCGCCGGAACACAAACTCAGGGTGGTCCAGGCGCTGCAAGAGCGGGGCCACATTGTAGCCATGACCGGCGACGGGGTCAACGACGCCCCGGCCCTGAAAAAAGCCGACATCGGCGTGGCCATGGGCATTACCGGCACCGACGTGTCCAAAGAAGCCGCCGATATGGTCCTGCGCGACGATAACTTTGCCACCATCGTCGCCGCGGTGGAGGAAGGCCGGGTTATCTACGACAACCTGCGCAAATTTATCAAGTTCTCCATCGCCGGGAACATCGGCAAAGTAGGGGTGATGCTGTTTGGCCCGCTGCTGGCCTTCCTGGTCCCGCCGGAAATGGAGAAAGAACTGCTGGTGCCGCTGCTGCCGCTGCAACTCCTCTGGCTCAACCTGCTGACCGACGGCCTGCTGGGGCTGGGCCTGGGCGTTGAACCCGCCGAAAGAAATACGATGCGCCGCCCGCCCCGCGCTCCCAATGAAAGCATTTTTGCTCAGGGCCTGGGCTGGCACATTCTGCGCACGGGCCTGCTGATTGCGATCATCGCCCTGGCCGTAGGCTATTGGTATGATCTAACCGACCGCGCCCACACCCAGACCATGATCTTTACCACCCTGGCCCTGGCCCAAATCTGGCAGGCCCTGGGCATTCGCTCCGGCCAGGACTCGTTGTTCAGGGTAGGGCTGCTTTCCAACAAGCCCCTCTTAGGTGCAGCGGTCGTGGTGTTTGTCTTGCAACTGGCGGTGCTCTACACACCTTTCTTGCAGGACTTTTTCCAGACCCGCTCGCTTCTGCCTATTGACCTGGGGATCAGCATTGCCGCCGGCAGTTTGGTTTTCATCGCCGTCGAGCTGGAGAAGTGGTTGGCCCGGCGCCAAGTTGTTTAAGATGAAAAGTCAGGAAACCACTTTGGTTTCAAGGGTTAATGCGAAAATCTAATCACAGATTACCTTTACGAATATGTTTGCTGCTGTTGTATCTGGTTTTGCCTTATCTTTAGCCGCACCGTGGCTGCATCGCCTGGCGCGGGGAACTTCCGCCTGGCTGATCGCCCTGCTGCCAGCGGGGCTACTGGCTTATTTCGCCAGCTTCCTGGGAGCTGTCAGCGCCGGTGAAATCCTCACCTTCAGCTATGCCTGGGCGCCCAGCCTGGGCGTCAGCATGTCGTTCTACGTTGACGGGTTGAGCTTACTGTTTGCTCTGCTTATCAGTGGGATCGGCGGGCTGGTGGTTATCTATGCCGGAGGCTACCTGGCCGGACACCCCCAATTGGGTCGTTTTTACGCCTACCTGCTGATGTTTATGGCCTCGATGCTCGGGCTGGTCCTGGCTGGTAACATCATTACCCTGTTTGTTTTTTGGGAACTGACCAGCCTGAGTTCCTATCTCCTCATCGGTTTCTACCACCAAAAAGAGACCTCCCGCGCCGCCGCCCTGCAAGCTCTGCTGGTTACCGGCGCCGGCGGCCTGGCCCTACTGGCCGGACTGATTTTGCTGGGCCTGGCCGGCAGCAGCCTGGAGCTGGAGGTCCTGCTCAACCGGGGCGAGGTCATCCGTAACCATTCCCTCTACCTGCCTCTGCTGGTTCTGATCCTCCTCGGCGCTTTCACCAAATCGGCCCAATTTCCGTTCCATTTCTGGCTGCCGGGGGCGATGGCCGCCCCGGCCCCGGTCAGTTCCTACCTCCACTCGGCCACGATGGTCAAGGCGGGGATCTATCTGCTGGCCCGGTTTAGCCCCATTTTGGGCGGTACGGAGCTGTGGCAGTACGCGCTGACCCTCACCGGCGGGGTGACAATGCTCATCGGGGCTTACCTGAGCTGGCAGCACACTGATCTCAAGCGGATTCTGGCCTACTCGACCATCAGCGCCCTGGGGACGCTGGTGCTGCTGATCGGCCTGGGGACAAGCGTGGCCATCAAAGCGGCCATCTTCTTCTTGATTGTCCACTCGCTCTACAAAGGCGCGCTTTTTATGGCAGCAGGGGCCATTGATCACGAGACCGGCACGCGCGACATCACGCACCTGTCGGGGCTGCGCCACCTGATGCCGGTCACTTTTGCCGCCGTGAGCCTGGCCGCTCTCTCCATGGCCGGGGCGCTGCCCTTCCTGGTGGGCTATATTGGCAAGAAGTTGATCTACGAAGCCACGCTGACCGCACCCTCCACCGCCACCCTCCTGACCGCTGCGGCTATGCTGGCCAATGCCTTCACCATTGTTGCTGCCGGATTGGTCGCGTACCGTCCCTTCTTCGGCCCCAGGGGCGACACCCCCAAAAAAGCTCACGAGGCACCGCTGCGCATGTGGCTGGGACCCCTCCTGCTGGCCTCGCTGGGCCTGCTGCTGGTGGTCATCATCGAATTCCTGCCGGGCAGCCTGTTTAAGCCGCTGCTGGCTGCTTCCGCCGCCGCCGTCCTCGACGAGCTGATCGAGGTCAAACTGACAGCATGGAGCGGCTTTAATCTGGTCTTTATCCTCAGCCTGATCACGCTGGCCGCCGGGGTGGGACTTTATGCCAGGCGTGACTGGCTGCGCCGCATCACCCAACGATTCGACCCGCTGGCAGCCTGGGGACCGGAACAGTGGTACCATCTGGCGCTGCGAGGCATGCTCCGGGTAGCCCAGCTTCAAACAGGGTGGCTGCAAAATGGTTATTTACGCCGCTATTTGCTGGTGGTCATCGCTACGATCATCGGTTTGACCGGTTATGCCCTGTTCACTCAGGTCACCTGGCCGGATCTTTTTGCCGATTTAGCCCAGGCCCGCTATTACGAGTGGTTCCTGGCCGCCCTGATTCTGGGCGCTGTTTTGGCCGTGGGGCAGGCCGAGTCCCGTCTGGCCGCCATCGCCGCCTTGGGGGTGATTGGCTACACGATCGCCTTGATTTACATTCTGTATGGCGCGCCCGACCTGGCCATGACCCAGGTGGCTGTTGAAACCCTGACCGTGATTCTCTTCGTGCTGGTGCTGTACCGCCTGCCCCGTTTTGCCCGGATGAGCAGCGGGCCGGCCCGCCTTCGCGATTTACTGGTCGCCCTGGCCGCGGGCGGGCTGATGACACTGTTAACCCTGGTGGTGCGAGCCTTGCCCGCCCCGGACTATCTGACGCCCTTTTTTGCCATGAACAGCCTGGTGCTGGCCAACGGCCGCAACGTGGTCAACGTGATCCTGGTAGATTTCCGCGGCCTGGATACACTGGGCGAGATCACCGTTCTGGCTGCGGCAGCGGTGGGCGTTTTCGCCCTGCTCAAACTACGCCTGGGAGGTAAAGCGCCATGAGATCATTAATCCTGGGCACGGCCACGCGCTATCTGCTCCCGCTCCTGCTGCTCTTCTCAATTTACCTGCTGCTGCGCGGTCACAATGAACCGGGCGGTGGATTTGCCGGCGGGCTGGTAGCGGCCGCCGCTTTTGCCCTGTATACCATTGCCTACGGGGTCACCCAGGCCCGGCGAACGCTGCACGTTGATCCGATCAAATTGACCGCCCTGGGCCTGCTGCTTGCCCTCGGCAGCGGCCTGTTGGGACTCTTATCAGGACAACCTTTTATGACCGGCCTCTGGAGCGCCCAGACCATCCCAGTGCTGGGCAAGGCCGGCACGCCTGTTCTGTTTGATCTGGGGGTCTACCTGGTGGTCATTGGCATTACTTTAACCATTATTTTTGCGCTGGCGGACGAATAAGATGGAAACGATTCTGGCATTTGTGATCGGCGGGCTGTATGCGGGCGGCATCTACATGATGCTGCGGCGCAGCATTGTCAGATTAATCATCGGCCTGGTACTGCTGGGCCATGCCACCAATCTGTTGATTTTCGATGTAGGGCGCTTGACTCCCGGCCAGCCGCCCCTGATCCCGGCCAATGAAACCACCCTGACCACACCCTTTGCCGACCCGCTGCCACAGGCGCTGATTCTCACGGCCATCGTCATCGGCTTTGGTGTGCAGGCATTTGCCGTGGTGCTGATCAAGCGTGTTTATCAAACCGTCGGCAACGACGACCTTGACCAGATGAAAGCAACCGATAGCTGACGCCATGAACACCCTCCTGATTTTGCCTATTGTTGTCCCTTTTTTGACCGCCATTGTCTGCCTGCTGGCCTGGCAGCGCCCCCGGATGCAGCGGCTGTTCAGCCTGGCAGGTAGTGCGGCGCTTTTTGGGGCAGCCCTGGCCCTGCTGACCTCCGTCTGGCAGAACGGCATCCAGGCGACTCCGGTGGGCAACTGGCCTGCCCCTTACGGCATCGTCATCGTGGCCGACCTGTTCAGCGCCTTGATGGTCGTGCTGGCCGGCCTGATGGGCCTGCTGACCGTGCTCTACTCCTGGGCCAGCCTCGACCGCCCGCGTGAGGCGTTTGGCTACTATCCCCTCCTTAATATTATGTTAATGGGTGTCTGCGGCGCTTTTTTGACCAGCGACTTCTTCAACCTGTATGTCTGGTTCGAGGTATTGTTAATTGCCTCCTTTGTGCTACTGGCTTTGGGCGGCGAACGCCGGCAACTGGAAGGCGCGGTGAAATATGTCACCCTCAATCTGGTCTCGTCGGCACTATTCCTGACCGCTTTAGGTATCCTTTACGGCCTGACCGGCAGCTTGAATATGGCCGACCTGGCCCGCCGGCTGCCCACTATTGCCCAACCCGGCCTGGTAACTACCCTGTCTATCCTGTTTATGATTGCTTTTGGAGTCAAGGCAGCCATCTTTCCGCTCTTTTTCTGGCTGCCGGCCTCGTACCATACCCCGCCGGTCGTCATTACGACCATCTTTTCGGCCTTGCTGACCAAAGTGGGGGTTTACGCTTTGATCCGCACCTTCACCCTGGTTTTCACCCAGAATCCCGATTATACCCACACCCTGATCCTGACCCTGGCCGCCCTGACGATGATTTCCGGTGTACTGGGCGCGGTAGTGCAAAACGAATTCCGGCGTTTGCTGTCGTTCCACATTATCAGCCAGATCGGGTATCTGCTGCTGGGGCTGGGCCTGTTCACCCCCCTGGCCCTGACCGGCGCGATATTTTTTATGGCTCACGTTATCCTGGCTAAATCAGCCCTCTTCCTGGTCAGCGGCGTGACCCAGCGGCTGGCCGGAACGTATGATTTGAAGAAACTGGGCGGGTTGTACCAAACGCAGCCGGGTATTGCAGTGTTGTTCTTAATACCGGCCCTGTCTCTGGCCGGTATCCCGCCGTTATCCGGTTTTTGGGCCAAATTCATCCTGGTCCAAGCCGGCCTGGAAGCCGAGCACTATCTCCTGGTTGCCGTGGCATTGGGGGTCAGCGTGCTGACCCTGTATTCGATGACCAAGATTTGGGCCGAAGCTTTCTGGAAAGAGCGACCGCCTGTGACAGATGGAAAGGTACTCGCGCCGGCCGGTATCCAGGCCCAAAAATGGCTGTTTCTGGCCCCGATTGCCGTTTTGGTGCTCTTGAGTGTAGTGATGGGGCTGGCGGCTGAACCGTTTTTCCTGCTGGCCCGCCAGGCCGCCGAGCAACTGCTGCATCCAGCGGCCTACATTGATACGGTTTTAGGAGGGGTACCGTGAAGCTTTTTATTTTGAACGTACTGCTGGCCCTGGCCTGGGTAGCGCTGACCGGCCAGTTTACACCAGTTAATCTGGTCGCCGGTTTTGGGCTGGGCTATCTGCTGCTGTGGCTGGTGCGACCGGCCCGGGAGACAGCTGGCTATTTTCGCAAAATTGTCCAGGTGGTCAGCTTTTTCTTCTTTTTTCTGCACGAGCTACTCATTGCCAACCTGCGGGTTGCCTACCACGTCATCCGCCCATCCCTGACGATGCGTCCGGGGGTGGTCGCCATCCCCCTGGATTTGAAGACTGACGCCGAAATCACCCTGCTGGCCAACCTGATTACCCTGACTCCTGGCTCGTTGAGCCTGGACGTCTCGACGGACCGGCGCGTCCTGTACATCCACGCGATGTACATTGACGACGTCGAGACCTTTCGACGCGAGATCAAAGAAGGGTTCGAACGGCGGGTGCGAGAGGTTTTCTCATGAGTGGGCCAACCCTGCTGCTGGTCTCGCTGCTGCTCCTGGGGGCGTTGGGGCTGGCTTTTATCCGCCTGCTGCGCGGGCCAAGCCTGCCCGACCGGGTTGTCGCGCTTGATCTGATTAGTGTGATTGGCGTCGGGCTGGTGGCTACCTACGCTGTGACCGTGAATCAACCAGTCTTTTTGGATGTGATCACGGTTTTTGCCTTGATTTCATTTCTGGGCACGGTGGCCTTTGCCTATTATCTGGAAAGGAAAACCAAAAATGCGCGAGATGATTAGCTTATTGCTGCTGCTGACCGGCGCGGTCTTTGTGTTTATTGCCGCCCTGGGGGTGGTTCGCATGCCGGATATGTTCCTGCGCATGTCTGCTGCCAGCAAAGCCGGCTCCCTGGGGGCCAGCCTGGCCCTACTGGCAGCCGCCCTTTATTTCTACGATTTGGCGATCGCAATACGGGTCATTGCCACTATTGCCTTTATTTTTTTGACCACACCGGTAGCCGCCCACCTGATTACCCGGGCAGCATATGTGAATGACGTGCCGCTGTGGGAAAAGACAATCTGCAATGAACTGGGAGGGCGGTACGACCGGGAAACCCACCGGCTGGCGAGTTCCAGTACCCAGCAGCAAAATTAACATGATGCCTGATACGTAATTAGGGTCATCATACATCAGCTTCAAGCCCCACGAAATCCTGAAGTCCCACAAATTCTGATTTACCAAACGCGTCCTCTTTCCCTTTAACACCCGATTGCCCAGTCATTCCCAATATGCTATAATCCGCCCACTCTTCCTTGGAGACCTGCATGAAAATAGCTCTGGATGCTATGGGCGGCGACCACGCCCCGGCGGCGGCAGTCCATGCGGCGGTCTGGGCGGCGCGGGATTTCAAGCTGACCGTCCAACTGGTCGGCCGGCCCCAAGCCATCGAGGCCGAACTGGCTAAACACCAGACTGCCGGCCTGAATTTGCCGATCATCCCCGCCAGCGAAGTCATCGAAATGCACGAGCACCCGGCGACGGCCGTAAAAAATAAAAAAGACGCCTCGATGGTGGTGGCGATAGAGCTGCTGAAAACGAAAGCCAGTGACGCCTTTGTCAGCGCCGGTAATTCCGGTGGGGTTTTGGCAGCGGCGTTATTTGGCCTGGGCCGGATCAAAGGTATCAAGCGCCCGGCCCTGAGCGTGATCTTCCCCAATGAGTCGCCCCACGGCTTCTGCTTTTTGCTGGATGTGGGTGCTAATACCGATGCGCGCCCGGAGTTTCTGCTGCAATTTGCGCTGATGGGCTATCACTATGCCAGCCAGGTGTTGAACATACCCAACCCGCGGGTTGGGCTGCTATCCACGGGCGAGGAGGAAGATAAGGGGAGTATGCTCGTTCAAGAAGTCACGCCCCTGCTGAAAGTCAGCAACCTCAACTTTGTCGGTAATGTCGAGGGCAAAGATATTCCAGCGGGCCTGGCCGACGTCGTAGTAACCGACGGCTTCACCGGCAACGTTTTTATCAAGGGAGCCGAAGGCGTGGCTTCGATGATTGTCAAGGCGCTGGAACGTGAAATCAAGGCGCGGCCCCTGGCTGCAGCCGGCGCGCTGTTGGTTCGACCGGCCTTTCGTGCCCTGAAAGCCAAGCTGGATTACCGCGAATATGGCGGCGGGCCGCTCCTGGGGGTTAACGGGGTGGTCATCATTGCTCACGGCCGCTCCGACGCCTATGCCATCCGTAACGCCATCCGCGTGGCCAAACAAGCGGCTGAAAAAAATATCGTCGGCGTAATTGAACAGGGGCTGAACGAAGCGAAGAGTCAAAGGGACAACGAAGCAATGACTCAACGAGTCAGTGAAGCGGATTAAAATATTAGATAAATATTATCGGAATTAAACTGAGAACATGTCATTTCGAGCGATCCGCTACGCGGGAGCGAGAAATCCCTGAGAAGCTACGCTATAGTATAGATTTAAGAGATTCCTCGTTCCGCTACGCTCCACTCGGAATGACATAAGAACCCAACTTCTTTACAGATTCGCCGACTTACGGAAACGCAGGAGAAATAACATCCCATATCCAACATCCCAGACTCCACCTCCCACATCCCGCGTCGTCATCACTGGCATGGGCGCGATGACTCCTTTGGGGCATACGGTCACAGAAACCTGGGAGAATCTGGTCAAAGGAGTATCCGGCATTGCCGACATTACCCTTTTTGATGCCTCCCACCTACCGACGCGTTTTGCCGGAGAGGTTAAAGGTTTTTCACCGCAGGCTTACCTGCCGGCCAAAGAAGCCAAGCGGATGGCGCGCTGTTCTCACTTTGCTATCGTTGCCGCGGTACAGGCCGTCGAGGATGCGGGCTTATCCTATCCCTTCACCGGCAGCCTGGCCGAACGCAGCGGCGCACTGGTTGGAACGGCGATGGGCGGCTTTGACAAGGCCGAAGATGGTCTACGCGACTATTTGGAGCGCGGCCTGGGCAAGGTCAGTCCCTTTTCACTGCCAGCGGCCCTGCCCAATTTGTCAACTTTTCACATCTGCGTTAAGCTCAACGCGCAGGGCTACAGCAACACCACAGCTACCGCCTGCGCCGCCGGGACGATGGCCATTGCCGAGGCCGCCGAGGTGATCAAGCAGGGCCGCTGCGAGGTGATGATTGCGGGCGGGGTCGAGGCGGCCATTGTTGAAACGACCCTGGCCGGGTTTAGCGCCATGCGCGCTCTCTCGACCCGCAACGACGACCCGGCCCACGCCTGCCGGCCCTTCGATGCCAGCCGTGATGGCTTTGTCGTCAGCGAGGGGGGAGCCATGTTGATATTGGAGCGACTGGAGCATGCCCTAGCCCGCCGCGCCCGGATCTATGCCGAAGTGCTGGGCAGCGCGCACTCGTCCGATACCTATCACATTGCCGCGCCAGACCCGGACTCGCGGGGGGCCATCCGGGCCATGCGCTGGGCGCTGGCCGACGCTGGAGTCAGCCCAGATGAGGTGGATTACATCAATGCACACGGTCCCGGCACGCCGCTGGGCGACACCAGCGAGACATTCGCCATCAAGTCACTCTTTGGCGAGCGAGCGTACGCTATACCGATCAGCTCGACCAAAAGCATGCTGGGCCACTCATTTGGCGCAGCCGGGGCGATTGAGGCCCTGGCCTGCGTTAAGGCCATTGAAACCGGGCTGATTCACCCGACCATTAACTATCAAATCCCTGATCCAACCTGCGATCTGGATTACGTGCCCAACCAGTCCCGCCAATGCAGCGTGCAGGTAGCGCTGTCAAACTCTTTTGGTTTGGGTGGCCAGAACTCCTGTTTGGTTTTAGGCAAATACAAGGATTACCTATGAGGGTTCATACCAATACCGAAATCATCCAAAGCCGGGCCAAGTGGGCCAGGCGCATTGCCCCCCTGACCATGCTGTTCCTTATCGGCGGCCTCATCACTAACTTTATGAGCATGAGCCAGCCGCAATATTTTCAGCCAACCTTGATTCTGCTGGCTCTGGGTTTCGTTTTTGCCACCATCAGCTCCCACCTGGTCAACCGCTGGGTGCGCGAACCCCGGGCCGACCAAGTGTTGACGACGACCCTCAAGAAATTTGGCAACGATTTTGTCCTGTTCAACTACACGGCCCCGCTGCCGCATGTACTGCTCACCCCCAGCCGTTTGTACGCCATAGTGGTTAAAAATCAGGACGGCCAGGTTATCGTCAATGGGCGGCGCTATTCCCGCAAATTTACCTGGAATCGGTTCTTTCGCTTCTTTGCCGACGAGGGCTTAGGCTCTCCCGCCGCCGAGGCTGAAAACCGCCTGGACAAGCTGGAGAAATTCTTGCGCAAAAACCTGGCCGAAGACGAAATACCGGAGCTGAAGCCACTGATTATCTTCACTCACAAAAATGTCGAACTTATCGTCAATAACTCTGACATTCCGGTGATGCGCACCAATGAGCTAAAAGCCTATTTGCGCGAGCAGGAAAAGAGCCGGGCTATCTCGGCCACCCAACGCCAAAAGCTGATCCAGCTATTGGGCGGCCAGTGGGAGGAAGTGAAGGAGTGACTCGGCGTCTGGCGCCGATTTCTAATCGCCGTGCCATGAACAGAATTATCAAAACAAAGGAGTGTTCACAAGCCTGTAACACGCCACCCATAATGAAATATCTTTCTGACTACTGGTTACTGACGACTGACTACTATTTTCTTAGGAGTTGAACCATGCCCCTGATTCATCAACGCTATAATGAACGCTTTGTCGAAAACGCCAAAAGCAGCACTGAACCACTCACCCCGGAGGCTAAATTCGGGGTCCGGGTAGTTAAAGCCGATGCAGCCGAGGGGGAAACCTATTGGCGGCTGGTTGGGGTGCATCACCTGCTGCCCGACGAGAATGTGAGCAAGCATAACATCTACATCGAGGCTTTGGATGAGCAGGGCAAACGCCTCAGGAATCCGATTGCCTGGGCCGGCTGGACCTGGGAGGGGCGGCGGCCCAACGAGCGCGCCGATCCGGTTCCGCTGGACAAACCTGATAATGAAACAGCCGGCGATATTGCCATCCATTTCGGGCAAAAAGCCAGCGTTTGGATCAAAGGGCTTGGCCGGGATGCCAACGAGAAAAGCGACCGGGTCGAAAACCTACACACTGCCCACCCCGACGAGCCGCTGCCCGACGGCCGGCTGCTTAACACGTTAGGCCATCATTCCTTTTACCTGGTTTTCCAGCGCACCCGCAAACAAGCCCAATCGGCTTCTACCGGCACAACGCCAGTATCAACAACACCATCACCCCCCCCGCCCCCAACGCCTCCATCTCCGCCAAAGCCAGCACAACCCCCCTCTCCGCCTGCGCCACCACCCCCACCTCCCCCACCGCCGCCACAACCCCAAATTCCAACCCAGCCGGCAACGACAACCAAGAGTATTAACTACTATCTTCTCCTGGGTCCCACCGGCAGCCGGGGCCGGCAAACCAACTTACTGCTGGCAACCAACTACATTCTAACCTTCTCCCCAACCGTTGGGTTCAGCGTGGCCGAGGCCAAACAAGCCCGCCAGGTGACAATCATCGGCGAAGGCATCAGCCCGGCCGACCAGCAGGCGATCCAAAGCTCCGGGAGCCAAATCGAAGTGCTGGCCGGTGATCCCTACACGATTGAAGCCAAACTCAACGAGCGAATCCGGACGGGGCGCGCGTTTGGAGGATAAAGTCAGTTCCTTTGAGTTCCAATGAGGCCCTATTCCAAGTCTCCCTTTCGTTCCTCGGACTGGCACGGCTCATTCCTGCCCGAATTTATTATTGCCGCGCTCCTGCTGGCTCTGGCTACTATTGGCTTTTTCTGGCAAATATTGTTCACCCCGGCCACCTGGCAGCCAGCCGGCGGCGGCGACCTGGCCCCCTTTCTTTATCCCAACTATTATTTTGCCGCGCAGTCCCTGCGCCAGGGGATTATTCCCCTCTGGAACCCGCACCTTTACAGTGGCACGCCCTTTGCCGCCGATATCCAGTCCGGACTTTTTTACCCGGTCAACCTGCTGGTTTTTTTGCTCGTTCCCCAGTTGACGTACGAATGGCTGGAATACCTGGCCATCTTTCACTTCTGGCTGGCCGGGACAACAATGTATGTGTGCCTGCGGCTATTACGACCGCCGACCGCCGACCAAAGACCGGGAGCCAGTACAACACGCACCACGCACCACGCCTCCCCCCTCCCCCCTCTCGCCGGCTTTGCCGGGGCCTTGGCCTTTGAGTTCAGCGATCTTTTCATCGTTCACTTTGGCAATTTAAATATGATTGCCGTGGCTGCCTGGCTGCCGCTCATTTTTCTCCTCTTTCACCACAGCCTGCGCCAAAAAAGCTTCGGCCTGGCTGCCGCCAGTGGCGCTGTGCTGGCCATCGCCACCCTGGCCGGACACATTCAGATTACCCTCTTCATCCTGCTCACCCTGGGCCTGTACACCCTCTGGCATCTACGATTTACGATTTACGATTTACGATTTTGGATTGGGCACAGGGGAGATCACTCAACTGAAGATCAAACCTCGACAAAGACAACCAAATTTACAGCCTATCCTCTATCCTCTATCCTCTATCCTCTATTCTCCCTCCTCCTCACTCTCCTCGTCACCATCGGCCTCTCCGCCCTGCTCCTCTTTCCGGCATACGAGTTCAGCCGCTACACTCCCCGCGCCGAACTCCCTTATGCCGAAGCGGCCCAGTACTCGCTCCACCCGGCGCAATTGATCGGCCTGCTTGTCCCTAATTACTTTGGCCGTGACCCGGCCCTGCATTGGGGCCCATGGGCGCGGGTCGAGACTGGTTACATCGGTATCATGACCCTGTTATTAGCCCTGATCGGCGTGCTCTTTTATCCGGGTCGTCTGAAAAGTTTCTTTATCGGTCTGGGACTGATTGCCCTACTCCTGGCAATGGGCGGCTATACCCTGCTGCACGGCTGGCTTTATGCTACACTGCCCGGCTTAGACCAGCTCCGTGCTCCGGCTCGCTTCATTCTCTTGTTGGACTTCAGCCTGGCGGTGTTGGCCGCGTTTGGGTTAAACACCCTCTTGCAGCCTCTCGACGAAAATACCCGGACCCGCCTGGGCAAACTGCTCAAAATCCTGGCCTGGAGTCTGGGCGGTTTGATCGTGGTCGCTACCCCGCTCAGCTACTTCGCTTTGCTCATCACCCAGGACCGCAATCCGGCCATTTTCAATCGAGCCGCCGGTGCGGTGACAGGTATAACCACATTCGCTTTTTTTGCTATTGCAGCCCTCGTTGTCCTTTATTTGATTTATAATCATCGGTTACGCGAAAAGCAGGCTGGGTTCGCGGCTGTCGCCTTGATCGCCCTGGATTTGTTTACCCTGGGTTACAACGTAGATATCGGCCACACCAGCCCGGTCAAAGGGTTTGACCACCCGGCGGCCCTGGCCTTTCTACGGAGTGACCCCAGTTTATACCGCCTCGAAGTGACCACCGATGTGTGGCACGCCTGGCAGCCCAATACCGCCCTGCTCCATGGCCTGTACGATGTCTGGGGCCTGTATAACCCCCTCACCTTAGCCGATACCACTCTTTATTGGGAAGGTGCGCCCCCGCGCCGGACTGGCCGGTACAACTTTTTGGGGATCAAATACATCATTGCCGGTAAAGCCGGCGCGCCCGCCGACGGCGCCATCGTCCCGGTCTTCGACGGCGACCCGGACATCAACATTTACCTCAATCAGGACGCCCTGGCCCGCGCCCTGTTTGTCAGCCAGGCCACCATCGTCCCCAACCACGACGCCGCCTGGCAAACCCTCCGCACCGACGACTTCAATCCTACGACGACTGTCATCCTGGAAGCCTCTCAGCAACCTACCGGCCTACCGACCTTCCAATCTTCCAACCTCCCGCCTTCCGCCACCCTCTCCATCCTCCGCTACGACCTCCACACCGTTACCCTCGCCGTCGAAACCGACCAACCCGGCTACCTGGTCTTGGCCGATGCCTACTACCCTGGCTGGCAGGCCACCCTTGACTCCCAACCCACGCCCATCTGGCGGGCCAATTCCGCTTTCCGCGCGGTTTACGTCGCGGCCGGGCAGCATACGGTTCAGTTTGTTTTTGATCCGGTGATTTGGAAGGTAGGTGTGGCGGTCAGCGGGATAACCCTGTTGAGTTTGTTGGGCTGGCTGGGCTGGAGGTGGAGGAAAACCCTATTCGCCTCAAAGTTCTCCAGTTAGTTAGGTGATGTCCTTGTTGTTAGACTCTTTTCAACTCGAGGCGCTGCTATAGCGCCGCAGCCCGGAGCGGAACAGGGCCGACGCCCCGCATAGTAACACCCCTGCCAGGGCCAGACTGCCAAGTAGCGTCTCTCCGGAGAGCGCGCCGGTTAGAGCCTGCGCCGGAACAGTGGTCATCAGCCCGACCGGGATGATCCAGGTTAGCATGAGCCGCAGCCAGCCCGGATACAGGCCCACCGGATAACGGGCCATCTGGAAGAAGGCATCGAAGACCCAGGTGAACAAAAAACCGGGACTCCAGAAAACCAGGCCGGTGAAAGCCAGCAGGATGGCGTAGAGGATGGCCACGGCTGCCAGTAGAGCGAGGCAAAAGGTGAGCAGTTGGGCCAGGGTCAGGGTCAGCCCCAATTGGTGGAGGGCCAGGCCCAGCACGACCAGCCCCAGGGCCAGGTCCACCAGGGCCAGCGGCCGCCAGTAGCGCAGGCTGGCCAGGAATTGGATGTCTACCGGCCGCAGCAGGGTAAAGTCGAGCCGGCCGCTCCAGACCTCGCCGTCCATTCCGGCCAGCGCCTCCAGGCTCGGTCCCAACACCAGCCCGCGCAGGGCGTTGAGACTCAGGTAGACCCCCAGCAGGGCCAGGGTAGAGGCAAAATCCCAGCCGTGGACTGTCTCTACCTGCCCAAATATTACCACCACCCCCAGTACGCCGGTAGCCAAGTTCAGCAGCGAATGTAGCAGACTGAGCCAGAAATTGGCGGAGTAGGCCAGCTCGTTTTGGGTAGAAGCCCCGGCAAAGAGGCGCACCAGTCTTAGATAGTACATTTCAGCCTCCAATCGCTGCGTAACGTTTGACCCCGGCCCGCCAGATGGTCCGAAACAGAGCCAGGGTCATGACCAGCCAGGCCGCCTGGAGGGCAAAGCCCAGCCACAACTCCGTGATGTCCAACTGCCCGGTCAGCACCTCGACCGGGAACCCGATCATGTAACGAAAAGGCAGCACCGTGGCCGCCTGCCGCATTAAGCCGGGCAGCAGAATAACCGGGGCGACCTGTCCCGCCAGGAGAAAAACAAGCGTATCCTGCACGGCCAGCAGCCCATCGGCGCGAGTAGACCAGAAGGCCAGCAAGGCCAACCCGTAGCCCCAGAAGAACCGAAGCGCCCAGGCCAGGGCCAGCGCCGGAAGAAAGGCCAGGTTGTTGCCCCAGGTAAGGTGATACTCCGGCTGCAAGAGCAGGACCAGGATACCCACGACAGGAATCACAAAGAGCATGTAGACCACTTTGCCGGCCACTTCCGTAGCTAGGGCATCAAACAACGGCGACAACGGCCGCAGGAGCAGGGTATTCATTTTGCCTTCGCGGATCATGTCACCCACGGTCCAATTGGTCTGAGCATAAGTTAGTTGGTTGACCAGGATCAAAGCCAGGTAGTAGGCCACAAACTCGCCCCGGCTCAATCCGCCGATGGTCTGCCCGCCGGCAGCGGTTGACCAGACCAGGAGATAGATCAGCGGCGGGATCATCCACATAAACGCCAACAGGAAGAAAAAGCTGCGATACTGCAACCATGACAGCCACGTGCTCTGGATGAGCGCCCAACCTCCCCGCAGATTCATAGTTCGCCCTCCTGGTAGATTTGGTCAATAACCGCTTCCAGGGGCGGGTCTTCAACAGCCAGATCAACGACGGGCAGCGTTTGCAGCAGGTGAGCGGTGAGCGCAGGCGCTTCCGACCGGCCCACCCGCAGGGTCAGGCGGCTGTTTTCCTCAGCGATGACTTCGGCGCAGGGAGGCAGGGGCAGGCCGGACATCTGCCCGGCGGAGCCGTTACCCAGGCTGACCTGAATCAGCTTAAAGGGAGCCAGCCGCTGCGCTAATTCGTGGAGCGGGCCGTCGTAGAGCAGCGCGCCGCGATGGATCAGGATCACGCGCGGGCAGAGCGCGGCCACATCGGCCATGTAGTGGCTGGTCAGGATAATCGTCACGCCGCTGCGGCGGTTATACTCGGCCAGAAAGCGCCGTAACTGGCCCTGCATGGTCACGTCCAGCCCCAGCGTCGGCTCGTCGAGGAACATGACCTGGGGCCGGTGGAGCAGCCCGGCCACCAGCTCGCACTTCATCCGCTCGCCCAGCGAGAGGTTGCGCACCGGCCGGGTCAGCAGCTCCTGCATGGCCAACAATTCGACCAGTTCCGCCAAAGTCTGCTTAAATTCACCGGGCGGCACATGATACATCTCGCCCAGCACCCGGAACGTATCCAGTGGCGGGATGTCCCACAACATCTGGCTCTTGTTGCCCAAGACCATGCTGATGCGCCGCAGGTAATCGGCCCGGCGCTGCCAGGGGATAAAGCCCAACACGGAAACCTTTCCGCTGGTCGGATACAACAGGCCGGAGAGTATCTTCAGGGTCGTCGTTTTACCCGCGCCGTTGGGGCCGATAAAGCCAACCATTTCCCCCGCTTCAATTGTAAAGTTAACCTCTCTTACCGCCGTGACCTCGCGGTAAGTGCGCCGCACTACACTCTTGAGCGAGGCCGCCAGGCCGGGATTGCGCTCCGGCACGCGGTAAGTTTTGGAGAGATTGTGTACCACAATTCGCGCTTCGGTCATTTTGCTTGCTTGGGCCTCCATTTTGAGTCGTTTGATCCGACTTCTTATTCTATCATTATTATACGGCCCTGGTGGGCTAATGGAGGGTTTAAAGCCAGCCGGCGCCTCCTTGAGAGCTTGACAACGGTAAATCCCGCGGCTACATTAGTCATCTCAGGTCTCCTTGGTACAAGTTCTGATGGGTCAGCCTCAACCTTGTTCCAAGGGGACCTGTTTGTTTGATTTAACCCATGAATTCAGGTTGGCTCTTTTTAGCAGGTAGTTAAGCAGAGTGTGAGGAGACTGTATGTTAAAAAATTTGATCAAATTTATGATTTTAACGGGGTTAGTAGGAATTGGAGCGATTGCGTTCTGGCTCCTGGTCCCCATCGAATCCAAGCCAGCCCAGGCGAAAGAAGCAACTGTTAATGCCTCCTCTACAAACCCAGCCACCCGACCCCTCTCGGCCGGGTTTAATATCACGGTTAATGAGGTGGTTGCTCAAGGTTTTAGCCGGCCTGTCCAGCTAACCCACGCCAAAGATAGTACTGGGCGCCTTTTCGTCGTGGAGCAGGATGGCCGCATTAAAATTATCAAAAATGGAACGGTGCTGAGTACAGCTTTTCTGGACATCGGCGGGATTGTCCGAAGTCCAAGTGATGGCGGCGGGAGTGAGGAAGGCTTATTGGGGCTGGCCTTTCATCCCAATTATAAAAGCAATGGTCGCTTTTATGTGTACTACAATAATACCAGTGGTAATATTGTCGTAGCGCGTTACCATGTCTCTACGAATAATCCGGATCGGGCCAATGCTGGCAGCGGCTTACCTATTCTAACCATACCTCACCCCTCTAATGAAAACCATAACGGGGGGCAACTTGCCTTCAGCCCGGCAGACAGCTACCTCTACATTAGCACCGGGGATGGCGGCGGCGCCGGCGATCAAAATGGAAACGCGCAAAATAAGAATGTTCTCTTAGGCAAAATCCTTCGCCTGAATGTTACCGGGGTAGTTACCTATACGACTCCCGCGGGGAATCCCTTTAAGGGGGCCACGCCTGGCGCTGATGAAATTTGGGCCTTGGGACTGCGCAATCCCTTTCGCTTTAGTTTCGACCGGGCCAACGGTGATCTTTACATTGGCGATGTGGGTCAGGGCAAAAAGGAAGAGGTTGACTATCAAGCGGTGACCACTCCCGGTGGGGTCAATTTTGGCTGGCGGTGTCGAGAAGGAACCACTACGTTTAATACGGACCCGCCTTGTAATGATTCTGCTTTGTTAGCCACCTTAACCAATCCTATTGCCGAGTATGATAATCCCGCCAATGGCGGGGCGGCTGTCACCGGGGGAGTGGTCTATCGTGGCGTCCAATATCCAGCCTTGAGCGGCTACTATTTCTATGCCGATTTCTATTCGGGCAGAATTTGGAGTATGACTAAAACGGGTTCCACCTTTTCTACCCCGGAAATGGAACTCGACACAACTTTAAATATCAGCGCCTTTGGCGAAGATGAAACAGGGGAAGTCTACGTAGTTGATTACAGCGGTACCATCCGCCGTTTGGCCGACGTGAACGGTCCCAATCCCAGACGGTCCCATCTGCCGGTAATTTTCAAATAAAACTCCCCGTAGATAACTTTCATAATAAGGTCTTGAGTCATTGTAGCCCTACTATTGGACGCGGATTAAACGGATCGAACGGATTTAAGATATTTTTATCCGAAAAATCCGTCGAATCCGCGTCCCATTCCCCACGAGTCTTATTGTGAAGGTCATCTAGTAACTATACCCAGTATGTCATTTTGATTCTCTCTTAGCGATCATCTCCTCCAATTGGGCGATTATCTCTCTGGCCCGCTGTTCCTGTTCGGCCAGGGTGGTCAGCCACTGGTCGGCGGCGGTGAGGATGTCTTCGTCGGGGCGCGGGGTGTCAAGGGCCTCGCGCAGTCCCTCCCGCCGGCCCTGGTCAAGCTGCAGCAGCATCCGCAGGACCGCCATCATGCTGTACCCGGCGCGCAGCAGCAACCGGATCACCCGCAGGCGGCCAATTTTAACCGGGCCGTAGCGCCGGTAGCCGGTCGTGGGGTCGCGCGGCACGGTCAGCAAGCCGTTGCGCTCCCAATTGCGCAGGATATCAATCGTAACGGCCAGCAGTTGGGCGGTCTGGCCAATGGATAAAAGTTCAGCCGCCGCCTCGACGATGTGGCCACGCGCCCAGCGCTCCAGGAAGGCCGCCGCTTCTTCCGCCTGGGCGCGCTCGGCCTGCACCAGGGTCAGGTGATGCTGCGCCTGGGCCAAGGCGCTCTCCAAGTTACCGGAAGCGGTCTGTCTGACGAGGGCCAGCGCCGACCGGCGGATCGCTCGTCCTGGCCAGCCGCCGTGCAAGGCCAGCCGGGCCAGGCGCATCTGGTCGAGATGGGCTTCGGTGAACTGGCGATACCCGCTGGGACTGCGCGCAACCGGCGACAAAAAGCCCCACTGCTCGTAGAGCCGGACGGTGTTGGGATGGACGCCTACGGCTTTACTTATTTCGGATGTGCGCAGGTAGCGACGACGGGCCATAGGTTATCCTTTACACAATCTTCATAAAACCTTCGTCAAAACTTTAATTGGCTCCCTTAAAATAGAATACAAAACTTCAATGAGCAAGTGAGACATCAATCATGGTGAAAGCAAATATCTATCTTCTTTTTGGGCCATTCCTGCTGCTGGTCCTGCTGGGAGCGGCCGGCTGTGCCAGTGGAGCCGCTACCGGCATGCAGGCGGCATCTCCAATAGAACTCCCCCTGGCCTCGCTGTCGGCGATGCCGGGGTTTGTGCAAGAGGCCCCTCCAGCGGTCCAGGAAGCTTATCGTTTTGCTGTGGCCAACCCCGAGGTGATGCACAAAATTCCCTGCTACTGCGGTTGTGGAGCGATGGGGCATCAGGATAATCTGGCTTGCTATGTCAAAGAGTTCCAACCCGATGGCTCGATTGAATTTGATAATCATGCTACCGGTTGTACCATCTGTGTGGATATTACGCAAGATGTCATGCGCTTAAGCCAAGAGGGACAGGATTTAAAGACCATTCGCACTTACATTGACAAACAGTACAGTCAATACGGTCCCTCTACTAACACCCCGCCCGTGGAGTAAGCGGATCAACATACGACCTTTCCGGCAGTCAATCATGCGCTCACCTGCTTTTGCCCAAAATCTGCTTTTGCTCATTTTTGTCACCCTGGGCCTGGCTATCCTGGTGATACCCTGGCCTTTTCGCCTGACCCCGACAACGCGCCATTTTAGCGTGGATGGCCGCCAGTTTGCTTACGAGCCGGGTATCTTGCAGGTCAACCAGGGCGACACCGTGATCATTTCGCTGACAGCCTCGGATGTGGTTCACGGGTTGTACCTGGACGGCTACGGCCTGGAAACGCGGGTCGAGCCGGGCCAGTCGCAAACTATTCGGTTTGTGGCCGATAAGCCGGGTAAATTCCGCTATCGCTGCTCGGTGAGCTGCGGCACACTGCATCCCTTTATGATCGGCGAACTCATTGTTGGCCCCAACACCGCCTTTGGCCGGGCTGTCGCCCTGCTGGCGCTGGTGGTGGTGGGGGTATTAACTTATCTCTGGCGCTTTCTCCTGCCCCAACCGGGCAAAGCAACGTTATCCTGATGCAGCAAAATCGGCTCGATCTTTTAACCGCAATTCCCCTGCTCAAAGCCTTGCTCAAATCGCGCCTGTTTCAGCCGATCTTGATGTTGGTGACCTTGTCCTTCTTCGTCTTCGCCATCTTGACCGGCCTGTTCGGGACGCCGGCGGGAGCCAAAAACTTCAGCATCATCTACATCTGGATCGTTTGGTGGGCAGTATTGATTATCGTCCTGGTGCCGTTCTTCGGGCGCTTGTGGTGTACCGTCTGCCCCATCCCCGGCCCCGGTGAGTGGCTGCAGCGGCGCAGTATCATCTACAAGCGTTTTCCCAAATTGATGAGTCTGCGCCGGCGCTGGCCCCGCCGCTTCAAAAACATCTGGCTGCAAAACTTTGGCTTTCTGGGGGTGGCCCTGTTCAGCGCCATCATCTTGACCCGGCCTTCGGTGACGGCCTGGGTGCTGTTGAGCTTTCTCCTGTTAGGGGTTATTCTCAGCATTTTCTACGAAAACCGGGTCTTTTGCCGCTATGTCTGCCCGGTCGGGGGTTTTATTGGTCTCTATTCCCTGACCTCAACGGTTGAACTGCGGGCCAAGGATGCCCAGGTTTGTAAGGATCATGCGACGAAAGATTGCGTCGCCGGCACGGCCACCAGCTACGGCTGTCCCTGGCTGGTCTTTCCCGGCAACCTGGAACGCAACACCTACTGCGGCTTGTGTACCGAGTGTCTCAAAAGCTGTCCAAAGGATAATATTGCTCTTAACCTCAGACCCTTTGGCAGCGATCTGCTGGTCGCCAAGGGCCGCAGCCTGGACGAAGCCTATAAAGCCTTCATTATGCTCGCCTGCGCCCTGCTCTACTCAGCCGTGCTGCTGGGGCCGTGGGGCTGGCTAAAGGGCTGGGCCAATATGGACACCTGGGGGCAGTGGGCCATCTATGCCGCCGGCTTCTTAAGTGTCAATTTACTGGTCGTTCCCGGCCTGTTCTGGCTGGCCGCAGGGGCCGCGCGAAAACTGGCCCGGTTGGAAATTTCGCCCCAGCAGGCTTTTGTGGATTACGCTTATGCCCTGGTGCCGATGGGGTTAATGGGCTGGATTGCCTTTAGCTTGGCCTTTGTCTTTGTCAACGGCAGCTATGCCCTGCCGGTTCTGTCGGACCCCTTTGGCTGGGGCTGGAATCTTTTTGGGACCAAAGATATCCCCTGGACGCCTTTTCTCCCCGATCTGGCTGTCGCCTTGCAAGTGGCCGTCCTGCTCGTGGGTCTGGCTTTCTCGATCACCACCGCCTTCCGCCTGGGTCGCCAGCATGCTAAAAGCGACGCCCTGGCCTGGTGTGGAACTTTGCCGGTGGCTGCTTTTTTGTCAGCCGTTACCTTCGTGTTTTTGAAGTTATACCTGGGATGAAAGAGAGCAGGGGGGCAAGGGAGCAGGGGAGAGTCGATTTTGTATCTCCCCTGCTCCTCCGCACCCCCGCTCCCCCGCTGCTTCTTATGATGAGTGAACGCAACATCGAACGTCTCGCCCTAACCGTCCTGGTCCTCATCCTGGTCGGCATACCTCTGGCTGTTTTCGGCTATCAATACGGGCTGCGCCCGGCTTGGAGCGGCATACGAACCATAGACGTTATTGCGGCGGCCCCGGAAGCTGGCGGTTTCCAGCCCGCCAGCATCGAAGTCCAAAAAGGTGAAAAAGTCCGCCTGCGCTTCAGCGTGCCGGATGTCACTCACGGCGTCGCCGTGGCCGGGTTGGGGGTAGACCTCGGCCAGATTGACCCGGGCCAGGTCAAAGAAGTCGAAGTTGTGTTCGATGAAGCGGACGTCGTTACCTTTTACTGCAACACCTGGTGCAGCCCCAACCACTGGCGTATGCGCGGCACGATTACGGTCATAGATCCCGCCGACCCCCAGGCTCACTTGCAGGCCGGTTCCGGCCCCGACCCGGTCATCCAATCCCTCATCGCCCGCCAGGTTGATATTGACGCCCCCCGCGAGGCCCCCGTCGTGCCAACAGAGACGCCTTCATCCGCCGCCGGCCAAGCCCTGATTGAACAGCATCGCCCTAGTTTGCCTGCCCAACTTTTTGAGAGCGACTGGCTGCGGCAGCACAGCCCGGCCGAGGCTTATCTTTTGCTTGAGGAACACCTGCCTCAGCTAACTGGGGAACAGCGGTGGGATATTGTTGCTTATCTGTGGACGGCTCCCCTGTCTCCTGAGGATCGGGCCTGGGCGAGCCAGGAATATGCTAAAAACTGCGCCGCCTGCCACGGCGAAACCGGCCGGGGCGACGGTCCGGCTGCCGCTGCGATCAATGCTCAACTCCAAGCCAGCCCGATGGTCAGCATGACTCATCAGGTGGCCTCCTTTGCTCCCTCGCCCCAAACCATGGCCGCGACAATGGACATTTATTACGCCAAGCTGCGCCGGGGCGGAATGGGCACCTCGATGCCCTCTTTTGGCCCCATTTTTAATGAGGCCGAAACCTGGAAATTAGTTTACTATTTATGGGAGTTGACATTTACCCAGACGGAGTCAGGGCCAACCAGCGATCACGGGCATTGAGCAAAGGCTTAAGTTAAGCGGTTGGCCTTGGCGGCCTGGCGATCACGCAAGAGCTGCTTATAAAACGGCTCGCCGTAAAGCTGCTCTTCCAGTTTCTTCCACTGGACCCTGGCCAGTGAACCGGGAGCGGCCAGACCGAGGAACTCGGCCCGCTTGACCAGGCCGGCGTAGCTCAACGTGGTCTGCGTTTCGTGCTTGAGGCGTACCAGCACTTCGGGGCTGCACTGGCGCGGGCCGATGCCCATTTGGCGGAGGTGAGCAAAGAACTCCTGCTCGGGGAAAATCAACTCGGCGGCAAAGATTTCGGCTCCAATCTCGACCGGTTCGCGCTGGTTGGAGGCATCACAGTAGGAGATCGGCTGGCCGCGATCCACCAGGTGGTGCTTTAGTTCGTGGGCCATCGTAAAAATCAGCGGCTCAGGCGGCAGGTGGCGGGCTAGCATGACCGTAGGCCCCAATTCGTCGTCAAAATAAGCGCCGCGCAATGCTTTGAACTTGTGCGGCCACAGGTCAATTTTGATGCCGTAAGCCCGGTAGACTCGGCGCAAGTCCGAGCGAAGCACGCGCGGGCCGACCAGCCCCTGCTCCTGGCGGACCTGCCGGGCCAAAGCCCTCATTTCGTCATAATAAAAATGGCTCACGCGACGCTTTTCCTCTTCCGCCCAGCGCGGGGACGCTCCTGGCCCCCATACAGGCCGCGCGCCCGGCGAAACTCGGCGTAACGCCGCAGCTCTTCCAGGTCTTCCGGCTTAAGCTGCCGGGCGGCGCGCAGCAAGGCGGTCATCGGCTCATTGGCCGGGGTCTCCTCCGGCGGGAAGAATTCCAGAATCGAAACCCCGAAGAATCGAGCCAGTTGGTCCAGGTCTTCCAGGCTGGGCCGGTAGGTGGCCGTCTCCCAGCGGGAGATAGTGTTGGTGGCCACGCCCAGAGCTTTAGCCAGTGCCTCCTGGGACAGCCCTTGCCCATCCCCGTAGTTTAGGCGTAAATCGCGGATACGCTGCCCTACGTGCTCAAAAAGGTTCATTGCTTATAACGACTTCCTTTTTTAGGATAAGATTTTACCAATAATGTTGACAAGTTACTTTTTTATGCTATATTTACCATAATTATTATACTCATTTAGGAAAATATTTCAACTCAAAGTGGATAATTTATAATTCGGAAAGGAGTTCATCACAAACTTAAGGCATACCCCCGCTAATGATAAAGGTAGCAGAGAGCACGCCCTTCGGCGCACCCGAGGGGGTGAGGTAGCAGGTCTGTACGGTTTCCCTGTCTACTGTCTACCGTCTACTATTTTCGAAAGGAGTGTTAGTCCGTGAAGATCCAGATCAAGCAAATTAAGGGTGACATTGTCGAGTTGCTGTTTAATCCTAGAGAGGAAGACCTGCGCGTGGGCGAAAATTTAACCCTGCGCGAAAACGGCAGCAGCCGGGGCTTGATTGTGCAGGTGATCGAGTTTCGTACCGTTACCTACCCTTCATTGGTGCAAGAAATGCTGCAACTGGTCGCCGAAGAAGGGCCAGCCCCTAATACCTCTCCTGAGCCGGATGGTCTGTCCGAAAAGAGTAATCTTAAGCTGGCCATTGCCAAGATCAGAAAGGTTGTCCAATGGGCGCCAATGGCCGCCGCTTGAAACCCGGCAAAGAAGACAGCTTGAATCGCTGGGAGCAGTGGGACGGCTGGATTCCCACCCGCGATGTGACCGTCGAGCGTACCACCGATGAGGAAGTCTTTGCCAATGCCACCCGCAACCTGGGCCATCCCCTCCAGTTGGGCCATACTCTGGCCGGACACCCTTTCCTGGTTGAGGGTCAAGACCTGGAAAAAGTCAACGTTGTGACCGGGGTTAAGGGCAGCGGCAAAAGCCACCTCTCCAAAGTCCTTTTACTCCAGCTCATTGCCAGCGGCGCGCCGTGCGTCGTCTTTGATATCAACAAAGAATATATCCACCTGCCCAAGGTCGAGCTTGACCCGGAGACGGGCAAAGTGCGCCAGCGGGGCATCATCCACCTGGAAGCGGGCGGTAACTTTCGCCTGGGAGTCCGGCAGTTCGGCCTGTCCCCCATGATGACCCTCTTGCAGCGTTTTGGCCTGCCGGAGGTGTCGGCCCTTTACTTTGAGAACCGGCTGGCCCGGCTGTGGGCCGAAGCCGAGGCCCTCGAACGGGAGCGCGGCCGCGTGCCGTATGTCGGCCTGGAGCAAATCATGCAAATGGCCGAAAACAATGAGTTCGGCGGCGGCTCGAATGCCATGGTGGTCAATCAAGCCATTCGCTCGCGGCTGGAGGCGCTCAAAAACACCAACATTTTTGCCCGTAACCCGCAAGAGGCCGCCTCGTTGAGCGAGTCCTACCGCCGTATCCGCCACGGCGGGGCGCTGGTAATTGACATCTCAGCCCTATCGAACCTGGCCCGCGAGGGTTTTGTCCAGGCCATCATCGAACTGATCAAAGACCTGTGCCTGTGGGAAATTGAAAACGGCACCCACCGTTTCCCCTTCATCTTCTTTGAGGAGGCCCACCTGTACGTGTCACGCCACAGCATTGATTACATCGTTACGCGGGCGCGCCACTTGGGTATCACCAGTTTCTTTGTGACCAATATGATCCACGGGCTGGATGAGACCATCCTGCGCCAGGCCGACAACTTATTTTTGCTACGCATCCCCTTTGAGGATGACGTGCGCCACGTCTCCCGTGGCGCGGCAACCGACTACGAAACGATGGCTGCCTTTGTCCGCCGGCTGCGGCAGCACCATGCCCTGGTCATCGGCAATGTGACTGCCCAGTATCCCCTCATTTTCAGAGTGGACCGGCTGGCCGGGATCAACACCGCCGGGGAGACACGTTTCTTCTTCCAACGGGGCGTTCCCGTCGAGTAAGAGAAGACCCTAAAGGTCTTAAAGACCTTTAGGGTCTTCCTAAAAAGAGAGGTCAAAGAAGGGAAGGTAGAAAATTGAGACGACAACGAAGCGCCGCCGAGTATACGGTGGAATGGCTCCAGGAAGAGCACAAGAGCCAGAAAGAGTATATTAAACCCTCGTCGCTGGCCAAGGGCTGCATGCTATATGTGGCCTTTGAATTGCAGGGCAAACCCAAGCCGCCCTTTGATGCCAGGGTGGGCCGGATTCTCTCGGTGGGTACCGACAGCCACCGCCGCCTGCAGCGGGCGATGAGCCGGGCCTGCCTGGCCCAGGAAGTCTTTTTTGAGATGCCGGAGTACCGGATCCACGGCTTTTGTGATGGGATTCTTTATATTCCGCCCGGGGTAAATGTGGACGAGGCCGCAACCGGCTTCTGGGCGCTGGAATACAAAACCAGTGCGGCTAGCGAGTTTGACAAAGTCAAGGCCGCCAAAATCCCGAAGGAAGAACACGTGCGCCAGGCTCAAATTTATCTGTGGGGAATCGAGAAATATTACCAGGGGGCGGTTCCGCTCAAGGGGGCCATCATTTACTACGAAAACCGCGACACCCTCGATCACCTCGCCTACGAAGTCTATCCCGATCCAGACATGATGGCCGACCTGCTGGCCCGAATCAAGCGCATGCTGAACTTATTAGAAATGGACCAATTACCGGAAGACGATGTGCTGCCGCCGGATCATTGGGCTCACAGTTACTGCGCCTTTTTGGATATCTGCGAGCCGGGAAAACGGGCCATGGAGTGGCAGAAGTCCCAACCCAAACAACTTCCCGACAAGGTCATGGCCGATATGATTGCCAAGCGCATCGTGGCCAAGAAGGGGGCCGAGAAAATGACCTCCAAGCAGAAAGCGGCCGGCCAGCGGTCGCTGCTGGACCTGGCGCAAGAGTTGGATTGGGAGTAACTGTTTTGCAGCATTGCGCCTGAGATTGAAATCTCAGACTGACAACTCAAGTCGGCTGAAGCCGACTCGGTCTCTATGCTTACTTGTTCAGTTTTCAGTATGCTTCAGCATACTTTAGCTGTCAGCCCTGAGCTTCAGCTCGGGGCCAACTAAAACTCTAACCGGGGTTCCGAGGCGGTGAGAACAGCCCTGTACCGGGGCGCTGACCAGAGGGTAGTAATACCCCGGGCTAACGCATCAATTAACGCGGGAACGTCGTCGCCGGCAGTCGGATGCAGCCCCTCGCTGACAATGAGGGCGCTACGGGTTTCCGGCCCAATGGTCGAACGGCGGCTCTGGCGAAAGGTCCAGCGACGGGCGTGGACTTGGTTGGCGGCGTCGGCAAAAATGACTTCACCAGGTTCCGGAGTTTCGATTTCGTCGCTAAAGGCCAGATAGTGCTCGTCGCCACGGGCGTGGCGCACTTCCAGGTAGCCGGTTACACCGGCCAGGTCAAAGACGGCTACCGGCAGGGCAAAGGCCAGCGAGACGGCGTTGCACAAATCAACCAGGGGATGCAGCCGGGGCAGGTCACCTTCCTTGCGGAAACGGCGCAGCAGGGCTTCACCGGCCGAGCGGTACTGCGTCGGCTTTAGGCCCATCTGGGCGTAGGCGCGCCGCCACGCCGAAATTTCCGGCAGGTCGGATTCCACGCCCTGGCCTAACCGCTTTCGCGCCCGCTCAAACCAGGGCTGGAGCCAGCTCTCGGCCTCGACATGCGGCTGAATCCCCTCGACGACCAACAGGCCCGGCACCAGTTGGGGAAATTGCTCCCAGATTGCAGCAGAATGGCAAAAATACATAGTTAACCCAAGTTCGAAGTTTTTGTAATCGCACCCTTCGATATGCCTTTCGCTTTGCTCAAGGCTACTCAGGGTGCGATATTTTAGCCAAAAATCATCCTGAGCAGGGCGTTAGACCGTACACCTGCACTTGCAGGCAGGTGCAAGTGTCGAAGGGCGATTTTCGAGCTAATTTCGTACTCAGGTATTTAGTAATCAGCGGTCGTTATTGCGTCACCGGCTTGGCAATGACGATAGCCCGGTGGGTATTATTGGTATAGGGCCAGCACGTCACCAGCGTCAGGCGCTCCTCGTTAAACGGCCCAATCCACTTGGCATTCTCGCGGCGGATGGCGTCTGGCTCACCCTTATCTTTGACGATAAACTTATCCACGACGGCATACTTGTACGGCTGGTCGCCCATATACAGTGTAACAATATCGCCGACATTTAAGTCAATGGTGTAGCGGAAAACCTCACCCTTGATATTATGATGCCCGGAGAGGACAATATTGCCACCCTGGCCGGGCAAGGCAGAGTTTTTGTGCCAGCCAGCGGCGTAATCGGCCACCGTCCAGATATTGGTCGGCACGCCGCTCCGGATTTCGGTGATCCAGCCGACCCCAATAACCGGGGCGTCCAGCCCAATACTCTCGGCGGCAATCCGGGTAATCGGCGAGGTAGTCTGGTCATCTCCGGGAACAGGGGGAACCTCCGGCGCTCCAGCGGCATCTGCCGGTTCCTCAACCACCAGAGGATTATCTTCCATGGAAAGCATCTCGCTGGTGGATGCTTCCGGCGTTGGGGTATTTTCTGGGCTAGGTGTACTTGTCGGTTCCGGTGTTGGCGTGTCCTGCGGGGTAGGTGTCGCTTTACGGGTGTTGGTTGGCTCAATGATTAAGGCATCACCCAGCTTGTGAACAGCCGTGGGTGATGGGGTGACAAAGATGACTTTGGTTGGGCTGGGCCGAGGCGTTGGCGTCGTCGTCGGGGTCAAATCGGCCAAAGACACCTCGATAATTCGCGCGGGGGGCGGCTTGTGGACCTCCATTTGATACTGGACAAACATCCAACTACCGGTTACCAGCAGCAGAAATCCGGCAGCAATCAAAACCAGGCTAAAAATCTGCCGGCCCCTGGCCGGAGGGCCAGCCAGAGGCTGTAACTCAGGGGGGGTGGGAAATTGGGTGGATAGATTGTCACTCACCGTATCATCTGGCTCCTGTAGACCGGTTCTAGACTTACCAGGCAGATAGACAGACATGGTAACTTTGTCGGGTTAATCTGTCAAGAGAACCTGGGCCAAAACTCTTTTGACAAAGCCTCTGCCCTTTGATATAGTACTGCCGCTTCATTAATCATCCCTGAGATTATAATCATGACTGCCAAAAATAGAGGGGCGACAGGTTACGGAGCAGGCGTGCTGTTAATAGCCGCCGCTCTGTTGTACCTCTTGACTCTGGACAACGGCCTCCGCCCTGACGAGTTGATCGGCGGCGACCTGATTACCCACCAGTATGCCCAGGCGGAAGGCCGGCCCGGTAACGCTCCCGGCTACCCCCTCTATACGATGGGCGGCTGGTTGTGGTTTCGCCTGGGACGCACGCTGTTGAGTTGGGCGCTCAATCCCATCCAAATCCTCTCGCTGTATTCGACGCTGTGGGGGCTGGCTTCCCTGCTGGTACTGTACCTCATTTTGCTCCAGATGACGCGCCGGCAGTGGCTGACTGCCTTCCTCTTGACCGCCTTTTATGCCGTCACCTTTTTTTTCTGGTATTACAGCGTCACCACCGAGCAGTACACCAGCGCGGTGTTGCAAACCCTGCTGGTCATCTGGCTGGCTTTTCGCTGGGATGAACGGCCCCGCGACTCAACCCTGCTCTGGCTGGTGTTCCTCAGCGGGACGATGCTGGCGAATATGGTCACAACTCTCTTCATTTTGCCGCCGTTGTTGGGATTTATCTTCACCAAACAGAATCCGTCAAATTTTTTCCAAAAACCTAAACTTATTTTGCAGGCGGTTGGCCTGGCCTGTTTGCCGCTGCTCAGTTACACCTACGTTTTTATCAGCGGTGCGCTGCATCCCGAGTGGCGCGGCGCGGGCGAGTGGCCCACTGCCTGGGCCTGGTTTGTGGATTTCCTGACCATCCCCCAGGGCCGCGATGAACTCACTCCCGGCCTGGGACTGCAGAACTTCTTCACCGCTGAATTTCCGGCGCTGATGTGGCAAGAGCTAACCTGGCCTATTTTTGTGGGCGGGCTCGTCGGGCTGGCCTTTTTGGGCAAACGGCGTGCTCTCTTTTTGTACAGCACCCTGCTGATTTACTTTGTCTTCTGCTGGCTCTACCGCTTTGGCAACTGGTTCCAGGTGATTATTCCGGCCTACCCCATTTTTATCATCGGTGTGGCTGCGGGAATGAAGCGAATCGATGAATGGCGGATGGGCAGTGGCGAAGAGACGAAGAGGCGAGGAGGCGAAGAAGCTACTTATGAATCAGGCAACACGCACTACACCTCACGCTTCACGCTTTACGCTTTACGCCTTACGCTTTACATTCTCCCCGCCCTACTCATTACCCTGCTCCTTTACCGCTTCTCCACCAACCTCCCTCGCGCCGACCAGAGCCATCTATCCAGCGATACCGGCCTCGACCCCGGCTGGGCAATTCTGGCCGACCAGCCTGCACCGCTCGCCCTTATCTCCAGTGATTTCCCCGAGCAAGTGGCACTGCACTATTTAACCAATGTTTGGGGCGCAACTTCGGCTGTTTACCCGACCAATCCTGGTGACTTGACCTCGCCTGGAGGACAAACTGCTCGTTTGTCCCGCTATATTACCCGCCAAGCAGCGGTGGCTGCGCCGGAAGCGGTTCGATTAGCAGTAACATATCCTCAAGCAGCCGGGGAGCAGCTCATTGCCCTCTGGCCCGCGCCGCGTACAGAACTCCCTGCCACTGCCTTGCCGCTTGACCTGCCCTTTGACGACGCGCTCAAACTGGCCGGCTGGGAGCAAGTGGAGATGGATTACCCTCTGCCCCCGGATGTCGCCAGGCGGTTGCCGCGAGCTAACTGGCAAATTGCCCTTTACTGGCAAACGTCACAGCCGTTACGCGAAGATTATACCATTTCCGTGCGGCCCTTAATAGGGGGACAGTTAATTAACGAAAGTGAGACAGCCTTGATTCAGGATCACCAGCCGGTGTGGGGCGTCTATCCCACCAGCCGCTGGCGTCCCGGCGAAGTAGTGCGGGATGTTTACGCGCTTACGCTGCCGGAAGGCCTTACACCAGAAGCTGTCCAAATTGTCGTTTATAAAACCACTAACACGGGTTTTGAAAACCTGGCCGAGGGGACGATCGTGACGCGATGAAACGAGATGCGAGCAAAATTCTTCGCCGCCTCCCCTCCTCGCAGCTTCGCTTCTTTTTTACTGCTCTACATTCGCTTGCATCAGCTCTGCCGCCTCCTCCGGGGTCAACTTGCCCTCAAGAGCCTGGCGTAGGGGCTCGCGCATGGCATTGAGCAGAGCATCGGCATTGACTCCCAAGGGAACGGTGCGACCGGACAGCAGTTGCTCGGAGCTAAGGCGCAGGGCCGAGTCATTGACAATGAGCGGGTCATCCAGAGCCTCGCGACGCGTCGGCAGCAGGCCAAAATGGACCACTCGGTCCAACTGGCGCTCCGGGCGAGTGACGAATTCCAGAAAGGTAGCGGCGGCCAAAGCTCTATTCCCGCTGGCTGTGCGGCTGACCGCCCAATACCGCGCCAGCACTAGCGGGACCGCCGGCAGATTCTCCCCTTCCTCAACTACACTGGGCAGGGGCGCAACGCCCCAATTAATGTTAGCAGCGCGGGCCAGCTCTCCAATGGCCCACTCCCCATCAATGACCAGAGCCAGTTTACCGGCCAAGAACTGGGCGCGTACCTCATCATAGGTCGCCAGTGGGGCCAGGCTGTTATCACCCTGCTGCCAGCCCAGATAGAGAGCCAGGGCCTGCTGCATGGCCGGGGTATCCAGGGTAGGCCGGCCAGCCGGATTGGTGAGCCAACCGCCATGAGCCGACAGCCAGGGCAGCAGCCAGAGGGGATCATAGCTGTTGACGCCCAGGACAGGTCCCTCCTGCTGCTTGGCCAGCTTGGCCAGCTCCTCGGTATTGGTCGGCGGGGTGCCCACCAAATCTCGGTTGTAAAACAGCAGCAGGTGAAACCCCGCCGTATCGGAGAGACCCCACACCTCATCTTCTTGAGTAGCTCCGGCCAGGGTGATCGAGGCAAAACTGTCCAAAAAAGTTAACGAGAAAAAATCAGGCATGGGCGCGATTTGCTCGGCATTCCACAAACTGCCCAGCAGCACCGGCGAAGCCAAGACCACATCGAACTGCGCTTCGCCGGCCATAAGCGGAGTCATAAAATTCTCCGGGCTGTCGTAATGACGCAGCGTGATGGTATAGTAGGGAAATTCTTTTTCAAAAGCCTCGATATCCGTAGCCAGGGCCTCTGCCTGAGCTTCCGGCAAGTTCTCCCAGACCAGGAGATTGGTCACGGACGGGGTTGGGGTGGGCGCCGGGGTACGGGTAGGCGTTGCCGTAGGGCGAGGGGTGGCGGCTGCTCCGGCAGGGGTGGAAGTTCGGGTGGCGGTCGCCGTCGGCCAGGGCGTGGGTGACGGCGGCGGGGTGGGCGGAACACAGGCCGCCAGGAAAAACAGCAGCGCGAGGGGGACCAGCAACGATTGTTGCAACTTGAGGACAGGCATGCCGCCAGTGTAACGCAGCTAAAGGGAGGTGTCAAACCGGGAGCGAAAGTGCGAATAGATTAATCCAGCCGGGTTGTTCCGGTTTCTAAAATTGCCAACCGCCGCTTCGCCTCTTCGTTTCTTGGCCCTACTGACGGTAGGCCGACCTGCTCCACCAGAAAGCTGGCAGCAACGGCCCCGTACAGCCCGGCCAGGCGCAGATTGCCGGTCAAAACCCAGCTGGCCAGAAAACCCCCACAAAACGCGTTGCCCGCGCCGGTCGTATCAATCACTGAAGTTTCAAAGGCCGGGATATGCCAGGTTTCGCCGCTTTGTGCCCGGTGGACGGTGGCTCCCTTTTCCCCCTGCCGCAAAGCCACGATTTCAGCCCCGGCTGCCACCAGCCGCCGGATTAACTCCAACGGCTCGCCCGGACCGACCAGGGACGCCGCTTCCGGTTCGTTGGGGGAAAAAATCTGCCCGGTGGAGACAATCGCCCGCAGTTCCATCTCGCTCAGGAGGCGAGGGGAGGGCCGGAACGGTTCGATGCTGATCACACCGCCGGTGCTCCGTAAAGCTTTAATAAAATCGAACCCTGGCTCCTCCGGGTGAAGGCCCAGGTGATAGCCGCGTGCCCGGCGGTAGGGGGGCGGCAGGTCCTCCATCCGGCGTCCCAACTGCGCACCGATAGCCGGGCCGGGGATACGCCAGAGCTGAGTCCGGCGGCCATCGGCTTCCAAAATTTGCCAGGCGCGCGGGGTCGGCCATTGGGCGGAATGGCGAAGGCCCTGAGTATCAATGCCGCTTGCCTCCAGCCAGGCCAGGGCGGCCGAGGGCAGGTCGCTGCCGACGCCTCCCGCCAACCCCACCCGTTCGGCCCACAATTTCAGGCCAAACGCCGTTTGGGGACCACCCCCGCCCAGGATACCCATGGCCGTTTGGCCGTCGGAAAAAACAATATCGTCAATGATCAGGGAGAAGGCGACAAAGTCCATAGTTTTCCGGGAAGACTGGAGGACTGGAAGGCTGGATAATTGCCAACCTTCCCCCTTCTAATCTTCCAATCCTAGGCCGTGATGCGCTCTCGGTACAGCGCCAACAATCGTTCCGCGTCAGCTCCCAGGCAGACGTTCACCATTGGTTGGCCGGTCCAGGCATTGGGCTGGCGCCAATTTTGGCGGCGGTCCAGGAGGGTTTGGCCGGCGGCAATGCCCTCTGTGACTACACGGAGGGGGCCACGGACAGTCGTAAACAAGGTGGGATCGAGCACATAAGCAATGGCCGAGGGATCGTGGGTATGCATGCCGGCCAATCCATGCGTGTCATAGTGGAAATCACGGTAAAAGCGGCTGATCGTGTAAATGAATTCGGCCATGGGTGAGCCGGAGGTTTTGAGGGCAAGCATATAATCGTCGGTCATGATAATCTGCATGGTAACATCCAGGCCAACCATTGTTACCGGCCAGGCAGCCGTAAAAACCATATCGGCGGCATGCGGATCGTTGATGATATTGGCCTCTGCTGCCGGCGTGACATTGCCATTGACGGTCGCTGCGCCGCCCATAACCACTACTTCGGCCACATGGTCGGCTATACGAGGCTCCAGAGCCAGAGCCAGGGCCAGGTTCGTCAGCGGGCCAATGGGCACGAGGGTGATTTCACCGGGGTAGGCCATGACCGTTTCCACAATAAACTGGGCCGCTGGCCGGTCAACCGCGCGACCCTGCGGCGGCGGCAGGTTGATGTTACCCAGCCCATCCCAGCCGTGGACAAAATCGGCGGCCGGCCCCAGCGGAGCGAGCAGAGGCGATTCGGCCCCATGCGCTACGGGGATATCGGGACGACCGGTAAGTTCCACCAGGCGCAGGGCATTTTGGGTTGCCAAATCGGTGTAAACATTGCCATAAATGGTGGTCAATCCCACCAGCTCGATTTCCGGCGATTTTAATGCCAGGAGGATGGCCATGGCATCGTCCACACCGGGATCGGTATCAATAATAACTTTTTTGGACATCAGCAGATTTTAGATTCTAGATTTTGGATTTTAGACCACTCGTCTAAAAGGCATACACTTCATTCATAAGCTACATCAGTCGGCCGTCAGTGATCGGCGGTCAGAGCCAGGGCGATTTGGGCGCCCAGCCGGGCATTGTTTAACAGCAGGGCGATATTGGCTTTCTTACTGCGCTCGCCGGAAAGGTCACTGACCCGTTGGAGCAGGTAGGGGGTAACGGCTTTACCGCTGATACGGTCAGTTTCGGCATCACGCAGCGCCTGCTCGATGACACTCTGAGCCTCGACGGCGGGCCACTCATCGGCGCTGGGAACCGGATTGGTAATAAGTGTGCCCATTGTTAAGCCCATCTGGTCGTGAGCCTTCAGGATTGCGGCAATTTCTGACGCGGTTTCGACCCGCAACTCAAGCGGCAAACCACTGCTGCGGGAGTAAAAGGCCGGAAACTCGTTGGTTTGGTAGCCAATTACCGGTACACCTTGCGTTTCAAGCACTTCCAGTGTGAGGGGCAAATCCAAAATTGCCTTGGCTCCAGCGCAGACCACCGCTACGGGTGTACGACCCAATTCTAACAAATCAGCCGACTCGTCAAAAGGGTGGCCGCGATGGACGCCGCCGATACCGCCGGTAGCAAACACCCGAATTCCGGCCCAGTGAGCTACCATCATTGTCCCGGCTACTGTGGTGGCCCCATCTTCAGCGCGAGCCACCACAACGGGGAAATCTCGGCGCGAACATTTATGCACGTTCTTGGCCGATCCCAAGTAGACCAACTGTTCCGGGGTCAAACCTACGGTGATTTCGCCCCCCAGAATCGCAACGGTAGCCGGCACAGCGCCCTGCTCACGCACCGCCGCTTCGATGGCGCGAGCAACTTGGATATTTTCCGGGGCGGGCAGGCCATGGGTAATGACCGTTGATTCCAGCGCCACCACAGCTTTGCCTTGGTCAAGCGCGGTTTTTACTTCTGGATGAAAATGTAATTGTGGAGGCATAGTGCTGTTCCTTGTTGCCTGGGGACAAACTAAAGTTTATCCTGCTGTCCTGCTCTTACGGATTATAAACCTGAATCCGTTTATCCGGCACGCGTTGGGCCAGCCTTTCCATACTGCAATTAACCTGGCGGATGATTTCGGCTTTGTCCAGGGTTAAGATGTGGCGGTCGCGCATAATAATTTCACCATTGATGATAACCGTCTGAACATCACTGGCCCGGGTGTTGTAAACCAGGCTGGCGGTCAGGCTATGTAAGGGTTGGTGATGCGCTCCGCTCAAATCCACCAAAATTATGTCGGCCAGGTAGCCGGGGGTGATCTGCCCAATCTTATCGGCCAGACCAACCACAGCGGCGCTGTCGCGGGTGGCAATCTCCAGAGCCTGGGGAATGGTCATGATTTCCGGGTTGCGGGCTTCGTGCTTTTGGAGCATGGCCATTAAACGCAGGCTCTCAAAAATATCGAGCGTGTTGTTGCTCACAGCGCCGTCGGTGGCCAGGCCGACCGGGATACCAGCCTCGCGCAGCGGCAGGATGGGGGTCAGGCCCATCCCCAGCTTGAGGTAAGTTTTGGGGGCATGGGCAATTCCGACCGGGGCGGCGGCTTGTTTGAGCAGGTCAATATCTTGGGGGAGAATGCCGCAGCCGTGAGCAATGATGAGCGGCACATCCAGCATACCGGTTTGAGCCAATACTTGAATGGGTGTCAGACCCCGCTTCTGCAAGCTGGCCTGGGTCTGGCCTATCTCTTCGGCGGCGTGAATGTGAATGCCGACACCCAGGCGCTTGGCATGAGCCACAGTCGCCCGCAGGAAATCGTCAGCGCAGGTGTAGGGGGCGTGCGGGGCCATCCAGGTCGTAATCCGGCCATTCGCCCGGCCCTGCCAGCGTTCGACAAAGGCAGCCGTTTCGTCCAGCGCCCCGTAGCCCTGGCTGCCGAACACAGCCCAGCCCAATGCCGCCCGCATTCCGGCCTGCTCGACCGCTTTGGCAGCCTGATCCATAAAAAAGTAGTGATCGGCAACCGTAGTTACGCCGGCTTCGATCATCTCCACCAGGCCCAGCAGCATCCCCCAATAAACGTCTTCTTCGATCAGATTGCTTTCCAGCGGCCACATAAATTCGTTGAACCAGCGTTCAATCGAGATATCTTCGGCCAGGCCCCGAAAAATGACCATCGGCACATGAGCATGGGTATTGATCAGGCCAGGCATGGCCACCATCTCCCGGCCCTCAAGCAGCTCGTGAGCCTGGCCAAGATCAATTTGGCCCGTCGGTTGGAGATCAGCGATCTTGCCGGCGTCAATCACCAGGTCATAGTTACGCCGGATGTGGTTATCAGGGGTCAAGATATGGCAATCGTAGATTATCAGGTCATACATCAGCATTTATCTTTGCGGCGGTCAGCAGTCGCCAAGCGGTGGTCAAGGATGATTTGTCTGGGCCGTTAAAAAGGCATCAAACTCGGCTCGGGTGGGCATAGAAGGTTGCGCACCCATTTTGGTGGCAGATAGCGCGCCAGCGGCCGCCCCCCAACGAACAGCCTCCGGCAGCGGCTTGCCTTCAACCAAGGCAGCGGCCAGACCACCGTTGAAAGCATCGCCGGCAGCGACCGTATCTACTGCTTGTACTTCAAAGGCGGGCACCAGGATAGGTTCACTTTCGGCCTGAGCGTACAAAACACCCAACACACCCATTTTCACGATAACCGTTTTGACTCCCAGGCTAAGCAGCATCCTGGCTGCACCGGCAGCATCATTGTGATTTTTGATAGCCACCCCAACCAATTGGCCTGCTTCAACTTCGTTAGGGGTGATAATATCAACCAGGGTATATAGCTCGGCGGGTAGCTCTTGGGCCGGGGCGGGGTCAAGCACGATAGTAAGGCCGCGCTGGTGGGCCAGGCGCGCTGCGGCGACGACCGCTTCCAGGGGAACTTCAAGCTGAAGCAGGAGGACTTTAGCCCCGGCCAGGGTGGTTTCGAGCCGGTCCAGATCATCCTGTCCCACCCGGCCGTTTGCACCGGGCACGATGATGATGTTATTCTGGGCGTTGTCGTCTACGGCAATCACGGCTACGCCGGAACTAACCGCAGGATCGGTGAATACGGCTGAAACATCAGCCCCGGCGCTGGCCAAGTTCTGGCGCAGTTCCTGGCCAAAAGCACCCCCCCCTACCCGGCCGACCATTTGCGTCGGCACGCCCAGCCGGGCAGCGGCGACCGCCTGGTTGGCCCCTTTACCCCCAGGCGCGGTAAAAAATTCGTGACCGGTGATGGTTTCCGCTGGGTTAGGTAGGCGTGGGGTGCGCACAACTAAATCCATATTGATACTGCCAAAGACGACGACGGTCATAGTCCGCTCCTTAAAATAACCCGCTCATTATAATCTAATCAAAAGGGGTGTCAAAGAAATTAACTCGACAGGAATCAAAAAGAGTCCGCAGGGTGTGCAGACTCTTTTTTGATTTTGTGCCTTTGGAAAGCAAGGCAAGCCTTGCGCTCCAGAAAAAAACCGTCTACTGTCTACCGTCCACCTAACTCACGCTTCCATCTGCATAAAGTGCCTGGCGTTATTCCAAATGACCTTGGGCGTGATTTTGATCGGGTGAACTCGATGGGTAATCGCCCACCCTTTCCATAACTTGTGGATCCACCAATAGAGCGTATCCGTAAATTGGTTGCGCGGCGCTTTAACCAGCAGGCGGATAACCGGCTCCAACCAGGGAAACTCGACGCCCAGGGCAAACCAGCGCTGCAAGTTTTCCATCTGGTTTTTCTCGTTCTCGTCGCGCGTCAGGATCGAGCTGTCCCAGGCGATGGCGCCGATGTCGTCAAAACTGCCGGCCATATGACCGTTCTTCTTGGTAAATTCGCCCAGTTCGGTGGCAGGATAGGGCTGGAACAGAAAGGCATGAGCATACTTGACTTTGGCCTGGGCGTTGAGCCGCATGGTTTCAAAATCGTCGTCCAGCGTGCCGGTCGGCAGGGCCAGAATGTTGGTGGCGGTCAGGTTGATGCCGGCTTCATGCAACATGCGGCCTGACTCAATAATTGTCTCGCGGGACATCTTGCGCTTCAGTAAATCGTTGCGCAGGCGGTCGTTGCCAGCTTCGATGCCCATACTGACGGTGTTGGCCCCAGCCTTTTTGAGCAAGGCCACTTTTTCCGGGGTAATCAGGTTCGAACGGACATTGCAGAAGAAGGGCAGGCCAACTTCTTGGGGGAATTTTTCGGCAAACTCTTCCAACCAATCCACATAAATGATGAACAGATCATCAAGGAAGACAACCTGCTCCAACGGGTAGCGGTCGCGCACCCACAGCACCTCTTCGATAACCGAGTCAACGCTGCGTTGGTAGCCACGCTTTTCGCGGGTGTAAATTTCATACCAGGCATGGTTGAAGCAGTAAGTGCAGTTGTAAGGGCAGCCCCGGCTGGCCATGAAATGCTTAATCGGGCTGTTACGGGTGGGAGCATGCTTGCTGTAAATCAGGTCACGGTCCGGCATGGGCAAATCGCCCAACTTGCGAATCAGCGGGCGGACCGGATTCTTGACAATTTCGCCATCTACCTTGAACCACCAATTGGGAATATCGGGGTGAAAGCCGCCGTTGCCGAGAGCATTGGCCAAATCTACCAGCGGCCCTTCGCCTTCACCCACACAGACCCCATCCACACCGTCTTCGTGAATCATGTCCGGGAAAAAGGTGGGGTGCGGCCCGCCAAAAACAGACATCACCGGCTTATTGCCCAGCCCCTCCCGGATACGCTGATTAACCTTGAAATAATAATGCTGGGAACCGGTCATCATACTGTAGCCGACAATATCAGGCTGGAAATCTCTGGCCACCTGAACCGGATCTTCCTGGGCGCAAATCGCCAGGCCCACCTCGTGACCGGCTTGCTTGAGCACCGCCGCCATAGACATAATCCCTTGCGGCTCGTAGTCAATTTGTTTTTCTACCCACAAAACGCGCGTCACGGACAACCTCCTCTATAAAGGGGGATTTTTCCTACTGCTGCCACAGTGAATTATCGGTAATTGTAGCAGCGACCCTTGGGGTCGCCTTGGGCGGGGACAAGCCCCGCCGCTACAGTGTATTGCCAAACGGTGGTAGCCGCAGTTGAAATTCGTGGCTTGATTATAGGGGAGGGAATTTCTTTTGTCAATTTTATAATTTTTTTACTAAATATTATATTTATTATGACCGCCGACCACTGACGGCTGACCGCACCCCCACCCTAACCCTCCCCCTAAGAGGGGGAGGGTTAGGGTGGGGGTCGCAGCGGTCATATTTCATTTTGTCCAACTTATCCGCTCTTCCGCCCAACCCCGGCTGGCGAAGGTATCTGTGCCAACCTGGCCATCGGGTGAACCTTCCATCGTGAAAAGCTGGCGCTGCCCGCTGCCATCGGGAGTCATGGCCCAGACGGCCCAGGGACCGCCGCGATTGCTGACAAAGGCGATTGCATTGCCATCGGGCGACCAAGTGGGCAGGCCATCATCGGCGGGGTCATTGGTCAGTCGTTGCAAATCAGTCCCATCAGTGTTGATGATGTAGACTTCCCAGTTACCTTCGCGCCGAGACATGAAGGCGACTCGCCGGCCATCCGGCGAGAGGGCCGGGGCGGTGTCCTCGTCCACATTGGTAATGGTTTGGAGGTCCTCCAGGTTACTGGTAGCCGTGCGCAGGCCATAGGCCGTGGTCCCCCAACCCTTGAAAACAAGTTTACCCTGCGCGTTGATGGCGGGATACTCCCCTTCACCAACGAGAACAGCTTCTCCCAGTTCAGTCGAACCGCTGGTTTTGTACAGTTGTGATTGGCGTCCTCCGGTGCGACGGCTCAGGAAAATGACATTCTCGCCGTCGGCCATCCAGGTTGGCAACTGATCTTCAATAAAGTTGGAAATCAGATTGCCGTTCGCCCCCGAAACGTCCACTGCCACCAGGCCGCGCGAGTCGCCCTTCCAGGAGTGGAAGGCAATGCGCGAACCATCAGGGCTGAAGGCAGGCTGGCTGGCTCCGGCGCGGAAAAACTTTGTTCCCGAACCGTCGGCCTGGCCCAGGTAGAGATCGTAATCATTGCCGTTAAAGACCGGATAAGCAATTGTGCCGACCAGGGCCGATTTGGGCACAACCTGGGGTGCAGGAATGACCGGCGGGCGGGTTGCGGTCGGCGTAGGTTCAGGGGTGGGAGTAGGGGTGTCAACGGCAGCAATTGCTGCTTCAGTTTCCTCAACCACCGGCGTCCCTAAGGCCAGGGCTAACTCTTCGCCAGCGCGAATGGTGCCCAAGCCCAATACAATCGGGTTCAGATCGACCGGTTCAAAAACCAGCTCAACATCATAAGTTTGTGGTTTGACCTCAAAAATTAAGCTTTCGGGGACGCTACCGCCGGGGGTCAAATTCAGGTCGTTAAAGCGGTCAATTGCGCCCAACCGGGTCAAGCCTTCAGGGCTGGTGGTGCCGCCGGCTTCACGCAGAATCGTCTTACCATCCCGTGTGCGGACCGAAAAATCTTCGGTGGAAATCTTAAAGGGTGCGTTACCGACGTTCTGTACCCGCACTTTGACCAGGAGCAAAGCTTTGTCGGTGCTGGGCAGCGCTCCCAAAAGAATCGGCTGCACCTGGGCCGAGACGATTTCGACGACGGGGATGGCCAACTGCGGGCCGCTGGGGGTGGGCGTGTTGGTCGGACCGCCGCTCGGCGTTTGCTGCGCCAGGCTGCCGGCAGCGGTGGGAGAGGTCACGGGCTGACCTTCGATGACTGGCGGGCCGCCTGTAGCCTGCTGCCTGCCCCAGCCAGAAAAGGCCAGAAAAGCACCGATACCGATCAGGAGCAACAAAGCCACAGCCACGCCAATCATCCAGGGCGCGATGGCCGGGCGCTGCGGCGCCGCTGCTGAAGCGGGCATTGGGGCCGGAACAGCCACCGCAGCCGGAGCCGCGCTAGCAGCGGCAGCAGCCTGTTTCTGAGCCGGACTCATGGCTACGGTTGATTGCGCCGATGCCGCTTTTTCCCAAAACAGGCGGGTTTCGGCCAGTTGGACCATCTGGCCCGCAGCCAACTCCGTCCAGGTTTCCGGCTCAATCCGGGTTGTGCCGATGAGCGTCCCGTTGGCGCTGTGCAAATCTTTAATTTCAATCCCATCCGCGCTGCGCCGCATCTCGGCGTGATAGCGCGATGCCCGCGGGTCAACCAGCACTACCTCGTTATCGAGTTCGCGGCCTATCCGCAGCACCGTCCCTTCGTCGGCGGGGATGGTAATCTTGTCGGATTGGCCGTTGGGATGACGCACCACGATGTGATCTAAGAAGTGATCATCCTCGTACTGCTTTTCAAAGTTTTCGGACATTCTGTTCCCCTCACATTAAGGTGTTGGAAGATTGGAAGATTGGAAGATTGAGGATGGTCGTTTCCAACCTTCCATTAATAAAAATATATACTCACCCAAGATAAAAAACCTTGGCAGTTTGCCCGGTCAACGTTAAATTGATCCTGGAAACGCAAAGGTTAATAAGAGGTTTGAATGGTACGGGATTTTTCAAAATGAAGCAAGTTTAGTAACTACTCAGGTGCGACACACTTGAACCTGGCCGAGGAGGCCAGATTTGTTCAATATTAAGTGCGTCGCATCTTTCAAGTGGTTATGATGTAGTGACAGTTGAGAGCACTTTGGCCAGGGTGGGTGGATGCAGCACCATATTGGCATACGACGCGTTGGCCATCGGGCACTGGCATTCACCCTGGTAGATGCTGCGCCGCATGCTGGCCATGGCCTTGCTCCGCCAGATGCGACGCAAATCATAATTGTGTTGGCGCAGGTTGCCGACATTTTCAGCCCGAATGCAGCAGCTCCAAACATCGCCGTTGGGAGCAAGCTGGCAACTGGCCCAGCCGGCATAACAGGGGATAACCTGGCGATGCTCGTACAGAATACGTTTGGCCAGTTGGTAATATTCGGCGCGGAAAGCTTGCGTGATTTTGGCAAAGCCCTTAACCGGGCGCTGGCGTGCTTTCTCGCTGAGAAAATCGGCAATAGGGCCGTATTTTTCGGCCACGGGGGTAATTTCCCAATCAATCGTATCCAATTCCACCCGCTCTTCGGCAATTTCGGTAATGTAGCTGTCCGGCTCTAAAAACTCCAGCCCGGCGTAAATCTCAAAAAAGCGGTCAATGTTGTAATTGGAGATGACGGTATGGTTGGTCAGTACCAGATTTTTGTGCTGTTTTTGCAGCACCTTAAGCTCCTCCCAGGTCTTCATCGCTTTGGCCCAGTTGCCGGGAACCATGCGGATTTCGTCGTGGCGCTCGCCCACCTCATCCAGCGATAGGTTGATCCCAATATTAGTCTTAGGTGCGCCGGCGCACAGGTGGTCCACCTGGCTAATGATCTGTTTGGTCAAAATGCCGTTGGTCGGAATGGTGATAACCGAGGGCCGGCAATGCCGGTAAGCCGATAGCGCCATCTCGGCAGTATCCTTGCGCATGAATGGCTCGCCGCCGGTAAATGTGAAGTAGAGCGGGCCGCGGCCGATGTTGGCAAAGGTCTTATCCCACTCTTCCAAAGTCATGTCGTCGTTAGGTTTGCGCCAGACATCACAGGTTTTGCACTTGCTGTTGCAGCGATAACTTATGCTGACGACGATGGAGAAAGGCAGCATCGTCGGCCAGCCAAAACGGCGATAGGCCCAATAAAGAGGCAGTTTAGGCAAAAGGTTTAACATCTGATTTATCGGATCAATCAATCAAAATCTGTCGGCCAATCGGGATGGCGGTAGTGCTCAAACAGGCGAGTGATTTGGCCGGGCGTTACCCGCGAGATAGATAGTTCGGGGATTTCGTGCTCGCGGAAAAAGCCGATGTCCGCCGTCTCCATACTCCGGGTCGCCATCCCACCCGTAATTTCGCATCGAAAAAACAGCTTGTAGATATGGTAGGGAAACGGCGGCGTGTGCGGGTGCTTGCTGCGATCATACACCGCCAGCAGTTTGACCGCCCACGTTTGAAAACCGGACTCTTCGAAAATCTCCCGGACCACCGCCTCACTGGGTGAGTCGTTCACGTCGGCCCAGCCGCCGGGCAAGGTCCAGCCGCCGTCTGAAATCTCCTTGACCAGCAGCAGAGCCTCATCCCGAAAGACCACGCCCCGGGTATCAATCTTGGGGGTAGCATATCCCACTTCCCCGGCAAACAAATCGAGCACGCGGCTTAAAGCGGTGGCTGAAGCAGTCGCCATCATCTCTGCGGCAACCTGCCGGATGGCCTCGTACCGCTCGACATCGTAGGGGTTTTGGGCGTACGTCAAGCCTATTTGAGCAATAGCCTGCAACTGCTTGGCCCATTGCAGCCATTGCGGGTCGTAATTTGTTGACATCTGTTTTCCAATCATAAATTAGGCCGAATTTCTTTCGGCCTAATGTTATCCATGCTATCAATCTTGAGAAAAAAGGGGCTACGCTGCCGCTGTTTCTCGTTCACCCATGCCCAGCAGCATGTTGGCGGCGGTTTTGAGGTAATAGGGTAAGCGCTGCCAGGTGTCTTTGCGGGCGGCAATACGAGCGATACGTTTAGGCCGCAGGTAAAAGCGGCGATGGGCCTCGTGCCACTTGCGCTCGACAACTTCTTTGGTCAGGCCCTCAAAGGCAAAGTGGGCCTTATCGTCCTGAATAGCAATCTGGGACCAATCCATTTGGTCAGAAAAAACATCACCGTGCTTTTTGAGAGTTTCCCACATCTCCGTGCCGGGGAAGGGCGCGGCCATCATAAAGTGAGCCAGGTCAGGATCGAGTTCCAAAGCCAGACGGATCGTTTTTTCCATCGACTCCTCGGTTTCGCCGGGCATGCCAAAGATGAAAAAGCCCATCGTTTGCAGCCTGGCTTCTTTTGACCACTTGAATGCCTGACGGACCATATCTACAGTTTGGCCCTTTTTGATAACGTGGCGCAGCATCCAGTCGTCTCCGTTCTCCACGCCAAAACCGACCCGCTTGCAGCCGGCCTGCTTCATCAACTTAAAAAGCTCGGCGTCGGTATTATTGACCTTCATACCGTGAATCGTCACCCAGGGGACGTGATTCAGCTTGGCTTTGATGAGCGCCTGGCATAACTCTTTGGCCCGGTTTTTGTCCAGGTTCCAGATGTCGTCGGTGATGCCGATTTCGGTCGCTCCCAAATCTTTGACCAGCCACTCCCACTCGGCGATGACATTCGCCACGCTGCGGCCGCGCCAGGTATCGCCGGTGATCGGCTTAGAACAGTAAGTGCATTTATAGGGGCAGCCGCGCGAGGTAACGATGGTATAGGCGCGGGCGTTCATATTCAAGCCATCGGTCAGTGGGTTGAGATTGGTGTAGCGATCAATTTTGAACAGATGGAAGGCCGGGAAAGGAATGGCGTCAATGTCATCGGGCAGCGGACGGTCAAGGTTGTGCTGGATTTTGCCCTCTTTGTTCCGCCACGACAGGCCGAGAATACGTCCCCAACCGGCTTCTGGATCGAAAAGGCGGGGGGCTAGGGGTCGGGGATCGCGGGTCAGCGGTTGATTGTTGACCATTGACAATTGATTATTGACTATTGATAGCTCTTTTTCCAAGGCCTGCATGATCTCGATGATCGTATATTCGCCTTCGCCGCGCACCACCAGGTCAACTTCGGGTTTCTCCATCGACTCGTGGGGCATGAGGGTCAGGTGCGGCCCGCCGAGAATCGTCAGCGCGCCATGCTTTTTGGCCGTCCGCGCCGACTCCCAGGCCTGCACAATCAGCGGCGTCGGGGCGGACAGGCAGACAACGTCAAACGGGTCACGGGCCAGCTTCTCGTCCAGCGATTCAATATCAGATTCCACCGAGGCATCCCAGATTTCACACTCGTACCCGTGCGCCAGCAGCGAGCCGGCCAGGTAGCCCAGACCCATATGGATATGTTTGCGGCTGTTCCAGACATCTGACTCTGGACTGGCTAATAGAACTCTCATATATTCTCCATTTCAATCATCTCAAAAGTAGCAACAACCGGGTTATGATCACTCAATACTTCCCAGCCTTCTGAGATTATCTGGCATGACTCTAAAAGTTGGTCCCAAGTTATTGGGGCGAAGATACCATCACAGTGATAGGGTGTCGTTTTATTGCTTCCCCAACGCAATGTCTGAGCCAAAGGTTGGTCAGGATTGGCTGTTTGCCAACAACTTCTTAATCCAAATTCATTACTCAAACGCACCAGAATTGCTTCATTTGCTTTACCCAGCTTCATTTCTTCGCTACTGTGCCGAAAGCTGGCGGCAATATTAAAATCACCGCCGATGATCAGGTCAGCGTTATCCGGTAATTGTGCGATCTTATCAAGGATCAGGCCCATTTCTTTGATGTAACTGCTACCTTTTTTGGTTGGACCATGAACACTAAACACTCGAAGCGGACGCTGCCAGGTCTTAAGCCAATTCGGCTCACTAATTTCCGCTCCAACTACCCATCCTTCAAATCCTGGCAAGTCGAGGGGCTTGATTTCCCCACCCTTGATAAACAGGGCGCTTCCCCATTTGTTGTTGACGGGACGCCAGATAAACCTATTTTGATCAACGCCGTAGCTCTCCGGCACTTCTGGCCGCGGATCACGAGTCTCTTGAGCAAAAACAATATCGGGGTTAAAATCGTTGAGGATTTTTCGCCACTGATTTTGTTCTCCCCTTTTGCCGCCAGAACGAAAGTTGTAGGCTACAAGCCTCAACAGTTATTACTCCGAAATCAGGACAAAAAATGCCCCTTTGCTCATCCCCTGCTCAACCCCAACCGTGCTGGCCGATGCGCCGAGGGCGTGCATCGGCTCCAGGAAGGGCCGGACCTTTTTCTGGTAATCTTCCTTTTCAAAATCGCTCAACTGATCCTCAATCACCTGCTGCACCTGATCCAAATCAGCATAGACATAGCCGTAATTGCTGCCCGGCAGCCGGCTCTGCACGGCCTTGAAATTGGCGCTGCCGGAGAGCGGATTTTCGTTTGAAGAAGCCAGCAACTTTACGGCATCCTCGTGATAAGCCACCAGAAAGTAATCTTTATGAAAGCCGTAGCCGCCCATAAAAGCGCCGTTGGGATCGGCCATCACCTTCATTTCGATACCTTGCACCGTTTGAGACTCAAGCGGTGGGCTGCCCCCGCTCTCCTCCAACGCGCCGAAGACCTTTTCCACGTGCATTTTGGCCTGATTCACATCGTTTGCGCCAATCAGCACATAACCCCCCATCGGCGGTGAAAATTCATCCGCTGGAGCGGCTTCGACCAAAACCATCGCATACTCGCCCGTCATCCAGCCAAAGATATCCTCTTCCACGCTGAAGCCCAACTCCTTTTCCAGGTCGTCCATTTGTTGGGTGAAATCCGGGTTCGACTCCAGGCTTTGTTTGGCCGACTGCCAGATCAGGTTAAGATTGAATCCGTTAGCCGCAAAGAGCGCATCTGCCGGAATATCGGCCAGAATGGCATTGGGCGAGGCCGGACGCTGGATCGAGGCTTTCATGGTCTCACTCATTTTGGTCAAATCATAGCTGACTACCATATCCAGTTGGATCCCATCCGGTTGGAGTGTGCCGGCCGCGCCAAAACCGTTAAAGGCCTGTAAATCTTTCACCTGGCTTTCCGGTAGTTCCACGGCACTTTCGGCCAGCGCCGCCTCAAACAGGCCGGCAAATTCCATGTAAAGGGTGCCAACTGCATTGGCTGGCAGTTCTCCGGTAATCTTTTTGAAACGCTCGCTGTCGGCCAGCGCCGGCGCATCTTTGCCTTGGGCCTGGTCTATCATCCCCTTAACCAGGGCGTCGCTGTTGGAAGCGACGACAAAGTTATTAAAGGTGGCCAGCGTTGCGGTGTCGTTCCCATTCTTTTGATGGTGCAGCGTTACATCTTGATAGACTTCGTCGGTGTAAGGATTATCTTTTTTAACCGCCTCAGCCAGAACTTTGCTAATAAAGTTATCCGAGGCTTCCTTATTGCTTGTTTCAGCGGCCAGCACAAAATCCGGGGTCGGGGCACTGGCGAAGGGATCTTGACTTTGGGCTTTGATCCCCTCGGTAAAATCCGGCGCGGCGATAACCACTTCCGTACCCAGCCAGGGTTTAATATCATTTTCGTAAGTAATCCCGGCCTCGTCACTCATCTCTGTTTCAACTTCGTCAAACAACGCCTGGATGTCGGGATTGTCAAAGTACAATTTCTTCAAATTCTGATAGCCAGCCATATTCTGAATATTGGGCGTAATTGACATATAAAATTGAGTTTCAGCCGGTAACATTGTTGCGACTTTCTGCGCGGGCGCCAGGCCCAGCAAGGCCAGAACCTTGTCCTGATAAACGTAGCCCCCGATTCCGGCCACAACAACGCACACGAGGCACAAGAACAGCGCCGCAATACCGATGATGATAGTGGTTCTCTTGTTCATTTGGAATCTCCAGTAACAGGGTGTTAAATTTACTTTAGGCCGACTACGCCCTTCAAGTCAACGACGAGAAGAGCTGTGAACTTGTCCTCATTATAACTCGACTTGCTGCCAGGCGTCAATGAGCTTTTTAGCTCACCTCGTTTCTAATTGGCGCACCTCCGGACGTAAATTAAAGGTCAGGATCACCGTCAGCAGGGCGAAAATGGCCGAGGCCAGAAATGTCTCATTCAAAATTTGAGCCGTGATAGCTCCAATATGCTGGCCGATTTCGGCAATGGAGTAGGGCAGGCTCAACACATCAAAACGATACAGCCCCCAGGCGGTCAGGCTGGACAGCCCCACGCTCATCCCCATTAACCGAAAAATCAAGACAATGCCGGAAGCAACGCCCCGCAGATGCGGCTGCACGGCATTGATCACTGCCGTGCCGACCGGCGCAATCACCAGCCCAAATCCCAGACCGGCGATCATCAAATGGAAGGCCATCTCCCTGTAAGTCACCGCCGCCGACCAGGTGTTCATCAGGTAAAAACCAAGGCTCATCAAAAGCAGGCCAGCCACCGTGGGCAGGCGATAGGCGAAACGGGCGCACAACCAGCCCCCCACCACCGACATAATGGCCATGGCCACCGTCAAGGCCGACAGAATTTGCCCGCTGTCCAGCGCCGCCGATTTAATAAATTCGTCTAACGTCGCCCCCTCGGCCAGCACGGCATTGACAAACAACGGCACGGCGACCATAGCGATGATCAAAACAAAACCAACCACAAAATTGACCGCGCAAGCAACGGTGAAATTGGCCCTGCTAAACATGCGCAGATCCAGTAATGGATGAATGGCGCGGCGCTCCAGCCAGATAAAAACGAGCAGCGCCAGCCCACCCCCCGCAAAATAAGGCGCGGTTTTTTGCCAGGTTGGGACCACCGCCGCCCCCGCCGAAAAATCAAACACCGGGCCGGCCGCTGCTTGTCCCCCACTGTGGGCCAGGCCAACGTTAATCAGCACCAGGGCAGCGCTCAAAAAGAGCGCCCCCAGCCAATCCAGCGACACCCTCGGCCCGCGCTCCCTCGCCGAGAGACGGCCCAGCAAAACCAGGCCGCCAGCGCCGCCAGCAGGCTGATCGGAATGTTGATGTAAAATTGCCAGTGCCAGGTAAAGTACCGCACCCAGAACGCGCCGTAGAGCGGCCCGATAATCCAGCCGAAGGTATCCACCGCTCCCAGCAGCCCCAGGGCAAAAGCACGCCGCTCCGGTGGAAAAACATCGCCCACCACGGCCATCGCCACCGGCACCACCCCGCCGCCGCCAATCGCCTGGACCACCCGGGCGATAATCAACCAGCGCAGACTCCCGGCCAGGGGCACCATCAACGAGCCGATGGCAAAGAGGAGCATGCAACTGATAAAGATAAACCGCCGCCCGTAAATGTCAGATACTCGCCCCAGCAGCGGCATCGCCACCACGTGGGTGATCAAATAACTGGACACAATCCAAGAAGCATCGTCCAAGCCCGACGGCAGCGGAATTTCAAAATCAAAAATCATCTGGGGCAGCATCGTCGAGATAACGGTCAGATCATCGGCGGCGATAAAAACCCCAAACGCAACCAGGGCTAAAACCAGGTAGGCGTAGGTCGTGTTTTCTCTCGTCGGGGTGTGGATGTTCATTTAATTTGACAGCGGCGGCGCTTCTATCTCCAACGGCTGGTCGAAATCAGAGAACTGAATATCCCATTCGGTAGGCCGTTCAGGATCGCTGCTCAATTCAATCAGGTGGACGCGGTGGATCAGAAATGTCTCGGTATCAATCCAGACCCCAATCGGCACATCCCCGGAAGCAATCAGGCCAGCGGTCCACCATGTAATCTGCTCGCCCTGCGCCACCCCTTCCAGGTGGTAGTGAAATCTATCCTCCACCTGCTCAACGCCGACTTTTCGCATGGGGATAGTCGGCGCAACCGCCGGGATACCATACTGCTCGTCAAAAGGCAGGCGCGGGTCGAAATACCAGCCCCACTCCGGGGGCAGGACCTGCCAGCGTTGATTGAGCGGATTGGTCACGTAAGATTGGCCCGCGATACTGATCAAGCCAATTTCACTGACCAGTCCCAAACTGCTCACCTTGACCAGCCCCCGCACTTTATCGGGCCGCAGCAGGTCGCCTTCGACATGTTTGAGGGCGGTGGTGGGAGGCCGGTCAATGTAATCAAGGGCGCCGGTTAAATCTATCGTGAAATGCAGCGTCTTGGCGGCCAGCATGGCCCGGCTGGAGCGATTAATGATCTCTGCGGCGCTCAGGTCAGGCGTCGGAGTCTGGCCGAAACTCAAGCTGTTACAACCGGAGAAGCTCCAGGCCAGCAACAAACTCAAACATAAATATAGCCAGCGGTGCGGTTGGATATTCGTGGTACGTGGTGCGTAGTACGTGTTGCATGTTGCGTCTTCCGTAGCTTTACGAAACACAAAACACGCGACACGCGACATGGTTTGGCTCATTATGTTTCAAGTTGAAGGGTTTAACTCAGATAACCTGGGCGCTTTCAACCGAGCGGCGCAGTTCGGTTTTCTCCTTCTTGGGGAAGATGGTGTTATAAGCCACCTTAAAGGTCCGCCGCCAGTTGATCCAGAAATCCTTGCGGCTCAAGGTCATGGCAATGCGATGCGGGCGCAGATAAAAGCGGCGGTAGGCTTCTTTCCACTTGCGCTGGACCAGTTCGGCGGTCATATCGCCCAGTTCGTAGCGGGCGCGGCCATCGAAGAAAACGTAATCTTCCCAATCTTCGAGCAAGAGCCGCCCCTGCCGCTTGGCGATCTCGTAAACCTTGGTGCCGGGGTAGGGCGTCATCATGGAGAAGTTGGCAATGAGCGGGTCCACTTCACAGGCGAATTTGATGGTCCGATCCATTGACTCGGCGGTATCGCCCGGCAGGCCGATGATGAAGAAGCCGATGGTTTCGAGGTTTACCGCTTTGGCGTTTTTAAAGGCCTGGCGGATGGTGTCGTGATCAATTTTCTTGTCAATGGACAGCAGCACGTCGGGATCGCCGCTTTCCACGCCAAAAGCGACCCGTTTCAGCCCGGCCTTTTTCAACTTGCCCAGCAGTTCTTTGGTCGCTAGGTTGGCCCGGATGCCGTTGACAAAAATCCAGGGCACGTGATTGACTTTATTTTCGATGAACAGGTCGGCCATGCGCTCCAGGCGGTCCACCTGGATGTTGGCCGAGTCGTCCAGCACGCCGATTTCTTGCGCCCCCAGATTATGGACCAGGTGCTGCCACTCCTTCAACACGCTTTCAGGGCTGCGCGCGCGCCACTTAATCGGCATAATGCTTTGCGAGCAAAAGGTGCAGCGGTAGGGACAGCCGCGCGAGGTCATCACCGAGAAAGATTTGGAGCCGTCAACGGCATCGGTGGCCGGCTGGAGATTGGTGTAACGGTCCATTTTAAAGAAATGATAGGCTGGGAAGGGCAGCGTATCCAGGTCGGCGATGGCCGGGTGATCGGGGTTATGGCGTTCCTGGCCATCGCTGGTGTAGTAGCTGATCCCCAGCAGCGAGTCGAGCAGGTTGTGCTGCGGGTCGAGTAAATGGCGGGCAACAAAGGCCGGGTTGCCTTTCGTGGCTCGCTCGATAATCTCGCACAGCTTCACCCAAACCGCTTCGCCTTCACCTCGCACCACGACATCCACCTCGGGGCGACTGGCGCTTTCGGCCGGCAGCACCGAAACGTGCGGTCCCCCTAACACTACCGGAATATCGGCAACGAACTTGATGGCCTGGGCCGTCCGCCAGGCCGATTTGACCTGCGGCGTGTTGGCGGTAATGCCGACAATTTCCGGCTGGAAGCGGCGGACAGCCTCGGTAATTGGCTCATCCTCAACGTCAGAATCAAAGACCATGACCTCGTCGCCCCGCTGCTCGGAAACAGCGGCCAGGTAAGCCAACCCCAAATGGGGCGTTGTGCGCGTATCAATGGGCAGGTGAAAACGAGGATTGACAATCATAACACGCATAGCTCATTTACCTCCTCAAGTCAATTATGCTTTGAAGTTCCCCAGATAGAAAGCATAATTTTTATAATTACTATTATAATAATTTTCGTATTCTAGCCTACAATCAACTTCGGCGCAAGAATCGGCTTAAAAGTTAAGTATTGAGAAAAAATTTCTGCTCTGGATGGAGATTTCTTCTAAAATCGCCGCCAATTGGCGGCCCTGTTCGGTCAAAGAGTAAGTGGCTACCGGAAATTTTTGATTGCTGATAATGAAATCCCGCCTTTGCAGAGCCTCGACATGCCGCTGCTGAACGGGTTTCGCCTGGCCCTCTAGAGAATGGAGCTGGTAAACTTTGGTGCCATCAAGGTAACGGTGTGACTTCAAGGTAGATCCATTCATCAGGGCAGAGAGTAGTTTGACCTCGGCTTTTGAAAGTTTGAACATCTGATACGATAAAGCGTAAAGCGGGCTATGCCCAAGTTCATTACGCTTTAGAGCAAAGCCTCCCCTTGGGACGCCTTACGCCTTATCTGCCTACCCCAAATTGTGGACGTACTGGTGCAATTTGCGCTGGGAGATTTTGATGTACTTGCCCTGGATAATCTCCTGCATCTCCTCCTCGCTGAGGCGAATCCGCAAAATGTCCAGGGCATCTTCCGGCGACTGGCCATAAGCCAGCTTCTGCTTGCCGTTCTTCATTTCAAATAAATACATATAGTGCGGGTTGCTAAAACTGCTCATACTGTACCTGCTCAGGCTGTGATGCGCTTTTTCTAAACCGAAGTTGCCAACCTAACACATGCTGAAGTGCGTCGCACTTATGCCTTGATCAAGGCTTCTTCATACACTCCGGAGCGATGGCGGGCGGAGGCGTCAAGTCCCTGGTTGATTTCTTTATCGAACTTACCGGCCAGCAACTCGCGGTAGAATTGGTAGTTGACCCCCTTGACCTTCTCATCGCCGGGGTAGCGGTGATAATTATCCTTCGACATCATGCTTTTGCCCTCGGCAATGAGCTGGTAGCCCAGGGCCGACCCCGGATAGGGCGCATAGTAGGAAATCGAGGGGTAGACATATTTCATCGCTTTGAGCATACGGATGGTTTTGAAAGCGTCTTCCTCGCTCTCGCCGGGGATGCCGAGCATGATGTTGGCCCAGAACATGGGCGGCTGTTTGCCCTGGCGCTTAAATTCATCGCCGAGTTTGTTGAGCAACTCAATCGCCAAATAGTTATCTTCCTCGGTACATTCCTTGTTGAGCAGCCGTAAAATCCGGTCACTGCCCGACTCGAAGCCAATAGAAATGGTATTCCAGTTGGTTTCGCGCACCAGCGCCTCGAACAAGTGGGGCCACTGGCGCACTGTGTCGGAGCGGCCGGCCGCCCAATAGGGCCAGACCTTGTTGGCTTTACGCGGGTATTTCTCGATCCACTCTTCCAGCCAGCCCGGATTCTGGAAAAACATCGAGTCATGAATCACGACTGAGCCAACCCCATACCTGCGGTCCAGGTAGTTGAGTTCGTCAATCACTGCCTCAACCGGCTTGCGGCCCATGTTGGGGATGTAGGAGTTTTCATTGCAGAAGACACACTGCCACGGGCAGACTCGGTTGGTCAAAAGGGTTGCCACCGGGGCCGGTCCCCAACCGCACTCCGGCTCCAGCGGCCAGTTGAACTTTTTGGCAATGCGCCGGTGCGGCTTGGGCCAAAGCGTGCGGTCAATCATCGGCCAGTCGGCCATCGTTTTGGCCCCAATCCCGACAATGACACGGGGGAAAGCGTGCGGATCTCTGACCAGGTCAACAATGGTATTTTCGCCCGGCCCCTGGCAGATACGGTCAAACTCGGCCACCTCGGTCATCTCATCTACGGCGACGGTGGCATGCATACCGCCGGTTAAGATCATGCCATTCGGGTTCACTTCCTTGAAAAGCTGGGCCGATTTGCGAGCTACGGGGAAGGTGTAACTCCGCACGTTCATAATCATCGTCTCGTACCCTTTGAGCTGTTTTTGCAGCTCCGGCCACGAGCTGACCGCGCGAGTGGAGAGGAGGTCGGTCATAATCCCGTTTTGGTGCAAAATGGTTCTCAGCAAGCCCAAGCCGTGGTCCTGCCACTGCTCGTGCGGGCCATGCGGGTGGACTAAGTCGCCTAAATCCCCTAAATCCAACCACAGGATTTTTGATGGCTGGCGCTTCTGGGACCAAAACTTGAACATTTCTTTCTTGTCTCCGCTTATCACTTCTCAAACCCTCAAGCTCTTAAAGAACTTTAGGGTCTCAGGTAGCCCGAATTTTTACAAATCTGACTATAATAATTAGCCATTCTACAACACTCCGGCACGCAAGGCAAAAACCACTTGGTTACTATAACGCATCTCCTACCGGGTGACAATTGTGGATAAGCTCAATCGAAGTACGTGATTTAGCCTAATACCTCGTAGGCATCTGCACGATTAGAACTTTTCGACTTTAGAAAGATACTTCTAGCACCTCCCCGGTAAATTCATTGGCTCTATGCTTTCTTTCCCTACTTTTACCCTCCTTTTACTCAACCTTTACGCCCAATTGATGGAATTTTGAGTGCTTTAGTGTTAAACTGTTCTAAGATTACCAACAACCTGGACATCACATCTCATACCTCAACTGGAGTCACGACATGGGAGATTCAACCGCCAGCATTATCTTTAACCTTTTGTACTTGTTTTTTTGGATTGCCATCCTTAAAAAGATGCAGCGAAGATGGGGCAATACCTCCCACAACTTAGCCCCCCAATACAACTTTTCACAACGCATTGGCCAGTGGCGGGGTCAGATCCACTGGCTGGGCAGCCGAAAAAGTGGGCTTAATTAGCTTACATAACTTTGACTGTCCCTTTAAAGCAAAAAGGCCAGTTCAGTTTTGAACTGGCTCTTATGATTCCGGGAAAAATGGGGCAAAGAGGCAACGACAGGGTGAAATTGGCTGCCTCCTCACCTCATCCCTCATCGCCGCTCAACGGCTGCCGGCCGGCAAAACCGGCATCCATGTCATGCCAGAATTTGATTTCCGGCTCGTTATATTGCCAGCACAAATAGACGGTCCGGCCATGCATGATCGCCGGAAAGTCAACCAAACCTTGCTCCAGCCCTTTCAACTCGCAACCATAGCCTTGTAACTCAGTCAGTAGCTTTTCAAACTGTTTGAACAATACCAGCAGTTCTCCCGCCTTGCGGCTGCCGCCATTGCCCACGGCTTTTTCCAGGACAGGCCACACGTCCGGACGCAAAGCCGTCGCTTCCTGCCGAATGGCTTGCATCCCCTCCATAATAACTCTGATTCGAGGCAGCAAAGCGTTGGCCTCGGCAACGGTGAAGAGTTTGGTCATGGGTTCTACTCAAAAAAAATCGCCCCCACAAAGTTTTTCGTGAGGGCGATAGATTGGTTAAGAAATTAGTGACCGCAAGGCGTGCCTTGTTCGCCGGCAGCAGTGCGGAAAGAACTGCCACAGGCGCAAGACTGGACTGCATTGGGGTTTTCGATGCGGAATCCACCGCCCATTAAACTATCAATGTAGTCAATCTCGGCGCCATCCAGGTATTGAATACTGCCCATATCCACTACCACCTTAACCCCGTTCACGTCAAACTCTTGATCGCCAAATTCTGCGCCTTCGGCAAAGGTCATGCCGTAAGACAAACCCGAGCAACCGCCGCCGGAAACAAACACGCGCAAGGCGTGATGAGTCAACCCTTTTTCATTCATGATGCCTTGTAGCTTCTCCGCCGCCGACGTCGTTAGTGTAATCATTCATGCCTCCTAAGGTTTTAAGCCAGATTGATAAATAATCTTGCTGTAGATTAACGCTATTTTACTTAGGGCGTGGCCTTTTGTCAATATTTATAGTGAAATTCATAAAAATTAAGCTATTGACATGCGGACATGGCCCGATTATAATAGTTATGTTTATTTTTTTGCAATTATTTAAACTAAATAGCTCGGTTGAACCGGGGCCAATGCAGGATTGGGAAACTATGAATGATCTTCCGCAAGTTTATGGCAAGTATGATTTACTCTTTACGCCTCGTTTAATTCCCCGCTTGCGTAATTTGCGCGGCGACGAGTGGGCCAAGTTTATAGACTCACTATCAACTTTGCCCGAAACCCATCCTGATGCTCTGGCTTTTTGTCTCATGATGATCCAACTTGGCAGTTGCTTGAGCTGCGAAATGGACAGCTATCGCGCCCAACGCGGCTGCGCCGTCTGCGCCCAACAGACGGTTATCAGCTTTAAAGGCAGCGACAAGCAGCTTATCAAACGCTACGAACACGCCCGCAATTCGTTTATTGAACAATCCGGCCGTGATGAGTTGAAAAAAGCGGCCTAGTCAGCCGTGTTGCCGGAACAGGAGTGCAAAAGTGCACTTTTGCACTCCCCGTGCCCTCTCGTTCCAAAATCGGATTTTGAAACGAGAATAAACCCACACCCTCCCTCCTGCCGGTCGTGGGCTTTTTGTTTGGCCCGCCGGCCAGATTGCTGGTATAATGCGCCTGTCCCTCCCCCTGCTTCAGTCTGCAAAAAACCAAAGTTGTTATCGAGGAGTCAATGCTGACCTTAATTGAAAAATTCCTATTCGCTTTTGCCGTTCTGGCCTCCCTTTATATGACCTATGTCACTTTTGGCCGCATGGCCCGTGTGGTGCGGCGCGGGCAGGGCCGTCTCAATTTCGACCACCTGCCGCAGCGTTTATGGACCGGCTTTGTATCTCTGATCAACCAGGGCCGCATCATCCGCCACCGTCCCTTGACCTCGCTGTTTCACTTTGCCATCGCCTGGGGCTTTCTCTTCTACTTTTTGGTCAACGCCGTGGACGTCATCGAAGGTTACATTCCCGGTTTCCGCTTTCTGGGCGACACCCCGGCGGGCGGCCTGTACCGTCTCCTGGCCGACGTTCTCAGTATCGGCGTGCTGGTCGGCATGATCTACTTTCTGGTGCGCCGCTTTGTAGTCAAGTCCCCCGTACTGCGCTATTACGACAACGTCAAACTGCATCCCAAAATGCTGAGCGGCATCCCCACCGACTCGCTCATCGTCGGTGGCTTCATCCTGAGCCATGTCGGCTTCCGGTTCCTGGGCGCGTCTTTCCTGGCTGCTCTGGAAGGCGGCGACCCCTGGCAGCCCTTTGCCAGTATGGCCGCCCGGCTGTGGGCCGGTATGTCGCCAGGGGCGCAAACGGTTGGCTGGCACGTCAGTTGGTGGATTGCCCTGGGCCTGATCCTGGCCTTTCTGCCTTACTTCCCCTACACCAAGCACGCCCACCTGTTTGTCGGCCCCTTCAATTTTATGACTCGTCCCCAGCGCCGCGCTCTGGGCGCGCTCGATCCGATTGACTTCAACAACGAGAGCATCGAGCAGTTCGGCGTAGCCCGCCTGACCGACCTGCCCCAAACCCACCTCGTAGATGCCTTTGCCTGTATCATGTGCAACCGCTGCCAGGACGCCTGCCCGGCCTACGTGACTGGCAAGGAACTGTCGCCTTCGACCCTGGAAATTAACAAACGCTACTACATCTGGGATCACATGAAGGACCTGGCCGCCGGCAAGGAGGACCCGTTGGCCCTCCTGGAATACGCCATCAGCGAGAGCGCCGTCTGGGCCTGTACCGCTTGCGGCGCCTGTGTCGAGGTTTGCCCCGTCGGCAACGAGCCGATGTTTGATATTATGGGCATTCGCCGTGACCAGGTCTTGATGAACAGCGCCTTTCCCCACGAACTCAAAGGGGCCTTTACCGGCATGGAGCGCAACGCCAACCCCTGGCAAATGGCCTCCGACCGGCTCGAGTGGGCCAAGCCCCTGCCCTTCAAAGTGCCGACCGTGGAGGAAAATCCTGATTTTGAGCTGCTGTACTGGGTTGGCTGCGCCGGGGCGTTTGACCCCAACGCCCAAGCCATCGCCCGGGCCATCGCCACCGTGCTTAATGCCGCCGGAGTCAACTTTGCCGTGCTGGGCAACAACGAAGCCTGTACCGGCGACGTCGCCCGCCGGGCCGGGAATGAGTATCTCTTTTTCGAAATGGCCCAGGCTAATATCGAACTGCTTAACTCGGTCGGCGCGGACCAGAAGCGCATTCTGGCCAGTTGTCCCCACTGCCTGCATACCCTCGGCAAAGAGTACGCCGACTACGGCGGCAATTACCGTGTGCTCCATCACACCCAACTCCTAACCGAACTCATTGGCAGCGGCAAGCTGAAACTCAAATCCCCCCCCCTTTCAGGGGGGGGCAAGGGGGGGGTCACATTCCACGACCCCTGCTATCTGGGCCGCCATAACGGCATCTATGAGGCTCCCCGTGAGGCATTGGCTCAAGCGGGACTGACCCTCCTGGAGATGGATCGCCAGAAAAACAACTCTTTCTGCTGCGGCGCGGGCGGGGCGCAAATGTGGAAAGAAGAGGAAAAAGGGTCTCAGGCGGTCAATGCCAATCGCTACGCCGAGGCCAAAGCCACCGGGGCTGACACTCTGGCCGTGGGCTGTCCCTTCTGCGCCCGCATGCTCAACGACGCCAACACCGAAGCCGGCGCGCCGATGAAGGTCAAGGATGTGGCGGAAATCGTGGCGGAAGCAATGGCCTAATAACTTAAGTTCGGAGTCTTCGTAATCGCGTCCTGAGTAGCCCTGAGCGAAGCGAAGGGCGTATCGAAGGATACGATAATGCAGTGAAAATCACCCTTCGATACGAGCTAACGCTCTACTCAGGATGATTTTCGCTGCTAAGATTTTATGGACCAACAACCCAATTCTCTCAACCCTGCTCTCCATAACTCCCACTTACCCGGCGACGCCTTCTTCTGGCCGGGCGGGCCGGTGGGAGTGCTGCTTTCGCACGGCTACACGGCGACAACCGCCGAGGTGCGCCTGCTGGCCGGCCATCTCCACCGGCAGGGCTATACGGTCTCCGGGCCACTGCTACCCGGCCATGGGCTTGATCCCCAGGCATTGAATCGCTGCCGCTGGCAGGATTGGGTTAAGGCGCTCAGCGATGCCTATCACCATCTCACCGCCCGCTGCGAGCGCGTCTTCGTCGGCGGGGAATCAATGGGGGCGCTGCTGGCGCTGTACCTGGCCGGCGAGCAGCCGGAGATTGCCGGGATTCTCGCGTATGCCCCGGCCCTGGCTGTCCCCCGCATGACCACGCTCAAAGCCCGTCTGGCCGCGCCGTTCGTCCGGACTTCTCCCAAGCGCACCCTCCATTACGACGCCGACGGCAAATGGCAGGGCTACAAGGTCAATTCCATCCCGGCCTTTCTCCAATTGACCCACCTGCAGCGCCAGGTGCGACGCCGCCTGGCCCACCTTCGCCAGCCGCTGTTGATTGTCCAGGGCCGCCTGGACACGGCCATTGACCTGCGCGGCGTCGGCATCCTTTACCGCGAAATTGGCTCCCCACTTAAAGAGCTGCACTGGCTGGAGCACACCGGCCATCTGGTGATGCTAGATCATGAGATCGAGCAAGTTACCTCCTTAACCCTGCGTTTTATGGAACGCTGCCTGGGTACTTAAGCCATAATGCTAATTGACACGGCGCTTATCGAGCCTATAATCACACCCGTGACGATATTCACAGCTATGGTGATCCAAACAGTGGAAGACGGACCTGCGTCGCGTAGGTGGGGACAACTGTCCCGCTGCTCCCTGGCTACGCCTGCCAATGCAATAAATTAGCCCCCGCCGGCAGGTTCTCTCCCGCCTCCGGGAGCGTATGCTTTACTCGGAGGCGCCTCGTGGAAACCCCTATTTTAAACCATGTTTTAATTCAGTTGCAGGCTGCTCTGGAGCGCGACGACCTGGTCGGGGCGGCTAACATCATCGAAGCGCTGCACCCGCCCGACCAGGCCGAGCTTTTTGCCGAGCTGGACGAAGAGGACCAGGTCGCCCTTCTGCCCAGACTCGACCCGGCCGACTCGGCCGACATTTTGGAAGAGTTAGACGACGAGGACGCCGCCGAACTGGTCGCCGCTTTACCGACCGCCACCGCCATCCGCATTGTGGACGAAATGGAGCCGGATGAGGCCGCCGATTTGCTGGGCGACCTTGAACCGGAGCACGCCCGGGCCGTACTGGCCGGCCTGGACGATCCCGACGAAATCCACCCCCTGCTCCTCCACCCCGACGACAGCGCCGGCGGCCTGATGACCTCCGAATATCTGGCCCTGCGCCGGCGCATGACCGCCGCCGAGGCCCTGGAAGCTATCCATGATTGGCAGCCCGACAAGGAAACCAGTTACTACCTGTACGTAGTGGATCGGGACCTGCACCTGTGCGGGGTGGTCAACATGCGCCAATTGATTGTGGCGGCTCCCCAGGCCATCTTAATGGACATTATGAATGTCGAGGTTATTTCCGTTCCGGCCGGGACCGACCAGGAGGAATGCGCCCGGCTGATGGCCCGCTACGACCTGGAAACGCTGCCCGTCGTGGATGAGCACCATACCCTGCTGGGGGTGATTACTATAGACGATGTGATTGATGTCCTGGAAGAGGAGGCCACGGAGGATATTCAACGCCTGGGCGGGGCGGAACCGTTGGAGGGATCTTATTTGAGCACCGGCGTTTTGACCATCACCCGCAAGCGCATTAGCTGGCTGCTCCTCCTCTTTATCACCGAAAGCCTGACCGGCACCGTGCTGCGCCATTTTGAGAACGAACTCCACTCCGCCGTGGCGCTGGCCTTTTTTGTACCGCTGCTCATCGGCACCGGCGGTAATGCCGGCTCGCAAACCACCAGCACCGTCATTCGCGCTTTGGCGGTCGGCGACATTGGCTTACGCGACGCCTGGGGGGCCTTCTGGCACGAACTGCGCACCGGTACATTGCTGGGCCTGTGTATGGGCGTGGTGGCCTATATCCGCGCGCTCTCCTGGGGAACCGGCCAGTCCCTGGCCCTGACCGTCTCGATTGCCATTTTTGCCATAGTCGTCTGGGCCAACACGCTCGGCTCCCTGCTGCCGCTGCTGGCCGCCAAATTCAAAATTGATCCAACCGTAGTTTCCGGCCCGGCCATGAGCACCCTGGTAGATGCGACCGGCCTGTTTATTTATTTCACCATCGCTGGGATAATTTTGGGACTGTAGAAGAAAGTAGATAGAAGATAGTTGATAGTTGATAGTTGATAGTATTTTCTATCTACCATCTTCTATCTTCTATCTACTTGTTAAGTCTGCGCAGGGTCGGTCAGAATCTCTACAATCGCCGGGCCGCTGCCAGCGAGACCAGCTTCAATCGCCGGGGCGACTTCATCAGGAGTGGTCGCGCGGAAACCCCGGCCGCCGCACAATCTGGCGTATTCGGCAAAATTTGGGTTATGCAGGCTGGTCTGCCAGACATGCAACTGGGCGGCTCGCTGCTCTTTGGAGATTTTGCCTAGTTCCTCGTTGTTCAAGAGGATGTGGCAGATGGGCATGTTGTATTTCACCGCCGTCGTAAATTCGGCCAGGTATTGGCCAAAGCCGCCATCACCCGAAACAGAGACAATTTTTCGCCGGTCGCCCACCGCCGCCCAGGCTCCCATCGCTGCCGGAAAGCTAAAGCCAATGCTGCCGAGATAGCCGGACATCAGCACATCCTGGTTCTTACATTCAAAATAGCGGCCAAAGCTGTAAGTGTTGTTGCCTACATCCACACAAATTACGGCATCTTCCGGCACAAGCTGGGCGAGGTGGTGAAACACCAGGGCTGGATGCAGCCGCCCACGGCTGTCAAGCTGGCCCAGGTGCTTCTCCTTTTCGCCGCGCCAATAGGCCCAACGCCGGGCAATATCGGCGCGTACCTGGGAACGCTCGACGGGGTCCAGCCGCTCGTTGAACAGCTTCAAGGTTGTGCCAATCTCGCCCCACAGCGGCACCGTTACCGGGTGGAATTTGCCCAGGGTCATGCGGTCAATATCCACCTGAATGGTTTTCTTTTTCAGCGAAATGCCGGTGTGGTTAGAGAACGACGCACCCAGCACAATCAGCAGGTCACTCTGGCCCATCACGCTGCTGCCCACCGGCGTGCCGCTGCGCCCCAAGACTCCGCAGCCCAGAGGATGATGGTCAGAGATAAGCCCTTTACCTTTGAAAGTGGTGATGACCGCCGCGTCAATCTTTTCGGCAAATTGGACAATTGCCTCCCGGTGAAAGCGCGCGCCGTGGCCGGCGATGATGGCCGGGCGTTTCGCTTCTTTGATCAGGTCAACCGCCTCGTTCAATTCCGCTTCCGGGGGACTAATTTTGACGGTAGAGACACGTCCCTGGCGAGGCGTCGCCGGGAGAGGGGTCAGCGCCGGAGCAACCTGCACCTCGTTGGGCAAAATCAAATGGGCGACACCCTGCTCGACAGTGGCATGTTTCAAGGCCAGGGCCATCAAATTGCTGGCATTTTTAGCCGTCAAGACCGTCTGGCCCCAGGTGCGGACCGCATCGAAAGCCGCGTATAAATCAACTTCTTGAAATGCGCCAGGCCCCAGGACTTGAGTGTCCACCTGGCCGCTCAAAGCCAGCACTGGGGCACGATCCATTTTGGCATCCCACAGGCCGGTGAGCATATTGGTGCTGCCGGGTCCGGCAATGGCAAAGCAGGCCGCCGGCCGGCCGGTCAGCTTGCCGTAGGCGGCAGCGGCAAAAGAGGCTGCACCTTCGTGGCGCACGCCAAAGAAACGCAGCCGCCCGTCCACCTCGGCCCGGCGCAGCGCATCGGCAAAGCCCAGATTGCTGTGGCCGACCATGCCAAAAACCGTGTCCACCCCCCACCCGGTCATTACCTGAACCATCTGGTCTGATACCGTAGGCCGATGTTCCGGCTCCTCCACCGCCACGTAGATGCCATCCTCGCGCACCTCTAGCGGGAGAGCGGTCGCGTGATCACCATAACCGGAGGGGGAATCACCGGTCCTGGGGTCATACTCGTACCCATGCCAGGGGCAGATCAGCCAGGCCCCATCGAGCTGCCCCTCTCCCAACGGCCCCCCTTGATGCGGGCAGCGGTTGTCTAGCGCGGTGTACGCATGGTCGGCAGTATGAATAAGACAGACGGCGGTGAGTCCCGCGGTCACGGTCGTGACCTGTCCTGCCGGTAGTTCCCCGATTTCGGCAACTTTATACCAGGCTTGCGTCATTGACGAGACCTCCCTTTCAATTTTGGATTTCAGATTTTCGAGTTTGTTTGCAGCAAGAATTTAAGTGGTAAAAGTGGCAAGTATCCCCAGCATACTCGATGATCAAGGAGCTGTCAAGCATACATTGGTCCAACTTTGTTCACCCAGATCATTTTTGCCCCACCTAAATTAGCGGAGTAGAAAGCCCCCCAAACTCCCCGCAGGGGGGAAAAGTCCCAGAAAAATCCCCACTTTGGGGGGTGAAAAGGGTTAAATTCCCACCTAATTGGCCTTGATCCTCATTTTTTAAAGGTTTAAATTTGCCTGTCTCGATAAATCCCTCATAATAGGGGTGGAGAGAGAGGTTGTTTTAATTAAAAGATCAGTATGGCTACTGATGTACATGCTCGCGAACAGCGGCTGCGCAAACAAGCCGAATTACAATCGCTTTTTCTCAACCTGGCGAATCTGAGAAAGCAAGAAGCTACGTATATTGAGGCCTCGGCTGCTCTGCCGGAGTTCCTGGTCCGCCAGATTACTGAATTGCGCCAGGAGATTAGGGCGGTTGAAGATGAACTCCTGACCCTTAACGACGAGACGATTAAGACTCCGGCTCGCCAGTTTTATCGTGAAGCCTTTGAAGCTGAACTCAGCGGGGATTACGATAAGGCCATCAAGCTGTACAAGAGCGCCTCTCATTATAACCATCCTGATGCCGGGGTGGCTATCCGCAGCGTCCGCTATGCCCGAAAAGTAGCCCAAAACAAAGCAGCCGGGGGAGGTCGAACGTGGAGTCCTCCGGCGTCAACCCGTCAAACCAGAAACCGGCTCTTGGTCGGGCTGGCGATATTGCTGCTGCTGATCTTCGTGGGGGTTATTCTCGGTGCTGGCGGCCTTTTCGCCCCGCCGCCAGAAACAGCGTCGTTAGGGCCTACCGCAACTTTCACCGCTCCGGCGGTTATCCTGATTATTCCCGATACGGCCACCCCCATCCCTTCGGCCACCGCCACCTCTTCCCCAACCCCCACCACCACCGCTACCAATACCCCCCGTCCAACGGCAACAGCTGACACATCGCCAACAGACACGCCTACCCCAGCCCCAACCCTTAGACCTTCGCCCAGGATTGTAGGACCAACCAATAATATGGTCTGGCTGGATGGAGCCGTTGTTTTTGAATTTGGAACTGTGGATTTAGCCTACGATGAATTATACTGTGTGAATACCCTGAGAGGCTTTGACCAAACCAACACCGAAAATTGGAGTTTCCCTCCCACCGGTAGTAAGAAACCTTCTATTGCCATCGAGGCCAATGTGTTTCGGGTGGCCAAAGCGCAGGATATGCGCTGTATTGTCTGGTCAGGCAGCATCGGTAAAGGCTCTTGCGAGAATATTATCAGCTACAGCACTGAAGAACGAGTGATTGGCCTCCCGCAACCATGCAGATTTAAATAACCACCCCTCTATAAAAATTTCTCGAAAACCTGGAGCTTCTATCCAGGTTTTTTATTTTTCGTCAAGAACAAGAATCTCAAAAATTCATTCTGGCTTCTACTAGATATTGTGTTATAATGATACTTGACCACAATATATTGAAATATTACCTCATAATTAGTTGTCATAATATTTGAACCTGCTGAACCTCTGTGGTAAAATTAAATTGTCATAATGTCAGGAGGTTTATGGAAGCTTTAAAAGAACGCATCCGGCGCGAGGGCAAAAATCTGGGGCGGGGCATTCTCAAGGTGGATAGTTTTATTAACCACCAGGTTGACCCGGCCTTGATGCTGGCCGCAGGGGGCGCTTTGGCGGCTCATTTTGGGGCATTGGGCATCACCAAAGTCCTCACCGCCGAAATTTCTGGCATTGCTCCGGCCCTGACCACCGCCCTGGCTCTGGGCGTGCCGGTGGTTTACGGCCGCAAAACCAAGCCGATTACCATGCCGGAGGAGGTTTATGTAGCCAGCGCCCCCTCTCACACCAAAGGCCAGGAAGTCCAACTGATGGTCTCGCCTGAATTTTTGACCAGTCAGGACAAAGTCCTGATTATTGACGATTTTCTGGCCACCGGCGACACAATTCTGGCCCTGGTGCGGCTGGCCCAACGGGCCGGCGCCGAGGTCATCGGCGTGGGCGCAGTCATCGAAAAATCTTTTGAAGGCGGTCGCGCCAAGCTGGAAGCGCTGGGCCTGCGGGTCCGCTCTCTGGCCGTCATTGCCAAAATGACCGACGATGAAATTATTTTTGCCGAAGGAACATCCCCGTGACCGCAGCACCGCGTGAGGCCGTGGTGATTCTTGATTTTGGCTCGCAGTACAGCCAGCTTATTGCCCGCCGGGTGCGTGAACTGGAGGTTTACTGTGAGTTGATTCCGTATAACGCTCCCGCCGCCGAAATCACCCGGCTCAATCCCCTCGGCTTTATCTTATCGGGCGGACCAGCCAGCGTCTACGCCAAAGATGCGCCGCATCTGCCGGATTTTGTTTTAACAGCCCAAAGACCAATCCTGGGCATCTGCTACGGCATGCAATTATTGGCCTACCACCTGGGCGGCCAGGTTGATCCGGGCCAGGAACGGGAGTACGGCCCGGCTGAGATCACGCTGGCCGATCTGGACAGTCCCCTTTTTGCCCCGCTCTCCAGGTCACGCCCGACGCTCTCCGTCTGGATGAGCCACGGCGACCGGGTCACTCGCCTGCCGGCGGGGTTTCACAGTTTGGCCCAATCCGAAAACTCCCCTCACGCCGCTATTGGCGACCCGGCGCGCGGGCTGTACGGCCTCCAGTTCCATCCCGAAGTCACCCACACACCGCAAGGCAAAGAACTGCTGCGAGCTTTTTTGTACCGGGTCTGCGGCTGCCAGGGCGGCTGGACGCCCGGCAACTTTATCGAAGAAAGCATCAACCAAGTTCAGGCCCAGGTAGGAGCGAGAAAAGTGGTCTGCGGGTTATCGGGTGGGGTGGACTCGTCGGTGACAGCCGCCTTGCTGCACCGGGCCATTGGCAGCCAATTGACCTGCATCTTTGTCAACAATGGCCTGCTGCGTAAAAACGAGCCGGAGCAGGTCGCCCAAACCTTTGAAAAGGAGATGCATGCTCGCCTGGTCGCCGTTGACGCTACCGAGGATTTTCTCAGCGCCCTGGCCGGCGTCACCGACCCGGAGGCCAAACGCAAAATCATCGGCGAGAAATTTATCCGTATTTTTGAGGCCGAAGCCCGCCAGCTCGGCCAGGTTGACTTTTTGGCCCAGGGAACGCTTTACCCGGATGTGATAGAAAGCGCCAGCCGTAGCCAGCAGATCGTGGCCGCCAAAATCAAAACCCATCACAATGTCGGCGGGCTGCCGGAAGACATGCCGTTTGAGCTGGTCGAGCCGCTGCGCTATCTCTTCAAGGATGAGGTCAGGGCCGTGGGCGAGGCGCTGGGCTTACCCCGGCAGATGGTCTGGCGGCACCCCTTTCCCGGACCGGGCCTGGCGGTGCGGGTGCTGGGTGAAGTCACCTGGGAACGGCTGGAAACGCTGCGCGCTGCCGACGCTATTTTAATTGAGGAACTGCACGCCAGCGGCTGGTATGAGCAAACGGCCCAGGCCTTCGCCGTGCTGCTGCCGGTGCAGAGCGTGGGCGTGATGGGCGATTACCGGACCTACGCCGATGTCATCGCCCTCCGGGCAGTAACGACCGACGATTTTATGACTGCCGATTGGGCCCGCCTGCCCGCCGATTTACTGGCGCGCCTCAGTAATCGGATTGTCAACGAAGTGCCGGGGGTCAACCGGGTGGTGTACGATATCAGCAGCAAACCACCGGCGACGATTGAATGGGAGTAACGATTTACGATTTACGATTTTAGAGCTAGCGGATTAAACAACCTACAATCTAAAATCCAAAATAGGAGGTTCTATGACCGCCGAAATTACAACCGTTATTGGCCAGCTTAACATTGTGGGAGGCAACTGGCGCGGCGATGCACCCAACCAGGTGGCCGTGCGCGAGCCAAAATCGGCGGGGACGCCCGGCGCAGGCAAGGGTGATTTGTTTATCCTGGTCGAGGTGCGCGGAGCCAAATCCGATTACAGGACGCTGGAGCAAAAACTGGCCGGTCTGATCCGTGACGCCTATTATTTGGATCATGGTTCGGTAACTGCCAGCCTGCGCCGCGCTCTTCAGGCAGCGGGCGACCAGCTTTATGAACGCAATCTCCAGGTCGGCGTAGACGAGCGAGTGGTTGCGGGGGCAGTCGCCCTGGTAATGAGCGGCGAGGATGCCTTTGCGGCCCAAATCGGACCGGCAGCGCTGTTTGGGGTATTAGGCAGTCGTGTCCAGCGCTACCCGGCCCAATCCGTCTGGCTGGATGAAGCCCTGCCGCCACGCCCGATAAAAGGACGGCGCAGCGCCGACGATGTCAACGAGTCGGCTTTAGGCATCCAGGCGATTGTCGAGCCGAATCTTTACCACTTACGGGTCAGCCCGCAGGATGTCCTGGTTCTGGCCGACAGCGGCCTGGCCGGCCAACTGCCCCTCAGCGATGTGGCCAAAGCGGTAGCGGGACAAAACATCAAAGCAGCCATCAAAAACCTGGGACAGGTGGCCCAGGCCAGCAACTGCTCAGCCCTGACCTTGATGGTGGTCGAAGAAACGCCTTCAACTCTTGGCTCTTTTTTGAAAAAGAACGGACCGGCCGCTTCGCGCAGGGGAGCGGCTGCCGAAGTGGAACCGGCGGTCGAAGCGATGGCCGAGACGCAGCCAACTTTTGGAGGCCGGCCAACAGATAAGACCCGATCCAGCTCATCCCCCAGAGTCCAATGGCTGGGGATCTTCTCCAAAAAAGTTGCGCCAGCCGGCGAAATCGAAGAAGACGAAGGCTTTGACGATGATTTTTCCCAGGAGGAAGACAGCTCGCCGCCTCTGCCAAGAGTCCGGGAGCCGGGGCGGAGTGCTGCGGCGTCCAGAGAAAGTTACTACGCCGAGGAGAAGATGGGGCGTGAAGCCAAAGTGATGGCTTCGGTAGCGCGCGGCTCAAACTTTGAGCCGGAACTACGGCGGCTGCATGCTTCGGAGCGATCGGTCTCGCCTGGCGGGATTTTTCGCTGGTTCAGTATGATTGTTTTGCTGCCCCTGGCCCTGCTGGGGCGCGGGGTGAGCGCCATGCTCAAACTGGGTTCAGGAGAGACAGAGGGTCATGGCCAGCGCCTGGCCGGGGCGCAGGCTTATCGGCAGCAACCGGCGGCAGCACCGCTCCTCTCGTGGAAGTTGCTGCTTTATGTGTCTATCGCCATTCCCCTCCTGGTCGGGCTGATTGTCGGCATTATTTACTGGCAAAAGGGCCGGCAGCGTGAGGCGGAGTATGCTGAGTTTGTGGCCGGCGCTCAAAATAAATTTCAACAAGCGCAAACCACCGATCCCAGCACGGCCCTGGGTCTCATGGCCGAGGCTGAGACCTTGCTGCGCGAAGCCGAAAAAATTAAAGCCGACCAGCCCGAAATTAGCGAGCTGCGCCAAAAAATGGCCGAGCAGACCGATCATGTCGGCAATATGCAGCGGTTGTATTACCTGCCGCAATTGCGCCAGTACACCGACGAGGGCACCCAGCTTAAAGGCATTTTGGTTCAGGGGGTCGAATTATATGTGCTCGACGCCGGGACCGACCGCATTTTCCACCACCGCCTGGACGATCCGGGCGAGGCGCTGCTGCCGGATGACCAATCGCTCCTCGTGGTCTCCCGGGGACAGGCTGTGGATAATGTAACGGTAGGCGATTTACTGGGAATGACCTGGATGCCGGCCGGTGGCAACCGCCAAACCAGCGATTTGATTGTGCTGAACAGCACCGGCTTGTTGGAATACAATTCCAGTTGGGGAATTACCACCTCTACTCTGGCCACGCCGGCCACCCCTTTTGGGCTGCCGGCGGCGGTAGACAGCTTTTTTGGCAACTTTTACATCCTGGATCCTCCGGCCAACAAACTGTGGCGCTATATCCCCACCGCCGACGGCTATAGCGCCGCCCCCGAAAGTTACTTTCCTGCCAACCAACCCATTGATTTGACTAACAGCGTTGATCTGGCTATTGATGGGGCCGTTTATATCCTTTATAAGGATGGCCGGATCAGCAAGTTCGAAGGGGGCCAGCCGGTCGGATTTAACATTACCGGGCTGGATAAGCCCTTGAGCAATCCGGTGGCAATTTTTACCGCCCCCAATGAGTCGGTCCAACACATCTATGTCGCTGATGCCGGGAACCGGCGGGTGGTCCAGCTTAATAAAGATGGCGCTTTTGTGCGCCAATTCAAACCGCGCGAAGGGGAAGGGGTATCTTTTGCCGACCTGCAAGATATTTTTGTAGACGAAATTGGCGGCCGGATCTATATCCTGGACAGCAACAACCTTTATGTGGGCAATATTCCGAACGAATAAACTCAAAGTCCGCCGGGGGCTGGAAGCCCTCGGCTACACCAGGTGAAAGCCGGTTTTGAACCGGCTCAAAGGGGTATTTTTAGCCTGCTTTAGCGGACTTTCAGTTATGATAGCCGGGCGTTTTAACGCTCGGCAGACGCCGATTAGCCCAATCACGGTTTAATGAGGAGCGTTTCGACAACAACAGTGGTCCCCAAAACCTCGAAATCATTCGGGGTTTTTTTATTAAAGCGGAAGTTCACTCACACTTGTCAAAATATTTTCACATTATTGAATTTCCCTCTTGACAAAATTCCAAAAAGCACTTATAATAAATTCACACTTGCTAATAAAAATTCACATTTTCTACTAGGGTATCATCATGGAAGATGATCGTTTGGAGCTACTAGGGCAAGTAGCATCTTGGTACTATGAAGACAATATGGACCAATCTGTTATTGCCGAGCGGATTGGAAAATCGCGTTCCATGGTTTCCAGGATCCTGCAAGAGGCCCGTGAAGCAGGCCTGGTAGAAATTAAAGTAACCTTTCCCCTCAAAAGAGACAGCGAATTAGAAACCCGTCTTAGACAAACATTTAATCTTGCTCAAGCCTATATCCTCGCTAATCCCCCTGATGATGAGCAGCTCCTCCGGCATCGTTTAGGTAGTTTGGGAGCGCGCTGCCTTCAAGATCACCTTTGTGATGGCATTAGAATTGGCCTTGGTTCTGGAACGACCGTTCACCAAGTCGTCAGGGCCATGCCCGCTATAGAATTGAAGAATGTCAAAGTTATTCAAATTTCCGGCGCTATTGGCACTGGCAGCCCGGCGTTCGATGGTTCCGAACTCACGCGTTGGCTGTCCGAGAAGTTATCGGCTACTTATCATGTGCTTTATGCCCCTTTGGTTGTTAAAGACGAGGCCCTGGCCGAGTCTTTGCTGCAAGATCCGACCATTGCTGATACCTTAACCCAGGCCAGCCAGGTAGACCTGGCCTTGATTGGGATTGGCACGCTTGACCCCACTCTTTCCAGCTTACAACGAGTCGGGTATCTTAACGAAACAGATTTGGCAGCCTTACATCAAATTGGGGCCGTAGGCGATGTTTTATCTCGCCATTTTGATGGGCAAGGGAACCCGGTTAACCTTCCGGTCAATCGTCGTGCGATTGGTCTAGATTTAGCTACCATCCGCTCTATTCCCACTGTTATCGCCGTAGCCGGCAATGCCATCAAAGCCCCCGCAATACTGGCAGCTTTGCGGGGCGGCTTTATTAAAGTATTAGTTACCGACAGTCTCACGACCACCCAGATTTTGGCCTTACACGGAGGGTAAAAAACAATGGATATAATTACCAACAATTTTGGCCTCATCTTCTTAATTTTGGGGGCGCTCTGGCTCATTCAATTTGGTCTGGCTTATTGGCAAATGCGTCGTTTTTACCAACGGATGATTACCCTGCGCCAAAGCGGCTTAACCGCTATTGGACTAAGTGGGAATCGCTACCAGGGAAGAGCCTACGCCGTGCTCACGATTGACGAAGATGACCGGATTATCCACGCCGAACAGTTTTCTGGTTGGACGGTATTTGCCCAGTTAAGGCCAATGCCTCAATTAATCGGTATGCCTTTGCAGGAATTGTTAAACAACGAGGCGAATCTCCCCATATCTAAGAAGCTGCGGTCTGCCTGTGCTAATGCCGCCAGGGACCTGCAAGCCGCACGAGGCAAAGGGGAAATCAACACCCTTTCTCAGGCCAACTTGGGGATTGTTTAATTATCGGAAAAGTTTGTAACCTTAACTTCAAATCCGAACTCCGGACCACCCTGCCAGAGGTTTGCCAACTGTAGAAGTAAGTTACAACGATGTAATTGGGTAGGAGGCGCCTATTAAGACAATGCCATAGCCGAGAAGCATTCCCGAAATGTCTATATGGTAAATATCTTTGAAAATATAAAAATGAGGAGACTTACACTATGGATACGTTGGTTTGGTTAGCTGAACATTTTATCGGCATGTTTCAGCAAGGCGGCGAGGTATTCGTCGGCCTGGTGACAGGCATTGTCCCGCTGTTAATCATCTTGTTAACAGCGGTCAATGCCCTGATTGCCTTAATTGGCGCCGAGCGGATTAATAAAGTTGGCGAGTGGGCTGCTCGCCCTGGCTTGCTTTTCTACCCGGTCCGTTACCTGGTCTTACCCGTCATATCGGTCTTCTTCCTGACCAACCCTATGGCCTACACCATGGGGCGTTTTTTACCGGAGCGGTACAAGCCGGCCTTTTACGATGCGGCTGTCTCTTATGTGCATCCTCCTTTAGGTATTTTTCCCCATATCAACCCTGGCGAGCTTTTCGTCTGGTTGGGCATTGCCACCGGTATCCAGACCTTAGGGCTTTCGGTGGTGCCCCTGGCACTCCGGTATCTGTTGATTGGCATGGTCGTCATTTTCATTCGTGGGATCGTCACCGAACGGATTACCGCGGTGATGTGGGCCCGCAAGAGCGAAAAAGAGATGGCAGCAGCGGCTGCTAAATGAGTGAATCTAAAAGGAGGTAAAGAATCATGCAACAGTTCCTTGTTAATTTAGGTCGTAGTGTTGGTAAAGTTGTTGGCGCTTTGTACCAGGCGGGTCGTGAATCAATCGATCAGGTGCTGAAGAATATCCTGCCGTTCATGGCCTTCATTGCACTGGTGATCGGTATCATTCTTTATACCGGCATAGGCACTGTAATTGCCAATTGGCTGGCGCCGCTGGCTGGCAGCCTGATTGGGCTGCTAATCATATGTGTCGTCTGTTCAATTCCGTTCCTATCGCCGTTGTTAGGCCCAGGCGCGGTGATCGCCCAGGTCGTTGGGACTCTGATCGGTAGCACCTTGATTGCCCAAGGGGCTATGCCGCCCAGCTATGCGCTGCCGGCCCTGTTTGCCATCAATCCCCAAGTGGGCTGTGACTTCATTCCAGTGGGCCTGGCCTTGGGCGAAGCCGAACCTGAAACTGTTGAAATAGGGGTACCGGCGGTATTATTATCACGGATGATCACCGGGCCAATTGCGGTGGTTCTGGCCTGGTTGGCCAGTTTTGGGTTATATAGTTAGATTTGTGAGAAAAGATTTCTCAAAGTTAGGTGCTGCGGTTAGCCGAGGGCGCTAACCGCAGCATCAAGTTAATTATAATGGAGGAAAAATATGGGATTCTGGGACAGCTTTAAGAAAATTATGATCGGCGAAGCGCCAAAGCCAGAAGAAAAAGTGACCCCACCGGCGGTTGAAACCCAACCCGAAGCGCCGGCTCAGCCAGTTACTCCTGCGTCTTCTGGTGACACCCCCTATCGGCGCGTAAAAATTACCCGCGGTGCGCGCGGCTGGGGTGGCCCACTGATTATCGAGCCAAAACCCGGCAAAAATTTGATTTACTGCGTTACCGGCGGCGGGATTCACCCGGTGGCCCAACGGATTGCCGAGCTAACCGGCGGCCAAACGTTTGATGGGTTTCGCTCTAAGGCCGACTTTGAGGAAATTGCCGTAGCCGTGATTGACTGCGGCGGCACGGCCCGCGTAGGGGTATACCCCATGAAAGGGGTGCTGACGGTAGATATTCACGGCACTTCGCCTTCCGGCCCGCTGATGAAATTCATTAAAGAAACCAACTTTGTGTCTGGGGTTACGGTTGACAATATCGCTTTGTTGGACGAATAAAACTGCCCAGATAGATCTTGACCCTCAACAAAAAACGAAAACCAGAGGATTTGTCTTTAGTCCTCTATGTAGATTCTTGACTTTCGACAAAACGAAAAGTAGAGGATTTATCTCTCATTCCTCTGGGTAGAATCTTGTTGTTTATTGAATCTGAAGGACCAACAGATGAGTATTACCAAGTATGAAACGAAAGTAACTAAACTTGGCCCGGTTACCCAAGATTTTATGGCGGAGGGCATCCTGGTTTTCTTTCAAAACACTGTCCCGGATGAGCTGGCTGAAATTGCCATTTTACATACCCACAACCAGCTTCAGCAAGAGGTGGTGGCCGGCGACAAGCTTATCATTGATGACCAGCCGTTGACAATCTTATGTGTGGGTGAAGTGGCCAATGAAAATCTGGCCAATTTAGGGCACTTTGTGGTCAAGTTCAACGGCTTGACCCAGCCAGAAATGCCCGGCGACATATCTGTACCCAGCAATGCCCCGATACCCCCTATTGCACCGGGCACGATTGTCAAAATTGTTAGTGAAAATTAACTCAATTGGTTCCATTCGGAGACCGATGCTCTGTTTGAGATTTAACCCTTGAAAGGCTAAAAAGATGACCCTACAAAACTTGCTTCAGGAGTACCAGCAGGCTGGCAAGCTTATAAAAGTCGGCCTTGTTGGGGCTGGCCAGATGGGTGAAGGATTGATTTGCCAGATGGAAAAGATGTACGGGATGCGTGCTTTTGCTGTGGCCGATGTGGTCCCAGGTCGAGCCGTCCAGGCGCTTCAATCCGCCGATTTGTCTGATGACCAGATTGTTGAAACAAATCAGCTTGACTTGGCCGTGGCAGCGATTGAGGAGGGACGCCGGCTCGCCACGAACGACTCCGCCCTCTTGGCCCAGATCCCCAATTTAGACATCGTTGTTGAAGCCACCGGCATTCCAGAAATTGGAGCGCGAGTCGCCCTCGATGCCATTCTCAACCGCAAGCATGTGCTGCAAATGAACGTAGAAACGGACGCCACTGTCGGCTATCTCTTGCGAAAGATGGCCAAGGCCGCCAAAGTGGTCTATACTCTCACCGCCGGCGATGAACCCGGCACAACCATGGAACTTTTTGACTTTGCCAGCAGCCTGGGCTTTGAGGTTATCTGCGCCGGTAAAGGTAAAAACAACCCGCTTGACCGGACCTCTAATCCCGCCACCGTGGCTGAAAAGGCCAAAATGAGACAGATGAATCCCAAAATGCTGGCCTCTTTTGAGGATGGCACCAAGACTATGGTCGAAATGACCTCGCTGGGCAACGCTATCGGCTTTGTGCCGGATGTACGCGGCATGCATGGCCCTGCGGTTACCGCCGCCACGCTGTCAAAGGTGTATGTACCTAAAGAAGCCGGAGGAATTCTGAACCAGACCGGGGTGGTTGAATATGGCCTGGGAGTTTCCCCCGGTGTGTTTGTGATCTTTACCACCGATCATCCCAAGATTATCCGCGACCTGCAGTACCTGAGCATGGGCAGCGGCCCTTATTGGGCGCTTTACCGCCCCTACCACCTGACCAGCCTGGAAACGCCCATTTCCATCGCCCGCGCCGTGTTGAAGGGTGAAACAACGGCAGCTACTGATCGCCTGCCTGTGGCCGAAACTATTACTATCGCCAAAAAAGATTTGAAGGCCGGTGAAACGATTGACGGCCTGGGCGGGTTCTGTGTGTATGGGCTGATTGAACGAGCCGACGCCGCCCGTAAAGAGAGATTGCTGCCGCTGGGCCTGGCTCCAGGGAGCCAACTGTTACGCGATGTGCCACAGGGCGATCCAGTCACCTACGCCGATGTCAAGCTGGATGAATCGCTGACCATTGTTCATTTGCGGCGGCTGCAAGACCAACAGGTGGCTGCTGCTTTTGGCCAATAACGGGTAGTTCTTTCGGTTAACGGCAGGTAGGCTCAAGAAACTGCCTAAAGCTTTATGACCATGAGCATTTTGACGGCGTACAAAAATATAACACTGGCGATTGTCAATTGGGTGAATGCGCCGCGTGGTTATACTTATGACCAGTATCGAAATAAAATACTGCTCAAGCCGGCGCAGCAGCAGCAGTTTATTGACACAGCCAAAATGGTGGCAGATTGTCGCCTGGCGTTAGGGACGCTGGGAGAACTCAGTTTGCGGTTGTCGCCCCATCAACTGGTTATCAATGCTCAAGGTAGCCATTTGGCGTACCTCACCGAAACCGACCTGGTCACCTGCTCCACTCTTCCCGGCAAATCGGGTGAGGAAGCGGCTCCCCATCTTAACTGGCACCGCCTGATTTATCGCGAAACGCCAGCCCGGAGCGTGTTGTTCTGCCATCCCCCTTACACCCTTACCTTAGCCAACGCCGCCAGGCTGCCATTTCAAGAGATTGCACCGGAGATAGGGGCGGTTATCGGTGGGGTCAACCTGATCAAACCATCGGACCTGACAGAGGCTAATTTGGCGGAAGCTGTCCAGCAGAATCATGTCATCCTTGTACCCCAGCTTGGGGCGCTGGTCTGGGGGGATTCAATGGTCAATACTTTGGCCCGGGCCGACGCTCTTGAATTTGTTAGCCAACTCACCACGATTGCCTGCCACACAGGTCTAATTCCGACACTTTCTATAAAGAATCAATGAACCAAGGGAGCATAAAAATGGTAGAGACAACAATTACCATCAACCATCCGGTCGGCCTGCATGCCAGACCCGCCGTTACTTTTGTGCAAACTGCCAGTAAGTTCCAATCAAAAATCATGCTGACAAACCTCACCCGTAATAGCTCCGAAGTAAACGCCAAGAGTATTGTCAGCGTCATTAAAGCCGCCGTGGCTCAAGGTCATACCATTCGCTTAACGGCTGACGGTGATGATGCTCAAACAGCGATAGATACCCTGACCCAGTTGATTGAAGATAATTTTGGCGAGGCTGTATGATCCGCCTGACAGGGATAGCCGCCAGCCAAGGTATTGCCATCGGCCCGGCTTTTGTCTACCGGCCCGAACCGCTTACCTTTGAACGCCGCATGATTCAAACCCCCTTGGCCGAAGTGGACCGCCTGATCCAGGCTATCGAGGCTGTGCAAGGCATGCTGGTGGCGCTTCAAGAACATACCCAGGAAACGATTGGTAAGGAAGAGGCGCAGATATTTGAAGCTCATCGGATGTTTTTAACCGACCCTGTTTTTGCCGACGAGATCAAGCAGATTATCCACGAAGAACACATTAACGCGGAAGCGGCGGTTGAACGGGTTTCCAATGGACTGATCGCCGAGTTTGAAGCAATTGATGATGACTACTTCCGGCAGCGCAAAGGCGATATCAAGGACGTGGCGCAGCGACTGCTCCGCCAGCTCCTGGGGTTAGAAGAAACAACCTTAAGCGCCCTGACCCAACCGGCCATCATTATTGCCCACGATCTGACCCCCTCCGACACGGCTTCGCTCGACCGCAAGATGGCCCTGGGTCTGTGTACCGAAATTGGCAGCAGCACTTCCCATACGGCCATTCTGTCGCGCAGCCTGGATATCCCGGCAGTGGTGGGCGTGGGCCAGATCGAAATCTCGTCCGGAGCCCAGGTCATTATTGATGGCAGCACCGGTCAATTACTGATTGACCCTGATGAGAAAACCTTATCCGAATACCAGGCCCAACAAAAAGTCCACCAACAGGCTCGCGCCCTGGAGATTGCCCAGGCCCAGGAGCCGGCCCTCACCGCCGATGGCTACGAGGTTGAGATAGTGGCGAATATTGGCAGCGTCGCCGACGCTCAGCAGGCCATCCAGATGGGCGCCAAAGGGGTGGGCCTGCTGCGGACCGAGTTTCTTTTTCTACAGGGAGACACGCTCCCCTCAGAAGAGGAACAGTACCGCATCTATCGCGCTATCGCCGATGTCTTTCAGCAGTTACCCCTGATTGTGCGCACCCTGGACGTTGGCGGCGACAAGGAACTGCCCAGCATTGATCTGCCCAAGGAGCAAAACCCCTTTTTGGGCCTGCGGGCGATCCGCCTGTGCCTGGCCCGACCCGAGTTATTCCAAGTGCAACTGCGGGCTATTTTGCGCGCCGGATATGAGCGAAACGTAAAAATTATGTTCCCCATGATCGGCTCCGAAGATGAATTACAGCAAGCTTTAGTCCAGTTGGCTCAAGCCAAAGCTGATTTACAGGCCCGCGGTGTCCCCTATGCCGCCAACCTCGATGTGGGCATTATGATTGAAATCCCCTCTGCAGCCGTGCTGGCCGATGTCCTGGCCCCGCAAGTGGATTTCTTTAGCATTGGCACCAACGACCTGGCCCAGTACACCCTGGCCGTAGACCGGACCAACGAGCAGGTCGCCCATCTGGCCGACCCACTTCACCCGGCCGTAATCCGGCTCATTCAGCAGGTGATTCAGGCCGCCCACCAGCACGGTAAATGGGTTGGCTTGTGCGGTGAGATGGCCGGCGACCCGGTCGCCGTACCCTTACTGCTGGGGTTAGGGCTGGACGAATTTAGTATGGCGGCCACAGCCATACCTTCAGTGAAAGCCCTCCTGCGTAAATTAACGCTGGAACAGGCTCAAAAAATAGCCCAACAATGCCTGCGTCTGCCCAACCTCCAGCGCGTACGTGAATTTCTGCGCAGTGACATTTTGCAACCTATCCCTTAATTTCAGGATTTTGTGAGGAGTTATAATGGATACAGCCATTCAACAGGATTCGACCGCAGAAATTGATCTTTCAGTAGAAAAGTTGCGGGAGATGTTATATCAGATGTATCTGATCCGCGACTTTGAAGAGGCAGCCCAGCAGCAGTACTATGCCGGCAAAGTTCACGGCACTATGCACCTCTTTATCGGCGAAGAAGCCGTGGCTGTCGGCGCCTGCGCGGCGCTGCGTCCCGACGATCAAATTACCTCGACCCATCGCGGCCACGGTCACGCCATTGCCAAAGGGCAAGACGTGCGCGGCATGATGGCCGAACTGCTGGGCAAATCCACCGGCGTCTGCCGGGGTCGGGGTGGGTCCATGCACATGGCCGACCTCGGCCTGGGCAGCCTGGGGGCCAACGGCATTGTGGCCGGCAGTATCCCCCTCTCGGTGGGGGCCGGCCTGAGCGCCCGCATGCAGGGCGCCGACCGGGTGGTCGTCTGCTTCTTTGGCGACGGCGCTTCTAACAACGCCAATTTCCACGAAAGCCTGAATATGGCTTCGATTTGGAAGCTGCCCGTCATTTTTCTGTGTGAAAACAACCAGTACGCCATGTCAATGCCGGCCTATCGGGCTGTCTCGGCAGCCACCATCTCCGACCGGGCTATCGCTTACAGCATGCCCGGCGAAACGGTGGAAGGGATGAATCCGCTGGACGTGTACCGGGCGGTTAAACGTGCTGCGGCCCGCGCCCGCGCCGGCGAAGGTCCCACCCTCGTCGAGGCAGTCACCTATCGTTACACCGGCCACTCCCGCAGCGATAAGCAGGTTTATCGCACCAAAGAAGAAGTGGAGGAATGGAAAGGACACGACCCTATCCCCAATTTCCAAAACTGGCTGATTGCTCAGGGTTATTTGACCCAGGCCGAGGCCGACCAAATTGTGGCTAAAGTGCAGGCTGACATCGCCGACTCGATTGCCTTTGCCGAGGCCAGTGAAGAACCAAAAGTGGAAAATCTGCTACGTGACGTTTACACCGAAGAGCCGGATGTCAAGGCCAACCCGGAGCAGGTTTTGCCCGGCTGGATGCGCCATACCTTTGGCCCGGCCACACCGATTTCTCCCCCTAAAGGCTCACGGGAGATTACCTTTTCCGAGGCGCTGCGTGAAGCGATGGGCCTGGCCATGGAACGCGATGAGCGAGTCTTCCTGATTGGCGAAGACATCGGAGCCTATGGCGGGGCTTTTGGCGTGACCGGCGACTTGATTCACCGCTTTGGCTCGGAGCGCGTGCGGGACACGCCCATTTCGGAAAACTGTATCGCCGGCACAGCTATCGGGGCCGGGATGACCGGCATGCGGGCAGTGGCCGAGATGCAGTTTATGGATTTTGTGACCCTGGCCATGGAGCAAACGGTTTTGCAGGGAGCCAAAATTCGTTATATGTTTGGCGGCAAAGCTTCGGTCAACATGGTCCTGCGGCTGCCGGGCGGCTGCGGCACCGGCGCGGCAGCCCAGCACTCCGAGAGCCTGGAGTCGTGGTTTGTCAACGTGCCGGGCTTAAAGGTGGTTGCTCCCAGCACGTCTTACGAAGCCAAAGGGCTTTTACTGGCGGCCATCGCCGATAGCAACCCCATCATGTTTGTCGAGCATAAATTGTTGTATAAAACCAAGGGGCCGGTCCCGGAAGAGCCGTACATGATCCCGCTGGGTAAAGCCGACATCAAGCGCCCCGGTCAGCATGTGACCATCGTCGCGGCCTCGCTGATGACCCTGCGCGCCCTGGAAGCTGCCGAGAAGCTGGCCCAGGAAGGGATCGAGGCCGAGGTGGTTGACCTGCGCACCCTGAAGCCCTACGACGCCGCCACCCTCATCGACTCGGTCAAAAAGACCGGGCGGCTGCTGGTCGTCCACGAAGCGCCGCTCATTGGCGGCTACGGCGGCGAAATTGCGGCCATGATTGCCCAAAGCGAAGCTTTTGCTTACCTGGAAGCGCCCATTGTCCGGCTGGGCGGCGCCGACGTGCCTATTCCTTACAATCGCAACCTGGAAAGAGCGGCTGTGCCCCAGATCGAAGATATTATCGCCGCAACCCGGCGTTTACACCGGCTGGAGATTTGACATGCCTACGCCCATCATCATGCCCAAATTTGAGATGGCCCAGGAAACGGGCACGGTTTCCAAATGGCTCAAACAGGAAGGCGACCCGGTCGAAAAAGGCGAGCCGATTTTAGAAGTCGAGACGGACAAGATTAATATGGAAGTGGAATCGCCGGCCAGCGGCATATTGGGGGGAATTTCAGCCGGCCCCGGTACAGTCGTACCTATCGGCCAGGCCATTGCCTACATTCTTAAACCCGGCGAGACGCTGCCGCAAGCGGGTGCGCCTGCCTCGTCTGCCCCGATAGAAGCAGCGGCTCCGCTGCCCACCGACCACCCGGCTGAACGAGCCACCCCCGTGGCCGAACGGCTGGCCCAGGCGCACGGCCTGGATGTGCAGGCCCTGCCCCGCTCTTCGGGGCGGCTGACCAAAGCCGATGTGGAGAGTTTTCTGGCCACTCAGGAATCTCAGACCTTTGAGGTTTCCAAAACCTCAAAGGTCTCGCCGGACAAACCCAAAGCCGTTCCGGCAGCGCGGCGGCTGGCTCACCAACTGGGAGTTGATCTGGCCGCCGTCAGTGGCAGTGGGCCGGCTGGGCGCATTCAATCGGCGGATGTACAGCAGGCCGCCCAGCAGAGGGCCGCCGCTCCTGCGCCAGCAGCGCCGCTTGGACCAATTCCTACCGCCGAAGCCGGCCAGCCTGCCATTCGCCGCACGGTGCCGCTGACCACGATGCGCCGCACCATTGCCGAGCGGCTGACCGCTGCTGCCCGCGATATTCCGCAGTTCACCGTCAGCCTGGCGGTGGAGATGAGCCGGGCACAGCAAATAGTTGACGAGGCGCGGACGATCCCGGATGGACCGCGCGTCACCTTAACCGCTTTGCTGGTCAAAGCCTGCGCCTGGACCTTGGCCCGGCATCCGGCAGTCAATGCCTCGTTCAACCAAGACAGCATTGTGGAGTGGGCTGAAATCAACATCGGCGTGGCGGCGGCGGTGGAGGCCGGGCTCATCGTTCCGGTAATCTGCCAGGCCGACCGGCTGAACCTGGGCGAAATTTCCATGCAACTGAACGATCTTGGCGCCCGCGCCCGAGAAGGCAAACTGCGGCCTGAAGAACTGCGCGGCGGCACCTTTACCATTTCTAATTTGGGTATGTTCGGGGTGGAGCACTTTACCGCCATCATCAATCCGCCCCAGGCGGCTATTCTGGCCGTAGGACGCATCGCCAAGCGGCCCATTGTCACCGAGGATGAGCAGATTGTCGTCAAGCCGATGTCTGATCTCACCCTTACCGCCGATCACCGGGTTATTGACGGAGCGAAGGCTGCCCAATTCCTGGCCGACTTGAAGCACGTCCTCGAACACCCTGGGGCTTTGGTCTAAATAAACTACCTATTAATTCCGGCAGGTATAGAGGTAGGAAACGTATGATCGAAACGACGCTTACGGTCAAACATAAGCTTGGGCTTCATGCCCGGCCCGCTGCCCTGTTTGTCCAAACGGCCAGCAGATTTGCCTCCAAAATTAGCGTGACGAATGTCACTCTCCAGAACAAGACTGCCGATGCCAAAAGCATCCTCGGTGTGTTGACCATCGGCGTGGCCCAAAATCACACCATTACCCTCATGGCCGATGGTCCTGATGCCAAAGCCGCCATCAGCAGCCTGACTGAGCTTGTCGAAAACAATTTCGGTGAGGCGGAAAGTGCATAATTAGGTGTAAATCCTTAATCCCCTAATCTAGACAAGCCGAAGCCAAAAAGGAACACGGAGTTGCACAGAGTTTTCACAGAGACGCACAGAGAGCTTTAAATATTTCTCTTTGAACCTCTGGGGCTTCTCCGTGTTTCTCCGTGTAAGATTTTTTACCAAATGTATAAACAGTTTTCTGACTGACGACTGACGACTATTTTCATTGGAGTAGATACTCCAATTCCTTCAACCTGGCTCGGACCGCTTTGTCTCTACTCGCCGGGATAACCAACGTCCTTGTGTCTATCAAACTGCAATATTTCTGCAAAACGGGGTCGGCCAGGGCTAACTGAGCCAGGTCGGCCGATTTGGCTTTGATAAATAAAGCCGGCTCTCCCCTTTTGAACGCCTGGCTGTTTTCTTGAATTTGTTCCAGCCAGGCTGATACTTGCGGCGGTAACGGCCCGGTGTGGCGTTTTTGCAGAAAATCCGCCAGGTAATACAGGGCCTGCCCCTCTTCGAGAGATGTTAAGAGACGCTGTGTATCGAGCCGGTAGTGACCGTTGCCGGTCGAGACGGCCAGTTGCTGCAAAATGCTGTGCTGGTTGGGGGTTAATTCGGCGGGACTGGTCAGTGTTACCGTCAAGTCAGCGGAAATGGTAAAAAGCGGTTGGTGCAGCGGCTTGGAGGGAACGTACTCGCCGGCCTGCCCCAGCAGATAAGCCCCCAAGGGGTTAATGCGGAAATAACAAAGACCATCATACAGGCTAAAAATTTCATCGGAAAAAGGCGAACTGACCCTGGACCTAGCATCTTCGGGGTAAGTGTAGAGTAAATCTAACGCGCCAATACTGCCCAGATACTCCCACAGCACCACTTTAATATACGAACCCTTGATCACCGGCCAATAGATTTCACCATAGAGCGCCCCGTATTCCTTGTCACCCACGTAAAGGTTGCTGTAAGGCGTTTTCTCCACCTCAAAATCAAAATGCCAGATTTTGACGGCTCGAAAGAACTCTTCCAGGTCAATCCAGACCCCGACCGGGCACCACGACAGCGCTTCGATAATCGGCTCTCGCCGGGAAGCGGGCGGGGTGAGAGAGGTATTGCGCGTCTTTTGTCCCTTGATCGCCGAAATCCGGCTCAACTCGTCAAAGCGACCCTCCCGCGTCCAGGTTTCAAAGGCCTCCAGCAAAACTTCGACATCCTGGGTTTGGTAAAATCGCTGCCCTGCCGGCGTCAATTGTACTTTACTACTTGTCCCTACTTTTGCCAGGCCCGACTCGCGGGCAAACACATCCAGGCCAAAAGGCCGGATGGTTTGATTAGCCCGATACTTCTCACCGGGGGGCAGGGGCAAGAAATCTTCCTGCAGCAAACTCGCAATGATCTGTTTGATACCGGCAATCGTCGCCCGGCCGGAAGAATAATCACTGCTGATTTTGCCCTCATTGACCAGCCGCAGATAGGCGGTCAAATCGTGCAGTCCGGCCTGTTCCGTCTCGGCTCGAACCAGCTCCACGGTTTTACGATAACGGCCCAGGACCGTTTTCGGCGCGTCTCGCCGGCCCTCCAGGCGGAACTTGTCCGGCGGCGGCACCAGATTTTCCAACAGGGGCATCAAATCAGAGGGCAGAACGGGGTTATAGACACTTTGGGTATAATACGGCATGGGGGAGTAGAGCAACAGGTCCAGCAAAATCGGTTTTACTGACCAGGACCACTTGCTCTGGGGGCGTTGGGGCAGGGCGCCGTATTGGGCCAGAAACGCGGTCGCGTTGAACTCTCCCCCGTTGTGATAGGCCGAGGCGACTGCCTTTTTCGACACGTCGTCCAACCGGCTCCACAGGTGCACCAGCGAGGCCGGAGTCATGACCGCTTTGTGAATGCAGCGCACCAGGTCATCCTTGCGCGTTTGCCCGGAACAGCCACACAGACCGGCCAGCCCTTTCAAGGTATCATTTGTTTGTTGGTAAAGTATCTCCGCCAGTTCCATCGTCACCTTTTTCTGGTTCATCGGCAAAAGCTGTGGCAATGGCTGCCTCAGAAATGGCCCGGTAGGCCGGACCGAGAAGCTGCTCGATGTCCTCGCTTACAAAAGAGGGCTGGCCCAGGCGCTTTAAAATGGGGAACTCGGCCAGCGGCGGCTTGATCGTGGTCTTAAAGAGGGTCAGGGGTTGGCCCAGCTCCCAAAAGTGAGGGATCGCCTCAGCCAGGGGCGGGGCAACCTCTTCAATTTCCTCTTCCGCCTCATCGGCGACCCCACCCGCTGCCCGGCGCTCGCGCAGCGCCGCCAGAATCTGCTCCTGGGTTCGGCCCCGCAGCCGGAAGAGCAAAAAGGGGTCTTCGTCAAACTGCTCACCCAGGATGTAATGCACGGCGGCGATGTGTTTGCATGGATTGGATGGATCGGGGCAGCTACAATTGGTGATTAACTGGCCCCGCTTTTCCGGGAAGAGGCTGACTCCCGCCGCCTGAAATGCCTGCTCGATGTCCGGGGGCATCTCTCCCGCCAGGAGTTGAGCCGTGAAAATGGCCTGCCCGGCCAGCGCATCAATGACTTTTTCCCACTGCTCGTTGGTCAGAGTATCAATATTAACCGTTACTTTATAGGGCGTCCGCCGCGATCCCTGCACCTTGGCCGCGATGCCGCTCTTGGTTTCCTCGATGGAGAGCACCTGTCCCTGGCGGGCATAAGTGCGGCCCCGGGTCAGGCGGCCTCGATCTACCAGCCGTTCCAAAGCGGCAATCCAGCGCGTCGCCCACCAGTTTTTGGCAAACTCCCCGCGCTTGCTCCTGGCTTTAATCCCCTCATCCGTTTTGATCGGCTGGCTGGGTTCATAGTAATAATCGTAATAATCGTAGCGACTCATCTGTTACGCTCCTGTAGGACAAACTGTTAGTTTGTCCTGGGCTGGGACAAGCTAACAGCTTGTCCTACTGCACCGCCTCCCGGCGCAGTGCGACCAAATCCCGCAGTTCGTCGGTGGACAGCTCGGTCAGCCAGTTCTCGCCGCTGCCGACGATGCTCTGGGCGAGGGCCTTTTTGCTCTCAATCATCTCGTCAATCATCTCTTCCAGCGTGCCAACGCAGATAAATTTATGCACCTGCACGTTGCGGGTCTGCCCAATTCTAAAGGCCCGGTCGGTGGCCTGGTTTTCGACTGCCGGGTTCCACCAACGGTCAAAATGGAAGACGTGGTTGGCCCGGGTCAAGTTCAGACCGGTGCCGCCCGCTTTGAGCGATAAGATGAAGATGGGTGGGCCGTTGTCCTCTTCCTGAAAACGTTTGATCATCACCTCGCGTTTTTTGACCGGCGTCCCGCCGTACAAAAACAGGGCGGATACGCCCAGCGCCTCCTGCAAATGCTCTTTGAGCAGGTGGCCCATTTCGGCAAACTGGGTAAAAATAAGCGTCCGGTCCCCCACCGAGACCGCTTCCTCCAGCATTTCGGTCAGGCGGATCAGTTTGCCGCTGCGCGGGGTGTCGCTTTCTAGCTCAACTTTTTGGCCGTCGCCGATCTGGTGCAAAAATTGGGCCGGATGGTTGCAAACCTGTTTGAGCTGCATGAGCATACCCAGCACCAGCCCCTTCCGCTCGATGCCCTCCGCTTCGGCCAGCCGCTCCATCACTTTTTGGACCACCGACTCGTACAGGGTGGCCTGTTCCTCGGTCAGGTTGCAGTAGACCTTCATTTCCTGTTTTTCCGGCAAATCCTGGATCACCCGCGGATCGGTTTTAACCCGGCGCAGGATAAAGGGCGAGGCCATCTTTTTCAGGCGCCCAATGGCCTCTTCTTCGCCGTAGCGTTCGATGGGCAGGGCAAAATTTTGGCGGAAATATTCCCGCGCACCCAGGTAGCCGGGGTTGAGAAAATGCATAATAGACCATAATTCCGACAACCGGTTCTCCACCGGCGTGCCGGTCAGGGCCATGCGGAACTGGGCCGGCAATTGGCGAATAGCCCGCGTCTGCTTGGTCTCCGCGTTCTTGATGTTCTGGGCCTCATCGAGAATGACCCCAAACCAATCAATCGCCTTGAGAGTTTCGGCATCCCGGCGAGCGATGGCGTAGCTGGTCAAAACGACATCCGTTTCACCGGCCTTTTGCTTCAACTCGTCGCCGCGCAGCCGCGCCGGTCCCTGGTGGATATGAGTCGTCAGGGCGGGGGCGAAGCGCTGGACTTCTTTGAACCAGTTGAACACCACCGAGGTTGGGCAGATGAGCAGGGTCGGGCCGGGCAGCGCCCCGTTTTGCTCCTTTTCGCGCAGCAGCATGGCCAGGGTCTGAATGGTTTTGCCCAGGCCCATGTCGTCGGCCAGGCAGGCGCCCATGCCCCAGCGCCGCAGAAAATCCAGCCAGGAGTAGCCGTACTGCTGGTAGGGGCGCAACTGGCCCTGCAAACCCTGCGGCTGCGGCAGCGTGGTCAATTTTTCACTGCCGGTGAAGCGCTCCATCCAATCGGCCAGCCAGCCTTCATACTCTACCTTTTCGACCGGCAAGCCTTCGACCTGATCGGTCGCCCCCAACCCCAGCCGGACCGCCTCGTTCAAGCCGACCTCGGCTTCCAGGTTTTGTTTTTCCCAGAAACGAATGGCCGCCTCGATTTGCTCCGGGTCCAACTGCACCCACTGCCCCCGGATTTGGACCAGCGGCGACTTGAGCGCGACCAGGGCGTCGAACTCCTCACGGGTCAGCGTTGTGTCGCCCAGGGCCAGCTCCCATTTGTAAGTGATTAAATTCTCCAGGGCCATGCGACCGGCGCTGACCTCAGTCTTTGTTCCTTTTTTGGAGGCCAGCTTGAGGCGGACACCCAGGCGCGTGCCCGGTTTGTTCCACCACGGCGGCACCAGCACCCCGAAGCCGCTGGCCTCCAGCAGCGGCGCACTTTCACGCAGAAATTTAAAGGCGTCATCCGTGGAAAGCGGCAGCGCCGCCGGTTTGGCGGTTTTTAGTCCCGCCCGCAGCGGCTCAAACAGGCGCGAGGCATAACCCAGGCCGGCCAGGAGCTTCTCCTGCGGCTGCTCAAAGCGGTGATTGAGCGCATTGAGAACACTGCCTTTGGTCTGCCAGACCTGCTGGGCCTGGATCAACAGGCTGGGGTCTTCGCGGGCTTGCAGCATAAAATGCAGATTCCAGTTCTTCCTGGCCGCCGACTCGGCCTGCTGCAAGGGCGCTTCCAGCCGAAAGGCCACCCGGAATGTTTTATCCCCGGCCAGGTGCAGGTTGCGCTGCCAGAGCCGGTAATTTTGATTCAGATGGCTCAACTGGGCGGCAGAACCGCGAACCGCAGGCCTGGCGTTAAACAGCGAGGCCAACCAGTCACGGGGGGTATCTCCGCCCCCGCTGATGCCCCCCTTTGAGAGAAAGGAGGCCGCGGGCGCGCCCCAGCGGCGGGCCAGGGCATCGGTCATCGTATTCAGGAAGGTATCTAACACCATGCGCGGAGTGGGCGCATTTTCCGGCCGGTCTGTTTCGGCCCGGCAGAGCGGGGGCATCGCTTCCAGCAGCCGGGCCAGGCGGGGACCATCGTGCGGGCCGTCGAGCACCGGCAGCCAGCGGGCGTGAAAGGTTTTGCCGCTGGCGTCGGCCTGGGCCAGCACCGGCAGGAGTTTCTGCTGGGCCAGCGTTTCCAGCACCAGGCTGGCGGCGGTGTGCCAGTAGTGAGCATCGGCCCCCAGCGCCAGGTGCGGCGGCAAGGTTTCGGAGCTAAACAGGCGGGTCAACAGGGTGAAAGCGGAGGCCGGGGGCAGCCACAGCCCGGCGACCAGCCAGGGAGACAGAGCCAACGGCGAGCTGTCCAAAATTTCCCAATCATACGATAACTGCGGCGACGGCTGCGGGCCGAAGCTGGTCGTCGGCAGTAACAGCACCACCAGCTTCTTTTCAGCCGCCGTAACCTCGGCGTCAATCGCCCCCAGCAGGGGTTTGAGCGTCTCCGGCGCGGCGCAGAAGGGATGGGGTTGGACCACCCCTTTTTTGGATTTAAGTTTAAGCGGCGGCTGCCCTTCCGAACTCTCGGCCCAGAAGAGGACGCCCGCCGTTTCCATATCACTGGGCCGGGTCGGCGGGTGCCAGTGAGCGTGCAAAACGTGCATAGTTGATTCTTTCCTTAAGCTTAACCGGAATTATAACATAACCGACTCAGACAATCAAAAGCCAAAATAGGGATGCATTCTGCACCCTTTTGAGATATAATGGAGTGAACCGTTTCAACCAACCACATTCCCAAACAAAGGAGCAGTCCATGTCTACAATTCAATTCGCGATTGAAGGTGAAGGCGCCGCCGACGCCGCGGCCAGCCTGGTCGCCCTGCCCGAACTGTCCGGCAGTTGGGAGGCGACCGGCGCGGACGAGCGAGAAATTACCCTGGCCGCAATTGCCACAGTTGTCGGCATTACCGGCGGCACGCTGGCCGCCGCCGAGCAAATCCGCAAGTGGTACGCCGAATGGCAAAAAGGCAAATCCGGCAAAACCATTAAAAAGGTGGTACTGGTGGGGTCAAAGGGCAAGCGTATCCAGTTGGAAAACGCGACCGCCAGGGAAATTAACGAGGTTTTGCAGGAATTAGTCAAATAGAACGCCCCTCTAACTCCCCCCGTAGAGGGAGAATCAGCCTAAGTCCCTCCCTTTGGGAGGGGTTTAGGGAGGGCTTTTCCACCCACCGCATAACTCCTATTGTTAAGGAGCACGGCCATGTCCCAAACCCTGCACATTGCCCTGAAACCGCTTGACCCCGCCACCGCCGAGCTGCGCTACTATTTCGACAACCCCAACGACTACCAAGCGCGCCCGCTGCCACTGGCGGCCATCCAAAAGCTGATTGACCGGGCGGAAACCGATTACTACACCCTCCTGCCAGCCGACCTGGCCCAGACCGGCCAACAGCTCTACGCCTGGCTCGACAGCGCCGACCGCTTTCTGGCCCAGGCCATTGAGGCGATCCGAAGGCAAACGGAAATCCTGGTTTTAGCCATTGCCGCAAGCGGCCGGCTGGCCCACCTGCCCTGGGAAACGCTGCACGACGGCGTGGGCTTTCTGGTGCAGCGCCAAAACCCGTTCATCGTGCCGGTGCGCTGGCAGGAGCAGAAAGCGCCCCTCCTGCCGCCGGAAAACCGTGCCCTGCGGGTGCTGTTCATGGCCACCTCGCCGCTGGGGGTCGAGCCGGTGCTGGACTATGAAAATGAAGAGGGCTTGATCCTGGAGGCCACCCGCAAGCAGCCCTTGACCTTGATGGTCGAGGAGAGCGGCGACCTGGCCGAATTGAAGAACCTGATTGACTCCTACGACGCCGGTTATTTTGACGTAGTTCACCTGACCGGCCACGCCACGCTGGCCGACCAGGAACCCGTTTTTTTGACCGAAACGGAGACGGGCGGCGCTCATTACGCTCCGGCGGCGGAAATCGGCCGGGCGCTGACCCGCCTGCCCCGGCTGATCTTTCTATCGGGCTGCCGCACCGGCGAAGCGCCGCGGGCCGGCAGCGTGCCCTCCCTGGCCGAGGCCCTGCTGGGCCAGGGGGCCAGGGCCGTGTTGGGCTGGGGCCGGCCCGTGCTCGACCCCGAAGCCAGCGCCGCCGCGGCCACGCTGTACGCCGGCCTGGCCACCGGCGCGGAACCGGCCCGCGCCCTGGCCGAAACCTACCAGGCTTTGCTCGAGCAGCAGGCGCGGGACTGGCACCTGCTGCGGCTCTACCTGGCCGGTGACCCGCCCGGCCCGCTGGTGACGCCGCTGAAAACACGGGGCCGGCTGCCGGCCCCGCCCCCTTCGACGGAAACCAAATTTTTGGACCCGCGGCGGCAGCAGGTCAAAGTGCCGACCCGCCAGAGCTTTGTCGGCCGGCGGCGTGCTCTACAGCGCTGCTTGCAGGCCCTGCGCTACGCCCCGGATAAAATCGGGGTGCTGCTGTACGGCATGGGCGGGCTGGGCAAGAGCAGCCTGGCCGCTCGCCTAGCCGACCGGCTGCCTGACTATCAGACCCTGGTCTGGGTCGGGCCGTTGGACGAGTTTGCCCTGGCCAACCGGCTGGCCGAGGAAGCGCCGCTGAACCAGGCCCAACGGGAAACCCTGCTGAACCCGCAGGAGGAATTAAGGTTTAAGCTGCGCACCGTTTTGGGGCAGGTGGACCCGCCGCTCTTGCTGGTGCTGGACGATTTTGAGGCCAATTTTGAGCACAACGACGGCCAGCTCATGTTGCGGGCGGGCCTGCCGCTACTCTCAACTGAAGCCAAAAAGGTCCTGGCGGCGCTGGCCTTTGCCATCCAGCAGGGCCAGGGCCGCCACCGGCTGCTGGTCACCAGCCGCTACCGGCTCGACGTGGCCGAGGCGGCGGCGTTGTTCCAGGAACCGCTCGACCCCTTACGGGGGGCGGATTTGGCTAAAAAGGTGCGCCGCCTGGAACGGGCGAAGCAGCCCGGCGCGATTCTCAAGGAGTTAGAAGCACAGGCCATTAGCGTGGCCGACGGCAACCCGCGCCTGCTGGAGTGGCTGTTCGAGATTTTGGGCCAGGCTGGGCTGGATCACGCCCAAATTTTGGAACGGATGGCGGCCAAAGCGGTCGAGTTCCGCGAAAGCATCCTGGCCGAGGAGCTGCTCCGGCAGCAGGAAGCGGCCCTGCGGCAGATGCTGGCGGCGGCCCTGGTTTACCAGGTACCCGTACCCTACCCAGCCCTGGCAGCCCTTTGCGAAGATAGAGCCGATTTGGAGACCCACCTGCGCCGGGCCGAGGCCCTGGGATTGGTGGAAGTGACCCGCCAGCCAACAGAAACAGACCTATATTACGCGCCCCGCCTGCTGGCCGAGCCACTGGCCGGGGAAGCGCCGCCAGACCCAGCCGCCCTGGCCCGCCTGGCCACCGAAACTCTCTACCGCCTGTGGTGGCAGGAGGCCGACCGCGCCAGCGAAGAACAACTGCTGGAAATCCACCGGCTGGCCCTGGCCGGGCAGGTGGGGGAGATTGCCGCCGAAATAGCCACCCATCTGGCCAGAAGGTGGGTCAACCGCAGCCGCTACCGCGAAGCCGCCGACTTGAGCCGGCAGACCTTAGCGCTGGCTGCGGATTATCGGGTGCTGCACCAACTGGCCCGGGCCGAGGATACGCTGGGCCAGGTTGAATCAGCCGTACAGCACTACCGGCAGGCCATGCAGGGTTGTCCGGAGGACTCGGCCGGGGAAAAGGCGGCCATGCTGCACAACCTGGCCAGCATCTACGCCAACCAGGGCCAGATCGAGGAAGCCCTCCGCCTCTACCGCCAGTCCCTCGACATGAAGGAAAGCATCGGCGATGTCCAGGGCAAAGCCGCCACCTTGGCCATGATGGCCCAGCTCCTGGCTTACCGGCAGGGCGATTTTGAAACGGCTCTGGCTTACCTACAGGAGTCGGCGGCCATCCTGGAACGGCTGAAGTCGCCGGACGCGGAGACGGTGAAGCGGATTATGGCGCAGGTGTACACCCAGCAGGTGCGGCAGCAGTTGGGCGAGGAAAAGTTCCAGCAGTTGCAGGCGGCCCTGGCCGCCGGGGATGAGGCCCAGGTCAAGGCGCTGTTGGGGGAGTCCGCCGGGCGTTGAAACGCCCGGCTAGGCCTCATGAAAGCCTGCTAATTCAGGCTGAGGAGGGGGTTGAGCCGGTTTTGAACCGGCTTTTACCTGTCTCAGCCGATGGCTTCCAGCCATTGGCGGCTGGATTGAATTGCCGGATGCTCTTGTGATTTTTATAGGAGATACGCAGAGATTAGCGCCACCCGCCGCACGCGCGGCGCTCGTCCAGCCGCAGGCCCAGGTCGCGGGCCATTTGGACGGCGGCCTCGTATTCGGGGGGGGTGGTAGGGCGGTTGATTTCGGGATACTTCTCTTTGGAGACTTTCCCCGCCGGGTAGTATTGGGCCATCACATTGACGTAAGTGTCCGGGCCAACCTCCTCGGCCAGGAAGCGGAGGATGCGGCGGGTCTCGTCCAGAAAGCCGGGCATGACCAGGTGGCGGACGAGGACCCCCCGTTTGGCCAGCCCCTTTTCATCAAATTTGAGCGGTCCCACCTGGCGGTGCATCTCTTTGATCGCCCGCCGGGCGGCTTCGGCGTAATCTTTGGCTTTAAGATATCTTAGCGACAGGGCCGAATCCCAAAACTTAAAATCCGGCATGTAGATGTCTACCACCCCGTCGAGCCAGCGCAGGCTTTCCATTGAGTCGTAAGCCGAGGTATTGTAGACAAGCGGCAGGCGCAGGCCCGCTTCCACCGCCACCACCAAGCCCTCCAACACCTGGGGCACAACATGCTCCGGGGTAACAAAATTGATGTTGTGGCAGCCGCTCTCCTGCAAGTCCAGCATGAGCGCGGCCAGTTCGACGGCGTTCACTTCCTGGCCGCGGCTGGCCTGGCTGATGTCGAAGTTCTGGCAAAAGACGCAGCGCAGGTTGCACATGGAGAAGAAAATCGTGCCGCTGCCGTTCCAGCCGCGCAGGCAGTCCTCCTCACCAAAATGGGGAAAACAACTGGCTGCCTGGGCGTAGCGCCCGGTTTTGCAGGCCGCCGTTTTGTCCGCCAGCCGGTCCACCCCGCAGTCGCGCGGGCAGACGCGGCAGTCGGCCAGCCCGGCCAGGGCCGCCAGCGCCCGGCGTTTGAGTTCGCCGCCGCGGTGCAGGGCCAGGTAGGCCGGCTCAAAATTGGCGGCCTTGAGGCTATATGGGGGCGAGGTAAGGACGTGGGACAACCTAATATCTCCACGAGCAATAATCTTTCCCTTATTATTCTACCTCACCCTTAATATTCTTACAATCCCCCTGCCAAACAGGTGCATTCAGAAGTGGCAGCGACTCTACAAAACCGCATCCTTCGATACGCCCTTCGTTTCACTGCACCCCCGAATCGGGGGCAGGTGGCTACTCAGGATGCGTTCAGCTCGTCCTGACGCGAAGCGGGCCGAAGGCCGTATCGAAGGGCGAGATTGCCCAAAATCGAATGTATTCGAAGCTATTAGTCTGGCAAAGATAAATTGTCAGCCGGAGTGCATTTCATTTTTGGGCAGGTTTAGAAACACGACCCTCACGAAAGTGAAAAAGGTACGAATTTCTGTGGCTGGTTCGACATGGGGAATCGCAGGGCAACCTGGAGCAGCGGATTCAGGGGTCTGACGACTCCCCGCTGACCGACCTGGGCCGGCAGCAGGCCCGGCAGGCAGCGACCCGGCTGGCCCAGGAGGCCCAATTGAGCGCAGTTATTTCCAGTTCGCTCAGCCGCGCCGCCGAAACGGGCGAGATAATCTGCCAATTTCTGGGCCTGTCGCTGCGGCTCGACCCGCGTTTGAACGAATACAATTTTGGCCTATTGAATGGGCTGACCCGCGAGGAAATCGGCCGGCGCTACCCGGAAGTGCCAGCCGCCTGGAAGGCCAACGAGTTCTGGGAGCCGCTGCCCGGTGAAGAGGGCGACCCGGCTTTCGAGGCCCGGGTCCGGCTGGCCCTGGACGAAATAATTGAGGGAATGGCCGAGGAAACCGCCGTTGCCGTTGTCACCCATGGCGGCGTACTGAATGCCAGCTTGCGGGCTACCCTGGGCATTGTAGACCGGGGCTGGCGGACCTTTGCCTTTGATAATGCTTCGCTAAGCCTGCTGCAAATTCAGGCCAGCGCCAAGGCGGCCGCATCCGGGAACCCTCGCCAACGTAATTACCGGCTTCTCCTCCTTAACGACATCTCCCACGTCAAAGAGATCATCCGGGTACGTCCCACCTGGTTCGGCTCCCGGCGAACCCCGGCCGAGAGGATGCTGCCTACCAGTGAAGAATTGGCCAATTATCCCAATTTTGTGCTGGGCTGGCTGGAGGAGGAATAGGACCTTACGAGTCAAATTCTTGTACAGTGGGCAAGAAATTTGGACAGGATTACCAAGATTTGTTTGATTTATCTGTAAATCTTGTCTAAACATCTTTGGTTCTGGTTCGTCGGTTAGGGAGTAAGAATCGGACAATTCCAAAAATTGGCAATTCTAAGGCGTCAACGACCAAATGCGGGGCAGCAGGCTGATAATAAGAACGGTAAGCAGCACGGTCAGCGGCAGGCCGACCTTGAAATAATCGTGAAAACGGTAGCCGCCCGGCCCCATCACCAGAACGTTGACCGGGTGTCCCAGCGGAGTCAAAAAGGCCATAGACGTGGCCAGAGCGACGCCCATGGCCAGGGAGTGGGGATCAACCCCGATATTCTGCGCGGTCTCAATAGCGATGGGGGCCATGACCGTGGCCACGGCGGCGCCATTCATGGCCTGAGTCAGTAAGGTAGCCAGGATAAATAACCCGGCCAGCAATGCCAGCGGCCCGGCCGGTCCCAGGAAAGTAATGAGCCAGTTTGCCAGCAGCGCAGCGGCCCCGGTTTTGGTAATGGCAATGCCCATCGGCAGCATGCCGGCAATCAGAAAAATACTTTTCCACTCAACCGACTGGTAAGCGTGATCCATGGTCAGCACCCTGGCCAGGACCATGGCCAGCGCCCCGCCGAGCATCACTTCACCCACTAAGGCCGGGCTAATGGCCGCCAGCACCAAGGTCACGGCCATAATTGCCAGAGCCAGGCGGCCCTTGCCCGGCACAAGTTTGACTTCTTCTTGTCCATTGCCCAGCACAATCAGGTCTGGTTCGGCGTGAAGCACGCGCAAACGCTCGCGCGGCCCCTGTAGAAGTAGAGCATCCCCAAATTGAAGGGGTAGATCGGCCAACCCGGTGCGCAATTGCTGTCCTCCTCGCCAAATCGCCAGGGCAGTCATACCATACTTATCCCGAAAGTGCGCCTGCCGGAGAGTCTGCCCAATCAGCCCGGAACGGGGAGCCAGCACGGTTTCAGTGACGACAATTGTCGGCGACTCCAGGTCTTGCTCTCGCCAATCGCGAGAGGGAAGAAATTCAAAATACGGTTCGACATCCTGCTGGCGTAACTCCTCCAAATTACCGGCAAAAAGAATAATGTCGCCCTCCTGCACGGTCTTGTCCGGGGCCGGAGAAAGGGTAAGCTGCCCATCACGCTCTATCGCCACAGCGGTCAGATTATAGCGCTCGCGAAAGGCGCTCTGCGCCAGCGTTTTGCCGTTGAGCGCCGAGCCAAGCGGCACCCGGATACGGAACAAATGCTCCCCCAGGCGATACACGCCCACCAAATCTTCGTCAGCCTGACGAGCCGCTTCGAGATACTCGGCCGGCCAGTGAGCCGGCAGCAGGCGCCGGCCAATCAGGGCCATATAAGCCACCCCAACGACAATAATCGGCAGGCCCAGGGGAGCGAAATCCAACAAGCCATAACCGGCCTGGCCCTCGTCACGCAGCAGGGTACTGACAACGATATTGGTCGTGGTCAGCAAGGTGGCCATGCCGCCCAGGATGGTGGCAAAGGCGAGCGGCATCAAGATTCGGGCCGGATTTACTCCGGCCTTGCGTCCCGCCCCGGCCACGGCCGGTAACAACACCGATGCGGCGGCGATATTATTCATAAACAAAGATAGAAACGCCCCGGCCAGCATCACGACGACGACTAGCCAGCCTTCACGTGTTCCGGCGATGCGCAGCAGCAGGTGGCCGACCTGCTCGGTCACGCCGGTACGCTGCAAACCTTCGGCCAGGATAAAAATAGCCAGGATGGTAATAACAGCCGAACGGCTGAAACCGGAGAAGGCTTCCTGGGGCGAGAGAATACCGGTCAAGCCCAGGGCAATGACTGTCAACAGGGCAACCAGGTCTGCCCGCAGCCGGTCACTAAGGAATAAGGCAATGGATACAAAGAGAATGGCAAATGTGAGCAGTAATTGGAAATTCATTCATAATTGTCAAAATTTTTAGAATCAAGGGGATGTGGCGAAACATTCCCCGGGGAGTATTATTATACCAGCCGGTATTTCTGTCGAATCAGCCAGGGTAGACTCAGTATAGAGATTTGTTCCGATAACTGGATTAGGGTAAACTCGTTGATTTGAAAAGGGAGAATGGGCATGGACAACAAGATTATTTTCTCAATGGTGGGGGTGGGTAAGGTTTACCCCCCAAACAAACAGGTGCTGCGCGACATCTACCTGGGCTTTTACTATGGGGCCAAGATTGGCGTGCTGGGGTTGAACGGGGCCGGCAAAAGTACGCTCCTGCGCATCATCGCCGGGGTGGAAAAGGATTATCTGGGCGAAGTGGTCATGTCGCCCGGTTACAGTGTGGGCTACCTGGAGCAGGAGCCGGTGCTGGACGAGAGCAAAACGGTGCGGCAGGTAGTCGAGGAAGGTGTGCAGGAGGTGGTGGATACCCTGCGCGAGTTCGACGAGATCAACGCCAAGTTTGGCGAGGAATTGACACCGGAGGAGATGGATGCTCTGATTGAGCGGCAGGGCGAAGTGCAGGAAAAGCTGGACCACCTCAATGCCTGGGACCTAGACAGCCGCCTCGACCTGGCCATGGACGCTCTGCGCTGCCCTCCCGGCGACACCCCGGTGTCGGTGCTGTCCGGTGGCGAGCGGCGGCGGGTGGCTTTGTGCCGCCTGCTGTTGAAGGAACCTGACATTCTGCTGCTGGATGAGCCAACCAACCACCTCGACGCCGAGTCGGTCGCCTGGCTGGAGCAGCATCTGCGCCAATACGCCGGCACGGTCATTGCCGTCACCCACGACCGCTACTTTTTGGACAACGTGGCCGGCTGGATTTTAGAGCTGGATCGCGGCTACGGCATTCCCTGGGAAGGAAACTATTCCTCCTGGCTGGAACAGAAGCAGCAGCGCCTGGCCAAAGAAGAAAAGCAGGAATCGCAGCGGCAAAAGACGCTGGAACGGGAGCTGGAGTGGATTCGCATGACGCCTAAGGCCCGGCAAGCCAAAGGCAAAGCTCGGCTGTCGGCTTACGAAAAGCTGCTCGACCAGAGCATGGAAAAGGCCGAGCGCGATCTGGAAATCTACATCCCCCCTGGCCCGCGGCTGGGTGATGTGGTGGTCAGCGCCAAGCACGTCGCCAAAGGCTTTGGTGATAACCTGCTGTATGAAGACCTGAACTTCGACCTGCCGCCCGGCGGCATTGTCGGCATCATTGGCCCCAACGGGGCGGGTAAAACAACCTTGTTCCGCATGGTGGTGGACCAGGAGAAACCGGACTCCGGCGAGCTGGCTGTTGGCAGCACCGTTAAACTGGGCTATGTAGACCAGAGCCGGGAGACGCTGAACCCCGACAAAACGGTCTGGGAGGAGATTTCCGGCGGGCAGGAACAGATTGCGCTGGGGGGCCGAACGGTCAACTCCCGCGCCTATGTAGCCCGTTTCAACTTCTCCGGAGCCGACCAGCAGAAGAAAGTTGGCGCCTTATCCGGCGGCGAGCGGAATCGTGTCCATCTGGCCAAGATGCTCAAATCCGGGGCTAACCTGCTGCTGCTCGACGAGCCGACCAACGATTTGGATGTCAATACGCTGCGGGCGCTGGAAGAGGGGCTGGAGAACTTTGGCGGCTGCGCGGTTATCATCTCCCACGACCGCTGGTTTCTCGATAGAATCGCCACCCACATCCTGGCTTTTGAGGGAGAGAGCCAGGCTTTCTGGTTCCCCGGCAACTACAGTGAGTACGAAGAGGACCGGCACAAGCGGCTCGGCAAAGCCGCCGACCGGCCCCATCGCATCACCTATCGCAAACTGCGGCGGACGTAGATTATTCGGTCAAAAAGTGGTCCAGCTTTTCAAACAATAGGCTGTCATTCAGCGGCTTGGTCAAATAGTCGTCGCAGCCGGCGGCCAAAGCTCTTTCCAGATCGCCGCTCATGGCGTGGGCGGTTAAAGCGATAACCGGAATATGGGTCAGGGCTGGATTAGCTTTGATTTGCCGCGTGGCTTCGTAGCCATCCAACACAGGCAGAGATATATCCATCAGGATGAGGTCAGGCTGTTCCTGCTCGGCCAGGGCTACCCCCTGGGCGCCATCTTCGGCGGCAACTAACTCGTACTCATCTTCCAGGAGTTGGGTCAGTAGATCAAGGTTTAATTCAATATCTTCGACAATCAGAATTTTCTTCATTAAGATAATCTTAAATTAAATTTGATGAATTGTATGGTGGAGGTGGCGGAGAGTCAAGTAGAGATGCTGGTAGACCTGGTGGAAGCAGCTATCATACAAGGCAGCTTCTTCGACAACCGGCTCGATCACAGTATGTTCCTGCCGGAGCTGCTGCAACGCCGAGGGCACATCAGGATACACTCCCGCTCCCAGCCCGCCCAGAACAGCCGCGCCCAGGCTCGTGGCTTCGGCGACAGTGGCGACGGTGATCGGCCGGTTGAACACGGCCGCCTTGATCCGCATCAGCAGATGATTACGGGTGCTGCCGCCAATAGCATAAATGCGGTTCGGGGCCACTACCTCTGGATAATTAAGCAAAGGTTCCAGGCCATAGCGGCAATCGTAGGCCAGCCCTTCCAGCACCGCCCGAAAGAGGACGGCCCGTTTGGCGTCGGTGCTGAGGCCGATAAATGCGCCCCGGCCCTCGGGATCGTAATGAGGGGTATTGGCCAGGCGTAAGTGGGGCAAAAAGTAAACCCCCAGGCTGCCCGGTGGAACCGACTCAGCCTCGGCAATGAGGGCGGCGTAATCCAGGTCACGTCCCACAATATCCCTGAACCACTCTATGCTGGCCCCTGACGTAAACCCGGTTGTGGTTACATAGTAATAACCGGCAACCGCATGCACACCCTGAGCGTAACCCTGGCGACCCGCCGCCGGGTCATCAATCGGTTGGCTGAGCGGGATAAAGACCGGTTCGGATGTGCCCATCGAATCCATAATGTCGCCCGGTTGAATCACCCCAATAGCCAAAGCCCCGCAGATGTGATCGTGGCCTCCCGCAGCAACCTGGGCGCTGACCGGCAGGCCGGTCATGGCTGCCGCTTCCGGTGTAACCAGCCCCAGCCGGGTTCCGCTGTGACACAGGGGAGCAAACAACTCAGGCGAAACGCCCACTTCGTGCAGCAGGGCGGTGTCCCACTCTAAAGTACGCAAGTTCAAAGCCATGATCCGGCAGGCCAGCGAATAATCGGTCGCCTGGACACCGCTCAGGCGGTAGGTAATATAATCAGCCACGTTGAGCCAGCGCACAGTCCGCTTGAAAGCGTCAGGCTCGTTCTCTTTAAACCACAACAGTTTGCACAAGCCAAAGATGGGCTGCAGGGGCATACCGGAAACCTGATACAGGCGATCCTGGCCGAAGGTCCGCTCCAGCCAGTCAACCTGGGGTTGGGTGCGCCGGTCAAACCAGGCAATGGCGTGGTAGGTCGGCTGGTTGTGCGGATCGAGTGGAATGGCTGTTTCGGCCAGACTGCTAATGGCTAGGCCGACAATCCGGCCAGGATCGTCCAGTTGACAGGTCGCCTGGCGTAAAGCCGCCACTGTACCATGCCACAATTCCTCGGGCTGGTAATAGGCCCAGCCGGGCTGGGGATAGTAGGTTGGGGTGGAAATACTGGCCTGAGCCACCGGCTGCCCAGTGAGATCAAAAATAACGGCCTTGATGTTGGTCGTGCCAACATCTATTCCAGCCAGCAATGGGGCAGTGGATTGGCTATTCACCCTTCACAATTTTCCCAATACGATCCGTTATCAATTTTGAAGCTGATAAATGGTATGATGGAGGGAACGCAGCGAAAGATAGAGCTGCCGGTAAACCTGGCGGAAGCAAGCGTCATACAGCGCCACCTGATCCGCCACCGGTTCGACCACCACTTCGTTGCGCCGGAGTTGGGCCAACGCCGACGGGACATCGGCATAAACACCCGCGCCCAGCCCGCCGAGGATAGCCGCGCCCAGGCTGGTTGATTCAGCGACGGTGGCCACCGTCACCGGTTGGTTAAAGATTGTTGCTTTTAGGCGCATCAAAAGTGGGTTGCGGGTATTACCACCAATGGCAATAATCTGGTGCAGGGCGGCCATGCCGGGGAATGTTTGCAGCGACTCCAGGATGTGGCGTGACTCATAGGACAGACCTTCCAAGATGGCCCGGAAGAGCGTACCGCGCTTGACATCGGTGCTCAGGCCGATAAACGCGCCCCTACCCTTGGGGTCATCATAAGGGGGATTAGCGAAGCGCAAATGGGGTAAGAAAAAGACGCCCAGGCTGCCAGGCGGGACCTGCTCAGCTTCGGCGATGAGGGTGGCATAATCAAGGTCGCTGCTCAAAACCTGGCGCAGCCACTCGACGCTGGCCCCGGTGGCATAGGCGGCTCCAAATACATAGTAATGATTAGCCACCACGTGCGCGCCCTGAGTATAACCTTGCCGGCCCATTTCCGGGTCGGCCAGCGGCTGGCTCAGGGAGACAAAGATGGTTTCGCCCGTACCGACGGAATTGAGCATGACGCCGGGTTTAGTGACGCCAACGGCAAGCGCCCCGCAGACATGATCATGCCCCCCGCTGGCAACCTGGGTCGTGGCCGGCAGGCCGGTGACCGCCGCAGCTTCCGCAGTGATCGGTCCTAGATGAGTCCCGCTGGGGCAAAGCGGCCCTAAAATTTGGGGGGGAATACCGACTTCGTGCAGCAAGCCGGTAGCCCATTCCAGACGGCGCAAATCGAGCGCTAGGGTACGCGAGGCCAGCGAGTAGTCGGTGGCCTGGACGCCGGAGAGGCGATAGGCGATATAATCGGCCATGTTGAGCCAGCGGACAGTCCGGGCAAAGGCGTCGGGCTGATTCTCCTTAAACCAGAGCAGCTTAGCCAGCCCAAAAATCGGCTGTAGGGAGAGGCCGGAAATATCAAACAAACGATCCTTGCCAATGGTCCGGTCCAGCCAATCCACTTGCGGTTGGGTCCGCTGATCGAACCAGGCAATTACATCGTAGGTGGGCTGGCCGTGAGTGTCTAAAGGGGCAGCCGCCTCGCCCATGCTGGCCACGGCAATGCTGGCAATACGCCGGGGGTCATCCAATTGGGCCGTAGCCTGGCGCAGCACCTTGACCGTACACTGCCACAACTCTTCTGCCTGGTAATAGGCCCAGGTGGGTTGAGGATAATAGGTGGGGGTAGGCACACTGGCTGCGGCCACCGGCTGCCCAGTGAGATCAAAAATAACGGCCTTGATGTTGGTTGTCCCAACATCGAGACCAACCAGGAGCGGGTCATTAGAAACAGTCATGATTTCTACTCTGTAATCACTTGTTCATAAAAATTAAGCCGGGATGAGGAGATTGGGGGATTCTCTTACAGAATCTTTTACCTCCCAATCCCCCAATCCCGGCGAAAAGATGCGGGTGCTGTTCCCAAACTGCAGGGAAAGTCTACCCCTTCACGGCACCCAGGGTCAAACCGCGCACGATGTAGCGTTGGGCTAGCATAGCCATAATCGTCGGCGGGAGCATGGTCAGCAAGCTGCGCACGCCGACGTAGTGAAATTGAACGCCCCGCGTATGTTCAGCCCCGGCAATAATGACAGGCATAGGCATGGCCGATTTACTGGTCAGCGACAAGCCGAATAGAAACTCGTTCCAACTGAAAGCCAGGCACAGAATCCAAGCGGCCACCAGTCCGGGCGCAACCAGGGGCAGCGCCACCTGGAGAAAGGCTTGAATACGGGAAGCTCCGTCTACACGAGCGGCTTCCTCTAATTCCGAAGGTAATTCACGGAACATCTGGCTCAGGATGATCACCGGCAGGGGCAGCGTGAAGGTGGCATTCAGCAAAATCAAACCCAAGACCGTATCCAGCAGATTAACCTGGCGCATGAGTAAGAAGAAGGGAATGACAAACAGGACCGGCGGCATAATCCGCTGGGAGAGAAACCAGGTGGTAAAAAAGCCATTATTAGGCCGGGTGAAACGGAAACGGGCCAGAGCGTAAGCGGCCAGTGTGCCTAAAAGGGTAGACAGAGTAGCCGCACCGACGGCGATCATGGTGCTGTTAAGGAGGGCACGCCGGGTTTCAGGAATGGCTAACTCAGAGGTCCAATGTTCCCAAGTAGGCGTAAATTGCAGTACAGGGATCCAGGTAGGGCGGAAAGTTTCAGCCTGTTTTTTAACAGAGTTGATAAAAGCCCAATAGAAGGGAAATGTCACCCAAAACAGGGCGACAACAATTATGATGCCATAAATAATCTTGCCGGGTAGGCTAATCTGTCTGTGTGCCATAAATTCTACCTCGATACCTCGTACAAATCGCGAATACGACCAAACAACAGGGAAATGATAATACTAACAATAATCAGGAGTAGAAAACCCTGAACCGCTGCATAGCCGTGATCGAAAAAGCGAAGGGCCGTGCGGTAGGTAAAGAGGCTGTAAACCTCGGTCGCCCGGCCAGGACCGCCCAGAGTTAAACTGGCAGGAATATCAAACACTTTGAAGGCTTCAACCAGGCGGAGCAGCAAAATAAGCCAGAGGATGGGCGCCATCAGGGGGAGGGTGATATGACGAAATAGTTGAAAACCGGAACTGCCGTCCACTCTGGCCGCCTCGTAGACATCTTCAGGCAAACCCTGTAAACCGGCCAGCGCGACCAGAAACACAAAGGGCGTCCACTGCCAGATGTCAATAAGCATCACGGCGATAGGTGCCCAAGTGGGGTTTGACAGCCAGGGTGGAGGAGGTGCGCCCAGGGCCGAAATCAGTGAATTGATCGGCCCGTTGGTTTCATAGAACATAGTGATACCCAAGAAACCTACGGCTACCGGGGTAGCGAACAGGGGCAACGTCATGATCGCCCGCCACACATTTTTGCCATAAATCTCACGGCTAAAGACCAGGGCCAGACCAAAACCCAGCAGCATCTCGACGGTAACAGTAATGGCAACAAATTTCAGCGTAATCCACAATGCGCCGTGTAAATTTTCATCCGTAAAAAGACGGCCAAAGTTAGTCAGGCCAACAAATTGATTAATTTTACCGTAGCGAAAACTGAAAAAGCTGGTGTAAATAGCGTAAAGCAGGGGAAAGATGGTGAAAACAAGAATCCAGACAACAGCCGGAAGTAAAAAGACATACTTGGTGTTATCTTCACGGTCGCCGCGCCTGATATCATTACGTTTCTGATCCGGCGTGTCTTGTAATTTTAGCTGGTCGGGTATAGACGCCACTGTGGAACCCTCCTGCTACTTCATGGGTGAGGCAAATTGGCCAGTCTGCTATAGCGCATCAGAAGCGAAGCCAGGCTTTCTAGCTTGCCACACAGTCTCAATCGTAAAACAGTAATTTACGGAGTGCGGACTAAAGTCCGCACTCCGTAAGTTTAGCATATTGCCGACAAAACGTAAATTATTAGAAGCCCAGCGAAGCCTTGTAAACTTCCAGTTGTTGGTCTCGTCCCAGGCGATCGGTGATTTGTTCAAAATCAGCCACCGTGGCCTTCAAAGCTTCTTCGGGGGTAGCCTGGCCGGTGGCCGCTTCAGACAGGTGAATATCCAAAGCCGTCCAGTATTCAAAGGTGCCGGGGATACGCAGGTAGGGGAACTGCTGCGGCGCGCTGAAGTTATCGAAGTAAGCCTTGGTGTAATCCGTGATATCCTTCTCGTCCCAACCGGCGGCCAGGTACTCGTCAAGACTGGCCGTACCGTCGGGCGGCAGGTAGTGGCTGAAGCGGCCCGGATCGGCGCCGTCCCAACCGCGCGCCGCATAAACCGACGATTTCTCTTTGGTCGCCATCAAGGCCAACAGGTAATAGGTAGCTTCCGGCGCATCGGAGAATTTGTTGATAACGCCGGCCCAGGAGCCGCCAGTGGTGTTCCCGACTAGATTCGGCTGGTCGGTCTTAACCCATTCACCAGTAGCAATGTTGTAATATTCCGTAGTGCCGGGGATGGGGGCAGCGCCGGTTTTGCCTCTAACCTGGCTGCCTTCTTGTTGGGCCAGAGCGCCCAGGTCGCCCCAGGTGAAGGTCAGGGCGGCCTGCCCGCGCAGGAAGTAGTCCCAGCTTTCGCCCAGGCTCCAGCCCATCATCGCTTCAGGGCCGAACTGGATCAAATCTACCAGGCTTTCCATCGCTCGGACGTGACCAGGGCTGTCCATGAGGGGTTTCATCGTTTCGGGATCAAACCAGTAGAGTTTGGGGTTATCTGGCCCAATCACGAACGGGGCCGAGTAAGACATAAAGTGGAACATGCCCTGGCCGCCGACCTTCAGGTGCATGGTCAAACCGGAGTCGGGTGTGCCATCGCCGTTCAGGTCTTTGCCGTCGAAATACTCGGCTACATCCCGGAATTGATCCAGGGTTTGGGGGACGCCCAAGTCGTAACCATATTTCTCCTTGAAAGCCGCTTGATGTTCGGCGTCTTCCAGCAGGTCACGGCGATAGTACATGACCTGGCCATCGTGGTCATTGGCGACCATGTACTTCTTGCCGCCGTACTCCAAGAGGGCGCGAGGACCGGGCTGGACATCTTCGATGTCCCACTTGGGGAAGCGCTCGTCGGTGTAGAAATCATCATACGGTAAGATAAAGTCGCCGGCGACCAAATCACCCAGCCACCACGCACCGGATATTGAGGTGTCATATGCGCCGGTTTCAGTCGTTACATCGGTCATCAACTTGGGGAAATGTTCGGCCTCAGGAACTTCGACGATTTCGAGGGTAGCGCCGGTGGCCGCTTCAAACTCTTCGCGCACTTCATAGAAAGGGCCGGAGATGGGGCCTTTCTCACCGGCGGTATTAACAATAACACTAACAGTTTGACCGGCGAAGGGACAGTCACTGCCACAGGGTGTAGCTACAACGGGGGGGACCAAATCTCCTGCCACCACACTTTCGGCGGCCTGACCTTGATTCCCGCCAACGGGTGTAGCCGGGGCTTCTTCGGTAGCTTCTGCTACTGCCTCTTCAGCCGCTTTTTGAGCCTCTTCGGCCGCGGCTTCCACCTGCTTTTGAGCCTCTTCGGCGGCTTTTTGCGCTTCTTCAGCAGCTTTGTCAACTTGCTCTTGAGCCTCTTCCGCCGCTTTTTGAGCTTCTTCAGCCGCTTGTTGGGCTTGCTGCTGTGCCCCGCAGGAGAGAACCAGCAAACTTACCACGAGCAAGGTAATTAAAAGAGTAAACTTCTTACGGAACAACATAGTTTTCTCCTCCGCACTGAGATAATAAAAGAACCAATAAAAGACTACCCTCTACTTGGTTACGAGCTATTAGGGTACGTTCTTCTCGATCACCTCCTTTCAAACAATAAGTCGCTGATATTCTATTGTTGGATCCCAATCTTTTGCCAAAGCAGGTTTAGATACAAGATGGGATTTGAAACCGATTCGTTTAGCCCTTGAGTTGGCGCACTGCCTCACCGACAGCGCCATTCTCGTGGATAATATGCCGGAGCGCCCCCAGCACAGCCTGGGGTTGCCCGCTTTGCCAGACGTAGCGGCCAAAGACCACCCCAGCGGCCCCGGCAGCCATAGCTCCTGCTACCTGTTGTAACATTTCTTGATCGGTATCCACTTTGGGGCCACCGGCAATCAACACCGGAACCGGGCAGTTAGCCACAACCTGGCGAAAGCCCTCCGGCGTGCCGGTGTAGTAACTTTTCACAAAGTCAGCGCCGTGCTCAAAGCCCAGGCGCGCTGCTGCGGCCATCGCTTCGGGGGATTTGGCATCGGGGATGCGCGGGCTGGGGCAAGGCAAAGCCTCTACCATCAGCGGCAATTTGGCCCGCAGACATTCAACTGCTATTTTTGAGACAAGCCGGTATGTTTCCAATTCAACCGGAATGCCGACAAAGGCCATCAAAATAACGCCATCCACGCCGAGAAAAAGGGCATCCTCAACGGTGTGCAACAGGCTCCATTCGGTATAGGCCAGCCAATCCTGGTTGTACAGGCTGGGGCCGCCATCTAACCTCAATACAGTCGGGATACGGCCAATAAGTTTGTCGCGATAGCGCTTAATGACCCCAAAGGTAGTCATAATTCCATCAGCGCCGCCGGCAATCACATCGTCAATGACTTTGCCCGGATCTTCCAGGCCCTCGATAAAACCATGGGTGCGGGCGTGATCCATCGCGACGATGACAGCTTTGTTATCAGGTGCTAGTAAAGACATGTTTGCTCCGTAGATTAAGTTCTAAAGGGGTATTTGAAGAACAAGTTGCATTCAAATTCAGGCAAGCGGTTACGCAACCGGTTGCTTCTCCGAGTTGCAAGAGTAACACAAAAATAAGGGCTTGTCAAATGGTTAGGAATATTAAATTTTTACCAATTCTTATTGACACCCCAGAACGTTTGTGCTATAATGGGCACATTCCAATAGAACAAAGGTTCTATTTATATTATTTATATTTTGTATGGAGGATAAACTGTGGTAGCCAAGGTTAAAGAAAATGAAGGTAAAGTAAAAGCATTGGAGGCCGCCTTGGGTGATTTGCGCAAGCGCTTTGGCGATGGAGCAGTCATGCGCCTGGGGGAGCGAAATGAATTAAATATTGAAACAATTCCAACCGGCTGTCTATCGCTTGATGTTGCGCTGGGCGTGGGGGGCGTGCCTCGGGGCCGGGTCATCGAGATTTACGGGCCGGAGAGTTCGGGGAAAACAACACTATGCCAGCACATCATTGCCGAGGCTCAAAAGATGGGTGGGGTCTGCGCCTTTGTGGACGTAGAACATGCCCTTGATCCCAGCTATGCTGAAAAGTGTGGGGTGAACATTGATGACTTGTATGTCTCGCAGCCTGATACCGGCGAACAGGCCCTGGAGATTACCGAGGCCTTGGTCCGTTCCGGGGCGGTAGATGTGGTCGTAGTTGACAGTGTGGCGGCCCTGGTCCCACGGGCGGAAATTGAAGGTGAAATGGGCGACTCACATATGGGATTACAGGCTCGCCTCATGAGCCAGGCCTTACGCAAACTCGCCGGCATTGTCAAGCAAAGCAATTGCTCCCTGGTTTTTACCAACCAACTTCGCCAAAAAATCGGGGTAATGTTTGGCAACCCAGAAACCACCACCGGGGGCATGGCGCTGCGCTTTTATGCCTCGGTACGGATTGATATCCGGCGCACAGAGGCAATCAAAGACAGCGGTGATGTGATTGGCAATCGCACCAAGGTGACCATCAAAAAGAACAAAGTGGCTCCGCCCTTCCGCACCTGTGAATTTGATATTATGTATAATCAGGGCATCTCAAAAGCAGGGGATATATTAGACATCGCGACAGAGGAAAATATTGTCGAAAAGCGGGGCGCCTTTTACTCTTACGGGGAACATCGCCTGGCTCAGGGCCGGGAAAATGCTAAAACTTATCTGGAGGCTAATCCCCAACTCATGTTCGCTATCGAAAACCGGGTTCGCGAGGCTAAAGGACTACCCTTGCTCGACTCTCCGGCTTTCGCCGAGGCGTTGGAGGAACTGCCGGATATGCTGCTGTAAGAAGTAAAAGCCTATACCGGAGAGTCTACAGCAAGCTTTGGTCCAGGCCGGGCCAAAATTCGTTCAGATGTTAAATTAAAGGAGCGCAACAACTGATGTTGCGCTTCTTTCTTGTTTGAAGTAACAAGCAATTAATGCCAACACTTCCGTGAAGACTCAAACAAGATTCAAACTTCTGCATGGTATGATACTCTTTAAGAGAATAGTTTAAAGTTTGATCCTCAAAAAGCGGGTAGATAGTCCGCGTTTTCTAACTCTTTTCATGTTTTTTTCCTATTAATTTCTTAGCGTTTTGCTATTAAATGGAGATAACTGTGAACATCACTATCAGAATCCTGGGGAATTCTCCACAATTTTCTTCTCCACAGTTATCAAAGCCCAGTCCCAATTCTTGCCACACCTTACAATCCATTCTGTTGTTCATCGCTCATCATATAGAAACGTCATGAAAAGTTTACGACTCTGGATAACGCTGCTAATTCTTTGGCTGATATTTTTCTTTAATATCGAACGCATTAATTCACCCATCAATATTCGGTCTTACACTTACGTCTTTGTGGCTATCGTCGTTGCGCTGACGCTAGCATTGCCTAAATTACAACGACTCCCTTTTCTAATTTTGCTGGTTATGCCCGTCCCCATTTTCCTGGTTTTTAGAGCGTTTATGGAGCGAGGCCACTGGTATGATAATCTTTTGACCGGTTATGCCCTGCCACTCACTGTAACCCAAGTGAGTGCTATTTTATTAACAGGCTTACTTGCCCGACAAATCCATTATGGGCTACGAGAGTTTGAGGATGTTATCGCCAATATTACTTTTGGCTATATCGGCAGGCTACCCAAACCCTTTTCCGAAGGTCAGGGGGCTATTTACCGGGAAGTAAAGCGGGCGCGTCGTTTTCATCGCCCCCTAGCCATAGTTGCGCTTAAAGTCAACGAAGCTGACATACAGATTGTCTTACCAAAAATGGTTAAGGAAGTGCAACAGGCGATGATGAAACAGTACGTGTTTGCTGGTATTGCTCGCCTCCTTAATGAGAACAAGCACGATTTCGATACCATTGCCTTACGAGATAATAACTTTATTTTAGTGCTACCGGAAATTAGCGGCGAAGAAGCCGAACAGATTGCACAGAAGTTGGTTGATGTAGTTAAGGAAAAATTGAAAGTAAAATTACAGGTTGGTACAGCCAATTTCCCTCAAGAAGCCATGACTTTTGAGAGTTTGGTAGAATTAGCCCTGGAAAATGCTCAACAACAACCTGTTGGAACTTATACGACTTCCAAACAAGTTGCGACCCCAAATTTAGGAGATATAAGGTTATGAGTTGGACGGTACTAGAGCGGCCCGGTGTAAAACTTTATAAACCGTATTATCGAACTGTCAAGCGAGTTGCAGAAGTAATTTTGTGTTTGACCTTAATCCCGGTTATAGTGCCTATTGCCCTTCTAATTGCCATTGCCATTCGGCTTGACTCCCCAGGCCCAATCTTCTTTGTCCAGGAACGGGTAGGCAAGGGCGGACGCATCTTCAAAATGATCAAATTTCGCACGATGCACCATAACCTTAATAAAGAAGCCCATCAACGGTTTATGAAAGCCTTTGTCAATGGAATGGGGAAGAATAAAGAAGAAGCGAAAGTGTTTAAACCTTTCAGTTCAAACGAGGTTACCTTTGTTGGTCGCATTCTACGCAAAACCAGTTTAGATGAGTTACCTCAGTTGATTAATGTCCTGAGAGGAGAGATGAGTTTCATCGGCCCTCGCCCTAATGTTTTGTGGGAAGTAGAAGAGTATCATGGCTGGCATAAAGAACGGTTAGAAGTTCTGCCCGGTATCACCGGGCTGGCCCAGGTTCGGGGTCGAAGCTGCATCACTTTTGATGAGATTGTCGAATACGATATCGAATATGTCGAAAACCAAAGTGTCAAGCTAGACCTACAGATTATTTGGTGGACCATCACTTGCGTCGTGTTTGGTAAAGGCGCACACTAAACCCCCGGTCACGGGTCAACTAAATTTTTTGGCCAACAACCCCTAAAGATCCTATGAGAGTGCAGGGCTTGCTCTGCACTTCTATTTTTGGAGCAACACAGCTATGAGCTTTTACATTCATCCCAGCGCCGAGGTATCGGCCGAAGCAATTATTGGCGCGGGTACGCGCATCTGGCATCAAGCTCAGGTTCGCCAGGGAGCGCAGATTGGCAGCGAGTGCATTATCGGCAAAGGTGTCTACATTGATTTTGACGTGGTAATAGGCAACCGCTGTAAATTGCAGAACGGGGTCTATGTTTACCACGGGGCTACGCTTGAGGATGGCGTCTTTCTAGGGCCGGGAGTCATGCTGCTCAACGACAAGAATCCCCGGGCGATTAACCCTGATGGCGCGCTCAAATCTGATGCGGATTGGCAGGTAAGTCCAACCTATATTGGTTATGGGGCCGGCGTTGGCGGGGGGGCGGTTATCTTGCCCGGCGTTAGTGTGGGCAAATGGGCGATCATTGGCTCCGGCGCCGTTGTCACCCGCAATATCCCCGCTTACGGATTGGCCTATGGCAATCCCGCTCGTTTAGCCGGTTTTGTCTGTCCATGCGGGCAGCGGCTCTTACCGGCCGCTACCCAACCAGAAGATCAGGAAAACATCAGACTGTTTTGCTCCCACTGCCAGCAGGAAGTGACAATTCCTGAGGCGGTCTTCCACCAGGCCAGGTAACGCTTTAACAAAATCCAAAATTCTCCAGTTGACGCTTCCTGGGGGCTGGCGTACAATAGCCAGCCGAAGGAAGGATTTCTGGCTATGTCCACTCCACTACGGCGTGATCCCGCGCCCATTATCACCTTAACCACCGATTTCGGCCAAAAAGATGGTTACGTCGGCGCGATGGAGGGGGTTATTTTGAGCATCTGCCCCACAGTCACGCTCACCACCATCTCGCACCACGTTCCTCCCCAGGATATTCGGGCAGCAGCCTTTGTGTTATACCAGGCTTTTAGTTATTACCCAGCCCACACCATTCACTGTGCCGTCGTTGATCCCGGCGTGGGCAGTAACCGGCGAGCTGTTGCTATCCGGACCAGCCACGGCATTTTTGTCGGGCCAGATAATGGTGTTTTCAGCCTCATCCTAACCGCAGAACCGGTGAACGTCCTGGAAGCGGTGACGCTGACCAACACCGATTATCAATTACCCCGGGTCAGCGCTACCTTTCATGGCCGCGATATATTTGCTCCCACCGCAGCGCATCTGGCTACAGGTGTACCCTTAAGTCAATTCGGCCCGCGGGCAATCAATCTGGTTCGGCTGGATTTTGGAATCAGAACCCCAAAAGATGAGTGCCGGGTCATCCACATTGATCACTTCGGCAACTTAATTCTGAGTCTAACCCGCTACGATGTAGTTGATCCAGAGCAGGTTACCTTCACTGTTGGCCAGCGGGTCATCACCTCGCTGAGCGCCACCTTTGCCGATGTAGAGGAAGGCCAATTTTTGGCCTACACCGGCAGCAGCCGCGACCATATTGAAATTGCCATCCGTAATGGCAATGCGGCGCAAGCTTTGGGGCTAAAAGTTGGAGATCTGATCAGGGTAAATATGGGGTAACTTCGTCAGCCGGGCGACGGTTTTAACGTGGCCTGGCGGTGGGTTAGGTAACGGCTGGCAATCCACTTTAGGCAGTGGGGCTGTGTTATCATGCAAAAGGGTCCTCAGGCTGACCCATTTCGCCCCAATTCTCAGCTAACACTCTATCTTAACAGAAACTTGGAAATTTATGGAATCGTTTGTTATCGAAGGAAAAGCACCCTTGAAAGGGGTGGTCACCCCCAGCGGTAATAAAAATGCAGCCTTCCCCCTCATCTCCGCGGCGCTGCTCACCGACCAACCGGTGATCTTACACAATTTACCTGATATCGGCGATGTGCGCACCATGCTCAACATTGTCGAGGATTTAGGCGTAGAAGTTACCCGGCACGACGCTCACAATGCCACGCTCCATGCCAAGAGTTTGCGGACGACTACCCCCGATCCGGCCCGTTTTGCCAAAATCAGGGGGGCGCTGGTGCTCATGGGATCGCTGTTGGCCCGTGAGGGCGAGGTCAGGCTGGCCCAACCCGGCGGCGACCAGATTGGCCGACGGCGGGTAGACACCCATATCATGGCTTTGCAGGCGCTGGGGGCCAAGTTCAAGTACAACAGCAATTTTATCTTAACGGACGATCACCTGCGCGGCCAGGAGAGTCTGCTGGATGAAGCCAGCGTCACTGCGACCGAAAATGCCATGCTGGCCGCAGCCCTGGCCGAGGGCACCACGATTATTCGCAATGCTGCTTCGGAGCCGCACGTACAAGATTTGTGCCATATGCTTAACAAAATGGGCGCGTGCATTCGTGGCATTGGTTCTAATACACTGATCATTGAGGGGGTCAAGTCGCTGAACGGGGTGGAATACACTTTGGGGCCGGACTATCTGGAGATTGGCAGTTTTATCGCCCTCTCCGCCGTGACCGAGGGCGAAATCCTGATCAAAAATGCCGCCCCGGAACATCTGCGCATGACCCTGATGGTCTACGAGCGGTTGGGCATTGTGCCCGAGATTCGGGGTAATGATCTCTTTTTACCCGACAAACAGTTGCTGGTGGTCATGCCCGATATTGGCAATGCCATTCCTAAAATTGACGACGCCCCCTGGCCGGCCTTCCCCGCCGATATGATGAGCGTTACCCTGGTGGCGGCCACCCAGGCCACCGGCACCGTTCTCTTTCACGAAAAAATGTACGAAAGCCGGCTCTACTTTGTAGACCGGCTCATCAGTATGGGCGCGCGTATTGTATTGTGCGACCCGCACCGGGCGTTGGTGCAGGGTCCGAGCACCCTTCGCGGCGACCTTCAGGGAATTTCGAGCCCGGATATCCGCGCCGGCATTGCCCTGCTTATTGCTGCTCTCTGCGCCGAAGGCCAAACGGTGATGCACAATATTGCCCAGATAGACCGGGGCTATGAAAATATCGAAGGTAAGTTGTTGGAACTGGGGGCTAAGATAAAGCGAGTTAGTGATTGAATGACTCAGCGAATGGCGAGTAGCAGACAATTGGCTTTCATTCGCCATTCGTTATTCGCCCCCCGTCTATTCTGTCTCGTCCGACCGCGTCAATTCATCGAAAATAGCGTAAACATTAGCCCGGTGTAAATCCTGGACCAAACCGTTGAGCGGAATGCGGCTCTTTCCACAGCGATCAATGGTCAGCTTGTCGAGCGCATCTCTGCCTTTGCCTTTTTCAACCACCTCGCCAACTTTTTGCTCCAAAACATCCAAATAACGAATGCTCGACTCCAGCGATCCCGGAATTTCACCTCGCAGCAGCACTTCCCCGTGGCCTTGCACGATACTCTCCAGGTTGTAATCCTTCAAAAATTTGAGCGAATTTTTGAACTCGTGGCGATCCCCCCAGACAAAATAAGGCACAGGCATCACCGTATCAGCGGCGAGAAGTACCTTGTCCTCCCGCACATAGGCCACGGTTGAGTCCAGGGTGTGACCCGGAGTCAGGGTCATCTCAATAGACTTATTACCGACGTGTAAGACCAAATCGCCTTCGTCAAAAACAACGTCGGGGACACGGATGATGACCTCATCCAACAAAGGGGTATTATCCCGCGACTCGTCCAGGGCGCTCTCACCCAACTCCAGCATCAACTGCTGGCATCGTTTATGACAAACCAGCTCAATCATATCATCAAAGAGATAATTGCCGTTGGTGTGATCGCCGTGCCAGTGGGTATTCACCAAATACTTGATCGGACCCTGGCCCAAGGCCCGCAAGTACTCAATCATCTCCCGCGTTTCCACCGGAAACGGCAGAGTGTCTATGACCACGATCCCCTCTCTGGTCACCACGGCTGAAGCCGTCACTTGGGCATACAAGTCGCTGGTGAAAACGTAAATATCATCAGATACGCGCTCGCGTCGCATCCGAAAGCCTCCAAAAAAGTGAAATATGGAACAGAGGAAGGATAGCACAAACGAATAGGCAGTGTCAAGGGTTTTTTAAGGTAAATTTGACCAATTTTGAGACCTTAAAGATTTTCATGAAGCCTGCCCTTGAAGTCTGCTCACAATTGACGGCAATCCCTTTTGTCCCTACAATCCACCCCTGTGAAAACGCTGACTATGCCTCATTCTTTTAAGTGGCTGTGGCTCATCACCGTATGGCTGGTCTTTCCTCAGGCCAGTGCCGCCCATCCACTCGATGAATTTTACCAGGTCACCTACGTGACGATGGCTGCTAACCGGATTACCTTACAAATTGAGCAGTACACCGGCGTGCTGATTGCCCCTCAAGTATTAAACCTCATTGACACCGATCAGGATGATTTTATCTCCACAGCCGAGAGTCAGGCTTACGTCAATCTTTTCCTCAAAGACATCACCTTTGAGATTGACAACCAACCAACACCACTTACGCCCGCTGACCTTGATTTTCCACCCCTTGACCTGCGTGCCGGAGTCAGGTTATTCGGATCAACCTCTCCGCCGACCTGCCGCCCGACCATCGCGGCAGTCACCAGTTTTACTATAAAAATAATTTCCTGCCCGACATTAGTGTTTATCTGGTCAATGCCATCAGCGATACACCTGGCTGGGTCAATATCACCAACCAGGAGCAGGACGTATTCCAGAGCAGCCTGCGCCTCAAATACACAGTCGAGCCTGGCGCGCCTGCTGCCATTAACGCCGCAGCAACTCCGGCTAAAATTGAAATGCCGGACGGCGTTCCTGCCAGACAGGAACGGCTCGCCAGCTACCTGTACGATGCCAATCTGTCGCCGTTACTACTTGCCGCTGCCCTGGGTTTGGCGGCGCTGCTGGGTGGGCTGCACGCCCTTACCCCTGGTCATGGCAAAACCCTGGTGGCAGCCTATCTGATTGGCAGCCGGGGCACAACCGGTCAAGCGGTTGCGCTGGGCAGTATTGTCACCTTCACCCACACGGCCTCGGTCATCGTCATCGGGTTGCTGGCGCTGCTGGCCAGCCAGTTTATTGTGCCCCATATTCTGGCCCCTGCGCTGGAAATAATATCCGGCCTCTTGGTGGTCATACTGGGCCTCCGGCTCCTGCGGAACCGCTGGCGCTTCCGTAACGAAGATGCTCACCACCATCCCCACAACCATTCTCATACCCACGTTCACGACCATCACCCGCAGGCGGAATCCAAAATCGAGAAACACTCTCATCACTTGCCGGAGCAAGTCACCCTGAGTGACCTGCTAACACTGGGCATCTCCGGCGGACTGGTCCCTTGCCCGGAGGCGTTGGGGGTCATGCTGGTTGCCATCGGTCTCAACCGCGTTTTGCTGGGTCTGGGTCTCATTGTTGCCTTCAGCGTTGGACTGGCAGCCGTGCTGATCGTCATCGGCATTTTGCTGGTCCGCTCAAAAGCGCTGCTCGACCGGCTGGGTGGGCTGAGCGGACGCTGGCAGAAGTGGCTGCCCCTGGCCAGCGCTGTTGTTGTCACCGTGTTAGGGCTGGGGATTGTCGTTAAAGGGATACTGACTTACGTCGGATGACGCGAGGAGAGGAGACGAAGAGTCGTGAGGCGAAGACACGAGGAAAAGAAATTTCTTCACCCCCTCGCCTCATCTTTCTTCCCCTCTTCGCCGCCTTGCCTGGTAAGCCACAAGGGCCCGCGCCCAAGCTTCGATTCTGGCGCGCAGGCTGAACCCCACGATCACCACCACTCCGATCCCCACCATCAGCGCCGCCAGCCACGACGGTGGCAGATCGGCCACGCTGCTGCCTGTCCAAACCAATAAGGCGGTAAACGGACCCCGGCTGGATAAAATAGTCAAAGCAAAAGTGCGCAGCCGAATCTTGGTCAGTCCTGCAAAAAAGTACGGCAAATCCCCAATAGGGATCAGCAGAATCAACCACCAGGCCCAGAAGGAGTTGATGTGGGCGATGTCGCTCCAATGAGCCAGGGTGTCGCTCCCCAGCCGCTGTGCCAGCCACGGTCGCCCCAGGCGACGTCCTAACCATGCAGCCAGGGTTCCCCCCGCCACCATCCCGGCGAGGGTATAAATTGTGCCAGGGATGAAGCCAAACAAAATGCCCGCCAGCACCTGCACCGGGTAGCCGGGAATCGGCGCGACTACAATCTGGATCACATTGAGCAAGAAAACGGCCAGTGGGGCCAGCGGCCCTAATTGCTCCAGCCAGGCTCGAATTGCCGCCGGATTGGTCCCCACGTGTGACAACGGCAGCCATAAGGCCGCCAACACGGCGATAAATACGAATCCGCCCAGCCAAGATAGAAAATTTGGATTTTGGATTTTAGATTTTAGATTTCGGATTTGGGTATATACCTGCTGTTTATTCAAGGGTTGACAGTTGATTATATTTTCAAATAGGGTCGGGGTCAAGTGATTTTGGGTTGGGATACGGGAAGAAAAGGATTTAAATCCTGATTGTAACCAAACCTTATCTGTGTTATACTGAACTCACCCATGACCGATGCGGAAACCTTTTACCAGCAAATTTATCGAAACCTGCTCATCCTCAAGGAGCGCGAGGCCAGATATAGAAACCGCGCCCGTGTACCCGCAACCCTGCTCGATCAGATTGAGAATCATGAAAAGGCGATCTTTCTGACCCGGCAGCGCCTCGACAGCCTTATCAGTGAGCATGACTGGCGAGCGGCCTTGAAATCACTTGTGCTGGCCGATGTCTCCGCCGAGCCTTCCGAGGGTGAGACCGCCACCAACGCCGAACCGGCCCATGTTACCGAGCCAGAGGTACTGCTGCCCATCACGGAGTACCATCTGGCCAACATCCGCGGCTTATTGACCAAAGGGTTCAGCGATACAGAGCTGCGCAATTTCTGTTTCGACCAGCCTGAATTCCAGGAGGTTTACGAGCAACTGGCTGAACAGACCGGTAAGGAGGAAATCATCAGCTTATTGATGGAGCACGCCGACCAAAATCTCTTGTTTGATGTGCTCCTCGCCTGGGCCAAAGAACGCAACCCAGCCCGCTATAAGCGACATCAGCCTTATACCCACATTCAAAACATTCAACCTTCAAACCTTAAACCTTAAACGGGAAATTATGACCGAATCCCTCACCAACTGCCCCCACTGCGGCAAAAAACTGACCCGGCCCGACGCGGCCTTTTGTCCCAACTGCGGCACGCCGCTCAGGGGTGAAGCGGCTCAAGTCGTGGACACCGTTCACGGCGGCTCATTGGCCAAGATAATTGTCCATATTCCCGGCGAGGAATCACGCGAAGAATTTCTGTCCAAAGCCGTGACCACCCTGGGCCGGCGCAGCAGCAACATGATCCAGATCATGTCGCCCATCGTCTCCGGCGAGCACCTCAAGATCGAGTTGACTCGCCAGGGCCACACGGTCATAGACCTCAACAGCACCAATGGGACTTACATCAACGGCAAGCGCTTGGCTCCGGGCCAGTCCCATTTGCTAGCCTCTCATGACATCATCCGCTTCAACGATGCCCTCGGCAACTCGGCCAGCCTGACCTATATTGCCCCGTCCGGCTTTGTCGGCGTGCAGCAGGCCGATATCGCCCAAAAAACCTTCACCCTCCCCGGGCAAATCTCCTACATTGGCCGCAACCCAAGAGCCGATATCTCGCTCGACCATCCGGCGGTTTCCTGGAACCACGCCCGCGTGGTCAGGCGCGACGACAGCCGTTTCACCATCCAGGATTTGAGCAGCAATAACGGCACCTTCCTCAACGGGACGCAGTTGAAAGGTGACCGCCCTCTGGAGCGCGGCGACGTCGTTCAGATTGGCCCCTTTAACCTGGTCTACCAGGGTGCGGGTGTATTTGCCCCCTACTCCGCCGAGCGCAACTTCCGGCTGGAAGCGGTCAATATTGAAAAAATCGTCTACCCGACCAACCTGCTGGGCATCCCCAACAAAAACCAGCCGCTGACTATCCTGCAGCGCCTCAATCTGGTCATCAACCCGCGCGAGTTTGTGGCCCTGGTCGGCGGCAGCGGCGCAGGCAAAAGTACCCTGCTCAAAGCCTTGAACGGCCTCAGCCGGGCCACCACCGGCGCGGTCCTGGTCAACGGCGACAACCTGTATGCCAATTTCAACCTCTACCGCAATCTCATGGGCTACGTGCCCCAGGACGATATCATCCACCAAAATCTCGACGTGCAGAGCGCGCTTAATTACGCCGCCCGGCTGCGCCTGCCCGATGCGACTCCCGCCGAAACCAGGCAGCGCATCACCGACGTACTGGCCAAGGTGGGGATGACTGGCCAGGCTCATACGATGGTCCGCGACCTGAGCGGCGGCCAGCGCAAGCGGGTCAGCATTGCCGCCGAACTGCTGGCCGAGCCGTGGATTTTCTTTCTGGACGAGCCAACCTCCGGCCTCGACCCCGGCCTGGAAAAGTTGATGATGGACACCCTGCGCCAACTGGCCGACGAGGGCCGCACGATTGTGTTAGTCACCCATGCCACCAGCAATATCGCCAACAACTGCGATCAGGTTGCCTTTATGGCCCGCGGCGGTGAGCTGGCTTACTACGGCCCACCCGAACAGGTAGCCGACTTTTTCAAGGTGGATAACTTTGCCGACGTCTACACCCGCTTGGCCCAGACTTTCAGACCCGCCGCAGATCCGACCGTGCCGCTGGAAATCAAGCCGGAGTATGAGGCCCGTCGCCAGACCATTGAGGTCTCCAAGACTTCAAAGGTCTCAGGTATTTCAGCCGGTTCCCTTTGGGCCGAACATTACCGCAAATCGTCCATCTACCGGACCTACATTGCCAACCGCCAAACCGGCGAGATGGCTCGCCCTATCAGCAGCACCGCTAAAACCGCTGGCGGTGGCTTGTCGGACCAGGTGAAGCAGTTTGGCGTTCTGGCCCGCCGCTACCTGGATTTAATTCGTCACGACAAAATTAGCTTGTGGGTTCTGCTGGCGGTGATGCCGATCATCGGCCTGTTTTTGCTGCTAATTTCCGATGGCGCGGCTCTAGTCGGCAATACTGCCGAGGAAATCAAAGCCATCCTTGAAACCGACGGCGCTTACAACGTCGCTTATCATGCCCAGGAGTTGTTGTTTATCATGGCCCTCTCGGCTAATCTCCTGGGCGTCTTTGCTGCCTCGTTTGAAATCATCAAAGAGGAAGCCGTTTATCGCCGCGAGCGGATGATTAACCTGCACATCCCTCCTTATTTTGCCTCCAAGTTTATAGTGCTGGGGGCCTTTATGCTCCTGCAATGCCTGCTGCTGCTGATTGTGCTGGCCTTCAAAGTCAATTATCCCGGCTCCGGGGCCATTCTTTGGGCGCCGCTGGAATATTACTTTACCCTGGTCTTTACCGCCCTGGCCAGCGTCGCCCTGGGGCTGTTCCTATCGGCTCTGGCTACCTCCAGAGATATGGTCATCTACCTGGTGTTGATTGCCCTGTTTCTGCAAATCGTCTTCTCCGGGGCCATTTTTGAACTCGGCCCACTGACCCGCCCCCTTTCCTACCTGACCATCACCCGCTGGTCGCTGGAAGCGCTGGGCGCCAGCACCGACATGGAAATGCTGAATAATCTGGCCCAAATCAGGGTCGAACGGGAGGTTGACCTGGGCCGGGGCACCCAAAAAGTAGTCGAAGACGTATCCGCACCGGTAGACTTTTTTGTCAACTACAGCCACAACGCCCTGGGACTGCTCTCCCGCTGGATTTTTCTCTGGGCCCACACCCTGCTCTGGAGCGCGTTAGCCGTGTGGTTGATCAAACGAAAAGACGAGATATAGGTAGACGGTAGATGGTATAAAAATCCCCCGTCTACTGTCTGCTGTCTACCGTCTACCATTTAGAAAGGACCCATCACTGTATGAACCGTCAAACGATCATTGTCGCCGTTGTCGCCGCTGCTATCCTGTTACTGGCCGGGTTGGGAGCCGTGATCTACGGCCTGTCTCAAGGTGGCCAGCTTCCTGGCCTCGGCCAAGCGCCAACCGCAGTACCGACAACAGAGTTCACCATTCCTGATGTCAAAGTCACCCCTCCAGCTTCCCTCTCGACTATCGCCGAAGAGATTCGAGCCGACTACCCCGAACTGGCCGATTTGCTGCAAAATCCCGAACTTGGCTCGGTCTACAAAGATTTCTACCTGGCTTATCAAAAAGGCGGCCAGGAAACGGCCATTGCTCTGGCTCGCCAGCGCGGCATCCTCAACGACAGAGACCAGGTCGTCATGACCCTGGTGCTGGATACCGAAGAGACAGCCCCTTTGATTACGGAGCTTGAGGCCGAAGGCGTGATTGTCCAGGGTGCTTATAAAAATAAGATCAACATCTTGATCCCTATCGCCCTAATTGAGGAGCAAATCAAGGCAGAAGAACCCGACCTGATTTTGGAGCGCATCTCCAACCTTGACCACGTGATCCGGCTGGAAGTGCCTAACAAGGCCACCATCAAGCAGCGAGGTTTAATCCTGGGCCAGGGCGTCAATGTCACCGAAGCGAACAAGTGGCAAGACCAGGGATTGACCGGCCAGGGGGTCAAGATAGGTGTTTTAGACCTGGGTTTTGGCGGTTATCAAGACCTCTTGGGCAAAGAGTTACCGGAGAATGTCGTTGCCGAGGCCTTTGGCGATCCGTACAATTTTGATAACGAAGTTCACGGCACAGCCTGCGCCGAAATTGTCCACGAAATGGCCCCCGATGCCGAGCTTTACCTGGCCTACTACGATGGCAGCGATGTGGCCATGGGGTTGGCCGTCGAGTGGCTCATGAGCCAGGGAGTTGATATTATTTCCAACTCAACCGGCAGCAACGGCCTGACTCCGATGGACGGCACGGGCTTTGCCGCCGATCTGGTCAACCAGGCCCACGATGCCGGAATTTTTTGGGTCAACGCGGCCGGCAATGAGGCCGACGTGCATTGGCGGGGCGAATTTAGTGACAGCAACGGCGATACCATCCACGAGTTTACACCTGAGACTGACGTGCTGCCTTTCATCCCTTTCGGACCCGGCATCGAAACGCAAATTGTCTTGAGTTGGGACGACTGGCAGAATGTCAATCAAGATTATGAGCTGGCCTTGCTGGACAAAGATGGCAACTTGATCGCCAAGTCGGAGGAACCGCAGGACGGCCAACCCGGCCAGCTCCCCGCCGAAGGATTTTTCTATGAATTTGAAGATAACGCCGTTTATCTGTTGGCCATTCAAAACTATGACAACAAAGCCAGAGGCGACGCCACCTTTGATCTTTTCATCCACGGCGGGCTGATGCACCCTGATATGGTCGTCGCTGAGCGCAGCCTGAGCAGCCCCTCCGATGCCCGCGGCGCTTTTGCTGTCGGCGCGGTCAATTGGGCCGACGATGTCTTGGAGCCGTACAGCTCCCAAGGCCCAACCAGCGATGGCCGAACCAAACCGGATTTGTCGGCCCCTTCGGTGGTGGACAGCGCCTCTTACGCGCCCGAAGCCTTTGATGGCACCTCAGCCGCTACGCCGCATGTGGCCGGAGCTGCCGCCCTGGTCCTGCAAGCCTTCCCTGAATATTCGCCCGATGACCTGGCCGCCTTTTTGCAGGAGCGCTCCAAAGATTTGGGACCTGCCGGGCCGGATGATGCCTTTGGGACAGGCCGGCTGGCTCTTGGCGCTGCGCCCGCCGGAGCTGAACCCGCCGAAACGCCGGTCTCCACGGAAACTGAACCGACCCCAGAAGCGCCCGAAGTAGCCGAATTGCAGCCTACCTCCACCCCGCGCCCGCCGCTGGAAGTGGGCTTACCCGGCCAAACGGGTCTACCCTCGCAAACTCCGGTGAGTGAAGAGGAAAGCAGCGCCCTCACTTTGATTATTGGAGTGGGTCTCTGCCTGGTTTGTCTGGGTGGGTTACTCTTCCTGGTCCTGCTGGTAGCCGGCCTCTTCTTGATGCGCCGCAAGAAGTAACTGTTCAGCCCCTTATGCCTGAGATTAAAATCTCAGGCTGCATAGCTCAAGTCGGCTGAAGCCGACTCCACTTTTTCCTCGTCGGTTCACTCTTTTAGTATGCTTGAGCATGCTTTAGCTCTTAGCCCTGAACTAGAGTTCGGGGCTAACTTTCTCCTCTTGATTTGTTACGGCTATCCCCTTCCACTATAATTTCTAAATGCTCAAACCGGGAAGGATGAGGGGATTGGTCAATAGTGACCAGCCTTCGAGCCAAAGGCCCCTAGAGCCGAAGGCCCCCTATGGGTGGGCAATCCCCCAACCTTCCAGTCTTTACCCAAGAGGAGAAGAATTTTTATGACCCACCGACACTTGCTCGCAGGCCAGGTGGCTCTCGTCACCGGGGCGGGTCGAGGAATTGGCCGGTCCGCGGCGTTGGCTCTTGCTCAAGCCGGCGCGGCGGTGGTGCTGGCATCCCGTTCGGCAGATGAGTTGCACAGTGTAGCCGACGAGATCAAACATCAAGATGGCAAAGCCCTGGCTATCCCTATTGATGTCAGCGACGCTTCACAGGTGGATTACCTGTTGGTCTTGACCCTCCGCGCTTTTGGTCAGATTGATATCCTGGTCAATAATGCCGCCCTGGTCCAACCGTTGGGCAAGGTCTGGGAAACGTCCCCCGCTGCCTGGCAAAAGCTCATTGCCGTCAATGTTATTGGTCCTTATTTATGCGCTCGTGCTGTTCTCCCCCAAATGCTGGAACGCGGCAGCGGCCGCATTATCAATCTTTCGTCCGCGGCGGCTGAGCTCAATTTAGAAGGGGCCAGCGCCTATAATGCCAGCAAAGCGGCGCTGGAACGATTCAGCGGGACTCTGGCCGTTGAGGTAAAGCATACGGGCATCGTCGTCACTACCTTCAGGCCCGGCCTTGTTGACACCCCCATGCAGGCCGATATTCGCCGCACCCCGGCTCACCTCTTTCCGAAGGTGACTATCTGGGAAAAGTACCAGCAGGAAGGTCAGCTTCGCCCGCCCACCGAAGCGGCCCAGGCCATCGTCTGGCTGGCCAGCCATTTTGCGCAAGATTGCAACGGCCAGCTTTTCGAAATGAGTGATCCGGTGTTTCAGCAGCAAGTGAACACAGACCTGGGAGTATAAAAAAATGAGGATTTGGAGGACTGGAAGGCTGCAAAAGCGGTCAATTATCACCTTCCAGTCTTCCATACTTCCAGCCCTCCCTTCTTCCAGCCTTTCCTCTGCCATTGACAAAAACTCTATCTGAAAGTACACTACCCACTCAATTTAACTCAGGAGTCAATAACCAATGGCATATGACAAGATTGTCGTTCCCCAAGACGGCCAAAAAATTACGATTCAGGGCGACAAATTAAAGGTGCCGGATCATCCGATTCTGGCTTTTATTGAAGGTGACGGCATTGGTCCCGACATTACCAGAGCCAGCCTGCGCATCTGGGATGCTGCCGTTCAGGCTGCTTATGGCGGCCAGCGCAAAGTGGCCTGGATGGAAATCTATGCCGGCGAAAAAGCGAGCCGGCTTTACAGTGGCAACTATATGCCGGAAGAAACATTTGACGCGCTGCGCGAATTCATTGTCGGCATCAAAGGGCCGCTGACCACCCCGATCGGCGGGGGCTTCCGCAGCTTGAACGTGACCTTGCGCCAGGTGCTCGACCTGTACGCCTGCGTCCGTCCCATCCGCTGGTACCAGGGCGTACCCAGCCCGGTTAAGCATCCCGAAGATGTGAATATCGTCATCTTTCGGGAAAACACTGAAGACGTTTACGTGGGTATCGAGTATGAAGCCGGCACGCCGGAAAACGAGAAGCTGGCCAAGTTTTTACGCGAAGAGATGGGGGCCACTTTCTTTGAAGGGGCCGGCCTGGGCGTTAAGCCGATCAGCGCCTTTGGCAGCAAGCGTCTGGTGCGCAAGGCGATTCAGCATGCCTTGAATGAAGGCTTCGACAGCGTTACCCTCGTTCACAAGGGCAACATCCAAAAATTCACCGAGGGCGCTTTCCGCAAGTGGGGTTACGAGGTTGCCAAAGAAGAGTTTGGCGATGTGACCATCACCGAGGACGAGTTGTGGAGCCAGTACAACGGCAAGCAGCCCAAAGGCAAAATTGTCATCAAGGACCGCATTGCCGACATCATGTTCCAACTGGCGCTGCTGCGCCCGCAAGAGTTTGGCGTGCTGGCCGCCCCCAACCTGAACGGCGATTACCTCAGCGATGCCCTGGCCGCCGAAGTCGGGGGGTTGGGGATTGCCCCCGGCGCTAACATTGCCGACTTTGTGGCCCTCTTTGAAGCTACCCACGGCACTGCGCCCAAATACACCAACCAGGACAAGGTCAACCCCGGCAGCCTGCTCTTCTCCGGCTGCATGATGCTCGATTACATTGGCTGGCGCGAAGCGTCAGGCTTAATTCACCGGGCTTTTGAGAAAACGGTCTTGCAGAAAGTGGTCACTTACGATTTCGCCCGGCAGATGGAAGGCGCAACCGAGGTCAAAACCAGCGAATTTGCCGACGCGATTATTCAGAATTTGTAATAGCTCAGGCAGCGAAACAGGGGGTGGAAAATAATCCACCCCCTGTTTGATTCTACCGCTTGAGTGATATAGGAACGATGGTAAGGGCTGACTAATTTGGTTTAAGACTTTACCTGCCCAATTTTATTTTTAGGCCAAGACACTTTCGGGGAGTACACCTTTGACAGCAATATGGGTAATAAAATAATCTTCCCCTGCTGACTCACTTTCTGCGTCAACGTAAGATTGAACCCCGCGAGGCTTCGGGATTTCTTCACCATCCTCTAGCAATCCACGTAGATGAAACGCAAGCGCCGCTTTCATATTGGCTATCGTCTGATCGAGCGTTTTGCCTGTAGCGATACACCCCAAAACATCAGGCGAATAGGACGAAAACCCCGTTTCGCTTTTTTCGATCACAATCAAATACCTTTCCATTTTTCCCAGAGTCTATCCTTTCTCTATATCGCTATCTTTCAACCTGGCTTGTTTGAGGATGCTGTTTAAAGTTCCTTTTCGCACATCGTCACCTGGCTTACCTGATACAGTGACTCTACCTTTTTTGGTCGAGTGTTTGAATTGGCGGTGGCTGCCCTCAGTGCTGACCAGATACCAGCCATCAGTTTCAAGTATCTTGATAATATCTCTGACCTTCATGCAGGCATTGTATCTCACTGTCTCCCAATGGTCAATGAAACTGATGTAAAACGTAGGAGCAAGTAAAAACTCCTAAGGCAAGCGCCCGGTGCTCAGCAAATACCACAGCCGGTCCAAACGATACAAACGGTGGCGAAAAATGAACCACAGCCCGGCTAAAATCCCCCCGACTTCCCAAATCCACAATTCGGGCCGGCGGGTGAAGGCGTACCAGTAAGCCAGGCCCATATCGGCCTGCTCGCTGCCGGTTTTGCGCCACACGTGGAAACGCCAGCCACGGAAAGGCCAGTACCAGGTATCGTGAAACAGCCAGAGCCGGTCCAGCAGGGCATGCCCATTAAAGGCCAGCAGGTAGGGCCACCCGGCCGGCCTCCGCCAGAGAGCTATCCCCAACACTGCCAGATGAACCAGCAGCGTATGGGCAAACAATACGGCGGCCCGGTAGCGCCGGTAAAAGTAGAGCGCCGCAAGAGGTTTGTCAATTAAATCCGGCCCTGTGGCGGCCACAGCCAGCAGGCGATAGTCAATTTTCTGCAAGGCCGGAACTCGCTCTTTAAGTAAATCACAGGCGGCCAGGGTGTAAGTTATATGACTTTGGGGGAGCATAAGACCATCATTTTGTAACCAGACTGTAACCACCAAATAAACAAAACTGAGGTATACTAAAGTCCTGAGATACTGTCCTTGTTAGAGCAAGCCCCACCAGCAGTTAGCAAAGCGACGGTTACCAGACGGTTAAAGACACGGTATTCGTTACCAACCCATCAAGAAGAGCTTCAGTACTTGTGATATAGTTGGCTCGTAGAAGGAGCTAAGTCATGAATAGTTATGACGGGATTATGAGCAGTGATCGCGATCATATTATGGCCAACACCTGGCGCTTGATCTTCGATCGCACCGCACGACCGTCCTCCACCTCCCTCCCTTCCTCCGTCATCTCCGACTTCTCGATTTTAGAACAACTTTTGCCCGAATACCGCCTGATTGGCCTCAGCCTGGCGGACAAAAACAAAGCACGCCGTTTCAATTAAATTCTGCACCCCGCTTCTAGAGAGATGTTGATCCTGATTAACCTCAGTTAGGAGTTTTTACTTTCTCGACAGGACCTACGGCAAGATTTACAGGATGAAAAAGCTCAAAAATCTTGTTAATCCTGTAAATCCTGTCTATTTTGTATAAAACGTCGAACTTGTTAATTACGCTTCTGTTTTAGGCGAGGCTGCCGCTTCAGCAGACGTTTCATTCTGGACGCTTTGGCCATTAAGTGAAGCTGTTTCCTTGGTCGAAGGGGAGGACCTGACGCGCGTCCTGGGGCTGCTTCTCTTCTTGCTGCCTTTGATCACGGCCTGGATTTTGGTATCTTCCTCCTGTTGAGCGGCAAAATATTTGCCGGCAAAGTCGGTTTGGCGCTGGCGCAGCGCCAAAGGGGCGACCAGCCGCAGGTCATCCAGGGTCACTTCCAGGCGGTCGTCGGCGGCGGCCAGGGCCCGCGCTGCTTCCAATAAGGTCATCTCGGCGCGGTGGCTGTCAATTTTTAGCTGCTCAATCCAGCGCAGACCTTCAGCTTCCACTCCTTCGCCAAAGACCACCTGAGGCAGCCGCTTGCGGGCCTCGACCACTTCAAAGGCCGCCGCATCGGTTTCCGCTGCCCAATCCAGCACAAATTTGTAAGGTTTTTCCTTATAGGCTTTGGCCCGATGATAGATTTCCAATCGCTCTGCGACATCACTGGCCCCCCGCACCAACACCCGCAAGCCGAAACGATCTTGAATTTGGGGGCGCAGATTACCCTCCTCTGGATTCATTGAACCGACCAGGGTCAAACGCGAGCGATAGGTGGCGGCTAGCGGTCCCCGGCGAACGGTGTACTGGCCCTGGGCGGCAGCATCCAGAATCGCGTCAATAATCATGTCGTCCAACAGATTGACTTCGTCAATGTAGAGCAGGTTTTGATCGGCCTGTGACAAAATGCCCCGCTCCAACAAAACCCGCTGCTGTTCCAAGGCAACCCGCTCGCTGATGCCGCCGACCACGTCATCCAGGCGGGCATTGAGCGGCAGCTCGACCAACCGCATCAATTCGGAGGTGGTAATCGGGTCACCCATGCCCAGTTTTTGGGCGCACTCGCTGCACACTCCATCTATACCATAACGATACAGATCCTCCGGCTCACAGCCGTATTCACACGTGCTGCGCTCGACGACCGGCATCAAATCAACCAGGCCGCGTACTGCCGTAGTTTTGGCGGTGCCTCGCGCGCCAATCAGCAAGACGCCGCCCATGGCCCGGTTGATGAGGGCCAGAATCAGCGCCATCTTCATCTCCGACTGGCCGACAATTGCCAGGAACGGATAGCGCAAGTTGCTGGCCAGTCCCCGGTCACGGTCTTTGACCGCTTTCATAACCGCCGCTGCCGGCCCTTTGGAATAGAGTATTTCTAAGAGTTGTGATCTGCGTTTTGCCATAGTGTAGGGAGTAAGGAGTAGGGAGTAGGGAGTAGGGGAGGGAAGAAAAGTTCTTATTCCTTACTCCTTACTACCTACTTCCTATTATGGTTTGGGTGGAATTTTTAGGACTTGTCCGGGACGCAGGCGGCTGGGGTCGCTTAGAATATCCTGGTTAGCTTCAAAGATAATCGGCCATAATTGGGCGTCTCCGTACAATTGGCGGGCAATCAACGACAGAGTATCGCCCGGTTGAACCGTATAGCTCCGCCACGATCCCGGTGGAGGTGCAGGTTGGTCGGGTTTGGTTAAAAAGCGCAGGCCAGTTTCAGCCAATTTATCCAGTGTTGTCTGGGCGGCAGTTGGGTCACCGGCAATGCGCTGGACCAGTTTAGCCCCGCCGACGCGCAGCCGGGCCAATTGGTCATCGCTAATCGCTTCAGGATTACCTACCACCGTCACATAGGGCCAGCGCCCGCGCGCTTCGTCAACCGCAAAGCTGACGTCAGGCTGAAATTTCCAGATATAGGCCATCGCCGCGTTGAAGTATTTATCGGTGTCAGGCAACAAGAGGACATGCTCCCCAGGAGCTACACTAGAAGGGATATCAGGCTCAAGCTGGGGCCGCGGTTCAGCCTCGTCAGCAGCTCGAAGCGCCACCCGAATTTGGGCCGGGTCAAGATTGGGACCGGGGCAGGTGGTTGCGTTGCCGGCCAGCTCGCGGTGGCCCCGCACGTTCTCAACCGGAAGGTTATACTTTTTCCGTAGCTGCTGCAGCAAAGCCAGCAGCGATTCCATTTGGGCCGGGCTGGGGCCGGTGAAATTGTTGGGGATGGGCTGAGTACGTCCGGCGTCGTCGCGGTAGGTTCGTCCCTGGCTAAACCAGCCGGCCAGACAGACGGCCAGGTAGTGGTTATTCCAATATTGGCCCTGTTCCAAACCTTCGGAATTATCCGGGTCGGCAAAACCGGCGTGGTAGGCGGCGATTTTTTCGTCCAGGGCATATTCAATGTCACCACTGCCGGTGATGACATAATTGTAGCCGCCGTGCGCCCAACCCCGCTGATTTACGTGATAATCAAAGAAGGTGTGGGCATTGCCAATCGGCGCACCGGTTGTTCGATCAGCCGTGGCGGAGTGATGAACGGCAATGCCCAGAATCGGGCCGGGGCGCTGCCAGTCCTTATAATTTGCGTAATTTGGCATCTCTGCCCGCACATCTTTGATCTTTAGGTCCATAGCTTTTATCCTGGAGGGAAATTTCTACATAATACTATTTTACATAGAAATTGGGCCTGGCACAAGCTTCAACAGAGGGTTGTGGCCGCAAAGTAAGTGATGGAGTCCCTAACCATCACCTGCAATTTAACCACTACCCAACAGAGCAGTCAGCCCAAAACAAAAAGGGCTGCCCCCCGGCAACCCTTTCAGTGTTTCAAAAACAAAGTAAATTACTCCCCTTTGCCTCGACTCATCATGCCGAGGGCGACAAAAACACCCAACAGGGCAGCAGCACTCAGAGCGATATTGACGATGAGCAGTGTGATGATAAGACCTTCATTCATAGCATGTTCCCTTCCTCATTGAAATTTATAGGTTTCGCAGGTTGCAGGTTATAAATTACCGGTTGCAATAGCCTTTTGGCCGCTTGCAACCTGTTACTTGCAGCAACTCCCCCTATTATACGCATCCGCCAACAGGTGTCAATGCCGGGGTATGTCTCAAATTTTTGGCAGAGTTGGAAGGTTTTAAAAACCTGTCAGCTCTTTTTAATTGACTTAATCTGTATCTTTGATTATCATGCCCCGGCGCGCTTTTCCACAGCCGGTTAACTCTAGACATAGATCGGGATGAATCAATGCAGATTATCATGCCAAAACTGGGCCTGACCATGACCGAGGGAACCCTGACCCGCTGGCGCAAAGCCGAAGGCGACCCGGTTGAGCCAGGGGAGATTTTGTTTGAATTTGAAAGCGAAAAGTCAGCGCTGGAGTTTGAGTCCCCCACCGCCGGAATATTGAGTGAAATTTTGGTCGCAGCCGGCCAAACGGTGCCCTGTGGCACGCCTGTATGCGTTGTGGGAGCGCGAAGCCAACCTGTCACTGTAATCTCTGCTGCGCCTGCACTTCAAAAACCAGCCGTTCCCCCCCTCAGCACGCCTCTTTCTGTCGAAAACCAGGCTCATCGCCTGCCCGCGACTCCTCGGGCCAAAGCCCGCGCTCATGAACTGCACGTGGACTTGCGCCAACTTCAGGGCAGCGGCCCCGACGGGCGGATTCAACTGACTGATGTTGAGCGGTGGTGGGCCGGCCAAACTAAAGAAACGTCTGCGCCCAAGCTGACTCCTGTCGCCCGGCGCATGGCGGCGGAACAGCAGCTTGACCCGGCTGCGGTAGCTGCTGGCGCAAACTCCGGCCGCATCACCAAAGAGGATGTAGTCCGGGCCTCCCAAACCGTTTCACCGGCTCTACCAGGCGAATTAATCCCATTGAGTGCAACCCGCCAGGTAATTGCCGAGCGTCTGAGTCAAAGTGCTTTTACCGCGCCGCATGTCACGCTCTTCACCGAGGCAGAGGCGACCTACCTGGTTGAAGCCAGAACACAGCTCAACGCCGAATTACCCCCGGAGCAGAAGATTGGCTACAATACCCTGCTGGCCGCCATTTGCGCTAAAACATTACGCGAGCAGCCCCAGTTCAATGCGGTCTTTGACCAGGCGGCCAAGGGGATTCGCTTGCAGCCGGAGATCAATATCGCCCTGGCTGTTGACACCGAACGCGGTTTGACGACCCCGGTGCTGGCCCGGGTGGACACCTTGAGTTTAACCGCGATTCAGCAGGGCTATGCTGTGTTGATCGAACGGGCAACTAGCGGCCAATTGCGTCCTGACGACCTGGCCGGGGGCACCTTCACCCTGACTAACCTGGGCGCGTTTGAAGTTGACGGCTTCACCCCGATCATCAATCCACCTCAATTAGCCATTTTGGGGGTCGGGCGGATCGTGGCCAAACCCGTCGTCCACCAGAACGAGGTGGTCATCCGCCAGATGATGGCCCTCAGCCTCAGCTTCGACCACCGCGCCATTGACGGCGCACCCGCCGCCAGATTTTTGCAGCGCATCAAACAGTTGGTCGAGCGGCCCTTTGCATTGATGGTGTAATACACTGGTATTACGTGGTGCTTAATCTTAACGGAATGCACAACACGCACTACGAATCCTGTTATTTTGCTACTAAATCATAATTTTCTTTAGGAAGGATCTCCAACCATGCCCAATATTAAGGCATACCATCGTCCGGTGAATCTGGACGACGCGTTGAGCTTGCTCTCACGCTCCGGCGTCAATACTGCCGTTGTGGGCGGCGGCACCTATATTACGGCCCACCTGAATGAACTGGTAGATGAAGTCGTTGATTTGCAAGCACTCGGGCTGACCGAGGTAAATTACAGCGGCGACCGCCTCACCCTGGGAGCGATGGTTCGTCTGCAAACCCTTGTCGAAGACAGCCAGGCCCCGGCTTTGCTGCGTGAGGCCGCTCACCGTGAAGGTCCCAATACTTTCCGCCATGCTGCTACCATCGGCGGGGTCGTCGCCGGAGCGAGCAGAGAGAGTGAACTGCTGGCAGCACTGCTCGTCTTTGAGGCGGAAGTGCAAATCCAATCCAAGCAGGGAACCAAACGCCTGTCCCTGGCAGATTTCCTGCGCGACGTATCCACTGCCCTGGCTGGCGGCCTTGTCACTGCGGTTTCCCTGGCCACAACCGGCAAAACGGCCAGCGCCCGCGTGGGCCGCACCCCCGCCGACCAGCCGATTGTGGCCGCTACCGCCCGCCTCGCTCCCAGTGGAACACTCTATCTGGCCCTGTGTGGCGTAGCGCAAACGCCGGTCCTGGTTGATCCCAATAATGTCAAAAATGCCATCAATCCGCCCGGCGATTTTCGCGGTTCCAGCGCCTACCGCCGCCAGGTGGCCGCTACCCTGGCCCAACGGGTCATCAACGAAGTTAGTAGCTAAATTAATAAAAAGGGTAGCAGAGTAACAGAGTCGCAGGATTGCAGAACTTATCTGACTACTGGCATCTGACTACTGACCACTGTTTTCGAGGAGAAATTTATGGAAATCAACGTAACCATCAACGGTGTAAAAAAGAGCTTTACCTGCGCGCCGGGCGACACCTTACTACGGGTGCTGCGGCGAGAGGGCTATCAGAGCGTCCGCTTTGGCAGCCATACCGGCGAGACCGGCGCTTCGGCGGTGCTGCTGGACGGCCGCCTGGTTAATACCGACGTCATGCTGGCCGCCCAGGCCGACGGCCATACCATCGAGACGGTGGAGGGGCTGTCGCAGGGATTGAACCTGCATCCAATTCAGCAGGCGTTCGTCCGCACCGGGGCCATTCAGTCCGGCTACTCCACCCCGGCCATGATCCTGGCAGCTAAAGCTTTGCTGGAGAAAAATCCTGATCCAACCGAGGCCGAGGTGCGCGACGCCCTCTCCGGCATCCTCGACCGGGAGACCGGCTATGTGAAGCCCGTCCAGGCCGTGCTGGAAGCGGCGGCCATCCTGCGCGGCGAAGAGCCGACGACCGTGGAACCCAATGTCGTCACGCCGATCATTCTGCCGGGCCACGACTTTGGAGACTTCTTTAGTGGAGGGGCAGAGGAGCAGGGAAGCAGTGGAGAAGACATTGGCCCTGAGATGAGCGGCGGCAGTGGCCCCCAGGCTGGTGGGGTCGGCACGCAGCGGATTACCCTGCCCAAGTTCGTGGTCGCCCCGGAAGCGCCCGATTTAAAGGTGGTGGGCAAATCGGAAACCAAAGTGGATGCCGTTAAACTGGTCAAAGGCAATCCCGCCTTTGTGGACGATTTTGAGATGCGCGGTATGCTCTACGCCAGGCTGTTGACCAGCCCCCACGCCCACGCCCGCATTCTGGATATTGACGACAGCGAAGCTCGCACTCTACCGGGTGTACATGCCGTGCTACATTACAAAAACGTGGCCCGTGTCCGCTACGCTTCCGGCGGCCAATCTTACCCCAATCCCAAGCCCTACGACCAGGTCAGCTTTGACAACAAAGTTCGCCACGTAGGGGACCGGGTAGCCGCCGTCGCCGCCGAGTCATTGGAAATTGCCGAGGAAGCCGTCAAGCGCATCAAAGTGAGCTACGAGGTGCTGCCGGCCGTCTTTGACGAGAACGAGGCCATTAAAGAAGGCGCGCCGGTTATCCACGACGAGCCGGATATGGAAGGCGCTTACGATGCCGGCCACAATATCAGCCACCATATTCACGCCGAGGTCGGGGACGTCGAGCAGGGCTTGGCCGAGTCGGATCAAGTTTTTGAGCACCACTATTACGTCCACCAAGTGCAGCAGTGCCCCATCGAGCCGCACATCGCCATCAGCTATTGGGACCCGGACGAGCGGCTGGTCATCCGCACCTCGACCCAGGTGCCGTTCCACGTGCGGCGCATGGTCGCCCCGCTGCTGGGGCTGCCGGTCAAGCGCATCCGGGTCATCAAGCCGCGTATCGGCGGCGGTTTTGGGGCCAAGCAGGAAATGTTGATCGAGGATATTGTCGGCCATTTGACCCTTGCCACCGGCAAACCGGTCCGGCTGGAGCTGACCCGGGCCGAGGAGTTCATGTCCAGCCGCACCCGGCATCCCCAGACCATCAGGTACAGAAGCGGGATCAAAAACGACGGCACGCTGGTGGCCCAGGAGATGACGGTCATCGGCAACACCGGCCCCTACGCCACCCACGGCTTGACGGTGCAGACCGTCACCGGCCTGCGCGGCCTGAGCACTTACCGCTGCGCTCACAAAAAGTTTGAGTGCAAGGTGGCTTACACCAACATCCCGGTCCCCGGCGCGTATCGCGGCTACGGCGCGCCGCAGGCCCTCTTTGCCCTGGAAAGCCACATGGAGGAGATCGCCGCTGCCATCGGCATGGATGTCGTCGAGTTCAAACGCAAGAACTGGGTCGAGGTGGGCGATACGATGGATATTGCCCCCCAACTGGGTGAAGGTGAGGCCGACGTTTCCTCAATTCCGGTCATTCGGACCAGCGGCCTGAATGAGTGTATGGCCCAGGGCATGCAAGCCATCAACTGGAATCGCCGCTACGAGCCGGGCTGGAATATGGTCCCCGGCAAGCCACACCTGCGCCGGGGCCTGGGGATGGCGGTTTGTATGCACGGTACGGCTATTCCCGGCCTGGATATGGGCGGGGCCAGCATCAAGATCAACGACGACGGCTCCTTCAACGTTCTGGTCGGCGCAACCGACCTCGGCACCGGCTCTGATACCGTCCTGGCCCAAATTGCCGCCGAAGTGTTGGGCGTCCGCACCGAGGATATTATCATCTACTCCAGCGATACGGATATGACTCCCTTCGACACCGGCGCGTACGCTTCCAGCACCACCTATATCTCAGGCTCGGCAGTCAAAAAAGCAGCCGAACAAGTGCGGGAGCAGATCAAAGAGCGGGTCGGGCTGATGCTGGGATTGGACGACTGGAGCGGCGTCACCCTGCGTGACCGGCAAGCCCAAGCCCCGGATGGGCGCTCGGTTTCGCTGGGTGAGGTTGCTCTCCATTCACTGCACCAGGACCAGCAGCGGCAGATTATGGCCACGGCTTCCTACGTGTCGCCTGACTCTCCGCCGCCGTTTGCCGGCCAATTTGCCGAAGTCGAGGTAGACATCGAAACCGGGCAGGTGACGGTCAAAAAGCTGGTCATGGCGGTAGATTGCGGCATGGCCATCAATCCGATCACCGCCAGCGGCCAGGTAGAAGGGGGCATGACCCAGGCGTTGGGCTACGGCCACTGCGAGGAAATGGTTTACGATGAAAACGGGCGGATGGTCAACCCGGCCCTTGGCCCTTACAAAATTTACCGGGCCGACGAAATGCCGGAGGTAGAAGTCGTTTTGGTGCAGACCATCGAGCCCAGCGGCCCGTTCGGGGCCAAGGCGGTGGCCGAAATCCCCAAGGACGGCGTTGCTCCGGCCCTGGCCAGTGCCGTTTTCAATGCGACCGGGGCGCGTCTGCGCCGCATTCCCTTGACTCCAGAGCGGGTGTGGACGGCCTTGCAAGAGAAGTAAAAATGAAATACGGAGGGCAAAAGTTTAGCTTTTGCCCTCCGTAAAACTACTTTCGGGGAGAAGCTCAATGGCGACCATCGGGATTATGATCGAAGGCCAGGAGGACCTGACCTGGGAGCGGCTCTTCCGGCTGGCCGAGGCCGTTGAAACGCTGGGTTTTGAGTCCCTCTTTCGTTCGGACCATCTGACTGCGTTGAGCGGCGAGTCACAACGCGCCTCGCTGGCCCTGTGGCCCTCGCTGACGGCGCTGGCAATGAAGACACAGCGCATCCGCTTCGGGCCGATGGTCTGTTCGATGACCTTTCGCCAGCCGGCGCTGCTGGCCAAGATGGCGGCTGCGGTAGATGTCCTTTCCGGCGGCCGGCTTGACCTGGGACTGGGCGCGGGCTGGTATGAAGGCGAGCACCGCATGTTCGGCCTGGATTTTCCGCCGTATCGCACCCGCCTGGAGATGCTGGACGAGGGCACGCAGGTGATTAAGTTGCTGTGGTCAGGCCAGCCCGTCAGCTTTGCCGGCCGGCACTACCGTTTGCAGGCCGCGGAAACGTTTCCTCTGCCAGCCCAGCTCTTGCCTCCGATCATCATGGGCGGCAAGGGTGAAAAAACCCTGCAAATTGTCGCCAAGCATGCGGCTGAGTGGAACTGCTCCTACGTTGGACTGGATATTTTCCGCCAGAAATCGGGTCAACTGGACCAACATTGTCTGGCTCTGGGGCGCGACCCGGCTGCCCTGCGCCGCTCCGTGATGATTCCTTTCATTATCGGTCAGGACGAGGCCACGGTCCAAAAACGCCTTGAGGCTCATCAAGCCATGTTCTCAGACCTCCCCCGGACCTACGCCGAGTGGCAGGCCAGAGGCTTTCTCGGCGGCAGCCCGCAGCAACTGCTTGACCAGCTCAAAGCCTTTGAAGAGGCTGGGGTACGCCGCTTTATGCTCCAACACAATGACCTCGACGACCTGGACTCGCTGGAGCTTCTGGCCGGCCAAGTACTTCCGTATTTTGGCTAATTCTGGTTCAGCCACCGAGAAAGGTCATCACTGGCCGGTTCCACTATGCCGGCCCTGATTATCACTCAGGACGTCCGCGTTCCAGCTTATTTCTCCGGCCGTCTTTTCCCCGGCCCAAATCCTCTCTTTACCTTAATTTTTGCCTCACTCTCTGTTCAGACGGCCCCAATTCGATTATAATAGGGTAGCCGGCCTGCACCAGACCCGCTCCAAAAATTACCATACTTTTCAACTAAGACCGCCGGGTAGTGTGTTAGGAGGAAAAAGCATATAGGCATCTACATATAGATGCCATTCCGCAAAAGTATATAGATATAGATGCGTATATACCTTTTCTACTCAATTAATAGTTAGGCGGCTGGTCTGCCAATATATCTTGCCAAAAAGTAATCCTGTTGAGTGTATAAGGAGATAATGATTACTGAAAAGTTTCTGTTAATGTTAGGCATTTTTTCATTTGGCTTTTTTGCTATTTATTTGGGTATAATGGTACGCATGGGGAAATGGCGACACCTTTTTTTAGGAGGCAGTTTTCCCGTTTTGGCCCCAGTGGGTTCGTTTTTGATAGCTATTCCTACGGGGTTAGGTTTTATTACCATTGGAGTAATGATAATTTTTCCGGAATACAAGGATCCTTTGACAATTCCTTTACTCTTTTTGGGTTTTGTTGCTGTAATTCTCGGTTTATGGACACCGAATTGGCTATTGCCAGATTGGTTACACTGGCTTATGGAGAATTATGAACATGTACTAAGCGGGATGTTTGAGGAAGTACGCCAAATGGGGATTAAGAGATGGGAGGAAGAGACTCAAACCCAAACAGGGCTTGAGAATTGGGCCAAACGTGTGGCGAAGAAGCATGGTTGGATGAGTAAAAAAGAGCTTGAAAAGGCACAATCTTACCCAATTCGCAAAACTTATCCCCAAGATATTGACCCTGCGGCTCAATGGAGATTGCAAGAAGAAGCCTATGAAAAATCTAGAAATAAAAAACGGGTGGAAAAATAGGCTATGGATTCTTAAAAGGATTTGCCGCTATTATTACTTTTGTAGTGACTGTAATTTGGTAGAGAAAAAGATAACAAAAGTGAAGTTGTTACTCGATGACAGAAAAGATCATATATGAGCATAAATGCCGCCTAACCACCGCTTCCACGCCGACCTGCTACCAGTCGGGTTTGCCACCTGACTTTGCCAGCAAAGCCATCTTGAATTGTCGCTCATCTTGCCGACCCGCAGGCGGGTGAAGCGGAGGGCGTTGGGCGGCTAAAAAGCGTTAGTTTGATATTAATTAGCAAACAACCTTTCAATTTCTAAAAGGAGTATTCATGGCCCTCGATATAAAGCAAGTTGAATACTACAACATAATAGTCAATGATCATATGGTTGACGGCTCTAGATTACTTTCCATAATTGCCGGCGCCGGTGTTAGCTTCCACGCTTTTAAAGCAGTTCCCCTGGGACCCAGGCGGACACAGTTCTCTCTCTTTCCTATGGACAGCGTGAAGATGGCTGACGGCGCTGTAAAGGCAGGATTGAAATGGGATGGTCCTTACTCTGCCCTTTTAATTAAGGGCGATGAAAAATCGGGAGCTCTTGCTGATATCTACCAGAAGTTATCTCAGGCAGGTATTCAAGTGGACGAATCTATGGGTATTGCCGATATAAATGGAGGTTACGGCGTCGTCCTCCACCTTAAGCAGGAAGAATGTAATAAAGCGATGACGGCTTTGAATATGTAAGCTTTTCACTGGCTTTTAGAGCAATATAAAAATCCCAGCAAGAAAAAAAGCGGCCCAACCAGGGGGCTGAGTGCCTGACCGTTAGCCGCCTGAGCCTTTACCCGTTCAGCCTCTCTCTAAAGGCCATCTAGCCCAAACACCCGCCTTTAGCGTTCTGGGCTAATTGCTCCACCCTATTCAGACTTCCAAAAAAATGATCGTCTGAAATCCTCCGCTAACCTCCCCAAAGAGTCAGGAAATGGGGAGGCAATTTACCTGTACCCTCCCCGTCTTTTCCACTATAGTGGCATCGTAAAAAACACACCACTCCTTCCTCTCTCGCCATAACCCGCCACCCCATAGACTAACGAATTGATGATCGGCCAGAAAAATACGGCGCGATAATGCTCCATTTTGTTCAAGCATCATCAGCCGGGTTTAACTACAGCCGTTCCGCTGCCGCCCACCGAGCCGGCCAGTTAGGGCAACAACCGTTCGGATTTGGGAAATGAAAGCTTAAACATCTCTGAAATTCATTAAAGTGTGGAGGGATCATGTCACTTTCAAACGTAAATCGGATTTCTACGCAAAAAAAGCGCTGGCCTGTTTTGGGGTTGGTGCTGCTGGCTGTGATAGCCGTGTTTGTCCCCCTTGCCCAGGCAGCCACTATTACCGTTAATACCACTGCCGATGAAGTCAACAACGATGGCGACTGTTCGCTGCGTGAGGCCATTCGTGCTGCCAATTTGAACCAGGTGGTGGATGCCTGCCCGGCGGGCAGCCCGACTGGAACCGACACCATCATTCTGCCGGCAGGGTCTTATGAACTGACTCTAGCCGGTCTCAATGAGAATGACGCCCTGACCGGCGATTTAGACCTCAAATCCAGCTTGAGCATCGCCGGCGCAGGTCGAGCCAATACCACCATTGACGCCAATGGTCTGGATCGGGTCTTTCATATTGCTGGCATCTCAATTACGGTGCAGATCTCCGGGGTAACCCTTATGGGCGGCAACCCCGGCCCCCTTGAGCTTGGCGGCGGCATCTGGCTTGTAGGGGGCACGTTGACTCTCATTGATACCCGGATCACCAACAACACCGCCCGGCAGGGTGGCGGTCTGCTGGTTGAAGCCGATGGGGCGTCGAATGGGGTGACAATCCTCAACAGCCGGATCACCAACAACACTGCCCAAACTGGCGGCGGCTTGTATCTCACCCAGAACTCGGCCACGCTGATCAATAGTTTTGTCTCCGCCAACACCGCCAGCGGTAGTATCACCGGCTCGAGCGGCGGCGGGCTGCGCAGCGCTTCTGAGGGGGTACTGACCCTGATCAACAGCACCGTTAGCGGCAACAAGGCCGATGTACATGGCGGTGGCATCCACACCGATAATGAAACTCACCTGTATAGTGTGACCATCGCCAACAACACAGGCTCGGTGAATAGCGGCAGCGGGGGCGACGGTGGCGGGGTCTCGGTGAGTTCGAACGGCACCCTCACCCTTCGCAACAGCCTTATCGCCAATAATGCTGAAAACGGTGGAGGAACCCCCGATTGTTCCGGTACCCTGACCAGTGAAGGCTACAATTTGATTGAAGTTACGACTGGCTGTGTCATCACCGGCGATACGAGCGGCAACATAACCGGCTCTGACCCCGCGCTTGGCCCGCTGCAAAATAACGGCGGCCAAACCTTCACCCACGCTCTGCTGGCTGGCAGTCTGGCGATTAATGCCGGCAACCCGTCCGGCTGTTTAGACCCAAACAGCGCCCTACTAACCACCGACCAGCGCGGCTATGTCCGTAATGGCGTCTGCGATATCGGCGCTTTTGAGTACGATTCGCCCGGCACACCCACGCCAACTGCCACGCCCACCCATACGCCGACCGCTACTCATACGCCAACCGGCACTCTGACCCCAACTTCACCTACGCCCGATCCTGCTCCTTCAACCACGCCGGCGCCACCTGGGGTTTATCTGCCCATTATTCACAAGTGAAAACGGATGGATCAGTCGCAGTCGTCACCCGCATCTATGACCCGGCGCATGGCCTCGGCCAGCACCGTGCCCAGCAGCGAGCCGGTGACCACATCGCCGGGGTAGTGGACGCCCAGATAGATCCGCGAGAAGGCCACCAGGACTGCCAGCACATACCACAAAGGAGCCAGGAGGGGATAATGGCGGCTCAACAGCCAGGCCCCGGCAAAGGCGGCCGCTGAGTGGCCGGATGGGAAGGAATAGCTGCCCGGCTTGCGGCCCACGGTGATCGCCTGCACGATGTCAATAAAAGGCCGGCGGCGGCGGAAGTAATATTTGATCGGATATTCGACGATGAGGGTGGCGAACCAGAGCGGTGGAGCGACCTGCAAAAACACCCGGCGATGGCGGCGGCGATTAAACAGCACGGCGCCAAAGAGGCCGGCCAGCCAGGCCATACCGCCATTAAAGGCAATGGTCAAAATAGTCATAATCCCGTTGGTCAACCAATTATGGGGCAAGTGATTGATCGCCAGGAACAGGCGCACGTCAGTTTTTTGATAAGGCTTCATCCGCGACAGGATGGCCTCCCGCAAAAGCGAGCGCTGCTGCTCCAGCTCCGGTTCGCGCTCGCCGCGCTGCTCTGGATTGAGGACTGCCTGGAGGGCCTGCTCCAAAGCTTCGCGGGTCTCGCCGGTGCTGCCGGCCACTTGCTGGGCCGCGGTCAGCAGCGTCGCCGATGCCTTTTCGGGCCCTGGCGGCGCAGCAGCAGCGGCGGTCTGAACCGCCTCTCCCGGCTGCGGCTTGGCGGGAGCCTCTTCACGCACCTCGCGCTCCGTGGGACCGGCGGCGGCGTCCAGTACGGTTTCGGCCACCTGCTCGGCCTGTTCCGGCGTGGTAATCTCGCCGACGGCTTCCTTTACGGCCTCCTTGGCCGGTTCAGCCTTGGCCCTGGCTTCGGGCGATACCGGCTCACTCGCGGCCGGTTTGGTCTCTTCCGCTTCGGGTTGGCTCCTTTTCTTGGATCGTTTGTCGCTCATGGCTACCTGTCCGGGTCCTCAACGCCCTGGGTGGCATTCTCCTGGGCTAACTGGCGCGCTCTATAAGCGACCGCGCTGGCGCGTGTCACCTGCCACCCCTGATCTTGCTGCTCACTCTCCAATTCTCCCGCTTCTACCAGCAGGACAACTTTGTCTTCACTGAGCTTCCGGTACTTGCTCGCTTCCTTTACATCCATCATATCAGCCATATCTTCCCCCTTTACCTAACCAAAACTCCTGAATCAAAAAACCTTAATTATTCTAGCAGGCCGGCAGTCTGATTACAATTCCTTTCCTACTAACCTCCTAACCTCACCTGGATGGTTATTACTTTAACCTGAGTTCGACATTTTGCCGAAAATCACCCTTCGATACGGGCTAACGGCCTACTCAGGATGATTTTCGGCAAATGACCGCATCCTGAGTAGCGCAGAACTCGTCCTGAGCCTGTCCTGAGTGAAACGAAGGGCTTGTCGAAGGGGGTGCGATTAAGAAAACTCCGAACTCAGGTTACTTTATGAGATGCCGCCGCCGCTATCTTTGCCGCCGCCGCCATCTTTGCTCCCGCCGGCCTCGTAGCGTAGCCGGCCTGGCTCCGCTTGCAAGCCCAAATCAGTATAATTAGGGCTAATTTGGACCAGGGCAACCGTCCAGAGATATTCACCGCTGCGCTGCCGGACCCCAGCCGCCTGGCTGATATCTACCTGCAAGCGATACCGATTTTCCCCAATTTTTTCAATCCGGCCCTGGGTATTATCCAGGACCGCATCGTGGACTCCCGCCGGGGATTCACCCTCACGCCACACCCGGACCTCGAAGCCGTAACCCGATGGAACTGCCCCCTGCCACTCCCAATCGAATATGGTGGGGCCATAGGTCGGTTCATCCAGCGACACCGGGTTCAGCAGCACAAACGTCACATCGGCCAGACTGGGTGTTGGAGAAGAAGCAACGGTAGACGTGGCCGTCGGAACACCGGGGGTAGGGGTCGGCGCGAGGGGGGGTGTATCCGTAGCCGTAGCCGTCACTATAATAAAGACAGGCGTAACTGTGGGCAAGACCGGGGTATCTGTCGGCGCCGGGGTGGGAGAGAGAGCCACAGGGGAGGGAGTCGCTGTCGGCGGCTGCGGCGTGTCGGTCGAGGTTGGCGCAGGCGTCAGGGTAGGAGTATAGGTTGGCGTAGGGATTGCCGCCACGGCGGCAGCACCCTGAGGTGGGGTCCCATGAGGGATTGGCTGGCGAAAAATATGGCTTCCCCACCAGGCCAGAGCCAGCAGGATAATTCCCAGGGTGATACTTACCAGCCAGACCGGCCGGCGCAAACGGTGGGACCAGGTTTGAGCTGGCGAGTCTTTTTCAGGATCGGATTTTATAATTGGGTCATCATTAAAGACGGCTGTTTTCTTATCGGACAGGGCCGCAGGAAATGCCGGATCGGCTCCGTTTGCCAGCGCTGTGGCTAAAGCGGCGGCATATTCTGCTGCTGTGGTATAACGGTCTTGCGGGTTAACTGACAGTGAACGTAAAACCACATATTCGACATTAGGTGGAATGGCCGGATTAATGAGGCGAGGTGAGGCAGGAGGCTGGGTCATGCGTTTCATGAGAATACCGACAGGGGTCGGGGCATTATGGGGAATGGTGTGGGTCAGCATCTCATAGGTAATGACCCCGAGTGAATAGATGTCGGTGGTGTAATTAACGCTCTCTCCCCGCGCCTGCTCCGGCGACATGTAGGCCGGGGTTCCGATACTCATGCCGCTATCGGTCAGCCGGCTGGCGGCTTCCTCAACCTGGGCCAGGCCAAAATCTGACAACAGCGCCCACTCTCCATCCAATAAAATGTTGCTGGGCTTGACATCCCGGTGGATCACCCCCCGCTGGTGGGCATAAGTGAGGGCGCTGGCTATCTGGTTAATCAGATGGATGATCCGCTCCTTGCTAAAGGAGTAAGGCATGATCTGCCCCAGGGTCTGTGCGCCTTCAACATAGCGCATCACGATGTAACTGTAATCCAAGTCAATGCCAAAATCATACACAGGCACAATATTAGGATGGTGGAGCTGGGCAACAGCCTTGGCCTCGCGCTGGAAACGCTGGATAAAAACAGGGTTTTTGCTGGCCAGAGACGGGGGCAGCACTTTAATCGCCACGTAGCGTTCCAGGCTGGGCTGGTAGGCTTTGAAAATGGCGGCCATGCCGCCTGAGCCTATTTTGGCTTCAATTTGGTACTGTCCTAATTTCTGACCAATTAATTCTTCCATAGTGGAGCATCGGGCTAAAGCAGAATCAGGCTTAGTTGCAATATATCACCCGTGTCACTATCCCGCCGGGGGTAGCATCGCTAAAGGTACCCTGGAGAAAGCCGCAATTTTTGGTACTCGCCGTGATTTTGTAGGTACCGTTGGCCGGCGTCGGAAAACTGCCGCAGGCCTGGAGGACATTATTGCCCACCGTGCAGCGCAGCAGCTCTTGATTGGTGCTGGGGTTCAAAATTCTGACCGGATTGATGCCGCCCGTATTGACACTATCAACCTTAAGCGTCGTTTGCGGACCAACTTTCCTGGCTAAAATAACAGGCAAGTAGACGATGGAGATGGAGGGTTCCCCTTGAATAAGCCGGCAGATGGTAAAGCGTGAAGCTCGAGTACGGCTATCATAGGATAAATCAACCTTGGGTGGTGGACTCCCTTTTATGCCCTGCAGCACAAAGAGCAAGCGGTGGCCTGCTGCCACAGGGGTCGCCGGTGGGGTGATATTAAATTCAACCGATGTTTCGCCAGCGGAGAGCAGGGTCAGGGGAAAGTCACCCAGAGATACTTTAGCACCAGACACAGGGTTATAGTCAAACATCTGGATGTTGAGAGTCGTGGTTGTGGACCGGCTGGTGCTGATCCAGATTACGCCTGTAATATCTTCAGATAGTTGCCAGGTGTCGGTCAGAGGAGGGTTGGAGTAGAATCGAGCAATCTCTGTGTTGCTGTTAAGGGTAGCGCTGGCTACTTTGGCTGTGTCGGCAATGGGAGCAGTCCCGTGGGCTACTGGCTGAAGGCCGTCCGAGCCGACATTGACGGAGTCGCCCCGAAAGTAATAGTCATCACAGTCTCTAATTGCGGCCGCGCCGACGAGAGACTGAGGCCGAGCGAGAGAGATGTTCAATGGAACGGTCTTTGCGACCGGGCTGCCGGCAGATGTAGCTGGCGCGATGAGGGTCATCGTACTGACTGCCAAACTCAGCCCCAGAGTGACTCCAGCAATCCAAGGGAACTGCTTACCGTCTCTTTTTATTAATTGCCACAACACCTTTCACCTCAATTACCCCCAATTGCACTTTATCAGCTTATCTGCCCAGGGAAATGACCAGTGAAGGTGTATTTCTTAATGATTGACCTGGCTGAGGCATAGCTACTACCTAACATGATAGCATAAATTCAAGGCTAAACCAAAGAGGCAAGGAAATAAGGGCAAACTTATGTTCACCTTTAACCTCAGCTGAATCTGCCAGAAAAATCCCCTATTTCTGGGGTGTTACCCGGCAAAAATATTTACTATAATGATAGGGTGGTTAAGTCAGAGTAAGGGAGCAGTCCTATGTCACTTCTTTTTAGTAAGTTCGGCATCAGAAAGTGGAGAGGGCCAGTTTCTCCGCAAGAAAAAGAGACAGAACCTGCAAGCAGCCGACTGGCGAGTAAACAGCGCGATCCTCTTCCCCCGTCCCTACACCTCTTTTCGGACCCCCAGTGGCTCAGACTATACCGCGCCATAGATTTGGCCGGCTGAGGGGGCTGGGTCAAAATTGAAAAAGAGAGGTTAGATCTTTTCCTTCTTCCGTTCCCTTCCGGCGATATGCCCTGGTTAGGCGATGTCTAGGCCAAGTCTAATTGACCGGCCCCTTCCCCCGTGCTAGAATTGACCCCAACTACAAAATAGAACTTGCCGTTCTTAGCCCCGACTCGAGTGGGATACTAAGGAAATGTTAGAGGTACGGTGAGTCTGGGTGAGGAGGGTCAATGGAGATCACCGAAAAAGAGCTACTCTATCTAAAACTGCTGGCCAGGCAGTATCCCACCATCCAGGCAGCGGCCACGGAGATTATCAATCTCAACGCCATCCTCAATTTACCCAAAGGCACCGAACATTTTGTTACCGATATTCACGGCGAGTTTGAGGCCTTTTTGCACGTGCTCCGCAACGGCTCCGGCTCAATTAAGCGTAAAATCGAGGAGACTTTCGCCGACGCCCTACCGGCCAAAGAGAAGCGCAGCCTGGCCACGCTCATCTACTATCCGGAGCAAAAAATCCCTCTCACCCTCAAAACCGTCGAAAATGAAGACGAGTGGTACCGGCTGACCCTGTTCCGGCTGATCAAAATGTGCCGGGTCGTCTCCTCCAAATATACCCGCTCCAAAGTACGCAAGGCCCTGCCGCCCGACTTTGCCTACATTATCGAAGAGCTGCTGCACGAACAGGAAAGCGTAGATAATAAACAGGAATATTACCAGAGCATTATCCAGACCATTATTGCGACCAGCCGGGCCAAAGATTTTATCATCGCCCTGTCCAAGCTGCTTCAGCGGCTGGTCATTGACCGGCTGCACGTTATCGGCGACATCTTTGACCGGGGACCGGGCGCCCACATCATCATGGACGCGCTCATGGATTACCACGCCGTGGATATTCAATGGGGCAATCACGACATTGTCTGGATGGGTGCGGCGGCGGGCAGCGAAGCCTGCCTGGCCAATGTTATCCGCAATGCCCTGCGCTACTCCACCGTTGAAACGCTGGAAAACGGCTACGGGATCAACCTGCTCCCCCTGGCTTCCTTTGCCGTAGATGTGTACGGTAATGATCCCTGCGTCCACTTCCGGCCCAAACCTCTGCGTACTGAAGAATACACCGAAAACGAACTGCGGCTAATGGCTCAAATGCACAAAGCGATCACCGTCATCCAGCTTAAGCTCGAAGCCCAGATCATCAAGCGGCGGCCCCATTATTTGATGGAAGATCGCCTGTTGTTAGATAAAATTGATTATGCGAAAGGGACTATCCGCCTCGAAGACAAAATCTACCCCCTGCAGGACACCCACCTGCCGACGATTGATCCGGTCCAACCCTACCAATTGACCGAGCAGGAGCAGAATGTGGTCGAACGGCTGAAACTCTCCTTTACCCACAGCGAACGGCTGCAAAAACATATTCGCTTGCTGTATGCCCGCGGCAGCCTGTACCTGGTCCATAACGGCAACTTGCTTTACCACGGCTGCATTGCCATGAATGAAGATGGCTCGTTCATGGCCTTTAAGGTCGGTGGCGAGGAGTTTGCTGCCAAAGCTTTTATGGATCGGGCGGAACGGCTGGCCCGCCAGGGCTACTTCGCCAACGACCTGGAGCAGCGACAGTACGGTCAGGATGCCATGTGGTATCTGTGGAGTGGAGCCCAGTCACCCCTGTTTGGCAAAGACAAGATGTCCACCTTTGAGCGTTATTTCATCGCCGATAAATCAACCCACGAAGAAAAGATGAATCCCTACTATGCTTTTCGGGATAAAGAGGAAACGGCCCGGCGAATTCTGCAGGAGTTTGGACTGGACCCGGACACAGCTCACATTATTAACGGACACGTCCCCGTTAAGGTAAAGAAGGGGGAGAGTCCGATCAAAGCCGGAGGGCGGCTGTTTGTGATTGACGGCGGTTTTGCCAAAGCCTACCAGAGTAAAACCGGTATTGCCGGCTACACCCTCATTTATAACTCCTACGGCCTGCTGCTGGCCGCCCACGATCCATTTGAGTCCACCCAAAAGGCAATCGAAGAAGAGCGGGACATCCACTCCAAAACCGAGATTGTCGAGACCAACTACTCCCGTATTCGGGTCAAAGATACCGACCTTGGCCGGGAGATGCAGCAGCAAATCCACGATTTACAGCAGCTTTTGCACGCCTACCGGATCGGCTTGATTAAGGAGGCGTAAAAACACAATTGACCGGCTCTCCCGCCTGTGTTAGAATTTTGCCCACGCCAACGAGGGAGGTTCGACAATGACCGAAACTTTTAGGGTGGTCAACAGCACGCTCGACATGGTGGAGCAGTTGGAGGCAATCCAGCGGGCCAGCTTTCCGACTCTGTCGGAAGAGGAAATTATGACCGCCGCCCATTATGCCGCCCAGATCAAGCGCTTCCCGGCGGGGCAGTTTGCCATCCTCAACGAAGCCGGCCTCGCCGTTGCCTGTTCCACCGATTTTCGCACTAAGGTAGATTTTGACCACTTTGAGCACCGCTATATAGACGCCGTAGATCACAACTGGCTGGGCAATCACGACCCGGCCGGAGACTGGCTCTATGGGGCAGATATCGGGGTGCTGCCGGAGTACCGGCGGCAGGGCTTGGCGACCATGCTCTACCGGGCCAGGCATGACCTGGTGCGCCGCCTGAATCTGCACGGGCATGTCGCCGGAGGGATGCTTAAAGGTTACGGCAATTTTAAGGATGAAATGCCAGTAGAGGATTACGTAGCCAGAGTCGTTGCCGGAGAAATCTTCGACCCAACTCTTAGCATTCAATTGAAACGCGGTTTCAAGGTTCACGGCATTATTCAGAACTACGTAGATGACCCTTCGTGTGATGGCAAAGCGGCGTTTATTGTGTGGTATAATCCAGACTACCATGAGGCGTGAAGCGTGAAACATGTTGCGTATTCGTAAAAACGGAATACGCAACACGCAACACGCCATGGAATTGTAGCAATGAAAAAGTCGGGAGCGTTAAGTCTTTGAACCGCGTTGACCGCCTGATGGCTTACCTGCTGTTGTTTCAAAGCCGGGGACTGCTGCGGGCGCAGGATTTTGCCCAGGAATTTGAGATCAGCGAGCGTACCGTTTACCGGGATATTCAAGCCCTGTCTGAAGTCGGCGTGCCGATTGTAGCCATGCCCGGTGAGGGCTACCGGCTGATGGAGGGGTACTATTTGCCGCCGATTTCCTTTTCGGCGGAGGAAGCCCGCTCGCTTTACCTGGCTATCTCCATGCTGGCCGGCCTGGCTTCCACCGGACCCACCCAAACGGCAGCTCTATCAGCCCTGGAGAAGATCCGGGCGGTGCTGCCCGATCTGGCCTTGCGCCAGGTTGAGGCGCTGCAAGCCATTGTCCATTTCTATGCCATGCCGGGGCTGTCACTCAACTTTGACGACAAAAGGCTGCTGACGCTGCAAGAGGCCATCCAGCAGCGGCGGGTCGTGTACTTGCGCTACCATGCCCTGCATACCAACGAAGTGACCGAGCGGGAGGTCGAACCCCTAGCGCTGGCTTTTGTGGATAAGATCTGGCTTCTCACCGCCTACTGCCGCTTGCGCCAGGGACAGCGGGCATTCCGCCTGGATCGTATTGACGGGTTGGCTCTGCGGGAAGAGCGATTTACACCCCGCGGATTCATTTTAGGTGAGGCAAGGCTGGCGGGAGGGCCAGTCACGGTGGTGGTGCGCTTCGACCCCTCTATCATCCGTTGGGTAAAGGAGCGACAGCATTTCACCTGGGTTGATGAGCCAGCCAGCGAAACAATTATGACCTATCGCCCCCGCACCTTCGAACAGATTGAAGGCTGGCTGCTGAGCTGGGGCGACAAGCTGGAGGTATTGGAACCGGCAGCCCTGCGCCAGCGGCTGGCGGAAACAGCCCGTCGAATAGTGGCAAAACATGAAGTAGGGAGTAAGGAGTAGGGAGTAGAGGGTTCTCCCTGTCCACCGTCTTACCAGGACAACCCCATCGCCATCGTCAAAAAGCTCATAAAAGGCGCGGCCCGGCGGCAAATTTCACCGTAACGATCCATAAATCCGGGCGCGCAAGCATCAGCTTCGCTAAAAGTGGCCGAGGCAATAAAATCCTTGCGCTTCAAATCCTCCACAAAGGGATGGGCGGGATCATAGCCCTTGGGCGGATTCTTCAATGACTCCCCACCCAGCACAAAAGTGGCGCGGAACCCCTCGTCGGCAATGGCCCGCTGCCAGCGCTCTGGCTGCTCGACAATGGCCTGGCGAACCCTGCCCAACGCGGGCGCGTCGGGCTGCCACATGCCCACACCCACAAAAACGCTGTCCGGCTCCAGGTGGAGATAGAAACCAGGCGCATGCACATCCTTGCCGACTTCATGCCGAAACTGAACACCGGCGTGCGTTTTGTAAGGTGTTTTTTCTTTGGAAAAACGGATGTCCCGGTTAAGGCGAAAGAGCGAGCCGCCGACACGCCGGGCATCGGCCACATAGTGGGGACTGATTTCGGCCAGGCGCAGCCCAAAATCGGCAATGAACTGCAGCAGCGGCTCGCGGACATATTTTTCATAGCGTTGTTTATTGGCTTCAAACCACTCCCGGTTGTTGTTTTGCTTGAGTTCCCGAAAAAAAGTAAACAATTCTGGCGTAATGTAGGTTTGTTGGTTCATCGGTTTCTCTCCACTAGGGCAAGATCAGGTTGTCCGCCTCGTCAAAACCAAAGAAGGGATTCCAGGCCACCTCCCATAAGTGACCGTCCGGATCGGCGAAATAGCCATTATAGCCACCCCAGAAAACAGGTTGAGCCCGCTTAATGATCGTCGCGCCCAGATTTTCCACAGTTTGCAGCACCTCGTCTACTTCTGCTTGGCTCTTCGTATTATAGGCCAGGGTAATCCCAGAAAAGCCGCTGCCTGCCGGGCTGACCTGGGCATCTTCGGCCAGCTTGTCGCGTGGATAAAGGGCCAGGACGACTCCGCCCAGCGGGAAAAAGGCAACATCACCCTGGCTGGCGCTCGAAAGGGGCCAGCCTAAACCATCCCGATAAAACTGCAAAGAGCGCTCAAAATCTTTGACGCCCAGGGTGATCAGGTTTAGTTTTGGTCTCATCGCTTTATCCTATCCTCTCTAAATACCTCCCCTCTGCCTCCTAGCGGAGGCAAGAGGGTAAGGGCATCGCAGGCTTACATGGGTGGTTTCAAGACCCGCAGAATGTGGCCGTCGGGAGTGCGGAAGAGGAAGGTGCGGCCGAAGGGCGCATCAACCGGCTCGCCCAGCAACTCAACCCCGTTGGCCTTAAGCTGGGCGTAGGCTGCGTCGGCGTCGGCGACGATCAGGGCCGTATCAAACGATTGGTCGAATCCCTGCTTCGCATCTTCCCTGCTGACCAGGGCCAGCACCGCCCCCCCGCCGTTCAGGCTGAACTGGGTATAAAAGTGCGGCACACTCTCCTTTTCATCTACCGTCAGCCCCAGCTTCTCGGTGTAATACTGGGTCGCCGCGTCTATATCCTTCACCGCCAGCCCCAGCCAAGCCATTTGTTGAATCATTTTGTTGCCTCCATAGATTTGATTGGATCAATTTGATTTTGTAAAGCTACTGTACCATACCCCTCCTGACAACAGTATGTCAGGAGTATTTTTGTTTTTTCAAATTGCTCAATCAAATCCGGTAACAGCTTATCCGGCCAAGCTGGACACGCCCAGCCACAGTTGGTATAAACCAAAAATCAGCAAAGCCAGCGCCGATACAAGCCGCAAATTGTGGTTCACTTTGGGGCCAAATTGGCTGGCCGTAGCAAACAAAATGATAAAGACCACAAAACCCCCAATAAGTGCGCCGTAAAAGCCAAACATAAAACTCAACCCCATGAAGGGCGATCGGCGCCAGCCTTCCAGCACCACTGGACCGGCAATGACGCTCCAAAAAAGGTAGGGGCCGGGGCTTAAAAAGTTCATGAGCACGGCTTTGAAGAAACCTGGCCGGCTGGCCTCCGTTGAAATCTGCGGCATAAGATGAGCAGTTTTCAAGCTGGCCAGGGTTCCTTTAGCCAGGTATAACACAAAAAATCCACCGGCGATTTGCAAAATACTTAAGAACCAGGCCGGGGTTTGGGTTAGCACCAGCAAAACCAGGAAAATAATTGGACCATCACTCACCAGAGGAGCTAACGTGGCCGGAAGTGTTCGCTTCCAGCCATTTCTTAACGTTTGGAGCAACAAAAACGCCTGAAATGGTCCAGGCGTTACCGTAGCCGATAGGCCTAGAGTCAGGCCCTGGAGAAAATATAAGATCAAGGGCAACCCTCGCTGGCAAATGGAGTGGCTGGATTATAACACAGCTTGTCCGCAGACCAAGTTTAGAGCGTTTAACCCTGATCGGGGAATCAATTTCAAGTTATCGGTGATTGAGACACGGAGTAACTGAACATAAAGCTTTAAAAACCCCCAGAAATTGGGGTGTTGCAAATCCAATTATTGGTGTATGCTAAGGGCACAATAGTTTCCTCCCTCCTTCTCATCGGTCTTCTCCTTAACCCCACCCCCGGTTGATAATATCAACCGGGGGCACTTCTTTTTACTGACCTTATGAAACCCCAATCGTTTTCCCTCGTAATATCGCCATTAGATTGACGGGCAAATCTATTTCGAAAAATGTCTTGACAAATGATGCAACATAGCCGTATATTTAATGGGGGTAGTTTACGGGTTGTGCTGTTCTCCCGACTCAACTTTTGGGTATTCCTAACCAAAAAATTCAAATTTGTACAATATTACCAGGAGGGTCCGTATGTCTCGCGTAGAAGGTTCAACGGTGATTGGGGTTTCGCCCGAGGTTATCCAATCAGCGCTCGAAGATGTTGAACAGGCTCCGGCATGGACGCCCAGCCTACAAGAAGTGTGGGATGTCAAGGGGAGAGGGGCCGGTTGCAGCTATAAATGGAAGTTTAAGATGGGGCCGGCCAGCTTTGAGGGCAGCACCGAGATCACTCAATCCAGCCCGCGCCGCTTTGTGATGCACACGCAGGGAGCCATTCCCAGCTCCTGGATCTGGACGATGACTGCGGTTGAAGGCGGCACAGAACTCAGAGTGACCATTGATTACACAATTCCCGGCTCAGGATGGGGAGGCGTTGGCAGCGCCTTAAGCGCCGCTGCCGATAAACTCGTGATCGAGAAGCAGAACAAAAAAGAGGTGACCGAAGCTCTGGCCGCCCTCAAAGCCCGGTTAGAAGGACGATGAGGCAAAACCTGCCAGTCTGTGCCGACTCAATTCGGCCACAGGATGGGCGCCTAAAAGTTTACCAAAGCCTGACCAGAAATGACACCGTGTAAATAAGCAAACCAACCAAACCGCCGATGAGTGTACCGTTGATACGGATAAATTGAAGATCCCGCCCAACTTCGGTCTCGATTTTGTCGGTGATCATCTCAGGATTCCACTTGTTAATCGTATTGGAAATCAGGCTTTCGACTTCATGGCCGTAAGTTTTGGTCAGGTAAATAACCACCTCGCACAGCCAGTGGTCTATTTTGCCATACAAAACCGGATCGTTCTGCAAAACCTCGCCGAATCTCAGCAGCATTTGCTGGACCGGCTGGCTAAATTCAAGGGGAGAGTTGTCGCTGCGATCAACGAGCGAGGCTTTGATGTCGGTCCAGAGAGAGGCCGAAAATTCCTGCACGACCGGCTGCTGCAACAGTTCCTCTTTAAGAGTAGTCTCGCGCTCCTGCAATTCTGACGATGTTTTCAGTCCCTCGATCAGGCGGCTGACAGCCGCTTCAAAATTGCGATAAAGGGGGTGCTTGGGATCGGCTTTCACTTCGGCCAAGGTCGTGTCTACCGAATGGATAATGGTTTGGTAAATGCGGCGGTCCACTCCCCAAACTGCGGCCCACCAGGGCAGTTCCTCATTGATCTTCTCCAAAATAACGGCTTTATTCTCCTTCAGGAACCCCGAGCCGAATTTAACCAGCTCCATCAGCAGTTCCTGCTGGCGGTTGCCCGCCGTCAAAAAGGAGAGCAGGTTTCCAAGCAGGGGAGCAAATTGGGTGGAGCGAATCCGGGCGACCAACTGCTTTTCAATTAAGGCCTGGACGTCTTCATCCTTCATTACTTGGATAGCGGCCACCGCCCCAGCGGCAAGTTGGTCGGCTACGAGGCGGCTGTTTTCCGGCTGCCCTAACCACTCCACCGCCCGCCTGGTGAGTTCCATTGAACGCAGTTTGTCGGCGATGACCTCTTCGGTTAAGAAGTTTTGCCGGACAAAGCTGGCCAATTTTTCGCCAATTTCACGTTTGCGCCGGGGAACAATCGCCGTATGGGGAATTTTCAGTCCCAGCGGGTGGCGGAACAGGGCGGTCACGGCAAACCAATCGGCAATCGCGCCGACCATCGCCGCTTCCGCCGTCGCTCGCACAAACCCCACCCAGGCATACCAGTCTTCAAAGAACAGCGCCGTTACGTAGATCAAGAATGCGCCGGCCAACAGCGAGGTCGCCACAAATTTCATTTTGTAAAGTTCGCGCCGTTTTTGTGCGTCTTCCGCCATCACAAAACTTCTATTGCCTCACTTTACCTTGGCCCACATCCGCTCCGCATTCGCATGCACCCGCGCCCGCATCGCCCCCAAATCCGCGCCGAGGACTTCGCCCTTGCGCACCCGCCACTGCCCGGCAATCATGACATCCCGCACGTGGGTATGATTGCGCCACAGCACCAATTGGTCGTACAGGTTGTACGGAGCTGCCGGTGTGGGGAAAACGGCGTCAATCAGTTGCAGGTCGGCCTGGTAGCCGGGAGCGAGACGGCCCACGTTGTCCCAGCCCAACGCTCTGGCCCCGCCCTCCGTGGCCAGGTAAAAGACCTCGTCGGCGGGCATGACGGTAGTACTTTGCTGCCCCGCCTTGTGGATCAAAAAGGCCTCGCGCATCACCTCAAAAAAGTCGTTGATGTAGCCGTCGCTGCCCAGGCCGAGGGTGACGCCTCGGGCCAACATCTGCGGCACCGGGGCAATGCCGCCGCCGACCTCGCAGTTGCTTAGAGGCATGTGGGTCACGCGGATGCCTCTGGCAGCGATAATCTCGATTTCTCTTTCTGACAACTGGACACACTGCGAGGCTTGCATGCGCGGACCGGTTACGCCCAGTTCGTCGTAATATTCCAGGGTCCGCCGGCCGAAATATTTCAGGGCATACTCCGGCTCAAAGGTCGCTTCGTTGCAGTGCATGTGGACGCTGCAATCCAGCTCCTCACCGAGGGCAAAAGCCTGTTTGATAAACTCGGCGGAACAGGTAAAGGTGGTGTGGAAACAGATCAACCCTTCGACCAGGGTCTGGTGGCGCTCGGCCCGGCAGTGATTGACGAAGTCGGCATTTTCGCGCAGTCCAATTTGACCGTTTTCCGGGCTGACCCGCTCGGTACTTTCAAAGGAGAGGGTGCCGCGCAAGCCCCGCCTGTCCACGACCTGTTTTTGAGCCAGCAGCGCGCCGGGGATGGCAAAGGGCGCTTCTAAAATATCGTAAAAGCTGGTGATACCGGAGCGGACCATTTCAGCACAGACCCAATCGGTGGCGGCGCAGATCATCTCGTGGTCAAGCGCATCTTCGACCAGCGGCCACCAGAAGTCATCCAAAAAGGCCCAGCCCCCGCCGCCGGTCTGATCGGCACCGGGCAGGGGGATCCCATGAGCCAGCACGCCGTACAGGTGAACATGGGCGTTGACAAAACCGGGGGCTAAAACGTGGTCGGTGGCGTCAATAAGAGTGTCGTCGGGATATTTGGCTTCCAGATTGTCGTTCGGCCCTATGTCGTCAATCCGATCATCAATGACCCGCACACCCCAGTTCTTTTTGGGCGCTTCGCGGGCGGTAGTAATAAGGTAGGAAGGCAAAATTAGGGTTGGCATAAAGATTGACCTCCATAAATGTATGAGTTACGCAGTTCGAAAGTCTAAGGCCAAAATTTTACCGCAGAGGCGCAGAGGTCGCTGAGTTTTTATAAAATTTCTCTGCGTTCTCGGCGTCTCTGCGGTGATTTTTTCTTCAACACAGTTCAATTGCATAAGTCCTAAAATGGATAAAGCGTGATGCGTAAATCCGATACGGAAAACCTTTTGACACATTACGCCTTACGCATCACTATACTCATTTTAGGCGAAGTCACAAGTAGCCTCTTGACAAATTCCTCGATCTCTGATATAGTGTAATATATACACTATTTAGGTCGTTCAACCGACGAACGGCTAATTTTTTCCAGGCTATTAGTGTATTTTTTACACCATTGTGTTACCACCAAAGTGGATATGTCATTATTAGGGCAAGGTAGCAGGGTAACAGAGTCGCAGGATGTTTCATTTTCCCGTCTACTGTCTACGGTCTACGGTCTACTAATTTTATAAGGAGACAACCTATGAAATGGAATCAACCTTCCCCGTCTGACCAGCAGCATTACCCGCCGCGCGAGATTTTTGCGGCGGGGCTGCGGCACCACCACATCGCCAACACCGCCTATCCGATCAACCACAACTGGACCATGAAGCCTTATCGGGTGCGCCGCCAGGATTTTGAAGCTATTACAGCCGCGTCGTGGCAGGATATTACTGAAATGGGCCTGTACATTCATATTCCCTTTTGCCAGGCTCGCTGCAATTTCTGCGAATACACCGTGATCAACCCGGCGGACAACGCCCGTTCCGAGGACGGCTACTTTGAGCTGCTGCTGCGCGAATTGGCCCATTACCAGAGCCTGATCCATACCCAAAAGAAAATCTTGACCGGCTTCGACATCGGCGGGGGGACGCCGGCCCTGGCTAAGGTGGAACATATTGCCCAGGTCGTTGAAGCAGCGCAAGCCGCCTTTCAATTTCAACCCGGCATGCAGATCAGCATCGAAACGACCCCCTTGATCGCGGCCAACGAGCCGGAGAAAATTATGGCTTTCCGCCAGATGGGCATCGAGCGGATCAGCATGGGTGTGCAAGTTACCCAGTTGAGCCTGGCCAAAAAATTGGGCCGGCAGTACAAGGGCTTTGAGGGCTTGCGGGAGGCAGTGCGGAACATCCGGGCGGCGGGCTTTGAGAAGTTTAACATTGATCTGATGTATGGCTTTGCCGGGCAGTCGGTGGAAGACTGGCGCGACAGCGTCGAGAAGGGGATCGAGTTGGAGGCAGATTACATCACCCTGTATCGCATGCGCTACAGGGGGACCGGCTTGCAAGCTCAGGCCGCCCAAGTCTCCAAAGAAGTAATAACTGAGATGGCGGTTGCGGGCAACCAACTGCTCCACGAAGCCGGCTACGCCGCCCCACCCGGCAAAAACACCTACAGCCGCCTCCCCGGCGATGTGGGCACCAGCGATTATCTGACCAACCGGGTGGTCAAGGGCACGCCTTACCTGGGCCTGGGCCTGGGGGCGCAGTCGCTCAGTCACAACACCCTGGCCTATAACCGGGGGGCTGGGCCAAAAAGTATCACCCCGTATGAACAGGCTCTTCAGACTGGACAGCTTCCCATCCAGGATTTGTATGATATGCCATTGGCGGTGAGCATGGCCAAGATGATTTCGGTTTCGTTCTACTTTGGCGAGATCAACCTGACCCATTTCCGGGAGAAATTTGGAGTGACGCTGGAGTCACAGTTTCCGGCAGAGGTCGAGTTTGTGCTGGCTGAGGGTTTGATGGAATATCGCGGTGATTGCTTGAGCCTGACCCCAGCAGGCGCAAAAGTGTACAACGGCGTGATTGCTCTCTTTTACGCCCCGGCCGTCAAGCTGCACCTGCTCCAGCGTCCCATTGACCTCGGCGAGCGCATGTCGGCCCAGTGGCAGCGAGAGCTACGGCGGAGTTTTGAGGTTAAGTTAATCGCCTAGAACGGCGACCACCGACCGCAGACGACCGACCGCCAATCCAGCCTCTGACAGCGGTCGGCCGTCGGCGGCCATCATGGCGGAGAAAAATACTATGATCAAACAGTACGATTTCGCCAACATCCTCTTCGCCGGGCCGTGTAACCTGCACTGTCCCTACTGCATCGGGCGGCAGCTCAACCCGGCGCTGAATAAAAATAATTTGAACGAGTTTCCCCTGCCCAACCTGGACCGGTTTGTGGCTCTGGTGCGGCAGCATGAGGTAACGGAAATTGTCTTCACCGGCACAACAACTGACCCCCAACTTTACCGGCATGAGGCGCGTTTATTGGCGTGGCTCCAAAATTGTCTCCCTCCCCCTGACCCCCTCCCCAGCCCTCCCCCTCTCAGGGGGAGGGAGCAGATTCGCTACTCGCTGCATACCAATGGCCAGTTGGCTTTGCGCAAGATGGAGGTGTTCAACCAGTATGACCGGGTGTGTATTTCGTTCCCATCTTTCAAGGCAGACACCTATCACAAGTTGATGGGATCGCCGCGCGTGCCGGATTTGGCGGAGATTGTGCAGCAGGCGCAAGTGCCGGTCAAGGTGTCATGCGTGATCAACGAGCACAACAACGGCGAGCTAAACAGCTTTCTGGACCGGTGCGGCGTTATCGGCGTCAAGCGAGTGGTGCTGCGCCAGTTGTACGGCGATACCCGCGTGTGGCCTCTACCACACCAGCTCATCCTCCGAACGGTCTATCGGCGCAATCCGGTTTACGATTACTACGGCCTGGAAGTCACCTTTTGGCGTTTTGACCAGACCGCCAGCACTTCAATCAACCTCTTTAGTGATGGCACCATCAGCGACGAGTATTTATTGACCAGGGCCGGAGCAGACTATTGAGGAAGAATGGAAAATTGGAAGGATGGAGGCCAACCCTCCATTCCTCCAATCTTCCGCCTTTCCGATCTTTCAATCCTTCATCCTCTATCTTCTATCCTCTATCCTCTTGTGCTATAATTAACACTGTTTCACCTCATCCCCAAAGGATTTATCCATGCAGCAGAATAAAGTACTCTTCTTTGGCATTATTGGTTTGGCCATCCTGATTGTGATTGGCCTGCTGGTCAGCCGTTTCTTTCTGGCCGATACGCTGGACCTGGCCCTGGCCGAAAAGGTCTCGATTCGGATTGTCGCGGCCCCGGCGATAAGTTCGTGGGCCAGGCAAGCCGCCCAGGCGTTTAACCAGCGCAACCCCAATACCCAGGTTGAAATTATCGAAGCCGAGGGGCTGGTACCCGCCGCCCAATTTCGCTCCGGTGGGGCAACCCCGCCTCCGGCGGCTTGGCTGGCCGAGGCCACCTTTGTAGTGGCGATGGCCCCCGACAGCGGACTGCAATTTAATGATCCGCTCTCGGTGGCCAGCACCGGGCTGGCCTGGGGCGCTTTCAAAAGTAAGCAGGACGAGTTTAATCAAAGGTATGGCGGGCTTTCCTGGGAGGGCCTGCACGCCAAAGCAGTTAGTCCCGAAAACGGTCTGCGCTTTATTTTGGCCTCGCCCGGCAACACCGCCGAGGGGCTGGCCGCGCTGGTCTCGGCAACCGCGGCCTACAGTAAGAAGCAGGAGATTTCCAGTAGTGATGTCAGCCAGGCCGACCAATGGCTGACCGAAACTTTTGGCGATAATGCCCAAACTCCGGCCAGACCTGCCGACAATTTTGCCACGATGCGGGTTTCAGCCGGCGATGCCGGTATTCTGAGCACGGCTTCGTGGCGCAGCGCCAGGTTGACCGAGAATCCCGACTTTCTGATCTCCCCGGCCCAACCCAATGTCAACCTGGATTACCCGCTGGCAATCTTCAGCGGGGCCGAGCCGGTCGCCCAACAAGCGGCGCTGGCTTTTCGCGCTTTCCTGCTCGAGGAGAGCCAGCAAGCGGCTTTAACCAACTTCTTTCTTGAGCGGGCCAGCGCGGCCCAGCCCGGCGTCAAGGCCGATGGGGTTGCCGCCCAACGCCTGCTCAACTTAGCGGAGCGAGTCTTACCCTAAGAAATTTTAGATTTTGGATTGAAAGAATAAATCGAAAATCGGAAATCCAAAATTCAAAATCCCCACGGAGGATGACCATGTCGAAAAAATTGTTTTTCTTGCTTCTGCCCCTGATCGCCGCCCTGGCCTGCTCGTTTGGCGACGGTGGCAGCGCTGGCGTAGCGACAACCGACAACGCCACCCCGGCCACCCAGTGCCCGGCTGGCGCCGTCGAAATTTCGGTTCTCTACGCGCCGGAGTCGCAGCTTTACCTGGATGGAGAGATTTATGACGCCATCAATCAATTCAACCGGGCCTACGCGGAAGGCCGTAACCCGGTCAGCGGCCAGGCCCTGGCCGGCGGTGAAAAGGCTATCTGCGTCAGGGGCGAGCCGGCCTCGTCGGGCACGGTGGCCCAGGGGATTATCAACGCCATCATTGCGCCGAACAACGCCAATGTGGCCAAGCCGACCCTCTTTGCCCCGTCAGTGAGCCACTGGCTGGCCCTGGTCAACTTTCAGACGGGCCGCCAGGTTTTTGATCTGGCCGACAGCCCACCGACCGCTCTGGCTCCGGTGGTTATGGCTATCTGGGAGAGCCGCCTCAAAGCGATTGAGGCCAAAAATGGCGGCCAGCCGGTCGGCTGGGAGGAACTGCTGGCGGTGCTGAACTCGCCCAACGGCTGGGCCGATTACAACATCCCCGGCAACCGGACGACCGTTTACTACGGCCACACCGACCCGCTGGTCAGTTCAACCGCGCTCTCGACCCTGATTGCCGAGTTCTATGCCAGCGCCCGCTACAACAGCGGCCAGCCCGACTTTCGCCGCCTGTCGCTGGAACAGGTCAACGACCCCAAAGTACAGCAGGGTGTGCGCAACATCGAAGAGCTGATCCGCCATTACTCCTCACGCACGACAGAATTCAAAGAGTATATCGCCCAGGGACCGGCCTACCTCGACTTTGTGGCCCTGGAAGAAAACGATCTGATCTACATCAACCAGGGCAAAACCGAATACAAACCGCCGGAGAAGCTGGCCGCCCTCTACCCCAAAGAGGGCACCTTCTGGCATGAACACCCCTTCGCCGTCCCTCATGCCGACTGGGTCACGGACGAGCAGCGCCAGGCGGCCAAAACCTTTACCGAGTATATCCGCAGCGAAACGGTGCAGAAAAAAGTGCTCGAAAGCGGCTTCCGCCCGGCCAATCCTGCCGTGGCGCTGGGCTACCCCATTGCTACTGAGTTGGGCGTTGATCCCAACCAGCCGACCAATATCCTGGAAGTGCCTGGCCCGGAAGTAATCGCTGCGGTGCAGTCGAGCTGGCAGTTTGTCAAGAAACAGGCCGACGTGCTGCTGGTAATTGACACCTCTGGCTCCATGCAGGGCGACAAAATTACCCAGGCCAAAACGGCGGCCAACGCCTTTCTGGATAAGATGCCGGCCCAAAACCGGGTGGGGCTGGTCACGTTTGACAGCCAGCCGCGTGTGTTGGATTTCGAGACCAATTCCCTGGTTTACCTGGATCAGAACAGCATGGGTTCGGTCCAGGCGCTGACTTCCTTCGAGGGAGGACAGAACCAGGTTCGCACCCAAATCAATGCCCTGGAAGCTAACGGCGACACCTCGCTCTACGACGCCATCCAGCAATCCATGGAACTGCTTATCCAATCGCGGGGCGATCAGGACGACCGCATCCAGGCGATCGTGGTTCTGAGCGACGGCCAGGACACTAGCAGCCTGACCTCGCTACAAAGTGTGGTGGAACTGATTGGGGCCAACAAGGAGGAGCGCAACCCGATCATCGTCATCCCGGTGGCTTACGGCGGCGACGCCGACATCAATGCTCTCAACGGCATTGCCCGCGCCAGCGCGACCAAAGTCCAGTCGGGCGACCCGGAGAATATCCAGAGAGTGTTGGAGATTATCGGCAGTTACTTTTAACCTGAGTTCATCGTTTTGCCGAAAACAGACAGGTTTTACAGGATTAACAAGATTTTTGACTAATTTTTATCCTGTAAATCTTGCCGTAGGTCCTGTCGAGAAATAAAAGACTCTGATCTGATGTTTTTAAGTAGAGCAAAGGTGTTGAGTGAGCCAACCATATCCTATTCCGGCGGGTGAGGCGCGGATCGAACTGCAAGTAAAGAACTCACGCTTTATTGGCCGGGCCGGCTATACGCCGAGTGTGGCCACGGCTAAAGCTTTTATCGAAAAGGTCAAGGCCGAAGAGCCGGGCTGCACTCATGCGGTTTATGCTTTCGCCGTGGGGCATGGAGCGACCGTAACCCACGGCATGAGTGATGCCGGAGAACCGAGCGGCACCGCCGGGCGTCCGGCCCTGGCCGTGGTCAAAGGCAGCGGTTTGGGCGATGTGACGATCGTTATCGTGCGCTATTTTGGCGGCACCAAACTGGGCACGGGCGGGCTGGTCAAAGCCTATACCGAAACCGCCCAGGCGGTGCTGGCCGAACTGCCGCTGACTGAGAAAGTCGAGCGGCGTTCGGTGCAAGTCACACTTTCCTACGCTTCTTACGAGTCAGTCAAACGGATGGTCGCAGCGCACCAGGGCCAAGTTGACGCAGAAGAGTTTGCCACTCAAGTCACGCTCCGCCTCACTTTCAGCGCGGATGACCTGCCCGCTTTTCAGGCTGCGCTGGCTGAAACCACCAGCGGGCAAGTAACTGTTGAAAGCTGGCCCATTTGAACATTTATCGCCGCTTTTGGGGTGCGTTCGATTTTAGAGGCAATCTCGTCCTTCGATATGGCCTTCGGCCTACTCAGGACGAGATGAACGCATCCTGAGTAGCCCTGAGTGAAACGAAGGGCGTATCGAAGGAGGCGCTTTGGAAAACTCGTCCCAAACCTGAGTGTGTTCTCGCTTTGACAACCCTTATCGCCTGCATTATCATACTTTCAATCGAACCTGAGGCTGCTTATGGCAACTATTCTAGAAAATATGCGCGTGATTGATTTAACCCAGGCCCTGGCCGGTCCTTACTGCACCATGTTGTTGGGTGATCTCGGCGCTGATGTCATTAAAATCGAAACACCCGGCGCCGGAGACCAGAGCCGGGGCTGGGGACCTCCTTTTGTCGAGGGAGAAAGCGCCTACTTTTTGAGCATCAATCGCAACAAGCGCAGCCTGACCCTCGACATCAAATCGGTGGCAGGGCAAAAGGTTTTGCACCAACTGATTGCCAGTGCGGATGTATTTGTCTGCAATATTCCCAAGGAATCTTCGCGGCGGCGGGCCGGGGTAGATGTCGAAACGTTGCAAGCTTTGAACCCGCGCCTGATCTACTGCCTGATTAGCGGCTACGGCAGCACCGGCCCCTACGCCGAACGGCCCGGCTACGATTTGATCGCTCAAGGCGAGGCCGGTTTGATGAGTGTGACCGGCGAGCCGGATGGCGAACCGATGCGCTATCCCATCCCCATTGCCGATATTACCACCGGCCTGTACTCGACCATTGGCATTTTGGCGGCGCTGCTGGCCCGCGAACGGACAGGCCAGGGGCAGGTCCTGGATATAACGCTCATGGAGAGCCAATCAGCCTGGCTAACCATGCTGGCGTCGTCGCTGCTCAACGGCGGCCAGGAGCCGCAGCGCCTCGGCAACATTCACCCCAATATTGTGCCTTATCAGGTTTTTCAAGCCAGGGACAAGTACATTATCCTGGCCGTTGGTACGGAGAAACTGTGGCAGGCCTTTTGCGACGCCTTGGGGTTGGAGCATCTAAAGAACGACCCGCGCTTCGCCACCAACAAGGACCGCAATAAAAATCGGAGCGAGTTGATACCCGTTCTGGATGAATTGTTCTCTACCCAGCCGGCAGACTACTGGCTGGAGAAGTTGAAAGATACCGGTATTCCCAACGGCCCAATCGACACCATTGCCGACACCCTGGCCCATCCTCAGCACCGGGCGCGCCATTTTATTGTAGATTTACAGCATCCGCTGATCGGACCGGTCAAATCTATGGGCAATCCGGTTAATCTCTCGGCCACGCCAGTGAGCTACCGCCTGGCTCCACCCATTTTGGGCCAGCACACCGCCGAGGTGTTGGCTGAATTGGGCTATGACGAAGCTGCTATCGCCGCATTACGCGAGCAGCGAGTGGTTTAGCCAGTGGCCAAGTTGCAGCTTACAGGTTACAGGTTGTAAGTCTCAGGTAACAGGTTACGGACTACAAATTTCAGGTTTATAAGGTTATTTCTGCCACCTGTTACTTGCTACTTTGCTACCTGCCATCTGCCACAATAACTTTTAGAGGAGTTCCTTATGAGTGAAGAGGAAAAAATAGTCGTCACCATTAAGCGCAAAGACCGGACCATGGTCTTCCCGGTTAACGAGCGAGACAAACTGCGCGACCTGCTGAAAGACCGCATCTGGTGGGATCGCCGCAGCAACCGCTGGGCTGGGCGCGGCGATGTGGAGGAGTTGAAAGAAATTCTGGAAGGCCACGGTTACGAGGTCAAATTAGTTGGGCCAAAATAACAAAAATATAACTGTTCAGGCTAAAGGTGATTGGCACTTGGTTAGAGGAGAAAAGTGCCAGTCACCTGAGCAGTAACAAAAAACCGGGACCCGTGTCCCGGTTTTTGTTGGCGTAAAAGAATTACTCTTCCGCTTCTTCTTCTTTCTTTTCTTTGGCCCCAGTGATAACCTCCGGCTCGGCGCTGGCCGCTGCTTCTTCTTCTTCCAGAACCTCCGCCGCTACGCTTGGTGCTTCAACCTTAGCCACCATTGACTCAGGATCAGAGAGGATGGTGATGGTGCTTGGCACTTTCAAATCGGCGACGGTGAGCATGGCGTCAAGTTCGGTTAGACCTGTGACATCCACCTCAACTGCCGCCAGTAGGTCGGCTGGCATACACTCAATTTCAATTTCCGCCATACTATGTACCAGAATGCCACCCAAATCTTTAACTGCCGGAGACACCCCGACAAAGACCAGCGGCACCTCGGCGGTCACTTTCTCCCTCATGTTCACGGCATAAAAGTCAACATGCAAGAGATTGCGTTTGACGGCGTCAATTTGGATATCGCGGGCCAGGGTCATGCGCGGCTTTGTCTTGCCGATTTGCAGGGCAATCAGTTGGTGCGTGCCGGCCTGGGCCAGAACTTTACGCAAGGCTTTAGCCTCAATTTGAATGGGGTCGGCTTCGATGCCTTTGCCATAGAGCACCGCCGGCACATAACCCCGCCGGCGCAACTGCCCGACATGCTTGCCGGTGGTTTCACGAACTTCTGCTTTCAATTCAAGGGCTTCCATAAACCTTTTTACTCCTTCATCGCTAGGGCGGTCGGCATGTCGAAAGGACGACAGGAAACCGGGTCCAGTTAGCGTAATTTATAAATTTGCTTAAAATCTCTCCACAAAATAAAATCGCCCCACAATGCGGACGATTTTGTCGAGACAACTTTGCTATTCTAGCGATGAAGGGCGCTTTCGTCAAATCTTCGGTGGGTTAATGCGCAGTTCTCACTTGGAAGGACGGCCAGGCAGACGAAAAACAATCTTCCGGTTAAAAAACAAGGAGTTTTGTCTGCCTGCTCCTGCGCGGCCCAATTTGACCATAATTTTAAGGTTTGCCCCCTTTACAATTTTAACCTCTTGGTATAATACTTAAACTATGGCAGTAACCAAACAAAATATCCCCAAACCGCTCATTCCTGTTGAAGAAGCGCTCGAGCTAATCCTGGCAAAGATTACCCCTGTTGCATCAGAATGGACGCCTCTACGCCAGAGTTTCAATCGCGTTCTGGCGCAACCTGTTACCGCTCAAGCTGACGTTCCCCCCTTTGCCAATTCAGCGATGGATGGCTACGCGGTCATTGCGGCGGATTGCACGGGCGCGTCGAAAGAAACGCCGGTTCGTCTTAAGGTGATTGACAACGTTCCGGCCGGGGCCACGCCGTCCAAGTCCTTATCGCCCCACACCGCTGTCCGGATTATGACCGGCGCACCTATCCCGGAGGGCGCTGATGCGGTCGTTCGGTTTGAGGAAACCAGCGAATACATCTCTGTTCAGCAAGAGCCGCAAGCCGGTGAAGTGTTAATTTATCAGGCCGTCGCTGCGGGTGATAATGTGCGTCCCGCCGGTGAAGACATCAAGGCCGGCCAGGTTGTTCTGGAAGCCGGACGCCGGCTGCGCCCGCAAGATATCGGCGTGCTGGCGGCGATGGGCCAGGCCCAGGTAGCCGTTCACCGGCGGCCGCGGGTGGCCATTCTAGCCACCGGCGACGAATTGGTGGATGTAGACCAACCGTTGGAACCGGGTAAAATCCGCAACTCCAATGAATACACCCAGGCGGCCCTGGTCGAAAAATATGGCGGCGAAGCGATCATGCTCGGCATTGCCCATGATACCGTTGAAGAGCTGACCGCCAAAATCCGCGAGGGCTTGGCGCAAAATGTGGACCTGTTCCTGACTTCGGCCGGGGTATCGGTTGGCGATTTCGATATAGTCAAAACAGTGCTGGCCGCCGAAGGGGAAATGCGGTTTTGGCAGGTGGCTATCAAACCGGGTAAGCCGCTGGCGTTTGGGTCGCTGGGCCGTCCTGATGAAAGCGGCAACCTGCGCGACACGGTGCCCTTGATCGGCCTGCCCGGCAATCCGGTGGCAGCCATGGTCGCCTTTGAGGTTTTCGCCCGCCCGGCTATTTTGAAACTGGGGGGACAACGCTCTTATGCCAAAACCAGCGTGCGAGCCTGTCTGGACGAAGAAATCACTAACAGCGGGCGACGGCATTACATGCGCGCCCTGGTCTACCTGGAGCCGGATGGCTATCATGTCACCACCCGGGGCAGTGGGGTACAAGTGCAGGGGTCAGGCATCCTGACCTCCATGGTTTGGGCGAATGGTCTGGTGGTAGCGCCGGAAAATGTCACCTATCTGCCAGCCGGGGCCACAGTTGAAGTTTGGATACTTGACTGACTGTCTAAATTGGTTAAACTCTTGTAGGAAAAATAACGGGTAGCAAGTAGCAGAAATAGCTTCTGTCACCTATAACTTGCAACCTGATTGAGGGATAATCCATTGAGCAAAACTCGCAGACGAACCGCAGTTACAAGAAAATCATCGGCCTCAACCCCTATTTCGCCGCTCATGATTGGGCTGGTGGCTGGCGCAGCCATTTTGATTGTGGGGGGACTGATTGCCCTGGGCTTTATGGGCAACCAGGTCACGGCCAATGTTGACCTGAGTGTCTTTCCCAGTAAGGGCCCGGCGACGGCTCCGGTCACGATGGTTGAATATTCGGATTATGGCTGACCGCATTGTCGAGACTTTGTGCTCGAGAAATTTCCTCTGCTGGATGCAGAGTATATGCAAACGGGTAAGGTAAAATTTATCGTTCATTCTTTCCATCAGGGCCGGCCGGAGTCGGCGTTGGCGGCCGAAGCGGCCTGGTGTGCGGCGGATCAGGGCAAATTTTTTGAGTACGAGCACGCCCTGTTTGAAAATCAGGGCACTGCCTGGAATCAGGGCAACCTGGCCGACCTGGCCGGACGCACCGGCTTAGACCAAAATGCAATGAGCCAGTGCCTATCCAACGGGATGCATCGCGCCGATGTCGAGAGCGCCCGCCAGGCGGCGAGGAACAAGGGGGTTAGCGCCACCCCGACCTTCTTTGTCAACAATCAGCGGATTGAGGGCAACGTGCCTTATGAAGAATTCAAGCGGGTAATTGATCAGGAGTTAGCTAGAGCTGGACAATGAGTACAATTACAACTCGTTTGAGGTTGATCAGCCTGGACTGGTTGACTTTACTGATGGTCGTGCTGACTATCGCCGGACTGGGTGTGTCGGCTTATTTGATGTGGGGCTACACCGTGCCCGGAGCAACCCTGTCGTGTGGGGGTTCCACCGGCTGTGAAACCGTCAAAGACAGTGTTTATGCCAATTTGGCCGGAATTCCTCTCCCGGTTTTGGGGCTAATGTCGTATGCTGCCCTGCTGGTTTTGTTGCTCAGCCAGGGCCAGCCGGCCATCAGCAACCGGGGCTGGTCGCCCTATGTGGCCTTAGCCATATTTGGCATTTCACTGGCAGGTGTGTTATATTCGGCCTATTTGACCTACGTCGAGTTGTTTGTGATCTACGCCATCTGCCGGTGGTGTGTCGCCTCGGCGATTATTATGGTCGCCATATTCGTTCTATCAATATTCAACTTACGCAATAATCAATCTTACTATATGACCGAGGGATAAGCATGGCCACAAAAATTATCTGCCGCGCAACTGATTGCATCTTCTGGGAAGATAAAATTTGCACCTCAGAAGAGATCATCTATGACCCGGAAGAAGGTTGTCTGACCTATGAGGTGTTAGATGATTTGGTTGACCTGGGCGAAGATGAAGAGGAGTGGGAGGACGACGAGCTGATTGACGACGAAGAAGAAGATGAGGAGCTGGCCTGGGATGATGACGAAGATGAAGACCTCTTCCTTGACGACGATATGGAGGCCGAAGACGATGATCGTGACTGGAGACTTTAGGCCGAATTGAACTTCAATCCCCCTTCCTCAATCGAGTATAAACCAACCGAGCCAGCGGCGCCCCTTGCCCTGGCTCGTTTTTTACCATAAAGAAAGATTTGGGGGACAAACTGTTAGTTTGTCCCACAGCATTGCAAGTCAGGACAATCTCAATGACAAAACAACAGGCAGATATTCTATTAACCAACGGCTACGTGGTCACCATGGACAGCCAGATGCGTCTTTATCCCAGCGGGGCCGTGGCCGTCAAAGATAATCTCATCAGCGCCGTCGGGCCGGCTGCCGAACTTGAAGCCGCCTTTGAGGCGGCCACCGTGATAGACTGCCAGGACTGCATCATCAGTCCCGGCTTGATCAATGCCCACACCCACGCTTCGATGACCTTACTGCGCGGGCTGGCCGATGACTTGCGCCTCGACGTGTGGCTGTACGGCTACATGATGCCGGTGGAACGGGAATTTGTGGATCACAACTTTAGCTACATCGGGGCGCTACTGGCATGCGCCGAGATGATCCGCTCCGGAGTAACCACCTTTTGCGATATGTATTACCATGAGAGTGAAGTGGCCCGGGCCACGGCCGAGGCCGGGATGCGGGCCGTGCTGGCCCAGACTATCCTCAAATTTCCTTCGCCTGATGCCACCAACTACGATGAAAGCCTGGAATACTGCCGCCGCTTCATCGAGGAGTGGCTGGATCATCCGCTGATTATCCCGGCAGTCGGGCCGCACGCACCTTACACGGCTACGCCCGACATGCTGCGCAACAGCGTCGCCCTGGCCACCGAATACGACGTGCCGCTGCACATCCACCTGGCCGAAACTACCCTGGAGCAGGAGAGCAGCCGCCAGCACTACGGCACGACCGTTGTGCCCTGGGTGGAAAAGTGCGACTTATTCAAGGCCAAAGTCATCGCCGCCCACTGCGTCCACGTGGAAGAGAGTGAAATGCGCACCCTGCACCAGTACCGGGCCGGGGTGGCCCACTGCCCCAGCAGCAACCTGAAGTTAGCCAGCGGCGTTGCCCCGGTGCAGAAAATGGTTAACCTGGGTCTGCATGTCGGCCTGGGCACCGACGGGCCGGCTTCCAACAATGATCTGGACATGTTCGAGGAGACCCGCCTGGCCGCTTTTCTGCAAAAGGGCGTCTTTGGCGATCCAACCCTGCTGCCGGCCAAAACGGCCTGGGCTTTAGCCACCAGTGAAGGCGCGCGGGCGCTGCACATTGACCACCTGACCGGCTCGCTGGAGCCGGGCAAACGGGCTGATATTGCCGTCATCTCCAATACGGCCACGCACCAACTGCCTCATTTCGCCCGCGATCCCGAGGCAGTCTATGCCCAACTGGTCTACGCCGCCAAAGCCACCGATGTCCGGGATGTTATTGTAGACGGCCAAATTCTGATGCGCCAGCGCACCCTGCTGACCCTCGACGAAGCTGAGATCACCGAGGAAGCCAGCCGGATTGCCCGGCGCATTGATGCCTTTCTCATGGCCCGCGAAGGCAGTCTGTTATCCAAGCTGTTAGCCATCAGCGCCGATTTCATCCCGCAAGAAACGTATGAAATTCAGGTTAAGGTTAAGCTGCCGGAATTGATTGATGTAGAGGCGGTCCTCAAAGGTGCCGGGATTGAAATCCAACGCGCCTCAGTCCGCGATCAGTATGACACCTACTTTTTCTTTGAGGATAAAGAAGCCGGGCGCTTGCGTTTCCGCGAAGACGAAGTCCGTGACGAGCGCGGGGAATTAAAAGAAACCTTTTATACCATGACTCTGATGGGGCCGAGCAGTGAAAAAGAGTTTGAAAACTCGATTGTGCTGACCCGGGCCCGTTACACTGCCTCGGCCAGCCACAGCTTGCGCTTTTACCGCGAGTATTTCAAGCCGGCGACCGAGCGGGAGGTCAGCAAGCACCGCCGCCGCTGCCACATCCTCTACAAAGAGACCGACCTGGCCATTAACCTGGACCAGCTCTCCAAACCGGAACCGAACTCCGCTTATCTCGAAATCAAGAGCCGCACCTGGTCGGCCAAGGATGCCCTGCACAAGGCCGAATTGATCGGTGAGTTGTTAGAGAAATTTGGCTTCAAACGTGAGGACCAATTCAAAGTGGATTACATTGACCTGGCTCCGTAAATAGACGAGGAGTGTCAAAGCTGTGCTTTGACCGGCCTGCACTCCTAAGGTAAATCTAGATGGTTATTGGTGTTTGTACCCTTGAATTGAATATTCCCACCGCGGCCTCGCTCAAGGACAAGCGGCAGATCATCAAGAGCGTCATCGCCCGGCTGCGGAATGAGTTTAATGTCTCGGTGGCCGAGGTGGACCGCCTGGACTCGTGGCAATCGGCGGTTGTGGCCGCTGTGACCGTTTCCAACGACCGGGAGTACGTCCACGGCCTAATGACCCGCGTGGCCCTCTGGGTTGAGCGCAACCGGCTGGATTGCGACCTGGTAGATTACGAAATCGAGCTGATCTAATTCGGCCAAATGCCTCTCCATTCACCTCTGCTTATTCGCCTCGGCTCTGCTAACGCCTACTTGCTTCCGGCGCGAGACGGCTACGTCTTGATTGATACCGGCGATCCCGGCCTGACCTTCCTGCTTTTCCGGGCGCTCGAACGGTATCAGATTTCGCCGCGTGAGATAAGGCTGATTATTATTACCCATATTCATTACGATCATATTGGCGGATTGTGGGCGGTCCAGGCGGCATCGGGCGCGAAAGTGATGGCGCATGAAGCTGAGGCAGCGGACTTGGCCGCCGGGCGAGTCGTGATCCCGCCGGGAACGTACCCGATCACCCGGCTGCTGGGCGGCGCGGGCCAGCGGTTGAGCCGCTTTTTCCGCTTCCCCGGCTACCGCGCCGAATATATCGTCAGGGACGAGGAGCAATCCTTGCATGAATTTGGGCTGGATGGGCGGCTTCTGTACACGCCCGGCCACAGCCCCGGCTCGATGAGCGTCGTGCTGGACAGCGGCGCTGCCTTTGTCGGCGACCTGTGCCCCAACACCTGGTACAACCGCTTTTTTCTTCGCACCCACTTCCCGCCCTACGCCGACGACGTCGCGGCGGTTTTTCGGAGTTGGGCGCGGCTGCTGAATACTCCGGCGCGGAAGTTGTATCCGGGGCATGGACCGCCGTATTCGGTTGATGCGCTGCGGAGAGATCGAATGCTAGATGAACAAAAAGCCCGGCGCTGAAGCATCGAGTTGGGAGGGTGAGAAATGATCAAATGCCGTGCCTGCTCTTTGGGAACGATCAATTAAAAACCATAAATTATGAGAGATTTGTTGCCACTATCCCCCAAACTGTCTATAATTCAAATAGCATATCTTGTGTAGAAATTATGTTCTTGTACCAGATGTAGGGTAGGTAGCAAGGTAACAAGGTAGCATAAAAAGATTCTGCAACCCTGCTACCTTGCTACTTTGCACCCTGCTACTCGCCACCTTGTGGAGGTTACTATGGAAGTCGGAATTGTACGCCGGGTAGATATTGACCAACAGATGCAGGAAGCGTACCTGGATTACGCCATGAGCGTCATCGTTTCGCGGGCGCTGCCGGACGTGCGGGACGGGTTGAAGCCGGTCCACCGGCGCATCCTCTACGCCATGCACGATATGGGGCTGCGGGCCAACCAGCCTTACAAAAAGAGCGCCCGCATCGTCGGCGAGGTGCTGGGCAAGTACCATCCCCACGGCGACGCGGCGGTCTACGAAGCGATGGTGCGCATGGCCCAGGATTTCTCGATGCGCGCCCCGCTGATTGACGGCCAGGGCAATTTCGGCTCCATTGACGGCGACCCGCCCGCGGCCATGCGCTACACCGAAGCCCGCATGGCCAGCCTGGCCAACGAGATCATGGCCGATATTGATAAGGCTACGGTTGAATTTGTGGACAACTTCGACGGCAGCCTGACCGAGCCGGACGTCCTGCCGACCAAAGTGCCCAATTTCCTGGTCAACGGCGCCGCCGGCATCGCTGTCGGAATGGCCACCAGCGTGCCGCCGCATAACTTGGGCGAGGTCTGCGACGCCTTGACGTTTATGCTGGAGCAGATGGCCAAAAACAAAGATGTCGGCATTGATGATTTGCTGAAATTTATCAAGGGGCCGGATTTTCCGACCGGCGGCATCGTCTACCGCTACGCCGGGGAAAAGGCGTCCCCGGACGGCGAAAACGACCTGATCAAGACCGCCTACGCTGCCGGGCGCGGGCGCATTACCGTCCAGGCCAAAGCCCACATCGAAGAGATGAGCCGCAACCGCCACCGCCTGGTCATCACCGAGCTGCCCTACCAAACCAACAAATCCGCCCTGGCCGAGAAAATCGCCGAACTGGCCCGCGACGGCAAAATCGAGGGGCTGGCCGACCTGCGCGACGAGTCGGACCGGCAGGGCATGCGCCTGGTCGTCGAGCTGACCCGGACCGTCGAGCCGATGGAGGTACTGAAGCAGCTCTTCAAGCTGACTCCCCTGCAGAGCACATTCAGCATCAACATGCTGGCCCTGGTCGAAGGGGAGCCGCGCTTGCTGCCGTTGAAACGGGCCTTGCAGCTCTTTATCGAGCACCGCCAGCAGGTCATCACCCGCCGCAGCCAGTACGAGTTGAACCAGGCCAGGCAGCGCGCCCACATTTTGGAAGGGCTGCGCACGGCCCTGACTCACCTGGACGAGGTGATTGACACCATTCGCCGCTCCCAGTCGGCGGATACGGCCAGGGAAAACCTGCGCAAAAAATTCAAACTGAGCGAGGTCCAGGCTACGGCCATTCTTGATATGCCGCTGCGCCGCCTGGCCGCGCTGGAGCGCAAAAAGATCGAAACCGAGTACAAAGAGGTCCTTGCCCGGATCAAGTATCTGGAAGACCTGCTAAAAAATCCCAAAAAGATTCTGGGGGTCATCAAAGAGGAATTGTCCGAGTTAAAGGCCAAGTACGACTCCCCTCGCCGGACGACCATCGTGGACCAAACGGCCAACAACGGCCGGCCGGTCACTGCCGGGGATTTAGTGCCGGCGCAGGCAGTCGTGGTTGCTGTCAGCCAGAGCGGGCGAGTCTGCCGCTGGCCTGCCGCCGAGGGCCTGGAACCTGCCCGCGGCAAGCAAGCCGATTCGCTGGCTGTGGCTGTCCCGGCCCATACCCGCGACACCCTCTACCTGTTCACAGCGGCAGGCCGGGCCATCATCATTCCGATGCACCAGATGCCTATCGGCAGCGGGCCGGGCGACGGCCCCAGCCTGAGTGAATTCAGTTCGGGGCGGGTGCAGCCGATTGTAGCCGGTCTGGCCCTGAGTAATGCTGAGGAAAAGTCAGGCTACGTTTGCCTAGTCACCCAGCAGGGCAAGGTCAAGCGAGTTTTGTTGAGCGATTTGGAGGCGGTGCGCGGGAGCGAAGCCGTGGTTATCGGACTGGACAAGGGCGACCGCCTGCTGACCACCTTTGCCACGCCAGGCAAAGGCGAACTATTTTTGGTCAGCGCCCAGGGCCAGGCCATTCGCTTTGCCGAAGAAGAGGTCCGCCCCATGGGCCTGCCGGCAGCCGGGGTAATGGGCATGAAATTGGGCGGCAACGACCTGTTAGTCGGCGCGGGTCTGGTCAAGGCCCGGGGTGATGTCGCTCTCGTTACCCGGCAGGGCGTGGGCAAACGGACCGAGCTGAGCGAGTTTCCCAAGCAGGGCCGCCACGGCCAGGGAGTCATGGCCCTGAAACTGGCCGCCGGGGACAGTCTCGCTGCCGCCGCCACCGTCAAAGGCGCGGATCGGGTCATGCTGCTGTCGCAAAAGGGCAATAACAAGACCATCTTTGCCAAGTCGCTGCCCAAACTGGGCCGCGCCCAAAAAGGGCAGGAGTTGATTGCCATCAGGGGTAGAGATCAAGTCATCCAGCTCATCACGCTGATTACTTAAACTTTCGATTTTCTTGTCCTATTCCCCTGCCCGTGATATAATCTTGAAATTGTGCGCCTACAGCTTCAGGTTTGATTGAGGAGGGTAAGTACGCATGGAAGTCATTACCAAAGAGCTTCGTCGCTGTGACCTGGTCGTCGTAAAAGGCAGAATTGATACAGCTACGGTCAAAACGTTATCGGATACGCTGGCTGAGATCAAAAATGCGGGCCGGTATAAAATCGTCATAAATATGAAGGATGTAACCTATATTTCCAGCGCCGGCTTGAGTGAGCTGATTGACACCCAAAATAGCTGCCGTCACCTCAAACGAGGCGAATTAATTCTGGCCGAAGTACCCCCCCGCATTCGTGAAGTCTTCAATTTGGCCGGACTTACCCCTTTGTTTACCATGTACGATACAGAAAGTGAAGCGGTTGGTAGTTTTTAGCCTGACTTATATCATTTCATTTTGGTAAGAAGCCGTCATCACTGGCTTTACGGCTTGGGTGGCGGTTCTTTTTTTGCGTAGGTGACAGGTACTTAGAGCAGTATCAGTCCACCTGAGCGGTTGGCTTTTTTATACAAGTATGTCCTCAAAAAACGAGTTAAGGGTGGCCGGAAATTTTGAAAATTTAGCCCGGATCAGCCACTTTATTGAGCAGGCTGCCACCCAAGCTGGACTGGATGATCGCGGCGTCTATGCCATACAGATGGCAGTGGACGAAGCCTGCACTAACATCATCGAGCATGCCTACGGCGGCGAAGATAAAGGGGAGCTGCGTCTATCCTGCACGATCAAAAAAGATGGCCTGCAAGTGGTCATTTATGATCAAGGCACGTCGTTCGATCCGGCCCAGGTGCCCGAACTGAATACGGAAGCGCCCCTGCACGAGCGCCCCAGCGGCGGCATGGGGCTGTTTTTCATCCGCAAACTGGTGGATCAAGCTGAATTCAAGTTCGGCACGCCGCAAGGCAACCAGTTAATTTTGTTCAAGCGTCGAGAATAAAGCGCATGAGTGACTCTCCTAACCTTGTCGCCGCCAATCACCAAGAATTGTGGCGGTTAAAGCAAATGGCGCTGTTGAGCCAGGTAGCCACCCAGGTCACCAATATTGTTGATCTGGACGAGCTGTTGGTGCGGGTCGTCGGCCTTATTTACCAGACGTTTCAGTTTTACAGCGTCGCTATTTTCACCCTGGAGCAAGATGTCCTCCTGCTTAAAGCTCAGGCTGGCCCCTCCGGGGGGACCTTTGCCGTTGAGGATGCTTTTGCGCCAACCAAGCGGGTGGAAGTGCGCCTGGGTGAAGGTATCATCGGCTGGGTGGCCCAACAGCAGCAGGAACTGGTCGTGAGAGATGTCTCCCGCGAACCGCGTTTTCGCTACAGCATTGACATGCCCCAGACCCAGGCTGAGATTGCCCTGCCGCTCAAAGTCGAGGATACCCTGTTGGGTGTCCTGAATGTGGAACTGGATTACCCGGAGGATTTTGACGAGAGCGATCTGCTCGTTTTACGCATCCTGGCCGCCCAAGTGGCGATGGCGATTGAAGACACGCGCCTCTATGCCCAGGCCTGCCGCCGCGGCGACTACCTGGCCACCATCGGCGCAGTCAGTTGGGCGGTCGCTTCCATTTTGGATGTGGACGAACTTTTGGAGCAAGTCACCGAGTTGATCCGCCACTATTTTGATTACCCCTTTGTCCAGGTTTTTACCGTTCAATACGGCCGGCGGCAGGTGGTTTACCGGGCGGGCAGCGGTTTGCGGGCCGAGGCGCTGAAAGATAAAGAGCTTTTCTACTCCCTGGACGATGCCCACGGGCTGATCCCCCTGGTGGCTCGTACCGGCGAGTCGGCGCGGGTCAACGATGTGACCAGCGAGCCGCTCTACCGGCCTTCGGAGATTTTGCCGGCCGTCACCAAATCTGAGCTGATCATTCCCTTAATTTATAATGACGAAGTCCTCGGCGTTCTGGACGTACAGAGTGATAAGGTTGGCGCATTCAACACCGATGACCAGACGACTATGGAAACCCTGGCGGCCAACATTGCGGTCGCCCTGCGTAACGCCAATCTGTACCATTCGGAGCGGTGGAGGCGGCAGGTAGCCGACAGTCTGCGGCGTATCTCCGGCGTGCTCATCACCGACGTAGATTTGAGCACCATTTTTGAGAATATCCTGACCGAATTGAAGCTCAATCTACCGGTGGACGCCCTGGCCGTCTGGCTGCTGAGGAACAAAACGTTGGAACTCGGCATCATAGATGCCCCCCAACCGCTGCAATTTCCGGCCGGGTACGATCCGAACCTGGATCCCTGCCTGGCGCGGGGCTTAAAAGCCAACGAGCCGCTAATCCGGCAGGAGGGCGATCCCGCCGACCCACTGGCTCTGCATCTAGCCTACCCCGCCGATCATTCCGCTATCGTCGCGCCGCTGCGGGTGCAGAACCGCATCCTGGGCCTGCTGACCCTGACCCACCGCCAGCCGGGCCGTTACGGCGCGGAAGCGCTGGCCATCACCACCGCCTTTGCCAACCAGGCCGCGATTGCCATTGAAAATGCTCGCCTGTTTCGTCTGGCCCAGGACGAGGCCCAGATCAATAATGCCCTGCTGAAAGTTGCCGAAGCAGACCAGAGCTTTAACGATCTGGACGAGGTCCTGGCGGCAATTGTCCAGATCCCGCTGCTCCTGGCTGAGGTGGATCGCTGCGCCATCTGGCTGGAGCAAAGTGACGATATTTATCAGCCGCAAGCAGCCGCCGGGTTTGATTTGGCAGCGCGAGAGTTTTTTTATCGCTGCCCTATTCTCAGCCAGAAAGTTAAGGCAGCCCGGCGGCTGGACCAGACCCGCGCCCCCATTGTCATTGCGGATGCGCCCCATGATTACCGCCTGCCTAAAGAGATGACAGCCGGTTTGGGACTGCAAACGCTGGTGCTGCTGCCCCTGATTGCCCGCGATGAGATGTTGGGGATTATGTTGGTCACCTATGCTGGCCCGGCGGCGATTCGGGAGGAACGCATCCGCCTTGTCACCGGCATTGCCCATCAGGCTGCGGCGGCCATTGAAAGCCGCTACCTGTACGACCAGCAGGCCCAACAGGAGCGTCTGGCCCACGAGTTAGCCCTGGCCCACGACATTCAGGCCAAGCTCATCCCCTCGCACCTGCCGGCCCCGCCGGGTTGGGAGGTAGCCACTTTTTGGCGCTCGGCCCTGGAGGTCGGCGGCGACTTCTACGACTTTATCGAGGTTACCCCCCAGCAACTGGGCATCGTTATCGCCGATGTGGCCGGCAAAGGAATGCCCGCCGCCCTGTATATGGCCCTGACCCGCTCACTTTTGCGGGCGACGGCGCCCGGTCAAACTGACCCCACCGCTGTATTGAGGCGAGTCAACGAACTGCTGGTGCCTGACACCCAGCGAGGTATGTTTGTGTCCCTCTTTTACGCCGTGTTAGATACCGAAACCGGCCGGCTGACCTACGCCAATGCCGGGCACAACTTGCCGCTTCTGCTCCGGGCTGACGGCCAACTGGAAGCTCTGCGGTCGCCTGGCCTGGTTCTGGGCGTGCAACCGGGCATCGAGCCAGAGATGGATCAGCGCCAGATCGCTTCAGGCGATGGCGTTGTCTTTTACACCGACGGCGTCACCGAAGTTTTCGACGCTTCGGCCGCCGCTTTTGGCGAAGAACGGCTCAAAGCCATTTTGCAGGAATATTGGAACGAAGGGCCGCAGACGATTGTGGAGAAAATCCGCGAAGCCGTTAATGCCTTCAGCGCCACAGCCCAGCCGACCGATGATTTTACACTGCTAGTGTTACGGAAGAAGTAGACAGTAGACGGTAGACAGTAGACGGGGGAAGAAGAAGGGTAAAAAGTGGGGCAAATTGAAAACTTCCAGGGGCTAGATGTTTGGCAGAAGGCGCACCCATTGGTGTTAGCTGTCTACAGGGCGACAAAAACCTTTCCGGCAGATGAGAAGTATGGTCTTGTCTCGCAAATGCGGCGAGCGGCTGTATCAATTCCGGCAAATATTGCCGAAGGCTTCAAACGTCGAGGACTATCAGACAAGATTCGCTTTTACAATACCAGTGAAACTTCATTAGAGGAACTTAAATATTATTTCATCCTTTCTAAGGATTTAGAGTATATCACTGATATCGACCAACTAATGGCCGATGCTGAAACGGTAAGCCGTTTGCTATACCGTCTCATCGAAAGCATCAACAGCAGACGATAGAAAGTACACTTGATAATAGATTAGACCTGTCTTTTCCCCTGTCTACCGTCTACAGGTTTATAACATGCTCAAAGAACAAACCAAACCACGCTTTACTGTCACCTTCCACTCCCCCACCGAACTCCGCATTCCACCGGCGGCGGATATTTTAGAGGACCGCTGGCTGCACCAGCTTTTCTTAATCACCCACGCCCCGGCGACCTGGCCGACCTGGAAATTGGCCGTAGGACTGCTGGTCGTAACGCTGGCAGTCTGGCTCACCTGGTGGCCGTTGGGCGCAGCCACAGCTATTGCGGCTGCGGTTGTCTATCTTGTTTTTGCCCTGGGCGACTGGCTGCTGTTGGCCTGGCTGCCCCAATCGCGGCGTTCCTTTGGCCCGATCGGTCCCCAGCTTTACGTCATGACCATGCCTCGCTTTGGCGCGGCGCTGCTGCTGGCGCTGCTCGGCTGGGTTTGGGGACCGGGCCAGATGTTGCTGCTGCTGGCCAGCCTGGTTTTGCTGCAACTCCTGGGCACAGCCATTTATCTGTGGGGCACGCTAGCCGAGCCGTTTGCCCTAGCTACGTCACACCGATCTATCGAGTCCCCCGGCCTGCCTGACCATACCCCGCCGCTTCGCCTGCTGCACCTGAGCGACCTGCACGTGGAGCGCCTGACCCCGCGTGAAACCAAACTCCTGGAGCTGATCGAGCGGGCCAGGCCCGACCTGATCGTCATCACCGGCGATTACCTTAACCTCTCCTACGTGGATGATCCGACCGCCCGCGCCGAGGTGCGCCGGGTGTTGGAGAAAATTGTCGCGCCCTACGGTGTCTACGCGACACTGGGCAGCCCGCCGGTGGACCGGCGAGAAACCACGCCGTCGCTGTTCGATGGGCTGCCGATTCGCCTGCTGCGGGATGAGGTGGCTGTGCTCCACCTGGCCGACGGGCGTAAGCTCTCCTTGATCGGGATGGACTGTGACCATGACTTGGAAGGGGATGCCCAGGTTTTCCAAAATTTGATTGAACTGGCGCCAGCGGACTCGGCCAAAATCCTCTTATATCATTCGCCGGAGCTGATGCCAACCGTGCAGAACTATCCCGTTGACCTGTACCTGTGCGGCCACACTCACGGCGGTCAAATTCGCGTCCCGCTATACGGCGCGATTTTGACCAGCAGCGCCCTGGGCAAACAGTACGAAATGGGGCCTTACGTCGAGCAGGACACCACCCTCTACATCAGCCGGGGCATCGGCCTCGAAGGCCTAAGCGCGCCCCGGATGCGGCTGCTCTGTCCGCCGGAGATCATTTTGTTTACGCTGGCAGGGTCGAACGGCAGGGACAGGTAAACTTGAAATATTTCATTCGTATCATCTTGCTCCTGCCCATCCTCGCCTGCGGCTACTTCTCGGCCCAGCAGTCTGAACCCAAGCACGAACCGACTCCGGTCAAGCTGGTCCGCTTTAACACCCCTACCCCCACCGCAACGCCAACCCCCAACCCCCAACCCCTGACCCCTGCAACCGCTACACTGCTCCCAACCGATACACCTACATCTACCGCAACTCCGGTCGAGTCCCAGGGCGACTCCCTGCCCACCGTCACCCCGGAACCGACCTCTCTCCCCCCCACTCCGACTCCTGCGCCAGCCATCGCTGTCCCTCCAACCATCCAACCCTCCGACCTTCCAACTCTCCAACCTTCCAACTCCTCGCCTCATCTCGGCTACGGCGTCCAACTGGCCGAGGCCAAAAATATGGAGCTGGCGGTTAAAGGCGGCTTTACCTGGGCCAAACACGATCTGAACCTGCGTAAAGATACCAATTTCACGGCCAACGCCGACAATTTACTCAGCGATTTACTGGGTAAATACGGAACGAAAAACGTCCTGCTCAAGTTGATCGTTTGGAACGAAGGCGGTTTACCCGACGCTCCCCGCACCCCCGAAGAAGTGACCACCTTTGCCAGCAACGCGGCCACAGTGGCCGAATTTGTGCGGAATCGCTACAGGGGGATGTACCATACGATTGCCTATGAAGTCTGGAACGAACCCAATCTGAATTACGAGTGGGAGAGTAACCCTAACCCCGCCGAGTACGTCATCTTGCTGCGGGCCACTGCTGAGGCCATCCGCCAGGCCGACCCCGACGCCTGGATCGTCAGCGGCGCGCCTTCTCCCGGCGGCGATTTCGATGACCTGAAATTTTTAGAGGGAATGTATGCCAATGGGGCGAAGGGGTTGATGGATGCCGTGGGCAGCCATCCCTACGGCGGACCCTGGCCCTACGACCGCCCCAACGGCACCGATGAGGCCGGTAACGGCTGGCCCTATTTTCGCAAGGTTGAAGCGCAGCGGGCCATTATGGAAAAATATGGGGATACTGAAACCCAAATCTGGGCGACCGAGTTTAGCTGGCTGGCCGGTATCCCTAACTGTGACTTTGGCGAGCACACCCGCTGGCAGGTCACGCCCCAGCAGCAGGCCGACTACCTGGTGGCCGCCTATCAGTATGCCGATCAAAACTGGCCCTGGATGGGGCCGATGTTTGTGGTTTACGATTTTGCCATCAGCGGCCGCTATGACCGCTGCCACCCGGCCTCTGGGTATTCCATCCTCCGGCCCGACCCCAACAGCCCTGAAATCATAAGTCTGGCCGCCCAGGCCCTGTTTGCTATGCCTAAAAATTCGGCCTGGTAAGCAGTTACTTTAGGCCATTTCTGCGACCGGGGCCGGTTTACCTAGCTTCTGCCATAAATCCTGAGCTATAAAAGTGACAGCCTGAGCAGAAGGGGCGGTAGGTTCCTGTTGAGTTATCGCTACACCTTTATTGATCGCCAAATGCATTTTGGGATCATACGGAATACGATAAGTTTGAGGCAGTTTAAGGGCTTTCTCTATTTTGTCAGGGGAAACGCCGCCCGGCAGGTTGGACCGGTTAATCACCACTCCGAGCCGGTTGGACGCAATTTCCAGTTGATCGGCCAATTCCAGGAACAGCTTAGTGCTTTTAATGGCGGGTAATTCAGGCGTGTTAACCACCAAAATGTAGTCAGCATTATCCAGCACCACCAGCGTTTTATCGGTCAATTGGCTGGTTGTGTCAATCACCACTATTTTGAAGTGCTTTTTTAGGACCTTGACAATTTCGACCACCATGGGTGGGGTAATGGAATCGGCCAATTCTGGTGTCGGTGGGGCCAGCAGGAGTTTCAGGCCAGAATTATGGGCCAGGGCAATTTCAGGCACCAACTCGGCATCAAGCTCCCCATTTTGAATAAGGTCACTGATCGTGCGGGTCGCCTTGGTGTTGAGGTGAACCAGGATGTCGCCAAACTGCAAATCGGCGTCCATCAGGACCACATCCCCCTGTTCTTGTTGTAAAGCCACGGCCAAATTGGCCGCAATCGTGGAGGTACCGATACCGCCCTTGGGGCTGTAAACGGCAATCACCGGCGCTCCTTCACTCTGAGTGATCTCGTCGTGGGTTTGAGCCGTCACCTGACCTTTAGATTGTTCGACGGCTTCCAATTGGCGGTAGACCGGCAGACCGATTTGGTAAACCCGGCGAATGCAGTTGACCAGTTCGTCGGCGGTAAAAGGCTTGGGTTGAAAATCTCTGGCGCCGGCGGCCATAGCCTGGCGCATGTAATGCTGTTCAGCCTGGACTGACATGATGATGACCTGGCTGAAGGGTGCGACCACCGCCATTTCCCGCGTGGCGGTAATGCCATCTATATCGGGCATATTGATGTCCATCAACACAATGTGCGGCTTGAGCTGGATAGACATGTCAATCCCCTGCCGGCCGTTGACCGCCTGCCCAATCACTTCCATGTCTTTTTCAAAATAAAGCAAGCGGCCCACATTTTCCCGGGTGTCGGTATTGTCGTCCACAATCAAAATGCGGATTTTCTCTTCACCACCGGTGTCATTGCGTGAATTAGCCGAAGATGGAGTTGATGCAGATGTGGGTCTGGCCGGAGTTGGCGCAGCAGCAGTGACCGTTTGAGCCGGCGCTGCCTCATCTTCAGCCGCCGAACGTTTTTCGGCCTGGTTTTTAACCGGCTTCTTTTTGGCCTCTTTGGCCGGCGCGCTGCGCTGCCGCATAAACCACAACAGCCCTCCCACCACGAAAAGGAACACGACTGCTATTAAACCTACAATCAATAGAACTGTCCCTGATGCCATATTTAACCCCAATCGCAGAATCGGCTTGGATTAATTTAAGTTTTGTAACTGTTCAGGCTAAAGGTGACGGGCACTTGGTTAGCCCTATGAAGGAGAAAAGTGCCAGTCACCTGAGTAGTAACTAAGTTTTAATATTTTATCACAATCTTAGTAATAGCCCTACATTACTTTACTACCACTGTCATTTCTATCTTAGATTGTACCGCACCGCGCCAACTTACACAAGCACACCAAGCATTTGGGGTCTGTCTCAGATTTAGGCGGTTCACAAGACAAATTGTCAAGTTGCCGCAGATACCACTTCAGAATTTTGGGGCCACCCAGGTATATTTCAATTCGGGGGTGAATAATTCAAATTGGTAGAAAACTTGAACCGCGAAAGGGCGAAGTTGATAAAAAGGCACGAAAAAATTATAGAAGGTGCTGAAAAGAAACCGTTTTCGTGCGTTCTTCACTTTCGTGAAGTTCGTGTTTCTAAATCTGCCCAAAAATGAAATGCACTCGGCACACCCATCTTCTTCGTCTTTTAGGGTGCTTATGGTAAAATAATCAATGCTAAGCCCTTAACCGGGCTGCCCAAAACGATTGTGAATCCAGCAGCCTTTCTCAAACATCTAAAAGAACAGAGCTTTTATCAAAATCAGCTTGTCCACGTCGAGCGGATTGGCGGCCGGATGGTGCGCTATGAGTCGCTGGAGCGGCCTTTATTACGCCCCCTGGTTGAGGCTATTAAAGCCAGCGGCACGACCCGGCTATATAGTCACCAGGCCCAGGCTATTGATGCTATCCGCACGGGTCAAAATGTGGTTGTCGCTACCGGTACAGCCAGCGGCAAAACGTTGTGCTACAATCTGCCCGTATTGGAAGCTGCCCTGCTCAATTCTGAGACGCGGGCGCTCTATCTTTTTCCAACCAAAGCTCTGGCCCAGGACCAACTCCGCGCCCTGGCCGAGCTGCTCCAACACCTCAAGGCCGTTACCCCCTCCTCTAAAAATGGCCTGCCGCCGTGGCTGCCTCGCTTTGGCTCCTATGATGGCGACACCCCCCAAAGCAGCCGCACCCGGCTGCGCCGCGAAGCCAACATCATCTTGACCAACCCCGATATGCTGCATGTCGGCATCTTGCCCAACCACAGCCTGTGGGCGCACTTCTTAAAAAATCTCAAGTTTGTGGTCGTGGACGAGGCGCATATCTATCGCGGGGTTTTTGGCAGCCATGTCGCCGCCGTTTTGCGGCGTTTGAGCCGCCTTTGCCGGCTTTACGAAAACCAGCCCCAATTCATCTGCTGCTCGGCCACTATTGCCAATCCCGGCGACCACATCGAGCGGCTGACCGGCCGACGGCCTGTCGTGGTGGATAATGACGGTTCGCCTCAAGCGCCCAAACAATTTGCCCTCTGGAATCCTCCCTTTATTGATCAGAAAAAAACTGCCCGACGCAGCCCCAATGGTGAAGCCGCAAACCTCTTTGCCGAGATGGTTCGCCAGGAAGTGCGCAACATTACCTTTACCAAGGCCCGCGTGGTAGCCGAGTTGATCCTCAGCTACGCCCGCCAAAGCCTTGATCGCACCGACCCGGACCTGAAAGAGCGGATTGCCTCTTATCGAGCCGGGTACCTGCCGGAACAACGCCGCGAAATCGAGCAGGCCCTTTTTCATGGCCAGCTTACCGGCGTAACCGCTACCTCGGCCCTAGAACTGGGCGTTGACGTGGGCGGGCTGGATGCAACGGTATCCGTCGGTTATCCGGGCACGGTCGCCAGTTTGTGGCAGCAGGCCGGGCGGGCCGGGCGCAGCAACAGCAGCTCACTGGCGGTACTGGTCGGGCTGGACAATCCCCTCGATCAATATTTTATGCGCCACCCCGACCAGCTTTTTGGCCGGCCCCACGAACACGCCCTGATTGATCCCGGTAATGTCTATATTTTGGAGCAACACCTGCCCTGCGCCGCCCACGAACAGCCGCTAACCCCGGCGGATGAGGCCCTCTTTGGCCGGGGCTTTGTCGAGGCCATGGTCAAGCTGGAAGAGGAAGGTCTGGTCACTTACGAGCCGGGGCATGACAAGTGGTACTATCGCGGGCGGCCTTATCCGGCTCAACATGTCAGCATCCGCAGTATTGGCAGCAAGCCGGTGGTGCTGGTGGACGTCAGCCGCAAAATGAAGCAACTGGAGGAAATGGACGAGGTATCGGCCTTTAGCCGGGTGCATCCAGGCGCCATCTACATGCACCAGGGCGAAAGTTATCTGGTCACGGAGTTAGATTTGGTAAAAGGACAAGCCACGCTCGCCCCGGCCCGCGTGGATTATTACACCCAGCCGCATGAGCGCAGCGAGGTGAATATTGTCCGTTCGTTCAAACACCGGCAAATGAAACTATCTACCGTTTTTTGGGGAGCGGTGCGGGTCACCCAGCAGGTGGTCGGCTACCGGCGGGTGCGCCACTTCAGTGAAGCCGACCTGGGCGAGATGACCCTGGAGATGCCAGCCAACACCTTTGAAACCCGCGCCCTGTGGTGGGATGTGCCCAGCGAGTGGGCCAGGCACCTGGGGGCGCGCGGCTGGGATTTTCTGGGCGGCCTGCACGCCGTCGAGCACGCCGCCATTGGTTTATTACCTCTTTTTGCTATGTGCGACCGCTGGGACATCGGCGGTCTGTCCACCCCCATGCATCCCGACACCGAACGGCCCCAGATTTTCATTTATGACGGCTATCCGGGCGGCGTCGGCATCAGCGAGCAGGGCTTTGCCCTGCTGACCGACCTGTGGGAAGCCACCCTGGCCACCATCAAAGAGTGCCCCTGCGAGGAAGGCTGCCCCAGTTGTATCTACAGCCCCAAGTGCGGCAATAATAATGAGCCGCTCGATAAAAGAGCAGCGATATGGATTTTGGAGTCGTTGCTGCGGGCGTAGCGGGTTGAGCCGCTGTAGGATTGCATAAATAACCAGACTCCTAGCAGGAGATGCTCAGACTGAAATCATCGTAGTTCGCCGGACTTGTCAAGAGTTTTTGATTTAACGCTCAGCAGGCTGAAATCCGATAATATCCTTCTCCAACGCAGGCTCGACATAGAGTTTGTCCATTTTGCACAACTTCGCGCTCATTGGTAATTTCCTCGCCGCAATGCTCGCACTGCACCCGATACCCCTCTTTGCTCAACAGCTTTTCTAACGAGATTGTTAAAGTTATGGGTTGGAGCTGTACCAGTTCCTCTTCCGGCATCCGTTGGTAGCCGAGGAGATAACTCTCCCAGCGACTTTTTGCCTCCGGGGCATAATCTTTGGCCCGTTGACGGGCGCTGGCGCGAGGCGATACCCGGACTGCTTGACCGGTTACCGTATCAATAAAGGTAGCAGCTACTTTTCCAAAATCCAAGACTCGCATCGTGCGCCGCCCCACCCGGCAGCCGGTGGTTACAGCCAGACCGTCAATCACGCAGCCGTCGGTTTCGACCACGACCAGCATGCGTTTATCCGTTTGAGGTATAGTTAGACCGAGCCAACGGCCGCCGGCCAACCCCATCCGCACCCCCAGCACCTGGCGGGGGCAGAGGTGGTGATGAAAAGCAGCCGAGGCCGCGAGCAATTCTTCTAAGGTAGGCATAGCGTTCTCCTACAATGATTTTACCTTCAACCGTACGGTTGATTCAACTGTCTGATCTAAATTGACCTCCACCAGGCCGTCATCGTTGAGGTTCAGGGCCAGGTAGGGGAGGGGATGAGAAGCGGGACCGGCCAGGTTATTGCCATCAGTCGCAAAACGACTGCCGTGACAGGGGCAGGCCAGTTCTTCACCGCTGCGAGCTAGGGTACACCCCAGGTGCGTACAGATAGCGCTCAAGGCAAATAGACCGGCCCCATCCCGGCCGATAAAAGCAGGGCCGGCCGCTAGAGCCGTCAATTCGCCCGACGGAAAGTCGGCGGGCGCTCCGGCAACAATGATCCGGGGGGGTGTTTGGCTGACCGGCGGGGTGAGAAAGCGCAGGCTGCCCCGGACTCCGTTGACCAGCGCCGTAAGCAGCCCTAAACTGCCCAGGGCGATCAACACCTCGCGCCGTGAAAGAGAGGAAGGAGTTACGGGTTGGCTGTTACTCATGTTCGAATATTCTCATTCTACAATCAATTGTTGCCTCAAAGATCACGTTATCGCTCATAAGTATGACATTGGTGGCAATAACGTGACTCCTGCTGATTGGGCTGCTGCTGGCATTGACTGCCTTGCACCGGTGGCACAGCATATTCCCGGCCATCTACCTTGCCAAACTGGACCAACCGGCCATCGCGGCGTTGGACACTGCCCAGCTTTTCGCCGCGCTCGGTCACAACCACCCCATCGCCCATTTGCAGCGAATAATGGCCGTTGAGCCGGGCCAGCCGTAGAGCGGGGTCGTCAGGGTCGGTGATCGTGGCTGTCGCTGGCGCTTCGGTCAGCGTGCCGTGGCAGGTGCGACACTGCACGTACTGCATACTCTTTTGATCCGGCCACAAATGCCCATCGCCCATCGCCTCGGCCTGGGTGTGACAGTCAATGCAGTCCAACTCCCACTCGCACTTGGTAAACTGGCCGATGGGTTGGTAATACTCGCGCAAGCGGCGACCTTCCGCCGGCATCGTCGCCGGGATAGGAGCGCTAACTGGCGGCAGGTCGGGCCGGGGGGTAAAGGCCATGCTCCGCAGTGAGTAGTTACCCCGGTTGTGGCAGTGATTGCACTGGCTAAAAGGAATAGCGGTAGTCAGTTGGTGGCGGGCGGGGTGGCCGGGTTCGTCCCGTGAAATGGTGGGATCAGCGCCGGTATAGCGGCCATCGTCGTTGTAAAGAATGTGACAGGCAGCGCAGCCGGTCGCGCGGTAGCGGTAGGGCTGCTTGGCCGCCGGTTCGGTCAGGTGACAGCCGCCATCCAGGCAATTTTGGACGAACTGCCCTTCCGGCGGGAGCGAAGATTGCGTGATCGTATAGACCGCCAGCGCCGGCATGGTCTGTGAGAGCGGCTGTGGGTCAACCGCGCCGATGACCCCGTATGCCGGAGCCAAATCCTTTTGCGCCCCAAACGTGTAACGCACCAGGGCAATGCCGCCGGCATAGGTTGCTTGCAAGCTGCGTGTCACCTGTTCCAGGTGATTGCGGCTGGGGTCAGGATGGCCGGCATGACAGCCGCTCTGCCCGCAGCTCTCCGGGGCTGTGCTCAGGTCGCCGGGATTGGCGAGCAAGCCGGTGTGAGCCTGCTCTTTATCCAGGGCCAGGCCCAGGCCGGCGTGGCAAATGACACAGCCAAAGGTTTCAACCGGGTGCGAGGGGCTGATTTCTTCCAGGCCGATGTGGCAGGTCAGGCACAGTTCAGGGGCAGCCTTGGCGGTTGGCTGACCGTCCGGCCCCAGGCGGGGAATGACCTGCCGCACGGCAATCTCCCCGCCAACGCCCGTTCCGGCGCTGGCAAAATAGGTTCGTTGGTATCCTTGCCACTCCTGTTCTACCGGACTCCAGGGCATCAGCATGGCGGCCAGCGCCAGGAGGAGGCTGGCTGAGAGAAAAATAGCAGCGTGACGGGTGGTCATAATCATGGGAGTAGGAAGTAACGAGTAGGGAAATCTCTTACTTCCTGTTTATCCTCCTTGCCACAACTCCAGCAAACTTAAAATCACAATCAACACCAACAAACCTCCAAACGCCACCTGCGGCAGCCAGCGTTCGCGGGCGAACCAGCGTCCCCGGCCAGGGCCGCGCCGGTCAACGAGCGGCAGAACGGCCAGCAGAACCAGGCCGGCCAGGGGAATGAGCCAGCCAGCCCACAGCGGTGAAAAATAGCGTAATAGCCACTGAATCGCCAGAAAAAACCAGGGCGCTTGCACCACCTCACCGCTCACTCGATTTAGATCAGCCGGAGGGCCGAGGCGGGGCGGGGCAAAAGTGGACAAGAGCACGAGTCCGGCTGTTAATACCAGGCCGGTAATGAGTTCTCGAAACAGGATGGTTTCAGGGGGGACAAAGCGACGAACCTGGCCCGCCGTCCAGTCAGGCCGGGAGAGGCCACCATCCACCCGTACCCGCCAGAGATGGTAGCCGATTCCCCCCAAGCCAAGCAGGGTCAGCGCAAAAACGTGCCAGGCATAAAAGCGTAGAATCGTGGCCGGACCGAGAGTCTGGCCGCCGACGATCAGAACGTACAGAGTGGAGCCGACAACAGGCAGCTCTTTGAGGAGATTAGTCCCCACCAGCAGCGCCCAGATACTGCCGGCATCGTAGCGCAGGGCGTAACCACTGAAATTCCAGACCAGCGTGACCAGCAGCAGCCCCAAACCGATGAACCAGTTGACATCGCGGGGCGGGCGGTAGCCGCCGGTAAAGACAATACGGGCAGTGTGGATGACGACCGCCACCACCATCGCTTGCGCCGCCCAGTAGTGCAGCGCCCGGGTAAAGCGGCCCAGGTAAACCACGCTGTCAATAAACACCAACGAGGGATAAGCACCCTGCAGAGTAGGTTCGTAGTAAAACATGAGCAGCGCCCCGGTCACGGTAGTAATCAGGGCGGCCATCACGGCAATACCGCCCATACCCAGGGTATAGCTTAAACCGGCGCTGCTGGCCGGATTTTGGGGAGGAAGCAGGGTGTAGATTAGACTTTTGTTTTTGCGCCACAGGCGCAATTTACGCGGACGGGGACGGATAGCGATGGCCCCCCCAATTAATCTTTGGACAGTTTGATCGTGACATCAGCCGGCAGCGCCAGGTTGGCCGCCACCTCGACAGCCTTGATGATGCCTGAGGGAACCGGGCAGGCGGCGTGAGAGAGGCACTGGAGCGCTGATTGCAGAACCTGCGGCGCGCCTCGATAAGAAAACTCTTTGAAGGGGTCCACTTGAGTTAGCTGCGCGGCCAGGCGCTGCACCGCCTTACATTCGCTCTCGATGGTCAGGTAAACGCAGCGAGGGTTATCCGGGTCGGCCCGGGCTTCGACCTGGGTGATGAATCCACAAATGCCTGAGTTTATTTCTGCTCTGGCCACGTGTCCCTCCTGAGTAAATCAACAACCATCGCCCGGATTAGCCCCCGCTTGCAGCCAGTTGTAGAGCCGTTGGAACAGGGCGTCGTCCATGTGCTCGGCGGCGTGTTCGGGAATCTGGTTGCTGGTTTGGCGCATTTTAGCCCGTTCCATCTCAAAAGGAAAACTGAGGCCTGCTAAAGCTGGGCCGTTGGGACTGCCATGGGCAAAAGCGCCATGACAGCTGTCACACTGGCCTTCGGTCCACACTTGCATCCCCAAGACCTGGCCCGGCGGCAGAGCCAAGGGCACGGCCGCCGGAGCGACGCTGGCCCGTTCCAGGCTGTGCAGCCAGCCGTAGATGTTGTAAGCGTCCTGAGCCGTCAACTCGGTTTCATTAAAAGCCGGTTTAGGCGGCAGGGCCGTCCGAATTTTGGTAAGAAATTGGTCAAAAGGCATAGGGGCGCCGGCCAATTTCGGCCCGATACCCCCTTCAGCCGTGGCGCTGTGACAGGTCACGCACTGCTTGTCCAGGTAGACCTGCTGGCCTCGTGCCAGGTCCGGCTCGGCCAGGCTGCTCGCCGCCTCGGAAGGGATTGTGGCCGTGGGTAAATCGGGTGCAGGAGCCAGCCTTTCGGCGCAGGCCGAGAGCAGCAGATTGAGGACCAAAAAGAGGGCTAAGAGCGCTACAGGTTTCATAAGGCGTCTCGCTATCTTACGTATAAGGGTAAAAAGTGGGAGACCTGACCGGCATAGACAAACACATAGCGCAAGATAAACCCACCGATGAGCACCAGTCCCGCACTTAGACCACCCCACAGGCGGCTGTATTTGATGGCCTGCTCTTGCCAGACAACCGGGAACAACTCAAAGCCTTCAATGGCCAGGGGGATGAGCAGCCCCAGCAGCACCACCCCTACCCAGAAAGCCAGGGTGTAGGGTCCGCCCATAATCAGGTTCAGGCTTTGGGTCGAACTCCAGGTGCTGAGGGACTGGTGCAGGAAGAAGGGAATGACCATGAAGATTTCCAGGACAATCAGCATGGCATCAAAACTGACCAGGAAATGGCGCTCGCTGTGGAGGTGATGGGAGCGCAGCAGCGAAGCGACCAGCAGCACCGTGGCCACACCGCTGCTCATGGCCGACATCAGGAAGAGCTGGGCGATCATGGGCGTGTTCCACATCGGCCGGGCGGGGATGGCTCCTAACAGCACGCCGGTGTACATGCCTACGCCGATAGCCAGCGGCGCGCCGATCGCGGCCACCACCCGGCGAGACAGATGGATTTCCTGGCGGTTGAGCGGCCGCCAGGCGCTGAAGTGGGTCAGGTCGGCCAGGCGATGGGGCAGGCGTAATAAGTCGCGCCAGGGGCGAGGGACCCAAAGAATGAAGTAGACAAATGAGATGATCGAGAAGCCGGTGAGCAGCCAGCTTCCAATGGACATGGGCGAGGTATACTCGACGGTCAGGAACAGCCACCAGAATTCAAAGGGTTTGGTCAGATCAAAGATAAGCGCGGCCAGGCCCAGAGTCAGCGGCCAGGGGGCCAGCAAAGCTCCAATCCGGCTGATCCGCTGGTAGCGCGCCCCGCCCAGGTAAGTCGCCAGGCCCGACACAAAAAAGGCCCCAGCGCTGATCCCGGCGGTGAACAGGTAAAAGGCGATGAGAAAATTCCAGTGGAAGTGGAAGGTATTGTGCTCCATCATTGACACTCCTTATGCAAGTAGACGGTAGACAGTAGACGGGGAACTTCTTACCCTGTCTACTGTCTGCCGTTTACTGTCTACTTTCCCTAACTGCGGATGTAATAAATCGCCGGTTCCGAGCCGGCTTCCTCGTACAGCCGGTAGGTTTCGTGGGTAGCCAGCAGCTTGGAGACCTCGCTCTCCGGGTCATTCAAGTCGCCGAAGTGACGGGCCTGGCCGATGCACGTCTCGACACAAGCGGGCGGCAGGCCCTGGTCCAGCCGGTGAACACAGAACGTGCATTTGTCTACGGCCGCTTTTTCTTCGTTGACATATCGGGCGTCATAAGGGCAGGCCATCATGCAGTACTTGCAGCCGATACAGATATCGTAATCAATCAACACCAGCCCGTCCTCCCGGCGGTAGGTCGCCCCGGTGGGGCAGACCCGCTCGCAGGGTGGATTGGCGCAGTGGTGGCAGTTCTCCGGCAGAAAGGCGCTGCTGAGATCAGGGAAGACGCCCCGGTCCACTTTATTGATCCAGTTCCGGTGCATACCCAGGGGCACTTCGTTCTCAACCGAGCAGGAGATCATGCAGGCTTCGCAGTTGATGCAACGGTCCGGTTCCATCACAAAAACCCAGCGGCGCTGGCGGGGGGCAGGATTGTTATCACTCATAAGTCGTCTCCAAGATACTAGCCGATGGTTATTTGCTATCAGCTAGCTTGTGTTTTTGCTACCTTGACCGTCGTCTGCGACAGGGCTTGCGAACCGCTGACCGGGTCGGTGAAGGTTAGGTGCAGATCGCTGTCGCTGGTTCCCTGGCCGTAGGCAGTGGTCAAACCCTTGCTGACATGGCCAAAGCCAGGGATCATGTAGACGCAGTCGGGCCGGATTTTCTCGGTCACATGGGCCACCGTTTTGACTTTGCCCCCGGCGCTCTCAACCCAGATTTCGTCGCCATCGGCGATACCCAGTTTCGCTGCCGGTTCAGGGTTAAGCCAGAGCGGGTTTGTGGGAACGCGCTCGTGCAGCAGCTTGTTATTGTGGGTGGCAAACTGGGTATGCTGGGCCACCTTGCCGCTCAACAGGTAATAGCTGTCCGGCTCGTTGGCGGCCGGCTCTTCCCAGACCGGCACCGCCGAGAAACCGCTTTTAGCCAGGGTTTCGGAGGCCAGTTCGATTTTGCCGCTCGCGGTATTGAAGGTGGGTTCTTTTTTCTCAGCACTTTCCTCAACCGGCGGGCGGTAATAGCCCTTTTCCTTCAATTCTTCCAAAGTAATACCGAGGGGGGCAAGCTGCTGGCGCAGATAATCCTCTTCGTCGGCGTACTGAAAATAATCGCCCAGGCCCAGCCGGGTCCCCAGTTCTTTGTAAATCCACAAAGCCGATTTACTCTCGCCGACTGGCTCGACCACCGGCTGGCGCAGGAAGATTGTGCCATCCACCACCGCCAGGGGGTCGTACCGTTCCAAATAGCTGGCTTCAGGCAAGACCACATCGCTGAACCAGGCCGTGTCGTTCAGGCTAATATCAATCGTGACAATAAAGTCCAACTTGCCGAAGGCTTCGATAGTTTTGTGACGTTCCGGCAGGGAGTTGACCGGGTTCTGGCGGGCGATGAACCAGCCATGGGCCTGGTAGGGCTGGCCGGTCAGGATATTGTCGCGGATCTCCTGGAAGACGCCCAGTTTAAGCGGTACCAGCGGGTACTTCCAGGGCACGCCGTCCAGCCGCAGGGCGCTGACGCGGGGATAAGGCGGCTGCGGAATCGAGCCAAGTTCCACCCCGCCTTCTTCACCCGCCGCCGGCTGCAAACTGCCCGGCCTGGCCCAACTGCCGACCAGGCCGTTGAGTACGGCGATGGCGCGCTCCGTCTGGAAGGAATTGATGAAGTTGCTGGTGCGCCAGTTGGGGTGAGCAAAAGCGTGAGGCGCGGCCATCGCAAATTCGCGAGCGATGCGGCGGATGGTTTCGGCGGGAATTTCGCACTTGCTGGCGGCCCATTCCGGGGTGTAGCCCTGGGTTGCTTCTTTAACCTGGTCAAAGCCGACGGTGTACTTGTCCACAAATTCCTTGTCGTATAACTCCTCGGCGATGATCGTTTGGATGAGGGCCAGGTGAAAGGCAAGGTCGGTGCCGGGTTTGACCGGCAGCCACTCGGTGGCTTTGGCCGCGGTTTTGGTAAAGCGCGGGTCAAGCACGACCACTTTAGCGCCGCGAGCCAGAGCAGCCACCAAATCCTGGGCCTCGGAGTTGGAGATAGCGTCGAGCAGGTTGCGGCCGGTGTAGATGATGTATTGAGTCTGGCTGTAATCGCGGCCCGGCTCTTCCAGGCCAAAGGTCAGCAGGTTGGCCGTGATCATGGCGTTAAAGCAGAGCGAGCGTTGGGTGCCGTAGTTGGGCGAGCCATACGCCTTGAGCAGGTTCTCAAACTGGACCTGCACCAGGTTGTGGGTCGAGCTGAAGATCATCGCCTCGGGGCCGTAGCGCTCCTTGATTTCGAGCATGCGGGCGGCCACGTAATCGAGCGCCTCCTCCCAACTGGCCCTGGCCCATTTGCCTTCGCCCCGCCCGCCTTTACGGATGAGCGGATATTGCAGCCGGTCGGGATCGTACAGGGTCGCTATCCCGGCCTGGCCGCGCGGACAGAGCATGCCCCGCGAGTGGGGATGAAACCCATTGCCCTCCAGCTTGTAGACCCGGCCATCCTTCACTTTGGCCCGCACGCCGCAGCGCCAGACACACTGCTCGCACAAGGTGAAAACTTCGCGGTCGAACTGGGTGGGCGGGTAATAGTCGGTCCGGGGGACTGCTGGGGTGTCATTGTCCGCGGGTAATAAATTGATGACATCCAGCCCGCTCAACGCTGCTGTCCCGGCCATCACTCCCGCTCCCAGGCCGAGGAATTGGCGGCGCGAAAGGGACTGGTGAGGTTTTCTCTTGGTTGTCATAAGTTGACTCCAGGTTGATACGTGATGCGTGAAATTTTCACGCTTTACGCTTTACGTTTTAATGACTGCTCACGTGATCGGGCCGTGGCTCGCCCTTTTTGGTTAAAATATAGAACAAATAACCCGAAAACAAGGCCAGAAAGGCGATCAGCAGCCAATGATTGACATTAAACATGTCAGGCATGTAGGTTGCCCCATAGTTGGCGATACCAGAAATGATCGGAAAAACATCGGCATAGGTCATCCCGAAAAGGATGGCGCCAACCAGAAAACCCAATATCCCCGGGATCAGATAATCAAGATTACCCCGGCCAAGACCGGCCAGGCAGGTGCCCGGTCAGAAACCGGCCAGGGCCATACCCGTTCCAAATATCAACGCGCCGACAAAATTGCCGACCAGATAGGTCGGGGTGCTGCCGGTCAGGTTGGCCAGCCCCAGGTCGTACAGAAGGTAGATCCCCACCGAGCCAACCACGATGGCAGTAAGCATAAACTTCAGCACGCTCAGATCGGTAAAGCGGTAAACATTGACAATTTTACTGTAGCGAGTAAAACCGACCTTTTGCAGAATGAAGCCAAAAAAGATGCCAACAATCAAAGCTGCGGTGAAACTCATCGTTTAATACCTCTTTCCGTATAGAATTTTGGCAGTGATGATGCCGGAGATAAACATTCCGGCCATAAAGATGAAAGCGGCCGGGGCCAACTGGACGCCGCCGGAAATGGCCAGACCGCTGGTGCAGCCCCCGGCCACACCGGCCCCGTATTCCAGCAGGATTGCCCCGAAAAAGAGCGCCAGCCAGCGCTTCCAGTGAGCCGAGCCAAAGACCTGGACCCACTGCTCATCGGAAATCCAGCGCAGTTTGAAATCACCGGAGGTTATGGCGGCGATAAACGCGCCGATGATGATTCCACCTCCCATGACCACGCCCCAGGTCAGGCCAGGGGTCATCACAAAGCGCCAGTAGGTATTTTCGGCGACACTGGGCGCGACCACCTGCATGATGGAACCGGCCAAATTTTCAAACGCGCCCGACGCGCCAAAGAGCAGGCCGGTGAAGAGGAGGGTAAAAATAGCCAGCAGTCCTAGCATCGCCCCGGTCAGATAAGGCGACCACTCCACTTGACGAAACCAACCGACAAAACTTTTAGTATCCATTAAGTTGCTCCTCGATCATTACATTGTGAAGAGTAGACGGTAGTCGGTAGACAGTAGACAGGGAAAATATGTCCCGTCTACTCCTTGAACAAGCTTCTTACCAACCCCCAGTCCCTGGCTCCAAGTTGGCGCAGGCTGGTAATGACTTCGGCGTCAACTTTGCTGAGAGCCTGCAAGAGATCACTGCCCCGTTCCGGGTTAGCCAGAAGGGTATCCAGAGCGGCCAGGGTTTCGGACGGCAGGTTCATCAGCTTGGGTAACAGGCCGCGCAGTTCCGGTTTTTGAGCCAGGAGTGCCTGCACCTGGGTAGCGTTGTCTCCTACCAGAGCCGCCCCACTGTCGCCGCGAGCAGTTGCGGCAGCGACCGCTTGGGGAATAGGGGCAACATTGTGGTTGATCCAGCCGGCCACCTTTTGGCCCCAGTTTTCCCAACTCCAGGCCGTGATGAAAAAGGCCAGTGCAGTTCCCAGGATGAGCAGAACCAAGATAACGTTCCCCCAGCTTGACACCAAGGGGGCTTCGGCGGTTGACTCGGCGTAGAGGAGGTTGTAGTCAATCTCCTCACCACCCAACGGCGCGCTGACCGCGGAGGCGCAGTCACTGCTATCACTGCTGGCCGGAGGGTTGGCGCTCTTGTCGCCGCCTGTCCCACCACTGGCAGCGGTTAGATCAACGCCGAGCGTTGAGGCGTAAGTCTGAGCTAGCTTATCGTAATCGGTGGGGTGGCAGCCCTGGCAACTGGTCTTGACATCCCCCAGGGGGGCGGCCATGCCGGTATGAGCCTCCTCTTTGCCCGTTGCCTGGACGTTGCCGGCGTGGCAAAACTCGCAAAAATCGCCGAAAGCATGGGCTTTGTGCCAGTCGCCGTTGTTAGCCACCGGCAGCTTGCCCTGCGTTTCGTGGCAATTTTTGCAGGATGAGGCCGATGTGCCACACTGGGCCGATGCTGGCTGGGGCGAGACAATCATCACAGCCCCGAGCAGAATAGCACCGCCAACTATGACGGAAAGAAACCACTTATCAGCGTGCTTCATAAAAGTTTTCCTCCTAAAGTGAAACCCAACCGTGGGTGAGGGTAAACCAGTTAAATCTTTATCGGCTTTTTGCCCGGATTTTCAGGCGGGCTGGAAGGTGCTCATCTCCGCAATGCGTTGGAGCCGGCCCATCAATTCGGCCCGTTCGTAGCCAATCTCCTCAAAGGTATGGGCCACGCTTTGCAGCCATGCGCCCAGCCTGGCTCGTTTAAGCTCGTCAAGAACCGGAATTTCTGGCCCGGCTTCGGCCAGAGTTTCAGGGTCAAGGCCAAATCGTTCGGCCAGACGTTGAATGCGCGCTGCTTCTTCGTCAGGAGATGGGGCTTCCGCGTAAAACTGGCCGGAAATCAACATCGCTTCAAGCTTGCCGTTGAGTTCAATCCGGGCGCGGGCATACTGTAAGCCGGCGTGGCAGGTGGCAAATCGCGGCGCCTGTTCGGGCTGTTCGGCGAGTTTGGCCCATGAGGCGGTACAGGCTCGACGGCCTGACTCACTGGAGAGGATTAGATTGCAAAAACGGCATGAGTTGCTCATGTCCGTTAGAGGCTCGCCGGCAGCGGTAGTCGTCACTGCGCCCGTACCGGCCACTTCAGCGAAGACATTCTGCAGGCGTTGGACACAGTGGAGAGGCAGGACATGGCCGGGAAGAGGTCCGGGGGAAACCGGTGCAGGCTCGACTGGCGGCGAGCCAGAAAGCAGATGGTTGACCCCTTCGCGCGAAAAGCGCCACTGCTCACCAACTTTGATGCCGTTCAAGCGCCCATCTTTGAGCATGCGGTAGACCGTTGTCCGATCTACCTTGAGTAACTCCTGCAATTCTTTGGTGGTCAACAAATCGTCCATAATCTTCTATTTTCCGTTATAAGTTGCTATATAATGCTATATTATGCTATAGCATACTATAATGATAGTGATATTTGTCACAATAAAGAGGTGACACTTGACACTATCAATCTAGCATCCCGTCACCCATAATAGGCTTGAACATCATTTTCACCGAAAAGGAAACTCTTTATGGGCACTGTAACCATCAAATGGATCGAATCAACCCTGATGACCGGGGCCGACTCCAACGGCCGCCCGCTGACTATCGGCTGGTCGCGCCAGCGCCAACCTGAGTGGACCGGCCTGAAGCCATCTGACCTCTTACTCCTTGCCGCCGCTTCATGTTCCACTTACGACGTGGTTGACATTCTGGCTAAACAACGCGAGCCGTTGGAAGACCTGGAAGTAATTTGTAGGGGTGAACAACTAACGGAGCCACCTTACAATTTCACCTGCATTCATCTTCACTACAAAGCCAAAGGGGCCGTCAACTCGAACAAGTTGGCCCGCGCGATTCAGCTCTCCGAGGAGAAGTATTGCTCGGTAACTAACACCCTCAAGCCGACAGTGAGAATCACCAGCAGTTGTGAAATTATTGAGTGAAATGATCGAGTGAAGACAAAGTTGTCGCTACGGCAGCGTCTCCTGCGTATTCCACTTTTCTATAAAATTTTGCTGGCCAATTCGGCCATTGTCGGCTTGGGAGCTGTGGCCGGTACGGTGATTACCGTCTGGCACGTTCGCCGCTATCCCGCCGACATCCACTATGAATTGATCGTCTTCTTTGCCATCGCAGGCATAGTCATCAGCTTTTTTGTCAATCGCTGGACCCTGAAACGCGCCCTGGAACCGTTAGAGCGGCTGCAAGAAGCGGTGAATCAGGTGCGCCAGGGCCAGACGGATGTCCAGGTGACTTTGGGCAGCGTCAGCGACGAGCAATTCGACCGCCTGACCGAGACCTTCAACCGGATGTTGCTCAAACACGAACGTCACACCGAACAGATGCAGCAGCTCTCCCGCCAGATTTTGCAGGCCCAGGAAGAGGAACGCCAGCGGCTGGCCCGTGAACTACACGACGAAGCCGCTCAGGCTCTAACCTCCCTGCTGGTCCACCTGCGCCTCCTGGAGCGCGCCCGCGAACCGGAGAAAGCCCAACAAAACATCCAAAAACTCCGTGAGCTGACCGCCCAGGCGTTGGAAGAGGTGCGCCGGGTGGCCCTGGACCTGCGCCCGACGATTCTGGATGACCTGGGCTTAGGCGCGGCCCTGGAATGGCGCGTTGACGAGTTCACTCAAGCCAGCGGAGTACAGGCCAAAATTCAGATAGAGGGTCTGGAAAAGCGGCTGCCTCGCGATATCGAATTGGTTTTCTACCGGGTTGGACAAGAAACTTTGAATAATATCGCCCGACACGCCCAAGCAAAGCATGTATCCGTCTCCCTGCGTCGAGAGAACGGCACGATTAGTTTGGAAGTGGTTGACGATGGCGTGGGCTTCAACCCGGCTGTGCGGCCAACTTTCGCCCCGCGCGGCCTGGGATTGCTGGGGATGCGGGAACGGATGGCCATGATTGATGGCATACTGACCCTCGAATCTGCACCGGGGAACGGCACGCGGGTGCTAGCCTCCGCCCCCCTCAAGGAGGATGACACTGATGGAGCCAAAAGTATCTAAAATTAACGTGCTTCTGGCCGACGACCACATGGTAGTCCGGCTCGGGTTGAAGGCCCTGATTGACGGCGAACCGGACATGGTCGTGGTTGGCGAGGCCGGTAATGGCCTGGAAGCCATCGCCCAGGCACGCGCCCTATCGCCCGATGTCATCGTGATGGACATCTCCATGCCCGAACTGGACGGCTTGGAGGCCACCCGGCGGATTCGGGCCGAACTGCCGCAGTGTCATATCCTCATTTTGACCGTCCATGCCCAGGAGCGCTATCTTTTTCCCGTCCTCAAGGCCGGGGCGGCGGGCTATGTCCTCAAATCCACTGTTGATACCGAACTGCTCGACGCGATCCGCACCGTAGCTAAAGGCGGCGCGTTTCTGTATCCTTCGGCCACCCGCATGTTGTTGGAAGATTATCTCAACCAACTCCACAGCGCCCCTCAACAAGATACCTATGACCAGCTCAGCGAGCGCGAGCGGGAAGTGTTGAAACTCCTGGCCCTGGGCTATACCGCCGGCCAGATTGCCGACAAGCTGGCCCTCAGCCCCAAAACGGTCGAGACCTACCGCACCCGGATCATGGAAAAGCTGAACCTGAACAGCCGGGTGGACCTGGTGCAGTACGCTCTCGCTCGCGGCCTCCTCTCCGAATACACTTAAAACTCCCTGTCAGGATTTTTCCCCGCAAATTGTCGGATTTTTCCCGATAGTCAGTTCTGCCAAAGTTTGATACATTGGTTGTGAAATTTCGCACAACAATCTTTTCCTGGTTGTCGAGAAGAAGCGAGGATCCATAGCCCATGCGCATGTTATTTGCCGCGTCCGATCAAGAGTCCCTCAACTTAATGCACGCTACCCTCGACTCGGCCCTCTGCCTGACCCCCCTGGAGGTGCAAATCGCCGAGGCCCGCACTTGTGCCGACCTGCTGGCTCGCGTGGACGCCCATCAGGACGACATCATCCTGCTCGATTGGCAGGTCGCCGGCGCTCAAACCCCGGATTTGGTCCGTGACATCCTGAACCGCAATCCTCTCTTGCGGGTGGTAGCGCTCCTGCCGGAGCACCAGCGCCAGTACCGCCAGCTGGTCTGGGATGCGGGGGCCTGCAACGGCATTCCCAAGGAGCATATGGATCAGGAATGGCTCTCGACGGTGCTGTGCATCATGCACCGGGCCATGCAGCGTGAAGCTCGCTATTTGGAAAAAGTAGGGTAGAACTATGGCCAGAACAGCGTTACAAATTACCCGCCGCAATTTTCTCAAGTCGTCGCTGCTGGGCGCAGCCGCTTTGTCGCTGGGCAGCGGGACCCTCCGCCCGGTGGCTGAGGCGCTGGCCCGCGCCGGGTTAGCCTTGCCCTGGTTTAGAAAAGGCCAGATCAAGCTCAGCTACAACTATTGTGATATGTGCCCCTGGCGCTGCGGCATCGTCGTCCACAGCGTCAACGGGCAGGTTTACAAAGTTGATGGCAACCCGGCCGACCCCAAGAGCCGGGGTATGTTGTGCGGCCGTGGCCAGGCTGCCCCCTCGTTTATGTACGATCCTGACCGTCTCCGCGCTCCCATGATTCGCACCGGCGAGCGGGGTGAGGGCAAGTTCAAAGAAGTCACCTGGGCAGAAGCGCTGGATTACGCCGCCGAGAAACTGCGGCTGACAGGTCAAGCCTTTGGCCCCGAGTCGGTCGCCGTATTCGGCCACACCTCCGGCGATTTCTGGTTTGCCGACTATTTTGCCCAGGCCTGGGGTACGCCCAACGCGGCCAAACCCTCCTCGTCTCTCTGCACCAGCCCCCGCGAAGAGGCCGCCAAGCTGACCTACGGCCTGCCAATCGGCGGCCACGAGCCGGTGGACTGGGATGGGATCAACTGCATCACCCTCATCGGCAGCCACATCGGCGAGGACTCGCGCAATACGGTCATGCAGGATTTTGCCAACGCCTGGGGGCGCGGGGCCAAAGTCATTGTCGTAGACCCGCGTTTCTCCACGGTCGCGGCCAAAGCCGACTACTGGCTGCCGATCAAACCCGGCGCCGACACCGCTCTGCTGCTGGCCTGGCTGAATGTGCTCATTACCGAGGAGCTGTACGATAAATCATTCGTCGCCGAGTGGGCTAACGGTTTCGACAAACTCGCCGCGCACGTGGCCGAATTTACCCCGGAATGGGCCGCACCCATCACCGATTTATCCCCCGACCTGATCCGTGAAACAGCGCGAGTGATGGCGGCTAACCTGCCCCGCTCGTCCATCATTCCCGGCCGGCATGTGACCTGGTACGGCAATGACACCCAGCGCATGCGGGCGATCTACATCATCAACGCCCTGTTGGGAGCCTACGGGCGCGAAGGCGGCATTTATTTCAGCAAATCGCCCTACATTGAAGCCTACCCGCACCCGCCTTTTGCCGTGACCGGCAGTTCCGGCGGCTGTTCCGCCGAACCGGGCCAGGAAAGTGACGAGCTGCCGCTGGGACCATCCGGCAAAGCCCGCGCCGACGGCGCTCGCGACAAATTTTTGCGCGGCGCGACGGCCATGCAGGAGTTGATCGAACCGATGCTGACCGGCCAGCCCTATCCTATCAAGGCGCTGATTGTCTACGGCACGAACCTGCTCAACACCGTTCCGAATCCGCAGCGCACCATCGAGGCGCTCAAGAAGCTGGATTTTGTGCTGGCCATAGATGTGCTGCCGCAGGAGCACATCGCCTGGGCCGACGTGGTCTTCCCCGAAGCTACCTCGCTGGAGCGGTATGACGAGTTGTGGGTTGTCCCGCACAAAACGCCCTATATCGCCATGCGCGAGCCGGCCGTCGAACCGCTCTATGACACCAAGCCCGGCTGGTGGATGGCCCGCGAATTGGGCCTGCGCCTGGGGCTGGAACCTTACTTCAAGTGGCAAACGATCGAAGAATACCTGAACACACGGCTCATGTCGATCGGCTCCAGCCTGGACAAGATGCGCGCAGAAAATGGGGTCATTGTGCAGGAAGGCAAGCCCTATCTGGCGGATTTCAGCGATGCTTCCCCCTTTGCTACGGCTTCCGGCAAGTTAGAGCTTTACTCGGAGGAATTGGCCCAGGCTGGCTTTGACCCGCTGCCGGTCTACGAGCCCGTAGATGAACCGCCCCAGGGCTACTTCCGCCTGCTGTATGGGCGGCACCCTCTCCACACTTTTGCCAAGACCCAGAACACACCGCTGCTGCACGAACTCTACCCTGAAAACGAGGTTTGGGTCAACGAGGATGTAGGGGCCGGCCAGGGCCTACGCCAGGGCGAATATGTCTGGCTGGAAAATCAGGATGGCGCTCGCAGCGGCCCGGTCAAGCTCAAGCTGACCCAACGCATTCGCGGCGATGCGGTCTACATGGTTCACGGCTTCGGGCAGATGGCGCCAGGATTAAGCAATGCCAACGGCCAGGGCGCCAGCGACACCAAGCTGCAAACCGTCTACAAGCTCGACCCCATTAGCGGTGGGGCCGGGATGCGGGTTAATTTTGTCCGCATCGTCAAGGAGGCGTGACATGACCACCTATGCTTATCTGCTCGACCTGGGACGCTGCCTGGGCTGTCAAGCCTGTGTTGCCGCTTGCAAAACCGGCAACGAACTGCCGCAGAATGTCCAATACATCACAATTTCCGAAAAGAGTTGGGGTAAATTTCCCACGCTGCAAAGCGTGATCGAGAACAAACGCTGCTACCACTGCGCCGAAGCGGCCTGTGTCTCTGTTTGCCCAACCGGCGCGTTGTTCAAAGAAGATGGTTTGACCCGGCTGGAGCGCGACAAATGCAGCGGCTGCGGCTACTGTGTTGACGCCTGTCCCTTTGGCGTGCCTAAGGTTGCTGCGGATGGCCTGTCCAGCAAGTGCGATGGCTGCGCCGAGGTGGTCAAGGCGGGCGGCCAGCCCTGGTGCGTCAAAACCTGCCCCAGCGGAGCGCTGCGCTACGGCGAGCGCGAAGAAATCCTGGCCGAAGCCCGCCAGCGGGTCGAGTTTCTTAAAACCCGTTATCCCAAAGCTCGCCTCTACGGCGAGAGTGAGGCCGGCGGCCTGGGGGTGATCGTGGTTCTGCCGGCTGATCCTGAGACGTTGGATTTACCTCTTAATCCGCAAATTCCGGCGGCCATCCAGACCTGGCAAAAAGTAGTTCAACCGGCCAGCCTGGGGTTGACCGGCCTAGCTGTCCTGACCACTGGCCTGGCTGCCTTCATTGCCCGGCGCAATCATCACAAAGAGTTGGAACGGATGCGCCAGCAACCTATGGCTAAGGCCGCCGCCAGACCCACTTCAGACACAAAGGAGAGTGACAGATGACAACTCAAGCTATATCCTGGCGCAAGATTTTTGACTGCGGCGCTGCAAAGCGAACGCCGACTGGACAGGTGCTGCGCTATCGCTGCGGCCCACGGATGGTCCACGCGCTGCTGGCTTCATCGTTTCTGATCCTGCTACTGAGCGGTCTGACTCTGCTCACCCCATTCCTCTCCAGTTTTGCCGCCGGCGGCTGGCTGCGGCAGTTGCATTACGTTGGCGCGGTGCTGTTTATGATAGTGCCCGTTCTTTATTTGATCGTGGACCGGCCCGCCGCGAAAGAACTGTTGTGGGACTCGTTCCACTACGATGCGGACGATTGGCGCTGGCTGAAGTGCGCCTACCGCTACTTTATGGGCTATTGTCAGGCTATGCCGCCGCAGGGCCGCCTCAATGCCGGGCAAAAGCTGCATCACGCCGGGGTGGTCATTTTCTCGGCCACTATTGTTGCCTCCGGCTTGGTCATGTGGCTCGGTAAGGGATCGCTGGGGCCTGATGGCTTGGCGATTGCCGCGATCATCCACAGCCTGTCCATGTTGATATTGACGGTATTGTTGGTCGGTCACCTGTACTTCACGTTTGTCTACGAAGCCCTACCCGGTATGGTTACGGGCTACATTCCCGAAGAAGCAGCCCGGCTGGAACATGCCAAGTGGGTCGAAAGCTTACCCGGAAAGGAGCCTCAATTATCAAGGAAGACCGTCTCGTGAGATTTAGCTGGTGTGACGTGAAAACGGCGGCCCGCCAGATCTGCTCAGAACACTTTTATAAATCTATCCAATAATTCACTTTCAGTTAATTTCAGGAGGATTCTCACATGTCCAATCACAAATTTACAAATCTAATCTTAGTTCTATTCCTGGCCCTGGCTGTAGTCCTTACCGGCTGTGTTGCAGCGCCGCCACAAGAAGCAGCCCCGGCCCAGGAGGCCCCTTTAGCGGCCGTGGAACAAGCCGCCCCTGCCGAAGCGCCTGCCGCCCAAGTCGCCGAAAAGCCGGTGGAAGCGGCCAAATTTGACTTGAAAGCTGCCGTTAGCGCCTATCTCGGCAATATTCCCGAAGGCTTTATGTCGGTCGCCAAGGTTGAGGACTTCAAGAGCCTGCTGGACAGCGGCGAAGTCGTCCTGGTGGATGTGCGGGAGACCAAGGAATACGGTGAAGGCCACTTCCCCGGAGCGATCAATATCCCTGTTCGCACTGTAGCCGATAACCTGGACAAAATCCCCGCCGATAAGCCGGTGATCATCTATTGCGCTTCCGGCCACCGGGCGGGCATGGTGGTAACATCCCTGCAACTGCTGGGCTACAAGAATGTCAAAGCGGGGCCTACGTTCAAGGCCTGGGCCGACGCTAAAGAAGAAGTCAGCACCGAGCCGGTAGAAGCTGTCGTTTACAAAGCGCCGCAGGTGGAAGCGGAACTCCTGGCTGCGGTCAAGGGTTTTCTCGGCGGTCTGCCTGAGGGCTACCTGGCTGTGGGTGACATCGCCAAATTCAAAGAAGCGGTGGCTAACGGCGCTGTCCTGATTGACGTGCGCGAGCCAGGTGAATTTAAAGAAGGATATCTGCCCGATGCTATCAACATCCCGATCCGCACCCTGGCCGATAATCTGGACAAAATCCCCACCGATAAGCCGGTCTTTGTCTACTGCAAGTCCGGCCACCGGGGCGCCCTCTCTACGGCAGCGCTGCAACTGCTGGGCTATACCAATGTAAAATCCTTCCCGCCGGGCTTTGTCGGCTGGGAGAAAGCCGGCGAGCCGGTGGCAATGGTCAAATAGGGTAAGACACCCCTCCTCTTCGATAAATAAAAGAAAACCTCCGAGGCGCCTTTTGCGGGACCTCGGAGGTTTGGTTTGTAAAACGACACCATCTTTTTGAAAAGCTACTCTATGGATCACACCACTGAAATTATCAACCGCGTTTTACCTATCCTTTTCTTAATTTTCCTGGGCCAATGGATTCGCCGGCGTAACTTTCTGGCGGAGAGCACTATCGAAGATTTACGCAAGATAGCGGTCAACCTGGCCCTGCCGGCGGTTCTGTTTACCTCGTTTCTCCAGATTCAGCTTAAATCAGCCTATTTTGTCATTTTTGGCTTGATTTTTATCTTATGTATCAGTATGTTTGGGCTGGGCCAATGGCTTAAGCGACGCCTCAACCTTCCCTACACTTACTTTCCGTTTCTCATGACCGGTTTTGAATACGGGATGCTGGGCATCAGCCTGTTTGGCAGCGCCTACGGCCTGGAGAAAATCGGCTACATCGCCATTGTAGACCTGGGACACGAGATTTTTATCTGGTTTGTCTTTCTGGCCTTACTGCTGATGAAACGAGACGGCCTGCAAAAGCCCACGGAACTGGCCCAAAGCTTCTTTAAATCGCCGGTGATTATCGCTATTCTGTTGGGCATACTCTTGAATATCGTGGGAGCGCAAGAATCTCTCTACCGGCTACCCATCACCGGAGCACTGATGACTACCCTGCAATTTCTCGGCAACTTGACCATCCCAATCATTCTTATTATTGTCGGCTACGGCATCAAGCTGGATCGTTATGGTATTAAAGAGGCGCTGCTGGTAGTAGCCATTCGTCTGATCATTCTCATTCCCCTGGCCCTCATTTTGAACACCTTCGTAATCGGCGAACTACTGCACCTGGAGAAACCATTCGCCGCCGCTTTGTTTACCCTGTTAATTCTCGCGCCGCCTTTTATCATTCCCTTATATATGCGGCCAGATAGGGTCGAGGAAAAAAGGTACATCAATAACGTCCTGACTTTGTACACGGTGATCTCAATTGCCATCTATACCGTTTATTTCATCCTGAATCCACAAATATAAGCAAAAAGCTTCACCTGTAATAAGACCCTATCGGCGCTCGATAGGGTCTTTTCATCTCGCTTATTCCCAACCATTCAATTCCAGCCTACAGAACTGCCGCTGTTTTGATCTTGGCCAACAGCATTCCTTCGGGGGCAGCTCCCTCGAGGTGGGCGGTTTCGTTAATCACGGTCCGAGGGACGCCCTGCACGTGGTACTTATTCGAGAGGTGCGGAAATTCGATGGCCTCCACCATGTCCGCTCGCACCAGGTCACTTTCAAAAGCCAGTTGGTGGGCCAGGTGAACCGCCGGGGGGCAGTAGGGACAGGTCGGCGTCACAAAGACTTGCAGGTGCAGCGGCTTGGTCAGAGCGGCCAGGTAAGCTTTTGTCTCAGCCGAGAGACCCGACTCGCCGTGTGAAACCATCATAATATCACTGATGAGCGTACTAAACTCGTAGCCAGCGGGAATACCGTAGTAACGGATGCCGTAATCTTTGGGGGTCGCGCCCCCGCCCATTACGACCAGAGCCGGGATTTTATCAATACCGTATTGACTGGCCACTGCCTGGTCGGTCACAAAGTCGTAGGTTTCCAGCGAAATCTTGTCCGACAGGCCGGCGACTTCTTCCGCAATCAGGCGGGTATCGCTGCAATATTGACACTCGACCTCCTGAGTGAAAAGCAGGAGCTTGACTGGCTGGTGCAGCGAAGCAAACTCCTTGAGTAGATGTTGACGATCTTTTTCTTTCAGTAGAGCCATATCATTTGTTTCCTTTGCTAAAAATGAGCGTTTTTTTTGAATTTTGCGGGTTAAACTTTTCAACCCTTCACTCTGTTAGACGGAGACAAGGCCAAAAGGTTACATTTATCTGGCATTCCATCGCTCAGCCGCCACCTGCTATTGGGCGTAACCAAAATAAACCAGCCAGCGCGCGTGCTGGCGATAAAGCAGAAAATAAATTCCCGATTTTCTCTCTGCTCGCAAAGTTTAAGCACCTGGCTGGGGACACGCCCCGGAGCCGATTTCATCAGGTATAACAGCCTTTTTTGGAATAGCCGCAAGCACAACACCACAGAACGCCGTCCGGGTCAACTTCAGCCTCGGCATCGCCACAATTCGGGCAAATGCCTTTGGTCCAGAGCTGGCCCTCCTGGACAGCATCCTGTTGTTTGCTTTCCCGGTCTTGCTTCTGCTGCCTGAGCGGGGATGAATTTTTGGTTGTGCCTTGCTCGCGTCTGGGACTCATTGTTTCAATCCGGAGATTAGCCCCGGGTGAGATAGACCTTTACAAAGCTGCTTTTGAGTTCGCCGGCTTTGGCGGGTAATTCGTCGCTCGTACCATTTTGGGCCAGCTTCAACAGGCTGTCCAGATTTTGGCGGATCGTCTGAATTTCAGCATCGTTGGCCTCAGCTTCGACCACTTGCAGTTTGGCGCTGATTTCTGGGTAAAGCGCAACCACCTGCTCGGCCTCTTTGGCATTCGCCGCGTCGAGGATCAGTTCCATCGCATCGTGAAAATCAACCAGAGCCACCGCCAGCAGTGAAAAGTTGTTGCGCTTGAAAATATCCTGAAAGACTGGCCGGACCTGTTCCAGTGCTACATGAGCCTGGCTGAGGTCGCCGCTGTGAACCTGGTCAGCTACGCCGCTAATCATCGCCTGAACCTGTTGCAGGTCGGAATTGAATTGCGTATCGCCCCTGATAGCGTATGGATGGTAAGAAGAATATTTAGCCTGAAAAGCGGCATACTCGACGATCAGCCGTTCGTAATTCTCGACGGCTTTGGCCCGGTCCTGCTGGCCGGTCAAAAAGAGGGTTTGTTTGTAGTAATTGTTCATCTGGTTGAAGTCATCCAGGAAGAACTTGCGGGAGAAGAAGTCGCTGGCATAACTGCCGGCAGCCAGAATGAGCACCAAAACGAGCAGCGCCACGGTTAGCCCGATTTTACTCAGGGGTTTAGCTCCGGCCCGCAAGGTGCTGATCCCCAGAATTTTGTATAACGGGCAAAAACCGACGATTGCCGTGATGAGCATCACCGCTGCCAGGGCATAAAAAACGACCTGCCCAATACCTCCCAACCAGAAAAAGGCCAGCAGGAAAAACACCCCCGCCAGGATCAAACGAATGGCCCGGTCGAGGCTACTTTCATTGCGAATACCTGTCCGTTCAAGCGCTACATTCATGAGATATTCTCCTTGTATCTATGGTTAATTGAGCCGCATCTTTGTTATTTATCGGCTCTGAGCGAGGCATCTTAATAATGCCTTCTACTGAATTAGATACAGGAGATCAAGAAAAGGTTACAAGGACAGCCGCAGGTCATCCTCATCAAAGCTACCGATACGTGGCATCGGAGCCGTGATCCGACAGTTGTGCCCCAAACCAGCGGTGTATCGCCGTAATGAGATGTAAATCCTGGGTTGTGAAAGTAATCTGTGCCCCGTTGGGCAGGGTTGTGTATTCTATTTTTACTTGGGTTGTGCTTCCGGCCAGTTCCTTTACGCCCGGCATTTCAGCACCGTGTAGTGAGGTTGGATCGGAAAAGTCACCGGTCCCAAATCGCATAGCTTCGTGTTGGAGATGTTGTTGGATGAGGCTGATCTGCGCTTTGTCACCCGGGTCTTTAGCAATGACCTGCTGAATCCCCCCGCTGTCCGTCATCTCGAAAATATGGGTGGTTTGGCTCAAGTCAAAGGGCATGACCTGATGGCCCATATTGTGAACCATAGCTTGCTGGTTCGTGGGCGGTGGGGTAAGCCAGCCTACCCAAAAGAGTATCCCCAGTATGGCAACGACGGCAAGCAGAAAACTGATACCGGCCACTAACAAAAGGTTCCGCCGGGGGTGAGATGGAGGAGTATTTCCGCTCATTCGATGTGATTTCCCGCGGAAAGTAGACCAGCCTGTTCAATGGCCAGCCACAAGCGTGCCGACACGTCTGCCGGTACCTCGGCCTGGCCGTAGCGCCGGTACAGGCTGACCGTCTTGCGGGTCGTGTCTACCACAATGCGGCAGTTTGGACAATCCGCCAGGTGATGCTCCAACTCAGCACACAAGGAGGCGGCTAATTCGCCGTCAATATAATCGGAAAGTTGGTCAAAAAAAACGCGGCATCTTGGCTCAGGCATCTCAGGACTCCTTCACTTGCCGGGTGGCAAAATAGCTCGACAACAACTCGCGCAATTTCAAGCGAGCGCGGTGCAAACGAACTTTGACCGTGCCTTCGGACAGGCCCAGTACCTCGGCGGTTTCCTGAATAGACAACCCCTCCAGGTCGCGCCAGACAAAAACAATCCGCAGGCTGGGCGGTAGTTGCGTGATCGCCTCGGCCATCACTGCCTGCAATTCAGCTGTGAGCAGTTCTTCTTCCGGCGCGTGCGACCAGTCAACAAAAAATTGGGGGGTAAAATCACCTTCTTCATCCGTTTCACCGGCTTCATCCACCGAGAGCGTCTCCGGCTGGCCGGCGCCGCGCCGCCGCCGGGACAGACAGGCATTGGACGCGATCCGGTACAACCAGGTTGCCAACTGGGAACGTCCCTCAAAGCGGGGTAAAGCTTTGATCACATTGAGAAAGGTTTCCTGCAAAGTTTCTTCGGCATCCTCGACGTTGCCGCACATACGCAGGGCGACATTATAGACCCGGCCCTGGTGGGCGGCGATGATTTCGGCCAGGGCAGCTTGATCGCCCTGCTTGGCCCGCTCCAGCAGCGCTGATTCGCTCGACAAGGGTTAACTCCGTAAGACAGCAACTTCACAGCATGAGAATATCTCACCCTGTGAAGATAGTGCTTGATTTTGAATGAATTATAACCCTGGCCGGGGCAGACGCAAGGCTACTATCGGTTGATGGGCGCACGGCCCATCTCAGCGACGGATGCCTCAGGCTCCGCCGGGGGCGCAGGCGGCGCTGGCCGAACTGGAACTCCCTCCCTTAATATTAGCCGCGAAGGTGGAGAGTTTCTTTTGGACATGAGTTTGGCCGCAGACCGGGCAAACCACATCTTTGATCGCCCCGACGCTGCGAACGAGTTTTTCAAACGATTGGCCGCAGCTCAGGCAGTCAAATTCATACAACGGCATGGGTTAGACCTCCTTTAATGCGGCGGCGACGCGCTCCAGCCGGGCGCGGGCTTCGGCGGCGATGGGCTGCAAAGCCGGGTTATCTGCCACCCCCAGCATCATCAACGGATCAACCAGGGCCACGTCCACCAGGCCATCCTCAGCCTGGGCTACGGTCACATTGCAGGGTAATAACAAGCCCACTTCAGGCGCAGCAGTAAGGGCGCGATAGGCCAGGGGTGGATTGCAGGCGCCCAGGATTTTATACGGGCGGAAGTCCACGTCCAATTTTTGCTTCAAGGTGGCCTTTACGTCAATTTCGGTCAGCACACCAAAGCCTTCGGCTTTAAGCGCGTCGGTCACGCGGCCAAGAGCAGCTTCATAGGGGGTGTTCAAGCGAACGGTCAAGCCCAATTGAGTTGTTACAGGATTCATCAAACCTCCAAAATAAATTGAATATCATGAGGTTAGATGCAAAACAGCAGCAAAAGTTACAATATCCAGCGGTCAGAGTATTAATCATTTCTCTATAACTTCTCCACAATTATTTGCTAAGATAGACTCAGGCGTTAACCGGGGCAGGTCAGAATCTTTACCCGGAACCGTATCTATAACTGCGTTCATGCGTCATGGAGAGTGCAAGGGTATAGCATGAGTGAGCCAAGTTTATCCAAAGTCGGGCCAGAGTCTGCCGGCGACCGGGCGGCCATGGCTGCCGCCTATGACCAGTATCACCTGCCCATCTATCGTTACATTTTCCGGCAGGTAGGCGAGGTTGAAACCGCCCGCGACCTGGCCGCCGAAACCTTCCGCCACCTGCTGACGGCGGCCAAACAGGGGCACGGCCCCCACGATAATCTCAAAGCCTGGTTGTACCAGACCGCCCATCACCTGGTCATTGACTACTATCGCCGCCAGAAACACCGGAACCATCTCCCGCTGGCTGAGGACATGATTGACCTGGGGGATGACCCGGTTCGTTCCGCCGAGGGGCATCTCACTGCCGGGCAGGTCCGCGCCGCGCTGCGCTGCTTAACGCATGAACAGCAGCAGGTGATTGTGCTCAAGTACCTGGAAGGGTTATCGAACGCCGAGGTGGCCGAGATTACCGGCAAGCCGGTGGGTGCAGTCAAATCTCTCCAACATCGCGCCCTGGTGGCGCTGCGCACTGAACTGACCCGGAAGGAAGAGAAGGTGTTCCTATGAGTGACTTTGTAACAAATCTTGATCAGGCTCTCGACCGGCTGCGCCAGGGCGAAGCAGCGACGACCATCCTGGCCGGTTATCCGGCCCGCCAGGGTGAGTTTCTGGATGAACTACTAACGACTGCCCAGGCGCTCGACACACTGCTGCTGGCGCCGCTGCCCTCAGCAGCGGACCTGGCTGCCGACCGGGAGCAATTTCTGGCCGAACTTCATCAATTAACCTCACCGGCCGTATCTGCGGGGCCGTTGGTACGTCTGAAAGAGTGGATCACTCAGCAACCCTTGCGCTCATTGATCCAAACTAATCTCTCTAAGGAGCAACGACGTATGAACGCCTTGTTAGTAAAAACCATGTTAATCCTAACTTTAGTCGTCGGGGCGGCAAGCGGGACGGCGGTCGCTTCGGCCAACAGTCTGCCCGGCCAGCCGCTCTACCCGTTGAAAATCGGCCTGGAAGAGGCCCGTCTGGCTCTGACCGGCGACCCGGTGCAGGAGGTTAGCCAATGGCAGGAACGGGTCCGCGAACGGACGGACGAAATTGCCCGGATGGCGATGAAGGGACAACCCATCGGCGAGGCTGAATTGACCCGGCTGCAAACCCAGACCCAAACCTGTTTGCAGCAAACGGCAACCCTGTCCGACCCGGCCATGGTCCAGCAGTTGGAACAGTTCCGGCAAATGGCCCAGGAGCAGCAGCAGTTGTTGGAACAGGCCGACGGTACCCAGGCCCAGGCGGCCGTGCAAACGATGACCCAGGCCCGGCAGGCGGCTGAAGACGGTCTGGCTGATCCGGCCGCTTTCCGCTACCGCTACGGCCAGCACCGGCCGGATGAAGCGCCGCCTCAGCCAACACCCGCGCCGACGCAAGCGCCGGCGCCAACCCTGGCCCCAACACCGGTTGAAGCGGTCAGTCCCACCGTTGAACCGACCTTAGCCCCGACTGCGACGCCGGTGCGGCCGCGTCATACCCCATCCCCCACCGGCGACGCCAACCGCTACGGGCCACAGCCAACTCAACCCGGCCCCGGCCAACCCGGCGGCAATCCTAACGGGCAGAATACGCCCACAGGCGACGCCAATCGCTACGGGCCGCAGCCAACCCAGCCTGGTTCTGGCCAACCAGGCGGCAATCCTGAAGCGACGTGTACGCCAACGGGTGATGCTAACCAATATGGTGCTCCGACAGTAACGCCGCAGCCCGGTGGAAATTCTGACAATTCGGGCGGGTCAGGCGATGGGGGCAACAGTTCCGGCGGCTCAGACAATTCCGGCGGGTCAAGCGACGCTGACGGCGGCTCTAATGACTCTGGCAGCTCAGATAATTCCGGTGGTTCCAGTGACTCCAGCGGGGATTCCGGCGGCTCGAACAATTCTGGCGGATCGAGCGACTCCGGGGGTGGTTCCAGTGACTCCGGCGGGTCAAGTGATTCGGGTGGCAGTTCTGGTGACTCAGGTGGTGATTCCGGTGGCTCCGGTGGTGGAGGACGCAAATAAGTAACTTTTATTAAAGCTAGGGCTGGCAAAACAGAATAAATCTCTCGCAGGCAGTCACTATTCCGGTGGCTGCCTTTTTTAACAGAAGGACCATCTCCATAACTTATCCAACCAATCTCCATAAAGTCTCCATAACTTGCTGGTAAAATCGGATCAAGTCAGTGAAATTTTGAACGAAAGAGGTTTATAAAATGATTAAGAATATTTTGCTTGCTCTTTTGGTAATCATCCTCCTGGGTGCAGTGGTTGTTGGCTTTTACGACTCGGCGCGGGGAGCCAGCAATTTTAGTCTACCGGCGTGGAACAGCAGCCAATCGCAAGGTCAGGGTGGGGGTCAAGGCAACGGGCAGAGACGCGGCCACCAGGGACAGGAGAATGGTCAGGGCCAAGGACAAAGAGGTGGGAACGGTCAAGGACAAGGCCAGGGTGGTGGTAATGGCCAGGGACAAGGCCAGGGTACACCTGTCCAGCATACCTGGATCACCCTCAAAGGAACGGTGACTGCTTTTGACGGCCAGCAAACTTTGACCGTTGATACCGCCGAGCGCGGCCGGCTAGACCTGTGGCTGGGGCGGGTGGGTTATGCCAGCCAGCAGGGCGCCACGTTCAACGCCGGTGAAAGCGTGACCATCCTGGGCTTTGATGCTCCGAACGGCCAGTTCCAGGCGGGCGAGATTACCAACGATGCCACCGGCCAGACCCTCTACCTGCGCGACCCGAACGGCCGCCCGCTATGGGCCGGTCAGGGGCAGGGGCAAGGAGGCGGTCAGGGGAACGGCCAGGGCAGTGGTAACTGATTAATAACGAGGGAGATGAGAGTTTAAGCAACGATCCAAAATGGACTGGCTCTCATCCCCTCTGAAGGATAAAATCAATGTCTAACCCCCAACCATCTCCTGCCTTACCCCAGCGCATCTGGGGCTCGATCTTTCGAGGGCCACTGACCCCCCGCGACGACCGCGAACGCAAGCTGATGGTCGTCGAGAGCCTGATCTTACACCTCCACCCCAGCACCCTGCCGGAAAAGACCCTGCAATTCACTCTGACCTGGGGTCTGGGCGGGATGGCCGCGGTGCTGCTGCTGGTCCTGATTGTAACCGGGGTAATGCTGATGTCAGCCTACACTCCCGCCCCGGACCGGGCTTACAACGACATCCTGACTCTGCAAACCAATGTCTGGTTTGGGCAGTTGGTCCGCAACCTTCATCATTGGAGCGGCAATGCCATGCTGGTGGTGGCGTTTCTCCACCTGCTGCGCGTTTTTTTCACCGGAGGCTTTCGCAGCCCGCGCCAGTTCAACTGGCTGCTGGGCCTGTCGCTGCTGCTGCTGATGGTGGCCGCCAATTTTACCGGCTATCTGTTACCCTGGGACCAACTGGCTTTCTGGGCGATCACCATCGGGACCGGCCTAATTGAGTACATCCCACTTGTGGGCCAGTGGCTGCAGCGGGTCATCCTGGGCGGGCCGGACGTCAGCGCGGCCACCCTGCTCAATTTTTACAGCCTGCACATTGCCATCATTCCGCTTGCTCTGCTGGGCATCGTCTCTTTTCACTTTTGGCGGGTGCGCAAGGACGGCGGGGTCGTTATCCCTCGCGCGGCCGGGGAGCCGGTTGACCCCAAACCCAAACGCACCACCACTATTCCGCACCTGGTCGTGCGCGAGTTGGTGGTCGCTTTGGTGCTGCTGGCGGGGTTATTCCTGTGGGCGATGCTGGTAAATGCGCCGCTGGAGGAACTGGCCAATCCCGATCACAGTCCCAATCCGGCTAAAGCGCCCTGGTATTTTATGGGCATCCAGGAGTTGCTGCTCCATTTTCATCCCTTGATTGCGGCCCTGGCCATCCCTCTGGCTGCCTTGGGGGCACTGGCCATTCTGCCCTACCTGGACCCCGACCTTGACAGCTCCGGTATCTGGTTTCGCTCGGTCAAAGGCCGCTGGATGGGCCTGACCGCCATCGCCGTGGGCTTGCTGGCAACGCCGCTGCTGATCCTGGCCGACGAATACTGGTTGGATTTTGCCGGTTGGCTGCCCAGCCTGCCCACCCTGGTCAGCAACGGCCTGGTGCCGCTGGCCCTGGTTTTGCTGGCGTTGATCGGTTTTTATGACGGTATGAAAAAGGGCTTTGCTGCCACGCGCTGCGAAACCATCCAGGCAACCTTCATCCTGCTGCTAACCACCTTTTTCGTCCTGACGGCGGTCGGGATCTGGTTTCGCGGGCCGGGCATGGCCCTGGTCTGGCCGTGGTGATGAAAAGGTCGCAGGGTCGCAGAGTAACAGGGTAGCAAGTAGCAGATAGCAAATGGCAGACAGCAATTCTTATTGTCTGGCTACTGACCTCTGACTTCTGTCTACTATCTACCGTCTACTATTTTCTTGGGAGATACTATGACAACAGCTCAATCTGATCTCATCCCTGAACCCAACCGCCGGGACTTCCTAAAATTGGCCTGGCTGGGACTCGGGGCGCTGGCCCTGGCCGAGGCCGGCGGGATGGCGGTGGCCTTTTCCATCCCGCGCCTGGCCGAAGGGGAGTTTGGCGGGGTGATGACCGCCGGGGCGGTGGACGATTTCCCACTCAATTCGGTCACCCCCTTCAACCAGGGCCGTTTTTACCTGTCGCGCCTGGCCGATGGCGGCTTCCTGGCCCTGTATCGTAAATGCACCCACCTGGGCTGCGCCGTCCCCTGGAACCAGTCCCAGGAACAGTTTCTCTGTCCCTGCCACGCCTCGGCTTTTGATGCCAGGGGGGAGGTACTGAACCCACCGGCGCCGCGCGCGCTGGATCTCTTTCCGGTCATTATTGAAGGAGGCCAGGTAAAGGTTGACACCGGCACAGTCATTCAGCGTGATCACTTCGATCCGGCGCAAGTAGTTTATCCGTAGACGGCAGACGGGGAAAATACAGCCGGTCGTCATTTATTGAGTGGAGGAGTTATGAAGAGTTGGAGTTTGATTGGACTGATCGCGACGGCGATCATTGCCCTGGCCCTGCCGGTTTATGCGTTTAACGAGACGAACCGGATGGAGACAGCCAAGGCCCGGCTGCTGGCCGAAGCAGTGACCCAGGGTGAGTTGGTTTACGCCCAAAACTGTGTGGTCTGCCACGGGGCCGATGGCCGGGGGATTGGGACGTATCCCGGCCTGGATAACGAGGGGGTCCGGGCGATGGATTACGAGGCTCTGTTCAAAACTATTGAGCGGGGCCGCTACGGCACGGCCATGGCCGCCTGGGGTGTCAGCGAAGGGGGCGTGCTCAACAGCCAGCAGCTTGACCAATTGATTGCCATGATCCAGAGTGGTGATTGGACCAAAACGGCCCGCACCGTAGATGCAGCAGGGTTAAACCCGCCCACCGTGCTTAAAGTAGAAATCCCGGCGGAAACTTTGGCCGAAGTAGCCAAACTGCCGCACGGCCAGGTGCTGGCCGAAGCGCTGCCCCTCTACGCCGCCAACTGCTCCGGCTGTCACGGGCCGAGCGGCGAAGGCACGGCTATTGCCCCCATCCTGAACGATGCCACCCTGCGCAGCCAGAAAAGCGATGAGGAGTTGAACCGGATCATTACCAACGGCGTGGCCGGCACCCTGATGGCTGGCTGGCGGCAGGCGCTCTCCTCCCAGGAGATTGCCAGCCTGGTGGGCCTGCTGCGCAATTGGGAGGAAATCCCACCCGGCCTGATCCCACAGCCGGAACTGCCGCCCATTGCCAGCAGTGATGCCGAAATCATCGCCGCCGGGGGCGAGTTGTTTAGCGTAGCCTGCGCGACCTGTCATGGCCCGGCTGGGCAGGGCACACGGATGGCACCGGCGTTAAATGTCCAAAGTTTTCTGACTCAAACCCCGGACCAGGCAATCAAGACGATCATTGCCCAGGGCGTGCCCAACACACGCATGCCCGCCTGGGGAGGCCGCTTGACCGATGCTGAACTGAACAGCCTGGTCAGCTTCCTGCGGGCCTGGGAACCGACTGCCCCGGCAGTAGCCCAACCTCTACCGGGCGGGGGTCAAGGAGGCGGCCCGCCGTGGCTGCGCAACAAGACCAACAATTAGGGCAAACACAATAAGGGGGCAGGTCAATGACCTGCCCCCTCGGTCGTTAAGCCTTGACCGCGTTATTGACTCAACAAGGGATTGATGATCGTTTCCAGGTCGGCCTGAGTGATGGCTCCGGTTTGGATATGCCGGACCTGGCCGCTGCGGTCAACGATAAAAGTGGTGGGCAGGCCGCGGACGCCGTAGCGCCTCATCAACTCGCCCTGGCTGTCGAGTAGGACCGGAAAAGTAAAGCCGTTCATCTCGATAAAAGCCCGCACGGTTCCCCAATCCTCCTGCACGTTGGCCATCAAGGCGGTGAAACCAGCCTCCTGATGCGCCCGGTAAAAAGCGTCAATCGTCGGCATTTCTGCCTTGCAGGGCGGACACCAGGTGGCCCATAAATTGACCAGCACCACTTGCCCCTTCAGGTCACTCAAGCGGACGGTTTCGCCGTTGAGCGCAGGCAGGCTGAAATCAGGGGCGGGCTGTCCTGGCTGGACGATCCCCTGGTTGGCAGCACTTGACCTCGCTGCTGACTGCCCGCCCAGCCAAAACAACATGCCCACACCGGCAGCCATCAGGCCCACGGCTAAGGCAACATTGAGATAGAACCAGGTTTTTGATCTGACTGGCTTTGACCGGTAAGACTTTGAAGCTATGACTCTGCTCATCGTGTTTATCCCACGGGTGGTTTCTTCAGTTAGACGCCAATTTGATTGAAAAAGTTACACCGGCCTAAAAATCCGACAAAAGTCGGAGACAGTAAGCCTGAGAAATGGTATGTTGGAACCAGATTTTAACGGAAGAAATCAACATGGGCGTTATTGGGCACAAAATCTGGTATGATTTTCAAAATAGACAGCGGTGGGCTGGCCCCGGCGCAAATTGATGGGGGCCCAGCGCGGGCGTGGGCTGAGGGTGGGCGACCGGGTTGAGCTGGACATTGCCAATAAGGTCTACCCAGTTGAATTAAACGGCGTGCTCTACAATGCGGCCCACCCTTCCCCAGCCTCGCTGCCCGACCCGATGTTTTTCACCACCCGCGAGCGCTTTACCCAGCTCACCGGCGAGTCCGGCTCCAGCCTCATCCTGGCAACCATTCCCCACTACAGCGATGAGCGGGTCAAAGGGACGGCTGACCTGGTCCAGCACGAACTGGAACAGCATCTAGACCTGCCGGCAGGACATCTCTCTACCCTTACCCAGCCGTTGAACCCTTAAGCGAACGCGAGTTAGAGGTGTTATATTGGCTCGCTTCCGGCGCATCGAACCGGGAAATAGGTGAGCTGTTATACATCACCGAAAGCACAGTCAAACGGCACGTTTACAACATCTTCGGTAAGTTGAATGTGCGCAACCGTACCCAGACCACACTCAAGAGTTTTAAGCTTCAAAATCGGCCATAAGCTCGGAAATTTGGACTGCGCATCAGGCAGGCGTGGAAGACTGGATACCGATGCATCCAACCTTCCAGCTATCCAACTCATTCCCAAATTTCACGTCAAGAATCGTCAAGTATAAAGCCAGGGCCTAACTCCTCTCCCGAGCCAGTCCATCGCGCCCCCACTGCCGGTTACGAGTCTGTCCCAAATTTTAATCAGTTCTGTGGGACAAGTTGACAACTTGTCCCACATTACCATAAATTTGGGATGCACCCGCCGGTTACTGCCAAGTTGACAGCTATCCGAGGAGGTGTATCATTGAGTTGGTAAAGGAGCAACACATGGCCAGTGATACCCCTGATCCCGCAGCCGATCTCCGTAAAATCCCCTGGTTCAGTGTATTGGATCAGACTGGCTGGAATGAACTGCTTGGCGTGACCCAGTTGCGCTCTTACCAACCGGGCGAAATCATTTTTTGGGAGGGCGACCGGCCGGAAGCCTTCTATCTGGTTCACCAGGGTTGGGTCAAGGCGGTTAAGCTATCGGCCGAAGGGCGCGAACAAATCCTGGATTTTATGGGACCCGGCCAGCCGCTGAATGTCGCTCCGGTTTTTGCCGAACAAGCCCACCCGGCCACTCTTATTGCCCAGGAAGCGTGTGAGCTGTGGGCTATCCCCCAATCCACCCTGCTTGACCTATTGGATCGTTATCCTCACATGGCCCGGCTGATTATTCGGACGCTGGCAGCACGATTACTCCATACTATTTCCCTCATTGAAGACCTGTCGTTACGCCCGGTGGTATCCCGGCTGGCCAAACTGTTATTGATGCAGCTTCCTGACGACCAGCAGACCGTCCTCCCCCGCCAGCGCTGGGCTACCCAGGCCGAGATTGCGGCGCGGCTGGGAACTGTTCCCGATGTGGTCAACCGCGCCCTGCGCAGCTTGGCGGAGGAAGGGCTAATTCGGGTCACTCGCCACCAGATTATCATCCTTGACCGAGCCGGGCTAGCAGCCAAAGCGCAGTTTTAGTTTCTCCGCCTCCAGGCCCATTGTTTCGATAATGATTGAAATATGTGACATGTATCATCTATCTTTGTGACAACTATCACTATTAAGTTGCAATAGAAAATTGTAAACTTATTTCAGTAAATATTGAATTAAAATCCCCCTCGTGAAGCAGGAGAAAAATGCAATGGTTAATTCACCCTTTATGGATGAGCAAAACTTGCCTGAAGCCGCGGCGGTGTTAAAGGCTCTGGCCGACCCTAATCGCCTGCGCATCTTTAGTCTGTTGATGCAGGGGGACTCCTGTAACGGCGAACTGAACGAGCGATTAGGGCTGCCGCCTAATCTCCTGTCGCACCATTTGCGGGTACTGCGGGAGGCGGGATTGGTGCGCAGTCGTCACGATGCCGTAGATGCGCGCTGGATTTACTACACGGTGGACAGGGAAGCCACCCAACGGTGGCAAACCTGGCTGAGCGGCCTGCTGAATCCGGCCCGCATTCAAGCACGGCAATGTTTGTGTGGCCCGGAAGGGCAACAAATTGAACGGGTTGGAGTTGAAGGCTATGCCTGAGTTTTTAGAAACAACCATTGATAAATTTACTTTCAAAGTCGCGACTGACCGGCTCTACACCGACAGCCATTTGTGGGTTAAATGGGAAGAGGCTTTAGTTCGGCTCGGCTTGAGCGACTATTTACAACAAACCTCTGGAGATGTAGCCTTTGCCGAACCTCAAGCCGAAGGTACAGCTTTAATTCCCGGCGACGAACTGGCCATCATCGAGACGATGAAAACCAACCTGAGTATCCCCTCGCCGGTCAGTGGGGTGATTAAAGCGATCAATCCACGTCTGGAAGATGAGCCAGAACTGATCAACGAAGCCCCCTATGGTGAAGGCTGGCTGGTTTTGCTGGAGGCAAGCGCCTGGGAGGCGGATGCCTCCCAACTCCTCGACGCCCAGGCCTACTTTGCCCGGATGACCGCCGAAGCTGAAAAGGAGGCCAAGACCCGATGAACGAATCCAAACACATTGTTGTGGTCCCGTGCAGCGGTATCGGCAAAACCTACGGCACGGTCGGACGGGAAGCCGCGTATACCCTGGCCGAAGATTTGCGGCCAGCCTGCGCCGAAGTCGTGGCCCTATCTTTGCTGGTATTGGGCGATGAGAACACGCGGAGGCGGGTACAAGCGGCCCCGGCTATCACCATTGACGGCTGCAAACTGGCCTGCGCCAGCAAAATGGTCGCCGAAAGTGGGGGGCAGGTCGCTTATGAGGCCAATGTGCTCGACACCTTCCGCCGCCACCGCCATTTGAAACCCAAAGGCATTGCCGAGTTGAACCCCGAAGGGCAAGAACTGGCCCACAAAATGGCCGAAGAACTGGCCACAGCCGCCGATAGAATTATTGGCAAGGAGGAGGCGTAACCATGCCTGATCTACCCAAGAAGAAAGTAGGCATCGTCGCTTGCAGCGGGGAAGAGATGGCCGCAGGAACGGTTACCCGGCTGGCCGCGTTGAAGGTGTTGGAGCAGTTACGCCCGGCGGAAACTGTGACCATCTGCCTGCCCTTGTTCCTGGCCGGAGGGGAAGGCGACCGCGCTTTTGCCCGCTTTTATCCAACCATTGCCATTGATGGCTGTGATAAACGTTGTGCCGCTCGCGCCACCGAACAATACAGCGGCAAACCGGCGGCCGGGGTGGTGGTAACGGATTTGGTCGGGACAGAGGTCAATTTGGGCACGCCGCGCCGGCTCAATGAAATCGGGCGAAGCGCAGTAGAGACAGTGGCTGAGGCTGTCGCTCCCCTGGTAGATGAACTGTTGGGAGTCAAGTGGAGCCGCCGGAGTGGGGCAGTAGTTGAGGGAACCCCTCAACCGGAAGAGGCAGTCGAGGCCAAATGTTCCTGCGGCTCGGGCATCCCCGTGCTGACATTGACGGTGGAGGACCGGCGAGAGACGTTGATGGCCGTGCCGGCCATTTTTGAGCAGTTCTACCAACAAGGCAAACGGCCAGACACGGCGGGTGTTGCCGCTGAAATCTTGCAAACGGCTCGCCTCTACAACCCCATTGCTGATGGCGCCACGCCTGCTTATGAAGCAGTCTTGCTGCGGGAATTTGACCATTATTGCCAGAAGCGGGAGACTTGAATGTCCCGAACCGCCACCTACTATACCATCAAATCACAAATTGTTATTGAACCATTTATTGAGGTAGTGCCATGACGATCAGCGCCAAGCCAATCACCTGGGGCAAAGTAGATGAAACCGGACGGCTGGTTATCCCCGCGGAAATAGCCACACAGTATGGCTTTAAACCGGGGTCCAAAGTGTTAATTGAACGGGATGACCATGGGGTGCGCCTGCACCAGCCGGTGAGTCACCTGGCTAAACTTTACCTGGAACCATCGGGCCGGTGCAACCTGGATTGCGTCACCTGTATGCGTAACGTCTGGCTGGCCCCGGATGAGATCATGGCCGAGACTACCTTTAACCGGATTATGGCCGGCTTGCCCGAGTTTTCACCCCCACCGCTGGTATTTTTCGGCGGCATTGGTGAACCGTTGATGCATCCGCAGTTACCCGACATGATCGCTCAAGTTAAGGCGCTGGGATCGCGGGTCGAACTGATTACCAACGGCACATTACTGACCGAACGGCTCTCTCGCCAATTGGTGGAGGCCGGTCTGGATCTACTGTGGGTTTCGCTGGATGGAGCTACCCCGGAGAGTTACGCCGATGTCCGGCTGGGTGCATCGCTGCCGAAAGTGCTGGCTAACTTAAAACAGTTTAGCCAGGTCAGGTCTAAAGGCCACCGCCCCATGCCGGAGATAGGCATTGCCTTTGTGGCGATGCAGCGCAATATCCACGATTTGCCGGAGGTGATGCGGATTGGCCGGCAGTTACGGGCTACCCGCCTGTCGGTCAGTAATGTGCTGCCCTATACCGAGGCGATGTGCCAGGAGCGTCTCTACGATAAGGTTTTGAACAGTGTAACCTTTCATCCTTCGCCCTGGCTGCGGCGAATGAGCCTGCCCAAAATGAATCCGGGAGAAGTGCTCGGTCAAGTGCTCAACCAAGTGATGGATATGGGCTGGAACATCGAATTTGCCGGCAATAACCTGGGGACGAGCAATAATACCTGTCCCTTTATTGAAAGTGGGGCAATGGCAATTGGCTGGGACGGCGGGGCCAGCCCGTGCCCGCCCCTACTGCACAGCCATATCAGCTATTGGGGCAATCGGCACTATTTCTCCCACCAGTACGTCATCGGCAATGTGGCCGACAGATCGCTGCGCGAGTTGTGGGAAGCGCCGGAGCATCAAAGCTACCGCCGCAAAGTGCAGGGCTATGAATTCGCTCCCTGCACCTCGTGCGGCGGCTGTGAGCTGATCTATGAAAACAAAGAGGACTGCTTTGGCAACGAGTTCCCCACCTGCAGCAACTGCCTGTGGTCGCAAGGCGTCATTCAATGCCCTTGAATTAATTCTGCCATCTCCTTTCTAAACCGCGTTTGAAAGTGAGATGACCCGGTAAAATCAAAATTAATCAATCATCTGGAGGATATGTATGTTGACGATAAAAATCCTGGGGCCTGGCTGTAAAAACTGTCAGGTCCTGGCCCAAAAGACAAGCGAAGCCTTAGAAACCCTGGCTAAGACTCAGCCGGACGATTTTGAAGCGACCATTCTCAAAGTAACCGAGCATGAGGATATTATGAAGTACCCCATCATGTACACTCCCGGCCTGGTTATCAACGAAAAGTTGGTCAGCGCCGGGCGCATCCCCACCGTGGACGAAATCAAGGGTTGGTTGGCCGAGGCCGTAACTACACCTGCTTGAGCTGCAAACACGATTTTAAGGTGGCTGGCTCTCTTGCCGCTGTGCTGGCCGAAATCTTGAAGCAATTTCGGCCAGCAGCGACAGCTGGGAACAGCCACTTTCTATTGATTTCAACACCTCTGAACAATCTGAGTTAGTGTTATTCCACAGTCACACTCTTGGCCAAGTTACGCGGCTGATCCACATCGGCCCCGCGCCAGATGGCGGTGTGGTAGGCCAGCAACTGGAGGGGAATGACCGATAAAATCGGCGTGAGCAAGGGGTGCGCTTTGGGGATACGCAGGACGTGGTCTGATTTTTTAGCCACCTCCTCGTCGCCCTCGTTGATGAGCGAGATAACAATCCCGTTGCGCGCCCGGACCTGCTCGATCTGGCTGATCATCTTATCGTAGACGTGATCCTGAGTGACAATGCAGACGACCGGCATATGATCGTCAATGAGGGCAATCGGGCCGTGTTTCATTTCGCCGGCTGGGTAGCCCTCGGCGTGAATGTAACTGATTTCCTTAAGTTTCAACGCGCCTTCCAGAGCGACCGGGTAATTCGGCCCGCGTCCCAAAAAGAGGAAATGCTCCTGCTTGTGATACAAATTGGCCAGTTTGGTGTAATCATTATAACCCTCGGCCAGCACCTCGCCGGCCAGTTCCGGCAGATGCGCCAGAGCGGTTGCCAGTTCAAAACTTTCCTCCGCCGAGAGGACGCCGCGCAGTTGGCCCAGGTACATCCCCAGGAGAAAGAGGTCGGCCAGAGTCGCGGTGAAGGCTTTGGTGCTGGCTACACCAATTTCCGGTCCGGCCTGCATTAAAATTGCCCCGTCGCTGATGCGGTGGGCCATGCTCCCGTGCATGTTGACAATGCTCCAGATTTTAGCCCCTTTGCTTTTGGCCTCTTCCAGCGCAGCCAGAGTGTCTACGGTTTCGCCGGATTGGGTGATGGCCAGGACAACCGTTCTGTCGTCAATCAGCGGGTCGCGGTAGCGGAACTCCGAGGCGTAATCTACCAGGACATTTATCCGAGCCAACTTCTCGATCATAAATTTGCCCACCTGCCCGGCGTAGGCCGACGTGCCGCAGGCAACAATAATGATGCGTTCAATTGCTTTCGCCTCGGCAGGGGTTAGTGGCAGCTCTTCCAGGCTGACCTGGCCGGTGGTGAAGTCAATCCGCCCGCGGATGGTGCTCTGAACAGACTGCGGCTGCTCGTAGATCTCTTTTTGCATAAAGTGGCGGTAAGGCCCTTTGGCCGCGCTGATCGGATCCCAGGTGATCTGGTGGACCTCTTTGCTGATCGCCTGGCCGTTGAGGCGGCTAAAGCTGACCCCCCCCGCCGTAATCACGGCCATCTCTCGATCCTCTAGATAAATGACCCTTTGGGTATGTTCCAGGATGGCCGGGATGTCCGAAGCTAGGTAATTTTCACCCTTGCCCAGGCCGACAATCACCCCGCCCGCGTTGCCCAGGCGCACCGTTACAATTTTATCCGGCTCCTGCTTGCTGACCACAGCAATGGCATGAGCGCCCTGTAACTCGCCAAAGGCACGGCGGCAGGCTTCCACCAGCTCGTCGCCTTCGGCCAAAAATTTGTCAATAAGGTGGGTAATGACTTCCGTATCTGTATCAGATTTAAACTCGTGACCCTCTTGCTGGAGTTGGGCGCGCAAGGTCATAAAGTTTTCGACGATACCGTTCTGAACGACGGCAATAGCCCTGGTTTCATCGGCGTGAGGATGCGCATTCCGCTCGATGGGGGCGCCATGGGTGGCCCAGCGGGTATGGCCAATGGCTAAATGGCCTTCCAGCGGCGCTTCCCTGAGCTTGGCTTCCAGATTTGCCAACTTGCCCTCAGCCCGACGAATGTCCAGATCCCCATTAATCGAAGCAATCCCGGCTGAATCGTACCCCCGGTATTCCAACTTCTTCAAGCCTTCAAAAACGATGCTAGAGGCGTCTTTTGTTCCAACATAGCCAACGATCCCACACATGTTAAGTTTTCCTTTCAGGGTTTAATGATCCGTTAGTCGGGTACTCTTTAAGAACTAGCGGCAGCCGGCCTTATAAAGCAGCCTGATTTATTCGCAGGTCAAGTTGCCTTACAGCAGGCAGACCAAAACAGCCAAAAACGGATGTTTATTAATAATTTGGATTCGTTCATATTGGCAGAGCGGGCCAGATGTATAGCACTAGTTCTTAGTCAAGAGACTATTGTCGGGTAAAGGTGGCGTAACTTGATTCTGGCATCAGCCGTCGTGAACTGCCAGACGATCTTGACTTGCTCAGAGTTACGCCGCTTTTCCCAGGCTTGCACTTTATCAACCAAAACACTTTTCTCGGCGATGCGGTCGTTGGTACACTGCCGGGCCAAGACGCTCAATTCGATTTCAGCCATGTTCAACCAACTGCCGTGTTTGGGGGTAAAAACGATGTCTAGTTTCTCGACCAAGGCGCGGGCTTGCTCAGGTGGCAGTAATTCGTACAAGGCACTGATCTGATGAGCCGAGAGATTATCTTGTACCAAGGTAATCTTGGTCGCGGTCGGGTAGTAAGTGTTGAGCACCTCAATTACCACGGCGGCCCAATCCAGGCGGGTGTGTGTATCGCGAACGATAACATGGCGACGACCGGCCAACGGCTCACAGACCATATACAGGTCACAGACCCCTCTCGGTAGTATTCGTAATCAACCAGCGTTGTCCCGTGGGCCGTGGTCAGCGGCGAGCGGACCTCTGAAATCAACTGCTTGGGCGACTCATCCAAACACAATAAGGGGTGCTCAGGATCATAACGGCGTTGATAGACATCCAGGACCGCTTCCATCTGGCAAACAAACTCGGCACTCTGCCCCGGCGGAATTAGCCAGCCGACCCGCTGGTCAGGCTTAAGTTCATTTTTTTTAACACCTGGCGGACACTCTCATACGAAATGCTGTCCACATACTTCAGTTCGACCATCTTTTCGGCCAGCAGCCGCATCGTCCAACGGTTCCGACCCTCCGGCACTGGCCCCAGCCGCAGCGCGATCACATGAGCTTCAACTTCGCCATCTATTTTGATGACCTGCGGTCCGCCGCTTGATTTAGCCTGAAGCGCCACCTCAAAGCCCTCTTCCACAAAGCGTTGGCGCAGCCGTTCAATTGTGCGCAGACTGACATGATAAGTCCGCTTTATTTGTTCGTCCGTCATTTTCAGGCCGCCTTCGGCTTCATCAGCCGCCAACAACAAGTGCGCCCGTCTGATTTTGGCCGCCGCTTGTTTGCCTTTACGGATGATTTCTTTCAACTGCTCACGTTCTGCGGGGGTCAGGGTCACATGATATTTTTTGGTTGACATCGTTCAGCTCCTTAAGCTCGATGTCAGTTAGTTTATTATCTTTATGTCACCTCGTCAAAAGTCTATTGACTAATATCTAGAAGGTGCAGTACAACCTACTCCAATACGAGCGATTAGATCTAAAGGGGGTTTTGCCGCTATCTGGCATGAGCGAGAGAGCCACCGAACGGGCTTGGCTGATAGCTTAAAATAGGCCACTGCCTTCTCTTTTGTGCCGCCAATTACTTAACGGTTTTGTGAGAAGGCTTAGATTGTCCTTGGGGGAGGTAGGGACAGTTCGGGCTGTGGCAGCCCGGCAGGTTATCCGCCGATAATTTCGATAGACCTGCTCCTCGTCACCCGGCTGGCAAAGGATGAGGGCGGAAGGATGAAAGCGGAAAAATTTCATCCCTCATCCTTCATCCTTCATCCTTTTGCCGGCGGGTCAGGCGCTTTAGTTAACCCCGTTGATTGGCCTCCTTTCCATAAATTTCGCTCAATGTAGTAACCCACCTTTATCTAATAACAAATAGTTTAGAAGTCCATTAAAAATTAATGAGAATTTAGTTAGAATTACCTGGTAAAACAAGTTCGACCGGCCTCAAATAGGTCTCTGTTGCTTCTTCGAGGTTGGCATAGACTCCCCGAAACTCGGAGGGTAACTGCCGGGCCAGCCGGTACATCAACTCTTGGGTCATGGCAGCCATTTCGGCGCGGTTGCTGCGGCCGTTAGCCGAAGTTGAGCGCAGTCGAAGAGGTTGGCCTACCGCCAAGAGAACGGGCGCGCGTTTGAAGCGAGTTAAGTTAGCTCTAATCTGGTGGGTGCCGGTGATGCCAATGGGCACAATGACGGCCTCGCTGCGCAGCGCGATCATGGCTGCGCCCTCTTTACCGGGCTGTAACCGATAGGTCGTACTGCGGGTGCCTTCGGGGGCCATCAAAATGGCACCCTGCTGCCGCAGAAGTTGCAGCGCCGTCTTTACGGCCCTGGTATCGGCCTCGCCGCGTTGGACCGGGATAGCCCCATATAATTTGAGAAAGGGCCGCCAGAGGAAGGAGTCAAATGCCTCTTTTTTTGCCATTGGAATAACCAGCCGGGGCGATACCGCACAAACCATCAACGGGTCCAAAAAGGCAATATGATTGATAATGATCACAACAGGACCGCTTGCCGGTATGTTTTCCAGCCCAACCACGTCCAGGCGCAACAAGGTTTTCATTAACAGGCCCAGTAAGTCCAAAAAAACTTTTTGAATGGGCGAGTAAACAGGGAGTTGATTCTGGGACATATCGGCTTTTTATCTTTTGTTCTCAACCTGCCCCATCGTTTGTTCAGCCACAATCAGTTGCTCCAGGCGGGTCAGCACAGATTCCAGGCTCAAATTATCGGTTTCAATAATCACGGCATCAGACGCCGGCACCATGGGTGAGATGGGCTTTTCGCGATCTTGCTTATCACGTTCCCGCATGGCTTTCAAAATTTCTTCAAAATCGGCCTGCTTGCCCTGGGTTAAAATTTCATGGTAACGCCGCCGCGCTCGTTCTTCGGCGGACGCGTGCATAAATACCTTCAAGTCGGCCTCCGGCAGCACGACCGTACCGATATCCCGTCCGACCATCACAATAGAGCCAGATGCGGCAATGCGGCGCTGCTGGGCAATCAAGGCAGCCCGAACACGGGGATAGGAAGAAACCAGGGAAACATAAGCTTCAACCTCAGGGCTGCGAATCTGCCAGGTAATATCCTGACCATCGGTCAGCACCGTATAAAGCCGGCCATCCTGTGGGCCGTTGGGCTTGACTTCAATCAGCAGTTTTTCGGCCAATTCCGAAACGACCTCGACGTTTTCCGGATTAATTTTTCGGCTGAGGACGGCCCATGTCACCGCCCGGTACATCACCCCGGTATCAAAATAAAGATAACCCAGGCGCTGGGCCAGCCGCGCCCCGACGGTGCTTTTGCCCGAGGCGGCGCTGCCGTCAATAGCAATGGTTGAAGGTTTGGACAAAGTTCCTCCCAATGCGCAGTACGCTCTTAAAGTTTTACACTTCGTTTTAATTGTTCTATCTCCGCGGGTTTGAGATGACGCCACTTTCCGGGCTTTAAGTGGCCCAATTTAATCGGTCCCAGCCGGACCCGTTCCAGCCGGAGCACCGGATGGCCGAGCGCTTTGGCGACCTCACGGATCTGGCGTTTGCGGCCTTCAGTCAAAATGATTTTGAGCCAGGTATTATCACCCTCAATTTTGAGACGCTCGACGACGTTGCGGCCAGTGGGTTTGCCTTCAACTTCGATTTCGCCGCGCCGCCAGCGGGCCAGGGTGGGGGTGGTGGGCCGGCCGGATACCAAGACCAGATACTCTTTTTCCACATGGGAGCGGGGATGGGTCAATTTTTCGGCCAGTTCGCCATCATTGGTCAGCAGCACCAAGCCCTCGCTTCTCAAATCGAGCCGACCGACCGGATAGACCCTTTCCTCCACCTCCACCAAATCCACCACCGTCCGGCGGCCCCGGTCGTCGCTGGCGGCCGTCAACACGTCGCGCGGCTTGTTCAACAGGATATAGACGGGCTTGGCGGAGGGTCTAGGTAATTGCCGGCCGTCCACGGCAATGATGTCCCGGCGGGGATCAACTTTGAAGCCCAGCACCGTTACCGTTTGACCGTTAACGGTGACACGGCCCTGCTCAATCAGTGCTTCGCTGGCCCGGCGAGAGGCTACGCCCGTGTGAGCCAGAACTTTTTGCAATCGTTCTTCTTGGGGTTGGTGTCCTCTAGTCATCTTTTGCTACTGGATACCACGGTAAAGTCAGCGCCGTCAAACCACTTTTTAGAAAACTCGCTTAGGGTTCCGTCAGCATGCATCTCCTCAATGATCCGAGAGACTTTCTCCCGTAAAGTTGAGCTATCGCGGAAACTGCTTCTATCGAATGCTACTGCCAGAGTTTCGACAAAAACCGGCTCCCCAACCTTAACCAAATCAACTCCATTGGCAATGGCCCTGTCAATGAGAGCACCTGAGGTCAGAAGAATATCAAATTCTTGACGGCCCACCTGTATAGCCTGCAGGCATTCAGCATCTGACAGCGGAATCACCCTCACCCCTATAGGAGCTTCAACTTTAATGTCAGAAGTGGGGATACCAATATCTTTGCCCGTTAAATAACGATGGTAGGTTGTGGTCAGACCAACACACACGGCTTTACCATGAATGTCATCAATTGTAGTGAGGCCAGCCCCGCGCCGGGCAGCAAACTGAGCCGAAGTAAAGTAATAACCAGAGGTGAAATGTAATACTTCAGCGCGTTGTTTGGTAATGGTCATCGAACCTACACTCATATCCCACTGGTCACCCCAATTCCCAGCAGTAAGGGTATCCCACCCCCCTGGAACCACAAATTCGACTTCTACTCCCAATCTCCTGGCAATCTCGATGGCTACGTCAATGTCAAAGCCTTCAAAGGTACCATCTGATTTAAGCGAAGATTGAGGGGGAGAGTTAGCGTCGGTTGATACGCGGATAACACCCCTGGCTAGAACATCCTCTAGCAGATTTCTCGCCGTCGTGTCATCGCCGTTACCTTTCATAGCCGGGAAAATAAAAAGACCGACAACCGTCAGGAATATGAGTCCTGCGCCTACGAGAGACGACAATCTATGAGGCATTGACTTCTTCAATTGTTGCATTGGCAGACCCATCTTCGGGCAACTTTATCTCTGGCAAATCCAGTTCCGGCAAATCTTTGATATCTTCCAGTCCAAAATAGCGCAAAAATTCAAAGGTCGTGCCAAACAGCGAGGGATGGCCCACGCTATCCAGCCGGCCCACCTCTTCGACCAGCCCCTTGCTGAGCAGGGTGCGCAGCACACCATCGCTGTTTACCCCGCGAATGGCCTCGATTTCGGGCCGGGTAATGGGCTGGCGGTAGGCGATGATGGTCAGCGTTTCCAGGGCCGGGGTGGACAGCCTGGCCGAGCTGGACAGGCCCAAAAAGCGCTCGATGTAATCTGTCACCTCCGGCGCGCTCACCAGTTGGATTTTTTTACCCAGGCGTTGCAGGCGAATTCCTCGATTTTGGCAGCCCTCTTTCAACTGCTGCAAGGCTGCTTCGACCTGTTCTACCGGACAGGCGCTGACGGCGGCCAGGTGGTCTACGGTAACTGGCTCAGAGCTGACAAAGAGCAGCCCTTCGATGATGATGGTCAATTGTTGCTCATTCAAGGTTTCTGTTGTCATCTTGCCTCAACGATGCTATAATTCCAGGCGGTTTTGTCAAAGAGGAGTAACAAATACAGGTGCATCGTTTTTCTTTCTATCAGAGTTTTATCGTACTCATTAGTCTGCTCATCTTGACCAGCTTGGCCTGCCGCCTTGGTGGGCAGGATGAAACTATCGGCCCGCCGGGCGGCCCTATTCCAGTCAGTCAAGAGGCCTCAGACCGCTTAAAACAGAATTTTTATCAGTCACTTCAAGAGGCAACCAGCACCCACGAGGCCAGCCTGCGCATTACCAACGAAGAAATAACCTCGCTGGTGGCCAACGAACTCACTTCAACCGGCCAGATTCCCTTGAGCAATCCCCAGGTTTGGTTTACCTCCGGCAGGATTTACATCACCGGCGAGGTTGATACCGTTGGGCCGGTCAATTTTAATTCGCTGATCGTCGCGACCGCGGTGGTAGATGAAGGCCGCATGGTGGTCAGGGTGGAAGAAGCCCAAATGGGAGCGTTTGATTTTCCGGCCACCCTGGTCGAGTCGATGACGCAGACGGTCAATGAAATCTTGACCGGGGTGATTGTTGACGCAGACCTGGACATTACTCGCCTGGAAATTCTGGAAGGCGAGATGTTTGTGATCGGCACGCGCCGGACGAGTTAGAAGAGGGAACTGAGGGAATTCGTAGGAACTAAAAAATTTTTTAGTTCCTACCAGGTCCTATGAGTTCCCTTCTTTTAGTTTTCAAACAAGCCTTCCACAAATGCGTCCGGATCAAACGGCATCAAATCGTCAATTTTTTCGCCCGTGCCGACAAAGCGCACGGGCACACCCAGTTCTTTGCCAATAGCAAAAACCATGCCGCCCTTGGCCGTGCCATCCAGCTTGGTTAAAATCACGCCGCTGGTGTTGACACTATTCTTAAAGTGTTTGGCCTGAGACAGCGCGTTTTGTCCCGTGGTCGCATCGAGAATGAGCAGCGTTTCGTGAGGTGCGGCGTGAACCTGCTTGCGGGCGATCTCTTTTAATTTCTCCAACTCTTTCATTAAATTGAATTTGGTATGCAGCCGTCCGGCGGTGTCAATAATTACCATGTCGGCTTTGCGGGCCAGGGCGCTCTTGATGGCATCGAAGACGACGGCGCCAGGGTCGGCATTGGGTTGGTGGGCAATCACGGCGACGCCGGCCCGGTCGCCCCAAATTTTGAGCTGGTCAATCGCCGCCGCCCGGAAGGTATCAGCCGCAGCCAAAACAACTTTTTTGCCCTGTTTTTGGTAATAGTTTGCCAGTTTAGCAATCGTGGTGGTTTTGCCCGAGCCGTTCACGCCAACCACCAGGATAACGGTCAGGATGCGCTTTTTATCCACCTCGGAAGGTTCGTAACCGTCGAGCAAGGCTTTCATCTCATCTTTTAAGATGGCTTCCGCCTGGGCGGTTTCGGTAAAACCTTCCTGCTTGACTCTTTCACGCACTCGCTCAACCAGTTTGGTGGTCGTATCTACCCCCACATCGGCCTGGATCAGCAGCGCCTCTAAATCATCCCATAACTCATCCGTAATCTGAGTGGCTCCAAAAAGGCCGGCAATCTGCCCAAAGAAGGAGTTGCGGGTGCGGGTCAGACTTTCTTTTATTTTGCCGCTAAAATTAAACACGTTTTTACCTCATTTGCTGTTGATGAGGTCAATTATACAATGCCCTTCCCGCTAATTCAAACCCGGTTGTTCGGGTTAAGCAAAGTGATGGGGTGTGTCCCAAACGAAAGACACGCGAAGCGGGCAACTTGCCCCACTGAACCCCCTGAAAGCTGTGACAGATTCAAAGTTAGGAGTTAGGGGTGTATTTCACTTTGGGAGCCGAATTTGGTGGATGGCGTAGGCAGACCCCCTCCCCAACCCTCCCCCGCAGCGGGGGTGGGCGTTTTGCTCCCCCTCTCCGAAGCGGAGAGGGGGTTGGGGGGTGAGGTCTGTCTCAAAATTGAAATGCTCCCAAAGTCCTGAAGGGGTTGTATGTTGGGTTATTCTCTGCTATACTGACTGATATTAAGATTATTGTCTACTCGAGGGCATAACCTTAAAGGAGACACCCATGAGCGACGCGCCACTGCGATTTCTACAACAGGAAAACAACCGGTTACAAGAGGAGAACAAAGGGCTGCGCGGGGAAAATGCCTCCCTGCGAGAGCAGTTGGCTACTGTGGGGGAACTTAACGCGGCGCTACAGCGTCTTGAATCAACAGAAACTCCCCTGACCTTATTAGACGAGCTGCTCTCCAAGACCATGGGGGTGATTGGGGCCAGGGATGGTTCCATTTCTCGCCTGGACCGCTTTACCGGAGAGCTGGAATTTGTGCTGGTTCGTGGCGAAATTTGGCAGGAATTGCGCGGCTATCGCATCGGGGCTGGCACCGGCATAGCCGGCTGGGTGGTGAACGAGCGCGAACCGTTGATTGTCAACAACCCCCGTCAGGATTGGCGCTTTTCGCTTGAAGTGGACCAGGAGTTTGGTTTTGTGACGCGCTCGATTGTGTGCGTGCCGATTATCGCTCATGATCAACTTATCGGGGTTATTGAATTGCTCAACAAGGCCAACGGGGCCTTCAACGAAACCGACCTGGCTGTTCTGTCCATGCTGAGCCAGGTAGCGGCCAAAATTTTGACTGCCGTCCCCACCTGAAGACTTTAAGGGAGATAGTCATGGAGAATACAACCTCGGCTTTACGGTTTTTACAACAGGAAAATGCGCGCTTGCAAGAGGAGAACAAAGCCCTGCGCGAGGACAGCCTGGCCTTCCAGCGTTACATCGAGGCCCTTCAGGACCTTTACTGGGCCACCCAGCGCATCACCTCGGAGGAGAATCTGTTTAATCTGCTTGACCAAATCCTCCACAACGCCATGGGCGTCCTCAGGGCCGAGGATGGTTCATTACTGCTGTTGGATGAAGAAACCAATGAATTGGTTTTTGTCCTGGTTCACGGCGATATCAGGAACCAACTGCGCGGCTACCGCATCAAGAGCGATAGCGGTATTGCCGGCTGGGTAGTCAGCCACCGTGAGCCGTTGATTGTCAATAATCCCCGCCAGGACAGTCGCTTCTCACTGGACATTGACGAGGAATTCAGTTTTGTCACCCGTTCAATCCTCTGCGTGCCCATGATCGCCCGCGCCAAGCTCATTGGTGTGATTGAATTGTTGAACAAGCGTGATGACGAATTTAGAGAAGCCGATGCGACCTTGTTGCTAATCCTGGCCCAGGTGGCCGCCATCGCCCTGGAAGAAATGCAAACCCGGCTTGAGGCCGAAGAGGCGAAACTGGCCTGATAATGGGAAGGAAGAGGGGCCTCTCATTAATCGCTGCGAGCTAACTGCTTCTTCAAATGGGGGATCAGGCCGCCCGCGGCGATGATCGCCTGGACCGACGGGGCAACGGGAGGAAAGGTAAAGGTACCAGCCTCACTCTTGATAGCCCCGCCTTCCAAATCAATCTCCACCCAATCCCCAGAATTGAGAGCCTCAAAGGCGGCAGGACAGGTTAGAGCCAGCAGGCCGTTGTTGATGGCGTTGCGATACCAGATGCGGGCAAAGGAGGCGGCAATTACCGCCCCCACGCCAGCCTGTTTGAGGCAGGTCACTGCCTGTTCGCGGCTGGAGCCGTTGCCCCAATTCTTACCGGCCACGATTACGTCCCCCGGTTGGACGTGCGCGGCGAAGGAGGGATCGAGGTCTTCCAGGGCGTGCTGGGCCATTTCCACCGGGTCAGTGACGGTATAGGTGTATTTACCGGGGAAGATGACGTCGGTATTGACCCCATCGCCGTATTTCCACACTCTCGATTTTCGATTTTCGCTCATCATCAAAGCTGCTCCGGGCCGGCAATTTTGCCGGCGATAGCACTGGCGGCGACAACGACAGGCGAGGCCAGGTAAATATCGGACTCGCGGGTGCCCATCCGACCACGGAAATTGCGGTTGGCGCTGCTAATGGTCGCTTCGCCGGGGGCGGGAATACCCATGTGGTTACCCATACAGGGGCCGCAGCCGGGTGAGCCAAAAGTAGCGCCGGCGGCCAGCAGCATTTCGACATACCCCGCTTTCACCGCATCGAGATAAACCTGGGAGGAAGCCGGGATAACCAGCAGCCGCGTGCCCGGCGCAACCCGCCGGCCCGCCATGATCTGAGCGGCCACGGCAATATCCTCCAACCGGCCGTTGGTGCAGGTCCCCAAAAAAGCCTGATCTATTTTCGTCCCAACCACCGCGCTCAACGGTTTGACGTTGTCCACGCTGTGAGGGCAGGCCACCTGTGGCTCAATCGTCCTCGCATTAAACTCATATTTGGCCAGATAAACGGCATCAGGGTCAGGCGACAATTCACGGCTTATCGCCTCCAATTCCGAAATTTTAGATTTTAGATTTTCGATTTTGGATGGCGGCTCTAGTTCTCCCGCGCTCCCCCCGCCTAGCGCTTCGCGCTGGCAGTCCTCTGCTCCCCTACTCCTCTGCTCTTCCAGCCAGGCAAACGTCACCCCATCCTGGGCCACCCACGAGCTCTTGGCCCCCATCTCCGCCATCATGTTGGGCAGGACAAAACGGCTTTCCATGCTCATCCCGGCGACAGCCTCGCCGTGAAACTCGACGCTGGCATAGAGGCCGCCATCCGCACCCAGTTGGCCGATGATGAACAGGGCAATATCTTTGCTGGTCACCCAAGGTTTGAAAGCGCCATGTAAGGTGATTTTGAGGCTTTCCGGCACGCGCAGCCACAATTGGCCGGTCGCCCAGATTGCCGCCATTTCGCTGCGGCCTACCCCGGCCCCAAATGCGCCCAGCGCCCCGTAGTGGGTTGAGTGGCTGTCAGCGCCCAGCAGCAGCACGCCAGGGTAGATCAACCCCTCTTCGCACAAAACCTGGTGGCAGATCCCCCGACCCACCTCAAAAAAATTCTTGACGCCCTGGGCGGCGACAAAGCGGCGCACGTCGGCGTGATTTTGGGCATGCTGGGTCGTAGGCGGCGGGGCGGCATGATCCAGGGTAATGGCCAGCCGTTCCGGGTACTTGACCCGCTCGATGCCCAGGCTGTAAAAAGTTTTGGAGATGGCGGCCGTATTATCGTGGCTAAGGGCCACGTCAGGGGTCGCATCAAGAACCTGGCCCGGCGTCACCTCCGCCAAACCGGCGTTTTTGGCTAAAATCTTTTCAACAAAAGTGTGTCCCATTCTGTTAAAGGATGAAGGCAGAGGGATGAAATTTTACTTTCATCCTTCATCACCTGCCCCCATCAGGGGGTTCCTCCTTCATCTTTTCAAGCTGACTGCGGCTTCACGGCCATAAGTTTCGGCAATTTCGGAACCAAGCTGGTCCTGAAGTTCAGCCTCAGCAGGCAACGGGGCAGCCGCGTCGGCGTCCATGCGCTGGAGAATGTTATCTTTGAAGCGTTCCGGCACACTGATGTGGCTCAAGCCAAACTGGTTTTCGGCGATTTCAATCAAAATCTGGGTGGGGGAGTCGTGCGGGCCAATATTGTAAACCCGATCTTTAAAAGCTGTCGCAATTTGCCGCGCCGTCCCTTCGTCAAGGTTATATCCCTTAATTTCCTTCAGGAAATAATGGATGATGTTCCAGCCGCTCAACGGCCCCAACAGCACTTCCGACTCGCTCACCCCAAACTGGTCAAGCGGAAAAGCTTCGTAAGTGCCGGCGTTGTTCAGCAGCGCTTTTTGATGGACGCCAGCAGTGTGGGTCCGGTTAGTTAAGCTGACCGGCTCTTTGGACGGCACCAGCTTTTTGAGCTTGGAAGCAAACATAACGTTGATCGGGTAGGAGCCGCGCAAGTTGTACCCTTCCAGGTGGTCATAGGCTTTATCAATGTAGAGGTTAAAAAACAGGGCGGTCATCGAGGTAATGCCGGAGCGTTCCCCGACTCCCAGCAGAGTTGTATTCATATAGCGCATACCATTTTTGGCCGCTTCCAGGGCATTGATCAGGCCAAAGCCACGATCATCGTGAAAGTGGCCTTCAAAATCCATTGTTGGGTAGCGCTCGCGTAGGGCTTTGATCCGCTGGGCTACCTGCATTGGCGTGGCTACACCCACTGTATCCGGCGTGCCGAGACGGTCCACAAAAGGCACAATCTGGTCATAAACGCGGAAGAGGTGAGGCTCCGGGGTGCGGAAGGCATCTTCACCGCTGAAGCGCAGAATCAAGTGCGGGTGATGCCGGCGCACCTCTTCCAACAAAGAACACGCCTGGCGAATGATATTGTCAAAATCTTTGCCATGATTGTACATGCGCGAGGCTTCGGACAGGCCGATGTAAAAATTCAGCCCATCGGCGCCTGCCTCAATGGCTGAAGCCACATCGTCGGGGTGGCAGCGGACGTGGGCCAGCAAAAAGGTGTAACCTTTCTGCATAATCAGTTCATCCCGCACCTCTTTGATGGCCGCAAAATCGTCTCGCTCCTGGGCGCTGACGATGGGAGCAAACAGTTCAATAAACTTGACCCCAAACACAATCAGGGCGCGGGCAATTTCCATCTTGTCGTTTTGGTTGAAGAAGTACTTGTAATGATCGTGCAGCAGCGAAGTCTGCGAGCCTTCGCGCAGGGTGGTGTCAATAATCTCCAGAGGGCGAGGCCGGTAATGCTTAAATTGAAAAGGACTTACAGCACTCATTCTACTCCTTTTTGACGCCGCCCCACGGCCCCGGCAATTTGGCGGCGGTCATCACGTTCACGCAGTGACTCGCGTTTATCATGCAATTTTTTACCTCGGGCCAGGCCCAATTCCACTTTGGCCCGGCTATTTTTGAGGTAAAGTTGCAAGGGAATCAGAGTCAGGCCCTTTTCCTGCAATTTGCCATTCAAGCGATTAATTTCGCGGCGGTGCATCAACAGCTTGCGGTCGCGGCGCGGCTCGTGGTTTTCATAACTGGCCTGATGGTAAGGGGCAATGTGAGCATTGAGCAGCCACAATTCACCTTCACGAATGGCGGCATAGCCATCACGTAAATTGACTTGCCCGGCGCGGACAGATTTGATCTCGCTGCCGGTCAGGACAATACCTGCCTCAAACGTGTCCTCAATGAGATAATCGTGGCGCGCTTTTCGATTGGTGGCGACAACTTTTACGGGTTGATTGGTCATAAGTGGAAGGCTGCCCACAGGGGGCCTTTGGCTCGAGAGCTGGAAGGTTGGAAGGTTGAGGAATTTTTACCAGCCTTCCATTCTTCCAGTCTTCCATTCATTTTGCTGATTGGCTCAGCGGCAATTTCTGGGTTATTTGCAAATGTTCTACAGCCGCATCTAGCTGCGGATCAAGCTCCTGTTCAACTTCTTCGGCCGTCATTTCAATCGCAATATCGGGTGCGATCCCCTGGCCATTAATTTGACGGAGAGCAGGGGTCAGCCACTCAGCAATCGTAACCCGCAATTCCGATCCATCAGAGAGGTTGTGAGGCAACTGCACCGAACCTTTGCCAAAAGTCTGCTCGCCGACGAGTGTTGCCCGCTTCAAATCTTGCATTGCGCCAGCCACAATCTCGCTGGCGCTGGCGCTGCCGCCGTTCACCAGCAGAACCAAGGGAATTTCAGTGGCGACGTGAGGATGGTTAGTTGCATTAAACCGCTTCTCCTGGCCGTCCTTTAATTTTTCGACGACGATGGTCCCATCGGTCACGAACAGACTGCTCACTTCCACTGCTTCCGACAACAGGCCGCCTGGGTTACCCCGCAAATCAAAGATAATGGCCGTCGCGCCGCTGTCAAGCAGGGTTTTGATCGCCCTGGCCACTTTTCTGGCCGCACCGTTGCTAAATTGGGTCAGCCGCACGTAGCCAATTTCAGGAGCATCTTCCAATATTTTCGATTCAACAATCTTTATCTCGATTTTGGCCCGGACGACCGGAACCTCAAACGGTTCCGGCTTACCCTCACGGGCAACCATCAGCACCACCGTAGAACCAGCCGGGCCGCGAATCAGGGAGACGGCTTCATACAGGCTCAACCCGTCAACAGGCAGGCCATCTACTTTTAACACGACATCCTTAGCGCGCAGCCCGGCCTGAAAAGCGGGCCGCTCCGGCAGCGCCTCGACGATCACCAGCCGGTCCAGCTCATCCAGGCGAACGGTCGCCCCAATCCCCTCAAACGTGCCGCGAATATTTTCACTCATGATGGCCGCGCGGGCCGGGTCAATAAAGGCCGTGTGCTGGTCGCCGTAAGAGTTGACCATACCTCGGATAGCGCCATACATCCGTTCACTATCCGAAGGAACATCACCGTAAAATTTATCTTCCAAAAACGACCAGGCTTCCCAAAACGCGGTAAATTCGCTGAGAGCAAGGGGCGTGCTGGGGCTTGACGGCTGGTCCAGTTCAGCCACATCGTTAAATGACACCGTCGTTGCCTGGGCAACTGTTTGGGCTGGCCTCAAAAAATCAGCGTGAAAAGCTATACCCGCCCCAAAAGAGCCAATGACAACCACCAGAACCAACAGGGCCATGAGCAGGAGGTTGAAGTAGCGCATCATAAAAACACACCTTCCTTTAGAGAGAGAACTGGGTTTATATCTTAACAAAATGATAAGGGTTAGTTATTTGGTGGCACTCTCACCATTAGTCAAAAAACTAATGGCCCGCTCTAGCTGCGGATCACGATTATTCGCCCGATCTTCTTCGGTGATCAACACTTCAATATCAGGTTTTAGCCCGGTGCCGTCAATCGCATTGTTATTGGGGGTAAACCACTTAGCCACTGTGACGTGCAGGCGGGAGGCATCCGACAGTTCGTAGATCAGTTGGACACTCCCCTTCCCAAAAGTTTTCTCGCCAATCAGAGTAGCCCGCTTGTAGTCCTGCAAGGCCCCGGCCACAATCTCGCTGGCGCTGGCGGTGCCGCCATTGACCAGCAGGACCAGGGGCTGATCCAGGGCTTTACCGCCAGGGCGCACATCGTAGACCCGCTCACCTTCATTTTTACGATCTTCGCGGAGGATGACGCCATCGCGCAGAAACTGGCTGGCAACATCAACCGCTGTTTCCAACAGGCCGCCGCCATTGCCCCGCATGTCCAAAATGTAAGATTCGACCCCCTGGGCTGTTAGCTCCTCAAAAGCACGATCCAACTCTTTATTGCTGCGCTCGGTAAAAGAGGTCAATTGAATGTAGCCAATCTGGGGCGCTTGCTCTAAAATCCGCCACTGGGCGCTGGGTGTTTCAATCGGCGCACGCTCAATAGTAATGTCCAGGGTGTTTTCAACCCCCTCGCGCTGGACGGTCAGCACCACTTTGGTCCCGATCTCACCCTTAACCAGTTTTACAACATCCTCTGTGCTCATCTCCGTGGCAAGTGACTGGCCATCCACCGCCACCAGAATATCACCCTTGCGCACCCCTGCTTTCTCAGCCGGTTGATCAGGCATCGGATCGAGAATGACCCGCCCCGCTTCATCACGCTGGATAAATGCGCCAATCCCACCGAACCTGCCTTCCAATTGAGCTTTCTCTTCCTTGGCCGGTTCCGGTTCGATAAACAGGGTGTAGGGATCATTCAGAGTCGCCAGGGCGCCGCGAATGGCTCCATAAGTTGAGGCTGGAGCATTGGGCACTTGACCGTAAAACTGCTGTTCCACCCGATGCCAGACTTCCCAGTACAGGCTAAGCGATTGAAGTTCTTCGACAGTGGGTTGGTCGTCCACTACGTAATCACGAACAGCATAGCCGGCGCCCGCGCCCATAATAAAGATAAACATGGCGATTAGGGTTGTCAGTGCGATTTTTATTGCAAGTTGCATGGCAGCTTTCCAAAAACTTAAATCTTTTGATTTTGAGAAAAATTGTAGCATGGATATAGAGGGGCTGCAAACCAAAATTCCCACCCCTTATCATTCCGCGCGAGCGATGCCAGAGGCTATTATACTGAAAGATGTAAAATTCTTCCTCAACGAAAAGCCTTCTACCAACCTCCGAAATTAGTGACAATTTTGTTTTTTTAGGGTAAAATCCCGCCCACAATAGAGGACGGGCAAAAATGAGATTCCTAGCCGATACTGTGGCATTTGCCACCGAGGCTGAGCCAATACCTCTGGGCTTTCAAGCGCTGACCGAATTGCCCTTGGTGATTCTGGTCGGTTTAACGGGAGTGGGTAAATCAACCGTTTTGGAATTGCTGCCGCAAAACGGCCTGAACTTCACTTTACTGCCCAATCGCCGCGAAATTACCGACGAAATTATCATTACCTCGCTCCAGGCAGAAGCGGGTGAGCCGCTTCGCCCGATTACCGACCGGGTAGAGCGCTTTGAGTATACCGCGCGCTACCGGGCCAAGTTTCCCGGTGGAATGACCCATGCTCTGAGCCGCCTGGCTGTCCACTCTGACCACACCCAACCCCTGTTCATTTTCGATGGGCTGCGGGGTCTGAATGAAGTTCAACATGCCGTCACCTATTTTCCCGAAGCGCGCTTTGTAGTCCTAGATGCGCCTGATACCATCCGGCTCAACCGCCTCTTGAAACGGGGCGATGCTTTTGATATGACCGACAGCGTTGCTCTACAAAGTTCGCTGACCAGCCAAAATTTAACGGCGGCTTTACTGGCTGTGCCTAACATCGAAGCTGTTTTCAGCGAGGAACAGTTGCAGCAAATTGCCAAAGGGGCGCGCCTGGCTCAGATTCCCGTGGATGAGGTGGTCCAGAAAATCACCATAATTGTTAAGGAGCGGCGTAATTACGACTCCAACACTGCCCGGGTTTACTTAACCCATAGCCTACCTCCAACAAAAGAGCTGGTGGTTGATACGGCGATGCACTCTCCCCACACGGTAGCGGAAAGAGTCGCCGCCTGGTTAGGGGTGGGTCACATATTTTAGGTTTTAGTTGCAGGCATCTATGCCAAAAATTGCCGAGATTCAGACCTTAACCTTCCGCCTGCCGATGGCCGGCGCCTTAAGCTGGGGTAAGGCAAGCCGCCTGGATGTTTTAGAACATGTCCTGGTGCGGGTCATCACCGATACGGGCCACATTGGCCTGGCTGAAGCGACGCCCCGCCCCACCATTTACGGCGAAACACCCGAGTCTATCCAGGCCATCATCCAAAAATATTTCGCTCCGCAATTGGTGGGATTGGATGTGACTCAGCTTGAAGAGGCTAACCGGCGCATGGCGGCTGTTGCCAACAATCACACAGCCAAGGGGGCAATAGATATTTCTCTGCATGAAGTTCTGGCAGCCTGGCAAGGGCAGAATCTACTGGCTTATCTTAACCCCCCGAACCGTAAAATTAAAGTCTCTTATATTTTGGGTATTTCCGAGCCAGCCACAATGCTGGCTGAAGCGAAAGCTGTTTATGAGCGGGGAGTACGAGTCCTCAAGGTTAAAGTTGGACGCAACTTTGCCAAGGATGTCGCCCTCATCCAAAAGCTGCAGACAGAATTCAAAGGCAGTCAGCTTGAGCTGTATGCCGACGCCAACGAGGGCCTGCTGCCGGAAGAGGCCCCGGCCCAACTGCGGCAACTGGTTGCCCTGGGCATTTTGTACGTCGAGGAGCCGCTACCCGTCGAGATGATCCCGGAGCGAGCAACCTTGCGTCAAATGGAAATCCTGCCGCTGATTGGCGACGACAGCGCCTTTACGCCCCGCGACCTGGCCCGCGAACTTCGATTTAATACGTTTGATATTCTCAACATCAAAACCGCTCGAACCGGCTACTCTCAGTCATTACAAATGCTGACTGCGGCTCGACAGCAGCAAAAAGGGGTGATGGTCGGCTCGCAGGCCAGTTCAACCCTGGGTACGATTCGGGCGGCGATTTTTGCCGGATTGGCCGGAATTGACCATCCCTCTGAGCTGAGCTTTTTCCTCAAATTGGAGGATGAAATCGTCAACCGGCCCATCGAATTGCTAGACGGCTACCTGGACTTAGATACGCTGGCCGAGATTACAGTAGACGAGGCCAGGTTGAAGGCCCATGTTGTCCAATAGAACGGGATTAAGGTGACAGGCACTTATCGGGCTACTAATTGGGCTTATTTGGTTTAAAAGTGCCTGTCACCTAGCTTTTCCTTATTTCCAATAGAGTCTATTGACTAATTTACGGTCCCCACGAGATACGTTCATTGGTCCAGCTCCGATCGCCGTCCCCCCAGGGCTGAGCGGGAGGCAGGTCAAACAACTTTTGGGCGTCTCCTCCCGTTATGGGCACGGCCCATACAGCCCAAAGACCATTCCGATCTGACACAAAAGCGACCCAATTGCCGTCGGGCGAAATGGTCGGGAGACCCTCATTAGAGTCCGGGCTGTTAGACAAATTTTTCACCCCACCACCGTTCAAATCCATGATATAAGCTTCCCAATTGCCGTCTCGCTGTGAGGTGAAGGCAATGAAGGTGCCTTTGGTATCGGAAGGGATATCACTGGTATCGCTGGTAAGCTGCCGGGGGATAAAACCGTCGCTGAGGCCTTTGGTGGAGGTTGAAGGCACACTATAGATACCACACAATCTGGCTCCGGCCCAGGTATTGCAGCCCCTGTAAGCAATCATATCGCTACTGGTCCAGACCGGGTGGGTCCCCTGGATCTCGCCCATCTGGCCGGCTGGGACCAGCACGCCCAGGGAGGGGATGTCTCGACAGCGCGGTTCTGTTTCCAGATGAGGTGGCATTAAACCACACTGCACAAAGATAAAAGGAGCGTGACGCCCATTAGCCCCTAAAACTAGCTCGGCGTTGCCATAAGCCACCCGATTACCCCAAGGATCATAATACGGATGAGAGTCACCGGAAGCATCACCGACCTGCTGTGCCGCCCCGTCGGTCAGATTATATTCGTAGATATTTTCTACCCCGTCTCCTTCGCGGTTGACCAAAATTCGTTGACCATCAAAGCGGAGATTGGGTTGACGAGCATTTGGTATTACGAACAATTCCCGGCCATCCGGCAGGTTATAAAGGTGAACATCATAGTGAATGCGGCCGTTGTCGAGAGGTATAGCTATTTTGCCAGTGATTGGGGTGATCGCTGGAGCAGGTTGAGCAGCGACGTTTTTAGCTGAGGTTTCCGTCGCATCTATTGCCTCGCCAGGGATAGAGCTTGGTGTTTCGCCCGTGGACACTTGAGTCCCAGAGATTGAAGTTGTTGCTCCAACATCATAGTAAGCTTCGGTAGTAATCTCATCCGACGGGGAAGGGTTATAGGCTGTGGTGGCATATTTAGCTTCAATCTGCCAGCACAAATGTTGATTGTTCTCCAACAAGCTCAGCGGTATCCATAAAGCTATTGTTGAGTCATTAGCCGAAACTTGAAACTTGAGTGGCTGCACCCAAACATAGCGCTTTTGGGCGCTATCCCACACATTAAAACTAGCGCGACTATCATCGTGGCGGTACAAAATTTGAAAATCTCTGCCCAACTCACCTCTCTGACTCCCGGTATCTAAGCTGCAATCCTTGTCAATGTACAAGCGATAATGAAAAGGTTCGCCAACGGCTCCCAATTTGCCGACAGTGTAAAAAGTAACCTTGAGGTCGGAGGCGTCATTCTGCAGCGCGATACTGGTCAGATCATAGTTTGGAAACGGTACATCACCTATACGGTCGGATATAACCTGCTGAACTGCATGGGGTTCTACCACAATATCGCCGCTACGATTATCCTCCTGCGAGTCAATAGTTCGTCCGACTGATCTACCCACGTTTTTCCAGGTAGCCCAGGCATGGGTTACAACCAGTGGAGTTGTCACCTTTTCAGTAGAAACCTTAAAACTGAGAGCTATATCGGTCTGTTGCTCTATCTCTGAGGTAAAAAAGGAAACCTCACGTCCATCAAAATTAGTCGCGAAGGGAGGCGGGGCTTCGGCTGACACAAAGGTCGTTCCTTCGGGTACAGGAACATTTATCTTCAAATCCCACATCCGCAACCTGCTTAGGTTAGTGGGATAGATACGGTAAGTAATAATATCATCAGCTACGGAGGCTATGGCTCTCAGGCGCAGGCGAGAAGGAACAGGAGCTTCCCAGGTTGTGGTTTGGCGAGTAATATCAAGCGAGACATCCTTGGCCAAATAGTCGCCCGGCTGCAGACCTTGCCAGGATATCCAGGCATGGGTCGTAAAAACAGTCTTGGCCGGGTCAATAATTTCTACTACAAAGGAGGCATCTCTAATAGGCTGGTAATAAAAGGCAGTAAAGAAGGTTATTTCAGATCCATCAAAGGTAACTTGAGTAGTTGGCTGAGCCTTAGCTTCTACAAAGCGAGTCCCTTCGGGTAAAGGTATTTTGAAGGTAACATTGCTCATCGGCCAATCTACCTGAGTAGAAAACCGGATGTAATAGATTATTTTGCCCTGTTCGTGCAAAGGGGTCAGATTAAAAGAAAAAGGCGGCCACTGAGCATAAGCTCCCTCCGGCGCAGGGGTGAACATCAAAAGCAACGTTAGACCAATAAAAATACTCAACTTGAATAAGACACGGTCCATTTTCGGCCTACCTTCAAAACACGCTTATTTACCAACAAATTCCCAGATAATTCTGATTTTTTTCAATTTGATTATCACCAAGGTGCACTAAATCAATAATTATATACTTACCGTGAGTACGTTTGAGCAATTCAGTAACTTCCGGCAATCGATTCCCCACAATTAACACCTCGGCATGCGCCAATACATCATCTAACGATGGGCACAAAAGAGAAGAGATGTGGGGAATGACTTTTTCAATGTACTGTTTGTTCGCCCCTGTTAAACGGGCCAGAGAAACATTCTGGTCGTAAATCATCAAGTCATACCCTTTACCTAGCAACGTCTCGGCCAGATAAACCAGCGGACTCTCGCGCAGATCATCGGTGCCAGCCTTGAAGCTAAGGCCCAAAATACTAATCCGTTTTTTGCCTGTGCGTAACACAGCTTCTACCCCCAGTTTGGCCTGAAGCTCATTGCTGCGGGGAATAGCTTGTAAAACCGGCAGGTCCAAATCTTCTTGACGCGCCCGATGTAATAATGCGCGCAGATCTTTAGGCAGGCATGAACCGCCAAAAGCGTACCCGGGTTTAAGATAAGCGGGTGAAATATTCAACTTGGTGTCCATGCAAAAGACACGCATGACCTCGTGGCTGTCTACCCCTACCTTCTTGCAGAAATTGCCAATTTCATTGGCAAAGGTGATTTTCAAAGCGTGGAAAGTATTGCTGACATATTTGATCATCTCGGCAGTCGGTATGTCAGTACAAACAATTGGTGCATCTGTGTTTTGGTAAACGGCTGCCACCCGGTCACCGCTACGCTCGTCCCACTGGCCAATTAAGGTAAAAGCGGGTTGATAAAAATCGGCCACAGCACTGCTCTCACGTAAAAATTCGGGGTTGGAACAAACGCCAAAATCCACACCCACGCGCCGGCCTGATGCTTCTTCCAACACGGGGATGATTTCTTTGGCTATGGTGCCGGGCAAGACCGTACTGCGAACGGCGACGACATGATAGTTTTCTTGCTGCCCCAGCGCCTGGCCAATTTCGCCAGCGACGTGATGCACATATTGTAAATCCAGACTGCCGTTTTCATTGCTGGGTGTACCCACACAGATAAACGAGAGATCCGCCGAAACAACGGCTTCGGCGGCTACTGTGGTGGCGCGTAACTTGCCAACAGCTACTGCTTCGGCGATGAGCTTATCCACGCCCGCCTCGATGATGGGGCTTTTCCCGGCATTAATCATATCTACTTTGAGGGAGTTGACATCCACCCCAATTACCTGGTGTCCCTCATTAGCCAGGCACGCCGCTGAGACACAACCGACATACCCTAAACCAAAAATTGCGATGCGCATAATACCTCTTGTGTAGTAAAGAATAGGGAGTGAAAAGGGGACGAAAAATTCGCCCCCATTGTGACACTAAAACCTAATCGGTTTTTTTAACAACCCACTTCTATTTGAAGATGGTAGGCAAGAAGAATCTAAATTCGGTCTTGGGGTCTTGGTTATCGGGTATACCATCCCCATCGGTATCTGGGTTGTTAGGATGGGTGCCATTTTGATATTCCTCTTCATTCGTCAATTGATCACCGTCTGGATCGCCGCTGGCGCCATTATTGCCCGTGCTATCAGTGGGGTCGAGGCCTTGCCTCACCTCCCAGCCATCGGGCAGACCATCGCCGTCAGTATCGGGATTGCGGGGGTCTGTACCATGGTGATATTCCTCTAAGTTAGTCAATCCGTCGCTATCAGCGTCACCATTCGCATCATTGGTTTTAGGATCCAAGACATGGTCCACTTCCCAGCCGTCGGGCATACCATCATTATCGGTATCGGGATCGTTGGGGTCTGTACCGAGGGCTATCTCTTGATCATTAGAAAGGCCATCGTTATCAGAATCATTTAATTGGCCAGCTACGATTACGTCATCAATATACCAGAAATCATCAGATGAACCACCGGCAGAGTTAAGTTCAAAACGTAAGTAGACGGTAGGTTTACTACCAAACAAGCTCAAATCAAGAACCTGGGTTTGCCAAGACTCAATCTTATTGGAGAAAGTAGCAATCGTTTCCCAATTATTACCATTGCTGGAAGCCTTTACATAACCAAACTCATTTGTATTGTACAGTTTGTAATATGTGCGGAACTTTAAGACAGGTTTGGCAATTCCGGTTAAACTAAACACTGTCTGCAACGAGGCATTAGCATCACCAGCCCGCCAGGCATGATCTGGGCTAAAATAAGCACGATTTTCGACTATTTCCCAAGGAGACTCGGCTGTCCACTGGCCCGCACCATTTTCAGCAAAATCTTCCAAGAGCAGCCGAGCGCCTTTGACCCCGGGTTCGAACTTACCAAATGCATATGTATTAGTAGTATAGGCAATATCAACCTCATCATTGATCTCATCCCACTTTAGCGGGCCAGTATAAAGCTTCAAAGCAGCTAGAGTGAATTTCTGGCTAGCCTGGGCGTGGGTTTTCATATAATCAGACAGGGTCCGGCCCTCGTAGGTCAATGCGAGTTCGTGATTGCCAGCCTCTAAAGCAACGGGACCGGTATGCGCCCAGGAGACCAAATTACCCTGTTCATCCACCAACCAGCCCTCAAGCTGGTACTCATCAGGGGTGACTACTTGCATGCCCACCTTGATTTGCAGGGAGTCATATTTGCCATTGTTATCTTTATCTACCGGAACCTCAAGATACGTTGTGGTTGTAATACCCACACCTAATGGCCCAATGCCACCGCTATCCTGCATCGGTATGGTTGTAAATTCGGAGACAGGTTCTCCCGAAGACACATTTTGGGTAGTATAGGCTTGTTCAATCTCATCCAAACCTTCACCCTCAGCTCGGCTTAGAAGCAGGTTGCGCAGTATATAAGGTCCGGAAGTACCACCTATGTTATTAAACCGAAGCGTGGCTTTGTCGGTTGTCCCGCTCCATGTTGCCTCACCAAGGGATATATTGTTGTCATCGTATAATTCACCAGTTACCGTATAATTTCCGGGGCGATAGATATCTAAGGACACATCTATTTCTAAAGCTTCTGCATGGCCATCCATATCACCATCAAGCGCACGATCAGAATAACTGCGAGCAAACATAGCATCTAGTGTTTTAAATTCGTTAAATTTGTAAGCTGCGGTAACGTAGGAGTTATTCTTAGAGTCAAGCGCTCCATTAACAAAATCATCCGGAGCAGGGTTATCCACATCGGTAATGAGGAGATACATCAACTTATAAGGACCGTTAACCCGGGTTCTAGAAATGCTTAAACCATCAAATACAAGATGGACTATTTGTTCTCCTGTTCCAAATCAACTTTAAACTGATCGACGGCCATCACGCCACCAGTACCCCAAAAGGAGGCATCATCTGTCCCAAGTTGTGCCTGAATCCAATAACTGCCCGGTTGTTTCACCTCCACAACCACTTGAAGTTCCAAAGCGTCAAATTTACCATCCCTGTCTTCATCAAGGCCATGTTCAGTTACAATATCTCCCAGCCGAACCTTGTCAAAATCGAGCGCCGTAGTCGAATCTGCCGGTAAAGCATTTTCAGACAAGTCGGGTGAAACGGCCAGTACAGACAAGCCCGCTCCTCCAACTGTTACAGATTGAACATTACTCCAAGCACTGGCGCCCGCATTATTTTCAGCACGAACGCGATAATACCAGGTACCGGCCGGCTGACCAGAGATACTTTTATCTTTCGCTTGCCCATTATAACGTGTTGTTGGGCTGGCGAAGTTAGAATTGGAGTCCTCCTCCAATCTGTAGGCTTGCGCCCCACTCACGCCATTCCAATACACTATATAATTGCCGTCCCGCTCAGGATTACTAATAGGGTTAAGCGTAGGAGTGCTAGGGGGTGTATCTGCAAGCCAACTGGATGGAATAGGACTATTCCAGGCCGGTGGATTTGTGGTGTCTGGATCGCCTACATTTGTCGGCTCCTGATTGACTTTATAATCCCTGTTCCAATAAGGCATAGCCAGAGTTTCAAACCAATCATTACGGGCTACCTTATATTTGTCCCACACCACCCATTTGTAATCAGGAGGCCAGCCATTAGTCTCATTCTCATTCCACTTTTCGTTTGCAGTGATCATCATCCACTCGTTACCGTTTGATGCACTACCTCGGGTGGGCCAAACTCGAGAATACGGCCTATAATACTGGCTCCCATATTGGGACCGACTAACGCGGACACGATAGCCCCCACTGACGTGGGTCAGGGAACAGTAACCGTTATTATCGGGATCACCTTCGGTAGTTGCAAAAGCTCTGGCTGTATACCAGGTGTAAGCACTGGAGGAGTTTGATCGAGTCCATATTTCTGTCGAAGTATCGAAATTGCTGTTCCGGTGGTCAACAGCCACCATTCGGGCGGGGATACCCACCGAGCGGTGAAACGATGTTAACAAGCCGGCAATATTGGAGCATTGGTTATTTAGATTACTACCGCCAGGAAACAGGGTGCTCCAGGCAGTAGTCCGGACAGTCAGGGGATAGGCAAAACAGGTAAAATCATCAGCCAGCTTGGTCAGGCTTGCCGAAGCATCCCAGGTAGACGTCTTTCCATGGACGGCTTTGATGACGCTAGGGTACTTACTGGCTGGTCCCCCGTAATAACGCTTGATTGCCTCACTTCCATCAAAAATGTAGGCCGAGAATTGGTCGAGGTCATACTTATAACCATATAATCTGATTTTCAGATCCTGATCCGGGTCAGCCCCTGTACCGTAGAACCAAATTCCTGTTTTGTCTTTCGTATTGTTGCGATCTCCGTCATATAAGAAGCCATCAACTTGGGCACCGGTTAGACCGGATGGCATCTCAAAAATGACATCTACGATCAAAGTATCGGTCCATCCATGACCGTTACTGGCGACAAGCTTATACTTTCCCACAGTTCCATTCGATGGCACGGAAACCGTCCAGCTATTACATCTATCGGTACAGGCGTTTCGTGGACCAATCGTTAAAGGGGTTAGAACCCCCGGATTCTTAAGTGCATCACCCCAAGTGAGTGACACCGGATAACCGTCCACAACACCGGGGCCACCAACAGTGAAGGTTGTACCACGGCGAAGGACTAAGGTTTCAGTGCCAATCATTTTGTGACCCTGCGGTCTAAATATGCCTGAACGTTTTATGGGTGTCCAGGCAAATATGTATTCGCCAGTCTGAAAAGAATCCTCGTAGATTGTGTAAAGGCCAGGACTCTTCCTGTCGAGTGGGTTTGTATTAAACAACATCTCCTCGCCGTCGGTCAAGCCATCGTCATCACTATCCGTGTCGTAAGGATCAGTCCGGTAAGGAACACCTCCACCCTGATCGTTAGCCCGCTCGTTGACCCAACCTTGGGTTTCGACTGCATCTGATAGCCCGTCTAAATCCGAATCTGGTGGTAAGAAAGGTCCTTCACCTTGAGCCAGAAGAATAGCTGTATTCGCCGAAGGCAGAACAATAGCAAGAACCACGGCAATAGCTATCAAAATTAATTTAACTAACCACAACTTAGTGCAATACACTCCAGATTCCCCCTTTCGAAATTCTCAGAGCAACCCTTCCTTATATCACTGACAACGATGTTTTGTCGCCCTCCATAGAGATCACGGGCAAGCTACCTAAAAAATGCTACTTGAGGATAATAGGCAGAAACAGCCTTTTCGTTATCTTACCTGGCTCTGGATCTTGTCCATCAGGGATTCCATCCCCATCCGTATCAGCATTATGGGGGTCGGTACCTAGTTGAAATTCGTCCTCATTGGTTAGGCCGTCATTATCAGCGTCACCGTTTGCATCGTTAACGAAGGGATTAAAGCCATTCTCCACTTCCCAACCATCAGATATTCCATCCCCATCCGTATCAGGATTCAGGGGGTCGGTACCGTGGTTAAGCTCCTGCTGATTATTCAGACCATCGTTATCAGGATCGCCAAGGGGTCCGTTGTCGCCACCAGGATTCAAGGGATCAAGGCCATTGTTAACTTCCCAACCATCAGACATTCCATCCCCATCCGTATCAGGTTTCGTAGGATCTGTCCCATACTGGGCTTCCTCTTGATCTGAGAGGCCATCTCCATCAGTGTCATACAGGTCACCAACCACAACCACGTCGTCAATATCCCAGAAATCGTTGGAGTTACCACCAGCCGAGTTAAGTTCGAAACGTAAATAAACGGGGTTCTGGTTAGCAAAAGAACTTAAATTAATAACTTTGGTTTTCCAGGACACCACAGCATCCGTAAAGGTAGCAATTGTTTGCCAATCGCTGCCATTGGTTGAGAGTTTCAGGTAGCCAGTGTCACCACTATTGTCCAACCGATGATAAGTACGAAACTTCAAAGTGGCATTTGCCATGTTTGATAGGTCTAATATAGTACCTAACGCAGCATTAGCATTGGCCGCATGCCAGGTACGAGATGAACTAAAATAGTTGCCGTTCTGGGCTATAGCCCAAGGGGACTGAACACTGGTCCACTTAGCTGCCCCATTTTCCATATAGTCCTGTAAAGGCACTTTGCCTTTAACTGCCGGTTCGAACTGGGTCAACGCATATGTTCCGGTAGTAAAGGCTACATCAACCTCATCATTAATCTCATCCCATTTCAGAGGGCCTGTGTAAAGTTTCAAGGCGACCAGGGTAAATTTTTGAGTTGTTTGAGCCTGGGTTTGCATATAATCAGCGATGGCCCGCCCGTTGTAGCTCAATGTAATTTCCTGGTTGCCAGCTCCCAGGGTAACCGGGCCAGTGTGAGTCCAGGAAACCAAGTTGCCCTGCTCGTCCACCAGCCAACCTTCAAGCTGGTAATCATCGGGAGTAACTACCTGCACGCCCACCTTGATCTGCAGAGTGTCGTACTTACCATTGCTATTTGTATCCTCTCCGAAATCAAGGTAAGTGGTTGTTGTGATACCTACCCCCAGCGAGCCAAGGTCGCCATTGCCACCCGGCTGCATCGGTACGGCCGCGAACCCTGAGACAGGTTGGCCCTGGGATACATTTTGTGTCGTATAAGCCTGCTCGATCGCATCTATACCCTGGCCATCGCTGCGGCTCAAACGGAGATTGCGCAGCACGTAAGGACCGGAGGTGCCAGCTATCTTATCAAATCTAAGCGTTGCTTGAAGGGCAGTGCCACTCCAGGTAGCTTCACCAAGCAGCACCTCGTTATTATCGTATAACTCGCCTGTGACCGTGTAGCTTCCAGGCTGGTAAATATCAAGCGATACATCTATTTCCACAGCTTCCGCTGAACCGTCTTTATTGTTATCAATGCCACGATCAACATAGTTACGGGTAAACATGGCATCTAAGGTTTTAAAGTCATTGAATTTGTAGGCGGCAGTAACATAAGAGTTGTTCTTGTAATCAAGCGCATTGTTGACAAAATCATCCGGGCCGGGATTGTCCACATCTGTAATCAAAAGATACATAAGCTTATAAGGGCCATTAATCCGAGTTCGTGAAATACTGAGACCATCAAAGAAAAGATTGACCGTCTGTTCTCCCTGCTGCAGATCAACCTTAAATTCATCTACGGCCATGACTCCACCGGTGCCAATGAAAGAAGAGTCGTCGGTGCCAAGCTGTCCCTGAATCCAGTAACTGCCCGCCTGGTTCGCCTTAACATTCACCTGAATCACCAAAGCCTCAAAATGACCATCCCCGTCTTCATCAAGGCCATATTCACCCAAAATATTACCCAGGTGGACTTTACCGGAAGCGAATGTAGTAGAGGAGCTAGTGTCGGCAGGTGAGGTAGATGGAGCAGCCATAGCAGCCATGATTCCTCCCCCAACCGTCACAGATTGTATATTGCTCCAGGATTCACTGGTACCCGCCCCATTTTCAGCATTAACGCGATAGTACCAAGTACCGGCCGGAGTCCCGGTTACTGTTGACTGAGAAGTATTTCCGTAGTAACGGACGACCGGATTGTCAAAGGTGGGATCATTATCTTCTTCTAGCCGATAATACTGCACATTGCTTACGCTTGACCAGTCTACAATATATGTGCCGTCCCCATCGGGATTGGCAATAGGAAAGAGGGTAGGGGTGTCAGGGGGTGTACTCGGTAACCACTCAGGGGGTGGGGTCTGATTCCAGGCGGGCGGATTCGTCGTATCCGGGTCGCCAACATTCGTGGGTTCCTGCTCAACTACATAGTTGTCATTCCAGTAAGGCATGGCCAATGTTTGGAGCCAGGGCTGGCGGGCTATGTTATACTTGTCCCACACCACCCATTTGTAATCAGCCGCCCCCCCCAGCTCACTTAAAAGCCAGTTCTCGTCGGCTGTAACGATCATCCACTCGTTTCCATTTATGGCGCTACTTCGTTTGGGCCAAACTTGGAAATACGGTCTGTAATACTGGCTCCCAAACTGGGCCCGGTCAAGACGGAGACGATAGCCCCCACTGACGTGGGTCACGGTACAATAACCGTAATTATTGGGATCGCCCTCATTAGTAGCAAAACTCCTGGCCGTGTACCAATTGTAAGAACCAGAAGAATTGGGGCGCGTCCAGATCTCGGTCGAGGTATCAAAGTTGCTGGTTCGATGGTCAACGGCTATCATGCGTGCCGGGATACCCACCGAACGATGAAACGAGGTTAGCAAGCCGGCAATATTGGAACATTGGTTATTTAAGTTACTTCCACCAGGAAACAAGGTGTCCCAGGCGCTAAAGCGCGGCGTGAGAGGGTAAGAGAAACAAGTAAAATCGTCAGCCAACTTCGTCAGGTCGGCTGAGGCATCCCAGGTATTTGTCTTTCCATGCACAGCCTTGATGACGCTGGGATACTTGCTCGCCGGCCCACTATAATAACGGAGCGCCTCGTCACCATCAAAAATGTAAGAGGAATATTGGCTCAGATCATATTTGTCAGCATATAACCTGATCTTCAAATCCTGATCCTGGTCGGCTGATTTACCATAGAACCAAACACCGGTTCTATCTTTGCTGTTGTTACGATCCCCATCATATAAAAAAGCTGCAACCTGTGGACCGGTCAAACCGCTCGGCATTTCGAAAATAACATCCACAATTAAGGTATCGGTCCAGCCGTGCCCATTACTGGCTGTGAGCTTATATTTTCCAACTGTACTATTCGAGGGCACTGTCACCGTCCAACCGTTGCACTCGGCTCCGCACGAATTTCGGGAGCTGATAGTCAACGGGCTTAGAACGCCAGCCCCAAGTCCATCGCTCCAACTCAGGCTGACAGAGTAGCCATCCACGATACCAGGGCCGTTAACATTAAAGGAAGTGCCACGGCGAATCACCGCTGTTTCGTCGGTGATCATTTTGTTTCCATGTGGTCTGAATAAACCCGAACGCCTAACCGGGGTCCAGGCAAAGCTATATTCCCCTGTCTGGAAAGAATCTTCATAAACAATAGACAGGCCAGGGTCCTTGTTACTATTCGGGTTAGTGTTAAACAACATCTCTTCCCCATCGGTCAGACCATCGTCGTCACTATCCGTATCGTAAGGGTCAGTCTGGTAAGGAACGCCGCCACCTTGGTCGTTAGCCCGCTCGTTGACCCAACCTCCGGTTTCGACTGCATCTGGTAGACCATCCAAGTCCGAGTCCGGCGGCAATGCTGCACCATCAGCTTTGGCCAATGGGATAGCTGCGGAGAGCGGCATTACCGTCAAAACTCCCACAACAATCAGGAATAGCATTGGCAGAAAGGGCATTTTTGGGTATTTTCTCATCTTTCCCTCACTTAAAGCAGTATCGCCCGTAGAATTTGTATTCTTTATTATTAAGAAAGAGTGGGGTGATTCTTTGGTACAACTGAATGAAACCACATATTAATCCGGTAGCTATGCGCCTGTCCCGCCGCGACGACCGCAAGGGTCGTCCTGCCATTCCGAACAATTTTTGTGGTTCCATTTAGAAGCAAAATGCGCAAGTTATCTTTTTAAACCTTTATTAGCATATCATAAAAAGGTTTGAATTTTGTTTGAGATACTATAGTCCTTGCGCAATCAGTTTAAAGTAACCGGCACATCAGAGGTGGTGACTAAAAATTTTCCGGCAGCGGTCATAGGTATTTCATCAGTGACGCTGACAGTCAACTCAACCGGCTCATTTTCTAAGAGGGGTAAACATTGTTGACGAACCGAGTTAATTATGTCCTCATTGGACCGTTCTTTTATCTGTAGCACAATTTCGATTTTATCGGGGGCATGCTGGTGAATTCGAAATCTCTGAATACCAGGCACATAATGCAAAACTACCCGACGAAAGGCGCCCCCATACAGCAGTTTACCGCTGGGCAAGGTGAACATACTCGTTGTCCGGCCCATCAATTCTTGCAAGACGGGCAATCCCCGCCCACAAGAACAGGGTTGGCTGGCCAGGGCGGCGATATCGGCCATTCGATAACGAATGAGGGGCATGCCAAAATTGTAAAGGGGGGTAATAACTACTTCACCCATTTCGCCTGGAGAAACAGGCCGTCCATCCGCTAAAATCTCCACGAAACAAAAGTCGCTAAAGATATGTTTGCCGCCCTGGGGGCATTCAGCGGCAATAATCGCCCCTGCTTCATGGCTGCTGTAACGATCAGAAACCGGGCACTGGAAAACTTTTTCAATCACCTCTCGCTCGTGGGGCCAAACGGGTACGGCCGTTGTTTGCACCATCTTTGGCCGGATGTCTCTGATATTTTGTTGAGCCAGATATTCAGCAAACAGATAAATGACATTCCCATAACCCGTAATAATAGTTGGTTTCCAGCGGCCTAACATCTGCGCAAACTGTTGAAATATTTCAGGGGTCACAGTATATCCATCCAGCCAGCGTTCACGCTTGATCCGCTGCATCAGGGTTACGCGGGAACCATCTTGGCGCCGACCCCAAATCCAGGCTATTTTATCACCCATATCACCCCCAAACCAGCGGTAAGAGCGGGTAAAAGCGGCAATATCGGCAGAACTATAATCTGATGCTCGATATAAAACCAGAGGTTCTCCCGTAGAACCACTGGTTGCATCGCGAGTCATTTTACTTTTGTCGTAATTAGTCGCCAGGAGCAAATCTCCATTTTGACGAATATCGTCCTTGCTTAACAGGGGAATTTGGGAAAAATCCTTTTCGGTTTGAATATCCTGGGGGGTCAGGCCGATTTCTTGAAACCGCTGACGATAGAAAGGGACATGGGTGTAAGCATGTTCCAATAATATTTTAAGCTTTTGCCATGAAATCTGGTGTAACTCCTCGGGACTTAACCATTGATTACGTTCAAATTCTCGAATATACTTGCGGGTACGAAATTCGCTCGGTTTCATCAATCTCATGAACTGGTATAAGTGCTTATACATCTCGATTTCTCCACTAATGGGTAAGGTCTATAGACAAGGCGGTCCCACAAAAGAATTCGCGTATGGCAGCTCTCCCCGACACAAACATAGCCGGCTTTTTCCGCCAATTTAATGGCCGGAATATTCCCTTTGGTGCAATTAATCACCACCCGCTTGTAGCCCTGTTCTCGCAAAAGCTCTAACCGGCTGGCAACCAGCCGTTGAGCGACTCCTGTACCTCGATAAGCTGGTACCACAAATAATTCGTAAAGGGTGGCTTCGCCGGGCGCTAAGGGGACATGCACCCGATTTGTCTGAGGGTCAATTTTATAGGCAATCCAACCCCAACCCGCCAGTTGCCCCTTATGTAAGGCAACAAACGCTGCATCGCCGGCAGCAAAGATTTGGCGGAAGCGGATAGCTTCCTTTGGGCTAATCCAGGAGTCCAGGAGCGCCAGCTCTTCCTTGTTTTTCAATTGGCGAACAATTAAGTCGGGGAGGGGTGGTAGAGGTGGCTCGCCGGGTAAGAGTGTTTTGGCCAAAACTACTGACTCAAGCCGGGTATAAAAGATACGGGTCACCGTTTGGCCCAATTCAGCCAGTCCCGCCCGCCCGCCTCTTTCTTTGAATGTTTTCAAGCAATCAAGCAGGAGGTAAATTAATGATTTGAACAGACGCATCCTAATGGTTTCCTTACCCATTATTGGCCGAGATCATTTTCCGCTTCTGAGGGAGTCCATCCACGTAGCAATACGATCAAGCGTGTCGGCGTTAAAGAATTTGTTGCTCAGCGAGGTATATAAGAGAGGAGAATAAACATAATCATAGGCGCCTATGTAGTACACCACATTTTCACTGAAGCTTACGTTTGAATTGATACACTCCCCATAGACCATCGCTTCGCTCTTCTTCAGGCAGTGTTTTTCCCTCGCTCACCTGCTGGCCTACTTCAGAGGGTATTCCCCATAAGTCGTAAGTGTGGCAATCATGCGTTTTGGCCCATTTGATAGCTTCCCACACCAGCAAATGATTCGGACGCAGGTTTCTATAGGCATTGGATGAACTGGCATGGAAATCGGCGGCATGATGGCCCATCCGAAAGGCAGTCCGAACGGCTAACAATTGATCCTGATAGTAAGCCATTAGCAGGACAACCTGATCACAGGCCGCAAAAGTTTGCCACTCTTGCTCATAATACTCCAGAACACGGGGAGCAAATTGGCCGCGCCGGCCGGTTATCTGCATTAATTGATGAAAAGCTGGCAGGTCTTCTCGGCCCCCTACTCGGACGGTGACTCCTTGTTTAGGACCATACCTGATGCTGTACCGCGTTTGCCGGGGTATCTGCTGCAAAATATCATCTAACTTTGGCTTTAAATCCATAATAATTGTAGCCTGCGGCTGATTGGCATACCGGCTGGGCTGAAAATGATGTTGCTTTAACAATTGGTGGGGAGTCCCATGGTAAAGTAAGGGCGGCTCAATTTTCAAGAAGACAGCTCGATAATCTTTAGCAATCCGATGTAATTCAGAGAGCAGGCAAGACGTTACGTCTTCATCTAGCCAATTACCTATAGGTCCCCGTGGGATATAAGCGACACTCCCTACCCGCATCGGCAGAGATTTGACCAGCATCTGCGCCCCGGCTATGATCTTGCCCTGTCGCTCTACGGCCACCCGAAAGGCTTGCCAGCCCAATTTTTCTTTGAATTCACCCCATTCCCAGGCTTGCAGCAAAGCAAAAGAGGGTTGCTGAGCCACAAAGGCGTTCCACTCGTCACGGCGGTCAACGGTTAGAAAGGTTACTTGCATAGCAGATCTTTCTACTTTCGCGAACGGTGGCCTAGTATATTGCAATTTGATTATCCTATCTCCTTGTTTAGCAAAGAAAATGGTTCATTTTTTAAGGAAGCATTGATAAAACTGTGGTTTTTAATTTTTTTTATTCGAGTATTGAACAGAAAATCCATATTAAACATGGTGAATTCATTTTCCTGTTTCATCGGGATGGGCAGAACTCTTATGCCCAATGGTTTATCCAAAACGGTTGATAATGCGGTAACATCCAGAATGATTGCGGAAAGCTCTTCGTCAAAAATATCCCCCGGCAGGGGCACCATATCGAGACCACAGCCACAGACTGCCGAGTATGAGATCAACGAGTCAATGGAGTAGATATCGCTGTTATTGCTTTTCCCCATAAAATCATCCTCAAGCAACGAATACATAACCCCCCCAAAGCCGGCGGTTTTTATTCTCCCTTTCTTGATAAAGGTTTTTAGGATGTCGGTTAGGTAGGCAGTAAGAAATAAAGTGCCATTACTGCCTTGTCTTTCAAGACCAAGCAATTCAATCAGCGAGGCAACACTGCTATTCGGTTCTGGGTATGGGGCCAGCGAGACATCAATCCCATGAAACATGATGGCGCTATTATCGCTGCACTGTTGAGCAATAGCTTCGATTGTTTTTATCTGGGGCAGTAGCTGGTTAATAATTTCCTGCCTAATTACCATAAGATTGTTTGTATTACAGCCTCTAATCACTTTGGTAAATTCTCGGGGCAGTTCCAAGGCGATAGAAAAACCTATTTCATCAGAGCTAAAGGTGAAAGGAAAAAATGGGGTGTTAGGTTTTACATTGCAAGATACGCCCACCCGAAAATTATGATAACCAGAATTATCGAGCCGTGACACATTCTTAATGAATCTACTTGCTTTCTCGATAGCATCGTAGTTTATAGTATTGTTGGAGGCCACAATGAGATTGACAAAGGTTTTGGGAAATCTTTTTAACGTTTCAAAAGCCAATTCAAAGAGAGCGGGTGAATGACTATGATTTACGTGGGTCAGATCAAAGGGAACGTTAAACCAGCGAATATCTAACTGTTCACATAACCTGGAAACCTGATCAATAATACCAATAAGATTTTGGATATTGACACCCCGCCCTGAAGCATCGCTAATTGGGGTTAAATTTATCCTGAAGGTTCTAATTGATATTTCCTGTTGAGCATAGGCTACTTTTATGTCATCCAGTAGCTTTTGCAGTTTATCACTTAATGGATCAAGTTCAACAAGCGAATCTGTAGACAGACCAATCGTAATTGCTCTTAAATCCATTGCTCTTATCCTCTACGAATCGTCTTGATTAAATTTAAGTAGTCCAGAGGAGTATTAATCTCATGCAAGGGTATATCTTTTTTGTTGACGGCGATTATTTTTCCACTCTCTACCGGCAGATTAAGCCCGGCAAAAACATTCTTGTTCATTGAACAGTTTTTTTTCCACTGCCTCAAGAGCTGAACATCGCTGATTTTATAAATACCTGGAGTTTCCGGATCCTGATGGTGTTCTTCTCCCATATACATTGACTGAATAATATCCTCCTTCACCGTGCACCGCACGGTATTAACTCCTTTGTTCTCGGAGTGAGAAACAAGAACTGAATTTTCAGGGGATAGTTCAATCAGCGCAACCATCTCCTCGTCAAACAATAAATCTGATGATATAACTACTGAAGGCCTTTCGTCTAAAGCTAAGCACAAACTATAGCTGTTGCCGGTTATGCGCCATTGATCATTGTAGATGTAATCTAAATCTGGATATTGACTCATCACAGCGACTGCTTTATAACCTACGACTACAGTGATCTCATAGTTGGCAAAAAGCCTGAGATACTTTTCCAGGATCGTCTCTTTGGTCTGGGGGTCTCTGATAAATAATTTATTGAAACTATCCAATTTAAAGCCTTGTCCGGCAGCCAAGACGATGAGTCTCATCGTGAGATTTCCTCCTTGTGGTCACCCTTAAGGTTACAGAGCGGTATTTGGCAATTGTTAATTACGTGGGGGAACTTATGCTTAACCGTTTTATAAGGATAAATATCCCCTCTGTTGGCTCTTTGAATGACACGAGGGATATTAACCTCTTCCTCTTTCCTTAAGGTCCAAACTTTAACCTCTTCGTAAGCAAAAGCTTGAACTGGGACAAAATCAAGCCCCATTCTTAGAGCGACCTGTAAACGATGCTGACCATCAAGAACCAGATGATGATTTTTTTCGATGTAAAGGGGTTTTGTCCAAACATTTTCTTGCTTGATTTTTTCCATCAACCAGTGGACCCGCTCTTCGCTGTATCCTTCGATATGTTTCAGTTTGTTCACGTCAATTAATTCGATTTTTTGATCAACCGGGTTATTTTGATCAAATTCTATTTCTAATATTTTTTGGTACTCTTCAGGTTGGTTAAAGGTCTTAAATAGATAGTGTTCAGCATTGCCTTCAAGGCAAGGTAATTCGTTAAGGTGCTCTATCCAGGGGATCAGGTAATATTGTTTAATTGAGGTGGCGACATAGACATCAACCAAGCGTTTAAATGTTGCTAATTCCTGAGGACCAACTCGCATGAGGCCAGTAAGTTTGCGGTAATCAGCGTATTTTTGGTGGTATTCCGGCACGATGGCGATGTCAACCACGTTGCCAAAAGCATCTGATTTTAAGATCCCACCATATTGTCCCTGGCTAAAAGGTCCCTGGGTAAACCATACGGATCGTCCTTCAAAATCTGCGCCGGTAGTATAAAGCAGCAGAGGGTCTTCCATGATGGTATCGGCTTCCAGAATGACGCAAGCGTGTGATATTTGCTGTAAGGCCAGGTGCATGGAGTAAATATTGACATCTTCTTCATACCGATCATTCACCACTATTTTTAGCTCAACATTATCTATGCCTTGAAGCCACTCTATCATTCGTTCCTTCTGATAGCCAACCGTAACGACAATCTTTTTAAGACCGATTTCTTTTAATTGACGGATTAATCTTTCTAAAATTGGGGTTCCCCGATACGGCAACAAGCATTTGGGCTTATCTTTAGTGAGTTCACCCATCCTTCTGCTTGAACCAGCCGCCAAAATGACAACTTCTTGAATTTCGTTCATAACCCAAACTTCTCCCGGACTTTAAAGGTAATCTCAAAAGGGTCAGGCGGACATGGTTTAAGACTGGCGAGTTTCACGCCAGTAGTATTGGCCAAAAATTACCAGGGAGGCCACATTGGACAGAAGCGCCCAGATTTGAATGGCCATGAAAGGAAAACCTATTAATGAAGCGACAATGAGGAGATTTGTATCCAGGGGTGCAAATGTGTGGAACAGACCACGAATACGATTAACAAGAGAAGGTTTTTGGTAAAGTTTATTGGCCTCATTCGTATGGTTTGACGAGGCATGCGGTAACAGGTTATACTGCATATAATAATAACTATTGGTACCAAGCATTGCAACCATCCCGATAAGCCAAGCGCTGTTACTACTACCCGCCCCAATCTGGCCTAAAGTTGCCCCAAGAATCAACAGACTGTTGGTTATCCAGTGCCCCAACATGTCAAGCTTATCACCTGCCGTGGATAATCGCTTTGTAGCGCGTGCCACAGCCCCATCGCAAGAGTCAAGAACATAAGATGCGAGAATAAGTAACGCAGCAATTGGCGAGCCATCTATAGGTCGTAAAGCTAAAACCACCGCCGCCAAAACAAGACAACCGATAAACAGAAATGTGATGGTGTTGGGAGCAACATTCCAACGCAAGAACACCCAAACCAGTCTCAGCGAAATTGGTCTGAGCAAGCGATAAATAAGTTCACTCTCGGTATCCTTAGCTGAGGTTCGACGAATTTCCTCAAGGGTCCAGGACCTCTTGACTGCAATTTTTTCTGAACCTAACAAAGTATTCGCCACAAACTTCCTCCTTTAACAACGATATTTTGCTCTAAATCGAACGGGGTACTTCATTGGTGAGACAGTACTGGCGCTACTTTTCTTTGTCCTACACCCTTGACACTCGGATTAATAAGATCCGACATTGAATAGATACACAATTCTTCCAAACCAAGGGTATCGTATTGTTTCTCCCAGTCCTGCCGGGTTGCTTCTGTGACCTTATCCGGCTCGTCGGTGACAATGAGTCCTTGTAACTGTCCGCGCTCACCCAGGATAATAAGTGGGGTGTCTTTGAAAAATTGGCGGACGGCTGGGGTATCCCGCTTCACTTTGAGCCAGATTCGTTGTTGAGACGTGTCGGAACAAGTTGCGGCTGCGCCCCAGCGACGTTTATGTTGAAAAATTCCATCCGCCAGGTGGGGGGCAGAATCCCCAAAAGAAACATAATCATAACCTTCCTGATTAGCCCAATGGGTGATAGCGTAGTAATAGGCGCCCAAGGCGCCTTCTCGCATCAATTGTTCATCAGCATTGATGACGCCAATTAATCGAAACCTAATAATACGCCCCTGGGGATAAGAAAGCCCACCTGCCACATACTGACCATCTCGCTTGATCAAATGCAGGAAACCTCGTTGGAAATTTTGACGAGCCTCTTCCACAGACATAGGCGAGGCTAATTCGTGATGTCGCCGGGCTATCGTCGGGCTGTACATTTGATGGTAGAACATTTCAAAATCTTCTTCGCGGGGTGAGACCTCATATTCGTAGCCATATTTGCGCACCAAGCGAAGTTGGTAATCACGCACGTTTTTGTGAAAACGACGTTTCACGCCGTCCCAGTCCCCTCGCACGTTGAGTAACATTCTGACGAAAAAGGGTTGTACGATTGCATTTTGGCGAGGCAAATTGCGAATGAGATACTGGCTGCCAAGAACAATAACCAGGTCATTACCTGGTAAGTTGGTCAGTGTGCCAGCTCGCCACAAGGCCACTCGGCCAATCTCCTTAATGGTTGGCGCCTCCGCAAACAAGTTCCTTACCAGGGTTGGCCGATAATCTGCAAAGGGGTTTTCCAAGAGCGTTGGCCAATAGTCCAAGCCAACATAATCAACCGTCAGCGGACCGCCCTGGTTGTGGCCAGAGAGCCGGTAGATGGTCAGGTATGGCCGCAGCCGCATCAATTCTTTTGCCCCATGCAGATAGGGGATGATGCTCCTTTGAGCCCAATCGGGAGCGCGAAGTTGTACTTCTACCCAAAGATCACGACTTAGCTCAAATAAGCTTTTCATTAAATTCTTGCTCCTGCTGCTTGATATCTCGCGCTCTTTGAGTATGTAGTGCATCAATCAGTCCTACATATTCCACACTGAGTTTGGTCCAATTGTAACGTTGATTAAAGCTGTCAGCATTTTTAGCCAGAGTCGCCCGGTGAACCGGGTCGTCGTAAAGCTTCAAAATGCTAGCAGCCAGCTCATCAACATTTTCCGGGGTAAAATACTCCACCATCGTCTCATCAAAATAAGCTTCAATGGCTGGGGTGCGGGCCACAATAGACGGCACCCCCAGAGCAGTATATTCCATCAATTTGGTGGGTAAAATGCCATCGGTGAAAATATCTCGACGATAGGGAACCACCCCTACATCGGCTGTTCTTATCAAATTCGGAAGTTCAGAAGAAGGTAATAGTAGGCCGGAACTGAATTGCACATGCTCCTTCAGATCTAACTCATCCACCAGCTTCATTAGTGTCTCCCGATAATCGCCGCCACCATGGATCATCAAGTGGATGTTAGGTATTTTGTAGCGCACCAAGTTAACCGCCCGGACCAGCGAATCTATTCCATATCGTTGGGTAATATTACCATGATAAATCAAACGGAAACGGTCATTGTTTCTGGCGGATAATTCGTTGATCGAAGGCCGCTGAAAGATGCGGTCGTCGGCCACATTCATAACCACACAGACCTTTTCGGCCGGAACACCGCGTTGGATCAGGGTATTACGCCACAACTCGGTGACGGTAATAACCTTATTGGCAAAGCGGCAGGAGATTTGCTCTTGCCAGCGAATTAGACGTATAGGCCAGCTTGACCAATTGCTATTCTTAAAGCGAGCCGCATAAAATTCGGGCATCAAATCATGGATGTCAAGGATCAATTTGGCTCCCATCAATTTGGGTATTAATCCGGCGAACACCAAAAAATCGGGTAAATTATGGACCTGAACTGTTCCATAACGATGCCGCCAATGTAAACTGGCTAGTTTACGCGAAGCCAGAACAAAAAAAGTCAAATATTCCAGTAATTGAGCCTTAGATCCGCCGCTTTTATCGCGCTTCACCGGCAGGCGATAGATATTAACCCCATCTCTGGTTTCAAATTCTGGTCCTTTTCTGGCCCACAGGCAGATCACATCCACCTCGTAGCCATGTTTTACCAACGCCAGGGCCTGTCGCTCAACGCGAGTTTCACCGAGAGGGTAATAGGCATGGACAACCATGCAGTGTCGTTTGTTCTTGTTTTCATTTTTGTTGTCACGCATCGGTTATACGGTTCCCATTGACAATAAACTTCGCATGTTGGTATCCAATCAAATCTAAGAGTAAATTTTATAAAAAACGCCGGTAAACCTGATAACCCTGGTTACTCAATTTGAGCAGAGTAGGCTTATGCACATAAACATTGCGTCCAAAATTTACCAGATCACCGCCAAATTTGGCCTTGAAATCGCGCACCCCATATTCTTCATCCGGTTTGCCCGCACCGCCAAAATCATAAATGTGATAACCGTTATTCGCTCCCCACTCAAGAATGTGCCAGATCAGCATTTCGTTGGGCAGATAATCGCTATACGCCCGGTCTGAGCCGCCATACCAGCCGTAAATCACATTTTTATAGAGCAGCTCAATCGAACAAGCAGCGGTCACACTATTTACCTGGGCTAACAAAAACTTGGCCATCCCCTTGGGATACAGCTCGTTGAAAGCGGCTAGAAACAACGAGCGGTCGGCCAGCGGTACCTGGGCATTGCTGTAGGTTTTCTGCAAAATATCATACCAGTGTTCTAACTCGGTCAGGGTGGTGGCCTCACTCATTTGGACGAAGTTATCCCGCAAGCCTTTACGAATTTTTTTACGGGTGCGCTGGCCGATGCTTTGTAAAACATCCTCAGCCGGGCGGTTTAGGTTAATCAGGTAATTGAGGTGTCCTTCAAAGAGAAAGCCGTATTGAGTGAGGAGGGGCTGTAAGTCACTTAAATCATAGAGATTGCGCAGTTCGGTAAAGAGAGCACTACCTTTGGCTTCACGCTTGTACGTCTGCAAAAGCAACTCTAGCGCCTTTTTACCCTCCGGGTTATCGGCGCAGAGGATGCTGCTGTAGGCAACAGCTCGGGTAGTTAACTGCCGCAGCAGGCCATCCATCAGTGTGACTTGTATCGGCAGCAGGAGGGCCAACGGATAGCCGCTGTTGTCTACAGCAGCCCACAAAGTTGGCCGGTGGTTTCTAGTCTGAGCGAATACTCTGAACATCTCGGGAGTATGGAAGATGCTGCCGCGCGGGTTGTTATTGACAAAATCTTCCCAAAGATCTTCAGCTAAACTTTGCACAAGGTACATGGTGTGTCGTCGATGAACCGTCCCTTTAAAATTAATCCTCGTTAAAATCTAAAATTCTAATAGACCCAATTTAATGAGCCAGCATTCCTGGGTGTGGGCTTCGTTTTGCAGCCTAAGGATGCCTCACCCTCAAAAATTGAATCTACTGCAATTTCCTTTGCTGAGTTTACTATAGCACGAAAAGGTTTGAATTTAGTTTGAATATGTTAAGAATCTAGTTCGTTTATTTATTCAGAGTGCGAAGTCCATAATCCCACAAAGTCAGAGCATCAATATCCCCGGTTACACAAAGGGCGCTCCGTGCTCCATTGGGCCAGCGTCCCAACCGTAAAAGAGGCCAACTACCATTTTCAATTTTACCTAGCAGGGGGCGTTCGTCTTCTGGCTTAAACTCAGGGTGATGTAAATATAAAGGATAATTATGAGAGTCTTTACTTATCTCGATGAGATAACCTTGCTGTCGCAGGAAATCAACAAGCGCCTTGGCACTTTGAGGCGAAATCCCGATAACCGGTCGCTGGGTGGCAGCGATAGTAAATGTTTTGCTCATAACCTGATCATATTGATCAAACCAAGGCCTGGTTGGACCAGCGACTTCTAAATTTCTGGCTAAAACAGTGACCGATTTGGCCCCATCTACTCTTACCTCAAACTGGTCAGGATGAGTGGATGGAGTAATCGTCAGCTTGGTTTCAGTCCGCTCAAGCCACCAGGTGGCAATTTCATCCAGACGGGCAACCCAAACTGCGGGTGAAAGGGAGCGAGCCTGAGCCAGAGTAGCTGCCAACGGTTCCTTTAATAAGTCAATGCGCTCTGGATGCAACCCCAAGGTAAAAAGTTCACCCAACTTGTAAGTCTGCTCCAATATATTTAGCCAGATTTCACTCTGGGCTTTCATACTGGCTAATTGCAGCCGATCTATAAGTCCTTCATCATCAGGGAGACAATAAGGAATGCGAACCAATCCATCTTGAAAGCTGGGTAAAGCAGGGTAACTACTGGCCTCTCGAGCGCCGTAGAAATTAATAACTCGCTGATAGGCCGGCGTATCGTACCCGTTAAGAACATTCCAAGTTAGACCCTGGCTACTATCATACAGAAAGCGATGATAACGCAGAGCAGTCAAAGTTCCTTCGTTCCAGCGTAGATAGGGACACCGAAAGCCGCGGAAAGAGACCTGACTCGTTTCAAAGGCAGCGATAGCTTGATTAAGCCGGGCTACTTGTTCCTCTGCTGTTAAGCGTGAGTGGTCAATATGAGTATAACCATGAATAGCAAATTCGATACCCTGTTGCGCCAACTTTTGGATGGTGGCGCTATTTCGTCTCAAGGCTACGGCAGTGATAGGAAAGGTAGCACTGGCGTTGTAGGTTTGGAGTAAACGAGCAAAGCGTTCTAGGATATTATCCATTTTATGTGAAGTTAAACCATAACGGGCAGTAATTACCCTGGCCCGGGCCAGGGCATTTTTGAAGCCCTTGCCTTTAGCAGCTATCGCAAACGGATTCATCTTTAATTCCCAAATTTTTAATTAGAGTTGATATTTGATGAAAAAGGATTGTTCCCCAGGGTTTCCCAAACTTCGTCACGGATCCCGGCGAAATCGAAAAGAATTATACCCCTTGAACCGCTAGCGCGGGCCAGATCAACCTCAGCGAGTATCTGAGTTGATGTCTTGACTTCTCGACTGCTTTCAGAAATGAAAACACTTAGCCCTACCATCATCTCATTGGGGTCATCTATCAATGACTGCCAATCAGCCAAAACAGGCGCTAAAGGCTTGTCTTTTTCCACATAGAGCCGCGGAATGATCAAATCTATATATTCCCCTTCAAGCCAGGACTGCCAATCCAAAAAATACTTTTCGGCCAACGCCTCTTGACTGGCCGCCACCGTAATTGTTACCAATACTCCCGGGTCTTCTCGCTTAACCTGCTGGTAAACCTCCTGTAACAGGAAATTAATCCCCTGTTTACGAAAAGTTTTCCAATGGGCATCTCGGGTCAGGTAGTCTTCTAATTGTAACCCGCGCTCAGCGGCAGGGATTAAGGCATGCTGCCCCACAGGGATTAATAATCCGGTTCTGTCAAAGTGTCTCCCTTGCGCGTTCACCCCAAGGAGGGCCTGAATATTTTTATCTTTAATGGAAGGGGTTGGTCCATCAATAAAAATCACCCCTCCACCTTGTTGCACAAAATTAGCCAGGTCGCTCGCCGTTTGAGCAGTGATCAAATAGACACCGGGCATAATGAGAATATCATTTACCTCAAGTATTGTAATATCCTCTTCACTTATCTCAACCGGTGACGCGCCGATATCCTCCAGCCAGGTAAAAACAGTATCAAAATCACCGTAACCATATTTTTCGGCATTGGTTTTAGAACGTAAAATGTAGAGATTGCCTGCCTCATTTTGCAAGTAATTAAGGCTACGGCGCAGGATTTCGCTGCTGGCCGCAACAGTTCGTTCATCGGCCTGCCAATTGAATAGAATTACTTTGCCAGTTCCATAACTATTGAGCAATATAGCCGGTTGCCCATCATCAAACACAGCTAATGCTTGAGCCGTAGTTACACCCGCCAAGGGGTTACCTCTGAAACTGCCGTAGGCCGGCAAGTCGGTATAGCGCAATGCCTCTAAGTCAAGATTATACGCCTCTTTAAAGGCATTAGCGCTGTAGGCATCAAAGCCCCATTTCCAACCGGGGTGGGGATAACGGGTATAATCAAAATGGATGCCATCTACTTTGTACTTTCTCACCATCTCCAAAGCAAGATCAACGATAAATTGTCTGACATCCGGCCGGTTATAATTGAGCCAATTTGCTTTCTCGCCATCCAAACTTAGCATGCCCCATTCAGGATGCTGTGACAGAATCGGCCCATCTGTTCCCCCAACCGGACCGGCCACAAGCCAGGCATGCACCTGAATATTGCGTTGGTGAGCGGCCTTTACCAGATAGGCCAGGGGGTCAAAGTCCGGCTCAACTCTTTCATATTTTTCAACCAGGTCACTGTTATATAGAGCTTGTCCCTGGACGAAGGTATTAACAAATAGGGCATTAAAATGTCCGATTTCAGTGCGTTTAAGGACGGCGTCAATTTCTTTCTGGCTACCAACAGACCTGGCCTGTACCCATACGGCTCGTATCTCTGGCTGACTCGATCCTCTGGTAGGCATTGTTAAGGAATCCTGTGCAAGAGGGGCAAGAGGACCAGGTGAAGAAAGATGATCATTTCTATTCCCCAAGCAAGCGCTGAGAGTCAGCAAAAAGGTTAAAGTTACTACAATGATAAAAAGTTGTCGCATTAATCTCATCACTAAGGCTATATTCAAGGTTAGTTCCAATTACCCTACAACTACCATACGTTTCAGTTCTATTGAACCCTTGACCGGCAGACGGCTGGCTCAAGTAAAGTCACGGTGCACCAAGCCGCTCATCATAAATTCTATGGCCATGATTCAACTGTTCATCCCAATAATGTTAACCTAAAAATAACTTGATTTAGACTGTGTTCAATTTGAAGCAGGTAACAAATAGTTTTCAACCAAATTCTTAACCGAATTTTTCGCTTGAAACAACTCTAAGTAGCGGCGGTAACCAGCTTCACCCATTTGTTTCGATTTATCCGGTTGAGCCAGGAGTCGCAGAATAGCCTCGGCCAAGTGATCGGGGTTGCCGGCTTCAACCAGATAACCTGTTTCGCTATCCGTTACTGCTTCAGGAATGCCAGCCACTTGAGTGGCTATAATAGGTAGTTTCAAAGCCATTGCTTCCATAATGCTTAATGGCAAGCCCTCGCCAAAACGTGAAGACTGAACATAAATGTCGGCGGCATTTAAGACCTGCCAACCATCATCTCTAATACCGGCCCAATGAACCTTACCAGCTAGGCCAAGGTTAGCCGCTTGCGCTGGGAGAGTTGAGCGTTCCGGATCAACCCCCACGTGGATTAAGTGAGCTTGAGGGCAGTTGTGAACAACTTTAGCAAAAGCAGTCAACAGAATATCCAGGGCTTTGAATGGGGCATCAAAAGCGATACAAGCCAATACCGGGGCCTGGGGGGGGATACCAAATTCCTGACGATAGTGTGTCCGAAGATGAAGCGAGGGTTCACGCAACCCTGACAAACCCAGGTAATGAGTGGACACGATTTTGGGATTAACACCGGCATAAACCAAATTACGGGCGACCGCCTCAGAGACGGCCAGAATATGATCATACTGATTAAAAGCCAGTCGCCGGGGTGACTTATTCTTAAACTGGTAATTGAAGTGGATCATCGCTACGAGCTGGTGCGCCCCGGACAGCCGGGCAAGTTTGGGTGTAACAAACAACATATTTTTATTAACAAAATGGGTTAGGACAATTCCTGGCCGCACCGCTGCAATTAAAGGGATCACGCGGCGGAGTGATTGGAATAAATTTACCTGGGTAGGTACCACCCTGATCTCAGTGTTAAAATCTTTTAGGTCTTGTAAATATGAGGCGCTTTGAGGTAACGTTTCGTATTGTAACACTGAGTGATACCCCTTAGAGGCAGATAAACTGGCAATTTCAACCAAATAATGCTCTAAAGCCCCATATTTAGTACTGTGCATTCCGGTTAAATGAAGGATCGTTTTGTTTGACATAAATTTTTCCCTGCATTTGACTCACGTCCCACTGGGTTGACTTAAAGAGTTGCATCAATCTTATCGCTAACGCTCTACTTAAGGTTAGTTTTAATTACCCTACACCTACCATACGTTCGATTTCTTTAGTACTCAAGGCCTACAATTGGGTCTTGTCAGAAAGCTGATTTTGTGTTAAGGTGTGTCCATCTAAAAATTCTATAGGGTAAAACTAACCGTTTCTACCCCTCTATAGAGGGGCGAAGCAAATAGTAAGGCCCGATTTACCACCTGATTGGAGGTAAATCGGTTTTTTTTGGCAAAAGGATTTAAGTTCACATAAAAATAATAATCTGAGCTTATAAACAATAATATAAGGTTTAGCAGTAAAGCCAACTAAATATTATCCTGGCAGGCAAAGCTAAATACTCCTCATAGTTACAGGTATTGAAGTAAATAGCAAGGCCCGATTTTTCACTTCAAGAGTGAAAGGCGGGCTTTTTTTATTGCGCAAAAAGGACAAGATCATGAAATTACGACTCAAATTTCAAAAATCGTTTCTCCCCCTCTTTATCCTTTTAACCTTAGGGCTAATTGCAGCAACAACAATAGAGGCAGACAATAGTCCCTCAAATTCTCAAAAAACTGATACTAAAAACAGATTTCTTTTTGCCCAACAAGCGAGACAAAGTAGGCTTTCCGAAGCCCCGGCAAGCACTGCTTACACCTATACCACTTTTTTACCACATGTTATACTTGATGGCTTACCCCCTTTGCTGGAGAATCAAGCAGTAAATCAACCGGAGGTAAATGCCATTACAATATCTCCCCTTCAGGATAGTGCTTTTTCCGGCTTTATCTTTTTACCCATTATTTTTAAGGCAAAACCCTGCCATCACGTAATTGAGCGGAATGTCGGCATAGCTGATGCACGAACTAATTATGCAAATGTGAAGCCGGGTGAGACTGTCTGCATCAGGGCCGGCACAAGAAATAGATTGATGTTAAAAAACTTCAAGGGAACTCATGACCAGCCGATCACTTTTATTAACTTTGGTGGACAAGTAATCTTTAATCAAGCCTCTGATTTTGGGATCTATGTTAGAAACAGTCGTTTTATCCATATTACAGGTACCGGCGACTCTAACATTACTTATGGCTTCAAGATTGAGGGCAATTTCTCGGCTGGTATGATGATTACTGATAAAAGCAGTAATTATGAGGTGGACCACATTGAAATTGCTAACATAAAAAATGGTGACTATGGCAGTGGCATCCTGGCTCATACCCGTGCCACCTGCCCCGATGGCTCAGCCAACAACTATGACTATGATGGCGATGGCTCTATAAATAACGACTTAAATGATGTGGTGAGCCGAACCAACTTTACCCAATTGAACTCTATCTTTCACCATAATTACATTCACAACACCTATAGCTCCGGCTTCTACCTGGGCAGTTCTTGGTATGTTCAAGGAGACCCTGTTTCCTGTGCTAATGGAGTTATATCAGCCCCCGCTGTACTGCTGAAAGGTGTCGAGATTTACAATAACATCGTTGAAGATACCGGAATGGATGGAGTTCAGGTCGGATCAGCCGTTGAAAATTGTGACATTCATCATAATGAAGTATATCGGGATAGTCGTATTGCTCATCAGGGAGATGAAACTGGTATTATCATCAATAAGGGCAGTGTCTGTAATGTCTACAATAACCTTATAAAGGATGGTGGTGGTGTTGGGATTTATGTACAGGGTAATGGCGGCAACAAAATCTACAATAATGTTATTATTAATGCCGGACAAAATAATAGTCCCAATATAGGCTATGGTATCAAAATTACAACTGGCAGCAATACTGGCAACAGTATCTATGTTTTGAACAATACCATCATCAGGCCCAAGGAAATTGGCATAAGTTATCAAAATCAAGTGGGGTCCAACAACCTTATCCAAAACAACATTATTGTCCAACCCGGCGGCGGTGATAAAGCTTATATTGCCTTAAATCAGCAAATCAAAATCATCAAGGTTTCCCATAACTTAACTATTTATGATATGGCCGTAGCCAAATTTGTTAATCCCGACAGCGACAATTACTCCTTGCGTTCCGATTCTCCGGCCATTGACGCCGGTTTAAACCTGAGCGCCTATGGCATTACAACAGATTATAAAGGGAATGCAAGACCACAGGGAGCCAATTTTGATTTAGGCGCTTATGAGTTTGTTTTAGCTACCCCTCCCCCTCCCACACCAACACCAACCGATACCCCAACCCCGCTGCCTCCCACACCAACACCAACCGATACCCCAACCCCCATCTTCCCTACAGAGACGCCTACACCTGTACCAACCGATACCCCAACCCCTGTCATCCCTACAGATACGCCTGTACCTTGATTAGTTCCACCTTAAAATTACTCCAGACTTCGAGTTTGTATAAAGCTCGGAGTCTGTTAGATGTGTTGCGAAATAACGAAAAAAGGGTATGGTCAACCAGAAATCAGAAAAATAAGGGATCCACAGGTAAAACCGATGCTGAATATCAATCGTGCCTTACGCTCTGACCGCTTGATGAAAGCCCTAACTGGTATGACGGTGGCGGAGTTTGAGGGCTTGCTGCCAATATTCACCGCCGCCTTGCAGAAGGGTCAGGTAAAGGCCAAGAAAGAACGGAAACGAGCCATCGGGGGCGGGCGTCGGCATACCTTAAAGAGCCCCACCGACAAGTTATTCTTCATTCTGTTGTACTTGAAATGTTATCCGACCTTTGATTTGGCCGGTTTATTGTATGACGTGGACCGCTCGCAAACCCAACGCTGGGTCAAAGCCTTGTTAGCCGTGTTGGAGGTTGGGTTAGGTTGGCAACTCGTCCTGCCTGAACGGCGTATTAGTTCCCTTGAAGAATTCATCCAGCGTTTTCCCGCGATCAAAGATGTTTTCGTTGATGGCACGGAACGACCGATCCAACGACCTCGCCAGGCCAAAGCACAACAGGAACACTATTCGGGCAAACACAAAGACCATACCCTCAAAAACCTCATTGTGAGCGATGATCACAAGCGCATTTTATGTCTGACCCAGACGAAACCAGGCGCTCGGCAAGATTACTTTCGGTTCAAGCAATCGGGTTTAGGGGAGGTCATTCCAGGCGATGTCGGTGTCTGGGTAGATTTGGGCTTTTTGGGCATCGTCAAAGATTTTTCCCACCTAGGGGTGATGATCCCCCACAAAAGTAGTAAAAATCACCCTTTGACCCCACAGCAAAAGGCCGAAAACCGGATCATTAGTGCCCTGCGCATTTGTATTGAACACGCTATTGCTGGGGTTAAGCGTTTCCGTTGCCTGACCGACCCTTATCGCAACAAAGGGATTGTTTTGGCTGACAAATTTATGTTAATCGCTTGTGGCCTGTGGAATTATCACCTCCTCCCGGCTTAATTGGTCAATGACATGATTTTTCCTGGCCTATCGTTTTATCCTTATTTCGCAACACGTCTGTTGCTTTATGGTTTACTTCATGATCACGGGTAAATAGATTGCTGATGTCGGATCATTGCTAGTATTATCTATTACGGTAACATTAATTTGACTTGAAACATTGTCGCTCCAGTCGGGGTCAACAACGCCTCCGGTCGGCGAAACAGTTGCTACATTGTTAAGTGTACCACTATAGGCAGCGTTGGTTGTAACAACCAATTGTAGCTGAGACTGAGCGCCACTAACAACCCCCGATACCATGCAGCTAACAGTTGCCGAGCCAAGCGTCCAATTACAGCCAACAGGGCCATTAACGCCAGCCAAAGCAGCAGGATTGTTAAAGGTATCTACAACGGTGGCAGTCACTGGTGTTGTTGACCCGTTATTAGTAATAGCAATGGTGTAGGTAATCCTTTCCCCAGCCACAACCTCACCCACGCCTGCCCGTGTTTTGGCGATGATCAAATCACTTTCAAGAGATTGACTTTCTGTAAGATTTAAAATCTGATCCGCCGGTATGTTGTCGAGTACCTGTACAATGCCGCTAGGCCAGGTAACGGTAATAGTGTTAGCTACGGTATAATCGTCCAGGCCAAAATGGGCCAGCAAGCTGTTCTGGCATGGCCCGGACGTCCCGACGCCAACTTCTCTAGATTGGATTAGAGCACCGGTAGCAACTTGGATTTTAGCCCCAATCCCTAAACGATTACTGGTTGTGCCGATTAATTTAATTTCCAGCCAATGATTAGCATTACCACCATTCAAATAAAGTTTGTGCGGTCCGGCTAAAGGCCCCACCGCCTCGGAGTTAGCCAGATACAAGTCCAGGAAACCATCGTTATTATAATCAGCCCAGGCGGAGCAGTTATCGTTGCCATAAACGGAGCCGGTTAAGCCGGTGGCGGCGGCAATATCGGTAAAGGTTCCGTTGTTATTATTCCGGTAGAGTCGGTTAGCTTCATCACCACTGTAGGTGTTGCCCATATTGGTTACATACAAATCGAGATCACCGTCATTGTCAATGTCAACCCACTGGGCGTATTGTGAATTAGAGGCAGGATCGGTCATGAGTCCCCAAACCAGTTGGAAGGTGCCGTCACCCCTGTTTCTATATAAAGCATTAGGATAGTTGTAGGTAAGGGGAGGCGGAATATCCAGTCCCAGCGAGATAACTTCGGTGAATTCGCCGGGGGTGGTGATCACGCTAACCAAGTCGAAGCCGGCCACAGCCGGCCGGCTCCAGCGAATGTTCCAGGGATCGGTGGCGCTATCGCGCCAGATAAGGCTAATATCACCCAGGTTAGAGGCCGGAACGCCGATGTGTGAGGTAGTATTATCCAGAGTAAAGGGATTACTTGGAGGGGGTTGGTTGGCGCTGCCTATGGCTATTTCAGACAAATTTTGCTTTCTATCCGTTTTCCATAAGTCAAAAGAGACCGTCGGGACAGTGCTGGTAAAAATAAGTCCCTCTGTCCCCGTAGAAGGCGGCGAAATGATGGCCGTAATTGTGTTTGTACTCCAAATCAGTTTATCTTGGATGGGGGAGTAGCCGCGGGTAAAATAAAGGTCCAGGTCGCCGTCATTGTCGTAGTCACCCCAGGCGGCTGAGGTAGGAAAATGGTTTCCAGTTAAACCGGCAGCAACCCTCGTTTCAACAAATGTGCCATTACCCTGGTTACGATAAAGCCGGTAGCCCGACCCCCCGGCGCTGCCCAATTCAGTCATTATAAAATCGGTATAGCCGTCATTATTGTAGTCAGCCCAGGCCACCGACTCGATGCCGGTAGTCAGGGCTAGACCTGCCTGTACAGCCACGTCTGTAAAAGGGCCGCTCCCATTATTGCGATACAAAACTGAGGGTGCATCTACCTTGGCCGAGTTGGCCACAAACAGATCTAAATCCCCATCCCGGTTATAGTCAACCCAGGCCGGCTGCCGCCCCCGGCCCGGATCGTTTTTTATGCCCAGCGGACCGGCCTGTTCGGTAAAAGTGCCGTTACCATTGTTAACATAAAAATCACTGCCGTCCGTCGCCACCCCGGTAACCACATATAAATCGAGACGGCCATCATTGTTATAGTCTCCCCAGGCAGCGCCATGCCAATCATCCGGGCCAGCCTTGAGGCCGGCTGCGGCGCGCATATCGGTAAAGCTGCCATTGCCGTTGTTACGGTACAGGTTAGGAGAGCTGAAATGATTACCGGCATAGAGGTCTTGGCGCCCATCGCCGTCATAATCGCCCCAAACACCCCCCCACTGCGAAACAATCAGGCTTACCCCGGCCGAATCGGTCACATCTGTAAAAAAAACTGCTTCATTCTCAGCCAGCACAACGCCACTATCTCCCGTCCATTCACCTAATTTCAGGATGTAGCTTAAGATGAAGAGGGAGAAACCCAGTAAACATATTTTTAGCAAAAAGGAGTTGTTTCTACTCATGGATGGATATTCTTTTTCATTTGTGGACCGGTTTTCCGGCCAGCAAACCCACTAATTGTTTCCACTGCGTCTGGCGCACATACCGAATTACTACGGGATCTTCTAAATGATCTTGACCTCGCAGCCAGGCCAAAAAATAAGCGCTGATTAAAGCCAACCCTCCGATCAAGTAAGGCCGCCTGGCCATATACCGAACCCCACGAGCCACCAAAAATAGAGGATGATAGCCCATATAATACGCGCCATATCCCTGCTCAATCCGGCTCTTCAACGAGCCGGTTGCAGCGCCGGTAACACGATAATGATATACTTTTAACCGGAGAAAACTTTGCACTTTCCACCCCAGAGTCAGTGCTTTCCATTCATCTACGCCATCCCAGCCCAGCGCCGGAACCAGGCCACCAATAGCCTCAAAACAAGCGCGCCGATACACCTTAGTCGGCCCGCGGACGTGATCTGTGGATGAAGCCCGCGCCCAATTTTTTCCATCGAGCCTTTCGTACACTCCTCCCCCGGCAATGCCCAATTTGGGATTGGCAGCAAACTCCTGCAACAAAGACTCAAAGTAGATTGGCTCAAAAGATAAATCTCCATCCAATTTCACAATACAATTAAAATCGTGGCAAGTCAGTGCAGCAAAGCCATCATAAAAGGCCTCGACCACTCCTTTACCCCGCTGCCGGTTGCCTCGATCTGATCTATTAATTAACTTGATCCAGGGCTGCTTAGCGGCGTGCCGGGCGACAATTTCGGCGGTGGCATCGGTTGAACCATCGTTAACAATGATCCACTCTGTGGCCTTAATGGTTTGCTGAATCATCGAACTAATTGTTTGTTCGATAAATTCGGCCTCGTTTCTAACGGGGGTAATAACGACATACTTCATGGCTTTGATGACTCATACCAAATTGAAAGATCTCGCCCCAGCAGATCTTCAAGCTGTTTTATATTCGGCAGATAGTAACTGAGAAGTTCCTGGCGGATAGCCGGGTCCAAGCGTTCAAAGTTTTTCTGTTTTGGCCCCCATTCAAAGGCCACCTTCTCAAAAACACGACGCCCAGTCGAAAAAAGGGGATCACGCCACCGGGCCGGCAGCAAATTCTTCTGCATGGCACGTAGTAACAGGCGGCGTGTTTTGAGCTTGAGCTGCCAGGCCTGGCGATTTAACACGGTAATATCCCGCGCGCCTCGATTAACTTTGGTGTTTAAAAGGCTGGGTTCAAATTCTGGATTTAAGCCCAGAAACTCCAGACAACCGGAGACGGCCTTGCGACTATCTTTAAAGATTTCCTCATAGATGAGTAAAAATAAAATTTCACGGGGAAACCGTTTAAAGTAGCGGCTCAGATGAATGTTATAACAACCGGTGCTACGAATGGTGAATTGATCACTCTCGCGAAAGAAGGTGTAAAAATCGGTTTTCGGAGGAATCTTTCCCTGCCGGGCATAATGCCAGAAAGCTGAATAGGCTCGATCCACCGGATGGCGCAGACTAACTATCATCTTTATATTGCCTAATGTCGCTTGAATTCTGGCAGGCGCATCAGGATGATTAAGATAATTAGGGGTAGCTTCACCAATGGCTTTTTGGCCCGACCAATCATCGAAGTAGCTTTCATACCAGGCCAGACCTCTTTCAAAGTAGGCGTTGAAAAAGTATATCTCCTTCACCTTAACCATAAACACATCCGGGTGCTCACCCAAGCAGCCTGCCAGCCAAGAGGTAGCCGATTTTTCCGCGCCGATAATCATGAAATTAGGTAACATTCATCCTCACCACCCAATTAAATAGAAGTTCCAACTTCACGTAAGGCCATCTCTACCGTCAGAATACGCCCCAATAATCCTTCGGATTTAAAGGAGTCTTTCCGGGCCTCGGCGAGCAATGTCTGCAAACGTTCAACGTCGTACAAACCACTCGAACACATTTTGGCCGGCGTCAGCAAATTTTCTGCTTCCAATTGGGCCAAAGTATCACGTCGCCATTGGGCTTCGGGGTAGGTCAGCCCATCAGGGCCTTTATCACTCTTTTTCCACAATCCTCTGCCTGTGATTTTATAGCCTACACCCCACATCAGTTTTTCAGCCAAATTTGACCAATAGGGCACAAATCGAGGCAAGTTTGTTAAACGCATCGGTAAAGCCGGACCCCCGTCAGCCGTTTCAATCCCGGCCAGAGTTGGGTTGATTCGCTCTAGCATCAATCTGACGAGGCGAGCGTGAGATCGCCACTTGTGGTTTACCGAGATAACACAAGCAACGCCTTCTTTAAAATCAAGCGGGGCTATGGCCCTTTGTAAGCCCGCGACGGTAGAAATGGTGGCGCCACCTAAAGGATGCTCGGTGTATTGACCAATCAGGTCTAATTTGACGGTATTCGGCCAATCGGGCTGCAGTTCACCCACTGTTTTTAGTTGCGCCTTAAGCTCCTGGTGAAACACTCCCTTCCATTTGGCCTGATCTTTAAGCACCGGCGTGGTTGCCGAGCCAAACCGTTTGAGCAAATTATCATAATTAACGGTCGAGGTCGCACCGGCCTTTAGTAATTCCTGTTTCCAGTAATAGCCCCGATACGTCTCACCCCCATACCCCCACCACGAAACAGGCAACTGTTGCGCCTTTAAGGTTTGCTCTCTGACAATGCGACTTAATTTCAAAATATTCATATGGGCATCACAGTGGCCCAGGGTGCGGGATAACCAATCCGCTCGTTGAGTGCCCCAATCTTCCGGTAAGGAGAAATATTCATGCTCCCAGCCCATTTCCCGGCTGATAAGTGAAGCAAGAAGCACATCTCGCGAGTCGGGCTGACCGTGAAAATAGGCTTTAAAAGGTAAACCACTATAACTGACCAGGGCGGCCGTAGTACGGCTGTCGAAACCGCCCGTCAAACTTAACCAAGCTTTACCTTCTCGCGCCAGAGTGCGGCGCATTGTTTGCGAAAGAACGTCAATAAGGCAGGCTACGGACTCGTCTAGCGATAAATTAGCAATGGTGTCATTAAGGCTAAAACGCCAGTAGGTAAATTTTTTAACATCCTGACGAGTCAGTTCCAAGACGGTAGCCGGCAAGAGGCGTTTTACCTCCTGCCATAAAGTCATCTCACCCCAAACAGCACCTTGCGCCACAAAACAGCGCACCCCCAATTCGCTCGGTTGAGATTGTACCCCTTTTGCCACTGCCAGGGCTGAGGTTGAAACAAAAAATCGGTCCCCCTTTTGCCCATAAAAAATAGAAATAAGGCCAAAAGGATCAGAGACAATGACTAGACTATCCTCTTTTCCATTATAGATAACAAGGGCAAATTGACCATCCAATCGCTCAAAAACCTTAATGCCCTGTTTCAGGTAATCTGTAAGTAACTGTTGCAAATCTCCATTGGGGAAGAGGGCTGCATTATCAATTACAGTTCCAACAGCCAACAACCATGAGCCAGTTTTCTCATCCCAGGTAATGCCACGATGCAGCGTTGAAGGTGTATCGAACTTGGCTGCAACACAACGCGACCCACTGGCAACTTGACCGGGTTTAGGGAGACATTTATAGTTTGTTACCGAGATTAGAAAATCAACAAAACCCGGATCCTGAGCGGTCAACGGTTCTTTTTGATCAAATAGTAAGGCAAAACCAGACATTCAAATCTCTCTATACTTTGGAACTAATTAATTCCCCCTCCGTGGTAGCGGAGGTCAACAAGTTAGCCAACTTATCAATAGAGCGATGAATACTGAACTCGGCAAGCACTTTTTCCCGGCCCGCTTTACCAAATTGTTGCCGCACAGCCGGGTTATCCTTTAAATAGAGGAGCATATCGGCTAAGGTTTTGGCATCACCCGGAGAGGTTAAAAAGCCATTATGGCCATGATCAACTAATTCAGGAATACCGGCAATCCGGGTTGATATAACCGGCAATTCCATGGCCATCGCTTCGGTCAAGACAACCGGCAGGCCATCCTGCCGGCCTGATTCATCTCTCACACAGGGCAGCGCGAAAGCATCTGCTTGACTGAGCAACTGCCGCAAATCCTCTTGATAGACGCGCCCTGGCAGCAATACATGTTCGCGCAAGTTGTACTGATCTACTAATTTTTCCAGCCTGCTCCGCTCTTCTCCTTCGCCTAAAATATGGCAGCGGAAAGTGATACCTCGCTCGGCCAAAAGATGGCAGGCCTCTATGAGCACTTGAAAACCTTTACAGGCGATTAATTGGCCTACTGCTACCACCGTAAACGCGCCATTGTTGTGGTTAGATTCAGCCAAGCGAGTAAAGGCATCTGGGTTCAAGCCATGATGGACGACATGAATCTTGCCGGCTATTCCATTTTCGGCCATAAGGTCTATCAATATCTGGCGATGATATTCGGAGATAGTGACCACAAACCGGGCTGCTCGAATTTTATCTTCGATTAAAAGATGGCGGGGGTGGGCATCCTTATTATAAAAAGAGTGTAGGGTGATACTGAAAGGAATTTTCAATAAACGGCTGGCAATCAAAGCCACCGTAGAGGCGCTCCAACCAAAATGGGTATGGATATAATCTGGCTGCAATCGTTCTACTTCACGCACCGCCAACAGGCTATATAAAAAATGGATCAAGGTGCGCCAGCGGCTCTTTAAAGGCTCCCCCGGGCGGGTGAGCACAAAAATCAGCGTCCCCAAGTAGAGGAGGGGCCGGTTAAAAAGATACCTGAGATGAAGCCCCAGCAGTTTAAACCAGGGGATTGGAAAAATATAAAAGGTCTCGTCTACTAAAGGGATTGCTTCGGCTGCTAACTTAGCCGGAGGCTGGAGGATGGACAGCGTATGGACCACAAGCCCTCGCCGGCGCAGGGCTAACACTTCACGATAGACAAACGTCTGGGTAACGTCGGGATAGTTTGCCAGGATGTAGGCAATAGAGACGGGTTGTGATGACATAATCTCTTTGGTTAAATTGTCTAAAAAATTTTGATCTTAAAAAAGAATTTACATCTTGTTTTTAGGTTCACGATATACTCGTACCGACTGTCCGAAGTGCCATTTCTAGCGTGATGACTCTACCCAGAAACTCAGTATATTTAAAGTCTTCTGCCTCGACTTGCTGAACAAGAGACTGCAATTTAGCGGTGTCATAAAGACTTTCAGAACACATATCCGTTGGATTCAACAATCCTTTAGCTACAGCAAAATTCAACCAACCCTTTCGCCAAGCTGGTAGGGGATAGGCCACATAATTGGATTTCTCCGACCAAAGTTTAATAGACTTTCCAATTAATTTCTTTGAAAATTTCCGGGTGGCTCGATTAGTGGTAGATTTCCAGAAGGGCCAAAATTTGTAAGAATTTGTTAAGCGCATAGGAACAGCCGGGCCCCCGCTAGTTGTCATAATATTTGCCAATCGTGGATTCTCTCGCTCCATTAAGACTCTAGCGAAATGGTAACTGTTAGGTAGCTTCCACTTATAATCCAATGAAAAAGCAAAGGTGGTAGGTTCCTTAAAGCAAAGAGGTATTACAGAGCGCACCATTCCCACAGCAGCAGATAAGTAGGCCCCCGAGTGAGTCGGGTGTCTATGAAATAGATATAAACTATCCAGCTTCACTGTGTTGGGAAATTCGGCATATTTGGATACCACGTTTTCAAAGTACTCCGTTAGGGCTTGTCGAACTTCTTTCGTCCAATCTTTCCTCAATATAGATATAGGGACAGAATTGATCAATTTAGCTAGAATATAGTCGTAAGTTGTAATGGGCGTTCTACCAATATTCAATAGCTCTCCTGGCCAATAAAAGCCTCGCCAATTTTCTCCCCCCAAACCTAAAACATGGGTTTTACTCAGGGTAGATCTGTGCTGATGCCCCCATAAAACTCCCGCTAATTGCAATACATTAAGATGAGCATCCCCTTTATGCAAAGCTGTTTCAAACCAGGTACATTGTTCCTGTTCCCAATCATCGGGTAAAGATATATGCTGGTATTCCCAATTCATCGCTTGGCTAATCAACTTTGAAATTTCCACATCCTGATTAGCAGCCGGCCCAACACAATTAGCCACAAAAGGAATACCTGTTTTCGCCAAAAACATTGTTACTAGCCGCGAGTCAAAGCCCCCCGTAAGGTCTGCCCAAACCTTATCTTCTCGGTGTAAACTCTTCTTAAAGGTCTGAGATAATAAGTCAACAGCTTTGTTCAGTGCCTCGTTAAATGGTAAATCAGTAATTGCCTGATCAACTACGGGAGCCCAATAAGTAGATTTATCAACTCCGCTGTGGCTAATATTTAAGACAGTGGCTGCAGGGATACGTTTCACGTCATGCCAAAGCGTTTTGTTCTCGTACACTCTACCAGTGCTTAAGAAGCATTGTACGCCCAACCGATCCGGTTGAGAGTGAATTTGCCTGGCAATAGCCAATGCTGAGGTAGCAACGAATATTTGCTCGCCCCGCCGACCATAGAAAATGGAAAAGAGGCCCATCGGATCAGAAATGATGGAGAGGCTCTCTTCACGTCCATTGTAAATAGCAAGGGCAAAGTGACCATCATAGTGTTGCAGGGCAACTGCCCCATTCTCTACATAATCTCTCAATAGGACATTTAAACCCAAGTCTGAGCCATAATCAACTGCAAGATTTACCAAAGTACCACTTGCAATCAACCACGATCCTGTTAGCTCATCTTTGGTAACACCTAGATGCAAAGCCGAGGGGGAATCCAATTTGGCCCCTGTACAATACTGACCAACAATATATTCAGAAGACACATTTAAATTCTTATAATCGGCAACAAGTTGCAAGAAATCTTTAAAAACAATCTCTCGTTCCTGGGCAGATGAGTGCGGATCTATTAAAATGGCAAATCCAGACATGATAGCTCCTGCTGTCCAATCCTTTAGAGAAAGAGGCCCATAAATAGCTAAAATTATTTGCCTTATTGCGATAAATGCTCAGACTTTCCTGACAACACCCAAGATATTCTGGCATAGGTTTTCGAGGGGAGGGGTGGAGTTGACGATTCTTTCGTAGATCACCCCTGATTGATAGGCTATCCTGGAAAAAAGTAAATAGGCAGGAGACACGTCAACATCAAAGTTTTTATTTCAAACCCTGCCTGTTTTAAAAGCGAGTAACATTGCTTACGTGAGTTGAAACGATAAAAAGTTCTGACCATAAAATTTGTTAAAATAGTTAACTTTGCCAAGTAGTGGACATATTACCTCTGCCTAAGAGCGTCCTTTTTGCATCATTGTAATCTTCTGATAAACCTCATGGGTCCGTCTGGCTACCACCTCGGCGCGATAATTCTCCACGGCGAATTTGCGGCCCGCCTCGCCCATGTCTTTGCGTAGAGATGGATTTTGAAGCAGGCATTGCAAAGCTTCAGCCAAAGCATCAATCTTACCCACCTCTACTAAAAAACCTGTTTCGCCGGTCTTAACCATCTCGGTAACGCCGCCCACAGGTGTAGCGACCACCGATTTGCCGGCGGCCATGGCCTGGGCAATCACCATGGGGGTTGTTTCTTGAGCGGAGGGCAGCGCTAACACATCACACCCGGCAAATTCGTCCCAAACCGCCTTTTCAGGCAGCGGCCCCAGCAGATGAACTCGATCTTCCAAATTTGCTTCTCGGATAAAAGCCCGCACAGCCTCGGCATAGGCGGGTTCAGAACTATATTCACCGGCCAGACGCAACTGAGCCAGCGGGTTTTGTCCGGCTATTTGGGCAAAAGCCTGGACTAAATCGAGGGTACGTTTCCGGGGGATGATCCGCCCGGCATACAGAATGGTATGACCATCGGTGGTATCGTTTAATTGAAAAAAACATTGATCAATCGCATTGGGAATATGGGAGACTTGAACATCCGGTCTCAAGAGTGAGGCATAGTAACTGGTAACATAGCGGCTAATCGCGATAAGATAACGGGTATGTTTTAGATTGTAACGCTCAATCAGTAAATTATGCAGCCAATTACGAATTCGAATGAAGAAAGAGGCTCCATATTTAATATCCTCACGCCTTATCCCATGCACGGTAATAACGGTCGGGTAGTTTGAGCGAAGGGCAACATAGGCATGGATAGTGGCATCCTGGGCATGCAGGATATCTGGCTGAATTTGGGCCAGTTTAGCATCTAAGCGAGACTGATAAACCCGGTAGTTCCGCAGTAATTCAAAACGGGGAAAAGTGGGCAATCTATGGACGGTAACGCCATTTTGCATGATTGGGTCATGTTGAGCATGATTATGTCCGCGCAAAGTAAGAATATGAATCTGCAAATCATCAATTTGGCTTAGCCCGTTTACCAAATAAGTAAAAGCTGCCTGTACTCCCCCGTGTATCTGAGTAACATCTATAGGATAATCACCAATAATTGCTACGCGCATAGTTTCTCCAGAAGTGGGACCGTTAACGGTAAAGGGAGTTGGTTGCCAGTTGGGCCCATTTTGGGGCTTGAGTATCAACAGGTTTGAGGTAGGCGTTCACCATATTGCCAATTGAGGCTAGCACCAGCCACCACAAGGCATTGCCAAATGGGAAAAATCTGATCATGTCCATAAAACTGCTAACAATAAACATATGCAACATAACCAGCCATAAAATGACCAATAATTGCCAACTCCAAAACCCGCGTGATGGTAAGCGCCGTCTAACTTTTAAGCTAAGAATGATCCACCACACTACCGGGAAAAAGTAGAGGAGGAAACCAATTGCGCCTAACTCCGTTAAGATAGTTAAGTAGGTATTATGCGATGTTTCGTTATCATGAAGTCTTATATTTCCTACCCGCTCCATAAAAGGTTGCTTATATTGGTCAAAGTTACCATAACCCCAGCCGAAGACGGGTTTTCTTTCTACCATTTTGAGTGAGGCGTTGGTAACACTCGCTCGGCTCTCGGCGCTATCTTGAGCTTCTTCGCCGGTTAAGCGTTCATAACTCCAGGCCACCTGTTCGGCCAAAAGAGTGCCGCTCAACACAAAGATAACTATCCCCAAAACAACGGCAAAACGAATTACCACTTTAGGATGAATAAATATTAAGGACAAGAGGATAACTCCCTCTCCTAACCAGCTTGCCCTGGAGAAAGACATAAAAACACAATAAAGAGCCAGACCAAATGTAACTAACAATCCAAAGCGAAGCTTAGGTGAGGCAGAATTTACAGCATATTGGAACAGCAAGAGTGAACAAAACAGGAGCGTGCTTGTGTATACAGCCACATTCCGCAACGAGCCAACGGTGCGTTCGCCAGCCAGGCTAACCCATTTGGTTGGCAGTAATTCTGGGGCAAACCAACTAATAATCCCAATAGTCGCTTGAGCAATTATCGTGATAAAGGCAATCCAAAGGAAGCGTTTCCAATCCTTCTCAGTGGGAACAAGTAATCGGATTAGCCAGTACAGACAAAATGGAATAAATATTAAATCATAGGCTTTGATAAAGGTCTGTGTCTTGCCTTTAGTAGATAAGAGTAGGATGTTGACCGTCAGCACACCTAAAAAAAGCAGCATAGACAACTCGGCCCGCCCCAAGCGAACAGGTTCCCTTTTCTTAATCCCCATCCAATCAGATAGGATAACAACACCTAAGCCAAAGGGAATTAACGCCCGGTATAATAACCAATATATTACCCGCCCAGCGGCTGTCGGCTCATTTAAAAAATATGGCACAAATAGCAACCAGATCATGACTGCGGCAAATGGATACCTATTAAACAGAATAGCAATCGGTATAGCCGCAGCCAGAGGAATAGCCAAATGCCAAAGCCCCTTAACAATCAAAAAGGCTTCCACTGTACCCAAGCTTAAGCCCAAAAGCAAAGGCAACCATCTAGGCAAAAATCGAGCTTCCCAAAAATAGACCCAGGTTTTATCACCAAAGATTTCAGCAATTACTGTTTTTTTATTTATTTTTGAAGAAAAATATGAGGTTAGCCCCATATTACCCAGACACCTCTCTGATAACTATTCCAGATAGCCCAGGGCTCGTAACCGGGCATGAAGTTCGGCTTCATCTTCTGCTGATATAACTTCATCACTAAATAAGGCTTCATCTTTATTGGGCCAAAAGTCAACCGGTTCTCCATATCGCACAGGTCGGGACTCTAAAATATCTGGTTCCAGAGTTTCGGTTAGCACCCGTCCATCTATATCCGAAGGAACAGGCAAGCCAAGCATGTACAGGATAGTAGGGGCAACATCCTCAATAGCCAAGTTAGTTAATGGCTCCGGGTTCGACATAATGCCTGGGCCATTCGCCAGAAAGATACCATCGAGGCGATGATCACCACGAAGCAACTTCGCCTGCACAACTTTTGTTACCACAGAACTGTAATGGCCGAGGTGATGACCCCAGCCATAATCGGGCCTGATAATCACAATAAAGTCAGGAATACTAACCGCATACGGACCGTAGTAATATTCTTCACCCCGATAAATTTGCTCAACCACTTTTTCTCCGGTTTCAGGGTCAACAATTTTTTTCAGCTCCTGGATAATTTCCTGGCACAGCGCTGTTTTATCCTCCCCTACCAAATTGATACGGATACCGGCCACGTTATCATAAATCGGCACAAAGTATGCTTTACTTCCCTCTGTATCAATGTTAACAGAGCGACTTTTAGCAACTTTTTTAACAAAATTTTTCGACAGACCCGGTAATCGAAACATAAGCCGGCCAATTTTGTCTCGGGGCAGGCCCAATTGTTTGAGCCAACTATCAGCGCTGGTTATGCTACGAACTCCATTTGTCTGAACGGTAGAAAGCCAGCCATGCTGCTGCAACCAGAAGTTGCCATGGACGCGCTTGCTGTACTTCGGCCCCATCCCATGATCAGACATCACCACAACCGTTACATCTTCGCCGGCCTTTGTCACCAGTTCACCCACAATTTCATCCAGACGCTGGTAATATTGGTGAACGCCCCGGCAAAGCGCCTGGATTTCTGGAGGGTCGTTAGGGTCGGCTGAACGGTGATAAGGCCAGAGATAATGCCCCATACGATCAGTGCTCATAAAAACAACCATAAAAAAGTCCCAGGGCTGTGAATCCATGAGAGACAGGGTGGTTCTGGCCCGCTTTTCCGTCATTTCTCGAAACTCTTCCAGTAAAGACAGGGAGGGATTAATGGTCCCTACCTCAGGGCCATCTTGATAGGGCTTGCTATCAATGAAACGGTCCAGGTCAATTATGTAATCAGTAAGTTTTTGAGAAAGTTCAGGTGGATAAGTAAAAACCGAGGCGTTTTTCGGCGTGAGAAAGCAGGTAATCATTGTCCCATTCACCGGACGAGGAGGATACGTCATGGGCACATTGATAACAGTTGTCTTCCGTTGATGATGACCAAGAATATCCCATAGAGTAGATGATTTTATACTGCGGGCATTTACAATACTGGGCTTTTCAGTTGTGTCACTATCAAATAAATTAATAAAGTGAAACACGCCGTGTTTGCCGGGTCTTTTACCCGTCATAAAAGTGCTCCAGGCCGCTGCCGTAAGCGGGGGCAAGGTAGAACGCAAAGGTCCCCAAGAGCCGTTCTGGCGTAGTTTGGTCAAGTTGGGCAAACTGCCATCACGCAGCCAGGGATCAAGCACGTCCCAGGTTGCGCCATCAAGTCCAATAACCAAAACACGATTTGAAACTGGCATCTTTTTATCTCCCGAACTTATCGAAGTGTATTAAGTCTTTGGTAAAATTGCGTTGATACGTTGGCGGAGGCGGGTTATAACCAGGTGATCTTCCTGAGATAATCCTAACAGCAGAATCATACCCCCATATAAACCTAGCAAAATAAGTACTTTTAGGGATACCTGAATGAGATTTGTTTCTATAAGAATGAATTGATGGATACTCCAAACAGCAGTTAAGGTAATCAGCCCGGCAGCGACGGGTTTCAAGGATTTGAGATCATAGGGCAGCAATCGAAACAAAACAAAAACTTCCAGTAAACGAAGCAAGTTCATGAGGATGGCCCCAGTTAGAGTTGCTACCGCCGCACCTACCAAACCCCATTGAGGAATCATAAAAAGGCTTAGGCCAATGTTGGCAATGATAGATGTAACCGTATTAACCAATTTTAGATGGGTATTGCCGCTCATATCAATTAGAACACCACAGATGCCTGTAGCCGTATTCACCAAACCTGCCCAGGCCAAAATCTTCAGCACTACTACGCCCTCGGCAAAGGTTTGACCAAAAATAGAGATAATTGCCCCGGGAAATAACATAATAATGAGAAAGAGGGGAAAGTTTAAGGTAAACGACCACCTTGTCAAGGTTCGATACAAGCGCCCCATCTGCTCTCGCTCACCTCGACTGCTTAACTCAGCAATAATCGGTTGAGATACGGTAACAATAGAGGCATGAAACATATCTGAAATTAATGTAATTTGCCTTGCTACAGCAAAAATGCCCACTGTTGCAACGCTGTGTAATGTGCCCAACATTATAGTCTTTATATTACCGCTAAATATACTCATTAGTTGAGACATATAACTAGGCAATGAAAATGTCAACACTTCCTTTATTTCATGGTGAGCCAAAGGCAAAGGGCGTTTGAGCGAGAATTGTTTGTTTAGAAAGAAGAAAAGCAGACCACAAACTATAACTTGGGCCAGAGAAGTGACGGTTACAGCTCCTACTGCATTTAACCCAAAAATAGCCAGACCCAAAAGCAAAACAAATTTAACGACTGATAGAACAATGTCTTGAGCAATAACCGTATAATGCATATTCTTAAAACCCCGTGTTGCCGCTGCCATCATATCAACCAGGGTAAAAAACAGAATTGCTGGACTTACCAATTGTAATAGAGGACCTAACCTCGGTTCATCAAATAACTGTTCCGCAATAGGGTTAGCCCAGATATATAAACCTACCCCCAAAAAGATACTGATAACCGCCGGAAGCCCCAGACCGAGTTGGATGATACCCCAGAGCCGATTCTCATCCCGCCGGCTAACATAAATGGGGATGTAGCGCACCAGAGCAGGCACAAGGCCAAATGCGGCCAAACCGGCGGCTATTTCGACCACAGTTAAGCTTAGGTTGTACAGACCGTATTGCTCGGCGGCCAGGAAGCGGGCTAACAAAATACCCGTGATAAATCGGGCGGCATAAGCAAATAATTTGCCGCTTAGTAAAATACTTCCACCTTTAGCTGCTAAGGTAATATTCTGATCGGATCGAGTGACGGGAGAGACAATTTTGGCTGCTTCGATCTGGGATGAGAAATTGGACATGTTCGCTACAGCCTTTTACGACGCGCTTGCCAGAAAACAAAACCAAAAATAATGATCACCAGCAATCCATTTAGACCAACAAGGGGTATAAGCCAGGTTGGAAGGGTTGCTCCTGGCGCCGGGGCGCGCTCCGATGTGGATACGCTTGGGGTTGAACTGACCCGGTTGAGATCAGGAGTTACCGGCAGCGATGATGTGGGTACAGTTGTAGCTGTTGCAACTGGCATCATGACCGGCATAGCAGTAGCCAACGCCATAGTGATGCCACTACTGGTCAAACCACGGGTATCAATCGTATTAACTCTATTATCCCTTACAAGAGCTAGGTTACCTTTCAAAGTCCACGGCCTGCCGGCGAGAGTGGATACCGCCTGTTTCACTCCCTCATTAGTTGTGCCAGTAACCGCTAAAAAAGCGTGTTCTTGATTCCAGGGTGAGGCAAGCAGTTGAATGTAACCCAAATCAATGTCTGGCGGTAGCCGAAAAATCACATCGTCGAGCTGTTGCTTAATCTCATCGGAGCCTGGTAGAAAAGGTTGAGGCAATTGGCTGTTTACCTCCTGGATCAAAGTATTACGAGAGGGGCGGCCAATGGCAAGAATCTGATAATTTGCCAAATCCTCAGGTAAATCGCTGCCAAATGTGGCCGCTGGGATGAGGGTCTTTCCGGCGGCTGAACTACCTAAGCTCGCTGCTAAACGTAACGTGGTTCCCCATTCATCAAGAGTAGGGTCGTTGGGTAGAGCAAACAACAGATTACTTAGCGACTGGTTGGTTTGAAAGGGGATCGGAAAGTAGTCAAGGTCAAGAAGCAATCCTGGGGCCTCATCATGTGCTAATGAGATTCGTGAAGTACTCTTGATCACAAACCAGATCTGGTCGGAGGCCGGGTCTATACACTGCCCCGGTAAAGACAGATTAACCTGAACACTTAATCTATTTTGCCCAGGTTGAATATTTGTATCTTTTAATTTAATGCGTAAGTGACCATCACTTGCGGTTTCGTTGTTAAGCACAACACTGGCTACAGGCTGCCGGTTAAGAGATACAGTCATGCCGGAGTCTTGATAATTCATCAGTTGAGAATGATAAAAATAGAGATCAATCGCAGCCTCATCACTCAATTGCCAACCAAAAGGAACGGTGAAATAGAACTCAACAAGTTGTTGAGATTGTCCCCGAAGGAACCTATCCGGGTATCCCAAGTCGGCCAGTGTCATTTCAACTTGGGGCGTGTCTGTCTGATTAATCTCTGGCAGAGAGAGAGCTTTTCTAACCAGGGCCACCGTGGTATTCATACCTGGAAAGCGTGTTTCAGAACTCATAGCCTGGCTAGCTTTTTGCACAGCCTCATGGGTTAAGCCAGTAATAATCAAAATAGCTCGATTTTCGTTCCAGGGAGAGATAATTTCTTGAATAACGCCGTCCCCTTCAGCTACGGCTCGATCATTATATATAAAGAAATAGCCATTTTGATCAGCCACAGATACTTGTAGTTCGCTCCCGGATGAGTCAGTCTCCACTGTTGAAGTGAGCGTATTGGCATTAATTGGCCCCAAATCAGCTTCGTACACTGTCACCGTATTTTCAATCTCTTCAATAAGACTATCTCCGGCTTTTAGAACAAGCGAGAGATTGAGAGATGCATCTGGGGAGAGTTCCAAGTTGCTCCAGGTAATTATATTGTCGTCTGTATTTTTAGAGCAATCGGGTACGCATTTGATTAGTGTAGTATGAAGTGGGAGTGAGTCAAGCAATGACAAATCCGCGCGCTGATTCGTCGTATTCGTGATATTAAAGGTGTAAGTAAAGGTATCACTTGGCGCTACTATTGTAGGACCCTGTACGACAACCTCAAGCTGTCGTTGGTGTAAGGAAACAGGCAGTTGAACAATATTGTTAAGCAGAGGTAACAATTTATTATCTTGGGGAGAACCGATCACGATCAGATGCTCATCAAAAGTTGCAGAAACTGGCGAAATAATCTGACCAAGATCTAAATCTGTGGTAGGGCTAATTACTATCCGATTCCCGGTCAAATCACCCAATTTGGCGGCAACTCCCAGGGCATTAACAATATCGTTAGGAGTTGGCCGGGAGGGTATTGCAAAGTACACTGTATCAGGGACAAAGGTTTGCTGGTAAAAAGGCCAGGGATAACGAGAAAGATCAAGCTCAAGTGGATTTTGGCTGTAGTTTATAAGAACAGAAGAAGTTGAATGAACAATCAATGTTGCCTGATGGGGCACTTCGCACAAAAGCCCCGCATCGAACTCTAAACTGATAATATGGCGAGTTCTGGTTGAACTCAGCAAAGCTGAAGGCAGAGGAATACGCAATTGATAGTTATTAAGGTCTATTTCCTCAATGGGGAAGACATTTAAAGTTTGATCATCTAATTTTACCGTTAAACTGCCAAATAGAGCTGGATAATCAGTCCCCACTTGACTATAAGTGTAACTAAAATCAAGCTCAAGCAGGCCATCAGTTTGAATTGACCAATTTTCGGGCAATCTAAAAGAGAATTCTGCCCCATCAGAGGGGCTGTCGAGAGTGGTCTCGTTATAGCCCAAGGTAGCCAGAGAGAAGGTATAGGTAGATGTAACTTCAATCTGGGGTGTTGGTGTCGGAGTGGGTGTACTCTGAAGGGCCAAAAAGCGCCGGTCTTGAGTGTTTGAATTCTGTACTGAAGCTAAAGCATTATTGGCTGTAAAAATGATGAATAGAAAAGTGAGGGCCAGGGGTAAAAAGATTACAATCCAAAATGTTTGACCTGGTTGTATCCTAATGATTGAGGCTTGGTTACGCATGATGATTATTGTCTTGAGGGGTACAGTTGGTTATTAAATAGACACTACCGTTCTCATTCACTTCGGCTAGATGAAGCGCTCGGTTGGCTTGAGCCACAAAATCATCACGGCTGGTACCATTATGATTGTAAGCAGCCACACCCACAATACTTTTAAGGTTGAGCTTGGTGTCATCGGTGATAGAGTGGAAGGAAAACATGTTAACGCGTGTTTGCATATATTCCATAACCGCTTTAGCGTTTTCACCAGTCATATCTGGCAGCAAGAGGGCAAAAGTGTCATCTCCCAGGTAGGCTACAATATCTTCCTCCCTCAAGTATTGACTGGTGAGCACACCGATTTGGTGTAAAATTTTTGTGTGCATCTCATTTGAATTGCCCCCCTTTAGTAACCCAAGATTATCAATAACATGCATTAAGGCTACCGACAGTGGATACCGATTCCGCTTGGCGCGAACCATTTCATTACTTAATCTTCGCAAGAAATAATCTTTGTTATAAACACCGATCTTATTATCAACAATGTTTACCTCAGTGATCGAATCAACCGGCGTTTCAAAATATACCGATAGAAAAGCTAATCCCCCCCCTAAAACCAACCCCAGTACGGCAGCCAGAGCAAGGCTTAACGTTTTATTGGGGCTTATAGGACTGTTGGGAGTTGTGGCTTCGTCTAAAGGGCGGAGAACAAAGACTTCATAAGATCCTCGTACGTATTCTTCCGTTGTCACTCCAACAGCATTGACCAAGTCGCGTGTAATAATAGGATCAGGCCCTTGAACTGTAAATTCGATAACATTTGTGCCTGCCCGCAATTTACCACTGACCGTGTAATCACGGCCCGACTCCAGTGAAATAGAGTCCATAGCAAGCTGTTTAATGCGACGACTTGAAGCAATTTCTGCGAAAGTCGTCGCAATTTCATCCCGTCGGCCCAGCATGTCTAAGCCATTGGCAAAGCTCTTCAAATCACCCAATAAAGAACTGGGCACAACCGTATAAGTAACTGTGGCGCTGTATACAGGGGTTTGAGTATAAGTAAATACAACACCCGCCGTTACTGTGACCAAAAATGTAGAGAGCACAATCCACCATTTTTTTAATAAGATACTAAGATAAATTTTTAATTCCATAGCCTCAACCTATTTTGCTGTTGACTGAGTGGATAATCCTTGTCCATCTATAGGAGTGGTGCCTATTAACAACTCTTTTAAATTTCCATTTTGCTGATAACACGGCTAGTGGGTGGTATGTCAAACTTTGCTGACGCGGATTACCTTTAACGTAACACACAACACTAAGAAAGTAATCAGAGAACTATTAGAAAATAGTTAAAAACGGTATCAAAAATTGGCCTTCACCATTATAGACAAAGAGGGCGCCTGACTAAAACAAGATAACGCCTATTAATCATACAATAAAAAAGTTTGAATTTGGTTTGAGTCGCGCCCACAACTTTTTCGGTGTTTCTGGAATTACTTGAGCACTACCTCCAGGCCACTTGAAAAATCCTTGCCGTCACTTTTAAGTCGTGTTACAATACCAAAATTAAATTTGTCAGACCCATAATCGTCCAAGCAGGAGAGAATTGTGCCGATAGAGCAAACTAAATCATCATCTCAGCCTGATGCTTCAGCGCTGCCGTACCAAACCGACCAGCAGATTATCGCCAAATTGCAGCAGCGCCTTGAAGCCCAGGCTTATGAATTACAGGAGCAGGCCCGCTGGACCCAGCAACTGGAAGCGCAACTGGCGGAAGCCCAGCTCAGATGGAGTTCAACCCCGCAGCTCGACGACCAGTTACTCACCCTGAAAACCGAACTCCTGCAAATTTTCGAAGAGCAGTACAGCCGCCGCCAGCAGAATTTCCGAGACGTTAATAACGCCATGCTCAGTCAGTTGGACACGTTTGCCAAAACCCTCTATGAACTTCGGCGCGACCTGGACCGAACCCAGCGTTACGATGAGCAAATTTCGCTCGCCCGGGCCGAGGTGGACCGGCTCAATAAAGAAGTCAATACTTTTGAAACGCGGCTTAACAATCTCGACAAGCTGCTTGAGGAACGAGCCAGGGCCGCCACTTACCTGGAAGACCAGCGCCGGGTTGACGCCCTCCGCCTGGCTGAACTGCAAGCAGAAATACCCAATCTTCATAAAAAAATTGATACAAGTTTAACTAAAGTTCAACTTGTGGAGCAGCAAATTCCTCAGTACGCTCAATATCAGGCTGCTCTCGACGAAATCCGCGAGGATATTCGCCGCCACCGCGAGCACATGGATTTCCAGATGGCCCAACGCGAACGCTTGGTCAAGAATTGGAGTGACGCTGCCGAGTCCATCGAGCATCGTATGGATGAGTACAAGGGCCTGATGGACAAATATGCCGAGCACTATCAGCTCAATAAACGAGCCTTGGAGTCGCTGCAAGATTTTCAAGAGCGCCTGCAGCGGGAACAGCACAAAGCCACCGAGTTGCAGCGCCTGGCTGAAGATCGCCAGCAAGCCGAAATGGAAAAGTGGCGGGCCGAGTATGAACAGCGCTGGAAGAAGCAGAGCTTGGAGTGGAAACCCACCTTTACCGACCTGCAAAAGAACATGGAACTTTTGCAAAAGCGGGTGGATGAAATGGTCAAGCTGAGTCAAACGGTTCAAACCCAGATGGACCTCGTTCTGCAAATCATCGAAGAAGATATTCAAAACCGCACTTTTGCCGCCCGCGATTGGCAGCAGCGCTTTGAAGAGCTAGCCAACAGGCAGGTCTAGGCGATGCGAGTCATCGGCACTGCCGGCCACGTAGATCACGGCAAATCCACCCTGGTCAAAGCCCTCACCGGCATAGACCCCGACCGGCTGAAAGAAGAGCAGCAGCGGGCCATGACCATTGACCTGGGTTTTGCCTGGCTGACTCTCCCCTCCGGCGAATCGGTTGGCATTGTGGATGTGCCCGGCCACATAGATTTTATCAAAAATATGCTGGCCGGCGTCGGTGGGGTTGATGCGGCTCTCTTTGTGATCGCCGCCGACGAAGGGGTTATGCCTCAGACCCGCGAGCATCTGGCCATTCTGGATTTACTGGAAATTCCACGGGGCGTCATCGCCGTTACCAAAGTAGATATGATTGAAGACGAAGATTGGCTGGAACTGATCCAGGCCGACATTGCCGAAACCATGACCGGTACGGTTCTGGCTAACGCCCCCATCATCCCTGTTTCCGCCTTGCGCGGTACGGGCCTTAAAACCCTCATCCAAACCCTCGATCAACTGCTGGCCCAGGCCCCGCCCCGGCCCAACCGCGGCCGGCCCCGCCTGCCGATTGACCGGGTTTTTTCCATGAGCGGCTTTGGCACCGTCGTTACCGGCACCCTCCTCGACGGCCAATTGCAGGCCGGCCAGGAAGTCGAAGTTTTACCGCAGGGCCTCAAGACACGCATTCGCGGGCTGCAATCGCACAAAAAAAGCGTCGAGTTGGCCAACCCCGGCTCGCGCACCGCAGTCAACCTGGCCGGTTTAAGCACCGCCGACGTTGCCCGCGGCAACGTCTTGACGACCCCCGGCTGGCTCGAGCCGTCCCAATTAATTGACGTACAGCTTCGCCTCTTGCCCGACTCGCCCCGCCCCCTGCGCCACAATCAGGAGGTCGAACTGTTTACCGGCTCAACCGAAGTTCTGGCCTACACCCGCCTGTTGGGGGTGCGCCAATTGGAGCCAGGACAGACCGGCTGGGTCCAACTCCGGCTGGCCCGGCGCATTCCGGTTATCAAAGGGGATCGCTTTATCATTCGCCAACCTTCGCCCTCGCTGACCATCGGCGGCGGCGTGATTGTTGATCCCTTGCCGCGCCGCCGCCATCGCCGTTTCCGGCCCGATTTACTCAAGCGGCTGGACACGCTTCTTGCCGGCACGCCTGAGGATGTGCTGTTAGGTGAACTGGACCGCCGCGGCCCAACGCCCGCCCAAACCCTCCTGGCCGAGTGCCGCCTTCCGGCTGACGCGGCTTCAGCAGCGCTGGCTGAATTGTTAAAAAAAGGGGACGTCTTTATGCTGGCTGAGCCTGTCGGACAAGTTGATAACTTGTCCCATTCTAAAGCCCTGGTTGCCTCGCGGGGCGGCTGGGCCACGCTCCTGGGCCAAATTACGGCGACCCTTCTTGATTATCACCGCCGCTTTACCCTGCGAGCGGGTATGCCGCGCAGTGAACTAAAAAGCCGCCTCAAACTGGAAACGCGGCTTTTCAATGAAGCCATTCAGCGCGGCCAGCAGGATGGGACGCTGACCGCCACCGAAAATACGGTTCGGGTGTCCACCCACCAGGTCAAATTGGCTCCCGCCCAGCAGGCCGCCGTGGACAAGCTCCTGGCCGATTTTCGGCGCGCTCCCTTCAACACACCCCTGCCTAAAGATGTTGCTGCCGCTCTGGGTGACGAGGTGATGCAGGCCCTCATCGAAGGAGGGCAACTGACCCGCCTTTCCCCCGAAGTTATTCTCCTGACCGATACCTATAACGAGTTTGTCGGGTGGTTGAGAAATTACCTGCGCCAACATCAAACCATCAATGTGGCCCAGGTTCGCGATGCCTTTAACACCAGCCGCAAATATGCCCTGGCTCTCCTGGAGTACACCGACGAACAGCGCCTGACCAAGCGCGTTGGGGATGAGCGGGTGCTGCGGGAATGAGGCGACTATGGTTCTGCCGCAATCTGCACCTGCTGGGGGAAAGTTACCCGGCTGGGATCGCCATCGGAGACGTAATATTCGTCAGGGTTCTGCTCAAAATAGGTCAGCCAATGATCCAGCGATGTAGCCGTTACCTCTAACCGGGAGACATGAAAAGGCTCAAAGGTTTTATCAAAGGGTGACACATTGGGTCCGCCCCAGGCCGCAGCGTTGCCGGCGTAACTATAGCTATAATCACCCCATTGGCCCGTCTTCAAAAAATCCAGGGTGTAAGGGAAACCGCCAAAAGGCACCGACAAGCTCTGGACTTTATAGCCCGGCGCCATTTCCTCAATGACGTGCTGGCTGACCGCCAGTTCCCAATAGATGCGCTCCGCCGTTGCCACCGATAGGTCGGCGTGACTCACGGTATGGCTGCCGACTTCCATCCCCAGGTCAACCAACACTTGAATTTTTTCTTTGGCCAGCTCCGATTGCCCAAAAACAGAATAGTAATTGGCGTTATCATTACCCAAAACAAAAAAGGTGGCACGGGTAGGCCAATCATTAACGTGCTGATGATGAAAATTTAAAATAATCCCAACAGCGCTATCGGCATCTATGGTCCGATCACCCAGCACCCGAAATTGACTGATATCCGAGTCGTCGAAGGTAAGGGCAATGGGTTTTTTGCCGGGGGGGACATCGGGCAAGCCGCGAATAATATCAACGAAATTGACCGGATAGTAACCCTCTTGGTAAAGCCGCTCCAAATCGGCGCGGAGATTATCGGGAGTGCGTTGGTAACGCTGCTCCGGGTAGGCAATGCGGTGATATTCCAAAACCATCACCTTGCCTAATTCATTGGCGTCGGCAAAATAAGGGGCCGACTGCATAGTTGGCTGAGCGGCGGGCAGCACCAGCGAGCGCTGTCCTTCATTGAGCAGCATTTCGCTGCGCGGGGTCGGCGTTACAAAAACAATGCGCGGCTTGGAGGAAGTGGACTGCCCCCATTGCATGAGATTACAGGCAACCAGAGTTAACCCCATCAAGCTCAACAGGACAGGCCAGATGCGTCCGGGCAGGCGAGCGTTTATCTTTGATTGTGACTGGGAATTGGCAGCAGAAATGCTCGACATGGGCGCTTTCACGGGATTATTTTATGACAAATTTACATAAAACACAAACGGACTACATAAATTTCACGATTCAAAATTTTGACGCCTTCAAACTTGCTTCAAACTTCGTCATGTTATAATCTGCCTGAGTGTTAGTAAAGCAAAACCAGAAAAATGAGGTTTACCCTTGATGAATGCATCCTATCTTCGTTCCCATTTAAAGCAGTTAGAGTCTGAAGCCATCTACGTGATGCGCGAAGTTGCCGCTCAATTTGAGCGCCCAGTTCTCCTTTTCTCCGGCGGCAAAGACTCGATTGTGATGGCCCATCTGGCCCAAAAAGCCTTTTATCCGGGGAAGATCCCTTTCCCCTTGTTGCACATTGACACCGGCCACAACTTCCCCGAAACTCTGACTTTTCGTGATGAAATGGTCGAGCGCATCGGCGTGCGGTTAATTGTGCGCTATGTGCAGGACTCGATTGACCAGGGCCGGGTAGTTGAGGAAACCGGCCCGTATGCCAGCCGCAACGGCCTGCAAACCGTCACCCTTCTCGACGCGCTGGCCGAGTTCAAATTTGAAGCGGCCCTCGGCGGAGCGCGGCGCGACGAGGAAAAGGCCCGGGCCAAAGAACGGTTCTTCTCCCACCGCGACGCTTTTGGCCAGTGGGATCCCAAAAACCAGCGGCCCGAACTGTGGAACCTATACAACGGCCGGAAACAGCCCAACGAGAGTTTCCGCGTCTTCCCCCTGAGCAACTGGACCGAGCTGGACATCTGGCAGTACATCCAGACCGAAAAAATACCGCTTCCATCGCTTTACTTCTCCCACCGGCGCGATGTTATTCGTCGGGACGGCATGCTCCTAGCCGCCTCGGAAGTGGTCCGCCCGGTAGGCAACGAGAAAATTGAAAACAAAATTATCCGCTTCCGCACCATCGGCGATATGACCTGCACCGGCGCTGTCGAATCGCACGCTTCCAGCCTGGCCGATATTATTCAAGAAGTGGCTTCAGCCCGCATTACCGAGCGCGGGGCCAGAGCGGATGACAAACGCTCCGAGTCGGCCATGGAAGATCGCAAAAAACAAGGCTATTTCTAATAGAATTTGGGCAAAGCTCCACTTTGCCACTCCTTATCTAAATTACTATGGGGTTTTCAAAAATTATGTTATCAGAAGAAACAACGACAGCTACACAAGTAAGCTTGGCCGAAAAAGCAAGCGAGCCGCCCGAATCGCTTGACTCGATTGAGCTGCTCCGTTTTACCACCGCCGGCAGCGTTGACGACGGCAAAAGCACGCTGATTGGCCGTTTATTGTACGACTCGAAAGCTATTTTTGAGGATCAAATGGAAGCCGTGCAGCGGGCCAGCCACGAACGCGGCGACGAGTATGTAGACCTGGCCCTGCTGACCGATGGGCTGCGGGCCGAACGTGAGCAGAAAATTACCATAGATGTCGCCTATCGTTATTTTGCCACGCCCAAGCGCAAATTCATCATTGCCGACACCCCGGGCCACATCCAATACACCCGCAACATGGTCACCGGCGCTTCTACGGCCGAACTGGCCATTATCTTGATTGACGCCCGCAAAGGGGTCGTAACCCAATCCAAGCGGCATGGCTTTCTGGCCACTCTACTCCATATTCCTCACCTCGTCGTCGCCGTCAACAAGATGGACCTGGTGGATTACGAGCAAGAAATTTTCGATCAGATTATAGCCGATTACAAAGATTTCGCGGCCAAACTGTCAGTCCAAGACATCGTTTTTATTCCAATCTCGGCCCTTAAAGGCGACAATGTTGTTGAGAAAAGTGCAAACATGCCCTGGTACGACGGCTCGACCTTGCTGCACCACCTGGAAAATGTCAACGTCGGCGGGAGTCGCAACCTGGTGGATTTCCGCTTTCCGGTTCAGACTGTCATCCGGCCCAACCAGAATTTCCGGGGCTTCGCCGGGCAAATTGCCTCTGGCCGGATCGCCCCCGGCGAAGAGGTCGTCGTCTTTCCTTCCGGCCTGGGCAGCCGGATCAAATCAGTCGTCACCCTCGAGGGCGAGCAGGCCGAGGCGGTCGCCGGCGATTCGGTCATCCTGACCCTGGCCGATGAAATTGACATCAGCCGCGGCGATATGATTGTTCGCACCCACAACCTGCCCCAAAAGAGCAACCAGGTCGATGCGGTCATCTGCTGGATGAGCGAAACGCCCATGAATCCGCAGGGCACTTACTGGCTGCAACACACCACCCGCGTGGTCAAAGCCTTTATCTCGGAACTGAACTACAAAATTGACGTGGACACCATGCACCGCGAGCGCACTGAATCCTTATCGCTCAACGAGATTGGCCGGGTGCAGATCACCACTACCCACCCCCTCTTTTTTGACCGCTACGAAATCAACCGTAATACCGGCAGCTTCATCCTGATTGACCCGTACACCAACACGACCGTTGCCGCCGGGATGATTCGCGGCCGGTCGCGGAGCATCAGCGACCTGGTTGAAACAGCGCCTGAACCCGCTAAGCGCCCTGCCATTGAACGGCGTAAGTCAACGGATGTGGTCTGGGAAATTGGCGGCGTTACCCTGGAAATGCGCGAGAGGCATAACGAGCACAAGGGGGCCGTGCTCTGGTTTACCGGGCTGTCCGGCTCGGGCAAATCTACCGTTGCCAAAAAACTGGAACAGGTCCTGTTTGAGCGGAACTGCCATACTTTCTTTCTGGATGGCGATAACCTGCGTCATGGCCTCAATGGCGACCTGGGCTTTTCCGACGCCGACCGCAATGAGAATATTCGCCGGGCGGCGGAAGTGGCCCGCCTGGGGTTTGGGCACGGCAACATTGTCCTGTGCAGTTTCATCTCGCCTTTCCAGAGCGAACGGGATTTTGCCCGCTCCATCCTGCCCGAAGGTCGCTTCTTTGAGATATTCGTCAAGTGCGACCTGGAGGTGTGCAAACGCCGCGACCCCAAAGGCTTGTATGCCAAAGCTTTGCGAGGCGAAATCAAGCAGTTCACCGGCATCTCCTCGCCCTATGAGGAACCCCAGGCCCCGGAAATCGTCATCGAGACCGACCTGCGCAGCACCGAGGAAATTGTTGAGCAGATTATCAACGAGTTGGAAGCGCGGGGGATTTTGCCCCAATAAAGCTGAAGCAGACTAAAGTCCGGAGAGGATCGGGTTACGGATAAATATCCATAACCATCAAAAGGGTTTATCAATGGAGATAATGGAAATGCAAAATAACCTATTGATTCCGCCCTACGGCGGAAAACTCGTCAACCTGTTAGTGCCCGAGGAAGAGCGAGTCGAGTTAACCCGCCGGGCCAACACCCTGCCTTCCATCCAGCTCTCCAACCGCTCCTTGTGCGATCTCGAACTCTTGGCAATAGGTGCTTTCTCGCCCCTGGAGCGCTTTATGGGCAAAGCTGATTACGACCGGGTGGTCGAAGAGATGCGCCTGGCTAACAGCCTGATCTTCCCCATGCCCATCACCTTGCCCATTGACGAAGATACTCCCCTGCGCCTGGGCAAAGAGATCGCCCTGCGCAACAATAAGAATAACCTGATGGCGATCATGCGGGTGGAAGAGGCTTTTGCCTGGGATGCCAACCGCGAGGCGCATCACGTTTGCGGCACCACCGATGCCCGCCATCCTCTTCTGGCCGAAATGGAAACCTGGGGTAAAGTCTATATCTCCGGGCCGCTGCGGGTCATCAACCTGCCCCGGGCCTACGACTTTGCCGAACTGCGCCTCTCCCCGGTTGAAGTGCGCCACCGCTTGAGCGAAATGGGCTATCCCAATGTGGTCGCATTTCAGACGCGCAACCCGCTTCATCGCATTCACGAAGAATTAACCAAGCGCGCCATGACCGAAATCAATGGCACACTTTTGCTGCACCCGGCGGTCGGCCTGACCAAGCCGGGCGATGTAGACCACTACACCCGCGTCCGCATCTACAGAACCCTGATCAGAAATTATTATGATCCCCAACGGGCCATGCTCAGCCTGCTCTCTTTAGCCATGCGCATGGCCGGCCCGCGCGAAGCAGTCTGGCACGCCATTATTCGCCGGAACTATGGCGCCAACCACTTTATCGTTGGCCGAGATCACGCCGGCCCCGGTAAAGACTCCGCCGGCAAACCCTTCTACGGCCCTTATGAGGCCCAGGATTTGTTGGTGAAATATGGTGAAGAAGTTGGGGTTAAAATGGTCCCGTTCAAAGCCCTCTCCTACCTCCCCGATGAAGACCGCTATGTCGAAGAAACCGAAATTCCGCCGGGGGCCAGGGTCTTCTCGATTTCCGGCACGCAGGTACGGAATGAATACCTGGCCCATGGTAAAGCATTGCCCTCCTGGTTTACCCGGCCCGAAACGGCCGCCATTCTGGGCAAAATGTCGCCGCCGCGCCACAAGCAGGGCTTTTGCATTTGGTTCACCGGCTTAAGTGGAGCGGGCAAATCCACCACCGCCGAAGCCTTGACCAGCATGCTCCTGGAACAGGGCCGGCAGGTGACCATTCTGGACGGCGCAGCCATCCGTACGCATATCTCCAAGGGATTGGGGTTTAGCAAAGAGGATCGTGACACCAACATCCGGCGCATCGGCTTTGTGGCGGCGGAGATTGTCAGGCATAACGGCATTGTGATTACCGCCGCCATCAGCCCCTATCGCACCGCCAGAAACGACTGCCGCCGCATGATTGGGGAAAACTTTATCGAGGTTTTTGTGGACACCCCGCTGGAGGTTTGTATCGAGCGGGACAATAAAGGCTTTTACTCACAAAGCCAGCGCGGAGATCTGCTGGGACTAACGGGAATTGATGACCCCTACGAGCCGCCTCTCGACCCAGAAATGGTTTTGGATACCATCAACCATACCCCGGAGCAAAATGCCCGCCGGATCGTTGAGTATCTCATCAAAACCGGCCTCCTCCTCGAAGATGAGACAGAAGCTATCCTCCAGGAAAACGGAAGCAAAACGGCTCAATTAATGACAGGAGTTACGCGGTGAGCATCCTGAGTAGCCCTGCGACCGGAGGAAGTGGGCGTATCGAAGGGTGCGAACTGCGCAAAACGCCGCTTTGATACGGCACTCGCTTCGCTCGGCCTACTCAGCATGCGTTTTGAGCACCCCCGCGTAAGTCCTGTTAATGGCAAGCCTTTAAAGTAGCCTGGAGGGCTGGATAAAGAAGGACCAACCTTCCAGTCTTCCAACCTTTCTCTTGTACGGCCCAATTTGGGAGTCAAAACATTAGGGGTTTGCCCCTGGACTTTTCTCCCGCAGAAACTCAAACGAGTAAATGCCGGCATTGTGCCCATCGGCCCAGAAAAATTGCAGGGCATAATTGCCGACCATCTCTACGGGCCGTTCCGCCCGCAGCTCCGCCTTAGTAACAATTTGATCAGGTTTCAAAATGCGCAGCGGATCTTGATTGCGGCGCTGGGCATTGCACGTGGCGCAGGGACAGATCTGGCGCAGGTAATCCAGCGGGTAGACGCTGCGATACTCATCGGCCCAGGTAATCCGCACCTGGCGCTGCTTGAGATCAACTTCGATGTTGCGGGGAGTTTTTTGTTCGAGAGTTAAAGTATTCATAGCTTCTAATGCCATACCCAACTCCTGGTTATTCGCACAAATTTTGCACTTGATTTTAGCCCACGCCCCTCGTATTTACAAAAGGTTACTACTCAGGTGACTGGCACTTTTCTCCTTTTAAGACGCTCGGGGCTAGCCAAGTCCCAGGCGCCTTTAGTCTGAGAAGTTACTACAAAAGTACAAGAATCAAAAAGACTCCGGACGGCTAAACCGTCAAGAGTCCTTTTTTACTCGGCCTGCTCGTTTAAGAGCCAAAGCCGCTAAATGAACGGTCCTGTTTCTTTGCCTGAAGTTTCGTACCTCCGCCGGAGAGGGTCGGGGTTAGACGTATCTGCTATGTTCTTATCGTGAACGCTCAAGGATAGCCTTCATCTGGGCAATTTCGTCCTCCTGCGCCTTGACGATTTGTTCGCACAGATTGATGATTTCCGAGTCGGTGATTTCCGATTGTTGGCACATCAGGATTGCACTTGAATGGTGGGGGATCATTGACCGAAGAAACTGATCATTTCCCACCGGTGTTTGTGTGCGGGCCAGATAAAATGAGAGAATAAATAATCCACTGAAGGCGGCAATGAGCATGTAGTTTAGTTTTTCGTTTTCATACATCGAACGCATCACCAACAGCATAACAATGACCATCGGAGCGACCATTATCAGCGCCATATATAATCTGTTGATGTTGAGATACAGATGATCAATTTCGTCAATCATTACATAAGTGAGCAAGTACATTATGACTGCATTAATCGAAATTGCGAGCGCAAGCTTCTTGTACATCATATCTATCTTTCTCCCTTGTTCTAGTTTCCTTATTAGCCCGAAAGCGCAACGACTCTATCGGCGGCAACTCAAATAAACTTACCGCGACACAAGTATGTGGGTGTGGTCTGACTGCTTATTATGGTCAGGCAAGAACCTCTTTACACAGATAAAGGGAGGGATTCCAACTCCGGCGGATGAGGAGAAGACACGTAGGACAGCCATGTCGGCAAAAGCTGTTCTCGCTGGATGCAGCCTTTAAGAAGTGTATCCACATGAATTTGGATCACCTCCGGCGTAACCGGTTTTACCAAATAATCATTGGCTCCAACCTTAATTGCCTGTAACATATGCTCCGGGGACTCCAGGGCCGTGTGGATAATGATCGGCACGTTCGAGACAGCGCGGATACGGCGGCACAGTTTCCAGCCATCTACCTCAGACAGCATAATGTCAAGCAAGATCAGGTCCGGCTCAGATTTATGAAACTGCTGCAAGCCGCTTTCCCCATCCAAAGCCGTTAGCACGCGATAACCAGCCGACTCCAGGACTTGTTTAACGACCGACAAAGTAAAGGGATCACTATCAATTGCCAAAATTTTTTCCTTCATCCAAATTTTCCCCTATCGAGTTTCCTTACATTATACGGTCAAGGGGGTGCTGTCACCATACTCGGCAAGGTGATTTCAGGAGAATAAGAGCATTATCTTTGGCCCGGTTTTCTTATCCGATTAGGCTATTGCCAAGATCGCTCATAGCTGACTGGGAGGATAAAAAAGCGACAACTTTTGCTCTTTGCCTGCCTTACCATTAAAATACTCTTAAATGCTCGCTGGAGAGCGCATCTATGAGCCACCCCTATACCTCTCAGCCCACGCCCAACAAGGGTTCCATCAAGCGTGTTCAGCTTTTTGTTACCTGCCTGGTAGACAACTTCTTTCCCGATGCCGGCTTTGCCGTTGTCAAAATTTTGGAAGAACTGGGCCTTGAGGTCGAATTTCCCCAGGCCCAGACGTGCTGCGGCCAGCCGGCTTTTAACGGCGGCTTTTGGGACGACGCCCGGGCCATGGCTCGCCACACCCTCGACGTCCTCTCCCAAAGCGATGCGCCTATCGTGGTGCCCTCCGGCTCTTGCGCCGACATGATGGTTCACCACTACCCCGAAATTCTAGCCGGCGACCCCACCTACGCCGCCAAAGCCAGGGATGTCGCCGGGCGCACCTATGAATTCAGCCAATTTTTAGTGGACATCTTGGGCGTGACCGACCTCCATAGCTGTGCCAGCGGCTGTTTGACCTACCACGCCTCCTGCCACGGCCTGCGGGGGATGGGTCTGAAAGAGCAGCCGCGCCAACTGCTCAGCCACGTCGAGGGCGCCGAGTTCAAAGAACTGCCGGAGGCCGAAGCCTGCTGCGGTTTTGGCGGCCTTTTTGCCGTCAAGATGGGCGACATCTCCGGGGCGATTTTGCAGCGCAAGCTGGACAACATCGAGGCCACCGGCGCAGATACGGTCGTCGGCGGGGATGTGAGCTGCCTGATGCACATCGCCGGCGGGCTGCGGCGGCGGGGCAGCCGGGTGCAGGTCAAGCATCTGGCCGAAGTGCTGGCGAGGACAGGTAAAGAATGACCGCTGCCAACGTAACCTTTTATGAGCGCGTTGAAGATGCGTTGCAAGATAAAAAACTCCGCGCGGCGTTGGAGTTGGCGACAACCCGTTTTGTGACTCTCCGCCGCAATGCCTTCGCTTCCCTGCCGGAAGCCGATGCGCTGCGCGACCACGCCCGCACAATTCGCGCTCACACCCTGGCCAACCTCGACCGTTACCTGGCTCAATTTGCCGAGGCAGTAGAGGCGAACGGGGGTCACATCTGCTGGGCCGAAACGCCGGAGGAGGCCAATCGCTACGTTGTCGAGTTGGCCAAGGCGCGGGGGGTCAAAACGGTGGTCAAATCCAAATCCATGATCAGCGAGGAGTTGGAAATCAACCACGAGCTGGAAGCCGCCGGCGTCCGCGTCGTCGAGACCGACCTGGGCGAGTACATCATCCAACTGGCCCACGAAAGACCTTCGCATATTATTGCTCCGGTTATCCACAAAAGCCGGCAGCAAATAGCCGACCTCTTCCGTGAGAAACTCCGGGCGACCGACGCCGATTTGGCCGATGTGCCCAGCATGACCGCTTTGGCCCGGCGCATGCTCCGCGCCGATTTTCTGCAGGCCGATATGGGCATCAGTGGGGTCAATTTTGGCGTGGCCGAAACCGGCAGCATTTGCCTGGTAACGAATGAAGGCAACGGCCGTCTGACCACGACCACCCCGCGCATCCATGTGGCAATGATGGGTATGGAGCGTCTCGTCCCAACCCTCGAAGACCTGGGGGTGATGCTGCAATTATTAGCCCGCAGCGCCACCGGCCAGAAATTGAGCGTCTACAGCAATATCGTTACCGGCCCGCGAAAAAGAGGCAAAGAAGCGGAGAGGCGAGGCAGTGAGGAGAACGAACGCTCCGCAAATCGTCAATCGTCAGAGCCTGACGGCCCTGACGAACTTCATATCATCATCCTTGACAACGGCCGCAGTAAAGTTTTGGGCAGTGAACTGGCCGAAATTTTATATTGTATTCGCTGCGGGGCGTGTCTAAACATCTGCCCGGTGTACCAGCAAATCGGCGGGCACGCTTATGGCAGTGTCTATCCTGGCCCGGTCGGCGCGGTGCTGACGCCTGGCCTGCTGGGGGTGGAATCGTGGAGCGAACTGCCTCACGCCAGCAGCCTGTGCGGGGCTTGCCGCGAGGTCTGCCCTATGCGCATTGACATCCCGCGCATGCTGCTCAAACTGCGGGCTGACGGCATCAAAGCGGGCAAAGCGCCGGCCTGGCTCAAACTCGGCCTCCGGCTCTACCGCTTGGCTGTGGTCCGGCCCTGGTTGTACCGCCTGGGGGGTCAAATGGGCCGGAGTGGGATGAAAGTGTTAGCCCGAAACGGCTGGAGCAAGAAGCTGCCCGGTCCCCTGGCCGCCTGGACCGACTATCGCGACTTTCCGGCCCTTGCCCCCAAATCCTTCAGCCAACGCTGGCGGGAAGAGAGAGATTAGCGTAAAAGGGTGAGTGACCAGAGTGGGTTTGGTCAATGATAAAGCGGGTTGCGACAATAGCGGAGCCAACCTGGACGCCAGCAAGGGCCGCCGCCAGGCTGGCTAACTCTGAAGTTTTTATAATCAAAGGATTAGGTCCCAATTTTGCCCGATAAGGTCGTGCCCAAAACTGTGATGGGGTTCTTCTTCAACAAGTTTAAAGCCATTTTTTTCATATATTTTCCTGGCCTCTACCAGAACGTCATTGGTCCAGAGAGTCAACTTTTTATAACCTGAGCGCCTGGCAAAACGGATGCCCTCCTTGACCAGGCGTGTCCCCAGACCCAAACCTCGCGCCTTGGGAGCAACTAACAACAATCTTAATTTGGCCACATCTTCACTTGCCTTTACGCAAAAGATTGAGCCGACCTGCTCACCTTGCATTTCCGCAATCCAACAGCGCTCTTTTTGTGGATCGTAATTGTTGATGAAATCCGCGCAGATTTGGGCAACGAGCGCCTCAAAGCTCTCATCCCAACCATATTCCTGATGGTAAAGGAGGCCATGCTGGTGGATAACCCAGCCCATATCACCTGGTTCATGGGGGCGTAAGTAAAAGGGTTCTGCGTATTTAAAACCGTGGTCAAGAATAGCCTCAATCGTGCGCATGGCGTCAGTAAGGCGTGTCTGGTCACCTTCACTCAACTCACTCAGCATCTCTGAAACTTCGTCATTCGAGCGATTATCGAGTAATGAGAAGGCATTTTGTCCGGCGGTGGTCAGGCTGATCAAACGTTGTCGTCCATCATCGTCAGAACGAGTCTTTTCGATGAGATTTTGCTGTTCCAGCTTGTTCAAGATACGACTTAAATAGCCGGCGTCCAGGCCTAACTCATTGCACAAGTCAGAGGCAGTTAAATTACTTCGGTTGGCAAGTTCAAAGATAATGCGGGCTTCGGTGAGCGAGTAAGGGCTGTGGAGCAAGCCTTCGCGCAACACCCCGATTTGCCTGGTAAAGAAACGATTGAAGTGCCTGACCGCGCTGATATGATCCTTGAGTAAAGTATCCCTCATAATAATCTCCTCTGTTGCCATTATCTAATAATTAGTTGCTTTTGTCAAGTATTTTCGGTTATGATCTACCCTCTTCTTTGACTCGCAACGAATCTTAACACATGGTAAAATTGGGAAAATATAAGAAGATTGGCTGAAGGAAAATGGTGAAAAAGCAGGTATCGTGAGTCTTAATCGAGAGAACTTTCTAAATCGTCTCAAAAACAGCCTCGACCACGCCCATCTGCCGGCAGCTACCCCCGCACATCCCGGCTCTTTTCAGGGCTACACCTATCAAGCCAGTGCTCCAGTGGCAAAAATGGCTGATGATTTTGCCCGTGAACTGCAAGCTTTGTCGGGCTATGTCCATCTCCTGGAAGAGACCGAGTCAGTTCTGGCGATCATCCTGGAAATCTTACAGAAACATCAGGCGGAACGAATCATTGCCTGGGATAATGAGGAGTTGGGTCTGCCCTGGATCAGCGGGGCGCTGGCTGAAGCCGGCATTGCCGTCGAAATCAATGACTTACCAGATGAAGCCGAGGGGCGCAAAGCCAGCCTGGCTCGGCTGGACGGCGTTCTGGTCGGCCTGACCGGGGCACAAGGGGGGCTGGCCGATACGGGAACCCTGGCCCTGGTCAGCGGGCCGGGCCGAGGCCGCCTGGCCTCGCTCTTGCCGCCGGTGCATATTGCCTTGCTGCCGGCGCAGAAGCTCTACCCATCCCTGCCCGCTTTTTTGGCCGCCAACCCCGGCATCGCCGCCGAAGGCAGCAACCTTATCCTCATCACCGGCCCCAGCCGCACCGCCGATATTGAATTAACCCTGAGCATGGGTGTCCACGGTCCGAAGGAAATCCACGTCATCATTTTCCCAGGCTGAGGCTGGGATAGGATTAAGTCATTGCCGTAAGACATACAACAAAGCCATAGCATAAGCCTCATTAGCGCCAAACGCTTCAAAAAGGATGCGTTCCCCTCGAAAGCGAATCTCGCACCAGTAGCCGTCAGCAGTGCTGGTCAGTTGCAGGGCCGGTTCAGCCTCGCCAATGAGACGCTGTTCCAACATTTCCCGCAACTGCGTCTCGGTCGGTAGCCAAACCAGGTCGGACACGAAGACATGATCCAAAGCCCACTCCACCGCACCGTGAAATGTCGCGGCTAACTGACCGTTGACCAGTTCAACCAGTACGGTCATGTCGCTGATAACATATACCCCTTCATCCAAGCCCCGCTCGGGAATGGCAAAGAAGTCATTTTTGGCTGGAGTCCAGGTTAGACCCGCCGCTTTTAGTTCTTGAGCCAAGGTTAAAGAAAGCATCAAATTCACCATCCCTAAGAAAGGATGAAAGATGAAGGCGGAAGGATGAAGTTCAGTTTTTCATCCTCGCCGGGCGCTCCGCGCTCGGCAGTCCCTCATCCTTTATTATCATCGGAAGTCCGGCAACCATAAAAATCACCCGGTTGGCCCGGGCCGCCAGGTACTGGTTTGCTCGTCCCAACAGGTCACGAAAAACGCGACCCAACAGGTAGGGCGGCACCAGGCCGAGGCCCACTTCGTTTGAGACCACAATCAGCGGCGCGTTCAGCCGTGCCTGCGCCGACAGGATGGCTTCAAGCTCAGCCTGCACGGCGGCTTCAATGTCCGATTGTGATTTGTCTTCCAGTGCCAGCAGAATGTTGGAGGTCAACAAGGTTAGACAATCGAGCAACAGCACCTCTGGCGCTTCTTTAATTTCAGCCAGCGTTGCGCCGACATGGGACGGCACTTCCAGGGTTTGCCAGGCAGCCGGACGGGCCATGCGATGAGCAGCGATGCGCTGCGCCATCTCTTCGTCGCCAACCTCGGCTGTAGCGATGTAGAGCACATGCTGGCCCCATTCGGCGGCCAACTTTTCGGCGTAAGCACTCTTGCCGCTACGTCCGCCGCCCAAGATCAAAGTAAGGGGTGGTTGGACCAAAATTATGACTCCTGAAAGGTGAGGCGAGGGCCGAGGAAGTGACAAAACATTTCCTCGCGGCTCGCCTTTCTTTTCCTTGCCCCATTATAGCAAGAGGAAGTTTATTTTACCAGCAAATGTGCTAAGATTAGGCAAAACGGGACAAAAAGTGGTCATAACATATAAAAATGGCTAACTCACTGAATATTATTCCCGGTGTGCAGGTGGGTCACGCCCAGGATTTTGCCGCAGCGACCGGCTGCACCGTCATTTTGACTCCTGCGGGAGCAGTGGGGGGCGTGGACCAGCGCGGCGGCGCACCCGGCACACGGGAGACTGATTTGCTGCGGCCCATGCATCTGGTCGAAAAAGTCCACGCAGTATTGCTGACCGGTGGCAGCGCCTTTGGCCTGGCTGCTGCCGACGGGGTCATGCGCTGGCTGGAGGAAAATTCTATCGGCTTTAATGCCCATGTAGCCCAGGTGCCGGTTGTGCCGGCAGCCGTGCTATTCGACTTAGGCATTGGCCGGGCCGACATTCGTCCTGATGGAGCGATGGGTTACGCCGCCTGTCAGGCGGCGGCCAGCAATCTAAATTCCAGTGCCGCAGGGACCATCGGTGCAGGTACAGGTGCGACAGTTGGCAAAATCCTGGGCCAGGCAGCTCAAATGAAGGGCGGTATCGGTACGGCGGTTATTGATCTGGGTCAAGGTTTGTGGGTCGGCGCGCTGATAGCAGTCAATTGTCTGGGCGATGTGATCAATCCAGCCAGCGGGACCATTCTTGCTGGGGCGCGAAAGTTGCCAGATGGCGATTTTGTTGATACCATGCAAGTATTGAAAATGCGGATGATGGGGAGCTTCACCGGCTCTGGGAATACCATTATCGGCGTAGTGGCTACCAATGCCTTGCTCTCAAAGGAGGCGGTAAACAAGGTGGCCCAAATGGCTCACGATGGGTTAGCTCGTACCGTTCGCCCAGCCCACACCATGCTTGACGGCGATACAATTTTCGCTCTAGCTACATGTCAGGGGGAAGCGGCTGAAGTTAACCTAATCGGCGCCTATGGCGCTGAAGCCACGGCCCTGGCCATTGTTGATGCCGTGCAGCAGGCCACTTCGTTGGCTGGTGTGCCGGCCCTCCGCGATTTGTTATCTTAAATGGAGCAGGAATGACTGTTACGTTAGAAATCCAGCTTCAAGACTATATCCTTGAAGAGGAAATTGGCCGGGGCGACTTGGCCATTGTCTACCGGGCGCGCCGTCGTTTGGATGGCGCTGAGGTAGCTGTTAAGATGCTGGCTTATCAATTTACCTTTGATGAATTTTTTGGGCGGCGCTTCAAAGAACTGGCCAAACAAACGGCCAAGCTAGAGCATCCCAATATTGTCCGTACTTATGAAGCCAAACAACAAGGCAGCGTTTTATACGTTGTCCGCGAGTTAATTGACGCCCGGCCCCTGGTCGAGGTGTTAGCGGAAGAAGGGCCTTTCTCCCCGCAGCGCATGTTGATTATCGCTCGCCAGGTGGCCTCGGCTCTGGATTATGCCCATCAAAAATCAATTACCCACGGCGACCTGTCGGCCTACCGCGTTTACCTTGACTCCAACGACCATGCCACGGTGGCTGATTTTGGACAAACCCAGGCAATGGTCGGCACCAGCTTGGTCAAGCAGGGTTTCGCGGTGGGCTGCCCCGAAACAATGGCCCCGGAGCGGGTGCATGGTCAGGGGCCAACCCGCCAGTCTGATCTTTACGCGCTGGGCATTCTCTGCTACCAGATGTTAACCGATAAGCCACCTTTTACCGGCACACCGGCAGCGGTCCTGCACGCGCAGGCTTACGAGCAGCCTCGACCCCTGCACTTGGTCAACTCGAACATTCCGCTGCCGTTAAGTGAAGCCATCGGACGGATGCTCTCAAAGGGCTTAGAGTTGCGCTACAACACCGGCGCAGAGTTTGTCCGGGCCCTTTCGGTGGCTATTGAGGGCACAGCCCCGGTACGCGCTCCCGCAGCAGCAGCGGCCCAGATTAAAGAAGCGGGTCTGCAATCAACCCTGCCTGTTTGGAAACGTCCCTGGGTTTGGTTTTTGGCCGGTATACCGGTGATTGCCCTTTTGTTGATTTTGGGGTTTTGGGTTGTCTCTCTGTCCAATTCATTCCTGCCCGCCCCTGTCAATACACCCCCGCCGGCCGCCAGCAGCCCAGCAACCGCTACGCTTGCTTCTCGGCCTGAATTGTTAGAGGAAGAACCCGAGGCAAATGCGCCACTTGTGGCCCAAGTAACCAACACCCCCACTCCCACTGCCGAATTTACGCCCACTCCAGCCAATACTCCCACACTAATTCCCCTACCCACACCGGGCGCTCCGACAATTGCTGATGACAGTCCTTTCACTAACCTGCGCCTGGCTCAGGGAATTTCTGCGGATAATCAGCCCGAAAAAATCGGCACTTCTTTCCGGCCCGGAACACAGCCGGTTTATCTCTTTTTTGATTATGATGGCATTAGACCGGGCACAACCTGGACCCATCGCTGGACCTGGGCTGATACGGAGCTGGATGCTTACCCGGATGTCTGGTCGTCAGGCTATAACAGCAGCGGTACCGCCTGGGTCTATTACAATCCGACCGGCGGCTACCAGCCTGGCCCCTATAAAGTCACCTTAGAAGTCAATGGACGGACGGTGGCTACCGCCACTTTTGTTATCCAGCCCGGCGCACCCTGATGATTCAACTTTGTCGGCGTTGGCGATAAAGGCTGGGATCCACTATCTCGACCATTTTTTCCAGATTCAACGTGTTGCCCAAAAACTGGTTGATCCGCGCGAGTTCTGACCGCGGGTTTTGAAGAAGTAGGTTGTAATGAACGTCAATGCGCTGAATGTGGCTTTGCTGGTCGAGCCACGCATTAACGTGGTCGAGATGCTTCTCATAAAGCTGGCTCATTTCTTCATCGCTGACCTTGTCTGGGTCTTCACCCCGGCGAATGATCATTTCACGTTGTGAGGCCAGGATTTCAGGCATAGCTCGACACATAAAAATGATGCGGTAATTGTAGTCGGTAGGCAGATGCGACAAAAAAATGGCAATCACCTTAACCGCCTTACCCTGGGCCTCAAGGAGCCAGGCACTGTCACCCTTTGGGAGTTGTTTCACCCGCTCAAATTCGTAATAGCCTTTGGGGTTATCTGTGTCGGCCGTACGGATGCTGTCGGTGAGGGGCGGCAAGCCACCCGCTTCCAGAATCTTCATCATCATGGAGGTACCCGAGCGAGGTAAGCCTGACACAATTGTAATCGGTTTGGTTTCTTCTTTAACGCCAAATAGTTGTTGAATCCGTTTGAACATAAAAGCTCTTTCCTAAAAAAATGCGGGTAGGGGGCATATTTTAGCATACTTTTCGGGCGGAACCAAACTAAGTGGCCCAAGAGTCACCACTTATTATTGACATATTCCAAATAAATCATTATAATTTCGACCAAATAGAATATCTACCTTCGGGGCAGGGTGAGTGGCCAAACAGTTAGAGTTGGCCGTAATTCCCGACCGGCGGTAAGGCTGCGGGGGCAGCCAAGCCCGCGAACGTCCACTGGTTCCCAGATTAAAACCCCAAGTTTAATCTGCCCGTCTATTAGCACGGGGGCAGGCGGTGGACGCCGACTCAGTGTAATTCTGAGGCCGACGGTATAGTCCGGATGGGAGAAGGTGATCAATTCAGACTTCCCATTGTTTTGGGTTGTCCTCTGAAATAAAAGCCGCCCCGGAGTACGTGTTTGTACTTCGGGGTTTTTTGTGGTGAGCGGCATTATGAAATCCTCACTGCTCGGCTTGTTTTTGCTGCCCCGATGTTTGCGCTTGCTTACAATCGGGGCATTTTTATTGCTGTTTCGGAAAGGGTTTAATTATGCACGAGATGGTCAAGGTTTTAGAGTCACCTAAAACACATCCAGCTTACCTGCGTAACAGCGAACTCAAGAAAAAACGATGGCACAAGGTAAGCCTGGAAATACTTGCTTTGCCTCTGGGGGTTGTTTTGCTCCTCGGCTTGTGGTCCCTGATAGTGAGAGCGGGCAACTATCCTGCCTTTATTTTGCCCGGCCCTAGCAGCGTCTTTAATGAAATCGGCACGATTGCCGTCAATGGCCTCTTATGGCATCACAGCCAGGCGACCCTGGCGGCGATTGTTGGGGGCTTAGCCTTGGGGTTGACCAGCGCTACCCTGCTGGGGTACATCCTGGCTAAAAGCCCGTTGTTAGAGCGATTGGTCGGGCCTTACGTGGTCGCCTCGCAGGCAATTCCGGCCGTGGCGATTGCCCCGTTGTTGGTGATTTGGTTTGGCTCCGGCAAACTAAGTAAAGTTTTGATTTGTGCGCTGGTGGTTTTCTTCCCGGTGCTGGTCAACACTATCGTCGGGATTCGGTCAGTAGATGCCGGTTTAAAAACATTGATGCGCTCTCTCCGGGCGAACCGCTGGCAGACATTTATCATGTTAGAAGTACCGGCGGCGATGCCAGTTTTGCTGGGTGGATTGAAAATTGGGGTGACTCTGTCGGTGATTGGGGCCGTGGTTGGCGAGTTTGTAGGGGCGGATCAGGGCCTGGGTTTCTTGATCAATCTATCCAAAGGTTTATTCGACACGCCGCTGATGTTTGCCGCGCTCTTTACCCTGGCCGGTATCTCGCTGTGTTTATATCTCGTTGTGACCGGACTGGAGCACTGGCTGCTGGCCTGGCGGCGATAATTTGTACGATAATTTTTATTACAAGAGGAGACTGGAGAAACATGAATTTTTGGTGGAAGCTGATTTTGCTCTTCAGCGCAGGGCTGGGGTTGATGGCTTGCGGAGCCAGTGCCGCCCAGACGCCTGCCCAAGAGAAAGAAGCTGCAGCGCAAGCGGCCCCAGCCGGACCGGCGGTAGTCACTGAAGCGCCGGCCCAGTCATCGCCGAGTTTGCGCAAAGTTAGATTAGGTGTTGGCTATATCCCCGATGTTCAATTTACTCCCTTCTATGTTGCCCAGAGCAAAGGATATTTTGCGGATGAAGGGCTTGAGGTGGAAATCGAATATGGCTTTGAAAATGACTTTGTGGCCCTGGCGGCGCAGGGGGAGCGAGAGTTCGCCATTGCCAGCGGTGATCAAGTCATCCTGGCTCGCGCCCAGGGATTGCCCATCACCTACGTGATGAAGTGGTATCAGCGCTTCCCCGTCGCTCTCATGGCCAAGGCTGACACAGGGATTGCCACACCCGAAGACCTGGCCGGGAAGAAAGTCGGCCTGCCCGGACTTTTTGGCGCTTCCTTTATCGGCTGGAAGGGGTTGCTTTATGCCGCTAACCTTGACGAAAATTCTATCAAAGTAGAGGAGATTGGCTTTACCCAGGCAGCGGCCATACAGCAGGATTTGGTGGATGCCGCCATGATTTATATTGCCAATGAACCTAACCAACTCCGCGACCAGGGCATCGAGGTTAATGTGATCGAGGTGTCTGATTACATTGACCTGGTTTCGAATGGGCTGGTGGTGGGCGACAAACTCATGGCCGATGATCCTGACCTGGTGCAGCGCATGGTCCGCGCTACTTTGCGCGGTCTGCAAGATACCATTGACCATCCCGACGACGCCTTTGCCATAACCCGCGAAGTTATTCCTGAAATTACCGATGACAAAGCTCCAACTCAGCGCAAAGTGTTGGCAGATTCGATCAAACTCTGGCAAAGTGATACCCTGGGCGTGTCAAGTCCTCAAGCCTGGCAGGACTCGGTGGACTTTATGAGCAAAACCGGCCTGCTCGACGCATCGCGGGCGCTAGAGCCGGAGACGCTTTATACCAACAAGTTTGTGGAAGCTCAGTAGGCCTCTTTAACTGAAGCCCCAAGGAAATTAGAATTCTTAATTGCTGGCAATCTTGTTCCCAAATTAAGTTTGGGAACAAGATTGCCAATTTATCCTGCTGTGACTAGACCTCAATTCATGACGCCAATTATGCAAGTTGAGTCCCTGGGCAAAACATTCGAGGGGGCCAACAACAGCCATTTATTAGCAATTGCCAATATCAGCTTTAGCGTCTCGCCGGGCGAATTTCTGGGTATTGTTGGTCCCTCCGGCAGCGGCAAAACGACCCTGCTGCAACTGTTAGCCGGGCTTATGCCGCCTACCAAAGGCCAGGTGCGGCTGGCCGGCGTTCCGCTCACTAAACCTCAGCCGGAAATCGCGATCGTGTTTCAAAAACCCAACTTGATGCCCTGGCGAACGGTGCTGGATAACGTGTTGTTACCCCTCCAAATTCAGGGGGTCTCCTCTAGTGAGGCCGAACGTCGGGGTCAAGAAGTCCTGGCGCTGGTTGGGTTGAGTGAATTTGCCCTGGCCTACCCTAAGCAGCTTTCCGGGGGGATGGAACAGCGGGTGGCCGTAGCCAGGGCCTTGATTCAACAGCCCCAAATCCTCCTGCTTGATGAGCCTTTTGGGGCCTTAGATGCGCTGACCCGCGAGCGACTTAACGGGGAGTTGCTGCGCCTATGGCAAAACCAAAACCTTACTGCTCTTATGGTCACTCACAACATCCGTGAAGCGGTTTTTTTGGCCGACCGGGTGTTGGTGCTTAGCCCTCGCCCGGCCACAATCTCGGCTGAGTTTGCTATTAACCTGCCCCGTCCTCGTCCCAAAGGCATCGAATATAGCGAAGAATTCGGTCATTTAGCCTTTGAAATTCGGCAGGCAATTAAGGATTAATTACCTGCTGACCTTCTGCCTGATAACAATTTCACCGTTTGCATAGCACATCTGAATTAGTATATAATTCCTTATCACTTATCAAGCTTTGGGTCACTCATCTGTAGAGCCAAGCTCTATCTCTGCTAATCAGCACACCGACTTTGATTGGAACCAACGGGAGACTTCTTGATGAGCAGTGAAAAAATAATAATTGTTGACGACGAAACTGACGTACTTGATCTCTGCAAACGAATTTTGGAGGTTAAAGGCTATCAGGTTACCACCGCTCGTGATGGGCGTGAGGTTATTGAGGTCGCAAAAAAAGAGCGCTTTGATTTACTTTTAACCGATATCAGAATGCCGGGCATGAGTGGCCTGGAAGTTGCCCAGAAGGTCAAACAGTTTGCGCCCGATGTCATTTGCGTCACCATGACCGGTTTTAGCACCATGGACATGGCCATCGAAGCCCTGAAACTGGGCATTGATGAATTCATTATGAAGCCCTTTTCACCCGACGAGCTGAGCATGGCTATCTCCAAGGCCCTGGACAAAGAGCGCCTGCGCAAAGAGAATTTCCGCCTGCGTTCCTTGATCCCCCTCTTTGAACTTAATAAAACTCTGTTGGGTACGGTCGAAGTTGAAGAGGTTTTGCGCCAGCTCCTAGACATTGCCAAAACAGAAACAAAAGCCGATTTTGCCAGAATATATACGTTTGACAGCGGCCAAATCGTGGCCCATTTTGAACCCCTGGCGCACGACGAATCCAGCCAAAAACAGCAGGAAACCAGTTTCCAGTTAGCCAAGTTTATTGAGGGCGGCCCGCAGCTTTTCCTTAGCCATCAAACCGCGAATCCGCAACAGCACGCCCTGTTAGACCAGCTTGGCATGGGCTTTGTGATTGCCACGCCGCTGAAATCAAAAGAAATCACGCTGGGCGCGCTAATTCTGGCTCGCTCTCAAAATAATTTTGCCGCTGGCGATAGCAACTTTTTGTCAGTTTTGGCGGGTCAAGCCAGTATTGCCCTGGAAAACGCTCGTCTCTTCAGCGAAATTCAAGCGGCTTATGAAGAACTCAAAATGCTTGACCACATGAAGAGCGAGTTTATTAATATTGCCGCGCATGAATTGCGCACCCCCCTGGCTATTCTCATGGGCTATGCCAGTATGCTTGAGGAGGATTTGCAAGGGGTGCAGCATGATTACGTCGCCACGATTATGCGAAACTCGCTCCGGCTGACCCACCTCATTGACGATATGCTCAGTCTGCAATCGCTGGAAAGAGGGGTGGTTTCTCTGGTCAAAGAACCCTTGAACCTGGCCGAAGCGGTTCAGGCTGTTGTAGATGATATAGCTTTGTGGGCAGAACAAAAGAACTTAAGCATTGAGATTGACATCCCTGCCGATTTTCCTCAGATGATTGCCGACCGGCAAAAATTTGACCTCATCGTCGTTAATTTGTTCAACAACGCCGTCAAGTTTACCCCTCCTGAGGGTCACATTACCCTTAAGGCCAGAGTGACCGAGGACAATATGACCACTATCTCTGTAACGAATACCGGCATCAGCATTCCTAAAAAAGAGCTGAACCGCGTTTTTGAACGTTTTTACCAGGTGGAAAAATCACTGACCCGCGAGCACGGGGGCATTGGTCTGGGGCTTTCCATTGCCAAAGGGATGGTCAACGTGTGTGGCGGCGAAATTTATGCCGAAAGTGAAGAGGGTAAAAGCACCACTTTTACTTTTACCCTTCCTCTTGACAATAGTCATCTCAAAGAACGGACGCTGAAGATATAAGAAATGGGAAGTAAGAAATAAGAAAAACAGATTTTGATCTGAAGCAGTCAATTCGAAGGGATTCTATTTTCTTATTTCTAATTTTCTATTTTGTCTGGCCCCAACCTCCAGTTTCTAAAAATCCTCTCACTTTTTGATATATAGCTTCTAAACCCTCGCTCCCCTCAAACCAACTGATTCGTGGATCATCCAGTCGAAACCAGTTGTATTGCTGGCGGACAAAACGGCGTGTCTCTTTTTTTATGAGCGCCACCGCTTCTTCAAGACTTACCTCACCGCGCAGATATTGGCCCATCTGGCGATAACCCAAACCCGACATTGCCGGTAAATGCCAGCCATAACCGGCTTCAACCAGCCGTTTGACTTCATCGAGCAGCCCCAGTTCCATCATTCGATCAACACGCTGGTCAATTCGCCGGTAGAGCGCCTCGCGGGGCATGGTTAACCCCACCTGCAAAATGCGATAGGGGGGCGGGGTTTTGCGCTGGTGCTGGCTAATCGGGATACCTGTTTTGTGATAAACTTCCAGCGCCCGAATTACCCGGCGCACGTTGCGGGCATCGAGCTTTTGCGCTGCCTGTGGATCAACCGCGGCTAACCTGGCATGGAAAGCCTCAGGACCGACAGCATTTGCTTCAGCCTCAAGGGCGGCGCGGAGGCCAGGATCTGGCGGCACGCGGGGCACTCCCCACCCCTCAACTACCGCCTGCACCCACTGACCTGTCCCACCGACCAGCAGGGGCAGCCGCTGGCGCTGATAAATGGCCTCAATAGCCGCATAGGCTCGCTCCTGAAATTCGGCCAGGGTTAAAACTTCGTCGGGATTGACGATATCAATCAGGTGATGAGGAACAAGCACCTGTTCCTCCGGCGTGGCTTTGGCGGTACCAATATCCAGCCCGCGGTAGATTTGACGCGAGTCGGCGGAGATGATTTCACCGTTAAAATTTTGGGCAATTTGCAGCGAGAGGGCGGTTTTTCCAACCGCAGTTGGGCCGACGAGAACCAGCAGGGGTGGGGACACGAGGACACGAGGAGGCGAGGCTTCGTCCTGAGGCTCAGCCCGAAGGGAGGCGAGGATATTTTTTCCCTCTTCTTCTCGCCTCACCGCCTCTTCATTGCTTCGCTTCATCGCCTCTTCACAACCCGTAAATCTCGGTATATTTCCGCTTGATGTAAGCCAAGTACGGTTGGGCCTCAATTCGGGCGGCGCCGGTAACACGCCTGACTAATTCGTTGGCCGTAAATTTACGGCCATGCCGGTGAATCTTATCCTTAAACCAGGCCAGCGGCGCTCCGAATTCACCCCGGCTAAACTGTTCCGGCAAATCCGGTACGTCTTGCAGCGTTTGCTGGTAGAATTGGAGGGAAAGGACATTCCCCAGCGTATAAGTTGGAAAATAGCCCATCATACCGCCCGACCAGTGAATATCCTGCAAAACGCCCAGAGCATCGTCAGGTGGGGTCAAGCCCAGAGACGCTTGCATTTTTGCATTCCAGGCCTCCGGCAAATCGGCCACTTTGAGCCGCTGCTCCAGCAAATCTTGCTCCAATTCAAAACGCAGGAAAATGTGCAAATTGTAGGTAACTTCATCGGCCTCAACGCGAATGAAAGAAGGCTCGACCCTGTTGATGGCGCGATAAAACTGGTTCAGGCTGGTATCCTGAAGTTGGGTGGGGAAGAATTCCTGCAACTGGGGGTAATAAAATTGCCAGAACTCCCGGCTGCGCCCCACTACGTTCTCCCACAGGCGAGATTGGGACTCATGCACGCCCAGCGAGGTCCCACCCGCCAGAAAACTCCCTTCCAGGGAAGGGTCGCCATTCTGCTCATACAAAGCATGGCCGCCTTCGTGCAGGGTGCTAAACAACGCAGAGGGAAAGGTGTCCCGGCTGACCCGCGTGGTGATGCGCACGTCGTTGATTGAAAAATTGATCGTGAAAGGATGAACCGATTTATCCTGGCGGCCTCGCTCCAGGTCAAAGCCGATTGCCTTCAACGGCATCATCCCGAAGTCCCACTGGGCCGTTTCGTCAAAGTCCTGCTTCAAGACAGAGTCATCCGCCCGGCCGACCCGCTCGACAATCGCCTGCACCAACGGCACCAGCTCGACCTTCAACTCCCCAAACACCCGGTTAACTTCAGCCGTTTTCATGCCCGGCTCAAACTGGTCGAGCAGCGCATCGTAGAGACAATCCTCATAACCGTAGGCTTCAGCCACCTGGATATTCAGATCAACAATCTTGGCCAGGATGTCTTGAAAGTGAGCAAAATCCTTATTGGCCCGCGCCTGGGTCCAAATTTGCTGGCCCAGGGAAAAAGTCCGGCTTAACTCCGCCACCAGGGCGGTGGGCAGTTTGCGAGCCTTGTCGTAATCCCGCCGGACGACCCGGATTAAACTGGCCTCATCCGAGTCATACGGAAAACCGGCGCCGGCCAGGTCGCTCAACAACACCCCAATCTCGTCGGCAATGAACAGCTCGTGAGCAACCTTACTGAGCGTTGAAAGTTGTTCAGCCCGCGCCACTGCCCCGCCGGGCGGCATAAACACCTGCTGGTCCCAACCCAACACCGACTCGGCCGCCTGAAGATTTTTGATCTCTTTAAGTTTGGCATTGAGAATCGCTAATTTTTCTTCCATTACTCCTCTCCCAACCTTAGTACCGACATAAAGGCCTCTTGGGGAATCTCGACGCTGCCGACCATTTTCATCCGCTTTTTACCCTTCTTCTGCTTTTCCAGCAATTTGCGCTTGCGGGTAATATCGCCGCCGTAGCACTTGGCCAGCACATCCTTGCGCATGGCCTGCACGTTGGCCCGGCTGATGATCTTTTTGCCCACCGCCGCCTGGATCGGCACCACAAACTGCTGGCGGGGGATAACCTCCTTCAGCTTGCTGACCAGCTTCTGGCCGCGATTGTAGCTCTGGTCACGGTGGACGATGACGCTCAACGCATCCACCGGGTCGCTGTTGACCAGCACATCCAGCTTGACCAGGTCGCTGGGCCGGTAGCCCTCAAAGCGATAATCCAGCGAAGCGTACCCGCGCGTGGCGCTCTTGAGTTGGTCGTAATAATCCACAATCATCTCCGACAGCGGTAGGTAATATTCCATCAGCACCCGCTTTTCGTCCAGGTACTCCATTTTGATAAACTCGCCCCGCCGCCGGGTGGTGATGTCCATAATCGGGCCGATGTAATCTGCCGGGGTGAAGATGCTGATGTGCATCCACGGCTCGGCGATGGTTTCAATCGTGGTGGGGTCGGGTACGTCGGCCGGGTTGTCAATGAGCATCTTTTCGCCGTTGGTCTTGACAATCTCGTACTCCACGCTGGGCGAAGTTGCCAGCAGGTCAAGATCGTACTCCCGCTCCAGCCGTTCCTGGATGATCTCCATATGGAACAAGCCCAAAAAGCCCACCCGAAAGCCAAACCCCAGCGCCTGGCTCGACTCCGGCTGGTACACCAGCGAGGCGTCGTTGAGCTGCAGCTTTTCCAGCGCATCTTTGAGCAGGCTATAGTCCTCGGCCTCGGTTGGGTAAAAGCCGGCAAAAACCATCGGCTTGATCGGGTTGTAGCCAGGCAGGGCTTCAACGTTTGACGTTGAGCGGTCAGCATTTAACGCATGGGCTACCGTATCGCCCACGCGCACGTCGCGGATTGTCTTCAAACCGGTGGCAATGTAACCGACTTCGCCGGCGGAGAGCTGGTCGGTGGGTTGCATGCCGGGCCGAAAGAATCCGAATTCCAACGGCTCAAGGGTCCGCTCGGTTGCCAGGAGTTGAACCGTGTCGCCCTTTTTGAGCTGCCCATCCACCACCCGGATGTAGGCGATAACACCTTTGTAGGCATCGTAGTGGCTGTCAAAGATCAGGGCACGCAGCGGCGCGTCGAACTTGCCCGACGGCGACGGAATGCGTTCCACAATCGCCTCCAACAGTTCGCTCACGCCGATACCGGTTTTGGCGCTGACCGGCAGCACATCCGCCGCATCAAGGCCAATCAGGTCTTCAACTTCCTGGGCCACTTCTTCGGGCCGGGCCGAGGCCAGGTCAATCTTGTTGACTACCGGCACGATCTCCAATTTGTAATCGAGGGCCAGGTAGAGATTGGCCAGAGTTTGGGCTTCGATGCCCTGGGTCGCATCTACCACCAGCACCGCACCCTCGCACGCAGCCAGCGCCCGGCTGACCTCGTAAGTGAAGTCAACATGGCCGGGGGTGTCAATTAAGTTCAATTCATAGGTTTGACCATCGGCGGCAGTATACTGCATACGCACGGCGGAGGCTTTGATGGTGACACCCTTTTCGCGCTCCAGGTCCATCCCGTCGAGAACCTGCTCCTGCATATCCCGGTCGGCGATGGTGCCGGTGCTTTGTAGCAGACGGTCGGCCAGGGTGCTTTTGCCGTGGTCAATGTGAGCAATAATACAAAAGTTTCTAATATGTGTTTGATCCATAACTCGATTTCGGATTCCAGCTTTCAGATTTTGGAGAATTATACAACAGGGATGATGGATTTCATAACCCCCTACTCCCTACTTCCTACTCCTTTTGTTAAGGGTCTAACCATTTCCCTATATTTTTCTCATTGATTTTCAATAGTCTTGTGCCATACTTCAGGATGAAGAATCAACTTGGACACTCAAGGAAAGGAAATTCCATGTACAGCAAAGCCGACACCCATCTGCACACCACTTGCAGCGACGGCCTGATGTCGCCCGAGGATACGGTTGAAATTATTGCCAGCGAGACTGATTTGCGGGTCATCGCCATTACCGATCACGACACCGCGGAAGGCGCGCTGGTAGCTCACGCCTACGCCAAGCGCCGGGGATTACCGCTGGAAGTGATTATAGGCCAGGAATTCTCAACGATGGATGGCGATGTAGTCGGCCTGTTCTTGAAATCCACCCTGCCCAGGTTCAAAACCGCTGCCAAAGCCATTGACGCCATTCACGCCCAGGGCGGCCTGGCCGTAGCCGTTCATCCCTTCAGCCACTGGTCAACGCTCAATTATATGTGCGGATTGGGAACAAAAATTTTTGAACTACCCCTGGATGCGGTTGAAGTGCGCAACGGCTTTCCAACCAATTTCCTGACTAACCCTCTGGGAGAGTGGCTGGTCTGCCGCCGGGGTCAGCATCTGGCCGCATTGGGTGGCAGCGACTCTCACGTGCCCTTTACCGCTGGTCAATCCTTCACCTGGTTCGAAGGCCGCACCGCCGATGATTTGCGCTGGGCCATCGAGAGCGGCACAACTCGCGCTGGCGGCACGCTCTGGACACCACTCAACCTGGCCCGTATGCTCCCGGTTCTCCTGGAGCGAGGGCTGCCACACTACGAGCACGTCTACTCGGATTAATTCAAGGAACTGCTCAATTCCTTTTGCAAAAACTCGTGAATTGCCTCTGCTGCGAGCCGATGCCCGGCTACCGTCCAATGGCCATCGTGACGAAAGTGAAGGGGGAGCGTGTTGGGATCGGCGGCAGCCTGGCGAAAGACCGGCAGTAAATCCAAATGGGGAATGCGCTCAGCGGTTAAAAAGTCGTTGAGCCGCCGGTTGGGCAGTTCCAAATCCAGGGTCAATCCCTGCAAGCCGGGATTAGCCGCCAACATGCGCTCCCCCTCCAGCGGATAGACCTGCTCCGGCGCGCCGATAATTACCATAGCCAATCTAGCTCCGTGATTTTCCACTTCATCTCGCAGCCGTTTGATAATCGCCTCAGTCAAGGCCCAGGCTGCTTCGAATTGAGCCTCAGGCGGGGATTGATAGACAAAAAAGTGGACCGGCGTGGTCGGGTGGCCCGCCCGGACCACGCCCTCGCCGCCCAGGATGCCGCTGGAACCTAACTTTTGGACCACGGGGGGAATATCGCGCAGGTAGGGCACGGTCAAGCGGTACAGCGCCGACCCGTTCCACAGGCTATCGGCCAGCGGCAGAAGCAGTGGGCGGTGGTCAGGCTGCGTCGAAGGCTGAGGCTGAGAATTATTTGATACATACTCAGCCTCAGCCTGAGACTCTTCCCGCACTGCGGGCGGCACTAACTCCCCCGAAGGCGATAGACTAAAAAACTCCTTCTGTTGGCTCCCACCCGTGCTGGCAATCTCCAACGGCCCGTAATTATTGACCGTATCGTTACGCACAAAAAAAGCCAGCAGCACGATCTTAGGCTCGTAGCGAAAGCCCTCGGCCACATAAAAAATGGCCTCCTGGTCGGTGCCCCAGCCGCCAACACCGCCATTGATCACTTCCACCGGCCGGCCCAGCGAGTCGGCCAGCAAGTCCTCAAGCTGTTTGTGATAGGTCTGCTCCAGGTTGACTTGCAGCGCCTCGCCAAAAGAGTCGGCCAGCGATAGAACCCGCAGCGCCCCGGCGGGGTTATCATAACCAATCTCGCGGTCACGCAGGCTGCGGGCATTGATCCGCACCTCGGCCTCGAACTCATTATACTGGCTGTGGAACAGGCCGCCGCTGTAAGGGATGTGCCACCAGCTCAGCAGCGGGTGGGGCTGCCAGATGGCCGGATTGGGTTCGGGCGGCGGAGCCAGGTGGAGCCAGCGCACGCCAAGTTCTAGGGCCAATAGAGGTAGTAACGCTCCTAACAGCAGTAATCCCAGGCGTCCCAGAAAATTTCTTAGTGGTTTCAAGGGCTTTCCTCAGGAGTCTGACGACTTAAACTTAGGCGTATAAAACATGAGCTTTTGCACACCTAATCGGCTAACTCCGATAATTCTAGCCAACGTTCCAAAGTTGTTTCTAATTCGGTTTCAAGCGCCTGCAATTTTTCGGCCAGAGCTTGCAAGCGCACGTAGTCGTGACCACTGTTGTTGATCTCGGCCTGGAGGGTAGCTTTTTGCGCCTCCAAAGCCTCAATTCGCGCTTCAAGAGTATTCAACTCCTGCTGCTCTTTCCAGCTCAGCTTGCGGGGACGGGTTTTGTTCTCAGCTTTGCCAGAAACAGGAGTTTCAAATCGGCGCTCCGGGATGTTGCGTGACTCCTCAGCCCTCAGGCGCAGGTAGGTTTCAAACGGCGCAGGGTAGCGGGCGCTGACCCGACCTTCTTCAAAACTGACCAGAAAATCCACCGTGCGATCCAGAAAATATCTGTCATGGCTGGCCACAACCAGGCCGCCCTGGAAGTGATCCAGAAACTCCTCCAGCACCGTCAAGGTTTGAATATCAAGGTCGTTGGTTGGCTCGTCTAAGAACAGCACATTGGGCTGGTGGATGAGCGTATAGAGTAAGTACAGGCGGCGGCGTTCTCCGCCACTTAACGTACCGATGTAGGCATACTGCTGGGGGCGCGGAAACAGAAACCACTCCAGCATCTGAAAGGCACTGATCAGGCTGCCATCCTTGCTGCGAATAAGCGGAGCTTCCTGCTCGACGAAATCTATAACCCGCAGGCCTTCATCCAGGGCGCTGCTCTGCTGGTCGTAGTAGCCCAGATGAACCGTCTCGCCCCACTCGACTATGCCGCTATCTGGAGCCAATCTTCCCGCCAGAATGTTCAGCATTGTGCTCTTGCCCGCCCCATTGGGGCCGATGATCCCAATCCGATCCCCCGGTTCCAGGTAAAAATCCAGTTTTTCAAACAACAACCGCCCCTCATAAGCCTTGCTCAAACCGCTGGCTTGCAGCACCTTTTTCCCCAGGCGGCGGCTAGCCAGAGCCAGCGAAACGGTCTGGTCGCCCCGGTCGTAAGCCAGTTGTTGCAATTCTGCGACCCGCTGCTGACGGGCCTTCTGCTTGGTGCTGCGCGCCTGCGCCCCCCGGCGCAACCATTCCAGCTCCCGGCGCAACAAATTTTGCCGCTTAGCCTCGGCAGCAGCCAGGTTCTCCTGGCGGGCAGCGCTGAGTTCAAGATAACGGCTGTAATTGCCGGGATAGCTAACCAACTGGCGGCGGTCTAACTCGACAATCCGGTTGACCACCCGATCCAAAAAGTAACGGTCGTGGGTAACCATCAGCAGCGCACCGGGCTGAGTCAGCAGGTACTCTTCCAGCCAGGCGATGGTTTCGGCATCAATATGGTTGGTTGGCTCGTCCAAGATGAGCAGGTCGGCCCGCTCAATCAAGGCATGGGCCAGGGCCACCCGCTTGCGCTCGCCCCCACTCAGGCTGGCAATTGGGGCAGCAAAATTGGTGATCCCCAGCCGGGTCAAGACAGCTTTAACGTACGCTTCGACCGACCAACCCCCGCCACGTTCCATCTGATCGCTTAAGCGGGTCAGTTGCTCTTGCCAGTAAACGCTCTCCGGCTGCTGTTCCAACTGCTGGCTGGCCCACTCGTAATCGCGCAGCAAGCGTACTTGCGCCGAGTCACTCTCAAATAGTTGAGCCAGCACCGTAAGCGAGTCATTCAATACCGGTTCCTGAGGCAAATATTGGATTTTTATGTCACCCCGGGCTACAATACTGCCGCTATCCGACGCTTCCAGCCCGGCTACCAGGCGTAAAAACGTGCTTTTACCGCTGCCATTAATCCCGATCAAACCGATACGGTCGCCTTCGTTGACTTGCAGACCGACCCGATCAAGCAGAAGACGTTCACTATACTGTTTGGAAATATTTTCCAGGGTGATTAAACTCATACTCTGAGTGTAACCATAAAGAGTCAAAGGCACAAACTGAAGACAGCTTGGCTCTTCTTCTCTCGGTTCTGCCGTCGGCTCTTGAGCATAGGCAATCGCCAGGGTCGGCATTAACCCGAGGCTGAGAGCCAGGATTAAGGTGACAGGAAGAGATGCAAAAAGAGCAGCGGGGCCATCGCTCGGCTGCTCTTTTTGATTCCAAGAGGTCCAGTATTTCCGGTTCGATGTGTCATACCTGGCGCACAAAGTCACGTACAATCCCTAGCGCCCGGTCGGTTTTAGCGATAGAACGGAAGCCATCCGATTCAAGTTCAGTCAGAGCGCGAATGGCATCAATCGTCTCCGGCACGACGATGGCCTGGTTATAGACCTGGTAGTTGTAAAATAACTCACTGCCCCGCACCGTCACGGCATCCGCCCAGAGCCCCACTTCCCACATGTCACCACGCGGCCGGCCCAGATCACTCATCAATTCCAGCGTGCTGTTAAGAGCCACCAGGCCGTCAGACATCCGCAGGAAAGCAATCCGAGGGACGGAGCGAAAGACCTCCAACACTTCGTCCCGGCTGGCCGGTCGGGTCAGTTCGACACTCCAGGCATGCAAGTGGCTGGTAGTGTGGGCCGCCACCACCGCCATCGTCACCACATCCAGTTCAGGAATGACGGTTTGGGCATCCGGCCCCTGGTGTGAAGGGATGTCCTTTTCCGGGACGACGGTATTCATCACTCCGCTGTGGTCAGATTCCCAGGGGTCGGTGGCCCGGCGCACCAAAACGCCACGAGCCTTTTTCAGCAAGCCGGCCTGATGCAGCGCGCCTAGGGTGCGGACAATACTGGTGGTATTGCAGGAAACCACGCGGGTCATCTCTCGACCCAAAGCAGTCGCGTAGTTGGCCTGGGCCACAAAGGAATGGCCGGTCAGGCTGTGCTTCTCGCCGCCCTGGAAGATGGCTTTAACTCCGGCCGCCCGGTACTTCTCCAGGTTCGCCGCCGCGATTTTCTTCGGCGCAGCATCGGCGACCACATCCACCTGGCCTAACAAATCATCGAGTTGGCCGGCCATGGCCAGGCCGGCCCCACGCATCGCGGCGGCCGCTTCGGGAGTAGCGGCAAAGATGGGATAACCTTTCTCCTGGGCGACTCTGATCCGCCAGTCGCTCACCACGTCGGCTACACCGACCAATTCCATATCCTCTTGCAGTGCCACGGCGTCGGCAATGCGTTTGCCAATAACGCCATAACCATTTAACGCGACACGCACTTTACGAGTTGTCATTATGTCCTCCTGAAAAAATAATGAAGTGTGATTTGCCCACAGGGCAGTTTGATAATGCGGCAACCTTACGACGTTGCAGCATTGCTTTCACGAGCGATAGGCTCGTTTTTTACCGGATCGTTTGCCGCACCTGGGCAAGGCAGACCAGCAGGTGTTCCGGCGGGTCAACCTTGCAAACGAAAGCATCGACCCCGGCGTCCAGGGCAAGCAAGCGGATTTCCGGCCGGGTGCTCATAGCGACCACTTTTAAATGCGGCTGCTGTTTTCGCAGGACCGGCAGAAGATCGGCCCGAAAACCGCGCAGTTCCCAGTCGAGCAGCAGCAGATGGGGACAAACAGCCGCGGTTTGTGCCAACAGGTTCCCAATCTCGGCTGCCTCACCCACGACGCGAAACTCTGGCTGCTGTTCTAACAGTAAACGCAGCGCCGTCCGGGTCCGCAGCCGGCCATCGGCCAGAAATACCCGCACCGGTTCTGGTTGGTTGGAGTTTGGGTCATTCATATTTATCTGCGGAGAGTTAACCTGCTCGTTTTTCATTCTGAATTGATCATACAACAAAATCCTCCCGGACGCATTGGACATCTGGGGAGATTTCATATTAGCCAGGTGGCTAATCTTCAGGTTAGTCAGGGGACTAACTGGTGCTGCAGGGCCAGGCGAATGGCTTCAGCCCGGGTCGACGCGCCCAACTTGGCCAGGATACTGCTAACATGAGCCTTGACGGTGGCCCGGCTGACCACCAGCCGGGCGGCTATGGCCGGGTTGGTCAGGCCCTGCACCAACAGCGCCAGCACCTCTCGCTCGCGTGCGGTCAGGTCGTGGCCCAGGTCAGGGGCCGCCGGGGAAACATCCTGGACCAAAGCCTGGAGGGCTTGCGGGTCGAGGACAGACCGGCCGGCGCTGGCCGCCCGGATGGCTTCGGCCAAATCGTCGGCTGAAACATTTTTTAATAAGTAACTGATTGCCCCAGCCCGGATCGCTTCCTGCACCAGTTCTTTCTCCTGGAAACTGGTCAGGGCAATAACCTGGATGTGGGGATAACGGCTTTTAATGGCGCGAGTGGCGGCCACCCCATCCAGCTTGGGCATTTTCAAATCCATGAGAATGACCTCGGGCCGAAGCTGTTCGCACAGACGCAGCGCCTCCTCGCCGTTGCTCGCCTCTCCGGCCAGTTCCAGATCAGCTTTGACCAGCAGGAATGCGGCCAGGCCCTTGCGGACCATGGCGTGATCATCAACAATCAGCACTCGAATGGGTTTTTCGACGGCCATTGCCTTTACCCTTTCCATTTCACTTTGATCTGAGTCCCCCGGCTCGGCCGGCTGATGATGTCGAGGGTCGCCCCTATGGCCTCAGCCCGTTCGCGCATAATGCCCAGGCCCAGGTGATCGAGCGGCACACTTGCTGGGTCAAAACCGCAGCCATCGTCACTAATCTTTAACTCAACCCGTTTGAGCGGGCCGCTGCCGCCTGGCGTGCGTTGGAGTTGAATCGTGACCCGGCTGGCCCCCGCGTGCTTGGCAATGTTGTTGAGCGCTTCCTGGGTAATCCGGTAGAGGCTTACCTGCATGTCGCCGGGAAAAGCGCCCTGCCGGTCCAGTTCCACCGTAACCGGCACACCTTCCCGGCCGGTAAAGGCTTCGGCCAGTTGGCGAATAAGATCACCCAGTTTGGCCTCGCGCAAAGCGGCCGGCCGTAATTCCAACAGCAAGGTCCGCATTTCGGCCAGCGCGCCCCGACTTAATTGCTTTAAATCTTGCAGCAGACGCCGGCTGCGCGCCGGGTCGCGTTCCCACATCTCCGGCAGGACTTCCGCGATCAGGCTGGCCGAAAAAAGGGTTTGGGTGACGGCATCGTGCAGTTCGCGGGCTAACCGCTGCCGTTCTTCCAGGGCCGCTAACCGTTGGGTCTGGGTTTCGGCCAGGCGGCGCTCAGTGATGTCAATGCCGGTGCAAATGATGTAGTCCACCTCACCATTATCGTCGAGTAAAGCCGTGTTCGACCAGGCAATCAGACGTTTACGGCCGTCTCGGGTCAACCAGTAGGCTTCATGCCGATTAGAAATCCGGTCGGCGCGGAGTTCAGCCAGCACGGCTCTGACCGGCTCCACTTCAGCCGAGATCAAAAACAGGTTCCAAAAAGGCTGGTCGCGCACCTCGTCAAAGGTGTAGCCGGTTGTTTCCTCGCAGGTCCGGTTAAAGCGAATGGTTCGCCCTTCCCGGTCCAGCACAATAATCAGGGCGTCAACAGTATCGAGAATGGCCGCGATAAAATCACGTTCGGCGATCAGTTTTTGCTCGATCCAACGGCCGGCATCAATGTGAGACTGTAACTGCTCGTTGACCCGCGCCAGTTCGGCCGTCTGCTCCTGGATTTTTTGCTCAAGCTGGGCCTGGTAGCGGCGGAGTTCCCGTTCGGCCAGGGCTTGTTTGGCAGCGGTGAGATCATCAGGCTGTTTGAGTGAAGGTGGAGGGGGTGGGGCGGCACTCATGGATCATCCCATCGTCCCAGACCACAGCCCAGGTCAAGCGCCCGGCTAACAGGCAAAGTCGGAACAAAGGCGAGCACTTCCGGGGGCGGGGCGGGCTGATCCCAGGGTACAGGGTCAGCCTGGTAGAATTCAAGGAGATTCTCAAAACGCGACATAGTGATCACGGGTGGCTCAATATACCGTTATATTTTACTGCCATCCCAGGGATAGATCAAGCCGAAATCTTCCCGGTTTGTACACCCACCGTAACGCTCAGGGGATGCCTATCGGCAAAACTGAGGATCATGAGGCACTTTACGCTGCCGTCTTCTACCTGGGCCTGAGCCTGAGCTGGCCGAAGGGGACAATCGCCGCTAAAACTATATCCGACCCGCCTGTTTGCGCAAAATTAGAGGATGATTATAATGCTATCTTCAAATATTCAAAGGTTACAATATTTACATCTTTACGATGACTGCTTCTAAAGGATCCTTTCATGCAAGACCCTCTGCGCCGGTTCAAAGCCGAGTTCTTCAAAGCTCTGGCCCATCCGGCCCGGATCAAAATTCTAGAGTTGCTGCGCTCCCGCGAAATGAGCGTTAACGAGTTGCAGACACACCTGGAGATTGAATCGTCCACGGTTTCGCAGCAGCTTGCCGTCTTGCGTAGCCGCAATATCGTCGTCGCGCGTAAGGCCGGTACGAGCGTGTACTACAGCGTGCGTGATCCGCAGGTGTTTGAACTGCTGGATGTGACCCGCCGGATTTTCAACATCCACCTGGCGGATACCCAGTCAATGCTGGAGCAACTGGAGGAAGAGGAGGCTGCTATTTTACCTCTACGACCAGCGAAACGCGCCCCCTCAACCGGCGCGCGTTAAAGCTGAGTCGTATCTCTGACAAACCTATTGCCTAAGCCTACTTGCGTGGGCGCGGGGGAAATCATTGAACGTGGGGTGAATCCGGGTTGTGCCCGGTAGGGTCACTTTTGGGATCCGAACCCGTCAGCTAACCTCGTCGGCGTACCAAAAGACTCAATCGGCGCATTGCGCCTGGCGAGTCTTTTTCTTTTTGGTCAAGATTTTTTATGGGACACGTATTATTCAAAGGAGGATTTGATTCGGAATGACCACCCTGTTTGGCAAAATCTTTAAAACGCCTGTCGTCGCCGAGCCGTTAAAGCTGGCCGCCAATGATGCGGCTATTCAGGTTATAGCCCGTCAAATTGAGGCGCGCGCCCGTCGCCTCTTTGGCCGCTCGCTCCATATCCGTGAAGTGGATGCGGGATCATGCAATGGCTGCGAGCTGGAAATTGGCGCGCTGAATAACCCCTACTACGACCTGGAACGGTTTGGCCTGCACTTTGTGGCCTCGCCGCGCCACGCCGACTGCCTGTTGGTGACCGGCCCGGTCACGCGCAATATGGCCGACCCGCTCAAGCGCACCTATGAGGCTACGCCTGATCCCAAAATTGTGGTGGCGGTTGGCGACTGCGCCAAGGATTGCGGCATTTTTGCCGGGGGTTATGGCGTAGTTGGCCCGGTCTCGGACATTGTGCCGGTTGACGTGGTAGTGACCGGCTGCCCACCTGCGCCTCATCAGATTCTAGCCGGCATCCTGGCCGCATTGGAGAAAAAATAATGAGTATTGACGATACTCTGATATTCAATTTGTTTCTGGGGATGCTCCTCTGTTTTGGCCTGGGGAGTGTCGGGGCGATTTTAACCGCCAGGCAGCCGAGTTTATCACGTCTCGTCGGCCATGGACTGGCGCTGCTGGGCGCAGCCCTGGCCTTTTGCCTGGGCCTGACCGGGCTGCTGGGCGGAACCTTGCACGTGGTTATTCCGGCTATTTTGCCTATCGGCGGCGTCGAGTTGGGACTGGACCGCTTGAGCGCCTTTTTTGTGCTGATTATCGGGGTAGGGGCTATACCCACGGCGCTCTTTGCCCTGGGCTATACTCGTGAATATGAAGGCCACCACTCACTGGCCGGGCTGGGGTTGGCCTTCAATCTTTTCCTGGCCGCGATGGTCCTGGTCCCGCTGGCCCGCAATACCCTAACCTTTCTGGCCTTGTGGGAGGCGATGTCCCTGGCTTCTTATTTTCTGGTGATGACCGAAAGTGAACGGAATGGAACGCAGCAGGCCGGCTGGGTTTACCTGGTCATGACCCATGCCGGCTTTGCCTGCCTGCTCGTTGGTTTTTTATGGCTGGCCGGCCTGAGCGGCGCACTCCGTTTTGTGGAATGGCCGACAGCAGCAGCCCGGATGGACGGCCTGAGCCGCAATTTAATTTTTGTCCTGCTGGCCCTCGGTTTTGGTTCAAAAGCCGGGTTGATTCCGCTCCACGTCTGGCTGCCGCGTGCCCATCCCGCCGCGCCGAGTCACGTCTCTGCCCTCATGTCGGGGGTGATGATCAAGCTCGGCGTTTACGGCCTGGTGCGGATTGGTTTTGATTGGCTCGGCGTTGGCCCGGCCTGGTGGGGTGGCGTGATCGTGGTGATCGCAGCAGCGTCGGCCGTCTTCGGCGTTCTGTACGCCTTGGTCGAATCCGATCTAAAGCGGCTCCTGGCTTATTCCAGCGTGGAAAACGTGGGCATCATTGTGCTGGGGGTGGGGGCGGGTATGCTCTTCCAAACCTATGGGCTGAAGAGCCTGGCAGCGCTGGCTCTGCTGGCCGGGTTATATCACACCTTGAATCACACTGTTTTCAAGAGCCTGCTCTTTATGGGCGCCGGGGCCATCCTGCAGGCCACGCACAGCCGCAATATGGAAGAAATGGGCGGCCTGATCAAGCGCATGCCGCACACCGCGGCCCTTTTCCTGATCGGCTCGGTGGCGATTGCTGCCTTGCCGCCGCTCAACGGTTTTGTCAGCGAGTGGCTGACCTTTCAGGCGCTCCTGTTGAGCTTCCAGATTGACGCAGCCGGGGTCAACCTGATTTTTACGCTGGCCGTGGCGGCTCTGGCGCTGACCGGCGGCCTGGCCGCAGCCGCCTTTGTCAAGGCGTTCGGTATCACCTTCCTGGCTTTACCTCGCAGCAACCAAGCCGCGCATGCGGGTGAAGTTGGCCTGGCCATGCGTCTGGCCATGGCCGTTCTGGCGGCGGCCTGCCTGGGTTTGGCCCTGGCTGCAACCGGCATCGTGGCTGGCTTGAACCCCATCGCCGCTGACCTTACCGGCGCGCCAGCAGATCTCCACTTTGACTGGAATGCTATTATCGCCAATAACGACTTTGCTACAGTTTCGCCGTTGTGGTTGGGGGTAGTTCTGGCCGGGCTGCTGGCGGTTATTCCGCTGGCTCTGCGCCTGGCCGGGGCCAACACCCGGCGGCGCTATTATGAAACGTGGGGTTGCGGCCGGGCCTTGCAAACGGCCCGCTTTGAATACACGGCTACCGCATTTTCCAACCCGTTCAAACGGGTGTTTGACCGGCTGTACCGGCCAGTCAAAGAATTGGGCCTTGAATTTCATCCTGAGTCCCGTTACTTCGTGCGGACGATCACCTATCGCCACAAAACCCGCTCCCTGGTCGAGGAGATGCTGTACCTGCCCCTGCTCCGGCTGGCGCAACGGGTATCCCGGTTAGCTCACCTGGTCCAGTCGGGCAACGTGCAAAGTTACCTGTTATATATGCTGGCGGCGCTGGTCGTCCTGCTGGCGTTGAGCAGGCAGGGGGTATAACGATGCTGGCTGAAATTTTGATCGAATTGGCCCAACTGCTGGTGGTAGCCCTGGGCGCGCCGCTGCTGGTCGGCGTGGTGCGCCAGTTGAAAGCGCGCCTGCAAGGCCGGCGGGGCGCTAATATTTTTCAACCGTATGCTGATTTACGGAAATTACTGGTCAAAGAGGCGGTTATCTCGGAGAACACCTCCTGGATTTTCCGTTTTACGCCCTATGTCCTGGCAGCGACGATGCTCCTGGCGGCGCTGGTCGTGCCGGTGTTGACCACGCAAACCGCCTTTGGCTTTATGGGTAACATCATCGTGTTGATGTACCTGTTTCTGTTAGGGACATTCTTCCTGGCTCTGGCCGGCCTGGATGCGGGCAGTGCCTTTGGCGGCATGGGGTCCAGCCGGGAGATGGCGGTGGCAGCCCTGGCCGAACCGACGGTGATGATTGCCATCTTTGCGATTGCCCTGCGCGTGGGCACGACCAGCCTCAATCATATCATTAATCAATCGGCCGCCGATTCACTGCTGCTGTTGAATCCGGGGCATTTGCTGGCCTTTATGGCCTTTTTCATTGTGACTCTGGCCGAAACCGGCCGCCTGCCGGTGGATAATCCCGCCACCCACCTGGAACTGACCATGATCCACGAGGCCATGATCCTGGAATATTCAGGGCGCTACCTGGCCCTGGTAGAATGGGCGGCCGGGATGAAGCTGTTCCTTTTTCTCACCCTGCTGGCCAATCTATTTTTCCCCTGGGGGGTAGCCTTGACGCCGACGCCGCCGGCCCTTGGCGCTGCTTTAATTGCTCTGGCGCTCAAACTGGGTCTGCTGGCGCTGGGCGTTGCCCTCCTGGAGACGGCTGTGGCCAAACTCCGCCTGTTCCGCGTGCCGGAATTGTTGAGCGGCTCGTTTACGCTGGCGCTGCTGGCGGTCATCTCGATCTTTTTTGTTAAATAATACTGGAGGTTAAACCTGTCTAATGCCTGTCCAACTATTTCCCAATCTGGTTAATTTGCTCTCCTTTGTAACGCTGGGCACAACCTTTTTGCTCATCGTGCTGGGCAACCTGGCCACCCAGGTGCGGCTGTTTGCTGTCCAATCAACGGTGCTGGTCCTTCTCGTCGCCGTGGTGGCTGCCTTCACCGGCAGTTTTGAACTGTGGGGGATAGCCGTGGCTTTGTTTGTACTTAAAAGTTTCTATATCCCCCGCGTGCTCAATCGGGCTGTGACCGATATTGGGGTGCAGGTCAGAACCGCCCCCTACCTGGGTACAGCAGCGGCGCTGCTGGTTTGCGGGCTGCTGGTCGTAGTCGCCTTTTACGTGATGGGGCCGATTGTGACCTCTAACCCTCTCCCTACGGCTGGGGCGATTCCGCTGGCCTTTGCCGGCGTGTTGATTGGTTTTTTCATCACGGTCAATCGCCGGCGGGTGCTGACCCAAATCCTGGGTTTCCTGATGCTGGAGAACAGTATTTTCCAACTGGCCTTGCTGACCACCTACGGCGTTCCCTTTATGGTTGAGATGGGCGTCTTTCTGGATGTGCTGGTGGCGGCGCTGATTATGGCGGTATTCGTCTATCGCATCAAAGAAAATTTCGACTCACTGGATGTTGACCGATTGGAGGCTTTAAAAGGATGATCCTGATCGGATTGCTGCTTATCCCGCTTGTTGCCGCGGGGCTGATTGCGCTGGTACGCCAGCGGACTGTCATTGAGATCATTCACCTGGCAGCGGCCTTCGCTACCCTGGGGGCAGGTATACTGGTCGCCGTGGAGGTGTGGCAAACCACCGGGCCGGTGATGGCTGTTGACGGCTTGTTGCGGGCCGATGCCCTGTCGGCGTTTATGCTGATGGTGATTACCCTGCTGGCGGTCATTGCCGCGCTTTATGCGCTGGGTTACATCCGGGCAGAGGTCAGCGCGCTGCACTTGCCGCGAGCGCGCTTATTCTTCGCCCTGTTTCACCTGTTCATTTTCACCATGCTCCTGGCCGTAACCACCGACAACCTGGGGGTGATGTGGGTGGCGATTGAAGGCACGACCCTGGCGACCGTTTTTCTGGTGAATTTTCATAATACGCCCACCTCGACCGAGGCGGCCTACAAATATTTGATCCTGTCTTCGATTGGCATTGCTATGGCTTTTATCGGCACCGTGTTGATGAACTACGCCGCCGCCCCGGTGGGTGAGATCGGGGTCAATTGGAGTTCGCTGCACGCGGCAGCGGCTGCGCTCAATCCGCAGGTGGTCCGGCTGGCTTTTGCCTTTATTTTGATCGGCTACGGGACCAAGGCCGGCCTGGCCCCGATGCACACCTGGCTGCCCGACGCTCACAGCGAAGCGCCCGCCCCCATCAGCGCCCTGATGTCCGGGGTGCTGCTGAACGTGGGCCTGTACGCCCTGCTGCGCTTCAAAGCCATTGCTGACCTGGCCGTTGGCGGGGACTTTGCCGCCGCCTGGCTGATGGGTTTTGGCATGGTCTCGCTCGCTGTGGCGGCGATATTTCTGCTGACGCAGCGCAGTTACAAACGAATGCTGGCCTACTCCAGTGTGGAGCATATGGGCCTGATTTGCCTGGGCCTGGGCTTTGGCGGTTACTGGGGGGTGCTGGGAGCGCTGCTGCATGTCATCAACCACGCCCTGTCGAAATCGTTACTGTTCATGCTGTCAGGCAATATTTTGCTCAAATACCACACCACCGACATCGGGCAAGTGCGCGGCCTGCTGCGGACCACGCCGCTGACCGGCGGCGCATTTTTGGCCGGGACGCTGGCCTTGATCGGCCTGCCGCCGTTCGGGCCATTTCTGAGCGAGTTTATCATCTTTCGGGCCGGCATGGCGGGCGATTCGGCCTGGGTGGCGGCAGCCGGGATTGGGCTGCTGGTTGTTGTTTTTGCCGGGATGTTGGGCAGCATTAATGCCATGCTCTACGGAGCGCCGCCCGACCATCTGCTTCCCGGCGATGTGCTCAAATGGTCAATGCTTCCGCTGGCTGTAAATTTTGTCCTGCTCCTGATTCTGGGCTTAACGACGCCGCCCGCATTGGTTGAGGCTCTGAACCAGGCGCTCAAGGTTTTGGGGGTGTAATATGGTCGACCTGGAAACGATTGCCCGTCAACTTAGTGCAGCTAACCTCCATTTGACCGACTTGGAGTTACGCCGGCCTAACGAAATTCGCTTGACCGTTCCTCGCCATCAGCTTCCGGCTTTAGCCGGCTATCTCCGTGACCAGTTCCGGGCGCGGCCTGAACTGATCGTGGCGGAGGATACCCGCGCCGGGAGCGGTCACTTTACCCTGCGCTACATCTTCGAATTTGAGGCTGCGGATGTGTTTGTCATCGCCTCGGCAGCTATTCCGGCCGACGAGCCGACCTTTCCCTCGCTGGCAACGCGTTGGTACCTGGCCAGCCGCTTTGAACGGGAGATCCACGATCTGTTTGGGCTTGTCCCCCTGGAGCATCCCGACCTGCGCCGCCTGCCGCTGCACCAGTTCTGGCCGGCCGGCTATCATCCCCTGCGGAAAGATACCGCGCCGCCCATCGAATTTGTGGATAACGGCGCGCCCTTCCCCTTCCGCCGGGTGGAGGGCGAAGGTATCTACGAAATTACCGTTGGGCCGGTGCACGCGGGTATTATTGAGCCGGGCCACTTCCGGTTCAGCGTGGATGGCGAGACAATTATCAACCTGGAGTCACGGCTTTACTTCGTTCACAAGGGCATCGAAAAGCTGTTTGAAGGCGCGTCGCCGTCTCGCGGGGTGATGTTGGCCGAGCGTATTTCGGGTGACTCGAGTGTGGGCCACGCCCTGGCTTTTTGCCAGGCCCTCGAATCGCTGGCCGAGCTGACCATTCCGGCCAATGCAGCCTACCTGCGTGTAATCTGGCTGGAACTTGAGCGCCTCTACAATCATATTGCCGATGTGGGGGCGATTTGCACCGACACCGGCTTTGCCGTCGCCAACGCTCACGCCATGCGCCTGCGCGAAGAGGTCTTGCGCCTGAACGCCCGGCTGACCGGCCATCGCCTGCTGCGCGGCGCGGTCGTTCCGGGAGGGGTCGGGTGTAACCTAGCGGCGGAACAAATCCAGGACACACGGGCGACGGTTGAACGGATCATCGCCGATTTTGATGAGGTCGTGGCTGTCGCCTTGAATAACAATCTGGTACTGGACCGGCTGCATGACACCGGGCGTTTAAACCAGCAAACAGCGCAGGAAATGCAGGTGGTTGGTCTGGCGGCGCGAGCCAGCGGAATTAACGCCGACACGCGGCGCGATCATCCCTTTGCCGCCTATGCCGCCCTGCCCCCGCATGTCCCCGTTTTCAGCGAAGGCGACGTTTGGGCGCGGCTAATGGTTCGGGTAGAGGAAGCGCGAGAAGCGGCCAGCCTGATTCAACGCGCTCTGAATGAAGTAGGACCGGGTGAAATTGCCCGGCCCTTGCCGGAATTACCGGTGGGCGCTGGCGCTTTTGGCCTGGTCGAAGGCTGGCGTGGGCCGATCTGGCACTGGGTCGCAGCCGGCGAGAGTAATTCGCTGGCGCGAGTCAAGGTCAAAGACCCCTCTTTTGCTAACTGGCCGGCGCTCAATTACGCTATTCTCAAGAATATTGTCCCCGATTTTCCGCTGGTGAACAAGAGTTTTAATCTCTCCTACGCGGGCAATGATCTGTAACACCGGAGATTCTTGTGATTGAGTCCCCTGGTGTGACCCATCTTGGCTTCCAAACTGAAAATAGGTATTGGCGGCTACTTCTGACCCTCACCGAAGTGAGCGGGAACAAATCGAGGCGTTAAAACAGCCAGCACCCTGGGGCGTGATTACATAAGGTAAGGTTCGGAGACAATTCTTGGTATATCAGCCCAAAATGTTCTATAATAGCAGTGTTCGCAGGGGTTCCCTCATTTTTCTCTGGAGAGAGGTCATGAGTTCTGATTCGATCATCGGCCGCAATTTTGCCAATTTTCGGGTTTTGCGCCATCTCGGGCACGGGGGTATGGCCGACGTTTATTACGGCTATGATGTCAAACTGGAACGACCGGTGGCGATCAAAGTGCTTGATACCCGCTATCGGAATGACTCGGCCTGGGCCAAACGGTTTGTCCGCGAGGCCCGCGCCATCGCCCTCTGGCGGCATGAGAATATCATCCAAGTCTATTACGCCGGCGACGAGGATGGTTTCTCTTACTTTGTGATGGAATACATTGACGGGAAAGATCTGGCGACAATGCTCAGTCGCTACCAGGCCAGGCGCAAATTGATCCCGCACGACGAAGTCATTCGCATTGGACGGGCAGTAGCTAACGCCCTGGACTACGCCCACCAAAAAGGGGTTGTCCACCGGGATGTCAAACCGTCGAACATAATGGTGGCTAAGGACGGCCGGGTTGTGTTGATGGATTTTGGCCTGGCCCTGGATATGACCGAAGGTTCCGTCGGCGAAGTTTTTGGCAGCGCCAACTATATATCCCCCGAACAGGCCCGCAACTCCGCCGAGGCGGTGCCCCAGTCTGACCTGTACTCGCTGGGGGTGGTGCTGTATGAGATGCTGGTCGGCCAACTGCCGTTTGATGACCCTTCTTTCACGACGGTGGCCATCCAGCACATTACCACGCCGCCGCCCCCGCCCCGGCAGCTCAACCCGGAGTTGAGTGAAGCAATCGAAGCGGTTTTGCTCAAAGCGCTGCACAAGTCGCCGGAGAAGCGCTATAAGAGTGCCGGCCAGCTTATGGATGCGCTGGAAAAAACCTTGCTGGCAACTTCGTCTACCCCGGCTGCCGCCACGCCCAAGCGCTCGCCGATGCTCGCTCCGACCAAGCCAGCAGCAACCTCGTCGTCTTCCAGAGCAAAACGAGCCGCAACCTCGGCCACAACTTCGGCCAGACCACAGACCGGTCCGGCCACCTCCTCAGCCAAGCGCCCGTCTTTAGCCAAGCGGACCGCTACGCCCCCCGAGAAACAGCCGACCGGCTCGCCGCCGGCTCCAACTGAAGCCTCGGATTTTACCTACCAACGACTGGCCCTGGTGGTAGGCGGCCTGATTATTTTGATTGTGCTGCTGGTGCTGGTGATCTGGCTGCTCAGCGCTTAGACCGGCTGATGAACGCATCCTGAGTAGCCTGAGCAAAGCCAGGCGTACACCTGCACTTGCGTGCAGACGCAAGTGTCGAAGGATGCGATTACAAAAACTCGAATTGGGGTTATTACTGCGGTTCAACCGAAGGCAGATAATCCAGAGGGTTAACCGGCTGGCCGTTGAGGTGAACTTCAAAATGAACGTGCGGGCCGTTGGAATGGCCGGTGCTGCCTGCCTCGCCAACAGCATCCCCGCGAGCGACCTCAGCGCCAGCCTGCACCAACGCCCCTTTGAGATGGATGTACAAGGTTTCCAGGCCCTCTCCGTGATCCACCATGACCGTGTAGCCGAGACCGTCCTCGCCCCAGCCGGCATAACGGACGACGCCAGCAGCGGCGGCATAAACTGTTGAGCCGTAAGGTGCGCCAATGTCAAAGGCCGGATGGTCCGCTTCAAAGCCGCCGGTCACCGTGCCGACAACCGGCCAGGCCAGAGTAGAAGTAACCGCTCCATTAGGTGGAGGCAGACTTCCCCCTTTGCGTCCAAAAGGCACAATCAAGCCCCGGCCCACTTTTAATTTGTAGGGCGGGTAAAGGCCATTGGGCGGGTAGCCGCTGATGTCTGTTTCTGCCACGCCATACTGGGCAGCGATAGACTCCAGGGTGTCCTCAGCCGTCACGATGTGATACACGCCCGGAACAGGCATGATAATCAATTCGGCGCCAACGGCCAGCAGATCAGGGTTGCGTTCCAGGGTAGGATTGGACCAGCGCAGGGTATCTAAATCCAACTCAAACTGGAGGGCGATACCCCACAGCGTGTCCCCTTCCTGGACATTGTACGTCAGCACCTTTGTCCGCCCGGCCACATTGGGCCAGGGAATGGCGCCGTCGGCGGCGTTGGCTGAGTAGAGGTCAGCCGTGTAAGCCTGGCTTTCCGGCCGCTCAATAACGCTTGAGTTGACCATGACCACCGAATCGGCTTTTGGCCCGGTGAGTTGGGCGGAGAGTTGGGGCAAGGGAAGCGGGGCGCGCTGCAGCACATCCTGGCTCAAATGGGCCAGGGCCAGGCGCGGCTGCCAGCCTTGCTGCCAGGCTAGCAATCCGGCCAGCAGCAGCATGGCGACAACCAGCCACACGGCCCGCCAGGGCCGCTTCCGCCTCGGCCCCACGTACAGGTCTACCGGCATCGAATCCTTCCTTCCGGGGCGGATTATACCATTGAGCAGGGGATAAAATCAAAACCGTGCTATGTGTGTTATGCCAAGCCCTTATGACTTTGCTTCTGCCGCTGGTTGGCGTAACGGTAACATAGCTTCAGCCCGTTTATTCATCTGCTGCGCTTTGGCTCGGTAAAAGGCTATTTGTTCCGCGTGAGTTTTACCCTGCAATTGTTCATAATGGGCCTCACGTATGCGCCGGATCAATTCAATCGTTTTCATCTCACTCTTCTTCATTGCTCGCCACCTCCCGAGGAGAAAAGATTTGTAAGGGTTTATAGCTGCGCTCCAGATTAATGTACAGTTACCATATCCCCAAGATAAGGTACAAAAACTCTGCACCTCTATTACTCTCCGCCCAACGCCTGGGCGACGGCGGCAGCGCGGTTGTTGACATTGAGCCGGGTTAAAATGTTCTGGGTATGCTTTTTGATGGTGTTGACACTGACGGTCAACTCGACCGCAATTTCTTTGTTGGTCCAGCCCTGGCTTAAAATGTAGAGCACTTCCAGCTCGCGTTCGCTTAAAAGAGCCGCCACCTCCGGTTCGACCTTCTGGATGAAGCCAGCCGGAACGTGCGCGCTCTGCCAGACCGTTTGACTTTTAACAACCGCTTCTTTTTTGATCGTTTGCAAAAACTTGCGCCGGTCAAACTCGTCCTTGCGAAAGAAGTTGACCGCGTTCAGCTCGACCAGCGTCTCAATCGCCAGATTGACGGTAGCATAGCCGGTGACGACGATTGCCGGAAGCGTTTCCGGCGAGGCAGCGATTTTTTTGAGCACCTTGAGGCCGTCGTGGTTATCGTAATTCAATTCCGAGAGGGACATATCCACCACGGCCAGAGCATAAGTTTGCCCGGCCAGCGCGGCCAGAGCCTCGTGATAGCTGCTCACCACCTGCGGCTTAAAACCGGCATCCTCAATGATCTCAGCGAAGATGGTCTGCCAGTTTGGATCATCTTCGATCACCAGAACAGGTTGACCGGCCAAGCTAGGTACTCTTTTCCGCGGGCAGCCAGACCGTGAAAGCGCTGCCTTGACCCGGCGCACTCTCAACCTGCACCCGCCCGCCAAAACGATCCACAAACGTTTTGACCCACCATAAGCCGAAGCCCAACTGCTGGGTTTGCGCTTTCGTCGCGGCAAATTCAAAAAGATGAGGCTGAATTTCGGGGGCAATGCCCGGCCCGCTATCAGCCACAATAACCCCCACCTCAGCGCCTGACCAGACTCCGGTCAGGCGCAGTTCACCCTGGCCGTCCATCGCTTTGAGGGCGTTGTCAATCAAATTGTAAAAGACCATCTCAAGCTGCTGCTCTCCCGCCAGGGCGCACGGCAGCTCGATCAAACCGGTCTGCACAATCCTGACGGCCGGCTGAGGCGCTGCCCGCCGCAGGGCGCGCTCCAGGCAAAGCGCCAGATTGACCGGCTGGCGTTCGAGCGGCCGCAGGTGGGTCATCGACTCGCGGACAATATTCATCGCCTGCCGGGCGCTGGCCTCAATTTCGCGCAAATTATTCTCCAGATAAGGCGACGTGCCCAAAACGTCGGCGCATTTATCCTCGATGCCCTGCACCCGGGCCGAAATGGCCCCCACCTTGTTATTGAGCTGGTGCAGCAAATTGGCCGCCACGTCGCCGACCGCAGCAAACGTTTCAGCCGTGGCCTGGCGCTCGCGGGCCTGCTTCAATTGGGCCAGTTGCTCGGCATCCTGAATGGCGACGGCGGCATGATTGGCCAGGCAGATGAGCAACTTTTTGTCCCAATCGGAAAAGTCGCGCAGTTCGGTTGCATAGAGGCTGAAACTGCCCAGCGCCCGCCCCAACTCATCGGGAATCAGGAGCGGGACGACAATGGCCGAAACCCAGCCCTGCTCTACGGCCAGCTCTTTGTGATGAAAATCAGGATGGACGCGCACATCGTCAATGGCAATGGGCTGGCGCAGGCGAATGGCCCGGCCGGTCAAACTGCGGTCAAGGGGTAACTGCCTGCCCCGGCGATGGCCGGCCGTGGACTGGCGTAGAACCAGGGTGTTGGCGTCGGCAATCGTCCAGATGGAAGCCACCGGCACATTGATCAGGTCACAGGCCCGGTCAATCACCAGGCGCAGCAGCTCGTCGAGGTCGGGCGCCAGCAGCGCCCCGACAATCTCCTGGAGCGCGTCCAGCAGGCGAATTTCCTGTAAAGCGATGACGGTCTGCGTGGCCAGCGCTTCCAGCAGGCGCTGATCTTCGGCGCTAAAGGCCTGGGGCAGCGGGCTTTCGATGTTCAGCACTCCTTCCAAACCGCCGCCGGTTCCAATCAAAGGAACTGCCAGTTCGGAACGCATGGGCCGGCCCACCGGCAGGGGTTTGTAGATGTGCTGCCAGGGCGGCTCCTGCAAATCGGGTATGAGCAGCGACTGCCGCCGTGAGGCCACCCAGCCAACCACGCTCTGCTCGTTCGCCGGCAGCGGCGGCCCGCTGGCAATTCCTTCGGGCCGTCCGGCCAGAGCTTTGATAACCAGCCGGTTGCTTTTTTTGTCGTACAATTCAAAGCTGCCGTACTGAGCGGCGGTCATGTCCAGGCCAATCGCCAGGATCTCCTGGACTGTTTCGTCAAAGTTAGTCCGGCTGCTGACCAGGCGCGAAGCCCGCCCCAGCTTTTCCATCTCGCTCACTTTACGGGCCAGGGCGCGGGTCATCCCGCCGACTTGCCGGCCATGACGAATGGCCAGCGCCGCCAGGTTAACAAAATTATCCAGAAGCAGCAATTCGACCTCGCTGAAGCGGCGTTCATCACAGCGGTAAACGTAGAGGACGCCGACAATCTCATCGGCCACGATGAGCGGGTAACAGGCCAGCGACCTGGCTCCAGCCGCTTGTTTGGCCGGGTGGATGGACCGTCCGCGTTCCTCGTAGGAGAGCAGCCGCCGCCGGCGCTGGATGGCTTGCGTCCCCAGCCCATTCGGGCGAGGAAAATCGTCGGTCGAAGCGCCGGCTGGCTCGCCAGCCGACACCCGCGAGGTGGGGTCAAAGGCCCGCTGCGCTTCATCATACACCCAAATCACTGCCGAAGCGCCTGGCTCAGACACCGCCGTGTCGGTCCCAACCGCTACGGCCTGCACCGCATTTTCGACAATCAGTTGCAGCGTAGCCGGCAAGTCGTGCCCCATCCCCAGCCGGTTGACCCGCGTCCCGATTTCATTGAGCGCCCGCAGGGTATTGATTAGATTGGGAGCTTCCGCAATGACCGAATTTTCGTTTTTTGACTCCAATTTACAATTACCTATAAAATGTGGTATTATCCCCAGGTTCAGGCGTTCAACGTTTAGACGTTGAACGTCATTTTATGCCAAAAAGGAGTTTTTTACAATGAGCAAACAAGCTGAATGTCCAGAGTGCGCCGGTGAGGTTAGTTTGGCCGATGACGTCATGGAGGGCGAGATTGTCCAATGCCCCGACTGTGGCGCAGAATTGGAAGTGGTCAGCCTGAATCCGCCCACGTTGGACCTGGCTCCCGAAGAAGAAGAGGATTGGGGCGAGTAAGGTGACCACCGACCGAAGACCACTGACCGCCGTTGCACTTTTCTGGCGGCGGTCGGCCGTCAGTTGGAATAACTCTTACAAAGCTAGAGGACTGAAACTTGAAAATCGCCATCCTACTCTCTCGCGTGCGGGTTGAAGAAAAATTATTGCTGCAAGCCTTTGCCCAGCGAGGGCTGGAACCGGAAATCATTGACGACCGGCAGGTTATCTTTGACCTGCACCACAACAATTGGAGCCATTATGACGTCGTCGTGGAGCGCTGCGTGACCCAATCACGCGCCGTGTATGCGCTGCGAATTTTGAACGATTGGGGCGTGCGCACGGTCAACACGCACCGGGTGGTTCAACTGTGTGGGGACAAGCTGGAAACCTCGTCGGCGTTGGTGCGTGACGGAGTCCCTTCACCCCGCATTAAAGTTGCTTTTGACCCGGAGTCGGCCCTGGCGGCCATTGAGGAAATGGGCTACCCGGTCATTCTGAAGCCGGTCGTCGGCTCGTGGGGCCGGCTGCTATCCAAGATCAACGACCGCGAGGCGGCTGAAACAATTTTGGAGCACAAAGATGTACTGGGCAGCTACCAGCATTCCATTTTTTATATCCAGGAATATATAGACAAACCCGCCCGCGATATTCGCAGTTTTGTCGTCGGCGATGAAAACATTGCCGCCATCTATCGCTACAGCGAGCACTGGATTACCAACACCGCCCGCGGGGGTCGGGCCGAGAACTGCCCGATTACCCCGGAAATTGCCCAACTCTCCCTGGCGGCGGCCAAAGCTGTCGGCGGGGGGGTGGTGGCCGTGGATTTGTTGGAAACCCAGGATGGCCGGCTGGTGGTCAACGAAGTCAACCATACGATGGAGTTCCGCAACAGCATTGACACCACCGGCATCAATATCCCGGCCGTTGTGGTGGATTACGTGGTTAAAGTGGGCCGGGGAGAAATTTGATGGAAGGGTGGGAGAATGGAAGATGGGAAGGATAGTCTTTTTAAACAGCCTTCCAGCCTTCCACTCTTCCCAAAAGTACAGAGTAAATCAATGAATGAAAAACTTTCCGTGAGTATCGTCGGCGGCAGCGGCTATGTGGGCGGCGAACTGCTGCGGCTGCTGCTGTTTCATCCGCAGGTGACGGTTAAACAGATCACCAGCGCCAGCCAGTTTGGCAAGTTTGCTCACGCAACCCATCCCAATCTGCGCGGCATCACCGAACTTCAATTTAGCCACCCCGAAGCCCTGGAACCCTGCGATTTGCTTTTTTTAGCTCAGCCCCACGGCGAGTCGGCCCAACAGATCGAGTGCTGGGCTGGCCTGGCCGAGCGCATCGTTGACACCTCCGCCGATTTTCGCCTGCGTGACCCCGCCGTTTATGAACAGTGGTACGGCGAGCCGCATTCTAACCCGGCCTGGCTGGGTAAATTTGTCTACGGCCTGCCGGAGCGGCATCGAGCCGAATTAGCGGCAGCCAAGTATGTCAGCGGCGTGGGCTGCAACGCTACCGTGACCAATTTGGCCCTGGCCCCCCTGGCCGACGCCGGGCTGCTGGCCGGCGGCCGGGTGGTGGCCGACGTCAAGGTCGGCTCGTCGGAAGGCGGGGCGCGGCCCAACGAGGGTTCCCATCACCCGGAGCGCAGCGGCGCGGTCCGTTCCTTTAAGCCGACCGGTCATCGCCACCAGGCCGAAGTGCGGCAAGCCCTGGGTCACGATTTTGAGCTGTATATGTCCGTCACCTCGGTTGAACTGATTCGCGGGGCGCTGGTGACGGCTCACTGCCTGCTGAACCAAAAGCTGGAGGAGAAAGACGTGTGGAAAGTCTACCGGCAAGCATACAAACAAGAGCCGTTCATCCGTCTGGTCAAGCAGAAGAGCGGCATCTTTCGCTACCCGGAGCCGAAGCTGCTGGCCGGGACTAATTTTTGTGACGTCGGCTTTGAAGTCGAAGAGGGGGCCAACCGGGTCGTAGTGATTGCGGCCCTGGACAACCTGATGAAGGGCGCCGCCGGCAGCGCGGTGCAGGCCATGAATGTCATGCTCGGCTGGCCGGAAACAACCGGATTGGAATTTCCGGGACTGCACCCGATTTGAGGACAAGTACCGAAACAACCAACGCGCTGAATTCTTAATCCAGGCAATTTAGAAACCCGGCTTTTTGAAAAAGTCGGGTTCTTGCTTTTAAAGACCATAGTTTGAGTAGATTTTAATGTAACAACTATTGCAATTATTAGAAATATATGTTACATTATTTCTGAGGTAATCATGCCCTGGACCGTTTTAACCTATTCGTTGCCCTCTACGCCGCGGTCAAGCCCGCGGGTGGCCCTGTGGCGGCGGCTGCGCCGGTTGGGGGCTGTCTCGCCTACCGGCGGGGTTCACATCTTGCCGGCAGAGGAGGAGTGCATCGAGGCGCTTCAATGGCTGGCCCAGGAAATTCGGCAGGCGCAGGGGGAGGCACTGGTGATGCGAGTGGAGCAGTTTGACGGGTTGACCGACGCCCAGTTGATCGAACGCTTTCAGCAAGCGCGGGCTGAGGAATACGGTGAAATCGAGACCCAACTCGTCGCCCTGGAGCAAGCGGCAAATACCTTGACCGACGAAGAACGGGCCAATTTTCAGGATAGTCTCGACAAGTTGCGCCGCCGTCACGCCGACATCAAGCGGGTAGATTACTTTAGTTCCCCCACCGGCGAGCGCATCGCCGCCAGGTTGGCCGCCTTGCAACAAAGTCTCGTGGCCAATCAAAGGACAGTGGTTGATGTGCCTACCGCTGCCGTGGCCGAGTACCAAAACAAACGCTGGGTCACGCGACCGCGCCCTCACGTTGACCGGTTAGCATGCGCCTGGCTGATTCGCCGTTTTATCAACCCCAATGCAGTCATTCGTTATGCTCTGGAGCCGGAACCGGGTGAGATTTCCTTTGACATGAGCAACGCCCACTTTGGACATCAAGGCCAGTTCTGCACCTTTGAAACAATGGTGCGAGCCTTTCAGTTGGTTGAGCCTGGGCTGCAAACGATGGCTGAGATTGTCCACGAGATAGACTTGCGCGACGGGCAGTACACTCACCCTGAGTTAGCCGGCGTTGATGCCATCCTCAAAGGCTGGCTGATTGCCGCTTTCAGTGATGCAGAGTTGGAAGCGCATGGCTTGGCCTTGTTTGAGGGGCTTTATACCATGTTTTCCAAGAAAGGGGGGTAACAATGAAGTGGATTACACGTGAAAAGGTGAAAGTAGATCGAGTCGCCTGCCCCTGGCTGATCAAAAAGTTTGTTGACCCGCAGGCCGAATTTCTCTTTGTTCCAGCTACCGAGGTGCTGGCTATCGCCGAGCGTGAGGGGGCGACTCCTTATGATGTGACCGGCGTCGAGTTGGGGCATCACGGCTCAGAGTGCTCCTTTGAAGCCATTCTCAAAAAGTACAAACTGACCGGCGAGCCGGCGCTGGTTTTGCTGGGCAAAATCGTCAACGGGGCGGATACGGATAACACTCTCTGGCAGCAGCCGGAAGGGCCGGGTCTGGAGGCCATTGCCGAGGGCTTTCGTCATTTGGACTACCCGGATGACCACGCGGTCAATGCCGCCGAGTGGATTGTCTACGAGGCGCTGTACGCCTACTGCCAGGAGATGATCCGGCAGGGTAAGCCCGACGGACAATTTAAAGCTTAGAGATTATCTGTGCTTTTCGATAAGGGGGATTATGGAACAAGTGCAAAGGTTGCCCTCGGTTGAGACACGACAACTCACCCACGGCGTCAGCTTTGGCGAGGCGTTTTGGGTGTGGCTTAAGGTGGCGGCTTACAGTTTTGGCGGCCCGGCCGGGCAAATTGCGGTGATGCATCGCATCCTGGTGGAGGAAAAACGCTGGGTGAGCGAGAACCGCTTTTTACATGCCCTCAACTACTGCATGCTGCTTCCCGGCCCCGAGGCGCAGCAACTGGCCGTGTACATTGGCTGGTTATTACATAAAAGCCTGGGCGGTGTAATGGCCGGGACATTGTTTGTCCTGCCGGGCTTTTTCAGCATTCTGGCCCTGAGTATCATCTACGCCGGTTTCCAACAAACCATTTTTGTGCAGGCGCTCTTTTTCGGATTAAAACCGGCGGTGATGGCCCTGGTGATCGAGGCGGTCATCCGTATTGGCAGGCGGGCGCCCAAAAACGAAGCCATGATCGGATTGGCGGCGCTGGCTTTCGTCGCCATCTTTTTCTTTGATGTGCCTTTCCCTTTGATTATCCTATTCGCCGGGCTGGCCGGTTATCTGGGCGGCAAAGCCTGTCCGAAAAAATTTTATATCATCAAAGAACATCAACCTCATCCCGGAGACACGTCCGCCAGGAAACCAGTCATTGCTGACAGCGCCCTGGCCCATACCCGGCCCTCGCTTCGCCAAGCCAGTAAGGTCATCGCCATTGGTCTGACTCTTTGGTTTGGCCCGCTGCTTATCCTGGCTGCTTTACTGGGTCGTGATACCGTTTTCCTGACCCTGGGAACATTCTTTAGCCAAGCCGCCATGATGACCTTCGGGGGTGCGTACGCGGTACTGGTTTATGTGGCCCAACAGGCGGTTGAACACTTTGGCTGGTTGACTCCCCGCGAAATGTTAGACGGCCTGGGCATGGCCGAGACGACTCCGGGTCCTCTAATTATGGTTTTGCAGTTTGTCGGTTTTATGGCCGCTTATCGCCACCCCGGCCCGTTCAGCCCCATGCTCGCCGGTCTGCTCGGCTCAGCCATCACCACCTGGGTTACCTTTGTCCCCTGTTTCGTCTGGATTTTTCTGGGCGCGCCCTACATCGAATACCTGCGCGGCAACAAATCGTTAAGCACCACTCTCTCTGCTGTTACCGCGGCTGTGGTCGGAGTGATTCTTAACCTGGCCGTCTGGTTTTCGCTGCACACGCTTTTTGGCCAGGTCAGCGAGGCTCAGTGGGGGAGCACTCTATCTCCAGATCCCGGTTTGGTCAAGCCTCGATCTTGCAGCGTTGGCAATCGCTGTTGGCGCTTTTATGGCCATTTTTCGTTACAAAAGCGGCATGCTTTTGACTCTGGCCGGGAGTGCCGTCGCTGGACTCCTCTATTATCTGCTGATTAGGGGGTAGAGAGACCCATGACCCGGACTGTTCTATTTTTGTGTCCACACAGCGCGGCTAAAAGTGTGATGGCTGCCGCTTATTTCCAGCGGCTGGCCGACCAGCGCCGACTTGATGTCGTGGCTGCCTTTGCCGGTACTGAACCGGACGCAGCCATTTCACCCGCCGTGGCCGAGTTATTACAAGCCGAGGATATTGATGTGACCGGGTTTGTTCCCCGCCTCATCACTTCTGAGGAACTGGCTCAAGCGTGGCGGGTCATCTCGCTTGGCTGTGAGGTGGGCCATCTGCTCTCGCCTGGGATAGTCGTGGAACAGTGGGATGACGTGCCACCGCCCAGCCAAAATTTGGCCGCAGCCAGAGCACTTATCCTGACCCACGTCGAGCGGTTAATGGGAACAATAACTGAGGCGGAGTCGAGATATTCGCCGGAAGTACTCTCCTAAAAGACTCACCCTCTAGCCAGAATTAAGCCATCATGCAGGTCCAACTCTCCGAAATCCGGGCGCTACAGGCGCTTTCTCAGGATGGACGTCTCCTCTTGGGGACACGTATCATCCGCCTGTTCGCTTATGGCTTCCTATCGGTTGTGCTGGCGCTTTACCTGGCCCAACTTGGCCTCAACAATGTGCAAATCGGCTGGCTGCTGACCTGGACCCTGGCCGGCGATGCGGTGATTTCGTTGGCGATTACCGGCGTGGCTGACCGCATGGGACGGCGGCGCATGCTGCTCCTGGGCGCGGGCCTGATGGTCGGGGCCGGGCTGGTTTTTGCCCTGACCGGCCATCTTTTCTGGCTAACCCTGGCAGCCATCATCGGCACGCTCAGTCCCAGCGGGGCCGAAGTGGGGCCGTTTTTATCCATTGAGCAGGCCATCCTGCCCCAAACCGCGCCCGATGATCACCGCACCCAGATTTTTGCCTGGTACAATTTGACCGGCTCCTTTTCGACGGCGCTGGGGGCTTTAGCCGGCGGCGGCCTAGCCCAATCCTTGCAAAACTGGGGCCACTCGCCCCTGGAGAGCTACCGCGTGGTGGTTGTCGGCTATGCTTTGCTTGGGATTATTTTAGGGGTGCTGTTCACCCGGCTCTCCCCCGCCGCCGAGGTAGATACAAGGGGGCAACTATCTCCCCTGCTCCCCCGCTCCTACCTACCCCCTCGCCGGGCTTCGCTCGGCAGAGTTCACGGGGGTGCCCCCTTGCTCCATTTTGGCCTGCACCGCTCCCGCGCCATCGTGCTCAGATTGGCGGCTCTCTTTATGCTCGATGCCTTTGCCGGCGGCCTGGTAGTGCAAAGCCTGATTGCTTACTGGCTGCATCTGCGTTTTGGGGTCGAGCCGGCCGGGTTGGGCGGCATCTTTTTTGGCGCTAATATCCTGGCCGGGCTGTCGGCGCTGGCGGCGGCGCGGGTGGCCCGCCGGATCGGGCTGGTCAACACGATGGTCTGGACCCATATCCCCTCAAACGTTCTCTTGATGCTGGTGCCGCTGATGCCCAGTTTGCCGCTCGCCGTGGCTGTCCTGCTGGCCCGCTTCAGCATCTCGCAGATGGACGTGCCCACCCGCCAATCATACATTATGGCCGTCGTTGACCCCAGCGAGCGTTCGGCGGCCGCCGGTGCAACGACCATCGCTCGCACGGCCGCCGTTGCTGCCGCGCCGGTGCTGACCGGGGCGCTGCTCGGCGCGTCCCTGTTCAACCTGCCCTTCTTTCTGGCCGGCGGCCTGAAAATACTCTATGACCTGCTGCTCTACCGCAGTTTTAAAGCTGTCAAACCGCCGGAAGAAAAATCAGAGTAATCCCCAATTTGCCTTCCTGAATTGTCTATTGTTTAATTCAAGCCAGATTCCATCAAGAACCGGCAGCGAGACTTGTCTGAAAAAATACGCGCCCCGCGCAATCGCACCATAACCTTAACCGACGCTGAAAGAGCTGACTACCAGACTCGCTTGGTGCGGCTGGCCGGCCCAGTCTCGGTTGAAGCCATCCTTGACCGAACCGTCTGCCAGAATCTCCAAGAGATTGTGGACTTTTTGCCCCGGCAATTTGTTGACCTGCTCTTTGTTGACCCGCCCTACAACCTGAGCAAATCGTTCAACGGGCGCAGTTTTAGCCAGATGTCTCTAGCCGAGTACGAAACTTGGCTAGACTCATGGCTGGCGCCCCTGGTCAAAACACTCAAACCCACGGCCTCGGTTTATATTTGCGGCGATTGGCAGTCCTCGGCGGCGATTCATCGTGCAGCCCAAAAATATTTTATCGTGCGCAACCGTATTACCTGGGAGCGGGAAAAAGGGCGCGGGGCACAGACCAATTGGAAAAACGCTGCCGAAGACATCTGGTTCTGTACGGTATCCAACCAGTACACCTTCAACGTCGAAGCGGTCAAACTGCGGCGGCAGGTCATCGCTCCTTACACGGAGGCTGGCGCTCCCAAAGATTGGGAGGAAACCGACACAGGGCGCTTCCGCCTGACCCACCCTTCCAACCTGTGGACCGATTTGACCGTGCCCTTCTGGTCCATGCCGGAAAATACCGACCACCCCACCCAGAAGCCAGAAAAATTATTAGCCAAAATTATCCTGGCCAGTTCCCATCCCGGCGAGGTTATACTTGACCCGTTTCTGGGTTCGGGTACAACTTCTGTTGTCGCCAAAAAATTGGTCCGGCGGTATGTCGGCATTGAAATTGACGAACCCTACTGCTGCCTGGCCGAAAAGCGGCTGGAAATGGCCAAAGCCGACCCGTCTATTCAGGGCTATGCCGGCGGCGTGTTTTGGGAGCGGAATAGCCGACCTTGAGCATTTACGATTTTGGATTTACCATATATTATCAATAAACTCAAGGTGGTCGAGGAAGAAGCAGACGAAACTCTATACTGGCTGGAACTCTTAGTTGAAGCGGAAATTATTCCCTAAGTTCGTCTCAAAGAGCTTATGACCGAAGCTGATGAAATCATCGCAATGACTGTCTCCTCTATCAAAACGCTTCGTCTCAAACAAAGAAATCGTAAATCATAAGAGGTATCTATGATCATTCTAAAAATTGGCGGTAGTAAGGGGATCAACTACGATTTCATTGCCGACGACATTGCTGCTCTGGTCAAAGAAGGACAGCCGCTTATTATTGTGCATGGCGGCTCGGCGCTGACCAACAAAGTCGCCGAGCAGTTGGGCCACCCGCCGCAGTTTGTCACCTCGGTCAGCGGTTTTACCTCCCGCCGCACCGACCGGCGGACGCTGGAAATTTTTGAGATGGTTTACTGCGGCCAGATGAACAAGGGGCTGGTCGAGAAGCTGCAACGGCGCGGGGTCAATGCGGTGGGCCTGAGCGGGCTGGACGGCCGCATCTGGGAGGGGCCGCGCAAAGACGCGATCAAGGTCATCCAGGACGGCCGCCGGCTGGTCATCCGGGATGATTACACCGGCAAGGTGGAAAAGGTCAATACGGGCCTGCTGCAAACGCTCCTGGATGCGGGAACGCTGCCCGTGCTGACGCCGCCCGCCGCCAGTTTTGACGGTGAGGCGATAAACGTGGACGGCGACCGGGCCGCCGCCGCTACTGCCGCTGCCTTCCAGGCCGAGGCGCTGGTTATCCTCCAATGTGCCGGGGCTGCTGGAAAATTCCCGGACGAGTCGAGCTTGATCCGCCACATCCCGGCGGCTAAAATTGACCAATTCATGGACGTGGCCGAAGACCGGATGAAGAAAAAAGTGATGGGGGCGCAGGAGGCGCTGGCGCAGGGCATTGGCCGGGTGATTTTCGCTGATGGCCGGGTCGAGCAGCCGGTGCGCCGGGCGCTGGCGGGTGAAGGGACGGTGATTGGCGGATGAACTACGAACAAATCTCTCAATTGGAATTAATCCACCACTCCGGCGCGGTGGGCCGCCGGCCGGTCGCTCTGGTCCGGGCTAAGGGCGCGCGGTTGTGGGACAGCCAGGGCAAAGAGTACATTGACTGCGCGGCGGCACAGGGCTGGGCTAATGTCGGGCACTGCCATCCGGTGGTGACAGCAGCCATTCAGAAGCAGGCCGAAACGCTGGTGGCGTCACAGGAGTCGTCCTTTAATGATCAACGAGCGCTGTGGCTGGCGGACATGGCGGCCATCTTCCAAAACAGTCTCGGCTGGGCTGACTGCGCCATTCACCCATCCAATTCCGGGGCGGAGGCCAACGAAGCTGCCCTCAAGTTTGCCCGCTTCCGGACCGGCCGAAAAGGATTTGTGGCCGCCGGCCGCGGCTTTCACGGGCGGACCATGGGCGCGCTGAGCGTTACGGCTAACAAAAAATACCGCGACCCCTTTGAGCCGCTGCTGCCCGGCGTCACCCATATACCCTACAACAATCTCGACGCAGCAGCCGCAGCGATTGGCAACGATACCGCCAGTGTTATCGTCGAAATTGTCCAGGGTGAGGGCGGGGTCTATCCTGGCGAGACGGACTATTTCCAGGGGCTGCGTCGCCTGTGTAACGAACGGGGAGCGCTGCTGATCGTAGACGAAATCCAGACTGGCGTGGGCCGGACCGGGCGCTGGCTGGCCTGCGAGCACCACAAACTTTCACCCGATATCGTAACACTCGGCAAATCCATCGGCGGCGGCCTGCCGCTAGGTGTGACCGCCTGGCCCAGGCGCTTGGGGTTGTTCGAGTCCGGCACGCACGGCAGCACCTTTGGGGGTGGGCCGCTGGTCTGCGCCGCCAGCCGGGCGGTGATCGAAGTGATGGCCGAAGAGCGTCTGGTGGAACGGGCCGAAACCCTAGGGCTGTGGCTGTTGAGTGAATTGCGCGGACTTCACTCCAGCCAGGTGCGGGAAGTGCGTGGCCTGGGGCTGATGGTGGGGGTCGAACTGAAAGGCAAAGTTACCCCGGTCTTGCAGCAGTTGATGGAGCGCGGCGTCTGGGCGCTGCCTGCCGGGCTGAATGTCCTGCGCCTGCTGCCGCCGCTGGTGATCGAACAGGCGGATTTGGAAAAAGTGGTCAGCACGATTGGCGAAGTCCTCAAATAGTTTTGAGTTTAAATTTTTTGCCGCGAATTACACAGATTTACACCAGTTCTACAATTTTTTTGGGCCAATTCGTGAAATTCGTGGCTGATATTCAAGTCATCACTTGTCAACTGCGTAACCTCTGAGTTTATGAAGATTTATCTAGCTATCAAATATCACCCCAATCAGCAAAACCGGAAGCAGATTGAGACAATTTCGAGTATACTGGAGCAGCAAGGGTTTGAGACCATCTGCATTGCCCGTGATGTCGAACAATGGGGGCAGGTCCATTTCACCCCCACAGAATTAATGCGGAGGAGCTTCGCCGCAATCGAAGCCAGCGATGTCGTCCTGATCGAATTGACGGAAAAAGGGGTCGGTCTGGGTATCGAGGCCGGCTATGCCTACGCCAAAGACATCCCGCTTGTCACGATTGCCCGAAAAGGCTCCGATATTTCGGAAACACTGCAAGGGATTTCGCAAAAGCTGTTCCTTTACGACGATGTTGATGAACTGACTGAATTTTTTCACCAGCTCAAGATTGAGGAAATCATAACTGAGATGAAACACCTGGCACAAGAAGTCGCCACAGCCTGAACAGCGCCTCAAAGCGGCGTAGAGCTTATTACCAAACAACGCAGGTAAGCCATGAATGATGAAGCGATTGATCTTCTGACCAACCTCGTCTCTATCCCCTCTCCCTCGGAAGAGGAAGCCGTCGCCTCGGCCTACCTGGTCGGCTGGATGAATGAGCATGGCCTGACTGCCTGCGTTGACGAAGCCGGCAACGCCGTCGGCGTTAAAGGCGACGGGCCAAAAGAAATTTTGCTGCTGGGCCACATTGACACCTTCCCCGGCGAAGTGCCCGTTCGCCACGAAGGCGATCTCCTTTACGGACGCGGCACAGTGGACGCCAAAGGGCCGCTCTGCACCTTTGCCGCCGCTGCAAGCGGGGTGGATGTGCCGTCCGGTTGGCGAGTGACAGTCGTCGGGGCGGTGGAGGAAGAGGGCGCGACGAGCAAGGGTGCGCGGTTAATTTTAAGTGAAAGACTCCAGGGACAAGAGCAGGGGGGCGAGGGAGCAGGGGAGCGAGGGAGAGACACTATCCAACCTTCCAACCTTCCAACCCTCCAACCGCCCTTCTTCTGCGTCATCGGCGAACCAAGCCACTGGGATCGAGTCACGCTCGGCTACAAGGGCCGGCTGCTGCTGGATGTGGTCTTACGCGTTCCCTTCAGCCATTCGGCGGGGGAGGGGCGTTTGCCGGCAGAGCAGGCGGTTGACCTGTGGCGGCAGGTAGAGCAGTTCTGCGCTCAGGTCAACGAGGAGCGGCAGGCTGACACGCCCTTCAACCGGCTCGACCCCTCGCTGCGGCACATTGCCAGCCGGGATGAAGGCGCGTTTGGCGTGGTCCATCTAAGTCTGGGTTTCCGGCTGCCGGTCGGCCTGGGTCTGGCCGAGTTGGAGCAGCAGTTAGGCCAAGTGGTCCAGACCCTGCCGGCAGGCACAAGCGCCCACCTGCAATTTTCCGGGGGCGAACCCGCCTACAAAGGCGACAAATCGAATCCGCTGGTCCGCACTTTTTTGCGGGCCATCCGCGCCGGCGGCGGCGAGCCGCGCTTCGTCGTCAAAACCGGCACAGCCGATATGAACGTCGTCGCCCCGCACTGGCCCGATACGCCGGTAGTCGCTTATGGCCCCGGCGACAGCAGTTTGGATCATACTCCTGAGGAGCACATTGACTTGAATGAATATTTGCGGGCGATTGGGGTCCTGCGGGAAGTGTTGGCAAGATTGATGGAGGGAGGCTAAGGCTGAGGCTGAGGCGAAGCAAAATCTTAGCCTTTGCCTCAGCCTTAGCCTTTGAAAGAATATGGAACTCAAAGACAAAGTAGCTCTCGTTACCGGCTGCGCGGTACGGGTGGGTCGGGTCATCGCCTTGACCCTGGCCGAGCAAGGCTGCCACATCGTTATGACCTACCTGAGCGAGGCTGAACCTTATCAGAAAACTGCTGCCGAGATTCAGGCGAAGGGGGTCGAAGTGCTGGCGTTGCCGATGAACGTGCAGACTCCCGGCGACCCGGCCCGCGTTGTGACCGCTGCTGTCGAGCATTTTGGGCGGATTGACCTGCTGGTGAACAACGCTTCGGTCTGGTTAAAAGCGCCCTTTCTGGAAATCAGCGAGCAGACGTGGCGGTCGGCGCTGGACATCAACCTGACCGGCCCCTTTTTGATGAGTCAGGCGGTTGCGCCTCATATGCTGCGGCAAAAAGGAGGGCTGATTGTCAATATTACCGATTTGTCGGCCTACCAGACCTGGGCCGGCTATGCCCACCACTCGGCCAGCAAGGCCGGACTGGTCGCTCTAACCCGGGTCATGGCCGCCGAACTGGCTCCGCATGTGCGGGTCAATGCTATTGCTCCCGGCACGGTTCTCCTGCCGGATAACGCCGATGAGGCTAAAGTTCAGTGGGCGGTTGAAAACTCACTGCTCAAACGCATTGGCACGCCGGAAGATGTCGCCCGTACTGTTGTCTTTCTGGCCGAGAGTGACTTCGTCACCGGGGCCGTCTATTTGGTAGATGGGGGCAGGGCGCTGGTTTGAGCCTTTGTAGGACAAACTTGAGTTTGTCCGTGATGGGACAAGCTAAAGCTTGTCCTACTGGTTATCCCGAATCCTTTTTGGCTTATGAAAGACGTGTATATTAAGAGCGTGACGGCAACCACGAAAGGAACTGGCTGGTGATCCCTGAGGACTCCCTGCTGGCGCGCATCCAACGGCAAGACCAGCAAGCTTTGGCCGACGTGTATGATCGCTATTTTGATCAAATCTATCGCTATCTCACCTATCGTTTGGGTGAGCCGGATGTGGCTGCCGATTTAACAGGCGAGGTTTTTTTAGCCCTGGTTGATACGCTGAAAGCTAACAAGCCGCCCCGAGTCTCCCTCTCCGGGTGGTTGTACAGCGTGGCCCGCAACCTGGCTGCCGATTACATCAAGGAAAAGTACCGGACTGTGCCCCTCGATGATGATCTTCTGGCCGATGACGTTTCTTTAACCGACCAGGCCTATCTGGCGCACCTGGCCCCGGTTCTGAAAAAAGCGCTGCTGCAGCTCACCGAAGAGCAGCAGCATGTGGTCGCGCTGCGCTTTGGCCAGGGGTTAAGTTTGGCTGAAACCGCCCTCCTGCTCGACAAATCGGTAGGATCGGTGAAGGCGTTGCAGCATCGCGCTCTGGCTTCGCTGGCCCGCTTTATGCCGCAGGAGGTGGATCATGAGGGATAGCTTTGAGTCTATCCTCGATGAGAGCATTTCTGCTTTGCAGGCCGGCGTTCCCATCGAAGACATTTTGGCCGAGACCCCGGAGTACGCCGCCGAACTGCGCCCGCTGCTTTTTGCAGCTACTATTTTAGCTGATCCCAACCCTACCCTCGTGCCGGAGGAGCGCAAGTCTGCCCTGCGGGCCGAGTATATGAAGCAAGTTGCCAGTCTGCCTGCCGCTCCCTCCCCCTCGCTAAATGAAAAAGTCCAGGCAATTTTCAGCATCATCCGCAGGCGGATGACGCGCCGGGCGGTTTTAAATGACCTGGTAACGATTACCCTTACCATTATCTTGACCCTGGTAATGACTCTCTTGCTCCTAAGCTATGCCGCCAGAGATACCCTTCCCAGCGATTTGCTGTATAGTCTCAAACGGCTCTCGGAGAATGTTCAACTTGGGCTAACCTTTGATGCCGGTCGCCATGAGGTCCTGATCGAGGAATTCAACCAGCGCCGTTTGGATGAAATAGAGCAACTGATCGAGCAAAATCGAGCCGCGGCGGTCCAGTTTAAGGGGATCCTGGAAACAAAAGGGGGTAATTTGTGGATTATTGCCGGAGAAACTGTCTTTCTGCCGGCCGATGTAACCCTGGAGGGGCAACCCCAGGAGGGTAACGAGGTTGAAGTGACCGGGTTCCTGCGGACCAATAATGTGCTGGTGGCGGATACAATCAGGGTCGTCAAGTAGAGGTTTGGTGTCATTTTTATTATGAGTTACGCAGTTCGAACATCTAAGGCCAAAATTTTACCGCAGAGACGCAGAGTTCGCTGAGTTTTTATAAAATTTCTCTGCGTTCTCGGCGTCTCTGCGGTGATTTTTTCTTCAACACAGTTCAACTGCGTTAGTCGTATTTATATGAGCAAAAGGTCGTCTTCACTTGTACAAAGACGACCTTTTATTTATAAATGAATTTGGCTATAATCTCTTTTATTTCCAGGAAGCGATCCAGATGACTACTGTCGCCTTTTTTGATCTAGATTACACCCTCCTTAACGCCAGTTCCGGGCTGCTTTACATTAGAGAGGCGCTGAGGCAACGACGTGTTCCGTGGTGGGTGGTGAGCCACACTTTTCTTAACTACCAATTGAAGCGGCTCGATTTCGGCCAGGCGCATGGCCGGCTCATTACTCATATTGGCCGGCACGGCCCCAGCGAAACCGCCCAATTTTTTAGCGAATGGATTCCGCGCCGCCTTTTGCCGCGCCTAACCGCAGCAGGTCAGGCCAAGATTAATTGGCACCGGAGCCAGGGGCACCGGGTCGTCATCCTGTCAGCCTCGATTGAAGAGATTGTCAAACCGGTGGCTGAACATCTGGGTTTGGGGCAAGATTACCTCTGCACCCGCCTGGCCGTAGAAAATGGTCGTTATACCGGCGCGCTGGCCGGCCCGTTGTGTTACGGTCCCGGCAAAGTCTATTGGGCCGAGCAGTGGGCGCTCAAAAATAACTTGACCTTTCCGCCGCCGCTCAGCTACTTTTACACTGACAGCTCATCCGATTTGCCGCTGCTCGAAATGGTAGCCCACCCGGTTCCGGTCAACCCTTCTCGCAAACTGGCTAAAATCGCCGCCGCCAGGGGATGGACGGTAGAGCGATTTTATTAGGAGTGTTCACGAACCTGTGACACCCCATTAGTGACGAAAGGCCCTCACCCCGTCGCTGGCGCGACTCCCCTCTCCCACTGGGAGAGGGGTTGGGGGAGAGGGCTATTGGCGAAGGAGCAAGGCAAGTCTCACTCCCCAAATTTAACCCCTGCCTACCGTCTACTGTCTACCGTCTACCACTCTACTGCCCGCTCACCATCTGCTCAAAAGCCTGGACGCCTAACTTGGCCATGGCCATGTCTTCCGCTTCCGGGATGCCGCTGACGCCAACAGCGCCAATCACCTGGCCCTGGTAAGTAATCGGTACGCCGCCGCCCCAGGCGGTGTAGCGCAAATCGCCGAAGTTGGTCATCGGAAAGCCCTCTTCACGCGACCGCTGGCCGACGACTTTACTTTCCGCCGCCTCACGCGCAGCCGTGAAAGCCTTATTGATGGCAATGTTCAGCGAAGGCAGTTTGCAGCCATCCAGGCGCAGAAAAGCAATTAGCTCGCCGTGCGAGTCGGCTACGGCGATAGCCGCCGCTTTGTTTTGCTTCTCCAATTCTGCCTGGATCGTGGTAATAATTTTTAAGGCTTCAGTATGCGAGAGGTTATACGTTTGGTACATAGGGACATCTCCTTTATGGAAAGTTTTGGTTTTTAGCGTCGTTCTTCGGTCAAATGCCACTCTTTTTACCTGTCCCTGGGCTAGTGCGGCCAGCCACTATCAGCGGTCGGCGGCCGCTCGTTGAGCAGTTTCACAATTCTGTCGTAAGTGCCGTTTAACTCTTCCGGCAGGACGCGTGTCTCGCCGATAACCGGCATAAAGTTGCTGTCGCCGCTCCACCTTGGGACAATGTGGACATGCAAATGACTGTCTATCCCCGCCCCGGCAGCCCGACCAATATTGATGCCAATGTTGAAGCCATCGGGCTGCATCAACTCGGTCAGCAACTCAGTAAAGTAAGTGGTTAGGGTAATCAGTTCAACCTGCATCTCCACAGACATTTCGGCCAGCGTGGCCACGTGATGATAGGGCAAAATCATCAAGTGCCCGGTATTGTAGGGGTAAATATTGAGCATCGCAAAAACGGATTGGCCGCGATAAACCAAAAAATTTTCACGGTCGCGCTCGTGCTGGTCATTACATTTGGCACAAAAAATACAACCCTCCACTTCAACTTGGGTCGTAGTAACATACTTCATACGCCAGGGTGTATATAATCTTCCTACAGTCATAAATTTGCTCCCGATGAATAAAGCGGTATATGGCAGAGTAGCACAGAAACGATGAGGCGAAGGTTCATCACAACACTTCGCCTCGTCATCTTCCTATCCGTTATTTTACCAAAGAGAGACCCAACAAGCGAATTTGCAAATTGGGGGGGCAGGGCTATCATAACCGTCAGTTAAGTTCAAACAAGGGGGTGTTATGTCTCGATTGAGTGGTGACCTGGTCCGCCACCGCTTGCCCACTTTCGTTTTTGGCCAAAATGTGATTTACACGGAGCAAACTGGCTCCACCAATACAGAACTCAAGCGATTAGCTCGCTGGGGCGCGCCCGAAGGCATGCTCTACCTGACCGATGAACAGTTGGTAGGACGCGGCCGTATGGAGCGAAGCTGGCATGCCCCGGCCGGTTCCAGCCTGCTGCTGTCCCTTCTCTTTCGACCTGCCGGCCTGGTTGCTCCGCATCAAGCCCAACGCCTGACCATGCTCTGCGCGCTGGCCCTGGCCGACGCCATTGAACTGCACACCGAGTTGTCTGCCGGTCTCAAATGGCCCAATGATCTGGTTTGGATTGACGGCAAAAAACTGGCCGGTATTCTGACGGAATTGGATATTGAAGGAGATGTGCTCAACTGGGCCGTCATTGGGATTGGCCTCAACGTTAATGTGGATTTTAGCCGGCAGACCGAAACCGAACCCGACCGGCCGGGCCGCCCCGGCAGCGGCGGGCCGCCGCTGGCCCAGGTGGCAACCAGCCTCTCGATGATTACGGGCCGCGATACCGGCGGCCTGCGCCTGCCAATTTTGCAGAGTTTCCTGTTCAATGTCGAGCAGCGCTACGAGGCCCTGCGCCGGGGCGAACTGCCGCACCCCGAATGGCAGGAACGGCTTGTCGGGATTGGGCAATCGGTCACGGTGAAAGTTCTCGAAGAATCGCAGCGGCACGAAGGCATTCTGGCCGGAGTGGATGAAAATGGAGCCATGCTCCTAACCCAGGCTGATGGCTCAACACTAACGATTTTCGCCGGGGATGTCACCTTACGCTAACTGAAAAAGGGTTGCCTGTCATCCCGATTGAGTGTATCATGTTTAAAGTATTCACGAACCTGTGGCACACCACCAAGAAAGGTAGCAAGGTAGCAGAGTTGCAGGGCATGTAATTCCCCTGTCTAGAGCCGAAGGCCCCCTATGGGCTGTCTACCGTCTACTGTCTACTATTTTCAAGGAGTTAGGCCTATTTCTACACAAAAAACAGACAAATTTATCACCATCAAACCCCTGACCGAACATGCTTTTCTGGTAGGGGTTGAATTAAAACGGCCCAAAAATGGGCAGATCAGCTTCGATGTCGAAGACTCGCTGGAGGAATTGGCCGCCCTGGCCGATACCGCCGGCCTTGAAGTTGAAGGCGGAACCTATCAGCGTTTGGAGGCGATTAATCCAGGCACCTTAATTGGCAGCGGTAAAATTGAAGAGTTGCAGGGCTACCGTGATGAATTGGGGATTGATGTTTTTCTTTTTGACGACGAGCTGAGTCCCCGCCAGCAGCGCGAGCTGGAGAAACAGCTTAACGTCAAGGTCGTGGACCGGACGGCCCTGATCCTGGACATTTTTGCCCGCCATGCCCATACCCGCGAAGGCCAACTGCAGGTCGAATTGGCCCAATATGAGTACCGGCTGCCCCGGCTGACCCGCATGTGGACCCACCTGGCCCGCCAGGCCGGTGGACGTGCCGGGGGCGCCAGCGGCGGCGTAGGCGTGCGCGGTCCAGGCGAAACCCAGCTTGAAGTGGACCGCCGCGAAATCAGCCAGCGCATTGCCCATCTCAAAGAGGAATTGGAAAAGGTGCGCGCGCATCGCGCCCGCCATCGCAAACAGCGGCAGCGAGCCGGTATCCCGGTGGTGGCGATTGTCGGCTACACCAATGCCGGCAAAAGCACCCTGCTCAATGCCCTGTCTCAGGCCGATGTCTACGCCGCCGACCAGCTTTTCGCCACGCTCGACCCGACCACGCGCCGCGTCGCCTTGCCCAGCGGCCTGGAAGTGCTGTTCAGCGATACCGTCGGCTTTATCCAGAAACTGCCGACCGACCTGGTCGCCGCCTTTCGCGCCACCCTGGAAGAGATCACCGAGGCCGACTTGATTCTGCACGTGGTAGACATTACCCACCGCAACGCCGCCGAACAGGCAGCGACCGTCGCCGATACGCTGGCCGAAATCGGAGCGACCCGCGCCCCAGTGCTGGTGGCCTTGAACAAAATTGATCGGCTGGATGACCCGGACGAGGCCATCGAGCAGTTGGCCCAGTATCCCAACAGCCTGGGCATCAGCGCCAAAACCGGGCAGGGCCTGCCGGCGCTGCTCGCCCGCATCGAGGGGGTGCTGCAAGCGAACCACCGGACGATGGAGCTGCTGATCCCCTATGAGCGGGGCGATGTCGTTTCGCTGCTGCACGAGCAGGCGATTATCAATCATCAGAGCCACCAGGCCGAGGGGACGCGGATGGTCGTTTACGTGCCGGAACACCTGCGCGAGACGGTCCAGCCCTTTCAGCTTGAAGCCCATCGCGCCTGAAAACGACCGCCGACCGCCGACCGCCGTTAAGCCAAAATTGGCGGTCGGCCGTCGGCGGTCCTTCATAAAGAAAATACCACACGGAGGGAATCTACTATGCTTGACAAAATGGCGATGATCAAAGGACTGCCGGTGATTATCGGCCTGGTTTTGGTCATTATCAGCTTCATAGCCCAATTTGTGCCGGCCCTCGCTTTTTTGACCGCCGGGCTGTGGCTGCTGCATTTGGGAGTGATTATTGGTTTGGGCGGGATGTTGTTTTCGGATACGCTGTGAGGGAATAATTTAGGAGGCATGCCAGTAGAATCATTGTTGGGCAGCAAAAGTAGCTTGACTCAATAGAAAGTACAGATACGATAAGAAACAGAGGGCCATTAGTGGAATTCAAAGGTAAGCTTGTACGATGGAATGATGATAGAGGGTTTGGATTTATAAAAATATTACCTAGTGAAGAAGATATTTTTATTCACATAACCGCCTTAAAAGATATGCCTCGCAGACCTGTTGTAGGAGATATAATCTACTTTCAAGTAGAACGTGGAGAGGATGGTAAGGCTCAGGCAAAATCTGCCAGGATTGAAGGTTTAACTAGAACTCCAGGTAAAACACGCACTAAAAAAGGTGGGAATGGATATTTGTTTTTATTTGGCTTGTGGGTTGTGTTTTTAGTTTTGGTATTGGTTTTAGTTTCTTTTTTTGTTTATTATAAAGGCGTTGAAGAAGATTTTTCAGGGTATAAATGTGAGGGAAAGCGATATTGTAGTGAAATGACCTGCGAGGAAGCGCGATTTTACGTTAAGAATTGTCCCAATGTAGAGATAGATGGTGATTTTGATGGTAAACCTTGCGAACAGCAATGTGGACACTAAGTCATCATTGGCTACATTACAAATGGTCAAAACAGTTAAAAGCCGCCCACCGATGTATTACAGTGTCAAGTAGCAGAACCTTAAATTTGTGGTGCATTTTGCGTCGGCATTACCTGGCAGGTCATTTACTGGAACTCCCCAAACATCCAGCTACACAAAACGAGCCGCAGAGTCTTTTACTCTGCGGCTCGTTGATATTTGAACCAAACTCAACCCGTCTGGCCGAGCCGCCACATCACCAGCAGGATGCCGCCGCCAATGACAAACAGGAGAGCAGCCATGCTAATCAGCAAAAAGGGCAGCACGGACGTTTCTCCCTGGCCTGTCACCGGCAGGACCGAATTGCTTTCAGCAGGAAGATCTGCCGGCACAGCTTCGGGCGGACCCACCACGGCCGGAGCTACCGCCGCTGCGACCGGAACAGGGGTTTGGGTAGGTGCTGCGGCCACCGCCGAACTGGGGATTTGACCGCCGCCGGTATCGCTGCTGGCCCGTTTATCTCCCTGGACGTAATTGACTATGAATTGGTTACGCCCGGCCCCCTCGCCGTTGTAGATGAGTTCGTAAACCCGGCCCACCTCAGCCTGGAAACTGTAGGTATAGGCTTTTTCCCCCTGCCCGGTGGCGCTGCCGCGATATTCGCCGGGGATCAGCACAAAATCTTCAAATGGGCAGTAGGTCGTATCCTGGCCCTTGGGCTTGAGTAAGAGCGTATCGGCGCTGCGAAAGCCTTGCGGGCTGATATAGTCGAAAGCAAGCTCAACCCCGGAACAGTTTTTCAGGCGCACCAGGGCATATTTTTCGGTTGGGTAGAGATAGCTCGGCTCGACTTCCGGGTAGGGCAGTGGCGCGCCCAGTTCATTGTCAATCATGATCGTCGGACCCGCCGCCTCGGTGTAATTGCTGTCGCTGTGAACCTGGCGAATGATCATCTGGTAAGACCCATTCTCGTAGGTGCGGGTGTCGAAGCGGGCCAGGTTCCCGTTGATGACCGGGGCGTAGGTCGTGGCTACCCAGAGCATGTCGCCCTTGTCCGGCTTGAGGAAGATTTCGTACTTCAAGAAATCGGGAAAGGTGATCGCGCCGGTAACGGTAATCAGGCCGGACACAGCCGAGCCATTCGCCGGGGTGGTAATGGATACATTATCCCCCTGATCTTGCGCGCTCGCCGGTGCAGGCTGGCCCAGGCCCAGCAAAAGGATGATGGCCAAGACTGTAAGGATCACATATTGCAGAGGATGACTTTTCACGGTGAACCCCCTCCTATAAGCATACTTTTAGTAAAATGACATAACAACTTCACATAAGATTATAGCATAAGTAAAAAATAAACGCAACCAGGCCAAGAATTTTGGTTACGTTTCATTTTGGGGCAGGTTTAGAAACACGAACTTCACGAAAGTGAAAAATGCACAAAAATGTTTTTTTCAGCACCGCCTATAATTTTTCGTGCCTTTTTGTCAACTTCGCCCTTTCGTGGTTCAGATTTTCTACCCATTTGGTATTTGTTCAGCAAGAACTATATAAAAACTCAGCGACCTCTGCTCGTTTCACAGTCTGCGGTAAAATTACAGTTACTCTAACTCAAAAATCAGCCGGGTCCGCTCAATTTCGGCCCAGTTGTCGGCCAGTCCCAGCGCCTTGAGTACCGCCTCCGGTCGCAAATTGCCAAACTGCCCGGCCGTCAGCCGCATGTGCAGATAAGCTTCACCCTCCCCAACCGACACAAGTTTTAACTCGTGCAGCCACAGCCGCAGGTCAATCTCTTCGAGTTGTTTTTTGCGCTGGCGAGTCTGCACAATTTTTTCCGCGTTCAGCAGCTCCTCAATCCGTCGCGCCAACGCTTCAGCCGGGAGGTCGGTTTCTACTATAACCCGGTATTCAGCTTGGCGCAGCAAATGTTGGAGAGTGGGCGCTTTGAGCGGGATCGACTCAACGGAGTGCAGTTCGATGCCTTCCGGCAAAGCCGGCCTGATGCACTCTAATGCTTCGGCGGGTTCAACGGCTTGAGTGGTGACAATATCCATAATTTCCGCCGAACCGGTGGTGCCCAGGGGTAGGCTGGAGGCGATCTGGATTTTGGGCTGGGGGTTAAAGCCCTTTGAGTAGGCCAGGGGAATCTGGGCCCGGCGCAGGGCGCGTTCCCAGGCCAGCACCAGGTCCAAATGGCCGATATATTTGATTTGCTTTTTTTTGGCAAAAACTAAGCGCAGCCGGTGATGAGGGGGGGGCTGGTTCGGGTCAGTCATGATCCGTTTAACAATTCATGTAATAAAGTGCGGGTCGCGTCAGAAATAACCAGGTCGGGCCGGTCGAGGTCGGCCAGGGAGAACCAGGCGGCGTCATAAACGTCGTCAGCCGGCTGTAACGGCTGGGTGGGATCGAGCGCCTTGGCCTTCAGGTCCAGGATCACATAATGGAACTGAATCCGGCCGGCCTCATCGCGGACAATAGCATCAAAGGTGTAAATCACTTCACCGGCTTTGATTTCTAGACCCGTTTCCTCCAGCACCTCCCGTTCGGCGGCAGCCTGGAGCGTTTCACCCAGGTTGACGCTGCCGCCGGGAATAGCCCACATATCCTTGGCCGGAGGCTGGCCTCTTAAAACCAGCAGCACTTTATCTTGATGAGTCACCACCGCTCCCACCGCAACCCGGGGCGCGTCGGGGTATATTTTACTGACCATAAAAGTAAAAATCCATCAGCGCATCAAATTTGAACCGGCCTGATAGGCGGCTCGCAAATAGGCCAACAATTTTTTCTCCGGGTGGTCAGCCCCCACTAAAGACGCGTACGGCAACAGCGCCCCTTTCCAACTTTCTGTATACCAGACTGCCCCGGCGGGCAAAGGCGCGTCGGTGATACCGGCCGGCCAGGGATAGGCAGTGATGTAAAAGTAAGGTTCAGGCATCCCTTCATCTCCCGCCGAGAAGCCAAAGTTCATCTGCTCGTCGGCATTTTCCTCGTCAGCCGGGTCCACGCCGGGTACTTTGCGGCCGGAGATCCAGAGCAGGGCCAGATCGAAGTGATGGGGCCACAACTGTACCGGGCTGGTTTCGCCGGGCAGCCCGGCCTTGAATTGCTTCAGCACCCGGTCAATATTGACAACTGCCTGGCAATAATTTTTGGCTGCCGCCGCCTCAAAAACATGGGGAGCCTCGTCGGCAAAGAGACTGCGCTCAATCTCAACTGCAATGCCCATCCGGGCCAGGGCGGCCAGACTCATATCACAGAACTCTTTGGCCGACTGGCCCGCCAGGGGAGTTCGCCAGGAGTCACCCCGGCTGGTTGTAATAATCAACTGCCCCTGTTGCAGATCTAACACCATCTCAAACGTGGCATCTTCCTCGACATCAGGGATGGGGACGGCAGTCGTGGTGAAGCCCTGCGGGACCACGTGCAGGCTAATGTGCCACCAATGTTTCTGGGGAGGACTTAAGGCCCGCCGGATTTTGCCCAAAACCTTGCTGTAAATTTGCAGAGTATCACGGGTAGGCTGCCACTCTGCTAAGGCCAATACGGGAAAATTTGAGTGCGACATCGTTGCTCTCCTTTGGGTTAATATTACCAATATTTTCCCAATGAAGCAAGAGCTTCCTTGACCTGAAACTATCTTGGGGCAAATTTGGCGCTTTTATCTTTAACCTGACTCGTGGTATAATCGTTATGACAAGATATTTTTGAGCCGACAATTCTGGGCGGCCTAAAGACTGCTCAAAAAGTGAGGCGGGGCGATGAGCGCCATCACAATTTCCCGGCAAATGGGTAGCCGGGGGGATGAATTAGCTTGGCAGGTAGCTCAACAGCTTGGCTGGCAGCTTGTCGCGCGCGATTTAATTAACCGGGCGGCAGCAGCGGCCGGAGTCCCACATATGGCCCTGGTGGATATTGATGAGCTGGGCTTACTTAATTTACGCGCATCGGCCAAGGAATGGCGTGCTTATCAAGCTCACGTGGAAGGTATCATCCAGGCCTGGGCTTACAAGGGAGAGGCGGTAATTGTCGGCCGGGGTGGCCAGATGGCGCTCTACGGTTGGCCCGATGTATTCCATATTCGTGTGGTTGCCCCCCTGGAAATGCGCATTGCCCATCTGCAACAGAAAGAAAATATTTCAGCTCAATCGGCCCGTGCCCGTCTGGAAGCAAGCGCCAAAACCCGCGCCCGCTACTTGCGACGAAGCTACGGCGTTCAGATAGATGATTCAAGCCTGTATCATCTCACCGTCAATACCGGCTTGCTGGGCTTGTCCCAAGCAATCAGCCTGGTCCTACAAACAAGCCAGGACTGGTTTGAAGCAAATTGCGTCAGCCAGAGGGACGAGCAGAATTCAGGAATTCAGCAAGCATAGAATAGGTTTATGACAGAAACCGTCTCAACTCGACCCGAAGTGACTTTTTCTCATCCCAGCGAGGCAGAATTTGCCCGTATTCTCGACTTCTACCAGATTGCCTGGGAATATGAGCCAAAAACCTTTGTGCTGCGGCAGGATGACGCGGGTAACGTCATCGAAGCGTTTAGCCCCGATTTTTATCTGCCGGAGCAAGACCTGTATATCGAGCTAACGACCATGGAGCAGCGGCTTATTACCAAAAAGCATCGCAAGCTGCGCCGGCTGCAGGAACTTTACCCAGACATCAACATCAAACTATTGAACCGATCCGACTTTAAGCGAATGATGATAAAATATGAGTTGGACAACGATGATGAGTTAATCGGGCAACAGGCCGCTTCTTAAAAAGGTTAACTGTGCCGATTACTGTAGAGGAGAGATTTTGTGGACCGCACTTCTTTTACAGCAGGCCCTGGGGAAATAGGACCAGTATTTCTGAGCGAGGAGCAAATTCAACAGCGGGTCGCCCAACTGGGCGCTGAAATCAGCCGTGATTATGCCGGCAAAGATTTGGTGGTTATTGGGGTGCTGAGAGGTGTGCTTTTTTTTATGGCCGACTTGTTGCGGGCCATTAGCATCCCGGCTGCTTTTGATGTTCTGGCTATCGCCCGTTACGGCCCTACGGAACAAACCCAGGGTGTGGTGCGCCTGACCAAGGATCTCAACGAGCCTCTGCGGGGGAGGCACGCCCTTTTGGTTGAGGATATCATTGATACCGGCCTAACGACACATTTCATCATGCGCACGTTGCGCCTGCACGAACCTGCAAGCCTCAAAGCTTGTGTTTTACTTGATCGCAACCGCCGCCGGATTATTAACGTTGATCTGGCCTACGTCGGTTTTGAAATCCCCGACTACTATCTGGTTGGTTACGGGCTTGATTTTAGGGAACAGTACCGCAATCTCCCTTACGTGGCTAAATTTGAACCGGATTAGATGGGTGGAAAAGGTGAATAAATAAAAAACCCCGGTTTTGGCCGGGGTTTATTGTTTAAAAATGAAAAGAGCCCCGAGTAACCTTTTGATTTCTCAAGTGCCTGGTAACTTACTTGCTTTTGAGTTTCCTCAAAAGAGGCTCTGCTTCACTCTCGATGAGTTATATTGCTTAACTCATTCAATTGCTGGTTTCCCAATCTCTCTTTCCACCAGCTTACGGTTCAGCCTTGTCACCAAGTTTTCCCGTTTATTACTATAGAGCTTACTTTTCAGTTACTTTCTTCTTGAGTCCTCTTTCAAATCCCTTGGGACCCTTTTCAAGTACTATAGTACCATAATTATAGTAAGTTTGTCAATAGAAAATTGACTGGAAACCTTAAAATTTAACCGTTTTCTAACACTTTGTCCCCTGTTCTACCATCTGCCCTTGAAAAACCTGCGCCCAGCCGCCCAATCGATGCAACGCCGCCAATTTGATGTCGCCGGCGCGCTGGCCGTGGGCCTGACACGCCGCCAGATAGGCTGCTGCCGCCCCACCCACAATACGGAAGACCCGCAGCGGACCAAGCTGGCCCAACTCGCGGCAGTAGCGGTAATGATAATTTTCCTGCAAGGCTGTCTCCAGCTCATGCCCCAGTCCTGTTAATATATCGTCGGTAATCTCCGGCGCTTCGATGAAGAGGGTGTAAGCAAAGCGGCTAGAGGTTAAGGACGACGCACCGGCATCATCACAGGCAAGCATCGCAAAAACAGGCTGAACGGCGTGACGAGCAAGCACCTCGGCCAGGGCCTGGCGCACGTGGCGCTCGTTGAGTTTCTCACCAAACCAGTCGGAAATGTAGGCTTCTTTGCCCACAAACCGGAACAGGGGGCATGTCCCTAGGTAGCCCGTCACTTCCACCCCATCGTGGAGTTGGTAACGATACAGCCCGCCGCCGGTGGTGATAACAACGGTGTACTGTCGGCCCACTTCTAATTCTTGAGCCAAGCAGGACCTAATTGATAATTGATTGTTGAGCAATGACTGTTGGCCAATGTCTTCCGGTAAGAATTCAAAGAAATGGGAGCGGATGGCTAAGGCTGCTCCCGGTTGGCCGGCGAGGGGCAGGGAGACAAAACCTTCGGTGGCGATGAGACCCTTGCCCTGAATTTGGGCCTGGGGGAAGAGGCGGCCCAATTCCGGGACGGAAAGCGCAGCCTGGGCTTCGGTCCAGCAACTGATAACGCGGAGATACGGCCAGAGCCGAGTGTGAAGGAGAGCCGGATCATTCTCGGTTTGGAAGATAGCACGGATTTCCTTGGCCCGCCGGGAATCAGGCCGATTAAGCGCGGCGAGTTGTCGCTGCAAATCAGGGGCGAGTGGCGTCGGCGGCGTGAGAGTCCCGGCGGCGATATCGGCGGTGAGCTGGGGCCACCCATCGGAGAGAGGGCCGACCAGCAGCGTGAGAAAGGAGGGATTCCAGACTGAGATGAAAGCCAGTGACCGGCTGCGCAGCAAAAACAGCAGGGTAACATAACGGAAGGCCTCCATATCGTCAATCAACCGGACCAGGGAAGGCACGGCCAGGACAGCTTGAATCAGGTGACGCTGCCGGCCGCCAAAATATTCGCTGTCTTCTTCAAAGCCAATGGGGATGCCGTCAGCCGTGCGCTGATTGCGCCGGGTGACAGGTGTAACCGACCAGTAGGCCTGTCCCCAAAATAAGCTGGGAGTGGACCCGAAGAGGTTGACCATCCATGGCGCAATAGCCCGCTGAAATTCGGTTTTGAGCGCTGCCGTGTAGGGGATATGCTTGGTGGCCCCCGCCGAGCCGCTGGTTGGTTCCAACAGCAGCACCGGTTCCTGGGTGAGCACCTGGGACCGGCCGGCGCCAATGGTTTCAATGGCTTGGCGATAGTCCTCGTAAGTGGAAAGCGGAACCCGCTCCTGGTATTCGGCCACCGAACGAATAGAGGCGAAATTGTGGCGGCGGCCAAAATCAGTCTGAGCATTGCGGTGGAGCAGGCGCAGCAGCAGCTTGGCCTGGGTGTCGGCCACATCGCGCCGAGCCAGTCGGAAAGCCACACTTTCAGGCAGGTTTGAGAGATACCAGAGGATATTAGCCAGAGAGCAGAGGATGCTTTTCATAGAAGGTTACTACTCAGGTGACTGGCACTTTTCTCCTGGCAAGACGATTGAGAACAGCAAAGCTTAGGGCTAACCAAGTGCCAGTCACCTTTAGCCTGAGCAGTGACCAAGTTTGAAAGTTTGGAAGTGGCGAGGATTGGAGGATGGATTACTGTTCAACTTCCAGCCTTCCATCCTTCCGGCCTTCCTTCTTCCCCTAACATCCGCCGGCCGGCTGCGGTTAGATTGGTGCGGGTCAGTTCTACCAGGCAAGGAAGCTGATCGCCGTGAGCGTGACCGGGGTTGGCGGCGACAAAAAAGGCGACGTGCGGGTCTTTGAGACGGCGGGCGGTCACTTCGGCCACTCCCGGGCGGAGCGGCGCGGACTCGGTAAAGCGAATAATCCCCCGTTCCGGGTCATACTCCGCGGGGAACTTGGTCCGAGCCAGGGCGTCTATAATCCGTTTGACAGCCGGGGGAGTCGGGCATAGATAGGTCGGGTAAAATTCGCGGAAAAAGACGGGCAAAAAGCGATAGGTCTTGTAGCCGGAACTGATCAGAAACCAGTAGAAACGGGCCTCCGGCATGGTTTCGGCCAGGCTGAAAACGTGCCGGCCCCACAGGCGGGGCAATTCCACTTCACCCCAATAATCGCGATGGATGATGGTATCGCCGGAGAAGAAGGCGACGATAATCTGCTCGTCCACCGTCACTGCCAAGCGCATCAAGGTAGAAAACCCCTGAATCTGACCGGTGGCAGTATCGGCCAGCAGAATCACCCACTCTTTTTCGGCGAGATCAGCTTCAAAGTGTGGCCGCGTCACATTAACAAAGTAATCGGCCAAGAGTGCGTACATTTGAGTGTGTTCGCTCGAGGTCAGTTCTTGAGGCCGCTGCACCCTACCGGTCAACCGGCCCAAGGTGCTGGTTATTACCGAGTTTAAATTCATTGTTTACCGAAACTCCAGGACTGTCGGCTTGTCTCAGAGGCTGGCGATTTCGACATAAGGAATGCGCTGATCGAGTTTTTCATGAAAGGCAGCCTCGTCTGGCCAGCAGACGGTATACAGGCGGCTGTAATATGGGATATGCGCATATTTCTGGGCAACGCGCAGGAGCGGGTCGCGAGTAGACAGGCCAACCATCAAGTAAGCATAACCTCGCTCTACCGCTAAATTATACACGTTTTGCAACAAGATGCCGAAGATGTCGGGGTTATTCTCGGCGATGCAGATGAAACTGGCATAGGCAAAATGGATCGGCTGGCCGGGTGATGGCAGTGGCTTTGTCCCGCTCAGGCGCAGCCAGCCATTATAGAGCGGCCTGAGCCGGCGCAAAGAGTCGTTGTAGGCCCGGACGACGGTCTGCTTGTAACTCGACTGGTCCCACAGGCCGATAACGCCTACGATCTTCCCGTCCTGGCGAGCCACTACAAAATCTTCGAGCCGGAAGCCCAGCGTAGTCGGGCTGTTGCGGAAATCGTCCTCGCTATAGACCGGGAAAAACTGCTTGGTGGGGCCGTGCTGCCGGAGAAAAGCGGTAATGGTGAGGAGGTCGGTGGGGGTTGCGGGATGAATCTCGAACGTATTGCGTGTTGCGTATTGCGTATTGCGTGAGCGTAATCTAAAGAGAGGTCTTTTCAGAATAATCGCCGCTGTACACAGCCGGTCAACCTCCCGGTAAACGGGGAAATGGCGGCGGGCGCGCTCCACCAGAAGGCCCTGCGCCTGGGCATTGCCTTCGATAATGGTGGTGACATAACCCGCCACCCGGCCATCGGCGTGAAGGTGGTGAAAGTAGTGAAAGCCGCCGGACACGATCCAGCGCCCGCGAAAACGCTCGTCCACGCGGAGCTGGCCGATATAACCGACTTCTTCAATTTGGCCATTGACAAAAAGGGGCCGCGTGGTTCGGGTGGCTACGGCCGCCACTTCACCGCCGGGCCGGCGCCGGGCGACCAGTACCTGGCAAAAGCGGCCCATCGTGCCGCAGCCCAGAAAATAATCCGGCTCGCGCTCATAGGTTACGGTGACTTGGCCGGGAACCGGGTTGTTGGCCAGAAGCCGGCGGATGGCAGGGTCATCGGCGGGGGTGGCTAATTCAAAAACAAACTCACTCAAAGGATTAGCTCGGTTCAAATTAACAATTAACCGTTGATCGTTGATTATTGACAATTGCCAACAGTCAATAATGAATTGTCAATGGTCAATTGTCAACGATTGGGTGTCCGCACCTGTTTTTTAGCCAGCACCGTTTTGATACTGGCGTTGATGATTTTACTCAATTCCTCGCACTCCGTCGAAACAAAATCAAGCTGGGCTGGCGTAAGCATTTCACTGCGGCGGATAACCTGTAGCCAGACTCCGGTTTCGTTAAGTTCCTTGAGAGTGATTTTGAGTTTATGCACAAAATCGCCGGGACTTTCGGCGTTGCGGGCTTCGGTGTAGTTCGGGGCCGGCGACGTGCCGCTGCGCAGGAGTTGTTCGGTAATATGTTTGCCGGCCTGGCTTTTGGGCAGTTCGGCGCAGAGGTGAATGATACTGACGGCGAAATCAATGAGGCGGTCCTGGATGTCATCGCCTTTAGCCATGTGCGTCTCCTTTAATGTTTCTTCAATTGACCATTGACTATTGACCCTTAACTGTTGACAATTCCAAATAGCCAATAATCAATGGTCAATTGTTAATTGTTAATTTGCTTTTAAGAGCTGCCCCCACCAGCCCGCATCCCCCAGCGGATAGTGATCCCGCTGGCCGACCTCGGCGCGGATCATGGCGTTGATGATGAAAAAGTGGCGCAGCATAAAAAAGTCGGGCCGGTTGAGCGGATCGAGGCCGCGGCGAAAAATGCTGGGGATGGAGTAGAAAGCCTTACGGGCAGCCAGGCAGCCGGCCTGCAGCGCTTCGGGCGTCATCTGGGCCGGCTGAAAGGGGATTTTATTGTAGCTGTAGGCATCGTCGAGCCACCAGGCGGGGTAGAGAAGGCGCTTCTCTGCTTCCAGGCGCTGGTACAGAGGCGTGCCGGGGAAGGGGGTCAAATGGTTGAACGCGCCGATGAAAAAGCGGTGCTGCCGGGCAAACTCGACTGTTTCGGCGAAGGAGACCGGGGTATCCAGGTCATAGCCAAAAATGAAGGTAACGTAAAGTTTAATCCCAAAACGGCGCAGGTTGGCCAGAGCCTGCCCGTAGCCGCCTTTCATGGTGTTGAAGCCCTTGTCCATCGCCCGCAGATTTTCGGGGTTGAGGCTCTCAAAGCCGATGAGCAGGCCCTCGCAGCCGCTCCGCACCAGCAGGTCGAGAAACTCCTCGTCGTGGGCGGCATTGATGCTGGCCTGGCTGACCCAGCGCAGCTTGAGCGGGATGAGCGCCCGGAAAAACTCTTTGGCCTGGCGCATGTTCGAAGTGATGTTGTCATCTACAAAGAAAAAGAATTTCTTTTTTTCCTGCTGCATGGCCTTTAACTCAGCGATGATGTCGTCAATGGGGCGGCGGTTTTGGGTCTTGTTGAAGACCGTCTGCACGGCGCAGAAATCGCACTTGAAGTGGCAGCCCCGACCCGCCTCGACCAGGCCGATGGGCAGATAGCGTTTGCCCCGAAAAATGGTGCGATCCGGCTTCAGGCCGGTCAGCGAGGGCCGCTCCGGCTGCCGGTAAATCTTGGCCGGTTTGCCGTGGCGAAAATCGTCAATAAGCTGCGGCCAGACCTCTTCCGCCTCGCCGATGACCACCGCTTCGGCGTAGTCGGCTACTTCCTCCGGGCAGAGGGTCGCGTGGAAGCCGCCCATGACCACCGGCACGCCGCGCCGGCGGTAGTCGCTGGCAATCTGGTAGGCGCGTTTGGCAGTGTAGGTCTCGACGCTGATGGCAACCAGGTCGGTCGGCTCGTCGAAAGGGATGGCCTCCATACGGTCGTCGTAGAATTTAACTTCGACCTCTTTGGGCGTCAACCCGGCGATGACGGCAGCGGGTAAGGGTTCCATCTGCCAGGTGCCGATGTAAGGCTGGCCGGGTCGCCGGCCAATGCAGGGATGAATAATGGTCAGTCTCATGACAACATCAACCTTAATCCAAATCGGGTGGAAACATAAAACCTAAATCCCCACCGTAACGAATACTGTTCTGTCTTTCATCTGCGAGCCGCCAGTCAATAAATTTGGGTGGTTTGAGGAAATGCTTATAGGCCAGCGACATTTGCCGGGCTGCTTCACGAAAGGGAACTTTGCCGGTAGCTGTACCGAGGCCAGGACAGGCGATAACTTTTATTTTCCGTTCTGCATTCTGATTGTGGCGTCGTACCGCCAGGAGCATCGCCCACATCGCCAAATAGACATTATCGGTGCGAGCAATTTCCATTGGGATACGCATCGTCGGGGTGTGAGCGAGAAATGGATGTTTGGGGTGCTCAGTCTCGATAATAAACGAGGTTCCTACCGGCTGTTCACCCAAATACTCTTGAAGGATGTATTGCTGAACCTTATCCCTCAAAGCTCGACCGAAGTAACGAACAATAGCCAGATCAACGCCTCCACCCATTAGGCCAAAAGAGTTTGCCGCACTCACCATACAATCAAATTCTGGCAGTTGCTCGAAGTAACCCGTAACAATTTCGACATGGGGTAACTCTTTAAAGTGCTCTCGAAAGGCGGCGCACAAGGATGGTTTAGGATCAACCAGAATCAATTTTAAATCGTTCATTTTCTATTCAATAACTCCTCACCGTAACCCAAACCTCATCCCATGCTTCTTAAACACCTCTTTCCGGAAAATCGGGCTGTAACGCAAATAGACGCCCAGCTTGTAAAGGGTACGCATGTTGGTCTTCAAATCAAAGGCCCGGCGCACTAACGAACCGAAGCTGTTATAGGTCGAGCGCAGATGCCAGCAGGCTTCGGTCAGCTCTTCCGGCGACATATTTTGGGGCTGGAAGGCGGCATAGTTGAAGCGGTATTCCGGGTGCAGCCACCACTTGCCGTCGTAGAGCAGGCGGCCTTCGGCTTCTAGTTTTCGATATAACGGCGTGCTGGGATAGGGCACGAGGATGTTAAAGGCCGCCAGGGGAAACCTGTTCTCCCTGGCAAACTCCAGCGTCTGCTCGATGGACTCGCGCGTGTCGTGGTCGTGGCCCAGGGTGAAGGCCGCCCAGAGCTGGATGCCGTAATCGCGGATGATTTCAAGCTGCGGCTGGTAGCTCTTGAAACCGCCAATAAAATTGGGCGACTTTTTCATCCAGCGCAGGCTGTGGGGGTTGATGGATTCAAAACCAACGACCATACCGATGCAGCCGCTTTTGACCATCAACGCCATCAGCTGCCGGTCCTGGGTCATATCAATGCTGCCCTGAGAGACCCAATGGACCTTCAGCGGAATCAGCGCCCGGCAGAGTTCCTTGGCCGCCGCGAAATTGGACAGAATATTATCGTCCACAAAAAAGATGATCTGCCGCTCGGCCGCCTCGATTTCCCGGACCACCTCCCGCACATCACGGCAGTACTGGGTTTTGTCAAAAAAGGTACTGACCGCGCAAAAGGTGCAGGCAAAACGGCAGCCCCGGCTGAACTGCATCAACGTCACCGGCAGGTAGCCTTTGCCCTTGAAAATGTCCCGCCGGGTCGGCGTGCCCGGCTGCGGCGGGCCGACCGGCGCCTGGTAGACCGGCTTGAGCCGTCCCCGCCGGGCATCGGCGATAACCTCCTGCCAGCGAAACTCGGCGTCGCCGGTGTAAATAGAGTCGGCGTGCGGCTGCACTTCCTGCGGGATGAGCGTCGGCTGCATGCCGCCCATGATGACCGGCACGCCCCGCTGGCGATATTCGGCCCCAATTTCGTAGGCCCGGCGAGCGGTGTAAGTCTCGACGGTGATGGCAACTAAATCAGTCGGTTCATCGTAGGGGATGGCCTCCAGCCGGTCGTCGTACAGGACAACCTCGACATCCGGCGGGGTCAGACCGGCCAGCACGCCCAGTTGCAGCGGCTCCATCCGGCCCTCGTCCACGTAAAGGCTGTGCTCCATGCGGCCGATGTTGGGTTTGATGAGGGTAAGTTTCATAACGCTTTATTTACGATTTTGATTTATACCGCAAGGGTATCCTTTAGGACGATTTACGATTTAAAGTCCTAATCGTAAATCGTAAATCGTAATTCTTAAATCAATATCGGTTCCAGGGCCATATTTTCTCCTAACCCTCGCCCCTGCTTCTTCAAAATTTCCCGCCGCGAGACGACGTTGGAGGCCAGGTACAGTCCCAGGCGGTAGGGGTCACGGCAGTTGGTTTTGAAATCCAGCGCCCGTTTCAGGATTGACCCGTACGCATTGAACTGTTGGCGCGCCCAAAAACAGCCTTCAGTCAGTTGCTCGGCGGTCATGCCGCGGGGGTGAAAGGTGGCCTGGCCGTAGGTATAAGCGGGGGCCAGCCACCAGCGGTCGAAGACGAGCTGGCCTTCGGCCCGGAGACGCTCATACAGTTTAGCGCCCGGCATGGGCGTCAGTGGGTTGAAATTGGCCAGGTAGAAGTTGGAGCGGAGGGCAAACTCGACGCTACGCTCGAAGGAGTCCACCGTATCGTGATCGTAGCCAAAAACAAACGAGCCGTAAATCATAATGCCGTGATCCCGAAACTTCTGCACCGAAGTGGCATAATCGCCGTGCCGGAGGTTCCACTTTTTCTTCATCTGGGCCAAGTTATGTTCGTCGAGCGACTCGAAGCCGATGACGGCGGTGGTACAGCCGCTTTGCTCCATCAATTTCAGCAGCTCGTCGTCCTGGGCCACGTCAATGCTGACCTGGCAGGACCAGCGAATTTTCAGCGGGATAAGCGCCCGAAACAACTCCCTGGCTTTAGGCACGTCCACAAAAATGTTGTCGTCCACCAGGAAGATATGGCGGCGCTGGGCTGCCTCGATCTCGGCCACAACCTCGGCCACAGGCCGCTGGCGCAGGTTGGAACCGTAAAAGGCGTGGATCGAGCAAAATTCGCAGGCAAAGCGGCAGCCCCGCCCGTACTGGACCAGCGCCGCCGGGGCGTACCGTTTACCCCGGAAGATGCGCCGGTCCGGCTTAAGTCCCGCCAACGGCGGATAGCCTGACTGCCGGTAGACTCGCCGCAGCCGCCCAGCCTGCGCATCCTGCACCACCTGTTCCCACAAGCCTTCGGCATCGCCGCTGACGACTGCATCGGCAAATTGCAGGGCTTCGTCCGGCATAAAGGTAGGATGGTATCCCCCCATGACCACCGGCACCCCTCGCCGCCGGAACTGGGCGGCAAGCTGGTAGGCCCGCCGGGCATTGTAGGTTTCGACAGTCAGGGCGGCCAGGTCGGTTGGCTCATCGTAGGGGATCGGTTCCAGCCGCTCGTCATAAAGCACAGTTTCCACATCGGGGGGAGTCAGGCCGGCCAGAATGGCAAAGACCAGCGGCTCCATCGCATCGCCGGAGCGCATGTCGCTTAGATTGGGGCGGATAAAGGTGATCTTCATGGGAGACAGTGGATAGTAGTCAATAACCAGTAGTCAGTAGCCGGAGTTTTTCATCTGGCTGCCGGCATTGCAAACGCATCGGACGGCTCGGCTCAATCTTCCAGGACAGCCCCGGCCGAGGTTGGCTCGAAACCGGCCGGCCAGCGAGTTGAGCCATTATATTTGGCGCTGCGCAGGCTGGCCTCGCTCAAATCGGTCTCGCTTAAATCAGACCCCCGCAGATCTGCTTTAACCAGCCCCGCGCCGGCCAAACTCGCTCCACGCAAATTGGCCTGGCGCAGGTCGGCCCCGCCGAGCATGGCCCCAGTTAAGTTCGTCCCGCTGAGATTGGCTCCCGCTAAATCAGCCCCCATTAAATTGATATCACTCAAATCCAGACCGCGCAGGTCAGCCCCGGTCAGGTTGGGCCGCTTAGGATAGGCTGAAGTGACGATTTTTCAATTTGTTCACGGGTCAACTTTGGATTCATTTTCACGGCCTCAAATTTGATAATTGGTATAACTTTGGTTATACTTTCAAATATGAAGACAGCAATTTCTATTCCTAATTCCATTTTTGAAGCCGCCGAGCAAGTGGCGAAAGAGCTGGGCATGTCGCGCAGCGAGCTTTACACAACGGCCATTGCCGCTTTTGTCGGGGCTTATCGCAGCGAAGATGTGACCGAGAAGCTCAATCAGGTTTATACTAAAGAAGCGTCAACGCTTGACCCGGTTCTGCGAAAGCTGCAAGCGGCTGCACTGGACGGCGAAAATTGGTGATCCAGCGCGGTGAAATCTGGTGGGCCACGCTGCCGGAGCCGGTCGGGTCAGAACCCGGCTTTCGTCGCCCTGTCTTGGTTGTCCAGTCAAACGACTTCAATCGCAGCCGGATTAACACAATTATTGCGGTGGTCATCACGTCAAACACAAAACTGGCCGAAGCGCCGGGCAATGTTTTTCTGCCTCGGCATGTAACCGGCCTGCCCAAAGACTCCGTTGCTAATATCTCTCAAGTTATCACCCTTGACAAAAATTTCTTGACCGAACGAAGCGGTTCTTTATCCTCGCCGGTTCTGCAGCAGATTGAAACGGGACTGCGCCTGGTTCTGGCTCTGTAGGGTCCAAATTTAGGCTGGCGCCCCGCTCGCCAGCGGTTGCTGCCTCAAATACCAGTCACAATTGTAATAATCGTGTAGGTGGTGCGCGTAAAAGCGATAGCCCATGTTCGCCGCCAGCGACAGCGGCAACTGAATCCGCGCGCCGAGCAGGCGCTTGGCCATGGCGCGATAGCTGTAGGTCTGCTTCCAGGCCCACTCGGTTCCACGCAGGAGTTCAGCGGGACTGAGGCGGTGGGGTTGGAAGACGACGTGCTGGCCGTCGTAGAGGGTCCAGTCTTCGGTCAAAATGCGGCCTTCGGCCTTGAGGCGTTGAAAGAGAGGCGTGCCGGGGAAGGGGGTCAGAATGGCGTAGCGGGGCAGGTCAAGATGGGCCGAGAGGGCAAAGTCAACGGTGGCGGCAAAGGTGTCGGCGGTGTCGTGGTCAAAGCCAAAGACAAAGCAGGCCTGAATACCGATACCCCGGCCGTGCAGTTCCCGCACGACTTCGTGGTAGTCCTGGCGCAGATTGAACCCCTTGTGGGTTTCAGCCAGCGCCTGCGGCGAGAGGGACTCGAAGCCCAGCAGGAGTCCCCGGCAGCCGCTGCGAGCCAGCAGGTCGAGCAGGTCAGGATGGCGAATGATAGTCGTCGTGACCAGACCGCCCCAGGTCAGCTTCAGCGGAATGAGCGCGGTGAACAATTCCCGCGCGTACTCCAGGTCGGCAATGAGGTTCAAATCCAGAAAGATGAGCCGTTTGGCGGCCATGTGGCGAATTTCGGCGACCACCTCGGCCACGGGCCTCTGCAGCGGGCGGCGGCCCCAGGCAGTGGGGACCACGCAAAAGTCGCAGGGGTGGACACAGCCACGGGTGGCTTCGATGGTGTGGGTGATGGTGAAGCGGCTGCCGGGCAGCAGGTCACGGCGGGCAAAAGGCAGTTTCGCCAGGCTCAGGTTTGACCCCTGGACGTAGCAGCTTTGCATCTGCCCGGCCACAAAATCGCGCAGGAGCTGCGGCCATGTTTTCTCGGCATAGCCAACGACGACGCTGTCGGCGTGGCGGGCAGCCTCGTCCGGCAGCAGGGTCGGGTGGACGCCGCCCAGCACGACCGGTATACCTCGCCGCCGGAAGTGATCGGCCAGCTCGTAGGAGCGCGGCGCCGTGCCGGTGATGGCGCTAATGCCAATCAGGTCGGCCTCCAGGTCGAGATTGATCTCGGCGATACCCTCGTCAAAAAGGGCGACGTCGGCGTTGAGTTCCGGCGGCGCCAGCGCGGCCAGGGTGGTCAAGGTCAGCGGCATGTAGCGCAACGTCTTTTTCCAGATGCCGGTGCGATGCCGGTACAGCGGCCCACGCGGGGAGAGAAGGGCAATCCGTAACTTTTGATTTGAGTTTATCAGGTTATTTGTAATCATAGGGCAAGCATACCGAAATAAAGTCTAATTGTCAAAGCATTGACTCTTACAGGATACGTTCAGATTTGGAGCAAGTTTTCAAAAACGCATCCCCTTCGACAAGCTCAGGACACGGCTTCGATACGCCCTTCGTTTCACTCAGGGCTACTCAGGATACATTCATCTCGTCCTGAGTAGGCCGAAGGCCGTATCGAAGGGCGAGACCCAAAATCGAATGCATCCTTTTAACGGGCAAAAGCAGTCTCAAAAAACTTCAGTACCCGTGCCGAATACTCGGCTTCGCGGCCGCTGATGGGGTTGACATGGCCCAGCCCGCTGACAAAGTAGAATTCTTTGGGATTCCTGGCGGCGTCGTACATTTGCTGGGCGTGGTGGATGGGAAAGAGGCCATCGTCGGCGCTGTGAATAAATAAGACGGGACGCGGCGGCATCGCGGCCAAATCGCGGGCTGAGTCCACCTGGTCCAGACTCACCCCGGTTTTAAGTTCGGCCAGCGTGATGACCAGCGGGGCGAAGGGCCACTTGGGCAACAAGACAAACGTGTTGAAGGAGTCATCCACCACTCTAGCTAAGCTGCTGAAACTGCTTTGGATGACCAGCGCCTCCAGCCGGGGGTCCGTTGCCGCCGCCCGCACCAGCGCCGCCCCACCCAGGGAATGTCCCAACGCCCCAATGTGCTTGATCTCAGGCCGCGCCGCCAGGTAATCTACCGCTGCCTCGACATCCAATGCTTCCCGGTATCCGTAAGTTACCTCACGCCCCTCACTGCGGCCGTGCCCGCGCAGGTCAAGCAGCAGCAGGGGATAACCGGCCTGAGCAAGCAGAAACGCCTGGGGTAACAAATAGGCGCGATTGGCGTGGATACCGTGAACCAGGATAATCGCCTCGGGCCGGGGGCCGGGCACATACCAGCCGGAGAGATGCAGCCCGTCGGCGGTGGTCAGGGTAATATCTTGAGAGGGCAGATCACCCAGGCTACCGATATCTTGATTACGGCCCGGCGTCGTCAAAACAATTACTTGCAGGATAATGACCCCAGCGACGACCAGCAGCGCCATGATCCCGGCGGAAGCCAACACATAGACCATCGCCTTCAGACAACCTCGGCTGGACAGCTTGTAAGTTCGCGGGCGGGAGCTGGATTTCATCCTCACCAGTGTATCAAAGTAACAGCTCCTCTGTCACCTATCGAAAGTTAGGGTGTCCGATTGACCAGAGTTTATCGGAAGAAAAATCAGAATTCTTATGTCATTCCGAGTGGAGCGTAGCGGAATACCACAAGGGTACGATGCGAGGAATCCCTCGAACCCATACTAAACAGTGACATCACAGGGATTTCTCGCTCCTTCGTCGCTCGAAATGACATGATCTGGGCTTGATGCCGATAACGTCTCTTCAGGAGGTTTTAGCCTGCTGCCGTTCCAGCCGATACCGCTGGCGGGCCTCGCCCTCGGCCCAGCGGCGGCGTTCATCATCGGTTTCCAGGATGAGCCGGGGAACTTCGGTGGGACGGCCCTGGTCGTCCAGGGCGATATAGACCAGATAAGCGGTGTTCGTGTGGGTCTGCTCGCCGGTCAGGGGGTTTTCGGCCACCACCCGCACCCCCACTTCCATCGAGCTGCGGCCCACCCAATTGAGGCTGGCGTTGAACGAGACCAGGTTGCCGACGTGAACCGGCGAGTGAAAGGTCATCGAATCAATAGCCAGGGTAACTACAAGCCGTTGGGCATGGCGAATGGCACACAAGGCCCCGCTTTCATCCACCAGGCGCATAATCTCACCCCCGTGGACACTGCCCATCGGGTTGGCATGGTGGGGCAGCATTAACTGGTTGAGAGTCATCTGGCTGTCTTTGACTCGTTTACCGGGCATAGTTACAGTTCTCCAGTTTAGTCAGATATATGAGGCGAGGAGGCGTGACGCGAAGAAGCGATAAAATGTGATCTTCTACCCAGCCGTGTCCTCGTATCTTCGCTTCCTCGCCTCTCTTACTCCGGCGCTAAAGCGCCCGACCAGGCTTCAAAGGGCCGCCCGCGCCGTTCGTCGTCTTTGAAAAAGGCCAGGTAGGTCATCACGTGGTGGCCGATGAACTCCTGTTCGAGCGGGTTTGCTTTGGCCAGTTCGTGGACCTGCCGCCAGGTGCCGGCATTAAAGTACATCTGGTGAATGTATTTGCCGCGCAGGTTGGAGTAGTAACTATCCAGCGGCACGATTTCGTAGTGATGAGTATGCCCGTTGACGATGTACCGCGCCGTGCGGTCTTTGAAAGCCGCTTCGGCCAGGCCGTTTTGATAGGAAGTCGAGCCGCCGCGTGCCAGTTTGTCCTGAATCCAGGTGACCACCTTGCTGGCAAACTGCGGCGACACGCCCTTGGAAAACTTCAAGACCCACTCCAATTTGTCCACACTGTCAAGGGGATTGGTTTTCGAGTCGTGCGCCCGGACAAAGGGCAGATCAATAAATTCGTCTACCAGGTTATCCCAGATTTGCTTGACCTGCCGCACGTGGCCCTGATCCTTGCAGGTCCGCTGTAAAATGGCGTTGACCCAGACCGGGGCGATGAGCGTCGGGCGGACATTGTCAATCTCCTTGAGACCGTCAATGCAGGGCTGGGGCAGCACCTCGCCGAGCCGGGCCATCACTTCCGTCGAAAAGCGGTTGAGCAGGTCTATCACCACCGCATCGCCCAGGGAAGAAATATTGCGGTCGCCTTCGTAATTGTAGGCGTCAAAGATGTCGCCGTGCCGGGCGAAGAGGCGGTGCTGCCTGTAGATGGCCTGGAGGAGAGGCGACTCGGCGGGGTCGTGGGGAAATGGCTGCTGCGCCGGGTTGCTCAAGCCCATCGCTTCGACCACGCTCTGGCGGATAGCGTCATAGGCCGGCCCCGGCAGGTGGTAAAACCAGTCGTGATTGCCGACCATGTAGTGCAGCCGCACCCTGACCGGAACCCGCCCCGGCGTGTCCGGCTCCCACTCGACCCTGGCCGGTTTGCCGGCGTCGGTGGCCGGGGGAATGGTAATGGTCTCGCCGTCGTTCAGCGTTCTCAAAACGGCCAGCGAGGTGCTGTTGCGCTGCAAAATCTCAGCATTGATGTCCCGGATTTTGTTGACAAAAAGTTCACTGTGGGGGTCATCCCAGGGGCGCACGTAGCCCAGCTCGCCCCGCCTGGCTGCCAGCCATTGGGTGGAGCGAATCACATCCAGGATATCGCCCAGCAGCAGGATGTCCAGTTCCTCAATCGGTTTGTAGCTGCCGTCCTCCCGCCAGGAGGCGTCGTAAGCCATGTCGCGCAGCCGGGAGCGAAAGACTCGAAACGCGCCCTCTTTGATGGTTTCGCCCGACGTGCCGTCGGTGAGATGGAGATCGCTGATGATGACGAGCATAAGAATCCTCCCCTAATGACCGCCGACAGCTGACCGCCGCATAATCCCGGCTGCCGTCGGTGGTCGGTGGTCAGCGGTCAGGCTTTATCCGAGGTTAACATCTCTCGAATCAGATTGGCCAGGGTGCGCCGGGTGTCGCGGTCAATCGCGCCGGCCATGGCTTCGTCAAAGCGGCGGGCGCGTTCCTGTTCCTCGTAATAGAAGGCCAGGTCGGGCAGGATGCGCATGGCTTCGCGGCAGAGCGCCTGCAATTGGGTCAGGCTGCTCAATTCGCCCAGGCCGCCGGCTTGGAGTCGCCGGATCTCTTCGGCCAGCCGCTCGATCTCGCTTTTCCAGCTTTCGACGCGGGCTTCATTTTTGAGGTAGGATTTGGCGTCGCCGACCAGGAGTGTTTGCAGCATGTCCTGCTCGGCCGCGGCCAGGGAGTCGCCGTTCTCCAACTTGGTCACGACCGGCCAGAGGTGGTCGTTCAGCCGGCTTTGCAGGGCCTCGCGCGCCTGCCCATCCAACTGGCCGACCTGCATCATGGCCGCGTGGTAAGCGGCGCTGCCTTCGGCTTTAAGGGCCTGACCGGCGGCGGCCAGGGCCTGGTCAATTTGAGCAATGACATCTTGTGTTGTGGCCATCGGGCGACTCCTTTCTGGGGCTGAATTGTTAATAATTGTACCTTACGATACCGAATTATCGGTTGAATGTCAAGCCTTGAATCCAGCGCCGGGTGTATTTCACTTTCGGGGCAGGTTTGGAAACACGAACTTTACGAAAGTGAAAAAGGCACGAAGAGGGTTTTTCGGTGCCTCCTGTAATTTTTTCGTGCCTTTTTATCAACTTCGCCCTTTCGTGGTTCAGGTTTTCTACCGATTTGAATGACTCGCCCCTATTAATATGCTCTCGGACCACTGAGTACATTTCATTTCGGGACAGGTTTAGAAACACGAACTTCACGAAAGTGAAAAAGGCACGAAAATGATTTCTTTGCGGCACCTCCTGTAATTTTTTCGTGCCTTTTTACCAACTTCGCCCTTTCGTGGTTCAGGTTTTCTACCCATTTTCTGGGGGTTGTCAGGGGGTGCGAAGGTGTGCTACAATAAGATGAGGCGAGGTGGCCTGGACAGGTAGTTAAGGGCAGCGCACGATAAGGTGACGTGGATAAAATCGGTCCAGCCAGAATATCCGCACTTCCTTTGCCGATTAAAGCGTCAGCTGGCAAACCGTTGTGAGAATATTATTGATGAGACATCTCGTTGAATATAGATAAAGAGTTTAACAGTGAAATTTGAAGAACTTCTCGCAGAGTGGGTTGAACCCGAAGTTATACGTCGTAAAAGTGAAGGTAGCTTACCTAAAGATTTCAAAATGTATCGCTGTCTTATCAAACTTCCGAAAGAGCAGCCACCCATAATAGAATTTAATGATGAAATTAGCTGGCGTCTAACGATCAAACTTGCTCCTGGAGTATCCAAAAGAGAAGGGGAAATTATTCTCCTTCACGAAGTAGAAGCTATAGAGTATGCTTCACCTCCTGAGATAGAGGGAAAGCCGGTTGCTTTTGTATATCTTTATTGGGATGGGCACTCTTATCAAGCGATCTTTGATTTTGACCCCAGTAATTCGGGGCAAGAAAGTTCTTCTTTAGGCAAGATGATTGCCGAGGACATTAGAGCGCTTAGTCAAGAAAGAGCTATCCATATTTATGATACTACTCAAGCTCAACTCCAAAAATTAGGGCTTTGGGCCATTCCTGCATTACTTCCATACCCATTGGCTAAAATAATAAACCACTTAAAACTCCGCAGAACTCTTTGCTTTTGAGTGAAGTCATGTAACAAAAGCAAGCATCTGCTCAAAGGTTTCATCACTAATTGCTTGTTCTTTAACAAAACGGGCGACACTGGCGTGGACGAGCAGTTTTTTGAGCCCTTGCAGAAAATAATAACGGGTGACTTGGCCTTTGCCCCCACCCAATTGAGCGATTAAGGCAATGGTGGGGTTGTGGGTTAAGTCTGAGCCGATTTCGTAGAAATAGCCGCCGACAAAATAAGCCAGGGCAATGATATTTTTGATCGCCTCATAATCCCGCACCTGAAATTCCTCCCAACCCAGAACGTCTTTGAGGAATTTGAACACGGCTTCGATTTTGGCTCGCATGAGATAGAGGCTATAAATGCCCCGGGCTTGCTCGGCGGTGCTGACAGCCATATTGGTGATTAATAACAGTGGCTGTTTATAAATCGGTTTACCCTGGCGGTCGGTCAGCGTAACCCGTACCACCGTATAGGTGTGCTCATTCAGTACCAGCGTGTCCCATTCGATCAGACATTTAGCGTCCTGATACACTTTCTTCTTGACCCGGATCTTCTTGAGCGTCCAACTGTAGGTGTGCGCAAATGCCACCTCTTTGAGTTTGACGGCCACGGTTTCAGCGGTTTGGGCATCAGTTTCACTTTCATTGGAATTACGCGAGATTTTAGCCCGGATGACAAACTCATCGGCCAACTCTTGGTCAATGAATTCAAAATAATCCAACCCATCAAATTGCCGATCTAAGACATGGCATAACTTGATGTCCGAATTTTTCTGCTTGAAGGCTTGGCTGACCTGTTTTAATTGAGCCCGGCTCAGCCGAGGTAAGTTGAGATGGCTCTCTTCTTGGACGAATTGTTCAATTTGCTCAGCGCGCTGAGGGTCAATCTGCTGGAGCTTGGCTTTCGCCAGGGCCTTCAATTCGGCTACCGTTACATAGTGTTCATCCCGATTACTGTAAACCGTCAGATCCACCGGGTACAATTTCTTCCCAGTCACATCCACCGCCACGCTATTGAAGGTGCTGTAGCCGTTAATCAGGTTGCCGTCCAAGTCTCGGACTTTGCCCAGCTTTTCCAGCACCTGGGCATGTTCCTTGCGAATATCACACGGGTCGTGCAACACAATCAACCGGGCTTCATCGCCCAAAGCGGCGACACTATGCTCACGGATCGCCGCTGAGATTTTTTGGTCATCCAGAACCGACTTTAATGATCCATCCAACAATCGTTTGCTCCGCTCAAATTCCGCTTTGTCTTCTGAGATAGACCACAAGCGGATGGATTTATGTTCAATAATGTTCTGAACCAAGGTGGTCACATTTTCGATCACGCGCTTATCGTTAAAATGGGACAATACGCCTCTCAAATACTCATTCAATTTCATCGGTAAACCCTTTCTTTTGGTTAGGGTTTATCTATTTTGTGCTTTTCTGCCAAAACTTATCAGCACTTCTGCTGAGTTTTTAGTAAACCAGATAACTGAAGATGATATTGAAGGTGCTCGAGCCACTTTGATAAAGCATTGCCCATCCGAGTTTATAGAAAATCTTTCTTTGAAATGGTGGCAAATCCCACAGTTTGAAAATAGAAAAAACTTAATTCAAGATGCACTACATGCTCATAAGGAAGGACGATACCGTTTGAGTATCCGTGCTTTGTTACCCGAGATTGAAGGCATCATTACCGATTGGATCTATACAAAGCTACCTGAAGATCAAGTTCCCTGGAGACCAGAATCCAAGGCGAAAAAATTTCGGGATTTAGCTTTTGATACACCAATGGCTACGTATACATATCGCAGGATAATTGAGGCGGCAATTGATTTTGTAACCAATGGGCCAGTCATGGAGGAATTTAAGCGTTGGTTTGATGCAGTAAATACATCTTTTCCAAATCGTCATGCCGTAGTTCATGGCAAATATGATGAAACATTATATACTGAAGAAAATTCTATCAAAATATTTTTACTCTTGGACACTATTTATCATATAATCTCACCTTCCATACAGAAAGAAAATATTTCCGTTCAGCAGAATTCGGAAACCCAAACTGCCGGCTAAGCTACAACCGGCGGGGCCACCACTGACCCCGCCGCTGCTTCAGAGCCGGATGCAACCTGTGATTGAGGTCCAGGTGGACGCGACTGAAATACGGGCCGTTAGGCGGCGAAGAAAATAGTCGAACACGCTTCTTCCCAACCTGCACCCCTAATTCTCATTTATAAAAGACTTTGACACTGCTTAAATTCTGGCTAGAATATAGCCAGAATGAAATACGAAATCATCTTCGCACCTCAAGCAGTTCAAGACCTAAGGCGTTTACCTGCCCGAAGTCGGGCGACTATTCGAGATGCGCTTGAAAAACATCTTCGATTTGAGCCGGATAAAGTCAGTCAAAGTCGGATTAAACGGCTGCAAGGCATAAGACGTCCCCAATATCGGTTACGGGTCGGGGATATTCGGATATTTTATGATATTGTCGAGGCAGATGTAGAAATTTTGGCGGTAGTTCAAAAAGCACAAGCAGCGGATTGGTTAGCGGAAATGGGAGAAGTCGAATGAAAGAAATAGCTTTATCTGAAATTAAAGATCGTTTATCCGAATATTTGAGGTTGGCCGAAGAAGAAACCATTATCATTACGCGGCATGGTAAACCGGCAGGGGTGTTGGTTGGCTTTGCCAGTGAGGATGATTGGTTTGATTATCGGTTGGAACACGATGAGCGGTTTTTGGCGAGAGTCAACAAGGCCAGAGAGAGTTTGCGAACGGGTCAGGGGACAAAGTTAGAAGAAATAGATTTTGAAAAAATAGAAGAAGGCTATTCTCCCAACCAAAACGCCGCCTGAGTTACAGGCGGTAAGATCAGCGCTCACCCCGCCGCTGCTTTAGAATCGAACATACCCCACCTAGAAGCGTTCTTTGCCGCCCGTTCCCCCTCTCGAAGAACAGTTTCGGGCGAATGGATCATCATGCCAGTAGCGCGAAAAAAACAACACACCCTTGAGCACTCCATCCAGATCAACGCCTCGGCCCAGGCCGTCTGGCAGCACATCACCGAAGTGGACATTGCCTCGTTCCGGCATCCGGCCTACTTCTCCCTGTTGGGCATTCCCAAGCCGCTCCGGGCGGAGGTGGTTGAGCCGGGCGTGGGCGGCGCGAGAACCGCCTTCTTCTCCAACGGTCGCCGCTTCTCGCAAGAGATTACGGAATGGCAGCCGTATGAGCGGTACGCCTTTACCTTTCGCGCCGATCCCGATTTTCGCGTGGGCTATCTGCTCGACCTGTCGGATGGACCCTTTCAGATGAAAGCGGGGGCCTATCACATCACGCCAGGTCAAGGGGGCGTGCGCCTGTCTCTGTCCAGCCGGTACGAGCTTGACGGCATCGCCGGGGTGGGTCTTCGTCTCCCGGTGAGGCTGGTCCTGGCGCTGTTCCAACGGTATCTGTTGAAAGGCATCAAGGCCAACGCGGAGCGGCAAGAAATGGGTCTGAGCAGCCCCAGCGGGGCCTCTCATGCCTAGAGAAAGCCTGTCCATCGAAATTGACGCGCCCTGCGCCGCCGTCTTCGACGTGATCCATGACTACGGCCGCCGGCTGGAATGGGACACCATGTTACGGGAAGCGCGGCTGCTAGGCGGGGCAACCGCCGCCGGGGTCGGCGTCCGTTCGGTCTGTGCCGGGACCTGGCGGAGCGCGTTCCTGGCCCTGGAGACCGAGTACATCCGCTTCGAGCCGGGGCAAGTGGCCGCGGTCAAGCTGACGAATCGCCCGCCCTTTTTTGAGCGTTTTGCCGCTACGCTGCGGCACGACGCCCTCGGTGAAGGCCGCTCGCGCACCACCTACATCTACTCCTTTCGCGCCCGCCCCCGCTTCCTCGCCCCACTGCTGGAGCCGGTGATGAACGTGATGCTCAGGCGGGAAGTCGAGAACCGGTTGCGCTCCCTGCGCCGCTATCTGGAAAATCAAAGGGTCCTGGCCTAACCTGGACGAGCCGGAACCAAAGATATTTTGGACAAGATTTACAGGATTTACAGGATAAATCAAACAAATCTTGTTAATCCTGTCCAAATTTATTGCTCACTATGCCGGAATTTGACTCAAAAGGCACTAAATTCAGATGACGGGCTTTACCGAAAAAACCTTTACTCGCTTGCTCCGCCTGATGGCTCCTTTTGCCGGCTGGATGGCCCTGGCCGCCCTGCTCGGCTTGGCTACGGTCGGCAGCAGCATCGGGCTGATGGCCGCCTCGGCTTACATTATTTCCAAGGCGGCCTTGCACCCTTCTATTGCCGACTTGCAGGTCGCCATCGTCGGGGTGCGCTTCTTTGGAATCAGCCGGGGACTGAGCCGCTACCTGGAACGATATGTCTCGCACCGGGTCACCTTCAAGCTGCTGGCCCGGCTGCGCGTCTGGTTTTACCAGCATGTCGAACCGCTGGCCCCGGCCCAGCTCATGACCTATCGCAGCGGCGATTTGCTCAACCGCATTGTCGCCGATATTGATACGCTGGAACATTTTTACGTGCAGGTTATTGCCCCGCCGGTGGTGGCGCTCCTGACGGCGCTGGTGCTCGGCCTGCTGCTGGCGAGCTACGATGGGCGGCTGGCGGTGACGGCCCTGCTCTTCCTGGCGCTGCTGGGACTGGGGCTGCCGCTGCTGGCTCGCCGCTTGAGCCGGGGCGTGGGGCAGTGCCTGGTGACAACCCGAGCCGAGTTGAGAGTTGTCCTGGTAGACACCTGCCAGGGCCTGGCCGATTTGCTCGCCTGCGGCCGGGAAGAAGTACAGCTTGACCAGGTGCGGCGCTTGAGCCGTAGTCTTAGCGCGGCCCAGCAGCGTTTGGCCTGGCTGACCGGCCTGCACAGCGCCCTGTCAGTCCTGCTGACGGCCCTGGCCACCCTGGCCATGCTGGTCGTCGCGATTCCCCTGGTGCGCAGTGGCCAGATGGACGGCGTCTATCTGGGACTGGTGGTGCTGGCGGCCCTGGCCAGTTTTGAAGCTGTCACGCCTCTGGCGGCGGCTTTTCAAAACCTGGATGGCAGCCTGGCGGCGGCCAAACGCCTGTTTGAGCTGGCTGATGCGGAACCTGTGGACGCGGTTGTAGTTCCTGAGAAGAAGACTTCTCTCCCACTGGAAGGGAAAGAGTTAGGGCGCGGCTTGAGTCTGGTCGTAGACAATCTCCACTTCCGCTATCACCCCGGCGAGCCACCGGCCCTGGACGGAATCAGCTTTACGCTGCCGGCAGGAGGACGGTTGGCGATTATGGGGCCAAGCGGCGCGGGCAAGTCCACCCTGGTTCACCTGCTGCTGCGTTTTTGGGACTATCAAACAGGGCGGATCGAATTAGGCGGGCGCGACCTGCGCAGTTACACCCCCGAAGAGGTCCGTGCCCTGATCGGCGTTGTTGCGCAGCAGACCCACCTGTTCAATACCACCGTTCGGGAGAACCTGCTCATGGCCTGGCCCGAGGCCACCGTTGAAGAGGTGGTTCAGGCCGCCCGCCAGGCTCAAATCCACGACTTTATCGAGGCGCTGCCGCAGGGCTACGATACCTGGCTGGGTGAGCAAGGCGTGCGCCTGAGCGGCGGCGAGCGCCAGCGCCTGGCCATTGCCCGCGCCATTCTCAAAAATGCGCCCCTCCTGATCCTGGACGAAGCCACCGCCAACCTCGATGCCCTGGTTGAGCGGGAGGTCAGGCAGTCACTCTACACCTTGATGGAAGGCCGGACCACACTCATCATTACCCACCGCCCCCCCGACCTGAAACTGGCCGACGAAGTGATTGTATTGAATGAAGGACGCGTCGTGAAACAAGGAGGATAAGGAGACCGGTGGGAAACTTCATCATTTTTATCCTGGCTCTCTTTGCCCTGGCCGCCCTGCTGCGGATTGATTTTTTCTTCTCCATCCTTTACCTCTTTGTCGGCGTTTACGTGGTGGCGCACTTTTGGTCGCGCCGGGTCCTCAGGCAGATTCACATCAGCCGCAGCTTGACTCAGCGCGCTTTTCTGGGCGATCATGTCAGCGTGACCCTGACCGTCGAAAATCTCAGCCGCCTGCCCATTCCCTGGCTTTTGCTCAACGAGTCGCTGCCGGTCGCCCTGACCAGCCCGCCTTTCCGGCAGGAGGTGATTACCCTCGGCGGCAAAGCCAGCTACCAGTTACAGTACACATTATTGGCCCGGCAGCGGGGTTACTACCTGGTCGGCCCGCTGCTGCTGCAGACTGGCGATTTGCTCGGCTTCAAGCGCCAGTTGACCCGCAGTTTTGAGTCGGATTATCTCATTATCTACCCTAAAATCGTTCCCATTGCCCGGTTGGGCCTGCCCACCCACAGTCCCCAGGTGACGCTGCCGACACCCCTACCTCTGTTTCAGGACCCGGCGCGTATCACCGGCGTGCATCCGTACAATCCTGGCGACAATCCCCGCCACATTCACTGGCCTGCCAGCGCCGCCACCGGCGAGGTTTTGGTCAAGCAGTTCCAGCCGGCCATAGCTCGCGATAACGCCATCTTTCTCAACATGGACCGGGCCGATTATGCCCCCTACGGCTATCCTGACTCGGCGATTGAACTGGCGATTACAGTTGCGGCTTCGCTGGCCAGCCACATGCTTGGCTTTGAAAAACTGCCGGTGGGCCTGGCCACCACCGCTTTCGACCCCTTGAGCCAGGAGCAGCGGAGCTTCTCCCTGCCCCCCCGCAAAGGGCGCGGCCAATTGATGCAAATCCTGGAAGTCCTGGCGCGGGTGCAGGCCGCCACAGACGTGCAATTTCTGGACAGGCTGCGGCGGGAAGCGGTGCATTTGTCGTGGGGCACCACCCTCATGGTCATCACCAGCGGCGAGTCAGAAGAACTGCTGGAAACCCTCTTATTACTCAAGAAGTCGGGCTTTCAACCGACCCTGGTGCTGGTGCAGCCACCCGGCCGCCTGCAAACCCGGCTGGAGCGCGTCCAAAACCTGAACCTGCCGGTCTACCGGATTCAACGGGAAAAGGAGATCGAGGTATGGGCAGCGGCATAGCCGAAGACGAACTGTTGGAGGTAAAACCCCATCCCTGGGCCGACAATTTTTTCCGGCCACTGCTGTTGACGGTCATGATCATGTGTTTCAACATCGCGCTGGTCAACCTGGTGCGGCTGTTCAATCCGGCCTGGAACGGCGCTTACTTTTTGCTGGGAATGCTGCTGACCACGGTCGAGGCGATTTATTCCTACCGGGTGCTTAAACTTTACCGCTCACGGGGCGGGTCGCTGCTGCGCTACCGCCTGGCCGAAGCCGCCGTTTTGATTTTGCTGCTCAAGCTGCTCCACCTGGCCGGCAAGCCCCTGCCTCAGATAGTGGCCGAAATGCAGGCGCTGTGGCAGGATCCGGAGAGCTTTATCAACCTTGAGTTTTATGTTGTCCTTATTCTGGCTGTGGTGGCCTGGCTTGCCGCCACTCACACCATGGAAGATTTTGAGGCTTTGCGCGATCCTTATATCTTTCGGACCGATCATATTTCACCTCTGGACGAATTGGCCTCGCGCTTCTTTTGGGGCGGGGGATTGTTGGTCCTGATTTCGGGGGTCACGCAGTGGGTGGCTCGCTCCGGCTGGTCCAGCCTGGCCGATTGGCAGCGGCCCAGCCTGGGCGGAGTCATCTTGAATGTGCTGGTCTACTTTACCCTGGGCCTGGCCATGTTAAGCCAGGCTCACCTGACCAGCCTGCTGCTGCGCTGGCGCATCCAGCGGATCAGTGTGGCTCCGAATCTGGTCAAACAATGGGCCAAGTACGGGCTGATTTTCCTGGGGCTGGTGCTAGGGGCAGCTTTTGTCCTGCCGACCGGTTACACCCTGGGATTTTTGGCCAGCGCGAGCATTCTGGTCATATTTCTGATAGATGTAGTGACCTTTTTTATCCAGTTGTTGATTTTGCTGCTGACCCTACCCCTGGCCTGGCTGTTGAGCTTGTTCGGCCAGGCGCCCGCCGAGCGTTTTTCAGGCGTGCCAGAACTGCCTATTTTGCCGGAGACACCGCCCGCAGCCGCTCCTCTACCCTGGCTGGAAGCGCTCCGCTCCCTGATTTTCTGGCTGCTGGCCGCGGCTATCGCCGCGTATTTCCTCAAAATTTACCTCAGCGATCACCCGGAACTGGTCGAGGCGCTCAAACGCTTCAAACCGCTTGGTTTCCTGATCGGCCTGCTGAGCTACCTCTGGCAAAAACTCACCGGCCTGGCTCAAGCAGGGCTGGAACTGCTCCCGCACCGGCTGGCTTTAGCCGGGCAAAGCCAGAATAAGGGTCTGGCCCCATACCGGCGCTGGGCCGGCCTGGGCGGACTGTCGCCCCGCGAGCGGATCTTGTACTATTACCTCAACATCGTGGAGCGAGCCGCCAGACAGGGAACGATTCGCCAAAAGCATCAGACCCCCTTTGAATTTGAACCCGACCTGAGCCAGGCCGCGCCGGAAGCGCAGCCGGCAGTCAATTTACTCACCGAGGCTTTTGTGCGGGCGCGTTACAGCCAGGAACCTCTCGAAGAGACCCAGGCAGGTCTGGTGAAAATTTTATGGCAGCAAATCCGCCGGGCATTAAAAACGAATGCACCGCCGGGCGGGCCAAGCTCCAGTCATCGCTCGGACCGACATCCTCTTTGACAACGCGCTCGTGTGTGCCGTCCATAGCCATGCCCGGATCTGCCAACTGCCGGAGGTGTCGGGGGCGAAGGGCTTAGGGCGTCCAACTCATCCGTTCTTCCGCCCAAATGTTCACGTCAATTGTACCTCGCTGCGGGTCCACATCAAACCACTTCTGCTTCTGATTATTGCTCAAAGTGATCGTCCAGACAGCCCAGGCGCCGGACTCGTCGGAGACGTAGGCGACGCTCTGACCGTCCGGGGCGATGGCGGCCAGGCCGTCTTGATAGGTATTGTTGGTCAGATTGATGGGTTGGCCGCCGGCGAGAGGGAGCAGATAAATTTCCCAATCGCCGTCTTCGGCCAGCATATAAGTGAGCAGACCATTTCTGGCGTCGGTGGGCAGCCCGCCGTTGGCCGTCAGTCGGATTGGGTCAACTGTGGTTGCAGCAGCGGCCCAAATGCCACATTCCCCGGCTTGCCCCAGCCAATCAGCGCAGCCCTGGAAAACGAGGCGGTTGTCGTCGGACCAGACCAGATTGTTGCCGACCAAGTTAACATTGTTTGCCTGCACGGGCGAATAATCCGCGTCCGAACGGGCCAATTGGCTGCTCTGGCGGAAGATGGTCCGCCCTTGATCCCCATCCACAAACATAATAGTAGACCCATCCGGCGACCAAACCGGCCAGGTGGCCTGGCCTCTGTCGTTAAGAGGATTTGGCCCGCCGCCCCGGCTGTCCGTAACAAAGATCCCGCGTAAAACGCCTTCGACGGCGCCGTTAACGACGATGGCCTGGCCATCACGGCGAAACATCGGTTGGCGGGCATTCCCCAAACTGACAGGAGCCGGGCCATTGATGCCAGCTCCGTCAAAACCGGTCACGTAAACCTTGAATTCAGCCCCTACTTTAACCGGAATGGCCAAAGTTCCACCGATAGAAGGACCAGGTTGGTGGGCCGGTGTCGGCGGCTCAGTTGACGGGGTGGCTGGCGCAGTAACTTCAGCAGGAGCAACTGTTACTGTTGCCGGCGCGGGGGGACTCGTCGGGGTTGAAACTTCACCTACAGACTGGGGAGTTGGGCCAGGCGCAGGGGTGGTGGGGGCTGGCAAAGGAGTCGCCGTAGCGGTGGCGATGCGAGTTGGCTCGGTCGTGACGTTGATCTCGGCGGGTACGACCTGGCTGGATGTTGCCGTGGCTGTCGCCGTCTCTCCAACTGCATTGCTGCCATTGAAAAAGATGAGCGCACTGACCAGAGCCAAAAGCAGTACACCCCCCATCAGGCTTATGCCCAAGGTAGCTACTGAACGGGCGGGCCTGGCGGGTGGGATAAGCTGCGCCTCTGGAGAAGCCGCTTTTTCTGCGGATGACGGAACTGCCTCGGCCACAAGCACAGGTGCAGCACTGGCTCGGTCACTCGATGGCGGCGCTGCTCCTGGCCGCTCAACCACTCGCTGCTTTGACTGCGTTGAGGTAACTAAGGCAGGGATCGTTTGAGCAGAAACCACCGTCAAAGCTTCGCGGAACGCTTTGGCCAGGCTACCAGGATGCTCATAACGGTCTGCCGGCCTTTTGGCTAAAGCCTTTAGCATCACCTGCTCAATTGGTTCCGGCAAATCGGGTCTCAGGCTGCGCGGCGGAGGCGGTGGTTCGTAAATATGCTTGTTGATAATCCGCATGGCCGTAGTGCCTTCAAAGGGTACCCGGCCCAGCACCATTTGGTAGAGAACAATCCCGAGTGAGTAAATGTCGGTCCGGTGATCCAGGGGACTGCCCTCGGCTTGTTCCGGCGACACATAGGCGGGTGTGCCAAAAATGTGCCCTGTGCTGGTAATGGCAGTGGTCGCCTCGGTAATCTTGGCCAGGCCGAAATCCGTCAGCAGCAACCAGTCGCCCTCCAGGAGCATATTGGCCGGCTTGACATCACGGTGCAAGATACCACGAGCGTGAGCATGATCCAGGGCCCCGGCTACCTGATCTACATAATGACTCACCTGGGCCAGGTCCAGGGGTCTGCCCATCAGGTCGCCCAGGGTCCGATCAGGGACATATTTCATCACAAAATAACTGAGATCCCCTTCCAGGCCAAAATCATAGATCGGCAGGATATTGGGATGGCTCAGTTGGGCCACTGCTCTTGCTTCCAGTATAAAACGCTCTTTGTAACCGGGAGTGAGGGCGTGCTGGGCCGGCAGCACTTTGACGGCGACATAACGATCGAGGCTGGGTTGATAGGCTTTGTAAACGCTGGCCATCCCGCCAGCGCCAATGAATTCAACAATGAGATACTGACCAAGATTTTGCCCAATAAGGCTCACAGAAGACCCGCTTTCCCTATCATAATTCAATCAAGTTACTTATACTCTAACATAATTCTAACGTATTAGAATTTGAAATTCGTTTGAAAAGTACTTATGTACCAGTGTCATCATAGCTTAGACAATCAGACAAGCAAAGTTTATCCACTAAAAATGCACCGGTTTGAACGCCAGGGAATTTGGTTCTACTCTGGCCCGGAGGTATGATTGGGGCCAGATAGCAGACGAACAGGAGTTGTTTGAATGATACTTAAAGCCGTTATTTTTGATGTTGGAGGAGTATTTATTCGCACCCACAGCCGGGCGGGTCGAGAGAAGTGGGCGGTTAAATTCGGTTTAGACCCCGGGAAATTTGAAAATTTCGTTTTTAGCGCAGAGTCAGGCCGGCAGGCGCAGTTGGGACAAAAAACCAGCGCCGCACACTGGCGCTGGTTGGGCGATTACTTTGGCTTGACCGAGAAAGAACTGGTGGAACTGCAGCGTGATTTCTTTGCCGGCGACTCGTTCAATAAACCGTTACTTGAGCAGATGATCCGTCTGCGCAAGGCAGGTTATCGAACCGGCCTGCTGAGCAACTTCTGGGACAGTGCGCGCCAGTTCTGGGCAGAGGTTTATCCCTTCGCCGAAAATTTTGACGATATTGTTATCTCCGCGGAGGTGGGGTTAATGAAACCCGATCCTCAAGTCTACCACCTGGCTGCCCGGAGGCTTGGCGTTATGCCGGCTGAGACGCTCTTTGTGGACGATTTCATTGAGAACATCGCCGGGGCGAGGGTCATTGGGATGCAGACGCTCCACTTTAGCGACCCCGAGGCAGCACAGCGAGAGTTGGCCGGGATGACCGGCGTCGCCTGAAGAAATTGTTAACAGTTAACGCTCAATTGTCAATTGTCTAATGAAGAATAGGCGTTAACGATTGACAATTGACTACTGGTCATTATTCCAGTCCCGGCACCGGGAAGCGAGTACACAGCTCGGCAGTAACCTGGCGGACTTCGGCCAGCATGGCTTCGTCGTGGGCATGGAAGACGGCATTTAAGATCGCCTCGCCGACAATTTTCATTTCAGCCTGGCGGAAGCCACGGGTAGTGACAGCCGGCGTGCCCAGGCGAACGCCGCTGGTAACACGCGGTGGCTTGGGATCAAACGGGATAAGATTTTTGTTGGTGGTAATACCGGCCCGGTGAAGTATATCTTCGGCTTCCTGGCCAGTGATGTTGGCCGGGCGCAGGTCAACCATCATGAGGTGGTTGTCGGTGCCGCCGGAAACCAGTCGCAGGCCGCCGCCGGTCAGGGTTTCGGCCAGGGCTTGGGCATTATCTATGATCGCCTGCTGGTACGCTTTGAAGCCCGGCTGCAGTGCTTCCTGAAAAGCAACGGCCTTGGCCGCAATAATGTGCATGAGCGGACCGCCCTGCATCCCCGGGAAAACAGCCTTATCAATCGCTCTGGCGTGCTCCTCTTTACACAAGATCAACCCGGCGCGGGGGCCGCGCAGGGTTTTGTGAGTGGTGGTCGTCACCGCATCGCAGTAGGGAACCGGGTCGGGGTGCAGACCGGCGGCAATCAGCCCGGCAATGTGGGCCATGTCCATGACCAGGTAAGCCCCCACGCTGTCCGCAATTTCACGCAGGCGGGCAAAATCAATCTGGCGAGGGTAGGCGCTGGCCCCGGCCAGCAGGAGTCTGGGCCGGTGCTCCCGAGCTAATTCGGCAATGGTATCGTAGTTGAGGCGCTCGGTTTCGGGGTCAACGCCGTAATGAACAAAGTTGTAGTAGTGACCGGAGAAGTTGATTTTCATGCCGTGGGTCAAGTGGCCGCCATGATCTAATTTGAAGGCCAGCACGGTGTCGCCGGGTTTGAGCAGGGCCAGATACACCGCCGCGTTGGCCTGAGAGCCGGAGTGAGGCTGCACGTTAGCGTGGTCGGCCCCAAACAATTTTTTGGCTCGTTGCCGGGCCAGCTCTTCAACGACATCCACGCATTCGCAGCCGCCATAGTAACGAGCGCCGGGATAGCCTTCGGCGTATTTGTTGGTCAACACCGACCCCTGGGCCGCCAGCACCGCAGCGCTGACGTAATTTTCCGAGGCAATCAGTTCAATCTGATCCTGCTGCCTGCGGCGTTCGCAGCGAATCGCTTCGAGGATTTCTGGGTCTACCTGACTCAAAATGGCATCGGCTACCACGTTACTTGAGTGGTGATTCATGTTGAAAACTCCTTTGTTTCGGCTAAAACTGGAGCAGACAAAACAGAAGGGCTAGGTTTTGAGGGCAAGCTTGACCCGGCCCTGGCTCCTAACCCTCTATCTTCCGCTCAACTCATTGAGATAAAAAAAGCCTGGGCAGGGCCAGACTCTTTTGGTGGGCGGTACAAGACTTGAACTTGTGACCTCATGCATGTCAAGCATGCGCTCTAACCAACTGAGCTAACCGCCCGGAACAAAAACGATTATACCATCGGCTGGCGAAAGTGCAAATTTGAACGACTTTTTGCTTTTGCTAGTGCTAAAGGGGGATTGGTTGTTAGTCGGGCCTGGATTATAATGAGCGAGATGAGACGCGGTGGGGAGGAACCGGTCTCTATTCTCTCTGCCTGGCCGTCTCTCGCCAATTTGTCACGATTAATATTATTGAGGAGGCAAGTTAAAATTATGCCAGATGCTATTCCCTTTGCCACCGATGCCTGGATCAAGCGTTTGGGGGAAGAGTGCAACAACAGTGAAACCTATCGCCAGGCGGCTAAAAACTGGGAGGGGGACTTGTACGTTATTGTCGAGCCTGAGGGCCGGCTGCAGCAGCCCGTGTATATGTATATTGACCTGTACCACGGGCAGTGCCGCCAGGCGTTTGTGCCCGCTGACCCTGCGACCCTGACCCCGGAGTTTTATATCAGCGGCCCGGTTAGTGTCTGGAAAGCCATTGCCGAAAAGAAACTAGACCCGATGAAGGCCCTCTTCACCCGCCAGATTTCCTTAAAAGGCAACATGGCCAAAGTGATGAAAAATGTGAAAGCCGCCAACGAGCTGGTCAATTGCACGACCAAGTTTGAAACAGAATTTCCTCTCTAAAAACTACTCAAATTTCATCACGTAGGCCCGTACCGGAAGGGTCGCCCCGCCGACCCAGGCAATCGGCACGGCGTGTAAAAAGCCCCCATTCGGAGGAAGCGCCGCCAGGTTGGTCATATGCTCACAGATGGGCACTCCGGCCCCCAGCAGCTTGGTGTGCGCCGGGCGGGCCAGGTCCTGGGTGTCGTCAATGTTGAGTGAGTCAATGCCCACAAATTTCGCCCCTGCCTCCAGGAGAAAATCGCACGCCTCCGCCGTCAAAAAAGGGTTTGGTTCAAAGTAATGCTCGGTTCGCCAGTGGCGCGACCAGCCGGTGTGGACCAAAACGGCTTTGTCCTGCACTTTCACCCCCCGCAAGAGGTCCGGGCCAATCCCACGCTGGTTGTGTCCGGTTGCATCTACTACTACTACGGGCAGATGCGCCAGGCTGGTTAAAGGCAGACCGGCTAGATCCACCCCGCCCCGGTGGCGGTGGCAGGGCGAGTCAACATATGTGCCGGTATTGCCGCACAAGTGCAGCGAGGCAATGAGAAACTCCGCCTGGCCGCCGTATCTTTCCCGCGAACTGTCATAATCCAGCAGAACTTCGGCCTGATGCTCCGGCAAGCCGGGATAAGTTTTCATCCCCATCTCGATGGGATGGCTGACTTCGATAAACCTGGGTTGATTTGTGACCATATCGCCTCCCTAAATTTTAGAACATTCTAGCACACCCTTAACGGATCGTCATATTTTGCCCGGGCTAAGGCTCAAATTCACTCCTGCTATCAGCCGATCGGGTTAGGCAAAATAGCTCTTATCCCTCTTCAATATAGCTCAAGTAGGTATATGGGGCCGCCAAGGGGCCGACTATACTATAAAAGATGGACAAAGGTTGTCTCAGTATATGCTGTGCCAACACTTATCCCAGAAGTTTTTGGCACGAGCAACGTTCATCCAAGACTTTTCGAGAGGGAAAACCGGCTATTGCCTGTACCGCATGAGTCCCATCTGGCTGACGATCCTTTAATTGGGCGCCAATTGGCCAACTTTCGCCTGGAGCGGCCCCTGGGACAGGGTGGCATGGCCCAGGTTTATTACGGCTGGGATGTGAAATTGCAGCGCCCGGTAGCCATCAAAGTTATTGACGCCCGCTATCGGGACAATCCCGCCTATGCGGAACGCTTTGTGCGCGAAGCGCAGACCATCGCCAGGTGGCGGCACGAACATATTATTAACATCTACTATGCCGACGACGAGGATGGTCTCTACTACTTTGCCATGGAGTACATTGATGGGCCGGACCTGGGCCAACTGCTGGCCCAGTATACGGCCAAAGGCCAGTTAATGCCCCAGGCCGAGGTTTTGCGCATCGGGCGAACGGTGGCCAGCGCCCTGGATTATGCTCATGGCCAGGGAATCATTCACCGCGATGTGAAACCCTCCAACGTGATGGTAGCCAATGATGGCCGGGTGGTCTTGACTGATTTTGGCCTGGCCATGGATGTCCAACAGGGGTCACTGGGCGAAATCTTTGGCAGCGCCCGCTATATTGCCCCGGAGCAGGCCCGCGACTCGGCCGCGGCTGTGCCCCAATCCGACCTGTACGCGCTGAGCATCATGCTGTATGAAATGCTGACCGGCGTGGTGCCGTTCGATGACCCGTCACCAACCGCAGCAGCCGTTCAGCACATGACTGCCCTGCCGCCCCCACCCCGTGACATCAACCCCGACCTCAACCAGAAGACAGAGGCCGTCTTGTTGAAAGCGTTGAGCAAATCGCCACGGCTGCGCTTTCAAACAGGGCGCGAGCTGATCGAGGCTTTGGAAAAGGCCCTGCTGAACGAGTCCTCTGCGGCGGCGAACCAGACCACGCCGCTTCCGCTGCCGGAGGCAGCTCTATATATGGGCACAGAACTGGCCCAGCCCGTGCCACCACCTCCAGTAACTCCACCAACTTCTCGCTGGCCAGACTCACCATCCGCACCGCCGCCAGCAGGTAACCCCGCCTCTCCTGGACCAATAGCTGGCAGTAACCCCCAGAAGCTCCTGCTCGTCGTGACGGGCTTGATCCTGATAGGGCTTATCATTTGTGTTTTGGTTGGTTTTCTGCTCTTTTTTCAGCAGAGCAACCGGAGCGAAGCCGCCTCCGGTGGGGGCCAGTTTCCCCCCGCCGTTATCACCTTCACGGCCACGCTGCCGCCGACCGCCACGCCAGTGAACCTGTTTCCAACACTGGTTAACCCACCCCCTCAGACTCCCACCCCCAGCGCCACGCCACGCCCTATCGTTCTGCTAACGCTAACCCCGACATCCACCCCCGTTCCTAGCGATACGCCTACCCCTACGGCCCTTCCAACCGATACCCCCACCTTGGAATTACCCACAGCCACCCCTGCCGAAACGCCACCTGCCGCTACTCCGACGGATACCCCCAGCTTAGAATCACCCACAGCCACCCCTACCGAAACACCCACTGCCCCTGCCCCGACGGATACCCCCGCCTCAGAATTACCCGCCCCGGCCACCGCCGCGCCGTCAAGCTACAACTTACTGATCGCCCAGCACGGTGCGGACAGCCTGTTTGTGGTCAACCAAAGCGACGCCCCCTTTCCCCTGGGGCCGCTCCGCTTGGAGAACAGGACAGGAGCGATCGACGGGACAGAGTGGGGGGTCGAGCTGCTGGACAGCGGCGCTTGTGTCACTGCCTGGAGAAATGGCAACAATCTTAAACCACCGCAAGTAGAGTGTACCACCATCGGTGAGCGCCTGATCCGCCGGGGAGGCAGGCAGTTCTGGGAAAGGGCGTTTGAGATCTACTACAATGAGCGGTTGGTCGGCACATGTGGCCAGAATCAGTGTCAGGTAACTATTCCACTTGGAGCGGGTCCGTGATTTATGATTCTTTAGTCGGCCGCCGGCTCGACGAGTACCGCCTGGAGACGCTGCTGGGACAGGGCGGCATGGCTCGCGTTTATCGCGGGCTGGATGTGCGCCTCAAACGCGAGGTGGCGGTCAAAGTTATTGACAAGCCCTTTCGGGCCGACCAGGATTACACCCGGCGCTTTGAGCAGGAGGCGCAGGTATTGGCCCAGTTGGAGCATCCCCATATCGTCAGGCTGTACCGCTACGGTGAGGCCAACAGTTTGCTTTATATGGTCATGCAGTACATCGAGGGGCAACGGCTGGACCAGCTTCTGGCGGCCTACCGGCAGGAGGGACAATTTATCGAGCCGGAAAGAGCCGCTCGCCTGACCCGCGAGATCGGGGCGGCGCTGGATTACGCCCATAGCAAAGGCGTTATTCACCGCGATGTCAAACCGTCCAACATCATTCTCAACCGGCAGGGCCAGGCGATTTTGGTGGATTTTGGCCTGGCCCTGCTGACCGACATCGGCACGCGCGGTGAGGCGCTGGGGACACCCCACTACATCGCCCCGGAACAGGCCCGGTCGTCGGCTGGCGTAGTTCCTCAAAGCGACCTGTATGCCCTGGGCGTTGTTTTATATGAGATGTTCGCTGGGCGGACGCCGTTTGAAGCCGAGGACCCGGTAGATGTCGCTATACTCCATATCACCGAGCCGCCGCCACCACCCCGCGAATTTCGGCCTGAGCTCCACCCCGCTTTGGAAGCAGTCATGCTGAAGGCCCTGGCGAAAGAGCCTGGGGAGCGGTATCCCAACGGGCTGGCGCTGGCGAATGCCCTGGATCGAGCTTTAAAGGCAGCTTCGCCGGTGAACTCAGCCCTACCCCCGCCGACACTGTCCCACTTATCTCTACCTGAAGAGGTTCGCGCTCACCCTCAACCGCCCCGTCGAGGGAATGTTTCGGCTTTGCCGCCGGAACTGCTTGAAACAGAACTTGCTCAGCCCCGGCCCAAACCTTACCTTGAAGGAGAGCAAGCAGGCAATGGGGTCAGAGCCAGGCCACAGGTTCGGCCCGTCCTAACTGCCGCGCCGGCTAGCCGGCCATGGTCAGTTTACACCATCGCTGGGTTGGGCCTGCTGCTGCTCCTGGGTGTGTTTCTGGCCACTTTATGGCTGACGAGCGGGTTGCTGCTGCCGGCCCGCAGGGACAGCATAGACCTTGAAAATCCCCTGCCAACGGCGCCTCTGCCCCTTGAAACGGCCACCCCGGCAAACATTGTGCAGCTTGCGACCGATACCCAGCGCGATTTTTCCCGTGCCCCCGGCGGCGCGTGGCAGTATTTCTGGTCTCAACCAGATGAGAATCGGTTTGAGGCCATGACCTTTGAGGAAAGAAAGTATGGCGCCTGTTGGTATACAAAAGACGAAGAGGATTATGTTCGCATTTGCTCCGACTCCGGCCATCCGGGCAATGACGCCGACATCGCCTGGAGCTGGACCAGCAACTTTAGCGGGCGGATTAATGTGGTAGTATCAGCCCGCAAAATTGACCGGGGCGGCGACGGCGTGGTCATCCTGGCCTATCACAACGACCAAGCCGTGGAAGGTCTGCGGCTGGGACCGGATGACCTCCAGGGCGTGGCTGACAGGCAACTCTTTGCAGCGGATGTTCAAGCGGGAGATCGCATCACCTTTGTTATGAAACGGAATGAACGGGTTGAGAATGACCACACTGCCTTTCAAGCACAAATCTACCGGCAGTAGGTCAGGCGGGGAGCAGCAGCGGTGAACACGACAATGATGGCAGTCTTGCTGATAGTCCTCTTTTGGGGCGCAAGCATTATCTTTGTCGCCTGGGATACAAAACGGCGGGGAGTAGCAGGCTCTCAGCGATCCATTTGGCTGCTCCTGGCCGCAGTGCCGCTGCTCGGCCTGGCCGCTTACCTGATTGCCCGCGCGTTCCTTCCCGCCGAAGTTGGGGCTGCGCCGGGAGCAGGGGGACGGTCCCAGGCGCGGGTCACGTTTCTAAAACGAGATGCGCCCAAACGTTTACCGACCATTCCCGCCGCCGATTATCTCCGGGCGGCCCAACCGGCAGCCGCTCGCCGGGGGGATCAGGCCCAGCCTGCCGCCGGGGCAGGCAGAATGACTTACATACTGAGGGTGACGGACGGCCCGCATGCCGGAGAGAAATTTGTCATTGACCGATTTCCGGCCCTCATCGGCCGCGGCTCCGACTGCCAGATTCGCTTAGATAATGACCTGGGTGTTTCCCGGCGACATGCCGAACTCTACCAGCAGGCCGGCAAAGTCCGGCTGCGTGATTTGGGGAGCACGCATGGGACCACCGTTAACGGCTCCAAGATTAACGATAAGGAGCTGGCGTCTGCGGACAAGATTCGCCTGGGCTATTCCCTCTTGAGCTTCAAAGTGGAAAGGCCAGTGAGATGAGTGAAACTCCCAAACGTCGCCCGGAACGCTGGCTGCCCGATGTTCTGGGCGAGCTGGATAGATGGGCTGACCGGCTCGAGGCCGGCTTACAAAAGCTGCGCCGGCCCGGCCCCATCTTGCCCGCCGATGTCAGCCGGCGCTTGCAGGCGGCTATGCTGGCCCCGGAAAATATTCTCGAGGATGCCCGCTACCAAAAAATTGTACCCAACGATTATCTGGTTGAACTGAACGAAGCTAACTACTCGCGCCACTATCAGCCGGTGGAAAGCATGATCACCAGCCAATGGCGGGACAAACTCCTGGAGGGGCTGAACATCGCCAACAGCCGCCTGGGACGGCGGGAATATCGCTTTGGGGGCCGGGTGCAAGTCCGTCTCCAGCCGGCCCCCGACCTGGGCGAAGACGAGATTCGCCTTCACTGCCAGATCAACCCTCAGGGGGGTGGGGCGATGCCCGGCACAATGACCGGATGTGTGGAACTCCTACCCCAGGGGCGGCGCTGGCCCTTACGAGAGGAAATCACGGTGATAGGGCGGGATGAGGCATGTCATATTTATCTGGACCTGCCTTCCGTTCAACAGAAACGGTTAATCAGCGGGAAGCACGCTCACGTTCGCCGCAGCGGGGACCGTTTCCGCTTGCATGATGGCTCGCCGGAAGGCAAAGCGTCGGTCAACGGGACATTTGTGAACGGCCGCCGCGTTCCGCCGGGGGGGTATGAGCTGCACGAGGGGGATGTGATCATCCTGGCCAGCCTGGACCCCAGCCAACCTCGCCTCGATACACCGGGGGTCGCGGCTCTTGTTTTCCGAAAGGAGTGTAGCTGAGTTTTTGGAGAACGGGGTGGATATATTTTGGAGTTCACTACTTTTTGCGGCCAAGTGGCTCTTTACCGGCCTGATTTACCTGGCCCTTTTTGTAGTTCTGGTAGCGGTACGGCGCGAAATGCGGCTGCGGGTGGTTGACAAGCTGCAAACGCCATCGGTCGCCGCCGGGCGATTAAAAATCATCATCCCAGGCAGCGATCCCCAGGCCAGGCCCGGAGCCACCCTGTCTTTACTGAACGAGACCACTATCGGCGCGGGTCCGGGCAATGACCTGGTTCTGAACGACCGGTTTGTCTCGACCCGTCACGCCCGCTTGTCGTGGGATGGAGTCGAATGGTGGCTGGAAGATTTGGGCAGCCGGAACGGCACACTGGTCAACAGCCGCCCTTACCCGTCCCATCGCCCTCAAGCTGTCCCTTTTGGCGCAACCGTGCAGATAGGGGATATGGTTTTTGAATTAGTGGAGTAATCTATGCCACTGCGTTCCCGTTTTGTCTTCCGGCCCCTGGAAACAGTGCTGCTGGTGTTGGTCATTCTGCTCGGCGGGCTGGGGTTTGTTATGGTCACTGCCGCCGGCCACCTGCGCCAGGGGGAAAATCCGCTGCCCGCCCTGCCGGCTGCCCTGCTCCCCCCACTGGTCCTGGCGGTTTCGCTTCTCCTCCTGCACGGGTTGCTCCAGTGGCGCGGGGTTGAAACAGAGCAGCTTATCTTACCCGTTGCCGGCCTGCTGACCGCCGTGGGTCTGGTGATGATCTGGCGGCTGCGTCCCCCCGAAGCCGTATGGCAGCAGTTGAGCCGAGGGTTTATTCCCGGCGTAGCGCTCATGGCCGTTCTCATAGTCCGCCCCACCCTGGTTGACTGGCTGCGCCGGGGAACGGTGATGATCAGCCTGGTGGGGTTGGGCCTGCTGCTGGCGACCGCCTTTTTCGGCGTGCTGGACGAGTCGGGCGCGCGGCTGTCGCTCAAGCTGGGACCGCTTCCAGCAGTGCAGACCTCGGAAGTGATCAAGCTGGCCCTGATTATCTTTTTGGCCTGGTACATTGAAAAAGAGGGCGAGGAGGCCGAAGGCCGGGCCCGCCCTTTTTTAAACTGGCTCAGGCTGCCGGCCGTCCGCTACTTTATCCCCGGCTTATTGTTTGTGTCGCTGGCGACCCTGGCCCTGGTCAAAATGTCTGATTTTGGGGCCATTCTCATTCTGGGCTGCCTGTTTGTGGCTATGCTCTACGCCGGCTTTCAGACCCGCATCTTTGCCACCGTGGCCTTAATCGGCCTGGGGCTGACGGTGCTGGTTGGGCTGATTTTGGGGCTGGTTTGGCAAGTCCCCCCGGTCATCCAACAGCGTTTCGCCGCCTTTCTCAATCCCTGGAGCACGGCTCCTCTGGCCAGCGGCCTGACCATCGCCGAAGGGCCGGGCTACCAGCTTCAACAGGCGATCTATGCCGTGATTGCCGGGGGCTTAACCGGCGCCGGTCTCGGCTTTGGGCTGCCGGTTAACATTCCGCTGGCCCACTCGGATTTTATCTTTGCGGCCCTGCTGGAAGAATTAGGCGCGGTTGTCGGCCTGGCCTTGCTGGGCTTTTTTATCGTCCTGCTGGTGCGGATTCTGCGGGTGGCCATTCTGCTGCCGTCGGGGCAGGTTTTTGAGCGGCTGTTGCTGGTCGGTATCAGCGTGCATCTGTTTATCCAGGTCCTGATTATGGTCGGCGGTAATTTGAACCTGCTGCCTTTGACCGGCGTCACCCTGCCCTTTTTGAGCCAGGGCGGCATGGCGCTGCTGGTCAACCTGGTCGAAATTGGCCTGGTGCTGGCCCTGGCCCAACGCCTGGAAGGAACGGCGCCATGACCTTGACCCAGCGCATTTGGCATATTGTCAACGTCATGATCCTGGTGGTCATTGTGGCCTCGAGCCGTTTGGTCTACTGGCAACTGGTGCGAGGCCGGGAGTTGCAGCCGATCGCGCTTGACCCGGTCGCGGCGGCGGCACAGTATCAGGCCATGGGTGCGGACGCCAGCGCCGACCCGGCGGCCCCTGTCACCCTGGAGGCGCTGCCCAAACCGGTGGTGCAGCGCACGCAGGCGTTCCTGGCCGAAATCAACCGGGGGACCATTTACGACCGCAACGGCCGCGCTCTGGCCTATGACCTGGAGACGGCCGAGGGTGACAAACGGCGCTTTTACACGGAACCTTCCCTGGCCCACGTCATCGGCTACGTCTCCGGTTTGCGCACCGGAGTCGCCGGCATCGAGTACCGTTTTAACGAGACCCTGTTGGGCCTGAACCGCGTTGACACCCAGGTCAGCCGTATGGTCTACCAGCCAATGGTCGGCAGTGACGTTTATTTGACCATTGACAGTTGGCTTCAACGGGCTACTACCCAGGCTTTGCAGGGACAAACCGGGGCTGTTGTCGTTTTGGATGGGCATAGCGGCGCGGTCCTGGCGATGGTGAGCGCGCCCGCGTTTGATCCCAATCGCGTTTTGGACGAGGCTTACATCCGCAGCTTGTTTGCCAACTGCGGCGATGCCAGCAACTGCCCAAATGCTTTTTTTAACCGGGCGGCCCTGGGCGCGTATGTGCCCGGCTCCACCTTTAAAACCGTCACGCTGATTGCCGCGCTGGATACGGGGCAAGTTACCCCAACATCGGTCTTTGACGTTGGGCCGCCGCGCCGGGACGACAAAGGTCCCTACTATGTTTACGAGGTGGATGGCGGAATTGTGTTTGATCGCAACCATACCGAGCAGGTGCTCAACCTGGAGCAATCTTATGTGACCTCGGCCAATGCCGTGTTTGGCCGGATAGGAGCCGAGATGCCGCCCGAAACCTTCATTGATTACGCTGCTCGTTTTGGCTTCAGCCGGCCCAATGGGGCCGCACCGCCCCTGGAGATCGAAACCCGGGCAGCGCAGATAGCGAACGACCCGCAGGCGTTATTTCACAATAATCTTTTGCGGGCCTACACCGCGATTGGTCAGGGAGAACTGCTGACCTCACCTCTAAACATGGCCCTGGTCGTCGCCGCCGTGATTAATGGGGGCGATATTCCCCAACCTCACCTGCTGCGGGCGGTTCGCCACCCCTCCGGGATGGTGCTGGCGAACGAACCAGGAGGCAATTGGGTCACTGGGGCCATGCGACCCGAAACGGCCCGGCAGGTCCGGCAGATGATGATCGCTATGGCCCAGAATCAGCGCAGCCTCAGAGAGACATTCCCTGGTACAGCCGTTGGCGGCAAAACCGGCACCGCCGAGGTCGGGAGCGGGCTGAATGCGCACGCCTGGTTCATCGGTTTTGCCGAAGCCGGCGAGCGGGCGGTCGTTATTGCCGTGGTCGTTGAGCATGGCGGCCAGGGTGGAAATGTGGCCATGCCTATTTTCGCTCGGACGGCGGAGGCGGCCATCCATCACCTGGGTGAGTCGGTAGAGGAAATTGTGCCGGTCCCTACCGGTCGCTGAAGCCATTTATCAGTGGAGAGCATGCAGTAATTCATCCAACCGCCAATGGCTGGAAGTCATCGGCTGAGATAGGTGAAAGGTGGTTTTGAACCGGCTCAACCCGCTCCCCAGCCTGATCTATCAGGCTTTCATCAAGCTTAGCCCGGCGTTTCAACGCTCGAGGAACTTACGCCAAGTAAGCTTCCACCATTTTTTGATACACCCCCTTCTGCTGCTGCAGGGAGGCATGTGTACCAGCCTCAACCACCCGTCCTTCGACCATTACCAAAATTTGATCCATGCTGTAGACCGTGTTAAGCCGGTGGGCAATGATCAGGGCTGTCCGGCCATGCAGCAGCCGGATCAGCGCCTCTTGTAAACAAGCTTCGTGTTCAGGATCGAGGTGAGCCGTCGCTTCGTCCAGGATAAGCAGCGGTGCATCGCGCAGAAAGGCTCTGGCCAGGGCCAGTCGTTGGGCTTGACCGCCGCTCAACCGGGCGCCGCGCTCACCGATGCGGGTGTCGTAGCCTTGCGGCAAAGCTTCGATAAACTCAGCCGCGCAGGCCTGGCCAGCAGCCCACTCAATCTGGTCGAGGCTGGCTTCGGGCCGGGCCAGGCGGATGTTGTCGGCGACCGAGGCGTGGAAAAGGTAGGGGCTTTGGGGCACCCAGGCGACCTGAGTTCGCCAGGCGGCCGGGTCGAGCACAGCCAAGGGCTGGTCGTTGATGGTAATGAGACCCTGACTTGGCTCGGCAAAACGGAGCAGTAAGTACGCCACTGTACTTTTGCCTGCGCCGCTGGGGCCAACCAGAGCGACTCGCTGGCCGGGCGCCAGGTGAAACGACAAACCGTTGAGCGCCGGAAGACCCTCGCTCTCGTAAGTGTAATAAACATCGTTGAAGTGAATTGCAGGAGGGGCGGCGAAGGAGAGCAGAGGAGCAGAGGAGCAGAGGAGCGGGGGAGCAAGGGGGAGAGGAGTATCAAGTATCTCAAAAATGCGGCGGGCGGCGCTGGCGCCAGACATGGCGGTGTGAAAACGGGCGCTCAGGGAGCGCAGCGGAGCGTAAAACTCCGGGGCCAGGATGAGCACAAACAAAGCCTGCTCAAAGATTAACCGGCCGTACAACAGCCGCAAGCCAACCTCGACCGCCACCACAGCCGTACTGAGAGTAGCAACGAGTTCCAGGACCAGCGCCGACAGGAATGCCACCCGCAGCACGCCGAGGGTGGTCTGGCCAAAGCGTTCGCTGATGCGGGCGATGATCTCAAGCTGGTCACGGCTGCGGTTCAACATTTTGAGGGTGGGCAGGCCCTGCAAGACATCCAGAAAATGGGCGCTCATCCGGCTCAACCCGGTCCATTGGCGTTGGGTCATTGCCTCAGCCTGGCGGCCAATCAAAACCATAAAAATGGGTATGAGGGGAGCGGTCAGCAGCAAAACCAGGCCGGTCAGGAAATCCAGGGGAAAAACAAAAACCAGGATAGTCAGCGGAACCAGGGCCGCCAGGGCCAGGTGGGGCACGTATTGGCCAAAGTAAGTATCGAGCGCCTCAATACCCTCGACGGCAGTCGTCGCCAGCTCGCCGCTGCGCTCGCGCCGGGTATAGTTTGGCCCCAGGGCCAGCAGATGCGTGGTGAGACGCTCCCGCAACTCATTTTTAATCCGCCCGGCAATCTGCTGGGCCAGCACCTCACCGCTCCAGATTAGGCCGGCGCGCAGGAGGGCGACAACGAGCAACATGAGCAGCAGGGCCTGCACGTCATGCAGGCCCTGCCCATTGAGAAAGACTCGGCTGATAATGCGGCTTAAGAGATATGCCTGCGCTACCAGCAGTCCCCCCGCCAGCAGCCCCAGCCCAATGACCAGCGCCAGTTGGAGGCGCACCGGCTGAGTCTGGCCGAGGAGACGTTTATTCACGCTCATCAATATTCAAGCTGTGAATCCCGGCCAAGCCGGTGCCGGAAGACCCAGTAGGTCCACCCCTGATATACCAGTACCACCGGCACAAAGATAAGGGCGACAATGGTCATGACTTGGAGGGTGTAAGGGCTGGAAGAGGCGTTGTAAATGGTCAGGCTCCAATCAGGGTTGAGACTGGAAACGATGACGCGTGGATAGAGCGACATGAAAATGGTGATAGTTGAAAGGGCAATGGTCAAGGTGGTCATGATGAAAGCCCAACCGGTGCGCTGCCGGTGAATGAACCAGCCGGCGGCCAGCAGGGCCGCACCCGCAGCTAAGGGAATGATACCAGGGTCTGCGCCCAGCCGGATAAAGGCATCGGTCATAAAATAACCGGCAATGACAAAGAGGAAGACAAGGACGGTCGCTACCGGCCCCACTTTTTTGGTTGCCGCCAAAGCCCGGGTGGAAACGTCTGTGGAAGTTTTGAGGTTGAGGAAAATAGCGCCGTGCAAGATGAACATCGTGAGGGTGGTCAAACCACCAAGCAAGGCGTAAGGATTGAGCAGGTTAAAGAAGCCGCCAACGTAGTTCATGTCGGCGTCAATCGGCACGCCGCGCAGCAAATTGCCCAGAGCCACACCCCATAGCAAAGCAGGGACCGCGCTGCCAACGCAAATCAACCAATCCCAGGTAGCTCGCCAGCGGGGGTGTTTGTCCTTGCTGCGAAATTCAAAAGCCACCCCGCGGACAATCAAGGCCAGCAGCATCAGCACTAATGCCAGGTAAAAGCCGCTGAACATGGTGGCGTACCAGTGGGGAAATGCCGCAAAAATGGCCCCGCCAGCGGTGATGATCCAGACCTCGTTAGCGTCCCAGACCGGGCCAATGGTATTGATGATCAGCCGCCGTTCCCAATCATCTCGACCCAGAAAGGGCAGCAGAATACCCACGCCAAAGTCGAACCCTTCCAGGATAAAGAATCCGATAAACAGGATGGTAATTAAAATAAACCAGAGCGTATTGAGATCCATGATAGCCCTCCCTTTTCACTTCAAAAAAGCGCCGGCCGGCACACCGGCTGCACTTTCAGCCGGACCGGTTTGCCCGGTTTCACCGGCTCCCATGCGGGCATACTTGGCCAGGAGATAAATGTCGGCCACCATTAAAACACCATAGACAAGGGTAAACAGGATCAACGAGGTCAGCACCATGCCCACCGTTACATTGGGCGAGACCGCATCGGCGGTTTTCTGCAGGCCAAAAACAATCCAGGGCTGGCGGGCAATTTCGGTAAAGAGCCAGCCGGCTGAGTTGGCGATGTAAGGCAAAACCACTGCCCAGGTCAGCAACTTCAGATAAACCGGCTGCCGCTCGTACTTATTGGTCAACAGCAGATAAAGGCCGTACAGGGCGAGCAAGATCATCACCATGCCCGCACCGATCATGATACGAAAGCTCCAATAGCTCACGGCAACCGGCGGAACATAATCACCTGGGCCATACTTTTGTTCGTATTCGGCTTGCAGATTCTTGATGCCCAGCACTTCACCCTCAAAACGATTCAAGGCCAGGAAACTTAACAGGCCGGGCACACGGATGGCAAAGACATCGCGCAGTTCCGGCTCATTGCCGATAGTGAAGAGTGACATTGCCGCGGGGTTTTCACTTTCCCATAACGCTTCGGCAGAAGCCATCTTCATCGGCTGGACTTTAAACATGTACTGGGCCTGGCTGTGGCCGACCAACATCACCAAAAGGGTGGCAATAACCGCATAAATAAGGCCCATTTGGAAGGAACGCCGGAATAGGTTCAGTTGGTTCCCTCGCAGCAAGTGGTAGGCGCTGATGGCCAAGACAAAAAAGGCCGCCGTCGCCATGGCCGAGGTAATAACGTGGGGGAATTGAACCCAGACGTGCGGGTTGGTGATTAAAGCAAAAAAGTCGGTCATCTCAGCCCGACCGTTGCGCAGGGTGTAACCCAAAGGCTGCTGCATAAAGGAGTTGGCAATCAAAATCCAGAGCGCCGAGATAGTGGAACCGATAGCCACCAGCCAGATCGTCGCCAGGTGCAGCCGGGGGGAGAGTTTGTCCCACCCAAAAATCCACAGCCCAATAAAGGTTGACTCCAGGAAAAAGGCGAGCAGGGCTTCAATCGCCAGCGGCGCGCCAAAAACGTCGCCCACATAGCGGGCATACTCTGACCAATTCATGCCAAACTGGAACTCCATTACAATACCCGTAACGACGCCCATAGCAAAATTGATCAGGAACAGCTTGCCCCAAAACTTGGTCATCCGCTTGTAAACATCGTTGCCTGTCCAAACGTAAAGCGTCTCCATCAGCGCGACCAGCAGGGACAGGCCCACAGTGAGGGGTACAAAGAAAAAGTGATAGGTTGTGGTGATGGCAAATTGCCACCGTGCCAGAATTAATTCCATCATCACCCTCCAAAAAACTACCGGTTTTAGCTTACCTACAGTGGAGTATATAGTATAAAGCGGAACCCAATTAGTGACAAATATCACAACTATCGGGGAAATATGACCCATTTTGGGCAACAAAAAACCCGCAGAGTTTTTACACTCTACGGGTCTTAAGTCTCCTCAAAGGAGTGAGGCACTTAGAATGCCGGAGCCTTCCTACATCGTATTTTGCCGGCGCATCATCTTGCGGCGAGCTTTGCGAATTGCCCGTTGTTTAGCCAGGCGGCGCTGCTCGCTTTTGGAAACAAACCAGCGCTTTTTGCGGTAGGTGCTTAATACGCGAGCCTTGACAATTTCTTTTCTGAATCGCTTCAACAAAGAATCTTGAGACTCACCGGAGCGTAGTTCGACACTCATCTCACCCTCACCCCCTTTCACTCGGGAATTTTATCAGCGAATAGACCATTAGGCAGAAAGGCCCAGTTCGTCAGCAGAGCCGATTTCACCCGCCCCGTTTCCGCCTGTGGCAAGATCAATGGCCTCACCGCTGCTCACTACAAGTTGCTGACCATCCTCGGCAGGACCACCATTCCCATCTACATTGTGATAGTGATGGTAGCCGGTGCCCGCCGGAATGAGCTTGCCCAGTATAACATTTTCTTTTAAACCGAACAACTCATCACGCTTGCCTTCGATGGCGGCCTGAGCGAGCACGTTGATGGTATGCTGGAAGGACGACGCCGACAGGAAGCTATCGGTATTGAGCGCCGCCTTGGTGATACCCAGTAAAATAGGCCGGCCCGAAGCGGGACGCTTGCCCTGGCTCATCAGGTCCTGGTTCATGTTTTGGAACTTTTGGTAATCCAGCAGTTCGCCGGGCAGGTACTCGCTGTCGCCGCTGGTTACAATCCGCACCTTGTTGGTCATCTGGCGGACAATGACCTCAATGTGCTTGTCGTTGATCGGCACACCCTGGGAGCGGTAGACCTTCTGGACCTCTTCCAGCAGGTAAAGCTGGGCGGCTTCGCGGCCCAACACTCGCAGAATGCGGTTGGGGTTAAGCGAGCCTTCGGTCAGTTGCTGCCCGACCACCACCTGGTCGCCGTTGGTCACGCGCAGGCGCGCCGCCGACTCAATTTGATACTCTTCTTCCTGGCGGGCGTCCCAATGAACGACAACCTTGTTCTCCTCGCGCTGCACCCGGCCGCCATTCTCGGCCAGAATTTCCTGCTCGCCCCGTTTGGCCAGTTTGGTCTTGGCGGCAATCTCTTCACCATCTTCGACCAAAATAGACCAGTTGCCGGGCACTTCGTACTCATCCTTGCGAACTTCGGACGAGATGACCTTGAGCACGCGGCTGCCATCCTCGTGGGTAATCAGTTCGACCCGCCCGTCGAGGTCAGAGATGATCGCTTCACCCTTGGGATTGCGGGCTTCGAACAACTCCTGCACGCGCGGCAGGCCGTGGGTGATGTCCTCAACGCCGGCCACACCGCCGGTATGGAAAGTGCGCAGGGTCAACTGTGTGCCCGGCTCGCCAATGGACTGCGCGGCGATAATTCCCACCGCTGCCCCAATTTGCACCGGGCCGCCCCGGCCCAAATCACTCCCGTAACACAGGCTGCAAATGCCATGCTCGAGCTGGCAGTGCAGCGGCGAACGCACCAGCACTTTCTCCAGGCCGGCCTTCTCAATAGCCTGGAATTCAGCCTCGCCGATCATCCGGCTCTTCTCAACCAGAACCTCGCCGGTCTTCTTGTCCACTATTTTCTTCAGCGAAACACGGCCCAGCAGGCGCTCTTTGAAACTCTCGCCCAGACCGGGGCTGTCACGCTTGTCAATGGTAACGCCGGATTTGGTTTTGCAGTCGTTCTCGTTAATGATAACGTCCTGAGCCACGTCTACCAGGCGGCGAGTCAGATAGCCAGCGTCGGCGGTCCGGAGAGCGGTATCGGCCAGACCTTTACGCGCCCCGTGCGTCGAGATGAAGTATTCCAACGCGGTCAGCCCTTCGCGGAAGTTGGAGCGAATGGGCAGAGCAATGATGCGCCCGCTGGGGTCGGCCATCAGGCCGCGCATCCCGGCTAACTGGCGGATCGGTTGGAAACCGCCTTTGGTCGCCCCCGAGTCAGCCATGATCTTGATCGGGCTTTCGGGATCAATCGCGGCCCGCACGGCATCGGTCACTTTATCGGTCGCCTCGGTCCAGAGCTGCACGGTTTTAATGTAGCGTTCTTCGTCGGTAATCAAGCCCCGGCGATACTGCTGCTCGGCCTTGGCTACCTGCTCGGTAACCTGGTTAAGAATATCTTTCTTCTCCTGCGGCACATTAATGTCGGAAACGGAAATGGTCGTACCGGACCGGGTGGCGTACTTAAAGCCGATGCTTTTGATATCATCCACCAGTTTGGCCGTAATATCCGGCCCCATGGCCGCGTAACTGATGCCGACCAAATCTTTGAGCGAACCTTTATCCAGCACTTTGTTTACAAAGCGCAGGGATTCGGGCAGGATTTGATTAAAGAGCGCCCGGCCGACTGTCGTCTCAATGGGCGTCGTCTGCTTGGAGTTAGGCGCGTAGTGCAGCACCTTGATTTTGGCGTGGAGGTCTACTTTATCCAGGGCATAAGCCAGAGCGATTTCGTCCAGGTCGGTAAAGACTTTACCCTCACCCTTTTTGCCCGCTTCCTCCATTGTCAGATAGTAGACGCCCAGGACCATATCTTTGGTCGGCGAAACCACCGGCTCACCGTTGGAAGGCAGCAGGATATTTCGGGTTGACAGCATCAACTCCCGCGCCTCTTTGACCGCCTTGTCCGATAGCGGAATATGGACCGCCATCTGGTCGCCGTCAAAGTCGGCGTTGAAGGCGGAGCAGACCAATGGGTGAATCTGAATGGCGTTGCCCTCGACCAGGATCGGCTCAAACGCCTGAATACCCAGGCGGTGCAGCGTCGGGGCGCGGTTGAGCAGGATAGGCCGGGTGTGGATAACTTCTTCTAGCACTTCCCAAACTTCAGGCCGGCGCTGCTCGACGATGCGCTTGGCTCCCTTGACGTTGTTGGCGTAGTTGTACTCAACCAGCTTTTGGATGACAAAAGGCCGGAACAGTTCCAGGGCCATGCCCTTGGGCAAACCGCACTGGTGCAGTTCCAGGGTCGGGCCGATGACGATGACCGATCGGCCGGAGTAATCCACCCGCTTACCCAGCAGGTTGCGGCGGAAGCGGCCTTGCTTGCCTTTGAGCATATCGCTCAAGCTCTTGAGCTGGCGGCGGCCCCGTGACGAGACGGCCTTGCCCCGGCGGCTGTTATCAATGAGCGAGTCGACCGCTTCCTGGAGCATGCGCTTCTCGTTGCGGACGATCACATCGGGCGCGCCCAAATCCAGCAGCCGCTTGAGCCGGTTGTTGCGGTTGATCACCCGGCGATACAGGTCGTTCAAATCGGAAGTCGCAAAGCGGCCCCCGTCGAGTTGAACCATCGGGCGCAGGTCGGGCGGGATGACCGGCAAAACGGTCAGGATCATCCACTCCGGGCGGTTGTGGCTCTTGCGCAGGCTCTCGACGACACGCAGCCGCTTGATCGCTTTTTTCTTGAGCTGCTTGGAGCGGGTGCTGCGAATTTGCAGCCGCAGTTCGGCGGCCAGCTTGTCCAAATCCAGGTCTTTGCAGATGTCGTACAGCGCCTCAGCACCCATACTGGCGGTAAACACGTTACCCCAACGATCGGTCAAGTCACGATACTGGACCTCATTCAGAAACTGCATCCACTCAATGCTTAGCAGTTCCTGGCGCTGCTCCTGAACCCGAGCGATCAGTTCACCCAGTTCTTGCGAGTTGTCGCCGCCCCGCGCATCAACTTCCTGGTCGGCCAGGTAGCGAATCCGATCAATTTCGGCGTTAATACGGCCCTGCTCGCGGTTGAGTTCTTCTTCAATTTCGGCCTTGATTTCGTTGAGCCGGGCCTCGACAAAGTTATTCAGGGTCTTGAGGTGACTGCGATCCAGGGTTTCACCGGTATTGGCGATAACTTCATTGCTGCCGCTGAAGACGATCGGCGCTTTGAGCACGGCGCCGACCTGATCTTCCAGCCGCTTTTGCAGCTTTTGGGCTTCTTTCATCGCCTCTTCGATGAGCGAGTTTTGGCGCTCGTTCAGGGCGTCCACCAGCCGCTGTTCTTCATCGCGGAGCGCAGTAATCTTCTCGTCTCGCTCGCGGGTAATCACGTCAACCCGCTCCTGGCGAATTTCTTCCAACCGCTTTTCTTCACGGCCAACTTCGTCGTCCAGACGCTTCAGGGCGCGGGCGCGGGACGGTTCGTCCACTTTGGTGATGATATAGTGGGCAAAATACAGCACGCGGTCGAGATTGCGACGCGAGATGTCAAGCAAAAGGCCCAAATAGGAGGGCACGCGGCGGGTGTACCAGATGTGGGCGACCGGGGCGGCCAGTTCGATATGCCCCATCCGCTCCCGGCGCACCGACGACCGGGTCACCAAGACCCCACACTTTTCACAGACAATGCCTTTGTAGCGGACCTGCTTGTACTTGCCGCAGTAGCACTGCCAGTCCTTGGTGGGGCCAAAAATAGCCTCGCAAAAGAGACCGTCTTTTTCGGGCCGCAGGCGGCGGTAGTTGATCGTTTCCGGTTTGGTCACTTCACCATACGACCAGCTCCGGATTTCATCCGGCGAAGCCAGACTGACCCGCAAGGCACGGAAATCTTTTACTTCCACAATAAACCTCCTTAGCTTAAGTACAATAAAAAAATTAAGAGATGAGAGCTAGAAAATAGAAAAAAGATAAAGTGTATTTCCCTTACTTCTTACTCCTTACTTCTTACTTCCTGCTGATGATGTTCATGCACCGCCAGGTATTGCTCGGTGATGGCTTTGGTTTGATGGCCTAAGCGCTCCGAAACAAGTTCAAGATCGTGGGTTTCCGAGAACAACTGCAAGGCAAAAGTTCGCCGCAGGGACTGCGCCGAAACCCCTTCCAGGCCCACTGCCCTGGCGCAGTCGCCGATAATTCGCTGCACGGTGCGGTTGGAGATGGGCCGGCCTTCCTGGCTGAGAAAAAAGTGGTCGGTGGTCGAGGTCTGGGGGCGAACTTTCAAATATTCGTGTAACGTTTTGCAAACTTCCCCAACCAGCGGCAAGTACCGGGTTTTCGAATCCTCATGCCACTCCCGGCAGACCTTAAGCTGAACCCCGGGATACTCAAATACCAGGTCATCTTTTTTGAGGGCCACGATTTCGCTGACCTTCAGGCCGGTGTGCAGTAATAAGTGCAAAATTGCCAGGTCCCGCCGGGCCAATCCGGCCCGCGACCCTTTCTGCGCCGCCGCCAGCAACTCCTCAACCTCTTCTTTTGAAAGAGGCCGCGAGTTTGCCTGGCCGTCTTCCTGGACGAGGGCTATCTCTGTCGTCGGGTCTTCCGCTAGAAGACCCATTTCTTTGGTCAGAGCAAAAAACTTCCGCAGGGCCATCAAATGGCGATTGACTGTCGCCGCCGCCCGGTGAAGTTCCTGGGCCAGGTAATGCCGGTACAGCCGGACATGGTCTGAACTCACCCGGGCCAGTGAAAATTGCTCGCCTATTTCGCGCTTGCCCCAACGCAGAAAAACCCGCAAATCAGCCAGGTAGTTCACAATCGTCGAGGCAGACAGGCCCGCCTGAGTCAGGCTTTCCTCAAATTTTACCAGCATTAGTTCATCTTGATCCGAACCAGACACCTGACTCAAGCTACCCATCCTCAGAGACAACAAAAATTGCGCCAGTTACACCAGGGCGCAATCTTTCACAGATTGTTATGTAGTTGGGCCTATAAGAAGTGGAACTTCTAACGCGTTAGACGAAGTTTATTTTATACGCAACAATTATAACAGGGCGGGGAAATCATGTCAAATTTAAATGAAGTAAATTTGGAAGATTGGAAGGCTGGAGATTCTACATCCTTCCAACCTTCCAGCCTTCCCTCTAAGCTCTGGCCCCTTCACTTTCGCCAATTGTATAGCGTAGATACGCTTCGATGAACCCATCCAGGCGGCCATCTAGCACCGCTTCGGCATTGCCGACTTCGTAATCGGTGCGGTGATCTTTGACCATTTTATAGGGGTGCAGCACGTAGGAGCGAATCTGGTTGCCCCAGCCAGCCTCGATGTGCTTGCCTTTGAGCCGGGCCTGTTCTTCCTCCTGCTTTTTTAGCTCGATGTCATACAAGCGCCCGCGCAGGATGCGCATGGCGGTTTCCCGGTTCTGAAGCTGGCTGCGCTCGTTCTGGCAGGTGACCACAATCCCGGTCGGCAGATGTTTGAGGCGGATTGCCGTCGAGTTTTTCTGCACGTTCTGCCCGCCAGCGCCGGCTGATTTGTAAACATCAACTTCGATGTCTTCGGGCTTGATTTCGATGTCAATATCGGTTTCAATATCCGGCACCACTTCAACCAGGGCAAAGGAGGTGTGGCGGCGACTGTTGGCGTCGAAGGGCGAAATTCTAACCAGGCGATGCACGCCCCGTTCAGTTTTGAGATAGCCATAAGCATACTCGCCCTCAATTTCCAAGGTGACGCTCTTGAGACCGGCTTCTTCGCCTTCGGTCTGATCCACCAACGTGGCTTTGTAGCCGCCGGCCTCAGCCCAGCGCAAATACATGCGCATGAGCATTTCGGTCCAATCCTGGCTCTCGGTCCCGCCGGCCCCGGCGTGGATCGAGAGCAGCGCCGCATCCTTGTCGTGCGAACCGGACAGCACCAGTTGAAATTCCAGCTTTTCCAGCAGACTCGCCAGCGAGTCCACTTCGGCGGTCAGTTCGGCCAGCAGTGAGTCGTCCTCTTCCTCGGCGGCCATCTCGAGCAGGTCGAGCGCATCCCTGGCCCGGCGCTCCATGCCCTGCCAGGTTTCAACCTCCTCGCGCAGTTCCGACATGCGGCGCATTTTTTCCTGCGCTTCGCGCTGGTCGTTCCAAAAATCCGGCTCACCGGACTCTTTTTCTAGGGTTTCAACCTGTTTCGCTTTGCCGGCGATGTCAAAGACGCTCCAAAATTGAACCGATCCGCTCGTTCAGATCGGTAAGTCGGCTGCGTAGTTCGTCCATTATTTATCACCTCTTAACTCTTGCAGAAATTTTGATAAGGGAATTGCCATCTGTAATCCATAACCAGTATGGTTTTGACGACACTCCAGGTTAATTCTTACGAAATCCAAACCGATATTATAGCATCTTCTTGGCAGATTGGCGAAGTGATAACGCCAACGCAAGAGCCGATGCTACCAACGCCCCCCCGCTGACCCACGCCCCCATCACCACCGAACGCGGCTTAAATTCAAACACCACCGTATGCTCTCCTGCCGGAACCTCCACCGCCCGGAACATGATATTCACCGGCAAAATTTCGGCGGGATTGCCGTCAAGCGTCGCCTGCCAGCCGGGGTAGTACGTATCGGTCAGGACCAGCCAGCCGGGTGAGGCGAGCGTCGCCTTGATCTCAACCCGTTCTGGAGCGTAGGCGAGAATAGCGACCTGATCTTGCGGCGAAGGCTGGCCGCTCGTTTGCAGTCCAACCGGTTCCTCACCCCGGCGGAGACGCACCATCGTTCTCGCGGGATCAAAGGCCGGATTTTGCATGGCGGCGATAGCTTCGTCCTCATTCGCCACTATTTCAGCCTGATGCACGACGAAAGCGCGCGGCAGCACGCCTCGATTTTCGTAAATCTTGACATCCCCGGAGTGGACCTGCCGGTAATCACCCTCAGTGGTCAGGAGAACCGAGCGGCTGGTAGTCGTCGGCTGGTGAATGAGGCTCACCCCGCGCAGGACAAACTGGCCGGTTGGCAGCGTAGCTGTGACTGAGATACGATTGACCTGGCGGCTGGCGGCCTGAGAGTCAGTCAAGGGATAAACGGCGATGTAATCTACCCCACCGGCTTCATACGGCCAGGCCACGCCAATCTTGGCCTGAGGATGAGCGGCGTCGGCGGAATAGATACCTTCAGCAGTATCTATTCCGGCCTTTAGCGTGAGGATTATGCTGCCGCCATCGGCAAAGGCCAAGCTGACCTCGGCAACCGGCGTCCCGGCCGGCAAATGGGCGGCTCCTTCCAGGTGGGAGACTAAGCCAATGGCTGTCGCCGGAAAGTCGGGAATTTCCTGGCTTCCTGGCAAAGCTTCGCTTTGGACTCCATTCTCCCCTGCCCCCCTGCCCTCATCTGCCCCCGGTAGTTCACGGGGGTGCTCCCCTGCCTTATTGACCACCGCAATATTCTGCCCCGGAGCCAACCGCGCCGGAAACTGCAAATCATAAAAAATATCGTCAATCCAGACATCAAACTGCTTGTCGGTAATGATCCAGCGGGTATTGAGCAGCGACAACAAACGACCCGATGGCACAAAGCGCAGCTTTTCGCGCAGCCGGCCATCTATGGACAGGTCGCCGGGGGGCAGGAACAGCTTTTGCAGGCTGACAAACTGCTTGAGCGGCAGCAGCCCGCCGTCGTAGCCGTCCACGCTGTGCAAACCATAAACCAACGGCAGGTTAAAAAAGAGGACTTCTTTCTCTTTGGTCGCAACGATGAGATTGTACAAAGCCTTTTCAGACAGGCTGCTGCCAAAAATTTGGCGTAGCTCGGCTAGGTCGCCGGGATCGTAGGTGATGCCGGACAGGCTGAGGAAGCGGCCCGGCGGCGTCTGGCCGGCCGGCGGGTCGGCGGCTAATAAAAAAGCGGGGGCATTGCGCAGTGAGTGATAGGCTTGCGGGGCGGTTGGCTGGTTGTAGGTGAGGCTCCGGGCGGAGAGGAAGAGTTCGGAGATGAGCACGATGAAGAGGATAATTATAGGGAGGCGTGATGCGTAAAGCGTCCCAAGGGGAGGCTTCGCATTAAAGCGTAAAGCGTAAAGCGTGATGATAGCTAAAGCTAGCCAAGCTGTAAGGGTGAGGATGGGCGGCATGCTCCAGGCGAGCAAAACGAGTAAAAAAGCAAACGGCAAACCGACGAAAATCGCCACTCGCCACCAGCGAGTCCGCAGCCAGCGCGAGGTAACAGCGAGGCGGCCATGTGTTTGAGCCGGACTCAGTAAAGCTTCCAGGCCAAAACCCGCCAGCACGGCTGCGGCGAAGGCGTACAACAGCAACCAGCGGGCCGGCACCCGGAACAGGGCAAAGCCGGGCACGGCATAGTAAAGAACCGCATAGGGCCAACCCAAACTCAGCAGCAGGCCGCTGCCGGCCAGCCACAGATAGCGCCGAATTTCGGGCCGCCAGAGCGCGCACCAACTTCCCAGTAGGGCCAAGATCAGCCCGCTCACCCCTAAATAGGCGACCCACTCGCCAAAGGCTTCGCCCCATACCTGCGATAAGTCTAAACCCAACGGCGGCAGCAAGGCATAGAGCAGCGTGCCGGGCTGCAAGCGGAAGGAAACCGCTTCGCGCAGAGTCAGTCCACCGCTGCGAATGGACAGGCCGGACAGTTCGACGGTGGGGAGAAGCTGGATGGCCGCCAGGGCAGCGGCGAGGAGGGCGGCTAAGGCGAGAGGAAAAAGATAAAACGTGAGGCGTGAAGCGTAATGCGTGAGACGTGGTGCGTAAATACCCCTGGACGGGGCATAGGTCGTAAATCGTAAATCGTAAATCGTAAATTGAAACAGGGCATATAACCCCAGGCCAAACAGGGAGATGAAAACGGTCTGGGCATGTCCGGCCAGGAGGGTGAGAGCGATAACCAGGGCCAATAACAAAAACCAGAACCAGCGCCGAGGATGTAAATGGAGTGCAAACCTGGGTTTGCCGAAAGCCTCGTCAATCCAAGAGTGATCTTGTACGCCAAAATCATAGAGCAGAAATAACAGTGGTAGCCAGGCGGCGGCGTTGAGCTGGTTGGTGTGCTCGGCCTGCGCGCCGAGGTAGCCGCCAAAGGCAAAGAGGATCGCCGCGATCCACGCGGCCGGCCAGCTCAACTTCAGCGATTGGCGGGTGTAGGCCAGCATGAATCCCCCGGCCAGGACAATGTGCAGCCCGATGGACCAGGCCACCTGCCGGGGCGGGTCGAGCCAGAGGAAGAGCCAGTTGAGCGGGTAGAAAAGGCCAACCTGGCTGTTGGCCAGCAGCGGCGCGCCCATAAACAGGTGGGGGTTCCACAGTGGCAGCCGGCCCTGGCGTAGCGCCTCGCTGGCGTAGGCTTTGTAGGGGTAGAAGTAGAGGAAGGTGTCCACGCCGGCCAGGATGAGGTTGGTCAGCAGGATTTTCCAGAAAAAGAGAAGGGTGAGGGTAATGAGGGCAGTTACGGCGAGCAAGTAGGTCAGCCAGGATCGAGTCATCTGGTCACCGCTAATCACCTTTGAAGGTAGACAGGAATTTTCACCACACACTTGCCCCTGGCGTGGCAAGTACCAGGGAAGGCACAGAGACACAAAGAGTTATTTTTTTTCGTGTCTTCGTATCTTCCTGGTTTAATGAGTTTTGAGACAACTTAGCCAAGCTAAGGATTTGAGAGATCATCGCTGCAAGTATAACACAGCCGGGGATTTGATGAAAAAGAAGAAGCTTAGCCTTAGACTCACTCGGCCTTAGCCTTCATCGTCGGCTTTTAGTCAGAATTTGGGGAGACTTTTGTCCAACACGCCAGGGCGAGATGGGCTATAGTGAGAGCATCTTCAATAAAAAATCATTGTTAGTTAAATTGAAAGGAGCTTTCACGATGAACGCCTCGCAATTCAAATCAGCTTTACCCATCGGCTTACTGGGGACGGCCCTCGCCGTGACCACCCTCTTTAGCAACGGCCAGCCGCCGCTGAGCCGGGCGATGGAGGCCACGGCCTGGTTTAACCGGCCCAACGCCAGCCTGACCGCCAGTTCAACTTATTTCACCAGCGCTCTGCTCGAAGGACGCAACCACTTTGTCTACTATGTCACTGCCGCAGGCACGCGCCAGCCCATTTATGACCACGACACCTTGGCCGCTTTCGGGCTGCAATCCAGGGTGGTGGTCGAGGTTGACGAGACAGCTTTAGCCAACCTCCCTGCAACCGATCCGTTGACCCGGCTGGTCGAGGATGAGTGGGGCAACCTGTACTGGGTCGCCCAGGGCCAGCTCTGGCGGGTTAACGAGTGGCGGCCCATCGTCGAAGCCGAGACGTACCGGGGCTTGCCGCTCAGCCGGATGGATGCTTCGCTGGCTGGGACGCTGCCGGTCCACGAGGCTCTGCCCGACGGGACCTTTTTATGTCAGGGCGAGCAGCTCTACTACTTCAGCGAGGGCAGCCTGATCGCCGCCCCCGCGGGTAGCGAGGCGCTGGAAGTGTTGGATGTCCCCGCCGAAGTGCTGGCGCTTTATCCGCAGCGCGAGACGCTGGACACGCTGGCTACCCGCTTAAACGCGGAAACTTATCTCGCCAACATTCGCCGCGGGCCGGGGCTGGAGTATGAGATTATGGGTACCGTTTCCCGGCAGGAGGAGATCGTGGTGATGGGCCGGGCGGCGAACAGCTACTGGCTCCAGATCAACTGGCAGGGACAGACCGGCTGGCTGGCCGGAGATTTGATCAAAGACGGGGCGCTTTTGAACCTGCTCCCGGTGGTCGACCCTGATGCTATCACTCCGGCTGCCGGTTCGGCAGCGCCTGAGGTACAAGCTGCCCCGGCACCGACCGTCTCTGAAGGCCAGGCCGAGATCGGCGTACAACTGGGTCACAATGGAACCTGGGCCGTGGTCGCGGGTCTATGGGCCGGCCAGCCTGCCGACCGGGCCGGGGTGAAGATCGGCGACTTTCTGACCGACCTCAACGGCGAGAACCTGTCCGGCGTCAGCCTCAGCCAGATCACCGAGCGGCTAGCCGGCCAGGCCGGCAGCAGCGTCACCGTGAAAGTCTTCCGCCCCAGCACCAACCAGTGGTTAGACTTTACCGTCAGTCGGGCGGACATCAATCCGGCGACCAACCTGCTCCTGTGCGAAGCCGATCCGATCCGGGGCTTTGGGACCGTCTGGCGCGACCACCCCGAAGTGCGGCCGCTGCTGGGCTGCGCCTTCACCAACTTCCGCAAGGACGAGCACGCCACCCGCGCCGCCGTGCAGACCTTTGAACGCGGCTGGATGCTCTGGCTGGAAACCGATACTGTGCTCAACGTTGACCCGATCTACGTCTTCTACGAAGACAACGGCTCTTACCTCCGCTTCGGCGACCAGGTGCTGACCGACGCCCACAAGTACGCGCCAACCGACCCCGGTTTCTTCAAAGTCGGCGACCGTTTTGCCAAGGTGTACTGGGAGTACATCGGCCGAGAAGGCCGGGCGCGGCTGGGCCGGGCGACCAACGAGGCCAGAGACAGCAAAGGCGCGTTCCAGGAGTTTGTCAACGGCCGGATGTTCTGGGCCGGCGAGTCTGATACCATCTACGTCATCTATCGCGGTTATTACGATTTCGACCGCGACGGGCAGAGCACCTGGCAGCAGGGCTGGACGAGCTTTGAGGATAAGTTTGAGGAGGGGAAGTAGGGAGTAAGGAGTAGGTAGTAAGGGAAAAAGAGCGTTGGCGAGAGGAAGCCTTCGCTCTTTTTGATTCGGTATCAGCGTTCCTTGTTTGGGACGGTGTTGCGGTTTATGACCTGCTACTTGGTGGTGTAATGCAAAATTCCTTCGCCGACGGCCCAGCCTTCGTTCTCACTTAACATGAACATAGCTGAAAGGTCAGGTAATGTCGGCAGCTCCGATATTTCCCAACTCCCATCCTTATAGTGTAAAGCTCCCTGGTTGCTAATTATCCACCCTTCTTCAGCACTGAGCATACTCATTGTACGTAAGGAGATTGTCCCTTTTGGGGGTTTAATCTCTTCAAAAGTACCATTCTGGTAGCGTAAAAGTATTTGATTTCCCAGTATCCATCCTTCTGTCTGGGAGATCATATCTACTTCATCTAAATCTTGTTCGGTAATGGATGGGATTTGTTCCCAAAAACCATTTTGGTAACGAAGGATAGTACCTTTACTTCCTACGACCCAGCCTTCCTGACCGTTAATCATGTCAAGCTTCTTTAAATCTTCGCTGCTTATACTACTCGCCTGACGCCAGTCACCATCAATGTAGTGGAGTACTACTCCCTCGCTTCCCACAGCCCAGCCCTCGCGTTCACTGACCATATCCACGTCTGAAAGATCTTGAGGTACGAAACTAGGAGTAAGTTCCCATTCCCCTTGAGTATAGTGCATCATCGTGCCAGCCCAACCCACAGCCCACCCATCGTCCGGTTTAATCATATCAATCCCCAGGAGATTCTGTTCAGTAGGAGAATTAACCAGATGCCACTTGCCATCCTGATAGTGAAAAATATCTCCTCTAGATCCAACTCCCCATCCCTCACCATTGTCAAGCCAACTCAAGTCATTAATATTAAATTCGTCTTTTAGGGTAATTTCGCTCACGATATTCCATTTTTTATCGCGGTAATGCAATATAGTACTGTTGTCGCCAACAGCCCACCCCTCATTTGCGCTGACCATATCGACTGACAATAAATTATTGCTCGTTGGGCTTTCAATGACTTGCCACTGGTTATCAGCATAATGGAGGATAACACCTCTACTGCCAACAGCCCATCCTTCTTCAACACTGACCATACTGACACTCAGCAGCTCGTTCTCACCCATTGGCGTAGGTGCCTCTTTCCAGACGCCATTTTGATAATGCAGGATAGTCTCACCTACGATCCAACCTTCACTATTATTCACCATTTCAATATCGTATATCGTATAAGGTAGGGGTAGTATAATGAGCATATTCAATGGTAGGTGGGACTTGCTCCCACTTACCGTTTATGTAGTGTAACAGAAGCGAACTCGCATCCTTCGATACGGTTTCGCTTCGCTCAACCTACTCAGGTTGCTCTTCAACTTTAACTCAACTACATTATCTGGCTACTGACTACTGACCTCTGATTACTCTCTTCTCACAATCTCATACAACACAATCGAAGGATACCCCGCCGGATTGTAGGCGCGGGTCAATTCCTTTAACGCCAGTCCCGCTCCGGCCAGGGCCAGGCGAGCCTCGGTGTCGGACTGCCAGGAGGGGAAGGCGATCAGGTGGCCGGGCCTGGCTTTGGCCGCCAATTCGCGGGGCGAGGCCCAGACCTGCAAATCATAGGGATAGCCCCACAGGTAAAAGCGCCAGTGCGTGCCCAGCCAGCGATGGTAGAGGGTGTGGTCGGCTCCGGCGTGGCCCTGCAAATAGGCCACAATCTGCTCGATGCCGGCCAGGGCCTGGCTGTGGCTGCCCAGCGGGTAACGCCCGTTGACCGCATCCTGCACCGGGCGGGCCAGGGTCAGCGCCAGCAGGATGGCCAGGGCTAGGCCATAGATTAGACCTGCCAGCGGCTGCCCACCAGGCCGGGCGTCGAACCAGTAACCTTTCAGGAGTGACCAGGGCCACAGTAAAACACGAGCCAGCAGCAAGGCCAGGAAAGGAATCAGGCCCAACAGGTAGCGATCCCACACTTGAAAGGAGAAGAGGGCGTGGCCGAGGAGGAAGAGAAGGGTGAAGAGGGTCAAGAGCCAGTCGGTGAGAGACTGGAAGGTTGGAAGGTTGCCCATAGGGAGCCTTCGGCTCGAAGGTTGGAAATTCATCCAGGCCCCTAACCCCCGACCCCTGGCCACTCTCCACAACCCGTACCCCAACAGCAGCGGCAGCCCAACCATAAAAATTCTATTCAACACCGGCGAAGCAGTGCCATAGGCCAGCAGTTCGACAAAACCCCACCAGCGCTCGCCGAAGCTGGCCGCGTCAGTAGTCAGGCCGCCATAGTTGGCGAGACTATAGGTCAAGAAATTAGGGGCTTGAGCACGAGTGAGATTCCAAAGGAAGAGGGGGAGGAGGGTGAGGAGGATGGACAGCGTAAAGCGTAAAGTGTGATGCGTATATCGAAAATCGAAAATCGCCAGCAGTCCCAGCACCAATGGCACAAAAAAGACAGCTTGCTGTTTGGTGGCGATTGCCAGCCCCAGGGCGACCCCGGCCCAGCCGGCTCGACCGTGGGTGGCGGCCAGGCAGGCGGCCATAACCAGGGCGACCAGCAAGGGATCGGTGAAGGCGGTGGGGGCAAAAAGGAGGGTAAAAGGAGATAAAGCGACCAGCCAGGCGGCCAGAATGCCTGTTCCAGCCCCGTATAACTTGCATCCCAGCCAAAAAGTCAGGCCGACGGTAAGCGCGGTTGCCAGCAGCGAGGGCAACCGCGCCGCCGCTTCAGTTGCGCCTAGCAGTTCCATCGCCCCGGCGACGGCATAAATAAACAGGGGTGGCTTGTCAATAGGAGTGACAACCAGCCAGGGGTCGGCGCCGCTGGTGATTTGCAAGGCCCAGGTGGCATATAGGGCTTCGTCGTGGTGAAAGCGTTGGGTCGCCAGCAGGTTGGCCGGGAGCAGTACCGCGCTCAGGACCGCCAGAGATACGGCGGCGGCCAGCCAGCGCTGCCTGAATTGAGCGAATGAGCTGAATCCCCTCCCCCTCGGAGGGGGGGGGGTAGGGAGGGGGTCGAGCTTTGCCCGGAAAGTGAGCCGGGTTTTAGCCCTTACCTCAGCCATAGACCTGATTTCGACCCTCCCCTAACCCCTCCCTGCCAGGGAGGGGAACTTTACCCATAATGTTACCGATTTTGAAAATCAAAAATCATTAGGAATGCAAAAGTACACTGTTGCACTCCTAAAGAGTGGCACCTAACGAATCTTTAAGGCCGTTTCGTGAAATTCATGGCCGATTTTAGCCCGTAACCGTCCCTTCCAAAGCGATTTTTGACCGGGTCGAGCGCAAAAACAAGACCAGCGCCAGGGGCGCCAGCGCCACGAGCAGCCCCAGCCAACTCATCGTGGTAAAACTGGTGGCGGCAAAGACGAACCCACCGCCCAGGCTGCCCACCCCGGAGGCTACGTTGACGACGGCATCGGCCAGGCCCTGCACCCGGCCCTTTTCATGCGGCCGTAAGATATCGGCTAACAGGGTTGAACCGGCCACAAAACAGCAGTTCCAGCCCAGGCCGAGCAAGAATAGGACTATCACCAGCCAGTAGACCTCGGCGGACAGCGGCGCCAGCAAACAGGAGGCGACCAGCAGCAGGCTGCCAATAATAATCATTTTGACCCGCCCCAGGCGATCCACCAGCCAGCCCACCGGAAAGGACAGGCCAAACATACCCAGGGTATGGGCCATAAACACCCAGGAAATGGCCGCGATTTCGTGGTGATGGTGGTGCATATGCACCGGGGTAATCGTCATCACCCAAACCATTGTTAATTGGCCAAAGACCATCGCCGTTATGGCCAACTTGGCCTGCGGCTCATTAAAAAAGACCTCCTGGAAACTGCGCCCCTCTTGGGCTGGCAGCGCCGGGCCAGGTTCGAGCGCCGCCAGTTGCCGGCCGATCTGCTGCGGGTCGGGCCGCAAAAAAATAGTAATCATCAGCAAAGAAATTGCCAGAAAAAGTGCGGCGGCAAACCAGGGACCACTCAAACTCGGCGCGTTGAATTGTTCGGCGGCCAGGCCGGTCCATTTAATCAGGGCCGGCCCGCTGATCGAGCCAACCGTGCCCCCCAAGACCACCAGGCTAATCGCCCGGGCGCGTTTGCTGACGATGTTCGCCTCCGCCGCCGCGTAGCGCCCCAAATCAATGACGCCTTTGGCCAACCCCATCAGCAAAACCCCGCCCAGAAAAAGCCAGAGCGACTCCTGGATGACGGCTATGCCGGCGATCAGCGCGCCGCCAATCCCAAACAAGTGTCCCACCGACAACCCAATCCGGCGGCCAAATTGATCCATGAGCCGCCCAATGGGGTAGGCTACCAACGCCGCCCCCACCAAAATTAGGGTTGAAGGGACTCCCGTCCACTGGTTGTTGTCGCCGGCCAGTTGCACGGCGATGATCGAACTGATGGTGAAAAGCATAATCACCGACGCCGAAAACAAGCTCTGTGACACCAGCAGCGCCGCCGTAATCTTCTGCCCGGCTTTTTCCAAACTACTCATACTTGTTCCCCCAGATTTTCATTTAGAGGCAGATGCCAAGATAAAGGACTATTATACCGTATTTGCCGATTTCCAACTATTTTGAGGGTTTCAACTTTTTAGACAACCCCGCCAAGACTGTGTATAATCATACCGTCGAGTCAGGCAGCGCCGCTGCCGTGACCGGCCCAAAAACCCTCTTGATCCCTGGCTGCACAGACAAACGCACATGGAGGCAACGCTGATGGACGCCCAGGAATTTTTGGCCGCTCTGGCCCAGATATACCCGCCCAAGCGAATGTTGGCCCAACCCGCCGAACTGGCCCCCTACGAGTCCGATGCCCTGACCGCCTTTCGGGCGCGGCCGCGCGCCGTGGTCCTGCCTGAAAGCGCCGCCGAAGTCATCGAGACGGTCAAGCTGTGCCACCAGGCCAGCGTGCCCTTTGTGGCTCGGGGCAGCGGCACCAGTTTGTCCGGCGGTTCCCTCCCGATTCAAGATGGGCTGGTCATCGGCCTGAACCGGCTGAATCGTATTCTAAGGCTCGACCCCCAGGAACGGCTGGCAGTGGTTGAACCCGGTGTCGTCAACCTGGACGTGTCCAAAGCCGCCGCCGCCTACGGCCTTTACTACGCGCCCGATCCGTCCAGCCAGCTTGTCTGCACCATTGGCGGCAACGTCGCCTTCAACTCCGGCGGGGCGCACTGCCTCAAATATGGGATGACCAGCAATCACGTTTTGGGGATTAAAGCCGTCCTTCCCGATGGTGAGGTGGTCGAATTTGGCGGCGAGAGCCTGGAAAGCGTTGGGCCTGACCTGGTCGGCCTGTTTGTCGGCTCCGAGGGCCTGTTTGGCATTGCTTTGGAAATTACCCTGCGCTTGCTGCCCAAACCAGAACTGTACCGCACCGTCCTGGCCGCCTATGACAGCCTGGGCGCGGCGGGCAACGCCGTAGCGATGGTGGTCGCCTCGGGGCTGCTGCCGGGGGCGATGGAAATTATGGACAAGCTGGCCATCGAGGCCGCCGAGGCCGCCGTGCATGCTAACTATCCCCGTGACGCCGCCGCCCTGCTGATTGTCGAATTGGAAGGCGAAACCACTCAGGTTGCGGCGGAATTTACCAGGCTGCTCGAAGTCATCCAGGAATCGGGGGCCTACGAGGTGCGGGTGGCTCAGAATGAGGACGAGCGCCTGCGCATCTGGAAGGGGCGCAAGAGCGCCTTTTCAGCCGTAGGCCGGCTCAGTCCGGATTACATTGTCAACGATGGGGTGGTGCCGCGCGGCAAATTGGGACATGCCCTTTCTGAAATTGAGCGTTTAGGGAAGGCTTACAATATCCGCGTTGCCAACGTTTTCCACGCCGGCGACGGCAATTTGCACCCGTTGATCCTCTACGACGGGCGCGAGCCGGGCGCTCTGGAACGGGCCGAAGCCCTGGCCGGAGAGATTCTGCACCTGTGTGTCCAATTGGGCGGCTCCATCACCGGCGAGCACGGCGTCGGTATGGAAAAGCGGGAATATTTGCCGCAAATGTTCAACGAAACCGACTTGGCGGTAATGAAAACAATCCGCCATGCCCTGGACCCACAGGAGTTATCTAACCGGGGCAAAATGTTCCCCGGCGGCGAGGCCCCCGCCCTGCATACGCACGGTCCCCATCCCCTGGAACGTGAAGGAAGGATTTCCCGCGAATGACTCTGCGACCAGCCTCCCTCGAAGAAGCGCAAGATATGGTCCAGGCCGCCGCCCGGCTGCTGCCGCGCGGCGGGGGCAGCAAGCCCGCCCTGTCTACCCCGCCGGAAACCGTCCCCGTTCTGGAACTGTCTGGCCTGTCCGGGGTGCTGGAATACGAACCGGATGAATACACCTTTACCGCCCTGGCCGGAACTCCTGTGGCCGTGGTTGAGAATCTATTGGCCCAACACGGCCAATATTTACCTTTTGACCCCATGCGGGCGCGGGAGGGGGCGACGCTGGGCGGGACCGTCGCCGCCGGGGTAAGTGGTCCCGGCAGGCAGCGCTATGGCGGGGTGCGTGATTTTTTGATCGGGGTGCGCTTTATTGACGGCCAGGGCCAGTTGGTGCGCGGCGGGGGCAAGGTCGTCAAAAACGCCGCCGGTTTCGACCTGCCCAAGTTGATGATCGGCAGTTTGGGCCGCCTGGGCGTGCTGGTCGAACTGACCTTCAAAGTTTTTCCCGGCCCGGCCGCTTACACGACCCTCAAACTGACCTATCCGCACCTGGAAATCGCTTTAACCGACATTTATCGCCTGACCACGTCGTCGCTGGAACTGCACGCGCTCGACCTTGGGCCGGCAGACGCGGGCGGCAACAACTGGACGCTGTGGGTGCGTTTGGGCGGTCTGGCCGAGGCGCTGTCCGCCCGGGTTGAACGAATGCGGGAATTTCTCCTGGCCCCCAAAGGGGGAGCGACGGCCACGGAGATAATCCAAGCGCCCGCCGAAGGAACGTTGTGGCAGGAGGTCAAAGAACTGACCTGGGTTCCGGGGAATTGGGCGCTGGTTAAGGTACCGCTTACCCCCAAGCGTATCCCGATTCTGGAAACGCAGTTGGCTAAGCTCGAAGTCCGGCGGCGCTACAGCGCGGGCGGCAACGTCGCCTGGCTGGGCTGGCCTGCCGGCGAGAGTTGGGCCGGCAAGCTGGACAGCCTCTTGACCCAGCTCGACCTGTCCGGCCTGGTGCTGCTCGGCCCGCCGGGCGTGACCCGCCTGGGTGTCAATCCGGGCGCGCCGCTGGCCCGCCGCGTCAAGCAAGCCCTGGACCCAGAAGGGCGGTTCTTGGATTTGTAACGTATAGTAGTTATCTTGCAGAAAAAATCACCGCGGAGAATTTTTATAAAGACTCGGCGAACTCTGCGCCTCTGCGGTAAAATTTTGGTCTGGATTTTAGAACTGCGTAAATGCTATCATATAGATTGCCGGAGGATTTTTAATGCAGCATCACATTCCCGTCGAGTCGCTTGGCCCCCAGGGCGAGGCTATGGCTCATGCTATTGCCAGTTGCGTCCACTGCGGCTTTTGCCTGCCCGCCTGCCCAACTTACAAGGTTCTGGGGGAGGAGATGGACTCGCCGCGCGGGCGCATTTTTTTGATGAAAGAGGTCCTGGAAGGCCACCTGCCTTACGAGCAGGCGCTGCCTTACATTGATCGCTGCCTGGGCTGCCAGGCCTGCGTGCCGGCCTGCCCCTCCGGCGTGCCCTACGGCGAGCTGCTGATCCCCTTCCGCGCCCACGCCGAGGAGCGGCGGACCTATTCAATGCTGGGCCGGCTGGCCCGGCTAATGGTGCTGCAAACTCTGCCTTTCCCCTGGAGTTTTCGCTGGTCGGTCAATATGGGCAAGCTGGCCTACCCTTTCCGGGGACTCCTGCCCGCCAAGCTGCGAGCGATGCTCGACCTGCTGCCAGCGCATTTACCCAAAGCCCACCCCCTGCCCGAACTCTACCCGGCCAAAGGGCCGCGCCGGGCGCGGGTGGCGCTGCTGTCCGGCTGTGTCCAGCAGGTGCTGGACCCGCAGATCAACTGGGCCACCCTGCGCGTCCTGGCCGAAAATGGGGTGGAGACGATTATTCCCAAGCACCAGAACTGCTGCGGGGCGCTGTCTATGCACACCGGCGCGGGGGGCCAGGCCAGGGCCTTGGCCCGGCAAAATCTGCGAACCTTTCCCCAGGACGTAGATGCCATTCTGACCAACGCCGCCGGCTGCGGCTCAGGGATGAAAGAGTACGGGCTGCTGTTCAAGGGTCTGGCCGAAGAAAAGGCGGCAGCCGCTTTTGCCGGGCGGGTCAAAGATGTCAGCGTCTTTTTGGATGAGCTTGGTTTCAAAGCGCCTGCCGCCTTGCCCAAACCGCTCAAAGCGGCTTACCACGATGCCTGTCACCTGGCGCATGCCCAGGGAGTGCAGGCCGCCCCGCGCAAACTGCTGAAAAGTATTGCCAATCTGACCCTGCTGGAAATCCCCGAAGGTGACATGTGCTGCGGTTCAGCCGGAACCTACAACCTGGAGCAGCCCGCCCTGGCCCGCGAATTGGGCCGGCGCAAAACCCGCAACATCCTCAACACCGGCGCTGAGGCGGTCATCGCCGGGAATATCGGCTGCCTAACCCAGATACAATCCCACTTAACGAAGCCTCTGCCGGTGTACCACACGATGGAACTGTTGGATCGCGCCTATCAAGTAAAATCATAGCCCGGCCCGTTTTTGTCGCCATCACTTGTGCCTCTTAACCTTATGGGGTAGAATCGAAGAGTGAACAAATAGTTAAGGTGCCATGCACCCGGACAGTATCAGCTATGATACTCTATCCCAAGATGACCAGCCAGTACGATAATATTGCCCAATGGCTCCAAGAAGGTATCCTGGCCGCCAAAGCCGGACAGGTGGAACAGGCTCGTTTTCGCCTCCTCGACGTGGTTGAGCAGGACCAAACCAACGAGGCGGCCTGGTTCTGGCTGTACCAGGTGTTCGACCGCCCCGACGATAAACAAGTTTGCCTCGAAAATCTGCTTATCATCAATCCCGATAATCAGTGGGCCAGGCAAGAGTTGTTTCATTATGCCTCCCCAGCCGACTCACTGGCCTTTGAGCCTCAGTCCATCGCCGCCAGGAACGGCAAGCCAGCCGCCAAACAGAAAAGTAAAGCCTCAAGCCGGGCTGACCGGCCGCTGGTGCTGAAAATCATCACCGCTTTTTGGGTCGGCATTTCGCTCATCTTTCTGAGCGGCGGGATTATCGCCTCCGGTGAATGGCTGGCCTCAACCATCCGCAGCCGCAACTTTCCCCATTACCTGACCGGCGGCCAAGTCTTCGAACTGCTGGTGGTGCTCCTCTTTGTCGTGGTGGGGCTGGTCGGCCTCAATGTGGCGCTGGCCCTCTTTTTGCGCTCGATGATCGGCTTCTACGGCAGCCTGCTGCTGGCGCTGGGGTTACTGCTGGTCGGCCCGACCATCAGCCTGATTGCCAGCCCGCCCAACTATGTGGTCATGATTTGCACCGGGGGGATGGCCGGCATGGTTGTCCTGCTGACTTTAGCCAGCCAACCGGGATTTAAGGATACTTAACCAGGAATCCATGAACTACCCTAAAGCTGTAGCCTCGCCCCAACCCGACCCGACAACCCGCCCCTGGCTGCGCACCCTGGACGAAATCGAAGGCGTTGACCTGCCCCTGGTCGGCGGTAAAGCCTTTCGCCTGGCGACCCTCAAACAGTATGGCCTCAAAGTTCCCCCCGGCCTGGTGCTGACTACCACCTTCTTTGAAACCCAACTGCAACACGCCCAACTCATCCCCCTCTGGGCCGGCTCGCCCGATGTGGCCGTTACCGCCGAGGCTTTGGGCTGGCTGGCGGATGTCCTCAAAACAAAGCCGCTGGCCAAAGAACTATCCACCACTCTCAACCAGGCCCTGGCTGACCTGTTTGACCCAGCCGTTGCCAGCTTTGCCGTCCGCTCCTCGGCCATTGACGAGGACCAGCGCGACCATACTTTTGCCGGCGTCCACCTGACCGAACTACGGGTGCCTCGAAGTGCCCTGCCCATTGCCATTACCCGCTGCTGGGCCTCGGCCTTGAGTCCGGCCGCCCTGGAATACCGGCAGGTGCATGGCATGTCCATCCAGGGGATTCGCGTGGCCGTATTGATCCAGCCGATGCTGGCTCCGGCCTGTTCCGGGGTCGGCTTCACCATTAACCCCCTCACCGGCAGCCGGGACGAATTTGTCGTCGAGGCGAGCTGGGGCCTGGGCGAAGCTGTGGTCAGCGGGGAAGTCCAGCCTTATTTTTACAAATTAGCGAACCAGCCGCCGGATTACCCCGTCATCGAGCAGCGACCCGGCAGTGTCCCGCCGCCTGCTGAAACGGAACCAGGCCGGGACAGCCCGCTCACCAGCGCCGAGCTGACCGACCTGGCCCAGCAACTGGCCCAGGTCCAGGCCCTGATGGGTGAGGCCCAGGATGTGGAATGGGCCAGGCAGGATGACAGCTTCTTCCTGCTGCAAACCCGGCCCGTCGCGGCCCTGCCCGAAGCGCCTCAAAAATTGGACATCGAGTGGACGCGTGGCAGCCATCCCGAATTTCTGCCGGAACTGCCATCGCCCCTGTTCGGCTCGCTGCTGGAGCGCAGCCAGGCCCGGGCGATTTTGTTTTTCAAAGAGGTCGGCTTGCAGGTGGAGGGGCTCGGCCCATATGTCAAGCTCATCCTGGGACGGCCCTACCTCAATTTGACCTTCCTCAAGCGGATCATCTCCCAGGTTGGCCTGAACCCCGGCAGCCTGCTCCACACCATCGGCCACACCGAGCCGGGCAGCGCCGGCGGCTATCTCTCGATTGATTGGGGCGCCGTCTGGCAGAAGCGGGGGACCTATTGGCGCATTTTGAAACGAGCGTTCAGCAACACCCGTCACTTGAAAGCCTATCAAGCGGCAGTGGATGAAGCCCTGGCCGAGTTGGAGCATAGTCGCTTTGACGCCCCGCCCGCCGCCGCACTGGCCCAACTGCGCCAGCATGAGCGAATTTATAACGAACTATTTAACGCCAACCTGGGCCTGGATATTAGTATTTCCGCCGCCACGGCCGTCGGCAGCAGCCTGATTGCCCCGTTGACCCCCAACCCGGCCATTGTCGTCAGCACCCTGGCCTTAAAAGGTGTCAAAACCAGTGACGCCGAGTTGAACCAGGCCCTGATCCAATTAAGCCGGTTGGCCCACCAACAGCCTGCTATCCAGAATTATTTAGCCGATCCGGCTCAAACGATGCCGCCCTCCCCCTTTCAAGCCGAATTTGAGCGCCTGCTGGCCCGCTACGGGCACCGGGCTGTCTACGAAACCGATATGGGCTGGCCGCGCTACGGCGATGATCCGACCCCGCTCTTAAATATCATCCGCCGCTACGCCCAAACTGACTCCATCCCTGGGTCCGGTGAGGAAGCGGCCAAAACCGGGGTAAACTGGCGCAAGTTAATTGGTGAGGTGCGGGGGGTGGAGCGCTGGCTGCCCTGGCGCTATTGGCTGGCTGCCCCATTTATTAGAACCCTGCGGCGCTTACTGCGAATGCGGGATAGGCTCAACAGCGCCAAAGCCAGGGCCATGGCTGCCTTCCGCCGCTGGGATTTAGCCCTGGGGCAAAAGTGGGTCGAACGCGGCTGGCTGGCCCAGGCCGACGACATTTTCTGGCTGACCCTGGAAGAGGTGGAGCGGACGTTGATGCTGGAAGGTGACACCGTGGTCGGCCTGTCTTCAACGGTGCAGGCCCGCAAAGAGACCTACCAGACCTACGCAGCCACCCCAATGCCCTTCACCCTGGCTGAGGCGCAGATCCCGGCGATCCAACTGGGGGTGGGCTTGCAGGCGGAAGCGGCCTCCGATGTCCTGGTTGGCCTGCCGATCAGCCCCGGCCAGATTCGCGGCACCGTCCTCGTCCTGCGCCACCCTGATGAGTTCCAGCGGGTGGCCGACGACATCATTTTGGTCACCGCCTCCACCGACCCGGCCTGGCTGCCGCTGCTCCACCTGGCCTCCGGCCTCATCGTCGAAAGGGGCGGCCTCCTCTCCCACGGCTCGGTCATTGCCCGCGAGTACGGCCTGCCCGCCGTAGCTAACATCGTCAACGCCACTCAAATTTTCCAAACCGGCGACAGTGTGCTGGTGGATGGCAGTACGGGGGTGGTGCAGCTTTTGGAACCGGCGCGACAAAGTAGCCAGGTAGCAGAGTAGCAGGTAGCAAGTGATTACCTACGAACAGCGCTTACGCAATAATCCTGAGCTTGTCCTCAAAGAAGCCAGCCTCTATTTTAATCAAAAGGGCGACCTTTACCGGACCCTGCAAGATTTGAGCCGCCGCCTCGATGACGCCGGTATTCCTTACGCCCTGATTGGGGGTCTGGCCCTGGCGCAGCACGGCTTCGTCCGTATGACGGAAGACATTCACATTTTGTTGACCGCGGAGGGATTGCAGGCTTTTAAAGAGCAAGCGCTGGGGCATGGGTATGTGCTGGCCTTTTCGGGGGCAAAAAAGACGTTCCGCTCCACAGACACCGGGGTGCGCATCGAAATCATTACGAGCGGCGAATATCCCGGCGATGGCCTGCCCAAGCCCGTCTCGTTTCCCGACCCGGCTTCCACTTCCGTCGAATTGGCCGGATTGCGGGTGGTCAGCCTGGAAAAGCTGATCGAGTTGAAATTGGCCTCCGGGATAACCGCCGCTCACCGCCGCCGCGACCTGGCCGACGTGCAGGATTTAATTAGGGCTTTGCAGCTTGGGGAGGATTTTGGCGAAAAGCTGGATGCCAGCGTGCGTCAGGTGTATGCTCAGTTGTGGCGGGAAGCCCAGGCGGCGGATAGGTTGGTGGAGTAAGGATATTAATAAATAGTTAGGCTGCCGGTGAATACTATCATTTGATGAACAATGATTAACCAACCAGAACTAGCCCAACTTAAGATTGAGTTAGAGCGTCACCTGATGATATTTGAACCCTCCGAGTTACTTCCTCGATATATCAAGTCAACCCACGACATCTATAAAAATAGTTCCATCCTGAAACTTCTTCCTTGTACAAATTTTACTATCCGGTATTTAGCGCATATTGTTCTTACTGATGTCGAGGCACGTAAACGATTTCGAAGAGTTGAGTGTCTCAAGGGGCTTCGTGCCATTGTAAGGAATTGTAAAGGACCGCCGCAACTTAAACCAGAAATTATCAGACTTCTTTTTGGTATCTACAAGAAACTAATCTTTGAAGTACCAGAGAATGGTCAATGGGCTGCAAGTGTCCTGATTAAAGATCAACTTCTCACTGATGAAGAGATTCAGTGGCTCATAGAAAATTGCAAACAATCTATGCACTTATTGAATCGCCTATTACTCTATCCTGAACGGCATCCAGCAATTATGATCTGGGCGGAGAAAGCATACAAAGCCCGTGAATTCCCAGATAGAGAAGGCGAAATAATTGCCCTCATAATTCAAGATGACATTCCCTTGTATGTTAATCAATCAGACATCAATCTAATTCTTAAAGCTATATCACGTGCGAGAGTACCTGATGTGACCAAAGAGGCATTGCTTAAAAAGTACTCCAATCACGAAAATTATGATACATTACTTGATATAGCCCTGAGACTCAAAATGCCTTCGCTTATTCGGTATATGATAGCCGAGGTTTAATAAAAGAGGGGGCAGCAGCCAAACCTGAGCGTCAAGCTAACGCCCATGACTTACCGCCATAGCAATGCTTATATACTATAGACAAACTCTTCTGAGGCTATTGGAAAAACTCCGACTCCTACGCACTTCTCCATTGGAGAGCCATCAGCTTTGTCTTGATATTCAAGAAACACTGATTCGTAAAATCACCTATCTTGAAAAGAGAATTCAGGTGCTCAAAGCTAGGATTAAGGAGCAAAAAATATCTCTAAAAACAAAGCGCTCAGTTCCCTTAACAAAGGATGAGGCAAATATCATTAAATCCAGGATAGAGCATAGCCAATACTTGATAGATGAGTATCAAAATCTAAAGTACACCTTCAAAACTATAGGCGATGCCCTTGCTTTTACCTATCTGGATAAGTGGGATATTAAGCCACTGACTTTCAAAGAGTCGACTGGTAATTTATTAGGAAAAGAGGGCGCAAGGCTCGAAAGAGGAGCCTTCCGTAAAGCTCTCCAGTTAGGGCATATTGCCATTCTCAACGATATTACTAACTGTCTTCGTTATGGGGATATTACTGTCCCTAAAGAAGGTTATCCTCTAATTTTTGAGATGAAATCAGGAAAAGTCCGCAATGATCGTACCGAAAGACAGTTGAACGGTATCGAAAAGATAGTTAATTACTGGAATACAGATCGAGCTGAAGGGCTTTATAAGGATAACTTCGATATGATGCGAATTGATGCCCATTCAACGGATACTCATCATAGGGAAAAACTAAATGAAATTATACGGGTAGCTTTAGCCAAAGGTAAGAATTGGCTCGAAGTTGAGAACGGCGTATATTATTACGTTGCAAAAGATTTTGATATAACAGATGTAGACGCAATCATTAGTAAGTGCGTTGGTGAATTGTTTATCTTTTATGTAAATGAAGCAAAGTACAGCAATACTGCTTATTATCCATTTTCCTTATCTATCGAAGACCCTGATGCTTTTCTTGAGTTTTATGCAGGAGAGCTTTCTATATTTGTTCTGATAGATACGGCTGTAATCGTAAGCAAGCTTGCTTCAAAGGGGTTGGCTGTCAGCTTTGAGTCAGATGAACCGTTTGCAATGGATTTAACCTTCATGGGGGCTGAAGGGGAAGATAAAGCAAATTTTATGAAAATATCGCGACATATGTTTGGGAGAATCGCATGTGAGTTTATGAGTTTGAATTGGCTTCTAGAAGAAATAATTAGCAAAGCCTCTAACCCATATAAACTTTTGGAAAGTGAGATCGCAGCCTAACCACCGCTTCCACCTGGAATGACTACCCCTCCGGCGGCGACTCAATCGCCGCTTTGATCTCCGGCAGCATCCGCCGGGCCGACTCCTCGCCCAGGCACACCAAATCGTGAACATGCTCAAAATCGAGGCTGTGCTTGGCCGCGACTTTGTGCTGGATGAGCACGTCAATCAGGGGCAACTGCTTGTCAATGACCTCGGCTTCCATGGCGCTGAACATGTTGAACACCACCTGGAGGATGCTGGGGCGGCGGTCCTTGCGCCCGCTGAAGGAGTCGCGCATGGGCTGGACCACGCTGGAAGCGATGACAATATCCGCGCCGCGTTCCCGCAGCACGCTGGCCGGCAGCGGGTTGACAATCCCGCCATCCACCAGAAAGCGGCCCTGAACCTGCCACGGGTCCACCAGTACCGGCAGGCTGAGGCTGGCGCGAATGGCGTCGGCCAGGGGGCCGGAGTCAAAAACAACCTCTTCGCCGGTAAAAATATCGGCGGCGACGATGTACAGCGGCGTTTTGACCTCGGCAAAGGTCCGCCCCTCGACGCTGCGGCTAATGATTCTGTCGCGGGCGAGACGGCCTTTCAAAATGGCCGTGCGGGGCGGAATGTTGAAATCCCAATTGGGGAAGCGGTTGAAGCTTTTGATTTCCTCGGTAAAGCGGGCAAAGCGCGGCCAATCCCAGCCCAGGGCATAGAAGGCGCTAAACCAGGCTCCGGCGCTGGTGCCGGCCACCAGATCCACGGGAATCTTTTCTTCCAGCAGAACCTTGATGACCCCAATATGCGCCAGGCCGCGCGAGCCACCGCTCGACAGGGCCAGCCCGACGGTCCGGCCCGTCAGCCGCCGGGCTATTCGAGACGGATCCTCCGCCGCGTCGCCGACCTGCCAAACGTCCTTCTTGTCCTTGCAGGTCGAAATCCAGGCCGGCGGCGGGCCGATGCTGACGACCGTATCGGCCAGGTCCACCGCTTTTTGGGCCAACGAGTCCGGCTCGTCCGGCAGGATTAAGAGGATATGCTTGAAAACTTCCACCTGATAGCTCAGGCTTTCGGCCAGCGACTCGACGGTCAGGTCGCCGTGACCGAGGAACATTAAGCCGCCACTGAGGGTAACATCCCTGGCTTCCAGCATGGTGGCATTGGGCAGAGGCAGTAAACCTACCGGCGATTTGAGTTGAGTTTGAAGCGCCCGGGCCAGGGCTAAGGCTTTCTGGCTGCCCAGCAGCGCCGTGATCCGCCGGGGCAGGTGGTGGCGTCTCCGCCGGGTGGTGCTGACCAGGCGCTTGCTCAACTCGCGCGTCATTTCCAGGGCAATCGCCGGGCGGGTGCTGACGAGGGCTTCAAAATCCTGTTTGTTCAAAGCCCACAATTGGGCGTCGAGGGCAACTTCCAGGCTGGCCGTGCGCGGCTGACCTAACAGCAGCGAAATCTCCCCGACAAACGTGCCCGGCCCCAGTGTGGCCACCTTTTCCCCGGTTGCCTCCCGAAAGACGACAACCTGGCCCGACTCGACCACATACATGGTATCGCCGAAATCGCCCTCCCGAAAGATGACCGTTCCCTTGGGGTAACTTTCCGGGTGCAGGCAGCCGGCAATCAAACGCAGGTCGTCGTCATTGAGATTATTGAAAAGAGGGATGCCTCTGAGGAAATCTTTGGGTAGCACGGGTCTTCTCCCAAGACTCGCTATCTCCCTCTATTATATGCCTATCCCGGCCAGGGGTCAACGTGACTCCAATACCGATTTTTGCCCGGCCTGCCCATCATTAGTAAAATCAGGTTTATGATGCCATATAGAATGAACCCATATCAAAACAAAATCGAATATTTTCAGAGCGGAGTCTGGCCCTGGGTCATCCTGGGCGGGCTGCTGCTGCTGGCCCTGCTGGTGGCCCTGCTGGTGGCAGTGCTGTTGCTGCCGCCCATCTCTTTGCTGTCCCGGCTTGACCCTTCTTATACCCAGGTCAGTCTGGAAGGCAACACCCTGCGCGATGCTGACGGGATGCAGTTGACCTTTCTGCCTGAGGATGTCGAACGCCCCTTCCGGGTCAAATTGAGCGGCGTCCCGCGCAATCTTTTTCTGGAGGGAGCAGTAGATGATAACCTCCTGGCTGCCGCGAGCAGCATCCCCGGTCACCTGGTGATGAAAAGCCCCTTTTACCAAATTCAGCGGCGCGGCCCAATCCCCAAGCGTGTCACCCTCTCCGTGCCCATCCCCAACGAGGCTGAACCGTACCGCACCCTTGACCTGTACACCTGGAACGGCGAAGCCTGGGCCTGGCTGCCCGGCCGCGTCATCGCCGCCGAGGGGGTCATCGAGTCAAATCTAGACTTCCTGCCCGACTCGGTCGTCGTGATGCAGACGCACGCTCTCAATCCAAATGTGGCGGCAACATTTCTGCCGGACCAAATTTTGCCGGAGAATTTCAGGGGGTCCCCGCTTGAGATAAATCCGCAGGGGCTTTACCTGGAAGCCGAGGGCCTGATTGCCGGTACGCCGTCGCCCCTGCCAAACGACTTACTCAACGGTAGTTTCACCATTATCCCTACCCTGCGCAACTGGGCTGACGATAGCTCGATCCGTTCTGACCTGATTGATAACTTGTTGATTGACGACGAGGCCCGCCAGCGCCATATCACCACCATTGTCAACCTGGTCCGGGAGAATGGCTACCACGGCATCGAGCTTGATTACCGCGGCATCAGCCCGGACCTGCGCCCGGAGTACACCTCTTTTCTGGAAGAACTGCGCGCGGCTCTGCCCCCGGAGCGGCGGCTGGTCGTGCGGGTCGAGCTGCCTCAGCAGCTTTCGGGCGACGCCTGGGACAGCGGCGCCTATGATTGGCAAGCTATTGGCCAGGTGGCCGATGTGGTTAAAGTGCCGACCTTGCCCGACCCGAAAGCCTACGCTCCCCAGGGGCAAATGGCGGCCCTGCTCGATTGGGCGGTGGGACAGGTGAGCAGGTACAAGCTGCAACTGCTCCTGTCCAGCCGCAGTGTCGAACAGACCAACGGGCAGAGCCGCGAACTGGGCTATCAAGAGAGCCTGGCCGCGCTGGGTACAGTGGCCGTCGGCAGTGGGGCGACGACGGTTGAGCCAGATCAGCCGCTTGAATTTACCCTGAGCGGGTTACCGACCGGGGCAGAGGTGCAGTTTGACGTGGACAGCGGCCTCTATCGCCTGGCCTTCCCAACCGACGCGAATGGACAGCGGGTCATCTACCTGGAAAATGCGGCCAGTGTGGCCCGCAAACTCCAATTTGTGGCCCAATACAACCTGCGCGGTGTGTCTGTCCAAAACCTCTTTGACCCCAATGAAGACCCGCAAATTCGGGAGGTGGTGCGCCGCTTCCTCGATCTGGCCCTTTCTCCGGTTGTAGGCCAGCATGCCCTCATCTGGCATGTCAAGAACCAGGAGGGCGGCCTGATCGCCGAGGAAATTGTTGATCTGACCAACCCTACCTTCCGCTGGACAACTCCTGCCGCAGCCGGAACTTACGAAGTCATTGCCTCTATTTCTCCCAACCATAATCCGGCGACAGCCACGCCCCTGGGCAGTCTGTCAGTAGTGGTGAGCGGTCCTTGATTTTCGGGTAATTCCTCCTACCTTGAAAGACAACTTTGCCATTCAGCCTGCACTCAGGTATACTTTCCTGTCTGAAACTTTTGTTCTAAATCAGTAGGGGAGTAGCCAGTAGTCAGTAGTCAGAAAATATATCTGACTACTGAACTCTGACTACTCCCTACCCCGGAGGAAAACTATGCCTACGTTTCAAGTGGTTTCCGACTATCAGCCCACCGGCGACCAGCCGCAGGCGATCAAAGAACTGGTCGAAGGCATTGAAGGAGGTTTGGTCCATCAAACCCTGCTCGGCGCGACCGGCACCGGCAAAACCTACACCATCGCCAAGGTCATCGAGCAGGTGCAGAAGCCCACGCTGGTCATGGCCCACAACAAAACCCTGGCCGCGCAGCTTTACAGCGAGTTCAAGGAGTTCTTTCCCAACAATGCCGTGGCCTACTTTGTCAGTTACTACGATTATTACCAGCCCGAAGCCTACATCCCCCGCACCGATACCTTCATCGAAAAGGATGCCCAGATCAACGACGAAATTGACCGGCTGCGCCTGGCTGCCACCACCGCCCTTTTCTCGCGGCGTGATGTGGTCATTGTCGCCAGCGTCAGCGCGATTTACGGCCTCGGCAGCCCGGAAGATTACGGCCAGGTGGTCATCAATTTCAAGGTCGGCGACCTGCGCAAGCGGGACAGGGTACTGCGCCATCTGATTGACATCCGCTACGAGCGCAACGATTACGACCTCAAACGGGGCACCTTCCGGGTGCGGGGCGACACGCTGGAAATCATGCCCGCTTACGGCGAGCAGGTTTACCGGATCGAGTTTTTTGGCGACGAAATCGAGCGGATCACCGAGGTCAACTCCCTGACCGGCGAGATGGTCGCCCGGCATACCACTCTGGACATCTACCCGGCCAAACATTTCATCACCCCCCAGGAAAAGCTGGCCGAAGCCCTGGTTGACATCGAAAACGAACTGGAAGAGCGCCTGGCCGAGCTGCGAGCGCAGGAAAAGCTGCTCGAAGCGCAGCGGCTGGAGCAGCGCACCCGGTTTGACCTGGAAATGCTGCGCGAGGTCGGTTACTGTTCCGGCATCGAGAACTACAGCCGGCCGCTCAGCCGGCGCGAGCCGGGCAGCACGCCCTGGACCCTGCTCGATTACTTCCCCGACGATTTCCTGATGGTCATTGACGAGAGCCATATGTCCATTCCTCAAATTCGGGGCATGTACTTTGGCGACCGCAGCCGCAAAGAGGTGTTGGTCGAATATGGCTTCCGCCTGCCCAGCGCTCTGGACAACCGCCCGCTCAACTTTCAGGAGTGGGAAGACCATATCCACCAGATTGTCTACACCAGCGCTACCCCTGGCCCGTATGAACTGGATCACAGCCAGCAGGTGGTCGAGCAGATTATCCGGCCGACCGGCCTGATTGACCCCGAAGTGGAAGTCCGGCCGATTAAGGGCCAAATTGACGACCTGATCGGCGAGGTCAACCGGCGGGTTAAGGCCGGCGAGCGGGCGCTGATCACCACCCTGACCAAGCGCATGGCCGAAGACCTGGCCGATTATATGATGGAGCTGGGCATCAAGGTCCACTACCTGCACAGCGACATCCAGACCCTGGAGCGGGTCGAGATTTTGCGCGACCTGCGCCTGGGGATTTATGATGTCGTGGTCGGGATCAACTTGCTGCGCGAAGGGCTGGACCTGCCGGAGGTGTCGCTGGTGGCGATTCTGGACGCCGACAAAGAGGGCTTCCTGCGCTCCAGGCAGGCCCTCATCCAGACGATTGGCCGGGCTGCCCGCCACGTCAACGGCAAGGTGTTAATGTACGCCGACAACATGACCGAGTCAATGCGCTTTGCCATTGACGAAACCAACCGCCGCCGGGCCAAGCAGCAGAAGTACAACGAGGAACACGGCATCGAGCCGCGTTCTATTATCAAACAGATCAGAGACATGACTGAAGAAGTCGCCGGCCGCGAAGACGGCCAGCGGCAAAAGATGCTGGCCGAGCGCCAGGCGGCCTACAACGTCACCGGCACGATGCCGGTCCACGAAATTGAGCACCTGATCGAGCAATTGGAGAAACAGATGAAAGCGGCCGCCGCCGAGCTTGAGTTTGAAAAAGCGGCCCTTTTGCGCGATCAAATCATCGAACTGCGCGGCCAGTTGCAAGCCATCCGGGATGCCGAAGACAAGCGGCCGGCCTGGGAGAAGATTCGATGACGATCTTTAAAGTTTTTGTGGCCGCACTGGTCCTCCTGTTTGGTCTGCGGATGGTATTGACGGCGGTACAAACGGCCATCAGCGGCAAAGTCCTGGTGCGGCAGGGCATCCGCTCGAAGTGGCAGCCGGTCGCCGTCCGCGGCGATGCCTGGAAGGCGGCAATTCGGGATGGGTTGATGGGGTTGTTGTTGATTGTGCTGGGAGCGGTGTTGATTTTTTAGGGATGATAAACGATGAACAAAAGCGACATCCTGACCCTTTTCGACTACAACTACTGGGCCAACGTCCGTGTGCTGAACGCAACGGCCCACCTCAGCGAGAGCCAGTTTGCCGCTCCAGCCAGGCTGAGCCACGGGAGTGTACGCGGGGCGCTGGTACATATCCTGGCGGCGGAAATCGTGTGGCGGCTGCGCTGCCAGGAAGGCGTCTATCCTTCGGCGCTGCTGGCCGAAGCAGAGTTCCCGACCCTGGAGTCGCTGCGGCGGCGGTGGGCTGAGGAAGAACGGGCGATGCGGGTCTACTTGAACCAGCTTAGCGATGAGGCCATCAACCGGCCAGTTCACTACAAAACCACCAAAGGATTACCTCAAGAAACTATTTTGTGGCATATTCTGGCCCATGTGGTCAACCACGGCACCCAGTTTCGAAGCGAGGCTGCTGTCGCTCTGAGCGAGTACGGTCACTCGCCGGGCGATCTCGATTTAATTGCTTTTGTGCGGGAGCGAAAACTATGAATATTTACAAAGGTTACGATCAGCAAGCCCTAGACAGCCAGTACAACAACCGGGCCAGGGTAGCTAATGCAGACCAAATCATGCAGCAATGGGAACGCGATAGTGAGTCGCTGCGCCAGCGAGTCCAGTTTCATGCCGACCTGGCCTACGGCTCTTACTCCCGCGAAATCCTGGACATCTTTCCGGCCAGTCAGCCCGACGCGCCGGTGCAAGTGTTCATTCACGGCGGGTATTGGCGCTCGTTGGAAAAGCGGCTGTTTCACTTTATCGCCGGGAGTTTTATGAGCCACGATATGACTTACGTGGCAATCAACTATCCGCTGGCCCCGCAGGCGACGATGGATGAAATTGTGGCCTCGTGCCGACGGGTGATCATCTGGCTTTACCGGAACATTACCCAGTATAACGGCAACCCGCATAGAATCCACATCTCCGGCCACTCGGCCGGCGGCCACCTGGTGGCCATGCTGATGGCGACGGAGTGGCCCGCTCTGGCTGCTGATTTACCTCCTGATCTGATCAAAGGTGGCTGCGCCATCAGCGGCCTGTTCAATTTGATCCCCATTCAGCTAAGCTATGTCAACGACGACGTGCGCATGGACGAGACGATGGCTCGCCGCAACAGTCCCATTTTCCTCTCGCCACCCTGCCGCAGCCCTTTGATTGTGACCGTCGGCGGAGCGGAGTCAGAAGAGTACCTGGCCCAGAGCCAGGAGCTAGAATCGGCCTGGTCGCAGCAGGGACTGCCGATCAGTCCCCTTATTGTGCCTGGGGCCAACCACTTTTCAATCCTCGATCATCTGGTTAACCCAGACTCTCTACTTAAACGAGCCATACTGGCCCAGATGGGCGCAGCCCCTCGTACTTGATAAGAACAAACCAACATTCAAACCTCTTGAGTCGGCTTGAGCCAACTTGAGCTTTTAGCCTGCGAATTAATTCGCAGGCGACGGCTCAGCGAACTCTGCATCTCTGCGGTTCTTAGATTTGCGCGATTCCGGCAATTGTTGCAAAGTAACCGCTTGACTACTCCATGAATGCAACCACTGAACCCGTCTGGAAAAAATATTTAACCGATTGGAACGAAGGCCTGGGCGTCGTTTATGAGCGGTTTGTGCTCAACGATTACCTGGATAAAATGGTGGATGAACATGGCCTGCAGACGGTACTGGAAGCGCCGCTGTACGGCATGGCCGGGGTAAGCGGTATCAACTCGGTTCGCCTGGCCGAGCGGGGCTGCACCGTCACCCTGGTAGACAGCCATGCCGAGCGGTTGGCGGGCGTCAAAAAAATCTGGGAGCGCCTCGCGCTGCCGGCGACCTTCATTCATCACGAAGATTTCGCCCGCCTGCCGTTTGAAGACAACAGCTTCGACCTGGCCTGGGAGTGGGCCGGCCTGTGGTATCTGCCCAACGCGGAAGCATTATTGAGGGAACTGGCGCGGGTGTCGCGCAAACTGGTGTTTGTGGCCATGCCCAACAATTTGCAGGTCGGCTACCTGATGCGCAAGTATGTTATTGACCGGGATTTCTTCCCCACGGTTGACGAAAAGTGGGTGCACATGGGCCGGATTAAAAAGACCCTTAAGTCGGCGGGGGTCAATTTTATTGATGAGGGCGTGCTGGATGTCCCTCCCTGGCCGGATACGGTGATGCCCGCTGCTGAAGTGCTCAAACGCCTGGGCATCAAAAGCAAAAAACTGAATGCCCAATTCACCGGCCAGGGCTGGACCTGGAACACGATGGCCTACTACCTGGGCGAGCAGCCCGAACTGCGGGAACGAGTCATGAAATACGCCTGGCTCGATCACGCTCCCCTGCCCTGGCAGCTCAAAACAATTTGGGCGCACCATCGTTATGTGCTGGGGCAGGCAGCAAGGTAGCAGATAGCAAAAAGATAAACTGCTACCCTGCTTACTTTACCTTTTTGTGAAAGGAACTTCTCTCTTGTCTATTCTTGTCACCGGCGTAGCCGGGTTCATTGGCAGCAACTTAACCGAAACCTTGCTCCAACGCGGTGAACAGGTTATTGCCATTGACAATTTCAACGATTATTACGACCCGGCCCGCAAACGAGCCAATATTGCTCCTTTCAAGAATCACCATAATCTATCCCTATACGAAAACGACATTTGTGATACGGAGACAGTTGAGCAAATTTTTGCCCGCCATAAACCCCGTGCTGTCGCTCACCTGGGGGCCTATGGTGGGGTACGTTACTCGATTGGCCGGGCTAAACTCTATACCCAGGTCAACTTTGCGGCCACAGTTGATCTGCTCGAAGCCGCCCGCCAACATGGCACAGAGATTTTTGTTTTTGCCTCGACTTCTTCAGTCTATGGCAATACCCTACAGCTTCCGTTTGTCGAAACTGACCCTTGCAACCTGCCCCTTGCTCCCTACCCGGCCAGCAAAAAAGCCGCCGAGGTGATGGGCTATACCTACACCAATCTGCACCAACTTAACTTTACCGCCCTGCGCTTTTTCAGCGTGTACGGTCCCCGCGGACGGCCGGATATGATGCCCTACATGGTGACCGAGCGGATTGTAAAAGGCGAGGAGATCAAGCTGTTTGACGCCGGCCAACTGAAACGGGATTGGACTTATGTGGACGATATTGTCAGCGGCATCATCGCTGCTTTGGAGCGACCGCTGGGCTATGAAGTCATCAACCTGGGCCGGGGTGAGCCGGTTTTGATGGCCGACTTTGTGGAAATTGTCGAGGATTTGGTGGGGCGGAAGGCGGTTCTCTCTACTCCCCCCGCTCCGGCCAGCGAACCCAAAGTCACTTTTGCCAACATTGACAAAGCCCGCCGCTTGTTGGACTACAACCCGCAAACGCCCGTTGCCGAGGGGCTGGCCAGCCTGTGGGCCTGGTATCAAAAAGAAGTAATGCCAACATGAAAAAATACGCCCATCTCCTGATTATAGCGGCGCTCAGTATCATTACCATTTTTGGCCTGCTGCGGCTGGGTAATATTGACCTTAGCCTCGACACGCTGGCGCGGGTGAACGGCTCATGGCTCTTGCTGGCTTTTGCGGCGTTTTATCTGAGCATCATTGCCCGCGGACTGCGCTGGCAGCATATCCTCAAAACAATGGGCCGGCCTGTGCCGTTTCTCTATGCCCAGACCTTGCTGGTTGCCGGCCTTTTCATCAGCTCGATCCTGCCCGCCCGCGCCGGCGATCTGGGCCGGATCGCCATGCTTAAACAGGATCATCAAATCCCGGTTTCACAAGGCTTGGCCTCGCTGGCGGCAGAGCGCGCCCTGGATGTATTTGCCGTGCTCATCCTGGCCATTGTGGGGGCCATCTGGTCGCTGCAAGGGCGCGTTCCCCTTGAAGTGATGCAGTTAATGGTTGGCTCCGGCGTACTCTTTGGGCTTGGACTGGCCGGTCTGTTGGCTGTACCCAGCATCGAAGGGTGGCTGCGCCAGCCCGGCTGGGTTTGGCGACTCATGCCGGCAGTGATCCGCCCATTCTACCAAAAGGTCGTTGATTTTGGCTTCGCTCTAATCCATGGGGTGCGTGATTTGGGCCAAAAGCCGGCGGCCCTGGCGGCCATCGTGGCCGAGAGTTTTGGTATCTGGCTGTTCGACGCCTTGATTGTTCACCTGGTTTTGTTGAGCCTCGATCACAGCGTCTCTTTCAGTGTGAGCCTCTTCAGCGCGATGGTTGGGGTACTGGCGACGATTGTGCCGTTGATGCCGGGCGCCCTGGGCCAGTTCGAGGCCGCCGTCATCAGCCTGTTGACTCTCCTGGGCATCTCCACCGCCGACAGCAGCTTGACGGCGCTGCTGGTGCGGTTTATCAGCCTGTGGTCGTTTATTCCCATCAGCGGATTAATTACCTACTTCTTCGGTTTTTCCCGCGCTCTCAGCCTGAACAGCAAACCTGTGGATGACTCCGGCCTTCTTCCGGCCAAACCAGCAGCAACGACGGTAGAAAGCTAGGTTATTCGGCATGGCTGAACTCGATGCGCAATTCCGGCAAACAGTGAACCCCTTCCTGGTAAAGCATCGAGGCCGTTCATGACCTCCCCTTCGTTGAATGGACCGCGGTGGGCCACGCTCCAATCCGCTTATCAGCGCCACGCCGACTTTTTTTTGCTGCTGATCCTCTTTGTCACCTTTCGGGTGTTGGCCCTGGCAGCCTTTCGGCCTGGCGGCCTGGTGCTGGACTTCTCCGATTTTTACTGGTACCGCTCCTTCGCGGAGTTGACACACCAGGGCTACTATCCTTACGCCAACCTCTGGACCACCTATCCACCGCTCTTTCCGGTGGTCATGATTGCCATTTACCAAGTGAGCACCCTGCTGCCGCCCTGGACTTTTCCCAATCTGTGGTTCACCCTGCTGTTGGGTGGCTTTTTTCTACTCTTCGAGGTTGGGAATTTTGTGCTGTTATACCTGTTTGCTCTGAAAATTGAAGAGGCGAATAGCGAATGGCGAATGGCGAATGGCGAATCTTCCTACTCCCTACTCCCTACTCCCTACTCCTCGCTCCGGCCCTGCTGGATTTACGCCACGCTCTTTGTCCCGGTTTACACTCTGACCGGCTGGTTTGAGAGTTACCCCCTTTTTTTCTTCCTGCTCAGCCTCTATTTGCTGCTGCAAAAGCGCCCTTACCTCAGCGCCTTTTTTACCGGCGTCGGTTTTATGATCAAGCTGATTCCATTTATCCTCATGCCGGTAGCCGTCCAGCAGTTATCAAAACATCGTTATCAATTTACAATTCACAATTTACAATTCACAATTCCCTTCGACCTGCCTCGCCTCGCGCTCTATTTTGCCATCTTTCTGATCACGGTGGTAATGATCGCCCTGCCATTTTATCTGCTGAACCCGGCGCTTATTCTCGGTCCGCAGCAGATTACCGGCGCCCGCCAGCCCTGGGAAACCATTTGGGCGCTGGTTGACGGCAATTATGATTACGGCGTTATTCCCCTGGATATGCGTGACCTGAGCTGGACGCCCGGCGTTGCCCCGCCCACCCGCGTGCCGTGGCTGCTGGTCACCGCCCTTTTTGGCCTGGTTTACGCCTTTTTTTATACCCGCCCGCTGAATTGGTCTGCGCCGCGCAATGCCCTGGCTTTTGTGGGTTTTACCTTGTGCCTGTTTATGCTCTGGTCAAAAGGGTACAGCCCGCAGTGGTTAGGCTGGCCTCTCTTTTTTATTGCTCTCTTGCTGCCAAATTTGCGCGGCATTACTTATGCCGCTATTCTCAGCGCAGCCAACATCGTCGAGGCCAACTTCTTTTTCATTATGTTCCCGGAAGAACACTGGCTTTTGGCGGCGACGGTCCTCATCCGCACTTTTTTGCTGGTCGTCCTGGCGGTTGAGTTTTTACTTATTATCTGGCCTCAAGCTGTCAACCAACGCGTCGAAAAAATCCGCGACTGGGGGCTGGCAGTGTTTGTGGCCCTGCTGTTGGCCGGCGTGCTTCCGGCGGGCTGGCAACTGGGCCACAGCTATTTTGAGCTGCGCCTGCGCCAAAGTCCTTACGCGGCGACCATCACCCGTCTGCAAGGCGAGCAGGTCAAAGGCGCTCTCTTGCTTAACAGCCATCCTGTCTACGATTGGTTTTATCCCTATCTGCGGCGCGATTATCGCCTCTTTATGCTTGACGACTATGCCCCGCCCGGCCAATCCGTCGAGGCCCGGACCACTGCTCTGCTGGACAGCATCGCTGCCCAAACGGAGATACTCTGGCTTTACGACGCCGATGCTTCTGTCACCACCCCCGCCGAGGAGACTCTCATGCGCTGGCTCAACGGGCGGCCCCCCGCCCACATTCAAGATATTGATGGAGGACGTTTGTATTTGTTTATTCTCAAGTGAGTCCAAGGATTACATCAACTATCTTTATTTTCGCTATTGACATCACTTTGGCAATATGGTATATTTGATGTAATAAGATCCATAAAGGAGTCGTCACGAGCCTGGGGCACACAACCAAAAATGAAAGCATTTTTCTGGCTACTGATAACTGACGACTGACTACTATTTTCCAAGGAGACTTAAAGTATGCAACGCCTGCAAATATCCCTTGATGAAGAACACTATGAATTCCTGAAATCAGAGGCGTTTGTTACCGGGCAGAGTATGGCGGCAGTATTGAGAAACTTGCTGGATGAATTGATTCAAATCCGCCAACAAGAAATCCTCCAGCATGATCCTATCTGGCAAGCCATCGGCGTTGCCGAGGAAATCGAAGGACCGAGCGATGTTAGCGCCAATGTAGACCGCTACCTGTACGGTGAGCCGGTGGAGGTGGCTCCAACTCAAGCGCTGTTAAAAGTTGCCGAGGACTCTGATGAGTACCATCTTAATTGATACCAGCGCCCTCCACGCCCTCAACTATGCCAGAGACGACAATCATGCCAGAGCGGTGGCTTATTTCAAGTCGCTGGCCGGGCGGGTCAAGCCGATTTTGACAGAGTGGGTCTTTGTCGAAACGATGAATTTAACCAAAGCCCGCCTGGGACCGGCCTACGCCGTTGCCTTTGGCCGCCAGTTGAAAGCCAGCAAAGCCTTTTATCCGGTACTTTTGAACGATCTGGATAAACAAACTACCTGGGAGATTTTTGAGCAGTATCACGATAAAGCCTGGAGCTATACCGATTGTTCCGTATTGGCTGTCGCCCGGCGGTTGGGCACGCGGCGTATCTTTGCCTTTGATCATCATTTTGAACAGATGGGATTGGAAGTGCTGCCATAGGCATTAAACAGGCCAGTATTTCTTTATGACTCCCCTCACCGACGTCGAAAAAATCCGCCGCCTGCCCTGGCTCTTGACCGCCGAAGCGTTCAACGCGGCGTTTTGTATCCTGACCTTTGCCGGAACGGTATTCCTGCTTTTTCTGCACGACTTGGGGCTGAACGAAGGTCAGATCGGCTTTCTCTTATCGCTCATTCCGTTTTGCGGCATTGTGGCCCCGTTCATTGCACCCGGCGTGGCCCGTTTGGGCTACAAACGAGTCTATGTCGCTTTTTGGGGCATCCGCAAATTTGTCTTTGCCCTGCTGCTACTGACGCCTGCTTTTGTGCTGCGCTTTGGGTCGGAATCTGCTTTTATCTGGGTAACGGCGATCATCTTTGTCTTCGGCATGTGCCGGGCCATTGCCGAAGTTGGCGGCTATCCCTGGCGGAAAGAAGCGATTCCCGCTTCGATCCAGGGCAAATTTGGGGCCGTCAACAATATCACGGCCACGCTGGCCAGTATCATCGCCACCGTGGTGGCCAGTTATGTCATTGGCTGGGGTACCGGGCTGAACCGGTATCTGGTCTTGATGGCGGTCGGTGTTGGCCTGGGCCTGGTGGCGGTCTGGGCTTTTGCCTATGTTCCCGGCGGAGCGCCAGTCCGGCATCATGCCCCCGGCTCAGGCCATTTGAGCGGCATGCGCGAGGCCCTGCGCGACCGGGATTTTCTCTTTTTTTTGAGCGCCCTGGGGCTGGCAACGATAGGCAGCACGGCGGTGATTTCCTTCGTTCCGCTTTTTATGAAAGAAGAGATTGGACTGAATGACAGCCAAATCGTCTTGCAGAGTATTGGCACGTATGCCGGCGCCCTGCTGTCATCCTACCTGTGGGGCTGGGCGGCCGACCGCTACGGCAGCAAGCCGGTGATGCAGTTTAGCATTGACCTGATGTTATTGCTACCGGTGGCCTGGTTTCTGATGCCGCGCCACAGCCCCTTCAGTTCGCCGGTGGGGATGGGGATTGCCTTTATCGCCGGGATGGGGACTTTGGCCTGGCAAATTAGCTGGCTGCGCTACCTTTTTGTCAATGCTATGCCCGCCGAAAAGAAAACATCTTATACGGCGATTTACTATGCCTGGTATAGTATCGTCGGTGGGCTGGCCCCGCTGCTGGCCGGCCAAGTGCTCGAGTTGGCTCAAGGCATCAGGGCTGATTTTTTCATTTTCACCTTCGACCCGTATACGCCCCTGTTTCTGCTCAGTTTTGCCTTTTTAGCGGTGGGCCTGGTTGCCGTAACCCAATTACGCAGCGACGAGGCGACCCCATTTCGCCGTTTTGCCGGTATGTTTGTGCGCGGCAATCCCATCCGGGCCTTGGAGTCGCTGATTCAATATAATTTTGCCGGCGACGAGATGACCCGCATTGCCACTACCGAGCGCATGGGCGACGCCAAGAACCCCCTCAGTACCCGCGAACTGATCGAGGCGCTCAGAGACCCCAGTTTCAGCGTGCGGTTTGAAGCCATCCACTCGATTGGCCGGATGCCGCCGGAACCGGAATTAGTGGACGCGCTCATCGCTTTACTCGACGAAGGCGAGTCAGAACTGACTTTTATTATCATCCACTCATTGGGCCGGCTGGGCGATCCCAAAGCGATCCTCCCCCTGCGAAAACTTCTCTTTTCAGGCTATCATCTCATCGAAGCGGACAGCGCCCGCGCCCTGGCCATGCTCGGCGACACCGCCAGTGTTTCCCATTTCCTGGACAAGTTTAGAAATGAGCCAAATCAGGTGCTGCGCATCGCCTACGCCTCCGCCCTGGGCAAATTACGCGCCACCGAAGCTACCGGCGAACTTTTCGCTCTGCTGCGCCAAACCCAGGGGGAAACACTACGGGCAGAAATTGGTCTGGCCCTGGCTCGCCTGGCCGGGGACGAGCGTTATTACATGCAGCAGTGGCGTTTGGTGCAGGCTAATCCCCCCACTGCGACTGCCCAGGCGGTACTGGCCCTGCAAAAACTCGCCAAACAGGCTGGTTGTAACAATCTGACCCTTCTGACCGGCCGCTGCGCCGAAAACTTTGCCCAGGATGATCTGGCCCAGGGAACAACCTTGCTCAAGGAGATGATTTGCGAAATACTCCGGGCCAAACCTGCCCCACCCTTAAATGGTATTCTCCAGGAATGTGCCAATAATCTGGCCGAATTTGGCCCCACCCGGCTCGAGTTTATTCTCCTCTCCCTCCACACCTTGCATCTGGCCCTGCCCCAGCTCCATGCAACCCATAACGGCCGCCCTAACTGAGCCACAGGTCAAATATACACTCATGAAGCTCAACAATCCTGACGCCCAACGCCCTACGCCTCACGCTCCTCACCTGGCCCTTTTCCTCTTCCTTTTCTCGGTCTACCTCCTCAGCTACACTCCGCGCATCAATTCCAGTGACGGGCTGGCTATGTTCTCCACTGCGGAAAGCATAATCCGGCGGGGCGCACTGGACATCGAGCAAATCCGTTGGATGGAGTTACAGCAGGGTACCTTCGGCCTGGATGGGCTGCTCTATTCGCGCAAAGGCATCGGCGTGCCGATTGGCCTGCTGCCACTGACCTGGCTGGGACTGGTCATACCCTGGTGGGGCACGGTCGGCGCGAGTTTGCTTTTCAATGCCATCATGACTGCCCTGACCGCCGTGCTGCTGTCGGCCTATCTGCAAGCGCTGGACTTTACCCGGCGAACCGGCTTGATGGTCGCCCTCACCTTCGGCTTGACCACCCTGGCCTGGCCCTACGCCAAATCTTTATTCAGCGACCCCTTTTCCGGGTTCCTCTTGTTAGCCGCAGCCTATACCTTGCTCAAGTACAGCAAGGGGGAACCTCTTTTCACCCCTGCTCCCCTGCCCCTTCGCTCCCCTGCCCTCGTTTATCCCTTTCTCGCCGGTCTTTGCCTTGGCTGGAACGTCGCCACCCGTTACGCCGAGGCCTTGTTTGTGCCGGTATTTGGGCTGCTGCTACTCTACTATTTGGGATTAGGGGTCAGGGGTCGGGGAGCAGTATCTTCTCAATTTAAACTCTGGCCCCTGACTCCCAATCCCTGGCTCCCGGTTTTGGCCTTCAGCGCCCCGCTCCTGGTCGTTGGACTGGCGCTCATCGCCTTCAACCTCTCCCGCTACGGCGACCCGTTCAACACCGGCTATCTGCCCAGCGAAACCTTTAGCGGCGTCCTCTGGCAAGGGCTGGCCGGCCAACTCTTCAGCCCCGGGCGGGGTTTATTTCTGTATTGTCCCATCTTTCTCCTGAGCCTGGCTGGATTTTGGCCTTTTTTTCGCCGCTACCGGGCTGAAGCCATCGCTGCCTTAAGCGTCATTTTGATTCATTTATTTCTGTACGGCAAATGGTTCATGTGGCACGGCGGCTATGCCTGGGGACCGCGCTTTATGGTTCCGACCCTGCCGTTTTGGGCTATCTTTCTGGCTCCAATAGCCGCGCAATCCTTCAATCGGATTTACGATTTACGACCTGTGCCCCGTCGAGGGGTATTTACGATTTACGATTTACATCCTTCAATCCTACCATCTTCCATCCTTCGGACTCTTTTCTTGGTTCTCGTCGTTGCTGGCCTCATCCCCCAACTCCTCAGCGTGGCTATTGATTTCAGCCCCTTCCAGAACTCGCTGCTCGACGCCGGCCTGCTGCTGTTTGACCCGCAGACTTTTTTCGACCCACGCTATTCGCCTTTTGTCGGAGCGTGGAAATTCATCAGCCTCGAGTCATTGGATTTAGCCTGGGTCTGGCAGGGACAGGTGAACGGCTGGCTGCTGGTGGTGCTGGTGCTCAATTTGATCTTGGCTGCATTCAATCTGCGCGTCCAGGAGTTAAACAGTGAACAAATGGGACGCGGATTGGACGAATCGGGCGGACTTAAGACTTATTTTGGGCAGACAATTCCGCCCATTTGTATCCTATCTACGCTTGGAGCAACGGTTTTTCTGTTGGCTCACACTCACTCCCTGCCGGCTCAACCCTTGGCCCAGGCAGTCGCCGCCTTGAATGAGGGTGTCCGGCCCGGTGACGCCGTCATTACCAATGACCCGGAAATCGCCATGCCCTTTGCCGAACTGTATAAAGGCCGCGCCCCGGTACTGGGCCTGCAAAGCGGCGGCTTTCCCTTGCCGGATGAGGTTACTCAGCGATTGAACGAGACGATGGCTGCCCACCCGCAGGTCTGGTGGCTGTCCAACGGCATCCCGCCGGAAGAGAGCGCCGTCGAGCAGACGCTGATGCGGGCAGGTTTCCGCGCCCGCAACGATGATTTTGCCGGGCAGCGGTTAGTCTTGTTCGTCTTTCCGGTCGATCTAGCGGCAAATTTGACTCCGCTTAAAGCTGAGTTTGAGCAGCAAATCATCCTGGTTGAGGCGGCCTATCCACACCAGACTCCGGCCAACGCAGCCCTGCCCATCGAATTGCACTGGCAAACCCAGGCTGCGCTCGGCGAAGATTATCACGTTTTCATTCATCTGGTGGATCAAGCTGGTCAGCTTGTGGCTCAGGCCGACGGCCAACCGGCCTTGTGGACTCGCCCAACAACCACCTGGGCGGCCGGCGAAACCATCGTTGACCGGTACGGTGTGTGGCTGCCGGCGCAAACTCCGCCGGGCCAGTATCAACTGCGGGTTGGCCTTTACCGGCCCACCACTGGTCAGCGGCTTCGTTTGACGACCGGCGAGGAGTGGGTAAAATTTACAGTACTTATCGAATAAATAGAGATCGCCTCATTCCCTCTTGCTTCTTCGTCACACAGGAGACTTCACCACCGTGCCAGACCTGGACATCCCTGACCTGAATGATCGCCTTGAGCGCCTCTCCCCGGCAGAAATTTTGCAGTGGGCCTGGTCTACGTTTGCTCCGCACATCGCCGCCAGTTCCTCTTTTCAAACCCAGAGCCTGCCCCTGCTGCATTTAATTTCGCAAGTCTGCCCGGCCATGCCGGTCATTTTTCTCGATACGGGCTTTCATTTTCCCGAAACTCTCCAGTTTCGTGACGAGTTGCAGGCCCACTTGCAGCTCAACATCGTCGTCGTTCGCGCCGCCGTAGAAAAAAGCGACCTGCTGGCCCGCTACGGCGAGGGGCTGTATCGCCGCGACCCTGATTTGTGCTGTTACATCAACAAGGTCGAGCCGATGCAGCGGGCCACGGTTGGTTTGCAGGCCTGGATTAGCGGCGTCCGGCACGATCAGACCGAAAATCGTAACAACCTGCGCCTCCTTGAACCAGAAGCGGACGGACTGCTCAAGATTCACCCTTTACTCAATTGGACCAAAAAAGAAGTTTGGGCTTATATTGACCAATATCAGCTACCGGTTCATCCCCTCCTGGCCTGGGGCTATGTGAGCGTGGGCTGCGCGCCCTGCACCCGCCCGGTTCATGCCGGCGAGAATGAGCGGGCCGGACGCTGGGCCGGGCTGGATAAAATAGAATGCGGGCTGCACCTGGGACTAACCCGCCGATAGGAGAAAAATTATGACTAACCAATCCGGTATTATTTTGGTAACCGGCGGAGCCGGCTATATCGGCTCACAACTGATCCGTGATCTGGCCACCGACCCGGCTTTAACCGGCTGGACGATCCGCATTTACGACAATCTACACCGGCAGCATTTCTGCGGCTTAATGGATCTGCCCGCCGAGGGGCGCTTTGAATTTGTCAATGGGGATATTCTGGACCGGCTCAACCTCGAACGGGCTATGCGCGGCGTCAGCGTTGTGTTTCACCTGGCGGCGCTGGTACGGACCCCCCTCAGTTTTGACCACCCGGAGTGGACGGAACAGGTCAACCACTGGGGCACGGCGGCGGTGGCGGATACAGCGGTCAACAGCGGCGTTCCTCGGCTGGTTTACGCCAGTTCTTCCAGCGTCTACGGGCCGGGTGGCCCTTTCCGCGAGGGCGACACCTGCCATCCCATCGGGCCGTATGCCATTGCCAAACATCGGGGTGAGGAGGAAGTGCTGCAAGGAGGCCAGCGCGGGCTGGGCGTGACTGTTCTGCGCCTGGGCACTACCTTTGGCTACGCTCCAGCTATGCGCTTCGACGCCGTGGCCGGCCAGCTAACCTACCTGGTCGGGGTAGGCAAGCCGATGGTGATCCACGGCAGCGGCGACCAGGTTCGCCCGCTGATTCACGTACGCGACGCTTCTACCGTTCTGCGCCTGGCCCTGGCCGACTCCCGTACCGAAGGGCAGATCATCAATGCGGTCACAATGAACCCAACCGTCAACGAAATCGTCCAGACCTTGCAGACGCTTGCACCGGGCGCATCGGTCCGGTACACCGATCAGGATATTCTGACTGCGGTAAGCTTTGAGATTGACTCAAGTAAATTGATGGGGCTGGGCTTTCAACCGCAATTTAATTTAGAGCAGGGCTTGCAGGAAATGCTGGCCCACTGGCGCGGCTTTCAACCATTAGGGTAAAGTGGCCTTAACTACCGGTTGTGGCATCCGGCCGATTTTTCCACTTGAGGGTAACGGTGTAATTAGCCTCAGCTCCCGCCTTGCCTATGGCAAAGTTCCCAGCCTCGCCGACGGCCTTGAGACCAAAAACTACTTCCACCTCGTCGGCACGCATCTCCTCAAACTGGCGGCGCAGCACCACCGCCGACTTTTTAACCGCCGTAAAAGCCTCTTCAAATTTACGAGTGGCAGCAGCCACCACTTCGCCAGTTTTATCGCGACTGGCCGGCTTGACGCCGCTGATTGAGGCAGTATCAGTTTCGATTAAGACCGTAGTACCATCCTCTAATAGATACTCGACATAAGTTGACATACTTCTACTCCTGATGAATCAATATGGGTGAAAGCCAGGCCGGGTCATTGCGATGGGTAGCCAGTGCGCGGCGGGCATGGAGCAGGGCCAGCCCAGGTCGGCCCTGGCTAAGCAGTGAACGATAGAAAGCCAGGGCCAGCTGCCGCGCCGACTCATCAAACACCGACCAACGAAAGCTAAGCACCGATGGCACACCCGCCATCACGGCTGCATCGGCCAACCCTAAAAAATCATCATCCAGTAGCAAGATTTTACCGGCCGCCGCTGCGCCGTAGCAACTGTTTAAGTACACCAGTCGGGCCGTCGAGTCACCTAGCAGTACTTTTAGTTCCTCCGCCGACATTTCCTTTTCCTCGCCCTGACGATTGGATTGACTCCAAAAGTAAAGTTTGCTCTGTCCTGGCATCTTGCTATTGAATGTGCCATGACCGGCATAATGAATAATGTCATAATCTGGCCGCTGCAATTCCCGACGCACCCGGTCATAGGTGGCCTCTTTGGTCAGCAGCAGTTTCACCTCGGCCGGAATGAATTCCTGGGTGCGGAAAAAATGGGCCAGGTCTTTGGCTTCCCGGTCTACGGCCTCGATGGACGGAGTGGTATTAGAGGCAATAATTAATACCCGCAGCGTATCGGCGGCTGCCAGAAACCCCGGTGAAATAGCCGGCCGTCGAGGTGTAACGTTGGTTATAAAGCGGGTGGTAGGATGCTGTAACACCAAAAATTCGCTGTCCAATTCTAAAAAGGTGAACTCCAACGGCAGTTGCAGGTAATCGCGGGTCGTTTCAAAGATGATAGACAACTGCTGCGGGGTGTCCGGCGGATAAGCTCGCTGATACATGCTACTGATTTCAGAGTGTTCCACAAACAAATCGTGCCACAGGCTTAAGCCAATGTCTTTCACTTGAAAATGACGCTCATCGTCAGAGACGGTGCGGGACTGCTCGGTCTTTCTAATGTAACGATCTAAATCCAACCGCAATACTTTTTGGGTGCGCTCACCCCGCACAAACCGGCCATGCGCCCGAACCAACATCGCCTGGTTTTCAATCAGCGACAGGTACAGACGAGTGTTGTCCGTGTGGGAGGTGAAATATTGAGTGCGCGATGCAGTAGTGCTTGTAGACGGCGAGGGCTGCCCCGCTGCGATGGCGCCAAGAATTCTATCTCCCCAATCGCCCGTCTTTTCGATAAAATCAACCACACCATAATAACGGGTGGCGCGGACAACCTGGTTGGCTTTAACATAACGGGTGAGTAAAATAATCTGGATGGCCGGCTTCAGTCGCTGGAGCGCCAGAGCCAGGCTCAGGCCGCTTTCATCATCCTCACCAGCGTCATGTAAGCGCACATCCACAACGACATAATTAACCTTAGCTTGCATAACCGCAGCCATCGCTTCGGCTTCATTGGCTACAGCCGTAACCTGGTGCCCGGCATCGGTTAGAATACCACTGATGGCGTGGCGCACGTCGGGTTCATCATCTACAACCAGGATAGTAGACATCAATTCCTTCCTGCTCCCTTCATTCATTAGAGATTTTGCTGGAGTTGTTCGGCAATGACCGCCGCCGTAATCAGGGCGTGGTCTCGCTGGGCTGGTGGCAGGCCAAGAATAGTTATCAGTTTCAGGGCGTTCAGCATCAATCCTACTAAGTATTCCCGCTGCATATCTGCCAGGCGATTTTGGAGGGCCAAGCGCCGCACTATGGCTACAGCATGATGTGCTTTAACAATGGTTTCATCATTCTGCAACAAAAGCGGCAGGGTTGGGGTCAGAAAATCAGTGCTAAACAGAGCATGTTCCCAGGTATAAAGGAGTAGCCAGTCGTTACTTTGGACTAGCGACACACGGATAAACGTTTCAAATTTGGCGTAGTCCAGCAGCGCCGGCCCCTCGCCGGTATCGGCAAAATCAATCAACCAAGTTTGCAGGTGGCGGTCAACCAACACGTTATAGCCATGCAGATCACCGTGAATCAGACCGATTTGGGAAGAGGCTGTTAGCTGGTAATTCTGCAACCAAGCTACCGGATTGATCAGGCGAGTATTATCGCCCAGCCAGAAATAGTTCCCATCGTGTTCATCTGAGCAAAAAGGATGTCGTCCTCCCATTGTTTTAACCAGACAAGCACTAAGATGGTCTACATTCAACCCTAAATGGCGCATGTACAAATTGGAAAGGTCTATATCAGGAACAGTTGTTTGGGTGTGGCGCTGCCAGGGGAAGCAAGTTTCCTGGAACAGATTTTGGATAACGGCTTCAATAGCGACGCTATCGGAGTGTTGAAAAAAGGCTGCAAAGTCTTCCGCCGAACCAAGCCCCACGAAGGTGTAAACAATACCCGATAAAGACCGGGTTCTGGCGGTGGTCAGAGTTTCTGGCAAGCGATTGCCGCCAATGCGGCCTTTGATGCGGTTATGCTGCTGAATTTCTGCTTCTACCAGCCGGTGGCCACCGATTTTAACAATTCTGGATTCGCCGCGTTCTTGCGGCTGAAACCAGGGTACTACTTCAAAAACAACGGTTTTGCTATACCCGGTGCGAATAGTCCGGATATGGATTTGCTCTAGCCCAAAGAATAGCCGGCGAAGCAGTTCGTCAATTTCATCTATCCATTCATGGGGTTGGCGTTTCGGCTCCAGATAGCGATATAGTTGCCCGGCCAGTTGCGGCAGCGAGGTTCCAGCCTGGTCAATTGTTAAGTGGTAGTCAATTTTGACTTCGTCTCGAAAGACACGTTGTACACTATCAATAAGTTGTTGGTTAATATTACTCTTTTGCAGAGAATCTACGGCTGGAGAATGACCGGTTCTGGGGTCGGGGCGCAAGGCTTCTTCGAGGATCTTAACGTCGGTATAAGCAGTCAGGATGATGATGGCTATGGTAGGGTCAAGGGTTTTGAGTTGGCGCATCAACTGTAGCCCTTCCCGGTTATCCTCGTCGGTCTCATCCAGGCGTACATCCAGCAAAGCCAGATGAAAACGCCCGGCTTCTAGAGCTTGCAGCGCTTCTGCACTGCTGGAAGCCGGGCGTACCTCATATCCTTCATCCGACAATAGACCAACCAATGTATTTCGCCAGTCGGGCAGGTCATCAACCACCAAAATGCGACCTTTAGCCATTCGGTATTCTCAACCTTGGGGTGCAATCTCAATTATTAGATTTTGGCAATTGCTTAAGGACGCGCTGGACTGCTGCAATTAACTCAACCGACTTGGTTTTAGGGATAAAATCTTCGGTTAACTGGCGACCCTTTCGATCTGGCTGCAAGGCGAGTTCCTGGGTTTCGGGGGTCCCATAACCGGTCAGAATAATCACCTTTGTTTGTGGCCAGGTTTGACGAATCTCCTGAGCCAAGGTCAGGCCATCGGTGTTACCTTCGTCGGTTTCATCCAACCTCATATCCAACACTGCCAGATCAAATGTTTCAGACTCAAATAACTTAAGAGCGGCAGTCCGTGATTCAGCCACTTTTATTTGCTGATACCCTTCATCGTTAAGCAGACCTTGAATGGTTGTTCGCCAGTCGGGTAGATCATCTACAACCAAAATCTTGGGTGACTTGTTAGACACGTTACTGCTCCTGTATCATCAGTTTATCAGGTTAGGTTCAGCCAACACAACATCTTCTATCTGGCGGTACAGGGCTTGGACGTCAAATGTTTTGGTCATGTAACGTCGGGCACCTTTAAGATAGGCCGCCCGCGCCTCCTGACTGGTGGCTTGAACGGTCATGACGATAATCGGGATTTCGGGGTGGCTCTGCCGAATCGACTCTAGCGCCGTCAATTGGCGAGAACTGACCATAATTAAGTCAAAGGGTTTTAACCGTAACTGCGCCAAGGCCGAAGCAATATCTGGGACAGACATCACTTGAAACTGCTGTTCTAAAAAATTTACCCAACGCGATTCGTTATCAATCACTAAGATTTTTAAAGTCTTCATGTCTCTCCTCCTGACTGCGGCCCCGGAATTGTGACCAGAAATATTGTCCCAGTTTCACCGGTGCGCTCCATTTTAATCGAACCGCCAATGGTTTGCAATATCAAATGACTCAACCAAAGTCCCAAACCACTCCCTCCGCCGGGCTCTTTGGAGGGTACCGGCTTCCTGAATAATTTTTCCTTGATATTTGGTGGAATACCCGAACCAGTATCTTGCACCCAGATATGGACCTGCTGACTAATGTAACGACTAGAAACTGTCAATTGTCCACCACTGGGCATTACTTTGTAAGCATTTTCAACCAAGTTTCGGATAACTTCCGCAATCTGACTAACTGATATTTCAATATATGGGATTGCCTCATCGAATTTTGGAATTACCTCAATAGAGGTACGGATGGTTTCTGGTTGTGAATCTTGAACTTTGCCGATTATATCAGCCAGTAATGCATTGATGTCAATCGGTTGTTTATTTACGTTCTGTAGTAACTCTTGAACGCGAATGACCATATCATTGACATACTCAACATTCCGGTCAATGATCTCAAGAGTCTCACGAATGGTATTATCTTGCAAGTCAACTCGGCTTCGTAAACGCTTGATGCTTGGGGGAATAATATTGAGTGTATTGCTGATACGATGCTGTAAAGCCGCCATAGCAGTTCCGAGGGTAGTGACACTCAAATTTGCGGCAATCCGATCATATAGGGTAGCATTATTGAGGGCAATCGCCACCTGGCTGGCAATCGTTTCTAATATCTCCACGTGTAGCTCATCGAATATGTACTCACGTTTGGTATCAAAAATCCCCAAGGCCCCCACCGCCTGATTTTCTATAATAATCGGCACCACAAAAGTAGAGCCAATGGCTTCTTTGTTAAAATCACATCGGTTGGGAGCCTCATTATACCAATCTTCTACTTCTTGCTTGGTGCGATGCAGTAACGGGTGCCTGTTTAATATTACCCATTCGGTTCTATCCTGGTTGTTTTCGTCAAGGGTCCGAGAAGTCAGTGATTTATGATGCTCCCCCGACTGGCACAATTGGCCGGTAATTTCTTTGGTGGGGCCGTTATACCAGGCAATGTAAACACCATCCGCTTGAGTGATTTGATGAGCTGCATCATGTAGAATTTCCTGAACTTTTTCTTTTGAGATATTAACCTGGGTAGTTAAGTGTTGTCCAATTTCCTGCAAGTTATGAATAGCATCGGCGGCTCGCCGGTAAAGCCTGGCATTTTGGAGGGCAATAGCCGCCTGACTGGCCAGAGTGGTGAAAATATCCAGGTCAGACTCATCATAGTAATATTCTTGCTCCATATGGTAGACGGCAATAACGCCCATAACCTTACCGGCAACAACCATCGGCACCCCTAACCAGGAAGCCGGCATATCGCCAACGAATTCCTGATGGTTAGGCTTGCTGTACCAATCTATTGATTCATGTCTGGTTTTGTGCAGTAAGGATTCGCCGGTTAGCATAATTTCCTCGGTTTTCCCTAACTTTTCACGATTTAAACCACGAGATGGAATATCTTTTCTAGTAACCTCTCCGGCTTTTTCTTCCTGATACAACGGGAAGCTAATTTCATCTGTTTTATGGTTGTAAAGCGCAATGTAGATGTTCTGACCAGGTGCGACCTCGTTAGCTTGATCACGGATGGAATCGATAATATCTTCTTCTGTTGCCTCTACAAGTGAACTAAGTTTTTGTCCTATATCATTTAGGGCATTTAAGTTGTCCACTTTTCTTTCAAGTTGACGGGCCAAATCTTCTCGTTTTTCATACAAGGCAGCATTCTCGTAGGCGATAGCAATCTGGTTAGCGACCAGTTGGGCCAGGTTGGCCTCTTCCTCGGTAAATTCTCGCTTTTCACCGACAACATCGAGGCCAATGGTGCCAAATACATCTCCTGTTCGACTGATCAGGGGTACAATCATAATCGAGACGGTATGCCTGTCCCTCATTACTTTATGTACAGGTGCCAGAATGGGATCATTTTGAGCATCGGTCACACGCAGCGGTCGTTTCTCATGTTTCATCCATTCAATAGATTGGTTGCCTTTTAGGGGGATTACGGTAGCCAATTCTTTGGCAGATATACATTCCTGACAATCAGGCGAGATATACTCGGCGGCGAGTCTGGAGGTTTCATTATCTTCATTAAACAAAACCAGGGCCGATTGTGGCACATTGAAGAGTTGAGCTAATTGCTTTACAGCTTCATCCAGGGTAACCTGGATATCCAGTTCTTCGTGAATAACTCCAGTGATTTCGCGTATCTTATCTAGTTGTTTGGCCTGTTCGGTAATATTTCTATACAATCGCGCATTTAGAACGACCGTAGCCACCTGGGCTGCAAATGCCTCAATTACCCCCCTCTGCTGTGCCGAAAAAGCTTGAGGGGTACGATAACTGATGAACAACAAGCCTGTTTTTTGTTGCTCAACTTGAAGAGGCAAAATAGCGGTAGACTCTATTTGTTCCCGAATAACATAACGTTCTTTTGGGTAATTTTCATATTCAACTTCACGTTCTTCTGCCAAGAAAGAAGAATGAGCGAATTTGACATAGCGCGGTTCTCCAAATTCGATCAAACTATACATCGAGTCAGATTTGCGAATTTCTGGCGCAGTAGCTAAGTGAAAGTGTTTTCCAGCATGGATTGCCGGTAACAAAAAACTTTTTTCTCCCTGGTCATATTCATAAAGAGACACCGTATCCGCCCGCAATACTCCTAATGCATAATTTACTACTGTTTGCAATAGGTCCCGGTAACTGTTCGCTGAGTCCGGAGTCAAGGTCGTGAGGGTTTGGGATAATTGATTGAGCCTAACGAGAATATACGTCTGATAATGACTTTCCAGGGCGCTGGGGATTAAGTTGATCATTGCCTCAATCTGGCGCTGCGCTCGGCGGGTCAACCCCTGCCGGCCAATACTATAAACCGCCAGCGCACCATAGCGAGCTTCTTTGGTTTGCAGGGGATACGCTCGCCCGGAACGCCAATCGCGGGTGCGAGCATAGGCTTTGGCTACAAAGTCTTGAGCAGCAGAAAGGTCATCCCGCTCCTGAAGGGCAGCAGTGGTAAAACAAGTCATCGCAAAATCATCGGTGTTAGCTAGTAGGTGCAGCGCCTCACCTACTTTATCGCCAGCGTTAGCCTGGGCGCACACCGCCAGGCTGCCATCTGGTTCAACCAGCCAGGTAACAATAGCCACGTCATCATCCACAATATCGGTAATGGTTTGATTAGTTTGGGTTAAAGTATCTGCCAGGTCGGGTGATATTTCCAGGGGTATGACTGGGCGATTATCCATCGGGGAACTCCTTTGTTAGCAATTTGTTTCGACCAGCAATCCACGCCAGTGAGCAAGAGCAATTTCATATTCGGTATTGAAAAATGGTAATCCTACTATTCGCAGTTGCCATTCAATTATTTCAATCGGTACGCCAAACTGTTTTTCCAGTCTAACCATTTGATGACCGGACAAAGTATCACCCTTGTTGCACCGAATAAGTTGGTGAAACTGGCGTAGGCCATTCTCCAGGGTTTGCTGAAAACGGAGTGTTTCTTGCTGGAAATAACCGGTAAAGGTATCCAGAAATAAATCAATGAAAAGACAATACTGTGCAGCTACGATTTGCGCCAGATGTAGGCGATAGGCGGGGCTATTGATATTCAATAAAAGTTCGTGGGTTAAGATTTTACGCACCAAGATTTTCACCAGTCTTTGACGGCCGTCTTTCCCAGGAGGGGGTGCGCCATCGCTAGCCAAAAAAACCAGGGCACGCAAATGATCGGCAATAATGTTTTCACTGAGATTAGGTATTTGGGTGTGAATGTTGTCGGGTTGATACACTTGGCGTACCAAGTTAACCAACGGGACCATAGCTTCAATCTCAAAAACAGAGTCTTTTTGCTGCAAAATCATCGCCAACCGTTCAGCGCCAATAACCGTTTCTACAAAAGGAGTGCTCAATGGGCGCATCTGGTGTGTAGATTTGTCAATTTCATTGTAAACAAACAAAGAATTGGCAAATTCAACAAATCGCCCGCAACTGCAACCAGGCCGGCAAGTTGGCCCACAGCTATACTGTTCCCCTCGGTCAAAAAAGATTTCGGTATTTGGCCCGGCCTTCCGATACTGTTCCTGGCCATCTATACCACCGCCCTGCTTCCAAAAATTGTCATCCGGCCCTAGGCCAATCAACCTTGCGGGGGGCAGCCCCAACCGCAACCAGGTTTGATAAGTTTCTTGATCGGCCTCAAGGGTGTGGCCGGCCACCCGTCCACCGGTAAAATATGTTACCCACAATCGTTCAGCAGGAACATCTAAAACCTGTGTCACCAATTGCCACATGCGTTCAATCGTAGTCGCTTTGCCGTTGTTAGTAAAGTAAAAAGCACCGGGCATTTCAAACAGGCTTAGATGGGCATTTCGGTACCCCACCTGGCTCACATCGAAATACCTAAAACATTTCTGAGTGAGGGTGTATTGATGGCCTTCAAGATGATCAACACCATTTAATATCGATTCAATTTGAACTAATCCGGCACTCATTACGAACGACATCGGGACAGAGGGGTGCAAAAGCGAGGAGCCAGGTAGAGGAGAAAAACCATGTTCTTGATAAAATTCATCAAACAATTTACTAACTTGCGAAGATTGCATCTTTTCTCAAAATAAGAGGTGAGGATTTACGTCAAAAATAGTTTGTTAATTTCATTATACAAAAGTAACTAGATTATCTCAAGTTCCCAAAAATATTTTAACTTAATCCGGCAATCATCTCCTCCGCATTGGCTCTCTTCTGTTCAATTTCGGCCTGGAGACGGGCCACCGTCCGCTCAATTTCGGCCAGTTGTTCTTCGCTTTCGGTCAACTGCTTGACGTAGCGCCCGCGCAGTTTGCCCTCTTCTCCAGCGTTAGACAGCACAGCCATATTTTTCTGGGCCTGCTCCTGGGTTTTATAAATTTTACCCCGCTGCTGCTCCTGGTCGGCGACGGATTTCTCCAGGCGGGCAATCTCCGCCCAGGCGTCGAGCAGGGCTTTTAAACCCTCATAAGCCTTTTGGTCCAGCAGCTTGTCGGCAAAGTAGCGCTGCAAGCCCTGATAAGAGAGGTTGTGCAGTTCCTCGCGGCGCGTCCGCAGGTAACGCTCCTGCACGGTAAATTCGGTCACTTTGCCGGCCGGGGCGTCAACCTGATAGCGATGGGTGTCGAGCGTCTTTTCTGTTGGGGCCGGGGTGTCGAAAATAACGTAGTCGCTGAGGCCATGTTCGATCAAGACCTTTTTAGCCTGGGCGGTGCGATTATCCAGACGGTAGATCGTCCGGCGGATGTCATAGTAGTTTTGCAGCAAATAGCCCTCTTTGATCCAGAGCGATTGCAGTTGGCTCTCTGTTTTGATCTCTTCTTTGACGTGAAGCCCCAATTCAACGGCATAGGAGATGACTGCCTCAACCCCGTCGGCGGTGAAGGGCAGCACCGCCTCGCCGACGTACTCCCCGTTTTCCAGCACCGTCACCGGGCCGCGCTCCAGGGTCAGGCTGGTTTCATTGTTGAAGCGCAGGGTCGCCACAGGATGGGCCGGCATTTTAGCGCCATTGTAAATTAAATCCTTTTTGCACTTCAAACTGCTGCTGATAATCGGCACCATGGCCGATTGCCCGCGCTCCACCGTTACCGGCACGCTGACGTTGTACTGGAACAACTCACCCATCGCCTGGCCGGTAGCTGCACTGGTCACGGAGGCAGCCGCCGACTCGGCAAAAGCGGCTCGTGGGGGTACGGCCATTTTTGCTCTCGCCATCATTGGGGCCGGCGCTGGTGGAGGCGCGCCCGCTGCTACCGCCAGATCGTCCGCTAAAGCCCGCTCAAACATGACCGGCGCAGCGGCTACCCGATTTTCATCCTGCACCACCGGGCGCTCCGGCGTGTGCGGCGTGTACAGATCATAGACAAAAGAAATCGGCATCCCGGCGGTGAGGGAGAGCGAAATATCGGTCAAATCTTCCTCCAGCCGGTTGTCGAAGATGCCCCACCCCTGTAACAAAGTCTTTGATTTCTTCTCAGCCTTCGCCTCAGCCTCAGACTCATCTACCTCATCTAGCACCAAGCGGTAACTGACCCGCCAAGTCGGGGCCGGGGCAATATAGCTAACCTCCAAATCGTGGCTGCCGGGACTGAGACGAATATTGATCGAGCGGTGGGTTTCCTGGCCCAGAGCGGTCTGTAAAAAGAAGCGTAAATCGGCGGCAGCGGTCTCGTCGCGTAACTCTACCCCGGCAATCCGGTTGAGCGACAGCACGGCGACTGTTTCCGTGCCTTCCCGCAAAATAGAGACAACCGATTGCTCTAAAGGCTTGTCCTCAACCTCGTCCAGGCCGACCAGAATGCCCGCTTCGGCGCTGCCGTCGCTGCCTAAAAGCTGCACCTGACGCCCGCGCAGGGCGACCAGCAGGTCCCGCAGGCTGCGTGTGTCATCCAGCACAATCGAGTTGCCGGCCAGTCGCTCGGCCTGGCTTTGGGGCGTTTCGTAATCCACCCCGCGGACCTGGCCAGCGCCATAGTCAATCACCGTCAGGCTTTTGAGCAGGTCATCCATCTCTTCGCGGCGAAAGGTCAACTTGATGGCTTCTCCCTCTACCGGCCCGCGCCGCCGAAAGTAGCCAACGCCGTGTTTGTAAAGGGTCATGTGGGCAATGGGTAAGTGGGTCAAGACAAGCTCCTTAATTGTGAATGGTGAACGAAAGAGGATTACTCTGTCCATCATTAACAATTGACTATTCACAATTATTTTAGAGCCGCTTCAACGGCTGTTATGATTTCTTCAATCGAGGCCATCATCAGCAAATCATTTTCCATGTGGGACTCCAGCACGGTAAGACCCCATGCTTGCAGGGTTTGAACGTTTTTGCGGGCCAGGGGGTGGTTAGCCAGGTAAGGGTTCATGGCCGGGACGACGATAACCGGCCAGCCGGCTCCAATGGCCTCGGCGACCAGCGAGTGAGGCAGGGTGTCGGCGATGCCCTGGCTGATTTTGCTGATGGTATTAAAAGTGGCCGGCGCCACCAGGGTCAGGCCCGGCTCGCGGCCGTTCAACAGTGCCGGGTTAAAGTAGCTGCTAACCAATTGGTGGCCCTGCTGGTCGGCCAGATTGTAGGGGCTGATGATATCGTGAGCGCTGTCGGTTAACAAAGTGTAGACCGGCAGGCCAAATTCGGTGAGGGCCTTTAATAAATCGGGCACGCAGCGGGCCGCGCTGGCCCCGGAAACGACCAAATAGATCGCTTTCAAATCAGTCATGGCTCAAAGTTCCTCCTTGACAGGGCAACTCACTTATCTTGCAGCGTCACCAAAATGGACTTGGCGGCCTGGTAGCCCAGGCTGTGCTGGGCATCGCCAATGCAGAGAGTCAGGGGGCCGTCAAAAGGCGCGTGGGACAGGAGCAAAAGCTCTGTGCCGGGATAAAGCCCCATGCTCCCCAGGTAACGGAGCATCTCCGGATCATCATCGTCCACCTCAACCACAATCAGCCGGTCGCCGACGCGCATATCTACCAGGCGACCACTGGGCTGCTCGGAAATGGCCCCGGCTCGGCTGGGAATCGGCGCACCATGCGGGTCGAACAAGGGGTTACCCAGCGCCGCCGCCATGCGATCCTCTAAATCTTCGCTGATCACGTGCTCCAGTTTTTCAGCCTCTTCATGGACCCGGTCCCAAGGCACATTCAAAGCTTCGGCCAGATACAGCTCGATCAAGCGGTGATGGCGCACAATTTCCAGGGCCAGCTTTTTGCCCGTAGGGGTAAATTTGACCCCCTGATACGGCTCATATTCGACCAGGTGCAGCTCGGCCAATTTTTTGCACATATTCGTCACCGAGGCCGGCGCAACCCCCAGCAGTTCAGCCAGGGCAGAGGTCGGAACCTGTTCGCTCCGTTCATGTAACTTATAGATTGCCTTCAGATAATCCTGCATCGCCTGGCTGATCGTGGCTCGTTCCAAAACCAGAGTCCTTCCTTACTGCTTGTTGGTTATCTCTTAACCCAAGAGAAACCACACCTTGAGTTTAGCCTAGATACAAGGAAGTGTCAAGCAATTTGGACGATTGACAATCACCTTATTCCATGTTATTCTCCCGACGCAGTGAAATCTATTAAGGCCTTTTGATCTACAACCGTAAAAATTAAAAGGAATTGGAGTGCTGAGAGGTTTTCCTCAGTTCCTTCGAGTTCCTTCGAGTTCCCAAGAGTTCCTTTCTTTAAATCAGGAGATAGATTTATGTCAGACAAGCCCGTTATCAATTTTACTCGCGGCGTCCCCGCCACCGAATCCTTCCCAGTCGAAGAGATGGTCGCTGCCTCGAAGGCCGCTCTGGAAAAATACGGCACAACGATTTTACAGTACGGCCAAGCCTATGGCTTTTTGCCGCTGCGGGAGTGGCTGGCCGAGTGGCAAGGCGTGCCCGTAGATCAGGTGCTCACTGCCAACGGCTCGCTGCAAATCATCGAATTCTTGTGCTTCCATTTTATCCAACCCGGCGATGTTGTCTTCACCGAATCGCCGACCTATGACCGCACCTTGACCATGCTGCGGCGGCACGGAGCCAAAGTGGTGGGCATTCCCCTGGAGGCCGATGGCCCCAACATCGAGGCATTGGAAGCGGCGCTCAAAGAGCGAGTGCCCAAATTCTTTTATCTTATCCCCGATTTTCAAAACCCGGCGGGGGCGACCTGCTCGCTGGAGAAACGACAAAAGCTGGCCGAGCTGGCCAACCGGCACGGTTTTTGGCTGGTCGAGGACGCGCCCTATCGCCCGCTGCGCTTCCGGGGCAAACAGCAGCCTTCACTGTATGAGCTAAACCCGGCGATGACCCTGCACATGCTGTCGTTCAGCAAGTTGATTGGGCCTGGCCCGCGGGTGGGCATCCTTTACGGCCCGGCAGACTTGCTCAAGAAAATTGCCAAAATTGCCGAGGATACCTACATTACCCCGTCGCTGCTCTCACACGGCATTGTCTACGAGTACTGCAACGGCGGCCGGCTGCCCGCCCAGGTTGAACGCTTGAAGGCGCTCTATGCCCCGCGTCTCCAGGCCTGCCTGGACGCCCTGGACAAACATCTGCCCGACGCCGAAACGACCCGGCCCGACGGCGGCTTTTTCCTGTCGGTGACGCTGCCGGCAGGGACCAGCACCGTCCAGGTGCGCGAGCAGGCTAAAGCCCACAACTTAAACCTGGCCGATGGGCAGGCTTTCTTTCCCAGCGGCGGCGGTGAGCGCTTCCTGCGTCTGCCTTACTGTGCCCTCAGCCCGGAGGAAATCAACGAGGGCATCAGCCGGCTCGCGGCCGTGGTCAAAGAAGTTCAGATGCAGCGGTGAGCCAAAATCATCCTTCGATACGGGCTTACGTCCGCTTCGCGTCAGGATGATATTTGGCGCAAGTCCGAACTGAAGTTACCCCACAAAAATAAGACCTCAGGATTTTTAGAACCCTGAGGTCTCTCTTTACTCAGCCTTAGCCTCAGCCTCAGCCTTCACCTTAGCCTCGGCTTCAGCCCTGGCCTTCTTCTTCCACAACTCCGGGTCGCGCCCGTATAAATCTACCAGGGCCGCCAGCCGGCCCGCCACCCACTCATTGAGCGCTTCGGGGCGGTACCGCCAGGCCCAGTTGCCGCCCAGCACCGAGGGTGTGTTCATGCGAGCGTCGTTATCCAGATTGAGCACATCCTGAAAGGGGACAATGGCAAACCGGGCTACCGAGGCCAGCGCCAGCCGGATGAAATCCCAGACGATGTCGTCGTCGGGCCGGGCCAGGTAACGCCGGATCAAATCCTTTTCTTCGGGGGTTCGCTCGCGATACCAGCCCCTGGTCGTGTCGTTATCGTGGGTGCCGGTGTAGACCACCGCGTTGCGCCCATGATTGTGGGGCAGAAACTTGTTGGTCGCGTCGAGGCCGCCGGCCTCTTTGCTGTCAAAGGCAAATTGCAGGATCTTCATGCCGGGGAATTTGAAATGATCGCGCAGGGCCTCGACCTCCGGGGTGATGACGCCCAAATCTTCGGCCAGGATGGGCAATGTGCCCAGCTCTTTTTCGACCGTTTCAAACAACTCCATCCCCGGCGCTTTGATCCACTTACCGTTGATTGCCGTTTCTTCGCCGTAGGGCACTCGCCAATAGGCTTCAAATCCCCGGAAATGGTCAATCCGGATAATATCAACCAGGCGCAGGGTGGCCCTGATGCGCTCGATCCACCAGCGGTAATTCTGGGCGGCCATTTTTTCCCAGTTGTAAAGCGGATTGCCCCACAATTGGCCGGTCGGGCTGAAGTAGTCGGGCGGAACCCCGGCGACGGCGGTCGGTTGACCTTCTTTATCCAGAAAGAAAAGCTCCCGGTTGGCCCAGACATCCACGCTGTCCGGAGCAACAAAGATGGGGATGTCGCCAATAATCTGGATGTTACGCTCGTTGGCGTAACGCTTGACTGCCCCCCACTGCTGGAAGGAGTAGTATTGCAGCACTTTTTTAACGGCAATCGCCTCCGCCTGTTCCTGCCGCCAGCGTTTGAGGGCAGCGGGGCGGCGGAGAGCAATATCCTTATCCCAGTAGTTGCTCCACATCGCCCCAAAAACATCTTCAGCCTTAGCCCGCTGATCGAAATAATCTTTGACCGCCATGAACAGGGCAAAATCGTCCAGCCAGCCGGCCTGCTCGGCGCAGAACACCTCAAAATCGGCTTGGCGCTCGGCGCTGGTCCCGGCCAAAAAGTTTCGAGCCGCTTTTTCCAGCAGCGGAACTTTCCAGTGGATGACCCAGCCAAAGTCAATCTGGTCAATGGGGAAAGCAGGCGTATCCGCCAGATCATCCCCGCTCAAATCGCCGGCCTCAAGCAGCTTATCCAGGTTGATGAGCAGCGGATTCCCGGCAAAGGAGGAAAATGAGGCATAAGGCGAGTCGCCGTAACCGGTTGGTCCCAGCGGCAGCACCTGCCACAACGCTTGTTTGGCCTCGACCAAAAAATCAACGAAATCAAATGCGGCCTGCCCCAAATCGCCAATGCCATGCGGGCCGGGGAAGGACGTTGGGTGTAATAAAATGCCGCTGGCGCGGGTTAATTCCATAAATTCTCTCCCTTAAATTTTTTTGTTCCCTCTCTCAGACGGAAACCTGTTTTCTAAATTCAGGATCGGCCCGGTGAGGAAGGGCCAGCAGGACTATCATCATCCCTTGCATCGGCCAGAGGAGCCATAGATTGGGGACGTAGAAGAAGAGGGTAGAGGTTACTATTAAAATCATTGCCTTCATTAACAGTTGTGGCTTTTGTAGCGGCCCATCTGGCTGCACCCAGGCCATAAGCGTCCATTCTAATAAAGCCCAAACAGTCCCCCAGACGACGCCCAGATATAAATCACCGGTCATGGTCCAAAACATTGCCCGATAAAAGGCCCAATGCAAGCCTTCGAAAACGATCTCCCCCATGGAGGGGGTCGAAACGGGTAGTTTCAGGCTAAGCCGGGCCAGCCCCAGCCGGATGCCGGCCAGAAGCAGCAACGCTGCCAGGCCCGCCTTGATCACAACTCCACCATCGGCCAGACATTCTACCAGGATGAGCGCCGCTGCCTTTTGCAAATCAATGAACCAAGTGGCAACATCACCACCCCAGGGAAGTGCGGCCAGGTTTTCCAGGCCCTTTAAACCTAGAAATCGAGGCGCCACCGCCCCGCTGATTAGCGCCAGGTAAGGCAAGCCTACCTCATAAAAAAATCGAGCAGCGGAATTCAACCACTGCTCGGCCAGACCCGGCTCAGTTCCGGCTTTGGCCAGCCGGCTTTGCCGCCAGGCCCAGCCTACCGGCAGCGCCAAGGACAAGACTGCCCAGGCGATTAATTGTCCCTGTTCGCTCATGACGTTGTTTCAATAGCAGCCGTGTAGGGTATTTCAACCCGGACAGTCGTGCCGCGTCCCCGTGCTGACTCAATGGTACAAACCCCACCGATAAGCTGTGTCCGCTCTTCCAGGTTAATCAAGCCCAAGCTGGTGCGCTGGTCATAGGTTGACTTGGTTTGTTCGACATCAAAACCCACGCCGTTGTCTTTAACTTCGACAATCAGGTTATTTTTGCCGCTGATCAAATTAATCCTGATCTCGGTGGCCTGGGCATGTTTTTTGGCGTTGCCGACCGCTTCTTCGACAATCGCAAAGACAACACCTTCAGCTTCACTGTTGAGTTGGCCGTTGTAACCGCGATTAGTGACGCTGACCTTAAAGGATTCGGTGGCGTTTAACCGGTCGGCGTATTGCAGCAGGGCCGGCAGTATGCCCTGCGTTTCCAGAATCACCGGGCGCATGGCAAAGAGCATCGTTCTGATCTCTTGAGTGGTCCGCTGGGCAATTTCCTCAACCTTGACAATCTCTTCGTAGGCTTTGGACACATCCTCTTTTTGCAGCACCATCTTGATAAAGTTGAGCCGCATAGCAATAGCCGCAATGGATTGGGTGGGGCCGTCATGCAGATCGCGGGCCAATTTCCGCCGGGCTTCAGCTTCTTTTTCCAGAATCTTCTGCTGCTCACGCTGCAGGTCTTCAAAAAGCTGGGCGTTTTGCAGGGTAATGATGGCCTGGCTGCAGAAGGTGGTCAAGAGTTGTTTGTGTTCTTCGTTATAGAAATTGGGTTCGGTGCTGCAAAAAAGGACCACTCCATAAGTATTGAGACCTGCCCGCAGCGGCGCGCAGATAGCCGACCGGCAGCCGGGAGTAGAAGCAAAGGTGGTCAATACCCGGTCCTTCTGAGCATTGTTGGTGACGGTAGCTTCAGCCGTGCGAATCGTCCGGCCAATCACCCCTTCTTCGCTGCTCACGCGCCGGCCTTCGTCGGCGCGGCCGATGTTGCGGCCGGCGGCAACGGTCAGCCGCTCAGCCCCATTTTCGCTATCCCCCTCAAAGAGCAGCACCATGGCAATCGTCGACTCATCTTTGGTACCCACCTCAGCCATAGCCGAAAAGGCCAGGTCAATCATGGTCCGCAAGACCTTGCGATAATTGAGAGTCGAGCCGAGGGTCAGCGCCATTTCCGAGATAAGTTTGCCCCGCTCATTAGCGATATGCAGGCTTTTAATCTCGGTTTCGTTGGCCTGGGCCGCCAGATCAAGGTGCATGCGCAAAAAAGGACCGGGCAATCCGCCGGCAATAAACAGGACAATGGCATTGGCGGCGGCTGTTAGCAGGGTGTTAACCACTCTAACCCGATCAATATTATCACTGAGCAGCGGCACCAACGGCACACCGTAACTTAAGGCAATGGGTAAAGCCATTAACAGGCCCGCCTCGCCGTTCCAGCGTAGACCGGCCAGCATCACCGGCACGAGCATGATCGGTAATAACAACTGGGCGCGCTGGGGCAACATCACCATCAAACCGATGGCCAAAACGGCATCCAGGATAGCAGCGATAATAGCCAGCCAGTTGGGAAAGAATTTGGCCCATAACAGGCCAGCATAGCTGGCGTTCAGCACCGCTCCTACCCCTACCAGAATGAGGAGCCGGGTAAAATTGGGGGAAGGCTCACTACTGAGCAAATTCTCGCCCATGACAAATAAGACCATGAGCAACAGCCAAATCCAGCGTAAATTAGAGACAAGCCAATCTAACGGGAATGTGTTCGGTTGGAGGGACTCTTTGTTTTCAGGTGTGATAGTGGCCTCCGTTTTGGTCATCGGACAAGCCGGACGAGGTTAATAGCGGCGACGGCTTGATCACCGCCGTTTGTGCAGTCATCGAACTAATTATATTCAATTTTCCTTTTCTTCGCGAACACAAGAGTGGCTTTTCTGAAATGCATCGTCTGTCAAAGGAGGGGATGTGAAAAATAAAGCTGAGGACGCGGCCTGCCGCGTCCTCAGGTTATTCAACTATTGGTTAATCTGCCAGACACAGCCAGAAACTACCGCTTTGCGACTCTGGCTTCTTTAGCTTTGAGGGTAAAGAGCCGGTAATAGATCAGGAAGAGCACACTCAAGCCGGTACTAAAATAGATCAAGCCCATTATGCCCAGGCTGCTATCACTGCCGGCCATTATCCCATGGGCCAAGACCAGCAAATAGGTTCCAAAAGTAAGGTAATGCAAGGTTCGCCAAATCTTTTGGCCAATCTGTTTGCGCAGATAAAAACTGCCCGTTAAGATAGCGCTTAGATACAGACCAATCGTACCCAGGCCGGTCCAGACGGGTTTATACGGGGCAATAAAAGGGAGAGTGAGATGGAAAATATTGAAGCCGATATAACGATCCCCCAATAACACCAGCGCGTGCCCGGTGGCAAAAAGAACAGTCCCAAGCGAGAGGTACTCATGCAAGCCATAGGCAATCGGCGCGGGCACTAAGCCCTCCGTGATTTTAGTACTCAGCACCAGCCCCCAAACCACTGAGAGCCACAACAGCCCATAACCAACAATACCGCCAGCGCGGGCCATATACCAGTACGCTTTGGTGTCGCTGCTGAGGGGCAGCCCCATCATCCGGGTTTCAGCGCCCAGCAAAGCTCGCCAGGAAGCCGGCAGCAGGCTCGCCATGGCCGCACTCAAGCTTGACAGGAGGCTGTAAGCCGGGTCGCTGCGATAATCCAGCCAGAGCCAGAGCGTAAGCAGGGCCAGGACGCCCCCGCCAAATATCCCCAAACCGATCATTAACACATCAAGCAGAGTCTTTGAATTCGATTGCATAGTAATTTCAGACTGATTAACCATTGATACGTTCTCCAAAATAAAATGTAAAAACTGATTTACGAACCACCACTCCGGTTGCCGCCGCCCCCGGACGAGGGAGGTGGTGGGGGTGGCGGCGGCGCAGGCAGAGGGGGCAAAGGCGCCAGGGTGGGCAGGGGTGCCAGGGTTGGGACTGGCGCAGGCTGAAACGATGCCGGATTGGTGCTGACCCCCTGCCCGGTTGGAGCTGACGACCCGGCTGGCTGAAAGGTCAGGGTGGGAACCAGGGTAGGAATGGGGGGAATGTCGGCCAGTGGGGCAATGGTTGGCCAGGGGATCAGGGCAGGTTGAACTACCGGCGGGGAACCGGCCGTCAAGCCGCTGGCCTGGGCCTCTTTTTGCTGGTCCAGCCGGGCAATCAAATCCCAGCCGCCGATAAAACTCAGCAGACTGAGCGCGGCCATCGAGATTTTAGCCGTTCCCGTTACTTTGTGTTGCTTTCGTTTTGGACTTACTTTGGTTACATTTATCGTCATTGCTGGTTCCTCTCAGTTGATGTATCCGGCCGGTTCTACCCGATCCAACATCTCTCCCAGGCCAGGGGTGAAGAGAATCTGCGACTCGGCCGTGAAAATTAATCCCTCAACTCCGGGCAGGCTTTGTAGATAAGCCAATCCCTGCTCTGCACCCAAAATCAAGGCGACTTTGGCATAGACTTCAGCCATCACCGTGCGGTCGGCTACCACCGAGACGGACAGGGCGTCGGTTTGGGCCGGCTGGCCGGTGCACGGGTCAATCAAATGATGCATGATTTGGCCCTGATGCTGCCAGCGCCGTCTGGCAATGGTCGAGGTAGCCAGCGCCCGGTGATGGAGCAGCAGCCGGGCCATGCTTTCCTCCGGCTTTAGGGGATGGACGAGATCAATCTCCCAGCCTTTTTGGCCCGGCGGGGAGTGGTAAGCAAAAATATCGCCGCCGGCATTGACCAAGAAGGGTCCCAAACCTTGCAAGCGGTCGGCGGCGCGATCAACCGTCCAGCCCTTACCCATACCGCCCAGGTCGAGCCGCAGGCCGCATGGCTTATAAATCTCTCGCCTGGCCCGGTTGATCGTGATAGAGCGAAAGGTGAAGGAGCGAGTAGAAAGCCGGCGGGCCAGAGAGGAAGATGGGGCAGTCAATGGGCCGGCCAGCTCAGTCAGCGGCAACGCCTGGGCTATTTGTTCAAAGCTGCGATCATAACCGGCCTGCTCCAGCGCGGCCAGCAGCGTGGGATCATAAAGGCCGTGGGTAGCCTCGGCGGCGGCGAGGGCCGCTTCGACGGCGTCGAGCAAAATGGGACTGGCTTGAAAGGCTTCAGCTTCATCGGCATTGAGGCGAGACAACTCGCTCTGGGGGTCAAAGCGCGAGAGGCGTTTTTCAAAGCTGTGGAACAGCCGCTGGACATCCAACAGCACAAAACTGTCTGTCTGGCTAAAGAGCCAGGTTTGGACCTTGGTATTCATGGCTTTGAAGGAGTAACCGGTCCAATGCCAGAGGAGTTCGGTTTGATTGGCTTCAATTGTTATCATTCGCTTACTTCCTTTAAGGCCGCCGACTACGCTGGTTACTTGACCATCGCTCCTTCAGCGCCAAAAGTTGCTTTCAAGCCGGCAATCAAGGCATTGATTTCGGTATCGGTCAAGCGAGCCTCAGGATGCATCAGCAAGTATTGGCGCGGAGGCATTTCTCCCTCTGAAATCACCTCGGTTATCTCCTCGAATTCCTCTCCTTCGTCGTCTTCCCTGCCTTCAGCTCCTTCACCTTTACTTACTCTCCACTCGGAAAAATTTAAAGCGTCACGACCTTCCTGGACATCATGGGCTACGTACCAGGAAACAGGCGCTATCTTGGAGTACCAGGTCCACTTAGTCTCATTGCTGTGGCAGTCGTAGCAGGCTCGTTCTACCAGGGCCTTGGTTTGAGGGGAGTCCCACTGGGGTTCGCTCACTACCGGGGGATTGGTCGTCTTAACGGGCACAAATTGAATGGCGATAACGCCGAGGATGCCCAGGAGCGCAAGCCCCGCCACAGCTTTTAGTATGAGTTTGAGATATTTTGTCATATTTGTCCTCCACTTTGGAATAACCGATAAATGTTGATACTCCCTTAGGACCCGCCCGACTTACCGCCACCGCCACCGCCGCCGTTGCTACTGCTACTGCCGCCGCCGCCACCCCCACCGCTCGCTTGCCATTTGATCAAGAAGGGCTGGCTGTCATGGCCGGTATCGGCGATAAAATTTTTGGCTTCACCTTCATAAGAGCCTTTGATGATGCCGATTTGCCAGGTGTAAAGACCCGGCTGCCAGCCGCTCCACGGGTGGAGGGTGTATTCAGGCGATTTGGACCAGTCTACAAAGACCGAATCATTGCTGCCAAGCGGCTTGATTTTAATGTCAAAATACTCATCCTCAGCCAGGACGCCAGGATAAGTCCAGCGCAGAATGGTGCTACCGAACACATCCACCCCATCAGGCGGCGAGTAACTGATTGGCAGGCTGCCTCCCGGTTGGGAGAAGCTGGCCTGGACCACCGGAACCGGAGCCAGAGTTGGCAGCGGTGCAAGTTTTGGCTGCCAGGCGGCTACAGTGGGCCATGGGGTTGGGGTGGGCCAGGGTGTGGCCGTAGGCCAGGGAGTAACAACCGGCGCCGGTATCTGAGCAGGCTGGGCAGCCAATGGGGTCGGTGTAGGCATCAGGGTGGGTAACACCGGCAGAGGCTGCTGCGGCACGGGCACTTCTCCCTTGCTGCTTTGGGCTAAGGCGGTATTGCAGCCTGTCACTGCTCCCATCAAGCCAAGCGCTGTCAGTACGGTTTGAGTTTGCCGTTTGGCCAGCGACTTAGATATTCTTGATTTCGTCTGCTGAGGTATCATTGTTGTTATCTTTCCTATCACAATTTGCTGAATTCACTTCGTTTTTTAGTCATCGTCTTCATGATCATCTTCGTGATCATCGTCGTGATCATCTTCATGATCGTCGCCTCTATCGTCGTGGTCTTCGTGCGAATCTCCCCCACCGCCACCACCGCCGCTGGAAACCGAAGCGGCTGCCGCCTGGCGCTGAGCGATTTCGTTGTAGGCCATCTGCAACTGAGCATAAGCGGCTTCCATTTCCTGCTTAATTTGGCTCTCTGCCTGGGTCAAATTTGTCTGCAAAGCGGCCAGTTGGTCTTGATAAACCCCATCATCATTTTGAATCGTCTGCTGGAGTTCGTTCAGGTGAGCCTGAGCCGCCTGAATATTGGCCGTCGTCTGGTCAATTTGGGCTTTCAGGTCCACTATTTCAGCCCTCATTTTGGCCAGTTGGGCTTGAGAGGAATTATCTAATTCGGTGATGGCCTGCTGGCTTTGCCCAATTTGTGCCTGCAAGGCCGCTTCACGCTCCTGGATCATGGCCTGGGTTTCGGTTTGTTGATTTTGATATTGAATGGCCTGGGCCGTGGCCTCAACATTTACCGGAGCAATGGCTGTGTTCGCCAAAAAGCCAGTCTCAGCGCTGGTAGGGCTGTTGGGTTCAGCCCTGGTTGGGGTGATGAAAGTGGATAGACTGAGCACATAGATCACGAGGGCGACAAGGGTGGTCAAACCACCGGCCAGAATTAAATTAACACTGCGTTTCATAAAAGGTCTCCTTTATCGTCTGATAATGGCCTGTTTTTAAGCTTACTGGCCTAGTTGAGCTTTGGCATTGGTCAGCTTGGCTTGAGCTTCCTGAAGCTGCGCCTGTAACTGGGCGTAGCGGGCGCTGTACTGCTGTTGGGCCTGTTCCAGTTGACCCTGGTAAGCGGCCAGCCGCTCGGCCCGGGTGGTTTCAAGCTGGGCCGCCTGGACCAGCACATTTTGCTCCTGGGCCTTCAACTCGTTAAGCTGGTTCTGGGCAGCGATGAGCTGCGCATTCATCTCCTGCAGTTGCTGCTGGTAGGTGGCCTGTCGCTCTTGCAATGTCCGGGCAAGCTGGTCAATCTGCGTTCGATAGGTAGCCTCACGCTCGGCCAGGGTTGCTTGAAGCTGAGCTGTCTCCGGAGCGGCTGGTACAACCACCGCCGGCTGGGGGGGCGTTTCCTGGGGCAAAAAGCTGAAAACGCCCAGCACCAGGATCACCAGAAAAGTCAGTCCGCCGGCCAGCAAGATACTTAAATGTTTCATGGGTGCACTTCCTTTCAATACCAGTTTGGAATAAATTCAAATTCTGCCCCTAGTTTAACCGGCAGCCATGAAAAATCGGTGAACCTTTGATGACAAATTTTTCATAAATGAGCGGGGGTAAACAATTTAAAAAATTTCCGCCGACGGCAAGGAGAGCCACCATAGGGCGTCTTGCGTAGGGCGTAAAATGAACGGGATAGGCAGTAGGCAAGACGCAGCTTAAGCAATGATTTCGTTGAACGCTCTTAAGGGGTTTTATACCAGGTGGCCGGCTCAAGCGGCAGCCAGACGGTGAAGGTCGTTCCTTGTCCCACCTGGCTGGTCACATCAATCCGCCCGCCGTGGGCTTTGGCCAGCCAGTCGGCAATGGCGAGACCTAACCCGGCTCCGCTGGTGTCAGAGCCGTTGGACGCCGCCCGGCGCGAGCGGGCCTTGTCCACGCGGTAAAACCGTTCAAAGAGATGGGTCAAATGTTGGGGAGGAATGCCAGGGCCGGTGTCGGCTATCTCAATCCGGGCTTGCCCGCTGTCAGCAGCGACAGTTACCTGAATCGCATCGCCGGGATTGGAGTATTTGATGGCGTTGTCAATCAAGTTGAGGAACAGGCGGGCCAATTTGACCGGATCAGCCACCAGGGTCAGGGTGTCCGGTGTGTCGAGGCTCAACGTGAGATTTTTGCTCAAAGCCCGTGGCAATAAAGTGGCAACCTGTTCGTTGAGCAATTCCGCTAAATTGAAGGTTTCGAACTGCAAGGGATATTGGCGATTATCGGCCCGGGCCAGCAAAAACAACTCTTCCACCAGCGAGGTCAGCCGGTCAGTCGTCTGGTTGACCATTTCCAGCGTTTCCCGATATTCGGCGGCGCTGCGGGGCCGGTTGAGGGCCACCTCGACGTCTCCCTTGAGGATGGTCAGCGGAGTGCGAAGCTCGTGCGAGGCATCGGCGATAAAACGTTTTTGGCGCTCAAAGGAGTCTTCCAGCCGGGCCAGCATCTGGTCAAATGTGATCGCTAACCGGCCCACCTCATCACTTGGCAGTTTGAGGTTAAGGCGTTGGTGCAGGTCGTCAGCGCTGATTTGCTGGGCCGCGCGGGTGATGCGATCAATGGGGTTAAGGGCGCGGCTGGCTAAAAACCAGCCGCCGGCGCTGGCCGCCAGCAGGGTAAACGGAATGCCCAGGGCCAGTAACCCTAACAGCCGATACCCCACTTCCTGAATATGCTCGTAACTCTCAGCTACCTGCACCACTCCGGCGCCCTGTCCCTCGATCACAAAAGGGAGACTGTAGAGCCTGACGGGAGTATTGTTGGGCAGGTTTGCATATTCAAAGCGAGCGTAGCCGGAGGTCATCACCGCCGGATCTACGGATACGCCTGCCAGATGACCGGGGTCAATAAGCGGCCGGCTCTGGTCGTCGAGCACCCGCCACAGCACTCCCTCCTCCGGCCGATATCTTAATTCAAGCTGCTGGCTTGGCTTTTTTTCTTCATCCTCACCATGCTCTTCGGACTCGTGTTCGGCTTCAAACTTCATCCCGCCGATGAGCTGACCGGCCTCCCGCTGCAAATGGCTGTCCAATGTAGTAATCAGACTGCGGCTCAAGCCCAGGTAAACGGCTGTTCCAAAAATAAGCAGAATCAGCATCAAGACCGTTGTATACCACAGAGTTAAGCGCAGACGGATGTTCATTCGGCCTCGTCGGCTTTATAACCCACGCCGCGCACGGTATGGATGAGGGGCGGCTCGCCATGCGCCTCTAATTTTTGGCGCAGATGGCGGACATACACGTCAACGACGTTAGAAGCGCCGTAATAGTCATATCCCCAGATGCTCTCGCGGATGAGGGTGCGGCTGAGCGGGCGGCGCACATTCCGCAGCAGATATTCCAGCAGGGCGTATTCCTTGGCGGTCAGCTCGATTTCCCGCTCACCGCGTTTGGCCCGGTGGGTGATGGTATCCAGGCTGAGATCGGCCAATTTTAACACGGTGTCCGGTGTTGCTGCGGTCGTAGTGCGGCGGGCCAGCGCCCGGAGACGAGCCAGCAGCTCCTTGAAGGCGAAGGGCTTGGGCAGGTAATCATCGGCTCCGGCGTCCAGGCCGGTTACCCGGTCATCCACCTCATCGCGCGCGGTGAGCATGAGAATAGGTGTGCCAATGCCGCGCTGGCGCAAAATCCGGCAGACCTCAAAACCGGTCAGGCCGGGCAGCATCACATCGAGCAGAATCAAGTCGTAAGCGGCCCCGGCTACCCAATCCAGGGCCGCCGCTCCGTCGGAGGCAACGTCTACGGCATAACTCTCTTCTTCCAGGCCCTTTTTTAGAAATCGGGCAATTCGCTCTTCGTCTTCGACAATGAGGATCCGCATGGGTTAAAACCTGACTGAGGAATTTATGTCTCCTATTATATCACGAGTATAGGCAGAGTTGATGAAGGAGCGATGAATTTTTAATGAACTTTTTTTAATCAAGCGCCAGTTGCCTGAGCAGTAAATGAGTGGGAAATAAAAAGACTGGCCTGCCGGCCAGCCTGTCTATTTTTCTGCCTCGTCTACCGCTGAGCTTGTGGATCAATATTCTCTTCTGATATAAAAGACTTTTGCGCCTCGGCGACCAGATCCTCCAATTTATCAATAGCCAGAAGCGAAAAAGAGATGCCAATCAGGGCCAACTCTTCGCGGCTGAGATTGTGAAAGGAACGAGCGCAGGCCACGCGAGTCATGGCATCGTAAATCGCGGCAAAATCATGGGCACCGGGGTTATGGCGCAGCGTATATCTCACAAACTCAACGGCGAGTGGGTTCATAGATTGTAGTCCGTGGGGGCGGATCTTTGCCTGACAATAGGAAATCTGTCCCACATTATAGCATGGATTCGATAAAATTGGGGGGCAAAATCGGGTGTCCAACCTTAAAATTTTAACTTTATTAAAGAAAAAGCACTCTCTGTTCATCCAAAATTTGCCATAGGTACTGACCTGCTCTTATGCAGCGTTTTATCCATCAAAATAATTGCTTACTCCTCACAATTGAAGTATGATTTGGGTTCTAACGGCCGGTGGTGTGATTTGTTGGTCATGGATTGAACGATTTTACTCAACAACAAAGCTCGCGCTCATCCTTGGAGAACGAGTTTTTTTTATGATTGTGGGAGGTTCATTATTCAATGTCGAATAGCCAAACAATGCAAGCTTTTCTGGATGAGTTAGCCAGCGCAGCCCCGACCCCCGGCGGCGGGGGCGCGGCGGCTACGGTCGGCGCGATGGGCGCGGCGCTGGTCAGTATGGTCTGTAACTTGACCATCGGCAAGGAAAAATTTGCCGGAGTCGAGGCCCACATGCAGGAGATTTTGCGCCAGGCGGAGCTGCTGCGGGCGCGGCTGACCGAGATGGTTCAGGAGGATGTGGTCGCCTTCGAGACGGTGATGGCGGCCTATCGCCTGCCCAAGGGCACAGACGAAGAAAAAGCTGTCCGGACTACCGCCATTCAGGAAGCCTCGAAAAAAGCCACGCTTGTCCCCCTGGCGGCTGCCCATGCTTGCGCCGAGGTCATTGATCTGTGCCGGCCTACCGCCGAAATGGGCAACCCCAATGTGGTCAGCGATGCCGGCGTCGCCGTCTTGTGTGCCCAGGCCGGCCTGAAAAGTGCTGCTCTCAATGTCCTCATCAACCTGGGTGCGATCAAAGATGAAGCCTTCGTGGCTCAACACCGGGCCGAGTTGGACCAACTGCTTGCCGGGCACGAAGCCCTGGCGAATGAAGTGTACGAACTGGTGAAAAGTAAACTGTAGGGTGATACGTGATTTGTGATACGTAACATCCAACTCAATTAGGAAAAGGTAGCAGGTAGCAAAGTAGCAGAGGATTTTTTCCCTGCCTACTGTCTACCGTCTACCATCTACTATTTTCAAAGGAGAAAACCCACTATGTCCGTTCCAAGCGATCTCGAAATCGCCCAAGCCGCTACCGTTAAACCCATCCTTGAAATTGCTGCCAGTCTCGGCCTGACCGAAGACGACCTGGACCTGTATGGCAAATACAAAGCCAAAGTTCACCTGGACGTGCTGCAAAAGTTTGCCGACCGGCCCCAAGGCAAGTACGTTGATGTAACCGCCATCACCCCGACCCCCCTGGGTGAGGGCAAAAGCACCACCAGTGTCGGCCTGACCCAGGGACTGGGCCACATCGGTAAAAAGGCCATGATTTGCATCCGGCAGCCCAGTCAAGGCCCGACTTTTGGCATTAAGGGCGGCGCTGCCGGCGGCGGGTACAGCCAAATCGTTCCCATGGAGGATTTCAACCTCCACCTCACGGGCGACATTCATGCCATTACCGCTGCCCACAACCTGGTCGCTGCGGCGCTCGACGCGCGCCTGTATCACGAAGCCCGCCAGAGCGACGAGGAGCTGGCCAAGCTGGGCGTGAAGCGGCTCAATATTGACCCCTACAACATTCAGTGGAACCGGGTGCTGGATGTCAACGACCGCGCCCTGCGCAACATTGTGCTGGGTCTCGGCGGCGCGCTGGACGGTGTTCCCCGGCCGGGTGGTTTCGACATCACGGTTGCGTCGGAGATTATGGCTATTCTGGCCCTGACCACCAGCCTTAAAGATATGCGCGAGCGCTTTGGCCGGATGATTGTGGCTCTGGACAGGAGCGGCAAACCAGTCACGGCGGAGGATTTGGGCGTGGCCGGAGCCGTGACGGTCTTGATGAAGGACGCGATCATGCCCAACCTGATGCAAACCCTGGAAGGCCAGCCGGCCTTTGTCCACGCCGGGCCGTTTGCCAACATCGCTCACGGCAACAGCTCTATCATCGCCGACCAGATTGCGCTGAAGTTGGCCGACTACGTGATAACCGAATCCGGCTTTGGGGCCGACGTCGGCATGGAGAAATTCTTTAACATCAAGTGCCGCTACTCCGGCCTGATTCCGAATACGGTCGTCCTGGTGGCAACCATCCGCGCCCTGAAGATGCACGGCGGCGGCCCGACCGTGGTGGCGGGTCGCGCCCTGGATAAGGCTTACACCGAAGAAAACCTGGAGTTGTTGGAAAAGGGCATTGAGAATCTGGCCGCCCACGTCGAAAACGTGCGGAAATTCGGCATTCCGGCGGTCGTCGCCGTCAATCGCTTCCCCACCGATACCGACAATGAAGTGGCCCTGCTCAAGAAGCTGGCCGTTCAGGCCGGAGCCGAGCAAGCCGTTTTGGCCGAGCACTGGGCCAAAGGCGGCCTGGGCGCCGTCGAGCTGGCTGAAGCAGTCGTCGCCGCTTGCGAGAAACCCAGCAACTTCCAGTTCCTCTATCCGCTGGATTGGAGTATCAAGCAGAAAATCGAAAAGATTGCCAAGGACATTTACGGCGCAGATGGGGTCAGCTACGACGCGACGGCTAATCAGCAAATCAAAAACTTTGAAAACGCCGGCCTGGGCAACCTGCCCATCTGCATGGCCAAAACCCACCTCAGTCTAACCCATGATGCCAGTTTGAAAGGCCGGCCCAAAGGCTTTACCCTGCCTATCCGCGAGGTCCGGGCCAGCGCTGGCGCCGGTTTTATCTATCCGCTGGTCGGCGCGATGCGGACGATGCCCGGCCTGAATTCCGTGCCCGCTTTCACGAAAATAGATATTGATTTTGAGACGGGTAAAGTTGTAGGTTTGTTTTAAAATACGTGGTGCGTGGTGCGTATTCCGTTAATCTACGCACCACGCACCAGAGCAAAGCCTCCCCTTGGGACGCTTCATCTATCCTGTGGAAATTCTCCTCGGCCTTTTCCTCTGTTTTCTCTTTGGTTTGATGCCGGCCGCCATTTATGGCTGGTTTGTGGATTGGTTAGACCAGCACGAAAAAGAACCCTGGTGGCTGCTGGCCCTGGCTTTTGGCTGGGGCGCTGTCCCGGCCATTATCCTGGCTCTGATCACCCAGATTGTGTTAGACATCCCCACCACCTGGGTTTTTTCGGGCGAGGGACTGGCCTACGAGGTTGTCGGCGGCAGCGTCTGGGCGCCGCTGACTGAAGAATTGGCCAAAGGGCTGGGGTTGGTCCTGATTTTGTTGGTCGCCCACCGTGAAGTTGACAATGTCCTTGACGGGATCGTCTACGGAGCAATGGCCGGGCTGGGCTTTGCCTTCACCGAGAACCTATTCTACTTTGGCGGCGCTTTGATCGAAGGCGGCTGGGGCAACTGGGCCTTTGTGGTGCTGCTGCGGACCATTCCCTTTGGGCTGAACCACGCTTTTTTCAGCGGGGTGACGGGGGCGGGACTAGCCCTGGCCTATTTGAGCCGAAATCTCCTGGTCAGAGTTTGCAGCCTGGTGGGTGGATTTGTCACGTCCGTGATTTTTCACGGCCTGCACAATCTGGGGGCTACCCTGGCCGGCGCGAGCTGCGTAACCCTTTGTTTGAGTCTAATTGTAGATTGGGGGGGCATCCTGATGCTTGGCGTGGTCATTGGCCTGATTTGGCGACAAGAGAAAAGTTGGATTGTCAGGCAATTAAGTGGGGAAGTGACCGCCGAGGTGTACGAAATTCTTACCTCCTGGAGCCGCTGGCAGGGATCACGCTGGGAGGCGCTGCTGCGCGGTGACCTGGCTGCCTGGCGGCATTTGGGCCGGCTGCGCAAAGCGGCCACCGAACTGGCATTCAGCAAACAACGCCTGGCCCAGCAGAGCGACGATCAAGCCACCCAACAAGATATCGCGCGTTATCGCCGGCAACTGGCCGAATTGGGAGCAGTCCCCCTGTGAGGCTCCAATTGATTATCACTCCTCTTCAAATTATGGTATACTTCCCGCCTAATCCAATCCACGCCCAAAGGGGCAGTCTAAAATCCAAAATCCTTAAATGCGCGTAATCGCCGGTACTGCCAAAGGCAGAAAACTCAAAGCTGTGCCCAGTGAGGACACCCGCCCCATCACCGACCGGACCAAAGAGGCTCTGTTTAGTATTCTGGGCAACTGGATCATTGAGGCGCGGGTGCTGGATTTGTTCAGCGGTACCGGGGCAGTCGGCATCGAGGCCCTCAGCCGGGGTGCGGCGCATGTCACCTTTGTGGAAAAGAGCCAGGCCGCGACCCGCATCATTGGCGAGAATTTGCGCACCACCGGACTGGCCGCCCGGGCGCTCGTCAAGCGCACCGATGTCTTCAACTTTCTCGACCAATCGCCCCCCCACAGCCAAGCCTACGATCTGATTTATATTGCCCCGCCTCAGTATAAACAACTGTGGCGCAAAACCCTTCAAAAAATTGACCGGCAGGTGGCAGACTGGCTTCTACCCGATGGTGCCGTCGTGGTCCAGATTCACCCCGTCGAATATGAAGAACTATCCCTGCAAAATCTGGTGTTATACGACCAGCGGAAATACGGCAGCACCCTGCTTTGTTTTTATCAACGGCCTGAAGCGGCAGAGGTTGAAAGTTAAACGTTGGAACGTTAGTCGGTAGGCTAAAGAAGGGGTGGATGGAAACTTCAGATTCCGGTAATATCACTCCGGCGAAAAAATCGTATAAGCTGATCGTTATTATTATGGGACTGGCTGGCCTGGGCTTGCTGGCGTTTATTTGTATAGGGGCGGGACTTTTATACTTCGTCTTCGGCGGGGTGCAAGGAAGCGCCACGGCCATAACCGAGACAATGACCCAATTAGCCGAACAACCCGTGCTCAATCAAATTGCCTTTGTCGGCAATGACGGCAACCTGTGGCTCGTTGCCCCCGATGGCCAAAATCTGCGCAGTATCACCGCCGACGGCAAGGGTTACAATTTTCCCACCTGGGCTCCTGATGGACGCCGGCTGGCCTTTGTCGGGCCGAATGAAAAGGGGGAAACGGTTCTTTATGTCACCCCTACCGGCACAAGCAACCCAACGATTTTATTTGACCAACCCGCATCGGCCCCCTTCTATCTCTACTGGTCTCCCGACAGCCGCAGCCTTACCTTTTTAACCCAGGAGACGGAAGATTTGTTCATGCGCCAGATCAATCCTGACACCCCTGGCAGTGACCATGTTCTGGGCGCGGGCGCGCCGTTTTACTGGGTTTGGGCGCCAAACAGCGCCAAGTTACTACTGCACGTCGGCGGGGCGCGTAGCTCGACGAGCGAAGCGCACCTTTCGCTGCTGGACAACCGGGTGGGGGCGGAACGGGTCCAGCTTAACCTGGCGCCGGGCCTGTTTCAGGCCCCATTTTGGTCGGCGGATGGCCAATATTTTTATTACATCGCCGCCGACGACAAGCAGCAAGAAGCCATTTACAGAACTGAGGCGGCTACGCTCAAAGAGACACTTGTTACCAAACTCCAAGGTTTTGCCTACCTGGCCCTGGCCCCCGATAACCAACACCTGGCCTATGTTCAGATCGAGGGTGACACTCATCCTCCGTTTGGAGTCGCCTATATGGTAGATACCGACGGTGCGCACCCGCGCCGCCTTCTGGACAATCCCGTTGGTTCCCTGTATTGGTCGCCTGATGGGAGCAAACTGGCCCTGCTGGCCCTGGCCCGGCGCGACGACGGGTCAACGGCCAAAGCCAGTGGTTTGGCTGCGCCGCTGCCCCAGGAGGTCGTCTTTCGCTGGCTGGTTTATGACATGGCCGCCGATACCTTTGAAACCCTGCTCTCCTTCACCCCCACCGGCGATTTTCTGCAAACGGTGCCCTTTTTTGACCAGTACCACCAGTCGCTCACTTTCTGGTCGCCCGACAGCCGCTATTTTGTCGCCACCCGCCAGGAAAGTGAAGAGAACGCGGCCGGCTCTGTCTGGGTGCTCGATACCACTGGCGTCGAGGAGCCGCTCAAGGTGGGGGATGGGACGCTGGCGGTGTGGTCGTGGAAGTAAATACTGCTTTACTGAGATGGGTGAAGGAAAATTTTATGTCGCCGCTTAAAAATCTTGCAAGAGAAACAAATTTCGGTTAAGCAAAATGCTCATCAAGAAATTCTGGACATAGAAATGGAAATTCAACAACTAGAAACCCGGTTAGAGAGATTAGGTGGTTAGTAATGGAAATCGTCGAACTGGGGACCGACAATTCCCTCCCTTATCAGGTAGACCTGCCCGATTTTCAAGGGCCGCTCGACTTGCTGCTCAACCTGATCGAGCAGGAAGAGTTGGATATCACCAAAATATCGCTGGCGTATGTCACCGATCAATATTTGGCTTATTTGGATATTTTGCGGGAAATTGACCCGGACGAGCTGGCCGACTTTTTGGTCGTGGCGGCCAAGTTGATTTTGATCAAATCCGAGGCGCTGCTGCCGCGCCCGCCGGCCAGCATGCTCGACGAGGAAGAAGAGGATGTGGGCGATGAGTTGGCCCGCCAACTGCTGGCCTACAAGCAGTACAAAAAAATCGCTGCCCGGCTGCAGGAGGTCGAGGCCAGCGGCAGGCGTAACTTTGTGCGATTGGCCCCGCCAATCAAAATTGAACCCAAGCTCATCCCCGGCGAAATCAGTCTGGAGGCGCTGCTGCAAGCCGCGCGCAACGCCCTGGCTATCAGACCGCCCGACCCTGTCGTGGACGAGGTCATTGCACCCCAAATTGTGACCATCGGCCAGCAAATGGCCCACATCCGGCAGGAATTGACCGCCAACCGGACGATCAACTTTCAACGACTGCTGGCCCGGAGTCGCAGCCGGATCGAGGTGATTGTCACGCTCCTGGCCGTACTGGAGTTGATAAAGCGGCAAGTGATTCAAGTCGAACAGGCCGGGCTATTTGGAGAGATTATCATCCGCAAAAATGAGCGTGCCTCGGAATTGAGCGAGTCCGAGTGGGCCGAGTTGACCGGGCTGGTAGAGGTCTCCTGAAGAATTTACGGTTTTAGATTTATACCGCAAGGGTATCCTTTAGGACGATTTTGGATTTTGGTAGACAATCGTAAATCGTAAATCGTAAATTGGTTAGCTGCCTTCAATCAACCAGCGCAGAACGCTCATCCCCCCCACGCCGGCCATAGCGCAGGCAATCAAGACGATTACGAGACAACTGGCAATGATGTGAAATTGAAAGTATTGGCGCAGACCGCCTGATTCTTTCTGCCTTACTCTGGCAGCCGCCTCGTTAGTTCCTGACGGTGCTTGCGCCGCAGAGCGGGTGCTGGGTCCGGCGGCCAGCAGGGGGACATTGGCCGCAGCCACCAGCGTTGGGAACAGGTCGCCCTGGCTCAGAGCGCGGGTGCGCCGGCTGACCTGGCCACTTTCAGCTTCCTGTTTGAGCCGGCCCAACTCCGGGTAAAAAGGCTCAATCGCTTCCAGTTTATTGACGTAACGCCTGGCCATGAACAGCTTCTGCTTGGTCAACGCCGTGGCCGCCTGGCGGCACAGTTCGTCGGCAACCGGCTCCAGGATGACCTCGTTGGCCAGCTCTTGCTGCAGCCGGACAATGTGGGCCTCCATCGCTTCAAGCTGCTCATGCAGCGTCACCATCACCTGCCGCTGCGTTTCTCGCGCCAATTGAGCTTCCACTTGGGGCACGTTGAGCAGCAGTTGATTGAGCGTTCTCTCTTTGTAATCCCTTTGCTCAGGTGTGAGCGGTATCATCTAAAGCGTCTCTCCTTCAAATTATGACCGGCGACGGCAGACCGCCGCCCGCCGCCAAGGGTTGTCACCCTGCTATAGCTCCCCAGAAAAGTTTTTTCCTACCACTTTGGGCCAACTTAGACTTCCCGTTTCAGTCGCCCCCACCAGGGGAGGTTGAGCGAGTCGGGCCAGGTACGCAGCCAGTTGATGCGGCGGATCAGCAAGATCATGGCCCATGCCCCCGCGGCATCAAAAAGAACATCCGCTACCTGTCCGTGCCGGCCTGGTACAAAGAGCTGGTGAATTTCATCGCTGATCCCATACAGCGCCGCTAAAGCAAACGCCAGCAATAAAACGGGCCAGGCCACTTGCCGCTGGGGGGCCAGGGCGCGCCACCACAGCCAGGCCAGGACGGCATAAGCCACAAAGTGGGCTGTTTTGTAAAAAATCTTTTCGTCAGCCGCATCCTCAATCTTGATCAGCCTCGATTGGGCCGAGAGCACGAAGATGAGGAGCATCCAGAACACCAGCGGCGCCATATCGCGCAGCCAGCGCGGCAGTAGCTCAAGTCGAAATCCCATCAACCATACGCCCTTTCAGCGATTTGCGCAAGATCAGTCCAATTAAAATTTTCGGCTATCCATTGGCGCGCGGCCTGGCCTAATTGTTGCTGCTGCGCCGGGTTTTGCAGCACCGCTACCAGCGCCGCCGCCATGGCCGCATCGTCTTCGGCGGGGGTCAAAATACCCGATCGCCCGTGTTGAATGTACTCGACATTCTGGCCGACGGCATCGGCGACGACCGGCAACCCGGCTTCCAGTAAGCTGATGAGTTTGACCGAGCACTTGGTCCGGTTGATTAACGTGTTATCATAAGGGTAGACGGCGACGTTGGCGGCTGCAAAATAGGCCGGCACGTCGTCAAGCGGCAGCCAGCCGGTAAAGCGGGCATACTCGGCCTGGCCCGCCTCAGCCAGTTGCGCCGCCAGCGCCTTTTCCTCCCCCTGCAACCCTTGACCCACCATCAACCAGCGCGCCTGAGGTAGCTGCGCTGCCACCATTCGCACTAAGGTGACAATCCGCTCCAGCCGGAACTCCCAGAAACGAGAGTAGAGCAGGATGGTGGGAGCATCGCCCAGTTGCCACTTTTGGCGAATCTCAGTAGACGGTAGACAGTAGACAGTAGACCGGGGAAGAAGGTTGGTTGCGGTCGGCGGTCGGTGAGCAGTGGTCATCTTTTGCGGGTTACACCCGTTGGGTAAATAAAAAACCCGCGCCGGGCCGCCCCCTATTTCGGCTGTGACCAGCTTTTCCAGGGCACGGCTGGCGACGGTGACGGCGTCGGCGTGACGCAGGCCCCACGACTCCTGCCAGGTGAATAACTTTTTTTGAACGAAGGAGTAAGGCGACTGCTCGTTCCAGGCTTGCTCCCAATCGTCGGTATCCACCACCAACCGCACCGGCAGGCTTCTTAACCGGCGCAGTCCCCACCCGGCCAGGTGGGCCAGCCCGGCGTAGGCTTTGGGTTTGAAAAAGTGAATCACTTCCGGCTTAAGCGCCCATGCTTGAGCCGCCAGGGTCCGGGTCAAGAGTATGTGAAAGAGCAGCGGCCAGCGCGGTGGCAGAGTCACATTGACGACCCGCACACCGCCTTCCTCCCAGCTTTGCCCGGCCCGCTGCGGGTCGTCCCAGGGTGGGATGAGCATCGTCACCTGGTGTCCCCGGCGAGCCAGCGCCTGGGCCAGCGGCAGGGCGCGTGAACTCATTGTCCCCTTCGGTTGCAGCCCAAAGGGGCCGATGAATACGATCTTCACAGAAACGAATTTTAGTAACTGAATCCCGGTCTGGCAAATCAAGGGGTCTATCTCAAATTTCAGAGCCTGTCTGAAAAGTGTTTGTAGTGGATTTTAGTTGTCAATGGTGGGGCTGTAAACGACTGAAGTCGTTACTACGGCCTCACATTGTGCCTTTTCAGACAGCTTCTACTTATCCTACTGTTTTACGCTTGAAGCCGGTTCTGGCTTCACCCCTTAGAAAATTTCTCCTACCAAGGCCAGAATCACCTCCCAGCGCGGCAAAAGCACCTGTGCGCCGGAGTCGGTGGTAAAAGGGACGGTCATATCCTGGTTGATGGTATAGCTCTGCAGGCCCTCCGGCCCGACCCGCATGACCGCCAACAGAACGGTAGCAAAGTCTACCTCGTTCAAATCGGTGGTGAAGTAGGAGCGGGCGGCGGCCCAGGCAGCGGGCAGGCGCGGCCAGGCGCCGGGCTGTAACACCCTGACCACCAGCGCCCGCAGTATTTGCTGCTGCCGCTGGCTGCGGCCAAAGTCGCTGTCATTGTGGCGGGTGCGGGCGTAAATCAGGGCGGTCGCGCCGTCCATGTGCTGCGGGCCGGCCGGGATGACGATGGTCATAGTGCCGTAATCCGGCGTCGGGTATCTTTCGTCCACAATCGTTTCCGGCACGGTCACGTCAATTCCGCCAAGAGCGTCTACCAGGGCCACAAAACCGGCAAAGTCTACCAGGACGTAGCGATGAACAGCCGGGCCAAAATTGTTTTGCACGGTTTGCCGGGCCAGTTCCGGGCCATAACCGGGCTGCATCAGGTCGCCGAAGTAGTTGGCGGTATTGATGCGATTGGAGCCTTGGCCGGGGATGTCTACCCACAAATCGCGGGGAATAGAGAGCAGGGCCGCTTGAGGTTGGCGCGGGTTGAACGTCGCCAGGATGAGAGTGTCGGTCCGGGCCGGGCCGGTTTCGCCGGGGCGGTGGTCGAGGCCGAGAACCAGTACATTCAGGCGGCCGCTCAACCACGCCGCCAGAAAGATCCCACCCACGATTCCCGCGACGATCATCACCGGCAAAATCGCGAGAAAACAGCCTATCAGCCAGTAGCCCTGCCGGCGCGGGCGAGGCGGAGGCACAGGCTGGCTAATTACCGTCGGCAGGTGGCGCTGATAAGGCGGCGGTTGGGGCGGGAGCATCATTAAAAACAAATGACCGGCGCTTCAGATGGGTAGGAAAGTGCCGGCCCGTTTACAAGTGAAGATAAATATCACGTCGAGCTCGGCCTTTACTCATCCAAGAGCTGCATATCTTTACGGCGCCAGTGGCGTGTTTCGATAGCCGATTGTTTGGGCACTTCCTGGGGCGGCAGCCGCTTGATGGGGATAACAAAGAAAAATTTAGTGCCGGGGAAGTTGATCTCATCGTGGCCGAGGCTCTCCACCCAGACGCGCCCGCCGTGGGCCTCGGCGATACCCCTGACCAGGGTCAGGCCCAGGCCGGGACCGGCCCCCTTAAACTTGGTTTTGCCGGTGCTGTGATGGAGGGTATCATCCACGCGGAAGAACTTTTCAAAGATACGCTCGTGGTGTTCGGGGTCTATCCCGATGCCGGTATCTTCGACCACAATCTCGACCGCCGGGCCGAGGCCGTCGGCTTCGACGGTTCGCCCTTCCACCTTGATCATGCCGCCGTCCGGGGTGTATTTGACGGCATTGCCGATGAGGTTTTCAAACGCCTGGACCAGCCGGGTTCCGTCTGCTTCAATGGCAGGCAGCTCCTGGATGCCGGTTTTGCTAAAGGCAATCCGCCGTTGATCGAGGGCCGGTAAGAAGGGACGGCTGGCCTGCTCGATGACGTCTTCCAGGGCCACCGGCCCCAGGAACAGGTTCATTTCGCCGATGTTGGCCTCGGTCACGTCGAACATCATGTCCACCACATCCTTCATCCGCTCGCTGCCCTTGGCGATGCCCTGGATAATGGTTTTGACATACCCCGGATCTTTCAGTTCCTCTTCGGTTAAATCCAGCAGCATGCGCGAGTAGCCGTGAATGTGGGTCAGCGGGGTGCGCAGCTCATGGGAGGCAATGGACAGGAAATCGGCTTTATCCTGGTCCAGGCCGGCCAACTGGTCGGTGAGCTGGCCCACTTCCTGATTGATGACGGCGAGTTGTTCAAACAGCCGGGCGTTGTCAATCGCCGGCGCCACCCGCTCGGCCAGGGCGATCATCAGTTCCAAATCTTCCTCGTAATAAGCGGTCCCCTGCGGCTGCGGGCCAAAAGCCAGGAGGCCAATCAGCTCATGCTGCAACAGAATGCCGACATACAACTCCATATTCAGCCCGGAGAGCCAGGCCTGTTCATGCTCCGGCATTGAACGAAAACGGGGCAGAACCTCGATATCGTATTGGCTGACGATTTTTTTGCCCTCGCGGAGATAAACAATAAGGGGGCTGTCCGGGGTAAAATGGCCGGTGGTCAAGTCGGTCAAGCCGACCGATGACAGCGGGCGCATGGAATAACCCACTGCATCGGCCCGTTCGCGCACAAAAACAATCCCTTGCTCAATTCCCAGGGTTTCGATCATCAGATTGATGGTAATATCGCCCAGCCGATTCAGGTCCAGGGCGCTGCTGATGTTCTGGCTGTAATGTTTGATCACCTGGCTGCGGTCGTAATAGTTCTTGCCAAAGATGATGATACCTAAAAACCGATTAGAGAAGCGCCAGAGGGGAGGGAAGATGATAGCCAGGAAGATCGCCACCACTATTGTCCAAAACAGCACGTACAGATCGTTGGCGTTGGGTTTGTTGCGGCTGATAATGATGGCTGTGGCCAGGCCCAGGGCAAAAACGGTCGTCAGAATGGCCGTCACGGCCAGATAAAATATCGCCCGCCCGATGAGCAGCTTCAAGTCGGGGGCGTGATAGCTCACAACTGTAAAACCGGCCAGGCCGCTCCCCAGGGCCAGGAGGAGTAATCCTGCCGTATTGAAAAGATACGGGCCGGCAAACAGAATCAACCCGCTGACGCTGAGCAGAGTGGTGGTAATCAACCAGTAGCGCAATCTATTGAGGTATTGGGTAGCCTGGCGTTTTCTGAAATCTACGGCCAGGGCGACCAGGGAGGTAATCACCGCCATAATCCAGCCCAATCCGGCAGCGATCATGGCCAGCTCGCCCGTCTGATTAATCCCGATACTCAGGCCGGCCACATAATTGGCCGCGGCCTCTGCCCAGCCTTGCGGATTAAAAACAAAAAAGCTCCATAAGAGCAGGATGACAAAACCGCCGCTCCAATAAGTAACAAGCGTCTTTTGGTCCCTTTTGAGGAAATTGAGGGTAAGCGCTCCAAAGGTTAAAATAAGCGCCAACAGGATAAACTGATTGGTGTAATACTGATTGATGGGGGACAGGGTCGTAACGTTGAGTAAACTAACCAGGAGAGACAGGCCGAGAAAAAACCCCAGGCCCGCGTAAAGCGCCAGGTGAAACACCACGGTTTCCCTGGCCCGAAAACGTGAAACGGCCAGGATCAGTAATAAGCTGAAAACTAACAGGACGATAGCAACGAATACAATTTCAGGGGCGATTGGCATAGGGTCTCCAACCGAAGCTTAAATCAGGGTAAATTGTAGCACACATCGCCAAAAGTTGACAATGAGGACTTATGGTCTAATTTTTGTTAAGGCGCTAAAGCCACCTGAATCAAGCCGCTCTCGGCATCCACTCTGACCGGGTAACAGGGCAAAATATCCTCGTCGGCCGGTTCAACCGGTTCGCCGGTGCAGACATTCCACATGTAAAAATGCAGGGGGCAGACGATATGCCGCCCTTTCAAGGTCCCTTTAAGGAGCGACGTGCCCGCGTGAGGGCAGACCTGGGCAAAGGCCACGATTTCACGGCCCGTGTTGGCCACAATGAGGGGCTGTCCAAACAGTTCAACTCGTTTCATCCGGTTTTTGGGCAGCTCGTCCAGGGTGGCGACGGTCACAAATTCACCCGCGTGGGGAGGGGGAGCCAGCGGCGCTTTGACGGCCCGCAGCACGTAACAGCAGGGGGTATTGACCAGGAGTTCGATCTGGCTCCAGCCCTCCTCCCACAGCAGGCGGCTTAGTTTGCCCCGTTTGAAGCGCCGCTCCAGGTCGGGGCCGAGGTCAAGGGGGCCGTCCCCCTGCCACTCAACGACGACCAGGGCAGTTCCCTCTGACATCGAGGCCAGCATCTGCTTGAGCCAGGGTGTGGCCTCTGCTCTGGCGGAGAGCGCCCCGGCCAGGAGCAGGCCGTCAAGGTCGGACGGGACCGCGCCTTCTGTTAGCTCTGCGGCCAAACGAAACTTTGCTCTAAATACCTCGGCCTCCGGGCCAAGAACGGCCCAGCGCTGGCCGGGTTGAGGCTGGATGGGTAGAGCAGGGATAAGGTCAGAAAGATTCATTCAATTAAATTGCCCATTAGAATTTACTTCGATTTTACGGTATAGACTACAGTCCAGCAAAATGAACGCCTGGGAAGTTTGAGAAACAAGTGAACGTGTGAGAAAGTCAAAATGAGTAAGCCAGCTTTAACCGGCTAGTTTTTTTATTTTGGAGGCTATTGTCAACAATGAACAAATGTGCTACACTCAAAAGCTGAACCTGATAAGTAGACAGGAATGATGGCTAAAAAAGAAATGCTTGATAGATTGGAAAAAGCTGAATCTTTTTTAATTGAAGTTGTAAATTTTGTTTCTAACCTTGAGGATGATGGTGAATTCAAACTCTCTATGCTTGCCAAATTAACCGACGCCGAAGAATATATAAGTAGCTCAAAACAAAATTGAAGCCGATTATCAAAATCTGAAAATAATCAACGTCAATAAATGAAGTATTGTTAGATATGCAACCATTTCTCACTGTTAATCACTAGGCTCCCGATGCATGATTGGCGTTTTTTTAGCCTGAACAAGTATAATCGCTTCAGGAGGACCTGAAACATGCATCCATTTGAAAAAATCTTAAGTGTTTGTGTTGAAAATATCGAATTTGAACTTAGGGGACATACTTCCGTTGAATGGTCAAATTTTCTGCTTAACCCTCGACGTTTGCGGGGTAGCGATTTTCTTATGCGTTGGTCACAAGGCGCCTGGAGCGAAGAACGGATTATTCAGGCAGTTAATGAAACTGAAGAATTTTTTGCTATACCCTACGGCCCAAGTAGCACGGCTCCCGATGATATTAAAGCCTTTGAACTCTATTTTGAACGTCTTGATGCGGCTGGCTTGGGTGAAATCAAGCGTCCTGATCTTTTGATTTTTAAGGGATTAGACCAAGGAACGATCACAAACATGATCGAAACTCTTGGGGGACTATCTGAGTTACCGTTTACCAAAGAAGACGACATGATTATGCAAAGGATTCTTTCAAAAGCTATTGTTGCCGTAGAATGTGAAAATAGCCTTTGGGTAGGGCGACTCATGCCAGATTTTGGTGCTAGCCTGAGACCACAAAAACGTTTAGGTGGTAAAGACGGTCTCAAAAAGAATGCTGTCTTACCGACGATTATTCTAAAGGAAGAGGACCGAGAGCCTTTGCAGGCCTGGCAAAACTCAAAAGGAATTCCTATTCATATCTGGCATGTTTTCTTCGATATGGCATTTGGGCTTGCATTTGGTGAAGCGCAAAGGCTAATTGAAGAAGGCTATATTCTTCCTACTGAACAAACTTTTCAAGCCCCAGGTGGAGCAACCACAAAGAAATTTCTTTACAAATTCTATTATCACTATGGATACCCCCTTGGTAATGCTACTGAAGAACCAAGCCTGATTGCTAAATACATCACAGATAAAAATGGTCATATCCTGCCTTATGTTCACTTCCAGGGAGGAAGAATGTCTTTGAGAGATGAGGCTAAAGCAATTTTGATGGAAATGACAAATGCGGAAGATTAACACTTACAAACTTCCTGCTTCTGGTGAAGCGAGAGAACGACTCCGTGAAAAGGGACAGTTTTGGACACCCGACTGGATTGCCGAAGCGATGGTTGATTATGTTCTTGCAAATAGAGACAGCATGTTATTTGATCCTGCCGTGGGTGCGGGGGCATTTTTCCGGGCAGCGAAAGCTGTTGCAAGAGAAAGGGGACTTCATATTACACTTTCGGGTATGGATGTTGACCCGACTGCCTTAGAACAGGCAATTCAGTATGGGTTAAAAAACGATGATATCTCAGGGGTGAAAATCGGTGATTTTGTTTTTCAGCCTCCACAAACGAAATTACATGCGATTGTCGCCAATCCTCCATATATTCGTCATCATCGCATCCCTATAACAATTAAAGAGCAACTCAAGCATCTGGGTCTACAAACAATAGGCAGGATGTTGGATGGGCGTGCAGGGCTTCACATTTATTTCCTGATTCGCGCTTTAACTTTGCTGGATGAAGGTGGGCGTTTGGCTTTCATCATGCCCGCCGATACGTGCGAAGGTAAGTTTGCTAATTATCTATGGCAGTGGATTTCGACGAATTTTACATTAGATGCAGTAATAACCTTTACGCCTGATGCCTCCCCTTTTCCTGGTATAGACACAAATCCGCTTATATTTCTTATCCGCAAAGCAGAACCAAAAGAAAAGTTCTTGTGGGTGAAGTGTTCCGAGTCCCAAACAGAAATACTTAAAATGTGGGTTCGTTCTGGCTTTGAGATTACACCTGAAAAGGGACTAACCATTGTTCAGCGTGAGCTATCTGAAGGTTTAAGCACCGGTTTATCGAGGCTGCCTGTGATAGAGAGAACAAGCAGATGCACACTTGGTAATTTTGTGCAGGTAGTTCGAGGAGTTGCTACGGGTGCAAATGAATTCTTTTTCATGACTTATGAACAGACAAAGCTACTCGGCATTCCAGATAATTATTTTGTTAGGGCGATTGGACGAACGAGAGATGTCCAAGCCGAAGAAATTACACAAGATACTTTAGATTCTCTCCAAGCAAAAGGAAGACCTACCTTTCTCCTGGCCCTTAATGGTGATCCTATTGAAAGTTATCCAGAAAAACTAAGAGATTATTTGAAGGAAGGGGAGGCTCTCGGATTGCCACAAAGACCGCTTATTTCTCAGCGAAAGCCCTGGTACAAAATGGAGTCTCGAATTCCGCCAACTTTCTTATTCTCTTATTTGGGGCGGCGTAATTCAAGATTTATTCGCAACACAGCAAGAGTTATTCCACTCACAGGTTTCTTATGTATTTACCCCAAAAACAACGACAAAGAATACATTGAACGGTTATGGAAGATTCTTAATCATCCCGATACAACTGCTAATCTGGTATTGATTGGAAAATCATACGGTGATGGTGCAGTAAAAGTTGAACCTCGCTCTTTGGAAAAATTACCCATTCCTGAAAGCTTGATAGAACAATCCGGTATACCAATACAAATGCGCTTATTATAACACTAAAAATTCTTTTTAGCTATGGATGACTAATGTTGATAGTTCTGATGTGGAGCGAATTAAACGTAAATCAGAGTAAAAACATAAGTTTTGTGCTAAAATTGATACCGACAAAGACGAAAGTCGAAAAGCAAAAAAGAGGTCGGTAAAAATGGTCCGTCCGGACTTTGAAAAATGGGGGCAAAGCCCTCAAGAAATATTGAAACTGAGTATGGAAGCAGAGCACAAACGAACTAGAGAACGCTTCCAAGCCCTCTATATGATCGGAACAGGTCGAGCCAATGCCAGCCAATGGGCCAAACAGACAGGTCGCCGAAATGTGACAATCATCAATTGGGTTCACACCTATAATACCAAAGGACCAGAGAGTATAGTCTTTCGTCACAGTGGTGGTCGCGCCCCCTTTTTTGTCTGGAAGAGCGAGACGCCATCATTGTAGCGGTCAAAACAAGCCGACTTGTAGATCAAGTCCTCCTCGGTCACAGTTGGGCTTTGAAGAAGCGGCTTGCTGTCGCTAATTTGATAGGGAGTATCAGCACCTGTAGTGGAGGGCAATGGGAACTCCCACCCGACAAGTATTCCGGCGTTGCCGGACACTTTTTACCCAACTGACAGCGAACGACCCAGTCGTCACGCATTCTCATGGACAGAATGAAGGGGTAGAGTCACCACGAAGGTGCTACCCCGCCCCGCTTCACTTTTCAGGGTAATTTCCCCTTCCATTAAGCTCGTAAGTTGTTTGACAATCGCCAAACCCAGGCCAGTCCCTTCATACCGGCGGGTGATGGAACCATCTCCCTGGCGAAACGGCTCAAAAATATAAGGCTGTATTTCCAGGGGAATCCCGATGCCTGTGTCGGTTACTTCAATGGCCCATTTAGCCGGGTGGGAACGGTATAACCGAACCTGGACTGTTCCGGTTTCGGTAAATTTGATAGCGTTGTTGACGAGATTAAACAAAATGTGCTGCAAACGTTGGGCGTCCCCACTTAAACAGGATGGCAGCTCCGGGTCAATCTCAAAAACCAGGGCTAACCCTTTAGCCTCAGCCAGCGGTGTCAGTTGAGCGATCAGGGGTTTAATTATTTCGGTCAGGGTAAAGGGGGCTATAGCCAGAGTCAAGCGGCCACTTTCAAATTGGGCCTGATCTAATAATTCTTTCACTAAATGGGTCAGGTAATGCGTGCTTTCGATGACCTTGTTCATAGCATCCTGCTGTTTGGATGAAACCGGGCCATACAAGCCTCGTTGGAGCATCTCGGTGTAGCCTAAGATAACACCAAGAGGGGTGCGTAGCTCATGGCTAACCCGTGCCAGCAATTGACTCTTAATATAGCTGGCCTCTCTGGCTTGATCTCGAGCTGCCACCAATTCTTGAGTGCGTTCAATGACCCGTTCTTCCAATAAATCGCGTTCCTGTTGTACTTGGCGCATGGCCCGCCGTTCTTGCCACCAAGCCAGATCAAAGCCATTTAGCAAAACAGTCAGGCCGACCAGGACCAAACCCACTCCCAGGAGAAAAGTGACACAAAGGTAAAAAATTTCCTCGGGAATAGAGGCAACAAAAGTGATAGGAAAGCCGCTCAAGCCAACTTTTATGAGCCAGCCCGCAACAGCCAGGGAAGCTACACTTAAGAGGAGTGCGATTCCCCCCATTCTGCCACCCAGGAGGATGGTAGCCAAGATACAAAAAACCACAAGAAGAATGATTACTCCTGGCGTTATACCAAAGTTTACCAAATCGTTTACTTCCAACGTATAAACAAGCAATAGAAAGGCACCGGCCCTGAGCCGGTAAGCCAAACTCAATTTTAGAGCGATAAACCATACCGCGGTCAGTAGCAGGGTATAGAGAATCGCTACGTCTAGCTGCCCATCTCGCAGCAAACCCGGCAGAACGGCAAGCCAATTTAGGCTGCTTAAAACAGCCGTTGCCCGCAACATACCTGTCAAGATGCGTTCACGCTCGCGCCGTAAAATAACATTGAGATTGGCTTCGGTGGTTGGCTCTATTTGGAAAGGAGGGATAAAAAAGTTTTTAAGGTTTTTCATTTCAGCTTAATCAGAACCCGTAGCATCTGTTTCTGATCACTATTAAAGTCAGAAAATTCATAACACGCCCTAGGTTCTTTTGACATTTGCCGATTTCGCCCGCTTCGATACACCTTAATGGCACTCAGCGTGCGAAATCGGCCCGAAAACGCACCCTTCGATACGGCTAACGCCTACTCAGGGTGCGTTTTCGGGGTAATTTCTGAAATATCAAAAGAACCTAGGCTCATTAACCGACTATTTGCAATGCGAAGCCGGCTCCGGCGAATTGATGCCCGGCGTCCCACACTTCACCAGGCGGGTGACGCCCAGGACGGGCCGCCCGCTCCGTTCGTAAAAAGCCGCCTCGATGGTTTCCTCCAAATTCAGCGGGCGATACAGCGCCTTAAATTCCGGGCTGCGATCAAAAATGATTTCGTCCGGCGCGCGCCAGAGATAGAGCGCGGCCGGCTGGGCGATGAAGCGCTGCAAACGGGGGGTCAACTCGGCATCCGGCGCCCAGACATAGCCAAAAACCTCGGTCGGCGTCACCCGGCCGCCGGTCAGGTAGGTGACCGGCGCGGCCAGCCCCCAATCCATGGCGATAACGGGCCGGTCAGGGTGGGCCGCCAGCCAGCCGCTCAAATCATAAATGGCATCGGAGTGACTGCTCAAGCCGCCGCTTTCCGCCAGCGCCAGGTGGTAGCGGCTGACGCTGGCCAGGTTGGTGATGAGCAGCAGGGCCAGAGCTATCGGGATAATGAAACGTGAAACGTAAAACGTGTTGCGTCCCAAGGGGAGGCTTTGCTCTATTGCGTGTTCCGTTTTATCGGCTGCTTTGCCATCGGCTGTCTGCCATCCGCTCATTATTCCCGACCCCCGGTCCCCGACCTCCGACCCCTTGCCTGCAAACCAGATTCCCAGGGCTATCGCTATCGCCGGCCAGGGCATGAGAACAGCGAAATGAGTCACCCACAAGGCTGAGACGGTGGCGATACTGGCTAAAATGACCAGACCGATGACCAGAAAAGGAAATAACGCTGCCGGCGCGGCGGGCGAGGGATTCAGGCTCGCCTTGATCACGACCCCCAGCAGCAGCAGAAAAAAAACGAGCGGCGGGATCGGGTTGCCGATAACCCGGCCCAGATACCACAAGTGGCTGCCATCCAGGACAGCGACAAACTGACGGAAGCGTTCCACCAAGTTGGGTCCAAAGGCCAAATTGTTGACGCCGTAATAAGAAGTTGCCGCGTTTTGAGTCACGCTGGCAAACGTTCCGCCGGTCTGGATATTGTAGGCGATGAGCGGCCAGCAGCCGGCCAGAAAAGCGACGGCGGCCAGGAGGATTTGTGGTTTGTGGTTTTTGATAGAATTCCAGCCGGCCTTCAAAGGCGCTGGGTTTTTGAGCAGTCGGGGTAAATTGAGCAGAATAACCGCGGCGACCAGGGCGGCGATAAGCCACAAAAAGAGGAATTTGGCGTACAATCCCAGCCCGAACAAAAATGCCCCGGCGACAGCCCAGGCGGTCGAGCCGCCACGCAGCCAGCGCAGCCAGCACAGGGTCGCCGCCAGGCCGATAGCCGCCGTGATGGCCGTCACAAAGATGCCCTGCCGATTCCAAAAGATAAAGGTGGGGTCCACGGCCAGCAGCAGGGCGGCGCTCAAACCGATCCGGGACTGCCCGGAAAGCTGCTGCACCAGCAGATAAGTCAGCCCCAGCGTAGCCATACCGACCAGAATAGACCAGACCCGCAAGGCCGCCGGAGTTGGCCCTAGCCAAGCAATGAAAGGAACAGCGGCATAGGTGTTGAGCGCGCCAATATAATCCTGGGTCATCAAGGGGAAGATTTGGCCTCCCAGCGTCAAGCCGCTGTTCCGAAAAGCGGCCACCGGCTGTCCCTGCCACAACTGCAACGCCGGCACCGCTTCAAAGGCTTCATCATAATGCAGGCCCGGCAGGTTGATCTGGTAAAAGCTCAGGCCGGCGTAGAGCAGGAGAGTGGCGCTGAGGGCGTAAAGCGTTAAACGTGATACGTGATGCGTCCCAAGGGGAGGCTGCGCACTGATGCGTGATGCGTTAGACTCGCTCCCTTGCCTCTTCACCTCCTCGCTGCTTCGCCCCTTTGCTGCCTCGCTGACCTGCTGCCTGGTCATGGCTTATTCCTGGGCTAAGAGAGAGACATTGGCGACCATGGCTTCGTAAATCCAGCCGGAAGCGTAGATCCGGATAGACTTAATAAAAACAGGTTTGGCCGGGCCAAGGGCGGTCAGCAGGTTCTCTGACTCATAGGGATACCAGATAAAGCGGGCGATGCGCTCGTTGGAGTTTTGCGGCTCGTTATAAAGGATGTAATTGTCGGGCTTGGGAGCGTAGTAAAAGCCGTGGTACCAACTCCGGTCGTTGTTATCGGCATCCTTATAATCCAGGCGCAGCATGATGGGAAATTCAGAGCCTTGCTGTCCCCCGCCCGGCAGCGTCTGCCGCACCAGGCGGACTTCGGCAAAAATCCGCAGCGATTGGAAATCGCGGACATCTTTATTGACCTGTTGGGTGACGCCCACCTCCGTGTGGATATTGTCCTCACCTTCGCTCCGAAGTTCGAGAACGTTGCGATCCTGAAAGGTACCGATTCGACTCGTCGGCGTGACACTCTCGCTAAAGTCTATCTCATAGGTTTCCCAGGAATTGTTGAGCGAGATGGCGCTAAACTCGCTATCCTTGAGCAGGTTTTGGGCAGCCGGCAGCGGCGGTGAAGGGACCTGGCCCTGGCTAATCAAAGCCCGCTCTCCTTGCTTAAGCAAGACCTGTTTACCGCCGCCAAGGACACTGGCCTGACCCAAGCGGGTGGTCACCTGAGTTTCTGTCTCATTGACCTCGATTGAAAAACTCCCTTCGCTGAGTTCAACCTGGGCCTGCGGTGTGCCAATATCAAAGTTTAGAGCTTCCCGGCTCAACGAAGAAGTGGCCCGAATGCGTCCCTTTTGGACCTCAATTAAAATTTTGGTGGGATTGGAGCTGAGGCTGAAACGCGGTGCGCGGGTTTCACGCAAAACAATGATGGTATCGCTGTACATGGTCAAGCTGCTGTCGTCGGAAAAGGTCAAAATTGCCTGAGAGGTACTGTCGGTGGCAATGATCGTATTTTCTTCAACCGTAACAGAATTCCCATCGGTGAGCGAGGATGACGCCTGGGTATTGGGATCGCCAATGACCACCGTGCCCCGAACCGAGGTGACGTTGGTGGTGAAGGTGTCGGCCGCGTTGATGATATACCAGCGAATGCTGGCCGGAATCAAAATGGACAGCAGGCAAAAGATGCCAAAGGCTGTCAGCAGAATAAGCCAGGCGGTGCGTTCAATGTGGTTCCTCATTGCAGGTTAAAAGCGCACCCCGCCATTCCCCAAAATTCGGCCAATCTTGATCCAGGGACTCTTTTCTAGCTCAAGGCCATCCTCCACGATTTTGGCTGTTTTGACACAATAAAGTCGTTTTGAAATGATGAGTTGTGTTGATTGCGTTTGACCCATAATCATAAACTTTTCTAGCAACAAGCAAGAGGTCAGGGTCTGCTATTTTACCATACCCTGGCCCGCAACGCACAAACCACCAGGGTGATTGAAGTTAAGTTTACTTACTCAACCAAGAGCGTCCCGATTTCGACGCCAGTACCCATACTTCTGAACACTCCTGGCTCAGGTTGATCATACATCCCGACCCGCAGCCGGTACTCGCCGGGGGGAATAGCGGCGGGGACAGTCAGGAGGTGTGGGTCGCGCACAATTTCGCCGGTTTGCCAGTAATGGCTGGGGTAGAAATCGCTGCCGGGCCGGTGGTCGCTCTGCGTTAAGCCCTGGCCGTTACTGTTGACGAGATGGACGTAGCTGGTGTAATCAAGGGAGAGCGGCTGGCTGGCCTGCCAGTGAAGTGTTACCGTGAGCACAGTGCCGGGGTGGATTTTGGCCGGGGAGAGATCGTAGCCTAACAGGGTAATGGTCTCGGTGACGCTGGGCGAGGCCGAGAGCGTGATTTCCGGCAGTTTCAGGTTGAGCAAATGCGCGGGTGGAGCATGATTGGGCGTGGCTCGAAATAAACTCCCAGCGGGAGAGAGGTCGGCTTTGATTTCCAGGCCGGTCATAGGTTTGATCAGATAAACCGGCCGCCCAGAAACAAGCGCCTGGTCCAGCACCCGGCCCACATTGGCATAGGCCGGCTCAAGCACAATCAGCGGAAAGAGGCCCAACACATCAGGCCGGCGGCCCTCGACGTACTGGTAATACCACAGCGGCATGATCTCGTTGCGGTCGTTGCTCAGCAAAATCGCTCCCTCAGGCAGAGGCTCGGCCAGGACAGCCTGCCAGCGCTCGCGGGCGGCCATATTGTGGCTTTGGTCGAGTTCAGGATAGCGAGTTGCCAGCAATACGGACGGCAGCAACAAACCCAGGGCGGCCAGGCTGAGGGTGACAAAGCGATAAATCCGCTGGCCCAGCCGTTTTTCCATAGCCTCGAAGCCGGGGCTGCTGTTAACCGAGCCGGTTTTGCTCTGGACAAAGTATTGAGCCAGCCAGTGGGCCACGCCCAGGCTGCCCAGGCCCAGCCACAAACAGACAAACAGCCAGACCGGAATGAACAACACAAAGACATCACCGATGAAATAGATCAGGTTGAAGGCAACAAAGACGACAGAGCTAAGGCCGGTCAGCAGCAATAAAGCGCTTTGCCGCCGCTGCCACAACGTCATCAAACCGGCCAGCGCCAAAATTGCGCCGACCCAGCCCACCTGCTGGCGCAGCAACTGCCAGACCAGCTCCAGGCGGTCCAGGCCGGCGGCGCTGGGCATGAGTTCTCCGCTGAAAACGCTGCCCATGATGTGACGCCAAAAACCCTGCCAAGAATTGTCGTACAGCACCAACCGTTGGGTCTCGCTGAGATTCAGCGTGGCATAGGGTGTGGAGGGAGCGACGAGGGGCAGATAAAGGTATAACAACAGGGGGACGACCAGGAGCGCGGTGTGGATTAACAATGAACGACCGCCGACCGCCGACTGCCGACTGCCGATGGTCATCTCGGCGGTCGGCGGTCTACGATCAGTGGTCAGTAGAAACAATACCAGCGCCGGCAGCAGCAGTACGATCGTGCGGTGATGGGTCAGACTCAGGCCTAGAGTTAGAGCTAACAACCTGCTGGTTTTGTCATTTCGAGCGAAGCGAGAGATCTCCCAAGAATCGGGCGGTATTGAACCAGAGTTTGAAAAAACATGGTTTACTGCCAGCCACAGCAGCGCCGCCACAAACAGGGCATGGAGGGTATAAACCTCGGCGATAAGGGCCTGGCTCCAAAAAGTATGGCTGACGGCAAAGGTTGCTGCGGCCATTACGGCGGCGATGATTCGAGCCGGGAAGGGTGTATCAGGTAGAGTCCGGTCCAGTATCTGCCGGGCAACCGCATAGGTCAGACCTACCGCCGCTGCCGCCAGCACCGCCGAGAGCAAATTCATGCGCCAGGCAACTTCGCCGATGGGCAGGAGATGGGTCCACAGCCAGCCGAGCAGGATGTACAGCGGATAGCCGGTCGGGTGGGCAATGCCGGGCAGCCAGGGTACAAATTGGAATTCGCCGCCGTCGGCTTCCAGAACGGTGGGGGCGAGCGTGGCCAGATACAGCCCGAAGGCGGCCAGGGCCAATCCGCTACCGATTGCCCTATCAATAACACGGCTTTGCGGCTGGATAGAGACCTTCATATTACTTACCATAAGTGGGAATTATAACACCAAAGACGGGACTTTTGGAAAAGAACAAGACAAATTCATCGTGCAGTTCTGAGCAAATGATGATATAATTCAAAGAGTTGACTTTCCCTATTGAGAAAAATGAACGAAAGTTGGAAGAACCCATACGTCGCCGGTAGCCCGATTCGCGGTGAAGAGATGTTCTTTGGCCGCGATGAGGTCTTTAGGTGGTTACGTGACCATCTCATGGGCCAATTCCAGGATAACGTCATTGTCTTATACGGCGAACGCCGTACCGGTAAAACCTCGATTTTGTATCAGATCCCCCGTCGCCTGGGCGACGCCTCCTACCTTCCCGTTTTTATTGATTTGCAACAGTTGTCACTTGACTCGATGAGTTCATTTTGGTGGCAGGTTGCCATTAAAATTTCGAGTGAGTTGCGCAAGGTTGAGGGCATCGCCCCTATAAATCGGCCCGAACGGCCAAATTTTGCCGATGCGCCTGGAGTCTATTTTGCCGAGGTTTTCTTAAGCCAGATTCAAGAAACTATTGGTCAACAGCGCCGATTACTCCTTATGTTTGATGAATTCGAACGGATGCGGACGAAGGTCAAAGCGGGCGAATTTCCCGCCGATGTTTTCGATTATCTCCGTTCGCTGATGGCTGATCATCGGCTCAGCATCATTGTCTCACTCGGTAGTAAACTGGAAGAGATGGAGAGTGAATACAGCGTTCTGTTCAACCAAGCCATCTATCATAAAATCACCTTCCTGAATGAGGCTGATGCCCGTGTGCTGATTACCCAACCTGTGGCTCAGTATTACTCGTACCCGAATGAGGCGATTGATTTTATTTTGAAAGCAGCCTCAGGCCATCCGTTCTATACTCAGCACATCTGCCATGCGATTTTTGCCCGTCGGGAGATGGGTAACGTCGCCCTTGTTGGTGTCGAGGAAGTACGGCAGGTGCTGCCCGATGTGGTAGAAGCCACAGCTCAAAACCTCAAGTTTACCTGGGATGATGTTGGCGCAGCAGAAAAAGTGGTTATAGCGGCGTTAGCCACGCAAAACAGTGAGGTGGGGCATGCAGTCTCCCGAACTACTCTGGTACGCCTGTTACAAACCGGCGAGGTTTGCCCCCCTGCCGGCGAATTGACCACTGCCCTGCAAACTCTGCGCACGCGCGATATTCTCCGTGAGGAAAAATCCGGCGAATATGCTTTTACCATCGAGCCGTTCCGCTTGTGGCTTTCCAAAGAGCGCCGTTTAGATTTTGTGCGCGAGGATTTGGCCAAGGAGGGTGTCATTGAACGCTGGCAGTCAAGCGCACCATCTGTTCCGGCCAAATCGTGGTGGCGCCAACCCACATGGGTCATGCTGGCAGTGATGCTGCTGGTCATCATTGGACTGGGAGTCGTGCTACTTCAGAAGGTGCAAGAGCAAAAGAGTGTGGCTGCAACTGCAACTGCTTTCGCCAAATTGCTGCCCGGGGAATTGATTGCAGCGCGCGGTACCGCTGACGCGGCGGCTAATGACCTGATCAGATTAAATGATACAGCCACCGCTGTAGTTTTGACCAAAACCGCTGAGAAGGAATTGGCCGTAGATATGGCCACTGTGGCTACTATAGCCTTCGCCACCCCTACCTCAATGGCCACGATCCCGCAAGAGCAAGAAAACGTAACGGCAACCGCCGAAGCCAAAGTTGCTGCCACTGCTATTGCGGTCGCAGTTCAGGCTAGTGCCACTGCTGCGGCTGGAGTAGTGGCGAACTTAGAAGCCACTGCAGCGGCGGCTGCGGTGCCTACCCCCACCCCTGCACTCCTGGTAGCCACCATCATTAACCCTGCGCTGGGCGCTACCGTGACAACCGAACTCGTATTCCAGGTACAGGCTTATGATCCAGGTGTGGGTAGCACTGATGGCGCGGGTATTGACCTGGTGGAGATGCGCATAGTTGACAGCAAGGGAACACTTGTCTACGAGCGCACGGAGAAAAATGCAGCCTACTGTGCTTTTGGGGGCGGTGAACCTACCTGTCTTGTATGGGTTTTTGCTGATCACAACAATACGTGGCCCAACGGCTCACCCGTCGAGAATGGGACCTATACCTTGCAGGCCGCTGTGCAGGCAAAAGATGGTCGCAGTATAGAGGTGCAGACCATCATCGAGATTCAGCTACCTACGCCTACACCTGCGCCGACTCCAACTCTAACTCGGACATCCACCCCAAAACTCTTAGTCTTATTTCCACCGTCGCATCAGATTCTCTTCACCTCAAATCGTTCGAGCACCGCAGATCTTTACGTAATGAACGGCGATGGGAGCGGCCTTACTCAAATAACTACCAACGTAGCCTATGAACCTGATTTTTCGCGGGATGGTAAAAGAATTATCTTTACTTCGGGAACAGAAACGCCGCCTCGCACCCATGTTTGTCTGTATATAGTTCCTCTTAATAGTCCTGAGGAGTTACTTGACAGCCTCTTCCTTGAAAAAGCTTATAATATCGGTGGATGTAATTTTTGGGATAACTGGGAGGGCGTACTTTCTCCGGGCGGTCAACAAATAGCTTTTGTTTCCTCTCGGGAGAATCAAGGGTGGGAAATTTATACGATGAACATTGATGGTTCTGACCTGAAGCGGCTGACCCAAAATCTAAATGAGCCGGGGAAGGGATCGGTAAAATTTTGGGGGCAAGCTTGGTCGCCCGCTGGGCAACACATTGCCTTTGTTGTCCAGCAGGAAGGAAGGACAGAGTACGATGGCCCATCCGATGTATGGGTGATGGACACTAACGCAACCAAGTTCGATCAGCTAACAGACAAAGGTCCAATCAATATCAGGCCAGCTTGGTCTCCAGATGGTCAGCAGATTGTTTTTGCCAGCAACCGTGACGGTAATTTTGAAATTTATGTGATGGATGCCAACGGCACCAATGAACGCAGACTGACCAACTCACCGTTCGATGAGAATTTCCCGGTTTGGTCGCCTGATGGCAACTGGCTGGCTTATGTGCGCTTTACGACCAATAATCATGATGACGGTGATATTTTTGTAATGACTACCGATGGTAATTGTCCAATAACGGACTGCAATGTAACCAAAAACGGGGCTAACGATTGGGACCCAATCTGGGTTCCTTAAAAGGGAAGCATTAATGACGACAAACCCCTTCACCTTTGGTAATCCCATTACTAATCCGGCCCGCTTTATCGGTCGCCTGCGGGAGATTGAACAAGTACAGAGCCGTCTGCTCAATGCGGAATTTGAGTCGAGTTCGATTGTCGGCGAGCGGCGCATTGGCAAAACATCGCTGCTCAAGTATCTGGCCCACCAGGATGTAACCCGACAGGCCGGATTTGCAGAGGATAAATACATCTTTATCTATCTTGATTTACAGATGCTTGATCCCACCAAAACCCCCACTGATTTTTGGCAGCGGGTTTTACAAGCCATCAAGCGGCGAATTAACAATCAAGCCTTGCAAACATCCATTGAGGATGTCTGCCGCGAGTCTGCCATTGATACTTTCCTGTTAGATGACCTATTTAGCTTTGTAGACGATACTAATCTGCATATTGTGCTGTTACTCGACGAATTCGAAAGAGTGACCCAAAACGAAAAGTTCGACCTGGATTTTTTCAGCGGCTTGCGAGCTATGGCCATTCATCATCATCTGGCTTTGATTACGTCCAGCCGGCAGGAATTGGTGGAGTTGACCCACTCCAAAGAGGTCAAAGACTCTCCCTTTTTCAATATTTTCGCCAACGTCAATCTGCGTCCTCTTTCTGAAGATGAAGCTGAAACACTGATCCAAACTTATCTGGCCGAAAACGAAATTGCTTTCCAGGGACGTGATATTGGCTATATTCTGGAAATCGCCGGACCGCACCCCTATTTCTTGCAAATGGCTTGCTCATTCCTGTATGAAGCTTATCGTCAGGTGGAGGACACCCAGTTGCGTCGCCGTTTACTCAATGCCGAGTTTCGCGAGAAAGCTGCCCCGGTATTTAGTGATTATTGGCATCATTCGCCGGCAGATCAGCGTGTCGTGCTAACAATCAAGGCGCTCCGTCATCTGGAACGAGGCGGCGGTGTGGGCGGCGGTGATACCCTGGAACAGCTTAAACGTTTCTATGGTGGGGTTGAACGTACCCTACTGGCTTTGGAAAAACGCGGCTTGATTTTAGCTGAGCGAGGAGATACTATGCGCTATCGTCCTTTCTCGCTGGTCTTCTGTGATTGGGTGGCCGACGAACTAATTGCGCGTACAGGTGATGAGACCGTTTGGAACAATTGGCAAGCTGGGCAAACAGAACGTTTGAACAAACTGCCGGCCGAAACAAAACAGCGAGTCATGGGATTGATGCCTTATCTTAACAGTACTCATGCTGACTCTATCGGCGATTGGTTGTTGAACTTGTCCACGGTTAATCTGGCCATCCCTTTACTTGAAAACTTTTTTGGTAGCTATCAAAAGTATGTGAGTAACCGGCCCGCCGCCCCTGATGTCGCCCCACCTCCTGCTCCCAGTGTGGGTGATAGCACCCGTATCCAGCATTTGCGTCGGCAACTAACGATCTACACCCAAAACCTGAACAAGTTAGAAGAGCAAGAGGCTCAACACGGTATTCTCAATACACCAACCAACCTTCGGAATGAAATTGACGCGACCAGAAGCAAAATCGAAGAAATCAAGCAAGAATTGGAAGAGTTAGGCAAAAAAGAAACGGGTGACTAGAAACAAAAATGGGGCCGTACTGCGCTACGGCCCCATTGACAAGATCAACACTTATCGTGGATAGTTGCCTTAACTATTTGCTTGTATCCACGCCTGGCTTGGTCTCACTCTCGATGCTAACTTCCGGGATCGCTTTCAGGTGTTCCAAAGCCTTGAGCAACTGGATATCCTCGCTCTTGAGCAGGTCCGCCTGAGTCATGGTCTCCAATTCGGGCGGGGTGGTCATGGTGGCCCCGACCGGCAACTTTACCTCCACGTCAGGTTCTATGCCCTGTTTGCGAATGAGGCGGCCCTGCGGGGTGAGCCACTGGCTGGTACCCAGCAGCAAGCCGGAGCCGTCGTCCAATTCAAAGGGCTGCAACACTGTCCCTGTACCAAAGGTTGTTTCGCCCAAAACCGTACCGCGCTTATTATCCTGGATCGCTCCGGCGAAAATTTCGGCGGCGCTGGCGGAACCGCGATTGATCAACACCACGATTGGAATATCGGTGGCAACGCCCCCCGGCTTGACCTCGAAAGTTTCACGTTTGCCCTGCGCGTCTTCCTGCAAGAGCACATTGCCGTCCTTCAAAAATTCGCTGGTCACTTTGACCGCCTGCTCCAGCAGGCCGCCCGGATTGTTGCGCACATCTACCACAAACTGCGTTGCCCCGGCGGCTTCCGCCTCTTTGACCGTCTTCTTTAACTCGTCATCCAAATTAGCGTTAAACTGGGTCATCCGAATCACGGCGACTTTTGTCCCCGGCGCCATCGCCCACAAGGCGGCCGGAATCTTGATCTCAGCCCGGACGAGTTTAAATTCCAGGCTCTCATCGGAATCAGGACGGAAAACAGCAATGGTCACTTCAGTCCCCTCCTCACCCCGAATTCGATCCACGACCTCATTCAAAGGGAGGGTAGTCACATCTTCGCCGTTCACCTCCAGGATGATGTCGCCGGCCTTGATCCCTGCTTTGGCTGCCGGCGAGCCATCAAACGGAGCGACAATCACCGGCAGGCCGTTCTCTACCCCAACGTGCGCCCCAATCCCATAGAATTTGCCGGAAATACTGGTCTGCTGGTCGGCCACCTCTTCTGGGGTTAAAAAGCGGGTATGGCCCTCATCACCCAGGGCAGTAATCAGGCCGTTGATAGCGCCATAAGTCAGCGCCTGCGGGTCGAGGGCCGACCGGTCAACAAAATGATTCTGCACAATGTTCCAGACCTGCCAGAATACCTCAAACTCCGCCGGCTGGTCGGCTGCTCGCACCACCCCCGGCTTGAGGAAATCATTATTAGCAAAGAGTACCCCACCCGCGAAAGAGACTACAACGAGCATCAACAAGGAGAAAGCAATCAACACCGCCTTGATAAATTTGTTCATTGAATTATTCCTTAAACCTAAATTATCCCTTATCCACTTTCCAAGAGACGCTTTTTGAGTTTACATCTTACAATTTCTAGCTTAAGCCTTCCTTAGTTTTGTAGAAAATACCCGGGGAAATTATGACTACAATAATTTTACCTTGCTCATGGAGCATATGCAAGGCATCTTTACCCGTTGACCGGCTTGCGTTGCTGGCTATTCTTCGGCATAATTTCAGGATGAAGGAATTAACTGAGATCCGCACCATTACCGCCATACGTTACGTCACCCCGCTGCGCGAGGGAGGTTCGCTGCCGGCCATCGTCGAGGCCGACGACCAGCAGCTCTACGTGTTGAAATTCTGCGGGGCAGGACAAGGCCCCAAAGCCCTTATTGCCGAACTTGTGGCTGGAGAACTGGCCAGGGCGCTGGACCTGCCCGTGCCGGAAATCGTCTTTGCTCACCTCGATCCGGCCCTGGGCCGCTCCGAACCCGACCCTGAAATTCAAGACCTGATCAAGGCCAGCGCCGGCCTCAACCTGGCCCTGGCCTATCTTCCCGGCGCATTTGCCTTCGATCCCCTGCTAAACCCGCTGGGGCCGGCACTGGCCTCGGCCGTGGTCTGGTTTGACAGCTACGTGACCAACGTGGACCGGACGCCGCGCAACACTAACATTCTGATGTGGCAGCAGCGGCCCTGGCTGATTGATCACGGGGCCTGTCTCTACTTTCACCACAGTTGGAACGATTACCTGGCGCGCAGCCGCAGCCGTTTTCCCCAGATCAAAGAACACGTTCTGCTGCCTTTTGCCGATGACCTGCCGGCCGCCGATGCCGCTCTAAGCGCCCGCCTGACGCCAGAGATCATTGACAGTGTCGTGAGTCTCATTCCGGCTGCCTGGCTCAACAGCGAAGCCAGTTTTGCCGACCATGCCGAACACCGGGCCGCCTACGCTGCCTATCTCCACCGGCGGCTGGAGTCGCCGCGAGAATTTGTCGAGGAGGCCATCCGTGCCCGTGCCTAGTTCATTTGATTATGCCATTGTCCGCGTTGTGCCACGGGTCGAACGAGAGGAGTTTATCAACGCCGGGGTAATTCTCTTTTGCCGCTCCCGGCGCTTTTTAGGCGCGCGTATTGCCCTGGACCGGCAGCGCCTGGCTATGCTCGACTCTCGCCTTGATCCGGAGGATGTCGAACGTCACCTGGCTCTGATCCCTTTGCTCTGTGCGGGTGGGCCGGCCTCCGGCCCCATTGGCCAGCTTCCCCTGGCCGACCGTTTTCACTGGCTGGTCTCCCCGCGCAGCAGTATCATCCAGACCTCGTCCGTTCACGCCGGTCTCTGCACCGACCCTGCCGCGATGCTCAATCATCTGCTGGAAACGGTGGTCTGCCCAACTCATTCATAAAACCGCAGAGGCCACCGGAATGTAGAGTTTTTTAGTTTCTAACCTCAATTCGGAGGTTTTTTATTTCTCGACAGGATTGACAAGATTTACAGGATAAAAATTGGTCAAAAATCTTGTTAATCCTGTAAATCCTGTCTGTTTTCGGGAAAACGTCGAACTCAGGGTTAGTTTCTACTTTCTCGGCGTTCTCAGCGACCTCTGTGGTAAAATTATCCCTAATCAAGCGTGCTCAGAAGCCTGGGTTTTGGCAAAGTCTTCATCGCTGACCAAACTAATTACCCGGTACGCTTCGGCATACTCCATTTCTTTACCTTTGGCGGCCAGAGCGGCCCACTCGCGCACCATCGGTTCCGGGTCCCACTCCCCCATCTGGCTGACGTGCTTTTTGAGGGCCTCGATTTTCAGGCCAATTGTCTCGCTGATATTGACAAAGGCATCGGCGGTCTTGTCATCCCAGGCTTGCACATAAACCCGGCGGACTTTGTGCGCGGTCAAACCTTCTTCAGCCAGTTCTTCAAATAAATTAGGCTGGCCGGCTGCCGGAAAAACCGCGTCAATGGCTGCTCCGGCCGCCGCCCGGTGGTCAGGATGATTGATATAACTCTCACCGGCCCAAACTACTGTCGGGTCGCCGCAGATAACCACCTCCGGTTTAAAGCGCCGGATTTCGCGGACCAGCTGCTTGCGCAGAGCGATGGTGTTTTCCAGCATCCCATCCGGCTCGCGTAAAAAAACAACCTCTTTAACGCCGACCACTTCCGCGGCGGCCAGTTGTTCGGCCTCCCGGATTTCGGTAGCCCTGGCCCTGGTCATCCCCGGCTCGGCGATGCCGACATCGCCGCTGGTGCAAAGCACGTAGATCACCTCACAGCCATCCTTGACCCAGCGCGCCACTGTCCCGGCGCAAGAAAACTCGATATCGTCAGGATGGGCGACAATTACCAATGCTTTTTTAGGAACGTAATACCCGTTGCGCAAAATGAACGATCTCCTTTACCGATATTCCTAAATTTCTACATTCGGGCTCGAGTCGATGACCATGGGTTTCACCAACTGCCCGCTCCGGCGTTCCTGGATAAGCCCCCACACACTCAGCCCCAGTGCCAGAATCATCAATATGACTACCCCTTGGAGGGTATCTTTTAGGCCCGCCAGTTGGGCTGCCTTGGGCGCAGCCGTAGCTCCACCTCGTACCAGGCCGCCCGCATAAAGAGCGACCCGGCCGGACCAGAGCGCCCCCAAAATAGCGACGCCGGTCGTCTGCCCCAGGGTCCGGGTAGTCGAAAGCAAGCCGGACACAACCCCCAGTTGATGGCGAGGCGCGCTGCCCAAAATCGCGCTGTTGTTGGGCGATTGAAAGATGCCCATACCGATGCCAATGGGCAACAAGCGCAATACATAACCAAGCACACCCGTTTCGGCCGTCAGTGTGCCGGCTGTAAAGTAGCCAATCGCCAGGGCCAGCAGGCCGACAACTGTGACCGGGCGGGTGCCCAGGCGGTCCGACAGTGAACCAGAAATGGGTGCGGTGAGGCCCAGGGCGACCGGCACCACGGCCAGCATATAACCAACCTGGGAAGTGTCATAGCCTAACACATTTTCCAGGTAAAACGGCATCAAAATAAAAATCCCGGAAATGGCGACAAAAGTCAAAAAGGCCGTCACCAGGTTGATGCTGAAGAGACTATTACGGAAGAGGCGCAGATTAATCATTGGCTGGCTGAGGCGCAGTTCGAGCCAGATAAACAAGGCCAGAAAGAGCAGCCAGCCGGTAAAGAGCAGCAGGGTTGGAGTCTGGCCAAAGCCGAGCTGCTGTCCCAACGTTAGGGCTAACAAGAAACAGAGTAAACTGACAAACAGGGTGACAGCTCCGGCATAGTCAAAGGTCTGCTTGCCGGCGGGCGGTGAGGCAGGCACATAGCGTAGCGACATCCACACCCCGACAATCCCAACAGGCAGGTTGACAAAGAAAATCCAGTGCCAGGAAAGGGTCTCAATCAAAATGCCGCCCAGGGTTGGCCCCAGCACCACCCCAATCGAGACAAACGTGCCAAACAACCCCAGGGCTTTACCTCGTTCCGAGGGTGGGAAAGCCTCGGTCAGGATGGCCCCACCCAGGGCCAGCACCATCGCCGCGCCGACCGCTTGCAGCACCCGGAAGCCGATCAGCCAATAGACCGTTGGCGACAAGCCGCACAGGACCGAACCGGCGGTAAAAACAACAAAACCGGCCGTATAAATGGACTTCTTGCCGATCATATCCCCCAGCCGTCCGACGCTGGGCATCAGCGTCGTCATGGCCAGCAGATAAGCCAGGATCACCCATGAGACAACGGCAAACTCAGTTTGCAGATCGTGGACCAGAGTGGGCAGGGCGACATTGACAATACTGCCGTCAATTGTCGCCAACAAAATACTCATGGCCACCGCCGCCATCACATACCATTTACGACTGTAATCAACCTGTGGTTGCACTCAGCCCCCTTCCAAGTTTAGACCTCAAAGGTCTTTAAGACCTTTGAGGTCTGCACAGTTCTGCAATCTGAGAGATTTTAGGATTTTTTTAAGCGATGGCAAATTAGCCGGTACGATGAACCTTGTCCAAAACAAAAGAGTGCGGGATGAACTCCGCACTCCTCACAAATAGTTTGTTCTGAACTTTATACCTCGCGGGCCAGCCGCCGCTCCAGCTCTCGAATTTGACTCTCAAAATGGCTCTGGATGGCAGCCATTTCAGAAGCCATAGCTTCTAGCTGGGTCTGCATCGCCCGTATTCGTTGGCGCATGCGCAGGATGATCTCTACCCCGGCTAAGTTGACCTCCAAATCAAGCAAGCGGCGCACCCGGCGCAATTCGACCAGGTCAGGATCAGCCAGGGATTGTCCCACCAGTTCAACTTCCAAACAGTAATGGATCGTATCGGGCGAGAGACCCAACCGCCGGGCAAGGGCGGTCACCTCAGCCGGAAATTGATTTCCGTTCATCATGTCTATCTTCCTTCCTTTCTCGCCTTCTAGCTTTGCCGGAGTTGTTCAAAGAGTTCACGCTGCTTAGGTGTCAGTTGGGTTGGCAGGCGCACCTCAAGCCGGGCGTACAGGTCGCCATGTTCTTTGGCTTTGCCCAGCTTGGGCATGCCCTTGCCGCGCAGCCGGAAGCTTTGCCCATTTTGCGAGCCAGCCGGAATTTTGAGATTAACATCGCCGGCCAGGGTTGGTACGCGGAGTGCGCCGCCCAACACCGCCGTGTAGAGGTCAACCGGCACGGTAACGTACAAATCGTCCTCTTTGCGTTCAAAGCGCGGGTCGGGCTTAACCTCAACCGTCAGATACAGGTCGCCCGCCTGGCCGCCGGCCATCCCCGGACCGCCCTCACCGCGCATGCGCACTTTGGTGCCGGTTTTGGCCCCGGCGGGAATCTTGACCTCCAGCCGCCGGCCATCTTTGGTCAGCAAGCGAGTCGTGCCATGATAAGCCTCGGCCAGGCTGATCTCAACCGGGTGTTCAAAGTCCTCGCCTGACTGCGGTCGGGGGCGGTATTCAAAGCCACCAGGACGTGTGCCCCGGCTGCCACTCACACCACCAAAGATGCTGGTAAAGAAATCGGAGAAGGGACTGTCCCCGCCGAACATGTCTTCCAAATCTTCTGGCGAGGCATAGCGAACGTGAACGCGCTGCCCCTCAGGGCCAGTGGCATATTGACCCCAGTTGAAGTCATTAGGTCGTCCGCCGGTCTGCTGCCAGCGCTGCCAGTCTGCCCCCAGTTGGTCGTACTTGGCCCGCTTTGCCGGGTCGCTCAGGACCTCGTTGGCCTCGTTGATCTCCTTGAACTTGGCTTCGGCTTGCGGGTCGTTGGGATTCACGTCGGGATGATATTTACGGGCTAACTTACGAAAGGCGGCTTTGATCTCTTTTTCGGTGGCATTTTTTTCCAAATCCAGAATTTTGTAATAGTCCTTGTATTCCATATCAAGCCTCTCGTATCAAATAACCTCAGTTCGGAGTTTTTTTATTTCTCGACAGGACCTACGACAAGATTTACAGGATAAAAATTGATCAATAATCTTGTTAATCCCGTAAATCCTGCCTGTTTTTAGCAAAACATCGAACTCAGTAAATAGAATAAATTATGTCGCCACCACAACTTTGGCCGGGCGGAGCAGCTTGTCGCCCAGCTTGTAACCCGCCTCTACCTCCTGGACAACGGTGTCGGATGCCGCCTGGGCGGGCACAGTAGCGACGGCTTCGTGCAGTTCGGGCGTAAAGGGTTGGCCCACCGCCTCGATCTTGGTGACGCCTTCCGCTTCCAGAAAACGCAGCAATTCCCGTTGGGTCAATTCAACCCCCTGGCTCAGATTAGTTTCAGCCGCATGGTTGTAGGTCAGGGCGCGGTCCAGGTTATCCGCCAACGGCAGAACCGAACGCAGTAAACGTTCGCGCTCGGCGGTGATGGCTTCGTCGGCGCGGCGGGTCTGCCGCTTTCGAAAGTTGTCCATCTCGGCCTGGAGGCGCTGGGCCATACCCTGCCAATCGGTTTCCTCCACCGGCGGCGGGGCCGGTTTTTCTTCAACAGGCGGCACTGTTGGTTGAATGTCTTCTTTTAACTCCGGTTCAGCCGCGGGTGCAGGCCGGCTGGGGTAGGGTGACGCGCCGCCAATCGGCGCTCGCCGTACCGGGATGCGTTGAGCGGGTTGATTATAAAAATTGCGATACATGATTTCCTCCATACACATGAATACTGCATGTAATATAACCCGGTTATGTTAGATTTGTGTATGAAGTTTGCTAGATTTTTGCTAACGAAGAAGAGAAGCACGTAGGGTGTGTTGCGTAGTATAATCACTCAGGTGACTGGCACTTTCGCTTCATTTATCCGATTAAAGTGCCAGTCACCTGGTAGGCTGAGTAGTTGCTCTATCGCTTCAAATCGCTCAAAATCTCCCGCGCCGCGTTGTAACCGGGCGCCCCGGTTACGCCGCCGCCGGGATGAGTCCCCGCGCCGCACAGGTACAGGCGACCTACCGGGGTACGATACTGCCCATAGCCGGGGACGGGCCGCATGAACAGCAACTGGTCCAGCCCCATCTCGCCGTGGAAAATGCTGCCCTCGGTCAGCCCGTACTCCTGCTCCCAATCGAGGGGAGTCAGGATCTGGCAGTGGCGAATCAGGTCTTTCAAATTGGGCGCATAGTGGGCCAAGGTATCAACAATTTTATCCACCAGCGCCTGCTTTTGCCGTTCATCCCAACCGCTCCCCTGCTCCCTCCCCTGCAGCTTGTAGGGCGCGTACTGCATCGTGATAGACATCACATGCTGCCCTGCCGGAGCCAGCGACGGGTCGAGTACCGAGGGGATGATCACGTCCAGGTAAGGCTGGGCCGAGAAGCGCCCGTACTTGGCGTCATCGTAGGCCCGCTCCAAATACTCCAAAGTGGGACTAATGACGATGTGACCACCAAGGTAAGCATTATTTTCGGCAGCATCTCCCTCGGGTAAGCTGGTAAACTCCGGCAGACCATTCAAGGCCAGGTTGACCTTGGCCACACAGCCGCGATAGCGGATGTTGCGCACCCGGCGTATCAGATGCGGTTCCAGGTTAGGCGCGCCGACCAACCCAAATAGGGTGCGGCGAGGATCGGCGTTGGAGATAACGGCTTTGGCTAAAATCTCTTCTCCACCTGCCAGGACCACCCCAACGGCCTGAGTCTCACCCGTGTTAGGGTTCTCGGCCAGGAGGATGCGGCTCACCTCGGCCCCCGTCCGAAGCTCAGCCCCGTACTGGCGAGCGGCGCTGGCCAGGGCTGCCACGAGTTGACCCGTGCCGCCGCGAACCAAGCGCGTCGCTTTGAAGCCGCCGTCGGCCGCGCCCAAATAATGGTACAGCAGCACAAAGGCCGTGCCGGACGACTGCGGTCCCTGCATTGTGCCGCTGATACCGGCCGCTCCCAGCAGCCCTTTCAACGCTTCACTTTCAAACCACTCGTCCAGAAACTCCTGGGCCGTCATGGGCAGGACGCGCAGAAATTCCATCATCTCTCTTTGCCCCAGCCCTTTGAGCTTCAGTCCCAGTTTAGCCCAGGGGAACAGGTCGCCGGGTTTGGCTTCTTCCAGGCTGGGCGGGGTCAGGGTCATGATGTTGTCCAGGATGCTGGTCAGGGCGGTGACCAGGCGCATAAAGGCCGGGAACTTTTCGGCGTCGGCGGGGGAGAAGCGGGCGATTTCGGCTCGCGTTTCACGCGGGTCGCGCCATAAGGTCAGGGCCGGGCCGTTTGGCTGCGGGGCAAAGGCCGTGACCTGACTCTCGATAAACTCCAGGCCGTGCCGGCGCAAGCCCAACTCGGCCACCACTTCGGGGCGAAGCATGCCCGCGTCGGACGCGCCGGTGTTGATTTTGAAGCCGGGCCAGATTTCTTCGGTCGCCGCGGCACCGCCGAGCGTGTCGCGCCGTTCCAGTACGAGCACTTTTTTGCCCGCTTTGGCTAGATAGGCTGCGGTGACAAGGCCGTTGTGTCCGCCGCCGATGATGAGGGCGTCGTAATTATTGTTTTTCATTTTTTACCTGTAATTTAGTCTCTGATCAGCTTTCAATCTGATATTTGTGCCGAAGGGAGATTTGTTTTCAACCAGTCCACAAAAGCCGCACAAGTCATTTCTTCCGTCAAAGAGAGTTCGGTCTTATCAGCCCGATGTAGGTGGGGCACACTTTCCCCGGCGTGTTTCTTGCCGATGCGACCATATTTGAGCCGAATTGCGCGAGGGTCGGGACTGTTGTCAAACCCTGCTTCGACCCAATCTCCCTGTAAAACGTAATACCGGTACTGCCGCGTCCCTTCACTGAATAATTCGGTAATGAAAATGCGATACGAATCATAGCCGGCCTGGAGATGCAGAATTGCTCGTGCCGGGGTAGCATCAATCGTGTACTCTACCTGCTCGAAAGTAGCTTGAGCCAACGCAACTACCCCAGCAAAATAGTCTGCAACTTGCGGCTCCAATCCTCGACTCCTTTGTGGCAGAATTCCCAATCGGCCAGGTCAGCTTCCCACATCTTGTTAGCCGTTTCGATTTGCTGGATAAACCTTTCATCTGTGGCGGCACGTTGGGCGAAAGTAGGGTAATCAAGGCCATATTTGGCTTGATAAGCGGCGTCTCGTTGGCGCAGTTCGGCCATCTTGGCGGTGATTTGCTCGATGGTGTAGCGTTGGAGGGCCAGGTCAATGGCGGCTTCTAGGCTGCCAAAAACGGTCAGAACTTCCACATATTCGTCTTTGATTGGTACAGTGACCATTGCTTTTATCCCTTCGCTTCAAATCGATTACTATTGCCCGCAGCTTAACCGAATTGGTAAAGTTTAGACTTCCAAACCTAAATTCTGCCTAACCTGATCAACTAAAGGCTTCCTATGATCGTAAATTTTCGATGCTGTTGATGGTACAATGGGCTTCATTCGTGCTGCTTGACTCTTCTCAACACTTCTTTCCCATTCAACTAATACAATCCAATCACAAATATCGTTATCATAACTGCTGTTATAAACACCTTGTAACTCTCCAGCCCGATGTAAATCTGCTAATTTTGTTATTCCATCAATAAGCGTTGCCTCTTGAAAGGGGGTAGCTGGTTTTATTACAATGCCTATACCGACATATCCGCTTCCAGAACTATAAGCATAAATAATGTTTCCGTGTTTAAAATTTTGTATCAGTTGACGGTATCTTTTTGCCCCACCGGCACAGATAAAAGAATACTTACGGCAATCATCCCAACTATAGGGCGTAGCCCCAACATCTCCCACGTTAAAAAACCAGCTCTTTCCATCCCAGTTAACATCAGTGGCATTAGGATCGGGGGCTTCTGTATTTTCATAAATGAAATCAATAATTGGACCGTAAGCCTTGTAAATTTCCTGAGCCAAATCACGTGTTTTCTGGTCCATAGCAACACTCCTTCGCAAACTCTCTTGGAATTGTCGGAGTAAGAATCTCTCTGTCTCAGTAACTCGGCGATCAATCTGTAGTTCTCTTATCCCGTTTAGAACTGCTTGATATGGCAGAGAAATAAACTGTTCACTTTGGGGAGGAGTACCATCTGGTGATAGATAGATGTAAACCCGTTTTGGGTATTCTTCTATAGGGAATTTCTGGAAACTATGCTCGTAATAATAATTTGTCTGTTCTTTACTCTCTCTGGCACCAATCTTGTTTTCAATGATACATAGAAATCCTTTTGACTTGGCAGTGATGACAATATCACATCTACGTTTGTCTAGTTCATATTCTGTCTTTATCTCTGTATCTGAAAGATCCATTACTAAGATTTGGACTGGCGATACATCAATCTGGTTACCTTTATCAGTTTTTATTGCCTCAATTATAAGGTTTCTTAAAAATCGTGAACCAAAAGAATGTTGACTTTGTGGATCGAGAAGCCAGGCCAAAAATTGGGTAATGAGTATTTCTTTGCGAGATATCCCCAAAATTTGCCAGATATTTGGCTCTGAAAACTCTAATGCTGCCTCAAGTTCTTTGAACTCGGAAGAGAAGAGCAATTTTTCAGATGCTTTGAGTAATTCGTCGTATTCCATATCTTAAGAAATAATTGCTGTACTCGGCATCGTTCAATTTTACCCCGGATCGATGATAATGATGCGACCCATTCACTTTCAAGCCGCCACAGCCAAATGCGATGGCTCGACATACGTAAAAGGCACTCGCTTGGTAGGCGAGGCTTGAAAATAGGAGAGCTTCAGGAACTCATCAACCGGCGAGGTGGTCAGCGCCCGCACCACCCATCCGCGCAATGCCTCCGGCAACTCTTTAAGATTATTGAGGGGATAACTGCGCGGTCCATATTCGGTTCGCTCGACCAGGATGGAGAAATGAAGCAGTGCCAGGCTAACCGCCCGCCCGGTCGTTTGATTGAGGCGGAGTAGAATATGATTGGTTAGTTCAACACCTGCGGCTGACTCATTTTTACCAAGGAATACCTCAAGAATATCCTCGGATTCATCGTACACCAAGCGCACAGTTTCTCCATTCTTAGCCACAATTTCAGTTTGGTGCAGTTTTAACTCATTTTTCATCAGTCAGCCCAAAGTTATGGTAGCATAGGCCGGTGATGCAAGCAAGAGGTCATTTCCAATCCTTCAGTATTTCCAAAGCCGCCAATCTCCCCGGCGCGCCGGTGATGCCGCCGCCGGGGTGAGTGCCGGAGCCGCACTGCCAGTAGCCTTTAATCGGGGTGCGGTACTGGGCCAGGCCGGGGGCCGGGCGCAGGAAAAAGAGCTGTGACAGGCTCAACTCCCCCTGGAAGATGTTGCCCTGCGACAGGCCGGTCACCTGCTCGATGTCCCAGGGCGTCATCACCTGGCGGTAGAGGATAATGTCCTTCAGGTTGGGAATGTACTCCGAAAGGGTCTCGACCACCGCATCGCCGAAGGCTTCCCGCTTTTCTTCCCACGTCCCCTCGCGCAGCTTGTACGGCGCGTACTGCACAAAGCAGGACATAACGTGCTTGCCGGGTGGAGCCATATCCGGGTCAATCATCGAAGGAATGATCATATCCACATAAGGCTTTTGCGAGAAGTTGCCGTACTTGGCGTCGTCGTAGGCTTTTTCCAGGTAATCAATGCTGGGGCTGATCGAGATAGCGCCGCGCAGGTGCGGCCCCTCGCCGGGCATGCAGGCCAAGTTGGGCAGGGCGTCAAGGGCCAGGTTGACCTTGCCCGACGAGCCGCGAATGTTGAATTTACGGATGTATTGTAGTTGCTCCTCCGGCAGGTACCCCGGCTCGACCAGGTCGAGGAAGGTGCGCTTCGGGTCGAGGCTGGAGATAACGTACTTGGCCTCCAACTCATCACCGTTTTGCAGAACGACCCCGCCGGCCCGGCCGTTTTTGATGACCACCTGGCTCACGGGCGCGTTGAGCCGGATTTCGACGCCCAGGGAGCGGGCCGCGCTGGCAATCGTTTCAGCGATGGCCCCAGTGCCGCCTTTTTGAAAGCCCCAGGCCCGGAAGGCGCCGTCAATTTCGCCCATGTAGTGGTGCAGCAACACGTAAGCCGTGCCCGGCGAGCGCGGCCCCAGGTATGTGCCAATGATGCCGCTGGCCGACATGGTCGCCTTGAGCGGGTCGCTTTCAAACCATTCCTCCAAAAAGTCGGCGGAACTCATGGTCATCAGCTTGCCGAGCATGTAGAGTTGCTCCGGCCCCAGGCTCATGAAATGCTTGCCCAGTGCTGCCAGCCCGCCCAGGTCTTGCGGATTGAGTTTGGTCGGGTCAGGCGGGATGATGCCGAGCATGTATTTGACCGCTTTAGCCATGTGGTACATCCAGCGGGCGTAGTCGTCGTAGGCGGCGGCGTCGCGCGGGGAGTGGCGGGTGATGTCGCGCAGGGTGCGGAAATGATCACCGTCCCGGTAGAGGTAGTCACCGTTGGGCAGCGGCGTCAGCGTGCTTTCCAGGGGCAGGATGGTCAGGCCGTGCCTGGGCAGGTTCAAATCGCGGATAATTTCAGGCCGCAAAATGCTAACGACATACGAAAAGACCGAAAATTTGAAGCCGGGGAAAACTTCTTCCGTCACCGTTGCCCCGCCGACCAGGTGGCGGCGCTCCAGCACAACCACTTTTTTTCCGGCTTTGGCCAGGTACGCGGCGTTGACCAGGCCGTTATGCCCGCCGCCGATGATAATTGCATCGTATTTGTTGTTTGTCATGATTACCTCGTAAAACGTAGTGCGTGGTGCGTAGTGCGTAAATTAATGTACCACGCACTACGCACTACGCATCACGTTATTTTTCTTTCTCTCCGGCTCAAAAAACGGCAGCTTGACCACCGTCGCCGGAGTTTGTTTGCGGCTATATTCAACCGTGACTTCCATATTGACTGGGGTACCGAGCGCCGCGTACCGGCTTTCGAGCGTGGCCAGGGCGATATACTTTTTGAGAATGGGCGAGAAGGTGGTGCTGGTCGCCTGGCCGATCTGTTTGCCGCTCTTGTTGTAGACCGGCACCGCCACGCGGGAAGTCCGCCCGGCCAGCCGGGGCGTCAATCCGACCACGCCGTACAGCTTTTCCAGGGCGGGCCAGTCAATGTCCAGGCCGACAAAAGCCCACTTGGAGCCGTTTTTCTTCTCCGCCAGCAGAGCACGACGGCCAACAAAATCACCTTTATCCAAGGCGACGGCCCAACCCAAACCCAACTCAAAGGGCGAGGATGTTTGGGCCTCAATCAACGCCTTGTGCGCCGAAATGTAATCCACCTCGATCAGCAGCAGCCCGGCTTCAACCCGGACAATATCCAGGGCAATGATCCCGGCGGGGGTGATGCCGTAGTCGTGGCCCTTGTCCATCAGCATGTCCCACAGCCGCTCGGCGTGCCTGGGCGCAACCCACAGCTCGTAGCCCAGGTCGCCGGTGTAACCGGTGCGGGTGATGGTCAGCGGGTGGCGGTCAAACTTGCCCTCGGCCAGCCGGAAATATTTCAGGTTGTCCAGGTCCACCCCCTTGATAAATTCCTTAAGAATTTTGCGGGCGTTGGGGCCTTGCAGGGCCAGCGCCGCCAAATCGGCCGAGACATCGGTCAGGGTAACATCCATGCCGTAAGCGCAGTCGCCAAACCAAAACAGGCTGGGGTCCGCCGATGTGATGCGGAAATGGTTGTCGCCCAGACGCGAAACCGTACCGTCGTCAATCACTTTGCCGGCTTCGTCACACCAGGGGGTGTAATAAACCTGGCCCACCGCGCACTTGTTGATGTCACGGGTAATAATCCGGTTGACCAGCCGGGCGGCATCGGGGCCAGTGATTTCGTATTTGAACAGGGGCGACACATCAAACAACGCCGCCGAGTTGCGCACGGCGTAATACTCTCGCTCGTGCGACGGTTCGTACAGGCCGGCGCTCAGGTAGCCCGACCAATTGCGCCACTCGTAGCTCTCGCAAAGGGCCGAGGTCCGGCTGTGAAAAGGGGTTGGGATAGGCATGGGCAAATCCTCACTTGATTTTCGATTTACGATTTTAGATTCTGCAATCTTGTTCCCAAACTGAGTTTGGGAACAAGATTGCCCAAACAAGATTACCGGATAAATTTTTAGTTTTGGGCCAGCTTTTGTGAAATTTCCGGCAGGGCCAGCAGCCGTTCGTACAAAACATCGGCCACATGCTGGTTGCCTTTGGCCGTATAATGCCCGGCAGCGCCCTGATAGTCAAGCGCGTCTCTGGCAATGAACATCGTCGCTAACTCATCCTGCGGCCAATCTTTAAATTCCTCCACCAGGTCAATGAATAGAATGCCCTGCCGCTCCGCCGCTGTCCGCACCAGTTTGCGCCATTTCGTCAAATCTTTGTCAGTGAAATCTTGACCGGGCAGGTAGACCAACACCAGGGTGCTTTGTTTGGCCTGATTAAGGCGGGCCAGATCTTCCAAAATTTTCCATGCCACTGTTTCGGCTGATTCTTGCGCCTTGGCCAACTCATCGGCCGCCGCCTCGTCAAAAAATGTCTGTCGCATCAGTTGGACCGACTTCAACTCATTAATCGCCTCCCGGTGTTGAGTCAGCCAGGGCACCCAGAAAGAACGCCGGGGAACCGGCACATTCGTGAGGGTCAAGCTCTCGTTTTCCAGGGTCAGCAACGGCTTACCATATCCATTGAACTCGGGCCATTCCATGCGCCTAAAATCAGTGGTGATAAAAGCAAACAACTGAATATCATGCGCTATCTTTTGGCCGTCGCGTTTGTACCACAGATAGGCTTGATCCACGCCATATCCCCCCTGGCCCATATTAACGGTTTCCAGGCGGTTATCTTTAGCCGCCAGGCGCTGGCACCAGGCCTGATCGTTGCTCACCCCATAGCCAAAGGTAAAGGAGTCGCCCGAACAAATGATTCTAACCTTACCAGGCGGTACCTCTGGGGTAAATTCTTCAGCGTTGCGAAAAGACTGCCCGTTGGTCTTCAAATAAACGCCGGGGCCGTACATGTCTTCAATGTACAGATTTGGAACGTTGACCCAGCCCAAAAGTTCGTCATACTGGGTGTGCCGCCTCTCTGCCAAAGGCAGGGTAGCGGGCAGAGTTTGGAAAAATAAGGTCAGGCTGGCCAGCCCCTCACCCAGCGCCACCAACAGAACCACCGCAACGACGTTGAAAATAACCAGGATTATACCCCGGCTCAGTTTAGTCAGTCTGGTCACGCCCCCTCACCTCAGGTGCGATAGCCAAGCTGGGCCGATATTCGCTCTGCCGCTGCTGTAACAGGCGCGACCAATTCGGCCAGCCGCTGCGAAGTCAGGCGGGCGCTGGGGCCATTGAGGCTGAGGGCGGCGATCATCTGGCCGTCATGATTGCGCACCGGCGCGGCAATGGCCGAGAAGCCGATTTCCAGTTCTTCAATGGCAATGGCATAATCCTGTTCCCGAACCTGGGCCAGGGCCTGGCTAAAAGCTTCCGGCGCCGTAATCGTCTGGGGGGTCATCTGCGCCAGAGGTTGTTGCAGCCGCGCAGCCAGCTCCGCCTCCGGCAAAAAGGCCAGGAGCACCTTGCCGGTCGAAGTGGCATGAGCCGGCCAGCGCGCCCCGATGTAGTGGGTCGCCCCGACGAGATAGGCCCCCGACACCTCATCCAGCACCAGCACATCCGACCCCAGCAAGGCCTCCAGGGTGGCTGTTTCGCCCGTAGCGCGGGCCAACCCTTCCAGTTCCCCCCGGCTGACCGCACGCAAATCACTCGCCCGCAACGCGCGCCCGCCCAGCGCAATGACCTCCGGCCCCAGCCGGTAGGTATCATTGGCCGGGTTGCGGGCGATGAGTCCTTGATTTTCCAGGGCAGTCAGCAGCCGGTAGGTGGTTGTTTTGTTCAGGCCAACTATTTTAGCCAGTTCGGCCAGACCCAACTGCGGCTGCTCGTCGGTAAAAGCTTTGAGCAGGGCAATGGCGCGCATGACCGCTTGGGTTCCGGGGTAAGGCTCGTTGACCTGCATCTTTAGCATAACTTCAATATTTGCAGCAACATTAGAAAGCAAAAATAATCTTAATAGTGGGTTCACTATATGATACGTTATTTCAAATTTTTTGACAAATTGGTTGATGGCTGATATACTCCGCCGAAAATCGGGTCATCTAGGCAAATCACCGACACCAAAACTGAGGAACTCATAGGAACTCAATGGAACTTGTACAAGCAGTTCCTACAAATTCCAATGAGTCCCCATCTTAAAAGGAGGGCATTATGGTCATGGTGGATCAATTTTCGACGCCTGTCAAGGGAGCCAGCACGCTGCCGGGGTGTTACTACACGGCGGAGGATGTCTTTCAGACAGAGCTGGAACGCATCTTTTATGAACGCTGGCTGTGTGTGGGACGTGAGGAGCAGATTCCCAATTCGGGCGACTATTTCCTGCAAACCGTCGGTCAGGAGAGCCTGATTATCGTGCGCGGACAGGATGAGTACATTCGAGCCTTTTACAACGTCTGCCGGCACCGGGGAACGCGCATGTGTACGACGAGCAGTGGTCATTTTCCACAATCCATTCAGTGTCCTTATCACGCCTGGACTTATGGTCTGGACGGTCAGCTCATCGGCGCGCCGCACATGAACGAGGTAGAAGGCTTTGAGAAGGCTGACTATCCGCTTTACGCAGTTGCTCTGGAGACTTGGGAAGGTTTTCTGTTTGTCAATTTATCGCAGCAGCCGGAGCCATTCGACCAGGCCTTTGCCCCGCTCATCGGCAAATTTAGCCAGTGGCGCATTGCCAGGCTGCGTTCAGCCCGCCGTATCGAGTATGATGTCGCCGCCAACTGGAAGCTGCTGGTTGAGAATTATTCAGAATGTTACCACTGCCCGCTGATTCACCCGGCCTTAGCCAAACTGTCGCCCTACCGCAGCGGCCAGAATGATCTGTATGAGGGGCCTTACCTGGGTGGTTTCATGGATATTAACCACGAGGCAGGCAGTTTGACCGTGGACGGCCGAGTGTGCGGGCTGCCGTTAGGGGAAGTTTCCGGCGAGGATTTGAGCCGGGTCTACTACTACTCCATTTTTCCGAATATGCTGCTCAGCCTGCACCCCGACTACGTGATGTTCCACCTCTTGTGGCCGCAGGGCGCGGGCCGCACCTTGATTAGCTGCGAATGGCTCTTTGATCCCGCCGCGATGGCTCGATCCGATTTCGACCCTAGTGGAGCAGTTGAGTTTTGGGATATGACCAACCGCCAGGACTGGCGCGTCTGCGAGTTGTCCCAATTGGGGCTAGCGTCACGGGCTTACACGCCGGGGCCGTACTCCGCCGCCGAAAGCCTGCCCGCCGCGTTTGACCGGGAAGTGCTGCGGGCTTTGGGCCTCACTCCAGACCCTAATGGGTTTTGATTTTCAAATCCGGTAATGCCCTGTAGCAGCGGGGCTTGCCCCTGCCTGGGCGACCGCAAGGGTCGCCGCTACGATTACCGATTTCGGTTGTCAAAATTGATAAGGTCTTAAAGACCTTTAGGGTCTTCCCCAAAAACGTACGCCGGCCGGCAAGGCTGGCCGGCGGTCTATCTCACCACAAATCCGTATTCTTCACAATCCGCAAATACAGAAACGTCTCGATTTCACGCACGCCTTCGACCTCGGCCAGCTTATCAGAGATGAAGTCGAGCAGGTGATCGTTGTCGCGGCAGGCGACCTCGACGAGGATATCGTAGGGGCCGGTGCAAATGGCTACATAGGCCACTTCAGGGAATTTGGCAATTTCGACGGCGGCTTCCCGTAACATGGTACCCTCGACTTTGATGGCGACCATCGCCGAAACCGAAATACCCAGAGTCAAAGGGTCAGCCGCAGCAGTGATTTTGAGCAGGCCGGCGTCAATCAAGCGGTTCGCTCGCTGCTGTACGGTCGAAGGAGCCAGGCGCAGTTCAGCCGCAATGTCGGCATAAGGCCGCCGGCCGTCTACTTGCAGCTTGCGAATAATCGCCAAATCCACATCGTCAACTTTAGAAGATTTTGTCACGTGTGCTCCAAGTACAAAGGCGACAGGTACTTGTTTGCTGCCTGTCACCCTGCTTGTAATCCACCTTTGATAGGTAAACATATTTTACGTCTTTCAAAAGCAGAGTCAATCTCCTTTTTCCAAATAGCGGCTTTAAGGTCAAATAGGCAAAAAACAGCAGAAAACCGGGTGTTTCATTATATATTCAACATTAAAATGGCCTAAAACCTGTTGACAATATATCAAAACATTGGTACAATGCCAAAAAGTAAGGCAAACAAGGAAGGAAAGTGGGTCATTATGGTGGGTCTAACCAAGTCTAATGCTCTGTTTGAGTCTGCTGCAAAAGTATTACCGCTGGGGGTCACCTCAAATTTCCGGTATTGGGGGCCGGCTAAAACGCGCTACATTGAGCGGGGAAAAGGGGCGCACTTGTGGGACGTGGACGGCAATCGTTACATTGATTACCGGTTGGGCTATGGTCCGGCCATTCTGGGCCATTCTGATGAGCGGGTGGACAACGCCGTAAGCGAAGCCATCCGGCTGGGCCAGAACTTTGCCATGAGCACGACCCTGGAACAGGAGGTAGCCCGCAAAATTGTGGCTATGTGTCCGGGGGTCGAGATGGTCCGCTTCACCACCTCCGGCACCGAGGCGACCATGCACGCTATCCGCCTGGCCCGCGCCTACACCCGGCGGGAAAAAATTATTATGTTTGAGGGCCAATTTCACGGCCTGCACGATTACGTCATGTTCACCTCGGCCATTGGCGGCGACGTGCACAGCAGCCGCTACAGTCCGGTGGCCATTCCGGTCAGCTCCGGCATTCCCGAAGCCGTGCGCAACCTGGTCATCATGCTGCCCTTCAATGACCTGGAGGCGCTGGAGGATGAAGTCGAGCAATCGTGGCACGAAGTGGCGGCGATCATCGTCGAGCCAATCCTGGGCAACTGCGGCGGCATCCTGCCCGAACCGGGCTGGCTGGAGCTGATTCGCCGCATGTGCGATGAGAACGGCATCGTCATGATTATGGACGAGGTCAAGACCGGCTTTCGGGTGGCTCGCGGGGGGGCGCAGGAGTATTTCGGCGTCACCGCCGACCTGGTTACCTACGCCAAGGCGCTGGGCAACGGCTATCCGGTGGCCGCCTTTGGCGGCAAGCGCGATTTGATGGAGCAGATTGGACAGGGAGTGTCACACGGCGGCACTTTTGCCGGCAACCGGGTGGGCATGGCTGCGGCCAATGCTACCCTCGACATCCTGGCCAACACCAATGCCCTGGAGTGTGTGGCCGAACGCGGCCGCGAGCTGCAGGCAGCGATCACCGAAATTCTGGAGCGAACCCGCCTGCCCTTTACGGTTTCCGGCCATCCCAGCATGTTCAGCTTTTGGTTTAGCGAAGAAGCGCCCAAGGAATACCGTGATTGGTTGGTTTCTAATCGAACCTTATATGAAGAAGTGGCGACCGGTTTGATTGAACGGGGGATTATGCCTGAACCTGAGTCACGAGAGCCGTGGTTTATGTGCGCAGCTCATACTCAGCAGGATATTTCCGACACAGCCAACGCGCTGGAGGACACCTTGCGCGAGGTGCTGCACAGTGTCGCTGCCAAATATGCCTTCGTCTAAACAAAACCTGACTCCTTTGCTGCGGGCGCGTTCGGTGGCGATTGTCGGCATCAGCCAGCCGGACCGCTTTGGGGGGCGGGTCTACGCTAACCTGCGTGACTTTGGCTATACCGGCCAGATTTATGGGATCAATCCCCGCTACAACTCGCTCTACGATCAGCCCTGTTACCCTACATTAAGTGACTTGCCCGACCGCCCGGACTGCACCATCCTGGCCGTACCAAACGGGCGCCTGCTCGAAACGTTGCAGGAAGCGGTGGTGTTAAAAATTCCGGCGGCGGTCATCTTTGCCAGCGCGTATTTGGAGAAGGCCAAGGCAGAGGCTGAGGGAAACAATAATAGTTCCTTGCAGGATCAGTTGGCCGAGACTGCGCGGGCCAACGGCATGGCTATCTGCGGGCCGAATTGTATGGGCTTTTTTGCCCTGCATGAACGGCTGGCTGTGTCCGGCTACGAGTCCAACCCGGCGCTGCCCGCCGGCAATGTCACCCTCATCAGCCACAGCGGCTCGATGTGGGATGCCCTTTTACAAAATAACCGGCAGGTCCATTTCAATTATGCCATCTCTTCCGGCAACGAGATGGTCACCAGCCTGGCCGACTATATGCAGTTCGCCTTGACCGACCCAACGACGCGGGTCATCGGCCTTTTTTTGGAGACGGTGCGCGACCCGCAGACCTTCAAAGCGGCGTTAAACGAGGCCGCCGAGCGCGACGTGCCGGTTGTCGCCCTCAAAGTCGGGCGCAGCGAGCGGGGGGCGCGGCTGGCCCAGGCCCACAGCGGGGCGCTGGCCGGGGTGGATGCCGCCTACGATGCGCTTTTTGCCGCCTACGGGGTGCGCCGGGTTAAGTCGCCCGACGAGCTGCTGGACACGCTGGAACTGCTGTCTACCGGAATGCGCGCCGCGACCCGGACCATCACCGCCCTCTGTGACTCCGGCGGGGAACGCGGCATGTTGGTTGACCTGGCCGAAGCCGAAGGGGTGGAGTTTACCCCCATCGCAGAAAGCACTTCCGCCCGGCTGGCCGAGATCCTTGAACCCGGCCTCGATCCGATCAACCCACTCGACGCCTGGGGCACCGGCAACAACTATGAGCGTATCTTCCAGGAGTGCCTGCAAACGCTCGACGCCGACCCGCTGACCGGCCTGAACATCTTTGCCGTAGACCTGACCCACGCCAGCGATTTCAGTCCGGCCTACATTGAAGTGGCCCTGGCGGCGCAGCCCCACCTGCGTCACCCACTGACCTTTTTGGTGCATCTTGCCGCCGCTGCCGGCGACCAGCAAATTTCTCGCCTCCGGCGCGCCGGCATCCCCGTTCTCCTGGGCACAGAAACGGGCCTGCGGGCGATCCGCCACGTGCTGGAGTACAGCGAGTATCAACGACATCGCCAAGCCGCAGAGGAACAGAGGAGCGGGGGAGCGGGGAATAATTTCATCCCTCATCACCTGCCCCCTGCAGTTCAGGGGGGGTCATCCCTCATCCTTTCCGCCCCCGGTCCCCTCGACGAGTTTGCCAGCAAGGAGATTTTGCGGGCGTATGGCATTGCGACCCCGAAAGAAGTTGTGGTGACATCGCTAGCTGAAGCCATCCATGCCGCCGAAGTGATCGGCTATCCGGTGGCTGTCAAGACGGCTACGGGCGAGCTGCACAAGAGCGACCGGGGCGGGGTGCGGCTCAATGTCCCGGATGCGGCGGCATTGACCGAGATCTATCTTGATTTTGAAATTCACTTTGGCCCACGGGTGCTCATCCAGCAGATGATTCCGGCGGGGGTGGAACTGCTGCTGGGCCTGGTCAATGATCCGCAATTTGGGCCAATGCTGGCCCTGGGCATGGGCGGGATTTGGGTTGAAGTGCTGCGTGACCATCGCTTGCTGCTGCTGCCAACTACGCCTGCCGCCGTGCGCGAGGCGCTGCTGAGTCTGCGCGGGGCGGCCCTGCTGGCAGGGCTGCGAGGACAGCCTGCGGTGGATATTGAGGCGGTGGTAGATACGGCGATGCGTCTATCGGCGCTGGCCGCCGACCTGGGCGACCTGATTGCCGAAGTGGACATCAACCCACTCATAGCTCTGCCCGGCGGAGCGGTAGCAGTAGACGCGCTCATTGTGCCAAAGAATGAAACCTGATACGTGATGCGTAAAGATTGCTCACGATTCACGCATCAGGCATCAGCAAATCACGGTTTCCACTCCAAAAATTAGAGGTCTTATGAATTTCCAATTTTCATCCGAATTAAAAGCTTTACAAACCAAAGTGAGACAATTTGTCAATAAGGAACTGCTGCCGCTGGAGGTCGAGGTGGAGCTGGCCGACGGCCGGCTGGACCCGGCGGTACGCGCCCGGCTGCAAGCCAGGGCCAGGGAGTTGGGCCTGAATGGCTTTGCCTTGCCCAGGGCGCTGGGCGGCCAGGAATTCGGCTGGCTGGAACAGGTGGTGGTCAGCGAAGAGATTGGAAAGGTGACCAACGGCCTGGGCTTTGTTATCCCCGACCCGGCGATCGTCTTCGTGGCGGCGACGCCGGAACAGGTCGAGCGCTATGTCCGCCCGGCCTGCGAGGGCAAGCGCCAGGATTGTTACGCCATCACCGAGGCCAACGCCGGTTCCGATCCGAGCCAGTTGGAAACCACAGCCGTGCGCGACGGCGACGGCTGGATTTTGAACGGCGAGAAGTGGCACGTCACGTTTGGCGATGTGGCCGATTTTGCCGTGGTACAAGCGGCGACCGATCCCCAGGTGGGTGATGGCAACACCCTCTTTTTTGTTGACCTGGACTCGCCGGGCGTGGAGGTGCTCGAGCATCCGCGCTACATGCATCACCTGATTGCCGGTCATTTAAAAATTGCACTGCGAAATGTGCGCGTGCCCCAGGACAGGGTCCTGGGTGAGGTAGGCCAGGGGTTAAGTTTGAGCAAAGAGTGGTTCCGGCGTGAACGGATCATGATTGCGGCTCGCTGCGTGGGGGCGGCGGAGCGGCTGATCAGCGAAGCCAGCCATTTTGCCCAACAGCGGGTGCAGTTTGGCCAGCCTATCTCCGAGTACCAGGCCGTCCAATTCATGCTGGCCGATTCGCTGACCGAGACCTGGGCAGCACGGCTGATGACCTATGCCGTCGCCCAGGCCGCCGACGAGGCCAAAACCGAGGATGAGGTCAAGCTGGTGCATGCCAAAGCCTCGATGGCCAAGCTCTACGCCTCGGAGATGGTCGGGCGGGTGGCCGACCGGGCCGTGCAGATTTTCGGCGGGCGGGGCTACATGCGCGAGAACGTGGCCGAACGTTACTACCGCGAGGTCCGCGTCGAGCGGATTTGGGAAGGGACCTCGGAAATTCAGCGGATCATCATTGCTTACAGCTTGTACAAGCGGGGAGCAGCGGCGCATCTGGAGGGATGAGGCTCGGATTTAAGTCCCAGCATGTCATTTCGAGCGACGAAGGAGCGACGCGAGGCGTCCCTACAGAGTCACTGTTTAGCCAAGTTTCGAGGGATTCCTCGTTCCGCTCCGCTCCACGCGGAATGACATGAGAAGCTTACCTTCTTTTAGTTCTGAAAAACTCCAATAAATCTTTGGTGAAAGGAATGGAACGATGACCAAAATGTACAGCACTCTGCCAAGACAATACTACACCTCGGAGCAAATTTTCCGAGAAGAGACGCAGCGTATTTTTTACGAGCGTTGGTTGTGTGTCGGTCGGGTGGAGCAAATCCCCAACCCCGGCGATTACTTTGTGCAGCAAGTCGGCCTGGAAAGCCTGATTATTGTTAGAACGCGGGCTGGAGAGATACGCGCCCATTACAATGTTTGCCGGCATCGCGGGGCGCGGCTGTGCAGTCATAACAGTCAGGGCCATGTGCGGGACTCGCTGCAGTGTCCCTATCACGCCTGGACCTACAACCTGGACGGCCAGCTTATCGGCGCGCCGCATATGAATGAGGTGCCAGGCTTCAAAAAGGAAGATTATCCTTTGCACAGCGCCCATGTTTATACCTGGGAAGGGTTTATCTTTATTAACCTGGCCAGTGAGCCGCAGCCCTTTGACGATCTTTTTGCCAGGTTATCAGAAAAATTTGCCGCCTGGAATATTGCCAAACTCCGTTCCGCCCGCCGGATTGACTACCAGGTGCAGGCAAACTGGAAACTGCTGGTCGAGAATTACTCTGAATGTTATCACTGCCCCCTGGTGCATCCGGCCTTGTCCAAATTATCCCACTATATGAGCGGTGAAAACGATTTTGAAAAGGGCGTCTTTCTGGGCGGTTATATGGAACTCAATCAGGGCAGTATGACTTTGGACGGGGCAACTTGCGCCACCCCCCTGGGTGATGTGGGCGGCGAGGACTTGAACCGGGTCTACTATTATATGCTGTTCCCCAATCTCCTACTCAGTTTGCACCCTGACTATGTTATGTTTCATACGCTGTGGCCCCAATCGTCCGGTGAGACGCATATTGTCTGCGAGTGGCTGTTTGATCCAGAGGTGATGGTCCAGCCCGATTTCGATGCGGCTCCGGCGGTTGAATTTTGGGATATGACCAATCGCGAAGATTGGCATGTCTGTGAGATTACCCAGGCCGGGGTGAGTTCGCGGGTCTACACCCCCGGCCCGGCCTATGTGGGCCAGGAAGATTTGATTGTAGCCTTTGACCAGGAAGTGCTGAAGGCACTGGGTCACCACAGCTTAAATTAAAGATATTCCCAAATCTTGAGGAGCTGAATATGCCTCGACAAACGCCCTTTTATACCCGCACCTCGGCCCTGTGCGCGAGCCAGAGCTGGCAGGAGTGGGCCGGCTTTCTCTCGGCCAACAGTTACGAGCTGGAACATAACCACGAATATTACGCCATCCGCACGGCGGCGGCGCTGCTGGACATCTCGCCGCTCTACAAGTACCACATCCACGGGCGCGACGCGCTCAAGCTGGCCAACCGGGTGGTGACGCGCGATGTGACTCGCTGCGCCGTCGGACAGGTCATGTACACCCCCTGGTGCGATGATGCAGGCAAAATCATTGACGACGGCACACTCTCACGGCTGGAAGAGAATTTCTTCCGCCTGACCGCCGCCGACCCGACCTTTCACTGGCTCCGGGAGAATGCGGTCGGCCTGGAGGTGCAAATCGAGGATGTGACCGAGGGGCTGGGGGCGCTGGCCCTGCAAGGGCCGACCTCGCGTGATATTCTGGTGCAGTTGAGCGACGTGGACCTGGCTCAGCTCAAGTTCTTCCGGTTAACAAAGGCCAACCTGGTTGGCCTTCCGGCCACCATCAGCCGCACCGGCTACACCGGCGACCTGGGCTACGAAATCTGGGTCGAACCGCCTTACGCCGAGCGGTTATGGGACGCATTGATGGAAGCGGGGCAAGCCTACCGGCTGCGGGCGGTGGGCAACGTGGCCCTGGACATGGCCCGCATCGAGGCCGGACTGCTGCTGATCAACGTGGATTTCATGTCGGCCAAACACACCATGTTTGAAATTCAGAAATCCACCCCCTTTGAGCTGGGGTTGGGCTGGACGGTCCACCTGGACAAGCCTTATTTTGTAGGCCAGGCGGCGCTGCATGCCGAAAAAGCGCGGGGGCCGGCCTGGGCGACCGCCGGCCTGGAGGTCAATCTGGAATCGCTGGAAGCGGTGTATCGCGAGTTTGGCATGCCGCTGACCCTGCCGGCTCACTCCTGGAATGAAGCGGTGCCGGTTTATGCGGGCGCTCGCCAAGTTGGCAAGGCAACCAGCGGCACGTGGTCGTCTATCCTCAAAAAATATATTGCCCTGGCCCGGCTGAAACCATCCTACGCCCGGCCCGGCACGCGGGTGCAGATGGAAGTGACCGTCGAGGCGCACCGGCGGCAGGCGGAAGCGGTTGTAGTAGAGACGCCGTTTTTTGAGCCGGAGCGGAAGCGGGCTTGATGAGGCGAGGACGCGAAGAGACGTGAGGCGAAGATTTTTCTTCGCTTCATCGCCTCAGGTACTACGTTTCACGAGGTTAATAATGATAAACAACAAATACGATGCAATTATCATCGGCGGGGGTCACAATGGGTTGACCTGCGCCGCGTATCTGGCGAAAGCTGGCCGGCGGGTCCTGGTGCTGGAGCAGCGTCACATTCTCGGCGGGGCGGCGGTGACGGAGGAGGTTTACCCCGGTTTCAAATTCACAGTGTTTTCCTACGTAGTCAGCCTGCTGCGGCCGGAGGTCATCCGCGAGTTGAACCTGGCCAGGCATGGCCTGCACATCATGCCCCTGGAAACGGCCTTTGTGCCGATGGACGCTTCGCGCGGCAACTACCTGGCTCTCTACCCCGATCCGGCCAGCAACCGCGAGGCCATCCGCCGCCACTCAGCCCGCGATGCCGACGTTTATCCTGAGTTTAGCCAGATGATGTACGATATGGCCTTTGCCGTCAAACCCATCCTGGGCATGGTTCCACCCGACCCGACCGCGCCCGGCCTGGGCGGACTGCGCACCCTGCTGGAGATGGTCAAACACGCGGGCAGCCTGGACGCCAAACGCTTCTATTATTTGACCAAATTGATGACCATGAGCGCCTCTGATTTTTTGGATGAGTGGTTTGAAACGGACGTACTCAAAGCCGTCACGGCCATCAACGGCATTATCGGGACGTACCTGGGGCCGCGCTCGCCGGGAACAGCTTATGTGCTGTTACACCACTACATGGGCGAACTCGACGGGGCTTTCACGGCCTGGGGCTTTCAAAAAGGGGGGACCGGCGCGGTCAGCCAGGCGATTGCCAGCGCCGCCCGCAGTTTTGGGGCCGAGATCCGCTGCAATGCGCGGGTAGCGCAGGTCATCGTCAAGCATGGGCAGGCGACTGGCGTGGCTTTGGACAGCGGTGAGGAAATTTACAGCCGGGTGGTGATATCGGGCTGTGATCCGAACGTGACCTTCCTCAAGCTGCTGGGCGAGGAATATTTACCTGACGACCTGGCTCAGGCCATCCGCAATTTCAAGTTTCGCGGCTCGTCGGGCAAGGTCAATTTGGCATTGGACGGGCTGCCCAACTTTACGGCCATGCCCGATCCATCGCTGCTGCAGGGGATGATGGAAATCTGCCCCAGTATGGATTACGTCGAGCGGGCCTACGACGACGCCAAATATGGCGACTTCTCGCGGCGGCCTTACCTGGACGTGACCATCCCCACCGCCGTAGACCCAACTATGGCCCCGCCCGGCAAGCACGTTATGAGTATTTTTGTGCAGTACGCGCCGTATCAACTGGCCGAGGGAACATGGGCGGAAAAGCGGGAGGCGTTTGGCGATGCGGTGGTCAATACCCTGGCCGAGTTCGCCCCCAATATCAAAGACCTGATCCTGTACCGGCAGGTACTCTCACCCTGGGACATGGAGCAGATGATTGGCCTGACCGAGGGCAACATTTTCCACGGCGAACTGACTCTGGATCAGCTCTTTTTCCTGCGGCCTGCGCCGGGCTGGGCCAACTATCGCACCCCGGTGCGCGGCTACTATCAATGCGGCTCCGGGACACACCCCGGCGGCGGCATCACCGCCGGGCCAGGCCGGCTGGCCGCGCTGGAGATTTTGAAGGATTGGAAGAAGTAGGAGTCACAAAGCTTGCTTTGGGCATGAAATAACTGGTATGGAATATCAAAGTGCACTTTGACACTCCGTAATTCTAATGAGGAGCAATTCGTTATGAAAAAGCGAAATGATAACGCCCGGCTGTTCTTTGCGGCGGCGTTGGGGGGACTGGCTGGCGCGGCCATAACTCTTTTATTTGCGCCCAAATCCGGCAAAGAGACTCGTGCTCAACTTAACGAAAAGAGTCAGCAGGTCAAACGTCTGGCGCAGCAAGGCGCAGCAACGGTCGCTCCGCTCATTGCGCCCCAGACAGTGGCACGACTGCCCCAATCACACCATTACGATTATGATGCGATTATCATCGGTGGCGGGCACAACGGCCTGGTAACAGCGGCCTATCTGGCCAGAGCGGGTCGCAAGGTGCTGGTGCTGGAACGCCGGCCCATCGTCGGGGGGGCGGCTGTAACGGAGGAACTGATCCCCGGCTTCAAATTCTCCTCCTGCGCCGACGGCCTGGGCGGCCTGTCGCCCACGATTGTTCGCGATTTGAATCTCCAGCAGCATGGGCTGGAATATTTGCATGCCGACCCGGCCATCTTTGCCCCACAGCCGGACGGCCGCGCTTTGACCATCTGGCGCGACGTTAACCGCACGGTTCGGGAAATAGAGCCTTTCTCCAGGCGCGATGCCGCTCGCTACCCTGACTTCATGGCTTTGATCGGCAAGGTATCCAAGCTGGTCGGCGCGTTGATGGCCGTTACCCCACCGCAGATGCCCCGGCCTGCCCTGACCGATATGCCGGAGTTACTGAAACTGCTGGGTCCGGCCCGGCAGTTGAGCAAAAAAGATATTCACGACACCCTGCGCATCCTGCCCATGTCGGTGGCAGACCTGCTGGACGAGTGGTTCGAGTCGGATGCGCTACGGGGCTTAATCGCGGCGCGGGGCATTACCGGCATCACCTGGGGACCACGCGCCGCCGGGACGGCTTACATGCTGCTCTACAGTTGCGCCGGAGACGGGCAGGCATTTGGCTCCGGCGGCATCGTCAAAGGAGGTATGGGCGGTCTAACCCAGGCCCTGGCCGGAGCGGCCAGACACAATGGAGTGGAGATTCGGACCGAGGCAGAGGTAGCCGAAATTGTAATCGAAAATGGGCAAACCTGCGGAGTGCGACTGGCTAATGGTCAAATTGTCACCGCTGCCGCCATTATCTCCAACGCCGACCCGCGCACCACGTTCATGAAGCTGGTTGACCCGCAGGTGCTTGATCCGTTCTTTGTCAGGCAGGTGCAGAATATCAAGTATCGCGGCTCCGGGGCGCGGGTGCATCTGGCGTTGAAGGAACTGCCTGAATTCACAGCTCTCGACAACCATGACCCCGCTCAATATCTGCGGGGGTATGTACGGATTGCCCCCAGCCTCGACTATCTGGAAAAAGCCTTCGACGCGGCCAAGTACGGCCAATTTGCCCGCCGGCCCTACCTGGATGTAACCATTCCCTCCCTGGCTGATCCCAGCCTGGCTCCAGCGGGCCAGCATGTCATGTCAATTTACATGCAATACGCGCCCTATCACCTGCAGGAAGGCAGTTGGGAAGAGTGCCGCGAGGCGCTCGGAGAGGTGGTCATCAACACCCTGGCCGAGTACACGCCCAACCTCAAAGAGATGGTTTTGGACAGCAGAGTCTTGACCCCGCTGGACCTGGAAATAATTTACGGCCTACCGGAAGGCAATCCCAGCCACGGCGAGATGACTCTCGATCAATTTTTGTACATGCGGCCCGTACCCGGCTATGCCCAGTATCGTGCGCCCATTCAAGGCTTGTACCTGTGCGGCGCAGGGTCTCATACCGGCGGCGGTGTGACCGGCCTGCCCGGCTACAACGCGGCACGGGAGATATTGAAGGATTGGGGAAGAAGATAGTAGCCAGCCCTCTCGTGATGTTCTTGCCCCTTTCAGGTTAATACCCGATCTGTTCAGATAATCTCGATTTCCCAGCGTTGGGTGAGATAATTAAAGCGGTGGCATGTTCGGGTCGGCGTTGCCTGGCTCGCCCCTGCCGGCCTGTTGGAAAACGGCACGTACTGGGGAGCCACGTACACCACTTTTCCACACCGCTGCCACTTGAGCCAATAGTTGTACTGGGGCAGCCCGTCGGGGGCCTCAACGAGCTGCTCGCCCCACAGGTCGCAGTAGACACAGATCATGCCGGCACCACCTTAAAGAAAAAGCCTACCCAAACAAAGGTAGGCTTCTCCCCAACATCAAACTACATCAAAAGGAACGTCTACAATGGTTATTCCCTCTCACCACTCAAGATACATTGTAGCATCATTCCGGTCAGCCTTGCACCCCACAAATTGGGGGTATTCATTGAAGCAGGGCCGAGCTTGCCCCAGTCAACCGCTGCTAGATTTTACCGAGTTACGGTTAGCGGCTGCATTTTCTATACGCCTTTATGTTGGCAAAATTGCCAGTCGGTGCTAGATTAAAGATATAGTTCTGTGCTTATTCTAAACTTATGTATATACGGAGGATGCACATATGCAGAAAATAACTTACGCGACCATGTCGGCTGACAATGAGGAGTTGCAGTCGGCCTTTGATGAAGCGATTGCCAAGGTGAAGGCGAACTGGCTGGGGGTGGAAATCCCCATGTTTATTGATGGGGAGAAAGTTTACGCAGACGAGAAGTTTAAAGATTACAGCCCGATCAATACGGACCTGCTGCTCTGTACAGCCCAGCAGGGCGCCAAAGCGCATGCCCAGGCCGCCATTGCGGCAGCCAGAGCTGCTTTTGAAAAGTGGCGCAAAACGCCGTGGCAAGAGCGGGTCGCCAAGCTGCGCGAAATTGCCGAACGAATCAGCGCCAACAGCCTGGAGTTGAGTGCGCTGATGATCCTGGAAGTGGGCAAGAACCGGCTGGAGGCGCTGGGCGAGGTCGAAGAGTCGGCTGATTTGCTGCGCTATTACGCCGACTCGATGGAGAAGAACCGGGGCTTTGTCAACGAGTTGGGCAAGTTGAATCCAGACGACCCCAAGGAGAAAAATATCAGCGTGCTGCGCCCGTATGGGGTCTGGGTCGTCATCTCGCCCTTCAATTTCCCGATGGCCCTCTCCGCCGCGCCGATTGCCGCAGCGCTGGTCACGGGCAATACGGTCATCTTCAAGGGGGCCTCGGATACGGCTTACACCGGCTGGAAAACGGCCGAACTCTTCGCCGAGGCGGGGCTGCCGCCAGGGGTATTTAACTACGTCAGCGGGCCGGGCCGGACGGTGGGCCAGGAGTTGCAGGACAACCCCGGCGTGGACGGCTGGACCTTTACCGGCTCGTATGACGTGGGCATGAAAGTCATTACCAGGGCCGTGCATGGCCGCTATCCGCGCCCGGCGATTATCGAAATGGGCGGCAAAAACCCGACCATTGTCTCCAAAACCGCCGACATCAACAAGGCGGCCATGGGGGTGATGCGCTCGGCCTTTGGGTTGGATGGGCAGAAATGTTCGGCCTGCTCGCGGGTTTACGTGCAGGAAGAGGTGTATGAACCGTTCAAGGCCAAGTTAGCCGAATTGACTCGGAAGATTAAGATCGGCGATCCGACCGCGCGCGACACGTATATGGGGACGGTGATTAATAAGAGCGCGTTTGAGGATTACCAGCGCTATATAAAAAAGGCCAGGGCCGATGGACAGGTGCTGGTCGGCGGCAACGTGCTGACCGAGGGCGATTTTGCCAAAGGCTACTTTGTCGAACCGGCCATTGTGGAAGGGCTACCGGAAGATCATGAACTGGTCAAGCAAGAGCTGTTTTTACCGATTCTACACATCACCAAAGTCAAAACGCTGGACGAGGCCATGCAGAAAGCGAATAATACCGACTACGGGCTGACGGCGGGTTTCTTTGGCGAGGACGAAAAAGAAGTGGAGTGGTTCTTCGACAATATTCAGGCCGGCACCACCTATTCTAACCGGGCGGCCGGGGCCACCACCGGCGCATGGCCCGGCATTCAGGTCTTTGGCGGCTGGAAGGGCAGCGGTTCCAGCGGCAAAGGGATTGGCGGCCTCTACACCCTGGCCCTCTATATGCACGAGCAAAGCCGGACGATTATCGGTTAACCTCAGTTCAGGGGAGTTTTTATTTCTCGACAGGACCTACGGCAAGATTTACAGGATAAAAACGGTCAAAAATCTTGTCAATCCTGTAAATCCTTGTCTATTTTGGCAGAAATGTCGAACTCAGGTTGGTTAGTTAAAATTTGTCATACTTGAAAAGACCCTGGCTGAGCCGGGGTCTTTCTTTTTAATGGATTATCGAAATCTATACTGCATTGTCATTCCGCCGGAGTCTTGTTATAATTGGTTCACACATTGGTCTACTGCTCTGATAAGGTGGAAGCCTGGAAGATATGGAAGATTGGTGCTCTACCCTGGAGGGCTTTGGCTCTCGGATCGAAGATTTTCCAGCCTTCCAACCCTCCATTCTTCCAAATAATATTTATTCCCGCGTAAGTTCTTGTGTTCTAACCTCCAGAGATAAACGATGAAATTCTGGAAAAAAAGCCTGTTGGCGCGGCTGGTCAGCTACTTTTTGTTGTTGTCGCTGGCAACGGTTGGCCTGGTTGGCCTAGCGGCTTTCATTCAAGCCAGAGAGGCGTTGAAGACGTCGGTTTTTGAACGGCTCAGTGAGGTGGCGACGTTTAAGGAAGATGAGTTGAACCGCTGGGTCAACGATCAACTCCGGGATGTGCTTTTTATTGCCCAAATTCCACGGGTTCAGAGTCAAGGGGAAGCGCTTTTCAATCACGCCCAGACAGATACAGCTTATCAGGTTGCCTCTGCCGACCTCTTCCAATATTTAACTTCGATCATTGCCGACAAACCGGGCCTGCAAGAGCTTTTCATTCTCGACCAAAACGGCCGGGTGATTATCTCGACCCATAAAAATAATACCGGCGCAGACCAATCCGCCGAAAACTATTTTATCCGCGGCCAGGAGTTAATGTTCCCAGCCAGTAACTTTGTGCAAAATGTGTACACCTCGCCGGCTACCGGCAAACCAGCCATGACCATTGTCGTGCCGTTTTTTGGCGAGAGCGGGCAGCGCTTGGGCCTCCTGGCCGCTCATCTGTACCTGGAAAGAATGAACCGTATTATTTTGAATCGGACCGGGTTGGGGGAGAGCGGCGAAACCTACCTGGTAGATAAAAATCACATGTTTATTTCCGAGGCCCGCTTCAGGAGCCAGCATGTTGAATTTCCCCAGGGGTTACATACCGAGGGCATTGATGCCGCGGTCGCGGGGACCGACGGCGTGGGGCTTTACTCCAATTATGAAGGGACGCCGGTCATCGGCGTTTATCGCTGGCTGGATGAGCGAGACGTGGCGCTGCTGGCCGAAATGCGGCAGGATGAAGCCTTTGCCCCGGCCCAGCAGTTGGCCCAAACCATCCTGCTGGTTGGATTGATCTCGGCCGGCATCCTGGCGATGGGGGTTTTTCTGTTGGCCCGCCAGATAACCCGGCCTATTCTGGCCCTGGCCCAGACGGCCAGCCAAGTCGCCGCCGGCGATTTGGCCTTGACCACACCGGTGGCGCGGGAAGATGAACTGGGCGCCCTGGGCCACGCATTTAACCAAATGACCGAGCAGTTGCGGACGCTCTATGAAAGCCTGGAAGAGCGCTTGCGGACGGTGGTTTCCAATGCCCCAATCGTGTTATACGCCCTGGATAAGGAGGGTCGTTTTACCTTGTCTGAGGGCAAGGGGCTGGAGGCACTCGGGCTCAAACCCGGTCAGGTAGTGGGCCAGTCGGTTTTCGAGGTATATCGTGACGCTCCCGAAGTTTTAGAACTTGTGCGCCACGCCTTGGCGGGCAATGCTTTTTATACCACCGTCGAGGTTCAGGGGTTAGCCTTTGAAAGCTGGTATGGGCCGGTCTACGACCAGAATGGTGAAATCAACGGCGTTATTGGCGTATCTACCGATATTACCGAGCGTAAGCGGGTCGAGGCCGAGCTGCAAAAGGCCAAGGAAGCCGCCGAAGCGGCCAATCTGGCCAAGAGCCAGTTTTTAGCCAATATGAGCCACGAATTACGCACCCCCCTCAATGCCATCATCGGCTACAGCGAGATGCTGCGCGAAGAAGCAGAAGAGTCGGGCCGGCGGGAATTTATCCCGGACCTCCAGAAAATCAGCACGGCCGGCAAGCATTTGCTGGCGCTCATCCGAGAGATTCTTGACCTTTCCAAAATTGAGGCTGGCAAAATGAGTCTCTACCTGGAAACCTTTGACATTTCCAGTCTGGTCGAGGACATCGTCACCACAGTGCAGCCGCTGGTAGAACAAAATGGCAACACGCTGGTCGTTCACTGCGCCGATAATATGGGCGTCATGCGTTCTGACCTGACCAAAGTTCGCCAGATGCTGATCAATTTGCTCAGCAATGCCGCCAAGTTTACCCAGCATGGAACCATCACCCTGGCGGTTGAATGGCAAGATGAAAACGGAGCTGTCCAGCGGCAGACTGAAGATGGCTCATTTCCGTCGGACCACCCGGAGAGTTCAACCCCGGCCCGGCCCGAACAAGTACGGAGAAGTAAAATTGATTCTACGCCGCTCCGGCTGCCAGCTACCTCCTGTATTCTATTCAAGGTATCTGATACCGGTATTGGCATGACTCCTGACCAAATGGAACATATTTTCCAGCCTTTTACCCAGGCCGACGCCTCAACCACTCGCAGATATGGCGGCACTGGTTTGGGCCTGGCGATTAGCCGCCGTTTTTGCCAACTGTTAGGGGGAGACATTACCGTCGAAAGTAACCCAGGCCGAGGTTCCACCTTCACCATCTGGCTGCCGATAACAGTGCTTGAACCTAAAAGTGAAGCCGTCACGTCCAAGACCTAGGTTCTGTTACCTTTTATCAACTTATCCCGAATGTGAAAACCTTACTTTTAACTCAGGGCGTAAAAAATTTTTTGATCTTGCTTATAATCTTGAATGCGGGTATGTCAGGCTGCACGACCTCCTCGCCGCAAAACCTGCCCGAAACACCCGCTCCTTCAGAAACCGGCGCCCGTGAAGCAGGCGACGCAACGACTCAGCCAACAGAAGAACCTCGCCTGAGTATCTTTCATTACTTTAACGACGCCTTGGGCCGGAAATCTATGAATGAGGTGATTGCCCTGTTTCATCAGACCCATCCGGCTGTCGAACCGCTGCGTAACCCGATGGATCACGAGGCTTACAAAGTGGTCATCCCGGCCCTGTTGGCCGGCGACAATCAACCGGACGTGTTTTCTTACTGGGCCGGGGCGCGGACGCAGTTCATTGTAGATGAGGGGTATTTGCAACCCGTTGATGATTTGTGGGCCAGGAATAACCTGGATCAAGTATTTCCCCCCGCTATTGCGGCCGGAGCGACTTACAACGATCAGAAATACTTTATTCCCATCGGCTATCATTATGTGGCTTGCTTTTATAATACACAGCTTTTTGACACAGTCGGCGCTGCTCCTCCGGCAACATGGGCGGATTTAAAAAATGTAGCAGCCAAGTTTAAACAGGCCGGCATTCCCGCTTTTGCGTTAGGCTCACGGGAGCGCTGGCCGGCTCAATTCTGGTTTGATTATTTGCTGTTGCGGACGGCCGGACCGGCGTATCGAGCGGAGTTGATGGCGGGTAAAAGGCCCTATACTGACCCCGAAGTGGTCCGGGTAATGGAATTGTGGCAAGAGATGATTGACGCTGGTTATTTTTACCCCGATGCCAACGCTTATGATTGGGTCGAGGCCGCCGAAGCCGTCGCCCAGGGCCGGGCCGCGATGACCCTGATGGGCACCTGGATTACCGGTTACTACAAAAGTGATTTGGGCTTAGCACCGGAGAAGGACTATAATTATTTTGCCTTTCCCAGCATAGACCAAGGTGTTCCCATGACCGCTTTGGGGCCTATTGATGGGTTTGTGATGGCCAAAGGTGCGCTGCATCCTGGGGCGGCACACCAGTTTCTGGCTTTTTTAGCCACGCCTGAACCTCAAATCATCTGGACTCAGGGACAGGGAGCGCTGCCGCCCAGTATCAAGGTAGATCCAAACATTTATGATCCTCTGATCCAGCGTGTTTTGAAAGATGTTGTCCAGGCCGATACCTTTGCCTTTAATTATGATCTGGCGACGCCCCCACCCATGGCCGAAGCCGGTTTGAATGCTTTTTCTGAATTTATGGCCCAACCTGATAACTATCTCAACATCCTGCAAAAAACGGAAAGCAGCCGTCTTGAAATTTTTAAAGAGTAAGTTAGGCTAAAGGTGACTGGCACTTGGAAAGTGCCAGTCACCTAAGTAATAACGAGTAAGGAACAATTTTGGAAAAGGGATCAGCCCAGCTACCCTTTTCTAACCATTTTCCAACCGTTTCCAGGTCTAATTCATATTTTCTTCTGCTATCGTGGATTCGTCCTAACCGGCTCATGATAGGACGTCAGCCACAGTCATGGCCTTAAGGAATTTAAAAATCTATGAAGATGTTATTCTCTCCGGCGATCTCACTGATGAATCGCCTGAAATACCCTCAAAAGTTTATCCTGATTAGCCTGCTGTTTGTATTGCCCCTGGCCCTGGTAATGACCCTGCTCATCGGAGAAATCAATTCCCGGATCGAATTTGCCCAAAAAGAGATCTACGGCAACAGTTACTTACGCCCGCTGCGCGGCCTGCTTGAGCACACTTTAGAAAATAAAATGCTGGCCGACACCTACCTTCACGGCGATGCCTCGCTGAAAGCGCAGCTTCTGAGCAATCAAGCCAAAATTGACCAGGATTTTGCGGCGCTGGCCTCTGTCCAGCAAAAACTCGGCCCTACCCTGGAAACTGCTGAACAATTCAATAAGCTCCAGGAGAGCTGGCAGAACCTTAAAGCCGACCTGCTCAGCCGAAATGTGGCCGTGAGTGAAGAGCTACACAACCAATTCATCGGTGAAATTCGCGCCCTCTTCTCCCGCGTCGGTGATACCTCTAACCTCATCCTTGACCCCTATCTGGAAACTCATTATCTGATGGATGCCGTGCTGCTCAAACTGCCCGAAGGTCAGGATTTACTGGCCCAGACCCGCTTTCTGGGCGAGCGGGCCGTCCTGGAAAAACAGCTTTCCCTCGAAGAAAAAGTGCGGATTATTGTTTTGGGCGGCCTGGTTCGCTCTAACAGCCGGGCGACCCAAAACGGTTTAGCCGTGGCCTTTGAAAACAATGCGGCCGAGAATTTGGAACCGGTCCTGCAAACCCCCCTCCAGGCCTCCGTTACGGCCACCGAAATGTTTTTGCAGACCCTTGACCAGGAGATTATCCACGCCGAGACGATCACCGTGGCGCCGGTCACCTACCGTACGTCGGCTGCCAGCGCCCTGCGCGCGGGTTTTCGCTTGTGGGATCAAACCATCGTCGAGTTGGATGGGTTGCTCCAGACGCGGATTGATAGTTTTGTCCGCCAGAAAAATCTGGTCATTGTCGTGACGCTGCTGGTTTTGCTGGCCGTTGCCTATCTGTGGGGCGGCTTCTATCTGGCGGTGATGCGCACCGTATCCAGCCTGGACGAGGCGTCCCAACGTATGGTCCGCGGCGAGATGAATGAGGGGGTCACTCTGGATAACCGCGATGAGTTGGGCCAGGTGGCCATCTCATTCAATCAAATCGCCACGGCCCTGGTTTTAGCCAGCGCCCAACGCCAGGCGGTGCTGGATAATGCCGCCGACGGCATTATTACCACCAACGAAGAATATGTCATCGAGTCTTTTAACCCGGCGGCGGAGCGGATTTTTGGCTACCAGGCCGCCGAAGTGATTGGCCAAAATATCGAACTGCTCATCCCGGAAACCGCTCAAATCCAGGCCGCGGACCCTCTGTTCAGCGACCGAAGGCCGCACGAACACGTCAAGGTCACCGGCGGGCAGGAGGTCGAGGGGGTTGGCCGCCGTAAAGATGGAGCCCACTTCCCACTGGAGTTGTCCATCAGCCACATGCATCTGGGTGAGCATCAATATTTCATCGGCATTGTGCGCGATATTACCGAACGCAAACGCGCCGCTGCAGAGCTGGCCCTGGCCCGCGACCAGGCCCTCGAGGCCAGCCGGGCCAAATCGGTCTTTCTGGCCAATATGAGCCATGAACTGCGCACCCCGCTGAATGCGATTATCGGCTACAGTGAGATGTTGCAGGAAGAGGCCGAGGATTTGGGCCAGGCCGAGTTTGTGCCTGATTTGCAAAAGATCAATGCGGCCGGCAAACATCTTTTGTCCCTTATCAGCGATATTCTGGATCTGTCCAAGATCGAGGCCGGCCGGATGGACCTCTACCTGGAAAACTTTGACCTGGCGACGATGATCAAAGACGTCGTCACCACCATTCAACCACTCATTCAAAAGAATAAGAATACGCTGGTAATTGAGGGCAGTGAGCCTTTGGGGAGCATGTATGCCGACCTAACCAAAGTCCGCCAGATCATCTTTAACCTCTTGAGCAACGCCAGCAAATTTACCGAGCGCGGCCAGATCACCCTCACTGTAGAAAGGATGAAGGCGGAAGGCGAAAGGATGATTGATTCCTCCGTAAATGATACCTTCATCCTTCATCCCTCATCCTTCATCCTTTTCAAGGTGTCCGATACCGGCATCGGCATGACGCCGGAGCAGCTAGACAAGCTGTTTCAGGAATTTAGCCAGGCCGACGCCTCGACGACGCGCAAGTATGGCGGAACGGGCCTGGGCCTGGCGATTAGCCGCCACTTTTGCCAGATGATGGGCGGCGATATTTCAGTGGAGAGCAAAGTGGGCCACGGCTCGACCTTCACTGTCCGGCTGCCGGTGCAGGTGTCCAGGGAACCGGTCACACCCCCGGTTGACTCCACCCCGGCCTTAACTCCGGCCAGCGCGCTTTCCGGCGGTAGAGATGTGGTTTTGGTGATTGACGACGATCCGTCGGTGCGTGACCTGATGGAGCGATTTTTACAGAAAGAAGGCTTTCAAGTCGAAACAGCGGCCAGCGGTGAGGCCGGTTTGCGTTTGGCCAAAGAACTGCACCCGGCAGCGATCACCCTGGATGTGATGATGCCCGGCCTGGATGGCTGGGCCGTACTAACGGCGCTGAAAGCTGACCCCGCGGTAGCCGATATTCCGGTGGTGATGCTGACGATGATGAACGATAAGAACCTGGGGTACGCGCTGGGGGCGTCGGACTACTTAACCAAGCCGATTGAGCGGGACCGTCTGGCGGCGGTGCTCAGCAAGTATCGCTGCGATGTGCCGGAATGTTCGGTCTTGCTGGTCGAGGATGACGAAGTTGCCCGCGAGATGATGCGCCGGATGCTGGAAAAAGCAGGCTGGAGCGTGGCCGAAGCGGAGAATGGCCGGGTAGCGTTGGAACGAGTGGCCGAGTGCCGCCCGGAACTCATTCTGCTGGATTTGATGATGCCGGAGATGGATGGTTTTCAGTTCATCGCCGAACTACGCCAAAGGCCGGAGGCGCAAAAGATCCCAATTGTAGTTATCACGGCGATGAACCTGACCGAAGCGGAACGGCAGCGGCTCAACGGGTCCGTTATCCAGGTTTTGCAGAAGGGAGCGTACAGCCGGGAAGAACTGCTGGAGCAGGTGCGCAGCCTGGTGGCCGCTTCTTTGCAGGTGGCGAAAAGGGAGGCCGGTTAGGTGAAGTGAGGTAACGGCAGTGGCCGGGCGCAAACAGATAGATCGGGATTTACGTCAACAAAACGAATATCTGAACGCTTTGCATGAGACCACCCTGGCCCTGATGAAGCGGCTGGAGCTGGCGGACTTGCTGCAAGCTATCGTTACGCGCGCCGCCCAACTGCTGGATACGGAGCACGGCTATGTTAGCCTGGTTGAGCCTGACCAGAAAGGGGTAACCATCAAGGTTGGCATTGGCTTGTTCAGCCAGCAGATTGGCTACAGGTCCGAATTTGGCGAAGGCTTAACCGGGCGGGTGTGGCAGACCGGCCAGCTTGTCGTGGTAGACGATTACGATACATGGCCTGAACGCGCCGCAAAATTTGGTTACAATGTTGTCGGGGCGGCGGTAGGCTTACCCCTAACCTCCGGCGGGCAGGTATTGGGTGTCCTGGGAGTAGCTTCTGCGCCGGGGTCGCAGCGGAAGTTCAGCCAGCCTGAAATCGAACTATTGAGCGGTTTTGCTCAACTGGCCTCGATAGCCCTGGACAATGCCCGGCTGTATACGGCTGCCCAGCAGGAGTTGGTTGAGCGGCAGCGAGCCGTCGAGGCGCTCCAGGAGAGCGAAGAGCGCTATCGCCGCTTGATCGAACTCTCCCCGGAAATGATCGCCGTCCAAAGCGAGGGTCGCTTTGTCTACGTCAACCCGGCCGGGCTGCATCTGCTGGCAGCCAAAACCACCGCCGACCTGGTCGGCCGGCCTATTCTGGACATAGTCCACCCCGATTATCGCGCGGTAGTCGCCAGCCGTGTTCGCCAAACCCAGGAAGCACGGGAGCAGGTTAACCTGCTGGAGCAGAAGTACATCCGTCTTGATGGGCAAATTATTGATGTCGAGGTGGCGGCGACGCCCATCACCTACGGTGGCAGACCGGCTGTCCAAACTGTTGTCAGGGATATTAGCCAGCACAAGCGGGTCGAAGAAACGCTGCAAAAGGCCAAAGAAGCCGCTGAGGCCGCCAGCCTGGCCAAGAGCCAATTTTTGACCAATATCAGCCACGAACTCAGGACACCGCTTAACGCTATCATCGGTTACAGCGGGCTGTTGGTCGAAGAGGCTGAGGACACGGGGCAGGCGGAACTTATCCCTGATTTGCAGAAAATCAGTAAAGCGGCGACCCATCTGCTGCAGATCATCAATGATCTGCTTGATCTTACTAAATTTGAAGCTAACGAAATGGAGCTTTACCCGGAGAGCTTTGAGGTCAGCGCCTTTGTTGAGACCGTCGCGGCCCGGGCCAAACCGTTGGTCCAGTCCAATGGAAATACATTGGAGGTCTATTGCGCTGACAACCTGGGTTCAATGTACGCCGACCCGGTCAGGCTGCGGCAGATCTTGATGAATTTATTGGCTAACGCCGCCAAGTTTACGGAGCAAGGCACAATTACGTTAACGGTTGAAGGGGGGATAGCCGAGGGCAGAGGAGCAGAGGGGCAGGGGAGCGGGGGTGAATTACTCCCCAGCGCCCCCGCCCAAATTATCTTTTGCGTGAAAGACACCGGCATTGGTATACCTCCGGCTCAGGTGCAGCATCTTTTTCAAGCTTTTACCCAGGCTGATCTTTCAACAACCCGCAAGTATGGCGGCGTGGGGTTGGGGCTGGCGTTGAGCCACCGGCTTTGCCAGACGATGGGGGGGGAGATTACGGTGCAGAGTGAGCCAGGGCAAGGCTCAACTTTCACCGTTTGTCTCCCGACAGTCGGAGAACGGATAGAAAATGATGGTTAAGATACTTCTGGTTGAAGACAACGAAACGAACCGCGATATGTTATCCCGCCGCCTCACCCGCAAAGGTTACCAGGTTATCATTGCCGTTGATGGCGCTGAAGGTTTGAGTCTGGCCCAGCAACAAAGGCCCGATTTGATCTTGATGGATATGAGTTTGCCGGTGCTGGACGGTTGGGAGGCGAGCCGCCAGCTCAAGACCAGCGCCGACACCTGCGCCATTCCCATCATTGCCCTGACCGCCCACGCCATGGCAGGCGACCGGGAGAAGGCGTTAGAAGCTGGCTGCGATGAATATGAAACCAAGCCGGTCGAATTTCAACGCCTCTTGAGCAAAATTGAAGCTTTATTAAATTGAAAATTTGCCAGATCGTGAGGCGTGGGTAAACTCAAGAGTCCTTATGGTGAGTACGACCTTCGAGGAGCAAAGGGAGCGTAAGGGAGTGGCCGATCCAGCAACTTCTGACTCAGCAACCGAACAGACCCCCCGGCGTGGCCTGGTACTGGTGGTTGACGACAACGAGATGAATCGTGACATGCTGTCGCGCCGCTTGCAGCGGCAGGGCCACCGGGTTGAAATTGCTACGAACGGCCGCGAAGCCCTGGCTATAATCGAGTCGCGCAAGTTTGATTTGGTGCTGCTCGATATTATGATGCCGGAGATGAACGGCTATGAGGTGCTGGAGTTCTTAAAGGCTGATCATCACCTGCGGCATCTCCCCGTCATCATGATTACGGCCGTGGATGAGATCGAGAGCGTGGTCCGCTGTATTGAACTGGGGGCCGACGATTACCTGCCCAAACCGTTCAACCCGGTGCTGTTGAAAGCTCGGATCAACGCCTCGTTGGAAAAGAAATGGCTGCGCGACCAGCAGGAGGCCTATACCCATCAGCTTGATCTCGAAAACCGGCGCAAATCGGATGAACTGGAACAGGCTCGCCAGATTCAGCTTTTAATGCTGCCGACGGCGCCGCCGCTACTACCTCATCTGGAGATTGCAGCCTGCCAGAAAACTGCTTCTGAAGTGGGCGGCGATTATTACGACTTTTTCCCACGGGGTGATGGAAAATTGTTTATAGCCATTGGCGATGCCACCGGTCACGGGGTTAGTTCGGGCTTGATGGTGGCAATGACCAAGGCCTCCCTCCTGGCCACCGAGGAGGCCGAGCCAACGGCCACGGTTAAAAAAATTAACCGCGTCCTGACCCGCATTGACCTGGGCCGGCAGCTCAACATGTCGCTCATGCTCCTGGAAATCTCACCCATGCAGAACGGCAAGGTCACGGTCCGGGCCAGCGGCGGCGGGATTCCTCCCATCTATATCCTGCGTCCCGGCGGCCTGGCCGAAGAAGTAATGATCTCCGGCTTACCGCTTGGCGTCACTGAACAAACTTATTATACCTTGACCGAATTTACCCTTAAGCCCGGTGAGGGTATCCTCCTGATGTCGGATGGTTTGCCTGAAACGTTTAATTCGCGCCGCGAGTTGCTGGGGTTTAAGCAGCTCAAACAGGCCCTCCAGCAGTTCGATGTTGCCTGCCTGACCGCCGAGCAAATCTTAGACCGAGTCAGCACCATCAGCGACGAGTGGGCTGACGGCTATCCCCTGCAGGACGATGTGACTCTGGTCGCCCTGAAAGTGAAGTAAATTACCAATAATCAATGGTCAACTTTCAATTATCAATTGGTTAACCTCTAACCATTGTTGCCCCGGCGCAGCCAATAGACCGTATTTAAAACTCCCCCACGGCGTTGCCACCATATATTGATTATCTAACCACAATACAAAGCCTAATGGCCCGCACGGAGATGTTGAGCAGTCGAGGATGGTTTGGCCGTCCACGCTAAAGTGGGCGGTTTTTGGCTGCCAGTCAATGACATAAGTATACCACTCGGTCATTTCTACGGGTACAAGAGCTTCACTGACATTGATCGCTTTTTGCCCAATCGGCCAAAAGGTGCGGCAGAGCGGGCCGATGTTCATCAAAGGCACGGCCAGCGGCGCGGCCGGCAGGAGGGCAAAAAAGGGCCAGCGCAGCGCATCCAACGTGCCGGCTTTCCAGCCGGGGCCGGGTGTGTTCAGGTCGAGCTTCATGTTGGAAGGGGGAGAACTGTAGAAAAACCAGATGACCCGCGGCAGCGCCGGCCAGCGCCAGCCGGTCATCATAAAGGGGTCGTTCCAGAAGCCGAAACCGGCGGTGCCCTTTAGCTCTCCGGCAGGGTGGGAGAAACGCGCCCGCACCGTCATTTGTAAGGGAGGCCGCCACCGGAAATCGCGGCGAGCCAGCTCTTGATAATCGTCAATCTGGGCGTCAGTGTACTGCGCGGCAACGGTGTCGGTATTGACCAGGCGCAGGCTGTCGCCGGTAAATTGTAGCGAGCCACTGCCCCTAATGAAGGTTTTCCAGGGAGGGGGGAGAGGGGTGTTGGGGGGAAAGTTGTTAAGTATCGTCCGATTATGCGGCATTTCCACCTCTCGCACCTCTACTCCCCCAACCGGACCCCCTCAACCCAGGCCTTCTCCGCCAGGGCGTGCGCGCCGAAGGTGACGAACATGTTCTGCGCCTCGCTCAAAAAGTCACGGGCCATGTCGGCGTCGCCGGGCTGGTTGCGCCGGACCAGCATGCGGCCATAGTCAAGCCAGGTGCGGGCATCCTGGTACCACAAGGTCTTGCCGCGAGTAATGTCCAAAGCGCGTTGAAGGGCGGTTTCGGCCTGCGCCCAGTCGCCTTGTTCGGTGTAAAAAGCGCCGTAACCCCGATTTAGAATCGCCAGGAGATAGGGCAAATGCCAACGGCGCGCCTCAGCCTCGATCTCTGGCCCAAGTTCGGCCAGGGCAAACTCATCACCCAAATGGCTGTATACTTCGAACAGCAGCAGCCGGTCGAAGCGGCCGGGCAGAAAGGGGGTCGGAAAGGCCTGGCTGCCGTCCAGATTGAGCATGGCCTCATCCCAGGCTTCAACTTCATAGTGCAGCCAGCCCAACGCAAACCGGTACGGCGGCGCTTCGGGGATAGGATAGAGCACGTTTAGTTCGGCCAATTCATGCGCCGCCGCTTCGGCCTGTCCCTGCAAGCTGTAAAGGAGGGCCAGGTGGGTGCGAAAGAGAGCTTCAACCGGCTCGCCAAACTCAAGCAAGCCGGCCCGAGGCCCCAGGGCCACGCCTTGACTGGCATAAGTGACCGCCGCAGCCAGTTTGCCCCACTGCAAATGAAGCATCACCAGGCGGCGGAGCGCCTCCCACTGTCCACCGATGTTATCGGTACGTCTGGCTGTGGCTAATGCCTCCAGGCAAAATTGAGTTGCCGCCGCCAGATCGCCTGTTTCCCAGCCCATCTGGCTGGCGGCCAGGTTGGCCTCGACGGCTTCAGCCGAATCCATCAGGCGGGGAATCAACGCCAGGCGGCGGCGGTCTATCTCGTGAGCGGCGGCCAGGTCGCCCCGGCTGCGGTAAATTCTTTGCAGCGCATCAAGGGCCATGGCTTCTTCGTCCGCCGCAGCCAGTTGCGCCGCCAGGCCGGCCGCAGTCTGAGCCAGGTGCAGTGCCGCCTCGTCGTCCGGCTGTCCCGCCGATTGCTGGAGGTTAAAAGCCATCGCGGCCAGCAGCCGTGCCCGCTTAAAGCTTTCAGTCTGGGCCGGGTCCCGGTCGAGCAGGCCCAGGGCTTCAGCCAGGTAGGTATCCAGCTTTTCGACCCGGCCGGGCCAGTGGCGGGCTATCTCGCCCATGTGCAAATACAAACGGATCAGCGTGGCGGTATCGGGTTCGGGGACTGCCTGCCATAATTGGATAGCCCCCTCATAAGCAGCGACGGCATCCACAATTTGTCGCGTGTGGTGAAAATAGAGGTCACCCAACTGCTCCAACACCCAGGCTCGCCGAGCAACATCTTGGTCGGTGGCCAACAGTTCTAAAATGAACTGATAGTGCTTGACCGCCACCTCGCTGGCATGCACCCGGAGCGCATTGTCAGCGGCAATCAAGTTGTAGCTAATGGCCTTTTCAGTATCGTCACCGCCGGCCAGACTGAAATGATAAGCCAGTTCATCAGGCGGAGCGACGGGTTGGGAGCGGCTCTGATTCAATTCCTCCAGGGCCTGGCCAATCTGCCGGTGTAAACGCAGCCGCTGCCGGGCGTTCAGGCTCTCAGCTAAAGTTTGCCGGATCAAGGCATGTTCAAAAGCATAAACTTCTGAGTCGCTGCCGCCTCCAGCGGGCTGCACCCGACGAATAAGCTGCATCCTAACTCCCTTTTCCAGGGCTTTGATGATCTCATCCTCGCCAGTTTCGGCACAGACTGAAAGGGCATCAACCCGGAACTGCCGGCCCAACAGGGCAGCCAGACTTAAGAGATGATGCTGGGTCCGGCTCAGCCTGGCAAAGCGCTGGCTCATCACGTCCTTAAGGCTGGCCGGGATTTCCAGGCGGTCCAGGTTGATCCCGGCCCAGCGGCCGCGGGCCGGGTCGCGGAAGATGCGCCCCTCTTCAACCAGGGTCTTCAAAATTTCTTCGACAAAAAAAGGATTGCCTTCCGTCGCCGCGAAGATAGCCCGGCTAAAGTCAGGCGTCACTTCCCCTTCAAGCAGCGTTTCCAACAGGGTGGTAATGCCCTCTGCCGATAGCGGCGACAGCCGCAGGTGAGTCGCCAGACCGGCGCGCTTGAGTTGGGCCAGCAGCTTGGCTAAAGCCTGAGTCTGGCCCACTGGCGGCTGGTTGCCCTGATAAGTTACAATCAGGAGCAGGCGTCGCTGGCGCAGCCCGGCTTGGGCCAGGTGATGCAACAGAGCCAGGTCAGGTGGACTGGTCCAATGCAGGTTCTCCAAAATGAGCAGGAGCGGATTAGTCCCGCCGGTGAGCAGGGCCGCCACGGCTTCAAAGAGCCGCAACCGGGCTTCAGCCGGCGAGAGTTCAGCAGGGGCGGGAGCTACGCCCAGGTGAGCCTCCAAACCGGGGGCCAGTTTAACCAGTTCGGCTGCCAGGCTGACGGGCAGGCGCCCCGTCGAGCCAGGCTTGATATGGGTCTGGACGTAATCTTTAACAATCTCGATGAAAGGCTGGTAGGGTAACGTCAAATCGGCGTCGTAGCAGTGACCCGTGTAAACCTGAGCGCCTTTCAGGCGAGCATAAAGACCGACTTCGCCAATCAGGCGCGTTTTGCCAATACCCGGTTCACCCTCGATAAAGACAACCCCGCCCGTGCCGTGGCCCATCGTCTCGACAGCACTGCGCAGCCGGGCCATCTCTTCCTCGCGCCCGACCAACCTGCCGCGGGCAATCGCTTCAAGCAGCGAAGCGTGAGTCAGGGGCCGATCTACCTCCCTGCTAGACTGAATGTTTTCCAGGTCGGTCAGAACTGCTTCTGCTGTTTGATAACGATCGGCGGGGGTTTTAGCCAGCAGTTTGAGGATGAGCGAGGCCAGGGCCGGCGGCACATCGGCGTTATGCCAGCGCGGCGAAATTGGCGTGGCATGCAAATGTTGGGAAATGACAACCAGCGGCTCATGACCGCGAAAGGGAAACCGGCCGGCGACCAGCTCATACCAGATCAAGCCAACGGCGTAGAGGTCGGCCCGGGCATCGGCGGTTTGTCCCAAAGCTGCTTCCGGGGCCAGGTAGAGCGCCGTCCCGGCAACCAAATTCTCGCTGGTGATACGTACGTCGCCGCTCAAGTAAGCCAGGCCAAAGTCCATCACCTTCACCTGCGGGCGCAGCGCAGCCAGGTCGAGGTCGAAGGCAGCTTCCGGCTCCACACCGGCCAGCATGATGTTCTCCGGCTTCAAATCGCGGTGGATCACCCCCGCCTGATGGGCGGCACTCAGCGCGGCCAGCACTTCACCGATAATGTAATTGGCAGTTTCGAGGGGAAAGGGCGCGTCGTGCGCTTCAATCAAGTCGCGCAAAGTGCAGCCGGCGACGTATTCCAGGACCAGGTAAGGCTGGCCGGCCTCTTCACCCAAATCGTAGCAGCCGACAATATTCGGGTGAGCCAGGCGGCTCAGCAGCGCAGCTTCGCGGCGCAAGCGTTCAACACCCTGGTCCGGCCCTACCTGCGACGTGTTCAGGGCTTTCACCGCCACCGGGCGCTGCATTTCCAGGTCAAAGGCGCGATAAACCACGCCGGCCCCACCCTGGCCCAGGGTCTCTTCTACTTGATAGCGGTTGCCCAATACCATGGCTGCCCTCCTCAGACCATCTCGACCCCGCCTGCCCCAGCAGGAGATCCTTTAACAGAGAAAGGGGGGAAGAAGCACGCTTTGCATTGGGAAGGAGTTTGCCCTCAGTGGTCCTCCCCACACTGTACCGGCAACCCGTTCCACTCCGCCGAAGCTTTGAGCGCATCCCACAGGCGAACCATGCGCAGCCCTACCTCTGCCGGGCAAGGATTTTCCATCTCTCCGGCTCGGACGGCCAGAAATTGCTGCCATACTCCCAGTGTTGAAGGACATTTGACCCGGCGTAAAAAGCGGCGGCCCGGTCGCTGCCGCCGCAGATAGCCGCCCCAAACACCCACCTGCAAGATGCCGTTGCTGCAAAAAACGCGCACGTCCGAACCATAAGGGGACGAAGCATCCCCGCAGGCATTGAGTGTCACCAGGCTGCCCGACTTGAGCCGTCCCATCGCCGCGGCGAGAATATCTACCGGAGTATCGCGCCGGTCGAACCAGGCGGCCACTTCCACAAAATCCTCCCCGGCCAGATCGGCGACGGTGTTGAGCATATGCGCGCCGGTATCAAACATAAAGCCGCCGCCGGAGAGCGCCGGATTCTGCCGCCAAGTGCCGGCGGTCAGCGTTCGCCAATCTTGCCAAACGAGCGCGTTGATATTGAGAATCGAACCCAATTCGCCGGAACGGAGCAGGTTGACGGCCGTGCGAATCTCCGGAGAGAGGCTGCCCTGGAAAGCGACCACCAACAAGCGCCCGGTCTGGTCGCGGGTCTCAATCAGACTGCACGCCTCGGCGGCATTGATGACCATTGGTTTTTCCAGCAGCACATCCAGGCCGGCTTCCAGGCAGGCAATGGTCTGGTCGTGATGATAGACGTGCGGGGTGATGATAAAGGCAGCATCGAGTTGGCCGCCAAAATCAGCCAGGGTAGCCTCCAACGAGGTTCGCGTTGGCGGCGGTTCCAGTCCGGCCTGATGGAATTTTTGTACGGCCTGCTCCAGCATCACCGGGCTGGGATCGCACAGCGCGGCGACCTGGGTAGTGTCCAACTGTTGTAACATTTGCTCTAGATGATACTGGGCCATCTTCCCGCAGCCGATGAGGGCAGTACGGACGAGTTGGGTCATGATAAGCTTCTCCGGGTTAAAGCTATTCGATAAATAAAAACGTGTTGCGTCTGGCGTCGTCCCTAGATTTTATCCACGCCCGACGCAATACGCAACACGCAGCTTAGTTCTACGGCCGGCTGTCAACGGTTAGTCAATGTCAATAAGTTAAGGCTAGAAAGCAGCCTGAGTAGCGCGGAACGTAGTGAAGCGCGTATCGAAGGATGCGGCTCAGGCAACAATGCGGGACCAATCAGCATCCTTCGATACGGTTTCGCTTCGCTCAACCTACTCAGGATGCTATCAATGAATGACATTGAATGATCAGCGGTCGTTTTTTAGCAGCCGCATGCCATTTAACGTGACCAGCAGTGAGGCGCCCATATCGGCGAAAACGGCCATCCAGAGGGTGGCGACGCCAAAAAAGGCCGCCAGCAGGAAAACCGCCTTGATGATGAGGGCAAACCAGATATTGAAGCGGATCGTTTGGACAGCGCGCCGGCCCAGGCGGATGGCTCCAGGCAGTTGGCTCAGATCGTCGGCCATGAGGGCAACATCGGCCGTTTCGAGCGCCTGGGCGGTGCCGCCCGCGCCCATGGCAATACCGACCGTAGCCGCGGCCAGAGCGGGAGCGTCGTTGACGCCGTCGCCGACCATGGCGACAGTATCGCCGTGCGCAGCGATTAACTCCCGGATGGCGGTTACTTTATCGGCAGGCATCAGGCTGGCCCGGACTTCGTCAACAGCCAACTGCTGACCAATAGCTTTGGCGACTGTCGGGTTATCACCGGTGAGCATCACCGTGCGGGCCAGCCCGGTTTCCTTTAGCTCCGTAATCGTGCTCTGGCTGGCCTGGCGAGGCGGATCGCTGACAGCCAAGTAACCGCGCAGAGCTTCATCTTCCCGGACCAGCATAGTAGTTTGGCCGTTGGCTTCAGCGCTGGTGACAAGCCGGCAAAAATCGGCCAGACAAGCGGCCTCACTATGAAGCAGACTGTGGCTCCCAACAGTAACCAGCCGGTCGCCTACCTGTCCTCGCACACCCTGGCCAGGCAGGCTGGCGACGGCGGTGGCGGTCAGTTGAGGTACGGCCCGGGTTTCGGCAGCAGTGGTAATGGCGTGCGCCAGAGGGTGGGTGCTGTAGCGCTCGACGGCGGCCGCAAGGGCCAGCATGTCATCGCAGTGATTACAGGCGGCCATCAGGTTCTGCTGGCGGGCCTCGACGCAGCAGCGGTCAACACAGGCCAGGCTGACCAGCTGCGGGCGGCCCTGGGTCAGCGTGCCGGTTTTGTCAAAAGCCACGGTGGTAACTTGCCCTAACGCCTCCAAATAAGCGCCGCCTTTGATCAACACGCCGCGCCGCGCCGCAGCCGCAATCGCGCTGACAACCGCCACCGGCGTGGCAATCACCAGCGCACAGGGACAGGCAATGACCAGCATGGTCAAGGCTCGATAGAGCCAGCCATGACCTGCGGCGGTGTCCAGGAAGGGTTGACCAAACAATAACGGCGGCAGGGCGGCCATCAGGACCGCTCCTCCGACCACCAGCGGCGTGTAAATACGGGCAAATCTGTCTACAAAGCGCTGGGTGGGGGTCTTCTGGCTTTGGGCCTCTTCCACCAGGTAGATCAGCCGGGAAAGCGTGTTATCGGCAGCCAAGTGCGAAACCTCAATCTCCAACAGGCCGTCGCCGTTGATGGTTCCGGCAAAAACTTCTGCGCCCGGACTTTTCTCAACCGGCACGCTCTCGCCGGTGATGGGCGCCTGGTTGACAGCGGATTGGCCGGTGAGAACGTGGCCATCCATCGGGATGCGCTCCCCCGGCTTGACTAAAATCCGGTCGCCCACCGCCAGCCGCTCGACGGGCACACGCTCCTCGTGCAGGCCGCACCAGGGGCAGGGACCGCTCTCATAAGGGCCGGAGCCATCGGGCAGCTCCCGCCCACGGCAGCCCTGGCAGTCCAGGCAGGGTTGGAGCACTGTCGCTTCTGCCGGGGCCAGTTGCGTTAGGCTGCGGATGCTGTCGCGGGCGCGCTCCATGGTATAACCCTCCAAAGCCTCGCCCAAACTGAACAGCACAATCACAGTCGCCGCCTCGCCGTACTCGCCGATGGCAAAGGCGCCAATCGCGGCCAGGCACATCAGGACGTTCATATCTAAGCCCTGGCCGCTGCGCATGGCCGCCCAGCCGGACCGGGCCGGGAAATAGAGGCCAAACAGGCCACCAATGAGAAAGAAGATAGTGGATAGTGGATAGGAGATAGAAGAAGGAGATGAGTTGGTAAATAGCTGATCGCCGTTAAGCCATTGAATGGCGAAGGCAGCCAGGATAAAGGCAGCGCCGATAAGGGTGAAAGTATTGCGGGGTTGGCGCAGGAGCGCGGCCAGTTGCTGGCGCTGCGTCCGGGGGCGATAAACCTCCTCCGGTTTAGTCACGTTGTAACCCAGAGCCTGGACCTGCTTCACAATTTCGGCCTCACTGGCACCGGCTGCTACAACTTCCATTTTGGCTGTTGCAAAAATTACCCGGCAAGATTCAATGCCGGCCAGATTGCCCACACCTTTTTCCAGTTTAAGCGCGCAATCGGCGCAGTCCATGCCGGTAATACGGAGTTGAAGTTTTTCGGTCATAGTTTAATTTCCGTAATCAAGTTACTTATGCTCAATATGCTCCAATCCCTGCCGAAACAAATCCCGAATATGCTCGTCGTCCAGGGTGTAATAAACCATACGCCCCTCCTTGCGACTCTTGACCAGGCGCATGCTGCGCATGAAACCCAACTGGTGTGACACCGCGCTCTGGGTCATGCCCAGCGTGGCGGCGAGGTCGCAGACGCACAGTTCGGTGTGGAGCAAAATGGAGACGATGCGGACGCGGGTAGGATCGGCCAAAGCTCTGAAGGTGTCGGCCAGGCGGGTGGCAGCCAGGTCGTCTAACAAAACCTGCTCGGCCTGCCTGACTTTGTCTTCGTCAATAATAGTTTCGGCGCAACGATCGCCGGCTGGGGAACGGATCATTCTTTTTCTCAAAAACGTATGAATACTTGCTCATATATTACCTCAAAAAAAAGAGCCTGTCAAGAGGGAGTCGAGAGGCGAAGAGACAAAGATGCCTATCTTTGCTTCGCCTCACTGGACTTCGCCTCCTTGCCTCATCCGGTAATACGAAAACTGTGAAATTCGCCGCTGAACGGGGCGTAGGTCACGTCAACATCGGTCACGCGGGCGGGCGGCTCGCCGGTGTGACACCAGGCGACGGCTTGGCGGACTAGCCCGGCGTCGCCTTCAAAGACCGCCTCAACCCGGCCGTCCCACAGATTGCGCACCCAGCCGGTCAGGCCCAGCTCCTCCGCTTTGCGTTGGGTGAACCAGCGAAAACTGACTCCCTGTACCCGGCCCGAAATGAAAACATGGGCGCGGAGCGTTTTTGCCTCAGTTGAGGAGTCCACAACTGTATCCTCCATTGCTATTGCGAAGTTAAACCTTTACTGCCCGCGAATCCGGTTGAAAAAATCAACAACGCGCTGCATGAAGAGCTGGTCCCCCTCACCCTGAAAGGTGTGGGGCTGGCCGGGGTAGGTGAAACACTCGACCACCTTGTTCAACGCCTGCAGCTTTTGACACAGTTCTTCCGACCAGGCCGGCGGGACGGTACCGTCGTAGTCGCCGTGGTGGATGCTCACGGGCGCAGTGATCCGATCCAGGAAAAATATCGGCGAGATGCGCTGCAGGTCTTCAGGAGAGGCATTGAGTTCCTCCAGCCCACGCCCTCTGCCTGACCACTCGGCGATCTTCTCGTAGTTGCGCTGCTCGTCGCCGCTCATCGCGCCGTAAAGGACCGCGGCCTGCACGGCATCGCTGATGGTAATGGTTCTCAGGGTAATGCCGCCGCCCATGCTGTGGCCGAGCATGCCGATAAAGCTGGCATCAGCCAATTGTAAGGGACCAGGCTGGCCCGCCTGCGCTTTGATGATCGCGATAAGATTCAGCACGTCCACCGCCTGATTCGCCCGGAACAGGTCAGGCCCCTCATCCGAAGGGGGGTAGTTGCGGTAGTTGGGATGGATGACCAGGAAGCCAGCGCGGGCCAGGGCGTCAGCGTAGCGCGTGGTATAGGCGATGGTGTTATACTGCTCCGGCGGGATGTAGCCGTGCATGACCAGCGCCACCGGGAAAGGGCTAGCTCCTGGTGGGGTGTTCATAAAACCGTAGAGGGTCAGCCCCTCGCTAGGGTAGCTGATCAGGCTGCGGGTGAAGGCGTCGGTGACAGTCAGTACCTCTTCGATTTTTAGCTCACCACCGCCGTAGGAGCGGGTGGACAGATCGGCGATGGTCAGCCCGGCGTAGGGATCGGGGGTGGGGGTGGCGGTCGGCGTTGGGGTGACGGTAGCTGTTGGGCTGGCCGTAGGGCTGGGAGTAAAGGTCGAGCTAGGTGCGGGCGTTGCGGTCGGTTGAGGCGGTTCAGGGGCGGGTGGGCGTAGGGGTTGCGGGTGGGGGTGTCGGCAAGCTTAACGACCGGCGCAGGCGTTGCCGAGCCTGTCAATTCGGTTACAATGGTTCGCTGGCTGCAGGCGGACAGGAAGGCAATGAGCGTGACCAGAAAAATCCACTGAAAAATCTTTGGCATGGACATTATTATGCCTTCTACCCTAACTTTTGGGCAAAAATCAACCTTGTTTTGGCTCTATTAATGAATTGCCGAAGTTATTATTTACGTGTAAGATAGGTGTGAAGATGAGGCGAAGGAATGAAGAGGCGAGGACGCGATACTGCTTCACTCGCCTCCTCGCCTCACGCCTCCTCGCCTCTTCACTGATTAATTACTACCACAAGGAGTAAGTTATGAGTTACATTGAAGAAATTGTCGCGCGAGAAATTCTTGACTCGCGGGGCAACCCCACTGTTGAAGTAGAAGTAATTCTGGAAGATGGTTCGCTGGGCCGGGCGGCAGTTCCCTCCGGGGCTTCAACCGGCGTCCACGAGGCGCTGGAACTGCGCGACGGCGATAAAACTCGCTACCTGGGCAAAGGCGTCGAAAAGGCCGTCGAGAATGTCAACGAAAAGATTGCCCCGGAGTTGTTCGGCTGGGATGCGCGCGACCAGGAAGGCATTGACGCCTTTATGCGCGAACTGGACGGCACGGCCAACAAAGCCGAACTGGGGGCCAACGCTATCCTGGCCGTCAGCCTGGCCGTGGCTAAAGCCGCCGCCGAAAGCACCGCCCAGCCGCTTTATCGCTACCTGGGCGGGGTGAGCGCCCGCACCCTGCCGGTGCCGATGCTGAACATTCTCAACGGGGGAGCGCACACCGGCTGGCAGACCACCGACTTTCAGGAATTTATGGTCATGCCCGTCGGCGCGGAAAGTTTCCGCGAAGGGCTGCGCTGGGGCGCGGAAATTTATCACGCTCTCAAAGGTGTCTTGAAAAGCAAAGGTTACAACACCAACGTCGGCGACGAAGGCGGCTTTGCCCCGGCGCTGAAGAAGGGTAATACCGAAGCCCTGGAGGTGATTTTAGAGGCGATTGGTAAGGCCGGCTACAAGGCTGGCGAGCAGGTGCTGATTGCGCTCGACCCGGCGGTATCTGAGCTGTATGAAGACGGCCAGTACACCCTGCGGATTGAAGGCAAGAAGCTGTCCAGCGAGCAGATGGTCAAAATGTGGGAAAGTTGGGTCGGCCAGTATCCGATCATCTCATTGGAAGATGGCCTGGCGGAAGATGACTGGGACGGTTGGGTGGCGCTCAGGCAAGCCATCGGCGACCGGGTGCAATTAGTCGGTGATGACCTGCTGGTGACCAATGTGGAACGGTTAAAACGTGGTATTGAGCAGAAGGTTGGTAACAGCATCCTAATTAAGCTGAACCAGATCGGCTCACTCAGCGAAACGATTGCCGCCATTGAAATGGCGAAACGGGCCGGCTGGACGGCGGTTATCTCCCATCGCTCCGGCGAAACCGAGGACACCACAATTGCCGATCTGGCTGTAGCGCTCAACGCCGGCCAGATCAAAACCGGCGCGCCGGCCCGCTCCGACCGGGTGGCCAAATACAACCAACTGCTCCGCATCGAGGAAGAGTTGGCTGAAACGGCTGTGTATCCGGGGTTGAGCGCGTTTTATAACGTCCGCTAGAAAGTAACTGCTCAGGCTAGAACAGTGCGCATCCTTCGATATGGCACTCGCTTCCTCGGCCTACTCAGGATGCGATAGATTTACGAACTTGAGTTAAAATCGCACCCTGAGTAACCCTGAACGTAGTAAAGGGTGTACACCTGCACTTGCGTGCAGGCGCAAGTGTCGAAGGGTGCGATTTTAGCCTGGCTTAACCGTGTCGAAGTAGTGCCTACGTTTTTTTGAGGTCGCCCTTGCGTTCATCCTCCCGCCAAGAAGTGTTGTCAAGAAGGGTTGCTTTTCTCAAACAGGTGTTTCTCTTTGCCGATTTGAGCGAAGCTGAGCTGGCCGTCCTGGTTGGCGACTTTCACCCCAAAGAGTACAGCAAAGATGAAATTATCTTTCGCCAGGGCGATACCAGCCGCGAGTTGTACCTGGTCATGCGGGGCAAAGTGCGCATCTTTCGCATCAGCCCCTCCGGCGCAGAGACGACCATCGCCATCTATTCGACCGGCAGCATCATGGGGGAGTTCGCCGTGGTAGACAGCGAACCGCGCTCGGCCACGGCCAAGGCCATCGAAGCGGCTGACCTGCTGGTGATGCCGCAGGATAAATTTCTACAGCATCTGCGCCAGATGCCGGATTTGGCCCTGGGCATGACCAGGCTACTGGCCAGCCGGGTCCGCTGGACGGCAGCTTACGCTGAAACCATTGCCCAGTACGACGCGGCGGGCCGGCTGCTGCACATTTTACTGCTTTACAACGAGCAGTTCGGCCAGGAAGAGGAGGCCGGGAAACGCTACGTGCTCGACCTGGCGCTGAACCAGACAGATTTGGCCTCATTGGTAGGGGCGCGGCGGGAGTGGGTCAACCGGCTGCTGCGCGATTGGCAAAGGCGGGGTATTGTCGCCTATGAAGCCGGCAAAATCATCATTCTCGATTTGCCCCGGGCGCAGGCTGAACGGGACAGCCGCATCGAGGCGAATGTGGGTGAGGCGGGCTGGTAGACTGTTCGGAAGGATGAACCCCCTGGCGGGGGCAGGTGATGAAGGCGGAAGTGTCATTGGGCGGACATGTCTAACACGGCCTGCGTCCGGCTTAAATCATATTTGGCATTGAGCTGGCGGAAGATTTCGGCGGCGCGGACGAGGGGAGTGCGCCGGTTAGAATCGGCAGCGGGTAAGTGGCGGCCCATTTCGTAAAGGGCCAACGCCTGTTCATACGGCATCGCCAGCCGTTCCGCCGCAGCCAGGCTCTTCCGCCAAGCCGCGTACGCTTTGCCCGGCCGGCCCGACAGCCATTCGTACAGACCCTGCCACAGCCAGGCCCGGGGCCGGCCGCTGGGAAAAGCACGGGCATATTGGCGCAGGGCTTGACAAGCCTGCCAGGCGTTTGATTTTAGATTTTGGATTTTAGACTGCCCGTCTGACGGGCGTGGATTTTGGAATTGAGCCAAATCTAAAATCGTTTCCGTTTCCCACAAGGCCAGACACACTTCGGCCACGTTGTTGTAGCCGTGGATGATGCCATAACCGGTTGGCGACGAGCGGCCGATCCAGGTGACGCCTGCTTCTGCGGCGGGCTGCGCCAGTTCGGGCTGGTTCAGACGCCAATGCAGTAAGGCAATAACCCCATACGAGTTGATTTTGTCGGCGCTGCCGATATCGTCTTGGACCACGCTTTCCAAAGTCTGTAAGGTGGTTAGCGCCTGCTCCGTCCGCTCCTCACCCAGGGCTAGCAAGCTTCTGATCTGCCCGGCCAGTCCCCAGGATTGGGCCTGGATGTCGCCCCGGCGGCGGGCCGAGGCCAAAACATCAGGCCACATCTTTAAACTATCGGCAAACTTACCCTGAAAAAAGGAAATGTCGCCCAAAGCCGTTGTACATTCTTCCCAGCGGCGGCGGTCTTCCAGTTGTTGGGCGACCAGCGCGCCCTGCCGCAAGGTCTCGCCAGCCTTGGCCCACTGACCGACGCCAATGGCGTAGACGCCGGTCAGTTCCAATACCCAGGCCAGGGCGGGGTGATGCTGCGCCTCGTGAGCAACAGCTTGAGCGCGCCGGCTGTAAGCTTCGGCCAGGGAGCGCAGCGAAACGAAACCGGCCACCAGGCACATATTCGCATAAGCGCGGGCCAGCTCCGGCGATGGCCCGGCCCGTTCGGCCAGGTTCAGCGTGCGCACCGCGGCATAGATCGCCGGGAAGGTCTCGTTAGACCAGTAGTGTATTTCGCCCAGCCGCTCGTAGGTCCGGGCGGCCTCCAGCAGGACAGACTGCCGCTCCGGATCGCTGTCAACCAGGTTGACCGGCCATAAGCGGTGTGAGAGTTGCTGCCAGAGCTGGCCCAATAGACCGGCCGCCTGTTTAAACCCCGGCCGGGGCTGGGGCCAGCCCAGCAGGGCAACGGCTCGTTCCAGGTGCTCCCGGCTCTCGGCCAGTTGACCCAGCCCCAGGTAGGCCTCGCCCAACTGCCGCTCCCAACGGGATTGCCGGAGAAGCATGTGGGAGCGGGGGGGCAGGGGGACAGAGGAGAAGCCTCTCCCCTGCTCTTCCCGCCTGGCGCTCCGCGCTGGCAGTCCCCCACCCCCCTGCCTCATATTAGACTCTGCTTCTGAAATAGCAACAGCCTGGCCCAAGAAACGCACCGCTTCTTGGTTGGCATAGCTGCGTAGGGCTTGCTCTCCGGCTTTTTCCAGATAATCAATGGCTTTGGCCGTCGAGACGCCATTAAATCCGCTGCCAATGGCCTGGCTCCAATGGTGGGCCAGCAGCGAGTAAAACGGTAGCAAATCGCCGGTATAGGTCCGCTCGAACCACTCGGCCACGGCCCGGTGCAATTCCCGCCGCTGGTCGAATAACATCAGATTGTAGGCAACCTCGCGGGTGATGGCATGCTTGAAGGTATAAGCCAGGTGCGGTTCCGGCGTGTCGAGGCGGGTAATATCCAGACGGGCGAGGATCCTGAGATGGGCGGGTAACTGGGGTTTATCCACTTCGATGGGGTGGATGTCGCGCAGCAGCTCCACCAGAAAAGTGCGTCCAATCACGCTGGCCACCTTGAGAATGAGCTGTTGGGATGGGCTAAGGTGGTCAATGCGGCTGGTAATAACTTCCTCAACGGTATCGGGCAGGCTCAGCTCGCTAATGGTGTTGGTTTCAGAGGCAAGCTGACATTCACCGCCGGCCAGGTGAATCAGACCGGCGTCGCGCAGGGCGTAAGCCAGCTCCTCGCTGAAAAAGGGGTGGCCTTCGGCCTTGGCCCGAATGAGGGCCGAGACAGGTTCGGGTAAGGATTTTGCGCTCAGGCGCTGGCAGACCAGGGCCACGGTTTCCTCCGGCGACAAGGCCTCTAGCTTGAGCCGCTGGATAGCAGGCCCTTGCAGCAGTTGGTTGTACTCAGCCAGCAGGGGATCGGTCAAGGGACGGGCGACCACCACCAGCAGGACGCGCTGTAGCCGCTGGCTGACCAGGCGAGCCAATGCCCACGAGGCTGAGTCGAGCCAATGGGCGTCTTCCAGAATGATTAGAGCGGGTGATTGGGCGGTCGCCTGCTGGAGCAAGGTGAGCAGCAAATTGCGGGTGTTGTCGGCTCGCGTCTGGCCGCTCATCTGGCGGGTCAGGTCGTTCTCTTGGAGACCCAGCGGCAGGACGCTGTTGAGGAGGGGAGCCAGCCGTAGCAATTCCGGGACGGCAGGTAAGAGCGCCAGGACGTGGCTGCGCCGGACTATCGTGTCGGTATCGGGCTGAGCATCGAGCTTGAAAAGCTGGCGGAAAATGGGTTGCCAGGCATGGTAGGGGGTGGACTGCTCGATGGCATCGCCGCCGCCGAACAGGCAGGTGAGACTCTGGCGGCGGGCTTGTTCCAGCAAATCGGCCACCAGCCGGGATTTGCCAATGCCGGCCTCACCCTCAATGAGAACCGTCCCGCCGCTACCCCCGCGCGCTAAAGCCTGTACCTGACCGGCCAGCAGCATCCGTTCCGCGTTCCGGCCAATCATCGGGGCTGGAGTGAGGGCAGACGTGGCTGCCGATTTCAGGCCGGATGAGTCGAACTGGGAGGCATAAGGAAGCCGGTTGAGTTCGGGCAGGAGTGGTCCAGTGGGCGGCTTACTGCGCCGGCCGGCAACCTCGAAAACCGGGATGGGTTCCGTTCGACCTTTAACCGGCGTGGTCTCTAAATAAGTAAATTGAAAATTTTTGACGGCAGCCTCGGCCACATGTTTACTGATCAAGACCTGCCCCGGCATCGCTCTGCCCATCAGCCGGGCAGCGATATTCGCTTCACTGCCCAGCACACCGTAGGTCCGGCGAGTCTGGCTGCCGTAAGCGCCCGCCCGCATGCGGCCCTGGCTGAGACCAATTTGAGTCTGGGTGATAAAATTTAGTTCGGGAGGCGGGGTGCGCAGCTCCAGGGCGACGGCCACAGCCCGGCTGGCATCATCACCGTGGGCTACAGGCGCGCCAAAGCTGATGTAGAGGTAACTCCCCTTGTCGCCGATGGTCAGTTGCAGAATGTTACCCTCGTAGCGGGCCAGAATATGCTGCACCCAGCGAATATAGGCATCCAGCTTTTCGCCGGCGGCATCGTCGTGGTCGTAATTAATTCCTTGAAAGCTGAGGAACAAGGCGATGGCCGTACGCAGCTCAGCCAGGAAGTGTCCTCCACCCGCCTTGAGACGCTCGTAAGCGGGAGCCAGCAGCCAGGGGCGCGTCTGGGCTTCGGTGAGGGGAGGGGTGGAGGGGAGGATTGGAAGGTTGGAGGATTGGAGGGTCAGTCCGGTGATGACGGCAGCTCTCTTTTCAGTCTCAGCCTCATCCTGAGCCTGTCGAAGGGTCTCAGCCTCTAACTCACTGCGCCATTCCTCAATCTGAAGGCTGTCGCCCAGGTGAGCCACCACTTCCTCGCCGGCCAGGGTTTCGCCTTTTTGGGCCAGGCGTTCAATCCGGGCCATGCGATCCAGGGTTTGGCCGGCCAGCACATCCAATAGTTGAAGCTGCGGGTCGCCGACCAGGAAGCGGCGCACCGGGCCGGCGGTGATGGCGACCTTGATGGCCAGCGAGACGACAGCGCCGGAGGGGGTGGTGAGAGCGGCAAAGGGCTGCATGGCTCGCTGCATTTCCAACGCGCAGGCCACAGCCCGGAAGGATGAAGAAGATTCATCCTTCATCCTTCCGCCTTCCGCCTTTCCATCAAACCAGCAGGTGATGGCGTCGCCGCTGAAAAAGATGACGCTGCCGCCGTACCGCTCGACTTCGGCAATCAGGGCATCGTATACACGGTTGAGTTGTTGGGTCAGCTCGTCAATGCCCTGACGGGGACCTAATTCGCGCACGAGGGCGTCGGTCAGCGGGGTAAAGCCGGAGATATCGGCTAACAGAACCGTCCCCTGCGCCCGGTTGGGGAGGGTTTCACCTCTGGCTATAGCCCAGCGGCGGTCGGGGGGGATAAAAACCTCTAGGGAGTCCACGAGCAATGCTTTCTTCGGCAGTTCCAAGTTTAAAGAAGGCAAAAACATGTTGCGTCTTGCGTGTACCGTTTATTTGACCGAAGACGTAACATGCAACACGACGAGCGAATGATTATATTCTTGGAACGCCTAACTGTAAGAAATAAGCCCTATGGTAACACCATTGGCGGTAATCGTCAACGCACTCAAAGGCTTGACCCGTTGTCAGGACAACATCATCTATTAGGTAAGATGACCGGCTCAAGCGCCAACAAAAAAGGAGTCCAGCCGCTTAAGCGGGACTCCTCTGTAAACAGCCCTCACCCCCCACCCCTCGCTCTGCCCTCCCTATGGTCATCCCGGTGGGAGAGGGGAGTCGCGCCAGCGACGGGGTGAGGGCTTTATCATCATTGACGGCGTGCTACGGGTTCGTGAACACTCCTTTTTATTTCCAGAATAAAACGGGGCGATTTTTTAATTATGCACGTGGCCGTGATCCAGTTCTTCGCTGGTCCCGGGCCGCAGGTCGGCAATTTTCACGTGGAAATACAATGTCTCACCCGCCAGCGGGTGGTTGAAATCAAGCAGCACGCCCTCCGGGCTAACATCGGCAACATAGGCCTCCAGCGGCTGCCCGGCCTCATCACGCATGCGCAGGCCCATGCCTTCGCTCAGTTCCATATCTGGAGGAAAGACATCGTGAGGCACCATTTGATAGGCGTCGGGGTCGGTTTCACCGTAGCCATCCCCCGGCGCTACTTCCACCTCTTTTTCCTCACCGACCTCCATGCCATAGAGCGCCTGCTCCAGACCCGGAATAATTTGACCCTGCCCCTGGAGAAACTGCAGGGCTTCCCGGCCATTTGAGCTGTCAATCACCTGCCCATCGTCGAGGCATAAGGTGTAATCCAAACTAACCACCATCCCATCAGCGACTTTAAGCATTGTATCTGTCATCAGTTATTCTCTTTCTCTTAATAAATTTATTTGCGATCAGTTCCAACGCGACGAGGCCCAAAACAAAAGCCGCCCGGACTTACTAGTCCGAACGGCATACCTGCGTAAGAACTAACAGCATCGGTTGAGAGTATACCCAGGCTCCAGAGTGGAGTCAAACCTGCGATTTTAACTTTTGCCGACATACTCATGCAGCGCCGATAGCACTCGCTCACCGAGCAGGCGCAAGCCTTCCTCTTTGGTCAGCCCGTGCGGCGTCCCAAATTCGACCCGCCCCGCCCCGGCTTCAAATAGTTCGGCGGCCTGGGCTGCGACCTCATCCGGCGTTCCGGCAAAAGCCAGACGACGCAGCAGTCCATCCGAAATGTAGGCTCCAACCTGTCCGTAATCAAAACGAGCCGACGCCTCGTTAATGCGGCTCAGTAATTCCGGCTCGATGCCCAGACTGTGGTCCAATTGGGCAATCACCGACAGATAGAGCGCGGCCTCGCGCCGGGCCAGTTGGCGAGCGGCCTGCCCATCTTGATCTACCACCGTCACCGCCCCGACGACAATCCCAATCCCGGCGGGATCACGACCCACCTGTTGGGCAGCCTCGGCCACCGCCTTTTGAATTTGGGGGATCACGCCCGGGTTGGCTGTCCCGCCAATTTTGATCTCACTGTAATGGGGCATGCAGGCATGGATCGTTTTCGCTCCCCAGGTGCCTAACAAAAAAGGGATGTCGGCGCGGTAAACCGGCCAGCGCAGCGCTTCGCCGCCGGCCAGGGAAAAGATTTCGCCGGGGTAAGCCTCGGTGGAGCCGTTCAGTAAATGACGAATGCATGCAAACGCCTCGCGCAGCGCCGTCACCGGGCGAGCCGGTTCAAGCCCCACAAAATCTAACCAGCTACCGCGAGCCAATCCCAGGTAAGCTCGCCCCTGCGAGGCTTCGTCAATCAGGGTAATGTTCCCGGCGATGTTCAACGGGTGGCAGGTGAAAGGATTGACGGCTGCCGGCCCCAGCCGCACCCGGCGCGTGTGCCGGGCCATCTCCAGCAGGGGCAGCCAGGCCGGTTGGTAGAGCATATCATTGTAAACGCTGACCCCGTCAAAGCCGTACGTCTCCGCCGCTGCCGCCAGGGGGCCGTAAGCGGAAATCGGTTTGTCGGTTTGGAAGGCGATGCTGAGCGAGTGACGCGCCAAATTTTATCTCTCCTTAATTTTCATCCCTCAGCGTCCTCTGCGCCTCTGCGGTGTTTATTCGACCGACCCCGAGGTAACCTTTCACCGTCTCTTCGTCGGTCAAAATGTCGGCAGACGTACCCTGAAAGGCCACCTGGCCCTCGCGCAGCACGTAGGCATAGTCGCACCAGCGCAGGACGCTGCGGGCGTTCTGCTCGACGACGACCAGGGTCAGGCCGCTGTCGCACAGGTGGCGCAGCACCCGGAAAATCTCTTTGACAAACAGGGGCGACAGTCCGGCGCTGGGTTCGTCGAGCAGCATGAGCCGGGGGCGAGAGAGCCAGCCCAGGGCAATGGCCAGCATCTGGCGCTCGCCGCCGCTGAGCCGGCCCGCTCGCTGGGCCTGTCGCTGTTCGAGGATGGGAAACAACTGGTATACCTCAGTTAGAGAGTGGCCGGCGGCGGCCTGGCTCAATTTACGCACGGCCAGCAGCAGGTTATCGCGGATGGTCATGCTGGTGAACACATTTTCCCGCTGCGGGATGTAAGCCAGGCCCTGCCGGCCAATTTTCTCCGTCGGCAGCCCGACCAGGGGCGTACTCTCGACGGCAATCGAACCGCCAAAGATGCGGGTCAGCCCAAAGACCGATTTGACCAGCGTGCTTTTGCCGCTGCCATTCGGCCCCAGGATGGCGACAAACTGCCCCGGCTCAACCGCCAGGCTGATGCCATGCAGGACCTCCAATTTGCCGTAGCCGGCGGTCAGTTGGTTAATTGTGAGCAGACTCAAGTGTTACCCTCTCGACTGCCGACCACCGATCGCAGACCGCGAAGAAGAAACTGTACGCCATTCTGGCGGCGGTCGGCGGTCTGCGGTCTGCGGTCAATCTCCAAAATAAATCTCCCGCACCCTGGCGTTGGCCGAAATCTCGGCGGGCGTGCCGTGAGCGAGGAGACTGCCGGCATGCATGACAAACACGGTGTCCACAAAGTCAAACAGGATTTCCAGGCGGTGCTCGATGATGACAAAGGTCAGGCCCAGGCTTTGGCGCAGGCGCTCGATTTCCTCAAAGATGGTGTAGGCCAGCTTGGGGGCCACCCCGGCCGTCGGCTCGTCGAGCAGCAAGAGCTTCGGCTCGCCCATCAGGCTGCGGCCCAACTCCAGCAGCTTCATCTGCCCGCCGGACAGGTCCGAGGCCCGGACCTTGTAGTGCTGGCCCAACTGCAGCTCGTCGAGCGTTTTCCCGGCGGCGGCGGCCAGGCTGCTTTCCTGGGGCGTCCAGCGCCGGTGCAGGGGGGCATGGGCCGGACTCTCCCCCGCCTGGCGTTTGACCGGCAAGAGGGCGTTGTCGAGGACGGTCATGCGAAAAAAGAGCGACGGGTCTTGAAAGCTGCGCACCAAGCCCCATTGAAAAATCTCGTCGGCGGAGCGGCGGGTGATGTCGTGCCCGTCAAAAGTGATGCGCCCGCCGTCCAGCGGCAGGACTCCCGAAATCAGGTTGAGCAGGGTGGATTTGCCGCTGCCGTTTGGCCCGATCAAGCCGGCAATCTGGCCCGGCTGGACGCTCAACGAAACCTCGTTAACGGCAAGCAGGCTTTCAAAACTTTTGCTGACTTTGTCGAGGGTAAGGAGATCGGTCATCATGAGCAACTTTATTTCTAGGGATAAGAGGCCGACTAGAAATGCTCCTCAAGCAGCTTTTAATTGATACGGACGTACCTCTTGCTCCAGCCGTTCGGCTAACTTATCTGCCGTCACATCCAAATCATAATCCATTTGCAACCCCAGCCAGAACTGAGGCGACATCCCAAAGTAGCGCCCCAGGCGCAGGGCGGTGTCAGCCGTGATGCCCCGTTTACCCAGCACGATTTCATTGATACGGCGGGCAGGTACACCTATTCTCAAAGCCAGGTGATTTTGACTTAGCCCCATTGGCTTTAAAAATTCTTCTAACAATATTTCGCCCGGATGGATCGGCTTCAACTTTTCTTCACTCATCCCTATTCCCCTTAATGATAATCGGCAAGCTCGACATTATAAGCATCGCCATCTTGCCACTCAAAACAAATCCGCCACTGGTCATTAATCCGAATACTGTACTGACCGGCCCGGTCGCCGCTCAATTTCTCCAAACGATTAGCCGGTGGCACTTGCAAATCTTGGAGAGTCATCGCCCGATTGATCATTCGCAATTTTCGTAAAGCAACTTGTTGAATATCTTGAGGAAGTTTGGTGGAGCGTTGCCGGTTAAAGATTTTCTCAGTCTCTTTGGCCCTAAACGAGCGGATCATAGATAGATTGTATAACGACGTTCGTTAAACGCCAAAAGATAAATCCTGGTTTGAATCTGGCAGATTTTAGGTGGGCTGAATAACACGATGTGCTTTTGTCGAATAACCGGCTCAACTCCGCAAAGGTGATTTGAATAATTGTCACCTCGAAGGGTGTTGGGTCTCGCCACCTCGACCCAACCTACGTACTGGCATTACTACTGACTCTTGATACAGAATAGATTAAAAATGACGATTAGGTATTAGACGCCACATTAAATACTTTATCATCGGCAAAAAACTCCTTTACCTCCTTATCCAATATTCCCATTAACATTAGAATGCCCAGCGGAAAAAACAGAGATGGCAAGTACAATACAGTCAGACACCAACTCGCTATCCAAGCCCATCTTTTTCTTTGCTTTAGGGCAGAAGCAACAATTATAGGAACTATTATTAACCCAATACTTAAGATTACGCTAAAAATGAGAAGAAGGCGTAATGATAAATCGAACCCATCGCTACTCTTCCAAAACAAAAACATTCCTAAAAGCTCATCTAGATAAAGTAGAATGAATAAGAATACAATGGACAATGCCATCAAAATTGAGCTAACATGAAGTGGAATCGTGATGTACTTCAATTTTTTTGGCATAGTAAATTATTACAAGTGCCCAGCAATTACTAAACCAATCCCACTAACAAACCTACCCCTCTTCCACCCTCTCCACACACTCAATCCCCAACTCCTTCAACCCGGCCAAAATCGGCTCGTACCACATCGGCGTGACCGGGGTTTGGATACCGCTGGCAGTGACCTGGCCGCAGAGGATCAAATCCACGCCGATGGCCGCCGGCAGGCTGACGGTGCGGGCCATGGCCGTGTCGCCGCCCGGCTCGCCAAAAGCGATCAGGGTTGAAGAGATTTTCTCCTTTTTGCCGCCGGGATAGCTGGCGTCAAAGTGATGGACCAGGATAATCAAATCGCGCTCGCCCTCGGCGTACTGCATGCGCTCCAGCATCACTTGGGTCAGCAAATCCAGGGGCGAAATTTTGCCGCCCGGCGCTTCAATCGGCCGGTCGTCAAACAGGCCCAGCCAATCAAGATTCTTGATGACGGCGCTGTCCGGCTCGACGCCAAGCTGGGCGGCCACATCGGCTTTGACGTTGCTGGTCTGGGTTATTTCGGGCGGCAGCAGCCCGCGCATGAAGTGGGCGTAAGTCTTGCCGGTCACGTCGTACGGCCGGTCGTCCAGAAAGCCCAGCGCGGCGATTTTGTACAGCACATCGCACCAGCCCTGGTTGCGCAGCGTACCCCGGTACATCGTGGCCGCATCGCCGATGCCGTAAGCCTCGCGGTACGGCAGCGAGTCGCGGTTGGGGTAGGCCTCAAATTGACCCAGTCCCTCCACGTCGAGCAGCCAGTAGTGGGTAAAGAGGTGCTGGCCGGGCACGTTCACCTCCTGGCCGTCGCGCAGGTAATGGGCGGCATTGCGCGCCGCCAGCAGCACGCCGCGCGGACTCCACGAGAATTTGTAGCCAAAGGGGTTATTGTTGGCTTCCGGCGCGGGCAGGCCGCCGCAGTAGGACAAGAAGCCGTCTACATGCCCGCCGGCCTGCTGGACCTTGTGGATAATCTGCATGGCCGACATGTGATCAATGCCCGGATCAACCCCGACCTCGTTGAGGATAACAATCCCGGCTTCCTTGGCCGCCACGTCCAGCTCGCGCATGGCCGGGCTGACGTAGGAGGTTGTCACCATATGTTTGCCCTGGGCAATGCAGGCTTTAGCGACGGCGGGATGGTGGATATAGGGCAGCATGCTGACCGCCAGATCGGCCTGGCCGACCAGCTTGGCCAGGGTCGCGCCGCCGGGGTCACTTTCGATATCGTAGGCGACAGCCTCGGCGTTGGGATGAGCGCCGATTAGGGCCTGGGCTTTGGCCACCGTCCGGCTGGCCACGGTGACGTGATAACCTTTGTCTAGCAGGTAATGGACCATGGGGCCGGTCACCAGCCCCGCGCCGAGAATGAGGACTCGTTTCATCGTTGAAAACTCCTTTTTATGGAAGATGGGAGGGTTGGAAGATTGGAAAAGATAACCAACCTTCCGATCTTCCGACCTTCCATAGTTTTAGGGGGTTAGAAATCGCTCTAAATACTGATACTCTGGCGTCAACTCACCGTGATAAACAATCATCGCTCGCTTTAGTTCGGGAGGCAGGGCGCACTCGGCAAAATCTGCGCTAAAATCGCAGGCGGCCAGGGCCGGGATGAAGGGCATGAGCGCCTCGCCAAAGCTGGTCGAAGACTCGACCGGCAGCTCGCAGGGCAAGTTGTCAACAGCCATAATGACCGGCCCGGCTCCGGCGACGCCGTCTGCAGCGGTATCGGTCTCCGGCTGCCAGACAAAGCTGGGGGCATCCGGTTCGGTGGCCTTGATGGTCGGCTCAATACCGCCTTCGATGTCGCAGCTAATATCGCCGATGACGCGGAGTTTGGGCGGCGAGCCGCTGCCGTAAAGCCGGCGGGCCGTCTCTTTGGTCAGCAGACGGGGGTAGCGGGCATCCCAATAGATGCAGTTGACCAGCACGGTCAGATGCGGCAGATAGCGGTCAAATTTAGAGCGATACCGCTCCGGGTGCTGAAAGAATTCGGCCAGGTCAAAGGATTGGCCCTCGGCGATGGGTTCGACCGTATCCTCTTCTTTAAAAACCACCTTGTAGATGACATTGCGGTCGAGGTCTTCGCGCTCGTTCAGGGTGAGCAGCTCGGCGGGCGTAATTGGGCGCACCGGCAGCAGGTCGAGAATCGCCTGCGCTCCGCGCGAGACATTACCATAGCCGGCCAGGCCAATGACCGGCGGGGCGAGGTCAAGGGGCCAGCCCTCTTCAACCAGGCGCTGGCCGATGCGGCGGAGGTCGCTTTGAGCGGCGGGCAGGTCGGCATATTCATACGTGGGGCGCAGGCCGGCCAGGGGGGTGACGATGCCTTCCCAGGCCAGCCGCTGGCCCAGGGCGCGCAGCGTGTCTATCATCCCGGCCAATCCGGCATGCTGCCCGAAGAAAATGAGCCGGCGGTTGTGCTCGTCTACCACCCGTTCGTAATCAATCAACTGGCAGCCCAGTTCCAGCAGGCGGCGCAGCATGGGCATGTTGTGTGGCTGGCCTTTGATGGTGTGGGAGAAAAAGAGGTAAGTTTTGCCGGGCTGGAGCAGTTCCGGCGGAATTTCCTTGATGGCTAAAACAACATCTGCAGGGGACAGGTCTTCTTCAATCGTCGCTCCGGCTGCGGCGTAGGCCGCATCGGGGAAAGCGCGAATGGGCGAAGGTTGAACCAGAAAGTTGATGTGCTGCTGGGCCAGGGGTGTCACCTGAGTGGGGGTCAGGGGAACCCGGCGTTCCCATTGATTTTTATCTTCACGGCGGAGGGCAATGACGTTGCTCATAGGAGAATCAGCTTATCATTAACCTCAATTTTTGGCAAACCCTACCAGTCGGGCAGTCAAGTTACTTTTGGAGTATTGAAGTTTAGCCATATTTGTTGTATCTTATAGCATAAAGTTAATTGTGTCGCGTTCTTATTTCCGCTAAATTCCAGGCAAGAACCATGCCAAAGAACATCAAACCTGTCGAAGTGACCCCGCCTTCCCTCAGCCCACGCCTGGCCGAATTGGAGGCGCTGTTAGAGCAGTCCAAACGGCGGGAGGCGGAACAGGCACAGCTTTTAGCCGCCGAACGCGAGCAGCGGCGGCTGGCGGAAATGCTCTATCAAACCAGCACCGCCCTGAGCAGCACCCTCAACTTTGAAGAAATCCTCGACCGCCTCATGGATCAGGCGCATGAGCTTATTCCCCACGACGGAACCGCCATCTTGCTGGTTGAAGATGGGGTGGCGCGTATCTCCAGGCGGCGGGGCTATACCCGTTTAGGCCCAAGTGACCGTCCCGCAGGACAGGGTCTGGTTGTGGCTGAGACGCCAACCCTGCAATTTATGCAGGAGACGGGCCGGCCTTTGGTCATTCTTGCGGTTGAAGAGGACCAGACCTGGGTAGAAAAGCCGGAGGCCCGTTGGATAAGATCTTACCTGGGAGCGCCCCTTTTTATCCAGGGCCGGCTGATTGGTTTCCTGAATTTAAACAGCGCCACGCCCGGGCATTTTAAGCCGGAAGATTTGGATCGAGTCCAGGCTTTGACCAGCCAGGCGGCCACCGCTTTGAAAAATGCCTACGTCTACGAGCAGAGCCGGCAGGAGAGTATCGAGCGGGTGCGGGCGCTGAAGCGAGAGCGTAATTTTATCGCGGCGGTGCTCGATAACACCAGCGCCCTGGTCATGGTCCTGAACCGGTACGGCCGCATTATTCGCTTTAACCGGGCCTGCGAGCACACGAGCGGCTACTCCTTTGAGGAAGTCAGAGGTAAACATTGGTGGGATTTGTTCCTCCCGCCTGAGGAGATTGAGCCGATTAAGGCCGACTTTGAACAACTGTGGCTTAACCAGCCGCCCAAACGCTATGAGAGCGACTGGCTGACCAAAGATGGCCGGCGCCGGATGATCGCCTGGTCTAACACCATTTTGTACGACCAGCAGGGCATAATGGAGTATATCCTCAACACCGGCATTGACCTGACCGAGCGTAAACAGGCCGAGGCCGCTCTGCACTCCAGTCAGGAGCGCTTCCGCGAGGTTGTTTCTTCCATTAGCGACCATGTCTACGTGACCCAGCTAACCGAGGAGGGCCAGGCAGTCAACCTTTATCTCTCCCCTCATATTGAAATACTGACCGGCTATCCGAAGGAAAGATTTGAAGCCGACTGGCATTTCTGGCCGACCCAGGTCATTCACCCGGACGACCGGATTGCCGCCGCCGTTCAGGCGGCCAAGTTAGCAGCCGGCCAGAACAGCGAGATGGAATATCGCCTGGTCCAGGCCGATGGCACGGTGATCTGGGTGCGTGACAGCGGCCGCAGCCAGAGACTTGGCGCATCAAAAATTATTTACGGCGTGGTCAGCGACATTACGGCGCGTAAACGGGCCGAAGAAGAACTGAAAGTGACCAACCAACAACTGCAAGAACTGACCACTCGTTTGCAAGAAGAATTGACCCTGGCCCACAAAATTCAGCAGAGCCTCTTGCCGGCGGGCCGCCCTACCTGGCCCGGCCTGGACCTGGTCTGCTACAGCGCGCCCGCGCGGGAAGTTGGCGGCGATTTCTATGCCTATCACGCCTTTAGCTCCTTCCAGGCTTCTCTGCTTGAAGGGCTGAGCGGGGGAGAACGGTTTGCTATTGCCGTAGGCGACGTGTCGGGTAAAGGGATGCCGGCGGCCTTGCTCATGGCGGCCAGCCTGACCGCCCTGCAATCTATCATCGCCCACGCCTTCAGCCCCAGCGACCTGCTGACCGAGCTTGACCTGGCCCTTAAACCCTACACCAAAACCACCCTGCAAAACTGCGCGCTTTGTTATGCCGAAATCACCCTCCCGACCCGGAACCAGTCCCAGGGTTGGCTGCGAGTCGCTAATGCCGGTTGTGTCACCCCGCTGATTAGCCGGACCAATGGCGCGGTGGAGTGGGTCGAAGTGGGCGGCCTGCCGTTGGGGGTCGGCCTTAGCGCTCGTCACAGGTATGCTGAAGCTACCTTTAGCCTTAATTCGGGAGATTTGGTTATCTTTACCAGCGATGGCGTTATCGAGGCCCTCAATGCCAGTGGTCAACTCTTTAGCTTCGAGCGTTTCGAGCAGGCTGTCGCCGTCGGGCCGAAAAACAGCGCCACGGCCATGTTGGCCCACCTCCGGGCTGTGGTCACCAGCTTCACCGGCAATATTGAACCCCACGACGATTTGACAATCGTGGTCGTTCAGGTTTAATACCCCCTTTGATAACCGGTTTTTTTTCGCCGATTCATTTTCCAGGAGGCAGTATGAATCCAAAATTGCGCCGAAGTTCTGTCGGCAGCGGCACCCATTGGGAGGATTTGGCCGGCTACGCTCGCGCCGTGCGGGTGGGCGACCGGATCGTGGTTTCCGGCACTACGGCAACCGGCCCAGAAGGCGTGGTTGGAGCAGGTGATCCCGCCGCGCAGACTCGTTTTATCCTGGACAAAATTGAAAAGGCGATCAACCAACTGGGGGGAGCGCTGCAGGATGTGGTTCGCACCCGCATTTACCTGCGTCATGTGGCCGATTGGGAGCCGGTCGCGCTGGTCCACGGCGAACGCTTTGGCTCGATTCGCCCGGCCAATACCATGGTTCAGGCCCAATTGATTGGCGACGAATATCTTGTGGAAATCGAGGCCGAGGCAGTTATTGGGTCGGGAGATGTTTAGACCTGACAGGTCTTAGAAACCTGTCAGGTCTGTCGAACGACTATGATGCGCTTTAGCCTGCGTCTCAACAACGATTTGCCCCTGCCGGAATATGTCACCCTGGCCCAACTGGCCGAACTGCACGGCTTCGACCAGTTCTGGGTGAGCAATGACCTGTTCCTGCGCAGCGCGCCGGTGATTCTGGCGGCGGTGGCTGCGGCTACCCAGCAGATCGAAATCGGCACGTGCATCCTCAATCCCTACACTATCCACCCCAGCGAAATTGCCATGCTGGCGGCCACGCTGGATGAACTGTCTGGCTGCCGCTTCAACCTGGGTCTGGCTGCTGGCGCCGCCGACTTTTTAAGGTGGGTTGATCTGAGCCACGGCCAGCCGCTGGCGGCCCTGCGTGAGACCATCCTCGCAATTCGGGCCCTGCTGGCCGGGGAGCGGGCGGTCATTGCCGGCAAATTTCTGCGCTGGGGCGGCGAAGCTTACCTGCGCTTTGAGGCCCCGCGGGTCACCCCGATTTATCTGGGCGCGATGGGGCCGGGCATGCTGCGCCTGGCCGGCGAACTGGCCGACGGCGTGCTGCCGCTGCTCTTTCCGCCGGAGCATTATTTCGGGGTCAAGCCTTACCTGGAAGAAGGTTTGGCAAAGCGGGCGGACGCGCTGCCCCTGCTCGATTTTGCCGTTTGCATGTGGGTTTCGCTGGCAGAGGATCGGACGGCAGCCCGGCGAGCGCTGGCCGAGAAGGTCGCTTACTACGGCCATACCCTCGGCCCGCTGATACTGGATCGCCTGGACCTGACCACTGAGGATTTTGCGCCAATTGAGCAGGCGGTGATGGTGGAAAATGACATGGAAAAGGCGTGCAGCCTGGTGGATGAACGCATGCTCCAGATTGGGGTGGTCGGGCGGCCGGAGGATTTAATCGCCCGGCTGGAGCCGCTGGTCGAGGCCGGGGCGCGTCATCTCAGCTTCGGCCCGCCGCTGGGGCCAGAGCCACGGGCGGCAATCCAATTGTTGGGTGAGCACATAATCCCCCATTTTCGTTCCCGGTAACTCCTCGGAGGCAGCACCCTGAGTAGGCTATAGCGCAGCGGAAGCTGTATCGAAGGGTGCGACGCAACCAAGCAAACCCACATCCTTCGATACGCGCTCCACTCGCCCTTCGGCAGGCTCAGGACGAGTTCCGCGCTACTCAGGATGCTTCCTCTTTGACCTTGCGGAGTTACAAATCTTTCGCCCTCGCCTCACACCTCACGCTTTACGTCTTCCCAGGCAATCGGGCTAACATCATCATGGCGGAGCGTCCGGCGGCTGACCCGGTCAATCCGCATGATTAAACGGCAGGCTGGGTCGGGGCAGACCACACGGGCATCGGTTTCCATCCAATCGGCAGGGTGATTGCGGCGCTGCTTGGCCGGCAGCAAGGGAATGACCGACTGCAAGGCGTACAGGCAAAAATCGGCCCCGTCCGGCAGCGAGAGTTTGCCGCCGCGCAGGTAAAAGCAATCACCCTCAGTCATAGCGCAGGTGCAGTGGCCTTCGATCTTCTCGACGACGACTGCGAGATCATATAGTTCAAATTCGTCGTCACGGAGCGGGGTTTGGCTCATTTTGCTTCTACCTCATTGGAGGCTGTCCCCTGAATTTTTTGGCGGATGATCCGGGCGCACTCACTCATATCGCTGTCGGGGCTGAAGCGCAACGCGTTGGCCGGAACGAAAGGGTTATCATTAGAAGCCAACACAACCGGCAGCCATTGATTCTGGCCTAGCGGCAGGGCCAGGTCCACCTGGTAGGTCACCCCCTGCTCTCGCAGCGGCCAGTTACGTTCGGGATGAAAGCCCTCTTCCCGCAGCGTCACGTACAGCCGCCCGGCCGGCGATTGGTTTTCAAACAGGTCATTGATCTCCTCGGCCGTCTCAAAACGGTCGCCAGTGGTAACGATGAAGGTGATACGCCGCCAATTGGTGGAGATAATCGGCGGCAATTTGTGCTGGAGCGGGCCAAGCGCCAATTTATAATACCACTCCCCAGCCCGTTTGTGGTCAGATTCGGTCGGAATCAGGTCGCGGCGGGTGACAAGTTCATGACCTTCGATATGAGCATAGTAATGGATAGCCCATTTGTCGCTACCGAAGACGCTGGTGAAATAAAAAGCCAGCCAGTCGAAATGGGGCGTCCCCTCCGGGGCGTGTTTGACCGGCAGGCGGTACCAGCCCTCGGTTTGCACCCGCCGCCAATCTTGAGGATTGTTCATAACGGCCACTAAGACGCGGTCGTCAGGATAGATGCCCAACTTTTGGCTCCGCCCTGCCAGCAAATTCAGGAATCTCCGGTATCTTTTCAAAGCCGACAGCCTGGTTGACAACGTACAGGGGCCGGTCTTTGACCTCATCATAAATCCGTCCCAAATACTCGCCAATAATCCCCAGGCAAATTAACTGGATTCCACCCAGGAAGAGCACCATGACCAGGGTGGTCGCCTGGCCAAAAAAGGCCTGTTGGCCGATGAGCCGAGCCAGGATAACGCCGACCATCCCCACCCCGCTTAAAGCTGCCACGATAAAGCCCATATAGGTGGCTAATTGCAGCGGGAAATAGCTGAAACCGGTGATGGCATCGCTGGCAAACTTGAGCATTTTGCGCAGAGGATAGCTGGTCTCCCCCGCAAAACGCTCCTGCCGAACATAATAGACGCCGGTCTGCTTGAAACCCACCCAACTGGTCATCCCCCGAATAAAGCGGTGACGCTCGCGCATCCGCTTCATCGTGTCAACTACCTGGCGGTCCATCAGGCGGAAATCGCCGGTATCCAGGGGAATGTCAACGTCGGTGATGCGGTAAATCAGGCGGTAGAACAGCTTGGCCGTAAACAATTTAAACCAGGTTTCGCCTTTGCGCTCACTGCGGATGGCGTAAACCACTTTGTAGCCTTCTTTCCACTTTTCTATCATCTCCAGGATAAGTTCCGGCGGGTCTTGCAGGTCAGAGTCAATCAAGATGATCGCCTCACCCTGGGCGTAATCCATCCCGGCGGTAACGGCTATTTGATGGCCAAAGTTGCGGGCAAAATCAAGGTAGTGGACGCGCGGATCAAGCTCGTGCAGTTCCCGCATCAGTTCGGGGGTACGGTCACGGCTGCCGTCATTGATTAAGACCAATTCCCAGGTTTCGCCCGTTTGATCCATCACCTCCCCGATGCGGCGGTGAAGCTCTCGGATGTTGCCTTCTTCGTTGTAGCAGGGAGCCACAATCGAGTAACGAATTTTAGCCATATATTCTCAATCTCCTGGTGATATTAACTTTTGGACAGGTACTCAAGTAGCCTAAACCCGCTCATGTCGTCCTTCTCGTTCCCAAACCGAGTTTGGGAACGAGAGGAACAGATTAAATGCTGCCCTTCGTTTGTTATCTAATTTACGCCGTTCTGGCCTAAGTATCACCGGCTGCTTTGCGCCCGGCTAATTTACTGCCTACTGCTCGCCACAACAGGGCAAAAATGACCGCTCCCATGCTCGCCCCCAGGGTGTTAAATATCAGGTCGTCCACATCGGTGGTCCGGGAAGGGATAACAAGCTGGCTGAGTTCTATCAGGAGACTCAGGCCAAATCCGCCCAGGGCCGCCAGCCCGATGGTCTGCCGAAAGTTAGTTAGACGTAATACCCCGGCCAGACCAAAGCCCAGGGGCATAAAAACGATAATATTGCCGACGACATCTATCAACAAAAACCACAACGCCCAGCGCGGTGAAAGACAGGTGTTGTTAATCAGACAGGCCAGCGCCTCGCTGTGTTCGGCCATGGGAATCAGATTTAATTGGTCAGGGTTAAAGTGTCTATTGGGACGAAGAGTCATCCCCAACAACCAACTGGCGGTGACGCCAACGAACAGCCACCAAAGCCAGCGGGAACCGAAATTGATACCGCGCAAGTTATTTCCCCTTCTTCTTATCCTCAGCTATTATAGCCTAAATTCCGTTTATTGGATATTCGCAGCCCGTCACTAGCCCAAGGGCTATAGCAAGTTGCCACTAAATTCCTATTTATTGGCCTATAACCTTGTGGTAAAATTTTGATAACACTTGCTTCTAACTTTGTGTGACTTGATTTAAGGATATTCTTTATGGCCAATGAATCTGTGCTGGTTGTTGACGACTCCGCCCAGAATGTTGAATTCCTTGCCGAATATGTCTTAAAACCGAATGGTTACCAGGTTCTGGTGGCTCGTAATGGCGCAGAGGGTCTAAAGATAGCCCTTAGCCAGCGCCCCGATTTGATTTTGTTGGACAACAATATGCCCAGAATGAGCGGCATGGAGGTTCTGGACGCCCTCAACGAACATCGCGCCAATATTCCGGTCATTATGATGACCTTTCACGGTTCCGAAACCCTGGCAGTGCAATCCTTCCGCCTGGGAGTAAAAGATTACGTCCTCAAGCCCTTTCAAATCTCGGAAATGTTGGAGGCCATCGAACGCGCCCTGACCGAAGCCCGGCTGCGCCGGGAACGGGACGAACTAACCAAACGCCTGATGAAATCCAACCAGCAGCTTGAGCAGCGCCTCAAAGAATTAAACACCCTCTTTGGGATTGGTAAATCTGTGACCTCGCTGCTCGACCAGGATAAGCTGCTTTTACGGCTGGTCGAGGCGGCCGTTTATTTAATTAATGCGGAAGAAGGATCGCTGCTGCTGGTTGACGAAAAAACCAACGAGCTTTATATGGTGGCGGCGCGCGGCATTGACGAGCGTCTGGCCCGCTCCTTCCGCCTGCGGGTCGAGGACAGCCTGGCCGGCGAAGTCATCACCAGCGGCCAGCCGTTGGTTCTCACGGGAGCCGACCTGACGAAAATCAAAACCTCCTATCTGGTGCGCTCGGTCATGTATGTACCACTCAAAATTCATGGGCGGGTCAGCGGCGTGTTGAGCGTGGATAACCGCCAGCAGCAGCGCGATTTTACCAATCACGATTTGCGCCTGCTCTCGGCCCTGGCCGATTATGCCGCCATTTCGGTTGAGAATGCCAAGTTGTTCAACCAGGCTGAAAGTGAGCGGGCCAAACTGGCGACGGTTTTGAGTGAAATTGAAGAGCCAGTGGTGGTCATTGCCGGCCGTGGCGACCGTATCGCCGTGGCTAACAGCGCCTTTCGCCGCGCCTTTGACCTGGGTGCGATTGTAGCCGAGGGCCGACCCCTGGCCGAATTGATCCAAAATGAGTCGCTGCTCGACCTGATTGCCTCGGCCCCCGATATCGGCAGCAGTCACAAACGCGAAATTTCCCTTGAAGACGGTCGAGTCTTTTATGCCACCCTCACCCCCATCCCCGAAGTAGGGCGGGCGGTGATTATGCAAGACATCACCTATTTTAAAGAGCTGGACCGCCTGAAGTCGGATTTTGTCTCAACCGTTTCGCACGATTTGCGCGCCCCCCTGACCTCGGTCAAAGCGTATGCCCAGATGTTGGAGATGGCCGGCGACCTGAACGAGCAGCAAACCTCGTTTATGAACCGGATTGTCAAGGCGACCGACCACATTGCCGCCCTCATTAATGATCTGTTGGACCTGAGCCGAATTGAAGCCGGGATTGATTTGGAATTGAGCGCGCTTGATCTGGACCGGCTAGCCACCGAAGTAGTGGCCGAATTTCAAGAGACGGCTGGCAGCAAACGCCAGCAATTGGTTTATCACAGCCCCGGCCAGCCGATCCTGGTGGTTGGGAACGGACTGCGTTTAAAGCAGGTGCTGAGCAACCTGATTGGGAACGCCCTCAAATACACACCCGAAGGGGGCCGCATCCAGGCTATGACTCAGCGCAGCGACACCCAGGTTTTGTTAAAGGTTGAAGATAACGGCCTGGGCATTCCTCCGGCCGACCTGCCGTTCGTTTTTGATAAGTTTTACCGGGTCAAGCATGAGGATCGCGCCGAGATTCAAGGCACCGGCTTGGGCCTGGCGATCTGTAAATCTATTATCGAAAAATATGGCGGTTCCATTTGGGTAGAGAGCCAATACCAGCAGGGCAGCAGCTTCACCTTTTCCTTGCCCCTGGCTGCTGAAGCCAGCTCCGGCCAAACTGCGCTCAACCTGGCCGAATTGCCCGCCCCACAATGAGTCTATCAGGCATCTTTTAAGCCTGCGCCCGGCTCGTACCGGGCGCTTTTAGTTTTAGCCCAATTTTTGAGAATGCACACGATTTTGGGTCTCGTCCTTCGATACGGCCTTCGGCCCGCTTTGCGCAGGACGAGATGAACGTACCCAATTTTTGACTCCCAATTGACACCTTTCTTGGCTACGCTTATAATCGTTAGGCTTAAGACCAAGATCGGAAGTCGAAACTACAATGACTAAAGAATCCAATAACTCATCCCAGCCAACCATCGAACTGCTCAAACGCCTTTCGCTGGCTGTCGGTGTGTCGGGTTACGGCCGGCAAAACAGCATCCACGAGGTCATCACCACCGAACTGGCTCCCTACGCGGACCGGGTCGAACGCGATCGGATGGGCAGCGTCGTTGGCATTAAAGCGGGCGAGCAGCAAGCCGCCGAATCGGGCTGGCGGCGCAAGGTGATGCTGGCGGCCCATCTCGACGAGATTGGGGCGATTGTCACCAAAATTGATAAAGGCTTTCTGCGCTTCAGTCAGGTTGGCGGACTGGATGACCGGATTCTGATGGGCCAGGAGGTCATTGTCCACGGGCAGCAGGACCTGCCGGGCATCATCGGCGCCATCCCGCCCCATCTGCTGCCGCCCGATAAGCCCAACAACACCGTAGATATGGCTGAAATGCATATTGATGTTGGTCTCCCCGCCCGCCAGGTGGAGCGATGGGTACAGATTGGCGACTTGATTTCGTTTGCGCGCACTCCCGCCGAGCTGCTCGGCGGCCTGCTCAGCGCCAAGGCAATGGACAATCGTTCCTCGGTGGCGGCCATGGTGATATGTTTGCAAGAGCTTAAAAAGTTGCGGCATCAGTGGGATGTCTACGCCGTAGCGACGGCGGATGAGGAATGGGGCAGCTTTGTCGGCGCGACGACCCAGGCCTATGCCATTCGTCCCGACGTGGCTGTTGTCATTGACGTGACTTTTGCCGATGTAGATGAAATCGAGGTCAAGCTGAACGCCGGGCCAGTTATTGCTCTGGGGCCAAGCAACCATCCTGAGCTGCGGGAGCGGCTGGTCAAGATTTGCCGGGATTTGGAGTTGAAGTATCAGAGCGAAATGATGCCGAGCGGCGCCGGGACCGACGCCTATGCTATCGAAATCAGCCGCGAAGGCGTGCCCACCATCCTTCTCTCGATTCCCAGCCGCTATATGCACTCCCCGGTCGAAACCATTCACCCCAAAGATGTCGAGCGCACGGGCCGGCTGATGGCCCATTTCATCGCCAGTCTGGATGAGAGTTTTGTGGAAGAGTTGATCCCGAAATCGTAGGCCCTGTTGTGTAAAAACAGACCATACAACACACAGCATATTCAGTAAAAAACACGAGTTGCACAGTTGACAGGAGATGACCTGAAAATCAGTCACGAATTTTACGAATTGGCACGAAAAATAGTAAAAATTCGTGTAATTCGTGGCAAAAAAACTTAAACTGCGTAACTTCTAAAAAATTCAAATAGGAGAGAAGTTGCACCATGACTGACATCAAAATCGGGGTAATCGGTGGCAGCGGCCTTTACAAAATGGAAGGGCTAAGCGATATGGAGGAGGTAACGCTGTCCACACCGTTTGGCCCGCCTTCTGACAGTTACATTATCGGCACGCTGGAAGGCCAGCGCATCGCTTTTTTGCCCCGCCACGGCCGGCAGCATTCCATCAGCCCCACGGAGCTGAACAGCCAAGCCAATATTTGGGGTTTCAAAAGCCTGGGGGTCAAGTATATTCTGGGGGCCAACGCCTGCGGCAGCCTGCGTGAAGACTATGCCCCCCGCCACATCGTCATTCCCGACCAGCTTTTTGACCGCACCCGCGTCCGCGATTTAACTTTTTACAAGGGTGGGGTGGTGGTCCACATGAGTGTGGCCGAACCCTTTTCGCCCGAGCTGTCGGCCTTGCTGTATGAAGGCGTAAAAGAAACAGGGGCGACAGTCCATCAGGGCGGCACGTTTATCATTGTCGAAGGGCCGCGTTTTAGCACCAAGGGCGAAAGCAAGATTTTCCGGCAGTGGGGCTGTGACATCATCGGGATGACCACCATCCCCGAAGCCTTTTTGGCCGCCGAAGCCGAAATTGCTTATGCCACTATGGCCCATGTGACCGATTATGACGTCTGGCATGAGTCGGAAGAGCCGGTAACGGTGGAAGCGGTCATTGCCAACCTCAACGCCAATGTCGAGGTCGCCAAGCAGGCCATTCGCCATACCGTCCGCAAGCTGGCCGGTGAACCGGATTGGCCCTGCCACCACGCCCTGGCGACGGCCATCATCAGCCGCCGAGATCGCACCGCCGTGCCGGATGAGACGTGGCAGAAGCTGGAGTTATTTATTGGCAAGTATTACCAATGACCGCCCTTCTGACAGCGGTCGGCGGCCCCAAAGGGAGGCTTCGCACTCGGCGGTCGGCGGTCATGTTGATAGCTACGCCCTCCTTCTACTGGCCTTTGTCTTTACCGGCCTGGCCCTGTTCCAACTGGCCCTCGTCAATAATGAACTCGGCCTGACGACCTTTTGGCCGCTGGTTATTTTGATTTTATGCGGCAGCCTGGCGACTTTTCTGCTCCAACGTGTAGGGAAGTTGGATGACCCTTTGCTGCTGCCGTTGATCTTCTTTTTGAGCGGCCTGGGCCTAGCCCTCATTACGCGCCTGGCTCCCGCTTTTGTTAAACCCCAACTGGCCTGGCTGGTCGCCGCTACAGCCGGGCTACTGATCGTGACGCTACTGCCCCAAAACCTCAACTGGCTGTACCACTACAAATATGCCTGGCTGACCGGCGGCCTGATCTTGCTGGCCGCCACGCTTGTCTTTGGGGTCAATCCCAGCGGCTTTGGCCCTCGCCTCTGGCTGCAACTTGGCCCGCTTTACTTCCAGCCTTCCGAACCCCTCAAACTCCTCCTGGTGATTTTCCTGGCTGCCTATCTGGCTGACCGCCGCCGCCAGTTGCGTGAAGTCAAAGCCTACATTGGCCCGGTCGGCATGCCTCACCCTTCGTACTGGGGGCCGATGCTGCTCATGTGGGGCTTGAGCATTGTGCTGCTCGTCTGGCAGCGCGACCTGGGCGCAGCGCTACTTTTTTTCTGCACCTTCTTGGCCATGCTGTATGCCGCTATCGGCCAGAAACGTTATGTCTTGGGAGGCGTATTGCTGCTGATAGTAGCCGGCAGCATCGGCTACTATCTCTTTGATGTGGTCCGGCTGCGCATTGAGGCTTTCTGGAATCCCTGGCTCGACCCGGCCGGGCGCTCCTTCCAGATTGTCCAATCATTACTGGCTTTCGCCAGCGGCGGTTTTTTTGGCCAGGGCCTGGGCCAGGGCCTGCCGACGGCCATTCCGGTGGTGCATACCGATTTTGTGTTCGCCGCCATTGGCGAAGAGTATGGCTTGTTGGGCGCGTTGGGGGTCATGGTCTGCTTTTTACTGCTGGTCAGCCGGGCCTTTTATACCGCCCTGCGGGCCGAAACCGGCTTCGAGCAACTGCTGGCAACCGGCATCGGGGCGCTGCTGAGTTTACAGACCCTTATTATCACCGCCGGTACGCTCAAATTGATGCCCCTGACCGGCATCACCCTGCCCTTTGTCAGCTATGGCGGCAGCAGCCTGGTGACCAGTTTTGTGATGGTCGGTTTGTTGTTGTTTATTGCGAGGCAGCGAAGAGGCGAAACAGAGAGTTTCCCGTTTCACGCTTCAGGGCAAAGCCTCCCCTTGGGACGCCTCCCGCTGCCTATGTATCACCTGAGTCTGGCACGGGAACTCTTCGTCGGTTTTGCCGTTGTGGCCGGAGGACTCATTTTCTGGCAGATAGCTCTGGCTCCTTTCCTAAACGAGCGCAAAGACAACCCTCGCCCGGTCGTGGCCCAGCAGCAGATTCGCCGGGGACGGCTGCTGACAGCAGATGGCGTGACGGTTGCGCAGACGATTATCAACGAGCAGGGCTTGGCCGAGCGGCGCTATCCTTATGCCGGGCTGTCCTCAGTAACCGGCTATTACAGCATTCGTTATGGCCTGGGTGGCACTGAAGCGACGTTCGACCCGATTCTGCGCGGCACGGCAGATCAAACGCCGGAAGAAAAATGGCTGGCCGATTTGCTCCACCGGCCTTTGGTTGGCCGTGATGTCACCCTGACTATTGACTTGCCCGCCCAGGTAGCCGCCGACGTGGCTCTGGGAGAAGCGGAAGGGGCCGTAGTGGTCATGGAAATCGAAACCGGCGCCATTGTGGTCATGTCCAGCCACCCCACCTATGATCCCAATCATCTGGACGACATGTGGGACATCCTGCGCCAAGACCAGCAAGCGCCCTTGCTCAATCGAGCCACCCAGGGCCTTTTCCCGGTGGGTGATTTGGCCCGGCTTGTTGGCTTGATTGGCTTGCACGAAGCCGGAGCGACTATTCCGTCAGACCCCTTGACTACCTCGCTGGCCGAAATGCTGACCCCTCTCAGCCAACCCGGCTATTTGGCGACAGCGCGCCAATTGGGACTGATCCGCCCCCTGCCCGGCTTACTCTCTCAGGTGGGCCGCCTGCCCGATTTTGAAAATCGAGGGACGGTCAGAGACCTGGCTGTCACCCCACTGCACCTGGCCCGGGTTATGGCCGCCCTGGAACTTGAAGGCCGCCTGCCCGCCCCGACTCTCGCCGTCGTTGAAGCAGAAATGGCTCCCCGGCGAACTCAGGCGTTTGGTCCTGACACCGCCCGTTATGTCCACTCCTTACTGCCCCAAGTGACTGAGGAAATGGTTGGCTTTGCCGGCCAGGCAACCCCCAAAGAAACCGGTCAGCGCCCGCTGAGCTGGTTTGTGGGGCTGGCTCCAGGGGAAGCGATTAAGGCTGAGCACACCCTAAAGGGGGCTGACGCGCAGGCTCCGCCTGAGCTTATCCTTGATCCGACCCAGATTGCTCATGCAACTCCTGCGCCACCGGAAACATGGACTCCGGCTCAGTATGTCGTCGTGGCCGTCGTCGTGACCGACGCGCCGGAGGGCGAGCCGGCCCTACGCCTGGCGCGAGCGCCTCTCAGAGTCATTTTGCAACCGTAAGGCTCGGTCTATTTAAACTTTCAAATCCAAGTTGGGGATTAAGAAGTTATTGTCAAACACTACCCAGTGTGATATGATAAAGATCATCCAGGCTGTTTCAGATAAATAGGGGGACCAGAGCGAGGAAGCTGCCGTGTCCGGGTATCTTGAGATACCTTATCGTAATCATCACCTGCCTGAAACCTTCCCACTGACTGAGGTGATCAAGTGGCAGTCAACGAATTGACCGCTACTCAAAATCCTGTTGGCCTCTTTCGCCATTATGTTCTGACCAATCTATCTTACTGGCAAGATTATGTCGCCGCCGAGCTAAAGGACACCGCCGCTTTAGATCGGGACCATCCGCAGATTGTCAGAGCTATCTCCTTTGCCCTTGAACTCGATGACGCCTGGCCCGCCGTAGAAGGGTTGATCGAAGAATTCGCCGCCTATATGGAGCGGCGAGGTTATTGGGAAGCCTGGCAGTGGATCTTAACCAAGGCGCTGGCGGTAGCGCAACGCTCTGATGATAAGGCCAGCGTGGTCAGGCTGTCGGCTTTGCTGGCCCGGCTGGCGCTGCGGCAGAGCCGCTTTAAGGAGGCCATCACTTACCACCGTTCTACCATCCACATTGCCCGTCGCATTGGGGATCGCACCAACGAGGCTCGCGCCTGTTCTAACCTGGGCTATTTTTATATCGAACAAGGCTACTGGCGGCGAGCCGAGACGCTGTGTTGCCACGCTCTGCTCATCTTTGAGCAGCTTGGCCATCAGCACGGCCTGGCCCATACGGAGAACCACCTGGGCATCCTGTATACCCGGCAAGGTTTGTGGGAGCAAGCCAGGCAGCATCTTGAACACGCCTGCGCCATCTGGCAGGCGATGAGGGATGAGCATGGGTTGGTGTATGGCTATGATAATCTTGGTAGGCTTCTCAATGAAATGGAACTTCCTGATGAGGCGCTGCCTTATCTGCAACAGGCTCTTAATCAAGCCAAATTGGTGGGAGAAGAAGCTCTTACGGGTTCAATCCATCTTAATATGGGAAATGCCTTCAAATTAAAAGGTGAATTAGGCAAAGCTGAATCACATTATTGGCAAGCAAAAACCATTTTTCAGCGCTTCACAAACTCACTCGGCCTGGCACTGACACTAGATAATCTAGGATTGATCTACCTCGATCAAAAGAAATGGCAGGAAGCCAGCTTGCACCTGGAAAATGCCTTACACGCGTGGTGTGACTTGAATAATAAACATAATGAAATTCGGTCGATCACTTATCTTGTTGAGTATGAACTGCTTAGGGGAAATCAACGACAGGCCAGCAATTGGTTAGAAAAAGCCGAACAACTATTGAGCCAGTATGACTCAACCGGGGAATATCATCAACTGCAACTGCAAGTGAACAAGTTGCGGCACAACTTGTCGGGCGATTTTCCCGGCCAAGTTGCGGCTAAGTAAAACCAGTATCAATATTATACCCGAGGTTAGGCGGGGGTAAATAGGAACTTTCAATTTTTCAAGGGTGAGGTCATTGAGGTTAAACCAGATCCGCCGCAGCCTGTTGAGTAGCCTTCTCAAGCAAGCTGCGGCGGAGTAGGGCCAAAGTCAGAGAGAATAGCTACCGATTAGCAACCTCCCCCACTGCTTGAACCACTTGGGCAAGCGTGCACCTGTGACGTGACCGCATACCCCAGCGTGTCGGCGACGACGCCGGATACGCCGGTTACGGCCAGCAGCAGAGCGATGCCTGCTATAGCAGCAATGATGCGCTTTTTCATCTCGGCTGACCTCCTTTCTTTAAAGTTAGGAGGACCAGGGAGATGAGGGATCCCTCGGCTAAACGCCGGAAAGCGTGTTAGCCCATTCGCGAATTATCTGTGGTCCAGATTCAATTGGGATGTTCGGAACGGAACATCAGGGGCAAGGGAGTGATAGCCTGCCCACATAACACTTCGCCCATTCGTCTGGGTCAGTATGAGGCCACAGGCGATAGCGAATTTGTTACGGTCAGTGTATCAAAAAGATGCTCAGGTGTCCTGAGAGATAGCTGAACATATTCTAAACAACGACTGATTAATCGAGGGGTTCACTCATCATTTTATCTGGCTAATTTACCACCGTCTCACCCGCTGATTCGTCCATAGGAGGGAGGTATCAGCATGACGACAAATCGCTCTTGGGCAGTCTATAACCATTCCTATCGGGCCAAAGAAATGGCTACGCTGGCCGGCTGGATTCGAAGCGGCGCCAGCGGCGCTGTGGTGGGCTTGACAGGGGCCGGGAAATCGAATCTGCTCGGTTTTTTGTGCCACCGGCCCGAAATTCTCCAATCTTACCTCGCTCCCTGGGCCGGCTCGGTGGCCCTCGTTTTGGTTGACCTCAATAACCTGCCGGTCAGCAACCTTTCCAGTCTTTACCGCCTTATCCTCCGCTCCTTTTACGAAACTCGCCCCTATTTTGAGACAGACCTGCGGCAAGCTGTGACCAAGCTGTACGAGGAGAATCGGATGGTGCGAGATCCTTTTTTATCTCAGAGCGCGCTCCGTGAATTACTCCTGCTGTTTCAAACCCATCACGTGCGGGTCGTCTTAGTGTTGGATCACTTTGATCATTTCTGCCAGGTGGTCAGCCCACAGTTGTCAGATACCTTGCGCGGCCTGCGCGACAGCTTCAAAAATACTCTCTGCTACCTGGTCGGCGTGCGCCAGGAGATAGCTTATCTGTCTGATCCAACCATCCTGAGTGAACTGTACGAACTCCTGGACAGTCACGTTTGCTGGGTCGGGCCATTGGCTGAAACCGACGCCCGGCAACTGATCGCTGATGAGATGCACGCGGTTCTTACGCCTCCAACTGAAAATGAGATCATGCATCTGCTGGACTTAACCGGCGGCTATCCGAGCCTCCTCAAAGCGGCCTGTAACTGGTGGCTAACTGCCTCTGATAAACCGGCAGCCACAGACTGGGCGTCCCATCTGTTGGCTGAACGCAGCCTCCAGTACCGGCTGGCCGAAATCTGGGCCGGGTTAACCCAAGAGGAGCAGTTGGCCCTGGCCCAGTTGCAAAAATGGCAAAGCCGGGCGGCGAGCACGGCCGGCCAGGACAAGGCTCTGGCCAGAACCTTCGAGGGCCTGGTCAAGCAGCACCGGCCCGCCCTGGTTCGCCTGACGGCTAAGGGGCTGTGTCAGCCAGTGGACAGCGGCTGGCGTATTGGGAGTGAGTTATTGGCTGGGTACGTCGCCCAGGCGGGGGGTCGAGGCAGCGGCAAAATTTGGTTAGATGAGGAGACTGAGGAGTTATATCAGGGCCAAAATCTCTTGACAGAGCTGGCCCCGCTGGAAAGAGCTGTTTTATACTTTTTGGTCAAACATCCCCGGCTGCGCCACACCAAAACGGAGTTGATTGTCCACGCCTGGCCCGAAGAACTCCGCCAGCAAGGCGTGACCGACGACAGCCTCTATCAGGTTATTGCTAAACTACGCGAGAAGATTGAGCCTAACCCGGCCAGACCCTGTTACCTTGTCACCTGGCGGGGTACGCGGGGGGGAATGCTTGAGGGGGGCTACCAGTTTTTCGCGGAGGGGAAGCCGGGGTGACGAAATTGACCCCTGTTCAAGTAATGTTCAGCTAGCATTGGAAGGAAGCCTGGCAGTTTGCCTGTCCCAATTTTCTCAACTAAGGTGAAACGCACCCTGCCAAAAATGATCCGTTGTCAAAGGGACAGAATTGTGATATAGTGGATGTAATTACCCCTGCCACTCTCCCAAGAAATCTTTCTCAGCCAGGAAGATGAGCGCTCATTGACTGGGTGTTTCAATTCTCAGCCAGGCACATCAATTTGTCAAGGGTGACAAATGACCGAATACAACTTGGCCAATATCCGTGTCCTATTGACTGAAGGTTTTACCTCCGAGGAACTTCTTCAGTTCTGTTTTGATGAGCCTAAGTTTAAACCGTTTTATTCTCAAATACCGCATGATACCAGCCCCGCTCAATTAGCTCGCCTAATTGTTGATTACGCCAACCGAAGATCTTTACTTGATATCCTCCTCGTTTGGGTCAAAGAACATAACAACGCCAAATATGAGGAGCATCAGCCCTATCATGATGTTTCCTCTAACCCTCTTGCCGTCACGGGTGTCCATGAAATTGAGGATACCTCTGCCTCACTTCCCTCTAAACAAAGGATACAGATATATCTACACAGTGATTTTTCTTCACTATCAGAAGCCCGCCGGTCGGCTGCTATTGAGTCATTTGCAACATTGATGAAGATCTCACCTGAAGCTATTAAGGTGTATGATGTCTACCAGGGTAGTGTAGTCTTTGACATGGGAGTACCAACCGAGGCCGTTCAGCGCCTTCACTCTCTTTTAGAGTCTAATAGTGGGCAGCTTCGTTCATTAAATATTGAAAAGGTAATATTGAAGACAGAATCCGGCGAAGTTGAAGAATGGATTTTCAAAGAAGGAAGGTTTCAAAAAGCTCAAACGACCCTTATCTCCTTAACCAGATTACAGAGACTTGCCGATAACCGAACTGACCTGAGACGGTTGTTACCCAAACATATACGCAATCTGTCAGAACTTAGACAACAAGCGGCCGATTATGGTCCAATTGGGGTGCCCTTGCGTTTGCGTCACGAAATTGAGGCCGAAGTAGAGAAGATTAGGGCAACCGAGCTAGAACTGCAAGAGCTGAATACGGAAATTCAAGAACATCTAAGCCAACGTTATACCGCGGCTGAACGAGCAGTCATTCGCGAAAAGTGGACACGTGCGATCAGTTTGTTCCAGCAAATCATTGAAATTGACCGGGATTACGAGGAGATTCCAGAGAAATTAGCTGAAGCGCAAAAGCAACAACGACTCGCCGAACTTTATGACCGGGGTTTAGAAAATCTTCTGGGTGAAATGTGGCAGGATGCTATCGCTCAATTCAGGCAAATACTCAGGGTTGACCAGGATTATAAAGATGCCCGTCCGAAGTTAGCCGAAGCCGAAAGACAACAGCAACTCGCCGAACTCTACAATCAAGGGATAGCATGTTTTGAGAATAGGGGATGGGAGCAGAGTATCCAGTTGTTCCAACAAATACTCGACACTGACCAGGGTTACAAGGATGTCCGAGCAAAGTTAGCTGAGGCGCAAAAGCACCAGTATTTGGCGCAGCTTTACGATATGGTTAAGCAGGCAGAGGTCAGCAAGAAGTGGCAACAAGTAATCACAGGATGCCAGCAAATTATTAAGATTGATCCAGCTTACCGCGATACAAGACAACTGTTGTGGAAGGCGCGTTCCTACGTTTCTATTTGGCAGCCTATCAAAAGTATTTGGAAACATTACAAAATCCCCTTAATCATTACTCTTTCATTGGTTATATTAGTTGTTATACTGGTTGTTGTTATTGGATGGTTCTTCAGGTCTCGAGTACCTCCAATCACACCAACATCAGCTCTAATTTTGCCAATAGCCAACGAGAAAGTTGTGATCGAGGTTGACGGAATCAAAATAGATACCGGCAATGATAGTTGTCAAGAAATTGATCCTAACACTTCCGCCAGAATCGAGGTTAAGCTGATAGACTCTGAAGGAAGGCAACTACCGCCTAATATTTACTCTTACAACTGGCGTTTCAATCCCGGCGACTCGCACAATAAAGACAAGCTTGACTCCCAGAACTATGCAGTTAACTATTCCGCTTCTACTGAACACCCTACGCAAACAGTCACAGTCGAGGTGCTCAGGGAGGGCAAGACCCTAAGCGTAAACAGAATCTGTTTCACCGTTAAATCGCAGAAGTAGCCGTTTTTGTGCAAAATCTCTGACTTATGATAAGAAAAGTTAATGCAGCATCTATTCAAATTCTGAAGCAGCCGTCATTCTGCCAGTTAAATTGAGGAGAGAACAAAACATGGTAACTGAGACTATCAAAAATCGGCCTAGAATTTGTCATTCGTTCAGTCTGTTCATCTTGACCGGCATACTTTTGTTGCTTGCTATCGCTTGTGGAGGAACAACGCCGACCCCTATCGCTGCCGTTCAACCGCCGGAAATTACTGGGCCGCAGGTAGATGCCTCTACCCCTCTGAAACCAGGGGAGGAAGTGGGTATATCCATCGAAGTTTTAAAAGCTAGTGGGACTACCTTGACTTACACCTGGAAGGCTGAGGACGGTGAAATCTTGAAAGGCCAGGGTAGTCCGGCTATTACGTTCCGCGCTCCTGATGAGCCGGGAGTCTATAGTGTCATTGTCGAGGTGAAGTGGGAGGGTCAGAGCGTGGAAAAGTCTACCTCCATCAAAGTGGAAGCGGAACCAACACCAACTCCAACTCCCGCACCCCCAACTGACACACCCCCACCAACTCCTACCCCAGCGCCGACCCAAACTGACACGCCGGCGCCGCTCGAAACACCAACACCAACGCCGACTGAATCACCGATGCCAACTTTTATGCCATCTCCTACTATGACTGAAACTTTAAGGCTTGAGGAAACCACTACTCCCATACCATCTCTCGATACGTTAGTTACTATATCGAATGTTCAAAACAGCGATACTGTAGCCCAATCTTTATCCCTCATAGGTGAGTACGCCCCAGAAGTAACTGACGATCTCTGGATCTTTGTGGGTCCCCCTGGCGAAAATCGTTGGCCCCAATCACCAAACGCCTGCTTGGGCGAGAGTGCATTCAAGCTCGATGGCCGATGGGAAGTTCGTATAGGTTTGGGTGGCCCAAACGATGTGGGCAGATTTTTCGAGATCAGCGTGACCACCGCCAATGACCAAGCTAGTAGTTATCTCTCTCAAACATTACTAACTTGGTGTAGAAATAATAATTATCCTGGCCTTTCTAATAATGAATTACCCGCCGGTCTGACCGAATACCCGCGTATTACTGTCAGGCGCGGACCTGGTGACTCTGAACCGCACCTTGACAGCTCTAATATTGAATTACCCGGTCAAGTTGTTTTTGAGGGTATCACTGACGGTGACATAGTGCCTCAAAGCTTCTCGGTAAGTGGTACTTACTCGGCGGAGGTAACCGATCATATCTGGGTGATAGTCTATGCTCCTGATGGTCGCTATTATCCCCAATCTAAGAATGCTTGCGAAGGGATAAGTACCATCCAAAGCAATGGCTTTTGGGAAAGTGGGATAAACCTTGGTGGGGCTGGTGATGCAAATAAGCCTTTTGACATCATTGTAGCCCTGGTAAATGAGGATGTCCATACCATCTTTGAAAGACGGCAGGAAGAAGGATGTCGAACAGGTTCTTTTCCAGGTTACCTCTTTATCGAGTTGCCACACGGTATTGATGAGAAGGCCAGCGTTTCAGTAAGACGTGGTGAATAGCTCTGCTTTATCGGTTTAGAAGTAGCAGGGAGCATAATGATGTTGTCGGCGCAAAACCTTAGCCGGGTATGTATTGCTCTCGCGGCAGGGCTTGGGGCGGTTCTCATTGTGTCAGCCAGCCTGGCATCAGGCTTAGCTCAATCTACTGCGCTTCCTAACCTCATTACCAGAGAAGGCCGTTTTCTCGTTCGCAATGGCGCTCGCTTTGAAGTGCGGGGGATGAATTACTATCCCAAGGATTTCGCCTGGGATAAGTTTTGGACAAACTACAGCAACCCGGCAACCTCTGCCCAAATCAATCAAGAGCTGGATAAGGCGAAGCTGTTGGGGATCAACACCGTCCGTATTTTCACCCCCTACCGTTCCTTTAGCGGAACGGTTCAAAGTGACTATCCGAGTTACTTGGTGGATTTTATCCACCGGCTGCAAACCCGTGACATGGTAGCCATCGTTACCCTGTTTGATCTCTATGCCAGTGACTCGACTGCCCCCTACTCGACAACCGATTACCTCAGCAGTACCCGCCACATTAGCACGGTCGTCAACACGTTAGGTAAAACCAACCCCGCTATCCTGGCTTGGGATCTCAAAAATGAACTGGACCGAGATTATGGCTTGGGCCAGACGCAGGTGAAAGCCTGGGCAAACGAGATGATTAACCAAACCCGGCAGCTAGATCCCAATCATCTCATCACCATTGGCTTTTATGGTGCTGTAACCGGCACACTTTGCTACGACTCCGGTGTCACCACTCAGGTCTATAGTCCTACCATCGCCGCCGAGTTTGCCCCGTCCGTAGATTTTATCAGCATTCACTACTTTTTATCGGAACGTTGCTTTGAGAGCAACCTGCAGACGCTTCAGTCCCTTATAGGAAATAAGCCGTTAGTATTGGAAGAGTTTGGGCTGCACACCCTGTCTAATCCCGTACTTGCAAATCCGCCACACACTGAAACCGAACAGTCGGCCTATTATAATGCCCTGCTTTCTCTTAGTGAAGCCCACGGTGTGGCTGGTTATCTTTTCTGGACGTTGAATGACTTTTCTTACACTCTGCCTGGCTCACCGGAGTTAGAACGCTGCCTGGGAATTCTACGTAACAGCCAGGTTAGCGTGTGCCAGGTGACAAATCCCGCAGACTATAGTGTGAAATTGGCTGCTGGCACAACACGCCGCCATTATGAAGCCCATGTAGCCTACCTGGACTTGTTTGACGGTTGGCCCGATCCAAACACAGACGTACCTCCAGCCGGCTGGGCCGACAACTGGGCGGATGGTGGGGCGCTATTGCGGGGATACAAACCGACCCATCTACTCTGGGGTCACAATCCAGGCAAAGTGGCTTTTTCCAAATTTGTTACTAACAGTACCTCAATCACCGGTCTGACCATTTCCCCTATACTGATGGACATTGATGTGGGCCGCTACTCATTTTTAACGGGTCAGGTTTCGAGTTACAACATTCGTGATGCCACATTTGGCAGCAATGCTACATTGTATATCGGAGTAAAGGAAGGGGCGCAAGTGACGCGGCTCTTGACAATCACCCCTGGCGTCTCGTTGCCTTACACCTTCCACCTTAACCTGAGCCAGCCCCCCACTCGTTGGAGTGGCATTCATAACTTTCAAATTGTCCTTCAACTGGTTCCCGAAACCGGAAAAGATGGTTACTCGGCAGCCTATGAGTTCGATTGGATAGCTATTCAGGGACACGTAGTCTATCTGCCTCTCATCCTAAAGAGGGCTACCTCCTAGGCAAATGACGATTGACTCCGGTCAAATTTCCAGATCGGCAGTCGGTATTTGCCCTAGCGAATCGCCACCACCCCCACCTCCGCCGTATTCCCCCCCTCGCCAGCCATATCACCGGCCGTCACAGGCAACCGATCCCCGGTGACGGGATAATACCAGCCCACCACCAGGCGATACTGCCCCGGCACAAGCTGAGCCGGCAGAGTTAAAAGTTGCCGGTCAACCACCGGGCGACCCGGCTGCCAGGCGGTGGTGGGCAGATAGCCCAGCGCATCCTGGGGGGTCCAATCCAATTGGGCCACGGCCTGGCCGTTTGAGTCCAACAGGTGAGCAAAGGTCTTCAGATCAACGGTGATCGGGGCGGCGCTTTGCCAATAAAGGGTAAAAGGCAGGGAGTCGCCGGGGCTGAGGGAGGGGGTGGGCAGGTCAACGCCTTGCAGATGGATAATGTCCCAGAATTGAACCCGGCGAGGTTGGGCCGGTTGGGTTAGAGTGGGTATAACTGCCTCATAAGTGTGTGGCTTGGTGCGGCGAAAGCTGCCCAATCTGGCCCAGCTTTTGTTTTCAAAGAGGTAGAGCGTCGAATCAGCCTCGGTAATGGGTAACCTCTCTGTCGAGTCAGCCCACCCTTCAGCTTGCTTCGCCTCCCCGCTTCCCCGCTTCATCGCCTCTTCGCTCGTCCCGGCCACGCCGACAGCCAGAGTGAACTCGTCTCCCAAATCCCAGGGCAGGGTGTGGGTGACGACAATTTCGCCGGGCGACCAGCGGGAAGTGGGATACCACAGGGTGGCCACCAAGGGACGCTCGCTCGGATCTTCGATAAGTTTGCCGCTGCGATCCAGCGAAAAGGGCCAAAGGCTGTAATTTTCCCCCAGCGGTTTCAGAGCCTGCCAATACAAAGTGATGACCGGTAACCTGTCCTCATGCGCGCCGTAGCTCAGATCATAACCCAGCAGCTTCAATTTGTCGTCAAAAGTGACGGCGGCGGGAAATTGAGGTTGAAATGAAGCCGGATGAGATACGCGGGCAAAATCGAAAAAAGCGTCGGGCAGGGTAGTCGGCAGGCCGGGCCGATTTTTGGCCAGCAGCAGGTAGCCGTCGAAGGCATCAACGACGCCAAAGCCGTTACCGAGAAATTGATCCACCCGCTGGCGCAATTCAACCGGGTGCAGCGGCCATGAGTCTTCGGTCACGTCCAGCACAATGTGGTCGGCATCTTCGATCCGATCAAAAATGTAGAGGGTTTCGCGCTGGCTCACGTGAGGGTTGAGCCGGTCATGGGCCGACAGCGCCGCCTCGGGCGGGATCTGGGCAAAGAGACGTTCAGCCCGGCGGTGGTGACCGGTGACTTCTTCCCAGCCTCGAAACTGCCCTCCCCAGGGAAAATAGCCGTAGAAGAGGTGATAGACAACGGTGGCAGTGAGGATAAGGCCGCCGAGCCAGAGATTACTCGTGGTGCGTAGTGCATAGGGAGAGATATGCTCTGTATAAAACTTGCCACGTACCACGTACCACGCACCACGTTTGAGATTGGCAACGCCATAGATGCTGCTAATCATCACCGCCGGAACGATAGGCGCGGCGTAAATTAAGCTGTTGACTCGCTGCATAGGTGAAAAGTTGCTGAGCAGGTTAATGCCCAGTGACGGCAGGGCCAACAATAAGGTCACAGGATTAAGCAGCGCGGTGAAGGCAGTCGGGGTCAACAGGAGCCGCAGGTAATCCAGCGCCTGCACCTGCTGCAAGTAACTTAAAACCAAATGCGGCTGGACGAAAAAATTCAAGACAATGTTGAGGGGGCTGTTTCCCAGGTGGCCGTAGCGATTCCAATGAATATTTTCAGTGCCGGCGAAGGCGGGGGGGATAACAAAAACGGCCAGAAAAGCCCAAATACTGCCGAGGCCGACCGTGATTAAGCCCAGGCGACGCTGGCGATTGATAAAAAAGGCGTAAAAACCGAGCATCATGACCAGCAGGGTCATATCCTCTTTGCAGGCCGCGGCCAGGATGGCAAACAGGGCAAATAGTTTAGACCGATTGGTTTCAAGGGCGTAAAAGGCCGCCAGCAAAAAGGTTGGGGCCAGGGTAATCGCGTGGAAGTCAAGCAGAGTCGCACCCTGGATAGCCGGAAACATCAGGTAAACCAGGGCAAAGATGAAGGCCAGGCCGTCGTTGTGCAGTTTGAAGCGGGCCAGGGCGAACACCGGAACCGCTCCCAGAGCTACGACAATGCTTTGAAACAGAAAAAGAATTTCCGGACCGCTGTAAATCAGGTAAAGCAGTGAAATGGGTAGCAGAATCGGCTCGACATGCAGGCTGAGGCGATTGGTTGCGCCGGGCTGGTTGGTCTGGTGGAAAGGACGGCCATGCAGGGTGTTCCAGATGGCCTGGTCCATATTGCCCAGATCCAGTGAACGGGAGCCGAAAGAATAGTAGTGCAAAAGAAGTTGAGCAGTGAAAAAAGTGGCGTAAGCGGCCATGGCCAGAATTAACAGGGTGGAGATGAGCGGAGCAGGACGCTTGGTCATAGGGCCACGTCAAGAGTCCCAAGGGGAGGCTTCGCTCTAATGCGTCCCAAGGGGAGGCTTTGCGCTAAAACGTAAGGGGCAAATGGTGTGGAAAACCCGGCATTACGCATTCGGAATTACGTTTTAGACTCTTAACAATTCGATGAGTTGGCTGACAAGATAGCTATACAGAAAAACGGCGCTGATGAACAATAATAAACTGCTCAGGCCCAGGCTTAGCCAATTAGGTCGAGGCTTGGTGTCTGTCCAGGGGGCCGCACCCATTTCGACCATGCTTTCGCTGGCAGTTTCGGAGTTAACCGGAGAAATCTCGCTTAACTCGTGCAGTTGCTGCCAGGCCGTTTCCTGCGATTTTCTATCGTCGGCCCGTTGAGCCGCGCCGCGAAAAGCCTGGATGGCCCGCTGGCGACTACCTTTAGCCAGGTAAGCCAAGCCCAGGTTCACGTAAGCCGGGCCAAAGTTCTGGTCGCTGCGAATGGCCTGTTGATAGCGGGCAATCGCGTCGTCGTACTGCTGGGCTTCGTGATAATCGGCGCCCGCTTTGAAGTGAATATCGGCGGCGCTGTTCCGGCGGCGCTGCTGGTGCAGCAGAGTTAAGGGACGATTGGCGACCACAGGTTCGGGCTGGCGGCGCTGGCTGCTGCGTTTGCGCTCACGCCAAAAGGTTATCAAGCTGATGAGCGCCACAAAACCATCCTGGCCGGGGAGAGGGATTAAGCTGACAAAGGCCAGCCAGAGACTGGTCAAACTGACATAGCTGGTAAAAGCAATGGATAGGGCCTGCAAATCGAGGGTCTGGGGCAGGGTGCTGTCCATGCGGAAAAGATAGGGGAAGACACGATCGGTGCTGACCCCGCTGGCATAGACCAGCGCCGCGGCGATGACCAGGGTGAGTAAAAACCCAACCAGACCAAAGGTGAAGCTAGTCGCCGGACCGGCCAGGGCCACCAGGCACAGGTCAAAATAACTGCGCTTAAAATTTTTGAGATTAACTCGCAGGGGTTTCGGCCAGGCCAGGCTGAACATCAAAAAAGCCACAAACCCGGCCCAGCCCAGCCCAAAAACCAAAAAAGCGATAAAACCGGCCCAGGAAAAATGCACAAACGGGTTCAGGGTAATTTTACCCCGTTCTACCTGAGACGTGTCGCCCAGAAAATAAGCGGCCAGAGCGTGGCCCAATTCGTGGACCATGTAGGCCAATAACAGGCCGGGAATGATCAGGATGTTGGTCCAGTGCAGGAAAGGAAACAGTTGGCCCATCGTTTAACTCTTCTGGTGCAGGGTAAAAGGCGTCTCAACGACGTCAATGATTTCGTCCATGTAGGTCATCTCGGCCCGAGCAGTATACTGCTCTTCCTCATCCGGCTGGCGCAGGTGCATGGTCAGCGAAGTTACCCTTTCTTTGTGCTCGACGATGAAAAGGCTGGTCACCTGCTGGCGGCGGCTGTTGAGGATGCTGAGTTCAAGGTTGGGGTAGGGGCTGGGAGTATCGGCAGGTTTGGGCGGTTTAGCGGGCGGTGAACCAAAGGTATCGGGCATGCTGAAGGCGATGTTGGCAAATAGGGCCGGCAAATTCTCCACTACCAGTTCCATAGTGACCCGCCGCTTATCGGCCAAGACGACGGGCTGTAATGAAGCAATTGTTGGTTTTTGTTGGGTCATAACTATCTTGTGCTCTTAGCTCCGAGTTCTCACTTTTTCGACAGGATTTACAGGATAAAAATTGTCAAAAATCTTGTTAATCCTGCCGTAGGTCCTGTCTATTTTGGACAAAACATCGAACTCAGGTGGTGCATCTTTCGCACAGTAGGTCGGCCTGATTATACCCCAGGAACGAGCCAGTTCAAAGTTTAGCTCCGGCTTGGGAGCAGTTCCAGATTTTAGGCAGACCGCAGAGGTTTTAGAAACCTCTGCGGTCTTTCCCAAAAATTGAGGCGCACTCTCCGGCTTGCATGAATTCGCGCCTACCTTTCAACCGTGATTGGTCCCAAGGTCACGACCGGGTCCGCACCGTCGAGGCGGGGCAAAGGCAGGCCGGTGTCGGGGTGGTAAAGCTCGACGTTGAGCCAGTATTGGCCGGGCGGCAGGCCCGCCGGAAGGGTAATCTGGTCGGCCTGATAAACGATCTCACCTATTGGCCAGGCCGTGGCCCGGTAGAGTGTCCCCACGGGCCAGGTGTCCTGCCCTTGAGCGGCGAGTTGGGCAGCAGCCGTCCACAGTTTTAAGGACATTTTATAATCCACGCGGGGCCGGCTGTCTGCCCGCCACCAGAGTTTGACCGGAATAGTTTGCCCCGGCTGCCACCTTTGCTCCGGCAGCGACCAGCCGGCCAGGGCCAGACCAGCCTCAAATTGCACGGTTTGGCCGCCGGGAGGGAGGGGGTTTGCCCCCCGCAGCAGAAAGCCCTGCGCCCGGATGCTGCTCTCCCCGGCAAACGGTTCATCTTCGAGGGGTATCGTCTGCCCGGCCAGCCAGACCCGGATGAGGCCGCTTGGATCGGTGACGGTGTCGTAGGCCCGCAGCAGCCACAGCCGGGAGAAGTCATGCGAAAGCGCCTCCAACGCGGCCAGGGTATCGGCGGCGCTCATGGCGTAAAAATCGGAGCGAGGGTCGCCCCAGCCCAACTGCGGGCTGCCGTCAATCGAGCCGGTTTGCAAGAGCAAGGGCCGGTTGGTCTCAACAGCGGAATAGGGGACAAGCCGCCGGCGCTGAAGGTTGGGCAAATCAGTGTAGTATAAGTAAGCAGTATAGACATAACCCGCATTGACCAGGACAACGTCCCCCGGCTGCCAGTGTCTCTCGATGAAATGAACCGCCGCCCGGTAATCGTCGGCGCGGTAGTGCGGGTTGAAATAGTATTGATAAATTGAAAAGAAGCAGGCCAGCAAAAGCAGGCTGGCTGCAACTATGGCTGTCCAGGCCCAGCGGCGAGCCAGCAGCCAGGCCAGGCCGGCCGCCAGGATGATATAAAAAGCCGGGGAGTAGGTGAACAGGTAGCGAACGTGGTAGAGGGGTGTGATGAAGGATAGCAGATAAATAAGCAGCAGCGGGCCGAAGGTGTAGATCAGGAGGAAGAAAGCGGCAGAGTGGAAGGTTGAAAGGTTAGGGAAACGGTTGAGATAAAACAGGCCCAGGAAAAATAGAATTAGGGTTAGGAGTAAGATGGGCCAGAGTGTGGCCGGTGGGACAGATTGGCCGAGGGAGAGGGCTGACCAACTTTCGATGAGAAGGGGCCAGGGAGCAAGACCGGCGGCGGTTCGCCAGGGGGGTACGGGCGGCTCAGTGGCCTGCCGCCAGGCGATGGGCAGCCAGGGCAGATACGCGATTGCTCCCAGGCTATTAATAAGGATTAGCGACCGTAACCCTTCCCGGTTGAGACGGGGACGCCATGTATAGAGCAAAAATAGAGTATTGATAGCAATTAAGAGGAAGATGAAGTAGTAGAGCGTGTAAAGACCGAGTACAGCCGCAACAAGATAACCGAGCCAGCAGCGACGTTTAGCCGGGGTGGTTAAAGCGCGAAGACCGCAGTAGGCAGCGCCTAAGCCCAGCACCGCGCCGAAGGTGTACATCCGCACCTCCTGGGAGTACCAAAGGTGATAAGGAGAAACAGCCACAAGTAGCGCCGCCCACATCGCCACAGAGTTGTCGGCCAGAAGCCGGGCCAGCCGGTAGGTCAGCGGGATAATCAGCAGGCCAAAAATAACGGAAAAAAAGGCCAGGGCAAACTCGCTGTGACCGGCGGCGAGGGTCCAGAAATGGAGCAGAAGGTAGTAACCCGGCGGATGGATGTCCCTGGCGGTGTGGGCAATCAAGTCGGGGACGGACTCGGCGGCCAAAAAGGCGCTGACCGTTTCGTCGTACCAGAGGCTGTCAGCGCCCAGCCGGTAAAGGCACAGGGCAAATCCGGCCAGGATCATGGCTAGCAGCAGTGGCTTATGGTGACTAAGTCTGGTAAAATTTGGGGGCAGGATCATCAAGGCTATCTTAGCATAAGGACTCAGACCGGGCAATAATCCTCAGCACCCTGACGATCCATCTAATGATTCTTGACAAGTAAATTCGATAATAGGCTTGGAAGGCTGGAAGGTTGGATCTCTATCCAATCTCCCGGCCCTCCACCCTTCCAGGTAGTTACTGATTTTAAAAATCAAATTCTATGAAAAAGGGCAAGTCTAGAGAGGCGGGGTTAAATTGTCAGCTAAGTGTGGGGTAAAAGAGCTGCAAAATAACTTGACATATTGTTGCACTTCAGGTATTATGTATAGTGCCATACCATAGCCGGTCCATATCTTGTAGGTTAGTTGCTCAACACCCCTAAATGTGGGGGTAGGAGGAAATCGTGAAAAAATATCTGTTAGCGTTTATCCTAATGACTGCGCTAGCCATCATCATTGTTCCAACGGCTTGGGCTGCCCCGTTGAGCCAGGGTGGAGGAGTAGTTCACCACGTTCGCGCGGGTGAGAGCCTGGATGGCATCGCCAGCCAGTATGGCGTTAGTGCCGAGGCAATTATGCGCCAGAATGGCCTGGTCAACCCGGATATGATCTATGCCGGCCAGTCTTTGGTTATTCCCGGAGGCGGCTACGGCGGACCGGCCGGGTATCCTCGCCAGGATTATGGCTGCGGAAACAGCTATAGGGTAGTGATGGGCGATACCTTATCCGGCATTGCCTGGAATTTTGGCATCAGTCCCCAGGCGTTGATGCAGGCCAATAATCTGTATGACGAAGACTTTGTTTATGTGGGCCAGGAATTATGCATCCCGGGTGGCGGCGGCTACCAACCTCGACCGGTAGCAGGCTTTCCGAGTTACCGCCCCGGCCCGGCAGTCTACTACCACAGCGTAGCGACAGGCGAAACCCTGACCGGCATTTGCGACCGGTATGGGGTCAAGCCGTGGGATGTGATACGGGCCAATAACCTGAACAACGCGTCCTTTATTTGGGCGGGCCAACGATTGGTCATTCCCGGCTATCAACCGGCCCCGCCGCCGCTGGCTTACGCTCCGCCACCTGTCTACGCGCCGCCTCCGGCGCGGCCGTGGCACACGGATACCTACGACTCCGGACTGAAGCCGCCGCCCTATCGGCCGCCCGCCGACGACGGTTCCCTGCCTGCCGCGCCGAATTATCAGAAAGGCGCAGCCAAGCCCCTTTTGCCCCTGGCCGAGCATCCCCTTGAGGTAGTGGTCAATGGCGGCGAAACCTGGGCCGACGAAGTTTTCACCGCCCCTGATCCCAACGGGATTACCACCGTCGTTGTTCAGACAGGTCCCGAATTTGGCAAGTTGATCCGCATGCGCAGCGGCGATGCCGAGGTCAAGGGGGAAACTCAGTATCTCAGCGGTGAATTTGGGCCGTCCAGCCTGGCTTTCCGTTACCTGCCCCCCGGCGATTACGATGTCTGGGTGGATGACCCTGATACACCCTCGGAGAAAGTGCAAATCAGCGTGGACCCTGGCCAGCGGGTCAATGTGGCTTTCAGCAAGCAGGTCCGCTTCCAGGGGCAGAGTTATGCTTCGCCGGATGGCTGGTTCCTGTCATCCTGGAAGAACCCCAGCAAGCCCAAGCAGAACATCGGCGGCTGGTCGAATATCCTGATCAAAACCCCGGCTTCTGGCCTGACTATCATAGCCGAGAGCGAGGGCGGCGGCTACAAGGCCAGTTGCCTGACCGGCAGCAAAGGCCCCGGCGCGTGCGACTTTGCCGGGTTGAACGCCGGGCTTTACTTTATCCACATTGACGGCACCCAACTCACCTTGAAGACCTACATGGACGGCAATGCCTACGCTGAATTTGAGTTCGCCAAGCAGCCGACCAAAGACGACAGCAACTTTATTGGCCCGGTGAATTACGATTAGACGTGTTGCGAAATAAGGATAAAACGATAGGCCAGGAAAAATCATGTCATTGACCAATTAAGCCGGGAGGAGGTGATAATTCCACAGGCCACAAGCGATTAACATAAATTTGTCAGCCAAAACAATCCCTTTGTTGCGATAAGGGTCGGTCAGGCAACGGAAACGCTTAACCCCAGCAATAGCGTGTTCAATACAAATGCGCAGGGCACTAATGATCCGGTTTTCGGCCTTTTGCTGTGGGGTCAAAGGGTGATTTTTACTACTTTTGTGGGGGATCATCACCCCTAGGTGGGAAAAATCTTTGACGATGCCCAAAAAGCCCAAATCTACCCAGACACCGACATCGCCTGGAATGACCTCCCCTAAACCCGATTGCTTGAACCGAAAGTAATCTTGCCGAGCGCCTGGTTTCGTCTGGGTCAGACATAAAATGCGCTTGTGATCATCGCTCACAATGAGGTTTTTGAGGGTATGGTCTTTGTGTTTGCCCGAATAGTGTTCCTGTTGTGCTTTGGCCTGGCGAGGTCGTTGGATCGGTCGTTCCGTGCCATCAACGAAAACATCTTTGATCGCGGGAAAACGCTGGATGAATTCTTCAAGGGAACTAATACGCCGTTCAGGCAGGACGAGTTGCCAACCTAACCCAACCTCCAACACGGCTAACAAGGCTTTGACCCAGCGTTGGGTTTGCGAGCGGTCCACGTCATACAATAAACCGGCCAAATCAAAGGTCGGATAACATTTCAAGTACAACAGAATGAAGAATAACTTGTCGGTGGGGCTCTTTAAGGTATGCCGACGCCCGCCCCCGATGGCTCGTTTCCGTTCTTTCTTGGCCTTTACCTGACCCTTCTGCAAGGCGGCGGTGAATATTGGCAGCAAGCCCTCAAACTCCGCCACCGTCATACCAGTTAGGGCTTTCATCAAGCGGTCAGAGCGTAAGGCACGATTGATATTCAGCATCGGTTTTACCTGTGGATCCCTTATTTTTCTGATTTCTGGTTGACCATACCCTTTTTTCGTTATTTCGCAACACATCTATTAAAGACTGAGTTAGCCTCAATAAAAACGCCGAGCGGATCAGCACTCGCTCGGCGTTTTTGTTTAAATGATCATAACATTTCTCTCACTTGACAAAATAACCCTAAACTTGTACAGTAATCTTGTACAATAGAGGTTATTTGAAGGGGAATTTATGACTATTCAAACCACTTACAGCCAAGCTCGTTCGAACTTGGCCAAGCTGCTGGACCGAGTTACTGCCGACCGCGAAGTCGTCATCGTCCGCCGCCGCAACGCAGACGATGTGGCCATCATTGCCGCCGACGAACTATCTGGCCTGCTGGAAACCGCTCACCTGCTGCGCTCTCCGGTCAATGCTCGCCGCCTGCTTACCGCCCTGGCCCGGGTGCCAGAGCAAACTATTCCACCTCAAACTATCGCCGAGTTGCGCAGTGAGGTCGGTCTTGACGAAGACCAATGATCCGCCCGGCGAACGTGCGGCCATTTTCCACCCCGAATTTAGGGAAGACTTGCGTTACTGGGTTGAAACCGACCGGAGAACTGCGCTGCGTATCTTCACTCTGATCGAGGCGGTGATACGCGACCCTTTTACCGGCCTGGGCAAGCCAGAACCCCTCAGGTACCTCGGTGCAGGCGTTTGGTCGCGCCGAATTAGCCAAGAACATCGCTTGGTCTACGTTGTTGGCCAGGAGCGGATTGATTTTTTGCAGGCCCGCTACCATTACGGGGATTGATTGTACAAAAGGAAGTGTCGGTTGTTAAAAAACGACGATGACCGCCAGTAAGACTGTCTCCGTCACCTCGCAAATCGCCCCGTAGACATCCCCCGTTAGGCCGGCGATACGGGCCATCGCCAGCCTGGCTATGCCGGTCATCACTACCCAGGTAAGAACCAGCATCAGCGCCCCCCACCAATTCATTAAAATCAATGCCGCCGCGCCTGCCATCACCGAGGCGGCGATTACCTGCCGCCAGCCCAACCCGGCGCTAAAAAACACGCTCGTTCCCTCCCGGCGAGCCAGATGGTAGCGGGCCATAGCCCAGGTCATCGCCCAGCGCGCCAACGCCGGAATGACGATCAAGGCCGGCATACGATAAGCAGGCGGCAGGGCGGCCAGGGCATTGAGTTTAATCAAGAGCAGCAGGATCACTCCGACCACGCCAAAAGCACCGACCCGGCTGTCCTTCATGATCTCCAGACGACGCGCCGGATCGCGGGGCGGCAGCAGGCCGTCGCAGCTATCCATAAAGCCGTCGAGGTGCAGCAGGCCGGTCAGCCCGGCCCACAGCGCCAGCAGCAGCGCCGCCGCCAGGCCGGGCGGCAGGAAAAAAAAGAAAAACTGGCCCGCTCCGGCCAGCACCAGGCCCAAAATCAACCCGACCAGGGGATAGTAGGCCGCGGCCAGACCCGCCGGGCGATCAGCCGCAGCGGGGAGAAACGGTAGCGGGATAGTGGTCAGCAGTCGCCAGGCCAGGGCAAAGTCGGCTAACACGCCGGTAATGAGAGACACAATTCATAGCCTGCCAATCAAGATTTTAGACGTAGGGCGAAGTGCATGTCACGCTTCACGCATCACGGGTCAAACTCCCACTCCAGCCCGCCTTCGGGCACAAATTGGCGCACATGCTGAGCCGACTCGCGCAGGTCGGCCAGCAGGATTTCGGGGCGGGCGGTAGAGCCGGGAATAACCTCGATGACCAGGATGGTCTGCCTGACCGGGGTCATAAATTTTGAGAGAGGATTATCCGGCCAGGCCGCATAACCCCGGCGAATCGCAGCCAGTACTTCCTCCACCCGGACATGGCCCTTGGTATTATAGGCTGCGGTAAAGGGCCAGTGCGAGCTGGTGGTGGGGGTGGTCTGCTGCAAGTGGACGTTTTCGCACACAGGGGCGAAGTGGCGCAGCCAGGCACGATAATCCAGATCGTCACCCGCCGCACCGTAGTGCATCCCGGCCATATGGCCCGTATCTATGGTAAGATAGATCGGCACGCCCTGGCTGTCTCGATTGACCGCCTCTAAAAACTCATACGTTGACTCAATCGTCCAGGGGTACTCGGCGGGAATGTACATTTGCTCATTGTAGATGGCGGCCAGCCCTTTATCTTTGGCGATCATCGCCAGCTCGCGGAACTGCCGGTGAATCAGGGCTTTAGCCTCGGCGTAGCGAGCCGGATCGGCGCACTCTTCCGTCGGGATGGTATTCCAGCGCCCGCCGATCCGGTCCGTCCCCATAGCCAGGGCCAGGTCCATGTAGGTCACGATCCAATCGCGCATACGACTGCGCACGGACTCATCGGGATGGGATAGGCCGTGAAAGCGATGGGTTGCCTTGCCAGTGTAGGCGTTGGGAATCCTGACGTTGTACTTTTCAGCCGCTGTGCAGATTTGCTGCGCGGTTTGCATTTGATAAGCCAAATCGCCGGAGAAAAAGGGGTCGAGAGCATCTCCGCTGAACTCCAACCAGGGATAGCCCAGTTCGCGGGTCAGCCGCAGCCAGGTCTCCGGCTCGGCCCACTGCCGGGCCGCAAAAACGGCGGACAGGCCGAGGTCGAGGTGAAGGGAACGGGACATGGATATCTCCTTAATTCATTGACAATTGACAATTGACGGTTAGCCGTTGACCATTCTCAATGCTAATGGCCAATAATCAATTGTCAATGATTAATTGTCAACTTTAGGCTAACAGACTATACCCCCCATCCACCAAAATCGTCTGGCCGACGATCATACTGGCACTGTCGGAACAGAGGAAGGCCACCATCCGGGCCACGTCCTCCGGAGTGACCAGACGGCCGGCGGGGGTGCGGCTTTGAGCGTATTCAAACGTCGCTTGCAGATCAACCGGAAAGGCGGTCACGGCGTCGGTGGCGACCAGGCCGGGGGAAACGGCGTTGACGATGATGCCTTTGGGGGCCAGGTCAACCGCCAAGTAGCGAGTCAGCGATTCGACTACCGCTTTGGACAGGCCAATGGCGCCATAATGGGGCAAGACGCGTTGGCTGCCGGGGCTGGTGATGTTAATGATCCGCCCCCAGCCCGCCCGTTCCATCGCCGGGACAAGCCGCTGGATGCAGCGCAAAATGGAACGGGCGTTGACATCCATGGTCCAATCCCAGTGCTTATCGGTCACGTCCAGGATGTCACGCGGCGTACCGCTGGCGGCATTGCCGACAAAAATATCGCAGCGGCCCATTTTAGCCTCGATTTCGTCAAACATCGTCTCGATTTGGTCCGCTTCGGCTAAGTTGGCCTTGACCGCCATCGCCCGGCAACCCAGCGCCTCAATGGCTGCCACAACTCCTTCTGCCGCCCCCTTCTTGCGGACGTAGTGCACAATCACGTCAGCTCCCCGGCGAGCTAATTCCAGGGCAATCGCCCGGCCAATTCCCCGCGAGGAGCCGGTGATGAGGGCGATTTTGTGGGTGAGGAATTTTTCCACAGGCAATCAACTTTCAGAACAGGGTCAGGGGTTGGGGATCAGGGATCAGAAAAACTTTTTTGACCCGACCCCTGTCTCCTGGCCCCTATTTCCCCAGCATCGCTCGCCCCATAAACAACACATTGGCCGGGCGTTCGGCCAGGCGGCGCATAAAGTAGGGGTACCAGGCGGAGCCGAAGGGGACATAAACCCGGACCTGATAGCCCAAATCGGCCAGGCGCTGCTGCTCGTCGCGGCGGATACCCAGGAGCATTTGAATCTCAAACTCGCGGGGGCCAATCCCCCGCGCTTGGGTCTCGCGGACCAGCCACTCGATGAGTTCCGGGTCGTGCGAGCCGAGGATCAGGTAGGCTTTTTTGGCCCTGGCTTCCGGCGTAAAAAAAAGTTCCATCACCCGGATTGAAGCCTCGTTGATCTCTTGTTTGCCCTGGTAGGCAATCTCCGGCGGCTCCTGATAAGCGCCTTTGACCAGCCGGACAGCTCCGCCGCGTTCGATGATGCGCTGCACGTCGGTGGGGGTGCGGTATAGGTAGGATTGGATGGCCAGGCGAACGCCGCCGCCAAAGGTGTCGAGCAGGCGGTGATACACGCCCAGGGTGGCGTCCACATCGGGACTGCCCTCCATATCAATTTCAACCATGTTGTGATACTGCCGCGCCGTCTCGACAATATCGGCGATGGTTTCATAGCAAAAATCGGGGCCAAAGGTCAGGCCCACGTGTGAGGGCTTGAGCGAGATGTCGGCGTCCAGACCCTCGGCATCGATCCGGCGCAGAATTTGGTGGAACGCGGCCGCCGCCTGGCTGACCTCGGCCTGGGTGGTCACACTCTCGCCCACTTCATTCAAGATGGCCTTGAGGCCGCGGCGATTCAACTCCTTGACCACCCTCACTGCCTCATCCAGCGTTTCGCCGGCCACAAAACGGCGGGCGGTGCGCCGGGCCGGCCCGAAATGGGTCACAAAGCGGCGGGTCGAGTTGCTGGCGGAAAGTTTGATAAAAAAGTTGCGTAACATGGATCTAATCAAAATTTTTTGCCGGGATTAGGGGGTTGGGAGATTTTTTTTATCTTATCCCCTAATCTCCAAATCCCGGCGAGTTAGTATGAGAAACACTAAAGCTGAACCTTCAACGTTTTACACCTAACCTACGAGCGAATGATCGCTAGAATCTGAGCACGCTTTTCTTCCATCAACGCTTTCGATTTGCCTTCGAGGTTGAGGCGCAGCAACGGCTCGGTGTTGGAGGGGCGGACGTTGAAATGCCAATCGGGATAGGTGACAGACACACCGTCAAACCACTCAACTTTGCCCTCCTTGAAAGTCTCGGCCAGTTCCTGCATTTTCGCTTTGACCTCGCCGGAGATGCGGGTGTTGATCTCGCCGGAGATGAAGTAGGTCGCTTCCAGGGGTTTGAGCAGGTCAGACAGCCTGGCCTTCTTTTTGGAGAGCATTTCCAGGATAACCAGCGAGGGAATGATGCCGGAGTCGGCAAAGAAGAAATCCTTGAGGTAATAATGACCGGTCACTTCGCCGGCAAAGACGGCATTTTCCTTGGCCATACGGGCCTTGATAAAGGCGTGGCCGACCCGCTCCATCAGCGGAACGCCGCCGGCGGCGCGGATTAAATCCGGCACCGCCCACGAAGCCCGCACATCGTACAGAATGTTGACCCCGGGGTACTTTTCCAGGAAATACTGCCCCATCAGGGCAGTCAAAAAATCACCGGAGACAAATTCGCCCCGGTCGTCAATGGTGAAGAAGCGGTCGCCGTCGCCGTCGAAGGCAAAGCCAACGTCAGCGCCTTCATTGGGAACGCAGCGCTGCAGCTCGGCCCGGTTCTCCGGCTGGAGCGGATCGAGGCCGTGATTCGGCAGGCTGCCGTCAGGGTCGAGGTACATGCCGGTCAGCGTGACCGAAGGCAAGCGCTCGTAAACCCGCTTGAGGATGGGGCCAACCATGCCGTTGCCGGTATCGGCAATGACCTTGAGCGGAGCCAGGGCGTTAACATCTATCAACCCCAGAACGTAATTGACAAAATCTTCGCTCAAATCCTTGTCCGTCATATTGCCCCGGCGGCTCGGCCTGGCAAAGGCGTCGGTTTCGATAATACGCCGCAAATCCTGAATGCCCTCTTCGCCGCTGAGCAGGTACGGCATCTTTTTGACCATTTTGAAGCCGTTGTACTGGGCCGGGTTGTGCGAGGCTGTGACCATCATCCCGGCCTGGTCCAGGGTGGCACAGGCAAAATAGAACTGGTCCGTACTGACCATGCCAACATTGATAACGTCGGCGCCCTGGTCCAGCAGGCCGCGCGTCACGGCGTCGAAAAGCTGCGGGCCGGATAGGCGCATGTCACGGCCAACGATGACAGTATCCACATTCAGAAAGGTAGCAAAGGCCCGGCCAATAGCATAAGCCGCGTCCTCATTTAATTCCGTTGGATAAATTCCCCGGATGTCATAAGCCTTGAAAATGCCTGGGGTAACTTGCATGCGGGTTTTCTCCTGCCGTTGTTAGCGGCTCACAAGCTGGCGGCCTTGAATGCAGCCTGGACAATGGCCTGCGCTTCGGCTTGAATGGCGGCCAAATGTTCTGCGCCCTTAAAACTCTCGGCATAGACCTTGTAAATGTCCTCCGTCCCCGAAGGCCGCGCGGCAAACCAGCCGCTTGCGGTGACAACCTTCAGGCCGCCGATTGGCTCGTGATTGCAGGCAGCGTGGGTCAACTTGGCAGTAATCTTGTCGCCGGCCAGCCTATCAGCCTGCACCAGCTCCGGCGACAAATTCGCCAGCACCTTGCGCTGCGGGGCGTTAGCCGGTACATCGGTGCGGGCATAGGCCGCACGGCCAAACTGCGCTTCCAGCGCCTGGTAATGCTCGCCCGGATCGCGGTTAGTACGAGCAGTAATTTCCGCGGCCAGCAGGTCGAGGATAATGCCGTCCTTATCGGTCGTCCAGACCCGCCCATTCTGCCGCAGGAACGAGGCCCCCGCGCTCTCCTCGCCGCCAAAGCCCAGGGACCCGTCGAGCAGCCCGTCCACAAAATATTTGAAGCCGACCGGCACCTCGCACAGCCGCCGGCCGAGTTGGGCTGCCACCCGGTCAATCATCGAGCTTGAGACAAGCGTTTTGCCGACGGCTGCCTCGGCGCTCCAGCCGGGGCGATTTTGGAACAAATACCAGATGGCGACAGCCAGGTAATGGTTTGGATTCAGCAGGCCTGCGCTGCGGGTCACAATGCCGTGGCGGTCCACGTCGGGATCGTTGCCAAAGGCAATGTCGAACTTATCTTTCAAGTGGATCAGGCTGGCCATAGCATAGGGGGATGAGCAGTCCATCCGGATTTTGCCGTCGTGATCCAGGGTCATAAAGGAAAACGTGGGATCAACCACCCGATTCACCACCTCGATATCGAGGCCATAGCGCTCGGCAATCGGCTCCCAGAACGCCACACTCGCCCCACCCATCGGGTCCACACCGATTTTAAGGCCGGCGGCGCGAATCGCGCCCATGTCTATCACGTTCGCCAGATCGGAGACATAGGGGGTGATGTAATCATAGGCGTGGGTTGTATCGGCTTTGATGGCTTGAACGTAGGGCATGCGGCGGACTTCCTTCAGGCCGCCGCGAATCAACTCGTTGGCCCGGTTCTGGATGAGCTTGGTCGTGTCGGTATCGGCCGGTCCTGCCGCCGGTGGATTGTATTTGAAACCGCCATCGTCGGGGGGATTGTGCGACGGGGTGATGACGACGCCATCGGCCAATCCGCTCGTTTTGCCGTCGTTGTAGGTTAGGATGGCGTGCGAAATGACAGGCGTCGGCGTGTAACCGTCCTGTTGGAGCATTAGCTCAACACCGTTGGCCGCCAGGACTTCAACCGCCGTGGCCAGGGCAGGTTCGGACAGGGGATGGGTATCCTGACCGATGAAGAGCGGCCCGCTGATGCCACGCGCCAGCCGCAGTTCGGCCATGGCCTGGGCAATAGCGGCAATATGATGCTCATTAAACTTGCCATTGAGCGAAGTGCCGCGGTGACCCGACGTACCGAAAGCGACTTGCTGCGCCGGGTCGTCCGGGTCGGGCTGGTAAGCGTAGTATGCCGTGATGAGGCGCGGAATATTGGTCAGTAATTCACGCGGGGCAGGCTGCCCTGCGAGCGGATGAATAGCCATTATACCTCCTAAAATTAGTAGACGGTAGACAGTAGACGGTAGACAGGGAAATTATAGTCCCTACAACTTTGTTACTACCTGCCCCTGTTTGGGGGTATCCCTTTTCACTCGTGCCGGGTACAGGCATTCCTGCGGCGTGTCATAGGTTCGTGAAGACTCTACGACTGCCGCAAATGCGGCCATTCGCCGGCCAGCATGCTGTAAACGACCAAGTCCACAAAACGGTCGTGCAGCCACTCGACCTGCCGCAAGATGCCATCCTGCCGGAAGCCTAACCGTTCCGGGACCGCCCGGCTGCGGCTATTTTCGACGGCGCACCTGATTTCCACCCGGTTCAGTTTCAACTCGTAAAAAGCATGGTCGAGCAGCGCCCGGCAAGCAACGGTGATTAAGCCTTTGCCTTGAAACGTAGCTCCCAGCCAATAACCAATTTCAGTCACCCGGTTAGGCCAATCAATGCTGTTGTAGCCAATCTGGCCGGCCATTTGACCCCGGTAAAAAATCGCCACGTCAAAGCCATTATTATCGGCCAGGCGCTGGAGGGTTTGCTTGATGTACCCTTGGCAGTCTTCCAGAGAGTAACCCGGCCTGGCCCACGGCAGCCAGGTCCACAGATGTTCCCGGTTCTGGTCAATCAGGGCAAAGGCGGTCTCGGCATGCCGCTCTTCAAGGAGACGAAGCTCGGTATCATCATCTATTTTCCAGTAAAACATCTTTTTCCCGCCGTTTGGCAACAATCATCTCAGCCAATTCAAATTGCGCCCGATCAATAACTCCGTCATTTCTGCATGGTGTGTATTTTTCATGGGAACTACTTGAAAGTCGAACCCATGCTGTTGGGCCAAAGCCCGTACTTCCACGGCATCGTCATACGTCATGAGAAAGTCGCCGGTAATTCGGCTGGCTATTTCGAATAATTCTCGGTGGTCGAGTTCTGAATGTAAGTATAAACGGCTTCCGGCGCGTTTCCCTCCAGCCGTATAAGGCGGGTCAATAAAAAATACTGAGTCTTTGCGGTATGCGTTTTGGGAAATTACTTTAATCCCGTCCCCATGAATAAAGGTAATCCGCTCTTTAATAGCTGTGATGCTGAGAATGCGTTTTTGTAGTGTTCTAGGATACCAACGAGACTTTAACCCCTTGCCACCTTCTCCACTTTTGACCCTCCCGGCTCCGGGTGCAAGAATCCCTCCACGATTAACTCGATTCTTCAAGATGGTTTGAAAGGCTTTTTGTCGAGTTGTGTGCGCAGGTTTAGCCAGCGTAGTTTCAACAGATTCAGGCGTTAATTCGAAGTTAACAATTTGTTCCGCCAGCCAATCTCCATGCTCACCCAGAATTGTTTTCCAGACCGCAGCAACCTCTTCATCCAATTCTACCATAGTAACATGACCAGCCAGTTGCTCAAAAGCTACGGTCAGACTGGCGATACCACCACCGGCAAAGGGTTCAATAAACTCAGCAGGCCGGGCTGGGACACTTCGCCCAGCTAGCCATCGCCGGAGATACGGCACCAGCCAAGTTTTACCGCCTGGATAACGAAACGGACTTCTCTGCGGCACCGAAGCCACATTTATAATCTCAGATTTGGGAGGCACCTGTTCAAAAAAAGATAATTGGACCATAACTATGACTCACAACCCAATTACGTCGGTCAAGGTGGGCGCATCAGGCGGGTTGCCATCTTCCAACTTTTCGTCAAGTTTGCTCTGTAAATAGCCGATAAACGTTTCTACCGAGCCAGGTTCAGGGGTTGTAATTCGGTCGAGGGCTGGTTTGAATAAGGTATACACGGTCTTGGTAAGCGTTAAATGGTAACGATGATTTTGGGGGTCAAGTTTCAGGTCGTAGATCAGCCAAGCCACATCGGCTATTTCAGGTGCAACTTCAGGCAAGCTGGGCAAAGTTTGATAAAAACCACGATGCAAAGCAATAGCCTGCTTTTTGCCCCAAGAATGCAAAATGCCGCCTTTATAAATCAACTGCGGTGCAAGGCGTTTACGTGACGAGGATAAATAATCGGGACGCGGATAAAGTTTTTGGTTTGACCAATCAAAGGTTGGAAGATTTGTCTGGTCTTGCATGAAACGTTCAAAAGGTTGGCGAATATTGCCCGAAATATAAACAGCTTGAACTTCCAGAGCGCCGAAATCTACGATCTGGCCATGGTCATCATAAGCTACTAAAACCACATCAATATTGCCGGCTGATTTACCTTGTCGGTCATCTAAGCGAACTTCAGTCAAAGTCGTCCAATGGGTATTGGCAGAAAAGAAGAAGTGAGCCGCGTGTTCAGCAATTAGCCAATCCTGCCGGAAACGCACCGGGCAAGTAATAGCCACATCAGTACCCACATGAATAGAGCAGACGCCCAGAGGATCATTAGCCTTATCTTTGGTACAAGAGGGTACACGATTGTTGTAAGGGCAAAGTCTGTACTGGCGTATACGACTCGCTTCCGGCGAAAGATTGTCAGGCGGAAAACCAAAAACTTCGGCCAATGGATGTTTAGGCATAAAACCCCAAATCTACAAACCTATTGGTGCCCCTCAATTCCAATCTACGGGGGAGGTGAGTTGACCCACCATCGCCCGCCGCACCCAATCCAACCCCTGAGTGACCATCCAGCGGCGCACATGGTCCGTATCCTGAAAATTACGGCCCCGGATGCTCACCTTCACTTCGCCGGGGCCGGAAACGGCGATGTAGGTCAACCGATCCTCGACGCCATTCGAGAGCGGGCCGAGCAGGGCCAGCCCGATTCCCCCGGCTGGAGTAACAGCTTGGGCCAACGCAGCCGCAAAAGCTGCACCTTCCGCCGGAGCAGCCGCCAGCCCGGCTGTTGAGGCGGCCTCTGCCGGGGTGATCGGGGCCAGGTCGGCAGCCAGGACTGGGCGAAAGCCGGACTCGATCAGTTCGCGGGCCAACTGGCCGCCGGTCAGCGTGTCCACCACGCCCAGTTTCAACTCTTTTTCGACCAGCAGCCGACCCACTACTTCCGGCACGGTTTCTTTTTCCACGCCGTAAATGGCAACGCCGAGCCGCTCGCGCACTCGAGCCTCCATCGCCGCAATCAGGGCATCGGCCTCGGCCTCTGTTTCCGCCTTGGCCGTAATGCGCACATCGGTTTGCCCCGCGTGGGCCGACAGGCCGACCGTCGGGTTGCGCTCGATCATCAGATCGCCGATACCTCGATCAACATTGCTCTCACCCACGGCGCAGGTGCGCAGGATTCTGGCCTTGATGATTTTGGCCCCGCCCATGCGCTCCACCAGCAGCGGGATAACGGTATGGGTCATCATGTATTCCAGTTCGCGCGGCACACCGGGCAGGGAGATAATAAAACCGCGCCCGGCCATGTCCTCGCTCAAAAAGCAGGGGGCTGTGCCGACCGGATTGGGCAGCGGCAGAGCGCCTTCGGGGATATAAGCCTGGCGCTTGTTGTTGTCGGCCATCTCCCGGCCAAAGCCGCGAAAGCGGGCGGCAATCTGGGCTTCCAGTTCGAGGCTGTAGACCAACTTGCGTCCGGTCGCGTTGGCCACGGCCTGGCGGGTGACGTCGTCTACAGTGGGACCGAGGCCGCCCGAAGTGATGACCACCGGCGAGCGGTCCAGGGCGAGGTTGAGCACCTGGGTAATCCGTTCCTCATTATCGCCGACCGTGGTTTTGTAATACAAGTCCAGGCCAATATTGCGCAGCATTTTAGCCATCATCGTGGAGTTGGTGTCCACAATTTCACCCAGCAGCAGCTCGCTGCCGGTCATCACGATTTCAGCGTGCATAGAATTCCCCTGATCTTATTTTGGAAGGATGGAGGGTTGGAAGGTTGGCTTGACTTGTCTCCATTCTGCCAAGCCCCCAATTTCCAACCATTTTACTTGAAATTAGTCGAAACGGAAATATTGCGGCGCAGCGGTACAGGGCTGGCCCCGGCCATACTCAATTGCGCCATGGCTGAGGTCAATGATCGCCCAAAAGACTGTCTCGGTCTCATTGCCGTGGCGGCAGAGGGAGTCGGGGGCATGCGCATGGTCGGCCAGAAAGGTTTTGAGCATTTCAGGCGTGACCGGGCCGGGCCGGGCCGCCATCAATTCGCGGGCGCGCTCGTAGCGCAGGCACGAACCGGGGATGTCCGCGGGGTCACGTTCATAAGCGGCCATCTTGGGCGAGCAGTAATGGTTGGTGTGAACGGTCCAGCCGTCCTGGGCGTAAATCAACTCATAATCCGTCGCCGAGCCTTCAAAATTGACAATGGTGCCGCCGGCGTGACTGATGAGTTGGTTGTAGCTGGATGCTCGCTCGGGCCGGGCGGCGGCGGCCAGCGCATCCTGCGCGGTGCGTTGGGCCAGGATGTCGCGGACCAGCAGCAAGCGGGGCACACCGATTTTGTCATCATTGGGGGAGAGTTCGTTGCCGGTCAGGGCCAGACCGGCCGCGTTGAAACCGATGCTGATAAAAGGCCCGACGCCCAGTGTGAACAAAGGCGGCTGATCCTCAACCTGCCGCTCGATGGCCACCACCCAATCCCGCACTTCCGGACTCAAATCATTGTTGTGGGCCAGCCAGATGCCGCCATCTACTGTTGCCGGCGGGCCAACGGCGAAAACGGAACACCTCCCTCTGGCCTCCCCCTCAGAGGGGGGGGAAGGGAAGGGTAAATCCCAAATCTCCTCCGTCGCATGAGCGTACAACTCCAGCACATCCAGCCCGCTGCCTGCTGCAATGCCCTCCATTTCCTGGTGCAGCCACGGGACAGCCGCTTGCGTAGCTTGCAGATACGGCTCGGCCAAATGACGCATGTCGTCCCAGGTGCGGCCGGCTGGCAGTGTGACCGGCCGGCGCAGCGTATCAACCGTAGCTGCCCCTAATTGGCGGCCGGCTTCAAAACAATTACCGGAAATTTGGATCAATGAAATAGGTCTCAACAGAACAGCCTTATTTGTGAAAATTTTGACAAATAGCTCAATGTTCGTTACCATGAAGCTGGTAAGCGTACAACGCACAAGCCCAATTTCGTTGGATTTTCTCCTTAACTCCTCCAAATCTCTATCTAATTCTTCGTTCTAACTCTTCACCAGCCTCAGTCTTGCGCCCTCGCGTTTACGCAGGGGGACTTTTAAAAAATAGTTGTTAGTCGAGTGATCCTTGCTGTCTAAGTCTCAATGACGAGTATCATGGGAGGCAACAATGATAAACGCTCAATGGCTTAAAACGGCGATTTTAAGTATTTTATGCCTGATAGGTATTTGGGCGGGGAGCGTGTGGCTCAACAGATTAAATCAGGCTGTCAATCCGCTCGCGCAAATTGCCCCGGCTCAAGCGGCCGGCGGTTATGTTGTTCTTGCCTGGAATGATTTAGGCATGCACTGCTACAACCGTGACTTTAAGGATCTGGCTGTGCTGCCCCCTTTCAATACCCTCTGGGCGCAGGTCATCAAGGCCGGCGATCCTCCCCAAATCGTCACGACCGGCATTACGGTAACCTATGTTTTTACCGACAATACCTATTCGGTGGGTAAATCTAACTTTTGGGATTATGACGTGCCGCTCTTTGGCGTCAATTTACCCCCAAACATTGGCTTGAAAGGTAAAGGGCTGTCAGGGCAAATGGACTTGAGCGGCGATCATTTTGTCGCCGAAGGCATCCCGCTCACTGAGTTTCGCGACAGCGCCCCAACCACGGCCTATCCCTATCAGTTAGCCACCGTAATTGTACAAGATGCCGCTACGGGAACAGAACTGGCCCGGACGATAACGGTCGCCCCCTTATCCACCGAAATGCATTGCGATACCTGCCATCATGACTACGGTCAAGAAGGGATTGCCACCGGCAGCGTCGAACGAAATATTTTGGTCCTGCACGATCAGGAAGCAGGCACGCACCTGGACAGCTCGCGGCCCGTTCTCTGCGCCAGTTGCCATGCCTCCAATGCGCTGGGCACGACAGGATCGCCGGGAGTGCCCAATCTTTCCAAAGCGATGCATGCCAAGCACGCCGAAGAGGGACTGCCTTCGACCCTGGCCGGCTGTTACAATTGCCACCCCGGCCCAAAGACCCAATGCCTGCGCGATGTCATGTCGCGGAAGGGTATGGTCTGCAGCAACTGTCACAACAATATGCAAACCGTGTCGCAGAATCCGGCCCCCTGGCTGAATGAGCCACGCTGCGATAACGCCGCCTGCCACGGCAGTTTCTACCAGATGGATCAGGCGCTCTACCGGCATTCAAAAGGACATGGGGGCATTTACTGCGCGGGCTGCCACGACAGTCCCCATGCTATTGCTCAAAGCCGGGAGCCAAACGATGCCATCAAATTCATTGGCTGGCAGGGACATGCCGGAACATTAACGACCTGCACCGTTTGCCATGCAACGCAACCAGCCGAAGGCGGCCCGCACACTTTCGTCGTCAGGGCACGTGTTTATTTGCCGGTGATCTTGCGGCAACATTAACCCACCCGGCTTCAGGGCAGCAAATACCAGTCGAGGAAGCGTTCAATCCGCCGGTACACGTCGAGCAGGTTCTCCCGCTTGAGAAAATTGTGCGGCTCGCCGGCATAGGTTTTGTATTCAAAGGTTTTGCCGGCCCGGCGCAGCGCCTCAACCCACTCTTCGGTCGCCTCCGGCGGGCAAATCGTGTCTTCCAGGCCGTGGAGAATCAGCACCGGCTTTTGGATATGCTCAACCTGGAAAATGGGCGAGGCATCCAGGTAAACCTGCCGGTTGCGGGCCGGGTGGCCGACCTGCATTTCGGTGTAGAGGCGGGTGCTGCGATTGCACTGCGCCCATGAGGCCACCAGGTGAGCATCGCCGTACTTGTAGACGCCGCAGGCAAAGAGATACTCCGGATCGCGGGCCAGGCAGCAGGCGACCATAAAGCCGCCGTAGCTGCCGCCGTAGATAGCCAGGCGCTGCGGGTCTATCCAATCCAGCCTGGCCAGATATCTGGCCCCATACAGGCAATCCTGGGTATCACCCACGCCCCAATTATCGTAATTGGCGTGTTCAAACTTGAGACCGTAGCCGGTACTGCCACGGTAATTGGGCATGAGATAAGTATACCCTTTAGCCAGGTAATACTGGGCCAGAATATCCCAATCATACACCGACTGCGCAGTCGGGCCGCCGTGCGGGTTTAGAATTGCTGCGCCATTGGGCCGGACGGGACGGTAAAACAGCGTTGGAATTTCCAGGCCATCATAGCTGCGGTAGCTGACCTGTTCTGGGACCACCAGGGTGTGCCGGGCCAGAGCAGGCGGATTGGAAAAGGTCAGTTGGGTTAATTGACCATCCGGCACGCTGACCCGGTACAAATCGGGCGGCAGAGTGGGGTCTTCGTATTCAACGGTCAAAAAATCGCCGCCCGGCGACCAGCAGGGACGAGAGTAGACGCCCAGGCCTCGACGCAAGTAAGATACGTCGCTATTCTGGACATCAAGCAGGGCCAGGTCAAAAGCACCCTCGTTGTTGACCGTACAGGCCAGCCGGGTCCCATCCGGCGACCAGGCCAGGTCGGCCACATCCCGGCCCAGGCGGGTTAACTGGCGCAGCCCCTCCCCATCCGGCTGGACCAGCCAGACTTCATTCCAGCCCGAGCGCTGCGATAAAAAGGCAATCAGCCGCCCATCGGGCGACCAGCGCGGCTGCCAATCTTTCTGCCGGGGCTGGCCGGTCAGCGGCCTGATTTGGCCGCTCTCCAGCTCGACCACCTTGATGTCCAGCCGGTTAAGGTCGTCGTGGGGGCGATGGACAAACACAACCATCCGTCCATCCGGCGAGGATTGGGCCTCGGCGTCATCGCCGGGGCCGCTGGTCAGGGCGCGCAGCCAACTGCCGCTGCGGTCGGTCAGGAGCAGCTTGTCCGCCCCCTGCCATTCGATGCTGACGACCAGGCCCATGCTGTCGGGCAGCCACACCGGTGCGGACGCTCCAGGGGCGAAATCGCTGACTTTCTGGGGCAGTCCGCCGGCCGCCGAAACCACGTGTACGGTGTTATCCATACTAAAGGCCAGCCACTGCCCGTCAGGCGACCACTGCGGCGTTTCGTCGGACCAGTAAATGGCCGGGCCGCGATCAAGTGAGAGACGGGCCGGCCAGCCCCCGGCCGCCGGCATAGTATACACGTCAGACAGGCCTTCCCGGTCCCAGACAAAAGCAAGCTGCTGCCCATCCGGCGACAACTGGTGATTGCGCACGCGGTTAACCGACGTAATCAGCTCCAGGCTCCAGCCTTCCGGCGGTTTAATATCGGGCCGCTGAACGGCGGGCCAGCCGTTGCGCTCGTATTTTTCGGTGAGTTTGATTTCAGGATGCATGGAATTTATTAACCACTTAAATTTTCAATTTGTGTAATCTGTGTAATCCGTGGTTACTTTATTCTACCAGCAGACAGGCCACTTCGTGCCCATCACCGACCGGCTTCAACTGCGGGTCAATCTGCGGGCAGCGATCAAAAGCCACCGGGCAGCGCGGATGGAAGCGGCAGCCGGAGGGCAGGTTAATCGGATTGGGCGGGTCGCCCTGTAAGATGGTGTGCTTGCGGCGCAGGCGTGGATTGGGCACAGGGATGACCGACAGGAGCGACTTGGTGTAGGGATGGACTGGGTTGGCCAGCACCTCTCGGATAGGGCCGCTTTCGACAATCCGGCCCAGGTACATCACCGCCACCCGGTCGGCGATGTAGGCGGCGGTGGCTAAATCGTGGGTGATAAAGATGACCGAAACCCCCCGCCTTTGGCGCAGCTCGGCCAACAGGTTGAGGATTTCGGCGCGGATGCTCATATCGAGCATCGAAACCGGTTCGTCGGCCAAGAGGATTTCCGGCTCCAAGACCAGCGCCCCGGCAATAACCACCCGCTGGCGCTGCCCTCCCGATAATTCATGCGGGCGGCGATGAATAAAGTTGCTGGCTGGCTTCAGTCCGGCGTCTTCCATGGCCTGGCTGGCTCGTTCCAGCCGCTCGGCTTTATTTTTCCCTATGCCATGCACCAAAAGCGGCTCGGCTACGATTTCGCCGATGGTCAGGATGGGGTTGAGCGCCTCGAAAGGGTCCTGGAAGATCATCTGGATGTGACGGCGCATCTCTTTAAGGGCCGCGCCGCTCAGGTGGGTTACATCACGGTCAGCAAAGGAAATTGTGCCGCTGGTAGCTCGTTCCAACCCCAGCAGGGTGAGGACCAGCGTGGATTTGCCGCAGCCGCTCTCGCCCACTAATGCCAGAATCTCACCTCGGCCCAGTTCCAGGGTGACGCCATCAACGGCATGCACCTGTTTGGCCGCACCGCCAAATAATCCGGCCCGGCCCACCGGGAAGAATTTGCACAGGTTTTGCATTTGAAGGATAGAATTATTTTGGGTCACGTTCACTCTAAGAGAATTATACCACTCAGCCGCACCCTTCGATACGCCCTTCACTACGTTCAGGGCTACTCAGGGTGCGGTTTTAGCGCATCCTGAGTCCTGTAGGCCAAAGGCCATATCGAAGGATGCGCACTGCTCTGGTCATAAATAGTTACTTATGTTTTTCGTTCTAGACCCCACGTCTCAGCTTGATTACTTCGGTTCTACCAAGTAACAACTGGCGTAATGCTGCCTGGCTCCGTTCGTCAGGTAAAGGGGCGGCGGGGCAGTATGGCAGCGGTCAAAGGCGGCGGGACAGCGCGGAGCAAAACGGCAGCCCGCTGGCAGGTCGTTCAGGCGCGGCGGATAGCCAGGGATAGAAGCCAGCTTGCCTTTGAGATTGGAGATATCGGGAAAAGCCTTGAGCAGTTCCTGGGTATAAGGGTGCTGCGGGTGATTAAAAATCGTGTCCACGTCGCCGTATTCGGCCACGACGCCGCCGTACATTACCAGGACGGTATCGCAGACCTCGGCCACCACGCCCAGGTCATGAGTTACAAGCAGAACGGCCAGCCCCAGCTTGTCACGCAGTTGGTGCAGCAGGTCCAGAATTTGAGCCTGAATCATTACATCCAGAGCTGTCGTTGGTTCATCGGCGATGACTACCTGCGGCGTGCAGGCCAGGGCCATGGCAATCATCACCCGCTGGCGCATACCGCCGGAGAACTGGTGCGGGTACTGCGTTTTGCGGCCGGGCGTAATGCCAACCAAATCCAGCAGTTCGGAAACACGCTTATCTATTGTGGCTTTATCACAGAACTGATAGTGCTGCCGGATGGCCTCGCCAATCTGGTCGCCGATGCGGCGCACCGGGTTGAGGGCGTTCATGGCTCCCTGGAAAATCATCGAGATATTTCTCCAGCGCACCTGGCTCATTTCCGGCTCGGTCAGATCGAGCAAATCCTGGCCGCGAAAGATGACCTGGCCGTTGACAATCCGTCCTGCCGCTCCCAGCAAACGCATTAAACTAAGCATCAAGGTGGATTTGCCGCAGCCGCTCTCCCCTACCACACCCAACATCTCGCCCTCGCGCAAGATAAAGCTGACATTTTCCAGGGCATGGGCCGGCAGCTGTCCGGGACTCAGGTAATCAACCGATAGGTTGCGCACGTCGAGCAGAAGCGGAGCGGTGGCAAATTTTAGATTTTCGATTTTAGATTTTCGATTTTGGTCAATCATCAACCTTCTTTTTTCCACCTTCCATCTACCATCTACTTACCCGCCGGGACGGGAGTGGCTTCCCGCGAGTCGGCTTGGGCCGGTCGAGCCACCATCTTCGGTCCCACCGACAGATGGTGCAGTTCCAGGCGCGGGTTGAAGACTCGCTCCAGGCCGTTGCCGAGCAATGTCAGGGCCAGCACCACCCAGACAATGGCCAGGCCAGGCGGCATAATAGACCACCATGCCCCGGCGCTCATGCCGCCCCGGGTAAAGGCAAATTGGAGCATCTGGCCCCAGCTCAAGCGGGTGGGGTCGCCCAGGCCCAAAAAGGCGAGGACGCTTTCATTATAGATAGCGACGGAAATGGTGATAACCGCATTGACCACCATCAGCGGGAAGACCAGGGGGAAGATATGGCGGCGAACAATGTACATATTCCCCGCGCCAATGGCCCGCGCCCGCTGCACAAATTTACGCTCTTTGACCGATAAGGTCTGCGCCCGGACAACCCGGGCCGTGCTGGTCCAGCCCAAAATGCCTAACACAACGATAATAATACTCAAACTGCGCCCCAATATAGCGATTAAAATTATCATGAGCGGCAAATCTGGGATGACCAGCAAAATATCCGTCAGGCGCATCAGAAAATTCTCCACCTGTCCCCCGTAAAAACCAGCGACAATGCCAATCAGGCCGCCGATAATCAGAGAGATGAAGGCCGCAAAAAACCCCACCGTCAGCGAGACCCGCGAGCCGTAGATGAGATTGGTCAGCACGTCCTTGCCGGCGTCGTCGGTGCCCAACCAATGCTGGGCATTAGGCGGCGCATAAATATCATCGAGCGTCACCCTGACAGCAGCTTTGGGATCGTAGGGCGCCAGCAGGGGGGCCAATAGAGCGACCAGGATAATGATGATGAGCATAACCAGACCAATCAGCCCCATCGGCTGGCGTTTGAAGCTGTGCCAGAAGGTAGTGAGGGTATCCATCGTGAAATCTCCAAATACAAGCCATAACCACAATCTTGCATGTTGCGTAGAAAACGGAAGACGCAACACGCAACACGGTTTACCCGGTTTGAATCCGTGGATCGAGGTAGGAGTAGAGCAGATCGGCGATGAGATTGGCGAAAATAACACTGACGGCCAGGAGTAAAAAAGCCCCTTGCAGCACCGGGTAATCCTGCCGGCCCACCGCCTCGACGATAGCCTGGCCCAAGCCCGGCCAGGAAAAAACTGCCTCGATTTGAATTGCACCGGCCACCGTAAAACCCAAATTCAGGGCTACAATAGTCACGGTAGGCAGCAGGGCATTGGGTAGAGCGTGATCTCGCAAAATCTGAAAGGTATTCAGCCCCTTGGCTTTGGCGGTCAGGACGTAATCTTCGGCAAATATTTCGACAATGGCGCTACGCATGAAAAGGGTGTATTCCCCGGCGTAAATGATGGTATAAGTCAACGTGGGCAGGATCATATGGCGGCCAATGTCGAGCCACCGATCCCATTCGCTGGCAAAATTGCCCCCGGCCGTAATCTTGCCGCCAATCGGCAGACCGAACTGGCTGCTGCCCCAAAAGAGCAAGACCATGCCAAACCAAAAGGTCGGCAGCGACCAGGCGGTCAAGCTGCCTAACAGAGCAGCATAATCAATGACCGTTCGTGATTTCCAGGCCGCAATGAGACCTAGCAGAATTCCAAGAATGATGGATAAAATTTGCCCGGCTCCAATCAGTAATACAGTATTGATCAGATTTTCGGATAGAATTTGGGTCACCGGGCGTTGGGTATGAAAGCTGGTGCCCAGCTCACCTTGCAGGAGATTGATGATATAGCGGCCAAATTGAGTTTCCAGGGGATTGACGACACAACTGCCAATCTTGAGCGGCGAGATAGTTTCGACACAATTGATGACCGGTTTATCCAACCCGAATCGCTCACGCAGGGCGGCAATGGCATCTTGTTTCAGACGCGGGTCTCTGACCATGCGGGCCGGGTCGCCGGGTAGAATGCGAAACAGGAAAAAGTTGAGCAGGACCACAAAAACGACTGTCAGCAAGGCCCAGCCGGTTTTTTTAAGGATGTATTTGTTCATAAAAAATTGGGGGTAAGTAGTAGGGAGTAGGAAGTAGGGGAAGAGAACAATAAACTCTCTTACTCCCTACTCCTTACTCCTTTACTCCCTACTCCTTACTTCCTGTTACTGGACGGGTTGGACTATCATGAGCTGGCTAAAATCTTCCAGGGCAACTTTAGGCACGTCGGTCATCCAGCCCTGGAAGCGATCCTTGCGATAAGCCTGGACATCTTGCTGATAATAGGGAATGATATAAACCACATCCTCAAAGGTCATTTTTTGCATCTCCCAGACAATATCGCGGCGTTTTTGCGGATCAAGCTCAATGGACTGTTGTTGGTATAGTTCATCAAATTTGGAACTGGCATAACCTGTTTCATTGTATCCGCTGACAATATCGGATGTCCGATAAACCTGGAGCGCTCCGTCAGGGTCGGGCCCCCAGGCCCAGCCCCAGATCATAATGTCGTAGTCAAAAGCAGGACAGCAGGCTGTGGTCAGGGCATCAGGGTCGAATGCCTGCGGCTCAACCTTTATCCCAGCCTGATTCCAGCTATCGGCCAGCAGATCCGCAATGCGTGGCGCTTCGCCCACGTCATTGGGCCAATAGAGCCGAAAGCTCAATGGTTTGCTGCCATCAGGCATCTCGCGCACACCGTCGCCATCGGTGTCTTTGTAACCAGCATCGTCGAGTATCTGGTTGGCCTGGGCCGGATCATAGGCGTAATCCTCAAGGGTATTGTTATACCAGTGACCCATGCTATCAGGGACGAGCGTCAGGCCTGGCGTGGCCAGGCCAAGCATAGCCACGTCAATAATATTTTGCTTGTCGGTGGCGTGGGCCAGGGCCAGACGGACGTTGCGGTCACGCAGGGCCGGATGGCCGGTACATTTGCCGTCTTCGGGAGGGCAATTTTCGGGTGCGAGTTGATTGAGGATGATGTCGCGCACGCTTGGGTCGCGGGGCGCGCCAATCACCAGGCCAATATCCGCATTATTGCGCAGCGTCGGCACCGCGGTCGAAGGGATGTCTCTAATGACATCAACCTGCCCGGTGGTCAGGGCCTGCACCAAAGCATCCGGGTTGCCAAAGGTCTGGAAAATAACCTCATCCACCTTGGGCGCTCCGTCAAAATAATCTTTATTCGCAGCCAGGTGGACAAATTCATTTTGTTTGTATTCGACCATTTTGAAGGCGCCGCTGCCAATCATCTCCACGTTTTCAAATTCGACGGCGGCAGTAGCCTCTTCATATTTGGACCAGATATGTTCGGGCAGAACATATTGGGCGTACAACTGGGCTTCAATATTGGGGATGGCGTCGGTAAGTTTGATCACTACAGTGGTGTCGTCGGTGGCCTCGACGCTTTCGAACTTCTCGCCGTAGGTGACCATGTAGGGAAAATCGGGGTGGCTGCGGTAGTAGTTGTACGTAAAGGCCACGTCTTTTGCCGTTAAGGGCTGGCCGTCGTGGAACTTGACCCCTGACTTAATTTTGAAAGTCCAGGTTTTGCCATCGGCGGAGACATCATAGCTTTCGGCCAGCGAGGGCTTGAAGGTGCCGTCAAGCTGCAGGTCGAACATCGTGTCATAAACCAAGTCGGCGATAACATACGCTTCGTACAAGATAAAGGTGCCGGGGTTCAACGTATCAGGGCTGCCGTTCCAGCCAAAGCGCAGGGTGCCGCCGCTGGCAGCCGCCGCTTCCTCTGTCGCCGGGGCTGGCTCGGTTGTTTCCGCCGGGGCTGCGGTGGCTTCGGTCTTCGCTTCGGTTGTGGCCGCTGGCGCTGCAGTGGCCACCTCCGACTGCGCCCCGCTGTCGGCCGGCTTTTCCGTTTCCGGCTGCGCCGCGCCGCCGCCGCACGCGGCCAACGATAAAGCCAGAGCCAAGATCAATAAAAGGAAACTTCTTTTCTTTAACATCTAACTCCTCCTAAAAAAGTAGACAGTGGACAGTAAACGGTAGACAGGGGAATCATATGTGTCCCCGTGCTTCCTATCTTTTCATATAGGCGAAATAAAAATAGATCCCTACTGTACCAAAAATCACTCCTAAAACAATGGGTAGAAAGATACTCCCCAATCCTGCTGCCTGCCCCAAAGCCACGCGGATTGTCATCCATTCCAGAAAAGTGAAGAGGATGATCACTTCAGCTTTGAGCCAGGCTAGTAGTAAACGAGCCAAACGATACTGCTCACGGGCATTTTGGGCCGTGATCGGCCAGAGATAATTGAATTTATGTGGATACCGGTTGGTCACCGTCAGCATGAGATACAAAATAACACTCATGACGGGCAGGATAAGGATGCTCCGTTTATCTCCCCAGGCGTCAGCGCGGCCCGACGGCCCAAAATGTGTTGGAACCAAAGCGGGCAAATCGAACCAGGCCAGACTGAGCATCCCAATAATGAGGGCAAGGCCGCCTAGCGCGATCACTTCCAAGGCCCACTCCTGTGAGGTGTAAGGCAGATCAATAACGGGCCGCTCACTAGATTTCACAATAATGACGACTCTCAGGGACGCCGCCCCTCAATACTAAACCATAAAACTCTTGGGGGGATTCTCCATTTGCAAAATAGGCCGGTCAATTTTGAACGGCTCAAGATTACTCTCGCTCCTGCCATCTATGGCCAGTTCACTCAAAATTTTACCCAGCAGCGAGGCAAATTTAAAAGCATGACCCGCGCCAACGGCAACGCTGCAATTATCGTAGCCGGGAATGGTATCAATTACAAAATCACGGTCGGGGGGCATGGTGTAGAGGCAAGTTTTGGTGTAGAGGACCGGGCCGAAAGCGGTAGGAATATATTTTTGCAGAAAGTGCTCGACCCGTTGGGCGTTAGCCGGATTCGGCTCAAAACTGCGCGTCTCCGCTGTCACTTCTTCGCCGCCCACATCCTGGGCCGTCTTGGTTGCCGGCTCCCCGTAAACGGGAAAGCCATAGAAGCATGGCTCGTCCATCCAAATCCAGATGGGAAAACGTTCCGGGGCAAAATCGGCCAGGTGCGGCGTGGCAAAGTATGTCACCTGCTCCTGGGTAACGGTCAAGGGTAATTTAAAAGCGGACCCTCCCCCAACCCCTCCCTGAGAGTGAGAAGGGAAATGAGCCAGGATGTTGTTCGTCCAGGCCCCGGCGGCAATGACCAGCTTGCGGCAGCGGTAGGTCGTTCCCCCGGCCACCACTTCCACTTCGCCGTTAAGGGGCCGGACGGCGCTAATCGGCGTGTTGTCCAGCAATGTCGCCCCGTTGGCCCGGGCTATCTGCTGGTGGGCCGCGTTACACCTGGCCGCCGGGGCAATCCCGCTCTCGGCCTGATAAAGCGCGTAGATGTCTTCGGTCAGGCGGAACTGGGGCCAGCGGCGCATAATTTCGGCGGCGTCGAGGTGTTCAAAGGGCACATCGCACGCTTGCATGCTCCGGGTGTAATCCTCGCTGGGGATGGCGCTCACCGCCGGCCACAGGTCGAGACCGCCGGTTTTCACAATCAGGTTTTCATCAGCTTCTTCTTCCAGCACCGCCCAGGCGGCGTAGGCTTGCTTGGACAGCCGGACATACTCCGGGGTGTGGTACGACAGCCGAATGATTCGGGAGTGGTCCTGCGACCCGCCCCGCACGTGGCCGATTTCAAACTGTTCCAATCCCAACACTTCGCGGCCCGCCCGGCGCGACAGCCAATAAGCCGCGCCGCTGCCCAGACCGCCTAAACCGAGAACAATATATTCATAATCTTGCTTCATGGGTTGACGTAAATTTTTCCTGGAGATAATTTTAACCGGAACTGGCGGTAAACTTCAACGGGCCAGATGAGTCGTCAACTGCCTTCAGATGGCTGCTTGGAGGGGAAATGCGATGGACACTCAGCAAGTTGGTCCATCGTGAAACGTGGGTCGGGTTGGTGCGCTCACTATATCAGAAAGTTTTTTGCCTGTCAAGAGATCATCACGCCCATCAATTTACTTGACCAAATGGCCCTCCTTGTGCTAGATTTGGGCTAGGGTAAATGATAGGAGGGTTTATGACACGCAGAAGATTACGAGATTTAGGGATTGTCATCGGTTCGATGCCGACCGGGCCGCACAACGCCATCACCGATGTACCGGGAGTGCTGGTCGGCCATACCACGGTGATTTTCGACGAGCCGTATGTCGCTCGCACCGGGGTAACGGTCATAGTGCCCCGCGAGGATGAAATCCGCGACGACCGCGCCTTTGCCGGGTATCACTCCTTCAACGGCAACGGGGAAATGACCGGCTTATTGTGGCTGGAAGAGTCCGGCATGCTCGGCTCGCCCATTGGCCTGACCAACACCAACCAGGTTGGCGTGGTCCGCGATGCCTTGATTTGGCACGACGTGGAAAATTTCGAGAGCCGGGGTTTCAAGCTGCCTATCGTCGCCGAAACCTACGACGGCTGGCTGAGCGAAATTGACGCCTTTCACCTGACCGAAGATCACGTCCACGAGGCCCTGGCCATTGCCAACAGCGGCCCGGTCGAGGAAGGCAATGTCGGCGGCGGGACGGGTATGATTTGCCACGATTTTAAGGGCGGCATCGGCAATTCCTCGCGCCTGGTTGACAGCAAAAGCGGCCTCTACACCATTGGCGTGCTGGTGCAGTCCAATTACGGCGACCGCCACACGCTGCGAGTAGACGGCGTCCCGGTTGGCCGCGAGATTGGCCCGGAGGTAGTTCCCCTGCCCTGGGACGAACCCCCGCAAGGTGGCTCGATCATCGTCGTCATTGCCACCGACGCTCCCCTGCTACCGATGCAGTGCAAACGCCTGGCCCAGCGGGCCACGGTCGGCCTGGCCCGTGTTGGCGGGATTGGTCACAATGGCAGCGGCGACATCTTTTTGTGCTTTGCCACCGGCAACCACATCTACGCGGATATCACCGGGCGGCGCAGCCTGGAGATGATCCCCCATGAGCACCTCAACCCCTTTTTTGAAGCCGTGGCCGAAGCGGTAGAAGAAGCCATTCTCAACTGCCTGACCAAGGCTGAAACGATGGTCGGCTTCAAGGGCCGCATCGCCTGCGAGCTGCCTTTAGACGAGTTGCAGCGGGTGATGGCCATGTACCGGCCGTCAGACAGCAAGAGGTAACTCGTGAAACGAGAACGCCCCAGAGGCGGCATTGAAATCGAGCAGTTTAACCACCCAGTGCTGGCAACCGGGGCCGGGGCTATGGCCGGCTTTATTGCCAGTTTTCCGGCACAAATCGGGGCGGCGGCGTTGGGGCTTGATTTTGGGCTGGATGACCCGTGGACAACCCTGGTCATCGGCGGGGTCGGCGGGGGAGCTTTGGCCGGAGGACTCCTGGGCTACCGCATGCGCCGGCTTAAGAGACAGGCAAGTTGGTTAGCCATCCTTTGGGTCCTGGTGGCCGGCTTCGGCGGAGCGCTGCTCATGGCCGGCATCAACCGGGCCGGGGCTATTACCTTTACCTGCCAGCGTCCTGAGCCGAAGCAAATTGATTGTACCCTGATCGAACGCCGCTGGTGGGGAGCAAGCACCCAGCGAACCGAGTCATTCAAAGGGGTAAAAACAGCTAGAGTAGAACCCTTGAGCGGCGGAGTAGGCGAGCTAGTGGTCATTGTCGCCGCCGGGGGAGAGTCCGGTCTCTACGGCTTTCCCCTGGACACGACAGAGCGGCTTAAACATTTCACCGACTCAGCCGAGTCAAACCTGGTGATTGAGCAGAATGACTGGCGAGCGGCGCTAACTGCGCTGGCAGTGGGTGGCTTTCTATTTTTGGCCGGCTGCGCTGGCTCGTGGAGGAGCTGGCCGGGCCGTAGAGTGCAGCCTGAAACCCTACCGGCTGCAAAAGGCAAAAAGCCGCCTCCCGTGAAACCGTTTGAGCTGGTGGAGCAAACGCCGACAAAGCTGACTCTCCGCATTAACCCGGAGAAACCCGGTGTTTGGTTTGGTCTTATTCTGATGTTGCCCGGCCTCTGGCTGGTTGACCTTATCTGCCGGGAAGGGGGCCCCAGCCGGGGAGCGAACTGGTTGTTCTTGGGAGGCATGGCTATGGTAGTGGGTATCTTTTTCCTGCTCGGTCTTGGAATTACTATCAGCTACTCTCAAGCCCAGACAGCCACCTTTGATAAAATCCAGCATCGAGCCACCATCACCCGGCCCGGCTGGCTTGGCCGCAAAGTGATCGAGTTACCGTTCTCCGAGATTGCCGAGATTCGCGAGATGGGCGGCCAGGTTATGCTGATGCTGGCCTCGGGCAAAATGATCGGGTTGCGCAGCGGCGGCAGCGGAACAAAAATGGCCGAGCTGATCCGCAGCTTTATTCCGGCTCAAAATAGTGAGTGAAAACCAAGCCTATATCATAAGGAGTTAACCTATGGCTCGCGCCCGTTTACGAGATTTAGGCATCACCATTGGCACACTACCGCCCGGCCCGCACAATGCCATTACCGATGTGCCGGGAGTGTGGGTGGGCCAGACCACCCTCATTTACGATGAGCCGCGGGTGGCCCGCACCGGGGTGACGATGATTGTGCCCCGCGAAGGCAACATCTGGACCGACAATGCCTTTGCCGCTTACCACACCTTCAACGGCACCGGCGAGATGACCGGCGTCCACTGGCTGGCCGAGTCGGGCCTGCTGTGCTACCCTATCGCCATCACCAACTCGCATCAAGTTGGGATTGTACGGGATAGTCTTGTTGCTTATGCGAAAGAAAATGACCTTTCCGATAGTTCGGCCCTGCCGGTTGTGGCCGAAACCTACGATGGCTGGCTCAACGATATTGACGCCTTTCACCTGACCAAGGAGCACGTCTACGCCGCCCTGCGTACGGCCAGAGACGGCCCGGTCGAGGAGGGCAATGTTGGCGGGGGGACGGGCATGATTTGCCACGACTTTAAGGGTGGTATAGGCACGGCCTCACGCCTGGTTGATTGCCCCAGCGGCCGCTATACGGTCGGAGCGCTGGTGCAGGCTAACTACGGCGACCGGGCACTGCTGCGGGTAGATGGCGTACCGGCGGGACGCAAAATCGGTCCCGAACATACACCCCTGCCCTGGGTCGAGCCGCCCTGCGGCGGCTCCATTATTATTGTGGTCGCCACCGATGCCCCGCTGATCCCGGTTCAATGCAAGCGGCTGGCCCAACGGGCGACGGTCGGCCTGGCCCGGGTGGGCGGGGTGGGGCATAACGGCAGCGGCGATATCTTTATTGCCTTTGCTACCGGCAATCACTTCCCCGGCAGCGGTGAGGGATTATATGATCTTAAAATGCTGCCCCACCATCACCTGAACCGGTTTTTCGAAGCTGTGGCTGAGGCGGTCGAAGAGGCTATTCTCAATGCTTTGACCGCTGCCGAAACATTGGCCGGTTTTAAGGGGCGCACAGCCCATGCCCTGCCACTAGACGAATTGCAGCAATTGATGGTAAAATACCGGCAATAGCAATGAATTTAGCGTGACGGATTAAATATAGACCCCGTCGAAAGTGGTCAGCATGAAACGTGAAGAACTTTTACAATTGATTACCGCAGCTCGCACCCAGGGTGAAATCCCCGATCTTCGTAACGCCGATTTGAGCCAGGCAGATTTGAGCGGAGCCGACCTGAGCAAGGTTAACCTGCGCTATGCCAACTTAAGCGGGGCCAACTTGAGCGAAGTGAATCTGGAAGGAGCCGATCTAACCGGGGCCACCTTGACCGATGCCAATTTGGCCAGAGCCAAGATGAAAAATGCCGAGTTATTAGGGGCCAATCTGGTTAGAGCGCAAATGCAGGAGGTGGATTTACTTGACGCCAGCCTGCGGAATGCCAATTTAACCGACGCCTATTTAACCAGCGCCAAGTTGATTGAGTCGAGCCTGCGGGGAGCCGGTTTGAAAGTAGCCGATATGCTCAAGGCTAATCTGGAAGACGCCAATTTGGTCCGCGCCGATTTAACCGGGGCCAACGTGACCGAAGAGCAGCTCAGCCGGGCCAAAAGTCTTAAAGGGGCGATTATGCCCGATGGGACAATTCACCCGTGAGTTCAAGAAGAGGGGTGTATGTCCCAAAGAGACCACTTAAGAAGAGTGTTGATCAATCTCCACCGCCGGCTACAAATCCTCGAAGAACGGAAAGCCCTCTATGGTTTAGATGCATCCCCCACAATTTTGACAGAAATTGAGGATATCCAAGTAGCGATAGCCGAACAGCAAGAAAAATTGACGGTGTTAGAGGAAATGGAAAAACCTGACTCTATCGCCGGCTTCGATGCAGTTAGAAACATCCCCCAAAAACCCTTTCGCCTCTCTCTTGCTGATCCATTCTCAACTTTGGAGTCGTTTTCTAAAGAGTCTTTGGTCGTTACCCAGCCAAACCAAGAACTCAGTCTTACCGAACTCAAAACTGAAATATCACCGGCCTCCCTTCTTCCAGCCGAGCCAGCCTTGACCAACCTGCCAGCATTCACCGAATTGCCTGACTCCGCCACGATTGAGGATATGGTAAAGGCGCTGGAAACAGAACGCCATCGCTTGGCGGCCTTACTTCAAAACAATGTGATGACTCCCCTCCGATTATTATTGGCCCAGGCCAATATTTATGAACAAAGCCTGCAACCCAACCCTGTGGTGCAAGGGGCCATGATGATGCTAATCACCCTGGCGCGCCAAATCTTCCAGCAAGCCCAAGACCTCGCGACTAATCTTCATCCAACTATCCTCGAAAGCCTGGGCTTGACTCCGGCTCTAGAGAGTCTGACTGGCCAAGCTATGCGTGTTCATGGCCTGCAAATAACCCTGGCTCTTGAACCATTGCGCGAACGGCTGTCTGCCTCGCTTGAGCTAGCTCTCTTTCGAGTAGCACAGGAAGCCCTGGACGAGGCCATCAACCAGGGGCGTGCTTCGCATATTGTCATTCAACTGGTCCGTCGGGATGAACAATTGATTTTTAGCTTGACTGACAATGGTGCGGCCCGGCCCGTGGATGCCGCCTTACCTACAGCCCGCCCGTATTTGGAAAAATTGGGTGGCGTTATCCAAACAGGCATGAATCGCTACGGTAATTTTGAGGTAACTGTCAGCTTTAAAGATCAACACTCTGGTGCGAGGGTTAATCAATAATCCACCAGTCAAAGAGGAAAACATGAGTACACCTGACAATATAAATTCTTGGGGGCCCTTAGAATCATTGCTGAATGATCCAGAAGTGCAGGAAATTCTTGTAGATGGACCTTACCGAGTTTACATAGAACGTAAAGGAAAATTGAAGGATGTAAATATTCAGTTCCAGGATAATGAACATTTGTTGACCCTGATCAACGATATCTTAGCCTTTCTGGGGCAGAAGGTTGACCAAACATACCCCATGGTTGATACTCGTTTACCTGATGGTTCTCGGATTAATGTTGTTATTCCCCCTCTAGCCCTTAACGGGCCAACCTTAACCATTCGTAAATCTACCAGGAATCCTTTAACACTGGATGACCTGATTCGTTTTGATTCTATGTCGGCTGAAATCGCGGAATTTCTCAAAGCCTGTGTTAAGGCCAGATTAAATATGTTAATTTCCGGCGGCACCGGTTCGGGCAAGACGACCTTGTTTAACGTGCTGTGTTCTTTTATTTCCGATGATGAGCGGATCATTGTGATTGAAAGAGCGGCTGAATTAAAGTTGCCGCAAAGAAGGGTGGTGATTTTAGAAGCCCGCCCGGCTAATTTAGAGGGTAAAGGGGAAGTGACAGTACGAGATTTGCTACTCAACAGCTTGAAGATGCGGCCTGACCGAGTCATTATTGGCGACATAGAAGGCAACGAGGTGTTTGACTTTCTTCAGGCTATGAACAGTGGTCATGATGGGTCTATGACCAGTCTACACGCCCAGAGTCCAAGCGACGCCATAGCCCGGCTGGAGACATTGGTCACACTTGGCAATCTGTCAACTCCTGTATTGACTGTGCGCGAGATGATAGCCTCTGGCATTGACTTGATCGTGCATCAGGAACGGCTGCGTGATGGCTCACGCAAGATACTCAAAGTGACCGAAGTCGAAGGAATACATGATGGGGTAGTTGTGCTTTCGGATATCTTTGAATTTCGAGAAACCGGCGTTGAAGGAGGCCGGATTCGAGGGCGTATTGTTCCTACTGGACACATCCCCAGGTTTGTGAGCCGTCTTGACGCTGCCGGTAGTCAATTACCTTTGAGCCTGTTCGACCCCCCTCAGGAGGCCGACAAGCATGAGGCGTGAAGCCTAGGCCGTAATAGCAGCTATACCTGGCCGATTTGCTAACCTGGGCTGGGAAGGGTATCTGCAGTCCTGTTCACTTTGTCAAAAACTCATGCACCAGCGCCTGAAAATGATGCACCCCGTTCTCCCGTTTGACCGAAAAACGGCCCTGCTTGTACGAGCGCGACTTTAGCCCCTTTTGCACTGTTTCGCAGATATCCATATCCTCTTTCTGCACCTGGTCGCTGAAGGCGATGGACTGCTGCATGCTCTCCCAGCCCTCGCCGCTGCCGGGCTGTTTGAAGTACCACTCGAAGATGGTCAGGGTGCGCTCGTGGCTGAGCGGCACAATGATGTTGATCTGCATGTTGTCGGGGTAGAAATTCAGCATCAGGTTGGGGAAAACCCAATAGTAGAGCGCCTGGGACTCCTCCTCGGTGCGGAGGTAGCGGCGGTCACGGCCCGGCAAGTTGTCGCCGGGGCGCAGAGGTCGGATGGGCGCGTACTGCGAGGCATAGTAGCGGAAGGTGTCTACCCGGTACTGCTCGTAATCAATCTCACGGAACAGGCCGGGGTGGGCAATGGGGATGTGATAACCTTCCAGGTAATTGTCCACGTAAACCTTCCAGTTTGACTCGACGATGTAATCACGCCGCTCGACGAGCTGCATCTGGTCGGGTTGAAAGCCGGCCTGGGCCACCTCGGCGGGGATAGCCCCAAAAATTTCCCGTAAGGAGACCGGCTGTGGGTCCAGGTTGACAAAAATGAACGGCTCCCAGACCTCCACCTGCACCGGGGGCAGGCAGACCTCTTCTTTACGCCAGTCCTGGACCCCCTCAAATTCGGGCGCGGCCAGCAGTCGCCCGTCGAGGCCGTAGGTCCAGCCGTGATAGCGGCACTGCAAGCTTTTACGGTTGCCCTTGCCCACGGCCACCGGCCCGGCCCGGTGCGGGCAGACGTTGTAAAAAGCGCGCAGTTGCTGGTCAACGCCCCGCGCCACCAGTAGGGGTTCACCATATAGATCGTAGGTAAAAAAGTCACCCGGCCGGGCGGCCATGTCCACCCGGCCCACCAACTGCCACGTTTTCCAGAAGATCTTTTCCTTCTCCAGCTCCAGAAACTGCGGCTCGGTGTACCAGCGGGCCGGCAGCGTCGAGGCGCGGGATAGGTCACCAGTGGGGGTAAAGTCGCTCAAGTCTAGAGTTTTAGCAGGTTGAAAATTCATCCTTATTCATCCTTTTTTGGTCCACAGATGAACGCAGATTAGCACGGATAATTTTTTTATGATCTCAGGTCATCTGTGTCTGTCTCCGGACTATTCAATCCACTCCACCGGGTCACCCACGGCAATTTCACCATCGTCCAGCACGACGCCAAACGCGCCGCCGCTCCAGTTGCCGTACATGGCATCTTTCAGCCCAGGCCAGGCCGCTTCCATCTGCTCACAGGGCTTGGTTTCGCCCCAAATCTGAACCCGGCAGGCGCCGATGCGCAGGACGCGGTTATGGGTCTGGGCCAGGCGAATCCCGCTCAGTAGCAGGTTGGCCCGCCGGGCCGACGGGTCGAGGTCCGCCCCCATTTCGGCCATCAGCCGCTGCCACACTTCCTGCTCGATGAGCGTTACCTGCCGTTTGCCGCCCTGGTTGGCGTTACCGACCAGGCCCTGATTGGCTTTGAGCGCGGCCCGCTCAACCGGGTCCATCGGCCCGCGCCGCATGCGTTTCAGCCAGATGGCTTCGAGTCTGCCGGTTGTCATTAATTCCCTCCTTATGATTTGGAGTAGGTCACGTTTAAAGCGTGACCTACTCAGATCTACTCGATGTAAAATCGGCCGTTATTCAAGAGTACATAAATGCGAGGCGTACTCCCTTTGAACATCAAGCCCTGCTCAAACTGCTGCACCTGCCCCAAGTTGTCAAAGCCGTACTCCCGATCCAAGGCCCAGCCGAGCGGCCCTTCGGCTCCGCCCAGGTGAGTGCGCCAGAGCCAGCCAAAGCCGCGCTTCGGTTCGACCAGGCCCGGCGGCGGGGCCAGACCCACGCCTTCGGGGTTGCTGCCGTCCCATTTCCACTCCGGCGGGACTAACTGCCACTGGCCTTCGGTTAACTCCGTTCCGTCCTTCCGCCGGTCGTAGACAATATAAACTTGATCCGTGTTTCTGCTCCAAAACAGATGCCCGCCCTGGAACGCCTCCTCAGCAATCGTCGAGAGCGTTTGGGGATCGCCAGCCGGGCAGCCCAGGCGATCACGGTATTCCGGCCAGACCCCGGCGAAAGGGCCGCCGGCGCTGGCGTTGCAATTTTGGGCCAGGGCGGTCGGGGTGGCGGGGGGCAGGGCCGTCGCCGTGGCCGGGAGATTAGCCACCAGGGTCGGGCTGGGCGTGTCCGGCGCTGGCGCCTGGCCTCCTGCACGGGTGGGGTCAGCCTCAACCGGGCGGTTCCGCAGCCAGATAGCCCCCACCAGCAACAGCCCCAGCACGATCACGGCGGCCAATCCGGCGACGGCCCCCCACAGCCAGTTTAACTGACCGGTAGGAGGTGCTGGATCAAGGACTGGGGGTGGAAGGGGAGAAACAGGCGGGCTGGGTGGCGGCCAAAAAACAGAGCGGTCGGGCGCGGCGGCGGTCAGCAGTTGGCCGGCCTGCGCTTCCGGGACCGCCTGGCGCAGCGCCCTGACCAGAGCGCCGGCGCTCTGAAAACGAGCCGCCGGATCGAGCGCCAGGGCCTTTTGCACAATTTGATCCAGTAGGGGCGGAATCTCCGGGCGATAAACCTGGAGCAAAGGCGGCGCTTCGTGGTTTCGCCGGTAAAGAATGGCCTGGCTCGACTCGGCCACGTGGGGGATTTCGCCGGTCAGCATTTCATAAACGATGACGCCCAGGGCGTAAATATCGGTCCGGGCATCCACTTTGGCCCCCCGGCCCTGCTCCGGCGACATATACGCCGGCGTGCCCAAAGCCACATCCGTAATTGTGGGCGAGGCGCCGGCCTGGGTCAGTCGGGCCAGGCCAAAATCAGCCAGAAAAACCCAGTTCTGATTGAGCAGAATATTCGTCGGTTTAATATCCCGGTGGACAATGCCCCGTTCGTGGGCATAATCCAGGGCTGCTGCTACCTGATCGAGATAAGTCAACATTTGCTTAAAGGAAAGCGGCTGCGGCATGATGTCGGCCAGGGTGCGGGAACCTTCGATGTAACGCATGACCAGGTAGATATAGCGGCCCTGCTGGCCAAAATCGTACACCGGGAGGATATGGGGATGCTCTAACTGGGCAATCGCCTGAGCCTCGCGCAGAAAATGGGCGCTAAAGTGCGGGTCGGCGGCGTAGTGCGGCGGCAGCACTTTCACCGCGACCCATCGCTCCAGCCCCGGCTGGCGTGCCCTGAACACGGTCGCCATGCCACCCTGCCCAATGATTTCGACAATCCGGTACTGGCCGAGGCTCTGGCCGATCAATTCTTCCATAGCGGCTAATTATACCTTATCAGGTTAAAGTATCAAGATGTGTACTCCTTTGAACGGAATTAGACTTTCAACGTCACTTGGGCTATATTGACGGCTGGGAAAGGAAGGAGTGCTATGACGGATGTTCCGCAGCCGCCGCTTCAGGCTGAGTGGCAAGTGATTCTAAACGACGGCTCCAATGCCGTGAAAATCGTGCCTGTCCCGCACAGCGGGCTGCTCATTGGCCGCGCCCCCACCGCCGACCTTCACCTCGACGATCCCCGCGTCTCCCGCCATCACGCCCGGTTGACCTGGCAGGGCGACCAGCTCTTCATCGAAGATTTACAGACGGTCAACGGCACCTTGCTGAACGGCCAGCCGCTCAACCAACCGGTGGCAGTGCGGCCGAATGACCTCATTGGCCTTGGCCCGTACACGCTCAGAGTCGAGCAGTCTCTCGTCCCGGTTACACCCCCTCCCCAGGAAATCCGCACCTATCCCCAACCCGAGCCGTCTTTCATCCCGGTTGCACCACCGCCCCAGGAGGTCCGGGCCTATCCCCAACCCGAGCCGTCTCTCGCCCCGGTGACACCCCCCATCCAGGAGACCCGCGCCCATCTCCAACCCAGGCAGCCAATCTGGGGACTGCTTCTGGCCGCCGGCCTGGCTGGTTTCATGCTTGTTGGCCTGCTCTGTGGGGGCGTGTATTGGTATTGGTTTAGCGGGCAGGATACCCCGGCGGCTACTCTTACCGGACCAACCCTGACCATTAGCCAGGCCCCGGCCAACAACAGCGCCGTTGCCCTTCACCAGCCGATTACGGTGCAGGCGCTGGCCTCAGATGCAACCGGGGTGACTCGGCTGGAACTATGGGCTAACGGGCGCAAGGTGGACGAGGTAGACACCCAATTGGTCGAGGTTGCGCCTACGCTAAATGCCGCCCTGCAATGGCGGACCAGCCAGCCCGGCCCCCTCACCCTGGAAGTTCGGGCTTACAACTCGGCGGGGCAGGTCAGCGCCCAGACAATCTCGAATCTTAGGGTGGCAGACCAGACCAACACCCCTGCGGTCAGCGAACCCACTGCCCCACCCAATCCCACCGTTGCGCCCTTGCTGCCTACGGCGACGCTAACCCCTGCGCCAGCGGCTACCTTTACCCCCAGCCCAACGCCGTCCCCCGGTCTCACGTCTGTTCCGGTAACGTCTACGTCGCTTGGCGCGCTGCTGACCCTCAACGTGCCTGCCCTCAATGTGCGGAGCGGGCCGGGCACGCAGTACAGCCTGATCGGTCAATTGTCTCAGAGTGCCCCCGCCGAAATCGTCGGCCAGGCCAACGCAGCGCAGGGTCAATGGTGGCAAATCCGCTTTGCCGCTGGGCCAGGGGGTGTGGGCTGGGTTACCGCCGATCCCGCTTTTGTGACCACCAGCAACACCACGGCCGTGCCGGTCGTGAACGTCCCCACACTCCAACTTCCGGAGGTGACTGCCCAGCCAACCGACACGCCCTCACCGGCACCCACTGCCACTACTCCAAGAGAACAGGTCATTCGTGCTCCGGCAGGTAAAACCCTGCTCATTGCCAGCAATCGCAGTATGGCTAACTACCCGGCTTTGCTAACCCTGTCAGAGGGCGAATCGGTGGGTGGGGGAGACAGAGTTGAGGTCCCAGCCGACGGTGAGGTCCAGCTTATCCTGGAACCTGATTTTTATCGCGCCACATGGACTTCGCCCGGCCCGCGGGGCGGCTTTGCCAGCGGAGCAGATTTTACGGCAGTTGAGGATAAAATCATGGTGATGTGGATTGTGCCGGAAGAGGGCCGGTCCGCCATCGAGATGTACGATGAGCTAACTATTGCTATCCCAACCCTGACTCCCACCCCAACGCCGATAGGGACAGCTACACCCGGCCCCATTAGAGGCAGCTATCCCGGCGCTCCGGCGGGTAAAGCCCTTTTTGTCGCGGCCAATGGCACCCTTGAGAACAACTTCGCTGTCGTGACTCTCTCTGGCGGCGGCTTGAGTGGCGGCCAGGAAATCAAGCTCGACGCCGGCGCCGAAATTCCGGTGGAGCTACTGCCCGGCAGTTACCGGGCCGTCTGGACTTCCCCGGCTCGCCAGCGGGCATTTAGCACCGGACGGGAATTCCAGGTATCGGAGGGAGAAGTTATTCTCTCCTGGATTGTTCCCGAACAGGGGCAGGTCTTTATGCAGTTTCCCGGCCAGGATCCCCAGCAAATCAATAATTAAAGCAAACAGAACCTATAGAAACTGAAGGAATCCAGCTCAGTTCCCTCAAATAGACACGCTGAAAAGAGATAACCTGTGACTCCATTCCTTGGCGAACTTGCGGCGCTTGGTACTTCAATCTGTTGGTCGGCAACGGCGACATTTTTTACCCTGGCCGGTCAAAAAGTCGGCTCTATGGTGGTCAACCGCATCCGGCTGCTCCTGGCGGTGCTGTTTCTACTGACGACCCACTGGCTGCTCCTGGGCAGCTTCTTACCGCTGTCGGCGGGACGAGAACGCTGGTCGTGGCTGGCCTTGTCAGGGGTGATTGGGCTGGTGGTGGCCGATGGGTTTTTGTTTCAATCGTATGTTTGGATTGGGCCGCGCCTGGGGTCGCTGTTGATGAGCCTGTCGCCCGTGGTCAGCGCCCTGCTGGCCTGGCTGGTCCTGGCCGAAAAGTTGACCATCGGCCAGATGGCCGGAATTGCCCTGGCTATCAGCGGGGTGATGTGGGTTGTGCTGGACCGGGACAGCCCGGTTCGGACCTCGCCGGACCGGCGCCGTTATTTATGGGGAGTTCTGTTTGGCCTGGGGGCGGCCACGGGCCAGGCCATCGGCTTGATTACGGCCAAGAAAGGGTTGGGCGGTGATTTCCCGGCGCTGTCGGGCAACCTTATCCGCATGCTGGCGGCGACAACCACCTTGTGGGCAATCACCTTGTTTCAGGGACAGGCCAGGGCGACGGTCCAGCGATTAGCCGACCAGCGCCCGGCCATAATAAACATTATCGGCGGCGCTGTTTTTGGCCCCTTTTTGGGCGTCTGGCTCTCATTAATTGCCATCCAGTTGACCCACATTGGCGTGGCCAGCACCTTAATGGCTCTCCCGCCGATTTTTCTGCTGCCCATCAGCCATTTTGTCTTCAAAGAGCGGCTGGGCTGGACGGCAGTTATGGGCACGGTGGTAGCGATGATCGGAGTGGCCATTCTGTTTTGGGTGTAACATGTTATTCTCTCTTTACCCCACCCTCACTCAAAACTATTTTATCCTCTGCTTTGTAGCCTGCCTGGGGACACTGCAATGGGCGGCAGCGCGCAACCACAAACCGGCCATCAGTTTTCTGGGCCGGTGGGGTCTGGGACGACTCGGGCAGGGGGTGGGCGGCCTGTTAGTCTGCACTAGTTTAATCTGGTTTTTCACGGCGACCCCTGGCCTTTTTACCCCCGGCCTGGCCGGCGGCGAGTTGAGCAGCCTGTTTGTCGCCGGTGGCCTGAGCGCTCTGCTGGTTGCCCGGCTGGCCGGAGAATTTTGGCAGTGGCGCTACCGGCAGGGACTAATCCTTCGATACGGCCTTCGGCCTACTCAGGATGATCGATACGGCCTTCGGCCTACTCAGGACGAGATCAACGCACTTGGCGAATAGGTTTGACTGTCTGCGCAATCTGTTTGATAATAAGCCGGCGCTTCACCGGTTGCTATCCTGGTCAACTTTCCGCGGAGTAAATTCGACGACCGTATGAGTTTTGTCTACGCTATAGACTACTGGCTGTTCGCGGCCATCAACGGCCTGGCCGGACGCTACCCATGGCTGGATGGGCCGGCCCGGCTGCTGCTCAACGATTATTTTGTACCAACCGTGCTGGCCCTGGCTCTGCTGACCTTGTGGTTTGAGTCCAAAGACGCGCCCGGTCTCAGAGACCTGGCAGGTCTGGATAGAACTAACCAACGGGCCGTCCTGGCCGCGACGTTAAGCGCAGTCCTGGCCAATGCCGTCCTCAAAGGGCTGAACCTGCTCTATTTCCGCCCCCGGCCCTTTGCCCAGCATGCGGTTAACCTGCTCTTCTACCATCCCACCGACTCCTCCTTCCCCAGTAATGCCGCGGCTTTGGGTTTCGCCATCGCCGCCGGGGTCTGGTTTTACAACCGGGCCTGGGGCTGGGGGCTACTGGTCATGGCCGGGCTGTTTGGGCTGAGCCGGATTTTTGGGGGCGTGCATTATCCGTTAGATGTTCTGGCGGGAGGGGCAGTGGGTTGGGGGTCGGCCTACTTTATTTACCGGCAAACCTGTTTGTTCAACCGGCTGCTGGGATTTACCGTAACGTTAGCAGATAAGCTGAGATTGCTCTAAGAGGAACGTATGGCTTCTGGCCGAATACAACCCAATCGTGGACTTATCCTGGCTGCATCGCTCACGTTAGCCTTCATTTTGCTCAACCTTATCGCCTACAGGCAAGCCCGAGCAATGCTGACCTTTACCCAAACAGGGAAGCGAACAGCAGCTCCAGAATCGTTATCTGTTTGGCAAAAAGTAAAAATGCTGTTCACCGGGATCAATATTCCAAAGCCCTTGAACAGTTCAAAGCCGGATAGTTGGAATTTAACCTTTACTGTTCACCGCTTCAAAGTGACCGAGGTCGTCGAACTGGAAGCCTGGCATATTCCGCATTTCCAAGCAAAAGGATTGATCCTGCTTTTTCATGGCTACGCCTCATCAAAATCCAGCTTGCTGCCGGAGGCTAAGGCTTTCCATGAGTTAGGGTATACCACGTTTCTGGTAGATTTTCGCGGCAGTGGGGATTCCAACAGTAGTCAGACCAGCATTGGTTTTTACGAAGCAGACGATGTAGCCAAAGCTTTTGAGTATGCTGGCTTGCTGGCCGGTGATCAACCCATGATTCTGTACGGGCGGTCTATGGGCGGCGCGGCTGTCCTCCGAGCGATCAGTGTCTACCATATCCAGCCCGCCGGGGTGATTCTTGAGGCTGTTTTTGATAACATGCTCTCCACGGTGCAGAACCGTTTTAGGGCAATGGGTCTGCCTTCATTTCCGGCGGCTCAACTCCTGGTATTCTGGGGCAGTCATCAAAACGGCTCCTCCGGCTTCAGGCACAATCCGGTCGAATACGCCGCTGGCGTCCAGTGTCCGGCGCTCATGCTGCATGGCACAGACGATCCACGCGCGACCCTTGCGGAGGGCAGGGCGGTATTCAATCGGCTTGGCGGCAAAAAATGGTTTGAGGCGTTTACCGGCGTTGGTCATGAAGCTTATCTAGCCGTTGAACCTGAACAATGGAAACAGAGTGTAACCCTATTTCTGGGCCGACTTCACCATGATATTACCTAGGAAGTTCCTTAGCGCTGACCGTCGCTTCGCACTGATCAACCTGTGGCCCCTGCTCGGCTATTTTCTGCTGACGATTGTGATGACCTGGCCGGCTGTTCTCCATCTCACCGACGGTATCCCCGGCGACGGCTTCGACGGCTGGCAGAACTACTGGAATCTGTGGTGGGTTAAAAAAGCGCTGCTGGACTTGAGGTCAACCCCTTTCTTCACCGACTACCTGTACCCGCCTTTGGGCGCCAGCCTGCTGTTCCACACCCTCAACATTTTCAACAGCCTGTGGACCCTGCCGATCCAACTCAATTTTGGATTGGCGGTGGCCTATAACAGCGTGGTTTTGGCCAGTTTTACCCTGGCCGGTTACGGCGGCTACCTGCTGTCGCTGTACGCGCTGACCCAACTGAATTTTCCAATCAAAGGGGCGCGGCCGGCCGCTTTTGTCGGCGGGCTGGTCTTTACCATGTCGCCCTTTCACATGGCCCATCTGTTAGGCCACATGCAGGTTTTCAGCATGATCTGGCCGCCGTTTTATGTGTTGTGGTTATTACGGACGCTTAAGCTCCCCTCTCCTGAAAGGAGAGGGGCTGGGGGAGAGGTCCGTGATGTCATTTTATCCTGTCTCTTTTTAATCTTAGCCACCCTGGTAGACTGGTATCACACCCTTTATCTGCTCATCTTCACCGGACTGGTGCTGGGATGGGTTTTGTGGAGGCGAAGAGACGAAGAGGCGCAGAGGAGCGCCCCCGTCAACTCTGCCGAGCGAAGCCCGGCGAGGGGGCAGGTGGAAGCAGGAGAGCAGGGAAGACATTTTGATGCTTTACGCTTTACGCATCACGCATCACGTATCACGGTTCTCCTCCGCCCCCTCTGGTTAGTCCTGGCGATTGGCCTCGGCTTCTTCGTCGTTCTCTCGCCGCTGCTCGTTCCGATGATGCGCGCGGCCCGCAGCACCCCGGAGCTGCAAGCCGGCCTGGAACAGAGCATCACCCTCTCCGCCGATCTGCTGGCCTTTATTCTGCCCTCAGAAATGCACCCGCTGTGGGGTCCGTGGGCCAAATCCATTGCCGGCAACTTCAGCAGCACCCTTTCGGAGCGGCTCGTTTTTGCCGGTTTTGTGCCCCTGGTCCTGGCTCTCTTTGCCGTCATGCGCGGCTGGCGGCAAGTCGTGGTCAAGTTCTGGACGCTTGTTACCGCTGCCTTTTTTCTGCTGGCGCTTGGCCCCTACCTGCACATCGGCGGCAAAATCGTCACCATCGCCGGCTGGCCGATTCCCTTACCCTATCTGCTCCTGTATCACACCGTTCCCTTCATCCGCCTGACCCGCTCCCTCAGCCGCTACGATTTGATGGTCATGCTCGGCCTCGGCGTGCTGGCCGCGATCGGACTGGCCTATTTAACAAACCTGATCGGAGACCGGAGACTAAAGCCCAGAGATCCTCAAACGCTCCATTCACCATTCACCATTCGCCTCACCCTCCCCCTCCTCGCCACCCTCCTCATCTGCTTCGAGTTTCTCCCCCTCCCCTACCCTATCTCCAAAATTGACACGCCGCAGTTTTATTTCGACCTGGCCCAGCAGCCGGGAGATTTCACCATCGCCGAACTGCCGATGAATTGGGACCGGCCCACGCCAATGCTCTATCAGACCGTTCACGGCAAACGCCTGTTAACCGCCTATACTTCCCGTGATAACCCTCTGGAACTGGCCTGGCGGACGCCGGTACTGCAGCAGTGGCGCGCCCTCGGCCCGGACATCATTGACCAGCCCCTGGACCTGATTGCCCCCACCATTTTTTATGATTTTAATCTGCGCTATATCGTGCTGGATTACTACCAGATGCCTCCCGGTCCGGAACGCGAGGCCACCGAGCGCTGGGTTGCAGTCGCGCTGCCGGGAGTCGCCCCCATTTATGACGATGGCCGCTTAAAGGTTTACCCCACGCCGTCCAAGCAAGCAACCCAGCCCTACCTAACCCTGGGCAGCGGTTGGGACAAGCGGCAGGAAAACGGAGCTGATTCCATCACCCGCGCTTTTTCGGCGGGCCAGGCGGAACTATTTTTGCATCATCCTCAAAATCAAACTCTCACCCTGGAACTTACAGCGGCGGCCCCAAGCCCGCAGGAGCTTACCCTCCTGGTCAACGACATACCCTTAACCCAAATTGAAGTGACGCCAGCGTTGACCACGCAAGCGGTGACCCTGCCGCCCCTCCCCGGCGACCTGGTCAAATTAACCCTCACGCCAGAGCAGCCGGGCGCAGAAATCAGCGTCAGCCGTGTGTCGCTGCGCAGCGGATTCGATGTCATTTCGAGGCCGTAGGCCGAGAAATCCCTGGAGCGTCACATAGGCACGAGAGATTTCTCCTTTATGCCCTCCGGGTACTTCGGTCGAAATGACACTGCTTGCATCCTGCCCACAGGGGGCCTACGGCTCTGGATGCCTGAGCAGTTACAAAAAATGAAAGGTTATTTACCTTGAGAAAGTATGCTTACCTACTCCTGCTTATGCTTGTCCTCAGCGCAGCGCTGGCTTGTAGTTTGAATACCCCCTCACCGTTTACATCAAATGCTACTTTCGCCGAATCTCCGGCCATGACGCCCACCCCGGCTCAAGCATTTGCTCCTGGCCTGGCCTCGCCTGGCGCTGGACTGGCCAAATTAAAAAGTTATCGGGCCAATTTGATTGTGGATTTCGAGGGGACGCGCAACGGCCAGCCAGCCAAGGGCCGGCTTGAATCGCTGACCGAGGTCACCCGTGAACCGGCTGCGCTGCACCAATACCTTAAAGTTGAGACGACCCTGACCCAGACCGAGATCATTTCCGGGGTCTCGGAGTTTTATCGGGTGGCTGATAAGGTATATGTCAAAAAAGGGGATACCGGCCAATGGTTTACCTTTACCGACGGCGTCGTTTCGCCGGCCGACCTGGGTTTTCTCGCCCCGGACCGGCTGATCGTCCTGCCGATTACAACCTCCCAACCGCCGCAGTCCGAACTCCTTGAGGATCAAAAAGTGCAGCGCTACTCTTTCACCGAGCACGATCTGGCCGATCCCAATATCATCTTTGAGCGAGCGGAGGGCGACCTGTGGCTGGCCCAGCCGGACGATTACCTGGCCCAATACGTCATTTCGGCCACGCTGCGTATTGTCATCCCCGATCCCAAGGTCCATTTTTTTGACCAGGGCCGCCTAAAGCTGCGCTACACCCTGACGGGTATTAACGACGCTTTGACCATCGCTCCGCCAATTGATGCTTTTGCTGAAAGTGAAGTTCTTAACAACCTGCCTCGCCTGCCCGACGCCCAGATTGTTTCGGTTTTCCCCACCTTTATCGAGTACACCAGCGCCATTACCCCCATCAGTGCGGCCCTGTTTTACCGCGACGAGCTGACTGCGCAAGGCTGGACTGAAAACCAGGCCGATGTTTTTAACGAGAAAGCCCGGTTGGCCTATTCCAAAGACGACGAGGCGCTGACCGTTCTGATCAATCCGGCCGATGAAAGAAATAAGATTAAAGTATTGTTGGATTTGAAATAGAATTGACAAAACGGGGTTTTAAAAATGGATAGACAACAGCTTCTGAAAAAACTTGACCAGGCGTGGCTGGAGATCAAGGCGTCGTACGCCGGTTTGTCAGACTCGCAACTGACGGAACCTGGCGTCATAGACAATTGGTCGGTGAAAGACATCCTGACGCACGTAACCACGTGGGAGGAGGAGGCGCTGAAGTATCTGCCGCTCATCGTCAAGGGAGGCAGGCCGCCGCGCTACTCCGTAAAGTACGGCGGCATTGATGCCTTCAATGCCCAGATGACAGAACAGAAACGAGGTCTTTCGCTTGCCGACGTACTGGGACAACTGGATGAGACTCATGGCCGGCTCATCGCCTACGTCCAAGGCGTGCCTGAGGAGCAATTCACCCAGGAGACGCCCTTCCGGCATCGCCTGCGGCTCGATACCTACAGCCATTACCCCATCCATACCAAGATGATCCGGGCCTGGCGGGAGCGATCAAATTTGGGTTAAGGCACGGGCTAACTCACCGGCAGTATGGTAGCGAGCGTCAGGCTGCTTGGCCAATGCTTTTTGGATAACCGGCTCAATGGCTTCCGGCAGGTCAGCCTTCAGGCTGCGGGGAGGGGGGACCGGCTCGCTCACGTGCTTCATGATCAGGGCAAAAGGCGTATCGGCGTCGAAGGGAACCCGCCCGGTTACCAACTCAAACAAAATCACTCCCAACGAGTAAATATCGCTGCGGGCGTCGCCCCGCTCGCCCTGACTCTGCTCCGGCGACATATAGGCCGGCGTGCCGACGATCGCGCCGGTCACGGTGTAGCGCGTTGCGCTCAGCAGGCGAGCGATGCCAAAATCGGTTAGCACCACTTGCCCGGAAGCGGTGAACATGATGTTGGCCGGCTTCAAATCCCGATGAATAATGCCCTGGGCATGGGCATAGTCCAGGCCCGCCGCCACCTCGCCGATGATATGCACCGCTTCGGCTAACGGCAGGGTCTCGCCCCTGGCGGTCAATGCGGCCAGCCGCTCCTTGAGACTGCTGCCGTTGACATATTCCATGGCCATGTAGTAAAGCTCGTCTTGCATACCGAAGTCATAGACCTGGACAATATGGGGGTGGCGCAGCATAGCCACGGCCTGGGCCTCGCGGCGGAAGCGCTCGCGGAATTCCTCCGTATCAGCCAAGTGAGCCAGCAGAACCTTCAGGGCCACCTCGCGTTGCAGCGTCTCGTGGCGGCCCTTGTACACACGGGCCATGCCCCCTTGACCCAGCAGTTCGGTGACGAGATGCGCGCCGAGTTTGCGTCCCACCAGGGTACTCTCCAAACCGGCAGCGGGACCGGCCGTGCCCGGCTCAGCGGCCTGGCGGCGGACAAAATCGGCCAGTGCTGTGGAAGGGTAACAATATCCACGCTCATCTCGGACGAGCAGGGCCTGCTGCTCCAGCCGGTGAATGAGCACCTGGGTTGTCTCGTTCTTAACCGGGGCAAGGCCGGGCAGAGCAGCGAGCACCCGCCTCTCACCCTCGTCCAGCTTACTCCAATAGTAACGAAAATGACCTTCCAGTTCTCCCGCAACCTTGCGCCGCACCTCTTCCAACTCTCTCTCCTCCAGGGAAAGGGTTGGGGAGGGGATTAAACCCCCTCCCCCTGGAAGGGGGAGGGTTGGGGAGGGGGTCAGCGCAGCAAAGGTATGAAAACAAGCAATATTGAGAAACATCGGCTGCGGCCCGGCCAACTCCAGAATGAATTCGCTCAGCCCGTCGGAAAAAGGAACCCCAGCGGCCTGCGCTGGCTGGTGAATAAGCTGGCGGGCCTCCTCTTGACTGAAAAGGCCCAGGTGTTGGACGGCAAAGATGTTAAAAAAAGGTGAGCCTAATACCCCTTCGGCATAGGATAATTCCAACAGATGGGCCTGCGAGGCGGTAACATAGCAGACATCGTGGCGAGCGGTCAAACCGCGCAGGCCGGAGAAAAAGTCGGCATCCAGGTTTTGGTTCTCGCTCATTAACTCGAACTCGTCCAGGAGGTAGATCAACCTCAACCCCTGGCGATTGAGCTGGCGCAGGGCACGCTCGAATTGACGGTAGGTCGGCGTCTCCGGGATCTCGATTTCGACGGCCAGACCCCGATCAAGGAGTTGGTCTTCGGTCTCTTCCAGGATAACCCGGTAAAAACCGGCCTGATCCAGATGGCTTAGCCCTTCGCAGTCAATAAAGATAAAGAGGTGTTCCGTGGGCGATAAACCATGCTGGCTCATCACCGCCGCGTGGGACAGGTGCAACAGCAAGGATGTCTTGCCGATTCGCCGCGGCCCGACGATCGAGACACTCTGGTTGTTTTTGAGCAGGCTGAGGGTATTGGTCACTTCCTGCGTCCGGCCAAAGAAATGCTCTGGTTTACGAATGGGGCCACGATGAAAGTAGGGGTTTTCTATAGACATGGTTATCGCCTCCGTGGAGTAACGACTTCAGTCGTCTTTTGAGTGAAATGAGCGCCTGTCGCTCCTATGATGAAAGCTCTTCAATCACCCGCCCCAATGCTTTGTAGCGTTCCACCCACAACCGCACCAGGTCTACCTTGTACTCGTAGTGGGGCGGCGACTCGCCCAACTCACGGACAACGTCGCGCTCAGTTAAGCGGCGCAAGGCATCGCGGACGACCTGTAACTCCAGAGACCTGCCCCGCTCGGCCAGCAATTCCGCGATTTGCGTCGTGGTCACGGTAGGTGTTCTGGCCAGCAGGCGCATTAACGCGGCCAGGATCAATTGCTCCGTCGGGGAGGACTGCTCCCATAGAAACGCAAAGTGAGCCTCGCCCAACTCTACCAACTCCAGCAGGGTATCATTGACATCTCGAATGGTCAGATAGTTGCGCGCCTCGCGGTTGGCCCGGTTGACCAGGGCGTGGCAGATGAGCTGCAGAAAGTAGGGATGACCGGCCGTAACCCGGATGATCTTATCCAGGGCCAGGTCGTCGTAGAGCAAACCGGATTGAGCTACCGGCTCGACAATGAGCGCTTTGGCGGCGGCTTCGCCGAGGAAGGTAACGCGTTTGTAGAGGGCGATATTGAATAGAATGGACCAGTAGTCGGTGGTCAACTCCTCCAGCCGGTGCGTACCGACAAAGACAAAGCCCACCTTTTCGGCGTGCTGCATCAGGTGGCGGAAAAAGGGAAAGATGGTTGCTTCCAGCTTACCCGACGCCACCCGCATTTCCAACTCTTCAAACTCGTCAAACAACAGCAGCAAGCGCCGGGAGCCAATGGCTTCAAAAACAGCCGGTAGAAAAATGCGTTCGAAAACGCCGCTGGGCCGCTCCTGAAACTCAGCCAGGACCGGCTCCGCGATGGCACAACCCTGATCGGCCAGAGCGTCGGCAATGGCCAGGCTGAGATCATAGAAGAAATTGGCCATGCCGGGGTCAATCCCCAGCGATTGGCCGTCGAGGTAGACCGGCAGGTAAGTTTGACCCAACCGGACCGAAAGCTGCTGCAAGAAGGAAGTCTTGCCCATGCGCCGCTGGCCGATGAGTACCAAGATGTTCTGGCGGGTCGCTCCACCCAGATTCTCCGCCATGAATTGGAAGAGATCATCCCGGCCAAAGAAGAGGGTTGAGCCAGGACGCAGCGGGGTGCCGGGAGCGTAAGGGTTAGGGACGGGCCGGAATTCGGCCGGCTTGAGCAAGCGGACGACATCGGCAAAGGCGACGCTCTTGCCGCCCCGCTCGCGGTCATCGAAGGTGATGATGAACTCGGCCCGGAACTGCTCCAGCGAGGCCGCCGCCGAAACAGGCAGTTCTACCACCGCCGAGCGGCCCGCCGGGAGCAGTTCAAGGCAAGCCGCGCCGTTACCCACCGCATAAACCTGATCCGGCATCAGGGTGACGGTTAGGTTGGAAGCGGGGCTGCGGCCAGTATTGGTCAGTTCCATGGCCAGGGTCGTCTGCTCCCGGGTGAATATCCGCCGCGTTTTGAGCGACACCTCAATTTGGGCGCGGCCCTGGACATCCTCCAGGGCGTTGGTGGTCACTCCCAGCCAGTTGAGGGCAATCCGGGTGAAGATGTTCCGTTCTGGCTGCGCCAGGGTGATTTGAAACTCACGGTCCAGGCGGCCCAGGGTTTCGAGGGCCTGGGCCAGATAAGCGACTTTGTCCTCCACCGTCTCAACTCGCTCGTAGTTGTGCAGGATTTGGGCCACCAGGCCCAATTCAGCCATGATTGAGTCTTCCTGACCGGGGATGGGAGAGGGGAGACTAGCTTCAAGGGTCGTCTCCTGAAAACCTTCCAGGCGAGGCCGCAAGGCGACAATGCGGCTGACCGTGTTGGCTTCCAGCGCCTCCAGGCATAAGCCATACAGCTTTTGGATTTTGGATTGTCTGTCTGATAGGCGTGGATTTTCGATTGAACCCTCAAGTTCATTCTCCCTGCTGCCCACTTCGCCTCCTCCTCTCACCGCCGCCCGCAGCCCTTCGCCCACCACTTCTGGTCGGGTTAGGATCAGGTTGAAGCCTTCGCTCACATCAGCGATGAGCGACTCGCCCACATCGCGGGCCAGGCCAGGTAAATAGGCCAGCAGGGCCGGCTCATCACGAGCCAAGTCGTACAAACGAGGCAGGGCTTCATCGGGATGGGAACGCAATTGCCTGAGCAGGCTTTCAGCCCGACCAATAGGGGAGCGGTGATAAACCTGCTGGCGGCGGTACAGCGCCCAGCCCAGTGCCGGAACCAGCAGCGCCAGCGCCCCGAGGCCGGCCCATTGGCCATAATAGAGATACCAGGGCAGGGTCGGAATGGAAAAGGGGCCGGGAACTTCGGCCAGGAGACCCTGGTTATACCCATCATCGTAGCCAAAACGAAAGCGGCTTTCCTGGCCGGAGTCCCAGGTGTCGAAGGGGTCGGATACGTTCAAATTCAATCGTCCCTGGCCCTGTTCCACCCTCTGCGTGGCTTGCGTGAGCCAGAGACCAGCCGACGGATCCCAGATTTCCAGGGTCACAATTACTATATCTTCGTCAGGGTCGTTCACCTCTATGCTGTAGGTATAACCATTGCGGGTTTCGGTCAGGTCGGGGTTGGTGAGCAGAGGTGGCTGATTAACAGCCGAACCGAAGAGATGGACTTGCCCGTCGTTAGTACCGACAGCGACCGCCACCTGACCATCGCCATTTATGTCACCTGCGGCGAGACTGAGCGCCCGCTCGGCCACGGTCTCTTGCCAACGCGACCCGTCACCGGCTGTCAGGCTAACTTCTCCTTCCCTGGTGAGCATGGCCGTTGCACCCGCGCTCAACCGGGCCAGCCGGGGAGCCGCACCCAGATCGCCCACCAGAGTGGACCCGCTGTCGTCCAGCCGGTAAACTTGTCCGTCCTCCGTGATCGCCTGCCCCGCCCCGAAGCTGAGCACCTTGGCCCCCAATTCGTACTCCCCGGCTGGCGCTCCGGCGGCGGTCAACCGGTAAACGCGCCCATTGCCGGTCCCGATCAGGATTTGCCCCCTGTCACTGCCCACAGTCCTAACCGGTTCGGCCAACTCCCGCTGCCAGACCAGCTTGCCGGCACCATCCAGCCGTCCGACGATACCCCCACCTGAGTTCAAATTGCCCCCAGTAATGATTTCAGCCTGGCCATCACCTTCCAGGTCATAAATGGCCACTATGGTAGTGAACTGCTCTCTGACCGGAACGGCCCAGCGCGGCCCATGGCTGTTCATTAGATAAATCTGACTACTACCGGCCACAGCGACTTCCGGTTGGCCGTCGCCGTCCACGTCGCCGACGCTCAGGGCCAGCACCGTGGGGATCACCCATCGGCCCAGACCCGGCATAGTTTTGAGGTCCACCTTCCACAAGATCTGGCCCTCAGCGGTCAGGGCATAGACCTGGCCTTCTTGGGAGCCGGCTAGCACTTCAAGCCGGCCGTCGCCATCCAGGTCAACTAGGTCAAGCGCATTTACCCCGCCCAGAAATGGCAACCACCGCCCCAGTTCCCGCTGTTGGACTTGCGCTGAAGCGCCGAAAACCTGGAGACCGGTCTCCGTCCCGATCATGATCTCGCCCTGCCCATCGCCGTTCAGGTCGGCGTAGCCGAGCGTGCCCGTGGATCCTTGGACCAAATAAGTGGCCAGGCGTCGTCCGGCGGCATCTAATAGATAGACTTGTCCCTGTCCGGCTACCTTCGCCACCACTTCAGCCTGGCCATCGCCGTTCATATCAGCGGCGGTGAGCGTGGCCGTGCCCAAGACGTCCGAAATTTTCGAGATTTTGGAAGTCTGGCCGGGCATGTCTTGATTGGGTTTCGGCCCTAGCAGATGTTGCCAGAGTAGACTGCCATCTCCTTTGAAGACGTGAACAGCCGCCGGCCCCGGGGTCAGCACAATGATTTCCATCCGGCCATCACCCTCCAGGTCGTGCACAATCATTTGCCCGGACGTTGGTGGAGCCAAACCTGACAGGTCTGGTAGACCTGTCAGGTTTTGATTATGCCATACTTGTTTCCCATCGCTCTCTAGCAAGAACAGATCCCAAGAGGCGTCGAGGACCGCGATCTCGGCCTGGCCATCCCCATCTACATCACCCCCCTGCACCAGGCCCACGCTCTCGAAGGATCGCTGCCAGACGATCTTTAAGTTTTTGTCCAAAACATAGACCTGATTATACTCAGCAATGCTGGGCACAACCTCCGGCCGGCTATCGCCCTCCACCTCCCCGACCCAGATGTCCAGGACTGACTGCCAATTTTGGGGCCCCACATATCGTGAGATGCCTGTTTCACTATCCAGAGCTGCTAGAAAGTAGCTGTGCCCTAGCAATATCTCCTGTCGTCCATCTCCGTCCAAGTCAGCGGCAGAGGCCGCCGAAGAGGAGATCATGCTCTGAGTAAGGTTAAGAGACCAGACAGGTCTCTGAGTGTTGCTAAGCAGGACATTCTGGCTCCGTCCGGCCACAAAAATCTCGGCCGTCTGCTGGTCGCCATCCATATCACCGACCATCAGATCATTCGCGACCGTCCCCAGTTTATAGCGCCAGGCCACGCGGCTGTCATTCTCCAAAACGTAGAGCCACCCGTCGGCGGTCGTCATGACCACCTCCGGTACGCCGTCGCCGTTGATATCGCCGGTTTGGATGTGGGTCACGGGAGCATCGGTGGGGAAGATCCAGTAGGGCTGAACCGCGATGCCGCCTTCAGCCTGAACTACGAAAACAGGCAGGGCGGCCAGGAGTAGGATCAAGGTCAACAGTTTTTTTACAAATTTCATCTTGTTCCTTTATTATTCGACACCTTTCTTGGGCCGCTGTCAAGGGAGATTCGTGTCTTTCTCACAATTATGAAATCAGCAGGAGTCCAAAGCAAGCTTTGGACTCCTCTGATCTATCATAGAGCTAACTACTTCGACGGGGCTGGCAGCGAGGTTTTTACCGCCGTCAGTTCGGTCATTCCACCGCCTGAATGGCTCCATAAATACCTTTGAACCGGAGCTTTGGCCTCGACAGCAGTTGGTACGGTGGTCAGTTCGGTCATTCCACCGCCTGAGTGGCTCCACAAATACTTTTGTGCGGGGGTTTTGACCTCAACGGCGGTATGCACGCTGGTCAATTCGGTCAGCCCGCCGCCGGAATGGCTCCACAAATACTTCTGCACCGGGGCCTTCACTTCGACGGCAGGCTGCACACTGCTCAGTTCGGTTACCCCACCGCCGGAATGACTCCACAAATACTTTTGAACTCCGGCACTCACGGCCAGGGGCAGCGCAAGCGCGACAACAATTATCCCTGTTACTATTACAAACCTTTTCATTTTTGCCTCCTGTGTATTAGCCATAACCATTTTTTATAATGGTCAGAGCATATAACAAAAGCGAGGCAACTTTAAGGGAAAATCAGGGGAGATTGGGGGAGAATTTGGGGAAAAATCAGGGTAAGAAGCGGTAACCCACTCCCCGCACATTCTCCAGCCGGGCTGCTTCCGCACCCAGCGCCTGGCGCAGCCCCTTGATGACCGACTTCAAGCGCTCCGGGTCTTCGACGTAAGTCTCCCCCCAGAGCGCCTGCTCCAAGGCTTCATTAGTGACCACCTGGCCCGCCCGTTCGACAAGATGCATTAGCAAAGTGTACTGCGTGGTGGTCAAAAGCAGAGGCTGGCCGTGGAGCAGGGCCTGATGCTGTTCCCGGTCTATGGCAACGGGACCGGCCTGGAGCAGGCCGGGGATGGGTTGGGCCTGGATAAAAACGCGGAAGGCCGGCGAGAGATAATCATAGTGGTCGTTACGGTGGATAATCAGGCAGGCCCGTTCAAGGTTGGACAGAGCTAAGCCTGGCCTCGCGGCTGGCAGCGTCGCCAGAACCCGCTGTTCATTGGGCGAGAGGCTGCGCCAGTAGTAAGTAAAGTGTTCCTCCACCGAGGCCAGGAAGCGGCGGCGCAGTTCGGCGGAGTCGAATAAGACCTTTGAGGTTTCAGAAACCTCAAAGGTCTGGACCAGTTCAAAAGCATGGAAACCGGCGATTTGCAGAAAGAGGGGTTGGGGACCGGCCAGGTCGAGAAGAAGGTCAAGGGTGGGCGGGGAGAAGGTCAAGCCGCTTCCGGCGGCCAGGGTTGTGAGCAGATTACGGGCCTCGGCCTCGGCGAAGAGACCCAGGCGAATACTGGCAAAGATGTTAAAGAAAGGGGAACTGAGCGCGCTGGCGTTGGCGTAAGTCAGCTCCAACAGGGGCTGCTTGGAGGCGGTGACGTAGGCAACGGAGTATCTGGCCGTTAGAGCGCGCAAGCCGGAGAAAAAGTCAGGGTCCAGGTGAGGGTTGCGGCTGAGCCGCTCGAATTCATCCAAAAGGAGAATGAGCCGCCGACCCTGCCGGGTCAGGTGGCGGAACGCCTGCTCAAAGGCGCGATAAGTAAGGGGGTGGGTCGGCTCTGTCTCAAAATTTAGGGCAGTTGGATTGCCTGCATCAGCCAAGGCGTCACCGATTTCCTCGAGCAGAACCCGGTAAAGGTCCGGGGGAGTCTGACCGCTCAGGCTGCCGCAGTCAAGGTACACAAAGAGGTGCTGGGTGGGGTCGAGGCCATGCTGGGTGAAAATGTGGGGATCGGCCAGATGGAACAGGAAGGAGCTCTTGCCGATGCGCCGCTGTCCAACCAGGGAGATACTCTGGTCGTTGCCAAGCAAGGACAGCGCCTGAGTGGTTTCATGCTCACGGCCAAAGAAATAGTCGCGGTCGTGGATGGGACCGCGATGAAAGAAGGGGTTTGAAACCGGCATGGTCCTTTCTCATGTCTTAGCGAAAGGCCACCATTTCAGCCTACTGCCTCCACTATAGCATAGTTCCGGCCCCTTGACAATGTTTTTTGGTTACGCTATTTAACCCGAGTTCGACATTTTACCGAAAATCACCCTTCGATACGGGCTTTCGCCCTACTCAGGATGATTTTCGGCGGATAATCGCATCCTGAGTAGCGCAGAACTCGTCCTGAGCTTGTCGAAGGGCGAAGTGGAGCGCGTATCGAAGGGTGCGATTCAGAAAACTCCGAATTGAGGTTATTTAGGATGTAGAAGCCGGCAAAATAAAGCTAAACCTTGTGCCCTGCCCTACCTGGCTCTCGACCCAGATGCGCCCGTGGTGAGCCTCGACGATGCGCTTGGCGATGGCCAGGCCCAGGCCCGCGCCGCCGGTCTCGCGGCTGCGGCTCTTTTCGCCGCGGAAAAACTGCTCAAAAATGTGGGGTAAATCTTCGGAGGCAATGCCCTCGCCGGTATCCACTACCTCCACCTGAACGCCGTCCGGCGCGACCTGTGTTTCCAGGGAAATCGAACCGCCGGTAGGCGTATGGCGAATGGCATTCTGGACCAGGTTGGTAATGACCCGCTGGAGCTTGTTCATCTCGCCCTTGATGATCGGCAAATCCTCGTAAAAAATCCCCTTCAAAGAGACACCTTTGGCCCCGGCCTGGGCCTGCATGCTCTCCAGGACATCGGAAAGCAGGTCATTCAGATTGACCGCTTCCAGGGCCAGTTGGACCTGGCCGGTTTCAAGCTGCGACAGCTCGAACAAGTCGTTGATCAGCCCCGATAGATTTTCGATTTGGGAGCGCATCACGGTGTAGTAGCGCTGCACTGTCGGCGGGTCGGCTACCACCCCATCAGCCAGGGCCTCGATCATCGCTCGAATCGAGGTGAGCGGGGTGCGTAGATCGTGGCTGACGGCGGCGATCAAGTCACGACGGGCCTGCTCCAATTCCCGCTGGCGGGCAAAGGATCTTTGCAGCTCGTCGCCCATAAAGTTAAACGCCTCGGCCACTTCCGACAGCTCGTCCACCTCGGTCAAATGGACCTGCGCCGAAAAGTCGCCCCCGGCAATCCGCCGCGCCCCCAGGCGCAGCAACGATAAGGATTGGGCCATGCTGGCTGCCAGCAGATAGCCAAACGAAGCCGACAGAATCCCGGCAAAAATCAACAGCAGCCCCAGCAGTAGAAAGTCGTGCTCCGAGACAAACATTAACTGGGAGGTGACATAAATATTGATGATAGCAATGATAACGCCCAGGCTGTAGGCCAGCAGCGTTTTGTAACGAATGCTGCGCAGCCAGCGCCGGCCTAAAGTAAAGACGAGGTAGCCGATCAGCAAGGAGGGCAGGCTGGAGGTCAGCAAAAATTGGATCAGATCTTTCAGATCGCTGGCCGGCGCTTCCATGATGTAAATGGCAATGGCCAGGGCCACCAAAAAGGCTCCCACCAACCCCAGCAGAGGCAACCAAACAGCTTTCCAGTTGAGACTGCTGTTCATCTATCATCCACCCTGAACTTGTAGCCAACCCCCCAGACGGTCAGCACATATTCCGGTTTGGTGGCGTCGCGTTCGATCTTCTCCCGCAGCCGCCGCACGTGGACCGTGACCGTGCTGGCATCGCCAAAAAAGTCATAGCCCCAAACCCGGTCCAGCAGTTGATCGCGGGTAAAAACCTGGCCGGGATGATTCATCAAAAACCAGAGCAAGTCAAACTCTTTGGCCGTCAACATCACTTCGGCCTTATCTTTCAGCCAGACCTGCCGGGTGGCCGGATTGAGGGTGATGTCGCCGCTGCTCAAGGGCTGGGCCTGGGGGTCTACCAGGGGGTTGGCGCTGGCCCGGCGCAGCACCGCTTTGACTCGCGCCACCAACTCCTTGGGGCTGAAGGGTTTGGCCAGGTAATCGTCGGCGCCCAGTTCCAGGCCGGCGATGCGGTCGGCTTCCTCGCCCTTGGCCGTGAGCATAATGATCGGGATGCTTTGTTCACCCTGGCGCAAAACGCGGGTCACTTGCAGGCCGCCCAGGACCGGCAGCATTAAATCCAGCACGATCAAATCGGGGATTTTGCGTTCCACCGCTGCCAGGGCCGCCGCGCCATCGCCGGCCACCTCGACCTCAAAACCCTCCCGGCGCAGGTACAGCTCGACCACTTCGCGGATATTCGGTTCGTCGTCAACTACAAGGATGTGTTTTTTGGGGGACAAAATGGGAATCCCTTTGATAAATTAATGGAATAAAACGTGAAATATGAAACCACTATCTTTGCACTTTAAGAACCGAATATAGCCAATTGGGTCGCGATTTGCTCGACTGAAAGGCCAGATTTGAACTGGGCTGCGAACCAGGTCAGGAGATTGACCTGGTGCTCCTTTTGCAGGGCACGACGCACCTCACCCCAAGTAGTACAGTCGGGCCGGAGGGCTTTTTGTTCATCCAGGAAATAGCCCAGGCAAGCGATCAGGGTCCAGAAACGGAGGATGGCATCGGCGTTCATCAGTTGATAATGATCGGCCCCAAGGAGGTCTTTGTTATCTTCAAACAAGACCTCGACATTCCAACGCACCGCTAAATGGTTAATGACCGTTTGCGGTTCAGCCTCCAGGAGAGTGGAGCCCCAGTAACGAATGGATTTGCCGGGGTTGTCGCGGTCGTGACAAGTGATGAGCAGCAGGGTGGGTCCCAACTTGCGGATCCAGGTTTTAAGGGCGTGGACATAGAGCGGTCGGTCCCCTTCTTGGGAGGGCCAAACCGCCTCTTGCCAGTCGTCGAACTTAAGCTGGGCGGCATAATCAGCCAGGGTGAGCCAGGTTCGGTTGCCATCGGCATCAATCTGGCGCAGCTTGCGGTTACTTTTGAGCGCGCCCCTAACATCCCAGCCCCGTTTTTGGGCGGCGCGTCTGGCCCGCCGACAATGAAACCAGCTATCAACCAGCAGATGGGTCTGGGTCCCGGCGACCGGCTCAAACTGCTCGATCTCGGCCACCAGCAAGTCGATCTTGCTCTGAAAAGGGACGCCTTCATGCTCGCACACCTTTTTCTGCCGATACAAGCGAGGTTGCAAGGGGCAGCGCCGCCCCAGTAAGACATACAACCCGGTGAACAGACAATGGCCCGTGACTACCCGCTCTTCGCTGCTGGCATAATGTCGGCCTAAGCCTTTCATCCGTCGCCCTTTGAGCTTCACGTACACCGAGTCGTCTCCGATGAAGTAACCTGTCACCACGGTTGCTGGGTAACGTCCTCGGCGCTTGGCCCGTTGGGCTCGTTGGCGCTGATGTTCGGCTGAGACCTCCGCTTGCATCTGCTCCCGAAAACGGTTTAGCCAGCGCTGGGCCACCTCCGTCGGCGACCACGGCCAGCGACTAAAGAAGCGAGACAAGCCGCTCACACTCACCTTTTCGCCTACCGTGCTCAGCAAGCCGCTGAGCGTTCGCCGTCCCTCACATTCAATTAACCCCAGCAGTACGATCACAAAGTACTTCCACTGGCGTCGAGTGAAACAGGGTCGGAACACCTCCGCAAACTGGCACAGGGCGAGTGAGAGGCATACAATTGGCTTGGGCATGGTTCTCCTCCGGGATGTTGGTTCTCAGCAAACCTTATTATCCTCGGGTTGAGGCCATGCCTTTAATATTCAGTTAGAAAAGTGCAAAGATAGTGATGAAACGTGATTAACCGGATAGCACCCTGAGTAGCCGACGCGTAGCGGAGGCATATCGAAGGGTGCGCTTAACGTGACGAAACGGGGCCAACTCGCATCCCTCGATACGCGCTCCACTTTGTTCCGCGCTACTCGGGATGCTACCCTTATGAATTATGTCCAATCACGTTAAATTGTAATCTTCTAAGTTTCACGTCTCCGCCAACAACGCCTGAATAATCTCCTCTTGCTGCTCGTAGCGGCCCTCGCCGATATGGATGTGGCGCAGGTTGCCGGCTTTGTCAACGAAGTACTTGGCCGGCCAGTAGCGATTATTGTACGCCCGCCAGGTTTGCCAATCGTTATCAATGGCGACGGCGTAAGGAATATTCTGGTCAATCAGGGCCTGCTTCACATTTTCGATCTCGCGCTCGTAACCAAATTCCGGGGTGTGGACGCCAATAATCACCAGGCCGTCATCCTTATAGGTCTGATGCCACGCCCGCAGCGAAGGCACGACGTTTTTGCAATTATAACAGCCAAAAGTCCAGAACTCCACAATAACCACTTTACCATGCAAATCGGCCAATTTCAATGGGTCGGAATTAAGCCAGACTTCGTTGAACAATTCCGGCGGCATGCCCTGGTTGTCCAGAGTGGCTAAAAGCTGCGCCTGTGCTTCGGTGGGGCCGGCTTGGACCATCGTTTCTGACGGTTTCATTGTTTCTTCCTCAACGGGCGTGGTTTCAACCATCGCCTCAGCTTCCTTCATAGCGGGGGCAGTCTCTTCAACTTTGGCCATCGCTTCTGCTTCTGCCTCAACCGGGACGGCTTCTTCGACCTTAGCCATTGACTCCCCGGTCACAGCCGCCTGCTCTTCAGCCATCGCCTCAGGCTGCTCGCCAACCGGGGTATCTTCTTCAACCTGGGGTTTCTCGGCCATTGGCTCAGGTTCTGCCGCAACCCCCACCGGTTTCTCCATCATTTCACTTTCCGGCGCTTCCACCGCTTCCGCCTGGGTTTCCATCACCGGCGCAGCCTCGACAACCGGCGCTTCTTTTACCGACGCGGGCGGGCCGGCCTCGGCGCTGCTGCACGCCGCCAGTAACAGCCCCAGACCAAGGGCCAAAAACTTTAACGGGTGTAATTTTAGCATAACATTCTCCTTTCTTTTGGGGCCAGGATGAAGTGAGCTTGTTCCTATCCAGGCAGTTCTTGGACAGTTGTGTCCCTATCTGTTTCCCACTTTAGAGGAGAATTATTACGATTATATTAACACCACCCTGGAGCAAGCTACAATTGGACTAAATCCCTTGTGAATTCCAACACAATCCAAACACAACCCTAACAGAAGAATTAAAGATTTTCTTTTATAATGAGAATAACTTCACTCATATAGGAAGTCAGGTAAAAGGTTTATCAGTAACGTACCTTACCAGTATTATCAAAATGGTCATCCCTCCCAAGCAGGCTCACCTGGCTCAGGCTGGGGGAGAGTAAACACTCAGTGCACCGGTCAATGAATAAAACCTATGCAATCAGAAATTTCCAATTCTAACCCCGTCCAAAAACCAATCCAAAATCCAAAACCTTATAACATTTGTTCAGGAAGGAACAGCAAAATGAAACTTGCACCACAAAAGCCTGCATTTCTGATGGGCCTGTTCATCACCCTGGTCGCATTAACGCTGGCTGCCTGCAATAATGCGGCGGCTCAGACCAGGCCCACGCCAACCATCGTCCCCCAGACGACCTTGACAATCTCAGGCTCGGGCGGCACGACCGCCATACTAAAGCATCTGGCCGAGGCCTATCGCCGCCAACATAATGACCTGGCCTTCGAATTCCTGTCCGGCGCAGGCTCCAGTGGGGGCGTTAAAGGCGTGTTAGCAGAGCAGCTTGACTTGGGGACAATGTCGCGTCCACCCAAAGACTCAGAATTGGCCGATGGGATCGCCTATCTCCATTTTGGCACCGAAAAAGTCGTGGTGACCACGAGTTCTGACGTCTCTATTGCCGGCCTGACGAGCCAACAGGTGAGGGATATCTTCCTGGGGAAAATCAAGAACTGGTCGGAGGTTGGTGGCCCAGATGCTGCCATCAGCGTCCTGGTCCGGGATGAAGAAGAAACCAACACCAAAATTTTACGTCAAGAGCTTTTTGGAGAGGCGGCCTTTACGGCTGGGGCGGTAGTCTTTACCAGCGAAGATGACTTGAAGGCGGCGCTGGCGAGTACGACCCATGCGATTGCCTATCTGGCCTATGGCGGTATCCGCTTGGGGAATCTGAAAGTTAATCCTGTGGTGATTGATGGCCAGGATCCAGCGGATCTCAACGGGGACTATCCTTATACCCGTCCGGTAGGTGTGGCTTATCTGCCGGCCAATGCCGCCAAAATGCAGCCGTTTCTCGACTTTATCACCAGCCCTGAAGCTCAAACATTGTTAACGGAGCAAGGCATTACCCTGGACAAGTAACCAGACAGCGACGAGGGTACTCCTATGAGCAAACAACATTTACCGACCTTCCCTGGGGAATTACTTGGAACCCTAAAGAACTTACCCATCGCCGGCAAGTTGCTATTGCTCACGCTGGTCCCTCTCGGGCTGACGCTCGCCGCGACGCTGGCGCTGACCATTACCGGCCTAAACCGGCTGGAAGCCGATACCGTCGCTACCCGGCTGCAACAGGAAGAGCGAGTCATCAGACAGCAATTCGCCCAACTTGAGGCCAATCTATTAATCAGCGCGGCCAGGTTGGTAAGTGACCCCGCCTTGCTCGACGCCACCCAACAGGGCGACGAAGCGATGGTGAAGGGTCTGCTGCTGGCCACTGCTGTTCGCTCAACAGACTTAAGCTATTTGCAAGTCATGGATGTTGACGGTCGAACGCTGGGTGTGAAAGGAAACTTTGAAGTAGGAGCCGTGCCCCCTGAACTGGATCGGTTTAACCGGCTAGGACTTATCCAAATCGAGGCAACCAAGTTGGTACCGACGGGGCAGGGTTGGTTGCTGGTGGTGGTCCGGCCCCTTAAAACATCGGCAGGCCAGGTAGTGGGTGCGTTGACCATCGGCCGCTTGTTGGATAACACCGCCCTGTTTACCTTGAACTTTGAGCGGACGGACCCCTTGCTGGCGCTGTTTGACGCCCAGGGCAATCTCAGCGCCATCTCCACCGCCGACGCTCAATCTGATCTTAACAACACCTTTGAGATAGATCTCCCGCTGTGGACTCAAGCAGCACAGGGACAAATCACACGAGGTCAGGTCAGCATCCAGGGTGAAGCCTATCGCGTGATCTATGCGCCCCTGGTAATTGGCAATGAAACGGTGGCAGTATTCAGCCTGGCCGCCTCAACGGCGGCGACAACCCATCTCCGTGACCAGTTGGTGACCACCAATTTGATGGCAGTTGGGGTGCTGGCTTTGCTGGGCAGCCTGGCCGCACTTGGCCTGGGACGTAACTTTATCGTTCGACCCATCGCTGCCCTGGTAGCCCGCGCAGAACAGATCAAAGCCGGACAGTTGGACGTAGTTGTGCCTGGCACAAACAGCCGGGATGAGATCGGCCAACTAGCTACCACTTTCAATGATATGGCGACGCAGTTACGGCACACTCTGGCGGGTTTAGAAAACTACACCCAACGTTTGAAAATCGTCGCCAAGCTTAGCGGGCACTTCAACGCTGTCCTCAACCTGGAAGAGTTATTGGTAGAGGTGGTCAATCAAATCAAAGACAGCTTTGATTACTACCATGTTCAGACCTACACCCTGGCTGAAGATAATACGAATGACGCGGGTCAAAGCGTGCTGATTATGCGCGCCAGTACCGGCGAGGCTGGCGCAACAATGAAAGCCCAGGGTCATGTCATTTCTTTGTACGCGCCAACCAGCCTGGTGGCCCGCGCTGCCCGGACCGGCGAGGTTGTCCTGGTTGATAATGTGCGTCAAGCCGAGGATTGGTTGTCCAATCCTCTGTTGCCTGATACTTGCGCTGAGATGGCCATTCCGATTATCGTGGAAGGGCAGGTGGTCGGTGTTCTGGATGTGCAGGAGGATGAGATTGGTGGCCTGGACGAAAGCGATGCTAACTTGCTGCGGTCACTGGCCAACCAGGTGGCCATTGCCATTGCCAATGCCCGCTTATTTGAACAAACAACTCAGGCCAGAGAAGAAGCCGAATTGGCCAAAGAAAAAGCCGACCAGGCCAGAGAAGAAACCGAGCTTGCCAACAAAACTTTAGAAGGGCAGATCTGGCAAACCACCGGTCAGGCCCAACTGAACGACAAAATGCAGGGCGAACAGGATCTACCGACCCTGGCCAACGGCATTATTCAACAATTATGCAGTTACCTTCAGGCCCAGATTGGCGCTCTGTACATTGTTGAGGATCACACCCTGGAGTTGATGGGCAGCTATGCCTATAGCAGTAAAAAGCCGGCTACCTTCAAATTTGGGGAAGGGTTAGTGGGACAGGTTGCGCTTGAAAAACACCCCGTGTTCATCACCGATGTCCCCAACGACTACATCACCATTCGCTCAGGTTTGGGCGAGACGCCTCCCAGAAATATTATGGTCTTCCCCTTCATGTACAATGATCGGGTTATTGGGGCCATTGAAATGGGCACGTTAACCGATTTTACCCAGACCCAGTATGAATTTATCCAAACGGCGCTGGCCAACATTGCGATCGCCTTCAATACGGTCCAGGCCCGCGCCCGTATCAATGAATTGTTGGCCCGAACCCAGCAGCAGGCTGAAGAGTTGCAGGCCCAGGGTGAGGAGTTGCGGGTGGCTAATGAGGAACTGGAAACACAAACAGAGAGTTTGCGGGCCTCAGAAGCTAAGCTGCGAGAGAAACAGTCGGAACTTGAAGGCACCAATGCCCAGTTAGAGGAGCAAGCGGCGGCATTAGAGGAAAACAGCCGGATCTTGCAGGAGAAACAAGCGGTTCTGGACCGGCAGAATCAGGAATTAAAAACGGCCCAGCAGGACCTGGAACGGAAAGCCGAAGAATTAGCCCTGGCCAGCAAATATAAATCTGAGTTTCTGGCCAATATGTCCCACGAACTGCGCACCCCCTTAAACAGTCTGCTCATTCTGGCCCGCATCCTGGCCAATAATGAAGAAGGTAATCTCAGCGAGGAACAGGTTGAATCGGCCAAAATTATCTACAGCGGCGGGAATGATTTACTGAACCTGATCAACGACATCCTGGACCTATCCAAAGTAGAATCCGGCCAGATGGTTTTTCACTTTGAAGCCATGCCCCTAACCGAGTTGGTCAGCACGGTTCAGACACAATTTACCCAGGTAGCCAAAGAAAAAGGGCTTGACCTGTACATCAACATGGCCGATGACCTGCCGGCCAGCATCGAAACCGACACGCAGCGGATTAAGCAAATTCTCAAAAATCTGCTTTCTAATGCGTTCAAATTTACCTCAGCTGGCAGCATCAGCTTCAATGTTTATCGTCCAGAAGCCAATATAAACTTATCTCGCAGCGGGCTGGATCCCACCCAGGCCATTGCCATCAGCGTGGTTGATACAGGCATCGGCATGACGCCGGATCAACAAAAAATTATCTTTGAAGCCTTCCAGCAGGCCGATGGCAGTACCAGCCGCCAGTATGGCGGTACCGGCCTGGGCCTGTCCATTTCCAGAGAGTTGGCTAACAAGTTGGGCGGGCAAATCAATGTCGAAAGTGAAAAGGGCCAGGGCAGCGCCTTCACTTTATATTTACCGATTGAGAAAAAGGCGGGTGAGCCAACCCAGCAACCAAAAGTACAACTGGCAGAACCAGAAAGATCCAATGGGCACAAGCCCAAACACATTTCTACCCAGCCTGCCCTCACTCCGGTAGCTCAACCCGCTTTCGCTGATGATCGGGCCAGCTTGAAAGCGGGCGACAAAATTCTGCTGGTCATTGAAGATGACTCTAAATTTGCCAAAATTGTCTATGATTTTGCCCACAAAAAAGGCTTTAAGTGCCTGGTTGCCGCAGAGGGTAGCACCGGGCTGGCCCTGGTTAAAACTTATATGCCTGAGGCTATTATTCTGGACCTCAACCTGCCCGACATCAGCGGCTGGGAAGTACTACAAATTTTAAAAAGTGATCATGCCACCCGGCACATTCCCGTGCATATCATGTCGGTGGATGAAGAGATATTGGATGCTTATCGGAAAGGGGCCTTGGGCTATCTGACCAAGCCGGTCAGCCGGGAACATCTGGCTGAATCGTTCCAAAAAATTGAGCAGTTCATGTCCAAAGATATTAAATCACTGCTGTTGGTTGAAGACGATGCTAACTCCAGGCGCAGCATTAAGAAACTGTTAGGCGGCAGCGATGTGCAAATCAGTGAGGCTGACCGGGGCCAGACCGCTCTCGACCTGTTAAGGACACAGAATTTTGATTGTATGATTTTGGATTTGAGTCTGCCCGACATGAGTGGTTTTGAAGTGCTCAACCGGATGAACGGCCATATGGCCGCATCCAAATGCCCGGTCATTGTTTATACCGGCCGGGAGCTGACCCCCGAAGAAAATCTTGAACTGATGAAATACGCCGATAGCGTTATCGTCAAAGGGGTGAAATCGCCGGAGCGGCTGCTGGATGAGACGGCTCTGTTCCTTCATCGGGTGGTAGCCGATATGCCGGAAGATAAACAGCAAACCATCCGGCAGTTGTACAATAAGGATGAACTGCTCAAAAACAAAAAGGTTTTGATTGTTGATGATGACATGCGTAATTCATTCGCCTTAGCCAAGCTGTTATCTGATAAAGGGCTGATTGTCCGCATTGCTCAAAATGGTCAAAAAGCTCTGGATCTGTTAGCGGAGGAACCGGCTGATCTGGTTTTGATGGATATTATGATGCCGGTTATGGATGGCTATGAAACTACCCGGCATATCCGCGCCCAGCAGCAGTTCAAAACTTTACCCATTTTGGCCCTGACTGCTAAAGCCATGAAAGGTGACCGCGAACAATGCCTGGCTGCCGGAGCCAACGATTACTTATCCAAACCCATTGAGGTTGACCGGCTGTTTTCTATGTTGCAGGTCTGGCTCTATAACTAGAGTTTATAAAAAGGCAAGTTTGATCAGGCTTTCTAATCCAGGAATATCCCATGCATGAACCTCGATCAAAACCTAGAATCTTGGCAGTTGACGACAAACTTCAAAATCTTTATGCCCTGGAAAAGCTCCTGACCCAATTGGATGTCGAAATTATTCAAGCCACATCCGGATTCGAGGCCCTGAGCTTAACCCTGGAACACGATTTTTGTCTGGCCATTGTGGACGTTCAAATGCCGGAGATGGACGGCTACGAATTGGTCGAATTATTGCGGGGTAATCCCAGCACGGCCAATCTGCCCGTCATTTTTGTGAGTGCTATCTTCTCAGACGAGTATCATCACTGCAAAGGATATGACGCCGGGGCGGTTGATTTTCTGAGCAAGCCCTTTATTCCAGAAATTTTGCTCAGCAAGACCCGTATTTTCCTTGACCTTTACCACCAGAGAAGCAAGCTAGAAAAATTGGTCAACCAGTTAAATGCCAAAAATGAGATTTTGGAAAATGAGATTAAACAGCGTCAGGAAGCCGAAACAGCCCTCCAAAGCGCCAACAGAGATAAAGATAGACTTTTTTCTATCATCTCACATGATCTGCGTAACCCGTTCCAGGTTTTGTTAGGCAACGCGGAACTTATGTTAGAGGGGCTAGAACATTTAAGCAATGCAGACATTGCGGCCATGACCCAGAGTGTTTACCGGTCAGCCCGGACCGCCTTCAATTTACTGGAAAACCTGTTAACCTGGTCCCGGCTGCAACAAGAGCGGATAGAATATGACCCCGGCCCGGTTGACCTGCACGAGCTGGCCGAGAACACGGTGGCCTTACTGCAAGAAACGGCTATCAGCAAGAGAATTCGGCTGAACCATACAATTGAAGAGGAGCTCTTTGCCTACGCCGATAGTTATATGATTGATACCATTATCCGCAACTTAACCTCTAATGCGCTCAAATTTACTCCGGCAGAAGGCCAGGTAACGTTATCGGCTCATCGCAATGGTGTTTCGCCAGACCAGCCGGATGCAAAATGGGTCGAGGTCAAGGTCTGCGATACCGGCCTCGGTATCAGTCCGGAAAATATCGCTAAACTATTCAAGCTTGATGTCCATCATACCACGCCCGGCACCGCCCAAGAGGCGGGGACAGGTCTGGGGTTGATTCTATGTCAGGAGATGGTTAAAAAGAATGGTGGGCAGATTTGGATAGAGAGTGAAGAGAAAAAAGGCACAACGGTGATATTCACCGTCCCCGCTACAGATTCTCCTTCCCCCGAAAAGGGCTAGCGATTATCAACGCCGCTGCTGGATGAACAAATCGTAATCTATATCAATCACGGAGTCATTGCGGACCCGCATAAAATAGGTCGTATTGGATACCAGGTGGCCGTTCCAAACCCAGGTGTGCATACCGGTCGCCTTATCATACTTCAGGTCGCTGCCCGCACCCAGCGGGACGATTTGATCCGTATCGCCGCGCCGCCAGATTTGCTGCTCCTGGAAGGGATAGATTTCCAGATTGACGTAATTGGTCACATAGCCGGCTCCCGGCGTGTGGTTGAGTTCGATCAGGTAATTCAGAAACTCAAATTTATCTGGGTCGTAATTCTTGTTCTCAAAGCTGAACCAGATATCCTCGCCCGCCGCCAGGTGGCCCCGGTTGTGTCCCTTGCCGATGGGCAGCGGCGAGCCGATGTCGTCGCCCATCGGCGTTGCCGGGGCAAGAGGTTTGGCGGTGGCAAACTTCGGCCCCAGCTCGGTGTTGACGATGTCGCCGGTGATGAGGTGATAGTCAATCCACTGCCGGGTGCCATTAGTGATTTTGACAAAGTACTGGTCGCCGTCTACCACCGTGCCGTGCCACAGCCGCTCGCCGGTGATGTAATCGCCGTCCCTGGAAACCCACGAGCCAGCGCCAAAGTGCTCCATATCGTCGGGCGTACCGCGTTCCCAAATCTGGTACTGGCTGCCGGTGAACATCTCAAAAATGACCTGCCGGGCAACATTCGGCTCGCCGGGGGTAAAGAACATACTCAACGACATATTTTCGATGAGTTTACCGTCCACCTTGCCGGGGGTAAAGGTATACCAGTGTTCCGCATTCGGCCCCAGGCGGCCAGTGTTAGCCCCGGCCAGCAGTTTCAACGGCTGGTTAGGATAGATGCTCTGGCCTTCGTTGGGGTTGACCGGCACTGCCGCAACCTCTTCCGCCGCGCCCGCGCCGCTGCCACCGCCGCCTTGGCCCCCTCCACTCGACGTAACCGGCTGGTCGTAAGGATTAAAGGGCGTCAGCGCCGGGGCATTATCGCCCACAGGCAGCCAGCCCAATTTGGCCGCCGCCATGAGCCAGGCAGCGGCTTCCTGGGGCGGCAGCCCGTTGATGGCCTGAGCCGCCAGCAACCAATGGGTCGAGGTGGGGGAGGTGTCATCCGGCAGTTTGGGCAAAGCCGCCGAAATATTGGGCGGGGTCAGGAGCGGCTCACGTCCTACCATTGAGGATTCAGTTTCAACCGGGACGCTCATCGCTGCAGGAATCGCCGCGGCTTTGTCCTCGACACCCAAATTAATCTGATCCACTGCTCTAGAAATGTCAATTGGGCTGCTCTTTTGACCTATCGCCGTTAATCGAAAGCGCACCGGGCTGGGCGAAAGGTTGAAGATGCGCACGTAGTAGACCTCCCCGGGCGCGAGCGGGCCAGACCACAGCCGCTCGCCGGTAATCACATCAAAATCGGCGCTGGCGGGCGTGCCCAGGCCCAGGTTCTCAACCGGGCCGCTGTTGTCTTTGAGCCAGGCATCCACCTGCCCGAAATTGAAAACCTGGAAATTAACCCGGCCGGCAATAGCCCGGCCCTCGGCTTCAAAATTGAGGCTGAGCACAATCGAATTGTAGGCCGGGTCGCCTAAATCAAGGCTGCTGTAGGCGTACCAATACTCCTGACCGGGGTTAAGATTGCCCGCATTCAAGCCGCTGACCAGCAGTTCGGCCACATAAGGGCTGCTGCCCACTCCCTGGCCGGCCCAGGCCGGAATAACCGTCGCTGCAAATAATACGACCAAGCCGAGGATGCGGATAATTGTTTTTTTCATCATGGATCCCCTTCCCTTGTGACTCTCCTTCCGCCCCGGACGAACTTCTCCCCCTGGGCGGTTGGTAATAACTGCGTAAGATAACACGATTCCGGTTGAGCGTCAATTCATAACCCTCTGCCGGTTTTGTGGGACAAGTTGACAACTTGTCCTACAGACCCCCTGCATCAGTCCAATATTGATATTATCGGCGAGCCATAGTATAGTGAGCGCCGAGAAGCAACTTCTCCAAATTTGTTTGAGGATAATCTGGGATGAAAATAGTGACTAACCAACCCGGTTCGGCTGGCAGCCGCCTCTCCTCAGCGGGAGGCCGCCTTTGATTCTGACGGTTACGCCCAACGCAGCCCTGGATCGAGTGATCTTTATTGACGAATTTCAGCCCGGTGCTACGATGCGCGCTTCTCGCATGGTGGACTATGTCGGCGGCAAGGGTCTTGATGCCGCGGTGGCGCTGCGCACGTTTGAAATTGACACCCTGGCTTTGAGCTTTCTCGGCGGGTCGGCCGGCCAGGCTTTGGCAAAACTGCTGGACAGATATGGCGTCCGGCACGATTTGATCTGGCTGGAAGGCGAGACCCGCATTGCCCATGTGATCGTGGAGACCCGCCATCACCAGCACAGTCACATTATCGGCGGGGCGCTGCCTGTTCCCCCCGCCGATGCCGCCGATCTGCTACAGCGCTACCGGGCGCATCTACCCCAGGCGGCCTGGGTCGTTGCCGCCGGCACTCTCCCGCCGGGCCTTCCACTTTCTTATTATCGCGCCCTGACGGAAATGGCCCACGCCGCCGGCATTCCCATCCTGGTTGATAGCTCCGGCCCGCCAGCGGCGGAAGCGGTTCCGGCCCGGCCCACCATTCTTAAAATGAACCGCGTCGAGTTTAACCAGACCTTCAACACGAACGCGCAGACCCTGGCCGACCTCCAGACGTCTGGACAAGCCGTTCGTGAACGGGAAAAATTACCGGCCCTGGTGCTGACCTCCGGCGCGGAAGGAATTTTAGCCCTGCTGCCGGAAGGCTCCTACCACGCCGTCGCCCCCCGGCAGCATGCCGTCAACGCCGCCGGAGCCGGCGACACAGCTTCGGCGATACTGGCCTGGCGGTTTTCGCGGGGGGATAACTGGCGGGAGGCGCTACGATGGGCCGCCGCCGCCAGCGCAGCTTCGGTGCTGGCTGAAGGCACGGGGGAGAGCCGCCGGTCTGATGTGGAACGGCTTCTCCCTGAGGTGAAGGTAAAGCCCCTTGACCGCTGACCGCCGACCGCTGCAAGAACAGCTCTACGGTGATCTGCGGTCGGTCATCGGGGGTCGTTACTGCAACTGGTAATCCCAGCCAAAATCGGCGGTTGGGCTTTGCCCCGGGCCGGCGATGACGGTGGTGCTGCTCACTCCGGGAGCGGGATAAGTCCAAGCGCCGGGCAGGAGTAACGAAGCGTTTGGCTCGGTCAGGGCGTCAACCGAGACGCAGTGCGGCCCCGGCTGCAAGCCGATAAAGCGGTAAGCGCCGCTGGTGTCGGTGGTAGTGGTGGTGAAAACAAAATTGTTGCCAGGACACTCGCCGACACTGAGCTTGACCTGCACCCCGGCCAAGCCGGTCTCCCCATTATTGAAAAGACCATCGCCCCGGTATGCGCCGCTGGTTCCATCCAGAATGCAGCCGCCGGAGGGCGAACCATCCTCTAGGACCCGGCAATCCTCGGCCCAGACCACCCCGCTGATAGACGAAACCGGGGGAGTGGGTGGATTGGCCGGTCCGCCCACAACAATTTGCACGTAAAAGGGAAAATCTCCCCGGCTTCCGAACTGCGTTCCCCTGCCATTCTGCAACTTCCACTCCCCACGGTAGACCCCCGGATTGGCCGGCGCTACCAGGGAAATGGAGAGGTCAACCTCACTCCCCGGCTGGACCGGCTGAGGCAGCGGCACAGGCGCTTGTCCCCCCATCGATTCACCGCTCACAAAAACCAGGGCATAATCGCTGCCCCAAACGCAGGTTCCGCTGTTACGCAGACGCCAGGTTTTAACAAAAGGTGCGCCGGGGGCCAGCGGGGTATTGTCGGGGATGGATACATCGGCGACATAGGCGGCCTGGTCCACACAACTCGTGCCTCCAGAGGAGGGTGGAATGCGGTCAAACTGGTCATCCCAGCCAAAATCGGCGTTTTTGTTTTCACCCGGCCCCACCGAAACCTCAACGCGGCCCACGCCGGGGGCAGGATAAGTCCAATCGCCGGGCAGGAGCAGAGCTAGATTTGGCCCGGCCTGGGTTTCAATGGCAACACAATAAGGCCCAGGCTCCAGATGGTCGAAGCGGTAAAAACCGTTGGGATCAGTGAGGGTTTGGCTGGCCACAGCCGGAGTGCCGGCACAGCCGCCCCGGCTGAGAGTCACCTGGACTCCGGCAATGCGCGCCTCGCCGTTGGTGTATGTACCGTCAGCCCGAAAACCGCCTCGAGCATCCGGGATGCAGCCGACCGAAGGTGCGCCGTTGGCCAGCAGCCGGCAAAAATCGGCCCAGACAACGCCGCCGATAGCAGCGTTGGCAAGCACAGGAGTAGAGGCGGGGATTGGCGGCGGGGGTGATGGCGGCGGGGAGGGTGTGACCGGAGCTAACGTGGGACTCTCACCACTCAATTGGAAGGTCGTGCTCACGCTGTTTGCCCCGCTGACGGTCACAGTGTAGCCTCCGGGGGGTAATCCGGCCACGTCGAGCGGCAATATTTGCTGAAAAGATTGAAGTTGAGCAATACACCCGGCATCAGGCTGGCGGTTGGTAATGATTGTCGCCACAAAGGTGTTGCCGCTGCGCGTTTGGCTGATGCGCTCGATGGTCACGCAGCCATCCGGCAGCTTCCCTTTGACCACAGCACTGACCTGTAAGGGTAAAGACTCTGGCATCATAATCGTAACAGTATCAATAACCGCTTCATTATTAGGCGCTGGATTGGGAGCATCGCCAATTACGGGCAAACCGGCTGTGCCGAGGGGCGGCAGGTCGGTGGCGGCCGCTTGAGGGGCAACGGCGGCAACTGGGGGCGTTGGGGTCGGCGATGTTTCACCACCTCCAGTACAAGCTGCCAGTAAAATCGGCAATAGACTGATACTGAAGATAACACCCAGATTGGGTTTGGCGACAATCATGCAGCCTCCTCAATAGCCCTCTCCCCGTCGCTGGCGCGACTCCCCTCCCAGTGGGAAAGGGGTGGGGAAGAGGGGTATTAAACGGGCAAACGGTAATAGTCGTAGGCAGTGACGGTGCGAAAGCCGCAGTGTTGATACAATAAGAGGGCACGCTCGTTTTCGCAGGCAACTTCCAGCACAATATTAGACCGGCCCTCGACAACTAACTGCTCCAGGGTCCGGGTCAGGATGATTTTCCCGTACCCTTTGTGGCGATGTTCAGGCCAGACGCAAAAGCCGGAGATGTAGGTCTCAACTTCATTCATCAAAACATTGATTTTGCCCAGTTTGACCGGGCCGAGCGTCGCCATCAATACTTTCCGCTGCGGATCGGCCAAATCGTTGGCCAGCCAGCGCTCGGCTATTTCGGGAGAGACGCTAAAACAAATCTCGTCCAGGCGGACCAGGTCGGCGATATCCTCTGGCTGCGCGGGTCGTAATTGCAGCTCCGACGGCGCAGGGTTAAGAGCGACCGTTTCCTGCCACTGCATTTTGTACTCGGAAAATTCGTAGCGCGCGCCCAGGTGTTTTAGACAGGCTGCGCCTGAACGGGAACTCTGCTCACAGATAAAAAGCATCTCCGGTACACCCCGCGTTTTCAGTTCGGTGGTGGCAGCGGCCAGCAATTGTTTAAAGATGCCCTGGCGGCGATAGGCCGGGTGAGTCATGGCGCTAAGTTCGGCTTCACGCTGGTTGAAGGCGTAGAGAGCCAGATAACCAACCAATTGCCCGGCGGCATACCACAAAAAATCATTGCTCTGGTCTTTGGGGCGATCCCGCAGAGTGCTCCAGTTCAATTTCATGGTCAGCCCTTCGAATTGATTGCAGGTAGTTTCTAAGTGCCGAATCTGGGCCAATTGAGCCTCATTTAGACCATAACTTTTTTCGAGGTTTTGCGTCATCGGGTCATCCTAAAAATTGGGGCTGGGCGAGTCAAGATGCCGGTTGACCCACCCGTTCGTAAACCCTATTATCACGCCTTGCAGGTCAATTGTCAACCCGATTTTGAATATGGTATAATGTTGCCCAAACTAAGATAAGGGGCAAGCTTAAGTGGGGCGCAAATTGAAGTTTGTTCTTTCAGATTTGCACCTTGGGGCAGGAAACCGGGAACGCAATTATCTGGAAGATTTTACAGTTGATAAACAATTGGCCCGCTTCTTGCAAGCAGTCGGGCAAGAAAGCGAAAGAGATCAGCGTGAAGTTGAACTGATCATCAATGGCGACCTGTTTGAATTTCTGCAAGTTCCGGCAGTAGAAAATTACGACCCCGCCGTTCGTTACCCCAGCGAAGCCTATCTGGACTCCTCTGAATCCGCCTCGATCAAACGCCTCAATCTCATCGTCGAAGGTCATCCCGAAGTTTTTAACGCTCTGTCCGATTTCATCCATGTCGAGACGCCGGCGCGCCGGATTACTATTATCAAGGGCAACCACGATGTCAATCTCTACTGGTCGGGGGTTAAGGCGCGGCTGCGAGAAGTGTTGGGCGCTTCCGGCTCGCGTTCCTCCCTCTTACTTTTTGCCGAGGAGTTTGTCAGTCGTGAGAAGATTTACGTAGAGCACGGCCACCAGCGGACCGAGAAAATGAACTGCTACCATGATTTTCTCGACCCACGCTGGCCCAACGACTTGAGCCAGCTCTACTATCCCGTTGGGTCTCGTTTTGCCATTGACTTCAGCAGCAGGATAGGGCAAGAATGCTGGTTTATTGATAATATTAAACCCATCACCACCCTGATCTGGTATGGACTGCGCTGGGATTTTGAGTTTGCGGCTGGCATGCTGGCCCAGTTCATCCGGCACACGCCGGCCCTGGTTGTCAGCGATTTTGGCGTAAATGATATGGCTGCTTTCTCCCAGGATGATTGGCTGCTTCAGTTGGAAGACCCGGCAGCCCGGCCCGAATTGGCCGAACGCTACATGGCTGATCCAGATTTCCGCCACCAATTTCACCAGCAGATGCAGCAATATTTAAGCGATGCTACGGCGATCAGCCGCGATCCTGTCCTGTCCCCGCCGGCCGAGGTCAGCAGCGACCCGCTGGTCATGGGTCGCGCCGACCAGCTTCAACAACAAGCGGCCCTGCACCGCGCCGCCGAAGAAATTGCCTACCAGCAGGGAGCCAAGGTAGTAGTGTTTGGACATACCCATTTTCCAACCCAGGAAACCCTGGAAACAGGCGGCGTTTATATTAACACGGGCTGCTGGCTGCGCGACCTGTCCAGCGCATCGCCTGAAATTTGGCAGGGGCTATTTGAGGGGTCGCAACCGTACTCCGACCTGCCGGCCCGGCTGCCCTATGCCAGGATTGATTACGATGAAGAGAATAATCCTTCGGCCCAATTGCTCTACTTTGCCGAGGAAACCGGCGGACCCGACCCAGCACCTGAGACACAATCCGAAAGCAAACGGAGAGGTTTTCTGGGTAAAAGTTTTACCTGGTTCAGCAGAGTCTTACTCCTGGTCAATAGCCTAACGGGCACAGGTAATCAACGGACAACTGTTAATGGTTAATTGTGGATTGAAATGACGCTTGAACTCAACCAGGTAGCCCCCCAAGTTAAAGCAATGGGGCAAAGTTTAGATAAACAAATCACGGCCCGCAAAGCGGCGGCGGAAGAGGCGGCCGCGCTGTTGACCCGCTTTTCGAGCGAGTTTAGCGCCCTGACCGAACGGATTGCCCGCGCGGAAAGAATCCAGACCAAGCAGCGCTTTGATTGGGTGGGCGCGGCCCCCACCAGCGAGGCGCTGGCCCAGGCTTATCCGCTGCCGCCCTGCCCGGAGCAAGTCACGGTTATCGCCAGCGATGGCTCGCAAATTCTGCCCGACCGCCACGGGATTACCCTCTACTACCTGATTAACGTCGGCAGCATCATCTACCGGCACGGCTCCAATCGCAAGCCGGAGGCGTATAACCCTACCCCGCTTTTATGCTACGACCCGGAAGAATTATTTGATATGCAGGGCCAGTTGATTTCCGCCGGGGAGGTTAATGTCAAGCGGGATATGGCCGAGGTAGCCGTTTTAACCGAGCTGGCCGCCCGGAATGCCGGCAGCAGCGAGCCAATTATCACCTTGATTGACGGCCAGTTGACTCTGCGGGTGATTGATCTGCCCTTCGACCAGCAACAAAAATGCCAGGATGATTACATCGCTTTGCTTAACCACCTCCGGGAGTCCGGGGCACTGATCGCCGGGTATATTGACCGGCCCCGCAGCACCTTCGTGGTCGCCCTGCTGCACCTGGCCTCCCTGGAACCGGACACCCTCACCGAGGAGGCCCTCCGCCACAATCCTTTTCGCCACCTGACCGATACGGATTTGTTTGATTTCCTGGGACCCGGTGAGCGCAGCGCTATCTTTGCCGTGAGAGCCAAAGGCACCGAGAAGTATGAGTACGCCGGGCACGGTATTCACTTTTTCTATCTGAATGTCAGTCTCAACCCGGCTGCGCCTAACCTGGTGCGGGTTGAAGCGCCTGCCTGGCTGGTCAACGATTCTCCCGCCCTGGACTGCCTGCACGCCGCTATTGTTCGCCAGGCTCGGATCAATGGCGGTTATCCTTACGTCCTGGCCCGCGCTCATGAACTGGCTATAATTTCGAGTGAGGAGCGCCAGGCCGTCGAAGTGATGCTGGCCGTGGAAATGCGCCGGCAGGGCTTGACCCCGGCCCTATCTGCCAAGCAGTTCAACAAGACCTTGTTAGCCGGTCGAGAAAGTTTCCGCTTATGACGATTGCGCTCCCTGTCGGCTGGGTTTTGCGCGCCAGCACCGTCGGTTTTGCCGTCGGCTGCCGGGTGCTGCAGCCCAGCACGCCCCATTTTGGCGACCTGGTCAAAGTGTCCCTGCCCGATGGGATGAATATTTTTGGCTTGATTTACGATGTCCAAGTGCGCGATGACCCGGCCGTGCGCCAGTTGATCCTGGCCGGTGAATTGGAACCTGAAGCAATCCTGGACCAACGCGAGAACCGGCTGGTACCTATCGAGCTGAGTGTGCTGATCGTCGGCTACCAGCGTGAGGGTCAATCGCTTGAGCAGGGCCTCCCCCCTCAGCCGCCGATCAGCCTGGACTCGCTGGCTCTATGCGATGACGCCGAGATTCGTACCTTTACGGAGCAGTTGGATTACCTGCGCTTGGTACTGAATGCTCTCCAAATTCCCAGCGACGAACTGCTCATCGCTAACCTGCGCCGCGCCGCTGCCATCCGTTCACCCGAAACTCGCCGCCAATTCCTGCTCGAGGCCGGGCGCGAACTGGCTCGCCTGCTCAGCTTTGATTTGGTGCGGCTGGAGGGGATTTTGAGAAGGATAAAACCGTGAAGAAGGGAGTAAGAAGTAGGAAGTAAGGAGTAAGGAGTAAGGGATTTAAACCCTGCTCCCTACTCCCTACTCCCTACTCCCTGCATGCAGTACACACCGGAACAACTCCACCAACTCATCAACAGCGGCCGCCGCCCCCTGTGGCTGGCCAATATGGACCTGAGCGAGGCAGACCTGGCCGGGACAGACCTGGGCAAGGCTCATTTGTTACGAGCCAACCTCAGCCAGGCTAATCTCATGGAGGCTAACCTGGCCGGGGCCGATATGAATTACGCAGTCTTGATTGACGCCAGGTTGAACCAGGCTGATTTAAGCCACGCGGCGCTCAACGGAGCCGATCTCAGCGGGGCTGACCTGAGCCAGGCTAATCTAAACGAAGCCGATTTAAGATGGGCTAATCTCAGTGGAGCTAATCTCAGTGGAGCTAATCTCAGTGGGGCTAATCTCAGCGAGTCGAATCTAAGCCAGGTCAACCTGAGCGACGCCAATCTGAGCGAGGCTAACCTGAGTGAAGTCAATCTGAGCGGAGCTAACCTCAGCGAAGCAAATCTTAGCCAGGCTCTCCTCCGCGAAGCCGATTTGACCAAGACCAACCTAGAAGGAGCAAATCTGAACGGGGCCGATTTGGAGTTCGCCATAATGCCGGATGGGAAGATGTTGGATTAGCCCCACCTAATTGATAAATGCTCCGAACTAAAACCATCCTCCTCATCACTATCTCATTCTTCCTCTGTGGCAGCCTCGCCTTTGCCGGGGGACTCGGCCTGGGCTTTGGCCTGAGCGATGCCTTTGCCCCGGCCGCCACAGCGGAACCAGCCGCCACCCCTCCTGCCGTGAGCACCTACGAGCCGGCCGAACGGCCCACCCCACGGGAAAATTTGGTTTTTGAGGATGACTTTAGCCGTGAAGGCTGGGATGTGGTTCAGGATAGTGACCATCGCCAGGGTTACGAGGACGAACAGTATTTCATTGTCATAGACACAACCGACTTTAGCTACTGGTCGGTCGCCGGGAAGACGTTTGACGACTTTGTCCTGGAAGTCGAAACCCTCCAGCTAGACGGCCCCGACAACAACGATTATGGGGTCATCCTGCGTTACCAGGATGACGACAATTTCTACAGCTTTGAAATCAGCGGCGACGGTTACTACACCTTCAGCAAAGCGGTGGATGGGCAATATTTCAGTATAATTCCCTGGCGCGAAAGCCGGACCATCAACTCAGGCCACAACGCCAATTTGCTGCGAGTGGAAGCCGTCGGTTCCAATTTCACGCTCTACATCAACGACGAGCTGGTTGACGCCGCCATTGACTCCGAGTTCAGCCAGGGGGACATTGGGCTGGTGGTCGGCACATACGAGGAACCGGGAACGCATGTGGCTTTTGATAATTTGAAAGTGTGGGAGGTGGAGGGCAAGTAGCAAGGTCGCAGAGTAGCAAAGTAACAGAATTGCTATCCTGCGACCTTTCTGTCTAAGCACCGGCAATTTGGATCTGCTCCTGCTCAAAAGCGGCTTTGATACGCTTCACCGCCGCATCGAGAGCCACAAAGTAGCCTGTTTCGCTCACATTGATCCAAAAGTAGAGGGTCACTTTAATCGCGGCGCCGCTAAATTCACTAAAGACTACCTGCGGGGCCGGGTCTTTCTTTACGCCGGGTAACTGGGCGGCTACTTCCCGGAGCGTATCATCCACCTTTTGGAGATCGGAAGCATAAGCCACGCCGACGGTCAGGCTGATGCGGCGCTGCTCAATTTTGGAATAGTTGGTAATGGGATTGTCGTAAACATCGGCGTTGGGGATAATGACCAACAGCCCATCCCGAGTCCGCACCGTTGTTGAGCGAATCTCGATATTGGTCACTGTCCCGGCGTAGCCGTTGACTTCAACCTCATCGCCAATACTGAAAGGCTGTTGAATAAGCAGGAGGATGCCGGCGACAAAGTTCTCGGCAATATCTTTGAGAGCAAAGCCAACGGTAAAGCCGACCACACCCAGGCCGGCCACAAAACCGGTGACATCAAATTTTACCTGCGATAACGCCCAGAGAACGCCGAAAATGAGGATGGTCCACTGGCTCAGCCGGGCTAGAAGCAGGGTCACCTCTGCATTAGCGCCCCGGCGCTTAAGCGCGCGCTGGACTAAATTGTAGCCCAGCCGGCTGAGCCACAGAGTAACCAAAAAGATAACAATCGCGACGATGAGGTTAGGGATAAACTCGACCGCCCGATTAAGAATTCTTTCAACCGAAGGACCAACATCATAGCCCATGCGCTACATCCTTACAAAATTTTGAGGCAATTATAAGTAGAAGTTGCTTTGTTGAAAATAATCAGGACAATATTTAACTGCAGTGTTATTTGAACCACGAAAGGACTACCCCCAGCTCTTTGCAACCAAAAATTTCGCGGCTTTTGTTACTTTCAAAGCTTTCGCGGTCCAAACTTTTACCCACCTGAAGGTAACAACGGCTTTAGGATATAGCAACTCTCTGGTAAAATTCGTAGTTTAAGGCACAGAACAATGGCGAATGAAAACATGAGTGAATTGGATCTATTTTTTCCCCGCCCTACCCGCGAACTGGGTATCGTTATCAGCGGCTCGCTCAGCAAGGGATTGGAAGTTAAGCTGGATGCCAGCGCGCCGGTGGAAGAGATGGCCGTGGGCCGTTACATCACCATCGAAGGGGACAAGCTCAAATTTTTTGGCATGATTACCGATGTGGCCCTGGACAGCACCAATCCCCAAATCGAAAAAACGCCGCCTGATGTCAGCGATGACTTTTTGCGCCAGGTCTACAGTGGGGCCAGCGTTTTTGGCCGGCTGCACGTCGCCCCGATGCTGGTGCTGGATAAAGCCGCCGACCAGCCCAAGCCGGTCAAAACCATCCCCGCCCATTTCTCAACCGTGCGCTTGGCCACCGAGGAAGATGTCAACATGGTTTTCGGCCAGGAAGACGAGCAGCACTTCCACATCGGCGAGCCGCTGGACATGGCCGATGTGCAGGTCAACCTCGATTTGAACCGCATGGTCGAGCGCAGCGTCGGCGTGTTTGGCAAGAGCGGGACCGGCAAAAGTTTTTTGACCCGGCTGCTGCTGGCCGGCGTCATCCAGCGCAATGCCGCCGTCAGCCTCATTTTCGACATGCACAACGATTACGGCTGGGAGGTACAAAGCGAAAACCGCACTTCGGTTAAGGGTCTCAAACAGCTTTTTCCGCAGCAGGTCGCTATTTTCACCCTTGATGAGGAGTCCAGTCGCCGCCGCCGGGTGCGGCCCGATTTTGTGGTGGTGCTGGATTGGTCGGACATTCAACCCGAAGATTTGGAGATGCTGCGCACCACTCTGGATTTGAGCGACCAGATGATTGGCGCAGCTTACACCCTCCGGCGTTACTGGGATCGGGGCTGGATCAAACGGTTGCTCGACCCCAACAACAAGGCTGACCTTGACGCCCTGGTTGAAAATACGGCGATCAATCGTTCCAGCGTGGATGCGCTTATTCGTCGCTTGGAGCGGCTGACCCGCTTTGACTTTCTGCGCGACAGTTGGAAAGGCGACTCGGCCCAAAGCATCATCGAATACCTGGATAAGGGTCTCAACGTAGTGCTGGAATTTGGCCGCTATGGCAACTCGCTGGAAGCCTACATTTTGGTCGCTAATTACCTCACCCGCCGCATCCACCAGATGTACATCGAGCGGGTCGAGCGCGCCCTGGGCGACAAGGCCCAGGAGCCGCCCCAACTGCTGATTGTGATTGAAGAGGCTCACAAGTTCCTCGATCCGCAGATTGCCCGCCAAACAATTTTCGGCACCATTGCCCGCGAACTGCGCAAGTATAACGTCACCTTGCTGATTGTGGACCAGCGCCCCTCCGGCATTGACGAAGAGGTCATGAGCCAGATCGGCACTCGGGTCACCGCCCTGCTGGACAACGAGCGAGACATCAATGCCGTGCTGACCGGCGTCTCCGGCGCGGGCGGGCTGCGCGAGGTGCTGGCCCGCCTTGACACCAAGCAGCAGGCCCTGATTATGGGCCACGCCGTACCCATGCCCGTCGTCATCCAGACCCGCACCTACGACGCCGATTTCTACGCTGCTATGGGCTTCCGCGAGGCGGCTGACTTGAAAGCCAGCCGCTCCGAGCGGGTCAGCCTGCTGCGGGGAGAAGCGGAAAAGGGGATAGACTAATCGTCAATAACCAATGGTCAATAGTCAATGGTTAATAGATTGTTTTTTCATTGATAATTTACAATTGACTATTGGCAATTGACAATTACCTCCCTTCCTTGCCACGCGCCCTGTTGTCGGATATAATTCCATACAATAAAACGTGAAACGTAAGGAAAGCGTGAGCGATGTTCCAGGTGACACCTCACGCTTCATGCATCATCTTCAGGAGTTGTCGTTGTCCAATTTGTTTGACCCCCAAGAGTCAAAACCCCCCGCCGAATCAGAGGTAGAAGATTCCGCATCTTTGCCTGCCGCAGCTACACCCCAGCCGGAGTCACCTTTCAAAACATCTGAAGCTATGTCGCCGGATTTAAGCGCTTTCCTGGCCAGCCAGCGGCCTGGGGAAAGCACGGAACCGCCGGCCTCAAATACCCAGCCGGTCTATCGCGTCTCCCCGGCTGAACCCGATTGGTCCAGCTATACCCTGCCGCCGCTCGATGACGAACCGCCCACCGAGGAGAAACCCTCCGGCTGGCAAACTGCCTGGGCGGTGGTGCGCGAGGTCGGCGAAACCATCATTTTGACTCTGGTCATCTTCTTTTTGATCCAAACCGTTATCCGCAACTTTCGGGTGGTGGGCACAAGTATGGTCAATAACCTGCACGACGGCCAGTACTTGATTATTGATAAGCTCAGCTACAGTTGGCTGGTCACCGACATTTTAGGGATGGGCGGACCGCAGCGCGGCGATGTGATCGTGTTCGAGCCGCCCAACCGCCCCGGCGAAGATTACGTCAAGCGGATCATCGGCCTGCCGGGGGAAAAGGTGGAAATCCGGGCGGGACAGGTGTTTATTAACGGGGAGCGGCTGGACGAACCGTTCCAGCCAATGCCGGGCAGCTACAATATGTCGAACCCGGTCATTGTCCCTGAGGGACAGGTTTTTGTTTTGGGCGATAATCGCAACAACTCCAATGACTCGCATAATTGGGGCACGCTGCCTATGGGGAATATTGTCGGGCGAGCCTGGTTGTCCTACTGGCCCCCTGATGAGTGGGGAGTTATTCCCCGCGACGAGCCGACCGAGCAAGCGACGCTCAAACATTTTTTGAATGAATTGGTGCCCAGCGCCAACGCCGATAATAATTAGGAAACGTGTTGCGTGGTGTGTCCTGCGTAAAGTAAAACGGAACACACAATACGCAAGACGAATATAAAGCATATCTATAAACTTCTTAACCCATACCCATGCCTAAACCTGTCATCACCGTAGATGATATTCGCGCTGTGGAACCGGGCGGTGTCTTGCCGGTTCCGGCTGAAGCTATCGTAACCGATCTGGCTCGTGAGATGGCCCAGGCTAACCGGATTAGTTTGGTGGTCCATGACCACCTGACGACGGCTGTTTCTTCAGCAGGCAGCGGGCCGACCCTTGCCATCGGGGCGGATCATGGCCCGTCGCTGCCAATGAAAGAGGCGCTCAAGCCCTATCTGGCCGAACTGGGTTATACCGTATTGGATTGCGGGACTTTTACCCCGGAGGCGGTGGATTATCCGGACATCGCCTATGCCGTAGCCAGGCAGGTTGCCAACGGGACAGTCTGGCGGGGAATTATCATTGATGGGGCCGGGATTGGCTCGTGTATGGCCGCCAACAAGGTGCCGGGAATTCGGGCGGCCTTGTGCTATAATGAGGCGATGGCCCGCAACAGCCGCGAACATAACGATGCCAATGTGCTGACGCTGGGAGCAGGAATGATCGGTCTGAATCTGGCCCGCCAGATTGTCGAAACCTGGCTCAAGACCGACTTCGGCGGGGGGCGGCACCAGCGCCGGGTCAACAAAATTGTCGAAATCGAACAACGTTTTTTGAAAGGCTAAGATGACCATCTCCATGGATAATGCCACGCTCAACCGCCTGGTCGAAGCCATCACCCAAGAGATAATACGCGCTACTAATGGGAGGGCCGGCGCCGTTAACACTGCGCCGACGTTTGACGCCTGCCGGGATTGCCTGGGCCAGTGCGCCCAAAAGTGTCCCGATAGAATCATGGCCGCCATCCAGGCCGGGGCAGAGCGCTTTACGGCCAGCCTGGGCATCAGCGGCGTCAAAACGGACCTTGCCCACCTGATTGACCATACTTTGCTCAAACCCGAAGCGACCGTCCAACAGATCGCCCAGCTCTGCCACGAGGCGCTGCTGTACCGTTTCGCTTCGGTCTGCATCAACCCGGCTCACGTCAAATTGGCGGCGCAACTGCTGCAGAACTCCGATGTTAAAGTTTGCACGGTGGTCGGTTTTCCGCTGGGGGCGACCTCAACCGAGGCTAAAGTTTTTGAAACGGAGCAGGCGCTGATTGACGGTGCTACCGAAATTGACATGGTCATCAATATTGGGGCGCTCAAGAGCGGCGATGACGCCCTGGTAGAGCGCGACATTGCGGCGGTGGTCGAAACAACGCACCGGCACGGGGCGCTGGTCAAGGTGATTATCGAGGCGGCGCTGCTGACCGATGAAGAGAAGGTCCGCGCCTGCCAACTGGCCAAAAAAGCCGGGGCTGATTTTGTCAAAACCTCAACCGGGTTCAGCAGTGGGGGAGCCACTATTGAAGATGTTGCTTTGATGCGGCGCACCGTCGGCCCAAATGTGGGGGTTAAGGCGGCGGGTGGTATTAGGACACTGGCCGATGCTCAAAATATGATTTCTGCTGGGGCTACCCGCCTGGGGGTCAGCGCGGGTGTTAAAATTATCCAAGAGGCGCAATCACTATGAGTCTTTGCCCAGTTTGTCAGACAGGCCGCCTGCAAAAACGCTCAATGGCATTTGTCGAGTGGCATGGCCGCCATCTGCTGGTGGTAAATCGAATGCCGGCGATGGTCTGCGATGTATGCCAGGAACGTGTCTACGATTACGAAGCGATTGAGATTTTGCAAAAGCTGCTCTGGTCACAACTTCCCAATCGAACCGAGCCATCTCGAGCAGGAATTCGTAAAACGTGAAGCGCAATATGTAAGCGGGCCAGAAAAGAAGTAATCTCGTGGTGCGTGGGGCGTCTTTCATTTATTTCACGCAACACGCAAGACAGGCCTAGTTACGTTTCACCTCGTTTGATCTCTACGTTCTATTAGAAATTAACGCGACCATCGGGAATCTTATGTTAATTGCTAAAGTCGTCGGTTCAGCCGTAGCTACGATCAAAGATGAAAAGTTGAATGGAACCAAGCTATTGGTTGTCCGTGAAGCTAATGTGCAGGGCGAAGTGACCGGCAAACCGCTGGTGGCTATTGATACGGTAGATGCCGGTGTAGGCGATTTGGTGCTGATTGCCAGCGGCTCGTCGGCCCGCCAAACAACGGTGACTAAAGATCGTCCGGTGGATGCGGTGATTATGGCCATTTTGGACAGTCTGGAAGTAAACGGGGAAGTGACGTTTCGCAAATCGTGAAGGGCAGACAGGATGCTTTTGGGTAAAATTGTCGGCACTGCGGTAGCGACGATCAAAACGCCGGAGTTGACCGGGGTGAAATTATTGGTAGTGCAGCCACTCAATAAAAATCTCGAACCCACCGGCAGCTTGCAGGTGGCTGCTGACGCCACGCAAGCCGGTTACGGTGACATTGTGTTTATGGTTCGCGCCCGCGAAGCTGCCCTGGCTTTGGAAGAGAAGTTTGTTCCGGTTGACCTATCTGCCATCGGGGTTGTGGACACGGTTGATGTGGATCGTTCCATTCGAGATTTTGAGCTATCATGGGGGTACAGCCAGTTTGCATAAAAAGTAGCAAGGTAACAGTTTTGCTGCTCTGCTACTTTGTTACCTGTTCTTAGAGTTTGAGGTTTGATGATAATTGCAAAGGTTATCGGTACCGTTGTTTCGACCATTAAACATCCAGCCTATCACAGCTACAAATTGCAGGTGGTGCAGCCCTTAAACTTGCCCGGTGAATTACCCGAGGAAACCTTCTTGGCGCTGGACAGCGCCCACGCCGGGGTTGGCGATACTGTGCTGGTGATGCGCGAGGGCAATGGGGCGCGACAAGTCACCCAAATCAAAGACGCCCCCATTATTTCAATGATTGTCGGTATTTTGGACTCGGTGGAAATCACCGAGCAGGCGAAAGGAAACTCAAGGTGAGTACAGTTCGTCGCATTTCGACGAGTTCTACCGGGGCCACAGGCCGGGTGGTCGCCGATTTTTTCACGACCAGCTATCGCTTCTCGGCCACGGTGCTGGTCTACAAGCGGCGGCTGGCCGATGTTTTGGGCGACCGGATGACCGATTACCTGGACCTGGTAGACATTTACATATCACGGATTAATAACCCGGGTGAAATTGTCGCTACTTATCAAAGAGGGTCACTAGTTAAAGACGAAATTGATTTCATCTTGCTCTCCAGTGAACTTGAAGGCACCTCCAAAGAGCGTTTTTACGTACCCAACCGGGTCAGCCTGCCCATTTTTGTCACCGTGCCTTCGTTTGAAATTCATGGCAAATTTCAATGGATGGGCGATCTCGAAATCAAGAAAATCCTGACCACCGAGACCCAAAAATTCCTACCGATCTTGGATGCCAAGAGTATTAATGCTCACTTCCCCAAGGTGACATTTGAAGGCCCGATTGTTCTGGTGAATAAATCCAAAATAGAGGTTATCTGCATCGGCGACGCCAGCTAACCGGGGTGAATGATGGCTAATATTTTGGTGGTTGACGACGATAAGAATATTCTCCGCCTGCTTGAATTTTCGCTTAAACGAGCCGGGCATCATGTGATAATGTGTGATGATGGGCTGCAAGGGTTGGCCCAGGTGCAAGCCCAGCCGCCCGACTTAATTGTGGCCGATGTGATGATGCCCAAAATGACCGGCTACGAATTCTGCAAGCAAATTCGCACCAAGTTGGGCCTCACCGAAACACCGATCATCATGTTTTCGGCCCGTTTCCAGCCGATTGACAAGCAAACGGCGCTGGATGCCGGAGCTACGGATTACCTGCCCAAAAGCACGTCGCCGGATGTACTGGTTAACCGCATCAACGAGCTTTTGCCGGCCCAGCAGCCCGCTCCGGTTACGCAAACCGCCATTGGCCTGTTCAGTCTGCGGGGCGGCACGGGCGTCACGACCCTGGCAGTCAATTTGGCGCTGGCTCTGACGCTGACCAAGAAAACACCAACGGCTTTGGTAGACCTGGCTCCCCTGGGAGGACATACCGCGCTGATGCTAGGGGTACGGCCGACCAGCAGCGTGGCCGATGCTCTGTTTGCCGCTAAAGACGAGGTAACCCTGGATACGGTTAAGCCGCACTTGATCCAACACAGCGCTGGGGTGCAGTTACTGGCCTCGGCCCTTAATTATGATCATCTGCTGCACCTCAACGATCAACGATTGGAGCAACTGGTGACTGTCTTAAAGTCTGGCTTTTCCCAGACTATCCTGGATATACCGCATCTGCTGGAGCCGCGCTTTGAGCCGACCTGGCGGCTGTTCGACAAGATTGCCCTGGTGCTCTCGCCCGATATGCCCTCGCTGCAATCCGCGGCGATGGCCTTGCAGAGTCTGCTCCGGCTGGGGGTCGCCGATACCAGGATTGTGCTGGTGGTCAATAATATTTTACCCAAGGGCGGCCTGCCGCCGGAAATCATTCAAAAAACCATTAAACGCCCCATTCTGGCCAGCATTCCCTACGAGCCGGAAATGATTAAGGCTGTGAATACCGGCAAGCCTTTGCTTTTAAGTAACCCGCAGTCTCCCGCTTCGATCGCTCTCATTAAGCTGGCTCACCTGCTTCTTGGCTAATCTAAGCGGGACCCATTCCCTTAGCTTAAACCGGATACCGAACCCAAAATGACTCAAACCTTTTTCTCCTCCAAAGAACAAGCTTTACGTGAAGAAATTGTCCTGGTCGGCAAACTTATGTATGAGCGCGGCCTGATTGTGGCCGCCGACGGTAATATCTCGGCTCGAGTGGACGAAAATACGATCCTCGTCACCCCCAGCGGACTGTGTAAAGGGATGATGACCCCCGACCAGTTGATCACGATTGATCTGGCCGGGCGCAAAGTAGGGCCGGTGACTGCGGCCAACCAGGATCTCAAACCAACCTCTGAAATCACCATGCATCTGGAAGTGTATCACCAGCGCCCCGACGTGCTGGCAGTGGTGCATGCTCACCCCCCCCATGCGATTGCCTTGAGTATTGCCGGTATTTCTCTGGCCGATTGTATGGTGCCGGAAGCTATTGTGGGGCTGGGGTTAACTCCGACTACCCCTTATGCTAATCCGGCCAGCGAAGAAAATGCGCGGGCCATCCGTGAGGTAATTACCGGGCATGACGCCTTGGTTTTGGAGCGGCACGGCAGCCTGACCGTTGGCCGCAGCCCGCTGGATGCCTTCTTTCGCACGGAAACGTTGGAGCAAATTGCCCGTATCACTTACATGCTGCGTCAATTGGGCGGCGGTCAACCTTTACCGCCTCATCAGGTAGAAAAGCTCATTCAGGCGCGGCGCAAGTTGGGCTTGGCCCGGACTGCAGATGAGGCTGACTTTTGCGAGTACTGCGGCGTTTGTCACGTGGACGGGGAACATACCAGACCGGTCGCGCCTCCGGCCAATGGCCTGGAGACGGACCTGGTGCAAATAATCACCGCCAGGGTGATGCAGGAATTGAATAAGTAGGGGAAAAATACTTCAGGGGAAGTATCATTGCAATCAAACTTGACTACAAGCGCGTCGAATTCCTGGAGATTGGAACCGAACTTATTGACTCAGAGCTAGTTCCTGGTAGGAGCGTTTCACCTGCCCCGCTCGTGCCCAGCCTCATAGCCGGCCATCCAGACCGTCTCGATGTAAGCCATAACAACCTCGGCTCGCTCGATGGGATCCATATTTTCCAAGCAAGCTACTTCATTCGTAAAGAAAGCAGCCGCGGCGACATTAGCCTTATCTTCAGGGGTCATGATGATCTCGCGCATCTCCTCGGGGTAGCGGTCCAGCAGGCCAAAGAGTCTCTCTCTCATATCGGCAAAAGCTTCTTTTGGTATCATTTTTATTTTTCCTTTCCAAGTTTACTCCAGTCGAGATAGAAGGACAAACAAAAGTGTAGTACAAATTGCTGCCAGATAATAGTGATAAATCTCGCCACTTCTTAGTGACATTTGTCAGTGCGCGGATCTAACTGGCCCAGCCGAGTTTGCCCAAAATTCATCCTGGTGGTATATTACCCGCCGTTGTCGTGATAATCCCGCCCTCGTCGTCTAGAGGACCAGGACACAGCCCTTTCAAGGCTGCGACACGGGTTCGAATCCCGTCGAGGGCACACGGGGTAATTCATTAGTTTGAGTAGCAAAAAGGCCGTCTGTGTAAGACGGCCCTTTTTGTGCAAGCAACTAATTGGCTAAACAATCCATAGCTGCAGAGAGAGCGAGCTAAGTTCACGGATTAGGTCCTCAAAGGCATCCGGGTCAGAGCCAACACTTGCGCCGACGCCCAGAGCGCAGCAGCAGCAACACAGCAGTAAAATAACTATAACCGCAATAATAATATTACGTTGGGTCATGAATCCCTGGGCCCCTCCCCCAGAGCTGCCGCTCCCGGCGGCGGAAGGGGGCACGGGGATCGGCTCCGGCTCCGGTGGACGGTCGAAAGAAGAGGCCGCTTCAGCCTCAGCCGCCGCCAATTGATCCTGGGTGACAGCCATGGTTTTGGCCTCTTCGGCGATGCGGCTCATGCTCGACATAATCGTGCGATCACTGTCATCCTCATCCGCTTCGGGGGGACGATCAGGCAGATTCAGTTGGGTTTCGAGGGGCGCGCCGCATTCCACACAAAAACGAGCGCCCACCTCATTTTCAGCGCCACAATTTGGGCAGTTCATTTTTTAATTCCTTAATTTGAGATTTGCGCCTTTAACAGGGGGAAGGCGCAAGCAAATTTTACCAAAAGATAGAATTTTTAACAATCTATCCCAATTAAAGCGCTGGCAGTAAGGAGTCGGGTAAAAATGACAAATAATTTTACAGCTTTACTTACAACAAGGTACCGGGCCACATGGCGGCGTGGAAGGCGGGGTGATTGTTATTGTATGGCTGGCAGGAAGGCTAGGTAGCCTTGCATTATCTCTGATGACCAGCGTAACCGTATAAACATCAGGCTCGGTATATTTGTGGGTGAGGTCCATGCCATTGCCTGTGCTGCCATCGCCAAAATTCCATTCATACATGCTAATCTGACCCTGGGGCTGAGACTCCGCGCCGGAAAAAGGCACCTCCTCACAAACTGAGGCGGTAGCCGGCGCCGTGATGATGGGGAAGAGAGGCACAGGTGTTGGGGTAGGAGGCACCACTGTTACCGGAATACTCGCAGAGGCACATAGAATCCCACGATTATCCGTTCCACGAACGTTAACAAAAAAAGTATTAGCCGTGGCATAGGTGTGTTGGGCTGCCGCAGCGCCACTGCCAGTACCGCTGATACCTGGATTGCCATCCCCAAACTCCCAGGTAATCGCCCCCGCGGGAATAGGGGCCCCGGTTTCGTCGTACACGGTAACCAAAAAGATGACAGGGACTTGCACCGTTTGCGGTGCGGGTTGGGCCTCTATCCTAAATGTGCAGAACTGGGGGGGAATCGGTCTACAATCTGGCACACGCCGCAGAATCTTCCACTGCCCAGCGCTCAAGCCCAACTGATAGTAAGCCTCCTGTGAGGCCGAACCATTGACGGTGAAATTTATACCGACGCAACCGCTTTGCCCCTGCTCGCCCGTCACGACATCTCGGCCGCCGCCAGTCGCCAACAAATCAGGGTCTGTTTCTAATTGTGGGTAATAACGAAGTTGAGAGACCAGGATATTTGAATTGGCGCTAAAAGCAGGCAAGTTGAAGTAGCCCGGATTACCCGAATTAAATGCAGCCAGGGCCTCGCCGGCCAGGAAATTGTTCAATGGGCTATTGGGGGGACGCCATGACAAACGGGTGGCCATCGTATCACTGTTGCAGAGCGAATTGTCTGCCGTGCCACACGTAGCGGCATAAAAGCCTAGAACGATCTTCTCCGGGAAAGGCGTGTTAAGTATTTCGTCGGGCGGGGCCGGGTAAAAATCTACGGTTGACAAAATGGGGGCGGCCAGGCGAGGCGCGCCAACATCCCCCAGGGGCGGAATCGGATCCAGATAGGTTTGATTCCCATCGGGCCCGGTGACAAGGCCGAAAACGGAACGAATTGCCAATTGACTCCGCTCGAAACCGTTGCGGTCAATGACCGTAACCTGACCGTAAGCCGCGGCCCCTTGATTAAGATTGATGCTCACCCCCCCATTACCGCGAAAGAAGCCAATCGGTTGGTAGCGGGCCGGTGAATCGGTGGGAAAACTCCAGGGATCTGAGTTTTCCTTAAAGCGGAAGATGCTTAATTCATAGCCACCCTGAACAATTATTTCAGGCACATTCGCGCCATCTCGGCCATTCTGGTCAGCAGCCACATCCTGAACAGTCAAGCTGGGGCCAAATACTTGCTGCTCGCTCAAATAATTGCGGTCGGGAGCCTGGAGTTGATAAGGGAAAATAACCGGGGGATTGCCCCGGTCGTTGTCATAAACAGCCCCGTGGATGGGGCTATTTCGAGCGCGTTTGTCGAACAGGTAAAAAACAACCCACTCTTGAAAGCCATCGGCGTCGGTATCTTCCCGGACCACATTCACCACGCCGATATTTTCCGCTACGGCGTCGGGCAAGCCATTGGCAAAAGCTGTGTCAAAATTGACCAGTTGTCCCAGGCCCATTGTCTCGGCATTGGCTCGAATGAAAGGAAAAGGGTTTATTCTAAAAAGTAGCACTAGAAACAAAGCAGTTGTAACCAGGCCCCCCATAATGATCAAAACAGTGCCCAGCGTTTGGCCTAGATGAAAATCAGGCCGGAAGTATATCCAAAACATGAGGGCGGTTAAACCAAGCGCAATTAAAAATGCAATTCTAATCCATACAGGGCTTTCGCTTGGAGTTGCTTGCCAGAGAGCTAGGCCCAGCACCAGATGAAGCGATTGAAAGACAGAGCTATTGATCATAGGAAATATTGCCAATGTTGCCTCCTCACCGCCTATTTACGGTCCAACATCTTGCTTAGGTGAGAGTTCAGTTAATAGGTGTTAGGATATTATCGACGGTAAGAATTACAGTCACCCTTAACAAGGCGCTGATGAGAAAATTACCCACTTAATTATACTTTAGATAGACATAAAGTGCAAGGTTTCTAAGACCTGATATTATGTCAAAACGATGAGGAACAGTTTTTATTGGATAACCTCTTTGAGGGTTGTTTTTTCTCAAAAACGGGGTAAAAAGAGGGTCGAGCATAAGCGATCTGGCCCAAATTTTAAGTGACTCGGTAGGACGAGCCGGCAGTTCGTCCTACCGAGCTGCCTGGAATAATTTGTCAATTTCAGCCACCTATGCTACACTATGGAACTGTCCCTGCTGTTCTCGTGATGCTCCACGCGTCTTGAGCCAACAGTACCTTGAATGGGAGCTTTTGTTTTAGAGGGGATGCGGTAGCCTTCGCCAAGGCAAGGCAACACCTTCTATCCGAGCACCCCCCTGCTTTTTAATGAGCAGGTTCAAGGACAAATGGAATGCACACGGCTCGGCGGGGCGTCCTTTTAATAAAAAAGCGCGACTCAATTGGATCGCGCTTTTTTTATTTCAACTCACTTAATTTTTACTCACCAATCCAGCTCACAGCAGCCATCCGTCCAGTGCAGCGTGATATTGCCCCGATTGCTGCTTAAGCGGAAAAAGTCATTCCCCAGATTAAAATCAAAATCATAGACTTGCCACAGCATTACCAGGGCAATAACGGCAATGACTGCCAGGGTGGGCAGGTGAAAGAAAGTATCCAGCAGTTTATCCAGTGTCAGTTGGCGCTTAGGCAACGGGTCAACACCCCAGGACGGTTTCCTCGGCCAGCATGTCCACCACCGCTTTCAGGTCGTTGGTCTCGTGGTATTTGCGCAGTTGGCGGTCGGCGCTGGTCCCTTCTTTCAAAATTGTTCTGATGCGCTCAATCTCGCGGCGCGTCCCCAGTTCATCCACCACATCGTCAATGATGTCTAGCAGTTCGCTCATCAACAGGCGCAGCGGCACTTCTTCCTCCTTGCCCAGGTCAATCAGTTTGCCATCAATCCCATCTTTGATGGCCCGCCATTTATTTTCGGCAATCAACCCGCGGCGATAGATCCGCCAGCTCTGGTTGTTTTTGCGCAGGCGAATCAGCTTGGCGACGATGGCCTGAATCAGGGCGGCAATCGCCAGTACATCATCAACTTTGGTGACACAATCGCACATTCTGAATTCCAGCGTGGGGAACTTGGGATGGGGCCGGATGTCCCACCAGATTTTGGTCGGCTCTTCGATACAGTTAGTTTTGACGAGCGTTTGCACGTAGCGGTCATACTCCTGGGCCGAACTAAAATATTCCGGCGGGCCGGTGCGGGGCAAATCTTCAAAAATGATACTGCGGTACGATTTTAAACCGCTATTACGGCCCAGCCAGAAAGGAGACGAGGTGGAGAGGGTTAAAATGTGGGGCATAAAATAGCTCATCTGATTCATCACGTCAATGCGCAAATCAGGGTCCTTGATGCCGACATGCACGTGCATCCCGAAGATAAGCAGCCGTTGAGCCACCATCTGCATATTGGCAATAAGCCCCTTGTAACGGTCCTTATCGGTGACCAGTTGATCCTGCCAGCGCGAAAACGGGTGAGTCCCGGCCGCCACAATTTTCCGCCCGCCTTTGTCGGCAATCTCGGCGACAACCCCGCGCAGCCGGGTAATCTCCTGGCGGGCCTCCTTGATATTGCGGCAGACATGGCTGCCGACCTCGACCTGAGATTGCATGAATTCCGGTTTGACCTGATCCCGGAAGAGTACCGCCCCTTTATCCAGGAACTCGGTGATGAACGAGGTCAACTCCCGGGTTTGGGGATCAATGATTTGGTATTCCTCTTCAATGCCTATCGTTAGGTCCTCCACTTGTAGCCTCCCCTTTGCCTAATGCCTTTCGCCGACCCACATTTTGACGAATTATAGCACAGGCTCGACAGACCTCAAAGGTTTTAAAGACCTTTGAGATCTCACCCAAGTTCCTCTTTTTGAGCTTCTGTGCTACAATAAAATCTCCCACACTCAATGCTCCTGAACATCGCGGTTCTATTTACAGACTGCGTTGATGCTGCAATAAATTATGTGCCTGCCAATTGAGGAAGGAAAAGTGAGATGGCAACTAACCCATATGCCAGCGGGATGGTGGCTTTGCCGACGAATGACAAATCTACCATCGTTTCTACGGCCCCAACGAACAAGGATGTCGTCCGCAAGGTACCCGAGCCATGTGTGGTCGTCATCTTCGGCGCTTCGGGCGACTTGACCGAACGGAAACTCATGCCGGCGCTGTTCAGCCTGGCCTGCGAAGAGCTGCTGCCGGAGAACTTTGCCGTCGTCGGCGTGGCTCGCAGCGAGATGGACAATGACAGCTTCCGCCAAAAAGTCAAAGAGGGTATTGCCCGCTTCTCGCGCCTTAAGCCGGACGAGTGCAGCGCCTGGCCCAAGTTTGCCGAAGAGCTGCATTACCATCAGGCCAATTATGACGACCCGGCTGGCTACGCGGGCCTGGGCAAGCTGCTTGCCCAAATTGACGAACAAGTCGGGGCCGGCTGCAACTGCCTCTTTTACCTGTCTACCCCGCCGCTGCTTTACCCGGTGATCGTGGAGCAATTGGGCCAGGCCGGTCTGGCCCAACAGACCGGCGATAACTGGCGGCGAATCATCATCGAAAAACCTTTTGGCTATGACCTGGCCTCGGCCATCGAACTGAACCACCAGGTCCACGAGGTTTTCCACGAAAGCCAGGTCTACCGGATTGACCATTACCTGGGCAAAGAAACTGTCCAAAACCTGTTGGTCTTCCGCTTTGCCAATGCCATCTTTGAACCGCTCTGGAATCGTAACTACATTGACCACGTCCAGATTATGGTTTCGGAGGATGTTGGCCTGGGCAGCCGGGCCGGTTACTATGATACGGCGGGCGTCTTACGCGATATGTTTCAGAACCACCTGCTGCAACTGCTCACCTTGACCGCCATGGAGCCGCCGGCCGAGTTCAATGCCGTCTCCCTGCGCGACGAAAAAGTCAAGGTACTCAAAGCGGTCCGCCAGATCAAACCGGAAGAGGTGGCTCAATACACGGTGCGGGCGCAGTACCGCAGTTACCGCGATGAAAAAGGCGTCGCTCCCGGCACCGAAACCGCCACGTATGCCGCGATCAAACTATTTATTGATAACTGGCGCTGGCGCAATGTTCCCTTTTACCTGCGCTCCGGCAAAGCCCTGACTGACAAACTGACCGAGGTCACCGTCCAGTTCCGCCACGTGCCCCACTTGATGTTCCCCCTGGCCCCCGACGATCAACTGCCGCCGAACCGCTTAAGCCTGTGCCTTCAGCCCAACGAGGGCATCCAGTTGAGCTTTGAAACCAAAATCCCCGGCGCCGGTATGCGCACCCGCTCCGTGGATATGACCTTTCTGTACGAGCAAGATTTTGGCAAAAACATCTTGCCCGACGCCTATGAGCGGCTGATTCTGGATGCGCTTCAGGGCGATGCCTCCCTCTTCACTCGTGGCGACGAAATCGAGCTGGCCTGGCGCATCATTGACCCCATTCTCCAGGGCTGGCAAAGTAAATACGCCCCCGCCATTATTTTTTACGAATCCGGTTCCTGGGGCCCCAGCAAAGCGGATGAGTTTATCCAGGCCGATGGCCGGGAGTGGTTGTACGGCTGTGGTGCTGCTAAAGGCCGGAGTTAAACGATGGACCTTCATATTTTCCCCAACCCAGAAGAGTTAGGCCAGGCCGCTGCCGCCCACGCCGCTCAACTCTCGGCGGAAGCCATTGCCGCCCGCGGGCGCTTCACCGTGGCGCTGTCCGGCGGCTCGCTGCCCCAGGTGCTCGGCCCGGCGCTGGTCAAGCAGGCGACGGACTGGTCGGCCTGGCATGTCTTCTGGGCCGATGAACGCTGCGTCCCGCTGACCCACTCCGACAGCAACTACTTCCTGGCCCAGCAGTATTTGTTCGACCATGTGCCGATCCCACCGGGACAAATTCACGCTCCTGATACCTCGCTCGACCCCGCCCAAACCGCAGCCGCTTATGAAACTGTCCTGACCCAGGTTCTTACAATTCAACCCTCCATCCCACAACCCGATGACCCTCTGCTCCAACCTTCCAACCTTCCAACCCCTGCCCTTCCCCAATTCGATCTTATCCTGCTCGGCATGGGCGAGGACGGCCACACCGCTTCTCTCTTTCCCGGCCACCCCCTCCTGCAAGAAACCGAGCGTTGGGTCGTCCCCATTTTCGACTCGCCCAAACCGCCGCCGCAGCGCATCACCCTGACCCTGCCCGTGCTGAATAACGCCCGCCAGGTGGCCTTCGTCGCCGCCGGGGACGGCAAAGCCGCTATCCTGCCGCAGGTTTTTGCGGCCGGCTCAACTCTGCCGGCGCACCGGGTTCAACCCACCTCCGGCCGCCTCCACTGGTTTGTGGATGAAGCCGCCGCAGCCAACCTGAAAAACCGTGATTATTTACAAGGCTTACGCGGTTAAACTATGTTGAAGAAAAATCACCGCAGAGAACGCAGAGAATTTTTATAAAAACTCAGCGAACTCTGCGCCTCTGCGGTAAAATTTTGACCTTAGACATTCGAACTACATAATTCCTAATTTATCAATTCAAGAGAGAGGAATTTCTAACCATGACTGAACGGCCCGGCGCTGTAACTCACAAAGGCAGACCTTTGACCGTTATGGGCGACAAGCTCAAACCCGGCGACAAAGCCCCCGACTTTGAATTGGCCACCGGCCTTTTTTCCCTCGAAAAATTCACCCTGGCCGACACCGGCCCCAAGGTGCGGCTGTTCAACGTCGTGCCCTCGCTGAACACCGGCATTTGCGACGCCCAGACCAAGCGCTTCAACGAAGAACTGGCCCAATACGGCGACAAAGTCGAGGGCTACACCATCAGCGTGGACCTGCCGGTGGCCCAGGCCAACTGGTGTACCGCCAGCGGGGTGGACCGGCTCAAGATGCTCTCGGATTACCGCAGCATGTCCTTTGGCGACGCCTACGGCACCCACGTTAAAGAAGTGCGGGTGGAACAGCGCTCGATCTTCATCGTTGACGCCGATGGCGTCATCCGCTACATCGAGTACGTGCCGGAGATCTCCCAGCACCCCAATTATGATGCGGCCCTGGCTGCGTTGAAGGAAGTGGTTGGCTAACTCGTAGGGCAGGTCTAAGACCTGCCCCTACTCCAAATTTTGTTGCCCCGAAACCATTGGCTGATAACAAAGGACAATCCCAACGAGAAACATGACGGCTCCCAGCAGCGCCGGAGCGAGGTGAAGCAGGTCGTCGTACCCGACGATGGGATGGATGCCGATAGCGGTGGCAAATCCGATGGCGCCGGCCAGGCAGAGAACCTGCCACAAACTCCGCGAGGGGGCGGCACACCAGACCGAGAAAAAGATGGCGACGCCGGTCGTCAGCACGCCGCCGCCAAACCCGGCCCGGTCATGGGCGATGAGCGGGATCAGGCGAGGGTTGATCTGTTGCAAATCGGCGGGCAGCAGCCCCATGAACTCCAAATCCTGCGGCACAAAAACACGGGTCGTGCCGACGAGCAGGATGGTCAGCCCGCCGCCGCTCATGCCGATTGCCGTCAGGAGCAGGCACAAGCGCCCCAGGGCAAAGCGAGAATCCCAGGCCAGCGGAACGGACGGCGCCAACAGCGCATGCAGCCGCAGGGGCCGGGGCAGCAGCGCGACTGAGCGAATCAGGCCCAGGACAAAACAGGGTAAGAGGAATAACGTGGCCGTGCCGTGCCAGGTATCGAGGTAGCCGTAGCCGAGGTAGGCCAGGAAACTGCCAAAGCCCAGCAGGCCGCTCAGGACAAACAGCCACCAGGCCCACGCTTCGCCCCGGCGCAGGGGAAACGCCGCCAGCCACATGTAGAGCAGGCCAATGGACATCAACGCCCCGCCGAAAGCCGTCCGGTCGTGGATCATGAACCGGACAATCCGGCAGTCGTTGAAGGTGCACAACTGCCCGGCAGTCATGCCCAGGAATTGGGTATCGTGGGGCAGGAAATGCCCCGTAACGGCCAGGAACAGGGCAAACCCGCCCGCCAGGACGATACTGAGGCCGGTGAATAATAACAGCGGGCGGCCATCGCCGATCAACGCCTGGAACAGACCTTGCTGGTCAGAGGCTGGATAGGGCATCTCGTGAGGTTTCATATCGTTTCCTGCCTTTGCAGTTAATCGCTCGGAGGGGGTCTGCGACCCCAACCCACGCGGGTCTAAGACCCCCTTTGAGTATTGGAAACTTGCTTATATTTCCTACAAAGTTTTTTGTATATTACCACATTTCCGGCTTTTTGTACTGGTGAATTCAGTCTCAACAATCCAAATCTGTAGCACAAACTGTTAGTTTGTGCGGGTCAAACTAACAGTTTGACCAATATTACAGGCCAAAATAAAAACAGAGCGGCCCGTGAGAGCCGCTCTGTGGGTAGGTTTTATCTTAATCCCCGTCTACGCCAGTAGAATTGGTACCACAAAAAGGCGGCGATGACGACCAGGCTGAGAATCCCCCAGGGAAAATCGCTCCAGCTAAACGATGAAGCGCCGGAGCCGGTGGGGAGTTCAGTCAGGGCCGGGTCGGGGGTGCCGCGTTGGGCCAGCAGGGCGGCAGCGGTGGGCTGGTAAATGGAGGTGGCGGTCGGGGCCAGGGTCGGCAGTTCGGTCAGGACTGGCGCCTTGGGCGTTGGGGTGCGGGTGGGGGTGCGGGTAGGGCGAGGCGTTGGCGTGGCCGTGCCCTGGCCAAAAATCGGCACGGCTGCCCGGTCGCCCTGGAAGCGGACAAATTCGGCCGAAACCCAGCCAAGCCCGTCCGGCCCGTCGGGGAACTCGATCTGCCACCACTCGCCATCCTTGCTGATGGCGAACACATTGGCTTTGTCGCCCAGGTAAAGCCCACCCACCAGATCGCCCTCGGTTGAGGGTGCGGCCCGAACATTGATCGGATCGGTCACTTCAATTGTCCCGGCGATGATCGGCTCGGTGGGGCTGAGCGTGGGAGTCACGGTTGGGCTGGGGGTAATGGTCGCAGTGGGCGTTGTCGTGGGGGTGGCGGTCGGGATATTCAGCTTAACCACCGCTACGCTCGCCACATCGCCGCTGAAATCTACCACGGCATCGGCCACCCAGGCCAGTCCAGCCTCGCCCGTTTCATACTCGATCTGCCACCACTCGCCGGTTTCATTTTTACCAACCACGACCGCTTCCGCCCCGGCGTCGAGCCGTCCCACCAGCTCAAAGTCAAGGCCGGGGCCGCTGCGCACGTTCACCCCGCCCGCCGAAACTCTGACCACCGGCGCGGTGCTGCTCACCGCCGCCGTCGCCGTCAAGGTAGACGATACCTGGAGATTGGCCTGGGCTGTGCTGGACGCCTGGGCCGGGCTGGGCGCTTCGACCACCGGCACGGTTTCGACATCACCGACAAACTCGACCACTTCCGCATTCACCCAGCCAATGGTGTTGGAACCGCGCGGAAAATGAATCTGCCACCAATCGCCGGCTTCCGTCTGGCCAATCACCTCAATCGGGCTGTTGGCCGCTAGTTGGCCAACCCGCTCAAAACTGGTACTCGGGCCGCTGCGAATATTGGCTCCCTCCTCGGCGACAATGTATGGGCCGCTGGGGGTCGCCACGGGTTCCGGCGTCGAGGCCGGTTCCGGCGTAGAAGTTTCTGCGGCAGGGGCTGGCGCAGCAGCCGGCGCCGGGGGCGGGCTGCCCCGCATAGCGGTGACCAACTCGCGGGTAATATCCAGGTAAAGACTGCCGTAGCCGGCGCTCGGCTCCAGGTGGGTGCCTTCCGGCCACTCGTTGAAGCTGGTGATAATGATCATATTGGGCTGGCTGGCGACCGCACCCCGCCACGTCTCGCGGAAGTAGTCGCCGTTTCGCCGGGGCACGGCAAAACTGTTGGCTCGTGGCAACCGGGTGTCGTCATAGCCGGGCATAACCGTAGCCACCCATAAGCGGTTGAATCCGTTTTCGGCGGCATAAGTCCGCACCTGACTGCCCCACTTGGCCAGTTGGTCGGCTGGCGAAGCGGCCCAGGCGATGCTGTAGAGATGGTGGCCGTCGAAGATGGCTTGATAGCTCAAATCCGTGCCCTCGGCGATCCAAACGGCGGCCCGGTTGGGATCAACCTGCTGGCGGATAGCCGCCCACTGGTCCACCGAAAACTGCTGCTGCCGCCAGAAGAAAATGACCGGCTTGCCCTGGTAGCGCAAGTAGGCCGGGTGCTGGGCGTGGGTGGCCAGCAGCTTGGCCAGGGCGTCGCTGACGCTTGAGGCGCTGCCTAAAAAGGGGCTGGTGACTTCCAGATCAACGGCGGCTTTGAAACCTCTGGCCTGGGCCACATCCAGCAGGGTGCGGAAATTGGTTTCGGTCTGGTTGCCAGCCTCCTGTGGCCCGTACCAGGACTGGACAAAGGCGTCAATCCCGGCGCTCTGCGCCTGCGTCACCTGCCGCTCGATGGTCACCCGGTCGGACGAATTATACGGCTCGGCCGGCGTGTCCGCCGATTGGCCGGAGCTCCACGTATTCTGGTCAAACCAGGCATAGTAGAAGGCCAGCACCAGCGGCCCCTCCTGAGCAGAGGCTGAGGGTAGTTTTACCAGAAGGAAGAGGGTCGAGAGCAATATGGTTATACGAAAGGTTAATTTCATCAAAGGCACTCCAAGCGCCGAGTATAACATGCAACAGGGGGTTCGCAAAGCAGAATGAAGAGTTTTTGCCTCAAAATCGCACCCTTCGCTACGCCTTTCACTTCGTTCCAGGCTACTCAGGATGCGATCATTTGCCGAAAATCACCCTTCGATACAGGCTTACGCCCTACTCAGGATGATTTTCGAGCTAATTCCGAACTGAGGTTATTTAGGAAAAGGGCAGACTCAGGGGAAGAGGCGCTGAATTTTCGCCGCGAGGTAGTGGCCGCCGGCAATGAACAGCAGTCCAGCCGCGCCAATGAGGGTCCACTGCCGCCAGGAAAGTTCCAGGCCATACGCGCCAATCAAGGTAACAATCACCATGCCCGGCAGGCGGCCCAGAAAGTTGGCCCACCAGAAGCGCCAAAAAGAGATCAAACTCAGTCCACCCAGGTAGTTGGTGGCGTTATGAGGCACAATGGGCAGCCAAAAGCAGGTCAGGAAAAAGAAGAAGCCCTGCCGCTTGACGATGTGATGCCAGCGCTGCAAAAGGGGTTGGGGTAAAACGCGACTGACCCAGGGCAGGCCGGCCCGCCGGGCGATGACAAAAGCCAACTGGCTGGCCCCTACGCCCCCCAAGGTATTGAGGGCCAGGCCGAGGGGAAAACCATACAAATAAGCGGCGGCGATCATCAGGGCGTGGCCGGGGATGGTCGCCGTTAACACCTGGAAGGTGACAATAACTAGGTATAACAGCGGCCCCCACCAGCCGAGCGGCTCAAGATAAGCCGTGACTGCCTCCCGGTCGCGGAAGAAGTGGAGCAGGTCGAGCAGTTGCTGGCGGCTGGCCCACAGGAGGGACAGGACAAGCATGATGATCAGGCCGTAGCCCAGCCACTTAAAGATATGATCGTTGATTGACTTTTCGCGCTCCACTTGACTCATCTCAACGCATTTGCCGGGTGCGCCACAGCAGGCGCAAAAAATTTTTGGTGTGCTGCACCGGCTGGATATGGCTCGCTTCACCGGCGTAAATAGTTTGGATTGGCACCCAGGCCAACTTAAAACCACGCCGTACACAAATTGTAATCATCTCGACTTCATACTCAAAACCCCGTTCCAAATTCCGGTCAAGCAGCGCGGCCAGCAGGCGACGGCTAATCAGCCGGTAGCCGGATTGATTATCAAAGATGCGCTGCCCTACGGCCCAGGAATAGCCCAGGCCGCCTAACCAATTGGCCAGGCGGCGCACGGGCGGCATCTGGCTAAAATCCCGCCGGCCGATGATAAGATCGGCCGGCGGGGTTTGGTAAGCCTGGATAAACTTGGGAAGCTCCACCGGGTTGTGCTGGCCGTCGGCATCGAGGGTAATCACGGCCTCATACCCTTCGGCCATAGCCCAACGAAATCCGGCCTGCAGCGCCGCGCCTTTGCCCTGGTTAGGGTTCTGGATTAAGACGGTTGCGCCAGCAGCCTGGGCCTGGGCGGCCGTGTCGTCAGTTGAGCCATCATCCACCACCAGCACCGGTAGGTGAACAAGGGCACCGGCCACCACACCGGCGATGTGGAGCGACTCGTTATAAGCAGGGATCAGAGCCAGGATAGTCATGAGATCATCTTTTTCCAAAATTTTTGCCGTCATCAATAAGGATATCGCCTGGCCCGCTCGTAAAGCATCTGCTGCCGGTAGTCACGGGGAGGTTGGGGCACAAAGAGCATCAGGATCCAGGTCAGAATCATGCCCAGGACAAAACCGCCGATGTGGGCAAAAAAGGCTACCCCACCGGCAGACGCGGCCCCCAGAGAGGCCACGCCGTTAAATAGTTGGACCACAAACCACAGACCAATGACGAGCCAGGCTGGCCACTCGGACCACATGCCAATGTAGAACAGGGGGACAATTCCCCGCACCCGCACGCCGGGAAAAAGGACTAGATAGCTGCCCAATACCCCGGAAATGGCTCCACTCGCACCCACCAACACAATCGGCGAGGTTGGGTCAATGACAACTTGGGCAAAAGCGGCGGCAAAACCGCTGGCCAAATAAAGCACCAAGTACAAGATCCGCCCTAACCGATCCTCGACATTATCGCCGAAGAGGTATAAGTAGAGCATGTTACTCAACAAATGCCCCCAGCCCGCGTGAAAGAACATGCTGCGGATGACATCCAAAATGGTCTCCAGCGAGAGGAGATTCCGGGAAACATTGGCCGGAACTACCGAGAGGTCAGTCAGGGCAGCGTCGAGGGCGGCGGGTGAAAGGCTCAGTTCCCACAGGAAAACCAGGACATTGAGCAGGATCAGCAGGTAGGTGAGGATAGGAAAGCGGCGGGTTGGATTCATGTCTCTCAACGGCAACATCTATTAACTCCTTTCACGTTGTCGCCCGATGAACTTTGCCACTTCAGACACCCACAAAACGATGGTGCTCAAACCCAGGCTGAGAGCCAAATCCTGGATGGATAACGGGGTGGTTTTAAAAATGGGCTGCAGGAAGGGAACGTAAATCACGGCCAGTTGTAACAAGAAGGTCGAAAGCAGCGCCCCGACCATGGCCCGGTTTGAGCCTAGCCCAATTGTAAAAAGCGAGTCGCGCTCGGAACGGACGGCCAGGGCAAAGAAAACCTGCGACATCACCAAGACGGTAAAGGTCATCGTTTGCCAAGTGGGCTGCCCGGCCTGCCAGTAAAAATAGCCCACGCCCAACGCCACCAGGGTCATCACCAGTCCCATGCCAATTATTGTGCGGACCATATCTGGACTGAAAATATCCCCCGTCGTCGAGCGGGGCGGGCGGCGCATAATGTTCCGCTCGGCCGGTTCGACGCTCAAGGCCAGGGCGGGCAGGCCATCGGTGACCAGGTTCATCCACAAAATCTGCAAGGGCAGCAACGGCAGGGGCGTGCCCAGCAGCGGCCCCAGCAGCATGACCCCCAACTCGCTGGAGTTGCAGCTCAACAGGTAGGCGATAAATTTGCGGATGTTGTCGAAAATGGTGCGGCCTTCTTCCACGGCAGCGACGATGGTGGCAAAGTTGTCGTCCAGCAAGACCATGTCGGCGGCCTCCTTGGCCACATCGGTGCCGGTAATGCCCATGGCCACGCCGATGTCGGCCTTTTTCAAGGCCGGAGCATCGTTGACCCCGTCGCCGGTCATGGCGACAATATGGTTCTGTTGTTGGTAGACCTCGACCAGGTTCAGTTTGTGCTCAGGGGCCACCCGGGCAAACACCGACACATCGCTGGCTGTCTCAGCCAGTTGCTCCAGGGAGAGACGGTCCAATTCCTGGCCGGTCAAGAAGCGGTCGCCCTGGCTGATGCCTAATTCGGAGGCAATGTAGCGGGCGGTCAGGGGATGGTCGCCAGTAATCATGACCGGGCGAATGCCGGCGCTGCGGCAGGTGGCAATAGCCTGCTTGACTTCGGGCCGGGGCGGGTCAATCATGCCAAACATGCCCAGCAAAATCAGATCGTGCTCCAGGGTTGTGGTGGTAAGTTCTGCCGGAACGGCGTCCAGGGGCCGCAGGCCCACCCCCAGGACCCGCATGCCGTTTTGGGCCAACTGGTCGTGGGCCGCCAGCAAGCGCTGCCGCCAGGTCTCGTCCAGCGGTTCCAGGCGACCCTCTACCCAGACCTGGGAAGCAAGGCCCAGCAAGCCGTCAATCGCACCCTTGGTAAAGGCTACGTAGGCCGCTTCGGGACGCGGTCTTCTGGCCCACACCTCGGCCAGGCGGACGGGTAAATCCTGGTCAGATGAGGGGCGGCGATGGACCGTCGTCATCCGCTTGCGCACCGACTCGAAGGGCAATTCGGCCACACGGGGGAGGAGCCGGTCCAGGTCGCTTTTGAGCAGCCCAAACTCGGCGGCGGCCAGCAGCAGCGCCCCCTCGGTCGAGTCGCCGACCACGTGGTAGGCGTCAGGCTTCTGGGGATCGGTTTGCAGCACGGCGTCGTTGCACAGCGCACCGCCCACCAGCAGCAGGTCGAGCGTCGGCTGGATGGCCGGGGCAGCCATTTGTCCGTCGAACCTGGCAACCTCCCAACCCGCCCCATCCAACCGTTCGATCAGGTCAATGTGGTGGTTGGCAATGTCGAGCACGGTCACGGTCATCTTGTTCTGAGTCAGGGTGCCGGTCTTGTCGGAGCAGATCACCGTCACCGAGCCGAGGGTTTCCACCGCCGGCAGCTTGCGGATGAGCGCGTGTCGTTGCAGCATCCGCTGCGCACCCATTGATAGCGCTACGGTAACCACCGCCGCCAGACCCTCCGGTACAGCGGCGACGGCCAGGCTGACTGCGGTCAGGAAGACCTCGCTCAACGCTTCGCCCCGCAGCAAGCCCAGCCCAAAAATCACCCCAACAATGACCAGGGCCACTACCGCCAGCACTACCCCCAGCCGGTTCAGACGCTGTTGCAGCGGGGTCGGCTCTTGCTCGACCGTTTGGATCAAATTGGCAATGTGACCCAGTTCGGTCTGCATCCCGGTCGTGGTAATGGCGACCTGGCCGTGCCCGTAACTGACTGCCGTGCCCATATAAACCATGTTGCGCCGGTCGCCCAAACTCTCTTCGGTCTGGTACACCGCCGCGGCGTCTTTTTCCACTGCCTCTGACTCACCGGTCAGGGCTGCTTCTTCCAGCCGCAGGTTAGCGCTTTCCAACAGGCGGCCATCGGCGGGAACTTTATTACCTGTCTCCAGCAGCACCACATCACCGGGAACCAAATCGCGCGAGGAGATTTCTTGGACCTGGCCCTCCCGGCGGACCTTAACCACCGGCACGGCCAGTTGCTTCAGGGCGGCCATTGACTGCTCGGCTTTGTACTCCTGGCGAAAGCCCAAGGCCGCATTGAGCACGACAATAGCCAGGATGACCCCGGCATCCAGCCAATCGCCCAAAAAGAAGGAGATAATGGCCGCGATGATGAGGATTATCGTCATTACATTGGTCAACTGTTCCAGCAGGATTTTCCAGGGACTTTTCAGGCCCTGCTCGATCAGGGCATTGGGGCCATACTGTTCCAGACGGCGACTCGCCTCGGCCTGGGTTAAACCCGTGATGGCATCCGTGTTGAGCTGCTGCAAAACCTCATCAAGGGGGAGTTGATACCAGTTGCGCGTCATTATTCCAGCCTCAAATAGTTTACTTTCAAGCCGAATCGCACTAAAATAGGACCAGTTTTCTGATTATAATAACCTTAACCAATCAAGCGAATCCAAAGAGGGAAGTATGGATAAAAAAACAGCGATGTTGTGTATCCGCATTGCCCATGCCGCCTATGGCCGGGGCTTTGATATGAAAGATTTCCAACTACTGGGCCGCTTTGAAAACGCCGGAACCGATACCCAGGGCATCTTTGGGACGGCCTTTGGCAACACGCTTATCCTGGCCTTTCGCGGCTCCGAAGAAACCGGCATTGCCGATTGGATCCGTGATCTAAAATTTTTGCCGGCCGATTTTGCCTACGGGGAAAAGGGCAACACAACCCTCAAAGTTCATCATGGCTTTATTGAAGCCTATAACTCGGTTCGTGAGGCGATGTTTAAGGTAGCTCAAGAGACAGCCCATAAGCAAATCATCTGCACCGGGCACAGCCTGGGCGGCGCGCTGGCAACCCTGTGCGCGCTGGATGTTAAGTACAATTTGCCCGATAAGGTGGTCAGCGTCTATACCTTTGGATCGCCCAAAGTTGGAAATGAAGCCTTTGCCAAGTTCTACAATAAGCACGTTCCCCAAACATACCGCATTGTCAACGGGGTAGATCTTGTGCCTGGGCTTCCGCCCGATATTCCGCTGGTCGTTAATTACGAGCATGTCGGCGAGTTACACCACCTGGGTGATCTTCAAGCCAGCCAGGTCAGCGCCGACGCCGGACTGTGTCACCTGCCGGTCAATTACATCAGGTGCCTGGAAGTATGAGACCGGCTTAAACAGTTAGGGGCAGGTGCGAGACCTGCCCCACCTCCTACGGCGCAGCGTCAGGAATCCACAATTTTTGGCCGATTTCGATCAGGTCAGGATTGGTGATGACCGTAAAACTGCTGTCGTCTTTGGCTTTGGCGTTGGTCGCCTCGACAATGACCGGGTACTCCATCATATCATTGTAGAATTTGAGAGCCAGTTTGCTCAGCCAGTCGTCCGCCTGGACGATATAGGCTTGACCTTTCTCCTCCTCTATTGGCGCCGCAGCCACCGTCCAATTGACCGTTTCAGAGGCGGCCAAAACTTGCCCGTCGGCATCAACGCTTTGCACAGTGATCTCGTAATCACCCGCCCGACTTAGCTCTGCGGCCAAACTCCACGTGCCATCGTCCCCTACGGTCGCTTTGCCGACCACCTGACCATCAATCATAACCTCAACCTGGGAACCCGGTTCCCCGCTGCCGGTCAATGTGACCGGCCCGGCGGTTAGCTCCCCACTCGGTTGGTCCAGGGTTGGCGGGGCTACTACTGTCAGAGCGGTGGGTTCAGAGGCAGCCAATACTTTACCGGCGGCATCCACGTTTTGGACACTGATCTGATAGTCACCCGACTCAGGCAAATCGGCGGTGTAACTCCACGTACCGTCGCTGCCAATCGTCGTCTTTCCGACCACCTGGCCATCAATCACAATTTCTACCTCTGACCCCGGCTCACCAGTCCCGCTTAGAGTTACTGGCCCGCCGGTCAAACCACCGCCAGGCAGATCGAGAGTGGGCGGGACCGTCTCTTCCACCGCAGCCACTGTCCAATTGACCGTTTCAGAGGCGGCCAAAACTTGCCCGTCGGCATCCACGCTTTGCACAGTGATCTCGTAATCACCCGCCCGACTTAGCTCCGTGTCCAAGTCCCAATTGCCGTCGTCGCCTACGGTCGCTTTGCCGACCACCTGGCCATCCACTATCACTTCGACCTGGGAACCCGGTTCCCCACTGCCGGTCAATGTGACCGGCCCGGCGGTTAGCTCCCCACTCGGTTGGTCCAGGGTTGGCGCTGTGGCGGGGGGCGCCGTTAAGGTCAGGGCGGCCGGTTCAGCGGCGGCGATCACCTGACCATCCGCATCAACATTTTGGACGCTAATCTGATAGTCACCCGCCTCAGGCAAATCGGCGGTATAGCTCCACGTACCGTCGCTGCCAACTGTCGTTTTCCCGACCACCTGGCCATCAATCACAATTTCTACCTCTGACCCCGGCTCCCCTGTGCCGGTGAGAGCGACCTGGCCCGGCGTCACTTCGCCGCCGGGAAGGTTGACCACGGGCGCAGCAATTTCGGGTTCAGCCGTGGCTTCAACCGTCGCCGGGGCAGTGGTCGCCGTTGGTTCTGGAGTTGCGGTCGGCGGCGGCTCGGTGGGGGCAGTCGTCGCCGTTGGTTGGGGGGCCGTCGTTGGCGGCGGAGTCGCAGGGGGGGCGGTCGTAGCGGTTGGCTCGCTGGTGGCCTGAGCTACAACCGGCGGATTTTCCGCAGGCGGCAGCAAGAACCAGGTCAAAAAGAGCAGTATGACCAGAATGAGGAAAGTGATCCCCTTGAAAATATCAAACTTTTTAATCTCTCCAGCCGTACGATACTGCTTCATAGATTACGCTCCTGCGGCAGAGCGGTCACTCTTCTGAGCGGCAAATTCCCTGGCCTCGGCGACCCACTTCTCCGGCTCGATTTTCTGCCACGATTCCGGTTTGATAATTTCCCGCAGCCGCTCTGGGGTTTGCTCGGCCAGTTGGGCGAAGGTGTAAATTCCAGCCTCATTTAACCGCCTGGCAAAGACAACGCCAATGCCGGTGATGTCCTCCAGCTTGTCCGGCGAGGCCATGACTTTGGCCTGGGCAATCCAACTGGCCGCGTCAATTTTTTGCCATTCTTCCGGTCCGACAATCTCCCGCACCTGCTCCGGGGTCATATTCGCCAGTTGCCAAAACGAGACTATCCCGGCTCGTTTCAGCCGTTCTGCGTAAACCGGCCCGATGCCATCAATATCCACCAGCGGATCTTCATCCTGGGGCACGGCCCGGCTGCCCAACGCGCGGGTAGCCTGAGTCTTTTTGAAGGCAAATCCCCTGGCCTGAGCAACCCAGCTTCTGGCATCAATCATCTGCGGCTCTTCTACCTCGACAATCTGCTCGATCCGTTCCGGGCTAAGGGCGGCCAACTGGGCAAAGGTGTAGATGCCGGCTCTGTTCAGCCGGTGGGCATAGGTCTCCCCAATCCCCACAATATCCTCCAGCGGGTCGGGATCGGCCATCGCTTTGGCCTGGGCAATCCAATCGGCGGCGTCAATTTTTTGCCACGATTCCGGGTTGATAATTTCTCGCAACCGTTCCGGTGTCTGCTCGGCCAACTGGCGGAAGGAAAAGATACCGGCTTCGTTGAGGCGCTGAGCATAAACCGGCCCAATCCCTTCGATGTCCACCAGCGGGTCAGGGCGAACAGGCCGGTGGACAAGGGTAGCCTCCAGATCAGTCAGGTCGGCTTGGCGGGCTGGCGCTTCAACCTCGGCCAGGCCAATCCCCACGCCGCCTGCCGCCAGCGCCTGCAGCCGGCCATTGTCAGCTTCCAACTCGGCCAGGCGTTCCTGCAACTGCTCCCGCTCGCGATGTTCAGCCAGGATGCGTTCCGAAGCCTCGGCTTTTTCCCGGGCAAACTCTCTGGCCTGAACAGACCAACCATCCGGCTGGATTTCATGCCACTCCTCCGGCTGAACAATTTCCCGCAGCCGTTCGGGCTTGGTTTCTGCCAGTTGGGCAAAGGTAAAAATACCACCGTCGTGGAGGCGCTCGGCGAAGCCGGACCAGATCCCCTTGATCCGCTCGAAAAGGTCCTCTTCCTGAGGCGCCTGGCTGGAGATGGTGTTGAGTTCGGCCCGGAGGCGCTCCACCGTTGTTTCGGCATAGGCTAGTTTGGCCTGGCAGATATCGCTGGCCTGATCGAGTCCATCTGGCTTCTGTTGACTCCCGGCCAACTGCGCCTGCAACCGCCGGTTCTCTGCTTCGGCCGCGGCTAACTTTTCCTGCGTCCGGCCATCGGGCTTGCGCCAAAAGAGCCAATCAATGACCCACTCGATGACCCAGCCAATAATGATACCGACTAAAATCCAAAAAAGATAATTCATTTTTCCTCCTCCTCTGCTGCGGTTGATGCTAAAAAAATATAGTTCCCAAACCGACGCGCAGTTTGGGAACTAGAAAACAAATCATCCGTTAACCTGCTCTTTCAACAGATCGCGAATTTCGGTCAAGAGCTTTACCTCTGCCGGAGGTTCGGGAGGTGGGGGCGGGGCTACTTCTTCGATGGGCTGCCGCTTTTTCTGTAATTGATTAATGCTGCGCACAATCAAGAAAATAACCCAGGCGACAATTAAGAAGTTGATAATGGCCTGGATGAAGTTGCCGTAATTAATGACCGCCTCGCCAACGGTGATAGACAAACCGGCGAAATTGACGCCTCCCAACAAGATGCCGAGGATGGGGGTAATAATATCATTCACCAGCGAGTTGACGATACCGGTGAAGGCTGCGCCGATAATTACCGCCACCGCCAGATCAAGAACATTACCCCGGTTGATAAAATCTCTAAATTCTTTTAACATGGCTTCCTCATGTTTAAGACTTCTGAAATTTTGTAACGATTCATGCCTTCCAGAAATTCAAAAAAGAAGAACTCGCCCAAACTCCCAAGTTTACCAGCCCAAAGAGTTCTAACGAGTTCCCCATTCAGATTTTTAGAGTGAACCGCAGCTCAGATGAGCTGTCCGCTTGAGAGAGCCACCATCAAGCCTCGAATGAGGGTGGCTCCGGTTGCTATTTTTTGCCAACCAGGTTCAGGAACCACTGGATTGCCCCATCCACGTCGCCGCCACCCTTCACAAAGGTGTCAACGTCGCTGGCCGCAGAGGCCGGCAATTGCTCTTTGAGAACCTCAAAAGCGGCTACAATTGCTCTACGAGATTGATCTTCGGTTAAACCGGCTCGCTGAGCCACTGCTTTGACCAACTGGCTGGTCAGATTGCTAATATCGGCTGCACTAAGATTCATTTTTGTCTCCTTAAAACAGATATTTGGAACCCGGACTGACAATAAACTAACGCTTGCCTGAATAATGAAATTGGGAGGTACAAGACTACTCTTAGTTTAATCCCATTTCTATAATTCAGCAATAATGTATTCTACTATATTTTTAGGGGATTACGCTTACTGGGTGGTTTACAACAACGGCGAAGCCAGCCGAAAGACCGAGTCGCGGACCCGGCCAAAAATATTGCTCTGCTTGTAGGCTTTCAGTTTAAATTCCTGGCAGTGGGTTAAATCTTTGATAAAATCCTCCGCCAATTTTTTGGCCGTTTTTTCATCGTAAATAACCAGGTTCAACTCATAATTGATGGTGAAACTGCGAATATCCATATTGGCCGAGCCGATAGAGCACAGAACCGAGTCAATATTGATCGTTTTACAATGGAAGTAGTCGCCCTGGTAGTAAAATATCTGCACCCCGGCGGCAGCCATGTTGGCCGCGTAGGTAAAGCCGGCCCGGTAGGCAAAATAACCGTCCGGTCCGTTGGGGGCCAGCATGACCTTGACGTCAATCCCGGCCCGGGCCGCGCCGCTGAGCGCCTCGGCCAGACTTTCGTCCAAAATAAAAAAAGGCGACTGGATGTAAACGTGATGTTGCGCGGCGGTAATCATGGCAAAGTACAACTGCCGGATGGCTTTCCATTGGGAGTCCGGGCCGGAGTTGACGATTTGCAGGGGCAAATAGCCCGGCGTTTCGGGCAGGGGCGGAAAATAAGCTGAGTCGGCCAGTAATTCGCGGGTAGTATTGAACCACTGGATAATAAAACTGGCCTGCAAGCCCCAGACCGCCTGGCCGGTGAAGCGCACGTGGGTATCGCGCCAGCCGGTGAAATTCCCTTCACTTGGCCCTTTGAGATACATCTCGGCCATGTTCATGCCGCCGGTATAGCCGATGCAGCCATCAATCACGGCAATTTTGCGATGATTGCGGTAGCTGATGGTGTGAATATAATACAGCGGCGAGTAAGGCACCATCTTGACGCCCCCGGCATTCATCTTGCGGATATCGCGCCCTTTCAGCCTAAAGATGCTGCCGACGGGGTCATACATCAGCCGCACTTCAACCCCCTCTTTGACCTTCTGCAAAAGAAGGTGGTTGATTTCCTCCATCATGCTGTCGGAACCCCACTCATAATACTCCAGGTGGATCGAGTGCCGGGCCCCCCGCATATCTTCGATCAGGCGCGGGAATTTCTCACAGCCATTCTGTAAAATTTCCAGGCTGTTGCACGGAAAAAGCGAGGCGGCAGCATTGCGGCGCAGCAGGTCCAGCACCCGACCATAAACCGGAGGCCCGATCTGTTTCAGCTTCTCGATCTCGGCCTTTTGCTCGGCGGCCCATTGAGCCAGGTGATCATTGGATTTAACTATGTGGCGCAGTTCCTGCCGGAGCAGCTTATTTTCGCGGCTAAAGGCCCAGTGATCCCGGCCAAACATCAGGTAAATAATCACCCCCAGCACCGGAAGGCCAAAGAAGAGCAGCAGCCAGGCAAAAGTCAATTGCGGGCTGCGATTTTCCAGCACTATAAAAGTGACAACCGTTACCCCGTACACCAGCGCCACAATGCTGAGCCACCACGACAGCACCGACCAAACCCGCCAAATTTCAACAGCATAATCCATAATTTCCGAACCACCTTACCTTTTTGAGCCTAACCGACTGTAACCCATTATTGTATAAGAAAGCCCGGCGAAATCAAGCCGCTTGACAGGAAACGGCAGATGGGGTATAACTTCTTATGTAAGCAGATCGGTTTGGCTTCACTCACCGCTCCGATGGTTTTTGTTTCGGGGCGGTTTTTCATAAATATACCCGATTTCATCAGGAGTTTTATGCGTTTTAACGAAATAAATTTAAGCGAGTCCCTGCAAAAAGCCATTGCCACCCTGGGCTTTGAGGAGATGACACCCATCCAGGTTCAGGCTATTCCCCCCGGCCTGGAAGGCCGCGATCTGATCGGCTGCGCCCAGACCGGTACCGGCAAAACGGTCGCATTTTTGCTCCCGGCGCTGGAGCGGCTGCTGCAAGACTCAACAACCAAAACTAAAAATCCTCGTCTGATCGTCCTTGCTCCCACCCGCGAACTGGTCATTCAAGTGACCGAGCAGGCTCGGAAGTTGGCTGAGCGTACGCCCTTGCGGGTTGTACCCATTTACGGCGGAGCCAGGTTAAGCCAGCAGACGGACAAGCTGCGCCGGGGGGCAGACGTGGTCGTAGCGACGCCGGGCCGCCTGCTGGATCATGTCCAGCGCAAAAATATTACCTTCAAAGATGTCCAGATTTTGGTGCTTGACGAAGCCGACCGGATGCTCGATATGGGCTTTTTGCCCGACATCCGCCAGATCATTAGCGGAATGCCCCGCCAGCGCCAGACAATGCTCTTTTCGGCTACCATGCCGGCCCCGGTTTTGGCCTTGACCCACCAATTTCAGCAGGACCCGCTCAAAATTGAGATTGGCGCGGCCCACCCGCCGGAAGCAATTCGCCAGGCCCTCTATCCCGTGCCCAAACATCTCAAAACGGAATTGCTTACGGCCCTGTTGGAGCAGATGGAGGTCAACAGTATGCTGGTTTTCACCGCCACCAAGCAAGAAGCCGATATTGTGACCCGCCAACTGCGCCAGGCGAAAATTGCGGTCGCCTGCATCCACGGGGATTTCCAGCAGCGGGAGCGCATCGCGGCCCTGGAAGGCTTTCGTTCGGGCAGATACCAGGTTTTATTGGCCACCAACATTGCCGCGCGGGGGCTGGATGTGGAGGGTATCTCCCATGTCATCAACTACGACGTGCCGGAGCATCCCGAAGATTATGTGCACCGAATTGGCCGCACCGCCCGCGCCGAAGCCGACGGCGATGCTATTACCCTGGTCACGCCGGACGATGAGGCGCTGATTCATCGAATTGAGCATGCCTTGGGTTACAAGATCGAGCGTAAAATTTTACCCGATTTTGATTATAATGTACCCACCCCTTCCTGGGCCAAACCCTCGGCCAAGGCGTTGATGCGCGAGGCCACCCAATCGCTCAGCCTGGCCGACCGCTGGCGGTCTATGTCGGGTGGGCGGCGGTAATCACCTAAGCTGTATGCCGAAGCCGGGAGTCTTCGGAAAAATAAGCAAAATATGGTATAATTACTCTAACTGTACAAAACAGGTCAGGCGTGATAAAATTGAGATAAGTTATGTAAATTGAGAGGGTGAACACCTATGCCAACGCTTGATGACGGCAGAAATGCCATAAACCAAGGTAATTTTCAACAAGCTCGCCTCATCTATGAGGCGATTTTGCAAGAGAATCCTCGCTCGGAGGATGCCTGGCTGGGGCTGGCCGACGTATTGACAGACACTGAGGACAAGCGCATCTGTTACGAAAATGTCCTCAAAATCAACAAACAAAACCGGACTGCCCGCGAAGGGCTGCGCAGTTTGGAGCCTCAGGCCGACCCGCTGCGGGAGGCCTTTCAAATACAAACGCCGCCCCCGCGAACGGAGGATGTCTATGCTGAGGATGAGGAAGAACCCACGTTGATCAGCGAGCATGCCATGGAGATGGACTCGGCTGATACCGGGGAAACACCCACCTTTATCCTGGTGGCCGTAGGGCTGGCCCTGTCAGTCGTGGTAATGGCCCTAGGCGGCGGCCTGGTCTTCTACATTCTTACCTCACTCACCGGCGGCTAATATTGTAGGACAAGATGTTATCTTGTCCGGGGGGACAAGTTGGCAACTTGTCCTGCATATTTTTATGTTACCGGATTTTCGCTTACGCCAACGAGAATATTTGTTGGAAATCAGCCGAGCGATGAGCGCTCGGCTTGATTTATCGGCGCTGCTCGAATTAACCCTGCGCAGCGCCGTCGAGTTGCTGGCGGGCCAGGCCGGGCTGATTACGCTGCGCCGGGACGATGGCACATTTTCCCCGCACGCCAGCATTGGTCTGCCCCTCCAGGCCGTCCCTCTCTTTGAACCTCTCTGGCGCGACCTCGAGTCGGAGGAGAATCGCGGCGCTATCTCTGATATGTCGCTGCGGCTGGCGTTAGCTTCAAAAGCGGCCGGAGTGCCGCTGCGGCAGGTGGTGGCTCTGCCGCTGGATATCGGCGGCGAGGCCATCGGCCATATCTTTATTTTTCGTACCCGTGGGGCAGCCTTTGGCAGTAATGATCGCCAGGTGTTAAGCGCCTTTGCCGACCAAGCGGCTATCGCCGTGCAAAATGCCCGCCTCTACCAGCAGGTCAGCGCCGAACGCGAACGCCTTGACGCCATCATCGAAAACAGCGGCGATGGGGTGATGATGATTAACCCCTACCGTATCATCCAAACCTGGAACAAGGCCCTGGTCAATATGACAGGTATCCCGGCGGCAGAGGCGATTGGCCGTCCTTGCTATGCTGTTTTGAATTTACGCACGCCGCAGGGGGTGAGCGTGTGCCACACCGCCTGTCCCCTGGTTCATCCTCCCACCGATGGCCGGCTCTACGCCGAAGGCATCCATCACCGCGCCGATGGCCTGGCCATTACCCTGGCCGATAACTACTCCCCCCAATTCAATGAAGAAGGAAAGATTGTGCAGATCATTGCCAATGTGCGTGATGTGACCCGGCTGCGCGAGGCGGACGAACTCAAACAAACCCTGCTCTCCGTGATTTCGCACGAGTTGAAGACGCCGGTGAGTATCATCAAGGGCTATGCCGACACGCTGGCTCGTGAAGACGCCGATTGGGATAAGGAGACGCTGGCCGAGGGCCTGGCGGCCATCGAGGAGGAAGCCGACCGGCTGGATCAACTGATTAACAATCTACTGGAAGCCAGCCGCTTACAGGCCGGCGGGGTGAAACTGCGGCTGGGGATGGTGGACCTGTCCGATATGGCCCGCAACATTGTGGATAAATTGCAGACTACAACGGATAAACACACCTTTGCCCTGGAGTTTCCTGAGGATTTCCCGGCCATTCAGGGTGATTATGAACGCTTGCAGGAAGTGCTGACCAATCTCATCGGCAATGCCATCAAGTACAGCCCAGGAGGGGGGCTGATTAGAGTCGGGGGGATAGTGGGCGAAAACAACACCTTACGCCTGTACGTGAGCGATAAAGGCATCGGCATTTCCCCCGGCGATCAGGAGCGGATTTTTGAGCGATTTCACCGGGTGGACAACCGGCTAACCCGCCAGACGCCGGGCACGGGTCTGGGCCTGTTTTTGGTCAAAGCAGTGGTCGAGGCGCACAATGGGCGGGTGTGGGTGGAGAGCACCCCTGGCCAGGGCAGTGTCTTTTGGGTGGAGTTGCCGCTGGGGTAAGGCTTGCCTACAACATTTGAGTGAACTGCTAAAAAAAATGTGGAGAAGAACCGTCCTGGAGACGGTCTTTTTTATGGAGGTTAAATCAACATCGAGGCTGATAACCGGGACGGGGTTTCGCAGTATAATCCTGTTAAATTGTGAACTAAATCACAGTGACAAATAAATATCTGCGAGGGAAACTGTAGTGATGAAGATTTGCTTACCCAGCGAATTAGGCTATGAAAAATTTGCCATGTTAGCCGTAGCAGCCGTAGCGCAACAGCTTGGCTTGAGCGCCAGCCGCATTGATTGCTTGAAAACGGCCATTGCCGAAGCTGTCACCAATGCTATCGAACACGGCAATCAGCTCAATGCCGAATTGAGCGTATGGATTGGGTTAGCTGTTCAAGAAAATGCGTTAGTTTTGAATGTGGTGGATCAGGGGCATCGCCCCATTCCTCAGATACCGGCGGTGCGCCAGGAGCGGGAGGATCATCGCGGCTGGGGGCTGTTCTTGATCAAAAATTTGGTGGATGAGGTCGAAGTTATCGCCGCGCCGGGACGGAACGAGATTCGAATGGTAGCGTATTTGGGGGATTGAACTTTAAGAATTGATTGGCGAGCAGCACTCCTGCCATCCCCAACCCCATCGTCAGCCAATACAAGGCAACAATGTGAATAAAGGTCAGGTTAAAGTAGAAGTGATCAAACACCCCGCCGACCATGGCCCCCAGAATCGCCAGGCCGTAGCCCAGCAGCGGCGCTTCCAGCAGGTCGCCTTTGGGCAGGCGAGACAGCGTAACCAAAACGATCCCTAAGTAGACTAGACCTATGATGAGGTATAATCCCACTCCAATCAACCCCATCTGCTGGGCCAGCAGCAGGTACACGCTGGAAACGCCGACATAGACATCTATATCAGGCGTGCCGAAGAAGCCCACCCCCGTGAGCGGATAGCGCTCAATCAGGTTGAAGGCGTCTTTATATTCGCCAAAGCGCATCTGGGTAGCCAAGTCGGTACCCTGGATACCCTCGATAAAACGCTGCACATAGAGCTGAGTTTGGGGCAGAAGAGCGACTAAAGCCGCTGCTACAAGCATCAACCAGACCAGCTTGCGGTAGCGGAGTAGCGCCATCAGCCCCAGCCCGGCGACCACACCCAGCAGTGAGCCGCGCGAGTAGGTCAAATAGAGGGTCAGCAGCATCAGGCCGGCGTTGAGCCAGAGGTAGCGGCGGGGCATAATCGGCCGGGCGGCTAACAGGTGAGCCACGGTGATAATCGTCAAAAAGACGAGCAGCCCGCCCAGGGCATTCGGGTCAATCGAGGTTGAGATGGCCCGCATGGGCTGCTCCGGGTCGTCCTCGATGTAGCGCAGAATGCCTTCGGTGGGGTATTGAAAAACGCGCAGCAGCGACAAAATTCTGATGGCCCAATCGCCGGGAATAAAATAGAAGAAGATGCCTATCGCCGAGGCGACGCCCCCCGCCCACATGATAATCCACGAGATTTGATTAAGCGCCTCGACCGTTTTGACCTGGTTGATAATCAGAAAAAAGAGGCTGACCGAGAGCAGTACCTCCAAAAAGTTGCGGGCAATGGTGACATTCAATCCACTGTAGCGCAAACCAAAGATAAAAATAAACAGCGCCCAGCCTTGAAAGATAAAGACGAGCATGCCCAACGGTGAGCTGATAAAGGTGCGCTGCCGGCCTGTGATCAAGCGCAATCCCCAAACTGTAAACAACGCCCCCAGAGCCAAATCCAAAAAGGTCGGGCGAAAGCCGATAGTGAAGGGCAGCGCGCCATACGGCAGCAGGCAGATGAGGGTAATCAAGGCCGACAGCCCTACCTGAGTGCTGCGGAGCATGAGAATACCGACAACCAGCGCCCCGATAAGACCCATCGCGATGATTGGCCCCAGGCCGCCAAACAGCGCCCCCACCAAAATCCCGGCGACGACGGCCACAAAAATAACCCCGGATAGAGCAATCCGGGGGTCATCGGCGGTTATCCAGGTACGTAATTTGTCGAGAGCGGTGGTCACAAGCAAACTTTCGTTAAGATTGGCCAAACTGGCCGGTCTGCATCAACCGGCCGGAGAGGGAGAGGGTACCGGTGGTATTACGCTTTCTGAGGCGCTCGGAGTCCTCTTTGGGGACCTGAATGGTGATCCGGGTGCCGTGGCCCGGCGCAGAACGAATACTTAATTCCCCCCCAATCAATTGGGTTCGTTCCTTCAAATTAATCATGCCCAAGCTGCCGCGCTGTTCATAATTGTTCATCACCTGGTCCACATCAAAACCTTTGCCATCGTCTTTAATCACCGTATAAACAGCCGTAGCCGTCTCGGTAAGCTGAACGACGATATTTCTGGCCTGGGCATGCTTAATGGCGTTATTGACCGTCTCCTGGACAATGGCAAAAATCGCCGCCTCCACCTTGCCGTCCTGGCGCGAAATATCGCCGCCGGGATGGCTGGTTTCAATTTTGAGCGCCAGTTTGGGAGTTTCCCCGGTGATGTCTTGTTGCCGCCGCTCTAAAAAAACCTGGAGCGCTGCGCCCAACCCTTGCGTTTCCAGGACCAACGGGCGCAGCTCAAAGAGCATGGTCCGCATCTGGTGGGTAGCTCGGTCGGCTAACTCTTGCATATAGGCCAGCTCTTTGGGTAGCAAGGACGGCTCTTTTTCCAAGGCCTTTTTGGAAAAATCAAGGCTCATTTTAATACCGGCGACCAACTGGGTGGGACCATCATGCAGATCGCGGGCTAACTTCTTGCGGGCCTCTTCTTCGGCTTCGATGACCTTATCCCGCTCGGCCAGCACACTCTGGTGCAGGCGGGCATTTTGAATGGCAATGGCGGCATAAGAGGCAATCGAACTGAGCAATTCCAGGTCATTCTGGGTAAAATTACCCTCGCGTTTGTTCATGACCTCCAGCACGCCGATAATTTGATCGTACAGCACCAAGGGCACACACAGAATATTACGAGTCAAAAAGTTGGTCGTCTGATCCAGTACTTTGAAGTGACGTTTATCTTCATCCACATTGGCAATCATCAACGGATTGCCGGTGAGAGCCACTTCGCCGGCGATACCCTGCCCGCGGGGGATACGGAAAGGCTTGACTTCATCGGCTTTATCGCCCAGGGCAATTTGAAAGACCAATTCGCCAGTCGCGGGATCGGTTAACAACAGCGAGCCAGCTTCGACATTGAGCATCCCCTCTACCTGCTGCATAATCCGGGTGAGAACTTCGTCCAATTGCAGGGTAGAGGAAAGGGTGCGGGCCACATCGTTGAGCAAGACCATTTCCGCGGCCCGGCGCTGGCTAGACTCAAACAGGCGGGCATTGCGGATGGCAATCGCCGCCTGCGTGGCAATCGCCGACAGCAGCCACAGGTCATGATCGTTGAAGGCGTGGGGTTTATAGCTCCAGGTGGCAATCACGCCCTGAGCGCTGTCATTTTCTACAACAGGATTGAGGATCGGCACGCCCAGCCAGGAGCGAATGTATTTGTCGGGCTGATTGGAGTCGGAATTGCCGTTTTTGGCTCGCGGAAAATCAGAGATCAGCAGTGGAGCCTGGGAAGTCAGCACGCGGCCTGTGAGCCCCCGGTCCTCAGCAAGCTTGACGGTCATAGGTTTGATGACTTTGCCCTGGTCAACCATAAGTCTGAAGGTTAAGGTTTCGGTCAGGGCATCGTAGAGGACAATGGCAAAATTGGAGGTATCAATCAGCCGTCTGCTCTCTTTGTAAAGTGTCTTAATCACCTCTTTCAAATCTAAACTGGAACCAACAGCCACCCCAATATTATACAGCGTCGTAACTTCTTTGATCTCTTTAGTGACACGGCCCAATTTATCTGGGTCGCCAGCCTCCCCTGGCGAGGCTGAGGTATTCCCTAGAGCATTCGAGTGGATATTATTCGGCTGTGATACTTGGATTACATCCATAACTTAGCCACTTTCCCAAATCAACAAAAGACTTACCCAGGCCCAAGCTTATTTGCCTGTCTGGCTAAAAAGCTTTCCCATTCAATAATTGCAATGGGACACCTTACCGACTCATATTTTTTAAAATGGCTGATGGCCCAAACGCTGGTATTCAAAATTATAACACAACTTTTGTTAGTTGGGTAATTCGCAAAACTTCGGTTATATTTGGAGGTTTATTGATAAAAGAAAAGCGAGGGGACTTGGTTCCCTAACGGAGGTGCCTATCTCGTTACCTCGTTCCCAAACTGAGTTTGGGAACGAGAGGTGGGGAACGGAGTTTGGGAACGAGAGGTTGAAAACCTCAGGCAATTGTTAGTAGGATAGCATTTTGATCAACTTTATCGCCGGGGGCTACCCGGATGGCATGGACCATGCCATCGCGAGGCGCTTTAAATTCATTTTGCATTTTCATTGACTCGAAAATGACCACAATATCACCCCGTTTGACCTCCTGCCCCTGCACTACCGGAATCTCAACGACCACGCCGGGCATGGGGGCTTTGACCAGAGCTTCGCCGGTCACGGCGCCCGGGCTGCTCTTAAGCCCGGCCAGGCGGCGGGTTCGTTCATCTTCAACCACAACCTCGAAAATTTCGCCGCCAAGCTGCACAATGTACACCTCATCACCTTCGTTCATGCGGAGGTCATGAGAAACATTGTCCATGATAATCGAATACATGGTCGTATCCAGCATCTGGCGCATTTCAGCATTGATAATTTCGCCGTTCAGGGTGATCTGGCCATCCTGATTGATGTCAATGGTAAACTGTTCGTCGCCAACGGTGGTGATGTATTTCATGTGCTCATCCTCGATTGAGGCTAAGGCTAAGATTAATATCACTTAGCCTCAGCCTTAGCCTTACCTAAGCCGCCGGTCCAGAGCCTCCCGCCGGCCATATAAACGCCACGGGCTGGTGCCGCCCTGGTGCAACAAGATTGCCTGCTGATTGCGCTGGTGGGCCATCAGCGTCGCCGCCACGGCCGCCACCCGAATTGAGGCCGGGTTGGATGTTTGATTAAAACTAAAGTGGTTCTCCAGAAAGCCGGTATCAAACTGCCCGGCCTGGAAACGGGTGGAGTTCATCAATTGAATGTGCAAAGGGATCGTGGTTGCCAGGCCGGTGATCCGAAATTCTTCCAACGCCCGGCGCATGCGCAAAATAGCTTCACCGCGCGTTTCACCCAGTACAATGAGCTTGGCCAGCATGGAGTCGTAATAAGGCGTCACTTCTGAGCCAAAGTAGATGCCGCTGTCAAGGCGCACGCCTGGCCCGGTCGGGTTGGTCAGGCCGATAATGCGGCCAATCGAGGGCATAAAGTTGTTGCGGGGATCTTCGGCCAAAATCCGGCACTCGATGGCCCAGCCTTTGACCCGAATGTCATCCTGTTCATAGCGCAGCTTGCGCCCGGAAGCAATACGCAGCATCTCTTTGACAATATCCACACCCGTAACCATCTCCGTGACCGGGTGCTCGACCTGCAAGCGGGTATTCATCTCTAAAAAGTAAAAGTTGCGGTCCTTGTCCAGCACAAATTCCATGGTTCCGGCCGAGCAGTAGTTGACCGACCTGGCCGCAGCCACGGCAATCGCCCCCATTTTTTGGCGAAGCTCTTCATCCACCACTGGCGACGGCGCTTCTTCAATCAGTTTCTGGTGGCGGCGCTGAATGGAGCACTCTCGTTCGCCCAGGTGGATGACATTTCCATGCTCATCACCCAAAAGCTGGATTTCAATGTGACGGGCATTTTCAATAAACTTTTCCAAATAAACCCGGTCATCGCCAAAGGCAGACTGCGCCTCACGGCGGGCGGTGCGAATAGCTTCAGGCAGGTCTTCGGCCCGGTAAACGTTGCGCATACCCTTGCCGCCGCCGCCTGCGGCCGCTTTCACCAGCAGCGGAAAACCAATTTGCGGGGCTGCGGCCAAAAGTTCGGCGTCGGTCATTTGGCCCGATTTGCCGATACCCGGCACCAGGGGAACGCCCGCTTGAGCCATTATCGAACGGGCCATGACTTTATCGCCCATCAACCGAATCGCCTGCGGAGGCGGACCCACCCAGATCAGGTTAGCCGCAATGACTGCCTCGGCAAAATCGGCATTTTCAGCCAAAAACCCATAACCAGGATGGATGCTGTCGGCGCCGGATTTTTTGGCCACCTCAATCATGCGGTCGCCCCGGAGATAGCTCTCCGTTGCCTGGGCCGGGCCGATTGTATAGGCTTCCTGGGCCATGCGGACATGCGGGGCCATCCGGTCAGCCTCGGAATAAACCGCGACCGCATCAAGCCCCAACTCCTGGCATGCCCGCACAATACGGACAGCAATTTCACCTCGATTAGCTACTAGAACTTTCTTGAGCATAATCTATCCTCACCGGTAGCCATGGTAACAGAGCAGGAACAGGGGTGTCACAAAAATTAAACTGCTGCTCTGTTGCTCTGCTATCTTGTTACTCTGCTACCCTGCTACCTGTCATAGCGGAATATTACCATGTTTTTTAGGTGGATTCTCATCCCGTTTGTTTTGCAGCATCTCCAAAGCATTAATCAGGTAAGGACGGGTCTGGCCCGGTTCAATCACATCGTCAAGGTAGCCCCAACTGGCGGCAACATAGGGGTTGGCAAACGTATCGCGATACTCCTGCACCAATTGTGTCCGCAGGTTCTCGGGGTCTGCGGCTTCGGCCAATTCTTTGCGATAGAGGATATTGATTGCCCCTTCCGGCCCCATGACCGCGATTTCAGCCGTGGGCCAGGCCAGGTTGATGTCGCCCCGCAGATGCTTACTGCTCATCACATCGTAAGCGCCGCCATAGGCTTTGCGGGTAATCACGGTAATTTTGGGCACCGTAGCTTCGGCAAAAGCGTAGAGCAGCTTGGCCCCATGGCGAATGATCCCGCCCTGTTCTTGGGCTAAGCCCGGCAGAAAGCCCGGCACATCTTCCAAAGTAATCAGGGGAATGTTGAAACAATCACAGAAGCGGACAAAACGGGCCGCTTTGGTCGAGGCGTTGATGTCCAGCACGCCGGCCAGCACCGCCGGTTGGTTAGCCACAATCCCCACGCTGCGCCCATTGAGCCGGGCAAAACCGACAATCACGTTACGGGCGTAATGCTCCTGCACTTCCAAAAATTTGCCATCATCCACGATGGCAGTAATTACTTCGTGCATGTCGTAGGGCTTATTGGCATTATCAGGAATAATTGTGTTCAGCAGATTTTCCGTGCGCAGGGGATCATCCTGACAGGCAATAGCCGGCGGGTCTTCCATATTGTTACGCGGCAAATAATTGAGCAAGTTGCGAACAGTGAAGAGGGCGTGCTCCTCATTTTCGGCGGCAAAGTGGGCCACCCCACTGATTTCATTGTGGGTCATTGCACCGCCCAACTCATCAAACGTTACTTCTTCATGGGTCACCGATTTGACCACATCCGGCCCGGTGACAAACATATAACTGGTGCCCTTGACCATCACAATAAAGTCGGTGATGGCCGGGGAGTAAACCGCGCCGCCGGCGCTGGGGCCGAGAATGCACGAAATTTGGGGGATGACGCCACTGCTAAGCGTATTGCGTAAGAAGATATCGGCGTAGCCGCCCAGGCTGACCACGCCTTCTTGAATCCGCGCCCCGCCGGAGTCGTTCAAGCCGATGATGGGTGCGCCATTTTTTAGGGCCAGGTCTTGCAGTTTGATAATTTTATTGGCGTGGGCACGGCCTAGACTGCCGCCATATATAGTAAAATCCTGCGAGAAAACGTAAACCAAGCGCTGATCAATCGTGCCATACCCCGTCACTACGCCGTCGCCCAGCGTTTTTGTGTCATCAAAGCCCGCGCCCGTGCTGCCCTGTTGGGTCACAAACGCGTCAATTTCGCGGAACGAGCCATCGTCGAGTAAGATTTCGATGCGCTCGCGGGCGGTCAACTTGCCTTTATCCCGTTGAGCTTTCAGCCGCGCCAGACCACCGCCCTGCTTGGACTTTGCTTTTAAGTCACGCAAACGCTTTACTTTGGGGTCAAGTGTCATGCACTCCTCCACGGTATAGGAAGGCTGACGGTTTGAAGGGTTGGTTACGGCTTTACCCCTCCTCCAACCGGCCAGTCTCCCTGAATAATTAGTTACTCCCTGATTTAACCCTCCAGTCTCGGTTTGGTCACACAGGAGGCATTAAAGTTCCAAAATTTCCAATAAATCGAGGCGGATTATAGCATATCTTGAGTTCTGAAAAAATTCAGGAGATTTAGATGAATAATCCTGGAATCAAAAAGCCGACTCGCGGGGGTCGGCTTTTTAGTAACACAAATTCAACTAGCTACGGTTAGCCAGGGTGCGAGCCACAATGTCGTCCATTTCTTTGCGGCGCCTGCTCTTTTGCTTTGGAGCACCTTTGCCCGACTTCCCAAAGGGCAGTTCTCCGTGTAAAGCCGCATAGGCTACGGCCATCGCGGTCGGCACTGGCTCATCTTCAAAAGCCTCCTCTTGCTGCGCCGCTTCTTGATGGCGAGGCAGGGCCTTCGCTTCTTCAACTCTCTTCACTTCTTCGGGTGGGGGAGGCGGCGGCAAGAGAGCTTTGATGGATAAATCCACCTGGCGTTTCTTGCGGTTCACTTTCAAAACTTTGACGTTGACCTTTTGGCCGACAGTCAAAACATCTTCCGGGTGCTTGATATAGTCATAGGTAATTTGCGAGATATGCACCAGCCCATCACGATCAGTGCCAATATCTACAAAGGCGCCATAAGGTTCCAGGCGGGTAACGGTCCCTTCCAACTCGGCGTCCTCGGCAATATCCCGCAGTTTCATGGCGATGGGTTTAATCATTGTCAGGCTAATCCGGCCCCGTTTGGTATCAACCTTTTTAACCCAAACTTCGACCTCTTGCCCTTGGCTGACCACATCGGTTACTTTTTCGACCTTTTGCTTGGCTAATTCAGAAATATGCACCAACCCGTCTTGAGCAATGCCAATATCCACAAAAGCCCCGAATTCCGCAATATTTTTTACCTTACCGGTCAGCCGTTGACCGATTTGCAAAGTGTGAATTGAAAGCTCTTCGCCGGCTGGCGCAGTTTCAGTTGCCTCGGCTGAGGCAGCGGGCGCTTCCCCCAAAGGGGTATTTTCGACCGGAGCGGAGTCAGCTTCAACCGGCGCGGCAGAGTCGTCGGTTGAGACTGGGTCCACTACAGTTAATTCTTGGTCGTTCATCATCATTTCTCCTGACTGCACTCAATGAAAAACTCAACAAGTGTGGCAAATTTTCCGGAGCGCAGTTTGTACAAATTTTAACGAGTCTCGATTATACCATCCCCTCCAAGAGCTGGCAAATAAAAAGGAAATCGTTCAGACTGGCTAACTCGTTCCCATACTAAGTTTGGGAACGAGCTGAAATCCCTCAGGAGGCAGTCGAGAGGCGCTGCCGTAACACGGCATGTAATTCTGGGTTAGCTGCAGCGATAACGGAGTAACTTTCGGTTAGCGACTGGATTGGCGGCAAAGCTGTCCCGTTCGGATCTGTCATCAAGCCGCCGGCCTCGTGAATGATGAGTCCGGGAGCCAGATAATTCTCCGGGGTGAGCTGGTCGCGCACGTCTATATGGGCTTCCAGTGAGCCATCCGCCACATGAACCAGAACCAGGGTCGCCGCCCCCAATGAGCGAATGCTGCGCGCCTCGGCCAACACCTCGGCCAGGGCAGGTTGAATAACAGCGCCGCTGATATCACAATTGATGATAGCCTGCTCCAGCCGCGTCACCCGGCTGGGTTGCAGCGGTTGGCCATCCTGCCAGGCTCCCCTGCCCCGGACCGCCTGCCAAACGTGCCGGTGATACAGGTCGCCGACCAGGGCCAGTTCCACTGTCTCCACAGTTACCGGCTGACTCGCCGGAATGAGAGCAATAGCCATGCCGGCGGGGGTCAGGCCTCGTGAGAAATTCTCGGAGCCGTCTACCGGGTCAAGGATCATAGTCCACTCCGGTTTGCCTTGGCCAAACTGGCGCGGCTCGCCCTCTTCCGAGAGCAATTCAACCGGACAGGGAAAATGATGTTCCAGGTAGGTACAAACAGCCCGGTCTGCGGCCAGGTCAAACCACTTCACCTGATCGCCTTTGGCATTTTGGCCGAGGGCGCCCCACTCGGCGGCATTGCCCTTGGTAACGGCCTCAACGACAGCACGATAAAGAGCTTCCAGGTGGGATAATAGTAAATCTGATTGAACCATCTTCATTCCTCTTTTTGTTAGTTTATTAGACACAAGGAAAGGCGACTCCAGTGGAGTCGCCCCTTTACCATCCAACATAAATTTGAAATTACCCGGAAATCATCCTTCGATACGGGCTAACGCCCGCTGCGCGTCAGGATGATTTGACTTATCGAAGGGCTATTGTACTCCATCGCGCAGCAATTGACCAGCGGCGATGTCGAATTCATAGGAGGGCACGTAATATTTGCCCCCGGCCGAGTGAGCATTGATGGTATAGTGGCCAGGATCAAGGATAAACTCCCTGGTTTGGCCGGGCGGCACCACTTGCGAAGTATTGGTCGGCCCGATAACGTCAATCACAAAATCCACGTCGGTTCTGTTGGTGTAGGTCAGCATCCCCTTACCGCCGGGGATAGAGGGACCGGCCGGTGCGGGCGGCTGGGTTGGCTTGGGTGCAGGGGTTGGCTCGGCGGAAGGAACGCCATCGCCGGCATTGGGTACAACAACCAGCGCCGCTTTGGGGTCAACTGAGTAGCTCTCAATAATTTTATGCCAGGTCGCTTCCATCTCGTCATAGGCTGTTGTCACAAAATAAATAACAAAGATGATCGTATCCCGCTGTTCAAAGATAAAATCGGCATCGCCATCGCCATCGTTTGAAGTGTAAGAGACGGCCTGGAAGATACCGCCATCCGAGGTTGTTTTTTGCTCCAGTATTTTATGATCGTCGGAGAAATTAGCCATGAAGCTACTGGTAAAGGCATCAATGAACTCTTGCATGTCTTTGTCGCTGAATTTGGCCCCTGCATTCAGGAAGGCAATGCCCACCACCGAGCTGTCATCGCCAAAAGAAACGCTGGTTTTGTCGCCGGCAATGCCTTTAAAGCTTTCGGGCATCGCAAAGGTGAAAGCCTTGGAGGGATGGACGTAAGGCTCCTCTTTGAACGGCAGCGGCGGATACTTTGACTCTTCAGTGGGTTCCGTGGTGGGAATTTGCAGCAGGTCGCCGGCCGCGTTTTTGGTTGGCTCAACCGTAGCCTCGGCGGTGGGTTCGGCAGTTACCTCCTCGGTAGGCTCAACCGTCGGCTCGGCAGTCGGTTCGGGCGTGGCCGTAGGTTCGGCGGTTGGTTCTACCGTCGGTTCGGCGGTTGGGGCCGAGGTAGGAGTTGGTTCAGCCGCAACAGCAGCTCCTTCAACCTGAAAATCCAGAGTGCGATCCAGTTTATCGTTAAGATACAGATCTACCTTGTATTTGCCGGTGGGCCAGAGCTTACCCTCATCATTGGCTAAGCTAAAATTAAGCTGCTCGTCCCCAGATGTAATTTCCTTCTCACTGAGATTCAAGTTGGGATCTACTCCTTCGACGTCAACGGCAGTCCAGATTGCTTTGACCCTGGTATCGTCGGGAGCGTTGGCTAATTGAACCACACAATAAAAAGGCTCATCCTGGCCAAAAGTGGTGGTCGGCTGGGCGCCGTCGGCGTCTTTAGCCATTGTGGCCTCACTGATTTTGGCCGTGCTAAAGTTGAAAGAACAGGCCAGGACGGTCAAAATAAGCAGGGTAAAGACGAAAAAGATTGATTTTTTCATGATGGCATCTTCTCCAATAAACTAAAGCCGGTAAGCAGCTTCATTATAAAAGCGAGCTATCTAAAAGTCAACGAGTTCTTGGTTTAAGCGGGGCGGGTCTGCGCCCCGCCCCAACCTATACACCCTGCCACTCATTTTTGAGGCTAGGGATAAACCTGGAAGGGGCCATACACACTGCCATGTTCATCTACATAGACAGCCCAGGATTGATCAGGCCCCACCTCGACTTCACCGTTCACAGCGCCGCCGGGAATACTGACGGTGAAAGTGTATTTGCCGGGGTTCAAGTCAATCGGCACCTGGCCCCCGACCGGCACTTTGTTTTCGGTGTTGTTGATCGTAAAAGTTAGAGTCTCGTTGTAATCGTTGCCGACAAAAACTTGGGAGCGGCCAGGTTCCGGGGCGTAGTTACTGTTATCGGGTGCGGGTGTCGGCGTCGGCGCAGCTGGAGCTTGCGGGGTCGGTGTAACGGCAGGCTCGCCCGTGGTCTTGGCTGCTTCGGGATCAATCGAATAGCTTTCGACAATGTTGTTCCAGGTCGGTGATATTTTCTCATAGAGAGGGCTGGTCAGGAGGAGAGCAAAGACCAGGGTATCGTGCTGCTCAAAGAAGAATTCGGCATTATTCTTGCGCTCGGAGTCTTTGTACTCGACCGCCACGAAGATACTGTCATCCGCCAAAACCTTGCGCTCCATAATTTTGTAATCGTCGCTGACATAGCTGAAAAAGATGGTCAAAAAGGCTTCAACGAAGTCATCCATTTCCTTGTCGTTATAAACTTCCCCAACATCCGTGAAGGTCGCCCCAACCACCGATTCACCATCGGTGATCGTCGCCGAGACTTCATCTTCGCTGAACACTTCCCAACTTTCCGGCACACCAAAGGTGAACGCGCCCGAAGGGTGGACATACGGCTCCTCTTTGAACGGCAGCGGCTCGTAGGTTCGGTTGGCAGGCAGTTCAATAGCTGCGGCCTGGTCAGCGTTTAACCTGTCGCCAGTCGAGGTTTGGAACATAGGGGAGGTCTGTATATTCTTGGCGTTGACAGTGCTGAGACTGAAAGAGAATGTCAGGCTAATCAAAACCAGCAGGCTAATAACAGAAGAGATTACTTTTTTCATTGGAAATGTTTTCCTCAGTGGTAAATTTTCTTCAGTTTAGCGGGCAACCGTCTCTTAATCGTTACAAAAAGCGTTACCAAGTGGGTGCTCTCAAATTTATGGTAACGTAGGGCAGGCACTTGTCTCATAGAATTGCCTAAAATTTGCGAAGTCCTTACCAAGCTCGTCGCTTTACCAAAAAGAGAGGGGTAGGTATAATGCCACGCAATGGAATAGGGTGTAAGGAGTAGATGAAAGATATGCCTTCTGGAATTACGATAATTGGCCTGGGGCCGGGTGACAGCCAGCACTGGACACGACTGGCTGGGACTATCCTCCAGCAAGCAGCCGAAGTTTATGTGCGCACAACGCACCACCCCAGCGTGGCCGATATCCCGGCCAAAATTTATGCTTTTGATGAGATAAACCGTTCTGCGGAGGGCGCGCAGCAGATTGCTGTCCAGGTGGTCCGTTTGGGTCAGCGGGCTGAGGGGATTATTTATGCTGTGCCCGGCCATCCCCGTGAAGACGCTGCTGTCCCGCTCATCCGGAATCTGGCGGCTACAGAAAACATACCCGTGACGATTGTCCCCGGTCTCAGTTTGCTGGAGGCTTCCCTTTTGGCTTTAGAGCTGGATGTTTACCCCAAGCTGCAAGTTGTCGCCGCTGCCGAAATGGTCGGGCGACACCATCCGCCGGTAGCCCCGGATCAACCGGCGTTGGTACCGGGCCTGTCCAGCCAGCCGCTGGCGACTCAAGTCAAACAAGTCTTGTTAAATGCTTACGCCCCCGATTTCAGCGTCACGCTCGTCCAAGGGGCCGAGCCAATCTGGTCTGGCCCGCTGGCCGAACTCGATCAACAGCTCCAGTTCGACGAGACCACAGTTCTCTTCTTGCCCGCCGACCCAGCTAATAGTAGTTTACCGGCCTTTCAGGAAACGATTGCCCATCTCCGCGCGCCGGAGGGCTGTCCCTGGGATCGTGAACAAACTCACCAAAGCCTGCGCCCGTTTCTGTTGGAAGAAACTTACGAGGTGTTGGAGGCGCTCGATGCGGCTGATCCGGCGGCCCTGGCCGAAGAGCTGGGCGATTTGCTCCTGCAAATTGTGCTGCACACCCAAATTGCCACCGGGGTGGGCGATTTTAGAATGGGTGAGGTCATCGGGCACATCAACCGCAAACTGGTGCGGCGCCACCCCCACGTTTTTGGAAATGTCACTGTCAACGGCGTGGCGGATGTGACGGCCAATTGGGAGGCCATTAAGCAGGAGGAACGTTCAACCCGCAACAATGAAGCCTCTCCCTCGGTGCTGGATGGCGTCCCGGCGGCGCTGCCGGCCCTGGCGCAAGCCCTGGCGATTTCCAAGCGAGCGGTTCGAGTGGGCTTTGAATGGCCTGATATTGAGGGGGTGCTGGACAAATTGATTGAAGAGGCCCGTGAAATCACCGAAGCCGCTAATCCAGCCGAGCTTGAGGCCGAGATTGGGGATTTGTTGTTCAGCGCGGTCAACCTGGCTCGCTGGCGCAACGTGGACCCGGAGAGTGCCCTGCGCGCTACCAACGCCCGCTTTACCCGCCGCTTTAAAAAATTGGAGGCTTTGGCCGGGGCTCAAGGCAAAGTATTGTCTCAGATGACAATAGCCGAACTGGATGCTTTATGGGACGAGGCAAAACGTTTTGAACAATGAGATTTAAGCTCACCATTCGACAGTTCCTCCTCATTTTTATTGTTTTGCTCTTACCCGGCATAGCTTGCGGGACGATAAATCCAGAGTATCAACTTAACAATGAGGTCCGGCAGGCTGTTTATGTCTATGAACGGGAGACGCGCGGGCCGGTCAAAGATTTGGTCATCCATTTCCGGCGAGATGAGCCGCGAGTCCGCTTTGTGGGGCAGAATCAAAAGGGCGGGCATTCGGTCTGGCTTTACCCGGCCGGAGCTGAGGAATACTTTAGCACCCGGCCGCAAACGGCGACTTACCTTTACATCCAGGAAATTCAGTACAATCCACACCAGCGCAGCGCCACGGTCAAGGTCTATCGCGGCGATGGCTTGGGGTATCAGGGCTGGCAGTTGACCGTAACCAGAGAAGCAAACGGTCACTGGGTAGTAACGGATGAGGTGGAGATTGAAGGCAACCCAACCCAATAATGGGCTAATCTTCTCAGATCAAAGGCGCAGATGCGGGTAAGAGGGTTTTACCTGGATCGGCCGACCGGCGATAAACACAAATATCGCTACAAATAAGAGAGCCGGGTTTCTAAAATAGAATGAACCGAGGATCAGTAAAAGGGCAATTGTCCGGCCTACCATCACGGCAATTTGGGTGGCCAGAGGATAGGCGATGAATAGCGCCAGGAAGGCGCGCAAGATGCGCCCGCCATCCATTGGAAAAGCGGGGATCAAGTTAAAGACAAACAGAATAACGTTAGAGAGTAATAAAAAAATAATTAAGCCCAGGACCGCTCCTTGTTCGAAAAAAGATTGCATGACCGCCTCAAGGACCGTGCCCGGCGAGTCGAAAAATCCCCATAACAGGGCTTCTTCGCTAAAAAAAAGCGCCGCTGGAATTAATCCAATCACAAGGGACAGGTTAACCAGCGGCCCGGCGCTGGCAATGAGCATCTCGTGAATCGGCTTTTCCGGCAGCGCCTGCATCTGCGCCAGCCCGCCGATTGGCAGCAAAATAATATTTTTGACCGGCACATTCAGCCGCAGGGCAATGAGTGCATGGCCTAACTCGTGGAGGGTCACACAGACAAACAGTAGCAGCACTGCCACCAGCGCAAAAATAATCGCCTCAAGATTGCGCTGGCTAACCGCGCCTTGCACAATCACCCACAAAATGATAAAGCTAAAGCTCCAGTGGACATTAATATTAACGCCCGCCAGCCGGGCCATGCGCCACGAGCCTCGCATTAGCGGTTATCAATGGGTGATTGGTTGTTAACCCTTGACAATTTCATTCTCCCTCCAACTCAAACTTAAATTGCAGAGCATGCAACTTGTGGTAAAGCCCATCGGGACGGGTGACTAACTCGGCATGGGTGCCCTGCTCTACAATCCGGCCCCCTTCCAGAACTAAAATCCAATCGGCGTTTATAATGGTACTCAAACGATGCGCAATCACAAATGTGGTCCGTGATTTCATCAAGCGTTCCAGGGCTTCCTGCACCAACTGCTCCGACTCGCTATCCAGGGAGGAGGTGGCTTCATCCAAAATGAGAATCCGGGGATTCTTCAGGATGGCCCGGGCGATGGCGACACGCTGCCGCTGACCTCCACTCAATTTGATGCCCCGCTCGCCGACACGAGTCTCATAACCTTGAGGCAAATTCGTAATAAATCCATGGGCATTGGCCGCACGGGCCGCCGTTTCAACCTCGGCCTGGGTCGCCTCTAACTTGCCATAGCGGATATTTTCGTAGATAGTGTCGGAAAACAGCGCTGTTTCTTGAGGCACCATGCCAATTTGCTCGCGCAGGCTCAGGAGCGTTACTTGGCGAACGTCGTGGCCGTCAATCGTGATGCAGCCGGAGGTAACATCATAAAAACGGGGAATAAGATTGACCAAAGTGGTTTTGCCGGCTCCACTTGGCCCAACCAAGGCGACCACCTGCCCTGGTTTTACTTCTAGAGATATGTCATGCAAGACCGGCAGGCTGGAGTCATATTCAAAGCTAACCCGGTTAAAGGCGACCTGTCCGATAATCGTCGGCAGGGGGTAAGCATGGGGTGCATCGGCAATTTCTGGCTGCAAATCCAGTAACTCAAAAAGGCGCTCCGTTGCTCCGAGCGCTATCTGAAATTGACTATACAAGCCGGAAAACGCAGCAATAGGACCTGCTACCAGCAAGGTGTAAATCAAAAAGGCCACCAGCCCACCGGGCGACAGGTAGCCCTGAATCACCTCATACCCGCCGAACCAGAGCGTAATAGTAATAGACATAAACGCCATAAAGCCAATCGTTGGGGCTAAAACCGCCGAAATTTTAACCCGGCGCATGGCTGCCGCAAAGGTTTCTTCTACCTTGGCCGCAAAACGAGCAATTTCATAGGCTTCACGGGCAAAAGATTTGACGATACGCACGTTGCCAATCGTCTCATCCACCACCGCCGACGCCTCAGCCAGCCGGTCCTGCACCTCGGCGGCAGCGCGGCGAATTTTGCGCCCCAGGAAAACCATGGTCAGGGTGACGATAGGAATTCCGCCCAGGATGACGCTGGTCAACCGCCAATCGAGCCAAAAGAGCAAAATCACTCCTCCAACCAGTGTCAGGCCCTGTTGCAGCAGGGTGACGAGATTGTCCGTTACCGCCGCTTGCAAGGTCGTAACATCATTGGTCACTCGTGAGACCAATTCTCCGGTGCGCCGATCGGCGTAAAAACGCAGCGAGAGGGTCATCAAATGGCGGTAAAGCTGCTCACGCAGATCGGCCACCACTCGCTCACCGACAAAGGAGGTATGGTAGCGATTGACAAAGCTGAAAAAAGCTTGAGCCAGAAAAACCAGCGCCAGCAGAACCGTAGCCCGGTTGAGCAAGGCCAGGTTTCTCTCCACAAAAACCACATCCACAATATTGCGCACGACCAGCGGCATGACCAGGCCCAGCAATGTCCCTACCACCAGGGCGACAATGGCCAGGATCATACGATTCTGATAAGGGCTGATGTAAAGGAGTAAGCGCCGGTAGCCGCGCAGGTGGTCACGGGTGAGCGGCCGGCGACCCTCCTCCTTTCCAATGGAAAAATCAGGACGACGTGGTCGGAACATTTTTAGACCAATTTCTGGAAATGAGACAAAACTTTTCAAATAATGCACCAGCCAGTGTAGCACGGCATAGGAGCGGGGGCAAACATTCTGCTCTTTCAAGTAGGATAGACTTAAGAAACTCTGTGCCGGTAGGGTAAAAATATTTACGAAAAATTTACTGACTCTAGCGGCAATGTATGCTATAGTTACACTAACTTAACCTGTTGCGTCTAATTCCTCCCATTTGCGGCTGCACCCACAGCCAAAGCCTCTTCAAAAATTATCGGCCTGACTGACGCTGGAAAAAAATCTTCCCCAAGATTTATTTTTGCCAGATGCAACAGGATTTCTCAGGGAAAGCGACCCCACCCGGCCCTGAGAGGAAAAGACACTCACTTCCTCCCAAGTGAGTGTCTTTTTTTATCACCGGTCCTGATAAAAGCGCAAGAATAGAGGGATTTGTCAAGGCTTCTGAACAATAGTATAATTTGATATTGCCTTTTGGCAGAAAACATAATCTCCAAAAAATTTAGAGGTATGCCTCATCTTGGTTCAGCGTAAGACTCAGACCCCGGCTTATTGGCAAAGCCAATTTACCGTTAGCAACAAAGATATAGAATTTATTTACAACCAAATTCTGGAAGCAAATCGTGTCTTTACTCTTGATGAAATTGCTCTGACTTTGGTCAGGCGCCAGTACCAGGCCGAAGAATTAGCAGCCAGGAGTGAATTTCAACAGGGTAAACTTTATCAGCCCAAAGAAAGCTACGCCGTTGGCGAGCAACTAGTCTTTCCAGCTCTGGATTTTGCCGTTGGCACCGTTAAAACTGTGCGCCCAGGCCACCACCCCGTGCATGGAACCTTCAATGTTATCGAGGTGAGCTTCGACAATGGCAGTGTCATGCGCGAATTTGCTACTAACTTTGATCGTCCTCATCCCCTCAATTTGGATAGCAACCAAAGCCTGGCTAGCCTGCAAGGGTTAATCTCGCCGGAAGAAATTTACCAGACCTATGGCGACGACTTCATTCGACCCAAAGTTGAAGCTGCCCTGGTAAACAGCAATGATTTTGTAAAGTTTCATGACCAGTATTTCTTACATGATCTCTTGCCCGATTTTCATGAAGGATTATTTAACATTGCTGATGCCGCCATTGACATTAATAACGGGCCTCTCAGCGTTGACGCACTTATTGAGCAAATGGGGTTAGCTGAAAGTAAAGATATTATTGATACCCTCCGTTTTTCGGTGAGTTACCGGCTGGCGAATGACGAACGCTTTGACGACGTCGGCCCCACTGGTCAGGTGCTCTGGTATCTGGAGCGGATCGAACCACCAGAAGCTCATCATGCTCCCCGCCGCTTACAGGTAGACCCAGGCCAGAGTTACAATGTCAACTCTTTTGACGAGGATTTGAAGGCGCTGTTAGCCGAAATTGATGACGAGGCAACTTTGCCTGAGGATGTTCCGTCTATTGGCCCCGACACCCCCAGTGTGACGATCGTGCTCAACTATCCGCACCGGCGAGTCGGTACTTTACCGATTACACCCAAAACGGAAACTTTCTTCCCTACCAGCTATTATAACCCGGTTCTTTTTGAGTTTGTTGATGGTCGTACGGGCGATGTCATACCTACGTGGTCCGTATTGAATGACAAGTATGTTTTCGGGTTGGATGAATGGTACACTAAAAACAAGCTGCCGGTGGGCGCCTATATCAATATCAAACGCACGGATAATCCCATGCGGCTCGTTGTAGATTATCAGACCCTACGCGCCCAACGCGATTGGGTGCGGACCGCTACGGTCAGTGGCAACAAACTTGTCTTCCAGATGAGCAAAGAGGCCATCAGTGGCAAGTATGATGAGCTAATGATTATTGGCGAGTCAAATCCAGCCCAGATTGACACCCTCTGGTTAAATGCTCTCGAGAAAAAGTTGTCCATTTATGATATTCTTTGCCAGGTGTTTCCAGAATTATCCAAGCTTAACCCGCAGAGTACGGTTCATGCCAAAACCCTTTACAGTGCAGTAAATATCATCCAGCGTGCCGGTCCAGGGCCGATCTTCCAGGAATTGGTTAAACATCGCTGTTTTATACCCATGAAAAACGGTTACTGGATTTACGATCCAAATCTCCGCGATTAACAGAAGCTAAACTTCTTTAAACAATATGGCTAAATACGTAAAACCAACTCTTGATACAAAATTTCACATCGATTTTGCCTGGTGGCAAAAACAGCGTCAAAGTCTGGGCGCTTATTTGCAGAGCCACCAGTGCTCGGAAGCGAGAGCCAATCAACAGGATGCCCAAATTTTTGATTGGGTTAATCCTGAAACGGGCGAAGTTTTTCAATTAGATTTGCTGTGGTATACCATCCAGGCGCACTGTTCCCAACAGCCAAACTTTATTGACGAGAATATGCCCTTAACTCGGTCCATCTTCCGTCTTTTTATTGCGAATGATAACACCCCGCTGACACCCCTTGAAATTCACGCCAAATTGCAGAAAAAAACCCCTGAATTAATTTTGCGGACCATTGGTGGACATCAAGTTTATGACGGCATTCGCCCGGTCAACTTATCAATCTAACCGGAGAAACCCCTATCTGTCGTAACGTACTTATAAAGCCGCCCTAAAGGGCGGTTTTCTTTTTATCATTAGCGCGATTTTCCAGTTGAGATTAAAATACACCTAACGATTTTAGGCGACATAAAAATGATCTCATTTCAAGAGTCTATCAAACTACTGACCATCTTGACCCTCGTGTTGCTCGGGATAGGTATTTTCGTCACTCCAGCTTTAGCCCAGGAAGGAAAGCAACAGGAGCCAGGAGCATTTATTTACACCGTCCAGCCTGGTGATACCCTTGCAGCTATAGCCCTACGTTATAACCGCAACTTGTTCGATATTGCCCTGGCCAATAACCTGTCCAATTTTGATCTCATTTTCCCCGGCCAGCGGCTCACTTTGCCCAACATTTCTGCTCAAATCGCGGCCACACCACAGGGAGATGGCCGAACTCACATCGTCCGGCCTGGCGACACGCTCTTTTCCATCGCTAATATATATGGCGTTTCTCCAGAAGCGATTGTTGGGGTTAATCGTCTGGTCAACCCTGACTTTTTGCAGGTGGGCCAGACCCTAAAGATTCCCGGCGGTCCCCAGACTGAACCGGAAAAATTACCAACGCCTTTTGCCAGCGTCGAACTTTCAGAACCCACGATTATCCAGGGCCGAACCCTTATTATCTGGGTAAAGCTGGCCGCAGCAGCAACTCTTAGCGGTGATTTTGATAATCGCCCCATCCTTTTTAATGACGGCGGCAATGGTCAGTTCTGGGGAATTACGGCCATACCGGCTCTGGCTGAACCGAAGATCTACCCGCTTAAATTGACGGCGAACCTCGTTGATGGCTCACAAGTAACCGTTTTAAGAAATGTTAATGTCATTGAAGGGCCTTATGGAGTGGAGAGCATCCAGGTGGATGAGCAACGGGAGGAGCTGCTCGATCCGGAAATAGTTCAGGTGGAACAGGCGAAACTAGATTATCTCTGGTCTCAAATTTCGCCACGACCCCTTTGGCAAGGATCATTTCATTATCCAATGCCGCCCGATACCCTACGCCTAACCAGTTATTTTGGCACCCGACGCAGCTATAACGGTGGTGAAATTGCCAGTTTTCACGCTGGCACTGACTTTGGCGGTGATGTCGGCGTACCGATTTATGCGCCTGCTGCCGGCAAAGTCGTATTGGCCGAAAAATTAATGGTGCGCGGGAATGCTGTGGTCATTGACCATGGGTTAGGCTTATTTAGCGGTTATTGGCATCAAAATCAACTGGCCGTTGTAGTCGACCAAGAGGTAAAGCCAGGAGATTTAATCGGCTTTATTGGCGATACCGGTTTGGTCACCGGACCCCACTTGCACTGGGAAGTGCGTCTGAACGGCATTGCCATCGAGCCGCTCCAGTGGGTCCAACAAATGATTCCTTAAGCGCAAATGCTTCACCAAGCAGTGAGGAACAGTGAATAGCAAAAAGACTTACCTAATTGATATGGATGGAGTCCTTGTTCAAGGTCAAAATCCAATTCCAGGGGCAGCCGAATTTATTGAACGCCTGATTGCCGGGGGGCATAAGTACCTTGTCTTAACCAATAACTCACGCTACACCTCAACCGATTTACAGCACCGGCTGCAATCGGCAGGGATAAACATTGGCACACAGCAGATTTTTAGCAGCGCCATGGCCACCGCCGCTTTTGTCCAGTCTCAAAAACCGCACGGGTCCGCTTATGTTTTGGGGGACATAGGCTTATATCAAGCTTTAACCGATGTCGGTTATACGCTGACGGATTACAAACCTGACTACGTGATTCTGGGTGAGACTGAGTCCTACCCCTATGACAAAATCATTCGCGCCACGCAGCTTATTTGGGCCGGGACGTCGTTTATTGCAACTAATCCCGACCCTTCCGGCCCCTCTGAAACCGGCCTGACGCCCGCCTGTGGCGCTGTAGCAGCGCTCATTGAAAAGGCGACCGGTTTTGCCCCTTACTTCGTCGGCAAACCTAACCCGCTGATGATGCGTTCGGCGTTACGCTATCTTGGAGAACACTCTGAGAATACCTTTATGGTCGGGGACCGGATGGATACCGACATCAAAGTTGGCCTGGAGAGCGGATTGGAAACCATTCTGGTTTTGACCGGGGTGACACGGCTAGATATGATTGCTAATTTTCCTTACCGCCCCAATCATGTCGTCAACTCCGTAGCCGATATTGAGCCGTAACTTGTTCTTTATTTTTCCACTTGTGTGAGTATTTTATCCTTTTGTAGGGATGGCAATATAATTTTAGCCTTGTTTTACAAAATTTACCCCACTTGCTCAAAATACTGGCACCTGAGTTCTCGTACCTCAAAAGTTCATTTGTCCTAGAAATAATTTTTCGAGATTTTCTTTATTTCCTAACCCACTTGTAGGTCATTTTTACTGTAATTTAGGGAAATATATATTCCTTTTGCTATATTTTTGTTATTTTACTCCACCTATTATCTATTTTGGTGAGGTGTGGGGTCTGATCGCTTACTTTCGAGAGTTATGTAGCGACAATGAAACATGTAGTCAGTATCAGTTTAGGCAGTTCCAGCCGGGATAAGAAGGCAGAGTTCAAACTAGGTAACGAAGCGATTCTTATTGAGCGAATCGGCTGCGATGGCAATGAAAAGAAAGCCAGGGCACTCTTTGGCGAAATGGATGGCAAGGTAGATGCCTTTGGTGTCGGCGGCGTCGAACTTTTTGTGCGGGTGCTTAATAAAAGTTATCCGCTGCGCTCCGGACTCAATTTGGTTAAAGACGTAAAACAGACTCCCTGTACCGACGGACGGGGGCTAAAGCTGACCCTGGAGCAAAACATTTTTCAGATGGCCGAGCCTCATTTTCAGTTCCCCGTTACCCCTCGCAAAGCAATGATGCCAGTCGCTGCCGACCGTTACGGCATGGCTGAGTCGCTCGACCGGGCCGGTTTTGAACTGGTGTTTTGTGATTTGATGTTTGGACTGGGTATTCCCCTGCCTGTTTATGGGCTGGCTCGGTTGCGCACCCTAGCTGCTATGCTAATGCCGGTAGTTGGGCTGATGCCAATAAGCATGCTCTACCCGACTGGTCAAGATCAGGATAGAAATATCCCCAAGTATGAAAAGTGGTTTAACTATGGCCCGGTCGTCGCCGGAGATTTTCAATATATTCGCCGCTATATGCCCCGCGATATGCGGGGCAAGGTGATTATCACGAACACCACTACGGCCAGTGACGTCGAGTTAATGCAGTCTCGTGGTGTGGCTTATCTTATCACGAGCACGCCCCGGATTGATGGGCGCTCGTTTGGGACGAATGTTTTAGAAGCAGCCTTGATCGCCTATTCGGGTAAAGGTCGCCCACTTACGGATGCTGAACTAGCTGCTCTCGTTAAAGCCTTAGATTTAAAGCCCGCTGTACAAGCCTTAAATCCCGTTCAAGTGATCGAAACAAATTCATAAATGGTTGCGTCCCCATAGCCCTTGTGCTACAATACCATCTCCTTTCCACTAATACCTAGCCAAAGTCAAGAGAGGTTGGCCATCGCAACGCAAGTTGAAGTTGCCAAGGGGGGCAACGCCCTCGCTACCTTTAGAATTCCGGGCTGGACCAAGTCTATCTTTTACTTCTTTCTGGTGGTACTGCTGCTAGGATTAACCTGGCAGGGATACAAACTTCTGGCTGCACCGGGCGGTAAATATCTGCGGGGTACTGCCGAGGTGAAAGTAGGCAGTGAGCGGGTACCAGGCGTTTTGTGCCAGAATCTGGGGCTGTGCAAGATGGCCTTGCCTATCAGCGCCGATGACCGCTCTATGCCACCGCTTGCGGAAATCATTGGCACCCTCTTTGAACCACCTCGGCGGGGCGGTGATGAGATTTTGCTCACCATCCTGATGCGTGCCTCACTATTTACCCTGCAAGAGGCATTAGTTGGCTTTTTGTTGGGTGGGACTTTGGGTTTTACTTTGGGTGTCATCTTTGCTCACTCCACTCTGCTGGAGCGCGGTCTTCTTCCCTATGTAGTGGCTTCGCAAACCGTACCCCTGCTGGCTATTGCGCCTATGGTCGTGATTTGGCTGGGCGGCAATTGGTTTTCGGTGGCTATTATTGCCGCTTATCTAACTTTTTTCCCCGTCACCATCAACACCCTGCGTGGTCTGCTCTCACCCCAGGTAACAGCCCTAGAACTGATGCGCTCTTATGCTGCCACCCCTTGGGCAGTATTATGGAAACTGCGGGTGCCGGCGGCGCTGCCCTACATCTTTACTGCTCTCAAGGTCTCAGCTACGGCCAGCGTAGTGGGGGCTATCATCGGCGAGTTGCCCTCGGGCATTGCAAATGGATTAGGACGGGCTATTCTTAATTTTAACCAATACTACGCTACCGGCCCGGAAAAACTGTGGGCCAGTATTCTTATTGCCTCCCTGGCCGGGATGATTTTCTTCTTTGCCATCATCTTGCTGGAAAAGATCTTTATTCGGCATCGGCCTGTCGAAATATAGCTAAAACTTGCAAAGATAGCCCTTTTTGGTTATTATTGCGTGCAATTTCGCACTTGTTATCAGCCTGCCAAACTTTATCGTCTGCTCTAACCGCACTTGCCCTTCCCTTCTCCACCTTTCTCCACCGACTTGAGAACTAACGGCGCACATGGAGGTAGATGGACCGGTCACAGTCCTTATCTGGCTGGTGGATTTTTTGATGGGCAGTAGAGGAACATTTTGATTAACAACAAAAGGAGGAGTGTATGCCACGGCGCATCCTGGATAATTTGACCTTCGTCAACGTGTCGCTGGCGTTGGTTGGCGCATTTATTGTCGCCATCATTGTGATTGGCTCCGTTGCAACTCTGCAATCCGGTCATTACACCAGCCGCCAATGGTTTGACTTTGTCGTTTTTGGGTTGGCCCAGGGGAGCATCTACGCTCTCATTGCCTTGGGTTACACCATGGTGTATGGGGTACTGCGCATGATCAATTTTGCTCACGGCGAAGTTTACATGAGCGGGGCCTTCACCGGTTACTTTATCGCCGACGCCATGAATCGAGCCAAAGTTCTGGATAATAATCCACTGCTAGGACTGCTGGCCGTCTTTGGTGTAGCGATGGCCACCTCGGTTATGGTAGCAGTACTACTCGAGCGGATTGCTTATCGTCCGCTCCGGCGCGCTCCTCGGCTGGTCCCCCTGATTACCGCCATCGGCGCCTCTTTCTTCCTCCAATATACATTCCGTGGTTTGTATGGCTCTCAATTTAAAGCATATCCAGAAGTAAGAGTCTTAAAGGGCGTGTGGAGTTTGGGGGGTGATCTTACCATCCAGAAGATTCAAGTGGTCGTTGTCGTTGCCGCGGCCTTGCTCATGTTTGGCCTCTATATGTTTGTCCAGCACACCAAAACCGGCAAAGCAATGCGGGCCGTTTCTGAAAACAAGGATGTGGCGGCATTGATGGGGATTAACGTGGACGCCATCATTGTTCAAACCTTTATTTTGGGTGCGGCCCTGGCCGGAGCCGCCGGAGTATTGTATGCGCTGATGTTCCGGCAGGTCAGTTTCTTCATGGGTTTTATCCCCGGCATCAAGGCTTTTACTGCTGCGGTGCTGGGTGGTATCGGCAACATTCCCGGAGCTATGCTGGGCGGCCTGTTTTTAGGCATCTTTGAATCGGTTGGGCCGAGTCTGTTTCTCGATGGGTTGGGCATCCCAGCCCCTTATCAGCTTAAAGATGTCATTGCTTTTAGTATGTTGGTGCTTATCTTGATCTTTCGTCCGCAGGGTATTCTGGGCGAACGGCTGGGCAAGGCCAAAGCCTGAGGTACATCGTTATGAGCGAAAAGTTTCAACTCAATTGGACGCGTGTGGTCCAGATCGGTTTGATTGGCGGCGTGGTGGCCGTGTTGCTTTCGCTGGTAGGCATGGTTGAAGCCTTCAACAAGCGAGACATCATTGCCGGTGTAATTTCGTTGGGCCAAATTCTGCTCCTGATTATAACCTTTGCCATGGGCTATATTGCTGCCAAGCGAAACGGCAGCCACGACCGGCGGGCGATTTTGATCAGCAGCCTGCTGGCCGGTTTAATCGTCGGCGGTGTCGTAGCCGGTTTTGTACTGCTGAGCAAGGTCATTAACATGCGGGCCGTCTTGGTCAACGCATCTCCACCTCTTTTCCAGATTCTAACATTCAATCAAAAAAGCACCGCCCTGGCGGTCTTGTATTTATTGGCTGGCGGCGCCGGGGTTGGCTTAATTGCCGGGTTGGTTTATTCACTCCCGGCCCGAATCCGCCAGGCCATTATCCTGGGTCTGGTTTGGGTTGCGCTCATCGGTTTGCTTCAGGATTTGATCCGCCTCACCCTGACCCCCTGGCCGCAAGCTGCCAAGACGGTCAGTTGGATGTTTGGGGCCAGAAATCAAAAGGGGTTGTCTATCATCGGGGCAATCGTGGTTTTAGTTGTTGTAGCGGGGGGTCAATATCTCTGGGCAAGTTGGAAACCCACGGCCCAGGCGCGCTATCGCGAAATGCCGGTCAACCGTCAAAATACGATGCGCTATGGCAGTTTGTTCATCATTGCCTTGCTCTTGATTTTTTTACCCAATTTGCTCGGCCCGTTTCTCAGTGAAGTGGCAACCACCGTTGGACTGTACATCCTGATGGGCCTCGGGTTGAATATAGTAGTCGGTTTTGCCGGGCTGCTTGATTTAGGCTACGTGGCCTTTTTTGCTATCGGAGCCTATACCATGGGCGTCTTAACTACCAGCGGGGGTGAGTTGACTACTTCAGCGCAGTGGACCTTTTGGGAGGCTCTGCCGGTCGCCGTAGGAGTCTCGGTGCTGGCTGGGGTTATCCTGGGTGTGCCGGTGCTTCATATTCGCGGCGACTACCTGGCCATTGTTACCCTGGGCTTTGGCGAAATCATCCGCATCCTGGCCCTGTCTGACTTGCTCAAACCCCACATCGGCGGCTCGCAAGGTATTGTGCAGGTCGCCAGAGCACAGATTGGTGGGTTTACCTTCGATAATGCCCAGAAACTATACTATCTAATTTTAATTGCCTGTCTGATTGGCGCCTTTGTCGCCTTCCGTTTGAAAGACTCGCGGGTTGGCCGGGCCTGGATGGCCATGCGCGAGGACGAAGACGTGGCCCAGGCGATGGGTATTAACTTGGTCGCCACCAAACTCATGGCCTTTGGAGCTGGCGCCGCCTTCTCTGGCTTGAGCGGCGCTATTTTTGCCAGCAAACTGGCTACTATCTACCCGCACAGCTTTAACTTATTGATTTCGATCAACGTGCTCTCGTTGATTATTGTCGGCGGTATGGGCAGTATTCCCGGCGTCATTGTGGGCGCTCTGGCGCTGGTAGGTCTGCCGGAGTTGCTGCGGGAGTTTGACGAGTTTCGTTTGTTGGTCTACGGGGCGGTACTGGTGGCGATGATGGTGTACCGGCCCGAGGGTTTGTGGCCGGAAAAAACCCGCCAGCGTGAACTCCACGCAGAAGAACCGGCCGAAGAGCCAGTTGTCGAGTTAAAAAGTGCAGCATCAGCCGCAACGAGTGGTCAATAATGTCAAAACTTAAAGTTCAGAAACTGGTTAAACGATTTGGTGGACTGGTCGCTATTGGCGACCTGGATTTGGACATCAAGGAGAAGGCCATCCATAGCGTAATAGGGCCTAACGGCGCCGGGAAAACCACGCTGTTTAACTGCATCACCGGCTTTTATAAGCCCGAAGAGGGGGATATTCTCCTGGATGGCGAGTCCTTGCTTGGTAAATTACCCGATCAAATCACCCACAAGGGTATTGCCCGGACTTACCAAAATATTCGCCTGTTTGCCAATATGCCGGCCATAGAAAACGTTCTGGTTGGGCTGCACAGTCATTTAAAATCGGGGTTGGCCGGGGCCATCTTTCGTTTCCCCAGGGTTCGGCAAGAGGAAAGCGAAGCCCTGGAAGAAGCCCGCCGGTTGCTGCGTTTTGTCGGCCTGGCCGGCAAAGGCGACCTGCTGGCCAAGAATCTGCCTTATGGCGACCAACGCCGGCTGGAAATCGCCCGTGCCCTGGCCAGCAAACCCAAAGTGCTGCTGCTCGACGAGCCAACCGCCGGAATGAACCCCCAAGAAACAGCCGAGATGACCCACTTCATCCAGAATCTGCGAGACGCGCTTGGCATCACTATTTTGTTGATTGAGCATGACATGCGGGTGGTGATGGGTATTTCAGAAACCGTCAGTGTGCTCGATTATGGGGTTAAGATTGCCGAAGGTGTCCCGGCTGAGATTCAGCGGAATACGCGTGTGATTGAAGCTTACCTGGGACGCGGCGTTGTCACCAATTTGGAGCAGGCCGCCTGAGCCATCCTTTATCTGTGGAGCATAAGCCCATGCCTCTTCTCGAAGTTAAAGATGTACACACCTATTATGGCAATATCCACGCCCTCAAAGGCATCTCGCTAACGGTTGAAGAAGGCGAAATTGTGACCCTGATCGGCGGGAATGGGGCGGGCAAAAGCACCACCCTTAAAACCATCAGCGGACTGCTCCAGCCGCGTCACGGCTCGATCTATTTCGACGGTGAGGATTTGCGCACCTACAAGCCACACAATCTGGTTAGCAAAGGGCTGGCTATGGTCCCGGAGGGTCGAGGCGTTTTTGCCAGCCTCACTGTTTCTGAAAATCTGGACATGGGCGCCTACCATCGCCGGGACGGGCGGGGTATTGCCCAGGATATGGATCTCTCTTTTACCCTTTTCCCGCGCCTGAAAGAACGCCGCCAGCAGGTTGCCGGAACCCTCAGCGGGGGTGAGCAGCAAATGCTGGCGACGGCTCGCGCCTTGATGGCCCGGCCCCGCCTGTTGCTGATGGATGAACCTTCGATGGGTTTAGCCCCCATTCTCGTCGAGAGTATCTTTGACAAGATTAGCGAAATTAATCGCAGCGGAACGACGATCCTGTTGGTTGAACAAAATGCCAATGTTGCCCTGGCCATTGCTCACCGAGGTTATGTGCTGCAAACAGGGGAAATTGTCCTCGCCGATAGCGCCGAGAATTTGCGCCACAACCAAATGGTTCGCCAGGCCTACCTGGGCGAGATATAAAACTAGACCGCTGGTCCAACCAAGTACCTCCATGCAAAATCCGGTTGTCTCAATTCAGAATGTCAATAAGATCTTTGGTGAAGGTACCGCTAACCAAGTCCATGCCCTCAAAGATATCAGCCTGGTTATCCAACCGAACGAGTTTATTTCATTCATTGGACCATCCGGCTGTGGCAAGTCAACTCTTTTGCGCATCATTGGCGATTTGACCGGCATTAGCGCCGGTAAAGTATCTATTAACAACAAAACTGCTTACCAGGCTCGCCTGGACCGCGATTATGGTATGGTCTTTCAGGCCGCTACGCTGTATGACTGGCGGACTGTAGCCAAAAATGTGCAGCTCCCTTTGGAGTTGATGAACTATTCCAAAGAGAAAAAAGAGGCCCGCACCCGCGAAATGCTGGCGCTGGTGGAGTTAAGTGAATTTGCCAAACATTTCCCCTGGCAACTCTCCGGCGGGATGCAGCAGCGGGTGGCAATTGCCCGTGCGCTGAGTTTTGAGCCGTCCATTTTGCTGATGGATGAACCGTTCGGGGCCTTGGACGAGATGACGCGCGAGCGGTTAAACCTGGAACTCCTCAATATCTGGCAGAAAACTCACATCACTATCATCTTTGTCACCCATAGCATTACCGAAGCCGTTTTTCTTTCAACTCGCGTTATCGTCATGTCCGCCCGGCCCGGGCGCATTACCACTGATATAAAGATTGACCTGCCTCATCCTCGCACTGCCGACACGCGCGAAAATGTTCGCTTCTTTGAACTGGAAACTGAGGTACGCGAAGCCCTGCGCAAGAGTGAAAGTAAACGGGAATGAGTGATCGCCTGCAAAAATATTTGGCTCCGGTTATTGTTTTGATTGCTATCCTGGCCCTATGGGAAGGTGCGGTAGCGGCTTTTCAAATTGAGAAGTTTTTGCTGCCCCGGCCCTCGGTCATCCTGGCAAATTTTGCTCAGGTGTTTATCTTTGAGGCCAACGATGCCGCCGTATCCACTGCGCCAATTCCCTCAACCTCCACTGACCGATTGCTGGTGTTTGTCCCGGCTAATGCCTCCCGCGACAAACTGGAGAGCGCCCTGGCCGGCAACTTTGCCGAATTCTCTCTGTTTGGCAATCAGGTGGTCCTGGTAAAGGGGGCCAATCTCGACCCCATTCTGCAAGCGGCTTTCTTTACCCTGCGCGAAGCTTTGGGTGGCTTCGCCCTTGGCTGCACGCTCGGTGTTTTGGTAGCCCTGACTACGGCCCGCTGGACTCTTTCCCGCGAAGCGTTGCTGCCGTTTGCTATTGCCGCCAATTCAACCCCGATTATTGCTTTTGCGCCCATTATGAATAACTGGTTTGGCCTGGACAAACCCTTCTCCAAAATGGCTATTGTCGCGATTATGGTTTTCTTCCCCATGATGATTAATACTGTGCGCGGTTTAATCTCCGTTGACCCTCGCTCTTTAGAGCTGATGCGCTCCTACGCTGCCAGTGAATTCGAAATCCTCTTCAAACTGCGCCTGCCCACTTGTCTGCCTTTTCTTTTTAACGGTTTCAAAGTAGCAGCCGCGCTAAGTATGATCGGTGCGGTGGTGGGTGAATATTTTGGCGGTCCCCGGATTGCCCTGGGCGTCTTCATTACCCAGGAAGCAGCCTTGTTTCGATTTGCTTCCGCCTGGGCCGCTATTATTGTCGCCTGCGTCCTGGGCATCGCCTTATATCTAATTATTTTAGCCGCCGAACGACTGGCTATGCCCTGGCACGTCTCCTTTAGAAATTGAAAGTTAAAATTTGAAAATTAACTATTGACAATTTTATATTTTGAAAGGGGGTGGTAACTAAAACAACAGGACAAAAATCGGTACTGTCTTCAGGAGTTTAGTTACAATTTATAGTTAATTTTAGTCAGGAGGAGATTTAATATGAGTAAGCGACTGTTTTGGTTACTGAGCTTGTTAGTAGCCACAGCGATGCTGGTGGCTGCCTGTACCGGCGCAACACCTCAAACGGCCCCGGCTGAAAAACCGGCGGCGACAGAAGAGGCGGCCGCTCCCACCGAAGCCCCCGCGGCGACAGAAGAAGCGGCGGCTCCAACGGAAGAAGCGGCCGCTCCCACCGAAGCCCCCGCGGCGACAGAAGAGGCGGCGGCCTCGACTGAAGGTTGCACGGACGCGATTGGCTGCATCGAAATTGCCGCGGGCGATCCGATCCACATTGCCTGGATCCAGACCGTTTCGGGGGCCACCGCGCCCTTAGGCTCTGATGAAGTGCGGGGCGTCGAAATTGCCGTTGACGACAAGGGTGGCGAACTGCTCGGCCATCCCATCGAACTGACCGGCGAGGACTCGCTGTGCAGCGCCGAAGGCGGCCAGGCTGCCGGCACCAAGATTGCGGCTGACCCGACCATCGTCGGGATTGTCGGCACAAGCTGCTCCAGTGAAGCCCGGGCGGCCATGCCCCTCATCTCCGAAGCGGGCATGGTCATGATCTCCGGCTCCAACACCAACCCTGACCTGACCAATCCTGACCATCCGGATCATCAGCCGGGTTATCTGCGCACGGCCCACAACGACCTGTTCCAGGGTCGGGTGGCAGCCGAGTTCACCTACAACGAGTTAGGGATTACGACCGCAGCGACGATCCACGATGGCAGTCCTTATGCCGAGTCGCTGCAGCAGGTCTTTGCCGAGGTGTTCGAGGAACTGGGCGGGACGATCACCAGCCAGGAGGCGGTCAATGTGGGCGACACCGATATGAAGGGCGTCCTGACCAAGATCGGGGCGGATAAGCCCGGCCTGATCTACTTCCCCATCTTCGAGCCGGAAAGCGGCTTCATCACCTCCCAGAAATGTGATGTGCCCGACCTGGCCGACACGGTCATGATGAGCGCGGATGGCTCATTGAGCGACACCTTCCCCGAAGCCTCGGGCGAGTGCGCCATCGGGATGTATCTGTCCGGGCCGTTTGTGCAAGGTCAAGCGTATGACGACTTTGTGGCCAAGTACACCGAGAAGTACGGCGAGGCTCCGATCAGCGGTTTCCACGCTCACGCCTATGATGGAACCAATATGATCTTCGACGCTATCGAAAAGGTGGCGGTGCAGAATGCGGATGGGTCGTTGACGATTGGCCGGCAGGCGCTGCGGGATGCGATGTATGAGACGAAGGACTTTGAGGGGTTGACCGGCAATTTGTCGTGCGACGAGAACGGCGACTGCGCCACCGGCGAAGCATTGGCGATCTTCCAACTGACCGAGGCCGAAGTGCTGGACGGCGCCTGGCCCCCCGCACCCTTCTGGCAGCCAGGGGGCGGCGCTGCTCCGGCCGCCGAAGCCCCAGCCGCAGGTGAAACGCTTCCAGCCGGTACGTTCACTTGTGATGACTCTATTGGCTGTGTGGACATCGCTCCCGGCGACCCGATCCACCTGGCCTGGATTGCCACCGTCTCCGGGGCGACAGCCCCGTTGGGGACCGACAACAACCGGGGCGTCGAAATTGCCATTGACGACAAGGGTGGCGAGCTGCTTGGCCATCCTCTGGAACTGACCGGCGAAGACTCGTTGTGCAGCGCTGAAGGTGGCCAGACCGCCGGTACCAAAATTGCCTCTGATCCGACCGTCATCGGGATCATCGGCACCACCTGTTCCAGCGAAGCGCGGGCGGCGATGCCCCTCATCGCCGACGCCGGCATGGTCATGATCTCCCCCTCCAACACCAACCCCGACCTGACCGACCCCAACCATCCTGACCATCATCCGGGGTATCTGCGCACCGCCCACAACGACCTCTTCCAGGGCCGAATTGCGGCTGAGTTCGCCTACAACGAGTTGGGGCTCAAAACCGCCGCGACCATTCACGATGGCAGCCCCTATGCCGAGTCGTTGCAGCGGGTCTTTGCCGAGGTATTCGAGGAACTGGGCGGGACCATCACCAGCCAGGAAGCGGTCAATGTTGGCGACACCGATATGAAGGGGGTTTTGACCAAGATTGGGGCGGACAAGCCCGAAATCATCTACTTCCCCATTTTCGAGCCGGAAGGTGACTTCATCGCTGCTCAGAAGTGCGATATACCCGACCTGGCCGACACGATCATGATGGGTGCGGATGGGCTGTTAATTGACACCATGCCCGAAGCCTCCGGCGAGTGCGCCAACGGGATGTTCCTGTCCGGGCCGTTTGTGCAAGGCCAGGCTTATGATGACTTTGTAGCCAAGTACAGAGAGAAGTACGGCGAGGCTCCCGTCAGCGGTTTCCACGCCCACGGGTATGATGGCGCCAATATGCTCATGGACGCCATCCAGAAAGTCGCCGTGATGGAAGACGATGGTACAGTCCATATTGGCCGGCAGGCGTTGCGGGATGCAATGTACGCCACCAAAGATTTCAACGGGTTGACCGGCAAGCTGACCTGCGACGAGAACGGCGACTGCGCCACCGGCGAAGCTATAGCGGTGTTCCAACTGACCGAGGCCGAGATCGTTGACGGCGCTTGGCCGCCTCAAGTTTACTGGCAGCCTGGGCAGGCCGCCACAACGTCTGAGGGTGGGGCTGAGGCTGCGCCGGCGGAAGGAGCAGCGATGGCTCCTCCGGCGTGTGATACTCCCACTCCGGTCAGTCTTCAGTTGCAGTGGGTGGCCCAATCTCAGTTTGCAGGTTACTATGCGGCCAAAGCGCAGGGCTTCTACGAGGATTTCTGTTTGGATGTAACCATTCTGGAAGGCGCGGTGGACATCGTGCCGCAGCAGGTGGTTGCGTCCGGGCAGGCCGAGTTCGGTATCGCCTGGGTACCCAAGGTGCTGGCCTCCCGCGAAGAGGGCGCGAACCTGGTGAATATTGCCCAGGTTTTCCAGCGCAGTGGTACGCTGGAGGTCTCCTGGGCCGATAATCCAGTCGCCACTGTAGCCGATATGAGAGGTAAGAAAATCGGCACTTGGGGCTTTGGCAATGAGCACGAACTCTTTGCGGCAATGCGCCAGGAAGGGATTGATCCCAATAATCCTGACGATGTTAGCATTGTGCAGCAGAGCTTTGATATGCTGGCCCTGCTCAACCGGGAACTGGATGCGGCTGAAGCCATGACTTACAACGAGTATGCCCAGGTTTTAGAAGCTACCAATGAAGAAACCGGCGAGTTGTACCAGCCCGAAGATTTGGTCGTTATCAACTTCAACGATGTCGGCACGGCAATGCTCCAAGACCATGTTTTTGTGGATGGTGATTGGCTCGCGGAAGAAGGCAACGAGGATATCGCGACGCGCTTTCTGGCGGCTTCCTTCCAAGGCTGGCAGTTCTGCCGCGACAACTTCGACGAGTGTGTTCAAATCGTGCTTGACAACGGGCCAACTCTGGGCCAAGGCCACATGGCCTGGCAGTTGAATGAAATTAACAAGCTCATCTGGCCTTCCCCCAGCGGCATTGGGATCATGGACGAAGCCCTGTGGGATCAAACCGTTAACATTTCGGTGGAGGGCGGCGTGATCAAAGAAGCGCCTGGCGACGACGCCTACCGCACCGACTTGGCCGAAGCGGCCCACCAGTATCTGAGCGGCGACGTGACCGGGGAAAGCTGGACAGCCCAGACCGTCGAAGTGACACCCGGCGGCGAATAACCCGATTGCTGCTTCCTTAATGTTGCATTAAGGAGAAAACGGAACACGTAGTGAGTAGAGGGTGTTCCAACTCATTTTTGGCAGTGAGTGGAACACCCTCTCGTTTCTTAGACCGGAAATAAGTTGTTTGGAAGCAAAATGGAGGTATTATGACCACCTTGATCAAGAATGGGACAGTTGTCACTGCCGGGGACACTTTCAGGGCTGATGTTCTCATTGAGGGTGAAAAAGTCAAGCTTATTGGCCAAAACCTACCGGGTGACGGTCATGAAGTAATTGACGCCGAGGGTTTGCTGCTGTTACCGGGTGGCATTGACGTCCATACTCACATGGAATTACCTTTTGGCGGCACGCTGGCGTCGGATGATTTTTTTACCGGCCAGAAAGCAGCGGCTTTTGGCGGCACGACTACCCATATTGATTTTGTGATTCAACCCATCGGCGGTTCGCTGAGGCAGGGCATTGACGAATGGCATGGTAAAGCCGATCACAAAGCTGCCATTGATTACGGTTTCCACGTCGCCATCACCGACTTGCGACCTGAGGTGATGGATGAGATTCCGAGTGTGATTGAGGAGGGCATTACCAGCCTGAAACTATTTATGGCCTATAAGGGTCTTTTTCAGGTTGACGATACCACCCTCTTCCGGGCCATGCTGAAGGCCGCTGAAAATGGTATGCTGATTATGGTGCATGCTGAAAACGGCGATGTTATCGCCGAAATGGTCCCTAAACTATTGGCCGAAGGTAAAACTGATCCTAAATACCACGCTGTGGCTCACCCGGCGCTCATTGAAGCCGAAGCTACTGGGCGGGCTATTGCTCTGGCCGGAGTGGCCGGAGCGCCGTTGTATGTGGTGCATATGACCTGCGAAGAGGCAGTTGAACAACTGGCGCTAGGTCGGGCAAAAGGGCTGCCGGTGATGGGTGAAACCTGCACCCAGTACATGTTCATTTTTGAAGAGGATTTGGCTCGACCCGGTTATGAAGGGGCTAAATTTGTCTGCTCGCCACCGGTGCGCCAGCCCAAAGATGCGGTCGTGCTGTGGAAATCTTTGGCTAACAACACTCTGCAGGCCGTCTCTACGGATCACTGTCCTTTCTGGTTTGAGGGTGGGATCAAAGGGCGTATTCCCGGTAAAGAGTTAGGCAAGGGCAACTTCGCCAAAATTCCCAATGGTATGCCCGGCATTGAAGATCGGATGCCGGTGATGTGGCACAACGGAGTCAACGGCGGACATTACAGCGCCAACCGCTTTGTCGAGATTACCTCGACCAACCCGGCCAAGATTTTTGGCCTGTACCCGCGCAAAGGAACAGTTGCCGTCGGCTCCGATGCCGATATTGTCTTGTGGGATCCGCGCAAAGAGCACACGATTTCCGCCGAGACCCACCATATGAACACGGATTACAACGCATACGAGGGGATGAAGGTTAAAGGCTGGCCGGTTCGGACCCTGCTGCGCGGGCAAAGCATTGTCATCGGCGAGAAATGGGAGGGCAAGCAGGGCGGTGGTGCGTTCTTGCGGCGCAGTTCTCACGCAGAAGTGTTGTAAATCAATTACATCCAACATTGGTCAAAACTAGGGACGCTTTTTTATAATTCGACCCTATTTGTAATTTATTCCCCACTCTTCATCAAAATACGGCACAAAAAAGGGTTTATATGATATTTCCCCCGAACATCTTCTTCAGCGTATTCTACTATAACCTGAGTTTTGTAATCTAAGTTCCAGAGCCGACGATTTTGATAATTGGGGGAGTGATTCCTTTTGAATGGGGTATGTAAGTAAAAATACAGCTAAATTATATTCATAATCCCTAAATATTTGTAAATAATTCGTCATATCAACATTTATTTCCCTATAATGATTCTTGAAGCGTCTTTCCGATAAAAATAGTTACACCTGAAACATAAACCATAACCAGAATCGTATAAAACCATGGGCTTCCCCAAATGTAGGGTTTGTATCCAACCAAATGCATAAAAAACACACGGACGGTTTCAAGATGCCAACCCTCATAATGGAGTTGAAAGGCGATATCTATACTCTCGTAATTTGGGGTAGTTGCCAGGACGATAGGCAAAAAAAGCCGGTGTTCAAAACTTGAGTCGCTCAGCGGTGTGAGGGCGCTTACATTGTCTGAACCAATTTTTGAAGAAGGTGGAGGCTGGTAAAAAACTCGCCCTTCTGGATAGACATCGGCGCTACTGGCTAAGACTCCTATCAAATTTTTCTCATCATCGGGCATCTCAGATTTAAGAATAAAGCAATATTTTTGATTGATAGATTCACCTTGAGGAGGAAAACTAAAAGAGTAAAAAGTGCGACCATTAATCTCACCAGAAGGATACGTTGCTTGCTGGGCATTTAAATTGTTTTCTGTGTCACAGGTTTCACGGAGATAAAAACTAACTGCGGTTTTGTCCGGGGGGGTATTTTGCCATTTGATAAATACATCTATCTGGCTAAGCCCAGGATAGTTGGCTACGAACTCTTGTTCTACCGTGCCCCTTTGACTAAGCCAAAGAACATTGGCATCATATAATTTACCCGAGTAAGCACTGAGGTAGAGACTCCCCTGCCCTATCGCCCCCCACATCCCAAAAATTAAAAGGACGAGTAGACTCAAGATCAGGTACGAAAGGCGATGCTGTAGATGAAACATGAAACTAACTAAATAGATAGGGTAAGATGACTAACAAAAGAACAAGGCTATCATAGGTAAACCAACCCACGGCCCAGACCGGGAGAGCTAAATGGCGAAAGCGAAACGGAAATAGCTGACGGAAGCCAAAGAATAGATAGAGGGCAAGAGGAATAACAACAGGAAAGTAATAGCGTGAATGAATACCCCAACTGGGAGATTGGGTGGCGATGATAGGGGCAACTACCCCGATGAATGAAAAAATAATGGCAAAAATGAATATTATTAAAATTCTCCGTTGCAGGCTGCTTAATTCATACCGATGCTGGCCGGGTGTCAGCACGTGTTGATAGATAAAAATCAAGCTCCCCAGGATGATGAGAAACAGTAGAATCGCCCAGAAACGAACCCAGGCCCAGGGTACATGGATATTTGACCACCCAAAAAGCCCGGCGAAGGACAGCACAGCGAAATTAAGAGATTGCAGATACAAAGGACCCGTCTCAACTGCTACGAATCTCGACCAATCAGGCAGGGATAGGCTGAAAGAAAAAATTGAGGATAACTTTCGGCCTCCTCCCGAATTTTCATGCAGGATAATTGAACCGACCAAGGTCAACATGAACAACAAGGCGAATGCACCGCCAGTGGCGAGAGTTGACCATTTTAAACGACGGCTAAAAAAGATAACAAGAGCTGCTGCCAGCGTTGGAAACAAGAAAAAGGTGGTAGGTTTTGTTAGAACTGCTAGCATCAACAAGCCCAGCAACAGGATTGCCCGGACCCTTGAGAAACCTTTCAAATAAATTGTCACTAAAACCAGGAAAAAAGCAGAGGCAATTAATTCCGCCAGGGGGTCAACTGCTATCGAGGCGTCAACGTGGGCATGCATGGGCCAAAATGTTATAAATGTCCCAACTGCCAACGCCGGCGCCGGTTCTGCCGGAAAAATTGAGCGGACGGTGAACCAGGCCATCACTATAGTTCCAGTCGCAAACAGCAGCGAAACGAGCCGAAGCAAGTAGACCTGGGTCACTAAATCAAATGAGGCCGTAGCCGCCGACAAAGGGGCCAGGATCAGGTGATAAAGCATCAGGTATGAGTCGGCCACAACCTCGCTGCCGGCAATTTGAGTCGGATAGTAGTCAACAAATAAATTGCTGGTAACACCCAAATTTCGGGTTGGTGAATAGAGGTTGGCCAGGGACCAAATTCTAAATTTTTCAAAGGTAGCAATCATATCTGGATGCATCGGCGTAACCGAATATACCTCAGCCGTCGGCCACTTTTTTTCCTGCCCAATCAGGCGAATAGCCTCAAAATGAGCCGACTCATCAGGAGCCAGAAAGGGAGGAAAAATGGAAAGGTAAAGCAATCCTCTCAATAAGGTTAAACTAACCAACAGGATGAGAGGCCAACTGAGACTTGTGCTGTTGATTTGAGGGATAGCAGCCAAACGTAGTTTGCCAGCGGACAAGATCAAATGCCTTTTAAGAGGAGGATGATGCCGATGGTCTTCAAGAGGATCACCAAATCCAGTTGCAGCGATTGGTGCTTAATGTAGTAGAGATCATAGCGAAGTTTTTCTAAGGCATCGCTGGCCGAGCGACCGTAATCATAGTTCACCTGCGCCCAGCCGGTCAGCCCCGGCTTCACGGTCAGGCGAGTCCGGTAGAAGGGAATTTTCTGCTGCAGCCCGGCCACAAACTCGGGACGTTCTGGCCGGGGGCCAATCAGGCTCATCTCACCGCTCAAAACATTGAGGAGCTGCGGTAGTTCATCCAGGCGGGTGCGCCGCAGAAAAAGGCCGGCCCGGGTGACCCGTAAGTCATACTTTTCGGCCCATTTCGCCCGACCATCCGCCTCGGCGTCCACAACCATGGAACGCAGTTTAATTAATTCAAACTCTTTACCGGCGCGTCCCATTCTTTTTTGGCGATAAAAAATCGGCCCAGGCGAGTCAAGCTTAATGAGCAACGCCAAAAAAGGCAATAGCAGTCCAAAACAAATCAAACCAATGAGGGCAATAATAATATCCAGCATACGTTTTATCAAACGGTAAAATAAATTTTGGCCGTTGCTATCCAGAGGCAAAACTACAAACCAGTTATCGCCGGTATGCTCGACCGGCACCCGGTCGGTTAAACGTTCGTAGAGGTCCGACATGGTAAAAACCCGGGCCCCATGCTCATAACAAGTCAGCAGATGGGCCAGCACCTCACCTTTAACATTCCGGTTAATAGCCAAGACGATATCGGTAACACCCTTTTTTTGGGCCAGTACCGGTAAGTCAGCCGTAGAACCAATGACCGGCACATTTTGAATGGTAGTTTGCTGTTTGGCCGAGTCATCGTCAACAAAACCGACGACTTCATAGTAGGTTGGGGCAAAATCTTTGATAGTTTTAACAATAGACTGGCCGGCCCAACCTGCCCCAACAATAATAGTCCGCCGCTGAAAGACCGGAAAGGCAAAGGCAGAACTGTATAATCGCCGCCACCCGAATAACAAAAATGGGGACACCACAGCAAAAAAGCCCATAAAGTGCCGAGGTAGCCAAAAGAACGGGGACAGAGCATAGACGAGCATATACAAAACAAATATTTGGAGAACAGTTTTGAGAAGGGCGACAAAGCTAGCCACAGGGTTGGCGGCCACTTTGGGTTTATAGGCATCGTTGACGGTAGCCAGGACAAAATAAAGCGCGGTCAAGCCGATAAACCATAGACTATAATCCAGAATCAGGGAAAGAGAGAAGACCCAGCCCGACCTCTGTGCGCCGAAGCGAAGCCCCAGGAGCAGCGTGGCTAGAACCAAAATACCATCAACGGCCATCAAAATGAATTTATGTTCTGCTAACTGCACCGCGAAGGTGCGGCGAGGAAGAGAGGACACCTTGGTTTGTAACAACAACTCTTTGTCCATACCTCAAAACGCCCTACTAATGATCAGGGACGCTCTTGTTTTGGCTTTAAGAGAGTCAACCCCAATCCAAACCAAAAACCCAGGCCCCAGGCAAAATGAATCGTGGCAAAGATGAGGGGCAACACCGGCCAATAACACCAGCCGCCCCGCCTTGCCTCTATTGTACTCGCGACTAAATTTGCCAGCAAATAACATCCGACAACGAGGCCCAAAAAAAAGCGAAATGGCTTCCAGAAAAATCCGCCAAACAGAGTACTTAAGAGAGCGCCGACTAATCCCGGCGCGACTGTCTGCCGCCAGCGCAGCGACTCGGGGTGTTTCTGTAAAGTGCGGACTTTTTGACGGCCGTAAATGAAATACTGCCGCCATAAGGCCGGAAACGAAGCGCGTGGGCTGTAAGTGGACTGGATGGCCGGACTGAGTAAAATTTTGCCGCCAGCCTGGCGCAAGCGATAATTTAGCTCATAATCCTCGTTGATGTGGACTGCCGGATCGTACAGGCCGATTTGCTCAAAAGTTTTGCGCCAATAAGCGCCCAGGTAAACGGTATCTACAAACTGCTCCCTGGCCGAGTAATGAAATTTGGCATCACCGGCCCCAAAGGGCGATGACATGGCCAGAGCAACTGCCCGGCCCACGTACGTTGTGCCTACCGGGCGCATCAGGCCGCCGACGTTGTCCGCTTTGCCTTGAACCAGATAATCCACACAATGGCTCACATAATTGGGAGCAATAAGAGTATGACCATCTACCCGGACGATAATCTCGCCCTGAGCCGCTAAAATCCCGATGTTTAACGCTTCTGCCTGAATCCGCTGTGGATTATCAAGTAAATACGCCAGGGGCCGGTTGCCGATCATCTCCTGCACGACTGCTCGCGTTTCATCCGTCGAGCCGCCATCAACGACGAGGATCTCCAGCCGGTCTGCCGGGTAATCTTGATTTAGAACCGCGGCCAGGCTGGCGCGAATTGCCGCGGCCTCATTAAGCACCGGCATAATTACCGTGACAGTGGGTAAGCTACTCGGCATCCTCAAACGTACCACTTTTTCAAGCTAGGCGCCGAAACCGGCGGTATCCCAAATAAAATCGGCGGAGGGTTTTTGCAGAGCCTGTTGCAGCCGGTCAACCGAATGCTGAACCGTGTAGGTTAACTCAACACGTCGCCTACCCGCCTGAGCCAAATGAATTTGCTGTACGGGATCATTCAACAGAGTAACGACCGTGTGGGCAAATGCCTTCGGTTCGTCAACTACCAATAGATCTTCACCAGCTACACACTCAATCCCCTCAACGCCGATAGAGGTCGTTACAACGGGTTTGCCCCAGGCCATTGCTTCTAAGATTTTAAGACGGGTACCAGCGCCAATTCGTAAGGGCGCCACGATGACCGCCACCCGTTGGGCCAGGCTGAACATGTCCTCCACTTCACCCACAAATTCAACAGCAGGATGGTTAGCCAACGCCCGAATAGAGGCTGGCCCCGCCCGACCCCCCAGTACAAACTTGACTTGTGGCATTTGAACCTGGATCAAGGGCAGAATCTCGCGCACAAAATAATGCACTGCATCTACATTAGCGGCCCAATCAAACGCACCAAAGAAACCCAGAGTGAAAGGTTCGGCCTGGACCGGATCGGCTAAAGGGTAACGTTCCAACAGCAAACCAATTGGACGATAGATTAATTTCTCGTTTGGCAGGTCAGGAAATTGATTTTGAACGTATGCCAAATCCTCTTGACCGACAAAGAGGTGTTTATCTGCGGTCAATAAGACTTTGTGCAGATATTTTTTCAAGCGTGGTATTTCATATTGGCGAAACAATTTGGCCAGAGGAGTAGGAGCTACCTGATGGAAATATTGATAGACTTTTGGAGTCACCACCAGATGGTCAACTACGAGTAACGGTTGTTTGTCTTGAGTAAAGATCAAGTCAGGCTGTAACAGGTATTGAAACATAAAACTAAACTCGACCAGCGCCACATCGTACGAATGAGATTCCAACTGAGTTGCAATAGCCTGCCGCATCAGTAAACTCTGGTGTCGCACGACCACCAATGGCTGTTGAAGCAAAGCCGGCCACGGCGTTTTTAATGACCAAGCAGGTGGTCCCTCAACCAAAATAAACTGGCGGCACAGTTGCTTGATCTCGTGCAGTGTTTCAAGCGGACGGTGGGAGCGGAAACAGATTAAATCTACAACTACCCCGCGTCGTTTCAACTCAGTCAAGTCACCAAAAATGGCAATGCCCGCTCCAGTATCCGGTGTTGGCGGGTAAGGGGCAATCATCAGGAGGGTTTGGCTACTCATCTAATACACTTTTCCCCGCTTGCCACGCCAGGCATCGAAGAAACCGGTCAAGGCGGCTTGTCCAACCCAGACAAACATAGCCAGACCCGGCCAATACTTAATCGTAGCCACTAGCCGTCTGGCCAAAAATAGGAGCGATAATACAGCGGTCACCGGTTTGTACCAAACGGGGGCGAATTTAAGAAAGTAGTGAATACAGTTGCGGGTATAGTAATACATGGCCAAGGGTGACATGCGCTGGCTGCTTAGAGTCACGTCATGCCAGGCAATTGAGGCAGGCGTGCTTAACACCCGAAAACCAGCCCGCCTGGCCCGAGTGCAAAAATCTGCATCATCGCCGTAGACGAAGTAATCAGGATCTACTGAACCAATCTTTTCTACAACACGGGTAGCCAGAAGCATTGAACACATCGGCACATAATCAACCTCGACCAGTTGGTTATATTGCCCCTCATCCCGTACTTTATCCCCCATAACCGAAATTTGAGCTAACCAGGAGTTTACCCTGGCCCCCATACTCCAAATTATCTCCGGGGTTTGGGCAAAATAAATTTTAGAGCCGACAATGCCTGTTTTTGGCTCGGATTGAGCGACCAGAAGCAGTTGGCTCAGTGTATTCGGGGCCACAATAACATCATTATCTAACAGCCACAAATAATCAGTGTGATAACACAAGGCAACGTTGATGCCGTCATAGAACCCGCCGCTACCGCCTTTGTTGCTCGAATTGACAATTAAATGAACAGCACCAAACTCCTCTTTAATGGCTTCCGCTGTGCCATCGTTTGAGGCATTATCTACAACGATTATAGCATGAATTGGATGCGTTGAGGCCAACACCGAATCAAGACAGCGCAGCACCTCGGCCCGTTTGTTCCAGGTGACAATTATGGCCGCAACTGTTTTCTGATCGGTTGTAAGAGGATAGTCCTTGTTTTCATCAACCAATTTTTCAAGCCCGCATCTTTTTGGTGGCTAGCTGATCTTAAAAGCGCCGCCAACCACAAAACCATCTTTAATCGAGTCGGCAATCCCCTGAAAAATCCAACGCCCATAACGACCTACCTGAAAAATATTGCATTCTTCCAGGTGTTTCAAGGCTCTAACCCGCCACGACGAGCCGGGCCACGACCAGGTATAGGCTACGTCAATCCAGGTGGGATCAACCACTTCAATCTCGTCAATAAATTGCCAGGTTTGCAGTTCCTCAATTACGGCCTGGGTATAAGTTTTAACTTCTTGCTCAGAGGGCTGTTCTCCACCCAGGTAAGCCCGCTCTACGTAAATGCTGACCCGGTCGTTGCTTGTCCGGGCCGATTTAGGCAAGAAAGAAACATCCACGTTGCTGTAAAAACCAACGCGATGAAAGCCGGACTGGGCGTCCGGATTATAAAGCCAATGATCGGTGGGGCAATGAGGGCCGCGGATCGCACCGATGTTCAAAACCAAAACGGAAGTGTAAGGGTCGGGCGGAACGCTGACCTCCAGGCCGGTCATGATCGTAACTTTGTTCAAAGGGAGGGTGGAAATCAGCGCGTCATAGGGTGCAGTAGCGCCATCGGCAAAGTGAATGACTTGCCGGTGCACATCAATCTGCACGACTTGTTTGTTATAATTAATGTGACACTTCTCAGCCATCCGCGCGGCCAGGGTGTTGAGTCCAACCTCCGGATACACGAACGTTGCGTTATAGCCCACCGGCGGAGTCTGGCCAAAAGCACCCTGCAAGGCCAGGGAGACATTGACCGGAGACTTGTAACCATCTTGAGGGGCAATCCGGGTCCACAAACCGGCGGTATACAAGTCATGAAAAGGGCCAAAAAAATGTTCAGTCAGCGTCGGCCCGAAATCCTGCCTTAAGGCGTCAGCCATTGTTTTAGGGCTGCCTTTAGGCGTAGTTAACATTTCATCGAGCGCCCTGGTGGCTATTTCCGGCCCTAAATGGCCCAGATGATTCTGCAAAGGATATGGCACATAGAGATTCTGCCCGGCAAAGAAGACGGCTGAATGCCGTTGATATGATTTAACCGGGGTTAGAGAACGAATAAAGTGCAGCACCACCGGGTCGCCGCCAAAAATCCAATGGCCACCGCCTAGCTCAAAGTGGTAGGCTTCATCGTCAGCAGGAGCTATTGAGAGTCGTTCCTGGCTTTTGGGCCGGACGTAGTAAGAGGAGCAAATCCCGCCAGGGGTTTGGGCAGCTTCGTAGACTGGCAGACCCGAGGCTAATCCGGCGGCGAGGCCTGTTATGCCGGCGCCCAGAATATAAATCTGATTTTTCAACAATATAATCCTCTCAAAACTTTATTGTTTTTTTGGCGACTTAAATATACCGTCTATAAGCCCAAAAGTTACAGCGCGTAAGCTGCTCCATTTAAGAGATGAACGGACCAGATAAACTGGAATTTCGGATATGATACGGAGTGTTTCTTTGATCTTTTCCTTTCTAGAAAATGCCTGACTGCGGGTTATGATCCAGAGATTGTTGCGCAGATGATAATAATATCTGGGACCCGCATCATTCATATGGGTGTATTTTTTGGCTGTTTTGTGCCAAACCACACTAGTGGGGACTACAACTCCAAACTCATATCGTAAAATGCGGGCAGTGTATTCTATATCATCGGACCAAATGAAGTAATCGGCAACCGGCAAACCATACTTTTCAACCAGTGAGCGGTGCAACAATAGAGATACAAAAGTATTGCAACGTATGGATGCAGTCGCATGTTGAGCCGCTAACAATAAACTTTCGGGGGCGGCCACCTTTACGATAGGCGGATTCATCGGATGCAGCGAGCCATCTGTCCAGACCACTTTACTGGCCAGTAAAGTGGGCCGGTTAGCCTCATCAAATTGACGATGAGCCTTAAATAGTTGAGCCAGGGCATCAACCTCCGGGATTGAGTCGTCATCCATTAGCCACAACCAGTCAAACCCCTGTTGGTAAGCCCGCTTTATTCCTTCGTGAAAGCCACCGGCACCGCCGATATTGAGAGGAAGACCGATATATTCTATTAACTTTTTTTCCAAATATCCATTAGTTCGTAACGCTTCAGCCGTGCCGTCGGCTGAAGCATTATCAATGACCAGAATTCTGTCGGGTGGGTGAGTTTGAGCCAAGAGAGCATCGAGGCATTCTTGCAAAAGTATTTTGCGGTTATAGGTAACCACAATAGCGCAGACACAAGCACTCACAGGAATTAACAACTCTTAATTTAGCCTTATGGAAACACTTTTATTTCGCACCAAAACCAGTTCTCGGCGAATTCTTCGGGTTGCTTTTTCCAGTAGCCAGCCAGGGCGACTCGCTGCCAATTTACACAATTTTAATGAAGCCGACTTATAATCACCCTTTTGCAAATATCTGCGCATCATCATCCAAGAATAGAGCGGCCTGACTTCTGGCATTGCCGTCGCGATCATAAGCATAAACTCTTCGGCAGCGGGAAGTAAAAACAATTTCTCAAGATAATTGAAGCTTAAGGCATAGTTTGGGACAGCTTTTGGATAAAGCTCTCTGGCCATCTGTATAAACCGGTGCGTATCTTTCTCCAAACCCGCTTCGTGAGCCAATCCCGCAAGACGCAGCCAGGAGTCGATATAAGCATGCTCCTGTAAATCTGCCAGGCGGACGGCTAGTTGGTCATTGGAAAATAATTTGACCAATACTTGCCTGGTGGCTTCTTCCATGCGCTGCGGATTTAGGGTTAAGTTCGTCTGATGGCGCCGGTAGCGGGAGACTGGCTGGTCAATCATGGCGATTTTATGCCCATGCGCAGCCATACGCAACCATAAATCCCAATCCATAGATCGCTTCAAATTTGTGTCAAACAACCCACAACATTCAAAGCATTTCCGCCTGATTAACAAAGCACTGGTGGCAAGTAAGTTACCCCTGACGACCAGGGTGCGCAAAAAATCAATATCTACTTGAGGTTGGTAATTAGAGGGTTGATTTAGCTTTTCAATAGTCCGGCCCGCTTCGTCTATATGATCCCAAGCGCCACAAACAAGATCAACATTAAGATTTTTTCTTAGATAAGAAACCGTAATATCAAGGCGTCGTAGATACCACATGTCATCGGAGTCTAGAAAAGCTATAAACTCTCCTTGAGCGACACCCAAAGCGATGTTACGGGTTATGGCTGGCCCAGTATTGGTTTTTAAAGTAATAACCCGAAGGCAGTCGCCATAACCAGCCAGAATCTTGGCCGTATTATCGGTAGAGGCATCATCAACGACAATAATTTCGTAATCGCTAAAGGTCTGGGCCAAGACACTATCAATTGTCTGACCGATAAATTGCGCTTGGTTGTAGACTGGAATGATTACCGAGACAGTAGGGGATCTCATCTCTTAATCCTGATGAGCAAATTTTTCCATCAAAAACCGCTTTGTACGAGCCAATAGGGAGCGGAGCAACCATTTGACATCCAGGATAAAATTCCAAATTCGCCAGAAAAATGAAACTTTCAATTCGTCTGGCTGGCAATAACCAAAGTAGACCAGATACTCTCCGGCAAGCCAGTTAAACCTTCGGCGTTGGGCCTGACTCCAATCACTCCAACGATTGAGGGGGTCAAAATCCGGAGGTCTTTCTACTGGATTCCAGTGAACTTTCCCCTGCCTGCGCAGTTCGGAAGAGCCTCTGACAGGCAAACTGGCGGCTTTCTCAAAGTCATAACAATCTGGATCGAGGTCAAGAAATGAAAATATTCTCTTCAGCTCCTTTTCAGTTTCCTGGTATACATCCTCATATCTAACGATAAGATAGCGATAGTCAGAATGAGATGTTTGTCGCTCAAATTCAAGGATTGTTCTGGCCGCATTGGCCCATTTATGGATTACTACTTCCGTATTCCAATTAAAAGTACTCTTGGCCGACTCAACGACTGCACGCCCATCACGAACGAGGATAATCAGGTGTACCTGCGGAAAGAGGGTAAAAAAATTGGGCAATTTTTCTACACTGGGCGTTTTGCTGACCAATCGTTTCAGAGGTGATTGGTCTAGAATGGTTTCATTCTCCGTGGTCACGTCCGGTCCAACCCTTAAGTTGAGAAATGAAACCAGCCCTTCGCCCAAATGCTGAAGAACAAGCTGCTCCGGCTGGTCTATATATTTCTTAATTTTCCAGTGAGGCTTCCATTCATTGCTAACGGACTTAACGTATTTCAGCAGCAAGTCAGAGTGAACCGTTAGAAAATCCTCACCGGCAAGGCCAGGTTGGCAATGAGGATGCAGTACTAGCAGGTCCTGCAAGAAATTTGTACCACTCCTTGGTGTTATTCCCAGGATGAAGATTGGAGACTGCCGTGATTCAGGTTTATAATTAATAAGCATTAAAGGTTGCCGCTACCATTCCCGGTTTTGGTTGTCAAAACTTATTGGAGGGTACACTTTCAGGGTGTTAATCTTACAATAAGAGGTAAATTCTTTGAGGATGCTTCCCTAATTTCTCTTCTGTGCTACTACTAAATACAACCAAGTAAAACCATACGATTTATCCCACCGATGTAGCCGATAAGCTATCCACTGGATGAGAAACTGCATCACCGAAATTGGCCAAGTCAAATACCTGCGATAGCGAAATCGTTCCAAAAAATAGCAGAGTTCCTGCGCAAAAGTTACCACAAACCCGGACAAAGGGGTAATTTCTACTATTTGAAATCCAGCTTTAGTAAACAGATACTCCAATCCGTATTTGCTGTAACGATAAAAATCGCGGGGTTCTTCATGCAAATGCCAGAAGAAGGGAGCGGTAAGAATTACGTATCCACCACATTTCAGGATACGATACATCTCTTGGATGGCCTCTTTAGGCTGCTCTAAATGTTCTAACACGGCTGTACAAAGGACAGTATCTGCTGAGGCGTTAGGTAGGGTGGTATTGTAAGCTGAGGCAAAGATATTGATATTCCTTTGATTATGACGTGTATCCGGATGATCTACGCCAATGTGCCGGGTCACCACGTCCTGGGTCAATGCAGTATAAGGTTTTTCACCACAACCAATATCTACCAGAGTTCCCGAAGCGTATTTTTTTATTTTTTCGGCCAGTGTTTCCGTACGAATCCGTCGGACCAGCCAATTGTATTTTCTTAACTGATTTTTTTTAGGCTGTATCATTTCAGAGGAGTTGTTGATATAGGTGTACCAGTCGGTCATTCAATTTATTGAGGTCATAGTGTGCCTCCACATATTTGCGTCCGGCATACCCCATTTCTGGCCAACATTCTGGATGATCCAACAGATAAGTTAATTTTGTAGTTAGAGCCTCTACATCTCGCTCCGGCACTAAAAAGCCCGATTTTCCGTCTTCGACTAACTCCGGGATGCCGCTGTGGTAAGTACTCAGTACAGGCAATCCTCGGGCCATCGCTTCCATCAGGGTAGCTGGAATACCTTCCTGATCACCGTCTTGACTCGTCACACTGGGCGATAGGAATAAATCTGCTTCCTGCAATAGAACGGCAACCTCTTCCTGTTTTTTCCAGCCAACCAACTGAATATGTCTTTCAAGGCCCAGTTCTTTGATTGAGCTAGCCAGGCTATCGCGGAGAGGGCCATCGCCAACTATCATGTAGTCCAGGTTGGGATACCTTTTGAGCACCCTGGCCACAGCTTGAACGGCATATTCCAATCCTTTCTTTTCAACTAATCGGCCCACCGTGAGTAATTGTACTTTGCCATCAGTTTTAGGTCTTCTTGCGTTAAAAGAGAAACAATCCACATTTATTCCGGCTCGGTGCACTACAATTTTCTGCGGACTACATCCCAATTCAATCAATCTGTTTTTCCACCGTTCACTGACCGGTAGAAACAAATCTCCTTTTAAGAAAAGCTCCTGATAAACTTGCTCACCGTATTTCTTCAAATAAAGAGAAAGGTCGAAGCCGTGAAAGGCCACTACAAGTTTACTGTTGGAAATATGGCTCTCCTTTAAAAAGAGCATCCATCGGCCAATGGTACCGTAATGACAATGAATTATATCATATGGACCGTTGCATAGAAGGACCTTAGCCTGGCTCAATCTCAAAAGGGTTACCGCGGTTTTTCTATTGAAACCTTTTGATAGCTCCAACTTTACGGGTTTCGTTAGAAGATTTTTAAAGATAAAATTGATGCCCTTTAGTAAAGATAAAGATCTATTTGATGAGACATTTAGAGAAAAAGTGCGATTTAATAATTGATATTTGGCTACATCGCCATGCGCTTCAGATTCATTGTATATTCCCTCAAGAGCGTAAAGGTCAACTTGATGGTTACGCTGTAATAATCCGGTGACTTGATTAAGTACAGCAGTTTCAGATAAAACTGGAAACTTAGAAACTACAAAAGCAATTCTCATAACCTCTCGGCAGTTTATCTACAAAGTAAAAATAGACATGGGAACCTCTAACACTTTTTGATGATAAACTCCATGGCCCCAATATCCATCTTCGCCAAAAGCTTCACCATGGTCGCCAAACAGCACAACGATAGTATTTTTAGGTAATGCTTCAAGCAACCTGGGTAAACAGGAGTCTAAATATTCAGCAGCCTGAATTTGAGCTTGGTGAAGCATTTGACCGTACTCGATATCTTCTGGGTCAAAGCGCGGTGGCCAGATCATTTTCCGGCGAGCAGTCATCCGATAGGCAACTTCGCCATAATGCATATAAGGTGTGTGAGTTTCCATAAAGTTGATGAAGGCAAAAAAATTTTTACTTCGACTATTCTTTATAATTGAGTTCACAACTAATTCGATTTGATCCGACGCCTTAGCGTGATTCTTATAATAAAAATCTTTAAAGCCCACCCGCAAAGACTTTTTGGCAAACCAGCTTGCCCCCGCAGATCCAATTGTATAGTAACCCGAGTGAGCCAATCCTGTTATAACATTTTCCGTATTAGCCAGGATAAAAGTATCTTCACCACGTTCTTGCTCCACGATCCTATCCCCCGTTTCGGGAAGAGCAATGAGTTGGGTCACAAATCTATTATAGTAAGGCATTGGCTCTGGGGTACAAGGAAGTATGCCAGAGAAAAAACTTTGATGCGCTGGATAAGTATATAGTGCTGGTGAATAAGCTCGATATATGGCTGAGTATTGATCCAAAATTGGAGTCTTTGCCCTGATTAATGAGTCGTAGCGGCAAGAGTCATAGGTAAGCATCACCAAATTTGGCTTTGATTCGGGCAGTCTTGTTTTATAAGGCGGTTTGATGCCCAAAGTCTTTTTTACAACTCGCTTTAAATCTTGGATCATCAAATTGTTTTTCCCCGGACCAGCATTTTACTTTCAGAGGAAGCCAAAAAGCCGGCCAATAACTCTTTTACTTCACGGTAGCCCTGGAGATTAAAATAATGAACAAGGGTACCGTACACGGCTCCCCCAAAAGCAGTTTGCGTTATCAAAAAAGCCCAATGCGGCCAGTTTACTGGCAGGAATAAGCCCAATCCCCAAACAGCCACTGCCATCACAACTGCACAAGAAAAGATAGGCGCAAGATTACGGAGAAATTCGACGAAAGTTAAACCGATTAATCGGCCCGCATAGGAAACATTAGGATAAAAGTTAATAAAGGAGGCAATCGTAAAACCTACGGCAACTCCCATAACGCCCCACCAAAGCCCAATGACAATCCCCAAAATTTGATTCGCCCTGAGCAAGAGGACCATTTTAAATTGTAGGTCGGCACGACCTTGAGATAAGTAAAGACTCCCGTTAAAGGTTACAATAGACTGGCTCAAACTGACTAGACAAAGGATACGCAGAATAGGAGCAACTTCTGCCCAACGCGGGCCAAAAACAGTCAGTACAAAAGGCTCTACAAGTACAAAAAGACCCAACATCAGGGGAAAGGTAATCAGGGCAATGGTACGGGTCATCTTTAAATACAATCGTTTCACCCTGACCTTATCCTCACTTATCAGTGAAAAAGAAGGAAATATAACTCTCGAGATTACGCGTGATATATTCAGTAAGGGAAATAACATAAGTGAATAGGCCCGGATATAAATCCCCAAAGCTATAGTTCCCAAAGAGTGGCCAACTAATAGATTGTCAATATTACTGGTTCCGTAGTTAAGCAGAGACGTACCCAAAAACTTGGTACTAAAACCTAACAAATTTTTGATCGCTTGCCAGCTAAAATCGAACCCCGGACGCCAACTACTGAGACTCCATAATAGAATGGTTACCATCGAAGCGCTGACGACGCTTTGCACGGCCAGGCTCCAGACTCCAAAGCCAGCAAAAGCCAGGCCGATTGCAACGGCCCCGGATAATCCAACACTTACCAAATCCACCACTGAAAGCCGCCGGAAATCAAGACTTTTGGTCAAGAGCGTGCGATGAATACTTCCAAGCGAGCTAATGAACAGGCTGGCCGAAACCAGTATGGTAAGCGACGCCAAAATTGGCTCGCCATAGAAATTACCCACCCATGGGGAACCGAATATGAAAAGGAGCATTAATAAAAAACCACTGACCGCATTCAACCAGAAGATAGAGGACAAATGCTGACTCTGCACATCTTGCTTCTGGATAAGCGCCGCACTGAAGCCAAGATCGGTGAAAACACCGGCAAAATTTGTTAAAATCGTGACCATTGTTATCAGGCCAAATTCGCGTGGTGAGAGCAAACGAGCCAAGACGATACTGATAATGAAAGTGAGTCCCTGCCAACCGACTTGGTTAATGATACTCCAGGTAAGACCAAAGAGCGTCTTTTGACGAAACCCACCATTCCCCTCCTCTGTTTTTACTGCACCAGCGATGTTTGCCATTTTGCTATAAAAACTTAGGGGGATTTTTAACAGCTATAACCTAATTGGTTTAACATATCTCCGGCAACAGACTGAATTATCTCACAGTCTGGGCGGCTGAGAGTGGCGATGGAACGCGGGTTCATGTTTTCAATAGGGTGAGATCGCCCGTGGATAGACCAAACCTGATCAGTTACACGGGCACCGTGGCCCTTTAAGCCGATAAAATCGAGCATTTGCTGAAAAACCTCATCGGCTGATTCGGTCAAAGTCTCATACCGAACCAATAGCTTATGCTGCAAAAAATTAAAATCATGCAGCATAATCTCATTTGAATGCGCCCATTGCCTGGCTGCAGCTTCAATAGAACAGCCTGCTTTCTGCTTAATTCCTGCTGCAACGGCATAACCATTGCGCACGATACCGATAAAGTGTGCATTTTCAAAGTGCTGCTGTAGCCAGCGCATCCGGGCGGTATTAGGCGGCGATTTTTCTAGAAGGATAGGCCGGTTTGGATTGTTATACCGGGCACCCCATTGGCGTTTAAGCTTATTCACCTTGATGTGAGACTGGCTATTTTCGTCCAGGTAAAAAAGCTCTGGTTCAATGGCCCAAAGCCGATATAGTCCAACAGACTTGGGGATTAAAAGTTGATCGGTATAAACATGCCCCTCATTCGGCATGCTGCCCACCTCTGGACAACTTGCGAGGAGATTATGGAGCAGGGTCGTACCGGAATTGTAACAACCAACCACAAAAACCCATTTTTCCGGCTTAGGTAAAGGACCAAAGACCCCATTAACCTTGACCTGCAGCCGATTATTGTAGAAATCCTTAATCACCTTAAAACCCATAGCTTCGCATTCTTACCTATTCTTCGTAGTCTAGAAATCAATTTTAAGGTTATAGGTCGAGGTATCCGGCGAAATTTTTCCCGATAGAGGTATGCTCTAACTCTTTCCAGATGTTCTGTGTCAGCAAATATAGGCCAAGAATTCTGGATCTTCTTGAATTCCTCAATCGCAAGCTCAATATTATCTTGATGAACCAAGAAACTTACCTTGCTCAGCAATACGTTGGTTGAGCCAACCATATCTCCATCTGCCCTCAACAAGGCGCTGGCTCGATCCAATTCTTGCAGCGTCTGGTCAGTTGGCATCGTCAGCACACTATCTTCAAATGCCTCAAGCAACTGGGGCGAAATTGTCGAAATCAGGCGAAATGAAACAGTGCTACCACCAAGCACATTATGAACTGGCTCCAAATACTGAGCCAATCTAGTCATCATAATCGGGACCCAATAAGTTCCCCAAAATTTGTAATCTTGACAGACCAGGTAAGATTTTCCCGGAATGAGAGATCCACAAAGCGTTTTGAGCAAATATCTTAGTCCCCGCCAGGATTTGGCGCCATCAATAAAGAGAATCTTGATAGATTCGCCGTCAGTAAAACCCTCGAAGAGAGGAATACGGTCAGTTTCAAGAAAGCGACGACTACTGGCTCGAAGCTCATGCTTAATCGGTTCATCCGGCAGTGCCCTTTCCCTCACTTCGATAATTTCTTCATATTCCCGAATATTTCTTAGAAAATACGACTTGAAAGAGTCACCTGGTTGAAGGGAAAGCGCCGCCCGTGCTGTCATAAATTCCCGCCAAATGAAATTGTCAAAGACATGCAACCGTCGCTTGGTTTCATGCCCCGAAGCCGCCATGCCCGCCGCTAAACAAACAGTACTACCCCCGAGCCAAGGACCTATTTCAACCACAGTTCCCTCGCCAGACCACTGTGACCGACCCAGCCAATATAGATAGAGCCGCTCTTCGGGCGAAATCATCGTCGGCACAGTTTTAGGATAGTTAAATTTAGATTTTTGCCAGGTTTTGTGTTCCACCAAAAACTCTTAGCCCCGGTAAGCGGCTGTGATTATACTACCGAGTAAGGGAAGAAACAAATGGATTTTCTATCAAAAAAACAGCCCCACCTAAAGGGTGGGGCTGTTTTTGTTAAAAGGGTGTCTTACAGTTCTGTTTATTGAGAGATGCAGTTGTAGGAGCCAAGGGTATCTGATCCGCCGGCCATTTTATTAAACAGGTTGGTCACTGCCGCAACTTTGCCGCCGCCTGAAGCAGTAACCCGAACTGAGCCAAACCAGTTAGATGGCACCCCACCGTTCACCGCCGCATTATTCAAGCGGAAGTTAAAGCTTAAGCGTTCGCCAACGGCTAGAGTGACCGGGCTTTTGGTGGTACTAAAGCCATTTGGAGAACCAGCACCGCCTACAAACTGGACGGTAACATTCGTCGAAGCAGAGCCAACATTTTGAATTAACATTGTACTAGCTTGTGATGAGGAAGCGTAATTTGGCAGCCCGCTGATAACGTAGGGGCAGAACACCGCTGAAGTGGTATTACTGGCCGCTCGGCCGGCATAGCCACCGGCGTTAGGGTTCTTGGTATTAATCTGATTGCCGAAGGCAATAATTGAGTTTGAAGCCGGTACGGTTTCAATCTTGGCCGAACCACTCCACCCGCCAGGCAGGCTGTTATCAGTACGTGGATTGATTGCGAAGACCTCATTAGGCTGAATAACGATTCCGTTCTTGGTGATTATAGGCTTCGAATTACAAGCCGAAGTGGTACAAGTGGGGTCTTTAACAAAAGTTACATTCACGGTCACCGCGGAGCCGCTCACGTTTTGGATGAAAGTAATTACACTCAGACCATTGTTGAGCTTGAAGTGGACGTTTGACAGGAACTGGATCGCGGCTGCATCCGACTGTTTGAAACCAGGCGTATCTGACAAGTTGACCGGAGCCACCGTCCTGAAGTTGTTGTTAATCACCAAGATTTTCTTACCTCCTTGAGAGGTAACTACAACCGGCTGCTGCAAATTATTGGTGATACCAGCGTCATCTTTGGGTACGTAGTACAGGGTGGCATTAGGAGCAATAGTAAAGGTTCTATTGACTCCTTGGGTTACAAACAAGACATTCACAGTGGTTGCACTGGTTTCAGCATTCTGAATGGCGATTTCGCTGTTGACCTTACCAGCCCCAACTCCCTTGTTAACATTGGGGATGAAGAACTGAGTGCCGGGACTGAAGAACCCGCCACTATCGTAAGCTTCAAATTGGTTGTACCCGCCTGCTCCCGTGCCTCCAAAGAATACCGCCGCTGCCAGAGGATTACTGCTCTGTAGAACAGCAGAACCTTTGAGGCTCGATCCACCGGTGATGCTTGAGTCGGTTGCCTGGTCAACGATTCTCATCTGAAAAGGACTTAGAGTCAGGCCTGAGTTGGTACCTCGACTGCCGCCGCCACCACCACCACTGGTACTCTCATTGTAATACGACAGGGAAAAAGTGGCGCCTGCACCGCTCATATCCATGATTCCAACACGAGAGGTAAATGGTATATTCGTCAGAGCTTGAGAACTAATCTCGCCGGCGCTAACAGTCTCTAGTATAGGTCCCTGGGAAACAACCAACTCAACTGCTGAGCCTGACGCGACGGAACTGTCCGCCTCCGGGTTTTGGCTGATCACAAGCCCAGCCGTTATAGTGTCACTGTTGGTGAGCGTTGCCGTACCGGTGATAAGACCCGCAGCCACGATAGCAGCTTCCGCATCGGCTTGAGGCAGCCCGACGACGTTAGGCACCGCCACATTAACTTGGGCAGGTCCCTGGGAAACAACCAATTCAACTGCTGAACCTGACGCGACGGAACTGTCCGCCTCCGGGTTTTGGCTGATCACAAGCCCAGCCGCTATAGTGTCACTGTTGGTGAGCGTTGCCGTACCGGTGATAAGGCCCGCAGCCACGATAGCAGCTTCCGCATCGGCTTGAGGCAGCCCGACGACGTTAGGCACCGTCACATTAACTTGGGCAGGTCCCTGGGAAACAACCAGCGCAACCGCTGAACCTGACGCGACGGAACTATCCGCCCCCGGGTTCTGGCTGATCACAGACCCAGCCGGCACAGTGTCGCTATTTTCCTGGGTCACCTCGCCTACTGTTAGGCCCGCAGCCACGATAGCAGCTTCCGCATCGGCTTGAGGCATGTTCACCACATCGGGTACTGTAACTTCAGCCGGTTCAGCCGTCGGTTGATCAGTCGGCGCAGTCGCCGGCTGCTGAGTCGGCTCAGCCGTCGGCTCAGCCGTCGGCTCTTGGGCCAGGGCAGAACCGCCCCCTAACGACAACAGGGCCAAGATCAAAAACATAGTGAATAACTTCTTCATTAGCTTTTACCTCCAAAAAGATATAGATTGGGATGAATTTAGAAATTTTAGCGTTTTAGCTGATCCCAGCATAATGCAGAAGAGCCGGATTATCAATACTACCTGTGGGTTATTTATCGAGATTTCCACCTTGTTGCCTACTTTTATCTGCTATTCTAACACAGCCTAGTTTGAATCTGGTTTGATGAGGAACTACCTTGGAGGAACATAAGACCTGATATAGTTTGCCCTTTGCTCCAAACCTGCTAAAATTTTTCTACTAAATCTGTATAATCAGGAAGACTATCGTGAATGATCTTAACCCCGGAGACAATGAGCCAAGCAGGAGCGCCTTTCTCAAAACGAAAGCCTTCATTGCTATATTGGTCCTGATTGCCGGTGTACTCATTACGTTCTATCTAACCAGCAAGACACCTGATGAAGTAGAGGCTCCTCTCCCTGCCTTCGAAGTTACAGCAACACCTCTATCTTTGCCAATCGTATCAAACTCAGCAGGGGTACCCCAGTCACCGTTATCTCCGCTGAGTCCGGTCGCCGTTAGCCCAATTTTGAACCTTGCCGACCCAGACGTTTTGAGTCAGCTATTTGACACTGGCCTGGGATATTACGAAGCTAAAGAATACGACAAAGCCTTGGAAGCATTTAATAAAACGCTTGCTTTGGATCCTCACTACGCCCGTGGACTGGATGCCCGAGGCACGGTTTATAATGCCTTGGGCGACTCTGAGAAGGCGCTTGCCGACTACAACAAAGCGATCGAAACTGATCCGCTTTATCCCCCACCTTACTACAATCGTGGCCGCCTGTACGGTCTGCAAAAAAAATACGATGCCGCTATCGCTGATCTCCAACAATCTATTGAGCTGGCCCCTTTATTTTTTGGCTACCGGGCCAATGGCAATATCGGCCTGATCTATCACCAACAGGGCGAATACGCCAAAGCCCTGGAAGCTTTCGCTACCGCCATTTCATACGATGACTCCAAAGCCGACACCTATTATCTGAGGGGTGAAACCTACACCGCTATGGAAAATTATGAGGCTGCCATCAGTGATTACCAGGCCGCCCTTAACCGCTTTCCCAATTATAACCAGGCTTATCAAGGCTTGGGCTATGCTTCCTACAAAATGGGTCAACTTGACCAAGCCCAGGAGGCGCTCAACAAAGCTTTGGAGATTTCGCCCAACAGCCCGCTTACTCACTTTTATCGCATGCTGGTCTACCTGGCGACCGATCAGGTGAGCCAGGCCCAAGCCGAGGTTTCCCAGGGCATGGACAACATCGGCGCCTTATCTGAAGAGGAACAAAACTTGCTTTTCAAAAGAGTCTTGGCCGACCTGGAAACTTTCGCCAAAGAGAATCCCACGAAAGCCAGGGACGCCAAGGCTTTGACTGATCTGATCCCCGAGCCTCAGCAACCCTAAACCATCAATTCGTCCAACTCCGAAATTGCTTCCTTAACCGAGGTGATGTTTTGTTTGCTGTTCCAGTGATACCTGGTCCTCATCTCAGTCAGGATTTCAGTCACTTCCCCTTGAGCTTGCAACCGGCCATGCTCCAACCAGATGGCCCGCGTGCATAAACTTTCCACTGCCTCAAAATCGTGGGACACAAAGAGAATCGTTACCCCTAGCTTCTGCAACAGCCGAATCCGCTCCAGGCATTTAAGTTGGAAGCTGTAATCTCCTACAGCTAAAACTTCATCCACCAAAATGATTTCTGGCTCCACGTGGATAGCCACGGAAAAGCCCAGGCGCATCTGCATCCCCGACGAATAACTCCGTACCGGCGCATCAATAAACTCGTCAATCCCGGCAAAATCCACAATGCTGTCGAACTTGGAATCCATAGCCTGACGATTCAACCCCAGAATTGACCCGTTCAGATAAATATTTTCCCGGCCCGTCAAATCTGGGTGGAAGCCCGCCCCCAACTCCAGCAAAGCCGACAAGCGCCCTGCGACTCTGATCACCCCGGTGGTTGGGTCAATAATCCGGCTGATTAACTTCAGAATTGTACTTTTGCCGGAACCATTCGCCCCCAAAATTCCAACTGTCTCGCCAGCTTTGATCGAGAAAGTGACATCCTGCAAGGCCCAAAAATGATGCCGTCCGCGCACTTCCTTGTTAAACATATTCACAAAAACATCTTGAAAGGCCCGCCGGGGAATCTTGAGCAGCCGAAAGCGCTTTGAAACATTTTCAAAGCTGATAACACTATCACTCATGACTTATACTTCCTCGCCAAAGTTCCGGCTGTAACGGTAAAATATCAGAGAACCAATGCCCAAGATCGCCATGCAGGTCAACACCGTTCGCAGGAAAAAGTATAAGTCGGGTGGCGCGCCGCCATTGCCCACTCCGTATAAAATGACCCGGTAGGTGGCAACAATCGAAGCCATTGGATTGAGAATATTCATCCAACGCCACACGTCAATAGTGAAGCCTAACAAGTGATAATTGCGTGGTAGAATCTCTCCTGGATAAAAAATTGGCGTCAAAAAAAACCAGGCCTGCATCAACACTTCCATAATTACCTGCGTATCTCGATAAAATACGTTCATGGTTGCCATCATCAGCCCCACCCCAATGATAAAAATAACCTGCACCAGAATCACCAGGGGCAATAACAAAATCCAGCGCGTCAAGGGAATCTGGAAAACCAGGATAAAAGCGAATAAAACCAGCAGGGCAATTAGGAAGTTAATGAGATTGGCCAGCACCACCGAAATAGGCAAAACTTCTCGAGGAAAGTAAACTTTGCTCACCAGTGGCGCATTATCCACAATGCTCCGGATCGAACCAATCACCGAAAACGAAAAAAAGTTCCAGGGCAGAATACCGCACAGCACAAACACCGGAAACTTTTCAATATTGGTTGTCGGCGCAATGACAGTAAACACAATCGTAAAGACCAGCATCATCAACATTGGGTTGACCAACGACCACAATATACCCAGCGCCGAGTTGCGGTAGCGCACCTTCAAATCCCGCACCACCAAATTGCGAACCAGCTCCCGGTACGACCAAAGCTCGCCGATGCGATCTAGTAAGCTATACCAGAAATAGAGGGGTCGAGCAAACAAAGGTACCTGTTTGTTAGCCGTAATTATCAGACTCGACCCGGTTTTTTCTACTGTGACCATACTTATGCCTCAATTGGCTGCAACAAAAATCAGCGCCGCCCCGCCACCCCAGTGGGCGCTAATGTAAATCGAGTAGTTATCAAAGGGGCTATTCTACCATAGTTCAGCCCAGGTCAAAAGTTTAGCAATTTGATAAAGACAATCGCAAATCCTCTTGACTTGCCAGAAAAATTATGCTAAAGTGTCAATATACCTTGATATTCTAGGCAAAATGATTCAACCTAACTTTCGATAGGTGACAGGCACCCGGTTGATTGATATATTGAAACTGAAACCCAAAAAGGTTCCACTTTTCGCTTTGCTGGTACGAGGACTGCATGCGTTGCCCAAATTGCGATCAACCAACCTACTCCCCGTCTGAACCGTGCCCCATTTGCCATTTTAGTGGCAATCCAGCCTTAATTGAGGAACTGAGCCACGTAGACTGGCTGTTAACTGAATTGAACACCTGGCCGGCGCTAGGAGTCAGGCATCAGGACCGTAACTTAATGCAGCAGAAGTATGCGGCCCGCCAACACGAATTAGAAATATCCCTTGGGCTGCGCTTACCCCCCTTCACGCCCGCTGAAGCCCAGGCCGCCTGGCCTCAGCTCTTTCAACGTGAAGCCCTGCTCCAAAACTTGAGTCAATGGCTGGCTGCCGGCCTGGTCAACCCAACCCTAACGCAATCAATAGTGGACCAGACCACTGGCCAGGTAAATGATTTGCTTGAGCAGCTAGAGGGGCATCCACGCCCCGCCTATCCTCAAACCAATGCCGACCGGCTTGATATGACCAACTTCCTCCTGGAAGCAGTGGAACACTTACGCCAGAACCAGAGCTTTTCCAGCCCCGCCGCCGAAGCCCAAATTCTGACTCCTCTTGTGAGTAAAAAAGAAGAAGTCGAAATTAAACTCGGCCTCCGCCCGGCCACTGAGCTGGTGAGTCAGCAAATCAGCGAGCCACCGAACAACGAGTTGCCGGAAAGTCTAGCGGTAGAGCAAGACCATTCGGCAGCCGATCTCTCCCCTGCTCCTCTGCCCCCCGCCCCTGCTCCATCTCTCCCTCTTCGCGACCGTCTCTGGCGCACCCTGCTCTCCGAGCGGACCTTGCAAGCCTTGCTCTTTCTGGGCATCTTTCTCCTTTTTGCGGCAGCTCTTTCTTTTGTCATCTGGGGTTGGAAAGACTTCTCGGCCCCTCTCCGCGTCGCCATTCCGGCCAGTTTCACGGTCATCTTTTTTACTCTGGGCTGGTATGTTCGCATCAAAACGCCCTTGTATCGTTCCGGCATTGCCCTGAGCGCCATTGCGGCTCTCCTTATTCCAATTGATTTTTATACCATCTACGTCAATTTCCACATTTCACCCGATTATTGGCCGTTATTCTGGCTGGTGACTTCACTGGTCTGCCTCGTCGCTTATATTGGCGCTACCCTCCTGATTCGCAGCCGCTTTTTCGGCTATTTGGTTGGCGCAGCGGCCGGTAGTACCGTGCTGGCTGTCATTCAGGTGAGCCACCAATCCTTTGGTCTCTCCCTCGATTGGCAAACCGCAGGACTCTCAGGCTTGGCCCTCGGCTTGATCATTCTGGCAACGGCTCTGGAAAAACGACTAAGTATTCCTGCTTCGCCCCATCTACCCGCGAATAGCCTGCCGGCAGCAACGGCCACAACTAGGGATCCCGTCCTTGCCTCTCCACTCCACATTTTCAGCGAACCCTTCCGTTATCTGGCCCTGCTCACTGTCGGCGTACTGATGCCGCTAACGTTTGGCTGGCGTTTCATTGACCGCCCCACTTACGACACGCTGCATTATGCCCTCACCGTTAACTGGTGGTTGGGCGGCTTCATTTTCGCCTGGGGAGCGATTCACTATCACAGCCGCAGCCTGGGCTTGTTGGCGGCGATCTCTCTACCGGTCGCCATGTATCTCGCCCAGGCTGCCATTTTCAATCAAGCCGGAATCAACCCGGCCTGGCATGCCTTTGGCTGGGCCTGGCTGGTACCCTTATATTTCATCGTCGGACACAGACTCCTGGCACATCAAACCGACCCTATTATTCACGGCCACGGCCGTACTGCTGCCGGCTGGGGTGTGGCTCTCCTCATTATCGCCGCCCTTTGGTCTATCACCGACATCACAAATGGCGCTGCCGCGGCCAGCAGTCACCTGGTACTAACCGGCGCCATTATTGTGGCCGCTCTGTTATGGCAGCGCCCCGCTTACCTTTACGCTGCTTCGCTTCTTGCTGTCTCGGCGACTACTTTTGCCCTGGCTGAGGTGGGCCTCAATATCTCTCAATTGGGTGTTGGCTGGGCTTCGTTAGCAATCGTGCATATTATGACCGCCCTCAACCTGGGAACCCGGTTCCCAAACTCTAGTCTCAGGCCCTCAACCCACCCGGAGACCAGTTTCACCCAACCTGTTGTCATTGCCGGCTATGGTATTGCCGCCCTGGCTTTGCTGCCTGCGCTGTTCCCCTACAATGGTGACACGCTCGCCTATAGTCTCGGCAACTGGTTGGGGCTGGCGGCCTGGGGCGCTTACCTGGCTCATAAGGAACAACCCGGTTTTGCTGCCAGCAGCAGATGGGGTAAACCCATTTTTCACTGGTTAACGGCTGTGCCTTTGCCGCTGTGGGTCTGGCTGCTTTTTGCCAACCGCCGCCCCCTCGATTTTAGCCTGCCCCTGGCTTTCGCCATCTTAGCCTGGGGTCTGGTGCTGCTCAGTTACCGGCTGGGCCAAGCTCATTATAGTTATCGCTGGCCCTGGTACGTCACCGGCCTGCTGGTCAGCGTGATGGCTCCGATAACGGCTTATGCCATCGCTCCGGACGGCTTTGCGCCGGGACTTACTTTGCTCAACGCCGGCCTGCTCTTCCTGGCCGATGCCCTGACCCGCCGGCAGTCGCTTGAACTGGCTCCCGGTAGCATCGTGACAGCCTGGGGCTACAGTGTGCTGCTCAATCAACTGCAATTTTCTTTTGATGCGGTCAGCTTTGCTCTAACCCTGCTCATCGCTGGCTACCTCATGGCCGGTTTGACAGCCGAGCAGCGCAAGTCACCTATCTTCACTCACCAATTTTTCAGTCCGATCTATCTGGTGGCGCATATCCTGGCTGGAGTTATCCTCTGGCGAATCTATCTTCAGCCGTTTAGTGACTTATTTCTGGCTGTACCCTGGACTGAAGCCATGCAATTGTGGGGCGCTGCGTCTCAATTTCTACTTGCAGTGGCCTACGGGCTTTATGCCTGGGGAACTTATAAAGAACGCTGGGGACACCTGGCGATCTGGTTAGCGGTAGCGGCGGGCGGTTTTATGGTGATCACCTATAGCCGGGGACGGGGTTCGTCGGCGGCCTGGGTAGCTCTAATGGCCCTGGTCTTGGTGCTGGCCGAGCGCGGCTTGCGTGGGACCTGGTTGTATGGACGCTCCAAATCAAATGATCGTCAACTGGCTTTTTTCCGATTAATGTGGCGGCTCTTTCAGCGGCCGCTCCTAACAGCCGGTTGGACTGTCTCCGCCGGGGCAATTGGACTGGCGCTGATCCGCAATTTATGGCTGCTGGGAGGAGGCCGCATCCAGCAGGTCTGGGCTGTTACTGGCTTGTTAATCGTTATCGGCCTGTATGCCCTGTCAGCGCGATTGTTCCGGCAGACACGCTTTCTGTGGTTGGCGGCTTTGCTGGTCTTTGCTCCCTGGACCATCCTGACAAACCTGGGATGGTTCACCCCCTACCGGCCGACCGGGCCAGGGTTTGCCCTGAGTTGGACCGTTTTAGCCTGGTTGCTTTTCTTGACTAGTTTGGCGCTGCACCGCTTGATCCCTGCCAAGTACATTTTGCCCTTGAAATCGATAGCCCATGTCCTTCTACCATTTTCGCTGCTGTGGGGCATCGCTAACGTTGACACAAGTCGTTTTACGTTTGGCCTGGCTATCGGCTGGTACAGCCTGGCGGCAATTTTAGATTATCGCTGGTTACTAAAACATCCAGGGGACTCTTTTTCAGCTTTGGGGAAAAGCAAGTTCCTTTATCCAGCTTTCGTGCTGCTGCCTATATGGAGTGTCTACCTCTTAGCCTGGCTGCTGCCGGCAGCGCGTCACGAACATTACGGACTAATGCTGCTGGTTTTCGGCCCATTGGGCTTGATCGCCGGGCAGTGGCTGAAACGAATTGCACCGAAACCGGAAGTAACCCAAAGCTATGCTCTAGCCGCGTATTTAATGGGCTACGGCTCCATGATCGTCGGCACCATGCTTGTCGCTCATGACACGCCACTGCTGGCGCTGGCTCTCTTATTTGACGCTCTGTTGCTGGTGATTTCGGCGTGGCTGTTCAAGAGTCCTCTCTGGGTTTATGCAGCAGCAGCAATAGTGCCTGTCTCGCTTGTTTTGGCCTTGCACGAAGCCGGCGTGGCGGGCAGTCGGCAGGGCTGGTGGTTAATCGGTCTAGCCTCGATTTACCTGGCGCTCGCCTGGGCGCTACGTCGCGTCCATCTCGCCGGGTATGGCGCTGCACCACTGGCAATTGGCTTTGCCTTGATTGCCTTGGGTCTGCCGCCATCCAGCCAGGATCAGACCGGAGCATTGTGGGGCTATGGGGGGGCGTCGTTACTTTACGCGATAAGCGCGTTTTGGCTGCGGCAACCCCTGCTGCTGACTCCGGCCAGCGCGCTCATGATTGTCCCTTATTCAATTTGCCTGCAAGAGTCGTCTTTAGCGCCGGAGTATTATGGACTTGCCCTTATTCCCGGTGCGGTAGCTGCACTGGCGTTGGGTTGGATTCTGGACCGCTACTTCGGCAACCGGAGAGATTTTCCATGGAGCGATCCGGCAAGCTGGCCTGTAGCCTTGGCCAGCCGCTTTCTGGAGTGGTGGGGACTGCCGCTTTATGTGCTGGGCTTCGGCCTGGCCGTAGCTAGCCCATTCTTTACGGAATTTAGGGCGGGATTGTCGGCTCTGAATTTCTTGCTCTTGATGCCAGTGTTCGGCTGGGCAATTTATCGCTTTCGCTTGCGGTTCTGGCTGTTGGCTTTAACTCTGGCCGGACATTTTGCGGTTGTTTATTATTTGCAGGAATTAGGATGGTGGCAGTACCCGGCCTGGGCCTGCTACAGATTCTTACCAGTTACCCTGATTACAACTGTAGTTGCCCTATTTATTGAGCGATGGCGGAATGAAGGATCACCGCTTAGTTCCAACCTGATCTGGCAGGGGTGGTCACGACCACTTTACATAATAATGTTATTTGACATAATATTTGTACAACTATTTAGTCTAGGCGAAGCATCCGTTGGCGCAATTGTCACTTTAACTCACGCGCTTATTTTTGTAGTTTTGGCCTCAGTTTGGCTGTCCGCTTGGCTTCCTTATGTTAGCGCCACTTTCGGGACTTTGGCTTTAGTTCAATGGTTATCTGCGTTAGGTGGCCCAATTGAGGGTTTGCCCGTGGCCCTGGCAGGATTAGCGTTAGCATATGGTTTGATAGGGTACAGTTTGAATTGGACATATCAAAGCGCACTGAGAACCTGGACTCTGCGTCCCTGGCTCAGAGTTTGGGCTGTTCCTCTACAAAGATTCAGCTTAGGTTTTTCCTGGATTATTCTCAGTTTAACCGCCTGGTTGGGCTTTGATTTAGCAGGCTGGACGGTAAGGGCAATTTTTGGTTTACCCTTTCGAGAAGTAGTCGAGCTGGCGACGGTGCAAATGGTGGTTAGAGTTCTAGCTTTGCTGGGATTACTCTATGTCGCCGCTACATTTACTTACCGGCGGGTGCGATTAGGGTATGTGGCTCTGGGAATGTTGTTAGCAGCATGGATGCTGCACACGTTTTACGTGCAAGAATGGGAGAATGTCCAGTGGTATGCAATTCCTGCCGGTCTTTATTTACTAACCATCGCTTACATGGAATGGCGACGGGGCAATAAGGTTCTAGCCCGGTGGCTCGACTACGCCGCAATGCTCCTGATGTTAGGCTCTTTGTTTTGGCAAACACTGTTATTCGGTTGGGGTTACGCCCTGCTGTTAGGCACGGAGGGGTTTTCAGCTTTTTGGTGGGGCAGCGCGCGCCGCTTACGCCGCTTTTTCTACGCCGGTATGGTGGCAGTCATTCTGGCAACAATAGGACAATTGGTCAACTCATTGCGCTCTATTAACCAATGGATTGTGTTTGGGCTTATCGGTTTGATATTGGTTGTTGTTGCAGTTATAGTCGAGCGCAAGCTTGATAATATCAAAGCATGGCAAGAAGTGTTAGATAGTTGGGAGTAGTAGGTTGTTTAATCTTATGGCAGAATCGATACCCACCTGGTTAAAACGAGCCAGCGCTCTTGCCGGGTTATTATTGTTACTATCCAGCTTACCCTTTGCTTTCGGTTTTTTCTGCGTTACTTTTATACTCGTTATAGAGGGTGATCAAAATGCGATCAGTGCCGGTTTGATTACCTTTATGCTCATGGCAGTTACCCTGGGAGCTGGTGGAGTTGTATTCTGGCATAGTATCCAATCATTGCAGAAGAAAAAGTCAAAAATTCTTAGATTGCCGCCAGTTTGGGTGATCGCCGGTATTTTTGGACTTTTAGTAGCAGCAGGTCTGTTTATATCCAACAGTAATTTAGTCTCCGGATTGCTGTTTCCGCCCATCTTGCTGGCTGCGGCTACACTGCCTCCTCTGCTGGCTGTTTCTTGGTTTACTCGCCACTGTGCCAAGGGTTTGACCTGGCGACAAGCTTCTGCAGCTTTTGCCGGCGGAGCAACCTTGGGGGTCCTGGCTGCCCTTGTGCTGGAAATAGTGTTCCCGGCAATTGTTCTAATCTTGGTTTTTAATCTGGCCGAAGTAGCAACAAAAAGTGTCGAGGAGCTATTCAAGGCTTTGGCCGGAGAAAACATTGCGGCTGCTCTTACAAGTCCTGGTTTTATTTATGTCCTGATTCAGGTGGCAATCATTGCTCCTGTAGCCGAGGAATTGGCTAAGCCGCTCGCCACGTTAGCAGTTATTCGTCGTCTTTCCCGGCAAGATGCTTTTCTAGTGGGGGCAATGGCCGGCGCAGGCTTTGCTGCTGTGGAAAATGTCCTCTATGCAGGTTTTGGCTTTCACTTCTGGGCTGGAATTTTGGTGGTACGGGCGTTGGGTGGGGCTGTTCATCCGCTGGGTTCGGGCCTGGTTGCGCTGGGTTGGCATGATATTTTGCTAGGCAAGCCAAGAGCAGGGCGCAATTGGTTAGCTTGTTTTGGCATCGCAGCGGGTATGCACGCCCTCTGGAATGGAGGTTCATTGTTAGTCATTACCCTGGCGGGAGCGCAATTCTTTGGTGAGCTTCCACCAGAGATTGACGTACTGGGGTTGTCAGCAGCGGGAACGACGTTGGCCTTACTCATAATTTTGGGTTTGGTAGCTTTGTGGCTTGGGAGCTCTGTAGTTGGAAATATGGAAATGGCCGAGGGGCGAGATCGGCGGCAGTTTACAGCCGATTTTACACTCTCCGATAGAAGTATAGCAATTTGGGCTTTGACTTGCCTGGTGGCAATTGTGCCGGCCGGGATCGCCGGATTACAGCTTTTAATGCGATGACGGAAAAATGAACTTACCCAAGCTCAGTTACTTAAAGCGTATGAATTTCTGGATAGCGGCCGTTTTGATTGGGGCTAACCTTTTAGCCTGGACAGATTTACTTCTGGCTGCCCCGGCACCTTATGTTGTTGATCCAATACAAGATCCAGAAATTGTGACTTTACTGGATTATATTCGTTCTGGAGATCATTCCGGCGAGACCTGGGAAGTCACTTTGACCGAGCTAGAGGCGGAACAGACAATTACCTGGTACCTCCAGCGCTACCCACAGATACCCTTTGAGCACCCAAAAGTTACTATTACCTCTAACTACGCTGCCGGAGAAGGGGATGCGGCTATTGCGGGCTTGCGCGTGCATGTCGGTGGCAAAGCGCGCATCACGCTAGTAGAGGGTCTGCCCAGGATCGAAATTTTGGAATTGAGTTTGCCCGTTCCTGGACCAATTCGTGAGGCAATTGAACATGAAATTCAAATTCAGTTGCGGCGGGCTGATCTACTTCCTGTTCGCTTCACTTCAGCCGAATGGCGAGAGGGAGAAGTGATCGTACGGGGGGTCATTCGTTGACTGGGAAAAGTCATTAGTTGGGGCAATAAAGCGACAAAAAAAGTGGGAACCCGGGTTCCCACTTTTAGTTATCATCCACAATATTTATACTGACAATCTCAGCTCTCATCAACTTGAACTGGCTTTCTCCCCGCTTTACTAAAAGCTCGTGCGCCCAGTAGATTGAAACGCCTGACTCTACTTTGTAAACAGCCAAATCTCCATAGTTCGGCTTCTTTTCTCCACTGAGTCTGGGGAGAGGCGTCGGCTCACCGGCGCGTAGAGCCTCAGCATCAAGCTCGATCTGGTTAAAAAATGGCTCCAGGCGACTCGCCAGGATACTATCGCTCTGTCGCCAAGCCGTGAGCTGCTCAAGAATTTGGCTGCCCGTCAGGACCTCGCTTTCAAAAATTTGGAATTTTTCAAGAGGCAGGTGACGCTTCAAGCCATCAAGGGGGGGAATAACCGCAAGCAAAGGCACCTCCACAACGCTCGCCTCGGTTAAGTCTTCAACTTTCAGCAAGATTTCCTCTAATGCTTGACGAAGGGCCTGTAAAGCTTGGCGCGTCTTTGAATCTTTGGCTCTAAGGGCCAGAGTTGTGACAGCTTCCTCATAGTTTTCTGGGGGCAGGGATAAGAGGGAGTGGATGGTCTTTGCTGCATCAAGAACTCGTTTTTCAAAGCGTTGCTCAACGGTGGTTTGCGATACTTCTCGCAACGATGACTTTGGCGCAGGTGGAGCCAGCACCTGCTGCAAGACTTTGCTTCCACTCCATTTTTCTTCCACAATTCTTTGAATCATTGTCAATTGTTCGGCATCGGTGGGTAACCTCAATACCGGGCGCAACTGTTTTTCGGTTAATTGGGCAGCCTCAACCAGATCTTGCGCTTCGGGTGACAGATTTAAGAGCGCAAGATAATTACGAACCATGCGGTCACCAATTGCCCGCCCGGTGAAGCTCTTTACCCGTTGACCAATAGCAACTTGCAACTCCCGCTGGCTGGGCAGTTTAATCGTGTTTTCGCCGGGAACCCGGGTTCCCATTTCTAAGTTCAACCGCTCTTTGATTCGCTGCATCGAACGAGCTCGAGCCAAGGCCGGTAGGTCTACTCGAGCCGCGTTTTCAGCTTCTTGCCGTTGGTGAATGACTTCTTCATCTTCAGGTAAAGTCTCGACAATACATCTGACACTATGGAACTCCTCGTATCCTTGCTGTACCAGGAGATGATGCGCCCAGAAACGCCGCTCACCCTCACCGAGCCGGTAGGCCGTTCGATCGGGCTGTTCTGGGTCGTCAATGCGATAGACATTGAGCGGCTGACGCAGTCCAACCTCCCGAATTGATCGAGCTAAAGCCAGCAGTCCCGTATCCTCGACTATCTCATCATCCTCTTCAACCGGCCCCTTTTGCCGCCCACCCAAGATTAACAGAGCAACGGTATCGCCTTGTTCTGCTCGCAAAACCAATTCCCGCATAGCTTCGGCCGGAGAGATACTTTTTTCGTGGACGGCTGTTCTTAAATCGGTCGGAAGCAGATGACGGGGTTGAGCCGGATCAGGGGTGATTCGGTCAAGGTTTATTTCGTACACCCTCTGCTCAGTCGGTCGAAAGCCAATATCTACGTTCGACATACTGCCAGCTAGTTTATCTATTACGCTGCCTTCAGCCATCTGCTCGACAACTGCTCCTCTTGTGCCCAAATTGCGCTGAATACTAACTTTTCTCTTGGCCATTCACCCCCCTTTGCCACCCGGCCCGTTGAAGTACCTCACTTCTCAACGAACGGTACATGTTAGCATATCGCACAAATTCTGCGCCTTCGCAAAAAACCAGGGGCACCTGGGCTTCAGACGATTCGCGAACTCGGACTGAAGCAGTAACAATGGTTTTAAAAACTAACTCCCCGTAAGTTTCCCGGACAAGTTCTTGAGTGGTCTGATCGTAAACCGTGCGTGGATCGGTATTGTTAATCAACAAACCCAATATTTTCAGCGTTGGGTTATACCACTTCTGGGCTGAATAAACATATTCGATTGTATCTCCCAGAGCACCCCGACCACCCGCACCGGGGTCTACCGGTATGAGCACATAATCACTAGCGGCCAGGGCATTCATGGTCAACCTATCCAGGCTGGGAGGGCAATCAATCAAAACCCAATCCACCTGATTGACATTATTATGCCGGTCTACATTGGCCTTAATTCGCGTCAAGCAGCTTCGTAAACGCAGTTCCCCTCCTTCAATTTGTGTTTGACCACTTTTGATCGCTTTTAAGCCATCATCAGCCGGAATAATATGTACATTGGCAAAATTTGTGGGCTGAACCGCTGTCCCTATCAACCCATCCTCGATCAATACTGACGACAAGGTAGATTGAGCGGCGTAAACTCCAAAAAAAGCTTCCCCCAGCGTTTTCTGAGGATCGATGTCAATGCATAATACCCGGAAGCCAGCTTCACTCAAAACCCCCGCCAGATTAAAGGCGGTTGTGCTTTTGGCTGAGCCACCCTTCAAATTCGCCAACGCTACAACAACCATAATAAATTCCTGATTTGAATGTGTTGAAAGATACCGGAGTATTATAAACTATTTATTGCCATCTATCAATCTAAATTCAACATTTACAGTCACGCCAATAACACTGGATAGCGCCCGGCGGACAATATCTCGCAAGCGATTCTCCAGCCATTCTTTGGCCATCTCTGTTTGTACTCCTACCACATAATTTCCATTCTTGCGCCCCAAAAGCATTGTTCCTTGAATAATAGTATCATAGGTAGCTCGCGTCATTTGAGGGCGCAGTACTGACTGAGTTTCAGCCCAGATCGCTTCGTCTACTGAGGGCGGAGCTAGGGGAGGAAACGATGTCTCTGTTTTGGGAACCTGGGTTCCCAGAGGATGATCTTCTTGATCTCCTGCTTCCCGTACTGAAGTTTGCTTCAAGCCCAGTTCCACGCCAGCCTCATTGGCGAAATCGCGCACAGCACGTACAAAAACAGCTCCCTGATTGATTTCGGGATCAATCTCTGCGGCATCCAAAGCAACTTGAACCGCAGCTACGTAAAGATCTAGCCGGTTGGGGTACAAGGCATTTAAAACCTTATAAAACATCGCCTCTGAGTGATGATCTTCTAGTAGAATTTCAGTCTGACGAATAATAGGTTCAAAAGCATTTCGTTTCGAGTTTTTATTTGGATTAATTTGTTTGATTTGTTTAATTAATATGTCAAGTTCGTTAACGTTCTTACCGGATTCTACCGATTTACTCTCTGGTAAACCTGAAAAGGACAGATTTACATAACTATCTGAAACTGGATTCTTTTGTTTCACACTGGTCAGTAAATCGGATTTATCTCGATTTACCAGAGACTCCGGTAAACCTACTTCTTTCGAGTTTGCCAAATGGAGTAATTCTGCATTTTCTATGTTTACATAACGTAAATCGGCTTTTTGCGGTTCACGCGGGTCTTCAGATATTTGAGGTAAACCGAATTTATCTCCCTTTACGTTTTCAGGTAAACGATAGGTTTCCAGGCTCAACTCGCCCTGCTGCATCCGTAGCAGCTCGACCTGCTGTTGCAGGCGCGCTTCATCTTCGGGCACCACCGGGTCTTCCATGAGAATCTCTAATAAAAACCCAACCCGCCGAGTTTTACCGTTATAAGTTTCATAGGCGTAACGCAGCCGAGGGATAAAGAGGGACAAATACCTGGCTTTCTCATCGCTGGGGATGATGCCTCGCCAGGGTTTATCGTTGGGGATAGGTTGATGCTTCAGCCAACTTGCTACAGTCTCTTCGTGGACATCGAGCATTTCAGCCAGGTCGCGCCAGCTACACGTGATTCGCTTGGTGCCGTCGCTGCGCCGAGGCGCATCAACACATAAACCACGCAGCAAGATAACTAAACACCAGCGCTCAGGACCAAGTCGAGGTAACCACTTCTGGGCCGAGTAGATTGTTACCGGCACCGCTCTTTCTGGAGCAACAATGGCTGCTCTGGCGCTTAAATATACCGGATGAATTGACAGGTCAGACATGACCGGACCTTTAATTGAATTTTTGTCACTAGCTGTGGAGCGCCGTTCACACGCTGAACGGGACCAGCTAGTGAGTTAATTTATTAATGTAGTTGAATCATGTCGGCCTGTGTATTTGACAGAACTCACCTCTTTATGGTATATTTATTGCCAGAAAGAGTGATGAGTTAGTATAAACAGCATCTGCCTTGCCACGGATGACTCAGATGGCGGCAACCGTTCTGAGCAATAAACAAAATTGCTAAACTCTTAGAATAAAGAGGCTCGCGGCAACGGGCCTCTTTTTCTATTTCCGTGCAGAGCCAATTTGGGTAAGTACAGCCCAAAATTAGCTTTACTCCAGGCCTTACTACCCAGGATTATAAACATATCTACATAAAATGTCAAGAGTTACTTGTAACTTTGGGGGGTAGGTGTTATAATTAGTCCTACCTTTGTAGGGGAGGTAACTTCTTAATGCTCGATTTGAGTCCGCTAGGGTTAATTGAGCCGCCGTTTTCACTTTCGCCCGATCCTCGCTATTTTTATGTGTCCCTCCAGCACAAAGCTACCTTGGCCAAAGCCACATACGCTATCGAGCAGCGGCAGGGCATTTCGGTCATTTTTGGCGATGTCGGGGTAGGTAAAACTACGATTGCTCGTCGTCTATATCAAGTTTACCGGGATCGGCCAGATTACCATACCGCTTATATTCCAACGCCCCTTTTCCCCTCCGATTTCCAGTTTCTCAAGAGCATTTGCGCGGAGTTCAATCTCAATCCCAAGCGCAGCAAACTCCTTCAACTGGCGGCTTTTGAGGAGTTTTTGATCAAGGCCTTCAAAGAAGATAAAAATGTGTTGCTGATCATTGACGAAGCCCAGGGACTCATCGGGCCTCAGTTTGAGCTGATTCGCCAACTGCTTAATTTTGAGACCAATACCCAGAAGCTGATCCAGATTGTATTGATCGGTCAAAATGAGCTGCGCAACAAACTGCGTCTCAAACGAGCCTTGGCTTCCCGAGTAGCAACCCGCTCTACGCTTGAGCCGCTGCACTTCGACGATACCCGTTCGATGATTAACTTTCGGGTGATGGTTGCCGGTCGCCAGGAAGCGCTTTTCACCGAGTCGGCTTTGGTGCGTATCTACAACTACAGCCGAGGCATGCCGCGCGACATTTGTGTGATTGGGTTGAATATTCTGCCGATTGCCATCTTAAATAAAGTGTCTGTTGTGGATGAGCCGCTGGTGGAGCAAGTTATCGAGGAGTTGCGGTAATGACGGAGAAGAAAGTGACTCGAGAAGGACAGGGAACCTTTGCTCAGCTTTATGATGTGCAGGAGCAGTTAAACCGGCGCGGCGCTAAACCCTTAGGACGACCGCCCAAAAAAATTCAACGTAAACCCACAACCGTCCATTTGACCAAGACCGAAGCCAGAAACTTGAATAAGCTGCACCTTTTGGCCAATGAACAATTCTCTGTTAACCGGAGCGAGTTGGTTGGTGTAGCGATAGATGTTTTGACGCTTTTGCTGGAAGAAAGAGGCAAAGATGCAATTGAACATGGTCAAATTCGGGATATAGAAAGTTTTCGACAGGTTATTTCTGATTTTATAAAATCATAAAATCATAATTTTATAAAATCCAAATGTAAATTCTTGCCTGAGGAACATCAGCGCGGCAAAGAATCTACTTTGAAACCATCAATCTTTGAGCCTGAGCAATTAACTCTTCCAGCTTATTCGTATCCAAAAGGGAAAACGAAATCCCGGCCATCGCCAATTCTTCATGGCCCAAATTGTGAAAGGACCGGGCGCAAGCGGTTCGAGACATGGCATCATAAATTGCCACAAAATTATCAGCTTTTGGATTTTGTTCGAGCACATAACGGACAAATTCCACCGCAATCTTGTTCAACAGATGCTCCTTCCCCCAAGTCGCATTCATTATAACACAAGTCAGCCTCCCTAAAAATAGCGATCCTTAATAAAATCCAAAATTTAAGCTTCTCTTTTTACCAGGGGCAGCAACTGAGAAGAGACCACGAGGGTTAGCAGCTTTGGGACTTCTCTCGCCCGAAGGTTTAGCGTAAACTCAAGCGTAACTTGGATCGAAGAATGGCTTTTAGAGCCGGCTCACCCAGATCATTGGAGAGCATCAACTCCAATGCATGGTTTGAAATGCGCTTATGGCTTTGGATGGCCCGCCGCTGTTGCAGAACGTGAGGTAGGTGTATAAAGAAGGAAAAGGTTCCGGCGAGTGAATGCAACGGTCTCTTATAAACCAGGAAAAAGTAAAACTGACCGTAAATCAATGGCCGGCTGCGCTTGACCAGCAAGGCCAAGGGAATATTCTTGACCAGCAAACACAACCGATTGCGGGTCATCAGAAATACGTAGCGAGAACGCCCTATTCCTGCACCGTGACTCTTATGCAAAATTTGGGCCTCCGGGGCAAATAAGTAGCGATAACCCAACAGCCGGCCGCGCAAACCCAGATCTACATCTTCCAAATAACTGCCAAACCCTTCATCAAACTCACCCACTTCTTCCAAAAAACTGCGCCGATATAAGGCCGCTCCCGCGCACGGCGAAAAAACCTCTTCTACCTGGGTGTAATTCTCAGCCGGTTGTCCCGCGCCGCGCTTGCGGGCTGAGCCGTACCAGCTAAAGGTGTCGCCGGCGTCATCTATCAGACCTGGCTCACTGAGGGAAAGCATTTTAGAAGATAGCCCGGCCACCTCGATGGGACTCTCCTCTATCTGTTCCACCAACCGGGCTAACCAATCCGGCCGGGGTAGGGTGTCTGGATTCAGCAAGACAATATACTCACTGTCAGCTCGCTTAATACCCGCGTTTACTGCTGCGGCAAAGCCTTGATTCTTAGCATGATAGATGATTTCAACTTCCGGATAGTGCTGTTGGACATAGGCTACCGAGTCATCGGTCGAACCGTTGTCAACCAGGATGATCTGGAAGTCCCGGAAATGTTGGGCGCGCAGGCCGTCCAGGCAGCCTGGCAGCCACCGTCGCGTATTCCAATTGGGGATGATGATAGTAACTTTTGGCGGTGGCATCGTTAACTTCCACCAAGCCGAACCAGCAAGATATCCTGGTACGACAAGCCATCAGACCGGCCACTCCAGGCCCCGTAACGCGCTGGCTCAATCAGTTGTAACCCGCATTGGGCGATGAGTTGGCGCAGAAAAACCTCGTCGTAAGCTACGGCGCTCTCCGGGGTAATTTCACTGCGCGTTCGATAGGGACCCGATCCATACCTGAAATCAATGCTGTTTTGACCCTGAGCGGCCAAACGTTGCTGACTTTCGTTGAGTAAAAAAAACGTCATGAAAGCTAGCCCATTGCCACGTAGTAAACGGCAGACCTCCCGCAAGTAATGCTCGGCGTCCTCGGGCAGCAGATGGGTAAAAACCGAGGTGAGGAAGATGAAACCGAAACTATTGTCCTCGAAAGGAAAATGATAATCTTTGGCTTGATGCTGTCCCTGGGGATTGTAGCGCTGGTTGTACAAGTCGGCGTGCAAGAACCGAAAATTTGGATAGCGGCGGGTAATATGGCGCTGGCACCAGTGAATCGATTCCAGGGTGATGTCCATGCCGGTGTAAGATCCCGCTTGAGTTAAATAGCCGGTCAGCGGCAAGGCCATGCGCCCGGAACCGCACCCAATTTCTAGAATTTGCTCCGTGGGCTGCAGGTGAGCCAGCTCAATAAACAGCCGTAAAAATTCTCTACCGGTTACTTCAAAATCCCCCCCACCCACGTCGCGCAGCCACCACGGGGGCAAATGAAGCTGGCCGCGCACTGCACGAGCGGCATAATCATTCAGCCTGGTCAGGAGACCGGGTCTTGGTGGTGGTTTCACGGGAATATTCGTCATAGGCCATTTACCGCTAAGGGGCTTGATTTTAGAACCTGCTCGTAGACCTGCCGAAAAGAGTCAATCATTGCCTGCTGAGAGAAATCCCGCTGTCCAACCTGCCGGGCGACCTGCTGCCGGGCCTCATAGTGACCGGCCAGGGTCTCCACCGCCGCCAGAATATCACCCGGAGTGATGGTTGCCACGACCTCACCGCAGCCGGTCTGCTCGACGTAATCGGCCATAGGGATAGACCGGCTGACCAGCACCGGCTTGCCGGCGGCGAGCGAGTCTAACAGGGAGTGCGGGTAAGATTTGATGATCGCGGGGTCGGCGGCCAGGGTAATGCTGGCGTGGACTCCGGCCAGCATCTGGTTGACATCTACCAGCCGGTCCAGTACTTCAACCTGCTGCCCCAGCTTCATCCGCCGGACCCGCTGCTCCATTTCCTCGGCCAGCACGCCCCGCCACAAAAAAATGAGGCGCAGCCGTGGGTTCTGGTGAGCTGCTTCCAGCAAGGCCTCGACCCCTTTGGTGCGGAACTGCCCTTTTGTCCACGGCGCTGAGCCGACCAACAACTTGATGTCCCCCCGGAGCGGCAGGGGCGAATAGCTAAAGCGGGTCGTATCAATTCCCGGCCGGACCAGGGCGACATTCGTCACCCCCCCTTCCCGCAGCCGCTTCAGGCTGCGCTCGTCGGCTGCGGCAACAGCGGCCAACTGGTTGAAAAAGGCGGCCGGCGGCCGTTTATCGCCGACCCCGCAGCTCACCGAGTAAACCACCGGCTGCCGCAGATAGCGTAGAAACGGAAAAGGAAAGGGGTCGGGGTTGTAGAAGTGGTACAGCGCAACCTGAGCCGCTTGCGCGTGCAACTGCCTCAACTTGTGAAAGCCAAACAACAGCCGTGGAATAAAGACCGGCGAGTGCTGGTTAGGATTGACATAGACGGTAGCGCCGCCGAAGTGGTCTTGCAGCGCGCTGATCTCCTGGGCGATGGCTTCACCCGCCGGCAGTTTGGGGGGCAGGGTAGACAGCAGGTAAAGAATCTTCATGCGCCGCGTGCAACCCATCATAAGTCGGCTTTGACTTTTGAGGCTAGCGGAAGTGACGGCTGCGGGTGGGTGGCCGCCAGCACCCGTTCATTCTGTCCCCCAAAACGTCCTTGCAGCCCGTCGAGCAGCCCCAGGCGCACCGCTTGAGCCGTCTGCACCTGGCCGCTTAATTGCAGCTTTAGAGCCAGGGCCGCGCTGTAAAGCGTCCAGAATGCATAGAGGAAGATATTCCGGCGGTGATGGTTGCGCAGCAGAATAAAACGATTGCGGATGATGTAATAGGTGTACAGCGTGCCGCGCCACTGCGAAGAGCGGCCCAGGGTGTGAAAGGCCCGCGCCCGTGCATCTATCACGCTCAGATAACCGTACCGGCCGGCCCGCATGCACAAATCGGCAATCTCGGCGCTGAAGAAGAAGGCTTCATCCAACAGCCCCACCCGGCGAAAAACCTCGGCCCGCCCGATAATGGCGGTGCCGGGGATATAGGTTACGGAAAACACCGGCTTGTCCGGGTTAAAGCTGTGGAAGTGGGAGTGATGGTGTTTGACCGGGCTGCCGCCCCCGGCAGCCAGCAGCCGCTCCTTTTGCTCGGCATCAAAGAGCAGCGGCCCGATAAAACCGATGCGTTCATCCGCGGCCAGGGTTTCAAGCAGCCGGACTGTGTCTGTCTCCCCGATCACGGCATCGTTATTTAAGAGGAGAATGGGCGCATCTCCGGCGGCCAGCGCCTCGGCAATCCCCCGATTATTGCCGCCGGCAAAACCCAGGTTGCTGGTGTTGCGCACCAGATGAACGCGAGGGCATTCCCCGGCAATGATCTCGGTGCTGCCATCGCTGGAAGCGTTATCTACCACCCAGATCGCCGGTTTGAGCTGCTGCCAGGCTTCAATATGGCGCACGCAGCGAATCGTATCCGCCGCGGCGTTCCAGTTCAGAATAACCACAGAGAGCTGTATCATCTTCTTTTGACTCGCGGCTCATTCTAACATAGTATAGAGGGGTGGGCAAAACAATGCATTTAGCCATCAATGCCAGCGAACTGGGCCGCCGGCGCGGGGGGAACGAGAGTTATATCGCCGGGCTGCTGGACGGGCTGGCTCAGCTCAACTCTTCAACCCGGATCACGCTGCTGACCTGTCAATGGGACCCACCGGCATCCATTCCCCCGGCTTTTCGCCAGATGAATGTGGGCCTCTACCGCCGGTTGCCCTTTTTTTTGTGGCAGCAAACGCTGGCCCTGCGCCGGCTCAAGGCCGATTGGTACCTGGCCAACTTTTTTCTGCCGCCGGTATTGCCGTGCCGGGGAGTGGTGGTCGTGCATGATTTGTCGTTTCGCGCCCACCCGGAGTATTTTCCGCGCAGCGTGACCTGGTATATGCGCTGGCTGACCGGCCGGGCCGTGCAGCAGGCCCGCCGCATCCTGACCGTTTCCGACTTTTCCCGGCAGGAACTTTGCCGCTTTTATCGGGTAGACCCCGCGAAAGTGGTGGTTGTGCCGAACGGGGTTGGGGCTGACTTCCGGCCCGCTTCCCCGGCGACCGCAGCCTCCGATCAGGCGGTTTTGTCCCGATATGGCCTTACCCCACCGTATATTTTCGCCCTGGGGAATATTCATCCTCGTAAGAACCTGGCCCGGCTGTTGGTGGCTTATCGCTGTCTGAAGCAGCAGCGCGGTGATGTCCCGGCGCTGGTTTGGGCCGGTCTGCCCCGCTGGGACAGCAGCGAACTCTTGGTGGAAGCCCGCGCCGCCGGCGTGATTTTGCCGGGCTTCATTGCCCAGGAGGACCTGCCTGCGCTTTACCGCCAGGCGCTGATGTTAGTTTACCCCTCCCTCTACGAGGGATTTGGCCTCCCCCCGCTGGAGGCCATGGCCTGTGGCGTTCCGGTGGTGACCAGCAGCACGACCAGCCTGCCCGAGGTGGTCGCCGATGCTGCCCTGACCGCAGACCCAGCCAGCACGGAGGCTATTGCCGGGGCCATGGCCCAACTGCTGGCTGATGCCTCGCTGCGCCAACATTTGAGCCAGGCCGGCCTGGCACGAGCCGCCAATTTTACCTGGACTCGCACCGCTCAAGGTGTCCTGGCCTGCCTGGGTGACGACTGGGATTAAGGTGACAGGCACTTATCGGGCTAAGAATTGAGCCTATTTAAACAACGAGTGCCTGTATTGTGATGAAAAGTGCCTGTCACCTAGTTTTAACAGGGTCTAATTAACTCAGCCTTTAACGTACGACAGCTTCTCGGCGATCTGGCCGTTCCGCATCCGGTAAACATCCACCCCGCGCACATACCCTGGCTGGCCTTCCCGGTCGGTCCAGCGGTAGACCCAGCGCATCACACCTCGCTCACCAACAGCAAAGATTTCCTCTATCTCAAGCTCTATCTTAGCCGCAGCGGCGAAGAATTCTTCCCAAAAGGCTCTCACCCTGGCCTGGCCTTCCAATCTTGTCCCATCCGGGGCCGGATAGGTATTTTCAAAGACGCAGTCGCCGGCCATCAAGGCCATCATCATCTCGACATCGCGCCCGTTGAGCGCGTCGTTGAACTGCTGGATCGTGGTAACTGTTGCCGCTGTCATAGCATCTAATGACGAATTTATGGGCATAAATTTATGTTCCTTATGGATTGTCATTCTGAGGCGAAGCCGAAGAATCCCTACCAGGCCACAAATTCTGCTCTAAGCCGGTCTGCGACTGGCGTTTGGAGGTCGCAGACCTCCTCAGAGCATAAGAATGACATAATATGGTTTACTTATGACCCAACTGCCGGAGCAGCTTTCTCCCCCGGCTTTGCATGGCCGGGCTGCCGGTTTGGGTCAGCTCCTCCAGCAAAGGGATGACCTGAGGGCGCAGACGGTCATCTTGCTCGGCCAAATCGGCCAGGGCTTGCATGGCAAAGGTTTTGACGATGCGGCTGGCGTCGTTCAAATAGGCTAACAAAATCTCGACCACCTGGATACGTTCCGCCTCGCTCCATTCCAGCCGGGGCAGCATCTGGGCCACATGCCAGCGCACCTCCTGCTGGTTGATCCGAGCCGCCTGCTCGATCAGTTGGTTTTTGTGAGGTTGGAGATAATCAGGGTGGCGGGCCGTAATTTTTTCGACGGCGTCGGCGGCGCGCATTCTGATCAGCGGATCGTTGTCGAGCAGGCCCTCAAAAACCAGCGGGAACTGCGCGGGATCGGCCAGCACCTCGGCCACCACTTCATCAGACCGCCCAATCGAGCGCCGGTCGCCGCCGGCCAACTTTTTCAGCAGGTCATTCATGGAATAAATTACACCTGTGATTCCGCAGAATCGCGCCCGTGATTCTGGCATAACAGGCCCGCATCACGGGCGTGTTATGCTCGTGATAGAGGCGAATCACACTCGTGATACGGAGGAATCACGCTGGTGATAGCGGCAGAACATCCTCACGATTCTACCAAAACAGCGTCAGGTAATCAAACTCTGGCCTGGGCATACATAGAGTGGGAAGAAACAGTTCCACTCGCATCAACTTTCGCCCTGGATATGGTAGGTTTACCCGAAGCGATTTACACCAACAGCCGAGATGGCTACCTTCATTTACCGGGCGTGATTTTGACCGAAAACAGCAGCAACCATCGGTGCTGCCTATTACCCGATGGACTCGGTTCCACTGGCCAGGCCATTGGTGGAACGACCCGGATCGTGGCCTACCCGGAATTTCACCCCTACGGCAATCCGGTGAATAATACGGCGGGGGGTGAGCCTTACGGAGCGGGCCACACTCGACCGGCTGCTGCTACGTGGCGGGCAGGCGACCATGGCCGCGGTCCGCTCAACTCAGCGCGAGCGCGATCGCTTGTTCGGTGGTCATATACCCGCCTTTCAACCATTCCAGTTCAAATGCCACATCCCCGAGCCGAGTTCGCAGCCTGGTCAAAGCATCCTCGCTATACTTCTGGTTTACTTGTTCTATTCCTTGACATTTTCGATGTTGTCAAAGAGGTATACAACTACCCATTTTCAAAGGCAAAGAGCTTTTAATAGGCAGGCGTCTCTATCGCCCCCAAGGCCTTGAGAGCTGCCTTCTGCGCTTTCGTCAACCCGGTTGCGCTGGTGATGTTCATCCGTTCGTAGGGCCGCTCGGGCTGGAGGGTTTTGAGACAGTCGCCGCTCTGGACATCCCAGAGTTTGATGGTTGCATCCGCACTGCCACTAACCAGGAGACGGCCGTCGGGGCTGAAGGCGACTGACCAAACCCAATTGGTGTGGCCTGATAACGTCTTGAGGTTTTGGCCGGTGTGCCGAAGGTCCCACAAGCGTACTGTCTGATCAAAACTGCCACTGGCCAGGAGGCGGCCATCGGGGCTGAAGGCCACTGACGAAACCGGGTGGGTGTGGCCCACCAACGTCTTGAGGCTTTGACCGGTAGGGACCTCCCACAAACGCACCGCCTGGTCTTCACTGCCACTGGCCAGGAGGTGGCCATCGGGACTGAAGGCCACTGACGAAACCGGGTGGGTATGGCCTGATAACGTTTTGAGGCTTTGGCCGGTGTAGACCTCCCACAAGCGCACGGTCTGGTCTTGGCTGCCACTAGCCAGGAGGCGGTCATCGGGGCTGAAGGCCACTGACCTGACCGGGTGGGTGTGGCCTGATAACGTCTTGAGGCTTTGGCCAGTGTTAACATCCCACAAGCCCACCGTCTTGTCATTACTGCCACTGGCCAGGAGACGGCCATCGGAGCTGAAGGCGACTGACCAAACCGGGTTGGTGTGGCCCACCAACGTCTCGAGGCTTTGGCCGGTGTTCACATCCCACAAGCCCACCGTGTGATCAAAACAGCCACTGGCCAGAAGGCGGCCATCGGGATTGAAGGCCACTGACGAAACCCAGTCGGTGTGGCCGGCCAACGTCTTGAGGCTTTGGCCGGTGGCGGCCTCCCACAAACCCACCGTGTGATCAAAACAGCCACCGGCCAGAAAGCGGCCATCGGGACTGAAGGCGACTGACCAAACCCAGTTGGTGTAGCCTGATAACGCCTTGAGGTTTTGGCCGGTGGGGACCTCCCACAAGCGCACCGTCTGATCATTACTGCTACTGGCCAGAAGGCGGCCATCGGGACTGAAGACCAGTGACGAAACCCAGTGGGTATGGCCTGATAACGTCTTGAGGCTTTGGCCGGTGGGGACCTCCCACAAGCGCACCGTTTGGTCTTCACTGCCACTGGCCAGAAGGCGGCCATCGGGGCTGAAAACCACTGACGAAACCTGGTGGGTGTGGCCCGATAACGTTTTGAGGCTTTGACCAGTGTTAACATCCCACAAGCGCACCGTCTGGTCATTACTGCCACTGGCCAGAAGGCGGCCATCGGGACTGAAGGCCACGGACCTAACCGGGTTGGCGTGGCCCGCCAACGTTTTGAGGCTTTGGCCGGTGGGGACATCCCACAAGCGCACCGTGTGATCAAAACTGCCACTGGCCAAAAGGCGACCATCGGGACTGAAGGCGACTGACCTGACCTGGTGGGTGTGGCCGGCCAAGGTCTTGAGGCTCTGGCCGGTGGAGACCTCCCACAAGCGCACCGTCTGGTCATTACTGCCGCTGACCAGAAGGCGGCCATCGGGACTGAAGGCCACTGACCAAACCTGGTGGGTGTGGCCGGCCAACGTTTTAAGGGTGTGGCCGGTGTTAACCTCCCACAAGCGCACCGTCCCATCCGGACTGCCACTGGCCAGAAGGCGGCCATCGGGACTGAAGGCCACTGACCAGACAGCCCCCAGGTGACCCTCACACGTTAGGAGAGGTTGGCCATCTGCGACCCGCCACAAGCGAACCTGTCCCTCAGCCGTACCCGCTGCCAAGACCTTTCCATCCGGGCTAAAGGCCACTGAGAAAGTCGGCCCAAAGGTATCCGTAAACACAGCTCCGGCCAGATGAGCTCCGGCGAAATTGAGGTCAGGCACATGCAGGCCGCCCAGGTAAGCCTGCCTGATCGTTAACCCGGAAAAATCATAGCCTCGAAGCTTAATCTTCAGATGCAGCAGCAAATTAAGCACATTACCCCCGGCATACCCCGGCTGTCGCGGTTCAGCCTGGCGCAGCGCCTCCAATATCGCCTTGAGCCGCGCCTCCAGCCCAGCCTGCCCCAAGGCAGCCAGCAACCGCTCAGCCATCGGCTTTAGGATCAACCGGCTTTGGCTGGCCCGGACATACTCTTTGGCCTGGGCTTTGATCAGGGCGTGGCTCTGGAAAAGTGAAATAGCCCCGCTGATGATCTCACTGTAAACCTGATCAATCAACCGGTCGGTGGTGTATTCCATGATCACATTTTGCAAGGTAAAGCCAGCCGCCTGTTGTTCTAATAACGACCGCCGTTGCAGCGAACGCAGCGCCTCCAAAAAAATGCCGCCTGCCTCTGACTTGACCAGATTATCTCTTAAAATCTGAGGGGAAACTGCCTCCCGTTCAATCGCCAGCCAGAGCATAATATCTCGCTCCAGGGCAGATAAGCGAGCAAACTGTTGATCCAGGATATCCCGAATATCGTCAAAGATGACCGCCTCTTCCCGCAGAAAGGCCTCAGTATCGCCGGCAAAGAGTTCTTGGATGGTTTGGGCGATTAACTTCAAAGCCAGCGGATGGCCGGAATAATGCTCGACCAGCCCTTCCAAGACGTGGGCCGGGCCGGACAGTCTTTGTCCCTGTAAAATGGCCAGGCCGGCCGACTCAGCCAGACCGGCCAACTGGTGAAAACGAATCAAAGGATTATCATTGGCTAAGCGAGCCAGGCCCTGCGGTCTCTCCCGGCTGGTCAACAGCAGGCAGCTTTGATGCTCGCCGTCGCCAAAGCGCTGGATCAGTTGGCCATAGAGCTCATAGCCGGGGCGATATTGGCCGGCCCGACTACCCTGCTGCATGATGGTTTCGACATTGTCGAGGATCAATAAACAGCGCTGCCGGCGCAAGGTGTCGAATAACAGCTCAAGTTGCTCAGCCAGATGATCGGGCCAGCGATGGAGTTGTTGCTGCGAGAGGACGTGGAACCAACCCCGCAGCATGCTGGTCAAAGGCGGCGCATTGATGAGTGACCGCCAGATCACATAGTCGAAGTGTGAACTGACCTGTCGGGCGACCTTCGTGGCCAGGACGGTTTTGCCGATCCCGCCCATCCCGACAAGGGCCACCAGGCGACAGCGGTCGGTCACAAGCCAGCGTTCCAGGGCCTCCTGTTCCCTCTCCCGGCCATAGAAGCTGCCCAAGTCGGGGGTTTCGCCCCAATCTACAACCGCGGCCTGGCCGGAGAAGATATCTTGCAGTTCGGCCCGGCTAAATTGATACCCGGCCTGAGCCGCCCACTCCTGAGCCGTGAGCAGATCGAGGTGGCCGGCAAAGAGGCGGATCAGGTAGCGCATGTAGGATCGGGTGGGTTTCCAGTGCCGTCCTTTATACACCGAGCCATGTTCCCAACGCGAAACCAGGGGGCCATCAATAACCCGGTGATCTTCAGCGGGGGCCAGCCTGGGCCAGTTGATCCAGAGCGTCGACGAACTCTTGCTGGCTCAATTGGGCCTGGTGACGGAGTGTTTTGAGCTGCTCTCCAAATTCTTTGAGATCCATCGTAACGCTTGCCCTTAAACACGAATGGCAATTACCGGATCGGTTGACTTGTACAGTTGTGCAAGGGGATGTACAGGGACAATCGAACCAAAATCAGGTATCCTGATTTTACAAGATAACATTCACAATAAAAGATGATTGAGTCACGTAAAGGCAATAAGCCTATCGCTGCCCTAACTTCTGAGCCTTGCGCTGGCTGCTGCTGCCGCTCAAAGATATTATGGTCTTACGATACCATAACCTCATCCAAAATCAGCCCCTGTTCCAGGCCCTGACCGGCCTGGGCCTAACCGAGTTCGATGAGTTGGTCGGAACTATCTTGCCATGTTATACGGCCGCGGAGAAGAAGCGGCTCAACCGGCCTGATCGGCAGCGCGTCGTTGGGGGTGGACCTGACTTTGAATTAGAAGCCCGAGACCAAATCCTGCTGACTACAGTCTGGTTGCGCCAATGTCCAACCCTTGAGGCCTTAGGCTGTCTGTTTGGGATCAGCGATACCACGGCCGGCCGTTATATCCGCCGTATCCTGCCGCTCGTGGAGACGGCGGGACTGGATACGATGCGCATGCCAGACCCCGGCCGCAAGCGACGACGGCATCTCTCCGACCTGTTGCAAGAGACGCCCGAGTTGGCGCTGATCATCGACGCTTTCGGGCAATCGGCGTAGCGTCCTCAACGATCCTCTCGCTTATTATGAATGTTATCCGCCAATTATACAGCCGTTTAGCTTCAGGTACAAAGATTTGGCATGGTTGAAAGTTCTGATTATCGAAGACTAAATTGCCGCATCATAAAGGAGCACCATGTTTGCACTTTTCATAACCGGCTAAAAACGGCACGCAGATAACGCAGATTCAACTGATTTTCGCTGATTTTTTCTAAATTTCTCTGCGCAAATCTGCGTTTATCAGCGTTAATCTGCGTTCTATTTAAAAAGTGCAAAGGTAGTGAAAGGAGGATATTAGCATAAAGAAAAATTAATCCGGGTAAGATGGTCCCAAATAATGATGAATTAATGGCGTTCCGCTACCTTACAGAAGGTATAGCCCAATCAACGAAAAATACCATCTATTCCAATAACCTGTAACTATAGGTGCGACACGATCTGAGTCGCATCCCACCCAAGATAGGAGATTGTTTCAATGTCAACCGAAAGTAACAAGGCCGTTGTCCAGCGTTTCCGTGAGGCCCTCGACGCGGGCGATCTCGATGGAGCGTTTGCGGTTTTTGCCCCCAATGCCGTCGTGCATTTGGGAAGCGCCCCGGAGCCGCTCAGCATGGAGGGCTTCAAACAAATGGGGCAGCTACTCCTGAGCGCGTTCACAGGCAGCTCGTCAACCGTCGAAGATATGATCGCGGAAGGAGACAAGGTTGTTAGCCAGCTCATCTTTCGAGGCACCCATACGGGTGACCTGATGGGTATCCCTCCGACGGGCAAGTCTGTGGCGATGTCAGAAATAATTATTGACCGGGTGGCCGATGGGCAAATTGTCGAATCGTGGCGCTTATTTGACCAGATGGCGATGATGCAACAGTTGGGCTTGATCCCCGCGCCGGACCAGGCCGGGTAGAATCGCTCCCGAGCGAAGCAGACGACAGGTTATGATGTAGTTGGGCGGTCCAACGGACCAAAGTGCGGTGGGTGATCCGCACAATCAAGGAGTTTTGCACATGACGCTTCTGAGTCTCTTACTTCTTGTCAACGCCGTGCTGCACGGCGTCATCGTCGGGCGTTTCGGCATCAAGGGGAACGTGCCGCCAGCGGTGTTCGGGTTGTTGTATGCGGTGTTGGCGCTCGCCGTCTTCCGCGGCTGGACATATGGGGCTCTCGCCACGTTGGTTGTGACCACGGTTGGTCTTGTCGGCCTTGCGCTGAATTTCAGGAAGTTGCAGCACGATACGACGGTGGAGAAGATCATCTTCGTTGTCGGGACAGCAATACTTGCCTGGGCCGCTTACCTGTTTCTGGCACAATAGCGCCTGATCAGTCGTAGGTTGGGTCGAGGTACGAGACCCAACAATCCTGAGGCTGTGTTGGGTTTCACTTCGCTCAACCCAACCTACGACTACGACTAAAGTAGCGAAGTATAGCACAACGAATGAAAAACACCATCTATATCAGAGAGTTTTCAACAAAGGAGCACAACAATGCACAGACCAAGACACACTACCTTATTAGCCCTACTGGCGCTGGCACTGGCACTGTCCGGGCTGTTGGCCCTCCCTATGTGGCGGCACACAGCAGGGACAATCATCTATGCGGACCAAGGGGAGAAGCGCCCTCCATGCGATAACTTGCCACCCAAGGCAGATGATCGGGCTGGCACTGCAACGTCGAAGCATCCCAAGCCCTGCACGCCCGTGCCACCGACCGATACCCCAACGCCTGAACCAACGGCCACGAACACGCCCGTGCCACCGACCGATACCCCGACGCCCGAACCAACAGCCACGAACACGCCCGTGCCACCGACCGATACCCCGACGCCTGAACCGACGGCCACGAACACGCCTGTGCCACCGACCAATACCCCGACGCCTGAACCGACGGCCACGAGCACGCCCGTACCACCGACCAACACGCCGACACCGATTCCGCCGGACACCGCAACGCCAACGAGTACACCGACGCCAGTTCCGCCGGCAAGCATTACGGTCTATAACACCGGCAGTTTCTTTGTCCAATACTACGTTTCGTACAATGTTCCCAACGCGCCTCTGCAAAGCCTATATAGCGGCGTTTTTAACATAAATCAGGGCGTCACCCTGACAATTCCCGGGAATGCGACGAATGTCGGCGTCTTAATTCAGGGATATACAGGTATAACCGGATGGCAAACGGCGTGCACTCGCTCGTATGCACAAGCCACAAGTGTCGTCATTATTGTCAGTGGCACGACGTTTTCACCGACCTGCACGGGTGGATAGCTGCATCGCCGCGTACCTGCGATGTTCGAAGCCCAGGCGCAGGTGACATCAGATCGTTGAGTCGTGGGGCCTCTTTGACCAATTGGGCATGTTGCAACAACTTGGCGTGATCCCCGCGCCGGGCCAGGCTGGGTAGATTGACCCTTTTTAGGCTATGAAAGCGAGGTGATGCTGATGATTGTCTGAACGCCTTAAAGTGCGCAGAAGAGATATGCTGGTTGAGATCTTCCATTCACAAACAAATCGGAATTCATTATAAAAATAGGGGGAATAACAAATGCCAAGAATAGTTGCTACCCATACAGTCGAAGATGTGAAGCACTGGGCGTCCAAGGGCGATGAGCGTGTCGAGGTTATTGGGCCATTCGCCACGGAAATCGTCTCGTATGTTTCTGCGGACGGAAGCAATCGGGTCGCTGTGTCCGCCAACGTTCACAATATGGAGGGTCTGATGGCCTTCATGCAAACACCGGAAGCGGCGGCAGCTATGGAGTCGCACGGTGTCATACCGCCGGTCGTCTTCCATAACGAGGCAATCATGGATCACACTGCCTCAATCCGGCGTCTTTACGACCTCATCAACGCGGGTGACATTGATGGTTTCGGGCGACAGCTCGCCGATGACTTCGTCGAGCGCGACGAAGTACCCGGAATCCCGCCGACGAAGGCCGGCGTGGTCCAGTACTTCCGGATGTTGCTCGCCGCTTTTCCAGACTTTCAGATGGATGTCGAAGACGTGATTGCGAGCGGCGACAAGGCAGTGGCGCGGGTGCGAGTGACCGGGACGCACCAGGGTGAGTTCATGGGAATACCGGCGACCGGCAAATCGGCCGCCGTGAACCTTATTGACATCACGCGCTTTGGCGATGACGGGCTGGCCCGCGAGCACTGGGGAGTGGCCGACCAACTCGCTCTGATGCAGCAGCTCGGCGTCATCCCGGCAGGGTCTCCGGCCTAGTACGCTTTTAGCGCAGGGGTTGGGAGTCGTAGGTTGGGTTGAGCAAAGTGAAACCCAACCTACAACCCATCCGTTCACCCCTCCAATGAACTGAAACTATGGATACGACTCGATCCGAATCGTATCCATATAAAAGTGGATGAGTGCCAGGCAGCGGCGCTCACCAGCTAGCAGAACCAAGGTTACGGTTACCCAAAGGAGCTATTATTATGGCTACTATCACCCGTGCGGCCCTCGATAGCCGCAATACAATCCTTCGTTCCATTGTACTTGGCGGAATGTTTATCTTTATAATCCAATTAATCCACTCATGGATCGTTACTACTCTCATTCAAAAGACCCCCTTTATTTTAGTATGGCAATATATAGCCAGCGGCGCGTTGGGCATGGCCGCTTTCGAGGGCGGCATCGCCACCGCCTTGCTCGGGGTGTTCTTTCACTTGATCATATCCCTGGTCATCGCCGGCGTTTTCATCCTGAGCGCCGGGCGCATTCCGCTCTTGCGCCGCTATGCCATCGCTGGCTCGTTCCTGTACGGCTTGGGCGTTTTTATTGTCATGAACATGATTGTAACCCCGCTCAGTGCGGCACCTCCGCTACCAGCTCCAACCTTGCCCTGGCTTATCGAGGCAATCATAGAACATGTCTTAGCCATTGGGTTGCCGTTAGGCATACTCGTGCGGCAGAATTTGTCATAAAAATAAGGAGAATAACCAATGTCAACCGAACAAAATAAAGCATTAGTCCGTAAGCTGGTGGAGGAAGGGATAAATCAGGGAAACATGAGTGTGATTGACGAGTTTCTTACCCTTGACTTCGTTGAACATGAGGAACTTCCCCCTGGCATACCGCCTGGTCGTGAGGCCCCCAAAGTATTGTTCACCATGTTGCGGAGCGCTTTCCCCGACCTCAAAGCTACCATTGAGCACCTTGTCGCCGAAGGTGATAAGGTCGTATTGCACATGACCTGGACCGGCACCCATAAGGGTGAGTTTATGGGCATTCCCCCAACCGGCAAGCGCATGTCCATTACCGTGATTGACATTCTCGGCATGGCTGAGGGCAAGTTTGTGGAACATTGGGGGGTCATGGATAGTATGGCTATGATGCAGCAGCTTGGGGTGATCCCGGCGCATTGACCCTTTTTAGGCGATGAAAGCAAGGTGATGCGTATGATTTGAACGCTTTAAAGTATATAGGGGAATTCAATCTCCTTCCCACGCAAAGCGTGACGTACAGCGTGGGAAGGAGATTGAAGAGATATTCTTGTTGAGATCTTTCATTCACAAACAAAGCGGATTTCATTATAAAAATAAGGAGAATAACAAATGCCAAGAATAGTTGCTACCCACGAAGTCGAGGATGTGAAGCACTGGGCGTCCAAGGGCCATGAGCGGGTCGAGATTATTGGGCAATTCGCCACGGAAATCGTCTCGTATGTTGCTGCGGACGGAAGTAATAAGGTCGCCGTGTCGGCCAACCTTCACGATATGGAGGGGATGATGGCCTGGATGCAAACACCAGAGGCGGCGGCAGCGATGGGGTCGCACGGGGTCATACCGCCGGTTGTCTTTCACGTTGAGGCCGCCGAGTAGTAGGAGAATAACAAATGTCAACCGAACAAAATAAGGCGGTTGTCCGCCGTTTCATCGAGCAGGTCTTGACCACCAAGGATGTTGCTTTGGTGGATGAACTAATGGCTCCCGACTATGTCAATCACTTAGTTCCGGGGGGACGCGAGGGCTTCAAACAGTTCGTGAGCATGTTGGGCTCGGCTTTTCCCGATCTCAAGTGGGGCTTGAGCATCGAGCGTATGATGGCGGAAGGCGATTTCGTGATGGTGCGGGCCACCATGCACGTTACAAATGCCGGCAAAGAAGCATCGGGATCGGGGCTGGGTGAATTCCGCGTCGCGAACGGTAAAATTGCAGAAGATTGGCCCGTCAGCAACGGAGCAGAACTGATGCAACAGGTCGGGGTGGCTCTGCCAGGGTAGAGCGGTGGCTATTCAGCGAGAATAACCAGGGGAGTGTGTCGCTTTTAATCTTGTTAATCTCGTGCCCAGACTGAGTTTGGGCACGAGATTGAAACTCAGTTTGGGCACGAGATTGATCCATCGGATAGGGCAAAGCAACATACGGAGGGATAGAAGATGCCGGCATTAGAAGGGATGTCGTTTGATCACGTTCTTCTCACGACGCGAGCGGTGCGCAAGCGGCTCGATCTGCATCGGCCTGTCGAACAGGAAGTTCTGCGTGAGTGCTTTGAGCTGGCACAGCAGGCGCCAACTCAATCAGATACGCAGTCCTTCCATTTCATTGTCGTGACAGACAAGGTGCAAAGAGAGGCGTTAGGTGAATTGTTTCGGCGGGGGCATGCGATTTATAAGACTTTGCCTGGTGGGGTGTATGGTCTCAAACACAGCGATATGAAGCAAGAAGCGACGAGGTTGAGGATCATTAAATCTCTTGAGCACCTCGTCGATCACATCCACGAGGTGCCCGTCCATGTCGTTCCCTGTGTTGTCGGATCAACGGAGGGGATGCCGCCTGCTTCTGTTTCGGTCCTGATGGGGTCAGTGATTCCAGCGGCATGGAGCTTCATGCTAGCTGCTCGTTCGAGAGGGTTAGGAACTTGCTGGACGAACCTGCATCTGCTCCTGGCAGAGGAGGCAGATAAGGTACTGGGACTTCCAGCGGGCGTGATGCAAGTCGCGCTGATCCCAACGGCCTACACGATTGGGCTAGACTTTCGACCGGCGTCTCGTCGCCCATTGGACGAGATCCTCCATCAGGACCGTTGGTGAGAATTGCAGCCTCTGGTGGTGTCGGCGCCGCCCAACACGCGAGTTGAGCTGCCAGGCGCATGTGCGGCAGCATAGCTGACTTACAGTAGAAAGGAGAGAATGAAATGGCCATCAAGGTGAGCGTCGAACTACAGGCCAAACCAGGCCAGCGGGCTGAGCTCAAGAGTCTGATCGAGAGCATTGTGGCTAACCATGGTCCGGGCCAACACGGTTTTTTGGGCAGCACGCGCTACGAGGTGCTCGACAACCCCGACATACTGGTTGAGATTGCCGATTGGGAGTCGGCCGAGGCGCGGGCGGCGCATATGCAGGACGCTATGGCCACCGGCGTCTACGCACCCCTGTTGGAGTTGTTAGCCGCGCCATTCAGGGCTACCGTCATCAGGCAGTTGCCCTGATCCGTTCACACATCCAATGACCTGTAACTATTGGTGCGACACCTTTGACCCCAACCGCCACGAAATTGACCTGGTCATTACTCCCACCCGGCAAGCCTGCCGCTCCCTTCAGCGCCAGGCGCAGGTGCAGAAGCAAACGCCTAACACCCGGCAGCCTCGCCTGCTGCAATATGTCAACCCCAACAACGGCGACGGCAATCAAACCCTGACCCCGGGCGGCGGCGCGCAGCTCATGGGCGAATTCCTCAGCTTTGACCCGGCTGACCCTGACCAGGGTATCTTCCTCACAGCCAGCGACCAGGAGAGCACCCGGATTGAAGTAGTCATGCGGAACACACCCAGCGAATTGATCTTTTTGGTGCCAAGCGGCTTACCTGCCGGGGAATACCGGCTGGAAGTGGGGGCGCGTTTTGGGACAGAACTGCGCACCGCGTGTTGAAGCAGTCGCTCATTGTGACTTAACTGGAGTTTCCCCTCTACTCAAGGATCAAGTTAGCCGCGTATCTCTCTTTACAGAAAAGACCCCAAGGGGTAGCACCCTGGGGTCTTTTTTGTTTTGGGGACGGATAACAGTTGAAGGTCTGCCCCCTCTAACCTCCTTACAGTCGCCCACAGGGGGAGAATCAGCTAAGACCCTCCCTTTGGGAGGGATTTAGGGAGGGCTTTTCCACCCACCGCGTCAGTCCTGTCAAATGTTTAACGTTCCGCCTTCAGCGCCTTATCTAACTCCCATAGCAGCACATCAGTCTCGGCCATTAACCCCCACCCGGCGTCGTCGGTAGCGGGGCCGTAGCGGCCTATTTCGCTCTGGGCCAGGCAGGTCTCCAGGCGTTCGATCAACGCCTCGCCCAAGCCGGTCTGGCGCAGGCGGCGGGCCAATTCGGTGCGGGTCAGGCCGTTTACCGGGGTTTTTAGGGCCATACCGAGATAATCTTGCAGAGCCAGACTGACCACTTTATAGTTGTCGTCCTGGCCGCGCATCGCTGCGGCCAAGTTTGGGTGCAGGGTATGGCGAGGTTTGCGCAGAGCCTTCGTTTCAGGCCGCAGCCTGGGCACAGAGAGCAGGGGGCGGCGCCGCTGCTGCCACCACCACAGTCCACCCGCGCCCAACGCTGCCGCCACCGGCAGCGCGCCGCACAGCCCGATGACCAGCAGTCCCAGCACCGGCAAGGTCATTCTTTCGACCACATCAGGTGAAACGACTAAACCCGGATTTACTACAGGGTTGACCGGCACAGGGGTGGTCGCGGTCAGTGCCGCGACCGGCGTCGGAACGGGGGTTGGCGTTGCCACGGCTGCGGCCGGGTCCGGAGTGGGGACCGGGATCACCTTGACTGTCAAGGGCTGGCTGGAAATCGTCCGGTATTCACCCGCAAGCGGGTCAAAATAGACAAATGTGGCCGGCTGCAGGGTAAATTCGCCGGTCTGGCCGGCTACCACCAGGCGTTCAAAAACGCGCGTGCCGGTCATCAGCCCGTCTTCCTGGGTATCGGTGGTCAGGCTGGAGAGGGAGTCGTACATGCGCCAGCCGGCCAAATCCGGCCAGACCGGCTCCGGCAGCAGCGGGATATTGCCCAGGCCGCTGACCGCCACCAGAAAGGTTGAGGGCTGGTTGACCACCGCCACCTGGGGGCTGAAAGAGCTTTCGATTTTGAATTGGCCGACCGCCCCGTTGAAGTGGGGCGGCGCGTTCTCCGGCAATGACTTGACTTCGACCGTGACCGGGTCGGTGTAAAGCTCGACCGGCTGTTCGTAAATATTGCCGGGAAACATCAGCCGGGCCGGGCCGATGGTAATATTGCCGGCGCTTTTGGGAAACAGGGCGGTGCGAATCTCGCTGATGAGGTAGGTCCGGCCATCAATATCCAAGTTGTACTCGCGCACCGGCAAGCCCATCGTCTCAAAACCGACAAAGAGGGGGCCATCTAACTCCGGCTGGCGGTAGACTTGAATGGCCTGGTAAAAGCGAAAGGTATAGATAATTTGCTGGCCCAGGTAGGGTTTGGGCTGGTCAACCTGAGCTTCGATAAAGAAGTCCTGCCCTTGCAGCGTGGGCGGCGGGGAGATGTTGGCCGGTTTAACCGCGTTTCCGGCCGAGGGGGCCGGCGGCGCGCCCTGGCTGACCTCAATCGAGAGGGGCGGAGCTTTGTAAACCTGCTCGTCAATTTTCACGCTGACTGAGGGAATAGTCAAGGTCCCCGTGCGGCGGGGCTGCAAGCGATAGGTATAGGTCACCTGGGTATGAATTTTGCCGTTGACCACACTCACATCGGTGGAAATATCCAGATCAACGACCGCCAGCCCGTCGAGGCGGGGCAAAATAGGCCGGGGCTGTAACGGCGAGTCATCGGTGACGGTAACGCTCAAAATGACCAGTTCATCGGTGGAAAAGTGGGTGCTGTTGACGCTGGCGGTAATGGGGGATTCTTGAGCGCGGGCGGTGGGGGGGGACAGGCTGAGGCTAAGGCTGAGGCTGAGGAGAAGAATAAGGTGGTTAAAGTTGCCCACAGCCACTCTGCTGATCGAACTGTAATCCTTCAAAACGACCTCCCTCCCTGCTTGACCATACTGACATAATATATTGTAACCAGCGTTCAGGATTTTTTCAAGCAGGCTAACTCCTTTAATTGTTGAAAGACCAAGTTCTCTAATCAAACTTATGAAACGTCACCCGATACGAATAATGCCCGCGGCAAACCTGGTTGTTCTGCTGCGCCCAGCGGCACTTCTCGACGCTGCCGTCGCAGTAGCCGTTGGCGGCCAGCACCTCGGCGGGGATTAGCTCGTCGTGGGAGGTAAAGCTGTAGCTCTCCTCGCTGGTGTAAGGCGTACCGTCTATGTGCCGTTTCACCTTTAACGACATACTGTTCATCCAGAGGGTGACCTCGGCTGTCCCCGGCCCTTTATCCCCGGAGGCGACTTCGATATTGTTGAAGGTGTCGCCGATGACCACGCCATCCATAGGCGTGCCGGGCGGCGGCCCTTGCAGCACGGTCACATAAATGCTGTGATTGCCGATGCAGCCGCCATTCTCCCAAATCGGCACCATGGCTTGATAGGTAACGCAGAAATCTTGGCCGCAGCGCAGTTGACCTTCTAATTCTGCGGGGGTCTGCGGCTCGCTGCCGCCCTGTTCACCCTGGCTGCTCCCCTCCACCTCTGCTGCCGCTTGGGGCGCGGGCGTGGCCGTTGGTGGAGGCGGCGGCGCTGCGGCGATTGGAACAGCGTCAGTTGGACCGGCGGCCTGGACCAATTCGCCAAAAACCCAGCCCAGGCTGTTATCGGCCAGGCTAATTTGCCACCAACTATTATCCTGGTTTCGGCCCGTGACCGGCGCGCTCTGGCCCGGCTCAATTTGGCCGAGTACCGGGTAATCCGTTCCCGGCCCGGAGCGGATATTGATCTTCGTGGTCGAATCTGGCGGCAGGGAGACCACCGGGGCCGGTTCGGGCGTCGGCGAAGGGACGGGGGTAGGCGAGGGGGCCGGCGTAACAGTTGGCTCAAGGGTGCTGGTCGCGGAAGGGCCGGGGGAGGGCGTCGGTAAGGAGGTGGGTGAGGAGGTGGCAGTCGGCGCTGATACCGTCGTCGCGCTGGCGGTTTCAGCCTGAACGACCTGGGTGGGTTGAAGAGTGGGTTCAGGCTGGGTCAAAAGACTTACCGTTGTGGCGGTAGGTGGAGGCGGGGCGGGCGTCGCGGCTCCGCAGGCGGTCAAGCCGGTAGAAAACAACAGGGTGAAACCAAGCAAAATTTGGGAAATTTTCATCATCCTTTTCCTCAAAGTTAAAGGGCCAACTCGCTGGCGCTAAGTGAGACGGCAAGTTGACAGAACGCTTTAAAATTATAGCTGTCTTAGTTTGGGCGTCAAAAGGGGTCACTTGGCATTAGGATTTATAACTAGGGTTACTCTGCCATTGAGCAGGTCACAAACACCTCGACCGGCGGCTGTGCCAATTGCAGGACCAGCGCTTGCCGTTTCATCGGTACGGGGCTGTGGCCCATCGAGGCGTGGGAAATGAGGAGTTGCTCCTCACGCGCGTAGACCGAGAAACCGCCAGGGTTTAAGTACACGGCTCGGGTGAGGTAAGGTTTGGTTCCGGGGACAGCGGAGAGCGGCTGGCCCAGCAAATCGGCTGCCTGCTGCGCTGTAATTTCTAACGCCGCCGTGGTTTCGAGCAGTTTCTCGGCGGCGGCCTGCTGGGCGGCGACGACTTGATGCAGCCGCTTGAAATCTAACACCTGCCAGCCCGTGAGCGGGTATATATCTACCGGCGGTGGATTATACCAGGGGTCGACGGTTGTCGCGGCGCGGTCATCCCGGCAGCCGGCAAGCAGCCCGATGAAAAGGAGACAAGCAAAGAATAATCTGGCAGTCATCGGGCTACAACCCCCGCTCGCCCCGAATATAAGGCACGCCGAGAGCCGCCGGCGCGCCCAGACGTTTTTTGGCGGCAGCGCGCGCGCCCAAAATCAGGGCGACGATGGTCAAAATGTAGGGGGTCATTTGCAGAAAGAAGCCCCAGTTGGAGTTAATAAAGAGGGGATTGGTAAAGCCAAAGAGGGTTCGTGGTCCTTGCAGATCAAGAATCCCCCGGCGCAGCGCTCCGAAAAGATAAGCGCCCAGGGCGGCGCGGACCGGGTCCCATTGGGCAAAAATCACCAGGCCGACAGCGATCCAGCCCTGGCCGGAGGTGGTCTGAGAACTATACCAGCCCGGCGATACAGAGAGGCTGATCGTCGCCCCGGCCAGACCGGCCAGGCAGCCGCCGACAAAGACATACAAGTAGCGCAGCCTGTAAACGTTGAGACCCATCGTATCGGCGGCTTCCGGCTTTTCGCCGACAGCGCGCAGGTGCATTCCTGGCCGAGTTTTATAAATGTAATACCAGGCCAGGGGGGTGAGCAAGTAGCCCAGATAAACCAGCAGGCTGTGATCGTCAAAAAAGATTGGGCCAATCACCGGAATGAGGGCCAGGCCGGGAATGTCAAAATTGGGGATCAGGGGCGGATTTTTGCCGGTTAACCCCTCACCAAAAACCAGAGCCAGACCCGTGCCCAGAAAGGTCAGCGTCAGGCCGCTGACGACCTGATCGGCTTGAAAGTGAATGGTGACCAGGCCGTGCAAGAGACTCAACAACCCACCGGCCAGCATCGCGACCAGCAGCCCCAGCCAGGCATTGCCCAGGGCCAGGGATGTGCTGAAACCGGCCATAGCTCCGATTAACATCATTCCTTCCAATCCCAAATTAAGCACCCCGGCCCGCTCGGCAAAAATTTCGCCAATGCCGGCAAAGAGTAGAATTGTGCCGGTCGCCAACCCGGCATGTAGAATGATAATTGGATCCATCAGATTGCTCTGCCCCTCTGCAAAGGAATTACAAACGTCCGTGGTGCGTGAAAAGTGGGTTACGTGCTACGCAACACGTTTTCCCAGGCGCACCTTATATCGCAGCAAAATATCGCTGCTGATGACCATAAACAGAATAATGCCTTGCAGCATGAAGGATAAGCCCGACGGCTGAACCTCTCGCCCGGCCACAATGAGCGCGCCAAAGAGAATAGAAACCAAAACGACGGCAAACGGATTCAACTTGGCCAACCAGGCGACAATAATGCCGCTGAAACCGTAGCCCGGCGAAATCCGTTCCTGGAGACGATGAACGACGCCGCTAATTTCGGACATACCCGCCAGACCGGCTAAGGCCCCAGAAAACATCATGACCATTACGATGTTGCGGGCAATGTTAAGCCCGGCGTAGCGGGCGGCGTTGGGATTATCCCCAATGAGTTTAATTTCATAGCCCCAGCGGCTGCGCCGCAAAATCCACCACACGATGACGGTAGCAATCAAGGCAATAATCACCCCCAAATGCAGGGTGATGCCGGAAAAGGCTCTATATTCACGCGCATAATCGGCCAGACGGGGCAGCCAGGCTGCTTTGTCAAAGGTGGGGGTCATTTGAAAACCGGCATCGCTCCAACTATTGAAAATCCAGAAGTTGTTCCAGAAGACGGCGATATAATTTAACATCAGGGTGGTAATAATCTCGTTGATTTGAAAGCGGGCTTTGAGAAAGCCCGGCACAAAGGCCCAAATCGCGCCGCCCAACAATCCCATGATCAACATCGCCCCCAGGACAACAACCTTAGGGCTGCCGGGTGGGACCAGCGGGACCATCACCACCAGGGTGGCGGCAAACGCGCCGATATAAAACTGTCCCTCCGCCCCAATATTCCATAATTTCATTTGAAAGGCAACGGCACAGGCCAGCCCAACCATAATCAGCGGCGTCGCCTTGACCAGGGTATCTGAAAAAACCGGCCAACTGCCAAAGGTAGCTTGATAAGCAAACTTCGCCACTTCCAGCGGCTGCCCGCCAATCAGTTTGAGAATCAAGCCGCTGATGATAAAGGCCAACACTACCGAGCCAACGGAGGTAGCCGCCGGCAGCCACTTGGGAATATCCTCGATTCGTTTTTCCAGGGTGAGGGTGTAGGGTAATTGCCAGCCTGGCTTTTCCTCGCTGGTGGTCAGTGTGGACATAGGCTGATTCAATCCTTCCTTTTGCTGCCGGTCATCATCAAGCCAATGTCGTTGATATCGGCCTGATGGGTGGGGACAATTCCCATAATTTGACCATCATAGATAACCGCCAGGCGGTCGCTTAAGGCCAGCAGCTCTTCCAGCTCTTCGGAGATGAGCAAAATCGCTGCCCCGGCCTCGCGTTGTTCCAGTAGTAATGTCTGGATGGCTTCGATAGCGCCTACATCCAGCCCGCGCGTGGGCTGCACGGCCACCATCAGCTTGGGTCTGGCCGAGATCTCGCGGGCCAAAATGACCTTCTGCAGATTTCCTCCGGAAAGTTTACGGGCGGGAGTCTCCACGTTTGGCGCTAAAATACTATATTTTTCTTTTAATGCCTCGGCATACTCACGCGCGTGAGTAAAATTGATGGTCCAGCCGTCGCCGATGGGTTGCTGGCGATAATTTTTAAGAATGGTATTTTCGGTAATGCTCAGGTTAGGGGCGGTCCCCACTCTGCTGCGATCTTCAGGGATATGAGCTACCCCGTTGCGGATGGCGACAATGGGCGGCTGGTTGCCAACTTCCTCGTCGTTGATTTTGACACTGCCGCCACAGGGTCGCAGGCCGGTGATGACCTGGGCCAATTCGCTCTGCCCATTACCCGCAACCCCGGCAATCCCTAAAATTTCCCCGCTGCGTACTTCCAGCGAGACTCCGCGGAGGGCCGGCCGGCCCTTCTCGTTCTCGGCAGTGACATCCTGCACAGACAAGACAATCTCGCCGGGCTGCTGGGGCTTTTTCTTGACCATGAAGACTACACCCCGCCCAACCATCAGCCGGGCCAGGTCAGCCTTGGTCAATCCTTCCATGCTCTGGCCTTCGGCGGTCACTTTGCCCTTGCGCAGCACCGTCACCCGGTCGGCCACGGCGGTAACTTCCTGGAGTTTATGGCTGATAAAAACAATGGATTTGCCTGTCGCTGCCATTGAGCGCATCGTTGCGATCAAATCGTCAATTTCTTGAGGGGCCAGCACCGCCGTTGGCTCATCCATAATTAAAATATTGGCCCCCCGGTAGAGAGTCTTGAGGATTTCTACCCGCTGCTGTTCCCCCACCGAAAGCTGCCAGATTTTGGCAGCAGGGTCAACCCGCAAGCCGAATCGCTCCTGCAAGGTTAAGATCTTTTGGTCGTAGGCGGGCAAATTCAGAAAAAAACGGGGTTCGTTCAGGCCGAGTAGAATATTTTCGGTCACGGTTTGGGTGGGAACCAGCATAAAATGCTGGTGAACCATGCCAATGCCCCTGGCAATGGCATCTTTGGGGGAGTTAAAGTGGACGGTCTGTCCGTAAACTTTGATCGTACCTGAGGTGGGTTTGTACAGCCCAGAGAGGGAGCTCATTAAGGTGCTTTTACCCGCGCCGTTTTCACCTAATAAGGCATGGATTTCGCCCTGTTTCAGGGTAAAATTAACGTGGTCGTTGGCCAACACGCCGGGAAAGCGAATGACAATATCCCTCATTTCGACGGCGTAGGGGGTTTCAGTCATTGAAGCTCCTCAGGTAAAAACTTTCGTGAATTAAAATAAAGGGCGAGGCCGAACTCGATTTCGCCGCGTTTGACCTCGCCCAGGGAAGCAACAGATACTTATTGCAACTCAGGCAGCTCGGCGGTAACGTTTTCGTTCCACCAGTACATGCAAGTCTTGCAAGGGCTGCCAAACTGCTTAAAGCCATCGAGGTCGGCCTGTTCCAGGCTTTGGCCTTCGGGCAGAACCACGTTGCCCTGGTTATCCTTGATCGGGCCTTTGAAAACGTCAAAGCGGGTAAATTCGCCCTTGAGCATTTTGTCCAATGTATCCTTGATGAGCTTTATATCTTCTTCGGGAAGGCCCTCAACGCCGGGTTGGGGTTTTTCGCCTTCCATAAAGCCATAGAGGCCCAGCCCACCGGAATCGCCGTCAAAATATTCGTAGCCGCCCTTCCAGGTGCCAGCCTTACCTTCTTCCACAATTCTGGCGTAGATCGGGCCCCAGTTCCAATACATTGAGGTCAGGCAGCGGGGGTTGGTGCAGTTGCCGGCGTAATCGTACGTAATGCCCCACTTGCCTTCGGGCGCGGCTTCGGCGGGAGCCGGGGTGTCGGCCCCGGTCATCACCACCTGAGCGCCGCCATCAAACAGGGACGTAGCCGCTTCTTTTTCGACAATAGGATCGTGCCACGTGAAAATCCAGCGCACATCTACAGTACACTCAGGGCAGGTTTTCTGGGCGCCCAGGGCGAAGGCATTCCCCAGGCGCAGCTCTTCAGGAATGGGGAAGGTGGCGATGTACCCTAATTTGGGGTTGCCATCTACCTTGGCCCGCGACCCGGCCAGCATCCCGGCCAGATACTTTATGTTCTCCATCGCTCCCATCAGATTGCCGAAGTTCTCATTGTTGGTTTTGAAGCCGGTGAGATGGATAATATTGACATCAGGAAATTCATTGGCTACGGCTTCTGAGGGGTCCATGAAGCCAAAAGAGGTGGTAAAGATCATATTGAAGCCTTTGCGGGCCAGGGAGCGAATCACTTGCTCGGCGTCGGCGCCCTCGGCCACATTTTCAACATAAGCCGTGTGGACGCCCTCGACATTTTCTTCCACATACAGGCGGCCCACATCATGGGCCTGCGACCAGCCACCATCGTCGTGAGGTCCTACATAGACAAAGGCCACGTTGTAGCTGCCTTCTTCAATAGCAGGGATCTGGTATTTACCCGCTGCATCGCCTTCGGCGGCTGGCGCTTCAGCAGCGGGGGCTTCGGCGGCAGGTTCTTGGGTGGCTGCCGGTGCTTCAGCCGCAGGTTCTTGGGTAGCCGCAGGCGCTTCGGCAGCGGGTTTTTCTGCGGCGGGTGGGGCTGCCGGAGCGGCACCGCATTGAGCGGCAACCAACGCCAGAGCCAGGATAATGACCGAAATCCATATAAATCGTTTCATATCTCCTCCTTACAGAGATAAAGTGATGTGGATAATTTATCCAGTTTTTGATATTTGTAAGCTGTCAGGGGAGTTTTTTGTGGGTGATGTTCCTCCTTTCTCCATCGTAAAAAGGACCAATAAGCACGCTCATGCTACCATGACGTGTTCTAATATGTCAAAACGGTCACAACAGTCAGGGTGACTGTCGAAAAAGCAAACAAGTAGTTGTTGGATGGTAAGGTGGTACGGTTGTATGACAAATTTTTCCTAAAATAGTCTATCATTGTGATTATTTTTTGTCAAATCAGCGACTTAAAGGAAATTGGGAACATGGGTTCCCAAAAGGTGAGTAACGGCAAAAATTTAGGCGTTATTGCCCCTGGCGTGGCTCAACGGAGGTGATCACCCCGAAAGAATTGATATTCAAGGTCCATTGGCTGCCAACCTGGAATTTTTGAAACTCGTTAAAATCAGGGGTGGTATAAGTATAGGTTTTGCCGTCGGCCTCAAAAATAATGGTGTAGCTCTCTTCGCGGCCGGCTTCGCGTTGATTAGCGCTCGACAGGTTGGTTTCTGGCCAATAGGCATTCAAGTTGTTTCCAGTCAGGCTGGGACCTTCCACCGTCTGCCAAACCATCGCGGTAAAGCTGCAATAGTCGCCATAAACCGGCACATCTTCATAAACTTGCTCCGTTTCACAATCCTGCTTGACCTCGCCAAAACCGGTGCCGGTATCCACTGTGTAGGGCGTGCCGCAGACTTCGCGCGTCTCCCCGGTGAAGCGACTCTCGGTGCCGCGCTGTCTTTCGCTGCAACTGCCCAGCACCGCTCCAGCCGGAATCCGATCCCGCCAATCCTGGCCTGAAACCGGCATTAATTGCTGTACCAGAATCCGGCGGGACCAGGAAACCGATTCAACCTGCCCGGTCACTCCCGTGGTGCGAGCGGAAAGAACCAGGAAGAAGATACAGGCTCCAATCAGCAGCAGCATGACTGCCCCGCCGATAATAGCAACGAGAGGCATCCCGCTCTTGGTAGCCGGGGCCGCCGCGGCGACGGGTAAGGGCGCGACCGGTTTGGGTTCAATCAGAGCCGCGCCGCACTGGACACATTTAGAGGCATTAGGGTCATTGGGTGTGCCGCAGGCTGGGCAGTTGATGGGTTGAGCCGGGCCGGATTGTGTCGCGCCCAACACCTGGCCGCTTTCGCGGGCAGCAGCCTGGGTTAAATCGGCGCCGCACTGGCTGCAAGCTTTGGCGGTGGCCGGGTTGCGCGTGCCGCAGTAGTAGCAGTGGACGTCGGGACCGGCCTTGGCCTGGGCGATTTCGGCTTCGTTGGTAACAAGCTCGGCTTGGGGCAACTGCTCGAATTTCACGTTGTCGGGTTGGGGCGTGCCGCAGTTGGAGCAGATTTTTTGCGGGCCGGGGTTACGCGAGCCGCAGTTGGGACAGTTCCAAATCAGCTTCACATAGCCAATAGTCTTTTGCGTCATTTGATCTTCTACCCTCTTTTGGAGAAACAGAGTTGACTTTAGGCGACCCTATTTTACCACGAAGAGGCGCAGATGCGAAGAAGAGATGAGGCGATGAGGCGAAGATAGGCCAACAAAAAACCTCGCCGAAATGTGACGAGGTTTCTTCCTGCTATCCTCTACTGCCTCACGGCCCTCCCTGTACCTCCAACTCATACTCCAACGGCCCGATGTCGTGGTTCCAAATCTTCAGGTAATAGACGTGCTCTTCCATCAACTGGCCGTCCCATAATACTTGCAGGCTTCTGACGTCCTCGGTGGGATAGGGTGAGGGCATGCTGACCCCAAAGGGTTCGAGTTTGTCCACCGTGCCGCGGGTCCAGATTTGAAGCTGGTTGCCGGCATAGAGGGCAAAATCAGCATGACGGGCGCGAATCTCATCGAGGGGGGTGTTGGTCAGGAAAATCTTGAAATCGTGTTGGGGAGTTGTCTCATTATAGGAGTCGCGGTAGTAAAATTTGTACCAGATTTCCTGTCCGGCTTTTAGCTTGCCCTGGGTGACACCCATCTTTAAGTCAATCGCATCGGGGGGGGCGGCGCCGGGCACCGGCGGCAGGTTCGGGCGAGTGGGCGGTGAGGGGTTGTAGGGGATCCGCCCGGCGGCGCTGTTGCCCTGGTGCAGTGTTGGGTTGCCCAGTTCCGCGTTTTGAATATCGCCGGGGAAGAGGTAATAATCCACCACTTCCGGCGAATTGTTCTCAACCTTGATCAGATAGCGGTCGCCGTCCACCAGCGATCCTTTCCAGAGGCGTTCGCCGGTATGGTCATCTTTATCGCGCGAGAGCCACTGCCCCAGGCCAAGATGTTCCATATAATTGGCGTCGCCGCGGGCCCAAATGTGGTATTGGCCGGCCGGGAAGATTTCAAAGTTGACCCGGCTGTCAATAAAGCCGTTGCTGGGGGTGCTGAACATGGTCAGGGCCATGTCCTCAATTTTGTTTTTATCCAGGTCATCGCGCAGCAGGCTGTACCAGTGTTCGCCATAAGGGGCCAGGCGGCCGCTGTTGACCTGCTGGGTATTTAGCTCCAGGGGGTTGTTGGGATAAATATTGACCGGCGCATACACTTCTTCGGGAGGCGCAGGCACCGCGGGAGCGGGTTGGGCATTGCTCTCGCCGTCGCCGCTCCCCTCACCGCCGGTTTCGGTCGGCGTCAGATCGAGAGCAGGATTTTTGAGCGTGTTCAGCGGGATAGAGAGCCAGCCCAGCGAGTCGGCCTGATTGAGCCAGCGGGCGGCTGCTTCGGCGTCCAGCCCGGCGATGGCTTCGGCGGTTAAATGCCACAACAGGTTGGGATCTGCTTCGCTCGGCCTGGGAACATCGGGGATGGCGGTGCCGGCGGTCACAATCCAGCCAACCGCCTGGGCTTGCTGCATCCACCGGGCGGCCTCGTTGGCGTTCATTTTGCCGACAGCCTGGGCTGTCAGCGACCAACTGAGCTGCCGGGCGTTAAGGGCCTCGGCCTCGCTGATGGCCGAATTAAGGCTGGCCGGCGTTGCCCCGGAGACGGCAGGCTGCTCGGCTTTGGCTTCCAGGGTGTAATTAAGACCAAAGGGAGATTGGTTGAAGACGCGGACATAATACACTTCTTGATCGGCGACTTCGCCAGTCCAGAACATGGCGTTCAAATTCTGATTGGCAGCTTTGAGCGGCGAAGTCAGCCCCGTGCCCTGAATATCGGTCGGAGTCGCGGGCTGCTGGAACCACGAGTCGGCTTCCGGCTGGGTCAAAATCTCAAAATTGGCCTGCTGCGGGCTGATGATCGCCTCGCTTTCAAAGCGCATGGCCAACGAAATCCAGGAGAGTGTGGCGTCCTCAAAGCTGGTGCGGCTGTAGGTGTACCAATCTTCTTCGCCGGGGTTGAGGTGATTGACATTCACCCCTTTGGTCAGGGTGTAGGCTGTTTGGGGGGAGTTGTTGACTTCGAGGCTGCGGGAAAAATCGAGCAAATTGACTCCTGCATTGGTGGTGGCAAAAACCGGCACAGCCACAAGCAGCAAGGCGATAATCACCAGACTGTAGCCAAACAATGATTTGTAGGTAAATCTTGTGGTTCGGTAGGTTAAGCGCATATCAAACCTCCAAAGCTATAGAGGGCGGCGAGGCAAAACGGCGCAGGAGCGAGGCAAAACAAAAAGGCAGGACAGGCAAAGCCATCCTCAAACACAATCCACTCCCTACAGCTTACCATAAAATTGGGAACAAGTCAATTATGTAAAGTGCGGAACAAAAATACCCCGGCGCTAAGGATGCGCCGAGGTATTTCGTTTAATTTAGCGGGGCTGGTGAGAGGTTAAGGCAGACAAGTCCAAACTTGCGTGCTCTGCCCAAAGTTCCGGCTGACGATGATGATATCGAGAATGTCAACCAAACCGTCCTGGTTGAGGTCGGCCGGCAGACCTGGGCCGGTCAGGCCAAAACTAACCCCTACCGTGGTGGCGTCGGTGATATTGATGGTCCCGTCGTCGTTGAGATCACCATTCAATAGACTGACTGGGGCCAGGATTGTTTCCGGCGCGGTTACCAGAGGGGCCGTACAAACTGCCGGCAGGAAGCCCGGCGCGTCGGCGGTGATGGAACTGTGCCCACCAGCGGTGACGTCGGCGATAGAGAAATTGCCGTTCGCATCCGTCGTATCGCTTTGGCTGCTGTCGTTCACAGTGACAATCGCTCCGGCCCAATTGCCGCTCACCCGCGCTTCCAGGGCTACCTGGCCGGAAACAGCGGCGGTAGTGGGTGATGGAGTTGGCGTTTCCGGGGTTGGGGTGGGAGTTTCAGGTGTGGCTGTTGGTGTCCCAGGTGTCACCGTTGGGGTTTCCGGGGTCACGGTGGGTGTTTCCGGCGTCGTTGTTGGCGTCTCAGGCGTTGAAGTTGGGGTTTCAGGTGTGGCTGTTGGTGTCCCAGGTGTCACCGTTGGGGTTTCCGGCGTTACCGTCGGTGTCTCCGGCGTCGCTGTGGGCGTTACCGGGGTCGGTGTCGGAGTCCCCCCAATCGTGACGGTGTAGTTCTGGCTGACGATGGTGAAGGCTTGGGCCTGGGGGTTGCCAATTTTCTCATTTTCAAAGGTCAAAGTGGCGATCCCCGGTGTGTTAGCCGCCGTCGCTTCAAAGGTCAGCAGGACAACATCGCCGCTCAAGCCGGGCACGTTACCCTGGCGGCTGGCGACCAGCCTGAGTTTGCCGAGCGTATTATCAACCTCGTTCCTGACCACAAAAGACAGGTCGGGATGGGGCTGAAGGTTGCTGAGTGACATCAACGCCGGGTCGAAGTTGATTTCAAACTGCGCCCCAAACAGGCCGGGATTAGGCACGTTCTGGGCCACTACCTCCACGCTGAAGGTTTCGCCTGTCCCCACTGCCGCAGGACCATCCATTATCAGATTAATTTGACCCGGCTGCGGTGTAATCGTTACCGCAGGCGTTGGGGTGGGGGTGGCTGTAGGTGTGGTTGTCACCGTCGGAGTCGTAGTGACGGTGGGCGTAGTCGTGACTGTAGGCGTGGTTGTCACCGTCGGTGTAGTGGTGACTGTCACCGTAGGGGTCGTGGTGACGGTGGGGGTCGTTGTAACGGTGACTGTCGGCGTGATCGTGGGGGTGGGCGTCGGTTCGGAGGGAGTGTCCTGGAAAACGAGGACCGCCCCGCCGACGGGCTGGTCGCCTTCGGGAAACTCAGTCCAGCAGCGGTCCGTCACGTAGACTTTGCCATTATTGGGGTTGATGGCTATCTCAAACGGATTTTTCCATTGCAGATTTCCGCTGACCAGGGGTGGGTTGCCCACGACGAGGCTGGGGAGCGGGCCGTCTGACACATTACCGTCGAAATCGGCCAGGTAGATGCCCCCTCGTTCAGGGCTGTCGCAGGCAGCGATATCCCCCTCTCTATCGTCATAGGCAAAACCGGCATAGGTTCCCAGCATGTGGCTGGCGGCTGGATTGTAAACCAGCCCAACCTCGGCATAGTCGCGCCCTAAGTCGGTTTGTCCGGCCAGAGTGACGGAGGTAGGGTTGCTTGGATCAAAATCGTAAAACAGCAGTTTGTCCGGATTAGCGTAGATCGGTGGGATGGGATCATCGCGAGTGTCGTCCGCATAGGTCATGAAGAGACGATTCTGACCCGTATCTTGCCAAAGCCCAATGGCCAGGGGTGTGCCGGTGCCGCCGCCGGGCAAATTGATGTCGTGGAAGGTGAGATTGAAGGGAGCGACACTCGGTAGGCCCACAAACTTAAAGGGGTTGGGCTGGATAGCATCACGCAAGGTAACGAAGTTGTAACTACCTGGGACGCTGGCAATGGCTACCTCTAATGGACTGAAGGCGGCAGGCGGATTTTCGATGAAGGGTAAAGCGACTTGGGGATTGCCCGGATCGGTGCTGAGAATGAGCATGTTGCCCTGTTCGTAGTCAGGGTAATGAACCAGGCCCGTGACCGGGTTGACCATCGGCGATGTGGGCATGAAACTCGAACCGGCAGAGTGGTTGGTGATGGTGGTATCAGAGATGGGGTCAATATAGGTAACCAGGCCATCTTCAAAAGAGCCAACATAGACAAATTGGCCGTTGCCGGAGACAGCCACCCCCCAGGGACCGCGGCCAATCCCCGCAGAGCTTGGCGTGTGCGGACTGGGATCAACCACACCGTCCGGCCCGCCGGGGATGGTGTAGAGCACTTCGTCGGTGTCGCCGTCAATCACCGCGACAAAGGGATGGGGCTTAACACGCTGGGTGCCGGAGATGACCAGAGGCCCCTGAAAGGCGACGTAAACCTTGTTCAGTTGTTCGTGGACCGCCACGCCTTTGGGGTGAATGGGGTAGATGGCGCCGAGGGTGATCGTCTCCTGGGCGCCATCGGCTAAGTCAAGAGAGACGCGGCCGGTGGTGGGGTAATAGCCCTGGCTGGCTCCGGTGAAGCGGAGAAAAGCCGTATAAGTGGCCGGGGCCAGGCCAGTGAAGGTAGCCGGGACCGGCTGGCAGTTGGTGTCATCGTTGAGACAGGCTTCTACCTCGGCGGGCGCTGGCCCATCTACCGGATCACTGCACTCCCCATTAGCGTTCTGGTCGGTGCAGGCGTTGACGGTGAGTGTCCCCTGGCCTGCTTGCGCGTAAACCAGGCCAGATGACAGTCCCGCTAACAAGAGCAGACTTATAACTGCTGCTGCCCATTTTTGCCTAGAAAAAATTCTTTCCATTGCTGCCCTCCTGAATATGAGTTGTTAAGACCTCCTCACTGAAAAAGTGAGGAGGTCTTTTTCTTTAATTCATTGGGCGAAGGCGACTAGGGTAAACAAACCCAGGTCTGCGATCCTTGTCCAAAGTTCACACTGACCAGGATGATGTCGAAGATGTCCACCTCACCATCCCGGTTGATGTCTTCCGCCAGGCCAGAACCGGTTGCGCCGAAACTGACTCCGACCGCCGTAGCATCTTCGATATTCACGATGCCGTCGTCATTGATATCGCCACTGAGGAGAGCGATACTCGCCATAGTGGTGAGCGGTGCGGTGATCGTAGGAGCGTTACAGACCGCCGGGAGGTAGCCAGGAGCATCAGCGGTCAGGGTGCTGTAAGTCCCTGCCGGCACGTCGAGAATGCTGAAATTGCCGCCGGTGTCGGTCGTGGCGCTAAAGACAGCACTGTTATCCAGTTGAACGGTAGCGCCGGACCAATCACTGTTAGCCTGACCACTGAGAATAACCTGACCGGAGACGGTGGCCGTGGTGGGAGTGGGGGTAGGCGTCTCAGGGGTGGGGGTAGGCGTCTCGGGCGTAGCGGTCGGCGTTTCCGGTGTGGCTGTCGGCGTTTCCGGGGTAGCCGTGGGCGTCTCCGGTGTTGCGGTCGGCGTCTCGGGCGTAGCCGTGGGGGTCTCCGGTGTTGCGGTTGGTGTTTCCGGCGTAGCCGTCGGCGTCTCAGGCGTAGCCGTGGGCGTCTCCGGTGTTGCGGTTGGTGTTTCCGGTGTGACCGTGGGCGTTTCCGGGGTGGCCGTCGGCGTTTCCGGGGTTACGGTGGGGGTCTCTGGCGTAGCCGTTGGGGTTTCCGGAGTTGGAGTAATGGGTGTTGGCGTCGGCGTGAGACCGATGGAAATAGTGTAATTATGCGGGATTACGTTGAAAGGTTGGGCTTGAGAGTCCCCGATTTTTACATTGGCGAAGGTCAATGTCGGCAAGCAAGGGATATTACCTGCCGTGGCGTCAAAAGTCAGCAGGGTAACATCGCCGGTCAAGCCGGGCACGTTGCCCTGGCGGCTAGCGACCAGTCTAAGCTTGCCGAGGGTATTGTCAACCTCGTTGCGGACCACAAAGGATAAGTCGGGGTTGGGCTGCGGGTTATTAAGCGTAATCAGCGCCGGGATAAAGTTGATTTCAAACTGCACCCCGTATAGGCCGGGATCGGGCACATTCTGGGCCACAACCTCTACGCTGAAGGTTTCGCCGGCCGCGACAGCCGCCGGCCCGTTCATCACCAGGTCAATCGTGGCGGTAGGGGTGATTGCTGAGGCGAAGACGGTCGTCTCGCTGGCCGAATCTTGTAAGATTAAAGCTGCGCCGGTATCGGCTGCGCTAAAAGGAAAGGTGTACGGACAAGGAAGGACTACCTCAGCATTACCGTTATTGGAGCTGAACATTGTCCCAACAAAGTTTTTGCCGGTTACGTCAGCGTAGGCCATTCCCGATGACAGCCCTGCGAGTAAGAGTAAAACTACAATCAGTGTGGGCCACTTTATAAAGAGTATCCTTTTCATAACTATCCTCCTGAGTTCTCTAAATAAGATCAATATTCCTGCAAAGTCTGGTTGGTCTAACAGTTTTATCAAGAATGTAGGAGGACTTCTAGCGCTGGATGGGTGTATATTCATATTGTCTTGTTAGTGGTGATTGACGTTTTGTACTTGTTTGACGGGTTCCCAGAAAAGAAAAACGCCCCCTGCGCGCTTTGTATCCGGTCGAAGGAATACAAACACAGGGGGCGTTAAACACGAAGTGCGAGCGGAGAGATATATGTAAAACGGGTTAAGTAGAAACGTTCCGTTCTACATTCTCCGGCTTCGTCAAACGACCCGAAACGCAGGTAAAAACTGTTAAAGTGCACTCGTTTAACGTTACAAGTAAACGTTAAACTATGATAATTTAGGCAACAACTGTGACCAGTTTAACCGAACTTTACCTCAAAGGCAATGGGGTAATAAGTCCCAATCTTGCCGGTTCTTACTGTAACGCCTGGCACAACGTTTAGCAACGATAATAGCACCCATATTTTCCCGGCGAAACCTATGAGGGCGTTCTCCGTATTAGTACGGAGATTGCAGTGATTATGTGGTCTGTACAGGCCGCCGCCAGTTATTTTTTTGAGCTTTCTTGAAATTTTAAAGTCGAAACGCCAATAAGGATGATGTCGCCATCCTGAAGGGGGCGAGGCTCTTTGATCAACTGGTCATTGACAAAGGTACCGTTGAGGCTATTTTGATCCTGCAAAACAAAATTGTTGGCCTCATAAACAATAAGCGCATGGCGGCGCGAAACTTCCTTATCTTTGGATAGGGGCAGAGCATTATCGGTAGCCCGGCCAATGGTGGTGATGCCCGGCTTGAGTTTTAAAACCTCACCTGCGTGCGGGCCAGTGGTGCAAATCAAATGCGCTGAAATTTCCTCTGCATCCTTTTGGCGCAGGACAAAGGTGGCATCGCTATCCTCTTCCAACGCGGGCAGCAGTTCAGTTTCACCCAGGCTGTCAGAAGGGGTATCCGCGTGGACGTCTTCCGATTCGGAAGGAGTCTCGGTTTCGGGGGCCAGAATCAGGGTTGTGCCGACATCCGAAATCTCTTCCACCGGCGTGTGGATTTCAGTCTGTTCAACACTCCAGGGAGCCGAGGTTATCCCCGTTGGGATGATAATCGTCCCTCCCGTATCTTCCTCAACAGGGGGAATTTGAATTTCTTCGACAAAGTGAGCGGCAGGGACAGCAGGTTCAACCTCGGCGGGTTGAGGCGCTCCTGGTGAGGTGTCGAGCAGGGAGGGTGGGGGTGCTGCCGGTGGCGCTTCCTGGCCGGTTTCAGATTCAATTGGCTGGCCCGGCGCCCCCTTGATGTACCTGATTTGATTGCGCGAGATCAGATAAGGCGTGTCGCCAACTTTTAGCCAGATGTTGAGATCGTCCTGGGCCGCAATCTCACCTTCCAGTGTCTGGCCGTCCAGATATTGAACCGTCACTATGCCTTTAAGCGTCAACAAAAACGGCTTTCTTGAATAGAATACATCGGCGTCGGCAGACATCATGTAATCCTCCAAAAATACGGGGCATGTAACTATTTTATTGTAGGTTAGATGGAAGGTCAAGTACTGTTCAACGTTTAACGTTCAACATTAAACGTTCAACCGTCGTGCAAGCACTTTTGATGCAATCGGGCAAACCAATACCGCGAAAGGCGCTGCCGGTGAGGTACAGCCCGGGGAGTATGGCTGCGAGCTGCTCCATTTCGGCTACCCGGTCGAGATGGCCGACATCATACTGCGGGTTACCTTTGGGCCAGCGGAAGATGCGCTTGACGACCGGCTGAGCGGTGATGCCCATGATCGCCCCAATTTCGGCCCGAGCCAGGGCCAGCAGCTCCTCGTCCGCCCAATCCTCAACCAGGTGCTCCCGCTGATCGCCGCCGACAAACAGCCGCAGCAGGACGTCATCGGCCGAAGCGCGATGATTAAACTTGGTTGAGGACCAGGTGCAAGCCAGAATCTGGCGGTTTTCGCTCTTAGGAACCATAAAGCCAAAGCCGTTAAGATCAGATTGGGCCGGGAGGTCGGCCCGGCGATAACCCAACGAAATGGTCGCGGTGGAGACGTAACGCACTTTTTGCAGGAGCGCGGCCAGGTGCGGCGCAAAGGACTCGACCAGGGTTGCTGCCGTGTAGGCAGGCGTGGCCAGAACAACGGCATCGGTTTTTAAGGATTGGTGGGCCGAATCAAACGTTACTTCAAAACCGGGTGACAGGTAACGCAGGCCAACCACCCGGCAGCCCAGGCGTAAATCGCCTTGAAGCTGGGCCAGCAGCGCCTCCACCAATTCTTGCATGCCGCCGCGAAGACTGGTGAACATGGCCTGAGGCCGGCTGCCGGCCGCCAAGGATTGACCGCCGGAATTTTGGCGAGCGCCGTTGGGTGAGGGGTGGTGTTTTTTGGCGGCTTGCATTGCCCTGATTAAGCTGCCGTATTTTTGTTCCATTTCGGCAAACATGGGGAAGGTGCTGAGCAGGCTCAGCCGTTCCGGGTCGGCCACGTAGATACCGGCCATCACCGGCCCGGCGATTTTGTCCAGGGCTTCGACTCCCAGGCGGCGGCGAATGAAAGCGGCCAGGCTTTCATCACTCTGCTCGCGGCGGGGAGGGATGACCAGGTCCAGCCCCATGCGCAGCTTGCCCAACGGTGAAATGAGCGGCGAAAGGGCAAAAGGGACGAACTCGGTCGGCACGGTCAGGCGGTAGCCGCCGGGAAAGGGGACGAGTTTGCCCTTGCTCAGGACAAAGATGCTGCGGCGCTCGTCGTTGGTCGGGATGAGGCGGTCGGCCAGGCCCAGTTCCCGACACAGTTGGGTGCCCCACGGCTTTTGGGTAATAAAGGAGTCGGGGCCGCCTTCGATGACAAAATCATCCACCTGGTCGGTGGTAATTTTGCCACCAAAGCGGGAGGCGCTTTCAACGAGGGTGTAATCAACCTTGATCCCGCTCTCGCGGCTTTTCTTTTGCAAATAATAGGCGGTTGCCAATCCGGCCATCCCGCCGCCGATGATAGTGATATGAGTCATACTACCTGGTAATGATCAAATAAATCCCGCCGCAGGCCAGCAGCATCCCGGTAACGTAGCGCCAGGTCAGCGGTTCGTGCCAAAGAGTCAGGCCGACCAAACTAACGAGCACTAACCCGCCCAACCGGATGGCCGGCGAGGCCAGCGAAATGGGCGCGCCGGCCCCAAACGTGGCATACAGACCCAGGGTAACAAAGCTAAAAACAATCCCCACGCCCAGGGCAGCCAGGATACCAGCGGGTTGGGCGTATTGGGGCACGCCTTGAGTGCGCTGCCACAGGACCCAACTCAGGCCAATCAAAAAGGTGCAGCTTCCGTAGAGCAGCATAGCCACGCTGTTAGAGAGTTTCCCGGAAGCTAATTTGACCAAAGCATCAGCCGCCGCCAGGGTCACAGCGGTGATCGCTGCATAGGGCAACCAGCTCATTTGTTTCCTTCCCCTTGCCTATTCACAGACAAATCCGATAGTCCATTTCTACCGTATTGACAATCCGATATTATGCCCTATTAGGCCGCCGCTGGCAAAACTGGCTTAATTCGCCTTTAACTGTTCGAGTTGAGCGCAATGTTCCTCTTCGTGCTCAACCAGATGCGTGACGATTTGCAGGATGGAGATAGGCCCGTGCGCTTCGTGACGGCCGCTGCGCTGCCAGTCAGCCGGGGCCAGGCGGCGCAGCAGGGCGACCAATTCGGCCCGGCGCAGACTGAAGACGGCCAGTGAAGCGTGGAAATCCGCCTGTTCATACCCGGCCACCTCGGCCCAGCGCCGGTCGTCGTAGGCAGCCAGGGGTGGATTATCTCGGACCAGCAGTGCGTACACCCGTGGGGTGATAATATCATCAGAGGCGCGCAGGTGGGCAAAGATGGCAGCGGCTGACCACTCAGCCTGGGCCAACGGAGTATGCAGTTCTACTTCGGACCAGCCGGCGACAGCCTGCGAAATTCGCTCCGGGATGCGGGCCAGCCGGTCAACTAGATTAACAGTCTGGCTCACTTCAAAACACCTTTCAAGCTGCGGGACAAGGCTCAAAACTTGTCACGCTAAAATTGTCGAGCGACCCGTGGGGTGGGGGGAACGGCTTGCTAAAGGTGAAAACATAAGGGCTTTCGCCGTGTTCGGCCAGGTATTCCAGCCGCTGCTTGGCCTCCTGTACCGTCGGGAGGTGGCCGGCCTTGACCCACCACAGGGCCATGTACATGCCCTCAAACTTCTCAAACCACTGCCGCCGCTGGCGCATCACCTGGACATGCGCGCTCTTGTAAACGTAGGTTTTGAGGTGTTCCAATGACTCCCAGACCGACATATTGACCAAAATGCGCTCATCCTCATAAGGTCGTAAATCAGTCGCATTGCCCGCTTCCGTTTGCAGCCGCCAGACAAAGCCAGGGCTGTGGTCTGCCAGGGCGTTAATCTCGTCCAGCCGGGCCACAAACCCGGCCAGTAGCGGGTCATCCAGCGGAGCGACTATCCGGCCAATATTGACCTGGGCCAAATGATATTGAGTAGATGCCATGCTAATCTCCTTCCGTCATTTAAGACTGGGAAACAGGCTGTCATAAATGATAAAACTTTCGCGGTGGGTGGAAAAGCCCTCCCTAAATCCCTCCCAAAGGGAGTGACTTAAGCTAATTCTCCTGCAAATGATAGCCTCTGCTACATGCCTGCTTTATAAAAACTCCCAGGAAACCTTCTCTGGTGTTGGTTTCAAAGACAGCGCGATCAAGATGGTAAATGTCCGAAGATACAGGGCCATACTCCGGGTAAATTTCGTCTATGCAGCCGACTCGCTCAAACCCGGCCACGCGGAGGAAAGGCAGTGCCGCTCGATTGTGGATAGGCTCGCGAATGATGGTGGTCAGTAAGCTGGTATGCGCTGCAAAAGCGCGCTGCACGCTGGTCAGGGCCAGGTATTTGGCATAGACCCGGTAGGCAGCGGAGGGCAAAAAAGCAAGCTGTTCATAATAGGCCAGCCGACGCTGACTCACGTGGCGCAGAAATGAGTCGGCCCATTGGGCCTGGGCCGCTTTGTGCCACAACTGGCTGCCGAGAATAGACTCATGGCTGAGCACAATGGAAAAGCCGACTACCTGCCGGGTCGAGTCCTCTTCAGCCACCCAGACTTCGTCGTGAACGATGAAGCGCTCGTACTGTTCCTGGGTTGTCCCCAGCAAAAATCCCCCTTGCTGTGTCTGGCCGGCCTCGGGCGGCATGCGCAGGTGGCGCTTAATTTCCACCAGGGCTGGCGCATCGGCCAGTTGCGCCGGTCTCAACTTGATCCCCATCCGCCGGTCAATCCTCCCAATGAACAAAGAGGTGCGGCGTCGGGTTGTCGTCACCCGCATAAACCACGGTTGGGACCTCCAAGCTGGTTCCAGATGGCCTGCCAGATTGAATGGACGTCCTGGTTATGTTTATCAAAAGGCCGGGGCAGATCTTGCCGCTTGAGCGGCAGTTCGTACCAGGGAATGTTGGGATACATGTGATGGGTCGCGTGTTCGTTGAAGTTCATCAGCAGCCAGGTGAAGAAACGATTGCCCTCGATGGCCCGCACATTGAAACGCACCTGCGCCCCAATGGTGGTCTGGTAGTGAAAGATGTAGACCAGCAGCGACCAGACCCAGGCAAACGAGAGCAGCGGCAGGCCCAGGGTAAACAACCAGCCCGGCCAGCCGAACAGCCAGGCGATCATGGCGTGAAAAGCCAGCCCGGCCAGAAATTGGCCCCAGGCAATCAACCGGTCGCACGGCTGCCAGTTCTTAAAAGCGGGGGAAATTTTTTGGGCCTGGCCGGTCGGCAGGCAGAGGAAGATGACGATGGAGGCCAGCGAGTGCAAAAACCAGCCGCCGGCAAACACGCCCAGAAACCATAACAGGTAACAAACCCCTCGGATGAAGGGCGTCACCGGCCAGGGCGACACAAACACATCCAGGGCTGAGGTATGATGGTCTTTGCGATTGAATCCATGGTGAAAGGAATGAATCTTGCGATAAATCTGGAGCGGCACCAGAATCGGCAGCAGGACGGCTTGACCGAGGGTATCATTCAGTCGCAAATGGTAAGGGACAATTTTTTTGTGGGCCGCTTCGTGGGCCACAATGTAAATCCGTTGCAGCAGCAGCCCTTGTCCCAGTAAGATCAGCCCGTACCCGCCGAGCAAGCTCCACGATTCGGCAGCCCTCGGCCCCAGGTAGTTGGCCAGCATCGCCAAGCCGGCAAAGAGCAGCCACGTTTCGCCGATCAACCTGAGGGTGATCAGGCGATGTTTCGCCGCCGATTTAGGGCTAACCCCGGCCAGATAGTCAACTCGATTCACGGATTCACCCTTGCTGAGAAAATTTAAGCCACCGCAACCACTGCATCGGCAATGGCTTCGATGAAGAGCGGGTCGCTGTTCATCGACTCGATTCGTTCCAACTGCATGCCGTGTTCCTGGGCAATCTGGCGGGCCTCGATGTCAATATCGTACAGGATCTCGACGTGGTCGCAGACAAAGCCGATGGGCGCGACCAGCACGTGTTTGTAGCCTTCCTTAGCCAAATCCATCACTACATCCTCGATTTGCGGGCCGAGCCAGGGTTCGCCAGTGTGGGCGGCGCTTTGGTAAGAGAACATCCAATCCACGTTGCCCAGCCGCTCGGCGATGATCTGGGCGTTGGTCTTCAGTTCGTCGTCATAGGGGTCGCCCATTTTGAGCAGCCGGGCCGGCAGGCTGTGGGCGCTGAAAACCAGCTTGACTTTATCCCGCACCTCCGGCGCAAATTTTTGATAGCCGGCCCGGACGTGATTTTCGACCGCCTGGAGAAACTTCGGCTGGCGGTACCACGAATTAACAAAGCTGAACTTGATCGCCGTGCCGTGCATCTGCTGGGCTTCCTCAATTTTAGTCCAGTAGCGGCCAATGCTCATCGAGGAGTAGTGCGGGGCCATGACAATGCCGACGGCTTCCTCGATGCCGTGCAGGTACATCTGGCCGATAGCATCCTTGATCCAGGGCGACCAGTGGCGCATGCCGACGTAGACCGGCCAATCGTAGCCCCGCTGGCGCAACACGTCGCTGGTTTTCTTGGCTTGATCGTAGGTCAGCCCCGTCAGCGGCGAGCCGCCAATCAGCTCGTAGCGGTGACGAAACTCGGCCACAAACTCATCGGACATGGGCCGGCCGCCGCGAATGTCGGATAAGTAACACTGCATCCGCTCTACGGAACTCGGCGTGCCGTAGGCCATGATGAGAACGGCTTTCTTGGTCATTCCAAATCTCCTTTGAACGAAGGATGAAGGATGAAAATTTCCGCCTTCATCCCTCATCCTTCATCCTTTCAACGTATATTCATGCACAAAATCTACCAACACCGCCACGTGCTCTACCGGCGTGTGCTGCAAAATGCCGTGACCCAGGTTAAAAATGTGGCCCGGCCTGCCTTTGACGCTGTCCAGAATCCGGGCGGCCTGCTTTTTGATTTCCGGGCTGGGGGCAAACAGGACTACCGGGTCGAGATTGCCCTGCACGGCCACATCATCTCCCAACTGCTGCCAGGCCGCCGCTAAATCAATCCGCCAATCCACGCCGATGACATCGCCCCCGGCCTCTTTGAGCAGGGGCAGCATACCCGCAGTGCCGGTGCCGAAGTGGATCAGCGGCACGGCGCTGTCGCTTTTGGCGATTTCGATGGCCCGCCGGGAGTAGGGCAGCACGTAGCGCTCATAATCAGCCGGGCTGAGTGCGCCGACCCAGCTATCGAACAGTTGCAGCGCCTGCGCCCCAGCAGCGGCCTGCGCCCGCAGATACGCGCCGACGACCTCGGCCAGCTTGGCCATTAAATTGTGCCAGACCTGGGGCTGGCGGTACATCATGCTTTTGGCCAGGATGTAGTTGCGGGAGGAGCCGCCTTCGATCGCGTAGCTGGCCAGGGTAAAGGGCGCGCCGGAAAAGCCAATCAGCGGCACTTTGCCGTCCAGTTCGGCCCTGACCAGCCGGATGGCTTGCAGGGTGAAATCGAGCGTTTCTTCCGGCGGGCGGACCAGCAGCGCCTCGACATCAGCGGCAGTGCGGAGGGGATTGCCGATGACCGGGCCGTCACCCTTGACAAATTCCAGGCTCAGACCCATACCTTGCAGCGGCGGCAGGATGTCGGCAAAGATGATGGCGGCGTCGAGATTAAAGGCCTTGATCGGCTGCAAGGTGACTTCGGCGGCCAGGGCCGGGTCTTGGATCAGTTCCAAAATGGAGTAGCGCTCGCGCAGGGCGCGGTATTCGGCCATGTAACGGCCCGCCTGGCGCATGAGCCAGATAGGCGTCGCATCCACCGCCTCGCGGCGGCAGGCGCGGAGAAAACGGTCGGCTGGGGGCATGAGAGTCCTTTCGGTGATTTGGGTCCACAGATGCACGGTCCACAGATGCACACAGATGGACTCAGATGTTAAAAACTATCTGTTAAAATCTATGTCTATCTGGGGACTGTTTTGGTTTGCATGCAGCTTGGCTGGCTGGGTATCAGACGGGAGGTATTATAACCGGATTTTGCGGGGGGGCAATACAAAGGGCCGCTGAGGATGCCCCAATTTTAGGAATGAGACCGCAGAGGTCTCAAAGACCTCTGCGGTCTGCCTGAAATTTATTGCCGGAATTTTGCTGATGGCCCAGTGCGACGCGTTTTACGGTTTCAGAATGACCGGCAAATAAGTGGACCCAGGTGGGGTTGCCGGCTTGAAAACTGCCGTGGTGATGATCTGGCTGGCGCTGATGCCCTCGGTGGAAGTAACCCAGACGGTGTTGCTGAGGAGAGTCCCGCTGACGAAATTGCCAACCGTCACCGCCAGAGTCCGGGTGATGGTTTGACCGGCGGGCAGCCCGCCCACGTTCCAGGTGACGATGCCGTTTTGATGCTGGCCGTTATCGCTGGCCGCCACAAAGCCGACCCTGCCATCCAAAATATCGCTGACCACTACACCGGTGGCAGCAGCAGAGCCGGTATTGGCGACGGTAATAGTATAGGTGAAGGCTCCGCCGGGCTGCACCTGATCGGGCGCAGTTATCTGGAGATTGGCTGAGGCTGTAGGAGTATTGATTTGGATATTGCTCAAACTGCCAATCTGGTTGGCGCTGGTCATCGAAGCCGGATCTCGGGGAGTACCTCCAACAACAGGATGAGAGGTAATGGTATAGACGCCATCGGGCCAGGTAATCGGAATCGTCCAGGCGATGGGGCTGGGTGTATCACCATTGGCATTAGTGATTCCGGTGCGGCCCAGCCAGACGGTGTTGGAAAGCTCGTCACTGAACTTGAGATCGTAGGCCAGGCCGGGAGTGTGGCCCCGCAGAGCCATATACATGAATTCGCCTGGGGCATACATGGTAACACCGCCGGCCAGGACGATTTCGGGGGAGTTAAGATAAAATTCTCCCGAGGCGTAAACCTGATCATTTTGATCGCGTGATTGAATCAGGCAAGGCGTAGGTCCGCCAGCCGGGCAGGGATTGCTCGGGTTGAGCAGGCTGCCGGGTAGCTGCCAGGTGAGCGGGCTGGCTGGAATCGCCAGGACATCGGTGAAAAGTTTTAGCCCGGTTGGGTCTGTTGGACTGACAAAATACAGATCAAAGGGTTGATCCGGAACTTGATGAGCAACCAGGGTAATGGTAATGGAGGAATTGACCGCCGCGATGTTGCCGCCTGCACCGTTGTCAATCACAATTTGTGGAGGGCTGCTCGCAGCGATTTCGACCTGTAGGGGGGCCACATCCAATGGATTCTCGTCGCCCGACAGAGTTGAGTAAAGGCTATAAAAACCAGGCGGAATCGCGCCGGAAATGAAGCAGTCAAAATCGCCGTTATTTGTCGCCGGGTTAGTATTGACACTTGCACAAACCTTAAAAGTTGTTTGGGGTGTTCCCTGGCTCAGGTAAATGTCAAAGGGACCGGCTGGGCTAAGGTGATTTTCGAGATGCACGGGTAGGGTGTCAAGCTGCAACACGCGATAGTTAAGCGCCCAGATCGGTCCCCAGGGCGGTCCTATCACACCCGTAGCACTTATGACCGAGGTGGTGATCGTAGTGCTGGCGCTAAATCCACCATTTGAGGTTGTGCTCACGGCATTGCTGAGGACCGTCCCGCTGACAACGTTGCCGATCGTGACCGCCACCGTGCGGGTAATGGTCTGACCCGGCAGCATCACCCCAACGTTCCAGGTCACTACACCGGCATGATGCAAGCCGCCGTTGCTGGCCGAAGCAAAGCTAACATTGCTATCCAGAACGCCTGTAATGATGACCCCGGCGGAGTTAGCCGTGCCGCTGCTGGTGACAGAGATGGTATAAGTTAAGACTTCTCCGGCCTTAACAGGATCGGGCGCGCCGGTTTGGGTGAGCGTCAGGGTGGGTGGGCTAAACTGACAACTGGCCGAAGGCGTGACAATCGTGTCAAAAATAGCCTCCAGATCGCTGGGTCTGGCGGCGGGGAAGTACTGCCCGCCCTTGCCGACAAAGTGAGTGAACGGTTCGCCGCCACTGCGTGGATCGGTGCCGGTGGCCATTGCCGAGAGTAGATCTGAGTTGACTCCACCGCCGATCCCAATGGTGTAAAGGGTGACGTTATTTTGAGCGGCCAGGAAGGCGTAATACATCGAACATTCAAAATCGGGGTCTTCAGTCCCCAGAATGCCATCCCATAGATCGGGGCGGCCACTGCCGGGGGCACAAGCAGTCCTATCAGCAGCAGGGAGTGAAGCACTATTTGTGTTTTCATTGGGCGAGCCGTCGGTCAGCAGGATGAGAACGCGCCGGGCTGCGCTGCCCCGGTCGCAGGCGTTGCCATCATTGGAGTTCGGCGTGCAAATCCCGCTGTTGACGGGGGTCGGGTTGCCCGGCGTCATAATGCCTAACTCTTCCAATCCCTCGCGCAGACCAAGAGAAATATTTGTACCGCCTTCGGGCCACTGTTTTTCGACCGCGTTGATAATGTTGGTATAAGAGATAGGCGTCCCCAGGCCGGGATCGTAACAGCGGCCCGGATTCCCAAGCTGATTGGCTGACCAATTCAAACACTGTAACTTGGAGCGTCGGTCGGCAGAATTGATGGTGTCGCCGGTAAAGGGCACAAAGCCGAGCTGGTCGCATTGGGGGTTGAGCTTGCGGGCCAAATTCTTAACCGCTTCCTGAGCGCCGCGAAGCGGCTGCAAGCCGGAATAGAGATCGTTAGTCAACTGGTTGGTGACAGTGGTCACCTGGGTGCAGCCGGCGCCGCTGCCATAACCTCCGTTGGCCGTGTCATTGGCCGTTAGTTTACAGCTACACTGGGCTGGATCAACGGTGTAGCCAAAAGCAGGATTGCAGACGTTACATGCCTCCCGCGTGGCCGAACCCAAGCTGGCCGGTGGGCCGAGCGAGTCACGCCAGGCAGCGTTGTGCTCAGTTTGGGAACCGTTGAACCCCGACGTCTGGACGGCGCCATCGGCTCTGCGGCGCAGCGCCGCCGGAATGGTGCTGTCGGTCATAGTGGTTATTTCACCACCGCGCTCGGGCGTATTGCCGTTCGGGTCGTTGGTGAAGACAATCTTATCCACCATATAACCGGCGCTGCCCTGGTACAGCCTGAAGGTAGATTGAGTGCCTGAAACGGTGGTCGTCGAACCCAGTTTAATCCAGCGCCACATTCCGCTGTTGGCCCGGTTGGGATACCAGTCATCATATCGCTGCATGTGGCTGGTATTATTGGAATTCATATTTTCGGTGGGCGAATTGGAGTAATCAGCATTGAGATTATCCTTGCGCTGGAAGATCGTCCCGTTACTCACCTGCCAGTAGATGACCTTGCGCCAGGGAGTGATATTATTACACTCTGGCCTCGTCATACCGCCGCTGCAAAGACCGGAACCGTTCAAATCGGGCAGGATTTGGTCCGGGCTGGGACCGGCCCAAGTATAGCTTCTCTCGCCGCCGCCGATAACCCGCAGCCAGATGGAGGTCGGCTCGCTCCAAGTCGGGGTAAAATCGTACTCAACGTAGGGCACGGTGCTGGGGCCTCGCTCCAGGCCAGGGATAGAATTGAAGGGGTTGTTCGACCAGCAGTCGCCGCCCGTGCTGCCCGTCCCGCCGCTGTTGATAAAACAATTGCTGTTGTACGAAGCGCCTGCCAGATTGGGAATGTCACCCGGCATCTGGCCGTAAGTGGCCATCGGCCGGGCAGCGATAAAGGCGCTGCAATCAATCACTACCCCGCCATCCGCGGAAGAGCAGACATTATCGCCGTTACTGCCGCCAGCGTTGCCGACAGTGCAGTCAATTTCGTTACCCTCCACGTTTGGACGGCAGACGTTGGAGGATTGGTTGATGGGGTCGCCAGCAGCGTTTTTGTGTCTACTCGGTTCGCCGTTTAGCGGGAAAGTGGAGAAACTGCTACCGCGTGTACCGCGTTGAATACTCCAGAAACCGTTGCCCGGCGTACGTACATCCAGCCCCCAGCCGCCGCCAACGGCGGAGTACAGTTCGGCCTCAACCGCCAGGTATTGGAAGGTATTGGTAATGAAGGGCCGCGGCGGGTAAACCGTGCAGAGCGCGGAGTGGGGGATGGATTGGTTGCCCGTCGCCGCAGGGCCGCCCGGAGCAGTATCTTTCCAGACCTTGTTATAGGGAATTGGATTGAAGTAGCCGTTGTTAGGCCAGTTGGGGTTATAACTGGTACGTACCCAGCAGTCGTGACAAATCGTCTCGTCTTCCGTCGAGCCGGAAATGTCGAAGACGACCACGACATCTAATGGAGTGATGGTCTCCTGGGCGGTGATCTGGGCCTGCGCCTGGATCGCATTGACGGGAGCAGCCAGGGCAGGCCAGCTCGATTCGAGAAGTTGCCCCGCAGCCTGGGCCGGAACCGTGCCGGCGCGATAAACCAGGCCCGCCAGGCTAATCAAGCCGACAAGCATGGAGACGAGAAACAGCCTGTCAGGGACTTGCCAATGAGGAGTCCGGCGCCTCCTGACGCCGGGCAAAATCGGGGGATTTTGCGCTCCACTGCCGTTTTGTTGGGAGTCAGGGGTTGACTGGCGTCGCGAGACGGATGATTTTAGCCAAAATTGGTTCGATATGGTGCCCTCCTGATGGCATGACGATAGGAGCGGGTTCAGGAAGATGCTTGCGCCGGGGCTTGAGGAAGCTGGAGCGGTGCGGGCGTCTTGCTTTGACAAGAGTTACACGGTAAGCCCGAGCATGTCATTTCGACCGGAGCGGAGCGGAGGGAGAAATCCTTGATACCTCGTCTTGCAAGAGCAGTTTTAAGGGATTTCTCGCTCCTATCGTCGCTCGAAATGACATGACTGCGTAAATCCTGGCTTTGCAAGCAGTATATCACCGAATCGGGCGGAGTTCAATCCCTTTTGTGAAAGAAGTCACGTTTTCGGCTAAAGATGAGGACCAGGAGCAAAATTACTGTCTCTTGCAGCAGTTGGATTGGATCAAACTTGAGACGGCCCTTTTGGAAGGGGTATTTTTTGAGGGGAAAAAACCAGGGTACCATTCTGCCGCTGTCGGCCAGGAGGTGGCCGAGGTGGCCGCAGAACCAGGCCCAGCCGCCGGCCGGGCCAAAAATAAGGCCCGCCAGCAGCGACAGCCCCAGCAGGCTGAACAGGTTGTGGGCAAAGTGCCGCCCATTGGGCATAGCGTGGAAGATATAGCCGATGCTTTTATCCACGATGTCGGGGAAAAGGCTGGCCAGGAACAGTGGGATGAGCAGCCGCCGCGGCCCGCGCTGGAACATGGGCAGATTCGACTCGGCCACGGCTACGGCCAGGTGTCCGGGGATTTGCATGACTCAGCCTCGCGGCTCGCTCATGACCCGCCGGTAATGCCGGGCAAAGCGCTCTATCGCCAGCCGCGTGACCGGCCCCACCCGGCCCTCGCCAATGGGGACGCTTCCAATCCGGGTGATCGGCATGATGTGCATGCTGGTGCTGCTGATGAAGATTTCTTCGTATAATGATAAGTCTATCGTCAGCGGCGCTTCGGTGACGGGATAAGCAGTCTCCCTCATGACATGCGCGATGATGTCGCGGGTGATGCCGGAGAGGATTTCTGTCTCCGGCGGGGTCAGCAGTTGCCCCTGGCGGACGACAAACAAATTGCTGCGCGAGCCTTCGGTTAAGTAGCCGTGGTGGTGGAGCAGCCCCTCTAAAGCGCCGACCTGGGTGGCTGCTCGCCGGGCCAGGGTGTTGACCAGGGTGTTGAGGCTTTTACAGCGGGGCAAAGCGCGCTGGCCTTCATAAAGAACAGCGCCGGCGCCGCTTTCGTAAAAAGCGGCGGGATAAGTGGCCAGGGGTTCAGGCTGCATGCCGATGATGGGCTGACCTCCGGCTTCCATCGGGCCAAGGGCCAGAATTCTCAAATTCCAGGTGGCTTGGGGGTCGAGCTGGCAGAGCGATGCTGCCCAGTGGGCCAGGGTCGGGACATCCGCGCCCAGCTCCAATTCCAGCATGGCCGCCGATTTGTGGAGGCGGCGCAGATGCTCTTCCAGGTAAAAGGGGCGGCCCTGGTCCACTTTGACCGACTCATACACCCCAAAGCTGGAAAAGTAAGCCTTGTTGAATAACGAAATTTGAGCCTGCTCCAACGGCAGCAATTGGCCGTTGACGACAGCGTAATCGAAAATCATAGGGTCCTTTCCAGAGAAAACGCGAAGGGTAATACTTCTCGCGTGTTGCGTATTCCGTTTTATCTGTAAGTACCAACAAAAAAGTTTTGAAGATTTGTAGTGGCGACTTCAGTCGCTTAACCAACCTCCAAACGACTAAAGTCGTCACTACGAATCCCGCGTAATTTATTTGCTTGTACTTAGATGACCTACCAAGTAAAACTCGTGGGAAATGGGACGCGGATTCGACGGATTTTTCGGATAAAAATGACTTAAATCCGTTCGATCCGTTTAATCCGCGTCCGATAGTGGAGCTTCAGCGACTCAAAACCTTATAACCAAGTTCGACATTTTACCAAAAATCATCCTTCGATACGGGCTAATGCCCGCTTCGCGTCAGGATGATTTTTGGCTCCTGATCGCATCCTGAGTAGCGCGGAACAAAGTGGAGCGCGTATCGAAGGGTGCGGTTAAGAAAACTCCTGAGGTTTATATGAAAGTTATCTTGTAACTTGTTACGTACTACCTACGATCCTGTCTGAGATAGCCTCTCAATAACCAATCCATCAACCCCGGCCAGAGGGTGCTGGCGGTGACAAAGGCGCGGTCAAAGAGGGTGATAAAGACATCGCGCTGCTCGCGGCGGATCGTATTTAAGATGGCCTGGGCGACTCGCTCCGGCGGCACGCCCTGGACCCGGCCCCGGCCATGCTGGCTGCTACCCAGGGAGTTATCGTTAAAACGGGTCACGGTGACGCCCGGATAAACCGTGCTGACCCGAATATTATCGCCTCTCACTTCGAGGCGGAGACTTTCGGCCAGCTTCTCCAGGGCGGCTTTGCTGGCGGAGTACCCGCCAATCCCCGGCATGGCCCGCCGGCCCACAATCGAGGAGACATTGATAATCAGCCCGCCTTCCGGGTTGGCTTTAAGGGTGGGCAGGGCCGCCTGAATCAGGGCCAGCGGCCCAAAGTAATTGACCTCCATCACCCGGCGGGCCTCAGCCTCCTGCAAATCGAGGACGCGGTCGCGCACGCCGATACCCGCATTATTAACCACCACGTCAATCTTGCCAAAAGCTGCCGCAGTCTTGCGGGCCAGGTCGGCCGCTTGAGCCGTATCTCCCATATCGGTCGGGAAAGCAGCGGCGGTGTGCCCCGCCTGGCGCAGCTCGGCGGCGAGCGTTTGGAGCGTCTCGGCGGTGCGGGCGGCCAGGGCCAGCGTGCAGCCGGCCTGAGCCAGGGTGTAAGCCGTTATCCGGCCAATGCCCTGCGTCGCGCCGGTCAGGATGACAACACGGTTGTGGGGAGTCATAACGGGTTTTCCTGGTCGAATTGTACTCTGATGCAGAGGAGAGGCAAAAAGCCATCACGCCCTGGCTAAATCCGGCGCCAGGCTGGCCAGCAGGGGCAAGCTCAACCCCGTTCCATCCTGAAGATAAACTGCTGCCGGGCGGCCATTGTTAGCGCCAACTTGTAAGGTAACAGCCGTGAAGTCAGGGATGGTGTGGAACGCTCCGGCGGTCACCAGCGCCGCCGCCGTTTCAGGCGGGCGCACGCCGACACAGGCTGCCTCGGCCCCCACTGCCGCCTGGACGCCGCTGACGGCGTCTTCAAAGACGAGGCAGCGCTGAGGAGGTAACTGCAAGCGCTGCGCTCCTAACAAATAGCCGTCGGGGTGGGGTTTGCCGCGCTGGATGTCGGCGGCGGTCACCAGGGTCTTAAACAGACCGGCCAGCCCTAATTGGCGGATAACCAGCTCCACTTTCCAGGGAAAGGCGCTGGTCACCAGCGCGGTGGGCACGCCAGCTTGTTTCAACGCCCGCAGAAGCGCGACAGCGCCGGGTATAGCGGTGTAGGTTAAATTAAGCTCATACACTTCCATCCGGTCAAGAATCACCTGTCGCTGCTGCGCGGTAAGCTGCGGAAACAGCGTGTCAAAGGTGTGGTTGAGGGAGCAGCCGTAGATGTGCTGCTGAAAATCGGCTTCCGTCAACCGTATCCGCTGCTCGTTAGCCAAGATTTGCCAGAATTCGGTGACAGCGTGATGGGTGTCAATGATCACCCCATCCATATCAAACAGAATTGCTTCGTAGGACATCGTTTATTACTCCTCTACCTTGATTACAGCGCGGGTCGAATGGGAAATGAGCACCAGCAGGACTCCCAGGGCCAGGGCCAGGTCAACCCAAAGGACCATCATGACCACCTGCGGGCCAACCCCCTCGAAAAATTGGCCGATCAACCAGGGCAAGACCATGCCGCCGGCGCTGGCCCCCACAAAGAACCAGCCGGTCACCTGGCCGGTAACGGTCATGCGGCGCTCGGCCAGGGAGATGGTGGTGGGAAAAATAGAGGCCATAGACAGGCCCACGCCCAGCGTGCCCAGCCAAACGACTGCCAGCGAGCCGGGCCAGAGCAAAACGAGACCGACGCTGACCACGCAGCCGATCAGGTCGGCCAGCAGCATATAGCGCGGCCTGACCCGGGCGGCAATCGGGATGGCCAGCAGCCGCCCGATGGTCAGCGCGCCCCAAAAGCCCGAGGTCAGGTAAGCGGCGACAGCTTCGCTCGCCACGTTTAGCTCGACGGCGTAGGTAAAGATCCAGCCGCCAAAGGCAACTTCGGCTCCGACGTACAAAAAGAAGAACACGACAATCAAGGCGACCAGGCGGTGATTGACCTGTCCCGCTGGTCCACCTTTGGCCACTTTTTGTGCAGCCGGACTGGGCAGGCGGAGCAGCCACAAGGCCACCGGGGCAACCAGCAGGGCCAGCGCCCAATACGCCCAGGTAATATCGCCGCTCAGCAGCACCGTCTGAGCGACAATCAGCGGGGTCAGAAACGCGCCAATCCCAAAGAAAAAGTGCAAGCCGTTCATATACGGCCCCACCAGGTGGCGATGCACCCAGACCAACAGCGTGTTACCGCCGACATCCAGCGCGCCTTCGACCACACCTAATAGCAGCAAAACAGCGGTCAGCAGCCACAGCAGCGATAGGGTGGGAATTAATATCAGGGCCAGGGCCATGCCGAGCAGCATGACGGCCATCACCGGGTGGCCCGCTTTGGTGTCGTAGAGACGGCCGCCAAAAAAAGAGCCAATCAAATAGCCCAGAGAACGTGCGGTGAACAAAAAACTGATCTCACGCAGGTGAGTACGGGTATTTTCGGCCAGGGCTGGCAGGGTTGGCCCCAGGGTTGCGCTGGTCAGCCCCAGGGCGACAAAAGCCAGGTAATAGGCGGCTGTTTTGGACATGCGTCCGGTATCTAGGTCGGTCGCTTCTTTGGAAAAAGTTGTGCCCATAGGTTAGATGACTCCTCGAAAATAGTAGACGGTAGACAGTAGACGGGGAAATTATACACTTGCTACTTTGCTACCTTTTCATGGTTGGCGATGTGCCAAAGCCCCGTGCATATCCTCTAAATTATTCTGACGTGAGCAGTGTCACGTCGACCAGGGCGGCGTAGCGGCGCGCGGCCAGGCGATTGGCCAAAAAGATGATGCCTGCGGCCATAGCGGCGAGCACCGCCACAATGCCGTAAGCATTTTGAATACCCCAATGGTCGGCCACCCAGCCTAAGGCTAGGGGGGCAATCAGGATGGCTAAGCCCCCACCCATCGAAGCGCGGGCACTGGCAGTATCGGCCTGCGCCGGAACTACGCCCAGAGCTACCGAGAGGGTTAAGGGAAACAGATTGGCCACGCCCAGCCCGGCGATAAATAACCCAGCGAGATTGAGTGGGGCCAGACGAGCCAGCCAGAAGATGGGAAACCCGATCACTGTAATCCCCCCGGCGACGAGCAGGAGGGGGGCGCTGGGAAACACTCGGCTCAAGCGGCTGCCCACAAAACGCCCGACCACCATGGCCACAAAAAAGACACTCATCATCGTCGCGGCGTTGACTTGGCTCAACCCAATAACCTTCTCTAGAAAGTCAGCGCCCCAAAAGATGAGACACCATTCAATAGACACGCCCAGGTAAATGACCAACCAGTAAGCCCAAAAAACAAGCGGTAAGGGTTGGCTGGTGGTTCGAGAGCGCGTTGTTGCCGCTTTAGCGGCAGGCAAAAGTTCGCTGTGGAAGCACAGCGCCAGCCAGGCAAAGGCCAGAACGGCCAGCGCCATTGCCCAGCGCCAGCCGAGGCCCCAGCGCTCAAAGCTGCCGACCACCACCGGGGCCAGTGTGGCGGCAAAAGCGGAGCCAACATTAGACTCGGTTAAGGGAATCACCCGCTGCTCGCCGTGATGATCGGAGAGGGTGGTCTGGATCAGGATCAGGAGTAGTGTGCCCAGGTAGCCCATCCCAAAAATGCTGCCAATGGTCAAGGAGGCCTGGTGGCCGAGGGTTAAGCCCAGCGCGCCGAGGGCCATGCCCAGACCACCGCCCCAGAAGATAACCCACCTACCCCAACGGCGGGCTAGGCGGTCGGTGGTTAGACCGGCGCCAATCATACCCAAGGCAAAGGCGCTGAGGTGCAGACCGGCCACCGTATAATTCAGGGTAAGCTCGCTGCGCAGAAAGGGCATCAACGGGCCGAGCGCGGCCTGAGTGTAGGCGTAATAGGCCAACAGGAAGTAGGCCATCCAGGTGAGGCGATCACGATTAAACATGCTTGCGGTAGCTGAATTCATTTTTATCAGGTGATTTTACACAGCTATTGAACATTTCGGAAGGTTGGAAGATTGGAGGACCAGCTATATTTCCAGCCATCCAGCCATCCAATCTTCCTTTTTGAGAGTTGACAATCGTCAAAATGGTGCTATAAATTTGCATTATCCCGATTATAACCGCATAATCGTGCAGTGTCAAGCCATCATTTGACGTAAAAACAAGTAAAAAAATGCACAAACACGTAGAAGAACGCAGCTTGATGTTAACCGCCGAACGGCAGCAGTACATCCTGGCGGCCCTGCACCGGGAAGGCAAGGTGGTCGCCTCGGAACTTAGCGCGGCCCTGGATGTCTCGGAGGATACCATCCGCCGCGACTTGCGCAAGCTGGCTGAGGCGGGCCTGCTCCAGCGCGTCCACGGAGGGGCGCTGCCCAGTTCGCCGGCAACAGCCAGCTATGTGGTCAGGCAAACACAGGCGGCATCGGCCAAAGCCGCGATTGCCCGCGCGGCCGTCCAACTGGTGCAGGATGGGCAGGTGATCATCCTGGATGGAGGGACGACGACGCTGCAAGTGGCGCAGCATTTGCCGGCTGACTTACGGGCGACGGTTGTCACCAACAGCCCGCCAATTGCGCTGGCCCTGGCCACGCATCCCACGATTGAGGTCATTGTTATTGGGGGTCGGCTTTATAAAACTTCTCCGGCGACGATAGGCGCGGTGGCTCTGGAAATGGTCCGCATGACCCGGGCTGATCTGTGCATGTTGGGTATTTGCAGTCTCCATCCTGAGATGGGTATTACCGTGCCGGATTTGGAAGAGGCTTACGTCAAGCGGGCCATCATCGCCAGCGCGGCCGAGGTGGTGGCCCTGGCTTCGATGGAGAAACTGGGCACGGCAGCAACGTACACCGTCGGGCCGCTGACCGATTTAACCCACCTGGTTACGGAGCCGGGCGTGCCTGAAGACCTGCTGGAGCCTTACCACCGCCTGGGTATTACCGTCATCCGTGAATGAGTTAGAACCCTTTGGCTCGGCGGAGGGCGACGAGCACCATTAAAAGCAGGCTGATGAGGATAGCCAGGCTGGCCCCGATGAAGCGGAAAAAGGCATTTCGATTTTGGCGGGTCTTTTCGCTGATTGGGCTGGCGCTGGACGCAGCAGGACCTTGGGGCTGAGCTTCGGCAGGATTCAAAGCGGGTTCAGCCGTGGCGGCCGGTTCGGCAGGGGAGGCTCCGGCCGAGGACGCGCCTTCGATTTCAGGCGGGGAAGGTAAATTGGGGGCATTGCTGGGAGGCGTCGGGCCGGGCGTAGAGGCGGGTTGGTCAGGTGGAGCTACTTCGACGCTGGCCGGTTGGACCAGCGGCTGCCCTTTGACGATTTCGATGCTGTGCTGGCCGCTGGGCACGCTAAAAACGGTGTAAACATCGTGCCCGGTAGTCTCGGCCTCAAACTCAACCGGCCGGCCATCCAGCATTACCGCCCGAATCTGCTCCGAGCGCAGTTTCAAAACCTTGATGGTTACCGGGTCGGCGGCGTTGGTCCCATAATCCAGCCGGGTGACATCCTGGTCCCAGTCATAGCTGTAAGCAGCATAGCGGTCAGTGGCGGCCTGGTAGACGCGGATAAAGCCGTCGTTCAGTCCCAGCCGGGGCTGCAGGGTTAGCCCCTGGCCGTTCAGTTCCACCCCAAAAAAACCCTCGATAATGGCGCTACCCATCGTTCCGGCGGCGGCGCTGTAATAATGGCTGCCCTCGTGGCGAGGGTCGGTGCTCGAGTGCCACTCGATGATGTTGCCGGGATGCTTCTGCCAGTCATTGGCCACTTGCAGCAGGTGGACCTGCCCTTCCTCGGCAAAACCGTTCTGAAACTCCGCTTTAATTTGCACGCCTCCCCACCAATCCCACACCCCGCCGTTTTGATAGTTGCCGTAGCCCATGCCCAGGTAATCAAAAAAGAGATTAGGCCACTGGTTGGGATAAAACGGATAGAGCGACAGGCCGGGCTTTTTGACCCCCGCCTGAACTCGCGCCTCTTCCAGGCTGTGGAAAATAGCCTGGTTCTGCTGAAAATCGGTCAGCCCGGTGTAAACGGCCAGGGCGTTGGCGATACTGATCATGCTCGACTCGTCGAAGGGATGCTCTAGCGGCGAAATGTGAGCGTGGGTGAGGTAAAAACCTTTATCGGCCTGCCAGAGAATGGCATTGGTTTGTGCTTTCAGGGCCTCGGCTTTGCTTTGCCAGGCGTCGGCTTGCTCGGTGTTGCCAACGGCGGCGTTCATCTTAGCCAATTCGATCAGCGCCAGGTAAGCCAGCGCCTGGTCGTAGATCGAGGCGGTCAGGTGATCCTGGGCCGGGTTGTAGTCGGTATAGCCGGGACCTTTCTCAAATTTGACATCGCCCCAGTCGGTGGTGTGGCCGCGCCAGAGGAGCTGCAGGTTTTTATCCAAGCGATGACTGAAGACCCAATCGGCGGCCCGGTTGATCCGTTCGATGATGGTCAGGCCGTTGATCTCACTTTCCAGCCACGCCGTATCATAAGCCATGTTGTAGTAAAGGTAAGCGGCGTGGATAAGGCTGGTTTCTTCGTCGGTGGTGATGGTTTGTTTGTTGCTGCGCCCCTGCGGGGTGATGATGCCGCCAATCGCTCCCGCGCCGGCCACCACGCCGAAATCGCCATCCACACTGACCGTGCTGGCGGTGTACTGCCGGCGCAGGTAGGCTTCAATCGGCTCGCGCAAATATTCGTCGGGGTAGTAATACTGGGCCGTTTCCATGCCCCAGGCGATGTCGCGGGCGTACATTTCGGCGTAAACTTTGCCGGGGCGGAAGCCGTGGATGACCTCAGCGCCGATTTCAAAAACGGCTGCGCCGTGAGAAAAATTGTGAGGAATGTAGCCGGAGGTTTCGCTCAGATCCGGCAGGCCGGGCAAAATCCACGTTGTTTCGGTGTTGTAAGACAGGTCGGTGGGCAGGGAGCGGTTGGCGTAGGTGGGTGGGACGGGTGTGGAAGTCAGGCTGAGGACAAACAGGAGGCAGAGAGTAGTGAGAGTGAGGAGGCGGAGAGGGGCAGGGGAGAGGTTTCTTCCTTTTAACTTTGTATGACCTGTCATGACTGCGCCTTGATGGGTAAGTCAAACTCAATAAACATAAGTAGTATACATAATAACTGAAAAGTGCGCAAAGAAGTAAGGACCTACTATATGTGGGGGAAACGAAGAATTACCAACTAAATATTAGGGCTGAAAAAGCCCCATCTTGATACTTAACTTTTAATTGGAGAGACACAAAATACATGGTTGGCTGAAGACATTCTAACCTTGTCCTATTCAGCCAACCCCAGCACCCGTTTGATGTCGTTGGTGTGGCCGGCGTCGTGATCGGCCATCGTTTCATAATACTGCTCGATGGTAATCGGGCCGCGAGAAGGGTGGCGGCCAGTCAAGCCCCACTCTTCGGGGCCGATGGACTCCAGCACGCTTAAAGTTTTGGCCCGGGTTTGGGCCAGGGCTTCCAGCAGTTCGGCCGGGGTGGGGTTGCCCCTGCGCCTTTTCAGGCCGGCGTTCCATTGGGTCAGATCAAAGCCCTCCGGCACGGTTTCCTTGCCCTGCCGGATTTTGTGGACGTGGATGCTCATGCCGCGCTCGTTTTCCACCAGGTGGGCCACAATATCTAGCACGGTCCAGGTATCGCCCTCGCCGATGACGGGAGTCTGCCAGTGGGCATCGGGCAGGGAGGTCAACAGGTTCTCCAAGCCGGTTCTGGCCTGGGCCAACTTTTGTTTCAAAGCGGTTTTTTTGTCGGTCATGCTGATACTCCAGTAAATATAACAGGAGTTACGCAGTTGAAGGATTTGCCCCCCTCTAACCTCCTTTCAGTCGCCCACAGGGGGGAGAATTAGCTTAAGTCCCTCCCTTTGGGAGGGATTTAGGGAGGGCTTTTCCACCCACCGCGTAAGTCCAGTAAATATGAAAGACCTCAAAGGTTTCAAAAACCTTTAGGGTCTGCCGATGGCTCAAGGGCGTATCTGGCCGCTGCCCAAAACGACCCATTTGTAGGTGGTCAGTTCTTTCAAACCCATGGGGCCGCGAGCGTGGAGTGGTTGGGTACTCACGGCGACCTCGGCGCCCAGGCCAAATTGTCCACCGTCGTTGAAGCGGGTGCTGGCGTTGATCATGACCGCAGCCGAATTGACTTCGTTGACAAAGCGCATGGCGGCGCTGTAATCTTCGGTGATGATAGCATCGGTGTGGCTGCTGCCGTGCGTGTAGATGTGGTCTATCGCCTCGTCAAGATTGTCTACCACTTTGACGGCGGCAATAAGGGCCATGAACTCCGTGTCAAAGTCGTCGGGGCCGGCGGGTTTGACCGCCGGATGGTCTTCCAAAATGGCCAGAGCGCGCGGCTCGCAGCGGAGTTCGACCTTGTGTTCGGCCCAGGCGTCGGCCACGCGGGGCAGAATTTGCGGGGCAACGGCCTGGTGGACCAGCAGCGTGTCCATCGCATTGCAGACCGAGGGGCGCTGCACTTTGGCATTGACCACAATCGGCGCCACTTTGGTCAGGTCGGCGGCTACGTCTACGTAGACGTGGCAAATACCAATGCCGCCGGTAATGACCGGCACGGTGGCGTTTTCGATAGCGAACTGGTGCAGCGCCGCGCCGCCACGGGGAATAATCATATCAATCAAGCCATTGGCCTGCAGCATTTCTTTGATTAGCTCGCGGTCGGTGGATTCAATCAGTTGGGCGCTTTCGAGAGGCAGGCCGGCCGCAGCACAGCCCAGGCGGACGGCCTCGGCCAGAGCCTTGTTGGAGTGGGCCGCCTCTTTGCCACCGCGCAAAATGGCGGCGTTGCCGCTTTTGAGGCAGAGCGCCGAAATATCAATGGTCACGTTGGGCCGGCTTTCGTAAATAACGCCGATGACGCCAATGGGGATACGGCGCTTACTGACCTGCAAACTATTGGGCAGACGGCGGCTCTCGAACTCTTCGCCGACCGGATCGGGCAGGTTGATGATGGATTTGACATCATTGGCGATGCCTTCCAGGCGGGTAGGGGTGAGCAGGAGGCGGTCGAGCAGCGCTTCGCTCAGGCCGTTAGCCCGGCCCGCGTCAATATCCTTGTCGTTAGCCTCCAGAATGAGCGGCTCTTGTTCCATGATGGTTTCGGCGATAATTTTGAGGGCCTTGTTTTTGGTCGCCGTGTCCAACGTTGCCAATACCCGCGCCGCTTTTTTGGCCGCCTGGCCTTTGGTCAGCAGTTCATTATCCATACATAATTATCTCCTTCTACACTCTCGATCTAATTTGATACATAGGCCCGCAGGAAGACCGAGGGGGCCAGCGCTCCGATTTCAAATTCGCCAAGCGCAGCCGGCAGCAGGGTAAAACGAATGGCGGGTAACTCTACGGGCGCACCGGCCCAATTCACCCAGCCCAGGCCCGACATGCTGCCCCAAATCTCGAACGTGCTGCCGTCACCCTGCCCTTTAAATTTAGCAGACTCTCGCTTAAAAGTCACTCTTTCTACATTAAAATAGGGGCAAGCGGTAATGACCTCGCGGCGCAGGTCTGCATTTTCTTCAACCAGTTGGGGTGAGAAATGCTGCGGTTCAATCTGGGCAAAGTTGATCACGTCTATGGCTTTGTCAACATGCAGCGGACGGGGCTGGCCATCCGCACTCAACCGGTTCCAATCGTAAACACGGTAGGTGGTATCGGAGTTCTGCTGGATTTCGGCGAGTATGATTCCATCCATAATCGCGTGGACTGACCCGGCTGGAATAAAGATAGCATCGCCGGCCCGGACCGGCAGGTGGTGCAAACAGGCTTCCAGGGTGCCTGCTTCCAAAGCCTGTCGGAAAGAGGCGGGAGTCACACCAGGCTTGAGGCCGTAGATCAGATACGCGCCCGGCTCAGCGTGGAGGATGTACCACATTTCGGTTTTGCCCAGCTCGCCGTTTTCGTGGTGGTTGGCGTACTCGTCGTTGGGATGGACCTGCACGGAGAGAGGCTGGTTGGCATCCAGCAATTTGATGAGCAGGGGAAACTTACCCCGGGCCAGCATTCCCTTTGAGCGGGCGCCTACCAAATCCAGACCGAGCGTTTGCGTGATCTGCGGCAGGGTTTGTCCGGCTAAAGGGCCGTTCTCAACAGCCGTGGGTGAGGAAGGATGGCCGGAAATTTCCCAACTTTCGGCAATGATGCCGGGGGGAAGCGTCCGGCCAAATTTGGTTTCAAAGTTGCGTCCACCCCAAAGGTAATCGCGGAAGACGGGGGTAAAGGTTAGCGGATAAACAGGTGGTTTGTCCATAATATTGATTTTCGCTCAGGATTGTGTTTTGAGCAAATTTTAATTTTTAAGGCTAGTGCAAATTGTAACATTTAGCTTGCCATTTAATTTTCGGCGTGCTATAATCGCTCACCCAAGCCCAAACAAACCCAAATTAAATTCACCTACACGGTCGTAAATAACCGCATCAGCGAGGAAAGGATATTTGGCCTATGCCCAAGAAAACACCTGAGGAAATTCAAGCGCAGCGAGAAGCCTGGCTGGCTCGCAAGGCGGCCAGAGCGGCCGGGCAAGATGTGCCTCTTCAAACCACATCCGCCGAACCAACTTCGACATCAGCCGAGGCGGTGGCAGAGGTATCGCCCGAACCGGAAGCCAGCCCGCAGCCTGTAGTGGAAGTGGCTGCTCCTGAGCCTGTAGCCGTGCAAGAGACTGCTCCCACGTTGCCCCCTCAAGCGCCGGCAACTAAACGAACACCGGAAGAGGTTAGGGCGCAGCGTGAGGCTTTTCTGGCGGCCAAAGCGGCTAAAGCTGCCGGTGTGGCTGCTCCCCCACCGGCGCCAAAACCGGCCGAAGCGGCCCCGGTTCCGGACCCTGCTCCCAGGCTCGTAGAGGCGGCCCCGCCTGCCCTTAAACCCAGGGCGAGCGAAGTGGCTGCGCCCAAACCTGCTCCAGCCAAAGCTGAAGCTGCCGAAGAAAAGGTTGATCCCAATATCACCCGGCGAGAATTTCTTAACTATGCCTGGCTGGCCTCGATTGCCCTGCTCACGGTGCAGGGGATTGGCATGGGGTTGTGGTTTGCCTTCCCCAATTTCAAAGAGGGGCAGTTTGGCGGCGCCTTCCCGATTGGCGATGCAGCGGGCGCCTTGCCGGAAGTAAACTCCGGGCCTAAAGCTTACGTGGATGGGAAATTCTGGCTGATTAATATTGACAGCGAGGTAAACGGCGAAGCGCGCAAAGGTGTTCTGGCTATTTATAAAGTTTGTACGCATCTGGGTTGTCTGTATGAATGGGTGCCAATGACCAATCGCTTTGAGTGCCCATGTCACGGCTCGAAATTCCAGCTTTCGGGAGATTACATTGCCGGCCCGGCGCGGCGCAGCCTGGACCGCTTTGTGATTCAGGCGATTGCTCCTGATGGTTCTGTTAAAGAAACCGATGCTAATGGCAACCCGCTAGAAATAACCGGCGACGAAAGATTAGTGATTGACACGGGTCGAAGAATTTTAGGTGCGCCGGTTTTGGTTCCGGCTTAAGTCAGGGCGAGTTAATCAAGGAGGATAAGCAGCGATGGACATTCCCGGTATGGGCTTTTTGCACAACCTGACGCAAAAAGGCATTAAGCAGACAATTACCGATAAAATTGACGAAACAACACGGGCCGTTCTGGCTGGGATAGGGGTTAAAGAAGCGCGCGCCCTGCTCAGAGGCGAACCGCCCACCGAAAAACCCAATCCCCGCTATCGAGCGCAGGTCAAATCATTTGTGCTCCATCTCCGGCCCAAATTTTACCAGGAAGGCTCGACCTGGTTTACCCACACCTTCCGCCTGGGCTTTTTCTCAACGCTTCTGTTTATTATCGAAACCATCACCGGCCTCATTTTGATGGTTTACTACACTCCCGCACCAACGGTCGCTTATTACGACATGCTCAATATCTTGAGCAATGTGAACTTTGGTAAATTTTTGCGCGATATGCACCGTCTGGGGGCGGAGTTGATGGTTATCGCCGTTACCCTGCATATGATCAGGGTTTACTTCACCGGGGCGTACAAGCATCCCCGGCAGTTTACCTGGCTAACCGGGGTGGTCCTGCTGTTGGTCACGCTGTTCCTCAGCTTCAGCGGCTACCTGCTGCCGTGGGATCAATTGGCCCTGTGGGCGGTGACCATTGGCACCAGTATGGCCGAAGCGGCCCCGCTGGTGGGTTATCAGGTCAACTTGATTTTGCGAGGCTCGCAAGATATTGGGGCCGGGGGATTGCTGAGGTTTTACCTGCTGCACGTCTTTTTGCTGCCCTTGGTGGCTATCGTCTTTATCAGCATTCACTATTATAAGGTTTCCCGTGAGCACAGCATCTCGCTGCCAGCCGTCATCGAGGAAGGCGAAGCGCCGCCGGAGAAAATTGCCGCTGCCAAGCGGAAAATTGACCTTCTCCCCGACTTGGTCACCAGCGAGATCATGTGGGCGGCAGTTTTGATAGCGGGGATGGTTGTCTATATTGCCCTGGCCTATTCCGCCGCCTTAGAGCACCATGCCGACCCCTTAAAAACGCCGCTGCATACCACGGCGCCCTGGTATTTTCTCTGGTTGCAGGGCATGCTTAAGCTGGGCGACAAAACGTTGTGGGGCGTGATTATCCCGACGATCATCTTTTTGATCCTCTTTGCGGTGCCCTACATTGACCCCGGCCCCAGCCGGTTAGCGAAAAATCGCAAGGTTGGGATTACCGTTGGGATTTTGACGATCATCTTTATTGTCGTTTTGACTTACATGGGCACCGGCCTGTGGGGGGTCGCCGCGCCGCCACCGGTCGAATTGGTGCAGGAGTTTGTGCCCGAAGAAGGCGTGGGTGAAGTTAGAGAGATTTCTTATGACGAACTGTTTGTGGGTACTTATAAGGCCAGTGACCCAACCACTTACCCTTCTGGCAAATTAGGCCAGGTTATGGCCGAGATGAGAGAAGCCGTTGACCGGGAGAGCGAGAGACCTAATAATAACTTTGATAACGGCGATATTACGATGGCCATTGAAGATTGGCAGACCGATCTTAAAAAGCTGACCATAACCGTTTCCTGGGAAGAAATCCCCGAAGGAGGCGGTGAGAAACAAGCCCGCACCTTCGAAAAGGTACTTTTTATGCATCGTCACTCCGGTTACGATTTACTCGAATCTAAGTTTTAAGTGGATTGATAATTATGATAGACTCAAGAATTTTGGTTGGATTGTTAGCGGTGCTCATCTCCATCAGCGGCATTGTTTATGTCGGGATCGGGGAAGCGGACCGCCAGGCCGAGTTTACCCAGGCTTTTGAGGGGCGTTCCATCGAAGCCGGGGCGGCGCTTTACACCCAGTATTGTACCGAGTGTCACGGTTTCAAGGGTGAGGGCGGCGTTGGTCCTACCCTTAACAGCAAATATTTCTTTGAACAACGCCTGGCCGATATTGGGTATCAAGGAACAATGAAATCTTTTCTCACCCTGACCATTAGAGGGGGACGCCCGGTGATGTCAGACCCGAACTATGGCCGTAACATGCCGACCTGGAGTGTTGATTACGGCGGCCCTCTGCGGAACGATCAGATTGACACCATCGTCTCCTACGTTATGAATTGGCAAGAGGCAGCGCCCGACCTGGGCGACCCGAACGCCGAACCAACCCCTGTACCCGGCGATACCCCCGAAGAACGGGGCAAGAATCTCTTCACCGGGATGGGTTGTGTTGGCTGCCATGCGATTGACGGGCAAGGTGGAGTTGTTGGGCCGGAGCTGACGAATGTGATTAGCAAGGGTGAAGACTACGTTCACGAATCTATTGTCCAGCCCAATGCGGTGATTGCCGAAGGGTACCAGCCCAACTTAATGCCCCAGAACTTTTCCCAGCGGATGAGTGAGGAGAATATTAGCGACATCATCGCCTATCTCCAGTCCGTTTCTGGCGGTTGATTTCGTTGAGCCTTAATTGAACCCAAAAGGCGACTGCCCACGCAGTCGCCTTTTTGTATCAAGCATCTCGCAGGAGAGAGGTTCAGGCTTTGTTACGATCAAACATATCAGGGAACTTCATGGCCAGGGTCATATCCCCCTGCAATTTGATTTTTCCGGCCATAAATAAGCTAACCGGATTTGCTTCACCCCGCGAAAGAGCGATGTAATCAGTCGCTGCCATGGTCAGGGTTAGATTCGGGGTTGAGGTCCGGCCCGGAGTCACGGCAATGGTCCCATTGGCAATTTTGAGAACCCAATCGCCGCCGCCTTCACCGCTTAACTCAAGTTGAATGGTGGCGTTGAGGTTAGCCGCTTTTTCCGGTAAAAAAGCCTGCGGCATCTTTTCAAAAATTTCGTTGACATCGTCGGCGACACTCATCTGGATAGGCTCCTTGTCAGGCTGGGTTTAGATTGAATAACTTCCCTGAGTATAGCCGACCCCTCCTTTCCTGTCAACGAAAAAAGTTGTAGTTATCTGGTTGACGATCTGCGGTCAAGACAGTAGAATAAGGCCCAGCAAAATCTATAGTGTAACTTGTTTGGAGAAGCTTATGGAACTGAAAGTAATCCCCTGGTCTGATCAGAACCCACCTACTGAAGAAGAATTGCGCGATATTTTGACCAAGCAGGAGCTTAAAGTGTACCAATGGTCAAACCGGCCGGAAGATGTCTACCTGGGACACACCCACGGCTATCATAAAATTATCTATGTCGTGGAGGGGAGCATTAAATTTGATTGTCCAACCCACCACAAAACTTTTAACCTGAATCCCGGCGACCGGCTGGAACTGCCCGCCGGTATCCGGCACAGCGCCGTGGTCGGGCCGCAGGGTGTTACCTGCCTGGAAGCCCACGTTTACTAATCAGCCTGTTTGCTAAAAGGGCCGCTCATGTCTAGCGAGTCATCCACCAACTACCATCCAACCATCCACGATTTTCCTTTGGGCGAGCGTCCGCGTGAGCGCCTGCAATATTATGGCCCCACGGCGCTCTCTAACGCCGAGTTATTGGCCATCCTGTTGCGGGTTGGCACGCCGGGCGAAAATGTAATCGCCCTCAGTACCCGTCTTTTGACCCAGTTTGGTGGTCTGGGCGGGTTAGCCAGAGCTTCATTTGGCGAACTGGCTACCATTAGAGGTCTTGGCACGGCCAAAACAGCTCAGCTCAAGGCGGCCATCGAACTGGGCCGCCGCTTGCTGGTGACTTCTCCTGATGCCCGCCCCCAAATCACCTCGCCCCTCGATGCGGCTAACTTGTTGATGTTAGAGATGGGCAGCCTGGAGCAGGAGCATTTGCGCACCTTGCTGCTCGATACCAAAAATAGGGTTTTGGCTAGTCCAACTGTTTATGTGGGTAATGTCAACGCCTCCATTATCCGGGTCTCGGAAGTCTTTCGCGAAGCAGTTCGAGAAAATGCCACGGCTATCATTGTGGCCCACAACCACCCCTCCGGCGATCCCACTCCCTCTCCCGAAGATGTGCAAGTGACTCGCTCCATTGTTGAAGCTGGCTCGCTCCTGGGCATTGATGTGCTGGACCATCTGGTAATCGGCCATCAACGCTTTGTCAGTTTGAAAGAGCGGGGTCTGGGCTTTGATAGATTCTAACTAAGTGTTATACTTTTGCCGCCGTTCCAGTAACAAAATTATTTCCCGGCAGCGAAAGGAGTGCTATGCCTGCGGAAAATGGTCATAACCCCATTGCCTGGCGCATTGAGCAAATGAATGAGCGGGTTCGCTCAGCCAAAGAGCAGGACCTCTATCTTTATTTACAACCAGCCGAGGCCGTGGATGGGGTGTATGTGACGATTGATGGGCGTAAAATGCTCCAGTTTGCTTCTTATGCCTATCTGAACTTGCTGCATCATCCCAAGATTCAAGCGGCAGCCCAGGCGGCCCTGGTGGAATTTGGCTCTGGGACACACGGAGTGCGCATCCTGGCCGGAACAACGCGCATCCACGTCGAATTGGAGCAGACTATTGCCCGTTTTAAGGGGACTGAAGATGCCATAGCTCTTTCAAGCGGCTATGTGACCAACTTAGGCACGATTGCGACCCTCCTGGGACGCAATGATGTGGTCATTTCCGACAAACTTAATCATGCCAGTATTGTGGATGGCTGTTTGCTGTCGCGGGCTAAATTCGTCCGCTTTGAGCATAATGACATGGAAGCGTTGGAAAAAGCACTGGCCGAAGCTCCTAAGAGCGCCGGCAAATTGGTCGTCGTGGATGCTGTCTTCAGTATGGATGGCGACATCATTAATTTGCCTGAAGTGATTCGCCTTTGCCGCCGCTATGAAGCGCTGCTCATGGTTGATGAGGCGCACTCGCTGGGGGTGCTGGGTGAAACGGGTCACGGTATCGAAGAGCATTTTGGCCTGGAAAATGGCATTGACATCAAAATGGGCACGTTGAGCAAAACCATTCCCAGTGTGGGCGGGTACATTGCCGGCAGTTCCGAGTTGATCACCTATCTCAAACACAGCATGCGCGCTTTTGTCTTTTCAGCCGCCTTACCCCCCGCCTCAGCCGCCGCTGCCAAAGCCTCCTTTGAGGTCATCGAAGCGGAACCGGAGCGGGTCAAAGCCCTGCAGAGCAATGTTCATTACTTTATCAAGGGACTGCAAGAGCGCGGCTTTAACACCCTCAAAAGTGCTACCCCAATTGTGCCGATTATTGCCGGTGACGACGAGCGTGCCTGGATGATGGCCAGGCTCTCGCAAAATGAAGGCATCTTTGTCCTGCCGGTTGTTGCCCCAGCCGTACCGAACGGCACCAGCCGTATTCGCGCCAATGTCACTGCCGGTCATACTTTGGAAGAGATTGAACAGGCGCTGGATGTGTTTGAACGGTCCGGCCGGGCTGTTGGCGTTTTACCTCACTAATAAATTGTGGCCGGCAAGATTAAAGTCATCCTCAACCCCTACGGCGGCCGCTTGCCCAAAGAGGCCAAAATTACCCTGGTGGAGCAGGCGCTAAGCCAGGCCGGCCTGGCTTATCATCTCGAGATAACGGTTCGGCGAGGCCAGGGAATTGAACTGGCCCGCCAGGCCCGGCAAGCAGGCTGGCCGGTGGTCGCCGCAGCGGGGGGGGATGGCATGGTGAACGAAGTGAGCAACGGCTTGCTGCAGGCCGCCGGTGAGGCCGAAGCGGGGATTTTGGGGGTCATTCCGGTGGGCACGGCCAATGATTTGGCCGAGATGCTGCAAATCCCCCTTGATGTCACGGCTGCCTGCCAGCGTTTAGCTGCCGGCGCAACTCGCCTGATTGACGTGGGTGAGGTTAACGGCCATTATTTTGTCAACAATTCCGCGGTGGGCCTGGAGCCGGTGGTAACGGAAGCCCACGACCGGATGCGCTGGGTCAAGGGCAACTTGCGCTATATTTTGGCCGCGTTGAAAACCCTGGCCCAAGCCAAACCCTGGCACATGCGCCTGAGTTGGGGCGACAGCTCTTTTGAGGGGTTTATTAACCTGGTTTCTATCGGCAACAGCAACCGGACCGGTGGTTTTTTTTATATGACCCCTCATGCCCAGCTCGACGATGGCCTGCTCGATTTTGTCTACGCCGCCGGCCTGAGCCGCTGGCAGATGCTGCGGCTTTTACCCCAGACTTTCACCGGGGCGCATATTCAACATCCCCAGGTAGTCTATCACCAAACGACATCTCTCTCAATTACCACTTCCCCCCCCACGTTGGTCCAGACTGATGGCGAAATCTTGCCCGGAAATGCTACCGAAATCGTTTATCACCTCATCCCCAAGAAATTACGAGTGATTGTTTGATTGTGCTGCTTCCCCGCTGGCTGATTAAAGTTGGTTTTCACCTGCTCTACTACCAAATGGCCTGGACCTACGACGCTGTGGCCTGGTTGGTTTCGTTTGGGCAGTGGGCCGCCTGGCGGCGGCTGGCTTTGCCCTTTTTGCAGCTCGGTCCTACCCTGGAACTGGCCTACGGCACCGGCGCCTTCTTCGCCGAAATGACAACAGCAGGTTTTCATCCCGTAGGTATTGACCTGTCGCCTTATATGGCTCGCCTGGCCAGCCAGCGTCTTCGCCGCTGCAACCTGTCTTTGCGTCTCAGCCGGGCCAGGGCACAGAGGCTGCCCTTTCCTGCCGGCTATTTTGCCAATGTGGTCGCTACCTTTCCCACCGATTACATGCTGGCCCGCGATACAATGGCCGAGATTTATCGCGTTCTCCATAGCGCCGCTGAAGGGAAACCGCCGGGCCGGTTAATCGTTGTGTTTGAGGGTCACTTGCGCGGTCCCTGGCCTATCCGGCCTTTTATTAACTGGCTCTACGAGATTACCGGCCAGCGCAGCTTGCCCCCAGCCAAACCCCTCCACTTGCTCACCAGCGGTGGTTTTGCGGCCCGTTGGGAACTGGTTGAGCGCGATGGAGCCACAGCGCGTCTGCTCATTGCCGAAAAGCAGGGATGAAAGGAAGATTGGAAGAATAGCGAACTGTGAACGATCAATTGTGAAGGAGTACTCCGTTGACAATTAACTATTGACAATTCACCCTTGGACAATGATTCCGGCCCGTCCGCTTCCCCTCTTCGCATATTTAATGGTATAATGGGCGCTTGTGCTGGTACGAAAGTATGTGTCGAATAGTTCCAAGCATTTAAATAAGGTCAAACGTCTTACGTGTTGTGTGGGATTAGCCGTATACGCCACACGGGTCATATAGCGGAGTTTCCATTTTGACAGATACAACGAATCCTTATCGTCCGGGCGAACCGGTTGCCGATCCAGCCATGCTGTTTGGCCGGCAAAATGCCGCCGATTGGATTGAACTACAACTCATCACCAATGCCCGGACGCTGGTGCTCAGCGCGCTGCCCTTGATCGGCAAAACGTCGTTGGTGCGGCATGTGGGCAGCCTGCAAAACCTGGACTGCCTTAATTTAGTGGTCGCGCTTTCAGCGCCCGTGCTGCTGCTGGAAGCGGGTGACAGACGTTCTCGCCAGGAAGTACGCGGGCAGGGGGCCATCAATGCTGTTTTACAAACGGCCATTGACCAGCTTGTGCCTCAACTCAAACTGCTTAATCTGTCCCCTCGCCTGCCCGAAGACGCCCCGGCCCAGCCGGCCACTGCGCTGCGCCAACTCTTTGCCCAGGCCAACCAGCGCCTTGACTCCTCTCAGCGGCTGGTAATCTACTTCGACGACTTGCACACGCTGCTTACCCAGGACAAAGCCCTGATTTCTGCTTTCTTGACCAGCCTGATGCCGCTCCTGGATGAATGTCCCCGGCTGCATCTAATTTTTGTTTCTAATCAGGATAAGTTGAAGCAGATTAGCCATCCTTTATTGGATGGCGCACCGACCTTCAACCTGGGCGCCCTGACTGCCGACGCTTCGCTCAGCATGATCACTTTGCCCGTCAAAAATGTGCTGCGCTTTGATTATGGCGTCACCAAGCGCATAGCCGAAATCAACTCTCACCATCCTTATTACTTGTGCCTCTTTTGCCATACGCTCCTGAACCGCCAGGTTTTTGACGGCTGGGTCAATCAACGTGACTTTGACGCGGCGTTGGCAGAAATCCTCGACTCACCGATTGAACCGTTCCGGCAGATATGGGATCAATCCAGTTGGGCCGAGCGGGCGGTGCTGGCCGGTATGGCGGCCATTCAAGGGGCGCACGGCCCAATTACCCGCCAGGAAGTGACCCGGTTTTTGCAGCGTCAGAGCAGCGCCGTCGTGCCTGAAGTGGTCGTCGAGGGGTTGGAGTCTCTGGCCGAACGGGGAGTGCTGGCCCCAATGGGCGCTCTGAGTTATCGCTTCCATGTCGAGCTGCTGCGCTTTTGGCTGCGTGAACACACTAATTCGATAGAGATTCTCAAAGAAGTGGATTGGGGCCGGGCCGCGGCTCAACTCAAACCCACTGCGAAGGTAGAAAGAGCCTCACTCCCGGCGATTGGTTCTACGGCAGGCCAGCCTCGGAAAAGGGGCAAAAAGGGCTTCTTGTGGCCCCTTGCCATTACTTTGCTGGTGCTGCTGTGTTTATTGACGACCGGCGCTGTTTTTGCCTTCCGCTTTTTAGACCTGCCTCTTGCCTTTCTGGCAACCCCCACGGCTGTACAGATTGCTACCCTTGAAAGCCAGGCCGCGGCCCCAGCCGTTCCGCCAACCGCCACCTTGCCGCCGGAACCGACGGCAACCCCAACTCCTACTCCACCCCTGGTCGTAGCCCGTACCTTACCCTCCCTGACCTACATGGGCCGGGATGTTGACCAGAATTGGCGTATTTACGTAATGAATGCTGACGGCAGCGGCGTAACCGCCCTTTCCCCAGAAGGCGAGGATGATACCGCTCCTATCTGGTCGCCGGATGGGCAAAAGATTGCTTTTGTTTCCACGCGGGATGGCAATCGTGAAGTGTATTTGATGGATGCCAACGGGCAAAACGTAGTCAATATAACCCGTCACCCGGCAGATGATTGGACCCCCTCCTGGTCGCCTGATGGAAAACGACTGGCTTTTTCGTCCATTCGCGCCGGTAACTGGGAAATTTTTATAGTGGATCTGTCCTGTCTGAGCAACCCTGAAATCTGCCCCGACCAAACAACTCAACTTACCGCCGATGGCAACGGCAACCTCGGTCCTGTCTGGTCGCCCGATGGCAGCCGGATTGCCTACAGCAGTAAGGCTCCCGGCAACTGGGATCTTTTTACTATGACCGCTGCTGGCTCCGATGTGCGCCAGGTGACCACCGACCCGGCCAATGACCTCTCCCCGGCCTGGTCGCCTGATGGAACGCGGTTGGCTTTTGAAACCAATCGGGATGGCAATGTCGAGATTTATGTGGTGGATGCCAACGGCAGCGCCCTTCAAAACGTCAGTAATTATTCTCAGGCCAATGACCACGGGCCTACCTGGTCGCCCGATGGACAGCAACTTGTCTTCTATTCCAACCGTGAGGGTAACTGGGATGTTTTCACCACCACCCTCGACGGCCAGACGGTTGTCAACCTCACCCAAACCCCCACCCGTGACGAGCAGACCCCGGCCTGGCGGCCCTAACCGGGACGAAATTGAGTAGGGTGTCGGTGGTTAAAGATTGAAGTTCGATGAATCTGCACAGATTCCTGCTTATTGCTGTCCTCCTCCTCGCTTTCGCTCTTCGTGTCATTGCCCTTGACCAGATCCCTCCCGGTCTCTCCCATGACGAAGCCTACAATGGCGTTACAGCCATGCAGGTGCTGGAGGCACAGCAGCGCCCCATTTTTTTTGAAATCAACAAAGGCATCGAACCGCTCATCATCTACCTGGAGGCCCTGGCCTTCTATGGTTTTGGCGTTGGTCCCGTGCCGATGCGTCTGGTCAATGTCATCTGCGGCCTGCTGACCGTAGCCCTGGTTTACCCGCTGACCCTGCGCCTGTTCAATCGGCGGGTGGCGCTGCTGGCAATGGCCGGGCTGGCCGTATCGTTTTGGGCCGTTTTCACCAGCCGCCTGGCCCTGCGGGCTGTTACCTTACCACCGCTGCTGATGTTGACCCTCTATTTTCTGTGGCGCGGAGTCAGTAGTCAGAGGTCAGTAGTCAGTCTTCCGCCTTTCGTTTCCAACCTCCTATCTTCTACCTTCTATCCTCTACCTTCTATCTTCTTCTTCGCCTTGAGCGGCCTGGCCCTGGGCGCGACCATGTACACTTACCTGTCCAGCCGCTTTGCGCCTTTCCTGATCCTGGCTATTTTCGGTTATCAATTCCTGCGGAGACAGGTGGCCAGGCGGCACTGGCTCGGCTTGATGATCCTGATGGTCATTTGGGCGGTCCTTTTTGCCCCGCTGGCTCACTATTTTTGGCAGCACAGCGCCAGCTTCACCGAACGTTCCAGCCAGGTTTCGACCCTCCCCTACGCTCTCAACGGCGACTTTGGCCCGCTCCTGCGCCACACGCTACGCACCCTGGGTATGTTCACCTTTCATGGCGATGAAACCGACCGTTACAATCTCAACGGCCGGCCCGTTTTTGATTGGCTTAACGGCCTGTTTTTCTACCTGGGGTTAATTCTGGTTCTGCTCCGCCTGCGCCGCCCGGCCGGTTTGGCTGGACCGGCGGCGTTCCTGCTGCTGTGGCTCTTTTTCATGCTCCTGCCCGGCTTCATCACCGACGACAGCCCTCACTTTCTACGCGCCATCGGCGCCATGCCGGCTGCCTGCATCCTCTGGGCGCTGGGCCTGGATTGGGCAAGCCAGCGAGTCAGTCAATGGCGAAACCGCAGGGCAAGTGTGGCGAACAATAAAGCCTCACCCTCTACGCTTCACGCTTTACGCTTTAGTGCGAAGCCTCCCCTTGGGACGCTTTACGCTTCATCTTTAATCCTTCTTCTCTTTCTCACCTATTATGATTACTTCATTCGCTGGGCCAACGCTTCTGAGGCGCGTTACATTTATGGGGCAGACATCGCCGAAGTAGCAGGTTACGTCAAGGCTACTCCCAATGAAGGCCTGCCCGCCATTTCAGCCGAGTATTACCGTGACCTGGACCCTTTCCGCTTCACCCTCCAGTCACGCGGCCAGCCCCCTTTTGTCATCTGGTTTGACGGCCGGCAGAGCTTGGCTTTTCCGCCGCCGGAGAGTGGCTTGTCGCCGCGCTACATTTTCCCACTTTCAGCCCCTCCCGCCGAAACTTGGCAGCCATTTTTGCAGCCGTCCCCGGCAGAATCGGGTCAAGCATACACCGTGTATCGCCTGCGGAATCCCGCGGAATTGCGTCAGGCTCACCTGGCTGCCTTTGCATCTAACAGCCTGGGTGTCAATATCAACAATGACCTGACTCTATCCGCCTATCAAGTGCTCGGGTCAGTCGTCAGCGGGGGTAAGTTTCAGGTGTTGCTGGGCTGGCAAGCCCTGCAAGCGCTTCCTCCCGACGCCGATTATACCTTTCTGGTGCAGTTGCAGGATAAGCAGGGCCATGTTTGGGCCGAAGCCGACGGCAACGGCTATCCTCCCAGCAATTGGCAGTCCGGCGTGCAAGGGCTGCAACTGCTGGTGCTGCGCCTGCCCGGTGACCTGCCCCCCCGCGCCTACCACCTCACTGCTCAGGTCGTTGACCGGCGCAGTGGGCAGGCTCTGCCCACAACCACAGGTAAGACCGTTATCATGCTGGGTGTTCTGGCGGGCAAACTGGCCCCGACTCCACGTATTATTGACCCAGCCAGACTCCCGCATCCCACCTCAGCTCTCCCAGGGGAAGGGCCAGGACAGGAGATTGCTTTACGGGGCTATGACCTGAAAAATTCTACTGTCCATTCCGGCGCAACTTTAGCTGTAACGCTCCACTGGCAGGTCTTACAGCCGCCGCAGGAGGATTATCACCTGGAATTTTTCTTGGTTGACAATCAAATGGAGATAGTTTATCGCTGGCCGGCTCTTGAACCGATTAATGGCGAGTGGCCGACCCAGCAGTGGCCGGCCGATTATTGGGTTCAGGACCGGTTGGATTTAGCGGTTGGAGATGATGCGCCGCGCGGGCAATTTACCCTGCGAGCTGCATGGGTGAGTAGATCGGGCGGGTCGTCCCAGCCGGCTAACCCTGGCGAATCCTCAGCCAGCTTCGAATTGGAAAGAGTGACGATTACGGATTAGCCCTTAATGCTTGGGCCTATTTAACTTGTCATAGTGATTAAACTGGTGATATAATAGGTGTCAGAGCTTCAACTGTCATCCTCAATTGGCCCGGGAGTCAAACCAATGTCAATGCTCGACGATGCTATTCAAGCCATTCGCATGGGCGATAAAGAAGAAGGGCGTCGGTTGTTGGAGGAAATGCTTGAAACCGACGAAGGCAATGAAAACGTCTGGTTGTGGTTAACCGCAGTCGTTGATACCGATGAAGACCGCGAGGTTTGCCTTGAAAATGTTCTGGCCCTCAATCCCAATAATTCCACCGCCCAGCGAAGTATGGCCGCATTAAAAGCAGGCAATTTTAATCCAGGCGACATCGTACGCAGCGCTCTCGAGGAAGAGGAAGAAGAGCCAGAGACAGGCGCTACCTTTCTGGACGAGTTTCATCGCGCCGGTGAAGACGAAGAGGATGAAGAATTGGTCATGCCCAGCACCATGGCCAAGTCAAAAGGAAAATCGTCGAAGCAGGCCGCTAAGAAGAAAGGCGGTGGGTTCAAGCTCAACCCCCGGCTCATCGTGCTGGCAGTCTTGGTGCTGCTGATAATTTGCGCCCTGGGAGGGGTAGCTGTCTACAATTTGATGGGCGGGGGCCTCGAACCATCCAGCGGGCAAACCACTCCGGAAGCGCCGGCGGGCGGCGGCGAGGTCCAACCGACTGCTGAACCGGCGGCCACTGATACGCCGGCCGCGCCGCCCACCGCCACACCCCTTCCCACGAAACCGCTGCTTGAACTACCCACCCCAAAACCAACTGACCTGCCCACTCCAACTTCGACCCCGGTGGTTCTGCCCACGGTTGGCGGCTCTCAATAAGCGTGTTGCCTTGCTATAAACCGGCCACTCGCTGCGAGCTGGCCGGTTTTTTTATTATTTTATAAGATAGGCAGTTCAAATACTTTTTGACCACGGTTACCCAGATTTCTTGTTATTTTTCTGTGTATTTCGTGAAATTTGTGGTTGATTTTTTGACTTGCCATCTCCAGTGGCTTGGGGTATACTCGCGCTTTGTTGTTCCTTTTAGAACAAGCAGGGAGAAAAGTGAAACTGCGTTACCTTTTGCTCTTTCTTTTACTGGCCTTAATCTTTGTCTGGCAACCTTCGGTGGGAGCCTTGATGCAGGATAATCCCCCCGATACTTGCCAGCAGTCGGAAAATATACTGCCCAACTGCAATTTTGACAACGGCAAGGACCGCTGGCAGACGTTTACCGAGGACGGCTCGGCTAGCTTTGATGTGTTGCAAGGCGGCGGGGAGTGTCACGCGCCGTTGTGTCCCGCCGGTTATATCGTCACCGAGAATTATTTTGTGGGGGGGATCTACCAGCAGGTGCCGGTGGTCAAAGGCAATACTTATTATGCCAATATTGTCTGGTTAGTCTTTGACTCGTTTGTCAACGATAAATCAGTTTTTGATCAGGTTGGCGGCATTGGCCGGAAACTGGGCATTGACCCCTTTGGCGGCACCGACCCGCACTCGCCGAATATCATCTGGGGACCCGAAAATACGCGCAACGACTGCAAAATCTGCGGCAATCAAGAAGTCACCGCGACAGCCCAGGCTGACACGATCACTGTATTTTTACGGATTGACGACCGCTGGCGGCAGCGTGCCGCCGAAAAAGGCTATTCTATCCCCCCCTCCAAGGATAAGTTTTGGATTGATGACATCGGCATGAAGCAAGTTGCCGGCGACGTTGCTCCCGCTGTTGCTCCGACTGAGCCGCCGCCCACCGACACCCCGGTCCCGCCCCCACCCACCGACACGCCTGTGCCTGAACCACCCACGGCCACCCCTGTCCCGGCCACGGAGGAGCCGCAAGAGGCGGTCGTAGCGGAGTTGGCCGACGCATCCGCCGAAGTTGCCCAGGTTGAGTCGCCCACCGCCGAACCGGTTTCGCCGGTCGCCACGCCGACGCCCGTGCCGGCCAATACTATCGCTCCACCCCCAACCCTGACTCCCTCGGCCACGCCCTCGCCCACCGCCACCTTTGAGCCAAAGAAGCGGTTCCAGACGACCCCTATTGCCCAGTCCCGCCGTTCTGCACCGGAATTGTCGGCCGCCGGACTGTCGTCAACAGGATTGTTGGGTGTCGCCGGAACAACGGCCTGCATTGGCGGTGTGGCCCTGGTCTTTATGGGCGCTGTCCTGGTGGGGCTGGTCTGGCTTTACCGGTTGGGTTGGGGTAAAGTTGACGACGACGACTTTGCCGAGGAAGAAATAATCATCGAAATTAAAGAGGATGACAGGTAACAAGTAGCAAGTTGCAGGGTAGCAGGTCGTAAAATAACCTACACCTTGTAACCAGCGACTCTGTAACCTGTGCTCTGCTACCCGGCTACTTTGTTACCTTGTAAGAAAGAAAATACCATGTCCCAACTTAACAACAATTCAGAGTCTTTCTCCACAATTTCGCTCCAGTGTTTGCATTGCCACAGATCATATCCGGCTGACGAGGTGCGCTATTTGTGTGAGTGCGGCGGCCAACTGGATGTATGGCACGATTTAGAGGCGCTGCGTCCCCTGATCAGCCGTGGCCTCTTTGATGGCCGCTTGAGCGGCGCGCCGGGGCCGCGTGTCACCCCGACCACCAACTCCGGCGTCTGGCGTTACCGCGAAATTATTCTACCGGCCACGATTGATACCATCGTCTCTCGTCCGGAAGGGAATACGCCGCTCTACGAGCACCCGCGCCTGTCCAACTGGGTCGGCGCGGATGCTCTCTTCCTCAAGCATGAAGGCGAAAATCCGACCGGCTCTTTCAAGGACCGGGGGATGACCGTCGGCGTGACCCAGGCCAAACTGCTGGGAGCCAGGGCCGTCGCCTGCGCCTCGACCGGCAACACTTCGGCCTCGCTGGCGGCCTACGCTGCGCTGGCCAACATTCCGGCCCTGATTTTTATTCCTTCCGGCAAAATTGCGGCAGGCAAGCTGGCCCAGGCGCTGGCCTATGGCGCCTATACCCTCCAAATTCAGGGCGATTTTGATGATGCCATGACTCTGGTCCAGCAGGTCTGCAATGAGATGGGCGTTTACTTGCTCAACTCCCTCAACCCTTTCCGCCTGGAAGGGCAAAAGTCTATCCCGCTGGAAATTTTGCAGGGCTTTAACTGGCAGGCACCCGACTGGATTGTGCTGCCCGCCGGCAATCTGGGCAACACGGCCGCCTTTGGCAAAGCCCTGTACGAAGCACAGCAGTTGGGCCTGGTGGACAAGATACCGCGCATCGCTGCCGTGCAGGCGGCTGGGGCCAGTCCTTTTTACCGGAGCTATCAAACTAACTTTGCCGAACACCAGACCATGAAGGCCGAAACTGTCGCTACAGCGATTCGCATTGGCAACCCGGTCAGCTACGAGCGGGCTATCCGTACCCTGAAGTGGACCGACGGCATCGTGAGCAGCGTCACCGACGACGAAATTATGGACGCCAAGGCGATGGTGGACCGCGCCGGCATCGGCTGCGAGCCAGCTTCGGCGGCGGCGGTGGCCGGGGCGCGCAAACTGATCGCCGAAGGCGTCATCCAGCCCCATGAAACCATCGTCGGCATCCTGACCGGCAACCTGATGAAAGACCCCGGCGCGACGGTGGATTATCACACCGGAGCCTGGCCCAATGCTCAGTTCGGCAATCCGCCGGTCCAGGTTGGGGCGGAATTGAGCGAAGTACGACGGGTGATTGAGCAGCGATTATAAGTGGAAGTCTGCTTAGCCTATAGGCCCAAAACCAACCTCTTGCATTGACGCACCTTCGCGTTTCCGGTACATTGTCCTGTAGAAACAGATGATTAAGTTAAGCGAGGCCACCCGTTTGCGGGTGGGGTTGGAACGATTGAAGAAAGCGCAGTGAGCAGTGAAGCATGATAACTAAAATTGCAGCAACCGAACAAAGCAGACTCGGCTTATCTCCTGCTGAGGTCGCGGCATTTTGTCAGCGACATCATATTCGTAAGCTGTCGCTATTCGGTTCTGCCTTGCGCGATGATTTTGGTCCGGAGAGTGACCTTGATATCCTGATTGAATTTGAGCCGGGCCAGACCGTCGGTTTCTTGAAATTAGCTGCGCTGGAAATTGAACTTTCGGAGATGGTGGGACGCAAAGTGGATTTACGCACCCCTGCCGAATTGAGTCGTTATTTTCGGCAGGAAGTGATGGCTGACGCTGAAGTGCAGTATGAACAAAGATGATCTGGTTCGCCTCTATCACATGCTCGATGCGGCCAAAGAGGCCGAATCTTTTGCCCAAAACCGAACCCGCAGTGACTTGGACTCTGACCGCATGTTGGCTTTGTCCCTGCTTAAATTGATTGAAATCATTGGCGAAGCTGCGGCTGGTGTTTCTAAAGAAAGCCGCTCACAGATGCCCCAAATTCCCTGGCCAAGTATGGTGGGCATGAGAAATCGTCTGGTACACGCCTATTTTGATATTGACCTGGATCGAGTTTGGGATACTGTTACGGCTGACCTGCCCCCGCTGATCGCTGAACTTGAGCAAATTATTGGGTCGGTTGAGTAAGAAAATATGACAGAAGAGCCGGCCAAACCTGAGAAGCAATTAACTCCACAAGCTGCACGAGTGTTGAATCGTTATATGGCTGAATTTTTCTCAGAAACACGTACTCCCCTCATGGGAATAATTGGTTACTCTGAAATTATGCTGCAAGGAGAGGACAAAATTGGCCCTCTCACTGAACCGCGAAGACGGGATTTAATAACTAACATTCACCAATCAGCTAAAGCAATATTGAAATTTTGGGAGTTCTTTTTTGACTTATATCATATAAGTTACGGTTATTGGGGTTTGCAGGTTAAAAGTGTTGAGTTGGTTGAATTGAGTAAACTCATCCAGCAAAGCGTACCTGATGCTCAAATAGAGCTAAATCTTCCTCATCATCTGCCTAATATTTGGGCTGACTATAAACTTATTCAACAAGCTCTAACTTGGATATTAGAAGCTATCACCGAGGCAGTTTACCCCAGAGAAGAAAGCACAATAACGCTCACAGTAACTTATGATGAAAATTCAGTTAAGTTTTACGTTGCAGCCGTTGGCAAAGAAAAGATTTATTTTCTTGATGACCCCGATGACCCAACCTTATTCTTCAGCCGCTCCATCATCGAAATGCACGGCGGCCAGATGCAGGTGAAGGTGCAAGAGGAACTCAAGCAGTTGGAAATCTCTTTCACCCTGCCAATCCACCAAAACAAACCGCACCCTGAGTAGACCTGAGCAAAGCGAAGGGCGTATCGAAGGGTGCGATTTGCCATAGCAAGGCATACTTAAACTTCAATGAGACGAGTCGTGCATAACATTTATATGATTGGCTTTTTTGCCCCTACCGCCCGCGCGGGCGGGTAGATTTCTATTTCAGCTAAACACCAATTACTTTTATCAAACGTCGTAAAACCAAAAAATTCGATTTCACTTGTAACAATGGAGGATTATCATGTCTAAAATTCGCGTGGGCGTACTCGGCGCAACGGGGGCCGTGGGGCAGCGTTTTGCCCAATTGTTAGCCAACCATCCCTTTTTCGATCTGACCGTCCTGGCGGCGTCGGACCGCTCGGCGGGCAAACCTTACCGGGAGGCGGCCAACTGGATTCTGACCGAACCCATGCCGGCTCGCCTGGCCGAGATGACGGTGCAGGAGATGTCCACCGAGCTGGATTGCGAACTCGTTTTTTCGGCGCTGCCGACCAGCTTTGCCAACGAGTGGGAGCGCAAATTTGCCGCCGCCGGTTACGGCGTTTTCAGCAATGCCGGCACTCACCGCATGGACAGCGACGTGCCGCTCATCCTGCCAGAAGTAAACCCGGATCATCTGGGTTTATTGGAACGGCAGCGAGCCGAGCGCGGCTGGTCGCGCGGCTTTATTGTCACCAATTCCAACTGCACCGCCATGCCGATGGTCATGTCGCTGGCCCCGCTGATGCAGTTTGGCCCGCAGGCGGTCATCGCCACCTCGCTGCAAGCTCTCTCCGGGGCGGGCTATCCCGGCGTGCCCAGCCTGGACGCGATTGACAATGTCATCCCCTTCATCGGCGAGAGCGAAGAGATCAAGATGAACACCGAGTCGAACAAGATGTTGGGCCGCCTGAATGGGCAGGGTGTTGAACCCGCCGGCATCAAAATCAGCGCCCACTGCAACCGGGTGCCGGTGAGTGATGGGCACACGGTCACTCTATCGGTCAGCTTCAAGGACAAACCCTCGTTGGGCGACATCATGGAAGCCTGGCAGACCTGGGAACCGCTGCCCCAACAACTGAAGCTGCCTTCGGCCCCGCAGCCGGCCCTGGTCGTTCGCGCTGAACCCAATCGCCCTCAGCCCCGCCTCGACCGGGACGCCGGCGGCGGTATGGCGACGGTGATTGGCCGGCTGCGCCCCTGTGAAGTGCTGGATGTCCGCTTTGTGTGTCTGGCTCACAACACCATTCGCGGCGCGGCGGGCGGGTCGGTTTTGAATGCGGAGCTGATGCTGGCCCAGGGCAGGCTTGAAGCATTTGTCGCGGGGGTCGGCGCTCATGTATCGGCGTAAGAGTCTGGCCGACTTTCTGGGCGACCGGGTGGCCTACCGCAACCTGGTCCCGGCTGACCCGGCCCTGCCCCGGCTGGAGAGTTTTTGGCAGGAGATTGGGCTGGACGGGCCGCGCGCGCCCCGCAAGACTGTGCCCATGTATGCCGCCGTGGTCTACCGGTATTTGCAAGCGGCCCAGGCTCAACGCGGCCAACCGCCCCTGGAGCGCCTGCTCTTTGTCGGCGATACGCTGATGAATGACGGGACTGCGGCCAGGAACTTGGGGGCTTACCTGCCGATGCGCTGTTTTATCGGCGCAGACAGGCTGGCCAAGCCGGAGGAAATCAGCACCGACGATCACTTAATGAAGGCGAACCGCTGGCAGGCCCTGGCCGACTTCCTGGCCTGGGTCCAGGCCGACGGCTTTACCTTGGATGGCCGGACCGCGCTGTTGCTGGATTTGGACAAAACCACGCATGGAGCGCGGGGCCGAAATGACCATGCCATAGACCAGGCGCGGATCAACGCCGTGCGCCGGACGGTCGAGGAGGTGTTGGGCGAAACGTTTGACGAAGCCTCTTTTCGCCGCAGCGTTTACGACCGGCTGAACAAGCCGGACTATCACCCCTTCACCGCCGATAACCAGGACTACAAAGCCTACATCAGCCTGATGGTGGCTGGGCACGTCTACGCACCGGAGTGCTTTTGGGCCGATTTAGAGGCGGGCCGGCTGACCGGCTTCAAGCAGTTCATCACCCTTTGCGATGCCCGCCAGGCCCAGATGAGCGCGGGGCTGCTGGCCGCTCACCGCGAAGTCGTCGGCAACATGGCTAAAGGCGATCCGACGCCCTTCAAAAGCTTCCGCTTCCGTGAATATCACGAGACGGTCAATTTAATTGACTATTTGCCGGAAGAAACGCCGGAGGCCGACCTGCTGGCCGATGAAATTGTTATGACCGGCGAAGTGGCCGACCTGGCCGAACAACTGGCCGCGCAGGGTGTCCTCGTTTTTGGCCTGAGCGACAAACCCGACGAGGCGACTTTGCCCCCGCCGGAGTCGGCGGCAGGCGCATTGCCCTTACATCAGGTGGTGATGCGGGTGGTAGGAGGGTTAAAGCGATAAGACTCGCGCTGCAAGTCATCGCAAAGTTTCACTACAACAATCGTCAACCTTTCCTGACAGACAAGCGGCCTGATCTCGGCTATGATGTAAATACATCAAGCAATCTGGGAGTGAGACTCTAACCGGGCGTCGCTTTGCGGTTAGAATCTTACTCCCAATTTTTTATCTTAGCCTCACCGGCTCCGGCTTGTCTTGCTCGATCCACTCGTCAATTTTAAGAGAATAGACCTGCGAAACCGAATCATCGCCCATCGAGATGCCGTAGAGGGTCCTGGCTGCCTCGATGGTTTTGCGGTTGTGGGTGATGACAATGAACTGAATATCGCGGGCCAGGGCGGTGAGGGCGTCACGGAAGCGGCTGACGTTGGCTTCGTCCAGCATGGCATCTACCTCGTCAAAAATCACAAACGGCGTTGGGCTGATTTTGAGCAAAGCAAAAATCAACGCCTGAGCCGTCAGCGAGCGCTCGCCGCCGGAAAGCAGGGCCAGGCTTTGCAGCCGTTTGCCCGGCGGCCGGGCGGCAATATCCACCCCCGTGTCAATCATATTATCAGGATCAGTTAGCAGCAGTTGGGCCTCGCCGCCGCCAAAGAGCGCCCTGAAGTAGCGTTGAAACTCTTTAGCGACCTGTTGGAAGGTCGCCGTGAACGACTCTTCCATTGCCTGATCCAACTTGAGAATGACTTCCTTCAAATCGGCGGCAGCGGCTTCCAGGTCGGCCATCTGACCGGTCAGAAAATCGTATCGCTCGCGCAGTTCCGCATACTCACGGGGCGCATCAAGATTGATGTTGCCCAGGCGGCGAACCTGCACCTTCAGCCGCAGGACATCCTCTTCCACGCCAGGCGGCAGGGTCTCCACCACGGGCAAATCGGACACGAGCGGACGGATGGGCAGCACCGGCTGTCCGACCTGCTCATCGGACATCTCCAGGCTGACCAGTCCCAGGTCGTCTTGAATCTGACGCTGTAAATTATCCAGCTCGTCCTGCCGCCGCGCGGCTTCCAGGGTCAGCCGGTTATGCTCTGCTTCCAGGCGCTGCACGCGCTGCCGCAGATGGCCCTCGGTTTGTTCCAGTTGGACCTGGCGGGCTGACAATTCAGCTAACTGCTGCTCGGTGGCTTCGATCTGGCCGGTAAATTGTCCCAGTTGACCGGCAAATTCCTGGCGGCGAGTTTGCAGTTCCTGCTGCTGTTTCAGCAAAACCTCTCGTTCTGCGGCCAGGGTCGCGGCTCTGGCCCGCTTGCTCTCAATCTGCCGGGCTAACTGCTGCTGGGCTGCCTGCTGGCTGGCCAATAACGCCTGCTGGCTGCGCTGCCGTCCCTGGATAGTGGCGACCGTGGCGCGCGCCTGGCTCAACTCGGCCAGCAGCGTTTCGGCTGAGAAAGCGGCGGCTTCCTCAAGCAACTGCCGGACGGTTTCTGCGGCGGCCTGGCGCTGCTGCTCCAATTGGGCCATTTCCTGGCGGGTGTCGGCCTGGCGCTGGTCGAGGCGAGCCAGTTCAGCCTCAACTTTGGCCTGTAATTCTCGCTGCCAGCCAATACTGCGGACCAGTTGCTCCAAGGCCCGGCTCATTTTGTCCGCCGAAACCTGGAGTTCCTGGCGTCGAGTACTTATCTGTCGTTGTTCGTCGGCCAGACGCTGTATTTGCCGCTTCATCGCCGCCGCTCGTTCATGGGTCTCGGCCAGTTGGCTGGACAGTTCCTGGTAGCTTTGCGTTAATCCGGCAATTTGTCCGGGCAGTTCCCGCCACTCGCGCTCGCGGGCCAGCAAAGTTCCTTCCTGGCCTTTCTTATTTTTGTCCCGGCCCCCTGTCACCGAGCCGCCGGAGCGCATCAGTTCACCTTCGCGGGTAACAATTTGAAAGCCACCCTGCATGGCGGCAAAGGCGCGCCGGGCGGCGGGCAAATCTTCGACAATCAGAGTGAGGTTCAGGGTTGACGCGGCGATAGCGCGCAGGTGCGGTTCAACCGCGACTAGCTCTGAGGCCAGTCCAATCACCCCCGGCGTGTTAGGAGCGCTGAGAGCCGAGCCGGGGCGCAGGGTATCGAGCGGCAAAAAGGTGGCTCGGCCGCTGCGGCTCTCTTTCAAATAGGCAATGGCGGCTTCGGCATCGGCAAAACTCTGCACGACGACATCTTGCAGGCGGCTGCCCAGCGCGGCCTCGATGGCGATCTCCAAATCGGGCGGCGCCTGGATCACCTGGCTAACCGTACCAACGACGCCGGCCAGGCCGGCTTCCGGCTGCAACACGACTTTGACGCCTTCAAAGTAGCCTGACATGTCGCTGCGCAGTTTGCCCAACAAATCCTGGCGCGCCCTGAGCGTATCCTCCTGCCGCTGCAAGGCCGCCATCCGGCTCTTGAGCTGTTCGGCCGCCTGGTCCAATTGACTCAGGTCGTCGCGCTCTTTGCCCTGTTGTGATTCCAGAGAGGTGATGGATATTTCAAGGTCAGCCAGCTCGGCTGCAAGCTGCTCGTGTTTGCCCTGGAGGCCATGTTGTTCCTGGGTTAGTCGAGAAACTTCGGCTTCATAATTGGCCTGGTCGGCCAGCAGAGCCGCGCGGCGTTCCTCAAATTGGGCCAGACGGGTTTGTCGCTCGGTCAATTGGGTGACCAGTTGGCTGGCTCGTTTTTCGGCGGCGGCTTGGCGAGCCAACAAACCTTGGCGCTGGCCCTGCTGGGCGTCGAGTTGCTGCTGGACGGTACGCATAGCCTCTTCAGCCTGGCGCAACTCCTGGGTGACCGTTTGCAGGGCAGTCTCGGCTTCGGCAATCTGGCACTTTTGCGTTTCCAGGTCGGCGGTCAGCGGCTCCAATTCGGCCAGGATTTCTTCCCGTTGGGAGTGATACTGTCTGGCCCGTTCTTCGCTCACCGCTAGCTCGCGCTGGATGGCTTCGGTCTGGCTGTGCAGCCGGTTGTTTTTGCTGTACCAGCCGCCCAGTTGGCCGCGCAGTTCGGTTTGTTGGGCGCGCAAGCTCGCTATTTCCTGCTCCAGCCCGGCAAATTTGTTGTGCTGGTCTTTGAGCAGATGCTCACTTTCGCGCAGGCGAGCCGTGGCCTCGCGCAGGTGCAGTTGCCCCTGGCCCCAGCGATAGCCGTACCAGACACGGAGCAGGCCGTCAAGGTGGGTCATGAGCATGTTGTATTCCTGGGCACGCTGGGCCTGCTTGTGGCGGTGCTGCATGCGCGGTTCGATCTCTTTAACAATATCGTTGGCGCGCAGCAGGTTGGCCCGGGTCACTTCCAATTTGGCCAGGGTTTCGGCCCGTTTTTGGCGGTGAAAGGTGATCCCGGCTGCTTCTTCGAAGAGCTTGCGGCGTTCTTCGGCGTGCAGGGACAGCACCCGGTCAATCGTCCCCTGGCCGATGACGGTGTAGGTCTGCCGGCTCAGGCCGCTTTTGGCCAGCAGTTCGGTCACATCTTTCAGGCGGACCCGGCTGCCGTTGAGGAAATACTCATTTTCGCCCGAGCGATAAGCCCGCCGGGAAATGGTCACTTCGGAGAAGTCGAGGGGCAGCCATTTGTCGGCGTTGTCCAGCACCAGGGTAACGGAGGCCAGGCCAAGCCGGGCGCGGCCGTCGGAGCCGGAGAAGATCATATCCTCGGTTTTCTTGCCGCGCAGGTTGCTGTAGCTCTGCTCGCCCAGCACCCAGCGGATGGCATCGGCCACGTTGGATTTGCCGCTGCCATTCGGCCCAACCACGGCGGTGATGCCTTCGTCAAAGATGAATTCGACTTTGTTGGCGAAGGATTTGTAGCCTTGAACTTCCAGCGACTTTAGTCTCAATAACTAAAAATTCCTTTCTTGTGCCACACTATAGCATCAACTTAGTTAGCAGGAAAATGGAGCAAGCTGCATTATGAGATTTGATTTTCAAAATCGGTAATTTGCTGTAGCAGCGGGGCTTGTCCCCCTCTGGGGCGACCGTAAGGGTCGCTGTTACCACGGCCATATTCGGATATCAAAATTCATAAGAATACCTTTGTAGTGTGGAAGGGCGTTACCTTGCCGAATGGCTCCTGTCAGATGCGGCCACGTTTAATTTTTAATTTTTGCCCGTTGAAACCAAGTGGTATTTGTGATAAAATGGAACAAGCGCAAAAGATCCCCAACCAGTTCCATCTGAAATCGGATTTGCTAATCGGCTCTATGAACCCGGCGAGATTTGCGGCCGCGGGAAGTGTCCGCTTTGTGATGGGAAGACCTCATTTAATGCGTAAGGCCAAAGCTATCTATGAAGAATCAATTTCAGGGGCAGCCGCGACGACTGGATGACAGGGATTATAAGCGACTCTTAGAGTCGGTTACTGATTATATTTACACCGTTAAGGTTGAAGGGGGACAGGTAGTTGCTACTTACCATGGCCCAGCTTCGATCGGGATAACGGGTTATGCCCCGCAGGAGTATGAAGCCAATCCGCAGCTTTGGTACGCGATGGTGTATGAAGATGATCGGCCGGCGGTATTAGAGCAAGCGGCCCAAGCCCTGGCCGGTATTGCTGCACCTTCGTTAGAGCATCGGATTGTTCATAAAAAAGGGTACATTCGCTGGGTCAGAAATAAACCAGTGCTGCGCTACGATGAACAGGGCGTCTTTGTGGGTTACGATGGTCTCATTACCGATATTACCGAGCGGAAGCAGGCCGAGGAAGCACTACGCCAGAGTGAAGCCAGGCACAGGGCGCTGCTAACGGCGATTCCGGATTTGATTTTTCGGATTACTGTTGAAGGTCAGTTATTAGATTATCATCGGGGACACCATTGGCATCACGCCTTGCCAGCCGACACTTATCTGGGCAAAAATGTGCAAGAGATACTGCCCCCTGATATTGCCTCTCTCATCCTGGAATGGGTTAAAAAAGTTATCAAGAGTGGTGTTCCGCAGGAGTTTGAATATCGGCTGAACCAGTCTCAGAATGTACAGAATTATGAAACGCGGCTGGTGGTCAGTGGCCCGGGTGAAGTATTGGGCATCGTGCGTAACATTACCAACCAGAAACGCCTGGAAGAGCAGGCAGTGCAGTCAGCACGGCTGGCCGCCTTGGGACGTTTATCGGCCACTTTGACCCACGAGATCAATCATCCCCTGCAATTGATCCAATCGTATTTGGAACTGATGCTGAGTTATTCGCTGGAGCCGGATGAAGAGAAAGAGATCCTGCGAGTCATGGGCCGCGAGGTGGAACGCCTTAACGAGACTGCCCAGCGCGTCCTTGATTTTGCTCGCCCCCAACCGGCGGTGCGCCGCCGCATTTTTGTGACCGACTTGCTGCAGGAAGTACTTGCTTTAACCGGCAAACAGCTTCAACAGAGCAAAATTACGGTGACGACTGATTTTGGTGAAGTGCCCATGGTGTTGGCCGCGCCGGATCAGCTTATCCAGGTTTTTCTGAACTTGGTGATTAATGCCATTGAAGCTCTCCCCTCGGAGGGCCAACTACATCTGTCGGCTTACTCGAAAGACGATCAAGTGATGATTTCTTTTGTGAATAACAGCCCCATCATTCCGCCGGAAGTGCTGCCCCATATCTTTGAACCCTTTTTTACCACCAAGGCGCAAGGGAGCGGGCTGGGGTTGTGGGTCAGCTATAACTTGATCCAGCAGCACGGTGGTTCGTTAATTGCCAAAAATTTAGGAGACGAACGCGGGGTTGATTTTACCATCACTTTACCCGTGGCCACACCCCTGAAGCTAAAAGATGAAGAATTTGTGCTTTGAAGATGATCCGCACGATGGGTTTTTCTCGTATTTCCAGGTTGGGGCTAGCCTAGTACACGGTGCGAAACGAGCGGGCCGGGTTCCCACGCCCGGCTAATCCGGCGGCGTGGGAGCCGCCCCTGCTGAGTTTCGCGCCGAAAACTAGCCTGGCCTGATCATTACCCCCACAACTCACGCACGTTCTCCCACATGATATAGCCCCCAATTAGCAGTGCCGCCACAATGACAATGGGCCAAAAGAAATCGTAGACGATGAGCAGGGCCGAGATGAGGGCCAGCCCGGCGGTGAAGGAGGTGATGAAGTGGGCTAGCTGCCGCCGAAAGCCGGCCTCGACAAATACCATCAGCGAGACCAGGGCGACGACGCCCCAGATCAAGTATTGCCGGCCAAAGAAAACGAGGATGACTAGGCTAATCAGCATCAGGCCAATGCTTATGGCGGCCCAGGCTTCGGCGAAACGATTGAAACGCAGCCGGGCGGCGGAGGCTGGATGGTGAGCATGGCGCAGATGGGCACGGGCCGGGCTGCGCTGGCCTGCGCGCAGCCGGGCGGCGTACAAGCCTAAAGCTTCCAGCAGGGCTTGGTCGCTGGCCAATTGGGCGCGCATTTGGTTAAGCTCCTCAGCCAGGGCGTCAATTTTCTCCTGATGAGCGGCATGCAGTTTATGGAGGTGGGCTTGCCCGCGCATCGCATTGGCTTCCACGCCCAATTTCACTAACTCCTGGCTTTTTTGGGCAATTGTTTCGGCCAGCGCACTCTGCCCGGCTTCGACCTCAACCCATTGTTCCAGCACGTGGCTCAGGGTGCGGTTGGGGGGCGGCAGCTTGTCCAGCCCGGCCCAGCCGAGCGGGTCGTACCAGGACCGGCGCATGGCCCCATCCCGGTTGTAGACTGGCCCGGCGGGCGCGTTTTCCCGGGCAAAAGGGTCGCGGGTGTAGAGGCCCCACAAGCCGCGATAGTGCAAAGCCCACCGGGGGGGCGGCTCCAGCAAGCAAGGATCGGCCCACTCCCTGGCCTGGCTCGGCCCAATCGCCAGACCATCGCCGCGGGCATAGTCCACAAAAGGAATGCGGAAGAAATTAAAGCCTTTGGGTAACTGCTCTTCCTGATGGTCATCCCGGCGCAGGCGTTGCTGCCAAAATTTTTTCTGCCGGTCCACGAGTTGCACCCATGGCAGCAAAAACGGCAGTTCTAACTCGGTCAAATACTCGCCGGGAGCAAAGTAACAGGCATGGGAACCGGCCCCCACATAGACCACGGGGTGTTCGCCGATTTTTTCCACTTCGGGATCATCCCAGCGGCGGCGGAGATCATCGCCGGAGAAATCGTGCGAGGCATAGGCCAACCACTCGGGCCGCAGCTCCCCGGCGGCGGTCTCATACAGGTAGATGTAGATCATCTCCCAGTCTGCTTCATGGTCGTTGGCCCCATAAAATCCGGAGCGCCAGTTATTAAAAGGATAAAAAAACCAGTACTGCAAGGCGACCCAGCCGTTTTGGCGGATAACCCGGCCATAATAGATGTGTCGTTCTTGATCTGCCATAAGGCGGCGATAGGCCAGGGCAGCGGCGGCAGCGGTATCGCCCGGCACCCGGCCCCGCGCAAACAAGGTGAGCGAGAAAAGCGCGTCCAAAAAGCGCGACGTGTAGCCAACGCGGGCCAATCGGCCCGGCCCGGCGTGAAAAACCTCTTGCGGATCCTTGGGGGCAAAACCTTGCTGCAGAGCGTAGGCGGCCAGTTCGGCAATGTTGAGCGGCTCGATAAACTTAAGAAAGTAGACGGCGCCAAAATCCGCGGTGCGTGGTTCGGCTAGATTCTCCAGGGTCAGCTCACCTTGGGGAATGAGGCAGACGGGTTTTTTGTTGGGCCGCTGCAGCCACAGACTGCAATTTTGCACGTAGGTATCCGCGCTCATTGGAAAAAACTGCTCGCCGCGGGTGTAGCGGAGCACTGGCTCAAAGCGCCGCAGTAGGGCGCAATCGGCCTGGAAAACGGCGCTCATCCTTCGTTATTTTCCTCTTCCAGGCTGGCAGCCGGGGGTAAAGTGGTAGACGTTTCGAAGTAGTTCAGATAAAGGACCAGCAGGATGCTGTAGAGCATAATGATATAGACATAGCCGGGACGCTGATTAAAGTAGAGAACCAGCGCGGCCAGCAAACTCAAGCCTTGCAGCAGCATGGCCATCAGCCAGGCGGCCCGCCACAAGCGAAAGAAGCCAATTGCTGCCAGCAGGGCTAACAGCGACAGCGGGATGAAAACAATGCCCATGGCCAGAGAGTTGATCGGCGTGGTAATGAACGCCTCCACAATCAGGCTGCGTTTCAAACCCAGGCCACGGGTAAAGAAAAACAGGCCGAGGTCAAACAATCCTGCGGCTTGTAACAGGAGAAGTAACCCCAGGATAGATACGAGCCACGGCCTGGTTTGGGTTTTCAGGCGGGTCTGAATTTGGGGGACAGCGGGTTGCGTCTCGATTTTGTCCTGCGACAGTTTGACAAGTGTTTTATTGACCTGACTCATTGGGTCTGACTTATGCGTTACGTAGTTTGAATATTTTTTAACCACAATTGCACAGATTTCGTCAATTCTCCTTTTAATTATACCAAATAAAAATATACCAAATAAAAACTGCTTCCCTATGTTGATGCAAAGCAGTTTTTGAGAAGTTTATGAAGTTATTCGGCATTTTCTGTATTATTTACTTATCAAGCACCTCGCGTACCTTCGACGCGAGTACATTGAGCGAAAAAGGTTTGGAGAGATACTCAACCTCGGCTGCAAGCAAACCATGTCGAACGATTGCGTCGTCGGTGTAGCCGGACATAAAGAGCACCTTTAGCTGCGGCTGGAGCGCCTTTAGCTGCTCGGCCAACTCGCGGCCGCTCATTTGAGGCATGACCACATCCGTTACCAGCAAATCAATTAGCCCCTGATGCTGCTTGAATAGGGACAACGCCGCGCCGCCATGACTGGCCTCTAAAATGGTGTAGCCTTTGCCTTGCAGCGCAGTCCGGGCCAGCCTGCGCACCGTTTCTTCGTCCTCAACCAGCAGAATGGTTTCATTGCCGCCACGGGTGACAGAAGTAGCTTGAGGAACAGGCAGACCACTCGCGGGGGTCTGGCTGGCGGGAAGATAGATCCTAAAGGTAGCGCCCCGGCCAGGCTCACTGTAGACCGTGATGTCGCCCCCGCTTTGCTTGATAATGCCATAGGCAGTGGCCAGCCCCAGGCCGGTGCCTTTACCCAGTTCTTTGGTGGTGAAAAACGGCTCGAAGATCTGGGCCCGGGTTGACTCATCCATGCCGCAGCCGGTGTCAGTAACGACCAGCAGCACACAGGGTCCGCTCGGAGCTTCAAGTTGAGTTCTGAGATAATTCTCGTCGAGTTGGACATTGCTGGTTTCGATGGTCAGCATGCCGCCGGTGGGCATAGCATCGCGGGCGTTAACGGCCAGGTTCATGATAACTTGCTCAATCTGGCCAGGGTCGGCGGTGATTGTCCACAGCTCGGGCTGGAGGATGGTCGAAAGCGTGATATCCTCGCCGATAAGCCGCTCCAGCATCTTGTGCAGATTAGTCACCAGACTGTTCAAGTCGAGGGTGGTGGGCGCCAGGATCTGTTTGCGGCTAAAAGCGAGCAGGTGCCGGGTAAGGGCAGTGGCGCGCTCGCCCGCCCGCTGGATCTGCTTCAGGTCTTCAAGCAGGGGGCTCTCGCCGGGGATTTGAGCTTGCATTAACCCGCAGTAGCCCTGGATTACGGTGAGTAGGTTGTTAAAGTCATGGGCCACGCCGCCCGCCAGGCGGCCAATACTCTCCATTTTCTGGGCCTGGCGCAACTGTTCCTCAAGTTTCGCCTGGGCTTGCTCCGCCTGCTTGCGCTCGGTGATATCGCGCAGCGCACCTACCGTACCCATGGGTTTTCCGGTGCTGTCTTTGATCAAGGAGACCGATGCCAGGATGTTAATGGCGGCGCCATCTCTGTGTTTCTGAATCACCTCACCCTTCCAAATCCCTCGTTCGAACAATCGCTGCCGCATCTGCTCTGGCTGGGCGTGAGGGATTTCGGTCTGGAGGATCTTATGGACCGGTTGGCCGATGACTTCTCTGGCTGGCCAGCCATAGAGCGCTTCTGCGGCCAGGTTCCAACCGGTGATAACAAAAGTTAGATCGGTAGCGACGATGGCATCAGAGACATTTTGCAGGAGATTGGCTTGAAAAAGAAGCTGCTCCTCCGCCTGCTTGCGCTCGGAGATATCACGCATAACGAGAATGATACTTATAACCTCGCCTTGCGAATTTTTCAGGCAGGAAGCGCTCACCTCGCCGAAAAAGGTAGACCCATCCTTTTTCAGCAAAAGATATTCTTTGTGGGCGATGGACCCGCCGGCCAGAACAATTTCGAGATGGTCCAATGCTTGCGGGTGATAGGTGACATGAACCCACTCCAGGATGTTGCGCTCAAGCACCTCATTCTCTGTTTCATAGTCGTAAAAATGAAGAGTTGCAGGGGAGACATAGGTAATGTTCCCGGCCGGGTCGGTGGCAACTATGGCGTCAGGTAAAGTGTGGACCAGGGTGCGATAACGTTCTTCGCTCTCGCGCAGGGCTTCTTCCGCCCGGCGACGTTCCTGGTGGATTTGTTTCTGCTCCAGGGCATGGATGACTGCCTGTCCCAGCCGCTTGATATGCTCTTTGATGACATAATCGGCTGCGCCGGCTTTCATACACTCGACGGCCGTATCTTCATTGATAGCGCCGGTCAAGATAATCACCGGGGTGAGGGGAACGCACTCCAGGGCCAGTTTCAAGGCAGTCAAGCCGTCAAAATGGGGCATGCTGTAGTCCGAGATGATCAGGTCGGGCTGGAACGTCTCCAGGGCCGCCAGATAATCTTCACGGGTTTCGACCCGCTGGAAGACGCACGATGAGAGTGCCTGGCGGATTTCCCGCTGGGCCAATTCGGCGTCGGTGGGCATATCTTCGACCAGCAGAATGCGAATAGACTCATTCATAAGATTACCTCTCGCTGTGCTGCATTAGACTCTATCGGAAATAAGGAAAAACCAGGTGACAGGCACTTTTAAATACTAAATAGAGGCAGGTTTTGTTCAAATAAGCCCAGTGAGTAGTCCGATAAGTGCCTGTCACTTTAATCCTTGTTTATTATCCGGGTCGGAATGACGGGTTTGCTCATTTGGGGTGCTGATTCACCAGCAGCCAATAGAAGCCGAGCTGGCTCATCGTATCCAGAAAGGCGTCGAAATCTACCGGCTTGACCACATAACTGTTGGCTTCCAGCTCATAAGCAGCCCTGATGTCCGGATCTTCAGCCGAAGAAGTTACCATGACCACGGGGATGCTCTGGGTCCGCACGTCTTTTTTAATCACCCGGAGCACTTCCAGCCCGTTCAGCTTGGGCAGTTTCAGGTCTAGCAGCACCACTTTGGGATGATGGCTCACCTCTCGTTGGCTGTATTTGCCCTGGCCAAAGAGGAAATCAAGTGCTTCGGCCCCGTCCTCTACAACAAAGAGGCGGTTAGCCAGGTTGCGTTTCTTGAGCGCCCGGATGGTCAACTCGGCATCATGAGGATTATCCTCCACCAGCAAAATGTCTACTGTGTCAAAATGACTCATCACCAGTCTCCTTTCCCAGGAAGAGTAAAGTAGAACGTAGCGCCCTGATCCACAGCGCCTTCGGCCCAAACGCGCCCACTGTGACGGCGAATGACCCGCTGGACAATGGCCAGGCCGACCCCGGTGCCTTCAAATTCCCGTTCGCTGTGCAGCCGCTGGAACACACCGAACAGCTTGTCAACATAACGCATATCAAAGCCAGCGCCATTGTCATGTACGGAGTAAATAATTTCACCTTCACTCTGTTGGCCATCCACTTCGATCAGCGCTCGCTCGCGTTTGGCCGAGAACTTGATAGCGTTGGAAAGCAGGTTAATCCACACCTGGCGGATCATCGTTGGGTCGCCCAGCGCCGGAGGCAAGGGGACCAGATGGAAATCAATCCGCTCTTGCTCTTCCGGGGTCGTTAATTCGTCAAATACGGTGGCGGCCAGCGTCTCCATATTAATTGGAGCCGCCTGTATCTGGGTGCGGCCGAGGCGAGAGAAGGCCAGCAGGTCGTCAATCAACTGGCCCATGTGCTGGGTTTGATGACGGATGACGGCACAGACACGTTTGCCTTCGGCGTCCAAACCGGCCTCGTAGTCTTCCACAAGGATGCGGGTGTAGCCGTCAATCGCCCGCAGCGGGGCGCGCAGGTCGTGGGAGACAGAATAAGAGAAGGCTTCCAGTTCCTTGTTAGCGGCTTCAAGCTCGGCGGTACGCTCGCGCACGTTCTCTTCAAGGCCGCCGATGAGATCCTGCAATTGCCTGGTCATGCTTTTAAAAGCAGTGGCCAGAATGCCTAGCTCATCACTCGGACTGTTTTCGACTTGCACTTCGACTTCCAGATTGCCAGCGGCAACGGCCTGGGCCACGCTGGTCAACTTGAGGACCGGATCAGCCAGCCTGCCGGCAGTCCATAGCGTCACCGGGATCACAAACGCGGTTGCGATGCCTATAACCAGCAGCAACACGAGCGTCAGACGATCTACCAGAATAAACGCTTCGGCCACATCCTGCTTGGCGATCAATGCCCAGTTCAGCTTGCCAAATTTGACCGGCGCATAAGTGATGATGACCTGGTGTCCACGATAATCGGTGTCGAACTGCACTTCCTCCCCCGTTTTGCCGGCCAGCGCCTCCCGCACGGCCTTGTTATCCATGCCGTTTTTCTGCACTGTGCCGACAAAGGAAGCTTCTACCGAGTGCTCGGCAGGATCGAGATATGAGTTGGAGCGCATCCGCATGTCTGGCCCCACCAGGAGCGTTTCGCCGGTCTCGCCCATGCCTGTGCGCTCTTGCATCACCGTATCGGTCCAACCTGGGGGCAGTTGCAGAGCCACAACCATCTCGGGCTTGTTCTGATACATCACGGGTGCGGCTACATAAGCGACCGGCTTGTTGCCGGCAGGCAAATAGGGCGCAAAGTCGGCAAAACCAAGCTCACCTGTACTCACAACCTTTTGGACCAGCCGTCCCAGGTGGGTGTTCTGGTATGGCCCGGTCAGCAGATTCGTTTGATAATCCGGTCCGCGCATAACGGTATGGAACACGTACCCATCTTGAGCCATCAGGAGCACATCCTGATAGCCATACCGCTGCGCGTATTGCGTTAGGATGTACATACCCGCGCCCTCCACCTGGGGCACAATGGCCTCGGCGACGCTTTCCTCAACCATAATAGCCCAATTCAGCCCTGGCACCTCCAAAGGCGCGTACGCGCACACAGAATGAATACCGCCGGGATTCAAAAGCATGTCCACCCCGGACGAACCAGCCAGCGCCGCCCGGCTGCCTGGAGTATCCACGCCATTCTTCTCGACCGAACCTGTCAAAGAGGCGACGACCGAGCGGTTGACGGGGTCCAGAGTGGATTGAGAACGCATGCGCTTATCCGGCCCCACCAAATAGGTCTCGCCAATCAGTTTCATGTCATCAGGTACTTGCATAATCTCGTCAACCTGCCGGAAAGGCAGTTGATAGACCAGCACGCCGACATGAGTTGTACCGTCGTAGATGGGCGCGCCCATGAACATGGCCACTTGACCATCGAGCAAGGCCATGTCAGCAAGAGCGGTCTGACCTGGCTGCGCCGACTTGAGCTGCTGATAAAGTGTGTTCAGACTGCTATCTTTATTAGCAGCCAGGTTACGGCCAAGGCTGCCCCCTTTCTTAACAGTGTAGACCACAGTCCCCGCCGGATCAATCAGCAAAACGTCCTCATACCCATGAATCTCGATATGGCCTGCCAAGAATCTGTGCTGGCCAGCGTGTGCGACGCTGTAAGCGCTTTTATCTCCGGCGTCTTCCAGGTCCGGTTTGTCCAGGTAGAGCGCCCGGACCCGGTCCGCGCCCAGCCCCTTGAACCCTGCCGAGAGTGGGGCAGCTCCAGCCGCGATATCGGGGTTCGTAGCCATATCCACGACATCGGCCTGCCACTCCTGGAAGAGGTGGACAATGGCGCTGCGTTTGGCGTCTCGAAGCGCCTCAAGCCTGGCAAAGGCCTGCTGGCGCAGCATATTGACCAGGTCTGCGGTCGCCTGGGCGGCAGATTCCCTTTCGGCCAAATAGGATTCGATTTGAAACTTTTTGATGGCGCGCACCGCTTCAAGCTTGTCGCTGGCAGCCTGTTGCAGTGCATTCCGCGCCTGGAAATAAGCCAGGAGACTGACCACAACCAGTGGAATGAGTGACAACGGCAAAAAATGGATGAGCAGTTTGCCGTGCATCGAGCAAAAAAATGATATTCTCTGATGCGGCGAGTCCATATTTTGTCCTACTCGTAGGCTGGGCAGGTTTCACCGGAAGACCGATGCATGCTCAAGATGGTGTTGATTTCGTTATGTGCGTCCTGTAAGGCTTGCTCTGCCGTCTTGGCGCCGCTAAAGCCGCTCTGCGCCGCCCGGTTGACAATCTCGATAATTTGGGGCCACTCCTTGATCTGGGGCACCAACTGCGACCGGGGCAGCTCAGCGGCAATGACTTTGGAGAACGGATCGTTTAGCAGCGGTTCGAAAGGCTTGACCCCTTTGTCCTCCAATCCGCCCGAAATATCGCGTCGAGCCGAGAGCACGCGGGCATCCGTGAACCACTTTTCATCGGCAGCCTGGCTGGTCATGAATTTAAGAAGCTGCCAGGCCTCTAGAGGATGCTTGGTATTCTTGTTGATCATCCATGCGCTTATCCAGGCCGTGGTCGGCTTTTGGACGTTTTGCCCTGCCTTGACGGGGATAGGCGCGGCCGCAAGCGTCTCGGCTGCGTTGAGCTTGGGATTGAGACCCGCGAAGATCGGTACGGTCCAGCCGGAGCCTATCTTCATCGCAATCTGCTCCTCTGCCATTTGCTGGCGCACGTGGCCCGGGTTCCGCGTCGTCACACCAGGTGGCACCACCCTGTGTTCAGTTACCAAACTGATGTAAAAATTGAAGGCATCCTTGGCCTCAGGGCTGTTGAGCGCAGAACACTTGTGGTCCGGGGTCAGGTACACCGCTCCGTGACTCAATAGAATGGGTGTAAACCGAAGCTCAAAGCCTGGATCTACCGCGCCTACTGTGCCGAAGCCCCACGTATCTAACTGGCCATCCTTGTTGCGGTCGCGGGTGAGAGCTTTGGCATAGGTTAAAAACTCGTCCCAGGTCCGGGGCGGCTTGTCGGGATCCAGGCCGGCTTCCTTAAACAAATTCTTGTTGTAGAACAGAACCATGGACATGAAATCACTGGGGAGGGCATAGTATTTGTCCTGATACCGCATCAGTTCGACAGTCTGTGGATACCAGGTGTCCATGAACTTCCCGCCCCAGGTGGCCTTGCCCTCCTGTTCAATAAAGGGGGTGAGGTCATACAGAAATCCCTTTTCAATGAATGACCGGATCGAGAAGCCGTGAAGATGCATCAAATCCGGCCCGGCGCCGGTTTGGATTTCGGTAATGTACCGGGTCTCTTTCTCCGCATAAGGGACAGGTTCCAACTCCACCTTGATCTGAGGGTTCTCTTTTTCAAAGACAATCATCATCTCTTTGAGAGCCTTTTCCCAGTGTGGCTCGGTAAGATGCCAGTCCGACAGGCGCAAGGTCACCACTGGTTGAGACCCTTTAGCGAGAGCCAGCGGCGGTGGGGTAGTTGGCGCCTGGGTTAGCGGCGCTTGAGGGGCAGCGGGCGCCGGGCCACAGTTTGTTAGCATCAGCAGCAGGCTGCCCATCAATACCGGGAATATGAGCCTTTTAGATAGGTTGTTCATCGGGAATTCTCCATTTTTCGCGGCAGGGTGAAGGTAAAGGTAGCGCCGTGGTCAAGCTCACTTTCAGCCCAGACCCGCCCGCCGTGGCGGTGGATGATCCGCTGGACAATCGCCAGGCCGACGCCGGTGCCGGCGAATTCCCGTTCATTGTGCAGGCGCTGGAAAACGCCGAACAGCTTGCCGGCATACTGCATGTCAAAACCAGCGCCGTTATCGCGCACATAATAGACGGTTTCACCGCCCTCCTGCCGGCTGTTCACTTCGATGATCGCTCGCTCTCGTTTGGTAGAAAATTTGATAGCATTGGCCAGCAGGTTGGTCCACACCTGGCGGATCAGTGTCGGGTCGCCCAGTGCCGGAGGCAAAGGTGCGAGCTGAAAATCGAGGCGCACCTGGTCTTCAGGTGTGGTTAATTCCTGGAACACCATGGTTACTAGGCCGGTCATGTCAATGGGAGCAGTCTGCATCTGAGTGCGGCTGAGGCGGGAGAAGGCCAGCAGGTCGTTAATCAACTGGTCCATCCGCTGAGTTCGATCACGGATGACATCACACACGCGCTTACCCTCGGCATCCAAGACAGCTTCGTAGTCTTCGACGAGAATGCGGGTGTAGCCATCAATGGCCCGCAGAGGGGCGCGCAGGTCGTGGGAGACCGAATAGGAGAAGGCTTCCAGTTCTTTATTGGCGGCTTCCAGTTGCGCCGTGCGTTCGACTACCCGCTGTTCGAGTTCTTCATTCAGCCGGAGAATTTCCGCCTCAGCTTGCTTGAGCGGCGTAATATCGCGGCCTGAGGCTTGTATCTCGACGACCTGGCCATTTTCATCGGTAATACCCTGAAGGATCCAATGGATCCAGCATTCCTGGCCGTCCCAGCGGTAATTCAGATATTCACCGCTGATCGGTTTGGGATCCTTCACGAAATTCTCAGTTTCTTTCAGGGCCTGTTCATGGAATTCCGGCGCGACCATAGTTAGATAGCTAAGCCCGATCAATTCCTCCCGCGTTTTGCCATAAAACTGGCAGTACGCATCGTTAACAAAGGTCAAGGTGGTATCCGGCAGGTAGCGGCTGATCAGGTCAAGCTGGCTTTCAACCAAGGCCCGGTAACGGGCCTCGGAGGTGCGCAATTCTGCCTCTATCCGCTTGCGCTCGGTGATGTCTCGCGCGAGCGACGCGACGCCGATGACCCGGCCATCCACGCCGACGAGTGGGCTGTTGAACCATTCGCAGGTGATGATCTGTCCCGCCTTGGTCAAATTGTCGTTGACGCTGTAAGCGCCACCCTGTTGCGCCAGTAAGGCTCGCCGGACTTGATCAACCAGCGGCCGCGCGGCTTCGGGTACGATGAGGTCCACCACGGGGCAGCCCAGCGCTTCTGCCGCAGTATAGCCAAATATCTGTTCGGCCGCGGGATTCCATGAAACCACCCGAAAGCCTGTGTCCCACTCGATGACGGCCAGCGGCGATTGCTGCACCAGCAGCGTTAGCCGCTGCTGCGAGGCGCGGATCGTCTCGCGCAAGCGGACGGCATGCAGCGCCACCGCGCCCTGTTCGGCCAGCGTTTGATAAAGCTGCTGCTTTTCCTCGTCAAAGTAACCGCTGGGCTTAGCCGTGACGGTGATAAGGGCCAGCCACTCGTTCCCAACCGTGAGCGGAACCAGGGCGAGGCTGGTTGCTCCACTCTGGCGAATTTCTTCGCGGCTGGCGGGGTCAACTCGTTCATCCGTAAGGGCATTTTCTAAGACAAACGGCTGGTTGGCGGGTAAGAGGTGCAGAGCCGGATAATAGTGCGTTCCGATAGGACTCACGACGACACCACTCTCAAAGGGATTGGCCCGGCGCAGAGTGGCGACGAATTCATCTCCCTGCCGATGAAACGTACAAATCGTCACGCATGCCTGGGGATAGAGACCGGCGTGTTGGATCAGCACGTCCAGCACCTCATCTTCGGTCTCTGCGCCGGCCAGAGCCTGGCTGACCTCGTAGCGCATACGGGTTTCGCGCAGGTTACGTTCGAGCTGGGCTTCGGCCCGTTTGCGTTCGGTGATGTCGCGCACAACGGCAAGTATTCGATCCTGGCCGCCAATGGGCGTCAGCCTTAAATTCACCTCAACCCAGAAGAGATGTCCATCCTTGGCCTTTGCTCTCCACTCAAAGGATTGTGGTCCCTCCTTAGCTGCTTTCTCTATCCGTGCCACAATTTCACGGATGGTGTAGGGCGGCTCATTTAAGCTCGTGTCTTCCATCCTGACTTGAAGGGCCTCTTCGCGGGTGTAGCCATACATCGTGCACATTCTGGCGTTGACATCGAGAATAGCGCCGGTTGGGATATCGTGGACGAAAATGGCGTCATCCACCGAATCGAAAATTGTCCTGAAGCGTTGCTCGCTCTCTCGCAGCGTTGCCTCTGCCAGCTTGCGTTCGGTGATGTCAAGAACGGACACCAGCACTTTGCCCAGAGAATTTGCATGGCCTGGAACAACGCTGAGGTTCAAGACAATGGATCTCTCCTCGCCGCTTAAGGTTCGATAGACCGATTCGCTCTCAAACCATTGACCACCTTCGGCTAGAATGATTAACTCTTCCCGAAAGACGACGAGCGCTTCATCGGCGAGAGTCTCTGCAAGCCTGGTCAGCAATTCAGCCTTATCCCCGGCTCCCGCAAGAGCCACGGCTGCCTTGTTAACGTCCAATATCTTGACCAACCCGGCACAGTGAACCACAGCCTCGGGCTGATTCTCGAAAAAAGCCCTAAAGTCGGTGACGCCCGTGGCCCGCAGATGGTCAAAGTATTCTTTGACCAGAGAAAAATCCTCCTCCCACAATGAAATCGGCGAGTTCTCGAACAGGTTTCGATGGCGTTCTTCGCTTTCCCGCAGCACCTCCTCCGCCCGCTTGCGCTCGGCGATTGAGGTTTTCAGATGGTCAACCATCAAGGCGTTTTCCAGTGAGATAGCCATCTGGGCCGCTAACAAGTTGAGCAGCTTCAATCGCTCGGCGGTAAAAACCTTTGGGATGAGATTATTTTCAAGATAGATGATGCCGCTGAGCCGGCCTTGATGGATCAGCGGCGCACAGAGCACGGATTTGATCTCGTTCTGCCTGAGGTAAGGATCGTGGCTGAACTCCGCGGCGCTGGCGGCATCGTCCAACACCACGCTGCTGAGGGTGCGGGCGACGTGGGTCACAACAGCAGTTGACACCGCCGCGCTGGTGCGCAGATCGAGCGCTTGCAGCACCGGGATATCGGGGCTGTCCACGTCTCCCTGCGCCTCAATTACCCAGTTGCCATCGCGTTTCAGAATCAGGGCCGCCCGCTGCGCCCCGGTATTTTCGAGCACCAGGCGCATCATCTGTTTGAGCAGGCGGGCGAAATCAATTTCGCCGGCAATCGTCTGCGAGGCTTTGATGACCGTGATGAGATCAAGCGATGCGCTGGTGGTGCTCGTACTGGGCCTGGTGACATGATCGCTGACGGAACGGCCTTTTTGGACGGTCAGCCTGGGAGCCAGTAACTGAGCATAATGCTGTTCCAACTGCTCAATTTTGGCAGCAGCCCCCCAGCGGGTGTAGCCGTCGTAAGCATCTTGCAGATAAACCAGGGCCACCTTTTCTTTGCCCCAGCCAAGGTAGAATTTGGCGGCAAGCTCGTTAGCCAGGGCTTCTTCTTGAAGATAGCCATTTTCTTTGGCTCCGGCAATAGCGCGATCATACCCATCCATTGCCTCGACCCGATCCCCCCGAACCCGACACCGCTCTGCCTCGACCAGCTCAAATTTATGCTGGTAATTCATGGGCGCTGCGGTCCCCCAGCGTTGCAGCTTGGCCTGGTTCTGGTCAACCTGCTGCAGGATGGCAGCCTGAGTCTCTGGATCACTGCGATCATAGACGGCCAGGCCGGCCAGAGAGTCGTAAAAGTGGTGCAGGACAACCGCAACGATGCCAGGCACACCCGCCAGGTACTGCTCAGACTGGTGGGCCAGTTCCACCGCTTGCTCGTAGTGCCCGAAGAGGTAAGATAGGATCAGTTTATGTGTGAGCAGATTATGTAATCCACTAATCTCGCCGGTCTGCCGGTACTGCGGCAGCATCTGGGTCTCATCACAAGCTTCTCCAACCAGGGAGCAGGGATCATTAGATTTACCCAGCAAGTTGAAGACGGCCTGCAGGCAGGAACTACAGTAGTTGTAGGGGCTTTCCTGATGATGGTTGTGAACAGCAGTGCGCAGGACGGCGATTTCTGCCGCCAGGGTATTCAGTTCCTGGCCGCAGAAATAGGCATTGGTCAGGTGATGCGCGGCGCAGTAGGCTCCAAATTCCAGGTCGCCGGTCTCCAGCCCGGCGTGATAGCCGTCCATAAGAGGCGAGAGAGTTTCGGCAATGGCGCCTTTCCAGTGATGGACGAAGACATAAAACGTGAAATTGGTTCTGGCCTGGATCTCTTTTGCTTGCAGATCGGATAGCAAATTTAAGGCCAGTTGTCCGAATGCTTGACCGGTCTCGATGTCTCCCAGGATGCCGCACAGCATCATGCCGTAGTTGGCATAGGCGTAAGCGGACGTGGCTGTATTGCCGTGGTTGATTGACAGAATCAACTGGCGGGTGATCAGCAAGGGGAACAATGCCGGCGCCACCAGATAGACAGGCGCGCCAATGCTCAGGGTAATCCGCATGGCAGCCAGGCTGACCGGATCGGTCATCAGCGGCAAGTGCAACAGTTCTGGTATCGGCTTTCCTGCCAAAGCCAACTGCACTTCCTGAAACGCACGCATAATCTCCGTCTGACCAGGCTGCTCCGGGAAGGTGACGCCTAACTCATGCAGCACCCTTAGTCCACGTTGCAGGGCTGCCTTCAATTGATTGCGGGCAATATCAGCCTGGATCTGGACTTCATACACCTTGACCTTGTCCAGCAGAGTAGCGGCATGCTGCAAGACCAGCCCAACCCACTGCTCCATCTGCTCAAAGTTGCCCGTGAGATAAGCCACCTCTGCCAGTTCCTTATACAAGGAGAGGGTAAGCGGATAATTTGTCTGCCAGCTATCGGGGGGTAACAGATTCAGCCCCACCGTAAGATAATCCAGGGCAGCGGAATAGGCAGTAGACGTTTTGGCTTTGCGTCCGGCTCGCAAATTGAGGTGGGCCAGGGTATCGCGCTCAATTGGGTCGGCGATTAGACCCAGCCCCCCATTCAACTGGTTGGTGATCTCAAACAGTCTCTCCTCCAGCTCCTGCTCAGGCGTGTTCTCTAGCAGCAGCCGCCCGATGTTGAGATGGATGATGGGGCGCTGTGCCTCTGGAATCAGGGAGTAAGCCGCCTGCTGCACCCGGTCATGTAGGAAGCGGTAGCTGAGGCCCTGGATATTGGCCGGGGCGGAAGGGACCCCATCCGCGCCAGTTCCATTTCCCTGAGAGAATATGTGCAGCTCACTCTGGGGTAATACAAATCCTTCGTCCAGGGCTTGCCCCAGGGCGGCGGACGTCTCGGCTGGAGGCTGCTGCTGCACAATAGCCAGCGTCCCCAAATCAAACTGGTTGCCGATTCCGGCGGCTAATTTCAATACCTCTTGGGTCTCTGGCGGCAATTTCTGCAACTGTATGGCCATAAACTCGACCACATCATCGGTCAGAGCTACGGCGTTGACTTGAACAAGGTCGCATTGCCAATACTTGACCTCATCATTGAAGGTAATCAGCCCTTCCTCATACAGGGCCTTGAGAAATTGATTATTGAAAAAGGGATTGCCCTGGGTTTTTTGATAGACCAATTTGGATAGCGGTAAGGCGAGTTCAAGCGAACAACCCAGGCTATCGGCCACCAGTTGATTGATATCGGATTGCCGGAGTGGGGCCAGGGTGATCGTGTTAAGCATGGCTCCCGTTTTCTTCATCTCATCTAAAGTTAGTCTCAAGGGATGGGTGGGGGGTACTTCGTTATCCCGATAGGCTCCCAGAAGTAACAGATAGCTCGCCTGGGTGTCGCTCAGCAAAAGGCGCAGCAGTTTCAGCGAGGCCAGGTCGGCCCACTGCAAATCGTCGAGAAAAATAACCAGGGGGTGATGCGGCGCAGCAAAAACCTGAATAAAGCGCTGGAACAGTAGATTGAAACGATTTTGGGCCGCCATACCGGAGAGTTCAGGCACAGGGGGTTGGGGGCCAATCATCCATTCCAGTTCGGGAATCAAGTCTATGATGACCTGCCCGTTCTCGCCCAGCGCCGACAGGATTCTTGACCGCCACTGCTGCTGTTGCGCCTCGCCTTCACTCAGGAATTGTCCGATTAAGTCGCGAAAAGCCTGGACAAAAGCCGAGAAAGGAATGTTGCGATTAAATTGGTCGAATTTGCCTTTGATAAAGTAACCCCTCTGGCGGACAATCGGCTGGTGGAGTTCGTTGATGACAGCAGTTTTGCCGATGCCGGAGAAGCCGGTCACCAGCATCAATTCGGCGCTGCCGGACGCCACCCGCTCGAAGGCGGCCAGGAGGTGTTCGACTTCGCCTGCTCGACCGTACAATTTTTCAGGGATCAGGAAGTGTTCCGCCCGGTCCTGCCGCCCTAACTCGAAAGCGGGAATTTTGCCCTCGGCTTGCCAGTACTGCTCACATAAGTCCAGGTCGTGTTTGAGGCCGCGCGCGCTCTGATAGCGGTCTTCGGGCGCTTTAGCCAGCAGTTTCAGCACGATTGCCGACAGGACAGGGGGAATTGCCGGGTTCAGCGTATGTGGGGCAACCGGACTTTTGGCCAGGTGACAATGCACCAACTCCATAGCGTCAGCCGCTTCAAAGGGCAGTTGGCCGGTCAGTAACTCGTAGAACGTCACCCCCAACGAGTAGAAATCGGTGCGGTAATCCACCATCCGGTTCATCCGCCCGGTCTGCTCCGGCGAGAGGTAGGCCAGCGTCCCCTCCAGAACCTGGGGGTTTTTCAACAGCGGCGTTTCCCGGCTCAAGGTAGTGGCCAGGCCAAAGTCAATGATTTTGAGTTCCCCGCTGTGCGGATTGAACACAATATTCGAGGGGTTGATGTCCCTGTGGATGATCCCCGCCAGATGCACTTGAGCTAGCCCGGCCACAATCTGGCCGGCCAGCCTGAGGAATGTGGAGAGGGGGAAAGCAGCCGTTCCGGCGTTTTTCCACTCCTCCAGCCAGTGGTCTAAGGACGCCCCCCCAAAATCCTCCAGGATTAGCGCCAGGGTATTGTGATAGGCTTCGAGACTATAAGCTTTGATAACTCCGGCGGCGTTAACACGGCGGGTGAGTTCATATTCCTGCTGGTAGCGGGTCAGTTTGGTTGGCTGGGGATAATCAGGTTTGAGAACTTTGAGGATGACTGCTTGTTGGCCTTGCTTACGAATGGCTCGATAGATCAGCGAGTTGGCGCTTTCGTAAATTTGTTGTCTGATCTTATAGCCAGGGAGAATTGGCCTCATTGCCGGCTTGTCATCTGGGCGGATCATGCGCGCGCCTCCAGTCTGATGATAAAGTTGGGGCTGAGCAGCGTTATTATGCTGCTGCGGTCCATCGAGGGCAATTCAATATGGCGTTGTTTGTCCTTGGCTAGCATTATGTTCGCAACACCGACCCGAGTCATGGCCTGTTCTCCTAACAGGGCAGGGTGAAGGTAAACGTAGCGCCCTGGTCCACAGCGCCCTCGGCCCAGACGCGCCCGCCGTGACGACGAATGATCCGCTGGACAATAGCCAGGCCGACCCCGGTGCCTTCAAATTCCCGTTCGCTGTGCAGCCGCTGAAACACGCCGAACAATTTGTCAATGTAGCGCATATCAAAGCCTACCCCATTATCACACACCGTATAGATATTTCCCCCCGCCTCCGGTTTACCGCTCACCTCGATCACTGCTCGTTCGCGTTTGGCCGAGAATTTAAGGGCGTTGGAAAGCAGGTTCACCCACACCTGGCGGATCAAGGTTGGGTCGCCCAGCGCCGGAGGCAAGTCGCCTATACAGAAATCAAGCCGCGCCCGGCTCTCAGCCGCTGTCAATTCGTCGAACACTGCATGCACCAGCCTCTCCATGTCAATCGGAACAGCCTGCATCTGGGCGCGGCTGAGGCGAGAGAAGGCCAGCAGGTCGTCAATCAACTGGCTCATCCGCTGGGTTTGCTGACGGATGACGGCACACACCCGCTGGCCTTCACTGTCCAGGATAGGCTCGTAATCCTCCATCAGAATGCGAGTATAGCCGTCAATAGCCCGCAGGGGAGCGCGCAAATCGTGGGAGACGGAGTAGGAGAAGGCTTCCAGTTCTTTGTTGGCGGCTTCGAGTTGGGCGGTGCGTTCGATGACTCGTTGTTCCAGTTCGGCGTTGAGCCGTTGGATTTCTTCTTCGGCCCGCTTGCGCTCGGTAATATCCTGCTCTATCCAGATAGAGCCCTCAAATGGTTTCCCTTGATCAATTGCTTTTCCATTGAGGTTAATCCAAAATACTCCTCCATCCTTTCTCTTCATTAGAACCTCAGTGGAATACACTTCACCCCTGGCAATAGCTGGATATGCCTTGTCGCCAATTCTTTTGTATTCACCTTCGTTTGCATATAAAATAGAGGTATCTACCCCAATGACATCATTTTGATCAAGACCAAACATCTTTAAAAAAGCCTTATTTGCCCATTGGGTTTTACGATCTACAACATAAGAAATACCCGCAGTTACTGTATCGAGGATAGTTTGGTTCAGATCGGCAAGCTTCCCGATTTTCTCCTCTGCCCGCTTGCGCTCGGTGATGTCGCGGGCCGCAGCGTATACCAGATTTCCCACCGGGTAAGATCGCCACTCAATCCAACGATAAGAACCGTCTTTGCAGCGATACCGGTTCACGAAGTTCAATACGCTCTTCTGAGTGCGCAGTTCGCCGAGGGCGGCCAGGGTCCTGGCCTGATCGTCGGGATGCACCAGATTGAGGAAACGCTGCCCTTCAAGCTCTGACAGCGAATAACCCAGGACGACTTCCCACTGAGGGTTCATGCGGCGGAAATAGCCGTCCGTGCCGGTGATACACAGCAGATCAAGGGCTACGGTGAAGAACCGGTCAAGCTCCTCAGTCTTCTCCTGCAGCGCTTGTTCTACCTGTTTGCGCTCGGTGATATCGATAGCAATGCCTGTGACGCCAGTGAGTAGGCCCTCCAGATTGTAGTACGGCGAGAAAACCACATCGAACACAACGTCCTTTATCACGTTAGTAATGTGTACGGGTTCACCGGCGAGCGCACCTTTGATACCCTCAAGCACCGACGGATAATCTTTATAAAGCTCCAAAGCCGACCGGCCGACCACCTGACCTGGGGCCAGACCAAGTTTGGCCAGGGCCTGCCCCTCAGAGAGCAGGAATTTGCCTTCCCGGTCGAGGATGAAAATGATCGCCTGAGCATTTTGGACCACTGCGCGGAATTTTTGCTCACTTTCCTGCAACGCCACCTCTGCCCGCTTACGCTCGGTAATATCGCGAAAAAAAGTAGCCATCCGGTTGGGTCCGGTTTGGAAGGCGTGAACTTCAAACGCGCCGCGAAGCTGTTCTTCCGCGTAGGTTACCTGATCGCTATCGAAACTCTCCCCGCTGGCGGCAACTCGCCGGTAAGCCTCAAGAACGGGTGTACTCACGAGGCCAGGAAAGGCCTCCTCGATGGTTTTCCCGATCAGTAAGGAATGGTCAACGGTGAGAATTCTATCAGCAGAGCGGTTGCCTCCCAAAAAGATCAGGCGGCCATCAGGCTGAAGTTCATAGGAATGAGCGCCGAACGGGGCCATATCAATAATAGCTCGTAAACGCTCCTCACTTGCTCGCAGGGCTTCCTCGGCCATGGCGGCTTCCACAACCGTATTTGAGAGGGAATAGGCCATCAGGAGGATCATCGCCAGGTAGACATACTCGATAGCGTAGACAAATTGATACAGGCCGTTACTTACAGCCGTATCGTTGACGGAAGCGGCATACATAAAGCCCAGCGCCAGGAGCAGCGGGGTCGCTTCTCGCCTGGACCCGCGCCGGTAGAAGCGCACGCCGTTCCAGACAATATAGGTAGCGGCTAGCAGTCCCATGAGACCCTGAAACGTGGTAAACGGTCCCATTTCCACTTCGTAATAGGTGATCTCGAGGCCAAAAGGAAGCAGAATTTCTTTGATGGCAGGGCGATCTACCAGCCAGGTCAAACTGCTTCGGTCCACTATCTGGATGAGAACAGCCAGCAGGAAAAATGCTGAAAAAGCATAGATCGCTCTTTGGGGCTTCTGGCGGGTGTAGTCAGCTACAAACCACAGGAAGGCAGTGGTAAAGAACGCCAACGCGATGAACTGCATTCGCTGCCATTGTGCGCCCTCGGCCACAGAGGTTGCGCTGTACAGCCCAGCACTGCACACCTCGTACAGACTTGTGGCCAGACACATTAGCGCAAAAGTCAGATCCTCGCGATGCTGCCTCCGCCGGAGGTAGATTAGGAGATGGTAGAGGCCAACATAAAACGAGATGCTGGCCATGATAACTGTAGGTATGGATAGCGCGCTCATGTCAGTCTCCTTCAGCGACTATTAGAAAACCCATCGCCATCCTCATCCTGTAATCTGAAACCTCAAATTCAAGGGTCTGCTGAAGACTCTCTTCTATTTAGGGGCCTGATTTACCAGCAGCCAATAGAAGCCAATCTGGCTCATGGCTTCGGTAAAGGCATCGAATTCTACCGGCTTGACCACGTAGCTGTTGGCTCCCAGAGTGTAAGCGGCCTGGATGTCCGGGTCTTCGTGTGAAGAGGTCACGATGACCACGGGGATGCGCTGGGTACGTGTGTCGGCTTTGAGCGCCTGGAGCACTTCGAGACCGTTCAGCTTGGGCAGCTTCAGGTCAAGCAGGACCACCTTGGGGTGATCAGCCCCCTGCCGCTGGGCGTACTGGCCCCGGCTGAAGATGAAATCGAGAGCTTCCGCGCCGTCTTCTACGGCAAAGAGGTGGTTGGCCAGGTTGCGTTTCTTGAGCGCCCGGACGGTCAGTTCGGCGTCGTGAGGGTTGTCCTCCACCAGTAAAATTTCTACTGTGTCGAGATGGTTCATCGTCAGTCTCCTTTCCCAGGAAGAACAAAATAAAACCAGCACTTTCCACAGCGCCTTCGGTCTGGACCCATCCGCTGCGGCATTGGATAAACGGCTGGAAATTGGCCAAGATATAAGTGATCTTTAACTTGCTGGGATTTCCCTCTATTCTATACTATATTGAAACAGCCCTTAATTCTGTTTATGTTGCATTACTCTTCTGTTGTTATTGCGTTTGTTAAAGAAGAAGCGGCAGCAGTATCAGCAAAGGGCTTTGTTCCGGTAGGGGAGGGGGTGAGCCAGGGCTGGATTGTCAAGGACAAGGTTCTTGTTCGAGTTCAACTAAAATAAAAAACCGGAGTCGATCCCGGCCCGGCCCTTCCTCGGCTGAACCAGATTCGACCCCGGCGTTTAGGCCTAATTGCTCCAAATTTTGGACACAGTACAGGCTGAGCCCATTCGTACTCTCCGTGTTTTAGAAAATCCTCACATTATCCTCCGGCTATCAGCGATCCAAGGATCTGCTCTTTCAACCTTCCAAACCTCTCACTGGCTCAATAGCAGCCGCACGTATTGTGCTCGCTCGAAGACGAAAGGATCGTCGCAGTTTTTCTGGCTTACTCTGCCCCGAAAATCACCCAGAGTGCTGTAGCCTTTTTCGGCCATCCAGCCCTCGATATCGCGCAAGATGGTCGAGATGAAGGGGATGCCGTTTTTGAGAACAGACGAGGCGACTTGTACCACCGTAGCACCCGCCAGTAGAGCACGAATGGCATCCTGGCCGGAATGGACGCCCGTAGTAATCGCCAGGTCCGCCTGAACCCGGCCATAGAGCAAGGCAATCCAGCGCAGCGGTACCCGCAATTCCTGGGCCGAACTGTAAACCATCTCGTTATGCAGCGACTCGGTCTCGATCTCGATGGTTGGTTGGAGGAAGCGATTGAATAGCACCAGGCCGTTTACCTGGCGTTTGTCCAATTCGGTGGCCACGTTAACCACAGAGGTATAAAATGGGCTTAATTTGACCGCTACCGGAATTTTAACCTCAGCTTTGACACTCTCGACAATCTCGTACAACTCTTTTTCAATCTCAAGGCCGGACTTGTCGGGATCGGTGGCTACGGCGTAAACATTTAACTCCAATCCATCCACACCTGTTGCTTCCAACTGCCGGGCATAATGGGCCCAGGCACCGGGCGAAACGGCATTCAGGCTGGCAAAGAGGGGCATTCGAACTGCCTTGCGGGTTTTTTCAATCCACATCAGGTGCTCGCTGGCTTCGCCGTGAGCAATGCTGGGAAAATAAGAGAGCGCCTCAGGAAAACTCTCGCTGCCCACCGCCAATTGTTCCATAAAATGCTGTTGTTCCATCTGAATCTGCTCCTCAAATAAGGAGCTAATCACCAGAGCGCCAGCGCCCACCTCTTCGGCCATACGCACCCGATCTACGCGGTGAGAGATGGTACTGGCTGCCACGACAATTGGGTTCTTGAGAGGAATACCCATGTAAGTTGTACCTAAACTGCTCATCGTCGCCTCCTAAAAATAATGGGTAAAACGTGCTGCGTGGTGTATATGCTCCCAAACTTACACACCACGCAGCACGTCCTATAATCTTTGTATTATCTTACCTTATATCTTCCTTTTAAGATAAGTGACATTCATCCACAAATTTGAGACGAAATTCACTATTTTGGGGTAGAGGGGGGTGCTATACTTTCGTTTAGATTTGAAATTGGGAGCAATCGGTAGCAACGTGGTGCCTGGTGCGTAGGCCGTAAAAAGGGTTACGGCATACGCAGCATGCACCACGTATCACTTATAAGGAGGATTATTTTATATGAGTGAGCTAAATTCAGCTCGTCGAATAGTAACGATTGACGGCAATACTGCCGCCGCCCACGTTGCCCACGCGGTCAACGAGGTTATTGCTATCTATCCCATCACCCCCTCTTCGGCCATGGGTGAGCTGGCTGATGAGAAATCGGCGGCAGAGGAAAAAAATATCTGGGGAACCGTGCCTACCGTGGTCGAGATGCAGTCAGAAGGAGGCGCTGCGGGAGCAGTACACGGCGCGTTGACCACCGGCGCGTTGACCACCACCTTTACCGCCTCGCAGGGCCTGTTGTTAATGATCCCCAACATGTACAAAATTGCTGGCGAACTGACCCCGACGGTGTTTCACGTGGCCGCCCGTTCCCTGGCAGTGCAGGCCCTCTCCATCTTCGGCGACCACTCCGACATCAATGCAGCCCGCTCCACCGGTTTTGCGATGCTTTGTTCCGGCAGTGTCCAGGAAGTAATGGACTTTGCTCTGATTGCCCAGGCCGCTACTCTGGAGTCCCGTGTCCCGTTTATTCATTTCTTCGATGGGTTTCGCACCTCGCACGAAATTCAAAAAGTCGAGGAATTGAGCTTTGCCGACATGCGGGCCATGATTGACGATCGGGCCGTGCTGGCCCATCGCCGCCGCGGCCTCTCACCCGACCGGCCGGTGATGCGCGGTACGGCCCAAAACCCCGATGTTTACTTCCAGGGCCGGGAAACGGTCAATGTTTACTACCAGCAAACCCCGGCTATCGTCCAACAGACGATGGACCGCTTTGCCGAGTTAGTCGGCCGCCAGTATCGCCTGTTTGATTACGTCGGCGCGCCGGATGCGGAACGGGTGGTGGTAGTGATGGGGTCCGGGGCCGAAACGATGCACGAGGTGGTCGAGTACCTGGCGGCCCGGGGTGAAAAAGTGGGGCTGGTTAAAGTCCGCCTGTACCATCCTTTTGCCGCCGACGCTTTCATCAAAGCTCTGCCCCTAACGGTCAAAGTTATCGGCGTGTTGGACCGGACCAAGGAACCCGGCGCCCTGGGCGAACCGCTCTACATGGATGTGCTGACTGCCCTGAGCGAAGCGATGGCCGACGGCAGACTGACGGCTATGCCAAAAGTGGTCGGGGGTCGCTACGGCCTCGGCTCCAAAGAGTTCAACGCCGGTATGGCCAAAGCGGTGCTGGATAATCTCAAAGCCGAGACCCCCAAAAAGCACTTTACCGTTGGTATCTTTGACGACATCACCCACACCAGCCTGCCCTGGGATGATAATTTCTCCAGCCTGCCTGAGGGTGCTCACCAGGCTATGTTCTACGGTCTGGGGGCGGATGGCACAGTTGGGGCCAACAAAAATTCAATCAAGATCATTGGCAAGGCCACCGACAATTATGCCCAGGGTTACTTTGTCTACGACTCCAAAAAATCAGGGGCCATGACCATTTCCCACCTGCGCTTTGGCCCAACGCCGCTGCGCGGCTCCTATCTCGTCAACAAGGCTAATTTTGTGGCCTGCCACAACTTCAGCTTTATTGATCGTTATCCCATGCTGGATCAGGTGGTTGAGGGCGGCACGTTCCTGCTTAACAGCCCCTATCCTGCCGATGAAGTTTGGGAATACCTGCCGCATGAAGTGCAGCAGCAGATTATTGGCAAAAAACTCAAGTTTTATGTGATTGATGGGATCAAACTGGCCAAGTCTATCGGCCTGGGCGGCCGGATCAATATCATCATGCAAACCGCCTTTTTCCTCATTTCCGGCGTACTGCCCGAAGAAAAGGCGATGGATTTCATCCGGCTGGCGGTGGAAGACACCTACGGCATCAAAGGCCAGATGGTCGTCAACATGAATATTCGCGCGGCCCAACTGGCCAAGGAGCGCATTCAGCGGGTCAACGTGCCGAAAAAAGCCACCAGTCCGCGCCATATGCGCCAGGCTGTCAGCGCCGGCATGCCCGACTTTGTGCGTAACGTAACAGCTCCCCTCATGGCCGGCTGCGGCGACCAGCTACCGGTTTCACTCATGCCGGTGGACGGGACCTTCCCGACCGGCACGACCCAATATGAAAAGCGAAGCATTGCCACCGAAATTCCGGTCTGGGAGCCGAACGTCTGTATTCAGTGCAACCAGTGCGCCTTTGTTTGCCCGCACGCCACCATTCGCACCAAAGTCTACGAGGCCAAATTCGCCAACGGCAGTTCGCCCGAAGGTTTCAAATCTATTGCCGCAACCGGCAAAGATTTCAAAGAGATGATGTACACGGTCCAGGTGGCGCCGGAGGATTGCACCGGCTGCGGCATTTGTGTCAACATCTGCCCGGCCTTTGCCAAAGACGCCAAGGGCAACAAAACCGAGAAGAAGGCCATCAACATGGTTCCGTTGGATGAGGCGTTGCGCCAGCAAGAAGCGGCCGGCTTTGATTACTTCCTCTCCATTCCCGATACCGACCCCAGCCTGTTCAACCGCTTCACCGTCAAAGGGTCACAGTTGCTGCCGCCCATGTTTGAATTCTCCGGGGCCTGCTCCGGCTGCGGCGAAACACCCTATATCAAATTACTGACCCAGCTTTACGGCGACCGGGCGGTCATCGCCAACGCCACCGGCTGTTCCTCGATTTACGGCGGCAACCTGCCCACCACCCCCTACACCACCCGTCCCGACGGGCGCGGCCCGGCCTGGTCGAATTCTCTGTTTGAGGACGCCGCCGAATTTGGTCTGGGTATGCGCCTGACCGCCGACAAGATGAGCGAATTTGCCCTTGAACTGGTAGACAAATTGATTGAGCAGGCCGACGGCCATGCTCCCCTGTTTGAAGCCATCAAGAACTCGACGATGGAGACGCAGGAAGAAATCGAGGCCCAGCGGGTTCGGATCAGTCATCTCAAGGAAATTTTGAGCGAGGATAAAAGCGAAGCGGCTCAACGACTCCTGCCCATTGCCGATTACCTGGCCAAAAAATCGGTCTGGATCATCGGTGGGGATGGTTGGGGTTATGACATTGGTTATGGTGGCCTGGATCACGTGATGGCCTCCGGGCGTAATGTCAACGTGCTGCTACTGGATACAGGAGTCTACTCCAACACCGGCGGGCAGATGTCCAAAGCCACGCCGCGTGGAGCGGTAGCCAAGTTTGCCGCCGCTGGTAAAGCGGCGCCCAAAAAAGACTTGGGCTTGATGATGATGATGTACGGTAATGTGTATGTCGCCCAGGTAGCGCTGGGAGCCAACATGACCCAGACAGTCAAAGCCTTCCAGGAAGCAGAAGCTTATAACGGCCCCTCCATTATTATTGCCTACAGCCACTGCATTGCGCATGGCATTAACATGACCACGGCCAATGAGCTACACAAAGACGCGGTTCATGGCGGGTTCTGGCCGCTCTACCGCTTCAACCCGGCTGATTTGGCCGAAGGCAAACCGGCCCTGCACCTCGATTCTAAAGCGCCCGATCAGGATATTGCCGACTTCATGTACAAACAGAATCGCTTCCGGGTGCTGCGCCAGGCTGACCCGCAGCGGGCCGGCGAGTTGCTGGAGAACATGCGTGAGGATGTGGCCAACCGCTGGAAAGTGTATGAGGAGTTAGCGCGAGGATAGTACCAAGAGGGTTCATTGTTAACCGGCGCTCTCGTTCTCAAACTAAGTTTGGGAACGAGAGCAAGCCGGAGATATGTCCAAAAGTTGGGGTACAGTTTGAACTGTACCTTTTTTTGTGTTCTGCAAATACAGTCTGCTGCTTGAGTTGAGGAGATAATAAGTAAGCTACTTAGCCTGTTCAAACGCCTTGGCCCTGGTCACCCGCTTGCTGATCGAGGGGTGGCTGTGCAGCAAGAACTCGACCCAGGCCGGGGGTTCGGCGTCGGCCAGGTTTTGATTGGCCAGACGGGTCATCGCATTGATAAAAGCATGGGGTTTGCGGGTCATTTCAAGGGCGTAGGTGTCGGCTTTAACCTCACGCCAGCGAGACCAGGCATTGCTGAGCGGCATTGTGACCAGTCCGAACACACTCATGGCTACCATCAGCAGGGGCAGGGTGGCCGGGTCGGTCAGGCTGTTGTAATTAAAAGTAGTTATGCCCCAGCGCATCACCCCGTCGGCCAGCCAGAAGCCGGCCAGGGTCAGCAGCGATTGGACGATAATGCCCAGAGGCAAATCTTTATGAACATGATGGCCCAATTCATGGGCCAGGACGGTTTCGATTTCACTGGCGGTGAACTTATCTACCAGCGTGTCGCCCAGGACAATGCGCCGGGTATTGCCCAGACCCATCAGCGCCGCATTAGCCGCTACTGTCTTGCTGCTCATATCAAATACATATACTCCCTTTACCTGCGTTCCCGCTTTAGCGGCTAATTGGGTTAGCCGCTGAACCAGGTCTTCGTCGTCGAGCGGTTTGTATTTATAAAAGAGGGGAAAGATCAGCACCGGAGCCAGGTTACTGAGCAGCACGGTAAAGATCAGCATCACCAGGGCCATCCATAACCACCAGGTTTGGGGAAAAGCGCCCAGCAGGGCGTAAATTATTTCCAGGATAATTAAGCCTAACACTCCAGCAATAACTAATCCCTTCAATTGATCCAGCAGCCAGCCCTTCAAAGTTTGGGTAGATTGCTCGTAGCGATGCGGTAAAACAAAGCCGCTGTAATAATTCAGCGGCGCAGTGAGCAGAAGGTAGGGTAGCCCAAACCCCAGGGCAAACAGCGGGACACTTAACCAGGTAGCTTGCGTCAGGCGCTGCATCTGATCCCGCAGCCAGGGCGACAGCCCGGCCAGAAGCCAGAGGAGAACATAAGCTGCCCCCAAGGCCAGGTCTACCACAAAGAGGCGGCGACTAATTTGGGCATACTCTTTGGCCCGGAGTTGGCGTTCCGGGTTAAGAATCTCTTCGCTTTCCGTGATTTTTAGCTTTTCCGGCATGGCTCCCCCTTGCGCGAGAGATTATAACATGGGTAAGCTCAAATCTCAACTACCCGGTAAAAATTCTTGCCAGGCGGGACAAATGCGTCTAGGGTCTGTTGACATTTCAAATGGTTGGCCCAAAAACGCCGCTTCGATACGGCTGAAGCCTATTCAGCAAGCGTTTTTGGGGCCGATTTCGCATGCTGAGTGCCCGTTAGGGCGTATCGAAGCGGCGAAATCGGCAAAGGTCAACAGGACCTCATCACCTTTTAAACTCTGAGGCCAAAACGCATTTTGGACCCCAAAATTGACAGATTATTAGCTGTGTACGATACTAAATCACTCCTCGATGAGGAGTTATCATGGGCCTACGATACATAATTTTTCGACGGTCGGCGGTCTCCCGTCGGCAGTCGTAGCTATAAAAGGGAGTTTAAAACTATGCAAACCCGACAACTAGGTTATAGTGATCTACATTTAACGACCATTGGCTTGGGCGCCTGGGCCATTGGCGGGGGTGGCTGGATTTATGGGTGGGGGTCGCAGGATGACGCCGACTCGATTGCCGCGATTCGGCGCGCTCTCGACCTGGGCATCAATTGGGTGGATACGGCCGCGGTCTATGGGGCGGGCCATTCCGAGGAAGTGGTCGGTCAGGCCCTGGCAGGCCGGCGCGACGGGGTGATTGTAGCCACCAAGTGCGGCCGTATTATGGAATCGCTGACGGACCAACCCTATGGCCGGCTCACGGCCGACAGCGTTCGGCGCGAGGCCGAGGCCAGCCTGCGCCGGCTCAAGATGGAGGTCATTGACCTCTACCAAATCCACTGGCCTGACCCCGACGAAGAGATCGAAGAGGGGTGGGGTGCGATAGCCGACCTGATCCGGGAGGGGAAGGTGCGCTACGGCGGCGTCTCTAACTTTAGTGTGGCCCAGTTGCAGCGCATCCAACCCATTCACCCGGTCGCATCGGTGCAGCCGCCCTACAGCATGCTCCGGCGCGGCGTCGAAGAAGAGTTGCTGGCTTACTGCGCCGCCAACAAGATCGGGGTAATTGTTTACAGTCCCATGCAGGCCGGCCTGTTGACCGGCAAAATGACCCGCGAGCGCATTGCCAACATGCCCGCCGACGACTGGCGGGCGCGCAATGAATTGTTCCAGGAGCCGCAACTGAGCGCTAATCTGGAGCTGGTCGAAGCGCTGCGCCCCATCGCTGCGCGTCAGGGCCGAACGGTGGCCCAACTGGCGATTGCCTGGGTCTTGCGCCGCCCGGAGGTAACGGCGGCGATTGTCGGGGCACGGAATCCGGCCCAAATCGAAGAGACCGCTCCGGCAGGAGATTGGCGCCTCTCCGCCGAGGAAGTGGCTCAAATTGACGCCCTCCTGGCCAAACGAGACTAGAGGCTGAAAGTGCGTTGAATTAAGCGCGGCGCGCCTTTGCGGTGTGCCGCGCTTAATTTTTGTTTGTAACTTGCCAAAGCTGACAAACATACCTTAAAATAGAGTAGTCAAAAAAGGCAGCAGGGTAGCAAGGTTGCAGAGTTGTATGATTTCCCTGTCTACCGTCTACTGTCTACTATTTTTTAGGAGGAAGGTTATGGCTCAGCAGAACGTTGCCGTTAATCTCGACGATGCGATTTATCAAGCTGCCCTGGGACGCGCTCAGGGGGAAGGCAAGAGCCTTGAGGGGGCTATCCAGGAGTTGCTGGCAGCTTACAGCCATACTGCTCCGGCAATGACCAGCTACACGGTTCAGCGCGGCGACTCCTTGAGCAAAATCGCTCGCGCCGTTTATGGGGACCCCTACAAATATCCCCTGATCCAGCAAGCCAATAACCTCAGTGATCCGGGCCAAATCTGGGTGGGCCAGGTGCTGGTTATCCCGGCTGTTACCGACGATGCTGCTCCGCCGCCTCCTCCAACGCCTTCAACTCCGCCGCCGCCCGCGCCGCCCTCGACTCCGCCATCTCCACCACCACCTTCGCCACCCCCAGCTCCTTCGCCGCCCCCATCACCACCCTCACCCCCGTCACCGCCTCCTCCTCCGGCTGCACCCACCCTGGCCGATTATGCCCGGGCTATGCCTCGCGGCTTCCGGCCTGACCGGGCTGGCGCTTTGCGGGCAGTCTACCAATTTCAAGTGGTCGACGGCGGCACCTGGACAGTCTCCATCGGCAGTTCGACCTGCACGGTGAGTGAAGGTCAAACTGCTTCTCCTGCCGCCACCATCCAAATGAGCGCCTCTGATTTTATCAGGTTGGCCCAGGGCAAATTAAACACCGTCCAGGCTTACCAACAGGGCCGGGTCAAAATAAAAGGAGATGTTAACCTGGCGGCGAAAATCTCCGAAATATTTGGGGCCTGGGAGCATGCGGTCCAGGCTCAACCGCAACCCCAGCCACAACCCCAGCCACAGCCTCAACCGCAACCGCAGCCTCAACCTCAGCCCTCGCCTCAGCCGCAGCCTGCTCCGGCCGGTCAAGTCTACCCCAGCCTGATGAACGGCAGCTTTGACGAATACCAGCCCTATCATCGTGACGGCGAAAACAAATTCTGGAAAGAACCTCAATTCCCCGAAGAATACGGCAAGTATTGGACGCTGCACCTGATCTCAGAGCGCAAGCCGCGCCTGCACCTGATGCACAGCGGCACGTACGGTAAATTTGCTCAGAAATATTATGGCGGCAAGGGGCTGGATTATCACCAGCACGGGCGTTACTCCCAGGTTATTGCCTCGCAATACGGTTACAACCTGGTCTTTTATCAAACCGTTGCCGCCCAGTCGGGCCGGGATTACACCTTCAAAGGGATGATTGTCTCCTTCTACAAGGGTACCAGCGGCGAGCGCGCCGACGGCAAAATTTTCAAGACCATCGGCATTGATCCGACCGGCGGGCGCGACTACAACAGTCCCAATGTCGTTTGGGGCGAGCGTGACGGCAAGGATAACGAGTGGCGTTACCCCTCGCTGCGGGTCAAAGCTGCCGGCCAGGCCATCACTGTGTTCATTCGTATCGAGAATACGGAAAAGGATGTGGGCAAAACTGAGCTGAACCTGGTTCACCTGGAACGGTTTGAGTTAGCGTAGTAAAGAAAACCGGAGACGGGGCATCCTTGCTGATCCCTCGTCTCCGGTAAAAATCATTGCGATTTGAGGCAAAATCCCTCGCCTCCTCGCGTCTTCACCTCATTACAAGTAAAGAGAAGCAAACTGCTCCTCGGTTGGTTCCGCTCAGCAGTACCAGGGTTCGGTCAGGTAGGGCACAAAACCGGCAGCCTCCGGGAGTTCCGGGAAGGGAACTCGACCCGCCGGGTCGCCCACCCCCTGGTAAGCGTGCTCCCAGACCCTCCGAAAGACTTCGCGCCGGGGAACATGCTGGCCGGCGCAGCGCTGCACTAAAATCTCCAGATCATGCTGCAAGGCGTCTACGCGCGGGTCGGCGCTGTGCCAGAGGTAGGAGAGTTTGGCCTCGTCCAGCCCCTCGACCAGGTCTTCGACTTCCAACAGCTCCAACAGCTTGGAGCCGGGCGGTATCAACAGCCGAATGGCGCACTGGATCGGCGAAACCTGGTCCACCAGCCCCAGCCGGACAATCTCAGCCAGAAAAGCGCGATACCCGGCCAGGGTGGTCCAGGGGGTAAAGGCGACAAAGGTCGGCACCAGCAGCAGGCCCACTTGGCGGCAGAGAGTCAAGGCGGTGATAAAATCCTCGCGGCTGTGGCCCTTGTCGAAAATCCCCAGGATGCGTTCGTCAAATGACTCAACAGCGCTGGTGATGAAGAGGCAGCCGGTTTCTTTCAGCGCCGGCAGGTGTTCGGCGTGTTGGAGCAGGTGTTCCACTTTGATAGTAACATCATAGGTCAAGTGGGGGAACTCGGCGTGCAGCGCCGTGACCAGGGGCATCGCGTGGCCGGGGCCGTTAAAAAAATCGGGATCGCCAAAGGTAATGTGCTTTGCTCCGGCCACGACCTGCTGGCGAATGTCGGCCAGGACCACCTCGCGCTGGACAATCCTGAAGCGCCCGCCGTAGACCGGCACAATCGGGCAGTGGCGGCAGAGATGCTTGCAGCCCCGGCTGGCCTCGGTGTAGCCGACGGTGATGCTTTCGCCGTTGCTGCTGATGAGGTGAGCATATCGGCTCAGGTTAGGCAGGTCAGTGCGGTCGGGAGGGAGGAAGCTCTGGCGGTCGAGGGAGATGAGAGGGAGCGTGAAACGTGAAACGTGAGGCGTAATTTGTTCATTCGCCACACTTGCCCTGCGGGTTCGCCCATTCGCTGATTCGCTGATTCGCCGCGCCAGGGCCACGAGTCCCGCTTCAAATTCCCCGCCGAGGAGAGTGTCCACACCCAAGCGGTAGAGATAATCGGCGCTGACCGGAGCGTAGAGGCCGTAGCAGCACAGGTGAGCGTCTGGATTGATCTGCCGCACCTGGGCAATGACCGGCACGGCCATGCGCGTGCCCATGTGCATCGGTACGTAGAAGGCGACCAACCCGGCGGCGCGGACAGCCTCTACGTCCAGCGAGTCAAGCGACAGATCGAGGCAGCGCACCTCGAAACCGGCCCGGCGCAGCCACGCCGCCGGCGAGGCCAGTCCAAACGGCTGCCGGCCCATTTCATAGGTAGAAACGAGAAGAATATTGAGTCCCATATTACTTCGAGGTTTCCTGAATTTCTTGGCCCTCCACCCTCTCCAGTAACTCCGGTAACAGCCCCAGATGCTCAAGTTCATAAAAACCCGGCTGCTCAGCCGAGGGCCGCTCTGCGCTTTCGTGCGCCCAGGTAAGCTGATAGGGGATGTAAACCGCGTTGGCTCCGAGCGCCAGGACCGGCAGGATGTCCGAGCGGAGCGAGTTGCCTACCATGAGAAAGCGCTCCGGGGCGATGCTATGGCGCTGCAAGAGCCTGTGATAGCTCTCCCGGCTCTTATCGCTCACGATTTCGACATGACGGAAGTGCTGGGCCAGGCCCGAGCGGGCGATCTTCAGCTCTTGATCGCGCAGGTCGCCTTTGGTAATCAACATTAGCGCATAGGTTTGCGCCAGGCCGGCCAGGGTTTCGGCCGCATGCTCCAGCAGTTCGACATCCGCCGCGAGCATCTCTTTGGCCGAGTCAATGATGGCCTGGACGTCGCTCCCGGCGATGCGGCCTTCGCTAAGCTGCACGGCGGTTTCAATCATGGAGAGGGCGAAGGCTTTAATGCCATAACCAAAATGCTGCAAATTGCGCATTTCTGTTTGATAAAGGCGCTCCTCAATCCACTCCGGGCTGTGGTACTGCGCCAAAAGCGCTTTTAACTTAGCCTGGGCGCTGACATAGAGGCGCTCGTTATGCCAGAGCGTATCGTCGGCGTCAAAGGCAACGACTTCAAAGTGTGACATAACTATTCTGCCTGAAATCCCTCCCAAAGGGAGGGACTTAAGCTAATTCTCCCCCCTGTGGGCGACTGAAAGGAGGTTAGAGGGGGATAAACCTTCAACTGTGTAACTTCAACCATTATATTCTATGAAAGATGAGGTGTAAAATGAGGGAAGGTTTTAAGAATGACCGGCCGAGAGAGCTTTATCAAATCGGTCGGTGGCCTGGTGGGAAAACGCCCGCACAATTTCTTGATGCGCCGGAATATTCTCCAGGTAGAAACGCCGCAGCCGTTCATCCACGATCTCGGCTGACCGTTCTTGCAGCAGCCGGTAAGCGGCAGCCAGCACGTCCCCGGCGCGGGCGTCATGGCCGGCTTGCAGAACCAGGTAACAGGTCAGATAGACCCGAAACGGCTCGCGCGTTCCGTAGAGATACTTGATTTCAAGTTGGGGTAATAATTCGGTGACAAAAGCCTGCGCCTGCTCCAGATGACCCTGCGCCAGGGCGACCCGGCAAAGGCCGGCCAGAATTTCACGGGCAAAATGAGGTTGGCCCATCTCTTGACGCAGGAGCAGAGCCTGGCGGTAACTTTTGGCCGCTTCCGGGAGAAAGTTCAAGGCAACTTGAGCGTGTCCCAGGTGAGTCAAAGCCGAGGCGCGGATTTCCGGGGAGCCTATCTCCTGGCCGATCTGTTCGGCCTGTTGGCTGTAGTCAGAGGCGGCCTCGTTATGCCCCGTTAGATGACCCAACAAGGCCAGTTCGGCCAGTGTGACCCCCTCATAAAATCGGACGCCGATCGTCCGCCAGAGTTGAAGGGCCTGTTGGTAATAGCTGTGAGCGGTGGAGAAATCGCCCTGCTCGCGCAGTATATTCCCCAAACTGTTCAGTACGTGACATTCGCCCCAGTAATCTTTGATCTCGGCGCAGATTTGCCGGCTCTGCTGGCACAGCGCCTGGGCCTGGCTGTAACGACCGAGGTCGCAGCGGAGATTGCCCAGGTTATAAAGCACCGTATCCTGCCCCCAGCGGTAATCAATCTCCTGAAAGATGTGGAGCGCCTGTTCAAAATGAGTTTCGGCCTCGGCCCACTGCCCCCACCTGCGTTGCAGGTAAGCCAGATTATTGAGGGCTAAACCTTCGCCGCGCAAGTCTTTAAGATGGCGAGAACGAGCCAGCGACTCCTGGTAAAATTTTAAGGCTCCGGCGGCATCTCCCAGATCGTTTCGGGCGAGACCCAAATGGCGCAAGGCTTCGGCCTCGATGGCTCCCATCTCGGCCGCACGGGCCAAACCCAGCGCCTTCTCCAAACGTGCTTGCGAGAGGGCCGGCTGACCCAGAATGAAAAGGGTCTCGCCCCACTGATGATAGGCCAGGGCCTCCAGAGCGGTGTCTTGGATCTGATGGGCCAGTTCAGCCGCTCTGGGTATAACCTGGAGCGCCTGCTCCGACAGGCCGCGCCGGTTCAATAAACGGGCCTGTTCCACCCAGAGCTTGACCACCGTCTTTTGAAGGGCTTGTTTTGAACCTTCATCTGACGTCCCCCCATATTCATGCAGGTCGTTGGCGGCCTGGCCAAAAACGGCAGCCCCTTCTTCAAAGAGACTGGTCAAATCATAAAAACGGGCAAACCCACCCAGCGCAGCCTCAATTTCATCAATTTGAGCAGCGACAACCGCCCAGTGCCAGGCCTGGCAGATATTGTCCACATCGGTCCAAAGTTCGCTCAAGGCAAGCTGCGGGGTGCTGCCTCTGAGGTTGGCTTCCCGTTGATTGACCCAACGTAAATAGTAAGTACTGTAGCGCTGCCACACAGCTAAAGCTGATTCCGGCTGTGGCTGATGCGTTTCAAGCGGGTCTGCCTCGACCAGGAGCTTCTCGGCGGCAAACTGGCGCAGCACTTCGTGAAGCTGATAACGGCCGGATGGAGTCAAACGCAGCAGTGATTTACCGACCAGTCTGGTCAGGATGGGCAACCTGGCCCCGGCCACGGTCTGGGCCGCTTCCCGTTGAAATCCCCCTTTAAACAGCGATAACCGGCGAAAAACGGCCTGTTCCGGCTCCGAGAGCATTTGCCAGGATTGCTCGAACACGGCCCGCACGCTGCGATGCCGTTCCGGGACATTGCGCAGCGAACTGCTTAAAAAATCAAGACTGCGTTCTACCCTGGCAACCACTTCAGCACAGGAGAGCACCCGCAGCCAACTGGTGGCCAGTTCAAGGGCCAGCGGCGCGCCTTCCACTAATTGGCACAACCGCAGCACATAGGGCGCTTCGTTTTCAGACAGGCTGAAATCACCTCGAATACGCTGGGCCTGGAGGCAAAAGAGAACGATCGCCTCGTAAGTTTGGAGATCAGCGATAGATATCTGGCTGTCTGCCTGGCTGCCCGGCTCCCTTTCATCCTGAGCCTGTCGAAGGACGGTGCCCCTGCGTGGGTAGTCCAGCCCGCCAACCTCCCAGACCCACTCTTCTCGCAGGTTGAGCCGCTCGCGGGAGGTGACCAGCAACCTGATGCCGGGCACGGCGTTCAGCAGTTCGACCAGCAACCCGGCCTCTTCGACCAGGTGCTCAAAGTTATCCAGCACCAGCAGCATCTCTTTCCGGCGGAGATGGTCAAACACCTGCGTCTTCAAATCGGCAGCGCCCTGGAAGGAGAAACCCACCGCTGCGGCTATAGCAACCAGGATCGGATTAGTTGCCTGCCTCGCTTCCGGCAGCCCGCCGGTGGTTTCGCCGGCACTGACCGGGGCCAGATTGACGAAGTAGACGCCGTCGGCAAAGCTGACTTCGTCGGGTCCAAAAGTTGGCTCGAGGCAGCGCCGAGCGGCCTCAATCGCCAGCCGGGTTTTGCCGATACCGCCCGGCCCAACCAGGGTCAACAAGCGGCAGTCCGGCTGGCTTAACCGACTCTGGAGATGGCTCAGTTCCCGTTCTCTCCCAACAAAGGTGGTGGGGGGTGGCAAGTTGTGAGGCAGCGCCGCAACGGCCGCTTTGAGCCGCTGGTACAGGGCGGTTGTTTCGGCCATCGGTTCGACCCCCAACTCCTCGGCCAAAATCCGGCGGCAAGTTTCATATTGGGCCAGCGCCGCCTCCCGCCGCCCGCTGCGAGCCAAAAGCAGCATCATCTGCCGGTGGGCTGTTTCCCGCCACGGTTCCAGGGCCAACAGCCGGGCGGCGCTGTCGAGACCGGTGGGGTAGTCGGCCTGTCCAAGATAGTGGCTAACCAGGCTGTCCAATGCCTGGATCATCAGCTCCCGCAGCCGCTCCCGTTGGGTCAGCACCCACTCCTCAAAGTCGAGAGCCTCTTTGACATAGAAGCCCTGCAAAAAATCACCTTGATATAACTCGACCACCCGGCGCAGCCGTTCCGGCTCTTGGGTTGGATCAATGGTCTCAAGCGCCTGTTGAAACAGTTGAACGTCAACCCAATAAGGCGGCTCCGGCTTAAGGCCAATTTGCTGCGGGGTAATCTCCAGAAACAGGCCGAATTGTTTCCGCAGCAGCGACAGCACCTGGGTCAGATTCCGTTTGGCCGCTGCTTCCGGCATGTCACCCCACAGGAGCGTAACCAGACTCTCCCGCCCATGCGGTCGCCCGGTAACGGCCAGGTAATACAGCAGGGCCTCTACCTTGGCGGTGCGAAAGTCGGTCACGGCTGCGCCATCAAGGTGAACTTGTGGCCGGCCCAGCAGCCTCAGCTCCAGCCGGGCGGTGCTCGGCTCACCCTCTTTGATCAATTTCAGGATGCTCCCCATGTTTGCCGTTTGTTTGCATTTTGTTTGCACAAAGTTGGTAGAGTGGCAGTATAGCACAGTCTTGCTGGCGGCGGTAGTTTGCACATTATTGGGATTAAGGTGACAGGCACTCATCGGACTACTTATTGGGCTTATTTGAACAAAACCTGCCTCTATTTAGTATTTAAAAGTGCCTGTCACCTGGTTTTTTTGATAGAGTCGTTTGAACTACACCCCCAGCTTGGGTTAATTCTGGTGACGGGTTGCCCGGTCAAATCGGTTAGACTGTGACCCTCAACGGAAACGTTGAAAAAATCAATCAAATATCAAAGAAAGAAAGGACTACAATGAAGATGATGACGAAAACTTTAACCCCTGAAATGGAAGCCCTCAAAGCCAAACTGAAGGCGACCTGGACCGCCGGCGATTTTGGGCAGATTGCCAAATCTTACGCCCCCGGCGCCGCCGATTTTGTCAGCCGCCTCAACCTGCAAGCAGGCGAACGGGTGTTGGACGTGGCCTGCGGCACCGGCAATCTGACAATCCCGGCAGCCAAAAACGGAGCCAGCGTCACCGGCCTGGACCTCGCGCCAAATCTACTGGAACAGGGCCGGGCCTGGGCCAAAGCGGAGGGTCTGGCCATCCAGTTTGACGAGAATGATGCCGAGGCATTGCCCTATGACGACGCTTCGTTTGATACCGTCATCAGCATGTTTGGAGCCATGTTTACCCCCCGGCCCGACGTGACAGCAGCGGAACTGGCCCGAGCCTGCCGGCCCGGCGGGCGGATCGCCATGGCTAACTGGACGCCGGGCGGTTTCATCGGCCAGATGTTCAAAATTGTGGGCAAACATGTCCCGCCGGCCCCCGGCATGCCTTCGCCGCTGCTGTGGGGCGATGAGATGGCAGTGCGCGAGCGGTTCAACGGCAGCATAGCTGATCTACAACTCACCCGGCGCTCGATCACCTTCAACTTCCCCTTTACGCCGGCCGAGGTGGTGGAATGCTTCCACCGCTACTACGGCCCGACCTACAAGGCATTCGGCGCTTTGGATGAAAAAGGCCAGGCCGCGCTGCGCCAGGAGTTGGAGCAGCTCTGGCTGGCCCACAACCAATCCAATAACGGCGTCACACGGGTCGAGTCGGAATACCTGGAGGTGGTGGCCATCCGGGCCGCGTGAATTAGCCGTCGAAATTGTAAACCGGGGCTATCTTTAGTAAGCATTCAAAATTAACTTCCTGTTTTGAGTTCCTACGAGTTCCCTTAGTTCCCTGGGAACTCGTAGGAACTTTGGGGAACTTATTCTAGGATAATCACTTAGTGGATCGCTCCGCCTCCCGCAACGCGATCGGATCATCACTCATCAACCCCTCTGCGCCGAAGAAGCGCATGACCTTGAAGAGGAAGGGGTTTTCCAGCAGCCCAAACCAGATGAAGACCTGCCGCCCTTCGCCATGCGCCTGCCGGATGAGACCCGGATTAAGGAGCACCATCTCGGCCATGGGGCAGACGAACTGCGCCTCGCCGGGCGGCGCGCTGACACTGAACGACCCCAGGCCATAGAGGGCGCACAGTTTGACATTCGGATTGAGGCGATGGAGGGTGTCGAGCGAGCCGGCCTCGAAGGATTGGATGATGGTTTGGTCGAGGTAGCCGGCCTCGTCCAGCACTTGCAGCATTTTTTCTTCAAGGCCCGGGTACAGGTGCGCGGATTTTGCCTCCGGTAATAGCTTCACCCCGTTGGCCCTGGCCAGCTCCACCACTTCTTGGAAAGTCGGGACTTTTTCACCCCTTCCGGCATCGAGCGCGCGAATTTGGGCGAAGGTCAGGTCGCGCACCGCGCCCGTCCCGTTGGTGGTCCGATCAACCGTTTCATCGTGGATGATCACCAGGGTCCCATCCCGGCTCATCTGTACGTCGAGCTCCAACCAGTCCACACCCTGGGTGATGGCGTGCCGGAAGGCGGCCAGGGTGTTTTCGGGGGCGTACTTTGGCCCGCCGCGATGGGCAATGAGTTGGGTGGGGGCCAGCGGCGGGGTGCGCAGCGCGACATGCAAGCCGTAGTAAAGCAGCGGCACGACGAGGAGTATCGCCAGGCAGCCCCAAAGCCGCTGACCAAGCCGAATATGGGAGGGAGTAGACATGTTTTAATCACTTACCGGTTCATAAACGTTGTAACGTACATCCCCCTCTTTTCGGTACCCCAGTTCCCTTATTGACAGACTATAGTACGGCTGGCTGAAGGCTTTTTCTTGCCACCGATCAGGAATGAACCAGATAGGAAATTCGTTGTCCGGCAAATGAAGCAAGATGATAGCGCCAATATTATTGACCTCACTTGCCGTTATGTCCTGCACGCGGTAGACTGGCGATATCGAACCGGCGAAGCGGAGGTGAACACCAAGCGAAAAGAACCATTCCTGATCGCGAACAATGTCTCCGGCAATGACAATTGAGCGATTCGGATTGACCTTCCTGGCAAGGTAGGTAACCATCTCATGAACCACCTGGGTATCGGCTGTGTAGTAATTGACGGACTTTGTGGTGAAATTCAAGCCATACCCAAAAGATGTTAAAAGTCCCATGACACAGAGAGTCCACAAAATCCACCCACGTCTGCGCTGGACAACCACCAAAGTGAGCAAATTGATAGCGGCAATCCCCACAATGGCAGGAAAAAAGTAACGACCAAACATAAGATTGCTATAGAGCACCAATTGTGGAATGACCCAGGCTGCGAATATCAGAAAAATGGCAGCGAGATAGGAACGTTGAGGCTTTCCTCCAAGCCAGTAGACAGCCAACAGGGTAAAGCTCATGAAACAGTAACAAACTAACGGGACCGCCTCGGATAAAATCAGTTGCTCATACCATTTTCTTGGATCAAAAGACATCAAGGATAAATTGACGATTGCTGGACCATAGCCCTTAGGTGCATAGAACATAACTACAATCAAAATGACGATCTCTACAACAAAAACCAAGAGTCCACCCACCATCAATCGCCGCAAAGTGCAGAAGGCTTGCCGCCAGGTTTCTTGGTGAATCCAACATTGCAGCGTCCAGCGCAACAGAAGTAAAGCGGGAATAACCAACACAAAACTTTCTTTGGTCAACCCGGCCAGCGCCATAGCCGTAAGAGCTAGACCATCCCAAAACCAGGGAGAGACCCTGCGTGCGGCATTGGCGATAGCCCAAATCGAAAGGGCAAGCACCACCATACCCAGCGTTTCATTCGGACCTAGCCGGTACCAGATCTCGGCAAGGGAACCAGTCATGACAAACATTGGGGCAAAGAGTGAAGCCGAAAAGATATCAGCGTCTAGCTTGCGCGCCGCTAGATAAAGAAGGAAGCATGTCAAGACCCCAAAACTTATTGTTGCGATGTGCCATGCCTGCGGATTGGTTCCGAACAAAATGATCTCAGCGAAACGGAACGAATAATAGAGAGGCCGGAATCGCCCTCTCTGCAGATCAGTCTCAAGGACTTTCCACAATGAACCTTCCGGCGAATTGAAGCGGATAATCTCATGATCATCTACCAGAGCAAGTTGGGCCTGAAGCGTAGGGCCGAACAGAAAGAAAAACAACCCGCTTAAAGCAACGAAAATAACAGCGTATTCGATCAATGAACTGCGTGGAGGCGTGCCTTCTCCCTCACAACTTGTAAGAGGAATGTAAACTAAACTATTATCATCTTGTATTACATTCATAGTTTTATCTTCTTGTTTCGAAAAATCTCCTGGAAAATTGCTTAATCAATTTCGCGAAATCGAGTTAAGACCTGACAGGTTTCCGCGAAGCACACCTGTCAGGTCTCTTCTTTACAACCCCAACAAGCCGCGCAGTTGCTCCCGGTTATCGGGGCCGGTGCGCTTGATGGCCAGCCGGGAAAGACGGGTGGCCTGGCTGTACCGCTTACGCAGGGCGCTTTCGGCAGTGTGGGCGGCGCAGGCTTCACCAGCGCGGCAGCAATGATTTGCCTGGCCCAATTCCTGGCCGGGGTCTCGCGTTTACCACACGATGATACGATTGCGGTAGATCTCGAGATAGGTTTCGAACAAACTGAGCGAACTGACCAGGGCGGTGGTCAGCAAAGCGGTTGACATCCGTTCCATCGTGCCGGCGGTAAAGGTATGGCTGCTCAGATCAATGCTGTTGACGATGGAGGCCAAGAAAATAAAGACGAGCAAGGGCGCCAGCACCAGCAGGACACTCTTTTTGTCTTTCCGCAGCGTTTCACGCAGCGGGTTGGGAATGACCCGCCCGTTGAGCACCACGTAATCGTTGCCCTGCTCATAAATGACCACGCTTTGGTTGCTGACCTGCAATGATCCGCCGTTAAGGTGAGCCTGCAGCAGCTTGCGCACCATCTTCTCCGTAGATTTTTGCAGCCGGGCCAGCATTAGATTGTTGAGCCGAAAGGTGATTTGCCCATTCACCAGGCGAAGCACGACAAAGCGGGTGTAATCGTCGGAGAGGTAGCCGCAGAAAATCACATCATCCGTTTTAGCAACGGCGGTAGCCGGCATGTGTTCAAACAGCAGTTCCCCCAATTCCTGATACTTTTGGCATTTGACCGCTTCATCCTCCAATCCACATACTTCCATCGGCTCCCAGCCAAACGACCGCATGAGTTGAACAATTTGCAGATTGTCGGGATATTTATTTTCGTGGTTTAAGGGTAGGTCAACGGTGAAGACGGCGCGCATCAGCATCCTCCTTTGGAGTACAACGATAACTTATAGGCCAAAAGTCCAAACCTTAAGCCTTGACAATCGCCCGGTGATTTGAGATAATCTTAAGTAAATACAGCGTCAAGCTCACTGTTCTTTACAAAATCAACCCAAACTATTCGTTATCAGTAACATTTTTCAACAATGTCTGACCACTAGCGGTGGCATTCAGGCATGTTAAGGAGTGTAAAGCTAAGTTGTCAGCAAAGCTCTAATCAAATCCAATAATTGATTAGAGCTTTTTTATTTACCGGGCCAAGGCCGAGCTAATGGGAGTGTATGCCCGCTGAAGCAACCTGTTTTGTGGTAGTTTGTCAGGCTTAGTGTTCCTTTAGAAAGGAGAACCTATGAAAAAAGTTATGTTGATTATCGGCATGTTGCTGCTGCTGCAACTGGTTTTTGTGTCGGCTACTTTCGCCTCAGGACCCAATGACTGGGGCGGCGACTATGGCCGGGGCGGCTATTGGGGGGGAGGCTACCAGCATGGATATGGCTATCAACCCAACTATGGCTATAACTATAATTACCACCCTCGACATTCTTACTATTACACCGGCTGTAACTATAACCGGTGCCAAAGTTACTACCCCCGCTACAACAACAACAACTGCTGCTGCCGGCCGTCTTATGGCTATCAAAACTACGGGCACTGGAATTACGGTCGCAATTACCCCCGCTCCAACTACGGGTATAGTTACTGATTGCGCCAGGTCGTCTAAAACTGGTTAAAGGTAACGCAGAGGAATTTCGGCATACACTCCTTCGCTTTGGCCTTTGGCTTTTTGGTGGCATCCACTCAAAAAACTGCTGGACCGGCTAGATTCGTAATCTGGCCGGTCTTTTTTATAGCAAGAATTATTTGGGAAACAACATCGCGCTGATACTTTCGCGGTAGTGGATGCGCCGGATAGCCTCCCCAAAGAGAGGTGCGACCGAGACAACCTCGATCTTATCTGAAAACGCTACGGGTTGGTTCTCAACCGTGTCGGTGATGATAAGCTTTTTCAGCGGGCTGGCGGCAATCCGTTCTATGGAACCTGCGGTGAGTACCCCATGAGTGACCATGGCATACACTTCCCGCGCGCCCTGCTCGATTAACTTCGCCGAGACTGCGGCCAGGGTTCCGCCGGAAATGGTAAAGTCATCCACGACAATCGCTGCTTTGCCTTTGACATCGCCAATGATTTCCAAGACTTCGGCTTGCTCGTCGTGGCTGGGCCGTTCTTTATTGGCGATTGCCACCGATGTGCCCAGGAAGGTGGCGTATTTGCGGGCCTGTTTGGTAAAACCGGCATCGGGGGAAACCACGATCATATTTTCAAGCTGCTGCTGTTGAATGTACTCCCCTAAAGCCGGCAAAGCATACAAATTATCTACCGGAATGCGAAAAAAGCCCTGAATCTGGGGCGAGTGCAGGTCCATCGCCACCACCCGCGTGGCTCCGGCCATCTCAATCGCATCGGCGCACACCCTGGCTCGAATGGATACCCTCGGTTCATCCTTTTTATCCCCTTTGGCGTAACTAAAATAGGGAATAATGATGGTGACCGCCGCCGCGCTGGCTCGCTTAAAGGCGTCAATCCAGAACAATAATTCCATAAAATTATCATTCGTTGGAAACACGGTTGATTGAACCAGATAGACCTGCCGTCCCCGCACATTTTCCAGGATACGGACAAAGGTGTTCCCCTCCGAAAAGCGCAGCGTTTCATTCTGCCCCGGCTCAATCTGGAGATAGTTACAAATGCGAGCCGTCAGGCGGGGACTGCCGCTTCCGGCAAAGACCATCATCTCGTCAGCTTTCATTCCCTTCATCCTCCAGTTTGATAGGGGCCTCTCTAAATTTCAGGAGTTCTATGCCTGCGGCAAGCCTCCGCCGAGCGTTAAAACGCCCGGCTATGATAGCTGAAAGCCCGCTTAAGCAGGCTAAAAACATCCGTTTGAGCCGGTTTTGAAACGGCTTTCACCTATTGTAGCCGAGGGCTTCTAGCCTTGGCGGGCGCCATGGTTTAATGCGATGCTGCCAGACGATGGGGCAGGAGCGTTTTCGTCGTTTTGTCCCCTAAAACAGTTGCTTACTCCAATCATTTATAGTATGATTTGCCTCATAATACAAATCGTTTGGCGCAAACCTGTGACCCGCCACGGTTGAAAACAAGGAGCGGGGTACGGTAGCCGTGATCGGTGAACAGTAAATGTCATTAAGTTAAGCAGCATCCTGAGTAGGTTGAGCGAAGCGAAACCGTATCGAAGGGTGCTGCGCCGTCAGGAAGCCGTCGCCAACTCGCACCCTTCGATACGCGCTCCACTTCGTCCTTCGACAAGCTCAGGACGAGTTCCGCGCTACTCAGGATGCTTAACTTAACGATACTGACTGGCTACTGATTACTATCTTTGAGGAGAGCAATATGGCTGATGACTTCAATATAAAAGATTTATCCCTGGAAGAACTATACCAGCAAATGGGCGATGATCTCTACGATGGCTATCAAGAGGAAGTCGTCGAGGGCGTCGAAGAGGCCCTCAGCCGGGGTATTACGCCCTACCATGTGCTGACCGATGGGCTGGTGGCCGGAATGGATATTGTCGGCCAGGATTTCCGGGATGGGATCTTGTTTGTGCCGGAAGTGCTGATGGCTGCCAACGCCATGAAAGCCGGGATGGCCGTGCTCCGGCCTCTCCTGGCCGAAACCGGCGCGCCGATTATCGGCAAAATGATAATCGGTACAGTTAAAGGCGATATCCACGACATCGGCAAGAACCTGGTGGCCATGATGATGGAAGGGGCCGGCTTTGAAGTTATCAACCTGGGCATCAACAACGACGCCGACAAGTTTATGGCGGCTTACAACGAGCACAAGCCTGAGATCATCGGCATGTCGGCCCTGCTGACCACGACGATGCCTTATATGAAAATCGTCATTGACCGGCTGAAAAGTGAAGGCATTCGCAAGGATGTGATTGTCATGGTCGGCGGCGCGCCGCTCAACGAGGCTTTTGCCGAGGCCATCGAGGCCGACGCCTACTGCCGCGACGCCGCCGTCGCCGTCCAAACGGCCAAAAAGCTCATCGCCATCAAGCGGGGTGAAGGGACACGGGTTTGAAGTGAGGGAAGGCTTGCTTTCCAATGGGAGTGGGTTTAGAACCTGCTCCTATTTTATTTTATGGGATTTGGCGAAGGATTCACGATGGAAGTCATCGTCATTGGCTGCGGCGTATCCGGCCTGAGTTGTGGTATCCGGCTGCTGGAGCGGGGCTTCAGCGTAACCATTGTGGCCGAGCAGTTGCCGCCGCATACTACCTCTGATGTTGCCCCGGCCTTCTGGTATCCCTTCAAAGCTTTCCCCCTGAAACGAATTCAGCGTTGGGGCCAGCTTTCCCTGGCCGAGTTTTACCGGCTGATGGCTGTGCCGGAAGCCGGCGTATCGGCGGCGACCCTGGTTGAGTTCTATCCATCCCCGCCTTCGCCGTCGTGGTGGGCCGGGTTAGTGCGCCATTATGAGCCAATTCCCGCCTCAGATGTGCCCCCAGGGTATCAGGCCGGCTACCGGGCCGAAACACCCTTGATTGAAACACCGCGCTATATGCCCTATCTGCTGGCCCGCTTTGGCCAACTGGGGGGGCAGGTTGAACAAAAACGGATAAGCCACTTGTCAGAATTGGTCGGGCCGGGACGCCTGATTGTAAATTGCAGCGGCGTGGGCGCTCGTGAGCTTGCCGGCGATGAGACCGTTTATCCAATTCGCGGGCAAATTGTGCGGGTGCGCCAGCCCGGCCTTGACCGGCAAATTGTCAACGCTTTGAGCGGGCCGGCCTTAACCTACATTGTGCCGCGCAGCCAGGATTGCGTTCTGGGCGGCACGGCGGAGGAGCATAACTGGAGTCTCACCCCTGAGCCGGCAACGGCCGCCGCTATTATAGAGCGCGCCCAGGCATTAATGCCAACTTTGGCCGGGGCCGAAGTGCTGGAGCATCTGGTCGGCTTGCGGCCGGGGCGTAACGAAGTGCGCCTGGAACTGGAACGGCTTGGACCGGACTGCGCCGTGATTCACAACTACGGCCACGGCGGGGCCGGTTTTACCCTCTCCTGGGGCTGCGCCCAGGAAGTAGCCGAACTGGCCGCAAAAGTGGCTTGACTTTTTTCGGAACTGCCCTATACTTTTTATAAATTAGCCCGTCGGCTGGTTGACCTTTCTTCCCAACAAGCTCTTGGCCCAGCTTTTCCGGCTAAGAGCGATGTGCATTCGACCCCCATCCCAAAAATAAGCATTTCAACGGCTTTACTCAGTCTGTGCGACGCGGCGCAATGATTCTAAAGGAGTGTGTAGATGACACCAGCCGAAGCACCGTGTGAGATCTCCTGCCAGCATGTCTGGAAAGTGTTTGGCCCCCACCCCGAGCGCATCGCCCCTCTGCTCGAGTCCAACCGTTCCAAAAGAGAAATCCTGGCCGAAACGGGCCACGTCGTCGCCGTTAAGGATGTTACCTTTGATGTGCGCAAAGGCGAAATCTTTGTGGTCATGGGGCTGTCCGGCAGCGGCAAGTCAACCCTGGTGCGCTGCATTTCGCGCCTGATTGAGCCGACCAAGGGCAGCATCCTGATGCACGGCGAAGATGTGGTAGCCATGAACGAAAAGCAACTGCGAGAGCTGCGCCGCCGCAAAATCAGCATGGTCTTCCAGCATTTTGGCCTGTTTCCGCACCGGCGTGTGCTCGACAATGTGGCCTACGGCCTGGAAATCCAGGGGGTGGAGTCGGCCACGCGGCGCGAGCGGGCCAGGCAAATCCTGGAACTGGTCGGCCTGGCCGGCTGGGAGCGCCACTACCCCGGCGAGCTGAGCGGCGGCATGCAGCAGCGGGTCGGTATTGCCCGCGCCCTGGCCGTTGACCCGGAGATTATGCTTTTTGACGAACCCTTCAGCGCCCTCGACCCACTCATCCGCCGCGAGATGCAGGATGAGCTGCTCAAGCTGGAAAAAGAGATGCGCAAGACGATCATCTTTATCACCCACGACTTTTTAGAGGCGATCAAGCTGGGCCATCACATTGCTATCATGAAGGACGGCGAGATTGTGCAGCAGGGCACGCCGGAAGAGCTGGTGCTGCACCCGGTCAACGATTACGTGCGCGAGTTTACCAAGGACGTGCCCCGGGCCAAGGTGCTGACCGCCGGGATCATCGCCCAGGAGGATCAGGCGGTGGTCCTGGATACCGACGACGTGGCCACCATTCTGTCGGTCATGCAGGTCAAGGGCAGCACGACTGCTTTTGTCAAGGGGGCGGAGGGACGCTTTTTGGGGGTGCTGTCGCTGGACGATGTGGCCGGGGCTAAGGGACACAAGACCGATGTCAGCGCCATGCTCAGCCACTTCCCGGTAATTTACAGCGACACCAAGCTGGAAGAGCTGATCCCCCTGACCGTGACCACCGACGCGCCCTTCCCGGTGGTGGATAAGACCCACAAGCTGCTGGGCGCGGTGGACCGGACCTCGGTCATGATGGCCGTCGGGGGGAAGGAGCAGCCGCAGGCGGGCGATACAGGTCATTAGAGCGGCGCTGCTGTGACTGTATAACCCTCGACCAGGGCGGGATATGTGGAAGAGTCTCATAGAATCAGGGGTTGGGTGGTTGCAAGCATAATTTTCGTAAAGACCACCATAAAGTCTTGATAGAAAACTTACCAATCGTGTAGGGATACTCACGGCATAGACAATGGTGCTGGGATTCGTTTATCCTTCTCCTAATCTGACTATCTGGAATACTGTGATAGGGTCTTTATCGGATAGTTTGAGGCATTGGGAGTGCCTAACAAAGCCACAGGATTTTCCCGATTTTGTTTTTCTGGCATTGTGGAAACAAGGACAGAAAGCAGTTTGAACCAGTAATATACTTTGCCAGAGACGAGCATAGCGGAAAGTCAAATATAGAATTGCAACCCGTAATCTGAGGTGCAACACTGTCAACATCTGATTTCTTTGAGCCAAAATGAGGGGTATGCTCCACGGGAGTTAAATCGGATACGCCAATTGATTGAAATTCATTATGGTAAGCTAATAGAGGCTTGGCATGAACACTGTGGTCAAAGTTGAAGTCAGAATTAAAGATATAGAAATTACCGAAGATACGCTGACCGCCCATTTAATGGACGGGCGTACGATCAGTGTCCCTTTAGTCTGGTCTTGGCGATTGACCGAAGCCACCCCTGAACAGCGGGCTAATTATGAGATTATTGGGAATGGTCATGGGGTACATTGGCCGGATATAGATGAAGATATTAGTGCCGAAGGGATGCTCTATGGTACACCTGCACCGAGACCCAAATCTCAACGAGTAGCCCAACCGGTATAAGTAAAGCAGCCCCAAATTTTAGTAAAATTAAGCGTGTCAGGCGCAACGCCCAATATACCGTAAGGCGATACCGATTGTGTAACTGACGTTGGTTTCAGTCCGGTGTAGCCGCCCAACCAGCGCGTCAAGCTGACGCCACAAGCTCGCCGTTTTTTGAGGGAGTCTTATGCACTTTCAGGTCGCCTTTAATCGAGGATTCGGTGGGTGCAGCTTGCAGAGGCGTTGGGCGCTTGGCAATTGTTATCAAAGTTGTTGAAATTTTAGAACGTATGTGCTATCATTTCTGCCAGGTGTCTTGCGGCACACTATTTCAAACAAATTGAAGGAGATTCTCATGAACCAAAGTAAGAGCGCCACCGCGATCAACGAGAAGTCCAGGGGATTCACGGACGAGGAACAAGCCGCGATGAAGGAGCGCGCCAAAGAGCTGAAGGCGGAAGCGCGCGCAAACAAGGACAAGGCGGCCGGGGAAAGCGACGTGCTCGCGAAGATCGCCGAGATGCCGGAACCGGATCGCGCCATGGCCAAACGGCTCCATGAAATCATCAAAGCCAGCGCGCCAGCCCTCTCGCCGAAAACCTGGTACGGGATGCCCGCGTATGCCAAGGACGGCAAGGTCGTCTGCTTCTTCCAAAGCGCGCAGAAGTTCAACACGAGGTACGCGACGTTAGGCTTCAGCGACGCGGCGAACCTCGACGAAGGCGCCATGTGGCCGACCTCCTTCGCGCTGAAGGAGTTGACCGCCGCCGAAGAGGCAAAGATCGGCGCGCTCGTGAAGAAAGCGGTGAGCTGAGGACTGATCTCGCCACTTCAAACATTTTTCTGGCTTTAGGTTTTTTCTGCTCCCGAACATTATCCAGGTCCGCCCCAGCGCCAGTAACGCAAACCGTTGGAGCGTTCAAATCATGTGGTTATTTCCTGAACACGAGGAGAGCACGTTCAGGGAGCTGATGTTTTACTTCGACCGGCTGCGCGATGTTGCGCTGGAGGCATCGGCGAAAGGACAGGGACTTCTTTTCAGCCGCTACGAGGATTGGTGATAGATCTCGCAGGAGAAAGATTTTTGGAGGGGTCGGATAGTCCCAATGGGACGACACCGAGAATGAAAATGGTTCGTAGTGACGACTTCAGTCGCCCAAGCCTATAAGCGACTTCAGTCGCTACTACAAAGAAGCTATTTTCAAGGGAGTAGAATTATGGTCAATCTACAACGTCTGAACACTTACTTTGAACTGCGCAAGCGCGACTGGTGGGTGCTGGGCGCGTTTGGGGCGCTGATCCTCCTGATTCTGCTCCTCAACGTAATGCCGTTTGAGGTCGGTCCGTTCCCGGCGGCGTGGAACATCGGCTTGCGCCAGCCGATTGACGATTTTCAGGGCTGGGTTATCGGCCACCGCGCCGAGCACCCGCTGTTTGTCTACTTTTTCGACCCGTTGAGCAACGTGATTGATATCGGCATCAGGGCCGTGGAGAACTTTTTGCTGTGGCTGCCCTGGCCGGTGATTATCGCCGGGATGTTCCTGCTGGGCCAGTCTGCGGGCGGCCTGCGGCTGGGGCTGCTGTGCGTTGTCGGCCTGCTGTTTATGGGCTTGGTTGGCCTGTGGGACGCCAGTATGCAAACCCTGGCCTTGATGGGGGTGTCGGTTTTTATTGCCCTGCTGATCGGCATCCCGTTGGGGATTCTGTCGGCCCGCTATGACAAATTCGAGGCCGGCCTGCGGCCTATTCTGGACGGCATGCAGACCATGCCCGCCTTTGTTTACCTGATCCCGGTGGTTCTCTTCTTTGGCATCGCCCGCGTCCCCGGCGTGGTCGCAACCGTGATCTACGCCCTTCCCCCGGCCATCCGCCTGACCAGCCTAGGCATCCGCCTGGTGCCCGCCGCCACCATCGAAGCGGCCACCGCCTTTGGCTCAACCAAGCGGCAGACTCTCTTCAAGGTGCAGATTCCCTTGGCTATGCCCTCGCTCATCGTCGGCGTCAACCAGACGATTATGATGGCCCTGGGCATCGTCGTCATTGCCGCGCTGATCGGGGCCGGCGGCCTGGGCCGGGAAGTGTTGGTGGCTTTGCAGCGCCTCCAGGTCGGCCAGGGGCTGGAAGCGGGCCTGGCCATCGTCTTCATGGCCATCATCCTCGACCGGGTCAGCCACGCCGCCAGCAAGATTGACTTTACCCACAGGCCCCAGGAAGGGCACGACTTTCGATTATTCCCGAGCAAATGGGCGCGGTTTGATGTGATCTGGTCTATCGAGCAGGGACTGGCCCGTCTCTATGGCGCGTTTACCGGCATGGCTAAAAGCCTGGCGACCGGTGTGGCCGCGCTCATTAGCCCCATCGTGCGCGCCCTCGGCTACAAACACGCCGCCGAAGCCACCCCCGGCCTCCTGCGGACCTACTCCTACGCCCTGGCAGCGGTGCTGGTTTTGGTGGCGCTGCTGCTCATCAGCCGGTTGATCCCCTTCCTCGCCGAATTTCCCGCCTCGTGGAACCTGTCGCTGCGCGGCCCGGTTGACGCCGCCGTGGCCTGGTCGCGGGATAATTTGTACCGCATCGGCGACCTGCCGATCGGCACCGGCCCGTTAAGCGACTTTTTGACGATTTACTTTTTGAACCCGCTGCGTCTCTTGCTGCAACAGCAGTTACCCTGGTTCGTCGTCATTTTGGCGGTCGCGCTGATGGCCTGGGCGGCGGTGGATTGGCGGCTGGCCCTGTTTACGGCAGCAGGGATGTTTTTCATCGGCTTGTTGGGTATGTGGGAGAACGCGATGGATACGTTAAGCCAGACCATCGTGGCGGTGATTGTCTCCCTGCTGATTGCCATCCCGGTCGGCATCCTGGCCTCGCGCAGCGACGCCTTTGCCGCCTTTCTGCGGCCCGTGCTGGACACGCTCCAGACGATCCCGCCTTTTGTTTACCTGGTTCCGGTCATTATGTTATTTAACGTGGGACGGGTTCCCGGCATTATTGCTTCAGTGCTGTATGCTTTACCCCCGGCTATCCGGCTGACTAACCTCGGCATTCGGGAGATTTCGGCCCAGACCATCGAGGCGGCAACGGCTTTTGGTTCAACCCCCTGGCAGACCTTGTTCAAAGTGCAACTGCCCCTGGCCCTGCCCTCGATCATGGTCGGCGTCAACCAGACGATTATGATGGTCCTCTCGATGGTCATTATCGCCGGCCTGGTCGGCGGCGGCGGGTTGGGCCTGGAAACGGTCATCGGCTTGGCCAAAAACCAGACCGGGCGCGGCGTCGAAGCCGGCCTGGCCATTGTCATCCTGGCCATCGTCATTGACCGGATTACCCAGGCCTGGGGCAAGAAGCGCGAGGCAGGAGCGCAGGGGCATTAATGGGAAGTTGGAAGGTTGGTTATTATTCTCCAGCCTTCCAGTCTTCCAGCCCTCCACCCTTCCCCTCAATCCCCCATACACGTCCCCAAGCGCCGGGCGCTGTCTAGCCAGGGATGATCGAGCGGTACGGTTTTACGTTTGCCGACGACGTCTTCCAGGGGGACCGGGACAACCCCTTCACCGCGGGCGGCGACCATGATCCCGGAAACGCCCTCGTTGATTAACGTGGCGCAGGCTGTTCCCAGGCGGGTCGCCAGCAGCCGGTCCACCGCCGAAGGTGTGCCGCCGCGCTGGATATGTCCCAGAATTGTCATGCGCGTCTCCAGGCCGGTCAGCTCTTCCAGTTGGCTCGACAGGCGGAGGGTGCCGCCAGCTTGTTTGGCTCTGATTTCGGCCAGTTCGCTTGAGGCTTTTTTCTTTTCCTCTTTGTTTTTGGCATTCCCCTTTTTTTTCTCTGCCGCGTGGATCACCGCTGCGTCTTCCCTGGACATCGCCCCTTCAGAAATGGCAATGATGCTAAAACCTTTGCCGCCGTGGCTGCGCCGGCGAATGGCGTCGGCGATTTTGTGGGCGTCGTAGGGGATTTCGGGGATCAGAATCACATCCGCACCGCCGGCAATGCCGGCTCCCAGGGCCAGCCAGCCGGCGTTATGCCCCATGACCTCGACGACAATGATGCGGTGGTGGCTGTGGGCCGTGCTGTGCAGGCGGTCAATGGCCTCAGTGGCAATGCCCAGGGCTGTGTCAAAGCCAAAGGTCACATCGGTCAGGGCCACGTCGTTGTCAATGGTTTTGGGCAGGGTGATGATATTCAATCCTTTTTTGAGCAGGGTCAGCGCATTCTTCTGCGTCCCGCCGCCGCCCAAACAGACCAGCGCATCCAGGTGGTGTTTGCGGTAATTTTCAACCATCACGTCGGTCATGTCCATCATTTTGCCGCCCATCGGCATGCTTTCCGGCTTATCGCGGCTGGTGCCCAAAATAGTACCGCCAATTGTCAAAATCCCGGAGAGAGCCGGGCCGTCCAGGCGCATGGTTCGGTTTTCCATCAGGCCCCGGAAGCCGTCGCGAAAGCCGATGACCTGCATGCCAAACGAAGTTTGGGCCGCTTTACCAATGCCACGAATCGCCGCATTCAGGCCGGGGCTGTCGCCGCCTGCGGTCAAAATGCCGATATACTTAGCCATAGGTCCTCCTTTTAGCCGGTGAAACAAAAACAAACCCCCAGTACCTGTCAGGACCGGGGGTTTTGCCATTTCATCATAACTACTCACCAAACAGCACCCTTCGATATGACTTTTGCTGCGCTCAAGTCTACTCAGGATGCTACTCACCGCATCCTGAGTAGACCGAAGGCCGTATCGAAGGATGCGGTGAGTAGATACGAAGTTTCTTTAACAGCCTTATTGCAACCAGGCTTTCCAGACATCTTGATGCCCATCCACCCAGGCCTGGGCTGCCTCTGCCGAACTCTTTTCTCCAGTTCAACCGCCGCAATCATACCGATCTGGTCTTCGGTGGTGTATTTAAAGTTTTTGAGCAATTTGTAGGCATCGGGCGCTTTATTCTGGAGGTCACTCCAGAAAATCTTAAACAGGACATCAGAAGGATAGTCGCAATCCACGCCGCCTGACTCGGTTTTGGCATAGCACTCCTCGAATACGCCGGCAGCTTGACTTCGGTTAAATCGTATTTAGCATGAACCGAATGCGGCGTCCAGAAATAAAAGAGGATCGGTTCTTTGCGGCTGTAAGCCGAATCTAGCTGGGCTAACACTGCCTGCTCCGAACCGGCCACCACCGGTTGCAAATTCAGGCCCAAATTTTTGATAATCTGGTCGTCATATTGCACCCAACTGGGGTCGCCGGCCAGGAATTGGCCCTTGTCCCCGGTTTCGGCAGTTTTGAACAGAGCAGCCAGTTCCGGGTTTTTGAAACCCTCCCATGTAGCTAATTCGGGATGCTCTTCCACCACGTAAGCCGGCTCGTACCAGCCAATTTTGCCGACCACGCCTAACTCGCCGCCGTTCTCCACAACTTTCTGCTCATCTATGTACTGCTTCACATTCTCGGCGTGCCCCGAAGGCCAGACTTCCAGGCTGGCAGAGAGGTCGCCTTTGGCCAAGGCCGCCCATTGCGCGTTTTCGTCAATGGTGACGATCTCAACCGGATACCCTAACTCTTTTTCAAGAATTATTTTGGCGACTGCCACATTAACAGCCGAGCCGGTCCAGGGGTTTTCGGCCAGCTTGATGGTGATTTTTTCACCGCTGGATTCTGCCGGAGCCACCGCTTCTTCTTTGGCTGGCTCGGTCGCCTCCTGCTTTTGTTCAGCCGGAGCGGCAGGTTGGGCAGCACCCCCGCAGGCGGCTAATAACGCCGCCAAAACCAGTAGCAGAAATAGAAAGAGCCACTTGCTAAAAAGTCTTCGACACATTTTCTCCTCCTCGAGTAACTTTTTTGATTTAACGGTTGGCTGATTATCGCTTGCAGCGAGAGCGAGTATAGCATTGTCTCGACCGCATGTCAAACACTTTGTTTCGACTACCATTGCTTTAAACAGAAACCTCTCGGCTGATGAGGCCGAGAGGTTTCCTATAAAATCTATTCGATTGAAAGGTTAGATGCTTATTGGGTTAGACAATTCCACGTTTGCGTTCCTTCTCCAAAATTCACGGCGACCAGGATCAGGTCAAAGATGTCAATGATCCCATCACGATTTATATCGGTCGGTAGAGCGGCGCCTGTCTGGCCAAAACTCACCCCAATTGCCGTCGCGTCGGCAATGTCCACGTGGCCATCGTCGGTAATATCACCGCTCAACAGGTTAACGCCGGTCAAGGCTGTATTGGGGGTGATGATTGTAACGGCCGTACATACCGCCGGGAGGTAGCCGGGGCTGTCGGCAGTGATGGAGGAATGTACCCCAAACGCCACTGCGGCAATCGTAAATTTACCCGTGGAATCGGTGTTAGCGCTCTGCCCGGTGTCATCTACCGTCACCGTTCCTCCCGACCAATCGTTGTTGGCCCGTCCGGGCAGGATCACCTGACCGGAGACGGCGGCGGTGGTAGGGGTAGGGGTTGGTGTTTCAGGGGTAGCGGTGGGTGTGCCAGGGGTCGGCGTCTCAGGCGTTGCGGTTGGGGTTTCGGGCGTGGGCGTCGGCGTTTCTGGGGTCACGGTTGGGGTCTCAGGAGTGGCAGTCGGGGTTTCAGGCGTAGCCGTTGGTGTTTCTGGGGTCGCGGTTGGGGTTTCAGGAGTGGCGGTTGGTGTTTCGGGGGTTGCGGTTGGGGTCTCGGGGGTGGCCGTGGGTGTCTCAGGTGTAGCCGTTGGTGTTTCTGGGGTACCGTTAATCACGAGGGTGAAATTCTTGGGCGTCAGGGTCAAAGGGAGTGCCTGGGGATCACCCATTTTTACCCCGGCGAAGCTGAAGGTCGCAGTACCGGGGACAGCGAGAGCCGTCGCCTCGAAGGTTAGCAGGGTAACATTGCCGGTGAAACCGGGCACGCGGCCCTGCTGGCTGGCCACGAGCGTGATTTTGCCCAGCGAATTGTCGGCATTGTTTTGCAGCACATACTTTAGATCAGGATTGATTTGCAGGTTGCCAATCGAGAGCAGGGTCGGGTCAAACAGGATTTCAAACTGAGCGCCATACAGGCCGCTCCCAGAGAGACCCTGGGCCTCAACGCTCAGTTGGGCCGTCTCCCCAACACTAACGGATGCCGGTCCATTAATTGTCAAAACCATTGCTGCAGGGATAGGCTCATCAGTTGGTGCAGGGATCGGCGAAGAAAAAGCCGATGCGTTAAGTACGTTGATTGAATTGGCGCCCAGCAAACAGCCTACGATGAGGACAATAATCCCAAATCCTCGTAAAACTTGTTTCTTTTCTTTCATTTTTACCTCCTACGGCTGATAATAAGTGGCTTGGCTAACTTAGGTACAACAAATAAGGCCCAACTTCCCGGCCGTAACCTGGGAAATTGGGCCTTACCATTTACTCAAACAGCCTGGCACTGACCGTCTAAGTTGTTAGCTTTACCCTACAACAAATTTGACTAACCTATACAATTGGGCCAAGTTGAAGAGGTTTTGAAAATCTAATCTTCACCTTAGCCCGCTCATCTTACCACACCTCTTGTTTTCAATCAAGACAAGTAAATGGGAGAAATGTCCTATCTTTTGAGTTGAAAGCCGGCAAAACTTCAATAAGCGGGGTGCCTTACATTTAGTTTTTAGATATTTGACTTCTTTCAAAATCCTAATATACTGCGCAAACTTGATTATATATTATTGATATATCAGTTTGTTGACGTTTAATTTCTGCCAAGATGCTGCCAGCCACGTTGCTTACCGCTGCCCGCCAGCGTCGAGTTGATCACGACTCGCGGAGCGAAGCAGCGTATCGTATCCTTAAAGAAAAAATTGTCACCCTCGAACTCCCACCCGCCAGTCTGCTCAACGAATCCGATTTAATGAGCGAACTCCGCTTGGGCCGGACGCCGATTCGTGAGGCCCTCCAGCGGTTGGCCCTGGAAAATCTGGTCGTGATTCTACCGCGCCGGGGCACCATTGTCGCCGACTTGAACATGAGCGACCTGCAGAAAATCTTCGAGATGCGCCTTGAACTGGAGATTTACGCGGTCCGTTTGGCTGCAGAACGGGCAACCCCGGCTGAAGTGGCTGAAATGGAAGCTTTACTGGCCAAATCCGATGAGATTATCCAGCGGGGCGATTACCGCCAGTTGATGCAGTTGGATCATCAGGTTCACCAACTGCTGGCCCGCGCCGCCCACAACGAATTTTTGGAAGAAACCTTGGAGCGGCTGTATACGCATGGACTCCGTCTCTGGTACATTTCTCTGCACAAAGTCAGCCGTTTGCACGAGGCGATTGCGGAACATCGAGAAATTATTGCCGCCATCAGAAGGGGGGATGGCCCGCGAGCGGCCGAGATCATGCGGACTCACATTACCGATTTTCAAACCCAGTTAACCGCGGCCTTGTAGCCGGTACAGAGTAGCAGGCTGCATGCCACCCCTAATGAAAAGGTAGCAAGGTAGCAGGGATGTACTACCCCTGTCTAGAGCCAAAGGCCCCCTTTAGGGCCGTCTACTGTCTACTCAATGTCGTTAAGTTAGCGTTTTGGAGTCGAGGCTTTAGCCGAGAATCACTCGCCTAAAGGCTCGACTCCGGTCTTAACTTAATGACATTGACTGTCTACTGACTACTATTTTCAGAGGAGTAAGCCATGTCTGATCGAGAACGCCGTTCGAGTCGTCGTGAAGAACGCCGAGCGCGGGCAGGAACCCAAATTGTCAGTGCGGTCAAACCTCTAGTCAACAAGCTGCCCCTGGCCGAAGTGCTCTCGCCCGAAGGCGTCGAAGCCATTCACCGCGCCTCGATGCGCCTGCTGCAAAACCCCGGTATCCTGGTCATTGATTATCCCCCCGCCCGCGAAACCTTCAAAGCCAATGGCGCTGCCGTCGAAGGCGAATTAGTCCGGATTGACGAAGACACGCTGATGCACTTTGTCCACCAGGCCCCCTCTACCTTCACCCAACTGGCCCGCAACCCGGCCAACAGCCTGGACTTCGGCGGTCGCACGACCATCTTCGCCCCGGTTTATGGTCCGCCTTTTGTCGGCGATTACGAGCGGGGCCGCCGCGAGGCCACTATTCAGGATTTTCGCAACTTTGCCAAGCTGACCTACATGGCCCAGCATCTGCATCACAACGGCGGCACCTTGGTCGAGCCGAATGATATTGACGTAAAAGAGCGCCACCTTGACATGCTCCTGGCCCACATCACCCTAAGTGACAAGTGCTTTATGGGCAGCGTCACTCACTCTGAAAACGCGCGCGATACCGTCCTCATGGCCGAAATTCTCTTCGGGGCGGAAGCTATCCGCGAGAATCCGGCGGTGTTATCCTTGATCAACGCCTCCAGCCCGCTGCGCTTCGACGACCGTATGTTCGGTGCACTGGAGGTCTACGCCCGGGCCAACCAGGCGGTGCTGGTGACGCCCTTCCTCATTGCCGGGGCGATGTCGCCCAGCACCATGGCCGCCACCCTGGCCCAGCAAAACGCCGAAGCCCTGTTTGGCATCTGCTATGCCCAGATGCTCAATCCAGGTACGCCCTGTATCTACGGCTCGTTCCTGGCCAATATTGACATGCGCAGCGGCGCGCCCTGCTTTGGTACGCCGGAAGATGCCCTGGCCCTCTACGCCGGAGCGCAGATGGCCCGCCGTTACAATTTACCCTTCCGTTCCGGCGGCAACTTCACGGCTTCACGCATCCCTGATGCCCAGGCCGGCTACGAGTCCGCCGGCACAATTTGGCCGACCGTGCAGGCCGGGGTCAATTTTGTGCTGCATGCCGCCGGCTGGCTGGAAGGCGGCCTGATTGCCGGCTATGAGAAGTTCATCCTCGACCTGGAGATGTGCGGCATGATGGCCCGTTTTGTCAACGGCATTGGCCTGACCGACGAAGATTTTGCCTGGGATGCCTACGCCGAAGTGGGGCCGGGCCAGCATTTCCTCGGCGCGCAGCATACCATGCGCCATTACGAAACCGCTTTTTACCAGCATACCGTTTTTAATATGGATAATTACGAAAAGTGGGAAGAAGAGGGCAGCGCCGACACCTACAAACGAGCCAACGCCGTCTGGAAGCGCATGTTGAAAGAGTACGAAGCCCCGGCCCTCGATCCGGCTGTTGCCGAAGAACTCAACGCCTTCGCCGAACACCGCCGGGCCGAAATCCGCGCCGGCAAACCGCGAAGCGAGTGGAAGAGATAGCAGTAACCAGTAGTCAGTAGCCAGTAACCAGAAATTGTTCTATCTGACTACTGGCTACTGACTACTCTTTATCTTCGATTAAATCTTTTAGGAGTACCCATGACCAACATCCGCAGTTTTGAAATTCCAACCGTGATGAAACATGGCCTGGGGGCCATTAATGCCCTGGCCGACGAAGCCAGGGCGCTGGGCATGACCCGCCCCTTGATTGTCACCGACCCCGGTGTAGTCAAGGCCGGTTTGCTCGACCGGGCCGCGGCCCGGCTGAGAGCAGCCGATCTCAGCTTTGCTGTTTTTGACGGCGTTGCGCCCAATCCGCCTATCGCCCTGATAGATGAGGGGGCTGACACGTATCGCCGGGAAGAGTGTGACGGCTTGATTGGCTTGGGCGGCGGCAGCGCGATGGACACGGCCAAATCCATCGGCGTAGTTGCGGCCAATGGCGGCTCCATTTTGGACTACGAATGGGCCAGCCCCCAGCCCATCCAGCGCCGCATCCCGCCGACCATCTGCATGCCGACCACCGCCGGAACCGGCAGCGAGGTCACGCTGTGGGCGGTCATCACCGACCCGCAGCGCAAAATCAAGTTTAATGTGGGCGGCACGCCGCTGATTGGGGCCTGGGAAGCACTGATTGACCCCGAACTGACCTTTGACCTGCCCCCGGCTGTCACTGCCGGCACGGGTATGGACGCCCTGGCCCACGCTATCGAGTGCTACACCTGCGCCTACGCCCAGCCCCTGCCCGATTCGACGGCTCTGCTGGCGATGGAATACGTTGCTCATTATTTGCGGGTCGCCTTTGCCCAGGGCCACAACGCCGAAGCCCGCTACAAAATGAGCATGGCCGCCATGCTGGGGGCGTTGTCTTACGGCACCGAGAGCGCCGGGGCGGCCCACGCTATGAGCCAGTCGGCTGGCGGAGTGCATAACGTACCGCACGGCGCGCTGACGGCCCGGCTGCTCGGCCCGGTGATGGAGTACAATTTCAAAGGCGAGCCGGAGAAGTTCGCCCGTATTGCCGTGGCGATGGGTGAGGATATTCGCGGCTTGAGCCTGTGGCAGGCCGCGGAAAAAGCGGTGGAAGCGGTCATGAAGCTGACCGAGGATGTCGAAATTCCGAGTCTGCAAGAGTTGGGCTTTGGCGAAGACGAAATTCCCATGCTGGCCGAAATCGCCTACAAAGACCCGCAGACCATCGGCAACCCCCGCGATCTGAGTCTCCAGAGCTACGTACAGATTTACAAACGGGCCTTTGAGCTGGGCCGGAAGTGAGCGGCTGAAACAAGAGTCGGCTGGTTCCCGAACTCAGTTTGGGAACCAGCCGAGTAAAAAAAATCGCCGGGATTAGGGATTTGGGAATAAAAAAAGGATTAAAAATCTCCGTATCTCCCCATCCCGGCCCAAATTGGTCTATTAGAAGTAGTAGGAGGATACCATGCACGCAGATGCGATTATTATTGGAGCCGGAGTTATTGGCTGTTCGACGGCCTTTGAGCTGGCCAAGCGAGGTTACAAAACCCTCAACATTGACAAAAACAACGACGCCGGGGCCGGTTCAACCATCAATTCTTGCGCCATCGTCCGTGCGCACTATTCTACTTGGGATGGGGTCGCCCTGGCTTACGAGGGTTTCAAGTACTGGGGCAATTATGAAAAGTGGTTGGGCATTAAAGATGAGCGGGGCATGGCTAGATTCATGAACTGCGGCACCCTGCTGCTCAAAAGCAAAGGCCACAACTGGCGCAAAGTGCTGGAGCTTTACCGGCAGATGGGCGTCGAGCATGAAGAGTGGGATGTCGAAACCGTTAAGGAGCGCATGCCCATCTACTTTTTGGGCGAATTCTGGCCGCCCAGCCGCCCCGAAGCGGGGGAGGCCTTCTGGAAAGAGCCCGAAAGCCACCTGGAAGGGGCTATCTTCACCCCCGGCTCCGGCTATGTCAACGACCCCCAACTCGCCACTCACAATATCATGCGCGCCACCGAGAGTAAAGGGGGACAGTTCCTCTTTAACAAAACAGTCGTGGAGATACGGCAAGAGGGGAACCGGGTCCAGGGCGTCACGCTGAACGACGGCAGCAAAGTTGACGCGCCAATCGTGGTCAACGTGGCCGGGCCACACTCCTATATTATTAACCGCTTGGCCGGGGTCGAGGAGAGCATGAACATCAAAACTCGACCCTTGCGCCACGAAGTCCATCACGTCCCCTCGCCTGAAGGCTTTAACTTTGAAAAAAGTGGCAAGCACACCTCCGACGGCGACAACGCCATCTACTTCCGGCCCGAAGCCGGTAACACCATCCTGGTTGGCAGTGAAGACCCGGAGTGTGACGCCAAAGAGTGGGTTGACAACCCGGATGAGTATAATCAGAATGTCACCGATGCGCAGTGGAAAGCCCAGGTTTACCGCCTGGCCCGGCGCATCCCCGACCTGCCCGTGCCCAACCAGCCCCGTGGTGTGGTGGACCTGTACGATGTCTCGACCGACTGGCTGCCCATTTATGATAAATCGGACCTGGACGGCTTTTACATGGCTATCGGCACCAGCGGCCACGAGTTCAAAAACGCCCCGCCGGTTGGCTACATGATGTCGGAACTGATTCACCGCGTCGAGAACGGCCAGAACCATGATCAGGACCCGGTCAAATATAAGGCTGTCTACACCGGGCTGGAGCTAAATGTGGGCTTTTATTCCCGCAACCGGCAGATAAATCCCGAAAGTAGTTTTTCGGTGAATGGGTAGCAAAGGTGAGAGATGAAGGATGAGAGGGAATCATCTCATCCTTCATCTTTTGGCTAGGACAAGTCTGACTTTAAATTTACTCAATTTAAGGGTACACTCATATATCATCAAGATAAGGAGTGGAGTAATTTATGGAAATAACAATGACTGCTGTCGAAATCACTGGCATTGTAGATGAGAATCACCAACTCAAACTGGATGCTCCCTTGCCGATCACAGGCCCAATCCCCGTCCGTGTAATTGTTTTATACGCTCCTGGGGAGATAGATGAAAACTTATGGCTACAGGCAGCCGCCAGCAACCCGGCTTTTGAATTTTTGAATGATCCTGAAGAAGATATTTACACCCTGGCCGATGGCAAGCCTGTGCAAGAATGAAGTATAAAACCTATCTTGTTCCTTTTCCCTTTGATGACCTTTCTAGCAGCAAAGTCCGCCCGGCAACCTGCCTAACCGAACCTGTTGGCCCGCATCACCACATTGTGTTGGCTTTTATCACCAGCCGTGTTCCGGCATCCCCTCTGCCGACGGATTTGATCATTGACTCAGGTGATGCTGATTTTGCTGTTACTGGTCTGCGTGTTTCATCTACTTTGCAAATACACCGCCTGATGACAACTACCACCTCACTTCTTCGTCGTGAACTTGGCAGTTTATCCCCCCGAATGCAAGAGCAGGTTAAAGAACGGCTCAAGATATTATTCGATTTGCAGTGAACCCGTAAATTTTTTATGGAGGGATTATTATGAATACACTCCCCACCCAAGCGCGCGTCGTCATTATCGGGGCGGGCATTGTTGGCAACAGCCTGGTCTATCATCTGGCTGAGTTGGGCTGGAAAGATATGGTCCTGCTTGACAAAGGGCCGCTGCCCAATCCCGGTGGTTCCACCGGGCACGCCTCCAACTTTATCTTCCCGGTGGACCATTCCAAAGAAATGACCCGGCTGACCCAGGACAGCGTTGCCACTTACAAGAAGTTAGGCACTTTTACCCAGAGCGGCGGCATCGAACTGGCCCGCACCCCGGAGCGGATGCAGGAACTCACCCGCCGCGTCACTTCGGCCAAAGCGTGGGGCGAGCCGGGTGAAATCATCACCCCCCAGCAAATCAAAGAGAGGGTCCCCTATGTCAACACCGATCTGGTGCTGGGCGGTTTTTACAGCCCTTCCGCGGGTGTGGTTGACTCACTGCGGGCCGGCACCCTCATGCGCGAACGGGCCATGGAACTGGATGCTCTCAAAGTCTTTTCCAACATCGAAGTGACCGGCATTGACGTACAAAAAGGGCGTGTGGTGGGCGTCGAGACCAAGCAAGGTTACATCGGTGCGGAGTATGTGCTGATTGCCTGCGGCGTCTGGAGCCCGCGCCTGGCTCGCATGGCCGGCGTTCATATCCCCCTCACGCCGATGGTCCACCAGTTTATCACCGTTGGCCCCATCCCGCTTTTTGAGAAGACCAAAGGTGAAATCGAGTACCCGGTCATCCGCGACGTGGACAGCAATATGTATGAGCGCCAGAACGGCAGCGACCTCGAAATCGGCTCCTACGCCCACCGGCCCATATGGCACGAACCGGACGAAATTCCTTCCATCGAACAGGCCGCCCTCAGCCCGACCGAACTGCCCTTTACCGCCGATGATTTTGACGACAGTATGGCCACTGCCCTGGAATTGATGCCCGACATCCTTGACCGGGAAGATGTCGGCATTCGCCACGCCATCAATGGCCTGATGTCGCTGACCCCCGACGGCATGCCGATTATCGGCGAAACGCCGGAAGTCAAGAATCTGTGGTCGGTCGCGGCCATCTGGATCAAGGAAGGCCCCGGCTTTGGCCGGGTGGTGGCCGAGTGGATGACTTACGGTGCGCCGGAAATCTGCGATGCCACTGCCTCGGATATTGCCCGCTTTTACGACCACTCTCGCACCCAGTTCCACGTTCGCGCCCGCACCGGCGAGTCCTTCAACAAAATGTACAGTATCACCCATCCCGCCGAGCAGTATGAGTCTTCGCGCCGGGTGCGCCTCAGCCCCTTCTATACCCGCGAAAAAGAGTTAGGCGCGGTCTTTTTTGAAACCGCTGGCTGGGAGCGTCCCTACTGGTATGAGTCGAACAAACCTCTGCTGGACGAGTACAGCGAGCGGGTCATGCCTCGCCCCGCCGAGTGGGACTCGCGCTGGTGGTCGCCGATCATCAACGCCGAACACCTGGCCCTGCGTGACCGGGGCGGCATGGTGGACCTGTCGGCCTTTTGCGTTTTTGACATTACCGGCCCCGGCGCGCTGGACTGTGTGCAGAGGGTCGCCGTGAATCAAATGGACGTGCCGGTCGGCCAGGCCGTTTACACCCCGCTGCTGAACCCACACGGCGGCTTTAAGGCTGACCTGACCATTATGCGCCTGGGCGAAGAGCATATTCGTGTGGCTACCGGTGGCGCCTACGGCAATGTGGACAAAAAGTGGTTCAAAGACCACCTGCCCGCCGACGGCAAAACTCACCTTCAGGATTTAACCTCGGCTCTCTGTACGATTGGGCTGTGGGGGCCAAAATCTCGCCAGGTGCTGCAATCTGTAACGACGGATGATGTATCGCACGGGGGCTTCCCCTTTGGCACGGTCAGGGAACTGGTCATTGAAAATATCCGCGTGCTGGCCTTCCGCATCTCCTACGTGGGCGAGTTGGGCTGGGAAATTTACACCGCGATGGAGCAGGGCGGGCGGCTGTGGGATATTCTCTGGGAGGCCGGACAGCCTCACGGCATCGTCCCGGTCGGTATTGGCGTGTACGGTACGACCGCCCGCCTTGAAAAGGGCTATCGCGCCTTTGGCAACGAGCTGGAGTCGGAATACAACCCGGTCGAGGCCGGTTTGGCCCGCGCCAAGGTCAAAAGCGCCGACTTCATCGGCAAAGAGGTTTATCTAAAGTCCCGCGAGGAAGAACCGGCGGCCATCCTCTGCACTCTGACCCTGGACGATCCAACCGCCGCCACCGGCCAGCCGCGCTACATGCTTGGCCGCGAGCCGATCTTGACCCCGGCTGGTCAGGTCATCACCGACCGCAAAGGCCGGCGCTCTTACGTGACCAGCGCTGGCTCCGGGCCGTCGCTGGGCAAGCATATCTTGCTCGGTTATTTGCCGCCGGAATATGCCCAGGTGGGCACAACATTGCAGGTGGAATACCTGGGTGGGCGTTACCCGGTCACCGTGGCCGTGGCCGGCAACACCCCGCTGTTTGACCCAACCAATGAACGGATGAAGCGTTAAGAAGGGAGTAAGGAGTAAGGAGTAGGGAGTAAAGGGGGATTTTCCCCTACTCCCTATTTGAGGGAGCAACTATGAACATACTCGTCTGTGTGAAACGTGTCCCGGCGACCGGGGCCAGGATTGTGCTGACCGAAGATGAGCAGGAGATTGACACCCGCCACCTGGGTTTTACCATCAGCCCGCACGAAGAGTGCGCGGTCGAGGAGGCCATCCGGCTGAAAGAAGCGCACGGCGGCACGGCGACGGTCCTGACGCTCGGCCCGGAGCCGGCCACGGAGCAACTGCGCTTCGCCATTGCCCAGGGCATTGACCGGGCCATTTTGCTGGAAACCGACGGCCGCGATTGGGGACCGCAGGCCACGGCTCAGGCCATTGTCGAGGCGATCCGCGCCCAGCCGCAACCATTTGACCTGCTGTTCTTTGGCAACGAGTCTGCTGACTCCGGCGGCTATCAGGTCGGCATTCGCGTGGCCCACACTTTAGACCTGCCCTGTGTGACCGGCATCAAGGCGCTGGACATAAAAAACGGTGTGGCCACAGCCAAACGGGAAGTCTCCGGTGGCTGGGAGGTGTACGAGACGACGCTGCCCGCCGCGTTTACCGTCAGAGAAGGGATTAATCTGCCGCGTTACCCCTCGCTGCCGGGCCGGCTGCGGGCCAAAAAGGCTCAAATCGAACAGACAAAGCTCCAGCCCCGGCCTGAGGGCCTAGAAAAAGTGCGGCTCAAAACGCCGGTTGAACAGCACAAAGGCGCAGAAATTTTGGGCCGCGGGCCGGAAGCCGCGCCCAAAGTTGTGGAAGTTCTGAAGAAAGCGGGGGTGTTATGATTCTGGGACTCATTGAACACGACCGCGGCAAGCCGCATAAAGCCTCGTGGGAGATGCTGACCCTGGCCCGAAAATTGGCTGGGGAACTGGACACGCCGCTGGAAGCCGTGATCGTCGGTGAAAGCGGGCGGAGTTTGGCCCAAGAAGCGGCGGCTTATGGCGTCGCCAGGGTTCACCTGGTGCAGCACGAGCGCTTGGACGACTACGCTCCGGAAGCCTGGGCGCAGAGCCTCATCCAACTCATCGGGTTAGAAAAACCCCAGGCAGTGCTGGCTGCCGGCACCGACCGGGGCAACGAGGTGCTGGCCCACCTGGCCGCCAAAAGCGATCTCCCCCTGGCCGCTAACTGCACCGAAGTCCAGCCGGGCGAGAACTACCGGGTGACGCGGGTGCGCTGGGGCGGCAGTCTGCTGGAAGAGGCCCGCCTGCACGGCCAGCCCAAACTTTTGACCGTAGCGCCGCATGTCATCCCGGCGGAGGGGGTTCCTGGGGCCGGGGAGGTGGCTCTGAATCCGGTCACACCGGCACTGAGCGACAAGGATTTCCGGGTGCGGGTTGTTTCGCGGGTGGAGTCGGCCAGGGACAAGGTCTCGCTGACCGATGCCCGGGTGGTGGTCAGCGGCGGGCGCGGCGTGGGCAGTACCGAGGGCTTTGAAAGTCTGGAAGAGCTAGCCGCCCTGCTCAACGGTGCGGTTGGCTGCTCGCGGGCCGTTACCAACGAGGGCTGGCGTCCCCACGCCGATCAGGTCGGGCAGACTGGCTCACGGGTTGCCCCGGAAGTCTACTTTGCCTGCGGCATCAGCGGGGCGATCCAACATTATGTTGGCTGTAAAGGCTCCAAAAATATTATCGCCATCAACAACGACCCCGAAGCGCCGATCATTGCCAAAGCCCACTACGCCGTCATCGGCGACCTGCACCAGGTGGTCCCGGCCATCAGCGAGGCGATTAGAAAAGCACGAAGTGGGTAAATGTCTCGTGTTGTGTGGCGCGTCTTCCGTTTTTCTGCAATACGAGTAAAAAACTGTTGTTTCTGAAGGAGGTATACTGATGGCTCAAACCGATCCCCTCCTCCAACCCTTTCAATTAAAACACCTACGGCTGAAAAACCGCATCCTCAGCACCAGCCACGAACCCTCCTATGCGGAAGAGGCCAAACCCAAACTGCGCTACCAGCTTTACCAGGAAGAAAAGGCCAAGGGCGGCGTGGCCCTGACCATGTTTGGCGGCTCGGCCAACATCGCTCCCGACTCTCCGGCGGCCTTTGGGCAAATTTACGTGGGGGATGACGCGATTATCCCTTATTTTCAAGAGATGGCCGAGCGCATCCACCGCCACGGTGCAGCCGTCATGTGCCAGATTACCCACATGGGCCGGCGCACCTACTGGGATACCGAAAACTGGCTGCCAACTATTGCTCCTTCCAGCGTCCGCGAGCCGGCGCACCGCTCTTTTCCCAAAGAGATGGAAATTGCCGACGTTAAGCGGGTCATCAAAGCCTATGGGGCTGCAGCCCGGCGCTGCAAAGAGGGCGGCCTCGATGGCGTCGAGATCGAAGCCTACGGCCACCTGTTCGACAGCTTCTGGACGCCGCTGGTCAACCGCCGCGTAGACGAATATGGCGGCAGCCTGGATAACCGCATGCGCTTCAGCCTGGAGACCCTGGCCGAAATCCGCCGGCAGGTCGGCGATGAATTTATTGTCGGCATCCGTATGTCCGGCGATGAGAGCGTCGAAGGCGGGCTGACCTTTGCCGACTGTGCCGAAATCGCCCGCCGCCTGGTCGCTACCAGGATGCTCGACTTTGTGAACATCATCAAAGGCTTCATTGCCAGCGACGAAGCCCTGTCGCACGTCATCCCCAACATGGGCACGCCGAGCGCGCCCCACCTGTCGCTGGCCGCCGCCCTCCGCGAAGAAATTGACATCCCGCTTTTCCACGCCGCCCGCATCGCCGATGTGGCCACCGCTCGCCACGCGGTTAGCGTCGGCATCGTGGATATGGTCGGTATGACCCGCGCCCATATGGCCGACCCCTACATTGTCGCCAAAATTGAGCGCGGCGAGGAGAGCCAGATCCGGCCTTGTGTGGGGATGGGCTACTGCATTGACCGCATCTACATCGGCCGGGAGGCGCTCTGCATCCACAATCCGGCCACCGGCCGCGAAGAAACTATGCCTCACATCATCTCCAGAGCGATGGGCCAGCCTCGCCGGGTGGTCGTGGTGGGGGCCGGACCGGCTGGATTGGAGGCGGCGCGGGTCTGCGCCGAGCGGGGCCACCGGGTGGTCTTGTTTGAAGCCAACCGCGAGCCGGGCGGCCAGGTACAAATTGCCGCCCGCGCTCCCCGACGCCAGGATATTATCGGTATTACCGGGTGGCTTTACCAGCAGGTCAAACGGCTGGGGGTGGATGTCCGCCTGAACCACTACGCTCAAGCGACTGATGTGCTGGCCGAAAAGCCGAATGTGGTTATTGTGGCTACGGGTGGACTGCCCAATACCAGTTTTTTGCCCACCGGAGCCGATTTAGTTGTCAGTTCCTGGGATATTTTAAGCGGCTATGCTAAACCGGCCGCGAACGTGTTATTTTTTGACGACCACGGCAATTACGAAAGTTATTCCTGTGTCGAGTTTATGGCCGAAAGCGGCTCCAAAGTGGAGCTGGTCACGCCGGACCGGATGGTGGCCCAGGAAATCGGCGGGACCAGTTACCCGGCCTATCTCAAGGTTTTTTATGACCGGGGCGTCACCCTCACGCTGAACTACCGCCTGACCGCCGTGCAGCGGCAAGACGATAAGCTGGTGGCGACCCTTTACAATGAGTACAACAAATCCACCGTTGAGCGCGTGGTAGACCAGGTGGTGGTCGAACACGGCTCGCTGCCGGTGGCCGATCTGTATTTTGAACTGAAGGATGGCTCATCCAATCTGGGCGAGGTGGATATCGAGGCGCTGATTGCAGGCCGGCCCCAAACGCTGGCCAATAACCCCATGGGAACCTACCAGCTATTTCGCGTCGGCGATGCGGTTGCCAGCCGCAACATCCACGCCGCTATTTACGATTCGCTCAGACTTTGTAAAGACCTTTAGCACGCTGGCTATAACTACCGTCCTCGCCACCAATCCTTGCGCACGCGCGGGTCCATGAATTTGCCGGTATCGCGAATCGCCACCTGAATCTCCACACCGCGAGCGCGGCCAAAGGGCTGGCCGGCGCGCAAGGCGGGCAACTGTCTCCGCCCGGCCGCGTTCATCCGGTTGTACAAATCCAGCAAGCGTGGTTCCACGCAGATCCCCTCGACGTGGATGGCGTAGCCGTTGACCACACTGTCTTCGCCGGTGTACTTCAAGGTGATACGGTTGGGATCGGCGTAAAGGACCAGCACCTGGTTGCCCTGACCAATATCGTAGCCCGCACCCGGCACGTGGATGGTCTCGCCGGGTTCCACTTCAAAGCCGGCCAGGGTCACTTCAAAATCGGTAATCGGCCCGCCGCGCTTGCCGGGGCTGGGCTGAGGTTCCCAGTTCCACTTGTTGACGCTGTAGACGCTCATCAGCACCCCCGTCCGCTTGTCGTTGAAAAGATCGGCTAATTGAGGCGCGCGGCTGTCGGTGGCCCCGGCCATGTCAATCAGGCTCAACCTGCCGGCCGTGGGTGAAAAACTACGCAGGGCCAGGTTGAGGTCGGCATGTTTATCGGCGGGGCGATCGGCGGGTGGGCCGACAATTGGCAGGGTGCCGTAATTAACATTAGGAATGGGCGCGCATGGATCCACCACGGGTGCGGGAGCCGGTGCAGGCATGGGAGGGGAGGGCGCCGGAGCCGGAGCAGGGGTAGGCGGTGGAACCGGCGTAGGGGGTGGCGGCGGAACCGGCGCCGGAGCTGGCGCGGGTACTGGAGGCGGCGGGGCAGGGGGAGCTGGTGTCGGCGCGGGAGCAGGGGTGGGTGCAGCCAGGGAGGGGATGACCAATACCTGGCCGACCCAAATCTGGCCGGGATCGCTAAGATTGTTGGCTTTTTGGATAAGCGGGTATTGATAGGCGTCCCCGTAAACGGTGCGGGCAATGCGGCTCAAGGTGTCGCCGCGCTGAACGGTGTAAGTCGTTAGGGGGCCGCTCGGCCCGCCCTGGGCGTAAGTCTTGACCAGTTCGGCCACGAGCTGTTCCAGCGTTTTGCCCTCTCGTTGGGCGCGCGCCAGGACCGCCTGGTAAGTTGCCTCATCGAGATTTAAACTGAAGTTTCTGAGTGTCATAAAACTCCCTCTCCCCAAGATTATGTTATGTTTGGCTCAATTATACCACACTAGCCAGAACTACTCAACCAAGTCTGCCACCGAGGGCAGCACAATATCCGCATGCGGCCCCAAAATTTCTGCGGAGCTTACCCCGGACAGCACGCCGACGACCAGACCCACCTCGGCAGCACGACCCATCTGCAAATCGGCCACATTATCGCCGACCACAACGGTTTTGGCCGGGGGAACACCCAGTGTCCGGCAGAGAGTCAAGACCATGTCCGGCTCCGGTTTGATGGGGATGCCGTCGTCGCCGCAGGCCAGCGCGGTGACAGACTCGGCCAGGCCGAGTTTGGCCAGGGTAGCCGCCGTAGGGGCACGGTCATCGCTGGTGGCAACGGCGATTTGAATGCCATGTGCTCGTAATACCGCGAATAGAGTGCCGAGATCGGCCAGGGGGTGAGCCGTGGCGACCGGGTCGGGAGTTCGCCAGACTTTGGCTACGGCAGCCTCGGCGGCGACGGGCGAGAGGCCCATATCACCCACCAAAACCTGAATGGTCAAAAGGCGCAGGCCAGCCATTGGCGTCACCGAAAGGGCGCCATGGGGGGCAATCTGGCCGGTGTCGGCGTAGAAATCCAAGGCTTTATACAGCCGTTCGGCCATTGAACGCCCGGTGATGGCCTCCAATTTCTGGGCCAGGTCAACGGCCCAGGCCCCCCACATAGCCTCAAAGTGGATGAGCGTCCCATCTTTGTCGAAAATAATCAAGGCAGGATTTGAGTGGGCCAGAGCCGGGATGAGTTGCAGCATGAACCTCCTATCCTTCTTGTAAAGCGGAATCCAAATTACACTCTGGACTCCGATCATGGTTCGGATGGATTTAACCGCTGGCGGCAGTTGGCTGCCAAAGAGCAGCCAGACTGTTACGTCAATTTCATCACCACCATGCCAAACAAATTGGCCGCAGCATCGGCCCGATCTGACATGTTCGAGACGTGGCGGTAGATTTCACGGCGGCGAAGCATGGCCATCAGTTCCTTGAAATCCTTGGGCTTGGTAAAGAGATCGGCGACGGCGACACGGTAGAGGTGATCCACCTCGTTTTCCAGCTTTTTGGCCCGGCGGGCATGGTCGCCAGCCACGCGTGGGTTGGCGCTGAGCCGGTGCATGGCCATTGCCAGTTCCTCGGCTTCCTGCCGCACCAATGAAACCATGGTCTGGAGATGCTCGTCGGCGCTTACTTTGAGCATGCTCATCTCTTCCAGGGTAGTCAGGGCATAATCAATCATTTCGTCAATGTGGAGCGACAGATTGAAGATGTCCTCCCGGTCAAAGGGGGTGATGAACGTGTTGTGCAGTTCGTCAATGAGAATGCGCCGGATTTCGTCGGCCTCGTACTCCTTGGCCCGCATCTGATCCAGGGCATCGGCGTCGGGCCGGTTGAGACTGCTCTCCATGAGCTTCACGCCCTCAACGGTGGTTTCACTCTGCTGGATGAGCAGCTCGACGAATTTATCTTCTTTGTTGCGTTTGAAAAAAGCACTGATACCCATCAGACGCCTCTATTCTGTCAGGAATTTGAGTGGAAAATAAAGCAGCGCGGCCACGATGGCGGCGGCGGGGATGGTCAACAGCCAGGCGACCAGGATGTCGGTCATGACGCCCCAGCGCACCTGCGACCGGCGCTGGGCCGCCCCCACGCCCAGGATGGCCGAACTGACCACCTGGGTGGTGCTAACCGGCCCGCCCAGCAGTGAAGCGCCCAGCACCACCAACCCCGAGGTCAATTGAGAGGCAAAACTGTGGATGGGGCGGATGCGATAAAATTTGCCGCCCAGGGTGTGGATAATCCGCCAGCCGCCGGTGGCCGTACCGGCGGCCATCGCCGTGGCGCTGAGCAAAATAACCCACCAGGGTACCACAAAATCTTGCTGGAAGCCGAGAACCAGCAGTCCCAGGGTGATGACTCCCATTGTTTTTTGAGCGTCGTTGCCACCGTGACTCAAAGCCAGGCCAACAGCAGTGGGAATCTGGACCTGTTTAAAAAAAACATTGGCTTTGGGGGTTGCGCCCTGAACCAAAAAAAGAGTTAGTAACATCAGCAGCAGACCGGCCACAAATCCCAGGAGCGGCGAGATAAAGAGGGCCAGGGCCACTTTCCAGACTCCGGCCATGCGGATTGCCTCGATGCCAGAGCTGAACGCCACTGCGCCCAAAATACCTCCAATCAGGGCGTGCGAGGAGCTGGAAGGGATGCCGAAATACCAGGTGACGAGATTCCAGAGGCTGGCGCTGAGCAAAGCGGCCATGACGACGGCGATGGTGATAGCCTGGGGTAAGGCCACCTCGGTACCCACCGTTTTGGCCACCGCCACGCCTAAAATAAACGGCCCGGCAAACTCGGCGATAGCGACCAGGGTCAAGGCGGCTCTGGCCGTCATTGCCCGCGACGAGATCATCGTGGCGACGATGTTGGCGCTATCGTGAAAACCGTTGAGAAAATCAAACACCAGGGCCAGGACAATTAAGATAATCAGGAGAGTTAGTGCGGACATTTTTAAAAAGAAATTAATGGTAAAATGGCGTGATTTGTGGTAAAATTCACGGTTATATTTAAAGGATTTGTCTCTTGGGGTTACAAAAGCCGTAATAACGGACTGATTATACCATAAGAAAGTTGTCAGGGGCTAAAAGCAATGACTCAAACTACTTTCAAATATTCGCATGTTATAATGAATCCATGGGAGTTGAGACGATAGAGGTAACAAAAATGAGACAGATGTCATCTGGATTCTTGAGTCAATTTCGGGTAGTATGAGCAAATAGGGTGTTTTTATATCTTGGGGAAAGTTATTCTTGTTTTTTTGCTGGTTCTGTTCAGCTTGCCGGCTTGTATGGGCGCCGGAGCTGTCAGCCCGCCGCCAACCTTAAAGATTGGCCTGGTGGCTCCGTTTGAAGGCTTGCACCGCCCGCTGGGGTATGAGGCCCTGTTTGGGGTCAAATTAGCCCTTCAGGAGCGCAATGCCGCGCAAGGAGTTGGCGGTTATCGCGTAGAATTGGTGGCGCTCAACGATTTTGACGATTCGCTAGAGGCCGAAAAGCAAGCCGGGGCGCTCAGCGCCGACCCGGATGTGGTCGGGGTGATTGGCCATTTTTCAGCGGCGACAACTCAGGCCGCTTTGCCAGTATACCGGCAAGCCAACCTGGCTTTGGTCATTCCCTGGAGCGCTGCTGCTCTAGAGTCAGATCGGAGCGGGGTGGTCAGTGTGGCGGCTAATCTGGCTGAAACCGAGGCTCGCCTCGAAACGATAGGCCGAGATTTGGGTTTAAACTCTATAACAGAAATAATTGAGCCTGATGTCACCGCAATTCCTGCTTCAGTCCAGGCGCTGGCCGTGAGGGCAGAAGGGGTGACCGCCGGGGAGATTTTGGTCGCCTTGCGCCAGGCAGGGAAAACCCTGCCGGTTTTAGGTCAGGTGGAGACGGGCAGCCTACAAACCGTGCAAGTGGCCCAGGCTGCCGCCGAGGGTTTCATCTTTGTCTCGCCCGGCCCTGCCCCACGCCAGCTTGATGAGGCCCCGGCCTTTGTCGAAGCTTATCAAGCACTGGCCGGGTTTCCGCCCGGTCCGCGAGCGGTGCTGGCTTATGATGCAGCTCAAGTGCTGTTAGATGCTCTGGAGCAGAGTCTGGCCGCTAACCAGATGCCTTTGCGCGCTCAAGTGAGCGCGGTCATTGGGACCGTGCAGCGCCAGGGTCTGAGCGGCGAGATTGCTTTTGATCGGCGGGGAGAACGAATCAATGCGCCGGTATGGGTTTATCGAATGACGGAGACAGCCTATCCGGGGGTGCTGCTCTCTCCACGCTAGGAGGTATACGATGCAAATTTTAATGCTTTCTTGGGAATTTCCGCCCAATGTGGTAGGCGGGTTAGGTCGCCATGTAGCAGAGTTGACCCCGGCCCTGGTGCAAAAAGGGCTGACTGTGCATGTAGTGACACCTACAACTAATAAGCAAAACGCAGGGGTTACGGTTGAAAATGGGATGACGGTACATCGAGTCTTTGCCCCGACGATGGAGGTCGAGGCGACTGATATTCATCAGCAGGCGCGTGAAATAAACCAGGTCCTGGCTGATTATGTCCGGCAGGTCAGCGCCACAACCGGTCCTTTTGATTTAATTCATGTTCATGACTGGCTGACCAGCTTTGCCGGTATTGCCCTAAAACAAGCTTTGAATATTCCCCTGGTGGCTACCATCCACGCCACAGAGCGAGGGCGAGTCCGGGGCCATCTGGGGAGTTCTTTGCAATGGGCTATAGATAGGGCCGAACACAGTTTAATTGCCGAAGCTTCGCAGGTGATTGTGTGCAGCCACTATATGTACCATGAAATTCAAAATCTATTCGGCGCTCCGACGAGCAAGCTAGAAGTAGTGCCAAACGCGGTTAATCTAACCGACGTGCGCAATGGGTATGGCCCGCAAGAGTTGTCCGCTTTCCGGACCAAATATGCTGATCCGGACGATCAGATTATTTTTACTATTTCTCGCCTGGTTTTTGAGAAAGGGGTCCACCGCTTGGTGCAGGCAGCGCCTCGCGTGCTGGCCGAGCATCCCAACGCTCGAATTTTGGTTGCCGGGAAGGGACCTGAGGCTGACAATCTCAAGCAGGAAGCGGCCCGTTTGCAGGTTTCCAATCGGGTCAATTTTGTCGGCTTCATTTCCGATGAAGACCGCAACCACCTCTTCCGGACGGCGGCCTGCGCCGTTTTCCCGAGCCTCTACGAACCTTTTGGGATTGTGGCGCTGGAAGCGATGGCGTTGCTGTGCCCCATTGTGGTCAGTGACGTCGGCGGCTTTTCCGAAATGGTGAAGCATCTGGATACTGGCATTACCGTCTACCCGGATGATGCCGCTTCAATCGCCTGGGGCATCGTACACACGCTCAATAACCCGGACGGGGCCCGCAATCACGCCCTGAAAGCGCGCCAGTCGGTTGAGATGTTGTTCAACTGGCCGCGCATTGCCGGATTGACGATTGAGGTGTACCAGCGAGTTTTGGACTCACAAACGGGCGAGAAACCGAACCTGCAACCTACTTGACAGGTCGCTCTAACTGTGCTAAACCTCGCCTGAACCTAAATTTTAACGTGTTGAGATGATTATTTTCCCTTGAATGACAGGAGCCTCGTACTTAACCAGACCCGATGTCTGGATAGTGGGCTTTTGTCTTCTTCCAAGCGGCTCCGCAGCCGACTCCAGACATACGGGGTCGGCTTTTTTGTTGGTAATCGGTAGACAGTAGACAGTAGACGGTAGTCGGTAGAAAGGGGATATTCTCTGACTACTGGCTACTGACTACTTTTCTACTCATTAAGTGAGTGAGATCCATGATAAAAGTAGGTGTTTTTGGCGCAAGTGGATACACCGGGTTTGAAACTCTGGCAGTTTTGAGAAAACATCCGGCGGTGGAGATCGTTTTTGCTACTTCTGAAAGTGCGGCCGGGCAAAAGTTGAGTGACCTGTACCCCGTAGCCTGGGACCTGCCCTTGACGCCCCTGTCCGAGGCCCCTTTGGCCAATGTGGACGCCGTATTTTGCTGCCTGCCGCACGGGGCCAGCATGCCGACCGTCATCGCGGCGCGGCAGGCGGGGGTGCGGGTAATTGACCTGTCGGCTGATTTTCGTTTGACCAATGCCGCGCTGTATCAAAAATGGTATGGCCTGCCCCACGAGGCCCCGGCGCTCTTGGCCGAAGCAGTTTACGGGCTGCCCGAGATCAATCGGGTCAGGATTCGTGAGACGAATCTGCTGGCCAATCCCGGCTGCTACCCGACCAGTGTGCTGTTGGCCCTCTACCCTTTGCTCAAGACCGAACTGCTCGATGCCTCAGCGCCGATCATTGCCGACAGCAAGAGCGGGGTCAGCGGGGCCGGGCGCAAGCCCACCCTCAAGGTCCATTTTGTTGAGGTCAACGAGAATTTGTCGCCCTATAATATTGGGCAAAGCCACCGCCACGTGCCGGAGATGGCCCAGACCATTGCCAATCTGGGCGGTCCCGGCGACAAGCTCATCTTCTCGCCGCATCTGGTGCCGGTTAGCCGGGGGATGCTGTCTACCGTTTACGTTTCTTTGGCCGATGATCTGCCGGCAGCGGCGGCCCAGAGCCTCTACGCCGAAACTTATGCCGCCGAGCCGCTGGTGTGGGTGCTGCCGGCGGGCCAACTGGCGACAATGGCCCACACTCAGCGCACCCACCTGGCTGTCCTGTCGGTCACCTGGCTTCACCCACGCCAACTGATTATTTGCTCATCCATAGACAACCTCGGCAAAGGCGCCGCCGGACAGGCGGTCCAGAATTTTAATATTATGTTTGATTTGGAAGAGACAAGCGGTCTAATTTGAATGATGACCGCTGACCACCGACCGCTGACCGCAGTTCTTATTCACTACTGCGGTTTGTTGTTACAGTTGGATGGGAGGGATGTTGTGCACGTAATTAAAATTGGGGGCAATGAACTCGACGATCCAACCTTTGTTGCTAACCTGGGTCAGGTGATGGCAGCGCTGGAAACGCCGGCCATTCTGGTGCATGGGGGCGGCAAAGAAATCAGGGAATTGCAGGAAAAATTAGGCATTGAGCCGCAATATATTGACGGTCTGCGCGTAACCGATGCTGAGTCGCTGGCAGTGGTCAAAATGGTGCTGGCCGGCCGGGTCAACAAGCGGCTGGTGGCGTCGCTGGTGGCAGCCGGGGTGGATGCCTTTGGCATGTCCGGGGTGGACCGGGCCTCGATCAAAGTCGAAAAGCTGTACCATCCCCAGGGTGATTTGGGCCAGGTGGGCCGGGTCACTTTTGTCCGCACCGAAGTTTTTAAACATTTGCTGGAAGAAGGCATTACGCCGGTGTTGTCGCCCATCTGTTACGGGCCTGATGGCAGCATCTTCAACGTCAATGCCGACCACGTGGCCATGGCCGTCGCCAGGGCGATGGCCGCCGAGATATTGGTTTTTGTCTCTAATGTTCCTGGGGTGCTGCGGCAGGGTGAACTGCTGGCTCGTTTGACTGCCGCCGAGGTGGAGGCGTTGATTGCCGAAAAGACCATTGTCAACGGGATGATTCCCAAAGTTCGCGCGGCCACCGAGGCCGTGGCCGCCGGTGTGCAAGCCGTCAGAATTACCAACCTGGCCGGGCTGGAAGCGGGAACGGGAACGATAATTACCTCGGAATAACGGTATATGGCGTAGTGACTTTTATGAAACACGCAACATGTCCAAAAACTTTGAGCAGGGGGAAAACTTATGACTATCAACACCCAAGAGATCATTGCCCTGGAAAAGCAGTACTTATTGCAAACTTACAAACGTCCCGACCTCGTGCTGGAGCGCGGCGAGGGTTCATGGCTGTACGACGCGCAAGGCCGCCAATATTTGGATGCCGGGGCAGGGATTGCCGTGACGGCGCTGGGACATCACCATGAAGCGGTGATTGAGGCGATTCGGCAAGGGGCTGAAGGACTGATCCATAGCTCGAATCTCTACCATACCGCGCCGCAGGCCCTCCTGGCCCGCGACCTGTGTGAGTCCTCCTTTGCCGACCGGGTTTTCTTCTGCAATTCCGGCACGGAAGCGAACGAGGGCGCGCTCAAATTTGCCCGAAAATATGCCCGCGCCACCAGCCGCCCCGACAAAACCGGCATTGTCGCCTTTAGCGGCTCTTTCCACGGGCGGACGATGGGCGCGCTGGCCGTTACGGCGACGGTCAAATACCGGGCGCCCTTTGAGCCGCTCATCGGCGGCGTTACGTTTGCCGAGTTTAACAACCTTGACAGCGCCCGCCAGGTTATTACGGAACAGATCGGGGCGGTGATTGTCGAGCCGGTGCAGGGGGAGGGCGGCGTTACCCCGGCGGAGCCAGAATTTTTGACGGGACTACGGGCGCTTTGTGATGAAAGGGGCGCGCTGCTCATCTTCGACGAGATCCAGTGCGGCCTGGGGCGGACGGGTAAGCTGTGGGCTTATGAAAATTATGGGGTCACGCCCGACCTCATGACCCTGGCCAAGCCGCTGGCCGGCGGCCTGCCGATAGGGGCGGTGCTGCTTACCCAGGCTGTCGCCGAGACGCTGGAGGTCGGCGACCACGGCAGTACCTTTGCCGCCGGGCCGCTGGTGTGCAGTGTGGCCAGGGTTGTCTTTAACCAGATCAATCAGCCTCACTTCTTAGCCGAAGTTAAGGCTAAAGGGGATTACCTGGGCGAAAAGCTCGCTACAGTGGTCGCTCAATCGCCGCTGCTGGCGGGCAGGCGTGGACGGGGATTGATGTGGGGCCTCTTGTCAGAGATACCGGCGGCCGAAATCGTGGCCGAAGCGCGTAATCACGGCCTGATTATTCTGGTGGCTGGCGAAAGAGTTGTCCGCCTGCTGCCGCCGCTGACCATCACCCGGGCTGAGCTGGATATGCTGATCGAGCGGCTGTCGAAAACCGTGACGGCGGTGGGGTGAGGCGAGGAGAGGTGAGGCGAGGATGCGAAGAAAAGAATTATCGTCTCCTCGCTCTTCGTTTCCGCAATAGGAAAGACGATGGACTGTCGAACAAAAGGGGATAATTAATCGTGATCAATGTTCGCAAAGCCCGATTAACGGATGTACCGCGGATGATGCCGCTGTTGAATGAATATGCCAAGCAGGCGGAGATTTTGCCCCGAATGGAGGCCGAGGTGTACCAATCCATCCGTGATTGGGTGGTAGCTGAGATTGATGATAAGCTAGTGGGGATGGGGTCGCTGCTCATCATGTGGGGCGACCTGGCCGAAATCCGCTCGCTGGTGATTGACCCGGCTTACCAGGGCTATGGCATTGGCCGGGCAATTGTGGCCCAATTGCTAGATGAGGCGCGGGCGCTGGATCTGCCCCGTGTTTTTGCCCTGACCCGCAAGCCCGGCTTTTTTCTGAAGACCGGCTTTCAGATGACCCGGATCGAGCACCTGCCGCGCAAAGTCCAAAAGGACTGTGTCTTCTGCCCCAAGTTCCACAGTTGCGATGAGGTCGCAGTGATTATGCCGCTTGACGAGGCTGCGGCGGTCGAGCATAGGCCAGACCTATCTAGAAGCAATGGAACGCTCAAGGGACAGCCTGTTATTCCGTTGATTAGCAACCAACAAGGGTAGTCTAAGGCGATTATGGAGGATGTTAGTCCCCGCTGGCGTAAATTACTGATAAATCTGGGATGGTACCTCTTACTGGTAGCCATCTCTATGGTCCTGGTTTATTTTTCTCACTCACCCCGATTTGGGTGGCTGCCGTGGCTGGTCGCCCTGGGGGGAGGATTGTGGTTGATTTGGCTTCAATTAAAAGTTAAACCAGAGTTAGCCGATGACCACGCCCGCCTGGAAGGTTACCTCCAACAAACTCGGGCCTATAAAATGCAGCTTGACCAGGCCATCAAATCGGCGGCCCAGCCGGGCCAGCGGCCTCATTTACAGCAGTTGGCCGGGCAGCTCGATACCTGGACCGACACCATTCAGGATTTGGTGGAGCGGATTGGCAAACTGAGCCAGGACGAGATCATTCGCCGGGATATTAAGGCTGTGCCGGCGGCCATCGCCGACCTGGAAGCCCGGTTGGGCCGCGAAACCGACCCGCTCATTCGCACCCAACTCGAACGGACACTGGCCAACCGGCGCAAACAGCTCGCTTCGCTCGACCAATTGCAAAATACGGTTAAACGGGCCGAAATTCAAATCGAGAGCACTCTCTCCCTGCTGGGCACCATCTACTCCCAAATCCTCACCGGCCAATCCACCAGCCACGTGGCCGATACCAGCCGCCTCTCCGCCGATGTGGACGAGGAGGTGCGCCTGCTCCAGGATCAGTTGGAGGCGCTGCGCGAGGTCAAGCTGGGGGAGGAGTAAGATGCTACCCGGACAAATTCGGGCTTTACTCAATGCTGAAAGGTTTTGAGGGAAATCCATGGTGACATCAAGTCAAACTGATCAGAGGCAGATCTATCAATGCAAAGTCTCGCTTAAGGGCCTTATCCCGCCGATTTGGCGGAAAATTCAAGTGAGCGGCGACATCCGGCTGGACGAATTCCACCGGGTCCTGCAAATTGTGATGGGCTGGGGCAACTACCACAGTTACCGTTTTATCATTGACGGCGCTATGTACGGCCCGCTGGGTGATGTCTTCGCGGACGCAACGGTGCGCTCGGCTCATGAGGTTCGCCTGAGCCAGGTCGCCGGGACGGAGGGCAGTAGATTTATCTATCTTTATGATTTGGCCGACGATTGGCAGCATGTCGTTAAAGTGGAAAAAATTTTAGCGCCGAAGCCGGGCGTCCAATATCCCATTTGCCGGGCCGGTCAGCGCGCTTGTCCGCCGGAGGAGTGCGGCGGGATCTGGGAATACACCAACCTGCTGGAAATTCTACAAGATCCGCGTCACCCGGAGCATCGCGAGATAGTGGAGCCTTATGGTGGTGACTTTGACCCCGAAGTCTTTGACCTGGTCCGGGTCAACCGCGCCTTGCAGCCGATTCGGGAAGCGCAGGTCCGAAAAACCAAAGAAATTATCCCGATCCAACAGTGGACTGAAGCCGACTCCAGGCTGTACCAGGAAATTGCCGCCGTGGCTGTGCCCGCCCGTGAAGAACAAATTTCGGCGCTGCTGACCCTGTTACCCTTTTCTCAGGCCGACTCCTTTCGTGCCGTCGAATTGGGCTGCGGTGAGGGTTTTCTCTCGCACGCACTGCTGGATTGTTTCCCCCAGGCCCAGGTTGTCGCGCTCGACGGCTCAGCGGAGATGCGCGCCCAGGCCGCCGCCCGTCTCAGCGATTTTGGTTCACGCGCCTTGGTTGAACCGTTCGACTTGAACAGCGGCGATTGGTTGTCGCATCTGGAAGGCGCTGATTGTATTGTATCGTCGCTGGTCGTGCATCATCTGGATGGCGAGCAAAAGCAGCGTCTGTTTGCCGCCATTTATGAGCGTCTCTCGGCGCAGGGAGTTTTGCTCATTGCGGACCTGATCCAGCCGCAGCGGCCCGAAGCGGGCGAGCTGTTTGCCGCCACCTGGGATCGTTCGGCAGAAGCGCAGGCCCTGGCCAAAACCGGCTCCCGGCAGTTATTTGAGCAGTTTGTCAAGACTGAATGGAACCATTATCGTTTCCCCGACCCGTTTGATAAACCCTCGTCCCTGTTTGAGCAGTTAACCTGGCTCAAGGCCGCTGGCTTTGCCGTGGTGGATTGTTTTTGGCTGCAAGCGGGACACGCGATTTATGGGGGTTACAAAGCGGTCCTCGGTGACTCTTCTGTTGGGGTTTCTTTCACCACAGCCTTAAGATCTGTCCAGGCGGCCCTACACAGAGCTTGAGTCACTTGCCATAAACAAGGCAGGACGGTAAAATCCCGCTATCATAATTCCTTTGGAGGCGTCTTCTTGAACAAAAATCCGCAAATCGAGTCCATTGATCAGATCCAGGAAACCCTGAAAGGACAGCTCTACATTGCCGACCGGAGCCTGGCGACCGCCATTTTTTTGGCCCTGAAGCTGGGCAAGCCTCTCTTTTTGGAAGGGGAAGCCGGGGTGGGCAAAACGGAAATCGCCAAAGTGCTGGCGGCCATGCTCAACCGCCGGCTCATCCGCTTGCAGTGCTACGAAGGGCTGGACGTGAATACCGCCGTTTACGAGTGGAATTACACCCGCCAGATGCTCGAAATTCGCCTCCTTGAAGCCGCCGGGCGGGTGGACGAACAGACCGCACTCAGAAAGATCTTTGGCCCGGAGTTTTTGCTCAAGCGGCCGCTGCTGCAAGCCATCGAGCAATTTGACGGTATCGAGCCGGTGCTGCTGGTGGATGAACTCGATCGGGCCGACGAGGAGTTTGAAGCCTTTTTGCTGGAAGTGCTGTCTGACTTTCAGATTACCGTGCCGGAAATCGGGACCATCAAGGCCGAGCAGCCGCCCGTAGTGATCATCACCTCCAACCGCACCCGTGAAATTCACGATGCCCTCAAGCGGCGCTGCCTGTACCACTGGATTGATTACCCCTCGTTCGAGAAAGAGTACAATATTGTTTTGGCCAAGGTTCCCCAAGCGCCGGAGCGCCTGGCCCGCGAAGTTGTTTTGTTTGTGCAGGAATTGCGCCGTGAAGACCTCTACAAGCTTCCCGGCGTCGCCGAAACCCTCGACTGGATTGCCGCGCTGGTGGCACTGGATCGGGAGGATTTGAGCGATGAGGTCATCAACGACACCCTGGGCGTCTTGCTCAAGTACCAGGACGATATTCAACACGTCCAGGGGGCAGTAGCCCAGCGAATTATGGCCAACGCGAAGAACCGATGATAGAAGATGGAAGATGGTAGATAGTAGAGGGTAGATAGACTGACTATCTTCTATCCACTATCTACAGATTACCCAATGCAGACTGCTAAGGCAATTATTAACCCCGACAGCCAGGAAATCTCCCTTGAGCCGCTGGGGCCGGGACACGGCCACCTGCTGCGCAATATGGTTCTGTTTGGGCGGATGCTGCGGGCCTTGGGGATCAAGGTCACGCCGACCCAAATCCTCGACTTGGTGGAAGGGTTGAAGCACATTAACATGGGCCGGCGCGAGGATTTCAAGAGTACGGCCCAGACCATCCTGGTCAGCCGTTACGAACACCTGGAATTATTCAATCGAGCCTTTGATTTGTTCTGGCAGGCCCGCGACGAAACCGAATTGCTGGAAATGGACCTGGGCACACTCCTGAAAAAGCCGCCCCAACCGAAGCCGGAAGAGTTGGAGCCGGTGGGGTCAGAGGCCCAGGGCGATGGTTCGGAGAAGGAGTCGGAAGAGCCGGTTATTGATACCGTGTATACCTACAGCGCCCGCGAGGTGCTGCGCCAGAAGGATTTCGCCGACCTGACGCCGGAGGAACTGCAAGAAGTCAAACACCTGATGCAGGCGATGGTTTGGGAACTGGAACAGCGCCGCACCCGGCGGCGCACCCGCGCCCGGCATGGCCTGTACCCGGACATGCGCCGCACCTTCCGCCTAAATCTGCGTTACGGCGGCGAGCCGCTGCAACTGGCCTGGCGGCGGCGTAAACTCAAGCGCCGGCCGCTGGTGGTCATTTGCGATATCAGCGGCTCGATGGAGCGCTACGCGCGGGTCCTGCTCAAATTTATCTATGCCATCAGCAACGGCCTGGAAAAGGTCGAGGCCTTTGTCTTCAGCACCCGGCTGACTCGGATAACCCACCATCTCAAAGAAAAAGATATTGATACGGCCCTGGATCAGGCTACCCTGGCGATTCACGATTGGGCCGGCGGCACGCGTATCGGCGAGTCGCTCAAAACCTTCAATTACGAGTGGGGCCGGCGGGTGTTAGGCCAGGGAGCGATTGTTCTGCTCATCAGCGATGGCTGGGATCGGGGCAATATTGACCTGCTCCGGCGCGAGATGGACCGCCTGCAGCTCAGTTGCCACCGCTTGATCTGGTTGAACCCGCTCCTCGGCTCCGAAAGTTACGAGCCGCTGACGCGCGGCATTCAAACGGCGCTGCCCTACGTTGACGACTTTATGCCGGTTCACAATTTGCAAAGCCTGGAGCAGTTGGGCAATCTGCTGGAACGGCTGAGCGAGTATCGCCCGGAGCGGCGGCAACATGCGCAGCACCATTAGACTGGTTGAAGTCGCTTTGACAATTATGATTTAACAAGTTAACATTAAGGCAAATATCACGCCCGGGGTTACCCACCAGGTAACCTTACTTACGAACCCAGCGAGGGGCCTACCATGATTACCGCCCAAGTCATCCTCAAACAAGGACGCGAAAAATCCGTTGTTAACCGCCATCCCTGGATTTTTTCAGGGGCCATTGGTCGCGTTGAAGGGAATCCGGCTAACGGTGATGTGGTGGATGTGTGGAACAGCAAGGCCCGCTTTGTCGGGCGGGGCATTTATAACGACAAATCTCAAATCCAGGTGCGCCTGCTCACCTGGAATCCCAACGATGCTATAGACGAAGATTTTTGGCGGCGGCGCCTGCGCCGGGCGATTGCCGGCCGCCAGGCCTTGCTCGAAGCGCCGGATACGGACGCCTTTCGCCTGGTTTACTCCGAGGCCGACGGTGTGCCCGGCTTTATTGCCGATCAATACGGCACTTGGCTGGTGGTCCAGTTTTTATCCCTGGCCGTCGAGCGATACCGCCAGACCATTTTGGATATTTTGGTTGACCTGGTCGCGCCGCAGGGCATTTATGACCGCAGTGAGGGCGAAGCGCGGGAAAAAGAGGGGCTGGTCTCCGTAACCGGCCCGGTCTGGGGCGAGATTCCCCCGGATATGATTGAGATTATGGAAAACGGCCACACCTTTTTGGTGGATATTAAGCTGGGCCAGAAAACGGGCTTCTACCTTGACCAGCGCGAAAACCGGCAGAAGGTCAGCAAGTACTTATTCAACAAAGAAATATTAAATGCGTTTGCCTATACCGGCGGGTTTTCGGTCTACGCCGCCTACGCCGGGGCCAAACGCATTATGAACGTTGACTCCTCGGAGCGCGCCCTGCAAATCGCCGAGCGGAACATGCGCCGCAATGGTTTTGGCGACCGGGAAGATATTTACGCCGTAGCCGACGTGTTTGAAATTATGCGGGCCTATCGTGATAACAGTTGGAAATTTGATGTTGTCATTTTGGACCCGCCCAAATTTGCCCACAGCAAGCGCCACGTCGAAAAAGCGACGCAGGGCTACAAAGATATTAATCTGCTGGGGATGAAACTCCTCAAACCCGGTGGGGTGCTGGTGACCTTCTCATGCTCCGGCGCGGTCAGCGCCGACTTGTTTCAAAAGGTACTGTTTGGCGCAGCCGTAGACGCGGGTCGGCATGTCCAAATCATCGAGCGCCTCTCCCAAAGTTCTGATCACCCCGTTTTGTTGACCTACCCGGAGTCTGAGTATCTCAAGGGCCTTGTCTGCCGGGTTTGGTAAAAACGGAGGTCTAACGTTTAACCTTCAACGTTGGACATTTCACTTTGAAAGAGTTCCAGTTCCAGCGCGCGCAGCGCCTCTTGAGCGGCAGCCTGGGCAGCGTTTTGCTTGCTGAAGCCTTTGCCTTGCCCGTAAACTTGGCCCCCAATGACCGCTTCCACCGTAAATTCCTTGGCGTGATCCGGCCCTTCCTCCTGCACGGTGCGATAGGTCGGGGTCAACTGGTAGTGACTCTGGGCCACTTCCTGCAAGCGGCTCTTGGCGTCTTTATCGGTGTCCAAAGCCAGGATGCTCTGCAGCGCCGGATCAATCAAAGCGCAGACGAAGCGCCGGGCCGCGTCGAGGCCGCTGTCCAGGTAGAGCGCACCGATAAACGCCTCAAAGGCATCGCACAAAATGGCCGGACGTTTGCGCCCGCCGCTCTCTTCCTCGCCCCGGCCCAGAAAGAGATAATTGCCCAGGTTCAGTTGGGTGGCGAAGCCGGCCAGCGTTTCGGTCCGCACCAGCGCCGAGCGCAGGTTGGTCAGGCGGCCTTCCGGCATCTCAGGAAAGCGGTGGTACAGATATTCGCCGGTGATAAAATCAAGGATGGCGTCGCCCAAAAATTCCAGGCGTTCGTTGTCTTCTAGGGGATAGTCGGGGTTTTCGTTGAGGAACGAGCGGTGAGTCAGCGCTCGCTGCAACAGGGCTTTGTTGGAAAAGGTCAGGTTTAGCGCCTTTTCCGCATCAAAAATAGTGACCATATTTCTCCTCGCGTGAACCGAGGATACGGAAGAAACCAAGATAATAATTAATGGTGAATGGTCAATTGTCAACTGTTAATGAGATATTCCTGGAAGGGTGTTCACAATTAGCAATTAATAATTGACAATTGATTATTGACGATTGAAAATTATCTTCGGTTCCTTCAGTATCACCAGTTTCAAAAATCCAAAATCGTAAATCACCTCGCGTCACGGGTGGAAGGCAGGTAATCTCCCTCAACCCATTCGCTGCCATCCGGGCTGACTTCCTTTTTCCAAATCGGTACAATTTGTTTGAGCCGGTTGATGGCATACTGGCAAGCTTCAAAGCAGCCGTCGCCCCGGTGCGGGCTGGATACGGCCACAATGACCGCATTATCGCCCACCTCCAAATGGCCGATACGCTGGACGATGGCAATATTCACAATCTGCGGCCACTGCTCGCGAGCCTCGGCGGCCACCTGGCGGAGTTTGGCCACCGCCATCTCCTCGTAAGCTTCGTATTCCAAATGTTCAACCTCTTTACCGGCCGACACGCTGCGCACCGTCCCGGCAAAAACGGCGACCGCGCCGGTTTCCGGGCGGCGCACCCTGGCTGCCATCTCGTCGAGACTAATTGGATCAAAGGTGATGGCAAACTTGTCATCGCTGGTCCCGGAACCCCCGCTCACCGGCGGGAAAATTGCAACCTCGTCCCCCTCGGTGAGCCGGGTTTGTGGATCGGCAAATTCCCGATTCACCGAAACGGCCGTCCGAGATACGGCCTCAGTTAACTTGGGAAACTCCGCCTCTAAATCTTGCAGCAGGTCGGTAATCGTGGCGTTATCGGCCAGGTGCCGCTCCAGGGTATGGGTCCCGGCCAATTCTCGCAGCCGGGCAAAAAGCTTGACGGTGACTTTCATGGACTACTCCACTCTAGATGGGTAGTAATCAGTAGCCAGTAGCCAGATATTTTTCTGACTACTGGCTACCGATTACTGGCTACTGACTACTCTAATACTATTTCCCCGCTCTTGCCGCCGCTTTTCCGGGCCAGGCGAATGGCGTCAATTTGCATGGCCCGGTCAACCGCTTTGCACATGTCGTAAATGGTCAGCCCGGCGACACTGACGGCGGTCAGAGCTTCCATCTCTACGCCAGTTTTGCCGGTGGTCCGGACGGTGGCGCTGATGTCAATCACGGCTAAACCGTCCGGGCTGTCGGCGGGATGGGCTTCAAACGCCAGGCTGACGTGGGTCAGCAGCAGGGGATGGCACATGGGGATCAGTTCGTGGGCGCGCTTGGCCGCCATCACTCCAGCGACCTGGGCTACGGCCAGCACGTCGCCTTTGGCAATGCCCCCTTCCTGAATTAAGGCCAGGGTTTCCGGCTTCATCAAAATGCGACCGCGGGCCACGGCCTCGCGCTGGGTGTCGTCTTTGTGGCCGACATCCACCATCCGGGCGCGGCCGTGTTCGTCGAGATGGGTTAAGGGCATAAAAATCTACACTCCATTAATGTGTAAGGATTATAGCCAACTTAAAAGGGTGTGCAAAAAGTCTCCGAGCGTTAAAACGCCCGGCTACGAGAACTGAAAGCCCGCTAAAGCAGGCTAAAAACGTTCCTTATGAGCCGGTTTTGAACTGGCTTTCACCTGTTATAGTCGAGGGCTGTCAGCCCCTGGCGGACGCCACGGTTTAATGCGGTGCTACTACTTTGCAACCGGCGCAGCTTTATTGCATAATTTCTATTCTTGGAGGTGAATTGAATGACCCATAAGCTGGAACATCTTAAGCAATTGCTGCACGATATGGAAAGTGTCGTTGTAGCCTATTCCGGCGGTGTGGATAGCACCCTGCTGCTGAAGGTGGCCCACGATTGCCTGGGAGAGCGGGCGCTGGCTGTTACCGCGATTTCGGCCAGCCTGGCAACCCAGGAACGGGCCGAAGCCGAAGCGGTAGTGGCCCACATTGGGGCGCGTTATATACCCATTGAGAGCCACGAAACTGAGGACTCGCGCTACCTGGCCAATGCGCCCAATCGCTGTTATTTCTGCAAAAGTGAAGTCTACGACAAGCTGCTTGATTATGCCCGGCGCGAAGGATTTCACTACGTGGTGGACGGCACCAACCTTGACGATGTGGGCGACCATCGCCCTGGCCGCCAGGCGGCCCGCGAGCGAGGGGTGCGCAGCCCGCTGCAAGAGGTCGGCTTGACCAAAGCGGAAATCCGGGAATTGGCCCGCGATTTGGGCCTGCCCAACTGGGACAAACCGGCCGCCGCCTGCCTCTCCTCGCGCATTCCTTACGGTACGGCGATTACCCTGCAAATGCTGTCGCAGGTGGAGCGGGCTGAATTAACCCTGAAGCAAATGGGCTTTCGCCAGCTACGAGTTCGCCATCACGACGATGTTGCCCGGCTGGAAATTGAAGCCGGTGATTTTGAAGCCGTGCTGCGCCAGCGGGAGCAGATTGTGGAGCGGCTCAAGGCGTTGGGCTATACCTACGTCACCCTCGACCTGAACGGCTTCCGCTCCGGCAGCATGAATGAGGCTTTGCTGGCGCATGGACATTGATAAACTCAAGGGGTTACTGGCCGAGGTGCAGAGCGGGCAGGTTGGCGTGGAGCAGGCGTTGGAGCGCCTGCGCGGCCTCCCCTACGACGACATCGGTCACGCCCGGCTCGACCTGCACCGCTCCCTGCGCCAGGGGCTGCCCGAAGTGGTCTTTTGCCAGAACAAAACAGTGGAGCAGGTTCTGGCTATCCTGAACAAACTGTGGCAGCACCACGAGCGGGTGTTGGCGACGCGCGTCCCACCCGAAATGGCCGCGGCCATTCAGAGCAGTCTGCCCGAGGCGCGGTATCAGCCGGCCTCGCGCCTGCTGACCCTGACCCGCGCCGAACTGCCGCCGCCCACCGCCGATGCGCCTTATGTGATGGTCGTTACCGGCGGCACGTCCGACCTGCCGGTGGCTGAAGAGGCGGCCCAAACCGCCGAGTTTTTGGGCAGCCGGGTCGAGCGGGCCTACGATGTCGGCGTGGCCGGGATGCACCGGCTGCTAGACCAGCGTGAACGGCTGTTCAACGCCGACGTGGTCATCAGCGTGGCCGGGATGGAAGGGGCGCTGACCAGTGTGGTCGGCGGCCTGGTTTCCTGCCCGGTCATCGGCGTGCCGACCAGTGTGGGCTACGGCGCGCATTTTGGCGGTCTCGCGCCGCTGCTGGCTATGCTCAACTCCTGCGCCACCGGCGTGGCTGTGGTCAACATTGACAACGGCTTTGGCGCGGGGGTCTATGCCCACCTCATCCTCCGCCGTATTCATCGCTCTCCCTCCTAACCCGGGTAGGCTGCCTTCAGCCAAACAGGAACACAGAGTTTCACAGAGGACTCGCAGAGATTCACAAGAGATTTTTAAAGTTTCTCAGCGAACCTCTGCGTCTTCTCTGCGCGGCTCTGTGCAAATTTCTTGTTCAATCTGCAAGAATTTCGTTGTGTTTAGGCACTGATTTCCCCAAAAATCTTTACCTGGGGTAAAATTGGACGATTTTATCGAAAATAGGAGAATACCTTGTCTGAACTCGTTTTACTCAAATTGGGTGGCTCGGTTATCACTGACAAAACCCGGCCTTTTGTCGCCCGGATGGACGTGATTGAACGCCTGGCTGCCGAAATCAAAAACGCCCTGACGGACCGGGGCGATGATCTGCGCTTGATTATCGGCCACGGCGCCGGTTCTTTTGGTCACGAAGTGGCGGCCAAATACCAGACCCATAAGGGGGCTATTGCGGCCAATAGCTGGCTGGGCTTTGCCGAAGTTGCCGCCGCCGCCGCTGACCTTAATACCATCGTGATGAAGGCGCTGCGCCAGGCCGGGGTGCCGGCGATCAAGTTTCAACCGTCGGCCAGCACCCGCACCCGCGGCGAACAGTTGATGTATTTTGAAACGTTTCCGTTGAAAGAAGTGCTCAAACACGGCCTAGTGCCGGTCATCTACGGTGATGTCAGCGTGGACGCCAACCAGGGCATGAGCATTGTTTCGACGGAGAAGCTGTTTGACAACCTGGCCCGCGAGCTATCGCCCGGCCGGATTGTGTTGAGCGGCCAGGTGGATGGCGTTTACGACCGTGATCCCTTCACCAACCCTAACGCTGAATTAATTGAGGAGATTGACAGCAGCAACTGGAGTGACGTCGAGGCCAGGCTGGGCGGCTCGCACGGGGTGGATGTGACCGGCGGCATGTTTACCAAAGTGCGGGACATGTACCGCCTGACCCTGGCCATGCCGCCGATGCAGGCCATGATCATTTCGGCAGAACAGCCGGGGAACGTCGAAAAGGTGTTAAAGGGGCAAGCGGTCAATTTTGGGACGCTCATCAACTAAGTTTTGGTAAATTGTTTAATCGGGGTCTTTCAGGTGCGGGCTGAGTAAGTGATCCAGGGCCAGAAAAAAGGCCTTGGTATGGCGGGTCGAGAGAATGCCCAGCACCCAAAGAGGGACAAGAGTAAAAAAGAGAAGTTGGGCGGTGGAGAGATCAAAGTAGCTGTCGAGCAAAAAGAGCAGGCCAATGCCGACAAAGGCCACGATCGCAAAGTTGATCATCCACAGGGCAAACAAAAAATAACCCGGCTCGCGGTCGTAGGCGTAGCCACAGCGCGGACAGCCGGGCAGCATGGTAAACCAATCTGAAATGCTCTCAACCCGGCGGGCCGGGGGAAACAAGGGCGAGATGCCACACTCGGGGCAGCGCAGCCGGGCCGTCCGGTTGAGGTAAACCCAGGATCTTCGGATTAACGGTAGTTTCGTGCCGGCCGGGACTTTATCAGCCATTGCCATCCACAATAACGCCCTCGCTGGGCATAAAACGCTCGCGGGAGAGAATAACGGCGCTGTGACCGGTTCCTTCGCCGCCGGCAGGCTGGTCCGTCTCGGTTTCGGGTTTCATCAGGGCAGTTAATTGCTCCACTTCAGGCGGTGTTAAAGTAAACCGGATAGCGTGGCGTAATAGAAATTCAGCCAACAGCCGCTCAACTCGGCGGCGCAGGTGAGCGGCATCGCTAAAAGGCTGCCACTCTACCCCTGTATCGCGCACAAAGGCTTGACCGGCCAGGGTCCGGGCCGGCCCTTGCTTGAGGAAGGCGCTGATCGGACGGCGAGCATAGGCGGCGGTATGCCACTCCAGCCCGACCGGGGCGCGAATATCGCCGCCCAGCAGCAGCAGGTATAGGTCAGCCTGGCGCACCGCTTCCAGGTCGAGCGGCTCTGCCCCCAAAGGGGTTTGCACAATCCGCCAGGCCAGCGTGACCGGCAGGCCGGCGATCATCCGCCCTAAGGTTTCGCGTTCAGCCATCAAATCGGAAGCGGCGGAGATGTAAATGGTCACTGGACGGTTTGCAGGAATTTTTTCGTTCATAGTCAGCTACACCCTTATCGTGAAACGTGATGCATAATGCGTGAGTTTTTATCACGTTTCACGCTTCACGTTTTGCTCGGCAATGAGTGGACGGGAAAACCTGAAGCGTATCGGAATCAACCGCGGCACCCGCTGCTGGTAATCTCGGTAGGCTGAACCGAACTCGGCTATCAGCCGCCGTTCCTCAAAAAATGATCCCAGGTAAAAATAGAGGGTGAAGAGAAAATAGGCCGTGAGCAGGTTGCTCGTCATTATTGGCGTCAGCCACAGAAACATGAGGCTGAAAAAGTAGAGTGGATGGCGGACCCAGCCATAAAAGCCGCCGAGGTTCAAGGTTCCACTTTCGGCCGGCCGTTCGGCGACAACCTGCGCCAGCCCCAGGAAATGAAACAGACCCGTTTGCAGCAGCGCCACCGCCAGGCCAGCCAGGGCCAGCAGTTGCCCGCCGACCATCAGCCAGCGCCATGGGGCCGGGACGATGTAGAGGGTTTGTGTTGGCAGCCAGGCCAACAGGGGGAACAGGGGCAACAAGGTGATGCCCCCAATGATATTATAAACCAGCCGGTACCAGCGCTCGACCCCAGCCCCAAAAACTCGCTGTGCCCAGTTTTTAACGGGCAAAGCGGCCAGCAGACTGTGCAGCACAGCGTAGGCAGTGAAGAAGATGATTAGAATTAAGATACTCAATGACCAATGCATTAAATTTCCTCTGGGCATGCGGAATGTCAGCGTATCGTCTCAAAAGTGTAAGGCCAAAGGGATTCTCCGCTTCGCTCAGATGACATTTTTCGATACGGTTACGGCCAATTGACCAGCGGCAGCCCTGTTTCGGCTTCGATAGCCAACAGGCGGTTGTACTTGGCCAGCCGCTCCGACTGGGTGATCGAACCGACCTTGATTTGATCCCCGGCCCACCCGACGGCCAGATCGGCCAGCCAGTTATCCTCGGTTTCACCGCTGCGGGCGCTGATGGTCACCCGCCACCCGGCTGAACGGGCCAGTTGGCAGGCTTCGGCGGCTTCGGTCAGTGTGCCAATCTGATTGACCTTGAGCAGCAAGGCATCAGCCGCCTCGACGGCGATGGCCCGGCGAATGCGGGCCGGGTTTGTACAGAGCAGGTCATCCCCCAAAACCAAAGCACGACCGGCAACTCTCCGCCGCAGTTCCGGCCAGTGCGCCCAATCCTCCTCGGCCAGCCCATCTTCGATACTGACAATCGGATAACGATCCAGCCAATTGAGCAACTGCTCAATCATCCCCCGGCTGTCGAGCGGTTCAGTCCCCAGGTGATAGCAGCCCTGTTGAAAAAAATGGCTGGAGGCTACGTCAACCGCCAGGGCTATCTCCCGACCTGGTTCCAGTCCGGCGGCCCGAATCGACTCAACGGCGTCGCTTAACATCGCTTCGGCGCTGGGAAAGGGAGGGGCCAGCCCACCTTCGTCCGCGGAAAGGGCGCGCATTCCGTACTGCCGATAGCTCAACTCAGCCGCGGCCTGGTACACGGCGAAGGTCATGGCCAGCGCCTCATCTATGGTGCGGGCGGAAGCAGGCACGATCAGCACATCCTGGATTGGTGCTTGCTCCCCGGCGTGCTTGCCGCCGCTGAAGAGGTTGATCGTCGGGCGGGGCAGTGTTTGGAGGGACTGCCCCAGCAGGCCGGCGAAATATTGGTACAGCGGCTCACCCCGTTCGGCGGCGCAGGCACGGGCAAAGGCCAGCGAGACCGCCAGGATGGCATTCGCTCCCAGCCGTGATTTGTTAGGCGTGCCGTCCAATTCGAGCATAGCCCCATCGAGTTGGTGTTGCTGCTCAAAAGAGCGGCCTGTAAGCGCTGCATTGAGTTCGCCGTTGATATGCCTGACTGCCCGACGGCAGCCCAGACCGCGATAACGCTGCGGGTCGCCATCGCGCAGTTCCAGCGCCTCGGCTGTGCCGGTCGAAGCGCCGGAGGGCACGGAGGCTGTGCCAACTGCACCGCCGGCCAGCTCGCACGTCACCTGGACCGTGGGCCGGCCCCGGCTGTCGAGAATCTCCAGGCCGGAGAGACGGTTGATAGTGGCCATGAATTCACCAGTAGACCCAGATTTAAGAATAGACATTATCGGCATTAAGCCAAGACATGTCATTTCGAGCGACGAAGGAGCGAGAAATCTCTACAGCGTTACTTTTTAGCCATAGATTCGAGGGATTCCTCGTTCCGTTCCACTCGGAATGACATAAGAACCCTAATTTTTATTTCCGATAAACTCTAATAATTATAGCTTGGCAATGAATTGATTGACAAGATCGGGAATGTTCGCTGGCAGGTTTGATAACAGCGCCAGCACCGCTGCCCGTTGATGCTGGCGTGCGGCCTCGTCCAGGTACTCCAGGGGCGAGCGGCCGGCCACGCGGGCCAGCAGGCAGGCCAGGGTGTGGCGCACGGCGCGAGCCTCAAGGTCAGTCTGTTCGCATCCTGAGTAAGCTGAGCGAAGCGAATGCCGTATCAAGGGATGCGGAGTGAGGATGTCGCCGATGGTTTGGGTGTAAATACGCCAATACTGGTTTGCCGCCCCGGCAAAGGCGGCCCGCTGCTGAGGCAGATGGTGGGCCTTGCTCAGGAGATGGGTCAGCGAAAAGCCCAGGTCAAAGGCCGGGTCGCCCCAGTGGATGACCTCGTGATCGAGCAGGATGAGCTGGTCTTGCTGGACCAGCACGTTTTTGGGGCTGTAATCGCCATGCACCAGGGTCAGGCGGCAGGCGCGGGTTTCTTCAATCAAAGCGTGGAGGAAATCGGCTGCCGCCGGAACCTGGCCGGCGGTGTAGCTGTAGTACGGCTCCAGCCGCAGCGACTCGAAGAAGGAACGATCGGCAAAAACCGGGGCGACTTCCTGGCGGCGCTCAAAGGCATGGCGGTGGATCGCGCCAAGCAGCCGGCCAAACTGGCTGACATGATTTTCTTCCAGGCGGCCCGCCAGAAGAAGCGATTTCCAATTGTCGTGAGGATGGGGCACGGCCTGCATGGCTAACAGGTGGTGCGTGTGATCCTCGAAAACGAGCGGGGTAATCGCGCCGGGCGGAGCCAGTTGGGCCAGCCAGCGCAGGCCCAGCGCCTCGCGGTGGACTCGCTCCGGGCTGCTGAACCAATCCACGCTGACACGGAGTTTGGCCAGGGCTTGTTTTAATACCCAGGCTTCGCCCGTAGACCGCTCCACCCAGACCGTGCGATTGGAGACACCCCCGGCCAGGACGCGGATGAGGGGTTGCTCCTCAGTGGAAATGTGGCCTTGCTCGCGTAGGTAGGCAAGAAGGGCATCAGGTTGTTCGATGTCGAGCATAATTGAGCTACCTTCCCGAAAGCTCTTAGCTTCCAGGAAGATTCAAGGAGCTTATCATTACCCCTCAGATTGATATAACGAGTCTAGCACCTGCTGGCATAATTTGGCGCTAATCCAAATATCGGGCCTGGCTGCAATCTCGTGAACCAGCAATTCAACTTGGTTGAAGGAAAGCAAACTCTGGCGATAAGCTTGTACCAAAATGCCCAACGTTCCGCGTAAGCGCAATCCTAAGCGGCGGGCCTCCGCTCGCGCTACCTCGTCATCTAGCAAGACCATTGGGTCAGCCAGCATTTGGGCGAGAACTAATACTTCAATTTCACCGGGATGGAGAATGACCGGCGGTTTGTAGGTGGCTAAGTTCGCTTCCGCTATATCTACGATTGGCCAGACCTGGCGTTCCCAAAACAAGCGCACGGTAAGAGCATCAGACGCACCTCGAGTAAGCCCTCGCGTCACGACTTCATCGTAGACAGCGCGCGGGATCTGTACCTCTGAGTACAAATCAGCCAAAAGATCCAGCCGGTTCAATTTGCCGAGCGCCATCAAGGGGCCAGCGTTCGATATGACCATGGATATCGTGTTCAACTGAGTTCTTCGGCCAATGTCTCGCTGCTAAAAGGTGGCTCTATCCCGCGGGCGTAAGCATGACGGGCTAATTCGTCCCTGGAAACACCGGCTTGATGCGCTGCTGCATTAAAAGAAATACCTCCCCGCGCGTAGCGATCCAGAGCACGCTCAATTTTTAATTCACGCAACCCTCGTTCTAATATTTCGACCAAGAACTCCTGGCTGGCTGAATCTAACTCTTGCGCCAGCGAAGCCGGTACAGTCAAAGTCAATGGTTTTGTTGACATTCTTTGGCCTCACTTGGTAAATAACTTGGATATGATCATACCACATTTTGCCCGTTTTGTCTTACCTTCTCAAGACCTCTCAGTTTCCAAAAAGGTGAACTACTTAATCTCAAGCTCCATCAGCTTGACCACCCCATCCGGCGAACCTGCTACAGCCAGCCGCTCGCCGGTGTCGGGCCGGTAGAGGCCGATTTGCAGGGTGTAGCGGCCAGGGGGCAGGTCGTGCAGCAGATGCTCGTCGGCGATGATTTCGCCGGGGTCCCACAGACTGGTGGGGTAAGCGCCAGCGGCGGGAGGGCTGTCGAATTGGGCAACCAGGTTCCCAAGCGGGTCGAGCAGGTGGATGAAGACGGTGTAATCGGTGGGGGGAGGAGAGTCGGCGCGCCAGAAGAGGGTTAAACGTTGAACGTTCAACGTTGAACGTTCAACGTTAAGATTGAAGCCGAGGAGGGTGATTTGGCCGGCGAAGGGGAGATTGAGCGGGTTCTGGGGGGTAGCGGCGGGTATGGTGACGCCGGGCGGTGAGCCGCCGACCTTGAGCGGGCCGAGGCGGACGCTGTTGCGGTCGAGGGGCTGGCCGCTGGCAAACAGGGGCAGGGAAAAGGTAGGCTGCTCGGAGGGGTAGAGGCCGACGTCGAGCCAGTAGACGCCGGGGGGAGCGTCGGCGGCGACGGGCACGTCATAGGCGTCGGAGACGATTTCGTCGGGAACCCAGAGCAGGGTGGTGTAGTAAAGCTGCGGGACACGGTCCGCGCCGCCGCGCTGGACAGCCGCTTGATCCAGGAGGTGGTTGAAGACAATCAAATTCTGGCCCATCGTGCGTTCGGCCTGCCAGTGGAGGGTGATCGGAAAACCTTCGTCCGGCTGCACCCGGCGCTGGGGTAAATCGTAGCCCAACAGGGTGAGGGTGCCAGCAAAATTGGCGTTGACCCTATGCTGCATTGGGGGGAGGTCGAATTGGCGAGGCCGGTTGGCAACGTTGAACGTTAAATGTTGAAGGTTCAACGGCAAGGAGTACGCACCGCTGGGCCAGTTGGCAGCGACGACGAAGAGAGCAACAGAGCCGTTGGGGCCGGAGATAACACGGGCGGGGAAAAGTTTGGCCGTTCGGTCCAATCAGGTCAGGTGGGGAGAGTCGGAGAACGAGCTGAGGGTGCTGCGATAGGTGAAAGGGGCAGCAGAGGGGAGGTCGTCGGCGCGGAGGTGGTTGGGGGGGAGGATGGGAGGGCTGGAGGGCTGGAAGGCTGGAAGGTTGGTGGTGAAGGTGAGCGGGCTGGAGGGGGTCGGTTGGTTGAAGGAGTCGAGCAGGCGCAGGGTGATGGTGAAGGGGCCAGCAGGCTGGCCGGGCAGGAAAGGGATGGGGACGGTGTGGCGCAAGGTGTCGCCTTTGTCCCAGGCGCGGGTGGGGTAGCGCCCGCCGAGAGGATGGCCGAGCCAGCCGCCGACAGGTTCACCGGCCGCACCGTGCGCGGTTAGTTCGATAAGGTAATCGTCGGTTGGAACAGCGTCGGCTTGCCAAACCAGAGTGAGCGACAAAACGCCGGGGGTGGCCTGACCCACTTCGTAACCCATCAGGGTGATGCTTTTAGCGACTTTGACATTTAGAAGATTGGCGGCTGTGGTAGTCGTACGGAGGGAAATGGGAGGCGGGTAGCTGGCCTGGATGAGATTGAGGCTGTAGACGCTGAGGAGGAGAGCGAAGAGGGGGAGGATGAGACGTAAAGCGTAGGGCGTAGTGCGGGCAAATTGCGACCTGTAATCTCTAACCTGTAACCTATAACGTGATAATCCCCAAACGAGGGCTAGAGTGATGGCAGGGAGGGCGGGAAAGAGGTGGCGGCCCTGGGCGGTCTCGACGATGCTGCCGGTGAGGATGAAGCGGAGCAATGGCAGCGGGAGGAAGAGGAGAGGGGAGAGGAGGAAGAGCGTAGAGCGTCCCAAAGGGAGGCTTCGCTCTGTAGCGTGGAGCGTGGAGCGTGAGGCTCGGCTCCCAACCCCTGCCCCCCGACCTCCGACCCCTATGATGATCGCCAGCAGGCATAAGAAGGCGAGCAGCCCGTAACTCCACGCTGGCAGGTCAATCGTGCTGCCGCCGCCGAAGCTGCCCCAGAAAGTCTCGAAGAGGGTAATGAACCACTCCAGCCAGGTGGCCAGGGAGGGGAAGCTTAGGGATGGAGTGGTGAACAATTGGCGGAGGGACGCGTCGCTGGTTCCGGCGGTCAGCGCCGCCAGCGAGCCGGGCAGCAGGCCGAGGGTGTCAACCTGGTTGAAGTGGAGCCAGATGAAGATGAACCACCAGCCCGCGGTAAGGAGGGAGCCGAGGAAGAAGAGAAGGATAGAAGATAGAAGATAGAAGTTAGAAGATAGAGAATAATTATTGGATATTTTTTTCTGCTTCATTTTGCGCCAGAAGGCCCAAGTGGCGACCAAAGCCCACAATGGTAAAGCATTGTACTTGGTAATAGTGGCCAAACCGAGCAATGCGCCTAGCAGGAAGGCGCGGCGTGGGCTGGAGCGAGGCGGGTAGGTAAGCAGACTCAAAAAAATCAGGCCGGAGAGAAAAATGAGCAGGTTGTCGTCGTTGAGGGCGCTGCCGACGAAGAGGACCTGGGGAATAAAGGCGTGCAGGGCAGCGGCGCTGGCGGCCAGGGCGCGCTGGCCGGTGAGACGCCAGGCGATGGCATAGGTCAGGGTGACTGAGAGGGCGGTTAGCGCAACGGAAATGAGCCGGCCAAGATGCCAGGCCAGAGGCAGGCCGCGCCAGGGGAGAGCTTCGTCGGCGGTATGGATGAAGGCGGCAATCGTCTGGCCGTTGGTCGGGATGAGGCGGCGGGGGGTATCGCCGACAGCCTTCAGGCGGGTGGGGGGCGTGTCGCCGATGGCGGCGAGCGGGCCGGCCACCAGAAAATGGTAGAGCGGCGGCCAGGCCGAACGATAGCCGGCTTCCCGGCGTTCGGCCAAAGTGAGCGGCAGGCGGCCTTGCCGGGCAATAAATTGGGCATAGCTCAAATGGGCCGGCTCGTCGGGCGCTTCGCCGAGGGGCACTTGCCGGGCGTAGGTGAGGGAAAGGGCCAGGTGGAGGAGGAGGATCAGGAGAAAGGGGAGGTGGCGAGGCAAATAATTGTCAACGGTCAATTGATAATTGTTAATTGCCAACGGTTTTAACTCGGATGATGACATTCAAGGTTGTAAAATCGCCGCTAGATTGGCCTTGGTTATCTACAACCGGGACCCGTTCCTGGGTGGTCGAGTTGTACCAGCCGACACGCAGGCGGTGGTCGCCAGGAGGAGCGCCGGCGGGAATGGTCAAGATGTATTTGTCGGTGATTTTTTCGCCGGACTGCCAGAGGGTGGTCGGGTAGCTACCCCAGACCGGGAGGTTATCCTGGCCGGCGCGATTGAAGCCATCGGCGGCGATGAGGTGGACAAAAACGGTGTAGGAAGCGTCGCCGGGGCCGGTGCTGAGCCAGTAGAGGGAGAGGGCAAATTGGTCTTCCGGCTCAAGCGTGAGAAGATAGTCCGCCGTCTCTGCCTCCAACGGGGTCAGGCGGGAGTCGCCGTCTTTGTCAAAGATTTGGTAGCCGCGCAGGCGGGGGCCGTGGGCAAAGGCAACCGGCTGGCCGATAAGCGAGGCGTCAATGGCGGGTGGACTGAGGTAAAGATTGAGGTTGTAATCGGGGAAGAAGATTTGATGGACCCGGTCGGCGTGGCGATCCAGCCAGTTGAGAACGTCGCCCTGTTCGTCGAAACCCTGGCGTAATAAGGGCAAAAACCAGATGCGCTGGTAGGCTTCGGCAATTTGCTCGGTTTGGGCCAGGCGAGATGCAGCCGGCAGGTCGCGTTCCGCGGGGATCACGTAAAAGGGCAGTTCGTTGGGGCTGTAGTAGCTGACCGCCGCTTCCGGGAAGTTGGTCAGCATGACATCGCCGGGGCGGGCGTGGCCGCTGACGTAGTCGTGAAAGAGCTGCCAGGGTGGGGCTTTGGCATAAGCGGGGTTGGCGAAATAATTGGCGAGGGCCAGGAAATTGACCCAGAGCAGGAAAGCCAGGAGGAGGGAGGCAAGGAGGCGGGAGGCGTGAAGCGTATTGCGTATTGCATATTGCGTGTTGCGTGAAGAGATAGTTGCCACCTGCCACACTTGCCCTGCGGGTTCGCTATTCGGTATTCGCCATTTGCTGGCTCGCCACAGGCTCAAGAAGCCGGCAGCCAGGAGCAATTCAAAGGCGGGCTGGGCCTGGATGAGAAAACGCTCTTTGAAGAAAGGGCGGTCAATGGAGAGGCCAATCACGCCGAGGACAGGGATGGCAAAAAATAGAGTCCAGAAGCTACCGGGGACAAAATCACGGCGGAGAAGGACGACGATACCCACGAGCCACAGCGGAGCCAGGAGCAGGCTGGCCCATAGGCCCCAGGTGTTGGCCAGGGTGAAGCCGGTCAGCAGCGAGGTGGAGGCCAGCCGCAGCAGATCGGGGGTGGCGATTTTATCAATACCCCCGGCCGCTTCGCCGACAAAATTGTAGGCCAGTTGCAGGCCGGGAATCATCAGCAGAGCCAGGGTTACTTGCGAGGCCAGCCACGGCCATTTTTGCGCCCAGAACCGCCGCCCATTGCAGAGCACAAACAAGCCCTGGAAGGCGATGAGGAAGGCGGTGTAATAATGGATGTAGAAACAAGCCAGGGTGGTGAACAGGTAGAGGAGCCAGGGGGTGGAGCGTGAAGCGTAGAGCGTGTATATCTGGCTACTGGCTACTGACTTCTGATTACTGGTTACTGGCTTCTGACTACTATGCAAAGCTCGCCACAAGGACCAGGAAGAGAGCAGCCCCAGCAGGGTAAAAAAAGGATAGGACCGAATATCCTGGGCCAGCCAGATTTGGAGCGGATTGACTGCCAGCAGAGCGGCGGCGAGGAGAGGGGCGGCGGCCGTCCGCAGGGTCCGGTGGGCCAGGGCATACAGGGCCGCCACCGCTAAGGTGCTGGCAGTGACTCCGGCGAAACGCATGGCCCAGGCGCTCTCGCCGGCCCACCCCTGCCAGGGATGGAGCATTAAGTAGTAGAGGGGGGGGTGCGGGTCGGTGACGCGAGACAATTCCCACAGGTCGGTGATGGGCAAAGCGGAGTAGAGCACGGTCGCCGCTTCGTCGCCTCGGAGAGATTGGCTGTCGAGCTGGTAGACGCGCAGGAAAAAGGCGAGCAGTAGGATCAGCAAGCTGGCCCGTCGGGCCAGGCCCGGTGAAAGGCGAAAATTGATGCTCAAAACTTAAAACCTCACGGATGATGGCGAGGACTTTCATCTCGATCAAATATGCCCCAGTGTACCACTCAAAAATAAAAGGTACAATCTTCGCCCCTGGTTCATCAATTACCTATCGTCTCCGAGTTAGGGCGTTTTTGTTATTTAAGCTTTGGGAAGTAAACTGACCGTTATACTAATAAACCGTTTCTTAAAGGAGTCGCCCATGAGTCACTTTTTTGCCTACCTGGCCCGAATGAAATTCATTCAACGCTGGGGATTGATGCGCAATACCCACCCGGAAAATATTCAAGAACATAGTCTCCAGGTGGCTATGATTGCGCATGGTTTAGCTTTGATCAGGAATAAATTTTTCGAGGGGACGGTGAACCCAGAACGAACGGCAGTATTGGCTTTATTTCACGATGCGGGCGAAGTTATTACCGGCGATCTGGCCGCTCCTATCAAATACTTCAATCCCAAGATCAAACAAACCTACGGTGAAATCGAGCGGGTGGCGAGCCAGCGGCTGCATAACATGCTGCCGGAAGAATTAAAACCGGCTTATCAAAGCCTGTTTTTCGCGCAAGAAGAGGATCGTGACCATTGGCAGCTTGTCAAAGCCGCCGATAAAATCTGTGCTTATTTGAAGTGTCTGGAAGAACTAAAGGCCGGCAATCAAGAGTTTGCCAAAGCAGAAAAGGCAATCAAGGCAACCCTGACTGAGCTAAAGCTGCCGGAAGTGGACTACTTTATGGAAACATTTATTCCCAGTATGGCCTTGACCTTGGATGAACTGAATTAGGATGAGCAGAAAAAGGCTAGGCAAACCGGTAGCCAATTTCCCCTTCAGTGTGGATCAACTCGGGCTGACTCGGATCTTTTTCCAGTTTGCGCCGCAGATAATTAATATAGCGGTGCAAATAGTCAACCCCCCCACTGAACTCCGGTCCCCATACTTGCCTCACCAGAAATTGATGCGGCAGCAAACGGCCTTTGTGTTGAACCAGAACTGTCAACAGGCGGAACTCGGCCGGGGTTAAATGGACCCTCTGGCCGGCAACGGTCACTTCTTGCCGGTCAAAGTCAACCACCAGCTTTTTATAAGTAAAAAGAGAGCCTTGACCGTCACCCCGCCTGGTTCTTAAGCGACTGGCCCGGCGAAGGACAGCCCGAACACGGGCCACCAACTCTTCAGGCGCGACCGGCTTGACCAGGTAGGCGTCGGCGCCCAATTCCAGGCCCTTAATCGAGTATTCCGCTACATCTAACGCGGTGAGGATAATAATGGGCACATCTGACATTTCTCTCAAGCGGGCGCACGCCTGCCAGCCATCCAGATCGGGCAGCATGAGGTCCAGAATAATTCCATCCGGCTGGAGGGTAGAACTCTTTTGGAGTCCCGTGCTGGCATCATAGGCCATCTCCACCTGGAAGCCCTTCCGGGTAAGAATGAGCTGCAATAAGTCACAGGAGTCAAGATCATCCTCAATCACTAACAACGTGCCAGACATCATCCCTCCTACGTTTGTCTGAGACATCAAAGAAACAGACCGGCCACCATTTTACCCAGGGCCGGGTTAGGGGCTTGGTTAGAGATCCAATCGCGGTCGCCCCTGGTCGTGATTTTTATGCACTCAGGGAGGAGACGCCTTGAACAATGGCTGGAAATCGAGCAGGGAAAGTTCTACTTGTAGCAGGGGGATGACGAAAGCATGATAGAGTGGCGACCTGACAGATTCAAGATTACCGCATCATACTTAGAGATTTATAGGAAAAAAGTCAGAAAATGGTTAGAAGCGATCTTCATGGGCGGTAACAACAAAGTCTAGGGAGAGTTTTTGCCGACGTAAATGAAATTGGGCAAGTCCACAAAATCTTGACCCTGATTTTTCAGCGGGAGGCGCTGGCCGGTTTCAGGCTGGTACAAACCCAGGCGCAGGGTGTATGGCCCCGGAGCTAAATCTGGGGGCAGGAGCAGGGTGTGGGCGTCAACAATAGTTTCGCCGGGACTCCACCAGGAGGTCGGGTAACGACCTTGCTGGGGTGGATTATCTTGCTGGGCGCGAAGCTGGCCGGCGCTGTCCAGTAAATGGGTAAAGACGGTGTAGTCGGGCAGAATAGCGGCCAGGGCCTGCCAATGAAGGTTAAAAGACAGGGATTGGCCCGGGTGCAGGGTCAAAGCTGGCCGATCATACCCGGTCAAAGCAATGTTCTCGCCAAATTGAATAGGGGCCAGCGGATATTGAGGCGGGACCGGCCGGTGCTGCCACACCTGAACTTTCCCCAGGATCAACTTGTCGTTGGCAGGGGCGCCGCCGGTACTCACCGGCAAACGCTGCTGAGAGGCGGCTTCGTAGAGACCCACTTCAAAGCGATAAGCGCCGCTGGGGGCGTCCCCAGGCAAGGGGAACGAATGCCTATCGGGTATGGTCAGCCCAACGGGCCAGTGATGGGCATTGAAGAGCAGGCCGGTCAGCGGCGTGTTCACCTGGCCCCAGCGCCGCCCCTGGACGACGTCGAAAAGGTGGATAAAGAGGTAGTAATCGCCGTCAATCGGCCGCTGGGCCTGCCAGTTAAGGAAAAGGGTCACACTTTCGTCGGGTTTGAGAGTCGCCGGTTCAACCCGGTAGCCGGCTAACAGCACTTCGCTTTTGAAGCTGGCCTGGATAGGCTGCCAGGTTGATTCCTGCTCGCCGGCAGGGAGGAAGGGGGCATCAGCCGCCAGGGGGTAAACTTGAGCAACCGGCTCGCCCTCACCGTCGAGTACCGTTGAGAGCGGGGAAGCGGCGCGGGTATGGCGGGCAAGCGCCTCGCTCTGGGCGGGGGTCAACGGGGGGAGGAGATAAGCGGTGCCCTGGCCATCAGCAGCGGTAACGAGCAGGACATAAAGCGACTCTGCGGTTGACTTGTCCGGCAAGAGGTAGACGCTGGCCGGCTGCGAAGCCAGCAGAGTGCGCAGGGTGGTGCTGTCCCCATTGTGCAGATTTGGATAGCGGGCTTGCAGCAGAAAATTAGAGACACTCTCGCTGTAGAAGCGGAGCGGGGTGAGGGTTAACTGCTCGGTTTGACCGTTGAGGTAGTCGGCCAGTCGCGGCGGATGATCGCTGAAATCATTGTGAGTGGTCGCCCAGATGGAGAAGTAGTTGTAGCTGCTGGTGAAGCCGCTAAATATAAGGAGTATAAGGGGGGTAAAGAGATAAAGAAACGGAGAGGCGAAGAGGCGATTCTGGGTGCAAGTCAAAGGGAGGCTTTCTTTCACTGCTTCGCCGATTCGCTGGCCCACAGTCACCAGGCCCACTGCCGAAAGCAGATACAGGGCAGGCCAGGCCATAATGCCGCGCAGCAGCGTCGTCGTTGCCGTCCAATCCTGGGTTGAGAGCAGGATTGGCGCTGTGCCGACGGCCCACCACAGCAGTAAAAACAAACAGACCGGTTTTTTGAAGTGATAGAGGCAGGTCAGCAGACCCGCCAAAAGTCCCACCGCTGCCAGGAGGTCCAGCGCCGGCCACTGGCCCAGCCAGGTGTGAGCGAAAAAATGGAGGTGCAGCAGCGCCAGGAGATTGCCGCCAACCATAATCACAGGGGTGTTGCTGGCAAAAACAGAAATAGCCCCGGTGCGGCTGTTCAACGCCTGGGGGTTCTGTTGAAAGTAAAGAATCAGGGGAATAGCGGTTAGGGCTGCAATGCCCGCAAAAATCAAGAACCCCAGCAGATTTCTTTTTCGGGCCGACGGATTACGGATCAACTCGACGGCTACAAAGGTAACAAAAAGGACCGGCAGCAGCCGAGCCGCCAGGTAGGTGTAAAAGGTCAGCCCCAGGAGGAAGCCGGCGGCGGCGAGCCAGCCATAGCTTAGGCTCACGCCTGTTAGGAAAGAGTCATCATGAAGCCTTGGCTTCACCACCAGCGATGAAAAGCCCTCACCCCGTCGCTGGCACGACTCCTCTCTCCCACTGGGACGACCGTAGGGAGGGCAGAGCGAGGGGTGGGGGGGAGACGAGAGATACCAACCACGCCAGAAACACCAGATCAGGGCCAGCAGCAGGGGCGGGAGCAGAATTGCTCGCAGGCTGACCCGGCTGAAGTAGAGATGCCAGTAGGATACGGCCAGGCCGGCTGCGGCCAGCAGGCTAACCAGCCCGGAACTGGGATATTTGAAGGTTGCCCGTTCTAGCCCTAGCCGCTGCCCAACAGTGTACAAGAGGGGGATCGTCAGGGTGCCGGCAAGCAGTGAAGTAAAACGGAGGGAGAAAATAGAAATACCCGCTAGCTCCAAAAGCAGCCCCTGCAGGTAAAAAAACAGGGTTTCGCGGCCAAAATTATTCTGTAAAAAAGGGGTGAACCAGCCCAGCCGGATGAGTTGGAGGGCATCCAGGCCGTCAACGGCTTCGTCCAAGCTGAGCGACAGGGGCAGGCTGTTTAAGTGGACCACGCGCAGGCCAAAGGCCAGGGTGATAACAAGGACTAAATAGAAGAAGGGTAAAGGAGAAGGAGGCTTGGAAGGCTGGAAGACTGGAGGGTTGAAATTTTTCTCCATGCTTCAAATCTTCCAGACTTTCCTTAAAATTCTAATCTGACTCGTCGGTATCCTGCCCAACCAATTTCTTGGCCAATTTTTGGTAGGCTTTGGCCCCTTTATGGTTGCTGGCGAACTCGGCCATGGCCCGGTTGGCCACCGACGCTTCGGCAAAGCGGATGCTCTTGTGGATGACCACGTCAAAAACCTTTTCGCCAAAGGCTGCCCGAATTTCTTCCAACACCTCGCGGGCATGGATGGTGCCGGTGGAGTACATAGTTGCCAGGATGCCGGTCAGTTCCAGTTCGGGATTGAGGCGCTCCTTGATGCGGACAATGTTGTCGAGCAGGTCACGCAGGACACGCATGGCCAGGTATTCGGTCTGCAAAGGGACGATAACGCCATCGCTGGCGCATAAAGCATTGACCGTGAGCAGGCCCAGACTGGGCGGGCAGTCAATCAGAATGAAATCATACCAGCCGTCCAACGGCTCCAGCACGCCATGCAAAACCATTTCACGCCGCAGTTCGGGGATTAGCTCGATCTCGGCGGCGGCCAGGTGGTTGTCGGCCGGAATGAGGTCAAGGTAAGTTTGAGCCGGGTAGATAACCCGGTTGACCGGCAGATGGTCGGGGTTCATCAGCAGGTCATAAATGGTGTGTTCTACTTCATTGGCGTTGATGCCCAGCCCGGCGGAGAGCGCCCCTTGCGGGTCCATGTCCACGACCAACGTTTTTTTCTTCATTTGCGCCAGGGCCACGCCCAAGTTGATAACCGTGGTGGTTTTACCAACTCCCCCCTTTTGATTAGCAATGGCAATCGTGTGTGTCATATCCCCTCCAGGGTGAAAATCTATTCGGTTTTGTCCCTATCCAAAGGTGGCATGGTGGCAACCGTTTCGGTCAGGCGCGCGTAATCTACGGCCCCGCGACTGCGGGGGGCATATTCAAAAATGGTTTTACCTGCGCCCGGCGCTTCTGAGAGTTGGGTGTCAACGCGAATAGGCTTGGTGACACGGTCGCCAAAAGTCTTTTCCAGTGCGCCTAACACCCGCAGGCTGACCCGGCGGCGCGGGTCGTAAAAGGTCGGAATAATGAGCCGGATAGTGGCTCCCTTGCCGAGCGTACGGCTGATAGTTTTCAGATACTCCAAAAATTGCTGCGCTCCGGCCAGGGCGAGCAGTTCCATCGAGACCGGGATGAAAACCTCGTCCACATAGGCCATAGCATTAACGGTTAGCAGCGACACGGACGGCGCGCAGTCGAGCAGCAAATACTCGTAGCCGTCCAGCCCGACAAACAATTCGGAGAAAATCTCCTCGCGGGCCAGTTCCAACACCATACGCTGTTGAGCTTTGAACAGGGCCAGACTGCTCGGCAGGAGGTCGAGATTTTGCCGGGCCGGCAAAATACATTCTTCCGCTTTGGCTTTACGGATCAGCACGTCAGCCAGCGACTTCTGGAAGCTGTTAATGCCCAAAGCGATGGCTACGTTAGCCTGGGTGTCCGTATCTACGATCAAAACCCGGTGTCCCCGCAGGGCCAGCGCCGCCCCCAGATTCACGCAGGTGGTTGTTTTGCCGATACCGCCCTTAAATCCAACGATTGCTATCTTGCGCATGTCAACTCCATAATGCCTTTCGGAAGTGAAATCTGTTGGTTCAGCTCAAGCAGTTGACTGTTAATAGTATATCTCCACTTTAAGTTATGGTCAATTATTTTTTCAGTGGAAGATATACAGCGGCCAGGGCTTATCTATTATCTAGCGTCCAAATAGAAACGAGCCGGAAATTGTGGTATAATTCGCTTGACTTCCTGGCCTGCGGCGGGAGGTCAAACTATCAGGAGAGTGCAAAGGAGATTCCATGTGAAACTGCATGAATACCAATCTAAGCGTATTTTTGCGAAGTATGGCGTGCCTATTCCGAGTGGAGATGTGGCGACGACTCCCGCCGAAGCGCAGGAGATTGCTAAACGCCTCGGCGGCCCGGTGGTGATCAAAAGCCAGGTGTTGGTTGGCGGGCGAGGAAAGGCCGGTGGGATTAAAGTGGCCAAAGATGCCAACCATGCCGAGAAGTTGGCCGAGCAGATTTTGGGCATGAGCATCAAGGGCATCACCGTGGATAAAGTGTTGGTGGATCAGGCCGCCGACATTAAAGAGGAAATCTACCTGGGTGTGGTTATTGACCGCGCTCAGCGCAAACCGGTCATTATTGCCTCAGCCGCCGGCGGCGTCGAGATTGAAGAGGTGGCCAAAACCAATCCCGAAGCGATCATCCGCCTGCCGATTGACCCGCAAATGGGGCTGCTGGATTACCAGGCCCGCGATTTGGCCTTTGACCTGGGGCTGCGGCGCGATTTTATTAACCAGTTTGTCCAGATTGTCAAAGGGCTTTACCAGGTCTTTATTGACTCCGATGCCAGCCTGGCCGAAATCAACCCGCTGGTCGTGACCGGCCAGGGGCGGCTGCTGGCCGTTGACGGCAAAATTGTCCTCGACGACAATGCTCTTTTTCGCCACTCGGAGTTGGCCGAACTGCGCGATGTGCAGGAGGAAGCGCCTGCCGAACGGGAAGCGCGCCGGGCCGGGCTGAGCTACGTCAAGCTTGACGGCGAAATCGGCTGTATGGTTAACGGGGCGGGTCTGGCCATGGCGACGATGGATATCATTAAGCACTACGGCGGCGAGCCGGCTAACTTCCTCGACATCGGCGGTGGGGCCAAGTCCGAAAAAGTGGCGGCGGCGCTGCGGATTATTCTGAGCGACTCCAAGGTCAAAGCGGTCTTGTTCAATATTTTTGGCGGCATCACCCGCTGTGATGAAGTGGCGCGCGGTATTCTGGACGCCCTGCAAGAAGTCAAAACGGATGTGCCGATGGTCGCCCGGCTGGTTGGCACCAACGAAGAAGAAGGGCGGCGCATCCTGGCCGAGGCCAATTTCCCCAGCGCCTCCAGTTTGGGCGAAGCCGCTCAAAAAGCCGTCGCCCTGGCGAAGGGAGCATAAGCCATGAGTATTCTGGTTGGAAAAAACACCCGTTTATTAGTACAGGGGATTACCGGGCGCGAAGGCGCTTTCCACACCCAGCAGATGAAAGAGTACGGCACCAACGTGGTCGCGGGGATGACGCCGGGCAAGGGCGGCGAGTGGGTCCACGGTGTGCCGGTCTTCGATACGGTCAAAGAAGCGGTCAGCACCACCGACGCCAACACCAGCATCATTTACGTGCCGGCCCGCTTTGCCGCCGACGCGATTATGGAGGCAGCCGATGCCGGCATTAGGCTGATTATCTGCATCACCGAAGGCGTGCCGGTACTGGACATGGTCCGAGTGCGCAGTTTTTTGAGCCAAAAAGAAGCCCGCCTGATCGGCCCCAACTGTCCGGGTATCATTACCCCCGGCGAGGCCAAAATCGGGATTATGCCGGGCCACATTCACAAGCCGGGCAATGTTGGGCTGCTCTCGCGCAGCGGCACGCTGACTTACGAAGTGGTCCAGGCCCTGACCGACCGAGGTATCGGCCAGAGCACCGCTGTCGGTATCGGCGGCGATCCGATTATTGGCAGCAGCTTTATTGATATCCTGACCCTGTTTGAGAGCGACCCGCTGACCTATCACGTCGTCCTCATCGGCGAGATTGGCGGGACCGACGAGCAAAAGGCGGCCCGCTTCATCGCCGAGAAGATGAGCAAGCCGGTCACCGCTTTTATCGCCGGGCGGACCGCCCCGCCGGGCAAGCGCATGGGCCACGCCGGAGCCATCATCGAGGGCGGCGAAGGCACCGCCGATGAAAAAATCAAGGCGTTTGAAGCCGTCGGCGTGCCGGTGGCCCAACTGCCCGAAGAAGTCGCCGCGATGGTCGCGGAGCGGATGTAAGCGTTAGGTTCTTTTCGAGAAAACAGAGGCTAAGGCTGAGGCTAAGGCTAAGAATTTTTCTGGCTCAGCCTCCGCCTTAGCCTCAGCCTTTATAGGGCAGTAACCTGTGGACGAAACTCAAGAGCCTTCCCCCCAACTTAACCTTTCCCCCTACCTCAACCGCTGGATTGCCCTGGTACGCGGGCGGGTGGTCGGCGTTGGGCTGACCGCCGAGCAGGCTGAGCGGGCCGCTAAGCGCGTCCGGCCCAAGGAGAAGGCGTCAGTGGTGTTTGTGGATGGAGAGGGGAAGATAAAAGAAGTGGAAGGAAAGCAGCCGTGATAAATCTACCCAGGATTAATTTAGCTGAACCTGAGCTTGCCGATTTTTGCCAACGCTGGCGTATTCGCGAGTTAGCCCTGTTTGGCTCGGTTCTTCGGGATGATTTTGGCCCGGACAGCGATGTAGATATTCTGGTCACTTTTGCCCCTGAAGCAGATTGGAGCTTATTTGACCACGTGCGGATGGAAGAGGAATTGAGCCAATTATTAAACCGGCCCGTTGATTTACTCACCCGGCGAGCCGTGGAACGCAGCTACAACGCGCCGCGCCGCCGGGAAATTTTGGATACGGCTCAAACCATCTATGTCGCACGATGAAGTTATCCTGCTGGATATTATCCGGGCCATGCGCTTGGCGGTAGAATTTACGCAGGGTATGGAGAAGGATATCTTTCTACAGGACATCAGAACGTAATCTGCCGTGCTGCATCAATTGATGGTGATGGGTGAAGCAGTTAAGCGGTTATCAACGGATTATCGGAACAAGTACCCTCACATTCCGTGGAAATTGATGGCCGGGATGAGAGATAAACTCATTCACGGTTACGATATTGTTGATTTGGATGAGGTTTGGAAAACTGTCGACGTGGATGTGCCCCAAGTGTTGCCTCTCCTTGAGGCGCTGCAATCTTAACCATTAGACAAACGGATCCTCTTGTTGAGTAAAAATTCAATCTTGATCTTGAGCAAACAAGAAAATGAGCATAGAAGACGCATTATTTTTTATCGCAATAGGAGGTGTGTTGTGGTTGTGGGGGCGTTTGATGCACAACAACTACTCAAGAGACCAGATATTTGTACCAAATTGGATACTTCGATTCAGTGGTAGCCAATTAAAAACTGTAAGTTTAGTAGGATTAACCTTTCAAGTTTTTGGTCTATTGTTTGTTCTTTGGTTATTCTATTTGTTCTTCATTGTAGCACCAGGTGAGGAAAGAAAAATTTTGGGGCAAAGAGGCTGCTTGGCGGTCGCCATTTTAAGTTATTTATTTGTCAGGTTCGTTGGCCGTAAGAGTTATGATTTCAAAAAATGACGGCATTTGGGCTCGTTCCCAATCTCTCAATTGGGAATGCGTTTGCCCGGCAAACTCTGTTTGCAACTTCTCGAAACAGAGTTTCAGGGGTAAAGGCGTTACCCAACAGAGTTTGGTAACGAGTTCGGGAAATTAGACTATGCTTTAATATTGACCGGAGAAGCTTCACTGCTATACTTGAATCATGGAAATTGACTTCATAATTTGCCCGGAACAGATCGAAGATAAACTTGCATCGAAGCATAACGTCACTTCTAGCGAAGCCCGTCAACTTTTACTCAATGACCCTCGAATTCGTTTTGCTGAAAAAGGTCGTACACAGGGTGATGATGTATATGTTGCTTTCGGGCAGACCTTCGGCGGCAGATATTTATCAGTTTTCTTCATTTACAAGCCCTCTACCAAGACGGCTGTTATTATCAGTGCGCGAGATATGACCGATAAGGAGCGTAAAGCCTATGGACGCAAATAATCTCAGTAGTATCTCTCAAGAGAATACCGATGAAAAGATGGGGGAGTTTTGGGATAGCCATGACTTTACCGATTTTGACGATCCCAATACACCTGATGTCAATTTTGAGATTAGCTGTGCCGTACCTGTCGAAGTGGAGTTGCTGGCAGCCTTGGAGAAGCAAGCTCACAAGCGGGGGATACAGGTTGAAACGTTAGTCAATCTTTGGCTGCAACAAAAACTTGATGAGCAAAAAGAAAAAACGGCAGCGTAGTCTGGCTGTAACTTTCCACGCAAGAACTATCCATTGAAAACAATTAAACAACCACCTTTTGACCTGACAAAAGGCTGGTTAGACAAATATCCTCTTTTACAAAAAGTCATCCATACCCTCCAAACCCACCGGCTCGAAGCTTACCTTGTCGGCGGGGCGGTGCGGGATATGCTGCTGGGGCGCGAAGCGATCGTGGACCTGGACTTTGTCGTGCCCGGCGACGGGCTGGCCGTGGCCCGGCGGGTGGCGAATGCGCTCGACGCGGCCTACTATCCGCTCGACGCGGAACGCGGCACGGGGCGGGTGGTGGTGGAGAAAAGTTATCTCGACTTCGCCTCGCTGCGCGGGGCCACCCTGTTAGACGATTTGGCCGACCGGGATTTCACCATCAACGCTATTGCTCTCAGCCTGGTCGAGCCGTTTCAACTGATTGATCCACTGGGCGGCCAGCGCGATTTGGAGGCAGGCCAGATTCGGGCGGCTTCGGCCACGGCCTTCAGCCACGACCCGGTGCGGGTGCTGCGGGCCGTCCGGCAGGCCGTCGAGTTTGGCTTCTCCCTTGAAGGCGACACCGAAACCGCGTTGCGAGACGCCGCTCCTGGCCTGCCCGCCGTCTCCCCGGAGCGGCAGCGCGACGAGTTGTTGAAACTGCTCAACACCCCCGCGCCCGGCCAGGCAGTGCAAATGCTGCGGCGGCTGGGCGTCCTGCCCCACATCCTGCCGGAAATCGAGCCGATGATTGGGGTGACGCAGGGACCGCCGCACTACCTGGATGTCTTTGACCACACCACAGCGGCGCTCGAGGCCTGGGCGGAGCTGGTCCAAAGCAGGTTTGCCGATCTTCCGGCCCAGTTGCAGGCGGCAGTACTCCAGGAGTTGAATGAGCCGCTGGCCGGAAACCTGACCCAACAAATGTTGTTACCGCTGGCCCTGCTGTTGCATGATTCGGGTAAGCCGGCAACCCGCGAGCCGGCGCCCGATTCGGCGGCGGTCCATTTTTACAGGCATGAGCGGGTCAGTGCTAAAATTGCCGGCAAGATGATGCGGCGTTTTCGTTTCAGCAACCAGGCGGCCAATTTTGTCGAGACGGTAGTGGCGCGGCACATGCGGCCGTTGCTGCTGCTGATGGACCGGCGGGTCAGCCGCCGGGCGGTGTATCGCTTCTTTCGCGATACCGCCGGAAGTGGTTATCAGGCGGGGGTGGCAGTGGCGCTGCATGCCCTGGCCGATCATGACGCTTCCTATCCACCCGGTCAAGGGGAGCAAGAATTGCGTGAGTTGCGGGAAGTGGTGTATAAATTGGTGGCAGCTTATTTTGAGCAGCGGGAGCAGGTGGTCGAGCCGGCTCCCTTGCTGACCGGGCGCGACCTGATGGATACCCTGGGCCTGCCCGAAGGCCGGCTGATCGGCATCCTGCTTAACCGGCTGAAAGAGGCCCAGGCGACAGGTGAAGTGACCGACCGGGCGGCGGCGCTGGCTTTCATTCGGGCAGACCCAGATTACCCGCACAACCGCCGCCCACCGCCCACCGACCACCCAATGTAATCAAAGTTATCGTGCGGCGGTCAGCCGTCCGCCGTCGGCGGTCTTATTTTCATGGGAGTTTATTTTGGCTAAACTGATTATTTATGAAGAAGCAGCAGGTGAAGACACTGTCTTTGAAGATTTTGAACTGCTGGCGAATCGTATTTTGATTGGCTCCAGCCCGGATAATCAACTGGTGCTGGATGCCCCAGATATTGACCCGGCCCATGCCAGCCTGGAACTGCGGCTTGACCGCTGGATTTTGCAGGATTTGGGCGCGCCGGGCGGCACGGCCGTCAATGGCATCACCATCGAAGGGCCGTATTACTTGCAGCATAATGATTTGATTGAACTGGGTTCGATTAAACTGAAATTTCGGGAGATAGAACCTCAAGTCGAGGCCGGAGCAGAGCCGCTTGAGCAGGAACCGGCGCATCTTCAGGCCGAACCTCCCCTCAAGGGACGAGTCTGGTTTGCCAAAGTAGCCGCCGGCACGGTGGCGGTGATTTTTTTGATTCTGCTGATTTTGATTATCGGTCACTATTGGGGCCTGCTCAATATGACCGATTTGCTGCCGCCGTGGCTGTCAAAAATGATGTAAAGGGAAGGCTCTTTACGAAACCGAACACGTAAAAAAACCGCCCAAATTTATTAAGTTTCGGCGGTTTTTCTTTTGGAGTAAATTCATTTGGCGGCGTAGACAGCCACAACAATCTGCGGGGTAATATTGGCCTCGATGTAGGCGGCCAGGATCAACAACGGCACGACGACAAAAATGAGGATCTTGATAAAGTTGGCCAGGGTTAGAATCAACCCCTGCCCCACGTCCAGCCCTTGAGGCGGCGAGACCAGGGCAGCGCCGATGCGCAGGGCAAAAGCCATACCCAGGAGAATGGCCGGAATTTCAAAAATTCCGTGGGGCAAAATGAAGGCGGCCGTAAACAGCCAGGGATTGTAACCCAAAAGTACAATTTGGGTGATGATAAAGCTTACCAGCCCTATGTTAATCAGCGTCAAAAATAAGGTGAGCACCCCAAACGAAAAAACACTGACCACCGCCGCCAAAATAATTACCCGGAAATTATTAAAGAAAATAAACGAGGTATCAATTTCAGGCAGCAGGCGAACTTTTTGCAGGTTGCCAAAGGTGTTGGCCGAAATTTCGTGGAGCGGCAGCAGGTTGGCCGGCAGCGGATGCTGCACGGCAAAAACCGCTCCCAAAACCCCCGCCGCCACCGTCGCTATAAAAACGACCAGCAAAGGCAGCCCTTGCTGTCTGATCAACAGCGGAATATCGTGCCGGTAAAAGCGGATGGGATTGAATTTGGCCGAAGCCTGGTCTCCCCGTTGGGTGGCTGCTTCGGGGGGGCGCAAAAAGTACTTTATAAAACTGCGCCACGTATTTTTCAGGTTTAGTTCATCCATCTCTTTGGAGAGAATCTCTTCGCGGTTGAAGATACGGATGCCCATGCGTACCAGGATTAAACTGACCACCATCAAGGCCAGCACAATCCACCACAGGGCATTGTACTCGGCGTAAAACATGATGATGCTCTGGGCTTGCACCAGCAAGGCCATTGGAATGATGATGAAACTGGCCAGCAGATTGGCCGCCCGCACGCTGGTGGTCTGGCTGGAGACCACCACAGCCCCGGAGACCATCACAATGGCCTCCATTGTCGTTAACAGCACCATCAGAACCGCCAGATCCAAGGGCGGCACCCAGCGGGGTGTGGTCAGCAGCCGGCTGAGCAGAAAAACGGTGATACCCAGGTAGCTCGCCACCAGCGGCAGCAGCAGCGAAGAAAGCATCTTGCCCAGATACAGTTCCAAATCGCTGACCGGCATGGACAGAATCGGTTCCAGACTGTTGCGCTCTTTTTCGCCGACAAAAGACTCCAGGGCGATAATCAGCGAAAAAGAAATCGGGAAAAAGCCGACAATCATCAGCAAAAAGGGGTTGATTCGCTCTACTAAAATGGGGTCGGTGTACTGCGACACCCAATTGGTCGCCCAGCGCGAGGTAAAGTCCATCAAAAAAGGAAAAATGACCGTCAGCACGATAATCGGGGTGACAATTCGCCAATCGCGCAGACTATCGCGCAGTTCTCGCCGGGTAATGACCAGAGCGGTGCTCAGACTGCCGCGCTTCTGCCGGGGGATGGCTTGAACGGCCATGTTACTTCACCTCCGTTTGCTCAGCTTCGACAATCCGCAGGTAAACTTCTTCCAGGCTGCGGGAAACTTCGCTAAGAGTAATAACAGGGACCTCTTGGCGGGTCAATTCATTCAGCAGGGCGGGGTTAAACTGTGAAGGGTCGGGAACGGTATAGCGGATCCAATCCTGGCCGTGACCAACAATGTTCACCCGCTCTTCCAGATGGCTGACCAGCCCATTGAGCGGCGCCGCCAGCCGAATTTCCATCAACGGATCGCCCAGCAAGCGTTGTTTTAATTCAGCCGGCGTGCCCTGCGCAATAACTTGTCCCCGGCGGATAATGGCGATGCGGTCGGCCAGTTGCTCGGCTTCGGCCAGGTTATGGGTGCAAAGAACAATGGTCCGTTTTTCCCGGCGCAGGCCGGCGATGGCATCGCGCACCAATTTGGCGCTGTGCGGGTCCATGGCTGATGTCGGCTCGTCCAGAAAAAGCACCTGCGGGTCATGCAGCATCGCCCGTACCAGGGTCAGCTTTTGCTTCATTCCCTTGGAATAGGTGCCGACCTGTTTATCGCGGGCTTCCCACAACTCAAAACGTTTGAGCAGTTCCTCGCTGCGCTGGCGGATAATCGGTGCAGGCATACCCTGCAACTCGCCAAAAAAGCTAAGGTAGGCCAGGCCCTTCATGCGCAAATAAAGGCCGGGAAACTCGGTGAGCAGCCCGATTACCTGGCGGACGGATTTGGCCTCGGCGACAGTATCATACCCGGCAACCCGGGCCCAGCCACGGGTAGGCTTGAGGATAGCCGCCAACATCCGCACTGTCGTCGTCTTACCGGCGCCGTTAGGCCCCAGCAGGGCCAGTACTTCACCTTCCGGTACATCTAGTGAGATCTCCCTGACGGCGGTGAACTCGCCAAATTCTTTGGTTAAATTAATGGTTTCAATCATGAAGGGCCTCGGAGGTTGGGAAAAAGAGTTAGTAGGGATTTATGCTATAAAAAGTGTAGCCGGAATGGAAAAAGTTGTCAATGTGCCGATTGGCCAATCCGTTACGGCTGAGGCAGCGAATAGTCAATGAGGGTGATAGCGGGTATAATGGAGGCTAAGTATAATTAAATATGACCAGCACGGCCACAACAGCAATCGAGCCAAACTCCCATAGAGCACGGTGGGAAAGTTTGCCCACAAGCTGCTGTTGGGCTAGGCCCACCAGAACGTAAAAAATCAGCAGCAGGAGCAGCCCGGCCGTAAGTGCGCCGATTCGCCAGTAATTCAAGGCCCAGGTAATCTGGCCGAGACTCAGGCCGATGATGCCGGCAAACAGCCAGGTTTTGGCAATAGCCTGGCGCTGCCGCAGCAGGGCCAGGGCAATCATGCCGCTGACCAGCATAATCCCGGTTGCACTGATAGCACTGCGGCTGCGGGTCCGGTAAATAATTATGAAGAAGAGCAGGGCCATGGTGTAACCGATGAATTGCTGCCAGACATAGGCCCAGCGATAGCGCTGCGAGGGATTCGTCCTGATTTGCCCGAATTCGGCGATGATGGTCAGCCACAGAAGCAAGCCCGTTACCATCAGGCCGACTGCCCAGGTAACGGGGTTAGGGGCCAGACCTAGGGTTTGGGTAGCTAGAAACACCAGCAGGCCGGGCAGCATCCAAAACGTGGCTAAATAACTTAACCGCCGAATAGACAGCGCCGGATGAATCCGCATGACCGCATCGGCGCCGGCCATGGCCAGCCCTCCCAGCAAAAGCGCCACCAGCCACTGCCGCGGTGAATCCAGGGTAAGCGGCGAACCCAAAATGGTAAAGGCGGCTGTTTCCGCAGGAAAGGCCAGAACAAAATAGAGCGTCAGCCCAATCAAAGTCAGACTGACCACCACACTGACACGTTCATAGACTAGCATTGTTGGCCCATTCTAAGCCGACCCAAATCGTTTGTCAAAATGCGTCCCTTTAATCGTCTATCTTTCAGTTTATACGTGGGCCTCATTCTTATTCTGCCGTTCGTTCTCTTTTGGCGCTGGCTGCTGCGGGGCGAGGTTCTTTTTTGGGGTACGACGCTGCTGCAATTCTGGCCCTGGCATCATTTGGCTAAAATGAGCCTTCTGGCGGGAGAGTGGCCTCTCTGGGATCCGCTCCTGGGCAATGGCGCGCCGTTGCTGGCCAATCTCCAAACAGCCGTTTTTTATCCCTTCAATCTTTTGTATCTCGTCCTGCCCATCGAACATGGGCTGACCCTCTCCATCATTTTGCACCTGGCTCTGGCCGGCCTGTTGATGTATTTCTATACGCGCCATCTCGGCCTGCAACCCTTTGCCGCTACTCTCTCTGCCGTGACCTACATGTTGAGCGGCTACATTGTTGGGCGCAGCCAATTTGTGGTCATGGTCAACACGGCTGCCTGGTTTCCGCTGCTGCTTTTGTTGAGTGACCGGCTCGCCACCCGCAGGAATCCTGGAGATGTTCTGGGACTGGCCCTGGTTCTGGCCGTTCAATTGCTGGCCGGCCACGCCCAGTTGTGGTTTTATGGGCTGTGGGTGATTGGTCCGTATATCATCTTTCGAAGCTGGTCGGGAATGGCGAATAGGCGAACCCGTAGGGCAAGTGTGGCGAGTGACAACGCTCCACACCTTCCCTACGCCCCCCTCGTTTATCCACTGCTTGGCTTCTCCCTTGCCGTTACCCTGGCCGTGCTGCTGGCCGCTGTTCAACTCCTTCCCACTGCCGAATTTATGACCCAATCACCGCGCAGTAGCGGCGCGGAACGCATCTTTGCCCTGACTTACTCCTTCTGGCCCTGGCGCTTGTTGACCCTGCTCGCCCCCACCTTCTTTGGTCACCCGGCGACCGGCGACTATTGGGGCTACGCTAATTACTGGGAAGACCACGCCTACCTGGGTATCTTACCCTTCTTGCTGGCGCTGGTCGCCGTGGGAAATTACGGCCTGCGCCGTGCCTGGGGGCCGGTGCGGACGGAAGAACCCATGACCGGCCGCGCCTGGCGGGTTGTACCCTTTTTTGCCGCCCTTGCCCCCATCAGCCTGATTTTGGCCCTGGGCTGGAACACGCCGGTCTACCTGTGGCTCTTCAACTTTGTGCCCGGTTTCGGCTTTTTTCAGGCTCCGGCCCGGCTGCTAATCTGGTATACCCTGGCGATGGCGGTTCTGGCCGGAATTGGCGCTCAATCCTTCAAGCTGACCCCTTTCAGCCGCCGGAGCTGGCAGCGGCTGCTGGTAGGGGCGCTCGGCTTAACGATGGCCGGGGCGGCTGGCAGCTTTATTTTGACCGGCCGCAGCCAGACTTTTTTGGCTGCAACCATGCTGTTGGGCCTGTGGCTCATCATCTCTATTTCCCTGCTGTTGATGCGCCCCAGAAAACACCGCATCCAATTAGATGCGTCGCATGGGGCCGTTTCAAAAGAAATTTTCTGGCAAGGGGCCGTGCTGGCTGTTGTTACTTTTGACTTGTTGGGGACAGCCTGGCCGCTCATCCCAACCCTGCCTCCGGCCATTTTTCAGCAACCTGCGGCCAGCGCGGAATTTCTCAAAGCCCAGCCGGGGAACCAGCGTTTTTTTGTTGACGAAGAATTTGATTACGCCACCAAGTTTGACCAGTATTTTCGCTTCAAAAGTTTTGGCCCTCTCGATTTGAGTTACTGGCAGGGTCTCAAGGAGACGCTCATCCCCAATTTGGGTGTCCATGCGGAGTTGGCTTCAGCCAATAATTACGACCCCCTGGTCGTTGGGCGTTGGCAGCGGCTAACCGATTTGCTGAAAGACGCCGACGCTGCCCAGCGCGCCCGGCTTCTGGCCTTAATGCACGTCGGCTATTTTGTTGGCGATGGCTTGTATCGGGTAGGACCCACCCTCTACACCACCGGCACGACGATCATTCAACAAGTTCCTGACCCGCTGCCGCGCGCTTACTTTGTATCGCAGGTCTATTGGGCCAAAAACGAAGCCGGGGCCATCAGCCGGTTAACCTCATCCGATTTTGATTATCACCGAGAAGTGATTATCATGGGGGGTGAGGTGAAGGCTGAGGCCCTTCGAGAGCCAAAGGCCCCCTATGGGCAAGCTCAGGACAAGGCTGAGGAAGAGTCCGGGATAGTCAATGTGGTTACAGAGGGGGCGAACGAAGTTTCGCTCAAGGTCGAGGCTCCTTCTGCCGGCTTCGTCGTTTTGACCGATACCTTCTATCCCGGTTGGCAGGCGATGATTGACAACCAAGCGGCTGCAATCTGGCCGGCAAACCTGGCTTTTCGGGCCGTGGCCGTCGGGGCCGGAACGCACGAAATTGTATTTCGCTACCGCCCGCGGAGTTTCACTCTTGGTCTGTGGATAAGCGCACTTACTTTGACGCTGGTGGTCATAGTAAGTATTTATCTAATGAAAAAAGAATCCCAATAGCACTTCGGCAGTCGGCGGTCAACGGCTTGCCCTGCCCAGAGGGGGCCTTTGGCTCAGCCTGTCGAATGGGTCGGCGGTCATTCCAAAAAGGATCAGACTTGATAATTCCAACTATTCTCTACGCGCTGCTTGGCTGGCTGGTCGGCATTGCCATCAATCATGCCGCCGACATTTTACCAAAACGAGAGACTGTTGTTCAATGGCCCAAATGTTCAGCTTGTGGGGCGCGCCGGCCGGTACCGGCCTGGAGCGCCTGGCTGGCTGTTCTGACCGGGCAGCAAAAATGCGCTCAATGCGGCCAGCCGCGCCCACAGTTTACCCGTTCGCTGCTTGTCGAAATAGTCACGCCGGCCTTTTTTATCTTTCTGATCACTCATTACGGGATTTCGGCCTACCTGGGCTGGGTGTCGCTGTACACAGCCATTTTGATTTTGGTTACGGTGACTGACCTGGAGCACCGGCTTATTTTTAACATCGTTATTTTACCATCTATCCTGCTGGCCCTGGTGGGCACTTTTGCAGCCGGCGTCCCGCCGTGGCCGGCGGCGCTGGTGGGCGGTGGGGCGGCCTTTGTCGTGGTTTACATCGCGGCCCTGATTTCACGGGGCGGCCTGGGTGAAGGTGACGTTACCCTTTCGGTTTTTTTGGGGTTGATTATGGGTTTCCCCTTTATTCTGTTGAGCCTGGGCTTTGGCGTCTTTTTGGGCGGATTTGTAGCGGCGCTGCTGCTTGTCAGCCGGCGGGTTGGATTAAAATCCTTTATTCCCTATGGCCCTTTTTTGACCATTACTGGCTGGGTCATGCTCGTTTGGGGTAAGGAGATTTGGGATTATTATTTTTAGAAGGAGCTGACGGGAGATGAAGCGGGTTCGTATTTTAATCGAGGGCAAACTGCAAGGTGCAAACTTTCGCTATCACACTCAACAGGAAGCCCAAAAGCTTGGTTTGGCCGGCTTTGTTCGGAATCTCTCGGATGGCCGGATTGAAATAGATGCTCAGGGCGATGACGAAAGCGTGGAAAAGATGCTGGCCTGGTGCCAGGAAGGACCACAAAGCGCCCAGCTCAAGAGCATCCTCTTTCGCTATGATGAACCCAGCGAGCACGGGACGGACTTTATCGTGCGCTGATTTTTTAGACCTGCCAGGTCTTCAAGACCTGGCAGGTCTGTGCAAAAACTCTATCAATAGCTCTGAGGACACTATGCAACGTGAAGAAGCTATCAAACTGATCAAATCAGCTCGCCATGAAGGTAAGATACCCGATCTCAGCCAGGCCGACCTGCGCACCGCCGACTTACAGCGTGTAGATTTGCGCGGGGCTAATTTACGCGGGGCGAACCTGGCCGGAGCGAACCTGACCAAAGCCAATTTGCTTCGCACCAACTTGGCCGGGGCCAATCTAAGCCAGAGCAAATTGATGGGAGCCAGACTCCACGGGGCCATTCTAACGGAGGCCAATCTCAGCGGAGCTGATTTAACCGGCGACCGGATGGAGACGGCTAACTTGAACCAGGCCAACCTGGGCCATGCCTGCCTGCGTCAGGCAAACCTGCGGGCGGCCCAGCTTGAAGGGGCTACCTTGACCGAAACTAATCTGCAAAGCAGCGACTTGAGCCAGGCTAACTTGAGCCAGGCCAATTTGCGCCGGGCCAATCTGCGTGATGCCCGCTTGGTTGGGACTGAATTAGCTCAAGCCCAGTTGCAGGAAGCCAATTTGAACAAAGCCGATTTGACTAAAGCCAAGTTGAGCGGGGCCAATTTAAATGCAACCAATTTACGGGAAGCGAACTTGCCTCAGGCTGATCTGAGCAAAACCGACCTGAGCAAGACATTCCTATGGGCTGCTCACTTGAATGAAGCAATCTTGACTGAGGTCAATTTGCAGGGAGTTGACTTGCATAAGACGACTCTTCAGGGAGCTAATTTAAGCGGCGCTAATTTGCAGAAGACTCAATTAGTCGGCAACGATTTAAGCCGAACCAACTTGAGTGGGGCCAATTTGAGCGGAGCTGATCTCAGCGAAGCCAATCTGAGCGGGGCCGATTTAAGCGAAGCCAATCTGCGTGAGGCCACAATCAGCGAAGCCCAACTCGATACCGCCCTGACTCTCTCAGGAGCCACGATGCCCGATGGCGCCAAACGGCCGGCTGACTCCCCTCCCTCTGAGCGCTCCGGCAGCAAACGCAAGCCCGATGTCAATCGCCTGGCCGAAGCGGCAGCACGATTGCGGAAAAAAGCAAAGTGATAAAACTTCTTGACAGGGTTTTCACTCAATGCTATAGTATTGTGTCACATGGTTAGGGAGTAGCCACCCATTTTTGTGGGCCGGCCAGTCGTCAATACAGAGCAAAAACTCTCGGCTGGCCGTAAGTGCGACAACACTACTGGCGAGACTACCACGACAATATTGCCGTGGGGTCTCGCTTTTTTATCCCTACGGCCAAATTCAAAACACGGAGGGTATGTTAATTATGGACACAATTTGGCTTTGGGTCGGCTTCAACCTGTTTGTGCTGGCGCTGCTGGCCCTGGACCTGGGAGTCTTTCACCGCCACGCCCATGCGGTTTCGGTGAAAGAAGCCACAATCTGGAGTGTTGTCTGGATAGCTTTGTCCCTGGCTTTCAATGTGGGACTTTACTTCTTTTGGGATGTTATCTCCCCGGCGAGCGAGTACTCCAACAGCGAAGCGGCCCTGGCCTTTTTCACCGGCTATCTGATCGAGAAATCGCTCAGTGTAGATAATATTTTTGTCTTTGTCCTCATCTTTACCTATTTTGCCGTGCCGGCCTTATACCAGCACCGCGTCCTTTTCTGGGGCATCATCGGCGCGCTGCTGATGCGCGGCATCCTCATCGCCGTTGGGGCGGCCCTGCTGCACGAGTTCCACTGGATTATCTACATCTTCGGCGGCTTCCTGATTTTCACCGGGATTAAGATGGCCTTCCATCGCGACGAAGAAATCCATCCTGACGAGAACCCCCTGGTTAAACTTTTCCGGCGCATCATGCCGGTCGCCCGCAACTACGCCGGGGAAAAATTTTTTATTCGCCAGGCCGGGGTGTTGATGGCGACCCCGCTCTTTCTGGTGCTGCTCATCGTCGAAAGCACCGATTTGGTTTTTGCGCTCGACTCTATTCCGGCCATTTTTGCCATTACGGAGGATCCTTTTATCATCTACACCTCCAATGTCTTTGCCATTTTGGGCCTGCGCGCGCTCTACTTTGTCCTGGCCGGGGTCATTGATAAATTCTATTATTTGAAGCTGGGCCTGTCGGTTGTCCTCACTTTTGTCGGCGTGAAAATGGTGATTGCCGAGTTCTACAAAATCCCAATCGGCGTCTCGCTGGGGATAATTGCCGGCATTCTGATTATTGCCGTCATCGCTTCATTGGTGCGCACGCAGCGGCTGACCCAGCAGAGTGCGCCCGTTGAATAAAACCTTCCTCTAAACCGGCGCGTTCCTTAATCATTTGGCTGAATCACATAGATTGTGCTAAACTATAACTATAAAACGTGAAACGTGATGCGTGAAGATTATGGCAATTTTTACGTATCGCGTTTCACGTTTCATGTATTCTGAGGAGAGTCAAATTTCTTGATTGAGATCGAGGTAGCCCCTATGCCCGCGAATGGACATCATCCTAAAACTTTGTTTGAAAAAATCTGGGATAACCACGTCGTTGCCGCCGAAGCCGGCAACCCGACGGTGCTTTATATTGATCTGCATCTGATCCACGAAGTCACCTCGCCCCAGGCTTTCACCGGGCTGCGCGAGAAGGGCCTCAAAGTCCGCCGGCCTGATAAAACGGTAGCGACCATGGACCACGGCATTCCCACTACTCCGCCCCACATTCCCATCAGCGATGTCATGGTCATCAACCAAATTAGCCAGCTTGAGAAGAACTGTGCCGAGTTTGGCATTCCTCTACACGGATTACATAGCCCCAATCGGGGCATTGTTCACGTCATCGGGCCGGAGCTGGGGTTGACCCAGCCTGGTATGACCATTGTCTGCGGCGACAGTCACACCAGCACCCATGGTGCTTTTGGGGCGCTGGCCTTTGGCATCGGCACCAGCGAAATCGAGCATGTGCTGGCGACCCAATGCCTGCTGCAAAACAGGCCAAAAACCTGCGCCGTGCGAGTCGAAGGGACACTGGCGCCGGGCGTGTCGGCCAAAGACATTATCCTCAACCTGATTTCCCGCATCGGTATTGGCGGCGGCACCGGCCATGTCTTCGAATATATGGGCAGCGCCATTCGCGGCTTGAGTATGGAAGAACGCATGACCATCTGTAATATGTCCATCGAGGGCGGGGCCAGGGCCGGCCTGGTGACTCCTGACGATACGACCTTTGAGTACATTGCCGGGCGGCCATACATGCCCAAAGGCGCAGCCTGGGATGCCGCCGTCGCTCACTGGCGCACCCTGCCCACCGACGAAGGCGCGGCCTTTGACAAGGAAATCGTCATTGACGCCAATGCCCTGGAGCCGATGATTACCTACGGGACCAATCCCGGCATGGGCATGAGAATCACCCAGCCTGTGCCCGACCCGGCGGCGATCAAAGACATCAGCGAGCGGCAAACGCTGGAGAAAGCCCTGACCTACATGGATTTGCGGCCCGGCCAGTCGCTCCTGGGCCAAAAAGTAGACGTGGTCTTCCTGGGTAGTTGCACCAACTCCCGCCTGAGCGACCTGCGGCTGGCGGCCAGCCTGATCAAAGGCCGCAAAGTCGCCGATGGCGTGTACATGATGGTCGTGCCGGGCAGCCAGCAGGTCAAAAAGCAGGCCGAGGCCGAAGGGCTGGACCAAATCTTCAAAGAGGCCGGAGCCGACTGGCGCGAGGCCGGCTGCTCCATGTGCATTGCCATGAACGGTGACCAGTTGGAGCCGGGCCAGTACGCCGTCAGCACCAGCAATCGCAACTTTGAAGGCCGCCAGGGCAAAGGCGGGCGCACTTTCCTGGCCAGCCCATTAACCGCAGCGGCGACAGCCATCACCGGCGTTATCACCGATGTGAGGACGATATTAAACTGACCGTGTTGCATCTTCCGTTAAGATACGCAACACATTTTCGAGGAATCTATGGAAAAATTTACCGCTCTCACCGCCACCATGGTTGCTATTCCGACCGAAAATATTGATACCGACCAGATTATCCCGGCTCGCTTTTTGAAAGTGACCGATAAAAAAGGGCTGGGCGATAATTTGTTTTGCGATTGGCGTTACAACGCCGACGGCAGCCCCAGGCCGGACTTTATTTTGAACACCGAACAGGGCCAAAAAGCCAAAATCCTGGTCGCCGGCGACAACTTTGGCTGCGGCTCCAGCCGGGAACACGCGCCCTGGGCTATTATGGGCTACGGTTTTCAAGCGGTCATCTCGACCAGCTTTGCCGATATTTTCCGCAATAACTCGCTCAAGCTGGGTTTGCTGCCGGTTGTGGTGGATAAAGAGACTCACCTGCAATTGATGAGCCTCATCGAAGAGGAGCCGGATACTCAGATCACCATTGACCTGGCCAGCCAGACCGTGCAACTGCCGGATGGCCGTCGAGTTGAGTTCCCCATTGACGCCTTCAGCAAGACCTGCATTCTCAACGGCATTGACCAGCTTGGTTATCTGCAACGCCACGCCAGCGCCGTAGAAGTCTATGAGTTGGCTCATCCCGACCGGGTCAACACGCTGGCGGCAGTTTAAGCCGGATTATAGGTGACATCTGTCACCCAATAAGTGGATATTTGCCACTTCTCAAGCTTACTTAAAAGTTTTAGGATAGGTGAGGATTTTTAGTTCCTCTATTTTTGAAAGGATATGATAATGTCAAACCAAATAATTGACCTGCTTGGCGAAAAAGCAGATGATCTGTTAAGTTTTGTTTGTAAAGGTATTCCAAAAGAGTCGCTGCACCTGCCCGGCCCTGATTTTGTGGACCGCATCTGGCAGCCCTCGGACCGCAATCCGCAAGTGCTGCGCAGCCTACAGAGCATGTATGATCACGGCCGCCTGGCCGGTACCGGCTATCTCTCCATTTTGCCGGTTGACCAGGGCATCGAGCATACCGCTGGGGCTTCCTTTGCGCCCAATCCGGCCTATTTTGACCCGGAAAATATCGTCAAGTTGGCGATGGAAGGTGGTTGCAACGCCGTAGCCTCAACCATGGGGGTTTTGGGTTCAGTTGCCCGCAAATATGCCCATAAGATTCCCTTTATTATGAAAATCAATCACAACGAGCTGTTGACCTATCCCGAAAAGTATGACCAGGTCATGTTTGGCGGGATCAAGCAAGCCTGGGATATGGGCTGCACTGCCGTCGGAGCGACTATCTACTTCGGCTCGGCCGAGTCGAACCGCCAGATCGTCGAAGTCAGCGAAGCCTTTGCTTATGCTCACGAATTAGGGCTGGCCACGGTGCTGTGGTGCTACCTGCGCAACTCCGCCTTCAAGAAAGATGGGGTGGATTATCACGTTGGCGCCGATACGACCGCCCAGGCCAACCATCTGGGTGTGACTATCGAAGCCGATATTATCAAGCAAAAGCTGCCCGAAAATAACGGCGGCTTCAAAGCCATTGGCTTTGGCAAATCTAGCTCCAAAATGTATGGCGAACTCTGCACCGACCATCCCATTGACCTGGTCCGCTGGCAGGTAGCCAACAACTATATGGGCCGGGCCGGGCTGATCAACTCCGGCGGCGCTTCCGGCAAGAATGACTTTGCCGAGGCTGTCTTTACCGCAGTGGTCAACAAGCGGGGCGGCGGCATGGGCCTGATCTCCGGGCGCAAAGCCTTCCAGCGCCCCATGGCCGAAGGCGTCAAGCTGCTCAATCACATCCAGGACGTTTATCTGGACAGTAGTATCACCGTCGCCTGATAGATGACCGCCGACCGCGGACCGATGACTGCCGAAAATTCTGGTGGTCTGCCGTCTGCGGTCGGCGGTCAAAACTGGGCAAGGTTTACTCTAAATGCCTTATCAACCAAAAAACAGTATCGTTAAACAAGGTGTCAACCGGGCGACAGCCGAATTTGTGGCCGTCGCCCGTGGCATTGGAATCCTCTCTGTTGAAGATAGAAAATAGAGGGTAGAGGATAGAGGACAGTTTTCATTATCTACCATCCTCCATCTACTATCTTCTGCTCGCCCCTTTTGCTCTCCCTTTTCGAAAACCTTATAATCAACGGATACTTTGGAGGTTCCAATGACACAGATATTTATCTACGATACTACCTTGCGCGACGGCACGCAGGGCGAAGGCATCTCGCTATCTTGCAACGACAAACTGAAAATTGCTCAGAAACTCGATGAATTTGGGGCGCATTACATTGAAGGCGGCTGGCCTGGTTCCAACCCCAAGGACGCGGAATTTTTTGCCCGGCAGCAGGAGCTAAACCTCAAGCACGCCAAGATTGCGGCGTTTGGCAGCACCCGCTATAAAAATACTACCTGTGAGCAGGATGCCAACATCCAGGCCCTGGTAGAAGCGAACACCCCCGTTGTGACCCTGGTAGGAAAAAGTTGGGACTTGCATGTCCATCTTATTCTGGAAACGGACCCGGAAGAAAACCTGGAGATGATTTCCGAGAGCGTGGCCTTTTTTAAGGAGCGCGGCAAAGAAGTCATTTACGATGCCGAGCATTTTTTTGATGGCTACAAGGCCAATCCCGAATATGCCCTGTTAACGCTGCAAGCGGCAGTCAAGAGTGAGGCCGACTGCATTGTCCTGTGCGACACCAACGGCGGCTCAACTCCGTGGGAAGTGGAGGAAATCACCAAGCGGGTCGCTGCTCGCTTTGAGGGCCAGCAAATCGGGATTCACCCGCACAATGATTGTGAACTGGGCGTCGCTAACGCCCTGGCCGGGGTACGGGGCGGGGCCAGGCATGTCCAGGGCACGGTGAATGGCTACGGTGAACGGGTTGGCAACGCCAACCTAATGAGCATCATCCCCGATTTACAGCTAAAGATGGGCTATGAGTGTGTCAATGAGCGGCAGTTAGCCAGTTTGACTGCCCTTTCCCGCTATGTGGACGAACTGGCCAATATGACCCCCAACCCCCACCAGCCCTTTGTCGGCTACAGCGCCTTTGCCCACAAAGGCGGCATTCACGTCGCCGCCATCCTCAAGGTGGAGGAGAGTTACCAGCACATGGACCCCACTCTGATCGGCAATCAGAAACGCGCCGTCGTTTCGGAGCTGTCCGGACGAGGGAACATCCTTTATAAAGCCTCGGAATTCGGTTTGGATACCAGCCGGGCTGAGGCCAAGCTGGTGTTGGAACAGATCAAGGAGCTGGAAAATCAGGGCTATACTTTTGAAGGGGCCGAAGCTTCGGTGGATATGATGCTGCGCCGGGCCACGAATGGCTACAAGCCGCCCTTTGAAATTGTTGACTTCATGGTTATCACCGAAAGCCGGCAGGGGCGCGGCCTTTTTACCGAAGCTACGGTGAAGGTCAAAGTGGGCGATGAGATTCGCCATACCGTGGCCGAGGGCAATGGACCGGTCAACGCGCTCAACGGGGCGCTCCGGCGGGCGCTCTATCAGGATTTTCCGCAGTTACGGAAAGTCCACCTGACCGATTATAAAGTTCGCATCTTGGACAGCGACGCCGGCACGGCTGCGACAACACGGGTCATGATTGACTTTCAAGAGGAAGGTACGACCCATTTTTGGACCACCGTCGGCGCGCATGCCAACATCATCGAAGCCAGTTGGCGGGCCTTGATTGATAGTATGGAGTATGCCTTGTTGAACGGCAATCGCCGGTAAGTGGCAAGGGGGCAGAGGAGCGGGGGGAGATTATTCTTTCTCCTCTGCCCTCCCGCGCCCCCGCACCCCAGCCTGAATCTGGATTATTTCAAAGGACTCCAAATGTTGCACCCCACCGCCCAAAAAGTAGCCGATGCCGCACGCGAATTAGGGCTGGACATCACCATCAAGGAATTTGAAGAAACTACCCGCACTGCCGAAGATGCGGCCAAAGCGATTGGTTGCACGGTCGCCCAAATCGTCAAATCGCTGCTCTTTGTGGTCAACGGCCAGCCGGTGATGGCCCTCGTCAGCGGTCCCAACCGGCTGGACGAAGGCAAGCTGGCCGCTCTGTACGGCGTCGGCAAGAACAAGGTCAAACGCGCCGATGCCGATATCGTCCGGGCAGCGACCGGTTTTGCCATCGGCGGCGTGCCGCCGTTTGGCCATGCCACTCGCTTGCCGGTCTACATTGATCAGGATTTCTGGCAGTTTGAGGTCATCTGGGCGGCAGCCGGTACGCCTAATGCCGTTTTTTCAATTACCCCGGCTGAGTTGGCGCAAGTCACTGGGGGGGTGGCGGCGGATTTAAAAATATTGATGTGATAATGTGCCAAAAACTCCTTGTTTCGAAGGGACTTTTTCGTTCAAACCTCATGCCAGTAGAAACGAAACTTTTGAAACCTAAAATTGGATTATGTAACCGCTACCCTATTAAAAAAGATTATCCTATCCTGCTTATTCTAATATTGTTAGCCACCTTTCTCCGTTTCAATGGCTTGAATAAACCCGGATTGTGGCAGGATGAGGCGGTTTATACCATCGCCGCTCAAAAACCGATCAGTGACCAAATCGTCAACCCCATAAAAACTTTGCGAGAGGACTCGCTGGGTGCTGCAGATCCTGTCTTATCAGCTATTCCGTTTTCCCTTGCTCTAAAACTAGGTTTCTCTAACTATCTGGCTCGCTTTCCAGCGGCTTTATTTGGTATTTTGAGCGTCGCCATTTTGTACCGCCTGGGTCGGGCGTTACTCGGCAACCTTGTTGGCCTCCTAGCTACATTTCTGTTGTGTACCTCTAGCTTTCATCTGCTCTACTCCCAAGAAGCACGCAGCTATTCTCAGTTAACCTTCTTTACCATTGGTTCTTTCTTGTTCTTGTATCGTGCCATTACCGGCCATAAATGGATTGATTGGCTATTTTATACTCTATTCATTGCGGCCGGTATCTCCAGCCATTATGATATGGCCTTTGCCATTGTTATTCAGGGTATCTTTTTGGCTCTCTTTACATTGCAAAAATTACTTCAACAAAGACCAAAAGGAGGAGCAATTAAGACCCTGCTCAAAAGCTGCGGACCCTTTCTATTATCGGTGACCATCGTTTTTTTATTACGTTTGCCGTGGCTAAAAGATTTTTTTTATTGGTCGGCCAGAACTCTGGGCGGCCCCTACCAACTTGATCTGACGGGTAGTTTTATCAGCTCAATTCAAGCCTTAACCAGCCAGACTTTTTTAGTGCTGTTAATCTATTTATTTTTATGTGTGGTGGGCGTGGGATTGGCCATTTCCTGTTCCTTTAAATCTGGCGCACTATTGGCCTGTTGGTTAACCTTATCAATCCCGGTGACCATAATTGGTCTGTGGTTTGTCTCCCAATTTTTCCATCAACGGCACACTATTTGGGGCCTGCCTGGTATATTAGTAGCAACTGCCGGCGGTATAATTACCCTCGGCCATTTTACTTCTCGTATATTAACAAAAAGTAAATGCTCCTCTTTCTCCAAGCTGCCCTCTCAGCCAATTCAATTTGGCGTAATCATTTTGTTAGCCGCCCCCATCCTACTAGTCAACCTGTCCCAGATGCAGCAGATCCCTGGCCTTAAACAAAGCTGGCCTCTGGGACGTCTTCAAGAAGCCACAAGTTACATCACCGCCCAAGCTCAGCCTAATGAAACGGTGATTGGTATCCCCAACGCCCAATATTTACAACTCTATATTCAGCCGGTTCGGCAAGACCTGTTTTACCTCGACATCAAACAACACATCCTGCCACCTAGATTTGAGGGGAGATGGTACGTTTTTTATGGTGCCGAGGATATTCCGCCCAGATGGGACCAATTGGGTATAGAGAAATTTCAAGATATCTTAGTCCTGTACCGTCCCAACCCCTGTAAGATCGCAGACTGCCTCAGTGAGGCAAACACCTTGTTATCAGAGATAGCCCACGCCAATCCTGATTCTCCTCTGGCAGAAAAAATCGAGATCATTATGGCGGGCTTACCCCAACTACTCCATTAAGCACCTGGCCTCACCCAGCTTCCATGCAGTTTGCTGGAACATGGGTCCGAGTTCGGTCGAGAAATTCTTGTCAAAGCTCAGTCATAACAAAGTGATTTACTCCCCAAGTCAACCTGACCCTCATTATGCAAAATTTTCTATTGGAGTTATAATTGACATAATATCGTAATTTAGGGTACCAACATGTTAAAGTCAGAACTGCCCCTCGATCAAATCATCCAGGGCGATTGCCTGGAAGTACTCAATACACTCCCCGAAAAGAGTATTGACTTAATTTTTGCCGATCCTCCCTATAATCTCCAACTACAACAAGAATTGTGGCGGCCCAACATGACCAAAGTAGATGCGGTCAACGACGATTGGGATCGCTTTAACAGCCTGGCCGACTATGACGAGTTTACCCGAGCCTGGCTTTATGCCTGCCGGCGGGTGCTCAAAGATACCGGCGCTCTTTGGGTTATCGGCTCCTACCATAATATTTATCGCGTTGGTACCATCCTGATGGATTTGGGTTATTGGATCCTCAACGACGTGGTCTGGGTAAAGGTCCAGCCGATGCCCAACTTCCGTGGGGTCCGCTTTACCAATGCCCACGAAACGCTGCTGTGGGCGCAGAAAAATCGCGGGGCGCGCTACACCTTCAATTATCATGCCATGAAGGCGCTCAACGGCGACCTGCAAATGCGCAGCGATTGGGAGATTCCGCTGTGTACCGGCAAGGAGAGGATCAGGATTAATGGGGCCAAAGCGCATGCCACACAGAAGCCTGAAGCGCTGCTCTACCGGGTTATCCTGGCCAGTTCCAATCCGGGCGATGTGGTACTCGATCCATTTTTCGGCACCGGCACGACCGGCGCCGTCGCCAAAAAACTTCACCGGCATTGGCTCGGTATTGAACGGGAGGCCAACTACGTGCGCCTGGCCCAGGAACGCCTTGATGCAATTCAACCGTCGCCATTTGCCGAGGAAATCTTTAGCTTCAAAAGCAAGCGCGACCGCCCGCGTGTCTCTTTCAGTACCTTGCTGGAGCGAGGCATGCTGCAGCCGGGGCAAAAACTATATCTCGGTAAAAAGGGGGAAACGGCGGCAACCATCCTGGCTAACGGTCACCTCAAGGTCAATGGGCACATCGGCTCGATTCACCAGGTGGGGAAGATTCTGCACAACGGCCCCTGCAACGGCTGGGAACACTGGCACTACCTCGACGAAGCCACCGGCGAACGGGTCGCCATTGACGAGCTGCGCGAGCTAATTTGGGCCGAACAACAAAGGTGAAATTATCTTACGTTTCCGGCGATACTGCGCAGCGGAAGCCGACATTGTTGTAAAACTGGAAGTCCCCATCCAGCCGGGAGAGGCAGTTGGCCACACTGGCGTCATTAACCCACGAGGCCCCGCGCAGCACCCGAAAGCCTGTGGCCTGGCGGCTCTCACGCCCATCATTGGGGTCATAGGGGAAAGGATAGAACAGGCTGTTGGTCCACTCCCAGACATTGCCGACCATATCAATTACGCCTTCCGGCGTATCGCCGGTCGGGGAGAAGGCGCCCACCGGACTGGTTTCTTTTAAGCCGATCTCTTTGCAATTGCAGCATTCTGCCGCAAAATCATCCCCCCAGGCATAACGCCGGCCCTTGAAGCCGCGAGCAGCCCGTTCCCACTCGGCCTCAGTCGGCAAGCGTTTGCCGGCCCAGGCCGCATAAGCCATCACATCGGCCCAGGTGACCAGCACTACCGGATGGTCGGCCTTGCCCGCCGGGTACATACGAGTGTGTGGATCCCAATTGTACCCCTGGGTATCACACCAACTGACTTCATAATTGGGCACAACATAGCCGGTTGCATCCACAAACTTCTTGTACTCGGCATTGGTCACTGGCCAGCGGTCCAGGTAAAAATCGGCCACTGAAACCCGGTGTTTGGGTTGGTGGTTGGGGTGTCCATCGTCGCTGCCCATGATGAAAGTTCCTCCAGGAATAAAGACCATTTCTTTGCTATCATTGGGCCAGACGATGATAGAGGAGGCGGTTTGAGGGTTTTGGGTCATCGTTATCTACCTCTTGGATTAAATTGCCACATCGTAAGCCAGCACACAGCCGCCCAGCCAGATATGATCCCCCGGTTTGAGGGGGACCGCCTGGCCCAGGAGCAGGACTTCCCCATTGAGGCGGGTTCCAAAACCGCTGCCCAGATCCTCCACATAAGGGCTGCCGTTGCGCCAGGTAATAATGGCATGCCGTCGTGACACGCGGACGGCGATGTCGCCAACGGCGCTCAGGTCAATATCGGGGACAAAGTCCACGTAACGGTCGGAGCGGCCGATGACGATCTCATCGGGGGGAGTAATGATCACCTGTTCCCCGGTGGGCGCCATCAGGGTATGACGAACCTGTGCCGTAGCCACGACGATCAAGCGATCAACCGGGACCATATCGTAGTAAAGCTTTAAATTACCCAGGGTGATTTGATCGCCATGCTGAAGCTGGCGTGAGGGTCTAAATTTTATTTGCTCGCCGTTGAGAAAGACGCCGTGCCGGCTGCCCAGGTCTTCAACTGTATGGTGTCCATCCAGGCCAACGATTTTGGCATGGCGGCGCGAAATTGCTCTCTCCCCAGCATCTTCATAGGCCAGATCAACGTCGGGGGGCAGGCCCAGGTTGGGATCAAACCGCCCCAGGACCAACTCGCCGGAAATCGGCAGAGCGATGTGCCGGCTGCTGGTATTAACGGTCAACCAATACGGTTTGGGCTGACTGCTAGCCGCTTTCTGGGCTTTATTGGGTAAATATTTTGGTAGCGCCTCGACTGCTCCGATGACATCCGGGCGAGGTTCGCCGTTTGAGGCAGCCCAGGCCGGCGTTTCAGGTGGCAGATGGCCCAGCGACGAAGTTTCCCAGCGTGATTCGGGCTTGCTTGGCGATTGCGGCGGGGGTTCCTTCACGGTCGGGGCCAGGGGGTCAGGTGGGGTTGAAGCAACAGGCTGAAGATAATCGGGACGTTTTGGGGTGGATTTGGCCGTTTGGGCTGGCTCAGCCGAGACATTTTCTCTGGATTCACGAATCTGACGCAGCCGGCGAGCCAGCAGTGATTCTTCCTGGGGATCTTTTCTGTTCCGTTCTTCATCCGCTTTAACCAGGAGACAATTGATTTGCAGCAGTCCCCAGGTGGAGTGAGTGTCAGTTCGCGCCGTAAAGGCATGGCGAATCATGGACTTGATGCTGGGAGCGTTGTTGCTCTCTTCAATACAGCGGTTTCGAATGGGGCACTTACGGCAATCGTATTTGAACATTGACCAGCAACTTCCCCTCATTGGGTAACTGAGTCTACTCCAAGTATAGCATCAGGCAGGAAGGCTGTCAACGGAATTTTGAAATGTGGGCGTTTAAGCTGGGGGGGGGTGGACAAGATTTATAGAATTAACGGGATTGGTTTTGGCTAGTCCTATCTTGTCAATTCTATCAAAACTGTCAAAACTTCTGTCTTCGAGAAGGTCTGCCAGGCTAGAGGATGCTCTTCAAAGTCTCCAGGCTGATATTGGCCCCACAGATAACAATAACCACGTTTTGAGCGCGGAACTGCTCGGCTGTTTTGAGATATGCGGCCACGGCAACTCCTGCCGCCCCTTCGATGAGCATATGCTGGGTTTCGATGACCAGGCGCATGGCTGCTTTGATTTCTTCTTCGCTGACCAGCACGTAGTCATCCACCCACTTTTGGCACAATTCAAAGGTGATGGCCCCCGGCTCGATCCCCCCGGCGCTGCCGTCCGACAGGGTCGGTAGGGATTCGATCTCGATAATCCGGCCTGCCTTGACCGACTCGGCCATAACCGGCGAGTTCTCCGGCAAACAGCCGATGACCTTGATCCCTGGCCTGGCCGCTTTGAGATAGCCGGCAATCCCGCTAATCAACCCCCCGCCGCCAATCGTCACAAAAACGGCGTCAATCGGGTCCAACTGCCGGGCCAGTTCCACTCCAATCGTGCCCTGGCCGGCAATAATTTGCTCGTCATTGTAAGGCGAGATATAGACCCGCCCGTACTGGCCGGCATAGTCGCGGGCGTAAAGTTCGGTCAGGCCGCTGTCGTCGCCGTAGGGGTGAACTTCCGCTCCAAAGCGCCGGATCATTTCGACTTTTACCGGCGAGGCATTTTCCGGCACAAAAATCTTCCCCTGTAATCCCAGGCGGCTCAGGCCATAGGCCACCGCAGCGCCGTGGTTGCCGGAAGAGGCCGTCACAATTCCCTGGGCGTGCTGCTCCGGGGTCAGAGTGAGTAGCTTATTCATCGCCCCGCGCAGCTTGAATGAGCCGGTCGGTTGGAGATTTTCCAGCTTCAGATAAACGTGGCTCTGTCCCCTTTGACTCAGCGCCAGGGCGGGTTCCAGCGGTGTTTCATGAATGAAGGGCCGAATTCGTTGTTCAGCCTGGGTCGCTTCGGTTTCAAGATTTATCATTCTTACAGCCTGATGCTCACCTGATAAACTTTGATTTCAATACTGGCCACAGTCTGATATTTCACTGCGTCGTGAACCCGCCATCAATCACCACCCCTGTACCGGTAATATACGCCGCCTCATCCGAAGCCAGGAACAGGGCCAGGCTGGCCACCTCTTCCGGCCGGCCAATCCGTTTCAAAGGCAAGCTGGCAATGAACTTCTCGTGGGCAGCCGCATCGCCAATGGTGGCGGCGGGGGTATCAATCGCGCCGGGCAGAATGGCCACCACGCGAATTTCCGGGGCGAGTTCCAGAGCCAGGGCGCGGGTAAGCGACATGACCCCGCCTTTAGCCGCTTGATAGGCGGCATAACCGGGCACTCCGACAACGCTGTGGATAGAAGCGGTGTTGAGGATAACGCCTGTTCCCCGCGTCCGCAGATGAGGCGCAGCGATCTTGGCCGCCAGCCAGACCGGCCGCAAGGTCACGTCGAGCGTGTGCTGCCAATTCTCCAGGCTGGTTTCCAGGGCCGGCCGGGCTTCGGTCCAATAGGCGTTGTTGTGCAAAATGTCCAGGCCGGCGTAGGTAGCCACGGCAAACTCGACCATCCGCGCCAAATCCGCTTCCCGCGCCACATCGGTCTCGATAAAGACCGCCTGCCCGCCCTGGCGCGTAACCTGCTCAACTGTTGCCTGACCGCCTGCTACGTTAATATCGGCGACCACTACCCGCGCCCCTTCCTGGGCAAAGCGGACCGCCGTCGCCCGGCCAATCCCCGACGCTGCCCCGGTGATAATAGCCACTTTACCGGCTAGTCTCATCTTAAGACCCCTTGTGATTTACAAAGCCAAGATGTTAATCGAGAATCGTAAATCTAAAATCAAAAATCGTCAGGCAAAGTTAATCACACACTTTATCGTCTCCGGTGAGGTCAGAAGCTGGTCGAACAACGCCGGCCCTTCGCTCAAAGTGGCCCGCCGGTTGATGAGTTGTTCCGTCGGAATACAGCCGTCGGCCAGCATCCGCAATGAGCGCTGGAAATCCTCGCCGGTCATGCCGTAGGAACCGATGACCGCCAGCTCGCGAGTCACTACCGCCTGCATGTCAATCTCGATCATGCGCTGGTTGTTGCCAATCCAGATGACCGTGCCTTTGTTGCGGGTTACTTCCAGGCTTTGCTGGGCGGTGGCGCTCAGGCCGACAGCCTCAAAGGCCAGGTCCACCCCGCTGCCGTTGGTAAATTCATTGACCACCTGGCGGGGATTTTGCCGGGTGGGGTTGATCGTCACCTCCGCGCCGACGGCTCGGGCCAGTTCCAGCCGGGCGTCGCTGGCATCGCTGACGGCAATCAGGCTGACTCCAGTCAATTTGAGCACTGCCAGCGTCAGCAGGCCAATTGGCCCCGCGCCGACAATCAAAGCAGTGTCATAGGGCCGGATGGGGGCCAGACTGACTGCATGCACCGCCACGGCTAACGGTTCGGTCAGCGCTCCGTTTTCGTAGGACAGGTTTTCGGGCAGGGGAAAGAGATTGTCCGCCGGCCAGGCCACATACTCGGCATAAGCTCCCGGCGCGTTCATACCCATCAAGCGCCGGTTTTCGCACACGTTCCGCCGTCCCGCCAAGCACTGCGGACAGACCCCGCAAAACTCGACCGGCTGAACAGCCACCCGGCTGCCCAGCGGCAGACCCTTCACGGCGTCGCCTGCGGCCACCACTTCGCCGGTAGCTTCGTGGCCCATAATCAGCGGCGGGATGCGCCGCCCGGTCTGGCCGGTGTAGCCATGCAGGTCAGACCCGCACACCCCCACCGATTTGACCTTCAACAACACCCCATCAGGCCGGTCAATGATGGGGATGGGTATATCCACCAATTGCTGCTTTTTTATCTCTGTGAACATAAGTGCTTGCATATTACGCATCCTTGAATTCCTATGAGTTTCTAATAGTTTACCCCTTCACCCCACCCCCAACCAACCAGCCGCCATCTATGACGATAGTTTGGCCGGTAATGTAATCGGAAGCGTCGGAAGCCAGCAGAACTGTCGCCCCGGCCAAATCGGCGGGGATACCAGGCCGCCCCAGCGGAATGACGCTGACCGCACTCTCGTAAAGTTCTTCTTTGGAAAAGACCGCGTCGGTCATCGCCGTCCAAAAACGCCCCGGCGCAAGGGCATTGACGTTGATTCGTTCTTTGGCCCACTCAATCGCCAGGGCGCGGGTCAACTGGCGCATCCCGCCCTTGCTGATGGCATACAAGGCAATGTTGGGCACAACAATTTCAAAGGAGAGGGATCCCAGGTTGATGATCTTGCCTTTGCCCTGCTGCCGCATCACTTTGGCCGCTTCCTGGCAGGCAAAAAAGACACTCTTGAGGTTGACCGCCATCAACCGGTCCCAGTCGGCCTCGGTAAAGGTGTCAACCGGCTGGCGTAGATTAATCCCCGCGCCGTTGACCAAAATATCCAGGCGGCCAAAATGAGCCGCCGTCTGCTGCACGGCGGCCCGCACCGCTGCCACGTCGCTAACGTCAGCCGGCATAACGAGCGCCTGTTGGCCCGCCTGCCGGACCAACTCGGCTGCTTGCTCAAGCTGCTCGCGGGTGCGCGCCGCCAGGGCAATGTCTGCACCGGCATGGGCCAGGGCCAGCGCCATCCCCAGGCCCAGGCCGCGGCTACCGCCCGTCACCAGGGCCACCCGGCCGTCGAGACGCAGGCTGGGCATTTCAAACTCATCATCACGGGGTCGTCGTCTTGGTTCGGTCATAAATAATCGGCCTCCGCCTCCTGCTTCATGTTTTTATCTTAGGACAAATAGCACAAGGGCACAAATCTCGTTGACTGACTAATTAAATATTGCGGCTCAAATTAACCGCGGAGAGCGCGGAGGTCGCCGAGAGATTAATAGAAAATCTCTGCCTTTTCTCCGTGTGGCATCCGGCCAACGGAAGCATCAATGAGCCGTCCAGCCCCCATCTACGCTGAGAACCGCGCCGGTCATAAAGCTACTGGCGGGACTGGCTAAAAAGAGGATGGGGCCGCGGATTTCGTGCATTTCAGCCCAGCGGCCCATCGGAATCTCGGCCATGATCTGGGCGCTCGCTTTCGGACTCTCCAGGACGGGCCGGTTTATTTCGGTGGCGAAAGGTCCGGGGCAGAGCACGTTGACCGTCACCCCGGTTCTGGCCAATTCTACCGCCAGCGTCCGGCTGAGCTGCATGACCGCCCCCTTGGAGCTGCCATAACTTACCCGGTGCGGCAGGCCAACCAAGCTCAGCGCCGAACCCAGATTGATGATCCGGCCATAGCCGGCCTTGACCATATGCGGCGTCACCGCCCGGCAGCAGTAGAACGTGCCGCTCACGTTGACCTGCTGGACCTGCTGCCAATCTTCGTCCCTGATTTCCTGAATCGGCGCCCGGATATTAACTCCCGCGCTGTTGACCAAAATATCAATCCGGCCAAAGCGAGCCAGCGCCAGCGCCACCATGGCTTCGACCGAGGCGTGGTCGGTCACATCTACCGCACAGCCAATCACCTGGCGCTGGCTGCTGGCGGCAATCTCGGCAGCCACCCGGCTTATCTCTTCAGCATTACGCGAGCCAAGCACCAGGTCAGCGCCCGCTTCGGCCAGGGTTCGAGCCATTTCCCGGCCCAACCCGCGGGAAGCCCCGGTGATCAAGGCGACCTGCCCGCTCAGATCGAATAAGTCGTTCATCGGCCTAAGGCTCTCCTTCCGGCTTCAAGCAGCTCAATGATAGTCTCCACATCGTAAACGCAGCCGCCCCAGGTGCCGCCGCTGGCATTTTGCAGCGCCGCCCACAGGCGGGTATCGGCGGGCAGATTGGGGTCGGCAGCCAGACCAGGATGGGCCGGCCGTGCGGCCAAAACGGCTGCACCTTCCTCTGGGCTATAGCTCTGCCCGCCGTGGCCAATCAGATCAATCGTTCCGGTCAAGTTGACCCGGTCAATCATGATTTGGAGCGTATCCCCTTCCTGCACCTGGCCAATTGGACCCCCGGCCAACGCCTCCGGACCGACGTGGCCGATACACGCGCCGGTGCTGACCCCGCTGAATCGGGCATCGGTGATCAAAGCGACCTCCTTACCCCAGGGCAAGTATTTGAGAGCAATGGTGATTTGGGCCGTTTCTTCCATGCCGCAGCCCAGCGGCCCCCGCCCAATCAAGACCATCACATCGCCCGGCTGGAGGCTCTGCCCGCCCTGCCCTTTGACCGCGGCAATCGCCGCCCGCTCGCTGGTGAAGACCCGCGCCGGGCCGATTTTGCGGTAGACCCCATCAGCGTCTACCACGGTCGGATCAATTGAAGTGCTTTTGACCACCGCTCCTTCAGGGGCCAGATTCCCCGTCGGAAAGGTTACGGTGCTGGTCAGCCCGCGCTCCCTGGCCTGCTGGGGATTCATAATTACCTCGTCGGGATCAACTCTATCCTCGGTGTAAAGCCAGTCGCGCAGCCGCTTTCGCCGCTCACTCCGCTCCCATACATCCAGCATTTCCCCCAGGGGCCGGCCGTGGACGGTGAGCGTGTCCAGGCGAAGCAAGCCCAAACTACGCAAATGGAGCATGACTTCCGGCACACCGCCGGCCAGAAAAACTTGGACAGTGGTATGATTGACCGGCCCGTTGGGCAAAACGTCCACCAGGCGCGGCGTCAGGCGGTTGATCCGAGTCCAGTCGGCCACGGTGGAACGGGTCAACCCGGCGGCGTGGGCAATAGCGGGTATATGCAACAGCAAATTGGTGCTGCCGCCAAAAGCAGCATGGGTGACCATCGCATTGTGCAGGGCGTCTTCGGTCAGGATGTCGGCCAGGGTGATCCGAGCAGTTTCCAGCTCGAGCAACGCCTGGGCCGAACGCCGGGCCAGGTCGAGCCAGATGGGTTGGCCGGAGGGAGCCAGGGCCGAGTGCAGCAAGGACAAGCCCAGCGCCTCGCCGACGACCTGGCTGGTGGCCGCCGTACCTAAAAACTGGCAGCCACCGCCGGGCGTGCCGCACGCTTTACAGCCTAACTCGGCTGCCTCGTCCAGGCTGATTTCGCCCTGGGCAAACCGTGCGCCGATGGTCTGAATTTTGCCCGCATCCTCCCCGTGGGTTGAGGGGAGAGTCACGCCGCCGGGAATGAGAATACCGGGCAAGGTGGATTGGCCGGCCAGAGCAATCATCATCGCCGGCAGTCCCTTGTCACATGTGCCAATAGCCATTACTCCGTGGCGGGTCGGCAGCGAGCGGATCAGGCGGCGCAAGACAATGGCGGCGTCGTTACGGTAGGGCAGGCTGTCCATCATACCCCGCGTACCCTGGGTGCGGCCATCGCAGGGATCACTGACAAAACCGGCAAAAGGGATCGCGCCCAATCGCTTGAATTCCTCTGCCGCGGCCTGTACCAACAATCCTACTTCCCAGTGACCGGTATGATAGCCCAAGGCCACTGGGCGGCCATCGGGCGCGCGCACCCCGCCCTGGGTACTCAGGATGAGAAACTCCTTGCGGCGCAGCAACTGCGGCTCCCAACCCATGCCCACATTTTGGGTCAGGCCAAAGAGGTCACCGCTGGGGGCGTGGAGTAGAAAATCAGGGTCGAGGGGTAAGCGCCCTCCTGGCCCTTCGGTGCGGGTCTGAATTTCATATAACGTAGGATCGGCTGAATCAATTGAGAGGGAACTTTGTTGAGCGGATATATATTTGGCGGTCATTGCCTGGCTCCTCATTTTTAGTTCAATTGAAAACGCCCTCATCAGGGTGAGGGCGTTTTGGTTAAGCGGCTATTTGCTTCGCGAGCCAATGAGCCTCCCGAGACTCGAACTCGGAACCCACTGATTAAGAGTCAGTGGGCTTGCGGCCCACGCGACATTATACGGAGTCTCATTTTTTTGGCAAGTCGGAGAGGCAGGTTTCTAGGGGCTGGCCGGGCCGGTCAGCCAGACAAGCAGACGAGGTCCCAGGATCAATAAGCCTACCGTTACCGCCGTGATGGCTGCAATCAAAACCGCCCCGGCGGCCACATCTTTGACAATTTTGACCTGGGGATCGAAGTCGGCAGTGGCGTAATCCATAGCGGCTTCGGCCACCGTATTCAACATTTCAGTGGCCCAAACAAAACCGGTCGTCAGGGCGATAATAGCCCACTCGGTCAGGGTCAGGTTAAGGGCCAGGCCCAGCACAACAATAAAGCCGGCAATACCCACATGAATTTGGGCGTTGCGCTGCGTTTTGAGGGTGTACCAGATACCGGCAAAGGCGTAACGAAAGCTCTCAATCCGATTGATCTTGCGCACGGGGAAACCCTAAAACAGCGTTTAAGTTTCAGTGGGTTGAACGTGAGCTAGACCCAGGTGAGCCATCACCTGCTTTTGGATGGCCCACATGGCCTGTTTGTGGTCAGGCGTGTCGTGATCAAAGCCGAGCAGGTGCAGGAAGCCATGCACGGCTAATAAGGTAATCTCCTCCGACGGCCGGTGCCCGCCAGCCAGGGCTTGAGCCTCGGCGACGGGATAGGCAATAATAATATCCCCCAGGTGACCGGCGGCTGCTTCGTCTAATTCTGGGAAGTCAGGATCGGGTGTGTTTTCAAAGGACAATACATCAGTGGGCGCATCCACGCTCCGGTACTGAGCGTTAAGCTGCTGAACCAGCTCATTATCGGTCACGACGACCGTCACCGAGTTGGCGGTGACCCTATTTGAGCCAGCAGTTCTGTTGAACTGATCAAGGGTTAGCTGCAATGCCTGCTCAATCCGATCAGGTTCAACGTGGGGTGGAAACGGTTCGTCTATTTGAAAGATAATGTCCATGAGCTGTGGCTACTCCCGACGAATCAAGGTAGCCGGACGAGGCCCCGGCTCAAGCCCCAGACCCGTGCGGGGACGGGCTGAAGGGGCAGGCGTTGAAACGGCAGAGGACTCGGAGTCGCTACTTTCCTTATTCGCCACCGGGGCTTGAAGCGCAACCGGTTCCGGATATTTGATCCGGGGATGATGAACGCCTTGCAGAATGTCCACAAAGGCGGTCCGAATTTGGAACAAATCGGCGACAGTTAGCTCACATTCGTCGAGTTGGCCGGTGTTGAGTTTATCGGCAATGACTTTTTGCACGATTTCGTCAATCTCCTCGGCGGAGCCGGGTTTTAAGGCGCGAACGGTGGATTCCGACACATCAGCTAACATGAGGATGCCGTTCTCCTTGGTTTGGGGCTTTGGCCCCGGGTAGAGAAAATCAGTTGGGTCTACTTGCAGCTCTTTTTCTTTGGCTACTTCGACGGCTTGATAGTAGAAATATTTGACCAAGCTGGTCCCATGATGCTGGGCAATGCCATCTTTGAGAACCTGAGGCAGGCGGAATTTTTGGGCCAAATCCAACCCGTCTTTCACATGGCTGATAATAATTTGGGCGCTGATTTGGGGGTCGAGCTTTTCGTGAACGTTGATGCCTCCGGGCTGATTCTCAATAAAAAAGTAGGGCCGCTGCATTTTGCCCACATCATGGTAATAGGCCATCACCCGCACCAGCAGAGCGTCCGCTCCAATCCGCTCTGCTGCTTGCTCTCCCAAATTGCTGACCATAAGGCTGTGATGGTAGGTACCGGGCGCCTTGAGCAGCAGTTGGCGCAGCAGTGGATGGGTCGGGCGGCCCAGATCCAAAAGCTGGATCGAGGTGGTAAATCCGGCCAGGTTGCCAATGACGGAAAGGCCAACCGCGGCCAAACCGGCAGAAAAGATACCGTTGAGCAAACCAATGAGGAGCAGAATACCCAGGCCGACGAAATCGGTAGAGCGGGACAGATTAAGGGCAAAAATGACAGCCACGTTGACAATTCCCACGTAAACACCGGCCCACAATAAGGCATTCACCCGCTGATCTTTGCCAATCGCCAAAGCCCCGGTCCAGCCGCTTAGAATCAAGTAAATCACGATGGCCTGCGGTGCGTCGGTGGCAATGTAGCCGGCCAGGAGGGCCAGGACAGTGGTCAAAATAAAGACCAGTCGTGTTTCGATGAGCACCACGATCATCATGGTCAGGGCAGCAATAGGGTAGAAATAGGCAATGATGCCCCGGTCCGGAATCATAAATTTAGCAACGGCGATATAGGCCAGCATCAGAAAAGCCAGCAGCATGAGCCGCTTGTCGTTGGCCAAAATCCGGGGGGCATAGCGAACCAGGTAGAAGCTGATGACGGTAGTCGTCAACAAAAAGAGCAGCGCCGGGGCGACAAAATTTTCCAGCCAGCTAAATTCCGGTTGCGTTAGGTTCAGGGCTTGCAGCGCCTCTAACTCTCTCGGGCCAACAATCCGCCCGGCTGAAATGATCAACTCGTTTTGCTCAACCGTTACTTGGACGGGTTGGACAGTATTGGCCGCGGTTTGGCGTTCAGCCTCGGTGCGGCCTTCGTCGGGAAAGGTATTGGGCTTAATCAAATCTTCGGTTAGGGCGACGATCACCGTGGATTGGGGGTCCGGCGTGTCCAGCGCTACCCGGGTAGGTAGTTGGCGGCGCGTCGAGGCCACCTGGGTTTCTCGAATCTCGGCCCGCATGGCCCCATCCAGAATAACCAGAGCTTCCTCGCGTGTCTCAGCCCAGGCCGTCTCATTCATGATGAGAATTTGATCCACCACCAGGTCCGAGAGAGTCAAATCTGGAATAGCCGCAACCCACGCCGATTTTTCGGCCAGCGAGCCGTAGGTGTCAGCCCGCACTGACTCCAGGTAATCAAATATCTTGCGCAGCCGGTCCACCTGCTGGCGGGCCACTTTTGGATCGGGCGGGTTGAAGATTGTTGAAACCGCGCTGCGAGCGCGATCACGGGCTGCTTCGGTTTCAATGGTGCTGGTGAAGACAAGTTGGCGCGGCGCCACCACATCTTGAGGGGCTACGTCGCCCAGTTTTAAGTTGACGACATCGGTGGGGGTAATCCGGTAAATCAGGATGAGCGTGCCTGCGCTGGCAAAAATGAGCGCAATCAAGAGGGCACGCAGCACCCGGCGCAGTGGGGTTGACTTCAGACCCCGGTTTCCGGTTTGCCCAGTTCGTTGTAGCATATCCGGTTCTCGTTAGATGGCTCAGGCCAGGAGCCGGCGAACTACCTGGTTAATTACTTTGCCTTCGGCCTGACCTTTAAGTTCAGCCATCAAGTGTTTCATGACCTGGCCCGTGCCTTTGGCGTCCGTCACCCCCAAGTGAGCGATGACAGCCCTGGCTTTGGCCTCGATCTCCGCTTCAGACAACTGGGCCGGTAGATATTGCTCCAACACAGCCAATTCAGCCGCCTCTTTGTCAATCAGGTCAGCCCGATGGCCCTTTTCAAACTCGGCAATGGAATCACGCCGCTGTTTGGCCTGCTGCCGGATGACCCCCAGAACGCCCTCGTCATCCAGTTCATGGCCGGCTTGAATTTCAGCGTATTTAATTGCCGATTTCAAAGAGCGCAGCGTTTCAGTGCGAAGCTTTTCGCCGCCTTTCATCGCACTCTTTAAATTTTCGTTGAGTTGGTCTTTGAGACTCATGTGTTTGTTCCCATCTTTAGAAAATAATTTGTAGCTACTCAGGTGACTGGCACTTTCGCTTCACAAAATACGTACTGAAGCAAAATCCTGCCTCATTTACCCGATTGAAGTGCCAGTCACCTGGCAAGCTGATTATCCTGGCGGCCAGGTTAGCCGCCGCCCGCCAAGAAGATGCAGGTGCAGGTGAAAAACCGATTGGCCGCCGTTAGGGCCGGTATTCGTCACCAGGCGATACCCGCTTGCAGCCACTCCCTCTTGCTGGGCTAATTTAGCCGCGGTCAGGAAGAGATGGCCCAAAAGAACCCGGTCTTCAGCCTCCGCTTCATTGAGTGAGACGATGTGTTTGTTTGGAATAACCAGCACGTGCAGAGGCGCTTGCGGGTTAATATCTTTGAAAGCCGTGACATGCTCGTCCTGATACAAGGGCGGCCCGCCGCTTTTCCCGGCGACAATTTTGCAGAAGATACAATTTTGGCTCACAATTTTTCCTCGTAAAAATGATGCGACGATACGGGAGGTGATTTAGTAGCCCACTTCGCTCCCCTCACCTTGTTCTTTCAGTGACTCTGCTGCGCTTGTGGGTCGCCCTTCAACAATTCCAGGGCGTGAGGCAGCGCCGGCAAAATAGTTTCCAAATTTTCGCGCGCCGCTTTGGGGCTGCCTGGCAAATTGACAATCAATGTCTGGCCCCGGATGCCGGCCACCATTCGCGACAGCATGGCGTGGGGCGTAACAGCCAAGCTGTCGCGCAGCATGGCAAAAATTAAGCCGGGCGCTTCTTTTTGAATGACCAGCCGCGTTGCTTCCGGGGTGACATCGCGCGGGGCAAAGCCGGTGCCGCCAGTTGTTAAGACTAAATCCAGCCCGTACCGGTCAACCCACTCCAGCAAGGTTTTTTTGATCTGCTCGATCTCATCCGGGACAACGGCCATCTGCTCCACTACCGCCGTAAGCCGCTCGGTGACAAGCTGGTGAATCACCGGCCCGCTTTTGTCTTCGTAAACCCCGGCGGCGCTGCGGTCGCTGATGGTCAAAATGCCAACTCTCGGCGGCACCTTAGACCTGGACCTCACCACTGTCAATGAGTTTTTGCCACGGGCCGTGGATGCCATCCTCGGTGACGCCGTAGTAGATGCGCATAAAGTTGTCCGCATCCCGTTGCAGCAGGTCAAACCGGATTTGGCCGCCGCGCTTGTATTTTTTCCACAGCCCAATATCGCCCTGCCATTCAACCCGGTTAACATCCACGCTGTTTGTTTCGTGTTCGGTCAGGGCATACTGCCACAACTTGCGCGCGGATTGGCGGGTAACGTTATGGACAATATTGCCGTTGCGCAGGTCGCGCAAGCTGTAATAATTTTTGCCCTTGCGCTCTTCAACAGAAATAATCTCGACCCCGGTCTTGGGTTCGGGCGATGTCCCATTTTGGGTGACCGGTTCAATGACTCTCTCAACTGGGGTGAAGTCGCTTGGCGGAGTAGCCGCTTCTGGCTTTAACTGTAAACTGCGTTTAACCAGCGCTACAATTTCATCTCGTACGGCCAAATTGCTGTCGCTTTCGTCCCGGATATAAATTTTGTTCTCCTCAATCACGTAGGGCGGATCGTACCCTACCGGCACTGCAATCTGCAAAACCTTTTTGCCCTGAGTTTCGTAGACATCAATGCCAATGTCCAGGGGTGGGGTAATTTTCTTCTCGACCTCGTTGCGAATAATCTCGATGGCTTCCTCGGGTTTGGCAATCCCGGCCACCGGACCTTGAGCGTTGTCGGAAAGCCCCACAAAAATCGTCCCCCCATTCGTGTTGGCGAAGGCGCAAACATCACACAAAATGTTATACAGATGACCTCCGCGCGGGGCCAGCGACTCGTGAAAAGATTGGACAATGTTGGCTCCCACCTGCCTTGCCTCGGCCACGTGGTCGAATGGGGCTTGTTTGGGACGAAAAGGGCGCGTGCGGGAGAAGTCGTTATCCAGAAATAATCCTTTGAGCGCGGCAAAAGTGGGTTCCGGGAGAGAAAGCTCAGTGACCCGATCTCCCACGCCCAGCCGATTCTTGTCGTTTGGGTCACGGTGGAGCCGGTGAGCGTCGGACCCCTGGATGCAGTGCATGCGGCGGGGATACTCCGGCTTGGAGCCGTTGAAGAAACTGGCCGTAGTGCGCCGCCGCTTGACCTCCAAATCGGTCACTTCCAGAGCATGCAGGTGGGAGTCCTGGGTGTAAGCAATCTTGGTCTGGCCGCCAAAGTCGAAACCTTGCATAGCCACGCCGTGAGTTGAGTTGGCATGGGCGGCAATCACCAGCCCGCCCGCTTCGTTGATAATGCGATAGGCGGTCAATACGTCCACTGTTGCTCCCACCTCGGTTGATCCCTCGTCCAGGCGGTCGGCAGGAACACGCAGGTTCAGCAAAATGTGATCCAGCTCCCGCGGGGTTGTTTCGGGCGGAAAAATCCCTAAAACGTGAAAACCCAGGGTTGCGGTCAACTCGAAGCCGGGTAAAAGCAAAATTTTTTCTGATAAGCGGCGGTATTCGTCAAGCCGCTGTTTTTCTTCCGGCTGGATGCGGTTAAGCTGTTCCAATAACATGAGGTCTTCGACCTCTTTGCGCAGCGCCCGCAGGCCAGCGACGGTGTTGTGATCGGTAAAAGCAATAATATCCAGGCCGCAGTATTCGGCCTTTTTCAAAATTTCCAGATAGCTGATCCCCGGTTCCAGGTAATCTTTTGAACCGGGAGTATGTAAATGCAAGTCAACGCGATACCAGTTAAACTTGTCGCGATTGCTTCGACGTTTTCGGGCCACGATAGTCATCCTCGTCTGTGGTATGTTGTAGGTTATAGGAAAAATTAAGGAGCCGGGCACTTCAAGTTATGGCTGTCGCTTCTGTTTTGACAGAGCATGCCACAGAGAGAGCGAAAGTGCCCAACGCCTAAAAGACGAGGGTTCCGGGGCGCTGTAGACGGACAGGTCAATAGCTCGCAATCATCGCCGGTAATAATTATCCCCCATTTTTGATCTCGGCCCCTAATAAATAAAACGGCGCGGCAGCCTCAGAAAAAAATACGCACTTCGTGGGGCGCGTTAAGGTTATAATAAGAAGGCTGATGATCTTTTAATGACTGGAACAGTGACTAAAAATAGGAATCATGGGGAAAAAGCCACTCATCCATACTTTACCAGGGCAAATCATTTGATCCTGGTCGCAAATTAAACTGTCCGCTCCTGACAAAAATCGGCGCATCGCGGAACCCACTCAAACACTTTTAGAAAGAGACAGTCACCTCCTTAACTCATAATTGATCACGAATATGATTGATTGTTTGGGTCATCTCTTGCCAGTTAAACGGTTTAAGGATGAATGCGGTGGCGCCCGCGGCCAGGCAATCTTGCCGCCGGTCTATGCCCGAGGTCATCACGACGGGAAGATGCTGCCAGGCAGGATTGGCGCGAATCAGCAGTACCTGCTTCAATGTTTCGCCCATGCCCAGGTGAAAATCCAAAATTAAGATGTGGGGACGTTCCTTATCTAGCAGTGTTAAGATGTTGTCAAAACTGGTGGCCGAGGCAGATTGATAATTTTCCATCTGCAAAATTGTTTCCAGCAAACTACAAGTCGTCGGGTCATCATCTATAATAAGGATTTTTACCGTTTCCATAAATTGGGCAATGCCAGCCTATCCGTTGGGAAGAGACGTAAATGATTAAGCCGAAAAATTATACCATTTACCCCAAGCATGTGCAATCTTTCCATAAAATTTACTTTTTTGACCCATTTTCAACCTTAACTTTTCATAAAACCTATTGCATCAAAACATAAAGTATGCTATACTACTTTACATATTGTTGTTACCGTTCTTATTGGGTGAAATGGCTGTTCTTTAAAAACAACTCTTCGACCGGGCCAAAGTAGGGCTAACACTGCCACCAGCCGAGTTTGGCCCAACCCAGTTGGGGAGTGGTTTTGAAATCGTTCATTGTTACTTGCCACAGCGAAAGTGGGTGAGACTGCTAAAAGTCTCCAAGTAGGAGGAAGGCGTTCCCATGTTCCCAAATGCTTCTTATACGAATTCCCCAGGACGGTTCAGTCAGCTTTATCAGCAGGAAGATCAGAGTTTTTTGGATCAGGATCATTTCTTTGACCTTTTCACGGAAAAGGATGACCCCGAACGGCTAGAGGCTTTCTATCTGGTTATGGAAGAGGAGGCCGACTCCGCCAGTCTCGCCCCGGACCTCGACGATAAAATTGAAGATAATGAAGAATTTTTATTTTATGCGGCTGACGATACAGACCCGGATTTCGACGTGGATGACTCCATCGCCCTGTATCTCAAAGAAATCAGCCGCATTCCGCTTTTGAGCGCCGAAGAGGAAGTGCATCTGGCCAAAGCGATTGAGCGTGGCAAAAAAGCGGTGGTGCGCCTGAGCCAGGCTCATAGCCAGACCAGCGGCCTCTCCCGCGACCGGCTGCGCAGCGAAGTCCGGCGCGGCAAGGAGGCCCGGCGCAAGCTGATCGAGGCCAACTTCCGGCTGGTGGTCAGTATTGCCAAAAAGTACATCGGTCACGGCGTGTCGTTTATGGATTTGATCCAGGAGGGCAACATCGGCCTGATCCGGGCGGTGGAAAAGTTTGAGTACCAGCGCGGCTTCAAGTTTAGTACTTATGCCACCTGGTGGATTCGCCAGGCGGTCAGCCGTGCTCTCTCCGACCAGGGCCGGACCATTCGTGTCCCGGTTCATATGGGCGAACGCATTACCCAACTGTCGCGGGTGTCGCGCGAGCTGGTGCAGAAAAACGGCCACGAACCGAGCGAAGAAGAGATCGCCGCCGAAATGGGCATCAGCGTCCGTCTGCTGGAGCGCATCCGCCAGGCGGCTCAATACCCGCTCTCCCTGGAAATGGAGGTGGGCGAGGATATGGACAGCACGCTGGGCGACTTCATCGAAGACGACAGCCACCTGCTGCCGAACGACTCGGCCATTCACAAAATGCTGTGCGAGCGGGTCAACGACGTTCTGGCTTCACTGAGCGCGCGGGAAAGCCGGGTGCTGCAACTGCGCTTTGGCTTGCAGGATGGCCGGGCTTATACCCTGGAGGAAGTCGGCCAGAAATTCGGCGTAACCCGCGAGCGTATCCGCCAGATCGAGGCTAAGGCCCTCAGTAAATTACGTCACCCCCGTCGCAGCCGCCGGCTGCGAGATTTTTTGGAGTAACCGTCCCCAGCCTACTCCTCATAATTCAACTCGTTCCCACCCTTCGCGTCAGTTTGGGAGCGAGTTTTACTTTCATCTTTTAGATTACTTGGCGGCAGGGTGAAGCTAAACAGGCTGCCTTCACCCGGCGTCCCTTTACTTTCGACCGCTACGGTTCCGCCCAACTTTTCGACAATCCGCTGCACAATGGACAGCCCCAGCCCATGTCCTTCAAGGTGGGCCTGGCTGAGCCGGTTAAAGGGGATAAATAATTCCCTCTGCTCCACCGGCGTAAGGCCGCGCCCATTGTCGCGCACCCAGAATTTGACCCAGCCATCGTCCATGACCGTGCCCCCCAATTCCACACGCGGCGGCTGACCGCCGTACTTCATTGCATTGCTAACGTAATTGGTCCAAACTTCTTCAATCCAGGGGCCGTAACCCCAGGCCGTTGGCCAGGCGGACTCGGTAGGCACAATAATTTCGGCCTGATATTCTTCGATCATGTAGGCCAGCCTGGCCTGGACCTCGGCCACAATCTCGGCCATTTCGAGCGGCTGCAGGTCAATTTCTTCGGTGCGGACGCTGGCCAGCAGCAGAAGTTCGTTGATGATGTTGTTCATTTTCTGCCCGTTGCGCACGATGACGTCCAAGCGATTTTTCAGATCCTCGGGAGATAGTTTGTCGAGAAATTTTTGCAGAAAGGCGGCGTAATTTATGGTCACGCCGAGGGGGTTTTTGAGGTCGTGAGCGACGGTGTGGGCAAAGGCGTCTAACTCTTCAATCAACTCCTCCCGCTCGGCAATCTCCGCCTGGAGGCGCGTGTTTTGCTCGGCCAGGGCTAGCTGCAACTGGCGGAGGGTCAGGTGCGTCTTCAGGCGGGCTACCACTTCTTCGGATTGGATGGGCCGGGTAATGTAATCCACCGCCCCCAAAGCGAAACCGCGCACCTTATCCACCGTGTTCGCCTGGGCGGTGATAAAGATCACCGGAATATGTTTAGTCGCTTCGTTCGCCTTCAAGCGGCGGCAGGTCTCGAAGCCGTCAATGCCGGGCAAGGCCACGTCCAGCAGAATGATATCCGGCTTGATGTGCTCGACCGTTGAGAGCGCGCTTTCGCCGTCGCTGGCGACCATCACCTTGAAGCCAAAGCCGCGCAGATAGTCAAACAGAACCCCCAGCGTGTTGGTGGTGTTGACGACCATCAAAATCATACTGGTTTCAGCCGGTTTTGGGTTGAACATGGGAACACACCTTTTGGGTTGGAATATTGAGGCGATAGTTATTGTAACACAGCAAGCCCCGGCTATCAATCAGATTTTTGGCCGATTTGCCGGGGTTTTGTTGCAGCCCAGGGGGTGTGTTCACTTTTGGCGGGCGGACCTCACCTCGCGGTCCGCTCTCCGCAACGGCTTATCTTTACCCATAAGTCAGGTAATGGGCAGGGCGAGGAAAAACGGACTTGAATGGACCTTGCTTTTTATCAACCAGCGGATCAGTTGGCCATGGCTCGACCCCCTTAATCCCCCCTGCCAGGGGGGAAATCTCTGATCCTCCCCCCACCGGGGGGAGTTAGAGGGGGGCGAAACCACCGCCAACCTTCGCCAGCGGGTTAAGACATTCAAAATTCACTCCAAAACCACTTCTCCCACTTATGGGTAGGAGTAGCCGCAACGGAGAGGGAGAAAAGCCCTCCCCCGCTGCCGGGGAGGTTTGGGTGGGGGTCTGCCTACCCTATCCACTGGAGTTTCTTGGGGAGCTTAATTGTAATACAATACATATATCCGACAGCGTCGAAGCGAAGGTAGTGTTTTACCTCCACTTTCGGCAAGTTCCTCGTTTTCCTGCTCCAGGAGTAGAAGCCATGAAACTTCTCTGTTCACTCGCACTGGGCCTGGGTCTCATCTGGCTGGCCTTGAGTCAAATCTCCAGACAAGATTTTGCCGCCGCAGCAACTCCGGTTGATCTCCCAGGGGCCTCCTCTAATTTACCTCAGCCTTTGGTGTTAACCTCCTTTACGCAAACGGCTAAGTTAATCGCCTCGGATAGAATAACGCATGATGTCTTTGACCGGGTAGCTATTGACGGCGATACTGTCGTCGTTGGAGCAAATAATAAAGCTTATGTCTTTGTCAAGCCGAGCAACGGCTGGAGCGGCCTATTGACCGAGACGGCTAAGTTAATCCCCTCAGTCGTGACAACGCAGTATCTAAATTATGGTTTTTCAGTAGCAATCAGTGGCGACACAGTCGTCGTCGGCGCGGCGAGCGAGAACAATAGGGGGTCGGCCTATATTTATGTTAAACCGGCCGGCGGTTGGAGCGGCACGTTGACCGAAACGGCCAAGCTGACCGCCTCAGATGAAATGGATTTAAGTTATTTTGGCTATTCAGTCGCCGTTAGCGGTGATACAGTCGTAGCCGGCGCTCCTGGGCATAACAGCACCAGAGGTGCAGCTTATATTTTTGTTAAACCGGCCGGCGGCTGGGTCACAACTTCTACCTTCGCCGCCAAGTTAACGACCTCGGATGGAGCAGATAATGATGGTTTTGCTGACAAAGTGACCCTAAACGGCAGCGCTATCGCTGCCAGCGCTCCTGGCGACGACAGCAAAAGAGGTTCGGTTTATGTGTTCAATCAACCGGCGCTTGGCTGGGTCACGACCTCCACCTTTGCCGCCAAATTAACCGCTTCAGACGGAGCAGCTAATGACGACCTTGGTTACTCATTGGGGTTCAGCAATAATACTATCGTTGCCGGGGCAGTCCACCATGTTAACTATAACGGCTTCGCCTATGTATTTGTCAAGCCGATCGCCGGCTGGGTAACAACTTCGACTTTCTCGGCTAAACTAATAGCCTCGGATAGAGCAACGGATGATAAATTCGGCATCTCGACCGGAATTGCGAATGATGTAGTCGTTATTGGGGCGTGGAGCGATGATATTGGTCCTAACACCAATCAAGGCTCCGTGTATGTCTTTGTCAAGCCAAATGGCGGCTGGAGTGGATTAATGACCGAAACGACGAAGCTGACCGCGTTAGACGGAGTTGCAAATGACGCCTTCGGCATTTCAGTAGCAGTTCAGGGAAACCTCCTGGCAGTTGGCGCACAGGGCGATGACAGCGGCAGAGGCTCAGCCTACCTCTTCATCTCTGACATCCTCAATCCGCTGCCAGAACTTCCGGCGTACCTGCCGGTGATTCTACGTTAGCCGGAATAATAAAGACCCTAAAGGTCTGCCAGACCTTTAGGGTCTAAAGTTAGTTACCTACCTGGAAAATCTCCCCCGTGCTGTGCTGAACCAGGTAAACTTCGCCCGCCTCATCCTGGCCGAAGGAGCTGATGGTCTGCCCGCTGGACAACAGTTGCGCCTGGGACCAATTACCATCGGCCTCGCGACGGAGCGCCCAGATGATCCCGGAGCAATAATCGCCGTAAAAGTAGACGCCGTTGAGCGCCGGGAACTGGCTGCCCCGGTAGACATAACCGCCCGTTATCGAGCAGCCCTGGCCGTGATCGTATTCGGCGATGGGCAGCACCAGGCCCTGGCTGGCCGGGTCGCAACTGCTCGGGTCAAAACAATGCATGCCTTCCATCAGCCGCCAGCCGTAATTCTGGCCGCCGGGCGTCCCGGCCAGCTCGACATGGACTTCCTCGTATTGATTTTGGCCGACATCGGCAATATACATATCGCCAGTAGCCGGGTCAAAGGAGAAGCGCCAGGGGTTGCGCCAGCCGTATGACCAGACTTCAGGGCTGCCCTGGCCGTTGGCGGCAAAAGGGTTATCCGGGGGGATGCCGTAAGGGTCGCCGCTGTCCACGTCAAGCCGCAAGATTTTACCCAGCAGGCTGTTCAGATTCTGGCCGTTGTTGTGCGGGTCGTTGGCCGCGCCGCCGTCGCCCATGCCGATGTAAAGATAGCCGTCCGGGCCAAAGGCAACCTGGCCGCCGTTATGGTTGCCATAGGGCTGGTCAATGGTCAGCAAGACTTTGGCGCTGTTGGAATCAGCCTCGTCGGGATTATCCGAAACGCTGTAGCGGGCAATGACCGTATCGCCCTGCTTGTCGGTGTAATCCACAAAAAAGAACCCATTCTGGGCGTAATTCGGGTGAAAGGCGAGACCCAGCAAGCCCTGTTCGTTGCCATTCGAACCGACGATAGAGACGATGTCAAGAAACGGCGTCGGGCTGACCTGTCCTTCCTTGACCAGCAAAATCCGGCCGGCCTGCTCGACCACAAACAGGCGGCCGCTGCCATCGCCGGCGTGGGTCAAATACAGCGGTTTGGTGAAACCGCTAACAACCGGGATAAGTTCCAGCGCCAAGGAGTCCAACGGCGGCACTCCCGCGGCGGGAGGATCGGTAGGCAGTGGAGTGGGGGCGGGCGGCGTTTCCGTAGGCGGCAGCACCTCGGCAGGTGACGCCTCGGTGGGCAGAACTGCCTCAGGCTCAGCCGGCAGAGTTGGTTCAAGTTGTTCCGGCAGCTCCGGCTCATCGGTGGCTAATAAAATCTGTGCGGTGGGTTCGGTCGTGGATTCGACTGGCTCAGGGGTGGGAGTCGCCGGCTCAGCCACTTGGACCACCTGTTCCTCGGTCGGCGCTACTGTCGGCACCGCTGTCGAGGTCGGCGGCTCCGAGGTCGCCGTTGCCACCGGTGAGGGCACTGGCTGCGTCGCCTCGGCTTGGGCGGCTATGGTGGCGGTCGGCTCTACCCGGCTGGCTTGACCTGTGCCGCAGGCAGACAGCAGGATGATTAAGCCGAGGAGTGAAACGTGATAGGTGAAACGTGATACATTATGCGCGACCACTGGCCACTGATTACTGACCACTGACACCGCATTCACAGTAGGTCGTTTATGAATTAAGTTAAGAATTGACGAGCAATTATTTTTGATTGTCTGTTTTTGCATTAAACCTTCTCTCGTTTCAAATAAAGCGTCGTTAAAAGAGCTTCTCCCTCCACCTGATCGGACGTAACTGAGACTAGCTCCCAGCCGCTGTTGCCGACTCGCTGCAAAAATTCCCAGAGGTCGGGGCAGGTTTCCAGGGCTCCGGGCGAATCGGGAGCCAGGTCGCCCTGCCAGCGACCATTGACAAAGGTGATTCGCATTAACTGGGAAGAGCAAATCATGTATTCAAATCTGGCCATAACACCTCGTCAGGGGAACGCTCAAAGCTCAGCCGCAGGTTCCCGGCAGCGGCTGGCTCAAGGCTGAACGCTCCAAATTTTCACCTGGGGAGTTTACCCTGAAATCAGCAAAGGCTCAAATGTGAACCTTAATTTACAAGCCAGGGCTTTACTGCTATACTTTCCCTGAATTTTTATAGTGACTTTGATAAAAAAGGAGGCAATTGTGCCGAATCGATTAGCACAAGAAAGCAGTCCCTATTTGCTGCAACACGCCAACAACCCGGTTGACTGGTATCCCTGGGGTGAAGAAGCGTTGAACAAAGCCAGAGCCGAAGATAAACCTATTTTTCTCAGCATCGGCTATTCCGCCTGTCACTGGTGCCATGTGATGGAGCATGAAAGTTTCGAGAACGAGCAAACGGCCGCCTTGATGAATGAGCTTTTTGTCAATATTAAAGTGGATCGCGAGGAGCGGCCTGACCTCGACTCGATTTATATGGATGCGGTTGTCGCCATCAGCGGTCACGGCGGTTGGCCTATGAGTGTCTTCCTCACCCCGGATGGGGTACCTTTTTACGGCGGCACTTATTACCCGCCTACGCCCCGGTACGGGATGCCGAGCTTTGAGCAGGTGCTGAGAAGCATTGCCCATGTTTACCGTGAGCAAAAAGAGGATGTGCGCAACAACGGCGCTGCCTTGCTGGCTCGAATGGGGGCAGGCTTATCCCTCGAGGTCGCCGGTTCGCTGGATCCGGCGGTGCCTGAACTGGCGCTGCAAGGATTAAGCCGCACATTCGACTGGACGAATGGGGGGTTCGGTCACGCCCCCAAATTCCCTCAGCCGATGACTTACGATTTTTTGCTCCGTTCGTATTACCGTAACCGGCGGGCGAGTTCGTTAGAAATGGTGGGGTTAACCCTGCTTAAAATGGCCCACGGCGGCATGTACGATCAACTGGGAGGTGGTTTTCATCGCTACTCGGTGGATAGTATCTGGTTGGTGCCTCACTTTGAAAAAATGCTGTATGACAATGCCCTGCTGGCCCGGCTGTACCTGCATACTTACCAACTGACCGGCAAGCCTTTCTATCGCCGCATTGTTGAAGAAACGCTGGATTACGTGATCCGTGAAATGACCCATCCTGGCGGCGGATTTTACTCCACCCAGGATGCCGATAGCGAAGGTGAAGAGGGTAAATTCTTCCTCTGGTCGCCGCCAGAAGTTAAGGCAATTTTGGGGGAGGAGGAAGGCCAGATTTTTTGTGCGGCTTACGATGTAACCCGCGGTGGAAATTTTGAGGGTAAATCCATTCTCAATATTCCCAGGCCCCTGGATCAAGTAGCCGCAGAGTTAAATTTAAGTTTCGACGCCTTGGAGGATATCCTGAAACGAGGTCGGGCCAGGTTGTTCGCCGAGCGGGAAAAGCGGGTCAAGCCTGGTCGGGATGAAAAAATCATTACCGCCTGGAACGGCTTGATGCTGGCAGCCTTTGCCGAGGCAGCGCGGGTGTTCAATCGGGCAGATTATCGTGATGTCGCCATCCGCAATGCCGGATTTGTCCTGACAACGATGATGAAAAAAGGCCGGCTGTTTCGCGTTTGGAAAGAAACCCCCGGGCAGGCTAAATTGATGGGCTACCTGGAGGATTACGCTTTCTACGCCGATGGGCTATTGGCTTTGTATCAAACCACCTTTGACCCGCGCTGGTTCCAGGCGGCCCGTGCCTTGATGGATACGGTGCTTGATCACTTTCAGGATGAAGCCCAGGGCGGCTTTTTTGACACCGCCGACGACCACGAGCAGCTTGTCACCCGGCCCAAAAGTCTACAGGATAATGCTACACCTTGCGGTAACAGTATGGCCGTGCGAACGCTCTTGATGCTGGCTGCCTATACTGGGCAGGCCAAATACGAAACACCGGCGGTTAATGCACTGGCCTCATTGCAGGGACCAATGAGTCAATATCCCGGAGCTTTTGCTCACTGGCTGGGCGCATTCGAGTTTGGCGTTGCTCCTCCTAAAGAAGTGGCTGTCATTGGTCAAAAAGACCGCGAGGATACTAAAGCGCTGTTGCAGACAGTGTTGACCCCCTACCGCCCCAATCAAGTGGTCGCACAAGCCAATGAAAACGAGACAAGCGGGCAGCCTGAGCTGGTCGAAGGGCGGCCTATGCAAAAGGGGCGAGCAACGACCTATGTCTGCCAGAATTTTACCTGCCAGCAGCCAGTTACAACGGTTGAAGAATTGGAAGTATTGCTATAACCTGATGCAAAAAAGGGAGAGCCACCCTATTGGATGGCTCTCCTTCATAAATGGATAAAATTTCGAGAGGATAAAAAAATTAAAGATTCTGGACGAGATTGCTAAACACGTTTCCCACAACTGGGCCAAGCAGCAAGAGAATGGCGATAACCACAATTGCGACTAAGACCAGGATCAACGCGTATTCTACAAGACCTTGACCTTCTTCACGGGGAAGGAATAACATTTGATATTAGCCTCCTTTCTTCAAGATTTATTCAACGCTAGCCTCTCCTGAAAATTTTACAAAAAAAGCCACCAAGCTTTGCTGATGGTGGCTTTTCCAAATAAAAATAAATGTATTACTAGAGAATAAAAATTAAAGGTTGCCGACGATATTGCTGAAGACGTTGCCAACGACCGGGCCAAGCAGCAAGAGAATGGCGATAACCACGATGGCGACCAAGACCAGGATCAACGCATATTCTACGAGACCTTGACCTTCTTCACGGGGAAGAAATAACATTTGATATTAGCCTCCTTTCTTCAAGATTTAATCGTGTAAAACCAAGAACATAATACACTATTTTTGCGAAAAAATCAATAAATTTGGCGTAAATCTGAATAAATTTGATGTAAATATTTACGGTAAGGGAATTATCATCAAGATATTTCTTTAGAACTTTCCGGCTAATGTTCCTTCAATCACCCGCTGAAAATCTTCGTAGGGATATGCCCCGGCCAGAGGGACGCCATTCACCAGAAAGGCTGGAGTACCTCGCACACCCATTACCTGTGCCAGGCGAATATCCTCATCAAGCGAAGGCTGATCCTTAAAATTAGCCAGGCATTGTTCAAAGGTCTTGGTATCTAAACCCATATCACCGGCGAGTTTGGTCAGATTGGCTGGCGTAAAGCCAATCCCCTGGTTAGCGTAAAGGGTGTTATGAAAATCCCAGAATCTATTTTGTTGTTGCGCAGCACATTCGGCTCCCTGGGCAGCAGTCATCGAGTCTTCCCCTAAAATCGGGTAATGAACGTAGGCCATCCGCACTTTGCCTGTTTTAATGTATTTTTCAGTGATCAGGGGCAACGTTTCATGCGCCCACTTGCCGCAGTAGCCACAGTTAAAATCGCCAAATTCGACGAGGGTTACGGGAGCATTGGCATCACCCTGAAAATGGCGCGCCCCGGCGATAACCGCCAGCATTACTGCTTGGTGTGGATCGGGCTTGTTAATCTCCCCGGAATCCTCCACCGCTGCCAGAGGGGCCACGTTGGTTTCAGGCTCGGGGATAACGAGAGGATAGAGATAGAACCCCCCTAACCCCCCGACCAGTAGCCCAATCAGTAATAGTAACCAGGGATTAGGGGCAGCATTGCTTTTGACCGGGACGCTTGCCGCCGAGACAGAGGCAGCCGAAACAGCCTCACTCGTTGGTTCGGACAGTCCAGTTTCAATCATATTGTTCTTATCTGCTTCGATCACGGAAAGCTCCTCCTGTTGCTATCAATAAGGGGGTAGAACAACTTGTCAAAACTCTACCCGAAAAGCGGCTGAAAATCAAATCTTAGACTACTATTGCTGCGCCTTCTCAATTTTTTCCCAACTATCCTTTAACTTAACCGCTCGATTGAAAACCAGCCCACCAGGGGTAGAGTTGAGATCAACAGCGAAATAGCCCTGTCGCTCAAATTGATAACGATCTCCCGGCTTGGCACCCGCCAGATTCGGCTCGACAAAGCAGGTGGTCAGAACTTCTAGTGATTGCGGATTTAAGTTGGCGGTGAAATCAGCGCCATTCTCAACCTCCTCAGGATAGGGTTTGAGGAAAAGATGATCGTACAGACGCACTTCTGCTGGCAGCGCGTGGGCCGCCGACACCCAATGCAGCGTGGCTTTGACCTTACGCCCATCCGGGGGATTGTTCCCCCCCCTTGTCTGCGGGTCATAGATGCAGTGCAGTTCGATGAGCTCGCCGGTCTGTTCATCTTTGACGACCCCGACACAGGTAATGAAATAACCATAGCGCAGTCGGACCTCTCGCCCCGGGGCCAGGCGATAGTACTTGGGCGGTGGCTCTTCGCGGAAATCATCCTGCTCGATGTACAGCACCTTGGAGAAAGGCACTTTTCGGGTCCCCATGCTCGGGTCTTCGGGATTGTTGACCGCCTCCATCTCCTCCACCAGGTCCTCTGGATAGTTATCAATGACCACACGCAGGGGGCGCAGCACAGCCATAGCTCTCGGCGCGCGTTTGTTGAGGTCATCACGGAGACAATTTTCCAGCCGGGCGATTTGAATGGTGCTGTTAGCCTTGGCCACGCCGATTTCTTCACAGAAGTTGCGAATGGCTGCGGGAGTATAGCCGCGTCGGCGCAAGCCCGACAGCGTCGGCATACGCGGATCATCCCAGCCCCGGACGTGCCCATCCCGGACAAGTTGCAAGAGTTTGCGCTTACTCATCAGAGTGTAAGTCAGGTTGAGACGGGCAAATTCGATTTGCTGGGGGTGATAGATGCCTAATTCATCCAGAAACCAGTTGTACAAGGGGCGGTGGTCTTCAAATTCCAGGGTACAAATTGAATGGGTGATGCCCTCAATGGAGTCTGATTGGCCGTGCGCCCAGTCGTACATCGGGTAAATACTCCACTTGTCGCCGGTGCGGTGATGGCTGGCATGCAGAATACGGTACATGACCGGGTCACGCATGTTCAAGTTGGGGGAGGCCATGTCAATTTTAGCCCGCAGGACATGGGCTCCATCAGGGAATTCGCCGGCCCGCATGCGCCGAAACAGATCCAGATTCTCCTCGACGGAGCGGTTACGGTACGGGCTGTCTTTGCCTGGCTGGGTCAAAGTGCCCCGGTAGGCCCGGATTTCCTCGGCGCTCAGGCTGTCCACGTAGGCTTTGCCTTTTTTGATCAGTTCAATCGCCCACTCGTACAGTTGATCGAAGTAGTCGGAGGCATAAAACAGCCGGTCTTCCCAATCGAAGCCGAGCCAATGTACGTCCTCGATGATTGAGTCAATGTATTCTTGTTCTTCTTTGATGGGGTTCGTATCATCAAAGCGCAGGTTGCCCTTGCCGCCGTAGCTTTCGGCCAGGCCAAAGTTAAGGCAGATGGATTTGGCGTGGCCAATATGGAGGTAGCCGTTCGGCTCCGGGGGAAAGCGGGTATGCACCCGGCCACCGAATTTGCCGGTGCGCATGTCTTCATTAACCATATCGCGGATGAAGTTGGAGCCGGTGGTGGCTCCGGTTTCGGTTGTTTCTCTACTATTAATCAATGCAGCGTTGGTCGCTGTCATGAACTCTTCTCCTCAGTCTTGTGGCGGATACCATCAGCTAAATATTAGGCGATATTTTAGCACGTTATAGTTATCAATGCCAGTGGTCACAAAATGCGATGCACCTTTGGTTACTGGAGCCGCTCCAGTGCCCTATCAATCCGCTGCAACACCTTCTCCCTCCCCAAAATCTCCAGCGTTTCGAACAAGGGTGGAGCGACCATCTTGCCGCAAACGGCCACGCGGATCGGCTGAAACATCTCGCCTGGTTTGAGACCTTGCGAATTGGCTGCTTCCCGCAAATAGGCATCGAGCGCCTCGTGAGTAAAGTCACTGTTGGCCAGAACCCGGCGAGCGACCTGGAGAATGTCGGGTACATCGGCCAGAGTCATTTTCTTGGGGACCAGCAGGTTGAGATCGTAAGAGGGTAATTCGCCCACAAAGAAGAAGTCCACCCAGGGTGGGGCGTCGCTTAAAACAGTCAGGCGCTCCTGGATGAGCGGGGTGATTTTGAGCAGGGTTTCCCGGTCGGCATTGATCCCAGCGGCAGCCAGAAATGGCAACAAACGGTCCGTTAAATCTTCAATGGGCAGGTTGCGGATGTAAATGCCGTTGAAATGGTCGAGCTTGTCATAATTCCAGGCAGCCGGAGAAGGGTTGACCCGTTCCAGGCTGAAGCGCTCGATCAATTCCTCCCGGCTCATGATTTCGGTTTTGTCGTCGTAACTCCAGCCGACCAGGGCCAGGTAGTTGACCAGGGCTTCGGGCAGATAGCCTCGTTCTTTGAAAGTATGGACAAACACCGGATAGACTTTGCCATCCGGGGCGCGCTCTTCCCGCTTGCTCATTTTGCCTTTGCCGGCCGGGTTGAGGATGAGGGGCAAATGGGCAAAAACCGGCGGTTCCCAGCCAAAAAAGTTGTAAAGATGCAGATGAATGGGAAAACTGCTGATCCACTCTTCACCGCGCAGCACATGGGTGATTTCCATCAAGTGGTCGTCCACCACGACGGCAAAGTGGTAGGTGGGAATGCCATCCGACTTGATTAAAACCGTATCTTGAATAGTTTCGTTCTCAATCGTGATGTCACCCCTGATGGCATCATGCAGGGTAATGCTGCCGGTCAGCGGAACTTTAAGCCGGACCACAAAAGACTCGCCGGCTTCGGCCCGGCGGTCCGACTCGGATGGGTCGAGATTGCGGCAGAAACGATCATAGCCAGGCAGCAGCCTGGCCTTTTGGCGCTCCTCGTTGACCTGGGCTAAACGCTCCGGCGTGCAAAAGCAGCGATAGGCGTGACCTTGATCGAGCAGGACTTTGATGTATTTTTGGTAAATACCCAGGCGTTCGGTTTGGTAGTAGGGGCCATAATCGCCGCCCATTTCCGGGCCTTCGTCCCAGTGCAGGCCCAGGTAACGCAGGCCGGCCAGCAAATCCGGGATAGCCTCCGGGTTATAACGCTTCTGGTCGGTATCTTCGATTCTGAGGATAAAGGCGCCGCCCGTTTTTTGGGCCAAAAGATAATCATATAAAGCCGTGCGCGCGCCCCCTACATGCAAAAAACCGGTGGGGCTGGGGGCGTAGCGAACCCGCACCGGTCGCGATATGCGTGTCATTCATTTATCCTTCGCAAAGTTGTTTATTCGCTGTTTTGCTCGTTCTCTGCCTCTTTAGCGTCAAACAACGCTTTAATATGCGGCATATTTAAGTACCAGACTGATACAATCAAGCCCACCAGATAAGGAACAAGATTAAAAACTACGCTGCCGGGACTGTAATCCGAACCGGCTGACAACTCGCCCGAGCTGAACAGAGCCACGACATAAAAAATAGCCCAAACAATAATGCTGCCCATAAAGAGGAGGCGGCCCCAATGCCGAAGCGTCCACAAGCCGTAGGCGCTGGCCGCAAAGGCGAGGCCAAAAAGTCCGTTGAGAACAAAAACTGTCCAAACCTGGCCCTGACTCAAGTTTAGATCGCTCTCAGATGCGACGATCGCCGATAAAAGTATCAGCCGGGAAAGGGCAACCAAAACCAAGACCAGCGCCCAAAGCCCCAGAATGAAAATACCCCAACTTCCCCAACGCCGCTGAACCCCGGCGGACAAACTGGCCCAGAATGTATTAATTAGACTTCCTCAAAATCCAGGGTTTTGCGGCGCATCAAGACGCTCTGCACCAAGCCCAATGAGATCAAAAAGGCGATCAGCGAGCTACCCCCGTAACTGACAAACGGCAACGGCGTACCGGTCACCGGCAGCAGCCCCAGGTTTACGCCAAGATTGACAAATGACTGAAAAAAAATCACCGAGGCCACGCCGATGCAGATAAGCCGGCCAAACGGGTCACTGGTTAAATCGGCGGCTCGCATCACCCGCCAAATGAGCGCCAGAATCAGTAGAAACAGCAGCAGCGACCCCAGCAGGCCCAACTCTTCCCCAATGACCGAGAAGATAAAATCGGTATGGCGGACACGCAGAAAGTGAAGCTGATTTTGCGTGCCAATGCTAAATCCCTTGCCCAGAAAGCCGCCGGAGCCGATACTGATCAGGGCCTGCTGGATGTTGTAATAGGCATCCGGGTCGCTCTGCGGGTCAAGAAAGAGCATCACCCGGTCACGCTGATAATCGGCCATAGTTAGCCAGACAATCGGGCTGGCGATAACAGCTAACAGGCCCAACAGCCCCACATGAAACCAATGCACTCCGGCCATAAGGGCCATAATTAACCAAACCACAGTCACAATAATGGTGGTTCCGAGGTCGGGTTGCAGATAAATTAAAAGGATCGGCGGCACGACCAGAACCAGCGAAAACAGCAAATTCCGCAGCTTATCCATCTGACCATCCCGGTCGGCCAGAATTTTGGCGGTAACAATGATGACGACAATTTTGGCAATCTCGCTCGGCTGGACCGGGAAAAGGTGAAAATCCAACCAGCGCAGTGTACCGGCGGTTAACTCCGCCGCGATAAAAAGCGTCCCCAGGAAAATCAGCATAACCACGTAAAGAAATTTGTAGAGGGAAGCGTAGTAGCGATAATCAATTGCTGCCACCAATACCATCACCGCCAGGCCGATCCCGGCCCGCGTCAACTGGGTTTGCCACAGGTCTCGTAAATCTTCCTGGTTCTGGTTGGCGCTGTAAATCATAATCACGCCATATAAAGTTAACAGTCCGGCAATCCCGACCAGTACCAGGTCAAACTGCCGCCAGATTCTGCGATCCATTATTTGTGCCGCGCTCCGACCACCGGAATATTAGCCGTGAGCCGGCTCTGCCGGGCCGTTTGGGTCAAAGCAATTTCAATGCCGTCCCGGTCAATTTCAACGTATTTTGAAATCACTTTAATCAACTCGTCTTTCAACTCATTCATCTTTTCCGCCGATAGATTGACCCGATCCTGCACCAACACCAGGCGCAAACGATCCTTGGCAATCTCCCGACTTGTCGGTTCCCCTCGACCCAGCAGCCGATTGAGTAGATTCATAAGCTCGACTCCCGCGTGCTATGACGCTTTGAAGAATTTTGTAAGTCGCTTGATGAATGAGTTACCTTCTTCCAAATTCATGAAGGGAACCTCTTCGCCGGTGAGACGGCGGGCGATATTGCGATAAGCTTGTCCTGCCGTCGAGCCGTTTTCCATCACCACCGGACGGCCTTTGTTGGTTGAAACAATAATTGACTCGTCGTCAGGGACAATTCCAATTAAATTAATGGCCAAAATATCAATTACATCGCTCGTGTTGAGCATGTCGCCCCGTCTAATCATGTCGAGGCGCAGCCGGTTCAGAATCAAATTGGCAGGTCCTTTTTCTTCAGCCTCAATCAAGCCGATAATCCGGTCGGCGTCCCGCACCGCCGATACCTCAGGTGTGGTCACAATGACCACCCGGTCCGCCGGGGCGACTGCATTTTTAAACCCTTGCTCAATCCCGGCCGGGGAGTCGATGAGAATATAATCAAAATCGGGCCGCAACTGATTGCAGAGTTCAATCATATCCCCCGGCGTTACCGCCGTTTTATCACGGGATTGGGCTGCCGGGATCAAGTAAAGTTCATCCAGCCGTTTGTCTTTGATCATGGCCTGGCGCAGCCGGCAGGTGCCCTCGACGACATCCACCAAATCGTAGACAATCCGGTTTTCCAGGCCCATCACGACATCCAGGTTGCGCAGGCCGATGTCGCTGTCAATCGCTACAACCTTGAGTCCCTGCGCCGCCAGGGCCGCGCTTAGATTGGCCGTGGTCGTGGTTTTACCTACTCCGCCTTTTCCAGAAGTTATGGTTATAACGACTGCACTCATAGTCTAATCCTGCTTCTTAGATTTTTAATTTTAAACTTTCCCTACGACCCAGCGAATAGCGAAGGGCGAATGATGAAAATCAAATGATTCGCCCTTCGCTCATTCACCATTCGTTCATTCACTTCCACGGCTCGGCCACAATTTGACCACCCTGCACCGAAGCCATCTCGGGCACAATCTCGTGATCGCTGTCGTCGGCCGGCGACCGGGCTATGTAGTCGCCAATACGGAGCTGGGGAGGTGACAATTGCAGGGCGCAGACGACGGCATTTTCACCCTGGCCTTCACCCAGGCCCGCATGGACTGTTCCCCGCAAGCGCCCCCAGACAACAACACTGCCTCCGGCGCGGATTTCTGCGCCTGGATTCACATCCCCAATCACCACCACGTGCCCCGAATGATTGATGATCTGCCCGGAGCGTAAGGTGCGCTGCACCAAAATAGCTTCGCCTTGACTGAGCGGTGCAGCAGCAGGCGCAGTTATCCCTCTAACGGGCAGCCCCAGGCCGATTTCCAGGCCCAGTTCGGCCGCGGCTTCCTGCGTGCCGGACGCTTCACTCTCCACGGCCCACAAGGTCACATTGTGGCGGTTAAGCACCGTTCCCACCTGCTCCAACTCGGAACGGGTGAGTTGGCGCGGACCAACAGCCAAACCAACCCGCCCGCCTTTAAAAAAAGAGGCTTTTTCACTCAGACGCTGTTCCAATTCGTCCATCAGTCCCGGCCATGCGCCTGCGCCCAGGGTGATAATTAAACCGTCGCTGGTCCCTTTGATGTTAATGCGCTCACTCGCCATCGCTTGTCTCTTTACTGAGTCACAGAAGACGTATCCACCGCCGGTTGAGCCTTGAATTCTATCAGATAGCGCAGCCCATCATCAATTTCCAACGTTAGTGGGGGTGCGCCGGGGTAATCAGGCAGTCTCAGCTCCCAGGTGGTGGCGAGGTTGGGGTCAAGTTCCGTATAATCAAATTGGCCGGTCAGGCCCGACTTGATTTGGGCGACACTCTGGCCATTGGCCAGTATGTCAACCAGGACATCAGGCACCCCTTGTCCCTGGGCATCAAGCACAAAGCCGGAGACACTTGCTTTTTCATTGCTCCAGTTATCCGTTCCCAGGAGACGGGTAGTAAAGGTAGCCTCCGGTAAAATAGCAGGAAGTGTTTCCCCAGTTTCTTCGGTCTGCGTTTCTTCCTCTTCATCCTTAATGTTGAAGTAGTAGCGCAAGATTTTGTTGGTTACGGGCACAGCTACTTCCGAACCCTCGAGCGTGACCCCGCCGCCGCCATAAACAAAGACAACCGTGGCTATCGTGGGATTATTGCTTGGTGCATAAGAGGTGAACCAGGCATGGCTGGTTTTAACCCGGCCATCCCGATCTAGGCACTGGGGATACCGGTCGCAAAATTCGGCGGTGCCGGTTTTGCCCGAGGCAATGATCCCCGGCACATCGAAGTTGTCATAGGCAGTGCCGGCCTCCCAGGCTATCACACCTCGCAGCCCCTCCTGGATCAAGGCTATAAACTGCGGGTCAACGGCCAGCTTGCGAATGATGTGCGGTTCATTCACTTTAACCACATTGCCATCGGCGTCAAGAATCTCCTTGACCAGATAGGGCCGATAGAGAGTTCCGCCGTTGGCAATGGTAGCGAAGGCGTTAACCATTTGTAGCGGCGTGGCCAAAACAAACCCCTGGCCAATAGACATGTTATAGGTATCACCCGTCAGCCAGGTTTCAGCATAGTTGAGACGCTTCCACTTCTGGTCGGGTACCAGGCCGCTCACTTCGCCGGGGATGTCAAGGCCGGAAGGTTCACCCAGGCCAAACATCTCGGCGTATTTGCCCATGCGTTCCAGGCCCAAACCTTCATACTCGGTGGGGTAATAGCCGCCCCCAACCTGATAAAAATAAACGTCGCAGGAAAAAGCGAGGGCGGCGACCATGTTAACCGGGCCATGCCCAGTCCGCAGCCAGCAGTAGAAAGGCTGGGCCAGGTCCAGATTGTCAGGCTCAAACTGGTTGGGCAGATACAAAATGCCTTCATCAACAAAGATAGTATTGGAGTAAACCGTTCGTTCTTGCAGCGCCCCCGCCGCTGGGATAATTTTAAAAGTCGAGCCGGGTGGGTAAAGGCCCGCAATAGCGTGATTGACCAGCGGCGTCCAGGGGTCTTCGCTTAAAAGGGACAACTCGCGGGCGGTAATTCCGCGCGCAAAACTATTGTTATCATAACTGGGCAGCGAGACCATGGCCAGGATCTCGCCCGTTTGGGGATTCAGGGCAATCGCCACGCCCTGATTGGAGTTAACCTCGTCCATCTGTTCTTGCAGGGCTTGCGCCGTTGCTTCTTGCAAGCCCAAATCAATTGACAGCCGCAGGTTATGGCCGGGCCGTACCTGGATATTTTCGCTCACTGTTCTGATTTTTTGGCCGGTTACGTCAACTTCAATGCTCTCCAGCCCTTTGGTACCATGCAGCCACTCTTCATAACTTGCCTCAAGCCCGGCCAGCCCGGTCGAGTCGGTCAGGTCATATCCCTGGCTGGCGTAGCGATCAAATTGTTCTGCCGGGATGGGGCCGACATAACCCAATAGATGGCTCATAAGCTCGCCGTATAAATAATCACGGCTGGGCGTAGTATCAATTAAAACTCCTGGCAGGTCAATGCGTTCCTCTTCTATTTTGGCGGCGATAAGCGGGTCAATGTCTTTGGCAATAGTAACCGGCAAAAAAGGAGCCAGGGTACGGTCCCGGTTCACCGCATCACGAATTCCTAGCGGCGCCCTGGCTAGTTGGCGACTGCGCGGGTTGATAATTTGCCGGCCCAGTTGGCGATTGAACTGGTGATGCGTAATTGCCTGAAAATAGCCATTATTATAACCTACTACCGGCTCGATTTGGGTGGTGATGGGTAAATCCAGCAGTTCCGACAGGCGAGCAAAGACTTTAGCCTCGGCGGTAGTGTCCTCGGGCAGGTAGGCTGGGATGATGACGACATCGTAGGTGGGCCGATTGCGCACCAACAATTCACCGGTGCGATCATACATGACCCCGCGCGAAGCCGGCACTTGATTAAGCCGGAAGCGGTTAGCATCGGCCAGGGCCTTGTAAGTTTCCCCCTGGACCACCTGCAGATTGTACAATTGGGTGGCCAGCACCAAAAAAGCAATAAGGGCCATCGCCCGGAATAAGTAGCTGCGCAGCCGGATTTGAAAGTCGGTCATGGCGAACAATTATACATTAGAAGTTGGATTTTAGAAACTAGGTAACTGGTCAGGTTGAGGTGACTGGCACTTGGTTAGCTACAAGACAAAAGTACCAGTCATCTGAGTAGTCCATAACTAAAATGAAAGGGGTTGCGGATTCAGCCAGCGATTGAGCATATACAAAAGAGGAAACACGAGCAGCATCACGGCTGTGTTAAAAATAGCCACCGGCACTAGCACCGCCGAAAAAGCTTCGTCCCAAACAACGGGCCGGCCTAACAAATTTAAGAGGAGCAAGGCCAGCCCATTAAAAAGCAAACTCAACGGAAAAGTCAGGCTGAGGGGCAGGATAATGCTGCTGCCAAACAGACGCCCATGAAACAGGCTGGTCACTAGGGTTACGACCAGCATAGCCAGGGTGAAAAGACCAAACGGTCCTCCGGACAGCAAATCAAGGCTCAAGCCGCCGATCACAGCCCAGACAACCCCATGTCTCAGCCCCCGCAAAATCGTCCAGCCAATGACGATAACCAGAACCAAATCGGGATGAACGTTGCTTATTTTGATGTAGGGAGCCAGCGTAGATTGAAGCAGGGTGGCGGAAATTAAGATTGCCGGAGGAATAAAGTTATTGATTCTCCGACTCCTGCGACTTTAGGATTTCAGATTCTAGGTCAACCGGCTTGAAGGAGGTGACAATCAACATCGTTTCCAGCTTGCCAAAGTCAACGGTCGGGCGGATACGAGCGGTTTGAAACATATCCTGGTCCCGTTTGACCACTTCAGTGACCTGGCCAATCACCAGCTTATCAGGAAAATTACCACCCAACCCGGAGGTGAGGACAATATCGCCAGGGTTGACCTTCTCGTTTTGGGGAATGCGCTCCATTGTCAAAGTGCCGTCAATATTGCCGCGAACAAGCCCGGAAACCCGGCTGTTTTGGATGAGAGCATTCACCGCGCTGGCCGGGTCAATCAACATCAACACCTGGGCTGAGTTAGGGCCAACCGCCGTCACCCGGCCGACCAACCCCCGGTCGGTGATAACCGGCATATTTTCGGCCACCCCATCCCGCGCCCCCACATCCACATAGACAAAGTAAAGCAGATTGGTGGGATCAACGCCAATACTGCGGCCAATCACGGTCGTGGTTTGATAACTCAATTGGGGATTGCTGCGAGTGTAATTGAGCAGTTGGCGTAACAGTTCGTTTTCGCGCTCTACCTCGCGGAGACGGACGTTATCCACCATCAGCTTATTGTTGAGGCTCTCCAATTCAGCATTTCTGGCTTGCAGAGCTTGCAGACTCTGGCTTTGCTGTGTCCGGCCGGCCACATTATGGGCCGCCCGGGTAATCGCTCCCTCAAGCGGCTCCAGGGTTGTTTGCACAAAGGTCCGTACCGTCGTCAAGTAACCCAGCCGGTCTAAGGCGAAACCCAAAAAGAGCAAAGCCAGGATCAGGCCAATGTAGAGCTGTCTATTTCTTGTTGCAGTCATACTTCTCAATGTGGCAGGGTAGCAGATGGCAAGGTAGCAGACAAGCATCCTTGTAACTTGCTGCCTGCTTCTTGCAACCTGCAACTGTTAGGGCCGATGGTTCGTGCTGCCCCGCTGGAGAGAGGTCAATACTTTAGCATATTTATCGTAGCTCTCCAGAACCTGCCCTGCCCCCCGGGCCACACACGTCAGCGGGTCGTCAGCGATATAAACGCGCATCTTGGTTTCTTCGGATAGACGCTCGGCCAGACCCTGTAACAAGCCGCCTCCGCCGGCCAAGGCAATACCGCCTTCCATCAAATCGGCGATCAATTCCGGCGGCGTTTCGTCCAGCGTGTCGCGCACGGCATCAATAATAACGGCTAAGGAGTCGCTTAAGGCTTCGCGCAGTTCAACACTGGATACCTCGACTGAGTCAGGCAGGCCGGTGATCAAATTGCGACCTCGCAAGGCGATGGTTTGTTCTTCCGGTAGCGGGTAAGCTGAACCAATAGTAATTTTAGCCCGCTCGGCCATGCGCTGACCGATGAGCAGGTTGTACTTTTGCCGGGCGTAATTGATAATCGCCTCGTCCATCTCGTCGCCCGCCACCCGGATTGAGCGGCTGACCACGATGCCGCCCAGGGAAAAGACGGCTACTTCGGTCGTGCCGCCGCCAATGTCAATGACCATGCTGCCCAGCGGTTCGGTAATGGGCAAACCTGCGCCGATAGCTGCAGCCACCGGCTCTTCGATAATCTGGGCGTCGCGTGCCCGCGCGTTGCGAGCGGCATCATAGACCGCTCTTTTTTCAACTTCCGTCACCCCGCTGGGGATACCCACCACGACGCGCGGGGCATAAAATGGGGTCGGAATGAGGGTTTGTTCGTGAACTTTTTTAATAAAATAGCGCAGCATCGCTTCAGTGATTTCAAATTCCGAAATCACCCCATCGCGCAGGGGTCGAATAGCCACGATATTGGCTGGCGTCCGGCCAACCATTTCCTTGGCGTCAACGCCAATGGCTAAAGGTTTCTTCGTCTTTTTATCAATGGCGACAACCGAAGGCTCGTTAATGACAATGCCCTTGCCTCTGACATATACCAGTGTATTGGCTGTTCCCAAATCAATGCCAACATCAAGAGAAAAGAGCCCTAATAATGCATCTAAAGGGCCGGCCACGTAAATTCTCCTTCCAAATCACATAACAATAGGCAGGCTTCGCTATTTTGCCGCCTGCCTACGCCAAGGCAATTATACCACAATCGTTTCTTTGCACAAACAAATCATGCGGACAAAAGTCATTAGGCAAAAAGGGCCGTTGACATATTTTAAGGAATGTAATATTATCTCTAGGGTAGAATAGTCTTCCCGACGAGCATGTAAATGAGCCAAACTTTCAAGTGTAATATTTGCGGATACGAAAATCCCTCTGATCACTTGTATTGTGGTAAGTGTGGCGAGAGATTAATTTCCGAGATCACCGCAACTTCCCTCATCACTGCCCCCATTGAGGGTGAGCGGCGGCAAGTAACCATTATCTTTGCTGATATTTCTGGTTTTACCGCCCTCAACGATGCCGCCAAAAGCCCGGCTGAGGTCGAGCAGGTGGTACGGCTGATTAACCTGTGCCTCCAGGAACTTAGTGAGGCGATCTACGAATTTGACGGTCAAATTGATAAATACATCGGCGATGCCATCATGGCTGTTTTTGGCGCTCCCAAAGCTCACGAAGATGACCCCGAACGCGCGCTGCGAGCTGCGCTGGCCATGCAAGAGCGTTTGGAAAAGTTTAACCGCAATCCGCCGATGCCCCTGCCTGAACCTTTGGGGATTCATATGGGTATCAATACCGGGACCGTGATTGCCGGCGATATTGGCGCCGACCGCAACCGTTCCTACACAGTTATGGGTGATGCGGTTAATGTGGCCTCGCGGTTGGAGCATGTCTCAGAACGGGGCGAAATCCTTATCAGCGAAACGACCTACAGTCTGACCAGCCGCCTGTTTGTGTTTGAGGAGCGTGAGGCTGTCGCCGTTAAAGGCAAAAGTGAACCCCTCAAGATTTACCAATTGAAGAGCGCCAAGGATTTGAGCCAAACCCAACGCGGCCTGAGCGGCATGGAAGCGCCGGTCATTGGCCGTGAGGATGAGATCCAGGGACTGCTCCAATTCTACAAGCGTATCCAGGATCACCAGGGGGGTATTGTGGTCGTGGCCGGCGATGCCGGGTTAGGCAAGTCGCGCCTAATCCGCGAATTTAGAAAACAGGTGGATACCGCCCAGGATGATAAAACCAAGCCGCTCTGGCTTTTTGGGCGAGGGCTGTCCTACCGCCAATCCTTCACCAACCGCCTATTTGTAGACATCCTCAAAGCCTATCTTGATCTGCCTGAAAATTCTGACGAGAGTCTGACCAAACTGCGCCTGGAAGCGATGGGCGAGGAAATGTTTGGTTCGCGGAAAAATGAAGTCATCCCCTATTTGGCTACCCTGCTGGGTATCAAATTGGATGAGGAGTCGGCCACTCATCTTCCGGTTGATCCGGAGTTCTTACAACAGCGCACCTTTTTGGCTATGGGCGAGTGGGTCGAAGCGCTGGTCAAGAAACGCCCGCTTGTTATGGTTTTTGAGGACCTCCACTGGGCCGACCCAAGCTCGGTTAAACTGATTCAGTACTTGTTAACTCTGACTGTTTTCAATCCGATCCTGATGATTTGTGTTACCCGCCCCGAGCGCGATACCGCTTTTTGGGAAATAAAAACTCAGAGCAGCCAGCATTACGCCAAGAACTATAAAGAGTTGGTTCTCTGGCCTTTGACCGACGAGGAAAGCCGCCAGGTGATCAAACATTTGCTCAAGCTTGATCAGATTCCCAAGGGGCTGGAGAATCTGCTGCTGGGTCGCGCCTCTGGCAATCCTCTCTTTTTGGAGGAATTGCTGCGCAGCTTGATTGAAGAAGACGTCATTCAACCGACCGAAGATGGGCGCTGGAAGATCACCCGCGCGGTGACTGAAATTGACATTCCCAATACATTGCAAGGTGTTTTAACCGCTCGTATTGACCGGCTGGAAGACTCGGTTAAGCGGGTGCTGCAGGTGGCGGCGGTGGTTGGCCGGGTGTTCCCTCGCTTTGTCCTGGCGCCCATCGTCGGCAACCCCGATGTACTCGAAAAGGCGCTGGCCCAACTGGAAGTCGCCGACTTGATTGAAGTGCATACCCATGATACCCAGCCCGAATATCGCTTTAAGCACGTTCTCACCCACGAAACTGCTTACAACAGTATGCTTAGCCAGCAGCGCAAAATCATTCATAAGCAGATTGGCGATCATATGTCGCGCCTCTACTGGCAGTTGGGTGAGGAATACGCGGCCATTGTGGCCGACCATTACTACAAGAGCGAAACCTGGCCCCGCGCCCTGCGCTATCTCCAACGCGCCGCAGAGGCCGCCATTCAATCTTTTGCCAACTACCAAGCCGTCGAATTCTACAATCAGGCCCTGGAAGTAGCCCAATTATTGGGGACAGAGGCCGACCAGGAAGCCGTTCTGGCTATTTATGAGGGCCGGGCAAAGATTCTGACCAGCCTGGGCGACCCGCAGCAAGCGGCAGCCGACTTTGAAGCAATGCGGGCCAAAGCCGAAGTTCTTAAAGACGATTTGGCGTTGATGCGCTCTTTGAACGGGATTGGTTCGCTCCACGCCAGCCATTATGACTTCTCTCAGGCAGTAGACTTTTTCACCGAAGCACTCCAGGTAGCTCGCCGTATTGGCGATGAGCGGGGTATTGCCGATACCTTGAGCCAATTGGGCAATTTCTATTACAACATGGGCAAGCTGGAATTGGGAGTGAAAAATTACCAGGAAGCCCTGGAGTTAAGCAAGAAATTGGGTGACGAAAGCCGCAGCGTTGAAGCTGAAGACGGGTTGGCCAAAATCATGCTGGAGCAGGGGGAAATCAGCGCGAGCTTGGAGCGTTACAACCAAATCGTCAATATTCGCCGCCGGCTGGGCTACCGTACCGGCCTGATGAACTCCCTGGCTTCGATGCTCATGGCCCAGACCTTTGTCGCTGATTATCATGGCGCTCAGGCAACGGCTGAGGAAGTATTGGATTTGCACCGTAAATCCGGGGATTTTTACCGGGTGCCCTTTATCAAATACTATCAAGCTTTTGGACAGCTTTTCCACGGTGAATGGGACAAAGCCGGCGAAAACTTGAAAGAAGGGCTGCGCTTGGCCCATGAACAGAAGCAGAAATCGCTGCAGGCGTTGGGGCTGGCCTGGCTGGGGTACTATTACCTCACCCTGGGCCTGGATGAAGAGGGTCTGCGGCAAGCCAGAGAAAGCATGCTCCTGGCCCAAGAATTGGGTTCGCCGCTGTACGTGATGCGCGCTCAGGCGATTTTGGGTACTGCCTATCGCCACCTGGATCAATTGGAAGAAGCCGTCAGAGAATTGGAAAGCGTCCATGCCGTAGCTCAGGGCATGGAGTTTGTCCCCGATGAGGTTATGATCCTCTATCAGTTAGTCCGGGCTTATATGGATACCCAGGCCTGGGATAAGGCCGAAGAGAGCCTGAGCCGCCTTTCGGCACTGGCCCAAGCCAGTGATATGAAAGAATTCATGGCCCGCGCCCAATGGCTGCAATCCTTGTTAGATATTCACTACAAACGCTATGATGCCGCCCTTGAAGTCTTGATCGCCGCCTCTGATTTGGCCGAGCAAATTGATAGCCGCTTGAGCCAATATATCATCCAAATTCAAAAATCTTACGTTTATCACATTTCACGCAACCCCCCGGCTTCGAGAGATGCCATGGTTTACGCTCAAAAAATTCAAAAGCGTTTGCTCGAAACCTTGTCCGATGAGCCTACCCGGCAGGCTTTCCTTGACAATGCTCACTCGCGGCATCTCCAGGAGATGATCGAAGCCAACAGCGGCAGCCCGGCTAAAGTAAAGAGTCTTGTTGGAGATTTGGCCTCGTGACCTCTGGCCTGATCCAAAAGATTGCTGAATTTTGCCAAAAAAATTCCCTCCTGGCTGATCGCGATCACGTTGTTATTGGCGTTTCTGGAGGAGCTGACTCGCTTTGTTTGCTTGACGTGCTGGATACGCTCCGCCCCACTTTGGGTTTAACGCTCACCATTGCTCATCTCAACCATCAACTGCGGGGAGCTGACTCCCAGCTCGACGAGGCCTTTGTCAGCAAGCTGGCAGACCAACGCCAACTCCCTATTTTTGTCGAAACCGCCGCCGTTGCCACCCAGGCCGCCCGACGCAAGCAATCTCTGGAAGAAGCAGCCCGGCAAATTCGCTATGCCTTTTTGTGGCGGGTGGCTCAAAAAGTCAACGCTAACAAAATTGCGGTCGGCCACAATGCCGACGATCAGGTGGAAACGGTCTTGATGCATTTTCTACGCGGCGCCGGCTTGGCTGGACTGCGGGGCATGCTGCCGTTGGTCGAAATAACCGCTTTGCGCCTGCATCCGGCCGACGTGCCCGCCTCGGAATCTGTAGCTATCCCCCAACTCATCCGCCCCCTGCTGGAAACTTGGCGAAATGAGATTGAAGCCTACTGCCAGGCGCGCCAGCTTGAACCTCGCCAGGATTTTTCCAACCAGGATACTACCTTTTTCCGCAACCGGCTGCGCCACGAACTGCTCCCGCTGCTGGAAACTTACAATCCTAATATCCGCCAAACACTCCAGCGCACCGCCAAGATTGTGACCGCCGAGGCCGAATTTTTGCACGATCACCTGGCTCAAGCCTGGCAAACCGTCGTCCGCAGCGAGTCACCTGAGCGAATTGAGCTGGACTTGCCGGCTTGGCGGAAGTTACCTCTGGCCCTCAAACGCTCGACGCTGCGCCGCGCTGTTCAAACGCTCCGCCGTAGTTTGCGCGATATCAATTTTGAGCACGTCGAGGCGGCGCTGGCTATTGTGGAGCAGGGCGAGGTGGGCGCCAGGGCCAGCCTGCCGCAGGGATTAATGTTAACTCTAAATTATCACACATTTGTGATTGCCCCGGCCAATGTCCTGGCCGCCCCCCCCCTACCTGACCAGCCCCAGTTGCGGCAAACTCAAGCCTTACCCCTTAACCTGGCCGGAGTAACCCAACTGCCTGGCACTCACTGGCAACTCCGAATCGACTTCCTGACATTGGAGCAGGCCAACTTGAACGATTTAAGCCAACTCGGTCCCTGGGAAGCGTATCTGGATGCTGAGGTGATCGGCCAACAGCCGGTCCTGCGGCCGCGCCGGCCCGGCGATACATTTTCGCCCCTGGGCATGGGTCAGCGTCGCCAAAAAGTTAATGAATTTATGATTAACAAAAAAATTCCCGCTGCTTGGCGTGAATTCATTCCTCTGCTTGTTTCCAGGGAACAGGTTTGGTGGATTTGCGGCTACTGCCCCGACGACCGTGCCCGCCTGCGGCCCACCACGCAGCGTGTCCTTCACCTTAAGTTTGAGCCGTGCTGAAAGCTGGACTGGCTCTAAAATTTATTAAATTTACCCCTCGAAAAAGGCCCTAAGGCTATTGCGGGACGAACTACCTTAGAGTATAATGGGCTTTCATGAATCGGGGGACCCGGGGGGAGGAAGGATCCGTGACGATGCACGTTTTACTCATTGAAAACAATAACCTGGACCAATCCGAGTCCTTACTGGGTAACCTGAAGGACCAGGGGTACCAGGTGGTCACATCTTTTACACCTGAGGCTGCTGTTGAAACAACCAAAACCCTCTGGCCCAATTTAATTGTTTTTAATTCCACCAACACGCCTTTCAGTTTGGCCAGCTTTCAGCAGGCGATTGATGAAATGCAGCTCAACATTCCCTATCTGGTTGTCGGCGATAAGACGATAGCAACCCAAATTGGCGCTGATACCATTTTGGTGGCCCCTGGCAAGCTGCAACAACTCACCCAGGGACTGAAAAAGGCTACTGCCACCCAGAAAAATAGATTTGTTCGCTTGCCTGGTCTCACCCTCGATTGTTACAGGCATCAGGTGCTGCGTGATGGCCAGATTTACAGTTTAACCCCCAAAGAATTTAAACTGCTCTACCTGCTAGTCAGCCGCCATGATACGATTTTGAGTCGTAAAACCATTATGCAAGAAGTCTGGGAAACGGATTATCTGGGTGATACCCGGACGCTGGACGTGCATATTCGCTGGATTCGCGAAAAAATCGAGGAAAACCCCAGCCGCCCGCAACGTTTAATCACCATTCGGGGAACTGGCTACCGTTTTACTTTAAATCCTGAATAAAGTTTGCCAGTGAAACAAAGCTCTCTTTGCTCTTATTTACTGCCCATTTTTCTCTTCATCCTATCAAGCTGTGGCGATACCCGGCCGCCGCAGCCGCCCGAATTTCAACCCATCCGGCCCGATCCAACCTCAACGCTAGAAACCGCTTCCGTTCCTGCCCCCCCCGGCCAGCCCACTTCTGTTGTCTCCAATCAAGTCAGCCTGACCCACTTCATCCACACCAGCAAACGATTTAGCATTAGCTACCCGGAAAATTGGCAAGATTTTGAGCGCCCGGACGGGGTTGTGTTTATTGATCCCGGCGACCATGCCGGTTATGGTGTTTTTTTTAACGATGTGGGCCAGATTTACTCGGAAAAAGAGTTAAATCAGTACCTGGCGATGTTTGTCACCCAAAATTTTATCGGCAAAGAGGCTGACTTTGCCCCCCTCAGCCAGGAGCAAGGGGCCGACGGCTCGATTGTGGCTCAGTTTTCTTCCAAAGATCCTAACCTGGGCCAGGCGATAAACGAAGTGCGCGTCTCTCAAAAAGATAATATCGTCTTTGTGCTGTATCTCAGCGCGACCGAGGAGCAGTGGCAGGTTTCGCAGGATCAACTTCATCGCCTGGCCGGCACCTTTACCATCATGAACACCGCTGCGGCGACGACGACCCCAGCGACACAAGAGCCGCCTGAGTGGGTTCTAACCGGCCCCGCCAACAGTACCTTTGCCTTTTTCTACCCCAGTGATTGGGAGATTCTGCGCCAGGATGAGTCTTCCGTTGCCGTCGGCATGCCCGAAACCGATCTGGTTTTTGAAGCCACAGTCTCTGAGGCGGCCAAAGCCAAGGATAACGCCGAGGCAGCCAGACAAGCGGCCCATGATTACGTAGACCAGCTTGCCAAAGATTATAAGGATGTGCAGACCCGGCCCCTGGAAAAGTTCCAGCTTGATCAAGTCAGCGATGGCGCGACGATTGATTTTCTCTACACCGCTGCCGACGGCACCACTAAAGCGGGTTCGATCATTACCGCCGCCAGCGAAGGCAAACTCTACCGGGTGGTGTTCTCTGCCTCGGCTGCGGCCTACCAGGCGGCTCTGCAGTGGTTTAACCCCATGTATAAAAGTTTCAGAATCCTCCCCGCTGATGAGGTCATTTCGGATAAGGAACCTTAAATGGAACATCAGGAAACATTGCTGCTGGCCGGCATCGTGGCGCTGGGAATTTGCTGCCAGTGGCTGGCCTGGCGGCTGAAATTTCCGGCGATACTTCCCCTGTTGGGTGCGGGTTTTCTGTTAGGACCGGTCCTCAATATCCTTCATCCCCAGGAATTGCTGGGAGATTTGTTCTTCCCTGCCATTTCTCTGGCCGTCTCTATTATCCTATTTGAGGGAGCCTTAACTTTAAAGTGGCAAGAGGTGCGCCACGTGGCTCATATCGTGCGTAACCTCATCACGGTTGGAGCCTTGATCACTTGGTGGGGGGGCGGAATAGCGGCTCATTTCATCTTGGGACTCCCCTGGACTTTGGCCATCCTGTTTGGCGCCTTGATTGTGGTCACCGGCCCTACGGTAATAGCGCCGCTCCTGCGCAATGTTCGGCCCATTCCTAAACTGGCCTCGGTTTTACGCTGGGAAGGTATCTTAATTGATCCTTTAGGCGCTCTGCTGGCAGTGTTGATCTTTAACTTCATTGTAGCTGAAGGACCGCTAAATTATCTGAGCCTCCGTGCCTTCACTGGTTTTCTGCGGATTGTTTTAATTGGAACGGGGGCCGGACTCATGGGGGGCTATTTTGTCGCTCTTGTCATAAGACGATATCTGGTTCCTGATTATCTCCGCGATATCATGATTCTGGCCGTAGTGGTTAGCGTCTTCGCCTTATCCGACTCGTTGCAGGGCGAGTCGGGGTTGTTGGCCGTCACCGTGATGGGCCTCCTTTTGGCCAATCTCGACCTGATTCAGCTCCGGCAAATTTGGCACTTTAAAGAAAGAATCAGCATTCTTTTTATTTCGAGTCTGTTCATCGTTCTGGCGGCCAACATCACCTTGGCTGATTTGGCTGCGCTCAATTGGCGGAGCCTGCTGCTGGTAGCCGTCGTCATATTTGTTCTCAGACCGGTCAGTGTATATCTGAGCGCGTTGGGCAGCAACCTTACCCGTAATGAACGCTTGTTTTTATCATGGATTGCCCCTCGCGGCATTGTGGCCGCGGCGGTCTCGTCTCTGTTTGCCTTTCGATTGGAGGAACTTGGCTACAGTGAAGCTCCACTGCTGGCTTCACTCACCTTCCTTGTCATTGTCAGCACAGTGGTATTGCAAGGGGGTACCGCAAAACTGGTGGCCCGTTGGTTAAACGTGGCCGAAGCCGAACCGCAAGGTTTTCTGATAATGGGCGCCCACCCATTTGCCCAACTATTAGGGCTGGCTTTGCAAGAAGAGGGCTTTACCGTGCGCCTGATAGACACGAACTGGGAAAATGTGCGGCAGGCTCGTTTTCGCGGCTTGGATGTTTATCACGGCAACATTCTTTCGGAATTTGCCGAAAATGATCTGGATTTGTCAGGGTTGGGCCGGTTGCTCGCCTTGACCAGCAATGACGAGGCCAATGCCCTGGCCTGTTTGCATCTGCAAGATGAATTTGGTTCATCCAATGTTTACCAGTTGACGCCGAAATCCCTGGCCCAGGATAAAAGTAAACGGCCTAGCCGCGACCGGCTGGGTCGTCTATTTCCCGACCCGGAGATAACCTACGAAAAGCTGGCCGCCCTGGTTCAAGAAGGCGCTGTCATCAAAAAGACGCAGATAACCCAACAGTTTACTTACGCTGACTACCGTACCTATTACGGCAATAATTTTGTTCCTCTGCTGCTCCTTAGAGGGAAACAGGCGTTTGTCTGGACCACCGATCTCCCGCTGACCCCCCAAACGGGCTGGACTTTGCTGAGCCTGACCCTGCCCTCGGGACCGGGAACAGAGATTTCATTTGCCCCTGTCGAGGCAGATACTCGCTCGTCCGAACTTACCTCCTGATGGTGAGGAGAACAATGATGCAGCCACCCAACTCACTAAAACATGCGCCAGTGTACGAGCGCATCTATGCCATCGCCCGCCAGATTCCACCCGGCAAAGTGGCGACCTACGGCCAAATTGCAGCGATGGTCGGGAGTTGTACCGCCCGTATGGTTGGTTATGCCATGGCCGCCCTACCCTACGGCAGCGATGTCCCCTGGCAGCGGGTCATCAACCGGCAGGGCAAAATCAGTTTACGAGCTGGTGGCGGCGGCTCGCGGCAGCGGCAGCTTTTGGAAGCGGAGGGAGTCCATTTTGACCCCAAAACCGACAGCGTTGATTTCAACCAGGTCGGCTGGAGCGGGCCGGATTGGGAGTGGCTGGATTATCACGGCTTCCAGCCCGCGCCGGTGTGGGGAAGGAGGAAGGATGAAAAATGAAATATCCAAGGCCTCGGCGTAAGCTGCTGCCGGGTCAGCAAGGCGTGACACGCTTACCAAAGCCTTAGCTGGCAAAGTGTGGTTGCGAATAGCGGCGGTAGGCAGTCAACTTGACGCCGTTGTTGTTAATATGTCTAAAGATAGACATCCGACGACAATCGGGAAAATAACTTTACAGAAACGTGTGTTATTCGGTATCCTTACCCTACGTTGTGAATAGGGCGGGGACACCGAGCTGAAACGTGCGGTGTCGGGCTGGCTCGGAGCCGCCTATGGGATATTTTAAGCCCGCGTTGTTGTTTGAGCTAGCCCGCCCGAATTGATTCACATGAGAAGGCCCGCTTCTTGGGTCAAGCTCGGATCGGTGTGTGCAACGCATTTCAGCCCCAAAAGACACGTTTCACCGTGCCGCTCGGTCAAGCGGCCTGATAATCGCAGGAGGAAATAATGATCAATTCTCAAAAGCGTTTCGTGGGTCTGGATGTCCACAAACATTACGTGATGGTGGGCGCGGTCAACGCTTACCAGGAGATGGTCTTGCCGCCGCGCAAAGTCAGCCTGGCCGAGTTCGAGGGCTGGGCCAGGAAACACCTGCGCCCGACCGACGAGGTGGTCCTGGAAGCAACGACCAATGCCTGGTATCTGCACGATCTCCTTGAACCGCTCGTGGCTCGCGTCGTGGTCTGCCATCCCCCGCAGGTCAAGTTGATCGCCGCAGCGGTGGTCAAAACCGACAAGAAAGACACGATGACCCTGGCCAAGCTGCTGGCTGTGGGCATGATCCCGACCATCTGGGTGCCCCCTGAGTACGTCCGCGAACTGCGGGCGTTGATCCATCATCGTCAACGCTTGATTAGCCAACAAACCCGAATTAAAAATCAATTGCAAAGTCTGCTGCACCGCCATCACCTGGTGCCACCAGGCGGGAAGCTGTTTGGGGCAGCCAACCGCGCCTGGTGGCTAGGGCTGGGTCTGACCTCCTCGGAAAAGCTCAGACTGCGCCAGGACCTGATCCTGTTGGATCAGCTAGACCCCTTGATCAGCGAAGTCGAAACCGAGATCAACCGTTTAAGCCTGGCTGAACCTTGGGCCGATCTGACGCCCTATCTCCTGCAACTGCCAGGCATCGGCTTGATTACAGCGATGACCATTCTCAGTGCCATCGGCGAGATTGAACGCTTTCCCACCGCCAAAAAGCTGGTCGGCTACGCCGGGCTGGGGGCGAAGGTCCACTCGTCAGGTTTAACCCACCGCACCGGTGGGATTACCAAACAAGGCCGCAAAGAACTGCGTCGGGTTCTCATCGAAGCGGCCTGGACCGCCGTGCGTTATGACCAGCATTGGCAAGAACAATTCGAGCACCTGGCTTATCACATCGGTCGAGAAAAAGCTATTGTCGCCATCGCCCGCAAACTGCTGGTCATCATCTGGCACGTCCTGACCGCCAAAGTTGCTGATCGTCGGGCTGAACCCCAACAAGTGGCCCGCTATTTCATCACCTGGGGTCGTCAACTGCGGGTCAAGACCACCCTCGGCCTCAAGGCCAGCGAATTTGCTCGCCAGCACTTGGATCGCCTCCAACTGGGGCGGGAACTGGAGCGCGTGCCTTACGGCACGGTCACCTACTGCTTGCCGCCTTCCACGACTGATCAGACCTGAGCATGGTCAGTCGTTGAACTAGCCTAATAACGTCGAATTGTCTCTCCCAAACTCTCGTTTGAGGTGGGCTAAGTTCAGGCTGTCTCTTTTTTCGCTCTAAACCCAAGCCTATTTTACAATTTTAAGGTTCTGCTACTTGACACTGTACTTCATCGGTGGGCCGCGTTTTGGCCTACCTATAACCCCATATGGCCAATTCTTAATCTTACTCGGAAGTTTATGCTAATCGCTAGGCGGCTGGACCAGCAGTCTTAACACCATGACGAATATTAGCTAACTGAGCGCAAAGAATTAAAAGGACAAATTTAAACTGAAGCAATCCTTCTGTATCGGCTGGTGGAGTAATCCAAGGGATTGTCGATTCTAGAAATTCGTTACGCTTTTGGTTGAGACGATCCAGAGAAAGATTGTGAGCAAATTCATTCCGAAGCGAATTTAGGCGACGGAGCGCCAGCCATATCCATTTTTCCCGATGACTGGGGCGTAATGATTCTACCAGGGATATTAGCTGTGAGAAAGAAAACCTCGCTGTATCTAGTATAGCAGCATTGGGCAATACATCATCAAGTATCTCGTACAAAAGAGACTCAGCGACAAGGTGAGCCTTCAAAACAAGTAGTGCCTCGTCTTGAACTATCACCAAATGCGATGAAGCAAAATCTAAGAGTTCCTTTCTACTCAGTTCAGATGTATCCATAGTCTTTCTTCTAACGGCCTAACAATATTTTAGTCGCCTCGCTGCTTCTTTATCCGATACCCACTTCCCGCAGTACATCCAATTCATCCGGCAAGGGGTCTTGCCAGAGCCAGTCAACCCGCAGCCAAAACCCGGCCACACTCAGGCTGTGATAGACGCCCTCGGCATCCGGCAGCGCGAGATGATAATGCCGGTCATCACTTAGGTGATAAAATTCGGCCTGGCGGCGGATCGGATCAATCAGCCAATATTCGGGGATCCCCTCGCTTTCATATTCAACAAACTTGCGTCCCCGGTCTCGGCTCACGCTTTCCAATGATACAATTTCGACTACCAAATCGGCCGGTCCCTCTAAATATGTCTCCTGCAAACGATCCAGGTGTTCGGTTTTGAGAAAAACCAGGTCGGGTTCACGTCCCTGGTCTGTCACGCGCAGCCGGGTCAAAAAAGGGGCGCTCGTCAGCCAGCCAAGTTTACGCTGGCGAACGAAAATGCTTAAGACCGAAGCCAACCAAACATTTAAATCCTGGTGACGCCGTGAAGCAGGGGATGCCATAATCACTTCTCCATCTTCCCATTCAGCAAAGGTATCCTCGTCGGCCCACGCCAAAAATTCCTCAAATGTAACTTTACCGACGGGCGGCGCTTTGCGATCCGTTAATTCGACTTTTTCCATTTCGCCTCCAGCCTACCAAACCCATCATCTTTGCTCAATTACCGTACCATAAAGTTCGCCGGGAAACAAGTTCGCAAACAGAAACCGAAATATAAAAAAGAAGGCCAGGCTTAGACCTGACCAGGATTATTGCTTCTATTTTGGATTTCAGGATCAGGCTGCTTTATCCAATGATACCCCGATGGGCAGGCCGTGTTCATCGTACAATTCCGGCCTGGCCTCACCGCCAATGACGGCAGCGGTGATGATACATTTGCGGATATCCTTGCGCGACGGGATTTCGTACATCACATCCAGCAGCGCCTCTTCGATGATCGCCCGCAGCCCGCGCGCCCCGGTTTTGTACTTGAGGGCCAGGGCCGCGGCAATGGACAGCGCTTCGGGCGTAAAGACCAACTCGACGTTGTCCAGGGCAAAAAGGTGCTGGAACTGCTTGACGACAGCGTTGCGCGGGCCGGTCAAAATTTGCATCAGCGCGGCATGGCCCAGCGGTTCGACGGTAACAATCACCGGCAGCCGGCCCACAAATTCGGGGATGAGGCCGTAAGCCAGGAGGTCGTCGGGCGTGACCTGGGCCAGTAATTGCGCGGTATAAAGAATAACCTCTTCATCCTTGGAAATAACCGGGGTCTCTTTGGACAGGGGTGTAACTTCCTGCAGGTGGCCCACCGGCGGCTTGACCGGGGCCGGCGGCTCAATTTTACGGCGAGCCTGTTCGCGGGTGAAACCCATCCGGCCCTTGACGCCTAACCGCTCCTCAACGTTTTTATCCAGGTTGTCAAAGGCCCCGCCGCAGATAAAGAGGATATTGGAGGTGTCTATCTGGATAAAGTCTTGGTGGGGGTGCTTGCGCCCTCCCTGCGGCGGGACATTGGCCTGCACCCCTTCGATGATCTTGAGCAGCGCCTGCTGCACCCCTTCGCCGGACACGTCGCGGGTAATCGAGGGGTTGTCGCCTGATTTGCGGGCGGCTTTGTCAATTTCGTCAATGTAGATGATGCCCTGCTGCGCCCGCTGGATGTCGTAATCCGCGGCCTGGATCAGGCGCAGCAAAATATTTTCGACATCTTCGCCCACGTAACCGGCCTCGGTCAAGGCGGTCGCATCCACAATACAGAAAGGGACATCCAAAATGCGGGCTAAAGTTTGGGCCAACAGCGTTTTGCCACACCCTGTTGGCCCAATAAGCAGAATATTGCTTTTTTGCAGTTCTACTTCGGTATCCTTTTTGCCGGCCTGGCTGTGGCGGTTGATGCGTTTATAGTGATTGTAAACCGCTACCGAGAGAACTTTTTTGGCCCGATCCTGGCCCACAACCCATTCATTCAATTGCTCATAAATTTCTTTGGGCGAAAGAATATGACCCGGCTGGAACTGCGTCGCCTGCGCCGATGGCGTATCTTCCTCCAAAATGTCTCGACACAGGTCCACGCACTCATCGCAGATAAATACCTGGTCAGGCCCGGCGATGAGACGATTAACTTCGTCCTGGGTCCGCTTGCAAAATGAGCAAACTTGAATGTCGGATCGGAACCTACTGACCATTTACATTATCGCCCCTTTTGGCGTCACCTTTTTTGGAGCTGTCTTCCATTTGCACTGCCGGGGGTTCACCCAGGATATCGTCTACCAGGCCGTACTCTTTGGCCATGTGGGCATCCATCCAGCGGTCGCGCTCAAAGTCATCGGCAATCCGCTCAACCGGCTGGCCGGTATGTTTGCTGATAATATTGAAGAGTAAATCCTGCTGGCGCTTCATTTCGCGATATTGAATTTCCACGTCGGTGGTGTACCCCTGCGCGCCGCCGCCAGCCTGGTGCATGTGAATGGTGGCGTGAGGCAAAGCATAACGCTGCCCCTTCGCGCCTGCCGCCAATAACACCGTTCCCATACTGGCGGTAACGCCGACGGCAAAGGTGCTGATCGGCGCTTGAATTTGCTGCATCGTGTCATAAATGGCCAAACCGGCATAGATAATACCGCCGGGGCAGTTGATATACATTTGGATTTCCCGCTCCGGGTCTTCCCGGTTCAGGAAGAGCAACTGGGCGACAATCAGATTCGCCACCTGATCGTTGATGGGTGTCCCCAGAAAGATGATTCGTTCTTTTAACAACAGAGAATAAATGTCATAAGCCCGCTCACCGCGCCCGGTGCTTTCAATCACCATCGGGATTACGGCTTGGGGTAAATTGGAAAACATCGTATTTACAACTCCTTTCGTACCTTTAAACCTGGGTAGTTACTGATTCAGTAGGCTCGTCTTCGACCTTGGCTTCGTTTTCGACATTGGCTGCCGGGGGATTATCGGACGCTTGGTCTGCTTCTGCCTCGGCGCTTGGCGCAGCCTCTTCTGCCGTCGCTTCGGTCTCGCCGGCCGGCTCGGCAGCGCCAATTTCGGGCGCTTCACCCCTGGCGATGGCGGCCAGCCGGTGGATCACCTTATTAGAGAGCAGGTCGTTGGCAATGGTATTTTGCCGTGCTTCCGAGGCCAGAATGGTTTGCCACATGCGGTCGCCGCCGCCATACAGGTCAGCCATTATCTTGGCCTGTTCCAAAACTTCCATCTGGCTGACTTCCAACTTCTCCAGCTCAGCTACTTTGCTCATGGCCAGGCCGCGCTTTAGTTGCTTGGCGACATTCTCACGAAATTCGTCGCGGAGTTCTTCCTTCGTCTTCTTTTGCACCCGCAACGCGGTCTCAAGCGTCAAGCCGGACTGCTTAAGGTGATACTCGTAATGCTCAACTTCGTGGTCAATTTGCTCTTCTTCCAGAGCCAGCGGCCATTCGATCTTTTCGGCGTCTTCGATAATCTTGTCCAACGCCTGCGAGCCGAGTTCAAAATTGTTCATGCGCTCCCGGCTCTGGCGAATATCCTCTTTGATCTTCTCTTTTAGCGCGTCGAGCGTCTCGTAGTCGCCCACCTGTTTGGCGAACTCATCATCCAGCGGATCAAGCTCTTTAGCTTTAACCCCGCTGACTTCGACCTCAAAGGTGATGTCTTTACCGGCGTATTGCTCATTCTCGAAATTATCCGGATAAGTAATGGAGAAAGTTTTGCTTTCCCCTGCACTCAGGCCGAGCAGCGGCGTGGTTAAATCGGGCTGGCTGATCTTCCGGTCATCATCATCATCATCGTCGTCGTCATCATCATCAGCGTCATCATCATCGTCATCGTCGTCGTCATCATCATCGTCATCATCGTCATCATCGTCATCGTCGTCTAAATCTTCTGCATCCTCTTCAAACTCGTCCTCCTCGTCCTCATCATCATCGTCATCCTCAACCGGCTTTAACTCATACTCGACCGCCTGGCGCTCGGACAGCACCGTCTCGCCGTCTTTTTCCGTCACCATCATCGAAATCAAGTCGCCCAGTTCAGCCGGGCGTTCGACCGGAACCCAGGTGGCGTGCTGCTCCTGCAGCCGTTTCAGGGCATCTTCAACATCCTGATCCGTCACCTCGACGGGTTTAGCCTCAAGACGGATGTCGCGGTAATTGCCTAACTCAACGACAGGTTTGGTGGGGACTCGGATTTTTATGGTTAGCGCCGGCTCCCATTCAACTCCGTCCAGTTGAATTTGAGCATAAGGCACCAGATTCACCTCGGCCATGCTTTCTTTGATCAAATCCTCAACCGATTTTTCCAGAGCTTCGCTTTGAATGGCTTCAATGCCAAAACGGCGCACAATCACGTTGTAAGGGGCTTTGCCAGGCCGAAAACCGGGGATTTTGACCTCACGGGAAATCCGTTGAGCCGCTTTCTTAAGTAATTTCTCTTGCTGGTCCGGCTCAACCTCAACCGTCAGCAGGGTTTCACAGCGTTCTAATTCTTCAGTTGTTACCTTCACCGGGGATAAACCTCAACTTGTTTTAAGAATGTGAAGTTCATCATAGCATAAATGATACAGAACGCAAAGTGTCAAAGGATATTGTTGCCGACGCCTGCCCCGTGATTCATTCTATAACACGTCGCTGGAAAACACAAGCTTATTGTTAAATTTTCTATTATGTCTACACAAAAAGAGCTACTCGGTATTGCGAGTAGCTCTGAATCAGCCAGAGAAGCGGAGATTAGCCAGGGATAGGTTACGCTACTCTCGTTCCCAAACTCAATTTGAGAGCGAGAGCGCAAAATCCACGATCCTAAACAGAGACAGATTCGTTCTTGCCTTTCTTCTTCTTAACGACAATGAGAGCCGTTTTTAAAACATCTTCCACTTTGGAAGCAAAGATAATATTCAGGTCACGCTGCACTTTTTTGGGCACATCCACCATATCTTTTTGGTTTTGATTGGGCACAATCACGGTGGTAATGCCGGCTCGGTGAGCCGCCAAAATTTTCTCCTTGAGGCCGCCGATGGGCAGGACTTTGCCGCGCAGGGTAATCTCGCCGGTCATCGCTACGTCACGGCGGACCTTGTAATTAGAAAAGGCCGAAATCAGCGCCGTGGCCATGGTGATGCCGGCGCTGGGGCCGTCTTTGGGGATGGCCCCTTCGGGCACGTGGACGTGAATATCACAGCTCTCAAACTGAGCCGCTTTAATATCGTAATCTTTGGCGTGTGAGCGGACAAAGGAGTAAGCGGCTTGCACCGACTCCTGCATCACCTCACCCATTTGACCGGTCAGAGTCAGATTGCCTTTGCCGGGCATCAGCGTCACCTCGACCGGCATAATATCGCCACCGGCCTCGGTGTAGGCAATACCGGTGGCCACGCCCACCTGGTCCTCTTTTTCAATCATCTGCTCGGTAAAGCGCGGCGGTCCCAGGTATTTGTGCAGCGCCTGCCGGGTTATCGTTTTAGGGATGGATTTTTGTTCGGCCAGGCGGCGGGTCAGTTTGCGGCAAATCTGGCCGATTTCTCGCTCCAGGTTGCGCACCCCGGCCTCGTAGGTGTACTCGCGCACAATGCCCTGTACCGCACCATCGGCAATTTTTATACTGACATTGTCCAGCCCATGCTCTTCAATTTGACGAGGAATCAGAAACTGGCGGGCAATTTCCAACTTCTCTTCCTCGATGTAGCCCGAAAACTCGATCACTTCCATCCGGTCGCGCAAGGCTGAGGGAATGGTATATAACACGTTGGCCGTGGTGATAAACAGCACCTTTGACAGATCATAAGGCAGTTCCAGATAATGATCGGAAAAACTGTAGTTCTGCTCCGGGTCGAGCGCCTCCAGCAGGGCGGCGCTGGGGTCGCCCCGAAAATCGGCGCCCACCTTATCAATCTCGTCCAGCATAAACACCGGGTTGATCATTCCGGCCCGGCGCATGCTCTGGATGATCCGGCCCGGCAGCGCCCCGATGTAAGTGCGCCGGTGACCTCTGATTTCGGCCTCATCGTGAATGCCACCCAGGCTGACCCGGACAAATTTGCGGCCCAGAGCGTCGGCGATGGAGCGCCCCAGCGAGGTTTTGCCGGTGCCGGGCGGTCCCACAAAGCACAGAATCGGGCTGCGCATTTTAAGACCGGCCCGCTGCAACACAGCAATATGCTCTAAAATACGCTCTTTAGCCTTGGGAATGCCAAAGTGATTGTTATCCAGCACCTTAGCCACGTGACGAATATCGGTGTTATCGGTGGTAGCATTAATCCAGGGCAGCTCGATGATCCAGTCCAGATAGGTCCGGATAATGCCGACTTCGGGCGCAGCCGGGGGCATAATGGCTAAGCGGCTCAGTTCCTTTTCCGCTTTGGCCCGAGCCTCCTCCGGCAAATGAATTTGAGCCAGTTTTTCGCGCAGCTCATTGATTTCGGCCAGTTGGGTGTCCATCTCCCCCAACTCGCTCTGGATAACCCGCATCTGCTCACGCAAGAAGAATTCGCGCTGGCCCTTGTCCACTTCCTGCTGCACCTGGTCTTGAATCTCAGATTCCAGTTTGAGGACATCCAATTCCTGGGCCAGCATGATATGCAAACGCTGCAAGCGGGTGATGGGATCAATCGTATCCAGAATTTGCTGGCGTTGCTCCACATCCAAATCAATCACCGAGGCGATCATATCGGCCAGCCAGCCCGGCTCGTCTATGTTCATGGCGGCCACATAGGCGTCGTCGGGCAGGTTGCGATTCAGGTGGACGCACTTTTCAAACAGGTCCAGCACCGCCCGCATGGAAGCCTGGGCATTCAGGTTTTTTTCGGTATCTTCAACCAGGCGGCGCACCCGCACCCGCAGATAGGGATTTTCCTGGGTAAACTCAATAATCTTGACCCGCTGGTGGCCCTGAGCCAGGATATTGGTGCTGCCGTCGGGCATGCGCAGCATCCGGCCAATGACTACTTCTGTGCCGATATTGTATAAATCCTCGGGCGCGGGGTCCTCCAGGTCGGCGTCGCGCTGAGTCACGACCACCAACTGGCTTTTTTCAACCAAAGCAGCTTCCAGCGCCAGCACCGATCGGTCGCGCCCCACAAACAGCGGGGTGAGCATGCGCGGAAAGACGACAGTATCGCGCACCGGCAGCAGCGGCAGCTCTACTTCCATTTCGTCGGCGTCAATCGGGGAGCCAAATTCTTTTTCTAAAGCATCCATCAAGCAAACAGGTCTCCAACCATATCCAGGTATCTTTTTTAACTATACCACAAAAAGAAAGAAGAGGCGAAGAAGAAGGAGGATAGTAGATGGTAGATAGTGGATAGTTCTATTCTCTATCTACTGTCCTTGCCCCCTCGCCTCAGGTCTCTTTGCGTCACTATGAGACAATCACCGGGTCAATTGGCGGTAGAGGTAAACCCGTGCGGCGTAGCCAGGCTTCGCGAGCATCGCCAACCAAAAACAGCGAGCCGGTGACACAAATAAGATCGTTGGGGCCGCTCTCGGCTAATGCACTTGCCAGCGCAGCCTGGACGTCGGGCATCGGCCTGACCTGGCCGCCCAATTCAGCCGCCAGAACCGCCAACTTTTCCGGCTTTTCAGCCCGTGGGTGGCGCGAAGCGACAACGAACATCTGGCCGGCAACAGGCAGCAGCACTTTCAACATATCATGGATGGGATGATCATTCGACGCGCCAAAAATAAAGAGGCACCGGCTGTCGGGAAAATGACGTCTCAGGGCCTGGACCAGCTTTTCCGCCGAGTCGCCGTTCATGGCACTGTCAACGACGAGATAGGGAGAACGGTGGAGCAGTTCGAGCCTGCCTAACCAATTCACCTGGGCTAGCCCAGTTTCAACGGCCTCCGGCGTGACAGCCAGCCCCGTCCGTTCGACAAAGCCCTCAACTGCGGCCATTGCTGTAACCGCGTTGACCACCTGATGCTCACCCATCAGCGGCAGACAATAATTGTGCCCGCGGACGCTAAAAGCTTGACCCTCCATCGTAAATGGCCCCGGCTGCCACTGCCAATCCTGGCCTACCAGCACCAGCCGTGCCTGTTTATCCTGACAGATTTCTTTAATCATGCGCATCGCTTCATCGTACTGCGGGGCGCTGATAACCAAGGCGCCGGGGCGAATAATGCCTGCCTTTTCCCGCGCAATGAGGGTCAAGGTGTTACCCAGAACTTGCATGTGATCGTAGCTGATGGAGGTAATCACCGCCGCCGCCGGTTCAACGGCATTGGTTGCATCCAAACGGCCACCCAGGCCCACCTCCAAGACAGCGGCCTCAATCTTAGCCTCGGCAAACGCCACAAAGGCAACGGCGGTGATCAATTCGAAGGCGGTCAGGTGAGGGGTGGTATCAAAGTAGGGCTGCAAACGGCGGGCCAGGACCACGACCTGTTCTTCGCTGATCGCCTCGCCATCGAGGCGAATCCGCTCCCGAAAGGAGTGCAGGTGGGGCGAGGTGTACAGCCCGGTTTTATAACCAGCATGCCGTAAGATGCTCTCGGCCATCGCCGCCGTCGAGCCTTTGCCCTTGGTGCCGGCAATGAGCAGCGCCGGAAACTGTTTGTGCGGGTCGTCCAGGCGAGCCAGCAAGCCCTTCAGCCGGTCCAGATTCCAATTGGAAGTATCGGCCGGGTTGTAGTGGGCGTAGGAGTAAAAGTAGGTTAGAGCATCAAGATAGGTATTGATGGACACAGATCTTTCCAAATTTCGTTGAACGTTGAACGTTTAACGTTCAACGTTCAACAATCGCGCAATCTCCTGCTCGGCCACCTCTGGCTCCAGCTTCTTATACAGCGGAGCGGGTTCATGCAGAGGTTGGCCGGGGGCGAGCTGGCTCGGCTCCCAGCGGCCCGTGGCGGCACTGGCATCGTAACACAGGGCCACATGCTCGCGCTCGGTTTCGCTGAAACTTTGGGTATACTGGCGGCCAAACAGTTGGCTCTCATAACCCAGGTATTCGTGCAGCCGCTGGCAGGTATGGGGCAGGAAGGGTGCAAAGAGAATCTTGAGGTTGTCAATCACCTTCAACGCCACATAGATGGAAGTTTGCGCCGCCGCCGGGTCGTCTTTAATGGTCTTCCAGGGCGCTTTCCCATCCAGGTAAACATTGGTCGCCCGGGTCAAGCGTAGGGCTTCTTCCAAGGCCGCTTTCAGCTTGACTGCTGCTAATAGCTCGCCAACTGTATCGAACCCGGCTTCAACCTCAGTTAAAATCTGGTCGTCGGCTTTGTCCCACTTCTCTTGATGCGGGGCCGGTACTCTGCCCTCGTAGCGTTTGTAGGCAAAACCCAGCACCCGGTTGACCAGGTTGCCCCAGGCAGCCACTAACTCGTCGTTGTTGCGGCGCACAAAATCCTCAAAGGTAAAATCGGTGTCGCGGGTTTCGGGAGCAATGGCCGTCAGATAAAAGCGGATCGGGTCGGGATCAAACCGCTCCAGCAAATCCGGCGCCCAAATGGCCCAGTTGCGGCTGGTGCTGAGTTTTTTGCCTTCCATGCTCAGGTATTCGTTGGCCGGCACGTCGTAGGGCAGATTCAAAAATTTGCTCCGGTCCTCTTCGTACAGGTGACGTCCTGTCGCAATCAACTCGCCGGGCCAGATGATCGCGTGGAAGGGAATGTTGTCTTTGCCGATAAAGTAATAGGTTTTGGACTCCGGCTGGTACCACCACGTTTTCCAGGCTTCCGGCTGGCCGGCGTTTTTGGCCCACTCGATGCTGGCGCTGAAATAGCCAATCACGGCCTCAAACCACACATAGAGCCGCTTATCCGGGTAGCCGGGCAGGGGCAGGGGGATGCCCCAATCAATATCACGAGTAATCGGCCGGCCTTTTAGCCCATCTTTGACATACTGTTGGCTAAAATTGATGACGTTGGGCCGCCAGTGTTCTTTATTATCATAGAGATAATCCAAAATGTCTTCGCTCAGGCGGGGCAGGTCGAGATAGAAATGTTCGGTTTCACGCAAAACGGGCGTGGAACCGTCAATCTTGCTGCGCGGGTTGATCAAATCGGTCGGTTCGAGCAGCTTTTTGCAGTTATCGCACTGGTCGCCGCGCGCGCCGTCAAAGCCACAGTTGGGGCAGATACCCTCAATGTAGCGGTCGGGTAGAAAGCGACCTTCTTGCTCCGAGTAGAACTGCTGCTCGGTGTGCTTATAAAGATAACTGTTGTCGAGGCAGGCGCTAAAAATATCCTGCGAAACCTGGAAGTGATTTTCGGTGTTGGTGTGGGTGAAGAGGTCATACGTGCAGCCGATTTGCTGGAAAGTTTCCAAAAAGCGCAGATGAAACCTTTCAAACAACTCGCGGGGGCTGACGCCCTCGGCATCGGCGCGGATGGTAATGGGCGTGCCGTGCGAATCGGAGCCGGAGACCATCAGCACGTTGTTGCCTTTGAGGCGATGGTAGCGGGCAAAAATGTCGGGTGGCAGATAGGCCCCGGCCAGATGGCCGATGTGCAAATCGCCGTTGGCGTAGGGCCAGGCGGTGCAAACAAGGATGTTTTCGGTCATGCGATCCCTCTTCTCACTCTCTCAAAACATTGGGTTGAACGAGGATTATACCACAAAATTACTTTAAGAGATGTAGAACAAGCTAACAGCTTGTCCTACATCCATTTCCACCCTAACGCCGGGACAAACTAACAGTTTGTCCTACTGGATTAACGGAAATCCCAAGTTAGCCACTGCATGGTCAGGCTGGCGTCGGCGCTCCACTCGCTGATGAAGAACTTGCCGTAGCGGCCCTGGTCGGTGCGATAGCAGCCGGTGATGCGGCTGACGCTGCCCACATCCGGGAAGGGCTGCCCGTAGGTTACGGAGCGACAATCGTTCAGGCTGATCTCTTCAAAAACATCGCCGACAAAAGCGCCGGTGGCCCCGTTCTGGGGCATAAATCGCTTCTCCTGGCCATCCCAGAAAAAGTCGGCCCCGGCCCCATCAGACCCCTGGATGACCCCCCGGTCAAAGTCAATGGTCTGGCCGTTCAAAATTTTGCTTTTGCCATCGTTGACGACCGGTACCGGCGTGGCCGTGGCTTCATTCACTTTGACCGTTACCTGGGCGGTGGTATCGCCCGCCGCGCCGCGAGCCAGCAGGGTATAAACGGTGGTTTTGGACGGCGAGAGAGTTTTGCTGCCGGGGGCAATCACGCCTTCGGTCACGTCGTCGTAGCGCAGAAAAGCTTCTCTGGCCCCAGAGAGGTCCCAACTCAGGGTCACTCTCTCACCGGGATTGAGCGTCTCCCGGTCGGCTCTGAAGTACTGGATGACCGGCAGCGCCGGGGTCGGCGTGGGTGTGGGCGGGGCCGGGGTGGGTCTGGGGGGAGCCTGGACAATGGGCACCCCTTCGGTGTTGCTGGAGGTGGTGAACTGGGCATCGCCTGATACCCAGCCTCGCTCGTTGCTGCCCGACGGGTAGACCACCTGCCACCACGTGGTTTGGGCGTTGCGGCCGGTAACCGCCAGGGTCTGTCCCTCCGTCAGCCGGCCAATCACGGGATAATCCGTGCCCGGCCCGCCCCGCACATTCAAGCCGGTGCGAGTTGTCACCGAGGGTTGGCTAGGGGCCGGAGATGGGCCGGCGGGCGCGCCGGTTGGACTGGGTGGAATGAGCGTGATCGGGGTCGCCTCGGCGGTGACGCCAGCTACGGGGGGCACGGATGGGGTGTCACTGGCCGGGGGAAGCGTTTCCCCACCAGTGCCGGTAACGGTGACAAAAACCTGGGCCGGATCGCTCGGTTCGTTATCCACATTAAAGGCGCGCAGCTCGATGACGTGACTGCCGGGCTTGTCGGGGGTCCAGGCTTTATTTCCGGCAAAGGAATTGACCGGGGTAGTGATCTTCTCAACATGGATGGGCTGGCCATCTACCGCCAGTTCCACCTGGGCAACCCCCTTGACATCGGCGACGGTAAAGGTAATCATCACTTCTTGCCCAACCGCAATCTGGGTGTCGCTGCGGGGCGAGGCGATGATGGCAATGGGTCGGGTCGGCTGCTGGCTCACCGGAGTGCTGGCCGGCGTGCAAGCCGAAGTAATGAGCACCAACCCCACCGTCAGCCAGAGCAAAAGCCCAGTTAAAGCTTTATTTTTCATGCGCTAGCTCCTCACTGGCACAAAGTTCGATATTCTACTTTATATCAGGGATAGAGTGGAAAGGCAATTTTGACCTGCAAGCCGAAGTTAGCCCTATTTTTGAACAAATTTGGCAAAGGAAGGAGGTCGGCTTAATTCTTTTTGTAAAGGTCCAGCCGGTCATTGCGGCGGACGGTCAGCATATCCTTAACCATCCGGATAGTATCTTTGATGGGATGGACTTTACTCTCAGCCTGATAATACCAGTGAATGGGCACTTCGACGATTTTATAACCGCGCTTTTGGGCAATGTAAAGCACTTCGACATCAAAGCCAAACCCATCAATGGTCTGACGCGAAAAAAGATCGGCGGTGACGGAGTGGTGGAAGCATTTGAAGCCGCACTGCGTATCTTCAAAACCGGGCACGGCCATAATTTTGACTAACAGGTTAAAAACCCGTCCCATCAAATGGCGATAGGCCGGTTCGTTATAGCGGACTGCCCCTTTCCCTTCACGCGAGCCAATGGCCACTTGATAACCGTTTTGGCAGGGGGGCAGGAATTTAGGCAGTTCGGAAATTGGCATGGCTAAGTCGGCGTCGCACAAAAAGGCATACTCGCCTTGAACTTGCAGCATGCCGGTTTTGACCGCGTGCCCTTTGCCGCCATGCGGGGCGCGCACCAGGCGCACGCAAGAATATTGAGCGGCAATCTCTTCGACAATCTGAGCCGTTCTGTCAGTGCTGCCGTCGTCAACCACCACAACCTCAGCTTTATAATCCTGAGCTTCCACAAATTTTGCCACTTGCGGTAAAGTGTTGGGCAAACGGGATTCTTCATTATAAGCTGGGATAACAATTGACAGAAAGAGTGACGGCTTTTGCCCGTTAGTGACTTCTTGTATCACGGAACCCACACAAGCATAAAAATAGCGCACCCCGGCGCGGTGTCCCATGATACACGTCCCTTGTACTTTTGGCAAAATCCGATAAATACCAGTACCGTAACCCCTCCTTAATCTGTTAACGCCAATCTGGTCATCTGCCCCGGCCTTTGCTATAATAGCGGGGCTTAAGGTTGGCCGGCCACCTTTTCCAAACCGCGCCCGCCTGATTTATTGTCCGACCGCTTTCACGAGGAAAACGAGCCGTGGATGTACGAGACTTGATCCAGCGTTATCGGGCCGGTGACCGGGATTTTAGAGGCGTAGACCTGGCTGGCTTCAATCTATACAGCCTTCGTTTTGACCAGGCCAATCTCTCTCGGGCCAATTTGCGCAGTACCAAGCTCATGGCTGCCACTTTGCAGCAGTGCAATTTGAGTGAGGCTATTTTGGATGAGGCGGATTTAAGCGGAGCGAACTTAAGCGGCAGCACCCTCAATTGGGCCAGATTGACCGGGGCTACTTTGAATGGGGCTAACTTGCACCGTGCCAGTCTCATCGAAGCCCATCTGAGCCGGGCAAAATTGTTTGAAGCCAATTTGAATGAGACGATTTTGAGTTGGGCTGATTTGAGCTGGGCCAAATTGTACGAGGCCCAGTTAAGCTGGGCTAATCTAAGTGGGGCCAACCTGAGCCGGGCGCATCTGATTTCAGCCAGCCTGAGTGAAGCTAATCTCAGTGAAGCCGATTTGACCACTGCCGACCTGAGCCACGCCGATTTGCGCGAAGCCAAGCTCAGCTTTGCCAATCTGGAGGGGGCTATCCTGCGCCGGGCTAACCTTAGCGGCGCCGATTTGCGCGACGCCAATTTGATCGAAACCGATTTAACCGGCGCCAAGTTGAACTGGGTCAATTTGACCGGTGCAGAAGTGAGCGAAGCCCAGTTAAACCTGGCCGCCACGCTGGAAGGAGTCATCCTTCCCGACGGCTCAACCCATGAAGCCTGAAGTTGCTCTTGAAAAAACTAAACGCCGCGCCTTAGGTCTGTCCATCGGGCTGTTCCTGCTGGCAATTTATCTCTTGGCCTACCGGGGCGGCTTTCACTCCGTTGACGAAGCCTCTATCTTTGCCGTCACCGAGAGCCTGGTTAAATTTGGCCGTTTGAATACCGACCAAATCGCCTGGACCCAGTGGACAACCAGCCAGGCCGAAGCGCAAGGTTTTTTTGGCCGGGATGGACACGTTTACTCCAAAAAGGGCCTGGCTCTTTCCCTGGCCCAGGCTCCGCTCTACTGGCTGGCGCTCTATCTGCCGGGCGTCGGTATGCTGCAAACTGTCTCCCTACTGAACAGCTTAATTACCGCTGCGACCGGCCTGCTCATTTTTATGTTTGGACAGCGCCTGGGTTTTTCCAACTTGACCGCCGTTATTGTTTCATTAATTTTTGGTCTGGCCACGATTGCCTTTGTCTACGCCAAGTATCTCTTCAGCGAACCGCTAGCCGGGTTTTTATTACTTCTGGCCACTTACATGCTCTTTGTTTACCGCCGGGAAGGCGGTCTGCGTCATGGGGCTATCGCCGGGCTGGCTGCCGGCTTCGCCGTGTTGACCCGCGCCAATAATCTTTTTTTGCTGCCGGTTTTTGGTTTTTATTTACTGTGGATAATAATTGAGGAGGCGAAGAGGCAAGTTCTTCCGCGTCTTCGCCTCCTCGCCTCATCCCTCCTCCCCTTGGTTATCTTTGGCTTGGCTGTCGCCTTCGCCGGGGTAATTCTACTGACCTATAACGCGCTTCGATCCGGCAATCCGTTCCAGACCGGCTACGATTTAACCCTGTTCTCGCCCAATATTCTGCTGGGCCTTTACAAACTCCTGCTCAGCCCGCTGCGAGGTTTCTTTATTTACTCACCGGTCCTCATTCTGAGCCTGCCCGGCTGGTGGCTGTTCCGCAAGACCCACCCTGCCGAAGCCTGGCTCTTTGCCGGATTGGCTGGCGTCACGATTGCCCTCTTTTCTGCCTGGTCCTCCGGCGAGGGCCTCTCCTGGGGCAGCCGCTTTCTTGTGCCGGTCGTGCCGTTCTTTGCCATCGCCCTGGCTCCCATCGTTGAACAGGTCGCAGGTAGCAAAGTAACAGGTAGCAAGGTAGCAGCTAATACCCATCAGAGCGAAGCCTCCCCCTGGGACGCATCACGCATCACGTTTTATGCTTTACTCCTCCTCTCCCTCCTCATCCAGCTCCTCGGCGTCGCCATCAACCCCTGGGTCTTTCTCGGCCAACTGCAAGCCGAATTTGGCGGCGAATTTTTCCTGGAAAACACCGCGGCTCTCTACGATTTTCGCTACAGCGAGATTGCCGGCCAGATCCGGGCCTGGTCGCTCCAAAACTCCGACCTGGCCTGGTGGCAGCCCTGGGGCTTCGACGGCCTGGCCTTTAGCCTGAGCCTCGCCCTGGTTCTGCTCTCCGGCTGGCTCCTCTGGCGACGAATGACCGCCGAGTTAAAGCCAGCGCTTTACGCTTTACGCTTTACGCCTCACATCTCACGCCTCCTCGCCTCTTCGCCTCTTCTCGTCCTCCTCTTCACTCTTGCCCTCACCTACTTCCTCCTCGTCCGCTACTTCACCACCGACCGGCAGTTCGGCCCGCCGGATGATCCTTATACCCAGGCACTCGAGACCGCCGCCGCTCAGGCCAGTCCCGCTGACCGGATTATCACCGTAGCCCCGTACCATTACCACGTGCCGATGAACCGTTTCAAAATGCGTCTACCCCTCACTGGTCTGGCCCAACAAGCCTGGCCGCCCCCGGACACGGCCCTGCCGCTGCTGCAAAACGCGCTGACCGGCCCCAACGCGTGGCTCATCACGGTTGGCGTTCCACCGGCTGCGCCCGATAACACGGCCGAACGCTGGCTGGCCCTTAACGCCTTCACCGCCGGCAATGATTGGTTTGACGATGTCCGCCTGGTCCGCTTTGGCGCGCAAGCGCCAACCGTCACCTGGCCGGTCAATGCTACCCTGGGCGACGAGCTGCACCTGCTGGAAGTCAAGCTCAACGAGTCGTTCCAGCCGGGACAAACTCTGCCGGTCGAGTTTGTCTGGCAGGCGCTGCGACCTCTCCCGGCCGATTACAATCTTTTCCTCCAACTTCTCGCTGCCGATGGGGCGCTGGTGGCCCAACATGACAGCCCCCCCAATGCCGGCTATACACCTACCTCAACCTGGCCGTCGGGCCAGCCCGTGCTTGACCGCCATGCCTTGGCTATCCCCCTTGATTTGCCCACCGGCGATTATCGCCTGATTGCCGGTCTTTACAATCCGGCCACCGGCCAGCGCCTGCCTGTTGATCAGCAGGGGGATTTTGTAGAATTAGGCCAGGTAACGCTAAACGTGGAACGTTCAAACCCATGAAATTGCCAGGCTCTCGCCAAAAACTCATCATTTTGGGGCTGACTCTGCTGGCCTTTCTGCTGCGAGCCTACCGGCTGGAAGTGCAGAGTTACTGGATTGAGGAGGCCTGGACGCTTTACTTTGCCAAGCTGCCCCTGAGCGAATTGTGGCGCTCCTTGCTGACCGAAGAACCCAAGCCTCCCTTCTATTACTTTGCCACCCTGTATTGGCTTCAATGGGCCGGCGACAGCGAGTACACACTGCGCTTTTTCTCCCTGATATTTGGGGTCATGGCCGTGCCCTTAAGTTATCGCCTGGGCCAAGCTCTGGGCGATGCGCGCCTGGGATTGCTTACCGCGCTGCTGATGACCGTTGCTCCCTACCAAATCTGGCATTCTCAAGAAGCGCGGATGTACAGTATCTTTACCGCCGCCTCGATCATGAGCATGTGGGGCTTTGTTAAATTGATACCAAACCTGCCAGGTTTTCAAAAACCTGGCAGGTTTAGTTATTTATGGCCCTGGTGGCTGATCTATGTCATAGGTACAGAGTGGGCCATTTTGACTCATTACCATGCGCTGGTGGTCATCGGCAGCCAGGGCCTTTTTTTGCTGCTCACCTGGCGGCGGCACTGGCGGAGTTACTTGGCCTGGGCCGGTACTTTAATCGTTATTTTTCTGATTTACCTGCCGTGGCTCTTTGTTAGTTCAGCCTTGCTGCAGCGCTTTCTCCACTGGCTCGAGCAGCCCACGTTGTGGGAAACCTTTGTCCGGGGTGCGCAGGCTTACACTGTTGGTGAATATATGCCGCCGGCCGACGCTGTCCCGCTGATTTTAATTTTTGTGGGCGTTTATCTTCTGGGACTGATCTATGCCTCTCGCCGCCGTTGGGGCACATGGCGTGGTTCGGAGATGCTGGCCTTTCTGCTCGCCTATACCCTCGCCCCCAACCTGGCCACCTGGCTTTACGGCGAACTGCGCACCCCGGTTTACTTTGAACGTTACCTGATCCCTGTTCAGGTCGGTTTTCTGCTGGCAGTCGCCATGGGAATTTTAGCGATTTGCGATTTACGACTGCCCTTGTGGGCGTGGGTTTACGATTTTCGATTTTCAACTTGTAAGCCAAATAGCGCCAAAAGCGAGTACTCTCTCCTGCTCCCCCGCTCCGGTGCTCCCCTGCTTCTAGCGACCTTGCTTCTTGCAATCCTGCTCGCTATCAACGGCTATGCCCTCTGGCAGCACTACTTTAACCCGGCCTACGCCAAAGACGATTGGCGAGCGGTCATCCGTAAAATCGAGGCCTTTGAGCTGCTCGGCGACGCCATCGTTCTCACCGGCGACGGGGGTGAGAAATTGTTCGACTACTACTATCGCGGCAAGTTGCCTCTTTACCTGGATTTTTTATCGCCGGCGCCCCCGCCGGAGGAGGCCCGCCAAATCATCGCCAGGATTGCCGGCGCGCATCGCCGCATCTGGTTCACCCCCTACGGCGTTGACCTCGACCCGGTGCTGGAAAGCTGGCTGGTCGAACACGCTTACCCAGCCTGGCACAGTTGGCTGGGCCGCAAACGGCTGGCCTTATACGCCGGCAGCGCCACCCCCACCGACCGGCTGGAAGAGATCAATATGATTTTTGCCGATTCACAAGGAAGAGGGCCAGAGTTAATCACGTTAGCCTTAGCCAACAAAACAACGCCTGCCGGCGATCTGCTTCCGCTACACCTCACCTGGCAAACCACCACTCCCCTTGAGCGCGATTACCAATTATCGCTGCGCTTGATTAACAACCGGGGCGACATCTTCATCCAAAGCGACTGGCCCCCTCTGGCCGCTGCCCGTGCTACTTCAACCTGGCCGCCCCGCCAGCCCATCCCCGACCGGCGCGCCCTCTGGCTGCCGCCCGACCTCCCCCCCGGCAGTTATGCCCTCCAGCTTGTCGTCTACGATCCTGCTTCCGGCCAGCCTCTCGGCCAGCCACTTATCATTCCCAACATCCCGGTAGGCCCGGCCCAAATTACCCCACCTCTGATGGCCCTGCCCATCCCCAACTTCATTCGCTCTTCATCCTTCATCCTTCACGCAAAGCGTTCATCCTTCCAGTTGGTCGGCTACGTGCTCCCCGATAGAATCCAGCCAGGCCAGGAAATGTGGTTGTGGCTGTACTGGCAGGCTTCCTCCACCCCTCCCGCTAAAGGAGGAGGTGTCCGGCTTACCCTCAGCGACGGCACAAACGCCATCGCCAGTGACTTTCCCCTGGCCGACTCCGCCGGGCCGCCGGACTCGTGGCAGGCGGGACAGGTCCGGCGAGCGGTCTATCACCTGCCGACGAGTCCCCGCCTGACCGGCAGCCAGGCCCAGGTTAAGGTGGCCCTGCTGACGCCGGCGGGCGAGGTTGAAGCGGAAAGCACTTTAGCCACTGTTGCCCTGGCTGTCCGTTCCCGCCAATTCGAGGTCCCAGCTATCGCCACAACGGCCGACATTGCCTTTGGCAATTCCACCCCACTGAAATTGATTGGCTACGACTTGCCAGCCACCATCCCATCTTCCGGCGATCCTCTGCCGGTCACGCTCTACTGGCAGGCCATCGCCGAGATGAAAACCGACTACACCGTGTTTGTCCAACTCTTGAATGACACCGGGCAGGTTGTCGCTCAAGCGGACAGCCAGCCCCTGGCCGGCGCCGCGCCCACCACCACCTGGCTCCCCGGCGAAATCCTGACTGACCCTTATACCCTGACCCTTCCCGCCCATCTGCCGCCCGGCGGCTATCGCCTGATTGGCGGCCTTTACGACGCGGCTGCCGGCACCCGCCTGCCTGTAACGGCTGGGGGCGATTTTGTAGAGTTGTCACTATTTACGGTAAAATAAGGGCTTACTGTGTTGGGGGGTTAACCAATATCATAAGCTTCTTACTTTCAAACAGATTGGAGTCGTTACAATGACAAATATCAAGAAAACCAAAGGCGTTATTGGCATTCTAACCGGCGGCGGTGATGTGCCGGGTCTTAATCCGGCCATTCGGGCGGTGACCATCAGGGCCTTGCGCGAAGGATACAAGGTGATTGGCTTGCGCCGCGGCTGGCTGGGTATCTCCAGCATCATCCGTGACAAAGAGGCCGATAACAGCGACTGGTATCAGGTTCTGACCGAAGAAGTCGTCAACAAAGCCGGCCGTACCGGCGGCACCTTTTTACACACCTCGCGGACGCGGCCCAGCTCGGTTTCCAAGAGTGACGTGCCGCCACATTTGCGCGATGCCTACAATGCCGAGAAAAATGACTTGACCCCCGAAGTTGTCAAAAATCTTGATTTTTTAGGCATCGACTATCTCATCCCCATTGGCGGGGATGACACCCTGAGTTACGGGGTGCGCCTCTACCAGGAGGGCGTTAAAGTCGTCGCTATTCCCAAAACAATGGACAACGACGTGCCCGGCACTGAGTACTGCATCGGCTTCAGCACCTGCGTGACCCGCACCATCCAGATGACCCACAGCCTGCGCACCTCCGCCGGTTCCCACGAGCGGCTGCTGGTGCTGGAAGTTTTTGGCCGGTATGCCGGCTTTACTGCCATGCTGCCGACCATGGCCGGCGCGGCCGACCGTTGTGTTATCCCGGAATATAAATTTGATATGGACCGCCTGACCGAACTCCTGGTTTACGACCGCAACAAAAACCCCAGCAAATATGCTGTTGTGCTGGTTTCGGAAGGAGCGATGTTTGCCGGGGGCGAAATGGTCCTTCAAAGCGCATCTACCGACGCCTATGGTCACGCCAAGCTGGGCGGCATTGGCGACCTGGTTTCCGCCGAACTGAAAGAACGTTCGGGCAAATTCAACAACGGCAAAAAGCTCAATATCATCAGCCAGAAATTGGGCTACCTGGTGCGTGGCGGTGACCCCGACGCCCTTGACTCGATTGTGCCGATGGCCTACGGCAACCTGGCCCTGGATTTGCTGCTCCAGGGCGTGCATGGCCGCCTGGTCGTTCTGCGTAACGGCCGTTACGACGATATGCCCATCGAGGTCGTCACCAGCTCCAAAAAGCTGGTGGAGGTCGATAAGTTCTACAATACCGAACGCCTCCGCCCCAGCTATAAGAGCTTCGAGATGAAGCCGCTGTTGATTATGACCAGCGAGTAAAGCTAAACTTTTACGGTTTTCGCCCACAGTTCCATGTTTGATGTTCCGGTCGGAGTCCAAAGTGCACTTTGGACCTCCGACCAATATAGACAGAAATTTACGGCTCAGTTTCACCAGGGGGTGTTGATGTTTCCTGTCTCCAAGCGACTGTTACCTATTCCGCCTGAAGTGCGCCGATGCTAATCATCGCTCTCCATTCCCGCTTCCCCCTCCTCTTCGAGTCGCCCGGTTATCGCTGGCTGTGGCTGGCTAACCTTGTCTCGAAGCTGGGTGACTGGCTGGGTATCATCGCGCTGAATCTTTACGTGTTTGATTTGACCGGCTCGGCCACCGCCCTGGCCGTCCTGCTGGCGGTCGAATCGATCCCCGCCCTGTTGATTAGCCCGCTGGCGGGAGTTATTGTAGACCGGCTGAGCCGCCGCCGGGTCATGATGGTTGCTAATTTAGTCGCCGCGATGATGTTTGCCCTGCTGCCATTGATGGCCTCGCTCTGGCAAATCTACATCCTGGCCTTGCTCTGGCGCGTCACCATCAGCTTTATGGAGCCGGCCGAGCGGTCGCTCATTCCAGACCTGGTCGGCAAAGATAAAGTCCTGAGTGCTAATTCGGGCTTGAGTGCAGTTAACTATCTGGCCTTGATAGTTGGCCCGGCCATTGCCGGTTTCCTGGTGGCTTCTTCCAGCGCCGCGGTCGCCTTTTGGGCCGATGCGGTCAGTTTTCTGTTCGCCGTCTTCTTCATTTACCGGATCACCGGCGAGCTGCCCCGGACCCGGCTGGATGGGCACAGCCGGCCGGGTTGGTTTGATGACCTGAAAGTTGGCTTAAATTATGCCTTTAACAACCAGGCCCTGCGGGTGCTGCTGGTGACCACGTTTGTCGCCGCCTTTGCCGGGGCAGCCCTGGTCACCATCGAAGTGGTTTATATCAAAGAGGTGCTCGACGGCGGCGATGTCGGCTACGGGCTGCTCTACTCCGTGGCCGGGGTGGGCGCGATCTTAGGCTCGGCGAACGCTATGCGCTGGGCGCGCCGTTTCACCTTGACCGGCCTGTATGTCGGCACGGTGCTGTTGACCGGGCTGATGTTCTTTCCCTACGCCAACATACAGGTCTTGTGGTTTGTTATTGTCGTTGCCGGGCTGCACACCGTGCCCTGGGTGCTGGGTTACATTTTGGTGGACACCATGCTCCAACAGTGGGTAGCCGACGAAGTCCGGGGGCGCATCTTCAGTCTCATTCATACCCAGCGCAGCGCCGGGCAGGTCCTGGTCGCCGGTTTGCTGGCCCCTCTGGTGGATTGGTGGGGACCTGTCACTGTTTTGAATCTTTCCGGGGTGGTTTACACCCTGGTCGGCCTGTATGCGATTAACCGCCTGGGCGTCTTGCGCCAGGCTGAAGAAAGCGCCGTTAGCCAGGTCAGGCCGCAGGAGTCAATCTCATAAAGAGTTGGAAGACTGGAAGCTCTGAGCCGCTACCGGCATCGCCTGGATTGCCCGGTTGCTTCCCTCAGCGTCGTCGAAATGAAAACGCAGGGGCCATTTCTGCGGGTTTTGGCCGACCGCAGCCATTTGAAATGATAGTTACCATTTATCCAAACGCCGATAAATTCCTGGCTAGAACTCAGGCTGTCCTGGAAAAAAACGAGGCTGCCAATAACCTGATCCTGGGTCTTAGCCTGCGGGTGAGCCACTTTCTGCCGGCGGCTCAGCATCCGCCTTACTTTGCTACGGTCACGGATAATGACGATCTACTCCTGGCCGCTATGATGACTCCCCCGCGCTCCCTGGTCCTGTATACCAAACTATCCGATTGGAGAGAGTCGCTTGAACTGCTCGTTCAGGAAGTAGCGGCCCGTCAGTGGCCCATTCCGGGCGTTACCGCCGATCCTCCACTCGCTCAGGCGTTTGCTGCTGCCTGGGCCAGCCTCAAAGAAACAACCTACCAGGTGAAGATGCGCAACCGGCTCTATGAGTTGAAGCGAGTTAACCCCATTCCAGCCACGCCCGGCCGGTTGAGGTTGGCTACAACCGCTGATCTTGAACTGATTACCGAATGGATCTTTGCGTTTCAGAACGAAGCTCTGCAACGGGGCAACCTGGCCGAAAGTCGCGAAGTCGCACGCTACCGGATCAACGATCAGGACATTTACCTTTGGGAAGACAGGCAGCCAGTTTCTATGGCCGCCCAGTCTCGCCCCACGCGTAGTGGGATTTGTATTAGCCTTGTTTACACCCCGCCGGAACTGCGCGGGCGGGGCTATGCTACCGCCTGCGTCGCCCGGTTAAGCCAACTGCTACTGGACTCCGGACGGAACTTTTATGTCTTGTTTACCGACCTATCCAACCCGACCTCTAACAGGATCTATCAAAAAATTGGTTACATGCCTGTTTGTGATTTTACCGAATTCACTTTTGACCTGGAATAACGCCTTGAAACGTTGGTCGCGCCTCGATTGGTTCATCATTTTGGTTTTTGCCGCGCTGGTTATCCTGTTCTACTGGCCCATCCTGACCCCCAACCCGGCGGATCGCCAATCCTTCCCCCCCGGTGACTTCTACCTTCAATTCTGGGCCTTCACCACCTTCGACGTGCGCGAGCTGAGCGCCGGCCGCCTGCCTTTGTGGAATCCCTATAGCTTCGCCGGTTCGCCCTTCTGGGCCGACGTGCAGGCTGCTGTCTTCTATCCGCCCAGCCTGCTTACCCTGCTCCTGTCTGCGCCTTGGGGCTTTTCTGCCTTTGCCCTGGAAATCGAAGCCATCGCTCATTTCTGGCTGGCCGCCGTGTTTATGTACCTCTTCATGCGCCGGATTACGGCCAGCCGGCCTGCTGGCGTCATCGCGGCCCTGACCTTCACCTTCAGCGGCTATCTGACCGGCTACCCCAGCCAGCAGTTAGCCGTATTGGAAGCCGACGTTTGGCTGCCGCTCATCCTCTTCTTCCTGCACCGGGCGAGCCAGCAAATGGCGACCGCTGAACGCCGACAGCCGACCGAAGAACAATTGTCAATAATCAATAGTCAATGGTCAATAGTAAATTCTCTGCGCTCCGCTCCTCCGCTCCTCTGCTCCCTTGCTCCCTTGCTCCTTGCTGGCCTCGCCTGGGGCATGACTCTCCTCGCCGGCCACCCCCAGAGTGCCTTCATCGTAGCTTGTACCAGCCTGGCCTACTTTTTATATTTACGATTTACGACATCGTACCCTTTGGGTATTTACGATTTACGCACCAGTGCGAAGCCTCGCTCTGGGACACCTCTCATCTCACGCCTCACGCCTCACGCTTTACGTTTTACGTTTTACGTTTTACGTTTTGTGCTTCCCGCGCTTCTCTTCCTCCTTACCGGCCTGGCGCTGGCCGCCATCCAATTCATCCCTGCCGTCGAGTACACCCTGCGCTCCGTCCGCGCCGAAGGGACTTACGACAAAATGTCCGGCGGCTTTCCCCTGGTGGATCTGATTCAGTTTCTCCTGCCCGGACAAATCAGCCATTACTCGCCCCTGTACGTGGGCGTTGTTGGCCTGATTCTGGCCCTCTGGGTTATCTTTGCCAATCCCAACCGCCACGTTATCTTCTGGGCCATTGTCGCCTTTGCCGCTCTGTTGATTTCTTTTGGCGGCAACACCTTTCTCTATACCCCCTTCTACCTCAGTATCCCCGGCTTCTCCATCTTCCGCGGGCAGGAACGCTGGGCCTTCGCCGTGGCCTTCAGCCTGGCGGTACTGGCCGGGTACGGCTTCAAAACCCTGCTGGCCGCCGCTAAAACCAGCACACTTCAGAGCGAAGCCTCTCCTGAAGACGCATCACGTATCAGAGCGCAGCCTCCCCTTGGGACGCATCACGTACCACACGTCCCCCATTCCCTCTCCCGCCTTACTTTCTCCCTCTTCCTCCTCTCCCTCCTGCTCACCTTTCTCTTCTTCTTCGGCCTCAACCAAACCGGCTGGACTCCTAACAGCCCTTTCTACGGCCTCCTCGGCGCGGCGAGCCTGCTGGCGATCCTGCTGGCGCTGGCCTGGCTGCTCTGGCGATTCGGCCCGCGCTTGCATCCGGCCCTCTTCACTGCCTTTGCCGCTGCGCTTATCTGCTTCGACCTCTTCTCCGTCAACTGGCAGACAAACCTCTACCCCCAGCCGCCCGAGTGGCACACCCAAATGCCGGCTGTTGTCGCCGCCATCAAACAAGATGCCGCCGCAGCCCCCAACGAACCCTTCCGCGTCTACAACGAATTTCGCCTCTACGACAACTACGGCATCCCTTTTGAGCTGGAAGACCTCTGGGGAGCCAGCCCCCTGCGGCCCATGCGGTATGACCGGCTTCTGGCTCCGCCCATGCCCATCGAGCGGGCCTGGGAACTGCTCAACGTCAAATATGTCATCACCTGGCGGCAGGAACTGTACGTGCCCTCGACCATCATCTACGAAGAACCGGCCGAGAAAGACACCACCTACGTTCATCGGCTCAATACTGTCGGTCCCCGCGCCTGGCTGGTTACCCAGGCAGAAACTGCCGACGACCAGACCATCCTCCAAAAAATCACCGACCCGAATTTTGATAGGTGGCATATTGCGTTGTTAGAGCCGGGAGCAGAGCGGTATATCCAACTAATAGAGGCGGGGAGGCGAGGAAGCGAGGAAATGGCAGATGTACTACGCACAACGCATCATGTGTCACGTATCACATCTCACGCCTCACGCTTCACGCTTCACGTTGCCGCCAACTCCCCCACTCTCCTCATCCTCAGCGAGGTTGATTATCCCGGCTGGCAAGCCACCGTAGACGGCCAATCCGCGCCTATCCTCCGCGCTTACTACACGCTCCGGGCTGTGCCTGTCCCTGCCGGCGAACATACCGTTGAACTCACCTTCCGGCCCTTTAGTTTCACCATCGGCGCCATTGTCACTATTTTGAGTATCGTTGTGATTGGTATTGCCCTTTTCCTCACTTGGCGAAAATAGCCTCTTGACAAAATGCTCGAGCTATGTTATTGTCTAGGTAATATTTGCCAAGGCAAAGATTATTGACGTATGGAACCTGATTACATTTACGACGTTAGCAGCCTGGACAAGGCTATTGCCTACAAAATCCAGCGGGTGGCCCGGTTGCTGCGGCTGCATCTGGTGAAGTTTTTGCAGGACGCGGGGGCCGGGATCACACCCGAACAGTGGTTTATTTTATTTCGTTTGTATGAACAAGATGGCCAGTCACAGGGGGAATTGGCCGACAAAGATCTGCACGATCATCCTAACGTCACCCGCATGCTGGATGCCCTGGAAAATCGCCACCTACTTGCCCGCCGGGCCGACCCACATGACCGGCGCAAGTCCCTCATTTTTTTAACCGAAGCCGGGAAACAACTCCTGGCCCAGGTACTCCCTCTTACGATTGAAGAAAGGAAAAAGGTGCTTAATGGACTAACACCAGCAGAAATTAACTTGTTTGCTGATATTCTTAAAAAGATTGAAAATAATCTTGTAAACAGCTAAATTTTTTTTGAACTTTAATTGCCTAAGCAAAATTATCTAACATAAATAAAAGGGGGTTTATCATGACATCTGAACAAAACAAAAATATTATCCGCCGCTATATTGAGGAAGTTTGGAACAATCAGAACCTCGACACCCTGGACGAATTTTTAGCGGCCAATTACGTAGACCATTCGCTGCCGTCTCAATTCAGCGGCCGGGAAGGCGTCAAGCAGTGGGTCAAGGCTCTCAGCGCCTCCTTTGATGAACAGACGATTATCGAAGACCAGGTGACTGAAGGGGACAGATCTATCATTCGGCTGACGATGCGCCTGACCCATCACGGCGAGTGGCGAGGCATCCCGGCCACCGGAAAACAAGTGGAGATCAAGGGGTATCGGGCTTACCGCCTGGAAGGGAACAAAATTGCGGAGCATTGGGCCTTGATTGACGGCGACAGCCTGGAAAGGCAACTGCGGGAAACCCATTGAAGGGGATGCGTCTTTAATAACAAGCCGCAAAATGAGGAGTCCCAAGTACGCTTTGGACTCCTCATTCCATCCATAGTACAATACCTCCCCGATGCCGCCCATTATCGAAGTCAATAACCTGACCAAGCGCTACAAAAACGCCCGACGCCAACGCCGTTGACTTTGCCCACCACATCGATTAGGCCGGGCTGCTAGTAAAGGTTATGTCTACCAATACTCCCCCCCGTTCAAATCTCACTCGCGGCTACACGCTCGCTCTGATGAGCGCCGCTATCCTCTCAACCACGGCTATTTTCATCCGCTACCTGACCCAAACCTACCACATCCCGTCGCTGGTGCTGGCCTTTTGGCGCGACGGCCTGGTGGCCCTGACCCTGCTGCCGGTGCTGGGCGGACTGTACCCTCGTCTGCTCCCGGTGAAGCGTCCCCTTTTGATCTATCTCGTCGTTTACGGTCTGGTGCTGGCTGTCTTTAATGCCTTGTGGACCCTGTCGGTGGCCCTGAATGGGGCGGCGGTTACTACAGTGCTGGCTTACTGTTCAGCCGCGTTCACCGCGCTGCTGGGCTGGTGGTTCCTCAACGAACGCCTGGATTGGGCCAAGCTCCTGGCGGTCGTCCTCTGCCTGGGCGGCTGCGTCCTGGTCTCAGGCGCGTTGGACCCGGCAGTCTGGCAGACGAACTGGGTCGGTATTCTGACCGGGATACTCTCCGGCCTGGGCTACGCTGTCTACAGCATGATGGGGCGCTCGGCCTCACAGCGCGGCCTGAGCCCCTGGACCACCCTGTTCTACACCTTCGGCTTTGCCACCGTCTTCTTGCTGCTCTTCAACCTGCTGCCGGGCGGACTTTTACCCGGCGCGGCACCCCGTCCCGCCGACCTCTGTTGGTTGGGGAACAGCCTGACGGGTTGGGGCATTTTGTTCTTATTGGCGGCGGGTCCGACGATAGCGGGCTTCGGGCTGTACAACGTCAGCCTGGGTTATTTGCCCTCCAGTGTGGCCAACCTGGTTGCGACCCTGGAACCGGCCTTTACGGCGGTGATTGCTTATTTCCTGTTGGGCGAGCGCCTGAACTGGGTCCAGCTCGGCGGCAGCCTGCTGATTCTGACCGGGGTCGTCTTCTTGAGACTCTACGAAGGCTGGCTGAGGGATGTCCCTGCCGGTGATACGGTCCAACCCCGACCAGGCCAGCAGCAGTCTAGGACAGCCCGCTAGAGACACCAAGCCTTCTGCCAAGTTAGCGCGGATTTTTGGCCGGAGTGAAAAATTCTCCCGGCCACAAGTCCGCGCTGTTTTTTTGCTGCCCGGCGGGACAATCTTCCCGGCTGAGGCGGGACACTGTCTCATGACAACGGGACGCTTTATCGGGTAGGATAGGAACAGCAATCAGTGATCGGTAAACAGTTGAACTGATGCTGATAACTGATTACTGCTTAGTGACAACTGCTTACTATTTACAAAGGAGATAACCCATGACAACCAAAGAATTTACCCATCTCGCCGGCCAACAGACCGGCACCATTCTGAACACCCGGCTGCTCGGAACGCTGGGCATCCTGGGCAGCTCCATGCTGCTCGTGGAAGGGCTGTACGCTGGTTTTCAGGAGCATGGCACCGATCAATTTATCGGCCTCCTGGAAGTCATCTATATGACTGCCTGGATGAGCAGCATCGCCGGTCTGGGCCTGACCAAAGCAGCCGGCAAAGGGTGGGGAGGCAAAACGGTCCTCATCATCCAGCTCATCGGTTTGATGATGGCCGCCGCCTGGTCGGCCATTCATCTTGTTGTGCCCAATCCTGATGAAGAGCATATCCTTTACACCATCGGCGATATCGCCTGGCCGTTCAGCCACATGTTTATGAATATCGTCGGTATCGCCGTCCTCAGAGCCAAAGTCTGGACGGGCTGGCGCAGGTTCACCCCCTTCTGGTGCGGGCTGGCTTTGCCGGCGGCCATGCTAACCGCTGTAATTGCTGGAGAAGTAGCGCTGGGCATAGTCTTTGGCCTCTGGACCACGGCGGCCTTTGCCCTGCTGGGCTATGCGGTACGCACGAGTCGCGAAGCATAACCTCTATGTCTGAGCAGCGGGGAGCGAGTCAACGCGGGAACTTTGCTGCCGGCCCCATAGTCGGGGTATGAGTCGAAAGAAATTGAGCCTGTGCTTGAACGGACAGGCTCAATTTCTCTTTCAGAAACGGTTATAATGGTGTAGAATGGAGAGCGAGTTTCAAGCTGATCCGGGAGGAAATGAATGAAGACCCAACCTCTCCCAACCCTGCTGGCCCTGGCGCTGGCCGCTTTTAATGTCGGCCTCGTGGGGGGAGCGCTGGTGCTGGATGAGCTAAACGGCAGCCGCTCCACCTATGACAGCCCCTGGGCCGATCTCCTGCCCGCTCTGTCGTTTACCCTCGTCGCTGCGCTGGTCCTGGTCTACCGGCCCAACCATGTCATCGGCTGGCTGCTGCTGCTGATTGGGTTTCTGCTGGTCATCGAACCCTTTGGTTTTTCCTACGCTACTTACACCTTGCTGGTCCGGCCCGGTTCGCTGCCGGCCGGATGGCTGGTCTTGTTGATTGCCATGAACGGCTGGGGCTTGGGCTACGGAGTTTTAGTCTGGCTGGTGCTCCTGTTTCCAACCGGCCGCCTCCTGTCACGCCGGTGGGCCTGGCTCGGTTTCCTGGCGACGATGGGAACAACACTCTGGGCCATCCTTACCGGCATCGCCACATGGACCTTCGGCGAGGACCTCTTATTACAGAACGTTCCCCCTGGCGCGGAAACCCTTCAACAATGGGGAATCACAATACTCGGAGTTGTCACCCTGGCTTTTTTAGGAGCGCTTATTTCCCTCATCGTGCGTCTGCGCCGGTCGAGCGGCGTTGAGCGGCAGCAGCTCAAGTGGTTTGTTTATGCGGCGGCCCTGGCTACAAGTGTCATGTTGATCTTAATCCTCATGCAGGATGATCGAGACACGATGGTTTTCGATATAATTGGCATAACTTTTTATGCCTTAGCCTTCAGCGCTGTTCCCATCGCCATTGGCATAGCGATCCTGCGCTACCGGCTCTGGGATATTGATCCGCTGATCAATCGCACCCTGGTCTACGGGATGCTGACCGCGAGTATTATTGGCCTGTACGCCTTGATCGTGGGTGGGGTGGGTACACTATTTCATGGACAGGGCAGCTTTTTTCTTTCCATCCTGGCGACCGGAGTAGCCGCCGTGTTATTTGAGCCGCTGCGCACCCGCCTCCAGCGCGCCGTTAACCGGCTGATGTACGGCGAGCGGGATGACCCCTACGCCGTCATCTCGCGCCTCGGCCAGCGGCTGGAGACCAGCCTCGCCCCCGATACCGTCCTGACTACCATCGTCACTACGGTCAAAGAGACCCTCAAGCTGCCTTATGCGGCGATTGCCCTCGACCAGGAGGATAACTGTTCTACTCTGGTGGCTGCCGCCGGAACGCCAGTCTCTGACCCATTCAACTTGCCGCTCAGTTATCACGGCGAAACGATGGGCCACTTATTTCTCGGCCCCCGCGCCCCCGGCGAGGCATTTACTCCGGCAGAACACCGCCTGCTGGCCGACCTGGCCCGCCAGGCCGGAGCCGCTGCCCACGCTGTACGCTTGACCACCGACCTGCAGCGCCTCACCGCCGATTTGCAGCGCTCGCGCGAGCGGTTAGTGGCCGCCCGTGAGGAAGAGCGCCGCCGCCTGCGCCGCGACCTGCATGACGGCCTCGGTCCCCAACTGGCCAGCCATACGCTCAAGCTGGAAGCGGCGCGGGACCTGGTCCGCGCTAACCCGGAACGAGCCGAGGCGCTGCTGAGCCAACTGATCGAGAAATCCCAGGGCCTGATCGGCGAGATACGGCGGCTGGTCTACGCCCTGCGCCCGCCGGCCCTGGACGAACTGGGGTTGATCGGAGCGGTGCAGGAGTACGCCGCCCAGAGCGAACTCAACGGCCTGCGGATTACGCTCGCCACGCCGGAACATCTCCCCCCTTTGCCGGCTGCGGTTGAAGTCGCCGCCTACCGCATTGTTCAGGAAGCGCTGACCAATGTTATTCGCCATGCCGGGGCGCAGCACTGTACGATCAAGCTAATAATGACCGCAGACCGCAGACCGCAGACCGCAGATATTTTTCCACAGTCAGCCGTCGGCGGTCAGCGGTCATCAGTCAGCGGTCTCTCTCTTGAGATCACCGACGATGGCATTGGTCTGCCGCCGGAGCGTCACCCCGGCATTGGCCTGACCTCGATGCGCGAACGGGCCGGAGAACTGGGCGGCGAATGTGTCGTCGAGGCCCTGCCGGGCGGCGGCACGCGGGTGTGGGCCGCTTTACCGTTGACACAGGAGTAGAAGAGGGGAACATGGAAAAAACCACGATACTTATTGCCGACGACCACGCCGATTTTCGGGAGGGACTGCGCGCCTTGCTGGAGTCCGTTCCCGATCTGGAGGTCGTCGGCGAAGCGGCGATGGGTGAAGAAGCGGTCGTCATGGCCGCCCGCCTCCAGCCGGACGTGATTTTGATGGACATCAACATGCCTGGTCTCAACGGCATCGAGGCCACCCGGCGCATTCTGCACACCAGCCCGCACATCAGCGTGCTCATGCTGACCATGTTTGAAGACGACGACTCGGTCTTTGCCGCCGTGCGGGCCGGGGCGCGCGGCTATGTACTCAAGGGCGCGCTCAAGGCCGAAATCTTGCGGGCGATTCAGGTGGTTAGCAGCGGCGAGGCCATTTTCGGCCCGGCCATTGCCCGCAAACTGATCCACTTCTTCGCCGGCCCGCGACCCGCCGCGCCGCAAATTTTCCCGGAGCTAACCGACCGCGAGCGCGAAATCCTGACCCTCATGACCCAACACCTGACCAACCCGGAAATTGCCGAGCGGCTGGCCATCAGCCAGAAAACGGTGCGCAATCAGGTCTCCAACATCCTCAGCAAGCTGCAAGTCGTGGATCGAGCCCAGGCCATCATCAAGGCGCGAGAAGCCGGCCTGGGCTTGTAAGAGATCTTGCTTCCTTTTGACGTATTTGAGCATTTCTGGTCAGGAATAAATCTAATCCCCCAAACAATACGTAACTATTGTTAAAATGGTTGACGCGATTTGCGCTTGAGACCATAGATCAAGCTAGATCGCGCCTGTTGCAGACAGAAGGGGGTACGCCATGAAATCCAGCCGGAATCTATTCTTAATAATTACCCTGGTTGTCTTGGTCGCTTACTTTGCCGGGACGGTCTTGGCTGACACGAGTTACGACGAGGGAACAGAGGGTGATTTATCGGGTAATCGGTTTAATCCAACGGTGATAATGTTGACGCCAGGCAGCAATCTCTTAACTGCGACCTCGGTCACTGGTGACCTGGAATATGTTACGGTCATAGTTCCAAATGGCCTCCAACTTAAGGCGCTTATCCTGACGAGTTATACCTCAACTGACGACAGGTCGTTTGTGGCTGTGCAGAGCGGCTCCACCTTTACGGAACCACCTGCTGGCACCAACGTCTCTAACCTGTTAGGTTACACTCATTTTGGGACAGGTCTTGGCCAGGTAGGAACAGATCTTCTGGATGACCTGGCGAGTGGGGCTGGCGCAATGGGCTTTACAACACCTTTGTCGAGCGGCCTGTACACCTTTTGGCTTCAAGAAACGGGCATTGAAACATCCACCTACACCCTGAACTTCATTGTCTCCCCATCAACCACCACCTCGAGCTATGACGAGGGGACAGACGGGGATCTTGCGGATGATCGGTTCAATCCAACGGCCGTTTCGTTAGTAGAGGGTGGCAATATCCTGACCGCAACTTCAGTGGCCGGCGATCTGGACTACGTTACCGTATCGGTTCCGCTTGATTTTCAATTAAGAGCGATTTTGCTGGAGTCCTACGTCTCAACAGATGATCAGGCTTTTGTTGCCATCCAAAGCGGCAGTACATTTACCGAGCCAGCCACTGGAACCGATGTCTCTCAGCTCCTGGGGTATACTCATTTCGGTACGGCAGCGGGTCAGGTGGGCACGGATATTCTCGATGATATGGGCGAAGGCGCTGGTGCTATCGGCTTTACGCCCCCTTTATCGAGCGGCCCTTATACGCTCTGGCTGCAAGAGACGGGAACGGCAACGGCCACTTACACTTTAAACTTCGTTATCACCAGGGCGGATAAGAAGTCTTATCTTCCGCTCATATTCCGGTAGAACAAACACTATACCCGATACTGGGGTGATTGGTGAAGTCCTGGGGGTAGCGTTTGAGTTATCGCCTGGCCAATGACAACAAACTGCCTCAAAATCGGGTGGCCTGATGGCTTCGTAGGGTGCGTTCATCTCGTCCTGAGTAGGCCGCAGGCCGTATCGAAGGGCGAGACCCAAAATCGAATGTGCCTCGTTTCGTAACGCTGGCTGTAACGATTCCGGGACGATGGCAGACTAAACTACAGATAGCTTAAAAATAAAGCTGCAAAGGGGAAATGAAAAATGGACGAAAAAACTCTGATTAAACTGCTGCAACTGCAATTTGAGCATGAGCGCAAGCTGCGCGAATTTGCCGGCAAGCTCAATCTCAATTATTTGGAGATAGATTTATTGAGCGTCGTGCTGGATGCCGTCGGCGTGCCGGCCGACAACACCCTGGAACAGATTGGCAAATACGGCTACGGCGCCTGGCTCGATCAACCCGACACCGTTTCCAGAGCCTGGTACTACGATGAGTTTCAGCGGCAGGTAGCCCACGGCACTTACGAAGAGGCCCAGGCTTATTTAGAAAGTGTGATTGTGACCAGCACCTTTCAGTACATGCTCAATAGTCACAAAATTGAAATGGCCTTCGTCGCCGCCTGATAAAAATATCCTGCTTCACCTCACCAGCTCACGCGCATTCTGGCCTTACCAGACCTGCCAGGTTTGAAAACCTGGCAGGTCTTATTATTTTTGGGAGCGCCCCAATTTTTAGGAAAGACCGCAGAGGTTTCAAAAACCTCTGCGGTCTGCCTAAAATCTGGGACAGACCTTATTTTTGGGAGATTGTCAGGGGAAAATGGGTGTGCTACAATAGATGCTTAACAAAGGACAAGCTGCAGAGGTACTATGACCCATCTTCCCGTTCAAATCGAGTTATACTCCGATGTTCACTGCCCCTACGCCTATCTGACCGTGTACCGCTGGCGCAAGCTGCGAGCTGAATACGCCGGGAAAATTATCCTGGCCAGGCGCAGCCTGGCCCTGGAGTACATCAACCGCCGGCCCACGCCCCACAACATCATCAATGCCGAAACCCCGATTTTAATGCTGGAAGAACTGGATATTCCTTACCACCCCTGGCACCGGCCCCTCAGCGAATGGCCGGTGACCATGTGGCCCGCCTTTGAAGCCATTAAATGCGCCGAACTCCAGGGGCCGGAATACGCCGACGAGCTGGATTGGGCCATTCGCCAGGCCTTTTTTGCCGAAAGCCGCTGTATCTCCATGCGCCACGTTCTGTTTGAGCTGGCCGAAGCGGTCGGCCTGGAGATGACCCCCTTTGCCGAGGCGTTTGACAGCGGCCTTACCAAGCGCCTGGTGCTGCAAGATGCGCAGATGGGCTGGGAGACCCTGAAGGTGGAGGGCAGCTCGACCTTTGTCTTGCCCTCCGGCGAGCAGCTCTCCTACCTGGCTCTGCCCAAAGTCAAGATGGACCCCCAGCGCAATTACCGCGCCGCCGCCGTCGAGCCGGCTCCCTGTTCCGGCCCGGCCTGCCTGGACCTCTACCGCCAATTGTTTGACAAGGCTTTGAATAATAGGGAGTCCGGCGTCTCCTGACGTCGAGCACTTCGTTATTTCAAGTTAAAACCCCCAAAAAGTAGGGTACTCCTATCCGGCATCCTCGCTTATAATCTTACCGGCGTAAAGTACCGGCGCTTTACGAACTTCATATTCACAAATACACTTTCAACAAGGATCTACTAAAACATGGGAATAACTTACTCCCTCTCCAAAAACAACTTGACCAACGGCGCGAACCAATACCGCGCCGTCGTCCAATCTATGGCCACCGCCAACCTGGAGCAGGTGGTTGATCGCATGGTCGCCCACGGCTGCGCTGTCAGCCGGACCGACGCCCTGGGCGTCATCCACCACTACTTTGCCTCCGTCGAAAGCTATCTGCTGGAAGGCTACCGGGTAGTGACGCCCTGGGTCAACCACAGCCTCAGCATCCGGGGCAACTTTGACAGTAAAACCGATAGTTTTAGTCCCGACCGCCACAGCATTGAGGCGGTGACCAGCCCCGGCGCGCGCCTGCGCCGGGCCATCCGCGAGCGGGCGCAGGCCCAAAAGGAACTGGCCGGCCGGGTCCAGCCGGAACTGCTGGAATACACTGACTGGAACAGCGGCCAGCGCGACAGCGTGTTGACCCCTGGCGGCCTGGGCCAGATTGTCGGCAAGCATCTTAAATTTGATCCCGGCCAGCGCGAGCAGGGCATCTTCTTTGTCGCCATTTCCGAAGGCGGCAGCTTCCAGGCGGGCGTGGTCAGCCACAATACCGACGGCCAGCTCACCTTCCTGGTTCCGGCTATCCTGACTCCCGGCGATTACACCCTGGAAGTGCGGGCCAGCCTGAGCCAGGGGCCGCTGCGCAGCGGCAGCCTGGAAGCGATCCTGACGGTGAACTAAATCTCGCCTTATCCTAGCAGCATCCCTTCGACAAGCTCAGGACACAGCCTGAGTAGCCTTGAACGTAGTGAAAGGCGTATCGAAGGATGCTGCTGGGCCGCAAATCGTTGCACCACCTACAGGGGCGAACGGCCGGTCGTTCGCCCCTGGTTTTTATCCTCTACCCGACTGGCCCAGCCCTTATTACCCTCGAACTTTTCAAAAATCACCGTTTGATTTTTAAAAAATGGCGGCTTGATTTTGGCCGAATCACCGCTTGATTCGAGTCGAATCACTGCTTGACTCGACTCAAATCACTACTTGACTCGACTCGAATCACTGCTTGATTTTTAAAAAATGACCACTTGATTCTTGAAAAATCAGCGTCATAACTCGACCCGCGGTGGCTGAGACGCTGATCAGCTCAGGTTTGAGGGCGAGTCAGTGGGGTACGATGCGAGTCTGTCGAGGGTGCTGGGGAACTAACATATTTTGTTGTCTCAACTACATAACGCTTGCTTTACTTCGGTAGCTTAAAACTCATTTTCGTGATAGAATGATTATGTAATATAAATAATATTCCAAGGTTTAAGGAATTAATGGGATAATATTGTGTATTTATCGCATCTGACACTTCAATACTTTCGTAGCCTATATAATATTGATTTACCGCTCAAACCTCTTACTATCATTATTGGTCCTAACGCAAGTGGTAAATCCAATTTATTCCACGCGCTACGCTTTCTTTACGATGCTGTAGTTGGTGATCGTCTGGACTGGCAGGTATATGATAGCCAGATAGACGATCTACGTTGGTATGGTTTAGATGACTTTGGAAAACGGCCGGATAAACTTCACTTCAATCTACGTTATAGTGAAGCAGGTACCGACTTAGTTAACTATCATACTGTCTTTCAGTGTGGCGACTACTTAGAAATTGTGGAAGAAATCTTAAAAATCCATGTTGGGAATGAGCTATTTCCTTACTTTGAACGGCAAGGAGAGAATATTCATCAACGAATAGGCTATCGTGGTAACGTTCTTAAGAATCCTTACTATAGCCGTGCCAGATCTAATCGTAACCTACATCTTCGTGAAGAAGGGCCTAGCTTGATAGTCCCTTTGCCACAGTTAGTCTATAAACATATTACTGGCTGGCGTTTTTTTGATGTTGACCTACAACAAGCCCGCCGTGAGACATTCATCCCTCAATACCCAGAAGAAGTGCCACCATTATCCGGCAATGCCAGCAATCTAAGCGCCTTCCTGTATGCCCTTTACCAGCGTCGCTACGATGACTATACCGCAATCATTGATAAAATGACTGATTTTATCGAATTACCGCAAAGCTTGATGGTGGAGCATGATGCTGAACGCGGTGGTCAGAATGCTCGTTACCGTTTTATTGAGCAACCCTTCAGCGAGAATCGCTTAATTCCACCAACAAGTATGTCTGATGGTACGATTCGTCTACTGGCACTCCTGGCCCTACTTCTGGCGGACCATACTGTCACTCTAGCCTGTTTAGAAGAACCCGATCATGGTCTACATCCCCGACTCATGCTCTACCTAGCGGATATAGTACGCCAAGCTATTGAAGCACCTCTGGAAGAGGATGAAGCAGTGGGAACATCTATCACACCACCACAGATTATCATTACAACCCACAGTCCTGAATTTATGGATTGTTTTGATCTAGCTGCTGAGGCCGATTATTTACAAGTTTATATCGCTGACCGTGACGAAGATGGTAAAACGCTTCTTACCCCTACCACAGCCGAGGAATTTGCCCCCTGGCTAGAGAAGTACCGGTTGGGTGAAGCTGTTCGCCGTCGTTTCATCTAAAGGAGCATCTATGTCCTTTGTTCAAATCTTTGTTGAGGATGAACTCAATGAAGCATATGAGATTTTAGCAGCCCGATCTTTAGGTGTTGATTATCAGCGCCGAAATCAACGTAGACGATATGTACAAGCGGCTCGTTTAGATATAACGGAATTTACCAGCCTGACAAATTTACTAGATTTGGTTACTCGGGCTAACCGGGCAGGTTCACAATGCGTCTTATTTATAATGGATGAAGAAGATTATAATGAATCACCTGATCGTTCTGATAAATTAGTTGCTTTTCAGGAAGCATTTCAACAGGTTTGTGCCCATTTAGCAAACTTGCCGGATAATGATATTCTAAAACGAGTCAGAGTGACAGGCATGATTTGCAAAACTTGTCTCGAATGCTGGCTGTTAGCCCATCCTCAGGCTATTGTCACTGCCGTGAACGGTCCAGGGTCTTATACGCCTTCAGCCAGAGATACGGTTGCTCACAATCCACGACAAGCGCGAGAGCAAATTGCTCATATTGTCAGGGAAGCCGGCAAACGCACAAAAAATCAGAAACTAGTACGGATCACCGGCCATAGCGTCAAGAGTTTAGGAACAAAGGTTGCAGCTTTTGTGGAGCCACAGGAAGCACGCCAGCGTAATTTCAGCCTGGCTTATTTCTATGATATGATCACTTGTGAACAAAGTGGCTGTGAACGGCCATTTCCAATAAGAGCATAAACATCTAATCATGACTAATCCTTTTGCCCCTTTGCAAGATGTCCTGCGTGTTATCAGCACGGAAACTCAAGTTCTGCCCGCAACCGGACAGGCCGTTGTAGATATGGTTTTACCGGATATTGATGAAATCTATGACCGCGAAACGAGTGGAGCGGCGATTGTTGACGGTATCTGGGAGACTAATCCTGCTCACCATTTGCAGCGAACACTTCAGCCTATACACCGCAAAGAAAACCATCTACTCCGCTTTTTTGTTGACGGTTCAACACTCACCTATTTTATTGGCACAATACTGGAACAGGACAGATCCAGTCCCGTCCAGATTTCTCAAGTAGGAGCAGCAATGGTGTGCCGACACGATGATGGCAGGATTAGCCAAGCCAGTGCCGAGCATAAAATATTACTGACCTTGGAAAAAGAGGCTCTCTCTAATTCACTATGGAAAAAGATTGAACTAGCTATGGTTGGTCTCAAAGAGTTTGAATTGTGTGATAGTGCCACAAATAACAAAGATGCTGATGTGGCACAAATACGAGAGGCACGGCCCCGTGGGGCTCATCGGGCGAATTGGCACATGCGAAAACTAGAAGAAAGTCTAGCTCGAGACTATTCCCGGGAATCGAATCAATGGCTGGTCATTGATGGTAGTTTAGGGAACGAGTACGAGGTTTGGAAAGGACCGCCAGTCATTGGCTTGGCGAAAGGGTTTCGCCGAGATAGTCGCTTTGAGTTCGGGAGTGGACCAAGAAAGCAAAAACTTAACCTATATGGCTTACTAAAAGACTTGCACGAAAATCAGCGTACTCTTGTCTTTTCTCGCAAGCGTAACGATGGCACAAACGAAGGAAAGATTGTCTTTTGGTATGTACGTATTCGACCACAGCGCGGCTTAGATTATCCGCTGATGGGCGTGGTGAAGGTAGAGATACCAAATCCTAGTCAGGAACCGGTTGCAACGGAGTTGGTGGATGAACTTAGCGGCTGTTTGATTGCCGAAAGAAGTGTGACACCGCATGGGCGAGACAATCGCTGGCATGCGCATCTTTATCCAATTTATATTTCTGAGCGCGTTGTGCGCAGCCACTTCTACTCAGAAGCAGTCCTTAAAGCCGGTGTGCGCTGGCCTCTTGAAATAAGGCAAAAAGGAACTTGAACATGAGCAATAAACCTCGTAGTAAACCCATTGGGCGTGGTTCCGCCACCGAATATTCTCCCAATAGTGCAGAGCAATTTCAATTTTGGATTAAGCCTGGAGAATTAGTAAATCCTTTTGATATTGTCGCTGCCGAACACTACAAAGATCGGTCGAGTAACGAGATAAGCTATACCTATGGCTTAGTGACCAACATCAAGCATATTACCGATGCAGCCAGCCATCTTTCCAATTACATATCAAATGACTTTGGTGAAATGTTGGATGAAGAGCCACAAACCCCGCGTCAGGGCACAAATGTATGCGACGTTTCAGTTTTGTCGAACAGTTGTGACATTTACATGCCTGTTCGTAGCGATGCTTTTGTTTATTTTGCTAACGAAGAGGATATTCACATTGCTTTAGGTATAAATGGCATTCCAGAAGAGAGACGGATACCGGCGGGCCTCATCGAAATGAGTGATGGGACAAAAACTGTAGCTTATCTGGACCGCAATTTTGTTCTGGGACCGGAAGCTGGTCATGTTAATATCTCCGGCATTTCCGGTCTAGCGACGAAAACTTCTTATGCAATGTTCTTGATTCAGTCACTCTTGCAAAGGAGTGAGAGTGATGACATTGCCACAATTTTACTCAATGTTAAATATGATGATTTATTGACTATTCATAAAGTTCGCCGGTCAGAAAGTAAAAAAGATAGAGAAGATATTGAGCAAGATCAGGAACGATGGGAAAAATTAGGTTTGCGATATGAGCCTTGGCCGGCCGACAAAGTTCATTATCTCTTACCCCATGGAAACAATACTCACGTAACGGGTAAACCAAATTCTTTCACTGAAACGCCGCCACCCCATCGAGTTTATGCCTACGATTTGCTAAATACAGCTAGCAAACTTGACCTGCTCTTCTCTCAGTTTCCCGATACTTATGACACTCTCAGCTCAATTATCGGTGAAATTCAAACAGGGATCGAAACGAACGAACGGGTGTGGAGTAATGTACAAACTTGGGATGATTTATTGACAAAACCACCACTTATGCAACAGGGTATTGCTCAAAAATTTCGTAATATTCAACCATCAAGCGTAGGGCGATTTATTCGTTTGTTACGTCGTATCGTAAAAACCCGCCAATCCGGCTTATTTGTTCCACGTCTTTCTCAGCGCATGACGACTATTGAACAAGCCATTGGTAACATTCATGGTGGACATACATATGTAGTAGATATAGCTAACTTGACCTCAGAGGAACAGACCCTCGTTTTTGGGGATGTATTACGCTCAGTATATGGATTGTACTCAGGTGAAGCGCTTCCGTTTGATAATTATGAACCCCCAAAGAGAGTTATAGTATTTGTTGATGAGCTAAATAAATATGCACCGGCCAAAGGGCAAGCACAACAATCGCCTATTTTAGAGCAAGTATTAGATATCGCTGAACGTGGCCGATCATTTGGCATGATTTTGTTCTCGGCCCAACAATTTTTAAGTGCTGTTCATGACCGGGTTACTGGCAATTCGGCAACTAAAGTCCTGGGGCGTAGTGATAGTGCTGAAATAAACACGGGCAATTACCGCTTTTTAGAGTCAGATGTGAAACAACATTTAACCCGTTTAGATAAAGGAGAGTTAATTCTTTCCCATCCTATTTATCGTCAACCCGTGAAAATTACCTTTCCACGACCACCCTATCAACAAGGACGAGGGAAAAAATGAGCCGTGAATTACCCCCGTTGCCAAACCACTTAAAATACCGGCTCAACTTATCAAACCATGTAACACCTCGCTTATTAAAGGATAAGCCTGTCCATCGCTGGTTCTACTTTCCACATAGTTTTTCTCCAAAATTAGTCGAGATACTTTTGACAGAGTGGCAAGTGCCGACAGGTTCTACTGTACTGGACCCTTTTGTTGGTGCCGGGACAACACTTTACACCAGTAGTCGCCAAGGGTATAACGCACTAGGTATAGATATTTCACCGCTTTCGATATTTGTTAGTAATACAAAAGTACGTGTTTATGATCCACCTCAGATTCGGCAGGCAGTTGAATCTATTACAATTATGTTCCGTACAGGTCAACATAACATTGATTTAACTCGCACTGATCGCTTGCAACAAGCCTTTACTGATGCGGAATTCAATGCGCTTAAAGGTTTACAACAGGCCATATTAGTTCAACCAGAACAGGTACGCGATTTGCTCTTACTGGCTTTGTTGCGTGTTCAACAAGTTGTCTCCCGCGCTAAATCGGATGGAGGTTGGTTCCGTTGGGTAGAGCAAGATTGCCAAGCTACATCAATACTTCCAGCATTCGTTGATATCGTTAATACGATGTTGCTAGATTTGATAGATACCCACGGACCTTATGGGCTATGTCTGGCGCGTCAACACGATGCACGTCAACTAGTGGAACTGCAAGAATGGTATCCAGAATTAATGAATGACTGTCAGGCAATTATTACCTCTCCTCCGTACCCCAATCGCCATGATTATAGTCGTATTTTCCAGATAGAGTTACTCACATTAGGGTTAAATGAGAACGATATATTCACGTTACGCTATGAATCATTGCGGTCTAATGTGGAGGCACATCCACCCGAACGAGAATTACCCCTCTTTATAGTGCCCGAACGTTTGCAGGAAACACTTGACTTACTCCCAGATGACACTGACCGGCGAATAGACCCTATGCTACGAGGATATTTTGAAGATATGAATGCCGTTATGCATTCGGCATTTCAAGTTTTAACGCCTGGTGGATATATTGCTTTAGTTGTTGGTAATGTACGTCATGCAGGCGTGATGATTCCTGTTGATGAGATTTTAATAGAGGTAGGTGAAACCCTAGGATATAAGCCTTTGACATCTTGGGTTGCTAGGTTAAGAGGAAATAGCGCTCAACAAATGGGCAGATACGGTCGTGAACCGGCTCGTGAGTCAGTGGTGATTTTTAGGAAAACCTGAAACTTTATCTGCCAAGCCATCATCTGCTCATCGGTTGCAGGGAGTCCGGTTGCGGCTGCGGCGGGGAGCCTCATTTGCCGCTGGCTCTAGGCCGGGGAAGTCGGCGAGGGGTGAGAATCATCATAGCCATTTTTCGGAGTGGTCTGTTCTAAAAGATAATGGCACGTTGGGGTGGCTTGCGCGTCGGGCGATAGGTTGTTAGGTGAAATCACCCATAAATACTTTAGGGGAGTTGCAATATGAATGAAGCGAAGAAGACCCATACCTTTGCAACCGCCGCAGAAAAAGATGGACTGCTTGAGGAATATCGAACCCTTAGAAGCGAAATCCTCAATGCTCAAGGACGACGATTACAGACCATTTCGCTAACAGTCGGCGCTTTTGGCGTGATATTATCCGTAACAGCAGGGGCAGTGTTAGGATCAGATATTACTTCACCCGAAACGCGCTTGCTTGTATCAATCGGTGGTGCGATTGCCCTTTACGCAGTTCTTAGTCCCAGCCTAATTATGATTACATCGACTCAACAAACTGTACAAAGATTAGGCGAATATATCCGCATCTTCATAGAGCCACGTATTCCTGGTCTAAATTGGGAGTATCACTGGCACAATTTTAAGCAACAACGTCGGTTTAAGGGGGGTCTTCGTAGTACGGGAACGATTTATTACTTTCTTTCGCTTGTTCCATTATTACTTCCCCTATATGCGGCAAGCCAAAATGCTCAGAACTGGCAGCCACTCTTAATACTTATTCCGTTTGTATGTTGGGCGGTTTACCTAACCTACGATTTGCAGGCTGCTATTTCAGCAGGCTGGAAGTGGTCTCGCTGGGATGACTACAAAGAGTCAGACTCAAAAGGAGGTACGGACTAACGAATACCCTGGCAGTCTGGCAGGTTGAGTTTATAAGCGAAAGCTTATAGTCAAATGAGGAGTAAGCTATGGATCGAGTCCTTTTCACCCATTTAGAGCACGGCGACGACATCATCATCTCCCTGAGCTGTGACGAAGCATCGGCGTTTGGAGTGGATGGCTTCATCATTCAACGAAACGCCAAGTACGAGCCTTTTCTCAGCCCCAACGAACGCGGCGCTAGTGTGGCATGGGAAGATGATGACATTATCGTCCTGCTGGATAGGGTCTTCATTCGCCGGGATGAATTGAAAATAAAGACCAAAGGCAAGGTGAGAAACTATCACTTTGACCTGACCGCCATTTCAGATGAGGAATATGAGGCCCTGGTCAAGCATTTTCATCTGATCAATTTCGACGGCTCGATAAAGATTAAAACAGGTTAACTTTGTTATGAGGTAGCACATCAGGATTTGGATTATTTAACACCAGCCGCGGTCTACTTCAAGTCGGCTCTATTTTTAACGAACGGAACGAACGCTAATGAACCTTAACGGATCAAACTAATGTCAAAAAACCCAAGGAGTGAATATGAACAACATTAATAGCCATAAAAAGGAGTTGTCACCAGAACAACGTGAAGAACTGCTCGGAGCATTGAAAGCCCGTTTTGAGAAAAACTTGAACCGCCATAAAGGTCTTGAATGGGCTAAAGTACAAGCAAAGCTGGAAGCTAATCCTGAAAAACTGTGGTCGCTCAATGAAATGGAAACAACCGGCGGTGAGCCGGATGTTGTTGGTCATGATAAAAAGACGGGCGAATACATTTTTTATGATTGTTCAGCGGAAAGTCCTAAAGGCCGCAGAAGTGTTTGTTACGACGGTGAGGCTCAGGAGTCAAGGAAAGAACATAAACCGAAAAATAACGCTATTGATATGGCAGCCGCCATAGGCATTGAGCTTTTAACGGAAGAACAATATCGGGAATTGCAGCAACTTGGAGATTTCGATACGAAAACGTCGAGTTGGGTGAAAACACCTGCTGATATTAGAAAACTCGGCGGCGCCCTCTTTTGTGATCGTCGCTACGGCAATGTCTTCGTGTATCACAACGGTGCGGACTCTTACTATGCCGCCAGGGCGTTCCGTGGCTCGCTAAGGGTCTAAAGCAGCCTGATTCGAGAAAAATCAATGTCACCGTCCAAACGCTACCCATACCCCCATCCCGAAATGACTGCTCGGCTAGGGAACTGTGCCGCCTCGATGACCTTGAGGAAATTGCGCGGCAATGCGGGGTATTGCCCCTCTAGTTTCCCCAAAGGGAAGAAGACAAGTCCCCCACTGGGGGATTTAGGGGCCAGTACACCATCAAACTACCATTCATCATCCAAAATCGAAAACTCACCCTCTGGCTGGCCTTCGTCGCTGTCACCCTCGTCGCCTTCTTCCTTCGCTTCTACCGCCTGGCCGACCACCCCCTCGGTCTCTTTTTCGACCCGGCCATCAACGGCCTCGACGCCGTCCGCTTGATGCAGCGCGGCGACCCCGTCCTCTTCTTCCCCACCAATGGCGGCCGCGAAGCCCTCTTGATTTACCTGCTCATCCCCTTCATCTGGCTGTTTGGAGCGACTCCCTTTGCCTTCCGCCTCCAACTGGCGATCATCAGTTTGCTGAATGTGGTTTGCCTCTTTGGCTTCCTTTACGATTTACGATTTACGAAAAGCAATAACTCAGACCGAAGTTCACAATTCACAATTCACAATTCATACCGCAAGGGTATCCCTTTGGGACAATTCACAATTTGGCTTGCCACTCTCGCCGGCCTGACCCTGGCCGTTTCCTCCTGGCACATCGGCATCAGCCGCGGCGACCAGCGCCCGCTGGCGGTGCCGCTGCTGGCGGTGCTGGTCTTCTGGTTTTTTCTCAAAGGCTGGACGACTAACCAAAAACGCTGGTTCGTTTTCTCCGGCCTGTTTTTGGGACTCGGCTTCCACACCTATTCCGCCGCCCGCCTGCTGCCCCTCATCTTAATCCTGGCCTGGCTGCCCGAACTTTTCCTAAGCAAGACGCCCCACTTACGTACCAAGCCTTACGTTTCACGTTTTACGTTCTACGCCTCAGTACGCAGCCTCCCCTTGGGACGCCTCACGTTCCTCCTCCTCCCCGCCCTCGTCGTCGCCGCACCCATGCTCTGGTACTTCGCCGTTCATCCGGCCCAATTCAGCGCCCGCGCCGCCTCGGTCATGGTCTGGACCCATCTCGACACGCCCGGCGCCATCCTGGCCGAGCTGGGCCGCAACCTGCTGCGGGTGTTAGGCTTTTTCTACTGCGCCGGCAGCCCCAATGCCATTTTCGGCCTGCCTCGCTACCCCGGCCTCTCGCCCCTCCTGGCGCCCTTCCTGCTGCTCGGCCTGATCATTGCCCTCAAAAACTGGCGCGACCTCTTCTCCCGGCTGGTCGCGTTGTGGTGGCTCGTCGGCATCTCCCCCTCGATCATCGCCATCGAAGCGCCTCATCCCCTGCGCATGATCGTCGCCCTGCCCGCGACCGCCATCCTCGTCGCCCTCGGCCTCCTGTGGATGTCACGTTTCACGTTTTACGTTTTAGAGCGCAGCCTCGCCTTGGGACACTTTACGCTTTACGCTTTACGCTTTACGCTTCACGCCCTCCCCTTCCTCCTCATCCTCGCCACCCTCCCCGGCACGTTCTCGGCCTACTTTACGGAGTGGACTAAGCTGCCGGTGACCCAGGGTATTTATGATTACGGTGCAGTTGCCATCCGCGATGCAGTACTGGCGCACGCCAATGACACCCGGCCCATTTATTTGCCTCTGGCCCGCTTTAATGACCCTCCGCTTCTCTTCTACCTGAGCGGCAGATTCCGGCGTGAGGCCGTTCTTGCGGCTTCCCCTGCCCCCTCCGCTCTCGTCATCTCTCCCGAAAAAAATGAGCATGATTCGGTCTGGGTCCGGTTGCAAGGTGACACCGCCGCTATCCTCCCCCCGCTGACCGCCGAGGGACGGCAGTTCATTCAAACCGCCCTGGCCGGCGGCTCGACCCAGGCTATTCAGACCCCGCGCGGTGAAACAGTGGCCAGGCTGGCCGCACTCCCCACCGACCCCGCCCGTTTTGTCCAGCAGCCTACCCACCCGCTAACGGCTGCCTTTGGCTCAGCCCGGCTGGTCGGGGCGGCTCACCCCACGGCGATTGACCCAACCTCCGCCGCGCTGCCGGTCACGCTCTACTGGCAGGCCGCACGGCCCATGCGGGATGACTACGAAGTCATTCTGCACCTGGTTGACGACAGCCGCCGTGTCGTGGGCGACGGCACGGCCCGACCTAACGATTGGGTCTATCCAACGACTTTCTGGCGGCCCGGCCTTGACACGGTTGCCGCTCAACAACCTGTCACGCTGGAAACCAACTCCCCTACGCCGGGCCGCTACTGGCTGGCCGTCGCCCTCTTCGACCCGGCGGCCGGCCGGCGCCTTCCTTTAACCGAGGGCAGCAGCGACTCGCCGGATACGTTCTTTATCGGCCCGTTGAAGGTTCCGCTGCCGGCGCCCCCTCCTTTCCCCCTGCCGGCGGAAGAAGAAGCGACGTTTGGAAATCTTATCCAGCTCTCCGCTTTCAGGCTCGATACACCCACCCTCCCTGCCGGAGAGCCGGTGCAGCTCAGCCTGCTCTGGCAGGCGCTCGACACCCCGCCGCTGGATTACACCGTCTTCGTCCACCTGCTTGACGCCGGCAATAATGTCGTTGCCGGCAATGACACCCAGCCGGTCAACAACACCTACCCCACCACCATCTGGTCGCCCGGCGAGCGCATCCTCGACCGCCACACCCTGCCCACTCCTGCCTCCCTGTCACCCGGCCAGTATCGCCTGGCTATCGGCCTGTATTATCAACCGACCGGCGAACGGCTGCCCTTGTCCGTGGCAGAGGGTCCCCCAGACCCCCAGGGACAGTTAATTGTCAAACCGCTCATTACGATAACCGCCGGTCCTTGACCGCTGCTCCCTCAACGTCATTAAGTTTAGCGGAAAGCACCCTGAGTAGCGCAAAACGGAGTGGAGCGCGTATCGAAGGGGGCGGCTTGACGAGGTCTACACCGCTCTGTCGCATCCCTCGATACGGTCTCGCTTCGCTCAACCTACTCGGGATGCTCCTTAACTTAATGGCATTGGCTACCCCTGATTACTGACCCCTGTCTACCGTCTACCCTCCTTGGTACCCATTCTCTATTGTTCCGGTTCACCGTCTATGTTATGCTTGACTTGTTGAGAAATTGATGAGTGCGGCGGGATGAGACCCGCACCCGCCCCGTTCTTTACCAACCCAGTGGGTTATGGTTACGCTTATGAGCCTTTTTTGGACTCTCCTGAGCCGGTTTCGACGGCGCTCCTGTCATCATCTCTCCCCAACTGCAACAGTTGCCGGGCTGCTTGAGCGTATCCACATGAAGGGAGAGCCGGGATTTTTTGCTCGCCTGGTTGTTCCTGACCTTACCCCGGGTTGGCTTCCTCTGGCTGTTGTTGCCGTCAAACCCACCTTATCCCAACCAAGAAAAATTTATCGTGTCTTTTTTATCTTGCTCTTTTTGACGCTCATTTTGGGGAGCTGGCTCCGGCCTGCGCCAGCCACTCAGGCCCAAACAATGGCCCAGGCAGAGACACCCTTCGGCCTGACGCTGGCTATCGCCGGACCGTCAACCGTTAACGTTGGCGACACCTTTGAAATCCAGGTGATCTTCGATAACCCCTCGCCTGCCGGTGTTTTTGGCTACCAATTTGGGCTAACCTGGAACAGCGCCGCCGTCACGCCGGTTGACCCAGCGCCTACCCTCAGCCCCGAATTTCCCCTTATCGCCCAAAATGAAATAAGCGGTGAACAGTTTACCGTGGCCGCCAGCCGCCAGGGAGATGTGCCCGACCTGCCCGGTTCGCTGACCCTGCTGACCTGGCGGTTCCAGGCTGTCGCGCCCACCGGTGTTGACTCGGCCCGTTTTGATCTGGTCGCGCCCACCCTGGGGCAAAAAGATGGAACAGTGCTGCCGCTGGAGGCAGTGACCCCTCTGGCCGTGACGGTGGTCGAACCGACTCCTCAGCGTGGCACTCTGCTTGGCCAGGTGCAAGTTGAAGGCCGCGCTTTCGGCAGCCAGGCTCATATCAACATCTTGATCAACGAGTCAGGCCTGGCCGTCGCTGCTGCACCTGGCGGCGATTTCACCTTTGCTGATCTTGACTTTGGTGCTTATACCTTGACCGCCAGCAGCCCTGGTTTTCTGAGAGCAACCTGTAACGTAACTCATCAGAGTGAGCTGACCACCCTGGCCGGTCTTACCCTGCTGGCTGGCGATCTCAACGACGACAGCGTCATTGACGTAGCCGATGCTGCGGCGCTGGGCCTGGCTATTGGCAGCGCCGGTCCCGGGGCAGTGGCTGATCTGAATGTGGATGGGACAGTCAACGTGCTGGATTTAATTCCGCTGGCCGTCAATTTTGGGCAGTCGGCCGCCGCTCATCCCTGGCTTTGCCAACCGTAAAAAAATGGAGGAAACAACTGATGAAAAGTGCAAATAAATTTTTCTCGTTCAAAATTGCCTGCTTGTCTCTTATCCTGCTGGCGCTGTTGGCCCTGGCCCCTCTGGCCCTGGCCCAGAACGGGACGCGGGTGTATCTCCAACCGGTCGAGTCGGCCAGCGGGCTTTTGACGGTCGAGGTGTTGACCGAAAACGTGACCGATCTGTATGGAGTGGAGCTTCACCTCAAATATGACCCGGCCGTGTTGGAAATTCAGGACGGCAAGGCTGACCAGGAGGGCGTCCAGATTGAGCCGGGCGCCCTGCTGCCGGTCAATCAGGGGTTTGTGGTGGCCAATCAGGCGGATCAAGGCCAGGGAACCATCCTCTATGCGCTGACCTTGCTCAACCCGGCTCCGCCGGTTAATGGCAGCGGGCCGGTGGCCCGCATAACTTTCAAAATATTGCAGGACGTGCCCTCAACCATCAGCATCGAACAGGCGACCCTGGTCTCGGTCAATTTGCAGACCATTCCCGTTGAAATGGTTCCCCTGACAGTTGGCGGCTCCGCATCCGCAGGGGGCCAGAGCAGCGGCTTTCCGTGGTGGATCATCGGGGCCGTGGTGTTGGGGCTGGGCGTGGTGGTCCTGGGCGGATTGGCGGCGCTGGTTAGTTTCAACAAAAAAGCCCGCCCCCAGACGCCTGAAAAATCCGGGCGAGGGTCCGGCAGCCGGCCCAGCGCCTTCAAAGAGATGCGCTAGATCGTAAGTAATCTGAGTTTGGAATTAGCTCGAAAATCACCCTTCGATACGGGCTAACGCCCTACTCAGGATGATTTTCGGCCCATTATCGCATTCTGAGTAGTGCGGAACGAAGTGGAGCGCGTATCGAAGGGTGCGATTAATAAAACTTCGAACTTAGGCTAAGTAACTACTTTTGAAAATCAAAGTAGGTCATTCGCCCTGCTAGAATGATCCTGCCGATGAACCAGGCAAATCGGCTTAAGAACCAAATATCCTCGCGATGGGAGGCTTCCCCGGCTGAACGCGGGCGGAAGCCTTTCCGCCATTTTCCTACTCCCCAGGACCGGCAGCTTTACTCAATCATCACGCTCCTGATTACCTCGCTTTTGGCCGTTCTGCTTTATTTTCTACTGCCTCTTTTCTCCTTTCAATTGACTGGGTCCGCGCTCGTCTACGGATTGGTCAGCCTGTGTCTCTTTGCCTGTCTGCATCCCTGGTTGGAACTGTTCCTGGAACGGCGATTTTACCCGGAACGATTTCTCTACCGCCAGTTGGTCGAGGATTATGGCCGGGTTGTCCGCCAGACGTCGGACCTGGACACTTTGCTGCCCTTCGTCGCCTCAACTCTGGCTACGACCCTGCATCGCCAAAGTGTCACAATCTGGTTCTATCAGGCCGAAGACAGCCTGCTGACTTTGGCCCATGTCGAAGGGACGCTGGCTGTCGAGGATTTGGTTGAATTGCCGCTTGACTTGCCGCAGGGGCCATTGCTCGGGGCCCAACCCGTTTTGGCTTTGCCGGAGAGCGCCCTGCGCCAGGGCTTACTGCTGCTGGGCATCGAGACCGTCGCCGCGTTGAGTTTACAGGATGAACTGGTGGGTTTGATTGGCCTGGGCCAGGGGATTCAGGGTCAATCAAGCGGTCCTGAGACACTACAAGTGCTGGATTGGATGGCCGCACAACTGGCGCTGGCGGTCAAGAACGCCCGTCTCATCGCCGAGTTGGCCGAAACGTTGGACAAACTGCAACTGGCCTACCGCCGAACGATTGACGCCCAGGATGAGGAACGCCGCAATCTGGCTGTGGAACTCCATGACGACATTTTGAGCCGCCTGACGACCATGGGCATGACCCTGAGCAACAGCCAGCGCCAATTGACCAGCGACCCGGCTCGGCTGCAATCCTGCCTGGAGCTGTTGGGCCAGGAAACGCGCTACCTGAATGGCCGCTTGCGCGAGATAACCCAGGGACTGCACCCGGCGGTGCTGGCCGACCTGGGCCTTATTGCCGCTCTACAAGCCTATATGGACTCGCTGAGTAAACTGGCGCTGCCAGCCTCGGCCCCCCGTACGATTGATCTGACCGCGCAAGGCTTTGATGGGTCACGCATTGACGATCCCAAATTAGAACGAGATTTGTATTATATCACCCGCCAGGCGCTTGACAACGCCATCAAACATGCCCAGGCCGAGCAAATTTTTATCCACCTGCGCTGGCGTGACGACGCCGTGACCGTCACGATCCAGGATACCGGCGTTGGGTTAAAGGCTGCGCCTGAATTGCTGATGGGGCAGCAGGGCCATTTGGGCTTGCTGTCGCTGCACGAGCGGGTTCTGGCCTGGCAAGGCCGTCTCAGCTTCCAGACCGGGCCGGGCCAGGGCACCACGGTTTACGCCCGCCTGCCCATCCACCAACCCAGCCCCAATCCAACCCATTTGCAGGCGTTTACCCATTATTTAAGGAGTAGGTAGTAGGTAGTAGGTAGTAAGGAAAAACATCTCCTCTACTACCTACTAACCTGAGTTCGGAGTTTCCGAAATTGCACCCTTCGATACGCCTTTCACTTCGTTCAAGGCTACTCAGGGTGCCATAATAAGCTGAAAATCATCCTGAGTAGGGCGTTAGCCCGTATCGAAGGGTGATTTTCGAGCTAATTCCGAACTGAGGTTACTACTTGCTACTTAATACCTACTGCCCTGCCTGCAAAAACAACAAGACCGCCATGACTCGCGGATTGTGGGTTGCTTCGCTGGTCAAATTCAGCTTGGAGAAAATATTGTTGACGTGGCTCTCGACGGTGCGCTCGCTGACCGAGAGGTGCTGGGCAATGGCGCTGTTGGTGTAGCCCTCGGCCATCAAGCCGAGGACTTCTTGCTCCCGCCGGGTTAACTGGTTGAGTTGGGCCTGGGGCCGGGCCGAAGCCAGATGGAGCAGCTCATCCTGGATTTCGGGGGCTAAAATGGCCCCGCCATCGGCCACTACCTCAATGGCCCGGACGAGTTCCGCCGGTTCGTTGAGGGTGGTTTTGAGGAGATAGGCTTTGCCGGCAGTGCCATCCCGCAGAAAGGCTTCGGCATACTGGCGCTGGCTGTGGTGCGAGAACAGGACAATGCCGATGTGGGGCAGCGCTGCCCGAATCTGTTTGGCCGCTTCGATGCCGTTGAGCTTGGGCATCTGGATGTCTAACAGGGCCACGTCGGGCTGCAAGTGCTCTGCCCCCTCGACAGCAGTTTCGCCATCAGCGACGGATGCGACCACGGCAATATGCGGCGCGATCTGCAAAGCGTGTAGATAAGCCTCGCGCAGAATGGTCTGATCTTCGGCAATCAAAACGCGGATCATAGCTCCATCTTAAGTCAACTCTCTTCTCGCGTCAATAGGTTATCTTTACCCATTCACAGTTAAAAATGCTTTCTTCTCCCCCCTCCGTGTCAACACGGATGGGATTCTCCTTAAAACCACTGAAAAATTTTCCGCATTGCTACCGTTGAGACAGGGCCAGCAATCGGTTATGATGAAACTGGCCGCATGGATCCACAGCGGCGCTTAGTTTAGGCTGAAATATCTCCCCGTGAGTTGGAGGATTATAGATCATTGATTTTTGATTGAGGAAAGGAGGGTGAAACCGCGCCACCAAGCCAAAAACCCGGACAAGGACTGCTTCAGTTTAATCAATTAACTTATTGTGACATGGAGGCTTAACTGATGAAACAAAAAAATTTACGTAAAACGACGTGGCTTATCTTGCTTGTGCTGCTTCTGGCGCTGGTGACGGTTCTGCCCGCGGCCGCTCAAGAGCCAGATGGCGACGTAAGCGTTCAGGTGGTAGATTTTGCCGCTTTCCTCTGGAATCCCGCCGTGACCAGTGTTTCCCGAGGGGATGGCACGGTCGTGCAAAAACTCGATGTTCAGGGGGCGTCGGAAATTTCCGGGATGACCCTGGCTATTGGCTATAATGCCTCGGTTGTCTCCCCGCAGGATGTCCGGCCAGGCGACCTGTTACCGGGGACGCGCGGGGTTGACTACTTCTTTACCGTTCAGACCGGCGGTCCTGCGCTGGCTTGCGGCGGTGACGCCTCGTTTAGCGTCAATCTTGTTTACTTTAATCCCACCGTTACGATTAATGGCAGCGGCAGCGTGCTTGACATTGTCTGGCGCAGCGACCCCGACGCGGCGATTGGTGATGTGGCGACTGTCTGTTTGGATGGAGCCACTTCTCTGGTCACAGACAACGGCGGCTTCCCCGGTCCGGCGGTGGTTAATACCGCTGCAATCATCACGGTGATTGCCCCCAGCATCTTTACCTTCCAGATTGGCCTGGAAGGGGGCAAAGATGCCGGGCTGATCGTCGGCGCGGTGCCTGAATTTATTTTTACCGATGTTAAGATCAACGGTATCTATCCCTGTGATGGCGGCAGTGTTGGCCCGGCAGGTATCTGTCCTTTCAATAATAGCAGTGTGCCGCCGCCCTACACCGTAGATGTCAGCCGCCGCGGCTACCTCGACGCCAGCGCCTCTTTTGCTGACCCGCATGACTCATCCTCGATCTTCCTCCTGGCGGGCGACCTTAACAACGATAATGTGGTCAATATCCTCGATATCGTGCTGATGGCCAGTGTCCTGAACCAACCGGCCGGCGCGAGTACCCTATCCCAGGCGGCAGACTTTACCGGCCCTCCCGCCGGAGTCGGCTTGCCGCCTGCTCCGGATAACCTGATCAATATTCTTGACCTGGTTCTGGTAGCCAAGAACTTTGGCGCTTCCGGGCCGACGAATGGCGTGCCTCCGGGGGGGACTTTCCCCTTCTAGGAGCGGTATTAGTCGGTTTAATCCTCTCCTGCCCTTCCCCAATCGCGGGGAGGGCAGGGAGGGGGTAAGAGCTTACGGGAAGCGGGGAGAGTTTAAGGATGTCGCCGGAACTTTAAGTTCCCCCCATTTTGCATAAGTCCAGACCAACCGTGTCACTTTGGATTAATGGAGGAGCCTCAATGGAAAAAATCTGGTTGCAAACCTATCCCCAAAAATGGCTGGTTGCCGGAATTCTGGCGCTAGCTGTGTTGACCCTGGCTTTCCAGACAGGTGATGGCGAGGTAGACCCGGCCCACTGCCGCACCTGTCCACCTCGCCCGCCCACCGCGACGGCTACGCCCACTCTGACTCCACCCCCGCCGCTCCAGGCTTGCCAGGTGACAGGCATTTTCTTTAACGACCAGCCATATACACCAGGTACAACGATTACGGCTACTGTTGGTGTCCCCCTTAACGTCACCGTGCGGGTGGCCGATGATCAGGGTGCACCTCTCATCGGGGCCAATGTGGATGCGACCGTCACCCAGACCACGACCGTTCAGGCGGCTGCTATCCCGCCGCTTGAAGACCAGTCCGGCACCTATGACGGAGTCTATACGCCGGAAAATCCTGGATTGTACGTGCTCGAATTTTCTGCCAGCGATCTCACTGGGCCGCGTTTTTTGCCGTGTTCGGCGGAGGCGATAGTGCAGGTTGTTGAGTCACCCCCTGTTGAGCCATGCAATATCAGTCTCGACGTTCAACCCAACCCGGTCACACTTGGCAGCACCGTCAATCTAACCGCCACGCTAACCAACGCCACTTGTTCCAACGGGGTAACTGCCGATATCCAGGTGCCGGGTAACGGCATCGTCACCGTTCCCCTCACCGGCACAGCCAATATCTGCACCGTTCCATATACGCCGCCCGTAAGCGGCGTCTACACTCTTATCGCCAGGGCTAATTCACCCGGTGGGACTTGCCAATCGGACCCACCCCGTAGCCTTACGGTAGAGACCACTCCTCCGCCCACCACACCCACCCTTCAGATCCAATTACCGGCATCGCCCATTGACCTCTGTGGCAGAATCGAACCCATTCCCGGAACCCTGGTAATTTCCAGTGTCACCGGTCTGAGTAGCGTGGGGCTGGAAGTTACTTACGACAGATCCTTTATCCAGGTGATTGACGCTTTGGGCCGGCCCACCCCGCCGGTTCAAGTCGAATCACTGCTGCCTCCAAATTGGGTTATTACGGAAAATCGGGTTGATACAGGCAATGGCCGCATCTTTTTCAGGGCCAATGGAGGTACACCTATTACCGGCAGCCAGAACCTGATTAAGATAAATTGGCAGCCGCAGGGTCGAACAGGCGTTACTCCCATCAATGTAACGGCAGTTTTGACCGACGCACTCGGGACCCGAACCGAAACCGGCGCAGCCGCGCTGAACATCACCGTCGGCTCTCCCTGCCGCGCTGGCGTAACCAGCTTGCAAGGCCGCACCGACCACGGCGGAGTCATTATTACCAACGCTGCCGGTCAGCAAACCCAAAGCTACCCGAATGGCCTGTTTGCTATCGCGCCGCAAGGCCCGCTCAGCTTTAATTTCCCCGGCTATCTCGCGGCTCAGGCTGACCTGCCCACTGATGTAGCAGAACAAGCCGCCGGTCTGGGGACCTTCACTCTCCTGGCCGGTGATGTCAATGGCGATAGCGCTATCAACATTCTCGACCTGGCTTACCTGGCCCAACGCTACCAATCCGCCGACCCGACCGCCGACCTCAACGCCGATGGCATCGTCAATATTCTCGATCTGGCTCTCGTCGCCGGCAATTACCAGCGGCAAGCCCCGCTGGCCACCTGGAAATAAATCAAGACCGCCAACCACTGACCACTGACCGCTGAAAAAACCTCCTGGCGGTCGCCGGTCGGTGGTCAGCGGTCACACGTTAGTAGTTCCCTTCTTCTACAAGGAGCGCTCAATGAAAACAATCATCACTTTCAAATCTCTTATCTCCGGCTCACTCATTTTACTGGTCGCCCTGCTCTCCTTCACCTGGGCCAGCCAAACCTCGGCCCATCCCCCTCGTCAGGAGGGTGAGCAGCCAGCTTTTACCGGCTCCGTCCAGAGTTCGACGGGTGGCAGCGCCACTATTGCCTCCCAGGAGACCCAACTCGATGCGGCCTATTTTGGGGCCAACGGCCAGTTTGAAGGGTTGGCAGTAACCTCTGCCGGCCTGGCTCTGGCTCCCGGCAGCAGCGAAGGAAGTTACACTTCCGGGACCATCCTCAGCCCGCTGGGCTTTACCACCGACATCGTCCCCTTGTGGGGGGCTGACCTGCCGGAAGGTACCAATCTGCGTCTGGAAACCCGCTTGAGTAGCGATGGCGGCGCATCCTGGAGCGATTGGGTAGAGAACCCGGAAGCCTTCTATCCCGTCCGCGATGATCTGCACAGCGGCAATCTCATCTGGGCCGGCTCCGGCCAGGTGGCCCTGCAGTTCAAAGTTACCCTGAACAGCGGCTCGCTGGACTTTGGGCCGGCGCTTAGAAGCGTCACCCTGGTTTTCAGCGATACCAGCCAGGGCCCGACCGACGGCGAAATCGCCGGCCAGATGGCCGAAGTCAACGCCGCCGCTCAAGTTTGCCCTATCCAAAAGCCGCCGGTCATCTCCCGCACCACCTGGGGCTGCCCCGACGGCCAGAACAGTCCCCGCCGCCCGCCCCAGTATGCTCCGGTAACTCACATCATCATCCATCAAACCGAAACCCCCAACCAGCCGCAGCCCTATTCAGGTTATGCCGGTTGGGTTCGCTCCGTCTGGAACTATCACGCCAACATCCTTCGCTGGGGTGACGTCGGTTATAACTACCTCATTGATCCCGAAGGCAGGATTTATGAGGGCCGGGCTGGCGGCGACGATGTGATCGGCATTCACGATACGCACAATCGCGGCTCTATGGCGATTGGTTTTATCGGCTGCTACGGCAACTGCGACGATCCCCGGCTCGGTGTCGCCCAGCCCGGTGAGGCGACGCTCAAAAGCGCCGAGGACTTAATCGCCTGGAAATTGCAGCAGAAGGGAATTGATCCGCTAAGTTCGGCTGTTTATGATGGCTTAGCCAATATTCCGGTTATTGCCGGAGGACGCGATGTTACCTGGACGACTTCACCGGGGGATCATATCTACAACCGGCTCCCCGACCTGCGCACTCAAGTTTCTGAAAGGATAAAGAGTTGTAATAATCCTCAAGCCTGCCAAATTACCAGTATCATCTTTGGCAAAGAAAGTTACACGGTTGGCGAGACGGTCAGTTTCACGGTTAGATTGGCTGATTTTCAAGGATTGCCGCTCGTTGGGGCAACGGTGACCGCCACTAAAACCATCAGCGCGCCGCCGGTCGGCGCGCTGGCTTCCACCGGTTTCGGTTTTGTAGACCGGGCCGGCGAATATGATGGTCAAGATACTGAAACAAATGCTCCCGGCCTTTACACTTACACCTTCACCGCCAGCGATCCCAACCAGCGCTTCCTGTCCTGCTCCGCTACCGCCACCATTGAAGTTAAAGAGGGTGGTCCGGTAACCGCTACGCCAACGGCTACCCCAACCGGGACGCCGCCAACGGTCACGCCCACTCCAACCAACACCCCCACTCCAACCACTACCCCCCCCGCTGGCACCACCGTCCGGGTTAACCCGGCCAACCTGGTCATTCCTATCTGTAGCACCCAGGGGACTGCCGCCGTCGAAGTCGTCAATGCTACCAACCTGCTGGCCGTTCAATTGCAGCTTCGCTACAATTCCAGCCAGGCCCAGGTGATTGACGCCGATCCGGCCCGGGCCGGCATCCAGGTGATCGCAGGCAGCATCTTCTCCACCGGCTTCATTGCTCAAAATTCGGTGGATACAAATACCGGGGTTATTTCCTTTGCCGCCACATTGCTGAGCGGAGCGATCAACGGCAACGCCGAGTTGATTCGAGTCAATTGGCAGCCTGTTGCTGCCGGCAGCGCCCCCCTGACTCTGGAAAACGTGATCCTGGTCAACGCTGCCGGGCAGCCCATCTCCTTTGCCGCCCAAAACGGTCAGCTTGAAGTTTCCCCCAACTGTGCCGGTATCGGCGGGGTGTTGATGCTGCAAGGCCGCACCCATCACAGCGGTATTGTTGTCGCCGGTTCCGGCGGCCAGCAGACCCAAACACAGGCGGACGGCTCCTTTACCATGCCCACTGCGGATAACTTGAAATTCAGCTTCCCCGGCTACCTGTCCGCCCAGGCTGACGTGCAGGCGTTTCTGGCCCAAAATCAGAGCGTGGCAGGTCAAGCCGTGAATCTGGGGAGTCTGACCTTGCTGGCGGGTGATCTCAATGCCGATAATCGCGTTGACATCCTCGACCTGGCCACCATCGCCAGGGTTTACGGTTCCGGCGATGCCCTGGCCGATCTGAACGCCGACGGCACAGTGAACATTCTGGATTTGGTACTGACAGCCGGCAACTACGGGCGGCAAGGGCCGCTGACGGATTGGCGGTAAGCAAAAAATTGTGAATTGTGAATTATCAATCGCTAACTATTAACGAGATGAACCGTTCATAATTCACAATTCATTACTCACAACTCACAATTAGTAACAAAAAATTGTCGTCATGATCTTTTTACTCAAGAAATCCCTGGGGCTATGGCTCATCCTGTTCATCCTTTTTATACCCTGGCCGGCCCAGGCTGATGAACCCGTTCAACTGATTCTGCGTAACTTGCCGCTTCAGGACGACCGGCTGCTGGTCATGACCATCCAGCTCGAAAACGTGGCAGACCTGTACGGGGCGGAGATTCAACTTCGTTACGATTCAACGCAGTTGAAGGTGCGCGACGAAGACCCGCGCCTGGAAGGTGTGCAGATCGCCCCCGGCCCCCTGCTGGCTTTTGACGACCGCTTTGTGGCGCTTAACGAAGCCAACGCCCAGGCCGGCCTGATTGATTTTGTCTTTACTCTGCTCAAGCCAGCCCCGCCGATCAATCAGGCTGGTGTTTTAGCGACGGTCGCTTTTGAGGTGACCGGCAGCGGTCCCTTCAAAGTCGAGGTGGCCCAGGCCAAATTTGTCTCCTCCAAATTGACTGCTATGCCCGTAGCAACGACCGTCCTGGCGCTGGCCGGGCCACAGGATTTGGAGCCAGTTTCGCGGCAGCCGATAGCTGCCCGGTTTCCGTGGAGTTGGATCTGGGCCATCGCCGGAATTTTGGGGATTGTGATCACTGCTCTACTCCTGCTCCGGCAGGCAGCAGCCGGAACAGGAGTGACCGGCAGTCTCCCTGCGGCTCGCCGCGTGCCCGGGGTTACCGCTTCACCCACTCACACCGCCGTCCTGCTGACAGAGCAAGGCCGGCGGGCAATGGCGCAGGGCCATCTGGCTCAGGCTTACGACCGTTTCAGCCAGGCCATCGAACTCGATCCGGCCAATGCGGCGGCCTGGCTGGGCAAAGGATTGGTAGCGCAGCAGGAAACAGAAAAGCGCATCTGTTTTCAACGAGCGCTGGCACTTGAGCCTGGCAATACCCAGGCCCAGGTGGAACTGCAACGGCTTGATACCTCCATGAAGGGGTTTGTGAACCATGAAAATTATTCCTCATAGAATGCTTCTTTTCGCTGCAGTAATGCTCATGGCAGCGCTGTCACCGGGTCCGTCTCTGGCCCAATCCCCCATTGGCGTGACTGACATTGAGTCCGCCCTGGCTGGTGAACCAACGGTCAAAGTAATTGTAGCGTTGCATCCGGTCGAGGCGGGAGTGGCCCAGGCGGGTCAGATCGCTCAGGGCCAGGCAAACCTGATGAACACGGTGAATCCCTCGGATTTCCAGGTAACCCAGACGTATCAAACCCTGCCTGCTCTGGCCGGTGAAGTAACTCCGGCCGGTTTGGAGGCGCTCCGCCAGCAGCCTGATGTTGCCGCCATTGCCCTGGACCTGCCCGTGGAGATTGCCGATGTCACTCCCGGCGCTGTCTTTATTGGCGCAGATGCTGTCTGGCGAGATTTTGGCTTAAGTGGAGCCGGAATACGAGTAGCTGTCCTGGATACTGGTGTGGATACCGTCCATGTTGACCTGGCCGGCAGTCTGGTCAGCCAGCACTGTTTCAACCGCACCGGCGGCTGCCTGCCCGAGCGGGGAACGGAGAGTGACAGCGCCCAGGATGAAAATGGACATGGCACCCATATAGCCGGGATTATCGCCAGCCGCGGCCAGACCAGTCCACAGGGCATTGCCGCCGCAGCCGAGTTGGTTGCCGTGCGGGTGTTGGGACCAAACGGTACCGGCTTTTCGTCCGATGTGCTGGCCGGGATGGATTGGGTGGTGGCGAACCAGGCCCAACTTGGGGTCAAAGTAATGAATCTGAGTCTGGGCGGTGGCGGCTACGCCGGAGTCTGTGATCAGGCCGACGCCAACACCATGCTCTACGCCACCGCTGTCCAGGCAGCGCGGCAGGCCGGGATCACTGTTTTTGCGGCTGCCGGCAATAGCGGTCAGGCCGATATACTCATGGCTCCCGCTTGTGTTTCAGGGGTCGTCGCCGTCGGTAATGTTTATGATGCGCCTTTGGTCAGCATGGGCTGGCCGACATGCAGCGACCAGAACACCGTGGCCGGCCAGGTGGCCTGTTCCAGCAACAGCAGCCCTGAACTGGACTTACTGGCGCCCGGCGTGCTGATCCGGTCAACCAATTTGGGCGGCGGCGAAGCCACTAAATCCGGCACCTCGATGTCTACCCCGCACGCCGCTGCTGTCGCTGCCCTATTGTTGCAAGCCAATCCCAATCTAGCCCCGGCTGACCTGGAAACCATTCTGGAAGAGACCGGGGCGCCGGTTACAGACAGCCGGAACGGCCGGGTCACACCCCGGCTAGATGCCCTGGCCGCAGTCACCCGGGTCGTCGTCGGGCAGGTAACGCCGATCTCGGGAACTGTGCTGCTGCAAGGCCGGACCGATCACAGCGGAACCCGTATTTATCTGAGTGATGACCCCTGTTCCTCGTCGGTCACCGGGGAACCGACGGCCCTGACCAATACTGAGGGTCGTTTTGTAATCAATGCTTCAACTGACCAGCATTACCTGTGCTTACAAGCGGCCAAACGCGGGTACTTAATGGCTCAACAGGATGAGCCTAAGGGCGAACTGGGGATCATTACCCTCCCCGGCGGCGATGTCGTCGAAGATCAGGTCATCAACATTCTGGACCTGGCCTTTATGGCCATCCGTTATCGCAGCAGTGACCCTGCCGCCGATGTCAACGCCGATGGGCAGGTAGATATTTTTGATTTGACCATCGCGGCCAGCAACTATAACCAGCGCGGTCCGGTAACCAATTGGGAGTGAGGGAACCTTTTGGTTTGTTTCACATTTTAAGCTTTACGTTTTTTATTTTATGTGCTACACTATGTCAAGTTGACATAGTGTTTTTGTTTGCAAGGAGGTACCCCGTGAACAGGATCATCTCCTATTTTTGGCTTATTATTATTATGGCGCTAGGGCTTTTTGGTTGTGACATCCCCCGCGGCGATCAAGCTACGGGAGATATTGACCAATTTTCCCCCCCGGCTGCTGCTTCTCCGGCTGCTTCCCCCCCGGCGCAGGCGGCAGTAGCGCAAGCCGAGGGGGTGATCCGCTTTGAGCCGTCTGCCGCTCAGGTTGGGGCCGGCAATCCCCAGGTTGTCGAGCTTAGGATTGAAAATGTGACCAACCTGGCTGGCGCTGAGGTGCAAGTTCAATTTAACCCGGCCGTGCTCCAGGTGCAGGATGCCGATCCGGGAAAGGACGGTATCCAGATCGAGCCGGGGAGCTTCCCGGCTCCCGATTTCGTCGCCAGCAATGTGGTGAGTAATACGGTTGGACTGCTTCAGTATGCCGTCGTGCAAATCCCCCCGACCCAGCCGGTCAGCGGTAGCGGCCTGTTGGCCCGGATTACATTTCAAACGCTTGCTGCAGGTACAAGCGACCTGATTTTTACCCGCGCTGACCTGGCCACTGGCGATGCCCAACCTATCGCGGTTACCAGGCAATCGGGCCAGATTGTGGTCAGCGGCCCGGGACCCATTGTTTCCCCAACCTCTACAAATACCCCTATTCCTGGCCAGCCGACCCCCACCATGACTCCTTTGCCCCCACCGGGAACAGTAACACCGGTCATCCCTACTCCTATCCCAACCCTCATCCCAACCTTCACTCCAACGCCGCTGCCGCCGCCGTCACCCACAGCAGTTGCCCCCCAGGTGTTTATTCCACCCGGAGCAACACAGGGCTTCTGTTACCGGGTGCAGCCGGGAGACACCCTGGAAAGCCTGGCCTATACCTATGGCACGGACCCTGGCTTTATTAGCCTCGCCAATGACCTGTATCCGCCTGGGCACATCTATCCCCAGCAGGTGTTGTTCATGCCCACAGCGTATGGTAACGGACCGAATGTGTATGTGATCCAGCCGGGAGATACCCTGGCCGGAATAGCCGACCAGTGCCAGTTGAAAGTAGATGTTCTGGCTTATGTCAATGGGCTGGCGGAGAATGCAAATCTGGACGGAATTGGGGTATTGATTATTCCCCGGCCGCCCTTTGCGCCGCCGTCACGGTATCCCTATCCTCAGGTGGGGCCTCCCTCCGTCTGGCCTCCGCCTTGCTCTGGCTCGTGTTATAAGTGATGGGAACTGAGGGGAACTCATAGGAACTCAGCTTCGAGTTCCTATAAGTTCCAATGCTTTTAAATTTTGGGTTGAATATTAGCCATGACGACCACCCTCAAAATTGACCATGTGACCATTGCCGGCTCGGACCTGGCCTTGCTGGAGCAGGCATTTGCGGTGGTGGGGCTGCCCACAGAGTACGGCGGCCCTCATTCCAACGGCGTCACCCACATGGCCCTGTTAGGTTTTGAAGATGGTTCCTACATTGAGTTAATCTCCTTTTTGAGCGCAGGAGCTAAAGAAATTATCTTCTGGGGTGAGCAGATTGCCGGTAATGGCGGTCCTTGTGCCTGGGCAGTGCAGAGCAGTGACGTGGGGGCTGAAGCGGCTCGGCTGGCCGCTCTGGGGATTACGGTCAAGGGACCGGTCTACATGCACCGCCGCCGGCCCGATGGCGTTCTCGTGGAATGGGATTTGGCTTTTCTGGGCGACCAGCCCGCCGGGGTAACTCTCCCTTTTATCATCAAAGACATTACTCCGCGCGAATGGCGGGTGCAGCCTTCTGCCGCTGTTGCGGGCCGGTTGACCGGCGTGGCGATGGTTATCCTCGCTGTAGAAAATTTGGCCGGCTCGATTGATCTTTTTCGGCGGGTGTATGGCTGGTCTGTACCCCAGTTCAAAGAGGATCCTATTTTCGGAGCCAGATTGGCCCATTTTGCCGGCACGCCGGTCACTTTGGCTGCGCCCCTGGCCAAGGATAATTGGCTGGCCGAGCGGCTGGCCCGCTTTGGCCCATCTCCGTGTGCGTATTTACTTGGCGCCCCGGATCTTGAAGCTGCCTGCCGTGATTTTGGGTTGACGCCTGCGTCCAATTGGCTGGGGCGTTCTGTAGCTTGGTTTGACCCGGCCCGACTCCATGGTCTCAAGTTGGGAGTGATCGCTTGAATGGATTCCTCTCCAAAACGGCGTAGAAAATTAACGCCAGAACAGATCTTTCTCTTTCTGGGAATTTTTGGCTTTATCGTCTTCATCTGGATAATGGCCTTCCTTTTTTTGCCGCTCCTGGCCCATCGGCCCATGCCGGCAGCTCTTGCTCCGGTGCTGATTGTGGAGATGGCGGCCACGCGCGGTTTTGTCCTGCCGCCTACCTGGACGCCAACCCCAAGCCGTGAAATTATCCCCACGGCGACTTCAACACTGGCCTACGATGGTTTAGTCCCCACACGCATGTACACGCCTCGCCCAACCTCGCTGCCGGGCCTCCCCCTGCCCCTTCAAGTTCCCAAATTATCGGTGCTTGACCTGGCCCGGATTATGCAGGGTGAGTCGCCGGGAGACAAAGAAGCGGCCTATATGGTCGGTTGGGTGGCTAAAAATCGGCTGGTGCATCCCAGCTATGGCGATACCTACGCGGTGGTGTCGCACGGTTTTTTTGGTTATCGCCCTGACCTGACTCCCAGTAAGGAATTTATGGACATCGCCCGGCGGATCATCAAATCCCGCGAAGATCCGACCGGTGGCTGTCTCTATGCCCTTTCTCGCACCGATATTACCAAGCTGCGTATTCCGCCCAGCCGGGCCGATGTGGCCTTCGGAGAGTGGTTTTTCTTCAAAACCTGGCCCTTGGCGGATCGGGGACTTTGAGCCAAAAATCTTTGAATTCACTTTCATCCCCACCGACAAATTTTAACATTAGACGGTACTGATTTCCTTTTGAACTAGCGTACCGGCTATGTTATAATGTTACTGTCTGAAGGGGCCGCTTCATCCTCCAGCTTTTTATCCATTCATCAGTTTCACCTGTCGCCCTTCGATTAGCCCTATCTAGCAGGTTTTACGAGAGGAAACGTTATGGAAGACCTGATTGGTCGCTCCTTTGGAGGTTATGAACTTAAAGAACTGGTTGGAACCGGCGGCATGGCCAGCATCTACAAAGCCTTTGATGAAAAGCTGTCGCGCTGGGTGGCCATCAAAGTAGCGCCAATTTTTGGGGCTGAAGAAACAATGCTGGCCCGTTTTCGCCAGGAAGCTCAGGCTATTGCTGCCCTGCGCCACCGTAACATTTTGACCATCTACGGTTATGGTGAGGACCGTGACGGAGGCTGGGCTTATATCGTTATGGAATATGTCCCTGGCGGTTCACTCAAAGAGTTGATGAAGCCAAACGAACCTTTCACCTGGCAGCAGGCTTTGACGGTGATTATTCCTGTGTCGCAGGCGCTGGCTTTTGCCCACAAACATGGCGTCATCCATCGCGATATCAAACCGGCCAATATTTTGATGCCGCAGGAAGATTGGCCCTTGTTGGCCGACTTTGGCCTGGCTAAAATGCAACATTCTGCGACCCCCAATTTGACCATGCCGGGCCAGGTATTGGGGACGATGGCCTATGCCGCTCCCGAACAGATTCAGGAGAGCACCGTCATTGATGCCCGGGCCGATATTTATTCCCTGGGCATTGTGCTGTACGAACTTTTAACCAGCAAGCTGCCCTTTCAGGGCCAAACCTCTTTTGATTTCTTAATGGCCCGCCTGACCGACCCGCCCATTCCCCTGCTCAAGGCCAATCCAGAGGCGTCGCCGGTTTTTGTGTCTATCCTTGATAAGGCTCTGGCTCAGCAACCCGATGACCGTTACCAGACAATGGATGAATTCTCCCGAGCCTTGTTAGATGCGCGCTACGAACTCAGTGGCTCATTTTCTACCCAGCCGCCTCCGGCCAGGCTGAAATCTAAACCCGAAGAGAAAACCTCTATCATTGACACCGAGGAGTTGAATAACCTGCAAGATGTCAAGATTCGGTTGAAATTACCGGCTACCGGCAAAGAGATTTCGACCGAGGGACGGGGGGAAATCGTGATTGGCCGCGCTTACAAAGATGCCAGGCCCGATATTGATTTAGGCCCGTATGGCGGTAGTCAAGCCGGTGTTTCCCGCTTACATAGCCGGCTGGTTCGCCAGGGGGACGAATGGTCCATCGAAGATTTGGGCAGCACGAACGGTACCTTTGTCAACGGGGCAAAAGTGGCCCCGCACCAGAAGAAACGCGTCAAAAGCGGCGACATCATCCGCTGCGGTCAGATTGAACTGCAATTTCACGTAGAGAAGTAGGACTCTAGACAATCCGCTCAGTTTTCGCTGTACTGCTTCAGCTTGTGCTCTTGTTGGCCGGGTGTACCGGGAATTTTGGATTATCCGCGCCGACTCCCATCGCCTCCACCCCGCCGCCCGTGGCGGCCAGCCCATCACCGACCATCACCGCTGCAACTGCTGAATCCACGGCTGCCGCGATTTCTATACCGGTTCCAACCGTCCTGCCCGCGCCGGCTGAGATCTCACCCACGCCGTACCCAACCCTGGTGACGCCAACCCCACCACCGACCGTCGCCGCAACCCACGGGCCCACGGCTGCTGCGACCTCGACACCGGCGCCAACCGTCCTGGCGACGCCGGCTGAAGCTTTAGCTACTCCCCCTTGCCCCTGTGACCCCGCCTGCCCCTGCCAGATCAACCACGTCGTCATCATCAGCATTGATGGCCTGCGCCCTGACGCCATCGAACGGGCAGATACGCCTATCCTTGATGGCCTGCGTACCCAGGGAGCCTACAGTCCGGCCGCCCAAGCGGTGCTGCCGAGTGTCACCCTGGTGAATCATGCCGCGATGCTGAGCGGGATGAGTCCGGCCAAGCACGGCATCTACTGGAATTCTAACGATCCTGACCTGGGCAAGATCAAAGGGCCGACTCTGTTCAGCGCGGCGCACGAAGCCGGCCTGAGCACGGCCATGGTCGTCGGCAAGCCCAAACTGGAACACTTGGTGCTGCCTGGTTCGGTGGATAATTACATTTACGCCGGCTTTACCGACCGGCAAGTAGTCAATGAAGCGATCCCCTTGATCCAAACCAACATGCCCGCCCTGCTTTTTATTCACTTGCCGGATGTGGACTCGGCCGGGCACGCGATTGGCTGGATGTCCCTGGCACAATTACTGGCCGTAAGCATGACCGACAGCTTGATTGGAGAAATCGTGGCTGCGCTGCAGGAGCAGGATTACCTCAGTCAAACCCTGCTCATTATCACCTCTGATCATGGCGGCAGCGGCCGACGCCATGGCAGCGACTCGCCGGAGGATACGACGATTCCATGGCTGGCGGTGGGACCGGGCGTCCCCGCCGGGGTGGTTTTGCCGGGTGAGATCACTACCTATGATACTGCGGCTACGGCTCTGTCTGCGCTGCGTGTCCCGATCCCCCCGGAGTGGGATGGCCGGCCGGTGCTGGAGATTTTTGAGCCAGCCTCTCCATAAATTAACGGGCAATATGAGCCGGGATTTGGGGATTAGGAGAAAATTCTTTAAAATAACCTCAGTTTGGAGTTTTATTAATCGCATCCTTCGATACGCCTTTCGCTTTGCTCAAGGCTACTCAGGATGCGATGTTAAGCCGAAAATCATCCTGAGTAGGGCGCTAGCCCGTATCGAAGGGTGATTTTCGAGCTAATTCTGAACTCGGGTTAAAATAACATCCTCAAATTTCTTAACCCACAGGATGCAGAGCCTGTCCCGGCAAAAAGTAGTGGCATAAGTTATGAAACAGTTGCCCCAAGATTTATTTGTCATTATTCCGGCCAAACCGCTCGACCAATCAAAAACGCGGCTGGCGGGAGTTCTCCCAATAGCTGAACGGGTTGATCTGAGCCGCCACCTGGTGGAGCGAACGATTCACTTGGCCCGTCAGGTAGGCGAGGTGGTGGTCATATCACGGGATATGGCCGTGCGCAGGCTGGCCAAGCAGGCCGGAGCCTGGGCGCTGGTGGAAGCGGGTCAGGAGTTGAACCAGGCTTTGCAGCAAGCCTCGGATTGGGTGACTGCCAGGGGAGGGCAGGCTGTGCTGATTTTGCCAGGTGATTTGCCCTTGCTGCAACTGGCAGACTTGACCGAAATCGTGGCTGCGGGCCAACATCTGCCTTCAATTGTCATTGCTCCCAGCCAGCGTCTCGACGGCACCAACGCCTTACTGCTGCGGCCGCCTGGCTCAATCAAGTTTGCCTTTGGGCCGGGGAGCTTTGACCGCCATCGACAGGCGGCCCGAGGCGTGGGGGTTGAGCCTGCGATTTATCATTCTCTCACAGTAGCTTTGGATTTGGACTTGCCGGAAGACCTGCAGGCTGTGCAAAATCGCAAACGGGATATATTAGCCTCGTTTGATTAACCGATCTGTCTGCTGCAGCCCGGCAATGGAGTCAACGCCAATGCCAAACATGGCCACCCGCAGCTCCGTGGTGGCAATTTCGATTTCGTCCAGCACCGCTTGCAGCGAATTGACCGCCGCCTTGAGGAAGGGACCGGCCATGCCGGCCAGCGTAGCGCCGAGAGCAATGCACTTGGCCATGTCCAGGCCGTTGCGCAAGCCCCCGCTGGCAATGATCGGCAAAGAGCCGCCCGCTCGTTTAGCCGCCAGGATGGCCTCGCTGGTGGGAATGCCCCAATCTACAAAAGTGGCCGCTACCCGCCGCCGGATTTCCGAGTTAGCCCGGTGCATCTCCACCTGCGTCCAACTGGTGCCGCCGGAGCCGGCCACATCAATCGCGGCTACCCCGGCTTCGACCAGGCGGCGCACGCTGTCCTCTGAGAAGCCCCAGCCGACCTCTTTGGCGATGACCGGCACGGGCAGCGCCCGGCAAACCGCTTCCACCTTGGCCAGCAGGCCGCTAAAATTGGTATCCCCCTCCGGCTGGACCGCTTCCTGCAAGGCATTGAAATGCAGGATCAGGGCATCGGCCTCGATCATCTCGACGGCTCGGCGGCAGTGGTCTATCGTATAGCCGTAGTTAAGCTGAACCGCGCCCAGATTGGCCAGCAAAACCGTGGTCGGGGCTACGGCCCGAACCTGGAAGGTCGGGGCCAGGGCCGGATTTTCAAGCGCTGCTCGCTGCGACCCCAAACCCATGGCGATGCCGGCCCTCTCGGCGGCCTGGGCCAGGGTCTGGTTGATCTGGCGGGCCTGGTCCGTGCCGCCGGTCATCGAGGAGATCAAGAGGGGCGCGCGGAGCTTTTTGCCCATAAACGAGACCGATGTGTCCACTTTAGCCAGGTCAATTTCCGGCAGCATCTGGTGCAAAAAATGGTAATTTTCCAGGCCGGTGGTCAGTTGGCGGAAGTTGACATCCTCTTCCAGGTTAATGCGGATATGATCTGATTTTCGCTGCTCGTGCATAGTTGTATGACTGCCGACGGCAGACCGCGACAGGATGAGCGGGGTCGGTCTTCCATCGCCCTGTTCTTTTTCTTGAACAAAAGAGGATCAAGCAAGCGCAGTTTTCTAACCGCGCCTTAGACTTGGGCAGTTTACCAGTGGCCCAGGCCGGTGTCAAACTGTTGTGAGGGTTATCGGCATTAGGACGGAGTGTGAACACAGCTTGCTATCTGAGGTACTCGCAACTATAATTCGCGCTGTTATGTGTACCAACAGCAAGCGTAAGGTTCTTTTTTGGTTTGCGTTGCTGGTGATTGCGCTGTTTGGCGCAAACCAAATTTTTTCCAAGCCCCGCGGCGATGCGGCCAGCGATCTTATCGTCAGTGAATTTTTAGCGGTTAACGGCACCGGCCTGGCCGACGCCGATGGTGACTTTTCCGATTGGATCGAGATTTATAACCGCAGCAATCAGCCGGTCAATCTGTCAGGCTGGTCGTTGACCGATGACCCTGAGCAGCTTGAAAAGTGGACCTTCCCGAATATCAGCCTGGGCGCTCATCAATATCTGGTCGTGTTTGCCTCCGGCAAAGACCGCCAGCCAGACCAGGCCGGGGCCGAACTGCACGCCAATTTCAAGCTCGACCGGGCCGGCGAATTTCTGGGATTGTACAATGTGCTGGAAGACAAGCTGATGGACTCGGTTTCGCCGCGCTATCCTGAGCAGTTCAGCGACGTGTCGTATGGCCGCCTGAACGATGCCTCGGCTTTTAATTACCTGGCTCATCCCACTCCTGGCGCTGCCAATGACCCGACCCTGGCCTGGGACGGCGCGGCTGCTCCGGTCAATTTTAGCGTTGCCCACGGCTTTTATGACCGGCCCTTTAGCCTGGCCCTGACCGCCGACACCCCTGAAGCTGTCATCCGCTACACCACCGACGGCAGCATCCCCAGCGAGAGTCACGGGCGAGTCTATGATGAGCCGCTGCTCATCAATCGGACTACCTTTGTCCGGGCAGTCGCCTATAAGCCCGGCTCACTGCCTGCGCCCGTCAACACGCAAACCTACATTTTCCTTGATAACGTGCTGGCCCAACCGGCCAAGCCGCCCGGTTTTCCTGATACATGGGGCACTCATACCGTTGATTTTATTGATTATAAAAGCGGCGAGCCGGTGCAGGCCGATTACGAAATGGACCCCGACATTGTCAACGACTCTCGCTATGGCCCCACTCTTAAAGAGGCCCTGAAAGCTGTTCCGACCTTATCCCTTGTCACCCCCGTCGAAAGTTTCAAAATTTATGCCAATCCGCGAGAACGCGGGGTAAATTGGGAAGAGCCGGTCTCCGTTGAATTGATTGACCCCAGCGGAGCCGGGCCGGGGTTTCAAATTAACGCCGGGATTCGGATTCAGGGCGGGGCGGGCCGCTGGGAATTTATGCCTAAACATTCCTTGCGGCTCTTCTTTAGAGATGAATACGGTGCGCCCAAGCTGAATTACCCTCTCTTTGCCGACTCGCCATTGGAGGCGTTCGACACCCTCATCCTGCGGGCCGGCTCGGACCGCGGTTATGCCGGCCATCCTGATACTCAAGACCAGCGTTTGACCACCTACCTGGAGGATGAGTGGCTGCGCCGCTCCCAGATTGCCATCTCGGGCATTGGCTCACACGGCATGTTCGTCCATCTCTACCTCAACGGTTTGTACTGGGGCTTGTACAACCTCGTCGAAAAACCTGACGAGTCCTTCATGGCCTCTTACTTTGGCGGCAAAAAAGAAGATTGGTATGTCATTAATCACAGCGGCGCGATTAACGGCTCCAGCGACCGGTTTAACGAACTCCTCAAATTGGTCGAGGTGGGCGAGCTGGCTAATCCCGCCAAATATGCCGCGCTCAAAAACTATCTTGATGTCACCGGGTTTTGCGATTACCTCATTTTAGAATGGTATGCCGGCAACACCGATTGGCCGCAAAATAATTGGTACGCCGCCGTGCAAAACCCCTCGGGCCAGGTCAGGTTTTTTATTTGGGATGGAGAGCTGACCTGGGTGGAAGGGGCCAAGCTCCATGTGGGCCAAACCAACGCCGTCGGTTTGACCAACATCATCAAACCCCTGTTTGAAGCCCTCATTCAAAATCCCGATTTCAAAATGGAACTGGCCGACCACTTTTATAAACAGCTCTTTAACGACGGGGCGCTGACCGATGCCAACGCGCAGGCGCGCTGGCTGAGCCTGGCTCGTCATATTGAACCGGCCATTGTCGGCGAGTCGGCCCGCTGGGGGGATGCTCGCACTGATCCGCCGATCACTGCGGATGATTGGCGGAAAGCCCGCGATACCGTGTTGAAACAAATGGAGGGCAATGGGGCCAGGCTCATTACCCAGGCGCGCGCCTTAGGTTATTACCCTGAACTTGACCCGCCGGCATTCAACCAGCCGGGCGGTCTTATCGAAAGAGGGTTTGCTGTTACTTTGACCTCCCCTGTTCCTCCACTAGAGGGAGGGAGCGCTGGTCAAATACCAACCATCTACTACACCACCGACGGCTCCGACCCGCGCCAGCCGGTGACCGGGGCTGTTGCGCCAACGGCGACAGCCTACACCGGTCCGATAATCTTGACCGGCACGACCCAGATCAAGGCCCGTTTATGGACTGGCGACTGGAGCGCTTTAAACGAGGCTACTTTTAAAGTGGTCGAGCAAAAGAGCCGGGTGGCAATTACCGAAATCATGTACAACCCCATCGAGGGGAACAACTACGAATTCATCGAGTTAAAGAATATCGGCGACGGGGACTTGAACCTGGCCGGCATGTCTTTTGACGAGGGCATTGAGTTTACTTTTCCCCCGGGCCAGCCGCCCCTGACCCCCGGCGGCCTGTTGGTGTTAGTCCACAATGCCACTGTCTTTGCCGAACGCTACCCAGGCGTGGCCGTTGGCGGGGTATACCAGGGTAAGTTGTCCAATCAAGGGGAAAAAATTACCATGCGGGATGCATCAGGGCAGGTTGTATTGTCCGTGAGTTACGATGACGAAAACGGCTGGCCGTTCAGCCCCGATGGTCGTGGCGACTCGCTCGTAGTTGTGGATGCGGCCGGCGACCTGGAGAATCCCCAGAATTGGCGAGCCAGTGCTAACCCCAACGGCACGCCCGGCCTGGATGAGTGATGATGCTGCCACCGAAAATTAGACTTTCTGATCGCTTTGAACTTAAATATTTGCTCAATCAGGTACAAGCGGAGACGCTGGCCGCCGAGCTGGCTAGATACATGGGCCGTGACCAGCGCGGAGATGAACACGGGCGTTACTTAATTACGAGCCTGTATTATGATACGGCGGATCACCGGGCTTACTGGGACAAGATAGAAGGCCATCGCTTCCGGCGCAAGGTACGGGTTCGAGTTTACGGGCGGGAGCAAGTAACCCCCGATACGCTCTGTTTTGCCGAAATCAAGCAGCGCATCAATAAAACGTTACAAAAAAAGCGGGCTATCCTGCCCTATAGTGCGGCGGTTAATTTGTGTGGGACCGGGGAAGTAGTGGCGAGCGCGGATGAGTCGGACCAAAAGGTTATTGAGGAGATCAGTTACCTGCACCAGACTCTGCGTTTGCAGCCAACCTGTGTGGTCAGCTACAACCGGCTGGCCTTTGAGGGCAGCGACGAGGACCCTGGCTTGCGCGTCACTTTTGACACCCAGCTCAAGTGCCGGACGCACGATTTGACGCTGCTGTCGCAGGGGTATACCGAAAATCAGTTCTTTCTGCCGCCCCAGCAATGTGTGCTGGAGGTCAAGGTTAACAACCGCGCCCCTTACTGGCTAACCGAACTGATTAACTATCATGGCTGTGCTTTTCGGCGCATCAGCAAATACTGCCTGGCCCTGGAGCAGGCCAAATTAAAGTTGAGCCGCCAGCAAATCTTTGCTTAAAAAGAACTGACAACCTCAGTTCGGAGTTTTCTTAATCGCACCCTTCGATACGCCCTTCGCTTTGCTCAGGGCTACTCAGGATGCGATCATTAGCCGAAAATCATCCTGAGTAGGGCGTTAGCCCGTATCGAAGGGTGATTTTCGAGCTAATTCCGAATTCAGGTTAACAGGTTTCCGAAATTCACCTTGTTCCCACGCTTCGCGTCAGTTTAGGAACGAGGTGAAAATTTTCGATTGAGAAGAGAGATGAATCATGGATTTCCAGAGTTTTCTCGGCAGCCTCCAACAGGACGCCACGGATGTTTTTAGCGTCGCCGATGTGGTTTTGGTGACGGTGTTAAGTTTTTTACTGTCCCTGGTAATCGCCAAGGTTTACCAGCTTACCTATAAAGGGGTGTCTTACACCCAGTCGTATGTCCATACGCTGATTATGATGGCCATGGTGGTCGCCATTATCATGCTGATTATTGGTTCCAATATTGCCCGCGCCTTTGCCCTGGTTGGGGCGTTATCTATTGTCCGTTTTCGTAATGCCATCAAGGATACGCGGGATGTCGGCTATATCTTTTTTGCCATGGCTGTCGGCATGGCCTGCGGCACGCGCTTTTATCTGCTGGCGGTGATCGCAACCTTCATTATTTCTTTTATCTTGTGGGGGATGGCTACCCTCAACCTGTTTGCCAAGGACGTCCGCGAGCAAATTCTCAAAATCCGACTGCCCGGCGACATGCGTTACGAGACACTGTTTGATGCTGTTTTTAACCGCTATCTCAACCGCTTCAGCCTGATTGCCGTAGAGACGGTCCAGGCCGGCACGCTGACCGAGCTGGTCTACGGGGTCGAGTTAAAGCGGCAGTCCGATGCCCAGGCGTTTATGAATGAACTGCGCCAATTGAATGATAACAACAAGGTGGCCTTGATAACGGGGTATAATGAAGTGGATTTGTAGGTCTACCGGCAGATAACCTATGCTCGTTTTCAGAAATATGCCTTGACGAAAGAATTGTCAGGGCATATTTAATTTTCGCGACTTTCCGTCAGGAGTATCAACGATTAGGCTCTTCCTGAGATTCGGGCTGAAACAATTTTGTGAGTGAATTGTCAGCAAACTGCCAGTAAACTGTAATGATGGCTGTGATATAATGGGATTATCACGGATAAATGAGTAAGGAATGTAATGAGCCAGTCTAGTCAAGCGTATAGCTTAGGACAGCAAGTAGCAGGCAGAATCGAGAAATTGCTCTCTTATGGCGTTTTTGTGCGCCTGGAGAATGGCGCTCAAGCTTATATCCGCCGTAGGGAGTTAACCTGGGCGGGGAATATTGACCCACGCGAGTTGTGGCAGGAGGGTGAGGAAATTGAGGGGAAAGTTTTAAAACTGGCTGAACCCGGCCAATCTCTGGAACTCAGTCACCGGGCTACCCTCACCGATCCCTGGGAGGAGTTCGTCAGTCAGTCTCACCTAGGGGATATAGTCGAAGGAGTCGTCAAGAGCCTGAGCCGGCACGGCGTCTTTGTCGAAGTCATCCCAGGGGTAGATGGCCTGATTCCACTGCGCGACCTGGCTCCATGGGAAGTGTCACAGCCTGAGGATATGCTGTGGCTAGGGGATACGGTTGAAGCGGTGATTACCTCGCTTGATCGCCAGGCCCGGAGACTCCGTCTGAGCATTCGCGCCCGCCTGCGTCAATTGGAAGTGGTATCCCAGATGATGGAGCGCCTCAACCCGTCCCCTGGCCTTGATAGTGGACTTGGCGACTCCCCCGAAAGAGATTTACTCGCAGAGCCGGAGGCTGTGCCCCCGGCCTTTCAGGGCATTGGCCGCATTCTGGTGGTGGACGATCACGAAGAGGTCCGCTTGCCCCTGGTCGAGTGGCTGCGGCAGCGGGGCTGTGAGGTAGATCATGCCAAAGACGCGGAAGAGGCCAATGAAAAAGTTCAAAAAGAAGTTTATAACCTCCTCTTTATTGATCTTAATTTGCCGGGGATGGACGGTCTGACCCTCCTTCGTCACATAAAAGGGCAAGGTCTCAATGGCCATGCTGCGCTGATGAGCACATCTGAATGGCTGGCAGAGCGCAGCAGTGAAATCGAAGATATTGGCGTTGTTGAGGTTTTTGTAAAGCCCCTGGAGTTGGATGAGATCGAACACCTGTTGAGTCGAGTGGAACAGAAGGAAGAGCTGCCCCCCTGGCGAATGGCTCCGGCGTCTGCTTATAGCAAGGCGCCGGAGTCTTTTTATCGCCTGGCCAACGCGGTGCGCACCGGTTCCTCACTGGCCGAGCAGTTACACGCGGGCTTGCAGCAGCTTGAGGCGACTACGCCAGCAGAGGTAGGCTTGATTTTTAATCTTAATCCCATCTCGCAAGCGGTCTCTATTACAGTTCACGCGGGTAAGACCGACCTCATAAACGTAGAAGCAATACACGCGCTTGGGACAAGTCCGGTTCGAGAGGTGATCAAAGAAGGCGAACAGATTTTAGAAAACCAAATGACCGGTAAGGTGAGAGACCGCTTCCGCAAATTACTGGATTTGCTTCCTTTTGAGTCCTGTATCGGTGTGCCCATTGAAGCGAGTGGAGGCGTTCACCGCGCCCTGTTCCTTTTTCATCGCCAGCCGAATGTGTTCAATCGTTATCATCTGCGGGATACTCTGGCGGCCAGCGCCCTCTTCGCCGTGACAATTGAGCGTGAGGCAATCGAACAACGCTCGCGCGCGCTCAATAAACTATTTCTGACCGGCCAATTAGCCGGCGGCTTTGGTCACGAAGTTTACAATAAAATGTCAGGCCTGGAGATTCAGCTTCGTAATCTCCAAACAGACTGTTACCTAGCCGAAGATCAGGCGCACAGCTTAAGCGAGATCCAGCAAGCCGCCGATAGACTCCTGGAGACTTTTAACGATTTAAAGCAAACGGTTGAACTGTTCCAGCAATTGATGCGAGCCGAAGATGACCAGGAAGTGGCGCTGAACGAGGTGATTCAGAAGATTGTGACTCTGCTCAAACCGGTCATGCGTAAGGAGAAAGTCAGATTAGAGACTGAGTTAGACCCCCATTTACCGAACACCGCCGGCAGCGCCGTTAGATTGCAGCAAGCATTTCTCAATGTTATGTTGAATGCAATGCAACATATGGCTCAAAAGCTGGACGGCAGCAGGCGCTTGAGTATTACCACCTGCTGCCAGATCAAAAACAAGGAACGCCCTCTGGAAATACGCTTTTCAGATACAGGGCCGGGAATTCACCGGCAGCTTTGGGAGAAAATTTTTGAGCTGGGTTTTACCACCCGCTTGGGCGGTACAGGGCAGGGACTTTACATTGCACGCAGTCTGGTGGAATCAGTAGGCGGCACCATTCGGGTGGAACGAAGCGTCATTCCGCTCGGTACCACCTTTGTGGTGGCCTTGCCGCTGGGGCAGCCTTATGGGAGGGCCAGATGACTGAACAAGCATTGCGATTGCTTTTGGTAGATGATGAATTCAGTGTGCGTGAACCCCTGGCCAAGCACCTCCGCCAAGTTTACCAGTATGAGGTGGATACGGCCGCCGATGCTCAGGCGGCGCTGGACCGGCTTGGGCAAGTACGCGGCAACTACGATGTGGCTTTGATTGACGATTTGCTGACCCCCACACCCGGTCAAGACCCGGAGCCATTAGGGGTAACGTTGACGACAGAAATTAAGGCTCGCTATCCCCAGATAGAAGTGATCATCTTCACCGGCTGGGGCATGAAGTCAGGGCTGGAGGCCCTGCGCGCAGGCGCCTATCGCTACCTGGCCAAGCCGCTCAATTTGGAAGAACTGGGCATGTTGATCCAAACAGGGGCTGAGCACAGCCGCCTGAAAAGCGCTGCCCGCGAAAAGCAGATCCTGGAGCAATTGATGGCCACCAGCACTGCCCTGCTGAGCGGCCGGAGTTTGCCGGAAGTCTTAGAGGTTATTTTGCGGGGTGTGCAGGCTATTGGCTTTGACCGGGTGGGTCTCTACCTGTTATCTGAAGATCGCCGGATGATGAGAGGAGAGGCGCAAGTAGATATAGGCACAGAATTTGTGGGGCATACCCGTTCGGTTGCTGCGGACCAGCAGATGCAAATAATGCTCGCTGATCCTCGTCCCCGCGTATTCGAACGCGAGGATGGACAGTTATTGCCCTATGAACGGGAGTTAGCTAGAGAAGGCGTGAATCAATGGGCCTGTGTGCCGTTGATTTTGCGGGGCGAAGTCATCGGCGAACTATCATTAGATAACAAGAACAGCCAGCGACCGATCGCCGAAGCGGAATTACGACCCCTGGCTCTGTTTGCAGTTCAAGCAGCAGCGGCCATCGAGCAGACGCGTCTCAGGGATAAGGAACGGAAAGCAACCCAAACGGCAGAGCAACGAGCTTCTAACCTTCAAGCTATCCAGGAGGTTTCGACGGCGATCAATTCCCTCCTTGAACTGGATAAGATCCTTGAAGCGACGTGCCGGGCGGCCGTGGGACTCTTTGGGGTCGAGCATAGCGGCATGGTCCTTTTCGAGGAGCCTGACCGCGAGCGGGGTTGGGTAGTGGCTGAGTATCCGGCTTTGGGGATGGTCGGTGTAGAAATTCCGGTGCGAGGTGTTCGGGCGGAGGAAGATTTAATCCGGTCTCAAGAACCCTTTGTGTTGGCCGATGCAGCCCATGAACCGTCACTGGGGCCAGTTCAGGACATCTTACACCAATTTGATATCCGCTCTATCTTGATTGTCCCGATGGTTTATAAGGGGCAGGTATTGGGTTCGTTTAGTCTAGACGCGATGGGTCAGACCCATATTTTTTCGGATGAAGAAATTGAACAGTGCCGGATTTTTGCCGCTCAGGTAGCTATGGCCGTTGAAAATGCGCGGCTGTATAAGGATGTCGCCCTGGAGCGTGACCGTTCGGACTGGCTGGCCGAGCAGCTTTTGGCCCTCTACCGGATTACCCAGGAAATCCAATCGGAATTGAACCTGCCGAACCTGCTCAACTTAATCTCCCGGTTGGCGGCAGAGTTATTAGGAGCGGATGCGGGGGGTATTCTGCTTTTGGATGACGGAAAAGAGCACTTGACGTTCAAGGGGGCTTATGGACTGAGCCAGAAGGCTGTCGAGGGCACTCGTGAAGTGGTGGGGAGCAGCATTGCCGGGCGCGTGGTCAAGACGGGTGAGCCTATCATCGCCAACGATATTTCGAATGACTCTCGCTTTTATAACCCGGCCGCAGATGGCGAAGGTTGGCTGGCGATTATGAGTACGCCTCTCCAGGTAGGGGGCAAAATTATCGGTACATTGGATGTCCATAGTAAGCGGAATCGGTACGCCTTCGACAAGGATGACTTGCAGATTCTTTCCCTCATGGCTAACCAGGCAGCCATTGCTATCGAGAATGTGCGGTTGTTTCAACAAACTTCTCATCGAGCCTTGGCTTTGGAGACCTTACACCGGACCTCTCTCGACATTACCAGTCGTCGCCAGATGCCGGAGTTGGTCAGGGCTATCTTAGAGCGAGCCGTGGAACTTTTGCAAGCCAAAGGAGGGGGCCTCTACTTGCTGGACGAGTCGGGCCGGCGCGTCAAGGTGGTTGCCCTCTCCCATCTGCCTGAAGATTTTGTAGGGACGGATTTGGGTGTGGAAGAGGGTGTTGTCGGGCAGGTTATAGCCACCAAAACTCCTCAAGCGGTGTCTAACTATCGAGATTGGCCGCAGCGGCTGCGTCAATATGACTCGTATAATATTACGGCCATGGTTGGGGCACCCATTACCTGGGAAGATAAAATTTGGGGTGTTCTGGTCGTTCACGATACGGTTAAAGGTAGAACCTTTGGCCAGGAAGATTTAGACCTGCTGGCGCATTTTGGCAATTTAGCTGCCGTGGCCGTGGAGAACGCGGAATTGGCTAGCAGAGATGCCGATAAACTCAGGCGATCAGCCAGGCTTTCTCAGGCCAGCAGCGAAATGATGGGCAGCCTGGCTACCATGCCGCTGGATGAAAGGCTAAACCTTATCACCCGGCACGCTGCCGAGATCCTGGAGGCGGAAGCCTGCGCCATTTTTTTGGTCAAACGTCCTGATTTCCTGAGTCTCGAAGCCAGCTATGGGCATCGAGCAGGATTCTTTGAAAAGGGTAAAGCATTTGCCATTTGCAGCGGCCCTGGCAGTGGCTTAACCGGACATATTGCCAGTGAAGGTAAACTGTTCAGTGCGTATGGAGATAGCCTCACCGGCCACTTTGCCATGCGGGAAGAGGAACTCGATCATACCCCTTCTGAACATTGCTATTCCGTATTGGCAATCCCCTTGAAACAGCGGGGTGAACACTCAGACAAGTTGATTGGTTTATTGAAGGCAGATAACAAAAAAGACCGCACTGGACAGGCCGGGCCAACGGTGGGGTTCACCCAAGAAGACGAATGGATCCTCCAGCTCTTTGCCGACACTGTGGTGGTAGCTATTGAAGGCGCTGAACTGTTTCAAGCAGTCGAGGCCGCCCGGAAAAGGATTCGTTCCTTCTACGAAGCCAGCAATGCGCTGGTCTCATCGCGAGACCCTGAACTGGTGTTACAAGATATTGTCGAACAGGTGTATGTAGCCACAAATGCTTGTGGGGCCAGTATGATCTTGATTGACCAAATGGGTGAGGTTCGAAGATTAGTAACCGTTGGAGCCAATAAACGGTTTGACGTGAATAATATGGTGCGGTCCGATGGCTTATCTATGCGAATCATGCACAGCGGCCAAATCGAGGTGATCGAGGACACCCGCCAGCAGCGAGATCGCATCAACCCCAGCGCCTTTGAGCGGGGTATTGGCGCAGCATTAGGCTTGCCCGTCTCCCTGGAGGATAAAGTTATTGGGGTGATGTGGCTTGATTACGATCAGCCCTGCCACTTCTCAGAGGATGAGATTGACGCCATGCGGCTTTATGTTAATCAGGCGGCCATTGCTTACGACAGCGCTCGACGGATAAAAGAGCTGGAGCACCTGCGCCAGGCTGCTGAGGCCCTGGCTAGAGTCGCTGGACTGCCCGAGGTTCTGGAGCAAATCACCCACAGTGCCCGAGAGGTGCTGCAGGCAGATTCGGCGGTTATCTGGTCCTATGATCCTGTTCAAGATCGGTTTAACCTGGAAAGATCGGTCGCTGCTGGCATTCCAATGGAGCGGTGGAAAGAGTTTCAAGCAGTAGGACCCCGGCAGGGTGGAACGGCTTATACGGTCATGGAGCGGGGTTGGGTTGGCGTGACCGATATTAATGATGGGCAACAATACGGATTTTTGGGTGGGCCTACTTCTGAACTTCTCAAGCAGATTGGAACACGTAGTTTCCAGGGAATTGCCTTAACGGTGGGTGAGGAAAAGCTGGGCATGCTCTGTGTTAACTACAACCATCGCCGCAGCTTCAGCGAAAAAGAGCAGGAGACGGTGCAAATCTTTGCCAACCACGCGGCACTGGCCCTGCGCAATGCCAGGTTATTAGACCAGGTAAGCAAGGCCCATGATACGGCCCGGGTGGTGGCCGAGGTGACGGTGCTGGAGGATCTGCAGAGCACGCTGAATTCCATTGTTCAGGGAACGCGTGATGTTCTCGATTGCGATGTGGTGACCCTCTATACCTATGACCAGGATTGGGACGAGTTTGGCTTTCCGCCGGCGATGATCGGGGTGAATTACCCGGAAAAAGTTCTTGAATTAGGCAAGATGGCGAAACAGTCGGTAGCTTACGATGTTCTGGCCTGGGACGATTTGTATGAAGCAAAGGACACGATGACTAACCCGTTAAAGGACAGCCCATTTGCAGAGCGGGAGAAAATTGTCTCCTCAATAGGGATGTCTCTGGTTACGGGGGATCGCAAAGTTGGGGTGATGTTCGTCAACTACCGGCGACCGCATCTTTTTACCCAGGATGAACTAACCAATATTGAATTATTTGCCAATCAGGCGGCTGTAGCTATTCGCAATGCCCAATTGTACGAGCGGCTCCAAAAACGAGCCAGAGCCTTGGAGACCCTCTATGAGGCGGGCCGGGCGGTAACCAGTTCCTTGAACCTGGAAGAAATCCTCTGGGTCATTGCCGAACAGTCCTGGCGTCTCATTGATACTTCACGTTTCAGCAACTTGGCCATCACGGTCGGGAATAATTTGAAATCTGTAGCCGCATACCCGCCGGAACATTTTTCTGGCATCCAGAAAGTTATCGGCAATATTGATCTAAACGGCGCTGAGCCTATCGGCGTTATGGGGAGAGCGGTGAAGACCGGACAGACCCGCCTCATCGGCGACATCACCGGGGATAATGACTACATAAAGTACGATCCGGATACGCTGTCCGAATTGGCTGTTCCGATAAAACGCGGTGTTGAGATTATGGGAGTGATCAATGTTGAAGCCTCTGAGCGCAATGCTTTTGATGAGGAAGATCAGCGCACCCTGGAGTCCCTGGCGGCTCAGGCAGCGATTGCCATCGAGAACGCCCGTTTATTTGAACAGACGCAGCGGCGTACTCGTCTGCTGGACGCGGCCGCCCAGGTTGCTCGCGGGGCCACGGCCATCTTGGATATTGACAAACTCCTGCATGAAACAGTTCGTCTTATCGTTGAACGTTTCGACTGCGACCATGCGGCTGTCTTCTTGTTAGACAACGATGGCGAGTATGCGATCCTGCGAGCCACTTATCCTAAAGATGACCAGCGGATGTTAAAACCAGATCATAAGCTCAGGGTCGGTCATGAGGGAATTGTCGGTTATGTTGCCGGGGCTGGCCGGCCTCATTTTGCCCCAGATGTTAGCCAGGATTCTTACTACATCCCTAACATACGCCTGACCCAGGCCGAAATGACTTTTCCTCTCATTGCCCGTGAACAGGTGATTGGGGTGTTAGATGTCCAAAGCATTAAAGCGGGTGACTGGCGGGCTGAAGATATTGCTACTCTCCAAACTATGGCGGATCAATTGGCCAATGCTATCCACAATGCCCAGCTTTATCAACAGTTAGCTGAACGTTTGGTAGAGGTCAATACTTTACAACAAGTTGCTGTTTCGTTGGCAGGCGCCCTGGAACTTGATAAAGTGTTGAGCTTGATCATGTCCGGGGCCATGAAATTGACCAATACCCCTGGCGTTAGTGTTTTATTATGGGATGCGCAGCAAGAAAAATTTACCCAGGGGCTTAGAATTGACGACGGAGGAACATTATACCCGTATGAAATCAAGGCTCGCTCAAAGGGGGGCCTGGCTCGGAAGATTTTGGATGAACGAAAATCTGTCGCTATTTTCGACGCCCAACAGGTTTCTGACTTCAACCCGGCTTTTCTCGAGCAGGGATACCGTTCATCGCTCGGCGCGCCTCTCGTCTGCCAGGGCGAAGCCATTGGCATCCTTTATGTTCACGACCGGGAGCCGCGCCAGTTTAATGGGGGCCAGATCATCTTTTTGGAGGCTCTGGCCAGCCAGGCCGCGGTGGCCATTGATCGGGCCCGCCAGTATGAAGAATTGAAAAAAACGTATGAAGAATTAGAACGAGTATATGAAGAATTAAAACAGTTGGATCGAAAGAAAACAGAATTCCTGTCCACTGTCTCCCACGAATTGCGGACCCCGCTTACCCCCGTCCAAAGCTGTATAGACAATATGCTCTGCAACATATACGGTCCTCTGACCGATAAACAGCGAACGAGGCTTGAAATTGCGCTAGCTAATGTCCGTGAAGAAGCCCGATTAATCGAAAACTTGCTAGATTTGGTGCGCATTCAGGAAAATAGGGTGTTACTAGAGCGAGAGATTGGAAGCGTGGGCAAGATTGTCTGCGATGTCACAAATGTCTTCGAGTATGACGCTGAGCAAAGGAAGATCGCTCTCATAACGAAAATACCTGATGCCGATTCTCTGGAAGTTCAGATGGATGTCGGCAAGATTAAACAAGTTATAACGAACCTGATTAGCAATGCGCTCAAATTCACCTCAGAGGGTGGCACAGTTACCATCATAACTTCAAGAGTGGATAATCAAGTTGAGGTTCAAGTCAGGGATACCGGAATTGGCATCTCAGAAAAAGAATTGGAAAAGATATTTGACCGGTTTTATCAGGTGGACAGCTCTTTGAGGCGTAAGGTTGGTGGCATGGGGATTGGTCTCAACATTGCGAAAGAATATGTTGAAATGCACGGAGGACGGATTTTGGTGGAAAGCGAAGTGGGTAAAGGATCGAAATTTTCGTTCACCCTTCCTACGTGGAGGAGTGAAGAGGACTAATGTGGTAATAGCAAGGCATAGCAAAGAAGCTAACTGAAGAAAAAAGGAGAACCGATGACCAAGCGCTACAACTTGAGAAATATTCGTACCTTGCTTACGGAGGGTTTCACTGATGAGGAACTTCGTCGACTTTGTTATGATGTACCCGATTTCAGGCAGGTTTATGACAGTTTGGCTCAAGATATGGGTAAAGGCAAAATTATTGACCGGCTGCTTGAACATGCCGAGCGAAAACTAAAGCTCGATATACTCCTCGCTCTAGCTAAAGATTATAACCCCGCTAGATATGAAGAACATCAACCTTACTATTCCATTCCCACTTCTACTTCAGTTAGTCGTGCTCATCCACAAATGAAATCTCAAGGACCTAGAATCCTAATTGTAGACGATGACCCGGACATTGTCATTTTTGCCAGTGATCGTCTGGAGCACTTGGGCTTCCAGGTTCAAATTGCTCGAAATGGGATCGAAGGTCTGAAAAAGACCAGAACGGAAAAGCCTGACTTGCTTATCTTAGATGTAATGATGCCAGAAATGGATGGATATGAGGTTTGTCGCCAACTCAAGGCCGATCCTGAAACACGACAAATCCCCATCCTTATGCTCACTGCTAAGGGACAACTGCCGGACAAAGTTAGAGGGTTTGACATTGGAGCGGATGACTATCTGGCTAAGCCGTATGAAAATGCCGAGTTAGAAGCACGGGTGAAAGCTTTGCTGAAACGTTCGATTTCTTCACCCCCTTTTGCTGCTCCACAAAGCGATTGTATTCTTTCCATTTCATGTAGACCCACGCACCACATCAGTGTCAGAGTTAGCGGTGTCGTTGTTTTCAACGCGACGAGCCGGGGGATGTTTGATATTGACATAGAGGCATATGCTCGTCAGGGCGACAATACACCTCTACTCGACTGGCGTTTCAATAGCAAGCAATGGGGCAAGCAACTTTACCAAGAGACTTTTGTCAGCCATCCTGAGATCCTCAGTAACTATAATCAGGCCTTAGGTGAGGTGGGAGGTGAAGAAAAATTCCATCTTCGTTTTGAGTCACCTCGAGATCTACTGAGAGTCCCTTGGGAGTTCTTGTTCGATGGCGTAAATGAAGGTGGCGACTATCTTGTTTTGCGCCATCCACTCGCGAGAGCTATTATCGGTGTGCGGGTGAAACAGAGGCTATTATCCCCCGATTTTTTTAATGATCTTTGGGCTAAGGGGGATGAATTAAGGATACTTCTGGTTGCTTCCAATACCTATCCTGATATTCCAGGTGTTGATCAAGAAATTAAGGCGCTGGGCAGCTCGCTGAAAATGATGTTTGAGGAGAGAGGAATCTTGGCGCAGGTAACGATGATTCCCACCAAACGAGCAACCTACGAAAATGTGAGGGACACCCTTCAAAAATGCAAGTATCACATTGTTCACTACGCCGGGCATGGCACTTTTGATAAACAGTCACCCGAAAACAGCTATCTCTCCTTTTGGGAAAAAGGAAATCGACGCGGCATAGTGAAAAAAATGCCCATATCCGAGTTACAAATGTTACTCCGCGGTTCGGATTTGCGCTTTTTCTATTTGAGTAGTTGTCTAGGGACAAAAACTGGGGAGCCAGCTAAACTTTTGGATGATGACTTTTTAGGTATTGCTGACGGCATCATTCACGCCGGTGTTCCTGCTGTCTTGGGATTCCGTTGGCCTGTCTCTGATGATGGGGCTAAAGCGCTGGCCCTTGCTTTTTATAAGTCATTAGCCAATCAAGGGAAAATTGATACAGCCCTACTGCATGCCAGATGTGAAACCGCTGCGCGAAATCGGGATAACATCACTTGGTTATCCCCTATCTTGATAATGCAAGCATAAACAAATCTTCATTCCCTCGCGAAGATTTTAATCTCCCCTTAAATGTTTGCTCCTATAGTCAAGGTTATTCCCATAAAACAAACCTGACCGGTTTCATAGACCGGTCAGGTTTAAATTTGCCAAATGGAGAAGAGTTGCGCATGCCCCCAAAAATGCCCTGGTTATTATCACTGTTACTTTTGCTGTTGCTGGTCCTCCCCCTGCCCACCTACGCCCAGGATCCCAGCCCTCTCAACTTTGCCGATTACGAACTCCCCCTGACCGACTACACCCTACCCAACGGCCTGCGCGTTATCCTGGCCGAAGACCACTCCGCGCCGGTCGTGGCCGTGGACATCTGGTATCACGTCGGGGGGGCCAACGACCCCGCCGGGCGCTCTGGCTTTGCTCACATGTTTGAGCACATGATGTTTGAAGGCTCGGACAATATTCCTAACGGCCAGTGGGACCCGCTGCTGGAATCCATCGGGGCCAATCATAATGCTTACACCGCTAATGACAAAACCGCCTATTGGGAAGTGGCCCCGGCCAACCAGCTCCCCCGCATTCTGTGGATGGAGAGCGACCGCATGGCCTCGCTGGGCGTAACCCAGGATGTCTTTGAAACGCAGCGGGATGTCGTCGTCGAGGAGTTCAACCAGCGCGTGGCCAACCGGCCCTACGGCGCGGCCAACCGCCGCCTCTTTACCCAGCCGATGCAGGGCTACGTGCCTTATGAACGGTCGGTTATTGGCAGCATCGAGGATTTGAATGCGGCGGCACTGGCCGAATTAAGAGCCTTTCATGACACCTATTACAAACCCAACAACGCGACGCTGGTCATTGTCGGCGATATTGATGTGGAACAGACCAAAATTCTGGTCCAGGCTTACTTTGCCGACATTCCCGCCGGGCCGGAAGTCACCCCCATTCTCGAGCAGTATCCCCTGCCCGACGAGTTTCCGCTGCTGCGCACCGACAGCGCCACCGGCTGCAACATCGGCGCCGAAGAAACCTGGATTGACCCGCAGGTCGAAGTGCCGCGCTGGGCGGCTACGGTTGTCGGCCCACCACGGAGCGATCCTGATTTTTATGCCCTTAAACTGCTGACCGATATCTTGGCCGGGGGCAACAGCAGCCGCTTTGAGCAAAACATTATCCAGCAGGGCAAGGCTGCCAGCGCCTATGTCGGCTTGAGTGATTACCTGGGGGCCAGCATCCTTTACGCCATCGCCCAGCCTAACAGCGGCGACAGCCTCGACACCATGCCTCAACTGGTCCGGGACGAGTTTGAGAAAGTGATGGCCGACGGGGTGACCGAGGCAGAATTGGAACGGGTGAAAAGGCAAGAACTGGTTGGGACGATCACCTCATTCCGCGAGTCGGCTCTGAACACCGCCGAGTGGCTGCAAGATGCCGTCCTGACTTTTGGCGATCCCAACACCATTGAGAAAGAATTGTCGCAATATCAAGCTGTCACCTTAGCTGACATTCAGCGAGTGGCCCAAACCTATCTGTGCGACAAGCCGATGAATATCCAACTGACCCTCAAAGAGGGGGAGGAAATCTTGAGCGAACCGCCCGGCCTGCTGGTCGAGCTGGCGGTGCCTGCCCAGAGCAAAGGCGAAGGGGTCGAGGCCACCCCGGAGCCGGCCTCCGAGGTGCTGGACCTTGAATTGAGCGACGAGGTTCTGGCCGATCTGCCCGAAGGCGTCATCAGCCGCACCTCCATTCCGGCTGCCCTGCCGGTCGCGGAGAGCAACTTCCCCCCCTTCGAGCGATTTACCCTCGAAAACGGCCTCAATGTTATTTTTGTGCCTCAAACCGAAGTGCCCAAACTGCGCCTGCAGCTAAATGTGGGCGGTTCCAACGCCGCTGCCCCGGCGGATAAACAGGGCGTGGCCGACCTGATGGCTGACCTGCTGACCAAAGGCACCCAGACCCGCACCGCCGCCGAAATAGCCGAAACCATTGAAGCGGCCGGTGGCTCGGTCGGCTCCAGCGCCGCCTTGGAGTGGACCTCCGTTTCGGTGGACGCCCTGGCCACGGATGCGACCCTGGCCTTTGACCTGCTGAGCGATATGGCCCGCAATTCGACCTTTCCCGAAAAGGAGTTCCAGGTTGATAAAACCCAAACCCTGACCTTTTTGGAACAGGATCAGGTTAACCCGGCCAGCATGGCCAATCGCCAGTTTGGCCGCCTGGCCTACGGCAGCCATCCCTATGGCTTCATCACCGGCCCGGAAACGGTCAAAGGGCTGACCCGTGACGACCTGGTTGAGTTTCACCAGACCTATTTCAAGCCCAACAACGCCCTGCTGGTCATCGTCGGCGACATCACCGCCGAGGAAGCCAAAAGTGAGACCGAGCGGGTTTTTGGGGATTGGGAGCAGGGCGAGGTGCCGGACTTCCTCAACTATCCCGAAGCCGAGCTGGGCGACACCTCGACCATCTATCTGGTAGACCGGCCCACCTCCGAACAGGCGACCATCCAGGTGGGCAACCGGGGGATTGATGCCCGCAACCCGGACCGCTACGCCCTGGAAGTGGTCAACGCCGTGCTGGGCGGCGGTTCCTCTTCGCGCCTCTACACCAACCTGCGGGAGGATAAAGGTTACACCTATGGCGTCTACAGCCGTTTTGGCCGGCCCAATGACGTCAGCACCTTCCGCGTGGTCGGTGATGTCAGTCAGGACCACGCCGCCGACGCCGTGCAGGAAATTTTAAAAGAGCTGAAGCGCATCCGCACCGAACCCATTTCCGAGCAGGAACTGACCGACGCCAAGAACCAGCTCATCGGCAGCTTTGCCCTGGCCCTCGAGCAGCCCTCCGACTTTGCCAATGCCCTGGCCACCCGCTACCTGACCGGCGTGCCCATCGAAGAGCTGAAAGATTACCTGCAAAACATCGAGGCGGTCACGGCCAGCGAAGCCCACGCCGCCGCCGCCAACTATATTGACTCCGAGCAGCCGATCATCGTCGTCGTCGGTGATGCTGAAATGGTCAAGCCGCAGTTGGAGGCGATTGGCCAAGTGGTTGTCGTGGATAACGAAGGGAAAGAGGTTAAGTAAAGTAGGGCAAACATAGTGTCTTGTTTTCTTGCCCCAGGGGATGGGATGAGGACATCCGAGACTCTGGATCAATGCCTCGCCGCGGGTGAGGCATTTTTATTTCCGAAAACATCAATTAATGGCGTTTGACACAGGTCTATCTATTTGTTATAATGGTACATAGGTAACAAGATAACAAAACTATTCTATTATATGAGTTACGCAGTTCGAAAGTCTAAGGCCAAAATTTTACCGCAGAGGCGCAGAGGTCGCTGAGTTTTTATAAAATTTCTCTGCGTTCTCGGCGTCTCTGCGGTGATTTTTTCTTCAACACAGTTCAATTGCGTAAGTCCTATATTAGTAAAAGGAAAAGCTGATGGCGACCGAACAAAATAATCAGTCTGCCGACACTTCCTTGATCGTTGAACGAGTCCAGACCGGGGTGCGCATGGAAAAGAGTATGGTCAAAGTGCTCAAGGCGCTGGCTGAGTATCTGGATCTTTCCCTGGGCGACCTGCTGGAAGGGATTGTGTTGCACGCTTTTGAGAACAAATCGCCCTTTAGTGAGCAGACTCTCCAACGTATCGCCCAATTGAAGGAAATTTATGGGTTGAATTACGGGGCCGAGGCCAGCCACCAACTCAAGGAGGAGACAGTTCCATGAAAGAGACTATCCTGTTAGGGCGAGGACGCCAAATGATTCCAGTCCCATCTGGGACATGGCAGGAACAGTTAGCTCAAGCGCCTCAGCATTTTCAAACGAGACTTGGTTTCATGACGGAGGTCCATCACCAGGTCCGCTATTTTGTGGTCAGAGAACTCCCAGCTCTTGGCGAACCCATCCGCCCCGAGTTCATTGCCCAAAAGTTAGGCTTGCCTCTCACCCAGGTAGAGGTTATCCTTGATGAGCTTGAGCGGCATCTCGTTTTTCTGGTCCGCAATGCCCAGGGTGCCGTAGCCTGGGCCTATCCAGTGACGGTTGAGCCGACCCCGCATCACCTTACTTTTAGTACGGGTGAACAGGTCTACGCCGCCTGAGCTGAGGACGCTATAGCGACGCCCTTCGTGCAAGGGCGATTACGCCAAGAATCTTTGTCTGTGGTCATCAATACCGTCTGCGGCCACTGCGCCCGACCCCTCCAAATCGTCATGGATAGTGAGTTGAGGTTTCGCGTCACTGAGCCGGAGGCTGAACCCCTGGTCTTCGAGCCGCAGATCAATTGGGAAACTTTTACCGAACCGAACATCATCCACGCTTACTGAAACAACTCCTTATTCTTCTGGTCAGAAGAACATGCGCGGGAATTTCGGGCCAGCGCCAGCAGGGTAGACGGTGTATTTTTGACTTTGGACCAAAGCGCCTATTCAACCCGAATTGCTCAAGGAGCGCTTTTTGCCTTTGAGTCTAGCTGATCCTTAACCACTAAGGCAGCATCAAGTGCAAATCCCCGAACTCATGCCACAGATAACCCTTTTCTAACGCCTCCCCATAAGTAACCTCCAAATGCTCCAGTCCCGCCAGGGCTTGCAGCATCGCCAGATGGCTGGCCTCCGGTTCGTGCAGGCCGGTCAGCAGCCCCTTGACCACCCGCAGCCCCCACTCCGGGGTGATGACCAGCCGCGTCCAGCCCTCGCCGGGGTGGGTGGTTCCTTCCGCGTCGGTCACGGTTTCCAGCGCCCGCACCACCGTCGTCCCGACGGCGATCACTCGCTTACCAGCGGTGCGGGCCGTATTGACCTGCCGGGCCGTGTCCAGCGGCACGCGGTAGTATTCTTCGTAGGGCGGCTCGTGCTCCTCCAAACTGGCCACACCCGTGTGCAAAATCAGCGGCGCGATCTGCACCCCTTTCGCCACCAGCCGGGTGATTAATTCCGGGGTAAAAGCCCGCCCGGCAGAAGGCATTTCGGCGCTGCCCGGCTCGGTGGCGTAGACCGTTTGATAATAGTCGCCCGGCCAGGGCTGCTCGACGTAATAGTAACGGATGGGAAAGCCGTACTCGCGCAGGTAGCTCTCTAAATTTGTTCCGGCGCTGCCCTTGGAAAAGAATGGCGAATCAGCGAATGGCGAATCGAGGCTATCATTCGCCATTCGTTCATTCGCAACGGGGTTAGTGTCAGGGTATGGATAATTTTTTGCCCACTCGGGCAGGTGCAGGGTGGCGATCCACAGCCGGGTCGGGCCACCGGGGCGGTGTTCAGGCCGATAGGGGGTGTGCAGGGTGGCCGTGGCCCCGGCGGGCAGGCTTAGCGTCTCCCCGGCGACCGCTTCATGAAAGGGCCGCGAGGTGATCCCGTCCGGTCGGCGCACCTCGACACACCACAGATCGGCGGGCAGGTGGGTGGACACGTGCAGTTCGAGCGGCGTGCCGTCGGCGCGGGTGGCGCTGAGCGCGGCGTTCAGCGTGCCGCTGGTGTTGATGACCAGCAGGTCGCCCGCATTCAGAAAATCGGGCAGGGCGCGGAATTGGGTGTGCGTGACCCGGTTGTCGGCCAGGTACGAGACCATCAGCCGCACCTCGTCCCGGGCCAGGCCGCGAGCTTCCGCCGGGGCGCCAGCTTCGAGTTCGGGCGGGAGGGAGAAGGTCAGACCGCTGCTGGCCGACCGCTGACTGCCAGACTTAACCAACCTCGATGGGAATTCAACCGCCGAGGTCGCAGAGAGCGCAGAGATTTTTTTCGAAAACTCTGCGCCCTCGGCATACTCTGCGGTCAGACTTAAGTTTGGTTGTTTCATTGCTGCTCGTTTGGAAGTTGAAATAGGGTTAGCTGCATGCCATCCGGCGCTTGCAGCCGCTGGTTAAAATCGCCCCACGGGGTTTGCACGGCGCCGTTGAGCGGCTTGGCCCCACCCGCTTGCAGGGCAGCGGTTGCGGCGGTCACGTCCGGCACCTCAAAGGCCAGCCGGACCGGCCCGGCCACGCGCCGGCCGACTTCAACCCGGTCAATCAAAGCGGCCTGGGGTGGGTCAACCAGCTCCAGGGTGGCCCGTCCGGCGGCTAAAATAAAGCCGCGCCCTTCCGGCGAAGCCCACTGGTCCACAATCGGCAGCCCCAGGCCGGTATGGTAAAACTCGACGGCTTCGTCCAGATTGTCCACCGTCATCGCCACCCGCAGTTCTTGCGCGCCTTCCGCCGGTTCGGCGGCGTTCATCTCTCTGGCCCGGTAACGGCCGCTGGGCCGGTCGCTCTCAAGCAGTTCAATCAAGCCGGGCACGCTTTCTTCGGGCAGGGGCCGGTCGCTGATGTCCTCGCCCGGGAAGGCTTCCTGCTGCATCTGGGTGCGCATGTCGCCCGGATCAACCCAGTAGACCCGCCACCGGGGATTTTCGGCGGCCAGGATAGCCGAAAGCTGCTCCAGGGCGGCTTTGCTGGAGCCGTAGCCGCCCCAGCCCGGATAGGCTTCCACCCCGGCATCGCTGGTAATGTTGATGATCCGCGCCTCCGCTTTTAATTCGCTCCGCACCGCTTGCAGCAGTCCCAGCGGCGCCAGCACATTGACCCGGTAGACCTGCTCCAGCGTCTCCAGCGAGTAGTCAAGCAGCTCCGGCTGCGGGCTGGGGCCGAGGATGCTCGCATTGTTGATGACCGCATCCAGCCCGCCGGCTGCCCGGCCGGCGACGGCCAGTGCCCGCCGGTGAGCCGGATCGGCTACGTCGCCGCCAACTGCCGTGACAAAGGTCAGGCGAGCTAACTCTTTTTGCGCTGCTTTCAATGCCTGGGGGTTGCGGCCGTCAATGATCAACCGCCAGCCTCGCTGGGCCAATTGGCGAGCCAGAGCCAGGCCCAATCCCCGCGAAGCGCCGGTGATAAGTACGGTTCGCTCAGTTAATGAAGTCATTCTGAAATCCTTTCGTATAACCAAACTGATATAACAAAAATTCTAAATAATTTGAACTTATCATAGCGCAGGTTATGACTTGATACATCGGGCGTGAGGCCAGAGCATGGCTAAACAAAAAGAACAGGTCGAGAGCCTGTTCTTTAGTACAGAGAGATGGAGTGAGACGAGGATTATGAAGAAATACTCTGTTGGGGGGTCAAGGGACGGCGTTTGAAGTGCAGGGCCATAAAGACAGCCCAGCCGACAGCCATCACGGCCGGTACACCGGCAAGCAGAAAGCCGATCTGCTGCGGACCCATGGCTAAACTATCTTTGGCCCAGCCCACCCAGAGGGTCGAAACCGATGCGGCCAGGGTCATCATGGCAAAATCGAAGGCGAAAACCCGGCCCAGGAACTTGTCCGGGACGGTCATCTGCAGCAGGGCCGAAGAATAGACCCAACTGATGCCGGACCCCAGGGTACGGATGAAGGTCGCCAGGAGCAAAAAGGACAGGCTGGTCGAGTAGCCGATCATGACATAGCCGACAATCAGGCTGAGGTAGCAAAACAAAATGGCCCAGTACATGGCTCCAGTCTTCTCGCCGGTAATGCGGCGGGCGATGAGCGGCCCCAGCCCGGTACTCAGGCCGGTAGCCACATAAATCAGGCCCAGGGTGCCGGAGCCATCCGCGCCGATAGGAAAGATTTCTTTGGCAAAAGTGACTTCGACAACGGCCATGCCGCCAAAGGCCAGCGCCTTGGAGGCTTTCAGCAGGGCGATGGCCAGCACCGGCGGGTGCCGCCGCAGGTAATGCAGACCGCCGACAAAGGCCTGCCAGCCGGTATCGCGCTCCCTGACCGTCTCCGGTTCAACAGTGGCAAATGTGGGCCGCACCTGGCCGATAAACCAGGCCGAAAGGACAAAAGTGGCGGCGTCAATTAAAAAAGCGGTGGTAATTCCAAAGACGGCGGTCGCCAGGCCGCCCAAAGCCGCGCCTACGGCCAGCATCGTGCTCCAGGTAGTACCGTCCAGGGCATTGGCCGTCACCAAATCTTTGCGGGCAACCAGGCTGGGCATGAGCGCCGCTCGGGTTGGCTCAAAAAAGGCGCTGATACTCAGTTGCAGCACGGTCAACACGTACAAAAGCCAGACATCTTGCGCCGAGCGGACAAACAGAAAGGCCAGCACGACAATGGCCCGCAGCAGATCACTGGCAATGAGGATTTTACGCCGGTCAAAGCGGTCGGCCACCACACCGACCAGGGGGCTGAGCAGGAAAGGGGGCAGCAGGCGGGCCAGAAATAGGCCGCCAATGGCCAGCCCGGAGCCGGATAGATGGGCCACCAGGGCCGCCGAGGCAATCAGGTTAAACCAGTCGCCGGTCTGGCTGATAACCTGGCTGAGCCAGAGGTAGCGATACTGCTGGTTGTGGCGAAGCAGGGTCACATAGCTGTCAATGAAGGGGAGGCGCATCCAGGTACTCTTCCTCTTTTCAAAACTGCCGAACGCATATTCTATGGAATTTTAGCATAACACACAAACTGCCGCCCTACCCAAGGAGCGGATTTGGTCCAAACAAAAAGGACAGGTTGCTGGCCTGTCCTTTCGTACAGGTTAGTAATGGCAGTCAACTCTTAGCCAGAGATGGCCTCTGAAGCGGGTATTTTGCCCACCAACACAATCCGAAACGGAAACAACTCTGCTCGCATGACGCCCGCAATTACGGCGGGGTCGTTATTCATAATTTTATGGGCGGCTTCATCCGAATCTGCCTCAAAAACGGTGATGCCAAAGGTGCGCTCGTCGGTGGTCAGGGTGCGCCCAACAAATAGGGCTGTCCCTTTGTCGGTCAAGTCTTTCAAATAGTTGAAGTGCTGGGAAATAATCTCGGCTTCCTGGGGCGTTGGCCCTTCGGTCAGCATGGCCAGCCGGGTGGGCTGGATTCTGTAAACATAAGGGGTGTTATCTGACATAAAGTTTTCTCCTTGGTCTCGAAGACTTTGGGCTGTCACATCCGCTCGACCCACTGCGCCCGCCAAGCTGCTGGCTCGAAGGGATCAGGCCAATATTCCGTCTGGCGCACAATGTTGCTGTCAAGTACGGTTGAGAAAGTGATCACCCGGCCTGTAACAGCGCCATCGGTGACGGTGATTTCTGTGGCTACGGTGTCCCCTTCGGCAATCAGCCGGTGGATCGTGAAGTGCCAGCGCCCTGCTGCCGGGTAATTTTCATTAACCGCCACAAAGTTGGCTCGCCCGCGGATACGCTCTCCCGACTGCGGCCATTCGAGCACATACTCATCGTGCAGCAACTCGCCTGCCCGACGGAAATTGTTGTCCTGCATAGCTCCCCAAAACTGTTGGACGACTTGCTTGCTGTCATTTTTTGTGGTTGCCACTGCCATCCCCCCTTAGCTTTTCTGGAGACCCTGCCGCTCGCCCGTTTCGACAAAGGCTTTAAGCCGGACGCCGACCAGGTCTTGCCAGCCCGCGCCGTAATTGGCTTCCGTGTCCTCGCCCAGTTCGCCAACGGCGTGATGAGTCAGCTTCACCACCGTCGCCTCGCCCTTCGGTTCAAGCGTAAATGAGACGACGCTGTGCAAAGCTCCTGACATGCCAATCGGACCGGTCAATTCCAGCCGCTGATTTTTCTGGATTGCCGTTACCGTCGCCCACAGCGCGCCTTCACCCTCGCCGCTTACCTCATACAGCCGCCCGCCCACGGTTGGCTCAAGAATGATCGCCTGAGGCGCGCTGGTCAGCAGGTAGGGCGCGCCCCACCAGGCCGATACCTGGCTGGTCAAGGCAGCAAAGACCCGCTCAGGCGCGGCGCTGATGGTAACCTCTTGCTCAACCTGGATACGGCGCAACATAACCGGTGCTTTTGCTTGATCAACCATCATGTTTTCTCCTTTGGGTTCTTCAATAAATTGTTTTAAGTGTAATAACGACGAAGCCCAGCGGGCTTCGTAGGGCCTCAGCCAGCGTTCGTAAATTTGTTGCAGGGGGACAACATTGAGCTGATTCCATCGCTCGCGCCCCTGGGGTCTAACCACAACTAATTCGGCCCCTTCCAGCACGGCCAGATGCTTCATCACGGCAAAACGGGAGAGATGCTCAAAGGCAGCACTCAGCTCGCCGGTGGTGTGGGGCCGCACCTTAAGCAGGTCAAGAATGGCCCGTCGCGTCGGATCAGAGAGGGCTTTCCAAACGGGGTTCAATTCGTCAGATTGCCGCATAAAACATTTCTTGTTTTTGTGTTACTTTATAGTTACGTGACTAAAAAGTAACATATCTGATAAAATTTGTCAAGAGGCAAATAAAAAAGGACGGACGTTCAAAACGTCCGTCCTTCTGCGCCTGTCTTGATGCCAGAAAGTCTCTCACCAGCCGTTGCTGTGATCAACTACGGCTTTGAGTCCATCGAAACGGCCCCGGCAATCGCTGGCATGAGACCCTCCGGCCATTGGGTATATTGGTCATATTTAGCGTCACGCAGACCGGCCCCCCGCAGGGTAACCTGACTCAAGTTAGCCCCGCACAGATTAGCCTCCTGCAAATCGGCCCGGCCCAGGTCAGCTCCGACTAAATTGGCTCCGCTCAAATCTGCTTGGCGCAGGATGGCCCCCCGCAGGTCGGCGCCGCTTAAATCGGCCCTGTTCAGGCTGGCCCCATGTAAATCGGCCCCGCGCAGAGTAGCCCCCCTTAGATGAGCATCATCCAGGCGAGCTTCGGCTAAATTGGCCTGAGTCAGGTTGGCGGCAGGCAACAGGCCGGCCCCGTTCAAGGTTGCCCGGCTCAGGTTGGCCCTGGTCAGGTTAGCCTGGCTCAAATTAACCCCGCCCAGGTTGGTTTCGCACAGACTGGCTCCTTCCAGATTAGCCCTTTCCATCATCGCCCCGCGCAAGTCGGCCCCGTCGAGGACAGCCATGCCGCTGAAGTCGGCTTCGGTCAGGTCCGCCCCGGTCAGATTAGCGCCGCTCAGATTGATGTCCAGCATAAAGACATCGGCTAAAGCTGCTTTGCTTAAATTAGCGCCGCTCAAATCAGCCCCACTCAAATTAGCGCCGCGCAGATCGGCCCCACTTAAGTCAAGGCCCTGCAAGTCATGTTCTTGAAGTGTAATATAGCCCATTACTTTTAAGTGATCTTCGATTTGTTTGCGGGTCAGTTTGGTCACATCAATCTCCCCGGAAAATTTATTGGCGTTCTGGCACTAAGCCAGACAATTTTAGCGCAAAGACATCAGGATGCAAAGATACCCGGAAGTGGTAACTGCTATATCATTTCGACCGAAGGGAGAAATCCCTCATACCTATGTAGCACTTCAGGGATTTCTCGGCCTATGGCCTCGAAATGACATGGGACTGAGTAATATCTGGAAATGAACAATCACGTTCAAGCTGGCTCTTGCTCCAAGAAGACTCGTAGCGTCGTGAGGAAAGGCTGGCCCCAGCCGGCCATTGTCGCTTCAAGCCGTTCGGTGCAGTCGCAGTCGGAGCAGGCCCACGGCTCGACCCCACTCACGTCGCGGCAGCGGCGCCGGTCGTGAGCATTCTGAACTTTAACCAGCTCAAAATATTCTTCCCAATAGGGACGCTCTTCGGCCAGGGGGGTGGCGCAAAAGCAGACTTCAACCCAGCGGATGGTGCCATCTTCGACCAGGCGGGCCTGGGCCATGTCGCGCAGATACTCGTCGCCGGCAATGGAACCCCAGCCCAGCGTCTCACTTTCGATGGCTTCAAGCAGGTCTGCGGCCCGGCCAGGTTTGACTCGAGCCGTCACCAAATAGCGCATAAACTTTCCTTTCAGAGTTGGGTCAGGATTTCCGGCCCATGCTCGGTGATGGCGATGGTGTGTTCAAATTGGGCCGAGAGTGAGCCGTCCACCGTGACGACGGTCCAGCCGTCGTCCAGGAGTTGCCACTCCGGTTGACCGGTATTGATCATTGGCTCGATGGTGAAGACCATGCCCGGCCGCAGCCGGGGACCGCGTTGCGCCTCACGCACATGCGATACCGAGGGGGGTTCGTGCAGGGTTTTGCCCAGGCCGTGCCCGCCCCATTCCCGCACCACCGACACGCCCTGGCTGTCGGCATAGGTTTGAATAGCTTCACCGATATCGTGCAGAAAATTCAACGGTTGGGCGGCGACAATGCCCACCCGCAGACATTCCTGGGCTACATCCAGCAGCCGCTTCGCTTCAGCCGATACCTGGCCCACGGCATAGGTTACGCAGGCATCCCCGCACCAATCGTTGTATCTCAGGCCAATGTCAATACCCACAATATCCCCTTCCCGCAACATGCGCTCGTTGGGCAGGCCGTGGCAAATCTCGTTGTTAACGGAGGCGCAGATGACCCCCGGAAAAGGGGGATGCTTGGGCGGATTGCCGCGATAGCCTTTGTATAAAGGCTTGGCTTTGTGCTGGGTCAAATAGTGCTCGGCCAGGCGGTCCAACTCCTGCAGGCGCACGCCTGGTTTGATCTGCTCGCCCAGCAGGGCAAAAGTTTCCGCCACCAGCCGCCCCGAAGCCCGCATCTGCTCGATGGCCCGGCGATTTTTAAGAGGAATGCTCATAGAGTAGGCTAAATCCTTTTCAAAGTTAATAGCTTATTCTGACCGCTGACCATTGACCGCCGAGCGCCGCTATAGCTTCTCTCTGGCTAACGAAGAAAGCACCAAGATAGATAGGCGGCGGTCAGCGGTCCTCCGTCGGCGGTCGGCGCGCTACAGTTCAATCAACCCTTGTTGTGCGGCCAGGGTCACAGCTTCGGTGCGGTTGCCCGCGCCGAGTTTTCCCATAATCGAGCTGACGTGAAATTTAACCGTTCGCTCGCTGATCACCAGCTCGGCCGCAATCTCTTTGTTTTGCAGCCCCTGGGCCAGCAGGCGCAAAACCTCCAGTTCGCGGGGGGTCAGCGTCTCGGCCTGGCTCGCTTGGCTCTGATGACTGACCTGCCATAATAACTTGGAGGCGACCACGGGCTGCAACAGCGACCCGCCCGCTCGCACCACCCGCACCGCATCAAACAGCTCTTTGCGCGGCGCCCCTTTGAGCAAATAGCCCCGCGCCCCGGCCTGCACCGCGCCTAGAATGCGCTCATCGGTATCGAAGGCGGTGAAAACGATGACCTGGACCGCGGGGTTGGCCTGGCTCAACCGGCGCAGGACCTCGACGCCGTCCATCTCGGGCATTTCCAGGTCGAGCAGCAGCACGTCGGGCTGAAGGGCCAAGGCCTGTTCGACTGCTTCCGGGCCGGTTCCAGCTTCGCCGACTACCTCAAAATCCGGCTGCGTGCTGAGGATGGCAACTAGCCCCTCGCGGACCACCGGGTGATCGTCGGCTACTAAGATGCGAATTGGGTTTGTCATGATGAAACTTGTCCCTCTTGTTTTTTTGCCCTCTTTTGGTCTGCTAATTCAACGGGATAGTAACCTCAATCCGCGTGCCGGCGCCGGGGTAGCTTTTTAGATGCAAGCTGCCGCCTAACAGCCTGGCCCGCTCGTTTAAGCCGATAAGGCCATAACGCCCTGGCGGCACGTCCGTAGGATCAAAGCCCTGACCGTCATCCTCGATGGTCAGCCGGATCTCGGTGGGTGTGGCCGCCAATTCAATGTTGACCTGATTGGCTTCGGCGTGCCGGGCGATGTTGGTCAACGCCTCCTGGGCAATCCGGTAGAGACCCACTTCAAGCCGCACCGGTAAGGGCCGAATACCGCTCGGAGCGGCAAAGCTGACCGGCCGCTGCGTTTGGGCTGTCCACGTTTGGGCCAACGCGGCCAGTGCATTGGGTAAATTACGCCCTTCTAGGGGCGCGGCCCGTAAATCCAGGACCGAGCGGCGCGCCTCTTCCAGGTTGGCCTGGGTCAAGGCCAGGGCTTCTTGCACCACCTGGCGCACTCGCGCCGGATGGCTCTCGGCTTCCAAGAGGGCGTCGGCGGTTTCCAGTTTGAGAGTGACAGCCGTCAAGCCCTGAGCCAGCGTATCGTGGATTTCGCGGGCCAGCCGGTTGCGTTCCTTGATGATGCCTAATTCGGTGCTGCGGGCATAAAGGCGGGTCCGTTCGATGGCAATGCTTAATAAATCACCAACGGTGTGCAGCAGCCGCAGGTCGTCCGCCGACAGCTCCCACCAGCGCGTCTCGGGGCTGGCCACGTTGAGCACGCCCAGCCGCTTTTTCTGGGCATACAGGGGAATGCTGGCGTGATAGCGCAGGCCGTCGGTGCCGCTGGTTAACTCTTCCAGGCGGCTGCACGTAATCACACTGACCCGCTCCCGGTTGTCGAGACCGCCATGACGGTAGGCGTCCAGACAGGCGCAGCCGCCCTCCATCAAAGCACACGAGTCCTCGGCCAGAGCCGGGGGTAACTCTTGCGCTGCGGCCAGGTAGGGGGCGCCGCCTTCGTCGGGGAACAAAAAAATCCAGCCGGTACGCAGGCCAAACAACTCAGCCACTTGGGCCAGGGCTGTCCGTAACGATTGGTCCAAATCTACTTCGCGGTTCAGGGCTTCGGCAATGGCATTGAGGATGGATAGCTCGCGGTTGCGCCGCCTGAGTTTATCAGCATCAGACTCGAGGCCTGGTTTGTAGACCATAACCCTTACATTGTAGCATATCCCGAGCGGGCTGACAATGCCAACAAAATGGCTTAAAATTAAAGACGGGCTATAATGGCTTTGGACATTCAAATTTTATAAGCTAAAGAAGATGGGATCATGGTCAAAATATCAACCATACTGCAAACACTGGTGTTACTCGGCGGGCTGATGCTCTTGACCGCCAGCCTGACCCGCGCCCAGGACGTTAGTGGGGCGGAATATACCGTTCAGGCCGGGGACTGGCTCAGCAAAATTGCCGAGAAATATTTTGGCGACGCCGCAGCCTACCCGACCATTATCGAGGCGACCAATGCGAAAGCCGGCGAAGATAACACGTTTGCCGCTATTGCCAACCCTGATTTAATTGAAGTAGGGCAAAAATTGTGGATTCCCGGCTTACAAGGGGAGAACATTATCACTGCGGGTAATTTGTCATTCACGCCGGTGGAAATTGAAGCATTGGGCGTGCGGGCCGTGGTCCCCCAGAATTGGCCGGCGGTGAAGAGCGCCGATCCCCTATTTGCCCACGCCTGGAGCGCCGGCCTGTTCAGCCTGGTCAACTTTACCACTGTGCCGGGGAATGAGCCGCTGGTCGGCGTGGCGCGAAGTTTGGGAGTGCCGTTGGAGTCGTTGACCAGCCAGTATTTGGGCGGGCAGCTCATCACCGACGAACTGGGCGGCCGGTCCTGGGCCATTTATACCCGCGACGACGGCGGCAAAGCCTCGGTGGCGGCGGCGACGGTGGCCGAAAAGGTCATCTATCAGGTCAGCATTTTCTCGGAAAGCTCCCAGGCCGAGACAATTGTGCGCACCGTCCTGGAAAACCTGGAGATTACCGACCCGCTGGCAGCCCAGCAGGTCATTACCATTGCCTCGCCACAGCCGGGAGCAACTCTGACCCTCCCCTTCGAGCTGCGCGGCGCGACCAGCCAGTATCCCTTCCGGGGTAGCCTGGTTTATCGGGTACTGGACGCCAGCGGTAATCAGGTTGGCCGGGCGCCGTTTGAAGTGGTGGGCCGGCTGGGCGGGTCGGCTACCTTTGCCATCCCCGCCACTTACCAGGTCGCTGCCGATGGTCCCGGCACAATTGAGGTAGCCGAACTAAGCAGCGCCGATGGGACTATTATTGCCATAGACAGCGTCGCGGTGCAGCTATTGGCCGATCCCGACGGCTACACGGTGACGATTGACGACCCCGCGCCCTACGCCAGCATCAGCAGTCCGGTAGAGGTGCGAGGTAAAACCAGCAACAAGCCCTATGAGAGCAATCTGAACTATCGCATTTTTGACGCCGCCGGGCAGCAGCTTAGCCAGGGCGTCTTCCAGGTGGTGGGCGAAGCCGGGCAAGTCAATGCCTTTGACGGTTTTGTGCAGTTTAACGTGGCCGAGGACGGGCCGGGCCGGGTTGAGGTCTACGATCTCAGGCCGGCGGACGGAGCGATTTTTGCTCTTGGCAGCGTCAATGTCTGGCTGACCAAAACGCCTTAACTTCATTTTGGCGCTCTAAGGGGTTTATGCTACCCTATTAAAAGGAGTGTTCACGAGCCAACGGCACGCCACCGATTATGAAGAGGTAGCAGGTAGCAAAGTAGCAGAGTCCATTAATTCCCTGTCTACTGTCTACTATTTTCTTAGAGGGAGTGGTTTTCTAAACGGGAATCGTCGCCTATTTTGAAATAAGGAACCAGAAAGGAGAAAACGATGAGTGAGATCCGTGATTTGATAACCACTTTAACCGGCAAGGATGGCCTGGCTCGCAAGCGCGCCCGTGATGAACTGGTGGAAATCGGCCCACCGGCTGTGCCTTACCTGATTGAGTTGTTGCCAGACAAACGGACGCACGTGCGCTGGGAGGCGGCCAAGGCTCTGAGCGAAATCGGTGATCCCAGGGCTGCGCCCGCCCTGGTCAAGGCGTTGGAGGACAATGACCCCGGCATTCGCTGGATGGCCGCCGAGGGCCTTATCCGGGCGGAACGGGCCGGACTGCCCCCGCTCCTCGAAGCCCTGATGGAGCACGGGGGATCGGTGCGGGTCCGTGAAGGGGCGGATCACGTACTCAAAATCCTGGCCAAAAATGAGAAGCTTCCGCCGGAGGCCGCGCCCGTGTTGCAGGCGCTGCACGGGCCTTCGCCGGGTACCGAGGGAGCGCGAGCCGCCAAAGTGGCTTTTGAAGCGTTGACCTAATATTTTAACCCAAGTTGCTACCCCGTTACCATTAACCCCAGATTCACCGCAGAGACACAGAGGACGCAGAGTTTTTCTATTTTACCTCTGCGCTCTCAGCGTCTCTGCGGTAAAAATCAGCCTATGGTGGCAACTTGAGTTGTTTTATTTATTTCTGACTTGCCTGGGGCAGGCGCAGGATAAAATTAGCTGCCTCAGGCCGTTCTTCCCAGCCGTGCTGCCCGTAAAAGCCGCGCTGATACGATTCCCGGCTGCGCATATTAATCAAGGATAAACGGGAGCAGCCCCGCTCGATGGCTTCTGCCTTCACTGCTGCCAGCAGCCGGCCCCCCAAACCCTGCCCGCGAGCGGATTCCTGCACAAATAATTCGGAGACAAAGCCTTCCGGGCCGGGCAGGAAGAGGTAGGGCAGCCAGTGAACCGCCGCATAACCGGCAATTCGGCTTTCCGAGGACTCGGCCACGTAAATCGAGTGGCTCTTGTCGGTCAGATTGAGGGATAGCTTTTGCCGGACTCGCTCCTGAATAACCTCTGCAGGAGCGTCGCCGAAGTAGTGCTGAAACCAGCCGAGGCCGGTCAGGAGATCGGCCAGGGCAGCGGCATCGTTAAGTTGGGCCGGGCGAATGTGAAAGATCATCAAACACCTTCCTTCAGATATGTGTGTCCGGTCATCGCCTTTTATTCTTTTCTTGGCTGCGGTTGGGGGCGGGTGGCCAGAAGAATACCCCCCAGAATCAGCAAAATGCCGACGCCATGAAACCAGCCAAAACGTTCACCCAGGAACAAAATGGCCATAATGCTGCCAAAAACAGGCATCAGGTGGACAAATAGACCCGCTCGATTTGCTCCGGCCAATTCGACCCCCCGATTATAGAAGAGATAGGCCAAAATAGAGGGAAAGATAGCCACGTAGCCAACCGTGAGCAGCGTCACCCCATCAACAGACATCACTTGGCCTGTCGCGTTTTCCCACAGATAAAATGGTAACAAGATTACTGTGCCAGCGATAAAGGTCGCCGCGATAAAACTGAGCGGGTGTACTGGCGGGCGTCGGCGCAGCAAAGCCGAATAAGCGGCATATAGGGCGACGGCAATAAAAACTAACAGGTCGCCCAGGTTGAGCGAGAGGGAGGTGAGCACCTCTAAGCGGCCCTGGCCGACAATAGTCAATACCCCGATTAGCGAAAGCAGAATACCCACCCCCTGAATGGCTCGGACGGTTTCACGGAAGAACAGATATGACATCAAAACGATCAGCACCGGCATGGCGGACTGCATCAGCAGGGCGTTGATGGCCGTGGTAAATTGCAGGCCGGTATAAACCAGTGTATTAAACGAGGCTACCCCCAGAATTGACAGCAGCAGGACTATTTTCCAATGCTGCCGGATCAGCTCCCAATCGCGCTTGAGGTAGGGCCAGGCAAAGCCCATCACCAGGATAGACCCGCCGCACCAGCGCCAGAAGGCCAGCCCGATGGGCGGCACATCAGCTCGCACCGCCCGGCCCAGGACAAAGTTGCCCGACCAAAACAATGTCGCCAGGATTAATAAAAGATAGGGTTGGTCAAACAGGGTGGTGAGGAGTTGGGTGGGTTGCAGGGCAGAAAGGGTGAGCTTTTTGTCCACGAGTTGTCCTTTGTGCAGTGAGTTGATCTCATTTGAGTCGAACTCCATTATAGCACAAGATGGACGAGGGAAGCGATTAAACGTTGATGACGGAGGCTGCCCCAGATTTTAGGCAGACCTCACAGGTTTTCAAAACCTGCGAGGTCTATCTTCTTCGAGTGAATAATTTCTATTTGCTTGTTTCCATCAGCTGAGAGAGTGCGAAGCAAATCATTTTTCAGAATAGTTGAACTGGTAACTGATGATTGTTCACTGATCACTTTTCATTCTTGATGGGGTGCGGCAGGCATGTGACGCCTCCGGTAAACCGGCGCTCTGGATTCTTTAGCCCAGTAAATACCGGACTGGACATTCGAAATAATTCCGCTTGGCGTGGTTAAACTCTCGGCCAGAGTCGTCATATAACAACCGCATTGAGAGCAATCGGCCTTTGGGCCAAAGATACACTGCTGAATCCGTTGACCCGCCGCATCAAACGCCCAAAAATGCCGGGCGCTTTTACAATTCTCAGGAGTCAAATGTTGGGTAAAATCTGGTCGCAACATCTCAATCATAATCTCAGTGTTCGTCAGAAAGCCCTGATACTCCTGCTTTAATTGATGTAAGGTATCCACGATCCAATATCGTTGTTCCGCCGTGAGCCGCATATCTCGGTCGGCTTCGCCAATAGGGGTCATGGTGCTGACCGAAATGCCGTCAGCCAGCCCATTCTCAAACCAGACCCTTAAGATATCGCCAATTTGGCGGTAATTGAGGCAATTGAGAACGACGTGGAGATAAACCGAAAATGGGGAGAATGACTGGCGGGCTCTGGTCACATTCTTAATAATCCGTTCATACAGACCCACACTCTTGCGTACGCGATTGTGAGTTTCTGCATCCGCACCATCAATGGAGATATGATGGATCGTATCCTTAAGGTGGCGCAAGGGTGTGGTGCCAGAGGTCACCACCACGCTTAAAGGAAGAATCCCGGCCAGCTTCTCAAGCAAAGCAGGGCGGGTGTACGGCTCACCGCCAATCATGAAAACACAGATAAAGCCGCGCGCCTTCATTTCATAGAAATAGGCTGTCATTTCCTCTTCGGCCAGTTGATATTCTTTGCCTTTAGCTTCCTCTCCGCCAATCCGCCAGTAACAATCACAATTTATCGGACACACGTTGGACACGTTGATACTAAAGAGAAACGGATTTCCTCGAACAAGGTTCCATAATCCGGGAGTAATGGTCATCAAACCGTGAAGCGCTGAGATAAAAGTTGGCATCAGAATCCTCTGGATTCGTGGTGATCTACTCTAAATTGGCATGCTTGCTAAACATCACCTCAGAGTCTACCTTAAGTTCAGACATTAACATCAGAATCAACGCATCCAGGGTTAACGACAGGCTTTGCTCAAATAATGAAGCCATCGGCTGGATAGACTGAGGATTAGGGGAACTGCCGGCCTTCGGGGTCGAGGCCGGGATGGTCAACACGATATCGGCCACCTGGCCAATGGGCGAATCGGCCCGGGTACTGATGAGGACAATCCTCGCGCCAGTGGCCCGGGCGCGGTTGGCCATCGCCCCCAGGCTGCCGGTCGAACCGGAGCCTGAACCGATCAACAGCAAATCGCCGCCGGAGATACCGGGGGTAATAGTCTCTCCCACCACGTACACCGGAAAGCCCAGGTGCATCAGCCGCATGGCAAAGCCTTTCATTGCCAGGCCCGACCGGCCAGCCCCGGCGACAAAGATTCTGGGGGTGGTGGTTATGGCTTCGACCAGTTGATTAGCCTGCTCGCCGGATATCTGCGACAGCGTTGTTTGCAGTTCGGCCAAAATCTGGCCGGTGTAGGTTTGCAGGTTCACCGTTTTCTCCTAATCTGGCGACGGCTGTGACCCAGCGCCCCAGCCAGGGAACCATGAATAACTCGCTGAGCCATTGACTCAGCGTTTTGGCCGGCTGCCGCCCATTCATGCCTTGTTTTATGGCCAGGGCCGCTTTTCTTTGGTCAGGGTGGCCGGTGATGTAGCCGCCCACGATGACGATGTCGGGTTGATGAGCCACAACTTGGGGCAAAGTGCCAGGCTTGATGCCCCCGGCCACCGCCAGCTTGGCCGTTTGGAGCGGAACCGCCCGGACAAGCTGCAGCTCTTCCAGGGGATGCCCGCCCTGACCCTGCCGATCCAGGCCGGTATGAACGCAGATATAATCAACGCCCAGCGCGTCAAGAGCGCGGGCGCGGTGCTGGACATCGGCTGCGGCAATCAGGTCCACGACCACTTGCTTCTCATATTGACGGGCCTGGCCCAAAACGGCCTGAATCGTTACGTCGTCGGCCAAACCCAGCACGGTGACCAAGTCGGCCCCGGCCTCAAAAGCGATTTGCGCGGACAGCTTCCCGGCGTCAATAATTTTTAAGTCGGCCAGAACCTCAACCTCGGGGTAAATCTCTTTTATCTCGCTGACAGCCTGTAACCCGGCCTGGGCTAACAGCGGCGTGCCGATTTCGATGATGTCCACCACATCTGCCACTTCGGCCAGCACCGTTTTGGCTTCTTCTACTTGCAATACATCCAAAGCCAGTTGTAGTTTCATACGCCTTGTCCTTTATCAACTATGCCCGCCACAAGCCGGACAGGCCGGCCTGCGCTCGATGTCGCTGGTAAAAAAGAACATCTCTTCGGCGTCAAAGGTGAGCAGCCGCCCGGTCAGGGTTGCGCCAATGCCGCTGAGAAATTTCAGGGCCTCCATGGCCTGGATACAGCCGGCCAGCCCGGTGGTGACGCCGAGGGCCGGCAGGGTTTCATCGGGCAGGGGTTCCGGGAAAAGACACTGGAGACAGGCCGTTTCCGGGGGCTGGAAAAAGGCAACCTGGCCGACCGTGCCCCACACGCCGCCGTGAACGAGGGGAATCTGGCGCTTGAGGCAGTAGTCATTCAACAGGTACTTGGCGGCAAAATCGTCAAAACAGCCGACGACAATATCCGGCCGGCCGACGATTCGGTCAATGTTGCCCGCGTCAAGCCGCTCGGCATAGGTCACAATTTTGATGGCCGGGTTCAATGCCCGGAGACTCAGCCCGGCCGACACCGCCTTGGCCTGGCCCAGCCGCTGGTCGGGGTGGAGGGTTTGCCGGTTAAGGTTGGACAGCTCCAGGTTATCGCCGTCACAAAGGGTCAATTGACCCACCCCGGCCACGGCCAGGTAGGTCGAGACCGGGCAGCCCAGCCCGCCCGCCCCGGCCACAAATACCGACGCCGCTTTGAGCCGCCGCTGCGCCGCTTCGCCCCAGAGCATGATCTGCCGGTTGTAGCGTGTTTTGTCGTTATCCGTCAGGCTGTCCAAGCCGAGCATCGGTATCCCTAACCCCAGATGATCCAATTTTGTGCAACTGCACAGGTCACAGAGATACGCAGAGGCCGCACAAAGATACACGGAGAGAAATTTCTAGTTTTTCTCTGTGTTTCTCTGCGTCTTCTCCGTGAAGCTCTGCGTAACCTGAGCAGTAACTTTTGTTTTAACTTTATTGTAGGAAAGTTGGCAGGAGTCAGCCTTGAACGTTCTTGCGCAAAGCATGTACGTTCTTGCTGGATTGCAAAATCGTGCTGGGTGGAACGCCCAGGAGGTGTTTAAAGTGGCGATCAAGATGGCTCTGGTCGGTAAAACCAACCTGGTGGGCCACCTCGGTGACGGTGAGCAGGCCGGTTTCCAACAGCCCCCTGGCCCGCTCGACCCGGCGGTGGATCAGATATTGGTGCGGGGCCAGCCCGGTGGCCTGCTTGAACTGGCGGGCAAAGTGAGCCGGGCTGAAGCCGGCCACGGCGGCCAATTCGGCCAGGCCGAGGCTCTGGTCAAGCTGGTCGTTGACGTAATCCAACACCCGGTGGAGCTGACTGTCCGACAGGCCGTGCCGGGGCAGCGGGCGCGTGGCCGTGCCTGAGGCATAGTTACGCAGGAGATGCAGGGCCAGGGCCTGGCCCAGCGCTTCGGCGTAGAGGCGGCCGGCCAGCCCACCCGCCTCGACCTCGGCCAGCAGGACCAGGCAGATGTGCTGCACCAGCGGGTCTTGAAAGTTGAAATGCGGGATCAGATCCAGCCGCACGGGGTCGGTTTTGCTGATTTCGGCGGCGGTAGTGGCGATCAACGAGAGGGTGAGGTTGACGTGGAGAAGAACGGAGGTCATATTCCAACTAGCGGCGGTGGGAATATTTGCCGGCTTGAGACTTAGATAACCAGGACAGGAAATCGCTCGCTCTTTTTGCCCTGCAAACTCAACCCGCAACTCCCCAGGCTCCCCTTTTAGGTGAAGAGAGATCGAGGCCACAGTGAACTGTTGTTCAGGTGTAGCGAGTATCTCTGGTGTAGGGGACAGCCGGTAGCTTGCCACAAACAGGTCGGACCAACCTTTGCCGGCGCTTGATTGCAGTATTGGGTAAATCGCTCCTACCGTAGAAGCAGGAGGAGGCAGTTCAGGTAGTTCGTATGCGCCCATAAGCAACGCCTTTCTACGGTGCTATTTCCTTCGAGAAAACGGCTTGGCACGAGGGGATATGGTTGGAGCAGGGAAGGGTTTTGAGAAAAAACGGCAGGGAAAAGATAGTCCCTATTAGAAGCGGATGACCCGGTGCGGGTTGATTCTTGTACATTATATCACAAACGAGGGCGGTTCTCAAGAGGAAAATCCGGCTTTTAAGGGAAATATTTAACAACCTGTCGCGAAATCTTTCTTTTGGCAAAAAGTGCAAACCCGGCTATGATACCGTCGAATGTATTGCTTGATTGGAGAATGACTCGATCTCATGTTTTTCGATGAAGCCAAAATCTACGTAAAAGCCGGCGATGGCGGGGATGGCGTGGTCGCCTTTCGCCGGGAGAAATATGTGCCGCGCGGCGGGCCGGCGGGAGGACATGGCGGCAAGGGCGGCGATGTCATTTTGGAGGCCGACCCGCACCTGAATACCCTAATCCATTTTAAAAAGCGCAGCCATTTTAAGGCTGAGCGGGGCGAGCATGGCGGCGGCAAGAATATGGCCGGGGCGATGGGTGAGGATACGGTCATTCCCGTACCGCTGGGTACGGTCGCCCGCCACGCCGAAACCGGGGAACTGCTGGCCGATTTGATCGAGCCGGGGCAGCGGGTCATTGTTGCTCACGGGGGCCGCGGCGGGCGGGGCAATACCTCGTTCAAGAGCGCGGTCAACCAGGCCCCCAAAATCGCCGAGCGCGGCCAGCCCGGCGCAGAGCTGTGGCTGACCCTGGAACTCAAGCTGATTGCCGACGTCGGCATTATTGGCGTGCCGAATGCGGGTAAAAGCACCTTGTTGTCGGTGGTCAGCGCAGCCCGGCCCAAAATCGCCGATTATCCTTTCACCACCCTCCAGCCAAATCTGGGGGTCGTGACCCTGGACCACCGCGATTTGGTTATGGCTGACATCCCCGGTTTGATCGAGGGGGCGCACGAGGGCGCCGGGTTGGGCTTTCAATTTTTGCGCCATGTCGAGCGCTGCCGCCTGCTGGTCCACTTGCTCAACGGGGCTGCTCCTGATCCCCTGGCGGATTTTGAGCAGATTAATGAGGAACTGAGTCTGTTCAGCCCCAGGCTGGCCGGCAAGCCGCAACTGGTGGTCTTAAACAAAATTGACCTGCCGGATGCCCGGGAGCATTGGCCGGCGGTCCAGGTACGGGCCAGGGAGTTGGGGTTGGAGGCGCTGCATATCTCGGCGGTTACCGGGCAGGGTGTGTCGGCGCTGGTGGCCAAGCTTTTTGCCGAGTTGGATCAACTCCCGCGCGAGGCGCTCTTTGAGGACGAAGTGCCGGTTTTTACCCTGGCTGATGCGGACAGCTTTGAGATAGAAAAACTGCCCGACGGCTGGCGTGTTACCGGTCCCAAGATCGAGCAGTTGGCAGCTCAAACCTATTGGAATCTGGATGAGGGAGTCATGCGGGCCTATCGCATCCTGGAAAAAATGGGCGTACACGATGCGCTGCGAGAAGCCGGCGTTGAACCGGGCGATACCGTGTTTCTGCACGATGTAGAGTTGGAGTGGGCCTGGTGACAGGGTAGCAGGTAGCAGGTGACAAGTTGCAGATTACCAATAACGGCTCCCAAGAAATCTCTTATTTCTTATTCCCTACTCCCTACTCCTTACTCCTTATTCCCTACCTCCTATTCCCTACTCCATGAAGCTCGGTCTTCTCGGCGGCACGTTTGACCCCATCCACTTAGGCCACTTGCTGATGGCCGAGACGGCGTTGGATGGGTTGGGCTTAAGCCAGGTGCTCTTTGTGCCGGCGGGCGCCCCGCCCCACAAGCAGGATTTGGCCAAAACACCGGCCCGGCATCGTGTGGCCATGGTCGAACGGGCCATTGCCGGTCATTTGTGTTTTGCCATGAGCCGGGTGGATTTGGAACGACCTGGCCCGCATTATACCACTGATACAGTACGACTGATTCGGCAGCAGTATGAGTTATCGGCGGAGGAGTGCATCTTGATCGTCGGCGGGGATTCATTGGTGGATTTGCCCACCTGGTATCACGCTTCCGAATTGGTGACGTTATGCCGTCTGGCTGTGGCTCACCGGCCGGAGTACCGGCCTGACCTGGCCGAATTGGAGGCAGTGATCCCCGGCCTTAGGACCCGTCTCGATTGGGTAGAGATGCCGCTTATCGGCGTCTCGGCTTCAGATATCCGGGCCAGGGTGCGGGCCGGGCGGAGCATTCGCTATCAGGTGGCGGAGCCGGTGCGAGAATATATTGAGCAGAATCAGCTATACCGAAGTTAATGATTCCAGTGAGAAAGGAAAATCCACGATGTTTGTTGTCATGAACCGGATTCCGGTTAACCCGGAGTACAAGGCTCAATTTGAGGAACGTTTTACCAACCGCGCCCGCGAGGTGGACAAGATGCCCGGCTTTGTCCGCAATCAGGTGTTGCGCCCAGCCAACGCCGACGACCCCTACATTGTGCTGACCATGTGGCAAAGCAAAGCCGATTTCGAGGCCTGGGTCAATTCGGAGGCCTTCAAAAAAGGACACGCGCAGTCGGGCACGCTGCCCAGAGAGGCGTTTTTGGGCCACAGTAAATTGGAAAGTTTTGAGGTGATTTTGGATACGGCGTCGGAGTGAGATTGTCGACTCCTTGGGAAGGACACGGGGCTGGCCTGCGGGCCGGCCCTTATTATTTTTGGGGGATTGTCAGCGACAATAGAGTCGTGATACAATGGCATAGAACCTAAAAGAAGCCCGGCGGTAGCCAGACCCGAAGGGCTAAGGGGCACTTTAAAAACTTTATAACCAACTGCTATCCTGTCTAAACAGCTATAGGGATACGGCCGGGCAAAACCGGGAGAAACTACCATCAATTTTACGAAAGGGAATTCCGATGATCTACTTCATTCAGGCGGGTGATGACGGCCCGATCAAAATAGGTTATGTGGCTAACGTAGATCAAATAAAATCTTGGCAGGAAGGTTCTCCTGTCCCGTTAAGGCTGTTGGCAACTCTTGAGGGTAGTTTAGAGGTAGAGGCTTATCTTCATAGCAAGTTTTTACGTTTCAGGCAGCAGGGAAAATGGTTCAAAGGAAGTGAGGAGATATTCGATTTTATTGAAAACTCCCGGTTGCCCTATGATCTGTTAGAAGATAAGCTAAACGGCCATGATAAAATGATGTTCAACAAACTCAACCAGTTGTTACTCAAGATCAAATATCAGAACCGGGTTGGCGTTGGCTGGCAGGATATCGCTCACGAATTGGAAATGTCTACAGAGAGACTGCACAAGCTGCGGAATGAAGGGTTTTATCGGGGATTGTCCTGGGAACAAATCCAACGCCTGGCCAAGTTGTTGAATATGAGAACCTGGGAACTGGTCCGGCTGGTAGAGGAAGGTCAAGGGCCTGATGATATGGACAGCGAGTAAGCATTTCTTTCCCGCTTATGCATAATGGGCCAGCTTATCGGCCCACTCTTTTTACAAATACCCCCAAAAATTGGGGTACACTCTTGCCCAAAAGTGATGTACGATGAAGATCGTTTTGGATATATTGTGGTAAGTGTTCATGATCAACCTCCTTTCGAAAAACAACCCGCCTTTGATTAGAAGTGGGTTGTTTTCTTTTTGGTAAATTTCCACATAAAAGATTGGTCAGTTCCACTTTTGAATAACCACCACAAATCGAAGAAAACTGAACTATTGCGAGTAAAAATTCAAACCGAATTCACACGCAATGGGACTAGAATAGAAGTTGAAGATGAATTTCCCATCAACTAATTCACTCAGGAGGTTGGTATGGGGCGAAGAATCAGATACCGTCCAAACCCTATCCAGGAATTCGCCGTACTTGAGAAAACACGGGAAGACAGCTTTTTAACTCCAAAAATAATCGTGACTATTGCCGCCGTATGGATAGTAGGGCTGGTAGTGGTTGTTCTGGCGGGGTACTTGCTCATGCAGTATAGAAAATTCCAGAACGAGTTTGCCCCCCTGGCCGATGTTTGCCAGGGCAAATGGGTCAATGCCGCTTCACCCTATTCGGTAACACCGGGTGACCATCCGGCAGTAGCGGTTAGAAACAGTTCCGGCGAGTGGCAGCTTGACCCATTATTCTTCCTTGGAGAAGTTTCATCCGGTTCGCTGACTAAGACAGAGTTAGTCCTGTGTCTGGAGCCGATCCAAGAGGTGTTTATTGAAAGCTGTCCTTACAGCTCTCGGAATGACCCAAATGTGACTCTTAAGGTAGAGCGATATTATTATAAGCAGGACGTCAGGCTGGTCGAGGCTAAAACCGGGCGGGTCATAACGGTGCAGACCTTTACCGGCAAATCACCGCGCTATTGCGATAAAACAGAAATATTTGGCAGGAGTGAGAAAACCAAGAAACTCGAAGGCACGGAAATCGCGAATAGTGATATTCGAAGTTGGGCGTTGCCTCACCTGTATATTAAGTAATTCATCTCTCACCCGCCCAACCGCAGCACTACCTCCCCTTCCTCAACAAGACCGGTATGCTCAAACCCCAGGCCGAGATACAACTTCTCGGCCTGCCTATTTTCCGGCGCAAAACTGATCCTGATCTCATGGCAATCCGGCTTTTCTTTGAGCTGCCGGATGACCTGTTCCATCGCCGCGCGGCCATAACCGCGACCCTGGTAGGCCTGGTCCACCATGAGCCGGATGATCCAATAACTGTCATCCCGGTCGTCACGGCCGTACATGGTAAAACCGACTAAAGCTTCCCCGCAGTAGACTGCCAGCGGCGTCCATTCCGGCTCGAATTTGGACTCGGCGATGGAGTACAGGTTGGGAGCAACGAAATCTTCCTGGTCAGGGCTGACTTTCAGCTTGGCACACTCGCGCCAGTTATCCTTGGTAATTTCTCTCAACGTTATATCCACCAAATTCCCTCCTTCGTAAAAAGCCCTCACCCCGTCGCTGGCGCGACTCCTCTCTCCCACTGTGAGAGGGGCGGGGGTGAGGGCTTTGTGATCTCTGTATTCCAAAAAATTGTCCTATTGTTAGATTATATCGTTAGCGGGATCTTCTCCCGCTCAAACGCCTCGTCAATCCGCTGCTGTTCGGTCTCCTGGCGGAACTGCTTGGTGTACAGCGAGTAGTAGTGACCCCTGGCCCGGATCAACTCGGCGTGGCTGCCCATCTCGGCAATGCGGCCATTCTCGATGACCAGGATGCGGTCGGCCTTCTTGATGGTCGAGAGGCGGTGGGCGATGATGAAGCTGGTGCAGCCTTTCATCAGGGTTTCCATGCCCTGTTGAATCAGCGCCTCGGTCAGCGTGTCCACCGAGCTGGTGGCTTCGTCCATGATGAAGATGTCCGGCTGGGCCAGCACCGCCCGGGCCAGACTGACCAACTGCTTCTGGCCGGTCGAGAGCAGGTTGCCGCCCTCGCCTACCTCGGAGTCGTAGCCTTTTTCCAGGGTTACAATGAACTCGTGGGCGTGGGCCAGACGGGCTGCTTCCTCAACCTCCGCGTCGGTCGCATCGAGCCGGCCATAGCGGATGTTCTCGCGAATGGTGCCGGAGAAGAGATGCGGCGTTTGCAGCACCATGCCGATACGCGATTGGATGCCGTGCAGCGTCAGCGAGGTGTAGTCCAGGCCGCCCATGCGGATGATCCCGGCTTTTGGCTCGTAGAAACGGCAAACCAGGTTGACGATGGTAGACTTGCCGCCGCCGGTCGGGCCAACCAGGGCAATCGTTTCACCCTGTTTGACTCTGAGATTGAAGTCTGCCAGCACCGGTTTGTCCTGAGTGTAGTAGAACTCCACGTCTTCAAACTCTATATCGCCGCGGATCGCTCCCGGATCAATGGCGTCGGGCCGGTCCACAATCTCCGGCTTGGCGTCAATCAAGGAAAAGATGCGTTCTGCCGAGGCGACCGAGCCTTGCATTTCGGCGTACACCCGGGCCAAATCCTGAATCGGGAAGAGCATGAAGGTCAGGTAGGAAATAAAGGCTTGCAGCCCGCCGACGGTCAACCCGCCGATGGTGATTTGCCAGCCTCCGTACCAGACAATCGCGCCCAGGGCTGTCGCGCCCACAATTTGCACAGTCGGCAAAAACAGGGCCGATAGCCAGGCTGCCCGGTAGGCCGAGCGGTAGAGGTGGCTGGCTGACTCATCGAACTCCTGCAGGTTCTTCTCTTCGCGGGTCAATGCCTTGACCACCCGTACCCCGGTGATGTTCTCATTGTAAACCCCGGTCAGCTTCGAATTGAGTTTACGCACCTGCCGGAACGCTGTCAGGATTCTTTTCTGGAACTGCGCGGCGATGACAATCAAAATCGGCAGGATGAGCGACATGACCAGGGCCAACTGCCAGTTGATGATGAACATAAACACCAATGACACGGTCAGGTTCAAGACGGCCCAGGTGGTGTCAATCAAGCCCCAGGTAATCAAATCGGCAATGCGCCCGGCGTCAGACGTGACCCGCGACATTATCCAGCCGACCGGCGTTTTGTCAAAGTAAGAGAATGACAACGCCTGGAGGTGGTTGAACATTTTCCGGCGCAAATCGTACTGGATGCGCTCGCCCAGATTGGCCGCCAGGTAGATAAAGCCCAGCACACCGCTGGCTTGCACGATGATCATACTGGCGTAGATGGTAATTAATTGGATCAGCCTGGGACGATTACCGACCACAATGCCTTCGTCAATAATCAATTTACTGAGATAGGTAAAGATGGCATCCTGCAAAGAAACTATGCCAATCAGCAGCAAAAAGCCCAGAACCCACTTCCAGTACGGCTGGGCTTGTTGGGCTATCCGCTTGATGGTCTGCCCGTTGAATTGGCTGGTAAATTCTTCTTCTTCAAAGTATAAGTCAGACATAGGTAACAGTCCTTTGATTGTTAAAACGTGATGTGTAAAACGTGAAACGTGAAGATTTTTACGCATTACGTTTCACGTTTTACATTCCCGATAAGCAAAGGGTAAGTCAAGTACTATCAATGACCCTTTCGCCCATTTGTACCCGGCAGAATATTCGCCGCCTCAATCTCTTGCTCGATACTCGATTGCAGTTCATAAATCCGCCGGTAGATGCCCTCCTGGGCCATCAACTCGTGGTGGCGGCCTCGTTGTACAATCCGACCTTGGTCCAGCACCAGGATAAGATCGGCTCGCATGACGGTCTGGATGCGGTGAGCAATCACAAAGGTAGTCCGGCCCTGCCGCAGCCGTTCCAGGGCGGCATGGATGATCGCTTCGGTTTCGGTATCCACCGCCGAGACGGCGTCGTCAAAAACCAGAATGCGCGGATCTTTCAACAGGGTCCGGGCAATGGCCATGCGCTGCTTTTGACCGCCCGATAAGGTCACCCCTTTTTCGCCGACCAGCGTATCGTAGCCGTCGGGGAAAGTCAGAATGATGTCGTGAATGGCTGCCGCCCGCGCCGCCGCTTCGATCTCTGCCTGGGTCACTTCACGCCGCACGCCATAAGCGATGTTCTCGCGCAGAGTGCGGGAGAAGAGGAACGGCTCCTGCTCCACAATTCCGACCTGCCGGCGTAGTTCGGGCAGGGGATAGTGGCTCAACTCCAGGCCGTCCAGCAGAATCTGGCCACCGGTGTAGCCATAGAAACGGGGCAGCAGGTTGACCAGGCTGCTTTTGCCCGACCCGGTCGGCCCCAGCAGGGCAACCATCTGACCGGGTTTGGCGGCAAAGGAAATGTCGTGCAGAACCCGCGTGTTGGCGTCGTACTCAAACGAGACATTCTTGAAGACGACTTCACCGCGTATCGTTAGAGGTACTTTACCATTCAACCCATTAGAAGTGGCTGAAGTCGCTTGGCGCAGTTGGTCTTGTGTAACCATTGTCACCTCTCTGCTCTTCGCCTCCTCGCTTCTTCGTTGGCTCACCTCCTCGTCTCGCTCTTCCTCACGACTCTCGCGGATAATATCCACCAGGCGATTGTACGAAACTAACCCAGTCGAGGTCTGGGTGATGAGTCGGCCCAACCCTTGCAAGGGCCAGATAATCCAGATGACCAACCCGGCAAAGGCCAGATAGTCGCCGATTGTCATTGTGCCCTCGATCACCATCAACGCGCCCAAAAAGAAAATCAGTACCATCTGCAAACCGGAAATGGTCTCAAGCACCGGCCAGTAGGTGGCGAACAATTTGACCAGCCGCCGGCCCCGCTGGTACAGCTCAAAATTGGCCTGCTCAAATTTGTTCATTTCAAACTGCTGTCGGGCAAAAGCTTTGACGACCCTGATGCCGGTCAGATTTTCCTGCAAGGTGGCCGATAAGACCCCTTCTTGCTCTTGGTGCGACTCGTAGACCGTGTGAATTCTGCGCGCAACCAGGCTGGAGTAGATGAAGGCAATCGGGAATGAGAGAATAGACAGCCAGGCCAGCCTGGTATTGATAGACAATAATGCGGCAAAGTTGATGCTAAAAAGCATCAGTACTCGCCCAACCTCAATGGCCTGCTCGGCAAAAAAGCGCCGGACAGCATCCACATCGGAGGTGCAGCGCTGGATTAGCTCGCCTGTTTGGGTGTGGTCGTGATAGGTAAAGGGCAGGCGCTGGATATGATCAAACAGGTAGTTGCGCAGCCGCAGAATCACACCCTCGGCGGAGCGGGCAGCCAATTTGCCAGAAATAAAGGTGAACCCGCCTTGAAAAACGGCCAGACCCACAAAGCCCAGGGCAATGAGGTAAAAAGGCACCGTTGGCTGCGCTTGATTCAAGATATCGTCCACAAAGTAGGCCAGCAGCAGGTAGGTCAGTGCTTTGGCGATAGTTGCTACCGCCAAACTGACCACCGCGCCCAGATAAGTCAGGCGAAAGCCTTTCATTAACCCCCATAACCCCACCAGCCGATTGGACGAAATGGTTTTTTTTAAATCCAAAGGTGGGTATAAAAGTGACTGTTGCATTTTGAATGTTCCTTATGACACGTTGACGCGAGGAGGCGAAATCTATTATCGCCTCCTCCAGTCCTCGTCTCTTAGCGACATTAATTGGGTAAATACTCGGTGTGCGCGGCAGAAGTTGAAGTCGCCGCCGGGACCGAGCCATAGTGTTGTAATTTTGAACCCCACTTAACCATCTGGACGCCCATCCAGGCGGCCAAGTTTCGATGCAGTCCTCGCTGACCAGCATTTTGCAGTTTGGCGGCCTGCACCAAGCGGTCTTGCTCCACCACCCGGATCAGGTCTTGATACTTTTCTCTTTGCATCAAATATTCAACTTGCAGAGACATAGCTAACCATCCTTCGACTGTGAGACAATAGTTTTCTGTATTTGACAGCTAGGCCGTCAGCCGGCCCATTCCCCTGAGACCCAGTACATCGAGTATAAGCCATTGTTCCTGACCCCACTTGTCATTAGTTCTCCGAGGCCAAAGCAATCTGAGCGCGTTGCTTGCTTTTTTGACCATCTTTCCCCTCCTATTTTTCAATATTTTTAAGGACAAACAAAAAGCCGCAGATAGGTGAACTGCGGCTTGGTGGACAAGCACAGCCTGTCCAAGAGACAAATAAAAAAGCCGCAGACGGTAGTGGTCTGCGGCTCTGTGGTTAGCTTCTAACGGCTATCTTAAAACCCCGGAGTCAGCAGACGCACTACGACAAGGAACAGCGGTAAATCCGCCATTAGAACGTCGTTGCATCGTAGCGAGAACGATGATGCATATAGACATTGTCTGCACACTCCTTTTCTTTAAGATTACGTTAGCCAGTATATCACACGTTTTGCCGAAATGTCAAGACCCTATTTTGACTTTAGGCCGGGGTTTCCCTTAAAAAAAGTTGCATAACCGGCCAAAAATCCTTAACCGGCTAAATCCAGATATTTCTGCAGGTCTTGGGTTGTAGCTTTGGGGCGATTTTGTTGAGCAGGAAGGCGATCCAAATGCTTCTCCAAGCGTTCTATTTCTGCTTGAAGGGTGTCAACTTGCTGAGCGGGAACAACTTGCCAGCGGCCGTGGGTTAGTCGAGTGACAAAATTTAATATTTTTTGCACGCTCGTACCTCCAAAAGGTTTTTAGGGTTTGTTACCTTCTTATACTCGTTGAGGCAAAAAACCTTCGCTTGGGCAAAAATTGAGGGATGTTTTAGCGTGCCGAGCGGACGTTAGCCAGGGCTTGATCGAGAGAGTCGCCCTGATGAACGATATAATGAGGAATATAACTTGCCGTCAGTTCTATTTCTGTTTCCAGGGAATTATAGGGCATCCCGAAACTGCCCGGATCTATCAGGATCGCTGTTGTCCTGATGCCCCGGTCGGTTAAGTGGCGGGCAGCGGCTACCCACTCCGCGTCAATGGCCGAGGTGACAATCATTACGGTCGTGTTTCGATTCATGCGCAGAGCTTCGGCTGCCAGCACTTCGGCCAGAGGAAGAGCGCCGTGCGCCTGGGTGACGGCCAACATCTCATAAATACGGGTCAATTGCCGTTCGCCCCGGTCGCTTTGGGCGATTTCACGATGATAGGCATTGGCATAGGTGATAAGGCCTACGGCTCGGTTCTGGGCTAAAAAGTGCTTGCTGAGAGAGGCGGCAATGGCAATAGCATACTCTTCGGTGCTGGCCGGCAGGGTGAAGTTGGGCAGCTTTTCCCAATATACCTCCGGCAAAACAGGGGGCGGTACTTCAGCATAAGTTAGGCCAGCCTGGACCCGTTTTTCCATATCCAAAAAAATCCAGACATCGGCCATGGGATCCAGCTCAAATTCTTTGACCATCAGTTGGCCGGTGCGAGCAGTGCTGGCCCAGTGAATCCGGTTAAAGCTGTCGCCTGGTACATAATTGCGAATACCAGAAACGTTAGTAGTCACATAATGGGTGCGGCGATGCATCACCTCACCGCCGGTTTGCTCACCCACCGGCGGTTGAAATGCGGGCAAATCAACGGCCATGGGGTAAACCACCACATGGGAAGTGAATGAGCGAGGCAAATCCTTTTTGAGTAAAAACAGGCCAAAAGGGTCGCTGCTGTAAAGCGAGATAGGACCCAGGGTATAACGCCCGCGCCGGTAGCAAGGAGTCCGGACATGCCAGCTCTGCTGCCGTCTGCCGCCTAAGTTAGAAATAACGCGGCTGGCGCGATGGCCTGGTAAATCCGAATTATCTTTCAACTCAATCCACAATTTGGGCAGCGGGCCGCTATTCTCCAAGACGAACCGTTCTTCAAAAAATTTACCTACCTGGACTTGTCGAGGGTGAGTTTGCCGGGTAACTCGCACCCAGTGCACATTGAGCCAGGCCCACAGGTAAGAGAGCAGCAGAATAGCCCCAAACAGATAAAACAGGTTGAAAAAGAGTGGATGCCCCACCGACAGTACCCCAACCAGGGCGGCCAGCCACATCAAAAAAAGAACCCAGCTTCGTTCTAAGCTGCGCAAGAAAAGCTCTCCTGTGAATAGTAGTCAGTAGTCAGATAAAAACCGGTGTTGCCTGCTACCCGACCACGTTCTATCGGCTTGTGACCCGCGCACCGGGTACGGGAACGGAAGAAAGAATATCTTGGACAACCTCTTTGGGGTCAACGTTTTTAATCCGGGCAGCCGGACTGATAATCAGCCGATGGGCCAGGGTGGGTTCTGCCAAAAACTTGACATCATCCGGGATGACATAATCACGCTGGCGAATGGCGGCCAGCGCTTGAGCGGTGCGATACAAGGCCAGACTACCGCGCGGACTCACGCCGAGATAAACGTCGGGATGGTTGCGAGTAGCCGTAGACAGGTTGATGATGTACTCTTTGATTAAGTCGTCGGCATAAACCTGTTTTACCGCCTCCTGGGCCGCTAGAAGCTCTTCCTGGCTTACCACCTGCTCTAAGGTAGTAATCGGGTGAGTAAACTGCTGAGCACTCAGAATGGCGATTTCGCTGGCTTTGTCAGGGTAGCCCATATGAATGCGCAGCATGAAGCGATCCAGTTGCGCTTCGGGTAGGGGAAACGTGCCTTCATATTCGATGGGATTTTGGGTAGCCAGGACCAGGAAGGGTTTTTCCATGGGGTAGGTATGACCGTCAACCGTCACCTGGCGCTCATCCATCGCTTCCAAGAGGGCGCTTTGAGTTTTGGGGGTCGCGCGGTTAATTTCATCAGTCAGCACGATTTGAGCAAATACCGGGCCAGGCCGAAATTCAAATTCGTGCGTTTTTTGATTGAAAACCGACACGCCGGTCACATCGCTGGGCAGCATATCCGGGGTAAATTGAATCCGCCGAAACGAACAGCCAATCGAAAGCGCCACAGCCCGAGCCAGAATTGTCTTACCCGTACCGGGCACATCCTCAATCAGTATATGACCCTGACATAACAAGGCCAGCAGCGTCGCCTCCACCGGTCCACGCTTGCCGACAATTACCTTCTCGACGTTGGTGATGACTTTACTGGCGAAATCTTTAACAATTTCCATATGATAGAAACAACTCCTTGGATAATTACCCTGACAATTATACCAGCTTATGGCGATGGATACAATGCGAATTGTTAGCCCTAGCTCTTAGTTTTTCTTTCGAAATTCATATTTAGCCAAAAAACCCCCAATTTCAGGGGGTCACAAAAATTCAAAATTGGTGTATGATGTTGACAGTTGAGTTGAACCCAGAGAAAAATGGTGATTGTGTTAAGCTTGATTTAGAACTTAATAATTGATCTTCCATAACTTCAACCTCGACAAGTTACCCGTACACACCTGCTCTAACCCCACTTCCACTACACTCTCACCGCTACTTGCTCTGCTACTTGGTTTTGATAACATAAAGCCAAATTTTTCTGGGTTCAGACGTAGTTCAACTATATTTTACAGAAAGGAGATAAAACATGTTGTTTCTTCCACGTGAAGAAGGTCAAGGCCTGGTAGAATACGCGCTCATCCTCGTCCTGGTCGCCATCGTGGTTATCGCTATCCTCCTGTTGCTTGGCCCGGTTGTCGGTAACGTCTTCAGCAATATCGTTGGTAACCTCTAAGCTATTTATTCAGCTAGAAATCGTGTATTTTTTTCAAAAGCCATCCTTCGGGGTGGCTTTTTCATTTTCCAGGCCATTGACTTGGTTTGACTTTTGCCCTAAGCCGATTACACTTTAGACGGGAGGGGATGGGTGAAGTCATGGCTACTGGCTATGTTTTCGATGAGATCTTTACTCGGCACGATTTTCCGGGTCACCCGGAGAGCGCCAATCGTCTAGCTGCAATAATGGATTACTTGGGCAAAAATGGGTTTTTGCCCAGGTTGACACATATTCCCAGCCGTCCCGTGACACGGCTGGAGTTGATGCGCTGCCATCACCCGCGCCACATCGAGCGGGTTGAAGAGGTAAGCCGTAATGGGGGAGGAATGCTGGACGCTGATACCTATACTAACTCCTTCTCCTACGAGGCAGCAGTTCGGGCGGCGGGGGGACTTGTGGATTTAACCACAGCGGTGCTGGATGGCCGGCTTGATAATGGTTTTGCCCTGGTGCGCCCACCCGGACACCACGCCACCCCGATTCGAGCGATGGGATTTTGCCTGTTTAGTACGGTCGCCGTAGCGGCGCGGGCGGCACGCTTTGATTACGGGTTGGAGCGTGTCGCTATTATTGATTTTGATGTTCATCATGGCAACGGCACCCAAGATGTTTTAATCGAGGACCCGAGCGTGCTGTTTGTGTCCAGCCATGAATATCCCTACTATCCCGGCACCGGGGCAGCCGATGAGATTGGCGAAGGCAAGGCTAAAGGTGCAACCGTGAATATCCCTTTGCCAATGGGTGTCAGCGATGAAGGACTTAAGCGTTTGTATGGTGAGCTGGTTTTTCCAATTCTCCGCCGGTTTCAACCGGAACTGATTCTGATTTCGGCGGGTTTTGACGCTCATTGGGATGACCCTTTGGCCAATATCGGCCTCAGTCTCAGTGGTTATCACTGGCTATGTCAGAGCTTAATTGATCTGGCAAGCGAACTGTGCCAGGGGAAAATTGTTTTTACTTTGGAAGGTGGTTATAACCTGGATGTCTTGGCGCTGGGCGTGGGCAATGTTTTTAGAGGGTTGCTGGGCGACCCATTGGCTCACGATCCCTTCGGCCCGTCACCCTGGCGCGAGCCGGATATCTCGGCCCTATTAGCCAGGTTAAAGATCATCCATAATATTACCTGAGGTCAAACGGTTATACTGACCTCTTATTGCGAAAGTGGAGAAAGGACATGACCGAAGCTCTCCAAAAAGTTCTTGAGGAACAAAAAGCCTACTACCATGCCCGCGCTCAGGAGTACGACGAGTGGTTCTACCGGCGGGGGCGTTATGATCACGGAGCGGAACATACCCGGCAGTGGGAAAGCGAAGTTGAAGAAGTTCGCCGTGCCTTAGTTGAAGCGAATCTGACCGGGCAAGTTTTAGATATGGCTGCCGGTACGGGTATCTGGACCCAGGAACTGGTTAAGACAGCCGATCATGTCACCGCCGTAGACAGCTCCGAAGAAATGCTTGAACTAAACCGCTACCGGGTGCAGAGCGACAAAGTTACCTATACTGTGACGGACCTGTTTTATTGGCAACCGGTGATGACCTACGATGCAGTTTTTATGGGATTTTGGTTGTCACACGTGCCACCAGCACTGCTGTATGATTTTATCGGCACCATAGCCGGGGCGCTTAAACCGGGAGGCAAACTGTTCTTTGTCGATTCACGACCAGAGCCAACCTCAACATCTAAAGATATGATTGACCGCGTAACCCAAACTTTAGCCCAGCGTAAGGCCTCACCTCAATTTGCTGAGAGTGATTATGCTACAATCACCCGCCGTTTGAAGGATGGCCGGGAGTTTCAAGTTGTCAAGGTATATTACTTGCCGATAGATTTAACCGAACGATTTAAAGCCTATGACCTATCGGTTACGGTTAAACAAACAGCTAATTTCTTCCTCTACGGTTGGGGAACCAAGCTTAACACGTAAGTCTTATTTTGTTCTCATAGCCTATAAAAGCTCCAATGCGGAGCTTTTATATTTGTTAAGGAATAGGAGTTAAATACCTTACCAGCAATCTCGTTCCTACGCTTCGTGTCAGTTTGAGAACGAGATCGCCCAAGTGATTTAATCCACGATCCTAGGGTAAAGATTAAGGTTCTTTCGGCCGGGAAGAAAGATGGAAGAATTCAGCCTCAATTGCGCATATTCTTGCCATCTGTAGGTTCAAATTGCGCGGTCTGCCGGAGACTGGTAAAATCCCCTGGGTTTTTACTGACCTGCTAGTGTTAATCACTCCCAGCAGCCAGTGATTAATTTTTACCACCTGGCTAAGTTAAGGACAAATCTTTACCGGTGCAAAATATTCAGTCTAATATAACGTCGCCGTCCCAATTAACCCCCTGGCAAGGTAATTTTATCTTGACTGCCACTGTAATCGGAGCAGGGATGGTTTTCCTCGATGGGACCGTGGTCACCGTTGCTCTCCCTCAAATCCAAAAGGATTTCAATGCTTCGGTGAGTGGTTTGCAATGGCTGATTGATATTTATATTCTCTTCTTGAGTGTCCCTATTCTGGTAGCTGGCTCTTTGAGCGACCGTTATGGCCGCAGAAAACTGTTTAACATCGGCCTGATCGGTTTTACCCTGGCTTCGGTTGCGTGCGGAGCGGCGACCGATTTAACCGTGTTGGTGGCTGCCCGTGTTTTTCAAGGCATCTCTGGAGCAATTATGCTGCCGGGCTGTCTGGCGATCTTAAATGCCAGCTTCCCTGCCGAAAGGCGAGGCCGCGTGGTTGGAACGTGGTCGGCTTTTACCCCCCTGACGACAGCTATCGGTCCGTTGCTGGGCGGCTGGCTGGTTGATAATGTCTCGTGGCGGGCGGCTTTTTATATCAATTTGCCGCTGGGACTGCTGACCCTCTATCTTAGCCATCGCTTTGTCCCCGAGAGCAAGAGTGAAAAAATCCCAGAAAGCCAGGATTGGCTGGGCGCCGTTCTGATTACCATTGGCCTGGGCAGCCTGATATTTGGACTGATTGAAGGACCGCGGCGAGGCTGGGCCGCTCCCTCCGTGCCGATTTCGCTGGTGGCCAGCCTGGTTTTCCTAATTGCTTTTGGCGTTGTTGAAACCAAAACCGAACATCCGATGATCCCCCTTCAACTCTTCAAACACCGTCTCTTTACCGGAATTACCCTCATCACGTTTATTCTCTATTTTGCTATGAGCGGCGTCTTCTTCTTTCTGCCGCTTAACTTGCAGCAGATTCAAAACTTTTCGGCGACCAATACTGGAGCAGCATTTATGCCGATCATTATCCTGCTGTTCTTGCTGTCTCGTTGGTCGGGGCATTATGCTGACAAGTATGGGCCGCGTTCACTGATGATTATCGGCCCAGTGGTGATTGCGATTGGCTTTTTTCTGTACATAATCCCTGGCGTGAAAGCCAATTATTGGTTAACTTTTTTACCAGCCACCATTCTTTATGGTATTGGCCTGGGCATCACCGTAGCGCCGCTGACCAGTGTGGCTCTGGGCGCGGTGCCGACCCATCTTTCCGGTTTGGCTTCTGGATTGAGCAATGCTGCCGCGCGTATTGCCTCGATGTTAGCCGTAGCTATGTTGGGAGCCTTAATGGTGCTCCAATTTAGCGCTTCCTTGGAGGATCGGACTCAATCACTCCCTCTGTCCAATCAGGATCGTTTGTTCCTGCAAGAAGAAAAGTTAAAGTTGGGCGGGGCAACGGCCCCGCCTGAACTTGCGCCGGAGGTGCAGGCGCAAGTTCAGGCGGTGATTGACGAGGCTTTTGTGGAGGCCTTTCGCTGGATGATGGCCGCTTGTGCCCTTCTGGCGTTGGTGAGTGCGGGCGTTTCAGTGGCGACTATCACCAATGAAATCACCCATCACGAAGATGGTCATCAAGCGCCGCCTCATTTTGAAATTTTGGGTTGATGACCGGTATAACGGGAACCAAAATTCCTTTTCACCCCTGTTATCCTGATGCCTGCTGTCTCCTTTCGTTCATTTTAGTTGTAAGCTTATATGAGTGATTCAAAAAATAAACAGAAAACATTTCGGATTACCAGAACAGAAATCTTTGTTGGTATTGTTATTGCTCTAGGGGTAGCCCTGGTAATTGTGCTGGTCGGGCAATCGTTGGTGTCTGCCGGGATGGAGATGGCGTCTCCTATCTCGTCTTTTGTCTCCAGCCGGGTCACACCGGAACACACAGCCGAGGTTATCCAGCTCACGCCAATGGAGAGAAATCCAACGCCGACCGCCATGGCCTCGTCCACCCGGAAGCTTGGCACTCCCGTTCAACAGCGGCCCCCCTCGACTCCCCCCCAAACCCCGACCCCCACGCTTATACCCACCCCAACCCTCGACCTTGATAGCTGCAATGCCGCCGGCTGTGGCTCCCAGGCAGTCCCGTTACCGCCGGCCACCGCTCATCCCGACTTGTTTTTGCGGGAATCGCCGGCAACTCGACGGCACTGCCTTGTATGTCCCAGAAATGAAATCCTCTCCACTGCACAATTAAATGAACTGGTGGCGGCAAATGGGGCAACTCTGGCTCGTTTGCGCGAAATTGCGTTGTCTCAAGAGACTTATGAAATTGCGCCGGGAATTGTGTATATCGTGTTCAATAATGTGCACCATGTAGTGATAGACCTCACAGAGACGGGTTATATTTTGCGCAATATCATCCCTCCCACATCCAATCGAGGAACGCTCATTACTCCCTCTTATTGTTTGTCGCCCAAATCCTTACTGGTGACAACAGCCGACTATCATGGTTTGAACGGCAGTAACAAAACCGAAACAGGCCGGGATTTATTTTTCCACCTGGGGCGAGCAGCGCTCTACCAGCGTGGCGACCGTTTTCTTATTGACGTTATCCGCACCCGTCCCGCCTGGGAGCGAACTTCAATCTCCTGGGGGGGAGGGCCGCTTTTTATGTGGAATGGCCGGTACGATTATAACCCGGAGCATGAGTGGTTTGATAGAGAAAATTTGGAGCATTATCGGACCACGCGCTGGACCAAGCTGACCGCTGCGATTTCGAAAGACCGCAAGTATTTGTTCATCAGCGCCTCGTATGGGCTGACCTTGCGCGAACATGCTAAAAACATTATAGAATTGGGCCAAAAGTGGGGAATTAAAGTGGATCGGGCCATGCGCTTTGACGGCAGCGAAAGCGCCTACATGGCCATTCGTTTGGGAGACTATATGGTGCCGGTGCTTAAACTTGAGGAACCTTTAATTGTCAATTGTTTCGCTATCGAGAAAAGTAATTGACCGTTACGCGTTGTGTTGGTTGCTTGGTCCGTCAAGGTTAATTAGCTTACATCCCGGCAAACTGCAGGACTTCCCTGGCCAGTCGGACGCGGTCCTCATCAGTGAGCATGATTGTTCCGGTAACCAAAGTTTGCAGCCCAAGGGCGCTAACAGCCTCCTGGTGGGCCTGATCCACCTGGTCAAGGACAAAGCCGGTCAAGACATCGCTGAGATGGCGGGCAACGCCGATTGGCGAAACTTCCAGGCCCAGCTCATTCATTAACTTGGCTGCCGGACCTTTCAGGGCAGCCCCGCCGACAATCGGCGAGACGCCAACTTTGGGGACGCGGCTGGCGGCAAGAATCCGGCGCATATTAGGCAAGGCCAGGATGGGATCAAGGCTGAGGAGAGGGTTACTGGGGCAAAAGATAATCACGTCGGCGTTGCGCAAAGCGCTGGCAACCTCGCGGCTGGGCTGAGCCTGCTCCGCCCCGGCAAAGCGAATTGATTTAACCACTGGCTGGCACTGTTTTTGCACAAAGTACTCCTGGAAGGCCATTTCGCCCTGTTCCGTCATAATCATGGTCCGCACCAGACTTTCCGTCATCGGCAGAATGAGGCAGCGCACGCCCAAACGTTGGCTCAACTCGCGTGTTACCCAATTATAGGGGCGGTTTTCGCGCAACCACTTGGTTCGCAGCAAATGGGTCGCCAGGTCGCGATCGCCTAACTGGAACCAGGTGGGCTGGCCGTAGCGAGCGAGAGCGGCCATCATGTTCCAGCTTTCATCTTTTACCCCCCAGCCGGTGCCGGGATTAGCGATACCGGCCAGGGTATACATGATGGTATCCAAATCGGGGGAGATGTGCAGGCCCAGATGTTCAAAGTCATCGCCGGTATTGACGATAACGGTTAATTTTTCCGGCGGTACCAGTTGATACAGGCCATAAGCCAGCTTGGCTCCGCCGACGCCTCCGGCCAAAGCCACCACGTTCCCAAAATTTGTTTGCTTCATTGTCACTCGTTAGTAAAATCTCAAGGTCTCGGTTATAATAGCTCTTTAATTTTTCTGCCACAAGCTGCACTTAGAGAGTCTACTGTATGTTTTTTGAAGAAGCAAGCCTCCCCGCCTATTTTGCTCCCATTCTCATTATTATCCAACTGATTTTTTTGGAAGGTATTCTTTCTATAGATAATGCGGCAGTTCTGGGGGCAATGGTTTCGGTGTTGCCGGATCATGAGCCGACGCCTTATCCGCCCTTGCTCAAGTTTATGCAGCCATTTACCGACCAGGTACTGGGCATGCAGCAGCAGGCCGCCCTCAAGGTTGGGCTTTTGGGCGCTTATTTGGGGCGAGGGTTAATGCTGGTGATGGCCTCTTTTGTCATTGCCAATCCCTGGCTGCGGCTGCTGGGGGCGTTTTATCTGATCAAGCTGGCCTTTGAGAACCTGGCAGTTGCGCAAGAGAAAGAGGGCAGCTCTGCGGCGCATGGCCATCGCGCCGTGGCGGCGAGCTTCTGGCTGGTGGTGTTGAATGTGGAACTGGCCGATTTGGCTTTTAGCCTTGACAATGTAGTGGCCGCAGTGGCCCTCTCGGATGAGTTGTGGGTGGTTTTGATCGGGGTGGCCCTCGGTATCATCACCATGCGCTTTGCCGCCGGCATCTTTACGTACTTGATCCGCCGGCATCCTATCCTGGAACCGGCGGCCTATATTTTAGTGCTGGCTATCGGTATTGAATTGGTTCTGGCCGATCTGTACGACTTCCACTTTAGTCACCTGATCAAATTCGGCATTTCTATCGGTATTCTGGCAGCGTGTTTGCTTTATGCCCGTTTCGAGTTCTTGCGCCGCTTCGACCCGCTCTTGCAGTGGCTGGGCGAGGGAATGGATTATCTGAACAGCCTGGTCAACTGGGCCTTTAAGCCGCTGCTGCTTTTGCTCAAGCTCCTCTTTTTCCCCTTGCGCCGCCTTTTCGCGACCGAAGCCAGGTTGGCTCAACATCTCGACCGTACCTGAACTAAGACTCTGTAAGCCATTTTCAAGAAATAACTCGTCAAACACTCGTGTTGCATGTTCCGTCTTGTGGAAAAAATCGGAACACGCAACACGTTTGACTATTTCTTAAAACTGCTTCGTTATAATATCTAGCCGAGGGATAGGGCCGTCCGTTCCACAATTTCCGCCAGCACCGACAGACTGGTGCGGCCACGCAGTTGGCTTTCGGGTTTCAAAATCAGGCGGTGGGCCAGGGTCAAAAAGACCAATTTCTTGACGTCGTCGGGGATGACATAGGCGCGGCCCTGCAAGGCGGCCAGGGCCTGGCTGGTTTTGTACAGGGCCAGGCTGCCGCGCGGGCTGGCCCCCAGGGCCAGGTCGGGATGGGTGCGGGTGGCTTGCACCAGGGCGAGAATATACCCTTCCAGCGACTCGTCCATGTGAACCCCCGTCACCTGCTGGCTGAGACTGAGCAGCTCCTGCCCTTCGACCACCGCGGCCAGGGTTTCAATCGGGTGGCTGTGCCGCTGATTTTTGATAATCTGCCGCTCGTCCTCCTGGCTGGGGTAACCCAGGTTGAGCCGCATGAGAAAGCGGTCAAGCTGGGCCTCCGGCAGCGGGAAGGTGCCTTCGTACTCGACCGGGTTTTGGGTGGCCAGCACCAGGAAGGGGCGGGGCAAAGGCCGGGTCACACCGTCAATGGTCACTTGGCGTTCCTGCATGGCTTCCAGCAGGGCCGATTGGGTGCGCGGCGTGGCCCGGTTGATCTCGTCGGCCAGGAGAATGTTGACAAACAGCGGGCCGGGCCGGAACTCAAAGCGGCTCTCGTGCTGCAGAAAGATGGACACCCCGGTGATGTCGTTGGGCAGCAGATCGGGCGTGCATTGCAGCCGCTTGAAACTGCTGCCCATGCTGACCGCTATACTGCGGGCCAGCATCGTTTTGCCGGTTCCCGGCACGTCTTCCAGCAGCACGTGGCCCTGGCACAACATCGCCGCCAGCAGCAGTTCGATCTGCTCCCTTTTGCCCACAATTACTTTTTCGACATTTTCGATAACTTTGCCGGCAAAAGTGGCGATGTCGGTCGTCATTTAAATTCCTGTTCTTACCTCGTAAACCTATACTATTCAGTTAGCCCTGGGTCTTATCTAATTTCTTCATCCGCTCATCCCTTGATTTTGCAGCCAAATCAAGCTTGTTATCGCGGATTTCGTAGCTGGCCTGGCTGGGCAGGGCGATTTTATTCGGCGGCAGGTCGTGCAGCAGGGTCACGCCCGGCCCGACGATGCTGTTCGGCCCAACCTTGATGCCCGGCCCCAGAACGCTGTTGCAGCCGGTGCGGCAGCCCTCGGCCATAATCACCCCAAATTTGTCCGTGCCGGTGCTGATTCGCTGCTCACCCACATTCACGCCGATAGGCTGCTCGTCAAAGCGGAAATTAGCTGTGATCGTCCCCGCCCCAAAGGAGCAGTTGTCCGAAATAATCGAGTCGCCGACGTAGTTGCGGTGCGTCCAGACGTTGCGGCCAAAGATGGAGTGCTTGATCTCCGAGCCAAAACCGACGACGCAGCCGGGGCCAAACGAGCAGCCGCCCCAGACCATCGAACCGTTGCCAATCACGCTGCCCGCGCCAATATAGGCCGGCCCGCGAATAACCGCGTGCTCAAAGACCCGCACGTTATCCTCGATGACGACGTTATCGCCGATAACGGCCAGCTCGGAGATTTTGGCGGTTGGGCTGATTTGCCGGCCCTGGATTTTTTGCTTTAACAGCAAATCGTTGATGGTCAGCAGGTTCCAGGGGAATTTGTACGACTCAAACAGCCCCTCGTACTCCACGTGGACCGCCTGGCCGCGGTCAATCAGCAGTTGGTAGGCCCGTTCGAACTGGTCGTCGGTTTGGCCTTGGGGCGTATCGCGGATGCACTGGAAAATGTCGGGCGAAAAGTAGTAGACGCCGACCACAGCCACATCACTCGGCTCCTGGCCCCTGGGCGGCTTTTCGATCACCCCGACCAGCCGCCCGCTGGAGTCGAAGCGCATGACCCCAAAGCGCCACGGCTCGCTCACCTTCCGCCCGACCAGGGCCAGGTTGGCCCCACCGGCCTGAGCGCGATTCATGACCTCTTGCAGCAGGCGCGGCTCAAACACATCGTTGGCGTTGAGTACAAAAAAATGGGTCCTGACCAGCCCCTCGGCCTGCTGGACCGCGTTGGCCTGGCCCAGCGGCTCGGCCTGGTAGGCGTACTGAATCTTGACCCCAAAATTGCCGCCGTCGCCGAAGTGGGCCTGAATTTGCTCCTGATTGGGACCGGTAATGATGATCAAATCGGTGATGCCGGCCTCGGCCAGATTCTCGACCACCAGTTGAATCAGCGGCTTGCCCAGCAGTTCAAACATCGCCTTAGGTTTGTTGACGCCGAGCGGGTGAATGCGTTTGCCTTCCCCGCCGGCCAGGATGACAGCCTGGATTGACATGGAATATCCTCGGAATCTAAGAATTTATTCTGCTTCTATTTCGGTAACTCGCTGTTTTTCAGGGATGAGGGCAATCAAACCCCGCAAGGCCCGATTCACTGCTTCTGAGTCGGGAAAATATTCTCGTACATCTGGATCCAGTAAGACTGCCCCTTCTTCAAGGGTAAAATATTGGACGGTAACCGTGCCATCAGCCTCATGAATTCTTACAGTGTGGCCTTCACGATAGGCTCGGTAATGCTTACCCCGCACACCCCCACTGAAATCGTACTCAGGCTGGATGTCGTTATCTTCTAAGTTGCTTATCACCTCGTGGTCAAAATTTTTCTTGCTCATAACTTCTCCGTTCTAAATTTGTTGCTTTGCGACAACTAATAATTCGAATATTCGTCCCTCGCTCCGTATAAACCACTACTAGAAATTGTCCTTTAGTCGAAAGCCCAATATCAATGTAACGATCTTCGTCAACAGAATGTTCGGGGTCCGCTATGGTGATGGAGAAAGGATCATCAAAAATAGTCTTTGCCTCTTCAAAACTGACATTATGTTTTCTGAGGTTTTCCCTCGCTTTTTCCGCATCCCATTCAAAAGTTAAGGCCATGAAACACCTTTGCTTCTTCCTGACCCATTATAATCCTACCATATCAGCTAGACTTGACCAAATAATGAAAAACCCCTACAGAATTTGCCCTAAATGGTCAAGGCCCACCTTTTTGATTGCTCAGGTCCGTAAAAAGTTTTTAGCCCTGCCCCTGCCGCTCAATCTCCGCCTCAACCAGGGGCTGCACCCGGCTTTGGATAGCGGCCAACGCTTCGGCGGTGTGGGCCTCGAAGCGCATGGAGATGACCGGCTGGGTGTTCGACTGGCGGACCAGGGCCCAGCCCTCATCAAAATGGACCCGCGCTCCATCTAGGGTGTCCACGCGATGATCCTGTTCAAACCGGCGCTTGACAGACTCGACCACACCGGCCTTGGCTGTGTCGGGGCAGGGCAGCCGCAGTTCGGGCGAAGAATAGTAGGTTGGCAGCTCGGCCACCAGCGCCGATAACGGCCGCCGGCTCGCCGTGAGCACGTTCAGCAGCTTGACCGTCGCCAGGATGGCGTCGTCAAAGCGGAACTCCGGAGCACGGCAGAAAAGATGGCCGGACAGCTCGCCGCCCAGGGCTGCGCCGCTGGCCTGCATCCCTTCGTGGACAAAGGCGTAGCCGGAGGGAGTCATCACCGGCTCGCCGCCGTGCGCGACCACGTCGTCGGCCAGGGCCTGGGTACACAGGATTTCGTAGACAATTTTGGCCGGACCCTGGCGCAGAATATCGCGGGCCAGAATCATCATGATCTGGTCGCCGAAGACTCGCCGGCCTTGCTCGTCCACCAGGGCCAGCCGGTCGCCGTCGCCGTCGTAGGCCAGGCCCAGGTCTGCTTTTTCGGCCTGAACTCGCGCCGACAGATCGGCCAGCGCGCCGGAAGCGGTGGGGTCGGGGCTGCGGTGGGGAAAGGCCCCGTCCGGCTCGCAGTAAAGTTCGCTCACCTGAGCGCCGAGGTCGCGCAGCAGCCCGGCCACCATGAGGCCGTTGGTCCCGCTGCCGCCGTCCACGACGACTTTAAAGACCTTTGAGGTTTTTAAAGCCTCAAAGGTCGGCTGGGCCTGGGTCTTAACTCGCTCCAGGTAAATGGGCAGGATATCGGCCTGTTCTACCTGGTCCGGCGTTACTGCCGCTGGAATATCCCCGGCCTCGGCAGCCAGGCGATAGATTTCCTGGATTTCGCCGGCGTAGAGGGTGCGCTCCCGGTTGCGGATTTTGAGACCGTTGTGCTCCGGTGGGTTGTGACTGGCGGTGACCATTACCCCGCCGTCGGCCCTGTAAAAATCGGTGGCAAAATTGTGGACCGGGGTGGGGACCAGGCCCAAATCAATGACTTTGAGGCCGGTTTGCCGGAGTCCTTGCATCAGGGCACGGCTGATGCGGGGCGAACTGTGGCGAACATCGCGGCCCACGACCAGCGTCTCACCGCCGCGCTGCTTGAAAAAAGCGCCAATCGCCTGGCCAACAGCCGCCACCACCTCGTCGGTCAGCTCCAGGTCGGCTATTCCTCTGATGCTAAATTCTCGAAAAATGTTGGGATTGATCATCATCGCTCCGATTGGATTAAAGTTAAGCCAGCAGCCGGTTAGCGACATGCCTGAGTTTTTCGGTGAGGGGGTGGTGGGGGTAGGTCAGGGCAAAAATGTGATTGCTGGCCAGGGCCATCATTTTATCAGAATGGGGCAGCACTGCCACAACCTCACAGTCGAACGTTTTTTCCAGCGCCGTTTTGACCAAGTCGAAGTTATAACTCGCGGGGACTTCATTCGCCACGACCAGCCGCTGCGGCGGCATATCAATTTTACGGGCCAGGTCAACCATAACCCCGGTGCCTTGATAATCCTGTTTGTCGAGGCGCAAAATAATAGTCAGGACATGGGCGATGGAGAGAGAAGCCAGGGTTTCGGCATTTAAGCCGGCGTGGGTGTCAATCAGGATAATATCTGCATCTAATTTATCGGCTAATTCGTAACAACCGTAGTTCAAAATACCGGCGTCGTAACCCTCCTTGATGATGCGTTTAATATCGTTGATGTCGGTGCTGGCCGGAATGAAAAAGACCTGTCCGCTTACCTCCGCTCCCAGGCGGTGGGTGACATCATGGATAGTTTCCCGGATGGAACACTGGCCCCACAGATATTGATTGAGGGAGTGGGTGATTTCGTTTTCGTTCAGGTGAAACAAAATGTGCAAGCTGGGTGACTCAAGGTTGGTATCAAGCACGATGACCCGCCGCCCCTCGGCCGCCAGGAGCGCAGCGATGTTGGCAGTCATAATTGACTTGCCCGTTCCCCGGCGGAAGGAATGAATGGAAACAATTTTGGCCATGATCGCTGCTCCAAAAAGTTAGTAGTGCGCTGGATGACTTCGGCTCATCTTGCCGCTTGCGCCCAAACCTGGTTTGGGCGCAAGAAGACACATTCGGGTTTTTAATGGTTATGACTTCGGCTCGTCGGCAGCGGGCGGGTTATCCGCCGCAGGTGTGCCCGAACGGCGGCTGCGGATAGCGCGGGCTTTGGCCTGCAAATCCTGGAAAAAATCGGTATCCACAATCTCGCTGACCTGCTTCTGGCGCTTGACTTCGTCAATCTCGATCCGCAGTTGTTGGATCTCTTGTTTGAGGCTTTGCTCGCGAATGTAAGCTTCCAGGGCGGCTACCGCCAGGGATGAATAGGAGGCCATCATCTGCTGCAAATTCGGGTCGAAGGGCACAATCTGGCCGTTGTCCGGGTCTTGGGCATTGATCAGTTGGAGCACGCCCAAGACCTGATTCTGGCTGTTTTTGAGTGGAATGGTCAGGTAAGAAATGGAGCGGTAATCGGTTTTTTCGTCAAAGATGCCGGGGCCATAGGCGTTTAGAATTTCGGGCAGGTACGCATCGGTGACATTGAGGATTTCACCATCTGCGGCAGCGTGGGCGGCAATGCTCTGATGCTCGGCGCCGGGTGTGGTTTCATCGTCATAGACGGGGATGACCATCGGCAAGCGGGAGAAGGTGATCTCTTTGTTCGCCGTGCCGCCCATCGCGATGTTCAAAGTGTCGTTGCGCACGATGACAAACTTCAAGCGGTCGCCGTCCTTGAGGTAGACAATACCGGCGTCGGCCTGGCAGAACTTTTTGGCTTCCAGGAGCATATTTTCCAGGAGCCGGTTAAAATTCTTTTCCGAGGCCAGCTCCACCCCGATAGGAATGACTACGTTCAACAAGTCGTCGGCGCGCTTTTTCTCTTTACGCACCTGGAATAATGTGCGGCGCAACTGGCCGGTCATATTGTTGAACGTCGCGGCCAGAGTCCCGATCTCGTCGGCAGACTCGATTTGGGCGCGCGCTTCTAAATCACCACCCCTAATTTGTTCGGCGACAGCCGTCAGCCGGCGAATTGGCCCGGCAATGTTCCGGCGAAAAACGTAGGCCAGGCCCACCCCCAAAAGCAGAGCAATGATGCCGCCGGTCAAAGTTTGCTGGTTCGCCCGTTCCAGGGCGGCATTGCCACTTTTAGCCTCCAGTTGGAGCGCTGTTTGTTGGTTGGCGGTTAATTCACCGAGTAGATTTTCCATGTCAGCGGCTAATGGGAGGGCCTCTGTTCTAAATAGGTACAGGTCCTTACGCCACTGGTCGCTTTCCAGTTCCTTAAATATCTGGTCAGGCAGGGTCAGGAATTCCTGGCGCGCCTGGTCAATTTGCTCCAGCGTGGCCTGCTGGTTGGCCGTCAAACGCGCTTTTTTAGCGGTTAAATCCTGCCAATGATTTTGGTTCAAGGTTAAATTAACCTCGTACTCCTGCCTGAAGATGCGGTTACGAGTGGTGACATATCCCCGTAGACCCGACAGCATAGAGGCAAATGATCCTTGAAAGTTGGCCATATCCTTTAAGGTGTCTATGCTGTTCGTCGAAGTTTGGGCCTGGGTTTCAATCAGACTTTGCACGCCAATTAACACGGCGCCGCCGGTTTCTGAACCCTTCGTCGTCAAAAGTTGGTAAGCGGGTTCCCGTTCAAACTGATCATCGCGTAACTCAAAGAGCACCGGCGGTAATTTTGACCAGTCGGCAAACTTGGCTTTGAGTTGATCAAGATTCTCCCGGTTTTCCTGGCTGAAATTGGGCGACAACCGCTCTAATTGGGCTAACTCATCTTGAAAGGCCTGTTCATCGCGGCTGTAGGCGTCGCGAAATTCTTGCCCCCCCAGGGCCAGGTAGCCCTGGGCGCTGGAAATCATTTTGAGCAGGTTAGCCTGGGCACGCCCCGAAGTCAGGGCGGTTGGAACGCGAAGCTGGTCGGTGCGCCGGATGTTTTCGGTAGCCGGCACGCTGCCCAGGTAGCTGAAGGTGGCGACCAGCAACGCGATCACCACCAGAATACCAAAGCCAATGGTTAATTTGGTACCGATGCTCAGGTTTTTGAAAAATTGGACCCCCGGTAGCTGATTGACAAAGGCCCACATCCCCGCAGCCGGTTCGTGGGTTGAAGCTTGCGCTGTCATTTGTGTTGTCATTGGCTGGTACGCCTCCAATCCTTAATATTCCAGAGGGCCGAGTCCCAGGGCGTCAGCTCCACCCCTTCGAGGCTGGAGTTAACCCCGGAAATGCGGGCAATCCGGGCCAGGGGCACCAGGACCACGTCCTCGATGAGAATATCGTTCATTTGTATAAAAATTTGCCGGCGCTCTTCGGGGTCCAACTCTTGTCCCGATTTATCGAGGAGAGCATCATAGGCCGGGTTGCATTGGCGGGTGGTATTGAGGCCGGCTAACCAGTTGTTACTTTTTTGCGGAATCTGGGCGCAGGTCCAGTACTGCATATAAAGACCGGGATCAGGGCTGACACTGGTAATATCCCAGGCCTGGACATCGGCGTAGAAGTGTTCAACCGTATTGGGGCTTTCGGGGTCGCCGCCCAGATAGGTGGCCGCATCTATAATTTTGAGTTCTACCTCAACCCCAATCTGCTCCAAGGCTCTTCTGATGATGGTTTGAGTATCCTGGCGGATGGCATTTTCCGAGGTCTGATACAAAACCTTCATCTTGACCCCGTTCTTATCCCGAATGCCGTCGTCATCGGTATCAACCCAACCCGCCTCGTCGAGGAGCTGAGCCGCTTTCTGCAAATTGAACTCAGCCGAGGTATTCGCTGAGGCAAATTCAGCCGGGGCGACCAAGATGTTACCGGTAAGCTGGCCGGCTTTGCCATACAACTTCACAATGGCTTCGCGATCAATGGCGTAGGCAAAAGCCTGGCGCACCTTTTTATCGCTAAAGAAGGGATGCGGAAAATTCTTGTTGGACCGCTCTCCTTCCTCGGTCTCTTTGTTAGGGTCGCTGCGATTGAGTTCAAAGAGTTCGACCGTAGCCCCGGCGTTAGGAATCGCCCGGCCAACGCCGGCTGTTTCGAGTTGAGCAAGCTGCTCGCCGGGCAGGGCCAGGTTATAGGCAAAATCAACCAGGCCATCCTGCAAGGCTAACCGGGCCGCTTCGTTGACAGTGCCGCCCCCGCGCAGTTCGACTCGACTGAAGAAGGGCTTATCTTCTTCCCGAAAATACGGGTTAGGCTCAAACACAATCTTGTTGGTTTCTACCAATTGGGTTCCCAAAAATAAAACTTCCTGGGGCTTGATTCCGGGAGGCAGCACCCGGTAAGGGCCGGTACCCACCGGTTCCAGGTTAGCCTGCGCCTGCCGAGCCTGAGAATTATTGTAGGTTTCAAAAATATGTTGGGGAATTATCATACCATACACGCCGACAAAAGGTAACTTCCAGGCCGGGTTGGGCGCTTTGAAATTGACTTTAATGGTGTAATCGTCCACAACTTCGACATTTTCGATGGCCTGATAAATTGAAACGGAGAGAGAGCCTACTTCCGGGTTCATGATAAATTCATAAGTAAAGCGGACATCAGCCGTGGTAAAAGGCTGTCCATCCGACCATTTGACTCCCTGCTTCAATTTCCAGATGACCCACTTGCCATCTGGGTCCAGGCCGCCATTTTCCAGGCTGGGAATTTCGGCTGCCAGGACCGGAATCAAGTTGGCGTCTTTATCAAAACTGGCTAAAGGCTCGTAAGTAACGCGGCATGCTTCCCAATCCTTGATGGCCGAGGTTAGATGGGGATTGAGGATAGTAGGCGCTTCCCAGTAGAGCAGGCGCAGGGTTCCGCCCGCGCCGCGCCCGGTGGGCTGCGGAGTAGGGGTCGCCGTTGCCTGCGCCAAAATTTCTTCGACGGGAGGAGCCTCGCCGGTGCAAGCGGTAAACAACAGGGCGAGTCCGAGAAACAGAATTATAAGCCAGACACGGCTGTCTTTTGATAAAATTTTCTTAACCATACTTTCTCCTCATGAACTAGACCCACTGCCAGCAGTTGAGTTGCCAGGTAATGCCAGTGATGGCAGGCAAGGCCAGAGCAGCTACATACCCGGCGGCGGGCGTCAAAGCCTGGATAACCCAGCGTGAAGCCTCGTCAGGCTCGCCGTTCACCTTCACCAGCCGTGCTGGTTCGCCGGGAGTCAGGGAAACCTCAAACTCAGCCAGGGGCCGGGCTAAGCCGCTGCCAAGAGCCTTGAGGTAAGCCTCTTTGCGGGTCCAGCAGTTGAAAAAGCCTTCCCGTTGCTGCTGGGCTGGAAGCGCCTGGAGCGCAGCCCTTTCGCCAACGGCAAAAAAGCGTTCGGCAATCTGCTCCATATCCATCACTGGCCGGAGCTGCTCCAGGTCTACCCCAATTTCATGGTCGCGGACAATGGCATAAAGGGCCAGTCCAGCCGAATGAGCCAGGTTAAAAGACAATTTGCCGCCGGACGATGTTTCCAGCAGGGCGGGTTTGGCAAAAGGGCCATAGCAAAAGTGCAAGCGGCTCGGTTCGCACTGCAAGTACTGCCCCAGGATGGTCCGGAGCAGGCCTCGGCCCACGATAAAGTGGAGTCGGTCCCGTTCAAAGTAAAAACGCTCGGCCCGTAACTGTTCGTCTGCTGCCAGAGTTTGGGCCAACTGTCGCACCTGATTGGCCGGTTGGTCCAGAGAAGCGCACCAAACATGAACCTGAGCGCTGGCTAAGGTCAAATTTCCTGGTGGAAAGGGCCAATCACACTTTAGGGTCGTGGGTTATCGCTCCTATCTTAATTCCTTTAATTTCTACTAACCTGAGTTCGGAGTTTCCGAAATTGCACCCTTCGATACGCCTCTCACTTCGTTCAAGGCTACTCAGGGTGCCATAATAAGCTGAAAATCATCCTGAGTAGGGCGTTAGCCCGTATCGAAGGGTGATTTTCGAGCTAATTCCGAACTGAGGTTACCACCAAACTGGCGCCGAAAATTACGGATTGACTCCTCTGGTAAAATGTACCCTTCACAATACAGATCAGCCGCTTCAAAACCAAGAAGATTGAGCCGGTGATAGTGCTGCGCGCAGGCTTCAACAGCGGCCATACCTACGGTCGGTTCGAGATCCTGGAAACAGGCCGAGAGCAGGCTGGAAAAGATACAGCCCATGATCGTCAGGGAATTGGGCCGCAGATGCCGGGAAAAGACAAGCTGCAACTGCGCAAAATTCATGGGGTCAACGGCCTCTTTGGGCATGTATCTGAGTTCACGCATGGGGTCGGGTGATTTTAGAGCGCCGCCTTCGGTGAAGAGAATATCCCCTTTCTCTTCAAAACGCCGGATAGCCAATTCCGGTTTGAAGCAGTGAGGGCCTGAGTCATCCACGATCAAAACACCAGGCCGGACGCGCGTAATATCAAGGACATCAGGGACATTGGTGGCCCCAATGATCAGGGTTGCCTCATAAATCTCCGGGGGGGCCTCGGCCCGTGACTCGGCGATGCAAATCCGGCCTTGAAAGCCAAAATCGGCCACAATTTCTTGCTTAATTTTCTCCAGGTCGCTGCGTTTGCTGTAGAGATCACATAAAATGATTTCGGCAGGGTGAGGCAAGGAGTTTAACATCAGGCGCAGACTCCCTGCGCCAATAGAACCCAGGCCCAGCACGCCGACCCGTTCTTGAGTCAGGTCCCGCCCGCTTTTGGCTAATATCTTTTTGATCGCCATGACCACCGTGGCGATGGTGGTGGCGTGCCCGGTAGATATGGCCGGTAAATCTGAGCGGTCCCCTATCGCCGAGATGATGGCCTGGCCATATTGGGTGGCCGATGGAATCAGGCCGGTCAGGGAAACGGTCCGCGCCCCCAAGTACTTGGCCATTTCCAAACCTGCAAGGATAACTTCAACCACTCGTTTTTCGTCGGCGTAGAGTTCGGTATCAAAATAAGGCAGGATAATCAGGGCGGTTCGCCCCAGCTTAGTTTCGATAACATCGGTAAAGACGGGCAGGTTATCAAACCAATCCTCGACAAATTCATCCGGGGTCATTTCGGTTCGCTCGACATAGTAGAGGGCGGCGGAGTCAACCGGGCTGAGCTTGCCGCTTGCCAGGAGCGACAACAGCGACCGGCGTTCAATCGTGGCCCAAGCGGAGGACGGCGCAGTGAAAGTTGGAACAGGCCCATTCTGACCGGGGCTTCTGGCCGGTTTGGCAGAAATTGCACGAGGAGTGGAGCTGCGGGCAGCGGGGAAACTGTCAAGGACGGCGGTCAGGGCAGCCACGGTTGGGTGGGAGAAGATAACTTTGAGAGAAAGCTCGCGCTTTGTGGCCGCCGACATCCTGGAAATGAGCTGCACTGCCTGGAGCGAATGTCCTCCCAGCTCAAAAAAGTTATCTTCAACGCCTACCCGGTCCAACCCCAGCACCTCGGCCCAGAGTCCGCTCAACAGTTCCTCGGTTGGGTTACGGGGAGCGAGATAGGCGTCGGCGAGTTCAGGGCGGCTCATGTCGGGTGCAGGCAGCGCCCGCCGGTTTATCTTGCCGCTGGCAGTCAACGGCCACGTCTCCAGAAGTACAAAAGCGGACGGCACCATGTAATCGGGGAGTTTGGTCTGCAAAAAATGGCGGAGGTTGCTGGTCAAACTTGACGTGACCGGCGCTGAGTTTTGGACTGAATTCACGGATTTGTCAGGCTGCGGTTCGGCTAATAGGGAGTCCGTGGTCGGAATGACATAAGCGACTAAACGTTTTTGATCAGGCGCGTGCTCGACTTGTTGAGCCAGCACCACTGCTTCTGCTACTGCCGGGTGTTGGTTCAACACGGCCTCGATTTCACCCGGCTCGATGCGGAAACCTCGAATCTTGACCTGATAATCAATGCGGCCCAGTAACTCGACATTCCCATCCGCTAAATAGCGGGCCAGGTCGCCGGTTTTATACAGGCGGGCGTTCGGTTCCGGGCTAAAAGGATCGGGAATGAACTTTTCGGCGGTTAACTCCGGGCGATTAAGATAGCCCGCCGCTAAACCCACTCCGCCGATGTGCAGTTCGCCGGGAACGCCGATAGGGACGGGCTGGAGGCGAGGGTCCAGGATGTAGAGCTGGGTATTGGCAAAGGGACGGCCAATCGGCACTAACCGGTCGAGCGCCAGGCCGGGCTGAGATTCCGAGAAGGTAGGCGCGGCAAAATAAGTGCTGTCAATGGTGGCTTCGGTCAGGCCGTAGGAGTTGATAAGGCGCGTCTCAGGGCCGCAGAACTGTTGAAATTTTTGGTATTCGCCCACGTACCAGCTATCGGAGCCGACGATGAGGACCCGCATAAAATCGAGAGTCTGTCCGGTTTCCTCCAGGTATTGAACCAGGCTTCTGAAGACAACCGGCACAAACTCGGCGCAGTTAACCTTTTCCTGAAGCATCAGACCATAAAGCCGCTCAGGGGCTAGCAAAAACTCTTGCGGACACAGCACCAGCTTTCCGCCAGAGCAAAGCGCCCGCACCCAATCCCCGGAGAAGACATCGAACGAAAAGTTAGCCATCTGCAAGTGAGAGGTGGCGACAGAGCGGAGCTGATAAGCCTCCTCCCAGGCAAAATAGGCATTTACCAGGCTGCTATGGTTAACAATCACTCCCTTGGATCTGCCGGTGGAACCGGAGGTAAAAATCACATAGGCCGGGTTATCCGGGGTAACCCTATTCATTAAATTGTCTGGAGCGTGCCGGGCAATGATTTCCCAATCGGCATCCAGGTAGACCGTTCTGGCTCGCTGCTCCGGCAGCGTTTTGGTCAGCCGCTTTTGGGTTAGCAGGACGGGGGCTTGAGTATCGGCCAGCATGGCCGCCAGGCGATCTCGCGGGGACATGGGATCAAGCGGAACATAGGCCGCCCCGGCCTTGAGCACTCCCAGCAAGCCGACAATTATCTCGGCGGACCGCTCCATACAAATGCCGACCCATGTCCCCGGACCGACTCCCATTGTGCGCAGGTAGCGGGCTAATTGATTGGCCCGGCGATTTAACTCGCGGTAGGTTAGTTCAGTCGTTTCATTGTTAATATCAGGGAAAACGAGCGCGACTGCATCAGGGGTCCGCTCGGCCTGAGTTTCAAAGAGGTGGTGAATAGGCTGTTCTTGCGGATAATCCGCGCGCGTGTTATTCCATTCCACCAGGAGTTGGCGCCGCTCAGGTTCGGTCAGCAGCGGCAGGGTGGAGAGACGCTGGGCCGGCTGGGCGGCCATCCCTTCTAGTAAGGTTTTGAGATGTCCCAGCATCCGCGCAATGGTTGCCTGATCGAAGCGCAGGCGGTCATACTCCATCCTCAAAACAAGTTCTGGCCCGCCATAGCCGTCTAACGAGAGGAGATAGTTTGTTTGACTCCGAATCCGAAAGTCGCGGTTTAGCCAGTTGCCCCCTTGAGCGCGGAGGGCGGCGTCCCAAGAAGTATTTTGGAAGTTCAGGATACTTTCAAAAAGGGGCGTACCGCGAGGTATCTCGCTCCAACCCTGGACCTGAACCAGGGGCGTGTGCTCGTAGCCTCGCACGGTTATCTGCTGCGCCCGCAGCTCTTGCAGCCAGGGCAGTAACTCTGCTGTGGGCGACACGCGCACCCGTACCGGCAAGGTGTTGACAAAAAACCCCACCACATTTTCCGCTCCCGGCATAGCCGAACGGCGACCGGCGCGGGTGGCCCCGAAAACCACATCCTCCTCACCGCTATAGCGGCTTAATAAAATGGCCCAGGCCCCTTGAAACAGCGTATTGAGGGTCAGATGATGCGCTTTTGCCAGGGATTGTAGAGCCGACGTTGTGGCCGCCGAAAGTTTAATCTCCTGCTCGGCATAGCTTCCTACCAGAGGGGAGGTTGTATTCGAGGTTTGAATGGCAGCCAATGAAGTGGGCGCGGAAAGGCCGGCGAGGGTTTGTCGCCAGAACGGTTCCGCTTTGGAAAAATCCTGCTGCTGCAACCAATCAATATATTCCCGAAAAGGCCGGGGCTGTTCGAGCGATAAGTCCTGGCCCTGGCAGAAAGCTTCGTAAAAGCTGAACAGTTCGTTGAGGGTCAGTTTCAGGGATTGGGCATCGAGCAGGGCATGGTGAAAGGTCCAGACAAAGCGATAATCGGCTTCGGCCAGGCGGATAAGGGCCGCCCGCATCAACGGAGCCTCGGTTAGATCAAAGCCTAGCTGCCGGTCGGCTTCAAGAAAGATCTCCAGCCGCTCTTCTTGCTCTGATACGGGTAACTCGCGCCAGTCCTGTTGTTCTACGAAAAAATTGACCTGGGAGCGCACTTCTTGCACGGGTTCATCGAGATTTTCCCAGCGGAAGCTGCTTCTCAAAATGGGATGCCGGTCTATCACCCGCTGCCAGGCCTGTTCAAAGGCCGAAATATTCAGCGTTTCATGCAGGCTGGCGATAATCTGCTCGACGTATACCCCGGACTCTCCGGCGATCAGGCTGTGAAACAGCATGCCTTGTTGCATGGGAGAGAGGGGATATGCGTCTGCGGTATGGTTCACCTTCATGGGATTCTCACTCGCTCAATTGAGCGGGACGGTAAGGATTGGCTCAATCAAATTTATCAAACAGTTTATGCAGTTCGCGGGGACGGGTGCGGGTCAAATCGGCAACCCGGTCATTGGCTTCACGCAGGCGCTGGCTGAGAACGTTAATCAGTTCCAAAGAAAGATCGGGATACTGCCGGGCCAGCGCAATCAGCGGCTCACGGCGCAGCCGCAAGGTTAAGGTATCCTGGAGGGCAATAGCAGTCGTGGAGCGCGGACTGTTATCGAATAGATTCATTTCGCCAAAATAAGAATGGGCTTCCATGGTCGCCAGGCGGGCAAAAGATCCTTTTCGTTTTTCCTGCTCAATGCCCACCCGGCCACTCACGACCACGTACAACGCCCCTCCGGGGTCACCGGTATTAAAGATATGTGCATCTTCTTCAAAGAGCTGCTCTTCGCAGACATTGGCTAATACTTTCAACTGGTCAATCGTCATCCCCTCGAAAAAGGGGACTTCCTTCAAAAAGATGATTTTTTCAACCGGAGATAGCAAAAGGCCCTCCTCCTGGATCACACTGGTAATGTACGAACCGGCCATGATCCGTCTGGCGGCTCGCGCGGCTAAACGCACGTCAATATGCGGGTCAGCAAAAGACTTCTCAATCAGCCGTTCGATCTCCTCAGCGGTGAACGGTAAGGGAGCAGAGGCCGTGAGAGATTTATCAACAGGCGGCGTCGAGGCTGAGTCCGGGGTGTCGAGGAGCGCTCCCAGTAAGTTGCCGGGTCGAAGCCGGCGTGTTTTCGGTTCTTCTGAGGGGGAGTCAGGAGCGGGTTTATTGTCACTGCCTGGATCAGTTAAAGCATTTAAAAGGTCGGCGGGACGGAAGCGCCGGGCTGAGGGAGGTTCTTTTGGCTTAGGCTCGATATTGGGTAGAGAATGATCACTCGTCTCGGCGAGCGCGTCAAATAGATTAGCGGGTCGAGGCCGGCGTGGCAAAGTATCTTCTTGCTGAGCGGCTCCAGTCGGGGAGTCGGGAGCAGCCGGGATGTCCTTGGCGCTGGCGTCAGCCATTTCCTCCAGACGTTGATTGACTACTTCATGGATTTTGACCGTAGAGGGCTGAGATGGGCTGGCCGGCGGGGGTAAAAGCGTTACGCCTATCTCGCCCAGGGCCAGGGTCATTATGGCTCGCAGCCAGGGGTTATCCGCGGCCGTCAGAAGTTGATGGATGGCCTCTTTAGGCTGAGGATGAACCATATCCCAGGTTTCTCGACTGATCTCTAGTAACTGCGCTAACGTCATCTCGGGTTCAAACAAAGGAGCAACCAGCCGGGCAGTTTGGGGAGTGGTTAGCGCCTCCAAAGCTTCGGCGGCGTTGGCCCGCACGCGGGGTGTTTCGCTCTCAAAGGACTCGGCCACAATTCTAACGGCCTCTGTACCGTGAATAGCGGCAAGCAAATAAAATATTTCGTCAAGAAGCTGTGTATTCTGTTCTTGAAGAGCGCTCTGCAAGACGGAAATACTGGGATATCCGGCGCAGGGGGTCAGGGCAGCCAGCAAACTGTTGCCGCGATAAATGTCGAGCAGGTTTCCCGTAATTTGGGTTTCGATCAGAAGGCCAAATTCACGCCGGTTAATTCGACTCAGGGTCACCGTTGTCATTTTGCGAAGCAGCGGGTTAGGGGAATTCAGAGCCGGGTGAATCCTGGGAATAACTGCTTTGCCAATTTGTACCAGGGTATCTACTGCCGTTGTTCTGACCTGAAGACTGGGATCGGTTAAAGCATTTATCACTATTTGATGGGACTCGCGCTCGCCAATCCGGCCTAGGATATTCAGGGCAGCCTGGCGGATGCGCTCAACAGGATCCTGGACCAGGCGCTTTGTCTTTTCCAGAATAAGTTCAACAGCTTGGGCCGGCATTTTCTCTGAGGTTAGCGACTCAACTGTCAGCGCCGCTTCGAGGCGAACCTCGTCGGCCGGGTCGGCCAGATGGTCTAGCAGAATGTTAATAAAACGTAAATCGTGGGTCTGGCTGAGGACATGCAGACCTCTGGCCCGCTGGTGAGCATCTTTATCATTTAAAAACTCGTTGAGCGCTTGAGCAGCCGCACTTTGTTGAACTGGATCATCGGCCTGGAGCAAAACTGGAAGAACTCTAGCCCGGACTTCGGTATCCGGGTCGGTTAGCATGGTCGAAGCCAGCGCCAAAAATTGCTTATCTTGAGGACCAATCAACTGTTCTAACCCGGCCAGGGCCGATTGGCGGACTCGCCCATCATCATCGTGCAAGAAATCGGTGTAAAGTTGGCGAACAGCGTCCCCCCGCGTGTCGGCGGCTACCAGAACATCGAGGATAGCTGCCCGGCTGCGAGCATCGGTCGTGGCTCGGGCCGCTTGTCCTAAAATGGGAATAGCGGCGCTGCCCCCGATTTGGCTGATAAGTTTAGCCATGAAAATCGTAAATTCGTGGCTGGTGCTTTCGCTCAATTTCTTTTGCAAACTCTGGAGTGTTGCCGGGTCGGTGACGGTCAGTTTAGCCGTTTCCTGGGATAAAAGAAAGGAGAAGTCTTCTTCTTCCAGCATTTTGATGAGAGCCTGGCTGTACTGCTTGCGAATTACCAGCCCGTTAATCAAAAAAGCGGTCGCTAAGGCCCCGATAGCCACAGGTAAAAACCACGAGATTGTCGTGAGGGGAGTTAACAGCAATAGTCCACCCATAAGCGAACCAATGGGGACGACGAGACCGCCGATAAAAGCTCGCCCCCGCCCTTTAACTCGCAGCGGAACTGCATTATAAAGGAGGCTTTCAATCGTATAGCCGATAATACCATAAAAGTTGGTCCGGCTAAAATAACCGAGGGCAGCCGTTGGCAGGCCAGGGGCAAAGATAAGCCCCCCACAGATGGCAAAGTTACTGGCCGGGTAAATTAAATTGGCGTTGCCCAAGCCAACCCGGCCAATAATCCGGCTTAACAGAAAGAGCTGGATAGGGAGCATAATCAGATAAGTTACACCCATCAAGCGGCCGGTGAAGTTAGAAAAATTCTCTGTAGTTTTAAGCTGATCCTGTAGGATTTGGCTGGTTTGATACTGGAGAAAGGCATGGAGGAGCAGCAGTACCAGGGCGGATAAAGCCAGGGAGCGCAGGAATGTCGACTCGGTAACGTAGCGATAGCCTTCGCGAATGTTATCAAGATGAGAAGGACGTTGCTTCTCGGCAGCGGCGGCCAGCGGTGTGGTATACTTAGCTGATTCAATTCCCGTTTTGTGTTCTCGCAGCAAATAGGGCATCAGCCAGGCCAGTAAGGCGACAATCAGGAGGGTACATAGCCACACGAAAATAATTCGATAGGGGGAACCCAGCCACTCATTCAACAGCGGCATGGTCAAGCCAGCAAAACTACCGCTTAACCCCACGGCTGTCACCAGGGCTGGAATGAGTCGTTTGGCTGAACGGGTATCGTAAAAGTCGTTGACGTAGGTATACCAATGGGTGAAAAAAATGTCGTCGAGCGGAACAAAGACCACCAGAAATAATAAAGGATAGGCCAGGGTGACGAGGCCCCAACCGAGTAAAATCAATCCGGCGGCAACGATGACCGCACTGGCAATAAGAATAGCCAATAGCAGCTTGATATTGGTCACTCGGTCGGCAAAGGCGGCATAGACGGCAATAGCCGGGATAGCCACGATGCCTTTAATGACAAAAAACCAGGGCAGCGCGCCGACACCCAATTGTGGTTGCTGTAAAAATGCGGCCTCAAGGATGGTTGAAGCCCAAACCCAACCACTGACATAAATGAAAAGCATGATGTAAAAGATCAGCAGACGTGGCCATTCAGCGGGGCGAATATTGAGTAATTTGCTTAACAAACGAATCATGGCCAGTTTTTAAGAATCTATTCTAAAGCTCTTAAAGTACTTATTAAAGAAGCAGAGGTTAGAAGCTGAGAACTGGAAAACCCTTCTTCCCGACCCCTAACCTCTATTATTTACAGCGCCGCTGGGGTGATTGAAAACGTGGCTGGTCTTCTACAGGTGTGCTGTTTATTCGTAAATGGTAACTGCTCAGGCTAAAGGTGTGGCACTTGATTAGCAAAGAAAAGTGCCAGTCACCTGATTAGTAACTGTAAATGTACAACTTACGCCATCAGCCTGGCGGCGACTTGTTTAAGCGACTGCGTAACCTTATGATCCGGATAGCGCAGCGCAAAAATGCCGGCGCTGGCCAGGGCCATCATCTCATCGGAGTGCGGCAACACCGCTGCTACCTCGCTGTGGTAAGTCTCCTCGACCCGCTTTTGGACATCGGTAAAATTGAAAACCTCCGGCACTTTGTTGACCAGCAGCAGCAAGCGCGGCACATTCAGCTTGCGGGCTACTTCCACGGTCACGCCGGTCCCCTGGTAATCTTGCTGGTCGGGGCGCAGAATGATGATCAGGGCATCAGAGATGGCAATAGAGAGTAGGGTTTCCTCATTCAGGCCGGGGTGGGTGTCAATCATCAGCACGTCGAGCTTCAAATTCTCCACCAGGTCATGGAAGCCATCATTGAGCAGCCCGACGTCGTAGCCTTCTCGAAGCACGCGGGCAATTTCGCCGGCCTTGATGCTGGAAGGGATGAGAAAGATTTTGCCTTTGATGGTCGCACCGAGGGTGGTGGTGACATCGTGAGCGCAGTCCTCAATGGCGCACTTGCCCCATAAATAATCATTCAATGAGTGGCCCATAGCATCTTCGTCCAGACCAAACAGCACATGAATACCCGGTGATTGGATGTCGGTATCAATCACGCCTACTCGCAGCCCTTGAGCCGCCAGCAGGGCGGTGATATTGGCGGTTGTATTGGATTTACCCGTTCCGCCTCGGAAAGAGTGGATAGAAATTATTTTAGACATAAGATTCTCCCGCTAGTAATCGTTTTAGATATCAATCCATATTGACTGCCACCCATGCCGGGGGCATATTTATTCTTGGCTCTGATCCAGGAGGTTATCCAGAGCGTTCCAAACCCCCGTGGAGAGTTTCTTATCCGCTTTGCGGGCAAAGTGAGCTTTGTACCAGATTTCGCCGCTCACCTCTACTTTGCGGATCAGCCCTTTTGACACCAATTCATCCAAAACCGCCTGGGCTTCTTCCGGTGTTTGACCCATCTCCGTGGCAATTTCGGTTAGACTCAGCCCGTTGCGGCGGACAATTTTTTTGGCTATGGTCGCCAAGCCGGGGGGCAAGTCCAACAAATCAATGGGGGAAAGACCCTCTTGCCGTCCGCGAGCATCAATCTCATCCTGCAAACGATCAAATAGTCCCATTAGTATATCTCCGGCATTGGTATAGGCTCTGGTTGCGGCTTACAGATGCCGCACCACAGCGCATCCGCTACAACAATCGTTTTAGGTGTTTGGGCGCGGCCCACATAGACGGACAGAATCACGGGCATTTGGCTGTAGTGATTGGTGCAAACCGCTCGACCGCAGAATTTACAAACACCCATGGCCGTCTGGCCACATTGGTGACACACCATGCTTACCTCCTGACTGGTAATGGGCTGATGGGTTGTTGCTGTCAGACAACGATACGTAATTGAAATTGCGAACGAAAACAAGTGCCGGAAGGTCTAAATACTTATGTGACTAGCACTTTTGTTCTTCGGAAAAGCTGCTAAAAAGACCAAATTCCTGGCTAACCGGGCGCCAGTCACCTGAATCTGAAACACGGCTAGCAGGATTTTTACTTGTCTATCTTTCTGCAAATGTCTGAGTTGAATGATATTAGCCTACCGCATTATCCGTGTTTATGCAAATGAATCTTAAAAATTTAGTCCACTCACAGATCTGGCAGGTTTTCAAAACATGCCAGATCTACAAAAATTTTACCATCTCAAACTCGACTCAGGCTGGTCAACGACGCAGGCTGGATCAAAATTGTTCGGGTAAATTGATCTAACCACTCGTCATACTGGCCCAATGGCTCTTTTGCGACAAGGGCTTGCGCTAAGGTCTCCAGGGCCGGCCGGGCTGTCTCGTCGGCGATAGTCAAAGCCGCATGGGCTAATTCTGCGGCGGCCTCGAACTGGCCCTGCTGGGCCAGCAGCCAGGCCCGCGCTCCATCGGCCCACGGACGTAGAGCTGGCGTAAACGCCGTTTGGGCCAGTGTCTCAACTTCACCCGATAGAATAGCTTGCTTGCCCGCCGCGTCAAGGCTGCCCCAACTCATCGCCTGGGTGTAAGCCGTCCGGGCCGCTCGATAATTCCCTTGCAGCGCCAACACATCGGCCTGCCCCTCCGCTGCCGCCATTCGATCCTCGAGGGGAGCAGCGCTCAAGGCTAAAACTTTGGTATAATACTCCGCTGCTCCGGCATAAGCGCCGCGCTCCCGCGCCTTGTCTCCAGCCCGGCGGCCAAACCGGGCTGCTTTGGCTGTCTCTGCGCCCTGTAAATAGTGGTAGGCGATCAATTCCAGATTTTGTTCATCCGGCTGGCCTTCCACGAGCCAGTCGCCAAGCTGGCTGTGCCAGCGCTGGCGCTGTGAAAAAGCGAGCGTGGTATAAATAGCTTCTTGCAGCAGCGGGTGGCTGAATTGATAAGTCGTCGCCTGCACTGCTATTAGAAACGAAGCCTGGCTGGCTTCTTCGAGAGCAGTGATGACCTCCAACTCGCCGATTTGAGGCTGGCATAACTTGACTAATCCCCCGACCTCAAAAGTTTGGCCGATGACGGCTGCCCGCTTGAGGACTTCCTGCTGGGTCAAATGCAGCTCGTCAAACCGGGCCAACAGCAACCCGTGCAGCGACAGCGGCAGCGCCGGTTCCAGCCCCAGCCAACGTACCTCCCCGCTCTCACGGTCCAGCATCACCGTCTCGGCCTGCTGCAATGCCTGGCACAGTTCCTCCGCGTAGAGGGGATTGCCTCCCGCTCGCCGGCAAATCCAGTGAGCCAACGTCTCATCCAGCATCCGCGCCCCCAAGGCGCGCTGGGCTACCTCGACCAGGATTTGATCGGGCAGTTTAGCCAGGGGTAGAGGGGTAACGTTCTGGAAATTCGTGGTTGCCTCGCGCCGAGTCATAGCTAACAGCAAGGGGACATCGGCAAGCTGGCGCAGGAGACTTTTGAGCAATGCGATCGAATCGTGGTCAATCCAATCAATATCTTCTAATATAACTACCACCGCTTCCCGTTCGGCCAGCTTTTTTAGCCATTCGATCAGGGCGTGAGGCCCGCTGACCCGTTCCTCCAGCCGGCTCCACAGTGTTCTCTCTGCTTGGTTCGGCTCAGCCAGCCGGCCTTGTAGCAAATTCTGGAGAGAAGATTGGATCGAGCGTGGGGCCGGCGGACTCGCCTGGGTTTTGGCGTTCACCAAGGCCAGTAGCGGCGTTGCACTGCTCGCAGCGGGTTGAGTTGGGGCGCGGCTGCCTTTATCTTTAATGGTATCAATGGCCGGCAGCGCCAGCAGTTGAGCTAGCGCCTTTTCCACAGCCGACAGTCCCAGCGAGGCCAACTCTTCCGCCAAACGGACCCGCTGCAATCCAGGATCGTTGTGCTCGTCAAAATTCAGCCAGCCGGTCAGCAAGTCAATCCAGGGAAAGAGAGGAATGTGCTTGCTGTGGGGCTGGCAGCGTCCCACCAGCACGGTCAAACCCTGCTGCCGGGCCATTTCGGCCAGGTGAGACATGAGGGTGGTTTTGCCCTGGCCGGTTTCGCCGCTGACCAGCCAGGCACTGCCTCGCTCAGCCGGCTTAAGAGAAGCAGAGGGCGCTGGCTGGAGCGCAGCCAGGGCTGTGGCTAAGCGGGCCACCTCGGTCTCGCGGTTGAGGAGGGGACGCTCCAGGGGCTGCAAGCGCGTCCCCCGCCGCATCTCCCGAACATTGACAATCACCACCGGCCCTTCAATGCCCTTGAGGGTGACCGGCGGCAGGGGTTCGCCGACAAAGGCTGCCTGCGATTTTTCCCAGATGTCAGAGTCGAGGATCACCTGGCCGGGCTTGGCCTTGCTCATCAGGCGTGCGGCCCGGTTAACCGCCGGCCCGGCAATGACCGACTCGCGCCGGTATTTGGCTCCAATTTCGCCGGTAAAAATCAACCCGTGGGTAATACCGCTGCATTGGCGTAAGGGTGGGTTGAGTTGAAATTCGCGGTTGACCTGATCGAGGGCGTGGGCCAGTTGCAGGGCCGCCGAGACGGCATAGCGTGTTGTTCCTTCATGGGCACGGGGCGAACCAAAGGTGTTGACCAGAATAAATCCCTCGCTCCAGGCGTCCACTTGGCTGATAACGCCCTCGTGCTGATTGACAATTTCCTGGGCGCGCACAAAAAAGCGTTGAAATACAGCAGTGGCCAGGTTCGGCCCGTACCGGGTGGCCAGTTCCTCCAGCCCCACAAGGTTAATAAATTGCACGGCGACGGGGCGGAGTTCCGGCTGGAGGCGGCGCTGGCGCTCGCTGTTGACCAGGCGGGCCAGCATATCTTCCGGTAAAAAGGGGGCTAGGCGTTCGACGCGCTGGAGGGTCAAATCCAAAGCTTCCAGAGCCTCGGTAATGGTCAGGCCCAGAATGGTTGAACCGCCGGAGCGGCGGGTCGGCAGCGAAATTTCGTAATCGCCCAGAGCCTGGCCCAGGTTGTCAATGACCAGCGCGCCGTCGAGGGTAAAGTGGGCGGCGGCAATGGCCCTGGCTTGCTCACCCAGCATCACCTGGCCGGGCAGGGCTTCTTTCTCGGCAGCAGTAGCGCCATAAATACCTGGCCCGCTGACCAGTAACTCCATGCGCCGCCTGTCGCCGACAATCCCGGCGTAGGCTGCGCCCCGTTCCACCCCGGCGCTCATCGTCAGACTGCATGGGCCGTACTCGGTTTCAAAAGCAGCGAAGGGGGCAATGGCGCGCTCCATGCGCAGGGCGGCTCGGGTGGCCTGCAAAACATCCTCACCATGATCTTTCCTGGGGAAATAAACTAAGGCCGCATCGCCGACAAAAACCAGCAGGTCGCCGCCGGAGGCAATCAACGGATCAAGCACGGCGGAAAAGAGGTTGTTCATAATCTGGTTCATGGCTTCGTGGCCACGGCCCTGGCCCCGGCGGGCCAGGAGTTCGGTCAAGGCGGTGAAGCCGGTCACATCGGCGAAGATGAAGCTGCCCTCCAACAGCTCGCCATGAGGCTGGCCGGGCGTTGGATTTAGCTCGAGGAGGTAGCGAGGGACGTATTGGATTAAGACACGATGGAGGGGATCGAGGGTGCGAACCGCCTGCAATAATTCAGCGGCGATGGGCTGTTGCTGGTCAGCGGCAATCTCGTTTAGGTCTTCAGGTAACGCCCATAATTGCTTGTATAAGCTGGCGGGAAGGTAACGCGCCAGGCGCGGCAAGAGAATAGGCCAGATTAATTGGTAAGGTTGTGGCTCGCTCATCCTCTTGTCTTTCCCTGGTGGTGAGCTGGGCAGCATCGCTCACATAAGCTGCGCCTGATCGGTGATGAATCTAGTTTACCATAGGTTACTTACTTGTCAATCAAGAAATTATGGGGATGGGAATATTATCCTAGCCTTTTTATGATATAATGGAAAGGATTATTTAGTCAACATAATATTCGATGGTTGATGTATCTCTGGTTATAGCCATAGAAAGGAAACCGATGTATGCGCAGAATTGATATTAACCAGTTGACCCCGCAGCAGCGCCAGCAGTACGCCCAACAACAGGTCCAGTTTATAAGTACTACGACGGCTCTGGCCGACCATGAAGCCTGGCATGCCACGCACGGGCCGGGGGGGATGACGGGACCGGGCAGCGGCGAACATTTTCTCATGTGGCATCGCTATTTCATTCGGCGCTTGGAGGATTACCTGGGCGTGCAGGGGGCATATTTCGCTGTGCCGATTCCGGCCTGGAATCCGGCCACGCCTATTCCCCTGGAATTACGTGCTCGCATCAATAACCCCAATCCCAACCTGCCGCTGCCCACCTGGGCGACGATGCAAGGCGGCAGTGCCCGCGACCCTGTTTTTGGCTATACATCGCTCATGCAGTTCAAAAGCACCGATGAACTGGGCCGAGCCTTGGGGGCCAATTATCACGGCCAGGTCCATGCTGCGAATGATATTCATATAGCTATTGGCGGCGATATGAATACTTTTGCTTCCCCGCGCGCGCCTATCTTTTTCCCCTGGCACAGCTTTTTGGATCGAGTGCTGGATGACTGGCAGCAGCGGGCGGTTGTGCCAGCCACCTTAACGGTGCAGGGGTATATGGCCGATCCGGGCAGCGCTGCGCTGCGGATGAATTTGTGTGTGCGTGGAGCGGAGGGGCGATTGTGGGACCGGCAGTGGAACGGCTCAGCCTGGACCTGGAATGACACGGGCAGAGATGTTATGGGGCGGGTTGTCGCCCTGACGCACGGCAACAGCGCCAGCGTAGCCGGGCCGGACATTCGTCGCTACCTGTTTGTGCAGGGTACGGATCGGAGACTGTGGGAACGTTACTGGAACGGGGCCACCTGGGTCTGGAACGATACGGGCCGGCTGGTGGATGGTGAGCCGCTGGTAATCGCACGAGGAAACTTGGGTTCGATAGACAGCGGGGGTCTGCGGATTCACCTTTTTGTGCGGGGCCTGGAAGGTAGATTGTGGGAGCGGCAGTGGAACGGTTCGGCCTGGAGTTGGAGCGATACAGGTATGGCCATCGCCGGCAACCCGGCGGCCATCGTATACGGTGACAGGGAGGATGTTGGAGCGGATGATCTGCGTATTAGATTGTTTGTACGCGGGGCGGATGGCAAGCTGTGGGAGCGTTACTGGAATGGCTCGGCCTGGAGCTGGCTGGATGCCGGGAAAGAGGTGACTGAGGACCCCATCGTGCTGGCCCAGGGCAGTTTAGGCAGCACCGACGAGAGCCGTATCCGCCTGCTGCTCTTTGTGAAAGGCAAGGATGGGAAATTATGGGAGCGTTATTGGAACGGCTCAACCTGGACCTGGATAGATCATGGCCGGGGTATTGTCGGGCGGCCGGTGGCGTTGGTGCATGGCAATACGGCGGCGGTATCGAGCGCGGGTGTGCGCATTTCCCTGTTTGTGCAGGGCAGCGATGGTAAATTGTGGGAGCATTACTGGACCGGTTCAGCCTGGACATGGCGCGATACCGGCCGGGCGGGCGATGGTGAGCCAATTATCATTGCTCGTGGGAACTTGGGTGCAGTGGATCGCGCTAACCTGCGTATCCATGTCTTCACCCGCAGCCTGGAATATGAAACCACCGGCCACGCTCACTTTCACGTGAAGTTATGGGAACACGTTTGGAATGGGGCCGGCTGGAGTTGGCGCGATACGGGCCGGGAGGTTGCTGGCCAGCCCAGCGCCATCGTTCGCGGCGACGTGGGCGGACTGAGTTCAGATGACCTGCGCATCCATGTCTTTATCACCGGAACTGATGGCAAACTGTGGGAGCATGTCTGGAATGGTACAGGCTGGAGTTGGAGCGATACTGGCCGAACTGTTGCGGTTTAAGTATCAAATTCTTGCTTTTTAAGCAAAAAAATTATCCACGAAGAGCGCGAAGCCTCCCCAGGAGAGTAACAATCTCTATGTTGCTTCATGTTCTTCGTGGATATTCTATTTGGTTTAGCCTGAGGTGGTTCGTCGGAGGCAGAGCTTCATGCTTTCGCTGGCTGAATTGATTTGAGATTGCGGAAGCTCACCAACTTGTTTTGTTCTTCATCCCACAGGCTTAAAAAGATACTTTGCAGACTTGTCCAGAGGGTCAGCACGACCACCTGTTGAAACGCCGGATTTTCTTCGTGACACGTTTGGAGACGGTAGTTGGGGATGCGGGGGCTGAGGTGGTGGATATGATGAAAGCCGATGTTGCCGGTAAACCACTGCAACACTTTGGGGAGCTGGTAGTAAGAACTACCTTGCAAGGCCGCTAACGTGTAATCCCAATCATCCCTATGAGTATAGTAGGTATCTTCAAATTGATGTTGAATAAAAAACATCCAGGTACCCATTGTCGCCGCTAAAACCATGATCGGGAGTTGGATCAACAAAAATGATTTGAAGCCAATGATAAAGCTCAGGCCGATAATCACCCCCGCAATCGCCAGGTTGGTCCAATGGACGCTGGCTCGCTCTCTTTTCCAGGATTTTGACTCTATTAAGGGGAAGCGGTACAAAACAACAAAAAGGAAGGTGGGGGCTAGTATAAATAGGATCAACGGGTGACGATACAACCGGTACTTTAGCTGTCCCCACCAGGTTTGCTGGAGGTATTCTCTAACCGTCATGGTGTAAATGTCACCGACGCCTCTCTCCTCCAGGCTGCCGGCCGAGGCGTGGTGAATAGCATGACTTTTACGCCAGTAATGATAGGGAGTTAGGGTCAGTATTCCGCAGATGGAGCCGAGAAAGTCGTTGGCTTTGCGGGAGTTAAAAAAAGAGCCGTGGCCGCAATCGTGTTGGATAATGAAGATGCGCACCAGCAATCCAGCAGCCGGCAAGGCCAAAGCCAGGGTTAGCCAATAGCTGTAGGCCAGGCTCAGGTACATTAAGTACCAGACCAGGCCAAAGGGAATGAAGGTATTGACCACTTGCCAGGCGCTTTTCCAAGTGTCTGTGGTTTGATACTTGGCGACAAGGGTGCTCCAGGCCGCTTTATCGGGAATAGAACGGGAGGACGACGCAGAATTCAATTCATGCTCCTAAATTTAGTATAAGTAGATCCTATATTGCTCGATTCGGATTGACAAATCCGGATCAACTCGAGAATTTGCCAATCCCCTCGGGACGGATTCTTGGATCTGCTGAATATCGGATGTCTTTAATTGGGGTAGGTAAAAAAACAGCGCGGGAAAAAGCCCGCGCTGTTCGGTATGGCAAGCTGTGCTAGCTAAAGCTTAATAGCGCTGACGGCGCTCGCCGCCGCGAGAGAAGCCACCGCGGCCGCCGCCGCCGCTGCGCCCACCGCCACTGCGCCCACCGCCACCGCCTCCACCACCAAAAGATCGCTCTTTGGGAGGGCGAGCTTCGCTGACGGTAATACTGCGCTGGTTCAGCTCTTGATTGTTCAGGCGCTGAATGGCTTCTTGAGCAGATTTCTCACTTTCCATCTCCACAAAGCCAAAGCCTTTGGATTGTCCGGTCATACGGTCAGTGATGAGGGCCACGGAAGTAACCGGCCCCACTTGGGTGAACAACTTGTGCAAGTCGTCCTCCGTTGTGGCATAGCTTAAATTGCCGACATAAAGTTTTTTAGTCATGAGAGTCCTTTCAAAATAATAAAGGGTTTAGAGAGCCACAACGTTACTGGCTTGCAGTCCCTTGGGACCATGTTCGATGGTAAATTCAACGCGCTGATTTTCAGACAGCGTGCGGTAGCCATCGGATTGCACTGCTGAGTAGTGAACAAAGACATCTTCACCCCCCTCATGCGAAATAAAACCGTAGCCCTTGCTGGCGTTGAACCACTTGACCGTCCCCTGGATTCGCTGATTCATGGTACTGCTTGTTACTCCTTGTTATGAAATAAAATTAAAATTGGTATAGGCCAAAGTCGTTCACACCGGAAAAAAAAGAGGCCGCCCGTTTGAAGTCCTGGCGGCCTCTTAAAAACCGAACAGAAAGTTCTTCACCCTACAAGTAGGGTAGTATAGCCGAATGCCTGGGTTTGGTCAATTTTAGCCTGCCATTATGCTCAGCCGCTATCTTCTCAGCCGATACCAGATCACCACCTGTACGCCATAACTGACGGTAAAAACAATCAAGCCAATGATAAAGAGCCAGAAAATACGCTCCGGACGAAGGATGGTGGCGATGGTGACAGGAGGAATTGCGGTGGGGGCGGCACTGTTGGAAGCAACTGATTCGGCCGGTTCGTTATCGCCCAGGCCGGGGTCAGGTAAGGCTGCAGCAATTAAGGGGCCATCGCTGTTTTGAGCCGCCAAGCTTGGCTCTTCAGCTGCCAGGGCCGTAAGTATCTCCGCGGTGGGTGTAGGGGTCAGGGTAGGTGGGGGTGGGGGGGTGTCAACTTGAGCAGGGATTTGAGCCTCAGGCGCGGGCATGCTGGTTTCTACAGCCACAGGCGTGGGTGTCGCCGCCAGGGGAATTTGAATGATTCGCTGGTCGGGTGAGCCATTCTCGACGATGAGTCGAGGTGATCCGCCGATAAAACAGGTTTGCAGCCCGTTGCTGCATGGAGCGCCCGGCAGTTCGATTGAATAGAGGCCATTTTCGGCGGCTATACTCTGCTGGTTGCCTTGATCGTCAATCAGGATCGCCTGGGGGGCGATGGTATTGAGGCTGAACATAGTAGGCGTTGCGGCGGTGTTCCATAACACGGTTGTGGTTTGACCAGCGCGATCCAACGTTACAATATACACATCGCCCAGTTGCAGCCAACTGGTTTTGCTTACCCCGGCAAAATGAGTACTGACCACTTGGAAAGCAGCAAAGGCCGGGCGGCGCGAATCGTCGGCGCGCAGCAAGCCGTACGGCTCAACTGCCTCCGGGTGAGGATAGTCGTTGCGCATTTTATTGAAGGCGATTCGTTCAGCACCGCCGGCCAGGGCCATGGCAAAGGCCTGGATAACAAAGGCGCTTTGCTCGGACAGGGTGACACTGATCCCCGCCGGGCCACTCAGCGGTTCCAACGAGTCCTCGGAAGGGGGTGCATTTGTTTCGTTTATCCAGATCGGTTTACTGCCAAGACCGTGGGCGTCGAGAATGCTGCGCACATCAGTCAGAATTTCGAGGATCCGGCGCGGGTTGTAGTAAAGGTGATAACTGACGGCATCGAAGAAATAGTTATTGGCTGCCGCTTCTGGGTCAGCAACGATGAGATCAAGCAGGCGACTCAGATAGGGCGGGTTGCCCCGGTCGCTATCCCAGGTGTAAGTCAGCCCGGCCAGATGAACCTGCATCGCCGGGTCAACGCTTTTGATTTTGAGATAGCCTTCCTTTAAAAGGCGGTAATAATCCTCAGCCGTACCGTCCCAGGTGTGGCTGGGTGAGGCCGGGTCGGTTACATCCGGCTGGTTCCAAATGACCCAGTGCTTGATCCGTCCTTTATACTGGCTGGCAATCTTATAGACAAACTCGCCCCAATATTCCAAAGGGGGCAACGCAGTGGACGTACCGCTCTCGGTGGCCCAGGCTGGAGTGCCGATCAGTACGGCAACTACTTCTCGCCCGGCGGCAATTTCGGCGTCGAGGAGGGGGTCAGGCACGTTAGCGGGTTTCCAATCAGAGGGGCCGGCCGGTTGGATTACATCCCAGCGAAAAAAGACCCGCGTCCAACCGGCGCCGGCGGCATTGGCTTCGGCAGGGTTAACAAAAGTGTCTACTATCCCAAAGCGAGGATCAAAAGAGGGTGGAGTTGCCACAGGGGAGGGGCTGGGATCTTGGGCATGGACCACCAACCCGGGCGAGGCTGCAAGAATAAGCAGCACAAACAAACGGATCATAAACAGATTGGCATAATTCTTTCGCTTAGTCATAGACTAAGTTTACATAAAAATCTATTTTTGTAAAATTGAGATACAAACAATTTGCATTTTGAAGTGTTTGTGATATATTGATTTTTTGCCAGATGGAGCCGGCGTTTTGCGGCTCCATTCTTTCTGCTCTTGACGCTTAAGATCAAGGGCTAAAATCCACAGAAAGGAGGTAACTGGCATGCGAGACTATGAACTTGCCTTTATCGTAATGCCAAATGTTGATGATAATGGCGTCACCGCTGTAGTAGATAAGGTTTCACAATTTGTGAAGGCAGCTCAAGGTGAAGTGGCGTCGGTTGATGTCTGGGGGCGGCGAACGCTGGCCTACCCTATCAACAATCATCGTGAAGGCATCTACGTCCTCTTCCAGGCAAAGATGCTCCCCGCGGCTCTCAACGAATTAGAACGCAATTTGAAATTGTCAGAGGAAATCATCCGTTATTTGCTGGTCAAGGCTGACAACTAATTTTTGTTTTGGTCATGGATAGTGAAGGGATAAGCGAAAATGACAAGAGGATTGAACAAAGTAATGATTATTGGCAATATTGGGCGGGATCCTGAACTGCGCTATACGCCCTCTGGCAAACCGGTCACGTCATTTAGTTTGGCCTCCAGCCGTTCGTGGATTGCGCCTGACGGCGAGCGCCGCGAGGAAACGGAGTGGTTTAATATAGTGGCCTGGGGCAACCTGGCTGAAATATGTAACCAAAAGCTGGCCAAAAGCCAACAAGTTTACGTGGAAGGCCGGCTGCAAACCCGCAGTTGGGAAGATGACCGGGGACAGCGCCACTTTCGGACCGAGATTGTGGCCAATGAAATGATTATCTTGGGACCCAGAGACAGGAATAATGCTAAACATGACTATAACGAAGAGGCGCTGCCGCTTGACCTAATTGATTCTGTGGATGTCGAAGAGCATAACGCATTTTAAGTAACTTGTAATTTTGGAGATAATTATGGTCGATAAGCCTGTAAAAAATAGAGAAGATATTCAAGATGTTAATCTTGAAGAGGAGACGGTATTACCCGCTCCGGTTGAGGAAAAACGGCCTCCCCGGAAGGCCGCTCCGCGTAGTGGCCCACCCCAACAGCGAGGTGGTAATCGTTCCGGCGGGTCTGATGGTGATGGGGGCCGCGGTCCGGGTGGAGGTAGGCGGGGAGGTTATTTTCAAGGACGGCGGCGCGTCTGCCCGATTAAATATGAAGAGGTAGATTGGAAAAACATGGATAGCCTGCGCTATTTCGTCAGTGACGACGGCAGCATTCGCCCCCGCCGCAAAACAGGAGCCAATGCTAAATTGCAGCGCAAGGTAGCCGTTATGGTTAAACGTGCCCGCCACATGGCGCTGCTGCCTTACACAAGCGAGCACATCAGAATTTCCAACAAACGATAAGCCGAGGCGAGTGAGTGACTTGTCTCAAGTAATGCTTTTTCTGCTGGTACGGGCGACCTTCTGGGTCGCCCATTTGTTGTAAGGGTAGCTCTCAGACCTATCCCTTCTTAAAGATTATTCTCTAGATCGAGGACGTTTATGGCTAAACCGCAAACTCAACCGGGCCGAGCGCCAACCCGCAAGCAGATGGCGCTTTCCAGACGGGAAAAAGAGCAGCTTCGCCTTATCTATATTGGTTTCGGCGCGGTGGCAGCTCTGATTGTGATCGTACTGGCAATTGGCCTGTACCAAACCTATGTGCTTGAACCCAATTCGCCGATAGCCAATGTGAATGGGGGTGAGATTACAACCCGTGAGTTTCAAAACCAGGTTCGTTATGAACGTTTTCTGCTGGATAATCAAATCCAACAGATGCAACAACAACTAGTGTCCCTGGCTCAACCTGGCAATGAACAACTGGCCCAAATGTTGGGGCCACAATTTGAGCAAATGGCCCAACAGCTTCAGATGCAGCGGGCCGGGGTAGACCGTCAAGCGCTTGACGACATTATTGAAGATAGATTGGTCGAAGCGGAGACTCAAAAGAGAGGGATTACCGCTTCGCCCGAAGAGGTGACCGAGGCGATCAACCGGATTGTCGCGCAGCAAGCGGGTGGTTACACAGCCTTAGAAGTTACTGAAACGGCCACAGCCCGAGCTGAAGCTTCGGCAACGGCGGCTGTGTGGACGCCGACCCCTACCTTTACTCCCTCGCCAACGATTACGCCCACAGCGGTTCTGACCCCTTCAGAGGCAATCACCCCGACGGCAACGCCGGCCAATACACCCACCCCTGCTCCCACTCCGACTACGGTGATCATTGACGAGAATACCTTGAAGACCAATTACGCCAACTGGCTCAAGACCCTGGCCGATAATACGGGCCTTGACGAAACGCAGTATCGCCGGATTATCCAGGCGACGGTTCTGAAAGATAAACTGCAAAAAGCTATTGGGGACGAAGTGCCTAAGCAGGCCGAACAAGCGCACGCCCGGCACATCTTGGTAGAGACTGAAGAGGAAGCCAAGCAGGTGATCGAACGTTTGAAGAACGGTGAAGATTTTGCGGCGCTGGCCCAAGAACTGTCAAAGGATACCGGCAGCGGGGCCGAGGGCGGTGACCTGGGATTTGTGCCGCGAGGCCGTTTTGTGGCATCAGTGGATGAAGCCGTCTTTGCCTTACCCATTGGTCAGGTGAGCGAGCCGATACAATCTGATTTTGGCTGGCATGTAATCGAAGTCTTGGAACGAGAAGAGCGCGAGTTGTCCCCCACCGATTATCGGCAACGCCAGCGACAAGCCTACAATGACTGGCTCACCGAAGCGCGCGCTGCGGCCAATGTTCAAGATTTCTGGACTGTCGAGAAAGTTCCCAAGGACACGGCACCAGTATTCCTCCCCGCGCCGGCAGTGCCATCTGCACCACCCGTGCAATAGTAAACTGCAGACGGCCAAAAGGGTGCGTCCCAATTTTATAGCAGTGTAGGACAACTTGTCCTACAGACCCGGCCAAAAATTCCTAGTTTTGCTTTGAGGGAATTTATGGTATAATTGGCTAACTAGGTCGGCTCTTGAAGGAGGGTTCGCGGCGGATGCACCCGCAAGGCAACAGGGTTGTTGAACTCAGAATTCCAAGCGAACTTGGTTATGAAAAAATAGCCAGGGAGGCTGTAGCCACTGTAGCGCGCCGCCTCAATTTTGGCGAAGAAAAAATTGAGGATATCAAAACTGCCATCAGCGAAGCCTGCACCAATGCCATTCGTTACGGCAGCGGTTCCGATGCGCGGATGAAAGTCGTGGTTGTGCTCACCGCCGACGAGAACAAGCTCGACATCTTGATCAAAGATCCTGGCGCGGGTGGCGCGCCTCCGCTCGACATATCCATTCCAGATATCAACGGCATGATTGAAGGCAAAGCTCGGTTTGGCGGGATGGGGTTGTACATCATTCGAGAATTAGTAGATGAGGCCGGGTTTGTCGAGGGTGAAAACGAAGACGAAGGCAATCAATTCCGCATGGTAATCTACCGGGTGGACGACGGAGAAAATAAATCCGAGAAATTAGGCTCGGATAAAAAGGGAGGCACTACCCCATGAGTGATGAGATCCAGGTCGCAGTTCGGACGGAGAGCAGCGCTACAGTGATAGACCTGGTTGGCGATGTGACGACCTTTGCCGAGGAAGCCATCAATCAAGCCTATCAGAGCGCTTCGTCTGACGGGGCCACGAATATTATTTTTAATTTCCGCGAGAACGATTACATCAATAGCGCTGGTATTGCCATTCTAATTGGCGTAGTCACCGAGGCTCGCAAGCGCGATCAGAAACTGCTGATGACCGGCCTGAGCGCCCATTTCCAAAAGATCTTCCGCATGGTGGGACTAACCCAATATGCCGACCTGTATCCCTCTGTAGAAGAAGCCCTGGCTTCCCTCAATGGAGATGGCAGCGGCTCTTGACCGTCTTGGGCAAGAAATCAGAAAGCCACACGAGATTGTGTGGCTTTTTTGTTTGATGATTTTGGCGTGACAAAGCGCAGCTTTGATCTCTTTTTAACCCGGCAAAGCTTCGGCCAAAAAGCGCCGCGCATTGCCGCCCATAATTAAAGCAGCCTCATCCGCGGAAAAACCATGCGTAAGCAGAGCCTCATGAAACTCAGGCAAGATGGTGACATCCGCTGAGGTCGTCACTGCCCCTGGACGGATATTTAGCGTTGCTAACTCCCGGGCGCTCATCTGGACATTGGGCAGGTAATTGGTAAAGTCCGGTCCTAGGGCTAGGTGTTCCAGCCCGACCAGATTGGCGATATGGTCAACTTGCTTGAGCAAATTCGGGATGAGATCTCCTCCCCCGGCAGCGACAAATTCAGGATAAAAGTTGAGACCGATTAAACCGCCTCGTTCGGCCAGGGCCTTAATTTGAGCGTCGGTAAGGTTGCGGTGGTGAGGGCAGAGGGTCGCACTGTTGGAGTGACTGGCCAGTACCGGCCCCCGGCCGTGCTCCAACGCCGACCAAAATCCCGCTTCATTTAGATGGGAAACATCCAAAATTACTGGGTAATCGGCCAGGTTGGCGACCAATTGCCGCCCCAAAATTGTCAGACCGGCCCCGGTATTTTCGCCGCTACCTTCGGCCAGGGCATTGGCCCGATTCCAGGTTAGGCCAATCATACGCAGCCCCAACTCAAAAAAGAGCCGGATCAAGCCGACATCTCGGCCCAAGCCCTCGGCGCCCTCCATGGCCAAGAGCAGTCCAATCTTATCGCTGTCATAGACAGCGGCTAAATCTGCCTTGGTTTTGATGAGCGTAAAATGGTCGCCGGCTTCATCCAACTCCTCTAGCAGCGCATTAACAATTAAAAGGGTCTGGCGGAGAGCGGCTTCAGGCAGATTGAGCGAGTCAAAATAGATGGGCAATACCTGAATTTTGACCCCAACCCGGCGGAGTGATGGTAAATGATGGGTCTCCAGAGTTTGTCGCTCCCCCTGAAAGACGCGGCGATGGGTAACATCATACAAAATATCCCCATGTAGATCAACAATCGGAGGGGTGGTCATGGGCCGGCTCGCTCCTTGTCATGATTTTTCATGATCTCGGCCATAACGGTAGTGGCATAAGCGCCGGGTTGCAGCTCAAACGATATCAATAAACCCTCATCCCACTCCATTTTGGCTTGCTTTAAGTTGATCCGGAAGGGACGCCGCGCCCCCTCAAGCTTTAGTCCTGGCACTTTGAAATCTTCAATGGTTAGACCTTTGGCCGCCAGGATCGCCCGCTCCCGTTGGCCTGGCTCTCCTTCGGCCATGAGCGTTTTTGGACCAAAGAGGGGCCCGGAGGGACTTATTTCAAAGCGATCGGCGCGGGGCTGCTCTGCAGCGGCATTCCCAACAACAAAGGCAGCCCCACGACCATGAATATAAGCAACATCACCGTTCTCTAGACGGTCCAGCGTGTCGAGCCGGTTGACCAGTAATTCATTAAACAATTGAGATTGAAAAGCCGAAACAAAAAAGCTTTTCAGTTTGACCTCCAGGGCGTCGAAAGCCACTTCAGGCTGGCCTCCTGCCCTAAGAATCGCCGCAAGCACACGCCGCTCATCTGGCAGATTAGAAGGCCACTGGGCCAAAGCTTCGTTCCAATGGCCCTCGTCTATTAATTGTCGGGCAGCCTGGATATGCGGAGCTTCGTGCGGCTGTGGGCGACCCAGATATTGGGCTACAAACTCGGCCGCATCCCGGCGTACGAGCGTTTCACCTAAAAGGTGCGTATTCTCGCGATGACCAAAGCGCTGTTCACCGAAAAAATTCGGTACTCCTTTTTGCATCAGCATGGCGACAATAGCTTCGGCCCGGGGCAGCACTTCTGGTGTAACCTGGCGGACTCTGATAACAAAGCGGTTGCCGGCCAGGTGGCCGATTTTTAATTTATTGTAGTGGCGATTCACTCGCAGAATTTTGATGTGGGGGATATTGAGGGCCGCTACTGCTTCCGGGGTAACGCGATCAATCGATAAGGTCTGGCGGGTCACGGCCTGGGCGTCTTTTAGCCCAGCGTGGCCAATGTCGCCGGGCGAGATGTTCAGGGCGCGGGCGATCATTTTAATAGCCACGTAAGTGGAGAGACCGCGCTTCTCAATCTCGACATAGACATGTTGGCCCTGGCCAGCCGGGGGGTAGAGGGGAATTTCTTCCACAAAAAAATCTTCCGGTTCGGTTTTAAGTTGACCCCCAATCCCCGGCAGGTCAGTAGTAAGGTAGGGTAAATTCATTAATGGCCCGTTAAGCGACTTTACTTGGAGGTATTGGCCTTCATATCGGCCAATAAATTAGTTGCGTATTTCTCACACTCGGCAAAGCGCGGCCAGTTAGTGTCGCTTACTTCCATCGCCTGGGCAAACTTTTTGGAGGCTTTCTTGATTAAATCCTGCACTTTAGGATGGCTCATCGGGATACCCGATTGGAGCTGAGCCTGAATACCGGCAATGTCACCCAGTCCTTCGTAGTAGAGACGGTCGGCCTTTTTGTAATCGGGACCAGTGGGTTTAAGCGGTTCATCTACCTCAACAGGCTGGCGTACGAAAGTATCAGCCTCTTCAAGCATAGGCTGGCTGAAGAGAGTTCCATCGGGAAGAATTGTTCCCTCCATTTTGGCGTCGGCCAGCTTGGCTTTCCACCACCACTTGCCGGGGTCAGCATCCTTGAGGCAAGCATTTTTGAGGTTCGCACCGTCAAAATTGGCCGAAGAAATAATCGAGCCGGTTAAATCAACGCCTTCCAGATTTGTCCAGCGTAAATCAGCCCCGCTTAAATCCACACCCCGCATAACGGCCCCCCTAAAATCGGCGCCTTTTAGATCCGCTTTGGCCAGGTTCGCCCCTTTGAAGTTGGCGCCACGCAAATTAGCCGCGCTGAAACTGGCCCGTTGCAAGATTGCCCGTTCAAAATTGGCTCCTGTCAGGTTAGTTCCTTCAAGAATGATGCCGGCCAACCGGAGTTTGGCAAAATTTCCTGGTGGCTCGACGGTAAAGCCTTTGAATTCCCGGTAACCACTTTTATACTGTCGGATAATATCTTCAGCCGTCTTCTTTTTCATTAGAACTGCTTCTCCGTACCATAGTCGTATTTTAGCTAAAAGAATATATTCGATTATAACATTCCTGTAAACAAGTGCAAGTCATTCCTGACCAAAAGCCTAATATTTTTCAAATAGTCCTATTTTGAAGGAGAGTATCGAGTGAAGCTATCCTTAGTCTTTAGAACCACCAATACAATTCTCTACTGCCAAAAATGGCCGGAAATGGTAATTTTCTATCGTGATAAATTACAACTGCCTGTCATGTTTGCCTCTAATTGGTTTGTGGAATTTGAAGTAGGCACAACTTCCCGGCTGAGCGTGGCCGATGAGCGGCGAGCAAAGGTGAAAAGTAGTCACGGGGGGGGGATAACCCTGACCCTGGAGGTTGAAAACGCCGACGTCGCCTGGACTGATTTACATACCCGAGGTTTGGAGTTGGAGCCGGTTAGAGATCATCCCTGGGGAGCACGAGCCTTTTATTTCTATGATCCTGAAGGGTACCGGCTGGAAATCTGGTCGCCAAAGGGGAAAGAGAAACCGGCAGGTAAGGGGGTACCTGCCGGTTTTAAGGAGGAAGTCAAAAGGTGTCGCCCTCTTGTCTCTGTCCGATGCTGCAAGCACAGTGTAACACGGACTGCTAAGAAACTGTAGTGATGAATGTCACTGTTTAAAGGTGACATTTGTATTGAAGTGCTATTTATTTCTGATCAACGCTAATTTTTTGAAGGGTACCGGTTGGAAATCTGGTCGCCAAAGCGGGAGAAAAGAGAAACCGGCAGGTAAGGGGGGGTACCTGCCGGTTTAAGGAGGAGAGTCAAAAGGTGTCGCCCTCTTGTCTCTGTCCGATGCTGCAAGCACAGTGTAACACGGACTGCTAAGAAACTGTAGTGATGAATGTCACTATTGGCTAGTGACAATTATCACATACTCATCGTTTCCTTGAAGTTTTGAGGGCGAGGGCCATTGCTTAAACAAAGTGGGTGGAGTATACTACCTGATGCTTGCTATTTAGTTGAACGAAAAGCTGTCGCTGTGGAGAGATGTTATCGGCCGTGTCTTTTCATACGAGATTAATAGATGGGTTTTGATGGCTTAGGCCAAAATAGAGGTAACATGAATGGTTGCCGTTAAATCCGAAATTACTGCTCAGGATGCTGTAGAGTTTGAAAGTTGGCTCAAATCCATCGAGCCGGGTCGCTCAAAAGCGGATATGAATCTTATTCGCCGTGCTTGTATGCTGGCGCAGCAGGCCCACCAGGGACAGACACGGGCTTCGGGTGAGCCTTATTTTCAACATTCATTGGCGGTGGCCAATATTTTAGCTGCTCTGCGCTTGGACTCGGAAACCATCGCGGCGGCTATTTTGCACGATGTATTGGAAGATACCCCTGTGACCATGGAAGAGCTTGAGACAGAATTTGGCTCAAGCGTCGCCAAATTGGTAGATGGGGTCACCAAGATGGGCCAGATTCAGGAGTATCGCGGCCAAAATAAGAGAACCAAAAAAGAACGCGCTCAGGCGGAAAGTCTGCGCAAGATGCTATTAGCTATGGTTGATGATGTACGGGTGGTATTGATTAAGCTGGCCGACCGCACTCACAACATGCGCACTCTGGCCCATTTGCGTGAGGATAAACGCAAACGTATTGCCAAGGAGACTTTGGATATTTTTGCTCCCCTGGCCAATCGGTTGGGTATCTGGCAGATCAAGTGGGAGCTGGAAGACCTCTCCTTTCGTTATCTGGAGCCGGAGCTTTATAAGCAAATTGCAGGAATGGTGGATGAGCGCCGGATCAATCGCGAGCAGTACATTTCACGGGTCGCCGATAAGTTAAAGGCTGAATTACGAGCCAGGGGTATTGAGGCGGAAGTGTCGGGCCGGCCCAAACATATTTATAGCATCTGGCGCAAGATGAAACGCAAGGGCGTTAATTTTGACCAAATCTACGATGTACAGGCAGTGCGGGTTCTGGTCAATGAAGTTGCCGATTGTTATGCCACCTTGGGCATTGTCCATACCCTTTGGCGGCCTATCCCCGGTGAATTTGACGACTACATCGCCACCCCCAAAGATAACCTGTACCGCTCCCTCCATACGGCGGTTATTGGACCGGAAGGCAAAACAATTGAAATTCAAATCCGCACCGATGAGATGCATCAGGATGCTGAATTAGGGGTAGCGGCTCACTGGCGTTATAAGGAAGGGGCCAGGTCAGATATTAATTTTGATCGCAAGGTAGCCTGGCTGCGCCAGTTGATGGAGTGGAAAGATGATGTGGCCGACGCCAGTGAATTTATTGACCAGGTTAAAGCCGAAGTTTTCCAGGATCGAGTCCATGTGTTGACACCTCAAGGGGATGCGATTGATTTACCGGCCGGGGCTACCCCGATTGATTTTGCCTATCACATCCATACTGAAATCGGACATCGCTGCCGAGGAGCTAAGGTGAATGGCCGGATTGTGCCGCTCACTTACAAACTAAAAAACGGGGAGCAGGTCGAAATTTTAACGGCCAAACGGGGGGGGCCCAGCCGGGACTGGATTAACACCCAGTTAGGTTATCTCAAAACCGCCCGGGCCAGATCCAAAGTTCGGCAGTGGTTTAAGCGGCTCAACTATGAAGAAAATGTGGCCCAAGGGCGAGCGATATTAGACCGGGAATTGCATCGCCTGGGTATTGCCGAGGTGAACTACGAGAAGCTGGCCCGCGATGAGTTTAACTTTAACAAAGTGGATGATTTTCTGGCGGCCATTGGCCGGGGTGACATCAATCCCTCCCAAATTGTTAGTGCGATTAATGACATTGTTGAGGCAGTTGCGCCCGAGGAAGAAGAAGAGCAGCAGACCCATACCTCACCCTCGACTGCCACCAGCTCACCTACCGGTATCAGGATCCAGGGTGTTGGCAACCTGTTGACCAACCTGGCTCAATGCTGTCGTCCCGTACCTGGCGACGATGCCATTATCGGCTTTATTACCCGTGGCCGGGGGGTGACGATCCATCGCCGGGATTGCCCCAACGTACTGCGTTTTAATGAAGAGGGCCGCGAGCGGTTGATTGAAGTAGATTGGGACATGAAAGGCAACGATACCTATCCGGTTGACATTGAGATTGATGCCTTTGATCGTCCCGGTTTGCTGCGCGACATTACGGCAGTAGTGGCTAACGAAAAAATCAACATCAGCACTGTTAGCGTTATCACTCGCAAAAAGGAGCTTAAAGCCAAGGTATTTGCCACGTTGGACATCGCCAATATTGACCAACTGGGCCGGGTGCTGGCCTTAATTGCCCAATTGCCTAACATCATCGAAGTCAAACGGCGGAGAAAGTAACCCTATGGTCTCAAAATTTGATATTGCCATTATCGGGGGGGGAATTGTTGGCCTGGCAACGGCGATGGCCCTGACCTCACGCCGGCCGCTGTCACTCATTGTTTTGGAAGCGGAAGATCAACTGGCCGCGCATCAGACTGGCCATAACAGCGGGGTGATTCACTCAGGCTTGTATTACAAACCCGGCTCTTTGAAAGCGCGAAATTGTGTGGAGGGCCGGGAAGCGTTGTACCGCTTTTGCCAGGAGCACCAAGTTGCTCATGAACAGTGCGGCAAAGTGGTGGTGGCAACCCAGCCCCACGAACTGCCCCAACTTGACAAGCTGGAGGAACGAGGCCGGGCCAATGGCCTCAAGGGCTTGCGCCGCTTGACGCCGGCCGAACTCAAAGGGTATGAACCTCATGTGGCCGGACTGGCTGGATTGTTGGTGCCGGAAACCGGCATCGTTGATTATCGCCAGGTAGCCCAAACTTATGCTAAGATGGTACAGCAGGCAGGGGGGTGTGTTCAAACCAATACCCGTCTGCTTAGTTGCCAGCGCCAGTCTAACGAACTTTGCCTGGAGACGAGTCAAGGGGACATTCACTCCAATTACTTGATCAATTGTGGCGGGCTGCAATCGGACCGGATTGCCCGGCTGTGCGGAGTTGATCCGGGCCTGCAAATTGTGCCGTTTCGTGGGGAATATTACGAGCTGGTTCCAGAGCGGCAATTTCTGGTGAAAAACCTGATCTATCCCGTGCCTGACCCGCAGTTTCCCTTTCTCGGTGTTCATTTTACCCGGATGATTCACGGCGGTGTCGAAGCCGGACCGAATGCAGTACTGGCCTTTAAGCGGGAGGGTTACCACCGCTCCAGCTTTTCCCTAACCGATGCCTGGGGTTTTGCCACCTATCCCGGCTTCTGGCGCCTGGCCGCCCGGCACTGGCGGATGAGCCTGGGAGAATTCTATCGCTCCTACAGCAAACACGCCTTTGTCAAAGCCTTACAGCGGCTACTACCGGAGCTAACGATGGAAGATGTGCATCCGGCTGGAGCCGGGGTGCGCGCCCAGGCCTTAGAGCCAAACGGCGCGCTGGTGGACGATTTCAGGTTTGTCGAAGCGGAGCGAATGATTCACGTGCTGAATGCGCCCTCCCCGGCGGCTACAGCCTCGCTCAGTATCGGGCAAACAATTGCCCGCATGGCCGAAGAACATTTTGGGTTGGGGCAGGAAAAAGCGTATGGGCCGGGAAAATTTCCCAGCCCATAGCAACTTGTTCTTCTTATTTCACTTAGCTTGGTTGACCGACGATCCAGGCTTACTCCTCTGGGGTGTGATACCCTTTGGCAACGCCGCTCAACATTCCGTCCGATAGTTCTGGCGCGATGCCGTCCGGGTTGTGGCAACTGCGGCAGGCAAAGTCCAGTCCAATTTGAGATAGGGCATTCTTGCCATCCTCCGTGAACTGACCGATTTGATCGGGGTCAATCGCCATCAGGTGGGTACGAATATCGCCGGTGAATTTTTCGGCGTCACCCCAGGCTGTCTTGACAATGCGCGGCATGTGACAATCAACACAGGCTACCTCGAACTCGACGTGGCTGTCCACATTTTGGGTCTTGGCCTGCTTGAAGTGGCAGTTTTCACATTGGGTCCGGGTCGTCTGTAAATCGGCCTGGCGCAGTTGCACGACAAGGTTATGAGGGTTGTGGCACTGCACACAATCAAGGACGGCGTGCTTGCCCTGGAACAATTCTTCATACTGCTCGTGGTGTTCGATGAAACCATCTTTGGCGTTGACCTGCTCGACGGCGTCGCGGCGGTGGCACTGGCCGCACTCCTCGGCATCGCGGTTCACTTTGACGGCCACGCCCCTGGGATTTTCAGCGTGCAGACTGCCGGGGCCGTGGCAGGCTTCACATTGAATGCCTGGCTCAGCCCAGGTACCGACAATTCCGGGCCGGCCATCCTGATTCCCTTCGGGTTGATAGCCGGTGGTATGGCAGGTGCCGCAGTCGTACTTCAACTGTTGGGTCCCGGATTTGTACTTGACCCAACCCGCCTCTTTGCCTATAACTTCATTGGCAAAGTTGTACTGGTTAAGGTACTCGGTATCGCTGATGGTTGCCCCGGGTTTATCGGTGATGATATAACCCTGCTGGTCCACAAAGCGGGCCTTCCAATTGTAGCCGCCGATGATATAGGAGATGTCATCCCAGGTATAGCCTTCGGGTGGATTGGGGATCTCGGTGAAAGGATAGTCGGGTGGTTGGCCATCCACCACCGGGTTGAGCTTCCAGGGGTGGCCTGACTTAATAAAGGTGGAGTAGACTTCGGTGTGGCACTCACCGCATGTGGCGCTGCCCACATACTCCGCCCCAACGTTGGTTTGCGCCGCTGCCTCACTAGGCGCAATCGCCGGACCAGCCTGCGTCACCAGTAGAGTGGCTAGCACCAAACCTCCTGCTAGCAAACTGAGGATAAGAATTATTTTTTTCATGGTTGGTCCTCTCTCCCAAAAGAGTTGTTTAAGGGTTTTATCCCCATCTAGTAAGGTGTGGCAAAAGGGGATAAAATATTACCCGGCTCGATTTACTCGATATGCGCCTCCTTTCTCCGGGAAATTGACCACAGCACGCCAAAGTGACGAAAAACACAGCTTTAGCAAGCTTTGCCCCTTCCCTACCGAAGCTATTCCCCATAACGAAGTCACTCTTACAAATGACTTGTTGCTCGGGACAAATTTAGTGATTGCTGCGTTACCCTAATATACCATATAAATAATTTTAAGTCTACACATTTGCAGGAATTTTCATCATTTAATCCTTAAGTTCTACCATTAATAATGCGCCTGGGTGATTGTGTTATACTCTATTTATGTTATAATCGGCTTTAACTTGAAAAATGCCTTGGAGTGTGTTGTTTATGAGTCAACGCCGTTTATGGGTGGTGGCAATAGGGCTGCTGTTGACCGGCTGGCTGTGGGGCCGGCCCGTGCTGGCGGCCGAACCGCCGCCCCAAAGTAACAGCACCAATAACGAAAGCTGCCTAACCTGCCACAGCAGGCCCGATCTGACTTATGAATTTCCGTCGGGTGACACCTGGTCATTGTATGTGGATCAGGATACTTTTCATAACTCCATTCATGGCCAGGAGGAATTAGCCTGCACCGACTGCCACACCGACATCCACGACTATCCCCACCCACCGCTGGAGGCGAATTCGCCCCGTTTTTATGCCCTGGAGCAGTATAAAACTTGTGAACAGTGCCACAGTGAGGTATACCAGCAAACGCTGGACAGCATCCACGCCAGGGAAATTGCTTCGGGCAACTGGGATGCGGCGATCTGCACCGACTGTCACGACCCGCATGCCACGACCTCGCCGGATGAGCCGCGCACCGCCATCCCGCTGACATGCTCCAAATGCCACTCCGGTATTTACAACGAATACCTGGACAGCGTTCACGGCCATGCCCTGGTTGACGAAAACAACGGCGATGTTCCGACCTGCGTTGACTGCCACGGCGTCCACAACCAGGAAGACCCGCGCACTACCGAGTTTCGCCTCAACTCGCCTAACTTATGCGCTGACTGTCACGCCGACGAGGCGTTGATGGGCAAATACGGCGTCTCGACTCATGTTTTCGATACCTACGTGGCCGATTTTCACGGCACAACCGTAACCCTGTTCGAGCGCCAATCACCTGATCTACCCACGAACAAGCCGGTCTGCTACGACTGCCATGGTGTTCACAACATGAAAAGCGCCGACGACCCGGAGTCGCAGGTGTTCAAGGAAAACATTCTTCAAACCTGCCAGAAGTGTCACCCTGATGCCACGACTAATTTTTCGGCAACGTGGCTGGGGCACTATGAACCGGATATCAACAAATACCCCATCGTTTATTTTGTGGACCTCTTCTACAAAATATTCATACCGGCCGTGCTGGGCTTTATGGGGCTGTATGTCGTTGCTGACGTGGGTAGTCATTTTGTGCGCCGCATCCGTCGCAATAATAAAGGGGGAACCGCATAACGATGGCCGAACAAGAGAAAGTCTATCCCCGCTTCACCCTCGTCCAACGCCTGGAACACTGGGTCATGGCGATCTCATTCACCATGTTATGCCTGACCGGCCTACCCCAGAGCTACCCCTTGACAACCTGGGGTGACTGGATCATCGGTACCCTGGGCGGCATCGAAACGGTGCGGATTATTCACCGGGTATCGGCCATCGGTTTTATGCTGGTGCTGCTCTTTCATACGATTGCCGTGTTCTACCGGATCTATGTGAAGCGAGTCCGCCTGACCATGCTGCCGACGCTGAAAGACGCCACCGACCTGTTGGACAGCGTCCGTTACCAATTAGGGCTAATTCAGCAGCCCCCCAAACTTCCTCGTTACACCTTTGCCGAGAAGATGGAATATTGGGCCGTGATTTGGGGCGGGGTGATCATGGTCATCACCGGCTTTATGCTCTGGAATCCCATCGCCACTACGCGCTTTTTCCCCGGTGAATTTGTCCCGGCGGCCAAGGCGGCTCACGGGGCTGAAGCCCTGCTGGCTTTTCTGGCCATCATTATCTGGCATTTTTACTGGGTTCATCTAAAGATCTTCAATCGTTCCATCTTTACCGGCTACCTCACCCGCCAGCAAATGCTGCATGAACATGCCGCCGAGTTGGAAGAGATCGAGTCAGGACGCATCCCGCCGCCTCCCCCGCCAGACGTTAGGCTCCGCCGGGAGCGCATCTTTACGCCGGTTGCTTCGATAGTCACAGCCGTGGGCCTGGTGAGCCTGTATGGTTTTGTCACTTTTGAACAAACCGCCATTACCACTGTACCGCCGGCCGAAACCGTTGTCGCCTTTCTCCCGGCTACACCCACACCCACCCCGACCCCAACGCCTACGCCTGTCCCGACCCCGACGGTGCCCGGTCAGGAGATCCAGGCGACCCAGGAAGTTGCGTCAGGCGATGCTCCACTCATTACTCATCCTATAGGTGGTCGGGAGGATTGTCTGGAGTGTCATGCCTTGGACGGCATGCTGCCCTTCCCGAAAAACCACGAAGGCTGGCCGGTTTCAACCTGTACTGTCTGCCATTCCACGGAACAAGAAAACCCGCCGCCCCCAGCCGTCCAACATAAAATCGAAGGACGGGAAGACTGTTTGAAGTGTCATGAACTCGATACCCTGCCGGACAGCCATCAGGAAGCTAACTTTACCAGCGAAGACTGCATGATCTGCCACCGTCCGGAGGATGAGGCTGTAGCTCAAAACGAAGCTGAAGAGACGCCCGCTCAAGCAGAAGAAAGCGCCACCAGTGAAGCAGAAGCCGCTGCGCCGGTGGGTGAGGTCAGTTTTGCCCAAGACCTCCTGCCGCTGCTTCAAGAAAATTGCGAAACCTGCCACGGTGAAATTGCCATGGGTGATCTGAATGTCACCAGTTACGAGGCTCTGGCCAAAGGCGGCGCGAATGGCCCATCCTTTGTGCCCGGCTCTCCTGACGAAAGTATCATTGTGAAGACCATGCAGGGAGAACACCGGCGCAAGTTAGAAGGACAAGACCTGCAAAAGCTGATAGCCTGGATTGCCGCCGGGGCTGAAAACAACTGAACCGCTGGTGACAAGTGTCACTCATTTGGATGACATTTGTTACTATTTGAGAGCGGTTTAATTGAATAAGATACCTTTATATTTTTCATAACTAGAATTGGGCCTACTTGTTCTTAGGTTTGCCGTCAATTCCAAAGGAGGAAAAGATGCGCCGAATTATGGGGTGGTTTACCCGATTACGACCACCTATTCGCTGGATCGTGGGGGCAATTGTCGTCATTGTCTTGCTGCTCATGGCCGTCACGGTTAGCGCTACTACCTGGGAATATACCAACAGCCCCGAATTTTGTGGCACGGTTTGCCACACCATGCCCCCTGAATACACCGCTTACCAGGTTTCACCCCACGCCCGCGTTGATTGCGTGGACTGCCACCTGGGCCGGGAGAGCTTTCTTTTGACGGTCCCCCGCAAAGCGAGAGAGGTGAACCATGTTATCAATGCTCTCACCCAGGCTTACGAACCACCGATTTACGTCAAAAATTTGCGGCCGGCGCGTGATACCTGCGAGCGCTGCCACAACCCCGACAAATTCTCCTCGGATACTTTCGTTGAACGCAGACGTTACAGCGAGAATGAAGCCAACTCCTCGGAAAGTATCTTCCTGGTTCTCAAAACCGGAGGCGGTACCCGGCGTGAAGGCTTGGGCCGGGGCATTCACTGGCACATCGAAAATGAAGTCTGGTATTACACCGACGATCCGCTCAAGCAGACTATTCCCTATATAAAAGAAATAAGGCCTGATGGGCAGGTCATCGAGTACTTGGATGCGGAAGCCGGCTTGCCCCCTGACTTCGGCAAAGAAGTCCAGGCGAACTTGCAGCGGATGGACTGTATTGATTGCCACAACCGCATTTCGCACCTGTTCCGCTCCCCGGCTGACTCGATGGACCAGGTCCTGGCTCGCCGCCAGGTTGATAGCAGCGTTCCCTTTATTAAAGAGCAGGGTGTTCGGGTTTTAAACCAAAAGTACGCTAATACCGATGAGGGGTTGCAGGCTATCGAAAATCTGGAGAGCTGGTACCAGGAAAAACAGCCGGATTTTTATGCTCAAAATAAAGAGGCGGTCCAGAACGCTGTCAGCGCGATCAAGGACATCTATACCGCGACCGTGTTCCCCAACATGGGTGTGGGCTGGCAAACCCATCCAAACAACCTGGGACACAAGGAGTTTCCCGGCTGCTTCCGCTGCCATGATGGTAAGCATACTTCGGTGGAAGGCGAGACTATCCGTTTAGAGTGTAATGTCTGCCACTCTATCCCCGAAATCGTAGATAAAGAAAAAGCCCCGCCGGTCATCACTATTGATAAGCCGGACGAGCCGGAGTCGCACCGAGACTCTAACTGGCTGGCCCGCCATCGTTATCAGTTCGATCTGACTTGCGCTGAATGTCATGATGTCAGTAATCCTGGCGGTACTGACAACAGCAGCTTCTGTTCCAACAGCGGCTGTCACGCGACGGAGTGGAAGTTTGTTGGCCTGGATGCGCCGGCCATCCGGGCTATGGTTGAACCGCCTAAAGTACCCGGCTCCGGCGAGCCTCGACCGGTACCGCACCCCATCGGCCCGGAAACCGACTGCCAAATTTGCCATGCCTCTGGCAGCGTCCGGCCCTTCCCGGCCAATCACGCCAACTTTGAGCCAGCCATGTGTACGCTGTGCCACCAACCCAGTTCGGCTGAGACGAGCGGCCCGGTCACGCCGGTGGCTATTCCAGGGATTCCTCACCTGGTGGAAGGTCAGGAGGATCAGTGCCTGGCCTGCCATGACCAGGATGCGCTAGTTCCTTTCCCCGCCAATCACCAGTCGCTGGGCACAGACACATGTTTGTTGTGTCACGAACAGGCCGAACCTGCTCCGGCTGAAGCGGAGGGAGAGAAACGGCCTGGAACTCCTCACGCGATAGAAGGAGAGTGGCAGGATTGTCTCTTATGTCATAATCTCGATGGGATCAAGCCCTTCCCGGCCAACCATGAGGATCGTGAGGTGGAGAAGTGTCTCAATTGTCACAAGCCGGAGGAGTAATCGCACCGGCGAATGGGTCGGCAGGGTGTTTGAGCTAGTTTTGAAAGGAGGTGATTGCTAAAAGCTGAATAAATCCTCCCTTAAATACCGCCACAGTATTGAGGGGACAAACAACCAATTCTCAATGAAAGGGGGTCAGCCGAAAACCAATTTGATCTTCAGCAAAATTATGAACCAACAACGAATGACTTAGCTTTTGGAGGTGAGTGTTACCATGAAAAAAACGATAATCTTGCTCACCGTCGGTTTAATTGTTGTCCTCGTTGTGGGGGTCACCATCGTTGCCCGTCTATCCGTTACCGATATCGTCAGCGCCCAGGAAGCGGTAGAAATTCCTTTCCTGGAGGAGTGGCAGTCTTCTGGCCACGCCGACGCGACGGCTGAGGCATTTGTGCATTGGGACGAAGAGTCCCCGGCGGAAGTTCCCGAAAACTGTGCCAAATGTCACAGCACGCCCGGTTATCTTGACTTTATCGGCGCGGATGGATCTGAAGCGGGCACGGTAGACAAAACCGCACCCATCGGTACGGTGGTTGAGTGTGTGGCCTGCCACAACAATGCGACTCTGGTCATGAACAGTGTGGTCATGCCCTCGGGAGTGGAAATCAGCGGCCTCGGCGACGAGTCCCGCTGTATGCAGTGCCACCAGGGCCGGGCTTCCACTGTCCAGGTTGACGAGTCCATTGCCAATGCAAACGTAACCGACGTTGACACCGTCAGTCCAGACTTAGGGTTTACCAACATCCACTACTATGCCGCGGCCGCCACCAAGTATGGCACCGTAGCCAAAGGTGGCTACCAGTACGAAGGCAAGACATACGATGGCAACTTTGCCCACGTGGAAGCGTTTGACACGTGCATCGAGTGCCATAACCCCCACACTCTGGAAGTTCGGGTGGAGCAATGTAGTGAGTGCCACACCAACGTAGCGGGGGTTGAGGACCTGAGAAACATCCGTATGCCCGGCTCGCTGGTAGACTACGATGGCGACGGCGACACCGAAGAAGGCATCGCCGCCGAAATCGCGGGCATGCAGGAGATACTCTACGAAGCCATCCAATTCTACGCTATCGAAAAGAGTCAAGCGCCTATCGTCTATGATCCGGCCACGCACCCGTACTTCTTCCTCGACACCAACAAGAACGGCCAGCCTGACCCGGACGAGGCTAACGGCGATAACAGTTACAACGCCTGGACGGCTCGCCTGGCCAAGGCTGCCTACAACTATCAGGTGTCGCTCAAGGACCCCGGCGCCTTTGCTCACGGCGGCAAGTACATCATCCAACTGTTGTACGACTCCACCGAAGACTTGAACGCTGCCCTGTCTCAACCCGTGGACCTGAGTCAAGCCAATCGGATTGACGACGGTCACTTTGCCGGGTCAGAAGAGGCGTTCCGCCACTGGGATGCAGAGGGCGAAGTTCCTGCGACCTGCGCCAAGTGTCACTCCGCGGAAGGTCTGCCCACGTTCCTCAAGGATGGGACCACTGTCTCGGTACCTCCGGCCAATGGGCTGCAGTGCGCGACCTGTCACAACGACCTGGCCACTTTCTCCCGCTATCCGGTTGATGAGGTCAAGTTCCCCAGCGGCGCTACGCTTACGTTTGGTGAAGGGGTTGACGCCAACTTGTGCCTGCAGTGTCACCAGGGGCGCGAGTCAACGGTCAGCGTCAATAATGCCATCGAGGGTGCCGGTGTCGGGGACGATGAGGTCAGCGAAGGACTTACTTTCAGGAATGTCCACTACTTCGCTGCCGGGGCGACCCGCTTTGGGACGGAAGCCAAGGGGGCCTACGAGTACGATGGCAAACAGTACGTTGGTCTGTTTGAACACACCGAGGAGGCTTTTGCTTGTACTGACTGCCACGACACCCATGGGCTGAATGTCAAGGTAGAACTATGTGCTGACTGCCACGGTGATGTGGCGGCCGAGGAAGACCTGCAGACAATCCGCGAGTCGTCAGACGACTTTGATGGCGACGGTAACACCGACGAAGGTCTGGCCGAGGAAATCAGCACCATGCGTGAGGCGCTCTATGCGGCCATCCGGGACTACGCCCAGAACGAAGTCGGCACTGCCATTGCTTACAATCCGCAAACACATCCCTACTTCTTCATTGACACCAACGGCAACGGCGAAGCTGACCCTGAGGAGTCCAATGGCGACAACCGATATGCTACCTGGACTCCACGCCTGCTGAGGGCGGCTTACAACTACCAGTACAGTACCAAGGATCCGGGCGCTTTTGCCCATAATGGGATGTACATCATCCAGACTCTGTACGACTCTCTGGAGGATGTTGGTGGTGATGTAAGCGGCATGACTCGGCCCGAATAGGGCACCCTGATCCCTCTGGATCAGACTCAAAGACCGGGCACCTGATGAAGGCCCCGGTCTTTCTTTGTTGCTATGATTGCTTTTACCTTGCGACACCAGCAGGAATACCTCAAGTTTCCGTTTCGATAGGTCCCGGAGAAACTGGTCTAAGGAGGGCCAGTTTGTCCCATTAAAAACAGGAGAGTTATCGCTTGTGGAAGATGGTTATTTGTGATAAACTCTAGCCAGGGTAGCTTGTCCACTCTTGCCCCATTTATGTTGCTGCCGGGTTATTATCTTCTAAAGTTTGGCTCAGTTTAGCTGAGATCAACGTCCCTCACTTTGAAATGTGAAAGGAAGAAGCCATATGCCAGAAGAATTTCAGCCTAATAGCAACTCCAGCAAGGGACCGACGATGAGCCGGCGCCGGTTGATCACCTCTCTGCTGGGATTTTCTATAGTAGCCACATTGGGCGGGGTGGTGACCCCTATTATTGGCTACCTGTGGCCGCCCAAGCGAGCCTTTGGTGGGAAAAGCGAGCCGGTCCAAGTAGGCACAGCCGGCGAATTCCCTGTAGGCCAGGGTAAGGTTGTGCCGGTCAACGATAAGCCGGTTGTCGTTGTCAACACTGAACAGGAAGGCGTCAAGGCTTTTTCCGCTATCTGTACTCACCTGGGTTGTATTGTCGAGTGGGATGAGAATCGCCAAATTATCCTGTGCCCCTGCCACGATGGGCGTTTCAGCCCCTTCAACGGAGCGGTCATCTCCGGTCCGCCACCTGCTCCCTTACCCGAACTTCCTGTGTCAGTTGAAGGTGACGCTATTTATGTGACTCAAATATAGGGGGGTGTACCATGCAAACTCAAAAACCAATTACCTGGCGCTTCTGGGATTGGCTGGACGGCCGTTATAAACTGGCCGCGCTGATGGAGGCCATGCTGCATGTGGAGATTCCTCGGACGGTCCGCACCTATTACCTGGGAGGAATTACCCTCTTCTTCTTTATGGTCCAGGTAGTCACCGGCATTTTGCTGACAATTTACTATCAACCTACCCCCGACACGGCCTATGATAGTATTCTGTTTATTATGAACGAGGTCAATTTTGGTTGGCTGATACGCAGTGTCCACGCCTGGGGAGCCAACCTCATGATCCTGTTTTGTGTGCTTCACCTATTGCGGATTTTTTTCCAGGGGGTATACAAAGCCCCGCGTGAGATAACTTGGGGAGCGGGTATCTTTTTATTAGCTGTCACTTTGGGCTTCGGCTTTACCGGCTATTTGCTGCCCTGGGACCAGCGGGCTTTCTGGGCTACCACAGTCGGCACTGAAATTGCCAGGGCGGTGCCACTCATCGGCGAATATCTGCTCGTTTTTCTGCGTAGCGGTCCTGAAATCACCGCCCGTACCCTGAGCCGCTTCTATGGCATCCACGTGCTGGTGATGCCGGCCAGTCTCGTGTTTCTGCTGGCCATCCATTTGACCCTGGTTCACCAGCAGGGCTTGGCCGATCCTACCGGCAGCGCCCCGCCTGAGCCGGTCTCACCGGGCCAGGATAAGAAAAAATTGTTACCCTTCTTCCCTAATTATATCCTGGATGAGGTTATTGCCTGGTATGTGATGCTGGCCATCCTGATCATCTTGGCTTCCATCTTTCCGGCCGGACTGGAGGAACCGGCCAACCCCCTGGTTACGCCGGAACACACCAAACCCGAGTGGTATTTTCTTTTTCTTTACCAGTGGCTCAAGTTTGTGCCACGATTGGTGGGGGTGATAACACCTCTAATTGGTGGTTTGGTGCTGTTGCTGCTGCCCCTGATTGATCGCAATCCCCATTTTCCTGCCCACAAACGGCCGGTCGCTGTCGCCATTGGGGCTATTACGGTTATTGCCGTTATCTTCCTGACTATTTGGGGGTGGCTAAGTTAACCTGTCATTGAGAGGATTACAGAATGATCAATGGATCCATCGTTCGCCGTTTGGGTTTTGTGGTGGCTGTGCTCATCCTCATATTATTGTTCATCCCAGCCTTCATTGCTGCTCAAGATAATACTCCCCCACCTATTCCTCACAAGTTGGAGAATCGGGGCGATTGCCTGAGTTGTCACCAGGAAGGGAAACTGAAATCGCCTAAGATTCCAGATGACCATGTTGACCGGACAAATGATATGTGCCAGGACTGCCATCAACCGGCCGGTGAAGGTGGAAACGCCGCTCCTGCGCCGCAAGCCAATACTCCCCCGCCTATTCCCCACACCTTGGAGAACCGCGACGACTGTCTGAGTTGTCACCAGGAAGGGAAACTTCAAGCACCGAAAATTCCTGACAATCATGCCGGCCGGGCTAACGAGGTTTGCCAAGACTGCCATCGGCCGGCCGGGGAAGCTGGAACTACTGCTGGAGCGCCGCAGGTACCCCACACTCTGGTCAACCATGAAAATTGTCTGAGTTGTCACCTCTCGGCTGAACCCATCCCTACTCCAGGACCCCCCCCCCTGCCAACCCCTATTGCCCACCCTCAAGCCGAAGGGGTTGATAATTGCGTTGATTGCCACACAAAACTGGACGAGGAAAATCAGACCAATACCGTCGCGCAGTCGCAGCGGAGTATCCACGCCGATCGTAATGTGTCCTGTGCCGATTGCCATGGGGGAGATCCCTCGGCTAGCACAGCGGAAGAGGCCAAGTCCCCTGCTGCTGGCTATGTCGGCGTGCCGGCCAAGGCTGATATTCCTGCTCTGTGCGCCAGTTGTCACGCCAATGTAACTCTGATGCGCCAGTATGACTTGCCCACCGACCAGTATGCCAAATATCAAGAAAGCATTCATGGCATCCAGTTGGCCAAAGGTGATGATAAAGTGGCTACCTGCTTCGATTGCCACGGAGGACATCAAATTCTCAAGGCTAACGACCCGGCTTCTACCGTTTATCCGGCCAATGTGCCTAGTATGTGTGCTAATTGTCACGCCGATAAAGAGTTGATGGCGCCTTACAACATTCCGACCAACCAGTTTGACCTATACAAGCAGAGTGTGCATGGCCACGCCCTCTTTGATAACCATGATCTGCGCTCCCCCACCTGCGCCACGTGCCACGGTACTCACGGCGCTGCGCCGCCGGGTTTTGACGAGGTGGCCAATGTTTGTGGCAGTTGCCATAGCGCCACGCAAGATTATTATCTCGAAAGCGTTCATGTCACTAATGGTGATACTGGCCCCAAGTGTGTCACCTGTCATGGGCGTTATGATGTGAGCAAGCCCAGCGAGGCCCTTTACCTGGGAGCCGAACCCCGGCATTGCGGTGAATGTCACTCGTCTGATAGCGAGGCCGGCAAGGTGGCCCAGTCTCTTTATGACACTATTTCCACTGCGGCTACGGCCTACGACGACGCCGAACTGGCCATTCAAAACGCCCGGAGTGTGGGCATGCTGGTCTCGCCATTGGAAGGACAGCTAAGCCAGGCTAACACCGATTTGATCACCGCTCGCGCTGCCCAACATACCCTGAATATTGAGACCGTGACCGATCGGGCTGATAAGGCTCGTGCTACTGCTGAGCAAGTACGCGCCGACGCCGAGGCCGCCATTGCTGCAAATGAGTTTCGCCGCCAGGCGATGATTATCGCCATAGCCGTCATTGCTCTAATCATTGTAGCTCTCTACCTTCTCAAAATGGAGCTTGATCGTCGGCTGGAGGCTGACTCATAAATCTTTCGGTCCTGTGCTATAAAAAGGGTCGAGCATATCCACCTGCTCGACCCTTTTTTATTTGATCTACCGTTTTTCCAAATCAGGAAGAAAAACACAGATTTTTGTGACAAAAATCACTACTGAGTAAGAGCAACTTTGGTTAAAATCAATCAAGGGTTTTGTCTGTGTTCTTGTAAGGATTTTAATCTTTTATAAGACGCAGCTTTATGAACCTGATCCTGCTTAGTAAAGGAGGGATATTGACGATCGAAGCTTGATATTAGGAAAGAGGAGTATCTAAACTTTCGATAGATAAGGAGGTACATCAAAAAGTATTCTAAACCCTGCTACCCAATAACCAGGTTTAAACCAGATCTTATCATTTTGGACCTGGAATGTTTGTTCAAGAGGAGTTCACATATGCAAACTAAATATCTCTATCTTTTGTCGGTCGCAGGTTTAGTTCTATGCCTTGGGCTGGTGTTTTACCAATCAGTTCCGGCTATAGCCGCCAACCCCCCGGCCCAGGCGACTGCCACACTCGCTACAGATCCTGTCCCACCTGAGTCCTGTGCGACATGTCATAAGGAAGCCGGCGCCAAACATCAGGCATCCTATGATGAGTTGTATCAGGATGGGGTCATTCAAGTTACCGATCTGGCTTACTCGTTTGCGCCTACAGGTACGCACACGGTTACTTTCAAAATGACCAAAGATGGTGTTCCCTTTGATGCCGGAAAGGCCGATAACCTGGCCATTTACTTTACCCCGTATGCCGATGGAAAATTCCAGTTCGAGCCGGCCGCCGAAAGACTGTCGCTTAAAGGGGATCTAACCTACGATGGCGAAGGCGGAAACACGAGTACTCTGGTTGGGGATATTCCCGATGTGAGCAGTATTCCTGGCCTGATCGTGGTGTACGGCAGGGATGAGACAATTGGGACTATCCCTGATACTCGGGTCGCTCAAGCCAGGTACCCGTTTGCGGCTATGCTAGAAACGGGATCCGGCGTTGATTATGTTTCTGCGGCTAATGTGGCCGGCTGCGAAAAATGCCACTCGGTGCCCTACCTCAAGCACGGTTACATCTATGGCCAGGTCAATCAGGACCCCGGAACTGACTTCTACACCTGTAAAGCCTGCCACCTGGATAACGGCGAAGGCGGCCATTTCGAATGGCAGCTTTTGGTTGATGATCCTGCCGCTGCTGTTGAGTTTCTGGCAGCCGGAGAAGACGCTCAATTGTCGCCTGAGCAGGCAGCCAAGTACGCCTATAAAACGTCGGTGATGAATGACGTACATATGTCGCATGCCATGGAATTCCCCTATCCTCAGTCCATGTCAAACTGCGTAACCTGCCACGAAGGCAAACTAGATGCCGTATTGGCAGACGCTAACTTCACCGGGGAAACCTGTAAGAGCTGTCACCCCGTGACCGGTTCTGAGGAATATGGGACTGCCGCACTCGCACTGAACACAATAATACCCCCAGATGTCCATGAGGGCATGGACTTGAATACGGAGGACTGCACAAGTTGTCATAGTGCGGGAGAAGGGGCGCCAGTATTTAGTGAAATTCACACCGGCTATGACAAGGCGATCTATACCGCCGACGGGCTGAAGTATTCTCAAGCCATTAGCGTCACCATTGACAGTGCCTCCTTTGACGGCAGTAAGCTTAATATCAAATTCAGCGCAACTGAGGCGCAGGAGATTGATGTAGATGTGGCGACTATTACCCCAACCGTGCTGGTCGGGTTGTATGGCTACGACACGAAGGACTACATCGTTGGTGCCCACGAAAGGCTTTTTGACGATAACGGCGATGGCACGATTGACAACAAAGACCAGCGCGCTCTGGAATATGTTGCCGGTGAAGAGCATCCGCGTCTTAGCACGGTATCAGCAGGAGGTGGCAGTTGGGAAGTTAGCGCAGACCTGTCGGCGTGGGCCGATCTGATTGCTGCTGGCACCGTGAAGAGAGTAGAAATCGGGGTCATGCCGGCTCTGCAAAATGTGGATGGTCTCCTGCTGGCGCTCAACGCCCCATCCAGAACCTTCGACCTCGGGGCTAATGCCTTTGCTGATGACTTCTACAGCCCCATCGTAAAAGTTACGGATGGCTGTAACAACTGCCATGATGCGCTGGCAACCACCTTCCATGAACCGGATCACGGCGGTAATGTCGTGGTCTGCCGAATGTGTCACATTACCAAGAGCGGCGGGTCTCATCTCGAGGTGCAATCCAGATCGATTGATTCCTATGTCCATGCGATCCACTCGTTCCAGGAATTCGATATCGGTGATGTAGATTTTACCGACCCGGTACAAGCCCTGCATTATGAAGAGTATATCTCGTTCCCGTTCCCCACGCATGCCAATACCAATTGTGAATCCTGTCACGTGGAAGGCAAGTATAATGTGCCGGATCAGTCCAAGTCGCTCCCAGGTATCCTCTCAGCGACCGATGTCGTTACTACCACGGAAAGAAGCATCACTGACATGCCGTCTTATGTCACCGGCCCTGCTTCGAGAGCCTGTGGCGGGTGTCACAGAGCCGCATTGATCAATGAAGATAAAGCCGGTGAGCTTGTATCTTTCATGCAGCACACCAAACAAGGTGGTTATCTTATCGAAGCGGGAGAGGATCCCAGCAGCACGCTCAACGGGGTGATTGATGAGATCATGACCCTCTTCAAGTAAGTTAGGCATGTAAGGTGGACTTCAATCCACCTCAGTCAAGTAAAGATATGAGACCTCTCGAAATTTAGGAGGGGCACTGAAGACCGGGCGTTTCACAACGCCCGGTCGTTCTTTGCGCCTGTACCTCGTCTCCACCCCATTTCCCCACACCTTTCGCCCCATCCTGATGGGGTAAATACCCTATCTTGGCCCCTTAACTCCCCATCTTACCCTGGCTTATCCGGGCCGATCAGCCTGCCAGAATGGGGATAACCCCATATAGAGTCAGCCAGCCCACAATGTTATAGTAAGTGTAGCTAAAAACCATCTAACATAGATTGAGAAAGGAAGGTTTAAGATGTCCACCGAATTATTCCCTACCACCTTTGTTTTAATTGGGCTGACCGTGCTCCGTTTTGGAGTACCGCTGCTAACCCTATGGCTGCTCGGCAAAGCCCTGCGTTACGCTCAGGCAGTCTTGCCCTGAGCCAAAACCACATTCCATCAAGGAGATAGTTATGTTCAAACCAACCACCTTGATCAACCGGGTAGGAATGGCTGGACGATTACTTCCGGTTATTGGCCTGACTCTCTTACTGAGCTTGCTCGTCCCCACCTTAGCCTTGGCCGACTCGCCTGAACCGTGCGCCAAGTGCCATAATGTTGAGACAAAAGCCTGGGAGAATTCACCCCACGCTAAAGGTGTCACTACGGTTAACTGCGAAGACTGCCACGGTGCATACGTAGCAGACCATCCTGAAGCAGGCGTGATGCAGTTAACGGTCGACTCATCTGTCTGTGAAAAATGTCATAGCAGTACCTCTGCTCAGTGGGAGAACACCATCCACGCCCAGGCTGGCGTGCAATGTATTGGTTGTCACTTATCACACTCGCAACAATTCCGCCTTTCCGACAAAGCCCTGTGTACCGCCTGTCATCGTGAACAGCTTGACACGGCTCACGGTCAAGCCGACGTTTCCTGTATCGCCTGCCACCTCTCACCGGCGAATTCCCATGAAGTAGCGGCGGTAAGCACCACGGAAGCCAAGTTGGGGGTCCCACCCGCCAATCATGATTTTACGGCTGTTTTATCAAAGAATTGTGTCAGTTGTCATGACCAGGTTGCGCATCGGGATGACACAGCTCCGGTTAGCAACGTCCAATCGCCCGTTACGTTGGAGTGCCAACCAGGGCTGATGGCCAAACTTGAGGCCACCCAACAGACAAACAAGTCATTACAAACGCTGACGCCGATCAGCTTGGGCCTTGGTATGGGGATTGGGGGTACACTGGGGATTATTTTCATGCTGATCCTCGGTTATGTCAATCAATACAGGGTGCGGCAATGAGTATTGAGCGCAAATCCCAACTTTCGCGACGAGCTTTTTTGAAACAAATCGGCCTTGGAGCGACCGCTATGGTCGCAGCGCATGCCCTGGGTAACCAGGCTCAACCTGTGCAGGCGAGTGAGTTGCCGACCGGACCGAGTTGGGGCATGTTGATTGATTTGACGCGCTGCGTCGGCTGTAACTCATGCGCCCTGGCCTGTAAAGCAGCCAACAATCTACCCAATGCCGATGTTGAACCACAAGCTCTTGGTAGCGACACCTATACTTTTGTTGACACCCGAGCGGTGACGACAGCCGAAGGCGAAATTGAAACCCGCCATGTTAAGCGCCAGTGCATGCATTGTCTCGATGCCGCTTGTGTCTCGGCCTGTCCGGCAGCGGCGATGTACAAGAGTGATGAAGGGCCGGTTATCTACCGAGCGGAACGCTGCCTGGGCTGCCGTTACTGCCAGGTTGCCTGTCCTTTTGGGGTACCCAGCTTTGAATGGGATAATGGTATCACCCCGGTCATTAGTAAGTGCTGGCTGTGCTATCAGCGACTGCAAACCGGCCAAAAACCGGCCTGTGCTGAAGCGTGTCCAACCGGGGCCCTGCGCTTTGGTCAGCGACACACATTATTAGCCCAGGCTCACGCTCAAATTGCTTCGAACCCCGGGCGCTATGTTGATCACATCTTCGGCGAATTTGAAGTCGGTGGGACTTCGATATTGTATCTCTCCGATATCCCCTTTGACGAACTGGGTTTCCCGGTTAACTTGCCGAATTCTGCCCCCCCTCAAGAGACCGAGAAAATTATGAACACCTTGCCTTTCGTCGTTACCGGGGTGGCTGCCCTGATGGCCGGCATAACCGCATACACTCATCACAAGTCCCAAAAATCTCTTGGGCCAGAAAATCAAAATCTGGTCGAGGTAGAACTACCCCATTCGTCCGGCGGAGAGGAGGGATAAACTATGGAAACGTCTGTTTCTTTCTTGCTCTGGACAATTCTTGCCCTCAGTTTCGGCATCCCGATGTTATTCATTGTGGGTGCTCGTTACCTTGCTTTTCTTTGGGTCAGCCGGCCCGACAACTTGCCTTCCCCTGCGAATGATGTACTTACCATTCCGGTGCCCCACTTTGCGTCGCGCTGGCAGGCCATCCGCACCCTGTCGCTGGTGATTATTTTGGGTATAGGCACCGGTATCATCTTGCTCCGATATGTCTACGGTATCGGTGCGGTGACCAACCTGAGCAACCAATTTCCCTGGGGAATTTGGATCGGCTTCGACGTTATGAGTGGAGTGGCGTTAGCCGCCGGAGGATTTGTTGTGGCAGCAACGGCCTACATCTTTGGCCTCAAACGTTTTAAGCCGCTGGTCAGGCCAGCGATTCTGACCGGACTGCTGGGTTATCTGTTAGTCATCGCTGGCCTGATGGTAGACCTGGGCCGACCCTATAACGTATGGCGGCCCTTAGTCCATTGGCAGCACCATTCAGTCATGTGGGAGGTGGGTCTGTGTGTAGCCTCCTATACGACGGTCCTATTTATTGAGTTTCTGCCGGTCATTCTTGAACGGCTCAATAACTTCAAGCCAATTACCAAACGTCTTCCAACCGTGCCGCTGTATCACCAGCTCAAGAGAATCTCGATTGTATTCGTCATTTTGGGCGTGGTGCTGTCTACCCTCCACCAATCGTCTTTAGGCTCTCTATGGGTCCTTGTGCCGGAGAAGCTGTCTCCCCTTTGGTACTCGCTATACTTGCCGCTTTTCTTCTGGCTGTCTGCTGTTGCTGTTGGCCTGGCAATGACTATTGTCGAGGCTACCCTCAGCTCCAAGGCCTTTAAACGAGGCTTAGAACTCGATTTGCTGGCCGACCTGGCCAAGATTGCCGCGGTTGTGCTGGTGATCTATCTGGCTGTGAGAGGCGTTGACCTACTGGCGCGTGGGGCTTGGCCGCTGCTCTTTGCCCCCACGCTCCAGGCGGTTTCTTTCTGGGTAGAGATAGGACTGGGTGTAACCATCCCCATAATTCTATTTGCCATAAAACCGTTACGACAGAAACCGGCCATACTCTTTGCTGGCGCGCTGCTGGTCGTGGTTTTTGGGGTTGTGCTGAACCGGCTCAATGTGAGTATGATTGGCTTATGGCCCTATACGGGCAACATTTACTTCCCATCATGGATGGAGATTGCCGTCACCGTCACCCTGGTTAGTTTCGGCATTATCGCTTTTGGAATGGCAGCCAAATATCTGCCGGTTTTTCCCGACGAAAGCACACCCACCGGCCATTAAGCAAAGTCATCATCTCGCTCAACCGACTTAAACATTGCACAGATTTCACCAATGGGCGCAGATTTTTACATCTGCGCCCATTTCTATTTAGGTGTGGATTTTCTTGAGTTTGCTGTACCGTTAGCACGGGCTTCAAGCAGGCCGGTATTGATGAAAACCCGGAGTGTCAAAGTTCACTTTGACACTCCGCAACTGTTTTTGAGATGAGTTAGCCAACGACTTGGGTTTGTTCTATAATCAGCCGAGCGAGGAGAGACTTCGAAGGGAAACCATCAGCTTATGAACAACCCATTTGATATTCTTTTTGAACCCGTGCGCATTGGCCCGGTGATCGCGCCGAACCGCTTTTACCAGGTGCCGCACTGTAACGGCCTGGGGAGCCGCATGCCTCAAGCCCTGGCGGCAATGCGGGGCATGAAAGCCGCGGGCGGCTGGGGCGTTGTCTGCACCGAAGAGGTGGAGATCCACCACAGCAGCGATCTGTCGCCCTACATCGAAGGGCGGCTTTGGGCTGATGAGGACATTCCGGCGCTGCAAGCGATGGTCGAGGCGGTGCATCGGCATGGCGCGCTGGCCGGGATTGAACTGACCCATAACGGTTATGACGCCGTAAATTTGTATTCGCGGGTGCCGCCCCTGGGACCGCGCTCAATGGGCGTGCTGGGCGGTTGCGGTTTTGATCCCGTGCAGGCCCGCCGAGCCGATAAGGAAGATATTCGGAATGTGCGCCGCTGGCATCGGGCGGCGGCGCTGCGGGCCAAACGGGCCGGCTTCGACCTCATCGTCTGCTATGCCGGTCACAGCATGAGCCTGGCCATGCACTTTTTAATCCGTCGTTTCAATGACCGCACCGATGAATATGGCGGCAGCCTGGAGAACCGGGTCCGGCTGCTGCGCGAGTTGATCGAGGATACCAAAGAAGCGGTGGGCGACACCTGTGCCGTGGCCGTGCGCTTCGCCGTGGATGAGCTGCTGGGCGAAGAGGGGCTGACCAGCCAGGGGGAAGGCTACGATGTCGTCGCCATGCTGGCCGAACTGCCCGACCTGTGGGATGTTAATGTCAGCAATTGGAGCAACGACTCGGCCACATCCCGCTTTGAAAAGGAGGGGTTTCAGGAACCTTACATCGCCTTTGTCAAAACTTTGACCAGCAAGCCGGTGGTCGGCGTGGGCCGCTACACCTCGCCCGAAGCAATGGTTTCGGCCATCCGGCGCGGGGTGATGGATTTTATTGGCGCGGCCCGCCCCTCTATCGCCGATCCATTTCTGCCCCAAAAAATCAAGGAAAGCCGCTTTGAAGACATCCGCGAGTGCATCGGCTGCAATATTTGCGTCACCGGCGATACCCGCTTTGTGCCCATCCGGTGCACTCAAAACCCGACCATGGGCGAGGAATGGCGGCGTGACTGGCATCCTGAACTCATCGCGCCGAAGAAAAGTAATCAGGCTGTGCTGGTTGTGGGGGCTGGTCCCGCCGGGCTGGAGTGCGCTCGCGCCCTGGGGCAGCGGGGTTACGAGGTGGCGCTGCTCGAAGCCCGCCGGGAGCTGGGGGGGCGGGTGTCCCTGGAGTCAAAACTGCCGGGGCTGCGCGAATGGCGGCGGGTGTTGGATTGGCGGCTCACCCAGATCCAAAAATTGCAGCATGTGTCTGTCTATCCTGGCAGTCCCATGACTGCGGCGGAGATTTTGGAAGCCGGTTATAGGCACGTGATTCTGGCTACTGGCGCCCGGTGGCGGGGTGATGGCGTTGGCCGGACTCTCTGGCGACCTATCCCCGGCCATCACTTGCCCGCTATCTTCACCCCGGATGACCTCATGGCTGAACGACTACCGGCTGGCCGGGTGATCGTGTACGACGACGATCATTATTACATGGGCGGTGTATTAGCCGAACTGCTGGCCCGCCAGGGATGTGAGGTGGCCCTGGTTACGCCTGCGCCGATGATCTCCTATTGGGCCCAGTTCACGCTCGAACAGGAACGCATCCAACGGCGCTTGATGAACCTGGGGGTCAGCCTGTACCCGCAGCACGTTCTCGACGCTATCCGGCCCGGTGCTGTCACCCTGGCTCACACCGTTTCCGGTGCAGTCTCAGAGCTGCCCGCCAAGGCCGTGGTGCTGGTGACCGACCGCCTGCCCAACGACGAACTGTACCAGGCGCTCAAACCGGCGCTGGCCGAGGGTAAGCTGCAATCCCTGCGGGTCATCGGCGACGCCGAAGCGCCCAATATTATCGCCCAGGCCGTCTTTGCCGGTCATCTCGTTGCCCGTGAATTCGATGAAGCGCCCAGTGACGATACGCCGTTTCGCGTTGAGCGAGTGGGGGTGTAGACTCTTTACACGCAGCTTATAGTAGAGGCGACTATGGACACAATTTTGACAGTTAGCCCTGAAGATTTTAATCAACTAGATGAAGAACAACGAGCCGTCAACTTCCTACAAGAGTTGCTTTGGGCCGAAGCTGTTCGGATTGGGATACCATTGGGCGACATCAATATCTCACTACTTACTAAAGTTCCAGATGGGGGAGTAGATGCCACAGCTCGAAAGCCATCAAATGTATCAGAGGTAAGTAGTGTCATCCTTGACGAGTATAATGCTTACCAGGTAAAAACAGGAACAAGTTTCGAACCTTGGCAAAAATCTGCTATAAGGAAAGAGCTATTTAGATTAAAGAAAAAACCTAATAAGGCAAACCTTGGTTCGATGATCCGTGACTGCCTTGATCAAAACGGGCGATATATCCTTGTCTGTTTTGGACATGACTTAACGAGTGCCCAACGGAAGCAGGCAATTCTTCATCTGAAAGAATTTCTCAGTCAAGATTGTGAATACCAAGATCCAAAAGTTGATATATGGAGTAGGAATAATTTAATCAGTTTTCTCAAACCATTTCCATCTCTGGCACTTCGCGTTAATCGTAGACTAAGAGACTTCCAGACGCATAGTAGTTGGGCCAATGACGCAAATATGCAATTATCGTTTATACCTGGACAGAGCCAGGTCCAACTCATTAATGCCTTACAGGATGGGTTGCGCCAAAATAACTTTCACATTCGGGTTACAGGTGAACCAGGTATAGGAAAAACGCGGCTGGTCTTTGAGGCGACCAAAGCAGACGATTTAAGGTCGATAGTGATCTACTGCAATGCAGATAATTTCCTTGGTAGTGATTTGATGGCTGAAATCCGTGGGGAGGATAACAAGTACCAGGCAATTCTTATTCTTGATGAATGTGATCCTGACAAGCGGGCTATAATCTCGGATAAGCTAAGGTTCCATTCACCTCGTATAAAGTTAGTATCAATCCATTCAGAGTCTGATAACGCTTCTGACGTTAGCTATTTGGAAGTTCCTCCCCTTGAAGATCCCAATGTCAGCGAAATTATCCAGCAATATGGTGTTCCTCAAGATCAAGCTCGCAAATGGGCTACAGTTTGTAGTGGTTCACCCCGGGTAGCCCATGTCGTGGGCTCGAATTTACAAAAGAACCCACGCGATATGCTGCGCGAACCCGATATAGCACGAGTATGGGAACGGTATATTGTCGGCGGAGACGACGCTACAAGTAGCCAAGTCCAGCAAAGACGGCTTGTACTCATGTATTTGTCATTGTTCAAACGTTTTGGGTTTGGAGAGCATGTTCGTGCCGAAGCAGAAAGCATTCATAAGCTTATCGAACAAGATGATCCGACTATAACATGGGGGAAGTTTGCAAGGATTATCAGGAAACTGAAGGAACGGAAGATTCTACAAGGAGAAAATACCCTCTACATTACGCCTAAACTGCTCCAAATCAAATTGTGGGTAGACTGGTGGGATACTTATGGAGCAACCTTTAGTGGCAAAGAGCTTCTGAGTCTGCCACCTTCATCCTTACTAGATTGGTTTTTTGAAATGTTTGAGTATGCAGCAGGTTCTGAAGCTGCCTTACACACCGTGCGTGAATTACTCGGTACAGATGGGCCATTTCAACAACATCCTGAGATTCTAAAAACAGACAGAGGTACCCGTTTTTTTCGCTATTTGGGGGAAGTTGAACCCCCCATAGCCGTAAGGTGCTTAAAAAGAACGATTGGTCAATGGAGCAAAAATGATTTGCTCAAGTTCAGAGAAGGGCGTAGAGATATCATTCGGCTACTTGAGAAAACTTCCCGGTGGAGAGATCTGTTCATTGATTCAGCAAATCTTTTACTGGCACTTGCTGAAGCCGAGAATGAGACATGGTCAAATAATGCTACTGGCGTTTTTGTTGAATTGTTTTCAATAAGTCTACATCCCCAACTATCCCCCACTGAAGCAACACCTCGTGAGCGATTTCCTATCATTGAGCAAGCTTTTAATTCTGACTCTGCTGCATGCAGAAAATTAGCTCTTCAGGCGTGTGACAGAGCACTTACGGAGCGCACATTTGGATCTGTTGTTGAACGATTGCAGGTTTTTGGGCGCGAGCCTGATTTGTGGATTCCTAAAACGTGGGGAGAGGTGTTTGATGCCTATCGTCAGGTGTGGCAGTTCTTGATGAACAAACTTGACGTATTACCCTTGGAAGAAAGGGAGAGAGTTGCAGCGGTATTGATTCAACGTATCAGTCACCTTGGTAGAATAGCAAATTTGACAGATATGATAGCCAGCGATGCGATTAAGTTAGCATCTAAACCCTATGTGGATGACCGCAAACTGCTCAAAGCTATCATCCAACTGCTTCATTACCACGGGGACAATATGACTTCTGAAACCCGAAATCTTTGGGAGCAAGTAAGGGATAAATTAAGTGGAGATGATTATCATTCTGCAATGCGGCGTTATGTTAGTATGAATCTCCAAGAAGACCATTATGATTTAGAAAGGAACCAATTAAAGCAAATACAAATCAAAATCCAAGAACTAGCCCGAGAATCTTTCGAACACTCAGATTTATTAATACGTGAATTATCTTGGCTTGTAACAACGGATGCTTCTAATGGGTATCAGTTTGGTTACGCCCTTGCAAAAGAGGATAAGGATTTTTCTTTACTACCTAAACTCATTGAAGCACAGAAAACCGCAAATGAGAACGCTAGTCTGTATTTCCTGGGAGGTTACCTGCGGGTTCTATTTGAGGATAATCTGGAATTTTGGGAGAACTTAATGGATGAGTTTGCCCAAGATGCAGGAACGTCCATCTGGATTATAGAACTTACTTGGAGGACAGGACATGTAACAAGTCGTTCAGCGATACGAATTCTACAAGCCTTACAAGAAAATAATCTTCCCACATGGGTTTTAAACCAATTTATGTACGGAGGATTACTCAATAATTTACCTGAACAATCATTCATAGAATGGATTGAGTTTCTACTAAATCAGCCCGACCCGACTGCTATTTACATTGCTCTAGGTTTGTACTGTGCATTTTATATCAGACAAGGTGCTCCAAGTAAGCCGCCAGCCGAATTAACCCTACGTCTCTTGACGAATGAAGCATTTGCAGAGTTACCTGAAGGTTTTCGACAAGGCAATGACCGTGTCATGTATCCTTATTACTGGAAGCTAGTAACCGAGAGTTTTATAGCTTTGTATCCAAATAAAAGCCTTTTAATATCAGCCTTTATTCTCAAGCATTTTGAAAAATTTGATACAATATTCAGTGATTCTCGTTCCGGTCCCCGTTCTGTTTTACGTGAGATAATTACAAAACAGCCAAGAGAAGTGTGGACACAAATCATACCATACTTAGAGGAGTCCTATGCCTGGCAGTTAACAAACTGGTTGAAAGGAGACACCTTCTCTTTTACAGAAAATAATGAAGATGAAAAAGCTGTCCTACCTCTAATCCCACAAGAGGTCGTCTGGGAATGGGTTGAGGAGAATGTTGAAGAACGTGCATGGTATTTGGCTACATTCGTCCCTCCTGTTTTCGAGAAGGAAAATACTCAGTTTTCCTGGGCGCGTGAATTATTAATTCGTTATGGGCATAGAGATGATGTACGCAGAAATTTATCATCAAATTTTTCTACTGAGGGATGGACAGGGAATGAAAGTGAACATCTTAAACGTAAAAAGCAAAAACTGCTTGACTACCGACAAAAAGAGACTAATGACAATGTGAAGCAATGGATTGACGATTATATTGATAGCATAGAACGACGAATTGAACACGCAAGAGTTGTGGAAGAGCGTGAGGATTTCTGATAAGGTATCTTGTGCGATAACTAAAACCTAAGCAATCCAAATGAACGCCAATGATGATCCACTGGCCTTACAACTAGTCGAGATTGACCCGTTGCCGTTGAAATCCAAAGGGATTCTTTTTCGGACCATCACTATAGCGGTTACCACGCAAATATAGGAAAAATGAACTATGGATTCGCAATTACAGCAAACATTAGCCCGCCTGATTCGCACGCAGCGCATTGCCGCGCTGGGTACATTGCGCGATGGAGGGCCGCTGGTCTCGATGATCCTGTACGCGGCGGCTCCTGATTTTTCAGCCTTTTACATCCACGCCAGCCGCCTGGCCCAGCACACCCAAGACATCTTGCAAGATGCCCGGGTCAGCTTGATGATCGCTGAAACGGATACCGGCGTACCCGACCCGCAGACTCTGGCCCGGGTGTCCATTCGTGGTGAAGCGGTGGAAGTGCCAGCCACTGATTCCAATTACGCCGAGGCCAGATCGCTCTACCTCACGAAATTCCCTCAAGCAGCTCCCAACTTTGGCTTGGGGGATTTTGCCATGTACCAGATTCAACCCCGCCGGGCGCGTTTCGTGGCCGGGTTTGGGCAAATCTTTAATTTGACCCTGGCCGATTTCAAGCAAACAGCCGCAGCAGGACTTGATGAGGGGGATTAAAGGGTCCGGGTTCGGAATTATCGAAAACTCCGAACCCAGACCCATTTGTTTAATTTAGCCTCGTTTTGGCAGCAGCCGGGTATTCGTAAACCGGCGACTGGTACTGCTCCCCGGCCAACTGGCGGCCCAACTGGCCGTAGAGAAAGATTTGGCACTGATAGCAGCTCTCCGGCAGCCGGCCGTCGGCGTTGCGCCAGGCCAACCAGCAGGGAAGATGGGGCTGCTGTGCCGCCGGACAGCGGGAACGGGTTGCCGCGTCACACCCCTTGACCAGCCAACAGGGTTGATTCAGCCGCTCCAAAAATTTCGACTGAAGCGGCTCAGGCTGGGTCCGGCTGGCCTCCCACTCGGCCATCGCTTCGGCCTGCCACTTAGCGTCGAGACGGTGCAGCCAATAGCCTACCAGCAGGACAACCGCCAGGGGAACAGCTAAGCGCACCAAAAACATGCCCAATATTATTGCTGCCTGCCACCACCAGTCCATAGTTCACCTCGCAGCTCGGAAGAAATTAGAAAAAAGAGTAACTATTCAGACCTAATGTCATTTCGAGGCCATAGGCCGAGAAATCCCTGGAACACCACATAGGCATGTGGGATTTCTCCTTTATGCCCTCTGGGTACTTCGGTCGAAATGACACGCCTAAACAGCCACTTCCTATTCTAGGTTATCACATCTGGGGAGTACAGTCTATCAGGTAATTGCCCCATTCTGGCAGTGGGGTAATATCGCCTTGAAAAGAAGACCTCCGAGGATTTCAAAACCTCGGAGGTCTTCCTGGCAGCGAGGTGGTTAGCTGACGGAAATCAAGCCCTTTTCAATGGCATACTTGACCAGTTCGATCCGGTTGTGCAGGTTCAGTTTGTGCATGATGTTTTCCCGGTGGCGGTCCACCGTCTTGGCGCTAATAACCAGTGTTTCGGCAATGTCGCGATTGGTCATGCCTTCGGCAATACAGGTCAGGACCTCGCGCTCGCGGGCGGTCAATTCTTCGCTGGGCGGGCCCGTTCCTGCCTCAGACCGCTGCAAAAAATCTTTGACCAGCAGTTTGGCCATCGTCGGGTACAAAAAAACGTTGCCCTGGCTGGCCACCCGAATGGCCGAGACCAGGTCATCTGGCGCGGCCCGCTTGGGCACGTAACCCGACGCGCCGGCATTCAACATTTCAAAGAAATATTGCTCATCTTCGTGCATAGTCAGGGCCAAAATCGCCACCTCCGGGCTGGTCTCTTTGATGCGGCGGGTCGCTTCGATGCCGCTCATGCCGGGCATAACCACATCCATCAAGACCACATCCGGCTTCAGGTCACGCACCGCCTGGATGGCTTCGTCGCCGCTGCTAACCTCGCCCACAATCTCCATATCTGCCTCGGCCTGAAACAGCATGCGCAGCCCGGCCCGCACAATCTGGTGGTCGTCAACCAGCAACAAGCGTATCTTCGACATGGTTCGCCTCCTTCATCAACGGCACTATTACCCGGATACGCGCGCCCTGCCCTGGCTGCGAATCAAACTCACACTGCCCGCCTAACAGCAGCGCCCGCTCCTGAATGCCCAGCAGGCCCCAGCCGGTGTGCGGCCGTTGGTTATACAGAATCGCCTTTGGATCAAAACCCCGCCCATTATCGCTGACCGTAACGGCGATTTGAGCTGGAAAAAACTCTAGTTTTACCTCGGCCTCGGTTGCCCTGGCATGTTTAGCAATGTTGGTCAGTGCCTCCTGGACAATGCGGAATAAGACAATATCATATCCGTTGGGCAGACGTGTGCGCTGGCCTGCCACCACAAACGCAGTTGGGATGGCCCGCCGTTTTTCAAACTCCTGGACATACCATTGCAGCGCTGCCACCAATCCTAAATCATCCAGGTGCGATGGGCGCAGATCGGCGATGATTTCGCGCAATTCGCCGATAGCATTGACGCCGAAGCTTTTTAGCTCCCGAATTTGCTCCACCAGGCCCGACGAGTCATTGGCAAGCCGGGTTTCCACCCCACGCAGGCCCAGGGCAATAGCTGTCAGGGACTGGCCGGTAGTATCATGAAGTTCGCGGGCAATGCGCTGCCGTTCGGCCTCCTGCGCGCCCACCACCTTATGCAGCAGCTCAGCCAGCATGCTTTCCCGCTCCTGCGCTTCCTGATAAAGCTGGGCATTTTCCAGCGACAGGCCAAGCTGCTGGGCCATGCCGGCCATCAGTTTAAACTCAGCTTCTGAGACAGGTCCAAGAGGTCCAGGGATCTCCCCCCGGCTCAAAAGCAGGCTGCCAATGACTCGCTGCTGGGCGGTCAAGGGCAGGCTGAGCATCACCACCGGGCTGACAGGGGCTTGGCATTTGGCCTGTTCTTCCACGGCAAACTCAATTACCTGACCATCGTGGTGACGGCACATCGGTACTGCTTTCTTCAAACAGTGCTCGGCCAGATGCAAGGCTGACCGGTAGAGGGAGGTGTCTGGATCAAAACCGAGCGCCGCCGGCACATGCAGCCCACTGGTGTCCCGTTTGACCAGCAAGATCAGGCTGGCTTCGGAAAAGTCAAGGCTCTGCACAATTTTCTGCAAAACCGTCTGCAAGCGCGCCGTCAGGCTCATCGGCACAGCCAGCAGGTTGGACAATTCCAGCAGCAAGGCCAGCTCTCGCGTGGTTAATCGCAAATCCGTGTTCAACCTTTCCATGTCTTGGCTGATCCGCCGTTCCATGTCCAGCGCGGCAGCCTGAGCCGTAAGTTTGGCCTGATTAGCCCTGATCAGCCGGCGCTGGTTTTCCAGTTCAAAGGCATTGAGGGCACGGACCATGAAAATAGTCAATACCGTCGCCATGACACCCCGGAAGAGCTGCACAGGAATACCAAACCATTGCAGAAAAAGAGCGCCGTTGAGAAAGGTGGATGGCGGCAGGGCTGTTGCTTTTACAAAAATCTGGCCGATAGCACCATAGAGCAACAGGGCTGTAGCGCTCCAAACCAAATCGCGCCCAAATTGGGGCATGGCGTGCTCGCGGAAGGTACGCTGTTGGGCCATCAAGGCCCAGGTACCCAGCAGCGCACCCGGAATGGCTAGACAATAACGCGACAGCACATCCGCCAGGGCTATCCCTTCGGCCAGGGACGGTTTCAAGGCCAGAATGGCGGCCAGCACACTTAAGCCCCACAAACCAATGATACCCAGGATGGGCCAGGAGACAGGCCACTTTCCCGCCCGTTCACTGCGCAGGAGCAGGATCCCGAAGGCAAACAACATTACAAACGAGAGCGCCAGTATTCCCAGCCGGATCAATTCGTGGGGGATGGTCGGGGTGTAGCCGCTGCTCTGTTGGGCGATTTGCTGGAACATCTCGATCCATTCATGCAAGCCGTGCAGCAGCCCAAAGGCGGCCAGGGGGCGAATAGCCTGCACAAAGGTAAATTCCGAGGTCCGCCGGCTGGCCAGGGCCAGGGCCAAACCCAGGGTAAAAAAGGCCAATCCATAGAAAAAGTAGATAGCGACAATATTTTCGACGAAAAAGGCTGAAATCGGATTCATCAATCCCTCACCTGTCATGTTGCTTCATTTTTCAAAAATAAACAAGTAGGATGAATGTCACGCTCAAGAAGTGATAAATGGCACTACCCAAAAAGGCCGCTATCGGGATAATTAAGGTGAACTCGACTTTACGTTTAACAGCTTGATCAGGGGGTATGAACACCGTTAACGGGTGAACTCACCCACTATTGAGGAGGAAAAACCGATGAAGCATCTCATTCGCCAGCCCACTTATGATTTAAATGATCGTCCGTTTATGATTATCTGGGAGACGACCCACGCCTGTGACCTGGCCTGCCGCCACTGCCGGGCTGAGGCCATCCCCGAACACGATCCATTGTCTTTAGATTTTGAAGAGGCCAAGCGGCTGCTGGAACAGGTCGAGAGTTTTGGCCGACCCCGGCCCATTTTTATTTTTACCGGCGGCGACCCGTTCAAACGGAGCGACTTGTTTGAACTGCTTGCTTACGGCAATCAGTTGGGGCTGGCGATGGCTGTCTCCCCCTCCGGCACACCCCTGCTTAACGAGGCCAATTTGCGGCGGGTCAAAGAAAACGGGGCCAAAGCTATTTCCCTCAGTATTGATGGCTCCACCCCGGAACGGCACGACGATTTTCGCCGTGTACCCGGCTCTTTTGCCCTGACCACCCGCGGCTGGCAAATTGCCCGGGAAGTGGGGCTAAAATTGCAACTGAACACGACTGTCACTCGTTATAACCTGGATGATCTGCCTAATATTTTCCGGTTGGTGGCCGAGTATGGGGCGATGACCTGGAGCGCCTTCTTCCTGGTGCCGACTGGCCGGGGCAAAGCTGAAGATGAAATCTCTCCCGCCGAATACGAAGCGGTCATGCATTTTCTGTACGACTGTTCCAAGTACATCAGCGCCAAAACCACCGAGGGGCACCACTACAAACGGGTCGTGCTGCAGCGCTCTATTTTGGACGAAAAAGGGCTGGCAGTAGAGGATTATTTTGACCTGCACCCCGTTTACTTCCAACTGCGTGAAGGGCTTCGCCAGGTAGTGGCCGAAAAGGGACTGATCCAAAAAGAAAATATTATCCGCACGCCGATGCATATCAATGCCGGCAACGGCTTTGTGTTTATTTCTCGCCGGGGTGATGTCTTCCCCAGTGGTTTTATGCCAATCAGCGTGGGTAATGTGCGTGAAAAATCACTGGTGGAAATTTATCGCGAAGCGCCTCTCTTCAAGTCTTTGCGTGACCCCAGCCAGTTTGAGGGTCGCTGTGGTCTGTGCGAGTTTGTCGGCGTGTGTGGCGGCTCGCGCTCCCGCGCCTACGCTCTCACCGGCGATCCGCTGGCCGAAGAGCCTTTCTGCACTTACGAGCCAGGCAGTTTCCCCTTCCAAGAGGAATTGGCGGCCCGGCTCAACACACCTGCCGAAGTCACTATATAAAGTGAGAATTTCAGTTAAGAAAGAAGAGCGCGGTCATTTTGGCTGCGCTCTTTGCCTTTAATAAGGGATTAAGGTGACAGGCACTTATCGGACTACTAATTGGGCTTATTTGAACAAAAGTTGCCTATTTTAGTGCTTAAAAGTGCCTGTCACCTAGCTTTTCGAAATCTATGTTGACAGCTTTTGGCAGCTTTTGTATACTATGTCCGTAACAGCCTCTTACCCCCTCAATCTGCGGCCAAGCTAAATAAGTGATTACAAAATTACGAAAAATGGGAGTAGTATCTCATGGAAGCAATGCGCATTTTATTAGTTGATGATCATATCCTGTTCCGTAAAGGGATCGCTTCATTGATTTCCTCGCGCAAAGACATGAAAATTGTGGGTGAAGCCAGTGACGGTATTGAAGCGGTCAGGATAGCCAGAGAAACAATGCCCGATGTGATCTTGATGGATATCAATATGCCCAATCGCAACGGGCTGGAGACGGTCAAGATTATTAAAGAAGAAATGCCCCACATTGGGGTGGTGATGTTGACTGTATCGGAAAATGACGACGATCTGTTTCAAGCGATCAAAAATGGGGCCAATGGATATTTGCTCAAAAACCTGGAACCACAGCAATTGTACGAAATGCTCGAAAAAATCCGCCAGGGTGAGGCCCCCCTCTCTGGAGCTATGGCGTTCAAGATCCTTCAGGAATTCCGGCAACCTCCACCCAGCGAGACCAGACAAAGGGAACCGGTAGACGAATTGACTTCCAGAGAAATCGAGGTTTTGGAAGAAGTGGTTAAAGGAGCCAGTAATAAGGAAATTGCTGATATCCTCAACATTACTGAGAATACGGTCAAGATTCACCTACGTAATATCCTGGAAAAACTTCATGTTCAAAATAGAATTCAAGCCGCTGTGCATGCCATCCGGGAGGGTTTAATCAACGATCCTCTTGACCAAAAATAGGGCAAAGCTGAGTCTCAGCAACTCCAAATTTTTAGCACAAACTAACAGTTTAACTCCCTGTTATAGACCAACGGTTGGATCACTACATCTATTTTTTGTCTTGATCTCTCTGAGGAAGCCAGTTTCAAGATTTAATAGTCGCCCAGGTGGGTGAGCCAAGTGAACCTTAAGACCATGAGAGCTATTGGAAGATAGCTCTTTTTTGTTTTCCAAACTACCTGACTGAGTATAGCAGCGAAGGTAAGCGCGCCCTATAATACAAGCGCGGTGGAGCCTCTCAGGAACTGGTTAAAGAAAAAAACCCAGGTTCGTTCTACGAGATCGGCTTTAGAAAAGGTAGATATGGATAAACAAAGCGAAGTCGCAAATTTGCCAAGCCAGGTCTATTCGGTTTTTAGCCCCAAATCGGGCACAGTCGTCGGTTTTATCCAATGGCTAACCCGCTCATATCGGCTGGGTAAAAATTTGTGTATTCTTGATGTTGGCTGCGGGCCGGGTAAAATGTTGCCGGAGTACGCGCGGCTAGGTTGGCAGGTAGTCGGCCTGGAGGTGGATGCTGACTTTTATGCCCAGGCGGTTCAACTGGCTGAAACGCTCGAGAGGGTAGAAGTTCAGCCGGGTGGCTTTAACGATATCAAGCAGCGGGCGGCGTTTGATCTGGTTATGGCGATTAACGGTCCGTTTGCTTACCTGCTTGAGCCAGAGGCGCAAGTGGATGCGGTTGAGCGGGTGTATCGTGCTCTGAAGCCGGGGGGAGTCTTTTTCCTGGATATTCCCAATTTATTGTGGTTTCTTAAAAATGATCCGGAACCGCCCCAGGCGAAAAAATCAATTGCCGGGCAGATGATTCAACATGAGGCCCAATATGAATATGATGTACACACGGCGACATTTACCCAGATCAACGAGTATACTGTTGAAAGACCTAACGGCAAGGAAATTAAGCTATGCAAAACCGATGAACACGCTATCATTACTTACCCTGAACTCGTTTATCTTTTGGAAAGAGGTGGTTTTACAAAAATTCGCTCATATAACAGTTACCGCTCTCGTCGGGCTGCACCGTTGAAGGGGAAGCGGATCATGGTGGCTGCTCAAAAACCGCCGAAATGAAAAACCCAGGAAAAACCTGGGTTTTTTGCTCTACTCAACGGGATTGAGCAGGTGACGACCTTTACTTGGTTGTCCTGGGTTCACCCCTGGGCGTTTACTTGTGGCAGGCAAAGTGACCGCTAGCGGTTCAGAGTTCCCCCTAAGCTCGGTGCTCCAATAGTCCGCCAAATTTTCTGAAGGTAACTTGTGATATTCCCATCCCTCAAAGGCAATCATGTCAAGCTTGTGAATAAGTTCCGCGTGTAACATCAAATTCTCCTTCAAATCTCCAGTGCTTGCTCAATCCTGCTCTTGCTGCAAATTTTGAATCCATTATAACCAGAAAATTATCTGCGCCTATACTAATTTGGGTGAAAGGGGCAGGTTCAGAAGGGTTATTTTTTAGTAACTCTTCCGGTTATAACTGTTGGATTTCTTGCTCAAGCGAGAGAAGCAGCACAAAAACGGAGTATAGCTCTATAGGGTTACTCAGAATTCTGAATTCAAGTCATCTGGGCTATTTCATAACCGCTATCTTCGCCAGGAGAATTACAAGAAGATAATTCTTGTTCTGTCAAAAAACTGCCTAAATGAGTATAGGCAATACGCCGAGAGGGTGTTACATTGGAAATAACAAAGTTTTACGAGAGGTAGGAGGCTGACCAAGATATGTTTGTAAATCCTCTTTTTTGGCTTTTTGCTTTACCGGGCCTGTTGTTGGGTTTGTATGCCCAGGCCCGGATAAAAAGTAATTTCGCTATTTATTCCCAAGTTCGCACGCCGGGTAATCTAACTGGAGCCCAGGTAGCTCGCGCTCTTTTGGACTCCCAGGGACTTCAGGAGATTACCATCGAGCCGACAGCCGGTGTACTGACGGATCACTATGACCCGGGTAGCAAAGTATTGCGCCTCAGCCAGGCGGTTTACCATACACCCAGTGTCGCCGCCGCCGGGGTAGCTGCCCATGAGGCTGGACATGCTATGCAAGATGCAACTGGTTATTTTCCCCTTAAAATGCGCAGTACTATTGTTCCCGCTGTTCAATTTGGCAGCAATCTCGCCCCCTGGCTTTTTCTGGCCGGCTTTCTATTAGGCATCCTTGAACTGGCCTGGGCGGGAGTCATTTTATTTGGTCTGTCAACTATCTTTACCCTCATCACCCTGCCGGTGGAATTTGACGCCAGCAACCGGGCCAAACAACTTTTGGTAAGCCAGGGCATTCTCGATAGAACAGAGGAGACTGAAGGGGTGAAAAAAGTGCTTGGTGCAGCAGCCTGGACTTACGTCGCTGCGGCTGTGTCCTCAATTGGCAGCTTGCTTTACTACATCTTTTTGCTCTCCGGCAGTCGCCGTCGTCGTTACGTATAAAAAATATCTAACAGCTAAAATGCTTCAGTACTAAAAAGGAGAAAAACTATGCAACTCAAAGATGTGATGACCCGGGATGTGGAGATTGTAGAATTCGATACACCTCTGCAAGATGCGGCCAGCAGGATGAGCACGCTCGACGTCGGCGTTTTGCCGGTGCGCGAAGGGGATCAACTGGTCGGCATGCTGACCGATCGTGATATTACAGTTCGAGCGGTTGCCGCCGGACGTGATCCCAAGCAGACGACAGTAGGCGAAGTCATGTCACCGGATCTTGTTTACTGCTACGAAGATCAAGATGTTGAAGATGCGGCCCGCATGATGGCCGATCACCAGATTCGCCGGCTGCCGGTACTTAATCGTGACCAGCAACTGGTGGGGATTGTCTCTCTGGGCGATTTGGCCGTAGATGTCGCTAATGATAAACTCACAGGCGAAGCCCTGGAAGAGATTTCCCAACCGGCGCGCCCGTCTCGTTAAGATAGTATTAATCACTCAAGAAAAATTGACTTAAAATTTCTACCAAAAAGACCGCAAAGGTTTCGCGAAGTATACCTTTGCGGTCTTGTCTGCCAAGTTGTCAAACTACACAAGGAGTACAACATGACTAACCAACTGGAAAAAACAGCCCAACATCCCGGCATGGGGGCTATTCCCCATGCTGAGGGAGTCGCTTTCCGGGTGTGGGCGCCCCATGCAGAAAAAGTTTTTGTGACCGGAACATTCAATAATTGGCAAGAAACAGCCACCCCTCTATACAGTGAACAAAACGGCTGCTGGTCGGCGGAGGTGCCGGAGGCAAAAGAAGGGGATGAGTACAGGTACATCATCGAGGGGCCGGAATCCAAGCTTTCTCGGATTGACCCCTACGCCCGCCGGGTCACCAACTCGGTCGGTAATGGTATTATCTACAATCCTCATGCCTTTGACTGGGGTGACGATCACTTTCGCCTGCCCTCCTGGAATGAACTCGTCCTGTATGAAATGCACATCGGCACGTTCCACGACGCTCCAGGCGACCAGCCCGGCACTTTTGAAAGCGCCATGGCTATGCTGCCCTATCTCCAGCAGCTAGGCATCAATGTGATTGAAGTTATGCCCATCGCCGAATTTCCGGGTGATTTCTCTTGGGGTTACAATCCGTCTCACCCTTTTGCGGTAGAGAGCATTTACGGTGGACCGGATGCTTTTAAGCAGTTTGTCAAAGCTGCTCACCAGCATGGCATTGGCGTCATTCTGGATGTGGTCTACAACCACTTTGGCCCAACCGATATGGATCTATGGCAGTTTGATGGGTGGAGCGAAAATGACAAAGGCGGGATTTATTTCTATAACGATCATCGTTCGCAAACTCCCTGGGGCGATACCCGGCCTGACTATGGCCGGGGAGAGGTACGGCAGTACCTCCGTGATAATGCCCTGATGTGGTTCGAAGAGTACCACGTGGATGGGTTACGCTGGGATGCAACCGCCTATATCAAAAATATCGAGGGTAATGAAGCCAATCCGGCCAGCGACATCCCGGAAGGGTGGGGTTTAATGCAATGGATCAACGAGGAGATTCAGCAGCGTTACCCCGGTAAGTTATGCATTGCCGAAGACCTGCGAAATAACGCCTGGGTAACCAAAGATGTCGGCGCGGGTGGAGCTGGGTTCGGCGCTCAGTGGGATAGTGAATTTGTCCACCCCATTCGCCAAGCCGTCATCTCGCCCGACGACCAGTTCCGCGATTTGGGCGCTGTCGCCAGCGCCATCGAGCACCGCTATGATCTGGATGCTTTCTGCCGGGTCATTTACACCGAGTCGCACGACGAAGTGGCCAATGGACGGGCGCGAGTGCCGGAGGAGATTTGGCCCGGCAAAGTGGATAATTGGTTCTCTAAAAAACGCTCCACGTTAGGAGCGGCTATTGCTTTGACCTCACCCGGCATCCCCATGATTTTTCAGGGGCAGGAATTTCTGGAAGATCGCTGGTTTCACGATCAAGACCCGGTCGAATGGTGGCGGGCTGAGGAACAGGGCGGTATCCTGAGCATGTACCGGGATTTAATCGCCCTGCGGCGTAATTTATCCGGCATGACGCGCGGCTTGTGCGGCCAGGAGGTCCATATTTTCCACTTTGACGACGCCGCCAAAATTATTGCTTTTCATCGTTGGGCAGAACAGGGCCCGGGCGACAGCGTTGTGGTGGTGGTCAATATGGCCCACCAAAGCCACGATGGCTACGTAATTGGCTTTCCACGAGGGGGACTGTGGAAGACCCGCTTCAACAGCGACTCTTACAACTATGGCCCCGATTTTGCCAATCACCCCAGCCACGATGTCGAGGCGCAGGAGGGCGAAACCGACGGCTTACCCTGTCACGGCCAAATCAGCATCGGGCCTTATACTGTTGTAGTTTTTTCGCAAGATGAATAGTCGAGCGGGTTAAGAGGCGGAACTTCTCATCTACTTCCCAAACAAAGTTTGGGAAGTAGATGAACAAGATGAGCTTAATCCCAATCTTAAGAAGCAGGCATATAACTGATCGCCTTCAAGAGATCAGTTACACTATTAACGCTCCACTCTAACTTCTGGTAATCGCTCGTCGCTGGCCGGCTGAGTTGATACAGCGCCAGGTGATTATCGTGGAGATTCAAGCCAATTACTTTCATATCTCGATGGTCACTTAAAGCACGGATGATTTTCGAGATAACCTCAGCCGATGACTTCGTACTATCTACAATCACCACATCGGGCTGTAACGTTTTTATCTGTTCAAGCGCGAGGTCTGGACTGGAAGCACGACCAACAATATCTACTCCGTCTTGTTGGCTGAGCAGACTTTCGAGACCGTGCTGAAACATCAAATGGCTGGAAACAATAAAAGTTGTTTTTCTGGACATTGTTTAGGGGCAAGAGAATTACCACAGGTGATTATAGCATTTCCCCTCTTTAGCGTCTATACCCAATCAGGCGATTTTGTCGATTCTAATTAGCCCATGTGGGTGAGTAAGTACTAACTTCTCATAGCTGGAGTTAAATAGAGGGGTTCGACTGTCTGCCGGGGGAACCTCTTCCTGATAGCGAACTGCTCTTGTAGAGGTTGTAATAGAAGTCCTGGTGGGCCAATGGAGGGGGAATAAAAAAAGGTCTTTTTGGCGATGACCTACTCTCCCAGAGGGTCGCCCCTCAAGTACCATCGGCGCTGGCGGGCTTAACTGCCGGGTTCGGGAAGGGACCGGGTGTACCCCCGCCGCTAGGATCACCAAAAAGACACTTTTAACAAAGGATGAAATATGAAGGATGAGGGCTGAAAGAAGAAAATTCATCCTTTCGCCTTCAGCCTTTAAGGGTAACACACTAAAGACCGAACAGAACGAGTGTGCGCACCAACCAAAGAAACACTTGAGAAAAGATTAAGCCTTCGGCCATTAGTATGGCTTAGCTGCGGACATTGCTGTCCTTCCACACGCCACCTATCAACTGGTGGTCTGCCAGCGGCCTCTCCCGGATTGACCGGATGGTAAATTCATCTTGAGGCAAGTTTCCCACTTAGATGCTTTCAGCGGTTATCTCTTCCCGACGTAGCTACCCAGCGCTGCTCCTGGCGGAACAACTGGCACACCAGCGGTCGGTCCACCCCGGTCCTCTCGTACTAGGGGCAGCCCCTCTCAATTTACCTGCGCCCACAGCGGATAGAGACCGACCTGTCTCACGACGGTCTGAACCCAGCTCGCGTACCGCTTTAACGGGCGAACAGCCCGACCCTTGGGACCTACTCCAGCCCCAGGATGCGACGAGCCGACATCGAGGTGCCGAGCCTCGCCGTCGATGTGAACTCTTGGGCGAGACCAGCCTGTTATCCCCGGGGTAGCTTTTATCCGGTAAGCCACGGCCCTTCCACTCGGAACCGTGGGATCACTAAGCCCGACTTTCGTCTCTGCTCGACTTGTAGGTCTTGCAGTCAAGCTCCCTTATGCCTTTGCACTCTGCGGCTGGTTTCCATTCAGCCTGAGGGAACCTTTGGGCGCCTCCGGTACACTTTAGGAGGCGACCGCCCCAGTCAAACTGCCTACCTGACACTGTCTGGTTGCCGGATCACGGCGAACCGTTAGGGCCAAGACTTGACCAGGCTGGTATTTCAACGGCGGCTCCACCGACACTGGCGTGCCAGCTTCTCAGCCTCCCAGCTATCCTACACAAGTCAAGCCCTAACTCAATATCAAGCTACAGTAAAGCTCCACGGGGTCTTTTTGTCCTGCTGCGGGTAATGCGCATCTTCACGCATAGTTCAATTTCACCGGGTCTCTCGTTGAGACAGTGCTCCACTCGTTACGCCTTTCGTGCGGGTCGGAACTTACCCGACAAGGAATTTCGCTACCTTAGGACCGTTATAGTTACGGCCGCCGTTCACCGGGGCTTCAGTTCAGAGCTTGCACCCCTCCCCTTAACCTTCCGGCACTGGGCAGGCGTCAGCCCCTATACTTCCTCTTGCGAGTTGGCAGAGACCTGTGTTTTTGTTAAACAGTCGGTAGAGCCATTTCTCTGCGACCCCCGGCAGCTCGATTTGTACAAACTTCACCGCCAGGGGCGATCCTTCTCCCTAAGTTACGGATCTATTTTGCCTAGTTCCTTAACGAGAGTTTCCCCGATCGCCTTGGTATTTTCTACCCGTCTACCAGTGTCGGTTTGCGGTACGGACGCCAGACTTCATCGCTTAGAGGCTTTTCTTGACAGTGGGGGCTCAACCACTTCTGGCTTTACAGCTCCGCCTACAACCGCTCAGGCTCCCTTCGCGGATTTACCTGCGAAGATCAACACCCTACCGGTTCGGCACCGGGACTTCCATCCCCCGGCTGGTCTACCCTCCTGTGTCCCCCCATCGCTCCATCTGGCGGTACAGGAATATTAACCTGTTGTCCATCGCCTACGCATTCCTGCCTCGGCTTAGGCCCGACTAACCCGACGCGGATTAACCTTCCGTCGGAAACCTTAGACATACGGCGAACATGGTTCTCACATGTTTTACGCTACTCATGCCGACATTCGCACTTGTGCAGGCCGCAAGCTGTCCTCTCGGTCAGCACTGTTTTCTTGTCTCCTGCACAACGCTCTCCTACCACGCAGTCAGGAAGTAAGAGTAGGGAGTAGAGAAAATTGTTTCTTCCTGCTTACTTCCTACTGCTTACTCCTGACCATTCGTAGCTTCGGTGGATGGCTTGGTTTCGTTATATTTTTCGGCGCAAGACCACTAGGCCAGTGAGCTATTACGCACTCTTTAAAGGGTGGCTGCTTCTAAGCCAACCTCCTGGATGTCTCAGTAGTCTCACATCTTTCCCACTTAGCCATCACTTGGGGACCTTAGCTGACGATCTGGGCTGTTTCCCTCTCGACGACGGATCTCATCATTCGCCGTCCGACTCCCATCTTCTCAAGTTTTCGGCATTCGGAGTTTGGTATGGTTTGGTAAGCGATAGGCCCCTAGCCAATCCAGTGCTCTACCTCCGAAACTAAACAGATGAGGCTAGCCCTAAAAGCTATTTCGGGGAGAACAAGCTATCTCCGAGTTCGTTTGGCATATCACCCTAACCACAGTTCATCGGAACACTTTACAACGTATACCCGTTCGGTCCTCCACGAGACATTACTCTCTTGCTTCAACCTGACCATATGGTTAGCTCACCCGGTTTCGTGTCTACTCCCTGCGACTGAACGCCCTATTCAGACTTTCGCTTTCGCTCCGGCTCCGGCTGTCTCTACCTTAACCTTGCCACAGAAAGTAACTCGTCGGCTCATTCTCCAAAGGCACGCGGTCACCCTTCCGGCTTTCAAACCGGCATAGGGCTTCCACTGATTGTAGGTACACGGTTTCAGATTCTATTTCACTCGCTCACCGCGGTTCTTTTCACCTTTCCCTCACGGTACTTGTTCACTATCGGTCGTCAAGAGTATTTAGTTTTGGGAGGTGGGCCTCCGGTTTCCCCACAGGATTAGCGTGCCCTGTGGTACTCAGGAACTCCGGCCGGTCACAACTCGTTTTCGCGTACGGGACTGTCACCCTCTACGGTCTATCTTTCCAGTACAATTCCGCTAACAAGTTCTGACGTGTTGCCAGGTCCTTCCAACCCCACTGGACAAGTCCAGCGGTTTGGGCTTTTCCGCGTTCGCTCGCCACTACTAGCAGAATGATCTCTTTTCCTCGGGTTACTAAGATGTTTCAGTTCACCCGGTTCCCTTCCACTGGCCTATTTGATTCAGCCAGGGATAGTTGAGGATTAGCTCAACTGGGTTTCCCCATTCGGACATCTCCGGATATTACACCTGCTGACGGTTCCCCGGAGCTTTTCGCAGTCAACCACGTCCTTCATCGGCTCTTGACGCCAAGGCATCCCCCGTGCACCCTTCGTAGCTTAATCACACGTGTTTGCTTTGGTTATTTGAACTACACTCGTTCTATTCAGTTTTTAATGTGCTACCTGTCCCAGACAATTGCTCGCTGGAGAGTGGCTACCAACACTTGCTCATAGCCACTCTTCAACCTGCAATCTCTCAAGGGCATAAAAAACCCGGCATATCGCCGGGTCACACTCATTACCCTCTAGGCCATACGCTTTGAAAGATTATACAAATGTCAGTAAATTGGTTGATCTTATCATATTCACTGAATATAGCATGGTTTTAACTAACTGCCAAATTTGATCTTAACAACTGAGAAGTGACAGGGAGCGGATTGGGAAAAAATAAAACAAGGATCTCTGCAAGCAGAGATATTAACCTTGGGAAGTTACTGAGGCTTGGTCCAAGACCAGCTTCAGCAGTCTCCCTAGAAAGGAGGTGATCCAGCCGCAGCTTCCGCTACAGCTACCTTGTTACGACTTCATCCCAGTCACCGATCCCACCTTAGGCAGTTCCTTCCTTACGGTTAGGTCACCGACTTCAGGTGTTACCGACTCCCATGATGTGACGGGCGGTGTGTACAAGGCCCGGGAACGCATTCACCGCACTATGGCTGACGCGCGGTTACTAGCAACTCCGCCTTCATGCCGTCGAGTTGCAGACGACAATCTGAACTGAGACCGGCTTTGAGGATTAGCTCCACCTTGCGGTGTGGCAACCAATTGTACCGGCCATTGTAGCGTGTGTGTAGCCCTGGATATAAAGACCATGCTGACTTGACGTCATCCCCACCTTCCTCCGGTTTGAAACCAGCAGTCTCGTTAGACACTTGTAACTAACGACGAGGGTTGCGCTCGTTGCGGGACTTAACCCAACATCTCACGACACGAGCTGACGACAGCCATGCAGCACCTGTAGAGGCTCCCCGAAGGGTCGCTCGGCTTTCACCTCGCTACTACCTCTATGTCAAACCCAGGTAAGGTTCTTCGCGTATCATCGAATTAAACCACACGCTCCGCTGCTTGTGCGTTTTCGTCAATTCCTTTGAGTTTAACCTTGCGCCGTAGTCCCCAGGCGGGATACTTAACGCGTTGGCTTCGGCACAGAGGGGGTTAATGACCCCCTACACCTAGTATCCATCGTTTACAGCGTGGACTACCGGGGTATCTAATCCCGTTCGCTCCCCACGCTTTCGCATCTCAGTGTCAGTATTGAACCAGAGAGCCGCTTTCGCCACTGGTGTTCCTCCCGATATCTACGCATTCCACCACTACACCGGGAATTCCGCTCTCCTCTTCCAACCTCAAGCTTGCCAGTTTTGAACGACCTCTCCCAGTTAAGCCGGGAGCTTTCACGTCCAACTTTTCAAGCCACCTACATGCGCTTTACGCCCAGTAAATCCGGATAACGCTCGTCCCCTACGTTTTACCGCGGCTGCTGGCACGTAGTTAGCCGGAACTTATTCCTGGGGTACCGTCATCATCTTCCCCCAGAAAAGGATTTTACAACCCGAAGGCCTTCTTCATCCACGCGGCGTTGCTGAGTCAGGCTTGCGCCCATTGCTCAATATTCCTCACTGCTGCCTCCCGTAGGAGTAGGGACCGTTTCTCAGTTCCCTTGTGGGGGGTCACGCTCTCACGCCCCCTAGCCGTCTTCGCCTTGGTAGGCTTTTACCCCACCAACTAGCTGATAGCCCGCAGGCCCCTCCCGAAGCGCCAAAGCTTTAGTCCAAGGCGTCTAAACCCTTGGACATCCGGGGTATTAGCTCTGGTTTCCCAGAGTTATCCCCCACTTCGGGGCAGGTCACCAACGTGTTACTCACCCGTTCGCCACTTTCCCTCGTTCCGAAGATCGAGTTCACGTTCGACTTGCATGTGTTAGGCACGCCGCCAGCGTTCATCCTGAGCCAGGATCAAACTCTCCGTAAATTTCCAAAGCAGCTCTCCGCTGCTCCGTCTTTAACGTGAGCCAATCTCTTGCTTCCTGTCACTCCTCAGTTGTTAAGGTTCATTCGCAGTTATTTAGACACACAAACGCCGGCATTTCTTATCTTTATGCCGGCGGAGACGCAAAATCTTATAGAATTTGAGTACCACTTATAGGGTCGCTTCTATCAGACCTGCTTCTCCTTCTTGGTTGTCACCGAACTTCCCACCTCACCGGCAGGCGAGTTCCTGTTAATTATAACCGCTTGCACAACTCTAATCTAACATACAACTATTAGATTAACGTTAGAATTCTGAACGGAATTATACATCAACCTGATTTTTAGGCAAATTACAGATTGAATATTTTTGCTTGCAATCTCGAATTTGGTAAATTCCGTTTGCAGTTATTTAGACACACAAACGCCGGATTTCTTACCTTTATGCCGGCGGAGACGCAAAATAATCTGATTATTCCAACACATGCTGGCCCAAGCCACTCGTACTTGACCCCCAACCTGTTTGAGTTAAAATAGCGAAAACACCTTACAGAAATGGAATACCTTAAATGACAACACTCCTTGTTAAAAATGTTGACGTTTTGGTAACCCAATGCGATGGCTCGACCCCGGAAGAAGTATCCTCCTCTGAAATCAAACAGGGCGCTATCGCCATCGAAGAGAATCGCGTTTTGTGGGTTGGGCCTACCGTTGAAGTGGACCAATACTTTGCCGAGACTCGGCCCGACTTGGCCCGCGTGGGCTTCGATCAGGTTATTGATGCCAGCGGCTGTGTGCTCATCCCTGGTCTGGTCAATTGCCATCATCACCTCTACCAAACACTTACCCGAACGATTGGCACCGGCGGGGGCATGGTCCTCTTTGACTGGCTCAAATTCCTCTATCCTATTTGGGCTGAGATGATGCCGGAGGCAGTTTACGTAAGCGCCAAAATCGGCTTGAGCGAACTGGTGCTGAGCGGCTGCACGACCGTGGCCGATCACCTCTATCTGTATCCTAACGGCAGCAAAATTGACGACGAAATTCGGGCGGCCCAGGAAGTGGGGGTACGTTTCCACCCCACCCGGGGCAGTATGAGCCTGGGCGAAAGCCAGGGCGGCCTGCCGCCTGACCGGGTCTGTGATAGTGAGCCGGACATCATCAAAGACTGCATTCGGGCTATTGAAACGTTCCACGACCCCAACCCGCTCTCTATGCTGCGTATTGGCGTGGCTCCCTGCTCTCCTTTCAGTGTTACCCCAGAGCTTATGCGCGAGTCGGTGGAACTAGCTCGCCAGTACCCACTGGTCAACTTGCACACCCACCTGGCCGAAACCAAAGATGAAGATCGGTTTTGCCTGGAGATGTTTGGCCAGCGCCCGGTCGCCTATGCCGAATCCCTGGGCTGGGCCGGCGAGGATGTCTGGTTTGCCCATATGGTGCATCCCAATTCCGCCGAAATTGACTGGCTGGCTCAGACCAGTTCCGGCGTTTGCCACTGCCCGACCAGTAATATGCTGTTAGCTTCCGGGATTGCGCCGGTACGAGAAATGCTGGATAAAAAAGTGCGGGTCGGCCTGGGGGTTGACGGCTCAGCCAGCAACGACGGCAACCATATGCTGGGCGAAGCCCGGCAGGCCCTGCTTTTGCAGCGAGTCGGCTGGCCCGGTTTTGAGGCCCGCGCCGACCGTTTTACCGCCCGTGAAGCCCTGGCCCTGGCTACTGCCGGCGGGGCCAAAGTTTTACGCCGCGACGATATAGGCAGGCTCATTCCCGGCAACGCGGCTGATTTTGTCGCCTTTCGGATGGATGACCTGTCCCACGCCGGCTCTTTGTCAGACCCGGTGGCAGCTCTGCTAACCTGTGCGCCGTCCCAGGTATGGCTATCGGTGATTAATGGGCGGGTTGTGGTCGAAGATGGTCAATTTTTGCCGTTCGAGCTTCAGCCAGTCATCGAAACCCACAACCGCCTGAGCCGTGAGATGATGATGCGGGCCGGGGTACTATAATAGAGTAGCAGGGTAGCAGAGTAGCAAAGCTAGAGGTCTCCTGCTATCCTGTTACCTGCTACTTGTTCTTATGTCTAAACTGGACTATTTTCAGCAGAAGAATCTAAATCCCGCTGACGAGCTGCGGGAAATCCTGGCCAGCCTGGAAGAACGCCAGCCCCAACTAAAATCCCTTAACGCCGAGCAAACCCAGAGTTTTCTGCTGGACCTGAACCGGCTGGATACGCTTTTTCGCGAACTGGAGCTAACCGGTCTCGACTTACTGCCGGAGCAGGGCCGCTTTCAGTCGCTCCAGAGCCGTCTCCAACAAAAAGCTGCTCTCCTTTTGAAATTGCTAGGGGGACCGGCAACGCTCAGCGCCTTACGCCCTGCGCCAGCTCCACCCGCCGAAAAATGGTGGTGGCATCTGGACCAACTGGCAGCCGCTCAACGACAGCGCTTACTGCGCCAGGTTGGGTTGATTGTAGGTGCCATTGTCCTGTTCGTCGGCGGTTTGGTCGTTCTTTTTCAGACCATCCTGGCCCCTTCGCCGGAGGTGCTGGTTCGTCTGGAAGCCGAGAACAAGGCTTACGAGGCTATTGATAACAGGCAATACCAGGCAGCGTTGGCTTCTGTTGAAGAAGGCCTGGCTAAAGTGCCAGGCGATGCAGAGCTTTTGATCCTACAAGGGGTATTGCAGGAAGTTTTAGGGGAAGATGCTGCGGCCGCCTTTGACCAGGCTAGGGCGCTTTTGAATGATTCTTTAGATTTTTATCTAACCCGTAGCCAGCTACAATTAAGAGTAGGCCAACCGGTCAAGGCTGAAGCCGACGCCAGGGCCGCTTTAGAACTCGACCAAAACTCGGCCAAAACGTGGTTTCTGTTGGGCCAAACGTTGGAAGCCCAAGATAAATTGGCTGAGGCTGTGCCCGCCTACCAAAAGGCCAGTGAGTTAGCCGTGGACAGTGGCGATGGTGAAATCGTGGTGATGGCACGCCTGGCCCTGGGACGTATTGGAGCCAGCCCGTAAGAGGAGTAATGGTTTGCCAACTGTAGCTTTAATTGATTCGCCAATATTTGCCGGTGACACCGAAACCGACACCGGCATTGACCTCGAATTTGTGGTAATGGATGAGGAGGAGCTGGAGCGCCCCTATCGAGTCATCATCCATAACGACGACGTGACCACCTTTGAATTTGTCATTGTTGTCCTGGTCACAATTTTTGAACGCACCTTTCCCCACGCCGAGGATATTGCCTTCGAAGCTCATACCCAGGTTAACGCTTACGTCTGTACCTTACCTTTGGAGGAAGCCAAAGGTCGCGTCTTTAAAGCTCAGTACGCGGCGCGGCAGCAGGGTTTTCCCCTCACCTTTACTATTGAACCGGAATAGTTACACCTTCAATCGTCTGGAAAAACGATTCGCTCTATTTCCAGGAGAGTTTCAATCATCCGGGGAGCAGTGTTGGGTTCGCGGCCTGGCCGGTTAATGAGGACCGCATCAATCCCTACCCGATTGGCGCCTTCTACGTCGTCCACCGGGTTGTCGCCGACGTAAAGGATTTGGCTGGGCGCCACGCCCGCTTCTTCAATCGCCATCTCAAAAATGCGCGGGTGAGGCTTAGTCACTCCGACAATGGCCGAAACAATAATAAAGTCAAAGTAATCGAAAATATTGAGCTTGGGCAGCAGGTCGAGCAGGTGAGTGCCATAGTTGGAAACCACTCCCAGCGGCACGCCTCGTCTCTTGAGAGTTTCTAAAATAGGCAGGCTGTCGGGAAAAAGGCTGTCGAAGTAATTGCGCTTAAATAATTCCCAAATGCGCCGGGTGACCTGCGGGCTGTGCGGGAACAAGTCATTAAAAATGGTCAGCCACCAGTTGTTGACGCTGTCGTCGTCAAGGCCCAAGCCGACCGCCTCTTGGCGGCGCAGCGACAGTGTGTGCAGCATGCTCAGCCTGAGATCGGTTGGGGAGACAAAACGATGCGGCACACGGACGCCGGCCAGGAACTCGGCAAAGGGAGCGTCATCTTCAAAGCCGACCAGGGTACCGCCAATATCAAAAATAACCGTGTGGTAACGGCGAGCGTGGTTCATAGGCGTGTAACCTTTTTGAGAGTGAGTTTAACGCAGCAGCGGTTAGGTGAGTAGCCGTGGCAAAAGGCACTCCTGCCCATTATAAGCCAGCTCGCAGATTGGGCAAATTGCCCCAGAAGAGTGCCTGGCGATCAGCCGTTTGCAGGCGGGGACTCTGTCGAAAACTCCGCCAGCAGCGCCTGAAAGCGGGGTTCAGCCCGTAGGGGATCAAGATCAGAATCGATCTGAGCACCCGCCAAGATTTCTCCGGTTTCATCCAGAACCAAAGCCTGGTGCAGGTAGGTCAAAGCTTCGTCCACTCGATTCTGCCCGGCCAGCAGACAGGCCATATTGTAAAAGGCGGACCGGTCCTGCGGATTCAGCCGGGCCGCCTCAGCATAGTCGGCCAGGGCCGCCTCCGGCTGGTCTAAGTTATGGTAAAGCAGCCCTCGATTATAGACGATCGTTGCCTCGAGCGGATTCAATGCCAGTGCTTGAGTATAATCGGCCAGGGCGCGTTCGAAATCACCCAGGCGTTGGTAGCTTTTAGCCCGACCCACCCGGGCCGCCCCAAATTCCGGGTTGTGCCGCAGCGCCTGGCTGAAATTAACCACCGCCCGGCCGTGGTCGCCCTGCTGGCTGTAGACCAGGGCGCGGCCAAAAGCGCCGCGCGCATCCTGTGGCTCAAGCCGGATCGCTTCGGCAAAGTCGGCCAGGGCGCGTTCGGCCTGGCCCTGCTGAAAGTGCAGCGTCCCACGGGCAAGCCATGCCTCGACGTTTTGCGGCTGCAAACGAATCGCCTGATCATAATCGGCCATGGCTCCGGGCAGGTCAGCCAGTTGCATGCGGACCAGCCCGCGCCCCATAAATGCCTGGGCTTCCTGCGAGTCGAGCTGCAGGGCCGCTTCAAAATCGGCCAGGGCCAGAGTATAGTCGCCCAGTTCGGCATAACTGCTGCCCCGGCCAACGAGGGCCAGGCTGTCTGTCGGGTCTAGGGTAATAGCCTGGGTATAATCGGCGATAGCCTGCCGGTAGTCACCTTTTTTGGCATACAGCCGGCCGCGACCTAAATAAGCGGCTCCGTCTTCTGGATTCAGCCGCAGCACCGCCTCAAAGTCGGCCAGGGCCGCTGCGTCAGCCTCGATTTCGGCGTAGCATTTGCCGCGATTGTAGAGAGCAGCAGGGTAACTCGGGTCGAGTTCCAGGGCAGTCGTGTAATCGGCAATTGCCCGTTCAAACTCCTGTCGCTCGTAATGAATATTGCCTCGCCCGACCCAGTTTTTGGCGTTGTTCGGTTCAAGTTGAACGGCCCGGTCAAAATCGGCCAGGGCTGGCTCGAATGACTTCATTTTGCGATAGAGAGTGCCGCGCCGGTAGAAAAGGCTGTCTTCGGACGTGAGTTGGAGAGCGGCACTGTAGTCGGCAATTGCTTGCTCATAGTGGCCCAATTCGGCGTGAGCGTCACCCCGGCCCACCAGAGCCGCTGCGTTTGCCGCATCTTGCTTAATTACGGCTGTAAAATCTATGATAGCTTGTTGAAGGCTGTTCATCGTTTTCTTTGATAAAAGGTAACTGCTCAGGCTAAAGGTAGAGGTGACTGGCATTTGGTTAGTAAAGGAGAAAAATGCCAGTCACCTGAGTAGAAATTATACCACGTCGTCGGCCATTTACCGACCAGGGTAAAGAAAGTTTTGACAAGACTTCCGTTTTATGCTAGTATCTTTTCTTACAGCAAGTAACTAACTTAATTGGAACTGTTGTTACTCCTCTGCTCAAAGCAGAGCTAGGAGCAGGATTGGCGAGAGATGATCGTGGACAAAGATTATGCAAACCACACCGGCGACGCCACCCTGCTGCGCAAAGTCAACGAGTCGGCCATTTTGGAGCTAATCCGCGAAAGAGGCCCCATTTCTCGCTCTGACCTGGCTCGACTGCTCCACCTCAGTCCTCCCACCATTACCCGCATTGTTAATCCCCTCATCGAAGAGGGCCTGGTTTTAGAAGGTGCTCCGGGCGACTCCAAAGGAGGACGCCGGCCTATTCTCTTGACTTTCAATTCCCGGGCCAGCTTGATTGTCGGCGTCTATGTGGGCCAAAACCTGGTTGGGGCGCTGGCCGACCTTAACGGCGAAATTTTTGAGCGACGCACGCTGCCCTCTCTGCCCGGCGAAGAGGGTATCGCCCGGTTGATTGATTTTATCCGCGAATTATGCCAGGCATCCGGGCCGTATGGGGCACCGCTGCGGGGGGTCGGCGTAGGCGTGCCCTCCATTACTCTGTTTGACGAGGGTATTGTCACCTGGGCGCCAAGTTTCGGCTGGCGCGACTTGCCCCTCAAACGCCGTTTAGAAGAGACACTTGGCCTGCCGGTCTTCATCGAAAATTCGGTTAATCTCATTACCCTGGGTGAAAGCTGGCGGGGAGCAGGCCAGCGACTGCGTAATCTGTTGTGCATCCAGGTTGGCGACAGTATTGGGGCCGGCCTGATTCTCAATGGACAGCTTTATCGAGGCTCTGATTACGCTGCCGGTGAGATAGGTTACACGATCATTAATGAGCAATTCCTGGGACGAACCTATGATGATTACGGTTGTCTGGAAGGCCTGGCGGGCTATTCGGGTATTGTCCGGCGCACTCGCCAGAGACTAGAAGCTGGCCAGTCCTCAAGTTTGGTCCTAACTGACCTGACGAAGCTGACCCCGGAAATGGTTTTAATCGCCGCCAGAGCGGGCGACGCGCTGGCCCAGGCGGTAGTCCAGGAGACAGTGGATTATCTGAGTATTGCCGTGGCTAACGCAGCAGCCATCATTAATCCCGACCGGATTGTTATCGGCGGCGATTTGGCCGAGTTTGGCGACCTGTTTGTCGAGCCAATTCGCGCGCGCATCCAGGGACTGATTCCGGTAGCGCCCGAAATCAGGCTGTCAGATTTGGGATTGGATGCGGCGGTATTGGGAGCGGTCGCCACAGCCCTCCGCCAGACCAGTGATTGGCTGTTTGTGCAGCGGCAGCGGGTCATTTCTTGAAGTTCAGTGGACATCAGAAATGCTATTTAGGGAAGGATGGAAGATTGGAACGTGGTTGAATTTCCAGCCTTCCAATTCTCCAGTGACTATCACTCAAGTTACAGGGAGTCAATAAATGCGTATTTTAGCAGTTGGGGCGCACCCTGATGATCTGGAAATTTTATGCTCGGGAACGCTGGCCTGTTATGCGGCCCAGGGGCATCAGGTAATCATGGCCCACGCCTGCCGGGGGGATAAGGGACACGGAGAAATCCCGCATCCTCAAGTGGGGGTGGTGCGGGACCTGGAAGCCAAAGCAGCAGCTCAGGTAATCGGGGCGGAGGCAATGTCGCTGGGGTTTCTGGATGGTGAAATTTACGCCGACGAGGAGGCGATGATCCGCTTTGTGGATATGATTCGTGTGGCCCAGCCCGACCTGATCATCACCCACCACCCGGACGATTACCACGGTGACCACAACGCTGTGACCAAACTGGTGCTCGACGCCAGTTTTCTGGCGACTGTGCCCTACTACGTCACCACCCAGCCCGCCCATCCCGTTGCTCCGCCCATTTATTTTATGGACACCCTGGCCGGCATTGATTTTTCTCCGACCGAATACGTGGATATCAGCGATACCCTGGAACTGAAAAAGCAGGCCATGGTCCAACACACCAGCCAGATTACCTGGCTTAAGGATCATCACGCGACGGATATTTTAGATTTTATCGAGACGATAGCCCGTTTTCGCGGCCTGCAGTGCGGAGCCAGGTATGCCGAAGGCTTCCAAAGTGTTCGCGCCTGGGGGCGGATACCGGCCAAACGATTGCTACCATAAACGACCGCTGACGACTGACCGCTGATCGCAGCAAGATTTGAGAGAAGCTGTCGCCTGTCTGCTGTCGGTGGTCCACTTTAGGGGGATTTACAGATTATGGCAGAAATGACATCCTACGAACGCTACGAGGCGGTGTGTGACCTGCGCGAGCCGGATCGGGCGCCGGTCAGTCCACTGATTATGACCTTTGCGGCCAAACTTGCCGGTATCCCTTACGGGGAATACTGCCTATATGGCGAGAAAATGGCCGAGGCTCAGCTTGCCTGCATTCGCCGCTTTGGTTACGACAGCGTCAATGTGACCTCCGACGCCGTGCGCGAGTCGCAAACGCTGGGCGCGCCGGTATTCTGGCAGGAGGATGATGTGCCGGCCGGCTCGGAGGAACCCTTTATCAAGAGCCGGGATGACCTCAAAAAGCTCCACCTGCCGGACCCGCTGGGCGACAACCGCATGCATGAGCAGATCAAGGCGCTCAGGATTTTGCAGCAAGAACTGGGCGAGGGTGAGGTGGTTTACGGCTGGGTCGAAGCGCCGTTTCAGGAGTCGGCCATGCTGCGCAATATCAACTACCTGATGACCGATGTCTACGACGATCCCCAGTTTGTGCATGATTTGATGCGTTTCAGCATGGAAATGGAGCTGGAGTTTGGCCTGGCCCAGATTGAAGCCGGAGCGCGTTTCATCGGCGTCGGCGATGCGATTGCCACTCTCATTTCACCCAAACATTATGAGAAGTTCAACTTTCCTTACGTAGTTGAATTGATTACAGGCCTGAAAAAGGCCGGGGCGCGGGTTAAATATCACGCCTGTGGCAATACCAAGGCGCTGCTGCCGCTCTTTACTCAACTAGGAGCCGACATCCTCAACCTCGACTCGCTGGTAGAACTGGCCCAGGTTAAGGAAGTGATGGGCGACAAGGTTTGTATCAAGGGTAACCTGGACCCGGTGCGGGTGCTGCTCAATGGCACGCCGGAGAGCATCGCCGAGGCCGTGAGGGAGTCGCTTCAGATCGGGGGTCCTGGCGGCGGCTTCATCGTCAGTCCGGGCTGTGAAGTTCCCCGCGACACCCCGCCGGAGAATCTGGAAGCTTTTGTCCAGGCGGCTAAAACGTATGGGCGGTACCCCCTTAACCCTTAAGTTTACCAGGACAGGTTGGAGGATTGGAAGACTGGAAGGTTGGGAATTTGCCAATTCTCCAGCTCTCCAACCGATATCAATGATATTGCTTCTATAAATCATCTATTTGTGAGAGGTAAACCAATGAATAACATTTTAGCAGGTCATACCAACAGTTATCACACCTACGGGCTGGACGAGGCTCTGGAGGGTATTGCCGCTGCCGGCTTCAAGTACGTCGAGCTGTCAGCGGTGCGCGGCTGGACCGAGCATGTCCCGCTGGAGGCGAGCGACGCCCAACTGGCCGAAATTCAGGCCAAGCTGCACCGCTTGGGGCTGAAGGTGTCGTCGTTGAGCGGTCACTCCGATTTGACCACTGCCGAGGGGGTCGCTCTGGGCAAGAAGGCGGTAGATTTGTGCCGGAAGCTGGGTCTGGACATTCTGTGTACGGCCATCGGCGGGCACTACAGCGAGGATGAGGACAAATCGGCCTTTATGGGCCACATCCACGACCTGGCCGACTATGCCGCCGCTCACGGAGTGACTATTGCCCTGGAAGTGCACGGGGACATCATGGCCTCCGGGCAGATCTCGGCGCCGCTGATCCGGGAAATCAATCGCGATAATGTGCGGATCAACTACGATACGGCCAACTGTGTTTTCTACGGGGGCGTCGAGGCGGTGGACGACCTGGCCGGTCTGGGACCCTACCTGGCTCACTGCCACTTGAAAGACACAGGCGGCGGGAAGCGCGAGTGGAACTTCCCGGCGGTAGGCGAAGGCCGGCTGGATTTTGCCGCGATTCTTAACCGTCTTGAGCAGGAAGGTTTCAGCGGCCCCCTCAGTGTGGAGATCGAATTCAGCGGCGAACCCTGGCCGCCGCTGGAAGAGGTGAATCGCTCGATGAAGGCGTCTTACGAGCACCTCCAGAAGTTGGGATTGTCATAATTAAGGAGGCACAGCATGCTAAAAGTGGGAATACTCGGTGCGGGGTTTATGGGCAGTACCCATGCTCGTGCCTATGCCAAACTGGCCGATGTGCAGATAGTGGCGGTTTCATCTCGTTCGCTGGAAAAGGCTGAAGCCCTGGCCAAAGAAGTCGGGGCGGAAGCCGTGACCGATCACCGGGCCGTCGCAACTGACCCGCGGGTGGATGTTGTCAGCAATACGCTGCCCACTCATCTGCATGCAGAAATGACCATCGCCGCTTTGAATGCCGGCAAGCATGTCTTTTTAGAGAAGCCGATGGGTTTGAGTGTTGAGGAGTGTGACGCCATGCTGGAGGCGGCCCAGAAGAATGGTCGGCTTTTAATGATGGCTCATGTGTTACGTTTCTGGCCGGAATACATGGCTTTGGTCGAGTTTGTCAAGGGGGGCGCACTGGGTAAGCCACTGTCGGCTACGGCCAAGCGGCTGTCGGCCCGGCCCACCTGGGGCGACTGGTTTGCCAACCCGGAATGGACCGGCGGGGCGGTATTGGATTTGCAGATTCATGACCTGGATACGTTGAACTGGCTCTTTGGCACCCCCAAAACCGTGTATGCGCGCGGGCAGAAGGGTATGTTCGGTGGCTGGGATCACGCCTTGACGCTGGTAGACTACGGCGACGTCAAAGCTTTTGCCGAGGGGACGGTGCTGATGCCGGCAGGGTATCCCTTTACCATGACCCTGTGGGTCTTGTGCGAGCGCGGCTCGGTGGAGTACACCTTCCGGGCCGGCGGCACCGGCGTGGAGACGGGGACATCTTCCGGCACCAGCCTGATGGTCTACGAGTCCGGCAAAGACCCGCGCCCGCTGGCGAGTCCCGGCGGCGACGGTTATGAGCGTCAAATCGCTGCATTTGTCGAGTGCGTGCGCACCGGCCGCTCCCCCGAGCAGGGCACGGCTGAACAAGGCCGTCTGGCCGTCCAGACCGCCCTGGCGGCGCGCCGGTCGTTGGAATCGGGGGAAGTGGTGGCGTTGTAGAACGTGCTAATCTGACGCAGCGCTCTCCCTCAACCGTTTTTTGGTTTCCAGGGCCTGGTTTAACTCTTTGCGACCAAACACCGGCGGCTTGGTCGGGGTGGAGTTGGCTACGTCTGCCTCGCCGCTGCCAGCCTCGCCGGTGCGGATGGCCGGGGCCGAGATGAGCCGCCGCGTTTCGGTGCTTTGACATTGGGGGCAGGCAATTTCGGCTGGTATCCGGCTGAGGGATAGAAAGAGCTTGTCAAACTGCTCGCCACAGACGAGGCATTGATATTCGTAGATGGGCACCTTGAGTCATCTCCTAAAAATGGACGGCAGACTGCCGCCCCGACAAAGATCAGCTCTGCCGCCGCCAGGTGGCGGATAATGTCGCCGCAGGTTAGCTCGCCCGGTTTGGGCCGCCAGTCAATTTGAGCGGACGGAATAGCGTGGCCATAGGGTGCGGCGGCGAATGCTGCCGAAATAGTTGATAAACTGATCCACATGCTCAATCAAGAGTTAAGTACAGCCGGGATATCTTCAAAACGGCGAAAAACTAATTTCCCATGCTGCCGGGCTAACTCGACCATTTCATCGGCCCCCTGTGATGGTCCGCCAATCCGCAGACAGGCATCACAGCGGGCGACCAGGCGTCGAGCCACCGGGTGAAAAATTTCGTTAAAGATTTCATCTCCCACCTGTTTCGATCCGGCCTGTTCGATTAACGGCAGGGCGAACCACTCGCCCAAAACAGGCAGATGGCCCGCCCGAAATACGCGCAGCGCCATTTCAGCCATTGCCTGAACATTCGCCGCAATCAGTTGAGGGTCATCGTTGGTGCCGGAGCGATAAGGACCGGCAATGAGAATCATGAGGGGGCTTACTTGATCCATCAAGGTTTTTTCTCCTAGCCTAAGTTTTGTGCCATCAGAGGCCGAATCACGAAAAACGGCCAAAAACTGAAAGGTTTTTCTTCGGTGGGGTCAGTCCACTCTTTGAACTTCCTTCCGTGGGGAAGCCTTTCTTTTGTTTGTAGCTTTGCTGTTTACCTAAGCTCGCGGAAAAATTCGCGGACATCGTTGAGCCATACCTCGGGCACTGTGAGGGCAGCGTAGTGGCCACCGTGCGGGTATTCGGTCCAGCGCACAATGTTGTTACCATCCTCGCCATATTTGCGGATGGCAATGTCACCATCCTGAAAGACAGCTACCGCGGTGGGCACGCCGGAATTTGCTTTAGGTGCCCAAGCACTTGGGTCGTGAGCGTTCTCGTAATACAGCCGAATGCTTGAAGCGACGGTACCGGTAAGCCAGTAGATCATAAAGTTTGTTAAAAAGCGCTCCCCAACTTCTTCCGGGTCCATCAACTGCGTCATCCAAGCCATCAGGCCAACCGGCGAATCGGCCAGGGCATAGGCGACCAATTGCGGCTGATTGGACTGTAGCAGGTTAAAACCAAATTTTACCTGCAAGAATTCTTGCATCACCTCCAACCGTTTCTTTTCGGCTGGCGTAAACTTCGCGATATCAGCTTCGTCAACCGGACCCATCGGCATAAAGCCAATAGTTGCGGCGTTGAGGTGCAGGCCAATGAACTTCTCGGGTGCCAGGCGGCCCATCTCCGGGCCAATAATCGCACCAGCATCACCGCCTTGCACGGCAAATTTGTCATAGCCCAGGCGGCCCATCAGTTCGATAAAAGCCTTGCCTATACGGACATTGTTCCATCCGGCCTCTTTGGTCGGGCCAGAAAAAGCAAAGCCAGGCAGGGAGGGAATGACCAAATCAAAGGCGTCCTCGGCCTTGCCGCCATGGTTTACTGGATCGGTCAGCGGTTCGATGTGGTTAAGGAATTCGACGATCGAACCTGGCCAACCGTGGATCAGCATCAGCGGCATGGCGTTAGCTTCCTTGGATTTAACATGGATGAAATGAATAGTTTGGCCGTTGATTTCGGTCGTAAAGTGCGGCAGCTTGTTAAGTTCTGCTTCTTTTTTACGCCAATCGAAGCGAAGTACTTTTTGCGCCAGATCCTGTATGTTGGCAAGTTCTGGTCCACCATAATTCTGCCCGCTGATCACAGCCGGCCAAATAGTCTTTTTGATGCGCTCGTGCAGGTCGTCCAATTTTGCCTGCGAGATTTTTATATTGAATGATTTGATATTCATGTTATCTCCTCTAAATAGTATTACTATATGGAGCTGTTAGAGCTTCTCAGCCATCAAAGACTATTATACAGGAGATATTTTGGCGTGTATTGAACGTTAGCGACAAGTTTCCTAAACCGACTCGCCTCTGTTTTTATTCCCCATTGGAGTATAGCCCGTAAAGCGTCTGAGCATGCGGGTCATGTGCGGCAGGTCTGCATAACCGAGTTCATATGCCACTTCAGCTAGCGGCATGCCTTGTAGAAGTAGCCCTACCGCCTTTCGAGCAGACCTGATTTGCTTAACGCGGCGTGGTGACAACCCGATTGTCCTTGCAAAATATCGTTGGATGGAACGAGCGGACATGTTTACTGTCTTATTTTCAAGTACGTTCCTAACGATAGGCTCATGGCTTAGCAAGCCACATTCCACCAACCCGGCTATAAACTCGTCGATACTCTCGTATGTGGGCAGCGTCCAGGTTATACCCTGCAGTACGAATGTATCTTCTGTAGGCATAGGTAATTCTTTCGTAACATTGAGCATGTCAATAGCAGAAATATTTGTGAAGATTGTCCCAGGTTTGAATTGTACACCAAAGTTATTATTGCCGGCTGAATAGGGAACAGCCCTTATTTTGGAGGAAGGCCCGCATAGCAAAACTTTTGATTTCCCATCATTGCATTTAATGAAGATCATATCCCAACAAGCGTCCGCCGATGCGACGTATACTCCATCAGTCTGATCTTCTGTGCGCCAAACAACCTCAACATGAGGCGAGGAGGATAGTTTTTCTTCGTATGTAAAGCTCATTGGTTATTTCTCCTTTTGCTTCCCAAGAAACATCTTGCGCTCCATTGCGCAACCCTTAGGCTAGAAGATTATTTTACTCCGCACCCAATTTTAGCCAGCCAATCATCTGGCGCAGGGCCTCGTAGGCTTCCAGCCGCGCTGTATCTGTGCCGGCTGCCTCGGCTTTTTCCACATGTTGCTCCATTTGTCTGAGCACGATGGGGGTCATGGTCAGTAGGGCTTCTGCGCCTGAGACGGCGTACTTTACCAAAATATAGCGTGCCAGGCAAGGCACGGGTATTCCTGTCGCCCGGCTCAGGTTTTCGAGTGTGGGTAAAGGGTCGGTTTGGCTGTACTGGGCCACTTCGGCCTTGAAGTTGGCGTGGGGGTCGTCCTCGGGCCAACTATCCTGGTAGGGATGGAGTTCCATCGAGTTTATAACCCCAGCACATCGGAGAGGAGGAGCAGGAGGAGCAGGACGGTGGTTACCAAACTGGTGGTCAACACCCGGCGGCGCTGGTCGCTTGGGTTGGCCTTGGGCGGAACCGGCAGTGCTGCGGCTCGCTGATAGTACAGGTAAGCGCCGGTCAGAACCAGAGCCAATTCAACAATGGCGCTGGCCACGGGGAACTCCCACAGCCCGAAACCCAGGAGCGGCAAGTTGCCAGCGTTCCCGGGCAAGATAGGCAGATCTGGCCGGTGAACTATCAGGTCAAGGATCCAGTGTGAAAATACTACCGCACCGATCACCAGGCCTCCATCCTGTCCCCAGGGGTAACTGGCAAGCCAGCCGGTGACTGCGGCGATAAGCAATGCCCCAACCAGGGAATGGGTATAGTAGGCGTGAATCAACGCGCCCCCATAGGCCGGGTGTGCCGGATCAACCTGGGTCAGGCTTTCTATCCCAAAAGGGAAAAGGATAATAAAGATCACGTCGAGCCAGAAGGTAGCGAGCATCAGCGCCCACAGCGGCAGGCGCGGCGCTTTCGCCTTGACCCCGGCGGCCAAACCAAAGTGTCCGGCGATCATAGTTGTTGCTTGCCCGGGTAGCGGTCTGCCTGGCCCCAATTTAGACGGGTATCGAGCCAGCCGGAAACGACGATCAACAGCAGCATCACGATTAAAGTCAGCATAATCCCCCTTACAAACCCCTTCTTCCGATCGGTACTACAATGAATAGATCATGATCTTACCCTACCTAGCCACCACCGAGGGGAGCTTGTCCTTATATGCCCCCTACCGGCCGATCCGACCTTTCCACCGGCCGCCGTCGGTGAGCCAGCCAGGTGCGACCATGGTAGGTCCACAACCACAATGACCAGGCCACCGACCAGATCGCCCCAAACAAGAATTGTTGCGAGCCAGCCAGCGGCATGCTTCCCATCGCAATGTTTAACAACCGTGCAATTAGTTGGACCCCGATGATGCCACTCGCTCCCAACCCCATCGCCGTGAAGAATAACAGGTAATTTTGCGCTCCCTTAGACTCCCAGGACCAATCTTGTCGCAGCCACCGCCAATGGATAAACCAGGTCGGCAAAAAGAGGATGGCTATGGCCGCGCTGACAGCCAAGATATTCTGCTGGCGTTCCGGGCTGACCTGAGGAATGGCTTCGGCCAGACTCCAGCCGACAAATAGGGCGGCGAAATATCCAACCAGGAGCGTAACGAAAGAGACGAAGGCTGTATATTTAATCCACATAATTGCCTTTTGCTGATTTTGGTTTGATAAACAAGCGTTAACCTCGATTGTAACATAAAAGCCTGAATCTGCCAGCTCTGCGAGAATTAATGGCTTTTAGGCTTCTTCTTCCGGCCGGTACTGCGACGGATAGTTGATAATTTTATCCCACTCGTCGGCAGTGGAGCGGGCGACAAAGGCAATCAGCGGTTCATCGCCGATGTTGAAGACCTCATGGGGCACGCCGGGCTTGATGTAGATAAAGTCGCCGGCTTCGTTGATGACCTCTTTGGTTAGGTTTTCGCCGTAGGTGTGCTTGACCTTGCCCTGGACGATGAACAACATGACCTCGAAACCATCGTGAATGTGGGCGTAGGCAATCGCGCCGGGCGGAACTGTAGCCACGTTAATCGAAAGGTTCTGCGAGCCGGCATTCTTGCCCGACAGCCCCTGCTTGTAGAGAATACCGTTCCAGCCCCGCTGCCCACCCCCGCCGCGAACAACGCTGATGCCATCCAGGTCTTCTACTTCATTCAGATTGATGGCCCCCGTTCCTTTGGTTTGTGTAACCATTGTCTCTCCTTGTTTTGAAATTTTTGCTATTCTACCCTAAAAGCCAAAATTCGGCACAATGGCTCAGGTGTGACTTACCTCGCTCATCAAGCTTAGCAGGTTGCCTTCCGAGTCGCGGAAAAAGGCCATCCATAGATCATAATTTTCCATCTGAGCTACCAGGTGCGGCATGTCCTCAAACTGAACCCCGCGAGCCAACAGGCTGGCATACGCCGCCTGAATATCGGGCACCTTGAAGTAGAGGATCGAACTGGGATGGTCGAATTCAGCCTTTTCCGGCACACTGAGCATCAGCCGGATACCGCCGCAATCAAAAAAGGCCAGCTTGGGCACACTGAAGAGATGGTTTAGACCCAATTGGTGCTGATAAAACTCGACCGCCCGCTCCAAATCGTGGATTGGAATGGCAATCTGGCCGATTCCGGTCAGTTTAAATTCTTGATCGGTCATAGATTCCTCCACTGTTGAATAGCTGGCTCACTGTTGCACGTCTCGTAGCCAGCCCGGAAATTCCGGCGAGTCTATCTTGGCCTCAGCTCGTCCCCAGCGCTCGACTGCCCAGCCCCAAAAGTCAAAGTCAATCGTGGAAATCTTGGCCTGGATCGCCGCCCACAACGTCCAGCCGACATCGGACATAATCATGTTCAACTTCATGCGGGCCAATTTATCCGGGTAGGGTTCACCAAAGTAGGCTGCACACATCTCGACGATGCGCGGTTCGTCGTACTGCTGCTCCTGGCAGGTATTGCCCAGTTCGAAGCAGGGATCGTTGTTGCCGCTGTACTCAAAATCAATCGTGCGCAACATCTGGCCGTCGTCAATGTAGTTTTCGGCCAGCAGGTCGTTGTTGCAGGGGACAGTTGACAGGGGGTTGACCAGTAAGGCTTTTTCAATTTGCCGGATGGCCGGCATTCGTTTCGGATAGCCAGCAGGAATACGCACTTCGTATTCTTTGGCAATTTTTAGATAGTACTCGGTCAGCCGGAACATGTTGAAATCGGTCAGAAAGCGCGGCCCGGTGTGGAGCCGGCGCAGCGATTGGGCGATGCGCGTCGGCATGCCCGCTTGTTGCAGCGCGGCAATAGACATCGTTTCGCCGTAGATGTATTCCAGCACCATGACCTTCAAATTGGGCAGGTAGTAGGCGATTTTGGCGCCCACCCCGGCCTCGGCGGCGGCTTTCGTGTTATAATACTCGTTTTCCCGGTTGACTGCCAGCAACTCGGTGGACGGGCCCGGAATGCGGACTACATAAGGTGTGCCGTTCACCTCTACCCGGTAGTTGGTGTTGGTCAGCCCGCCGCTAATAGGTTCGGCTGTAACTGCTTTTCCGCGCCAATCGCTAATTCCTTCGATAACCTGCTCGATGGTAGCGGTCATAATTTTCCCCCTCTAAATTGTGCTGGAAGATGGTTTACGCTCTTAACCTTAGCCCTTGCGGGTCATAGAGGACATTCGCCGCCACTTCCGCCCCAACCCGCTCACCGAAGATTCCCACTTCGAGTTGGGTTCCTTTTTCGGCCAAATCCAGGGGAAGATAGGCCAGGCCGATATTCTGGCCAATGGTATAGCCATACCCACCACTGCGTATCCGGCCGATGATGCGGCTATTGGCATAAACGGGTTCGCCGCCGTAGAGCAAACCTGCCTCCCCACCGACGACCAGGGTGCAAAGCTTTTGTCGCAAGCCGGCGCTTTTTATTTTAAGCAGCGCCTCCCGCCCCACAAAATCTTCTTTCTCAAAGCGGACACAGAAGCCCAGCCCCGCTTCAAGGGGGTTGTCGGTTGGAGTAATGTCGGCGCTCCAGTAACGATAGCCTTTCTCCAGCCGCAGCGAGTCGAGCACTTTGTAGCCGCATGACTGCAAGCCAAAGTCGCGCCCTGCCGCCAGCAGCGTATCCCACATCTGGCCGGCCTGATCGGGGGTAACATACAATTCCCAGCCTAATTCGCCCACGTAACTCACCCGGCCGGCCCACACCTCGACCCCGTTTAGCTCGATAGTACGGGCGGTCAGATAGGGGAAAGTTGTATTTGAGACATCGTGCGGAGTAACCATCTGCAGCACAGTACGGGCGGCCGGTCCCCACAGGGCGATACAGGCCCATTCGTCGGTCACGTCCCGTACTTCTACCGAGCCGTCCGGCGGCAGGTGCATGGTCAGCCAGCCCAAATCGCCGGCCACGAAGTTGCTGCCGGTAATGAGACGGAAATGATCCTGACCCAGGCGGGTAACGGTCAAATCGCTTTCGATGCCGCCGGCCGGGTTGAGCAACTGAGTATAGATCAAACTGCCCACCGGCCTGTCCATATAGTTACCGGCCAATTGCTGCAACAAGGCCAGCGCGCCAGGACCGCGAACCTCGATCTTGCCGAAGGAGGTCAGGTCAAACAAGCCGGCCCGCTCCCGGACGGCCCGGTGCTCCTGGCCGACCTGCTCAAAGAAGGGCGCTCTGCCCCAGCCCCAACTTTTTTGCTCGGCGCCCATGCGCCGGCCAGGGCGACCCGGCTCAAAATAGTTGACCCGCTCCCAGCCGTTCTTTTCGCCAAAAACGCCGCCCAGCGCCAGTAACCGGGAGTCGAGCGGGCTGAGACGACGTTCCCGTGCCCATTCGTTCTCGTCGTGGGGGTAGCGCAGCTCGTAATAATATTTGTATGACTCGCGGGCGCGTTCGGCGGCAAAAACCCGGTCCTCATAAATCGGCCCGAAGCGGCGCACGTTTAGCTCGCTGACGTTGCTGTCCGGCTCGCCGTTGACAATCCATTGGGCCACAATATCGCCCAGCGCCCCGCCCGCCCCAAAGCCGGTGTGGGATAAGCCGCAGGCCACAAATAGACCCCGCCGCCCCGGCGCCGGCCCCACCAGGGGGCGGCTGTCGGGGGTGATGCCTTCCGGCCCGTTGACCAGGTGTATCAGCTCGGCCTGTTCCAGCAGCGGCACGCGCCGGATTGCTCCTTCCATAATCGGGTCAAACAGTTCCCAATCGGACGGGAGCAACTTCTGGGTAAAATCCCAGGCCACGCCCTCCACCGACCAGGCTTTAGGCTCGACCTCAAAGCCGCCGATGAGAAAACCGCGCACTTCCTCACGCATGTAAAAGAGGTAGTATGGGTCGCGCAGCACCGGCGTATCGTGGGGCAGCTCGTGGCCGGGGATGGGCTTGGTGGCCAGGTGCTGGTGAATCAGGGGGGTAATCGGCAGGTTAATCCCCGCCATCGCCCCAACCTGCCGGCCCCACATCCCGGCGGCGATCACGGCAGTTTCCGTCTTGATATCGCCCTGGTCGGTCTTGACCTGGCGCACTTCGCCGGTAGGGGAAAAATCAAATCCGGTCACGCGGACGCCCGTCTGCACGGTCACGCCCATCTGTCTGGCCCGCCGGGCCAGTTCCAGGGTTACGCCGCTGGGGTCAAGGTGGCCATCGCCGGGGAGGTAAAGCGCACCGTACAATGCTTTGTCCGACATGTAGGGAAAAATCTTCAGCGCCTCGGCGGGGGAGATCATTTCGACATCCATACCCAGGGCCTTGGCCTGGCCGATTTGGCGCTGCAAGAATTTGAAGTGATCGGAACTGGAGGCTAGGCGCAGGCTCCCGACCTCATGCCAGCCGACGGAGGGGCCAGTTTCGGCTTGCAATTGGCGGTACAGGTTAACGCTGTAAATCCGCAGGCGCATCAGCGTTGGCGAGGTGTGAAACTGCGTCACCAGGCCGGCCGCGTGCCAGGTCGAGCCGCTGGTCAGCTCGCCTTTGTCTAGCAGCAGCACGTCGGTCCAGCCCATTTGGGCCAGGTGATAAGCAATACTGCACCCGGTAATCCCGCCGCCGATGATAACAACCCTGGCTTGATTTTGCATTCCGAATGCTCCACACAGAAAATTTTAGTCCACAGACACTTGCGCCTGCACGCAAGTGCAGGTGTGGACACAGATTATCACAGATTTTAAATTATCACTTTTATCTGTGTCTATCTGTGGACTGGTAAAAATGGGCCGGAGAGCGCCTTTGATCTCCGGCCCGGTTGTGATCACGCCGAATAGAATGATGATGATGGACTGATTAGAGCTGTTTTATGGTAGGTTAAAGACTGCCAGCCTTCCATCCTGCCAACCCTCCAATCTTCCGCATCCCCTCATTCCGGCGGGATCTCCTTGAAGGCGTATTCGACGTTGATGCCACGGGCTTTTTGAGCGTTTTTGGCCAGGAAGTACCAAATCGCCGAGACCAGAATAATGGCAAAGGCGATGATTTGCGCCCATAAGTTGGCGGGGAAGTCCTCAAAGTTCCAGTTACCTAGCACCCCCAGCGAAGGTGAAAAGAGAAAAGCCAGAACCATCAGGGTGCCCAAAATGCCGCCGATGGTCCCCAACACGGTCACCAGGGGAATGCCGCCCAGTTTGTATTGCGCCCCCGGCGAGGCTTCGTATAACTCCTTGGCCCGGTAGGGCAGCAAGGCCCCGGCAATACAGGTCACCACAAACACATAACCGCAGCCAAAGGTGACGCCCAGGGTCAAGCCGACCCAGCCTGGTACCAGGTTGTAGGCGAGAATCACAGGGATGCTGGCTAAAAAGTAGGCCAAATGGGCGTTGAGCGGCGTGCGCCACTTCTCATGGACCTGGCTGAACCAGGCCGGCAGCAGCCGGTCGAGCGACATGGCCACCATGACCCGGGTCATCCCGATGTAGCAGTTGCAGACAATCTGGAAGGAGTTAAGAATGTAACCGATGCCGATAATCAGGACAATCAGAGGGCTGCCGGTCAGCGCCACTGCCACAATATTGGGCCAGAGGTAGAAGCCGTTTACGGTCGCTTCGGGGATAAGCGACCAATAGCCGGCCCCGGCGACGTAAAGGAACTCGCTCCCGGCCACGCGCTGCAATCCGAGGGCCAGTAGCGCCAGCAAAATGCCGGTCAGGACGAGCGAGCCGACCATGATAAAGGTCTGGCTCTTGAAAGAGCGGGCATCCTTGATTTCGCCGTTTTGCTGGGACGAATAGGTGGCCCATTGCAAAGAGGTCCAGGCGATGGGAGCGATCAGCAGGGTAGCCATCAGGCTGAAGGGTGGATTGAGTTCAATCCCGGCGGCCGTGACCGCCTCAACCGCCGTTTGATAAAAATTGGGCGCGCCCCCCGAAGCAACGGCAAAGGCGTTCAGGCTGTCAACAAAGGTGGCCGGGGGTGTCGCAAAAAGGACAATAAACATGACCGCGAAAGCGATGAGCGTGCCCCACCACATCACGTGCTGGAATTTGACGTAGTTTTTGAAGCCGCTGACTAACAAAATGAGAGAGAGCAGGGCATTCAAAATGCTGACGGTAATAATGCCGGCGGAGGTGGTAAACCAGACCCCCAGGTTGGAGAGGCTGGCGTTGCCCAGGGTAGCGCCCAGGCCCAAGAAGAGCGGAGCAAAACCCAGGTAGGAAACCAGCCAGCCGGACAGGGCCACCCACTGTAAAATCCAGATGACAAAGCCGGACATGACGATGGTAAAGGCCCAGCCCCCGCCAAAAACCCGACTCTGAAAGACATAATCGCCGCCGGAGCGGGGCAGCGCCGTGGAGAGCCAAACATAGGTAAAGGCGATGGGAATTTCAATCAGCATGGCCAGGATAATTCCCCAGAATAAATTGCCCCCTGGCAGTGCCCCCGGCGCCCACAAATATGTCCAGGGGAAAATCAAACCCATCGTCAAAATGTTATAGACAAAAGCCGCATAGGGCGACATCACCCGCACCAACCCGGAAGCTTTACGGGTGAAAACCTCAGGTTTTGCTGCTGCAACAGTCATCTTTGATCCCTCCTTATATAATCATTGACAATTAACTATTGATTATTGATCGTTGACAATTTCCCCCGTCTTATCCCTCCTTTCAGAGAGCGAAGCTGCGAAGAGGCGACTTTCCTCGCGTCCTCGCCTCACTTCTCTTCGCGTCTCACCCCGTCGTCATCTGATACCCTTCTACCTTGCCGTTGCTCAAGATGACCAGGCAGCCGCGCAGAATGCCTTCGCCGTACTCGCTGCCGGGGTTAATGCAGGTAGTCCGGCCAATTTTGATGACTCCCGGCGACTCGTGAATATGGCCGTGCAGGCCCAGCAGCGGCTGGTGGGTTTCGATGGCCCGGCGGACCGAGGCGCTGCCTGCCCCAAACAGCACCAACTGCCCGCCTTGAACGATTTGGCTGGGTGGGTCGGTGTTCCAATCCAGCATCGGACAGGTATCGAGGGTAGAGTCAACCGGTGGGTCGTGAAAGTTGAAAATGCAGCGGCTCATGTCGGGCACCTGGGCCAGCATCGGTTCAATCATGACCCCTAATTCTTCGTCGGGTACTTCGCGCGGGGTCCGCCAGGGGGTCGGCCCGCTGAAGCCCATGCTGATCATGGTGTGATCGTCGTCTACCTGGACGACTTGCCCCTCACAGCCAGAAATAGAGTGCGCCCCGGGTCGCTGCAGCGCCTCCAGTACGTCCGGGTAGTCGTCGTTGCCGCCGGTCACAAAACATTTGATACCCGTACCCGCCAGGCGAGCCTCGGCCAGGTCCACCCATTCTTCCAACCGTTCGCGTGCCAGTTGGTGGAATAAGGTGTCTATTGCCCCTGGATCAGCCTGGATGGCCTGAAATTCATCCGGCTCCATGATCTTGCTGTAGAAACCGAGAACCCCGATTTTCTCCAGCAGGCTTTTCAATTCGGCTTCGGTTTCGACCCGTTCCGTGCGGCCTTGCAGCGTGGCCCGATAGTGCCCGTTGCCTTCGTGAATGATGGGAATGGCGATTTTGCCCAGGATGTCGCCCCCCATAATGATGACGTTGGCTTCATAAAATTTACCGGCGTTGACGAATTTGCGGAAGGTGCGCTGCGACCCGTGCAGGTCGGTGGCGAAAAAGAGGCGGGTGAGTTTTTTGGGAGACTTCTTTTGGAAAAATTTCATGCGACTCCTTTTCGATGTAGGACAAACTGTCAGTTTGTCCAGCGGGACAAGCTAACAGCTTGTCTTACTCTGAATATCGTCCATTTGTCTCCGGGCTGGCAATCAGAATTTCAACGGAACGGGCAGCCAGTTCCGCCCGCCCGCCGGAGTCGAACCCATCGTCGGTGACCAGGATGTGGATCTGATCAAGCCGGGCCATTTCAAAATTGGAGACAATACCCCATTTGCTGTGATCCGCCACCACGATGACCGAACCGTGGGTGCGCTCGATCATCAGCCGGGCTAACTCCGCTTCGGCGTTGATAGGGGTGGTACAGCCGTATTTAAGGCTCAGGCCGTCCACGCCGATGAAGGTTTTGCTGGCATACACCTGGCGGAGGGCTTCCGTGGCGAAGCGCCCCACCACCGATTTGGCCCGCGCCCGGAATGATCCACCCAGCAGGATGATCTCAAAATCGGTGTCCTGGGCTTCCAGCGCCGCATTGACATTGTTGGTGATGACCGTGACCCTGGCCCGGTCGCGGATGTGGCGGACCACCTGGGTAGCGGTGGTGCCGCTGTTGACAAAAATGGTGTCGCCGTCTTCAACCAGGGCCGCCGCCCTGGCCCCGATAGCTTGCTTTTCTAAAGGGTGGGTCTGGGCGCTGAGGCTGTATTCCGGCTCGACCGGCAGGCGCCGGCTGAGGGTCGCTCCGCCGTGGGTTCGCTCCAAAACGCCCTGGCTCTCCAACCACTCCAGGTCCCGCCGGATGGTGGCCTCGGAAACCTGGAGCATTTCGCTCAAAAAGGTGCTCTGAGCCACCTGGTGAACCTCCAGAAATTCCTGGATACGTTTGCGTCGCTGTGCCGGAATCAGAATTTTGGTCACCGCAGACCTCTTACCCTACCCTAGCCGGTCCGATGCACACTAATGATTGATTTTGAGTGAATGGGCGTGCCAATTATATAGAATCTGGATTGTTTTGCAAAATTCTCTCTCTTCTCCTATAATGAGAAACGTTCCCTAACACAAACATCCTACAACAAGTAGTCGTAGTCAGTAGTCAGAGTTTCTTCCCCTGTCTATACCGCAAGGGTGCGCTTTAGCGCCGTCTACTGTCTACCGTCTACCCTTCAGGCAGGCTCATGTCAAACAACGCGGTTGGAATGGGCGCTCAGGACAGCGCCGAGCGCGAGAAGTTTGAAAACGAGGTGAAACGGATTACGGAAGCGGCAAGGCAGGGCGGTTTGATGCTGCGTCTGTTAGGCTCGCTGGCCTTTCAGGTTCATTGTCCGCAGTATGGCTTCCTGCAGGCCAAGCTGGGCCGGGCTTATACCGACATTGATTTTGCTGGATATGCCAGACAGGCCAAGCCCATCAGCCAGATGCTCGCCGGCCTGGGCTATACCGAAGACCGCGAAATTTTTGTCCTCACCGAAGGCAGCCGGGCCATTTTTGAAAATTCCGCTAACGGCATCCATGTGGATGTTTTTTACGAGAAGCTTGATTTTTGCCATGTGATTCGCTGGAACGGCCGGCTGGAAGCCGATTGGCCGACCATCCCTATGGCAGAGATGCTTCTGGAAAAGATGCAGATTGTCAAGATCAATGAAAAAGATTTGATTGACACGATCATGCTCTTCCTGGAGCATCCGCTCGGCGATGCCGACACCGAAACCATTAACATGGCTCAGGTAGCCCGCCTGTGCGCCGCCGATTGGGGCTTGTGGCGCACCACGACCATGAATCTGCAAAAAGTCCGGCAGATTGCCGAAACCTACCCGCAGCTCTCCCCCGCAGACAAAGCCACCGTCGCCCGGCAGGTCGAAGCAGCCCTGGCCCGCCTTGAAACGGAACCCAAGCCCCTGGCCTGGAAACTCCGCGCCCGCGTCGGCGACCGGATTAAGTGGTATAAAGATGTAGATGAAGTTAAGTGACCCTCCCCCTCCCCCCTCTCTGAAAAGGGAGGGGGAGTAAACCTTCTTCTCCCCTCTCCCTGGAAGGGAGAGGGGTTAGGGGTGAGGGTCAGGTAAGGAGACTCCACCGTGACAACCCTGGTTCGTGATCTCATGCGTAAAACCCTGATCACCTGCTCGCCGGATACCACTTTGGGACAGGCGGCGGTGCTGCTGGCCCAAGAGCGCGTCCATGCCCTGCTGGTCGCCCGCGAGGATGAAGTTCTGGGGATTATCTCCGACATTGACCTGTTGACCGGCGAATGGCTGTCAACCGATGCCATCAATCTGGAGACCATGCGCCGGCTGGAGGTAAGCACGCTGATGAGCAGCCCGCCCGCGACCATCGAGGCGGATACCCCGGCCAGCCAGGCCGCCGCCCGCATGCAGGCCGAGCATCTGCATCGCCTGCTTGTCGTCGAAAAGGATCGCCCGGTGGGGGTCATTTCTGTCTCCAACCTGGTGGCCAGCCTGGCCCACACCTCGACGGAACGGCGCACGGTGGCCGAGGTCATGTCGCGCGGGATCGTGGTCTGCCTGACCGACACCCCCTTGAGCGCTGTCGCCCGGGCCATGACCGACCGGCGCTCGCGCTCGGTGGTGGTAGTCGAAGCCAACGGCCAGCCGGCCGGGATCGTGACCGGCTTTGACCTGCTGGCCTTTTTTGAGGCTGGTCAGGCCGGCTCGCCCGTTTCAGCCGTGATGCGCCCGCCGGTCACCATCCACCCTACCGCCACCCTGCGCGAAGCGGCCGACCGGATGATCTATTACCACATTCACCGGCTGCTGGTGGTCAACCCTGAGCAGCCCGATTCGATGCCGCTTGGCCTCATCTCAACCTCCGACATCGTCGCCGAAATGGCCGAACCGGGGTCGGTCTGGCAGGCGTTGTAAAATCTGACCGCCGACTGCCGACGGCTGACCACCGCAGTAATTACGGCCATGCTTTTTGGCGGTCCGCGGTCGGCAAAGCTGTAAAGGAGCTAAATGATGAACATCGGCGTGATTTTTCCGCAGACAGAATTTGGCAGCGATCCTGGGGCAATTCGTGATTATACTCAAACAGCGGAGAGCCTGGGGTTTACCCATATCGTGGCCTACGATCATGTCCTGGGAGCTAACCCCGACCGGCCTGGCGGCTGGAAAGGTCCCTACACTCACCAGTCGGCCTTTGAGGAACCGTTGGTGCTGTTCAGCTACATGGCCGCTCTAACCCGGAAAATCGGCCTGGTGCCGGGCATCATTATCCTGCCCCAACGCCAGACGGCCCTGGTAGCCAAGCAGGCCGCCACCTTGGACGTGCTCAGCGGCGGGCGTTTGCGTCTGGGCGTGGGCCTGGGATGGAACCAGGTGGAATATATTGCCCTGAATGAAGATTTCCACAACCGGGGCCGCCGCATCGAGGAGCAGGTGGAGCTTTTGCGCCAGTTGTGGACCCAGCCGCTGGTTACTTTTATCGGCGAGTGGCACACCGTCCCCGATGCGGGTCTCAACCCCCTGCCGGTGCAGCGTCCCATCCCGATCTGGTTTGGCGGGCGCGCCGAGCCGGCTTTGCGGCGCATGGCTCGTTTGGGCGATGGCTGGCTGGTCAACGATCCGCCGGAAAAAGCCGGGCCGGAATTGGAGAAAGTGGATCGCTACCTGGCCGAAGCCGGCCGGACCCGGGCCGACTTCGGCGTAGAAGGTCGTATCCCTTATGGTAAAGGCGATGCTGCTCAGTGGACCGCCCTGCTCCAAGAGTGGCAGTCGCTCGGCGCGACCCACCTCTCGTTCAACACCATGGGAGTAGGCCTGAATACCCCGGCGGCTCATTTGGGGGCTATTCGTAAGTTTGCCGAGGCGGTTGGTTTAGCCTGAACGGGCGAACCAAATATTTTTGCTGTTCACAGTTGATTGACTGACAGATCTTATCCTTCAGCGCCGAGGACGCAGGGAACAGAGAGGATTTTAAAAATTTCTCAGCGTCCTCAGCGCTCTCTGCGGTGAATTTGGCTGCAACTTTAATTTGCCGGAAATGAAGTATTAACGGAGGTAACCAATGGCGCTTTCCCTCGAAGAAGCTTTGGCCCGCGTGCCGCAGTGGGCCGGAATGAGCAACCTGCAAACAACGCTGCTGACCGACGGCATCACCAACCAAAATTACCGGATTGACGTCGGCGGCGAGTCCTTTGTCCTGCGCATTGCCGGAGCCGACACCGAACTGCTGGGCATTGACCGCCATAACGAGCATGCCGCCCACCAGGCCGCTGCCGTGCTGGGCATTGCCCCCGAAATTCTCTGCTTCATCGAGCCGGAAGGATACATTGTGTCGCGCTTTATTGATGGCCAGCCAGTGCCGCCGGAAGCAATAGCCCAGCCGGAGAGCATCCGCCAGGTAACGACCCTCCTGCGCCAGGTTCACAGTATGCCGGCCATCCCCGGCACGTTTTCCCCCTTCCGCGTCGTCGAGGATTATACCCAAACCGCCCGGCGTTACGGCGTCGCCTTTCCCGCTAACTTCGACTGGCTGCTGGCCCGCATGGCCGACATTGAGGCCGCCTTTTTGCAGGACCCCTTTGCACCATGCCCCTGCCACAATGATTTGCTCAATGCCAATTTTCTGCACGACGGCCGGATGCGTATTCTCGATTGGGAGTACGCCGGCATGGGCGACCGCTTTTTCGACCTGGCCAACTTCTCGGTCAATCATAGCTTTGGCGATGAACAGGACCGCCTGCTGCTGGACGCCTATTTTGGCGCGGCTACTCCGGCTCGCCTGGCCCGGCTCAAGCTGATGAAGATCATGTCCGATTTCCGTGAAGCGATGTGGGGCATGGTCCAAATCGGCATCTCCCAGCTCGACTTTGACTTTCGCGACTATGCCGACAAGCACTTCAAGCGCATGACCCAAAATTTTCAAGACCCGCGCTGCGGACAGTGGTTGGAAGAAGTGACGCAGGGGGTCTAACGATCCGAAGGCTGCATCCTGAGTAGCCCTGAGTGAAACGAAGGGCGTATCGAAGGATGCAGCAAAGATGGCAACAAGACCTACACCCTTCGATACGCGCTCCATTACATTTCGCGCTACTCAGGGTGCAGATTATCAACTGTAACTCAAAGGAGTTAACCTATCGTGTCCAATTTTCCCTCGCAGGCGCAAGTAGTCATCATCGGCGGCGGTGTGGGGGGGTGCAGTATCGCCTACCACCTGACCCTCATGGGCTGGAAAGACGTGGTCGTGCTGGACCGGAATGAACTGACCAGCGGCTCGACCTTTCACTCCGCCGGGCTGGTCGGCCAGTTGCGCACCAGCAGCAACCTGACCAAGATGATCCGCTACAGCACCGACCTGTACCGGCGGCTCAAAGACGAAACCGGGCGCGACCCCGGCTGGCGTGAAGTCGGCAGCCTACGCCTGGCCTCGTCGCCGGAACGGCTGGAGGAGTTGAAGCGGCTGGTCGCCGTCTCCCGTTCTTTTGGCCTGCCGCTGGAACTGATCAGCCCCAAAGAAGCCCAGGACCTCTTTCCTTTGATGACTCTGGACGGCGTGGCCGGCGCGGTCTACCTGCCCACCGACGGCTTTATTGACCCGACCGGCCTGACGATGGCCCTGGCCGCGGGTGCGAAAGAACGGGGAGCGCAGTTCCTGACCCACACCCGGGTGCAGAGCATTACCCTCGGCGAGGGCCGGGCCAGCGCCGTTGTCACCGACAAGGGCACGATCCAGACCGAGATTGTGGTCAACGCCGCCGGACAGTGGGCCGGTGAGATTGGCCGGATGGTCGGGCTGAATCTGCCGGTCACGCCGATGGCCCATCTCTACCTCATCACCAAGCCCATCGCCGGGGTGCGGGCTGACTTCCCGACCATGCGCGACCCCGACCTCCTGGTTTACTTCCGCGAGGAGGTCGGCGGGTTGATTATGGGCGGCTATGAGCGCCAGCCGGCCCCCTGGGCGCTCGACGGCATCCCGGCGGATTTCAACAACAAGCTGCTGGAACCGGATTGGGAGCGCTTTACGCCGTTAATGGAAAACGCTATCCGCCGTGTCCCGGCCCTGGAAACCGCGGAAATTGTGACCCTGCTCAACGGCCCGGAGGGCTTCACCCCCGACGGCGAATACCTGCTCGGCCCGACGGCAGTCAAGGGCTTCTGGGTGGCCGCCGCCTTTTGCGCGCACGGCCTGGCCGGGGCGGGCGGTATTGGTAAAGCGATGGCCGAGTGGATCATTGACGGCCATCCCGAGTGGGATTTGTGGCGGCTGGACGTGCGTCGTTTCGGAGCCAACTATGCCAGCCAGGCCTATAATGTCGGCCGCACGGTTGAAACCTACGCCAAATATTACGATATCCACTACCCCAACGAGGAGCGGCAGTCGGCCCGGCCGCTGCGTCTCTCCCCGGCTTACTACCGGCTCAAAGCTCTGGGCGCGGTCTTTGGTGAGAAGACCGGCTGGGAGCGGCCCAACTGGTTTGCGCCCTACGAGAGTGAGGCGGCCCACGGCCACCAACCCCAAGGCTGGGCGCGCCACCACTGGTCGCCGGCGATTGGCGTGGAGCACCTGGGCACCCGGGAGCGGGCCGGGTTGTTTGACGAAACATCTTTCAGCAAGATCGAGGTGCGCGGGCCGGGCGCGCTGGCCCTGCTGCAGCGCCTGTGCGCCAACAATGTGGATCAGCCCGCTGGCCGGGTGGTCTACACCTCGATGCTCAACCCCCGCGGCGGCATCGAGTGCGATTTCACCGTCACCCGGCTGGAGGCAGGCCGCTTCCTCATCGTCACCGGCACGGCTTTTGGCCAGCACGACCTGTCGTGGATCCGGCTGAATATGCCAGAAGACGGGTCGGTGTGGGTAGACGACGTCACCTCAACGCGGGCTTGCTTTGGCCTGTGGGGACCTCGTGCCCGGACCATCCTGGCAAAAGTTACCCGGAGCGACGTATCCAATGCCGCTTTCCCCTACATGACCGCCCAATCTCTGACCGTCGGCGATGTGCCGGTGCTGGCCCTGCGGGTCACTTACGTGGGCGAGCTGGGCTGGGAACTTTACTGTGGCATGGAGTACGGCCAGCGCCTGTGGGACACGCTGTGGGAGGCTGGCCAGCCGGAGGGCTTGGTGGCTGGCGGCTACCGGGCTATTGACAGCCTGCGCCTCGAAAAAGGCTACCGCTACTGGGGAGCCGACATCGGCCCGGACTACACGCCTTACGAGGCCGGACTGGGCTTTGCGGTCAAGCTGAACAAGGGTGACTTCATTGGCCGCGAGGCGCTACTCCGGCAAAAAGAGGCAGGGCTACAGCGCAAATTGTGCTGCTTAACCCTGGCCGAGCCGAGCGCCATTGCCATTGGCAACGAGCCGGTTCGTAGCGGGGAGGAGGTGATCAGTTGGGTCACGTCGGGGGGGTACGGCTACTCGGTTGGTAAGAGTATTGCTTACACCTACCTGCCGCTGGCCTATACACCGGTCGGCACGGCGTTGAATGTGGAAATTATGGGCGAGCGAATTGCGGCGGTGGTGGCGGCGGAGCCACTGTGGGATCCGAAAGGGGAGCGGGTCAGGTCGCTTTGACAATATTCCAAAGCGGGACCTATCGTTTATAATACGTTAAAGCTACTATTATAACTCAAGTTGCCACTATAAGTTGATTTTTACCGCTGAGACGCCGAGAACGCAGAGGAAAATTAAAAATTCTGCGCCCTCTGTGTCTCCCCCTGGCGCTTGCCGCGCCAGAGGCAAGTGTCGGTGTATCCCGGGTTGACGTAAGCAAGGTAGCAACCTGGATTATCATAAGGAGGGCAGGGTGCAGATAAAAAAACTTGATCACAGTGCGCTGGTGGTGAGCGATCTGGAGCGCGCTCGCTGGTTTTATGGGACGGTTTTGGGTTTGGAGGAGATTCCCCGTCCCTCCAATTTTACCTTTGGCGGCTGCTGGTTTCGCGGGGAAGGTTTTGAATTTCACCTGATTCTGGCGAGTGACACCACCGCCACGGCTGGTTTTGGCGATGCCGGCACCGGCGCGACCCGCGGCCTGGCCCACCATCTGGGGCTTGAGGTCAGCGACCTGCAGGCCACGGAAGCGCATCTGCGTGCTCACGGGGTCAATATTGTTGGCGGCCCATTGGCGCGCGGCGACGGGGCCATTCAGCTTTATGTCCTCGACCCAGATGGAAACTTCCTTGAATTTTTTGTGTGGGACAAGACCTCCACGATGCCGGTGGAAGAGCGTGCGCCTATGCCTCGCTCCACCTAAGAAATGTGGAGATTTATTATTCATTTTATTGTGGCGGTTCAATAACGACCGCCAGGGGCACAGAAAGGAGCCACCCATGTCATTCGAGATTGCTGATGTTATTACCCCTGGTCACGCCGGGGCCTTCACGATTGGCGAGCGCACGGCTGGGGCCAGTTTACGGGACCTGCCAGCCGTTCATCTGGCGCTGCTGGATGAACCTGTCACTGCCGCCGTCGCCACGGTCAATGCCGACGGCACGGCCCAACTGACTCCCAATTGGGTGAATCATGACGGCAAGTTTATCTATCTCAACTCGGTGCGCGGCAGGTTAAAAGATCGTAACTACCGGGCGCGTCCCCAGGTGGCCGTGATGCTGATGAATCCCCAGAATCCCTACCACTGGATCACCGTGTATGGGACCATCGAGCAGATTATCGAGGAGGATGATCCCGCTCAGGGGCATCTGGCTACCGAAAGTATTGACGCCTTATCGCAGAGCTACCTGGGTGCCACCCCCTATCCTCTGCGTGATGAAGGCGAAGTACGGGTCCTTTACCGGGTGCGGCCAACCCGCATTATCACCTTTGGCCCGGTAGGCGGCTAGCAGGGCCGGGCGATTACAAAAATCAGGAGGTCGCAGGTTATTTTTAAGGGGGTGACAGCAGCATGACCTGTGTCGTCGTGATGGGTGGGTCGCTGGGCGGCCTGACCGCAGCGCTGACGCTGCGCGACATCGGCTGTGAGGTCACGGTCTACGAACGTTCGCCTGGGCCGCTGGTCGGCCAGGGGGCCGGGATTGTGCTGAATCCGGCCACCGTCCGCTACTTTACCACCCGCCCTGGCTTCGACCTCGATTCAGTCAGCATGGCTCCGCACTGGGTGCGCTATATGGATCAAACGGGGGGAACGGTCCACGAGGCGCCTTGCCCTTACCGGTTTAGCTCCTACAATGCGCTGTACCGGGGCCTGCTTGACTGTTTTGAAGCCGAGCGTTATCACCTCGGCGCAGCCGTGATTGGCTTTGATCAAGATAACGACGGAGTGAACGTCCAGTTGGCTGGCGGCCGGCGGGATCGCTGTGACCTGTTGGTCTGCGCCGATGGCATTCGCTCGACAGCGCGGCGGCTCCTCTTACCCGAACTGGCGCTGGCTTACGCCGGATATATCGCCTGGCGCGGGACGGTCAGCCCGGCCGAGTTGGATCCCCAGATTTATGCCACGCTGCACCGGGCCGTTACTTACCATATTCGATCAGATGGGCATCTATTGGTCTATCCCATCCCGGTGGTTGATCAAGCTCCCGGCGCGACCACACCTCAACTGCATCTTAACTGGCTGTGGTATCGCAATGTCGCACCCGGCCCGGCGCTTGACGAGCTGATGACCGACCGAGCCGGGGTGGCCCGTGACCTCTCCCTGCCGCCGGGAATGGTGCAAGAAGGCCACCTTGCCCAAATGCGGGCCGATGCCGTCCGGCTGCCGCCGCCGCTGGCCGAAATTATCCATTCGACCGCCCAACCCTTCATCCAGGTTATTGTTGACCTGGAGCCGCCGCAGATGGCCTTCGGGCGGGTCTGTCTCATCGGGGATGCCGCTTTTGTGGCTCGTCCGCATGCGGCTGCCGGAACCGCCAAGGCGGCGGAAGATGCCTGGACTTTGAGTACGGCTGTGGCCGAAGCAGGCGGTGATGTCATCGCGGCGCTGCGCCGCTGGGAGCCAGGCCAACTCCAGCTTGGGCAGAGGTTGGTGGCTCGTACCCGCGAAACCGGGCGGCGCTTCCAGTTTGAGTCAACCTGGCACGAGGGCGCCCCTTTACCCTTTGGGCTTTATGAAGTCGGGGACAGCGCGATGCCGGGATAGTGGTGGTTGCCGGTATTTCGTTGAATGGGGAGAATATCGGCGAGCGGGTCGAGCAGTGGTGCCAGGGAGTTATTGCGGGATGCGAAGAGGGAGAGGGTCAGGCTGTAAATATCATTCGCTATATGCTCAGTAACCAATCGCGGTCTATTGTCACCTTTTCTACTTCGATTTTCTCTGTCTTTACACCCAAGCTTAATTCTTTCAACTTGTCCAATAATTGGTCACCGTCAATTAAATCAATCGCCGATGCGCCATCTCGTGTTGCTTCCTTTACCGCATCTTTGGTGAAGTTACCAGTCGTAATCAGCAAACCTTTATCTGCTCGCCCCATCATCGCCCCTCGAAAATCTCGAACTTGGCTGGCTGATACAGATCCTTGATACCGTTTGCATTGAAATAGCACATGAAAGCTGAGTAAACCTGCGAGGCGCATGATCCCCTTGCCATCTATTCCCCCATCCCCACTCTTTCCAGTAACTTCAACCTGAATAAATCCTGACTCGCGGAGTAGTCGTTGAACTAAACGCTCGAAGGCTGTAGATTCCATTTTGAGCAAAGTGGCTAACAATTCATCACGCCACGACATTTCTATATTAGAGCCTGTTATGCACTTTAAGACTTGACAAGGCGGGTATGCTACCAAGATGGAACGAAAAGCATACCCCAGTGATGTAAATGATGATGAATGGGCCTTCGTGGCTCCTTACCTGACCCTGATGCGCGAAGATGCGCCCCAACGAGACCATGAGTTGCGCGAAGTGTTCAATGGCTTGCGCTGGCTGGTTCGCGCCGGGGCCGCCTGGCGGATGATGCCCAACGATCTGCCGCCGTGGTACACGGTCTATCAACAGACCCAGCGTTGGATTAGTGCTGGCGTGTTCGAAGCGATGGTCCACGATTTGCGGGCACTGTTGCGCCTGGCTTTGGGTCGAAGCGAACAACCCTCGGCGGCGATTTTCGATGGTCGGACGCTGCAATCGACCCCGGAAAGCGGTCAGCGGGCCGGCTACGATGGTCATAAACGCAAAAAGGGCAGCAAAACGCATATCGCCGTGGACACCTTGGGCCATCTGTTGGCCTTGTATGTCACCCCGGCCAACGAACAAGAACGTGCCCAGGTGGGTGAACTGGCTCAACAGGTCCAAGAAGCGACCGGTGACACGGTTAAAGTCGCCTTTGTCGATCAAGGCTACACCGGTGACACGGCCGCTCAGGAGGCCGCCGAGCATGGCATCGAGTTGATCGTGGTCAAGTTGCCGGAAGCCAAGAAAGGCTTTGTGTTGCTGCCCAAACGCTGGGTGGTCGAACGCAGTTTCGCCTGGGCGGCCCGCTTTCGCCGGCTGGCGCGGGACTATGAGCGCTTGCCCGAAACCCTGGCCGGGCTGCATTTCCTGGCTTTTGCGATGGTGATGCTCAAGCAGGCCGTTCATCTTATGACCATAAGTTCATAACAGGCTCTAGTTTCAACCAACTCATCTTCACTGGGAATAGCAGTTTTGGTCTCTTTTTTCTGACCTTGAACAAACCGCCTGACAACTTGAGGATTAACTTGGTCAAGTTGCCGGCCTTTAGCGGTAAGTGCCCAGACTCCTCGGCTGGAATTTTCCAGCACATCATACTTTTTGAGATATGTTCTGGCCCAAGCAAGCCGATATTCAACTTCTGTTTGGCTTCCTTTTTGTGGATCATGTAGGACTTCAAGTTGTTCATCTTTCAGATGAACAAGCTCAATCACCTTACCATTGATTTCTTCGACAGTACCTGAGCCTCCAAGTTGCTTAAGAGCCTGAATAACCGGGTTCATTAATTTATCGAAAGTTGGAACATCTATCTGGGCCATGTTAACCTCATCCTGCGACCAGTGAATAATTGTTGGCTGGGTATTTCTACATGGATCAGTTGATCATGATTTGTCGCTCGAAACAATCTTGTTTGCTTGTCTTTATTTGCATCTTCACCTATTTCAGCTTCAATTCAGCCACCAACCGGTCGAACTATAGGCCGGTCATGAACTACTCTACCTCGCGCGGCTCTGTCAGCAACCTTATTCCCTCAAGAATCTGACGTATTCGTTTGCCGGATAAGCTTCCGATGTAGTCGCCCAATTGAGTTTTGTCCACCGTGAAAATTTGTGAGATGACGACTGCGCTCTGCTTGGGTAGGTTAGCCTCACCGGGATCGAGTAGAACATTGCCCGGTGCCGCCGCTCGCTTGAGGTTGGAGGTCAACGCGCAGACGACGACAGTATTGATTCGGCTGCGATTGAACAGGTTGTTTTGGATAACCACATGGGGATGGCGATAACCCGGTTCGGAGCCGGCAGGAGCATCCAAATCAATCCAGAAAATCTCGCCCTGGTTTATTACCACTCGCCCTCCACAATCCGGCGCTGCTGATGGCGCATCTGACGGAGGCGAATTTGTTCGCCGGGATCAGGCGCATCATCATAGGCCGAATTAATCTGTTCGAGAAGTTTTTGGTTCTGATAGCGGCGGATAAAATCTTCAAGAGCCAGCGCCAACAGCCGGCTACGGGAGACATTCAGCTCATGGGCCAAGGCTTCGACTTGCTCAAAAAGCGTTTCTTGCAAGGAAATAGCAGTTTTAATATTTGCCATAAAGTTATACCTTTCTCTGAAAAAAGTATAACTCGATTTTATACTAGTGTCAATACTCTATAGCGAATGTAAACTCAATCTGTGCTTCTGTCAATTCCCCCACCAGCCGCTCGAACCGGGGGCCGCTGATGACCTGCTCCGGCGTCAGCAGGCCGCGTTCCGGTATTTCACCGCGGGCGATCATCCGGGCGACGATGGCCCCGGTGAAGGCCGTCGTCCGGGCCATCGAGGTAAAACCTGTAACTTCGTCGTAGCGATCCACCAATTCGACTTTGGAAGCGTGCGGATGACCGTTCTTTTGGCCTTTGACCTCGACCCGCAGCACGGTAATGTCCCGTTCGCCTTCTTTTAGCGCCACATGCGGGTACAGCAGCGCATCGAGCAGTTTTTTGGGCGCGACCTTGACCCCCTCGACCTCGACCGGCTCCATGCTCAGCAGGCCCAGCTCCTTAAGCATCGTCGCCTTGGCGGCGAAGCCGGGCCAGCGCACCGTCTTCTGTGTCCCGGTTTGCAGATTTTTGAACACCGGCAAATCGAGCAGCTAGGGCATAAAAGTTTCGTGCCAGGCTTCCAACTCGCCCACACCGGGGAAGGTAATGGACTCGACCCCAGAGTAGCGCGGCACCAGCTTGAGTTGGCCGGCCTCGACCGTCGGCCCATCCTGCTCCCGCAGCGGCAGTTGCTTGCCGCCAAAAACGATTTTGTAACCCAGCGGCGGGGTCGGGGTTTCCGGGATGCCGCCGCACTTGATGTGAAGTTCGTCTACCCGGTCAAGCTGCTCGGCCAGGCGGCGGGCCATGATTTCGGTCAGGCCCGGCTCGACGCCGCAGCCGGGGATAATCAAACCCTTGGCCGCTTCGACTTCCTCGCGCAGCCCCGGCATGTGCTCCTCGGCGGGCCAGGTCAAATCCACCAGGGGCACCCCGGCCTGCAAAGCGGCGCGAATCCCCAGGATGCTGGCAGGCCGGGGCAGCGCGGCGATGACGACATCACAGTCACCCATCAACTCGCTGGCGGCGGCCTGGTCGTTCAAATCGAGCCGAACGGGCCTGAGTTTTTCCGCCCCCGCTTTTCCGGCCAGCTTGCGCATCGCCGCGTCGAGTTGCGCCTGGCTGGCATCGCCGATCAACACTTGCCCTACCTGGGGGTCATTCATGGAGTTGAACGCCGCCGCCGGACCCATCAGGCCGCTGCCTAGAATCACGATTTTCATGGTTACTTTTTTCCCGACCAGCTTACACTTGGCTGCCGTCGCCGATTAGGCCGTACCCTACCGCTGGTCGTTCATGACGTTGAACGCCGCCGAACCCATCAGCCCTCTGCCTAAAATCAGAATTCTGGCAGCGGTTAAGTCTGGCTGAGCCAAATTTGGATGGGCTAAGTTTATCATAAGTTGTAGGCAGGAACAATCTCTCACTTTTATACATTTTTGACCTCAGAAGCTGTCTGAAAAGGCACAATGTGAGGCCGTAGTAACGACTTCAGTCGTTTACAGCCCCACCATTGACGACTAAAATCATCACTACAAACACTTTTCAGACAGGCTATCAGAAGCCATGCCTGCTTGTGACATTTGTCACTAGCGTGTCTATCTGTTTAGGAGTATACTAATAAGTGACAGATTTTATGCTCTCGAGCTGACATGAATCTGCCGGGCCATCAAAAAAGTATCAAATGGCCCAACCAAAGCCCATTCGTTTTCTGGCACTACCTTGCACCCCTGGCTTCACCTTCCGCTCAAGCTTGACCCCTAAAAATCTTCTTATCGCTGCCCAACGTGCTCACCCACCTGTTAGCACGGGTGCGATCTCAACCAAACACCTCCCCATCGTTTCTTTCAGCTCCAGTAAGTCCTCTGTTCGATGCTTGCGCTTAAGACAATGCTAAAGTTGTTTGGCATGCAGCAATGGAGGTAATTATGGACTGGAAACCCATCAAAAAATCTTTTCAGCAGTGGGTAGTGCAGCCTAATCTCCTGGATTATGACCAGACCTGTGCCACCTTCTCATGGGAGGCCATCCGGCAAGAATTGGACGGGCTGCCGGGAGGTCGAGGTTTGAACATTGCCCACGAGGCCGTGGACCGCCACGCCGCCGGCCCGCGCCGCGATCAACTGGCCCTGCGCTGGCTTGGCCGGGACGGCGCCGTCCGTGATTTTACCTATGTGGACCTGCAGGAACAGAGCAACCGCTTTGCCAACGTGCTGCGCCGCTTTGGTATCGGCCAGGGGGAGCGGGTCTTTGTGTTGGCCGGGCGCATCCCCGAGTTGTATATCGCCGCGCTGGGCACGCTGAAGAACACCAGCGTCTTCTGCCCGCTCTTCTCCGCTTTTGGGCCGGAGCCAATCTACCAGCGCCTGCACCTGGGCGATGGCAAGCTGCTGGTGACGACCCGGCGGCAGTACAACCAAAAGGTGGCGAATCTGCGCTCGCGCCTGCCCCAGCTCCGCCACGTCCTGCTGACCGACGTGGAGGATGATTTAAGCGATAACCTGCTGTCCCTGCCAAAACTGCTGGCCGCAGTCTCGCCCGATTTTACCATTCCCCCGACCGACCCGGAGGATATGGCCGTGCTGCACTTCACCAGCGGCACGACCGGCATGCCCAAGGGGGCGATTCACGTCCACCAGGCCATCCTGACCCACTACATGACCGGCAAATATGTTATGGACTTCCATCCCGGCGATGTCTTCTGGTGCACCGCCGATCCCGGCTGGGTCACCGGCATCTCCTATGGCATGATCGCGCCCCTGGCTCACGGCGTGGTCAACATCATTGACGAGGCCGATTTTGACGCCGAGCGCTGGTGCCACATTCTGCAAGAGCAAAAGGTGACGGTCTGGTACACCGCGCCCACGGCTATCCGCCGCTTAATGCGCCTGGGGGTCGAGCCGCGTAAAGAGTACGACCTGAGCCACCTGCGCCTGATCCACAGCGTTGGCGAGCCGCTCAACCCGGAAGCCGTAGCCTGGGGTTTGCAGGCGCTGGGGCTGCCCATCCACGACAACTGGTGGCAGACCGAGACCGGCGGGATCATGATTGCCAACTTTGCGGCGATGGAAGTCCGGCCTGGCTCGATGGGCCGCTCACTGCCCGGCATCGAAGCGGCGATTGTCCACCGGGTCAACGGCTCGGTCGAGGTGGTCGAGGAGCCGTGCGTCGAGGGCGACCTGGCGCTTAAGCCGGGCTGGCCTTCGATGTTTCGGGGCTACCTGCACGACGAGGAGCGCTACCATAAAGCCTTCAAAAGCGGCTGGTACATCACCGGCGATCTGGCCCGGCGCGACGCCGATGGTTACTTTTGGTTCATTGGCCGCGCGGACGACATTATCAAAACTTCCGGCCACATGGTCGGGCCGTTTGAGGTAGAAAGTGCCCTGCTGGGGCATCCCGCCGTGGCCGAGGCCGGCGTGATCGGCAAGCCCGACCCGCTGATTGGGGAGCTGGTCAAAGCCTTTGTCTCGCTCAAGCCCGGTTTCGAGCCAAACGAAGATTTGAAGTTGGACATCATCGGCTTTGCCCGGACCAAGTTAGGGTCAGCCGTCGCCCCCAAGGAGATCGAGTTCAATCAAAACCTGCCCAAGACCCGCAGCGGCAAGATCATGCGCCGCTTACTCAAAGCCCGCGAGCTGGGTCTGCCGGAAGGGGATATTTCGACGTTGGAGGGAAGTGAATGATGAAAAAAGCAACTTTAGAACAATCAAAAAAGAAACCCGCGGCAAAACAAGCCGTACCCCGGGTTGATCGCGCCCACAGCCTGTACCTGCTGCGCGAAATGGTGCGCATCCGCCGCCTGGAGGAGAAATCGGCCGAATTATATAGCGCCATGAAGATTCGCGGCTTCATGCATTTATACATCGGCGAGGAGGCGATAGCCGTGGGGGTGATGCAGGCTCTGACCCCGGAGGATGCGGTGGTGGCGACCTATCGCGAGCACGGCCAGGCGCTGGCTCGCGGCGTGTCGGCGGCGGTGATTATGGCCGAGATGTACGGCAAGCAAGAGGGCTGCAGCCGGGGTCGGGGCGGTTCGATGCACCTGTTTGATAAGGAAACCCGCTTTTATGGCGGCAATGCCATCGTCGGCGGGGGGCTGCCCCTGGCCCTGGGCGTGGCCCTGGCCGACAAAATGCGCAACCAGCATCGGGTGACCTGCTGTTTCTTTGGCGATGGGGCCGTGGCCGAAGGTGAGTTTCACGAGACGATGAACCTGGCTGCGCTGTGGCAGTTGCCGATCCTGTTTGTCTGTGAGAACAACCTGTACGCGATGGGGATGGCCCTGCACCGTGCCCAAATCGAAACTGAAATAGCCAAGCGGGCCGTGACTTACAAGATGCCGGCTGAAACTGTAGATGGCATGGAGGTGTTAGCGGTGGAGACAGCGGCTCAAAAAGCGGCGGATTATGTCCGCAGCGGCCAGGGGCCGTACTTCCTGGAATGTCGCACCTATCGTTTCCGGGGCCATTCCGCCTTTGACACCGAACTCTATCGCGCCAAAGAGGAAGTCGAGGAGGCGAAGAAGCGCGACCCGATTTTGCTTTTCACCCAGCACCTTCAGCAACAGGGCCTGCTCGGGCCGGAGGACCTGGACGAAATCGAGCGGGAGGTCGCCATCGAAATAGAGGCGGCAGTCGAATTTGCCGAGGCCGGCACCTGGGAGCCGGTGGAGGACTTGACCCGGTTTGTGTACTCTGAAAAATAACGACCGCTGACGGACGACGGCCGACCGCCACAAAATTGTGCCTTAGCCATTCTTTCAGCGGTCAGCGGTCAGTGGTCAGTGATCAAACTGGAGGACGCTATGAGCAACAATGGTAAACAAATGATCCAAACGACCTATCGGGAGGCTATGCGTGAAGCCATCCGCGAGGCGATGCGCCAGGATGAGCGAGTCTTCCTGATGGGTGAGGATGTGGGCCGCTACGGCGGCTGTTTTGCGGTCAGCAAGGGCTTGCTGCAAGAGTTTGGCCCGGAGCGCATCCGCGATACGCCGCTCTCGGAATCGGCCTTTGTCGGCATGGGCATTGGCGCAGCCATGAACGGCATGCGCCCGATTGTGGAGGTGATGACGGTCAACTTTAGCCTGCTGGCTTCAGACCAGATTCTCAACAACGCTGCCACCATTTTGCACATGTCGGGCGGCCTGTTCAATATCCCCGTGGTCATTCGCATGGCTACCGGGGCAGGCCGGCAACTGGCGGCGCAGCACGCTCACAGCCTGGAAGGCTGGTATGCCCATATTCCCGGCATCAAGGTGCTGACCCCGGCCACGCTGGAAGACGCGCGCGGTATGCTCTGGACGGCGCTTGAAGATCCGGACCCGGTGCTGATCTTTGAGAACAATACCCTCTACAACATGGAAGGGCAGTTACCGGCCAATGCCGGGCCGGTAGACATTGACAAGGCCAAGGTGTGCCGGGAGGGTCGCGATATTACCCTCATGAGTTACAGCGCCAGCCTGTTTAAGGCCCTGGAGGCGGCGCAGCTTCTGGCGCAAGAGGGGATCGAAGCTGAAGTGATTGACCTGCGCACCCTGCGTCCGCTGGACGAGGCCACGTTCCTGGCTTCGGTGGCCAAGACCCACCGGGCGCTCATTGTGGACGAAGGCTGGCGCAGCGGCAGCATCGCTGCGGAGATCAGCGCCCGGATTATGGAGCAGGCGTTTTATGAGCTGGATGCCCCGGTTGAGCGCCTCTGCAGCGCCGAGGTGCCCATGCCTTACGCCAAACACATGGAGTACGCCGCCCTGCCGCAAGTGGAAACAATTGTGAGTACAGTCATAAGGATGGTGACCCATGAGTGAATTTCGCATGCCCAGCTTGGGCGCTGACATGGCTGCCGGGACGCTGGTCGAGTGGAAAGTAAAACCCGGCGACCGGGTCAATAAGGGCGATGTTATCGCCGAAGTGGAAACCGATAAAGGGATCATTGATATTGAGGTTTATGAGGATGGTGTGCTTGACCAAATCCTCATCCAGTCCTCGCAAAAGGTACCCGTGGGAACGGTCCTGGCCCTGATCCGGGCGGAGGGTGAGCCGGTTGCGGTTACGGCCCCGGCAGCGGCTGCTCCGATCTTGAAACCTGTTCCCGAAGTCGAGCGGCCGCCGGCGGCTCCACTGCCCGCTGCCGCGCCAGGGGAACGGCTGCGCGTGTCGCCCCTGGCTCGCAAATTGGCCGGCGAACTTGGCGTTGATTTGAGTACAGTCAAGGGGACCGGCCCGCATGGGACCATCGAGCGGGTTGATGTCGAGCGGGCGGCGGCAGAGCTGAAGGCCAAAGTGGCCGAGCCAAAGCTAGCAGCGCCGCCTCCGCCTCCGGTTGAGGTCGCGCCGCTCGTCCCACCGGCACCGCCAGAGCCGGTCGTGGCCAAACCGGCGGTTGACTTCCAGGCTGGTATGCGCCGGGCCATCGCCGCGGCTATGTCCAGGTCCAATCGTGACATTCCCCATTACTACCTGGAAATGCGGATTGACCTGAGCCGGGCGCTGCGCTGGCTGGAGGCCGAGAACCTGAAACGGTCCATCAAAGACCGGCTGCTGCCGGTAGTGCTTCTGATCAAAGCGACAGCGCGGGCGCTGGTGGACGTGCCGGAGTTGAATGGCTTCTGGGTAGACGACCAGCTTCAACCCCAGGAAGCGATTAACATCGGCTTTGCTATCTCGCTGCGGCAAGGCGGGCTGGTCACCCCGGCCATCCATACCGCCGATCTGAAAAGCCTGGACGAGTTGATGGTGGATATGCGTGACATCATCATGCGCACCCGGGCCGGTAAGCTGCGCAGCTCCGACCTGACCGACTCCACTATCACCCTGACCAGCCTGGGCGACCTGGGTGTAGAGAAAGTGTATGGTGTGATCTACCCGCCGCAGGTAGCCCTGGTCGGCTTTGGCAAGATCAGCGAGCAGCCCTGGGTGGAGAACAGCATGCTCGCTCTGCGCCAGGTGGTTACGGCTACTCTGGCCGGGGATCACCGCGCCACCGACGGCCATCGCGGCGGCCAGTTTTTGGAAGCGTTGAACCGGCAGTTGCAGGAGCCGGAGAAGTTATAGCGTCGTACGTGGTGCGTGAACTTTGAACGCATTACGCACCACATCCCCTCATCTAAATGTTTATGGAGGACACGATGACAGTCGCAACATCTTTAACCGAAACCCAAATCAAAGAAACCATCATTAAACTATTAAAGCGGATTGCGCCGGAGGCGGATTTTAGCGACCTGGCTCCGACAGAGGACATCCGGGCGGCCCTGGATATCGACTCCTTTGATTTTCTGCAATTCCTGATTAGCCTGAATGAAGAGGTGGGGGTCGAGGTGCCGGAGGCCGATTACGGCAAGCTGGTTTCGCTCCAGGATTTGGTCAGTTATCTGTCGGCGCGGATTGGGTAAGGTTCAGCCACCGACCGCCGAGAAAACAGATTGTCCTTGTTTCGGATGTCGGTCAATACCCCCGGTGTAACGTAAGTTAATCCAGTATTAAGGAGGTGTACCATGGCAGTGATCACTATTTCGCGGCAGTTTGGCAGCGGCGGCAGCGAGGTGGCCGCTCGTGTCTGCGAGCTGTTGGGCTATCGTTATTTTGATAAGAGCCTCATCGGCCAGGTAGCAGTGGGGACGGGGCTGCTGGAGAACGAAGGGGTTGACTTCTCCGAGGAGCATTACAAAGGCACGAGCTTTATGGAGCAGCTCTTCCGGCCCGGCCCGTATGTGGTGGCCGAAGTCCCGGCCTGGACGCAGGACCCCAGCGGGGAGGTGACCCAATTTATCAAACGGCTGGATAAGTTGGAGTTCGGCAACCTGATCCAGGGGGTTATTCTGGGCGCTTATGATCGGGGTAATATGGTCATTGTCGGCCGGGGCGGCCAGGCCCTGCTGGCCGACAAGCCCGACGTGCTGCATGTGCGGCTGGTCGCGCCGCTGGCGGACCGGGTCAACCGGGTTCAGCAGCAGCAGAGCTGTACCGCCGCCCAGGCGCGGGAGTTGATTGCCGAGCGAGACCGGAGCATGGCTAAATACCTGGGCGAGATGTGCAAGGTGCAGCCGGACGACCCGCAGTGGTATCACTTGATGATTAACCTGGGCAAGTGGTCGCTGGAGGAAGCGGCCCAACTGATAGTCAAGGCGGTCGAGCAGTTGCCGGCCGAGCCGAATGCTCGTGGAGGGCCAGCCGTTCCGATATAACATCGGCACTATGCTGCAACTGATTATTTACCACTATTGGTTTCACATCGGGGAGGCCCTGGCGATTCGCCAAATGTTAGGTCACAGTGATTTGCCGGAATTTGTGGGCGACATTCCGACCCAAGCGCCCTACCGCCCTGAATAAGCGGGAGGAATATCTTTATGTCTGTCTTGAATCAAATCGCCTACTTCCAAAAGAAGCAGAAAAGCATTGAGGGGGAAGGAGGTAAAAACTATGGCTGTGTTGACTATATCGAGGGAACTCGGCAGTGAGGGAGCATATCTTGCCAAGAAAGTGGCGCAAGAACTGGGTTATCATTTTGTTGACAAAGCGCTTATGGAAAAAGTGCTCAACCAATATGGCTTTGTGCAATTTGAAGAGGCCTACGAGTCTGGGGCGGGCTTTTGGTCCCGCTACGACACACTGAAATCAACGATGGTGAAATTTCTAAACCGGGTTATTCAGGCTCTGGCCTATCATGGCAACATGGTGATTGTAGGCCGGGGCAGCTTTGCTGTTTTGGATGGCCTGGCCGATGTGTTAAACGTGCGGGTAAAGGCCCCTCTTCCGATTAGGATAAGCCGGCTAATGGAGCAACAGGGTATCACCGACTTGGACAAAGCTGAAACCCTGGTAAAAGAAAGCGACAAAATGAGGGCTATCTTCGTTGAATCTTGGTACGGGGTACGCTGGGATGCAGCCAGTCGCTTCGATCTGGTAATTGATACGGGCAAGGTGTCTCCCGATTTGGCCGTAATCTGGTTGGTCAAGGCGCTCCGTGATTTGGAACGACGACAAGTAGACGGCCAACCCAGCACGCGCAAAATTCAGGTGGACCCTGTCCTGGCTTCGGTCATTTCTCAAGTACTGGAATGTGAGGCAGTGCATTAGCAAGGAGGGTGGCCTTATGACAACCTATGTTCTTTTAATGAAGTTGACCCAGCAGGGCATCAAGACGATCAGGACCGCGCCCGCGCGAATCGAAGCCAGCATCAAAGCCTGGGAAGCAACGGGCGGCAAGTTTCTTGGCTTCTATGCCGTGATGGGCGAATATGACTACATAGCCATTGGCGAAGCGCCCAGCGACGAAGTAGCGGCGACCTTCAGCCTGGCGCTGGCCGCGCAGGGCAACGTCAAGGTGGCAACGCTCCGAGCCTTTACCCAGGCCGAATTTGCGGCGCTGGTCGAGCAGTTGCCTTAGCTAGAGGTGTCCCGGTCTGGGTCCTTGCGGGAGCGAGGTGAGCAAGATGATAACCCAAGCTGGCGGCCTGTCCTCGTCAAAAGAGGTTGTCCGGCTGCGGAGACTGGTTTTGCCTTTCATTCTGGCGTTCGGTTTCCAACTAATGCTCATGGGAGTGCTGGGGCAGCCCGTTCGGGGTGACGCCCCCCAGATTCCTGCCAGCAGTGTTCGCTGCGTCAATCCGGGGGGCACGGGCGGCTGTTATGCCAGCATCCAGGCCGCCATCAATGCCGCCAGCTATGGCGACCTGATCAATGTGGCCGCGGGAGTCTACCATGAACGGATCAGTATGAAGAATGGAGTTTCGGTCCACGGCCAGGGCTGGTTAAGCACGACCATTCATGGGGATTATTCCGCAGCGCAGCCTACTGTTAATATCTCGGGTGTGTCGGCCAGCACCGTTCTATCCGGGGTGCAAATTACGGGCGGAGGCAACGGCACCCTCACCGGGGATGGGGGCGGGATTGCCATCCAGTACGCCTCGCCATCCATTGTGAACACGTCGGTCTACAGTTGCACGGCCGGATGGGGCGGGGGGGTATTTGTCTTCGGGGGCGCGCCCTCGTTCAACAATGTCCTGGTTTGGAACAACCGGGCCCGATATGGGGGCGGACTTTATCTGGATTTCGCCGTAGTCAACATGACCGGCGATTTCAAGGACTTCAACGGCACCATCTGGTTCAATTCGGCCACTTATGACGGCGGTGGAATTTTAATGCAGGGGGTGACGGCCACGCTGACCGGCCTGCGGGTATGGTGGAACTCGGCCGACGACGGGGGTGGGGTGTCCATTAAGGGCAGCTCCCGTCGAGCAGCCCTCACCCTCAACGACATCTCGGGCAATTCGGCCAAGAGTGAGGGGGGTGGACTCAGTATCTATGATGCCGGCCAGCTTGAGATTATCGGCAACCTGATCAGGGAGAACACGGCCACTTATGGCGGAGGCGGGGCTGTCTTTGGCGATGCGGCCGGCCTGTTTCAGTGGAATATTGTGAATGGCAACCGTGCGGGTAGCAGCGGCGGTGGGGTGCTCCTCTTCTCCGCTTCACCTGGCCTGACACTGGGGGGCAACTGGTTTGAAGCCAACTCGGCCGGCCAGGGCGGGGGTTTGTATCTGCAAACCGGCGCAGCCCCGCGGGTGGAGGCCAATACGATTGTCAGTAACACAGCCTCGCTCGGCGGCGGCTTCTTCCTGCAACAGGCTGGGCCGGCCATGATCGTCAACAACATCGTGGCCCGCAATGTGGCCACGGCCCCGCTGGCGACAGGCGGCATCCAGATCCACGAATCGCCGGCCCGGATCATCAACAACACCCTGGCCGAAAATAAAAACGACGGGGTGTGGTTTACCGCCGCCGGGGGGGTGGTAGTTGTCAACAACATCATCTACGGTCACCCAGGCGACGGCATCGAGCGTTACAATGACACGGCCAGCTACACGGTCGGCTACAACGATCTCTTTGGCAACGGCCGGGCCTACGTTGGCTTGCCGCCTGGCGCTCATGACCTGGCGCTGAATCCCCAGTTCGTGGCGGTGGGGCCTGACCTGGGGGCCTATTATCATATCCAGGCGACCTCACCGGTGAGCGCAACCGGTGAGGTCGCCTGGGCGCCGCCGCTGGATATTGACGGCGAGGTGCGTAATTCTGACGGCAAGGTTTCGATGGGCGCCGATGAGTTGCCGGTGTACCCTGTTTACCTGCCGCTCATCTGGCGCAAATTTTGAGTTACAGCCAGGGGTAACGGCAGAGCCGCCAAGGAGGTGGATGATGAAAGCGCAACGAATCTCCTGGGCCAATGTGAGCCGGCGCATCACGCTGGTTTTGCTGCTCCTGGTCTGCCTGCCGTGGCCGGGCCAGGCCGCCGCGCCTGTCCCGTTTGAGGTCAGCCAGACCCTTGACAGCGGCCCCTACTCGCTGCGGGCGGGGATAGAGTATGCCAACAGTCACCCCGGCCCGGATATCATCCGCTTTCACTCTAACCTGACCGGCAGAACCATCCTGCTCAACAGCAACCTGCCGCCCCTGACCGACAACGGCACGACGATTGACGCCAGTCCCAACTGGATCGGGAGCTGGCCGACAGGCGAGCCGGGGATCGGCCTCACCAAAAATGCGTCCGGCAGCACCGCCACCGTAGGGCTGCATATTAAGGGCGCTGACAACTGCCTCATCAAGGGGTTGCTGATTGAAGGCTTGGAGACCGGTATCCGTATCTCTGAAGGTGATGATCCATGCAACAGGGCCAATGGCAATACTATCGGCGCTGGCTCGCCTGGCGGCCGCATGTTGGTTCGAGCCTGTTTTGGTCATGCTATTCGAATCCAAAACAGCGATAGCAACCGGGTCATCGGCTGTTACATTGGCACCAGTAAGACGGGTAACCTGCCAGAGCCCAACGGCTTGGCCGGTGTCTATATTGTTGATGGTCGTTTCAATGAAATTGGGGGAACGGGACCACTGGAAGGCAACCTCATCGGCGCCAGTGAACACGGGGTCTGGATTGAAGACAGTAATGCAGTGAGCAATACCGTACAGGCCAATCGAATCGGGATCGGTACGCTTGATGGTGATATTGGCAACAGAGGGTATGGGGTCTGGATTTTCTGGAGGGCCTCGTATAATCAGGTGGGGGGAACATCACCTGAGACCGGCAACTGGATCTCAGGGAACGGTTATGATGGCGTAATGCTGAATGGTTTTTCCAGTTTCAATAGGCTCAATTGGAACGACATCTCTGATAATGATGGGGGCGGTATTAACATTACCCAGTCGGATAATAACAGCGTCAATTGGAACAATATCGCCGGCAACAATACGGACGGCATTACGATTGCCAGCGCAAATGGTAACACGATTCAGGGCAATACGATTGTGCGCAATACCCAGTCGGGCGTGTATCTTTGGGAAGAAGTGAGAACTTATCAGAACTACATTCTATCCAACTTCATTGGCACCGATGCTTCCGGCGCAGCCGGCCTGGGCAATGGTTTACATGGGTTGGTGCTGGACGATGGCGCCCGGTCGAATCGGGTGGAAGGGAATGTCATCGCCCAGAACAAGGAGAGCGGGATCGTTATTGTCAACGATAACACTTTTGACAACATCATTCTCAACAATTACATCGGGCTGACTAAAAGCGGCCAGCCGCGGGGCAATACCTATTACGGGGTGGGGGTGATCGGGAGTCCGCGCAATGCCATTCACAGCAACATCATCGCCTACAACGGCGTCCCGGCCGGGGTGTGGATTAGCGAAGCTGCTGCCATCGGCAATCAGATTTGGTTTAACAGTATCTACAACAACACCGGCTCCGGCATCGTCCTGACCAACGGCGGCAATAAAAACCTGGCTGCGCCGAGCATTACCCAGGTCCAATGCCCGCAGGTGAGGGGCGCCGGCGCTCCGGCCAATGGCAAAGTGCAGCTTTTCTCCGATCAGGCCGACGAGGGCCGTTTCTATGAAGGCGAGACGACGGCCAACAGCAGCGGCCAGTGGGTCTACACCGGAGGGTTTCACGGGCCGCATCTCACCGCCACCGCCATTGACAGTGAAAACAACACCTCTGCTTTTTCGGCGCCGGCGTCAGGCTCTTTTTGTGGCGTGATCTATTTGCCGGTCATTCGCCGCTAAGGTTTATAGATGGGCATGAAGGAGGGAGGCAGTGATGTCGTGGCAAGATCAATTGAAGGGTAACTCGCTAACTTGGTTGTTAGAGCCTGACTCGCCAGGCGTGCGCTATCTGGCCCTGCGCGACCTGCTGGACTGCCCGGAAAATGATCCGGAACTATCCATTGCCCGGCAAGCGGCGCACAGCTAGGGTCCGATCGCCGCTATTCTGGCCGAGATGAACCCGGCCGGCTCCTGGGCTGAGCCTGGCCCCGGTTACAACCCGAAGTATCGTTCTACCGTTTGGACGGTGATTATGCTGGCTCAATTGGGTGCGGTGGCCGACCAGGATGAACGAATTGCACGGGCATGCGCCTACCTGCTGGAGCATGCCTTGACAGCGGGCGGCCATTTCACTGCTTCGGGTGCGCCGTCGGGGACAGCGGATTGCCTGCAAGGCAACCTGTGCTGGGCGCTGGTCGAGTTGGGCTGTGACGATCCCCGCCTGGGGTCGGCCTTTGAATGGATGGCCCGCAGCGTCACAGGGGAGGGTGTGGCTCCGGCTGAAGCCCGCCAGGCCGCCGTGCGTTACTACGCCGGTAAGTGCGGCCCGGTCTTTGCCTGCGGTGCAAATAACAAGCTGCCCTGCGCCTGGGGCGGGGTCAAAGTGATGCATGCCTTCAGCCGCTGGCCTTTGGAACGGCGCACACCCCTGCTTGACCGCGCCATCCGGCAGGGGGTGGACTTTCTTTTCAGCACGGACCCGGCCCTGGCGGACTATCCCTCGGGCTACAGCGACAAACCGAGCGGCAATTGGTGGAAATTCGGCTTTCCGGTGTTCTATGTCACCGACCTGCTGCAAAATGTTGAGGTGCTGGTCAGCCTGGGCTACGGGAACGATCCCAGATTAGCGAATGCCCTGACCCTTATTCGCGAGAAGCAAGACGGGCAGGGACGCTGGCCGTTGGAGTACGACTACGCCGGCAAGACGTGGGTGGATTTTGGACCCAAGAAACAGCCCAACAAGTGGGTCACGCTGCGGGCGCTGCGGGTGCTGAAAGCCGTGGGATGAAGACCGGGAGATCGAGGTGTCTTTGTAATTTTGCCTAAAATAGGTGTGTTCACGGTAGCGCGAAGGACCTCCGCCCAAACGCTGCGGCCAGGGGTCTTCGCTAAAAAAGGAGCGACATGATGAGCAGCCATTCCCCTCATATCAGCCAGGCATTTCAGACATTTATGACCGAAGCCCACGGGCATGCCCAGGCCTGGGCGGCCATGTGCCAGGCCCTTGAACAGACCAGCGCCCTGGACACGAAAACCGGTGAACTGGCCTACCTGGCCGTTCTGGCGGCGTTGCGCCTAAAAAGCGGTATTCCGTTTCACGTGGAAGCGGCCAAAAAAGCCGGCGCTTCGCGGGAGGAGGTTATTAGCGCCATTCTGGTCGGCCTGCCGGTTGCCGGTCACGGGGTGGTCCAGGCACTGCCAATGGCAGTCGCCGCCTATGATGCGGGGTGAGACTTAAAGAGGAGGATTACTCAAACATTGAAAAAGGAGGTCTGTGACGCTGACAAAAGAATATTAAATTTAGCCAACCATGCGTAATTTTTAAGTTTAAATAAAGGAGAATCACCATGGCCGAGCACAGCTTTTACAAAATCATTGAGTTGGTCGGCACCAGCAAGGTTTCCTGGGAAGACGCCGCCAGGGCGGCGGTGCTGGCAGTGGCCCAAACGGTGCGTGATCTGCGGGTGGCTGAAGTCAAACAGTTTGACCTGAGGGTTGAAGACGGCAACGTTGTCTATCGGGTTAAACTGGATGTCTCCTTCAAGGTAGAAGGCCACGAGGTATAAGTTTGTCTCAGTCCAGCCCCCCCGCTCGCTCTGGCCTGGATGAGGTTTGGCTGGGCTTCGGTGGGGCTGAGGATGAGCCAACACTTCAGGCCGTTTTTTTCAAGAGTCTGCCTTGGCCCAAGGAGGTTAAAATGTCCCATCTTTTTATAGAGTTGTATGAGCAAGTGGGCGACCATTTTCCGTGCTGCACCCTGGCCGATCATGATCTGCACTCCCGTCAATATTTCTTTGACCTGCATCCGCGGGGTGTGGCCGACCGCGCTGCCCGGGTCGTCGTGAGGCCCGGCCTGGAATATCGCACCGGCGACCATATTCGCCTGCTGGATCGGGCCAGGCCCAGCCGGACCGATACCATCGCCATTGACCCGGCCATTGCCGCCGATGTGGATTTAAACAGCGTCTTGTTTGACCACCATGGCTTTGCCGGGCGGGCCGAAGCGGTAGTAGTTGTCACCAACCCCAATCCCGACAGCAGTTACCGGCTGCGGATGAGCCTGTACGACGAGGTTGGGCAGTTGTGGCCTTCGCTGATTTTTTATGACTGGGAATACCCGGCTGATGAACCCATTGCCGATTTGAGCCAGTTTCATTTTGAGCAGAAGGCGGCTTTTATTCGGGTCGAGGCCGGACCCGCTTACCAGCCCGGTGACCGCGTTATTCTGCGGGAAAGCCGAGGCACAGGCACACCCAGCCAGGCTCTGGAACCAGGCGATTATGATTTGACTGCATGGCTGCTGCCCGTTGCAGAAGTTGGCCCGTGGCAGCCGCATAATCCGCTCCAATCCTGGGCCGAAACAGTTGCTGCCGTGGAGCTTGACCTGAAACCGCGCCTGCTCCGGCATTAGCTTGCCTGTTGCTCATAGGGTGATTGGCGTGAGAATCACAGTACCAGCAGAATTCTCAGTGGAGGGGTACTGGGAAAAATCATCGGGTGATATGCCGGCGATATTCAGGATGATTTTTCCCAGGGGGTGTTAAACAGGATTAGTGATGGAAGCGAGGCAGCCACTGCTGTTGAGCAGTCAGCAGCGCGTCGGCTAAAGCTTCCGCTTGCTGGCGGGTAAAAACATGCCCTTCGGCTAAGAGAGCCTGGACCAGGAGATGATAATCTCCATTGAGGGCCGCGGCTGCCGTTAACTCCTGCACGCCGATGACACGCTGCAAGATGGCGGTAATGCCGGGCGGCAAAGCGCCAAAGTTCAGCGGATGGAAACCGGACGCGTTAACTAGCGTAGTTCCTTCCAGCACTGCACCGAGCGGAAGATTGCTAGCCTGGCCGGTGTTGGGCAGATTGATCGAGTAGAAACGGTTGGCATCGCTCCAAACAGCGCGTAGAATCTCGACCAGTTGGGAATGTTCGCCTGCTTCGCTCTCTTTAGCCAGCGGGACAAACCCATAGGCTTCATTGGCCATCCGCTCAAAGATTTTATCACCCCACTCGATGACCGCTTCAAAGGAGATCGCATCTACGCCAAGAGTGCGGCCATGATAACCTTGCTGCCCATGCCAGCCGGGGAAGAATTCGACCACGTGGCGGTCAAGAACTGCCGGGAAGGCATCGAAAACCTGGAATAAATCCCACGAAACCGGATTTTTAGCGACGACCTCGGGTTTTTCGGCCATCTTTTGTCGCACCAGCGGCCAGGCATCCTGGCCCTGGTAACGCAGCTCGGTGATCCAGGTCAGGTGGTTAACCCCGATTGCCGCCGACCAGAGCGCCTCTGCCGGAACCTCGATGAAGCGAGCCAGGTAATCATGCACTTCCTTGACGCCAATGCACAGGCCGACGACCGGCGCCGGCGTCGCCTGGCGAATGGCCCGGCAGATAATAGACATGGGGTTGGAGTAATTAATGAAGATTGCCTGCGGGCAGAGCTTGGCGACATCGTTGGCAATCTCCACCATGGGCGGAACCATGCGCAGGGCGCGGGAAATGCCGCCCGGCATGTAGGTATCGCCCACCGGCTGCGCAATGCCGAACTGGCGCGGGATGAAGACATCCTGCTCCCAGGCACGGCGGCCGCCCACCCCGATACAGGCCACGACGGCATCTGCCCCGGCTAACAATTCCTGGCGATCCTCGGCAGCACGCACCGTAATGGGCGCTTCGTTCATTTCTATGAGCCGTTGGGATAACCGGGTGGCGATGTCCAGATGTTCCGCATTGATGTCCACCAAACACAATTCCCACTCGCCCCCGTCAGCAATTAAATGTTGCACCAGTCCCCGTGTGAACATAGCGCTGCCGGCGCCAATAAGCACTAAATTTTTGCGGATAGATGTTGTGGTCATCGGTGATCCTTTCTAGATTAAGTTGGAATAATTTGGTTGGCCAGGTCTTTTTAGCGACCTAAGCCCAGGAAACTGGTCCAAACCGTTGGACCGGTTGATGTTCACTGCCCCCGATGGATTGAACATTGCAGTCTAGAAACACCGGGGTGAGTGTAGCTAGCAGCCCAATTCGCCCGTATTTGGGGTTATATATGGGGAGCTTGGGTATCTAATGCGAGGGCCAAAGGCCCGGCGGCCCCTAGAGAGGCTAACGGCCGCTTTTGTTCTAGAGAGGATAAACGCAGGATGTGGAAAAACCCGGGTAACTCAAGAAGCACTGGATACTCAATACTATAATTATAGCGCAAATTTGATAAAAATCCAGAGACATAGGTACTTGGCCATTTTACCCCGAAGTACTGGTAAAAGGGCACACCTGCTCTAACCTTTTGACACATTCTTAATTTGTGTTATTATTATGCTTGCAAACGGTTGCGCAACCGTTTGCTAAGTTCCATCCCTGAAGCGCCCGCTGTCATTTCTTGTTCTTTGACTTGACTAACTATGCAGCGTTACAGCCTGATCATCTAGTCAACGAAGCTAGGCTTAACTACAAGGAAAGTATGTATGGATAAACCGGCTGTATTATTACGTATGGAAAATGTCAGCAAATCATTCCCCGGTGTGCAGGCGCTCGACCAGGTGAGCCTGCAAGTAGCAGCAGGTGAAATCTTGGGTCTCATCGGGGAAAACGGCGCGGGCAAATCTACCCTTATGAAGATTTTGTCCGGCGTTTACCAGATGGATAGCGGCCAAATCTATCTCCAGGGCCAGCCTGTCCAAATTCAAAATCCTCACCACGCCCAGCAGCTTGGGATTTCCATCATTTACCAGGAATTTAATCTGATGCCCAACTTGACGGTCATGGAGAACGTTTATATTGGCCGTGAGCCGGGCCAATTGTTTGTCAACCGCCGCCAGCTCCAGGATCGGACACAGCAGTTGCTCGACCGGCTGGGTGTCCATCTCAAACCGACCGCTCTGGTGCGTGATTTGGCCGTGGCCGACCAGCAAATGGTCGAGATTGCCAAGGCGCTCTCGCTGGAGGTGCGGGTTATCATTATGGATGAACCGACCTCGGCCCTGAGCGAGACCGAAGTTCACATCCTGTTTGGCGTCGTCCAGGAGCTTAAGCGGGACGGGATTGGCGTGATCTTTATCTCGCACCGGCTGGACGAGGTTCGAACCCTGTGTGACCGCATCACCGTGCTGCGCGATGGCCGCAACGTGGGCGATATGGATGCCAAAACCGCCACCGAGGACCAAATCATCCGGCTGATGGTCGGCCGCCCGCTCAATCAATTTTTCCATACCGAGAGCCATAAAATCCAGGCCGACCGGGAGGCCGCCGGCGATATTGCCCTGGAAGTCCGTGGGCTGACCCGCACCGGCAGCAAATTGGACCCCAACGCGACCGTGTTGAACAATATCAGTTTTCAACTGCGGCGCGGCGAGATTTTGGGACTGGCCGGGCTGGTCGGGGCCGGGCGAACTGAGGTGGTGCGCACAATTTTTGGGGCGGATGCCCGAGATGCCGGGGAAATCTACGTCGAAGGGAAGCAGGTAGATATTCACTCCCCGCTGGACGCCATTCGTCATGGCATTGGTTTTGTTCCTGAAGATCGCAAAGAGCAAGGGCTGGTGCTCAGCCTGGCCGTGCGGGAGAACGTCGCTCTATCCAAGCTGGACCAACTCTCCCAATTTGGTTTTGTTAAATTGGCCCAGGAACGGGAACAGGTGCAGGAGTATGTCAGTCGCCTCCAGATTCGCACCCCCAACCTGGAACAGCTCGTGCTGAATTTGAGCGGCGGCAACCAGCAGAAGGTGGTCATTTCCAAATGGTTAATGTTGCAGCCAAAGATTCTGATTATGGATGAACCCACGCGGGGCATTGACGTCGGCGCCAAGGCCGAAATCTATGCCCTGATGAACCAACTGGCCCAGGGTGGCGTTGGGATTATTATGATCTCGTCGGAGCTGCCGGAACTGCTGGCGATGAGCGACCGGGTGGTCTGTATGGCGGCGGGCCGGGTGACAGGGATACTCAATCGCGACGAAGCCACTCCGGAACGGGTCATGCGTTACTGTACCTTGAAACAGGGACAGATTGTAGAGGAGGGAGCAATTTTATCATGACGACAAGTTCACCATCTGTGGAAGGTACAGGCAAGAGCAAGCAGTCAGATTCATTGGCGTACTTTAGCCGCTTTGGGGCCTTTATCTTTTTGATTGTGCTGTGTATTATTTTTGCCTCGTTAAATCCGGCGTTTCTCAAACCGACGAATATTTTTAATGTGCTGCGCCAGGTTTCCATCTACGGCTTGCTGGCCATCGGGATGACCTTTGTGATTCTGACGGCCGGGATTGATCTGTCCATTGGCTCGCTGCTGGCCCTGGCCGGCCTGGTCAGCGCAGCAGTTGAGAAAGGCGCAACCGGGCTGCTCACAGGCGGTGCGGCGGGTGAGTCGGGCGGCTACGGCTTGCCAGCAGCGATTTTGGCGGCTGTGGCGGTGGGGCTGTTGGGTGGGCTGCTGCAGGGCCTCGCCGTCAGCAAGCTGAAAGTGCCGCCGTTCATCGTCACCCTGGGCGGGCTGTCCGCCTTCCGGGGGGCCGCCCTGGTTTTTTCCAACGGGCAGCCGATCAGCGCCTTCCGGGAAGAGTACCGTTACTGGGGCCAGGGCTTGATCGGCCCGGTGCCGGTGCCGGTGATTATTTTCCTCAGTTTTGCCATTATTGCTTTTATCATTCTGCGCTACAGTAAATATGGCCGCCATATCTACGCGGTTGGCGGCAATAAAGAAGCAGCCCGGCTGTCCGGCCTGAACGTTGACCGGCTGATTTTGAGCGTCTATGTGATTACCGGCTTCTTTGCCGGTTTATCGGGCTTTTTGCTCTCCTCGCGGCTGAATTCAGCAGAGCAGGTGGCCGGGGTCGGCTATGAACTGACCGTGATCGCCGGGGTGGTTATCGGCGGGACCAGCCTGTTTGGCGGCGAGGGTGGCATCTTTGGCACGGTGGTCGGGATTGTGCTGATCGGCGTGCTGGCTAACGGCCTGACTCTGATGAATGTTTCTTCGTACTACCAGCAGATTATTATTGGTTTGATTATCGTCCTTGCTGTTTTCTTTGACCAATTTATTAAACGCCGCCGCCGTTAAAACGACCGCCGACAGACGACGGCAGACTGCCGGATAAGGAAGCTGGCAACGGCCTACACGGCGGGCTTTGCAAGGAGTGTGTATAAACCTGTGACCCACCAGTAATAAAAATTGGGGGAACTCATAGAATCTCATCGGAACTCCCCGGCGAGTTCCCCCAAGTTCCCTTGAGTTCCCACGAGTATTTACGAAAGGAGGTGAGAAGCGACGCACAAACTTAATCACGTGGTGAAGGTTCAATGTGGGACGATAAACAGTCATTAAATTACCCCAAGGAGGAGTAACTTATGCGTAATAGAGTTGTGCAAAAAAGTATAACCTGGCTGACGTTGTTAGCCATTTTGCTGCTCGTATTGAGTGGCTGTACCGGCGCAGCCACGCCCGTCCCGGCGGAGGAACAGCCGGCGGCCACTGAAGAAAAAGCAGCCGAACAGCCGGCGGCGACCCAAGAGCCGACAGCCGCCCCCGCTGCGGCGGCGGGGAGTGATGAGCCGTTGAAGATTGCGTTGTCGTTGCCGGACATGGCGTTTCCGTTCTTTGTGTTTATGGAGACGCAGGTTCAGGAACAAGCGGCGGAATTGGGCAATGTTGAGGTGGTGACGCTGGACGGGCAGAACCAGGTTCCGAAGCAGACGGCGGATCTGGAAGCGGTGATCGCCCAGGAGTATGACGGGTTATTGATCAGCCCGATCACGGCGGATGCGATGGCTCCGGCGGTGCAGCAAGTGATAGATGCGGGCATACCGGTGGTGACGATAGACCGGAGTGTGAGCGGGGTAGATGTGCTGGCGCACGTGGGTGCGGACAACGTCCTGGGTGGCGAGCAGCAAGGACAGGCCATTCTGGACATGTTCCCGGACGGCGCGACGATTTTCGAGTTGTTGGGAACGCCTGGGGCGTCTCCGGCGATTGATCGGGACAAGGGATTGAAGAACAAGATCGGCGGGGTGGAGAACATCCAGATAGCCTGTGAGCAGACGGCCAACTTCCGGCGGGAAGAAGGCTTGAAGGTGACGGAGAACTGTCTGGCGGCGACACCTGATCCTGATGCGATAGTGGCGGCGAATGATGACATGGCGTTGGGAGTGGTGGAAGCGGCCAAAGCGGCAGGGCTGGGAGTGCCGATCATTGGTTATGATGCCTTACCGGAAGCGTTGCAGGCGGTGCAAGCAGGCGACCTGTACGGGACGGTGGAGCAGTTCCCCGGCGAGCAGTCGAAGACGGCATTACGGACTCTGGTAGACTTCCTGCGCAACGGGACGGAACCTTCTTCCAAGACCATCTTCATCACCCCCAAACTCATCACCCTCGACAATATCAATGAGGCCGAACGTATTGAAGAGATTGGTGGTGCGGCGGCGCCTGCGGCGACCGAAGAGGCCGGGGCGGCTCCGGCAGCGGGTGAGAAGGGCACTATCGTCTTCATCCCCAAATCAACAGACGTAAGTTACTGGCTCTTTGTTAAGAAGGGTGTGGAAGACGCGGCAGCAGAACTGGGCTACTCGACCGACTACCAGGGCGTGCCCCGCGAAGTGGACATCGCCCAGCAAGTTGACCTGGTTCGCAACATCATCACCACCAAGCCGGCCGGTATTGTCATGGCGGCGACCGACACCAAGGCGCTCGTTCCACCAGTAGAGGAAGCGATTGCCGCCGGTATCCCGCTGGTGACGGTTGACTCCGGCGTTGACTCCGATGCGCCGCTGACCTACATTGCCACTGATAACGTGGCCGGTGCGGCGGAAGGCGCGCGCTGGTTGGCTAACGCCATCGGCGGCAAAGGCAAGGTGGGTAACCTGGGCATCCTGGCCGGTTCACAAACCGGGCGCGAGCGCGACGAAGGGTTCATCAACGCGATGAACGAGGAATTTCCTGACGTCGAGGTTGTGCCGACCCAGTTTACCGGCTGCGACCCGGCAAAAGCCTTGAATGCGGCCACCGACATCTTAACTGCTAATCCCGATATCGTCGGCTTCTACAGCGCCTGCGGCCCCAACGGCCTCGGCATTGCTCAGGCAGTCAAAGCGGCGGGCTTACAAGACCAGGTATTCATTATCACCTTCGACCCGAATCCGGAAGTTATTCCGCTGTTTGAGGATGGCACCATCGAGGCCATGATTGCTCAAGACCCGTACCAGATGGGCTATCAGGGTGTCAAGGCCATTGATACCGTTATCAGCGGCGGCACAATTGCCGAAAAGCAAACCCTCATCCCGGTAACCATCATCACTCAGGATAACTACCAGGATGAAGCAGTCCAAAAGCTGATTAATCCGTAATTTGTGGTGAATGGGGGGTGCAGTGACTTGCTGCGCCCCCCATCTTTGTGTTCCTGTCCCAAATCATTGTTTAGGTGACTGGTACTTTTTTTCTCTGCAAACCAAGTGCCAGTCACTTCTAACCTGAGTAGTTCTAAGTCACATCAATGAACAACCCTGATCCCATCCACAGCGCCGGGAGTTCGGCTGACCAACCCCTGGCACTGCAGATGCAAGGTATTTACAAATCGTTTTTTGGGGTGCCCGTCCTGAAAAACGTTGATTTTGATGTTTACCATGGTGAAGTCCACGTTCTGCTGGGCGAGAACGGCGCGGGCAAATCCACCTTGATGAAAATCCTCAGCGCCGCCTACAAAGCCGACGCCGGGCGCATTCTCATTGACGGCCAGGAGTATCATTTTAATCATCCCCAGGAAGCGCAGCGGGCCGGCATCAGTACGATCTACCAGCATCTCAGTCAGACCCCGCATCTGAGCGTGGCCGAAAACATTTTTCTGGGCGATCCCCCTCTGACTCCGCTGGGATTGTTAGATTGGTCGGAGATGCGGCGGGAAGCTCGCCGGGCGCTCGACTTAGTGGGCGCTACGATTGACGGGGACGCCATCGTCAAAAACTTATCGGTGGCCGAGCGACAACTGGTGGAAATTGCGACGGCCATGCGCCGCCAGGCCCGGATTTTGATTATGGACGAGCCAACCGCAGCCCTGACGGAACGCGAAACCGGCCGGCTGTTCGAGTTAATCCGCCAGCTCAAGGCCAAAGGAGTGGGTATCATTTACATCAGCCACCGCCTGGAAGAAGTGGCCCAGGTGGGCGACCGGGTCACCGTGCTGCGTGACGGCCAGATTATTGGTACGCAGCCTGTTGGTACGGTGAGCGTGGTGCAACTGGTCAGCATGATGGTGGGCCGCGATATTCAGCACACCAGCCTACCTCCCCTGCCCGGTGAAGTGCGTGAGGCGCTGCGGGTTGAAAATCTGTCACGCCCCGGCCATTTTGACAATATCAGCTTTGGGTTAAATTGGGGCGAAATTGTCGGGCTGGCCGGGCTGGTCGGCGCAGGCCGGACCGCTCTGGCCGAAGCGATTGCCGGGGCGGCTCCGGCAGCGAGTGGTCAAATCTATGTAGACGGCCAACCCGCGGCTATCCGCCACTCCAGCGACGCCACTCATTATGGCCTGGGGTTTGCGACCGAAGATCGAGCCAGAAGCGGCCTCTGCCTGGCGCTGAGCGTGCGCGAGAATATGACCCTGCCCCTGCTAGCCCGTTGGCGCGAAAGCCTGGGGCGATTTTGGCTAAACCGCCAGCGGGAGGTCAATTTAACCAATAATCACGCCCGTGAACTGGCTGTGCGCGCGCACGACCTGGGTGAATCGGTGCGCTACCTGAGCGGCGGCAACCAGCAGAAGGTGATTATTGCCAAGTGGTTGATGGCCCGCTGCCGCATTTTGATTTTGGACGAACCAACCCTCGGCATTGATGTCGGCGCGAAGGAAGAAATTCACCGGTTGATGGTGCGCTTCGCCCGTGAGCAAGGGGGGGCCGTGCTGCTCGTCTCATCCGACTTGCCGGAGGTGTTGAAGCTGAGTGACCGGGTGCTGGTTATGGCCCAAGGCCGCCTGCAAGGCGTCTTAAACCGAACCGAAGCCACCGAAGAGCGAATTATGCTGCATGCCGTAGCGGCGGTAGAAGGAGTTATCAAGCGTGGATAGTCTAACCAAACCCGAAACCCCCACCCAGAACCCGTGGAAGATAACTGCCAGGCGCTGGTGGCGGCAGGCCATCAATAACCAGGCTCTCTCGATGGCGGCCATTCTCATTTTGATGTGGCTGATTCTGTCACGCCTGTCGCCGGTGTTTTTAACCGTCAACAATATTCTGCAAATCACGCTTCAGGCAGCGGTGATGGCCCTGGTAGCGGCCGGACAAACTTTTGTCATCCTGTCAGGCGGGATTGACCTGTCGGTTGGCTCAATTTTTGCCCTGAGTACGATGGTGGCCGGCAAGGCGACCGAGGCCGGTTATGGCACGGTGGTGCTGCTGCTGGCGGGTCTGGCCACCGGTGCGGCCTTTGGCTTTCTTAACGGCCTGGGGGTGGGTGGACTGCGCCTGCCGCCCTTTGTGGTAACGCTGGGGATGATGGGCATTGCTCGCGGCTTTGCCTTGATTATCAACGAGGGCGTCCCCATTTTTGGCTTACCCGACTCGTTTCAGTACCTGGGCCAGGGCCGGATTGGCGGGGTGGTGCCCGTGCCGACTATTACGGTGTTGATTATCTATGCCATCTGTTACTTTATTTTACGCTACACCCGCTTTGGCCGCTTTACTTATGCCATTGGCAGCAACCAGGAGGCTACCCGGCTGGCCGGGGTGCGTACCTCGCGCTACTTGATTGGCATTTACGTGCTATGCGGGGTGTTGACCGCCCTGGCTGGCCTGACCGAGGCTGCTCGCCTGAACAGTACCCAACCTGCTGGCGGGACTGGCCTGGAACTGGATGCAATTGGGGCGGTGGTCATCGGCGGGACCAGCCTTTTTGGCGGCGAGGGGAATATCTTAGCGACCCTGATGGGCGCGCTGATTATCGCTACCATCCGTAATGGCTTGAATTTGCTGGGTGTTTACGCCTTCTGGCAGAACGTGGTAACAGGGGTATTGATTATTGCAGCCGTTTACCTGGACTATCTGCGGCGTAACCGCTAACCAAAGGAGTCGGACAGTCCCAGCCGGGACGACACCGACGCGAAGCGTGAAAATGCGTAACACAGAGAACGCAGAGAAGGCCCAGAGATACACAGAGTCTTTACATATTTCTCTCTGTGTTCCTCTGTGATGACTCAGTGTAACTCCGTGTAATCTTATTTTCAAGGGAGGAGTCCCATGTCCCAAGAACCCAACTACAAAGCCGAGCTGGTCGGTGTCTTTGGCCATCCGGTGGCTGAAAACCCCACCATTGTCATGCAAGAAGCCGCCTTTCAGGCGATGAACTTGAATTGGCGTTACCTGACGATCGAAGTCTATCCTGAGTACCTGGCCGATGCTTTCAAGGGCCTGCGAGCCATGAACTTCCAGGGCATCAACCTGACCATTCCCCACAAGGTTGAGGTTTTAAAGTACTTGGACGAGGTGGCCCCGGACGCTCGTCTGATGGGGGCGGTCAACACGGTACGGCGAGAAGGGCAGCGTCTCATCGGCGAGAACACCGACGGTAAGGGCTTTCTGCGCTCGCTGCGGGAGGACGCGAAGGTTGATCCGCAGGGCAAAAAAGTGGTGGTCCTGGGTGCGGGCGGCGCGGCCCGGGCGATGACGGTCGAACTGGCCCTGGCCGGAGCGGCCCACCTGACCATCGTCAACCGTTCGCCACAGCGAGGGCAGGAGTTGGCCGCCCTGCTCAACGAGAAAACCCCGACCACCGCAGAATTTGTGCCGTGGGATAAAACGTATGCTGTCCCGCCCGATACAGATGTCCTGGCCAATGCCACCTCGATTGGCCTTTTTCCTAACGTCAATGACACACCTGACGTTGACTACAGCACCATCACCGCTCGGATGACGGTGTGTGACGTCATCCCTAACCCGCCTAACACCCCTTTTCTCAAAGAAGCCGTCGCACGGGGAGCTAAAACGCTCGACGGCCTGGGTATGCTGGTTTACCAGGGCGCAATTGGCTTCAAGATGTGGACGGGCCTCGATGCGCCGGTCGCAGTCATGCGCGAGGCGCTGGCCAAGGCATTTGCCGGATAATGAGGCTAAGGCTGAGTTGAAAATGACTCTAGCCCGGCTTAAATAGACTCTTATTTTTTAAAGAAAGGCGAAAAAACTTATGGCAAGTCAAACGCAACAAATCAACGAGGCCCTTGAGGCCGGTAAAGGTATTCTCCGCCTGGCCCCCAACTGGGTACCGCGCTCCTTTTGTATTCCCGGCAAGCGGATCAAGCTGCACCCCAACGATTACTATGCTTTTGGGGCCAATCGCGGCGGCATTGACGAGCGCTGGTTCTCTTCGACGACCAAGGCCGATAACGGCCCGTTAACCACACCCGACGAGGGCCTCAGCTATGTAGTCAGCGGTAACGGGGACAGGCCGCAAAAGATCCTCTTCAAGGACGTGGTGGACGAGTTGGGGGCCAAGTTGCTGGGCGACCGACTGTGGGACAAATACCACGCCTGGCCGATGTATTCCAAATTTTTCGACAACCAGGGGCCGCTGCCCCACCACCTGCACCAGATGGAGCAGCACGCCAAATTGGTCGGCATGCAGACCAAGCCCGAAGCCTACTACTTCCCGCCTCAGGCCAACAACCATGGCGGCGATTTCCCCCACACCTTCTTTGGCCTTGAGCCGGGTACCACCAAAGAGCAGGTCCGCCACTGCCTGGAAATCTGGAACCAGGGTGACAACCACATCACCGACATCTCCCGCGCCTATCGCCTGGAATTAGGCACCGGCTGGTATGTCCCCGCCGGGCTGCTGCACGCGCCGGGCAGCCTGTGTACCTACGAACCGCAGTGGGCCAGCGACGTTTTTGCCATGTACCAGTCGCTGGTTAACAATGTGCCGATTGAATGGGGTTTGCTGGTCAAAAATGTGCCGGCAGACAAGCAGGAGGACCTGGATTACATCATCTCCATGATTGATTGGGAGGCCAATGTCGTCCCGGATGTGAAAGAGCAGTATTTCCGCCCGCCGCTGCCGGTCAAGCCGGTTGCTGAAATGGAGGCCGAGGGTTACATCGAAAAGTGGATTACCTACGGCAATGAGTACGTCGCCGCCAAAGAGTTGACCATCCTGCCCGGGCGCACCGTGACCGTGCGCGATTCCGGCCCGTACGGCCTGATTATGATGCAGGGACACGGCACGATGGGTATCTGGCCTATTGAAACGCCGGCCCTGATCCGCTTTGGCCAACTGACCCACGACGAATACTTTGTCTCGGCCGGAGCGGCGGCGGAGGGTGTTAAAATCCACAACCCCAGCGCCGCCGACTCGATCGTGATGCTCAAGCACTTCGGTCCAACCCCCGAAGCCCCACAAAAGTAATCAGATCCAATGTCATTTCGAGGCCATAGGCCGAGAAATCCCTGGAGTGCCATATAGGCATGAGGGATTTCTCCCTTCGCTCGAAATGACATGGTTGAGCGGTTACCATTTAGTGACAGGACTTACGCAGTCAAGTGATTTCGAGCGGCGAAGGAGCGAGAAATCCCTCTAAACTACTCTTGCCCAACGAGGCTACAGGGATTTCTCCCTCCGCTACGCTCCGGTCGAAATGACATGGGTAGGCCCACCGCGTAAGTCCTTGTTAGTGATGGAGGGGCAGGTCTCAAGCCTGTCCCTCTCATTGGAGGAAATATGGCAACTCTTTTCGGAACGTCTTATACCCGCGCCGATTTGCTTCAACACGTCGGTGATATAAGTCAACTGGCCGGGGTACGCCTGGGCGAATTGGGGGATGGTTTTGAGCGGGGCGTGCGGGTGGCTGATTTTCGCACCGGCAGCGGCCTGGCTTTTACCGTGCTCCTTGACCGGGGCCTGGATATTGGCTGGGCCAGTTTCGGCGGCGCATCGCTCTCCTGGCGCTCCCCCACCACGGCTGTCGGCCCGGCCTATTACGAGCCGGAGGGTCTGGGCTGGCTGCGCGGCTTTCATGGGGGGTTGGTCAATACCTGCGGGTTAACCCATTTCGGCGCGCCGGGGGCAGACGAAGGCCAGCCGTTGGGCTTGCATGGCCGCGCCTCCTATATCCCGGCTGCCCATGTGGCCTATGGCGGCGACTGGCACGGCGACGACTACGAGATGTGGCTGACCGGCCAGGTGCGCCAGGCTGTTGTCTTTGGCGAGAATCTGGTGCTGCAACGGCGCATTTCGGCCCGTCTGGGTAAATCGCGCTTCTTCATCGAGGATACTGTCACCAACGAAGGCTACCAATCCACGCCGCACATGCAGTTGTACCACTGTAATTTTGGCTTTCCGGTCGTCAGCCAGGCGACGGAACTGCTCGCCGCCTCGGCCGAGGTGAAACCGAGAGACGAGGTTGCCGCCGCCGGGCTGTCCGAGTACAATCACTTCCAATCTCCCACGCCCGGCTACGACGAGCAAGTTTTTTATCACACCCCTAAGGCCGACGCCCAGGGTTACGCTCAGGCGGCGCTGGTCAATCGGGCTTTTGGCGGCGGGCAGGGCTTGGGCGGCTACGTTCGTTTTGCCCTGGCCGAACTACCCCACCTGGTGCAGTGGAAGATGATGGGGCAGGGAACTTATGTCTGCGGCCTGGAGCCGGCGACCAACTGGGCCCAGGGTCGGGCCAAGGAACGGGCCGAGGGCCGGCTGCAATTCCTGGAACCCGGCGACAGCCGCCACTACAAGCTGGAAATCGGCGTGCTCAGCTCGCAGGCGGAGATTGATGCTTTTGTGGCTAATCTACCAGAATAGTGGTAGGGGCGGACGGCCGTCCGCCCCTACTTCCCCTTTAGTGAAACCGGTGTCCAATTGAGGTCCTAGTAAACAGATGTTTGTAATAGGGATTGATGTCGGTACTCAAGGGGCGCGGGTAGTAGCGTGTGACCCGCAGGGAGTGGTTCAGGCCCAAGCAGCCGAGCCGTTCGCCTTGATGACTCTGCCCGACCTCCCGCCGCGCTGGGCTGAACAGGAGCCGGAGATGTGGTGGGCGGCAGTCACGACCTGTCTGCGCCGGGTACTCGCAGACCTACGCCGGCGAGGCCAACCAGCCGAGGCAATTTCCGCCCTGGCCGTCACCTCGACTTCGGGCACGATCCTGCCTATTGATGCTAAAGGCAAACCGCTGCGCCCGGCCATGATGTACAACGATGGCCGGGCGCAGGTCGAAGCCGAGGAAGTCCAGGCTGCCGGAAGCGAGCTGGCCGCCGCTTTGGGCTATCGCTTCAATGCCTCTTTTGCCCTGGCCAAAATTCTATGGCTGCGCCGCCACGAAGCAGCCCTGTTCGAGAGGTCACACCGCTTTATCCACGCCGCCGATTTTATCGTCGGCCGCTTGACCGGCGAATATGGGGTGACCAATTTCTCCGACGCGCTCAAAACAGGCTACGATGTGCAGCATGAGCGCTGGCCGGACTTCATCGAGACGAAGCTGGCTATCCCGCTGGAACGCCTGCCGGCCGTGGCTCGGCCCGGCGCGGTGATTGCCCATATCTCGCCCGGCTGCGCCGAGGCAACCGGTCTGCCGCCAGGGATTCCCGTACTGGCCGGCATGACTGATGGCTGTACCTCGCAAATTTCTACGGGTGCGGTCGCGCCCGGCGACTGGAACAGTACGTTAGGAACGACGCTGGTTGTCAAAGGCGTCACCGAACAACTCTTGCGCGACCCCAACGGGCGCATCTACAGCCACCGCCACCCCGCCGGCTACTGGCTGCCCGGCGGGGCCAGCAACACCGGCGGCGAAGCCATCGCCCTGCGCTTTCCCCAGGAAAAGTGGGCAGAATTTAACGCCCAGGCGCTCGAAATTGCGCCTACAGATACCGTTATCTATCCCCTGGCTCGCCTGGGCGAACGTTTCCCCTTTGCCCGTTCCGCCGCTGAAGGATTTGTGCTCGACCTGCCCAGCGGCGCGATCTCTCCCTACCCCCTGCCTCCCAATGGAGGTCGCGTCCCCGCCTCCTCGCATCTTCGCCTCCTTGCCTCAGATTACACCGCTCATCTTGAAGGCGTGGCCTATGTGGAACGCCTGGCCTATGAAGTCCTGGCCAGTCTGGGCGCGGAAATTGGCGACACCCTTTACAACGCCGGGGGGGCAACGCGCAGCCGGGCCTGGAACCAACTGCGCGCCGATATTCTCGGCCGGACGTTGGTTCGTCCAGAGGTAAGCGGCGGAGCAATGGGCGCGGCGATCATCGCGGCTGCCGGGACGTGGTATGACGGCCTGATTCCGGCGGCTCGGGCCATGGTTCGCTTGATGGAGCGGGTAGAGCCGCGCCCCTTCCTGGCCGAAGCCTATGAAACCCGTTACCAACGCTTCAAGGAAGTCTGCACGGCGCGAGGTTATCTGGAATGAGTATTTTCAAAAGTTGTGATATCCGAGGTTTATATGGCCAAGAGTTAACACCTGCCTTTGCCCGTGACTTTGGGCAGACGGTGGGGACAGCATTGGCCGGGGGGCGGGTGGTGGTCGGCGGCGACGCCCGGCCCAGTACGCCTATCCTCAAAGGGGCGTTGATTGAAGGCTTGCTGGCGGCCGGCTGTTACGTTCTAGATGCTGGTTTGGTGCCGACCTCGGCTATGTACTTTGCCCAGCAGTGGCTCAAAGCCGACGGCCTGGTTATGGTGACCGCCTCGCACAACCCGCCGGGTTACAACGGTTTCAAACTGATGCTCGGCGAGTGGCCGATTACGGAAGAGGTATTGCAGGCGCTGCGCCAGCAGATGCAAGCGGGTCGGTTTCGCCAGGGGAACGGTTATTGGGATCGGGCTGATGTGCTGGAGGCGTACCAGGCCGATATTGCCCGCTTTTTTCCAGCGGGACGCCCGCTCAAGGTGGTGGTTGACGCCGGCAACGGCTGTTTCTCGCGGGTCGCTCCGGCGGTGCTGCACAGCAAGGGCTATCAGGTGATTGAGCGTTTCTGTGAGATTGACGGTCGCTTCCCCAACCGCGATCCGAATCCGGCGGTGGCCGCGCATCTCAAGGGTTTAGCAGAGCAGATTGTGGCTGAAGGGGCTGATTTGGGCGTCGCTTATGATGGGGATGGCGACCGGGCGGTGTTTGTGGACGAGTCCGGCCACATTTTGCCCGGCGACCAGGCCCTGGTGCTGTTTATCCGGCATCGTCTTCGGGTAGCTCAGACTCCCAATAAGCGCAAGGTGGTTTACGACATCAAGTGCTCAAGTATTGTCGCCGATGAAACCAAACGCTGGGGCGGTCTGCCGCTGATGGAACGTTCGGGCCACACCTTTATCAAAACAAGGCTGCTGCGGGAACAGGCCGGCTTGGGCGGCGAAATCAGCGGCCATCTCTTTTTTGGCGAATTGGGGCGCGACGACGCTCTTTTTGCGACTCTGCTGTTTTTGCAAATCTTGTCCGAGGCCGGCCAACCCCTGTCGGCTTTGATGGCCGACATTCCCTACTATCCCATTACCCCCGATTTACGGCTGCCCTGTTCTCCAGAGGAACAGGAAGCTATCTTGGCCGAATTGCCAGCAGCTTTTGCCGATCACGAGATCAATACAGTGGATGGCGTGCGCGTTGTCTTTGACGGCGGCTGGGTGCTGGCTCGCGCGTCCGTAACCGAGCCGCTGATTACCGTCCGTTTTGAAGGAAACACCGAGGCGCGATTGCAGGAAATTCAAACAGAAGTTGCGCAACGCGTGCCCACTTTGGGACGCTTACTTGGGCAGAGGGCAGCCTCAAAACACCACGCCAGCCACTAAAATAATGTTGGCGTAAGGGGTAAACTCGCCGGTGCGAATGACCGCTCGCGCTGAGCGGGTCTGTTGTTTGAAAGACTCGTGAGGCAGGATGTCAATAGGGGTTTCGCCCAAAAGGGCTTTGATGGCCTGGTAAACGGCGGGGCTGACCTCCAGCATCTCGTCGGCGATAATCGCTCGCTCGACCTGCATCTCGGTTAGCACGACGCGCAGAGTGTCGAGAAAGGCGGGCAGGCCGGCGCTCAGGGCCAGATCAATGCGCTCCAGCCCGGCGGGAATGGGCAGGCCGGCATCGGCAATCACCACCGTATCGGTGTGGCCCAGGCTGGCGATGACGGCTGAAATTGGCCCATTGATAATCCCGATTTTCTTCATAACTTATCTCCCTACTTAAACAAGACAGGGCGGCGCGGTTGACTCACGCACGACAAGGTGGGTGTCCAGCAGCTTTTGGCGTGGGGCCATCTCCTGGTTATGAATGCGTTCCAGGAGCATGGTGGTGGCAATAGAGCCCATCTCGTACTTGGGCTGGGCCACCGTGGTCAGCAGAGGGTTGGTATAGGCCGCCATCCGAATGTCGTCAAACCCGATGACTGACAGCCGGTCTGGTACCTGCCAGCCTTGTTTTATAGTGGCATTAATGACTCCAATAGCCATCAAATCGTTGCAGGCAAAGATGGCTGTGGGCGGGGTGGGCCGGGCCAGGAATTGTTGAGCAGCCTGATAGCCGGTTTCATACTGAAAGTTGCCTTTGACAATCAGGCTTTCATCTACCAGGATACCCGCCTCCTGGAGCGCCCGTCGGTAGCCGGTCACCCGCTCGGCGCTCAGGGTGAGGTCAGACGGCCCGGTAATGCAGCCGATCCGCCGGTGGCCCAGTTCAATCAGATGGTGGGTGGCTAGCCAGCCGCCGCGAGCATTATCAATCAAAACTGTGTCAACGGCCAGATCGGGGATATAACGGTCAACCACCACCAGCGGCGTTTTTCGTTCCTGCATGGTGCGGATATGCTGGGTGCTTTTGCCTCCAGCGGCCAGGAAAAGAATGCCATCAACCCGTTTTTTGATTAATTCATTGGTGTAAAAGAGCTCTTTGTCCAGGTCGCTGTCAGAGTTGCACAGAATGATGTTGTACCCCTGCTCAAAACAGGCATCCTCAACCCCTCTCGTCACCTCGGCAAAAAAAGGATCGGCGCTGTTGGTCATAATAACGCCAATCGTGTAGGTCTCTTTACGGCGTAAACTGCGGGCCAGGGCATTAGGCTGGTAGCCTAATTCATCCATGGCGGTCAGGACGCGCTCACGCAGGTCGTCGCTGACCAACCGGGTTTGATTGATGACGTGAGACACACTGGTGACAGATACGCCCGCGCGTTCCGCCACATCCCTCATGGTAATGATAGCTCACCTCCCGCAAACCGTTGCGCAATCGTTTTCTTAGTATAGCATAAATAATGAACATATGCAAAGAATTAGTTTAACTAGCAATGAATAGCCTAGATGAGCTAGAAGCAGGTTAGAAGGGAGTAGACTAAACATTAAGTATAAATAGCTCCATTAGCATCCTGTAATCATCCATCTGAGTATAGGCTGGAACAGCAATAACTATTATTATAGGTCGTAATACCGTTACGCACCTTCAAGGTTGAAGGTTAATTTAAAGCCACTTCTTTTACAACAAAGATAGTTGTACGCCAGTAGACCGGTTAGTTGTAAGCAATAATCTTAAGTATGGATTGTAGCTTTCAGGCAACCGGTCTTCTGAATTTTTAGACCCTTTCTAACTTTTTTCTAACTTTTTTTGTCTTTACCAAATAGGGGGAGGGTATAGATGAGAGAGTTAGTTTATGAAACATTTGCGACAAATCATAATTGCTGCGCTTATTGGACTGACCCTGCTCTTTAATATTGAGCGATTGGACTTTGGCCGAGAGAATATAATAGATATTGACTCTTTCGTTTACGTGCTGGGTTTCCTGGCTGCTCTGGCCGTTGTCACCTTGCCAATATTCTGGCGTTCTCATGCAGTTATTACTATTGCTTTTTGGGTCGGGATCTATTTTCTTGGCAAGTTATTAATTTTTAATCACCGGCCATTGTTGGGAGGCCTTTATACCTACCTTTCCATTACCGAAGTAACTCTCCTTTCAATTTCTACATGGTTTGCCCATATTCTTGCTCGTGCCATCCGTGACTTTGAAAAAGCCGTCGAGAATATTACGTTTCGTCCGGTGAGCCGGCGAGTCCGGCGGCTGAAGGATGCCACCGAGGACATCCAAGTTGAGATGTTTCGCAGCCGGCACAACCACCATCCTCTGAGTGTGGTTGTAATTGAACCCAAACCCGAGTCAATTCAAACAACATTACACCGGGCTGTCCAGGAAGTACAGCAAACAATGCTGCATAGCTATGTTATGAATAGCATGGCGCAAACTATTAGTAAATATTTACGCCGGACCGACCTCATTCTGGAACAGCGGGATCAAGGCCGTTTTATTGTTCTCTGCCCAGAGACGAATGCTCAGGAGCTACGGTTGTTAGTTGAATACATTCAGGCTATTGCGAAGAAGAAACTTGGCACTGCGGTGACCTGCGGGATAGCTACTTTCCCGGACGAAGCGCTCACTTTTGAAGAATTGGTCCAGCGCGCCGAGTCCCAGTTGCGACAGTCTAATGGTAGTCCCATCGTCAGCATAGTGGAGTTAACCGAGTTGGAGAAGCCGGCAGAAGTTTTAGGGCAGCATCCTAACGGAAGTAATGGTAAAGGCAAATAATTTTAGTGAGAAAAGGGAAGTGTGCTTATGTCTGTCTTAACGTTTAAGGAACATATTTTTACTCAATATCACTGGCTGGATCAAATCACTTCCAAACCGAGTCTGTTGCCGGACCGTTCCTACTTAATCGTCAAGCGCGGCCTGGATTTGTTCGTGGTACTGGCAGTTCTGCCTATCGTTACCGTAGTGTTTATTTTATGTGCAATATTGATTAAACTCGAAGACCCCCATGGCCCGGTTCTCTTTATTCAACAACGCACTGGCAAAGGCGGACGGCGCTTTGGCATGTTTAAATTTCGCACTATGGTGGCGAACGCTGAGGCGTTGAAACATACTCTGGCTCATCTCAATGAGCTGCAATGGCCGGATTTCAAAATCACCAACGATCCGCGTGTGACCAAAATGGGACGTTTCCTGCGTAAAACCAGTCTGGATGAATTACCCCAACTCATTAATGTCTTAAGAGGAGAAATGAGCCTCGTCGGTCCCCGCCCTACCTCGTTTAGTTCACAAACCTACACCTTGTGGCAAACGGAGCGGCTGGATGTTACGCCTGGTATTACCGGCCTCTGGCAAATTATGGGCCGCGCCTCTATGGAATTTACAGACCGGGTTTATTTGGATGTTCTCTACATCGAACATCGTTGTCTCTGGCTCGATCTTCAGATTTTGCTCAGAACAGTTCTCGCTGTCCTGACGCAACGGGGAGCACATTAAAATGAAAACAAGCCAATATCTCCGCATCATTCAACAGGATTGGTGGATAATTATCGCCATCCTGCTCATAACTATGGGCGTGGGCTTGGCCTATAGCTACGCTCAACCCCCGGCTTACGAAGCCACGGCTACCTTTGTGGTGAACCCCAGCGTGCGTATTGCCGATACCTATGACCTGGTCTATACCATCAACACCCTGACTGCCCGGACCAGCCTGGCCACTACCTATTCCAACATTCTGGAAGGCCGCATTATTCTTGAGGCCGCGGCTGACACGCTTAACCTGCCGCCCCAGATAAGGGCCAGCTACCAAGTCAACTCGGTGGTCCTGCCCGACTCCAATGTTTTGCTGTTGCAGGTTGAGGGACCATCGCCGGACCTTGCCGCCGATCTGGCCAATGCCATCGGCACGGCGGGCCTGGGATATATTACGGGTTTGCAGGAGGTTTATGAGTTACGTCGGCTCGATCCTGCCCTGGCTAATCCAGCGCCAATAGCTCCGGATCATCTCACCGATTTGCTGTTAGCGGCGATGGTGGGCCTGCTCGGCGGCCTGACATTTGTCATTCTCCGCCGAATTTTAGCTCAACCGATTGGCCGGCAACGACCTTTCATACTCAATCCTTCACCTGCCAGAATCGACCTTTCAGAAACCGGGAACGTGAAAAATGTTGGAAACAAAACTACCCGCCCAACTCACTTCGCTCCAAGCCAACCTGATTAGCCTGCTCCTGGTCGGTACAGGCGTGGGTGTTCTACTGGCGCTCAGCATTGGCTACCGCCACACTGTTGTGGGTATCCTCGCCCTGGCCGGTTTACTGGCGGTAAGTTTAGGGGTAGCTATTTTGATGCGGCCCCCACTGGGCGCGTACATTTTGGTATTGAGTGTCTTTACCAATATGTCCAGCATCCTCACCGATCAAGGTTGGCCTGGTATCAATAAGCCGCTTATTGTTTTGGTCTTCCTGAGTGTCCTGGCGCACCGTCTTTTAGCGGGCAAACCTTTACTGCCTCTTAAATGGACGGAACGGTTTATGTTAGCTTATGGCGCTGCCTGGTTGGCTTCGGCCTTTATCGCTCAAGATCAAGACTTGGCATTTGAGCAAGTGGTTGACTTTGGCAAGGATTTCGTGATTCTGCTATGTGTACTCTACCCCCTTGCCGCCCAGCCGGATAGCTGGAAGCGGGCCATCTGGTTAATCATTGTTGCGGCGACAATTTTGGCCGCTCTGGGTGCTTACCAGGCCCTGACCGGTAATACCGACCAGACCTTTTGGGGATTTTCCAAGTTTATCCAGGGCCAAATCGTCGCCGGGGCTGAAGACCGCGGTCGTTTAAGTGGTCCCCTTGACGATCCGAACTTTTATGGGCAAATTCTGGTCGCAATCCTGCCGCTGGCCCTCTATCGCCTGTTGGATGAGCGGCAGTTTCTGGTGAAGTCTTTTGCGGGCATATCATTCATTTTGCTAATTTTTGCCATCCTCAACACCTACAGCCGGGGCGCCTTCCTGGCGCTGCTGTTGATTCTGTTCCTCATTGCCCTTGAACGGCGGGTCAACCTTTCGCTGCTGCTTTTAATCGTCCTGACAACTTTGTTGCTCCGGCAGTTTTTGCCTGCCGGTTTTACCGACCGGCTGGAAACTCTCTTCATTTTTACCGATGAAGAAACAACGGTCCATTCCGAAGTTTCCTTTCGAGGCCGCAGCAGCGAGGTCCAGACTGGGCTGAATATGTTTGCCGACCATCCCCTCCTCGGCGTTGGCGTAGGCAATTATCCTGTTTTCTATCAAGAGTATGCCAGCCGGCTGGGGCTGGAGCAGCGTACCAGCGACAGAAAGGCCCATTCCTTGTATGTGGAAATTGCCGCCGAAACGGGCTTGTTTGGCCTAATTACATTTGGGGGGGTGTTTGTGTCTCTCTTGACGGGGTTAATCCATGCCCGCCGGAAGTTAAAAGCCCTGGCGGGATATCGCCAGTGGGCTGGCTGGATTACGTCAGTACAAATGAGTGTCATCGCTTACTTGATCAGCAGCTTTTTCCTGCATGGCGACTATCTGCGTTACTTATGGTTGTTAGTGGCCTTGGGAGTCGCCATGATCCACTTAGCCGATCATCTGTCGCAAAAGACTCAATCCCAATCAGTCGAAGGAGGCCTGGCCGTCGCATGACCTTCAACTCCTCCAAGCCAGACTCACAGCACCTGGCGCGGCAGGCTGGGCAAGCCGTTTTTTGGAACTATACCTCCTTTGGCCTGGGCAAAGCCATGGTTTTTCTGACCACCACCATTTTGGCCCGCTTGTTAACTCCGGCCGATTTTGGCGTGATGGCCTTCGCCGTTCTGGCGGTTAATTACCTTTCCATTCTCAAAGATTTGGGTCTGGGAGCGGCCCTGATCCAGCGCCGCCAAAACGTAGAGGAAGCCGCCGATACCGTTTTTACGCTTAACCTGCTGCTAGGTTCTACCCTGACGCTGCTGGGGATAGGCGTCGCGCCGTTTATTGCTGCTTACTTTAATGAACCATTAGTTACACCCATTTTACGCCTGCTAAGCTTCAGCTTTGTGTTGAATGCTTTAAGTGATACTCACATCGTGCGGCTTCAGCGCGAGCTAAATTTCCGGCGCAAGTTAATCCCCGACATAGGCTACTCGATTATCAAAGGTGTGGTTTCAATTGGCTTTGCCCTGGCTGGTTTTGGGGTCTGGGCTTTGGTCATCGGCCAATTGGTGAGCGCTGTGGCTACGGTGATTTTGGCCTGGTCCGTTTTCCCCTGGCGGCCCTGGCTGACTGTCAGGAGGGACTTGGCCAAAACGATGCTGAGTTTTGGTTTGTCAATGACCGGTATTCAGGCGCTCACCAATCTTATTGATAACCTGGATTATCTCATTGTCGGCCGGTTCTTTGGCAATACGGCCCTCGGCATCTACACCCTGGCCTATCGGCTGCCTGAGCTGTTAGTGCTTAACATGTTGTGGGTGATGGCCAAGGTTATTTTCCCGACCTATGCCGCGGTGCAAGACCAACCTGATACCCTGCGCCAGGGCTTTCTAACCGTCGTGCGTTTTGTAGGAATGTTTACGGTTCCAATCTGTTTGGGCCTGATGCTGGCCGCCGAACCCCTGGTGCAGGTCATTTTTGGCGAAAAATGGCTGGCCGCGATTCCGGTGGTGCGAGTTTTGGCTCTGTTCGCGCTGGTCAGCTCTATTGCTTTTAATGTGGGCGACATCTATAAGGCCGTGGGCCGGACCGATATTTTAATTAAGCTGGGCCTGGTGAAATTAGTCCTGTTGGTTCCAGCCCTGTGGTATGGCGCTCATTTTGGCCTGGTCGGCGTGGCCGTGGGCCATGTAGTAGTTGCTACGGTCATCATGGGGCTGCGCTTGTGGGTCGCCACCTGGTTTGTCCAGGTTAAGATAGAGGATATTCTCCGGCAACTCATGCCCGCGTTCTGGGGAGGCTTGGCCCTAACGTTGTTGGTCCTGCCCACCTTGTATTTAACCAGCGCCGTCCTGCCCGTGGTCCGCTTATTGCTGGTGAGCATGATGGGTGGGTTGGCTTATCTGGCTGTTTTGTGGCTGTTAGAGGGGAAACTGCTGCTCAAGGCAGGCCGCTTGATGGGGTTGCCCGGTTTAGCCTCCAAATCGTCGGCTCCTTCCCTGGCCTTGCGTTCTGCCCGGGATGTTGAGGTGAGTTAAATAAACGTTTGCTGTGGAGTGATAAGCATGAAGAAACACTGCTATAAACTTTTAGTAATGGGCTGCCTGGGGTTACTTTTCATAACGCAGCTTTACCTGGCTGTATCGCCCGGCTATGCCCAAACCCCGGAGCCAGCGCCGGCAGCCATCTTGACGCCGGTCGCCCCGGTTACGGCCGTACCCCCAGAGCAGAGCCAGGCGGGGGTCACCGAAGTTACCTTTACTCTGCTCGAGCAACCTACCATGGAACTACGCTCTCCCATTGACCAGCAATCATTTTCTTTCAATATCCCGTACCGCTGGACCCTTATCGGGGGCGAGAGCTACCTGGAAGTGCATTATGACCTGCAATACGAGACCGCTGAACCCGCGGGTCCGGCCAGGGCGGGTTCAATCAACGCGATGGTCAATATCTACTATAATGACACGTTGTTAACCGCGTTTATCCCGGCCAAGGGCATGAATCAAGCCCTACGCCTGCCCATTCCACAAGACGCTATCGGCGACCCTGCTCAGAAACGGCATCAAGTCCGCTTTAGTTTCTTTAGCGGGAATTGCGATGAGTTTCAAGAAGAGGCGATCTTTGTCGTCCACGACCATTCTTTTATCCACTTCAACTATGAGCTGGCGCCGCTGCAAATTAACCTGGCTGACTTTCCCCAGCCCTTGGTACAGGGTCTCTTTGGGCCGGAGTCGATTCTCTTGATTATCCCTGACGAGTATAGTGAAAGCGATTTAGCGGCGGCTGCCTCGATTGCCGCCACCCTGGGTAATCGCACTTTTAATGAAGTAACTCTGGACATCATTACCGCCACTGAGGCCACGCCGGAACGGCTGGCCCAAAGCAGCGCCGTTATTATCGGCCAACCCCAGGCGAACGCTTTGATACTGGACCTCTACCAGCGCCATCGCCTGCCCACTACCCTTACCCCGGACGGTTCAGCCATTACCGGCCCGGCCAATCAGCCGATTCTACCGGATGATGGTGTCCTGCAAGAGGTTCTATCCGATTACAGCCCCGATCATGTTTATCTCGTCGTTACCGGCGCTAATGAGGCCGCCGTAACCCATGCCGCCCAGGCGCTTTCAGTCTCGATGCCGCGTTATGGCTTTACCGGTGATTTAGTCGTTATTTCAGAGTTCCACGAAATCCTCGCGGAAACACCCCCCCCATCCAGCGACGTTTTTAGCCTGGCCGAACTGGGCTTCAGAGACACAACGCTTTCCGGTATTGATGCTCAAAGCGTTTCGGTCCGCTTTTTTATACCCTCCAATTGGCGCATCACGGACAAACCCCGACTTATTCTATCCTATGCCCACTCCACCATGCTGCGCTTGGGAGCTTCCAGTTTGATTATTAAACTCAATAATGAGCCTGTCGGCAGCGCACCTATTGATCAAACAGTTCTGGGTGAACGGCAGGCAATTATTGAATTGCCCAAATCCGACCTGCAATTGGGCGCTTATAACCGGCTGGAATTTGAAACGAGCCTGAGTATAGAACTCCCTGAGTGTGCCCTGCCCGACCTGGATTTAGCCTGGCTGCGGATTAATGACACCAGCCAAATAGAACTGCCGCACACTGAGACCGAAGAACAAGATATTTTGGCTTCGCTCGACGTGCCCCTCACCCCCTTTGCTTCGCGCTCGGATCTGGGCGACACCTGGTTTTCGCTGCCTGAGAAGCCCACACGGGAAGAGTTAGGGGGATTCATTCGTCTGGCCGGCTGGTTGGGTAACTTAAGCAAAGGGGCTGGCTTTGTGCCTCGTGTTTCGCTGGGCGCGGTTAGTGATACCAATCAGCTTGAGCAATATCACGTCATTGTTCTTGGCCGCCCAACTACCAATCCCCTCTTAGCCGAAATAAATGATAATTTGCCGCAGCCTTTTGTGCCGGATGAGGATAATTTGCGCCAGGAAGTAGGCAACGTAGTTTACCGCCTGCCTGACAAGTTTAGTCTGGGCCTGTTACAAGTTTTACCGGCCCCCTGGAATCCGGGCAAGAAGGTGATATTGGCTGTTACGGGAACTACGCCTGAAGGAGTCGACTGGGCCATTAACGCCTTGACTGACGACACAATTTACTACAACGACTTGAGAGGTGATGTAGCTTTTATCCGGGCAGAACAGGTCGAGTCGTTCGACTCAGCCAAATTTATCCGGAGTCCGCTGGCCAGTGCAGTTGAGGCCGTAACAGAGCCACCAGAAGAGGTAGCCTTGGAGGTTGTACCGACTCCAGTCCCGCCGCCCACTGCTTCGGCGCCGCAAACTGAAGTGGAGCTTCCCGAAAAATATTTACCTCAAAATCCCACTTCGCAAACTAACGTCAACCTGCTGACCTTAGGGTTTATTGTGGCCGGCCTCATGGTTGCCGGCTTGGGCAACTTTCTGAACCGGCGTAAAGCCAAAAGCCATTAAAGTAAAGCAGCGGAAATTTTTTGTGTTAGCGTTGAAATCTCACCCGCTTCACCCTTTGGTCTGGCTGTTTATGAGCGCCCTGTCGTTACTGGCTGCCTGCACCCCAACGGTAGAAAGTCATTCAAAAGCTGTGCCTCTGGCAGAAATATCTTATCCCCAGGCCCGCCCTGTCCGGACTATTTATCCGGAGCAGTTAGCCGGTTACATTCCCAATCCAGGCATGGGCTGGCAAGACACCCAGCGCCGGAACAAACGCTTTGTGGAAACGGTAGCTTACAAACGCTTTAATTGGAACATCTTGAACCCGGCGGAAGGTACTTTCGATTGGAGTCTTATCGAAAAGTTGCGCACAGACACGCTGCTCGCCGGCAGCGATTTCAGCTTCCGTATCCGCACCGCCCAGCCGCCTCCCTGGGGCGAAGGCCAAACCATGCCGGACTGGTTAGTTAAACAAGGCGCCTTCATTACCGACGGTCACAGTGAGGTCAACGGCGTCAGAAGCACGGAGCCGCTCTATAGTGACTGCCTCTTTCTGGAAGCGCACGGCCAATTCATCGAGGCCCTGCGCCAGCGTTATGACGGCGACCCGGCGGTTGCCTTTATAGATATTGGCTCATACGGGACCTACGGCGAGTGGGACTCGGAGCAGTATGACGAGGAGCCTGGCTCGCTGGATTGGCATGCCCGCCGGCGCATCATTGATATGTACATTGGCAGCCAGGGTATGCGCCCCTGCCTGAACGCCGACAAGCAAATTGAGCATGTGCCTTATAGTTATACCGGTTTTCAACATACTCAATTAGTCATGCCTTACACGCCTTTGTTTGCCGACTCACTGCGCTATGCGCTTAACCGCCGCGAGGATATCGGCATCCGGCACGACGCACTTGGCTCAGCCAAGCACCAGCAGCGATACAGCCGGGAAATCGGAACCTGGGTGGAGGAGCGCTGGCCGCACGCCCCCATCATTTTTGAGCTGACGTCTAAGGCCGATACACCTGAGTCTCTGCGCCGGGCGCGCGATTTTGCCCAGGAAATGCACGCTTCCTTCATTCACGATAATCTCACCGGCCGGGGCAGCGATAAACTGCTCGAGGACCTGCTGGCAGTAGTCGGTTACCGCTTTGTGCTTCGGGCGATCACCTACACTTCAGAAGTTAGCCCTGGCGAAACCCTTTCTGTTGACATGACCTGGCGGAACACGGGTGCTGCGCCGCTCTACCGCGAAACTTACCCCCTTGTCTTATCGCTGACTGACGCTCAGGGTCAGCCGGTGCTGGAGCAGCAACTGGAGCCGAATCTGCAAGATTGGCTGCCGGGAAAAACGATTTCCTTACCGGCCAAGTTATCTCTCCCGGCTACCTTTCCGGCCGGCCAATACGATTTGCGACTGGCTTTTGTTGACCCGGCTACCCGGCAGTCCGTCTTGGCGCTGGCCATCGCTGGCCGAGATGAAGCGGGACGCTACTTGATTGGACCGGTAAATGTTGTTCATTAAAGAAAAATGATGATGGAAAACCCGACCTTATCTTATCTGAGTTCTCAAACGGTGGCTGAAGCTGTCCTGGCTCATTTGTGGCAGCAGCGCACCTCTCATGACCCGCCTCTTTTGCACTTGACCGGGTCGCCGCTTTTATTAGAAAAGCTGTGGAGTACCCTCTATTTTCTCAATGTGATTGATGCGGGAGAGCGACGTGAGTTAGTGGCTAAAATTGCTCGTTTTCCCGACCAAACCAGCCCGGAAGTTTCCTGGCAATCCGAAGAACTGCTGATTCGAGGCCGGCGTGAGTTCAATACATTGACTCGCGTCTTCCATCATTTCGCTCAGCAGCCGGACCCCTCCCTAACCGCTTTACAGCCCCGCGCTTATTTGCCGGAGATCAACGCGGTGGTCATGGACTTTGTCAGCGGCCGGGCCTTTTACGATGAGTGCTTTACCACTCGCGGTATCTTGACTGGCCAGGGACGACGCCGTGCCCTCCAAATCATGGAGCGAGTGGGGCGCTGGCTGCGTTGGTTTCATCACCTCCCCCTCGAACATGTGCCCCCGGAACGCGTTTTTGGCCCGGCCCATACGTTTGAAGCCCTCCTGGCAGCGGTAGAGAATCTGCGTGCTTTGGGGGTAAACCCTGAAGGCTGGCCCCGTTGGGTCGAAACGCTGGCAACCCTCCGGCAAATTAATCATCACGAGCAGGTCTGGACCCATGGCGATTTTCACCTGCGCAACGTTTTAGTTGTTCAGCCGCAGGATGGCGTGCTGGGTCTGGATACAGCTTTGGAACGGGTAGACAGCCCCTACCTGGATTTGGGTAAATTTATCGCCGATTTGAAGACGCGGCGCGGTATGCTTCTGAGCGGCGGCCTGCTGCCGCCACCCCCTGTCAGCCGCGCTTTAATCCGGGCTTTTTTAATCGGCTACCTGGCCGGACAGGAGCTGGCTCTTTTGCCGCTGACACTCTACGAGGGACGCTTTATTTTTGAAAAGTGGGTCCAAAGCCTGAATGTGATCGGCGAAACATTTCGGGGCCGGGCTGCACCCATGGAGACCGCCTTGCGCACCCTGCTGATCAATCCTGCTTTTAGGCGTATTGTTAACCATTGGCTTGACGCCGTCAGGGTCGCCGGGGAGGCTCGGCCTGATCCTTACGGCATGCAAGCAGCAACTTATGGCAACTATGAAACAAAAGCGTATTATCTGGCTGATTGACTCCCTGGGCTGGGGTGGGGCCGAGCGTTTGCTTGCCGCCTACTTGCAGCACTTTGATACGACCCGCTTTGAGCCGCGTGTCTGCGCCCTGCATGCGCGGGATGGTAATCCGGTTGCGGCGGATATTGAGCGCGCGGGTATTCCCGTGGATACCATTTCGCTGCGCCATCTCCGTGATCCGCTGGGCCTGTCTCGCCTGTTGAATTACTTGCGCCAGCAACAGCCCGATTTGCTCCACACCCAACTGGGGTTTGCCGACACCCTGGGCAGTCTGGCCGGTCGTATCTTGAATATCCCCACGGTTTCGACCCTTCACACCTTTGATAACCCATCCCCGGGCAGCCGGAGCTACTGGCGGAACCAGCTCAAGTGGTGGTCGCTCCGGTATTTTTGTGATCGAGTCATTGCGGTGTCGGAGGGGACACGCCAACACCATATCCGGCGGGGCAAACTGCCGCCCGATAAGATTATGACTCTATACAATGGGATTGATTTGTCCCCTTTCACTCACAGCCGCAACGGCCATCAGCGGGCCGAACGGCAGGCCCTGGGCATACCGCCGGAAGCGCCCCTGCTTATTACTGTCGCCGTCTTGCGGCCGCTGAAGGGAATCCAGTATATGATCGAGGCGCTGCCGGCGATTCTAAAAGCTGTACCTGAGGCGCATTACCTGGTGGTGGGCAGCGGGCCGCACGAAGCGCCTCTCAAGGAATCGGTTAAAACCCAGGGATTATCCGAGCGGGTCATTTTTACCGGGGCGCGGCACGATGTGCCCAATTTGTTGGCGCTAAGTGACCTGTTTGTTTTGCCCACCTTAACCGAAGCGCTGCCCACCGTTTTGGCCGAAGCTATGGCCGCCCAAAAACCCATTGTGGTCAGCAACGTCGGCGGCGTCCCGGAAATGATCGAGCATGGCTGCAACGGCCTGCTCGTTCCGCCCGCCGACCCGGCCCGCCTGGCTGAAGCCTGTCTTCAATTGCTGCAAAATCCAGTCCAGGCTCAAGACCTGGCGCGGGTAGGCCGGCAGGTTGTCGAACAGCGGTTTAACATCCGGGCGCAGGTGCAGCAGCTCGGCGGACTTTATGAAGAACTCTTGGCGCAGCGAGGGAGGTCAAGAAGCTGATGCGCTTATTTGTCGTGGAGCCTCGGGCCACCGGGGGCATGATTCATTACGCTTACCAGCTCTGTACGGCGCTGGCCCGGCAGGGCGCCTCTGTCACCCTGGTCACGAGTCAGGATTATGAACTGGCTTCCTTTTCCCACAACTTTACCGTCGAGCCACGGCTGAAATTGTGGGCGCGGGATGCCCAGTCCATGAGTCCTCCGCGGAGTCGCCTGGCAGCGGCCTGGCGCAAAACTTACCGGACGGTACGCCGGGGTGGCCGGGCAGTTCAACTCATTTACCAGTGGCTTGGCTTGATGAACTATTTGTTGGCGCAGCAGCCCGATCTGGTCCAGTTTGGCAGCATCGGCTTTCCCTTTGAAGCCCTCTTTCTGGCTCGACTCCGGCGGCAGGGCTTGATTTTGACCCAGATTTGCCACGAATTTGAGCAGCGCGAGCGAGGTAATGGTCTGTGGGCTCGCCTGACTCACCCATTCTACGCCGGTATTTATGACAACTTCTCGGCTATCTTTCTCCATGCCGAAAACAACCGGCAGCGTTTTTTGTCGCTTTTTCCGATCTCACCGGAACTGACTCACGTGATCCCTCATGGCAACGAAACACTTTTCTTAACTTCTGCCGCGGAGCCGGTCCCCCCTGAAGTGTTAAGGCAGCGTTACGGCCTGGCCCCGGATGAACCCGTCGTTCTTTTCTTTGGCACCCTGACCCCCAGCAAGGGTCTGCCGGAGCTGCTCCAGGCCTTTGCCCTGGTCCGCCAGGAGAGCCAGGCCAGACTGGTTGTAGCCGGCTTTCCCTCCAAGTTTGTTGATGTCAACGAGCTGCAGGCGATGGCGACTGCGCTTGGCCTCTCGGAAGCGGTCATCTTCGATACCCGCTATATTCCGGTTGAGGAAGTTGGGGCTTTGATGGGCCTGGCCCGAGTGGTGGTCTATCCTTACCGGAGCAGCACCCAAAGTGGAGCCTTGCAAGTTGCTTATGCCTTTGGCCGGCCGGTCATCGCCACTCAGGTGGGAGGGTTGCCGGAGGTTGTTGAGGAAGGGCGGAGCGGTTTTTTGGTTCCGCCCAACTCCCCTGGAGCGTTGGCGGCCGCAATTCTGAAAATTGTAGACAATCCGCAGTTGGGGGCAGAAATGGGCGCTTATGCCCGGCATCTTTCTGAAACGCGCTATGCCTGGGAGCCTATTGCCAACCAAATTTTAACTGTTTATCAGCGCCTACTGATCCGAAAAACAAAGCCAGCGCAGTTGCAGGCAAAGTCTAACGAAATACGCCAGGGTTTGGAGGCAAAGCAATGAAGCTAAATTATCCGGTTCTCGGCCAGCAGAAAAACTCGACTAAAATCATGGAGTTCCTCTTTCGAGTGGGCTTATTCGAGGCCACCCACAGGCTTTGGCCACGTCGCTTGACCGTCTTAGCTTACCACCGCATTGCCGACCCCCATGCCCCCGGCTTTGACACCTTCAAGCCGAATGTCAGCGCGACGCCGGCTGCCTTTGCCGCGCAAATGGATTTCGTTCGGCAGCATTTTAACGTGGTGGCCCTGGACGAGGTGTTGGGTTGGCTGACGGGCCGGCAGTTCTTGCCGCCTAACCCCCTCTTGATCACCTTCGACGACGGCTACCGCGATAATCTCGATCATGCACTGCCTGTTTTGCAGCGGCGAAACCTGCCGGCAGTGATCTTTTTAGCCACCGATTATATGGGGCAAAGCTCGCCTTTCTACTGGGATCTGATTGCCTACTGCTTCCATCACACTCCCCAGGAAGGAGCCGATTTACCCTGGCTGGGCCGCCAATATTGGTCCGATCAGCAAAGCCGGGCCGCCGTGATGGCAAACTGGTTGAAACTGCTGAAACGAGTTCCTGAGGCGGACAAATCGCGGGCCGTCAAAGAACTGCCCCGGTCGTTGGGGGTAGCGCTGCCGGCGGATGCTTTTGCCGGGCTGCACCTGACCTGGGATCAAGTCCGGCTGCTGGTAGCAGCCGGGATAGATATGGGCGCCCATACCCAGAGCCACCCTATTTTGTCCCGCGTTTCCCTAACCCAGGCTCGCGGCGAGATTGAAGGTTCCAAAAGGCGGATTGAAGCGGAGATAGGGCGGCCGGTCAGAGCTTTTGCCTATCCTAATGGGCTGCCGCCAGATTTTAGCCCAGCCCTGCAAAACATGCTCCGCCAGGCCGGTTTTGAAGCTGCCTTCACCCTCATCCCTGGGCCGGCGCACTGGCACGAAGCGCAACAGACGCCGCTGGCGATCCGGCGCATTTTTGTGCATCACAAAGATACGCTCCCCCGTTTCATGGCTAAAGTGATGGGGGGGCCACGCATGCTGGGACGACCGAGGTGAGATATGGAGCGTAAAATCCTTAATAACCAAAACTTGCTGCTGGGACTGGTTATTTTTCTCGTAACCCTGGTATCAGGGCCAAAATCGGTTCTGGCTCAGGGGCCAGAACCCTTGTTGAGTTGGAACACATCTGCCCCTTCCCGGCTCCAACTGGGGATCAGCACGACGGTGGCTGAGGATGTCATCACTTATGCCCTTTACCCCAAGGCGGTAGACCAGCAGCGGATGTGGGATGTCCGGATTAACGTACCACTGCCGGAGGGTGTCACCTTTTTATCGGCCGAAGCGCCGCCTACCTTTATCAGCAGCTTTGATGGCCGCGAGGTGTCCTACTTTACCCTGGAATTGGCCCAACAAGCTGAAATCGAACCGCTGCTCTTTAAGGTGTCCACCAAGGGCCTGGTCGATTCTTTGGTGGTCACCCATGTCTGGGCTTCCTGGAAGAATGCCGGGGGCGAGGTTGGAGCCACTATTCCGGCCAAAGAGCAGATAGCCAGCGACAAGCTCATTGTAATGCAGCCCCAAATACCTCAGCGCGTTATTTTTGACCCGGCCGGCGATGTTCCGCGAGCGGAGTACGATTTGACCAGCATCGCTTTTCAGGAAAACGGGGCCACGCTGGTGATTACTTTTAATCTGGCTGAAAATGTGGAGGCGGTAGGGCAGCCCTGGCAATACACTCTATTCATTGATGGCGATTGCAGCGGCGATACCGGCGAGCGCCGCCAGAATCGAGGGGCTGAATATCGAGTTAATTATAACCTTGAAAGCGGCCGGGCGACGATCACCCCCTGGGACACGGCAGCAAAAGATTGGCGCTGGGAGGAGGCGGCCCGGTTAGACGTCTTGGTTGAGGGCAAGAGTATTGGCCTGGCGCTGCCTTATCATTTAATCAGCTTAAATCAGCAGTTTTGCTGGGTTGTTCAAACCCGGCCTATCGCTGAAGCCCTGCCTGCAAACCTGCCCAGCGATTGGCTGCCTAACGAAACTTTTGTCGCTTTAACCCGGCACGAAATTGGCTCCATTGCCCCCAACCCGATCAGGGGCAAATTGGCGATAGCCCTTAACAACGCGCGCGGTTTTTATGATGTGTCTATTTTTGCCCTGCCGGCTGGCCGGGAGCTGGTCAGAATACCCCATGCGCGCCAGCCCAATTTTCGCTTTGACGGCCAGAAACTGCTGACCAACCACGAGAGCGTGGCCGGGGAAAATTTTTATGAGCAGGGTGTGACCGGCAGCCGCACCGTTCGTTACGTGCTCAAAAATTACAGCGCTGTGGAAAATATCCACGAGTACGATTTCGTGACAGGGATGGAGCAGCAAGTGAGCGATGGTTCACTGGATGCTTTTCCGTTCTACAGCCCCCGTGGAGAGCAGGTTGTGTATCAAAATACTGCTGACCTGGCCCAACCCTCTCACCTTTTTGTCCAATGCAGTTTACTGCCGCCACGACAGACCGGAGAAGGGCCTTGCCAGGATTTGTCGGACCTCGGCCTGCTGGTTCTCCATACAGCGGCGGATACCCTAACTACCAGCCATCCGGTCTGGACGGGTAGGGATATGATCGCTTATCAAGGCTGCTCTGGTTCGGTTGGGGCTGGGACCTGTGGCATTTATCTGGTGAATGCGGCTGCCACCAGGGGTTCAAGTGATGGGGCAGTTCCCATTCAACTGACCCAGCATGCCACCGACCTCCCGGCTGACGCCAAATTTAACATGCTGACTTTTACTTCTCAGCGTGACGGAAATTGGGAAGCTTATCGGATCAACGTGGATGGGACTGGCTTGCAGAATTTGTCCAACAGCCCCGACGCCCAGGATGGTCTCCCGGCAATTTCACCCGACGGCCAGTGGGTCGCCTTTGTTTCGGATCGGGCCGGCTCGTGGGCGGTCTGGGCTGCCCCTGTCGCCAGCGGCCCGGCTCAGAAGTTATTTGATCTCCCCACCGATACCCCCTGGGGCGCCGGCGACCGCGCCTGGACGAATGAACGAATCTCTTGGGGGCCATAATGAGGATTATAGACAAATGTTTACAACTAACCATCTATTCAAGTTAAAACTGCTGGTGAGCACTCTGGCCTTGTTGATCATCCTTGCTTCCCCGCAAGGGCGCGTTTTGGCCCAGGAACCCTGGCCCCCCTTCTGGTTTGACTTAATTCCGGAGTATGCTGCCGGCAAAATGACTTATAAAGTAAACTTGTACAGCCGGGTTGAGTGGCCCCTGGCTAACTTGACCATCACGATTCCTCTACCGGAGGGGACTCGCTTCCTGGAAGGCAATGCGCCAGCGGGGATTAACGTGAGCAGTGATAGGCAAAGCGTTACGTTCTCCACTGCCGTTTACGACCGCTATATAGAGAATGCATTCTTCACCGTCCAGGTAACCGATCCAACGTTGACCGTTTTCACCACGCAGGCTCAAGTTAACTGGCAGGGAGACCATCCTGGTGGCTACTTAACTGAAGTAGTTTCTTATGACACCACCCGGCCTGTCTTAAACTGGAAGCCGGTCCCCAATCCCCGTTTGGAATTGGGCATGCAAGCTACTCTGGCCGATGGGGTGATCACTTACGCTCTCTATCCGCGAGCCGTCGGGCGGCCCCGCATGTGGGACTTAAAAATAACCGTGCCGCTCCCGGAAGGAACGGCTTTTGTATCGGCTGAGGCCGCGCCTCCTTTCACCGCCAGTTTTGATGGTCAAGAAGCCTCCTTTTTCATCCTGGAGTTAGCCCGCCAGACCGAAGTGGAGCCGCTCCTCTTTAAAGTTTCTGTTACCAACCCCACCCGGCCGGCCATCACCACCCGCGCTCAGGCAAGCTGGAAGAATTCAAGCCGCGATGCCGGGCTGGTGATCCCTGCCCAGGAGGAACTTATCTCCGGCGACCTGGTGGTGCAGCTAAATAGTCCCCAACAAGCTGTAGCTGACGCAAGGGGTGATGTCCCTTTGCCCGATTATGATTTAACGAGTGTGGCCTTTCAAGCAAATGGCGCTACGTTCGATATTGTTTTCAATACTGCTGGCGCAATTGGTCCGGTCGGCCAGCCGCTGCAATACACCCTTTTCATTGATCGTGACTGCTATGGCGAGACAGGGGAACAGGTTAAATTTCGGGGGGCGGAGTATCGAGTGAGATATAACCATGAGACAGGCCGGGCCAGCGTCGTCGCTTGGAATATGGAGCAACATGATTGGCTCTGGAACCAGGCCACCCAGTTAGACAGCCAGGTTGACCGGCAAAGCGTCCTGATTTCTGTACCTGTCCAACTGCTCGGGGCAAGCGCTCAATTCTGTTGGCTAGCCCAGGCTTCTAATAGAACAGACGAATTTAATCTGACTCTGCCACGGGATTGGCTTCCCAATGGAGAGCATTGGCAGTTAACCCGCCAAGAAATTGCAGCACTAACGCGGTTCTAAAAAAGTGATGGCTCAGATACGGCACACTTCTTGGAGAAAAGAGTGACCCAAACAGTAGAACAAACCCAACCCATCCTCCTGATTGACCTGGCCAAAGCCTTTGGTGGCGCAGAAGTGCGGGTACTTGATACTGCTAAATCACTGCACGGGCGATACCCCTATGCCGTGGCTACTCTGGCCGGGTCGCCGCTGCACCAACGACTGGAGGCCAACCGCCTGGTTTCATTGCCTGTGCCTTTTGGCCGGGGTGATGGCCGCCTTTTGTTCTTCCTGGCCCGCGCTATCCGGCAGGCAGGTTATCGGGTGGTGGATGCGCATAATGTTCAATCCCAATTCTGGGGACACTTGGCGGCGATGGTGGCCGGCGTACCCAAAAAAATATCTACCGTACACAGCGCCTATAAATTGGAACATACCGGCTCGCTCAAGGGGCGGCTGTATGAGCAGGTGTTACGGCTCAATGCTCACTGGGGGGCGCAGTTTGTGGCTGTTTCTGAAGCTGTCCAGAGTTACTTACAAGGTTTGGGGATTCATTCAGAAAGGATTGCCCTGATTCATAACAGTCTCTCCCTGACCCCGCTCCCTGCAGCGCGAGAAGAGCATCCGCTCTTGCGAGCGTTGGGTTGGGGTAAAGAGGTGTATGTGGTGATTGTGGTCGCCCGGCTTGAGCCGGTCAAGGGGCACATTTTTTTGTTAGAGGCTCTCCGCCAGCTTGCACCCGCACGACCTCACCTGCGCTGCCTCATCGTCGGCGACGGCCGGACACGGGCCGACCTGGAAGCTCAGACTCGCCAGGCTCAATTGCAGGAACGGGTTCATTTTGCCGGTTTTCGGGATGATATTCCCGCCCTGTTAAGCGCCAGCGATGCTTTCTGTTTGCCTTCGCTCTCAGAAGGTCTGCCTTTTGCGCTGCTGGAAGCTTGTGCGCAGCGCCTGCCGCTGCTGGTGACCCAGGTAGGGGGTATGGCCCAACTTTTGACTCACGGCCATACTGCCTTTTTGGTGCCGCCAGCCGATCCGGCCGCTCTGGCCCAAGGGCTGGGCTGGCTCATGGACCACCCGGAGGCAGCCGGGCGTATGGGACAGATTGCTTTTGCTTATCTACAACAGCGCCTCAACCCGGCTGAAATGTTGAACAGGACTTTAGCGATCTACAGTTAGAAGTTGAAAGTAGGTAGAAGGAAAGGTATGGTTGGATTTTGGCCTCAATTACAAAATTAATCACCCATACAAATAGATTGGATAATGCCCTGCTTTACCCCAAAACCAGCCTGCGCAAATTGATCCGATTAACCCGCCGACGCTTTGATCCCAACTGGCTGGCCCGTCTGGAGCAGGCTGCTGACAGGTTACTTATCTGGGCCGGCAGAGCGGCGGGCGTCCCATTTATCGGTTAACCGGCTAAATGACATGTGGAGTGTAAGAGGTAATGGGTAAATTCTTTTGGTTATGTATCGGCAACATTGTCTACACTTACTTGGGTTATCCCCTGCTGTTGATCTTACTCGCCCAGCTCAGGTCCAAGCCACGGCGTTACCAGCCCGCTACGCCAGCGGTTACCTTGTTGATTGCGGCTCATAACGAGCAGGCTGTTATTGCCGAGAAACTGGATAACTGCTTAGCCCTCGATTACCCGCGCGAACGGCTCCAAATCCTGGTGGCTGCCGATGGGTCTAACGACCGGACTCCTGAAATTGTGCAGGGCTATGTCGAAAACGGGGTGGAGTTGAGCTACAGTCCGCCTCGCAGGGGCAAGATGGCTGCCATTAACCGGGCCATGGCTCAGGCCCGCGGCGAGATTGTGGTCTTCTCCGATGCCAACAATATGTATGAAGCCCACACCCTGCGCGAGCTGGTCACGCCTTTTGCCGACATGACGGTTGGGGCTGTAACCGGGGCCAAGTCAATCATGCGTGGCGATGGCGCTCTGGGGGAGTCGGAGGGACTCTACTGGCGCTACGAGTCTTTCATCAAAGAGCAAGAAACCCGGCTGGGCTGCTGCACCGGAGTTGCCGGCGAAGTCTTAGCTATCCGGCGCGATCTTTTTGAACAACCGCCGGACAATATCATTAATGACGATTTTTATCTGGCCCTCCGCCTGATTCAGCGGGGCCATCGGGTTATCTACACGCCCCAGGCGCGCTCGTGGGAGCGCGTCTCGCTTTCGGCGGGAGACGAGATGACCCGGCGGGCGCGAATTGTAGCGGGGCGGTACCAGGCTATGGCGTTGGCTCCGCGCTTGCTGCCCTTACGCCAGCCGCTGTTGGTTTGGCAGGTAGTATCGCACAAATTTCTGCGCCCATTGGTGCCACTGGCGATGATCGGCGCTTTGCTCAGCAATCTGGCGACAGTCCTGCGGCCGCCGCAGTCAGGAAAGCGGGTGCTGCTCCGTCTGGGTCCACCTTTTAACCGGATCATGCTGCTGGGACAATTACTTTTTTACGGGCTGGCTTGGCTGGGCCAGAAGAGCAAACGCCAGGGCCGGCTGGCTAAACTGCTTTACTTACCCGCTTTTTTGGTCAACAGTAACCTGGCCGCGCTTATCGGCCTGTATCGGAGCGTGACCGGAGGTCAAACTACGCTGTGGCAGCGAGCACAGCGCCGTGAAGGGACAAGACCAGAGGGTAGTTAATTAAATTACTTGTTGGCTGGTTACTCTAATGACAAATCTATCAGGAGAAAAAATGACAAACCAAGAAAGAATCACCCAAACAGTTTTTGAGGTTATTGACGAACTCAATCAACTCTTGCCCGCAGAGCAGCGCCTTGAAAAATCTGCTGATACGCCCCTGTTTGGTAAATCAGGCCGGTTGGACTCGTTGGGGCTGGTCAATTTTATTGTCGCCACAGAGCAGAAAATTGAAGAAAAATTTGACGGGGCCGCCATCACCCTGGCAGACAGCATGGCCTTACCCGAAGAACACAGCCCTTTTACCAGTGTGGGTAAATTGGTTAATCACCTCTCTTTGTTGTTAGAGCAGGAAGCCAATGGACAGACTCACATATAAGGGCTTGCTTATCTCGGATTTTAATATCAGTAATTTAGCCGGGTTCCTGCACAATGAGGGTGAGGCCCCGCCAGTCGAGGCTGCCGTTGCGCCCTTTGGGCAAGTGATGCCGGTGCTGATGCAGCCGGATTTGGCATGCTGGCAAAGTCAGCCCGATTTTTCCGTCGTCTGGACGCAGCCGGAAAGTGTGAGCGAGTCTTTCAGATCAATGCTGGCCTATCAAGGCAGCGCCATTGAGACTATCTTGGCGGAGGTGGATGCCTACTGCGCTTTGCTGCTGGAAATGCGTCATCGGCTCAAATCCGTTTTTGTTCCAACCTGGGTTCTGCCCGCATACCAGCGCGGTTTAGGGCTGCTCGACTTGAAGAACGGCGGGCTGACCCAAACCTTAATGCGGATGAATCTCAGGCTGGCCGAAAATTTAGCGCGGGTCTCAAACATTTATGTCCTCGATACCCAGCGCTGGGTCAATGCTGCCGGTAAGAATGCCTTTAACCCCAAGTTGTGGTACATGGCTAAGATTCCCTTTAGCAACGAAGTTTTCATCGAAGCAACCAGGGATATTAAGTCGGCCTTGAGCGGCATCAGCGGCCGGGCCAGGAAGTTAATTATCCTCGACCTTGACGATACCTTATGGGGCGGGATTGTCGGCGATGTTGGCTGGGAAAATATCCGCCTGGGCGGGCACGATCATCTGGGCGAAGCGTATGCCGATTTTCAAACTGCTCTGAAGGCGCTCACCCGGCGCGGCATTTTGTTGGGGATTGTCAGCAAAAATGAGGAAACTATTGCGCTGGAAGCTATCCAGCGCCATCCGGAGATGGCGCTGAGGCTGGAGGACTTTGCTGGCTGGAAGATTAACTGGCAGGATAAAGCTCAAAACATCGTGGATTTGGTTTCAGAGTTGAATCTGGGGCTGCAATCAGTGGTTTTTATTGACGACAATCCGATTGAACGGGCCAGGGTCCGGGAGGCTTTGCCCGAAGTCCTGGTGCCGGAGTGGCCGCCAGACAAAATGTTGTATAAGAGCGCCCTGCTTAGTCTTCGCTGCTTTGATACGCCTTTCATGAGCCAGGAAGACCTGGCCAAGGCAGGCATGTATGTCTCCGAGCGGCAGCGCCAGGGGTTAAAAAATGTAGTCGGTTCGCTGGATGAGTGGTTGAAGAGCTTAAATTTGGTGGTCACCCGCGAGGCATTAAATGAAACTAATCTATCCAGAACGGCGCAACTGTTGAATAAAACCAATCAAATGAACCTGACCACCCGGCGCATGACCGAGGCAGAACTGGCCGATTGGGCCGGCCAGGAAAATCATCGGCTGTGGACGTTTCGGGTTTCAGACAGGTTTGGCGATACCGGCCTGACCGGCATTGCCAGTCTTGAGATTGAAGGCACAGCCGGTCGAATCGTGGATTTTGTGCTGAGCTGCCGGGTGATGGGTCGCAAGGTGGAAGAAATGATGTTAGCCACCGTTATCCATCATGCCAGGGCGCTGGGCCTGACCGAAGTTTATGCTAGATATATCCCCACCCCCAAGAACAAACCCTGCCTGAGCTTTTTTGAACAGTCGGGCATGGCGGCAAATGGGGATAACATTTTTATCTGGCAGCTTGATCGAAGTTATCCCACCCCGCCGCAAATCGCGCTCAGCGAATAAAAGGAGAGAATGATATGTTTGAACTCAATATGTTTGGGGAGGATGCCGTGTTCGATCATGTCGGGCTGGCCGTTCACTCGATTGAAAATACGCTCAACGGCGACGGCAAAGCAGCCGTATTTAGCGATGACATTCAGAAGGTTTCGGTTGCCTTTATCCGCATGAGCGGTGTAAAAGTAGAACTGATTGAACCGCTGGGCGAGAAGACGCCGGTTGCTTTGAGTTTGAAAAAAGGACAGCAGTTAGTTCATCTCTGTTTTCGGGTGCCGGATATCGAAGCGGCCATTCAAACGGGGCGGGAATACGGCTTTCACTGCATTGCCCGGCCGGTGCCGGCCGTGGCTTTTGGCTGCCGCAGGATCGCCTGGCTTTTTAGCCGCACTTACGGCCTGGTTGAGCTGGTGGAGATGGAAAGGCATGGCTGAACTCCTCACGGTTACGCCATCCGATTATCACGAATTGGCCTCATTTTTGGCCGGTTTTTACCCTGAAAGCGAGAGCCAGGCCTTTTGGCTGAATAATTTCCGTTTCTGGTGGGAGGACAACCCCGCCTTTTCCAATGATCTGGAAAGGGGCTGGCTTTTGTGCGAAGAGGGAAGAATTGTCGGGTTTCTGGGCAGCATCCCAACCTGCTTTCAACTTGGCGGCCAAACGATGACGGTCTTCAACTCGACCACCTGGCGAGTTTTACCAGAGGCCCGCCACCAAAGTATGAACCTGCTTTCCAGGCTGTTGAGCGCCGCCAGGCAGTCCATCTTATTCAACACCACCCCCAATAAGGAAGTGGTCCAGATTCTCAAAGCCCTAAAGTTCCAGTTCATTCCCGGCCTGATTGAAAGCCGCCAAAGTTTAGTTATTATCAATTTTGAAAATGTTATCCGCTCTAAGTGGGGGAATCAACTGCTGGCCAAGATTTTAGCGCCTGCGGTAAATCTTATTCAAGGAATGCGCTTAAGAAAGTTGGCGGAAACGGGGGCGATCAGGGTCAAACAAATTACGGAAGCAGATGCTTCATTTGATCAACTGTGGCTAAGGACCAAAGATTTATATCCCACCACCAACCTCCGTACCGCCGAAATTATAAACTGGCATTGTTTCAAAAATCAGGCTCTCAAGAAAGTAGTCTTTGGCTGTTATAAAAGTGAACAGTTGGTTGGCTATGCTATTTTTGGCCTCAAATCGAGTAAAAGGCACACCCTGAAAATATTGGAATGCCTTGATTTGTGGCTTGACCCGGCCGAAAGCGGGCAGGTGGCCTTATTGATTAAAGCCAGCCGCCGGTATGCCCAAACTCATGGGATTGATCTGGTCTCGTTTCCGCACTTTAATCCCCATGTGGATAGCCATCTCAGCAAATTGGGGTTATTCCAACTAAAAGCTGAAAGAAATGAATATCTAAAGGCAAACCCGCGCCTTGAGACCCTCTTGACCTCGGAAAGCGCCTATTTTGTCGGCCTGCAAGGAGATGTGGGTTTAGCATAAACACTATCGGGATTAAGGTGACAGGCACTTATCGGACTACTCATTGAGCTTATTTGAACAGCTAGTGTTTAAAAGTGCCTGTCACCTGGAAATGGAAGGCAGAAAAGTGGTTTTGATATCTGGCCCAGGCACAATCATCCCGCCAACAGAATAACGACCCTGCCCATCCGGAACACCCAAAGCCAGATTAATCGGTTTGCCGGTGCGTTTATCAATAATGGCAACCTTGGAAACGTAAAATTTTGAGTGAGAGCTGGCAGGGAAGCGCAAAGTCTGGTTAATTATCTGAGGCGGTGGCAGGCCAGGCAGAGGATCGGCTGGCATCCAAGCGGCGATATCGGTGTTGATGACCCAATCCTTAACTACGGCTTCGGATTTTATCAGGTAAAAGTGCAGTTCAAAATCCTGGCCCATTTTGGGATAAGCCGGGGCAGTGCCAAGATTAGCCCAGGTCATAGATAGAGTAAAATCGTCATTCGACTCGATGTAGGTGGGGTGATTGATCTGCTGGAGGACGAAGCGATAGCCAACAAAATTTAAGAGTGTGGCCAGCACCGGGGCGGACCGGTCGCCCACCAGGTTGTCATGCACAATTGAACCGTGTGTGCGCCTGAGAATATCGGCGGCGTTAGCGATGAAAGCCGTGTCCGAGGTGCTGCCGCTGCAAAATTCATAAACAACGGGCGCGTTCCGCCAGACTTGGGCGATAACATCGCCCACCTTCTGCATCATGCTGGTCGTATGACTGGCCGAACCCAGGCAGTCGTGACGAAAACCCACATCAGCGCGGCGTCCGGCCACATAACGCGTTGATTGGGCAATGCCGGCGTAGGGCATCAGGAGCTGTGTCTCTTGGAAGCCGGGGTAACTGTAGGGGATTGTCTGAAGCTGGCCGTCGGCGGTGCGGCACTGAACCATGCCCGAGCCGCCGATGAACATATCAGCCAGGTGACGTCTGGCCTGGGCATCGAGACTGCCATTGTCTACATTAGTTTGTTCCTGCCAGCTCCACTCGTTGAAGTTGCCATAACCGGAAATGTCAATGAAAGCAATATTGGGATTGCCATCATACTTTTGGCGCATGGCCTCAACAAACTTGGCCCATTGGACTTGATAAACGCAGTTGCTGTAGTCCGGTTCGCCGCTGGGCAGAATGACCGCACCCTGATTGAGGACCCATAGGGGTACTTGATGGCTGCCCCAGGCAACATTGCGCATGGTGTAGATGCGAAAAGAGAGTTGTTTTTTTTGGCTGGCCATCGCTTGCAAGTCAGCGTCCACTTTGGACCAGTCAAAGCTGTTTTCGGCCGGGTTTTGGCTTTGCCAACTGTACTGAGACCGGCGGTAGGCGGTAGTTTCGGGCAGGAGCGGGTTATCAAAAGTATGACCTTCTTGCCAGCCGATGCCAGGATTGGCTAAATAATCATCAGATGAGGGAAATGCTGGTGGGAGCGCGGCAGCTCCCGGGCCAGGTGGAGGCGGGGGGGCAGGGATGACAGTTGCGACAGGCGGCTCTGGAGGGGCAGCTTGGAGGTTTGAAACGGAGAGGAGGACATGGACCAGGCCGGTGAGGATAACGGCAACTAATAAGACCAAGAAATTGGAAACGAAGTTGGGTAAGGAGTATCTCATATTCGGTAATCCATATTCACTTGGGTAATATACCAGTCGCTATCATACTCCTTTCTAGCTATAATTGTCATCGCTCAGATGGGAGATTTAAACCCATGAAAAGACCGATAGCGCTATCGGTCTTTCACATAATTATCTAGTCCTTTAGTACACGGTTTAATCCAACTCAATTAACCGCTCTTTAAGCGCCTGCAAAATTACCTCGGTGCGGCTTTCAACCCCCAGTTTGGCCATGATGTTGGCGATATGATTTTTAACCGTGCGTTCGGTAATGTGGAGTTGTTCGGCAATCTCTTTATTGCGTAACCCCTGCGCCAGCAAGCCCAGCACTTCTTCCTCGCGTGGGGTAAAGTCAGGCCGCTTGTCAATCGTCGAAATCTGTTCGACCAAGCGGGTGGCAATATTGGGCGGCAATAGTGACTCCCCCCGCGCCGCAGCCCGAACAACATCCAGCAGTTCCTCAATCGTGCTCGTCTTGAGGACATAACCCCTGGCTCCCGCCCGGAGACTCTGGTAAATATACTCATCCTGGTCAAAATTACTGAAAATTACCACCTGGGTTGTTGGGACGCGCTGCCTGATGTTAGCGGTGGCCTCGATACCATCCATGCCGGCCATCTGAACATCCATCACCACCACGTCGGGCTGAAGCTGCTCGGCCAGGTGGATCGCTTCGCGCCCGCTGCCAGCCTGGCCGACGACTTCAATTTCACCGGTGGATTTGAGCACCACCACAAGCCCTTCGCGCAGGGTCGGATGGTCATCTGCAATTAACACGCGAATTTTAGCCATCACAGTGTGATATTTTACCCTGTAGGAGGGGGTAAAGTCAAAGCCTTATCAACCCGAGCCTGATCAAAATTTACGGCGCAGTCATCCGTTTGGCTGAAATCAAACAAAGTGTAAAATTATGCCAGGAGTTTGTCCAATGACTGAACCGAGCGGCCACTTAGGTTTGGGCGACCGGCTGAAAGAAGGCCCCGCCCCGGAATTGATCACTTCGGCCTTTGCCCTGGAAGCCGGGGATGGGCCGTTGCTCTATGAGGGCATGAGCCTGGCCGATTTGGCCCATGCGGTCATGCTGGTTGAGATCGGCCTGATCCCCCCCGAAATCGGGGCCAAATTACTGGCCGTGCTGTTGGAACTGCATGCTATCCCCGCCGCCGAGTTCCCTTTTGACCCAGCGCGTGGCGATGCGTACAACAACCGCGAGTATGTGCTGCGCCAGCAGGCGCCGGAGGTGGCGGGCTGGTTACAGGTGGGCCGGCCTCGCCGTGAAGTAACCACCATTGCCTACCTGCTCGTTCTGCGGGAGCGTTTGCTGGCGCTGACCGCTGCACTGCTCGATTTGATGACGGCGCTGCTTAACCTGGCTGAGGCGCACCTGCACACCCTCATGCCCGATTATACCTACCTGCAAACTGCTCACCCTACCACTCTGGCCCATTACCTGCTAACCTTTGCCCAGCCAATGACGCGGGATCTGGACCGCCTGCATGACGTTTTTGAGCGCACCAACCTCAGCCCGGCTGGCTCCGGCAGCACCAATGGCTCCCGGCTGCCCCTGGATCGAGCCCGCCTGGCCGAACTCCTGGGCTTTGCCGGGCTGATCCTGCACACCCGTGACGCGATGTGGCAGCCGGACGGGCCGATTGAGGTACTGAGTACCGCCGTCGCCCTTTTAGCTAATGCCGACCGCCTGGCCGAAGATTTGCAGTTGTGGGCTACGGCTGAATTTAATTTTATTGAGCTGGCCGACCGTCACTCTCGCATCAGCGTCATCATGCCCCACAAAAAGAATCCCTACAGCCTGGCCTTTGTGCGCGGCGTTGCCCGTGAAATGATTGGCCGCTTGGCCGGCGCTGCTGCCCATCAGGTCACGCCTTCAGGCCAGATTGACAACCGTATCTTTGCCTACGGCGGGGCGCCCCTGGCCCTGGAGCAGACCCGGCAAGCTGTGCAGCTTTTGGCCGGAACCCTGGCCGGTTTGACGGTCAATAAAGAGGTTATGGCTCACCGGGCCGAGCAAAGTTATGGCAGCGCGACCGACCTGGCCGAGTTTATCATGCTGACGGTCCAGATTGATGCCAACACGGCCCATCGTATTGTCGGGCAAGCAGTTCGAGTCGGCTTGCAAACCGGGCAGCCGTTGCAGGCTGAGTTGTTGGATTGGGCTGCTAACAATGTCATGGGTCGTCCTCTGGGCTTGTCTCAGAAGCAGCTTGCCGGGGTCTTGGACAGCCGGGCTATTGTCGAAACGCGCACCGGGCCAGGCGGCGCTGCCCCACAAGCCGTGCAGGGGATGTTGACAACCTACCGGGGTGTCCTGGCCGAGATGGAGGTGTGGCAGGCCGAAATGGTAGCGCGGCTGGCAGCGGCAACAGTCCGGCTGTTGAACAGAGCGCAAGAATTAGCCGGCTGAGAGATTATACCGGGAATCTCAATTGAGACACCCAAATTCTACAGATTTTTAACCAATCCAAGGGAAATGGGGGAGGAAATGAGCCTTAAATAAAAAAGCCGCCTGATGGGTGGCTTTTCTTATCACTGTTTGTTTTTTAATTACTCGCCTAGCATTGCTTTGGCCGCTTCGGCTATCATTATTTCTAAATCAATGGGGGTCGGAGGGAGGCCATTCTTTTTTAAGTAGTCCTTTAAAAATAATTCAACCTCGACCGCCAGAAAGAACAGAACGCCACCTTCATAGGCCTCGATGAGGGTGTGGCCGAGGGCTTCCACACCAGGAATACCCTCGCCGTACAGTAATTTATTACTGGGGCTAGGATAACTGTCTGGACTATCTTTGGTCAAAATATGTTCCTCCTACTCGCGCAAGCAACCTGAGTTCCATGAGGAGAACTGCCGCAGCTTCATGTGTCTCCTGCTTTTGAACCAAGGGATCGAAGAAAAGCTGCCGAAAGGGGAAGCTAATTCTATTATACCAGCTCTCGGTTTGAAAAAAGTTTGAAGCAGGGGAATATTCAAAAGGCATTTTTCTCCCCATAATGCAGAATAATCCGGGTGCCGTGTCCGGGAGCGGTCTCAACTTCCAGGCTGCCGCCTACACTCTGCACCCGCTCGCGCATAATCTGCAAGCCAAAGCTCGCTGTTTTCTCCTTAATATGGTCAAGGTCAAAGCCCTGCCCCTCATCCTCAATACTGATGCGAACCTGACCCCGCTCCTGGCCCAGCCGGATGGTGGCCGCCTTTACCTGGGCGTGTTTGCGTATGTTGATGAGGGCTTCCTGGATGGTGCGAATAAGCTGCGGCGCCACTTCGGGGGGAAAGTTAAACAGGGCCGGGTCTGCTTCCTGGATCAGTTGGATATCTAAATTGTAGAAGCGGTGATATTTATCTATATACCGCTGCAGCATTTCCATAAAGCTCATTCCCAACAGCACTTTGGTTCGCAGGTTAAAGATCTCCTCACGCACGTCGGTATAAGTTTCGCCGACTATCTGTTTCAACTCTTGAAGGTTGGCTTTGGCCTTGTCAATGCCATCGCTGTCGAGCAGGGAATGGGTGAGTCCGATTTTTAGGTTCAAGTAACCAAGAGTCTGGGCAACGGTATCGTGGAGTTCCTGAGCAAGCCGGTTACGCTCCCGCATCTCGGCTAACAAGCGTTGGGCCTGTTCGGCTTGCTTGAGGTTGGTCACGTCCACAAAAACGCCCACAGAGCCGCGAACTTGACCCTGCTCATCGTGCAAGGGTGAGGCATACTCAAGCAGATTGATGATCCTGCCATCCGGGTACAAGATGTCGTACTCTACGTCATGCACAAAAGTATCGTGCTCGGCGGCATACTGTATGGGCAATTCGTGAGGGGGCACTTCCACCCCATTCTGTAAAACCTTAAATGGCAACTGGTCGCCCTGAGGACCACTTTTGGAGGCATTATTCTCAACCGAGATATTCAGCAGGCGCGCTCCGGCGAGGTTAACGGTCATCTCCAGGCACTCCGGATCATGGGCCACACAAACGCCGACGGGCAAAATATCGAGCAGGGTTTGCAGTTCGGATACCTGGCGGTTTAAGTCGCGATTCAGCCGGGTGCGTGTTTCCGTAAGCCAGTTGATGAGCGACGCAACCAGCACAAATAGAATAATCTGTATAACCTCATCCACACTCGCCAGGGTAAAAGTAAAGGCCGGGGGTAAAAAAAGATACATACCGGCTAGAACTGCCAGGATGATGGCCAGGAAGCCAGAGCCAAGGCCGCCATACCATGAGCTGGCTATCACCGCTGCAAAAAACAGGATAAAAACCGTCCGTTCAAGAAATGAGGAAAAAAAGAAGGTCAGGAGGGTGGCCAGCCCGACCAACAAAACCGCCAGGCCGTAAGACCAGAGCGATAAAGGTTTCAGTTTCATCACCTTTCCTCAGGCTGCATTTTATGGCGAAATTCTTAGCGGGATAGCGTCCAAAAACTCGTATGGAAAGCAGAGTACTTTTCTTCCCCCCAAAGAAAAGTATAACAGGAACCTTGTACTCTGACTGGAGCAAGTGGCTAAAGAATCTCTCCGGTTCGGCAACCAGCCAGAAGTCGTTTCGGCAGGTTGAATTGTATCATAGTTACTCCCTGGTAACAAGACAAAGCTCATCATCAAAATTCATAGGAGTGTTCACGAGCCTGACGGCACACCACCAATAATGAAAATATGTAGGGGCACGGCCTTGCGCCTGCCCCGCGTGGGGCGACCGCGAGGGTCGCCCGTACACCAACCGTTCTATTTACGAAGGAGGTCTGAGGGGGACTGCTGCTCCCCCGGCCAATAAAAAATACCCGTTTTTACGAACGGGCATTTTGTCAACCAGGGTACTAACTTTTAGAGTACTTCTCGGCTCAAAGGGACGGGCTTACTTCTCCGCACTTTCAGTCGAGTGCTGGGTGAGGCTAAACCAGTTGCCGCAGCCGTCTCTGAAAAGCGCCTCAATCCCGTAGAACTCCTGGGTCGGGGGTTTCAGGAATTCGATGCCCTTTTCAATCCTAACTGTAACCTATAGCCAACCCGGTGTTGCTGATCGTGCGCTCCCGCCGCTGCGGCGATGCCTGGGCGATGTGGGCCACAAGCTGCTGGCGTTGGCGATGGGCCAGGTCAACCTGTTCGTTAACTTCGACCATCGGCCAGCGCCGATCTTGATCCGTTGCCGTTTGCCACAAGTCGGCCATGGCCCGGCTTAATTGTTTTTGAAAGGCAGCGGTCAGGCCGGTCAGATCGCCGGGACGGTGCTGGCTGCTGTGTCCATTCAGGGTATGATCCAGAGCAAGGCTGGCCGTTACTGCTGCGGTCATACCCTGGGTGTAAACCGGGTTCAGGGTATAAGCTGCGTCTCCACAGACCAGCAGCCCTTCCAGGTAGCGAGGCAGCCGCTCGTAATGGCGCATCCGATTTTGGGTTTGGCGGTAGCCGCAGGGTTCGGTCAGCGGCTCGGCGGCCGCAATGGCCTTGTACAACTGCAGCGTGGGCAGGCTGCGGGCAAAGGCCAGAAAACCGTCTTCACTGGTCGGAGGATAGTCGGCCCCCATCCCGATCAGAGTCACATGCCAGCGGTCGCCCTCGATGGGAATGATAACCCCGCCGCGGGTGCTGCTGGTTGGCGTTGGCCGGATATAGAGGGTCTTCCACGACGGGTCGGCGTCGGCAGGCCGCCGGTACAGCCGGCTGGCATACCCGGCAAAGGCGTTGACGGTTGTTTCCTGGGGTGGGCTGTAGCCCAAATCGGCCAGCCAGTGCGGAGTTTGAGAGTCGCGCCCGCTGGCATCCACGACCAAATCGGCGGGAAGGTTGGTTAGGGAGGGAAACAGACCGGCCCGGCCGCGCAGCCGCACGCCTGTGACCTTCCGCCCCTTGCGGTCAACATTCAGGCCGGTCACGCCGTGTTCCTGAATAACGCGAATCTTGGGATGAACCAGGAGCCGCTGATAGAGGACATGCTCCAACAAGGGCCGGCTGCAGGTGATAGACACAATCGCCCCGTGCTGCCGAACTTGATGCCACTCCCCGGCGACAAAGAAGGCGATCTCGCTGCCGCCCTTGATCGCCACCGCGCCGTTGGCAACCAATTCAGCCGTTAGTCCAGGGAACTGCTTTTCCAGCAGGGTTTGCCCACGCACCGGCAAGGTGTGGGCATGGCGAGCCTGCGGCGCGCCCCGCCGTATTTCCGGGGTATCGGGCCGGCGGTCCCGTTCGATGATGGTGACTTGGGCAAAGTAATCGGTCAACACCCGGGCCACGGTCAAACCGGCAATACCGCTGCCGATGACAACGGCGCGGCCGAAAGCCGCCTGGCTCGACGGGTTGTGATTGATCATTTCTTTAGTTTTCATTTTTGTACCCTTTTCGTATCGTGTACAATCTTGCAGTTTGCGCAGTTTTGAAACAAGGACGTATTTAGTATACCAGTTAAGGAACAATTGATAATCTACCAAAAGATAGGTTTAAGGGTTTAAATCGACTCTAATTGCCTATCACGCCAGGTTTATAACCTAAAAGGATTCCAAAACCGCTCCAGTTATGAAGCCAGTTGAGCTATAAGGGTTATCCAAAGATAGCTCTTGTTTCACTCAGGAAGCCGCCCACTTGAGTATAGGCATGGAGAAAGTAAAACAGTAGGCTTTATGTGAAACTCGCAAACGGGAGTTGGTCAAGAAGGAACATTTGTGCTATAATTAAGCCAGTTTCTTTGGGGAGAGAAAAGTGGCAACAACAACGACCTATAGTGCTGAACATATCAAACGCCTGGAAGGATTGGAGGCGGTCCGCCGCCTGCCGGGGATGTACATTGGCAACAACGGCGTGTACGGCCTGCACCATCTGCTCATGGAGCCGATTGACAACGCTGTTGACGAGATCCTCAACGGTCACGGCGATACCATCCAGGTAACGCTGCACGGCGACGGCTCGGCCAGCGTGCAGGATAACGCGCGCGGTATTCCGGTGGAGTACAAACCCGACGTAAAAATGTCGGCCTTAACCGAGGTGCTGACGATGCTGCACGCCGGTGGTAAGTTTCGCGAGGATGGCCAGCAGGACGCCTATCTGAGCGGTTCCGGGGGCTTGCACGGCATTGGCGTTAAAGCAACAAACGCCTTTTCGGAATGGCTGGTGGTGGAGATTCGACGCAACGGCATTATTTACCGGCAGCGCTTTGAGAACGGCGGCAAACCGGTGCGGGGCGTCCAGATTATCCAGCCCGGCAACCAGAAAGTTGTGGGTGAAATCAACGCCGACACTAAACTGGAAACTGAGCGCAAAAGCGGGCTGCTCACCGGGCTGAAAGCAGGCAGCAAAACAATCGCCGTTCAGGCCGACCCTAACCTCGGTACGGGTACCCTGGTCCACTTCCGGCCCCACCGGCCCTGGTTCGATCCTGAGATGGAATGGCCCCATCCCGACAAAAATGTGCCCTGGGATTTCAACCGGCTGGCCCTGCGGCTGGAGCAGGTAGCCCATCTCCATCCCGGGGTGCGGATCGAGCTGCATGATGAGCGCGGCCCCAAGAAAGACCATAAGAAACGCCTTTTTTTCTCGCAGAAAGGGCTGCTGGATTACATGGCCTCCTTGAACGAGGGACTGGACACGCTGCATAAACCGATCCAGTTCAAAGACAAGAGTGACGATGGCTCAATTACCCTGGAAGTGGTCATGCAGTATGCCGGGGAGGAAACGGCCATCTACAGCTTTGTCAACTCCATCCCGACGCCGCAGGGCGGGACGGCGGTGCGCGGCTTTCAAGCCGGCCTGACCAAAGCGGTCAACCAATTTGGGGCGGATAAGAAACTGCTCAAAGAGGGCAACATTCGCGGGGAGGATTTGCTGCTGGGGCTGACCGCTATCGTCAATGTCACGATGACCAAAACCCCCCAATTTTCCAGCCAGACTAAAGAATCGCTGACCACGACCGAAGTGCAGGGCGTAACCACCTCGATCACTTACGAAAACCTGCTGGCTTACCTCAACAAAAATATTCCGGTCGGCAAGGTCATCATCAACCAGGCCCTGGCCGCGCAGCGAGGCCGCGAGGCGGCCAAGGCGGCCCGCCAACTGGTCATCCGCAAATCGGCCCTGGAAGTGTCGGAACTGCCCGGCAAATTGGCCGACGTAACCCGCGGCACGCCGGTAGAGCAGACGATGCTGTTTCTGGTTGAAGGGGACAGCGCCGGCGGCAGCGCCAAACAGGGCCGCGACCGGCGCTACCACGCGATCCTGCCCTTGCGCGGTAAAATCCTCAACACCGAGCGCATCTCGGTGACTAAGGTCCTGTCCAACAACGAGGTCAAGGCCATCGTGGCGGCCATCGGCGGCGGTATTGGGGCTGACTTCAAGGTGGAGGACATGCGCTATGGAGGAGTCGCCATTCTGACCGACGCCGACGTAGACGGCTCTCATATTCGCACTTTGCTGCATACCCTCTTCTGGCGGCATCTAAAACCGCTGGTCCAGGCCGGCAAGCTCTATGTCGCCGTCGCGCCGCTGTACCAACTGCACAAGGGCAAAGAGACGCGTTACGCCTACTCCGAAGAGGAGCGGGACAGTATCTTGAAAAAGTGGGGCCGGGAGGGCGTGACCATCCAGCGTTACAAAGGTCTGGGCGAGATGAATCCGGCCCAGCTCCGGGAAACGGTTTTTGCCCTGAACAAGACCGAAGGGGCGAACCCGGTCATTAACGAGCATATGCTGCAAGTGATGGTTGAAGACGCCCACCAGGCCGGGCATATCATGTCCGTCCTGATGTCGTCGGATGTTGGCCCGCGGAAACACTGGCTGCTGCAAAAATGGGCCGGGGAAGAAGCAGCATGGAACGGCAACGGCGATGAGGCTGCCGACGCCAAAACCAACCAGAATGGAGCTGAGGACGAATGAAAACGGTTGAGCTAACCAGCGATTTAGAGCGCGCTTATTTTGATTACGCCGTCGAAACCATCGTTGACCGGGCCTTGCCCCGGGTGGAGGATGGGCTGAAGCCGGTGCAGCGGCGCATCCTTTATGCCATGCATGATATGGGTCTGACCTGGAACAAGCCATACCGCAAGTCGGCCCGTGTTGTCGGCGAAGTGCTGGGTAAGTATCACCCCCACGGCGACGCCTCCGTTTATGGGGCGCTGGTGCGCATGGCCCAGGATTTCTCGCTGCGCGAACCGCTGGTGGATGGGCAGGGCAATTTTGGCAGCGTGGACGGCGATACGGCAGCGGCGATGCGGTATACCGAAGCCCGCCTGTCCCAGATTGCCGAGCTATTGACCCAGGATATTAACCGCGATACAGTCAACTGGGTGGACAATTTCGACGGCTCGCTGCAAGAGCCGGTCATTTTGCCGACCGTGCTGCCGAATCTGCTGATTAACGGCTCGGCCGGGCTGGCGGTCGGCATGGCGACTAATATCCCGCCGCATAATGTCGGCGAAGTGGCTAATGCCTTAGTCTATGTGGCGCAGCGTTGGCAGCAGCGTGACAGCCTGACCGTGGATGAACTGCTGAAATTTATCCCCGGTCCGGACTTTCCCACCGGCGGGCTGATCTACCGTTACCGGGTCGACTCCGGCAGCAATGGCTCAGATAGCGGAGTCCTGGATACGATCCGGGCGGCTTACGAGACGGGCCGGGGGCGAATGGTGACCCAGGCCCGGGTCAATATCGAGCAAACCCGGGGCGGCAAGGCCGACATTGTCGTAACCGAACTGCCCTACGCGGTCCAGAAAAGTACGGTCCTGGAAAAGATTGCCAAAGAAGTCCGCGAGGGGCGCATTGCCGGAGTCACTGACCTGCGCGATGAGTCAGATTACACCGGCATGCGGGTCGTCGTCGAAGTGGCGCGGGGGAACGACCCCCGCCGGGTGCTGGAGTCGCTGCTGGCTTACACCCAGCTCCGCCAAACTTTTGGCGTGACCAACCTGGCCCTGGTGGACGATGGCGAAGGGGAAACTGTCCCCAAACTGCTGTCGCTGCGGGACATGCTGGTTCATTTCGTCAGCCACCGGCTCAACGTAATCGAACGGCGCAGCCGCCATGAATTAGCCGAACGGGAAGCCCGGCTGCATGTGGTTGAAGGCTTAATCAAGGCGCTCGACGCGATTGACCAGGTGATTACCACTATTCGGAAATCGAAGGATGCCGACGTGGCCCGTCAAAACCTGATCAGGCAGTTTAAGTTCAGCGAAGCGCAGGCTAAAGCGATCCTGGCCATGCAACTGAGCCGGCTGGCGGCCCTGGAGCGAACCAAACTCAAAGAGGAAGGGCGCGAATTGTGGGAACGGATCAAGGTGCTCAAAGCCCTGCTTGGCTCGGAAGCCAAACGGCTGGAAGTGGTCATCGAGGAAACGACGGCCCTCAAGAATAAATTTGCCACGCCGCGCCGGACGGTCATTATCGAACGTGAAGATCAGGCGGCCGGCCTGGCGGCGAAGACTGATTCGGACCTGGCTACTGTGGATAAGCCGCAGGTGGTGGCGATTACGACTCGCGGGGTTCTTCGTATAGAGGCAGAGCAGTTCGCCTACCGGGCCAAAGCGGGCGCTACGGCCAAGGCGGTTGAAGCTCATCTCCAGCAGCTCCAGTTGCAGCCCCAAGACTCCGTGCTGCTGGTGTCCAATCAAGGCCGGGCCTGGAAAGCGCCGGTCGGCCGCGTACCGGCTGAGGCAAGTTTTGCCGACCTGGGGTTAGCCAAGGGTGAGTATCTGATCGGTGGGGGTGTGCTGGCTCCTGAGCGCTTTGTCACGCTTGGGACCCGGTCGGGCCAGGCCAAGCGGCTTAAGGTGGAAGATCTGAACATGAGCGAAACCTCATGGGCCACGGTGATCGGCCTGGGTGATAAGGACGAAGTTCTGTTTGCCGCTGTCGCCAGCGATGAGGCTGAAGTGATGTTTTTTACCGCCGGTGGAAAAGCCATTCGCTTTGCCGCCCGCGAGGTCAACCCGCAGGCGACTCCTTCGGCGCGCGGCGTCACGGGGATCAAGGTGGGCAAGGAGGACAGCTTGATGGCCGGCATGGTGATCGAGCCGGATGAAAAAGCCCAGGTGATCATCGTCAGCCAAACCGGCTTTGTCAAGCGAGTGCCCCTGGCCGAATTCCCGCTTCAAGGGCGCGGCGGTCAGGGCGTGCAGAGCTTGGAGATCACCAAGATGACCGGCAAAGTGGCGGTTGCCACCGTTGCTACCAGTCAGGCTAAAGCCGGCGATGTTTTGTCAGCCAAGGGGTTACGTCATCGCCTGACCCTGGAAAGCATCCCCGCAGCCGACCGGCGCAAGCGCGGCGAAAAGCTGGTTGATTTTGGGGAAGATGATACGATTACCGGCGCGGTAGCGCTGTCATCCTGATGAGCCATCGCCGTATAAATAAGGCTAAGGTCGTGCGGAGTGAAAAAGGCCCTTTTCATTCTGCAATCAATTCAAATACGGCGTTTCACTATAGAAACTCAAACTGAGCTTTTGTGAGCCATAAAAAAGTATACCTCGCTTTCGTTAGCCTACACTAGACAAATTCAGACAAAAAAGATTAGACAGGATTAACAGGATTTACAAGATTTTTACTGAAAATTATCCTGTTAATCTTGCCGAAGGTCCTGTCCATATTTTGCCGCTTTCAGGTGGTGTAGGGTAACAAATACCTCGCTCACGCTAACCAAGCTATACCAGAACGTGTAGTTTTTTAGGAAGAAAAGAGCCATCTTTTTGATAGCTGCTGTTATGTTCCTAATGGGCTAGACCAAGCAAATCCTTCACTGATCCTAAATTTCTGGCGACCGATTGACAGATCAGCCACCCCATGCTATACTGTGGACCACTATACCGAACCCTATTCTGTATAGCGAACCGCTTCTTGGGATTTTAAATTCTTTGCCCTTGCGACAGGATTTAAGTCACCCCCACGGCAAAGAAAAGTCTCTATCTTCAAGGTGCTGCTAATTTCTCTTTTTATTTAAAATTATCTGTCCAGGTTATTGGCTGGAGTCATCTAATCAAGGCTGATTGGAAATAGGGCGAATGTCGTCTTTGGTATCGGCGGTTGATCGAGCTATTCACATCCTAAAGGCCTTTGCCGCAAATAAGGATGAATACAGTTTAACCGAACTGTGCGTCCTTTTAAACCTCAACAAGAGTACGGCCCACGATATTCTCAACACGCTCTGCCAGCATCAATTTCTCCTGCGCGACCAACAGTCGCGCAAGTATCGCCTGGGACCGGCCTTGATTCGCCTGGGCCACCTGGCTCACGAGCAGATGGATATCCGCCGGATTGCCCGGCCTTATATGGAAGCGTTGATGCAGCAGACATCCAAATCGGTGCTGCTGGGCACATTCTACAACGGCCAAATCACCCTTATTGATAAAGTTGACCCGGTGGGAAGATTGCATGTTTCGGCTGCTATTGGCCAGCAAATTCCTTTTTCGGCTGGTTCTTTTGGCAAAGTGTTTCTGGCCTGGAAAAGTGAAGCTGAGGTTGACCGGCTGCTCGCTGAGCGCGGGCTGACCGCCTTTACCCCTGCCTCGATTATTGACCCTCAGGCTTATAAAGCAGAACTGGCCAAAGTTCGCCAACAGGGTTACGCCATTGACGATCAGGAAGAGTACTTGCTGGGGGTCAAGGCCATCTCTGTGCCGCTAAGGGATTTTCAAGGTGTGGCTGCAGCCATGACCATTGCCGGTTTTACTTCTCGCAGCAGCCAGCAACCCAGCCAGGCCACTATCACGGCGATCACTCAGGTGGCGGTGGAAATATCGCAACAATTAGGCGCGCAAGATTAAACAAACCAGGAGTTACGCGGTGGGTGGAAAAGCCCTCCCTAAATCCCTCCCAAAGGGAGGGACTTAAGCTAATTCTCCCCCTGTGGGGGGACGCGAAGCGGAGGGGGCAAATCCTTCAACTGCTTAAGTCTTGACTAACGCAAGTTGTTTTTTTGAGATAAGTAAGGAGGTTTATCATGACCCAGGCTGACACTCATCCCCCCCTATCTATCGCTGAGGAATATGATCCCTTTGACTTGCTGGACCCTTTCCCGTTTTATATCAAAGCACGCAGCGAAGCGCCCGTCTTCTACAGTCCGGAACTCGATTACTGGGTGATCACCCGCTACGAAGACATCAAGGCTATTTTCAGAGACCTGGAGACCTTTTCCTCGGAGATAACGGGCAAGCCGCTTGTTCCCTTCAGTCCGGCGGTGCAGAAAGTTCTCGATGACGGCGAATTTGCCGTTTCGTCGGGTATTTCGGGGATGATGCCGCCCGACCATACCCGGGTGCGAAGCTTCCTCAATAAAGGGTTCACCCCCCGCCGGGTCGAAAAATTGGAGGGACCGATTCGCCAGCGAACCAATGAATTGATTGATCTCTTTGCCGAAACTGGCCGGGCTGATCTGGTCCGCCAGTTAACCTATGATTTGCCGGCGCTGGTCGTCTTTATTTTGCTGGGCGTCCCCGACGAAGATGTGCAGTATGTCAAACAGTGGGCCGCCAGCCGGATTGCCATTACCTGGGGCGATCTAACGGAGGAAGAACGCATCTGGCACGCGCACCAGATGGTCAAGTATTGGCGTTATTGCCTTGATCTGATCGAGAAACGCTTTGTCGAGCCGCAGGATGATCTGCCCAGCGATCTGGTGCGCATCTACCAGGAAGGCGACCGCTCGATTACCAAACACGAAATGGCCCGGGTCTGCTATGCTATGCTTTTTGCCGGGCATGAAACCACCAGTAACTTATTAGCCGAAGGTATCAAAACGCTGTTGACCCACCGGGAGCAGTGGGAAGCCCTCTGCGCCGACTCCAGCCTTATCCCCGGCGCGGTTGAAGAGCTGGCCCGCTATTGTCCTTCAATTTTTGCCTGGCGTCGGCTGGTCAGAAAGCCGACGACCCTGGCCGGGGTTGACCTGCCGGAAGGAGCCAAACTGCTGCTGGTTCTCGGCTCGGCCAACCGGGATGAGCAGTGCTTCTACCAGGGGGAGACGTTCGACATCCACCGGGAGAACGCCAAACACCACCTGACCTTTGGCCATGGGGTCAAGTACTGCCTGGGCGCTCCCCTGGCTCGGTTGGAAACCCGGATTGTCCTTGAAGAACTGACCCGCCGCTTTCCCTCGCTCCGGCTGGTCCCTGATCAAAAATTTGAATACGTCCCCAACACCTCTTTTCGCGGGCCGAGCCATGTTTGGGTTGAGTGGAATGTGGCCTGATCTGATCCGTTAGAAGATTGTTGACTGATTCCGTGTTGCGTGTTCCGTTCATTTATGCAACACGCAACACGATTAGTGTCTCTTTGCAAGGGGGAAAGGAGCAGATTGACAGCGATGTCAGACTCAACTTACGTGTTGACCTTTGAAGCGTGCGATGCGACCAGTCACGCCCACGTGGGGGGTAAATGCGCCAGCCTGGGGGCGATGATCCAGGCCGGCGCGCCTGTCCCGCCCGGTTTTGCCGTGACCACCGATGCCTACCTGGAAATGCTGGCGACGAACAACCTGAGCGAATGTATCCACGTCTGGCTGGAACGATTAAACCCGCAGGATGTGCTGACCGAAGAGAAGTACAGCCAGACCATTCGCAAGCTGATTGAAGAGGTACCGGTGGCCGCCGAGGTTGAAGAGGCCATTCGCGCCAGCTATGAGGCTCTGTGCCAGAGGACGGGTGTGGTAGATGTGCCCGTGGCCGTGCGTTCCAGCGCCACCGCCGAAGACCTGCCCGGCTACAGCTTCGCCGGGCAGCAGGATACCTACCTGTGGGTGATGGGTGCGGATGCGGTGGTCGAGCATGTGCGCAAATGCTGGTCGAGCCTGTACACGGCGCGAGCCATTTCCTATCGCTACGACCACGGTTTTGCCCATGAGAAGGTGCTGATGGCGGTTGGCGTGCAGAAGATGGTCAACGCCAAAGCCGCCGGGGTCGCCTTTACTCTCAACCCCATCAACGGCGACCGCTCCAAAATCGCGGTGGACTCCAGTTGGGGCCTGGGCGAGGCGGTCGTCGGCGGAGAGGTTACCCCTGATAATTTCCTGATTGACAAAGTGATTTTTGAAGTCGTCAACCAGGTCATTTCCCCGAAGCATATCGAGTTTGTGGCCGACCCGGCCAACTGCTGCGTAGTCAAGCGGGAGGTCGAGCCGGAACGCCAGATGCAGCCCTCGTTGACCCACGAAGAGTTGATCGCCGTGGCTAAAATGGCCAAGCAGGCCGAGCGATTTTACCGCAGCCCCCAGGATGTCGAATGGGCAGTTGACGCCGATCTGCCCTCACCCTATAACGTGGTGGTTTTGCAAAGCCGGCCGGAAACCGTCTGGAGCCAGAAGGCCCGCCAGCAGGTCAGCGCCAGCCATGCCACCGGTATCGCCGGGGTGGTGGATACGCTGATCAGCGGAGTCAAAATTAAAGGAGACTAAAGACGCAAGCGCCAAAGAAGGGAGGTTAAGGTATCGGCCAATTGTTTAGATAAGATAACTGAGTCAAGAAGTTGCTGCCGGGACAGGCTTTGCGCCCTGTGGGTTTGGGGATGGGGGGATTAAATGAGTAAGGAAAAATCCCCAAATCCCCTAATCCCGGCCCTACCCACCTAAAAAATTAAGCCAAATGATCAAAGGAGACGATTTATGTCACAAAACGGTAGCGGACGTTTTCCCAGCCCCTTCGATATCAAGACCCCACCCGGCGCGGAAGGATGGGAGGAACTTTATACCTACAATCTTTTGTTTAGCGACGACCGCCACGAGTACGAGGAGCAAACGTTTTGGTTTCAAGATGGGATGCACTGGCGCGAACCATTGTATCCTTTTGACAGTATTTTCATGGAGTTCGCCCTGACTTCCCTCTCCCAGTATAACACCCGCTTTTACATCATTCCTCCGGCGATGGGCGTTGATTACCGGGTGTTGAACGGCTACACCTACCTCAGCCCGGTGCCCATCACCGACGGCCCGACCATTGGCGCGCGGGTGCCTCACTTTATGGAGCGAGCCGGTTACTACTTCCAAAACTGGGACAAACTCTACGAGCAGTGGAAAGAGAAAATTAAAAAAGTCATCGAGCAGTTGGAAGCCGTCGAGTTCAAGCCTTTGCCGGAGATGGTCAACCTGGAATGGGTCACTGAGGGCCGGGGCATCGGCAGCAATTTCGACATGCAGGCTGAATACAATCGCCTGATCGAACTCGGCTACCAGGGCTGGCAGTACCACTTTGAGTTTTTGAACCTGGGCTATGCGGCCTATCTCGATTTCTTTATGTTCTGCAAACAAGCCTTCCCCAGCATCCCTGAGCAGTCCATCGCCAAGATGGTCTCCGGCATCGAGGTGGACCTCTTCCGCCCCGACGAGGAGTTGAAACGCCTGGCTAAATTAGCAGTAGACCAGGGCGTAGCCGACGTGCTCAAAAACAACCCCGATCCGGCCGTAGCGATGGAAAAATTGACCGGGAGCAGCGGCGGCCGGAAGTGGCTGGACGAATTTGAAGTGGCCAAGAATCCCTGGTTTAACTTCTCCACCGGCACCGGTTTTTACCATCACGACACCATCTGGATTGAAGACCTGAGCGTGCCTTTCAGCTTCATTCGCAATTACATCACTCAGGTGGAAGAAGGAGTGGACCTGTCTCGCCCGCTGGAAGCTATCCGCGCCGAGCGCGACCGGATTGCCGAGGAGTACGGGGAGTTGCTGCCCACCGACGAAGACCGCGCCGCTTTCCAGGGCAAGCTGGGCCTGGCCCGCACCGTGTTCCCCTACATTGAAAACCATAACTTCTACATCGAGCACTGGCATCACTCCGTCTTCTGGCGGAAAATGCGCCAGTTGGGCCAGGTTTTTGCCGATGCCGGCTTCTGGCCGGAGGCCAACGATATTTTCTACCTGCGCCGCGACGAGATTCCGGTGGCTATTTTTGACCTGAGCACCGGCTGGGCCGTCGGGGCCAGTGACCGCGGCTCTAAGTATTGGCCGGCTGAGATTGAGCGGCGCAAAGGCATCCTCGCCGCCCTGCGCGCCTGGACGCCCCCGCCCGCCCTGGGCGTCCCCCCCGAAGTGGTCACCGAGCCGTTCACCATTATGCTCTGGGGCATCACCAACGACAGCATCAAGACCTGGCTGGCCGGCGGCGCGGACGGCGACCTGAGAGGCTTTGCCGGTTCGCCCGGCACGGTCGAAGGGCCAGCCCGGGTTATCACCAGCGCCGCTGAACTGGAGCAGGTCCAACCCGGCGACGTGCTGGTCTGTCCCATCACTGCGCCCAGTTGGGCGCCCGTCTTTGGCCGTATTGCTGCCACCGTCACCGATATCGGCGGGATGATGTCCCACGCCGCAATTGTTTGCCGGGAATACGGCCTGCCCGCCGTCGTCGGGACTGGCTTTGGCACGCAGACGATCAAAACCGGCCAGAAGGTTCGGGTAGACGGGACCAAGGGCACGGTGACGCTTTTATAAAGCTCCGTGTTTAGTAAAAGTAAGCAATGATCAGTAGTCAGTAATCAGTAATCAGTAATTGGTAGTCAGTGATTACTGATTACTGAAAATTAACGGTAGTAGAGATCAAAGATGAGTAATCTGCCACATGCGAAAAGTTTTCGCGATCTATTAGTGTACGAAAAAGCACGACAATTAGCCCAAGAGATATTTAAGGTCACGACTACATTTCCGAGAGAGGAGATGTTTTCGCTCACCGATCAGATACGACGGTCATCACGCTCGATTGGCGCTCAGATCGCGGAGGCGTGGGCCAAAAGACGATATGAACGGCACTTTTTGAGCAAACTAACGGATGCTGACGGCGAACAGCAGGAAACTCAACACTGGATCGAAACGGCGTTGGACTGTAAATATCTCACTCCCAAGCAAGCCGCTGAACTCAAAGGAAACTGTGAAGAAATTGGACGTTTGTTGGGTGGAATGATGGCAAAAGCGTCTTTGTTCTGCGGTGAGCCAGCACAGATCGTCCGTGAAGCAGTAGCCGAATATCTTGTAAGCAGCGAGCCGTGAACGGCAGTTAGCCATTACTGATAACTGTTCACTGATAACTGATAATATGAATCAACTAAATCTGTTCATTCATGGCCGCCCTATTCCTTCAACAAGCGCCGAGACGATCCCTGTGCTGGACAAAGCCACCGGCGAAACTGTCGCCCTCGCGACGGAAAGCGGGCGGGACGACATTACCGCTGCCCTGGAGTCGGCCCAGAGCGCCTTTGAGGGATGGCGGCGTATGCCGGCCCAGGAGCGAGCTGCGCTGCTGCATCGCGCCGCCGAAGCCGTGCGGGCCGAGGCCGGCCCCCTGGCCCAACTGCTCACGACCGAGGTGGGCAAACCCCTTGCCGGCGCAATGCGCGAGGTGCAGGCAGTGGCTACCCTGCTTGATTTCTTTGCCGAAGAGGGATTGCGGATTCGCGGTGAAATTCCCCAGCTTAACCTGCCCGACGAGAGGGTGTTTATCGTCAAAGAGCCGGTGGGGGTGGTGGTTGCCATCGTCCCCTCGAATTACCCCCTCATTTTGCTCAGTTGGAAATTGGGCGCGGCCCTGGCGGCTGGCTGCACCCTGGTCGCCAAACCGTCGGAGGACACGCCGCTGGCGACCTTGCGGCTGGCCGAAATATTAGCCGGGGCCGGACTGCCGCCGGGCGTCTTTAACGTCGTGACCGGTTATGGGCAGACCGTCGGCAAGGCGCTGGTCGAGCACCCGATCCCTCGCAAAATTGCCTTTACCGGTGGCGTCGAAACCGGCAAGAAGATTTCGGCCCTGGCCACCCAGACCAACAAGCGGGTTACGCTGGAATTGGGCGGGCAGTGTCCGGCCCTGGTCGCCGACGACGCCGATCTTGAGGTGGCGGTGCCGGCCCTGGTCAAACATAGTTTTGATAATGCCGGGCAGTACTGCTACCGGATCAACCGGATGTACGTTCAAGCCGGTATCTTTACCGAATTTACGGAACGGCTGGCGTTGGCGACGAGAAAACTTAAAGTAGGATCGGGGCGCGATCCTGTCAGTTTTATGGGACCGTTGGTGAATGAACGTCTTTTCCATAAAAGCATGGCCCACATTCAAGACGCTCTTGACCGGGGCGCCAGGCTGCTCAGCGGCGGGCAGCGGCTTACCGGCCCCGAGTTCGACGGCGGCTTCTTTTTATTGCCCACCATCCTGACCGGTACGGATCATTCGATGCTCGTCATGACGGAAGAGACCTTCGGTCCGGTCGTCGGGGTGATGAGGGTGGAGTCGCTGGAAGAGGCAATTGTCCATGCCAACAACAGCCGCTATGGTCTGGCCGCCTACGTTTTTACCCAAAATTTGGCCAACGCCCTCAAGGCTGCCGAGCGCATTGAAGCCGGCTCCGTCTGGATCAACGATATCCATCGCTCCTACAACGAAGCGCCTTTCGGCGGCTTCAAGGAGAGCGGACTGGGGCGGGAGAAGTCGCACTACGGCCTGGACGAATACCTGGAGCTGAAGACGATTTATCTGTCGTTGTGAAACGCAGTGCGTGGTGAGCAGATCAACGGAATACGCATCCCGCAATTAGATCACTCAAGTTGTCACCACGGGTTGAGTTTTACCGCAGAGACGCTGAGAACGCAGAGGAAAATTAAAAACTCTGCGCCCTCTGTGTCTCTGCGGTGTATCCCGGCTTGATTGTAAGCAAGGTAGCAGTTTTGGTTATATTTGAGTTTTGCCGAGGGAATATTGACTACCATCTACGACCAAATCTACAAACTGGCCGAACCTTACTGGCAGACCCGCAAAGGTGAGATTCATATGCCCCGGGCTTATGATTATGCCCGGCAGTTACTGGCCTCTTATCCAGAGGCCGACGAAACAGTGGTTTTGCCGGCGATTCTCTTACACGACACCGGCTGGATGATGGTCACGCCTGATTTACAGATGCAGGCGCTGGTCGGTAGCGCCAACCAGGACAAGCGGCCCGAGGTGTCCCGCCTGCACGAAACCGAGGGAGCCAGGATTGCCGGCGAAATTTTGACCGCGTTGAATTACGACACGGCTAAAACTGCCGAGATTCAGAGGATTATTGACGGGCACGACACGCGGCGGGAGGCTTTATCGCTCAACGATGCGCTGGTCAAAGATGCCGATAAGCTGTGGCGGTTCGACCCGGTGGGGGTACCCATCTGCGCCCAATGGAATGAGCTGGCCCTGGGGCCGTACCTGGATTTCGTTGAGGCCCGGATTGAGTCGTGGCTGTTCACCAGCCGGGCCAAAGATCTGGCTCGCACCCTGCTGGCCCAATCGAAAGCGCAATTCTTGTGAAGTGTGAAACGTAAAGATTTACGGTGAGAACACTTTACGCTTTACAGGAGAAGACTTTGGAGGCTATCTACGATCAAATTTACAAAAAGGCAGAAGTCTACTGGGACACCCGTCACAATGATATTCATCTGCCCCTGGCCTATGACTTTGCCAAACGGCTGCTGGCTTTTTACCCCGAAGCCGACGCCTGCGTTGTTTTACCGGCCATCTTGCTGCACGATGTCGGCTGGAAGATGGTGCCCGAGGAGAAGCAGTTGAACGCTTTTGGTCCCAAGGCGACTGACAAAGCCGCCAACCGCTTGCATGAGGTCGAAGGAGTCAGAATCGCCGGCGAGATTCTGGCCTCGCTCAATTACGATGCGGGCAAAACGAACGAAATCTTGACTATTATTGATGGCCATGACTCCCGGCTGGAGGCGCTCTCGCTAAACGACAAATTAGTGAAAGACGCCGACAAGCTGTGGCGTTTTACCGTTACCGGAGTGAGCATTGACTACCGGCGCTTTGGGGTTGAGCTGGCCGGCTATTTGGCTTATCTGGGCGACAAGATTGAAGAGTGGCTGTTTACCCCGGAGGCTGAAGAGATCGCTCGCGCCGAGCTAACGAAAACCAGGCGAGAACTAGAGGCTTAGGCATTGGCGTCTACAAAACACACAAGTAGCAGCCCATTTTCACTTCTGGGCCGGGTCGCTATTGTCACCGGGGCGGCGGGCGGGTTGGGCCGCGCTTTTTGCCTGGCCCTGGCCGCTGCCGGAGCGCGTCTCGTCGCCGCCGATTTGAGCGAAGAGGGGGCCAGGCAAACGGCTGAAGCTGTCACTGCGGCCGGGGGTGAAGCTGTCGCCGTAGCTGTGGATGTAACCAACCCAACAGAGATAGAGCGAATGGCGACCACGACGCTGGGTCGCTGGGGCCAGGTGGATATTTTGGTCAACAATGCCGGTTTGTACGCCACCCTCTCGCGCCGGCCTTTTTATGAGCTGCCAGTGGAGGAGTGGGAGCGGGTGATGGCGGTGAATTTGAAAGGCCCCTGGCTGTGCGCTTGCGCCGTTTACCCGGCCATGAAAAAGCAGGGGTATGGCAGAATTATCAACGTCGCTTCGGCAACCTTCTTTAGCGGCTCGCCGTTGTGGTCACACTATGTGGCTTCCAAAGGGGGACTCATCGGCCTGACCCGGAGCATGGCTCGCGAGGTGGGCGACGACGGTATCTGCGTTAACGCCATTGCTCCCGGCTTCACCTTAACCGAGGCCAGCCGCTCGGTTATGCCCAACGCCGAAGCGTACGGCGTGGCTCGCGGCGCAATCAAACGGGCTGAACAGCCGGACGACATCGCCGGTCTCGTCGTCTTCCTGGCCTCAGACGCCAGCAATTTCATTACCGGCCAGACGATGGTCGTGGACGGGGGGCGGCACTTGTATTAGTCGAACCGGGCCGATCACGGCTGCCTGGTCAGCTTCAGCACGCCGGTAACGCTCTCGGCGGTAAATCTCCGGTCGGACCACTCACCCTCTAAATATTCCAGGCCCTCGGCGGAAACGTAGCTCAGGCGTGTGTTTCTGGGGGCGGCAGCACTGCCGCTGTGTAGATTCTTGACTCCCAGCAGCTCTTCGACAATCTTTACCGAGAGCGTATTCGCTTCTTGGACCACCTGGCCTCGCACTAAAAATCTAGCAAAGGTAGCCGGATCACCTTCTTTTTCAATGGTTGATTTACCGCTGATGGAGGCGCCCTGCTGCGAAAGTTCCAGGGTATAAAGGTACTGCTGCGGGTTGCCGTCAACGGTTTCGGTAAAAGCGCCGACCCACTTCCCGCTCAGTTTGACCGATTTTAACGAGGGTTGAGCTGAGGTTGAGGCAGGGGTCACGGCTGTGGCCGGGGTGTTTTGCTGCGTAACCTGTGCAGACTCGGTACCCGTTTGAGGGATGCGTGTGGCCATAACGAGGGTAGCCGTTGGCGGCGTCGCGGCGCTAAAGAGCTGTTGCGCCTCCTGGGCCACCACAACCAGGACCATGCATGATAGGATGACGACCAGCACCCTGAGGCGCTCATTGAGGATTTGAGTCGTATTCCGTCCTCGGCTCATGTCCGTGCCTTACCAAAGCAGTCCTTTTTGTTCTCAGGCGACAAGTCACAGCCGCCGCAAAAGGCGCAGGGTGAAAAATCAAAAAACTGTACCCTTTCCCGAAAGGTAGTGTACTCCGGCGACAGCCATAGCTCTTTCAGACTTTGTTCGGTCACTTTGCCGATGGTGTAGTGGTGAACAAAGCGCTCTCGATCATTCAAGAAACTCACGTGGTCGTGTAAGAGCGGCAAACATGGGCTGACGCTACCATCCCAGCCAACCGACATAGACCCACTCTCAATAAACGGGCAGTGATCGTTTCTTACGCCTAAATTGTGGCCGGCAAAACTGATATTCCAGCCTTGCCCCATGACCCGGCCAACGACCCCGTTCGTAGCCAGTTTGGGTAAACTCATCTGGGGCAAACGGGGCGAGGCGAGGTAAGTGACGTCGTTCGATACGCGGGAGTACAGCACCTCCGCCTGTAACTCAGCGGTGTAAGGCAGCACATTGCTGACCAAAAAATGGGTAGCTCCCATTTGTTGGCCGATGCGCATGAGGAGGGGCAAATCAGCAATGTTCCGCTTCATAGCTACAAAGACAATGCCAATCTCTGGGGCAGGGTAGTGGGCAGGTGGCCGAAGCTGGCTGAAGCGCTTGACATTAGCCAGCACAGCAGGCAAAGAGGCGCCCAGGCGCACATCGGCGTAACTCTCCGGGGTGGCTCCATCAAGCGAAACCCACAGCAGATCTAACCCCGCTTCAATCAACTGACGAGAGATGCGCTGGCCAAGAATGGTGCCGTTCGTGATCATTTCGACTCTGGCCCCCAACCCCTTGGCCCGGGCCACCATCTCGGCCAGTTTGGGGTGAGTCAGCGGTTCGCCCAGGCCGCCAAAGAAAACGGTCGGGATTGGCGAAAAAGCCGCTAAATCTTCCATAATCCGGTCGAAAGTCACCTCGGCCATGACCTCATTGGGCGCTTGCCAGACGTTGCGGAGGCAGGTCCGGCAGTCCAGGTTGCAACGTGCCAATGGCTCAACGTAAATTTTGGCCAGTTGGTTCACCGGGTGGTGCAGGCGCAGAGCCTGGTCGCTGGCCTCGACCAGCACTTTGGCTCCGGGACCCAAGCCGAAGCGGGCCACCTCTTCCGATGAGATGACCAATCGACCGGCCTCATCCACCTGCCCCCACAATTTGAGGGTTGAACTCACGCCAGCACCTCGATCGTTGGCTCAATGGTAATTTTGGACTTGACCGAGTTAGCCACCAGGCTGTATTTTTGGGCCGACTCCAGCGCCCGGTTCACCTGCTTGCGAACTCGCTCCGGGTCAGTCCCGTTGGCCTTGACTACAATCCTGGGCCGGAAGACCAGGTCGGTGAAAACCTCGGTCCGGTCCAGCTCGATGAGCTTTTTCCCTTCGGCGTAACAGTCGTAGCTCTGTAAATCCAGTTTGAAGCGCTCGACGGCCCAGATGAACATCATCATCACGCAGGTGTTGGCCGCCGCCACAAAAGCATCTTCAGGCGTCAGTACGTCAGCGTGGCCGTGCGCGTCGGGTGGGGCAGAGAAATCCATCTCCGGGCCGTTGCCCATCTTGAGATGGCCCCAATGGTCCCCTGTCCAGGCGACGCTGGCATGATAGGTGGCGGTACGCGACATTTATTTATACCTCCTGTTTCCGGCAGTAGATTTCAAATTCGTGCAGCAGCGCCGCCTGGTAGGTCGCAGCAAAGGTTTCGGCAATCGCATTGTACAGGCAGGTGGTTTGCAGCAATTCGGCAGCCACACCATTGGTATCGGGCCGTTTGCCTTGTTGATAGAATTGCTCAAAAATGGCCGGAACCGCAATCAACGTTTCCCGCCGATCCTCTACTGTCAGAGTTAGCACCGGGATACCGGAGCCGCAGGAACACCTGGCCTCTACGGCTTCTTCCGGTTGGCTCGTTTCCTCAGCCGCCGATCCGCTCCGACGGCTCCACTTGACGCCCAGCAGATTGTCCACTAGAGGAGCGACGGCCTCGGCCACCGTGTCCACCGCCTGCCGTCCCACTTCATTCAAACGGCGCGGTGTGCCGAGGTTGGTCCCCCCATCCACCCAGTCGCTCACGACCACGCTGGCCGCCGGTTTGCCGCTATATTGCTCGGTCGCACGGGCGGCGCAGTGTTTATCGCAGCCGTCTATGGCAATGGTTGGATAGAAGCGGGCAAAAGCCCGGTCACCTTCGCCTCCCGCCAGGAACAAGGGCAGGCAGATGGTCACGGTCTCCGCCGGGCGGAGTTGTTCTAATACTTTCAGCGCCGCCAAACGGGTCACGGTTCCGGCAGCCAGCTCTTCGCCACTGCAAGCGACGATTCCGACTTTTTTCTGGGGTAGATCCGGCATCGTTACACCTCCTCCCCTCGCATAATTTTATCGGTCGCTTCGGCCAACTCTTCGGCCATTCTGCAGGCCAACTCCTGCCCCTCTGGATTCAACTCGGCAATACCTTTAGGCTTGAGGTGGCGGTGGCGGCGGAAGGTATCGAGTACGTTGGCCTCGTAAGCCACCCGGCCGCCGCTCTCGGTCACCATTTTGCTGGCGCAGGCCAGCTTGCAGCCATCTATAGTAATAGCTGGGGCCGCCTGCACTCGCGTCTGTGTCTCCGCATCGCCCAGAACCAGCAACGATAGGGCCACCACCTCGGCGCAGTCGGGTCGTAATTCCTCGGCCAATTCATAGGCCGCCTCGCGACCCACCGTGCCGTAGGTTTTGCCGATACCGCTGCACGGCACCACGACCACGTGTTTGTTGTTGCTCATAATTTTTTTGCCTCCGCTTCGGCTTCAACCCTCATCTGTTCAAAGTAGGTGCTGGCATCCAGCAAATTGGTTTTGTCTGTGTCCCAATCACGGGTTCAGCTTTGGCTAGCCAACCTTCACCGTAAGGGTCTGTATTGACCAGTTCCGGTTCATCTTCCAGGCGCGGGTTGATGAGCTTAATCACCCCGCTCACCGGCGAGGGGATGCTCAAGTTGGTTTTCATCGTTTCAATCATCGCCAGTTCATCCCCCCGGGTCAGGCTGGTTCCGACGGATTTCGGTTCGGCAAAGGCCACATCCCCGGAGCTTTGCTGGAGGTAGTCGCTCACCCCAATCTGGACCAGGTCATCGTCCCATTTTACCCACAGGTGATCGGTGGTGTAGAGCCGGTCGGCGGCGACTTTGAAGGTAAATTTATCAATGGTGGTTTGCAGAAACTCAGACATAACCCTCAACTCCTATCTGTTCAATTTGCTGCCCTTCCGGCCCGCACAGACACAGACGTTCTTGAATGCGGGCCGGATTGAGCAGTTCACTCAACCAGATGGGCCAACGCTGGGCGGCTTCTCGGTCGACGGTGTAGTAAATCCAACGCGCATCTACAGCATCGTGGCGAGTGCACACCAGCCTGGCCTCTCGCAGCACCCGTAGATGGTGTGACAGGAGGTTGGGCGGCAGGCCTAACCGCTCGTTCAGTTCGCCCATTGCACGAGTCACCCTGAATTAACAGGTTAAAAATGCGTAGCCGATTGGGATCAGCCAGCGCTTTTAGCACGGCCGCAGCTTCGGTCAGGTTTTGCTCATCCAGCAAGGGCGGCTTAATCATTGCTCTTTCTCCTACTCTAAGCCAGTGATTTTATTTCAACACTTACTGAAATAAAGTGTACATCTTTCTACCAGGAGCAAATAGTGACATTTGTCACAAAGTTAAGTGATAGATGTCATTTATTTCAACCCTCATCGAAACATCACTTTTCTAGAGTGCGGACCTTATTTGACAAGGTAAATATTGAGTATAGTAGGTGAAACTAATTCAAGAAAATTTGATATAATTATTTTTGATTTAATGGTGAGGAAATCTTTCAATGAATCAAATCACTGTTTTGGGCGATATCCACGCTAATTTACCAGCGTTAGAAGTTGTTCAGGCTGATATGAAGGCGCGGGGCCTGTCCAATTTTTACTGCCTGGGCGATCTTGTCGGCTACGGTACTTTTCCCAACGAGGTGATTTCGATCGTTCGAGACTGGAATATCCCAACCCTAATGGGTAACTACGATCAGGCTGTAGGGAACAATAATGATGATTGCGGTTGCGCTTATACCAACCCGGTGGCCGAAGCCTTAGGCAAGCGCTCCATTGCCTGGACCAATGACCATACGACAGAAGAAAACAAAGCCTTTTTGCGTCAGTTACTCAAGCAGATACCGCTCCAACTGGCAGGTTTGCGGGTGGTGCTGGTCCACGGCAGCCCGCGCCGGATCAACGAATACTTGTTCGAGGATCGTCCCACCGGCAGCCTGGAACGGTTGCTCGATTTGGTGGAAGCGGATGTCCTGGTGTGCGGCCATACCCATCTGCCTTACCACCGAGTCCTGCCCAGCGGCCGGCACGTGGTCAATGCCGGAAGTGTGGGTAAACCGAAGGATGGCGACCCGCGAGCAGGCTATGTGGTCTTGCAGGCCAGTGGCCGCGAGTTGGAGGTCAATTTTATGCGGGTTGCCTACGATGTTGAGCAAGCGGCACGGGCGATTGAAGCCAGCGTGATGCCCCACGAATATGCCCAGATGCTCCGCACTGGCACAGGTTGAGCCCTAGAAATCTGACCCAAGGAGGTTAGCATGGCCAAGAATTTGAGCGAGGGGCAGCTTCGCCTGGAAAAAGCGGCGGAGACGATGAAGGCTTTGGCCGACCCGTATCGGCTGCATATCCTCGACCTGTTGACCGAAGGGGAAGCTTGCCACAGCGAGCTCAAGGAGCGGGTCGGCTTACCCCCTAACCTGCTCTCCCACCATTTGCGGGTTTTACGCCAATCCGGCTTGGTCCGTACCCGGCACGATAGCATTGATGGTCGCTGGATTTATTACGTGGCAAATAAGGATAATCTTGCTTACTGGCGGGTCTGGCTGGGGCAGTTCCTCGACCCGGCGCGGGTTCAAGCCCGCCAGCAGACGATCGAAAGCGCGGCCCTGGCCACGATCAACACCCAATTGACTACCCTCTCTCGCTACTTCAAGTGGGCTCTAGCCAAGGCTATTGACCAACCCGATGTGCCAAACGATCGAGGCTTACCTGGAGTCCCAACCCCATTTGTAGCCCACCGAGCTACTGTGGGGCGACGAGCACGGCTCGCTGCACGACCGAAGCGGGATGTTCCATATGAACCGCGACGGTGATGACTGTGCCACTGTCGGTCAGGCTGGCCGGCCTGTCGTGTTCGATGACTTGACGTCATCGAATACGACCCCTCTGATTTTCCGCATTTTTGTTTTAGTGACAAACATCACAATTTAACGAGACAAATGCCACTATCCAACAGAGGACGATAGATTTATTGTAATTTGGGGGATTCTATCCATGTCAGCGGAATGTATCTGGAGGTGGAGGTAAAACTATGATGAAACGGAACCATTCTACCCAAAATTCAGGCGAATTTTCCAGGCGGCAATTCCTTAAGCTAGCTGCTGTGACTGGTCTATTGGCCGGTTGCAGCCCCGTTGCCCAGCCGGTTGCTGGGCCGACCAGCGCTCCGCCAGTCACGCCAACTAGCGTCCCCGCAGTCGGTTCGGTAGCGACAGGCCGGCCAGAGGTCATCAAATTCTATCCTGATGTGTCGAGCAAGATAGTGCAAACTCACCATGCCGGTGTGTGGAATGGCGATCGGTTGTCGCCAGAGGCCATCCGGCAAATGCTCGACGCCTCTATCACCAGGCTGACCGGCTTGAATGACGCCCGCGAGGCCTGGGCTGCCCTATTCAAGTCAACCGAGAAGATAGCCATCAAGGTCAATGCCTTCAACAACAGTACCATCTGGACGCATGCCCCACTGGTCAACGCCGTGGTGGCTTCGCTCCAGGAAGCAGGCCTCCCCGCCGAACAAATCTTTATCTATGACCATTCCTCAAGTATGTTTAAAGAGGCAGGGTACGAGATCAATCAAGAGGGGCCAGGAGTACGATGTATCGCAGAAAGTGACTTTACCGGCAAATGGGAAATAATTAACAGTAACTTCCGCCTCAGTAGCACCTTACAGAATTGTGATGCCTTGATCAACATGCCGGTGCTCAAATCGCACATGCTGGCTGGCCTGACCTTTGCCCTGAAGAATCACTATGGTACGGTAGATGGTCCCGGTGGTCTCCACCACCCAATTGACCAAGCCATTGCCCAATTGAATGCCCTGGCGCCGATTAAGGATCGCACCCGTCTGGTGATCGGCGACATCCTGGAGGCCAATTTGAAATACAGCAGCAGTTGGCCCTACTGGAAACCGGATTGGACAGGCGACTCCATTCTCATGAGTTTTGACCCGGTAGCCCATGATACAGTTGGGATGCAAATCCTGGAGCAACTGCAAGGCGAAAATGATGCTACCCTGGCCCCTTACCTGAGAGACTTGGCCACTTCGTACTTGAAAACAGCGGCTGAACTGGGTCTGGGTACGAATAATCTGCAACATATGGCAGTGGAGGAGGTCAAGTTAGGATGATCAAAATTACCCGCCGACAATTTTTAGCCTTGAGCAGCGCTGCCGCTGGGGCAGTTCTATTGGGTTCGGGCTGTGCCGGACCACCAGTCGCAACTGCCCCTCGCCGACAGTTACCTGTCGCACCCAGCGGTGACCAGGCTTACCTGGCCGTAGCTCGGGGAGCTGATCCGGCGGAAATCACGAAGCGGGCTATAGCCGCGTTGGGCGGCATCGAGCGCTTCGTCAAGTCTGGGCACGACGTGATCATCAAGCCTAATATTTGCGTGGATTATCATCCAGCAGAGTATGCCGCGACCACCAACCCTATCGTCGTCGCTACCCTGGTCAGCCTCTGCCTGGGTGCTGGAGCCAAAAGGGTGCAGGTGATGGATATGCCCTTTGGCGGCATGCCCGACTCAGCCTACGCTGTCAGCGGCATTGGCGACGCAGTCAAGGACGCCGGGGGTGAGATGGAGGTCATGAGCCGGGTCAAATTTGTCAAGACGGTCATTCCTGAAGGCCGGGACATCACCGAATGGGAAATCTATCAAGATGCGCTCAAGGCCGACGTATTGATTAACGTGCCCATTGCTAAGCACCATTCCCTGGCCCGGCTGACGTTGGGGTCGAAGAATCTGCTGGGCCTAGTCAGCAAACCCAGCGGCATCCATCGCAACCTGGGTCAGCGTGTAGCTGACCTGGCCAGCCTGATCCGCCCGACCTTGACCGTCGTGGACGCGGTACGCATCCTGACCGCCCATGGCCCGACCGGAGGCAGCCTGAACGATGTCAAGGAAACCAACACCGTCATTGCCAGCCACGATCTGGTGGCCGCAGATGCTTATGGGGCCACCCTTTTTGGCCTGATCGGGCCAGACATCGCCTACATTAAGGCCGGAGCCGAGATAGGGCTGGGTACCCTGGATTTGAAGAGTATCAAGGTCGAGGAAATTAGCACCTTATGAAGCGAACTCTTGCCCAAGTTAGGCCTGCCCTATGATTTTTTTCGTGTTGGTTGTCCTATTTCTGCTTTTCCTGGCGCTGCTGGGGCTGGGATATTGGATTTCCGGCCTGCTGCTATACGCTTGGCGCCAACCGGTGACCCGCACGCCAGAAGCGTACGGCCTGGCCTATGAAGACATAACCTTTCAAAGCTCGGACGGACTGGTCCTTAAGGGCTGGTGGATCCCAGCCGAGCGCACCTCCGACTTAGAGAAGCAGAGCCCTACTGTCATCGTACTGCACCCCATGTTCGGCAACCGCCACGGCTTCAGCGTCCAACACCAAGGGTGGCCACGTCTGTTTCGCACCAACGTTGATCTACTGAAAACGGTACAGGGCTTTCACCAGGCCAACTACGCGGTGCTGGTTTTCGATTTCCGCAGCCACGGGGAGAGCCAGAGCGGTCGGTGCGCGGGCGGCCTAAATGAGGATCAGGATGTGGTGGGTGCAGTTGATTACGTCTTCAGCCGTATGGCGGCGGTGTCCCCGGCGTCGCCGCCGCAGGTTGGGGTGGTGGGCTTTGGCCTGGGGGCGGCAGCAGCCCTGGCGGCTGTAGGCCGGGAGAAAGGCAGCGCCGAAACTATCCGGCTCTTCAGCGGCGATACCGAAGGGGGCGTAGGTTGGATCTCAGTCCCACCCCCCAACATTAAAATGTTGCGCTTCCTGGTGGCAGTCCAGCCTGCCTCGCTGGGTGTGTTGGTACGCGGCTACCTCCGCCAGGTGTCCGCCCCCCTCAATTGGGTGTTGGTCCCACTAATAGATTGGCTGTGCCAGTGGCGTGGCGGGTATCCACTGGGGGCGGCGTTCCTGCTCAAGTTCGCGCGCGAGGTTAACGTCCCTGTGTTGTACATCCAGGCCCGGGCAGATCCGTGGGGCGGGTGTGGAGAGGTACAAAGGCTTTACGACGCCACCCCTGGCCCTAAGCAGCTCTGGTGGATAGAGGAGCCGCTCGGGCGGTTGGAGGCTTATGATTATATCGGCGATCATTTGGGGTGCGTTCTGGCGTTTGCGGCCCAACACTTGTAATTTAAAGATGAATAAACTCTTGAGGCCAGGTTATTTATTCTTTCTTTTTCTTTTGGTGGGCTGCAGCAGTCAAGCGGCCGCACTGACCGACTTTTTGCCGAAGACCGGCACCATCCCCAATTGGACGCTCGCCGAAGAAGCGCGGGTCTACAACCGCGATAACCTGTTCGATATGGTGGACGGCCAGGCCGATGCCTTCTTTGTCTACGGTTTTGAGCAGGTGGCCACGCAGCGGTATCAAAACGCGACCGGGACGATCCTCGAAGTCGCCTTGTGGCAGTTAGCCACTCCAGCCGACGCCTATGGCCTCTTTACCTCCGGTCGCGCCGGTCAACCGATCGCCATTGGCAATGACGGCGAGGCCGACCCCGGGTCGCGGATTGCCTTCTGGCAGGATCGTTACTATGTGCAAGTTTATGGTCGGCAACAGGCGGCCGACGCCGATCTACAAACTTTTGCCCAGACCATAGCCGCATCGTTGCCTCAAGGGGGAGAACGTCCGGCGTTGGTCAATCGCTTACCCCAGGCCCATCTGATCGAGCGCGGCTTCGTCTTCTTCCATGAAGAAATCTCCATTCAGCATGAAGTTTGGTTGGGCGGTGAGAACATCTTAGGTTTGAGCGCCCAAACCAACGGCCTCATGGCTGGCTATAATCTGGATGGCACAAGGGTCCACTTACTCGTAATTCAGTATCCTGATGCCAAGGCTGCTTCGTCTGGCCTGGCTGCCCTCAAAGCGGGACAGGTGGATGGCCTGGTCGCCGCCGACGGGCGTGATAATCTGCTGGGCGCGGTCTTCGGTCAAGTAGATCTAGCCGAGGCGAATCATCTGCTGGTCCAGGCGCTGGCGAACGAATAAGAACGGGAGATAAGAAGATATGCTAGTGGTGTTTACCAGTCAAAGCCACCCACCCGAAGACGAAAAGCAGCTTTGGCGGTTGGTGGAGGGCTTTATCATCCCAGCCCAGATGGACTGAGAGCAGGATATTGCTATGAACTGGATTTACGGGCGACGGATTCGTCAGGCTGTCCAAATTTTGACTTTTGCCGTTTACCTCTACCTATTTTTTGCAGCATTGCTGCGGTGGAACATCTTTCATCAGGCTAATTGGTTCTTCCGGCTTGACCCGTTGGCTGCGTTTGCAGTGATGCTGGCCGACCGCGCCTGGATACCTCAATTAGGATGGGCTTTGATAAGAGTCTGCCTAACCGTGCTGCTTGGCCGGGTTTGGTGCGGTTGGTTGTGTCCACTGGGCACACTGTTGGAATGGGTGCGTTTCCCCTCAGCCCTGCGTCGTCGGGCCAGAAAACACCGCTTGTTAGCGAAGCAGCCTGAAGCAGAACAAAGTAGGGGAAACACCGGTTTCCGGGCGATCAAAACCATCCTCTTACTTCTCATTTTGGCGATGGCCCTCTTTGGTAACTTGACCTTGCTCTGGCTCGACCCGATTACCCTGTTGACGCGGGTGCTGACAACAGCCATCTTGCCTGGTCTCAATTACGCGGTTTCTGCCGCCGAACGTAGCTTGTATCTTGTCCCTTTCCTTAGTCCGGTCGTAGATTGGGTGGAAGGAGGATGGCGTGGGATCGTACTGCCGGTTGAACAGCCGGTCTTCGCCCAAAATAGTTTGATGGCAGCCCTGTTCTTGAGTCTCCTGGCCTTGAACCTCCTGGCCGACCGTTTCTGGTGTCGCTATCTGTGTCCACTGGGTGCGCTGTTAGGATTGCTGTCGAAGGTAGCATTGTTTCGGCCGGTGATTGGCTCAGCCTGTGTAAATTGCGCCAAATGTGCCCGGGTGTGCCGGTTGGAGGCAATTGAGACCCAGCCAAGTTATGAGATCGCCCCGGCCGAATGTACCATTTGCCTGGACTGCCTGGCTGCTTGCCCCAAAAATGGCGTGAACTTCGCCTGGCACTGGTGGCCTGCGCCCTGGCGAGAAAGCGATCCCACCCGACGGCAGGTTTTGACCTCGCTGGCGGCTGGAGCGGCCAGCGTCGCCGTCCTACAGACAGGCATTCAGGCCAAGCAACCCGACCCTCACTTGCTCCGGCCTCCTGGGGTCGAAGATGAAGCCCAATTCCTGAGCCTCTGCTTACGATGCAGTTTGTGTATGGCTGTTTGCCCGACCTCGGGCTTGCAGCCGGCGCTGTGGGAAGCCGGGCTGGCAGGGTTCTGGACGCCGCGCCTGACGCCGCGTTTAGGCTACTGCGATTATGGCTGCAATGCCTGCGGCCAGGTCTGTCCCTCGCAGGCGATCCCTCTGCTCGCTCTGCAGGACAAACGCCAGATGGTAATAGGCTTAGCTAGTGTTGATCGCAATCGCTGCCTGCCCTGGGCCTATAACACACCCTGCATTGTGTGTGAGGAAATGTGCCCGGTGCCGGATAAGGCAGTTAAATTACAGCGAGAACAAGTGCGTGAAATTGAGCTGCAAAAGCCTTATGTCGTAGCTGATTTGTGCATTGGCTGTGGTATCTGTGAGCAGCATTGTCCACTAGCCGGTGAGGCAGGGATTCGGGTCTATCATCGCCAGTAGGGACAGATGTCGTCCCTCGCACCTGTGGGTCAACAGAAACCGGTAATAAAGCAGGGAGGACAGTCAAAAGCTATTGAAAACGAGCCTGATCAGCCGAGTCTTCGGGCTGCTAGGCTCGGTTTTTCTCCAGTTTTGACGATTGGTCCGGGTCAAACAACGGCTGGTTTTCGGAGGTTGAGAACACCTGCGAGCCAAGCTGGATCAGTGGGGCTGGAAGATTAACCCGGCCTTTGTGGAGCGACTGAACTTGACTATTCGCCAGCATATTGCCGTGTTAGGACGGCAGGTGCTCAAACAAGCCCAAGCGCCGGTTAGTCTGAGACAGCAAGCCATCCTGTTCCGGGTGTACTACAATTTCTGTGTGGAACACCATTCCTTATGGTTACCTCTGACAGAACCCCAACCGACACGAGGCAAGGGTTCATTGAAAATATGGTAGAAGCGAACACCAGCCATGACAACAGGTCTGACCGGTCACAATTGGTCTTTGCCTGAGGTTTTCCTGTATCGAGTCCCGCCTTGACCCCAAGCAGTGGGTGGAGCGTAGCTGGTCACAAGGATGACTGGGAGTTTTAGCCTGCCCGTTGAAACAAAAGGCCATCTGCCCACCATACTTATGATATTTTTCGGTGTAGATTTTGGCGCAGTAAGCCACATCGGCCTCGTCCAGCAAAAGGCGATAACCTCGCCCTAATACTTTGATGTAACCAGCTTTAGCCCAATTACTAAAATTTTTTTGTGAAATAGACACTTCGGCTGTGCTATAGTTCCGAATGGCATCAGAAACTTTAATCGCCTGCCCCCGCAAATGAGCAAATTCTTAGGCAATAATTTCTTCTTTGGTCTTTAAGACAACTGGTGGGGGAAATAAAACAGCCCTGGAGTTTGGCCTTTTTGGCAGGGGTATTGAAAAAAAGAAGCCTCTTGGGTAAAGTTATGGTTACGAGACCAAACAAAACCCAGGAGGCTTCTGCCATGAAGGATAACACAAACGGGAGTGAAATACCAACGCTGCTGCAAACGTTAATCCAGTTACTCGAGGTGCATCGAGCGGCGTTCAAGCAAGCGCGACCGTACTGGCGAGGGGTGGGCTTAGTCTTGGCCGAACTGTTCAATTTTGGACGGCATACGATCGCCCAGGCGATCTTGAGCTTAGGGAAACGGCGGGGATTGGAGTGGGTGGTATCGCTTGTTTAGTCGGGAGCGATTTGACGAGGAGCAGCTCAACGGCATCTTGTTCAGAGAAACGCTGGAGGCAGTAGCCGTGACAGAGCCGTATGGGGTCGGGCTGGATGGGACACAAATCAGCCGGAGCAGTTTGAAGATGCCAGGGACGAGTTGGCTGAAATCAGCCCGTTCGCCAACCTTCCGACCAGGGATAGAACGGTTTCCAACGCTTTTGACCGGGCTTGGCTCACTCCGCTGGAAAACGGCTATAGTCGGGCTATTCCGCTCCGTTTATTCCAGCCTTTCCGCCTAAAGCCGTCGCCAGCCAGGAGCCAGCCCGACGAGAATGGGAGGCCGGACTGGTCTATCTGAAGTGGGTGCGGGGGCAACTGGATCAGGCGGGACGAAAAGAACAAAACATCCTGGCCTTGGCCGATGGCGCATTCGATGTCCTGGAACTGTGGCGGGGGCTGCCGGAAGGAGTGACTTTGCTCACCCGGACGGCCCGCAATCGGTGTTTGTATTGGTTGCCGCAACCCCATTCGGGTCCGGGGCGTCCGGCCAGTTATGGGCAGAAGGCCCCCACCCGGCCGAGTGGTTACACGCCGGTTTGCGCAACTGGCCCAAACGACAAGTGCTGGTTCGAGGCAAACAAATCCAGATGCGTTATCAATGCTTAGGTCCCTTTGTCCGCGACGGCTTTGCGAACGACCCTTATTCCTGTTGGTCGTCAAGGGCATCATCGTCTGGTCGGTAAAAGAAGCGGCACTCCAAACACCGTGAACCCTCCTTCTATCTGATTTCGGCCGTCCAACAGGGCGACACCTGGCAATTGCCTTATCCGATTGAAACGATCTTGGCCTGGTTATGGCAGCGCTGGGGGTTAGAAGTCGCTCACCGAGAAATGAAAAGCGGGCTGGGTGTGGGGAAAAGCAGTGTTGGAATAAACGCGCCGCCGTGGTTTCGGTCCAATGGAGTGTCTGGGTCTATGCCATCCTGGTTTTGGCGGGCTATCGCACCTGGGGCTTATGTGGCGGACCGCCCGCCCCGGCCCCTTGGTGGTCAGGAGCCAAACGCTGGTCTTTCAACACCCTCTGGCGCAGTTACCGGGCCGCTCTTTGGGGCACCCCTGAATTTCGACCCTTTGGCTCGGAACCGGGGACAACTGGTGGAAAAAAAAACCTGGCTGGCCGCTCTCACCAACTCCGTCGCCGCTTCCGTCCGCATCTGAACAAAAAAGGGCGCTTTTGGCACCCTTTTCGTTATTTTTATCCCTTCTGTCTTTGCTCAAAGAGCCAAACTCCAGGCTTGTAGCTCAAACTACTAAAACGCAGCGGATACAGGTATTTACCTGGAGCCGCCCACCTCGCTCAACCGACAAGGGATATTATCTTATTGATTTAAGGAAATGGGCGCGACAGGGCCGAACCTGTGACCTCACGGATGTGAACCGTGCGCTCTGACCAACTGAGCTACGCACCCAATATCGAGCTAATTATAGCATTGCCTGAGAAAAGCGCAAAATTTCCTAATATCCCATTTTTCTACCAGGGCGTATCAGTTGGGCTGGGTGTACTGCTAACTGCTGCCGGGGCGATAGGCTTGTTGAGACTATTGGCAGCAGCCGATTTATTAACAGCAGCCCAGATAATGACACTCTTCATTGAATAAGATGACATCTGCCACTATCGGTTTAGAATACTTTGACATATTCTTGAACATAGATATCAAATTGGCCGCAAAATGTCTAGTTCTGTGATGAGGAGTATCACCATGACCGTCACTACCCAAGAAACATTCGAATACCACCGCCGGGGCCGGCCCGGCAAAATCGAGGTTACCCCGACTAAGCCGCTGTTGACCCAGCGCGATCTTTCCCTGGCCTACACCCCCGGCGTGGCCAAAGTTGTGGAGGAAGTGGAACGCCGGCCCGAATCGGCTTATGAATATACGGCCAAGGCCAACCTAGTGGCCGTGATCAGCAACGGCACGGCTATTCTCGGCCTCGGCGACCGGGGCGCGCTGGCTTCCAAGCCGGTTATGGAAGGCAAAGGGGTGCTCTTCAAACGCTTTGCGGACGTGGACGTGTTCGACATCGAAGTAGACACCCACGATCCCGACGAGATGATCCGCGTGGTCAAGGCTATCGCCCCTACCTTTGGCGGCATCAACCTGGAAGACATCAAAGCGCCGGAATGTTTCTACATCGAGGAGACCCTTAAGGCAGCGCTCGACATCCCGGTCTTCCATGACGATCAGCACGGGACGGCTATCATTTCCAGCGCCGCCCTGCTCAATGCGCTGGAACTCATCGGCAAGAACATCGCCCACCTGCGTGTGGTTATCTCCGGCGCAGGTGCGGCCGCTATTGCTTGCGCCGACTTGTACGTCAAACTCGGCGTGAGCCGCAGGAACATTACCCTGGTGGACACCAAAGGGGTGGTCTACGCGGGCCGTAGCGAGGGCATGAACCCCTACAAGGCCCGCTTTGCCGTTGAAACCGAAAAGCGAAGCCTGGCGGAGGCCGTAGAGGGGGCCGACCTGTTCCTCGGCCTGTCCATCAAGGACATCCTGACCCCGGCCATGGTCAAGACCATGGCTGACCAGCCGCTGATCTTTGCCATGGCCAACCCCGACCCGGAGATCAAGTACGAGTTGGCTAAAGAAGCGCGGTCTGATGCTATCGTTGCCACCGGCCGCTCGGATTATCCCAACCAGATCAACAACGTCCTCGGCTTCCCTTTCATTTTCCGGGGCGCGCTCGACGTGCGCGCCAGCGCAATCAACGATGAGATGAAAATTGCCGCCGCTAAAGCCCTGGCTGCCCTGGCCCACGAGGATGTGCCGGACTCGGTTTTGCACGCTTATGGTATAGATTCGCTCAAATTCGGCCTGGACTATCTCATCCCCAAGCCGCTCGATCCGCGGGTGCTGCTGTGGGAGGCCCCTGCTGTCGCCGAAGCGGCTATCCAGACGGGCGTGGCGCGCCAGCAGATCAATCTGGACGAATATCGCGAGCAGTTGGCGGCCCGGCTTGGACTGGGCCGCCGCATGCGCCGTACCCTCATCAACAAGGCGAAAGCCGCGCCCAAGCGCATTGTCTTTGCCGAGGGTGAAGAAAGCAAGATCATCCGCGCCGCCGTTCAGGTGATTGATGAGGGTATCGGCCAGCCGCTCTTGTTAGGCCGGCCCCAGGTGATTGGTCAGCGGGTGCAGGAGTTGGGCCTGCATCTCAGCCCGGAGATAATTGACCCCAACACCGACCCCCGGCAGGAACGGTACGCCCGGGCTTACTACGAGCTGCGCCAGCGCAAAGGGGTGACTTTGGGTCACGCCTGCGAGCGGATTCATGAACCAAACCTCTTCGGCTTGATGATGGTGCAGCAGGGCGACGCCGATGCCTTCATCTCAGGCTTAACCTACGAATATGCCGAGGTTATTCGCCCGGCTTTGCAAATCTTCCACACCTGCCCGGGGGTGAGTAAAGCTGCCGGCGCTTATCTGGTTATCGTCTGCGGGCAGGTTTATGTCTTCAGCGATGCGACGGTGAATATTGAACCAAGCGCCGAAGATTTGGCTGAGATCGCTATCCTGGCCGCCGATTTCGCCGCTGGGCTTGATCTCAAGCCACGCGTGGCGATGCTCTCCTTTTCCAATTTTGGCAGTGTCAAGCATCCCCTGGCCGAGAAAATGCGCCGTGCTGTTGAGCTCGCCCGCGGCCGCCGGCCCGATTTGGTCGTGGATGGGGAAATACAGGCCGATGTGGCCCTGGTGCCCGAACTGGTCGAAACCCGCTTTCCCTTCAGCCAGGTGAAAGGGGCTAATGTGCTGATCTTCCCCGACCTGGAAGCAGCCAATATCGCTTATAAATTGCTCCAGCGGCTCGGTGGAGCAGAAACTATTGGCCCCATCCTGTTAGGGCTCAACGCGCCGGTGCATGTGCTGCAGGCCGGCGACGACGTGGAGGAAGTCGTCTCTATGGCCGCAGTGGCTGCGATGGACGCTCACAGACAGAGGTGCAAAGTTATCTAGGAGCCGCGAGTATAGGTTGTCCAGATTTTAGACAGGCCGCAGAGGTTTTCGCGACGCGTACCTCTGCGGTCGTACTCTTCATCCTACAAGTATAGGTCTGAGGGATTTCTCATCGCTCCGCTCCTCGAATGGCACGGACTGCCTAAGCCCCGTTATTGACAAACGTCTCAGGCCATGATATTGTCCCATTAACCGCCTTTCGTCTCCTGCCAGGCTAATCTATCATCACCACGTCGAATGGGATGAGCTATCAGGTAAATACAGACTCGGCCTGGCCTGTTTGGAGCTTGCCCGAATTTTTCATAATAGCAACGATCTGCGCCGGCCAGTCTCGGCTATCGCCACCCTCAGGGCAATCCTTAAAACTCCTAATCCGGAAAGGAGATAGGGATGAGATAAATCATTTACTGGTTTTTGGTAAGTTGAATAGTCCAATCAATGACGATTAATTTCGATGAGGAGGAAAGCGAAATGTCAACACAAAAATCATCACGGCGCAATTTCTTAAAAACTTCGGCTATTGCCTTGGGGGCGGGGATGACCGCTTCAGCCGGGATGGGCAGCCTTCGGGCAGCTAGGGCCGACGCCTTGCGACAGGCAGGGGATACGCCCAACAGCAAACTCTATGAAGTGCTGGACCGGGGCAATGTCATCGTCGGCACGGGGAGCACCAACCCTCCCTGGCATTTTGAGGATGAGCAAGGCAACCTGGGCGGCTTTGACATCGAGATGGGCCGCTTGCTCGCCAAAGGCCTGTTTGACGATCCCGAAAAAGTCGAATTTGTCCGCCAGGCCTCCGATGCCCGGATACCCAATCTCCAGACCAACCAAATAGATGTTGTCTTTCAGTTTATGACCGTGACCGCGCAGCGGGCGCAGTTGGTCGAATTTTCGATTCCCTATTACCGGGAAGGAGTAGGGACGCTCCTGCTGGCGGACAGCCCTTACAGTGGGGCGCTCGACATGGCGGAGCAGGGTGGCGCAGTCAAAGTTTCCATTCTGCAAAATGTTTATGCGGAGGACCTGGTACACGCGGCCATGCCCGAGGCCGAGGTGCTGCAATTTGACTCGCAAGCCACGGTCATTCAGGCGCTTGATTCGGGGCGGGTGGATGCAGCGGCGATTGATGAGTCAACCGTGCGCTGGCTGGCCAACCAGGAACCCGACAAGTACAAAGCCGGTAATTACGGCTGGTCGCCGCAAACCTACTCGGCGGCGGTGCGTCCCGGCGACCCCATCTGGTTAAATTTCATCAACACCGTGCTGCGCGAAGGCATGACCGGGGTGGAGTTTGCCTTTTACGCCGATGCCTTCAAACGTTTCTTTGGCGTCGAGTTAGCCCCGCCGCCCGTCGGCTTTCCGGTGGAGTACGGCGGATTTCGCCAATTGGCGTAGGCTTGGAATTTAGATAACTACCCTCTCGTTTCCAAACTCTGTTTGGAAACGAGAGGGCGGAACCAGATCGCAAAACTGATTTAGGATGTATCATTTTAATTGGCGGCCCGTTTTCCAGAGTTTTGATTTATTGTGGCAGGGGTTACTGCTGAGCCTGGAGATTTCCTTTCTCTCGCTGGCTATCGGCATGGTCGTGGGGCTGGTCGCCGCTTTTGGGCGGGTCTACGGCCCACGGCCGCTGCGTACCCTGATTGTGGCTTACGTTGAATTTGTACGCAATATTCCCCTGCTGTTGATCATCTACTTTGTCTACTTTGCCCTGCCCTTACTGGGCATCAGCGTCTTGGATAATTTATGGTCTTTTATTTTTGCCCTGGTCATTTACGCCGGCGCTTACCTGACCGAGATCTTCCGGGCCGGTATTGAGAGCATTCAAAAGGGCTTCATCGAGGCCGGCAAAGCCATCGGCTTGACCCGCTGGCAGCGAACTCGCTACGTTATCTTGCCGCTAATGTTTCGCATCGTTTTACCCTCTTTAGGGAACACCTTGATTTCCCTATTCAAAGACACCTCGCTGGCCTCGGCTATTTCTGTCGGCGAGTTAACCTATGGGGCTATCCAGATCAACGTCAATACGTGGCGGGTGATCGAGGTCTATACGGTCGTGGGCCTGATGTACCTGGCGACAGCTTACCTGATCGCCGGCCTCTTGCGCTTACTGGAAAAACGCTACGCCATGGTGCGCTAAAGGAGCGGTTGGTATGGAAACCGTGCTGGCCAGTTGGCCGCTGATTATGACCGGGTTGAGAGTTACACTCCAGGTCTCCGGGCTGGTTCTGTTAATTGGGACGGTCATCGGCCTGATCGGCGGAGTTTCCCTCTTGTACGGGCCGCCTCTGCTACGCTGGCTGGTGCGGGTTTATGTGGATATTATCCGGGGCATCCCTTTGCTGGTGCTGCTTTTTGCCACCTTTTACGGCCTGGCCGCCTTGGGCATGCAAACGTCGGCGTTGGTATCCGGTGTGGTTGCCCTGAGCGCCTTTTGCGGGGCGCACATCTCCGAAGTGATTCGGGGCGGCATCGGTTCCATCCCCAAGGGGCAGACCGACGCCGGTAAAGCGATTGGCCTGACCTTTCTCCAAAGATTGCGTTACGTGATCTTTCCCCAGGCCCTGAGCCGAATTTTGCCGCCCTGGGTTAATACGGCCGCAGAGATGGTCAAAGCCTCATCGCTGATTTCTCTCCTCAGCGTAGTAGACCTGATGCTGGCTATCCAGCAGATCGTCGGGCGCACCCGCGAAACCCTGCTGTTATATGCCGTCGCGGCACTGCTCTATTTTGTGATTAATTATACCATCTCCACCATTGGCTTGATCTTGGAAGATCGCTTTTCATATTCTTAAGGTTACTCCTCAGGTGACTGGCACTTTTCTCCTGTGGCAAGAAGGTGAGAACAGCAAAACTTAGGGCTAACCAAGTGCCAGTCACCTTTAGCCTTCTTAAGCAAGCTGAACAGGAAGCAAACCGGCTATGACCCAAAAGCTTGTGACCATTCAAAACTTAGTCAAGCGTTTTGGCGCACATGAGATTCTGCGTGGCGTCAGCCTGGAAGTGGGTAAAGGCGAAGTCGTCGTCGTCATCGGCCCGAGCGGCTCCGGCAAAACCACTCTGCTGCGCTGCATCAACTTTCTGGAAGAGTATCAAGGCGGCCGGATTTATGTGGACGGCCAGCTCATGGGCTACCGGGAACAGAACGGCCAACTGCTCAAGCTGCCTGAGGATACGATTGCCAAAATGCGGGCCGACGTCGGCATGGTTTTTCAGAGCTTCAACCTTTTTCCCCACCTGACCGCCCTGGATAACGTTTTGCTGGGCCTGACCAAAGTGCGCAAGCTGTCCAAAAGCGAAGCTGAGGACCGGGCCGTTATGTGGCTTAAACGGGTGGGGCTGGCCGATAAGCTCAAGTCCTATCCGGCGGAACTATCCGGCGGCCAGCAGCAGCGGGTAGGGATTGCCCGGGCTGTGGCGATGGAACCGAAGCTGATGTTGTTTGACGAGGTGACATCGGCGCTGGACCCGGAGCTGGTCAACGAGGTCTTGACGGTTATGGCAGACTTGGCCCACACCGGCATGACCATGCTGGTGGTCACGCATGAAATGCTGTTTGCCCGCGAAATCGCTCATCGCATTATTTTTATGGATGAGGGGCTGATTGTCGAAGAAGGGCCGCCCCGGCAAATCTTTGAGCAGCCCCAGACAGAACGGCTGCGTTCATTCTTCCGCCACTTTGCGAGAGGACGATAACCGAGCGGAGCTGAGACCTTCCCTACCTGCGGCGGCTGTCTGTGGGCGCACGGGGTCATTCAATGTCCTTGAATTAATTCCGCCATCTCGTTTCCAAACGGGGTTTGGAGATGAGCTGGTCGGGTAAAATAGAAATCATTATTCTCACGCTCATCCTTTTTGCCCTGTCATTCGTCGCCGGAATGATAGGCTTGGGTGGCGCTTTCATCGCCACCCCGGTGTTAGGCTTGTTCGGCTTTGAACTGAAACACGTCATCATGCCCTGGTCGTTGTGGTTAAACGGGCTGACGGCTATCTCCGGGGCCGTGGTTTTTGCCCAAAAGAAAATGGTGGACTGGTGCACGGCCATCCCCCTGCTCTTGATTACCACGATTGTCGCTCCGATTGGGGTGTGGCTGCTGCAATTTGCCTCAACAACATTGGTCTGGTGGATTTATGTCGGCGTACTCCTCTTCCTGGCCTACCGGATGGCTTTTCCACCTAAACAGGATGACAGTGTGATCCCCCAGATCACCGACCAGACGCGGGTGAAAGGGGGCTTCTTGAGCGGAGCCATCGGTGTGTTTGCTGGCTTTCTTGGTGTTGGGCCAGGTTTTCTGTTGATGCCGACGCTGGTGCTGCTCGGTTACACCGCCCGGCTAGCTGCCGCGACCAACAGCGTAATTGTCACCCTACCTTCTTTTTCGGCCTTTTTCACCCACCTGTCCACCGCTCAGTTCGACTGGCTGATGATTGGCGTCACTTCTGTCGCAGCCGTGCTGGGGGCCGAGTTGGGAGCCAAATTCATGGCCAGGCGGGTCAAGTCGCTCACCCTCAGCCGGCTGTTTGCCCTGGCCCTGGTCCTACTGGCCGTGCAGCGAGCTTTTCTACTCGTCAGTTAGCTAATCGTCATTGAAGCTTGAAACTCTGAAAATGGGATGTCATAACTTTCTGAAGCAAATGACCAACAGGAGGTACAATGATGCTAATCGAACACTTTGACCTTGAAGTCTTTACCCCACCCTGCGAGCCGGGAGCGGAACGGTATGCGGCCATCGCCCGGCTGACTGCCGATATCTCCGAAGTCCTGCCTTATCTTAACGCCACCCTGCGCGGCGCCGTTTATCACCAAGCAGCCAATGCCCTGACCTGGAAAAAGGGTGGACACAACATCGCCTTCCACGCTTACGAAATCGGGACCAGCAATGCTGAAGACCGCGAAGCGGCGAGCCAGGAGGTCGAAAGTCTGGTCAAATTGGTGAACCGCACCTGGGAACGGCGGGCCGAAATTACACCCAACTACGAGACCCATCAGCGCCCGACGCCGATGGCGGTGTATAAATTACTGCCTCAAACCAACTGCAGGCAGTGCGGTGAGCCGACCTGTTTCACCTTTGCGCTCAAACTGGTAGCTTCCCAAAAAAAGGTCGCCGACTGTCCGCCATTGTTCGAGCCGCAGTATGCGGAAAAACTGGCTGCGTTACAGGCCATCATTATCGAAGCCCCGGCGATTGGCTGAATGGAAGGTTAAGGAGCAGTGAACCATGTGCGAATCGACTATCTGGCTGCGCCATGCTGATGGGCGCACCGAGAAAATTGCAGACGATATTCTGCTGGTGAGGCAAGAAGGGCCGGCGGTGATCTTATACGGATTGTTGGTCGAGCCGATTCATCTGACCGGTATGATTCAGGAGATCGACTCCCTGAAGCACACGGTCACTTTGCTGGCGCCAGAAGTCCCGGATGTCGAATTTCTGTCCCCACTAACGTCAGAAATACCTGAGAAGAAGAGGTCGCCATGAAAAAAGCCGTGAATCTGGTCCTGGAAGACGAGGAAATCATTGAACTGATCCGTATCTTGCTCGACGAGGTGCTGCCCTATCTTGCCACCCTGCCCGGTGTTATCGCCTACAACCCTGATGCCTGTACGCTGACCTTCCGGCGCAGGCCGGGCTTCCTGACCCTATACGCCGACAAGGGCCTGGAGCTGCTGGCCGCGCTCAAGAACGCCATCAACGCTACTTGGGAGCAACGGCACAACCTCATCGCCGTAACGAAAGCGCGCCGTGCCCCGCGCCTGCTTGACGTGTGGTCGCTCCTGCCACGATCGAACTGTAAGTTGTGCGGCGAGGCAACCTGCATGGCCTTCGCCGTGGGCCTACTCCAGCAAAAGCGGGTGCTGGACGACTGCCTACCTTTACAAACCAACAGCGATTTCGTGGACCGGCGCGCATCGCTGGAAGTGATGCTGGTCTGATTGCAAAACTGCTGAATTTTGCCTTCACCCGCCTCACCAAATTTATGCAACTTTTTCCCGTTTTTAACGTTGACAAATCCTCGCTGCCTGGATATATTTACATCGTAAAAAGACGATATGCGAGGTGATTAATGTCTGCATCAAGAGAACAGAGCCCTATTCAGCTTTATGCCCAGCCAGACCAGCTTCCGGTGCACTCCCCTTCTCCTGGTGATCCCAATTCTCATATCTGGACCGAATTTACCGGGCAACTGCGGGAGTTCATCGCCCGGCGCGTGCGCGATGAACAAGAAGTAGAGGATATCCTTCAGGATGTTTTCCTCAAAATCCACGCCAAGCTGCCTCAGCTCAGAAATCAGGACAGGCTGAATGCCTGGGTCTATCAAATCACCCGCAATGCCATTACCGATTACTACCGGCGTCAGGGGAAAACTCCTGAACCCACGGGTGAAGAGTTTGAAGATTTGGCTGAAGAAGTGACGCCCTCAGAGGTCCAGGCTGAGGTGGCAAGCTGGCTCCAGCCGATGATGACCGAACTGCCCGAAAAATATCGGCAAGCCCTGCTCCTCACCGATATTCAAGGCTTAACCCAACAGCAATTGGCCGACCAACTTGACCTATCGCTCTCTGGCGCAAAATCCAGGGTACAGCGAGCCAGGGAAAAGCTGAAAGATGTCCTGTTGGGCTGCTGTCACCTTGAGTTTGACCGCCTGGGCCGGGTCCGGGACTATCAGTTCAAAGAGCCAAGTTGTCGTTTTTGCGGCGAGGAGGCAAGTTCCTAAAATTTTGCGTCCTTTTGACCGAACCTCCGTCTATATAATTGAAAAACCCAAAAGGGTCAACCTATCAAATTTCAATTAAAGCGGAGGTTCAAAATGAGTGCAGATTCAAGTTGTGGCAGTGGCTGTGGCTGTTCCAGCGGCCTGGCTCCTCAAACGGTCGTGGCGGTTGCGCCAAGACAATTAAAGATTGAGTTTTTGTATCTTGACCTGGATGTTTGCACCCGCTGCCAGGGCAGTGAGGTCAATCTGGAAGAGGCGTTGGTCGAAGTATCCACCCTCTTAAAAGCAGCAGGTATTCAAACATCCCTGCAAAAGACGCACGTTCAGTCGCTGGAACAAGTCCAGGCTTTGGGGTTTGTCAGCTCGCCCACCATTCGCCTCAACGGTCAGGACATTCAGTTAGAGTTGAAAGAGAATGCCTGTCCCTCTTGCAGCGAGCTGAGCGGCACCCCTACTAACTGCCGCATTTGGATATACCAGGGGCAAGAGTACAGCGTCCCGCCGAAAGAGATGATCGTTGACGCTATTTTAAGAGCCGTGTACGGCGGCGCTCAAGCGGATGTGCCTCGAAGTCCACAACCCACTACCGGGATGGAAAACCTGAGGGGCTTTTTTGACGCTAGACGGCAGCAAACGCCGGCCGGCGGCCAGCCCCAAGAATCAACGCGGATCAATTGTTGTTCGACTGTTGGGTGTTGTGGTTAGAGGTAGCTATATCACGTTTACCTGATGCTGACATTGCCTTTTTGTTTGTATTTCGAATTTGAAAAGACACTCCCGCTGCTAGACGTTCTCAGCAGGTGGCAAAGGCTACCTTGAAGGAATCAGTTTCTTTGGTCTGGCTGAGGCTGCCATCACTTGGTGGTGGTCAAGTTATTGAACTCTGCCTCGTTCAGTGGTATAATGTTTATAATCAAATAGCTGATCAGGGGGACGCTCGAGCCAAGGACAAGAATCACATCCCCTTTTGCTACGTTAAGCACGCCGCCTCGTTACCACGGGCGGCGTTTTTTGTTGGTTCTTACCCCCAGGTGAAACTGCGGCTAAAAAGGATTTTTAGCGATGTCGAAGATTTTATGAGGTTTCCGTCCGGGTGAGTCTAGCCTTGCCGGCTTTTCGAGGCGAGGCGCAATTATCTGCGTGGCTCTAAGGAGAATGACAGATGAAAGTTTTGACGGTGATTGCCAATCCTAACCCCAAATCGTTTTGCCATGCGCTGCTCCGGCAGTTCACGGCCGGATTGAAGGACGCCGGTCATACCAGCGAAGTGGTTGATCTCTACGCTATTCGATTTGACCCGGTTTTCCGCCAGTCCGATTTTGCCAGTTACGTGCATGAAAGTATGCCCCTGGACATCCTCGAACAGATGAACTTGAAACAACGGGTTCTGGATGCTGCCGGCGGTCCCTTCCAACGCTTCATTGCCTCGCGCTGGCTGCGAAATAAAGAGCTGCCGGCCGTGGCGAAATTCATCCACGAACACCGGCCCAAAGATGCGACGGCTCAATGGGAGAAAGTGAGGCAAGCCCAGGGCCTGGCCTTCATCGCGCCTGTGTTCTGGCTTCACTTTCCGGCGATCCTGAAGGGGTGGTTTGAACGGGTTTTCTCGTATGGTGACGCTTATGCTTTAACACCCGCGGGCTGGCAGGGGGAAGTGCAGGGTCGAGTGCCATTGCTTCACCATGACAAAGCTCTGGTCATCAGCACCACACTTTTCAACGAAGCAGATTATCAAGCCGGTTTAGAAAAAGCTATGGCGACGATGATTGATGACTGGGGCTTGCGCTATCCCGGTGTCAAAAAGGTCGAACATGTTTATTTCTATGCGGTGTCTGTGGTGGATGATGACACCCGGCGCAGTTACCTGGAGCGAGCCTACCGCCTGGGTAAAGAGTTTGCCCAATGATAATCGGCTGCGGTTCGAAAAAGCTTAAAAGCGGCCAGTTCCTCAATTAAGGCCAGAAAGTATCTGAATCGTGAGCTTTTTCGGCAATCACGTGATCACTGGGTCGTCTTTGTAACAAGGTCTAGCCCTGAGGTACATCATGGACCTGTCCGGGTGTGAGCACAAAGTCAAATGGGTTGCCTAATTTGAGATAACAAAAATGAAGCGATACGTCCTTGTTTATATTCTTGTGGTTAGTCGGCTTGCTCTAGTTCTTTGCTTGATTTCGATCGTCTCGGCTTGTGATCCAGGGCAACCACCCCAACAACCCCGAACGCCCCCCGAACAGCTTCAAAATGGGAGTGGAGATGGCCAAACAGTGGAAAAGCAACCGCCCCAGTCCCAAATGGCCGTCGAACAGGCCGAACGCCGCTGGCAGCAGCAGGGCATTGCCAGTTATCGGATTGAAGTACTCGTCATCAGGAGCATTTGGCATGCCCAGTCCTACCAAATCACCGTTCAAGACGAGATCGTCGTTGATCAGTCAGCCTCGTGTATTCCGGCCCCGATAGAAGCCGGAACCTGCAAAGTCGAACCATTCCAGGCCGATGCTTACACTGTCCCTGGACTATTTGCGAAAACAAGGTCCCTGTTTCAGGATGATTCAGCTAAGACCTGGAGTGAAATCTCTTTCGACCCAACGTATGGCTTCCCCAACCTAATCTCGTTCAATAACCCTAATGCGATGGATGATGATTGGAGCTGGAGCGTCACCTCATTTGAGGTCTTGCGCTAATTCTATAAAATGACCGGGTACTGCATCTAGAAACGATACTGTTGGCGAACCCCCTAAGTACCCGGGCCTAGTCTTGATTCCACCTACGCCGATCTAGCTGGCTGCCAGGCGCGAAATAACAGAACGCGTCTACAGCCAGCCTTTCTGCTCCGCCAGCCGCGCCGCCTCCAGCCGATTTTGCGCGCCCAATTTCTGAATGGTTGTGGAAATGTGATTGCGGATGGTCCCTTCCGATACAACCAACTGGGCGGCGATCTCGGCGATACTGGCTCCAGTCAATGCCACCGTGAGCACTTCCCGCTCCCGTCGGGTCAGTGGGTTGTCGCCTTCGCTCAGGGCCGCCAGGGCGAGTTCGGGATCAACAACCCGCTCACCGGCGACCACGCGGCGAATAGCAATCGCCAGTTCGGCCGCCGGCGCATCTTTGAGCAGGAACCCGACAGCGCCGCTTTCCATAGCTTGGCGGAGATAGCCGCTCCGCCCAAAGACGGTCAGGATCACAATCCGGCAGGACGGCAGGTGCTCGTGCAGCACCGAGGCTGCGTTCAAGCCGCCACCGCCCGGCATTTCGATGTCGAGCAAGGCGACATCAGGCTGGGTTTCCAGGGCGGCTGGCAGCACCTCATCCCCTCGCGCCACCTCGGCAATCACCTCGATATCTTCTTCCAGGCGTAAGAGCGCAGCCGACGCCCCCCGCACCATCGCCCGATCTTCCGCCAGCAGCACCCGGATCATCGTTCCAACTTCCTTTCAACCATTCCATTGCTCCGACTGGGAAGTTCCATCCGCAGCCGATAACCTGGATGCCCTTCACCAAACAGTGGGCCTGCCTCGATGTGTCCCCTGTAGGTGGTGACCCGTTCGGTGAGACCAGAGAGGCCGAAGCCAATCCGGGCATGAGTGGTCCCTCCTTCTTTCTCTCGATACCCGTCGTTAATGACCTCCGCCCAAACTTTTCCGCCCTCACTATTCACCCGGATCGTACAGACCGGGGCGCGGCTGTGCGCAACGCCTGGCGGGCCTCGCGCTCGATCTCGTGGATTTCCTGGGCGGCCCGGGTCGGCTCCTTTTCTAACAAACGCCCAGCCAGTTCGCTCTTCAAGATGATCAGGGAGAGGGTATGGCCCAGGAGATCGTGCAGATCGCGCGCCAGCCGCAACCGCTCTTCCGCCGCCGCCTGACGAGCCAGTTCACCCCGCGCAATATGCAGTTCTCGTAAGGCATCCGCCAGACGAGCAATGCCAATCATATCCAGACCAAGCCCTCGAACCAGCAGCACGAGCGGCAGGATATGCAGCCAGTCTGTCCTGGCAATGCCTCCGCTAAGCCCTACACTGATGGCCAACATGAGAAGTGTCAGCACTATGATAGCTGCAAAGGCGCTATAGGCCGGGAGCACGACCCCCACCACGGCGCTGACACCGACAAAAAGCCAGAGAAAGGCGCTGCCATAGGCCAGGCTGAGGTAGAGCACCAACGCTATTAGGCCGGTGAGCCCCATCAATGACATCCGGAACTCTGATTGGAGGCGGGTCTTATAATTCAAGGGATGGGGCCACATGAACCAGGTGTAGCTGAGCGCAAAGATGACCAACCCGGCCAGGGCGATGAACAAACGCAGCGGGGTGAGGGGCGTTTGGACGAGAAAGATAAACGGAAACAGCAGGCACACCAGCCATGTCTGCGCATAGACTCGCCAGAGGCGGACTGAGATGCCACTGGAGGCGACCACCTCCGGCAGCCCACGCAAGCTAAAGATGGAATGATTAAGGAACCAATTCCAAGCTCGTGTCTTTTGCACCCGTTCGGTACTCATATTTCAGACGACCTCATCCACAGTACCCCTCACGTTACCTCATTATTTTACCCTTCCATTTTCGGATAGACCAAAACAGCAGGTCGGCGGCCAGGCATCAGAGCGACGGTCATAACAATTTATATAGTGAATAGCCGCAGTTTAGTTGGTCAGTGGAATCCTGTTCATTTGTATCGAATGGGACCTTGACAGAAACTTAAATTTGGAATATACTCCGTATATCGTATATTTACGATAGAGGGTATGGTTATGATAGCAATACGACCGCAAACGATAGCTCCACCTGCTTGCTGTAGCCTCGATATCTCGGGCTCAGAGCAGGAGCGGCTCGTGGCGATGTTCAAAGCGTTAGGCAACCCCATCCGCTTTGAGATTATGAAGTTCCTGGTCACCCGGCCCGGCTGCATTACTGGGGATATTGTCGAATTTTTACCCATTGCCCAGGCCACTGTTTCTCAACATCTTAAGGTCCTCCGCGAGGCGGGTTGGATTAACGGCGTCGTCGAGGGTCCGGCAACCTGCTATTGGTTGAACGAAGAGAATATCATTTGGTTCAAAAGTAAGGTGGGCGAGATTTTTTGAAATCGCTACGTCAGGCAGATAATTTCGGCCTGACTTAATTTTTGGGTAAAACTATCGTAAAAATACGATAAGGCTTATTTCGTCGTTGATGGCAACCACCGCGTCTCCGTATGGAGAATGAACCAGCGCCGGTTAACTCTAACTAAATTTTACGGAAGGAATATGATCCATGTTACCCAATCACGGGGATTTCCCAGTTCGCCAGGAGCAGTATCAAGATTTGCTGCGCGAGGCCGAGCAAGATTGGTCGGAGCGATTGTGTTCGGGTATCTCTATAGCTTCTCAGGATGGCTGATCGGCTGAAAGAATGATGTAAATGGCTCAATCCATCCGGGAAAATTGCGTCCTTTTTCACAGTTTCCGTCTATTTAAGTGCATAGGCCATTGACTGTTTTGACGAATCTGCAGTCAGACTAGTCATCACCAAAGTAGAAATTAAGGAGGCATCACATGAGAATTGAAGATATGCAGGTTGTCGCCGGGATTATTTCCACCTTAATGTTTGTCAGCAGTAATTTGCCGATGCTGTGGAAGGCGTTTACGACGAAAAACTTAACCTCATATAGTTTGGGCCATATCAGCCTGAGCAATGCCGGCAATCTCATCTATTGGCTCTATCTCTTCACGCTCCCGATGGGTCCGGTTTGGTTCTTGCATGGCTTCAATACGCTGGTCGCCGGCCTGATGCTGGTTGGATATCTACGTTATCAGCGGTACAGTAGTGGGCCGAACCTGGTGGGAGAGCGGGGAGAATTATCGCTGGCCGGCGTCACTTCTTGTGCTTGCTCCGGCAATGGTTGAGGTAAAGAGTAGTGCAGCGCTTCGCCTTTCTGGTTTTCTTCTTCGCCATTGCTTTTGCCGGGGCTGAAGGCACGCTCTTTGGGGTGGTTGGTGCGCTACCCCGGTTGATAATGTAAGCCCCTAGCTGTTACAACCTGGGCTGCTCCCAAAGTATTGCACACCACTCCCATGCCCATCTCGGCATGGTTCGCCAGTTGACAGTGAGCCGGTAGCTAATCCAAACCTTCCCGGCAGCCTGGCCAGCCATCGTTGGCTGAAAAGTCGCCAGCGCTTCCGGGAAGGCAGCCATGATCATTTTTCACTGGTTTTGTTCGCGGCCAGCTGGGCCTCAACTTCGGCAATGCGCTGGCGGGTTTCGGTGATGTCATGGAGGTTGTTTAATGACTCGCGGAGGGTCAAGGCCTGGCGATAGTAGCCGAGTGCCTGAGTATAATGAGCCTGGGTTTCGTGGATAATGCCGATGTTGTGCCTTGTTTGAGCCTCTTCACGCTTAAAGTTTATTTCCTGCCAAATTGTTAGAGCCTTTTGCTGTAGTTCCAAAGCCTGAGCATAGTGACCCAGGTCCTGATAAATGAGGCCGATGTTGCTGTGATTCCAGCCCAGGCCTCGCTGTTCTCCCATTATTTCATTAATTGATTGGGATTGGCGATAGTAATTCAGGGCCTGTTCATAATCTCCTTGCCTTCTATAGATGCTACCGATACCTGCTAAAGCCGCTGCTTCCCCTCGCTTAAATGTCGCTTCTTGCGAGATCATTAAGGTTTTCCGAAATAGCTCTATCGCTTCACCGTTCTTACCCTGATGAGCCTTGATGATAGCCAAATTATTATAATTCCAGGCTAGCTCAAGCTTGTTCCCGGCCTCTTCATTGATGGCTATTGCTTTACTATACCAAATCACCGCCTCATCATAGCTGCCGCGATGGTTGTAGATGTTAGCCAGGGAGTGATAGGCTAAAGCCATCTGTTTTTTATTGCCGATCTCCTCAGCAGAAGCCGATACTTTCTGGAACCATTGTAACGCCTGATCGTAATGACCCTGTCTCCAAAGAATTAGCCCAATGCCATTGTTAGCCCAGTTCAGCATTACTGGATCGCCTAATTGTTCGGCCAGGCTCATCGCCTCATTATAACTGTGGAGCGCTTGATCAAAATGCCCCAGATGCCGCAAGATCCAACCCATATTGTTTAAGACCTCGGCCAATCTGGCCTTATCGTTGATCTTTCTGGCCAAAGCCTCGGCTTGACGGCAACTTTCCAGGCCTCGTTGCCACTTACTGGTAAAATACACTGTTTTGCTAAGTTGCAGCAGTAGATCTGTTTGCAGCTTTTGCACTTCGGCAAACTGGCCGGTGACTTTCTCAAGCGCCGCCAATCCCCGTTTACACTGCTTCAGTACCTCGTCGGGAGCGAATTGGTTGACGGTACTTTCAGACGCTGCCAAGGCATACCGGGCTTCGGCCAGGTAATCTTGAGCTTCGGCGGCATGGCCCAGTAAATCAGGCAACAAACGGGCTTTAGTTGCCTCGTCAGCCTGCTCGTAAATCTGGCCGCGCAGGTTCAGCAGCAGGCGATTAATTTCAGCCCGTTCTTCTGCCTCCAGCGAGTTGTATAGGGTAAGGCGGATCAGGGTGTGGATAAAGCGGTAAACGGTGGTCTGTTGCTCATAGATGGTTTGCTGGCCCCGGCTCACAATAAGCTGGTGGGTTTTCTCGATGCTGCGCAGCCGCTGCAGCAGGGGCAATGGCTTAAGGTCCAACAGGTGGCTGAGCAGGAAAGTTGTAAACTGCTCTCCCTCGACACTGCCATAGGCCAGCATGTTTCGCGCTTCCTGGTCTAAAAAGCCCAAGCGGCTGCGAATGACGGCCTCCACGTTGGCCGGGGGCAGCATCCGACCAACGTCGTTAGCCAGCCGCCCCTCCCGGGTCAGTAATTTTTCGTTGACTAATAAATTCACGTACTCGGTGGTAAAGAGGGCATTGCCACTGGTGATGTCCAGCAGCCAATTGATGAAAGACGGGTCAAATTGAGCTTGCGGGAAGCGGCGGGCCAGATAATCCGTCACGTCATTGCGGTCGAGAAAATCCAGGGACAGGCCGGTGCAAAGCTGATACCGTTCCATTTCGGTTCGGACGGCCAGAATGGGGTGCTGCCGCGCCTGGGCATCGTGAGGGCGATAGGCCGCCAGGAGCAAAATGGGTACATCGTTCAGTTGGCGGGCCAGATGAAAGAGCAGGTTGGTTGAGCTGGTATCAGCCCAGTGCCAGTCATCAATAAAGAGCAGTAACGGGTTTTTGCGGCGAGCCAGGTTGCGGAAAGTGTCGGTGAATTGTTGAAAAATGTCTTGCTGGCTGAAGCGGCTGGGCCGGTCGAGATCACTGTCCTCCTGCCGGCGTTTCCGCCAGGCAAAATCGGCGCTTTTGGCGGCGGTGGCCAGGATAGGGCCGGCGACCGGGACCATGCCCAGGATATCCGGGCCAATCTCGCGGATAAACTCGACCGACCAATGCTTGCCCCGCCGGGTGGCTTGCTCGGTCAATTTGTTGAGCAGTTGTACAAAGGGGGCATAGGGTGAAATGTCCCCGGCAATCTGATCGCACTGGGCGTAGGCGTACTGCATCCGCGGGTATTTCTGCAGCACACCCTGGCTGAATGCCCGCACCAGAGTGGTTTTGCCAATGCCGGCCTCGCCCGCCATGAAGACAACTTTGCCCTGCTGCCGGTGATAAGCCTCTTGCCAGTGGCGCTCCAACTCGGCCAGTTGGGTCTGGCGGCCAACAAAGATCATTTGTGGGGGCGATGGTTGAGGACTGCTCTGAGGAGCAGGTTGGACCTGCGGTTGAGCCTGTTGCTCTGGTGCTGAGTAGGGAAGTTCGACGACAAAATCGGCCTCGGCCAGGGTAGCCAGTTTCTCTTCCAACTCGACGATCTTGGCCTGAATATCCTCGATTTCGATCAGGATATGAGGGGGTGTATCCAGGCCCATGAGCGCCTGCTGCTCTTGCAGCTTCTGCAAGCGCCGGCCGTAGTTGATAATTAATCGTTGTAAATCGTTTCGACGGGACATAGGCGCCTATTGGATTTAATTACATGAATTTTTGTCTTAATTGTCATTATTAAACTGTGGCGCTCGGGTTCGGGCCAAGACTTCCAGGCGTTTCACCGCCTCCGAAAGTGGCGGAAGCGCTTTGATTTCTTGCTGAAATTGCTGTGCTCGGAGCCGGTAGTCCGGTTGCTCAAGGACGGTTTTGACGGCGCTGCGGATTGCTTCGGCGGTAGGAGGAGTTCCCTCGACCACTACGCCCAACCCCACATCGGCGCAGCGGTAAGCCGTGGGAAAATTGTCGCCGGCCCCCTGCGGGATAATAACCATCGGCAGGCCGTGCCACAACGCCGAGAGGAGGGAATTGTAGCCACCGTGGAAAATAATCGCCGCGCAGTGGGGCAAGAGCAGGGTCTGGGGAATGTAGCGGGCAATCTTGATATTCGGGGCAGACGGCTGGAACCCGGATGGGTCATTGGCATGGCCAATAGTCATAATCAGATTGAGCTTCTCCCCGCTGAAAGCGCCAGTGACCGCCTGGAACGTGGCTGGGGCCTGGTTAAAAGTGGTGCCCAGGGTGGCGTAGATAGTCGGCTGTAGCGGCAGCGAATGGTGCCACTCCGGCAGTCCAGCCTCACTGCTGCGGTCAAACGGCGGTGCACAAAAGCGATGGGTCACTGGCGGAGGCGGCCAATGCGGGAAAGTCCACGAAGCAGGCAAAAAATCAAGCACGAGATACCCATCCAGGCTGTCAAGGTTGGGATCAGCGGGCAGCCCGTACCGTTGGCGCAGTTCTAAAACAGCTTTGCCTCCTTCAATCGGTTTGGGTGTAATGTAAAAGGCCCACATAACGGTTGCGTGAGGCACTCCGCCATATTCGGCGGCAATATAGCCGCCAAATTCAACTGGATCGCGGACAATCACCTCCGGCTGCCAGGTGGTCACCAGTTCCAGTAAATCGTCGGCCATCCGGGGGCCTAATCCTTCGATAAAGCCGTAGAGCTGCTGGATGGGACCGGATGGTACTTTTCTGGCGATGGTCTCCCATTCGGGGAGTTCCTGGAGGATCTCCCTGGAGCCGTCAAAATCGAAGCCGCAGGGAAAGTGTCGAAAGCCGGCGTGTTGAACCACCGGCCCAAAACTTTTCCCGGTGGCGAAAGCGACTTCATGGCGGTGCTCCTGCAGCGCCTGGGCCAGCGGGACCATGGCATGAAAGTGACCAAACATAGGCTGGACGGTGAATAGAAATCTCATCTATACCCTGATCTCTTCATTCAGCCCCCTGTTCATCCTCCGATGGCATCCGGGACACAACGGTGATGTGGAAGTCATTCCCCCGGTCAACCAGCTCGTAGTCCAGGATCAGCCGGTCATACGCGGCAAAGTGCTTGTTTTTGCGCTCGATCATTTCCCGGACAATCGCGTAAAAATCTTCTCTCGCTTCTGCCGGCAGAGCGGTCGCGATCTGGTCCAAAGCGCCGGCCTGCTCCGCTTGGGGCATCAGAGCCGTGTTCCAGGCGACCAGGGCGGTGGTGAGCAGTTTACGCATGGCCTCTTCCGTGTCGGGAATATGCCAGTAAGGCGCAACAAAGTCGCGCAGCACTTCTGACATTTTGACCTGGCCCGGCGGATTGCGCATCAACTTGTGCGATCCCAACCCGGCTTTTTCCAGGCGGTTCAAGATCCGCTGCCCCGGATCGAGCGGCGCTTGGGAGCGGCGAGCTTGCCTTTTCTTCTTTTGGGCGCGCTTCTGATCGCGAGAAAGTTTCTTTTTAGCCATCTACTCCAGCTTTCTAGTGGGCTTGCTCAGATGACCTTCAGCACCACCTTCGGCTTCAAGCGCAGGACGATGATGCCCATATTCTCCTTTCGTTATTCTACTCGATTAAATCGTTCTGGCCCAAAAACAGAACGCCATGTTAGCCACTTTGCCTCGGTTCTTATTGCGGCTGCGTTTCTTGCAGCTTTTGCTTGCTGGTAATAAGTTATAATCCACTCAAGTACAACCCTGCGGTAAGAAAGGTAGAGGAGGCGCTGCGTTCTGATAAGACTGACAAACATTTGCCCTGCATTAAGCCAAGTCAGAAAGCGGCCCTTGAATATGGGGAAAGGCCAACTAAAGATGCCGAGCAGTAAAGTGGAACAATTATTTCCTCTCTGGCGTCCTAAAGGTAATCGTCACTATTTACCTAAAAGGAGCCGCTGATGTTCAAACAGACCTTTACCCTGATCATCTTATTGTTTCTGATAACCCTATCAACTGCTATCGCCCAAGCCTCTGAGCCGCCTCATGAAGGAAACACAGGTCCCAGCGAGGATCCGGCTTATCTGGCTGCTATTCAAAACACCGCCGCGATGGTCACAAACGAACAGGCTCAGAGCCTGGCCGCTCAGTATGGCCTGAACATCGTCAACGTCACCTGGGAAGATACCGGCCGCTACCATAACTCCGCGGTCGGGCCGAATATCTCTGATATGACCATCCAGGTCCAGCAGCCCGACCCGGCCAGTGGCGGCTACGGTCTAACCCTGATGCCGGTCATCCGCTATCCCAACTTTGAAGACCTGACCGGCGATGTCTCGCCCGATCACTTTTATCTCCTGGTCGGCAATGAGACGGGTCAGCCCTTGCAGCGGGTCACCTTGATCGAGTACCTGGGCAACTTCCGGCGCTACCTCACCCATCCCGACTCCTGGGTCGGGCAGGAAACCTCCCTGCTGGCAGAGCGAGATAGCCACGTTTTGGTCAGCGCCCAGGCGGCCTTCCTGCCGGTGCCGCAGCAGGGCCAGGCCGAGTTCAACCCGGTGCTGTTCAACTACCAGTCCTACCAGGGCGATCCGGCCGTGCTGGTCATCGTCGCTACCCGCGAAGGGACCAGTGCCACCATTATTGATAACACCCGCGATGCCTTTCAGTCCGGGTTCTCCTGGGGACAGCGGCTCTTCTTCAATCAGAACGGCCAGCGGGCCGGCTTTACCGGCGAACGGCTGAGTGATTTCCAGAGTCAGACTCAGCCGGGGCAGGCAGTGAGTGCAGAGGTAGAGGAAGAGAGCGGGCTGAATATGGTCCTGCTGATCCAGGTACCGCTCAAGCAGAAGCAGCCCCAGGTCTACCTTGACGAGATGGCCGAAGGGGCGGTGATGGCCGCCGAGCCGGCCCCGGCTCAAGAAAGTGATGTCGAAGCCGCCGTCATCGGCCACGGTCCCATCGAAGGGCCGTTCACCGAGATTGACAACCTGGCGATTGAACGGGACGAGCGCTTTCCCATCCGGGTGACAGTCCAGTTCTACCAGGCCACCAGCAACGGTATTGTCTCGCCAGCAGATATGGAGATCATCGCCAGCCAGCTCAAGCGGGTCTATTCGGATGCCGAGTATGTGGGCAGCCTGGTGGTAGACGGTCCCTCGCAGCGGGTGACTGAATATGACGGTCCCAAGGAAGAGCCCGCGGATTGGTGGGAGACGTTCTGGCAGCGCTTCGAGAACAACACCGGTCTGAGCCGCCAGCAGGCCCGTGATCTACTGCAATCTCTGGGCGCGTGTGCCCGCAATTGTCCCTGATTTTTGAAGGATCTGAGTCCCACTGTCAACAACAACTGATGGTGGTATCAGGGGCAAAGCGCTGGCCAACGAATTTTTGGTGCTAAAGTTTGGAGGGACACTCAATTGGATAGAATACAACCCAAACCTATTTCCCAAAAGCAGTTAACCCAACAACTTATCGACCTGGGAGTGACACCCGGCAGTGTTCTCCTGGTGCATTGCGCTTTCTCCCAGGTCAAGCCAGTTGAAGAGGGGCCACTGGGCTTAATCACGGCTTTTCTGAGCGCGTTGGGACCGGAGGGAACCCTGGTTATGCCGAGTATGACCGATGACGATGAGCGGCCCTTTGACCCTCAGCATACCCCCTGCATTGGAATGGGGGTGGTGGCGAATACCTTCTGGCAACTATCGGGGGTCCTGCGCAGTGACAGCCCGCACGCCTTTGCTGCCTTGGGTCCTCAAGCCCGTCGAATCACAGCGCCACATCCGGTTGATGTACCTCACGGCCTGGATAGCCCGGTTGGCCAGGTGTATGAACTTGAGGGGCAAGTCCTGTTGCTCGGGGTTGGCCACGGTGCCAATACGACGATCCACTTGGCCGAGGCCCTGGCCGGGGTCCGTTATCGGCGGCAAAAGTATGTTCTGCTTCTCCAAGAGGGACGGATCACCCGCTTCGATTATGCCGAGATTGACCATTGTTGCGAGAAGTTTAACCTGGTAGATGCGTGGCTGGAAGCGGAGAAACTTCAACGCCGGGGAAGGGTGGGTTGTGCGGAAGCACGCCTCATTCGTTCGCAGGATATTGTCAAGGTCGTCACCACGCAACTCCAAAGCAACGAGATTATTTTTCTACATCCGCCCGGCGTTGATGAGGAGTGTGATGAAGCCCGGGCCAGTTTGTCCTCATTACCAGCCTAATTGCCTCATACTACCCACCCTTACAATGCCTTTGAGAAATTCACCCACCCATACCAAAACCCAGACTCAGCAACCCCGCAGCCAGCAGCACAATTCCCAGTGGGGCTACCAGGCGTCGTCCCCAGGAAATATTGCGCTCGATGGCCATCAACATCCCCAGCAGGAACATCCAGCCCAGATTGGTCATACCCACGGCAAACATGAGCAGCATCAATGACCAACAGCAGCCAATGCAGAATAGGCCATGATGCACCCCCAGTAGGAAGGCGTGGAACCACTGGTGATGACCGCGCCAATGCTCGGTGATAAAGCTTATTGGGGAACGGCACTGGTCGAGACACTGGTATTTGAGCGGGGTGAATTGGTACAACCCGGCCAGGATAAAAACCCCCGCGCTGATGACCCAGGGGTGCGCGGCCAGCCAGGGGGTGTGATGGACGAGCTTGTGCAGCAGTCCATCGCCCAGGTGAGCCGCCACGCCAAAAAGGGTCCAGATGGCGAGATAGCCGCCGATGAGCAGTAGCATCAACCGGCCCTGATCCTGGCGCTGGGCCGTCAGCCGGTGAAACATGCTCACCAGCGGCAGGCTTGAGGGCAGCATCATAGCCACGAGCATCAGGTTCCAACCGGCTACCACAACCAGCAGGAATAGCCCCGCACTGAGGTGAGCGCGATTCAGCCCGTCGTGATCGAGAAAGCGAGCATAGGGCGATTGGCCCCACACCCACAAAGCCAGCCAGGCCAGACCGCTCAATAGACCCAAAGATAACAAAAGATTTCTACGGTGTGTTTCAACTGTCATGGTGAGTAACTCCTTGTTTCTGAACCAGGTCCTTAATTGCTCAGATTTCACCTTTCGTGACTTCTAGCCAATAGGCGTGCAAAAGTATACTTTTGCACGCCTATTGTTTCTATATAATCAGTGGTGATAATCGTGCCCATGTCCGAAGGTCAACTCAATTGACTCGGGCAGCAGACCATATTCGGCGGGCAGGTCGAGTGTTTTGAGCAGTTCGCCAGTATGAATATCAGCCACCGTCAATGTACCGGCGTTCAACCCCTCCCCGTTGAGCAGGTTGTTCTGAACGACTACAACTTCACGCCCCGACTCGGTTTCGAAGAAGACCATGTGGTGAGCGCCTGCGCCGGCCGGCAGGGTGCGCTTCAGCGGTAACTCCGGCAGTTGGTCCAGGCCGTAGACATTGACCACCCCCGGCACGCCAAAGCTAACGTAAAGTTCCTTTTCCCCCTGCTTATCCTCGTGGATGTAAAATTCAAGGGCCACGCCTAAACCATGCTCCTCTCCCTCCACTTTCTTCTCGAACTCGTTGAACAGGCCGGTCTGGCTGTTGTATGAGGCAACCCAGATGTCTCCGCCCAGGAGGGTCGTTACCACGGCGTAGGGTGGCAAATCATCTCGCAGCAGCAAGACTTCGACCGGATCCGACAAATCTTCCGGTGAGTCGGCCACCAGGTAAGTTTTCAGAACCTCGTTGGTTTTCATGTCAATGAGGGTGACCGTATTGCCCACTTCGCTTACCAGGTCTGGATGAACCGTTGAAGTGACCATAAGCAGGCCCAGTTCTTCATTGGCCGAAATCCCGTGGGGATGCATGATGAAAGGTTGTCCTGAAGCGGGATCATCCGGTACGGGTGCAACGATGATTTCCAACAATTCATTGGTTTGGGCATCAAAAACGCCGATACTCCCATCTTTTTCGCCACCCTGGCCACCCATGAACGTCATGTAAAAACGGCTGCCATCCTGAGTAAAGTAGATGTCTTCGCCGACGATGTGGCCGTGGGTGTCAATCGGGGTAATCTGCCCGATGTGCGGCATCCCATTAGCGTCCTTCTTCAAAGCAATCTCGTACAGGTTTGAGCCACCTAAAGCGGTGTTGTACAATTTGCTCTGATCACGGTTGAAATAGAGGTGGTGGGGTAAGACACCCTGACCAATTGGCCGCCGCTGGGTGATTTTACCGAACTGCTTTGACTCTGGGTCCAGGTCAATGAGCGCCACGCCGTCTTTGCCGCCGTCGAGATGACGATAATCCACCAGCATCAATCCAGGGCTGGGGTGAGGACTGTCGGCGCTCACCGGGCTGTAACCGGCCAGGCTGAATATCACTAATCCTATCGCTGAAACGATAGCCAGTTTCAGCCACAACTTATAATTGGCAAAGTACTTCTTTTTCATTTTTTCCTCCAATTGTCACCAAATCATTACGCTTTAGTGCGAAGCCTCCCTGTGGGACGTTTCACGAATGTCAATCTAACTCATTGGGTTTCTGAACCCTGCCTAATTTTCAAACAGGAAGCGGCCCTGAATGGCGTTGTAACCCTCAATATTCAGATTGATGTCCAATGATGGAATGGCCAGTCTAAACTTGGAGGCTTTCCCTACGTAGGCCGGCGCGCCGTCAATAGTCGAGAAAACGCTGTCGTTCAAAGTGGTGGTCCGACCGGTCCCACTGGTAAAGGGGGCCAGTTCGGCCTCGGCGTCGGCGCCAATTTGCAGGCGGCCCTTGCCTTTGACCACTTCAAAGGTAATGGGCACGCGCTCAATGGCGGTCACTTGGCCAAATAGTTTCACATACTCGCCTATAGGACCGCCCAACTTGCCGGCATACAACTCTCTTAGCGCCGCTTCTTGCTTGGGCGTGGCCCGGTCGTCAATGTAAAAGACTACCTGGAAGTTGCCGTTTAATATGTTGCCGGGGATGATGCCGGCCAGGGCGAACGTCAGTCCGGAAACATCTACGTCGTTGATGTGGCCCCGTTCGTAGTTGTAGGCCAGAATCGACTGGCAGATGCCGTAATCGGGGTCTTCCCCCACCCAGCACGGACACAACACATTGCAGTTACAAACTTCTAAAATACTTCCTTCTAAACGGTAGCTCATTTTGAATTCTCCTTTTTTTATAATTGATAGTCATCTAAGTTATAATAGATTGCTCTCAGTATAGTGGGCGGTTGCAGCGAAACTGCCACTCCAGTGCAACGAAACTGCAACGATATAGACTCAGTGGATCCAAATTTGAGGAGCCAGCATCCTCAGATGCGGCTCTGTACGGTATCTCAGGATGCCTCACTCCTCAGAAATCGGATGAGACTTTTTTGACCATGGATCGGGAAAAAAGCAGCGGAAAATTGGAACTAAAACTGCTCGGCAGCCCGGAAGTCTGGCTGGACGGGCAAGTGGTGACCGGCTTTCGCTCCGGCAAAGCCCGAGCGCTGCTATACTATCTGGCGGTTTCAGGCCGCGCCCAGCCGCGCTCGGTGCTGGCCGGGTTGTTTTGGGGCGGGGTGGCTGAGCAACACGCGCGCCGCAGCCTGACAATGACCTTAACCAATCTGCGCCAGTTAGTGGGCAGCCACCTGGACATTGCCCGCGAGACGGTGGCGTTTGACGCCACCAGTCCCACCTGGTTGGATGTGGCCGTTTTTGAGGCCGGGGTAGCGGCCGCGCCCCGGGGCCAAAACCTTGACGAGTTGAAACAAGCCATCGCCCTATATCGCGGTGATTTTCTGGAAGGGTTCTATCTGCAAGATGCGCCGGAGTTTGAGCAGTGGGTGTTGGTAGAACGCACGCGGCTGCGGGAACGAGTGCTGCAAGGCCTGCATCTGCTGGCCGATCACCTGGCCGCTCGGTCTGAACTACCCCAGGCCATCGAAACCATGCGCCGCTTGTTGGCCTTGGAGCCGTGGCGTGAGGAGGCGCACCGCTATTTGATGCTGCTCCTGGCTCGTGATGGCCAGCGCAGCGCGGCGCTGGCTCAGTTTGAGATCTGCCGTCAGATGTTAGCTGATGAACTGGAGGTCGAACCGGGCACGGAGACGATAGCCCTGTATGAGCAGATTCGCACCGGGGAATTGAGCAGGGGAGAGTCTTTCACCCCAGTACTCCAACACCCCAGCCCCCCAGCCCCTCTTCATAACCTGCCGCCCCAACCGACCCTCTTCGTCGGACGGGAACGCGAACTGGCCGAGATCATTCGCCGGCTCACGGACCGGGATTGTAGTTTATTAACCCTCGTTGGACCGGGGGGGATCGGCAAAACCCGGCTGGCCCTACAGGTAGCCCAAATGTTCAGCCGCCCGGCTCCAGGTGAAAGTTTCTTTGGACACGGTATTTATTTTGTGCCGCTCGCTGCGGTCAGTTCAACCAACGGCGTAGTAGTGGCCATTGCCGAAGTGATCGGCGTTTCGTTTTATGGTAATGTTTCGCCCAAACAGCAGTTGCTGGACTATCTGCGAAAAAAAGAAATGCTGCTGGTGTTGGATAATTTAGAGCATTTACTAGCCTCGCTGCCGATCCCTGCTGAAAAGGATGATGGTGGCGTGACTGGCCTTATTGCCGATCTCCTGGCTGCCGCTCCAAATATAAAAATTCTGGCGACCTCTCGCAAGACCTTGAATTTGCAGGAAGCCTGGTTTCATCCGGTGGAGGGGATGTCGTTTCCGGCCAGTGATCGCAATGAATCCGAAGTTGGCTTTGGTGCTGCTTCGCTTGAGCGTTATGACGCGGTACGGCTTTTTGTGCAAAGCGCCACCCGCGCCAGGGTCGAATTCTCGCTCACCGCAGAGCGAGCCGCCGTAATCCGGCTTTGCCGGTTGGTTGAGGGCATGCCCCTGGCCATTGAGTTAGCCGCAGCCTGGCTCAAGGTCCTGCCGGTCGAGGCCATTGTGGCTGAAATCGAGCGCGGCCTCGATATTCTCACCAGCCGGCACCAGAATGTGCCCGAACGTCACCGCAGTATGCGAGTGGTCTTGGAGCAGTCCTGGCAGTTACTGGCAGCGCACGAACGAGAGGTATTTCAGCGTTTATCGGTTTTCCGAGGGGGATTTGACCCCGATGCCGCCCATGCTGTAGCCGGAGCCTCGCTGACAGATCTGGCTACATTTGTTGATAAGTCGTTATTGCAAGTAACCTCAAGCGGGCGTTATCACATCCACGAACTGCTGCGTCAATATGCCGCTGAGCGGCTGGCTGAGAGTCCTGAAGATGTCACCAAAACTGAGGCGGCTCACTGTGTCTACTATGCCAATTTTCTCCAGCAACACGCCGCAGCACTGCTGGGCGGCCAACAACGCCAAGCCATTGCCTCGATCACCGCAGAGTACGATAACGTGTGGGCTGCCTGGCGCTGGGCGCTTAAAGCGCTCAAACTTAGCGCAATTGAAAGGCTGGCTGGGCCGCTCCAGGGGTTTTTTCAATTTCAAAGCCGGTATCTGGAAGGCGCGACGGCCTGGGAAGAAGCCTACTGGCGGTTGACCGGCGTCGAGATGACCGACCGGATCAAGTTTACTCTGGTCCATGTGATTGTCTGGTGGGGCTGGATGCTCATCCGCCTGGGCCAGTTGGATAAAGCAGAGGCGGTGCTGAAAGAGTGCCGCGATCTGTACCGGCAGCTCGGTATTTCACCTGTGCCTGGATACGGCACGGACCCTGCCTTACCTTTGAGCCTGATTGCCACGATTCGGGGTGATTACGCCCTCGCGCTTCAGTATGGGGAGCAGGCGCTTCGGGAAAGCGAGACCCACCACCATAAGCCAAATCTTTGTCTAGCCTATTACGTCCTGGCTAGTACCGCCTTTGGCCAGGCCCACTACCAGACAGCCCGGCAATATGCCCAACAAGCCTATGCCCTGGCCCAACAGCGGGATGACCGCTGGTTTATGGCCTATTGCCTCAACCTGCTGGGCGAATGCGCCCTGGCGTTGGGCGATGTGACCGTGGCCCAACACCATGTTGACGCAAGTTACAGACTACGTCAAGACTTCAATGATCCTGAAGGGATGGCGGTGGCGCTCAATCACCTGGGTAAGATCGCTCTGGTACAAAAGCATTATGAGCGAGCACAGCAACTTTACCAGAAGAGCTTGGATGTTTATCAAAAGATTTTAGATAAAGGCGGCCTGGCGCAGGCTTACCAGGGGCTGGGTACGGCTGCCAGCAGGCAGGGCGACATTCAGAAGGCACAACAACAGCTTCACCAGGCGCTGCAACTGGCGGCAGAGATCCAGTTTGTACCGCTCATGGTTTCGATTCTGAAGGCGATAGGAGAACTTTTGCTTAAGAGTAACCGACCAGAATACGGATTAAAGGTGTTAGCCTTTGTCCGGCAGCACACGGCGAGCGATCACGCCACCCAGGCTGAAGCGCAGCAAATCCTGGATAGGTATAGGACTGAGGCTGGAAAAGAAAAGACAGACCTCCTGGCAGCCGCTCAAGCTTATGCTGAAAACCGAACGTTGCAGGATGTCGTAGCGGAGGTGCTTGCGGAAGCCGTTTGATGGTCTGGGCCCCGACGCCAGGTGCAGTCATAGGGCGATTAGTAGGGTAGAGCTGGTAGTCATAAGTGTGTTTTAGGTATCATCTTGCTGCTCTTGTCGCTCTTGCTCGGTGGGCGCCCGCGTTATATAGGGCTGCGTTTGACCAGCAGTGGGATGCCATTGTTGAAGATTTCGAATTATTTCTTCTGCCTTGGCTTTGGCTTCCAGGCTGCCCATCCACTGAGTATCAGATGTGACTATCCGTTGGCGGTACGGCCAATAGGTGTACGGGTGTTGTTGCAACACCTGGATTACATAGGGGCTGTAGACAAGCTCTACCCGCCAATTAACCAACCAGGTAGACTGAATTGACAGGGTAATATAGCGATGCGAGCGTCGATGCCGCCCTACGACGGTGAGGCTCTCACCACCCATCCCCCAAAAGAATTTAACAACATAGACCTTTGCTCCTGGTGCAAAGTGCTTTGTGCCAGGACGGAGTTCCTGCCCCCCTGGTCCATAGGGCCGTTCCCGGATAATATTGGCCACAATACACCAAGCTGGAGGTGGTTGTTCTCTTATCTCGTCATTCATACCCACCGTTTTCTCTGCCCCTGATGGTTAATGATATCAACTACGAACTAGAAAACATGCTACGGCCGCTATGACTTCGAGAAGAACCAGAAAACCGGACTTGCCAACTTGATTTAGTGGTTCGACCATAAAACGCTCTCGTCTATGTTTCGGGATTCGTAGGATTATACCTTCTGGAAGAGGGGCTGCAAAGGGCGGCACTGCCAACTGGGACGACAAGACGTCTCCTGGAACCGATCCCGTTTGAGGTCGTGGAGGGATAATCAAGGCCGCCAAGTGGGGTTGGCCCTAGCCAGACAGCAAGCGAAGGCCGGCACTCCAAATTTTTCTCTTTTCTCAGCAAGGGTATACTGCAACAACATTTCATTTTAAGTAATAAGCCGTGAAGAGGAGTCACCATGCTGCCTAAAGCTGAAAGCTATGTTGAATTGGTCGACCAATTCAACTGGAAACTTCCCCAACAATACAACATTGGGGTTGATGTCTGCGATAAGTGGGCTAATAGCCAACCGGACCGTCTGGCTCTCGTCCATAAGGCCCGGAATGGCGAGGTCGTAGAATTTACCTTTGCTGATCTCAAGCGACTGTCCAACCAGGTAGCTAATCTTCTCACTGCCCACGGTATCCAAGCGGGTGACCGCGTGGGAGTGCTTCTGCCCCAAGCGCCGGAAACAGGTTGCGTTCATATTGCCATCTACAAGGTGGGAGCCATCGCCGTGCCGCTGTTTACCCTATTTGGGGTGGATGCCCTGGCCTACCGGCTGGACAACTGTGCGGCCAAAGCGGTCATTACCGACGCCACCGGAGTGGAAAAGCTGGACCAGATCCGGGGAGATTTGCCCGATCTCAACCTGGTCTTCAACATTGATGGCCCCCATCCCGGTTGCCTCGACTTCCACGCCGAACGCTCGAAACAGAGCGAGATGTATCAACCCCTCGACACCCAGGCCGACGATCCGGCCTTGATCATTTACACCTCTGGTACAACCGGGCAGCCCAAAGGAGCCTTGCACGCGCACCGGATGCTATTGGGACACTTGCCCGGCGTCGAGATGTCCCACAACTTTTTTCCCCAACCCGGCGACCGTCTCTGGACTCCCGCGGATTGGGCCTGGATTGGCGGTCTGTACGACGTTTTGATGCCGGCCTGGCATCACGGCGTTGCTGTCGTTTCGCATCGCTTTGAGAAGTTTGACCCCGAAGCGGCCTTTCAATTGATGGCCGACTTCGACATACGTAACGCCTTCCTTCCTCCGACTGCCCTCAAGATGATGCGGACAGTGAAGGACCCGGAAAAACGGTGGCGTTTTCAACTGCGGACTATCGCCAGCGGCGGCGAAACCCTGGGCGCGGAACTGCTGGAGTGGGGACGAAAAACCTTTGGGCTAACTATCAATGAGTTTTATGGACAGACCGAATGTAATATGATCGTCTCCTCTTGCAGCGCGATGATGCCTTCCAAGCCCGGCATCATGGGCCGGCCGGTGCCAGGCCATGAGCTGGCTATTATTGACAAGGCCGGACAGGTCCTGCCCCCCGGCGAGCCGGGGCAGATTGCCGTGAAACGTCCCGATCCGGTGATGTTTTTGGAATATTGGCGTCATCCAAAAGCCACCGCAAACAAATTCATGGGCGAGTGGCTGATGACCGGGGATATGGGGGTGATGGATGAGGCAGGCTACATTCGCTTTGTCGGTCGCAACGATGATGTCATCAATAGCGCTGGCTACCGGATAGGCCCCGGTGAAATTGAGGATTGTCTGCTGCGCCACCCGGCCATTAAGATGGCTGCCGTGATTGGGGTGCCGGATGAAATGCGCCATGAAATTGTCAAAGCCTACCTCGTTCTGGATGAGCAGATTGTTCCGAGCGAGGCGCTACGGCAGGATATCCAGCAGTATGTCAAAGTCCGGCTGGCTGCGCACGAATATCCCCGCCAAATTGCCTTTGTAGACTCGTTGCCCTTTACCACCACCGGCAAGATCATGCGCCGGAAACTGCGCGAGTGGCATAGCCAGGGGATAGCCTGAGGTAATGAGGCAAAAGTATTGGTTGAACTTAGCCCTGGTTATCTTACTGCTCCCTGCCTGTATCCCAACTCGCCGGTCGTCTCCAACCGCTAGCTCCACTTTTACGCCGACACCCACCTCCAGCTTCACCCCAATGCCGGCGCTAACCAGGACCTCTACCCCTACCCCTGCCCCCACTCAAACGCCAACCTTCGAGCCGACGAAGTCCCAAGGGGAGGCTCCGCACTGGCCCGCAGAGGCCAAGGCCCCCTATGGGCAACCCTCCACGAAAAGGAATAAAACTTTCTCATTAACTGTAGCTTATAGTGAAGAGTTATCCTGAGCGACGTTTAGACCACAGTTTCCTGAATGCCTGCCTGGCGCATGAAAATTGGTTACACCCGTTCAAGCTCTGGAAATACCTCAAGACCGGGAATTCTGTAATCCGCTGACTGGTGGCGGAAGTATGTGTTGTAAAGCTCCGCATAACGCCCGCCGCGCGCCATAAGCCCGCCATGATCGCCCTCCTCTATGATCTGCCCCTGGCTCAGCACAATGATGCGGTCGGCTGACCTGATGGTTGAGAGCCGGTGGGCAATCACGATGGCTGTCCGATTTTGAAGCACTTCATCCAGTCCTTCCTGAATCTGAGCCTCGGTGAGCGGATCAACACTGGCGGTGGCCTCGTCGAGGATGATGATGGCCGGGTCCTGGAGCAAGACGCGAGCCAGGGCGACAAGCTGGCGCTGGCCCATTGAAATTCCCTGCCCCGCTTCACCGACCACCGTCGCCAGTCCCTGCGGCAGCGCGTCCAGCCAATCGCCGCCGCCCACACGGGCGGCCACGGCACTCACCTCATCGTCGGTTGCATCTGGCTTGCCATAGCGGATATTGTCGGCTACAGTGCCGGCGAACAGGAAGGGCGTCTGCGGCACGATGCCGAGTTGGTGGCGGTAAGAATGCAGGTCGAACGTACGGATGTCGTGGTCGTCAACAAGTAACTGACCCCCCTGGAACTCGTAAAAGCGGGCTACGAGCTTGCCCAGGCTCGACTTGCCCGCGCCGGTATGGCCGACCAGGGCCAGAGTTTCACCGGGCTGAATGGTCAGGTTGAAATCTTTAAGCACCTGTTCTTTGACGGTATAATGAAAATCCAGGTGGCGGAACTCGATGCGACCTTGCAGTCGCGGCGCGGGCCGGTCGTCTAGTTGGACGACGCGCGGCTCAGCATCCACCAGGGCGAAGACTCGTTCACTGGCGGCCAGGCCAAGCTGGAATTGACTCCAGAATGAGGCAATGCTGATCAGGGGAAACCAGAAAAGGTTGATGCTCTCGACGAACAGGTAGAAGTTCCCGGCGGACACCGCGCCGCCGATAACACTCGCGCCGCCAGCATAGACCACCAGGGCCGTGCCAATGCCGGCAATAGTACCCAAAATGGGGAATATGCTGCTGAAGGTCAAACCCTGGCGCAGATTCAGCCGGTACGACTGAGCGTTGACCGGTTTGAACTCGTCGTAGATGCGCTGTTCCTGGCGAAAGTTTTTGGCAACCCCGATGCCGGTGATATATTCCTGGACATTGGCATTAACCTCGGCCAGCACGCGCCGGGCTTGGGTTGTTGTGTACCGGGCAATGCGGCGGAAGGCCAGGGCCGTCAAGACCACGACAGGCGCAATGGCCAGCGTGACCAGGGCCAGCCGCAGGTTGATGAAGACAAGGATGCCCACGACAATTATTACGATCAGGACCTGGCTCATCAGGTTTAAGGTCAAGGTCACGACGTTGGAAAAATCCTGCGTGTCCGATGTGACCCGGCTCACAATCTTGCCCGACGAGAACTCGTCATAGAACGACATATCCCTCGCCAGCACGGCGTCAAAGGCATCCCGGCGCAGCTTAAATACTACATCGCCAACCGTCCGCGCCGTAAACTTCTGACGAAAAAAGTTGAAGGTCCATGAGAGCACGCCGGACAGAAAGATGGCGACCATGAGCCAGGCGGTGTGCAGCCAAATCGTCTCGTTCAGAGCCTGCCCTGACGCGAAGCGTGTCGAAGGGTCAGCCGCGCCCTGCAACTGGTCGAGGCCGCGGGCGATCAGGAAAGGAAAGGCGGCATCCATCAGCGAATTGAGCACGATCATCCCCGCTACCAAGCCCATCGTCGCCAGGTGGGGCCGGAAATACCCGCCGATCCGTTTTAGCAACTGGCGGTCCGTATACTCGCGGTCGTACGCTTCGGCGTCCAGACCGTCCATGATAAAACCCATAATTTCCTCCGATCAGTAGTCAGTAATCAGTAGTCAGACAGTTTCTATCTGGCTACTGACTACTATCTTGATTATTCGTACCGGGCAAAAATCCGCCGATACAGTTCGCAACGCCGGATAAGCTCCTCGTGCGGTCCTTGATCCACAATCTCGCCGTGGTGGAGCACGAGAATCCGGTCTGCCCGCCGGATCTGAGCCAGGCGGTGAGTAATGAGCAAGGTAGTGCGATTTTCGAGCACGCGGCTGATGGCGCGTTGGATCTGGTCTTCGGTGGCGCTGTCAATGGCGCTGGTCGAGTCGTCGAGGATCAGGATGTGCGGGTCGGTGCGCAAAGCCCGCGCAATCGCGACCCGCTGGCGCTGGCCGCCGGAGAGGGTCACCCCGCGCTCCCCGACTACCGTCTGGTAGCCATCGGCGAAACTCGTGATAAAGTCGTGGGCCTGGGCTGCTTTGGCTGCGGCTTTAATGGCGGCCTGGTCTGCCTGCTGGCCCAGGCCAAAGGCAATATTCTCGGCAATGGGCCGGGAAAAGAGGAAAATGTCCTGTTCGATGGTCGAAATCTGGGAACGCAGCGAATCCAGATTCCAGTCACGCACGTCAACCCCGTCAATGAGGATACGTCCCTCATTGACGTCGTAGGTGCGGTTGACCAGCTTGGTCAGAGTCGTCTTGCCCGAACCGGTCTGGCCGACAATCGCAATCGTCTCTCCCGGTGCAGCCCGGAACGAGATGTCTCGCAGCACTGGCAGGCCATCGGGATCATTGTCCAGCCGGAATGTCACATGCTCAAAGACGATCTCACCCCGGATGGTTGCCGTGTAGCCGGCTTTGTTTTCATCCAATTCAGTCTCTTGTTTCATCAGTTCCAGGATGCGCCAGGCGCCGGCAAGACCCATTTGCACTAACGAAAAGGTGAAGATGGAGATAAAGGCCGGAAAGCGTAACACCCCCATGAGACCCATATAGGCGACTAGCTCGCCGATGGATAGTTCGCCGGCTGACACCAGCCACAAGCCGTGGGCGAACGCGCCGGTGAGGGCAAAGCCCAACAGCAGCAGGGGCAGGTAACGCGCTTCGATCTCGCCCTGCTTGATATACAGATCGCGCACCCGGCGGGCATTTTCTACAAATTTGTGCTGTTCCTGGGCTTCCTGGGCAGCCGATTTGACCACCTCAATCCCGGTGATCGTCTCGGTCAGTCCGGCATTCATCTCGCCGAAGCGCCAGCGCTGCTCGCCGACGACAGGACCAAGCTGGTTGACATACCGGCGCAAGGCCAAGACAAAGGCAATGACAAAGAGTACCGGCGCTACCAGCAATTCGACCCGCAGCAAGGCGATGAAGACGAGAGGCGCAATTGTGCCCATGAGCGCCTCGATGTTGAGCGCGACGCCCGGGTTCATCATAGGATTGAGCTGGCGGACATCGTTGGTGGCCCGGGCCATGATGTCGCCTACACGCTGGCGATTGTGGAAGGTCTGGCTCTTGCCTAGCAGGCTAATGGTGAGTTCCTCGCGGGCGTCGCGCTCCAGGCGCTGGCCCAGTGTCTCCGCGGACCAGGAGTTGGTAATATCCAACAGCCCGCGCACCAGCACCAGGCCCAGGATTGACAGGGCAATGGTGAGCAGGCGCGCCAGGCTGGGTTCGGGCCGAAGCACCTCGTCAAAAGCCAGACCGGTGAGTCGTGGGACCGCCGAAAAGAGTACATTGGTCAGCGTGGCCGCCAAAAGAAAGCTGGCCAGGAAGTGCGGGTAGCGCAGCAGGTGCGAGAGAATCCAGCGCACCGGGCCGGAGCGGTCATAAACATACTCATCTGCCACACTGAACTCGCGCTTGAGTTCGGCAGGGGCAATTGCTTGGTTGAGCATCGGTTCCTCTTTCTCGATTTCCAATCGGTTATCAGCGCGAATCCGGTCACCATTCCTATTCTACTAGGATTGGCGCAATGATGCATCGGACGGGGGGTCAGGCTCAACCTGTACCTTTGTTCAGACGGCCTTTGCCGGTGTTCAAGCTTATGGATCGCGCTGTCGCGCCGGCCAGATTCGTTAGCCACCTGTTGCTGGCGCCGCTTCAATTTGGCAAAGATGGGGTAAACAGGTCATAACCTCTGTTTTGTCTCTCAGGATTAGAACTATCGTTCTGGTTTGCCTACTATAACATAGAATTGGATAAAAGTCCTCCATCAAAAGATGGATTTCGGCAGTAGGTATGGTTTACATCCTGGTACACCTGGGCAGAAGTAAGTTTACAGTTTGTAGTGGTGACTTCAGTCGCTTAACCTGCCCAAAACGACTAAAGTCGTTACTACGATCTGCAGGGTCATTTACGCCGCGATGTACTAGTCTTTTTTATTTCTGCTGACCAGGGTATACTATGCCTTTTCGTATTACCTTAATTGGCGTATTTACGAGGATGTTATCCTTTAACTAAAAAAGGAGACAAATGAAGATTTGTGTAGCACAAACAAGACCTATCAAAGGTGATATTCAAGGCAATATTGATCGTCACAAAAAATTAATTGACCTGGCCGTTTCCAATGGAGCAGACACAATTATTTTCCCTGAGCTATCACTGACGGGTTACGAACCGGCACTGTCAAAAGAATTAGCCACTCATCAGGCTGATCGCCGGTTTGACGATTTCCAGAAAATTTCTGATGTCCGGCAGATAACAATTGGCGTTGGGGTGCCAACAAAAAGTAACTCGGACGTGTGCATTAGTATGGTTATTTTTCAGCCGCACCAAGCTAGACAAATCTACTCAAAAAAATATTTACACCCTGACGAAGAAGAATTTTTTGTGAGTGGACAAAGTTCTATTAGTTTAATCGGTGACAAAACCAAGATTGCCCCGGCCATCTGTTATGAATTGTCAGTTCCCGAACATGCGGAGAATGCCTTTAGCAGTGGAGCAGAGATCTATATGGCCAGCGTGGCAAAATTTGTGAGTGGGCTTGAGAAAGCCATCATAAGGTTATCTGAGATTGCCAGTAGATACTCAATGACCGTATTAATGGCCAACTGTATTGGAGAAGCCGATGGTCAGGAATGTGCAGGGAAAACATCAATTTGGAATAACCAGGGTTTATTGATAGGACAACTGAATGACGCCAATGAAGGCCTAATCATCTTCGACACTGACACTCAAGAACTCATTCAAAAAATGATATAAATAACAAAGGGACAAATGAGGAAGCCCTGGTACGTGAATTGGGGCCTGCCGCTCCTGGAAACAATGTTCATCTCGATCTTTATCCTTGGGCTGTTTTACTATTGGTATGGGCTGGCCGACCGATACATCATCTTTCTGTACGGGCATACGGCAGCCGGCATTCCACCTGCACAACCGTTTGACGAAATGACCTCCAGCCGCTATTGGATGTCCGGTTTGGTTGCCGCCGGGGCAGTGATGGTACTTTACACCGCTGCGAATTGGCTCTGGGGGCAAGTAACAGCTCGGCGCAAAAAGCACTTTGTTCCCTCAACCTGGTGGCAGGTATGGATGTTGAGCACCATCCCTATCAGCATGGGCATCCCCGCTATTACGATGACGGTGAATTCGCCGACCCTGCCGCCTTCATTGGCGGCGGCGTGTGTGGTGGCTACCTTGCTTGGCTTAGCGGTTGCGCTGTTGCCAGGAAAATGGGCGGCAGAGCGTCCTATGGAACTGATCTGGCTGGTCGCCGACAGCATCGGGCTGATGCCTGCCCTGTTGTTGCTGCGGGCGGTCGAATTGCCAGGCCGTGGGTTGTCGGTTAGTTATGCCACAGCTTGGTTAATGGCGATAGGGGGGCTAGTGGCCGGATCGGTTTGGCTGGCAGGAATGAGCATGCTCCGTATCTGGCGGCACAAGGAAACGCCAAATGCAAGGGCACTGCTTTTAGCAGGACTGGGCCTGAGCTACGTTCTGATGCCATTAGTCCATCACTTACTGGCCACACCTCCCGCCTACCGCTACATTAGCACGGCGAGCAATTTTTTTGCATTCAACCTGGGCATTCAATTCCTGGCGCTGATGGTAGCCGCCGGTTTGGCGGTGGGAGTGACCAGGGGGCGACGCTGGTGGGAATTTATGAGAAAATGAAGAGAATTCCTGCCGGGCTGTCATTTTGACGCTTCCCTGTTCGACGTATTTATAGGAAGGCAAAACAGCCTATCATCTATAGATAAAGGAGAACAAACTTATGAAGTACATGCTGTTGATGTATGCGAACGAGTCGCAAGCGCCGGATTATACTCCCGAGGAACACCAGGCGGTGGCGCAAGCCTGGTATGCTTTTGGAAAAGAAGCTGAAGCCGCCGGAGTGTTGCTGTCCAATAATGGCCTTTGTCCCGTCGCCGATGCGACGACGGTGCGCGTTCGGGAGGGCAAGACGTTGATCACCGATGGCCCATTTGCCGAAACGCACGAGCAGTTGGGCGGATACTATTTGCTCGACTGCCAGGACATTGATGAGGCGATTCGTTGGGCAGCGAAGATTCCTCTGGCCAAGTATGGCTCGATTGAGGTCCGTCCGCTGAATCAGTGGTCGCAGAAGTAGCAGCAGCAGGTCAGGGATGGTCGCAGCAGCCCAGATCGAAACGACTTTCCGCGAAGAACACGGGCGTGTTCTGGCGGCGCTCATCAGCCAGCTTGGGGATTTCACGCTGGCGGAGGACGCTCTGCAAGATGCGCTGGTCAATGCGCTGGAACGCTGGGAGAGCGACGGCGTTCCGCGCAACCCCGGCGCGTGGTTGATGACCGTCGCCAAGCGCCGGGCCATTGACCGCCTGCGCCGCGCGACGACGCTGGAACGCAAAGCGACCATCCTTGATCTCGATTCTCTTGTCACCACCGAGGATGAATCCGAGATGGACGACTCGCTTCCCGATGAGCGACTGAAACTCATGTTCACCTGCTGCCATCCCGCGCTGGCGCTGGAGGCGCAGGTCGCGCTGACCCTGCACACGCTCGGCGGTTTATCAACGCCGGAGGTCGCGCGAGCGTTCCTTGTGCCGGCGCCGACGATGGCCCAGCGGCTGGCGCGAGCGCGGCGGAAAATCCGCAATGCGGGCATCCCTTATCGCATCCCGCCCGCCGACCTGCTGCCGGAACGACTCGACGCGCTGCTGGCGGTCATTTACCTGATCTTCAACGAGGGTTACTGTGCCACCAGCGGCGATACGCTCACCCGGCACGAACTGTGCGGGGAAGCGATCCGGCTGAGCCGTGTGCTGGTGGCGCTGCTGCCGCGCAGCGCCGAGGCGCGCGGTCTGCTGGCACTGATGCTATTGCACGATTCGCGGCGCGAGACGCGGCTCAATGCGGCGGGCGAACTCGTTCTGCTCGACGAACAGGATCGCACCCGCTGGGATCAGGCAAAAATCCACGAGGGGATGGCGGTTCTGGACGAGGCGCTCGCCCTGGCCGATCCGGGACCCTATCAGGTGCAAGCGGCGATCAGCGCGCTGCATGCCGAAGCGCCGACGGCTGAGGCGACCGACTGGCGTCAGATTGCCGCGCTCTATAGCTCGCTGGCGGCGATGACTCCGTCGGTAGTGGTCGAAGTGAACCGGGCGGTGGCAGTGGCGATGGTCTGGGGGCCGGCGGCGGGTTTGCAGATGCTCCTGCGCCTCGCCAGCCAGGCAGACGCCTTTTACCCCTATCACGCGGCGCGGGCCGACCTGCTGCGCCGGACGAACCAGCGCGAGGCTGCCGCCGATGCTTACGAGCGAGCGCTTGCCTTGTGCGGCAACAGCGCCGAGCGTGCTTATCTTCAGCGGCGGCTTGAGGAGATGCTCCATCTCCAGGACGATCCTCACGTCTAAGCGTGGCTGACCTGCCCACACAACGTATCTCTAGATAAAGAAAGGAATTCCTATATAGGCTCCCAGAAAACCGTTGGGGTTGGTCGTATCTTTTAAGATAGGAATTAAGTCCAGCCCGACCAGATAGGCGGACAGAACCGGAGGGAACACATACGAAGCCAGGATATTGAAGAGATAGGCGGCCGCTACCCCCCAGGCCAGCCAGGGGCTAAAGGCAATCCTGCGCTTGAGCGTAAATAAAAAAATCACCCCGCCCAGGATAAGGATCGGTGTCATCGGAAAGAGTAGGACCCCGATGACAAACACGTATAAACCGAAGGGGCCTGAGGCGAGCCACTCCAGTAGAAAATAGTTCCCTGTGGCTATTACATACCAACCTGCAAAGCCGGCCAGGATGAAGATAATTCCTTGATAGAAGCGAATGGGTTGCTTGTCCATTGGCAGTACCTTGATCCTTCAATTTTGATTGAGATAGTTTATAGAGTTATTTTACTGGGCGATGGTCTTTTTAGCGTTACGATAAGCGTTACCAACCCCTCGACGTATGTGCCCGTAATTGACCCTGATTTTGAGTAAATTGACACTACTGGTAAGATGTTGCTAAAATTTTTTCAGCCACCCAATTTTTAAGTCTCAACAAGGAGGGGAGGGTCATGGAATACAGACAGCTTGGCGGCTCAGGACTCAAAGTGCCGGTGTTCAGTTTCGGCACAGGTACTTTCGGCGGGGGGACTGACTTCTTCCGCGCCTGGGGTGCTTCCGACGTGGCGGAGGCCAGCCGCCTGATTGATATTTGTTTGGAGGCGGGCGTCACCCTGTTTGATACCGCCGATGTCTACTCCAACGGCCTGTCGGAAGAAATTCTGGGCCAGGCTTTGGCCGGTCGGCGAGACAAAGTTCTCCTTTCAACCAAGGCCACCTTTCGGATGGGTGAAGAGCCGAATGATGTGGGTTCTTCGCGCCATCACCTGCTGCACTCTTGCGAAGCCAGCCTGCGCCGGCTAAAGACCGATTATCTGGACATTTATACCATGCACGGCTTCGACGCCCAGACGCCCATCGAGGAAACCCTGCGCGCGCTCGATGATCTGGTACGGAGCGGCAAGGTCCGCTACATTGCTTGTTCCAATTTCTCCGGCTGGCACCTGATGAAGTCGCTGGCTGTCTCGGAAAAATACGGCTGGTCGCGCTACGTGGCTCATCAGGCTTATTACTCCCTCATCGGGCGGGAGTACGAATGGGAACTGATGCCGCTGGCGCTTGACCAGAGGGTAGGCACGATTGTCTGGAGTCCGCTGGCCGGGGGCTACCTGACCGGGAAAGTTCGCCGCAACCAGCCGCCTCCCGCCGGCAGCCGGCAGCACCTGCTGAAAGGCCAGGAACCCCCTATTGTCGCCGAGGTGCTCTACGATATTGTGGATGCCCTGGAGGAAGTGGCCGGCGAAACCGGCAAGACGCCCGCCCAGATTGCCTTGAATTGGCTGTTGCAGCGGCCTACCGTGGCCAGTGTGATCATCGGCGCCCGCAACGAGGCGCAGCTCCGGCAAAACCTGGGCGCCTTTGGCTGGAATCTGAGCGAGGCACAGGTAGCGAGACTGGATGCCGCCAGTGCCATGACGCCGATTTATCCCTACTGGCACCAGCGCGGATTTGTCGAGCGCAATCCGCTGCCGGTGGCTCCTCCTTGAGACAGGACCCAGGTGAACGGTGTCAAATTATCCATCAAGCCGCTCAATCGATAGGGGGTAATTCCCGGGTTGGGGTTGGAACTGGTAGGGCGGGGAGTTTAAGCGAGATGGGAGCCGATAGGTTGTTGGTTTCGTTACTTTCGGCCACGCGACAATAATCGGGGGTCGACTCTTCGCCGCTGCAACTATCGGCAATCACCCTGAGGGAAACAGTGACGTCTCGCTCTGCCGGATTAAAGCTCACCTGGCCGGTAAAAGTCACTTCACCCGCGGGCGGCAGGGCCTGCCGGGTAAAGGGATAGTAGCCGCCGGCCGGGTCAACGTCTGCTGTTGGCTGGGCGGTAAAGGGCACCACAAAAGTGCTGCCGGGTGAGATGACGCCGTCGCTGTACTCGGCTGCCACCTTGAACACAGCCGCAGGCATTTGGCCTTGATTGCGGACAATCACCAGGATAGGCGCTTCCGCCTGACCGTTTTCATTCATCCCCACCGGCCCATTTGCTTCCAAACTAACCACCACCAAGTCGGGTGGCGCTGCCTGCTCAACGCCAGTGCCGCTCAAGGATACTTGCTGGGCGCCGTTGACAGCGTTACTGGTGATAGTCAGGCTGGCCTGGCGGAGACCCCTGCTCGCGGGCGCAAAGCGGCCTTCAATGGTGCAGAACTCGGCCTGACGCAGGTTGAGGCCAGTACAGGGGTTATCTATAACGAAGTCGCCGGGATTTGCGCCGGTGAGGACCATGCTGCGAATGAGCAGGTTGGTCGGGCCAAGATTTAGGACAATAATACTTTGGGGCTGGCTCACTGTACTGAGCGGCTGCTGACCAAAATCCAATTGACCGGGCGTGATGAACACCTGGGGTGATTGAGTTCGGGTTGGGGTCGGGGTAAAGGTGGGCGTGACCGGAGTCAGGGTCGGCGTCGGGGTGACAGTCGGCGTGACCGGGGTAGCTGTTGGTGTTGGTGTCAAGGTAGCCGTAGCAGTTTCAGTTTCTGTCGGGGTTGGGGTGGAGGTGAAGGTCGGTGTGACGGGAGTGGCTGTCGGGGTTGGGGTGGGGGTGGCCGTAGCAGTTTCGGTCTCTGTCGGGGTTGGCGTAGAGGTAGCCGTAGCAGTCTCGGTTTCTGTCGCAGTTGGAGTTGGGGTGACAGTCGGCGTGACAGGTGTCGGTGTTAGGGTGGAGGTAGCAGTTCCGGTTCCTGTCGGGGTTGGGGTCGGCGTTGAGGTGAAGATCGGTGTGACGGGAGTGGGTGTTGGTGTTGGCGTCGAGGTGGTAGTAGGGGTTTCAGTTCTTGTCGGGGTTGGGGTGAAGGTCGGCACTGGGGTGAAAGTTGGACGGGGTGTCCACCCGATTGTCGGCACGGGGGTAAAGGTGGGCGTGGGTAAAGATGGCGGTAGAGTCGGGGTGGGGGATGGTGTAAAGGTTGGGCTGGGCGCAAGGACCACGACAATGGGCGTAGGGGGCAGCGGTGAGGCGGCAGGAAGGGTAGGCGTCGGTGTCACCGGCTGGGCAGTAACTATTACTGTCGGTGTGCTGGTTGATGTTGCGGCAGCAACAGCCGGCGCCCGTGGGATCAGGGGCGAAGGAGTCATCGTCACAAAAACAAGGGCTGAGGTAAGCGGGGCCGGCGGAGTAGATTGGAAGGTAAACAGAGTGCTGATGAATAACATCAGTCCTAACAGGATAACAGTAAACACAGTGGTAACGACCAGCGGTGCACCCGGCCCCAGAAAGAACCAGCGCTCGATGAATTGCTCCCACCAGGAACGGGGCGTCGGCCTGGCGCCGGAGTCAGAGGTGGTATCCGGGGCCGGTAGATATAAATGGGCCAGATTATGCTGGGTAATGGCTGCTCCGGCCTGGTCGCCCAGGGTTTGGCGCAGCCGCAAGGCTCGACCGAGCGCGAGTTGGGCCGCCGCCGAGTCGCCCAGGCAGAGGGCGCGTGTACCCAGTTGATGTAAAAGCCAAGCCTGGGCTGCTCGATCGCCCAACGCCGCCGCAGCTTGCAGGCCGTTATTCAGTATCTGGTCCCATACTGCCCAGCGTCCACTTGAGGCCAGTGCACCCTCACTGGCCTGCACCAGGCGTAAGACTTCGGACCAATGTTGGGTTTGGCCGGCCCAAGCCAGCAGAGAGTGGATAGCCTCGATCTCGGTAAGAAAACGCTGTGGCTGGCGCTGGTGCTGCTCAGTCCATTGTATGAAATAGGTCAAGGCCCGCTCAGCCAGCATATTTACATCCCAGGCGGCCGGCCAATGCCGGGCCAGAACGCCGGACAGGCTGTAGCGCGGGCTGTGCGCCTGGATGAGATTGCGCTGCAATAAACTTTCGACAACCGGGGCGGGGTCGGTCAGGCCGGTTAAGGTGGCGAGGTGTTCGGCCGATACAGGCGCGCCGCCAAAAACGGCTAACGTGCCCAGCACGCGCCGTTCCGGCGGAGATAGAGAGAGTAAAGCCTGACTTGCCAGGGCAGCAGTGGGATCATCTGATTGGATCAGGCGAGTCAACTCGGCCAGAGACAGGCCGCGGGCGCGGGTGAGTGCAGCAGCCTGAAGCAAATGGAGGGGATGACCGGCCAGAAGCGTGCCGAGCTGCCGGGCTGCGCTTTGTTCCGGGATGGTTAGAGGACGTTCCAGTTCTCGCTCCAGCAGGAACAGGGCATCGTCGGGGGGGAGTCCCTTCAGGGGCAGCGTTCGTCCTTCGCCCCATAGCCGTCGTTCCGGCGAAGCCAAAACAAAGATGGAGTTGGGGGCCGTGTCTAGCAGGACCTCAACTTCGGTTCGACCCAGTTCGAGGTCGTCGAGAAAAACCAAAGCTCTTTTGGTCTGGAGGGCGTGCCGCAGTTGAGCTTCAGTGGGTTTGCCGGGGATGTTGCTTTCGTAAAAGGCCTCAAACAGGGCCAGGCGTAGATCGGCCAGCGGCTGCTGGCGTGCTGTGAGATAAACGACGCCATCAGGGCAGGTGACGGTAGGCAGCGTATAAGCCAGGTGGCGCAGCAGGCTGGTTTTGCCCCAACCTGACGAGCCGTAAAATTCTAGTGTTTGGGCGACCTGAAATGCGGCCAGAGCTGCACCGGTTTCCGTGTGGCGGTCGAGCAGATCCGGGAAACGGCGCGGGCGCAGCAGCACCGGCCCAGGGCGAGGCTGCCAGCTTGGCTGCTCCTCAGGCATGGCCACATTGACTACGCCGCCATGCACCGAACCAATCTGCAGCACATACTTGCCGATGGCAACCTGACCGTAATTCTCCTGAATCTGGAGCGGTATCTGTTGTGAAAGATCAAGTTGAGTTGAAACCATCTCCACTGCCCCTCTTCCGCAGAGATGGATGCGCTCTCTAAAAATTATTAAACGGCGACAATCTTTATAATAACAGGATTATCTTAAGAAAACAATGGGACAATAAGGGGGGATGTTGAGAAAGGTTAAGGCCCGGCTAGCTCAAAGTCTCACTGATGCTGATGACCTTGAAACTCGCCGGGCCATAATTGAGGCTCTTACAGGCAAGTTAGATTAGTAATGAAGGATAAAACCGTGCTTGGCGGTTCAATTCCACGTCAATGAAACATCATCTACGTACATAGCTGTAGGCCGGCCTGTCCGGCCCAGATTGACCACGCTGAAATAGATATAAACCGTTCGCCCTTGCAAATCCGGCAGGTCAAAGGAAAGATTCTGCCAGGCGGCGTTGTTGCTCAAGCCTTTGGATAAAGTCTTGAGTACCTGGAAGCGCTCATCGAGGATCATGATATTCTGGACATCGCCGCTGCCGGGGCCATCCTGGCTAAGCGGGTAGACATTTGCCCGCAGGGTGACCTGGTTGGCCTGGGCCGGGATGGTCACCCGCTGCCAGACCGAGCTGAAGCTAAAAATATCCCTCCCGGAGATATTGCCCAGCCGAGCCGAGCGCCCACCGCCCAGCTTCACATCCGTATCATAACTGCCGCGAATGGGGGTGTCGCCAAAGGTCCAGCCCTCGTCGGTTTCAAAGCCGCCGTTCAACAGCAGCTCGCCAGCAGGCGGCGGCGCGGGAGTGGTGGGAACCGGAGTCGTGGGGATGGGAGCCGGAGTGGTTGGACCGGGAGGGGGTGTTGTCGGGGTCAGGGTTGGGGTAGGCGTATCGGTTATCGAAGGAGCCGGCGTGGTGGCAGTTACGGTCGGTGTATCGGTAGGCAAATCTCCGCCGTGTTCATTCGGCATTTCTGTGGTTGGCGAAGGGGTGGGTGTAGAAGTAGGAGTCAAGGTCGGTGTGGGTGTATCGGTCACTTGGGCCACAGGAACCGGCGTTGGCGTAAAGGTCGCCGTCACCGGAAGCTGTCCGCCCAACGCAGCCAGAGCCGCTGCTGCTTGAATCACCCCGGCTCCGTTTTGATCGCTCGGTCCGGCCGGTTTGGCCGTTTGAGCCATGATATTTTCCACCATGGCCGGGGTGAGGTTGGCACTGCGGGCCAGGATGAGCGCAGCCAGGCCAGCCACATGTGGCGACGCCATTGAAGTGCCCTCGTAGAAGAGATAGGTAAAGGTCCCAGGGGTTTTGAAGGTTTGCTGGAGGATGCCATCAGCATAACCATCGTTGTTCAAATCAACACTGATATCCCCGCCGGGAGCCATCAGATCAACCTGCGGGCCAAAGTTGCTGTAGCTTGGCCGCTGCGAATCGTAACGTACTGCGCCGACGCCGATCACATACTCGTCATAGGCCGCCGGAAATTCAACAGCGCCGCCGCTGTTACCGGCAGCAGCGACGACAACTATACCCTTGCTGTTGGCATACTGGACGGCATCGCGCAGCGCCTGAGAGCCGCTCCGCCCGGCCAGGCTCATGTTGATGACTTTTGCCCCCTGGTCAACGGCGTAGACAATCCCCTTGATGATATTTTCATACGTGCCCTGGCCGTTGGCCCCCAGGACTTTGACCGGCAGGATACGGGCATTGTAGGCGACCCCGGCCACACCGATCCCATTGTTGGTACTCTGGGCAATGGTACCGGCCACATGCGTGCCGTGCCCCTGGTCGTCGGTGGAGTCAGTATCGCCGTTGACAAAATCATAGCCGGGCAGACGGGCCGTACTGACCAGGTCGGACGCTCTAAAATCAACCCCGGTATCCACCACAGCCACGATGACTTGCTGGCCGGATGAGGTGTCCCAGGCCGCCGGCATCTGGATCGCCTGGAAATTCCACTGAAAACTGTACAGCGGGTCATTGGGGGTGAGGAAAGCGCCCCGGCTGGAATCAAGCGCCGGCGGCAGGTTGACCGGCATTACCGGCTCGGCCGTGATCCCGGCGACAAAATTCGGCTCGGCGTATTCAACGGTCGGGTCCTGGGCCAGCTTGGCCGCCACCTCTTGCGGGTTCTGGTCGGCAGAGAAGCTGACGCTGTAGAGCTGCCCCACCTCGACCGCCTGAACCGAGAGGCTCTCAATACTCTCATCGGGGATAGCATCGGCCACCGGCTCAAGCACCGGCTGCAGGTCGCTGGCCCCGATCTCGCGCAGCCGTTGATCTAAACTGGGAATATCCGCTTCGACAATGCCGTCGCCGCCAATCTCGGCTCCTCGGGCCTGGACTGAAGCCTGGGGGTTTAACTTGATCAACACCACGCCCTGCTCGACGGCCTCGGCGGGGGGAGCTACAGCGGCGGGCGGACCGACTTCAGGTAGTTCTCCCCCTGGCGTGCCGGCGGCGGGCACAGTGGCCGGCATGGCTTCGGTAGTAGCGGGCGGCGCGCCGGTCGTAGCCGGTGGGGTAACAGTGTCCGGCTGGGGTGAGACCACCGCTGCCGGTGTAGTTAAGCCGGACACATCGCCAGCGCCGCCGCCGGGCCGAGAAATTTCACAGCCGGTCAGCAGTAACACCACACTCAAGCTCAGCAGAATGACTGGGACGGTACCTCTACGGGTCAATTTTTGGTATTGACTCATCGTGTCTTCTCCCATTAAACAGGTTATAACTTTATGTAGTGTTCTGCACTAAAAAAAGTTACAACATTAACACTACTTTAACCATTATGCCACACAAAAAGGCAAAGAGCAACAACAAGACATAAAGTCAAGGGGCATGAGCAGTGAACGCTATAACGATAAGTAATAATCAGAATTTAACAACGGTTGACTTAAGCCAAGCCCTGGCCGATTTCCTCCGGCTGAATATTGCCAATGGGGACGCAAGCCCCAAGACCGTTGCCTCATACCTCACTGAGTTCCGGCAGTACACTCAATGGTGTGAGGCAGAGGGAATAAACCCGGCCCAGGCCACCGAGGACGATCTGAGAGCCTACCGGAGCCATCTCGTAGCCAATTACGCACAGGGGACCGTTGCCACAAAACTGGCAGCGATCCCTCAATTCTATGACGCTGCTTTATGGCGGAGGTTACGGTTAGATAACCCGGCTGCTGGACTGAAAGCGCCGAAGGACAGGACAGGCTGGGAAGATGCGGTCAAGTTCCTACCGCTGGAAGGATTCAAGTGGTTGCTATCCTTGCCCGACAATGCCAGGGACCGAGCCATACTCGCCCTTATGGGTTGGCACGGGTTACGAGTTGAAGAGGTAGTGAATCTAAACCGGGATGACGTAAGCTTGGGGGGCGACTTACCCACCCTGACTGTAACCGGCAAGGAGAGCAAGACCCGGAAAGTTCATCTCATCGAGCGCAGCGCCGCCACGTTATCGGCCTGGCTGGACATTCGACAGGTGCAGCCGGACGAGTGGGCTGTGTTTGTTTCCATCGGCAATCGGGACAAGGGCCGGCGGTTGACCACCCGCGCTGTACGTTACATGGTGGATGGCTATCTCGACCGAGCCGGATTGAAGGCAGATGGGATAAGCTGCCATAGTTTAAGACATAGCTTTGCAACTTGGAGCCTGGCCGGGGGGCGAAGCTAACCGCCATCAGTGGGGCAATGGGGCATAGTTCAATCGAGACGACACAGGTTTACGCCAAGATTGTAGACAGGATCAACGAGAATCCGGCCCGGTATCTTGATGCTTTGATGGGTGATTGAATTTCCGCTTATACTTAAAATGAGAAATAGAAATTGCCATTTGGCCGGCCTACGCGCCAGCCCTTTTTCCCCAGGGAAGGAACTGTTTTTATACTGCCATTGACCCCTTTGATATGCTTGCAGGTCAGCGCCTCGAGGAAGCTGTCCGCCTCTTTGTCCACTTCCTGCCCAGATGCCACTAAGCTTCTTCCCCACTCTTCCCCAGGGAAGATGAGGAGTAACTCCATAAATTTCCCTGAGGAAATCAGGGTCGGCTTACGGGCTGACCCTTTTTGTTTTCGAGGATGATTTCGCGCCGACCAAAACTCAGATTGAGGAACTGTTTATCCCCCTGGTCGCTGACGCCGATTGGAACAACGAGATTGCCCAGGAAGAAGCCTCCGGCAACACCGTGTTCGTGTTCCACAAGCGCAATCTGACCGTTGGCGAGCAGCCGACCATTATCCGCTACGACTACAGCGCCCAGGTCGAGGATATTGTCCTGACCATCACCGGCACCGCCCTGCCTGCCGGTTACAGCCTGAAGGCGTCAAGCTGCACGAAGTCGTTGCGGCCGAAAAGGCGAACGACAAGCGGAAAGCCGCCGTCAAAGCTGAGAACAAGCGTGCCGCTGCCTTCGCTCGCTTGGGCTTCTAGAGCGCCTCGCCTCCAAGCCTACTACCCAAAAGACGCCTTCCACGTGGGAAGGCGTCTTTTTTTCTTCGCTTATAGGCTTCCGTATCCCGCAGGGGGATAAATCAGGGGCTAACGCCCCTTTTTATGGCTCAGGGGTTAGGATTTAGATTTAGGCAGATGCAAAAAAGAGTCAAATGGGGTATAATCGGGAATTGAGGAGTGCGAGCGGTAAAAACGACCAGAATTGTTGCTAAATTTATGACCCACTCCGCCGTAATGAAAACAAGTTGGGCGGCATCGGCGAGTTTGGAATTTAGTTTGTTCCCGCCTTGCATGCTTGACAAGTTAAGGGAAGGAGAGATTTGTCAAATCGAGAAAATAGAATAAGTTATCGGGATGGCCAAACGAAAAACTCGCAATCCTGATCATGTACGGCGAACAAATGTGCCCGGACCCGCCTTGACAAAATAGAACATATGTCCTAAACTCCTGCAAAGGAGAATTACCATGAGAAATATTGTTGTTAAAGAGTCGAAGGTTGTCGCAATCATGTCCATGTCGCTCGATGGCTACGTCGCCGACCTCAACGATGGCGTGGCCGAGGTGTTTGACTGGTACTTCACCTCGGGGGACGTCGAAATCCACACCGGAGGGTCGGACCCCATGACGTTCAAGGTGTCCGGGCCGAGCGCCGAGCACCTTCGCGGTCTCACGTCCGAACTTGGTGCCGTGCTCACCGGTCGGCGCACTTTCGACGTCGCCGGAGGCTGGGGCGGAAATCACGCTTGGGGACCAGCATTCGTACTTACCCATCACATCCCCGCCGGATGGCCGCGACCCAACTCGACTGTCCAATTCGTGACCGACGGCATCGAAAGCGCCGTGAGCCAAGCTAAAGCCGCCGCCGCCGGGAAGTCCGTGGGGGTCCACGGCGCCGACACCATCCAGCAATGCCTGAACGCTGGGCTCCTCGACGAAATCCACGTCGACATCGCGCCGGTTCTTCTTGGTTCCGGAGTTCGACTCTTCGACCGCCTCGCCGGCACGCCAGTCGTTCTTGGCAACCCGACGGTGATCCCGGGCGTCGGCGTTACACACCTGCGCTACCCAGTACGCAAGGCGTAGTCCGACCCCACACCCTTTCTCGCCCGGTGGTGAGCTTCGTCTCGGTGAGACATTCACGCGCGAAGGCGCCAACGACGTTCTCCACGAGTAGGGTTAAAATACGCAGGAGGTTCGTTTTTATGCGTCATAGTCGCGAGGAAGTAATCAAGCGCACTATTCGGGAGTTCGAACGCCTCGATCATCTGGTTAACAACCTGACCGATCAGGATTGGAATAGATTGATAACCAGACCCGAGACCAAAGACCCTTGGACAGTGAAAGATGCCCTAGCGCATATTACCCATTGGAAGGCCGACGTGGTCAGAAAAATCAAGAAACAACCCCTACCGGTAGAGGAGAAAGGGCTCAGTTGGACTGATGGGAACCACCTCATCTACGAGCGTTGGCGAGATCGCTCCCCGCAGGAGGTTTTAGCTTGGCACAGGCAAGTTCAGGACGATGTCCTGGCTGCGCTTCAAGCTGCCCCCGAAGCATGGTTCAGTGACAGGGAGCGCCGACCGGAATGGCCCTTTGATCTTGACGGTCACTCCAGCTACCATCGCGTCAAAGATATCGAAGACGCCCTGAAAAAGTCAACAAAGTGAGTACCGCCCCACACAGCGTGCCGCCGATGCTTTCGGCTACGCCTCGGCGCGGCTGACACAGGCCGTTGGGCGGCTAAACGCAACGACAACTCGCATAGATGGAGGCAACGATGGCAAGAATTACCGGAATCGGCGGTATCTTCTTCAAGAGCAGGGGCGACAGCACCGCGCTTGCGGCTTGGTATCAGAAGCACCTGGGCATGCCACTAGAGAGCTTTGGCGGCGCTATTCTGAAATGGCCAGATGACAGGGCCGAGGATAAGGGGCTTACCGTCTGGCACATCGCAGAAAAAGAAAGTCAGTGGTTCAGCCCCAGTGACTCGTCTTTCATGATCAACTACCGGGTCGACAATCTTGGCGAGATGATCGCGCAGCTCCGCGCTGGTGGAGTCGAAGTCATTGGCGGCCCCGAATCGCATGAAAACGGGAGGTTCGCGTGGATCATGGACCCGGAGGGGAACAAGATAGAGTTGTGGGAGCCGATGATCTGGGATGAAAGGAACAAGACTGCCTGAAGATCTTGTCCAAGCCGCCCAACAAAGACATGCAACAAAGGTATGCACCGGAACGCGCGAAGCTAGTTTCTTAGGATTCCATCCGTGCCCTGCGCACCCGGTGATGCCAGGCGTTGGGCAGATGCGAGCAGAAAAGGGGTGCTGGGTATGATCCTCCCGAAAGACCGCGACCCTCGTTTCGTGACGATCCGCCGCGGTGGGACCCTCACCGATGCGGATCACCAGCTCCTCGCCCTGTGGGCGGCATCGTGCGCGGAGCACGTCCTTGACCTCTTCGAGAAGGCTCAGCCTTCGGACCCGCGACCGCGTCAGGCGATCGAGCAGGCCCGCGCCTGGGTGCGTGGCGAGATCACGATGTCCCAGGCTCGCACGGCGGCTGGCCATGCAAACGCCGCGGCCAGAGAGCTGAGTGGGGCAGCCCGGCATGCCGCGTACGCGGCCGGCCAGGCCGCGGCCGTCGCCCACGTGGCCGCGCACGAGCTCGGTGCGGCCGCCTATGCGATCAAGGCCGCACGTGCTGCCGCGCCGGAAGGAGAGGGCGAGAGCGCAGGGCGACTCGAGTGCCGGTGGCAGCGCGACCAGCTCCCGGAGGCGATTCGCGAGCTCGTACTCGACGACCAGCGGTTGAGGAACGACATCTGCTGGTCGGTGTTCGACTGCTGAGAGCGCGTCGGGGGGCCAGCACTGCCCACCAAGCGCTTCCAGCCGACGCCGCTCCGCTTCGACAAGATCCTAGTGCTTTAGCATTAATGCAGTAAACTCATAACTGACCCACGCAGTTCTGAAATGGGTTTTTCGCGCGAATGTGCGCGTATAGAGAAGCATGAAGTGGAAAGGAGAACTCACATGAGAAAGCTCTGGGTAAAAGCGTGGATCACCCTGGACGGTGTCTTTGACGCAGATACGATGGATTACTGGTGGCAGAACACAAATAGCCCCGAGAGAATGCGCTACATTACGGAGGAGTACTCGAACGGCGATGCGTACCTCCTGGGACGGGTCACCTATGAAATGCTTTGGCCGGGCTGGTCCAAACAGACAAGCGGCGATGGCCCTGGGCCGATCCTCAACCGGATGCACAAGTATGTGGTCTCGACCACGCTTTCGGCAGCTCCCTGGAAAGAATCCACCATCATCTCGGAAAATGTGGTGGAAGAAATCGCCAAACTGAAGCAGCAGCCGGGCAAAGACATTATTATCGATGGCAGCGCGACCCTGGTCCAATCGCTGATGGGAACAGATCTGATCGATGAGTATCGGTTCTTAGTCCAGCCCTTCATCATGGGCAGGGGAAGGCGATTTTTTCCGGACGGGACGCCTCCGACGCCGCTGAGACTTGTCGAAAGCAAAGCGCTTAGTTTTGGATCCCTTGCTGTTGTCTACCAGCCTGCCAACAAATAACCGCTTGGTTTGGCGGAGCATCCGCTTCTTCGGGTCGCCCATCGACAAGATCGCAAATCATGCGCTCCGCAAGCAGGTCGCATGCAACGCGCTGCACGTGATCCCGAAGATGGTGTTTGAGGACGGCTTCAGGACGCGCCCGTCAAAGGCTCTCCGCGTTTTTATTTCCCCTTCCAAATCCTCGATTTCGATAAGTAGCTCTGGCGGCGCATCAATCCCCAACAGGGCTTGGCGCTCTTTGAGCTTGTTCAGCCGGCGCGATTTGGCGATGAGCTGGGCCTGACGGCCCTCGGTTTGGAGGGTTAGTTCAGCTTCGAGCTGGTGCGGCGTCTGGATCGCCAGCAGAATACGCATATACCGGTAGAGCTTGGCGACGTTGACCGGCTTTTGAAAGAAGCCGTCCGCGCCCCGCTGGGCCGCCTCCTGCCGGGTGCGTTCGTCGCCATACGCGGAGACTACGATCACCGGGAGGCGGGAATTTACTTTACAAATGATCTCAAGCACTCTCCACCAAATCAACTTCCCCAGGGAAGATGAGGAGTAACCCCATACATTTCCTTGAGGAAAACAGCCATTTCATCAATGCAATCGGAATAAGGAATGAGCCAACTTACAATCTGTCTTGAAGCAGCGGCGGGGTCAGCGACGCCCCCGCCGACCGTAACTTGGGCGGTGCCGTCACTTGAAGCCGTCCTTTGCAGCGGCAGGTTGGGTAGCCTTTGCATTCGGCTTTTATCCAGCCTGGTCTTTGGACTTAGCGGTAAAATTTCATACTGGACCATATCACATCGGCAGAAGCGACTGGTTCTCTGCATATGTAGATGGAGGGGGAACCAACCGGCACGTCATAGACGTGTTGAACGATCTTCTTCAGTTCACACTTGTTAAAAAAGACGGTCACGGGATATATTTGACTGGTAACAATGATCATAACCTCCCAGGAATATCCCGGTCCCCAGAGATAGTACGTCAAAACTCCACTGACGGCATGCGGAAGGCCGTATTTTGGCCCCAATTCGTCTATAGCCCCAGCAGGCGAGTACCAATCAGCATAAATCCCTGCGATGGCACGATCTTTCTGAGGAAGTTCATCGTACACCTCGGCAACATCCTGAACTAGTTCTTCCCACCCCAGCCGGCCAGAGAGCATTGGTGAGGTATAGAAGGTTAGACCATTAAATTCTTTTATAGGTGGATTCAAGGGCTTGAAGGCGTTGGCAAAGGCTTGCACACGGTCCATCGGCAGGATGGGTAGACTGATCAAGACGGAAGAGACTCCTGCTATCAGTAGATAGGCTACGGCGCTGCCTCTTATCCATTTCCCCTGGCGTACTCCGGCGGATAGTTCCTCTACAAACACCGCGCTGGCCGCAAGGAGTGGCATAAAAAGTTCGGCGAGCATCCGAGTGGAAGAGTGCAGCATGAACATCATCGCCAGCGTTAGCGCGAACAGCAGGCCCAGGAAACTGTAGTCCACGCCGTCCAAGCGGCGAAAGATGCGGTATAGTCCAGCCAGCCAAAATGGCAGGAGAAGCGAACCCATGTAAACAAGAAGATTGATAAGATATTCCGAGAGGGATGCCCGATACACCCGATACGTGCCGTAATTAGTCCAATATTCGAGCGTGGGCCAGTGGTTAGCAAATTGCCAGAGCAAATAGGGAGAGACAATGACCACGCAAATTGCTGCCCCCAGCCAGGGCCAGAGTGTTAGCAGATCCCTGCGATATTTCGAAATGAGAAGCGCGATCAAGAAGCCCGGTCCCAGAAACAAGATGGTCATCTTGGTCAGGCAGGCGATGCCGGCGATCAAGCCAAGCAGCAGCCAGAGCCGGCGATTCCCGCTGCGGAGAAATCGGACAAGTACATATAAGAAAGCGGCCAGCACCAACTGATCGAAGGCATCGTAACAAAAGATGGAATCGAGACCCAGCCAGATGGGAACGGCTATGAATCCAAGAACACTCAGCAACACGGCGAAGGTTTTACCCCCAAACTCTCTTGTAATCAGACATACGAAGACCAACGTCGCTGATCCGGCGAGCGCCGGAAATATACGGAGAGCGAATAACGATTCGCCGAGCAGGGCACGACTAAGTGCTACCAACGCAGGCACGAGGGGCGGCAGATCTACATACCCAAACGCCAGGTGCCGGCTCAACGCAATAGTGTAGAGCTCATCAAAAAAGAAGCCATAACTAGGAGCACTGTACAGATGCAACGCAAATTTCGCGATTGCACCAATAATGATAACCAAAGAGGCGCGAGAAAGTTCGAAGGGTCTAATCCGATTTGGCATAAGACCACTCATACAATAAGAGAATAATTATTTGATACCGCCTGGTCATCGGAAATCAGCAAAGACCCCCGGCCAGTTGCCAAACTCTCGGGGGTCTTTGCCTTTGTTTATTTTATCACAAATCCCACTTGGGTTCAACGGGCAAAAATTAGAAGTAGCTGTATCTGACGAGCGCCATTCGGCCAAAGCCATCAGCAAGGTAGCCCGCTTCCTCAGGGAAGGACATTGTTGTTGGGACGAAGATTCAAAAAAATTGCAGGGCGAATCGTTACGGAACTGTAAGCTTAAAGGGGTTGTCACGAAGGATAGAGTCGTGTTACAATAAGGCTACACAAACAAAAGACCCCTCGGCTGCCAAACCATCAGGGGTCTTTATCTATTTGCTGTGACCAGGTAAAGTGGCCTGGCCGTGTGTTGTTGAGCATATCTTAGCACGGAAGCGCGGCCCGGTCAAGGGCGGCTTCTTACTTGGGTGCGTTTCAAATTTTTGACGAGTTTGGAAGAGGAGCTAAGCGGCCCAAACCCGTTCCCAGCGCCCACTGCCATATTCGCAGCAGAGAGCCAACATATTCTCTGCACCGGCTCGGCTCCAGCGCATGCCGACCCGTTTTAAGCGACCTTCCACGACCCCTTTACAGCCGCCGCCCTCAACGACCCCACTGCCAACGGGCAAGCCCATTTCACAAAATTCCAGATAGGTCATGGCGCGGGCATGTTTACGGAAATAGTTGGCCTCGCGGTCTCGGTCGGCTGAGTTGAGGTCGAGTTGCTTAATTGCCCTGACTACTGGCTCAATTTCACCTCGCCAGAGCTGATTTTTGCGTTTGTCCAACCACTGCTGTCCCTGCCGGTTGGCCTCGCCAAAGGTTTGACGGGCAACGCCAGCCAGGTGTTCACAGGCGTGATACCAGTCGACAATGCGGATGGCATCGTCATAGCAGCGCTGATACAGGCCATCGATCCACTCGGCCCCATCGCCAATCAAGACGGTATCCCAGCACAGCGGCAGTTGTCGGCGACAGGCCTCGGCCCACAAGTAAGGCTCAAACTCATCCACGCTGCCCAGCACGGCACAGTAACTGATGGCCGTCGCTTTGACCATCTCCCGGACCTCGGCCAGGCCCCCCTGGGGCTGTCCTTTTTGATCCAGTCGGCGCTGTTTTTCCCGCTCACTCACAGGCACGATCTCAAAAGCTGCCCCGACCTTGACCTCTTTCCAGCCCTCCTTAAGCAGGTGAATATACACCCCATCGACCGCCAAACCCATCTTCCGCGCCTGTTTCGGCTCGCCCGCCACGACTTGACCCCGTGGCGGTAATTGGGCCTCGCCCTCAGCTTCAGCCGCTAATCTGGCCTGCACCACCCGCCACAAGCTGGTTTTGCTGACCTCGACCCCAATACTCTCCACCACCCCTTCGACCGCACTCTCAAACGACCCTGTCCGCACCGCTAACCAAGTCCCCAGTCGTTGTAACCCTTTACTCCAACTGACCCCCGCCACTTTCAGCCGTTGGTCCAGGGGGAAAAAGCCCAGCCCCACATGCTGGACAATGATAGTAATCCCGCTTGAAGCTGATCGTCCCGGCCTTGCTGTCAATCTTTTTGCCAGGCTGTCCACCGTATCTCATCGCTCGCCCGCACTCCGGACAATTCGGCTCCGCTTCCGGTCGCTGCTGGTGCTCCATCTGTTGTTCATCAGCCACCCCATAGCTCAGAAGTGCTTGGGCCACCTCTTTTGCTATCTCCAAGGCTTTCGCTTCCAGGTCCTCAAAACTATGAACCCCTTCTTGTTGTTTCCAGTCATTAAATCTCTTCACCTGAGCCAGAACTTCCTGTTCCAGGTTCTTTTTTAGTGCGGCTCGCTTCATCTCTCCCCCCCTGTTTTTGACCCCTATTTTACCCCCTTTATGTTTACCAAAAAATTGGAACGCACCCTTCTTACTTTCTTTTCTTCCTATTTGCGTCAGGATTAGGCAAGTTTCGCGCTAAATAACGGAGAACCAGGTCATTGCCTCGCTGGACTACGCCAAGCAGCCGGAAGTACGCGAACGGGTTTGGCAGCAGCGCTGGGACCTGGTTATCATTGACGAGGCCCACAAATGCGCGGCCTACACCAAGCGCCGCACCGGCCGAGCCGACGATGTCGAAAAGACCCGGCGCTACCAATTGGCCGAGCGGCTGACCGCCCTGGCCGACCACACTGCTGGTTTTTACCGAGCATCGAGATACCCTGACCTACCTGCGCCATCATTTGGAACAGTGGGGTTATACCACCTGCGAAATTCACGGTGGCATGAACCCCCGCGAGCGCAAGCAGGCCCAGGACCTCTTCCGCACCCAGGTCCAGGTCTGCATGGCTACCGAGGCGGCCGGCGAGGGGATCAACCTCCAATTCTGCCACCTGATGATCAACTATGACTTGCCCTGGAACCCGGCCCGGTTGGAGCAGCGCATGGGCCGCATCCATCGCATCGGCCAGGAACGGGATGTCTACATCTATAATTTTGTGGCCTATGAGTCGGAAGCTGGTCAGCCGGTGGTCGAAGGCAGTATCCTGCACCGGCTGTTAGAGAAATTGGACGAAATGCGCAACGCCCTGGGGCCGGGGCGGGTCTACGATGTGGTGGGCGAAATCCTGACCCTCAACCAGGACAACCTGCCGGAAATGCTGCGCGAAGCGGCCTATGATCCCCGCCGCCTGGACGAATATCTGGACCAGTTGGAACGGCTGGACCCGGAGCGGTTGCGCCAGTACGAGAGCATGACCGGCATTGCCCTGGCCCGGGCCACCGTAGATTTCACTACTTTTCAGCAGGCTAACTATTTGATCGAAGAACAGCGGCTGATGCCGGAGTATGTCGCCCGCCAATTTCTGGCAGCCGCCGAGGTGGTTGGCCTGAAAGTTGAGCAGCGGGCCGATGGCCTGTGGCGGGTGGAGCACGTCCTGCAAGCCCTCCGCTCCGAGCGATTGGCGGCGGTGCGCCGCCTGGGACCGGCCGAGACCCACTACCGCAAGCTGACCTTCTACAAGGAGCATCTGGTACAGGATCAACATTTGGACGCGGTGCTGGTCGGGCCGGGCCATTCGCTCTATGCCGCCGTAGATGAGGCCCTGAACGAACGCATGGCCGTATTACAGGGCGGATTAGCTGCCTTTGTGGATGGGACAGCCGGCCAGCCCTATTTTATCCATTTTCTGGAAGTCGAAATCCGGGGCGAAGCGCCCAACAACAGCGAGCCGGTGACGCTGCACGCGGAAGTCGTCGCTGTCCGAGAAGAGGGGATGACGCGAGGAGGCGAGGACACGAGAGAAACTTTCTCTATTGTTCCCGCCGACATCTTCCACGACTTGGCCCCGTTGTCAGAAGTGGACCAATCCGAGCACATATTACGCCTTACGTCTTACGCATCACACATTTCGTCTCAACCCGCTATAGACTTTGTGCGCACCGGGTATCAGCTTGAGGCGCGCCGGCGGGTGCAGCAGGAGCGACAGCACTATGCCCAGATTGTGCGCGACTACCTGACCCGCTCTTTTGAAGCCCGTATCCGGGCCACGGAAAACCGAGTAATGAGCCTGCGAGCGCGGGAGATGGGCGGCGAAAGTGAAGTGGCCCTGGCCCGGCAGCGAGCCGAGCAAGACTTGGCCGACCTGGAGTCCCGCTTCGTGTTAGGTTATCTCCCCCTGGATTTTGGCCTCTACAGCGAACCGGTCCAAACTGAGCAGGCCCGCGACTTGCTGAGCCAGCACGGCGACCGGCCCCGCCGCTATCGCAACGGTGTCGGGCTGGCCGTGCCGGAGCGCGACCAGGTCGAGCCGTTACGTCGGGCTGTGCGCTACGTCCAGGCGGTCGAACGGGTCAAGAGCAAACGCGTCCAACTCAACCTGACCACGCCCCAAATGCAGCAGTTGCAGGAGCGGCAGCGCACGGAAGAGACGGCGCGGGAGTCGAGCCTGCGCAATCTATACTAGAGCGTCTGGCTGCCGCTGATCGGCGAAGGCGGCCAGCTCAACCTGGAAAAAGTCATCATCTCCGGGTGCCCCCTGGCCGCCCAGACCGTTCACGAGCGGCTGATCGAACTGCTGACGGTGGTTTCTCCACCCCGCCTGTTCACCAGCGTCACTCCTGATAAAATTGTCGAGTTGATGGGCCTGGGTCAGGGTGAAAATGCGGCCTGGGGCGTCAGTGTGGCCCAGATCATCGAGTCCTTCTACAGCGTGTTGGGCTTTCCCCGGCTGGAGAGTGAAGTCGTGCTGCGCCGGGCCATTGCCAAGGGTGTGCGGGAGGGCATCTTTGGCTACGTAGGCCGCACAGACCCCACCCGGCCCGGCTGGCAAAAAGAAGAGAGCAGCCCCTACCTGGTTACCGCCCGCCAGGCTCGCCTGGGTATTGACCTGCCCGAAGACGAGATTGACGTGAGTTCAGCCGCTATTGTCTTGCCCCAAGCCATCGCCCCTGAAACCCCGGTCGAGCCGATGCCAGTTAGTCCCACCCCCACTGGCCTAACGCCTCCAAGTCCTGGCCCTATACCACCTCCTACCGGACCAACCCCCACCCCGTCAGGTGCACCCGCAACTGCTATCCGGCTGAAAATGCGCATGACCCGCCAGCAGCTCTACGCCAGCTTCCAAGCCATCGGCAACCTGGCCGACAAAGCCGGCGCCATCCGCGTCACCGTGGAAGCAGAGAAACTCGACGGCTTTGATCCGACCTGGCTGCGCAATGCGGTGCTGGAGCCGTTGGATGAAGCAGATGTCGAGGTGGAGGAGTAACAGAAAGGGGATTTCTCAAAATTGTGGTCTCTGATTTCGACAACCTAATCCTATTGCCCCATGTCGAAATCCTCGCATTTAGATAAAAGATAGGGCGGACTGCAAATTGTGCAGAACCGCCCCTGGGTAGAAAATTGGGGTATGAAGGCTCAACTTTCTATCCAGGAGCAACTTAACAAATTAACCGAGTTTCGTCAAATCATCTACCATCAGTTTTTCACGGCTCGTCGGGATGCTCAATTTGAGTTGTTGGATGCCTTGTTAAGGCAAGGCAAAGTTGGCTCGTTTCCGTGGCTATCAACCGCAGGCTGTTTTCAACGGCAGTGGCCGAGCTTGTTTGATGCGATCGAGGCGGGCGAACAAGACGTGGTTGGGTTGCGCCAGTTTCTGGTGGGTCAAGTGCCAGACGAAGGCATCCAGTTTTGGTCCCTCGACCAGACAAGCTGGGGGCGACCTCAGGCGCGGACGTTGCCAGAGCGACAGTACGTCTACCAGCCAGGGAATAATCTCAATGGTCAGCCAGTCGTGCCGGGTTATGCTTACTCGTTGCTGGATTGGGTTCCCGCAGCGAGTGAGAGTTGGTCATTGTCCGTAGATGTGGCTCGGGTTAGGAGTGAGGAGACCGATTTGACGGTCGGCATCGCTCAAGTCAAACAGTTATGTCAGGCTCGCTTGGGGCCAACTGGATTAGACATTGTGGCCGGGGACTGCCAATACAGTCAGCCAACCTTCCTCAGAGGGGTCAAAGACCAACCGTGTGCTAAAGTGGTTCGCTTGGCCAAACAGCGGGTGTTTAGGGTCGGCCAGAGCCGAAACCGATCGGAACACGAGGACGCACTCGTAAACACGGCGCCCGCTTTGCTTTCAAAGAGCCAGACACCTGGCCCGAACCGGTCGAGGTCAAACAGTTGGAAAATCCCCCCTGGGGTCAGGTCCAATTGCGGCGCTGGCCTCAGCTACACGGCAAGCAAGCGGCTGATGTCGAATTTGAGGTGGTCCAAGCCCGGGTCCATTTGGAACGCGCCCAACCGCCTCAACCGCTCTGGCTGTTATGGCTACCCCCGCCCGAACTTCCACCTGCCGTTGAGGTGAATGTCGAAACCATTGGACGAAGTTATACCCATCGGTGGCCGATTGAGCCGGGCACCCGCTTTCGTAAACAGACCCTCAACTGGACCTTGCCTTAATTTCACACCCCAGAAGCCGGTGATCGCTGGAGCTTGATCGTCTGTCTCGCTTTCTGGCAGCTTTATCTGGCTCGGCCTATTGTTCAGGACTGTGCCTTACCCTGGCAGCCTAAGCAAACTCGGTTGACCCCAGCCCGAGTACAGCAGAGCTTGACTGATATTTTTGAACAGATTGGCCGCCCTACTCGCTGCCCACAACCGCGTGGAAAATCACCGGGCTGGCCCAAAGGCAAGCCGCACCCTCTAATTCCTTTGCTGGAAAGCAACCGAGCCAAGCTGGTCAAGCTGGAAGTGGAAAAGGGCCGGCTGATTGATGCCTATAAAGCCGAGGTACTGAGCCTGGATGAACTGGCTAACCAAAAGGTTGATCTTGATCGGCAAATAGACGAATTGACCTGTGCCATTAAGCCCTGGAGGATGAAATACGGCCCAATACCTTAACCGATAGCGAGATTGCCACCATTCACGAGTTGGCTGCCAAAGTGCGTCGAGGCTGGGACATTGCCAGCAATATTTTTGCGATAAAGAGGCAAATTGTCGAACTGCTAAAAGTCAAGATCAGGTTACGTCACGCCGATGGGGTTTTTTACGCTGACGTAACGTGTGTCCTGGGGGAGCCGTCTATTGTACCCATTTCTAATGCGGAGTACCGCATTTTAGGGGAAATGTAAAGCTTAAGGCGAGCCGTCAGGTGCTTCTCGCCACCTCAGTGGTAATCACTTTGACCGCGCCGGCTTGGGTCAATGCCTGGGCTACGGCAACGGCGACCTGCGGCTCGGCCAGGGCAATCATGTTGCCGCCCCAGCCCGCGCCGGATAATTTGGCCCCCAGCGCCCCGGCCTGGCGAGCGGCCTGAATTAACCCATCCAGCTCCGGCGACGACACACCCAGGCTCTCCAGCAGCTCCTGATTTTCGTTCATCAACTCGCCAATCGCCATGAGACCCAGCCGCCCTTCCTCGATGGCGACGCGGGCCTGGTTGACAATCACGCCCACTTCGTCAAAATAGCCCTCGTACCGCTCCGGTTCGACCTGCCAGCGCCGGCGCAAATCGCCCACCACCGTATGGGTTGGCGCGACAATTCCGGTATCACCGATGACCAGGGTCAAAGGGTGTTTGACGCGCATCCGTTGAATTGGCCGGCCTTTGACAAAATAGACGGGCTGCTCAAACGCGACGACCGTGTTGTCAATGCCGGAAGGTGTGCCGTGATAGAGTTTTTCAACTTCATAGACTAAAGAAGACACTTCCGCCGGAGCCAAGGAGCGGTAGAGAAATTGAGCCATGGCGCGGACAATCGCGGTTGAAATGGCTGCCCCGCTGCCCAGACCCCGGCCCAGGGGAATGGTCGAGCTGATGTGTAAAGTCGCTGCCGGCGGAGCAGGCTGGCCAAGATATTGCAGCGTGGTCTGGACGATGGTCGCCAGTGGATCATCGGGTTTGGCCTCGGTCAGCTCATAATCTTGGCTCAGGTCAGGGGCAATAATGCGGAAGTCCGCGCCGCTGCCAGCCGGATGGAGTACGGCTCTGGCCTGTACCTCGGCGACAGGCACGGCAATTGCCGGCCGGCCGTAAACGACGGCGTGCTCGCCAAACAGGATAATCTTGCCGGGAGAGGTGGCTTCACTCATAAAGGGTCAGGGGTTAGGGTTTGGGTGTCAGGTAAGTCATCTGGCGTCTGGTTACTGGCTACTGGCTTCTCCAATTCAAGATAGGCCAACGTCCAGACGGCCGATTGGTAAATCAGGTAGAGGCCATTGGCGGCGCTGCTGACCACGATCAGGGCTAGTAACGCCAACGGCACGCCGGCAATGGCTGCCCCCCAGCCTGATTGGGAAATCAAATAAACCAACCCGGCCGGAATGCCGCCCAGCAGAGCCGCCGCAATCAGCGACACCGGCAAAACGACGATCAAAGAGCCGATGCCCCAGACCAGGCCCACTCCAAACATTAGCAGCCAAATAATCGCGACATCTTTTAACCGCTGCCTGATCAGGGTGACAGCCTCGCGCAGGCCATCAATCACGCCCCGTTGGTCCAGGGCAATCCGCCGCCAGGCCAGTTCTTGAATGGGAGCAAGGATGACCCCAACGATAATGAGCAAAATAAAGACAAAGATGCAGGCAAAAACAGTCAGCATAATGCTGAGAACAGTTGAGGCGGTGTTGTCAAGAAACAGCAGTAGGAGGGGGGATAAAGCCAGCAGAATCAAGCCGATGGTCAGAATGGTTGCCGGAATACCGATGAGTAAACTGAGGAGAAAAATTCGCCAGGCCCGGTTGGACCAACCAAAGCGCCAGCCATCGCGCACAGTAACAGCCTCCGTGTCCTTGATTTGGCGGACCATGCCGATCAAAGCGGTCCGGGTTACCTGCTGCACCACTACCCCAACAACGGCAAGTAATAAAATCAGGCAGATGAAACCGACCACCACGGCAATAACGAGGTTGGGGTCAATCTCCGGTATATTAGGAAGATTGCCAAAATCACCCTCCCCACCCCCGCTAGAAAAGTTAAAATTACCACCACCTCCGCCGCCGCTCCCGCCGCCGCACAACGCCAGCAGAAAACCAAAAAGCCACAGGGGGCGATAACGCCAGGTGATTCTAAAAGCCTGCTTTAAAATGTCGGTGTGTCTCAAGTTTTACTCCTGAAATTAAACAAAAAAGCGGACACCCGTTGAAGGATGTCCGCCCCTGGGCTTATAATAAGCTTAAGCAGCCTTTTCTTCGCCCGCCCCAATTTGATTGAGATAACTGAGGACTTCTTTGCGCGATTTTTCAAAGCGGCGCAGCAGTTGTTGATCGGTATCGCGCAGGGCGTTGATGGTTCGCTGCGAGCAGGCAGAGCAGCCAAGCGCGGCTTTGTAGCTGCCCAAATCACAGTTCAGACAGTCGCACAATCTGATCATCATATGGGAAAAGGAGAGGGCATCTTCATGAGTTTCGGGTAACAGCGCAATCCGTTCCGTTAATTTGCGCCAATCCTCACCTTTCAGTTTTTTTAAGCCGCTCACACGAGAATGGGGAAATAAAATTTCGCAACGAGAATACATAATTCCTACAATCCTTGGTACAAACCTTTAAAGTCTCAGCGTTACTATTGAAAAATGAGCCGTGTGGGACTCGAACCCACGACCCATTGCTTAAAAGGCAATTGCTCTTCCGACTGAGCTAACGGCTCACAAAAAGATTGAGTAAATTTCCAAGCAGGAATGGTAACACAGCCTGGTTGTCTTGTCAATAGCCCTTTTGCTTTTTTAAGGTTAGCGTTGACACGCCTGCAAGGCAATGTTATAATTTGACATAGTTATTTAACATATTCTATCCACCGGGTTAAATCCCAAAGTCCAGGAGAGACGAGTTCATGTCAGGGGATCATCGCTATCCGGGGGCGGCTCGCAATTTTATCGAGGCCTACGCTAATACTAATTATCTGCGCCCGCTCAAGGGCAAAGATATGGAGTATTTTTATGTGAATCGCGGCATCCACTCGGAATTGAAGGCGTTGATGGGTGAGCTTGAAGCAGGCGCTAGAACTGCTGTCCCCAATAATACTAAATTTCTATTTGTGGGTCACACCGGCTGTGGTAAAAGCACGGAACTTTCCTGTCTGGTCAATATCATCGAGACAGGTACAGGCCGTTCAGATTTCCTCCAAAAGCATTTTTTGCCCATTCAATATTCCGTCAGCGAGGTTGTCGGTCTCTACAATATTGAATTTGTGGATATTGCCCTTTCAATTATCCTGGGCATTTATCGCGAGATGGAACGGCTGGGCTATGTTGTGGATGAATCGCCCGCTCGCCGGGTGTATGATTGGCTTTACCAGAGTCAAATGTCTGCCCCGCAAGAAATGCCGCGTGCCAGAGAGTCGGTTGGCCTTGATCTCGGTTTGGGCAGCCTGATTCGCCTCATTGATGTTCGCCTCAAAAGTGAAGGCGAAATCCGCGAAGGAATCCGCGCCCGGATCCGCAAGTATATTCCCGAACTGATCAATCTCATCAACCAGATCCTCTATGAGGTTTCGGCCATTACGGGCAAAAATATTCTGCTAATTATTGACGATCTGGATAAAATCCAGCCCCTCGACGCCGCGCTCAATATCTTTCGCGAGCATGTCAAAAGCCTGGCCTCGTTTGACTGTTTTGCCATCTACACCGCTCCTATTTCCTTATTATATGACCCTGCCTTAAAGCACCTCGGCCAGTTTTTGGAAATTCATTATATGCCGATGTTTCGGGTTCATACTAAGGAAGGCGATCCTGAGCCGCCTGACTCGCCCTATGTCGCCATTCTGCGCGAGATTGTCTACCGCCGGCTTTCGCCCGATCTCTTTGACGAAGGCGTGGTCGAAGCGGCCATTGATATGACCGGCGGCGTTTTGCGCGAACTCATTCGGGTTATTCGCGGCTGCTGTGTTTATTGTGAGGAGTACGGCCTGAGCCGCATTACCCACAACGCCTTAAATTTTCAAAAAAACAAGCTCAAAAGCGAATATTATCGCATCCTGGAGCACGACGATTACAAGTGGCTGCTGCGGGTCAAGCAAACCAAAAGCCGGGCCGATGTGAACATGCGTCACCTGGAGTCGCTGTGCGTGCTCTACTATCCTAACGGCAAAGGTTGGTTCGACGTTCACCCCATTGTGACCGAACTCCTGGAAGACTGGGAAGCGGATGTTTGGAAAACCATTTAAAGAGGAGTCGGCATGATGTTGCCGGAAGCCGACGAATTTGCGGCTCGTTTTCCCGACGAAATCAGAATGCTGCTGGCCATGCTGCGCATGAGCAATCTGGGCGGGCTGGCCGTGGCCGAGTGCGATGACCTCGACCTGCGGGCCAGGTTGATTGATTATTTTCGCCGCCGGCTGGAAACTGAAGGTATCTATGTTTTTAACTACGAGGTGGGCGCAAAAGATACCAACCTGATCCGCAGCCTGACCGAACTAACGGACCAGGCCCGCTTTAAAAACCTGGAACTGACCGGCAAGTACAAATCCATCGTTTTCTTTGTCTACGGCATCGAAAAATTCACCAGTGAGCAGCGCTCCACCTTTGTCAGACTCCTTAATTTTTTGCGAGACCGGCTCACCTTGATTGCTCAACCGATTGTCATCTGGGGTACATCCGCGTTTGTCACCCAACTGGCCCGCAACGCCCCTGATTTTTGGAGTTGGAAAGGGCATTTTTTCAGTTTTCCCTCCCTCAACCCGCCGGTGAATATTGTTCAAAGCCGTTCTGACTCTGAGCCGATTGATATTCATGGCAATCTACCGGCTATTCGCCGTTATCTCCGCCGGGTCATCGAAGACCCGGACTACACTGTCTGGAAAGATTTGTACGTCCCGCTCAAAGCTACCCGTGCGGCGGAAACCATTACGCCTTTCCCGGTCCGCCATACCCTCACCTATGAAGAGTTGAAGCAGCTAGCCCCCCTGTTCCCAACCGCCGAGTCCCTGGATGCTAACCAGATCGTATTTGACCGGGGTCAGGAGGGGGACAAGTGTTACGTTATTGTGAGCGGCGAGGTCGAAGTGCTGGCTCTCGATGCCCTGGGTAATGACATGCCGGTAGCAAAATTAGGCCGGGGTGACTTTTTCGGCGAAATTGCGCTGATCAAACGGGTTCCCCGCACTGCCAAAGTGCGGACAACCAAACCCTCAAAATTTGTCACGCTGACCCATCGATCGTTAACTTTGCTCAATAATAAAGCGCCGGCGGTCCTTGATCTTTTAGCCGATATTGCCCAGCGCCGGATGGAGGAGGCGCGCCGCCGGGGTACTCAGGATACGGTTTCTCCCTTACGTCGCTTTGCCATCGAAGGTTCCAGCCTGATTCGGGAAGCGCCGGTGGACGTGCGGGAACTGATTGCCAATGACCACCGGACTGTTGTCTTGGGCGAGGCTGGTGGAGGTAAAACGACGGTTTTGCGCCGGCTGATGCTCGATACCGCCGAGTCTGCTGAAAACACCCTGGCTAATTCCAAACAGCCTGCCGTTTTGCCTATTTTTATCAAGTTGAATGCCCTGACCCCCGGCAAAACGGTTGAAAGTATTATCCTCAAAGCTTTTCATAGTTATGAAATCTTTGAGTTTGAAACCGAGGCCGATGTAGTCAGCCTGCTCAAGGGCGAAAGCCCGGATGATAGCTCCATCCATTCGCTCTTGTTTTTAATGGATGGCCTCAACGAGATGCCGTTTCAAACCAAGACGCGGCCGGAATTGAACCGTTTTATCCAGGCCTATCCTCATCATCGCTTTATCATCTCTTGCCGGGTGCAAGATTACACCGCCCTGTATGGCTTTCGAACCGGCTTGTTGCAGCGCCTGGCCGGCGAGGATATTGAAGCCTTTCTGGTTAATTATTTACGCGCCGAGCAGGGGCGCAGGGTGGCCCGAGAAATTTACAGCGACCCGCAACTGGAAGACCTGGCCCAAACGCCGCTGGCCCTTTATATGTTTGCCCAAATTGCCAAGCGCAGCAATGAAGCTCTACCCAAAAATAGGGGTATTCTGTTTGAAGTATTTACCGATAACCTGCTGGAACGAACCGACAGCGAGTGGTGGAAGATTTTTGGTCGCTCTAAATCACAGACCCCCCTCGCGCTGCGCCGCAGCGCCCTGGCCAGCCTGGGCCTGGCCATGCAAGAGGAGGAAGTCTGGGCTTTTCCGCGCGCCCGCTGGATTGAATTGATTACCAGAGAATTGCACCTCTTTCGTGAAGGCGCCACACCGGGCGAACGGGTCGAAGTTCAGTATATCACCCCGGAAGATGTGCATGAAGAAATCAAGCACAGCGGCCTGCTGCGTTATTCCGACGACCGGGCCTGGGTAGAATTTGCTCACCACACCTATCAGGAGTTTTTTGCCGCCCTGGCCCAGCGCGAGCAGGGGCAAGACCTGGAACCCCGTTTACGCACCACCGAAGCCCGCCGCCGCTGGCAGGGCACCATCGTGCTGCTCTACGGCATTGCCCACGATAATGCCGCCCTTTACTCCAAAATCCTCGGCCAGGAGGATGATTATGCACGTATTTGGCTGGCCGCCCAATGTCTGGCCAATTCGGGCGAGGAAATCAGCCAGGCGCTGCGCCGCCTGGAACAGCGCCTGCCGCAGCCGCAGCACTTCGCCTTGCTTTTTAGTGTTGGCCTGGCCTGTCGCCAGTTGGGCCGCTACCCCGAAGCGCTGACCTATCTGAACATGGCGACTGAAGAAGAGCCTGGTTCCGCTGAAGTGCAGTATGAGTTAGGCTCGCTTTACCGCCAGGTGGACCAATTTGAGCGAGCCATCATCCACCTGGAGGAAGCGATCCGCCTGCGTTCTGATTTTGTGGACGCCTACAATCAGCTTGGCATCACTTACCACGACCAGGGCAAATATGTGGAAGCGCTGACCATTTTTAAGGCGACAACTCAACTTGAGCCGGCCAACTCTCACCACTTTTATAACCTGGGAACGGTCCAAAAGACGTTGCGTGATTATGTCTCAGCCCGTGAGTCCTTCCGCAATGCCTTGCAGCTTAAACCCGACTATACCGAGGCCAGGGTCCAGCTCGATATTCTGGAAAAGGCGCTGGCCACCGGCGTGGTGCGCGTCCTGGAGAATATCCCCATCCTCAGCAAGATGACCCTGGAGCAGAGTGTCCTGCTGGCCAACCGGATCAAGGTGACTGAATACCGGCCGGGGCAAATTGTTTTTCATATGGGCGAAATGGGCGATACGTTTTATATCGTTGAGGTGGGTGAAGTGGAGGTATTGGCCCCGGATATGGCCGGCCAGTCGGTGGGGGTAATCAACCGGCTGGGGCCGGGTGATTTCTTTGGCGAGATTGCCCTGCTGCGGGCTGTCCCGCGCACGGCCACCATCCGCGCGGTCAAACCGACCCGTTTGCTGGCCATCAGCCGCGAGGATTTTGACAGCGTGGTTGACAAGTATCCCTCGATTGCCCACGGCCTGGCCGAGACTTCGGGCCTGCGCCTGCTGCGCGACCGGCAAATTGGCCGCCGCACCGACTTGGAGCATTACTATGACCCCGGCTATATCGCCGAGCTGACCCACCAAAACGAGGTAACAGTCCTCATGGGCGACATCCACGGCTCCACCCACCTGACCAATTCCATCGGCCCGGAGTTGATGGTCGCCTTTCTGGATGAATATTTGCTGCGAATGTCAACGATTATCGTTCAGTCCGGCGGGGCCATGGACAAAAGCCTGGGCGACAGCGTCATGGGGGTTTTTGGCAACTTCCCCGGCCGCCACGGGGAACAAAAAAGTTCCTCGGCCAATGCGGCCCTGCTGGCGGCGCTGAAGATGCGCCAGGCTTACCTGACCCTGCGTGACGAGTGGAAAAAAGAGAGCCAGGAATTTGCCCAAACCGGCATGGGCATCGGCATCAGCACCGGCAAAGTCACCACCGGCACCGTCGGCCCGGAGGCGACCATGGTTGGCCCGGCGGTCAACATGTCCAGCAAGTTGAGCAAAATGGCGATCAAGGGCCGCACCGAAAGTGAAATTTACGTAGACGCCCGCACCCGCAGCCTCCTCGGCGATTCGCTTATGGCGGAACAGTTGGATACCGAGTACACCAAAAGAAAGGTCGGCATGGCGCTGGAGGCGTACCGGGTGGTGTAAACCTAATCGCTCTAATGCGGCTCGATGATGACTTCCTTCCAAACTGGCCTCCAAGTTGGCGTATAAGTATACCGTTTCACCCATGGCTTCACCAGCATGTCCCAGCGTCCGTAAGTCACCGGCATCACTGCCGCTTTCTCAATCAAAATTCTATCTGCCTGCCGGTATAGTTCGATCCGCTGGCGTTGATTCACACTGTAGCGAGCCTCTTCTATCAGCATGTCATAAGTTTCGTTTCGCCAGCCCCGCAAATGCTTCTGCAATTCAATCCGCAAAAAGTTATCGGGATCGGGTACATCAGCTATCCAGCCCCAGAACAGCAGGGAGGGTCGCTCTGCTTCGATCCTTTCTTTTGGCGTTCCCCAGGGAGTCGTTTTCCGGCTGACCTGGATACCTAGATTTTGCTGCCACTGTGCCTGGAGTTCATCGGCCAGCAGTTCTAAGTCCTCGGCGACAAGCCAGTCTACTACCGGGAAATCGCGGCCTTCAGGATAGCCAGCTTCGGCCAGGAGACGCCGCGCTTGGGTTGGATCATAAGGCAGGCCGATGGTAGCCGAATGTCCCGGCATACCCGCCGGGATAAATCCACCCCTAGCCGGCGAGCCAAAGATTTCCAAATGGCTGCCAGCCCATCGTCCCCGGTCTGTCGCTAAGATGAGGGCCTGGCGCACCCGCACGTCACTAAAGGGTGGATACCTCATATCGAAACTTAAGTAAAAGGTACGCGGGATAGGGATTGAGAGACATTCCCCGGTATGGCTTCGCCAAGCTTGATCTTCCGGCAAGAACGGTAGGTAGGCTAAGTCTAAATGACCACGCTCATACATCGCCCATACGGCCGCTTGATCTAGCCCAAACCATAATTCTACTCGTTCTGCGTTGCCTCTAAATGGGCCGTGGTAGGCCATATTACGGGCCAAGGTCATAGCCTCGCCTTGCTTCCAGGCCGCCAATTTGAATGGGCCGTTGGAGACGATATGCTCTGCGGCAGTCCAGGCTTCACCATACGCTTCTACCACGTGGTGAGGGACAGGAAAGGTAATAGGCTGGGTGAGCAGATGCAAGAAATAGCCGGTTGGCTCTTCCAGCATAACTGCCAGCGTATGTTTGTCAACTGCGGACACCCCCACACTTTCCGGCTGAACAACGTCACCCTGGTGAAACGCTCTGGCTCCTTTGATATCATCCAATAGCTTAGCCTCTTCTGAACCGGTGGCAGGATGGAGTGCCCGCTTCCAGGCATACTCAAAGTCGGCGGCGGTGACTTGCCGGCCATCACTCCAGTACACATCATCGCGCAGATGGAAAATATATTTTCGCCCTTCCTCTAGAATCTCCCAACTCTTGGCGACATCCGGCACAACTTCCCCATCTCGGCCTTCGGTGACCAATCCACTGAAAAGCTGGCCAGCAATGTTAATTGAATATCCATCCGCAGCCAGGCCGGGGTCTACAAAGCTGGGTTCGCCCTCCACTGTCCTGAGGGCATGGGGCGCGGGGGGCAGGGAGGCAGCCGATGTTTTCCACCCGCTCTGTCTCTCCAGAGCAAACCCCTCCTCATAAGCCTGATGCGCCCCTTGAAAATCAAAAATATTGTGATAGAGCAGCCCCAGTTGCATCAAGATACGGGTGGCTTGCTCATCATCGCCTTGCTTCTTCAGCAGAGTCACTGCCTTTTGATAGTGAGCAATGGTCGACTCATAGGCATATTGTTCTCTATCTAAGTGACCCGCCTGAAGATAGTAATCCAGCGCCTTTTCGGTCATGCCGGCTTGTTCATAGTGAAAAGCCAACCGGGCGGCGGCCATCTTCTCTCGCCCCCGGTGTTGTTTCTCCAGGATTTCGGCTACGCGGCGGTGCAGCAACTTGCGCCGCAACTGGCTCAGGCTGGCGTAGGCCACTTCACGGATTTTATCGTGGCTGAAAGTGAAGCGGTCCCCCCCCTGCTCAACCAGCAAGCCGCCGGCCAGCAGGTGTTCCAGCCCTTCCAGTGTCTCCCATTCGTTGCGCCCGCTCACTTCCTGGACCATTTCGGCTTCAAAGCTGCTGCGCATCACTGCCGCGCTGGTGATAATCTGGCGGCTGAGGTCATCCAGGCGGTTGAGCCGGGCCTCAATAATTGTCTGCACCTGGGTAGGAATTGTCACCGTTTCAGCTTTAAAATCGCGCTGCCAGTCCGTGGTATTTTGGGGCAAGCGGCCTTCGTCGCGCAGGCTGGCGATGGTTTCAACGACAAACAAAGGGTTGCCGCCCGTCTCCTTGTAAATCAGCGCCCCAAAAGAAGGATCAGTCCCGCTCCACGTGGTCAGCTCCCGCAGCAAGTCGCTCACGGCTTGATCAGATAGGGGTTGAAGCCCCAAGGTGGTAAGCAGCCCTGATCGGGTCCAGTCTCGGCGTAATTCTTGCCACAGGTGCTGTGGCCCTACTTCGTAAGGACGACATGCACCGATGAGCAAGACCGGCGCGGTGATAATCTGGGCGCTGAAATGGTTGAGCAGCGCCAGTGAGGTAGCATCGGCCCACTGCAAATCATCCACAAAGAGAACCAAGGGGCGCTGCTGGATCCAGGCCAGTAATGTAGTACAGATGGCATCAAAAAGGCGGCGACGTTCGGCGGCTGCTTCAAGAGGAGTAGGCCGAGGCAGATTCGGGTAGCGATCCCGAAGTTCGGGCAGCAGGCGGCTGACCTCGGCCAACCAAGTGTCGCTCAGAGTTGGGGGGCGCTCTCCGGCTAAAGCAGTGCGCAAGGGGTCCACAAACAGGGTATAGGCCAACGGTTCCGATAGCTCAGGACACTTGGCCCGCAAAACAAGCGCATCAGGACCAGTCTGGGCCAACAGTTCCTCAATCAGCCGGGTTTTACCAATGCCCGGCTCACCTTCGACCAGGATGACCTGCCCCGCGCCGGCCTTCGCCTTCTGCCAGATCCGGCGCAAGGTCGCCATTTCTACGACCCGCCCGACCAGGGAGGTGTGGAAATGAAGCAGGGGAGCAAGGGGGCGGGGGGCGCGAAACGGAGGAGAGATTATGTCTGTTCCCCAGCCTTTTAAAATAGCTTCCAATTTAGTCCCAACCAGCCGAACCGTCGCGATGCGCTGCTGCGGCTCTTTTTCCAGCATACGGTGAATAATATCAGCCAGGGCCGGAGGGGTGTCCGGACGCTGCTGAAACAGGTCGGGCACGGGTTGAGTTAGAATGGCCGTCAACGTGGCGGCCAGGGTTTCGCCGGTAAAGGGACGTTGGCCGGTCAGCAGTTCATAGAGCATCACTCCAAAGGCCCAAATGTCCGTCCGGGCATCGAGGCTTTCGCCCTGGCACGCTTCTGGGCTTATATAATCAAGTGTACCCAGCACCAGACCTGTTTGAGTCAGGGGCGGGCTATCGCTTATCTGGGCAATGCCAAAGTCGGCGATGCGAGGCGTGCCATCCTTGGCCAACAGTACATTTTCCGGCTTCAAGTCACGATGGATAATGTTCAGGCGATGAGCGCGAGTCAGGGCATCGGCCAGGTCCAGGGCAATTTCGAGCACCCGGTTAATGGGTAAGTGTCCCTGGCTCTGGAGTAAATCACGGAGCGATCCCCCTTCGACGTACTCCATCACCAGGTAATGCTGGCTCTCATTTTCGGTTGCTGCCAGCAGTTTGATAATATTAGGATGGTTCAAACGGCGTAAGGCTTCCCCTTCGCGGATGAAACGCTGGAGAAGGTCGGGCCGGCTGGCCACAAGATCGGATTTGATCACCTTGATAGCGACGATTTCGTCGGTGTGGGTGTCCCTTCCCCGGTAGACCGCCCCCATGCCCCCTTGGCCGAGCAAATCCCTGGCCAGGTCATCAATGGTAAAACGTCCGGCAATAAGGTCACGATTGGGATCAGGGGTCAGACGGGCCGGCTGGAAATCCCCGCGCCGGATGGCTTCTGCCAGGGTCATCGTTTCGGCGACAGGCTCAACCCCCAGTTCGGCCTGCAAAACCTGGCGGCACAGCTCAAACTGGGCCAGGGCCGCCTCGCGCTGTCCCAGGTGGGCATAAGCGCCCATCAGAGTGCAGTACCAATCTTCCCGCAGATTGTCCAGCCGCAGCAATTGGTGGGCGAACTCCACCACAGCCAGATTCTCCTTGCGGCCTTCCGCCTCCACCAACCGCTGCTCCAGGGCTGCTTGATAGGCGGCTCTGAGGCGCTCGCGTTCAAAGAAGGCCCAATCCTCAAAGCGATAGGCGTCCCGCAGGTGCAGCCCTTCCAGGAAATCGCCCCGATATAAGTCAAGTTGGCCTGCTTCAAAAGCAGAGATGTCCAACCAAAAATCGCTCTGGAAATTGAAAGCCACTTCGTGCCGGTCGGCCAGGAGGTATTCAGCCCCGATGGCGCTGCGGAGTTTCGACAGGGTCCAGCGCAGAGCAGCTTTGGGGTCGTCCGGGTTGTCAAAAAGGAGGTCAACCAAATGCTGGCGGCTGTGAGCTTTACCGGTAAGCAGCAAATAAGCCAGCAAGGCCAGCGGACGGTAGCCGGGCACCTCTACGGGAACATCGTTCCGGCTGATCTGGCTAGGGCCTAATAAATGAACACGCAGGGTCAAATTCGACACCCTTTTGGCTATCTAACTGGTCTATCTGGGAGTGATGGCAGCAACTATAGATATTGTAACGGATTTTGGGGGTCGGGTCAATCATCAGCGTTAATTGAAATTCTACCCCCGCCAACGGTAGAAACCACGCCCGCGCCAACGGTGGTTTGGTAAATTGAAGACAAATTAAACACTGTTTCAGTCGAAAGGAAAATTAAAATGAACAGCAAACAATTTCAATTCAATCAGCGGAGCGTCATTCCGGTCGCATTGGCCGTACTGCTACTAACCCTGACAGCCATCCCGGCCCTGGCGTGGGCTGACGAGGGCGGCCCGGATTTTCAGCCAGCTCGATCATGCCAGGTCAAGGTAGCTGGTGACGCATTGTCCAACGTGGACTGTGTAAAAATATGGCTATCTCACCCCAGCCGAGTGATTTCTGAAGGGCCTACTGCGCCGTTGGGGGTAATTCGGGCAGAGGAAATTTTTCTGCAGAACTGGCAGTCAGTACAACTTATAGTCGAGGCTGACCAGGAGTAGGTAGTAAGTCAATTGATTTATATCGGAGGAAAAGTGTTCTGACAATCCTAATATAATGGCTTCCAATATTATAGTTCGGTGAAAGGAGAACAAAATGCAACATCCTACCCTATCCCGGCGAGAACTGCTCGTCGCCGGTGGTGCTACTCTGGCTACGCTGGCTCTGTTCAATGCTCGCTTCGCCACCGCCGCGCCCTTACAGCCGGGCGATGAAGTGCTCCCATGGTTGGATCAACCCGAGGAGAACCCGGTGCCGGAGGTCATTGATAACCAGCTTGTCTGGGAGAAGCTCGATTCGTGGATCACCCCCAACGAGCAGTTCTTTGGTATCGCCCATTACGGGTGGCCCGAAATTGACCCCAGCCAATGGCAGTTGACCCTGGCTGGCCGGGTGAAGACACCGCTGAGCTTGACCCTGGACGATCTCAAGGCTCGTCCCCGCCAGGAAGTGACCTTTACCATCGAATGTTCGGGCAATTCTGGCCTGCCCTTCTTTGACGGCGGCATCGGCAATGCCCGCTGGGCCGGGACGCCGCTGGCGCCCCTGTTGGAAGAAGTGGGGGTGCTGGCAGATGGCAGCGAAGTGGTCTTTGTTGGCGCAGACAAAGGCGAAGAGGTGGTGCGCGAGACCAAAACGATCCAGAACTTTGCCCGCAGCATGGCGCTAACTGATGCAATGCAGCCGGAAAATCTGCTCTGTTACGAGATGAATGGCGAACCGCTGCCGGCGCGCAATGGAGCGCCGCTGCGGCTGATTGCGCCGGGCTGGTACGGCATTGCCAATGTGAAGTGGCTGCAGCGCATCGAGATCTGGCCTACCCGCCTGGCCAATCGCTTTATGGCCCGCGACTATGTCACCGTTCGCCAAACAGGAACCGAGGCCGAGCCAATCTGGACCGAGTCTTTGGTAGGGCGGGCGCTGCTCAAATCTGCGCCGGCGCGAGTGGTCCGCAATGGGGACAGCTACCGTATTGAAGGCGCAGCTTGGGGAGCGCCAATTAGCTCGGTGGAGGTGAAGATTGATGAGGGTGCCTGGCAGCGTACCCGGTTGGACCGCAGCCAGCAGGCCGAAGCTGCCTGGGTTTTCTGGACCTTCAATTGGGCCCATCCGGCACTGGGTGAGCACACGATCACAACCCGTGCCGTGGATACCACCAGCAATGTTCAACCAGCTCAGGACGACCCCTTGATTGCCAATAAGATCACCTATTGGGAAAGCAATGGCCAGATCACCCGGCGGGTGAACATTCCCGCCTAATCGTGCTCAATTAGAGCGTATTTCATCGTAACAACTATTGAAGCTATGGCCATTAATAGCCACGCAGAAAAAGGAGTCTAAGATGCCCCTCTATATGGATATTCACAAGAATGTGGAAGGATTGACGACCGCAGCCGTCACCGCAGCCCACCAGAAGGACCTTGAGGTTCAGGCCAGGTATGGGGTGAAGTACCTGAAATATTGGTATGACGAAGGCACGGGCACCGTCTTCTGTCTGTGCGAAGCGCCAAGCAAAGCAGCGGCTGAGGCCGTCCACCGGGAGGCGCATGGCGGTGTCGCAGACGAGACCATAGAGGTCAAGGAAGGCGAGTAAGAAGGGAATAGAATAGACAAAGAGCCTCGGTTAGCCCCGAGGCTCTTTGCTTTTCGTTACATTATGTTCTTGTTAGAGCGCCTAAGTCGCTTGCCGTTTTCGCTTATACAACAACAGCCTTAACCCATTCAGTGAGACCAGCACCGTTCCCCCCTCGTGGCCGATAACAGTCAAGGGTATTGGGATTTATTAGAGAGGCATCAACTTAAGTTGAATGTCAGTTCAGGCCCATTGAGGTGCAGGTAAAAGTGGTTCAGAACATCACGACCCAGCAAAATATATTGCTCAGAAATGGCAATGACTTCTTGACTTCTAAAGTGAGCCTGTTCAACTTCAATGACAACCCCATAGGTGAACACAGTAGCCGGGATACCATCATAGCCTTCAATAACTATTTTGCTGGTGGTTGGTAGTCCCAATTGAGTGATGAGTACCGCCGGTATGGCAGAAATATCAGCGCCTGTATCAATTTTGGCTTGAATACGGATTGCTTGAGCTGTTTCTTCGGGATGATGGACAACCAGATCAAGAAACGGGGCTGGAGGCTGTACCTCTTGGTTATAGCTCCACATCACCGACGACCTTTCGATGAGGTACTTTGTAAACCTTCGGCGGATACTCAACCGTCTGGACATAGACGGGTGCATCATTAAGCTGGCGGCGGGCCTGCTCCCATACGGCCATACGATCATCCCCCACCGCCACCACCTGGCCGTTGTGAATAGCTACAGCCCGCCCCGGATATTGCTTCAACAATTCCGGCAGCATTTGCTTAAAAGCGGTGTGTTCTCGCTCGATACTTGCCTCATCTGCCCGGCGGGTCTGGTGTTGCCTTTCTGCCTCACGCCAGGCCCGAAAAGCGACATACTCGGCCATCGGCACCAGAGCAGCGACAGGTTGCCCTTCCTTTTCCAAAATGACCACTTCATCGGATAGGAGTGCTTCGTCCAGAGAAATACTATAAGGAGCGCGGGCTTCTTTCAGTTTCAGCTTTTTCATTGGGAATTTACTTTCTTTTTGAGTTTGATTCTAGCATGACGGGCTGAGGTTGACAATGTTATCGTTCAACTGGGCCAACCTCGCTATTTGCCAGCCGCTTTCGCTTATACAGCAGCAGCCGCAGCCCATTCAACGAGACCAGCACCGTTCCCCCCTCGTGGCCGATGACGGCCAGGGGCAGCGGCATATTGGCGCTGAAGATGGCGGCAATCATAATCGCAATCGCCGCCAGGGCAAAGCCCAGGTTGACGACCAGGGTTTTGCGGGTCTGCCGGCTCAGGGCAATCAGGTAGGGGATGTTGCTCAGGTCGTCGGCCATCAGGACTACGTCGGCGGTTTCCAGGGCCACATCCGTGCCCGCCGCGCCCATAGCCACCCCAATTGAGGCGCTGGCCAGGGCCGGGGCGTCATTCACCCCGTCGCCGACCATGGCCACGGAGCCATACCTGGCCTCCAAATCCTTGACAATCCGCACTTTGTCTTCGGGCAGCAAGTTGGCAAAATATTCATCCACCCCGACTTCGGCGGCAATGGCATGGGCGACCCGTTCATTATCGCCGGTCAGCATCACGACTCGCTGCACCCCTAACGACTTGATTTCGGCCACCACCGCGGCGGCGTCAGCCCGCACCGTATCGGCAAAGGCGACCACGCCCAGCAAGTAGGCCGTGCGCCCATCCTCGCCAATCTGGCCGACCACGATGGCTGTTTTACCCTCGCCTTGCAGCCGCTCGACCTCGACGGCGGCAGCATCATGCCCCACACAAGCAAACTCCTCGAAATAACGGAGATTGCCGACCCGAATATCCAACCCATCCACCAAGCCCCGCGCTCCTCTGCCGGTGGCGGCCTCAAAGGCCAGCGCCTCTGACAGCTCCAGGTTGCGCTGCTGCGCCGCTTCCACCGTGGCCTTGCCTAATGCGTGTTCGGATTTGGCTTCGACCGCAGCGGTCAGGGCCAGTAATTCATCTTCGCCCCCATGCCAAACGTCCGCACGTTCGGCGTTCAACGGTATTACGTCCGTCACCTGCGGTTTGCCCTGGGTCAGCGTGCCGGTCTTGTCAAAGGCAATTACCTTGATCCCGGCGGCTTGCTCCATATACACCCCGCCTTTGAACAGCACCCCCTTGCGCGCGCCGTTGCCAATGGCTGAAAGGATGGAGGCCGGCGTGCTGATAATCAGGGCGCAAGGTGAGGCCGCCACCATCACGGTCATAGCCCGGTAAAAAGCGGTATTGAAAGCTTCTCCAAAGACATAAATCGGGATCACCGCCACCAGCACGGTGAAAACAATGACCCCCATCGCATAATACTGTTCAGCTTTGTCCAAAAAACGCTGGGTTTGGGCTTTTTCGCTCTGGGCTTCCTCGACCAGTTTAATGAGTTTGGCGATGGTTGAGTCTTTGGCCAGCTTGGTCACCTGAGCTTCCAGGCTGCCGTTTTTGTTGATAGTCCCTGCCAGCACCTGGTCGCCGGGACGCTTGGCTACCGGCATGGACTCGCCGGTGATGGAGGCTTGATCCACGGAACTTTCACCTTCCACGACCCGACCATCCAACGGAATACGATCGCCAGGGCGGACGACAAAGCGGTCACTAACGACAATCTGTTCCACCGGCAGGGTGACCAGTCTGCTGCCGCGTCGAACCAAAGCCTGATTGGGCCGCAGTTTCATCAAGGCTCGGATAGCGTTGCGGGTGCGGTCCATGGCGTAATCCTGCAACACGTTCGAGAAAGAGAAGAGAAACAGCAGGAGCGCCCCTTCAAACGGCGCTCCGACAATCGCTGCGCCGAGGGCGGCCAACACCATGAGCAGGTCCACATCAATGGTCCGTTCTCGCAGCGACTCCAGGCTGCCTTTGACGCCAAAGGCGCCGCCGGTAACATAAGCAATCACATAAAGGATCGTTGAAACTATGCCCGGAGCGCCAAAATGCTCGGCCAGCCAGGCGGAAATCATCGTGACCAGGGTAATCGCCGTGAAAATGGCTTCCAGATTCTGTTGGGTCAGCCACGTCCAGGCTCGCTGCCAGGGAATCTCGACCGGCACAAGCGGTGCTGGAAGCGGCAGCAGTTCAGCGCTGGAAGGAGCTACATTGACCCCCAATTGGGCTACTTTTTGGAGCAGTTGGTCAGGTGAAACGAGCGTGTTATCGTAATGCACGCTCAACACGCCCCCCTTATAGCTGGCCGCAGCCCGGCGGACCCCTTCGATCCGGCTAAGCCGGTTCTCCAGCATCAAAGCGCAGGACTCGCACGAGCGGCCCCCGCGCGGCCCCAAACGCATCACGCACGTTTCCATGTTGTGCCGCAAGGGCGGAGCCAGGCGCTGAGTGATTTCAGTAATCCTCGGTTCGGCAATGAGTTTCGGGTCGTAGTCAAGTGAAAGTTGTCGCTGGCGCGGGTCGAGCTGCACCCCGACAATCCCCGGTTCTGCCGCGACAGCCTGGTGAATGACATCCAGGCAGGGTTGATCATTATCTGCTTGAATATTGCCTAAATCAGTTCCCATATTATTTGCCTTCCCCAATCTCTTGCTTCTGAACTACACGTGAGGTAATTAACCTTCTGGCTAAAGCTGAATCGAAAAGGGACAAATATTTATCCTAATTAGAAATATTATTAACCTCAGTTAATTTATACTATAACCCTGGCTTTGGCGCTTGTCAACTCTCTTCGGGATGATCTTTAATATAGCTCAACTGAGTAATTCTGTTTCTAAAAACCTTGTCACCAAACTACTTCTTAGATTCTTTAAAAAATAACCCTTTCTATTGCTCGAAATCGCCCTTTCTGGTGTAGGCAAAAAGATACAACCTGATAACATGAGGCGTAAGCATTAGAAAACGGGACGTCACCGGAAGGTTTTAGATAGGGCTTTAACAGATAGTCTACGTAGGGGATTATTTATTTGATGTATCTAGATACATAAATAAACGTCTATAAAAATTTGGTTCTTTCTTCAATGGCATCTAGGAGGTAAGCAAAAGATGAAAGGTCGAAAATTTCTTAGTTTAGTGGTAGCGATGTTGTTATCTTTGGGGTTGGTCTCGGCGGCTCTGGCCCAGGATGGTGATCAAGGTGGCAACCAGGACACTGATCAAAGTGGTCAGGCTACCGATGCGAACATGCAAGGAACAACAACGCCAACTACAACCACGACGACAGACCAAGGTGCGATGGGTACGCAACCTGGCGACCAACAACAAGGTGTACAAGACCCTAATATGCAGGGAGGCGAGCAGCAGGGGGTACAGCAGCAGGCTCCGGGAACGCTGCCGCAAACCGGTGGCGAAATTAGCATGCCTTGGACTATCCTGGCCCTCATCGTCGTCGGTGGGTTAATCTTGTTCAGCGGTTTGGGTCTGGCTGTGAGCCGGCGCTCATAACAATTTTAACAATAATCATATAATTAAAAACTCCTCAGAGGAAGTTCTCCGGGGAGTTTTTAATTATGCTCATCTTATCTCCAAGATCCAAATTCCGTTTAACTGAGTCCCATTAGCGGCAACCAGTACAATTTTAGAGCCGTCAGGGGAAACCTGCCAATCGTTATTGGCGATGAGTAGCTGAGTATTTCCGTAAAAAAGCAGTCGTGCTCGACTCGTGAAAATATCGTACTCGTAAAAGGTATGCTGCGTAGCCATCGGCTCAAAAGGCACAAAAATCAGGCGCCGGTTGTCCCGCCAGCGGTATGTGCCGAAAAAGGGTAATTTTTGGGCAGGCTGCTCGGGATTCTCCAAATCAACCAACCAAATCCCATTTTCATCAATATTGGGATTAAAGCTGCTATAGACCAGATGGTTCTTACCAGGACTAAGGAGCAAATCCTGCATGCGAAAGACTTCAGTTAACGGAGTCTGAGCGCCATCCTGGAGAGAAAGCCTGGACAGGAGCATCCGGCCTGCGGCCCCATTTTTTCTGCTGACGACGAGGAGTTCATCATCCGCCAGCCAATCCATCGGTTCGGCCTGCCGTAGCGTGGCCACCTGGCGAACATTACTGCCGTCCGCATTGGCCAGCCAGATAGTATTTTCACCTGACTCCCAGGGTGTAGCAGAAGTGGTCTGCATCCACAACACCTCTTGGCTGTTGGGGGTAAAATAGAGACTATTCGCCCCGGTGTTAAATTCCCAGCGCCGGCCATCTTCCAACCGCTCGACGACTGCCACACCTTTCTCGCGATCAGGGTAAGCCAGCAGTTGGCCATCGGGGCTGTAGGTTCCCAGGAGGGCTGTCACAAAATGGGGCGTTGTCCCAAATTGGTTCACATTCACGCCCCAAATGCCGAGGGGTTGATCGAGGGCAGGCTGATCTATAAAGCGCACTTCGGAGGAGTCGCTGCTCCAAAAGGGTGAAGTACAGCAATTACCCTCCGTAATTTGCCGGACAGAAGGCAGCGGAGTTATCGTTGGGGTTGGGCTTGAGGTGGGCGTAGGTGTGGGCGGCCGTGGAGTTGGCGTGTAAGTGGATGTTACTATGGGTGGTTTTGGCGTCCGGGTTGGAGTCGGTATTTTAGTTCTGGTCGGGGTAAGCGTGGGCAAATTAGCCTCAAGTAAAATGGTTGCCGTAGGAGTTGGAGGTGGTGGAACTTCTGCTGCCGGCTGGACGAGATAGATTCCTAAGACGAAGATTAGCAGCAAGAAAAGCCCCCCCATCAAGGGACTTTTCACGGGAGCAGGCTCCAATCCAAGGGCCAAGTGCTGATAAAATCATTCATAATTGGCCCCCCGATGCGGACTTCCGGTTGATCGTAGAGGGTTTGCCAGGTCCGCGGAGCGGCTAAGTTTCGCATAAAGCTGCGGGTGGAGCTGCCCATCAAAGTTAAATTGTTCCAGTTAGCGTTGATAAAAAGAGCGGGGTTATATTTGCGAAGATGACCCAAATCTCGAATCTCCAGGTGCAGATGGGGGTAGGCGCTGCAATCACTTCCCCCATCGCCGACCAATGCAATTACCTGGCCCTGCATTACCTGTTGGCCCGGGATCAGGGAGGGCGTTTCTAACAAATGGCCGTACATTGAGGCATAGCCTGCTTGCGGATGGTCAATCATTAAATTATGGGGCGGTGAACCAAACGAGCCATCTACGGCAAAGACAAGGCCATCGCCAATAGCAACAATTTCTGTGCCGCAGGGAGCGGAAAAATCCGAGCCAAAGTGAATCCCGCCTGACGCTCTGTAAAGGGTGTTGCGCTGATAATAAGCGTTGATGGTATTACCGTAAGGTTGGCCCAAAAGCCAGGTAGTAGGACCAGGCGGTACGGCAAAGGGAAGTTGAAACAGTGGTTCAGGGGTCGGTTGAATGGGTAGGAACGGATTAGAAGGAACTGGCTGCCCGTCTTGGGCTTGGATCAGGAGTGTAGTGCTTAACAATTGAAGGATGATGACAATTACTACGGCGATCAGAGCTAGACAACGCCGTGGGGACAGAAAACGCATTTATCTCCTTACTTAGGGAATGGCAAAAACGGCGCTATTATAACACAACCTCAACTTTGGTCAAGATGAACTCGATAATACGACAAAAGCTTTCTGTACAAAAGTAACAAAAGTCATCAATAAGACGGTCATAAGACACCTGTTACCTTGCCCTAAAGTCACAAAGGTAAGCCCAAAAAAAACCTCCCCAAACGGCCAGAACCGTTGAGGAGGTTTTTCTCGGTATTCAATTTAAATTCAATTCATTAGCCCCAAACTTGTAGCACAAACTGTTAGTTTGTGCCGGTCAAACTAACAGTTTGACCTACATCCCCGCAATCAATCGCCACACTTGAGCTACGATGAAAGTGACAGCAAAGCCCATTGCCAGCGGCAGCAGAGCCGAAATCGCCGCCCACTTGGCGCTGCCGGTCTCTTTATAGATGGTGTAAATAGTTGTGCTGCACGGGTTGTGGATCAGGCTGAACAGCATCAGGTTCACCGCTGTCAGCAGCGTCCAGCCGCCCGTTTGGAGCAGATTCAGCGTCTCACTGTCGCCGGCCTCAAACATGACCCCCGCCCCGGAGCCAAAGCCGTGCATGCCGGTGGAAAGGACGGTCAGCATCAACACCGTCGGGATGATAATCTCATTGGCCGGGATGGCCACAATGTAGGCCAGTAAAATAACTCCGTTCAATCCGATCAGTAACCCAAAAGGATTGAACCAGTTAATCAAATGCTCGGCGATGCTCGCGCCGCCCAGGTGGATATTGGCGCTGAGCCAGATGGCCGCTCCAGCCGGGGCGGCAAAGACGATGGCCCGCCACAGGACGTACATGGTCCGGTCAATCAGTGAGGTGTAGATCGTCTGCCAGATGCGCGGCGGCCGGTAGGGAGGCAGTTCCAGGCTAAAGGTTGAGGCTTCGCCCCTTAACAACGTGCGCGATAATCCCCACGATACGGCGAAGCTGAGCAGCACGCCCAGGGTGGCTACCCCCACCACCGCCAAGGCAGAGATCAGACCGGCCAGATAGCTCGGTACCAGCGCGCCGATGAACAAGGTTGCGACGAGAATTTGGGTAGGCCAGCGCCCGTTGCACAGGGCGAAGTTGTTGGTAATGATGGCGATCAGCCGTTCGCGGGGGCTGTCAATGATGCGGGTGGCAATAACGCCGGCGGCGTTACAGCCGAAGCCCATCATCATGCTCAACGATTGCTTGCCGTGCGCCCCGGATTTTTTGAAGATATTGTCCAGATTGAAGGCCACGCGCGGCAGGTAGCCAAAATCTTCCAGCAGGGTAAAAAGCGGAAAGAAAATGGTCATAGGCGGCAGCATCACACTGACCACCCAGGCGGTCCCCATGTAGATTCCATCTATGAGCAGGCCGTCCAGCCACCAGGGCAGGCCCATGTTCGCCGCTCCCGCCTTGAGCATGGGGTGAATAGTGTCCAGGAGCAGCGTAGCCAGCAGTCCCGAAGGCACATTGGCCCCGGAGATAGTCAGCCAGAATACCAACGTAAAGAGTAAAAACATGAGCGGAAAGCCCCAAACCCGGCTTGTCACCAGCCGGTCAATGGTCCGGTCCAGATTGAAACGGGGCGGCTTGTCCGGGTAGGTGGTTGCCCGGTCGGCAATGCGGGCAGCGTCGGTATAGATGGCTTCCACCAGATTTTCATGAAAGCTGCTGCCCACCTCCCAGCGCAGTTGGGCCGCCTTGGCCAGGATATTTTGCGCTGCCGCAGCGCCGGAGCTGTTAGACGGATGAAATTCTTGTTTAAGCATGGTTAGCTGCCTCCAGTTGCATAATAAGATTGCTCCCGCTCTCGCCGGGGTCATCGCGGGTCAGATCGCCTAACTCGCCCCGCTCAATGGCCTCGATAATCCGCGAATCGCCGTCGAGCAGGCGCAGGGCCACCCAGCGAGCGTTGGGCAGACCCGGAAAGCTCGCTTCGAGAACTGGGACCAGTTCGTTAATCGCTTTTTTCAGGGCGGGCGACTCACTTTTAACGTGGTGTGGTTTACAGACCACTTTGCCGGTCGCTACCTCGCTAACCGCTTGCAGCAGATCGGGGATGCCTTGCCGGGAGCGGGCGCTGGTAGGGACCACCGGCACACCCAGATCACGGGCCAGGGTGCGCTCATCCACGGTAATGTGGTGACGGCGGGCTTCGTCCATCAGATTGAGCGACACTACAGCCCGGTTGGTGATCTCCAGCACCTGCAAAACCAGGTTCAAGTTGCGCTCCAAGCGAGTGGCGTCGGCCACGATGATGGTCACATCCGGCTGGCCGAAAAGAATGAAATTGCGGGCCACCTCTTCATCGAGGCTGGTGGAAAGGAGTGAGTAAGTGCCGGGCAGGTCCACCAGTTTATACCGGTGGTCGCCGTAAGAGAAACCGCCCTCGGCGCGGGTGACGGTTTTGCCGGGCCAGTTGCCGGTGTGCTGGCGCAGACCGGTCAGCGCATTGAAGATCGTGCTCTTGCCGGTATTGGGATTGCCGGCCAGGGCGACCACGTAATCCCAGTTGTCCATATTGATGCCCAGCTTGATGAGATTGCCAATGTTGTGGGCCGGGCAGGTTTCACAGTTATGAGCGGGGGGAATCAAACTTGGCGTGCTCATATAATTGCCTCCATTTTACGAACTTGTTGAGCCTCCGGCTCCAACTCCGAGGTGATATAAATGAGATCCGCCTGTTCTTTGCGCAGACCAATCAGCGCCCCCCGGATGCGATAGGCGGTGGGGTCGCCGCTGGGGCTGACCATCTCAGCTTTGATGATAGTGCCGGGCAAAATGCCCAGGTCCAAAAAGCGGCGGCGTTCAGCGCCCCGGCAGAGGTGCGAGATGCCGGTTACTTTGGCGCTCTGGCCTAGCTTGAGCTGGCTCAGTGACTCATAGGGTCCTGTTTCTATTTCTTCTTCAGGATGAATGGCGACAACGGAAACGTTGGCGGCCAACATGGGCGCTAAAATATGTTCGTCGCCATCGGCCCAAAAACGGACTCGCTGGGGAGTGATCTCGGTAACGAGGACGGTCATGCCCAGGTGCAGTCCTTCGGCCAGGAGTTGCGCATAGACAGTTTCCGGCTCATCTTCGAGATGAACAATTTGACCGTATTGATTGGGTGGAAAGTTGGGCAGGCTGAACCGCTCTTCGGGCGCAACCAAATCACCGCTGGCAGTAGGAATGGGGTCGCCATGGGGGTCAAAACGGGGATGACCCAGCTCCCGGGCCAGGGCATCGGCTTCGGCCCGGCTGAGATGATGCTCGCGCCGTTCAGACTGGCTGTGCCAGTCAGCCGCCGCATAGCCGGTTTTGTCGGCCAGGTAGCGCTCCCAGAGGCGGTGGGCGCGGATAACGTGCAGAGCATAGTCGCGGCCCTGGGGGGTCAATTCAAGCCGGTCGCCTTCAAAGGTGATCAGCTCATGGGCCTGCATGTCGGTCACTAAATCCGCCACTTCGTTGACGCTGCTGTTCAAGGCCCCGGCAATGCTTTGTACGGTTGGGACACGCCCGTGATACTCGCAGTCATACATGTGCTTCAACGCATCCTCGATCAAGACTCGCCGGGTCATCTGGCGGGCGCGCTGCCAGCGCCAAAAGAGACCCTTATCCGGCCAAAACAGCCACAGGCCAACGGCGGCGACGATAGCAGTAATGATTAGCGCAATAAGAGGATCGATCATGGGAAGCTCTCCTTGGTAAAATTTTTCCAAATTGTATTGAACTAATTTTAAAATTTATTATTAACTAAATATATTTTTAGTCAAGACTAAATTTCTTTGAAATTATACTTCATTCTTTGATACTTGTCAAGTAGGCGGACTAACGAACAAGGGCGACAGTATCCCTTAAGGGGTTGTTTTTTGGTAGCGAGGCTGGTAAATTAAACCGGCTGAGGGTTTCACGAAGGTAGAGAGAGACTTATTCGGTGTATTTCCTACTTGGCGTGGGCGCTCGTTGCGAAACTCAGTTTCGCAACGCAATTGGGTGTCCAAACTCAGTTTGGACACCAGTCACCCACGTTATGTGGGAAATACTATTTATTTGTGGATTGAACGAAGATAAGCAACGATATGATACAAATCCTCGTCGGTGAGGCTGGCTTTGCCACCTTTAGGGGGCATGGTTATGCCAGTGGTGTTGAGCGGGTCGGCGGCGTTGCGTCCAGCTTTAATAAATTCAACCAATTCGGGGTTGTTTTTTACGGCGACAAATTCACTTTCGACCAAATTCTTACCCAGACCGGGCAGCCCTCTGCCATCCGGCCCATGGCAGGCAGCACATGTACTCATAAACAAAGACTGGCCGGTGGCGGGATCGCCCATCAGCGCAGAAGGTGCCGCTGCGGCGGAACGGATTTCGCCCTGACAGGCAGTCAGGGTGATGGTAAAAATCAAGAGAAGGATGATAGATAGGTCGAAAAAGCGTTTCATTTCCCTTACCTTATTTGATAAACAAGCCAGTGATCCACAAGATAAACATACCGGCGAATACCCCCGAAAAAATGGTCAATGGCAGGGGTGTTTTGGTTGTCTCTTTGCGAATCAATTTGGCTATTTCATAGAGAACTTGGAAGATGGCTCCGGTCCCAATCGCCAGGAACAGCACCGCCAGGGTGGGTGATGGCGCAAATCCGCCGATCCATGCCCCGATAATGGCTGGTACACCGCCGATCAAACCCATCAAAGCCAAATGGCGGAGACCCGGACGGTCGCGCAAAACGGGCGCGATGATGCCCAGGCCCTCACTGATATTCTGAATGATGAAGCCGACGACCAGAAAAGTACCCAGGGCAATCTCGCCGATGTTATAGGCCGCGCCGATAGCCAGGCCCTCTCCCAGGTTGTGCAGCCCAATTCCCGTGGCGATGAGATAAGCCAGGCTCAACCGCTGCGTCACCTCGCTCTTGCCGGTAGCTGTCTGATGGTGTGAAATCAGCTCAAGGAGTAAAAAGGTGGCGACGGCCCCGATGCCAAGCAGTCCAATCCCCTGCAAGGGACCAGGCACAAGATTGGCCTGTTCCAAAGCTTCGGCCAGAGTATCCAGCCCCAGAAAAATGAGCAGACCAGCCGTAACTGCTAACAAAAAGACCATCCATTTCCAGCCCAATTGGCGCAGCGCCGGAAACCAGAACAGGCCCAGGAAAATCGGGATGACGCCAACGTAGAGGCCAATTAGGGTGAAAGCCCAAAAGGTGTCGCTGTCTGGCTGGGGCGTAGTGAAAGCTACCGGAATTTCGGCGTCAAAGGCAATCGCATTGCCGGTAAAGAGTCGCAGTGCATAGGCTTCACCTTCGACCCAGTTGTAATCTATGCTGACCGTGGCCTGGCCTAGCCGGGGTATGGTTGGGGTGGGAGAAACAATCATGGGCCAGATGGCGTCGTTGATAATTGCCTGGGCCAGGATCAGCTCTTCTGGCCCGGTGTTACGCACAATCAGGTTAATCTGGCCTGGTTCGAGAACGGTGCGCTCGATGGTCAAGGCTTCGACGGGGGCGGGGGAGGCCAGTTGCAGCCCGCCGCCTGTATTCAAAAAAAGAAAGATGACGGCTGCCAATAGAATCAGCGGCAGAATTAACAAAACGGCTGTAGTGAGGCCGAAATCTTGCTGTTTTTCTGGCAATACGGTTGGTTCATTCATAGCTCGCCTCCGTTACAAGGTAACTTCAAAGTTTCCGTTCCAGCCTAACTCGGCAAATTCGGTTTTGTGGGCGTGGAACATGTATGTGCCGGGCCATTTGAAGCTAAATTCCAGGATGCCTCGCTGCGCCTGAGCCTGCATAATGGTGTCGGTGAACTCAGTGGGGGTCAGACTGGTGCCGGTGGGATAATAGTAGAAAAAGTTAGCGTGCAAGTGGAAAGAGTTAATTGCGTCAAACTCCAGGAGGTTGACCAAGTAAACTCGTATCTTTTCGCCAACCTTGACTTGAATGGGATGGTTTTGGTAATGGAAGGGAATGGTGTTAACCGCATAAATATCGTTTTCGTCGTCAAAATCCAGATCAATACCGTTCATGACCATCACAAACTCCTGGTCAACAGCCGGCCGACCCTGCTTGGGGTCAATGATGAACGCGCCATAGAGACCTTTGGCAATGTGTCGAGCCAGGGGAAAGGCATGGCAATGATACAGATGCAGCCCAAAAGGCTCGGCGTCGAACTCGTAGATAAAACTCTGACCTGGCTCAATCAGGCCCGGCCCCACGCCTGGCACGCCATCCATTTCGGCGGGATGAAAGCCGTGAAAGTGAATAGTGTGGGGGTGGGTGCTGCCGTTGGTAAAGTTGATGCGGATACGGTCGCCCTCGGTACAGCGGATAGTAGGGCCGGGGATTCGCCCGTTGTAAGTCCAGGCCGGAAAACTTATGCCGGGTGCTATCTCGATAAGCTTGTCCACAGCTACAAAACTGTACTCACGCAGCGTTTGGCCATTTTCTAATTTTGTGGCCTGGCCATAGTCAAAGTCGGTCAAAATGGCGGTGGGATCAAAGCCATTGCGCTCATGGTTTACTTCACCGACAGTTGCCGGCATACCATGCATAGCATGAGCATCCTCCGTATGCGCTTCTTGAGCGGGCGGTGCGGCATTGGCGGTGGTCTTTGCCAACGCGACAGCACTCGCTGTCCCCAGAACGCTCAAGGCGCCGGTCCGGATAAAATCTCGTCTTGAAAAATCGTTGCCCATGAATGATGCCCCCTTTCTTCAATTATGACGAGTCACCCTGGGTTAAAAAGTTATTTACCACTAAATATTTTTTTAGACTTAGCTAAACCGAAATTATATTTCATTTTCTATTCTCTGTCAAGATTTTTGATGAGTGGCTGGAAATAAAAACCCCCAATACAATTTTGTACTCGGGGTTGGAAAAGATAGGACTTGTGACTTTCAAATTATTCTGAAACTCTGACGACCACCATGGTCAAGTCATCCTGCTGTTCGGTTTGAGCGATGAAGCCGCGCCAATCGGCCAGGAGATAATCGAGCATGGCCTGGGCGCTGGTGGTTGGTCCGGCGGCGACGGCGGCCTCAAAGCGGTCAAAGCCATACATCTGTCCGGCTGGGTTGGTAGCCTCCACCAGGCCATCGGTGGTTAAAATGACAAAGTCATTGGCAGTAAGCGGAAAGGAGGTGCTTTGATAGGGAAACTGGCCCGATAAGTGTGTTCCCAGAGGCAGCCCGCCTATGTCCAATAGCATTTGCGTGCCATTTTCAGTCCGTACCACCGGAGAAATGGCCCCGGCATTGGACACGCACATCTGGCCGGGATCAAAATAAGCCAGGCAGAGGCCCACATTTTGCCGGGAGGCGATGAAGGGTTGCAGTACCCGATCTGTCCGGGTGAGCGTGTCGCCGGGCGCCAGATCGGCTTCGATAGCCCCGGTCAGGGCAACAACAGCGGCCCCCATCAACAGCGCTGCCGGCATGCCTTTGCCGGTGACATCGCCTACGGCTATGGCGAGACCGCCGTTGGGCCGCTGATAGTAGCCGTATAAGTCGCCGCTAACCTGCCGGGCGGCCTGCGAAATCTGGGCAAGCTCGAAGTGAGGATAGCGCGGAGTCTGCTGCGGCAGCAAACTGAGCTGCACCTCACGGGCAATCTCCAGCTCGCGCTGTACCCGTTCCTGTTCGGTGCGGGCAACAATCGCCTGGGCATTGCTAATGGAGATGGCCGCCTGAGTCGCCAGCAGCCGGACCACTTCGACTCGTTCCGGGGTAAATGCGTGCGAGCTAAGGTTATTTTCCAGGTAGATGCTGCCGATGAGCCGGTTCTGCTCCTGGATTGGCTCGCACAGAACGGAACGGACTTTTTTAGATTGGATATAAGGATCGTTAATAAACTCGCCGCTGATGCAGGCGTTGTCCAACAAAAGCGTCTGCTGAGTGCGGTGAACGTAGCGGACCACTTCTTCGCTGACCAAACTGCTGGCTCGTACAGGTAAGGCTTCGCTCAACCCCGCGACAACCTGGCCGGTCTGGGCTTGATAACGCGCTCGGATGAGCCGCTCGCCCTCCTGCTCCAAAATGAGCAGAGCCGATTCTGCGCCGGAGACTTCGGCGAGGGTCCGCATGACCACACTCAAGACCCGCTCCAGGTCAATCTCGCTGGAGATGGCCTGGCTGGCTTTAACAATCGCAAACGTATCCAGGTCGCGGTGCAGAGCGGGCAGGGTTTGGCTGCTTTCACTGCTAATTTCGGTGCTGCTGGGGCTGGGATGGTCGCGGCCTGATAAGGGCCGGAGATAAAAGGCGTAGGCCTGGCGGAGCTGCTGTACTTTGGCCGCTGCGCCGCACTGTTCAAACAGGTAGAGCGCCTCTTCGAGGTGGCCCCGGCTGGCGCGATAGCCCGCGGCCAGCATATGCCGGGCCAGTCGTTCGTGGATGATCGCTTGCAGCAGGGTGTAATTGGCGGCCGTGGCTTGATCTATTGCGGTAAAGAAGCCGGAGTGCCAGTGAGGGTCACGGCGAGTATAGGCCAGTTCCGCCCGGGCAAAAGCCGTGTAGGGTTTGAAGATGCTGCTGTATTCATTCAAGGCTTCGACTTTAGCTAGCAATTCTTCGGCATCCTCCTCTATCTCTTCCTCCTGAGCCAGAGCCAGCATAGTCAAGACCTGGTAGATTTGCCAGATGGGATTAAACAGGCCGGCCGGCTGGCTAAAGGCGGACTCCCTGGCCTTCGTCAGATGTTCAAGCGCGGCCGAGTAGTCGCCGAAGGTGTAGCGCAGCATCCCGCTGAAGATGTGCAGGTGGAAAACACAGTGAAAGAACTGGGCCTTGACCAGTTCTGGCTCCAAAACCCCCAGGCTTACCCCTTCTAACCCTTGCAGCGGTTTTAGATAGGTTTCCATCACGGTGACGAGGAACTGGCGGTATCGTTCTACCTTGTGACGCTGGAAAAAGTGATCGTGGGCCTCCTTCGCCTCGGCCAGGGTCCGGTCAAGGTGCTGACCTGCAATCAGGTCAATCAAAGCCTGGAGACAAAGGGCGGTGCCCCAGTAAAAAATGTTGCTGACATTCTGGCAGAGCAGCAGTCCCCGTTCGGTCTGGCGCTGGAGGGTAGCCAGATCGGGCAGGACCACCGGCGAACTCCAGGCAGCGGCGACCATATTTTGCGCCGTTTCAAAGGCGGTCGGGTAGCGCTCCCACAGGGCCGCGGCAATGCGATTGAAAAAGACAGCCTGTTTGAGTTGACCCTGGACGATCATGGCGACGGCGCTGCCGACAAAGGCAATGCTCAAGGCCGGGTGACTGCCGTAGGCTAGGGCTAGGCGGATCATCTGGAGGTTGTTCAGCACCAGCAGTTCGGCGGAAGTGCGATAGAGGGCCGGGGTTAGCTCGTGGCGGAGTTCTAACTGAACCAGCGCGGCGAGGTCGGTCATTTCCGGCAGATCAAGAATTACCTCCTGGCTGGTTAGATGGGCAGCCAGGTGTTTAAGTTCCTCGCCGATGGCCTGGCGCACGACCTGCTTATCTTCGGGCAGGAGCTGGCCAAACAAGGCCAAGGCTCGATTACCTACGGCGATGGCCTGGCTAAAATTGCTCTGCCAGGCATGCAAAGAAACCAGCCGGCGATAGCAGCGGGCGCGGCCCAAATCCGACTGGGCGTTCATCAGAATCACGTCAGCGGTTTCGAAAACGGCATCGTGGTCGAGTAAAAGAGTCTGTGCTACCAGTAGCTCGTACCAAACGGCGTAGGTCTGGGCATAATTGGTTTGCCAGCTACCTGGCGGCAGCAGCTCAACGCTAATCTGGAAATAAGCCAACGAAGCCTCAAAGGCAATGCTGTTCCGGGCTTTGAAACCAGCCTGGTAGTTCAATTCAACCAGGCGGGTGCGGATGGCCGGATCTTCGGCCAACTGACGACCCTGATTCAGTTGATTAACGACGGTAAAGAGGTGTTCATCCAGCGTATGTTGGTCGTAGTGAATGAGCATCGTCTGCCCAATCTGCCAGTGATGCCGCTGCCGTTCGGCTTCGTCGAGCCGCTGGTAGATCGCCTCCTGGATCCGGTCGTGGGCAAAGCTGATCCAGTCACCCCGCTCGCGGAGCAAATCCGCTTGCACGGCCGGTTCAAGACGGGTATAGAGCGCCTCAAAATCAAGCTGGCTAACCAGGTTTAAGGTCGCCAATTGAAAGCTGTTACCCAGGCAGGCGGCCTGTTCAAGCAGCGACAATGTTTCTGCGGGCAGCCGGTCGAGCTTTTGCAAGAGTAAATCAATAACGTTATCACTCAGGCGGGTTGTTTGAATGGCGGCGATGTCCCAACTCCAGTCGAGGCCGGCCGCTCCATCGGCAGCCAGGGCGGGGGTCAGTAAGCCGTCGTCGTGTAGAGTTTGCAGCAAAGTGGTCAAAAAGAAGGGATTACCGCCGCTCTTTTGATACAGCAAATTAGCCAGCGCTTCCAGCGACTCACTGGCCGGGGCAATTTCTGGCTGGGGGGAATGGCCATTAACAGGGAGGCTGTGATGAAACAGGGTGTCAGCCGACAATTGCTTGACCGAAGCCAGGTCCAGTGGCGCCAGGTTAACCGTGTAGGGTGGCCGGCCGATGGCGGTGAGATGGCCGATTAACCGTTTGAGGCGGTGGTCCGGCGGAGTCTCGGCATCGCGGTAGGCTCCCAGGATCAGAATGTGAGCCGGCTGCGGGTCGGCCAGGAAGGCTTGCAGAAAATCCAAACTGCTTTCATCGGCCCACTGTAAGTCGTCTAAAAATAAAATCAAAGGTTGGTCAGCACCGCCGCAAACCCGCAGAAATTGGTTAAAAGTAGTGATGAAGCGCTCTTTGGCCTGCTCCGGGGGCAAGGTAGGTACGGGCGCCTGGGAATCGAGCAGCAGCTCAAGCTCCGGGATGACCTCGCTGATGACCCGGCCGTTGCCACCGACGGCAGTCTGAAGGCGTTCTTGCCAGGCCTGCAAGGCAGATCTCGGTTCGCGCAGCAGGCGGCGTAATAAGGTTTGCAAGGAGCGGACCAGGGCGCTGTAGGGGATATTGCGCTGGTACTGGTCGTATTTATCGGCAATAAATGTGCCGCGGATGGCGACGATTTCGGGCTGCAGGGCCTGAATCAAGGAGGATTTGCCAATGCCGGCTGACCCGGCTACCAGGATCAGGGTCGGCGGCCCCTGGCCAATCTGGTGCAGGAGTTGGGTCAGGTGGCGGAGTTCGGCTTCACGGCCATACAGTTTCCGCGAAACTTCAAAGCGCAAGCGCCGGTCGGCGCTGCCGAGCGGGAAGGATGCGATGGCGCCGGCGGCCAGCCATTCCGTTTGGCAGCGTTCCAGGTCCGCCCGGATGGCCGCGGCTCCCTGGTAGCGGTCTTCGGGATTTTTGGCCATCAGCCGGGCAATGATATCGCTGAGCGGTTGGGGCAGGGCAGGGTTCAAGGCTGCTGCCTGGGGCGGCTCGACGGCGAGGTGAGCGTGGATCAGACTGAGATGGTCTTTGGCCTCGAAGGGGAGCCGCCGGGTGGCAACCTGAAAGAGGGTGGCGCCGAGCGAGTAAAAATCGCTGCGGTAATCAACCGGCTTATTGGTTCGTCCGGTCTGTTCCGGCGAGATGTAGGGCAGGGTGCCTTCCAAACTTTCGGGGTAGTAGACAAATTGCCGTTCAAAGATGCGTGACATGCCGAAGTCGGCCAGCTTGATCGTGTCTGCATTCGCATCAATTAAAATGTTGCTGGGCTTCAAATCGCCGTGCATCACACCCTGTCGATGAATATCTTCCAGCGCCTGAGCTAGTTGCAGGGCCACCCTGAGAAAAAGCGCCACCGAGAAAGGAGTCTGGGCTAACCAGTCACGGAGCGAGCGCAGTTCATCGTAATGGCTGACCAGCATGAAGATGCCGGCCTGCTCTTCCAGGTTAATTACCTTGATCAGGTAGGGTGAATCAAGCCGCTGCATGACCCGCAGTTCGTGCCGGAAGCGAGCCTGTTGGGCGGGTGATGGATAAATATCTTTAAAGACTTTGAGGGTGTAGGGTTGCCGTTGGGGGTCTTGCTGGCGGTAAGCGCGATAAACGACCGCATTGCGGCCCTCGCCCAAAACTTGCACAACGTGATAGTTCGGAATAGTGACAGTGAGGGCAGACCCACTCTCACCGGCAGCTCGGCTGTACACAAAAACCTCCTGGAAATATCAGAGGAAAAAGCCCGACCCCTAGTGATGCGTTACACGGTATAGTTTACTCTTGAACGCCACTCTGTCAATAGTCAAATAATGCTGTTAGTTACTGCCACTGGTGCATTAGTTGTCCTACTGGCAAAGACAGGCCTGGCTGAAGCGCATCTGATGGAGGATGGCCTTGGCTCACCCGCCGGTGCAATTCAGGTAAAAGTCTGACCCCAGCCTCGAAATCAACGATGCGGTTAATCAAGTAAAACAGATACATAGTCGTCAGCCAATTGGTGAATTCCTGTTTGGAGGCCAGGTGCGCTTTCATATTGAGCATGACCCATGAAAAGTGCGCCCAAACGTCGAAGCAGGTGGAACAATCGCGGGTTTCGCCGATGCAGCAGCGCCGGGTTGATTTGAGATCGGGATTGTAGGCGCGAAAGTGGGTGTTGTAAGGTTTGCCGTTGTGGATGCGCGCCAGATTAACCTCATTGTCGGCGCTGATGCTACAGCAAACCTCATAGCCCCACTCTTCCTGGTAGAGCCGGCCGCTGGAAACGACCTGGCTGAGATAAGACGAAAGCAGAATCCGCTCAGGATAGCGTTCAATCATCCGGTTGATTTGGCGGCGAACCTCCTCGAAGCCCCGGTGATGATCCACCTCACCCCCTTTGTGGGACAAATCCCCATAAAAATTAAAGAGAACGTAGTTGCCGTTGGCCACACACTGCTCTACCACACTCTCGATTTGATGAGCGTTCCCGGCGGTGGTGGTGTAGTACCATAACACACGCGGGTCGTCTTTATAATTCTGCAATCCCCTGGAAAAAACGTCCGTTTTACCGCTGCCGCGCAAAACAATGTCGGTGGCATGGTCGCCCCAAACGGAAACGGCGATAGGCATGTTCTCAAAACCTGCGTAGGGAATCCGGCGCAGCCCGTTGGTAACGACCATCAGCCAGAAGTTATCGTAAATCTTCTTGAGCCGGGGCAGCATCAGGCTGGGTTCGCCGCCGGCCACCGAAACAAAATTAGTCCCGCGCGTTTTCTCGCGCTCAATAAATGCGTCGAATTCCGCTTCGTCACGGGGCGCCTTATTTTTGTCCATATCCTCGGCAAAGAAGTAACAGCCCTGACAGCGGATGTTACAAACGTGGGTGATATCGACCAGGATAGATTTGAGCGGCCCAGCTTGCCGAATCTGACTATACATCTGCTTCAGAAAAGGGTCCTGCAAATACTCTTTTAATTGTCCGGCCACGGTTCCCCCCTATTGTGTTGTAAAAGAATTAATATCGACACCCGGTTTCTACAAGTTTTTAAAAACCAACCAGAAGAATAATTTCAACTTAAACTCAGAAACCGAGTGTCTGAAGCAAAAATTTTTAACATTCTAACTTTTTTTTAATATTTTACAAGATGAGGGCAAGAAATTCCTCTGGTTTGGCTTCTAAATTTAGCTGGATGAAGAAAAGTCAATCTTACGGTTTCCCTACGCTTAACCGTCGCACAGATTGATGGCTAAATATGGGTTTATAGGCCGGAAGTCGCTTTTGCATCGTGGTAATATGCTGGTGTAAAATGCGGGTGGGAAATTTGAGGGAGGATGCGCACATGCTCAACAGTCCAAATAACGTAACCGTTCAGCTCACCTGGCAGGCGCTCTTGTGGCGTTTGCTTTTGACACTTTTGCTTCTTTTGGCCCTGGCCGGTCCCGGCTTGACTCTTTTCCGTAGTGTCACCAATCGTTCAGGTACGCAAACTCTGCCCCGCTTGAGCCAACAAGCAGAGGATGGGGAGTTGCAGATAGAGGGCAGCAGATAGCAGGTGGAAGATAGCAGATAGTAAAAGGCTATCCGCTATTCGCCATTCGTTCATTTGGCTCAACGACAGGCTGCAAGTATTATGCTGGCATGAGTTCCTTACGACGTTATTTATTAATCGTCATTATCCTCTGTGTCTTACCAATCTCACTTCCGGCGACGCCGCCGTTAGCCCAAGCCCAATCCTCCGACCCTGTGGCGGAAATCATGAGCCGCATGTCGGTGGAGGATAAGGTTGGACAGCTTTTTATCGTTCCTTTTTCTGGCTCAAATGCTAATCCTGACTCCGACATTTACCAGCTCCTGACGGAATACAAGGTCGGTGGAGTCATCCTCCTGGCTTCCAACAGCAACTTCAATAACGACGCCTCAGCCCCGCGCCAAATTGCCGAATTAACCAACAGTCTCAAAACAACCGCCTTCAACACCAATGGCATCCCGCTGTTTGTGGCCATTGATCAGGAAGGCGATGCCTATCCTTACACCCGCATCACCGGCGGGGTCACGCCCATTCCCAGCCAGATGGCTATTGGCGCCACCTGGGACCTTGACAAAGCCGAAGCGGTCGGCCAGATTGTCGGCGAGGAACTGTCCGCGATGGGCATTAACTTACTGCTTGGCCCTGGCCTGGATGTGCTGAACGACCCCCGGCCGACGGGGGTAGGCGACATTGGCATCCGCGTTTTTGGCGGTGACCCGTTCTGGGTCAGCCAGATGGGCCGATCCTACATTCGTGGCGTCCATCTGGGCAGCAATGGCCGGGTGGCGACGGTGGCCAAGCACTTTCCCGGCCACGGCGGCAGCGACCGCCTGCCCGATCTCGAAGTAGCAACAGTAGATAAATCTTTGCAAGAGTTGCAGCGGATCGAATTGCCGCCTTTTTTCCATGTTACGGCTAACCTGGCGGACCATCCGGTTTATCCCTCAGATGACCAACTGGGCGTGGCCGATGCGCTCATGTCGAGCCATATTCGCTATCGCGGCTTTCAAGGCGACATTCGCCAGTTTACCGTGCCCATCAGCTTCGATGCCGAGGGGATGCGAACTTTGATGTCCCTGCCGGAGATTGCCCCGTGGCGGGAGCAGGGGGGCCTGATTATTAGCGACGCCCTGGGCGTGCCGGCGGTGCGCAAACATTATGACCCCTCGCTGCAGCAGTTTCCCCACCGGCGTATTGCCAAAGAGGCCTTTTTGGCCGGCAACGACGTGCTCAGCCTGGTTCAATTTGCCCTGAAATCCCTCTGGCAGGACCAATTTCCGAACATCAAGGATACGATTTTTTTCTTTCGGACCGAGTACCTCAACAATCCGGCCTTTGCCAAGCAGGTTGACGCCTCGGTTGAGCGCATCTTGCGGCTCAAGCTAAAACTCTATCCCCAAGCCAGCCTTGATGCGCTGAATGTTGATCCGGGCCGCGCTCTGGAAGTAACCAGCCAAACGCGGCCGGTCATCAACGAGATTGCTCGCCAGAGTTTGACCTTGCTGTATCCCTCGCTAAACGAGCTGCGCCAGCGTCTGCCGCAGCCGCCGCGCCCCGATGAAAAAATTCTGATTATCAGCGATACCCGGCTGGTGCGCGAGTGCTTCACCGACAACTGCCAGCCGAGTGAAGTCCTGTCGCGCACGGCGGTGCAGGATACGATCTTGCGGCTGTACGGGCCGGGCGCCAGCGGGCAGATCCAACCGGAGCAAATCAGTACCATCACCTTTTCCGAGCTAAAATTGGCTTTGGGCGGCGTTTTGACGCCCCCGCCGGAGCCAACGCCCTCCGACCAACCCAATCCGGTCATGCAGCTTTCACCCGATGAAGTCCGCACCCGGATTCAGGAGGCCAACTGGCTCATTTTTGCGGCGCTCGATGTCAACACCAGCCGCTTTGGCGACTCTGACGCCTTAAAACTTTTCCTGGCCCAGGAAAGCGGTATTCTGCGCGACAAAACGAGCATTGTCCTGGCCCTCAACGCGCCGTATTATCTGGATACCACCGAAATTACCAAGCTGACCGCCTATTTTGGCGTTTACAGTAAAACCGCGCCCCACATCGAAGCAGCGGTGCGAGCCTTGTTCGGCGAAGCCGATTTCCCCGGCGACTCGCCCGTGTCAATTGAAGGGATTGGTTATCGCCTGGTGGATGTGCTGGCGCCTGATCCGGATCAGGACCTCTTGATCGAAACGGTCGAGACGGCGCCGGAGAGCAACATCGCCCCGGTCACCGCCAAGGTGCGCGTGGGGCCGATTGTGGATCATAACGGCCATCTCGTGCCGGATGGCACGCCGGTGGAGATCAAAGCTACCCTCAACCAACTGCAATTGACGACGGAAACAGCGCCCACCCAGGTTGGTCTGGCCGAGGCAACCCTAACCTTGAGGGAGCCGGGCGAGATTGAGATTTTTGCAGTGGCCGGGCAGCTCGTGAATTCCCAAACAATCAGGGTGTCGGTGCTGGCTCCCCCGACCGCCACCTTTACCCCGGAGACGCCTTCGCCGACCCCCAGCCCCACTTCTCCGCCCACTTTGACCGCCACCCCCGCGCCGACCCAGACTCCCGCGCCGACGCCGGCCGTCATTGACAATCCTCCCCCGGCGGCAACAACTGCGCTGCCGGCCAATCCCCGGTCTTTAAACGAGGTTGACCTGCTCTCGGCTTTGGGCGCGACCCTGCTGGCCGGACTGCTTGGCTTTTGGCTGGGCCAGCAAGCCCACAAACCTCTCTCGCGCCGGGTCCGCCTGGGCTTGTGGACGCTGATCGGCGGCCTGCTGGCCTACCTGCTCTACGGCGCTGGCTGGCTTCGCCCGGAACAGTGGCTGTTCGAGCAGCCGGATGTGTTAACTGGACATTTGGCCGTGGCTACATTAGCCTTTATTTTTGGTTTGGTGGCTCTGAGCTTGAATAATCGTAGTGACCGCCGACCGATGACCGCCAACCGCCGAGGCAAATAGTTAAATTGAGATTACGGCTATTCAGTTCCTATGAGTAAAACGTCATCCACCACGAAGCCGCCAGCAGCGCCAGCGCCACTGCCACCAACCACCAGTTCTCGGCCAGGCTGGCGCGCCAATCGTCGCCGGAAAGTTTGCCAGCGCCCATTGGTAGGGTAGAATCAGAACTGTGCAGGATGTGCCGCCACAAGGCCACCGAGGCCGGGCGGTCTTTGGGGTGAGGGGCCATGGCCAGGGCAATGGCCTCGGCCACGCCCGGCGAAACAGCGGGGTTGATCTGCTGCACCGGCGGCAGCGACTCCGGCACGAGAAAACGCTCCTGGGCGCTGGGCGGGGTGTTGCCGGTCAGCAAATGATACAGCGTTGCGCCCAGGGCATACAGGTCGGAGCGGGCGTCGGTGTGGCCCAGGTGATCTACGTACTGTTCCAGCGGAGCGTAGGGCAAACTGCCGGCCCCTTGCAGGCCGGTCAGGGTGCTGGGATCGTCGGGATCGAGCGGCTTGACCAGGCCAAAATCAACCAGCTTGAGCCGGCCTTCGGGGGTCAGCTTGATGTTGGCCGGTTTAATATCGCGGTGGAGCACCGGCGGCTGGCGGGAGTGGAGATAGCTCAGGGTGTCGCACAGTTGGTCGGTCCAGCCGAGCACGGCCGTTTCATCCAGAAAACGAGCCTCCCGGCGCACGTCATTCACAATCTCAAGCAGATTTTGGCCGGGCACGTAATCCATAACCAGGTAGTCGCGCTCGTCAATCGAGAAAAAATCGCTGACTTTGGGCAGGCCGGGGTGGTCAAGCCGGGCTAAGGTGGAGGCTTCCTGGAAAAATTGTTTGCGGGCGGCCTGAGCGACTTCCTGATTGAGGGTGGGCAGGGGAAACGTTTCCTTGATGGCGCATTGGCGCCCTTCCAGCCGGTTGTCTTCGGCCAGATAAACGGCGCCCATCCCGCCTGCGCCAATCAGGCCCACAATCTTGTACCGCTCGCGCAGGATTTCGCCAGGTTGCAGATTGGCCGGCAAAGGAGTTCCTCCAAGAAGGGTTCCGTAGCCAGTCAATGTCGTTAAGTTAGCGTTTTGGAGTCGAGGCTTTAGCCGAGAATCACTCGCCTAAAGGCTCGACTCCGGTCTTAACTTAATGACATTGAGTAGCCAGTAATCAGTAGTCAATAGCCAGTAGTCGGATAATTGAGGCATAAAATAGAAACAAAAACAACTGACCACTGCTTACCGATCACCGATAACTGGCCTTAGAGTATCCCAATCTCAATTTACTGTCAAACAGGAGAAGACGATGAGAAATTTGCAAACCGAACAGGCGCTTCTGATCTGGAAAGAGGGCGACCTGATCAAAGATCAATGGATTTTGAACGACTCGGAGCAGGAGATCACCATTGGCCGTTCCCCCGATTGTGTGGTTAGCATCCCAGTGCGCTGGATTTCGCGCCTACACGCCGTGCTGCGCCGCCAGGGTGGCCAATTTGTGCTGGAAGACAGCGGCAGCAAGAATGGGGTCTTTGTCAACGGCCAGCGCGTGCTCAAGCCGCGCCCGCTCAACGACGGCGACGTCATCCAACTGGCTCCCAGCCTGGAGCTGGTTTATGTGGACAGCGAAGCCACCGCGCCCCTGCCCGGCCAGAAGGGACTGGGCTTGCACATTGACCACTCCGAGCGGCAAATTTACGTCCATGGCCAGCTATTAACCCCGCCCTTGAGCAATCAACAGTACCAGCTTTTAGGCATGCTGGCCGAACGGCCGGGCAAAGTCTACAGCCGGGCCGAGGTCATCGAGGCCGCCTGGCCGGGTGAAGCCGCCGAAGGGGTCAGCGACGACGCCATTGACGCCCTGGTCCGCCGCCTCCGCCAGCGCCTGGCCGAAATTGATCCGGACCATGAATTTATCGTCACCGTGCGCGGCTACGGCTTCCGGTTGGATACGGGTGCGAGCAATCCTTAATAGATAACTTGTACCCTGGTCGTCATTCCAGGCGCAGCTTCATTCTCCAGTTCAGCCGGCTACTTGCCCGTGGTGTCAAAGTAACCCATCTCATTGCCCTATTGACGTTTCGAGTTTTTCTATGATACAATAACTTTAAGATCGAATGGCATCGGATCATCCGACTCTCTTGGGAAGTACCGTTTTCGACCTCTCCTCGTTCTGAGCAACCCTCCACTGCCCCCACAGCAACACCTGCGCCCAACGGCTTTTTCAAAGTAGCACCAGGGAAAGGCCTGACGATGCGCGCGTACGAATTACCGGCTTTTGAGCCGCCCGCCAGTGTACAGATTCTACAGTCGAGCGCTGTCAGAGGTTGGAATGACCTGCTTGTGATCAGCCAACGAGTGACCCCCCAACCCGAACTAATCATTACCCCTGAACCACTGCACAGTATACACATGATCGCGCTTCACCTGAAAGGCGATCCGTTTGAACTATGCGGTCATTTTGCCGGGCGCCAGGTGCGAGGGCTTATCTGTCCCGGTGATTTGAGTCTCAAGCCGGCCAATGTCCCCTGCGCCGCCAGTTGGAATAGACCCAACCATCTCCTCCACGTTGGTCTCATGCCTTCGTTGATCGCCGCTACAGCCGCCGAAATCAGCCAAACCGACCCCGTGCGGCTGGAGCTGATTCCCCGCCTTAGCTTTCAAGACCCGTTGGTGCAGCAGCTCTGCCTGGCCCTGCTGGCCGAGGTCGAGTTGGGCGGGTTGGCCGGCCGCCTCTACGCCGAGTCCCTGGGCCACACCCTGGCCCTGCACCTCCTGCGTAATTATGCCTCAGGCGCGACCACGCACCCGCTGCCGCGACACGGCCTGTCGGAAACCCAACTCCGCCGGGTGCTGGATTACCTCAACGACCAGCTTGAACAGGACCTCTCGCTGGCCGAGCTGGCCGCCGCGGCCGGTTACAGCCCCACTTACTTTGCCCGCCAGTTCAAGCAGGCTACCGGGCTGGCCCCGCACCAATATCTGATTCACTGCCGGGTCGAGCGGGCCAGGGGACTGCTGGAGGCCGGCACGCTCACCGTCGCCGAAATAGCCCAGCGGGTCGGTTTTGCCGACCAGAGCCATCTCGACCGCCACTTCAAACACCTCCTGGGCGTTTCGCCCCACACGGTTTTGCAGTACAGCAAGAACGTACATGTTTTGGATAAGAACGTTCTAGACGAGATTTCCCCCACGCTCTTACAATTGAAGTAGATGTAAAATCGCTGATCACCGAGGCCGGTAGAGCCAGAAAACTTAGGCTGGCCATGACGGTATGGTCACGTCAGGTCGATGATTCTACCTGAAAATTTGAGGGAGACCCATCGGCCGAATTAATTGTTGAACAACAAGAATAAATGGAAGCGAGTAACAGCCGAGGTGACCCACCGCCAGTCGCCGCGTGCGACTAAACTCGCTGCCGTTGTGCGGCTCGGTTCAATTAACGGCCGTGCTGGTCTAATTCAAATAGTAAGGAGGTTTTATGTGCAAAATTAATTGGGTCGGTGGTGTCCTCCCCACCACGGGCAGGCAACCTGGCGAGAGTATCAAAGTTGAGGTGCTGGGACCTTCAGGCGAATCGTATGCTGATCAGGACGATGTCACGATATCAATCAACGGTGTACTTGGTCCAGTTCAGTACCTCCAATTCCCCTCTAAAGGCGAGCATACTCTTCTGGTAAGAGCCACACGGGAAGAATTCTCGGAGACATTAAATGTGGTAGTCACAATAGAGGGTGTCCCATTAATTGGGTCGGTGGTGTCCTCCCCACCACGGGCAAGACCTGGCGAGAGTATCAAAGTTGAGGTGCTGGGACCTTCAGGCGAATCGTATGCTGATCAGGACGATGTCACGATATCAATCAACGGTGTACTTGGTCCAGTTCAGTACCTCCAATTCCCCTCTAAAGGCGAGCATACTCTTCTGGTAAGAGCCACACGGGAAGAATTCTCGGAGACATTAAATGTGGTAGTCACAATAGACGGACCCCCACTAATGTTCCAGCCAGGGACGGGTCAAACCACGCCTGAGATAGCATTATTACATGTTAGCCAATCTCCCTCTTCTCCGTATGAGGTGGCCTTTTCTTTGGGTTCCCCGCCCTATCCGAGCGCCCAATCAATACCTGCCCAGCCTCAGAAGTTCAGCCAAGGGGTGTGGCTTGCACCTGGCAGGCTCAGGGACGTTATCGGTAGGCTTCGGCAACACAGTATCCTTACACGGGTTCTCCTTAACAACGAGAGGGCCAAGGTTTTAGAGGTTAACCGTAGACGATTCCCGATTCGATCGAAAAATCGAACCGGTTCGCGCCGCTTGACCACAATAATTGGGGATCTTGGAGCTGTAGAGATGCCCGACTTGCTCGAGCTGTTACCTTCTCAAGAGACGCCGTGCTATGAGTGGGATTTTGGGGATGGCTCCATGGAAACAACGACAGTACCAACCGTTACCCATGACTACTCCTACGCTCTGGATACAGACCATGTCACCCGCCAGTTCCATGTTCGCTGCCGGATCGTCCATAACAATTTTGAGGTAATCCGTACCCTGCTAATTCACTCTGCCTATGTTTTGTGTAAGCGCCATGGAACAATCGTGCCTCCTATAGATGTTTTCCCGGAGATCGTGGAAAATATGTTTGGTACAAGTAGTGCGACAATGATAGTTCAAAACGTTGAGGACACACCCTTGACCATTACTCATGAGGCACTTGTCCTGCTCAGTAACGATCCAGACGCCCTTGAAACACCGCCCTCATTCGTGGAGTTGGGAGATCCTTTGATCCTCAAGCCAAAGTCAGTCACTGAACTTGCCATCATTGGCCCAGCAGCTAAAGTGGGATTTACCGTCTACTATGCCGGTCATGCCCAGGACGGAACACCTGTTCGGTTTTCGGCAACCTTCGACTGGACTCCAATCAGCAGCAGCGAGGGCGAGCAGGGGTGGCTCCCGCCCATATACACCGAGGATACTGAGGCGTCGTGGTCGCCGTCGTCGTCGCCGCCGTGGGAGATTATTACTGAGTACTTTTGGGATATCATCAGCCGTCCCCCGGACCCCGACATCAGCATCACTGCTGACGATTTTTTCCTGGATAAAAAGACGGGAACCCTGGCAATAACCATTGCAACTGGTATCAATCAACCTCTCAAAAGGGAAAGGTTAGAGCAAGCGCATAATGTGATGTTGACAGGTCTTATGCCCGAAAAGTACCTCATGTCCAAAGTAGAACATGCTCCCGCGGTTATTGACTCCCTCCTATCAAGACTGTCTTACCGGCCTTACCCTTCCCGACCTCGCCACGCCCTACTTCACCCTGCGCCCCCTTCCCCGCCAGAACCAGGGCCTGTTAGCGAAGGACAATACTGTGACCCGGATAACATCTCTGACGAAGATGAGGCAGAAGCCTACGACAAGCAATTAGTGTGTCAACTGGTGGACGAAGAAAAAGAGTATCTTATCCCTGGCCGCTTCTTGAATGCTCGCAAGGGTGATATTGTGCTTTCTCCTGGTGGTGCCGGCTTGATTGGTTCACTGCTGCGTACAGTCTCGCCCCCACAACGCTACAGCCACTGCGGAATCATGACCCGTAACTATGATGAAATCACCCACTCAACTGCCAGTGAAGATCGGTTGAGAGACTATAAGACCGGAACCTTAGAGGGATCTGATGGTATCAGACCGGATGTCGTCAAATACTTGTGGCCCGGCGTTGTGACGCAATCTGTAGAGGCAGCAACTCACGGCGAGTCTTGGGTTGATCCAGAGAATGGTAATACTCAGTCGATCTCGTCATTTGCACCGCATGCTGTTGGTGCTACTCACAATGATTTTTTCGAAATCGTACCACCACTTGTGGTCAAGCCGGATCCTCTGCTAGAAACCCCAGCCATTCGCGAGCGTCTGCATGGGGTGGCGACGGAGGCGCGGGCAGTGGGGGCCCGCCCCGATCGTCCTGGTCAAAGTCATTACCGGCTCTATTGTTACACAGACCCTCGCATCGGACTCACGACCGTTGCTGGTCCAGAAGCTGGTTGGGCGCAAGATACTTTCCCCTCGGTATGCTCGTCATTTATTTGGATGATGTTGAAGAAGTGTGGGGTGCATCTTGAAACTGATACGGAGTTCGTGATGCCTCAGGATCTTGAAACCAGCGACCTTACCCAGGGTGCCGAGGTGCGCCCCGGCACACTCGACGGTTTATACACCTATGCGGCTCAGGAACGTATGGCTGCGGCCGAATGGTTGTACAACTATGTCTATTACCTGGCGTACGATCAAGCTGGCTGGTGCGGCAACTTCCTGACAGATGCTGCTCCACAAGCTGCTAACGAAGTCACCAACACGTTTGTAATCGACCAACCTTTTAAAGATTGGCCATTTTGGCAGCAATCCATCGGACCAGCCGATGCAGTCAGCCCCGATAACATTCTGCTGTGGGATTCGCCGGAAGCAAAGGGGCTTTATGGGTATGTAGAGCCATTACAGTACCGAGAGCCGCGCACTGTGAAGTATAAGCTGAGCCGATGGAAAAAAGTGCTCACACGTGGGGAGGTAACAGGTACGGTTAGAATTAGCGAGAAGGTACCTGCTGATGAGGCAGGAAAGCCCGTTGCTGGAGCATTCGTTGAAGTGTATGACGGCAAAAGCACTTATACGGATGACAATGGGTTCTTCACCCTATCTGAGGTGCCTGCCGGATGGTACGACATTAAGGCTAACAAGGTGGTAGATGGCATCTACTACTCTACCCGCACAGCAATCAAGGTCGCTCCGCCAGTTTTCACGGTTGATCTGAAACTGAAGCCTCCTGCAGAAACCTTTCGTCTGTTGCAAATTTACTATGAGTTTTACGGTGTTGATGAAGAAATATTTGACAACGAGGTAACGCATGCCGGACCAGCTTCCAACGAATTGGAGTTGGGTCCAGACCGACTTACCAACTCCATGCCTCTGGGCCCGTTTAAGTGGGGCGGAGAGTGCCAGGCAAAATTTGGTATCAATGCGGCACTTCTTTGGGATGGTTCTATAGAGGTAAATGTTCAAGGTTGGTTGTATGAAGGGACCGATGAGGAAACTGAGGACCTTGATGGTACCAGTTTGATAACACTAATTGTACCCAGGAGTGAGACAATTTTTGGAGTGTGTACAGTCTCAAATACGGCAGAGGACTGTGGTGACATTGCTCAACTGAGCATTACTGTGAAAAATAATAAAAATACGAATTAACGATGGCGGGCTGTGGCATTATCGTCTGGATACTAGACGAGCACAAGGTGTGCCGAGATCTTCGATTCGTACAGCGTGGCAGGACGGACAAGCAGCGACATGGGCAGTGGTCGCTTCCCGGAAGCTGGTTGGACATGGGCGGCTTACATGCACAATCTCCTCGTGCAGACGAACCGGGATGGAGCGATGGCCGTCTGCAACGGTTCCTGGGAGCTTTACATCAGTGGAACCAGGTGGGGGAGCTATGTTTACCTCAGAGGCCCTAGCGCTGGCTAGACCGCTATCAGGTAGATTGGGTCGAGACACGAAACCCGACATTTCCTCAATAGGGTGATGTCGGGTTTCACTGAGTCAACCCAACCGGAGGTCGAACAGATCATTGTGAGCGAAGGGGCCAGTTAGGGAAAGCCGTTAGGCTCGGTGGTTGTATGGGTCAGACTGGTTGCTCGGAAAGCAGTCACGCTTTCGATAAGGTGGGCAGGGTGAGTGTGGGGGTGAACCACGAAGCGGCGAAGGGCGCGAAAAACACGAAAACGGTTTTTGCACCCCGCATTCGTTTTGGAGAGGTCGTGGCCCGGGCAGCCCCTTCCAAAACGGGCTGGCTGGTCAGTTTGCTGAGGGGTAGAGAAAAATCAGCGCCACTTGCTGAGATGTTCGAGCCGGTCTTGTGTCTCCGCATTTACGGTCGAAACATCGGTATAGTCAGTTGCTGGGACCTCTCGCCTATAAAGAGCCAGCTAGTGCAAAAATGGGAGCGGCGTATTTTGAACGGACTCCGCGGTCATCCTTAAGTCGAAAATCCGTTCGGGCAGTGCAGTTGTGTTGCATATCCTTTCCTAAGAATTGTGGAGGTATTTATGTCTAACTTAATTGATCCTCAAAAAATTGTGAGCCCCATCCCAACAATAGATATTGATATCATTCCGAAAATTGTTGAGGCAATCACAACCGATTCCCAACACGAAGCGATTATTACCTTTAACGAAGGCGGCCAACGGCGTATTTACGCTTTCGTCTGTAGAGATCATCTTAAGGTATATTACTGGGATGGCATCGAATGGCATTGGGCTGATCAAGGAGCACCTCCTAATGGCCCTTTGCATTCGGCCGGAATGTCGGTCATTACTTTTAGGGAGGGGGATAAACAACGGATTTATGCTTTTGTAGCGGATTATGCAGCAGGTTTAGTTGCGAATGTTTGGGATGGTTCTAAATGGCAATGGACTGTTCTAGGCAAACCCCCTGGTATAATTTCAGTGTGGCGTCCTTCAGTGATTACCTATCGTCAAGCTGGCAAGCAGCATATCTATGCTTTTACTGAAGGTCACGACGAAGGGAATAGTGTGCATCTCTGCGTCTATTACTGGGATGGATCCCAGTGGCGCTGGACTGATCAAGGCCAGCCTCCAGATACGACTTTTGGCAGTTTTGGCTGTTTAGGTCCTGCCGTTACTTGTTATGACCTGGAGTCGCATCAACAGAGTATCTACGTCTTCGTGGAGGGAGCTAATCACCAATGGTATGCCAACTACTGGGATGGGTCTCAGTGGCATTGGACTAAACTAGGAATACCTTTTGCTCAATTCGTTGGTTGGGTTACGGCTGTCACCTATCAAGAGGCAAGCAAACAACACATCCGTGTTTTTGTTAGGGATGCTCAGTCTCAACTATATGTATGTGAATACGATGGAGACGGTTGGCATTGGGCTGATGTAGGAAATCCTCCTGCCAGTGCATTGTACATGGATCATGGGATGTCAACCACCACTTATAACGATGGGCATCACCAAAAGGTTTACACTTTTGTTGTAGGTACTCCTGTGGTAGACAACTTAGAGTTTCCCAGTGCCCGGAGCCTGGCAGTGAACTACTGGGATGGTTCTGAGTGGCACTGGGATGACTTGGGTGTTGTTGTTGTTCCACCGAATGAGGGTTCGACCCATTGGAATATTCTCGGGGCTGTATCCTTTCACGAATTAGCACAGGAACGAATCTATGCGTTTGTTGTCCAGTCGGATACGTTAGCTTTATCAGTCAATTATTGGGATGGTTCGAACTGGCACTGGATGCCATTGGAATGGTCACCTTCTCACCAGGTAGAGAAGGTGCCGGTTTAATGTTGTTTAACCTAACCGGAGGTCGAACAGGCCAGCGTGACCGAAGCGGCCAATTACGGCAATGGAGGATCGAGGTTGTGAATCTCTGGCAGCCAGGGTCGCTCGGAAGACAGTCATGTTTTCGATGAAGTGGGCGGGGTGAGTTTGGGGAGTGAACCACGAAGTGACGAAGGGTGCGAAAAACACGGAAATGGTTTTTGCGCCCTTCGTTTGTTTGGGGGTATCGTCGTGCGGAGAGGGATTTTTAGAGTCTCTCTGTATATCTCAATGGGGTCTCTGCGGGTAAAACACTTCCCTGGCGTGGTCTGCCCAACTCCGCCGAGGGGTGGCTTGACGCGCTGCCAACTGCTACGGTATAATCTCCTTCACCGTAACTCAGCCCACAACTCCTCACCCGCAACCTGCTCCAAGTTACGTGCGGAGGAGACAGCAGTTTATGACCACCTACCTCAAAGAAGGCCGGCGGCGGCCGGGCAGCGAATGGCTCAAAAACCATCCCCGCTTTTTGGAGTGGTTTTACGATGTGTCCAAACAGGTCATCGTTACCACCTATCCCTGGTTGAAGCGGATCAACCCCAAATTTGCCGAAAAATTGATGATTCGGGGGGAAGAAATCAGCAAGGGCTGGATGTTCAACTGCCAGATGTGCGGCCAGTGTATTTTACACAGCACCGGCATGACCTGTCCTATGACCTGTCCCAAAAATCTGCGCAACGGCCCCTGCGGCGGCGTTCGGACCAACGGTCACTGCGAGGTTATCCCCGAATTGCCCTGTATCTGGGTGCAGGCCTGGGAGCGTAGCCACCAAATGCCTACCTACGGCCACGAGATGCACTGGATTCAGCCGCCGGTCAACCGGGCCTTGCAGGGTACCTCGGCCTGGATCAATTTGATCGAAAAAGTGGATATCGAAACGCCGCCGGGCTGGAAATTGGCAGCTCAAGCCAGTCAAACGGAAATTGTGGGAACTAAGAGGTAGCAGGTAGCAGGGTAGCTTATCTGGTTACTGACTACTGACTACTACTTTCAAGGAGTTCAAGGTGAGTCCAACCCCTACCCTATCCGAGCAGCCCATGCGCACCGGCAGCCGCCTGGAACGAGTCCTTCGCTCCGGCCGCTTCGCCGTCACCGCTGAACTGAACGCTCCCGACAGCGCCGATCCCAGTGACGTCTACAAAAATGCCCTGGTGCTGGCCGAAGTCTGTGATGCGATCAACGCCACCGACGGCTCGGGGGCCAACTGCCATATGAGCAGCATGGGCTGCTGCGCTCTGCTCACGCGGGCCGGGTATGAGGCAGTCTTGCAGGTGAGCTGCCGTGACCGCAATCGCATTGCGATTCAAGGCGACCTGCTCGGCGCGGCGGCGATGGGGGTCAAAAATGTGCTGTGCCTGACCGGCGACGACGTTTCCAACGGCGACCAGCCCCAGGCCAAACGAGTCTTTGACTTCGACTCGATCCAGTTGCTGCAAGTCGCCCGGATGATGCGTGACCAGGGAGTCTTTCTGAGCGGGCGCAAGCTGACCACGCCGCCTCGCCTCTTTTTAGGGGCGGCGGAAAACCCCTTTGTCCCTCCGTTCGATTGGCGGCCGCTGCGCCTGGGTAAAAAGGTCCAGGCGGGCGCCGTCTTTATCCAAACCCAATATTGTTTTGACATTCCCCGCCTGCAACAATTCATGCAGCGAGTGCGCGAGCTGGGACTGCACGAGCAGGTCTATATTTTGATTGGCGTTGGCCCGCTACGCTCCGAGAAGGCGGCCGAATTTATGCGCACCAAAGTGCCCGGCGTCTGGATTCCCGATGCGGTGGTGGAGCGCCTGGCCAAGACGCCCAAAGAGAAAAAATTAGAAGAGGGCATGCAGATTTGCATCGAAATGATTCAGCAGATCCGCGAGATTGAGGGCGTCCACGGCGTCCACGTCATGGCCTTCCGCCAGGAAGAAATGGTGGCTGAGATTATTCAGCGCTCCGGCCTCTTTCCCCGCCGGTCGCGGCGAGAGCTGCCCCGGCAGTCATCCACGGAAATACTTATCCCCGAAACGCCGCTGTCATAGTCCTTTCATTTTTCCCCTATGTGTCATTTATCCAAAGAATGAGTGACATCTGTCACTACAACTGATTGGCCTGAACGCCTATACTGGTAATGCCCTCATGTGAAATAGGGTACTTGTATTGAGGCGTGGCCTTGCGAAAAAAGCTAAATCAATTAGGTCAATCTGTAGGATTATTTTGTGCCGGTGGTAACGGCCAAAATAGCCAGCCAAACGGCGCTATGATGAGCAAACATAGCGCCGTTTTTAATTAATGTATCGGCAGGAGGTGAACTGGGACGCTAGACTGAATAAAATTCTCGACTTTTGTCGCAACGTTACTGCTGTTTTTTGATTAAACTTTTTAATAAACGAGGAGGTTTATAATGAATCTAGGTGGTTATGCCAATCGGGTCGCTCGCGTCAATTTGAGCGATGGGACGGTGGTATATGAGCAGGTCAACGAGGCCGATGCTCGTAAATACCTCGGCGCGCGCGGCTTAGGCGTCAAGTATGTCTTTGACAACGGGCCGGAGGTTGATCCCTTAAGCCCGGATAACATTATGTGTGTGATGACTGGCCCGCTGACCGGCACCGAAGTCAATATGAGCGGCCGGCTGTGTGTCGTCACCAAATCGCCGCTGACCGGCACCGTTACCGACAGCCACATGGGCGGCTGGACGGCGGCCAAGCTCAAATGGGCCGGGTTTGACGGCCTTGTGTTTAAGGGCAAGTCGCCCAAGCCTGTTTATGCCTATGTGGAGGGCGGCCAGGTGACCCTGCTCGATGCCTCGGATGTGTGGGGTAAGGGCGTGCATGAAACGCTGGCCATTCTGTGCGAACGGCACGGCGGCAAAGAGAAGGGCGGTAAGGGCGTCGTTGATGGCATGGCCATTGGCCCGGCGGGCGAAAACCTGGTCAAGTTTGCCTGCTGGGTTAACGTGGATGACCGGGCCTCCGGGCGCGGCGGCACGGGCGCAGTGGCCGGCAGCAAGAATTTGAAGGCCATCATCATCAAGGGCGAGAAGAAGAATCGGCCCAAAGCGGCTAACCCAGTAGCCGACAAAGAGGCGCGCAAAAAAGCTCTGGCCGGGATCATGGCTGAAGAGAATATCACTTCCCCTCGGAAGGGCGGCTTGAGTGTGTATGGCACCAACGTGCTCATGAATATTACCAGCAATATGGGCGCGCTGCCGGCCAATAACTCCCAGGTGACCTCTTTTGGCGAAAAAGCTGAAAAGATTTCCGGCGAATATGTCCGCGAACACATCCTGGTTGACGAACCCACCTGCCATGCCTGCCCGGTAGCCTGCAAGAAGGAGGTCGAAGTCAAGGAAGGCCCCTTCAAGGTCCACATGGAAAGCGTCGAATATGAACCGGCCTGGTCGCTGGGGGCTAACTGCGGCAACGACGATATTGGGGCAGTGGCTTATATGATTGACCTGGCCAACGACTACGGCTTCGACGCTATCGAAATCGGCCAGGTGTTGGCAGTATACATGGAAGCCAGCCAGCGCGGCTACACCAACGGCGGCGGCAAGCTGGAGTGGGGCGACACCCTGGGCATGGTCGAAGCTATTAAGAAGTTGGTCTATCGCCAGGGTGTGGGCGACATACTGGCGAATGGGGGCGCATTGGCTGCCAAAGCCTGGGGCCACCCCGAAATTTCCATGACGGTCAAAGGCCAGGGTATTCCCGCCTACGACCCGCGCGGTTTGAAAGGTATGGGTATTGCCTACGCCACCAGCAACCGCGGCGCCTGCCACCTGCGGGCTTACACCCCCGCCGCCGAACTGGGGGTGATGCCCTTCGGTTCGCTCAAGGTTGATCCACTGGCCTGGGAAGGCAAGGGCAAGCTGACCAAGATCTTCCAGGATGTCCATGCCGTATCCGACTCGCTGGATCTGTGCAAGTTCTCCGCTTTTGGGATGGGCATGGACGAGTACACCGCTCAGTTCAACGCGGTAACCGGCTTGAACTACAGTGTGGAAGAAATGCTCAAGTGCGGCGAGCGCATCTACAACCTGGAACGTTACTACAATAACCAGGCCGGCTTCCGCGAAGGCTCGGACTACCTGCCCAAGCGTTTCACCGACGAACCGAGCACCATGCCCGGCTCCGAGGGCCACGTCAGTGAGCTGGACAAGATGCTGGCAGAGTATTACGCCGACCGTGGTTGGGTTAACGGCGTGGTGCCGGAGAGCAAACTGAAAGAGCTGGAGATTGTTTAGCAGATAGTAGTCAGTAGTCAGAACATTGACTTGCTAACTCGGTTTGCTGATGAATTGACACCCTGATAAAAGAACAGTAGCGAGGAGTAAATGCTCTCGCTACTGTTTTTATTTCTCAATTCTTTTATCTAGATTTCCCCTCAGCCGCCGCCGCGCAAGGTTTTCCAGTGCAACTTTTCGAGTAAGGCGGCAATGGCCGTTTCGTCGCCGGAAAACTCAACCTCGATGCGGCCGGCGACCAGCGAACCAATCCTGGCCGGCTCACTCTTCCTGACTACTGCCTGCCACTGGTCAGCGGCCAGCACGTTTTCAGCGATCTCGGCCGCTCCTAGATCGATCAGATACCCTTTCATTGCTGTCATGGGCACGCCAAAGGTGAGTTTCAACGCAGCCCCCCGCCGACCGGCGGAAAGATGCGGACGTTGTCTTTAGCCGTCACTAAAGTCTCCAGGCCGTTGATATAACGCATATCCCGGCCGTTGACCAGGATGTGGATCGCCGGGTGAAGGTCGTGCCCGTTGGTATGCAGCTTGGGGATGAGGGCCGGAAACTTGGCGCATAAAGCTTCGAGCATCTGGCCCACTGTCATTTCCGATACGCCGTCAAATTGGACGCTGGAGCCACCCACAACATCCCGCAGTGTAGCATAAACCTTGATTTCCATAGCTCTTGTGCCTCGGTAGTAGTTTAAGTCGCTGATATTGTAAGTCAATGTAAATGGAAAGCAAGTATCAGCCAAAATTGTATTTGACACAGGTTTGAGCCTATGTTAGAATTTCCCTCGAAACTTCAAGTAAGACCCCCCATTACACAATATAAGGGCTTGAATAAAGTTTGTTCAATTCAAGTTCAATCTTCTGGTGCTGATCTGCGGCTGTTAAGATTATCAAAATTCATGGCTTGACGCTGGCACGGGAAATATGCCCCGTGTTTAGCTTAATCGTTTTGACTCTTTGAGGAGGAACAAGTAGTGAAACTTGAAGGTACCTATACCTTTGATGCCCCGCGTGAGACTGTTTGGCAAGCGCTTTTGGATCCAGAGGTGCTGGCCCGGACGATGCCCGGTTGTGAAAAGCTGGAACAAATCGGCGAAAACGAATACAAAGGCGCTCTAAAAATCCGGGTTGGCCCGGTTCAGGGGCAGTTTGAGGGTATTGTTAATCTCTCTAACATTAACCCCCCGGAGAGCTATCGCATGCAGGTTGATGGCAAAGGTGCGCCTGGCTTCATGAAAGGGGTGGGAGAAGTTCGTTTGGAAGACCAGGGAGAGACAACCCTGATGCATTACACGGGCGAAGCTCAGGTGGGTGGCCGTATTGCCAGTGTCGGGCAGCGGCTGCTCGACAGCTCGGCCAAGGCCCTGACCCGGCAGAGCCTTGACGGTTTGCACGAACAGATTAAAGCCAGGGTGCAAGCCAGCGCCAGCCACCATGCCGAAGAGGCTTTAGTTGGAATGCAGCCTCAAGCAGCGGAGGCTAGCGGTCCCTCCCAAGTAGAATTTACGATGGGCGTTGCTAAACATCTGGTTGATGATCTGGTGCCAGCGCCGCAGCGCCCCAAGTTGATTGCGGCCGGTCTCATCTTTTTAGGGTCGTTAGTTGTGCTCAACTGGTGGATGAACGCCATTGCCCGTAAAGTAGCCAAGGAAGTCTGGGAAAGGAGGGGGTATTAGCAGATAATAGCAGATAGGGGGATAGAGGTTAGTAAAGTAGAGGAAGAAATTGGATAGGATGCACAAAAACTGACCAAAATCTAAAATCTATAATCCAAAGAAGGAGGCGGTTTCGATGACTGAAATTACGGTAAAAGTGAACGGGACAACCTATACGAGGGATGTTGAACCGCGCACGCTGTTGGTTCATTTCCTGCGTGATGGGTTGGGCCTGACGGGAACCAATATTGGCTGCGATACCAGCCAGTGTGGCGCGTGTACCATCCACATGGATGGAGTGTCTGTAAAATCCTGCACTACCCTGGCCGTTCAAGCCGACGGCTCCGAAATTACCACCATTGAGGGGTTGGCCAAAAATGGCACGCTACACCCCATGCAGCAAGCTTTCTGGGATAATCACGGCTTGCAATGCGGCTATTGCACTCCCGGCATGATCATGGCCGCGACCAAACTGGTTGAAAACAATCCAAATATCAGTGAGGCCGAAATTCGGCACGGGCTGGAGGGGAACATCTGCCGCTGCACCGGCTACGATAACATTGTCCGGGCGGTCCAGCAGGCGGCCAGAGCCACGGCAGGAGGTGCATGATGACGAAGTATGTGGGTCAAAGCATCAAGCGTGTTGAGGATCCCCGTTTTATCCAGGGTAAGGGCGGCTATGTAGCCAATGTTCAGTTGCCCGGCATGGTTCACCTGGCCATCAAACGCAGCCCCTACGGCCACGCTAAAATCAAAAGCATTAATACCGAGAAAGCCAGAGCTTTGCCCGGCGTGCTGGCAGTGTACACCGGCCAGGATTTGATTGATGCCAGCGTGGGCAAGCTGCCCTGCGGCTGGCTGGTGCCTGATATTAAAGTGCCGACTCGCTGGCCTTTAACGGTAGACAAAGTGCGTCACGTGGGGGATGGTGTTGCCGCCGTAGTGGCCGAAAGTGCTTACATTGCCTACGACGCGCTCGATTTGATCGAAGTGGATTACGAGCAGTTGCCGGCCATTGTTGGGGCTAAAGCCGCCGCTGAACCGGGCGCGCCGCTGGTTCACGATGATATAGCTGACAATGTCAGCTATACCTGGGCTTTAGGGGATAAAGCGGCCTGCGATAAGGCTTTCGCCGAGGCGGAGCACGTGGTGGAGCTTGAGCTAATTAATCAACGGCTTATCCCCAATGCCATGGAACCGAGAGCTGCTGCGGCTCAATGGAATGCGGCGATGGGAGAAATGACTGTCTGGACCACCAGCCAGAACCCCCACATTATCCGCCTGCTGTTAGGCGCCTTTACCCTGGGCATCCCGGAGCATAAACTGCGGGTCATCAGCCCGGATGTGGGCGGCGGCTTCGGGAGCAAAATTTTCCACTACCCCGAAGAGATCATTGTCCCCTGGGCGGCCCGCCAACTAAATCGCCCGGTCAAATGGGTCAGCACCCGGAGTGAAGCTATGATGACCGACTCGCAGGGGCGCGACCATATCACCAAGGCCAAGCTGGCCCTCAAAAAAGATGGCACCTTCACCGGGCTGCATGTGCAAACCTGGGCCGACAATGGGGCTTATCTGTCTACCATGGCCCCCCTGATCCCGACCGCCCTGTATATCACCCTCTTCTCCGGCCTGTATCAAATGAAGGGCATCTGGGGTGAAATGTGGGGCACCTTGACCAACACTGTGCCGGTTGACGCCTATCGCGGCGCAGGTCGGCCCGAAGCGGCGTACTTGCTTGAACGTCTCGTTGATATAGCCGCCCAGGAACTGGGCATGGACCCCATTGAGATCCGGCGCAAGAATTTCATTCCCAAAGAAGCATTCCCCTATCAAACCCCGGTTGCTTTCCTGTATGACAGCGGCGACTATAACAAACTGTTCGACAAAGCCGTAGAAATGGCCAATTACAGCGGCATGCGCCAGGCGCAAGCCGAAGCTCGAAAAGCTGGCAAATTGGTGGGTATTGGCGTCTGTGGCGCGATTGAGGCCAGCGGCCCGGCTCCCTCGGCAGTGGCCGGTTCGTTGGGTTCGGCGGTGGGTTTCTGGGAATGTGGCGTCGTGCGGGTGCATCCGAGCGGCAAAGTAAGCGTCCTGACCGGGTCGCATACTCATGGCCAGGGACACGAAACCACCTTTGCTCAAATCGTGGCCGACGAGTTAGGCATAGCTATGGAGGACATTGAAGTTGTCCACGGGGATACCGCCCGCGTGCTCCAGGGTATGGGGACCTACGGCAGCCGCAGCACCAGTGTCGGCGGCACGGCTTTGGTTAAAAGTGCGGAGAAGGTCCGTCAAAAGGCGATCAAAATTGCCGCCCACCAACTGGAAGCGGCCGAAGAAGATATGGTTTACGATCAAGCCACCGGCAAAATTCACGTCAAGGGAGCGCCCGACCGGGCCAAAGGCTTTGCCGAAGTTGCCCTGGCGGCCTATACCGCCCACAATTTGCCGGCCGGTTTGGAACCCGGCCTGGAAGAGACCGCCTTTTACGACCCGGCCAACTTTACCTTCCCCAACAGCGCCCACATCGCCCAGGTTGAAGTTGACCGCGATACCGGCGAAGTCACTATCCAAAAATACATCGCCGTGGATGATGTTGGGCATGTGGTCAACCCGCTCATTGTCCAGGGGCAGATTGTCGGCGGGATTGTACAGGGCATTGGCCAGGCCTTGTGGGAGAACGGTGTGTACGATGAGAACGGCCAGCTTTTAAGCGGCTCGCTGCTGGATTATGCCATGCCGCGGGCTGACCGGCTGGTAACGGCTGAAGTGGGCCGGACAGAAACGCCGTCACCGCACAACCCGCTGGGGGTGAAAGGCGCCGGCGAAATGGGGACCATTGCCGCCACCCCGGCCATCGCCAATGCGGTGATGGATGCGCTGTCCCCACTCGGCATTAAGCACATTGACTTGCCTCTGACCCCGGAGAAAATCTACAACGCTATCAAGAGCGCAAATGGAGGAGGTAACTGATGTATCCGCCAAAATTTGATTATTACAAAGCCACTTCGCTGGCCGAAGCCGTTTCCCTGCTCAGACAGCACAGTGGGGCCAAGGTCTTGGCCGGAGGGCACAGCCTCATCCCGGTGATGAACCTACGCTTGGCCGATCCGGGCACGTTGATTGACATTGGCCGGATCAGCGAACTGAAGGGTATCTCGGCCAGTAATGGGTCCGTCCGTATCGGCGCGCTGACGCCCCATGCCTTGATCGCCGCCTCCGCGGATGTACCTACCGTCTTGTCTGAGGCCGCCGGTATGATTGGCGACCCGCAGGTGCGCAACCGGGGAACCATCGGCGGTAACATTGCCCATGCTGACCCCGCCTCGGATCTGCCGACCGTCTTGACCGCTCTGGGCGCGAAGATTCACGTGACCGGGCCGAATGGCAACCGCACCATCTTGGCCGATGATTTCTTTACCGGCCTCTTTGCCACGGCCTTAGCTGACGGCGAGATTGTCACTGCTGTTGAGGTGGTTAAAAGCGGCGCTGGGAGCGGGTCGGCTTACACCAAGCTGTTCAACCCGGCATCACGCTATGCTATGGTCGGCGCGGCGGCCATTGTCACCGTGAGCGGCGGCAGTTGCACCGCCGCCGGCGTGGCTGTCGGCGGTCTGGTTCCCTCCGCAACCAGGGCCAAGTCTGTTGAAGCCGCGCTAATCGGCAAACCGCTGAGCGAAGACAATATCGCTGCGGCGGCTCACGCTGTGTTGAACGATTTAGGCGACGACATCATCGGCGATATTCACGCCAGCGCTGAGTATCGCAAGGCGATGGCCCCGGTGTTTGTGAAGCGAGCCCTAACGGCTGCCGCCCAACGGGCTAAGTAAAGTAGGTCAAGCTTAAGCTTGACCTACCAGGCGAACAACAAGGCCGGTGAGCAATTATTCTCGCCGGCCTTGTTTTTTTAACTTTGTCAGAGCACCCTGAGTAGACCGTAGCTTTGTCCTGAGCTTGTCGAAGGGCGCAGCGAAGGTCGTATCGAAAATTCTGAACCCTGTCTACCGTCTACTGTTTACTGTCTACCTGAATCACCGCCAGCTCAAAACCCGTTCATCTACAAAATTATAGGTAAGCTGAAGCTGGTCGTTGACCTCATCCGAAAAGAGGGGATGCGGGTTGGAGCCATCGGCGTTCATCACCCAGATTTCCCAGCGGCCGGTACGGTCGGTTAGAAAAGCAAGTTGCGAGCCGTCGGGCGACCAAGCCGGGGCAACGTTGTTCCAGGCCTGGTTATTGCCCGGCACAGCGGTTTCCCAGAGAGGCGTTTGGGTCAAGCGTGCCCGGCCTGTGCCATTGGCATTGAGCCGGAAGATGTCCCAGCCGGGACCGCCGCCCTGCTGGCCCAGGGTCACGGCCAGGTAGCGCCCGTCGGGCGAGAAGACCGGCGAGCCGTCGTTGAGTTCGCCGGTGATGCTTTGCCGGTAATCCCGGTTCACATCCACTTCCAGGAGGCCGCGCCCGCCATCAGAGACAATTCGCCAGGTTTGGCCCGGGTCCCAGGCCGGACGAAAGGCGTATGTCCCGCCATCCACATCCTTAAACTTACCATCAGCCACATTCACCACCCGCAGCCCCCAATGGGGATCGGGCGGCAGTTTCCAGCAAAACTGAGGACCATTGCTGCCAAACGAAACCTTGAAGTCGGTGGCATTGCGCGGCGGACGCGGCGGCGACGACTTGCCTTCGCCTACCGGAAAACACTCGGTTTTTGGTTCTGTCCGGCCTCCGGTTTGAAAGTTGAAGACAAGCTGTGTGCCATCAGGCGACCAGTCCGGCCCTTTGGCCTGTTTGACAAAGCCGATGATGGAGCGCTCATTCGTACCATCTAAATTAATCAGCCAGACCGAGCCAGTCTCGCCTTCCCAGCGGGTGAAAGCTACGGTCTGACCATCGGGTGAGAGAACCGGATCAATGCCACTGGTCAGGCGGCGCAGACCGGTCCCATCGGGATTGATGACCATAATATCGCCGCCGCTGGAGCGCTGGAAAACAATTTTGCTTTCACTGATGGGCCGGGCCGGCACAAATGGCGGGGCCTCCGTTTGACTGGCTGCGGCGCTGTCGCCGGGTAAGGGCAGATCAGGCGCTTTGGGCAGATCAGACCAGCGGCCCGCCAAACTGAGAAAATTGATTGGCGCCCAGCCCAGGCCACCCGCCGGGATAGCTTTGACTAAAGCCCAACTTTTGCTGTCGTCCAGGCCCAACACGGAGACCAGGGTTTTAATAGACAGCACGCCAACAACATCATGATAAATGCCCGGCCCCCGCCGGACTTCGACGGCGTTGCTTTCAACCCAGGCAGTATCAACCTGTGGCGCGCTTTCCAACGAACCCTCGACATTCAAATCGCTCAGGGCTACCCAGCCGGGCTGGGCGCTGACCGGGTTGACCAAGACCCACTGGCGGCTTCTATCAACCGCCAGGATAGGAATGGTTTCATCGCTTAACCGCAGCTCATCTATCGGCGCGTAGTCGGTCCCTGGCCCGGGGCGGACATCCACCGGGTCACGGACGGTTTTGGCGGTAGCTACGGAACCGAGGTTGCCGAAGGTTGCAGCCGAATTGGCCGATTGTTTATCAGCTACAGGTACGACGGCAGCGATTTCGCCGCTGGCAGTTGCGGATTGGGCCGGATTAGCAGTAGAGGTAACCTCGCTGGTTGAACCGGCCTGATTCAACGCCGCCGCCGGAACGATAGGCGCATCGGCCACAGAGCCGTTAATCGCCAGGTAGGTCAGCGAAACCCAGCCTCGCTGCTGGCTGCCCGTTTCTACCAAGGCCCAATCCTTACGGGGGTTGAGAGCCAAGATGGTTACTTTGTCGTTATGGGCCAGAGTGGCGATCCGTTCGTAGCTGGCCCCCGGTCCCTGACGCATATTCAGGCCCTCGTTGTTAACTTGAGCCGTTGTCACCGGAGTTAGATTGGCGGCTAAGGCTGGCTGGCTGCTGGTCAGCACAGCAACTTCCGTGCCTTCTACTGAAGTGGCTGAAGAACTCTGGACCAGGGCAGCTATGGGATTGGGCGGCAAAACCGGGGCTTGATCTAACGAACCAACAACGCGGATGCTGCTGGTTGGCAGCCAACCCGGAGACAGGGACGCGCCAATCACATAAACCCAATCGCCGCCGGAGTTTTTGCCTAAAATTCCAAATACATCGCCCGGTTGAATGGCTCTAACGGAGGAATAATTTGCGCCCGGCCCACTGCGAATGGATAAATCTGGCGCAGTGGCAATACCCGTAGCCACAATGGAGAATTGATTCAGCGCCTGATTGGCCAGGGCAGCCACCAGATCATTATTGCCAGCGCCAGCCTGAGCCGAGGCCGGGGTCGCAACAGGCACGGCAGCCGCTTCGGCGGTAGCAGGAGTGGGCGACGGAGTTTCCGCAGCGGCCACCTCGGCCGAGGGTGAAGGCTCGACGGGCAGGGTAGCCTTGGGGAAAGGGGTCGGCGAGGCGGCCACCTGAGCTGCTTTGGGGGTCGGCCACTGGGCCGGGTCGAGTGGTTTGAGGTGTTCGCCTTCGGCTTCGTGGGTCAGGCCGCACCCGGTGAGTAGAAAAATAGAGAGTAAAATCCCAAGATGTTTTTTCATTATGGTCCTTAACTTCTAAGCTGCATCAGGCCCGGTTTCCGGTTTGGCCGGGTTGAGCGAGATGGCCGAGCCGGATTGCGGCGCGGGCCGGCGCGGGGCGGGAATCGTTTCGCGTTCCGGAGGTTTCTCGGTTTCCTGTGGTCCCCTTTTCGGCTCGCGCAGGCCAAAGATTTTTCTGAACAGGCGGGTGGTCAAGCCGCCGGCCCCATCCAGAAAACTGTAGACTACCGGGACCAGGATCAGGGTCAAAGCTGTGGAAGAGATATTACCGCCAATAACGACTGCCGCCAGCGGGGCGCGACCTTCCGCGCCGGCGCCGGTGCCCAGCAGCAGCGGCAGCAGGGCAAAGACGATGGCCGCCGTCGTCATGATAATCGGGCGCAGACGCAGCTTACCCGCTTCGATCAGGGCTGCCTTGCGGGTGTAACCCCGCTCCTCACGCAGTACGTTGGTGAAGTCAACCAGGAGGATGGCGTTTTTGGTGACCACGCCGGTGAGCAAAATGATCCCCAGGATGGAAATGATATTCAGCGTGTTGCCGGTTAGCCACAAACCACCAAACGCGCCCACCAACGTTACCGGCAGGGAGAACATAATTGCCAGCGGGTGCAGCCAGCTTTGGAAGAGCGCCACCAGCAGCATATAAATCAAGACCACGGCCAAAAGCAGCGCCTGCCCCAATTGAGCAAAGGATTCGCGCTGCTGTTCCGACTGGCCGATAAACTCAAAAGCGTAACCGGGCGGAAAACTAACTTGAGCATTGATCGCTGCTTCCATGGCGTCGGTCACTTCACCAATGGTCCGGCCGGAGATATTACTGCCGACGGAAAGGACGCGCTGGCGGTCGGCGCGGGTGATGAGCGCCGGAGCCTGTTCGCGCTGCACCTCGGCCACCTGCTCCAGGGTGATAGGCTGGCCGTCACGATAACCCAGGGGCAATCGCAGCAACTGGCTCAAATCCTGGCGAGCTGTTTCAGCCACTCGCATCGTAATATCAATCTCGTTGGCATCGGGCGGGTTGAACTGGCCGACGGTGTTGCCGCTAACTGCTGTGCGCAAGGTGGTGGCGACTTGTGCCGGAGACAAACCCAGGTCAAGCGCGCGGTCGCGATTAACGATGAGCTGGGCCTCGACCGCACGAGCAGCATCCGTATTGCGCACCTCAACCGCACCGGGTACAGTTTTGGCCACAGCTTCAATCTTGTTGGCCAGGTCAATCAAAACGCTCTGATCCGGCCCAGAAATTCGCACCTGAATGGGACTGCCGCCGCCACCGCCGCCTGCGCCAGCCTGTAACACGACGGAGGTGTTGGCCTCGGGAATTTTGGCCAGCAAGGGCCGCAAGAGATTGGCGATATCGGTCGTGGTGCGCTGCCGGTCGGCTTTATCAACCAAACGCAGGTCAATCGTGGCCGAGCTGGACCCGCTACCGGAATCGCCGCCAAAGCCGCCGCCGCCCCCCCGCGAACCAACGCGGGTCAGGATCGTGGCGACCTCGGGCACTTCGTTGAGGACGATGCGCTCCACCTGGCGGGCAGCCCGATCGGTCGCCTCCAGGTTAGTGCCGGGCGGCATCCTGACACTGATCTGAAGCTGCCCATCATCTTGCTGGGGGAAGAATTCACTGCCGACAAAACCGCCAATGACCAGGTAAATCCCACCGGCCAGGGCGGCGATGGCAATAATAACGGCCAGGGCCTGGGTGAAGAAGTTGGCCAGGAAGAAGCGTAAGGTCAGGCCGTAGAAACTGACCAGGGCATCAAACCCGGCTTCCCACAAGCGGATAAACCCATTCCACAGCCAAGTAATCGGCTTAAAGAGAATGCCGAAGAATTTGCCCAGGCCGCGCGGCGCTTCTTCCGGCTGGCTTTCGTCTTTCATCCAGAAGGCAGCCAGCATCGGGGTCAGGGTAAAGGCAACAAAGAGCGAAGCCAGGGTGGCTACGGCAATGGTGACGCCGTAGGAGAAGAAAAACTGGCCGATAATGCCTGAAGTAAAGGCCACCGGCAAATACACCACCACGTCCACCAGGGTAATGGTGATGGCGGCCAGTCCAATTTCGGAACGGCCATCGAGGGCAGCCTGTTGGGGAGGCTTTTTCATCTTAAGGTGGCGCTCGATGTTCTCGATGACCACGATGGAGTCGTCTACCAGGATGCCGATGACCAGAGTTAAGGCCAGCAGGGTTAATTGGTTTAGACTAAAACCCAAGATCCACATCACCAGGAAAGTGACCATAATACAGGTGGGGATGGCCAGCAGCACAATGAAGGTACTGCGGATGGTGTGCAGGAAGACTAACATGACCAGGCCAGTAATCAGAATGGCCATTACCAGGTCTTCCTGGACCGCCGCCACCGATTCGCGGATAAACTCGGAGCCGTCGAGCACGATTGAAAGTTCTGCGCCGGCCGGGAGGTCTTTTTGAAACTCCTCAATCGCTTGGCGCACGCCATTGGCTACTTCGACGGTATTGGAGTCGCTGGTTTTAGTGACGTTAACGCTGACCGCATCCAGCCCGTTGTTACGGAGAATCTGCTCCCGGTCTTTTAAGCCTTCGCTCACGGTGGCCACGTCACGCAGGTAAACCAGGCCGCCGCCTTTGCCGGTTTCATTCTTGACGACGACATTTTCGATCTCTTCAATATTGGTAAATTCGCCAACCGAGCGGATAGAGGTTTTGAGGCGGCCCTCATCCACTGAACCGGCCGGGAAGGTGACGTTGTTGGCGGAAACCGCTTGCTGGATGGCGCTGAAGGGCAGGCCGTAAGCGGCCAATTTGGCCGGGTCAGCCTGAATCTGGATTTCGCGCTCGCGCCCGCCACTTACACTCACTGAAGCTACGCCCGAGATGGCTTGCAGCCGGCTTTTAAGGGCCTCATTGGCAATTTCGAACAGGGTGTCCTGGCTCTGGGGTCCACTCAGGGTGGCGACCATAATCGGAATGGCGTTGATGTCGGCTTTGATAATGGTGGGGTCTTCGGCTTCGGTGGGAAGTTGACCGCGCACCGTCGCCACCTGGCGTTCCACGTCAATGGCGGCCTGGTTGCCGTCGGTGCCTTCCACAAAAGCGATGGTAACGGTAGCCAGCCCTTCGGTTGAGCGGGAGGTCAATTGGTCAATCCCGGCAATCCCGGCCACGGCATCCTCAATGGGCTTGACCACCAAATCCTCCACATCTTCAGGTGATGCGCCGGGAAAGATGGTGACAACAGTCACAAAGGGAAAATCTACTTTGGGAAAGCTGTCAAGTTGGAGGAAGGTAAACGCGCGATAGCCCATCACTACCAGGGCCAGGATGATCATCAGCATGGTCAGCGGCCGGTAAATGGATAGTCTTGTTAATCCCATAAATCATTTATTCCTTTCGTTCAACGTTTAACACTCAAACGCCGAACGTGGTTTACTTGGCAATGCGCGGGTCGTTGGTTAATTCCACTTTGGCCCCATCGGTCAGGTTTGACTGCCCGGCGGTGACAACCGTTTCGCCGGGTTTGAGTCCTGACAGAATTTCAATGTTTTCTTTATCAAAAAGTCCGGTGCTGACAGGGCGCTGCTCTACGGTGTTGTCATCGTTAACTACATAGACCAGGGGCTGGTTGCCGGTATCGAAGACGGCCGTGCGTGGGGCCAGCAGGGTGTTTTGTTTTTCCTCAGCCAGAATGGACACATTCGCATACATGCCGCTGTGAAGCAGGTCGGCGCCTTTGGTGGGGGTGATTTTGACTTCAAAGGTGCGGGTATCTTTGTTGGCTACCGGCGCAATGCTGCTGACCACTCCCGGAAAGCTCTGGCCGGGATAAGCCGTCATTTGCAGGGCGGCGTTTTGCCCCTCTTTAATTTGACCAATCCGGTTTTCGGGTACATTGACCACAACCTCGATCTCTTTGGAGATAAAAGAGGCCACATTCGTCTGCGGGCTAACCCGGCTGCCCTGGCTGATATTGAGTTCGGCAACGATGCCATCGAAGGGCGCCTTGATAACGACCTCGCCGAGCTGGATGTTAGCCAATTCCAGAGCAGCCTCGGCCTGCTGAATGGCCGCCCGCGCTGCCTCGAAATCAATTTGCCGGTACGGTTGGAGTTTTAAGGCCAAAGCCAGTTCGGCCTGAGCCTGCTGCAGCATTAACGGGGCCAATTGAGAGTCGCTGGGGTTGGTGTCGAGATTGTAGCGAGCCAGCGCATTCTGGTAGGCGATAGTGGCCTGCTGCAAGCGAATCGCCTGAGGCGTCTGGCCGACATCGCCGGCCCAGGCGATCTTGTCGTACTCGCTCTGTGCGGCTTTCAACTCGGCTTCGGCCCTGGCCAAATCGGCAACGGAGCGGGTGCGCTCGTCGTCGTTGATAGTGGCCACGTCGTTGAGGGCAGCCCGGGCCAGTTCGACGGCTGCCTGAGCCGCCGCAATCTCCTCGGGCCGGGAGCCCAGCTCCATTTTAGCCAGGTTGAGCCTGGCCGAGGTTACAGCCACTTCCGCTTGCTTGAGTTGGGCCAGGTAGGTGTCATCTTCAATAATCGCAATCGGGTCGCCGGCCTGCACTTCATCGCCGGTTTCGATCATAACCGACTCGATGCGGCCGTTTGCGCCAGGCATAATGTTAAGACTGTCTTTAGCCTCAAGCGTGCCGGCATAATCAAGCACCAACGCCATTTGGCCCCTTTGAGCGACCGCAACTTCTACGGGAACGACTTTCTCTTCTTCAGGCGGCGCTGCCTGAGCTACAGCTTGTTGTCCTTGTGAACCGCCACAGCCAGTGGTGAAAATTACCACCCCCAGCAGCAGAATAAACAAGGAAGGCATAAATTGTTTCATGAAAATTTTACCTCCGGCACATAACAGATTTTAGAGTTATTCGAGTTAGGCTGGCCGTTTTGACTCTTTCGCTAAAAAGCCAAAGTAAAGTATACCTCGATTGAGGAGAACAGGCATCATCCTAAAGTTGTAGTCTGGGTTAAACAGTTCAAAAAATTTCTGAAGTTGACTCTAAAGTTTTAAAGCGTGGAATAAAAATAATAGTACAAATGTTCTACTGTGTCAAAAATAACTGCTGCGTTTATAGGCGCTCCAAAATAGACTCCTCCAGCTTATCCTTCGTGCTCCAGCCTGGCATAATGAATGGGGTCACGTCTAAAGCGGCGTAACTTTTCAATCTCAGCATCCAAGTCTGCATCCGATAACGAGGTAAAGCGCCCAATTTGCATCCGCAAAATATATCTCAACAGTTGCTCCAGGGCGCTTAAATCCTCATCGGTCAGTTTGGCAAAACCGATTTCAGCATCACAGAGCGTTTGTTCCTCAATCTGCCTGGCTAATTCGCTGCCCGCCGGGGTTGCCTTGACCAAAACCACGCGGCGGTCCACCTCACTGCGAGTCCGTTCAACGAGTTTCATTTTTACCAGCCGGTCAATCACCCCGGTCATTGTCGGCGCATCTTGAAACATGACGTTGATCAAATCGCGCATGGTACAAGCTTCCGCATGCGCGGTCAGGGTAGCCAGAGTCATAAATTGAGGATGCGTGAGACCAAACTTCTGCAGGCGGTGGGCGAATTGTCGCTTAGATATCCACATCAAGGCCATAAAAGCGTCGTGGATGGCTCTTATCCGCTCTTCCCTGGAAGAAACCAAAACTTCCATAGAAATCTGCCCTTCTAGGTGTTAAATAGTTTATACAATAAATATTTTGTACTACAAAATATAATTTACACAAAGTTATTTGTCAAAAGTGATTAGCAATTACGAATAAGTCTTTGGGGATGATAGTTATGAAGCGGAGGCCAGCCTGGCTAAGGCCAGGGGAGTATAGACCGCGCCGGCGGATTTGAGTTCGCTTTTCATCAGGCTAATTTCAGATACCGGCAAGACAGCCAGTGATCCGACCGTGGGCTGAGTTTGTTCGAGCGCCTGCCCTAACTGAGCCAATTGTCTCTGGGGGACTCCATCTTTCACCCGGCCCAGGGTTAAATGAGGCGAGTACGGGCGAGTATCGAGGGTGAAGCCCAGGGTTTTCAATTTTTCGCCCAATTCGCCTTGGAGTCGGGCCAGAATATCTGTCTGTCCCGCAACGCCGGCCCAAACAACCCGCGGCCGCCGGGTGTTGGGAAAACAACCCAGCCCGCCGAGAGTCAGGGTAAAGGGCGGGTGAACTGCTGCAACCTGCTCCATCAGCGAGGAAATTTCGGAGACTGTGTCCGGGGCTATATCACCCAAAAAGTGCAGGGTCAGGTGAATACTCTCCGGGGCAGTCCAGCGTACTATCTGAGCCGGAGCGACTCTTTTGAGACGGCTTTGCAGGTCGGCCAGGGCCGCATGGGCTTCGTCGGAAAGCTCAATGGCGATGAAGGAACGAATGGTGGTCATAATTAGAGATTACTCCCGCAGGCGTGGATCCAAAGCGTCGCGCAAGCCGTCGCCCAGGAAATTGAGCGCCAGGATGACCAGGAAGATAGCTGTGCCAGGCAAAATTGATAAATGGGGCGCATTACGGATAAATTGTCGTCCCTGGCTCAGCATCACGCCCCATTCGGCGGTAGGCGGCTGCGCGCCCAGCCCCAGGAAGCTCAAACCCGCTGCGGCCGTAATCATAAAGCCGACATCCAGGGTAGCGGCCACGATCAAGGGGGCCAGGGTGTTTGGCAGCACGTGCTGGGCCAGGATGCGCCGGTGCGTGGCCCCAATGAGCCGGGCCGCATGGACAAACTCCTGCTCGCGCAGGGACAGCACGCTGCTGCGTACAATCCGAGCATAGTAGGGAATGCCGACGATGCTGATGGCCAACATCGAGTTGCGCAGCCCCGGCCCCAGCGAAGCGACAATGGTAATGGCCAGCAGAATCGCCGGAAAGGCCAGCAGAATGTCAATGAAGCGCATAATCAGCGCGTCCAGCCAGCCGCCGAAGTAGCCGGCGACCAGGCCAATCAAGATCCCCAGAACCATAGCTACGATGACGGCGCTAAAGCCGATGAGTAACGAGATGCGCCCGCCCCAGATCAAGCGGCTCAGGATGTCGCGGCCCAAATCGTCGGCCCCCAAAGGATAGCCGGGCGTACCGATCGGGACCAGGCGCTGGCTCAAATCGGTAGCAATGGGGTCTCGTGGGGCTAACATGGGTGCGAGCAGACTGACGATGGTCACTAACAGCAGAAAAAGGGCGGCAGCTATCGCCAGATGGTCTCGGCGAAGCCGGCGCAGGGCAACCATCATCGGGCTGCGGCCTGAGGATGCCGCCGTTACCGGGGCAGCTTGAAAAGGTTGGCTGGCTGGATGGGTTACGGAGTCACTGCTCATAATGGATGCGCGGGTCTAGGTAAGCGTAAGCCACATCTACGGCCAGATTGATGAGCACGTAGGAGGACGCCACCAGGAGAATAGCGCCCTGGACCAGGGGAAAATCCCTGGCCAGGATGCCGTTGACCATGGCCAGGCCGATGCCCGGATAGGAAAAAACGGTCTCAACCAGAATGTCACCCCCCAGCAGGTAGCCTACCTGTAAGCCAACGATGGTGATCACCGGGATCAGAGCGTTCTTCAAGGCATGGCGGTTGATGACCAGGCGTTCGGCCAACCCTTTGGCCCAGGCCGTGCGGATGTAATCCTGCCGGATGACTTCGAGCATGCTGGAGCGGGTCATGCGGGCGATGATAGCGGTTGCCCCGGTCGCCAGGGTGAGTGCCGGTAAAACAAGATGGAGCAGCAAATCGGCGGCGCCGGTCTGCCCCGCCGATTGTAGGCCGGAGACCGGCAAAATACCCAGTTTAAGCCCGAACACAATCTGGAGGATTATCCCCAGCCAGAAGACGGGCACGGAGAAGCCCATTAAGACCAAAATCATGGCCAGGCGGTCTCCCACCGAATATTGGCGAACAGCAGAGAGAATGCCGGCCGGGATACCCACGACACAGGCCAACAAGACGGCCAGGGCCATCAGATAAGCCGAGTTACGGAAGCGTTCCAGGATGAAGGGCAGCACTTCCCGCTTGAGCTGGATAGAGCGCCCCCAATCGCCTTGCAGCACCCGGGTTACCCAGCGGCTATACTGGATGTGCAGCGGTTGATCGAGGCCCAACTCGTGGCGCAGTTGCGTTAAAGAAGTTTCGGTGGCCTTTGGCCCCAGCATGATCTGGGCCGGGTCGCCGGGAGCTAACTGCATGACCAGGAAAACCAGCAAGGTGACACCCACCAATACCGGCAACAGGCTAAGAATTCTTTGAAGAATGTAGCGAGTCATCAAGCAATACTCTTACATACAACAGAGTTGCAGAGTAGCAGGGTCGCAATCGGTTAGGCTGCTACTCTGCAACTTGCTACCTGCTACCCTGTAATCTTATCTTATTCCTCAATCCACACATTCTCAAAGCGGAAAGGGCCGGTGGGATGGAGTTTAAAGTCCTTGATCTTCTTATCCATCACCACAATCTGAGCTTCGTGATCCACCAGCAGCCAGGGCGGGTCTTCGGCGATGAGCTTTTGCGCTTCTTGATACAACTCGGTCCGTTTGGCCTTATCCAGGGTGGTGCGGGCCTCACGCAGCAGCGCATCCACCTTGTCGTTTTTGTAGAAACCCATATTATAACCGTTGGGCGGCCACTGGTCGCCGCTAAGCAAAATATACAGATGGTTGTCCGGGTCGCCGTTATCGCCGATCCACGACATTTCAAACATATCGTACTCGGCCTTGTCCGGGGGCACTATCACTTTGTCCAGATAGGTTCCCCACTCAAACTGCTCGATTTGGCAGTCAATCCCTACGGCTTTGAGATCGGCCTGAATGGCCGTGCCCATAGCGACCGGCTGCTGCATCCCCGAACCTGACTCCGGCACCCAGAAGTTGCAGGTGAAGCCGTCGGGGTAGCCGGCCTCGGTTAGCAACTGCTTGGCTTTTTCAGGGTCGTAATCATAGGTTTGGATTTGGTCGGTATAACTCCAGACCACCGGCGGCAGGGGATTGATGGCTAGGGTGCCGGTCCCCTTAAGGAGGTTATCCACGATGGCTTTTTTGTTGACCGCATAATTCACCGCCTGGCGAACCTTGCTATCGTTGAAAGGCGGCCTAGATTGGTTGAAAGCAACCCACCAGGCGTGCATGCCGGGCTGTTCAACCGTGGTTAAGCGAGCATCTTCTTTCAGCCGGGCCAGGTCATCGGGCGGAATGTTGACAATAAAGTTGACCCCGCCGGACTCCAGCTCGGTTAAGCGCGATTGGTCCTCAATAATGGGACGGTAGATGACCCTATCCACATGAGGCGCGCCGCGCCAGTAATCCGGATTCTTTTCCAGCACGACCTCTACGCCGGGCGTCCAACTGACAAACTTGAACGGTCCCGTACCCACAGGATGGTTGGAGATATCCTTGCCATGCTGATTAATGGCTGCCGGACTAACCATCGCCGCCGGATGCATGGCCAGGTGGTTGAGGAAGGGCGCGAACCGCTCTTTAAGCGTCAATTTGACGGTAGCATCGTCCACAACCTCGACCTTATCCAGCATGCCCCAGGTGAACTCGGCATAGGGGAACTCACCCGATTCGGCCGCCGGATGGTCGGGAACAATTTGGCGCTCGATGTTGAATTTAACTGCCTCAGCGTTGAAATCAGCGCCGTCGTGGAACTTGACCCCTTGACGCAGGTGCAGGGTATAGACCAGCCCATCATCCGAAATATCCCAGGACTCGGCCAACCCTGGCTCAATCTCGGTGCTTTCATCCTTGAAGCGGGTCAGGCTGTCATACATGCCCATCGCCGCCCGCGCCGTGTTGTAGTCGCTCAACTGGGGCGCGTCGAGCGTGGTCGGTTCGGCCTGCAAGCCGACGATAATGGTTCCACCCTCGCGTGGACCTGAGGCCGGCGCTGCCTGGGACTCGGCGGTGGCCGGTTGTGTCGCGGCTGCGCCTGACTCCTCCGCGGCCCCACCCGGCGCAGGCGCAGCCGTGGGCGGAGCCGCCGAGGTACAGGCCGCAAAGAGCAACGCGGCCAGGATCAAGCTGCTTATAATCAACAAGTCTCTCTTAAACATTTCTCCTCCTTAACATCCAATAAATATGGTTAATCAAGAAGTTTGAGGAGGGAAGACAGAAGAAATTACAGCCAGGAGTGTAGAACGAAGGGCTTCATTCTAATGGGGACGGTTAAAACTGTCAAAGTTTTATATTGCTCACCAGCAATTCCAAATTTGCAAACCCGGTTAGCAAATTTGCGCCAATTTCGTGGAGTGAGGCATCCTCAAGATGCCGAACGCCGCCGCATCTGAGGATGCTGGCTCCTCATATTTGGAATTGCTGCTCACCGTAAAAATGTGATTGACAAAACCGGGCTGGGAAAGTATAGTATGTGCCCCGTTCAGTTTGCGTATTCTTTAGCATATCATCGAGGATAAGGACAGTGGACAGTGATCAGTAAGCAGTCAAACTGGTCACTGTCCACTGCTTACTGTTAACTGATTACTATTTTCAATGGAGGTAACTATGCAGATGTCAACACCCAAAATCCGCCCATCAACCTTCTCAATTGTGGCGCGAGATCCGGCCAACGGCGATTTGGGAGTGGTGGTCCAATCCAAATTTTTGGCTGTCGGTTCGGTAGTGCCCTGGGCGCAGGCCGGGGTGGGCGCGGTGGCGACCCAATCTTTGGCCAATACCACTTATGGCTCGGAAGGGCTGCGCTCGATGGCGGCGGGGTGGACCGGGCCGGAAGCCTTAAAACAGTTGCTGGCTGCCGACCACGACTCCAGCCAAAGGCAGGTGGCCCTGGTAGACGCCTTTGGGCGGGCCGCAGCTTATACCGGCCAGGCGTGCCATGCGTGGGCCGGCCACATTATCGGCGAGGGCTACGCCTGCGCGGGGAATATTCTGGTGGGCGAAGACACGGTCGAGGCAATGGCTCGCACCTTTGAGGCGACCCCCGGCTCTTTGGCCGAGCGATTGGTGACTGCCCTGGCCGCCGGACAGGCCGCCGGCGGCGACAGCCGGGGCCAGCAATCGGCGGCGCTGCTGGTGGTGCGGACCGGGGGCGGCTACGGCGGTCGCAATGATCGCTTTATTGACCTGCGTGTTGACGACCACGTGGAACCCATCGCCGAACTGCGCCGCCTGCTCGATCTGCACCGGCTCTACCTGGCCAAGTCTGCCCCCGAGGATCTGCTCCCTATCGGTGAAGACATTGCCTGCGAATTGCAGACCATTCTGCAAAAGAGCGGCCATTATCAAGGCGAGATCAACGGCGTTTATGATGAAGTTACGAAGAAAGCTCTGTGGGATTTGTACGGCATCGAAAACCTGGAGGAGCGCTGGCACAATACTTTGATTGATACTGTGGCGCTGGAATTTTTACGGCAGCGGTTTAGGGAATAAGTTGTCACAATTATGAGCGGGGTTTTTAACTGATAGCACCAAACGACTTCAATCACTTAATTCGGACGGACGCAGGCGGATAGCCAGGTCGCGCAACTGGCTAAAGCTGATGGGCTTAATCAGCGTTAAATCCGCCTCTGCTCGTAGGGACTCGGCCATAAGCGAATTAGCAGAGGCGATGATGACCCGGGTCTTCATTAGTCGGCTATCAGTGCGAATTTGGCGAAGAATCTGTTCGCCTGAAGCGTGGGGTAATTGTAAGTCCAAGACTACAACCGTCGGATTAGTATTAGCCAAACGGGACAGAGCCAACTTCCCATCCTGGATAATTTCAATTTCAAAACCGGCAGCTTTCAAAGCCTCGGCAAAAATGAACGCCAAGTCCGGATCATCTTCGATAATCAAGGCCAACCGGTCGTTCATGTAACAACCTCCGGCTTCTGAATTAAAGGTAACAGGGCGGTAAAAGTGCTCCCTTGTCCTACTCTACTTTCTACGGTAACCTGCCCTTCCATTAATGTGGTCAATTGTTTGACTATCGAAAGACCCAACCCAGTGCCACTTTGCTTCGGCGTCACTCCATTATCCACCTGCCGAAAGGCCTCGAAGATGTAAGAATGGGCCTCGCTTGGGATGCCAGGCCCGGTATCAGACACCTGGATAGCCCAATGGGTTTCGTCAGGCCGATAAATACAGATACGCACCGATCCTTGCTCGGTGAATTTGATGGCGTTGCTGACCAGATTAATTATAATCTGTTCTAATCGGGCCGGATCACCCCAGACGAGAGGAGGCACATCGGCAGCGATGTCGCTGATCAATTGTAATCCTTTGGCCTCGACCAAGATGCCCAAGGTACTCTTTACCTGGTCAATAAGGCCGGCCGGTGCCAACCAAGTCGGGTTCAATTTCAAGGTGCCTGCTTCCAGTTGAGCCTGATCCAGCAAATGGTTGACCAGGTCGGTTAGGCGGGTTGTGCAGCTCATGATTTTTTGGGTAATGCTTTGTTGCTGGGTAGTAAGAGGTCCATAGACACCAAATTGCAGCATATCTACATATCCGAGGATAGCACTGAGGGGCGTGCGTAGGTCGTGGCTGACATTGGCTAAAAGCTGACTTTTCAGCCGGTTAGCTTTCAGAGCCTCATCACGGGCCAGAGCCAGGGCCTCCTCTGCTTGTTTACGTCCGGTAATATCACTAATCACACCATAAATAATGATGCTCTCCTGATCAGCATCTTTTTCTACGCGGCCGCTGTCGCGTATCCAGATAACCTGACCATCGGCCCGAATCAGGCGGTATTCTACCTCACTATTCTGACCGTGAGCAAACTTTTCAAATTGAGCGGCAGCAGCGGCTCTATCGTCAGGATGAATCAGGCTTGAGGGCCAGAAGTTCCACTCAGCCATCAATTTTTCCGACCGATAGCCGGTTAGGGCCTCAAAATTAGGGGAAATATAGTGATTAATAGGCTCATTCTTGGTCAATTTGGTCATGTAAATGTGATCACTAATGGATGAAATCACCTGGCGGAAGCGTTCCTCACTTTCTTGTAACGCCGCCGTGCTGTGCTTGAGTTCACTGTATTGGTGCTGAATGATATCGTCGGCCCGCTTAACGATAAAAAAGAGCACCGCATAGAGTAAGGCTAAAGTGAGGCTGACGCCGATGATGACATTTCGCTGCGCTTGTTCTAGCCGCTGAATTAAAGGAGTCACATCGTCATAAACTTCAAAGACACCCTCGATTGGCCCGGTTGGGCCGCCACGCCGGATAGGAATATAACTTGAAAAAACGTCACGGTCCTCGATTGTGTCTTCAAAGGCGCTAAAGGTTTCACGGTGAGTCAGTTCACTAGCCACTTGGCCGGATCGCGCTGCCAGGTAGCCGGCATTATTGCTTTTATCCTCACCGATTTGCTTGGCTTCTGTCGAGAAGACCGTCAGCCCATTGAGGTTATAGACCTTAACCTTAACGATCGTTAAACCTTCCATCTGTCTCAAAACGGCTTGGTGGAGTCTGGAAATTTCAGGGTGACTTCGTAATTCGTCAACTGAAAGGCCCGAAGCTGAGGTAACAAAGGGGGCAAATTGGGGCCATAATGAATTTGAAAATGCCTGAGTCAGGGCGATATTTTTATTTTCGGCAATCTCAATCAGATGGCTGAGAACGAGCTGGCGATAGAACACTCCCAACAAGGCCGCCACTACCACAAAGGCGATGAAACTGGTAACCGAGAAATAACGGAGCAGTTTAAACATGTAATTTTCCGGTACTCTGCATGTTTTTACCCAAGCATACCTCAGAAATAGGACCAGCAACAGTGGCAAAGGTCATTTAGCGAAAAGTAGAAAGTACTGAGTATGTTTCCCAAAAGTCATCCGGGGTCCGCCTCCTAAAGTGAAAAAACAAGTCTCTTGACACATTCCGTATCTATCCTGCGTAAGTCCTTGAATAGAAAAAGACCTCGGAGCAAGCCTCCGAGGTCTATCTACTTGAGGGGTTATTACGCTGGTGTTAAAGTTACCGGGATGTCAGTCGGAATCAGGGTTGGGGTTGGTGACGATAGCCGGGGTCGTGGTCAACAACTGAGTCGTGGTTAGAGTGACGGTCGTGGTTAGGGTAGCGGTTGGCTGTTGAGGTACCGGTGTCGCCGTTGGCGGTTCAGGAGTTGGGGTCGGTGGTTCGGGTGTAGGCGTTGGCGGTTCGGGTGTAGACGTCGGGGGCTCAGGAGTCGGAGTTGGAGGTTCAGGCGTTGCCGTCGGTACTTCGGTTGGTGTCACCGTAGGTTCGATTGTTGGTGTCGCGGTCGGTTCCTCGGTCGGTGTTGCCTTTGGTGTGGTTGTCGGCGTTGCAGTTGGCTCGGCAGTTGGTGTCGCGGTCGGTTCCTCGGTCGCTTCAGTGGTCGGCAGCGCCGCCGGCGGTACAGCCGGTTCCTCGGTCGGCTCCGCAGTTGGAGCGGTCGTCGGGACCACCGGTGTTAAGGCTGGCTCCTCGGTCGGCTCTGCAGTTGGAAAGGGTGTGATCGTGCCGGTCGGAGTCGACGTTGGCGTCGCCGTCGCCGTCGGTGTTTCGGTTGGTGTCGCCGTTGGTGTGGTTGTCGCTGTTGCGGTCGGGGTTGGCGTTGGGGTCACGATGTCGCCAATCCGCTTCCAGGTAAACCGGACGCGGGCATCGCCCTTATTCTCATAATATTCCACTACCAGCTTGTGGGAACCCTCAAGGTTGCGCTCAACGGTATAAAGCTCGCCGCCGTCGCTGTCGTGCCACTCGTTAATGATCCGTTTGCCGTCCAGGTAAACCCGGATGCCGTCGTCGGCGCGAGCCTGGAAGCGATAGCGCCCCGCATTAAAATTGTAGCGGCGGCTCCAGCGAACAGAGAAATCATCGTCCGGTAGATCCCGCGGTGACCCCTCGCCCCAATCGAAGTCAATTTTCTTATCATTGCGGGCGAACTCGCGATCGTCATCCAGGTCGTCATTATCCCAATATTCACCCTTCCAGTCGGAATCGTTATCATTGTCGTTGTCGTTGTCGTTATCGTTATCATTGTCGTTATCGTTATCATTGTCGTTGTCGTTATCGTTGTCATTGTCATTCCAACCGGGGACTTTTTCCCACCACAGAGCGATGCCGGCGCTGCCGCTGTGTTCGTAATACTCAACGCGCAGGCTGTGCATGCCGCTGCCCAGGCCGATGTCCCCGGTTACCTCGCGGACCGCGCTATCGTACCAGGCATCAATGACCAGGCGGTCATCCACCCACAGCCGGACGCCATCGTCTACCCAGGCGTGGAAGCGATAGGTGGCCCCGTCAAAGTACAGGCTGCGGGTCCAGCGGCTGGAGAAGTTATCGGCCGGCACATTGGCCGCCGGCGAGCCGGTGTCCCAGTTGAAGTTCACGGCCACATCGTTGCGAACCAGAACGGGCGCGCCGCTCAAACCAGTGTTGTTATAGTATTCGCCGCGCCAATCGGTGATGACAGCAGGGGGCGCGGTCGGAACAGGCGTAGAAGTGGCGGTTGGCGCGGGCGGGGCACTGGCGGCTTGCACCAATGGCACGTTTTCGGTATTCTGAGCCGTTACATACTTGACCGACACCCAACCAAAACCATCCGGCCCGCCGGCAAACTTAATTTGCCACCAGCCGCGATCATAGCTCAGGCCGGTGACAGGCGCGGTTTGGCCACTTTGCAGCGCCCCGACCACCGGGTAATTAACCCCAGGGCCGCTGCGCACATTCATATTTGTGGCGGCAATAGCCTGCGCTGGGGCGGGGACAGACGCCGTCGTAGGCGCTCCAACGACCGTTGTCGGCGTTTGAACCACTTCTGTTGGCGTGCTGGTAGCGCTGGGTGAGGCAGTGGGGGTAGGCGTTGCCGTAGCTGGCTCAGGCGTGCTGACGATCATTAATAACGCTTGCGCTGAGATGCTGCCATTTTCGGCCTGGGCCAAAACTTGTAAAGTTGGCTGGCCAGCCCAGCGCGGGTCTGACGGGAAGATAAAATCAACCGTGAAGTGGCCGCTTGAATCAACATCGGCACTGCTGATAGCATAGCTGGGCGAATCTGTCCCAACCAGATAGATCAAAACCTTAGAGTCAGCTTGCCAACCCTCACCCTTAATCGTCACCGTACTGCCGGCCGAAGCCGCCGCCGGACTTAACCCAATAGCTGGGGTTGTGACCACAGCGGTTGCCTGCAGGGCCTCGCTTGGCTGCTCCAAGAACAGCGTCGTTAGGAAGAAAAGCAACACAAAGACGACGCTCCAGATCAGCACTACTGCGGCCAAAACGATCTTGGTCATCAGTGAACTTTGAATGAATTGATCAAAATAATTTTTGTTCTGCATACTTTCTTAACCTCTCACGAGTCTGTTCTGCTCTCTCGTGACCTGGTCCTGACAAAGCTGATACCTGTATTATTACTATATCCTATAACCGCCCGGTTGTAATCGGTCTGAAAGAGGATTGAAGATACATAAAAAAGACCGCTCTCAGAGCGGTCTGTTACGATACCAGATGGAGGCTAATTACAACATTTGTTGTAGCTCGCTTTTACTATCTTATTCTTTGGAAATATGAGGTAGAAACTCCGCGGGGTCCGCATTATCTATCACAATGTGCCAGCCCTGGCAGGCTTCACAGCGAAACCAGGTGACTCGGCCGCTGGGAATATCAAACTGCTTAGACCTTTCCGCCATAATTCGCCTACCCGTATGGGGGCAGTAAATAGGTTCCAGGATTAATTCCTGGGTAGTTGTCGCGTTATCACTCATCCCCATAACCTTTTCCTTTCACCCTAACTTGTCCTGGTAACAGGATAGCTTAAAGCTCCAAAATCCTCAACTTTGTTAAAGAAAGGGACGCTAAAATAGCGTCCCTTTCTGTATTGATGCTTGTTAGGAATTTCTAACTTGACGAGGCTTCTGCAGAAGTCAGGGCGGACCAAAGCATTTCGATGGGGCAGCCTTTGGCTAAAAAAACGTCAATCCCGGCGGCGCTGGCCTCACTGCGGCGAGCGTTGTAGACGGTCAACATGATGATTTTGATCTGCGGCCACTGCCGTTTGATGCAGCGGCTGGCCGCCAGCCCGTCCATGACCGGCATTTGGGCATCCATTAAAACGACGTCGGGCTGGTAGGTTTCGACCAGTTTTACGGCTTCCTGACCATCCGCCGCTTCTCCAATTACTTTAATGGTTGGTAAAGTGGCCAACAAGGCGCGCAGGCCCCGCCGGGAGCGGGGATGGTCATCGGCAATCAAAACACGGATAGGGTTAGACATTAATTGCTTGTTTTTCGATCCTGTTCATTATTTTTATTTACACTTGCAGTATATCCTCGCTGCCTCTTTTTGTAATCAGCCAGAGTACGGGTTTACGATAAACAAAAAGGACTGTCTTAAAACAGTCCTTTTCCACAAAAAATGGATAGAGCCTACAATATTTGTTGTAGAAGACGACTGCCGACGACGGACGGCAGACCGCCATTTATCGTTTTTTCGGCGGTCAGTGGTCTGTCGTCCGCTGTCAGCGGTCACTGAGTCAGCCGGCGTCGTCGAGCGAAGCCAGGCCCTTTTGCAGCGCGTAGAGAGCGGCCTGGGTGCGGCTGGCCAGGTGTAACTTGCTTAAAATGTTACTCACGTGGGTGCGCACCGTCGCTTCGCTAATGATCAGTTGGTCGGCGATTTGCTGATTGCCCATGCCTCGGGCAACCAGCCGCAGCACGTCTACCTCCCGTTCGGTCAGCGGTTCGGAGGTTGGCACCTGCTCTGGCGCGGGCGGGCGCGACAATTCTTGCAAGACTTTGCGAGCTATGGTTGGGTGCAGTGACGACTCACCCCGATAGACCTGTCGAATCGCCTGGATCAACTCCTCCGGGCTCGAATCTTTGAGCAAATAGCCCAGCGCTCCAGCCTTGATGGCCGGGAAAACTTTATCATCGGTGGCAAAGCTGGTCAAGACCAGGATGCGGGCTTTGGAATTAGCGGCGGTGATGTGGCCGATGGCTTCGATCCCCCCCATTTCGGGCATCTGCAAATCCATGAGAATCACATCCGGCTTTAGCTTTTCGACCTGCCGGATGGCTTCTTTGCCATTTTCAGCTTCGCCGGCGACCTCGATGTTTGGCTCCGTAGCCAGCAGCGCCTGGATGCCCTTGCGCACAATGGCTTGATCGTCGGTAATTAAAACTCGGATTTTTTGGCTCATGGCCGTACCTCCACTTTGATTTTAGTTCCCTGGCCGGGTTGGCTGTCAATGGTTAAATAGGCTCCCAATTGAGCCACCCGCTCCTCCATGCCGCGCAAGCCCATGCCCGCTCGTTCGCGGACCGTGGCCGGATCAAACCCCCGGCCATCGTCGGCAATCTCCAAAGCGACCTGACGCGGATCTAAACTTAAGCAAATGGAGATGCGCTGCGCCTGGGCGTGTTTAAGGGCGTTGTTCAACGCCTCCTGGGCAATGCGGTACAGGCCATCTTCAATTTTCGGAGGCAGCAGCAATTCCTCATCCCCAGCCACTTTCAATTCTGTAGCCAGCCCGGAGCGACGTTCGACCGCTTCCAGCCGGATTTGCAGCGCGGCAATTAAGCCTTCTTCTTCCAAAACCGGTGGCCGCAGCTCAAATAAAAGCAGGCGCATCTCCTGTAACGCCTCCTGGGCGGTCCCGCGCAATTCATTCAGATGGTCGGTCGCCAGCTCTACTTTGCCGGCAGCCAGCAGCCGCGCCGCCGCCTCGGCAAACATGGTTACGCCATACAGGGCCTGCGTCACCGAGTCGTGCAGCTCGCGGGCCAGGCGCTGGCGTTCTTCCAAAATGGCAGCCTGTTCGGCCTGGTCAAAGAGCCGGGCGTTCTCGATGGCCAAGGCCACCTGGTCGGCAAAGGAGACCGCCAGGCCGATTTCTTCTTCGCTAAACAGGCGCGGCTGGCTATAGTATAGCATAATTCCGCCATAAACCTCATCTTTGACCACCAGCGGGACGCCCAACATGGCATGAAACCGGGCCATTACATCAACCAGGAGCGCCCACTGCTGCGGGTTTTGGCGGAGATTCTCCGTCTCCACGGGAGAAATTTGAGTGATATCAGACACAGCCAGAGGTTGAAACTGCTGCACCACCCGGCCCACCACGCCCTCGCCTAGCGGAATTTCAACTATGCCATACTCGGCGGGTAATCCTTGAGCGGCCTGGAGTTTGAGCGGCCCATTTTTATCCTGGAGCCGGAAGAGGGCCACGGCATCACTGCCGAGCAGCCGGCTGGCCTGGGCAACGATGTAATCTAAAATCTCATTGAGCGGCCGGCTGGAGTTTAGTACGGTCAAAATATCACGCAACCCTTCGGCCACCTGGCGGCGCTGCTCAGCCTCGTACCGGCGTTCTTGCTCTTCCTGATAGAGCCGGGCATTTTCCAGGCCAATGACAGCGCCGGAGGCAAGCATGCCCATGACTCGTTCGTCATCTCCGGTAAACGGCCCTGAAGTTTTATTAATGACTGAAATTGAGCCAATGGTTTTAGTCCCAGAGACGAGCGGCATGATGAGCAAAGAGCGGGCCTGCAGCCGCTGCACCAAATCCTTATTGGCGCGCGGCTCTTGTTCAGCATCAGCAATCCGCAGCGGTTGGCTGGACTCGATAGCCAAGCCGGTGACCGATTGGCCCACGGGCAGCCGATAGCCAACCCCGATATCAAAAACGTCCTCGCCGGAAATGACGGAGAGGCATAACTCATCTTGTTCCAGCATAAATACAAACGCGCCGCGAGCCGAGGTTAACCGGCGGGCTTCGTCGGCAATGAGTTGCAGCACGGCCTGGGAGTCCAGGCGGCTGGTAATAGCTTGCTGCACGGCGAACAGGGTTTCAATTTCGTCTACCCGCCGGCGCGTTTCGGCGTAAAGCTGGGCGTTTTCAATCGCCACTGCGGCTTGGTCACTGGCGGAGCGGAGCAATTCCCGTTCGTTGCGAGCGACAGCCCGCGGCCCGCGCCGGGTGGCCAGGCACAATGTACCCAACAGCCGCTCCCTGGCTCGGAAGGGAAAAATTGCCAGGGCGGTCAGGCCTTCCTGCCGGGCCAGGGGGTAGACATCGCTGGCCAGCAAATCCTCGACAATAACCGGATTGCTGGATGCCGGGTTGGGCAGGAGGGTGATCACACTTTGCCGTTCGGCCAGGCGGGTAAATTCGGGCGACAAGCCGCGCTGGGTGCGGAGGATTAACTCATCGCACTCCTCATCCCACAGGCGAATCTCGCCTACTTCCACATTTAATAGGCCCAGAGTCTCGTCCAGGACCCGGTCCAGAGTATCGGATAAATCCAGCGACTCATTTACACTGGCGCTAATAGCATTGAGGATAGCAAACTGCTTGGTCAGTGTGGCCAGTTCGTTGGTGCGGGTCGCCACTCGCTGTTCCAGGGTGGAATATGACCCCTGGATTTGAGCCGCCATGAGGTTAAACTGCCCGGCTAGTTTCTCAATTTCGTCGCCGGTGTGAGCGATAATTCTCTGCCCAAAATTACCTCGGGCAACTTCTTGAGCTGCTTCGGTCAAATCCTCAATTGGTTTGATAATGCGGCGCACGCCGACCGTGACGACGACAGCCGGGATGATGATGCCCAGAGCCAGCAGGATTAATAGAAAGGTGCGATACCCTTGACCGGCGCTGGTGAGCGCGGCCCAACTTTCCTCCGTGACCAGGGTCCAGGGAGTGCCGGGAACCGGGGCGTAGCCGGCCACGGTGTCGCGGCCAGTCACATTCGAGGTACGAATAGAGCCAACTTTGCCCTGGAGCGCCTCCTGGATCACGGGTTGGGTCGAGAAGTCATCGCCGATGCGGTTGACGTCGGAATGGTAAATAACCCGCCCGGCGCTGTCTACCAGATAAGTATTGCCGTTTTCGGCCAGGCGCAGCTTGACGATGCCGCCGTAGAAGGCGCTGACCGTTCTGGCCCCCAGCCGAAACATGCCAACCACAGCGCCTAAAAACTCGCCCCGGTCGCTGGTGATGGGCACAGCAAGAGCAATAACCTCAATGCCCTGCGGCCCGTCGGCAACGATGTCGGAGAAGGTGGGCCGGGGGGCGCGGGCCATCTGGCGAAAGTAAGCCCGGTCGGACCAGTTTTGGCCGATGATGTCGCGCCGCTCCGGTTCGGCCGCCACGACGATGCCAAAATTGTCGAGCACCACAACTCCGCCGTCAAAGATAACCAGGCGGTTACTGCCTTGTTTGAGATTTTGCTGGCGCGAATTAGATACCGTTAGGAGCCGGGCAGCGCTGGAGAGTAAGTTGGTATGCTCGGTGAGTTCGGCCGTGAGTTGGCTGGCAGAGAGGCGAACCAGCTCCTGGTCGCGGGCGATGACGAAGTTTTCGGTTACTTGTTCATAGGAGTAGAAGGTGACCAGGGCAACCGTGACCAGAATAACAACGGTTGGTACAAAAGACCAGGCGATGATTTTGGCATAAAGACTGCTCCAGCGAATTCCCAATAACATCGGCTAACCTTACCTCTGCGCTGCCTGGGCCGCCTGGATTTGGCGGCAAGCTTCCTCCATAATACTGACCGGGGCCTGGCCCAGGGTAAAGATTTGATGCCAGGCAGTGTCGGTAATCTGTTTGGCTTCGGCCTGGTTGGCAAAAATTTCGGCGGTAACAGAGTAGCCTCTGAGGTGGCCGTCGGCAAATGCGGCCAGGTCTACATCACGAGCCTTTTCAGGGAATTCCTGGCGAACAAAGTTAACCCACTCGTCAATAAGCGAGGCGCGGGCTGGCTGGAGAAAACTGGCCCGCGCCATCGCCCGGCCATAATCTTTGCTGATAAGGAACTTAACCAGTTCCCAGGCCGCTTCGGGGTGTTTTGTGCCGGCATAGATGCCGAAGCCGTCGGTGGTGGCCAGAGTGACCCGGCCTACCGGGCCAGCCGGAAAAGGGGCCACGCCCACGCGGAAATTAGCTCCGGCCAGGATGTCTTTTAAGGCCCAAGAGCCATCTTCGACCATGGCCAATTTTTCGGCGATAAAAGCCTGGCGAGTGGAGAGGTTCTGGACATCGAGAAAGCTGGCCATCACCCGGTCATCCCACATGCGGGCGCGCAACCACTCCAGCCCGGCCAGCGCTTCCGGTTCGGCCATAAGGCAGCGAGTGGGGTCGTGGGGGTCTACGAAATGGCCGCCCCAACCGTTGGCGTATAATTGAAGCCGATCCCAGGTAATGTCAGCCATGCTGCCCCAGAGGTCAGTTTGGCCGTCGCCGTCACGGTCATGAGTGAGCCGGCGCATCGCGGCCAGGTAGTCGGCGTGAGTCCAGGTATCGGCAGGATACTCTACGCCATACTGGTCAAAGATATCTTTATTAAAGTAGAGCGCCAGCGCCCCATGATACTTGGGCAGCCCGTACTGACGCCCATCACGGGTAAAAAATGAGCGATACTGGGCTGGGTTCCAGTCAGCGATGGTGGCCTGGTCCAGGTCGGCTTCAACATAGGGGCGCAAGTCCAGTGCGTAACCTTGCTGCGCCCAGATGGGGAAAAAGTCACAGCAGCCCTCGAAGATATCAGGTGCGGACCCGGCTTGGAGGTCGGCTAGCATTTTTTCCTCTAAATTTTCCGGATCAGGTGTATAAAAGACGTGGATATGGGGGTGGGTCTCGTGAAACTCGGCCAATAACTGTTGAACCATCGGCGGGAACCACTCGGTTTGCCAATCTTGATAAACCAGTTGAATTTTTTCCGGCGTTTCGGGCTGGGTGGAGAATGGTGTCAGAGGCAACGTAGAACTGCAGCCACTCAAGACCGCGCCAGCAGCAGCGAAAGTTCCCCAGCGTAGAAAAATTCGCCGGGAGGTTTTGGTCTTAGTAACTGTCCGGGGAGGAGTCGAAACTGGAGTGAAGAGGGGGAGGTGCTGGGTATAGTCAGTTTTGTGCTTCAATTTTTCTACCAGGCTGTCAGAGAAATGATTTGTTTTTTGTGTTGTCTCATTAATCATTGTCGCTCATAGTATACCACTTAGTGCAAATTTGTGCGGGTTTTTTGACAGTACTTGAAATAGGTAGGGTACTGCTTATAAATCCCTGCTCATAGTAACTTCATGTGAGAACTCAAACGAAATTCAAACCGGTTGCTGGTATGATGGTAACAGAATAATGAATGCAGCACTATAAAAATTTGGTGAAAAAGTTCTCATACTTTCAAACCAAATTCAAACTTTATTCTGATATAATATGTTTAATTCTTTCTGGGAGAAAGTTTTTCCAGTTTGAAGCCTGCATTGCCACGGATCAAAAGCTAAGTTCCACAATTTTTCCATGTGAACTCGTTCATTCTGCTCACAAAAAAGTAGGAGACTGATAATGGCGGAAACCCTCTTGTTAATTGAAGATGATGTAACCTTGTGTGAAGCCCTCCGGTTTATGTTAACCAAAAAAGGCTTCCAGGTGGAAGTGGCCAATAGCGCCATCACCGGGTTGCAAAAGGCATATTCGGTCAAACCCGATGCTATTATTTTGGATATTATGCTGCCGGATATGGATGGCTGGCAGACATGCGCTCGTTTTAGAGAGATGTCCGATGTACCCATCATTATGCTCACGGCGCTGGGTTCCGAGGAAAATGTGGTCAAAGGACTGAATCTGGGGGCGGATGATTATATTATTAAACCTGTGACGGCTGAGGAATTGTCGGCCCGGGTGCGAGCATTACTGCGGCGAGTTACCCGCTCAAATGGCCCTGCGGGAGCTACCGCCAGCAATGGTCGCGGCCCGATCTTCACTTTTGAGAATCTGATTATTGATTTTGACAAACATGAAGTCACGGTTGACGGTAAACGAATTGACCTCAGCCCGACTGAATTTCGTTTGCTCTCTGTTTTAGTTAGACACAAGGGGCGCATGCTACCCCATGAATTTTTGCTGACCGAAGTCTGGGGACCCGAGTATGTCGGTGAGATAGATTATTTGCGTTTGTACATAAGCTACTTGAGGCGCAAGGTTGAGAAAGATCCTTCCAAACCCAGTTTGATTCATAACGAATGGGGTGTGGGTTACCGTTTTGGTTAATCAAGAACAGGGTATGCCAGGGGTGGAATAAGGGAATTTGCATAAGAAAGTTTAGAGAGAGTGTTGGCTCTCTCTTCTTTTTACTTCAGGGATTCTAACTTTTTTCTAATAGTTTTTAAACGGCTTTATCATTAAATGTTGTTAAACTGGCTACAGTCAGAGGTCAAAAAGTAGGCTTCTACACCTCCAGTTCTAATTACCAAAACAAGAGGCAAATGTGGCCGGTGAAAAAGTTCTAATTGTCAACTCGAATGTTGAGTTGGTTGAAAATATTGCTGAACAGATATTAATCCCGCACGGGTTTAAACCGTTGCTGGCTTACAGTCAAAATGAAGGGGTCAAGTTAGCGGTGGCCAAATCACCGCAGCTTTTGCTCCTGCATTTGCCCCTGGATTCCGCGATGCAACTTTTGCAGCGAATTGCTCAGACCGCTCGTTTAATTCCAGGAATTTTAATGGTCGAGCAGGCACAGTCACTCATTCCGGTTGAAGCCCTGCGGCTGGGAGTCCAGGATTACGTGGCTGAGCCTTTTATGGCTGAAGATATCTTGCAGTCAATACGACGGGTGTTGGCCCATGAGGCTCACTCGATTAGTTATCAACAATTGACTGAGGAGTTGGCCGGATTTAATCAAAATTTGGAGCAGCAGACCAAAGAATTTGAATCAGTTTTAGGTACAGGTGGGCCGGGTGGATCCCTGGAAGATTTAGACTCGGTCCTTAATCGAGTTACAGAGGCGGCCGTATCTATCACCGGCGCCGATAGTGGTTATCTGTTTGTGCTTGATAAAGAAACAGAGACTCTCCGCCTGCGGGCGGCTCAGAATCTGAGCAAAATTCAAGCTACGGCTTTTACTACCCAGTTTGAGGACAGCATCGCTCGAACCATAGTTCGTTCCGGCAAACCTATTCTGCTTAGCGGCAGCAGCGGGCAATATCTTGACTTGAAAACAGTTTACCCGGTTAAATCATTGCTCAATGTCCCCCTCAAAGCCGATGAACAAATCATCGGTGTTTTAGGCGTAGATAACCAAACTTCTAATGCCCGTTTTTCGCTGGTGGATTTGCGCCGGCTGACCGAATTGGCAGACATGGCGGCAACTGCCGTGGTGAACGCCCGCCAATACAGTGAGGCTCGCCAGGAGATTGGACGTCACATCGAGGAGGTGGCAACGCTGCAAGCAATAGCCAGCCAGCTCGGTGACATCACCGACTTTAATGTGGGTGCGCACCTTGCCTTGTCACTGGCGCTTAATGCAACCAACGCTGAAGCCGGGGTTCTGGCTTGGAGTGAGGATGGAAAGCACAACTCGACCCGCTATATTTTGCAGGGGAAACTTAGCGGTGTTACTGCCACCCAACCTAATGCCACCACTCCCCATCAATGGTGGGATGAACAGATACTCCAGGAAGTGATCAGGTCCGGGCAACCGCTGCTCTCGTACGATCTGGGCCATAGAAGCAATGGCAAAGCTAACAGCAAAAACGGGGGTTATACCCGTTCTCGGCTGGTTGTACCGATGCGGCGGGGCAACAAAATTGTGGGCGCCATCAACCTTGAAAGCACCCAGCCAAACACGTTTAGCCAGGAAGACCTGCAATTTGTCACCAGTGTGGCCGATCAAGTCGTCATTGCCCTGGAGAGCGCCCTCTTGCAAGAAAAAGCTGAGTCAGAGCAAGAACGGCTGTCGTTGATGATGGAAGCGGTAGACAATGGTGTTTTACTGGTAGATGCCGATTTGCGGCTAATGGCCCAAAATGAAGCGGCCAGCCAAATGCTGGGTTGGCCAGAGGCTGAGGTGGTGGGGTATTCCGTCTGCATGTTTGAGGCTGCCAGTGAAGATTCTTCGCCAGGATTATGCCAATTGTTGAGTCAAGCCATGGAAAAACGGCAGCGAGTTGTCGGTAGTGATACGATTTTGCTGACCCAGAAAAACGGCTCCCCTATTCCGGTTAAAGTTAAAATTGTACCAGTGGTCCGAGAAGGGACAGTGATGGGGGCAATTTGCGCTTTTCATCTCTCCAAAAAGGGAGATGAACACATTCGCTTTGAGTTTGCCAATATGGCCGCACACCTGCTGCGAACACCCCTGACCTCCATTCAAGCGGCAGTTGACTTACTGCTCAGTTCGGAATTAGATGTGGAAGAGCAGAGGGCTATGCTCGACAAGCTGCGCGAACAGAGCCAGCGGATGCGTGAGTTTGTGAAAGAACTAGTTGAAATGTCTCGATTGGAGGCTGGTATCGTCCGAGTTTATGCTGAACCGGTGGCGCTGTCACCCTTGCTTGAGCGGACGCTAGGATTGGTCCGATACGAGCATCCCCAGCATTGCTTCAGTCTCACCATTGCCGATACCATTCCAATAGTGGCGGCTGATCTGGCTAAAACCGAACTGATCCTCATGAATTTATTGCGCAATGGGGTTAGCCGCTGCCCGAATGGGGGCCATATCACCCTTGAAATTAAAGCCGATGAGGGCGAAGTTATCATTTCGGTAGCTGATGATGGTGAAGCTATTCCGCTGGCGCAGCTTGATCGGATTTTTGCCCAGTTTTATCCCGTTGACAGCGCCAGCGGTCCAGTGATGTCCTCCTACCACCTGGGTCTTTACAGCACTAGGCGTTTGATTGAATTACAAAATGGCCGCGTTTGGGTTGAGAGCCAGCCTGGAAACGGGTCACGATTTAGCTTTTCTTTACCTGTTTGGAGGTAGTATGCCTACAAAAATCCTGCTGATAGATGATGATCCGACCATACTTCAGTTGCTAAAACTTTTTCTGGAAAATGAGGGCTATCAGGTGATAATAGCCGAGAGTGGCATGGCGGGATTGGAACTAGCCGCCAAACAAATGCCGGATTTGGCAATTGTGGATTTAATCATGCCAGTGTTGGACGGCTTTGAAACGTGCCGGCGCCTGCGCGAGTTTGGTGTCCAATCCATCTTAGTGATGAGCCACCGGCACGACGAACGCAGTGTAATCCGTTCTTTAGAAATGGGCGCGGATGATTATTTACGCAAGCCTTTTGCTGTGCCTATTTTTTTGGCTAAGATTCGGACGCTGCTCCGGCGCAATGGCCAAAGCGACTACGGCGAAACACCCCTGCTGTATGATGATGGCCAGCTATTAATTGATCTGGAGCGGCGTCATATTGAAGTACGCGGCGAATTTGTGCAGTTGACTCCGACTGAATTTCGTTTGCTCTCGATTTTGCTGCGCAATGTAGGCCGGGTTGTCTCCCACGAAGAGTTGATCCGCGAGGTGTGGGGTACTGAAGATGGGGCGACAATTGCTTCCCTCAAAGTTTATATTCACTACCTGCGTAATAAAATTGAAGACCACCCAAAGAAACCCCATTATCTCTTAGCTGAATGGGGCATTGGCTACCGTTTACGTGAACCAAAAATGAACACGATGCCGGCCTAAATAGGTTGTTCTCCTTCAATAACGCTTCGTTGTTTCTCCTAGCAGAGTCCAAAGTCCGCTTTGGACTCCGAACAATTTTCGATTTTCTAACTTTTTTCTAAGTATCTTCACACGGCTTTATCATAAAATATTGTTAGACTGGGGTCATAAGCTGAGGATCAGCTCAAGATGAGCTTATATTTCTCACGTTCATAGGAGAGAAAGATGACCCAAGCAACATATCAGTTAGCCAATCCATTACCAGTTGCCGTCAATGCTCGGTGGGCCGAACGGTTGCTGTTGGTTATTGTGCTGACCTGTGTGGATTTGATGATGGTCTTGGCCGGTTTTTGGTTGGCCTATACTCTTCGCTTTGAAGCTGGGATATCCTGGACTTATCAACCTGAAGTGCCGCCTGTGGATTTCTATCAAAAGTTGGTTTTTTTCATTGTACCAGCCTGGCTTGTTATCTTCCGCCTGTTTGGTCTATATGATTTTAAGAATCTGTTTGGTGGCACACGGGAGTATGCCTACGCTTTTAATGCTTCAACCTTTTGTATGATGCTGATTATTCTTTTTATCTTCTTTGGTGAGACTCAAAATATTGCCCGGGCCTGGGTGATTCTCTCCTGGCTGTTGGTCAGTTTTGGGGTAATCTTGGGCCGTTTTCTCTTACGGCGGATTGTTCAAAATCTGCGAGTCCACGGCCGTTTCCTTACTGCGGCGCTGATTATTGGGGCCAACGAAGAAGGTCTGGCTATTGCCGAACAACTTCAAGCCAACCCCAAAGCTGGTGTCTGGCTGGCTGGTTTTGCCGATGACGAACTGGGGTCGGGCAGCGAATTGTTGCCGAATGTGCCCGTGCTGGGTTCGGTAGATGCGATTGGCCTCCTGGTTAGACAACATGGCATCCAGGAGATAATTGTCGCTTCCACGGCCCTGCCGCGCGAAAAATTACTGCAACTCTTTACCGCGTTCGGCTCTGAAGACAACATCACCATTCGCATGTCTTCTGGTTTGTATGAACTGCTGACGACCGGCGTCGAAGTACAAGAGTTTGGCAATGTGCCCCTATTGAGTGTCAATAAGGTGCGGCTCACCGGCGTGGACGTTATTATGAAAACTTTGCTGGATACCTTTCTCTCCATTGGGGCGCTCCTGGTTTTCTTGCCGGTGATGGTGGCGATTGCCATTGCCATCCGGCTCGACTCACCTGGTCCAATTTTCCATTTGCGCCGGGTGATCGGCGTGGGGGGCAAAGCCTTTAATGCCCTAAAATTCCGCACCATGTATGTTGATGCCGATGAGCGCCTGGCTCGTGATCCGGAGTTGCGGCGAGAATTTGAACTAAATCACAAACTCAAAAATGATCCCCGTGTCACCCGCATCGGGCGTTTCTTGCGCCGCACCAGCTTGGATGAATTGCCCCAACTCATCAATGTCTTATTTGGTCAGATGAGTCTGGTGGGACCGCGCATGATTACCGCCGAAGAACGGGCGCGTTACGGTAAATGGCGGATGAACCTCTCGACGGTTAAACCGGGTATCACCGGCCTCTGGCAGGTGAGTGGGCGCAGTGACGTTAGCTACGAGGAACGGGTTATGCTGGATATGAACTACATCCGCAATTACAGTATTTGGTTTGACCTGCACATATTGTGGCAAACCATCCCGGCTGTGCTAAAATCCCGTGGGGCTTATTAATGAAAGGTATGATTTTGGCCGCAGGTGAGGGTCGGCGACTGCGGCCGCTGACTGACCATGTGCCGAAACCGATGCTGCCGGTGGCCGGCCGACCCCTTTTAGAACACACCATTACTTATCTGCGCGATTGTGGTGTAACCGATCTGGCTGTCAATCTATATCATTTACCTCAAGTAGTCATAGATTACTTTGGTGATGGGAGTCGTTGGGGGGTCAGCCTGCATTACTCGGTTGAAGAACACTTGCTCGGTTCGGCAGGTGGGGTTAAACGACTCCAATCATTTTTTGATGACACGTTTATCGTTTTCTATGGTGACTTGTTAACCTGGGCTGATTTGCGCCCGATGATTGAACTTCACCGCCGCACCGGCGTTCTTGCTACAATGGGCCTCTATCATGTGCCCGACCCCTGGAACCGGGGCATCGTTCAACTTGACGAAGCTAATAATGTCGTCCGCTTTGTCGAAAAGCCGCCTCGCGATCAAGTTTTCTCTAATTTAGCCAATGCCGGCATCTATGTGCTTGAACCAGAGGTGCTGAATCGCATTCCGGCCGAACAGGTGTATGATTTTGGCCACGATGTTTTTCCGGGTTTACTAGCCGATGGCATTCAGGTAGCTGGCTACGTAATTGAAGATTTTCTGATTGACATTGGCTTGCCGGAGAAGTATGAGGAGGCCAATCGGATAATGTTGAGGGTCGGTTGATAACAAAGTGAAATTGGAGTACGGCCAACTGGCTGTACTCTAATTTTCTATTTGAAAGGATTGTCATGAAATTCCAGCAGCACATCGAAACCTACATGAGTGAATTACAACATGTGGTGGCTAAACTCTCACCCGCTCTGATTGAGCAAGTGATTACCATTTTGCTTGACTGCGCCCAGCAAGGCCGCCAGGTGTTTGTTTTTGGGAACGGTGGTAGCGCCTCCACCGCCTCTCATTTTGCTTGCGACCTGGCTAAAAATACTCAGGCGCCTGGCGCGCCCCGTTTGCGGGTTATCGGATTGACCGATAACATGGCTCTCATGACTGCCTGGGCCAATGATACAGCCTTCGACAACATTTTTGCCGCCCAGCTTGAGCCATTGCTTAAGCCGGGCGATGCGGTTATTGGTATCAGTTGTAGTGGCAATTCGGGTAACGTGCTCAGGGCAATGGAGGTTGCCCGGCAGCGTGGCGCGACTACCATTGGCTTTACCGGCGATGATGGCGGGCGTCTAAAGGATAGAGTGGATGTCTGCATTCAGGCCCCCAGCCCCCGTATCGAACAACAAGAAGATGTGCATCTGATTTTGGAGCATTGCATTTGCGCCGCTATTCGCAGCGAACTTATGGCTGCGGCTTCAGTCCAGTAGTTTGTAGCTATGTTGTAGGGTCTGTCCCAAATTGGTGGTAAGGTAGGACAAGTTGCCAACTTGTCCTACAGAACCTTCTAAAATTTGGGACGCACCCCTTGTTGTAACCAGGCAGCGTCGCCGATAAATTGGCTAAAGTGACGTTGAGAGGGGGCGATACGAAAACAGAATGAAGATTGCAAAATCCCTGGCGTTATTATGCCTGTTGTTGGTGCTGGCCGCGGCGATGGGGCTGGCGAGTTGGGTGATGGTTCAGGCGGCCGGTGAACCAAAAACGCTGGATAGGAACCTGGAGCCGGTTATTATCCAGGGGATACAGGTAAATGCTTTAATTGGCGCTCCGGTTCAGCACTTGTTTGTTTATACCTTTACCGGCAGTGGCCTGGCAGAACGGATACCTGTTCAGGTAGACGAGGTAACGGCGTCTGGTAACTATACCGGTAGTGAGGATAGTCTGTTAGATGCCAATGATGAAATTATCTTCATGGCCAAAGATTTGGGTAACCGGGCCACCGATACGACGCTGCTAACCAGTACCCTGCCGATTAGCCCGACCTGGTATGAAATTGAAGTTACCGACCCCCTCAGCCCAACCAAGAAAGGTTGGGCTTACCTGGTTCGTTCCGGGACGCTCTCTTCCCCTGGTAAAGACTATGTAGACTATATCGCTGCCACTCAGGATATTAGCGCAACTACCTACAAGTTGGGGTTAGCTACAACCTTCTTGGGATTTGACGATCTGACCTTGAATGGAAGCAGCACTGATATTCTAGATCGGACTAAACTGCGTGTTACCCTTCCTCTTTTTGGAACCCAGACTGAAAATAATCTTGTTCCTGTGACTCTCTTGATTAAAGATGGCCCCATCCGCGTTATTCTACAACAGACGGCTTCCGCCGGTGGACTGGCCAGCTTGAATAATACCTATCTGGCTTACGCCTCCTTGTTACAAACAACCGCCGGCGTAAGCAGTAGTCTTAGCCTTTCCAAAGTCCGTACCTCGGTGGATTTCAGCAGCGTTGCTTCCGGGGCTACTTTTTATAATGCTAATGTGCCGGCTGGAGTCACCATCAATGGCAGTACGGATGCGGTCCCCGAAACCCCGCTCAGTACATGGTTCCAGGTTAGCCACAGCACCGGGCGGCTGATCCAGGTTACTGATCTTGCTCAGGTGGGTGGAACTACCCAAAAAAATTATTACTGCGAAGGGGCTGCCGAATGTGATGGCACTGCCCAAACAGGCGATGGCACCTCCTACGGTGACTCAGGATTCTTGATTGAAGGAAATGTGAGCAAAAAATTCTCCACCAAAAGCATTTTGTATCTCCCCCCAGGCAGCGGGTTAAGCAGTGTTGGCGCTGCTTACGAAGCTTATTTCTTTAACCCCCTCCAGATTTGCGCCGGTAAACAGGCGGGTCCTTGTGCAGAGGTCTTTCTGCCGGTTATTCTTAAAGGCGGCTAAGAGCAAAAGTTGGGATTTTTAACATCATGGATCGCAGAAAATTTTTAAAGTTGGCCGGGCTGGCGAGTGCTTGGCCTTTATCGGCAAAGTTTGGCCCCTGGCCGGATATAAATTCCTCGGCTATTAACCGGCTGGAAAAGTGGCGCCCTGACAGCAGCTTACGAGTTGAATGGCGCTATGCCGCCGGCAGGATTACTGACGGCGGTCAAGATTTCGGCTTCATCATTTCGATGTCGGATATTAAGATTTCCGGCGTTGAATCACAGCAGTTTTCAGTGCAACGCCAGAATTTTACCGGCAATCAGGAGTTTGTCGGCAAAACTTATACCGGTACCCTGAGTTACGATTCTGGCTCGGCGACCTATACATTTAAAGATGAAGCTGCTCAAACGCTGGCTACATGGCAATGGGATGACAATGCCGCTCAGCAGGTCTATAAATTGACTGTAACCACACCTGAATTGAGCTTAAATAATCTTGTTTTGAGACCTAAAGGTTCTTTGATTCCCGAAGGCGGTACTGGCAGTATCCATGTCGGCCAAATTGCGGGTATCTTGATCGACTCTGATTATCACGCCGACTGGACAGGCATTGAAATAAGTGGACAAGAAAAAGGTGTGGCCCGAGTTGATATGCAAGGATTGCGGCGGGCGCAGTCTTTGTCTAACTTGACGACTGCGTTTGGTGGTTGGCTTGAACAAAAGGCCGGCCTGGGACAACCCCCCGCTTCATCTGAAGGGGTAAAGACAGCAGACACGACGGAAGATTACGATCACCATTGGTTTGCCACTGCCGTTGAATTAAGTGATGGGCCGGCTTGGGTGTCAGCCTGGCGAATTGAAGATGCCCAAGGTCCGTTCTGGGGCCTGACGATTGCCCGCTATAGTGGAACTTCGTGGCAAGTCGTTTTAGCTCTGACGGAGAAGGACTCAGTAGTTGTTCCCCTTGAAGTAAATGTCTTAGCCTGGCAAGAACTGCCGGCAAGCGCAGCTTCACCACAAAGTACCGGTACAGCATGGAAATTAACTGCTGGTGTAAACCAGGCAAATGATGTTCTGAATATACAAGTTTCCGTACCACCGGGTCAATTTATTACCAACACTAAACAAACACTGGGGAGCTGGCTGGAAGAAGGGGTCGGTCTGGAAGTGGTGGGGACTATTCTGGGAAACCCGATAAGCTCAACTAAAATGGCGGCAGCGGAAACAACGGCAGAGTTTTCTTTAACCTTTCTGCCTATCGTCCTTGAACAAAATTAGATCTGTGGGAGGGGATAGAACTATGCGACAAAGCGAGTCAACCCGGCTATCAATCTCATTACTGTGGGGTGTAGTTATCAGCCTGTTCATCCTTAATTTAGCTTTACTCTATGCTCTTAATCTGGCTCGACTAACCGCCGTCGAGGCCCTGGGCCAGGCCGAAGCAACCCTGGACAAGCTGGCTAACGAAGTAGTTGTTTACGATGTCCGGGTCAACCAGGCGGTGCCGATGAAGGCGGATATACCCTTCAACCAAAAAATGGATATCCCGATCAAAACGGTCATTCCTATTGACCAGGAGATGAAATTACCATTTAAAACGCCGGCAGGGGAGATTATGCTGGATGTGCCGATTAAAGCCGATTTCCCTATTGATACCCTTGTACCCCTGGATTTTAATCAAACTGTCAAAGTGGATACGGTAGTTCAGCTAGACACGACTGTGCCCATTGAAATTGCTGTGGCCAAGACCCCATTAGCCAATTACCTTAAACAAGCCAAGTTGAATGTGGCGCGGCTCAAAAATCGGCTCAGTTTTCAAGGTGAAGCAGCAGCGGCGGAGCAATCCGATGTGGTAAGCCCTGTTGATTATGACGATGAAGCTTCAACCAATCCCGGCGCGGCCGAGCCTGTCTCTCAAGTGACGGTAGCTGAAGCTCCGGCGGCAGCCCCGAACTCGGTGGTTAAAGCGGACCTGGGCTTATGTAGCCACCCATATTGGCCGCTACAGCCCGGCATCACCTGGACTTACAATAGCCCTGCTACTTCATTTCAGGAGCGTATTGAAACATTCTCGGCCAGCCAGGTCAGGCTCGGCGCTCAGTACGAGGGTCAGGACATTCAATTTAATGTTGTTTGCCTGCCAGAAGGTTTGGGTGGCAGTTACCTGGGGGATATGCGCCGCATTATCGAATTTGGGGATTTGCATTTTGATAACCCCCGTGGCGTATTTTTGCCCCAACCTGAGGTAATGGAAGCGGCGGATGCGACCTGGACGCAAGAGTTTGATGTCGGTGGGACTGTCAATGCCAGCCAGGGAGAGCAGATTGTTGCGGGCAAAATTGCTCGTGGTCAGGCAAAAGTCGTTTATACCGCCGCCGGTTTTGAAGTGATAGAGACACCCATGGGTCCACAAAAGTCTTTACGGGTAGAACAGAAACTTAACCTCGAATTGAACATAGATTTTAGCATTAATGATCGGATTGTGCCGGCAGTTCAAACGATAAATCTAACTAACGTTTACTGGTTTGCCAAAGACATAGGCTTAGTGAAGATGCAATGGCAGGGTGGTCAGGTTCAGCGGGAGGTGAAATTGGCTCAAGCTTCGGTCAATCGAACCGACCCCATTCCAGCCCTGACCGAAGATAAACTTGTATTCGTTTGCGCTTCGTTAGAACAACAAGCCCCTAATTGCCAGCGAGTTACAGGCATGTCGGAGTCGAATCTGACTAAACCGGCCGTATCGGAATTGAATCTGCCGGACTTTGAATTGCCGTTGGTTACTGGTGCGGTCGAGGCTACTCAAGAGGCAACGAATAATAAGAGTCTAGAAGAGAATTCCAGCAGCAGCCTCAACGATCAAAGCGATGCACCGAGTCCGGATACGCCGGTTAATCAAGGTCCTGATTTGCTGGCCGAGTACACCACAAGTGTGGGCAGTCTCAGCCAAAAAATGTCGGATGCTGCTCAAAAATTTGGAGAAGCGGCGATGGCTTATCAAGAGGGGAATTTGAGCCGTGAAGAATTTCGGGCTAAGTTCTCAGATTTTGCCCCCAAAACAAGGCAGTTCATTAGCCAAATCAACGACCTGACTGCACCGCCTGAAGCCCAACAGATCCATCACAAACTGACAAATGGATTAGATCAATGTAATAAAGCCCTTGAACTCCTGGGGCAATGGTTTGACAAACCTGACAGTGGGGTTAAAGAGGCCGGCGTACTGCTGGTGACGAACTGCATAGCCGATCTTACGGAGGCACAGAACGAACTGGATGCTTTGATGGGATCAAATTAGCGAGGTCCTAAGGCCTTGTCAGTGACTTTGGTAGCTTATTTCTAACTTTTTTCTAAGTATGTTCTCACAGCTTTATCATTAAGCCTTGTTAAACTCTTGATGAGTAAGTTATTAGTGGTCTGGACAAGGAGTAAAAGGGAAAGACGATTAGGATGCGAGCAATATTTCTTGATCGGGATGGAGTCATTTGCCAAAACCGCTCCGATCATGTGAAAAGCTGGACTGAATTCGAATTTTTGCCGGGGGCTAAAAGCGGCCTGGCTGCCCTAAGTCGTCTCAACCTGCCGATTATTGTCGTCACCAATCAGGCTGTTGTGGGACGGGGAATTGTTTCAGCCAGAGTGGTCGAAGAGATTAATCGAAAAATGGTGGAGGAAATAACTGCCTCTGGGGGGAGAATTGATCGGGTCCTCTACTGTCCACACCGGCCGGAAGATAATTGTGACTGCCGCAAACCGAAACCAGGGATGCTGCTGCAAGCGGCGGCAGAAATGGGACTTGATTTAAAGGCTTCCTATCTTATTGGTGATGCTATGACCGATATTCAGGCCGGGCAGCAGGTCGGCTGCCACACCATATTGGTGCTAACCGGTCGTGGGAGCGAGCAACTTGCCTCTTCATCTCATGTTAGCGGGGGACATTCTCCGCTAGTTTTCTATGACTTGCTGGAGGCTGCTGATTATATTCTTAAAGTGCACCTGGGCATTATCGAGACGTCAGAACCTTCAGATTTGGCCGGGTATCAGCAAATCCCGGGTAGTCAGTTTGTAAGTAGATTAAAGAATACTCGCTTATGATCGAGCAATTGCGTTACTATCTAGCCGGGCAAGCCTCAAGCTGGCCTGTTTACCTCTTGGAACAATTGGTGCTGGGGCTGTGCAGTTGGGTGCCTACCGTTTTAGGTATTGGACTACGGGGTCTGGCCTACCGGCTAATTATGAAGTTGAACGGCATGCCGGCCATTGAAGCCGGGGTGCGAATTGCGCACGCGAATGGCGTTAAGTTGGGCAAAGGGGTGTATCTGGATCAGGGAGTCTATTTGCACGCTCTTCCGGCGGGGATTGTTATTGGCGATAGCACTTTTATTATGCACCACACTATGCTGCACGTTTTTAATTTTCGCAATTTGCCCCAGGCCGGGATTACTATCGGTAAGAATTGTTTTATTGGTGAATTTAATGTCATTCGCGGGCAGGGCGGGGTAAGGATTGGCAATGGGGTCTATACCGGGCCAATGGTTCAAATTGTGGCCGTAAACCACGTCTACCAGGACCCCAACCGGCCCATTCGTGAGCAGGGGATTACGGCGCGGGGCATTGTCATTGAAGATGATGTTTGGATTGGCGCGGGGGCGACGGTGGTGGATGGTGTGACCATTGGCCAGGGGAGTATCATCGGCGCAGGCGCTGTCGTCACCGGCGATATTCCTCCTTACAGTATCGCGGTTGGCACTCCGGCCAAACCGATAAAAGATCGGCGTCAAATGGGCAATAATCATCATGAGGCCGAGGTGTTTTTCGGAGCGTTAGAGCAATTTCGCGGCTAATGGCCTCATACTCCCCGGATAGCTCATTTCCCGTTGATCAACTGAATCAAAAAGCCTTTAATAGATTTTTACTTCAAACTCAATTCAAACCTGGCTATGTTACAATAACTCACAGTTAGCCGGTTATCCCTGTCATTGTGAGAGGAGATCCAAGTAGTGAATACCTTATCAGTCGTCATTCCCGCCTTGAATGAGGAAGACGGTATCGCCGATATCATCGAGCGAGTGTTGGCGGTCAAACAGCCACTGGTCGAAGCCGGTGTTTCAGAATTGGAGTTGATCATTGTGGATGATGGTTCTCAGGACCGCACCCCTGAGATCGTGGCCAGTTATCCTGAAGTTGTCTTGGTCAGACATCCGGTCAACCAGGGCTATGGCGCAGCTATCAAAACCGGTTTTCGTCAGGCCAAGGGTAACTTGCTGGCCTTTCTGGATGCGGATGGGACTTACCCGCCTGAAGCTTACCCCCAACTCTGCCGGCCGATTGTGGAAGGCAAGGCCGATGTTGTCGTCGGTTCTCGCATGGCCGGCAGTGATAGCGAGATGCCGTTGGTCCGCCGAATTGGCAACACCATTTTTGCGACCCTGGTTAGCATTATCAGCAACCGTCATGTTACCGACAGCGCCAGCGGCCAGCGCGTGCTCCGCCGAGAAGCGCTGCTCAAGCTCTACCCTCTGCCCGATGGCCTTAACTTTACCCCGGTCATGAGCACCCGGGCCATGTATGAAGATTTGAGTATTGTCGAAGTGCCGATTACCTACTCGGAACGGGTGGGCCGTTCCAAGTTAAGTGTGGTCCATGACGGGATGCGCTTCCTCAATACCATTTTGATGACGGCCTTGACCTATAACCCGGCTCGTATTTTTGGCCTTATCGGCGCCGGCCTGGTGGGGTTGGGTATTTTGTCAACCCTGTGGCGCACCCTCAGCCGCAGCCAGGCCAGGCGTGAAGACTCGCAACTGGTTTCCTGGTTTGTCGGTTTGGTGTTAGGCTCGGCGGGGGTCAATATTTTCTCGATTGGGACGGTTTTTAATTACCTGGTTTCTCTCTTTCATAAGCGCCCCGTTCGCCAGGGGGTCTTTGGTAAGCCGCTGTTGAGCAAACCGCTGGAAGGGCAGTTTGGCTGGTTTGGATTGGGCTCGATAACCCTAGGCGGGTTGATCTACAGCACTTCGGTCTGGCGGCGTTGGGATCGCACCAAGCGTAAAACAGAAATCGCTCCCTGGTTTGTACCGGCAGCCAGTACTATATTGGTCTTGACCGGCCTGCAGTTGATTACATCCTGGCTGCTGACCCTGGTACTATCTGAGTTGACCAAGCGCGACGCCAAAGCTCAGAAGGATTTGGGCAAGTTTAGTACCAATGGCCGTCATTAAAAGAATTGAAGAATTTTTGATTGAGATGGGGAACAATCATGTCAACTGAATGGATCAATCTTGGCACACGACCGATAAAAAAAATGCGCATGGCTGAATTTCCCGATATCAGCGCGATGATGCAAGAACCGACCAAAGCGAAAAGAAGCCCGGAGATGGTGGATGTGTTGCTGGTCAATCCGCCCGCCCCTGACCGTGGTATCTGGATCAGGTCGCAGCACCGGGTGGGCCGGCGCTCCCGCGAAAATATGATCTGGCCGCAAATGGAACTGGCCACCTTTGCTGCCTGTTTGCAGCCGGAATACAAGGTAGAGATTGTGGATGCCATTGCCACCCGGATGACCTGGCCCGAATTTGAAGGTCTTTTAGCGAAAAAGCGGCCCCGCTATTACCTAACCCAGGTAACTGCGCCCACCTTAACCAATGATATGTACGGCGTTTTTCTGGCCAAAAGCAAAGGGGCTAAAACTATCGCTTTTGGCACTCACGTTACCCCCAACACCGTCAATACTATGACCGACTACCCGGCCCTTGATTTTGTGGTGCGGGGTGAGCCGGAATTAACTTTGCGCGAACTCATTGATGCCTTAGATGGCAAGACCGGCAGTAACGCCGCCATGGAAGCGCTCATCCAGAAAACCGACCCAACCCGCACCCCCATCACCGCAGAAATGGTCAGCCGGGGCGACCTGAGTTCCATCAAAGGATTGGCTTGGCGCAGCGCCGGACAAATCAAAATGAGTCTTGACCGGCCCTTTATCCCCAATCTGGATGACCTGCCTTTGCCCCGGCAGGAGATGCTGCCGCTTGATGCTTATCGGTTGCCTTTGATTAAAGGGCCTTATACCTTTGTGGTGCCCAGCCGGGGCTGCCCGGCCGGCTGTAAATACTGCATCAAGCACGTTAGCTATAACTACTCGGTGCGGGTACGCTCGGCGGAAAACATCATGGCCGAACTTTGGATGCTCAAAAAGTTGGGTATCAACAACGTCATGCTGTACGCCGACCTGTTTACCGTCAACCGTGATCAGGTGATGAGCCTGTGCCAGGCTATGATCGAAGAAAAGATTGACATGAAATGGATGTGTAATAGCCGGGTTGACTATGTGGATGAAGAAATGCTGACGATGATGGGCAAAGCTGGCTGCCACATGATTTCTTGGGGCATCGAATCGGGATCGGAAGAAATTCTCAAACGAGCCAGAAAGGGCGCTTCACCTGACAAGGCCGAACGGGCCTTAAGCTGGGCCAGAAAAGCCGGCATCAAAAACTTCGGTTATTTCATCATCGGTCTGCCCGGCGAAACGGAAGAAACCATCAAGCAGACCATCGCCTTTTCCAAAACTCTGCCGCTCAATGTGGCCATTTTCCACATCGCCGCGCCGTATCCCGGCACGCCCTTCTTTTATGAAGTGGTTGAAAATGGCTGGTTCCGCCCCGGTACCAACTGGGAGCAGGTGGACATGGACCAATCCACCGTACTCGACTACGCCGATTTGCCGGCTGAACGGCTGATGTATTGGCAAAAACGGGCCACCCGCGAATGGGCCTTACGGCCTGAGCCAATTATAACCATCCTCAAGGGCCTCAACACATGGGCCGGGTTCAAAAGCGCCGTGAACGCCGGACTGCAAACCTTGTCATTTATTCGCAGTTAATACCATGAACGAGTCAGCCTAAACCCTGCTTCTACCGGCGACAGTTATACTACCGTCACAAGTTCCTAATCAGATTCATTGAGATGTCAGGAAGGATAGCTGGATGATCATTACTCGAACCCCCCTACGCATTAGTTTTGCCGGCGGCGGCAGTGACCTACCTGCTTTTTATGAGCAAGAACAAGGTGCTGTCGTTAGCACGGCCATTGACAAGTATATCTACATCACCGTTAACCCAAAGTTCGATCATAAGATTCGGGCGAGCTACTCTGTCACCGAGATTGTGGACAGTGTGGACGAGCTAAAGCATGAGTTGATTCGGGAAGCCCTGTATTTACTCGATATTAGACAAGGCATCGAAATTACTTCCATCTCTGATATCCCTTCACAGGGAACCGGTTTGGGTTCTTCGAGCAGCTATACCGTCGGTTTACTGAATGCCCTGTATGCCTATAAGGGGCATATGGCCGGGGCCGAGCGTTTGGCTGATGAGGCTTGCCATATCGAAATTGACCGCTGCCGCAAACCTATTGGCAAGCAGGATCAATATATTGCCGCGTACGGCGGTTTGCAGTATATCCGCTTCAATCCAGATGGCAGCGTCTTTGCGGATCCGATCATCTGCTCGTCCGCCACCCGCAAACGATTGGAGTCAAGGTTGTTGCTGCTTTACACGGGCCTGACCCGCAGCGCCGATGGTATTTTAGCCGAACAGGGCCAGGTCACCCGCTCAAGTGAAGACAAACGGGCCTCCCTCCGGCGGATGGTTAGCTTGGCCGGTGAGTTATGTGAGGCGCTCGGCCGAGATGATATTGACGCTTTCGGTGAAATTCTCCACGCCGGTTGGTTGGAAAAACGCAAGTTAGCCAGCAGTATCAGCAACGGTCAAATTGACAAGTGGTATGAACGGGCCAGAGCTGCCGGGGCTATCGGCGGTAAACTATTAGGCGCAGGAGGGGGTGGTTTTCTCCTCCTCTACGCCGACCCGGCCCATCATACCGATATTTACCGGGCTTTGCCGGAGTTACAGCCCACACCTTTCAAATTTTGTCCTCAAGGCAGCAAAATTATTTATGTAGAAGAGCATGGGTATAAGCCCTGAAAAACGTCTCCCCGGTTTCTTAGCCTTTTTGTGGTTACTTTGGTGCGGCACACTTTTTCTTTGAGGCGGCAGGGTTGGTTGATCTCAAAATGGGTCGCACCTCTTATGCTCTCCGTTGTAGCTAACGCTCCGGAGAGTTTTTTTTGGCTGGTATCGGGTTGTTTTAGATTGGCTCGCTCATCGAGTGTTCTGGGGCTATCCGGAATAATTGCGCTATTTTTACTGCTCGCAGTTTATTGTTAGTTTTCTTTGAGAAGAATTGGCAGGAAAATAGGAATAATTACATTTATCTTAACAGCCGTGTCATTCACCAAATTACTTACAGTTAAAATGATGTCTCCATTTGGTTGCGCTATGATTGTCTCTGTTGTTGGCGTTTCTGAGCCTAAATTGGTTTCATAAGTGTTCCACCAAGCTACCGTATAGGCTTGGCCCGCCTGGAAGCCGGGGATGGTTATAGCGCCAGAAATGGGTGATATGGCAAGGTTATCAACTACACTTCTCCAGGTGTGCTGTGTGTTTTGAATCCACAGATATGCTTTGTTATGGACCAAATCTTTTTGGCCGACAGCCCGCAAATTTGGATTGCTAACCGTTGTGGCGGCATCGTGGTAGCTGCCATTGTTTAGGGGAACTGGACCGATAAAGTTATAAAAATTGTGATAGATTTCATACAGGCCGGGTTGGCCATCCGGTCCTGGTTGGTTTTTTATGTTTTCTTTCCACCAATACAGTTCGCTCATAGCGCCTGCATCCAGCATAGACCAAAGGAAGTTATGCAGCCAGATACCCTGGGTATCCAGGGTCAGGTCTGGCTGTTCCTCCTGTTGGTTGAGAAAATCAATCCCTGTTTCTCCTCTTATGACTGGTTTAGTGGGTATATCATTTTGGGTCGTGTACCAGTCAATATTGCTTCTGACATCGGCGCTGTAATCAAGGTGAAACCTGGCCGTGTCACTCTCATATGAGGAATCGTTTTTCCAGCCCGTACTAATATAAGCATGGACATCTGCATAATCAACATTTGGAAAGTTCGGATTTCCCCAGAATTGTTCGCCCGGAAATGAGTGCCAGAAACTGGTGGTTACAAGATGATCATTGGGAGGGTCAAAGGCGCATTTTGTTCCATCACCAGAGCCAACCGGGACATTAAATGCCCGGCAGTGCATATATTTACCCAATTCATCGGTCAAGGCATAGTGATTGCTATTAAATGGATCGCCTTCATTGGTGAGTTCCCAGGAATGAATGTTGGGTGAGTAGCCCCATCTGGCCTGTAGGTAACGCCACCAAGCCTGTTGCAGCCATCTGGTTTTGTTGACAGTTCTGCCCACACCATAAAATCCGTCTGTATTGTCCGGCCCTGATGTAACGAAATCGCCATTGTCCTGGATTTTTCCATATAAATTGTCGCCCTTATCCATCAGGACAAGCTTGAGATAAATGCTATGTTTTTCGGCCAGTTCAACTAATTTGTCGAGAGCATAGGATTCTTTTTGAGGAAAGTAGAGTTCATATTCCATAGAGGGTTCGATCATAATCTCCGGACCATATTGTCCATTCCCCAAATCTTCCTGGACAGAAACTGAATCCACGTATGCTGCGCCCACCGTAACATTTTCAAGGCCCAGATATAGACGGGGTAAGAAGTTGTTACTGCCCGAATTCCACACACCTTCAAGGTACTGCCAATCTGAATTGTTTAAGCCATAATTGGTTACTACGGCGCCGGTATCTGGTTCATAACAATTGGGATTCCAACCGCCCAGCTTGCCTACCAAACCATAGTTTGGGTAAGCGATATTTCGGGGTCCGGCTATGGCTACACCTCGATATTTTATTCTGAGGCGGTAATTGGTGTTTTGTTTGACTGCCTCGGGATCATCCCAAAATTCAAAACGGCACGCATCAAACCAGCCTGTATCGCCCTCGGGTTCGTAATCAAGGAACATAGCCATCGTGGTCCGATTTCCACTCAAAAACGGTAAAAGGGCTGAACGTGGGAGATAACCATCGTAGAGATTCCGGCCGCCTAAGTATCGATTCCAGGCTACTCCATAAATACTGCTAATCCACACCCGCAAGAGATTGATGTGATTCTGCTGAAATACCTGAAAATCAGGCTCATAATTTAAGGCTGGATTACCCAGGGGAGGACCATTGGGACCATAGGCAAAACCAAGACCATGGAAAGGTGTGCCGTCGTCAAACTCAAAATATCTGGAATCGATGGCGCTAACTTTGATAAATCCTGGGTTTGATGAATTTGCGACTGTAAAATTTTGCGCAGCCGTCTCGGTGAATCCAGAAGCGTCTTGGGCCTTAAGCTTAAATTGCCAGGTTCCTGGCACGTTGGGGGCGAACCTGACCTTCCAGGCAAACTCGCCGGTTGGATAATTCCATTCTCTATCGAGGTTGTCCCGATTTTTTTTGATCTGATCCTCAAAACCCTGATAGTAAAAAGCTGGCTGTTGGTAAGCCTTGGCCCAATCTGCCTGGCCGGGAGGTAAAAAGAGGGCATCCACGCTGATACCTTGATGTTTGGGGTAAGTCAGATCAATCCCATGCGGAGGATTGGGATCATAGGGAAGCTGGAAGTTTTTCGCCACAGAGTTTTTTACTTGAAAGGTAATTTCAAGTTTGGCATATTTGGGGACTTTGTTGTCAGAATAATCGGCAGTGTTGGCGGTTATGTTGGTAATCAATAGGTTGGTGGCGTTGGCGTTGACCGGGGTTTGAGTCTGGGCGAAGGTAACTTTACCGAGAGCGGCCGGAAAAAGTAGCGCTACTCCGACAGCTATTAAAATGAAAAAGATTCCGGGCCTGCCCCTTTTTGCTTGGGTTGTCATTTTAGGATCACTGGCAAGAAGGCTTGTTTTCCGTTGACCAGCAGGGAAATGTTGGCGGTCCGGACAAATTCACCACCGGTGGCGGTAATAGACATGGTGTACCACACCCCTTCAGAAAACGATGGGTCGTGTTGGTCAGTGAGCCTTAGGATTGTCTGGCCTCCCGGCGTGGGAAAGGTTGTCTGGGCTGGGGGCGTGATGACTAGATCGGATGAAGGGCTGTTCCCAATCTGTAACGTCACGGTTTCCGTAAAATTGCTGCTGTGTTGAACCTGGATGGTATAGGCAGCTGTTCCCCCTGTATTAATGTATCGGATAGGCGGGGTCACGTTTAGGCTAAAGCCGGCGCCGGGAGCCGTTAACGCTACCGCCAGATTTTGAATGTAGAAGAGGTCTCCCTGATAGAAGGCAGGAGCATCGAGCCATTTAACAAGTTCGTCATACGGCTGTTTGAGGATATAGGCTTTGGCCTGGAAAAGGGCTGGAGAATCGTAAAGATGCTGAAAGGTTGCTTCCCCATATGAATTATCAAACTTAGCCACGAACCAATAGGGGGCGACATAATTATATTCATTAACGGCGTCCTGAACCTGGGAGTAGATACGTTGATTGAGGTAGTCGGCTAATTCGGGGGTGAGGAACATAAAATTCCTGGCCACCGCGAAAGCATTATTATGACTCTCCTCCCAACCGTCGCCCCCGTAAAGTGTGGGTGCATAGGGGGTGTCTTTGGAAAAGCTGTTAACGCGCAGGTCCAACAGGTGTTGGTAGGTAGTTAGGATGCTCTGATTCTGCGCATAGCCAGCTAATTTTTGCAGTTCCAGGTATCCTTTGTAACCGGCAATATATTGGTTGAGCCAATAAGGTTTTTTAATAAAGGTGTTATCACTTAAAGGCGCTTCCAGTTTGCCGCTCATCTGGTCGAAGATATTCTTGGCAAAGGCAGGATTATTGTTTCCTACAATCTGGGCATATTTCCATGCGCCGTAAAAGGAAAAAGGTGGAAAGTGTTGCCAATAGCCGCACCAACCGCAAATCGGCTCAGTTGAAGGATTGTAAGGTGAGGTGTAGGGTTTTCCCCACCAACTCGACATATCGGCCGGGATAACAAAAGCTTCCCTGGCCGCTCCTGTACCCCAGCCAATATGGACAATTCTGGTGAAGTCATACGGTTTACCAGGCCCGTAGTATGTTTGGAGGTATGTTTTTACCTGTTGTTGCGTGGTGGAGGATAGATGAGGGTGAGCCAAAAGAAGGGTATAAACGGTATCGGCCGGATTTTGGAAGTAATCAAAAATCTCGCCAAAGGTACGCTCATCGGTGTATCCTCCGTTTCCATACAGGTCAAAAAAGCCGGAAGAATGATATCCAGGGCGAAGCGGGCCAGCAGCCAGCATCTTTTGTACTTCGGTTTCTAATCTTTGGGTCAGTTCCATTTTGGTTGGGGGAGGTGAGGCATTTTGCGTAGAGACAATCGTAGCTAGAGGGAGAGGTGTTTTTGGATTGGTCCCGGTAGGGCTAAAGGCCAGGAGCGCGTTACCCTTGAGCATGAAAAGTTTACCCTGGTAAGGAATGGGAGGCGATTGCGTATTGCTATGTTTGCCGTAGATACCGTTTTTGCTTTTATTTTTACCACTGTAAAGCTGCCAGCCGTTCCCTTCGTTGTAGGCAGCGGCATCGCCAGCATTGTACATTTGCTGGTAGCCGGGGGCCAGGGCATTACTGGCTAGATTGTAACCAAAATAGTACCAATCTCTATTGGGCTGGCCTAAAGGTATCGTAACATCATAGCCTCCGGCTTCCCGGTCGCAACACAGGCTCCAGTAGATTAATCTGCCACCGGAAGAGTAAGCCATAGGTTCATCGCTGGCGTGGCCGTTTGTGGCTCCGGGGCCATTGCCCGTATCAACCCGACTAATATATTTTGTGCCAAATTTCCAGCCAACCGGCCCCCCTCGTGAAATCCAGCCGCCAGAATAATAAGCTGTCCCCTGATAATAAACCCCATCAATGCCATTGATGACCGGCGGATATTTACTGCCCGCATGGGTCACCCCTGACCAGGTAAAGGGCGCATACTCAGGTTTGCCATCTCCATTAGAATCAAACGTAAACTCTTGCCCCGTGCCGGCATTTAACACAAAAACGGTTCTGCGATCTGGTCGGTTCTGATAATAAGTGGTAATAATACTGGCGTCCATAACAACGGTGCCGGCAGCCCAATCACCCGGTATGGCGGTGCTGGTTGGGCCGATGACATTGCCGACCGGAATATTTTTAAAAAGGACATCAGTTTCAATGTGGGGAAGTTTGAAACTGTTTTGGGTATCCATGCGGTAATTTTCGCCACTTGAAAAAATAACGTAATCTTTGCCGGTGGCTTTTTCGGTATAGATAACGGGCCAATAGGAGTGGAACCCTGCCCCTAGCAACTTTTGAGATTTCCAGATTAAAGAACCATTGGTCGCATCAATGGCGTAGGCGTAAGCATCGTTAGAAGCAAAATAAAGCACCCCGTTTTTGTAGGCTGCCGAGAAAAGGATTGGGCCATCCGTTTTGTATCTCCATTGCAGGTTTCCGGTTACGGCATTGAGTGCATAAAAATACCCATCTCTGTTACCCGCATAGATGGTATTATTGATAACCAATGGATTGGTCTCAAAGCCGGCGGCAGCTATATAGGAAGTGTATCCAGGGATTGCCTGGCCGGAGTTGGCGTCAATGGCATGTATTTTGCGATCATACCCCCCAACAAAGGCAATGCTTTGCCCATTGACAGTGGCAATGGTAGGGGAATGACCTAAAGGTAGTTCGGTTGGATAGACCCACAATAGATTACCATTAGTGGTGCTGAAGCTATACAACCCTCGCGCTGTAGATATGTACAATTTGCCGTTGGCGGCAATGGGTTGAATCTTATACGGAATATAGGGTTCAATTGGACGGTACCATTCGACATTAAGATTTCCCCGTACCTCCTCGGGACTCCAGGATGTCCGTTGTGGATTGGCCGCCAACATGGGCCAGTCATTGCTTGCATTCGCTGCTATAGGAGGGGGCGTGGCTTCGTATAACGAGGAAGCTTTGGCTCTGAGTTGTGATTGGAAGGGGATCATTTGGGTGATTGCCAAAAGACCAATTATCAGAACGGCCAGATTAGTGAATTTTTTCACATCAAGACTCCCTTTAGCACTTTTGCGTTAAGTAGGCTTGGCAAGCAGTAATCCTGACAACAGTCTTACTTGCCAGCTATCAGTTAGGGTAAGCAATCCACCACTCCTTGCCGGGCGAAACATCAAAATCTACCGGCCCAACAATTCCACCGGGTTGGACAATTTCAAGACCAATGTCGCTGTTGGCGCCCCAGCCAGCCATACCTACCGGCACATTTTCGAAGCGGAGGGGCACACAGTCCGTACTCATTGCGGTGCATCCCTGTACGATATTGCCTTGGCGATCTGTGTATCCACTGTACGTCACCATACCGTCGCCATCCGTATCCAGGTTCGCTGGCACATTTACGGTGACCTCGAATATAATGTGTTCGCTGTTGTTATAAAGGCAATCGTAATTGGGGCAAATCAGCACCATATTGAACGGGTCGTTGCGATTGACCAGGGCTGGATCGTCGTAGACCCAAAATTTGAATGAGGCTGTCTTGTTGTAGCCATACTGGTTCCGGGCTGGATAGTCTGTGCTCCAATAGGACTGGTTATGAAAGCCAAAGCCCAGTTTACTGGCCGAAACTTTGCCGCTAAGCGCTCGTTCATGAAAATAATCCAGATTGTTGAAGTTATTATCACCAATGACCGGGTTGGTGGTCCGGTAGGGTTCTATGGTTTTTTGGAGGTCGCTGACCGTTGGCGGGTCTTGTCCGGGCAGAGGGACGTGGCTGCCAGGGTAAGGCGATTTGAGGATGCCAAAGTCAGCCCAGCCGCCAGTTCGGGCGATGCCGCATTTGCTGCCATCTTTGGTGCAAATACGCGCTTCCAGGAAGAAGGAGTGGAGCCGTACGGTCAAATCCAAGCGGCCAGCATCATGATACTCTATTCGAAAGGCGTCAACACAGTTCTTGGCTATCCAGTCAATACCCGCAAACTCGCAACCCAGATCTCGATTGAGGCCATATTTGTAGCCACTATGCTTATGATGATTTTCATGGTTCGTCTCCCACGGATAAGAGATGCTCTGTCCGCCCCACAAGTTGCCGGCTGGACCAAACAAATCGTCAACGACGGTTGGGTCCCAGTTATGGGTATGATTGTAATGGCAGCCGCGCATCGTGTCCAAAAGTTCGTGCCATTTGATAGGATCGTGGTCTGGGCAGAGCGGAACACTGGCTATAGGGGTGGCTGTGGGTGCGGGAGTAGGCATGCTAATATCGCCTTTTAGGATTATCGGCAAGAAGATTTGAGGGTTCACCGGAGTTGTTTGTTGTTGTGGGGAAGCTTCGGCCTTGTTGTCTGGTGAGGAGAGGACCATTTGAATGATTACCAAAGGGCCAATCAACAGAATAGCCAACTTAATGATTTTTTGCACGATTCACCTCCGTTTATCCCTTGAATATTCTTTGTACTCTACATTTTTGCGAAAAATTTCAAAGTAGTTTAGACGCAGATTCACAGATTTTTAAGAAGTGTCGTTCCTCGCTTTAGCTAGCTCGCGTACTTGACTAACAAAAAAGCCCAGCTTCCCTCCTGTTTACAGAAGAGAAACTGGGCCATTACTGTTGTCTTTTCAACTTCACCATTGAAGTGAAGCTCTTAGCTTGACCCTGATTTTGTTAAATCACAATGATTTGATTATTACCAACCTTGTTGAGCCACTGAACTTTATACCCCACAAGACATCCGCTAGTTTAGCAGAAGGTTTTGATTTCGGCAATAGTCTTCAAGTACCACTGGTATTGTGGCAACGGTCATAAACCACCAGGGTTGGCAAATATCATCAATAAGCCTCTTGATGCTTTAGCGTCTAGCAGTACGTGGAGTAGAATTTCGACAGAGATTACCTATTCTAACTTTTTTCTTACTATCTTCTCATGGCTTTATTATAAAAACCTGTTATATTCCTAACTATGAAAAAGGAACACTGGTTACCATATTTGGTGGGGACAGCCATGCTGCTGTTGATCGTGGGTGTTAGCCCCAGGATGGTAGTAGCGCAGCAGTCTCGATGGTCGCCTGCAGAGCGCATTCTGGATTTTGAAGCCGGAACCTGGCCTCCTCTTATGGTAGCCGATCAAAATCGTACCGTACATGCCTTTTCCTCGCAATGGCTTGGCGGGGATGACGATGAGACAGTGCGAGCGATTATGTATAATAAGTGGACTCTGGAACAGGGGTGGTCTGCCCCTGTAGATATTATGTTATCTCCCTTCAAAAATGATGCTCGTCTGACCGGGGTTTTTCTGGATCAAACTGGTATAATCCATCTCACTTTTTTTGGGGGTGACGGCACCGAGGCGTACATCTACTACACAAAGGCATTGGCCCGAGATGCGGGCCGGGCCGGAGCCTGGTCAACGCCCTTCTTCGTGGATGTGGCAGGTGATCCCGAATTGGCAAGTGTAATCGGCGATGATAAGGGCAATCTGGCTATTATCTACAGTGGCTCACAAGAAGGTTATGGCCTTTACACGATCTATTCCTCAGATGGAGGAGATACGTGGACAGACCCTGCCTCAACGTTTTTGACTTATAGTGATGAGCTATTTCCCGTTGTCCTCAAGCTGTCACTGGGCCAATCAGGGTTGATCCACGCCATATGGGATGTAAGAAACTCACAAGGACAGGGCCGGCAAATTAATTATGCCAAGTTGGATCTTATTAACATGCAGTGGGGTGATCCTGTACTCCTGGCGGAAGTGGACACTGGGTACGGCATTTTGAACCCTGCGGTCATTGAACATGACGGTGAGGTGTTTGTAGGTTACAGTGGAATTGTTATCCAGCGCTCTCGGGACGGTGGACAAACCTGGACAGATCCGGTAAAACCCTTTCGTCATGTGGGTGTGAACGGCATCATGTCCTTTGTAGAGGATAGTAGTGATAATTTACATTTACTTTGGGCGCAGCGTATTTCCGGTAATCCTGATATTCATGGCACATGGCATAGTGTGTGGCAAGATGGTCGTTGGTCTGAGCCGGAAGCAATAGTTTCTGGACCCCAGGTGATCGACCAGGACGGAGATAAGGCGTTTGACCCTTTTGAAGTGCGAGCCATAGTGAGCCAGGGTAACATGCTTTTGGTGACCTGGCGTATGGACCCTGGACTTAACGCCAATGGGGTTTGGTATTCTTACCTCCCCCTTAATGCGGATGAACTGCCGGTGGTTGAACTGCCTGTAACGCCACCCCAAACTCTACCGCCCACATCCTCCTCTGTGTCTGTGACTATGGTAACGCCACCCAGCCCGACACCAACCTCAACGCCTAGGCCTGTTTTTACAAATCCATCTTTAAATAGTACTAACGCATCACTGAAAGACAATAACCCAATTATCCCTCTCTTAATTGGCCTTGTGCCCGTTATCTTACTCATCTCAGTGATCATCCTGCGTTCCTCTTTGGCGAGTCAAAACCGTCGCTGAAATCGCTGATCTCAACCTGGGGATTAAATCAATGAAATCAACTGTACACTTTGAACATGTGTCTAAGAAATATCAGTTAGGCTTAACAAGAACGAGTTTGCCCAGCGTAGTATCCGGCTGGGTTAGAAACTCACTTCAGGGTGGCTCTCGTCAGCTCAACAAAGATAAAACCTTTTGGGCGCTTCGTGATGTCAGCTTTGAGTTAAAACAAGGCGAGTCTTTGGCCCTGGTTGGGTCTAATGGGGCTGGCAAGACCACCATTCTAAAGCTATTGGCCAATATCACCAAGCCGACCTCAGGCAAAATCGAAGTCAATGGACAGCTTTCGGCCCTGATTGAACTGGGAGCCGGGTTTCATCCAGATTTAACAGGTCGTGAAAATATTTATCTGAATGGGACTATTCTGGGACTCAGCCGTAAACAAGTTGCCGACCGCTTTGACGAGATTGTCGAGTTTTCCGAGTTGGGACGTTTCATTGATACCCCGGTAAAACGATACTCATCGGGTATGACGGTGAGACTGGGTTTTGCCGTGGCCTCTTGTATGGAGCCTCAGATTTTGCTGGTTGATGAGGTTCTGGCTGTTGGCGATGCCTCTTTCCAACAGAAGTGCATGAGCCGAATTCGTTCCTTAATTAATAATAATGGTACCAGTATTATCTTTGTGTCGCACAATTTTTATTTGGTTCAGGCAGTTTGCAGCTCAGCTCTTTATCTTGAAAAAGGCCAAGTCAAATTCCGAGGTGAAACAAACGAGGTTATTGAACGGTACGAGCATGACCTACATCAAGCCCGCGCTCTAAAATTTGAAAGCCAAGACCATAAGCCAGGAGACGATGAGGCCAGCGACCTTGAGATAACCAAAGTGGAAGTATCGGACCCTGGCGGAACAGTACTGGAGAATTTGCCCAATAAACAACCGGCTCAAATTCAAATTCATTATAACGCCTACAAGCCAATGGGTAAGGCGCATGTTTCAGTCTTCATTAGACGTTCTGACGGGTTAACTGTTTGCATGATGCGGACTAAATTGGATGATTATGAAGTATACCTGGAACAAGGGCAAGGAATTATTTCTTTACATTTGGAGCCGCTTCAACTGACAACGGGTACCTACTTTGCCGAGGCTTGGTTCTTGAATGAGAGCGACTCAATGGCTATCATCCCCAAGGGTGGGCGGTCCGCTTGGTTCTCGGTAAAAGGATCGGCCCTGAGCTATGCGGATGATAGTGGGATTTTTGAACCGAATACCAGGTGGAGTCATCATTTTGATCTTTTGACCAGCTCCAACGGTAGTGGCTTTAAGAAACATACTTCTAATTCAGCTCAAGTAGAGTTACGCCAGGACTAATGGAACAAGTCTGGGAGAGAATTTAACATGCTAAGTTATACAGGTGATTTATATGAAGCCCGAGATTTATTATGGGCTTGGACTAGCCGAAACATCCGGGCGCGCTATCAACAATCGTCGCTTGGCTGGCTGTGGGCTGTCATTCAGCCGGCCGCCCAGGTAACTATTTTTTCGCTAATTTTCACCCTATTTGTTCCGGTGGATACGGGAAATATTCCTTATCCTGTCTTCTCTTTTGTGGCTGTAGTACCATGGACGTTGTTATCTGCATCCATTATTGAAATGTCACAGTCGCTTGTGGTCAACATGGGTCTGGTCACCAAAATCTATTTCCCCCGCGAAATTCTGCCTATTGCGGCTATGCTGGCCCGGTTGATGGATTTTGGAGTATCAGTAGGCTTATTGATAATCTTGATGTTATTTTATCAGGTGTCACTTGTCCCGGCCAGCCTGTTGTTCCTGCCACTGATCCTGGTCATTCAGCTTACCCTGATCTTGGGATTGGGTTTGGCCAGCGCCGCCGGAAATGTGTTTTTCCGGGATGTTCAATCTTTACTAGCCCTGACTCTCCAGGTTTGGTTTTATGCCTCACCGATTATTTATCCGGTTACAATGGTTCCGGAGTATTTACGACCGTATTATTATCTTAATCCGATGGCTGGCGTAATTGAGGCTTATCGTGATGTGCTGTTGAATGGTCAGGTACCCGGTACTTACCTTATTCCTGCTGCTGCCGTGTCGCTGGTTGTCTTTTTGATCGGCTACTGGTTTTTCAAGCGGGTTGAGTTTCAATTTGCCGATATTGTGTAAGAGCAATCAATGAATACCCCCAAAGTCAGCGTCCTTATTCCTACCTATAACGGGGCCGATTTTTTAGGCGAGGCGATCCAAAGTGTCCTAGGGCAGACGTATCCAGACGTTGAGCTAATTATTGTTGACGATGCTTCGCCAGACCACACGGCCGAGGTTGTGAGGCAATTTGACGATCCGCGCCTGACTTACATCGTCCATCCGGAAAATCGAGGGGCGGATGTGGCCAGGCACACCGCCTTACAAGCCTCCTCTGGTGAGCTTGTTGCCTTTTTGGATCAAGATGATTTCTTTCACCCGGAAAAACTTCAGGCCCATGTCGTTTTCTTTGAGGGTCACCCTGACGTTGGCTTTACCTACAATGCTCGCTTTGAGTTAAACTATTCCGCAACGACGATTCGTGATCTATGGCGACCGCCGCATAACATTTCATTGGCAGACTTGGTGCTCTGGTTTCCTCTTGCGCCCAGCGATGTGGTGCTTAGGCGAAAGTGGGCGCAGCAGATGGACCTGATTGGTGGTCGTCGTGGGGCAGAAATCGCTCACTTTGGCCGGCTATTTCTGGCGGGCTGCAAATTTGCTTACGTGGACCGTGCCCTTAATTATCGCCGCTACCACTCGGGCCGGATCGTCAAAGATTTGGCTGGCGCTTGTCAGTCCGAGCTAAATAATCAAGTTAAAGTCTTTACAGATCCTCATTGCCCTCCTGAGCTATTGGCCCTGCGTCACATAGCGCATGCAAACCTCTATATGTATTGGGCCTATCTCGCGTTTGCCCAGAACGAAACCGGCTTGGGACAGGAATTTATCCGGCAGGCGGCTCGGCTAAAGCCCTCCATACTTGAGGGTGTGCCAAGTGAAGTGGTGACCCACTTCCTCGTAAACTGCATTGATGATGAGAGTCAGAACCACGAATCCCTGCTACAAAAAGTATTCGCCCAGCTTCCCCCGGAAATGGCCCGGCTGTCAGAACAGTATAGCGGGGCCGCAGCCCAGGGCTACTTATTGAAAGGCGCTCGGGCGGTCATCTGGAATCGGCCCGCAGATGGGCGCAGCCATTTTGAGCGGGCGGCCAGCCTGGGAGCCCAAGTTGACGAATCTTTCCTGAGCACATTAACTCACCAGTTGCTAAACTATGAGGCAGAATTTGGTGCTGAGGCTGCCCAGGATATTTTTCACGCTTTAGCTCCTTATCTCGAAAAGTTGGGCGGCCGGGCCAGCGTCCGCCGGTTGAATGGTTCCTACTCGGTCAACCGCGCTTTCCACAGCTATCGGGCTGGTGAATACGCCGGGGTGCCAACGACGATCTGGCAGGCTATTGCCAATGATCCCAAGTATCTGACCAATCGCGGGGTGTTATCCATCTTACTTCGCTCGAGTGTCGGCAGGTGGGCTAAGTTAGGATAAGTTTTGTCAAAAATCATCAGATATCTATTCATAGGGTTCTGATTCTTTATGAAAAGATGGTGATATTCGGGACAGGTTCTCTAGCCCGTTTGGCTTATATTCACTTTTCTAATGAAGGCCGATATGAAATAGCTGCTTTTACGGTCAATGAAGAATATCTTGACGAGAAACAGATTTTGATTTGGATGTCGTTTCTATGAACAAATTGAGCAAACCCATCCTCCGGAAGCGTTTTCAATGTTTTGGCAATAGGATATAAAAGCCAATAAAGCTAGAGCCAAAATATACAATGATTGTAAGGCCAAGGGGTATGAATTAGTCAGCTGCCTGAGTACAAAAGTTAATCAGATGGAATATATCAAGACAGGTGATAATTGTCTCATTATGCCGAATGTGATAATCCAGCCATTTGCTGAGATTGGCAACGACGTCATCATTTGGGGCGGTAGCTGCATCGGGTACCAATCGCGCATTGGAGACCACTCTTACATTGCACCCGGCGGTAATCGCCGGCAATGTAGAAATTGGTCAATATTGTTTTGTGGGCGCTAACGCCACAATAAGAGATGGGTTAACTATTGCGCCAGAATGTGTCATTGGCGCCGGAGCAGTGATCTTAAAGGATACAGAGCGAGGCAGGGTCTATCGAGGCCAGAGAGCTGAAATGTTACCTCATTCCAGCTCTGAATTGAAATATTTCAAATAGCTCAACATAAAATGTAATTGGTAATATGTTCAGGATAGGAAACCAGCCGGACTACATGAGAACAACAGCGCGATAGATTTTACCATTGTTCTAGTGGGTCGTTTGGCATAGTTATAGTCATTTTTCTAGAGTAAGTAATGGCTATAAGCATGACAAGTGACCCAGTAGGGTAAACAGGTTACAAAAAAGGTTGATTTCCGGAGCCGTTAGAGAGAAGTTGGTCGTTGAGCTATCTGTTAGGACGCATAAGGGAGGATGGCAGTGAAAAAAGTAGTGGTTATTCAATCAAACTACATACCTTGGAAGGGATACTTTGATATTATCCACCACGTCGATCAGTTTATTTTTTACGATGATGTGCAATACACCAAGAATGATTGGCGCAATCGCAATAGAATTAAGACGGCGCTGGGTATACGCTGGTTGACTATTCCGGTAGGTTCTCCAGAACAAAGGTTGATCTGCGAAGTCGAATTGAATGATAATCATTGGCCCAGAAAACACTGGGCCACGATCCAACAATCCTGTTCAAAAGCACCGTATTTCAGGCAGTACCGGGATTTTTTTGAGCGTGTTTACACCCAAACCAAGTGGACCAATCTATCAGAGTTGAACCAATTTCTCATCAAAACCATCAGTTCGGAGTTTTTGGGCATTAAAACTGAGTTCAGAGATTCTCGAGAATTTTGTCTTACCCGCAAGAAAGGCGATCGCCTGCTCGATTTGTTGCAGCAAACGGCAGCAACTCTGTATGTATCAGGCCCCTCGGCGAGAGATTATTTAGATGAACAGAGATTCACTGAGGCCGGCATTGAACTGGTATACAAAGATTATTCGGGTTATCCTGAATATCCGCAACTGTTTCCACCCTTTGAGCACCAGGTGTCGATTTTGGATGTGCTCTTCAACTGCGGGCCTGAGGCACCGTATTATATCTGGGGCTGGCGTGAGAGCGCTCAGGCTGCGCTAAAACAGGATGCCCTGATAGGAGCGACTTATGAGACAGAACAAAATTTACGAAATTGATTTTAACCGGCCTACAATTGTTGGCAAAGAGCTGTACTACATCTCCCAAGCTATCCACAATGGCTATTCCGCTGGCGACGCTGCCTTTACCAAGAAATGTCATGCGTTTCTGGAAGAGGCTCTCGGTGTACCCAAAGTGCTGCTGACCACTTCTTGCACGGATGCCCTGGAGATGACGGCCCTACTGCTGGATATTCAGCCGGGTGACGAGGTGATTGTGCCCTCCTTCACCTTTGTCAGTACGGCCAACGCCTTTGCCCTGCACGGGGCCAGGCCGGTATTTATTGATATCCGGCCCGATACTTTGACCCTAGACGAAAGACAATTGGAGCGCCTGATTACGCCCCGCACCAAAGCCGTTGTGCCCGTGCATTACGCCGGGGTCGGCTGCGAAATGGAGGCCATCGGCGAGATTGCTGCCCAATACAATATCGCCGTCGTGGAAGACAATGCTCACGGGCTGTTTGGCAAATATCAGGGACGTTACCTGGGCACTTTCGGCGCCTTTGCCACCCAAAGTTTCCACGAGACCAAAAACTTCATCTGTGGTGAGGGGGGCGCCTTGCTCATCAATGACCCACAATACATCGAGCGAGCCGAGATCATTCGCGAGAAGGGCACCAATCGCAGCCGTTTCTTCCGGGGGCAGGTAGACAAATATACCTGGGTGGACATCGGCTCCAGCTTTCTCCCTTCAGATATTCTGGCCGCCTTCCTGTACGCCCAACTGGAAGCCCGCGACGAGATTCAAGCCAAACGGCGGCACATCTGGCACTATTACAATGAACATCTGCAGGAGTGGGCTAGAGATCAGGGAGTCCAACTCCCCACCGTACCCGCCCACTGCGAGCAGTCATATCATATGTTCTACATGCTCCTCCCCTCCCTGGAACAGCGCCAGGCTTTGATTGACCATCTGAAGGGACGCGGTATCCTCAGCGTTTTTCATTACCTGCCGCTGCATCTCTCAGATATGGGGCGAAAATTCGGGGGGAAGGCAGGGGACTGCCCGGTGACGGAGGAGGTGAGCGACCGCCTGCTCCGTCTGCCTTTCTATAACGACCTAATTGAAGCCGACCAGGCGCGCGTCGTGGAAGCAATTAAGGAATTTGAACCGCCATCTCCTCACCTCATCTCACTACCTCTTTCTCTAAGTCAGGACAAGCGTTAATATGGGAAGAAATAAACCATAAGGAGGAGATCATGTCTGAGACCCTAAGCAAATTTGTCCGGGTATTTTTATTGGCGGCAGTAATTTCCATTATGACCTTGGCTGACACGGGGATTTCAATCGCGCAAACAGGCGACCCGATCCCTGGCTATCTTAGCCAGATCAGCTCTGCCAACCTGGTCGCCGTGGCCACCGATTTGGTGAACCTGTATGGGCCGCGCCGGGAGGATACTTTTAGCCCCTATCCAGACGACAATTGTACCGTAAGCTCTTCAGTGGTTTATCCGAAGAGCACGATCGAGATGTCCGCTGATTATGTCAAAGGACTTTTGAAGCCTTATGGGTTATTCGCCAGCATCCATCACCATGGAGGAATTGCCGGGCGGTGCCGGGCACAATGTGTATGTTACCAAGGTGGGCAGCACCTATCCCAACGTCTACATTGAATTTAGTGCGCATATGGATACTGTAACCTCGTCTCCTGGCGGGTCAGACAATGCCTCCAGTTCAGCTACCGTGATCGAACTAGCCGTGTTCTCGGGATTATCCCAACCGCTACTCGCTGCGGTTTGCCTTGTGGGCGGCGGAGGAATATAGTACCCAAAGAGGGGTGGCGTATTATGGGTCAACCTACCACGTCCAACAAGCCCTGGCGCGGGATGAACAAATAAAAGCGGGCTGGTCATGGACAATATTGGGCATCCGTACCCGGATAGCTCCACTTATTATTTCAACAGGATCTCGACTAACGACGCCGAGTCCGAGCGCATCGCCAACCCCAACGGTCAGAACAGACTGGATCGCTGGTTTTATGAGGTTAACCTGACCAGTGGTCGTACTGGACCGGGGACGGCAGTAGGCGGCGCCGTATACAACTACAACTGGCGAAGGTCTCAATATTACTCACCGTCCTGGTCCACGACTGGCAGGTCTTAAGTCGACCGAGTCATTGCGAACCCGCGAACAGTTAAGAACACACCCCGGCGACGGCAACGCGGCGGCTTTGAGCGGTCGTGGATAACTAGGAGCGGGGAGCTCCGACGGCGGTTTCTCGCAATCAACTACGGTGGCAGCCCCGGTGGACCACTGAACAGCGCTCTTTGGGCGACCAGAGGCGGTTACCCTGAGCGTTGCACGAGAGGCAATCCGACAGGGTTACAATGCGGTCGATAGCCTTCCTGGCGGGTTCGGTCTGCCCAAATTCCGGGGGCAGCGGGGCTAACTTACCTGCAATGCGACCAGTTTGGGGCGCGAGCCAAAGAATGGGCGGTTGGCGTACAAGATGTCCGGTGGGACGGAGAACGGCCTGGTAATATGCCAGGTGCACATTTGTTTTGAGACGCCAGCAATACCATCCTGGATAACTTCGGCGGGGGAACGATGGGGGCTTTACCTACCCCGACGAACACGCCGGTTCCGCCGACGGCGACCAACACGCCGGTACCTCCGACGAACACGCCCGTGCCACCCACCAACACGCCGGTGCCACCGACGGCAACGAACACCCCCATGCCGCCGACGAACACGCCTGTGCCGCCGACGAACACGCCTGTGCCCCCGACGGCGACCAACACGCCTGTCCCCCCGACGAACACGCCGTTACCGGCGACGGCGACCAACACACCCGGCCCGGCGACGGCGACGAACACGCCGGTTCCCGGAGCGGGGTTTCCGAGCACGGGGGTCGTGGATAACTTCAACCGGGCTAACGGGTCGGTGGGGAGCGCCTGGTCGGGCACGACGGCAGGTTACAGTATCTCAAGCAATCAACTACGGGTGGGCAGCTCCGGTGAGCAGCACATCTACTGGAACAGCGCTTCCTTTGGGGCGGACCAGGAGGCGTATGTTACCCTGAGCACGATTAACTCAAGTGCAGCCGAGATAGGGTTAGTGCTCAAATCCCAGAGCAGCAGTGGTTACAATGCCGGTCTGATCGAAGTGCTGTACAACCCGGGTCCACAGCGGGTTCAGGTCTGGACCTTCCAGAGTTCACAGGGTTGGGTTCAGCGTGGGGCTAACCTGCCGGTTACCTTTGTCAATGGCGACCAGTTTGGGGCGCGAGCCAAAGCGAATGGGCAGGTTGAAGTGTACAAGAATGGCGTCCTGGTGGGGACTCGGGATGTAACGGCCTGGCCTAACTATGCCCAGGGTGGCTACATTGGGCTGTTTATGTACGACGCCA
>JABTUW010000010.1 GCA_015075185.1 Anaerolineales bacterium | reverse complement strand
AGTTGATCGATGCCCTGGCGAGTGATCCCCAAGCCCGGTCGCCGGTGGAATTGAGCTTAAGTCCCGTTTTTCGGCGGCAATATGCCAGCGTGTATGATGGTCTGGATGGTTGGCCGGTGGATCAAAGCCAACTGAAAGCCTTGCTGTTGGCGGTGGCGTCGGTTCCAGCCGGGGATGGCTTTCGGCTGATTGGCCTGGACCATACCCCCAAGCCGCGTCCCTACGCCGAAACGGTGTCTGACCGGAGTTTTGTCTATCAGCCGACCCTCATCCGGGGCAACAAGCCGGTCACGATGGGCCACGCCTACTCGGTCATCGGTCAGATTGAGCCGACTGACCGGGAGACCTGGTTAGCGGTGCTGGATGTCGAGCGGATTAACACCGCTTGGACCCCGCTGGAAGTCGGCTTGAGCCAGGTGATTGACCTGGCCCGGCGCTGTGATGACTGGCTGGTGGTCGCGGGCGATAGCGAGTACAGCCAGCCCGTGACCGTGGCTTGTCTAGGTCAGTGTAAGCACGTGACCGGGGTCTTTCGCTTGCGCAGCAACCGCAAACTGTACCGCGCTCCGGGGCCTTATAGCGGCAAAGGTCATCCCTGCTGGCACGGACCGGTGTTCCGGCTCAATGACCCGACCACCTGGTCAGACCCTGATGACAGCGACCAGTGGACGGAAACGGATGAACGGGGACGGCCTTGGATCATCCACCTGCGGCGCTGGCGGCACCTCCACTTCCGCGAGGCCCGTCACCATGAGGTCGAGGTGGTGCAAATCCAGGTCACCGACCCCCACGGCCGACCCCGCTTTCGGCGGCCCTGCTGGCTGTTAGTTTGTGGTCAGCGTCCCTTGAGCCTGACCACCGCTCAACGGGTGTATCAACGGCGTCCGGTCATGGAGCACTACTTTCGCTTCATCAAACAACGCCTGCTGTTCAAGACCGCCCAACTGGGTACGACCGAACACGAAGAGAAATTCGTCCAGGTCATCGTCTTGGCCTATACGCAGCTTTACCTGGCCCGCTTTGACGTGCAACCGACTGTTCGACCCTGGGAACGCTACAAACCTGCGCCGCCCCTTCAACAGGCCGCCACCCCGGCCCAGACCCGGCGGGGGTTTGCCCGACTTTTGGCGAGAATGGGCACACCAGCCCAGCCGCCCAAACCTCGCGGTAAGTCACCCGGACGGCCCACGGGCGCTCATCCACCCCCTCGACCCCGTTATCCCGTGGTCAAAAAGGGGCAGATGGTCGCCTCGGTCACCGCCTAAAGGGGCTTGTAGCTCAATTCATTTGTTAATTTGCTAACGAGTTATCAACCCGTTTTAGTTCACGTTGTCCAAATTCCAATTGTAACATTCAAGAAATTTCTCCCCTAACTTTTAAGGAAGAGCCCTTGAATCTTCAATCACTCAATACAGAGACATTCCTTGCCTCGTTGAGTAAAGCATTGAATCATCTTAAAGAACCGGAAATCCTAAAGGAGAGCCCATTACTCGGCTTGCCTGCGGTCGCCGCCAAAGAATATTGCAAGCTCCAGGGCTGTGTACATGACTATCCACCCGCCTGTTTAGTCAAGGCGATCCGGTATTTGATTGAAACACGGGTTAAAAATTGGCAAAATCAAGATCAAATTTGGCGGGGCTGCCTGTTGTTAGAGCTTCATCGAATTTATCCCTCATTTGTCAATAAGCAGGTAAAGATTGAGATAAAGCATCTCAGCGGGCTGAAAGAAGGCCCCCAGTTGGACTTGGACGTTGCCAGCGCTATAGATTATGTGGAACAAGAACTTCTGAATAAGCAATCCGTATGGCTTCTTTTTGGCGAGTTCCCCCGCGAACGAAACATCTTTAATCTCCTTAAATTGGCCCGTATGTGGCTGTTGGATCAATTACAAAATGACCCTGCGGCCATCATTTTGATGACTCGGCAGCTGTTCAGGCGTCAATACCGTAACTTTACAATCCTGGGCGGCGAAACTATTGATTTTGATGAACAATCCGTGATGCCGCAATTAAAACCGAGAGGATCACAAAATGAGCGGTATACTTTAGAGGAGATTCTAAGCCAGCATCCCCGTGAAGGCATTTACATCTACGGCCCCGCCGGGGCTGGTAAGACAACGCTGTACCGCTATGTCGTTTGGCTGCTTAGCCCAGCCTACTTGTTGACAGCAGGTCATACCTGGCATCAAATTCCAATCCCAGTGGACTGTGAACGGTTTGGACAATTTACTCACGTTTCATCCCCGCGTGATGTAATCAGTTTGGCCTCGGAACAGTGGCAATATGATCTAAGTGAACTGGAAGCTGGCGGGAGCGGCTTGACCAGCGAGCACTGGCTTCAATTACCAGTTTTGTTAAAAGGGGCCGATTTACGATTGGTGGTAGATAATCTGGATTGGCTTAGTTTTAATCCGTCATCCCGCTGGTGGCATGCAATTCTGGCGCGGGGGCTGGAGCGTTATCCTTTTATTGTTTTTTCTCGTCGTCAGGAACCCCCCTGGCAGTACAGCAAAACGATGAGAATTTATGATCTGGTTCCTTTTTCCCCCGCACAAAAAGCCGAATTTATTTCCGCATGGACTGTGCGACAGCAACAGGCCCATTTGAGCAAAAAATGGGAAATAAAGTTAGCCAGGGCAACTGCCTCAATCCAAAAACTGGCGGGAACACCTTTAGGACTGCTCATGGTTTGTTTCCAGTTTGAGCAGAATCAGGCCTTACCACCATCACCTCTTGCCTTGAAGCGAACCGTGGTCGAAACATTGCTGGCATTAGAGAGTAAGCGTTTATTACCCAATGATGATACCGCAGCCTGGCAAATCGCCGATATCCTGACCCGGCTGGCCTGGTGTAGCTACGTTGACCCCGTATCTGGGATGGCCCGCGATAGGGCTCGTAACCTGACGCTCAGCGAAGCCCAAAGACTCTTTGCCGAAGATCGCATGGCTCAACAACTCCTGCTGGAACTTTGTCGCAGCCGGTTTCTCAATGTGGTTAAAAGAGATTTTTTCCGTGAAGAAGTTATCTTTTTTACCGAACACCTGCAACGTGAATTTTTTGTGGCCAGACAATTAACTGCTATGGGTCTCAAAGCCCAGCCGCTGATAGCTCAAATGAGTGATCGGAATGATTGGCAGGAAATTATCATGTTTTATCATCAGCTCTTGTCAACCGAGGCAGACGGTGAATAACAAAGCGGAGCAAATTCTCAGCTCGGTGCAAGCTATTTGCCGCGCCGAAAATGAAGATTTGGCCGGGTTGAATGGGTTACTGGCGGGCGAGATGATGGCCGCCCTCCCCGCCTCACTCCGCCAGGATATTTTGCAGACTGAGTTGGGCCGTCAAATCCAAGCCAATGTCTGGCAATTATGGCTGACGACCACAAATGAACGGTTATCAAACGATGACATTGAGGAAACACTAATTGAGCTAGCTGATGAAATGTTAGTGGAGAAAATCATCGTTCAAGGATGGGATGGAGCGACTATTCGCTTGCTCGGCCAGATTGGCAGTGACCGGGCCGTTGAACACTTAATCAAAATCGTTCGGCAGCCGACAACCGATTATTCCCTACCCAGTGAAGCAGTTGAGGCCTTGGGGGTCGCCGGTTCACCGATGGCTATCGCCGAAATTCAACGATTATTGGATAATGAGCCGTTGAGGGAAAATGCGATTAAGGCTTTAGCCCAGGCAAACTCACCAAAAAGTGCTGAGATATTGCTAGACCTTTTACAAACGACACGTTCTGAGCAGGTGGCCCAGGCCATCAACCAACTCTCTCATCCCGATATTGCCCCGCTGCTTATTAAGGAAATATCTTCGGAAAGCCCCCCGGAATTATTAACGGCGCTGGGTAAAATCGGGGGAGAGCAGGCTGTAGAAACATTAAAAGATATTATTACTCAAACCTATCAACGGATAGAAGATAAGGAAGCTGCTGTTTTAGAAGAAAATCAGTATGCGCTTGTCGTGGCAGCCGGGATTAATGCCCTGGCGCTTAGCCTGTCGCCTCTGGCCGTAACGGCTTTATCAGATATGGCCCGGCAAGACTTTTTTGCCGATGATTTCAGAGAAGAAGCTGTTCGTGCTTTGGGGAAAATGCGTCTCGCCTTATCGGATCGGGTTCTGACCGAAATCGTGCTCGACGCAACGCTCCCTGCCTGGCTGAGAACCACGGCTGCCGAGAATTTGCCTACTCCGCTGCCCGCCGGCATAGAACAGGCCTTATTGACTGCTTTTACCCTTGGGAGCGAAACGGCTGACCTGTTGGCGCCTCAGCTGGCCCTGGCTTTACGTTACTCAAGCAGTGAATTGGGACGGTCAATGTTACGGCAACTTCTCCATCACCCAGATCCAGGCATACAAAATCTGGCCGCGCAGAGTTCTGGCTTGCTCGGTGATCCGGTGGCGGTTCCCCTGCTGCTAGAAATGCTTCAAACGCGCCAGCAGCAGGGAGGACGACTAAAAGAGATAGTTATCGCCCTGGGGCAATTGGGGCACGTCTCAGCCGTAGCACCCTTGATTGAAATGCTTGAACAGGGAAGATATCCGTTGCTATGGCCCGATGCCGCCAAAGCCCTGGCCAGCATCGGTGATCCAGTGGGGATTACCTATTTGCTCAACAAATTAGAGCAAGATGTCGTCGGCGCTCGACGATGGTCTGCTGCCTTTGGCACCATTTATCGTGAACGGGCTATCCCAGCCCTCGTTGAGCACGGCTTAGCTTCGCCGCAAGCCGAGGTGAGAAGGAGAAGTATCATCGGTCTGGGGTCTATCGGCAGCCAGGCCGTCATGCCGACTTTAATCACCAGCTGGCGAGATGAAGATGAAGCTGTTAGAGAAGCCGCTAAAAAAGCCCTTGAACAAGTAAAAGCGATTGACGCCCCAGACATCATTCGGCTCATATTGGATGCAGCCGAAGACCTGCTGATAGCTCAACCCTCGACGCTACTACAATGTTTAACCCAGACCCAAGGCCAGCTAGCTATGACCACCGCGTGTGAACGACTCCAGCAGTGGTTACAGTCAGCGGCGCTTGAAGCCCGCATTCCCAAGCCAACTGTGATCCATTATCTCGGCGAGTTACAATGTACCGGCGCTGTTGACCTGGTAGGGCATTTACTGCTTACCGACTCAAATCCAGCCATTCGAGACGCGGCGGCATCGGCCCTCGGTCAAATTGGGACGAGTGAGGCCGTTTCGTATTTACTGAAGGCTTTACGCACAGAGACCCATTCAGCTCGCCTGGATCCAATTCATCAAGCTTTGGCCCAGCCCAGGTTTTTATGTGAACTGATCGAAGCGCTCCCTATGACTCGTCCGATTCTGACCGGTATAGCCTTACGTCACCGGCTGCGTATTTTTGCCGATGGGCGGGTTATGCCACCCAGTGGCCCCTCATTACCGTGTCGAGACGCGATACAAGAGCTAATTTTCTGAGGGAGTAATTCCTGCGGATTTTCGTCATTGATGGATCAGAGATACAGGTCAAAAAGGAAAAACTGCCTGAGGTTAAGCTTTGCTCAGGTAAAAGGGGGACTTTAGGAGACAGTCCAGAGGAAAGGTTCCACGCAAGAGAACATGGTCCTCAGAAGAGCACTGGGTCTGATAGACTCATATCTCAGTAAGTACCAATGGCGATTCTTAAAGTTTCTTCTTTAGCAAATCAGCCATTAGACCAGCCGTATCCTTTAAGGGCTGCATTGGACCACCACTCTGACGGCAACTATAACAGAGCAGTTGGCCACCGGACTCGTTATCTTTGAGTGCCATTGGCTCACCACAGCCAGCGCATATGGTGAGCTGACCTACCACTAACCAATTCGCTTTATCAGCAACGAGAGCCATCGTCGGCAACTGTGATCCAAAACTTACTGCATTTTCAGGGCAAGCCACCACACAAATCCTACAATCAAGACAAATAGCCACTTTGAAAGAAATGCCAAAGCTTTCGGCATCGGCCACGAAATGGAGCGCCTCAGTGGGACAGAAGCGGGCACACAAATGGCAGGCGGAACAGGCATTAGCGTCAATCTTGACATTGGCAAAGGGAAGTCCGGCTATCTCGAGTGACTCCTCGACCGGCTCACCAAGATGAGCGAGTTGCTGGCGCAGCCGCTGGCGCGAGGCAGGTAAATGATGGGGCAGACGCTGGCTCACTGGCACAGGCCCAGAGGTGGAGGGCTGTGAAGAAGGATCAGTGTTTGGCTTCGCAGGCTGAGTTACTTTTCCCAGGGCGCTAAAGAGACCCCGGCGGGATAATTTGGGTTGGTTGCCTTCAAACAGCGGCTTCGGACTGGTTTCTGCCGCTAACAGCTCCGGCTGGCTCAAGAGAGTATGGATAGCCGAGGAGCGATCAAAAGCCTGGAGCAGGCGATTAGCTGCGGCGGCTGTCTGGACAATAAATGGCTGGACGTGTCCAATGGGACATTCAGCGCAAGAGGTATCGTCCAACCAAAGCTCGCGCTGACCGTTGTGACTGAGGTCAATCAGGTGAGAGAGCGAGAGAGATGCTAGACAGCGTTGATGACGAACTACAGCCGCTACTGGCGCAGTCGTCATTGCTGGGTCAGGATGCTGCGAACAGGCTAAAGCCAGAGGAGCATCCGGCAAATTGGAGATCGTCTGAGCCAGCTTGACTTCGGGCGGGTTGGATTGGCTGAAGACATCGGTGGGGCAAGCATGCAGGCATAACCCGCAGCGAACACACGCCTCAACGTTGAGCTGGGGCAGCAGTGGGCCGTGGGGCGAGCGTTCATTCTGGGGATACAGCATAATAGCCTGAGTTGGACAGGCGTCAGCACAGCGGCGACAGCCAGCTTCTTTGTGGCGGCCATTCAGGCATTGTTCGACTTGAAGAGAAACGGACTGACCCTCAAATGGGGCTAAGGCAAGCATAGTGCCCCTTAAGCCGACCTTAAGATATCCTCAATCCAGGTCAAGGCGGCCATGGTGGTCGGAAAGCCCAGGGTGGGGATAGCCAGGAGCGCTACCTGCCGGATTTCATCGGCGCTGACGCCCAATTCGACCAGTTTGCGGACATGGGCATGCGCCGCTCCTTCTCGCTGGGCGCCAACGGCCAGGGCCAGCTTGACCAAGGCCCGGCTCTTTTCATCCAGGGGTCCGGCGGCGTGAACGGCTGCACCCAGTTGGTCGTAGGCTTGCCAGATATCGGGATATTTCTGCTGAAAATCAAGATAAGGCTGCGGCAATTGGCTCATTTTTGTCTCCTCAAAGGTGATTGGTTTGAATTTGGGCCAAAGGAATCTCGGCCAGGGCTAATTCAAGAAAATTGACCCCCGGTACAGCGATTGGCTCATCCGTCTGACGGTAATACCGCTCTCCGGCGCAGGAGCGGCACAGGGTTGAGCCGTCCTGGATAACTTCCCGTTCGTTGATAATCTCCTCGCCGCACACGTCGCAGTTTACCCGGTAACCGTCTTTGCTCAGGATTTTCTCCAGCGACACGGTCAGGGTTACTTCTTGAATTTCCAGCAGTTCGGCATCGGGCATGCGCTGGTAGCCCAGCAGATAGGCTTCCCAGCGGTTCTTAGCCTCCGGGGCATAATCCCTGGCCCGTTTTCGGGTACTGGCGCTGGGCACAATCCGCACCGCTCGGCCCGTCTGCGTATCTACAAAGGTAGCGGCGACTTTACCAAAATCCAGCACGCGCATAGTCCGCCGGCCTACCCGGCAGCCGGTGGCGACAGCCAGGCCATCAATCAGGCAGCCGTCGGTTTCGACGATGGTCAGGAGGCGCTTGTCACTTTGGGGCACCTCCAGCCCTAACCATCGCCCGGCCGCCAATCCTATCCGCACGCCCAAAACCTGGCGAGGGCAGAGGTGTTGGTGCAACACCGCCGACTGATAGAGTAATTCTTCAAACGTAGGCATAGATTTATCCTCTTCCATTTTAACGGGTTTGGCCCTGCCTGTCTAATTGGGTCAGATAGACTAAAATAGCCTCAATTTCGCTGTCCGATAGATGAAAATTGGGCATAGCCGTATTGCCCTTAACCGCTCTGGGATTTTGCAGCCACAGCCGCAGCGTCATCTGGGCCGGGTCGTTGATCCGTTGGGTGATGCCCTGCAAATTGGGCGCTTTCAAGGCGCCCACTCCCCCAATCTGATGACAACTGCGGCAATCATATTGGACGACCAACTGCACCCCTGTCTCTGGGGTTGGCTCTACTTGTTTGGTCAGATTGAGCCAAAAGCGGGGTGGGTCAAAGAAAAACCAGCCCAGCCCCAGGATCAATGCCAACCCAACTAACCAGCCATAACGACGCACCACCAGCCTCCCAATTGCTCCCACTGTTTGTTAAAAGGAGTCCAGAATGAATTCTGGACTCCCAAGATGAGATTGATTCTAATTTCTCAAGCCAAACAGTTCTACCCTCACACGGCGCTACCGACCTTGACCAGCTTGACCCGGCTGTCATAAAAGACCGCCGAGCCGCCGACCAGGTCGCGCAGGCAGGTGTTGGGGTTGTGGGTGTCGGTGCGCATGGCCGCGTTGGCGTGCAGGCCGGTGGCCCGAATAGCATCGCTGGCGATGGTCTGCCCGTCAATCACCACCTCCCGCGCCCCGTAAGCCCAGTGACCAAAGCCCAGGCTGAAACCGACCACGCCGGGCCGCAGTCCCTCGATGACCTGGACCGCACCCTCCATCGGCACCGTCTGACCGTTACCCAAATCCCAGACCCCATCCGGGTTGGTTTTGGACACAATCCTGACCTGGTCGCCGTTTTGCAGGCCCAAAGCGCGAGCGTCCTGGCTGTTGATAATCAAATAGTTGCTCGGCTCGATAGCCTTGAGCCAATAGTTGCCGGCGGTGCGGCTTTTGGTCTGGACGATGGTGCGATAGGTAATCAGGGTCAAACCGTACCCTTCGGCCTCGTCAGCGGCGGCCACGTTGTTACCCAGGGCGTCCTGGCCCGGTTCAAAGTAACGGGTCACGCCGGAGAAGTGCTCGCCGGTCATGCTGTTCTTGCTGTCGTAGGTTTTCTCGCAGTACAGGTTCATATATTTGCCGTACTTGTTGGCCAGCTTCTCGCCGTCGAACAATTTGGCGTAATCCTGGAAGCGGCCGCCCCGGTTCAGGACATAAACGACCCGCCGCCACATACTTTCATCGTTGCCGATGGCGGCTTTCCAGGCGTCCACGTCGAAGACCGTTTTGGGTAGGTGCCGCCGGGCTTGCATAAACAGCTCCACTTCGGCGTCATCGGCTTCGGGCACAGCATCGGCCAGCTCCGGCTTTTCCCCGGCCGCCACGTTAGCCGCCTGCTTGAGATACAGGTCTTCCTGGCGCACCAGGGGCAGCCCTTCCCCGAAACCATTCGGCCCAAAGCCGGGCAGTTCCATCTTCTCGGCAACCGCCAGCAGGAAGCTTTCCAGGCCCAACGGCTGTTCCAGGCCAAACACCTTGACCGTTTCCGTCATCGGGGCGATAGCCGGCTGGCGGATGGGCGCGTTCTTGGCGATGATCGAGGGATGGGATTTGTGAAATTCCCAGCGCTCCAGGTAGCTCAGGTCGGGGATGATATAGTCGGCATACATGGAAGTCTCGCCGATGGTGATGTCGAAGGTGACAAAGAGCGGCAGTTTGGCCGGGTCTTTGAGCGTTTCGATGTTGGTGTGGCCGGCAGGCAGGGCGTAGACCGGCGACCCCATATACAGGAACAGAGCTTTGGTGGGGTAAGGGTAAGCGTCGCCGATGGAAGGCACAATCTCCTGGTAAATATCGGTGGCCAGGGGATACCAGGGCCGCTTGGCCGGGTAATCGGCAAACAGCGTGCTGGCGTCGTATTTTACCTGGGAGCGGATCAGGTCCACCCCGAATTTCTTGAGCCCGCCTTCGATCATCTTGGCGATG
>JABTUW010000001.1 GCA_015075185.1 Anaerolineales bacterium | reverse complement strand
TAAATCCTGTCCATATTTTGCCACTTTCAGGTAGGTGTAGGGTAACGAAAGTCGGTTATAGTAAAAGAGACGGCCCGTTTGGACCGTCTCTTTTTAAATTGGCTCCAGATATCCTGTCTAGGGCAGAACCTCGATTGCGTCAACCTCCGGCCCGTCATTAGCTCCTACTCCAACGGGCGGTGAATAGATCCGGACGTATTGATACGAACCGGCTGGCGGCGGCCCTCCTGGTGCAGTATCTATATCAATCTGAACTCCGGTGTTAAGCGGATCTCCAGGCCCAACAAGAGGTGGGCTAAGTATCGTAGCATTATCAGATGAAGGACCACCATCGAGACCGCTTATGTTGGTATTGGTGTCCGAGTTACCGTCACCCCATACAAAAACTGGGTACCACGGCCCGCTCGGAGTTTGACCTATCTCAACCTGGACTAAATCCAGGTAAACGTAATAAGGTGGTGGGGGGGGTGGATTACCCTGCATTTCATAGTAGATAAGATCATAACCGGGGTGACCTGTAGAGATTATTGTTCCCAAGTCAATAATCACCCCTACATCACAAGCAATTCTAGCCGTAGTGCCGTTGGGCGAACCTATGTTAGGTTCACCGTTAGGATAAAGGCCCGAACAAGTTCCTGGATTGTCGTTGTCAACGATGGTTAAAGTGGCACTAGTGGGCGAACCGGGCGTTGCCCCGTTAAAGTTGCTCAAGGTAAGCCCGACAGTCTCATTAGGCTCATCAAGAGTGTCATCATTGATTGTGACAGAAAAAGTTTGGCTGGTACTCCCCGGCGGGAAGGTCAACTGTCCCGTTGCTGTATTGTAGTCGCTGCCGGCTGTCGCCGTAAGATCGCTGGTGGCATAGTCTACAGTAACGGTTAAAGCTGAAGCCGCACTAAGTGTAACATCTATTGGTACCGTGGTATTGGCCTCTGTCACGTTGTAGTTGCTATTACTAAACTGGACCGTCGGGGAGGCGTCATCATCGGCAATGGTAAGTACAGCGGTAGATGTACCCAGGGTGGCATTCACAGGAGCGCTGAGGGACAGGTCAACGGTTTCATCGGCCTCGTCGAGAGCATCATCGTTAATCGTCACGTTGAAAGATTGGCTGACCTGTCCCGGAGCAAAAGTAAGCGCACCACTGTTGTCTTGATAATCAACGCCGGAAGTTGCTGACCCGGCAGTGGTCGCAAAATTTACAGTGACAGTTACCGCCGAGGCTGTACTGAGAGTGACATCAATTAAGGCAGAACCACCTGCTTCACCTACAGTATAACCGGGCTGGCTAAACTGGACGGTTGGTGGGGCGTCGTCATCGGCAATAGTCAAGATCGCGCTGCTTAAGCCCAGCGTGGCATTGGTGGGATTGCTGAGGCTAAGCAAGACGGATTCATTGCCCTCGCTGGCAATCGTATCATCGATGATGGCCACGTTGAAAGCCTGGCTAACCTGTCCCGGAGCAAAGGTCAATATTCCGCCGGGAGGGGTATAATCACTGCCCGCCGTAGCCGTACCGTCCGCAGCGGCATAGGTGACGGTAACCGTTTGCGATGAGGCAGCACTGAGGACGACGATAATAACCGCGTTGCCGCCATTTTCGTTCACACTATAAGCAGCAGCACTAAAAGCTACCGTTGGTGGAATCGGCGTGGCTGTTGGTGGGATATTGGTCGCTGTAGCCGTCGGTGGGACGGTGGTGGGCGGAACTGTCGGTGGTGGAACAGTGGGAGGTGGGACCGTCGGCGGCGGGACTGTCGGTGGGATCGCTGTCGGCGGGACGGTGGGGGGCGGCAGGGTGGGCGGCGACACCGTTGGCGGTGCAGTTGAGGGGGGCAAAGTGGGCGGTGGTGAAGCGGGCGGCGAGGTCGGCGGCGCAGAGGTTGGCGGGACAGAAGTCGCCGTTAATTCAATAGGCGTTGCCGGGACCGGGTTTGACGGAGCCGAGACGGTTGGCGTGGGGGTTGGCGTTGGCGTCGGCAGCAGAGCGATGAGGGTTGGCGCCGGAGTGGGTACGGGATTAGGTAAAATGACTACTCCCAGACCCACAGCAATGGGCGTCTGTTTGGCCAGCAGAGCGGCTTCGTCTTGCACCGCTTCAGCAATGATACTTTCGGATAAAGGGGCCAGTGGCAGGGCCGGGTCAAAGCCGTAGTCGGCCTCTAAATGGGAGAGCATACTGGTTTCGACGCGGTCGCGATTAATGAACCAGAGAGCGCTTTGTGAGGAACAGAAAATACAGCTAAAGCTCAGAAGCAAAAAGAGCAGAGCAATAATTATTCTTTTGCCCCGCTCATCTCTTTCTTTTTGTGCCTGCGGGTCTGAGGGTTCTAATCCTGGTAACATGCTGCACATTTACCCTCATAGCTTACACTAACTTATCATTTAATTCAAGAGCCAAATAGGCCCAGAATAACTTTATTGTAGCTTATTCAGGTTTGAAATCGGTTTGAATTGGTATGTCACTCCGAATTGACATACTCAATGGGTTCCGTTTCTTGCTCATCCAGGGCTGGTTCGATGACCGGCAGGGCAAAGCTAAAAGTACTGCCTTCATTGATTTTGCTCTCCATCCAGATCTCTCCCCGGTGAGCTTCAATGATAGCTTTGCTGATATACAAACCCAAACCCGCACCGCTCACTTCAAAGGTGCTCTCAGCATGAATCGCCCGGAAGAAACGGGTAAACAAAAAGCGCTGCTGCTCTGCGGCAATGCCCACGCCGGTGTCTTTAATATCAGCCTGGCCCCGGCCATTTTCCTGCTTTAGCCAGACCTCCACACTGCCACCGGGTAAGGTGTAATCGTGGGCATTCTTGACCAAGTTGTTGACCACCCGGCTGAGGCGGTTCCAATCTCCTTCCACCCAAATTGGCTCCTCCGGCAGGTAAACCACAAACTTCAACTCGCGTTCTGCCATTTTCTCTACCCACTTTTCGGTTTCAGTGGCAATTAACTCTGACAGATTCACCGGTTCCTGGTCAATGCCGAGAGTTCCGGCAGTAATTTGGGACAGGTCGAGCATTTCTTGAATCAATTGAAGTAAATCATTGACATTTTCATCTACAATCTCAATAAAGCTCAGTTGGCGTTGATCCAGTTTGTTAGCGCCGGTCATGCGCAGCAAATCATTATACCCCTTAATGGCCGTCAGCGGGGTGCGCAGTTCGTGCGACACACTGGTGATGAAGTCATCTTTCAACCGGTCCGACTCTACCTCACGGGTAATATCACGCAGGACCACCACGGAACCAAGCTGTTCCTTATCCGCGGTCAGCACCGGGGCGGAGAGGGCGCTCAATACCCGCTGACCGACTTCAAAACGGCGCGTTTCGTGAAATTCAAGGCCGGTCAGACTCCCCAGTAAAGAGGATGAACTCGATTCGCTTGGAGTTTCCACGGGGGCATACCTGAAATCACTCCCGACAGCTTCCAGAATATTCTCGGCAGCGGGATTCATAATGACGGTGCGGCCCTCCAAATCCTGCACAATTACCCCATCGGCAATACTGCTCAGGATAGCGTTGAGTTTGCTGGCCTCCTCGCGCTGGATTTTCAAGAGGCGTTGTAATTCGCTGGTCATGTCGTCGAAGGTGGTAGCCAGAATGCCGATTTCATCGCCCTGTACCAGGCCGCTGCGTTGGTCCAGATCGCCGCGAGCAATAGCTTGCGAGGTTTGCACCAGCCGGATAATCGGCCGGATGATTCGCTGCGAAACCATGTAGCCGATGACCAGGACCAGGATCACACCAGCGGAGAAAGTTAGGGCCAGCAGGTTGCGGCTTTGGTCGTTTGTTTCGGTGATAAAACTGGTCGGCAAAGCAACCGCATAGACGCCGTAAATCCGGTTGCGCAGGATAAAGGGCCCATAGGCCAGCCGGTAGGACTGGCCTCGGGCCAGGATATCCTGATTTTCCAGCCCATCTGGCGTCTGGACCTCCTCCAGCAAGGTGACACCATTCTGCGCGAGAACCTGTTGATAGCGGGCAGCGGTAAATGTCTTGAAGACCTCCCGGGCTTCAGCCTGACCCGACACCAGGGTGGAGTAGACCACCTCACCGGTTTCTTCAAATAGGGTAACATCGGCCAGAGCCAGGCTTTTGAGGGTATCTAATTCCTTTTTTAGATATGTTCCCACCAGGGCCGCCCCGATGATTCCCTGCGGTGTTTGGACCGGGCCAATGGTGTAAATAATCAACTCCTTGGACTTGGGGTCCAGAGCCATTTGCACCTCTTTGGCCCCGTTATTAGCGTTGTCTAAAACCCGCTTGACTGGCAACCAGGAAGAAAAATCCGCCCCACTGCCCCGGTAGGTCTGCGCCGGAGTGTTGGGCGCATTGAACTCGCGCTGCAGCCGCAGCACTTCCTTGCCTTGCGTATCCAGCAAGACAATGCTGTCAATCTCCTTGTAATTGGCCATTAAGGGAGAAATTAAGCGATCCAGTTCGGTAAAGTTGCGATTAATCAGGGCCTCGGCCACGCCTTCGGTGTTAGCTACCGCCCGCTGGATCTCTAACCGGTCCCGTTCTCGGTTAACTACTTCATCGCTGACCAGCCGTCCCGTATCAATTAATTGGTTTTTGAGGCGATCCTCAAAAGAACCAGCGACCAGGCGGGTAACAATAAATACGCCTAAAACAGCCAACACCAGGGTGAGTAAGGCATAGGGGATGATAATTTTATTTCTAATGCTGGACGAAAAGTAGTTCCGGCCAGTTTGCAGCCAGTCAGTCGAGCTTTTCATAAGCCAGGCAATCCACTATTTGGCTGGTAAACCAACAAAACTACCCAATAGACGTACTGTCTTGAAGAGGTCCGATCCCGCAAAAATGTGTTCATTATTGATAACATGCCATAAAGGAAGAAGTAAACCAAGTTGGACGAGCTAAGTAGGAAACGAAATTGTAACAAGATATGGCTCAATAATTCGTTATCGGGTCCGTTTCAGTTTCTAAGAATTGCGACGAACCCCTTATTATCTCCTCAATTCTCCGCACGGTCTAGCTTATGGTATAATAGACCGTCGGAGAAAACCGAGTTATGTACAGCTTAGATGATACCATAGCTGCTATTGCTACGTCAATAGGCCAAAGTGGCGTTGGGGTGGTTAAACTTAGCGGTCCCGAGGCTTACCCCATTGCCCGCCGGCTTTTCCGTTCGGCCACCGGTCAAACGGATTTGCGGCCTCGTTACGCCCACTATGGCCGGATTATCGAACCTGACTCCGAAGCTCCGGTGGACGAGGCGCTGGTGGTTTACATGCCCAAACCGCACAGCTATACCCGGCAAGATGTGGTCGAGATTCAGGCGCACGGAGGAATTGTCCCTCTCCGCCGTATTCTGCAGCTCACCCTGAACCTGGGCGCCCGGCCGGCCGAGGCCGGTGAGATGACTCTCCGCGCCTTTCTCAACGGGCGACTGGATCTGACCCAGGCGGAGGCGGTGCTGGATGTGATCGAGGCCAAAACTGAGGCTGCTTTGCGCGTGGCCAATGAACAGTTGGGCGGCAGGCTGTCGGCGCAAGTGGCGGGGGTGCGCCGCGCTCTGCTTGACACCCTGGCCTTTTTGGAGGCCAGCATTGATTTTGTCGAAGATGAGATTCCGGCCCAGGATGTGGTGGGGCCGTTGGCCGAGGTTTGTGACCAACTGGAAAAACTGTTAAAAACCGCTGACCAGGGTTTGATTTATCGCCAGGGAGTGCGGGCGGCCATTGTTGGACGGCCCAATGTAGGTAAAAGCAGCCTGCTCAACTCCCTGTTGCGCGGCGACCGGGCCATTGTGACCGCCATTCCCGGCACCACCCGCGACACCCTGGAAGAAACGGCCAATATTGCCGGGATTCCCCTGGTGCTGGTAGACACCGCCGGCATCCGCACCGAAACCGCCGACGAGGTGGAGCGCATCGGGGTTGAACGGAGCCGGCTGGCCCTGGAACGGGCCGACCTTGCTTTGATGGTGATGGATGGCAGCCAGGAACTGGAGCAGGGCGATTGGGCGATTGGGCGGCTGGTTGGAAATAAAGCCGCGCTCCTGGTCATCAACAAAAATGATCTACCCTTGGCCCAAAATCAGGACCAACTGGCCGATTTCTTACCCAACGCCCGGCGTGTGCATATTTCGGCCCTGGCGAATGAGGGCATCGAAGCCCTGGAGGAGGCAATCGTTGAACTTGTCAGTGGTGGCAGCATTGTTCTGGCCGATACGCCGCTGGTCAGCAATCCCCGTCACAAGGCCCTGCTTCAGCGCGCCTTGGGCCATACCCAGGCCGCTATCGCCGCCCAGCAAGCCGAGCTTTCCCCCGATTTAGTTTCCATTGACGTCCGCGCCGCCGTGGACGCCCTGGGTGAAATCACCGGTGAGACAGTGACCGAAGATTTGCTAGATACCATATTTAGTAAGTTCTGTATTGGGAAGTGAGACAGGGTTATTACCAATGTAGTATAGCTGTGAACCTATTCACTATCTGTTTAACATCAGTGGTTCAAGCCTGAAATCTCGCAAATTGATAACAGCTCCTTTGTGGCTTATTCCTCTTTCAATGTCTTATCAGACTGATAAGCTATTTCGATCGTATTGTTGGGCAGAAAATTGGATTTCAAAATTTCGAGCGCCTGTTTTCGATCTTGTCCACCTTCATCTGATAAAAAGATTTGCTCACAGATAACCGCAATATCTTCAATAATCCGCTCATAGCGATAATACGCCATCGTGATTGGGTTTACCTGGATTTGACCGTATCCCTGATAGAACAGGATTTCTTCTTCCTCCAGTGTGTGCCCATTACCTCCAAGTCCGCTACCAACAAACATCAAATCACGTTCTTTAGGAGCAAAAATCAGCGTATCCCAATCGACCATGTAGAGTGCGCCATTGACATCAATCAAAAGATTCCACGCATGAATGTCCCCATGACACAAAATAAATTCTGGAGGCTGTGCCTGGAGTGCCAGTGCCAGTCGTTCAGCTTGTTTGACAAGTTCAAACGTTTCATCGTGTTTGGTTTTTAAAAAAGCTGCCAATTCCACCGCAACGGGATCATCAAGGGCCTCATTCTCAATTCGCGCCAGGAACAACTTTACTGTTTCACGCCATTGAGGAGAGAATACTTCCCGTCGCACACTGTTTGTTATGGCTACCGGTATATTGGCGGTGTGAAACTTTTTAAGGGCTGTGCCAAATTCGACCCGTTGTTGATCCGACAAGTTAACTTCAAAGCCATTGTGTCCTTCCACAAAAGGATAAAGTACCACTCTATAGGATTCTAGGCTTGCCCAGAGTTGTCCCGTTTGGGTTGGCAGAGGGGAAATAATTTGCTTGATACCAAGATCGCTCAGAAATTTGGGAACCGCTACTGAGGCTTCGTCAAAATCTCCTCGCCGCAATTTTACAAAGTAAGGCGTTTCATTGTCTGTTACGACACGATACACAGCCGTATTTTGATCGGCTCCGAGAGGAAGAAAAGTGACTTGAACGACAAGCAAACCATATTCATCCTGTAAACAAGCGATGATTTTTTCGTCTTGGAGATTAGGTTTTTCAAGCAAAGGTATCCGAGTTTTCCATCTTCATAAGAAACAATTTAGGTTGATAATGCTGCCGCCCAATGTCTTCAGCATAACTTACATGATGGGCAGGTGCGGAGAGCAACAAAAAAACGATGTTGCCAACATCGCTCCAAACCATAAATGACCTCCCGCCTTTCTAGAACCGGGCTAAGCTGCTCAATGCCAGTCGTACCTTCTCTTCGACACTCTCGCTTCGCGCCTCTTTGGGAAGTTGTTGCAGCGCGGCCTGGGCCTCGACGATGCTGTAGCCCAGGCTGGTCAGCGCGGCGATGACCTCGCTGTCGCTGTCGGTGATGGGGGTGGCAGAAACAAAAATATCCTCGTAGCCAACTTTGTCCTTGAGGGCAAAGACAATTTGCTTGGCTTTTTTGGGACCGATGCCGGGCACGCGGGCCAGCAGGGCTGCTTCCTCGCGGGCAATGGCCTGCCGCAGCGTTTCGGTGGGGATGTGGGAGAGGATGGCCAGGGCAACTTTGGGGCCGATGCCCTGCACTTTGAGCAGCGTCCGAAATAACTCCAATTCGTTTTTATCGGGGAAACCAAAGAGGGTCAGTTCCTGCTCGCGGACATGGGTGTGGATAAAAAGCTGGGTTTTGACGCCCACATCCAGCAGATCAATGAGCGTGGTCGGTCCCTGGACATAGTAACCCACCCCAGCCACGTCAATGAGCAATGCGCCTTCTTCTTTATCAATAATCTCGCCGCGCAGTGAGCCGATCATAGTGGGGAGTAGGGAGTAGAAAGTAGGAAGTAGGGGGGTAAATTTACTCCCTGCTCCCTACTCCTTACTCCCTACTTCATACTCCCTTCCAGCAAGCGCAGCCGGGCTGAATGAAAATGGCAAATCGCTACGGCTAAAGCGTCGGCGGCGTCGTCGGGGCGGGGAATATCGTCGAGGGCAAGGAGCAGCTTGACCATCTGCTGCATTTGCCGCTTGTCCGCGCCGCCGTGCCCGGTCAGGGCTTGCTTGACTTCCAATGGTTTGTACTCGGCGATGGGTAAACTGGCATTTGCCAAAGCCAGCATTGCTGCGCCGCGTCCATGCCCTACCGCCAGGGCAGTTTTGGCGTTTTTGCTAAAAAACAACTCCTCCAGGGCGGCGGTTTCCGGCTGCCACTGCTCGATGATCGCCGTCAACTCACGGTAGATGGTTTGCAATCGCTGCGGCAGCGGCGTACCCGCCGGGGTGGTAATAACACCTCCGGCGACCCTCTGTAAATCGTTCCCATCGCCCTCGATAATACCCCAACCGGTAATAGCCGTGCCTGGATCAACGCCAATAACGCGCACAATATTTTAGGCTGCCTCAAGCGCGGCCAGGGCTTCGTCGCTAATTTTGAGGCCCGAATAGACCTGCTCCACATCGTCCAGCTCTTCCAGGGCTTCGATGACGCCCATCACCTGTACCGTTTCTTTGGGGTCCAGTTCGATTTCGTTTTTGGGAATCTCCGACAGTTGGGCCTCGGAAATAGTCAAGCCGTTTTGCATGAGCGCGCTGCTGACCGCATGCAATTCATCCGCCGATGTATAGATTTCAAACCACTCGTCGCTAATTTGCACGTCGTCAGCCCCGGCATCCACGGCCATCATAAAAATCTCATCAGGGTCCTGGTTGGTGCGCTCGATGGCAATATAGCCTTTGGTCTCAAACATCCAACTGACCGCCCCAGCCTCGGCCATGTTGCCACCATGCCGGTTGAAAACTTTGCGGATGTCGGCCAGGGTGCGGTTGCGGTTGTCGGTGACGCATTTAATGAGCACGGGAATACCATGCGGGGCGTAGGCTTCGTAAAGAAGTTCTTCCTCGTTGCCGCCCTCCAATTCGCCGGTGCCTTTTTTAATCGCCCGTTCGATGTTGTCTTTTGGCATGTTAGCCGCGCGAGCGCGTTCAATCGCCATGCGCAGGGTTGGGTTGGCGTTCGGGTCACCGCTGTGACGGGCCGCCACCGTAATTTCACGGGCGAGACGGGTAAAGATTTTCCCCCGTTTGGCGTCTTCTGCCCCCTTTTTGCGCTTGATTGTACTCCATTTGCTATGTCCAGACATAGTAACACCTCACACATGTTGCGTATTGCGTAATACGTGAAACGTAACAACCACAGTGATTGAATGTAAGGCTATTTCGGTTCACGTTTTATCACTTGATTTTGGAATTAATTACCGGCCATTATAGCACTAAGGCAGGAATCTTGCCAGAGTTTTGAGTCAAACCAACAAAAAGCCCGGTCGAGACCAGGCTTTTTGTTGGTTACGGATATTTATCCGTAGTCAGCTTGCCAGCGGACTTAAGTCCATCAATTACATGTTACGGATTCAAATCCGTAACAATCAAAAGTACATCTTGGACTCCTTACGTAGGTTATTTCTTTCGTTTGCCATCCATTCCCGCCACGTCCGCCTCGAACTCATCATAATCCGCCTTGTCGCGCTCTTCGCGCCAGAGAACTTCGCGAGGCTTGCTGCCGTCTGCCGGCCCGATGATCCCTTCCTGTTCCAGCAAATCTATCAATCGCGCCGCACGGGGGTAGCCGATGCCCAGCCGCCGCTGCAAAAAGCTGGTCGAAGCCCGGCCCGACCCGGTCACTAGCTTGATGGCTTCTTCCAGCATATCATCTTTTTCCGCCTCGGCGACGATGCTGGCCCAGGGAGTCTCAGCCTGACCCGCCTGCCCAAGCACTTCTCCCTTTTCAGTGGTCGGCGGCCGGTGGTCGGCGGTCATAGACTGCTGCTCGGCTGTTACCCCGGCGCCTTTCCAGTAGTTGACCAGATTTCGAATCTCCCCATCCGAGACAAAACAGCCTTGCAAACGCAGCAGCTTGGGCGAGTCAGGAGCCATGTAAAGCATGTCGCCCCGGCCCAGCAGCCGCTCCGCGCCAGGCGTGTCAAGGATAACCCGCGAGTCAATCTGGCTGGTAACGGCAAACGCAATCCGGGTGGGGAAGTTAGCTTTAATCAGGCCGGTTACTACATCCACCGAGGGACGCTGCGTGGCGATGACCAGATGGATGCCGGTCGCGCGGGCCATCTGGGCAATCCGGCAAATGGACCGCTCCACCTCGTCGGGGGCCATCATCATCAAGTCGGCCAGCTCGTCAATTACAACGATCAGGTAGGGCAACTGCTCCCCCCTGGCCCCAACTTTGTGATTGTACCCGCCGATGCTGCGCGCCCCGCTGGCGGCAAACAATTTATAACGGCGCTCCATCTCCCGTGTCACCCAGGCTAACGCGCCCACGACCTGTTCAAAATCGGTCACAACCGGGGCGAGCAGATGAGGAATGCCGTTGAAGCTGGTCAGCTCGACCATTTTGGGGTCAATCATCAAAAAGCGCAGTTGCTCCGGGGCATGGGTGAAGAGCAGGGTGGAGATAATGGCATTGATACAGACCGACTTGCCTGAGCCGGTTGCTCCGGCAATCAGCATGTGCGGCATTTCCGCCAGCGCCGCCGATACAGCCTGGCCCGATACCCCTTTGCCCAGCGCCACCCGCAGCGCGCCCTTGCCTTTTTTGAAACTCTCGTCGTCAACCACGGATCGCAGCGAAACCATGGTTTTGTCGCTGTTGGGTACCTCGATGCCGACCAGAGGCCGGCCCGGCACCGGCGCTTCGATGCGAATGGGAGCTGCCGAGAGAGCCAGGGCTAAATCGTTGGCTAAAGCGACCACTTTATTGACCCGCACCCGCTGTTGGGTGATTGTGCCATCGGGCAGCTTACGCTCGGTCGAACCCAGCTTTAGCCCAAACTGGGTCACGGTCGGGCCGCGATTGATTTCGACGACTTCTACCGGTACGCCAAAGCCGAAGAGGGTCTCTTCGATAATCTGGGCCTGATAACGAGCATTGGCGTTGTGGGTCGGGTCTTTGGCCGGAGGCGATAATAAATCAAGGGGTGGTAAAGCGTGGCGTGTTTTGGGCATCGCCACCGGGCCAGGTTCGATGATCGAGCTGGGCGCTGGCGCTGAGTGATGCTTCTCTGCCGGAGCAGGGGCAGTTCTGACCGGCCGTTGTCGCTGTGGAATCGAGGTGGGGGGGTAGACTTCAGGGGCCGGCGGCGGGACTGACCCAGGCTGAGGCCGGTGGAGATGTTCCAGCCGGCCCTGCGCCCAATCGCCGAGACGAGCAATATCGCCGATGGTCAGGCGGAAGATGAGGGCGACTGCCGCCAGGCTAATCAGGCAGAGGATGGGCAGAGTGAAGGGCAGCCCGAAAAGGTCTACCAGGAAACGGCTAATCCCCCAACCGACAAAGCCGCCCCCACCACCAGCGCGAGCCAGACGCAGGGCATCCTCGCTGCCGGCGGCAAGAAGATGAGTTACGGTTAAGCCGACAACGAACAACACTTCCAGTCCAATGATGATGTCCAGGGGCAGGGTGTGATGTTCGTCTTTTAACCGGCCAAAGGTGAGCAGTAGCCCCAACCCTGCGACGAAAATTGCCGCCGGGATGGCTCCCCAGCCAAAAAATTGGCTAAAAAGATCAGCCCACCACCGGCCGAGGCTGGCCTCGGTGAGCGAGAACAGGCTGAACAAGGTTAGCACTGCCAACAGCAATATAGCGACGCCGGCCATCTCCCGCCGATACGGCCGCAGTCGAGCTGCAATTTGATCCGGCAAAGGCGCCGGTTTGGGCTTGTGTTTACTGGCTGCTGTGCGCACGGAGCATCCTGTGATATACTCAGTAATGCGTAACGCCTAAAAATTTACGTGTTACGGCTAACACATTGCGCTTCAAAATCTGTTAGGCCTGGTATCGGGATAAGGCAACGAGAAATTTTTACATAACATAACATTTATAGTCTACCGTTCTTTCGGGTTGATGTCAAACTAAAAGGGTATGGAGGGTTTGTTTCAATTTAAAGGGTTTGTAGGACACGCGAAGCGGACCACTTGTCCTACGTTACTTTCAGCGTGATGGAGATTGAAAACATGGCGATGAGTTTAATCGTGATGGTGGGCTGTCTATTGGCTGCGGTGATGCTGGCCGCGCTAATTGTCGGCGTCATCGTCATCCTGAATAGCGGAGAAAGAGATGTCGTTTCTATGGCGCGAGAGGGCTGGATTAATCGGCGCAGTGACAAGGACCATGAGAGGGAGTAAGGCTGATACTCTCGGTCTGCGCTTTTTGCGCCCCACTTTCTTTTGCCGCATAATCAGCGATATCCAATCCTAGCGGAGAAGGAATTTCGTTTGAAAGCTAAATTAATCACGACCCTCAAGGTCATTATCAGCCTGGGGTTGATGGCCTACCTGTTTTACCGCTTTTTATCCAACCCCCAGGATCGTGCCGTTCTGCTAACCACCCTGACGACCGCTAACTACGCTTATCTTCTCTTGGCGCTGGCCTTGTTTATCCTGGCGGTCATTACCAATGCAGTCAAGTGGTATATTTTGCTGCGAGCGCAGGGTATCCCGGTGCCGCTCAGCGCGTTGACCAACTACACCTTTGTCGGTTTCTTTTTTAATAACTTTTTGCCGGCCAACGTGGGCGGGGATGTGATGCGCGGCTTTGGCCTGGCCCGTTATACGGCTCGCAGCGCCGAGGCAGCGGTGTCCGTCATCGTAGATCGGATTATTGGCCTGATGGCTTTTATGTTTACGGCAATGGTGGCGGCGCTGATTGCGGTGAACGTGGCGCCGGCCGGTCAGACCGGCGATAAGCTGGCCGAAAATCTGACCCAGGTAGAAATAGTGGCCATTATGGGTCTGGCAATAATTTCGGGGGCTTTTGTGATTATACTGAGCCACCGGCTGCGGCTGTGGTTGGGCCGGATGTTTGCCTTCAAATTCTTGAGTCCGCTCGCCCCGCTGTACTGGCGCATTTCTGATGCTTTTGGGGCGTATCGCTACCAATATGGGGCGCTGTTGGCTGCGTTTGGGGTGGGAGTTACGACCGTCCTGCTGACCGGGCTGGTGGACCTGGCCATCGTGGCCGGCCTGCATGGCGAAATCGCGCCAATCTACATTTTTCTATTGAACCCGATTATCGCCGTCGCCTTGATTGTGCCGATCAGCATCGGCGGGTTAGGGACAGGTTCGGTGTTGTACGTTTATTTTTATGGCCTGGTGGGAGTAGCGGAACCGCTGGCATTTGCCCTGTCGCTGGTCAAGCAGGCTGTCGTTTATGTGGGGAGTCTGCCGGGTGGGGTGCTGTGGCTGCGAGCCAGGGAGCAAGGGGGAAGCAGGGGAGGATTGAGGATTGAGGATAGAAGATTGAGGATAGAAGAGGGAAGACTGGAAGACTGGAAGACTGGAAAGTAGCCTTTTTCCCAGCCTTCCAACCCTCCATTTCTTACACTTCCAGCACCATGGGGAAAATCATCGGGGTACGGCGGGTGCGCTGGTAAAGAAACTCGCTCAGGCTGTCACGAATAGCAGTAGCGGCCGTGTCACGATGAACTTTGCCGCTCTCCAGCAACTCGATGACCCGCTCTTTGGCCTCTTCAATTAAATCTTCGGAGTCGCGCACGTAGACAAAGCCGCGCGAGATGATGTCGGGGCCGTCAACCAGTTGGCCGGTTGTTTCGTCCAGGGCCATGACCACCACGACAAAACCATCTCGCGAGAGCAGGTGACGATCCCGCAGCACAACGCTACCCACATCACCGACACCCAGCCCATCCACCAGCACGTGGCCGCTGGGGATGCGTTCGGCCAGGTAGGCGAGGTCGTCTTCAAACTCAATCACCTGGCCGTTTTCAATCACAAAGATGTTCTCTGGCGAGATACCGGCAGATTCCCCCAGCCGGCCATGCAAGACCAACATGCGATACTCACCCTGAATGGGGACAAAGTAGGTGGGCCGGATGAGTTCCAGCATCATCTTTTGCTCTTCCTGCGAGGCGTGGCCGGAGACATGAACCGGCATCAGGCTCTGGTAAATCACGTCTACTCCCAGGCGGAATAGGTTGTTAAGGGTGCGATGCACAAGCTCCTCGTTGCCGGGTATAGCCGTCGCCGAGAGGATGACCGTATCGCCCTTTTTCAGGCTGACCTGGCGGTGTTCTTGATTAGCCATACGGACCAGGGCGCTGGTCGGCTCGCCCTGGGTGCCGGTGCAAACAACTGCAATCTGGGAGTCGGGATAATCCTCCAAATCATCTACGTGGACGATCATATCTTCGGGGGCAGTCAGAAAGCCCAAACCGAGCGCCATTTTGACGTTGTCCACCATACTGCGGCCCACCACCGCCAGTTTGCGGTTATGGGTCATGGCCGTGTTGATGACCTGCTGCACCCGCGAGATATTCGAGGCAAAGGTGGAGACAATGACCCGCCCCCTGGCCTGGCTAAAAATCTTATCAAACGTCTCGCTGACAATCTGCTCTGAAGGGGTGTGACCGGATCGCTCGGCGTTGGTGCTGTCGGAGAGGAGAGCCAGCACCCCTTCGTCGCCGTAGCGGCGCATGCGCTCAAAATCGGGCAGCTTGCCGTCGGCCGGATTTTCATCAAACTTGTACTCGCCGGTATGGACGACCAGGCCGGTAGGGGTATAGATCGCAAAGCCGACCGCATCGGGAATGGAATGGCAGACGTGAAATGGCTCGATGGTAAAAGGACCAATTTCGATCACACTGTTGGTGGTAATAGTATGAATCTCGGTTTTTGACAGCAGTTTGGCTTCTTTTAGTTTAACTTCAATCAACCCTCGGGTGAGTTGGGTCGCGTAGAGGGGGGCAGAGACCTGGGGCAAAATATAGGGCAGCGCGCCGATGTGATCTTCGTGGCCGTGGGTTAAAAAAATGGCCTTGAGCAGCTCCGGATTATCCAGCAGGTAGGTTACATCAGGGATAACCAGATCAATGCCCAGCATGTCGTTTTCGGGAAACATCAACCCGCAGTCAATGGCAATAGCATCGTCGCCGTATTCGATCAGGGTCATGTTGCGGCCCACTTCGCCCACACCGCCCAGCGGCACAATTCGTAAGGGTTCGGTCATATTAGTTCTCGATTTCCAATTTTTTCTCATAGTTTAGGCGCTTGGTTCAAATTGGTCAAACACAAGCCGGGGATTCTACCAATTTTTAGAGATGCACCATTCCGTGGACAATAAAGCGCGTTGACGTGGGCTGTAGAAAAATATATAATCATCTAGCAGTTGGTGTGGACAATTTCAGAGGTTAATATGCTAAAGGTTCAAGTCAAAGAAGAATATGCGGATATTCTGGATCCATTGCAAGAAAGCGTAGATGAAGCATTACACCGCTATGCGCTTGAGAAGGTACAGACTCGCATCCTGGAATTGGAACAGCAAGCGCAGGGCTGGGAAGAAAAGTATGGTTGCAGCTATGATTTGTTCGCTTATCGAACGGCTACCGACGAAGAGTATGTGAAGCAACTCGATGCGTCTACGGCAACGCAGCAGTGGGAGGGAGATTTAATTTCCTGGGAATTTGATACCGAGGCTTTGCGAGAGTGGCGACGCCATTTACAGAAACTCTTGACCAAATAACCGCACAGTTTCAAGCGACTTTTACGCACATCGCTATCTTACGGCGTGAAGAGCGGCCCCAAGTAGCCATCCTGGAAATGCGCGGGGATTATGGGATATACCAAGTGTATCTACGAGAGATTTGGCGGGCTAACGGTTCTCGAAAATATGCCTATTACGTGTTAAACCAGTCGAAGATAGTGGCTGGCTTTGACAATGCTTCTGATCCAAGGGCTTTGCGGCTCAAGTACGGTAAAGATTTTGTGCATCACCGCTTTGAATTAATTCCACACCGTCATAATGAAGATAAATCGGCGATTGAACTAACTCAAGAAATGGACTGCGCAGCTTTTATCACCTGGCTTAAAAATAATTTGCCTTATCCGTCAGAATCAGGTGAATGATGCCCCTTCCAATCAAGTCCGTCTTGGAAAATCGCTATCTGATTGAGGCCCTTCTTGGTGAGGGTGGCTTCGGAGCAGTCTATCGTGCTACAGATATCAAACTCAACAAGCAAGTTGCGGTAAAAGAAAACCTTCGTGCTTTACCTGAGCAATTTGATACAGAAGCTAGCCTTCTTGCTAATTTGGATCACCGCAACTTACCTCGTGTGACTTATAACTTTTCTATTCCAGGTCAGGGTCAATATCTAGTAATGGATTATGTACAGGGCGAAGATTTAGACTTCATCCTCAACCGCTTTGGACCTTTGCCTGAGCCATTAGTAGTTCCACTAATTTTACAAGTATGTAATGCTTTAGAATATTTGCACCGCCAGTCTCCCCCTATTTACCATCGTGACATCAAACCCGCCAATATCAGGCTTAGCTTTGATGGTCAAGCCATGTTGGTAGATTTCGGTATTGCCAAAGTTTATGATACCCATCAAATTACTCATACTGGGGCGCGGAAGGCGCATACACCCGGTTATAGCCCCCCAGAACAATATGGTAAAGGAGGCACCGATGCTCGTAGCGACATCTACGCTTTGGGCGCAACGTTGTACCATTTATTAACTGGGCAAAGACCACCCGACAGTTTAGAGCGAGCGAGTGGCGTACCGATGCACTTACCTCGCCAATTAGACTCCCGCATCAGTTTAGAGCTTGAAAAAGTTGTCCTCAGGGCAATTGAGTTAAATAAAGAACAGCGGTTTCAAGACATTGATGAATTTCGCAAAGCCTTGAGCCAACCCCGCCTCACTCATATCCCCATTGTACCGGCATCAACTGAGGTCGAGCCAATCATAGCGCAGCCAGAGGAGTTACCTATGCGCGTGGTTGATCTCTACTATACAATCGGAGTTCTTTACCACAGGGATTATGATTATGAAAAAGCTATAGCAAACTTCAGCCGAGCTATTAGTCTTAAACCCAAGGCTGCCCACCTTTACTACAAGCGCGCCACAGCCTATGTAGAAAACAAAAATCCTGACCAGGCTATTGCTGACCTCAGCGTGATCATTGATCTTAACCCCGAAAATAATGTCTATCTTGACCGCGCTTCACTCTATTATGACAAGGGTGAATATGATCTGGCTATTGCTGATCTCGGAAATTGGATTCGACTTGACCACAAGTATCCCGCACGTCTTGAAATCGGTTGGTATCAATTTTTTATTGATGATAATAGATGGGAGGGAGACGATACATCTATATTTTTTTTAAAGTCGGTTTGGGATCAGGTTATTGCCCATCTTAGCGAGGTCATTAACTACAAACCCACCTATGCCGAAACATATTTCGTGCGTGGCTGTATGTATGTAGGGTTGATTGAACGACTTAAAGAATTCCACTTCGATCCTCATAAAAGGGACTATTTCAACATCCACAATCTCAACCAAAATGAGCAAGGGCTTGCCAAAGATGTTATAGAACAGGCTATTGATGATTTCACTCAGGCCATTCTTTTGAGACCCGATGATATGATATTTTATTTTTTTCGAGGCGAGGCGTATCGCAGAAAAGGCGAATATAACCTTGGGCTTGAGGATTTGAATAAAGTTATTTCCTTAAATCCCAATGATCTGCGGGCCTACTATAGTCGAGCCAAGGTTTACAACCAAATGAGTGAAAAAGATAAAGCCATCGCCGATCTTAAGCAGATTTTAGAACTTACCGATGATGAGTGGTTGCAAAGGTCAGCTCGATACGAATTAGGGGAATTTCATTATCAGGATGCTCAGGACGATTAAAGAATTTGGCCTCAACGTCCAAATTGAAACCTCAAATCCCCCAAATTTTCTATGTGAGTGATTTATTAAATTTACAAAGATGTAATATGCCAGTAAAAATCTATGTGAGCCACGATGCACAAGGCCGGACTGACCCGGCCATTTATGTCCATGAGAATGAAGCCATCTATGATCTTATCAAGAGGCTTTGGCTGGCTTTTCATCATCAGGAAACGCTCTACACAGTTATTGTTAATTTGCCTGAGCCACCTGCTGATTTGATTGTAATCTCTGAAAGAGGCGTGGGTGTGATAGAACTCAAACACTATCCCGGTCAAATTACTCAGAAACGTGAGGGTAGCTGGTATGCCGGACAAACACCTATCAAGGCCGGGTCAGAAAATCAAGGTTATCGCAACCCTCATGATCAGGTCCAGGCTTATGCAGCGCGGTTTCGAGAAAAACTCATGGATGCTCCCCTTCGAGCTGAGCCGTGGCTGCCAGGTCGGCGGAGTGACTGGGCAGAATTTAAGTTTGGTACCGCCGTTTGTTTTAGCCATCCAGAAGCGATAATTGATTATCTACAAAAATCTTTGCGTCTTCAACGACCATCATGCGAGCGGGAGATTTTTAGACTTCTCAAGCCGGAAGATGTGCCGACTTGGGCTGCTTCACTGACGTTTGAGACAGAAATAAAACAGGAACATCGCTTTATCCCGGCTCGCTTGACTCCGAGCCAAGTTTTGCGAATTGTGACCCAATTGCTCAAAGTAAATGAGTGGGTCGAGATCGTCAAGCTGATGCCGACAGCAGAACCCTATGCCTATCTTAATCTCATTGAAAATGGGGTTTACACTATAACATTTAGCTTGGTGGATCGCGGTGAGGAAATTATCATTGGCCGTAATTCAAAATGTGGAGTATTGCTTCCAGAACGATTCCAACGTGTCAGCCGAGAACACGCCAAGATTACCCGTACTGTAGAAGGTATCTTTATTGAGGATTTAAACAGCCAAAATGGTATATATATCAATGGTCAGCGCCTAGAGCAAAAAGGAAAATTGAAGCCAGGTCAGCAGATTACACTTGGTGGACCAAGTGCTAATAGCCGAACGTGTCTGCTTGAATTCTCGCTTCAACCTAAAGCAGTTGAAGCAACAACATCGGCTTAAAAAATGAGGCAGCCAACTGCTCCCCATAAATTGCACGCTTCAGCGAACACCAATCCCTTGATACCCAACACCTCTTACCCTATCCAATCTCTGACCCGTTCTCTCACCGCCCCCCTGATCCTGCTCCTGGCGGCTCTGCTCCGTTTTTACAATCTATCCGGCCAATCCCTCTGGGCCGACGAAGGCAACAGCGTGGCCCTGGCGCGGCGGGGTTTTGTCGAAATTGCCCGGCGCACCGCCTTTGATATTCACCCGCCCTTTTACTACTGGCTGCTCAAATGCTGGACCTTCCTCTTTGGCAGCAGCGAGATCGGACTGCGCTCACTGTCGGCGGTGTTGGGCGTCGGCCTGGTTTATATCATCGGGGTTCTGGGGACGCGCTGGTTCGGCCCGCGGGTTGGGCTGATGGCCGCCTTCATTGCGGCTTTCTCCCCGCTTCAAGTTTACTACTCCCAGGAAGCGCGCATGTATATGCTGCTGGCCCTGCTGAGCAGCCTGACCGTGCTGGTCGCCTCGCTCATCTGGCAAAGTGACCGCCGACCACAGACCGCCGACCGCCGACGCGTTTGGTTCAAATCACCGGCAACATGGGTTTACGTGCTGACTGTTACCGCTGGTTTGTACACCCATTATGCCTATCCCCTCATCCTGCTGGCCGTTAACTTGGCAGCCTTGATCTGGTTCTGGCAATCACGGCGGAAGGGTGGAAGATTGGAAGGCTGGAAGGCTGGCGAAATACTAGAATCCGATTCCTCTTCCCATTCACAATTCAGAGTTCAGAGCCAAAGGTCCCCTATGGGCAATTCACAATTCATAATTCCCAACTGGCTCAGCCTCCAACTCATTCCTGTCCTCCTCTACCTCCCTTGGCTGCCTGTTGCCTGGAGACAAATCATCACCTGGCCCTCCGAGCAACAAACCGCCTCATTCCTGGCAATGATGGAGACTATCTCAACCACCCTCCTCTTGGGTCTTTCCTGGCCTTTTGACGTAGAAATAATCCCAGTTTCTGGACTGACCTTAATATTAGTAGTGACCATATTTTACGCTTTACGCTTTACGCTTTACGCTTTACGTCTCACCCTCCTCTGGCTCTGGCTCCTGCTGCCGGTCGCGCTCACCCTCATTATTTTCAGCCCGGCCTTTCTCAAATTTTTGATAGTCGCCACACCCGCTCTCGCGTTGTTACTGGCCGTGGCGATTGAAAGCTTCACGCTTCACGTTTCCCGCCTTACCTCTGCCTGGTTAAAGTATCTGCCTGGGGCGGTTCTCTTGGCCGCCCTCATTGGTGCCTCGACATGGTCACTCTACTTCTATTACTACGATCCTGCCTACGCCCGGGATAACTATCGGGGTATCGTCAATTTTATCAAAGCAGTGGGCGGGCCGGACGATGCGGTTATTTTGGATGCCGAAGGCCAGCAAGATATCTTTAACTATTATTATACCGACAGCACCGCTCCCAAAGCACCGGTCTACCCGCTGCCGCGCCAGCGCCCGCTGGACGAAGCCGCCACCCTGGCCGAACTTCAAGAGATTGTGGCCAGAGCCAACAAAATCTATGCTGTTTATTGGGCCACCCAGCAGGCCGACCCAAACGGTTTGATCGAGGGCTGGCTGGATAAGCATCTGTTCAAAGCCACCGATCAATGGTACGGCAATGTCCGCCTGGTCAGTTATGCCAGCCCTTTTACCAGCACCAAATTATCCTTAACACCGGTAGACTACCAGTTCGGAGCGCATATCCGGTTAGCCGGCTATGCCCTATCTACCTCCCGGATAATGCCCAGCGACATCCTGCAATTGGCCCTCTCGTGGAAAACTGACGCGTCGCTGCCCCCCGCTGAAAATTACACCGTTTTTGTCCAGGTGCTGGATCAAGCCAATCACCTGGTCGGCCAGCGGGATGCCCCGCCGCTCACACCAACATCGCAGTGGCCGGCGCATCAGCCGGTCGCCGATGCGCATGGTGTTTTTATCGAGCCAGGCACGCCCCCCGGCCCGCACCGACTGATTGTAGGTCTGTACGATAGCCAGACGGGTCAACGCTTGTTTGTCGCAGAAGGTCAGGACTTTGTCGAATTGGCTCAGGTGGAGATTGTCCGCCCGGTCACGCCCTTTCCACCGGAAGCCTTCAAAATACAAGTCACCTTAAACCAGCCTATGCTCGATGTAACCTTGTTGGGTTATGATTTTTACAAGTTGGGCCATCGTTCCACCCCTGAGACATCGCTTCACCCTGGCGATCCAGTGCAATTGGTGGGCTACTGGCAGGCACGCGAGCCAATCCGCCGGCTGCAGGATCAGCTTTTTATCCAGGTTGTGACCAACAGCGGCGAGACCACCCCGATTTTTGTGACCCGCCGGCCGGCCGGCACGGATTATCCGTTGCCGGAGTGGCAAAAGGGCGAGATTATTCGGGCGCAGTACAACTTCTTTTTGGAGAATTTAGCGCCGGGAACCTATCGCCTGGCCCTGACGCTGAGCGGGCAGGAGACTTCAGCGGGGCAAGTGACGGCGCTGACTAAACCGTTTAGAGTGGAGTAGAAGACTGAAGATAGTGAATGAAAGATAGAAGATAGAAGGGAAATTATCAGTGATCTTCCATCTACGATCTACTATCTTCAATCTACCATCTTCTATCTTCTGTTTCTCACCAGTTCTTCCGCCAATTGGCGGTGACGATTGACTTTTCTGCGGTAATTTCGACGGGGACGGACTCTGACAAGACGGCTTTAATCGTCTGGCGGTCATCCGTATCAACAACGGTCAGGGTCCAGATACAGGGGACAGGCTTGGTATCAACGGTCAAGTCATAGAAACCGGCCGGCCAATCGCCGCCCTCCTGGAACGGTCCCCAGCCAACCGGGCCGGAGGGAAAGGAGATAGCCGAGAAATTACCGCATTTGGCCTGCACAAAGACGCCATTGACCGGATTGCCGTTGACATCTTTGATGTCTCCCAAAAAGCGGGTCAGACCGGCGTTACCATCATCGTACCAGCCGGTCGGCTCGAATTGATACTTCGGCTTTTCGGGCGCGGCTGGCGGTGCATCAGCCGCGGGTTGAACGGCGACTGCGGCCGGCGCGGCCGCCACGGGCGGCGGAGGCGCTTCGACGGCAGGAATACTCTCAGTGTTGCTGGCGCTGACCACACTGCTGGCTACCCAACCTATTGCGCCGTTGTTAATCTCGATTTGCCACCATGAGGCATCTTGATTGCGGCCGGTCACTTGGACCGGGGCATTGGCGTTCAAGGCACCGATAACCTGATAATTGGTGCCAGGGCCGGAACGAATATTAACCGTGCCTGGAGCTACCAACTGCGGCTCAATATCCGGCTGGGCTGCAGCACTATCCGGCGAAGCGTTTTCGGGTTGAGTGCTGGCATTAGCGGGAGCTAAAACGCGGGTGGCGGTGGGGGTTGGCACGGGTGGCACAGGGGTGGGCGTTGGGATAATGATGGCTGGAGGTTGAGCCGGAGCCGGGGTAAAGGTAGGTGCAGGCGTGCGCGTCGAATGTTTCCCCCCAAAGTCTGAGTCAACCAGCCAGCTGAAGAGGGCAGCAAAAATTAAATAGTTGACTAAAATTAAAATTATGGCTAAACTCCAATATCGAGCCTTCATTAGGTTAGCCACCTCCGCTACGTTGAAGAACCTCACTTACCATAATCATTATACCACATAATTTTATGTAGACATAATCCGAGTCGCCTCAAATTATCACCGTGGTCAAAGTTTCTGTCATTTGCACGGTCCTGAACGAAGGGCCAGCTATCCAAAAGCTGCTCGACTCCCTGGCCGAGCAAACCCATCCCCCCGATGAGATCATCTTTGTGGATGGCGGCTCCAGCGATGATACGGTTGCTGTTTTGCAGCGGTATGCGGCGCAGCGGATGCCGCTGCGGGTCATCATCGAACCGGGGGCAAATATCAGCCGGGGCCGCAACGTAGCCATTGAGGCCGCAGCCGGGCCAATCATCGCCAGCACAGATGCTGGAGTCCGTTTAGACCCGCGCTGGCTGGAGGAACTGCTCAAGCCGTTCCAGGCTAACCCCGACGTAACCGTAGTATCCGGCTTTTTTGTGCCCGACCCGCAGACAGCTTTTGAAGTGGCGATGGGCGCTACAGTTTTGCCAGCCCTGTCAGATATTAACCCGGCCACTTTTTTGCCCAGCAGCCGCTCCATTGCTTTTCTCAAGTCAAGCTGGCAAGCTGCCGGTCGCTACCCCGAGTGGTTGGATTACTGTGAAGACCTGATTTTTGATTTTCGCTTACGGGAGGAAGTCGGGCCTTTTGCTTTTGCTCCCCAGGCTGTGGTTTACTTTCGACCCCGCAGCAGTTTGCGGGCCTTTTTTAGACAGTACTATCAGTATGCTCGGGGCGACGGCAAGGCCGATTTATGGCGCAAACGCCATGCCATTCGCTATCTTATCTACCTGGCAGCACTGCCGCTCTTGCTCATTTTAACGATAGGCGTCTCACCTTGGTGGGGTGTAGGGGGAGGTATTTTGGGGGTGTTAGGCATGTTTTACACCCCCTATCGCCGTTTGCCTCGCTTGTGGCAAAAGCTCTCCTCCATAGAAAAACTCCAGGCTATTCTCTGGATTCCCATCATCAGGACTACGGGGGATCTTGCCAAAATGCTCGGCTACCCGGCCGGTTGGCAGTGGCGTTTGGCTCGTTTAGCCAGTCAGCCGGAATTGCACTGGCAATTCCGCCAAGAGTAGTTTGCATTTTTGTGATATATATCTCAAACCGGATTCAAATCTTGCCGTGTTAAGATAAAGGTGATCCTATTGAATAGTAGCAAGAAATGCAGTACCTTTGGCTCGTCTAAAGGAGGGCAATTTACTATTTTTAGGCTTGGCTATCCATTCTATGTGGAGTATAATCACCCATGCGTGCCTCTTCTCTTGATCTGGTCACTCGTTCAACTGACGAAAAATTATCCTACCGTGTAGTGCAGGAGCGCACCTTGATCGGCAAAATCCTGGGCAATCGTTATCGAGTTCTCCGCGAAATTGGCAGCGGGGGTATGGCTTGGGTATATTTGGCCGAAGATAACAAAGATAACCAACTCGTTGCCGCCAAAATTTTATATCCTCAATTCGGCGAAGATTTAGCTTACATCCAACGGTTTAACCGCGAAGCTAAACTGGCCAGTTCGATGACCGACCCGCACATTGTGCGGGTTCTGGATTATGGCGCTGACCGCGATGTTTACTACCTGATCATGGAATACATCGAGGGCCAGGATTTGCGGACAACCCTCAATAGCAAAGGTCCGTTTCCCTGGAAAGAGGCTCTCGAAGTCATTGACCAGTTGGCTACAGCCCTGGAACATGCTCACCGGCATGGAGTAGTTCATCGCGACATCAAGCCGCAGAATATGATGCTGAATGATGATGGACTGCTCAAAGTGCTTGACTTTGGGATCGCCCGGATTCCCACCCTGCCCTCACTGACCCAATCCGGCTTTATTGGTTCGCCTTATTACGTTTCGCCTGAGCAAGCTATGGGCGAAGAAGTGGATATTCGCTCCGATATTTATTCCTCGGGGATTGTGCTGTACGAATTATTGAGCGGCAGCATTCCCTTTGACGCCAAAAGTCCCTGGTCTATTATCAGTAAACACATTGCCAATGAACCGCCCCCCATTGAGCTACCCGAGGGTGATGTTCCAGCCAATGTGGGTGACTTACTCAAACGGATGGTGGCCAAGCGGCCTCGTGATCGTTTCCAAACGCCGTCAATGCTGCGCCAGGCCATTGCCGCTGTATTGGCCGGCAAACCTGTCCCGGATCATTCCTTTGATACCCAACCCGTTGTTCCTTTCGATCCGGCCCTGCTGGCCGAGAGTCTTTACCAGCGGGCGCTGGATGCAATGAAGGTAGCAGAATGGGCTCGCGCCGCCGATTTATTGAATCAAACCCTCACCCTTGATCCAGCCCATCCTGAAGCTCGTCAAAAATTGGCTGAAGCCGAACAAGAGGCTTTTTTAATCTCCCTCTATAACGCCGCCAAGCGAGCAATGAAGAAGAACCAATGGGAAGAGGCGATTAATAACCTCATCGGTATCATTGAAATTGAGCCAAATTTTGAAGATACCGGTAAATTACTGGTTGAGGCTCGCCGCGCCCTGGAAATAGAAAATGGCCGGCAGTTGGTCATTACTCGTTATAATGAAGGGATGGCTTTTTTTGAAGCCCGGCGTTGGAGCAGCGCCATCGAAGCTTTTCAGGATGTTAAACGCCTCTCGCCCGGCTACCAGCGGGTTGACCAGCTTTTAGCCCAGGCGGAACGCTTCAACAATCCAACATTAGGCCAAAAGTTGACCCAAACTATGGCCCAGAACATGGCCTGGCGCTGGGGTTTGATTGCCATGGGCCTTGTGACTATTTTTGTTCTGGTCCTGGCGGCGCTTGGCAATTTAGTTCCTTCGGCCGCCGAAGATAATCAGGTGGGCCGGGATCAATTAAAGTTGTTTTATGAAGAAGCCCAACAGGCGATTGCTAGTGGAAATCAAAAGGAGGCTGTTGCTCTGCTGGATCAAATTCTAAAGGAGGATCCGGATTACGCCGATGCTGCCAGTCTTAGGCGGGAACTTGCCGCCACCCCTACCGCCAGCCCAACTGCCAGTCCGACAGCCACCCTTGCTCCTACCTCGACCTCCACACCAGCGCCCACGCTAACTCCTACCGCCGACGCCCTGGCGCTCATGTTAAATGAGGCTCAAGCGGCCATAGATGGGCTGGAATGGTCTAAAGCGATTGAGATTTTGACCGTGATTAGTTCACGTGATGCCGCTTATCAAAAGGCTCAGGTTGTCTCGCTTCTGTGTGACGCTTATGCCGCCAGAGGTTTGGAAACCTTGGGCAATATTGCTTCAAAAGACAAACAAACAGAAGTAAAAACTGCCCTGGCTGATTTTGAAGCGGGGGCTAAAGCATGTCCCCGCCGAACCGATTTGCGGGATCAGGCCGAACGGGCTACAGCTTACCTTGAAGCTCTTGATACCCCACCGAGCGATCCGGAGTCCCTCATCCGTATTTTGACCCCGGTTGTGGCCGTGGAGCCTGATTACGCGGGGGGCGATGCCAAAAACTTATTATATACCGCTTATTTGACACGGGGAGATACGCGGCGCGAGTCTGCCGAAATCGTTGGCGCATTGAGTGATTACGAAGCAGCCTTGGGCTTGAATGTTGACGATCCGAGCACAGCCCAAACTCGCCGCGCTGAATTGCTGCTTTCGTTCAGCCAGCAGCCAGCCCAACCGACCCCACAACCTTTTGAAACGAAAGAACCTGCCGGAAGTCAGGTGGAATCATCTACACCAACCCCTGAGCCAGCGCCCAGTAAAACCCCTGAAGCGGTCGCCCTCAAGTATGGCGAGCCTGGGCTGGTGGAGCCTGCCGATGATGCCTTTTTTGCCGGAAGATTGACCAAGGTTTTCTTGGAGTGGGAACCTGTGGGGCAATTGGCTTCAGATGAGTATTACGATCTGACAATTCAGTACATTTTCGGCAATGATTTTGTTTACTGGGGTACAGCAACCACCGAAACGCGAGTCCAAATTCCACCCGATATAGGGGTGGGGCGGGCAGGAGGCGATCGTTTTCGCTGGTATGTGACGGTTAGAAAAGCGAATACGGCCGCTTTTTCCAAAAACAACATTGATTTGCCGGTTAGCTTACAGAGCAAAATCAGGACGTTTGTCTGGGTTCCTTAGAGTTATTAACTTCTTCATTGAACAACGGTGTGTCTATGGTAGGATAGACATACCGTTTTTTATAATTGTGCCTCAAAACTGATATTAGTTACACCATCCTATTGCTCTCATCTAGCTTGTGAGATATAATCAGATTATCAGGTCGGGCCTCCTTAAAAAATTCCGTTGTACAACCAAACCTTTCTTGATGTTGAGGTTTAGAATTGCATTTCGTAACCAGGTTGTAAGGTCTACTATCTGGGGCAAGAATTCGTTGTGCCTGAGAGGTCCATTTTAGGGGTTAAAAATTTAGCCAAACCATGACGGCTCCTCAAAATCAAAAATGGCAATGGACAGCAAGGTTAAGCAGAATATAATTAACGAGATTTCTAAAACACTGCTTGACAGCCGCCCGCTTACCGTTGAATATAGGGGGCGTGCTTTAGCGACGATATTGCCGGTTTCAGATTATCAGGAATTTCAGACCGAACGCGAAGAAATACTTAAAAATCTGGAAAAGGAATTGAACGGTATTCTAGATTTAATTCGCAGCCACACCCAGCGCCAATCTCTGGCGGAGGTAGAGGCTCAATTAGCGGCACTCCGGCAGATTATTGAACAAGAAATGGAAGATTGAATGGTTCAAGTCTACAAAACTGACCTTCTTGAAGAAGCACTCAAAGAATTATGCTCTAAACTAGAAGGGGTGCAAGGAGCAGTGATCGTCAGTATCGAAGGTTTTGTAGTGGCCGCTTACACCCCCCATGAGAGTGAGGTGGACGAAGAAGGGCCGACCAGCAGCCCGCAGGTAGCAGCTATGGCAGCAACGCTCATTGCCCTCGGTGAACGGACCCTCTCCCGTTTAGCTCAAGGTGAGATGATCCGCCTGCTGGTAGAAGGGAACGACGGGGGTATGTTGGTTGTGCCGGCTAACCGCCGCGCTTCCGTAGCCGTGATGGTCGGGCGAGAGGCAAAAATGGGTCTGGTCCTTTACGCTTTGCAGCAAAGCGCTGGAAAAATCAGCAGCATTTTAGAGGGTAGTGGTAACTGATGGCCGGAGCAGACGAGGCAAAACCAAAAGATAACAACCAGCTTTTGCGGGAAGTTCTGGATGAGCTGGTTTCACACAACCCTGACATCCTCAGTGCTTTGGTTGTGAGCGATGATGGTTTAAATGTGGCTTCTGGGATTCCCCATGAAGATGATGACACAGTAGCACTGGTTGCTTCCGATCTGATTGATATGGCCGAAGAGTTTAGTAGTCGTTTAGCGCAAGGCCGGCTCAACCGTATCCTGCTTGAAGGGGAAAATCGCACGACGGTGGTGGTCAACGCCGGGAGCCATACCGTTCTGGCCGTCTTAATTCCTGCGGATGCTAAATTGGGCCTGGTGACTCTGTCAATGCGTCAGGCGGCCAACACCATTGCTTCTATTTTTGATTGAAGGTGTGTCAAATTAAAAAGAGCCACCTCAACTAATTGCTGCGGTGGCTCTTTTCTGTTTAGAAGGTGAATCGGATTACTGGCCCCAGGACATGCGTTCCTCGGTCCAATCCCGACCTCCACCCGCTCCCCAGGGGTTAGGCTTTGGAAAGTCAAACAACTTTTGGGCCGGACCACCACCACTGGGAGCCACAAAAATGGCCCAGGTTCCTTCACGATCAGAAACAAAAGCAACCCATTGACCATCCGGTGATAGAGTGGGCAGGCCGTCACTGGAGTTAGGGCTGTTCGAGATGTTGACTACACCCGCCCCATTCTCGGCCATGATGTAAGCTTCCCAGTTGCCGCTCTCGCTCGATTGAAAAGCGACCAATCCATTTTTGGTATCAGTCGGAAAAGCGCTAGCTCCATCCACCAGCTTGACCGGGGTCTCTCCCCCGCTGGTTCGTTTGGTTGCCCACGAGCCAACACCGAAGATGCCACAAGACCCCCCGCCAGCCCAGCTATTACAACCACTATAAACAAGCCGATCACCCGCCGTCCAGACCGGCTTGCGCCCTTGAACCTCGCCAACCTGTCCTGCCGGTACAATCAGGTTCCATTGACTCATTTCTACGCACTTATCGCTCTCCTGGCTAGGCGGCCTGAGACTACACTGCACAAACAAGTAGTCATGGCGGTTACCGTCGCTCCCCACGGCTAATTCAGGATTGCTGTAGGTAAGGGTCGAGCCATCCGGTTTGTAAAATGGAAAAGAGTCCTGCGGCGCGCCGCTAACCTGCCCATCAACACTGCCGTTCGGATTAGCTTGCGCTACATTCTCGCCAAAACTGCTCCCCTGGCCATTAACAAGCAGTTTGACCCCGTCGAGTCGAAAGTTGGGCTGGCGACCCCCTTCAATCTTGCCTAACTGAGCGCCGTCCGGAATAGAGTAAATAAAAACATCATACCTGCCGGAACCATTATCAACAGGAAAGGCCAGCTTGCCAGATATAGCGGGTTTCTCAGGAGTAGGGGTATCGGTAGGCGGGGCCGGCGTGGGTGTATCGGTCGGAGGGCCAGGCGTGGGAGTAGCGGGAACAGGGGCCAGGGTAGGAGTTTCTGTCGCCGGGGCAGCGGTGGGAGTTTCGGTAGCGGCGGGAGTATCTGTCACTGCCGGAGTGGGAGTAGCATTAGCCAGGGCCTCCGCCGTAACGGCGTCGTTAGTAGCCGCAAGCGCAAGGGCGCCCGCCGTAGCCGTTGCATTTTGAGCCGAAATAACACCCTCAGCAGCCTGAGCGACTGCGGTTTGCATGGCGGCAGTCGCTTCGGCTTGAGCAATGGCCGCTGCCGCCGTTTGGGTCGGAGCAGCGCTTTCGGCATCAGCGGTAGCCTGAGCGTTCGCCTGGGCCACTTCTGTCGCTTCAACTTGGGCTTCGGCTGTTTCAGTTACATTGATGATTGCTACTGCCGTTTGAGTCGCATTCAACATGGCAATAGCCGTTTCGGTCGCCCGGCCCGAGCCACCCCCAGCGACAAAGGCAAAAAAGCCAATAATCCCGATCAAAACCAGCAGGGCAATTCCACCCCCAATAATAAGCGGCAGTGATAATCCTCCTCTGGTGGGGGTGATGAGGGTGCCGGTAGTAGTATTGGGGGTTACCACTGTAGCCCCGCCATCAGCGGCGGTCGTGGTTGCAGCCCTTTCAGCCGAGGTGACAAACCCGGTGGTATGATCAATTTGCTGAATTTGCGGCTTGGGGGCCACGACCGGGAGTGGCAAGTTTTCCTCGCCAGGAGCCAGGCCAATAGCATCACGTAAGGCCTTGGCCATCTCCCCGGCGGTTTGATAGCGGTCTTCCGGATTTTTGCTCATCGCCTTGAGGATGACCCGCTCAACACTTTCGGGGATATTGGGATTAACCCGCGTTGGCAGCGGCAACGGTTCGCTAATATGCTTCATGATAACGGCAAAGGGGGTATCGCCGTCGTAGGGGACCACGCCGGTAACCATTTCATAAAGCATAACGCCTAAAGAGTAGATATCACTGCGCTCGTCGCCGCGCTCACCCTGTCCCTGCTCCGGCGACATATACGCGGGTGTGCCCGATAAAGCGCCGGTTTGGGTATATTGGGTTGCGCCCAAGATCCGGGCAATGCCAAAATCGGTCAGGACGACCTCGCCCTCCTGGTTGATCATCACATTGGCCGGTTTCAAATCCCGGTGAACCATTTTGCGCGAGTGAGCGTAATCTATCGCACTGCACAACGCCGTAAAAATCCGGGCAATTTCTTTCAAGGTAAAGGGTTTATTTTCGGCGCGGCGGGCTTTTAGTTCATCTTTAAGGGTAGGACCGTCAATAAATTCCATGGCCATGAAGTACATATCCCCTTCACGGTCAAAATCAACGGCTTGGACAATATTGGGATGGCGCAATTTTCCGACAGCCAGGGCCTCTCGCTCAAATCTGCCGATAAAATCAGTGTCGTCAACAAGGTGGGCATGCAAAACTTTGATGCCAACGTAGCGATCCAGGCCAGGCTGGTAGGCTTTATAAACTTCGGCCATACCCCCTCGACCCAATCTGGCTACAATGCGATATTTACCTACAGTCTTGCCGACTAAATCCGCCATTCTTTACCTGCGAGTTTAACAAAGGATATGCGCATTATAACATTCCGCCAGGGATGCGTCAATAAGACAATTGGGAGGGACATAATAGGGGCAGGTCTAAGACCTGCCCCTACATTTTATTCCGTCTTCATTTGAAGCTTACTGAATTTAGGCTTAAGGCGCCCAGGAAATGCGTTCTTCCAACCAGCCCTTGGAATTATCTTTGTCGAGCAGAACATAACCATCTGGTGTGCCCTTCATATCAAACAACTTGCGTTGATTGCTGCCATCTGCGTTCATTACCCAAATCGCCCAGACACCCCCGGCATCCGAAACATAGGCGATGCTTTTGCCGTCAGGCGACCAGGTAGGCAGGCCGTCGTTGTTGCCATTGTCGGTCAGGCGGCGCGGGTTGCCCCCATTCGTATCCATCACCCATATTTCCCAGTTGGTCGCGCCCCGGCCTGAGGACATAAAGGTAATTTTGCTGCCATCAGGCGAGGAGGCCGGAGCCGTATCACTCCGTTCACCGCTAATCTTGGTTTCGCCGCCGCCATTGGGGCCAACAAGGAACATGCCGCAATCTCCCGAAGGTAGGCAGCCACGTACCACCAGGCGGCCATCAGGCAGCGTCGCCGGGTATTCACCCTGGAAACCGATAGAGAAGTCCCCATTTCCCAATTGGTCGCCCCGATAAATACGCGGCACCCGGTCTCCTTCGCGCCGGGTGGCAAAGGCGAACGAGATACCGTCGGGAGCCCAGGTCGGCAAGCCATCCTCCACAAAGCGAGTCACCTGCCCGCCGCGCCCCCCGATAAAATCTCTAAAGAAAATACCTCGGGTATCAATCTGCCAGGAGCGATAAGCCAGAAGGCTGCCATCCTTATTGAAAGCCGGTTGGCTGGCGCTGCTGGCAATGCCGGTTTGCTCGCCCGTGGCTACATCTGCCAGCCACAGATCAAAGGTATTGGTGCCGGGGTTGAACGCCGCATAAACGATCCGCCCACTCACCGCAGCCGCAGCGTCAGACGCGGCAGGTTTGGTTGCCTGGGCCGCCGGAGCGGCGGCGGCCTCTGCTTGGGTAGAGGTATTGGTAGTCGTCGTCGTAGTGGTAATGGCTGCAGAGGCGACAGCGGACTCGCTCTGGTCAGGGGCTGCGGAGTTTGCCGCCGGCGCAGGATTACCGCCGCTATTGTACGCCTCCAATTGTTCCGCCGTAAAAGGAATAATTAATTCTTGGCCCAGGCTCAATTTTCCGGGGTCGGTGATGTCATTTTTGGCGGCCAGATCATCCACATTAACGCCGAATTTGAGCGAGATCGCCAGCAGTGTATCACCCGATTGAACGGCATAAACCAGCGGCGTCGCGGTCGCTTTGGGGGTTGGGGTTGACTTGGGCGCGGCTGTTGCCTTGGCTGCCCCAGCCGAGGTAGTGGCAGCCGGAGTTGTCGCCTTGACGGCTGTCACGGTGCCGGTTATCTCGGCAGTGGCCGTAATGGCGCTGCTGCTCGACGGTGTTTTGTCGGCTGGTGCTTGCGCCAAGGCTGTCCCTTTTTGGGAGAAGCGGAAACTGTTGATCATTTCCTGAAATACGGGTTGGGTCGAATTCCACTTTTCAGCCGGAGCTGCCGCTACCAGGTAGTAACCAGTATCATCCTTGCTGGTAACAGCTATAGTCGCAATACCCTGACCACCTAAATTCTCATCTTTATATCTGATTTGGGTCGAGGTCCAGGTTTGCGAGGCAATACTAATGGTTCCTTCATTCAAGGTTTCGGCATCACCAGGAAAACCGGATAAGGCATCGGTCAGCAGGTCGGCAATAGCCGACTTGTTGCTGGGCGGGATGCCAATCCATAGGGCCGTATCTTTAAGGTTAGCCGGGTCCAGGCCGTCTTTCGAGGGTGAGAAGATAACCTGTTGGTCGGCCTCTTTTTTCTGCCAGTCTTCCGGATAATCCAGCGTAAAGCCCAAGGCAGAACTGTTGAAGGTTGTCATCTCCGCTGGAGTCGGGGTAGTGACGGGTTCCGGCGAGGTCGTTGGGGTGGGGCCGAGGGTCGGCGTGGCATCGGGCGGGCCGGCATCCAGGGTAGGCGTCGGGCTTTGAACAACCGCCACACCGCCCACACTGGGCTCATTGCCATTAAGTAGTAGATAAGCGCCAATAATCACCGCCGCAAAGATAACCAGGACGATTAACCCGCCGGCGAAAGTCCAGACCGTGCTGGGAAAAGCGCGTAAAACGTCGCCAAAGGTGTGACCCGACGTTTTGGGCTGGGCAGATGCCGCCGCTTGGCTGGCCGGGATTGGAACGGCTGCCGGATTTGGCTGGGTAGGCTCTTTGGCGACTGCGGGCGCTCTCATCGGTCCAGTTTCAGCCCGCTGGACACGGCTAGCTACGGGCAGAGGTTGAGTGACAGCTTGGCGGTCAGGGGTTGGTCTGGCAGCGCCGGATTGAGCCGGAACAGGCTCCATGGGCAGGGTGTTTTCACGAGCACGGCGTGGCTGCTGTTGCTGCACCGGAACCGGGCGGCTGGCCCTGGGAGAAGCAGCGGCTCCAGTCGGGATAATGATAGTCGGCTCGTGAGCCGACTCGCGGCGTCGCGGGGCAACCGGATGGCCGGGGTCGGTAGGGATTCGATCTCTGAACTGTTGTTGAGGCTCACCGGGCGCGGGGCGGGCCCGCATCGGGTCTGAAGGCTGCCGGGGCCGCCGGGGTTTGATATCGTCAACATCGGCTAACGGCAGAGCTGAAGCTGGCTCTTTAGCCTTGCTGGCGGCCTTGACCGGCTTGGGCGCCGGTTCCTCATCCTCGTCCGGCTCGGCCTCGAGAACGGTGATGACCTCAACATCAACCACTTCTACAGGTGGCTCGTCACTTTCAAAAAGCTCAGCTACGACTGCTTGGCCTTTTGGCTCATCTTTCGCTTTTGGTTCGGCTGCGGTCGCTTTTGGTTCCGGCGCAGCTTTTGATTCCTGGTCTATCACCATTTTGGGATCGGGCGGCGGCGTTTCGGCAGGTTCGCCCGACGCATATTTCAGCCACTGCTTACCATCAAAGTAAAACCAGGAGCCGGATTGAGATCCACCACCGGGAGGCGCCGGCATTGGGGTTGGGCCGGTATCGCCGGTAGGAGCAGGCGCTGGCTGCGATGGAAATGGACTGGCATACCCCTGAGTTGGCTCCTGCCCAGGCGGGGTGTTATAGGTTGGCCCAGGGGCAGGCTGTTGATAAGCCGGTTGCTGCGGCGGGTAAGCATAAGCTTGCGATCCCTGCGCTTGATAAGGAGGAACCCCATAAGCTGATGCCCCCCACGATTGCTGCGGCGCTTGATACGGTGCCTGGGGTGGCTGAGAGTAATAAGGTTGGTAGGACTGAGGTTGCTGCTGGTACTGAGTGCCGCTTGGCTGGAATTCATGCGCCGGATGCCAGCCTGCATGATCATAGAAATACCACTGGCCGGTTTTGGTCCCAATGGCCCAGTAGCGACCTTCATCATCCTGGAATAGCTCGCCGTCGAATTGAGGTCCGTTATCGGCGCTTTGAGGGTACAGGTGAGATTGATAAGGTTGGGGTTGGGCTGGCATCGAGGCGGTGTCGGCCCATCTGTTTTGACCTTCCCCTCGGCCCACAACCGGGGTGGGGCGGGAGTCGCCGGTAGGGCTGGGTTTGACCCATTCTTTGGTTTCGGGGTTATAGTAATACCAGTCACCGCTTTTGGCGCCCCGCTGCCAGTAGCGGCCCTGCTCATCTACAAAGGGAAGGTTGTCGGCGTCTCGAGGGTCAGCCTGGTGCCAGGTCTGGCCATCATAATAATGCCACGCGCCACTCTGCGCGCCCATCATCCAGTAGCGACCCCGGCTGTCTTGAAATTGTAGCTTGTCCACTTCGGCAATGAACACTGCTTCATCAATTTTGCCGGCTTGAAAGTCGCCATACAAGCGTTGATAGCGATCTTCTAATTCTGCTATATTGTTCATAAATGTTCCCATCATCCTTGGGTTGCAGAGGAAAATTCCCCTCAACCGAATACATCTCTCCTTCTTTCTCTGACACAGTCGGGGTAAATACAAAATCGGGCGGCTTTGTAAAAGTTCCCATTTTTTACAATAACCAGCCTGACGACTGTGCTAAAGATCATATGTTACACGTTTTTCAAAGAATCCACAAAAATGTAAACCTGACTCGAAACGGTTATCCTTTTTAAAAAAAGCTGGTATAATCTGCCTCGATGACACAGAAAAAATACGTTTCTATTGGCCTGAGCCTGCTCGTTTTGGCTGGAGTTATTATCGGGACAGCCTGGTGGGGCAGAGCCTTTTTTACTTCGATCCAAAATTATCGGTCTCCGCTGGGGGAGGCCGCCCTGTCTCCCCAACCTGCTTTGGTCCCTCAGAGCACCAAAGTGGTGGTCGTGCTGATCAGCGGCTTAGGTTACGATGCCTCGCTGGCATTAGGGTTGCCCGCCCTCGAACAACTGCGACAAGCCGGGGCGAACGTGGCCATAGAAAGTACACCGCCGACATACTCGCAAACGGCCTGGGCTACGCTGCTTACCGGCGCTCCGCCAGAAACCAATGATGCTCCCCCGGTAGACCTGCCTATAGAAGATTTGCGCCCCCTGGCGGTTGATACAATTTTCGCTCGCGCTCACGACGCCGGATTGCAAACGGCGCTGCTGGGTGCAGCCCCGTGGCGGCGATTGATCCCGCGCAATCAGCTCGATTACACCTATTTTGCCGCCCAATCTGGCCCCGAAGCTGATGCGGCTATCATGGAAGCTACCCTGCCGGTTGTAACCAATGACGAGATCCAACTGGCGCTTGTCCACTTTACCCAGGTGGACCTGGCCGGCCAAAATCTTGGCGCGGGGAGCGAAGCTTACAGCCAGGCCGCCCGGCAGGTTGACGCCTACCTGGGGCAAATCAGCCAGGCCATGGACCTCAGCCGTTCCACGCTTATCGTGCTGGCCGATCACGGCCACGTCCCCGATGGTGGTCATGGCGGCAACGAAGTTGAGGTGGTCTGGCAACCGTTGGTGGTCATCGGTCAGAGTGTTGTTCCCGGCAGTTACAGCGACATTCACCAAACAGATATTGCCCCCACGATGGCCGCTCTGCTCGGTTTGGGGATACCCGCGGCCAGCCAGGGTCGAATTTTGTTTGAACTGCTGCGCCTGGATGAACGAAATCAGGCCCTGGCTCAACTTGCCCTGGCCCAGCAGCGCCTGCCTCTGGCTAAAGCGTACGTTAGCCAGATTGAGGGCCTGCCGGCAACCCTGCCAGAAACTATCCCGGCCGGTTTAGAGCGTGCCCAGTCAGCCCTGGCTGCCGGTAATATCAGGGGAGCTTTTCGGTTGGCGTTACTGACCCAACAAGAGGCTGATGCCTTTATCTTGGCCGCCCGGCATCGACAGGTTGCTGCCGGGCAGTGGCTGCGGCTTATTATCGCTCTGTCTATTCTGCTGGTTTGGTTCACGGTGATATGGCGGCGGCGGGGTATGCAGGCTGGCTCCATTTTGATTGCCGCTCTGCTGACGGTGGGCTTATATCACGTGCTGTACCAACTCCAGGGGCACAGCTACTCGGTCAGCGCGCTGAGGGATTTTTCCGCATGGCCCTTTGACATTGCCCGCCGCACTGCCGTCAGTCTGCTGGCCGGCGGCGGGTTGGTGCTGATTATGCTGATGCTGGCTCGTGAAGAGGACTGGCTGACCCTGTTGAGTACCGGCTACGGCTTTGGCCTGCTGGTCACTTTTATTTTTACCCTACCGCTCTTTTGGGCCTATTGGCAAAACGGCTTGACGGTCACCTGGTATTTACCGGCTATTCTGCCTGCCTTCTGGCAGATTACCGCCCTGCTGGAGACGATGATTGCCGCCATTTTGGGCATACTTCTTCCCTGGCCGATCATGACCTTGAACTTGTTTGTCAATCTGACTCGCCGCCGTCTGGATGAGAGTCGCGCCCGGGCCAAATCAGATGCTTTGCCGGGGTTGCATTTATAGAGACGTGAGGCGAAGAGGCGAGGCGACGAAGAAGGCTGATTAATCATTTCTTCGCGTCCCCGCCTCACCTATCACAAGAGGTAACTTATGCGGGTTATTATTACCGGCGCTTCGGGCCAGGTGGGCCGGGCGCTGCAAAAGGTTCTGACCGACCAGGGCTTGCAGATCCTCCAAATCCCTGATTTTGACGGAACCGATCCAACCCCCAAATTTGATGTAGCCGATCACGCCATCGTCCAGCAGTTATCCGCGCTCAGGCCGGAATTGATCATTCACTGCGCTGCCATGACCGATGTTGACGGCTGCGCCGCCGACCCCGATGCCGCCTATCGGATCAACGCCTTCGGCACCCAGAATGTGGCCCATGCCTGCCTGCGCTGCAACGCCGAGATGGTTTACATCTCGACCAATGAGGTGTTTGATGGCCGGGCTGACCAGCCCTACCGGGAAGATGACCGGCCCAACCCGATCAACCCCTACGCCAGCTCCAAGCGCACCGGCGAGCAGATGGCCGCTCGCTACCTCAAAACCGGGTTGTACATCGTGCGGACGGCCTGGGTTTTTTCGCCGGGGGGCCATAATTTCCCGGCCAAAATCATCGCCGCAGCGGACGCCGGCAAGCCCGTACGTGTTGTGACCGATGAAGTGAGCAACCCCACCTACGCCCCCGATCTGGCCGAGGCCGTTGCCAAACTGATCAAAACGCGGGTTTACGGGATTTACCATTTTACCAACGCCGGTTACTGTTCCCGCTACGATTTTGCCAAAGAAATCCTTCGTCTCAGCGGCCGCGGGCATATTCCCGTCGAGCCGATCACCCTGGCCGATTACCCCCGCCCCTCGGCGGTCCCGCCCTTCACCCCTCTGGCCAATACCAGGGGCGCAGAATCGGGCATCGAGTTGAGGCCGTGGCAAGAGGCGCTAAAGGCGTATTTTGCTACTTGAATTCCTCTAATTCCCCAAGTGGAGAACTGCTAGTGATTGAACGCCAGGCCGTGCGCGCCTTGCTCGTCAGCCCTGAAGGCGAACTGCTGCTGATCAAGATTATTGAACCCCAATCGCAGCGCGCTTTCTGGCTGACGCCGGGCGGCGGCATGGACCCCGGCGAGTCTCCCGCCGCCAGCCTCAGGCGCGAGGTTTTTGAGGAGACCGGCCTGGGCGATTTCGAGATCGGGCCGGAGGTCTGGCGCAGAGAGCACCTGTTCACCTGGGATGGAAAGGACATTCTGCAAAAAGAAAGGTATTACCTGGTCAGGGTCACTCGCTTTGAGCCAACCCACCAACACTTACCCGATGAAGTCGAGCGCATGGCCTTTGGCGGCTTCCGCTGGTGGCGAGCGGCCGACATCGAGCAGTCCCCGGAAGCCTTTGCCCCCAGGGGGTTAAGCAAGCTGCTCCAGGCTTTGCTCCAGAACGGCCCGCCCCCCCAGCCGATTGTTTTGACTGGCTAATCGCCACAGCCCTTATAGCCTTTGACGAGAAAATTCGATAACACAAGTTGGAAGCCTGGAAGATTGGATGCTGCCTGGTCCAGCCCTTCAGTCCTCCAACCTTCCAGCCTCATTACCGATTGTGAAGATCAAAACTCATTACGCCTGCCACCCGCTCAAGCGTTCGCCCAGCCGGTTGGTCGCCGCCAGAAGTTTCTCCCTCATCACCAGGGCCGCAATCCCCAGCAGCAGCAACAGCAGCCCAGTGCAGCCGATCAGGATCAGCGCCGGGATGCCGGCCAGCACGCTCAAGGCAACAGTAATTACCCCCAGGACGACAAAGATAATAGGAGCCAGCACCAGGCTCCGCGAGCGCACCACTAAGCCGTAGACCAGCACCACCAGCGCCTGCAGGAAGAGGACGACGAAGTAAAGGATCTGTTCGGTGGAGAACATCTGGATATAGCTGGTGCCAAGCAAAATGAGCTGTGACAGCAGGCCGGTGAAGAAAGCAGCCCACTTGCTGCCGCTCCGCACCAGGAAGTAATGCATGACGAAGCCCAGCAGGGCCGCCCCAATCGAGTAAAATTGGGGCTGGGAAACGTCCAGCTCAACCAGCAGGGTGAAATAGGCCACCAGATAGAGCACATTGGCCGGCAGACCCAGCCAAACCTGGCGCAGACGAAAAGCTTCAATGGCAAAGTAGGTCGCCACTAAGGCCGCGCCGATCATGCCAGCAGCCCCACCCTGGATGGGTGCGCTCAGCGCCACCAGCGTCCCCAACCCCAGCCCACTCAACCGCAGCACCGTAGCCCACGCGCCAAACCGGCCCAGCCAGATTGCGGCCAGCCCGCTCAAATAGTAGAGTGAGGCCAGCCCTACCAGCGGCAGCACCCACTGCTCTTGTTCCCCCCAAACCAGCCCAAAGCCGAGCGCCAGGGCCAGGCTGGCCGTTGCGCCGTAGCCAAGCAGCGGTTGGCGGTCCAGCCAGGCAAACAGGGCCAGAAAACCCGCCACAATGACCAGGGCCAAAGTTGCCCGGCCCGGTTCGTCGAAGCCGGTGGTCAACAGGGCCAAAAGAGCAACCGCACCGACGAGGCCGCCCAAAATTAACGGCGGCAAGTACCAGCGCCGGTCAGCCTGCCAGCCGCGCCGGAGCGCCAGGCTGAGGCCAAGCAGGGCCAGCGCCGGCCAGAGCAGGATGAACCCAGGGTAGAAATCGTAAGACTCCAGGGCAGGTAAGAAGAAGACGGCAAAGTAAGCCGCCGTCGCGGCAAGCAGGCTGCCGCTCCACAGCCAGACGCGCGGCCGGTACAGGGTCAGGCCCAGGTAGACCACTGCTGTACCAATCAGATAGGCCAGCCCAAAGGCAACCCGGTCGGCCAGCCCGCCCCCTGCGGCCAACAGGTACAGCCCGGCCGAAGCGATCACCAGCCAGACTCCGTAAATGGATAAACCGGGCCATTTGACCCGGCCCAGACCTTCGCCGCCCAGGGCCAAAAGTGTCCCCCACAGCCAGGCCAGGGCCATCACTACCTGCCAGGCCGGCGAAAAGACCCCGCTGAAAAATAACGGTACCGGGGCGAGTGCAGCCACAGCCAACGGTGCGAACAGGACAAAAGCCATCAGGCGCTGGCTGAGGCCATAAAAGAGAGCGGCCAGCAGCCAGGTAAAGGCAATAACCAGCCACCAGCCAGGGCTGGACAATCCCTGGTCCGCCAGGGTAAACAACACCAGAATTGCCGACCAGCCCAGCAAAGCGACCTGCTGCACCTGGGCCAGGATAAACAGGGGCAGCGAGAAGCGCCGGTCCTGCCAGCGTTCCAGCATGAGGGTCCCTCCTAAAGCGGCCAGAGTGGGCAGTTCAATCAACAGCAGGTCCAGGTGGGGGGTGCGGTCCAGCCAGCGCCCGACCAGGAGCATGGCCAGGCTGGCGGCGGCCAGAGCCAGCAAACTGAACAGGCGCGAGCGGTAGAAGAACGTGCCGCCTGCCCAGACTGCACTGAGCAGCACCGCAACGGCAATCCAGTAGAGCCAGGTCACCGTCGAGCCGGCGTCAAACAAATCCAGCAGGACGGCCGCGTCAATCGGCAGCAGGAAGGAAAAAACGGTGAACAGCACAAAACTGGCCGTCGGCAGTCGCCGCTTCAAAGCCAGGGCTGCGCCTAAAAAACCTACCGTGGCCAGCCCCAGAATGGGCAGCCGCAGCACATCAAAGATGGCGGCCAGGATAAAAGCGGCGGCGACCACAAAAAAGGCTCCCAGGTAGAGGGCCACTTTGATGGTCGTTTCGCTCAAGAGAAGCTGGGTCAGGGTGGGACGCGGAGCAACGGGGGCCGGGGTCGGCGCAGCCACAGCCGCCGGGGCTGGCTGGTCGAAATCGTAGCGCTGCCGCAGTAACTGGGCAGTTTGAGCAGGGAGCAGCCCGTCCGCCAGCCAGCGGTTAATTTCGGCCAGGAGAGAGCGCCGGAGCGCCAGGGGCAGCCGGTTATCTTGCTGCTGGAGGGCACGGTAGGGCGGCGCAGCCAGGGCCAGCAGCGCAGCTTCGCGCACGGCGGGAGCTTCATCCTGGGCGGCAATTTTTTCCAATGCGTGCATGGCGGATCGGTCACCGGTCTTCAGGCGGCCAAGCTGCTGGACTGCTTCCAGGCGGGTGGCTACCTCTGGCTGGGTCAGATTGTTCAACAGATCGGCCAGGGATGGCTCGGCAGCGGGCTGGGAGGCGATGTCGCCAGGAGGGAGCGGGGTATCGGTCATAACCAGTGATCTCCTTGGATGAGTGACTTAACGAATTAGAATAGAAGCTGAATACAGCAACAGAAGTAGAACTGTTGTGATGGGACGGCCTTAGTGTAGCACAATTGCTCCAGGATTGCACCTAACCAAAGTTAAGTTGTTTTGGGGATGACAAATGTCACCCGGCAACAGTGACAAACGTTACTTTTGTCATTATTTGAAATATCGTACCATATAGTGAACCCATCCCAAGGAATTACATCCCAATAAACTGCCATATGGAGGCTAATGATGAAAGAAGATCTATTTCAAGCAATGGCCCAGAGCATCATCGAGGGCGAAGCAGAAGAGGCCGAACGGCTGGCCCGGCAGGCCGTCGAGCAAAGTATCGAGCCGGTAGAGGCGATCAATAAAGGTTACGTGGCCGGGCTGGATGAAGTAGGGCAGCAATTTGGCTGCGGCGAGATGTTCCTGCCCGACCTGGTGCAGGCGGCTGAAGCCATGAAAGCCGCTGTCGCCGTTCTTGAGCCGGAGATGGCCCGGCGCGGCTCCAGCCGGCATGTCCTGGGCAAAGTGGTCATTGGCACGGTTGAGGGCGACATTCACGACATCGGCAAAACCCTGGTGGCGACGATGCTCTCCGCCAGCGGTTTCGAGGTGTATGATTTGGGCGTCAGCGTCCCGCTCCAAAAATTTGTTGATAAAGCCGGTGAGGTCGGGGCAGACATTGTTGGCTTGAGCGCGCTCCTGACCACGACGATGGTCAAACAAAGGAAAGTTATCGAGGATTTAGCCAGGGCGGGCCTGCGTCCCAAAGTCAAAGTGATGGTTGGCGGCGCGCCGGTCACCCGCGGTTGGGCTGACGAGATTGGGGCCGATGGGTACAGCGAAGATGCCATGGGCGCGGTTGCCGTAGCCAAACAGCTTGTAGGCGCGTAAGGAGCGAAACATCCCTATGTCTGGTCAAATTAAATCTATTACCAATCCCCGCCTCAGCTTGAATATCCTTAGCCCGGCTGACGTGCAGCGGATTCATACCGCGGCCCTGGATGTGATCGAGTCGGTCGGGGTCAAATTTCCTTCGGCCAAAGCGCTGGCTATCTGGGAAGAACATGGGGCCGTTGTAGATCGAGAAACAGCGATTGTCAAGGCGCCCGGCCATCTCATCGAAGAAGCTCTCAAAAAAGCACCGCCCACCTACGATTTGGCCGCCCGCGATCCGGCCCAGGATTTGCCCCTGGACGGCAACCACGTCTTTGTCGGCACCGACGGCTGTGGCGTAGAAGTGCTGGACCTGGCGACGGGCGAGCGCCGCCGCTCCTGCCTGCAAGATGTGGCCGACATCGCCCGCGTGGCCGACTGCCTGCCCGAGATCGCTTTTCACTGGGTGCCGGTCTCGGCCCAGGATTACCCGCCCGAAACCCGCAGCCTGCACGAAATACGGGTTATCTGGGAAAACTCGACCAAGCACGTCCAAACCGAGAGTATCTACTCCGAGCGCGAGGCCTGCGCGGCCGTAGAAATGGCGGCGGCCATTGCCGGAGGCCGGGCAGCGCTGCGCCAGCGCCCGCTCCTGTCCATCATGCAGTGCGCCATGCCGCCGCTAGGCCACGACGGCGGCAGTGTTGAGGCGGCGCTGGTCGCTGCCGAGAACGGACTGCCGACCGGCTTTATGACCATGGCTTCGGCTGCCTCCACCGGCCCGGCGACAATGGCCGGCAACCTGGTGGTCGGCAACGCGGAAGTCATTAGCGGGCTGGCTTTGATCCAACTGGCCCAGCCCGGCGCACCGGTCTTTTATGCCGCCGCCCAAACGGTGATGGATTTGCGCACGGGTGCATATACCGGCGGCGGTCCAGAAGATTTCCTGTTTGGCGCGGCCAGCAACGTTCTGGCCGATTTTTATAAGGTTCCCCTTTCGATGGGATCGTTTGCCACCGGCGCTAAAGCACCCAACTGGCAGGCCGGCCTGGAAAACGGCCTGTCCACCTTTATGGCCTCGGTGGTCATGTCTGACATGCTGCTGGGGGTGGGGCTGCTGCACGGCAGCCGGATCTGGTCATTTGAGCAGATGCTGCTGGACTGTGAAATTTTTAGCCTCATTCGCCAGATGATGGCCGGCATCGTCGTGGACGACGACACGCTGGCCCTCGACGCCATTCGCGCCGTGGGGCCGGGCGGCAATTTTTTGAGCCAAAAGCACACCAAAAAGCATATGCGCAGCCTCTGGCCGGCCAGGTACCTGGATCGCCGGCCGTATAACGTTTGGGAAGAACAGGGGGACGGCGCTCCCGACTGGGCGCGCGAGGAAGCCCGGCGCATTCTCTCGACCCACCAGCCCGACCCGCTCGCGTCTGAGCTGGCTAAAGAGCTTCAGCGCATCATTGCTCCGGTTGAAAGCAGGTAAACTTTATGCAACCCAAGCTGGAATTCCTCTCACCCGAACTGGTACAGCGCATCCTGGATGAAGCTTTTCAGTTGCTGCTATCGCCGGGCGTTAAAGTGCAAGCGCCGGAAGCTCGCCGGCTGCTGGCCGAGGCCGGTGCAGTGGTAGATGAATCTGCCGAAGTGGCTCGTATCCCTGAGGCGGTCATTCGTGCTGCATTGGAAACGACACCTCGCGAGTTTTTCTTGTACAACCGCGCCGGAGAGCCGGTGGTCCGCTACGGCGGCAGCGCAGTTCACTTCGACCCCGGTTCGGCGGGCGTGCATATCCTTGACCCGGACACCCTGGAACATCGCCCGGCCCAAACCCCTGACCTGGTTCGCCTGGTCAAGGTGGCCGAAATGCTGCCCCAGTACGCGGCCCAATCTACCGCGGTCGTCTGCAACGAAGTCCCCCAGGAGATTGGCGACCTCTACCGTCTGTACCTGGTGCTGCTGCACTCGGCCAAGCCTGTCGTCACCGGTGCTTTTTCAATCCAGACGGCCCCCGTTATGTTCGACATGCTGGCGGTGCTGGCCGGGGGACGGGTCGCCCTGGCCCAAAAGCCCCTGGCCGTCTTCGATGTCTGCCCTTCGCCCCCCTTGATTTGGAGCCAGTTTGGGTCGCAAAACCTGATTGACCTGGCCCGGGCCGGCGTGCCTGCCGAGATTGTCTCGATGCCCCTGGCCGGGGCCACGGCTCCGGTCACTCTGCTGGGCGCAGTCACCCAGCACGCCGCCGAATGCCTCAGCGGGATCACCATCCACCAGCTGGCTCAGCCCGGCGCTCCAATCGTCTGGGGCGGCGCGCCGGCCATCGTGGATATGCGCTCCGGCACCACGCCAATGGGAGCGGTCGAGACGGCGATGATTGACACCACTTATGCCCAGGTGGGCAAATCATTGGGCCTGCCGACCCATACTTACCTGGGCGCCAGCGACGCCAAGCTGGTAGACGCCCAGGCCGGGCTGGAAAGCGGTGTCACTGCCATGATTGGCGCTTTGGCCGGGATCAATATGATTTCCGGGGCAGGGATGCTCGATTTTCTGGCCTGTCAAAGCGCCGAAAAGCTGGTGGTTGACGCCGAAGGAATTGCAATGGCCCAGCGGCTCCTGGATGGAGTGCAAGTCCGGACCGAAACCCTGGCCACGGCCATGTTTGCCGGGTTAGATTTCAAGGCCGACTTCCTCAAACAGAAAATCACCCGCCAGTTGTTTGCCAAGGAACAGCATTTGCCGTCCGGGGTGATTGACCGGGGTTCCATCCGGGCCTGGAAGGCGGCGGGCAGCCTGGATACGTTTGTCCGGGCAAAAGACCGCGTGGCCGAGTTGCTGGCCGCCTACCAACGTCCGGCTATGCCTGTCGAAGTCGAACGCGAACTGGGTGACATAGTGGCCCATCTGGCGCGCGAGGCCGGGATGGAACAGTTGCCGGAGTTAGATTAAAAATAATCTCCAGCTAATCGAAGGGGTGGTGTCAAACCTACCTCTATCACTCATCAAGAAGGTCAAAATGATTCTCCCTTGCGCTATTGCCGCAGGAGGAGTACTCACGCTTCATTTGAGTAGCGCAGGCAGGCTTGATAAAGCGCCTCTACTCCCACCCTGTCTTCGCCAAAATGACAGCGAACTTCGCGTCGGTCCGCAAAATATTTCCCGGTCCGCTGCTGGCCAATGGGATCAGTGGCCAGCCAGACCGGGGTTCTGGCCCCCTCATCCGGCGATTGGCTTCCCCCAAAGCCCAGGCTGTTGCTCAAGGCCGAGTTGACATCGCCGGGATGGCAAGCATTAACCAAAATACCGTAGGGCTGCAGGCGTTCCGCCCAGGCTACGGTTAGCATGCGGTTGGCCTGTTTGGATTGACGATAGGCCGTGCCGTTGTGATAGCGCCGGCGTTTGAATTCCAGGTCGCGCAGATCCAGGTCGCCGGCATAATAGCTGGCCACGTTGACCACCCGGGCCGGCGCCGATTGCCGGAGGATTTCGCTGAAAGCCTGGATCAACCAAAAGTAGCCCAGCACATTGGTGGCGAACTGCATCTCGATCCCCTCCGGCGTTTCCTGGCGGCTGCGCGGCGAAATCGCCGCATTGTTGACCAGCACGTGCAGCGGCCCCTGCCAGCGCCCTACCAGCTTCGAGATGGACGCCTGCCGTGAGACATCCACGAGTTCGTAGCGCACTTGTTGATTGCCGGTGGCCTGGCTGATCTCGCGGACCGCCTGCCTGGCCTTCTCCTCGTTCCGGCAGGCCAGCACGACCTCGTACCCTGGTACAGCGGCAATCTGCCGGGCGATAGCGCGGCCAATCGCGCCGGTTGCGCCGGTGACGAGGACAATCCGAGGCCCAATATTTTCTGTTCTAACCATGAATTGCATCCTTAGAATCGAAGTGGGAAGAAAGCAGGGTACAATAACTTAAAAAACCAGCATCAAGTATATCATAGCCAGCAGTGAAAAAAAAGCTCACTGATAACTGACTTTAGATTAACCGAATACCCAGGCTGAGTCCGGCGATCGTTGGAACGCAAGCTGGGATGTGGCAAAGGACATATTTTGGGTATAATCCTATGGACTTTAAACTCAAGGACAGGAGAGTATACCGATGGAACTGCATGGTTTACACCACGTCACTGCCGTCACCGGCAGGGCGCAGGCAAATGTAGATTTTTACACCCAGGTGCTGGGGATGCGCCTGGTCAAAAAGACGGTTAACCAGGATGACGTCTCGGCCTACCACCTCTTCTACGGCGATGAGGTAGGTAATCCCGGTACCGAATTGACCTTTTTTGAGTGGCCGCAGATGGGTCCCAATCACAATGGGCCGGGTAGCATTGCCCAGACAGCGTTGCGCGTGCCGAACCGGGAAGCCCTGGCATGGTGGGCGCAGCGATTGGATGAGCGCGGCGTCAAGCACGAGGGCTTGACCGAATTTCACGACCACGCCCTGATCAATTTCGCCGATCCGGAAGGGCAGCGACTGGCCCTGGTTGACGATGAGGGCGCGCCAGGCGGAACGCCGTGGCCCAAGAGTCCGGTGCCGGTGGAGTATGGCATTCGCGGGCTGTTTGCCTCCACGCTGATCGTGCGCCAATTGGAGCCAACCGCTTTGGTGCTGACGCAGGTGATGGGCTATCAACTGGCCGGCGAATACCCTTCAGCCGATAACCCCGGTGAACGAACCGTCGTCTTTGCCCTGGGCCAGGGTGGAGCGGGGAAAGAACTTTATGTGGTTGAGCAGCCCAACCGGCCTTATGGGCAGCTTGGTATCGGCGGGGTGCATCACATCGCTTTTCGCACCCCCAATGGCCAGGAACAAACGGAGTGGATGAATCGGCTCCACGCGGTAGGGCTGCGCACTTCGGGGCTGGTGGACCGCTACTATTTCCAGTCGCTCTACTTCCGCATCCCCGGCGGCATTCTCTTTGAGATTGCGACCGATGGACCAGGGTTCGCCACCGATGAACCGGCCGAACACCTGGGCGAGCGGCTGGCGCTCCCGCCCTTTCTGGAGCCACGCCGGGCACAGATCGAAGCCGGGTTAAAGCCCGTTGATATAAATCGGTCTTAACCGGGGGATTGTCAGTTTAATTAGCCCGTTTCTGCTGCGCCAGGTGCGCCTGATAAGCTTTCCAGCCCGGACACCAGGAGGTATGCCAGCGCCATAAGCGTGACCAAAACGCCTTTGGATTGGCCTCTGCTTTCATCCGCATCGTGCAAGTTTCGCAGCGGTACACTTTCTCCGCTGCTGATTTCTCCTTCGTTTGCATTGTTCATTCTCCTTTTGACAGGATATTGACTACATAAATCAATCGGGTATGCTGTCTTTGGCGAAAAGCCGGGCAAAACCGGGGTAAGGAACTAAGGGGATGAGGTCAAAAACGATCAGTCCCGCCTGGACGAGGGGCAGAGCGCCCAGGATCTTGTTAGCCTCTTCAATATCTTTGCATTCGAGCACTAGGACAGCCTCGGGGCGATCCTGGCGGAAGTATATCTCCCGCACAATACCGGCCTGATAAAGCTCCCATACCTGGGCCGCTTCCGCTTTCAGGTGGGGCCTAAATGCCTCGGCAATCCCACCGGGGTTTTCTTGCTCCAGGGCCAAAATCTTCATCGGCTTATCTATTCACTACTATAGGTTTCAGCACCAAAAGCTACATTTCAACTGCAACCTTCATGGTAGGCTGGTCAGGCCAGTCCATGCAAGTGAGCTTTTACCCGGAAACCAGTGACAAATGTCATCATTTAGTGATATTTTTCACTAGCTTTTAGCGGCATCCAGGTATATAATGTGCTGAGCTTTCAGAGTATACCTATCATCATTGTCAAAGGAGAAAATAATGAACTCACCCAGCCGCATTTACTTCCTGGATAATCTGCGAGCTTTTGTCATTCTGCTGGTCGTAATTCTGCACGGCTCGATGACCTATATGGCTTATGCGCCCTCCTGGTGGTACGTGCTTGACCCCCAGAACAGCCTCTTTTTTACGCTTTTGGTTCTGCTTATTGATATCCCGATTATGCTGGTAATGTTTTTCATTGCCGGTTATTTCGCCTTACCCTCCCTGAGCAAGCGCGGTCCCAGGGAATTCATTAAAGACAAATTCGTCCGCGTGGGCATACCCTGGCTGGTAGGGGCTTTATTTCTGGCCCCGCCCACGGCCTACCTGATTTACTACACCCGGGGCGCGCCGATTACCTTTCTCCAGTTTTGGGCCACCGAGTTTTGGGGCGAAGGCTACCAGCAGTCTGTTTATTGGTTTCTGGGGGTGCTCTTCCTGTTCTTTTTGGCGCTAAGCCTGGTGTACACGCCCAGTGACCGGCTGCAGTCAAGCAAACGACACCTGGCAAGACCTTCGTGGAAATTGTTTGCCGGCTTTTGGGCCGTGATGACCCTGGCGATGCTCTTGATGAACCAGATCTTTCCCGAAGCTGACACCTGGTTTCGTGGCTGGTATATCCTGGTGTTTCAGCCGCTGCGGGTCCCCCTGTATATTGGCTACTTCGGCCTGGGCCTCTATGCTCATCTACACGGCTGGTTTACCAAAGAAGGCTACCGGCCCCGCCTGGCGTTGTGGGCGACGATAGCCATTCTGTCAGGACTGTTATACCTGGGGTATCGCCTGTTTGTAATGCCAACTGTCCCTCAACCGGCGCTTCTCATTCAGGCAGGCTATGCCGTTCTCTTTAACGCCTTCTGCCTGTCGGCCTTCCTGGCCGGGGCAGCCTTCTTTCAGCAAAAAGTTAACCAAGCCAGCCCCTTCTGGAGCAACCTGGCGCTCAGTTCCTATGGGATTTACTTCATTCATCCTTTGATTTTGTACCCGTTGGCCTATCTATTTGTGCCCATTTCGCTGCCGCTCTTGCTCAAAGCACCGCTGGTTATTATCTTAGGATTGCTCCTGTCCTGGGCCGTGAGTGCGCTGATCCTGACCAAGACGCCGCTCCTCCAACGGGCTTTTGCTTAATCACCTCAATTCGGAGTTCTTTATCTCTCGACAGGACCTACGGCAAGATTTACAGGATAAAAATTGGTCAGAAATCTTGTTAATCCTGTAAATCCTGTCCGTTTTCGGCAAAACGTCGAACTCAGGTTAATCACATTTGCTCATAAGATGTAACGGGATCGAGTTGGTAACGTTCATCGTAACGTTAAAAAGACAATCATCCGGTAAAGTGTCGCTATAAACAATATTGTTGGTATGAATTCATAGATGAGACATTTTATCTGGTTCTTTTGCTTGCTCCTACTCCTGGCGAGTTGGCCGGCCGGTCTGGCTGTCGCTCAAACTCCCTCGCCGCCGGAATCAACCTGGCAGATTTACACTAATGGCAACGAAATTATCAGCCTGGCCCTTTCCCCGCAGGCGCTGTGGGTCGGCACAAGTGGCGGACTGGTCCGCTGGGACCGGGCCGGAAGCGGCTACATCAAATATACGACAGTGGACGGCCTGGCCGGAAATGAGGTTCGGGCGGTGGTGATTGACCCGGCGGGCGTGGTCTGGGCCGGTACTCCCTATGGACTCAGCCGGTTCGACGGCCAGGCCTGGACCACCTTTACGCACCGGGAGGGCCTGGCCGATAACCAGGTGTACGCCCTGGCCCTGGACTCAGGCAGCCGCCTGTGGGTGGGAACCGGCGGCGGGGTCAGTGTGTTTGACGGCCAGCAGTGGCTGACTTACACGACCGACAATGGCCTGATTGATAACCAGGTTCAGGCCATTGCTTTTGACCCGGCCGGGACCGCCTGGCTGGGCACCCCCATAGGCTTGAGCCGCTTTGATGGGCAAACCTGGACTCCTTACCAGCCAGAGGGCTACGCCTACAGCGCCGTGGCCGATATTGCCATTGATCCGGCTGGCTCGGTCTGGGTGGCCTTTAACTGGTCAAGCTGGCCCCACTGCGGCGGCGGCATCAGCGTGTTTAACGGGCAAGAGTGGCTTAAACAAAAATCGGGCTGCGGCTACCAAACGGTAGTCATTGCTGCTAATCAAGTCTGGGTTGGGGGCGAGGGCGGCTTGGAACGTTTTGATGGCCGGGATTGGCTGCCTGTGACAACGGATGTGGCCGGGCTGGAAAACGACTCCACCCTGGACGATGTGACCGCCCTGGTTCCCGGCCCGGTGGGGCAGGTGTGGGTAGGCACCCGGCGCGGCCTGCACCGGCTGGACGGCCAGCAGTGGACGGCTTATCTCACCGCCGACGGTCTGCCCCACAATGACATCACTGCTGTATCTACCGGCCCGGCCGGGGAAACCTGGGTGGGCGCCGGCCCGGCCCGGCTGGCCCGCCTGGAAAACCAGCAGTGGACACCCTTCACTTCCGCCGATGGCCCGTCACTCGCCAATTACATTTCGGCTATCGTCACCGACTCGGCCGGACAACTCTGGATTGGCAGCGACCTGGGCGGGCTGAGTCGGTTTGACGGCAGCCAGTGGGTTACTTATACCACTGAGGCCGGCTTCCTCGATAACAATGTGCTGGCCCTGGCCGCCAGCCCAGCGGGGGGAATCTGGGCGGCCACTAACGACGGCGCGGCCTACTTTAACGGCCAGCAGTGGGTCAACTATACCACCAGCAACGGCCTGCTCCAGAATACGATCCTGGCCGCAACCGTAGATCACCAGGGGCGTGCCTGGTTAGGTACGCCTCAGGGTTTAAGCATGTTTGATGGGGCGGCCTGGACCACTCACACTACTGCCGACGGCCTGGCCGATAATTACATCAACGCCCTGGCGGTGGATCAGGCCGGCCAGGTCTGGGCCGGCAGCGGCCGGCCGCCGCTGCTGGGTGGTGGGGGCAGTAATGGTTTGAGCGTATTTGATGGGGCCGCCTGGCGCACCTACAGCCCAGCCGATGGTCTGGCCGACAGCCGGGTAAACGCCCTGGCCGTTGACGCCACAGGCCAAGTTTGGATTGGTACAGCCGGGGGGGTCAGCGTATTTGATGGGACTAACTTTACCACCTACACCGTCGCCGATGGCCTGGCCGATAATCAGGTGACCGCAATTGCCTTTGATCCGGCCGGCCGGGCCTGGCTGGGCACCGAGCACGGCTTGAGCATCCTGGGCCAGCCGCTGGCCTCCGGGCCGGACAACGCGGAAGATGCCACCGGGCCTGGTACCTTTACCACCTATACTGTGGCCGATGGCCTGGCCGACGACCTGGTTTATGACCTGGCCATTGACCCGGCCGGGCAGGTGTGGGCCGGCACGCTGCGCGGCGCGAGTGTATTTGATGGGACAGCCTGGCGCAGTTATACCACGGCCGACGGCCTGGCCGGCAACGAAGTCCACGCCATCACTTTTGACCCGGCCGGCGGCGTGTGGCTGGCCACCAGCGGCGGGCTGAGCCATTACGCCGGGCAGCAGTGGATCAGCTACACGGAGGCTGACGGCCTGGTAGCTGACAATGTGAAGGATGTGGCCGTTGATCAAGCCGGCCGGGTTTGGGCGGCTACGTTGATGTTTGGGGTGAGTATGTTTGACGGCCAGACCTGGACCACCTACACCACGGCTAACGGTTTGAGCAGCAACGATACTCGCTCAATCGCCGTTGCCGCCGACGGTTCGGTTTGGGTGGGTACGTGGCGCGGCCAACTGGATCGCTTTGACGGCCGGCAGTGGCAGCATTACCGCCGGGCCGACGGCCCGGTTGACACGGGCGCGCTTGACATCGCCGTTGACCCGGCGGGGCCGCTCTGGTTTGCGACCCAATCCGGGCTAAGCCGCTTTGACGGCCGGCAGTGGACGGCCTACACCCAGGCCGAGGGACTGCCCGGAAATACGATCTATGCTGTAGCCCTTGACCCATCCGGCCGGCCCTGGGTTGGGGTGACGGATCGCGGCCTGGCCTGGCTGGATAACGACGCCTGGCATACTTACACGGTGGCCGACGGCCTGGTGGATGCAGGCATCTGGGCCATTGCCATCGGTCCGGACGGCTCCGTTTGGGCCGGCACCACCCACGGGATCAGCCGGCTGCAGCCTTAATCGCCAGGAGTGCCGGCCTATCAATATTGATATGGGCCTAATGGACTTCGGGGTGAGTTGGAACATTGCGGGTTGTACCCTCTTAACGCCACTCCACCAACGCCTTGACATACGCCCGGCCGACCAACCGCTGACCCTGGCTCAAATAAGGGAAATAATGACCGGCCAGGATGCAGTCAACCGGCAGTTCGGCCAGCCGCCGCAAACTCTGGAGATACGTGGCTTTGTCAAAATCCTCGCCGCCCTGCCAGCCCAATTCCGGCTCAAAGTGAGTATTGTTAATCATCAAGACATCGCCCACAAACCAGATAATCTGCCCGGCGTGCCGGAACTGGTAAATGACCGAGCCGTCGGTGTGGCCGGGGGCGTGAATAACCTCGAACCGGAAGCCGCAGGCGTCAATCACGTCGCCGTCGTGAACCACCCGATCAACCGGGCAGGCGGACACCCGAAAACCAGCCGCGTAAGGCGCAGTCCGCCAATCGGCCAGGACAATGCCTTCGGCGTCCCCTGGCCCGGCGATGACGGTGGCGCCTCGTTCCCGTAAAACAGCCGCATTGCCCACGTGATCATAATGGCTGTGGGTCAGGAGCAGGCAATCTACTTGCTCCAGGGAAATACCCCACCGGCTGAGATGCTGTTCCGCCCGTTCCAGGTCAGCGCTGACCGTACCTGCATCAACAATTACGTTGCCCTGCTCGCTGTGAATCAGGTAGAAATTAGCGTGCTGGGCGTAGGCAAATCCATCGAGCAGATAAATATTTGGGAGAAGCTGCATAGGTTTAACGACCGGGGATCTTTCACGTTTGCCTCATTGTATCATAACTCCCCCCGGCTTTCAATCAGCCCCCAAAATTGGGTGCGTCCCATTTTTTGGAAAGACCGCAGAGGTTTTTGAAACCTCTGCGGTCTACCTAAAATTTGGACAGACCCCGAAAATTCTACCCCAAGCAAAAAAAGAAACCCGGCTTTGTCATTCGAAAGAACCGAGTTTCTCAGTGCGTTTTGCTTGTTGGGGGACAAGTCTAATGACTTCGCTTTCCGGGGCGGTCTAAAACCAACTCCGGATGGTCACGCCGAAAAACCATCGCGATCAGGCAGTTCCAGCAAACCGGCTGGTGGGTGGTCAACACCTGAGGCAGCGTTTCGACAGGCACTTCACGCCATTCAACGAGTTTACCCTCTGGATTGACGAAGGCCGGTTTTTGTTCATACCAAAAAACAGCCCGGTGATCATAAGAGTCGATGTGCGGGAAGGTTTTCCCGCAAAAAACGCACGACCTGCCTTTATACCAATTGCTTAACATCGCCCGCACCAAACAATTCTGGGGGGATGATTCAATCTGAGCCAAACAGGCCTGATCGCAATTTTGACGCTCCGGCCAGCGGGTACACTCTTTTAAGCGTAAATCCGGCTCGCCCTGAACGGCGGTGAGGGCGGCATGTTTGGCATCTACGGCCACACCGGCAGGTTGATGCGTTTCAGGACAAGTTATCAGCATTTTACCCTGGAATTTGCGATAAGGTTGGATCACCTTCCACCAGGCAAAATACAACACTCCGAGCATGATCAGGCCAACCAAAATGTAAATTGCTGTTTCCATGGCTGCATCTCCTTGCCTATCTTATGGGTTGAACTTTGAAAATCCTGGGTTAGGATCACTGAGATGGCCGGAGTGAGGATCGCTGGGCCGAGGGAGCTTTTGAAGTGCCTTGCGTTTTATCGTAAACGACTGTTTTAAGAGGCAACTTTAGGAAGATTTATTCGCCACCTTCGGTGGACTTTAACCCTTTCATCTATTATCGTATCGTTGACTTGAAATGTAGAAGTGTCAGATGTCCTTTTTTACCCTGACAAATGTCATTTTTACAAGAGCGCTACTCATTCGTAACCGGCAGAACTATTCGGCCAGTGCTTCATCCGGTATAATCTGACCGAGAAAAATTATGGGAGAACCATCAAATTCAGGAGGTTAAGGTGATTACTTTTCGTGATTTGCGCACCCAGGCCGATGTAGTCGAGTGGACCGCCGGTTTGCAGACGCGCTATCCAGAACGCATCCAGGTGATGCAGCATATCATCGCCCAGCTCAAGGCGCTGCCCTTTCCAGCTCCACAAGTGGTGGAACTCGGTCCCGGTCCCGGCCTGCTGGCCGAGTTGTTACTGCGTGACCTGCCCCACATAAGCTATACCGGCCTCGACTCGTCGAGCCTGCTGCTGACCTACGCCCGCGGACAATTGGCAGCTTTTGGCCGGCGGGCCAGGCTCATTCAAGTGGATCTCAACGGCGAGGCCTGGCTTGCCCAACTGCCCGCTGAAATCCACGCCATTATCTCACTGCAAGCCCTGCATGACCTGGGAGATGAGAGCCACATTGTCCGCATTTATGGCCTGGCCCGGCGGCTGCTCGTGCCGGGTGGTCTCTTGCTCAACGCCGATTTCGTGGTACCGCCGGGGCAGGATAACCCCGAGCAGCCGGGGCGGCGAAGTATTCCCCGGCATCTGGAACTGCTGCAAGGGCACGGCTTCGAGCGAGTCGCCTGTTCTCTTGAAATCGGTCAGTTCGCTTGTTTGCTTGGCTTCGCCCCCGCTCTCGTGCCTTGAGCGCCGGGCCGGTGGCAGTCTTTAATGATCTGTATTTAGCTGCTTTCTGAATTGATACTTTGCAGCAGTTGCTCATTGGTCGGATAACGGGCCAACAGGTTTAGCAGGTAGGCCATAGCCTCTTGCGGGGAACGAGCCACTAACTCCCGGCGCAGGTGGGTCAGCCGCAGGCTGTCTGCGGGGCTGTAAAGCCGATCCTCTTTGCGGGTGCTGCTGGCGGGCAGATTGAGCGCCGGGAAGATGTAGGCTTCAGCCAGGGAGCGATCGAGAACGATCTCGCTGTTTCCTGTTCCTTTGAACTCCTAATAAATGAACTGATCCATCCGCGAGCCGGTGTCAATTAAAACCGTGGCCAGGATGGTGACCGACCCCCCGTGCTCGATATTGCGGGCCAGGCCAAAGAAACGGCGCGGAATTTGCAGCGCTTCGGCCTCCACTCCGCCGGAGAGAGTCCGGCTGCGGTTGGCCTGAGATCCTCTAAGGTTGAAGGCGCGGACGAGACGGGTCAGGCTGTCTAACATCACTACCACATGCTGGCCGCACTCAAGTTCGGTGCGAATGTGAGCCAGCATCAGCTCGGACAGCTCAATATGCTCCGCGAGCGGCTGGTCACTGGAACTGGCGAAGACCTCGGCTCCGGCGATTGTCCGGCGGAAGTGGGTCACTTCTTCGGGCCGCTCGTCAATAAGCAGGATGACGAGGCGGGTTTCAGGATCGCCGGTGTGGATAGCCTGGGCAATCTGCTCCAGCAGCGTCGTTTTGCCCGCCTTGGGGGGCGCGACAATCAGGCCGCGGGTTCCCTTACCGATTGGAGCGATCAGATCAATCAGCCGCGTGCTTGTTTGGCCGGTGACAGCCAGGTTAAACCGTTCCGTCGGGTCAATGGCGACCAGGTGTTTAAAAGGCGGGCGCTGCTGGAATGCCTCCGGCGACAGCCCGCACACCGTCTCGATAGTCGCCAGTTGAGAGCCTTCTTTGCTGCCGGTGACAGTTGCTCCTTGAGGGAGCCGGTAGTCACGAATAAGCCTGGCCGGTACGGCTACCCGCTCGGTCAACTTGGCCGGGTTGAGCAGGGTGCCGCTCCCATTTTTGGTCAGTTGTAGAATACCGCTCCCCATAGTTGTCATGGTGATTAATTTTTCCTTTGCTCTTGGCGAGACTTGTTTTCTTTCGAAAAGTATATCATAAACCTGGGCACAGGCGAAGTTCTGGATGTCTGATGGTTACTTTTGACCAACCCCCTCTCGATTTAGCCTGGCCAAGTTGTTTGACAAACGCGAACGCCCGTTCTATGATGCCTGTTATCGCGTTGAAGGAGGAAGTGACTGTGAACTCACCCATTATGTTTCAAAATACGCCGGCTCAGTTTCACGGCAGGCCGGAACTGGTCCAACAATTAACGGAAGAGCTGCGCCAGTTGCTGTAAGGAAATGCTTAAGCATATTCAGGCTGTCCTGATCCTACCTGTTATGGTCACGGTCGTCATTCCCGGTCTACTCATCCTGACGGCTGAACCCGGCAAGACCGGTTGGGCACTCTCCCTACCTCTCAACTGGCTGGCGCTGCTCGGGGGGGTGCTGTTTGTCAGCGCCGGTCTTATCCTGCTGTTCAAGACGATTTCCCTGTTCGCCACAATCGGCCAGGGGACACTCGCCCCGTGGTTTGCCACCCGGAAACTCGTCGTGCAAGGCATCTACCAATATGTGCGCAATCCCATGATCAGTGGCGTTTTTTGTATCCTGTTGGGAGAAGTCTTAATATTTGGTTCGACGATCTTACTAACCTGGTTTTTTATGGTCGTGATAATCAATTTGATCTACATTCCCCTGTTTGAGGAACCGGGTCTGGAACGGCGGTTTGGGGCAGATTATGGGCTGTACAAGCAAAACGTTCCCCGCTGGATTCCTCGCCTGGCGCCGTGGCAGCCGCCAGGGGGTAAGGTTCGTATGAGCGAAAATACCTCCGGCAGCTTAGCCTCCGGAGAAGTTGAGGAGAAATAAATGGAGTCCGAGATCTTATTTCAGGAACTGGCTAACGGGGCTGAAATGGTAAGCAAGTTGGTTGCGGGAATAACCCCAACTGAAGCGCGTTTTAAGCCGCATCCCGAATCCTGGTCTATCCTGGAGGTGATCTGTCATCTTTATGACGAAGAACGGGAAGACTTTCGGCAGCGCCTGGACATTATGCTCCATCGCCCCACTGAAAAATGGCCGCCGATTGATCCCGTCGGCTGGGTGGCCGCCCGCCAGTACAATGAGCGTGATCTGGCTGCCATGTTGGCCAACTTTCTGGCGGAACGGAAGAAGTCGCTGGTCTGGTTGGAGGGGTTAGCCGCTCCCAATTGGGAAACCGAATACGCCGCTCCTTTTGGGGTGATGAAGGCGGGCGACATTCTGGGGTCGTGGGCGGCGCACGACCAGTTGCACCTGCGCCAACTGGTAGAATTGAGGCGGGCCAGAGCGGTGCAGCTTGCCGCGCCCTATGGAGTTCGCTATGCAGGGGAGTGGTAAGCGGCGCCAGGGTATTCATTCAGCAGTTTAAGAGAAGGATGAGGCTGCCCTTATGACCATTACGATTCGACGGACAGAACCAGGTGATTATGAAGCCGTCCGGCAGATCTTTAACGGCCCCAAAGCCGTCTGGGGGACACTGCAGGTGCCGTTTCCTTCAGCCGAACAATGGCGCAAACGCCTGGCCGAGCCGCCGGAGGGTTTATTCAGTTTAGTCGCTTGCATTGAACAAGAAGTGGTCGGCCAGCTCAGCCTGCAGACCTTCCCCCACCGGCCTCGCCGCCGCCATGTGGGGCAAATTGGCATGGTAGTGCGCGATGATTGGCAAGGCCAGGGGGTCGGCACGGCGCTGATGCAAGCAGCCGTTGATCTGGCCGATAAGTGGCTGAACCTGACCCGGCTTGAGCTTGACGTGTACGTTGATAATGACCCGGCTATCCGGCTGTATGAGAAGTTTGGCTTTAACATCGAGGGGACAATGGTTGATTTTGCCTTTCGAGATGGGCAGTATGTGGATACCTACCTCATGGCCCGCCTCCGCAAGTAGCTTTCTGGCTAAGTCCCCGCGCACAGGGCTGATAAGTAACCCAAGTTGTCACTTAGCTGCGAAAAATACCCTTCGATAAGCCTATGGCACTCAGGATGATTTTTCGCAGCATCCCGAGTAGTCCTGAGAGAAGCGAAGGACGTATCGAGGGGTGCTGCTTCGAAGGTAGCAACTTGAGTTATAAATATCAAAGGAGGAACAACAGATGGCGCAACCTAAGATTGATGTGTACCTTGAGATTGGGCAGAAACGAACGTTTGCCGGGGCGATTGATTGGCCGGGCTGGTGCCGGAGTGGCCGCGATGAGGCCGCGGCGCTGCAAGCCCTCTTGGACTCCGGGCCGCGTTATGCCCGCATTCTCCGCTCGGCCCGGCTCGGCTTCCAAGCGCCCACCGATGCATCCGCGTTCACCGTAATCGAGCGGCTTGAAGGTGACTCAACGACCGATTTCGGCGCACCCAGCATCGCCCCGTCGAGCGACGCGCAGCCGGTTGACGATGCCGAGCTTAAGCGCTTGCAAAAGCTCCTCAAGGCGTGCTGGCAGGCGTTTGATAAAGCGGTGCAAACAGCCTCTGGGAAGGAATTGCGCAAGGGGCCCCGCGGCGGGGGTCGAGACCTGGAAGGGATCACCCGGCATGTGCTGGGAGCCGAGGCGGGTTATCTGTCGGCACTCGGCTGGAAGCTTAAGCAGGGTGAAGCGGAAGAACTGAGCGAGGAACTGGCTCGAACCCGGCAGGCGGGGCTGGATGCCCTGGCCGCGGCAGCGCATGGCGAGATACCGGTGCGGGGGCCTCGGGGCGGCGTTCGCTGGACGCCGCGCTACTTCGTCCGCCGCGCAGCCTGGCACGTACTCGATCACGTCTGGGAGATCGAAGACCGCCTTCTCTAAGGGTGCTCAGCTTTTACAGGCAAAGCTATACTCCGGGCCAGGTGGCGCACCAGGCCGAAAAACGTGGCCAGCCAGGCTAAAAGAGCGATGTAGATAAAATAGCGGGGAATAGCCAGCAAGAACGACAATCCCATCGCCTGGGCTAACTGGAAGGTACAGGCAGTGTACATGCCCAGAGGGAAGACCATGCCCCAGTACTGGGGGTCATAAACCAGGGGAAAGCGCCTGTACACATGCCGCCAGACACCCAGAATGAAGAGCAAGGGGATCCACCAGGTGCCGGTAACCCAGAAGAACATGGTGAAGCCTTTTAGAAAAGGGGAGAGTTCGCTGAGAAAGGTCCACTGGTTGGCGGCTAAAATGAGCCGGGCGCCGGCCAGGGTGGTAATTGCTACCGCGCCCATATTGATCCAGTAGGGGGGCGTGAGCGCGGCGGTCGTCAACTCGATAAAAGTAAAGCGGTAGAAAATCAGGGTGATAATGCTCAGGTAAAGCATGCAGCCGAGCAGGTACATGCTCAAGGTAAAGAAGAGCAAAAGCTCCTGCCAGGCCGGGTATTGGGCTGAAATCAGCGTTCCCAGCACCGAAACGGATTGGGTGGCGACGGTGGCAATCAGCCAGGCCCCGTTGATGCCCTCTTGCAGCGAAGGCTTGTTTTCCCGGATAATCACGGCGGTAAAAAAAGTATACATCACCAGCAGCCACAAGCCCAGGCCCAGAAACCATAGTCCGGTGGCGATGGGATAGTTGCCGACCACCACGACGAATTGGGTCCCCAGCACACACGTCCCGGCAATTAACGTAAAAAAACCCGGTCCGCGCGCGTGGCTGTTCAAATCGGCGAGCAGGCGAGGAAAGTAGCCAAACAGGCGAATGAAGGTGAGCAGCCATAACACGCCGTAAGCGATGAGGTTGATAACCAGCAGCGCCCAGGCAATGGGCCGCATCTCCAGCAGGTAGGCGGCAACAGAGATAATCCCGGTTGCCATCACCAGGGCAAAATAGCCGGGGAACAGGTTAGCGGCGGCCTCTTTGAAGTAGTTATTCAAAGATTTTATCTCTCCAGGCCGTAGAGGTACCACAGCAGGCCAACATTCAAAGCCAGGCAAACGAGGCTGGCCAGCGCCGCCGGCCATAAAACGGTGGGATCGCCGCCCAGGTAGGCGTTCATAGTGGCGGTCAACAGCCACAATTGCAGGATAACAATGATCAGGACGATGGTTAAAATACCCAGCACAATGGTCATGCGCTGTTTGCGGGCAAAACGGGAACCTCGATTCATGCCAGGGCCTCCTCCACGCCGGCGGCGTAGATTTTATCGCCGCGAATTTCTAACTTGACCCGTGGCAGGGGCCGAGGGGGCGGGCCGGCCAGGGGCTGCCCTGTGACTAAATCAAAAAGGCCCTCGTGGCAGGGACAGTGCAGGTGGCCTGCCTCCACCTGGGGAATGACCGGGCAGCTCAGGTGGGTACATAACTGGTCATAAGCCACAAAGGACCGGTCGCCCAACCGCACCAGGAGGCGCGGATTGTGCGCCTCGGGGTAGGTGAAGACCCGCGCTCCACCGACCGGCAGTTCGTCCAATCGGGCAATTTCCTGAAGCGGCAGCTCCCCCCGCCGCTGGCGGAGGAAGTTCTGGGCCAGAATCCAGACCTGCCCGACCGCAAAGGCAAGGCTGACCAGGACCATAAACTTGGTAAAATCGCGCCGGGTCACGTAATCATCCTGGGGCCAATCAATGGGAAAATCGCGCCGCCAGCGCGGCTGCTCGGCTTCCGGCCGGCCATCGGGCGGGCTGCTCAATTGCTCTGGATCCTGCCTGTTCATCGTCTCATCCTTATGGAAGTAGTTATTCGACGTTTTATTACTGCTTACTCACAGGAGTCACGCAGTTGAAGGGTTTGCCCCCCTCTAACTCCCCCCACAGGGGGAGAATCAGCTTAAGTCCCTCCCCTTGGGAGGGATTTAGGGAGGGCTTTTCTGCCCACCGCGTAACTCCTGTTACTGACCGCTCAATGTCGTTAAGTTTAGCATCCTTCGATACGCGCTCCACTTCGTTCCGCGCTACTCAGGATGCGGGTTGGCGAAGTCTACGCCGCTCTGTCGCACCCTTCGATACGGTTTCGCTTCGCTCAACCTACTCAGGATGCTGCTTAACTTAATGACATTGACTGACTACTGCTCAATGTCTCCTCAAAAACCAGGTTGGTCATCAGCAGATCATCCATGATGTCCTGGCTGATCGTGGCCTGGTTCATGGCGGCGGTCACATCAACCTGTTGAACAGGGGTGGTTTTAGGGATCAACATATTAACCCGCGTGGTAATAGTTTGCCGGCCAAACTTAAAGCTGTTGACGGCTCTGGAATTGGGCCGTAATTTTTCGATTTCCTCCCGCGTGCCGAAAAACAGGGCCTGGCTGGGGCAGACAGAAGCACACATGGGTTTCAACCCCACCGAGGTGCGGTCGTAACACATATCGCATTTCATCATCAGGTTCATCTGCGTGTTCATCTTGGGCACGCCAAAAGGGCAGGCCAGGACGCAGTTGTTGCAGGCGATGCAGCGCGGCTTGCGCGCCGTTTGCACCACCCCATCCCCCGTCCGCTTGATCGCGTCAGCCGGGCAGACTTCGGCGCAGGTGGGCGAGTCGCAGTGCATACAAACCACCGGCACGGTTTGCGGGGAGCTGGCCCGGTCAATGTAGTCAAGCTGGATCATCGAGTAGCCCCGGTGCGTATCGCACTCGGTGCAGGCCTGCACACACGCCTGGCAGCCAATGCAGCGGCCAGGATCAACAAAGAATTCCATGGGCTGTGGTACTGGCATAGTCCCCCTGTTAAGAAGGAATAGGGAGTAAGAATAATTGCTTCCCTACGCCTTACTCAATATCATTAAGTTAAGACCAGAGAGCATCCTGAGTAGCACGGAACAAAGTGGAGTGCGTATCGAAGGATGCGGGTTGGCGACGACTCTCTGACGGCGCAGCACCCTTCGATACGGTTTCGCTCCGCTCAACCTACTCAGGATGCTGCTAACTTGATGACATTGACTCCTTACTCCTTACTCTCTGAATAATCTCTTCTAGCTTTAACTCACGCATGGCGTCAATGACTCGTTCCCAAACGCCTTCATGGCACAGACCGCTCAGGCTGGCGTCTTCATAGCCGGCCAGGGCGGCGTGAATACAGGCGGCTCGAACCGCTTCGGCCAGGCGGCGCTGTTCCGCTAAATCCGCTTCTTCTTTTTGAACGTGGCCGGGTTGATCTGTTTTCATTACTGATACGGCTCCAATTCTCCCACATACTCCGGCGGGCCGGCGGCTATTTTCAGCCGCACCGCGCAGACCTTGTACTCCGGTATCTTTGAAATCGGGTCTTGCGCGGCAATGGTTAGCTGGTTGGCGCTGCGAGGACCGGCCCAGTGGTAGGGAATAAAGATCGTGTCGGGGCGGATCGTTTTGACCACCTGCGCCCGCAGCGTGCAGCGGCCCCGCCGCGATTCGACCGTCGTCCAATCGCCCTCGGCCAGGCCCAGCTTCTCGGCCAGCAGGGGATGAATCTCGATGCGCGGCTCCGGGTACTGGTCCACCAGCGGGCCGATGCGCCGGGTTTGCGAGCCGGACAGGAATTGGCTGACCACCCGGCCTGTCGTCAGAATAATCGGATATTCTGCGTCAACCTCTTCTGCCGGCGGGCTGTAAACGGCGACGTTGAAGCGGGCTTTGCCGTCGGGGAAGTAGAAAGGCCCTTGACCCCGGGCCACCGGATTCCACGAGCCGGGTTCAAACAGGCGCGGCGTGCCGGGGTGCTCCAGGCTGGGGCAGGGCCAAAAGATACCGTTTTCTCGCTCTAATTTCTCGTAGGTGATGCCGTAGTAGTCGGCCACCCCGCCTTTAGAGGCCAGCCGCAGCTCGTCCAAAATTTCCACCGGGCTGCTAAAGGTAAAGCCGCGCTCGCGGCCTAACGCTTGGGCAATATCCTGGATAATCCGCCAATCCTGGCGGGCCTCGCCGGGGCAGTCCACCGCCTGGTTAATCTTAATGACCCGCCCTTCGGCAGTGGTGACAATGCCTTCATCCTCCTCGTGCAGCGAGCCGGGCAGCACAATGTCGGCATAGCGCGCGGTTTCATTCAAAAAGAAGTCTATCGCCACGTAAAATTCCAGCTTTTCCAGCATGCGCTGGATGAAGGCATTGTCCGGCAGCGAGACCAGCGGGTTAAAGCAGATGCTCAACAGGCCCTTGATCTCGCCGCTGTCAATCTTGCGGAAGAGTTCGTAAGCGTCCACGCCCGGCTGCGGCAGCTCCTCCGGCTGGATGCCCCAGACCCCGGCTACGTAGGCCCGGTGCTCCGGGTTGCCCAGGTCGCGTCCCCCCGGAAGCTGGTCGGCCTTCTGGCCGTGCTCGCGCCCGCCCTGGCCGTTGCCCTGGCCGGTGATGGTCGAGTAGCCGCAGCCGGGGCGGCCAATTCGCCCCGAGGCCAGCACGATATTGATCGCCCCCAACACATTCTGGACCCCGTGCGAGTGGTGTTCAATGCCGCGCGCGTGCATCAGAAAGCTGGTTTTGGCCGTGCCCCACCACTCGGCGGCCTGGCGGATGCCTTTTTCGGCAATGCCGGTGATTTCGGCGGTGCGCTGGGGCGTCCACTCTTTGACATGGTCGGCCACCGCCTCAAACCCGCTGGTGTGCTGCTCGATGAAGGCATGGTCCAGCCAGTCGTTTTCGATCATCAGGTGCAGGATGCCGTTGAACAAGGCCACATCGCGGCCCGGCTTGACCGGCAGAAACAGGTCACAGGTGCGGCCGATAGGAGTAATGCGCGGGTCAACGACAATGATTTTAGCCCCGTTTTCACGGGCCTGCCAGACGTAATCGGTGGTAATCGGGGCGCATTCGGCCACATTCGCCCCGCTGATCCAGACCACTTCGGCCTGAAGGATGTCGGTCCAGGGCGCGCCGCCGCGGTCAATGCCAAACGCTTTTTTGTTGCCGGCGGCGGCGCTGACCATGCAGAGCCGGCCGTTGTAATCTATGTGCGGTGTTTTGAGACACATCCGGGCGAATTTGCCCATCAAGTAGGTTTTTTCGGTGGTCAAGCTGGCCCCGCTCAGCAAGGCAAAAGCCGCCGGGCCATATTGGGTTTGGATGCGCTCGATCTCGGCAGCGGCACGGGCAATCGCCTGGTCATACGGCAGCGGCTTGAAACCGCCCTGGGCCGAGGGGTCGCGCTCGTAAGCGTGCAGCAGCCGGTCGGGGTGAGCGCCCTGCAGGTAGCGTTTGACCCCTTTGGGGCAGAGTTTGCCCTGGTTGAACGGGAAATCGTACCAGGGTTCAAAACCGATAACCTGATTCTCCTTTACTTTGAGGAGGATGCCGCACTGCTGGCCGCAGAAGCAGCAGTGGGTTGGGACGACTTTATCCGGTTCGACCCCCGTATCCAGCCGCAGCCCGCGGGTGTGGGCCAGGTGCGGGCCAAACTGCTCGATAATATCCACCGTTTTGACGGGAATAGTTGTCATAACATCCTTTCATTTTGGATTTTTAGGTACAGGAGTTACGCGGTCATGTCATTTCGAGCGACGATAGGAGCGAGAAATCCCTAATGCCGCCTCTTGCCAGAGACGTTTCGAGGGATTTCTCCCTCCGCTCCGCTCCGGTCGAAATGACATGTTTGGCTCACCGCGTAACTCCTGTTAGTTAGGGATGAAAATTCCGGGCATCTTCTTCCCCCAACGGCCCTTGATCCAGGGCCGGATTGACGTAGGCCGGGGCTGAACGGGTTGAACGGCCTGCGCCGTCGAGCGGCGTCCCGCCCCGCTGGGCCTGCCACAACTGGCTTTGGGCCAAGGCGACCATGGCTCGACGGCAGGGCGGGCAAATCCATTGGTAATGCTCCATCTCGCTGCCCGGCAGGTCGTACTGATAGCCCAGCTCCCGCTCCACCTGGATCAAATCCTGGACGTGCAACAGGGAGGTGAAGGGCTGGCCGCAGCGCCCGCATAAGGCTGCCGCTTCGCGCTGGCCTACGTCCTTGTAAAAACGGACCCCAATCTGGGCCGGGCGCTGGAAGATGTGAAAAAATTTACCAAACGGCAGCCACAGGAAGGTAAAAATAACGGTGATCGCGTGCAGGATCGCCAGGAAATCGTAGGCATAACCCTTCATCCAGGTGTAGCTGGCGGTCAGCATCAGGCCGGTCAGGCTGACCGCAAACAGCAAGATCAGGGGTAAGAAATCTTCGGAGAACAACTGCAGGGCCGCCGCGCCTTCGTCGCGCATGCGCCGGCGCATGGCCAGCATCACCCCGGCAATCACCAGAAACGCCGACCAGACCAGGCCGTGAAACAGGGCAAAGCCCATAAAGGACTCGATGGGGAAGGAAAAAGCCGGAAAGCCAAAGACGATGGCCTGATACCATTCGAGCTGGCCGGGGATCGAGGCGAAGTGAAGCCAGCCGAAAACCAGGGGAAACGTAATTGCCACGGCCAGGGCGCAGCCCCACATAATCAGCCCGTGGGCCAGCCCGCGCAGCCAATCGCGCGACCAGATGAAGCGGTTCAGGGCAATATCGTCAACTACCCACTTAAACCAGTGGCCCAGGTTGAGCAGGCGGTAGCCCTGCTTAAAGAAAACCTGCCAGCCGCGCCGCCAATACATGGCCGTAGGGGGCCGCTGCAGCCACATACTGTAGCGGTAGGTCAGGCCAAAGGTAGCAAACAGGATAGAAAAGGTATAGGCTACCAGGGCAGCATCAAAATGGGACAGGTTGCGCGAGCCAATAATAATGAGGCCGCCCAGAAGCAGCGTAACCAGAAGACCCCAGCCTGTCGCCTTGACGACTTCACGTCTCATAGATTTCCCTCAAAGAACGCCCTCTGTTCTTGGGCTACTATGCCTTTGATGTGGGTTATGATACTCATAAATGAGAATCCATCAACTCTTACCCGTCCTGGAGGGCAGAAGCGGTTCACTCCCACGCCTGGGGGAATACGATTTAGATTTCTGCTTAATTTCTAATACAATTCTAACAAACTGCTAATACGATTCTAACAATCGGTTAATAGTATTCATGTCCGTAATACGTTACTCACAAACGGCTTTCCGGTTTAAAACGTAAAACGTAAGTCCAGGCTCCGTGCAAGTCCTACGCTTTACGTTTTACGTTTTATTTCCCAACGAAAGCAGCCATTCCAAACCTATTTAATTTACCAAACGAGGAGGTTCAAGTATGTCAGATTTGAAACTGCGCCCGCTGGGCGACCGGGTCTGGGTCGAGCCGATTGAGCGGGAAGAGATGACCGCATCCGGCATTGTCCTGCCTGAGACGGCCAAAGAGAAGCCGATGGAAGGCAGAATCCTGGCCGTTGGGCCGGGCAGCCGCAATGAAGAGGGCCAGCGCGCCCCGCTGGATGTCAAAGTGGGCGATAAAGTCCTCTTTGCCAAGTACGCCGGCACCGAGATCAAGCACAACGGCTCCAAGTACCTGATCATGCGCGAAAGCGACCTGCTGGCGGTTATTGAGTGAGAGAGACTGTTTAAGTATCTACAAAATAATGAACAGGTAGCAGGGTAGCAATTCTTGTTATCTGACAGAACTTACACGGTGAGCATCCTGAGTAGCCCTGCGACCGAAGGGAGCGGGCGTATCGAAAGGGTGCGAACTGCGCAAAACACTGCTTCGATACGGCATTCGCTGCGCTCAGCCTACTCAGCATGCGTTTTGCGTACCAACCGCGTAACCTCTGTTATCTGACTACTGGCTACCGGCCACTGATTACTGATTACTATTTAAGGAGATAACACCTATGCCAAAACAACTTATTTTTGAAGATGAAGCGCGCCGGCAGCTAAAGACCGGCATTGACACCCTGGCCCAGGCTGTGGCCACCACCCTCGGCCCCAAGGGCCGCAACGTGGCCCTGGATAAGAAGTGGGGCGCTCCGACCGTCACCCACGACGGCGTAACCGTGGCCAAAGAGATTGAACTCAAAGACCCCTATGCCAATATGGGCGCGCAACTGCTCAAGGAAGCCGCCACCAAAACCAACGACATTGCCGGCGATGGCACGACCACTGCCACTGTGCTGGCCCACACCATGGTCAACGAGGGCTTGCGGAACGTGGCCGCCGGGGCTAACCCCATGCTGCTCAAGCGCGGCATTGAAAAAGCGACCGCTGCCGTGACCCAGGCCATTCGCGATATGGCGATTACCATTGACAACAAAGAAGAGATTGCCAGCGTGGCCTCGATTTCGGCCCAGAACCGCGAGATTGGCGAGCTGATCGCCGAAGTGATGGACAAAGTCGGCAAGGACGGCGTCATCACCGTCGAAGAGAGCAAGGGCCTGGCCTTTGAAACCGAGTATGTCGAAGGCATGCAGTTTGACCGGGGCTATATCTCGCCCTACTTCATCACCAACCAGGACTCGATGCAGGCGATCCTGGAAGAGCCGTTTGTGCTCATCCACGATAAGAAAATCTCCGCCGCCGCCGATTTGATCCCGGTGCTGGAGAAGCTGGTCCAGACCGGCAAGCGCAACCTGCTGCTTATTGCCGAAGATGTGGACGGCGAAGCCCTGGCCACACTGGTTTTGAACAAGCTGCGCGGGACCTTCAACGTGTTGGCGGTCAAGGCCCCCGGCTTCGGCGACCGGCGCAAGGCCATGCTGCAAGACATTGCCATTCTGACCGGCGGCACGGTCATCAGCGAGGAGATGGGCCGCAAGCTGGACAGCACCAGCCTGGCCGACCTGGGCAAGTGCGATAAAGTTGTCTCAACTAAGGACGATACGACTATCGTCGGCGGGCACGGCAAGGATGAGGACATCAAAGGCCGCATCAACCAGATCAAGGTTGAGATTGATAACACCACCTCCGACTACGACCGCGAGAAGCTGCAAGAGCGGCTGGCCAAGCTGGCCGGTGGCGTGGCCGTTATCCGCGTCGGCGCGGCGACCGAAACCGAGTTGAAAGAGAAGAAGCACCGGGTTGAGGATGCGCTGAGCGCCACTCGCGCTGCGGTTGAGGAAGGCATTGTCCCCGGCGGCGGCGTGGCCCTGATCAACGCCCTGTCTTCGCTGGATAACGTCAGCAGCGAGGTGGCCGACGAGCGCACCGGTATCGCCATTGTGCGCCGCGCCCTGGAAGAGCCAATGCGGGGTATTATGCGCAACGCCGGCCTGGATGGCTCGGTGGTGCAGCAAGAAGTCAAGCGCCGCCAGGTGAGCGAGAAGAACAACAAGATTGGTTATGATATTATGAGCGACCAGTATGTGGATATGGTCAAGGCCGGCATCATTGACCCGGCCAAGGTCACGCGCGGAGCGCTGGCCAACGCCGCCTCCATCGCCGCCATGATCCTGACCACCGAGGCGCTCATTACCGACGTACCGGAAGAGAAGCAGCCGGCCGCGCCGATGCCGCCTGAGTATTGAGATTGGAAAATTTAGCGGGTGCGCGCGAAGCGCTGCGCGGCCTGGCCCGCGTTGTCAAAACCACCCGGCAGACGCTGGCGACAGTGATTCAAGAGCAGCGACAGGCCGGGCGGCAGCTCAGCTACCGTCCCGGCCAGCTTGCGGAGACGTTACACCACCTGGAAGACGTGCGCGAGGGCTTTATCCTCAGCCAGCGCACGTCTTTGCCTATGAGCAGCGAGGAGCTAAGAGTGCTGGTCCAGCATGTCCTGCTGGATTGGGACTGGCTGCAGAGCTTGAACCTGGCTTTCAGCCCGGCGGATGAAATCGAAACCCCCCAGCCCCAACTGCTCTACTTCAATCACGCCCTGGTGGCCCTGGGGGCGCTGCCCCATCTGCCGGCCCAGGCCGTTACCTTTCCTCAGAAACGGCCTACCTACGCCGATGTCACTGCGCCGGGTTTGCCCGGTGAATTATTGGCTCGGATTGAGGAGATTGAGCGGGTTATTTATCAAACCGAGGCCATGCCTAGCAGAGCTTTGGCCTACGACCCTCTCCGCCGCACCTACGCCTTTTTTGAGGCCAGCACGTGGCTGGTAAATAATTACCTGGAAGCGCTGCTGAAAGATTAGACATATCGGGATTAAGGTGACAGGCACTTATCTAGCTTAAATTAGACCGTTTCAAGCCAGATATACCTATTTTTAGCGTTCAGAAGTGCCTGTCACCTGGCTTTCGTCTGATAGAGCCTATTAAACAAGACCCCAGGGGGTTTTAGCAACCTCTGGGGTTTTTAATTTCACGGCAGTTACGCAGTTGAAGGTTTGCCCCCTCTAACTCCCCACGGAGAATCAGCTTAAGTCCCTCCCTTTGGGAGGGATTTAGGGAGGGCTTTTCCATCCACTACAAAGCCCTTTAAGTTTAGACGATGATTCTAACACACCTCTAATATTCCTCTATCGTACTTCTAACACTCACTGCCTACTATGTAGCATGTAGAACTTAAAGAGTTTCTCTGGTCCTCTAGTTTCCACGCTTCGCGTGACGCAGAGTGTGGTGACGAGAGGAAACCCATACAAGGTAAATCAAAAATAATCTAAGTAGAACAAAGGAGAGGTTATCATGTTAAGACAACCATTTGGCCGGCAAAGTTTTGCTAACCCCTGGCAAGAAATCGAGCGCGTACAGCGCGAGATGGAAGGCCTCTTTAACTCTTTTTATGGCAGCCGTCCCCGCTTCCAGACTGCGCCCAGCTACCCGGCTATAAATGTCTGGTCGAATCAAGATGGCGCCGTCCTTACCGCCGAACTGCCCGGCGTCAACCCTGAAGATATTGACATTTCCGTCGTGGGCGAAACCCTGACCCTGACCGGCATCCGCCAGCCGGAAGAGCTGCAAGAAGGTGAGAAGTACCACCGCCGCGAGCGCGGCTACGGCAAGTTCAGCCGCACCTTCCAGCTTCCCTTCCTGGTTGAAGCTGACAAAGTTGACGCGGTCTTCGAGAAGGGCATCTTGCACATTTCCCTGCCCCGCGCTGAAGCCGACAAGCCCAAGAAAATTTCGATCAAAACGGCGTAAGCCTTGAATGTTAAACTTAAATCGTAAATCGTAAATCGGAGGTTAATATGGCAACCGAGAATAAAGAATTACAAACCCAAGAGGTTGAGAAGCAAGAGATTACCACCAACGGCGCGGAACGTACGCGCGCTCGCAAGGCTTATGTGCCTCGCGCCGATATCTTTGAAACAAAGGATGCGGTGGTGGTCGTGGCCGATATGCCCGGCGTAGACGAGAACACCATTGACATCACTCTTGAAAAAGGCGTCTTAAGCATCAATGGTTTTGTGGAGCAGGACCGGCCGGACAACTATAGCCTGGCCTACGCCGAGTATGAAGTGGGCGACTACTTCCGCCGCTTCACCCTCTCTAATGAAGTGGACCAGGAAAACATCCAGGCGACCGTTAAGAACGGCGTGCTGCGCCTGCACCTGCCTAAAGTCGGCCCGGCCCAGGCCAAGAAGATTTCAGTGAAAGCAGCGTAATTATGACCGCCGACCGCTGAGTTTTCTGGCGGCGGTCGGCGGTCATCCGTCAGCGGTCTGGATTGACAAGGAGGTTACTATGGCTATCAAAGATTTGGTTCCGTGGAAGAAAAACGACAAGAATGTTCTCGCCCGGCGGGAGGATGATCCGTTTTACGCCTTTCGCCGTGAGATGGATCGAGTGTTTGACGATTTCTTTGGCGGCGGCTTTGGGCTGACCCCCTTCAGCGGGGGCGGCTTCATGGAAAGCTTCGGCGATTTCAGCCCACGGGTAGACGTCACCGAGAACGAAAAGGAAGTGAGAATTACCGCCGAGTTACCCGGCCTGGAAGAGAAGGATATTGACGTTTCGTTGAGCAACGATGTGCTGACCATTAGCGGGGAGAAGAAAGCCGAGAAGGAAGACAAGGGCGACAATTACTACCGCATGGAGCGCTCCTACGGCTCCTTCCATCGCTCTATCCCCCTCTCGACAGAAGTTAATTCCGACCAGTGTGACGCTACCTTCAAGAACGGCGTTCTGCAAATCACCTTGCCCAAGGTTCACCCCCAAGGAAACGCCAAGAAAATCACGATTAAAGCAAGTTAGTTAAGCTCAAAAACCAAAAGAACAGCCACCGGGGCTTCAAACCTCCAGTGGCTGTTGTTTTTTCACTGCTTTTAAGGTTTTCTTAAACTAACTTTAAACTTTATTTAAGGTTGTTGCCGCATCTTTATGCTATACTCATGTCCGGCAAACTTTTGTTGCCTCCAAGCTCACTTCAGTATAGAATATCTTAAACCGTCTGAATTATTGAGAGCTATCGCAACTACCCCGCCCGTTCTCACGAGCGGGGTCTTTATGTTGAGGAGAGAATAGATGATCGAAATTACGGATGTAACCAAATCTTATGGCCCCATCGAGGCCCTGCGCGGCGTCACCTTTAATGTGGCCGCCGGCGAAGTGGTCGGCCTGCTCGGCCCCAATGGCGCGGGCAAATCTACGGCGATCAAAATAATAACCGGCTACCTGCAGCCCGACAGCGGCGAGGTCAAGGTAGATGGCCTGGATGTGCTGACCCACACCCGTGAGGTGCAGGCTCGCCTGGGCTACCTGCCCGAAAACGCCCCCCTTTACCCGGAGCTGTCGGTGCAAACCTATCTCAGAATGATGGCCGACCTGCGCGAGCTGCCCCGCGAAGAGCAGCCCGCCCGCCTCTCCGAAGCCATCTACGCGACCGGCCTGACCGAGCACCTGACCCGGCCCATCGGCCAATTGAGTAAAGGGTTCCGCCAGCGGGTGGGCCTGGCTCAGGCCATCTTACACAAACCCAAGCTGCTTATCCTCGACGAACCCACGGTTGGGCTGGACCCAACCCAAATTATCGAAATCCGCAACCTGATCCGCCGCCTGGCCCGACACAGCACTATCCTCTTTTCGTCCCACATCCTGCCCGAAGTCGAAGCGGTCTGCGACCGGGTGATTATCATTATGAACGGTCAGGTTAAGGCGGATGCCCGCCTGGCCGACCTGGCCGCAACCGCCAATGCGGTCCTGGTGCTGCAAAAAGAAACCAGCGGCCTCGATCGCTCCCTCAAGGCGCTCAACGGCGTTCGCCAGGTTGAACCCACGCGCACCCCCGACGGCTTCCCGGCCTATCGCATCATGGGCCAGGATCAAGCCGACCTGTGCCCGGCTATCTACGAACTGGCGCGCCAGGAAAACTGGCCCCTGCGCGAACTCCGCCGCGATGTGCGCACATTAGAAACGGTGTTTAACGAATTGGCAACGGCGGGATAAGACGCGAAGAGGCGAAGGCATGAGGAAGCGAAGCAGCGAGGTGAATTTTTCGCCTCCTCGCCTCGCGCTTCTTCGCCTCACCCAATAAAGGAGGACAACAATAATGAAACAAATTCTGGCGATCACTCGCAAAGAACTCAACAGCTACTTCGGCTCGCCGATGGCGCTGATTTTTGTGGGCGTATTTTTGGCGGCGACCCTCTTTACCTTTTTCTGGGTTGACGCCTTTTTCGCCCGGGGCGTGGCCGATGTCCGGCCCATGTTTAGCTGGATGCCCATTTTGCTCATCTTTTTAGTGGCCGCACTGACTATGCGCCAGTGGAGCGAGGAGCAGCAAACCGGCACCCTGGAAATGCTGCTGACCCTGCCCGCCCACCCCGTGCAACTGGTGCTGGGCAAATTCTTGGCGGTGATGATCCTGGTCATCGTGGCCCTGGCGCTGACCCTGTTTATCCCCATTACCGTCGCCCTGCTGGGCAACCTGGATTGGGGGCCGGTGCTGGGCGGCTACCTGGCAGCTATTCTCATGGCGGCGGCCTATGTCGCCATTGGCCTGTTCATCTCTTCCCGCACCGACAACCAGATTGTCGCCCTGATTTTGACTGCTCTGGTCGGCGGCCTGTTTTACGTGGTCGGTTCGCTCGGCGTCACCCGCTTTTTCGGCGACAGCATTGCCGAGATTCTGCGGGCCATCGGCTCCGGCAGCCGCTTTGAAAGCATCGAACGGGGCGTGATTGACCTGAGAGATTTGGTCTACTACCTGTCGCTGACGGCCTTGTTCCTGACCCTCAACGTGGTCTCGCTCGACAGCAAGCGCTGGAGCACCGGCGAGCAGACGCGCGCTCACCGCGAGGGCCTGCTGCTCACCGCCGGCTTGATTGCTTTGAACCTGGTTGCCCTGAACATCTGGCTCTACCCGCTCAGCGGCGCGCGCCTCGACCTGACCGCTCAGCGCGAGTACAGCCTCTCCCAGACCACCCGCGATTTGCTGCAGAATGTGCAAGAACCGCTGCTTATCCGCGGCTACTTTAGCGAAAAGACTCACCCGCTGCTGTCGCCTCTGGTGCCGCGCATCCGTGACCTGCTCCAAGAGTATCAGGTTGCTTCTAACGGCAACGTCGTCGTGGAGATTGTGGACCCCTTACAAGACCCGGAAAAAGAGGCCGAAGCCAACCAGACCTATGGCATCCAGCCAACGCCCTTGCAGGCAGCGGACCGTTACGGCGCGTCGGTGGTGAACGCCTATTTCGACATCCTGGTGCGCTACGGCGACCAGAACGAGGTGCTGAATTTCCGGGACTTGATTGAAGTCCAGCCTTCGCCCGATGGCCAGGTCGAGGTGCGCCTGCGCAACCCGGAATATGACCTGACCCGCGCGGTAAAGAAGGTGGTCTACGGCTTCCAGAGCATTGACGCCGTATTGGCGGCGATGCAAGAGCCGGTCAAATTAACTCTTTATGTAACGCCCAACACGCTGCCGGAGTGGCTCCAGCCCGCGCCTGAGACCATCAAAAAGGTAGCCGAGGAAATCCAAACGAAGTCTAACGGGAAATTCACGTTTGAAACGGTCAACCTGGATGACCCTAACAGCCAGGTGACCCGCCAGACAATGGTGGACCAGTACGGTCTGCGGCCTATCGCCGCCACCCTCTTCTCCGACCAGACTTACTACCTGCACATGATCATGCAAATTGGTGACCAGGCCCAAATGCTCTCCCCGGCCGGCGACCTGACTGAGGCGGATGTCCGCACCAGTATTGAATCGGCCCTCAAGCGCGGTTCGTCCGGCTTCCTCAAGGTGGTCGGGCTGTGGACGCCGCCGGACATCCCCCAGCCCAATGCCTTTGGGCAGCAGATGCCCTCCTTCAAACAGTATCAAACCATTGCCCAGCAATTGGGCCAGGATTACACGGTGCGCCCGGTTGACCTGTCCAACGGCCAGGTCCCGACCGATGTGGACGTGCTGGCGGTCATCGCCCCGCAAAATATGAGCGATAAGGAACGGTATGCCATTGATCAATATCTGATGCGCGGCGGTTCGGTGGTGGTCTCAGCCGGCAATTACGCCATTGCGCCCGATCAATTCAGCGGCAGTCTGGGCATCCAGCCCATCGAGAACGGGCTGCGCGACATGCTGGCCGGCTACGGCATTGACGTCCAGCAGTCGCTGGTAATGGACCCGCAGAACGAACCCTTCCCGGTGCAGGTCAACCGCGACCTGGGCGGCCTGCAAGTGCAGGAGATCCAGGCCATGAACTATCCCTTCTTTGTGGATGTCCGGCCCGATGGAATGGACCGGCAAAGCCCGATCCTGGCCAACCTGCCCGCCGTCACCCTCAACTGGGCCTCGCCGGTGGTGGTGGACGAAACCAAAAATAAGGAGCGGACGGTAACGACGCTGCTCAAATCCAGCCCCGGCTCCTGGCTGCGGACCGATACCAATATTCAGCCCGACATGAATAATTACCCCGACCTGGGCTTTCCGGTGGAAGGCGAGCAGAAATCCTACCCGCTGGCGGTTTCGGTGCAGGGTGTTTTTGAAAGTTACTTCAAGGACAAGCCTTCGCCGCTGACGGCTGCGCCGGCGCCGGAAGCCGGCCAGCCGGCGGGGACCGAGCCGCAGCCCGCCCCTACCGCCGAAGTCAACGCTATCGGCACTATTGAAAATTCGCCGGATACGGCCCGGCTGGTGGTCATCGGCAGCGCCGAGTTTCTCAACGACGTTGTCTTTCAACTGTCCTCCAATCTAACCCGCGACCGCTACCTGAACACACTCCAATTCATGCAAAATACGGTAGACTGGTCGGTGGAGGATCTGGACCTGCTCGGCATCCGCTCGCGCGGCACGTCGGCCCGCGTGCTCAACCCGCTGACCGAGAGCCAGCAGTCCTTCTGGGAAGGGGCCAATTACGTCCTGGCCCTGCTGGCCCTGGTTGGCCTGGGTGCTATCTGGCGCTGGCGGCGGCAAAATGAACAGCCGATGGAGTTGGTTCCGCAGCCGGCTGCGGTGGGTGGGCAGTCATCGGTGGTCAGTAGTCAGTAATCAGTGGTCAGTAGCCAGTCAATGTCATTAAGTTAAGCAGCATCCTGAGTAGGTTGAGCGAAGCGAAACCGTATCGAAGGGTGCTGCGCTGTCAGAAGCCATCGCCAACTCGCACCCTTCGATACGCGCTCCACTCGCCCTTCGGCAGGCTCAGGACGAGTTCCGCGCTACTCAGGATGCTAAACGTTACGACATTGAGTAAGCAGTAGTCAGGAATCAGTAAGCAGTAGTGAATAATGGGTGATTGATAACTGGCAACTGGCAATATACAAGGAGTCAAACAACAATGAGTCGATTCAACCAGATTTTAGCGGTAATTTTAGTGGTGCAAATTGCGCTGGCGGCCTTTATCTTGTGGCCCAGAGCGGCTGTGTCGAGTGGGGGCGGCCCGCTGCTGCCCGATTACAAGGCAGCGGATGTGACCGGTCTGACGCTGAGCGACAGCGAAGGGAACAAGCTGGCCCTGGCCAAAAGCGGCGACAACTGGGTCCTGCCGGAGGCAGACGATTATCCGGTTGACGGCGCCAAAGTGACGCCTTTACTGGATAAAATCGAGAAAATCAGGACTAACCGGCTGGTCACGCAGACCGAGGGCAGCCACAGCCGGCTCAAGGTTGCCACGGACGACTTTACCAGCCTGGTCGAGATCCAGCTAAAAGATGGGGCCAGCCACAAGCTCTACATCGGCAGTTCCGCCGGGGCCGCCGCGACCCACGTCCGCGCCGACGACCGGCCCGAGGTTTACCTGGCCGGCGACATCAACAGCTTTGAGGCCAGTCCCCAGGCCGGCTCCTGGGTAGATACGCTCTACTTCACCGTGCCCCAAACGGCCACCACCAGCCTGACCCTGGAGAACGCCAACGGCACGTTTGAGTTTACCAAAGAGGGCGAACAGTGGACCATGCCAGGGCTGGCCGGCGAGGAAACCTTCAACGAAAATAATTTCACCAGCCTGTTCAGCCAGGCCAGCGGCATCCGCATGACCCGGCCGCTGGGCAAGGAGGAAGACCCGGCCTATGGCCTGGACAAACCCCAGGCCGTGATCACCCTGAAGACCACTTCGACAGGCTCAGGGCAGGCGGCGGATAAAACCTACACCCTGAGCATTGGGGCCAAGGATGAGACGGACAACACCTACGTCGTCAAATCGTCCGAGTCGCCCTATTACGTGCGGGTCAGCGAGGGCCTGATGAACACATTCCTCGAAAAGAAGCGGGACGATTTCCTGCAAGCGCCGCCTACCGCCGAACCGGGCGCAGAAGCTACGCCAGCGCCGTAAGTTCAAAGAAAAAGACCTCCGAGAGAAGTTCAAATCTCGGAGGTCTTTTTTGTCTACAACCTGATGTGCAACTCTTTTTGAGAAATTAATCTATTGACGACTATCCTTGTGGTAGCACTCCACTAAAGCGTGATTAGGGGAAAGGAAAGCAAGATTTGAAAAAAGTGGGTTTACCGGGCATACTGGAAGGTTCCGACACCAAATCCAGGAGTGCGACCGATAAACCCACAACAGATATTTTGCCCTAATCTGAACTGTCCGGCAAGAGGACAGGTTGGTGCTGGTAACATCAGCGTCCATAGTCAGCAAGAACAGCGGTATACGTGCGAGGTCTGCCAGACCACTTTTGCGGCCAGTAAAGGTACAATCTTTTATCGGCTCAAAACCGATGCCCAGTTGGTGATGATCGTGCTGACCCTGCTGGCCCATGGCTGTCCGTTGCAAGCGATTGTGGTGGCCTATGGCTTTGACGAGCGGACGATCAAAAGTTGGTGGCAGCGAGCCGGAGAACATTGCCAACGGGTGCACGAGCATACGGTGGGTCAGAGCCAACTTAACTTGCAGCAGGTTCAGGCCGATGAAATCAAAGTCAAGACCCAAGGCGGGACGATGTGGCTGGCGATGGCAATGATGGTCTCGACCCGGCTGTGGTTGGGTGGCGCGATCAGTCCTCATCGAGACAAAGGCTTGATCCAGGCGCTGGCTGACCAAATTCGGGCCATCGCCTTGTGTCGCCCGCTGTTGTTGGCCGTAGATGGCCTGCCCAGCTATGTCAAAGCCTTTCAGCGGGCATTTCGATCTAAAGTGCCTCGGTTGGGTCAACTCGGCCGGTGCCAGCTGTGGTCTTGGTCGGAAGTGGCGATTGTTCAAGTGGTCAAAGAAAGGACGGTCGGTCAACTGATCATTCAGCGGCGGATCGTGCAGGGTAGCCAGCACTTGGTCCAGCAACTGATCCAGGCCAGTCAAGGCCAGGGCGGCATTAACACCGCCTTTATCGAGCGGCTTAATGCCACCTTTCGCCAATGCTTGGCCCCCTTGGCCCGGCGCACTCGTGCCCTGGCCCAACAACTGGAAACCTTGCAGGCCGGCATGTATGTCGTTGGCTGTTTCTACAACTTTTGCACCTATCACGATAGCTTACGGGTGCCTTTCTACTTGGCCAAAGGGAGCCGTCGTTGGTTACGACGAACTCCGGCCATCGCGGCTAATTTAACCGATCACTGTTGGACCGTGGCGGAACTGTTTGATTTTCGAGTACCTCCATCACCCTGGATCCCGCCCAAAAAGCGAGGGCGGCGATCTAAACAAACTCAAGCTTTGGTCCAGCAGTGGTGCTGATAATCACGATTTAATGGAGACTTACCATCCTTGTAGATATAGAAGCAACCACACCAATATTCAAACAAAGGAGTCGTTCAATGGATCGAGATAATTTTATTATAACTATCTGCTGTTTGGTACATCTCCATTGCAATCGCATCAGCCTGCTAAAACACAACACTGATCCCTCCTCAAAAATCGAGTTGATTATCTATGATCTGTTTCACTTGCCCTAAAATCTCCTCTTTTGCCAGAAGATAAAGCGTGTCTCCGGCTGCCAGCATTGTGCTACCACTCGGCACGAAAAAGCCGTCGCCGCGGCCAATTAAGACGAGCAAAGCGCCTGTGGGCAGCCCCAGTTCGACAATACGGCGGCCCGCCGCCGCTGAACTCAGCGGAAGTTCGATCTCGACCAATTCGCCTCGAATGCCGTTGGTGGACTCAAACTCAAGCGGGGAGCGCCGTCTCGATTGCAACGGCGCAGCAACTCGCAGCCAACGAGCAACTACGGGAATACTACTGCCCTGTATCAGGACTGAAGTTAGCACAATAAAGAAAACCAGGTTAAAAATTGTCTCTGCCTGTTCTACGCCGGCCAGTAAAGGGAAAGTGGCCAGAATGATCGGGACAGCCCCCCGCAAGCCGACCCAACCAACCATTGCGGTTTTGCGCAGACTGACTCGAAACGGCAGAAGTGACACATACACACCAATCGGGCGGGCAATTAACATCAAGAACGCTGCGGTAAGTAACCCGATCCCCGCCACAGCGAATACCCGGGAAGGGAATACTAATAGTCCCAAAGTTAAGAACATCACAATCTGCATCAGCCAGGCCAGACCATCATGAAAGCGCATCAGACTGCGCCGGTGAAGCACATTGGTGTTGCCCATGACCAGACCGGCCAGGTATACCGCCAGAAAGCCGTTGCCGCCAATCAGGGCGGTTATACCATAAACCAGCAAGACCAGAGCGATAGAGAGGACCGGGTAAAGGCCATCATATTCCAAATGTAGTTTGTTAATGACATAGACCATACCCCGGCCAAGTAGATATCCGGCTGCGCCGCCGGCAACCATTTGGACAAAGAACATCGGGACTAGTCCCAGGATAGATGCAGTGGGGTCGGTCAGCAGCCCCACCATGGCCGTGGTCAAAAAGATGGCCATCGGATCGTTACTGCCTGATTCTAATTCGATTAACGGTTTTAAGCTTCCCTTTAACCCAACACCGCGCGAGCGCATAACAGCAAATACGGCTGCGGCATCGGTGGATGAAACAATAGCCCCAAACAACAAACTTTCACGCCAGGAAAAGCCAAGCATAACCACAGCAAATGCGCCAACTGCCAGGGCCGTGAGCAGTACCCCTGCCGTGGCCAGAACCAGACCATACGAAAGCACATGGCGGACAGTGGCCCATTCTGTGTCAAATCCACCCGAAAACAGAATGAAGATGAGCGCCACTACCCCCAACGACTGCGCAATGTAGGCATCACTAAACTCAATACCGCCTATGCCTTCTGAACCGGCCAGCATACCGATGACCAGGAAAAACAGCAGAGCCGGAACCCCTAACTGGCCGGAGGCCTTACTCGCAATAATGCTCAGTATAAGCAGAATTGCTGCGCCTAACAGAAGATAATCAAAAAAGGCCATAAGCGTCCTGTCCTTAACAAGTTGAATAAAGGATAAGTTGGATAGACGACGTATTCATTGGACGAGAAATCATTCGCTCACTGAGTTCAACTGGGTAGTCTTGATTGCTGTACTTGCGTAAAATGTCGCAAGCCTCAGCCAGGGAATACCATTCCCGAACAGAAACCGGTAGGGAGAGGTTTTATACCTGCTCAAATTTATTGAGTAGGGAAATTGCACTATTGGGGACTCGAGGCTCTATTTTTATTAATTCGAGAGTGGATTGGTAGTAGCTTAACCTCTAAAATTTATCGCACTCAACAAAATTTAAGTCAAGGCGGGTCTCAACGATGCGGGCTAGCAACTGCATAAATTGTGAGCTTAGACTTCCTCACCCATCAGCAAGCTGTAGGCCAGGGGGAACAGGGCGTAAAACATCGCGCCTTTGAGCAGCTTCTCCAGGTCAACCTGATCCTGGGGCGTGTGGACGTACTGCTCCTCCATCGGCCCAAAGCCGAGGGTCGGGATGCCGGCCGATCCAGCGGAATAAGTGCCGTTGGTGCTGAACTTCCAGACATCCACACGCGGTACTTCCCCCCACAGGGCGGCGCAGGTAGCCTGGCCGACCCGGATGAGCGGGTGGTCTTCGGGCAGGAGCCAGCCGGGGAAGAAGGCCGGGCCGCTCAAGTCCAGCCCGGTCCAGGAGGTGACCGGCTGCCGGGCCACCTGCACCGACGCGCCCAACCCGGCCAGCGCCGCTTCGATCTCGGCCACGACGCGCTCCGGCGTTTCGCCGGGGGTCAGGCGGCGGTCGAGGGTTGCCTCGCACCAGGCGGGCACACTGTTGGGCGTGTGGGGTGAAGAAATCATGGTCACCACCTGGGTACCCTGGCCAAGAATAGGGTCGGCGGGCAGGTGAGGCGTCATGGCTTCGAGGGCGTCCAAGACCGGGCGCATTTTCAGGATGGCATTATCGCCCAGTTCAGGCGTGCTGGCGTGAGCCGCCCGGCCGGGCATGCGAACCTTGATCTCGCAGCGGCCGCGGTGGCCGCGCCGCAGGGTCAGGTCGGTCGCCTCGGCCAGCAGGACGGCGTCGGGGCGGGGCAGGCGATCATGTTCGATGAGGTGGCGCATGGCAAAGCCTTCGGCGTCCTCCTCCAGCGTTGACCCCTTGACGGTGACGGTGCAGTCGCCGGTCAGGTTCAGCTCGGCGCCCAGCCGCGCCCCGTAGACAATCGAGGCCACCCCACCCTTGCAGTCGGACGCGCCCAGCCCATAGAGTTTGCCTTTGGCTACAGTCGGCTCTAAAGGTGGATAGGGCCAGTCCCGCTCGTCGGCGATTTCGTTCTCGTCCAGGTGGGCATCGTACAACAGGTGAGAGCGGCCCGCGCCGACCGTCGCCAGGGCGTTGCCGGCGCTGTCGGTGCGGACCTGGTCAAAGCCGCAAGCCCTCATTTCGGCCAGGGTGCGCTCGACGGCCGGTTTTTCCTGGCCGGTGTAGCTTTGGATGCGGATCAGGTCGGCCAGGAAATCAACTTGCGCCTGCCGGATCGTCTGGGCATACTGGCGGACCCGCTCGGCGGCATGGGCTAAGGTTGGGGGAATAGGGAAAGAGATTTGGGGCATAGTAATCTCGATATTCTTCTGGATTGAACTCAACCTTCAACGACATTATCGGAATTAAACCCAGAATATGTCATTTCGAGCGACGAAGGAGCGAGAAATCCCTCCAGAGTCACTCTTTAGACCAGATTCGAGGGATTCCTCGTTCCGCTCCGCTCCACTCGGAATGACACTTTCCCACTAATCTGTGCTGAACTCTACTTTTAAGCCCGGCCGCCCATGGTCAGGGCCATCAACGCTTTTTGGATATGCAGCCGGTTTTCGGCCTGCTTGTAGATGACCGACTGCGGCCCGTCAATGACCTCGTCGTCCACTTCGTGGCCCCGGTCAACTGGCATGCAGTGCATGTAAACGGCGTGCTTCTTGGCCAGATTCATTTTGGCCTGGGTGACGCGCCAGCCCTGGTTTTTGGCGGCCATGGCTTCGACTTCCGGCTCGTCTTCGGTAACCATGATAGGACCCCAGGATTTGGGGTAGAGGAAGTCGGCGTCTTTGAAAGCATCTTCCATATTGTGGGTCTCGGTCAGGGTGACGCCCGCAATCTCGGCATTTTTGTAGGCGGCTTCCATAACGTTGGGCATCAGGTGATAGCCTTCGGGATAGGCCAGGGTGACATCCATGCCAAAGCGGGGCATCAACCAGACCAACGACTGTGGCACGCTGAGCGGGCGGACATATTTGGGGGCGTAGGTCCAGGAGATAACAAACTTGCGCCCGCGCAAATCCCGGCCAAAGAGTTCCATGAGGGTCATCAGGTCGGCCATGGCCTGGCAGGGATGGTCCACATCGTCCTGCATGTTGAAGATGGGGGCGTCGGCGTATTGGGCCATTTCGTACAAATATTTTTGGCCGACGTTGGTGCGGCAGTCGCGAATAGATATGCCATGGCCATAGCTGCTCAGGACAATGCCGGTATCCTTGGCGTTTTCGCCGTGCCCAATTTGGGTGGCTTTGGGGGTCAGAAAGACGGCGTGACCGCCCAATTGGGTCATGCCGGTTTCAAAGGAGTTGCGGGTGCGGGTGCTTTCTTCAAAGAAGAGCATGTAGAGCGTTTTGGCCCGCAGGATGTGGTCGTGGGGCACACCCATGGCAAATTCACCCTTGAGGCGAAAGGCCAGGTCGAGCATGGTGTTCAAATCTTCCACGGTCCAATCCTGGGTGGTGATAAAATCTTTTTGAAATAGTTTAGTATTCATTGTTCACTTTCCTTAACTCTAAAGGGTTGAAATCAAGGCCAATTCTAGGCTAAGCGGCTAGCCTTGTCAAAAGAACGGGATTTCAAAGGTTATGATCCCTCCCGATAGACATACTCTTCATCGAACTGCCACTCGGGGATGGCTTCCAGCTCGATCTCGACGCGGGGGTTGTTGGGGGCGATGCGTTTGACCAGGTGAATATCTACCACCCGGTTATCGTTGATGCCCAGGGCGGACAAAATAGCGTCCTGGGTGATTTTGAGACCGCCGTCCAGGTCGCGGCGGAGCGGGGTTTCAAAATAAAAATCCAGAAACAGGCCAATCCAGCCGGCCTTGAGCGCCTCGATAAAGGTATCGGTGATAACCTCGTCCACACGCAGGCGGTGGATGCGCCGGTCTACCTGGCGTTTGAATGATTCATGCTCTTTAGAAAGCACCCGAATTTTGCCGACCTGGGTGTATTGATTGTTGATACTCGGCGGCAGGGGTAGGGTAAAATGCACCCGCTGAATCTCGGTCATTGCGTCCTCCAGCCGTTATTGTAGCACATGTAGGAGGAAGAGGGAAGGTTGCCACCCAAAGGGGCCTGTCCCAGATTTTAGGCAGACCGCAGAGGTTTTTGAAACCTCTGCGGTCTCATTCCTGAAAATTGGGACGCACCGACCCAGAGGGGCCTTTGGCTCCAGGCGACCCCTGGCTCGAAGATTGGAGGACTGGGGAGATTGGAAATTTATGGGGATAATGTGTATAATGAAAACCGCAACTGTAGAGCGGCTAAATTTATCTGAGTAAAACGTACTGCGCAAACGTAAGGATTTATCACTAAAAATCTTTACGCATTACGTTTTACGTATCACTTCTCAAGGAGACCCAACCATGGCCCAATCATTATTCCAAAAAATTGATACCTTGATCAAAGCCAACTTGCACGCAATGGTGGACCGGGCGCTCGACGCCAACTCGGTGGCGGTGCTGGACGAGTATATCCGCCAGGCCGAAGACAACCTGGACGACCTGGAAGATGCCCTGGTTACGATCAAGGGCCAGGTTAAAACGCTGCAGCGCAAGTATGAAACCTTTCAGGCCGAGGCCGAAGCGCTGGACCGCGACATTGACCGCCTGTTGACCCTGGGCAAAGAAGATTTGGCCATGGCGGCCCAGAGCCAGTACAACACCAAAGCTGACCTGGCCGAGGAGTATCGCAAGCAGTTTGAGCAGCAAAAGGGCGAAGCCGACAAGCTGGCCGAAGCCCGGCTCAAGCTGGAAGCCCGCCTGCGCACTATCCGCCAGGAGCGGGAGCATGTCTTGGGTCTGCTGGAACTGGCCAAGACCAAGGAGATTGCGGCCAAGAGTATGAAGTCGCTCGACGCGCTGGAAGGCGTGGGCGATTCCGATATTTCTCGTGTGGCCGACAAAATCCGGGAGCGGCTGGATCGCGCCGATGCCGAAGTAGAAATGCGGGCCGGCCGCCTGAGCAATCAAATGGATCAGGTCTTGGGCAAGGATCGGCTGGACAGCCAGTTGGCCGAGCGCCGCCGCCGCTTAGGTCTGGAGCAGGACGAACAAGCCGCCAGCGCCTCTCAGTAATTAATTCCAAGTAAACGGATTACACGTGAAACGTGAAACGTGATTTCATTCATCACATTTCACGTTTCACGTTTCACAACACCATGTCCTCAAATATTAGACGAGATCTTGAACAACGCGCCCAGGAAGCTATTCTCAAGAACATTGTTGAGAATTATAAACAACAAGGTAAAGACTGGCTTAACGATCCGTCCATCAAAAAGACGGTCTGGGAACGAGTTTTTTTTAGCGTGGCCAGCGCCCTCTCGCTTGGTGGTAATATTGTCGTGTCCGGGGCCATCGCCATATTTGTTAACTGGCTGCTGGCTGTGCCGGTCTTTTTTGTATGGCTTATCGCCCAGGTTATTCTGCTCTACCTGGCCGCCAATAACGAAAAAAGCCACGCCAGAGTTGTGGAGGAGATGCTGCGGCCCAAAATTCAATTTAACCCGGCCTCCATCCAGGATCGAAACATCCAGGCCAAGGTAGACGAGGCGCTGCGTTATTGGGAGCTGATCCAGAATACGGTCACGAAATCAGGCGAGGTCTCTATGCGCGACCGCTTTGAGCGGACCACCAGCGAAGTCACCCACTGGCTGCAAGCCGTTTATGACCTGGCGGCCCGGGTGGATAAATTTCAATTGAACCAGGTGATTAAGCAAGATATGCAGCGAGTGCCGGCGGATATCCGCAACCTGGAGCAGAAATTAGCCCGCGAGAGAAGTCCCGAAGTAAAGCGACAACTCGAACGCACGATTGCCGATAAGCAGCGCCAACTGCAAACCCTGCAAAGCCTGGAAGACAGCATGGAAAAAGCCGGCTACCAACTGGACAGCACCATTTCGGCCCTGGGGACGATCTACTCGCAACTGCTGCTGGTCGGTAATAAGGATGAGGAAGGCAGCCGGGTCAACCGCTTGGAGGATGAGATTTCCGAGCAGGTGCAGCGGCTCGAAGATTTACGCGAGGCAATGGACGAGGTTTATCAAAGCGCCCGTTAGCCTCTTGACAATCAATTAAGCCAGGCTATTATTTATGACAGGTGCGACGTACATTGACTGTGCGTCGCACCTTACTTTGACGAAAAGTTCGTTTGGTGTTATACTCTAGAACAAATGTTCTTTACCAAGAGTATGGCATCCAAGCTGATCACAGTCTTGAGATGAGGTTATGCCCGAAAAATTGACTCTACTCGCCCTGTTTGCTCATCCCGATGACGAGGCTTTTGGCACCGGCGGGACTTTAAGCAAGTATGCCGCCGAAGGGGTTGACGTTCACCTGGTCATTGCTACCCGGGGCGAGGCCGGCGCGCTGGCTAACCCTTCGATTAACTTGACCCAACCCATCGGCGTGGTGCGGGAGCAAGAACTGCGCCGCGCCTGCGCCTGCTACGGGATAAAGCATTTGCATTTGCTGGGCTACATAGACGGCCAAACTACCATCGCACCTCAAGCTGAAGCTGTTTATAAGGTGGTGCAGATTTTGCGTGAGGTCAAGCCGCAGGTGATGATCTCTTTTGGTCCCGATGGGGGTTACGGTCACTATGACCACCTGGCAGTGCATCGTTGGGCCACGGCTGCTTTCCAATTGGCTGCCGACGCCGACCGCTGGCCGGAAGCCGGGCTACCTCATCAGGTGGCCAAGTTCTACCACCGGGCGATGCCGCACGAGCAGTTGGAGCACATGCAAAAGATAGCGGGCCGCACCTATGTCCTGATGAACGGAGTGCCGTTTCCGTTCATGGGGCAGCCACTGGAGCGTATCACGACGGTTATTAATGTGCGCGATTATGTAGAAAGCAAGCTCAAAGGTATCCGCTGCCATGCTACCCAGATTGACGCGGCCAGTCCGTACCTGCAAGAAACGTTCGACCTGGAGGCATTTCCCTGGTTTTGGCAGGAAACCTTTATTTTAGCTCACGCCGCGGATAGTCTGGCCAGGATTGACCCGGCCAGGCAAAAAGAGGCTGATCTTTTTGCGGGATTGAGGTGAGACATGGCCAATACGTCAGTCTCAATTTTGACCCAACATCTCAAATCCCAATTAGCATACCTGGCGGTAATGCGTGAGTATCACCAGGGGGGCGAAAGTCCCTACTTCAAATCTGCTTTGAGTTTTGCTCTTGAGGATACCCAGGAAGCCATCGCCCGAGTGGCCAGCCGCTTGCGGCAGTTGGGCCACCCCTTACTGGATCAAAGCCTGGACGAGACGGGCGAAAAGCTACTGCGCCAGGCACGCAGCCGCCGCAGCCTGGAGGATAAATTGAAATTTGTGCAGCACGGATTGAAACATCAATTGGAGTGGTATGGGGCCCACCTCAAAGATCTCAAAGATGATGCCGACTCGCAGGCCATCTTTGTGGCCCTGGCCGAGCAGACGCGGGTGCGGCTGGAACGTTGGGAAACCTTAATGAAGGAACTGAAGGTTCCATTGGATTAGTTTGTATAATAGGGCAGTTACGCAAACCCATAATAAGGAAGTATGGAAGACTGGAGGAATGGAGGATTGGCAGACCGGCTAAAGCGCATCCTACCTTCCAGCCTTCCAACCTTCGGCTAGTGGGACTAAAGTAGGATAATCAATTCAGAAAAACCCTTTACAAAACAACAAATTTCGGGTATAATGTCTGCAATTAATTGCGAAAATATTCGCCGCAGCAACTGGGACCCGAATAAGGTCTCTGTTTTTTTATTGGTTTTCCCTCATTGTCAACCTCACGAGGGTAGCTTAAAAACCTCCAGATCTCTTAATAGTTAGCGCCAGAGTCATTTTGACGATAGTGTGCCGTGTGAGCCACTTTTACCTGCTGCCAATGGGGTGGCGGGATACCAGAGATGCTGGATAGAATTGTAATTGCTTCTGTCACTGACAGAATGAAAGTAAGGATGATTTTCAATGGCAGATAAACCTATTTATTTAACCCTGGAAGGCAAAAGGAAATTAGAGGAAGAACTCAAGCACCTGGTGACTGTCCGCCGCAAGGAGATTGCTGCCGCCATTCAATCGGCTAAAGAAGAGGGCGACATCAGCGAAAACTCCGCTTACGACGAAGCCAAGTTAGCGCAAGCCTTCCTCGAAGGCCGTATCCAGACGATTGAGGCGCAACTTCGTGAGGCTGTTCTGATTGAGCAAAACGGCAACTCTGACCGGGTGGATGTGGGCAGCGTTGTCACCGTGGTCGAAGAAGGCTTCGACGCGGAGACTTACCACATAGTCGGTTCAGCCGAGGCCGACCCGCTCAACGGCAAAATCTCCAACGAGTCGCCGATTGGTAAGGCATTGCTGGGCGCTAAAAAGGGCGATACCGTCAAGGCCGAGACTCCCAACGGTGAGATTGTTTTCAAAGTAATCAAGATCGAATAGCTTGCGCCAAACGTTCTAAACGTGCATAATAAGCGGAGTCTCCCCACGGGACTCCGTTTTTTATTTGCATTTTTTGGATAGTCTCATGTCATTTTGTGAGCCAGACCTGACAGGTCTCCAAGCCCTGTCAGGTCTTCAATAATTTGGAGAAGATTTTTTTATGGAACAAGATTTGAGTTACTTTGTTAACTTCGGCGAGCAGGTCGAGCAGCGCCTGAACAAGCTGTCCAGCTTCACCGAGAACGGCCAGCTACCCTATCCCCCCCGCGTGCCCCGCGAGCAAACTACGGCTGAAGCCATCCAGATGTACAAAGCCGCCGAGGCGGACCTGCCGGAGGGCAGCGAGGAAAAGCCCCAGGTCAATGTGGCCGTGGCGGGCCGGTTGGTGGCGATTCGCAACATGGGCAAAAGCACCTTTGCCCACCTTGAAGATGGGGCCGGGCGCTTGCAGCTTTATCTACGCAAAGACGAACTGGGCGAGACGTTGTACCAGCAGTTCAACAAGGATTTTGACCTGGGCGATTTTGTGGCCGCCCAGGGTCATCTCTTCCGCACCCGCACCGGCGAAGTGACCGTCCACGTCACCGCCTTTCAACTGGCGTCCAAAGCACTGCACCCCCTGCCGGAGAAGTGGCACGGGCTGAAAGACACGGAAACCCGCTACCGCCAGCGCTACCTAGATTTGATTGCCAACCCCGAAGTGCGCGACATTTTTGTCAAGCGCAGCAAAATTATCACCGCCATGCGCAAATTTCTGGACAGCCAGGGTTTTTTGGAGGTGGAAACGCCCACCTTGCAGCCCCTCTACGGCGGGGCGATGGCTCGACCCTTTGTGACCCACCACAATGCCTTGAACATGCGGCTTTACCTGCGCATCGCCGATGAGCTTTACCTCAAACGGCTGATCGTGGGCGGCTTTGAAAAAGTGTATGAAATTTGCAAGGATTTCCGCAACGAAGGCATCAGCACCCGGCACAACCCCGAATTTACGATGATGGAGTGTTACTGGGCCTACGCCGACTATGAAGACATGATGCGCCTGACCGAAAATATGGTCGCTTTTATTGCCCAGGAAGTGTTAGGCACAACCCGGATTGTGTTTGAGGGTAAAGAGATTGATCTGGCGACCCCCTGGCGGCGGCTGAACCTGGCTGAAAGCATCAAACAGCAGACCGAGATTGATATTTTTGAGACCTATGGGGATGTCAAGGCGCTGTGGGCCGAGTGTCAGAAACTCAAGTTGAACGTTTCGCCGCAGCCCAACTGGGGTAAGCTGGTGGGTGAACTGCTGGGTGAATATGTCGAGCCAACCATTGTCAACCCCACCTTTATTCACACCTTCCCCCTGGAAATTTCACCTCTGTCCAAACAAAACCCGGCTGACCCGCGCGTGGTCGAGCGGTTTGAGGCGTTTGTGGCCGGCATGGAGTTTGCCAATGCGTATTCGGAGCTAAACGATCCGGTGATTCAACGCCAGCGCTTTTTGGAGCAGCAAAAAGACGCCGACGAGGAGTCGCACGTAATGGACGATGATTACATTATGGCGTTGATGCAGGGCATGCCGCCGACCGGCGGCCTGGGATTGGGTGTGGACCGGCTGACCATGCTGCTGACCGATCAGCAGTCCATCCGGGAAGTGATTCTGTTTCCGCAAATGCGGCCGCGGGAGTGAGGCATCAGGAAAACAGGGTGCCGATATAGAAAGCAAGGATAATCAGCAACGCGACTACGACCAGGAGAATTACTCCCCCGGTATTACCGGATTGGCCCATCTCCTCATAAAACTCGGTCATGACGGCCCGCTGCTGCTCCAGGCGATTGAGCTTGCCGCGAATACTGGCCAATAAATCTTCGATGGGATCCAGCTTGGAGAAATAATCTTCGGCTCCCAGTTCCTTGCCGTAACGGGCATCTTCTTCACCCGATTTGGCGGTAAGGAAGATAAACGGAATACGGTTGGTATAGGGATGACTGCGGACCCGATTGTAGAACTCGTAGCCGTCCATTGCCGGCATCATGATGTCAGCCAGAATCAGGTCAGGCAGCCGTTTCATATCTGGGTTGGCCTGGCTTTGACCGATGGGCAGCCCCCTGAGTCTATCCAGGGCTTGCTGTCCATCGCTGGCCGTTATCACCCTGAAACCTTCCATTTCCAACGCTAATCTAATACCGCTCAAAAACTCAGGGTTGTCGTCAACCACCAGAATCAGGGGTTTATACCCGGTTGTATTTTCTTGGATTGAAACCATCTGCTATCCTCCCTCCTTAAATACGAGCACTGATTGGCACTTCACATTTCAAGCTGGCGGCAGAGCGGGTAGGGTGACAGTAAAGGCGCTTCCCCGGCCAGGTATGCTTTCCAGGTGAATATTGCCCCCGTAGAGTGTAACAATCTCCTTGACAATAGATAAGCCCAGCCCGGTGCCGGGAACGGTATGGGAAGGGTCAACCCGATAAAATCGTTCAAAAACGTGGGCCTGATGTTCCGGTGGTATTCCTACCCCGGTGTCACTGATCCGAACCTGGGCTATTGACTGCCCGTTGTTTGAAACCCGAGAGGAATTCACGCTGATTGAACCACCGGCCGGCGTATATTTGATGGCATTATCAAGCAGATTGCGCACCACTCGCTCCATCTGGTTCCGGTCAGCCATCAGAGTCAAGGGAGAAGCGGGTTTTTGCCAGATAAGGCTTACCTGCTTGGCCTCAGCCAGGGGATGCAAATTGTTTACGATTTCGTCAATTACCTCGACCAGATTAAGCGCCTGTCTTTTTGTCTCACTTAACCCGGCATCAAGCCGTGACAGTTGCAGAATATCCTCAATCAGTTGTTCCAGCAAGTTGGTTTGCGTTTGAATGGCGTTAAGGAGCTGAACCCGGTCGAAGCCGGACAGGCGATCGTGGTAGGCTAATAGATTTTTGGCATGCAAACGAATCACCGACAGCGGTGTTTTCAGTTCGTGGGTGACCCCGGCCATGAAGCGGGCTTTCATCTGTTCTACTTCTTTCAGGGTGGTGATGTCACGCAGAACGATCACAGTGCCGATGCTTTCCTCAAGCTCGTGGCGTATTTGCGCCGAGTGGGCCTGGATGGAGCGAGCCGGGGGAGTAGGTATATCTACCAGGGCGGTATCGGTGAAATGCGGGCTGTGGCTGAGTTGAAGCACGCATTGCCACAGCGAATTTTCGAGTTGCATTGAACCTATAGGCTTCCCCCGCTGCTGGCTCAAGTTAAACTCCAGCATCGCTTCAGCCACCTTGTTAGCGGTCAAAATGCAATCTTGGGCATCTAGAACCAGCAGGCCGTCGGCCATGCTGGCCAGAATAGCTTCGCTTTTTTCTTTTTCTTCCGCCAGTTGCCTGGTACGCTCGGCCACCATACCCTCCAACTGGCGGCTAAACGTCTGCACCTCGTTAAAAAGTCGCGCATTTTCAACGGCAATACCGACCGAGCTGACCATCGAGTACGCTAGACGCAAGCTATCCTGGTCAAACCAATTGACCTTCTGATGGACGGCCTGCATAACCCCGATGGTTTTGCCTTTCACCTGGACAGGCATGCTGAGGATAGAATGCGGTTCGTAGTGGCTCGGTTGAACCAGGGGGGGGAAAAAGAGTTGATCTTTGGTGATATCGGCCACAATATACGATTCGCCGGTACGGACGACATGCCCCACCAATCCCCCGTCGAGCGGCAGGCGGTAGCCGGTGTCCAAGCTTGCGCCCATTCCCGACGAGGCAATTAAAACTATTTCCTGGCTGGCCTCGTCGAGGAGCCACAGCAAAGCCGCCTCGGACAGCAAGGCGTGCTGCATCAGCAGGGTGGTTTGTTTCAATACCTGCTCCAAATCCAGAGTTGAGGTCAGGGCACGACCAACTTCGTTGAGCGCGATCAAATCGTCAACCTGTTGCTGGGCGCTTTCCAGCAAGTGGGCATTCTCCACAGCTACAGCGATAATGCTGGCCATTGAGCGTACCAGGGTCCAGTCGGCTTCGTCCAGGTCAGTCTGCGGCCGGCTAACAAAGGCGAACGTCCCGACCATCTGCTCTCGACTTAATAAGGGGGTATATTGAATGGCTTCAAAAGAAGGGCTGAAATCAAATTCCTGCTCAAGCTGGTACTGGTCGAGCAAATATAGAACCAGGGTAGAGACATTGTTTTGTAGAATCTGATCAGAAATTTTAGCAACAGTAGAAAAACTCAGCGAAGTAGCTACCTGTTTTCCACCAGGTAGGGCCATACTGGCTGTCAACTCTTTCTTTTCTTCATTCAGCAAAATTAAGACGACCAGTTCGGCCTGGATAAGTTGAGCCAGTTTGGATAAAAAGGGCAGTAAAATTGCCTGCAAATCGGAAGCAGAGTTGACCGCCAGAGCCAATTCGTTGACCAGTTGCAATCTTTCATTGCGCCGTTCAACCATTCTGGCCTGGCGCTGTACCTCAACTTCTGCCGCTTTGACCCGCAGCACGGCCTGGACCCGCGCCAGGAACTCATCGCGCATAAACGGGCGCGAGATATAATCATCAGCCCCCAGATTCAAGCCGTGACTAATCTGCCTGGGGTCACGATGGTGGGCGGTGACCAGAATCACCCCAATATTTTGGGTGCGTGGATCGGCTTTAAGCGCTGCCACCAATTCAAAGCCGCTTAAGCCCGGCATCTGAATATCGCTAACAATTAAGGCGGGTAACTCGGTACGGGCCTTAGTTAAAGCTTCCTCGGCGTTAGCAGCTTCGCTCAAGGTAAACTCGGCATCCCTGAACATTAATTGCAGCAGGAGGCGATTTTCCGGAACATCGTCTACCAGCAGAATTTTGTTAAGGTCTAATGCGGCTGCTTCCAAGCCAATAATATCGGGATCAGTTACTATCTGTTTGTAAGTCATGGGGATCACGCAGCAAAGACGATTAAAAACTTGGGTGGTAACGTGACTCATTTTACCATGACTTGGACCTGGTAACAATATAAACTGCCGGTTGTCCGCTCCGGTCCTGAGCAGCAACGCCAATGAAGATAGGACGGTATTAAGCTAACAAGGTGGTCATCTCCCAGACGGTAACTTCCGCCTCAATCTCGTCCTCACCCCACGATTTGGCCACTGAGATACGATGATGGCCGTCTTCGACAAAATATACCTCCCGACTGACCAAATTTTATCCAAACCAGGGGTAATCTTATTGCCGATAACATCCTACCAACTCCGTACTTGCACCTTTGGGCTGATTTGTCATTTATTTGACTGTGACGCCATTCTAACACATCTCAACTTGCCAAAGTTGCCATTTCTTGCCCAAGGAGCAGCTTAGATCAAAACTAATTCAAAATCCCCGCTGCTACCAACAGCGGGGATTTTTGATTCGAGCTTTTGGCGATTATTTGCTATAATACTTAGCTTGGTTGTTAAAATTAACCATTGCTTATTGGTGAAACAGCAACTTGATGAATTTATCACCCTTACTCAAACTGTTCAACCAAATACCGGCTTACCAAACTCTGGCCGACGCGCTCCACTCCGGTGAGTTTTCCGCAGAAATCTGCCATCCCTTGGGGGTGCTCACCGCTGCCCGGCCCGCCTTATTGGCTGCCCTGCACGCCGATCTCCAGCGGCCCATCCTCTTCATCACGGCTCGGGCCGACCGCGCCCGCATTCTGACCGAGCAGATTCAAGCCTGGGTCGAAGAACCGAGCCGCGTCTACCGCCTGCCCGACCCGGATTCGTTACCTCACGAAAAAGTCCCCTGGGGCAGCGAAACCATCCAGGGCCGCCTGGCGGCGCTTTCGGCGTTGGTGGCCTATAAAAATGGTCAACAGTCAACAGTCAATGATCAATTGCTAACGACCAAGTTGGCCTCTCCAGATCCCGCGTCTCCTCTACCCCCCCGCCCCCACCTGCCCCCTCGCCGCGCTTCGCTCGGCAGAGTTCACGGGGGTGCCCCTCTGCTCGTTATCTCCGCCCGTGCGCTGATGAGCCATACCCTCCCCCCCGGCGAATTTACCTTGATGCAGTTCAACGTGGGGCAGCAGATTAATTTAAATGAGGTGATAGGGCAGTGGGTCGGGCTGGGCTACCAGCCGGAAGAGGTGGTTGAAGTGCCCGGCAGTTTTAGCCGGCGTGGCGGCATCCTCGATATCTTCCCGCCCAGTGCAGCCATGCCTATCCGTATTGAACTCTTTGGGGACGAAATTGACTCCCTGCGCTATTTTGACCCGGTCACGCAGCGCTCCGACGCCCGCCTCAACAGCTTCACCGTCGGCCCGGCCATCGAGCCGCTGCCCCGTTATGCCCGGCAAGCCGCGGCTCAACTGAGCCAATTGGACCTGACCCATTTGCAGCCCAGTGCCAAGCTTGCCCTTGAGGAGGACATGGTCCGGCTCGAAAGCGGGGCTACCTTCCGGGGGATTGAATATTATCTGCCTTTCTTTTACGATGGATCTCACCCCCCCTCCCTGAAGGAGAGAGGGCCAGGGGGTGAGGATTTGCACGGCGCATCGGTGCTGGATTACCTGACTGGCGACGCCCTGGTCTTCATTGAAGATGCCGAAGAACTGGCTTTGGTGGTGGATGAGCTGGAAACCCAGGCGCGGACCCTTAAACGAGACCTGACCGATGTCGGCGACCTGCCGGGTCAATGGCCTGATCCCTATTTTGGTTGGAGTGAATTATCCGCGGTGCTGGCGGCGCATCGGCCCATTGTATTGGGCGGGGTAGGGTTTAATAGCCAATGGTCAACAATCAACAGTGAATTGTCAACCGACTCCCAACCCCCAACCCCCGACCCCCACCCCCCCCTCTTTGTTTCCACCTTCATTCCAGCTCCCGCCTTTGGCGGACAGGTTAAAAATGTTGTTGGGGAAATTGTCGAGCGGAAACAAAAAAAAGAACGGGTGGTCCTGGTTAGCCGCCAGACAGCCCGGCTGAGCCATCTACTGGATGAGCAGGCCGGCCTGACCGTAACGCCGCTGGAAAGCCTGACCCCGGGCGACCCTCCCCCGCCATCCGCCAGTATCACCCTCATTCATGGCATGTTAGTGGAAGGCTGGGTCATGCGAGGTGAGGCTGACAGCCCGGCGCTGCTCACTATCATGTCAGACTCCGAATTGTTTGGCTGGAAAAAACCGACAGCGCTGCGCCAGCGTAAACCGCGCAAAGGCGTCACCCCCGAAACCTTTTTTGCCGATGTCAATCCCGGTGACCTGGTGGTCCATATCGAGCATGGGATTGGCCGTTATGCCGGACTGGTCAAGCTGGATTTTGAGGGCGTCGAGCGGGAGTACCTGGAAGTTCGCTACGCCAATAACGACAAGCTGTACGTGCCTATCCACCAGGCTGACCGGCTGGCCCGTTACGTCGGCATGGACGAAACCACGCCTATGCTCAACCGGCTGGGCAATGCCGATTGGAACACGGTCAAGCGCCGGGCCAAAAAGGCGGTCGAAGAAATTGCCAAGGAACTGCTGGAGATTTACGCCAAGCGGGAGGTTACGCCGGGCCGGGCCTTTAGCCCCGATACGGAATGGCAGCGCGAAATCGAGGATGCGTTCCCTTACGTCGAGACCGAGGATCAACTGCGGGCTATTGCCGAAGTCAAGGTTGATATGGAAAAGCCCCGGCCCATGGACCGGCTCATTTGCGGCGATGTGGGCTACGGCAAAACCGAAGTGGCGTTGCGAGCGGCATTCAAAGCCGTGACAGACGGCGTACAGGTCGCGATTTTGGCTCCAACGACGATCCTGGCCCAACAGCACTTTCAAACCTTCCAGCAGCGGATGGCCTCTTACCCGGTCAAAATTGAGATGCTGTCGCGCTTCCGCACCCCTCATCAGCAAGAGGAAACACTCAAAAACCTGGCCAGCGGCGTCACCGATATTGTCATTGGGACGCACCGGCTGCTGCAAAAGGATGTCGTATTTCGCAACCTGGGCCTGCTGGTGATTGACGAAGAGCAGCGTTTTGGGGTCAAGCACAAGGAAAAGCTCAAGGCTATGCGCACCGATGTGGATGTACTGACCCTGACGGCCACGCCCATCCCCCGCACGCTGCATATGTCGCTCAGCGGGGTGCGTGATTTGAGCACCATTGACACTCCCCCCGACGAGCGGCTGGCCATCCAGACCACCATCACCGAGTACGACGAGGCGTTGATCCGCGCCGCCATTCTGCGCGAGCTGGATCGGGGCGGGCAGGTTTTCTTTGTCTACAACCGGGTCATGGGCATCGAGCAGATGGCTAACCATATCCGCAATATTGTGCCGGAGGCGCGGGTCGAGGTGGCGCATGGCCAGATGAGCGAGCGCCACCTGGAGCGGGTCATGATTGACTTCCTGGCCGGTGAGTTTGATGTGCTGGTCAGTACGACTATCATCGAAAATGGGCTGGACATGCCTAATGTCAACACCATCCTCATTGACCGGGCCGACCGGCTGGGGCTGGCCCAGTTATACCAACTGCGCGGGCGGGTCGGGCGCGGCGCGGTGCGGGCCTATGCCTATCTGTTGACCCCCAAGCACCACGAACCTAACCCCGATGCCCGCAAGCGGCTGGAAGCCATCGCCGAGGCCAGCGAGTTGGGAGCCGGTTTCCGCATTGCCATGCGCGATTTGGAAATTCGCGGCGCGGGCGAACTGCTGGGCGCCAGGCAGCACGGCCAGATTGCCGCCGTCGGGTTTGACCTGTACACCCGGCTGCTGGCCCAGGCTGTCCGTGAACTGCGCGGCGAATCGCCGCTACTGGTTACGGGTGAAGAGGCCGCTACCTACCTCAATCCCCTGGCCGAAGGGCTGCAACTGAATCTGCCTATCCCGGCCTACGTGCCGGAGGATTACCTGCCGGAAGAAAAGCTGCGCCTGCGGCTCTACCGCCGGCTGGCCGGAGTGATCAGCCTCAAGGGCATTGACGAGATGGCTAAAGAGTTGGAAGACCGTTTCGGCGAGCTGCCGGAGCCGGTGGCAAATCTGCTCTACCAACTCCGGCTCAAAATCCTGGCGCTGGAAGCCGGGGTCAAGGCCATCCTGACCGAAACGGGTCAAATTATCATCCGGGCCGACACCCTGCAGGAAGTTGACCGGGCCGGCCTGCAGCGCCGCCTCAGCCCGGCGGCCAAAGTCACCCCGCGCCAAATCTCGCTGCCGCTCCACCCCAAAACCGAAGTCTGGCAGGCGGAGTTAGAGAAGACGCTGCGCTTGATCGGGCGGATGCTGCACGACCCGGCGGGGTAGCGCCTCCTTTGACTTCTCTCCTGAAAGAAATAAAATATGATTAATCAATTGATTAATCAATGAGGGGTGATTATGGAACGTGTAGTCAGTGCCACCAAAGCCCGGATTCATTTCGGCGCATTAATGCAGCAGGTCATCGAGGGGCAAGAGCCGGTTATTGTCGAGCGAGGGGGTAAACCTCAGGTTGTTGTTCTTTCTATTGCTGAATATGAACGGCTGAAGATGGCTAAACAAAAGGAAACGTGGCGCGAAACCCTGGCGCAAGCAGTTCAACTGCGGGAGGAAATTGCGGCTCAGTTGGGCGACCAGCCTCTGCCCTCCTCTGAGGAGCTAATACGTCAAATGAGAGATGAACGAGATGAGCAGCTCCTCAGCAATTTGCATTGATGCCAATATTCTTATTCAATTGGTTATCGGAGGTGCTCAGGCAACTCAGATTACTAACCTCTGGACATCCTGGCACGAAGCCGAGCATCCTCTCATAGCCCCTACATTATTGTACTACGAGATAAGTAATGCAGTCCATCGTTATGTTCTGCAAGGGCTACTGCTGCCGGAGCAAGCGGACAAAGCTCTGGCTACCGCACTTAGTTTTGATATAGCGCTACATACCGAAGCCAATCTGCATCAACGCGCCATTATTCTAGCCCGGCAATTTTCTCTCCCGGCCGCTTATGACGCTCACTACCTGGCCCTGGCCGAGCACGTGAACGCCGAGTTCTGGACGACCGACCGGCGATTAGCGCGAGTAGTACAGACCACGCTGCCCTGGGTACATTTGGTGGAATAGCAATTGATACCGTACAGAGAAAATCGCGTATGATCCGCTCAATCTTCTGTCCCAAAGATGCGCCTCGCCAATTTAATCTTAGCCCGGACCAAATGGCCGAGGTCCTGCAAAACCCGGAAGGGCTGTTATGGGTCAGCCTGGAGCAGCCAACGGAGGAGGAACTTCGGGCCGTTCTGCAAGATGTGTTTCACTTTCACCCCCTGGCCATAGAAGATTGCTCGAACGACGGCTACCAAGCACCCAAAGTGGATGTGTTTGGCAGTTATCTTTTTATTATCGTCCACGCCCTCCAGCCGGAGTTTCCGCTGGATCACCTGGATACGATCGAACTGAACTGCTTTCTGGGACCGAATTACCTGGTTACTTCTCACTTGGCGGCAAAAATGGCCCCGGTGCAGGCCGTCTGGGAGCGGCTGGAACGGGACACGCGGCCCCTTGAAAACGGGCCTGATTTTCTGTGCTACACCATTCTCGACCGGCTGGTAGACGAGTTTATGCCCCTGCTCGATGCCATGGACGACGAGATTGACCGGCTGGAGGATGACGTGCTGGCCCGGCCCAAACCCGCGATCCTGCAGCGCATCCTCTCGCTCAAGCATAGTATTTCAACGCTGCGCCGGATAATCGCTCCCCAGCGCGAGGTGATGAACCGCCTCAGCCGGGATGATTTGCCCCAGATTACCGCCCAGCACCACATCTATTATCGCGATATTTACGATCACCTGGTGCGCATCCACGATCTGAGCGAGTCGATTCGGGATGTCGTCACCGGCACACTCGACACCTATCTCTCGGCCACCTCCAATCGCCTTAATGAAGTGATGAAAGCCCTAACCATTGTCTCGACTATTTTCTTACCCCTCTCTTTTGTCGCGGGCATCTACGGCATGAATTTTGAGAACTTTCCTGAAATTCATTGGCAGTATGGTTATTTCTATGTTTGGGGAGTTTTTATCTTAATTGTGATTGGTATGCTTTGGTTTTTCCGCCGCCGAGGGTGGATTTAAGTCTTGCTTGTTCATCTATGCCGGAATTATTTTTCTGGAGTTTGACAGATAGGGAGCGGGCACTTAAGATTTTAAGGAATATTCTCAGAGGTGAATAGCCGTTTTGTTTAATGGTAATCTTCGTCGTAAACTTGTCATCGGTTTCGGTCTGGCCTTAGCCGTGTTTGTCGGCCTTATTTTCTACGGTGATGCGCGGGAAATGGGCCGTTTGCTCCACAACTTTCAATGGTCTTTAGTGCCCGCTATCCTGGGCCTGACGCTGGTTAACTATTTTCTGCGGGGAATTCGTTTTCATTACTACCTGGGCCAGATCGGGCTAAAGCAGATTTCTTTTTGGACCAGTTTTCGCGTCTTTATCGGCGGCTTTGCCCTGACTTTAACGCCGGGCAAGGTGGGCGAATTGGTGCGAGTCCTCTGGCTCAAAAATTTGGCCAACGCCGACCCGATCAAATTGGCTCCTTCGACCATAGTTGACCGGATCATTGACGGTATGGCCCTGGCCCTGCTGGCCACGCTGGGGGTGTTGGCTTACCCGCAATATTGGACGGTCGCCGTTTCTATTCTTGCGCTGATTACGGCGGGCATCGCCCTCCTCCAAATTCGTCCATTGGCCCTGGCCTTGTTGAATGGGGGGGAACACCTGCCCCTGGTCTCTCGCTTTGTGCATCACCTGCATACGCTCTACGAGAACACGCGGGTGCTGTTGAGCTTCAAAAATTTGCTGGTTGGCCTGGGGTTGGGGCTTGTTTCCTGGTCGGCTGAAGGGCTGGCCTTCTACCTGGTTTTACGTGGATTGGGGATCAATGGCGGGATTGATCTGGCCGCTATCGCCGTTTTTATTCTGGCCCTTGGCTCGATTTTGGGCGGCGTTTCAAGTTTACCGGGAGGTCTGGGGGCGGCGGAAGTGACCATGACCGGCATGCTTCAGGCGCTAGCGCATTTGCCGGAGAACAGCGCCGCCACGGCCACCTTGCTCATTCGCTTTTGTACCCTCTGGTTTGCGATCTTACTGGGCGTGTTAACCATCGCTATCTGGCGCGGTATGTTTTTGGGGACTGGTCAGGGAGAACCAAAAGAGGACATGGCTTCAACCACTGCTCCCCTCCGGCATTTAAATCCAGATGAAGGCTGGTAAACGGTGGTCCAAAAGTCGCCTATGAGTGACCCTTCAGATCATTGCCTTTGCCCTTCCCCGTCTGCCACCTTCTGTCCACAGTCTCCTCGTCAACGGTGGGATGAACGTTACGCCGCTTTCACGCCTCAAGAACGGCAGGAGCCAACGCCTTTTGTCGCCGTTTGTTTGCCCCAATTACCGCAACACGGCTGGGCGCTGGATGTCGCCGCCGGCGCGGGACGGCACAGCCTGGCCCTGGCCCGGCACGGCTTGCAGGTAGACGCAGTTGACCTTTCCTGCCAGGGACTGCGCCTGGCCCGGCAGCGTGCGCTCGAAGCAGGGCTGGCGATTCGCTTCATTGTGGCCGATCTTGAACGGCCCTGGCTGCCTCGCCACAGCTACGATGTCATTTTGGTTTCCTTTTTCTTATATCGTCCGCTTTTTCCTTTAATCAAAGCTTGTCTTCAGCCGGGCGGCTGGCTGGTTTATGAAACCTTGACGGCCGAGCAAAGGTTTCGGGCCAACCGCCAGCCAACCCGGCCCGACTATTTGCTGCAGCCGGGAGAACTACAGACTGCCTTTGCTGATTTTGAAATTCTGTTTTATGCTGAAGTGAATCAAGATCAGCGAGCCACGGCTCAACTGTTGGCCCGCAAAGTAGCAAGGTAGCAGGTTCAAGGAACAGGTTGCCAATTACAGGTCGTAACCTCTGTCTGACTACTGACTACTGGCTACTGATTACTGATTACTGACCGCTCATGACTCTTTCAACTCTCAAAGTAGACCTGCACATGCACACCTGCGCTTCCAGGGATGGTGTGCTTCATCCTGCCGACGTGATCAGGGTTGCCAAACTCAGGGGCCTGGACCGCATCTGCATTACCGACCACAATACCCTCGACGGCGCTTTGGCGGCCCACCGGCTTGATCCAGAGTTTGTCATCATTGGCGAGGAGATTTTGACCGAATACGGCGAAATTCTGGCATTTTTTGTGAGCGAATGGGTGCCGCCGCGCCTCTCGCCTCAGGAGACACTCAAGCGGCTGCAAGCTCAAGGCGCGGTCATTAGCGTCTCCCATCCCTTTGACCGCCATCGCTCCGGCTGGACGGAGAGGATGTTGGAAACCATGTTACCCCAACTTGACGCCATTGAAGCCTTTAATGCGCGCGCTCTCCTGCCCAGGTATAACGAAAGAGCCAGAGCCTTTGCCACAGTCCATGCCTTGTCCACTACCGCTGGCAGCGACGCTCACACGGCAATGGAGATTGGGGCGGCTTATCTGGAAATGCCGGGCTTTTGTACTGCCGCCGAGTTCCGCGCTGGGCTGTCCCAGGCCAGGACGTACGGCCGGCTTACCCCGGCCTGGATTCATTTTCTTTCTCGGGTTAACACCTGGCGTGGTCGTTTTGGTCTAAAACCCACCCTCGACAATGATTGACCCAACTGACATTCGTCTGGGCGATATCGTGCGCATGCGCAAGGTTCATCCTTGTGGAGGGACCGACTGGCGTGTTGTTCGTTTGGGCACCGATATTGGCCTGATTTGCCTTACCTGCCAGCGTAAGGTCTTAATGCCACGAGGACAATTTGCCAAGCAGGTCAAACTGCACCTGGAGCGCGGCCCCGAAACACCACCCTTTCCTTACCATTAGCCAGGTCACACTGAAATCGAGCCTGAGGATTGAGTCTGGACAAGAGTACTAATGACGCCGGTCACACTATTGCGGTACGATGGAGGCATAAATTGAACCTTGCCAATCAGACTAGAGGTGACCGGCTCCTGGTGAATGATAAGTTTGCCTGTTCTTAACCCTCCTGTCAGAAGGCAAAAGCGCCAGTCACCTGAGTAGTCGCCTAATATGACAGCAATTCGGGAATGTGGTAAAATGGAGGCACCAGTTGACTACTTGGCAAACGTATCTAAACCGATGTTTTATTATGTTCAGTAGGCTGCCCGGCATGAAAAGCAATCCTGGCAAATCGTCATGGGTGGCCTTTTTACTTTTTTATATAGTTCTTTTACTGATTGTAACCATTTTAGATTGGGCTAACCACCTGTTGACCTGGCGCTACTGGGGTACTCAGGCTGGCCTGGTCACGCTAGGTGTTGGGATTTTTGCCCTGGCCGGATTATGGATGCCGGATTTATCGGCGGCACGAGGAGTTTTGTTGGCCTTTACCATCGGCATTTTGACAATTATTCCGGCCGTACTGATGGGATTGGGCAATATTCCTGGCTTTTGGTCACAGTACTTTTCGATTGCCCTGGGTATGGCCGCTGGTAGCTTTTTGACCTTTTTATTTTTAAAATTAACCCAAAAACTACCTCCAAACGATCAATCAGAATTGGAAAGAAACAAGTTTGATTGAGCATGACCGTTGTCATTGAACCACCCAAGCTGATCAAGTGCAGTGTGGGGATCACCGCCCACAATGAAGAAGCCAATATTGCCCAAATATTGCGGGCCATGGTGAATCAGCGGCTGCACACCGTCGAAATCAGCGAAATTATCGTCGTGGCTTCGGGTTGCACCGACCGGACCATTGCCATAGTCCAGGAATTTGTGACCCAGGAGCCGCGCATTCAGCTCTACATCCAAGAAAAGCGCGAGGGCAAAACCAGCGCCATCAACATTTTTCTCAGCCACGCTCAAGAAGATATTTGTGTCCTGGAAAGCGGCGACACCATTCCCCACGAAGATGCGATTGAAAACATGGTCCGCATGTTTGCCGATCCAGCCGTCGGCATGACCGGCGCGCACAAAGTGGCGGTCAACACGCCGGAGCATATTGTCGGTTTTCTGTCCCACCTGCGTTTAAAGATGGAGCACCAACTGTGCCTGGAAATTCCTCGCCTGGGTGAACTCATTGCCTTCCGCAAAGTGTTCGACCGGATCCCTCCCGATGTGGCCATGGACGAAGCTTTTGTCGAAGCGCTGGTCATCCGGCGCGGCTTACAGGTGCGCTATGCCCCCGATGCGGTCGTCTTCAATATGGGGCCGGAAACCGTGCAAGACTTTATCAAGCAGCGGCGACGCAACCATGCCGGTCATTTGCATCTCAAGGCCAAGTACGGCTACGAAGTCTCCAGCATGGATGCCCCGCGCCTGTTTCAACTGGCTCTGGATGAAATCTGGGGGGCGCTACGGCTCATCTGGATTCTGTTTGTCCTGGCGGTGCTGGAAGGCTATGCCCGCATGTTGGGCTGGTGGGATTACCGGGTGCATAAGCGCACCCACGTGGTCTGGGATATTGCCTGGACGACCAAAGAAGTCAAGCGCCCGGTAGATGCAGTCGGGATCAATATTACCTCGCCGCACCTGCCGGTTAAACGAGATTGAGCGTCTCAACTTATTGCCACTGGCGATAGGCCTCTTCCATCGCCATAACCCAGCCTGAGTATCACATCATCACCCAGAGGAGCCTCCCTCTCCAAATAAAACAAATAACCCTCACTTCTTTAGGAGCCGTTACGAGCTAACGTACACCACCAACAATGAAAAGGTACTGCCGGGTGCGGGGCATCCGGCAGGGTAGCAGGGGTGTATAAATCTCCTGTCTACCGTCTACTGTTTTCAGAGGAGATACCTATGCTATTTGAACACACTTGGAAATATGTTACTAGTGGTCAAAAAACCCGAACACGGCGGCTGGTACGGGAAGGCGACTATGCTGTTATGGATGAAACCGACCCCAATCGGCCCATTCTCCAGGTCATTAGTACCGCCGACGCCGGCGTTCCCAAGCCCCTCTATGAAGTCGGCAAAACTTACTCGGTGCAGCCGGGCCTGGCCAAAAAGACGGTCGGCAATATCAGAATCACGGCCATCCGCCGCGAGCGCCTGCAAGAGCTGACCGAGGCCGAGGCCCTAAAGGAACTGCCCCTCACTTCCCTCGAAGAGGGGGTCAGCGATGCACAGTGGGCTTTGAAGATCTTTATGGGTACCTGGAATATCATGAATTCGGACCCCGGCGAACGCTGGGAAGACAATCCCGAAGTGTGGGTGCTTGAATTTGAACCGGCTCTCAGGCTGGCTCCCAAAAGGTGGACCAGATTTAGCAGGTCCAATTTTTAGGGCTGAAGCATCCCCAGATGTCCGCCAGGTAAACTTTAAATTTGGCTTATTGCAGGAAAGGATAACTTTATGCAAACCGAAATTCTTTATCGCCCCTCTTTCTCGATGACCCGGGTGCAGCTCCAACCGGGTGAGGAGATCCGGGTCGAGGCCGGTTCGATGGTCAGCATGTCGGCGGGAGTCATTATCGAGACAAAAATGCAAGGTGGTTTCTTGAAATCGTTGGCCCGGTCGGTGCTGGGCGGCGAGTCCTTCTTTGTCAATACCTATAGAGCGCAGGCCGAGGGAGGTGAACTTAACCTGGCCCCGGCTCTACCCGGCGACATGTTTGTGCTTGAACTGGCCAACGAAACCATGTTGGTCCAATCCGGGGCTTTTGTCGCTTCATCACAGACGGTGGAAATCAGTACCAGTTGGGGCGGCGCGAAAGGGTTCTTTGGCTCAGGCAGCTTGATTCTGCTCAAAGCGAGCGGTTCCGGCCCGTTGATCCTGGGCAGTTATGGCGCAGTCCACGATATGACCCTGGCGGCTGGTCAGAAATATACCATTGATACCGGCCATATCGTCGCTTTCAGCGAAAAGGTGGGCTTTCAGACCCGCCGGGTGGGCGGCCTGAAGTCAACCTTGCTCAGCGGCGAAGGACTGGTGGTTGACTTGACCGGCCCGGGCCGGGTGTTGATGCAGACCCGCTCTACCGATGCCTTCCTCTCTTGGCTTATCCCACTGCTGCCCAAAAGCAGTAGTAACTAAATTTCCCTTCCTCAAGGAGAATAAAGATGCTTAAACCTTCGCCCCACTTATCCACCAGATTATGGACCTTCTTGGCTCTCTGCCTCGTCTTGTTGAGTTGGCTGGCCTTTGACGGCGTTACCGCCTCAGCCGCCGTTCCGCCGCAGAATGCTGCCGCTCGCCCCGCTGCCCAGAGCGAAGCCGAATGGACCATCATGCTTTACCAGGACGCCGACGACGAAATTCTGGAACGGGACATAATGATTGACTTTAACGAGGCTGAGCGCGTCGGCTCGACCGATCAGGTGAATATCGTGGCCCAGGTAGACCGCTATATCGGCGCTTACGATGGGATGGGCGATTGGACCAGCACCAAGCGTTTTTACCTGACCCAGGATGACAACCTGGACGAGATTGGCTCGGAGGAAGTAGCCGACCTGGGTGAGTTGAATATGGCCGACGGGCAAACCCTGGTGGATTTTATCACCTGGGCGGCGGCCAACTTCCCAGCCCGCAAATATGCCCTGATCATGTCGGACCACGGCGCGGGTTGGCCCGGCGGCTTTGGCGACCCGGACCCGGGCGGGCTGGGAGTAGACGATGTATTGCTGGCTCAAAATTTTGGCGACCAGTTATATTTAATGGAGATTGACCGTTCCCTGGAAGCAGCACGCGCGCAGGCCGGGATTGACCAGTTTGAATTTGTCGGCTTTGACGCCTGCCTGATGGCCCAGTTGGAAGTCTTTAACGCGCTGGTGCCGCATGCGCGCTATAGCGTAGCCTCGCAAGAAACCGAGCCGGCTCTCGGCTGGGCCTACACCAGTTTTCTAACCGAGCTGGCCAACAATCCCGGCATGGATGGGGCAGAATTAGGCCAGCATATCGTCAACAGCTACATTGACCAGGACCAGCGCATTGTTGACGACACCGCCCGCCAGGCTTTTGTGGCCGAAGCCTATGGCTTTGAAGGTCAGGTGACGCCGCAGGAGGTGGCTGAGGTCAGCGGGACAGATATCACCTTGACGGCGGTCAATCTGGCCGGCATTCCGGCCGTAAACGCCGCTCTGGATAAGTTAGCGGCGAGCCTGGTCAATATTGATCCGGGGGTTGTCGCCCAGGCGCGAGCCTATGCCCAGGCTTTCACTACTATTTTTGGGGATGAAATGCCTTCGCCTTACATTGACCTGGCCAACTTTGCCCAATTGGCCGTCCAGTTGAGCGGCGACGCCCGGGTCAGCGCTGCGGCGGATGAACTTAACGCCGCGCTCGGGCAGGCGATTGTAGCGGAAAAGAACGGGCCGGAACGTCCCGGGGCCACCGGTGTGGCCATCCATTTTCCGACCAGCGAACTTTTTAGCGTGGGGGATAACTTTGGCTATACCCAGGTCGCTTCCCGCTTTGCCGCTGAAACCAAATGGGATGAATTTCTCAACTTCCATTATGTTGGCACGCAGGGTGGAATTGTAGCCGCCGGGCCGGAAGCCGAATCTGTGGCCGCCCCGGTGGATTTGGAAGAGGCGTACGGCGGCCTGGTTACCAGTGGAGAGCAATTAAATCAGGCCCAGCAGCAAGCCACCAGCGTCAAACCGCTGCAGATGGCCCCGCTGACCCTCTCTGCCGAAGTTGCGGCCATCGGCCAGGCGGTCAACTTGACCAGCGAAGTCAGCGGCGACCGGCTGTCTTACATCTACACCTTCATTGGCCGGATTCTGCCCAATGAAGAGGTATTGATCATCGAGGACCTGGATTACATTTTTGCCGATCAGAACGACGAGGTTGATGGGGTGGTTTACCCGGTCTGGCCGGAGGGCAGTGTCAGCGTTGATTACGTTTGGGAGCCGTACATCTACGCCATCAGCGATGGGACCCATTCAGTCCGGGCCTTGCTGAGTCCTGACACTTACGACACCGAGTCGCCGACCTACTCCACCGACGGTATCTACACCTTTGCCGGCAGCGGCGAGCAGCGCGCGGCTACCCTTTATTTTCGCGACGGCGAATTGACCGAGGTTTTTGGTTTTACCGGCGCCGACATCAGTGGCGGCGGCAGCCCGCGGGAGATCACGCCGAAGCCGGGCGATCAGTTCACCGTGCTGGAACAGGGTTTCAACTTGAGCGAGACAGCCGAGAGCGAGGATTTCAGCCGCGAAGGGGGCACGCTGACCTTTGGCGCAGAACCCTTCTTTGTGGAGGATATTCCCGCGCCTGCCGGCAGCTACATTCTGGGTTTTATTGCCGAGGATGTGGATGGTCAAACCCAGGAACAGTACGAAGGGCTGTTTGTCGAAAATAGCGAGGCTTCCGCCGTAGAAGGCTTTCAGTCCTATGCCAACGAAGAGCTTGGCTTTGCCCTGCTCTACCCGGATACCTGGCTGGACCCCGAAGAAGACCTGGAAGGCGGCAGAGTTACCTTCTCCAGCGCCGACGACTCGGCCTTTGCCATTATTTACAAAGAAAGTTATCCCGACGCCGCCGGCACTCAGGAGGCCAACGAGCAGGCGATCCAGGGCAATGTTGACTTTTTGAACCAACTCGAGGGGCTGGAAAACCTGCAATACGTCGGTGAAACCACCGATATTATCGTCGGGGCGTTTGATGGCCGGGAGTTGGACTTTACCTATGAACAGGACGGCCAGCCTCAATCCGGCTTTATCGTGGTGACAACGCCCACACCCGACGTGACCTACAGTATCTTGATGGTCGCCGCCGACGCCGACCTGGACAGCGCCGTGACCAATTTCAATATCACGCTGGAGAACTTTGATATCCTCATCTCCGGGGTGAGCAAGGAAGAAGTGGGTACGGCTCCGCCCGCCTTTGCCGAATCCGCGATGGACGATTTTACCGACCCGGCCAGCGGTCTGGTAGACGCCCAGGAAGCGCGCGACTGGGGCCGGGGTTACTACGCCAGCGATATAGAACAGTATGTGATGGAACTGAACCCTTATGCCGGCCCTATCTACGATTACTATGAAGGGGTAACCCTGGACGATAACTTTATGCTGCAAGTGACCACTGGTTATGAAGGGGCTCAGAACAATGGTTATGGCCTCATCTTCCGGCAGAGCGAGAATGGTTATTACGCCTTCAGCATCTCCGGCGACGGCTTCTATACCGTCGAGCGGGTGGATGCAGAAGGGGCGAGTACCCTCATTGACTGGACGGCCTCGGAACTGATTGATCAGAACGAGTTGGGGGCCAACGTGTTGACCGTGCTCGGCCAGGGCGACACCTACAACCTCTACATCAACGGCCAGCAGGTCACTACCTTTACCGACGCTGCTCACAGCGTCGGGACCCTCGGCATTATTGCCAACAACTTCGACGAGGAAAACCCGGTGACTTTCTACTATGACGATTTAACCGTCGGTACCCCGGCAACAGAATAGAACGATGTATTGGATTTTCAGGGGGGCAGGTCTAAGACCTGCCCCATTTTATTTCATTTGAATCAGATTGGTGGTAAAATTTGAGCGCCAATCACCTTATCCCACTCAAACAGGGCCATCCCGGTTTTTAGGAATGAGGCCACAGAGGTACGCCTCGCGAAAACTTCTGTGGCCTGTCCAAAATCTGGGTATAGACTCCTCTCTAACAAAGGAAGATGTAACTATGTCTAACCTAATCCTGCAAGTGTCACAACAACGGATGGGACTGTTATGGATCAGCAGCCTTGTGCTGGCGGTGGGGCTGGCCTGCGGTGGTGTGGAAGTGAATGTGGTCACGCCTACTGCCCGCCCGCAGCCCGCTGTGCCGACTCAACCTGTGGTGGCCGAGCCGCCGACTGCGACCAGCCGGCCAACTCAGCCAAGCGCACCTACAGTGCTGGCCCAGGAACCGGGCGGCGATGTGCCCGTGGGACAGGCCACCGACCAACAACCGGCCAGCCAGGGCGGGGCCGAATGGACCATCATGCTCTACCAGGACGCCGACGACGAAATCCTGGAGTACGACATCCTGGTTGATTTTAATGAAGCCGAGCTGGTCGGCTCCAGCGACCAGGTCAATATCGTCTCGCAGATAGACCGGTATCGCGGCGCTTACAAGGGCATGGGCAACTGGACCGGAGCCAAGCGCTTCTACCTCACGCCGGACCGGAACCTGCGCGAGATTGGCTCGCAAGAGGTGGCCGACCTGGGCGAGGTGAACATGGCCGACGGCGAGACCCTGGTGGATTTTATTACCTGGGCGGTGACAAATTACCCGGCCCGCAAATACGCCCTGATTATGTCGGATCACGGTGCGGGCTGGCCCGGCGGCTGGAATGATCCGGCCCCCGGCGGCCTGGGGCGCGACCGGGTGGTTGTGGCCCAACTCTTTGGCGTGGACGGTATCTGGCTGATGGAGCTGGACCGGGCGTTGGAAAAAGCCCGCCAGCAGACCGGAATTGATAAATTTGACCTGATCGGCTTTGACGCCTGCCTGATGGGCCAGCTTGAAGTGTTTACCGCCCTGGAGCCGCACGCCCACTACGCCGTTGCTTCGCAGGAAGTCGAGCCGGCCCTGGGCTGGGCCTACGGCGGCTTCCTGGCCGAGCTGCGGCAGAAACCGGGGATGGATGGGGCGGAACTTTCCAGGCTGGTGGTTGAGAGTTATATTGACTATGACCTGCGCATCCTCGACGACGAGTCGCGCCGCGAATTGGTGGCCCAGGAGTTCAACTTTAGGGGTGAGACCACACCCGAGGAGGTGGCCGAAGCCAAAGGCCGGGATGTCACCCTGACCGCGGTTAACCTGGCGGCTATTCCCCAAGTGAACGCCGCCGTAGACAGCCTGGCCACGGCCCTGGCTCAGGTTAACCCCAAAGCAACGGCCCAGGCGCGGGCTTACGCCCAGGCGTTTCAAAGTATCTTTGGCGAGGAGACGCCTTCACCCTACATTGACCTGGGCCACTTTGCCCAACTGGCCACGGAATTGAGCCGTGACGGGGGCGTGGCCGACGCGGCGGAGCAGGTCTTTGCCGCCCTTAAGCAGACCATTCTGGCCGAAAAACACGGTTCCAACCGGCCCGGCTCGACCGGGGTGACCATTTACTTCCCGACCGGCCAGATCTACGGCACGGCAGACAACTTCGGTTACACTACCGTCGCCGAGCGTTTTGCCCAAACTTCCAAGTGGGATGACTACCTCTATTTCTTCCACACCGGCAAGGCCGCGCCCGCAAATTACAGCCGGCCCGACGTCGAACCCGTGTCGGCTCAGCCCAGCAGCCAGCCCCCGGCGGGGATCAGCCAAGCTGATTGGGAGACGATTCAAAATGACATTGCCACGTTAGAAAACGCAGGCTTTGGGCCGCAGGAAATCCCGCTGCTGCTGGTCATGCAGTATGGCTACCCGCTGGAGGTGGTCCAGTACCTGATGGATAACGGTGTTTTCCGCGCAGCCGGGGGTGGGGCCAGCCGCGCCCTGCCTGCTGCCGGCCTCAAGCCGATCCAATTGGCCCCGCTGACCCTGTCGGCGGAGGTTGCCACCATCACCGCGCCGGTGACGATCCAAACCGAAGTCAGCGGTGACCGGCTGGCTTACGTTTACAGCTTTATCGGCCGCTTTTTGCCCCGCGAAGACGCCCTGCTGATCGAGGATATAGATTTCCTGAGCGCCGAGGAGAGCCAGACCATCGGCGGGGTGGCCTACCCGGTTTGGCCCCAGGGAGGAGTAAACGTTGAGTTTGAGTGGGAGCCGACGGTTTATGCGATCAGCGACGGCACGACCTCAGTCAAGGCCCTGTTTGAGCCGGTGGCCTACGATCCCGAAACGCCGACCTACGCAGTCGGTGGGACGTATCGTTTTGCCAGCGGCGGCGAGCCGCGCTACGCTAAGATGTATTTTCGCGACGACGCCATGACCGAGGTGTTTGGCTTCACCAGCGGCATTACCCAGGCGGTCGGCGCGCCGCGCCAGATTGTCCCCCAGCCAGGCGACCAGTTCACCGTGCTGGAGCGGGGCGACGACCTGAGCCTGCCCGGCAACGAGGGGCGGGAGAAGTATGTCCGCGAGGGCGGCACGCTGACTTTTGGCGAGACGCCCTTTATTCTGGAAACGACGCCCGCGCCCAGCGGCAACTACGTGATCGGCATTATTGCCGAGGACCTGGACGGCCGGAAGTACGAGCAGTATGAGGGCCTGTTTGTGCTCAACGAGCAAGCCGCGGCGGTGGACGGTTTTAGGCCGTATGTCAATGAGACGCTGGGGTTTGCTTTGCTCTACCCGGAGTCGTGGCAGGTGGAGACAGGCCCAGGCGGCTCGGTTAACTTTGTGGACGCGTCCAGTTCGGCCCTGGTGACCGTTTCGCGCCGGAGCTATCCCGATGCGTCCTCGCCGGCCCAGGCCAACAGCCAGGCGGTTCAGGATGTGATTGACACGTTGAGTCAAGATGGCGACTTTGAAAATCTGCAATTTCTGGGCGATGTGCAGGATTACGTGCTGGGCGCTTATGACGGGCAGACAATTGATTTTGCCTACGACCTGAACGGCCAGCCCTACTACGGTTACGTGGTCGCCTCGACGCCGGTGGAGGGGACAACCTATGTGGTGCGGGTGTCGGCCCTGGACGCCAGGTTTGATGAACTAAGCGCCGAGTTCAACGATATGCTCTACAGCTTCGACATCCTCATCTCCGGGGTGAGCAAGGAGCAGGCCGGTCCGCCGCCGCCCGCTTTTGCCGGCGAGATTTTTGCCGACGATTTTAGCGACTCAACCGGCGGCCTCATCAACGACGAGGTGGAGCAGGCGTGGGGACAGGGCTATTACAGTCCTGCGGGCCAGTACGTCTTTGAGCTGAAACCGGCCCCGGGCGCGATCTACGACTACTACCCGGAGCAAGACCTGCCCGCCGATTTTCTGCTGCAAGCTACGGCCAGTTACAGCGGGGCGATAGACAATGCCTACGGTCTGATTTTCCGGGTGCAGCCCGGCCAGGAAGGCGATGACTTCTACGCCTTCCGCATCAGCGGTGACGGGTTTTACACGGTCGAGAAGACCGAGGGCAATCAGATGCTTCCGTTGATTGACTGGACCGCTTCCAGCTTGATCGACCCGGATGAGGGCGGGGCGAACGTATTGACCGTGGAGGGGCAGGGCGACACCTACCGCTTCTACATCAACGGCCAGCAGGTGGACAGTGTGAGCGATGCAACTTACAGCGGCGGCACATTCGGCTTGATGGTGGACAACTTTGACGAGGCCAATCCGGCCACATTTACTTTTGATGACTTAAAGATGGGCAAGCCGGAATTTTAGATAGTAACGCATCCCTACGAGTTCCAACAAGGTCCCGTAAGAGCCTGGGAACTTGTTGGAACTCAATATCCCCTACCAATTTAATTGCCAAAGTTTATTTAGAAGGTATCCTCGTAGCTGTGCCAGGTATGGACCATTATGTAGGTCTGGCCTTCAAAGTAGCCATATTCGTAGATCACAAAGATCCGGTCTATCGTTTCTGTCCAGAACATGCGGCCGTTGCTGAACTGTTGGAACGCTCCGGCGCTGTCGCTGGCCGGGCCGATAGCGTAACCCAGCCGTTCCTTGACCTGCGCCCCGGTCCCTTCCCAGTAGACTTTGCTGAACTCATCGCCGACCGCATAGAAGCCGGTGGGAATGGTCCCGACTTTGGCTGGATCGGCCGGCCCCAAATCGCCAAAGCGCTGGTAGCTGCCATCGGCAAAGAAGACATAGACCGGGTCGCCGCTGTAGTAGCCATCGGCTTGCAGCCAGACCATTAATCCGTTCTGGAAAATCTGCACCGCCGCCTGCGTGGCCTGCTCGCCGTTCTGCCACGAGTCGGCGCAGCCCAGGGTGTTTTTCACTTCCGGGTGCTCGCTCCAGACTTTGCCAAAGCCACGGATCGGCACAAGGGTGCAGAAGAGGGGCTGAGGGGTACTGCTTTCCACCATAGCGGCAGGTTCGGCCTCCGGCACATCAGCCACGGTGGGCACAGCCTCAATCACGGGCAGCAGACGCAGCGCCACCGAGTCTACGGCCAGGTCGGTGGCCAGCCAGCCGGGCTGGCCCTGGTAACTAATTTTCAGCCAGTGTTTGTCGCTGCTGCGGCCCTGGGCCACGATCTCCGCCGTGTTTTGCAGCGTCCCCATCACCTCGGCTTCCAGGCTGGGACCGCGGCGGACGTTGGCTGCGGGCGTATCGGCCTTGAGTCGGGCCGTCACCGCCTCGAGTTGGGTCTGCTGCGAGTACGCGCCCAGCATCTCCGCCGGCACGTCCAGCACGGCCACTTCACTGCCAACCCCGCCGGGTACCGGGATCAGGCTGTTCCGGTTAAAGTAGTAGATCGCATCGCCGGCCTGCAACAGCATGCCATCGCTTAAGCCCGCCTCCAAGGCCAGCCTGGTTTCTAACGAACGATCCAGCCGCGTCGGCTGGATGCCGGCGTAATCGGCCCGCTCGACCACTTTCTTCCACGCATCCACCGGCCAGCGCCGGCCCTCGGCCACCCAGTAGAGCCGGTCCCGGTCGTCATAAACCAGCCGGGTCAGCTCGCCTGCGAGCGGCACAGTGGCCAGGGCCTCTTCACCAACGGGGATAATGTCCTGCCGGGCAAAACGGAAGGCGAGAAAGGTGCCTTCATCCCTAATGTGCTGGCGCCGGCCCGCTTCTGTTACATAGAAAATCTCATCGTCACCATTTTGGAGGAGCGTTCCGGCCTCGACCTTTTCCTCCTGAGGCGCCGGGGTCGCAGCGGGCGCGGGCAGTTCGACGACTCCAGATGTCGCCGCCGGCGCTGCCGCTTTTACCGTCAACTCCACGACGGGTGTTGCTGCTGACGTTGCCACGACCTCCAGCGTTGCCGTCGAGGTGGCTGTCACCACGACAATTTGGGGTTCGGTGGAACTGCAGGCCGTTATCAACGCGGCGGCAGCGCCTGCCAGAATAAGAGCAAACCTGGTTTTAAGATTAATGCGTTTCATTGGGAGAGCCTCCTTTAGATTTTATATTTTTCGATTTTCGATTTTGGCTGGTCTACACCACCAAAATCTGATGTTGCTCTCACTATATTTGATCCTGGGCCGGAAGGTTGGACCTAAGTTTGACCAAATTCTGACCAAAACACGACGCTCTCCGATGAAATCCAGTTGGAACGCCTTCCAGTCGCTGCTATAATCACACCTAGGTGCTTTCGCGAATTACCAATAATCGGTTCTATATTGTCTTAAGCCAGGAGAAAATAAAGATGGACGAGCTAACCCGAACGAATATTGCCCCAACAGAAGCGATGGAGATCCACGCTAATATTTTAAGCACCATCGGCGGAACCCCGCTGGTCCGGCTCAACCGGGTGACCCGCGGGGTGCAGCCAGCGGTGTTAGCCAAGATAGAGTTTTTCAATCCCGGCGGCTCGGTCAAGGACCGCATTGGTCCGGCCATCATCGCCGAGGCCGAGCAAACGGGCCGGCTCAAACCGGGCGGGACTATCGTCGAGGCGACCAGCGGCAACACCGGCGTGGGCCTGGCTATTGCGGCGGCTATCAAGGGTTACAAGTGCATCTTTGTCATGCCCGACAAGATGAGCGACGAGAAGATTCGCCTGCTGCGCGCTTTTGGGGCGCGGGTGGTCATCACCCCCACCGCCGTCGAGCCGGAAGACCCGCGTAGCTACTATTCGGTCGCCCATCGCCTGGTGGCCGAAACGCCCAACGCGATCCTGGCCAACCAGTACCACAACCCGGTCAACCCGGAGACCCATTACCGGCTGACCGGGCCGGAGCTGTGGCGGCAGACCAGCCGGCGGATTGACGTTTTTGTCGCTGGCATGGGCACGGGCGGCACCATCAGCGGGGTCGGACGCTATCTCAAAGAGCAGAACCCGGCGGTCAAAATTGTGGGAGTAGACCCGGTCGGCTCCATTCTGCACGACCTGTTTCAAACCGGCCAGCATGTGCCGGCGCAGGGCTACAAAGTGGAAGGGATTGGCGAGGATTTTTTGCCGTCAACCCTTGACCTGGCAGTGATAGATGAGACCGTGCAGGTCAACGATAAGGAGTCGTTTCTCATGACCCGGCGGCTGGTGCGGGAAGAGGGGATTTTCTGCGGCGGGTCATCGGGGACGGCGGTAGCCGGAGCCTTGCGTTACATTCAGGAGCACGACCTCGGCCCCAAGGCCACGGTGGTGGTCGTTTTGCCCGACTCCGGCTCCCGTTATTTGAGCAAGGTTTTTAACGATGACTGGATGCGGGAGAACCGCTTCCTGGAGTCGACCTGGGCCGAGGTGCGCGCCGCCGACGTGCTGGCGGCCAAAGCGATGCCGGCGCTCTACACGGCTAAACCCACCGACCGCCAGCTCGACGTCATCACCTTGATGAAGGAGCAGAATATCTCCCAGGTGCCGGTCGTAGCCGAGGGGCGGCTCATCGGCATCGTCACCGAGGTTGAACTGCTGAACCACATGCTCACGGCCGGCCACACCCACGAGGCCGACGAAACCATTGAAGCCATCATCCGGCCCCAGGTGACGACCATCCCCGCCGACACTTCGCTGGAAGCGTTACTCAGCGTTTTTTCAACCCACCAGGTGGCCCTCGTCGTCGAAGGCGAGCAGCCTATTGGCATTATTACCAAGATTGACCTGTTGGATTTCCTGACGGGAAGGGTAAGATAGGGATAGGTAGGCGGTAGACGGGTAAAAATCCCTGTCTACTTAATGTCTTTAGGTTAGGGAGCATCCCGAGTAGGTGAGCGAAGCAAAACCGTATCGAGGGGTGCGGCTCCCACAAGTCGAAGCCAACCCGCACCCCTCGATACGCGCTCCACTCCGTTGCGCGCTACTCGGGATGCTCTCATTTCTCAACTTAATAACATTGACTGATTACTCAGCTAACGCCTGCTCCAAATCCGCCAATAAATCTTCCACATGCTCCACGCCCACCGAGAGGCGGACCAAGCCGGGGTCTACAGCCAGGGGGGAATCGGCCACCGAGGCGTGGGTCATACTGGCCGGATACTCAATCAGCGATTCGACCCCGCCCAGGGACTCGGCCAGGGCAAAGAGCCGGGTCGCCGTGACCATGCGACGGGCCGCGGCCTCGCCCCCTTTCAAAACAAAGGAGATCATCCCACCGAAATCGCGCATCTGGCGGCGGGCCAAGGCATGGCCGGGATCGGTCGGCAGGCCGGGGTAATGAACGCGGGCCACCGCCGGCTGCTCCGCCAGAAAGGCGGCGATGCGCTGCGCGTTGGCGCAGTGCCGCTCCATGCGCAGGGCCAGGGTTTTTAGTCCGCGCAGCACCAGCCAGCAGTCCAGCGGTCCCGGCACAGCCCCAATCGCATTTTGCAGAAACTTCAAGCGCTGGTAAGCAGCGGGATCGCTGGTTAAAATTGCGCCGCCCACCACATCCGAATGGCCGCCCAGGTATTTGGTGGTGCTGTGGACCACAAAATCCGCGCCCAGAGCCAGAGGCTGCTGGAGAAAGGGCGTGGCGAAGGTGTTATCCACCGCCACTTTTGCCCCGGCCTTGTGCGCCAGTTGGCTGACCGCGGCAATATCGGCCAGCCGGAGCATGGGGTTGGTCGGCGTTTCCAGCCAGACCAGCCGGGTTTCGGGGCGCAGCGCCGCCGTTACCGCTTCCAGGTCAGCCATATTGACGTGATCAAAGAGCAGGCCATAGCCGCGCAGCACCTTATCGAGCAGGCGATAGGTCCCGCCGTAGACATCATCGCCAATCAGCACATGCTCGCCGGGATGAATCAGCCGGAACAGCGTATCGGTAGCGGCCATGCCGGAGGCGAAAGCCAGGCCAAAATCGGCCCCTTCCAGGGCAGCCAGGCAGCTTTGCAGCGCGGTGCGAGTGGGGTTGTCGGTGCGCGAATATTCGTAGCCATGATGCACTCCCACCTCGCTCTGGACATAGGTGGACGTTTGGTAAATCGGTGGCATGACCGCCCCGGTGGACGGATCGGGCGGCTGGCCGGCATGAATAGCCAGAGTTTCAAAGTGATCGTTGTTTTCCATAATTTCCCCCTTCAAACAGGTAGTAGGGAGTAGGGAGTAAGGAATAGGGGGAAGAGATTGCTGCCTGCTCTGTGTCCCTACTCCTACTCCTTACTCCTTTTTATATTTATTCCCGGCGCAAGCGGTAGCCGTAACCCCAGACGGTTTCAATCCACTCCTTGCCAATGCGCTCGCGGACCCGGCTGACCATTTTATCCACCTGGTAATCGTACACGGCCTCGCTCTGATCCTCCGGCCAGACGGCGGCGGCCAGCTCATCTTTGCTAACGGCCTCCCCGGTCCGCTGGTACAGATAGAGCAGTAAATCAAACTGTTTGGCGGTTAAAGGCGGGGTCAGGACTTCGCCATGCAGCCAGACCTGCCGGGCGTTGGCTTCTACCCGCAGCAATGTTTCTACCGCAGCCAGGTTGGGCTGGGTCCGGGTGGCCGCCGGGTCCACAAAGCGCAGGATGACCGAGCCAATCCGAATTTCCGCGCCGTCGGCCAGGGGCGTCTCAGCCGTTACCGGCTCGTTGTCCAGCAGCGTGCCGTTTTTGCTGTCCAAATCGCGCAGCCAGTAAATTTCGTCACGCCGGACAATCTGGGCGTGGCGGCGGCTGGCAAAATCGTCATCAATGACCACCTGGCAAGAGGCGGCCCGGCCCAACGTGGTCACGTCGTCCGCCAGCAAAATCTCCTGCCCCACCCGGCCCATTCCGGCCCGCACCACCAATCGAGCAACAGAGGTCATACTAAAAATCCTGATTCTGTGTTATACTGGTTATAGTAGTCAGTAGCCAGTAGTCAGTCAATGTCATTAAGTTAAGACGGAGTCGAGCCTTTAGGCGAGTGATTCTCGGCTAAAGCCTCGACTCCAAAACACTAACTTAACGACATTGAGTAGTCAGTAATCGGTAATCAGATAATGAGGATCGTTGTCTACTATCTGCTACTTGCTACATGATACACAACCTGCATCTCCTGGACAAGCTGTGATTGCGGAAGAATTGCTGGGCCGAAGCGTTGGGTCGTATCAAGTTGAGGCGATTTTGGGCAGCGGCGGGATGGCTGTTGTCTATCGCGCCCGCCATGTCCAGGGCGACATGGTAGCCTTGAAGGTTCTTTTTCCACCGCCGGGCGCCGATGCCGAGATTTTGGCTCGTTTTGAGCGCGAAGCCCGGACCGCAACTCGCCTGCGCCACCCGGCCATTGTGCGGGTGCTGGAAGCGGGTCAGGCCAATGGCCGGGCCTTTATGGCTATGGCCCTGATCGAAGGGGAGTCGCTGGCCGAGCATTTAGCCCGGTCCGGCGCTTTGGACGAAGCAAGCGCCACCGACATCGCCTGGCAAATAGCCGATGCCCTGGATTACGCTCACCGGCAGGGCGTGGTCCATCGTGATCTCAAGCCCGCCAATATTTTACTGGCAGCCGACGGCCAAGCCCTGCTGACCGATTTTGGGGTGGCCCTGGCCCTGGACGACCTGACCCTGACTCGAACCGGTCACACGGTTGGCACGCCGGCTTACATGGCCCCGGAACAGGCCAATGGACAGGCGGTGGATGGCCGGGCTGATCTCTACAGCTTGGGCGTCGTCCTGTACCAGATGGTCACCGGGCGCACCCCCTTCCGGGGCAAAACGCCGCAGGTGCTGCATGCCCACGTTTACGATCCACCCCCGGAGCCTTCTTCTATCGCCAAAGTATCACCGGGTATGGAAGCGATCATTTTGCGGGCCTTGGCCAAGGAACCAAGACAGCGTTTCCAAAGCGGGGCAGCAATGGCTCAAGCCCTGGCCCGGCTCGGTGACCAAACTACTGCCGTGCCAGCCGCCGGCCAGGTAATGGGGTCGCGTCCCCGCTGGTTATGGCCTGCCCTGACGCTCATTGGATTCCTGGGCTTACTGGGCGTTCTCATTCCCTTTGCCTTTACTTCAGTGATCCTGAACAATAACGGTGGAACGATAGCGGCTCTTGTGCCCTCGCCGCCGATCCGAATTACGCCGCTGCCGACCTTCACCCCCAGCCCGTCGCCCACCGCTTCCCCCACGCCGACGGTCACCCCCTTACCTTCTCCAACCCCGATGTCCTCCATGATCTCTTCTCCTACCGTCCTTCCTTCGCCTACTCCCGACATCCAGCCAAGCCCGGCTGCGGACACGCCGACTGCTGTCTCAATCGTAGCTAATCCCCCCACTAATACCCCGGACACACCCACGCCTACCCTTACTGCTGTTGCATGCCCACTGCCCATCACTACTACCTTGGCTCTGGGGCTGGACGCCGACGCCATCAAGAATCTGGGCTGTCCTCGGGCGGAGGCGATTGGGATTGCTGCCGCCCGCCAGCCTTTTGAGCATGGCCTGCTGCTCTGGCGCCAGGACGTTAACTTAATTTATGGGCTGGGACCGGATGGAACATGGTTCTTTACCGGCGATACCTGGCGTGATGGCGATCCTTCGGACGACCCGGCCATTATCCCGCCTAACGGCCTTTACCAGCCCGTGCGTGGTTTTGGCAAGGTTTGGCGCGAGCGGCCCGGCCTGCGTGAAGCTCTAGGTTGGGCCACAGCGGAGGAAGCGGGGTTTATCGCCGTTATTCAGGAATTCTCCGGCGGCGCTGCCTGGCAGGATGGCGAGCGCAAGCAAGTGGTCATTTTGTGGAACAATGGCTCGTATGAAATCAGGGAGTTTTGAAGGCAGATTCTACTGAAACTCGCCCTCATACTCCGGGCTGTTTTCAATCGTTTCCCGCTGCAAGTCCATCTCAACGGTTCTTTCGGTCCAACTGATTGTTTTAACCCAGTTCGGAGTCAGGCGGACCTTCTTGCCGGGCAGCCAACTGCCTATATCTACGATCATATACTGGATGGCCCAGGTCAGGCTTTCGTCGTCAATCACAAAATCGGCTACGTGGCCGATATCGTCATCTCGCGCCTGCACTTGATAGCCGATGACCTCGTTGGCGCTGTGCAAATGGGGGTCGCCTGACGCTTCTTCAAGCATGGCTTTCTCAACCACCTCGGCTTCGGCGCCTGAGGGCGAAATGGGTGGCAGCGGGGCAATCGGGGCCAGACCGCCCGCGCCCAGCGGCAGAAGCGTGGCCGAGTCCCAATAGGGCGGCCAGTTGTAATAAGCGTGCAGCTCGCTCTCCTGCTGGCGCGAAACCGGCTTGTCCATATCCATGCCGGGGCTGTTTTCTACCTGGGCCTGGGTCAGCGATACCGGCAGCCTTTTTTGTTCCCAGTCCGGCTGGTGCAGCGCTGTCGGCGAGATGAGCACGCGCCGGCCCACCAGCCATGCGCCCGTATCAACGACCAGATAGCGAATGACCCATTCCTGGGCATCCAGGTAAAAATCATGCACCCGGCCAATTTCGCCGTCGGTCGCCAGAATAGTATATCCCTTCAATTCTTTAAGACTGCGTAACATTGCGCCACACTCCTTCCTTCCAGTTATCACTGTTCACGATTCAACCACCAAATCGCGGCATTGAGGGTTGAGGCAAAGCTGACCCACAGAAAGTAGGGGACCAGCAGCCAGCCGGCCAGGGGTTGAACGCGGCCAAACTTCACAAGGCAGGTTAAAAGCGCACTCCACAAGGCGACAATATCAATCATAGCCAGGCCAATCCGGCGCATGCCGAAAAAGATGGGCGACCAAAGCGAGTTTAAGGTAAACTGCAAGCCATACCACTTAAGAGCCTCGCTGATCTTTTTCTCGTGGGCAGGCCGTTTTTGCCAGACCAGCCAGGAGGCCAGCCCCATCATCAGGTAGAGCACAGTCCAGACCGGGCCAAAGACCCAAGCCGGTGGGTTCCAAGGCGACTTCCTGAGAGTCCGGTACCAGGTAGAAACCGACGAATTCGTCGCCACCGCTCCCAGCCCGCCGGCTAAAAGCGGGAGCAGCAAAGCTGCACCCAGGCTTAGAAAGTCTTGTGATCGCTTTAACCCCTGTCCAGCAAGCGCTTTACGAGCTTGTTGGCTGACCTCGACCCCCCTGTGCCAGGCAGGTTCCACCAGATTTGTTATCATTACATTTTGTAGCTGCGCCACTTTTTCTTCATCCTACTATTAAATGAACGAGAAAGGCGCACCGGGTGCGCCTTTCAAAAATTTTACCTCTATTAAGCGCTACCCCTACAGGTGCGGATAAGTGGTCGAGGGGTAATCCGTGTCGTCAAAGCGACTCCAGCCGCTGGAGCGCCAGGTTTCCCGGTGCCGGTCTACCTCGACCGCATTAAAGCGGTTCATAATACTTTCGACGGTAGAAGCCTGGGAGTCAGTGGTTTGGACTGTAACGAGCACGCCGCCCCGCTTGACGCCTTCGGCATAGAAGTGCGCGTCTTCCTCTGGCACGCCCATATCTACCAAAGCGGCGACCACTCCCCCGGTCACTGCACCGGCCACGGCGCCAACGGCTGTCCCGGCGGCGGCTGAACCAAGAGCCGTCGCTAAGGTCCCGGCGGCAATGGCCGGACCAATCCCCGGAATGGCCAGCGCCCCCAGGCCCATCAATAAGCCGGTGATACCGCCCACCACAGCGCCACCCGCCGCACCAACACCGGCTCCTTCAGCGGCGTCAACGTCTTCGGTGGAATGGTACCCCGTGCCGTAATCACTGATCACTTCATCCCGCGCCAGCACGCTGAGATCAGCATTGGTAAAGCCGGCGTTGTGCAACGCGTCAACTGCCAGATCGGCATCGCTTGCATTTCTGAATAAACCTACAATCGTTCGCATTGTTTATCTCCTTCACAATATAGTTGTTGATGATTCAGCACGATCCTTTTGTTAGGCCACGCCTCATCTCACTTTCTATTGTAGTGGTTTCCGCTACTGCCGCCCATACTCACGTGGGCGAAATTGAGGGGAGAAGCGGGTTATCTTTCGGTAGCTATGATAGGCTATTTGGAGGCAGTACGAGGTGTATAGGAGTGATAAAAAGAAGACCCTAAAGGTTTCGAAGACCTTTAGGGTCTGGATGTGTTGTGGGAAAAAGTTATACCGCCACCGGCTCACCGGCTGCTTGCCTGGCCTGCTCAAACACCAGCGAACCTTCCTTGAAGTCCACCCGAATGGCGTCGCCTTCCTTGAACTCGCCTTGCAGCAGGCGCAGGGCCAGCGGGTCTTGCAGCTCGCGCTGGATGACGCGCTTGAGCGGCCGCGCCCCGAAGGTCGGGTCGTAGCCCATTTCGGCCAGGTGCAGCTTGGCGGCTTCGGTCAGCTCCATCGTAATCTTGCGCTCGGCCAGCAGGCGGCGCAGGTGGGCCAGTTGGATGTCCACAATCCGGGCCAAATCGCTGCGCGACAGGCCGTGGAACATGATGATGTCGTCAATCCGGTTCAGAAATTCAGGCCGGAAGTGCTGGCGCAGGGCCTCCATTACCTTTGGCTCGGCCGCTTCAGGGCCTAACTCCATAATGTAATGGCTGCCGATGTTGCTGGTCATAATGACCACCGTATTCTTGAAGTTGACCGTGCGGCCATGCCCATCGGTCAGGCGACCGTCGTCGAGCAGTTGCAGCAAGGTATTGAATACCTCCGGGTGAGCCTTCTCGATTTCATCGAAGAGGACTACACTGTAAGGCTTGCGGCGAACCGCCTCGGTCAGTTGGCCGCCTTCGTCGTAGCCGACATAGCCGGGCGGCGCGCCGATCAGGCGGCTGACAGTGTGGCGCTCCTGGTACTCGCTCATGTCAATACGGATCATGGCACTCTCGTCGTCGAACAGGAATTCGGCCAGGGCGCGGGCCAGCTCGGTTTTACCGACGCCGGTCGGTCCCAGGAAGATAAAGCTGCCGATGGGCCGGTTCGGGTCTTGCAGGCCGGCCCGGCTGCGGCGCACGGCGTTGGCCACGGCCTTGATCGCTTCATCCTGGCCGACCACGCGCTGATGCAGCCGTTCCTCCATCTTGATTAGCTTTTCAACCTCGCCTTCCAGCAGCTTGCTGACCGGGATGCCGGTCCAGCGGGCGACAATTGCGCCGATCTGTTCTGCGTCAACTTCCTCTTGCAGCAGCGAACCTCTGGTTTGCAGTTCGGTCAGCTTGGCCTCCTGTTCAGCTTGCTTGGCTTCCAGCTCACGCAGGGTGCCATACTCTAAACGGCTGGCCGTGTTCCAATCAGTTCTTTGCTTCGCTTGTTCCACCTCAAGCCTAGTTTGCTCGATTTGTTTCTTGGTCTCACCTAACGCATTAATGAGGTTTTTCTCATTCTCCCACTGGGCGCTCAAAGTATGGCTTTGCTCTTGCAGGTCGCTCAATTCCGCTTCCAATTTTTTCAGCCGCTCTTTGCTGGCTTTGTCCTTCTCTTTCTCTAAAGCCACTCGCTCCATCTCAATCTGCATGATCTGCCGATCAACATTGTCTAGTTCAGCGGGCTTGCTGTCTATTTCGGTACGCAGGCGGGCGGCGGCCTCGTCAATCAGGTCAATAGCCTTGTCGGGCAAAAAACGATCCGAGATGTAGCGATGGCTCAAGACGGCTGCCGCAATAACCGCGCTGTCCTGGATGCGCACTTTGTGATGGGTCTCATATCGCTCTTTTAACCCACGCAAAATGCTGATGGTGTCCTCCACCGACGGCTCATCTACCAGCACCGGCTGGAAGCGCCGCTCCAGAGCGGCGTCCTTCTCGATGTACTTGCGGTACTCGTCCAGGGTGGTCGCGCCGATGGTGTGCAGTTCGCCGCGGGCCAGCATCGGCTTGAGCATGTTGCCGGCGTCCATGGCTCCTTCAGCCGCGCCCGCGCCGACGACGGTGTGCAGCTCGTCAATAAAGAGGATGACCCGGCCTTCGCTGCCGGTGACTTCCTGCAAAACTGCCTTCAGCCGCTCCTCGAACTCGCCGCGGTATTTAGCCCCGGCGATGAGCGCGCCCATATCCAGGGCGACAATCTGCTTGTCCTTCAGCCCTTCCGGCACGTCGCCGCGAATGATGCGCTGGGCCAGCCCTTCGACAATGGCCGTTTTACCCACGCCGGGATCGCCGATGAGGACCGGGTTGTTCTTAGTGCGCCGGCTCAAGACTTGCACCACCCGGCGGATCTCGTCGTCACGGCCAATGACCGGGTCGAGCTTACCCTTGCGGGCCAGGTCGGTCAGGTCGCGGCCATATTTCAGCAAAGCTTCGTAGGTGCTTTCGGGGTTCTGGCTGGTGACGCGCTGGTTGCCACGAATTTTGGTCAGTGCTTGCAGTACCGCGTCGCGGGTCAAGCCAAAACGCTGGAGGAGCTGCGCCGCGTTGCCGCCGGAATCGGCCAGAGCCAGGAGTAAATGTTCGGTGGACACGTACTCGTCCTTCATTCGCTCGGCCGTTTTTTCGGCGTCCCGGACCAGGTTGGTTAACGCGCGGGACAGCCCCGGCTGCGCCCCCCCATAAACTTTGGCTTCGCTTTGCAGCTCGGTTTGGACAAGCTGGGTCAGGCTGTCAGGATTGGCCCCCAGGTTACGGACAATCTGGGGTACCACCCCGCCTTCTTGCCGCAGCAAGGCCAGCAGCAAATGGCTGGGCCGGATTTCGCTGTGACTGTATTCTTCGGCCAGGCGCTGCGCGCTCAACACAGCTTCCTGGGCTTTTTCGGTAAATTTATTCAAGTTCATAAGTTCGTACCTCTTGTGTAAAAAGTCGGGGTAGTAAAGCGTGAAACGTAAAACGTAATGTCTTCGCTTACGAGGAGCTCTCGCTAAAGAGCGTTACATTTTATGTTTTACAAATTGTTCTTTCCCTTTGACTCAATTTAACACCTATATTGTACGAGAGCGCTATTAGAATTATGCTAGATTTTTGTTAGAGGGGCGTTAGATGAATTCTCTCTTAATTCGGACTTTGGGCCGCTATCTCAAACCGGTACAAGCGGAGCGGCATCTGGCCAAAGATGGAGAACTCATTGGAAACCAGGGTCCCGTCGGCCACCTGGAAGGTCATCGGCTTTTCAGCGCCGGCCAGCGTGACGGTCAGTATGTTGTCGGCCACCTGCCAGGTCCCGTTTTCGAGGATGGGCGCTTCACCGTTGAGGTAATCGCTTTTGAGACTGGCGCTGTTGTCGGGGTTCAGGAACAAGGTCCAATCCAGCCCGCAGCAGGAGGCGGCGGGAGAGAAGCCTTTGTACATCCCGGCCAGACCCGCTTCGGTCATTAGCTTCTCGGCTGCGGCGGCATCGTAAGGTACGGGCTGCTCGCCGGTGGCCAGGGCCTCGAAGCGCAGGTAACGTCGCCCGGCCGAGCCATAGAGGTCCTCGTCCGGGGTCGTCGCCAGTATATTGCCGGTCAAGTTGAAGGTAACGGTATTGGGTGCATCGTAGGGCTGGTTTTCCTGCCCGGAGATGGTCACGATCACCTGCTCACCTTCTATTCGCCAGTTGCCCACTTCCACAATGGCTGGTTCACCGTTGAGGTAGTCCTCGACCAGCCTGACTGTGTTGTCAACATTCAAGTAAAGGGTGCTGTCAATGCCGGGGCTGGAGGCAGCGGGCAGCAGTGCTTTGTAAATGCCGACCCCGTTCTCTGCTTGACCGGCAGGGGGAGCAACGATTTGCCGCTCCAGGGTTATTCCTTCAGACCCATACAATGTCTGGTCGTAGGCCACGGCGGTCAGGATGCTGCCGTCAAGCCGGAAAGTGATGACCACCGGCGCTTCGTAAACTACGCCGCCGGCCTGGCCGGTCAGGCTGACGGTGGCCGCGCCATCGTTATTATCCTGCCACGTGCCGGTCTCGACAATCGGCGCTTCACCATTAAGGTAGTCGGAGCTGAGTTCGGCGGTCCCATCCAGCCGCAGGGTGAGGCTCATCTCCCGGCCGGGGCTGGAGGCAGCGGGCAGAGTGGCCCGGTACACACCGACAAATTTTGAATCCGGCAGCCAGAGCTGCTGGCCGACTTCGACCACGTTGGGATCGGTGATAGGTTTGAAAGTGCTAACCTGGGCGGCCAGCTCATTGGTTGCTGCCACAATCGCCGCATAGGCCAGCGGGTCGTTGTATGTTTTCTCGGCGATTTTACTTAACCAATCTTCGGCCTGGACCGTGTAGGCCTGACCGTTGGCCGTTGGGGCAGCAGGGCTGGGCTGATCGGCCCGGACAAACTCCATCGAGCCGGTATCAACAGGCAGTTCCAGATACAAGTTGCCATCTTTGAACAGGAAGGAATTTACTTCGTCGAGTTGGCGCAGGAACTCCATATTTAACGAGCCGGATGGGCAGGCCATCTTGGTTGTGACCAGTTCGCCGATGTCCAAAGTATTTGCATTCGCCGTATAATTACCCGCGCCCTGGTTACAGTCCGACTGCACCGTGACACGGCCATCGGCCATAAATTCGATAGTGTACCGGGTCGGGTCGAGTGGAGTGGTGAGGTCGCCGCTGCTCTCCTGGGTTTGCTGCCAGTGCCACCTACCTATCAGGTTATTATCGTTTTGGAAAGCACTGACAGACAGAGCCAGCAGTAGAGCTAAAACCCCCATCAAATTTTTTTGCATTAGGAAATCTCCTGAAATCAGTTACCAAACATGCCACTGCATAACTAACTCTTCCGGGTTGCCGCCCGTGAACCGTAATTTACCCGTCCTATCCTTGTCGGTGCTAAAGCAGACTATCAAGTCAGGCTCAATGGTGATGCGGCGTTTGTTCTCGCGCTCGAGATACCAGCGGCAGGTGTCCTGGCTCAGCCGGTCGAATTCATCCACGTCATCCCGATCCAACGCCACCAATCTGATGTCGTCATCGTCGTCATCAACTTTCTCAAAAACCGGGCGGTCGCCGCGAAAAGTCCAGCGAAATTCATTATCGCGATCTGATGACCGCGCCCCGTTATCAAAATCTATCTTCGCATCGCGGCGAATCGTCGTCGTATTGAAGCCAGTGCCGTCGCCGCGCACATCAATCCCGATATAGCGGGTATCCACCGTACCGTCCATCCGCTCAACCCGCAGACTGTAGGTTCTATCGTTGCTGGGACACTCCCGACGGTACTGATTTTCGCCAGCAACTCCCTCTCCTTGAAAATAGACGGCTCGGACACCAAAAACATTCCAGAAGAAAGTGACACACTCGCCCCGGCGAACCTCGGTGCGATCTACCCGGAAGTCAATACTGGCAGTTGGTATGGGGGTCGGCGTGGGCAAGGGTGGAGGGGTAACGACAGGCACATTCTCCGTGTTATAAGCGGTGGCATAGGTGGGGCTGCCCGAAACCCAACCCAGGCCATTTGGCGCACCAGGAAACCGGATTTGCCACCAGGTGCCCAGGCCAACATCAGCCCGTCCGGTAACGACCGCCGACTGACCTTGCAACAGGTAGCCCACCTGCTCGTATTGAGTACTCGGCCCATTGCGGACTCGCAGCGCGCTGACGGATGTCACCGTCACAAAGGGCTGCACCGGAGCAGATGTTGGCATAGGGGTAGAAGTCAGGGTTGGTTCTGGCATAACGGTGGGGGTGAGGGTCACCACCTGCACAAACGCAAAGTCCGACTTACCCGCCGCTCCGGCCGTATTATAGACTACTACCTGGATAATCTGATTGCCCAGAATATTGGGCAGCCAAAACTGGCTCACCAACAAGGCCTGGTTTGGCTCCGGCTGCGGATTTAACTGGGTGGCGACTACTTTACCGTTCGCCAGCAAATCCACTCTGGCGATCCCCTGGGGATCAAACGATCTGGAAGAGACGGTAATGGGCTGACCCTGTTCGAATATTTCGTTATTTTTGGGACTGACAATCACTACACTGGGGAAACCGCGAGGCGTTGCGGTAGATGTTGGCACAGCTTGAAGCCTTACAGGTAAGGGAGCGGGTAGGGGATTGGGCAAAACTTCTTTTTTAACACGGAGCACTGGCGGCGCAGCCGACGAGGGAGCAACAGCATAAACCAGGGAGACAATGATTATCCCCAGTAAAACTGAAATGAAAGAAAACTTGTTTATTCGTTCGGCCATCGCTCTCTTATCCCCAAGATTCAGCTTCTCTTAAGAGTTTAAGTATAGCCTCCCCCTCACAATTTATCAATATTAATTCCGAATTTAACCTAACGGTCAGGCCTGGCCAGGCCGGCTGAAAAAAACGACCCCTCACCCAACCGCGTAAGAGGTCGCTTTTTCAGCAAAAGCTCAATTTGCTCAAGGAGCCAACAAGTCGCCCCTATTTACATAGACATCCGCAGCCGGCGGGCGATGAATAACACCGCGGCCAGGCCGACCGCAATGAACACGGCCTCCAGGCCGCCAAAACCAGTTTCGGGCACGACTGCGGTGCCAGCCGGCTTAGCAGCGACTGCTGCGGGAGTGGGGGTAGAAGAAGGTTTGGGCGTGGGATTGTCCTGCTGCTTATTACCCACTGCGGCTTCCTGGCCACCGGCGCCGCCCGGAGCCACAACGGGAGTATTCGTCGGCGTGGGCATAGGCGTGTTGGTTGGGATTTTGGGGATGGGCGTGAAGGTTGCCGTCGGATTGGGCAGCCGGATCAGGAGAGTTGGAGACGGCTGGGCGGCAATAGTTTGCTGGTCCATATTTTGGCGGATAATAAAAACTGCGCCAACTCCCAGTAACCCCAAAACCAATAACCCAATTAGTGCAATCGCCAGCGTGACAAAAAGTCGATTTTGTCCCACTTCTTCTTCGTCATCATGTTCGTCTAGCATGGGTTCTCTCCTTCAATACTGAGCCTGGACTGTAGCCGGATTTTTGCAGCCCAGGCTAAAGGACAAGGTCTGTCATCTTTTTATTTTATGTCAAAGCTAGGTAATTTGCAAATTCAGAGGCTATATTTAGGGGGTTTAAAATGATATTGCTACTAAATGTAGTGGAGAGACCTGTAATGATGGGGTTGGGGAACTAAGACAGCTCATAGAAACTGAGACCAGTCACTCACTGGACCGCAGTAACTTTCTAAATTGCGAAGTGAGCACGCTTCGCATCAGATGCGACACCCGTTCGGCATCTAACGCGAAGCGTGCCTCATTCCTCTTTGTTCAGATAACCTGTTCTAAATTAGCCAGGGGAATATAGGGTGAAACATCGCCGAGGTTGACGACAGCTCCCGGTACAACCAGGCCGGTTTCGAGGGGCTGGGGTTTCGACGGTAGGGTCGTAATCGTGCCGCTAGCCCCGATGTGGGGACCATATCTAACCCGCACCCGGCTGCCGACGGTGAGCAGCGGTTTGCTCTCTTTTTCCGCCGATACGGCGGCCAGGGCGCTGGCTTTACTGCTGGTCGCCAGAATAACCGGTTGAGCATCTTCCAGGGCCTGACCAGGGGCAGGAGAGAGCTGCGGGGTATGGCCTCGGATAGACACTTCTTTGCCATCCAACGTCCCCAAAAGTCCAAAGGTATAGCGCGACATGGAAATATCGCCAAACCCTTCAGTGGCCACTACTCTCACTTTGACCGGTGGCTCCAGCTTCAGCAGCGCGGCGTCAATACTCCCAACAATCATGCCGCGAACTTGCATTTCTTCGGCCCGGTGCAGTATCTCCTCATCCAGGGAGCGGCCGGCCAGAATGATCATATTTTTAAGAGTCTCGTCAATCGTCTCTTCAGCCAGAGTTTCAAAAGGTGAATCAACCATGCGTTTAAGCGGCCCATAGGCCTCACCGCCAAAACCGCAGGCGGCCTCGATCACCGCTCCGCTGGCTTCGATAATGACGCCCCGATCCGGGATAAGGCGCGAAACCGTTCCGTTGATGAAAGCAGACAATTCGACCACGGCTCCTTCTGTTTCCAGCAGCACCCAGCCAGGGCCAATTGCGGCGATCTGCCCGGCTGCCGGGGTCCGCGCTGCTCGCTGCAAAAAGGGAAGACCGCCTTTCGCCCGGGCAATCACTTCATTGGCCTTAACCGTGTCGCCTTCCGCTTTCAGCATCACCTGCTCCATGTCCACATTTGGCTGGGCCAATTGGCGGGCCACATTAATCAGCCGGTAGCGGTGGGGTGTGCTGGCACGAGCCACCACGGTCGCAGCTTCCACCTGCTGGCCGCGCTGAACCACTACCTCGCCGGGCATGGGAAGCATCCGCCGGATGGTCACTTTACTTTGGCCATTGATCCGCCGGTCAGGTAATTGCATGCGTCACCCCCAGTTCACCCAACCATTGTCTAATCTGGGCCTGTCGCCGAGTCTCATCTTTTAACAGTCGTAATGGCCGCCCGCGCGCATCAACGATGATCCCTAAAATACCCCCTTCGACCTCGGCCAGAGCGCCCCGGCCTGGCTGACCCAAACCAATATCAAAGTGGCGGCCGGGCCTGATTTCCAGCGTGGCTTTTTCGCCAGGCGGCAGCGCAATCACTTGCATCGAACCGTAGGCCACTTCCGTCTCCACATAGTGATCGTCGGCATAATTGATCTTGAGTTTCAAGGCCGGCTTACCCGGCGTACCGTGTCCCATTGGAGCAATCACAGTGCCCAAATTTAAAAAAGCGTCCCGCGCAGCAATTTCGACGGCCGCCATCGGCTGAATCGTGGCGATGGCGCCAAGCATGGTGGCCAGGCCGGCTACGTCCAGGGCCAGGCTGGTCACTCCCCAGGGTTCCAGGCCGTCTAGCAGCACCAGGGCCGCGTATCCTGGCTGCGGCGCGCGGGTCAAAGTCTGCCCTCCGCCGACAATGAGATTCCACTGAACCTGGCCCATGCCTGCCACCGGCGGCAACGACCAACCCTCGCGAACCTGCTCCATGACCAAACGCAAGAGTTCGCGGGCGACCGCGTGGGCGAGCAGCAGATCTTCCTGGGTTTCAGGCATGCTGGTTGGATGGAGGCTTTTGTTGAGGAGACGATTGTACAGATCCTCAGGAGTCATTTCAAAGGCCAGCCACCGCTGAAATTTTTCCAGCGGCACCACTTTTAGCAGGGAGGCCAGGCTATGCCCCACCCCGGCGTCACTGCGAATGATCGAGTTTTGGTAATCCCCGGCCTGCGCCGAAATCACAGTGGCCCGGCTGCCCACGTTGGCCCCCAGCACATTCAGATTGTTATGCCGCCCCAGATAGGTGATCACTTTTTCAAAAGACTTGCTGGCGGGCAAGACCGGATAGGGCGACCAATTGTTGAGCTTTTGAAAACCGGGCAATTGCGCCATTTTGCGCTGCACATACAGATTTTCCAGCTCCATCTGGATAGCCGCCAGGTCTTCTATCGCCAACGTCGGGCGAATGTTTGGCCCGGCCCGCAGCGGCGCAACCGGCCCCAGAATTTCGGCCACTTCAGTCCGGGTTTCGCTATTGCCGGCGTAGAGAACGATGGGTTTTTCGGCCAGAGTAGGCATCCGCAGAGCCATAGCAATGACGCGGGCCAGGTCAATCACCGGCCGGACAGCACCTCCATCCGTCCCACCCACCAGGATAATAGCTTCCGGGCCTCCCTCCTGAAGCAGTTGCAACTGGGCTTCAGGGCTGAGGCGACCCTCGCGCGGCGTTCCGTTGGGCAACGGGGAATTGGCCGGGGTAGGCGAGCCGGTATCGAGTGACAGCTCATTGACAACAGCAGCATAGGTCATCGCAGCCGCCCGGCGAGCAGTCGCTATGCTAATGTTTTTCATCAGGCCGGCCAATACCACTGTCAAAGGCGACCCGGCACTGGAGACAATGACCACGGCATCAATGCCCTGCCGGTTGGTATTTTGGGGCGTTATCGGCCAGCCGCCGGAGTTAAACAGAGTCCGCCCGGCGGATTTTTCGACCTCCCGGACGGCTTCGACCATGCCTATGGTCATGTCTTGCCAGGGTGGTTCGTAGGTGCTGGGGGCTTGACCTGTCGCCGCCAGCCGGTAGGCGCCGTTGACCTGTTCAATCAAGGCAACCGTGGTCGTCGCACTCCCGCAGTCAATGGCTAAAATGCTGTTGATCGTAATTTCCGCCATATCTGAATTACACTGTGACTCTGAATAAAGGCAAGCGTCTGGCAGCTTGCGCTGGCTTTCAACAACGCCCAGGACCTATCACGTCCAATTGATTAACAAACTCAGCCCCCAAACAAACCCATCAAAAATTGCAACCGAGATACCAATAGGGCCACGCGCGAGCTGACCGTATTGGCAAATAAGGCCCCCAGGGTAAAAATGAGCATCAAGCGGCCCATGCCGGCAAAAAAACGGACGATACCCTCTCGCAGACCACCCAAAACCCCTTCTGACCTGACGGCAAAGGTGAAATAAAAGAAGGTGCCGAGGGTACCCAAGACGATAATGATGTTATTGAGCCAGATCACCAGGCCCACCTCGTTCTCCGTATCCGGGTAATGGGAGGGATGGAGCGAGATGTTGGCTACAGCCGATGTCTGGGGTAATAAAGTTCCAAACAAAGCGCCGCCAAGGGCCAGCGCCGCACCAACACCTAACACAAAGGCCAAAGCGAGGCTCCCCAGGGCATTCGTTACCCCACCCTGGGTGGGTCGGACTTTGAAGATCAACAGCACGCACAGGATCAGCGCGGGCAGCACGCTGATCAGGTTGCCGGAAGTGAGGGCGGGGTAGAAGACTTGATGCCAGACCACCAAGATGGCATAGCCTACGGCCACGCCGACAAAAATATGAGACGCTAACTTGAACAGCACGTTGTCGCCGAAGATATAGCTGAACACCATCAGGGTCAGCCCCGCGGCAATGAAGGGGCCAATCGTCTCCATAAATCAACCTTCCTTAAGTTTAAGGCTGAGTCTAAGGTTAAGGTGAAGATTCGGCTTCTATTTCAGCCTCGGCCTCAGCCTTAGCCTTCTTCTCCACCGGCGGCATCCAGCCCGCCATGGTCCCCAGGGCAATCAGGATAACAATGAGCAAATGGGCGATGCCCTGGCTGTCAATCATTTGTCGGGCCGGACCAAAATTCTTCCGCCCCGCTTCAATGGCTGCCGCTCCGTTGATGCCGGAAATTAATCCATCCAGTTGATGGCTGTCGAGGTAGGGTCGCAAAAAGGGGTCAGCCGTAGCACTGGTAGCGGCCAATAAGTAACGTTCGCCGTCGTCAGGGGGAACCGCCGCCGCCATTTGTTCAATCCACCAGCGCGCCGTGACCGGGTTGTCGCTAAGAGTAATCAGCACGTCCACCTGCCCCAAATTGTTAACGCCGCTCCAGGCGGCTCGCTCCGGCGCAGCAAAAGTCAACCCTTCTTTAAAATCGGGCATGGCAGATAATTGTTTGCGCCCGGTGACCAACTCGCGGATACCGGCCATCTGTCCCGGCACATAACCCAGGTTGACCACCTCCGCGCCGTAGGTTTCACCCCGTTCGGCCAGGGTTTGGTCCAACAGCCGCTGGGCCAATGTTGCCCCCTCCGGCTCAAGGCTGACGAACACCAGGCGCATGCCCTGGCCGCGCAGCCGGCCAATGATGTTTTCGGCCAGGGGCTGCATTTCGCCCTGGGTGGCAGTGCTGTAATCAAACGAAACCAAGGCGACAGAGCCAGGCTGCTGCAAATCAATCGCGCCCAGTTGAACGCTGACCAACTCGCGGCGCTGCTTATCCAACACTGCACTCAGCGAGCCAGCCGGTTCAGTCCAGGGCGCTTTTTGGCCTGATGCCGGGTCTACTACTTTTTGCAGGCCGGGCGCCAGCGGCAGGGCAATCAGAATGATCAACAACAGGTACAACGCTCCCCGCACGATATTCCCAAGCAAACGATCCCGCTGAGTCAGGGGTTCGGGCAAAGTAGCCGGCCGGGGTGCTTGAGTGGCAATGGCATAGAAATGCTGCGCCGCTTCGAGCATGGCATCAGCCTGGGCCGTGGACGCTGTCGCCTGCGGGGCTAATACAGGAGACGGTGTGGCAATTTTTTCGGCAGGCAGCAGCGGCCCCAAGCCGGCCAAAACTCCGGTCGACTCAGCGACTTTGTCGTCTTCGTCGGCCAAAGCTTCTTCGCTGGGGGTAAAACTGCGCAGCCAGTCCGACATCCGCTCGGCCGGCGATGCTTTGAATTCGGCAGGAGGCTGGAGCGTTTCTGCGGCTTCTGTCTCAGCAACCGCTGGCGTAGTCTCGGATAAATCTTTGAGCCAATCCGGCGCTTCAGGCCCGCCGGTGGCGATGGCCTCAGTCACTGGCGCTTCTTCTGCCGGCCGGGCAGCTTCGGGGGTCTCCAACAGCCAGGCAGGCAGTTCAGGCTCCTCCTCACTGGTAAAAAATTCATCCGCTTTCGCCGGGGGCAAAGCGGCTTTAACCGCCGCAGTAGCTGCACCCAGGCCAACCAACCAATCTGACTCCGGCGGCAGCTCGGGTTCGACGGTTTCATCCGCAGGAGGCGGGACAGCCGCTACTTCATCACTCACCGCTTCGACTGTTTCATCAAGCTGCGCCGGCGGAGACTCAACTTCGGCCTCAGCTTCGCTGATTTCAGCCGGAGCAGCAGGGGTGGCAACGAATTCCGGTATATCGCTTAACCAGGAAGGCAGCTTGAGGTCTTCTGTGGACAAATCGGCCAGCCACGGTGGGATTTCCTCTAACTCTGCTTCACCCTCGACCTCGCCAACGGGAGCAGGGGGCGCAGCCATAGCCTCAGTTTCAGCCAGTTCTGGCTGTCCGGTGGGAGTTTCCAACTCGGCTTCGACAGCGCCTATTTCTGCCTCGGCGGTTTCTGCTGGCGCAGCAGGCGCTACGGGCAGTTCGCTCAACCAGGACGGCATTTCCAGTTCTGCTTCTGTCTCAGCCTCTTCAGCGGCGACTCCTTCCGTTTCAGGCGCAGGCGGCAACTCCGCCAGCCAGGCCGGTGTTTCGGCTTCTGCTTCAGGGGCCTCAATGCTCTCGGCGGCGACAACCGTTCCCCTCACCCCGGTCAACCAGGCGGGTATGACCAGTTCCTCGGACTCGGGTTCCTCTGTTGGCTCGGCAGTCGTAGGAGCCTGGGGCAGCTCGGCCAACCGGGCGGAGGTCTCTGCTTCGGGTTCAACTTCTTCGGCCAGGACAGCCGGTGTTGGTTCGGCTTCGGCCGCCTCGGTCAGATCAGCCAGCCAGGAAGGCGACGCCTCTTCGGCTCCTGGTTCGATTTCGGCAACTTCAGCCGCCCTGGCAGTGGCTATTTCCGTTAGCCATGCGGGAATTTCCAGCGTTTCCTCTGCTTCACCTTCTTCAACTACGGCAGTGGATGTTTCCTCAGCTTCAGGGGCTGGCGGCAACTCGCTTAGCCAGGCAGATATCTCCGCTTCTTCCCCGGTTTCAGCCTCCTCAACCTCAGCCACTTCCTGCAAATCTGCCAGCCAGGGCGGGGCTTCCTCTTCGGCTGCGGCGGACTCATCCGTCAGCACTACGGCAGCGGTCGCAGCCCCGGCAACTCCTACTACACCCGTCAGCCACGCCGGAATTTCCAGTGCTTCTTCTTCCCCTTCCTCAATTGGCGGAGCGGATAATTCCTCAGTTTCAGGCGCTTGGGGTAACTCGCTTAACCAAGGGGGTATTTCCTCCTCGGCTTCAGTTTCAGCAACTTCTGCACCCGCTGCTTGCGGTGCGGGCGATGCTGGTAACCCCAGTTCGGCCTCAGCTTCGACATCCTCAGCGAGGCCAACAGGAGCGGTCTCCTCTTGAGGTATTTCCGAAAGCTCAGCCAACCAGGGCGGTGTTTCGACTTCAGCTTCAGCCTCTTCGACGGCTGGGACTAAACCCGTTTCAGCCTCAGACGCTTCGGGTAACTCACTCAACCAGGAGGGCATTTCTAGCTCAGCCGCCGCTTGGCCCTCTTCCTCCACCGCAGCTTCGGGCGCTTCACGCAGCCCAGCTAACCAGGCGGGAACTTCTTGTTCGGTTTCAGCTTCAGCGATCAATTCGGTTTGAGCCGCCTCAGTTGCGGTGACTTCCGGCAGCTCGCTAAGCCAAGAGGGCATTTCTAACCCAGCTTCGGCCGCCTCTGCCGCCACTCCCTCTGCAGGCGCTTCCTCCAGGTCGGACAGCCAGGAGGGCGTCGCTTCAGCCTCGGCCGTCTCCGCAGTAACAGGCACTTCACCCAAATCAGCTAACCAGGAGGGTGTTTCTTCTGTTTCGCCTTCCACAGCGGAGGGAGGTAATTCGCCAAGCCAGGAAGGAATTTCCAACTCTGCCTCGGCTTCAACCTCCTCACTCATTTCAGCAGGCGCGGGTTCAACCTCAGCCATTTCCGGCAAGTCGGTCAACAACCAAGATGGCATTTCCGGTACGGCCGTCTCCCCGGTTTCTTCGAAGGCGACAGGCGCTGCCTCAGGCTCAGAAACTTCGGGCAGGGCAGTTAACCACGACGGAATCTCCAATTCAGTTTCGGCCTCTGTCTCTTCAACTGCTGTCTCCGCCGTTTCAACCGGGGAAGTTGACTGCAAATCACTCAACCAGGCCGGGATTTCCTCTTCGCTTTCTGGTCCAACCTGCTCAACAGCCGCTTCACTTGGCAAACTACTCAGCCTGGAAGGTATCTCTGTTTCAGTCTCGGCTACCGGCGCTTCGGGCAGCTCGCTTAACCAGGAAGGTGTTTCTAATTCGACCTCGACTGCGGTCTCTGCCAATCCGGCAGGGGCAGTGGGAGCTGGAGGCGTCTCCTCAGCCTCAAGCCCTCCCATCTCTGCCGGCTCCCCTGTCTCGCCGGCGAAATCAGCCAGCCAGGGCGGCGCTTCGAGTTCGATCTCCTCGGCGCTCTCATCACCCCAGGTTGGCGCAGGCAGTTTAGCCTCAGGTAATTCGCGCAGCCCAGACAACCAGGAGGGCATTTCTACATCGGCCTGGCCTTCCTCGCTGGAAGAAGGAGCTGTTTCCGTCAGCGAGGCTTCGGGCCATTCAGCCAGCCAAGGCGGCGTTTCCAGGTCAGCCTCAGCGTCACCGGTCTCGACCGGCTGGGTGGCAGCCACCTCAGGTTCAGCCGAATCCAGCAAGTCCGTTAGCCAATCCGGCGTTTCCAACCCCTCATCGGGTTTCCCCTCCGCCTCCCCTGAATAGGCCGGCGCGCTGGTAGCCGCCGGTATTTCCGGCAACTCGGCCATCCAGGAAGGCGTTTCCAGTTCCTCATCAGAGCGGTCGGCCAACCAGAGCGGTATTTCCAGTTCCGCCTCCCCCGGCTCGAGCGGCGTGGAAGATGAAGGTTCGGGCAGTTCGGTCAGCCAGGAGGGTATGTCAAGGTCGGCGGGAACCTCAGGTTGACCACCCTGTTCAGCCACGGAGACTTCCGGCAGCTCGCTCAACCATGAGGGAATATCCTGTTCTGCCTCCGGCAGTTCACCAACCGGGGACGGGGCTGCTTCAACGGGGGATGCGGGGGGGAGGTCGGATAACCACGCCGGTAGCTCCATATCGGCCATCGCCCCAACTTCCCCAGGGGGAGATGGCGGCTCCTCGCCAGTTTTTGCTGCCGACCCGTCAGTTAGCCAATCCAATCCTTCCGGTTCTGCTTCATCTGGAAGCTGGACGGATGAGGACGGGACTTCCGGCGCAGGGATGCTGGCCGTATCAGCCAGCCAGTCGGGGATTTCCAATTCGGTGGAAGGCGTCTCTGCCGGCATGTCAGGTTCTTCCAGGCGGTCTTGGGTAAACCAATCCAGCCTCTCGACCAGCAGATTATCTTCCTCGGCTGGAGTTTCCGCCGCAAACCAATCGTCCGCTGCGGCGGTCACCGTCTCTCCAGCCTCCTGGGTTGGCCCGGATAAGTCGGCCAGCCAATCGGGCGAATCGCTCGCTTTGGCCGATAAGCTACCCAACCAATCGGATGGCTCGGCGAACGTTTGGTCAGCCTCAACCTGTTCATCGGAAGGCTCGCCCGCCTCGACCAAGGTTGAGTCACTTAACCAAGCAGATGTCTCGACGGCAGTCTGGTCAGGTTCAGCCAGCCAAGCCGGAACTTCGTCTTCCTCGGAAGACAGATCGCTCAGCCAATCAAGCGACTCAGCTACCGGCTGTTCGCTTTCAGGCACAGGGGCGGGAGGAGATACCGGCCAACTGGGCGTTTCTGCCGGAGCTGCGGCGGGGGGTGGTTCAGGGGCAGGTTTTGACAGGCTGGCCAGGCGCGACAAGGGCCGGGGAGCAGGTTTTTCCGGCGATTCCGGCAGCGGAGGAGGAGTCGGTTTTACGGCTACACCGGGCGGAATCAGTTCTTTGGCCCAATCTGGCAGAGCTGGGGAACTGGCTCCGGCAACGCTCGCTTCAGGGGGGATAAGACCAGCCGCCCAATCGGGCAGCGCCGGGGACATTGGCCCGGTTTCGACGCCGGTGGGTATCAGGCCAGCCGCCCATTCAGGTAGAGGGAGCGCGGACTCAGATTCAGCCGGTTTTTCCGGGTGGGGCGAGAGTCGCTTGAGCGGCTTTAGGCTTTTGATCGGCGCGGCCGGTTGAGGGGAGGGCTCTAAGGGGGCCGCCGCCGCAGGAGGGATGTCGCTTTCGGCCAGCCACGGCGGCGTTCCTTCTTCACTTTTAGCCGGCTGATCCAGCTCAGTTTGCCCGGCAGGGGCAGCGTCACTTTGCAGATGCTCCAGCCAGGGCGGAAGTTGATCAAAGCCGGCGCTGGGGGCAGGGGTTTCTACGGTTATATTTTGAAGCCAATCGGGAATGGCGGTTTCCTCTTCCTGCGCGGGCAAATCATCTAACCAGGAAGGTGCAGCCTCGCCGGTTTGGGGGGCGGCAGAGGGGAGGGTTTCAAAGGAAAGGTCCGCTGAAGAGTCAAATAACCAATCAGCATCTTCCTGAGCCGGGGTTTCCACTTCACTTGTGGCTGGAGGAGGGGCCTGTTCCTGGAACAGCCAATCCAGCGCAGGCAAACCATCCTCCGGCGCCAGCCAACTGGAAGTATCGGCAGCGGTTGCCGCAGGTTTTTCCGTGATGTCCGGCGCTTCGCCAGTTTCCTGGCTGGTAATCCAATCAGGCGCATCCCAGGCAGGGGCCGTTGGCGCGACGGCAGGAGGTGGGGTTATTTCAGCGGTCGTGGACGGGACAATATCCATGAGCCAATCGGGCATGTCAACCGCAGCCTCGCTTTCCTCATAACCGGATTCCTCCTCGCCAGGCGGGGCCACGATATCTTGGAGCCAATCCGGTACATCTACGGCGTAGGGGGTTTCGTCGGTGGCGGGTGAGGCAGGGGAAAAAGCGCCGGGTAAAGCTGGCTCGGTGGAGGGTTCGGCCAGCCAATCCGGCACGTCAAAACCAGCCTGTGGCGGCTCAGGAGATGGAGAGGGCGGCGCTTCGGCGGGACTAGCCAGAGCGGCTGTGAGCCAATCGGGCACATCCTCGTCGGTACTGCTGCCCCGCGTTGGTGGAGCCGGTGCAGGCGGTGGAGGTGGTGCGGCTGAGGGATGAGCGGCAGGAGTTTCCAGGGCTTCGGCCAACCAGTTAGGGGCTTCGTCAAACCGGGCAGGAGCAGGGGGAGGCGGGGCAGCCGTGTCCGGCGGAATCATTTCGGTCAGCCAATCGGGTGCTTCGTTCTCCAGGGCTGGTCCCACCGGCTGATCAAAATCCGGGGCAGAGGCAGCCGGAATAACATCGTTAAGCCAATCGGGCGCTTCGGCAGCAGGGGGATAAGCCGGTGGGGCCTCCTGACGACCGGCCGGGGCAGAGCCGAGACTGGCCAAAAAGTCATCCAGCGGCGGCTCCTCGGGTTCGTCATAGTGTCCCCATTCGACCGAGGTAGCCAATTGATCGCGCGAGGATCCAGAAACCCCTTCTTCCGCTATTTGTTCCAGCAAGTTGGATAAAGCTCCAGGAGCAGCGCCAGGGGCAGCCGAGACACTTGTATCTACTTCCGCGCCACCCTCACCCAGACCAGCCAGGCGACCTTCTCTTTCACCGTACTTGGTCAGGAGACGTTTTAACCAATCCGGCACTTGCTCGACCAGATTTTGGGTGGCCGGCTTGGGCTGGGTCCCACCCAGTTTGCTCAATTTTTTGAGGCCGCCGGTTGACGGCGGTCTTCGTTCTAGGTCATCCGTACTCATAGCAAAACGTTCCTAATCTGAATAAGGGCGATCGGCGCCCATTAACACCCGCAGGCCCGTAGCGATCACCCCCAGAGATACTCCCAAGAGAATACCTCTGACGCCGGCCAGGGTCGGTACATTGAGAACCCAGTCTTTGATGACTGGAAATTCCGGCCAGAGATAGATACTCACCGGAACCTGGCCCAGCAACACAATCACCGCAAACAAGACAAAAAAGAATGACTCCAGGCTGCGTACTCTGAAGGCGCGAAAAGCAGCGGTAGCGATAAAAAGAGCCAGGAGCGCGAAAAGGGTAGCCTCCAGAGGCTGCAAAATGTAATTAAAAATAACTTGGCCGTTGGCCGACAGCGGGCCGCCCAGCCCCAGCCCCAGGGTGCCAAACAAGGAGAGCAACAGGACAATACTGTAAATGGCTCCCGGTTTTTGGGTGCGAATGCGACTCCAATGGACGCTGACTACATTGGCAAAGCCCAAAAACAGGGCAAAAGCGGTTACAATAGCGGCCCAACTGACCAGAAAATAGCCCACCCCACTAATCGTCTGTTTCACCCCCCCCAAACCGCCGTCGCCGGTCCAGGTGGAAACAAAAATATCGGCCAACACAAATAGACCGACCACAATGGCGACGATTGTAGCTAAAACACGTCCGCTGCGAATAATCATAAGTTCTAACTCACCGATGCAATAACAATGCTACCCAGGATGAACAGGCCCACCAGCCAGCGCATCAAATCCTGAGCGGCTAAACTCCCCAAATGGGCCGGGCGTTTTTGCAGATAAGCGCCGGCGGCGTAAATCTCCTCGCCCAACAGCGTTTCCTGGGCCGAGGCATAGATAAAGGGCAAAGTATTGGGATTACTCGTCCCTCCGATGTGGGCGATTCCGCGCCGGGCCGCGGTTTCACCCATCAGCAAATATTCATCGCCAAAGTTACCGACCATGACGTTGGCTTCAACCCGGTCAATGTTCAGAATATTCATGACCCCGGCGGCATAGGCAGCCGGCTGGGGCGCAATCCAGCGAATACAACGGTAAGCCTCCTCCGCCCGGTCAGGGTCATTCCGGTGAGCCGCGCGAAGCGCATTTTGGGCAAACAGCATCACCGTCGGGTCAGCCATGGAAATCGTGGGAGACACACCGGTGGCCGCCGCCTGCCCGGCCAGGTAATCCAGCACGGCCAGCCCGGCCAGGCTGTCAGAGGTTGTTTCGTTGACCAGGCTGCCGATACCCAGCGACAAATGCAGGTCGCGCCCGGCTTCGATGGCCTGTCCCGGCAATCCCCTTAAAACATCAAAGGCCCGAATCCGGCGCAGTAGAGGCGTCTGCCCACTGCGAGCGCGCAGGGTGAAAAAATAAATCGCTGCCACGAAAATAAGCAAGATGACGATAGCCCCTCGAACCAGAACTTCCTGACTCACAGGCGGGTCTCCTTATTTGAAATACTGAACCCCGGCGTACCTGCCACGCGATCCTGGGAATCAGGCTGGAGCGAGTCGGGGTGTTCAAGATGAGTAATAAGTTGGTCCACTTGTACGGGATCGGCCAGAAGGTCTACGAGGCCCTGGGTAAAGTGGGGTGAGATAAAGAGGTTGAGAGTGGGTTGAGCCACTAACAGGCATTGGCTGCCAATAAAAGCAAGCGGCTTATGTGCTTCCAGCAGTAAAACCGCCGGGGCAGCCAGGCCCAGGTCAGCCAGTTTTTGGGCGATTCTTCCGACAAAAGTCACTTGATCCACACGAGCGTCCTTTTAACGCTGAAGCCGCTGGCCCAAACCCATGACGAGCCTCTGCCAGCCGGGTTTGTTCAGCACCGCAATCGCTTCCTTCGCTGCAGCCGCCACCTCCCCCTCTAACCCTGGATCGTCGAGCAAGGGGGTCAAGGCGCTGACAGCCTCCAGTCGGCCTATTCGTCCTAAAGCCCAGGCTGCGTTGCGCCGCACCTGGGGGTCGGCGTCAGTTAGAGCGATTTTTAAGGCGGGCAGCGCTGCTGCTGCTCTTAACGCGCCCAAAACGTAACTGGCGCTTCGCCGGACAATAACGGCTCTATCTCTTAAACAGCCCACCAGTTCCCCGGCGGCGCTCCCTGCGCCGAGATGGCCCAGCCCCAGGACGGCGGCCCGGCGCACCCAGGGGTCGCTATCTTTTAGCGCGGCAAGCAGATGGGGCATGGCTTCGGCCTGGCCCTGCCGGCCCAAGGCTTCGGCGGCGCTCTGCCGCAGCAATGTACTGCCTTGCGCCAGCGGCTTGGTGAGATAGGCTTGGGCTTCGGCTGACTTTTTGTCCACCAAAGCATCAATGGCCGCTGCACACATCACGTCTGTTTTGAATTCTGCCGGGACAGGCGTAAACTCTGGAGAAGGCGCCGGGTAATTTTTTACCAGCTCGACCAGTTTTTGGCGGCCGCTAGCTTCGCTCGCCAGGGCCACACCCGCCTGCCAGCGCACAAAGGCGTGGCCATCGGCCAGGGCGCCAGTGAGTAAAGACACCGTAGCCGGGTCCGCCGGTTGGGATGCGTCCTGGTTAAAGCGAAACAGGGCTTGCCAGCGCATCGCCGCCAGCTCTGATTGCAGCGCCGCCGCCAATTCAATCATAACATTGTTCCGCGCTGAATAGAGAGAATATGCCCATTATGTAAGGTAATAGTAGTATACCACATGCGGAAGTACCTGTAAAGTTTACATAAACGCAATATATAGGGATTAATAAAGAAGGGACCACAAGATATAGGAAAGTGGACAGAGACCAGTCATCAGTTGCCAGTTCCATTGTTCATTGCCCCCTGATTACTGACAACTGTAACTATTTTCGAAAGAGGGAGTCTCATGCAAGTTGAACAGATCCTGGAAACCTGCCTGTACGTGGATGATCTGGAAGCAGCCGAGGAGTTTTACAGCCGGGTGTTGGGGCTGGCCGTCTTTTCGCGGGTGAAGGGACGCCACGTTTTTTTCCGCTGCGGCCAGGGCGTCTTTTTGTTGTTCAACCCCGCTCGCACTATTAAGCCAGAGGGCGATCTCCCCGTGCCGACGCACGGCGCGCACGGGCCGGGTCACGTCTCCTTTGCCATGCCAGCGGCGGACATTCCCGCCTGGCGCGAGCACCTCCGCCAGAACAACGTATCCATCGAGGCCGAAATCACCTGGCCTTCCGGCGGCTTCTCGCTGTACTTCCGTGATCCGGCGGAGAATAGTGTTGAATTGGCCACGCCGCAGACATGGCTTTGACTTTCTGGCGCTTCACATTATGATTTTTAGAGCGATACAAATTTAAAGTTGTGGTTGAGTAGAAATAACAATGACTGCTCAGATAGAAATTCCTACCGCCGAAATTGCGGCCTTTTGCCGGCGACATAAAATCCGCGAATTGGCCTTGTTTGGCTCGGTACTGCGTCGAGATTTCAGCCCCGAAAGCGACGTAGATGTGTTGATTGATTTCGAGCCGGGCGCAGATGAAAGGTTAACCCTATTTGATTTGGCCGGGATGCAGATAGAGCTGTCCAATTTGCTGCAACGTGAAGCCGACCTGGTCCTGCGTGATGGCTTAAAACCGCTCATCAAGGATGAGGTATTAAACAGCCTAGAGGTTGTTTATGCAGTCTGAAGAACAGTACCTGACGATCCCCCTTTTTAATCATTCCAAATAGCCCAATTCAATTAATAGACGGCGCACTTCTGTCACTTTATCTGCTGAAATTAGAATTGTGGAAGAGTTGAGCGTTTCCCCCAACAGCGGGCCGAGGCGGGGATGCTGGCGCAGTTCGGCCAGCAGGCCCTCGTGGGCGAGGCGCAGTAAGGTGGCCTGTTCCAGGCGGGCGGTGTTCTGCCTCGTTCCCCAGGTGAGAATGGTTTCGACCACTTTCAGCGGCGTCTGGTTGTCGGTGGCGCGGGCCAGGAAGGCGGTAATCTGCTCGGCGGCGACGCCGTTTTTGAGGGCGCGGCTGATGCTGGCCTGGGTGATGGCATAGACCGTCCGCTCTTTGTCGCGCTGCTCCAACTGGGCAAAGCGGGCCAACTGGAAACGGTCATACAAACTGGCGCGAGCGGGCACATGAGCCTGGAAATTGGCATCCACCCGCAGCAAGGACGGTTTTTTGTCGGCGGGCACGGCAGAAACCTGGTTTTGCAGAAAACTCTGGCCGGGCGGGGTCAGGCGGAAACTGCCTGGATCGCCGGTCTCGGCAGCCGTTCCTAACTCCACCACCCCCAACAGGGGCAAGATGTGGGTCAACAGGTGGCGGATCAATGCCCCTTCGACCTCCTCCCAATGCTCAAAGCCCATCAAAAGTTGGCCCTGGCGGTCGTAAATGTACCAACTGTTATAGTCGCCGCCAGGGCGTTGAAAATCCGGCTCGACACGTTTGATCGTCGCTGCAAAACCGGCAATTGAGAGCCAGGCCTCAGTTGAAGTATCCACACGAGCCAGAAATCCTAAAATTTTGGAGCGAGCCAGGAGCGGGCTGTTTTCCCAACCGGTTGGCTGGGGAACCAGGCCGGGCACGTGCCACAAATCGTTCCAGGTGGGATCGGCCCGCCAGGCATCTTGCAGCAGCCGGAGCTGTTGCAGGGGGTGGGCCTGCAGCCAGGCGCGGGCAGGATCGCGGTCGGGCCGGAGTCGGCCATGTCTGGCGACCAGCAGGCCGGCGCGCTGCCCCAGGTGCAGCAAAAACTCCAACTCGGCTTCCTGGGGCAAGGCTGGCAGCAGCGGCGGCAACAGACAATTTGCCAGGGCCTGGCGATCTTTGGCGGCCAAACTCTGGTACGTGACATCCGGCGCTTTGGGTTTACTTTCCAACCGCACCGGGGTGGTTTGCAGATAGACCAGCAGGTTAAATATATTTTCCCGCAGCCGGCCTTTGCCGCTTATCACAACAGACGGGGTTGGGACGAGAGCAACCTCAAAAACATCGGCGGTCGGCGGCTTGCGGTCGGCGGCCGGCGTCGCTATTTCCAGCAGCGGCAGCAGATCGCTGGGAATGTAAACCATTTCCAGATTGCCCTCCGCAGTAGCCTGAAATGTTTTGAAGATGAGTCCTCGATACCACAACCCTTCCGCGGGATTGACCGGACTGCGCCAGGGTTGTTCGCGGACCAGGCGGGCTGGTCCCATTGGGCGGATAAAGCCGTACTCACGGGCAAACCGTGGTCCCTCCAGCCTGCCGCCGTGACTCAGCAGCAGTTGCAGCGCCTCCTTTTCTTCCGCCGAAAGGCCGCCCAGGACAATGGCGGTCGCAGTGGGCGAAAGCAGGGCTTCAGCCAGTCGTTCGACTGCCTGGACATGCCTGGAGGTATTGAGAGAGACCGCCCGGCAACTGGCGATGCCCTGGAGAAGCCCCATTTCGTAATCAAGAAGCGACTGGTACAAGGTTTTCACACGTTTATTATAAACCCAAGGTTCAGCCGCTACAAGCGTATTATGAGAATGAGAAGTGGCAGCAAAATCGCTCACAACCAAAAAGGAAGACAGCTTGAGGTCGCTCACGCCGCTCATTGAATTGCTTTTTTGAGCGGAACAGCACAAGCGCAGGGAAAGCGTATTTCACCAGCTCTAAAATTCGCTCAATTTGTGAGCGAAATCAATTGCAGGAATTAGGAGTCGCGTCTATAATTTTGATAACTGCGGTTAGTTTTCAGACTCTAAAGGTTTTGTAGAGCTTTAGAGGCTTTAATGAAAAGGAGATGATCATGGCTGAACAAAAACCAGCCCGTTCCGATTCAGGAATGAACCTGGGGTTTTTAACAGGATTGTTTAAGCAGTTCAGATTAGTCTGGCTGCTCATGCAGGATAGCCGGGTGCCGCTGTGGATGAAATCTGTAGTCCCACTCTCACTGCTCTATTTGATTTTGCCCCTTGATTTTGTTCCTGACGTTTTCTTGGGCTTCGGCCAATTGGACGACCTGGGAGTTATTTTGTTGGGGATGACTCTGTTTGTAAAACTGTGTCCCCAAAACATCGTGGAATATTACCAAAACCAGCTCGAATATGGCCCTGAGGATGACCGTGAAGCGGTTGACGCCAGCTACCGGGTCATGGATGAAGATTGACTAGGTAAAGGTGTCTTTCCAAATGAATGAATCATCCACTTATAGATTGCCCCAAGCGGTAGCCAGGGAGTTGGACGTTTCCCCGGCCACGCTGCGCCGTTGGTCCGATGAGTTTGCCGACTACCTCTCCCAGGGTGCGGACTCGGCCCAGGGGCGCAGCCATCGCCGCTACTCTGAGCAGGATATTGCCACCCTGATACTCGTTAAAGAGTTAATGAACAACGGCATGACCTACGAACAAGTCCGCCAGCAACTGGCTCAGCAGCCTTTGGGATCAAATGAGCCGTCGTTGCCCTTATCACCCACCCCTGAAACCAGGGGTCGTTTTGACCAGAATGAAGAAACAGCCCTGGTGGCCGCCAGTGATGGCGAGTCGCCGGCCATTGCTTTCTTGACCAATACCCTGATGACGCTTTCCGACGGCCAGAAGAGCATTCTCAACAGCCAGGCGGCCAACCGCGAAATAATGGGTGTGCTTATTCAAGATAACTTTAACTTAAAGGAAGAAAACACTCGGCTGCGAGAGCGGATTCTGGAAGTTGAGCGGAGCGCGGCTCAAATCCGCCAAGAAGAAGAATGGCGGCGGGAAGCTTTGCGCCAGGAACTTGATTCTAAGATTGCCGCCGTGCAGCAGTTGGCCGCTCACGCTGTGAACACCGCCAGTTCGATCCAAATGCCGGATATTAAGGCAGTCAGCACCAAGCCTGGGTGTTTGGGAGCCTTGTTCGGCGCGGGAGGGACGCAAATCCTCACAGTGCCCCGCCGCCGGCGTGAAGGGCTACAAGCCCAGCAGGTTGGTGGGCTGCCGCCGACACCCGCGGCCGGACCCGGCCAACCTTCGGTCTCCTCTCAGCCGCCGGTTCATCCTAAACCAACGGCTCCGCCGGAATAAACCCAAGCCGAACCATCCAACTTTTTAATGTCTTGACTCAGACTATCGCGCGTGGTATAGTTTGTGATGTCGAGCATTCAACAATCGAGGTAAGCAAAAAATTATGAAATGGTCACGCGCCTTATACGCGGTTTTAATTTTAGTCGTGCTGGCTTTTCTGTACGGCGTTTTTGTGTTACGGGCTGAAACCCGCGACGCGGTTGAGCTTTCAAAAGTGGCCGAGTTGGCCAACAAAGGCCAGGTAGACACCATTATCGTTGATCAAAATGAGTTGGTTATCAAGCTCAGGAACGGCTCAGAAGTAAGTTCAACCAAAGAACCCGAAATTGGCATCGTCGAAACGCTGCGTATTTTGGGAGTGAGCGAGGAAAACCTTTCCAAGATCAAAGTGAGCGTTGCCCCTCGCAGCGCCTGGGATGGCTGGTTGACCATACTGGGCACCCTGCTGCCGCTCATTCTGATCGGCGGGTTCTTCTTCTTTATTCTGCGACAAGCCCAGGGGGCAGGAAACCAGGCCCTTAACTTTGGCAAAAGCCGGGCGCGCATGTTTACCGGCGACAAGCCGACCGTAACTTTCGATGATGTGGCAGGGGTGGACGAAGCCAAACAAGAACTGGCCGAAATTGTCGAGTTTCTGCGCGAACCCGAAAAATTCATTTCTCTCGGCGCGCGCATTCCTAAAGGCGTGTTAATGGTTGGACCGCCCGGCTGTGGCAAAACGCTGACCGCCAAGGCCATCTCCGGCGAGGCGGGCGTGCCGTTTTTCAGCATCTCCGGCTCCGAGTTTGTCGAGATGTTTGTCGGCGTGGGCGCCAGCCGGGTGCGCGACCTGTTTGACCAGGCCAAACGCAACAGTCCCTGCATCATTTTTATGGACGAAATTGACGCCGTGGGCCGGCATCGCGGTGCAGGCTTAGGCGGCAGTCACGACGAGCGTGAGCAAACCCTGAACCAGATTTTGGTGGAGATGGATGGCTTCGATACCGATACCAATGTCATTGTCGTGGCCGCTACCAACCGCCCCGATATTCTTGACCCCGCTTTGCTGCGGCCGGGCCGCTTTGACCGCCGGGTAGTGCTGGATCGCCCCGACCGGAAAGGCCGCGAGCAAATTTTAGGCATCCACGTCAAAGGCAAACCGCTGGCCAGCAACGTTGAGCTGCAAGTCGTGGCCAAGCAAACACCCGGTTTTGTGGGGGCCGACCTGGAAAATCTGGTCAACGAGGCCGCGATTCTGGCGGCCCGGCGCAACAAAAAACAGATCAGCATGCTGGAATTTCAAGAAGCTATCGAAAAAGTGATTGCCGGGCCGGAACGCAAAAGCCGGATCATCCCCGAAAAAGAGCGCAATATTATCGCACACCACGAAGCAGGCCATGCCCTGGTCATGAAGCTGATTCCCGAATGTGACCCGGTCCATAAAGTCAGTATTATTGCCCGAGGGATGGCCGGTGGCTACACCCTCTCCATGCCGGTGGACGACCGGTATCTCAAAAATCAAAGCAAGTTTGAAGCTGACCTGGCCGCGTTGATGGGAGGCCGGGTAGCTGAAGAGGTTATCTTCGACGAGATTACGACCGGCGCGAGCAATGATTTGGACCGGGCGACCAAAATGGCCCGAGCCATGGTTACTCAATACGGCATGAGTCAGAAATTGGGTCCGCTAATTTTTGGCGAAAAAGATGAGTTGGTCTTTTTGGGCAAAGAAATTGGCGAACAGCGCAATTATAGTGAAGAAATTGCCCGCCAAATTGACCATGAGGTACGCCGGATTGTCGAGACTGCCTATAATCGCGCCACGCAACTCATTCAAGAAAATAAAGCTAAATTGGAAGAAATCGCGCAGCGATTACTTAAAGAAGAGACCCTGGACTCGCAAACTTTTGAGGCAATATTTGCTTAGGTAACCGGCTGCTGAAAGTTTAAGAAACAAAATCTCAGTTGACATTTTACGGTAGCTTAGGGTATACTTAGTTGTGCTTTGCATAAGCTTGAACATGATTCGGTTGAAATTTAGGAGCGTAAAGAGTTCGGTTAAGGACTCTTTTAATTTGAGCTTGTTATCTTCGGATGAAATCCTAAGGCAAGATTTCATTCTCCTCAACAAGACTAACTCCCGGAGGTAAATACGGTGGCCAGAGAAAAAAGTGGGCTCTATTATCCCAATAAAATAGGACGCATCTATTTGATGGCTATGGAAGAAGTCATGGGCACCAACGGCATCAAAGCCGTTTTGAATTTAGCCAAAACGCCAGAATTGATTGGCAATTATCCTCCCAACAATTTGTCTCGTGAATTCGACTTTTCTGATTTTGGCGCGATTGGCTCAGCCATCGAGGAAATGTATGGTCCGCGTGGGGGCCGGGGGTTAGCCTTACGAGCTGGTAGAGCCTCTTTTGCTCAAGGTTTAAGTGAATTTGGTTCGGTTATTGGCGCCAGCGAACTCGCCTTTAAGGTTATCCCCCTCGGAACTAAGGTTAAAGTTGGTCTCAAAGCGATGGCCGAAACCTTTTCCAAATTTAGCGATCAACAAAGCGACGTTGAGGAAGCCGACGAATATTTTGTTTATACCATTCGCAAATGCCCGGTTTGTTGGGGTAGGACCAGCGAGAAGCCTATCTGCTATGGCGCTGTTGGTATCTTGCAGGAAGGTCTCCGTTGGGTTAGCGGCGGTAAAGATTTCAAGGTCGAAGAAATTCAATGTCACGCTGTCGGCGATGAATTCTGCGTCTTCCACGTTTATAAAGAACCCCTCAACTAGTTGAGCAGCGGGCACTGGAATTTGCATTTGATCGCCCCATAGGGACGGCTCAACCATGAAACATACCCTGTTGATTATTGAGGATGACCTGGATACTTCAGAAATGCTTCGAGTCTACTTTGAAGCGCAAGGCTATCGCGTTGTAACTGCGGTAACTGGCCGTGCCGGCCTGGAGAAGTGTCAATCTGACCCTCCCCATTTGATCCTGCTCGATGTACGCCTGCCTGACCTTGATGGTTTTGAAGTGGGGCAACAGCTTCAAGATGATGTCCGAACCAGCCGCCTTCCGGTTATTTTTGTAACCGAGCGTCGCGGTCGTGATGACCGTATTGCCGGTCTCAAACTGGGCGCAATTGACTACATTACCAAGCCTTTTGATGTGCAAGAACTGCGCCTGCGAGTACGCAATGCCCTGCGGCGAGCAGGCAGCCAGAATAACCCGGTTACCGGGCTGCCGGGTGAAAAACTGACCGATGATCGCCTGGGCGTGATGCTGGAACGGCCTGAGTGGGCGGTTTTGGGGGTTTACATCCACGGGTTGGACAAGTTTAATGAGATTTACGGTTTTGTGGCCCGTGATGATGTCCTCAGAGCCATCGCGCTGACTCTCACCAGCGCCGTTGACGAGTTGGGGAGTATGGATGATTTTGTGGGTCACCCCAGCGAAAACCAATTCGCCATCATAACCGTTCCCAGCAAGGTGGTTCCGCTTGGCCGCCACATCGAGGATCGTCTCAACCAAGCTATGAACTACTTCTATCCCATCCATGATCGTGAAGCGGGTTACGTCCGACGCAGTGGAGAGGATAGCCCTAAAGAAAAAGTGCCTTTTATGAAGGTCTCCCTGATCACCCTAACCACCAAAGAGGGACCATTCCCTACTCTGGAAAACTTAAAGCAGGCTTTAAATCTTCCGGTTAAAGTCTGACCTAATCTCCTCGCCATTTCCAGAAGCAGTGTTACCCAGCAGGTTACACTGCTTTTTTATCTAATCAAACAGCCTTTTAACCAAGAGATTTGACTATGAAGCCACTTCTAGAAAATATTCGCCTGGCTGCCCAGGAGCAACAAGCAGCCCTGGTAGATTTTACCCAACAACTTGTACGCATCCCCAGCCTGCCTGGTCATGAAAATGAGATTATGCCGGCCATTATCCGCGAAATGAATCATCTGGGCTACGACCAGGTTTGGACGGATCAGGCGGGCAATATTATCGGCAAGATTAACGGTGGCGATGGACCAGTGGTGCTATTGAATGGTCACATGGATCATGTTGACCCCGGCCCGCATGAGGGTTGGCCCTATCCTCCGTTCAGCGGCGAAATTGTCGAGGGTGAATTGTGGGGACGGGCGTCGGTGGACATGAAAGGCCCGGTAGCTTGCATGGTCTACGCGGCCAGTCTGCTCAAGCGGGTTGGCCTGACCCCACCCGGCGATATCCTGATGACAGTTGCGGTCATGGAAGAAATCGGTGGGCTGGGAACGCAATACCTGGCTTCTCAACTCAAAGCCCAGGCAGCTATCTGCGGTGAGCCAAGCCGCAATATCTTACGACGAGGCCACCGGGGACGGGTGCAGTTAACAGCAAGGTTTAGGGGCCGCTCTGCTCATGCCAGTGTCCCTCATCTGGCAGCCAATCCACACTACGGCGTAGCGGCTTTTTTGGCCCGATTGCCCACGCTAACCATGTCCCTGGATTCAACTCTAGGCGCTTCGACGGTTGCCCCGACCCTTTATGCCACCGATCAAATCAGCCCTAATGTGACTCCTGGCGAAGTCTACCTCACCCTGGATTGGCGCAACGTGCCCGGCGAGTCGCCCCCCGAAATTGTGGCTAAAGTTCAGAACTTGCTCGATCATTGTCTTGCTGCTTCGCATCTGCATGACATTCAGGCCACGGTTGAGGTGGCTACCCACGAACTCATTACTTATACCGGGATGGCGGAAACTTTTCCGTCTATCTTTCCCTCTTTTCTTTTGCCGGAAGATCATCTCTTACTTGGCGCAGCTCGAACTGCATTGTCTGAAGCCCTGGGCCGAGACGAGGGAATTGACATCTGGCGCTTTGCCACCGATGGCGGCCACCTTATGGCCGCCGGCATTCCAACCATCGGTTTTGGTCCCGGCGACGAACGCTTGGCCCATACCAACCAGGAGCGGATCAACCTGGCGCAAATGAACGAGGCCGTGGTTGCCTATGCGGCGCTCATTCTGGCTTTGACCGAAGCCGCGAGAATTGAAACATAAAATTTGCGTCAATTCTAACGAAACGCGCAAGAATTCCAGGTCTCGCTATCGTCATTTAAAAGGAGGCAACTTTGCCCGAATCCAATAATTCTGAAATCGTAAATTATACTCTGGCCAATGGCCTGCAGGTTATCCTCAAACCGGTGCATACGGCGCCGGTGGTGAGCAATTGGATTTGGTATCGAGTTGGCGGGCGGAATGAGCATCCCGGCAAAACGGGTATCTCGCATTGGGTCGAACATATGATGTTTAAGGGCACGCCGACTTTTCCCAAGGGCAACATTATGCTCGAAGTCAACCGCAACGGCGGCGTCTTAAACGGTTTTACCGGCCAGGATTATACTGCTTACTTTGAAACCCTGCCCGCCGACCGGCTGGACCTGGGCCTGCGTATCGAGAGCGACCGCATGGCTAACTCGGTGATTGACCCGGACGAAGTGACCAGCGAGCGAACCGTGATTATCTCTGAACGCGAAGGCAGCGAGAACAACCCGGAGTGGGCCTTGTATGAAGAAGTCTCGGCAGCGGCATACCGGGTGCATCCTTACGGGCATATGGTTATCGGCTGGAAAGAAGACCTGCACAATATTACCCGCGACGACCTTTACCAGCATTACCAGACTTACTACGGCCCGCACAACGCAGTTTTAATTATTGTCGGTGATATCAGTGTGGCGCAAGTTCAGGCCCGGATTGACGAGTTATTTGGCTCAATCCCGACCGGACCACCCCCACCGCCTGTGCTGGCCAAAGAACCACCCCAGCAGAGCGAGCGGCGGGTACTTATGCGCCAGCCCGGCACGACGGCTTATTTTCATGCCATTTACCATACCTGCGCCGGCAATCATCCTGACTCTTTTCCCCTGATTATGCTCGAGTCCATCTTGTCTGGAGCCAGCCTGGGGGGCACGCCGACTCATCGCAGCGCCCGCCTGTATCGCGCCCTGGTAGAGACTGAAATTGCTGCCCAGGCTAACGCGAGCTATCGTCCGAGTATTGACCCCGGTGCGATTCATTTTAGCGGCACCATCCGTCACGGTCGCACCCTGGCTGAGTTTGAATCCACCCTTAACGCCGAGATTGACCGTATTTGCCAGGAGCCGGTGACCGAAGAGGAATTGGCCAAAGTGCGCAAACAGGTCAAGGCTCAATTTGCCTACACGGTAGAGCGGGTCAGCAGCCAGGCCTATTGGCTCGGTTGGCAAGAAATGCTGGGGGATTGGCATTATTTTGATACTTTTGTGGATAATCTCTCGGCAGTCACAGCGGCGGATGTTCAACGGGTTGCTCAAACCTACCTCAAACCGGTCAATCGCACCACCGGTTGGTTCGAACCGACCCCTGAAGCCTAAATAGGGACTCTGGGTTGCGTGTTCCATATATAAGTTTCACGCAACCCGCAACATGCAATACGATTTGGAGTTAAGATTGTGGACTTAACCTTTCAAAAGTACACGCTTTCCCACGGTATCACCTTGATTGTCAAAGAAAATCATCACGCTCAGAGTGTGGTGGTCCGGGGCCATTTGCACGGAGGCTCTAATTTGGATGGGCCGGAGCGGGTGGGTCTGGCCTCCTTTACCACTAGCGTGATGCGCCGGGGTACGGAACGGCGCACTTTTGCCGAAATCAATGAAACCATTGAGTCCATCGGGGCGAGCGTCTATGTCAACTCCGGACGGCATCTCACCGGCTTTGGCGGCAAAAGTCTGGCCGAGGATTTCAACGTGCTGGTGGAAATTATGTCTGACATTCTGCTAACGCCGACTTTTCCGGCCGAGGAAGTGGAAAAGGTGCGCGGCCAGATCATTACAGGTCTCAAAGAAGCCGAGGACAGCCCTCGCAGTATGGCCGGACGTCATTTTCGCGAGATTCTCTATGGCCTCGACCATCCTTACGGCCGGTCGGCCAATGGCACGTTGGAGAGTATTCCCAGCCTGAGTCGGGAGGACTTGCTTAATTTCTACCAGCAGACTCTCCATCCGCACGATGGGGCCATCGTGGTGGTTGGCGATGTAAGCAGCCAGGCCGTTTACGACACCCTAGAAGCGGCTCTTGGCCAGTGGCAGCCGGGCCATCCTCCGCCCGATACCACTCTGCCAGAACCTGCGCCTCTGGCAGAAAAGGTTCGCTACGTTCACCCTATGCCCAACAAATCACAGGCGGATCTGGTGCTGGGTACCATTGGGCCGCGCCGGCAGGACAAAGATTTCTATGCTGCCGAAGTAGGGGATACCATCCTGGGGCAACTGGGTCTGGGGGGCCGCATCGGCCTCAACGTGCGAGACAAGGAAGGCATGGCCTACTATGCCCGGACTAGTCTAAGCGGTAATTTGGGGCCGTCTCCCTGGACGGTTTACGCTGGCGTCAACCCAACCAACCTTGACAAGGCCGTTGACCTTATGCTGGCCGAGGTGCGCCGCTTCCGGACCGAGGCGGTGAGTGACCAGGAACTGGCCGACGCCAAAGCCTATCTGACCGGCACGCTGCCCCTACAACTGGAGTCAAACGAGGGCGTCGCCTCGCTGCTGCTGGAAGCGCACCTTTACCAGCTTGGCGATGATTTCATTGCCCGCTACCCCGATTTAATCAACGCCGTGACACCCGAAGAAATTCAAACTGCCGCCCAACATTACCTCAGTGACGAGGTCTTCGCTCTGGCCATCGCCGGGCCATACACGGAATCAAAGTAAGCCACGACTCATTCATTCCTCATAGCTTATGGACAATTTTCGCCACCTGACCCTAATTGAAGTCCGCTTTAGAGATCTGGATGTTTTCGGGCATGTCAACAATGGGGTCATTTTTACCTACATTGAGACCGCCCGAATTCGCTATTTAATAGATGTTGGTGTTCGCTCGCCGCAGGCCGGCTGGAATGATTTGGCCTTCATTCTGGCGCACATCAATATGTGATTTCCGCAAGCCAATTTTCCACGGCCAGCGGGTCGAAGTTGGTTCGCGGATTGTCGAAATCAAGCGGTCAAGCCTGAGATTGGCTCATCGGGTCGAGGCTGATGGTGAACTGGCTGCTGAAGGTGATGGGGTTCTGGTCCATTACGATTATGCTACCCAAAACAGTACGCCCATTCCGCCGGAAATGCGAGCGAAGATTGAAGCGTTTGAACGGGCAACGTTCAACGTTTAACTTTGTAAGGAAGGACATTACGTTGGCTGAGTCTCATCATACCAGGGATTACTCCCACATCACCGCTGTCATCTTTGATATGGATGGCACGCTCATCAAACATACCTGGCGCTTGAGCCAGCTTACGGAAACATTGTTTGCTCGCTTTGCCGACCAACTCGCACCGCTCACTCATGATGAGTTTTTTGAATGTTTCTGGCCCCGCAATGAAGACATGTGGTATATGATGGTGGATGGGGTCCTCAGTGGGGATATGGCCGCCAAATACAGCTACGTCAATACCTTGCGCGCCCTAAAAAAGGACACTACGCTGGCCGAGGCGATGGTCAATTGCTGGAACGAGTTGGTGCTGGAGGAAGCGGTCCCCTTTGAGGATACGTTAGCGGTACTGGCGGCGGTACGGGCCAAGTACAAAGTTGGCATCTTAACCAACGGCTTTACCACCTTGCAGCGGGGCAAAATCAAACGCCACCGGCTGGACGCGCATGTTGATTTTACCCTGGTCTCGGAAGAAGCAGGCTATCATAAGCCGGACAAGCGCCTCTTTTTGGCAGCTTTAAAATTAGCCGGCGAGGTTGCTCCAGAGCAGGTTTTGTATGTCGGCGATAGCTTGGTTGCGGATATTCAAGGCGCGCAGAATGCGGGCATGCTGCCTATTTTTATGAGTCCCGCTGGAAGTGATCCTCCGATGGGGATTGTCACTATTCACCAATTAAGCGAGTTATTACCCCTATTGAAGCTGTAGCCCCTAATTAACCTGCACAGCCGCCCGTTTTAAGACATTCAGCAGAGTTTGGCCGTAGGTTTCAAATTGCCAGTTGCCCAGCACGCCCATTTTAGTCAAGGTGCTGAGGGTTCTAGGGTTGCGGCGGGCAATGTCCATCAAGGCGTTGTTGCTGATAATGACATCCGGCTCGACGCCGCGCTCGGCGGCCAGGCTATTGCGCCAGTGACGCAGAGCTTCATAGCGGGCAATCGTCTCGTCATCAGGGCGATGATGGTTAGAGGGGTATTGCGGGGGAGGGGCAGTTCGGCCTTCGTAAATTGCCCGGAGGATGTGTTGAGCATCGTGCTGGAGGAGCTTGATTCCCAAGCCTTTGATTTCGTGAAGCGTCTTTTCGCTCTGGGGTTGTTCTTTAGCTAATTGCACCAAAACGGAGTCGTTCATCACCTTAAAGGGAGGCCGATCAATCTTACGGGCAATTTTATCACGTGTAATAAAGAGTTCCCGTAGAATGGCCTGCTGCTGTGGCTCCAAATCCTTGCTCCCTTTGATACGCCAGAAATCGTTGGGATCAAAGACTTTAGCCGAGGGCTGAACATGGGTTTGGCGCTCAAACGCCTCAAGAGCTTCTTGTAAGCGATTTTGCTTTCGTAAGGCATTCAGTTGAATTTCACGCAAGGGCAGTAAATAATGGGTATCGAGGCGGGCATAATCCAGGGCTTGCTGACTTAAAGGCCGCTGCCCCCAATTGTGGCGCTGAAACCGTTTATCTAGTTTGACCCCAAAATATTCTTCCAAAATCGGCCCAAGCCCATAACGCGGCCAGCCCAAGATGCGGGCAGCCAACATCGTATCGAAGAGGTTAGTAAAGGTAAAGTCGTAATCACGCTTGAGGCTGAGCAAGTCGTATTCGGCGGCGTGGAACACTTTTTGGCTGGCTGGATTGGCAAAAAGTGGAGCCAGTTTAGTAACATCCATACTGAGAGGATCTACCAGGTAATCAGCACGGGGTGTAGAAAACTGAATCAGACAAACCTTTTCAAAGTAACTGTAAAGGCTATCACTTTCGGTATCAACCGCAATCAAAGGCTCCTCTGCCAGGTCTTTTATGAGCTGATCCAACCTGAGCCGTGAGTCGATCCAAATGGGTTGGTAAGTAGGTATTGAGTTGGAATGTATTGCCAGTTGAGCCATAAACCTGATAATCTAGGCGCAAAGAGTCAACAACGTACCTATAATAGCATGAGGTAGGATCAAGTTCAAATTTACAAGGTAAAGGTCAGAATTCACTTTATCTTTACTCAAGCTTCGCTGAAGGGAGAATAATTGCCACTTAAGCGAGCAAATTTCACCTAAAAAAGCCCGGTTGATTTTGTGGGACTTTCGCTCTATTGGATTCTTAAAACGGGCGTGCTATATTAAAAGGAGTTATAAAAATAGGGTTACTCTGACCTGTTTACAATAGATCGAGCCTGCTCGATGATGGAAATTTTGGCCGCTCCACAGGGGCGGCTCTTTTTCCATGTTAACGGCTGTTTATAAGGTTGACTCAAATTCTTTGAGCAGGTATAATAGGCCATCCTAAAAATCTACAGAGTGCCCTTAAGGACACGGTACGTAGCAATGGCGTTAAAAGGAAATCTACGGGATTTTAGCACCACGCAACTTCTAAACCTGGTTAACCTGGCTCGCAAAACCGGGAAACTAACCATCAATGGTCTAAGCGAGAATGCCTCCCTGTATTTTAGAGAGGGCCGGTTGGTTTATGCCGCCACCAACGCCCAAGAAGGGCACCTGGCCGCCATGCTTCTAAAAACGGGTAAATTAACCAGAGAACAGGCAGACGCTATAAACAACCAGGCTGCCAACTCGTCCGATAGAGTCATGGGCAAATACTTGATGGATGCCCGGCTGGTTTCCAGGGACGATATTGTTCAGGGTGTAAAAGATTACATGCTTGAGATTGTCTATGATCTTTTTACCTGGACAGATGGTGATTTCTTTTTTGAACAAGACGCTTTGCCTGCTAATGATAGAATTACGGTTCCCCTTAATCTGGATAATGTTATTTTGGAAGGCAGCCGGCGCATTGAGCAGTTTGAAAAGCTGCAAGATGAATTGCCTGACTTGGGAATTATTGCCCTAAAAATTACGGATAAGCCCCTCCGAGATGTCAAACTTACCCAGGATGACTGGCGGGTTATCTCCCATATCCATCCGCGCAATTCCGTCAAACAAATTGCCATGAACAACAATATGGACGAGTTCCAGATCAGGAAAATCGTCTATGGCATGCTGCAAGCAGGACTGGTGGAAATTATCCGGCCTGAAGGACTCGAACAAAAGAAAACGATTGCACCAATCACCCGAGCGGGCCGAAAAGCAGCCAGTCAATCACCGGCGGAAAAGCGGAGCGTGGTTACTAAGTTGATTGATCGAATTAGACGTATCTAGGCCGGTTGTTTGCTGCACCCTACGTACAGGTAAAAACCCAGTAATTACAGTTCTTGGTCCAGGTTAACTTCCTTTGCTCGACCTATGAACTGCCGAAATATTTCTACAAATTATTCAAAGTCCTTATGAGGTAGGCCGATCCGATGCAAACCGTAAAGATGGTCATCACGGGCCCCTTTAGTGCCGGGAAAACTGAATTTATCAGCAGCGTCAGCGAGATTGACGTTGTCACTACTGAAAGAAAAATCTCCAGCGATGCGGAACGGGTTAAGGAGGAGACTACCGTGGCCATGGATTTTGGCCGTATTACGGTAGATGATGACCTGGTCCTATACCTATTTGGTACTCCCGGACAACGGCGTTTCGATTTTATGTGGGAGATTTTGTCGGAGGGGATGCTTGGTTTTATCGTGCTGGTTGACAGTGTTAGGCCGGAAACATTTAGGGAGGCCAAGCACATCTTGGAGGTTTTCAGAGGTTATGCCTCTACCCCTTATGTTGTTGCGGCTAATAAACAGGATTTACCCGATGCCTGGTCCCCGGAAGATCTAAGAATTGCCCTAAAGATTGAAAAAGATATCAAAGTTCTTTCTTGCGTCGCTCGTGATAAGGAAAGCGTTAAAACCGTACTGCTGGAACTTCTCTATTCTATTTTAGAAAATATGCAGGGCGACGAAGCTTAATTCTGTGAAAGGCATCTATTCCAGAGAAGATTTAGACCCACTCTAATTGAGTGCTCTGTAGTATTGAGGCTACCCGTGAGTTCGATAGTTACTGACCAGGGAATTGTTCATTACGAGGCCTATGGTCGCGGACAACCTGTAATCCTTTTGCACGGCTGGCTGGGCTCATGGGGATATTGGCTGAGAACAATGGAGACTCTAAAAAGTGAATATCGCTGTTACGCCTTGGATTTTTGGGGCTTTGGTGACTCTGGCAAACGACGCAGTAGTTATCATGTAAATGACTTTGTAGGCTTGGTGGATCAATTCATGGATCGGCTGGGTATTGAAGCAGCCCCAATTGTAGGCCATTCGATGGGCGGTACCGTCGCCATGTGCCTGGCTCTGACCAAACCAAAGCGAGTACAGAGAGTGATTGTTGTCGGCTCGCCTGTTGTTGGCGACTCGCTGAATATCTTTCTTCGCTTGGCCGGTAAACCCTGGATTGCTTCAATTGTTTGGCATTTACCGGTAGCCCTGCAATTCGGCATCAAGGTATTTTCCCCACTGGTGGTGAAAAATTGGAATGAGTGGTACAGCATGATTACCCGTGATCTTTCTCAAACCACTCTGGAAGCTTTTTTTTCAAGCATCAACTCCTTGCACAAAACTGACTTGAGCGCCCAATTACCGGGCATTACCGCACCAGTGATGGGCATTTATGGGGTTAGCGACAATGTTGTTGCCCCCAATCAAGCTAATTTGATTGCTAAAAACGCGCCAATCTCTCGCGTAAAAATGATGTCTGGTTCAGGTCATTTTCCGATGTTGGATGAGCCTCAGGCGTTCAACAACTATCTGGCAGAATTTTTATCCTTCAAGTTTGCAACAGCTAATTAGCTGAAACGTCCATAGAACTTCAGTTCTTGCCTGGTCAAGAGTTGGCCGCTTGGCGCAGATAGGGCCTCATTCCTTGAAAGGTTCTTCAAACTCAGACGAGGGTTTCCAGATCAGGTCAAGAATTGGTCAGAATTTTTATATTCTTTTGAACTCTAACAGATGAAGAAGATTATCGTCCGGAATCAAACACACATTTCGCCCTTTAACGAGCCGGCCCGTGACCTGCGCGTGATGAACAAACCTTTATGGCTGCATCAGCGCGATGTCCTCAGTACCTATTGCCGGGAAGAGCTAGAATGTAACTCCTTTGATGAAATCGCCACTTTCCCCACGCCCATCCTTTCCGGCGAAATGCTGGTCTATCGGGATAATCTCTACTTCGACGCCTCGCTTATTGAAGCATTTATCACAGGCGCCCGGCAATCGGGCCAGGCCGCTCAGATTGCTTTTTCCCCAGATGACAAAGCTATTATCACTCACGCCCTGCCTTTACAGGATAACATTCACCTGGAGAATGACCTGTATGTAGCTGACTTGTTCTACTATCCTGAAGGGGCTAATTTTGCTACTGAGAAACCCCAGCCATTAGTCATAGACACCCAATCCAGAGAGATGGGTTACTATCGTGTCCCGACCTACATGGCCAATGAGCGTGGCGACTTGGGATTTAATGTCCCTTTGCGCGCCTTTCTTTCCATTGAACATTGGGTACACATTTTTATGGCTAACTGCCTTTTTGGGATCTTTGCCCACGGCGCCCGGATTGAAAAATCGTTGGACCATTTTCCAACTATGCTTAAGGTGCTGTGGCGCTCTTTGCTTGAGCGTAAGCAGTTCCTCTCATCATCGGCTTTGGTGATTGTTGGCAAAAATACACAAATTGACCCGGCAGCCATTATTCAGGGTCCGACCATTATCGGCGATAATGTCACCATTGGCCCTGGCTCGGTGATTAATGCCTCGATTATTGGCAATAATGTCAATATCATGCAAGGCGTCCAACTTCTCCTGAGTGTTGTCGGTGATGGCTCTTATCTAGGGTTTCGGGCTGCGCTGTTTATGACTTCTCTCATGGAAAACTCGCTGGTGGCCCAAAACACATGTTTGCAAATGAGCGTGGTTGGGCGTCACACTTTTATTGGGGCAGGCAATACTTTTACTGATGTCAACATCATGGGCAACCCGGTCAAAAATCCGGTTAAGGTTTTCCACAAAGGTGAGCTGCATGAGGTTGGGCTGCCAGTTATCGGCGGCTGCGTAGGGCACAATTGCCGAATTGGCTCCGGCCACGTGATCTTTCCGGCTCGTTCTATTGAGTCAGATGTCGTGTTGTTTGCTAAACAGGACCGGACCATCATCACCAAAAATGTAAAATATGAAGAGAGTGACCATCACCGCTACCCCAACGCCGGCCATGTGGCAATGTATCACGATGAGTTACCTCAAGAGCCGGAGACCATGCCCGAAAAAGAATTTTCGAGTTCGGCGGGTTAGTAATGCGCTTCAGATTGCCCTTGATGTAAACTAGCACTATGGATAACTTTGCCTTTATCATTCATCCGGTTAACCCAAAACGAGATGCGCAGCGCAAATTCCCGGTTCTGGCGAAGCTTTTGCCTGAACCGGCTATAGATTTTTTATCCAGATACTTCCCGCCGCTTTACATTTCACATATTACCGGTATAACTTCTCTGGCGACAGGTAAAGAAATCGAGGGCTGGTTTATTGCCTGCCCTTTTACGCCCAGGCAAATGGTTTCCTTGCCAGCAGAAACCGTGTACAAAAAAATTATCGCTGCGGGCAAGCTGGCCCAGGAGCTGGGCGCAAAAATATTAGGGCTGGGTGGTTTCACCTCTGTGGTGGGTGATGCGGGAATAACGATTTCAAAGCATCTGGATATCCCGGTCACCACCGGCGACAGCTACACCATCGCCGTTGCTGCTGAAGCTACCCTCAAAGCAGCGCAGCAGATGCGGGTTGACCCGACCACAGCTACCGGTGCTGTCGTGGGGGCGACGGGTTCCATTGGACGGGTCTGCGCCCAACTTTTAGCCCGCCATGTCCGCAAAATTGTTTTGATTGGCCGTAATTTAGAATCGTTGCGACAGGTACAAACACTGATTGAAGCCCAAAGCGGCGCTGAGGTTCAACTGAGCACAACGATGCAGGACTTGCAGCAGGCCGAGTTGGTTCTGACTGTGACCAATGCTATCGAAACCGTCATTGAGCCGCAACACCTTAAAAGCGGAGCGGTTGTGTGTGATGTCGCCCGCCCGCGCGATGTTTCCCGCCGCGTGGTTGAAGAGCGTGACGATGTATTGGTGATCGAGGGGGGTATGGTCAAAGTGCCGGGGCCGGTCAATTTTAATTTTGATTTTGGTTTTCCACCAGGCATGGTCTTTGCCTGTATGGCCGAAACCATTACCCTGGCTCTGGAAGGCTGCTATCAAAGTTACACCCTGGGCAAAGAGATTAGCCTGGAGCAAGTGGAAACGATGGGCGTCATGGCAGCCAGACACGGCTTTAGAATCAGCGGCTTTCGCAGCTTTGAGCTAGCCATTACCGATGAAAAAATTGACCAAATTATCCAAAACGTGCATCAGCAGCGTTTAATACAAAAACAGGCTCCTTTGAAGTGGGCCAACTTGTAACCCAAAATTATACTGTAATCCCAAAATTGTGATTTTCAAGAGCGAGGTAAGCTATGGGTAAAGGCCGCATTTTGGTCGTAGAAGACGACCTTGATATTTCAAAAATGTTACGCATCTATTTCGACTCGCAGGGGTATGAAGTGCTGGTTGCCAACCGCGGCGGCGACGCTCTCGATACCTGCCGGACCAAGCTGCCAAATGTGGTCGTTTTAGATATCCAGTTGCCCGATATTGATGGGTATGAGGTCTGCCGCAGCTTGCGGAACAATACTCGCACCAGCTACGTGCCGATCATTTTTTTGACCCAGAAGGACGAGCGGAGTGATAAAATCGCCGGGTTGGAGCTGGGCGCGGACGACTACATTACCAAGCCCTTTGACATTGAGGAGTTGAAGCTGCGGGTCGAAGGGGCCATTCGCCGCTCTCTGCGCGAAGCCCTGACCCATCCTGTAACCAATTTACCGGCCGGCAAATTGATTGAGGAACAACTTAAACGGGTCAAAGATGCAGCGGAACCGTGGACTCTCCTCTACTTTGGCATCAGGAATGTTAATGCCTTCAAAGAAATCTACGGCCCGATCCAGGTCAATGAAGTTTTAATTTTCCTGGCCGACATTATGCGCGAGGCGGTTGAAGCCAACGGCACATTAAATGACTTTATTGGCCAGGCGTCTGACAATGATTTTATCATCATTTCGACCCCCAAAGCCGCGTCCGCGATTTGCAGAACAATTACCGAGCGTTTTAATGAGGAGTGCAAGGTCTTCTACTCTTTTAAAGATAAGGAGCAGGGATACATCACCTACAAAGATATTGACGGTGTGACCCAAAAAGCGGACTTCATGAAGATTGCCGTCGGCGTTGTGTCGAGCAAAAATGGCCCGTTTGCCGATATTGTGCAAATTACAGAGGATGCCGCTGAAAATCGGCGGCACAATACTGGATGTCCTGCTGAGACAGAATAGGACAATTTTCTCCTGTCCTACTCTACCATTGTCTCATTGATTTTTTGAACCTTATCAAGTTAATTATAGGTATCAGGGGTCGGCCACAAGGTTAGGATGTAGCCAGAGGTTTATTTAGGTGTACCCAAGGATTGGTAATGGAAGACTCGGCCAAACTTACCCAAAATCAGCTCAAATTGACGAATGCACTTGCAGCCGATGATGTACTTTCGGTCCAGGTGTTTTCTCCCCATTGGCCGGAGATTGCCTCCAGACTGGACACCCTGACCAAAGAGATAGCAGTGGCTATAGCGGCTAAGGCTGCCTATCTCTACATCTTGGATGAAAAGCAACAGCTTTTACGCCCCTATTTCTCCTGGCCTGTTCGGATCAACAAAACTTACTTTACTGAACAAGCTATCGGCGTGGGAATTGCGGGATTGGCGGCTCAGTCAAAGCGCCCGGTCCGGCTTAATAAGTCTAAAAACAAGAAGTCAATTGAGCCAGATTGGCCGCATCAATCCGCATTAGCCGTGCCACTGACCCTTGCTTCAACAGAGCAGCCTGTCGGCATTTTAGTGGTAGCCGACAAAATTGATCAACTCGCGTTTTCATCTCAAGACGAGCAGTTGCTTCTTTCCCTGGTCAACCAGTCTGATGCTGCCTTAACCATTAAAAATGCCAATCTAGTCCGCAGAAAATCTGACCGGGGCCAAGAGCTAACTGTCCTCAGTCATATTAGCCAAACTCTTAATAACTCGCTGCACCTCATGGATGTAGACTCAGTCTGTCGAGCCATTCTACAAATTCCTGACCTCAGAGACATCTTCCAATTTGATGTTGCAGAAATATGTTTGTGGAATCCGCAAGCTAAAATTCTGACCACCGCCCTGCGCCTGGTAGATGGCAGTCCAGATGTTCAAGCTTATGCCCGTACATACCATCTCAATGAGGGTTACACCGGCTGGATTGCCGCTCACCAAAAATCGTTGCTTATCGAAGATACGCATCGTTATACCGAAACGACTCCCCGAGCCGGTTTAGCTAATTTCCCTTATCGCTCATATCTGGGTGTACCGCTGAAAATTGGGGCTAAACTGCTGGGAACCCTGGAACTGGTGGCTGCGCCTATTGCCGCTTACGAGAACAGCGATGTTACTGTGCTAGAAATTGTGGCTAATCATGCCACCGTGGCAATGGACCATGCTCGCCTGTTTCAAGAAACCCAGCGTAACCTTTCCAAGTTATCGCTTCTTTTTGATGCCAGCCAGGAGTTGTCCTCTACGCTCTCTTATGAGGAATTACTGGCCGATTTAAGCAGCCAAATGGCGGAAGCCTTTGCTGCCGACAAATGTACTGTTTATAACTTTGACGAAACCTCTGGCATCTTAACCTTAGTTCAGCAATACCTTAAATCTACTCCTGACGATAATCATCAGCTCCAGTTGGACCCGGAAGCTTTGTCGCTGGCAGTTTCCAAATTCCCGGCCCTGCAAGCCGTCCTTAAAGAACGGTCGCTGCTCATTGTTCGGCTCGGCGATAAAGAGTCTCCCCCTTATGAAACCGAGTGGCTGAGGCAGCAAAATTACGGGGCGATGGTCGCCATCCCTTTAATTGCCCGCGATCAAGTCACCGGTTTGGTTCAACTCTTCTCGACTAATTCCAAGGCTTTTACTGAAGATGAAATCTGGCTCGCCCAATCCCTGGCCAGTCAAGTCAATATCGCTATCGAAAACGCCCTCCTCTTTAACTTAACCGATCAACAACTTCAAACACGGGTCAATGAATTAGCTGGCTTGCAGCGTGTCAGCAGCGAGCTAAACAGCACCCTCGATCTAAACCGAATTCTCGATATCGTCTTGGAAGAAGCAATTCGCGTTACCGAGGCTGATTTTGGTAATGTTAACCTGTATGATGTCCAAACCGGCAATCTGGTAGCTCACAAAGAGCAGGGCTGGCCGGATCACGCGCATGAAGGTAATATATCCCTTTCCAGAACCGCAGCGACGACCCAGGGAATTATGGGCCGCGCCTTGAAGACCGGGCAGGCTATTCTGGTACCCGATGTATCAAAAGATAAAGATTATATTAACTTGGATAATGATACCCGCTCCAAAGTCGTTGTCCCTATTTTCTACAGCGGCGAGTCGGCCGGGGTCATAAACTTAGAGAGCAAACGCCTCAACTTTTTTAACAATGACCAACTTCGTTACCTGGAGGCGCTGGCCAACCAAGCAGCAGTGGCAATGGGCAATACCCAGGCTTACCAGGAACAAAAACGAGAACGCGAACGAGCGAATCGTCGGGCCGATCAACTGGCGCGACTCTCTGAAATTAGCAACGCTTTTCGCACCAACCGGCCGCTGGCCCAAATTCTTGAAGATGTAGCTTACGCCATTGCCGAAACTGTTGGTTACAGCGTGGTTCTGGTGAGCCTGGTTGAAGGGAATCCACCCCTGATCCGGCCCAAAGTGGGCGCCGGTATTCCGCTGGCGCAGCTCAAAACACTCCAGCATGAAGCTCAACAGCCGCTAGCCAATCTGCAAGCGATCATGCTTGAAGAATTTCGGGTCAGCAACTCTTACTTCATTCCGGTTGAGCGGATGGAAGTGTGGCAGAGCAAATTAGATGTACCTCAGGTTGAAAAATCTCGCCCGCACAACTATTTGCTCGGCGAAGGCACAGGCCTGATTCTGGACGCTGCAGCCACAAAATATAACGTCTGGCAAACCGGGGATGTTCTGTTTATTCCTCTAACCGACACCGAAGATAATACGATTGGGCTGCTCACCGTGGCGAATCCGGACGTAGATGAGCGGCCGGATATTTTGCACGTTCAAACGTTGGAGATTTTTGCTAATCACGCCGCCGCAGCCATTGAAAACGCCCGGCTCTTTGAACTTGAGCAACAGCGGCGTCGCCTGGCCGACACCCTGCGCGGGGTAGCCGAGACTATTAGCTCCCAGCTCGATTTTGAAGAACTGCTCAGCATTGTCTTGCAGGAGTTGGCCAAGGTAATTGATTACGACAGCGCCAGCGTCCAGTTGCTCAAAGAAGATCAATTGGTCATTATTGGCGGGCGCGGCTGGGAAGATAGCCAGCAAGTGATTGGGACAACTTTTTCAATGGAGGGCAAAAATCCCAACCGGCGGGTCATCGAAACCCAGGAGCCGCTCATTGTTGGCAATGCCCCGCTGGCTTACCCCGAGGCTTTCTCCAGGCCGCCCCACGACCGGGTCAGGAGTTGGTTGGGTGTTCCCTTAACCTATGGCATTAACGTCCTGGGCTTGATGGTTGTTGAGAGTTATGCCCAAAATAACTTCTTCACTCAAGAAGACGCCAAGGTAGTGCTGGCCTTTGCCAGCCAGGTTGCCGTTGCCCTGCAAAATGCTCGCCTCTTTGAAGAGGCCCGGCAGCAGGTGCGCCAACTGGCAGCCCTGACCCAAGTAGCCCAATCCATCAACCGTGCGCTCAACCTGAATGAAGTTCTGAATTTAGTTTTGGATGCAGTTTTTGATCTGGTTGGGCAGAGCAAAGGTTCAGTTTGGCTCATTGACCACGCCAGCCACACCGTAAAAATTGCCGATACCAAAAATGTCCCCCAATTTCTGGTAGAACTGTTTAACAAAAGCGCCATTTCCGTTGACTCAGAGCCTTTCGCCTCGGTGATTCAATCCGGGCAAGTCCTGGTCATTGGGGGCACGTCCGGTAAAGATGACATTGCTCATTACGGGTTGCCCTTTCCCGACGATGTGACCTACGTACCTCTGAAAACAGAGGCCGGGGTCATTGGGATTTTGGCGATTGAACTGGTCATTCACAATAAAAACATGCTCAAGTTGGTGACCACTCTGGCCGACCTGGCCGCTATCGCCATTGATAATGCCCGTTTGCTGGAAGACACGCGCCGGCGAGCCAACGAGATGCAAAACCTCTACCGGCTGGGCGTCGAAGTGAGCGGCCTGCTTGATGTACGCCAGGTGATGGGTTCGGTAGTGAATAATGCCCTTACCTTAACCGACACCCAGATTGGCACTATTCTCCTCTGGGATGAAGAAGCCAGGAGCTACCTTATAGACGGCGCACTCAATACGGATGACGCAGTAGCCCAATTGACCCTGAACGAAGCGAAAGAGTCTTTGGAACTAGACCCGTCGGCGGCGGGCGAAGAGTTATTGTGGTCCCGGTTAACCCGGCAAATTATTGACACCGGCCAGCCAATTATGCTGGGGGCATCGGCGGCGCTGGTAAGCGAACCTCTGGCTGTCGGGAGGGGAGCTGGGGTTATAGCCAGCCCGCGGCCAACAAACGGTCACAGCAAACCGGCGCTACCGCTGGGGGTTCGGGCGATTCTTGGGGTGCCAATCCAGGTGCAGAATGAAGTCAGCGGGGCAATTTTTGTCTGCAATCTGGTGGCGCGGAGCTTTAATGAGCGCGATATTCAACTCCTGTCGTTTGTGGCTAACCAGGCTGCCGTAGCTGTGCGCAATGCCCAATTGGTGCAGCGGCTCAACCTCTTGACCGAAGAATTGGAACGGCGGGTAGCCCTGCGAACCGAAGAGTTAGCTCAAACGCTGCAAGACCTGACCGAAGAGCGCGACCGGGTCAATGCCTTGTATCAAATTACCCGTGAACTTGCGGCCAGCTTTGATTTGGATCGGGTGTTGGTGGAAGCCTTAAGCCTGATTAATCGCGCTGTAGGAATTTCGCACGGCTCCATCCTGCTGCTCGACCACGAAACGGGCAGCCTGGTTTACCGGGCTGCCCTGGGCCGCGACAAACCGCTGCCGCGGGGCGGCCACAAAACCCAATACCGGCCAGGGTACGGCCTGGCCGGCAAAGTGATCGAAACCCGTCAGGCCCGGATTGTGCCTGATCTGTTTATGGACCCCGATTGGGTTTCAACAAAAGAAACGCCAGATCGGCGTTCGGCGCTGGCGGTGCCGCTCATTACCGGTGAAGATGTCCTGGGGGTCTTGCTGCTCTTCCATCCCGAGCTAGATTACTTCACCGAAGATCACCTTAAACTGGTTATTGCCGCCGGAGCGCAGGTAGCGACAGCCATTAACAATGCTGAACTTTATCGTCTGATTACCGACCAAGCCCAACGTCTGGGGGTCATGCTCCGCACCCAGGCCGCCGAAGCCGCCAAAAATCAGGCTATCTTAAAAGGCATCACCGATGGTGTGCTGGTGCTTGATGCCAAGCACAATATTGTCCTGGTCAATCCTAAAGCCGCCGAGATTTTGAAGATCGAGGCTGAAAGGCTGGAAAACCAGCCTATCCAGCACAGTCTGGGCCAGCCAGGGCCTGGTGATGAGCCAGAACTGCCTTACCTGTTCTACCTTCAACTTTTGAAAGCGCTGGCTGCCCTTGAGGCGGGGGAAAGCTCCGCCGAGTTTCGGGTTGAAGCGGCCAACAAAGTGGTCACGGTAACGCTGGCTCCGGTCATGTTGGCCCCTGAGGAACAGCCCAGTCTGGTCGCCGTTTTGCGGGACATCAGCCGTGAAGCCGAAATTGACCGGATCAAAAATGAATTTATTTCGACCGTCTCGCACGAACTCCGCACGCCGATGACCTCGATTAAGGGTTATGCTGACCTGCTCGTTTCCAGCAGTCCTCAAGTCGGTGAATTGAATCCTATCCAGCGCCGCTTTGTGCAAGTAATTCAATCCAACGCCAATCGTCTGACCGAACTCGTTAATGACATCCTCGAAATTTCGCGCATTGAAACCGGGCGAGTTAAGCTGGAACTTGAATCGCTGGATATTATCCAACTCATCAACGAGGTCACCGTTTCGTTTGAAGGACAGGTGGTCAATAAGGCGATGAATCTGTCGCTGAATCTGCCGGAGAAGCTGCCTCACGTTTATGCCGATAAAGCCAGAGTGACCCAGATATTGGTCAACCTGATTGGTAATGCCTGGCAGTATACCCCTGAAGGGGGTAACGTTACCATCCATGCCAAAGTAGCCGATCACCGCTTTATCCAAATTGATGTTGAGGATAGCGGTATCGGCATTGTAGAAAAAGATATTCAATATGTCTTTGATCGCTTCTTCCGCTCTGAGCGCACCGAAGTACAGGTGGTGGATGGCACTGGTCTGGGATTATCCATTACCAAAATGTTTGTTGAGATGCTGGGAGGGGAGATTTGGCTTAAAAGCCAGTTGGATGTCGGTACCACCTTTAGTTTTACTCTGCCAATAGATGTCGTCCATGCGCACACAGAGATTCCGTTGGATGAAGCCGGACGGCAAACCCTGCCGAGTCTGGTATTGATTGATGATAACGTGGCCGTTGCTAACCTCTTAAAGCCTCAATTGGAACGGGCCGGATACCAGGTAACCCTTGCTACAGAAGGCGAAAATGCCTTAAATTTAGTCCGGCAGGCCCAATCAACCCTTAAATTGATTATGCTCAATCTCTTGTTGAAAAACAGTGACAGTTTTGCCCTGCTGGAACGATTGCAGCAAGATGAAGCGACCCAGGCGGTACCAATCCTGGTTACGTCACTCGGCGTTGACGACACCGGCCAGGATTTAGCCATAGAAGTGGTTGACTACATCAGCAGCTCTTTCGCAGACCCCCAGGTTTTGGAGCGAGTCCGCTGGGCTTTGACCTTAGCCACCGGCGAGACCCAGGAAATCGGTCCGGCTGGGATGTCGTCCTTGAGAAATGGGCGGTATCAGATGCTCGTTGTCGCTTCCAATCAGAGTACGGTTAAGCGGCTTAAAGAGGCGCTGGAAGCTCACGGCTATAAAGTACAGCGCGCCTTCAATAGTCAACAGGCCCTGGATATTGCTGCCGGCGATAAGCCCGACTTAGTGTTGATTGATCCGAAGCTGCCGGATGTGGAAGGGGCCAGTGTCATTTCCCAGCTTCGCCGGATTGCTGCGCCCAAGCGTCTGCCTATTATCGGGATTGTTGACCGGTCAGTGCCGCTGCCAGAAAATGATGGTAAGATAAAGATGCTTGGTCGAGAAAATTGGACTAAAATGAGACATCCCTTTGTAACGGATGTTTTAGTGACCGAAATCGTCCAGATTGGCGGTAAGCCCGGCCTCAGCCAGGACCAAAAACCAGTCAAGATTTAGCAGATTTTGGATATTGAGTTCAAACGGGCTTCAGGCGATGCTAATGAGCAGCATGAAGCAGGAGTTAGTTTAAAGCATGCGCGAACCGTTGATTTTAGTAGCCGAAGATGAAAGAGATATTCGGGAACTTATCGTTTTTACCTTGCAGATTGCCGGTTTTAATGTCGTTGAAGTGCCGAATGGTGAAGAAGCAGTCAAAAAAGCCCCGGAAATCAAGCCTGATCTCATTTTGATGGATGTCCGCATGCCCAAGATGACCGGGTTTGAAGCGTGTAAAGCTTTGAAACAGCAGGAAACCACCAAGGACATTCCGGTCATCTTTCTTTCGGCCAAAGGTCAGGAAACGGAAATAAGCACGGGCCTTGACCTGGGCGCCGAGGAATACTTCCTCAAGCCTTTTGCGCCTGACGATCTCATCAAGCGCGTCAACAAAATTTTAACCAAGTATGGTAAGCTGTAGAAATAAACCTGCTCGACTTGATTTGAGTAGCAAAAGATAGTAAACTTTTGACTCGTAATTCACTTTGTTTGTATCTCTTCTGGACAACACGGGTCGCTTCATGAGTGCAGTAGTCATTGATGGAGGTTTGGTTCACTACGAAGCCTTTGGACGGGGGCGCCCCGTCCTATTTTTGCATGGCTGGCTCGGCTCCTGGCGCTACTGGATGCCAACAATGGAGGCCGTATCAGACCGACATCGCACCTATGCCCTGGATTTGTGGGGTTTTGGTGACTCCGACAAATCAAAACAGCGCTACACCGTAGCAGACTATGTGACTCTGGTACATGAGTTTGTTGAAAATATGGGCATCCGTGACGCGCCGATTATTGGCCACGCCCTGGGAGCCAGTGTCGCCCTGGAATATGCCATTCAGCATGCCGACAGTGTCAAAAAGTTAATGACCGTCAGCTTGCCCATGAACGCCGACTGCATCAATCGCAAGCTCATTGATTTTGCGAATAACTCGGTTATTGCCAAAATGATGTGGTGGCGGCAGATTACCTATAAAGAAGTCCAAAAAGAAGCAGAAAAAGCCGGTGAGGGCGCCATCAGTCTCAGTATTCAATCGGTGGCCAAAGTTGATGTCAAAAGTTATATCCAAAACCTGAGCCAGCGGGAAAATTCAATGCTGCTGGCTGTTTACGGCGAGAAAGACGATGTGATTGATCCCAGTCCCACGCGTGATTTCAACGGTAACTGGCCCAATATTCGCCAGATTGGCCTGTCGGACTCAAAACATTTCCCCATGCTGGATGAAGCTGCCAAATTTCATCGCCTCCTCAAAGATTTTCTGGATGTCGAAAACGACTTATCCGTTCTGGAATTAAAGGAGGAGTGGCGGCGTCGAACTCGCTGACTCCCTCGGTCTACGCTCATCCCTCAAGCCAAAAACCATAGCCCCCTGGCTGTATTAAAATAGATTAGCCGGATTTTATAAGATTGTGTATAATGAAGCCACTGTATCATTAAGATACCCAGGGAGGTGATTCAATGCCTGAAGAGCGTCCTATGCCGAATGCGGCCCTGCGTGTTTTGTTAGACGCTATTGAAGAAGTCATGGGAGAAAACGGCACCAAGGCCGTGTTAAATGCGGGGGGCTTGAGTAAGTATATCAACAATTATCCCCCCAAAGACCTGGAAATGAAGGCCACTTTTGCCGAGTATGGCGCGGTCCAGCAGGCGGTCGAAGAATTTTACGGCCCCCGTGGCGCGCGGGCGATGCTGCTGCGCATTGGCCGGGCCACCTTTCAGTTTGGCCTGCGCGACCAACCCGCCATTTTGGGCCTGGTCGGAGTCGCCTTAAAAGCGCTGCCGGAAAAGACCCGCATGAAGCTGATCCTGGAGCGGATGGCTAACGCGGCCGTCGAGCGAGTCAATCAGCCGACGACACTGATTGAAGAAGAGGATGCTTTTTATTTCGTCGTGGACCAGTGCCCGTGCGCGTGGCGTCCTGCTCACGATAAACCCTGCTGCTACACCACTATGGGCGTCCTGATGGAAGCAATGGCCTGGACGACCGGCAAATTCTATAAAGTCGAAGAAGTGGCTTGTATCGCCAACGGCGCTACCAATTGCGTGTACCGTATCCCCAAACAACCCACCGAAGAATAAGGTTGCCAACCAACAAAAACAGGCTCAAAAAGTTCTTGAGCCTGTTTTTTATACCAATAGGGGTTACGCAGTTGAACTATGTTGAAGAAAACTTACCGCAGAGACGCCGAGAACGCAGAGAATTTTTATTTAAACTCAGCGACCTCTGCGCCTCTGCGGTAAAATTTTGGCCTTAGACTTTCGAACGGCGTAACTCATAATTTTTTTAACGGCCCGCTAATTTTTCCCGGCAGCCTTTACAAATACCAAAGATGCTCAAATGGTCGGTGTGCGCCTGGAAACCGTACTGTTCCTCTAGCTCAGTTCGAACAGGATTAAAGATGGTGTCCGAAAATTCCTCTATATAACCACACTCACTGCAAACCAGGTGATGATGCGGCCCGTGGTCTTTAAGGGCAAAGTAGGCCTGGCTCCGCCCAAAATTGGTTTGATTGATCAGGTTCAGTTCCAGCAGCAGTTCCAGCGTGCGGTAAACCGTGGCCAGGCTGACATAAGGATTGACCTGCTGCACCTGCTCAAATATTTCTTCGGCGGTAATGTGGCCTTCCAATTTTTCGATGGCCTCAAAAATAATGGCCCGCTGCGGCGTGACCCGCATGCCCCGCGCCTGTAATGCTTCAATTAAGCTGCCTTGTCCTTTATTCATAGACCTCTCTATCATCAACAAATGTTCAACCGTCCCTTACCTGCCATTACGACTGAATTGAGAATAACATTAAATACAATTCTATTACATCTGCGAAACGATAGCAAATAAGAACACAGGACTTCTGTATTCTTTTCTCGCTCAGACCCGTTTTGTGCTAAAATAACGCTTATGGATTTATTTGACCACGCCCGCGAGCAGCAAATTGAAAAAGAAGCGCCTCTGGCCGCACGGATGCGGCCGCGTACCCTGGATGAATTCATTGGCCAGGAACACATTATCGGACCAGGCCGATTGTTACGGCGAGCCATCCAGGCCGACCAGCTTTCCTCGGTGATTTTTTACGGGCCGCCGGGTACGGGTAAAACTACCCTGGCCCGGATTATTGCCAATACCACCCACGCCCATTTTATCGCTCTCAACGCGGTATTGAGCGGTGTTAAAGATATCCGCGAGGCCATCGAGGTGGCCCGCGACAAGCGCGGCATGTTCGGCCAGAAAACCATCCTGTTCATTGACGAGGTGCATCGCTTCAACAAAGCCCAGCAGGATGCGCTCCTGCCTCACGTCGAGAACGGTACGGTTATTTTAATTGGGGCCACTACCGAAAACCCCTACTTTGAAGTCAACAAAGCCCTGGTTTCCCGGTCACGGATTTTCCAACTGCGCAGCCTGGCCGAAGACGACCTGCGCGCTGTGGCCCGGCAAACCCTGGCCGACAAAGAGCGCGGCTACGGCCAGCTCAAAGTGAATTTAACCGATGAGGCGCTCGATCACCTGGTAAACGTGGCTAATGGCGATGCCCGCGCCGTGCTGAATGCCCTGGAACTGGCCGTCGAAACCACGCCCCCCGATGCCTACGGCATCATTAATCTCACGATGGAAGTCGCCGAAGAGTCGATCCAGCGCCGGGCCGTGCTTTACGACAAAGACGGCGACGCCCATTTTGATACCATTTCTGCCTTTATCAAATCGCTGCGCGGCTCCGATGTGGACGCCGCTCTGTACTGGCTGGCTAAAATGGTCTACGCCGGTGAAGACCCGCGCTTTATCTTCCGGCGGATGATTATTTTCGCCGGAGAAGACGTGGGCCTGGCCGATCCAAACGCGCTGCGCGTGACGATAGCCGCAGCCCAGGCTTACGACTACGTGGGCCTGCCCGAAGGTCGCTTTCACCTGGCCGAAGCCTGTCTCTATTTGGCCACTGCGCCCAAAAGCAATTCAACTTTTGCCTTTTTTGATGCTCTGGCCGCAGTGGAGCAAGAACGCGAGGCCGACGTGCCCGACCATTTGCGCGATGCCAACCGCGACGCCGAAGGCCTGGGGCACGGCCAGGGTTACCTTTATCCGCATGCTTACCGCGATCATTGGGTAGCCCAGCAGTATTTGCCCGAAGCCTTACAGGGGCGAGTCTTTTATCAGCCCGGCGATCAGGGGTATGAAGCGGAGATCCGGCAGCAAGTCTCCCGCCGGCGTGAGGAGCAATTGGCGGCCATGCTGGAAGCCGAGGAGTCCTTGGCCGGACAGGTCGAGGCTGCCGGTAAAGGGCCAGCCGCCCAAAATCGCTGGCTGCAGCGCACTTTGAGCAATGTCGGCCAGCAGTTGGGCCGCATCCGCGACCGTGTTTTTGCTCTGGCTAAGGTGGAGAGGCACGATTTGCTGCTGGATTTGAACGCCGGGACCGGCTTGCTTACCTGGGAAGCAGTGCGCCGGGCCCCGGTTGGCGGGGTCTGGGCGCTGGCCGGCAATCCGCAGACAGCCGCTGCCCTGGAACAACAAGCCCGCAACTTGGAAAATCTGGAGCAGCCGGTCATTCTGACGGGGGCGGTTACAGAGCTGCCGCAGCTTATTGCGGCATCTGTAGGACAAGCTGACAGCTTGTCTTACGATATTCTTATTGGCCGGAATGTCTTTACCCAACTGGCCGATAAGCCTGCTGCGGCCCAGGTTATCGCCCATCTATTGAAGCCTGGCGGGCGGCTGGTCCTGGCCGAGATTGTTCCCCACCACACCCCGCGCCTGCACCAACTGGTTGATCTCTCCGGGCTGCCGGCGGAATTAGCCGCCCGGGTACAGACCGCGGAAGAAACCATCTACTCCAATCCCAACGATCCGATGCTCAACTGGGATACGCCTGATTTGGGGGCCGTTTTTGAAGCTACCGGCTTGGCAAAAATTGAAATCACCATCGAAACGTTGACTTCCGAATTAGCTATTGGGGCCGAACAGCTTGAGCGCTGGTTTGGCCTGACCACAGGGCCGGGACGCCGGCCTACCTTTGCCCAACATTTGCTCGGCGCTGTCTCGGAAACAACAAGTGCGGCCCAGGGAGTAGTTTGGCTTAACCAGGCCGAATTAGCCGAGCTAAGACGACTGTTTGAACGCCAGTTGCTGGGCCAGGTTGTGCCCTGGCCGTCAACCGTTGCTTATCTTCTGGCTCACAAAGCATAAAATAGACCTGTCAGGTTTTGGAAACCTGACAGGTCTGTTCTGTTAATTGCGGTGATTATCTATCTGGGCAAAAGTGCCTCCAAAAACCAAGTCCCGAACTCCTTCTGAAGTCAAAAAGTCGTAGGGGAAGCCCAGCTCGATGCGGCTGACCTCATCTAAACGCGCCAACTGCTCCCCGCTGAGCGTAAAATCCAAACAGGCCAGGTTATCTCTTACTTGAGCCGCCTTCTTAGCTCCAATGATAGGAAGCATAACCCCCGGCTGCTGCCGGACCGAGTTGAGGGCTACCTGAGCCGGGCTGCGGCCAATTTGCTCGGCAATCTCGCTGACCGCTTGGGCAATCCGTAGATTCTTGTCAGAGATGCTGCCCCAGAGGGTGGCCCGACCTTCGGCGGAGGCGTCTTTATTATACTTGCCGGTTAACACCCCGCTTCCTAACGCCCCCATGCTGTGACAGCCATATCCGTTTCACGAGCCAGGGGTAGGAGTTCCCGCTCGATGTTGCGCTCAATCAGGCTGTACTGGAGCTGGATGCCCACAAAACGAGACCAGCCGCGCAGCTCGGCTAAAGTGTTGGCCTGGGCGATAACCCAGGCCGGCGTGTCGGAGATACCCACATAGAGGATTTTGCCGGCCCGGACCATATCATCGAGCGCCCGCATCACCTCCTCAACCGGGGTCATATAATCCCAGGCATGGACCCAGTAGAGGTCAACAGCCTCAGTCTTGAGCCGTTTAAGGCTGGCTTCCAGCGACTGCACCATATTCTTGCGGTGATTGCCGCTGAAATTGGGATCATCGCGCCGCATAAAGAGCGTGTACTTGGTCGCCAGCACAAAATGATCCCGGTCGGCGGCAATGAACTCGCCTACAAATTTTTCAGCAGTCCCTTCGGTGTAACGGTTGGCCGTGTCAATAAAGTTCCCACCCGCCTCCGCATAAGCGTCGAAGATTTTTTTAGACTCCTCTTTGGAGGCTCCCCAGCCCCACTCCTCGCCAAAGGTCATGGTCCCCAATGCTAACTCGGAGACACGCAAACCGCTTTTGCCAAATAGTTTGTAACGCATGGGTTTAATCCTTTTTCTCCTTTAATTTTTATTAGTAACTGATATTGTTACTAAATTAGATAAAAAATTTAATCGGCGGCGGGTTGAGGCAAACGGGCGTCAATCTCTCTGATTTCTTGCGCCACCTGGGCGATGGTCATTCCAGCCAGTGTTTGGGCCAGGGCCGCTTCGGCCTGGTGAAAGACGTTTCTCATGACCGGCTCCAGACTGCGCCCACAGATACAGAAAGGGTTGTACTCGCGCGACCCAAAAGAAAAGATTTCACCCTTCTCCACCGCCTGGTAAACATCCAGCAGGGTGATTTGCTCCGGCAAGCGAGCCAACCGAACGCCCCCGCTGGCGCCCGGATGCGCCTCCACGAAACCGGCTTTGCCCAGCATCGCCAGGATGCGCCGGATTACCACCGGGTTGGTGCTGGCGCTGCGAGCCAAATATTCGGAGGTGGTAGGTTCCGCTTTGCCTTCGATGGCCAGCAAGGCCAGGATATGCACGGCTACCGTAAAGCGGCTGCTAATGATCCCCATTATGTATCCCTACTATTCGTAACTATCATAGTTACGAATAGTTGTTTTGTCAAATCTGCTGCAGGCGAGCGGGTCAATCTGCGCCGGATGCGTTTCTTGCCGGCTCTAATTGTACCCGGCTGATCTCCACCCGCTTCCACTTGAGCTGGCTGAGTAAGGCCGCCAACAGTTCCTTTTGGCCGGTGGTATAGAAGCGATGCCAGGCGACACACCCAGCGGCGGTTTCCAGGCTGTGCAGCATAAGCACTCGCTGCACCTGGCGGGCAACCGCCTGGGCAGGGTCAATCACCTGGGCGCGGTCGGCCACGATACGCTCGATCAGCGGCAGCAGCAGGGGATAATGGGTGCAGCCCAGGGCAATCTGATCCACCTGGGCGGCCAGCATGGGTTCCAGGTATTGGCGTAACAGCCGTTCTGTTTCCGGCGTATCCAGCCGTCCCAGCTCGACCTGCTCGACCAGGCCCTCACCCACCTGGACGTGGACTTTGATACCGCCGGTATGGCGTTGGGCGGTATTTTTGAATAGGTAGCCGTTGAGCGTTCCCTCCGTCGCCAGCACGCCGACATGGCCGGTTTGGGTGGCCTCGGCGGCGGGTTTGAGGGCCGGCTCCATACCGACGATGGGCACGTCGAACTCCGCCCTGAGCCACTCCAGGGCCGCGGCGCTGGCCGTATTGCAGGCGACGACAATCAGTTTACAATCCTGGGCCAGCAAGAAGCGGGTGATGGCCGCCGACAAGGCTCTCACTACCGCGATAGGCCGAGAGCCATAGGGACAGTGAGCGCTGTCGGCAAAGTAAATCGTGGCCTCGTGAGGTAGGCGGCGCACCACCTCTTTCCAAACGGAAAGGCCGCCAACGCCGGAGTCAAAGAAACCGATGGGGCGGGAGTCGGTCATTTGTGACCATTCCGGGCGGCGGCCACAAAGGCTTGAAATAGTCTCCGCGCCGCCTCCTGGTCGGCGACCAGCTCTTCCGGGTGCCACTGGACGCCCAGGCCAAAAGGATGATCACAGACCTCCAAAACTTCCACCAGGCCATCAGGCGCATAACCAGCAGCCTTGAGGGGAGGCGCTACCTGTTTGATCCCCTGATGGTGCAGGCTGTTGACCGGTAGGCGGCCGGTTTCCAAAATCTGGCTCAGCAGCGATCCCGGCTCCAGCGTCACCTCGTGGGCCAGGTAGTTGCGGGGGTGGTGATCGCGATAGTAATCGTGGCGAATCGGCTGGGGTTTCTGGCTGGCTACATCTTGCCACAAGCTGCCACCATTGGCTACGTTCATCACCTGGATGCCCCGGCAAATGGCCAGGAAAGGTTTGCGCTGCCGGGTTGCCAGCCGCATGAGGCTGATCTCCAGTTCATCGCGCACCGGCTGCACTTCGGCCAGGTTATCCACCTGGGGTGTTTCGCCGTAGCAGACCGGATCAATATCGCCGCCGCCACTAAAAATAAGGCCATCAACGCGCTGCAGGAGTTCCTCCAATAACACCCCTTGCACTTGCAAAGGAATTAAGATGGGCAGCCCGCCCGCCTGAATGACGGCGTTGGCGTAGGAGCTGTTCTGGGCCATGATCGGCCGTCCCGGATAGGTCGCGCTTGTATCAGGCCGGCAAGGGATGCCGATGAGGGGATAGCTATGAGTCACTGTTTTTTCTCCACGAAAGATGAGGCGAGGAGGCGATGACATGTGAGGCGAGGAGGCGAAGATTCTTGTTCTCGCTTCCTCGCCTCCCTATTCCTCGTCTCATCATTGCACTTTCAAAGCCTGCGCTAAAACCTGGTAATGATCCACAACCCCTTTGGGAATGGTTAGATCCAGCTCAAAAGGAGTGATGGCCCCGGCTTTGAGCAGGGTGACAGCCAGTTCAGCCTGGCGTTGGGCCAAAACGCGATTGTCGGCATCATAAGCCACCGCCACCAGCCGGATCGACTCGGCATCGCTGGAGCCGTAGTTGCGCAATTGGCCGCTCAAACGATAGGTGGCCAGTCCCTCCGGGGAACCATGCAGGTCAAATGTTTCCAAATCAAAATAGTAGCGAGCCTGATCCGAAATCGGCACGCCGGAGACAACCACGACCTGGTATTGGGCAAAGCTACTGGGGGGCGAGTCGAACAAGATGGCAAACGGAGCGGCCTGGTCCGGCTGGATCACGTCAAGTTGGGTATAAGCGGCTCCTCTAGCCAGCACCAAGCCCGCCCCGTCGAGCAGCGAGGCTTCGATGACCACTTCGGCCAGGGGGACGCTGCCGGGATTGCTGACTTCACCCAGGCACCACAGCGTGCCCTGCCGGGTCTGCTGAAAATTGATGGCCTTCACGATCAGCACAGGCGGGGTCGGCGTGGGCGTCGGCGTGTCTTCCGGGCTGATTTTGGGCGGAGGGATAATGATCTCCTGGCCAATTTGCAGGAAGCGGGGGTCAGCAATCCCATTGGCCGTTTGAATCTCCTCGGTGGTCCGGTCAAACTGAATGGCGATGTTCAGCAGGGTGTCGCCGGCCTGGATCACATAGATGATTGGCGTTGGGGTAACGGTCGGTGTGGCCGTAGCAATCGGCGTGGCCGGGCGCGGGGTCGAGGTAGCCCGGGGGGGCAGGGTCGGGGTGGCGCTGGCGGCCTCAACCGGCGTCGCCGGGGCTGCAGGCGAGGCTCCGCTGATCGGGGTAGCCAGCCGGCCACAGCCGGCCAGGATTAAGCTAAGTAAAAACCAATAAACGGGTCTTGGCACAAGAGACTCCCTCTCACACAAAGCGAGATTATACCACGATTTAGGCGGAGAGATGAAAAAACTCCCAAAGTACCGCAGTCAAGCTTTATGCAAACGTAACGTTGATAAAACCAAAATGAAATCCAAACGATACAAGTCTTGGTTTATGCTATATTGATAACGAGGACATCGCTCCCAGTGACACCGCCGAGATTTATTTCCCTTCAGTTCAGAGCAAACAATTCCCAGGAGTGACTCATCGTGTTCAACTCAGTCAAAATTTGGCTAGCCCCTCCCATCTTTGCCGATGATGAAGAGAAAACACACCTCGCCAGAATCTTGAATGTTATCCTGCTGTCAGTCATCGTCATCCTGGGGGCATATGCCGTGGTCCGGGCTATTAATATTCCGGAAGATTTTGAGGCTTTATTTGCCAACTTGGCCCTGATTATTCTCCTGCTGAGCCAACTCTTTATCTTACGCCAGGGCTGGATCAGAGCCGCCAGTTATATCCTGGTCTCGCTGGGCTGGCTAAACTTAACCTTTCAGGCCTGGGCATTTGGCGGAGTGCGCGACGCTAGTTTCACGGCCTACATCGTTATCATTTCAATCGCTACCCTGCTCATGGGCTGGCGAGTTGGGCTTGGTCTGCTGGGCTTAAGCATTTTAGCCGGGCTGGGCCTGGCGTACGCAGAAGTAAGGCACTTGCTGCCGATTTCTGTTGACAGCCCTTATGCCATCTGGTTTGACCAAACCCTGAATTTTGTTTTGGTGACGATGATGCTGTCTATCGCCAGCGCCAACCTAAGCCAAACCCTGGCCCAGAGTCGTCGCAACGAGCGCGATTTGGCCGAGAATAATCTCAAACTTCAGGCCGTTCGCGCTTCGCTGGAGATGCAGGCGGCTGAACTCCGAACGACACAAGAAGCCCTGCGAGAAAGCGAAGCGCGTTTTCGGACTCTCTTCGAATATTCACCCGATGCCATTTTACTCATTGATCCGCACAGCCGCGATGTAGAATGGGCTATTCTGGACTGCAATGACGCGGCCTGCCGCATGAACGGGTATCACCGGGAGGAACTGGTCGGTCAACCTATTGAGGTGTTGCGTTCTGTGCCAGCCGAAGCCCAGGAACGGGCGGCGTATCTGGAACAATTGCACCGGGGCGGATACATGAGCCTTGAGACCTACCATCGCCATAGAGACGGTTTTGTTTTTCCCATTGAGGTCTCTACTGGCTTGATCAGCCTATCGGGCCAGGAAGTCGTTCTGAAAATTGACCGCGATATTACCAAACGCAAGCGGGCAGAGGAAGCCCTGCATAAGTTAAACGAAGAATTAGAAGAGCGGGTCCTGAGGCGGACCCGCGACCTCATGCGCACCAACGAAATTTTGCAGGCAGAAATCGCCGAGCGCCAGCGGGTCGAGGCCGAAATAAAGGCGTCGCTCAAAGAAAAAGAGGTTTTGCTCCGCGAAATTCACCACCGAGTTAAAAACAACCTCCAGGTTATCTCCAGCATCTTGAACCTGCAAACCCACCACCTTGACAATCGCCCAATTCGCACTGTCTTACAGGAAAGCCAGAATCGTGTCCGCTCTATGGCCCTGATCCACGAAAAACTATATCGTTCCAGAAACATGGCCCAGATTAACCTGGCCGAATATGTCAAAGATCTGGCGCGTTACTTATTCCGATCCTACAGCGTTAATGGACCCAGGATCAATTTCAACATTCAGGCTGAGGACATTTTTGTGGATGTTGATACTGCTGTCCCATGTGGTTTGATCCTCAATGAATTGATCTCCAATTCGCTCAAACACGCCTTTCCTAACAGGCGCCAGGGTGACATTTCCATTCAGATGCGGGTTGAACCGGAGCAGCAAATAATGTTAAGCGTGGGAGATAACGGCGTTGGCTTCCCCCCAGATTTTGACTTTCATCAGAATGGATCGTTAGGGTGGCTACTGGTCAACAGCCTGGTTGACCAGTTGGAAGGCAGCATCGAACTTAGCCGCCAGGGCGGCACCCAAATCAAATTAACATTTGCGCGGCCTGACAAGAAGAGCGAGCCACTCAATTAAAAATTCCCAAAATTGGCTTGCCATCCCACCCCTCAGGAATAGACAGTTTCAAGGCGTATAAAACGGTAGGAGCAGTATCATAGGTGTTAATGTTGGTGGTCAGGATGATGCCCTGGGGGACACCCGGCCCGGCGGCCAGCCAGGGAATGGTCTGGTCCCCGGGTGAGTCATCGCCGTGCCGCCGGCCGTGGCCGCCGTGGTCAGCCGTGATAATCAGGAGAGTGCTGTCCAGATAGCCACCCCTGTCCAGCGCCGCTACAATCTCGCCAATCAGGCCATCTACAAAAGTAATCGCCTCAAGCTGGTAGGACGACATCCAGCCATAGCTGTGTCCCACCCGGTCCACATCGGGGAAGTGAATGAAGAGGATATTCGGCGGGCCGGCCTCAATAAACCCCAGCGCCTGATCCTTCACCTCCGAGTCATGGGTATCCATCCCAAAAAGTTCATCCACCGAGTTCGGCAAAACCAAATAGTTCAACTTCTGCTTGCCAAAAACCATGGCCGTACTGAAACCGGCCTCGTGGGCCAGGCTAAACACGGTGGGGCGGCTCAGGCCCGGCCAGCCGATATAGGGCACTCCCCACTGGATGCCGTGTTTTTCGGGAACCACGCCGGTTAGCATCGAGGCGTGGCTGGGCAGCGTCTCGCTGATCTTAACCGTTTGCGCGTTAGGACTGTAAGCTCCCCTGGCTATCAGGCTGTCCAGGGTCGGAGCATCGGCTGCGACAAGGGCATCGGGCCGCAGGCCGTCAATACTGATGATGACAACATGTTGAATTTGCGCCAGCGCTGGCGTTTCCGTTGGCGCAGGCTGGGGCGTAGCCGGCGGCGGGCTGGTGGCAGTGGGGGTCTGGGTTGGGGGCAGGGCGGTAGCGGTTTCGGTGGGGGTGGGGAGGTAGATGACGGCCCGGGTAGCGGTTGGGGTTGGCTCCGGCGGCAGCGTCGGCTGGGGCAGCAGGAAGGGGGTAGGCGCAAACAGCGCCGCCGGAGGGGAGAGAGCCAGGCCCTGGCCGGGAGTTAACACCCATAAGGCAGCTATCGCCGTCACCCCGGCACATTCCAGCGCCAGGATAGCCAGCCAGATCAGCAGCAATTTCGGGGAAACTAGCCCTCGCCGGCGGCGACGGGGAGGTGGGGCTGTCTTCTCCAAGGGATTCGCCGTGACTTTCATTGCAAGTAATTTTATGTCAATAAAAGTTTATGTCAATATTTGTTGTCCAAATGCCACGAAGTTAAAAAAAGAGCAGAACAGTGGTATAATCAGTTTCAGCCGGTGAAAGCATGACACCTATCAACAGGCGTTTAAATGTCGGCTGCAGGATTTGAAGGTGGAAGAGTAATTTTTACAGTAGAAAGCGCGGGAGGAAAGGTGACAACTAACCAAGATGAACAATATTTACAAATTCTATCCATTTTTCACTTCATCGTCGGCGGACTGACCGCTTTATTTGCCTGCTTCCCTATCTTTCATTTGGCCATTGGTTTGGGGATGCTGACGGGTGGATTTGGTCCAACTTCCCCGGATGAGCCATTCCCCGTCCAGCTTTTTGGGCTGATGTTTGTGATTATTCCGGCGATGATCATTCTAATGGGCTGGGCGCTGGCCGTGGCCATCGTGGCCGCGGGCTACTTTCTCTCCAAGCGCCAGAAATATACGTTTTGCCTGGTAGTCGCCGGGGTAGAGTGTATCTTTTTTCCTTTTGGCACCGTTTTAGGCGTGTTTACCATCATTGTCCTGGTTCGCCCTACGGTAAAAGCCTTGTTTGAGGCCAGATCGCCCGCCAATCTAGCGGGTGAGGTTCCACCAAGTTAGTGGTAAACCAAGCCAGGGGACACTCGATGAAGGGTAAAGCAAGAGCGCGATGGCTGATCTTAAAGCCCTCCCGGGATTGGGTGAAAAAAGAGGTCGAGACCGCCTTAAAAAAGAGTACAGAAACAAACACCTTGTCCTGTTTCCAATCCGGCTCGACATTGCCGTGACGGACACAGACCAAGCCTGGGCTGCTGATATTCGCCGCCCCCGGCACATCGGGGATTTTAGCCGGTGGCAGGATCACAATACCTATCAACATGCATTTGAGCGTTTGCTGCGGGCTTTGCAGGCAAAGGGATAAGGAGAAAAGATGGGCAATTTTACACGTGCAGACCTTGAACAAATCATTAAGGCAGCTCGAGAGCGGGGAGAAAGACCGGACCTCAGAGGGGTGGATCTCAGCAATATGGGTCTGTTTCGAGCTGATCTGAGCGAGGTTGACCTGATCCAGGCTAATCTGCGTCAGGCCAATTTGAGCAAGACGAATCTCAGTAAAGCCAACCTGCAAAAAGCTGTTCTGACTGGAGCCAGCTTAAGTGGGGCGAATTTGAGCGGGGCTGATTTAAGCCAGGCTGATTTGTTCCAGGCAGGTTTGAGTGAAGCCAATTTGAGCGGGGCCAATCTCCAGGGAGCCGATCTGAACGGAGTCAATCTTAACAAGACAGACCTGAGCAATGCTGATTTAAGGGGAGCAATCTATACTGATTTTACAAAATGGCCGGTGAGCTTTGATCCCGCCAAAGCGGGGGCGATTAAGAAGTGGTAAGGAGTATCCGCCTGGTCCCGGAGAGACAAGGGTCGTGTCTTGAAAGAAGTAGAAACAGCTCAGTTGCAGAAAGGAAATCACCCATGATAGACCTGACCACTGAATTTGGCCGCCGCGCAGCCCGGCGGCTGGAAGAGGAACGAATCATTTGGCTGACTACGGTTGACACTGAGGGTATGCCCCAACCGAGGCCTGTCTGGTTTTGGTGGGATGGGCAAACTTTCCTCATTTACAGCCAGCCAAATACTCACAAGCTGCATCATATCGCCCGTAATCCGCAGGTAGCGCTCCATTTTGATGGAGATGGCCAGGGCGGCAACATCATCGTTTTCAGCGGGGAGGCGCGCGTGGCCCCGGAATTGCCCCCGGCCAATCAGGTACCGGCCTACGTGCAAAAGTATCAGCCTGGTTTTACCCGGATTCGTATGTCGGCCAAGGAATTTGCCGAGAGTTATTCCGTCGCCCTACGGGTAATGCCGACCAGCTTGCGAGGGCATTAATCTCTTCTCCTGCCCAGATAATGCCCAATCAAGCCTTAATTTGTTGGTAGGGACTTGATAGTTATAGTAAGAGTCACAATAGACAGAGGGCGACTATCCCATTTAGGAGATTGACGAAATGACTAAGAGTTATAATCTTCGCGAGATCCAAAAATTAATCAACGAGGCGCTTGGGGATGATGAGTTAACCAACTTGTGCTTTGATCACTTTCGTCCGGTGTACGACAAGTTTACCACTGGTCAGGTTAAGCCTGATCGGATAAGAATGCTGGTTGAATATGCTGAACGACAGCGAGAAATTCCCAAGCTATTGAAAGCGATTGAGAAAATTAATCCCAAAGGGTACGCTGAATTCAAATCAGGGTTGGTTTTAGAAAATGAGCCGGAGACTGTAAAATCTTGGCTGGACGACATTGACCCTCAGAAATTAGGTATTCGTGCGGGCGGCAGTGTTTATACCGTTAACATCGGAGATAATAATAAAAATATTATGATAGGGCAAAACATAACTCAGACAATCAATACTGCGGTCGGGCGGCCACAAACTAATGACTATCAGCAAGTTGTTAGCGCTATAGCAGAGTTCAAAGCCTCTTTCGAGATGATCAAGTCAAGCTTGAGCGACCGACAAAGGTTCATCGGTGAAGATAAAATCAATGCTCTAGAGAAGCAGCTAACTAAGCAAGATGAGTCTCCGTCTGGAGAGATCATTCGGGAAGCTGGAGATTGGCTCATAGAAAATATTCCTGAGATTGGAGAGGCCCTTCTTAGATTATTTCTTCCTCAACCTGTAGGTCGAATCCTTGCTAAAGCCAGTGCAGCAACGATTAAATGGGTTAAAGAATTACAAATGAGACAAGTTGGCCAATGAGTAGTGGAAATCAATTCGAAGTAAAAATTGGCGACATCAATCAATATCATCATTGGTGACGGCATTAACGTTTTCAGAACCAGCAATATCCGGCTTAGTGAGGTGTGTGATTCGCACACATCGTTTCTAGGGTGAAATAACCGTATAAACGATGAAACTCGAATACTACTTAGGTGGATAAAACTTTAGGAAAAGACCAAAAAATGCTTCATTTGCTTTTGAGCTGCAAGCCGAGCGGCTGAGGATGCCTGCATTCGGAACTGGCTCCAGCTAATGATCGAAATAATGTCTATGAATCACACATTTTATTGTTTATTAACAAACAATTGGTATTATTTCAGTTGACAAGAAATCCGCGAATCTAACAAAAGTCCAGTTTTTCGTTTTTCAATTTAACTCTACCCTAATTTGCAGTTTAGTCCTTTGAAGCAATCAAATATTGCTTACTTTGATCAAGCTTCTCCTTATATAACTTAAGCTGTCGTTCAATCTCAATGTTATCCCACCCAAGATATGATCCTACTAGTGATGTAATTTCTTGAACTGCACTTAGTCCTTGATCTTGTGCTTCATGAAAAATATGTAATCTTCTAACCATTATGTCTTCTAATGCCATTGCCATTTCATACTTTACAGAATATATCACTTCAGCCTTCAAATAGGGTAAGTCAGGGACAATTTTTTCTCCTAATTTCGGATTACTTTGAATTAAGTCTATGATATGCCTATACCCGGGTCCATAGATGCAGAATAATCGTTGTATAGACCTCGAGTCTAGTCCTAAAGGAAGAGTTAATTCACTTAGTTTTTCTGTTTCGCTATCGAGTCTCTGCTGTGCAATTGGAACGTCTTTAGTTTTGGAGCTAAGATATCCTGATCCATTACTGTATTTCTCAAGCATCTTTACTACTTTATCTACTACTTCTTGGGCCATGTGCCGGTGTGTAGTAAGTTTTCCTCCTGCAACTGTAATCATACCGCAACTGCTTGTATAAATTTTATGTTCTCTTGAAATCATATAGGCTGACTCTGCCTGATTCTCAAGGAGTGGCCTCAATCCCGCATAGGTAGAAATTATATCTGATAATTGAATCTTTACATCTTCAAAAGCCAAATTGATAGAGTCGATAATAAATTTAACTTCTTCAGGTGAAGCTACGACATTATTAAAATCACCCTCGTGGTCCACATCAGTCGTTCCCGCAATACAGGTATCCGCCCAAGGAACTACGTACATAGCTCGCTTCCCATCCGCTCCTGTAAAAGCAACAGCACTATTGATACGGAGCTTACTTTTAGGCAATACTACATGTGTTCCTCGATTTGCTCGGATTATATTGAGTTCATTGAGATTGTCCATCAATCTAATTTCATCTGCCCATACCCCAGTAGCATTAACAACAACACTAGAGCTTACACAGATTTCTTTTCCGGAAATCATGTCGTTGATTATAGCACCAGTTACTCTATTGAACTCCTTAATTAATTTCGTAACTTTCAAGTAATTTGCTACATTTGCTCCAAAGTAATAAGCAGATCGAATAATTTCCAGGGTGAAACGAGCATCATCGACAAGACAATCATAGTACTTTGCCGCACCTATCAACCCATCTTGCTTAATCTGAGGCTCAAGAATTTTTAATTCTTCAGAGGGCAACATGCGGTGTAATCTGTAATTTCTGAAGAACGATAGTAAATCATAAAGCCACATTCCCAAAGATACGAGAAAATAACTAGTTTTATCTCGTTTATAAACGGGATAAGTAAACGCAGTCGGTTTTATCAGACGAGGAGCAAGCCTATGCAAAATCTCTCGTTCTCTTACCGACTGCCTAACAAGACCGAGTTGGAATTGTTGTAGATATCTCAATCCTCCATGTACCATGCGCGCTGTTTTACTGCTGGTTCCACAGGCAAAATCGCCTTTTTCTACCAAAGCAACTCTAATACCTCGCATTGCTGCATCATAAGCAATTCCAGCGCCAGTAATTCCACCACCTATAACTAGAAGATCAAATTTTTCTCTTTGTAATTTATTCAGAGTCTCTTCTCGGGTCACATATGAAAATTCAGTTATTTTTTTCTCTAAAGATAAATTCGGTTTCAATGATTACTCCACTCATTCTTGGATCACATTTTCAAATGAGATTTGATGGATTGAGAATATTATGAGGATCTAGTTGGCTTTTTAGATTGATAACAATACTTTTTCCTAATTGACCAATCTCTTTTTCTAGCCACAGGGAATGATCCCTACCAACCCCGTGATGATGGCTCAAAGTGCCGCCATTTTCCAGAAAACTATCGATTCCTGCTTTCTTCACTGCTGACCACTGTTCAATTTCTAAATTTTCTTTCTGCTTTGACATAAAAGTAAAGTAAAGAGAGGCGCCTTCTGAATAGGAATGCGAAATATGAGTCAGCGTCAAAGGCTTGACACCAAATTGCTCAATTGCTTGATTAAGCGATCCTTTCGCTGCGATATATAGACGCTCCAACCTCTCCCATGTAGTCGCTGTTTCCAATGTGTCAACCATAATGGCATTATCGAGTAGGGTATCCCTTAAATAGGGTTGTTTAAATCGTTCTTTGAGCCAGGACTGCCCAGGAGAACTACCCAAAGAGACCCCCCCATATTTACGACATATTTTCATCGAGATCTTACGTTCTAAGTTAACCTGACCGGGTGTACCCTCGAATATTAACAACAGCAAAGCTCCATTCATAAAAGAATGGCCAAGTTTGTCTAATAACCAAAATATTGCTCTCTCAGCCATATTCTTTAGATTATTTCTTGATCTTGAACGCAGCATAAAAATCGCTTCTGTTTCTGTTTCATCTGAAAGCCGCAAAACAGAAGGGGTAATGCCGGATTGCATAATTTCCTTAATTGCTAATATACCACTATGAAAGTCTTTAAAAAGAACTCCCCGTGACCCTACAGATTCAGGTAAAAGATGAAGCTTTAATGTTGCTTTAGTAATAATTCCTAATGTTCCCTCAGAACCCGAAAATATTTGATTTAAGTCTGGCCCAGCTGCTGAAGCAGGAACAGTTTTAGTTTCAAGGATTCCGCTTGGGGTAACAACCCGCAAGCTGATCAGCATATGTTCAATCTTGCCGTACTTGGTGGAGTTCTGACCAGCAGATCGAGTAGCCAACCATCCTCCCAAAGTTGAATATTCAAATGATTGCGGGAAGTGACCCAAGGTAAAACCATGTCTGTTTACTTCAGCTTCTAGAGCAGGGCCAAGAATGCCGGCCTCAGCAGTGGCTGTAAGGGAAATATCATCAATCTGAACACTATTCATTCTCTTCAGATCAAGTGAGACTATACCCTGATAAGGTGGTAGGGTACGCATTTCTAGGCTACCGGTAACTGTTGTTCCTCCACCATATGGAATAATCGCCAATTGACTCTCATGGGCAAGTTTAAATATTTCTTGAATTTGTATTTCATTTTCGGGATACACTACTATATCGACTGGGTTATGAATTTTTCCCTGTCTTCGGCGGATTAGATCACCATAGCTCAGTCCAAGTGAGTGAGTAAGGCGACTAACTTTATCAATTTCAATGTTTTCCTGTCCGCAGAGATTTATTAACTGATTCAGATAAGGCTGGGGTAAATGTGAGGCAGGTAATTCAATTTCATCAAGATTGATCACCGAACATTTTCTTCCATCCAAACCTAACTTTTGTTCTAGGTAGGACCAAGCATTTGGTCGGTCTTCTAAGTTATAAGTTTCTTCTGGATTACCCCATCCCCACCACTTCAACTCAGTTTTCTTCACAATATATTTCCAACTTTTCCAGGTTTATCAAGGAAACACTATCTTTGCACTTTAAGAACCGAATATAGCCAATTGGGTCGCGATTTGCTCGACTGAAAGGCCAGATTTGAACTGGGCTGCGAACCAGGTCAGGAGATTGACCTGGTGCTCCTTTTGCAGGGCACGACGCACCTCACCCCAAGTAGTACAGTCGGGCCGGAGGGCTTTTTGTTCATCCAGGAAATAGCCCAGGCAAGCGATCAGGGTCCAGAAACGGAGGATGGCATCGGCGTTCATCAGTTGATAATGATCGGCCCCAAGGAGGTCTTTGTTATCTTCAAACAAGACCTCGACATTCCAACGCACCGCTAAATGGTTAATGACCGTTTGCGGTTCAGCCTCCAGGAGAGTGGAGCCCCAGTAACGAATGGATTTGCCGGGGTTGTCGCGGTCGTGACAAGTGATGAGCAGCAGGGTGGGTCCCAACTTGCGGATCCAGGTTTTAAGGGCGTGGACATAGAGCGGTCGGTCCCCTTCTTGGGAGGGCCAAACCGCCTCTTGCCAGTCGTCGAACTTAAGCTGGGCGGCATAATCAGCCAGGGTGAGCCAGGTTCGGTTGCCATCGGCATCAATCTGGCGCAGCTTGCGGTTACTTTTGAGCGCGCCCCTAACATCCCAGCCCCGTTTTTGGGCGGCGCGTCTGGCCCGCCGACAATGAAACCAGCTATCAACCAGCAGATGGGTCTGGGTCCCGGCGACCGGCTCAAACTGCTCGATCTCGGCCACCAGCAAGTCGATCTTGCTCTGAAAAGGGACGCCTTCATGCTCGCACACCTTTTTCTGCCGATACAAGCGAGGTTGCAAGGGGCAGCGCCGCCCCAGTAAGACATACAACCCGGTGAACAGACAATGGCCCGTGACTACCCGCTCTTCGCTGCTGGCATAATGTCGGCCTAAGCCTTTCATCCGTCGCCCTTTGAGCTTCACGTACACCGAGTCGTCTCCGATGAAGTAACCTGTCACCACGGTTGCTGGGTAACGTCCTCGGCGCTTGGCCCGTTGGGCTCGTTGGCGCTGATGTTCGGCTGAGACCTCCGCTTGCATCTGCTCCCGAAAACGGTTTAGCCAGCGCTGGGCCACCTCCGTCGGCGACCACGGCCAGCGACTAAAGAAGCGAGACAAGCCGCTCACACTCACCTTTTCGCCTACCGTGCTCAGCAAGCCGCTGAGCGTTCGCCGTCCCTCACATTCAATTAACCCCAGCAGTACGATCACAAAGTACTTCCACTGGCGTCGAGTGAAACAGGGTCGGAACACCTCCGCAAACTGGCACAGGGCGAGTGAGAGGCATACAATTGGCTTGGGCATGGTTCTCCTCCGGGATGTTGGTTCTCAGCAAACCTTATTATCCTCGGGTTGAGGCCATGCCTTTAATATTCAGTTAGAAAAGTGCAAAGATAGTGAAGGAAATAAGACACGACTCCACTTCACTTGTTTAAAGCTCCCACTTCTCTTATTCGTTAATGGGTTCTCCATTCCGACCCAATAAAGTCAAGAGCCGGTCAGGATAATCGGTGAAAATACCATCGACACCTATATTTAAAAGACGCTGCATGTCCTCAGGTTCGTTGACAGTCCAAACTTGAATTTTTATATTAAGCTTGTGAGCCGTAGCGATAAAATCGGGGGTAACTACATGTAATTCACCTAATATGGGGACTTCTGCATACTCAGAGACCGCCATCGCTTCAAAAGGTGCTTGATAGAGATTCCCCAGAAATACTTTATTTAATCCATAAAAAAGAGTTGCTTCGGGTTTGGTCGATGTCGTAGCTACGTCTGGACATTCTTTCCGAAACTCTCGCAGCACGGCTGCATGAAAGGAAGAAACTAATACCTTTCTGGTCATACCGAATTCTCGGATCATCTTACAAAATGGAACCGCAATGGGTGGTTCTTGCTGTTTGATGTCAATAGCCACCCGTATATGCGGCAAAGTGGTGAAAACCTCTTCTAGTGTAGGAATTGTAATTCCCCTCCCTCGGAAAGGATAAGTTCGACCTTCATCATTCGTCCAATTGTAACCAGCATCGAATTTCTTTAATTCCGCTAATGTAAAGGATTGGATAGGGCCACTACCATTGGTTATGTGATCAATAATTTCATCATGGCTAATAACTAGAACTCCATCCGTTGTACTATGGATGTCCATTTCAAGTACGTCAACATTCATTTTGGCTGCTTGTTCGAATGCGTATAAAGTACTTTCTGGCCACAACCCCCGTCCGCCTCTGTGTGCTAACACTATTGTTTCTTTATTTTCGAAAAAGGGATGATCTGGAACTGGTTTAGTAACCATAATTAAGATCGTATAAATAGCTAATAGACAAATCAAGCAGATAAGGAGAAAGTCAGAAATTCTTCTTACCTTCATCAGTATCCAACGCTTCCTGCATTCTGCAAAAATCCTTAGCAATATTGGTGAAGATTGAACTATGTTTCTCTGTTTGAGATGAAATTTACCAGTTTTTGCACATTTTCTTCCGGAATCTTCTCCTTGAAGTAAGCTTTTGTTGGTTCTTTGGGATAATGATCTATGGTGGTTTCGATGACAAGCAGTTGTTTTACATTTTTTTTGAAGGTCTCAAGTATGTAACTATAATCAACAGTTTTGTCATCCTTATTACCTATTAGAACATATGGAAGATCCTGAAATTCACATATATTCTTATTGCTTATGATTAAATTAGCTGTTTCAAAAAATGTTTTGGCCTCTATCTGGTTAAGAATAATGTCAATACTGTCTTTAGGATAATTCCTTAGTTTAGGGAGGGATTCTCTAAAAAAATTGTTATTCCAAATGGCCTGTGATAAGTTAAACAAAATGATAGATTTCACAAAGCTTTTATAAATTAATTTCTTGAAAAAACTCATTTTTAAGGAATCTGGCCCAATATATGGCTCTATAGCGATTATTCCTTTGCATCTACTGTCGTATTGGATGTCATTTATGACGGTGAATCCAAAAGAAATACCTGCAACCAAATAACTCTCAAGATTAAGATCTTTTAACTTACATTCAACAAATTGGGAGTAAGCATTGAAACTGATTTCTGATAACGGAGGAACTTCTTTCATAAATCCAGGTAGATCAATGAAGTAGACTTTAAAGTAATCATTCAAATATTCAATCAAACCACTAAGTAGAATACTATTAGTTGGGAATGAATGAACAACCACAAGATTATTCTTTATCATAGAATAATTCTCCTAATGATTACTCGACTCGAACTTGATATCGGGAAAAACAGGACCACCATATAATAGATTTATTACTCCTTTAAAAAACAATATTAGCCATTCAGATAGATCTCTACATTCGGTAGCTCTATTAAATAGCCAGTATAATGTTCGTGCACTATTACTTTTTCTTGAAAATAAAATGGTATCTTCAAAAAAAGTTAGGGCTTGATAGGACCACAAATCGTGCAAACGTTCGGATGTGCCCTGCATTTGGACTTCATTTCGTATTTCTAACGGTACGTCAGCTTCTGATAAAAAATCCTCAACTTCCTCAGGATAATAGATACGTCCGCGTCTTAGAAGCTTAGCAATACTCTCTGTTACTTGCGCGTCCTTTATGTTGTAACTCAAAATGAATTTCAGTGCTGCCACAATAAGCTGTATACTGTTAGAATATGTAAGTTCTCGGTCGATATAATCCTTTAATAGATTAAAATCCTTTTCTTTGATTTTCTTGTCGAGAAAATTGCGAGCTAATTGTGAAGGAAGTTCATCATCTAGCATTCGATCGTTTAGTCTATCATGACTGTGCAGATACATAAAGCGATACATGTTTTCGGCTGAGTACCATATTCCCTCAGTTGTGTTCAAAATATGCTCAACCATATCTTCAAACATTTCCCAGAACTTAGGGTTGATCTTTTTCTGGCGGTCCATAGTGACAGCTAGTACCCAAGGGGTATATCCAAACGCAGGAGGAGCTGGCTTTATTTGTTGTCCGGCTTCGAAGAATTCGCGTATAACCGGAAGGGTCTCATCAGGTCGTTCAAGAAGGGAAGTAGTCATAGCAATTAGGGTAAGATATGTGCAAAACATATCACGGTTCTCAACTGCTTGCATTAGAGCCTGATGCATTTCTTTTGTATTACAGGTTTCTAAATCAAGCACCTTTGTCAGCTCTTTAAATAGAACAAAACGTTTTTCTCGATCCGGACCCTGCCAGAAGTGCTGAATATCAGCAATACCTAATGTTTGTTCTTTAGGTAGTTGGGCCAGATTGCGAAGGATAAATTTAGTTACTCCTACCAAGAGTAGCTCTCTGATCTTAGCCTTGAGAGTTTCCTGCCAACTTCCAAATTGTTTAGGATTGATTAGGAAAACATCATCAAGGATACGACGCCAAATTTTCTGAAGTGTATAAACAGTATCAGGCTGTTTATAATGATTAAAAAGTATAGTTAGCGAAAGTGCTAAACATGATTGGAGAATCTCGTTTCTGGGTAAAAGCCAACGTCCCTTAACCTCTTTACTTAAATTGTCTAAAAGCGCAAAACCAGTTTCAGGATTTTGTCGCCATAGGTAATAAATATGCTGGACTGCAATTGCTCGAATCGGTTCTGATTTCACTTTGGCTGCTTCTTCTAGAATAGATATATTCTCAGTTTGAGCTGCAACCTCAATAGCAATCCGTTGGGGAATAGTAATTTCATCTCGGTCTACTGGGTCGGCTCTGAATAGATTAGTTATCCAGTTTAATACCACCTTAGCTTCATCCCGATGGTAATCTGCCAGTGTCCTCACCAAAAGTTCTTTAACTGGCTGTGTCGCCCCAAACGCCATCAATTTAATTAGATGTTGAGCAGTAGCTAAATCCTTTTTCGATAAATTGTGTAAATGGGTAAGTAGGGTCTGTTTTATTGCTCCCCATAAGTAAGGCGATGTTTGAATAGCTTCTATCCACTTTAGATACTGTAGTTCTGGTGTTGAGTCGTTTTTGACCTGCTCATATAAGTATTGTCCAAAGTAATAATCGTAAAACCGTTCAAAGGTAAAGCGTATTACGTAGTCCAATTGACTAATATGTCGAGTCAGAATATCAGCATCCGACAAATTTTGGAATGATTGATTTACGGCCCGTCCACTACTGTCAATTTCTGTACCCAAGATTTGGGGCCGTAGACCATGACTATTTATTTGCTCTGCTGTCACCTCGTTACTGTAACCCTCTTCTGCCATTAGGGGAATAATCTCTAGTTGTAGAAAATCTTCATCTTCCGGGTGAAGTCTCTCGGAGCTAATTAACGCTTTAACATAGTTTTCATAAATGTCATTGATCCGGATAGTTGTAGGGATGGCCTTACCTATATACATTTCAGCAATCAAACGCATAATTAGGGGATCACGTAACTCCTTACGGAGGGCAGGTCTTATTTTATCGCAATCAGTCATTAGCCGGAATTGACTCTGATACTTTTCGTAAGCCGCTTTGACTTCATCTTTTCTAAAACGTGTCATTTTATAAGCCAACCGCGAGGCTTGATCTAAGTCCCCAACTATTTGAAATTGAGGCATCTCAACTTCTAACTCTCTTTGCCCCTGGAGTCGATAGTACCTATTCTCTGCTAGGGGTTTAGCTTGACGATATATCCGCCGCCAAGCCTCAGGTCGAGAAGTAATAATTACTTTTAACCAATGTTGTGCTGTTCCGACTGAACGAATCATCTGATCAATACTCTTCAAGAGTTGAGCCGGTTGATTATTTTCGTTAATAGCATCAACAATCAAGACAAAGTTACGCTTCTTAATTCCAGGAATACGATCAATTTCCCAAAGAAAATCTGTTATTTGGGCCTGTTCCTCTCTGCCTCGGAATTTCAAGCGTTGATTAAATTGGCTGCTTATTTCTTCTTTTATGTCCTTATCTACACCCAAAAAAGCACCATTATAGACTAAGAAACATAAGTCACTTACTTCGGCTTGATACTTGTCCAATAATGAGAGAACAAAGTTGGTTTTACCAACACCAGACTTGCCGGTTAAAATGAAACAGGTTTTATCAGACTCGAGAAAACTCTTCAAGGCGTCGATCACTTCGTTCCGTTGTAAATAAAGTTCTTTCTGATACTTAGACTGGCTAGCCCCCATGGAATCGGCGCTAATGGCTTGACAAACCTCCTGTAATATTTCCCAGTCTAACTGGGAAATTTCGCGCCGATAAGCCTTATACCGCTCTATTGCGAAATAAATCCAATCCAGAACACTTTCCATCAATTCTGGGTTTTTCACAATCTGCGCCGTGTTGGGTTCCCAATAATAGCTAGCTTCTTTATCGAGGTGATCGAAAAAGCCTAAATTTTCAGAATAGTACTCGACGGAGGACGGCAAGTTACTCAAAAGAATTAACAGAGGATGCAAATGGAAGAATTTTTGGGTCTTTAGATTAAATAGATAGTACCATTCTACTTTCAAAAACTGATTAGTTAAGATTCTTTCTGTTGTTTGTCCAACCCTTAAACCAGTAAGATTATCATACAGATAGCCTGCCTCATCTTCCCCTACGATACGGATTACTCTGTAATTTTCGATAAAAGAAAATTGGTTTAGAAATTGCTTCACCGCTTCAATTGCTTCGTTAGATAATTCTTTCCAACCTTTATCAGATTTAGGATAAGCCAGTGACTGAGGACGTAGATCAGCCCAGATTTCGATCATCTTCTCAAAGGGTTTGCGGATTTCAGGTTTAGTTCTGTAGTCATTTTGCTGCCTCTGCCAATACAACTCATGCAATTCGGGCATAAATAATAAGTGGGGATGATCCTTATAAGCCTCCATAGCAGCAAAAAAGACCTGGGTCCAAGTTCCAAAAGTGGCATAGACGAGTGAGTCAGCTAACAGGGCACTAAACGGATCAGATTTTATGGTATCCTTATCTTGAATCAGATACTGACTAATAAGGAATAAGGCCAAAGCCCGAGTACCAACCTCATATACATGTAAGGCTGCTTCAATCTGAGTTTGAGGTGTTTCTGCCTGTAGTAACTTTTGGTAAGGGAATGCAATAAAATGTGGATATTTGGTTAGTATTTCCTCGTTTGGAACATCCAATTGATCACTTTCTCCAGAATTAATAAGCAGTATGTTGAACCTATCAAGTACGCTTCATGTCTGAAAATGATGTGCTACCGTTTGCCACCAATTCACCTCACTATTCCCGTAAACTTAAAACTCGAGACAAATTCATGACATTCGGAGGTATAATATTTAGCCCTAATTTCGTTTTTGCCCTTAATAGCATGCCTTGTTTGCCTCCAAAGGTGACAGCAAGCACATCGGTTAGATAAAGGAACGAACTTTATCCACAAGCCCCACAAGCAAATTTCCTGATTGAGCAGACTACTCACTTGAGAGCCAAATATACTAACGCTTATACCTTTGGCTTTGCCTTGCTGGTGAATTATCAACGATTAATCAGCGGTGTATCACCTTCACCCTTAATTAAATCATTAAGAGCTGGGATACTAAAGAGAACAGCGACAGCCGCTCCAATTTCACCACCCCACTGGAGAAGATCGGATTTGATTCCTTCTATGGAATCGAAATTGATAGCCTTCTGATTTAACTCATACTGTAAACTATCGAGTAAGGATAGGACTTTGTTCAATTGATCATCTGGCAATGACTTAATTTGAGCTAAATCTCTTATAGAAGCAATTGCGTCTTTTACATCAGTATTATGACCAAATTGTACTTCTATTTGGGTGTTATCACGCCCAATTACAATGTTTGAATTATTGTCTCCCATTGATACAGAATAATGATCACCAAAGATTATAAATTGTTGAAACTGAAGGTGACCTTCTAAAAACTCTAAGCCTCGTCTGGTAATTTCTAGATACGAATACGATCGTCCAGCAAACCTATCAATACTCTCTCTTACATACTCCAGTTTAATAAGAGTCTCAATTTCACCATCAATAGATTGACCTCTGCACAGTTGTATTAGTTGACCTCTGGGAACACGACCTGAGCCACCCCATCTGAGAGCATCTTTTAGTATGCTCAAAATCTTTTTACTGTTGACATCTTTGTCTTCCATAAGATTTACCTGTTCTTTTTGTATGTTTGTAGTGAGGGTTACCAGAATAGAACCAATACCCGTGGAATACTCGTTTCAAGTCTGCCTGGATAGGTCCATCTCAAGATTTACTTGTTAAAGACAGAAATGTTTCCCTCAAAACTAAAAAAGCCTTAATGAAAATACTATCTTTTTCATTAAGGCTTGTTATATATACTTAAGTCGGGTTGCAAAATGCATAATGATCCGAATTAGAAATATATTTTGAATAGTTTTAATACTCAGTATAGTGCCATATTGAAGCTATAAATAGTGATGAATATCACATGAATAATAGGAAACTGTCACAACATTAGGGAATTTAATTAACTTTGAAATCCATTAAAGTTGCAACTATCAAAACATAGTAGTAAACACTTGGTATAGCGAATATAAAACCGTCAATTCGATCTAGTACTCCCCCGTGACCCGGTAAGATCTTACCAGTATCTTTCACCCCCACACTTCGTTTGACTGATGACATAGTTATATCTCCCAGTATTACAGCGAGAGGAATAATTACCATCAAGCCAATAATATAGTAGATATTTTGAATGCCAAAAGCTATACTAGCTGCCAAGATAACTAAACCACTTAATAGACTGCCACCTACCGCTCCTTCCCAGGTTTTACCCGGACTTACAGATGGAATTAACTTATGTCTACCCCATTTTCTACCAACAAAATATGCACTTGTATCAGCCGTCCAAGTGCCAAAGGCTGCTAACAAGACCAATTGATATCCAGTTGGTAATTCTCTTAAAAGAATGGCATGACTGAGTAATCCACCTGCATAAAAAACCCCAAGAAATGTAGTAGAGAGGTTGCCGGTAAAATCATTGAGTGCCCCAGGGGATCTTCTAGCCCAAAATAAACTACTTATTAACAATAGAGTAAACAAAACAAGTATAGGCTTAAATTGAAGATAGGTTCCAACTATTAAAAGAATTACAGCGAATGAACCTAGCAACTTAGATGGAAAAAAACCACCGTGCTCCACCATATTACTAATCTCTAAATAAGAGACTATACTACCAAGAGTAACCAGTAGTAAAAAGGGAATTCCACCCCAAATAACAGCGAAAATGAGGAGTGGCGCGAGTAAGAGCGATGTAACGGTTCTATAAATCGTTTCCTTGGAAACTGATTTTACCGGACTCGGAGATGGGTATTTTTTGTTATCAGGATTCATAGCGATGGCATAACGTAAATGGCATAGGAATAGCCTATAACAACTACAAAAAGGAATCCGCCTTTTAAATTGGATGAAATCAGATGTTATTTTAGAGAAGTTTAACAACAATGAAGGAAGTGAAGCGTTCGAGAGAGTTTCTCGACTAAAATCTCAATTCTAATAGGAGGTTTATTTGATTACGTCCCAAGTCTTTTTCTCTGAGAATAAGTAATCAATTCCCGCTCATGATATCTAGTCATACATTTTAGCTTCCATCCTCTAAGGAGCAGCTTATATTTCAATCTACTTTAACTAAAGGTTTGATTCTTTGGCTCAACCTCAATTATATTGCATTACAAAATAAATTACTAACTTCATTTGAGCAATAATTGAACGGGTTTTTAACCAAAAAGCAAGGGGATGTTTTGGCGAAGGGTCGTAAAAGATAGGTGAGTTAGAAGAACGACCCATTTTTTGCCCGTGATGGCAGAGAGAAAATGGTATTATGCCAATGGGGTATTCAGACCCTTCTACCCCGGCACCGGCACAGTCATGAGGACAACAACATATAAGCACTACATCGAGATTTTGCCAGCCGCATTATTGGCACAGAGGGCCGGGAGGTCCTCACCTGTGAAAGCTAACACCTAATCGTGGTAGGCTACTGGTAAAAATAGGGACTCAAGAGGGGTTAAAAATAAACAGATTAGTGGTATAATGGAAGAATACTTGCCACCTTCGGCGAACAAAAACTCAGAGTAATCCTATCACCCTATTGTGGCCAAGATACACCGAGGAGGAGTCTAGCGTTGCCTCCCCGCAATGAAGCGACAACCCGTCAAGAACTCATTGACCCCGCCCTCAAAAGAGCCGGCTGGGATGTGACCAACCGCGACCAGGTGGGCCTGGAAATCCCGGTAGACGGCTTTGACCCTCAAGCCTGGAAGCAGCTTGAAGCCAGGTTGAAGCGGCTGCGGGAGCGCGGAGCGACTTACAGCCTTGATCTGCCCAAAGGTATCAGCGACTACGTCCTCTACCGGCCCAACGGGGAGATCATCGCCATTGTCGAGGCCAAGCGGACCAGCACCGCGCCCCGGCTGGCCCAGGCCCAGGCCGAATTCTACGTAACCGAAATCGCCAAACGGCAGAGTTTTCCCCCCTTTGCCTTTATGACCAACGGCCACGACATCCACTTTTGGGATGTAGGTCAGGCCAACCCCCGCTTGGTGCAGGGCTTTTTCTCCCCGCTTGACCTGGAAAACCTGCTCTACCTGCGCCAGAACAAAACTCCCCTCACCCAGGCAACCATCAATACTGACATTACGAATCGTGCCTACCAACTGCACGCCATCCGGCGCGTGGCCGAGGTCTTTGAGCAGGGCAAGCGCAAGGCGCTGATCGTGATGGCGACCGGCACGGGCAAAACGCGGGTGGCGATGGCGCTGGTGGAGGTGTTTCTACGCAGCAACCAGGCCCGGCGCATCTTGTTTGTAGCCGACCGGGATGCCCTGGTGGACCAGGCGCTGACCGAGGGTTTTCAGGCCCACATTCCCGACGAACCGAGCACCCGCATCTACAGCCATCACCTTGGCACGTCCAACCGGCTGTACGTGGTCACTTTGCAAACCCTGAGCAACTGCTTTCACCAGTTTACGCCGGCCTTTTTCGACCTGATTATCTTCGACGAGGTCCACCGCTCCATTTTCAACAAATGGAACGAGGTCTTGTACTACTTCGATGCGCGGATGATCGGGCTGACCGCCACCCCGGCCAGTTTTATTGACCGCAACACGTTTATCGAGTTTGAATGTTTCGACGGCGCGCCGACCTTCCTGTACTCGCTGGAAGAGGCTATTCAGGAAGGTTACCTGGTGGATTTTGACCTGTACCAGGCTCAGACCAGGTTTCAGCGCCAGGGCATCCGGGGGATTGACCTGAGCGAGGAGGAGCGCAACGCCCTGATCGAGCAAGGCATTGAGCCGGATGACCTGGACTTTTCGGGGACCGATTTGGAAATCAGGATCAGTAATAAGGACACGCTGCGTAAACAGTGGGAGGAGATCTGGCAGGTCTGCCTCAAAGACCAGTCGGGGCAACTGCCGGGCAAAACCATCGTCTTTGCTATGACCCAGGAGCACGCGCTGCGCCTGCTGGAGGTCTTCGAGGAGATGTATCCCCAGCATCCCGGCCTGGCCCAGGTGATTACCTACAAGTCGGAGTACAAGGGCAGCCTGATCGAGAAGTTCAAGAAAGAGAGCCAGCCGCGGATTGCCATTTCGGTGGATATGCTGGAAACGGGGGTGAATGTGCCGGAGGCGGTCAACCTGGTCTTTCTGCGGCCTGTCCAATCGCCGATCAAGCTGGCCCAGATGATTGGCCGGGGGACACGCAACCAGGAAACCTGCCTGCACCTGGACTGGCTGCCCGAAGGTCGTAAGGACAAGTTTTTGATCGTTGATTTCTGGGAGAACAATTTCAACAAGGACCCCCAGGCCCAGCCGCCCCAAAGCCTGCCGGTGCTGGTCAGCCTGTTTAATACCCGGCTCAAGCTGCTGGCCCTCAGCCTGAACGACCCGCAGTCCGAGGCAGCGCAGCGAGTGATCGCCGACCTGCGGGGGCAGATCGCCCAAATCCCGACCGACTCCTACTCGGTCAACCGGGTCTACCCTGAGATCGAGGCTGCCTGGCAGGATAGCTTCTGGCGTTACTTGACCGAGGACAAGCTGGAGTTTCTCCACCTGCGCGTCGGCCCCCTGCTCCGTTACGTCTCCGGGGTGGAGGTGCAGGCCGCTACCTTTACCCACAAGGTGGAACGGCTCAAGCTGCAAATCTTGACCGGCAAAGACGCCAGCACCCTCGTCCAATCTATCGCCGAGGATGTCAGCTTATTACCCGATTTTGTCTTTCAAGACCCGCAGCGCCGGAACCCGGCCCAGTTGTGCTTGAGTCCCCGCCTGCAAACGGCCAGTGTCGCCGAATTGAACGGGGTCATCGAGGCCCTGGCCGACCAGATGAAAAATCGGCGGGACCAACCCAATCCATTTTTGCTGCTGGATTTACCCGACTTTGTGACGATGCAGGGCTACCTCATTCTGACCGAGCGCGGCCAGCCGGTGTATGTCGAAAAGTACCGGCAGCAGGTCGAGCAGTGAGTGCTGGATCTGGTGGTGGATAACCCGATTTTTGCGGTCATCGAGCGGGGCGAGCCGGTCAGCGACGCCCAATTATTAACCCTGGAGCGGACCCTGCGCCAAACCCTGGGCGGGGAAGACCTGCACTTAACCGAGGCCAACATTCGCAAGGCGTATGCGCTGAAGGTGGATAGCCTGCTGGCCTTTTTGCGCTATCTATTTGGGCTGGAGGGAGTGCCCGATTATCAGGATATTGTCCGCCGCCAGTTTGGCGAGTACATCGCCCGCCAGTCTTTCAATGCCGACCAGATCCGCTTTCTCCGGGCGGTGCAAGCGGTCTTTTTGCAAAAGCGCCACCTGGAAGTGGCCGACCTGTACGATCCACCCCTGACCACCTTTGGCCGCGATGTCGTGGAACGCTGGTTTAATCAGCAACAGATTGAGGAGATGCTTGGCTTCGCCAACAGTCTAAGCATCTGAACCAAACTCCTTTGGAAAGGTGAATGAATGCTAACCGACCCCAAACTGCGTTCCCAGGTGGACCAACTCTGGGACAAGCTCTGGACGGGCGGGCTGACCAACCCGCTCGACGCCATCGAGCAGTTATCCTACCTGATCTTTTTGAAGCGCCTGGACGACGAAGAAGACCGGCGCGAACGCCAGGCCCAAAGGCGCGGCCAGCCCTACCAGCCGCGCCTGCCCGAAGACAAGCGCGGGCGGCACTGGATCCACTTCCAGGCAACCCAGGCCCTCGAGCACGTCAAGAGCCAAGTTTTCCCCTGGTTTCGCAACCTGGGCCAGGCTGGCAGTTCCTTTGAACGCTACATGCAAAACGCCGAGTTCAAAATCAACAAGGCCAGCCTGCTGATCGAAGCCTGCAAAATGATTGACCAGATGGAACTATCGGCCCAAAACCAGGACGTGCAGGGCGATTTGTACGAATACCTGCTGAGCAAGCTCAACACCGCCGGGCGCAACGGCCAGTTCCGCACCCCCCGCCACATTATCCGCATGATGGTCAAGATGATTGATCCCCAACCCAACGAGCGCATTGGCGACCTGGCCGCCGGGACCTGTGGCTTCCTGGTCAATGCCTACCAGCACATTTTGGAGCAGCACACCTCGCCCGACATCCTGAGCTACGACGCCCAGGGCGAACCGCACAACCTGGTCGGCGACCTGCTGAGCGCCGAGCAGCGGGCCTTTCTGCAAAACGGGGCCTTACGGGGCTATGACAACGACTCCGGGATGACCATGCTGCGCATCGGTTCGATGAACCTGATGCTGCACGGCGTGGATTACCCCCAGTTTTATTACACGGACACCCTGTCCAAGGGTTATAACGAGAGCCGGGCTTACGACGTGATCCTGATGAACCCGCCCTTCACCGACGCGGTGGACAAAGGCGACGTGAGCGACACCTTGCCCGGCGACACCCGCAAATCGGAGCTGCTGTTTGTCCACCTGATCCTGCGGGCGCTGGACATGGGCGGGCGCTGCGCCGTGATTGTGCCCGATGGGGTGCTGTTTGGCAGCAGCAACGCTCACCTTAACCTGCGCAAGAAGCTGGTGGAAGAAAACCGGCTGGACGGTGTGATTTCGATGCCGGGCGGGGTGTTCAAGCCCTATGCCGGGGTCTCGACCGCCGTGCTGCTGTTCACGCGGGGCGCGACGACCGAGCGCATCTGGTTTTACGATATGGCCCACGACGGGTTCAGCCTGGACGACAAGCGCCAGCCCATCGCCGACAACGACATCCCCGACATCCTGGCCTGCTGGCGCAACCGCCATAACCCGGACTTTCAGGCCGAGCGGCAGGCCAGGATAGCGCATCTCAAGGCCGAGTTAGCCCCGCTCAAGGCCGACCGGCTGGCCCACCAGGCCGAAATCAACCGGCTGACCTTTGAGAGCGCCATCGCCAATGAAGACCTGACAGGTCTTGGAATTGTGAGACCTCAGGGGTTTTTGAAACCCCTGAGGTCTGCTCAGGGCACATCGACGATTTCAGCCGGTGGCAGGATAAGGCTGCCTATCAAAAAGCGTTCAAGCGTTTGTTACGGGATCTGAAGGTGATGGAATGAGAAATCCGCCGCTCCGTATGAATGGTCGCGAGCGCATCCTGACGGCAATGGCCGGGGCGGAGCCAGACCGGGTGCCCTGTGCCCTGAACATCTACCATGTCGAGCTTGAAACTCAGCTGCCGCCAGGCCAGGCGCAAGACGGTCTGGTAGATGTGGATTTTGTACAGTTTCCGCCCTCACCGGAAGAGGAAGAACTACGACGCACCGCCGAGCCATATCCACCTAACACCCGTTTGGGCACACCGGCCCAAGTCACGACTTATACTCGCTGGCAGTATCAGCCCCAAAACCCCGCACACAGCAATCCCCTGGCCCTGGCGCGAAGCCTGGACGAGCTGCGTAACTTCCCCTTTCCTGATATCCACACCCCCTATCACGTCAAAGGTTTAGCCCGCCAGGTACAAGCGCTGCACCGGCGCGGCCTGGCCGCTGGCGGTAATCTGCCTCACCTGGGCGGCGAATTGTTTGAAGCCGCCTGGCGTTTACGCGGGCTGGAGAACTTTTTGCTAGACCTGCTCGAGCGCCCGGACTGGGCGCATTTCCTGCTCGACCGGTTGACGGAGCTGGCTTGTCGTAATGCCACGACGCTGGCGGCGGCGGGCATAGATGTGTTGGCGCTCGACGACGATGTCGGCATGCCGGGAGCCATGATCATCAGCCCGAGCATGTGGCGAACCTTCTTCAAGCCCCGTCTGGCCCGGATCATCCAGGCCGCCCGAGCCATCAAGCCCGAGCTGCGGGTACTTTACCACAGTGATGGCTACTTTGAACCGATACTTGCCGATCTGATCGAGATCGGGGTCAATGCCATCAATCCGCTCCAACCTGAGTATATGGACGCGGTCCGCATCCGGCAACAGTTTGGTCCCAGCTTGGCCTTGTGGGGGACGGTGGGTCGCCAGACCACCTTCAGTTTTGCCACACCCGCCGAAATCCGGCAGGAGGTCAAAGAGCGAGTCGAGACGCTGGGTCGAGCGGGGCTGATTCTCTGTCCCGCCTACGATATTGACGAGCCTGATGTTCCTTGGGCGAACATTGCCGCTTTTCTGGAAGCGGCCCAAGATTATGGGTAGGAAGGACAGGATTAACTTTATGTGTCATCAAAGCGGTCTATTTGACAAATGTCGTAGCGTGGCGGACACGAGGCGACGACTATAAGTGAGGCTGGACGAAAACGACGCCATCCTTCACTTGGCAGCGAGTGGATTGGCCCGGCGCCTTATCTTTATATACAGACAGGAGGCAAATGATGGAAGTTTTCGAGGCTGTACGTACGGTTCTGGCTGTGCGCAATTACCAGGATAAACCGGTGCCGCCAGATGTTGTCCAACGAACTGTCGAGGCCGGACGACTGACGGCGAGCAGTATGAACGGGCAACCCTGGCATTTCATTGTTGTCGAGAACCGCGAGACATTGCGGCAGTTAGGTGCAGTGGCGCAAACCGGACCCTATATCGCCCAGGCCCCTCTGGCCATTGTCGTAGCAATTGAGAACACGAGGTTCGCCGTATCCGATGCGAGCCGGGCGATCCAGGCGATGATCTTGACCGCGTGGTCCGAAGGAGTCGGCTCCAACTGGGTAGGCTTCCTGGGGTTGACCGAGGTCAAGTCGCTGTTGGGCATCCCGGATGAATTGAACGTGCTGGCCATTGTCCCGTTCGGCTATCCGATGCAGGCCCACAGCCAGGGCAAGAAACAGCGTAAGTTACTCTCCGAGGTAGCTCACCGCGAGCGGTTCGGGCAGCCCTTCGAATGAACCACGTCAATGTTGATAATGACGGCTTCCCTCCCCGCTGGTTCATAGCCAACATGGGCGGCAGCCCAAAAGATGGGTAGGTTCTCCTCAAACCAGATCAATTCAGCCGGTTTTTCCGGTTCTGTCTGCGGCGATAGTTCCTTCCTTTCAAGTGATCCCATTTTGAAAGCCGACGTGAGCTTATCGAGGTGCTTGAGGTTCAGGTTACATTGACAATTGAGGACAGAAAAAAGGTCGCTTATGTTCAGTGCCGTTTGGGGCAAAAGCGTTTATCAATTATGTCTCTTGCAAGTTATGCAAAGTTCTGGTACAATGGGCTTAAGCTTAATTCCCCCTTTTATCTCAGTCGCTGTCCGTAGGTCTGCCACAATTATAATTTTAGGTTTCACTGATTTGAGGCAGCGAGTTGTAGCTTATTAACCTGGCGTCGGAATAATTTCAAGTAATTATTTGCGTCACTACTTTTAAGGTCTGCGTGAGGAGTAGACGATGAAAGATAGAATTCAAGGCTTCCTTAACTTTCTTGCCGCAGAAAAGGGCTACGCCGAAAACACCATTGCCGCGTATCAAAATGACCTGGGGCAATTTTTCTTGTATATCCAAAAGAAAACAGATGACAAGGTAGAAACCTGGGCTCAAGTCAAAAAGAGCGCCATTATTGACTACATCGAGCGGATCAAAAGCGGCAGTTATACCTCCTCAACTGTGGCCCGTAAGGTAGCCGCCATCAAATCTTTCTTTCATTTTCTGGTGGCCGAGGGCGACTTGAAAGAGGACCCTACCCTCACCCTTGACTCACCCAAGGTGAAAAAGCGCTTGCCCAAAGCGATTTCGATAAATGAAGTTGACCAGCTTTTGCAGGCTCCGGCCGGCCAGAATGGCCCCAAAGCCGAACGGGACCTGGCTCTGCTGGAAATGCTTTATGCGTCTGGCATGCGCGTCACCGAGCTGGTCTCGCTGAACGTACCTGATATAGAAATTGACGGCAACAGCGGCCGGGTCCGGGTTAAAGGCAAAAAAACCAACTCCAAAGCGCGGGAGATTCCAATTACCGGCTCAGCCCTGACTACCCTCAAGACCTACATCCGGCATGGCCGGGAGCAGTTGGTCCACGATCCGAACGAGACGGCCCTTTTCCTCAACAATCGGGGCCAGCGGCTCACCCGCCAGGGCCTCTGGCTGATTATCAAGCATTATGTCGAAGCGGTCGGGATTTCCGCCGAGGTGACACCCCATACGCTGCGCCACTCCTTCGCCGCGCATAAATTGAGCCAGGGCAAATCATTACAGGATATTCAAAAATTGTTGGGGCACGCCAATATTTCGACGACACAGGTGTATGCTCACCTCAGCCAGGAAAGCGAAAAAGAGGCGCGTTAAGCCAAAAAATGTTCGGTTGAGCTGTTCCAAAAAAATCAGCGGTCCCATTACGGGGAATTATCCCGTTCTACGTAAAACGTAAAGCGTAAAACGTAATGATTTTGGGTTATCACCCCTTGCGTTTTACGTTTTTTATTTCAGCAGGAGGCAGAAAGTCTAAACTGATGGACGCAAACAAAGATTTCTTCAGCGACGATGCCTATCCGCAGGCAGCCAATTACATCCGGCGTAAAACCCACCACCAACCCAAAATTGGCCTGATTCTCGGTTCGGGTCTCAGCCCGCTGGCCGACGAAATTGAGCAGGCCGATCATATTCCCTATACCGAAATCCCCTATTTTCCGGTTTCCGGGGTTGCCGGACATGCCGGCAAGCTGGTGATCGGCGAGCTGGCCGGGAAGTCGGTGCTGGTTATGCAGGGCCGGACTCATTTTTACGAGGGTTACCCGATCCAGCATATCACCCTGCCGGTGCGGGTCATGCGACTGCTCGGCGTGCAAACCCTGATTGTGACCAATGCGGCCGGAGGGCTTAACCCAAGTTTTACCGCGGGCGATTTGATGCTGATTACCGACCAGATCAACCTGATCGGGATGGCCGGTTATCATCCTCTGCGTGGTCCCAACCTGGCCGAGTTTGGCCCGCGTTTTCCCAGCATGACCCACGCTTACGACCCGGCGCTACTGGGGCTGGCTCGCCAGGCAGCCGAGGAGTTAAACTTAAGGCTGCAGGAAGGGGTCTATATTTGCCTGGCCGGTCCTTCGTTCGAAACCCCGGCAGAAAACCGTTTTCTCCGTCTCATCGGCGCCGACGCGGTTGGCATGTCCACCGCTCACGAAGTCGTGGTTGCCAATCACGCCGGGATGCGCGTTCTTGGCATCAGCACCATTACCAATATTTCCATCCTTGAGACCTCTTCAACCGTCGAGACCACCCATGAAGAAGTACTGGAAACCGGCAAGACAGTGGTCCCCACATTGACAGCGCTGCTCAAGGGCATTTTGGACCATCTCGACTGAGAATACATGGGCCTAGCCCAACATAATTTGCTCCTATGCCCCCCTCTTTGTATACTTGGATTGAATATTATCGGGTTAATTTTTTTGCTCGTAACGAGTAGACACTCTAAAATATACCCCTTTGCGTTTTAGGGGACACATCATGCTGGAATTTCTCAGACCCATCGCCTTATTCGACACCTGGCTTTACTTTGGTTTGGGGCTGGTTGCGCTTTTTTTTATCCGGGTTATTTGGCTGGCCCGCCGCGACCGAATGCGTTCCATTTTTACCCTGGAGCGCGAACATGCCAATGCCCGGATGACCCGGGCTTTTATTGGTCTCATGATAATCTTGAGTTTAGCCCTGGGCATTTACTACCTCAGCATCGTTACCCCGACCATTGTGCCGCCGACCCAGGATACCCCCACGCCAACGCCGATCATCGCCCTGCCGCCGACCCCAACCCCTCCCCCCCTCCTACCGACACCCACGCCTTCGTTAACGCCCACCCCGACACTCCCACCGCCTACCTTTGAGGTGGAAGTGACGCCCACCCCGACAGCAGCCATTGTGCCTGTGATCGGACAGACGCCAAACTGCCCCAATCCTAATGCCAGGATTACCCAGCCCGGCGACGGCGCTCGGGTGAGCGGAGTGATTCAAATCAGCGGGGCAGCGATGGTGGACAACTTTGATTACTACAAATTTGAGTTCCGCCCGCCCGGCGGCGAGTGGTCTTTTATTCAGAGTTATGATAATGCCGTACTGGGCGGCGCCCTTGGCTCCTGGAACACCGGCACCGCCGCGCCGGGGGAATATGAATTCAGGTTAGTGGTGGTGGATACGATCGGCAACTATCCCGAACCTTGTGTGATCCGGTTGATTGTACAATGACTGACTATCCCGAATTGATTTACTGGCTGGCTCTGATGAATGAGAGCCACTTAAAATTAAATGTGGTCAAACCCATTATCCAGCAGTGGTGTTTTGGCGAGCAGCGAACCCTGGCCCAGTTGTTTGAACTATCGCCCTGGGAATGGGCCACCCGCTTCGGCCTGCCGGATGAGGAAGCGAACCGGGCGGTTGACGCCGTTAAGAGGCTGGGCAAACAAGCCGCCCTGGTGGGGCAGTGGCAGGCTCAGAAAATTGAGCCGCTTATCCGCACCGACCCGCGCTACCCCAAACGGCTGGTCGCTACCCTGCCGGCGGCCAAACAGCCCTTGATCCTGTGGGCGCGAGGTTCCCTCAGCCTGCTCCAGGAGCCGGGCGTGGCCGTCCTGGGCAGCCAAACACCGGACGAAGCCACCACTGACCTCATCAACGACGTTATGCAAACTCTGACCGCCGAGGAGATCAACCTGATCAGCGGCTATGGGCGCGGCCTGGATCGGGCCACCTTTGAAACCATGCTGGCCACCGACGGCGGGCGCGCGGTCACGGTTCTGCCCATGGGCCTCGGCGCCTTTGCCAAGTCTACTTCCAAATTGGAAGGATCGGTTGCCCAGGAACGGATTGTGCTGGTCAGCCCCTTTGCCCCAGATACGCCCTTTCAGGAAAAACTGGCCGAGGCCCGCAACCTGCTCATTGACCACCTGGCCCTGGCCCTGCTTATTCCCCAACCCGACGAAGAGGCCCAGGCGCGCGGCAGCGCTGCCCTGGAACGCGGCCTGCCGGTTTTTGTCGGCCTGACCGACACCGCCGGCAACCGGGCCTTGATTGACCAGGGCGCTTACCTGCTCACCGACGCCGGCGAAGTAGTCGAGATGGTCCAGCAGGCCATGATTGACACCGTCTTTTCCGAAGAAGAGACCCTGCCTGCCGCTGCTCTGCCCACTGCGCCCGCCCCTGCCCCGGCTCCGGCGGCCCCACCTAGCACCGATGCGGATTACAATCTGCCCGTCGAAGAGGTCGAGCCGATTGACAGCGAGGAAGCCCTGGAAATTTTATCGCTGGGCGGCAATGTGCCGGAGATACTGCGGAAACGGCTGAAGAAAGAGGATGAGGACACCCATCCGGGTGCAGGCGAGGCGAAGAAGCGAGGCAAGAAGTAGAATTTATTAAAGCAATTATACTCTGGTTGTAAATTAGCCCTCTTGCGAGGGCTTTTTTTTAATTGACAATGTAATACTATAGTAGTATTATAGTATTACTTTCTGATTTGTACCAACTTGGAATAGGGTGCGATATTGGCGACCAAAACCCGAAAAAAGACTATTTCTCTCAAAGTTCCAGGTATAACCTTGCAGCAATTAGAGGATTTGTCTGAAGAATGGAAGGAGAATAGCCAGAGTCAAATCATTATTCGATGTATCGAAAAGGCCTGGCGCGACTTTATAGGGACTCAAGCAAAGAAAAGTGATAAGCAAGTAGGTTGATATTGTAAGTAGGACAGATGTTCCATTAGTAGTTGACCTGGAGTTAACTTGTCTTACCATTAAATCAGGGGAATGCTTGACAGATAGAATAGAATCCGCTTAAAATGTCCTTACTGTAAGTAGTTCTAAGTGAGGATGTTATGCTAACTCCACTATCACAAATTCCACTATCACACAAGATGGAACGATTAAGTGAAGCATATGTTCATACGGTAATGGCAATGGCTGGAGTTAAATTGTTCGGAGGTGATGTAACCGAGTACGGAGTAGATGGTTATTTTCAGAGAATTCGTGTCTTGCCAAATGGCGAACTCAAAGAAACTGGTATATGCCTTCAATGTCAGATTAAGGCCACAACGACAAGTTTTATAAGAGACAGTAAAGTGGTCTATGATATGAGGGTTAGAGCTTATAATAAGTTGGTGGATGTTGCAGATGATGATGCCCCTACCATATTCATTCTATTTCGTATTCCCCCCGAAGAACAGATTGATACCTGGCTGTTATTGGATGACGATACATTAGTCTTGAAGCATTGTTGCTATTGGGATTACATTACGGGTTCACGTTTAGAGGACAAAGACTCATCACATAGAATCGAAATTCCTATTGAGCAAAGATTGACTCCAGAAGCTGTTGCTAACTTTTTTACAATGCTTAAAGAGGGGAAATTCGGTGGATAGCCTATTCAATGGTGACTTGCTCAAAAATATAACGAGGCGAGACCTGATTGAATATTTGGAGCTTTCGGGCTGGAAGAATATAGAGTCACCCAAAGCGGCCTGGATAGTTTATGCTGGGCCGAATGATTACTATGGCGAACCCCTAGAAATTGTATTGAGTAAAAGAGACAACACGGATACCGCAAATCAATATCTTGCAAGTGCGATTGATTTACTATCTACTTTACGCCAAGAATCTCCTATTATTACATCGCAACGAGTTCAAAATGTTAATAGGGATGTACTAAACCTCCGCAACACTGATGAGAATATTAATATTTCCATTCCATTAAAGCTTGCTGCTCGACAAGTGCAAAAATTACAAACCCTAGTTAGGCAAGCGTCCAATTCTGAACGCGATGTCTTGCCATACTATCGTGGCAATTATTATAACAGCCAAGCAGATAGAATGGTGAATAGTTTTCAGTTTGGACATACTCAAAATCGCAGCTTTGGCTTAGTTGTTCAATCACCTGTTTTGCCTGATCCTATTCCCTATGTACAAACACGATTTGATAAACCCGAAGAGGTTGAACCGCCACTTATGCCTATAGAACGTAGAATCACAGAAAGGGTTGTGCGTGGATTAGTAGCAGCAAAAAATGCTGTTAGGCAACAAAGTATAACTGCTTTAGTGGAATCTTATAACAGTGGCTTTAGTAGCAATATGTGTTCTGCTATTGTTGATATTTCCGACAACAAAAGAGCAACGATTGAATACAGCATATTGTGGTCGCCCAAAATTCCTCCTCCGAATGACATCGCTGAAGTTCACCCAATTCTTCTTAATGAGACAGATTACGCATACCTTGAATATGCAGCTAATGAAATGAAGGTTCTAAAACAGCCCGAAGATACATTTTTAGTTCGTGGTCTGGTTTCACTTTTTAGTGCCACAGATAACCCTTCTAAGTTAGATACTGGCAGGTCAGTTATAGTCAATTGGAAAAAGCCAGATATTGACCGTTACGTAAAAATAATCGTTGAACTTAATCCAGAGGATTATCTTAGCGCGGTTGATGCACATAAGTATTGGTATCCCATTGAAGTTACTGGTGAGGCAAGAATGATAGGTAATAGATGGAGATTGTTAAATCCGCGTAATTTTCGGGCTTTTCCAGGGGATATACCGTATGAAATCAAACAAGAATCGTTCTAAAATCAAAAAAGAACACAAAGAAAAAATAGAGTGGGCTTAAAAGCCCACTCTAGGATGCAAGGTTAATCCTGAATTAACCCGATTGCAGTTTGAGGAATTTCTTACTGTCTAAGTGCTCCAAAGGAAGAGACATCCGATTTAAGAAAGGGGCTGATTATCCCCACCCAGAAGTAAAATGAGGAGACCAAAGTGTATTTTGGACTCCTCATTTTGGTTTAACTCGTTGCCAAACTGAGTTTGGCAACGAGTTAAAAGCGTTCAACCTTCCAGCCTTCCAACCTTCCCCTATCTACTCCTGCCCAAACCGCTTCAAATCTTCCGGCCCATCCTGCTGAGTGGCAACCGGCGCATCACCCTGCACCATGTGGCGCACCTGCTCGACCACCTCCGGGTTGGCCAGGGTGGTGACATCCCCCACATTCATATTATTGGATACGGCCGCCAGCACCCGGCGCATAATCTTGCCGGAGCGGGTCTTGGGCATGTCGGGGACAATGTAGACGTGCTTGGGCTTGGCAATTTTGCCGATCGTTTCGGCGATGGCGTTTTCGACCTTCTTTTCAATCTCCTTGCTGGGGGTGTAACCCGGCTTGAGCGAGACGTAAATATCGGGCACGCGGCCCTTGACCTCGTCCACGCGCGGCACTACCGCCGCTTCGGCGATTTCGGGCACGGCCAGGCAGGCCGACTCCAGCTCTTTGGTCCCCAGGCGATGGCCGGCCACGTTGATCACGTCGTCAATCCGGCCCAGGATGCGGAAATAGCCGTCTTTGGCCTGCATGGCCGCATCGCCGGGCAGGTAGGGCCAGTCGCGCCAATCTTTGCTCTCCAGGTTTTTGCAGTAGCGGGCGTAATAGGTTGACACGTAGCGGTTGCGGTCGCCCCAGATGGTCTGGAAGCCGCCCGGCCAGGGGTTGCGAATGCAAATATTGCCGGCTTTGTTGGAGCCGGGGGGAACTTCATTGCCTTCGTCATCGTAAATAACCGGATGGATGCCGGGCATGGCCGGTCCGGCGCTGCCGGGCTTCATCGCCTGCAGGGCGGGCACGGTGGTGCAGAGGAAGCCACCGGTTTCGGTTTGCCACCAGGTATCCACAATCGCCGCCTCGTCTTTGCCGACCACGTGATAATACCAGCGCCACACTTCCGGCTCGATCGGTTCGCCGACGGTGGTCATGTGCTTGAAGTGATAGTTGTACTTCTGCGGCTCGTCGGGGCCGGCTTTGCGCAGCATGCGGATGGTCGTCGGGGCGGTGTGGAAGATATTAACATCCAGCCGCTCGGCGATGCGCCAGGCCCGCCCGGCGTCAGGGTAAGTGGGCACACCCTCAAAAAGGACGCTGGTGGCCGCCAGCGAGAGCGGACCGTAAACAATGTAGGAGTGACCGGTAATCCAGCCAATATCGGCCATGCACCAGTAGACATCTTCGGGGTGGATGTCTTGCACATATTTGGAGGTGGCAGTCACATAGGCCAGGTAGCCCCCGGTGCCGTGCTGGCAGCCCTTGGGCCGGCCGGTTGTGCCGCTGGTGTACATCAAAAATAAGGGGGCTTCGGCGGGCATGGGAACGGGGTCAATCCGTTTGCCGCGATATTTTTTAAGCAAATCATTGACAATGAAGTCGCGGCCTTCGACGATGGGAGTTTTGCTGGAATATTTGCCCGGGTAGCGCTGCCAGACCAAAACCTTTTCAACGGCGTGCCCTTCTTCGTCGGCGACCCTGACCGCTTCATCCGCCTTATCCTTGTGTTCCAGCAGGCTGCCGCTGCGGTAATAGCCATCCATCGTAATTAACAGCCGGCTGGTAGAGTCGGAAATGCGCTCTCCACAGGCCCGGCCGCTGAAACCGGCAAACACCACCGAGTGAATCACGCCCAGCCGGGCGCAAGCCAGCATGGTTACCGGCAGTTCGGGCGTCATGGGCATGTGGATGGTCACCCGGTCGCCCGCTTTGAGGCCACAAAAATCTTGCAGAAGGGCGGCCATCTCATTAACCCGGACGTAAAGCTCCTGGTAAGTAATCGGCAAATGCGGTTCCTCTTCCGGCTCTGGCACAAAGATCAGGGCAGCTTTATTTTTATATTTTTTCAGGTGGCGGTCAACACAATTGTAAGAGGCATTGATCTTTCCGCCGACGAACCACTTCCAGCACGGCGCGTCGGTGGTATCGAGGGTGGTGTGCCAGGGCTGGTACCAATCCAGCATGTCGGCATACTCTTTGAAACATTCCGGGAAGTTGTCCAGGCTCATCCGATCATAAATCGTGGGATCGGTCATGTTGGCCTGGGCAATGAACTGCCTGGACGGGTGAAAGTACTCCTCTTCTTGCCAGTGAACGGCAATTTGCGCCTCACTGACCTCCAGCCCTTCTTTTTCTTTGTCACTCATAGACTTTACCTCCTGCAATGGATGTTAGTTAGATTATTTTGTTTTAATGTTAGGGGAGGAAATTCGCACTTGGGAATGGCGCTCTATAATAATAGCTTCTCAAGCTCTATGCAAATAGCGTCAAAAAAATTGTCATTCCAATGGAAATAGGATAACCCACCGTTATTGTAGCAGGCTTTGCGGCTGATGTCGTCACCCTAAAGGGGAAAAGCGTATCACCCGCGTGGGGGAGAAATTTTGCATTAAAAATAGTTACATTTAGCACTTGGCTTTGACCTCCTTGATAAGGTATACTTAAGATCGTGGATTAAATTATTGAAGTTTCTGCCGGGATTGGAGGATTTGGAGATTAAGATAAAAAAATCCCCTAATCTCCTAATCCCGGCCCAATACGCACAGAAAAAACTTTTCTGACGATTATACTTAAGCAAATAAGATGAAGGACACCCATGGATTTTCAGGATAGCGAAAAAAAACTGGCTGAATTAAAGCAAGCCTATCCAGGCAAGTTTGCCTCGGAAAATCGCATCTTTAAGCAGATACGGCGTGGAGATCGAATCTTTATCAGCACCGGCTGCGGCCACCCGCAGTACCTGGTGCTGGCGCTCGTCAACTATATTGCCTCGCACCCTGGCGAGTTGTTCGACGCCGAAGTGTTCCAGATGTGGAGCCTGGGCATGGCTCCCTATGCTAACGAAAAATTCAAGCACCATTTTCGGCATAATTCTTTTTTTATCGGCGATACTACCCGTGACGCCGTCAACCGCGGCCTGGCCGATTACACCCCTATCTTTGTATCCCAGACACCCCAATTGTTTTATCGTAAACTTGTGCCGATTGACGTGGCGCTCATCCAAACTTCTCTCCCGGATGAACATGGTTACATGAGCCTGGGCGTCAGTGTGGATATTACCAAGGCCGCTGTCGAGAATGCCGGGCTGGTGATTGCCCAGGCAAATGCTTACATGCCCCGCGTGCATGGCGATGGCTTTATCCATATCAAAGATGTGGATTATATTATTCCTTACGACGAACCCCTGCTGGAGTACCGGGCCGAGGTAGATGACGAAGGTGTGGTGCAGCAGATTGGCAAATACGCTTCGCGCCTGGTTGAGGATGGTGACACCATTCAGGTTGGCTACGGCAGCACACCCAACGCCATTTTGCCGCACCTGGGCGACAAAATACACCTGGGCGTCCATACCGAATTGCTGACTGACGGCATTATTGCTTTAATGAAAGCCGGGGTCATTGACAACAGCCAGAAAACCGCCAACCGAGGACGCACGGTTGCCACCTTCTGCATGGGCACCCAGGAGACGTATGAATATATCCATGACAACCCGGCCATCGAGTTTAGAACCGCCGACTATACCAACAGTCCGCTCAACATCGCCCGGCACGATCATATGACCGCCATCAACAGCGCCCTGGAAATAGACCTGACCGGACAGGTCGCCTCCGAGACGATTGGCCGGACCTTTTTCCGGGGTATCGGCGGGCACGCCGATTTTATGCGGGGAGCGGTGCTGGCCCGTTACGGCAAGACCATTATCACCGTCCCCTCCACTGCCGTGGACGACAGCGTTTCGCGCATCGTGCCCTCGCTGGGAGAAGGAGCCGGGGTGACGCTCAACCGGGGCGATATTCACTACGTTGTGACCGAGTACGGCATCGCCTACCTGCACGGCAAAAACATTAGAGAGCGAGCGATGGCTTTAATCGGCATTGCTCATCCTAAATTCCGGCCCTGGCTGATTGAGGAGGCCAAAAAACGCAATCTGATTTTCCAGGATCAGGCCTTTATCCCCGGCAAAGAAGGTGAATATCCGGCGGATTTGGAAACCTATAGAACGACCAAGACCGGCCTGGAAATCTTCTTGAGACCGGTAAAAATTAGTGATGAACCTTTATTAAAAGAGTTCTTTTATAGCTGCTCCGATGAAAGCCTGTATCGCCGTTTTATGTCTATGCTGAAAAGCGTGTCCCATGAACGCTTGCAGCAGTTTGCCGTTGTTGACTACACTGAAGATATGGTGATTCTGGCCGTTATCAAAGAAAGTGAAGAAAAGGAGCAGGTCGTCGGCGTTGGGCAGTACAGCGTTGATGAAACGACTCATATGGCTGATATCGCTTTTGCCGTATGCGATGAGCATCAAGGCCAGGGCATCGGGACTGAACTGCTCAAGTACCTGACCCATTTAGCCAAAAGACAGGGCCTGCTCGGTTTCACCGCCGATGTTCTGTTTGACAACGTGAGCATGCTCCGCGTTTTTGACAAGATGGGTTTCGACACCAAAAAGCAAATCGACGCTGGCATATACCGGCTGACCATGATGTTCAGAGAGGTAGCTAAGGTCCGTTCCTGAGCATGTGTCATCTTTCCCGTATATTTGTGACATTTATCACTAACCTTTACTCTGCATATTTTATATACTGAATAAAGTTTGCATTTAAGGGGCAGAAAACTCTATAATAGTCCAGGTTCTTTCACCCAGTTGTAAAGTAACTGCCTACGACCAACCAACCTAGCAACGGAGTGTCTATGCTTGACTCACTCTTTAACCCCGCATCAATTGCCATCATCGGCGCTTCACGTACCGAAGGCAAGTTGGGGTATGCCATTTTGGCAAATGTCATTGAAAGTAAATTTAGCGGCCCGATTTATCCGATTAATCCCACCCCGCCACAACCCGGAGAATCGAATAAAATTCTAGGCTGGCCGGTTTACACCAGCCTGGCCGATGTTCCGGGCCCCATTGGGCTGGCTGTCATTGTCATTCCAGCTAATCGTGTTATGGCCGCCCTGGGTGAGTGCGCCGCCAAAGGTGTTGGCGCAGTCATTGTCATTTCAGCGGGCTTCCGCGAAACCGGCAGTGAAGGTTTGAAACTGGAACGCCGGATGGCTCAAATTGCTCAAGAACACAACATGCCTATTGTCGGCCCGAACTGTTTGGGCGTCATTGACACGGTTGCTCCCTACAACGCCTCTTTTGCCGTCGGCATGCCGCGCCGGGGTACCATTGCCTTCATGTCCCAGTCCGGGGCGCTGTGTACCGGGATTCTTGACGTAGCTCTGGCCCAAAATATCGGCTTTTCTCGCTTTGTATCGTTAGGGAACAAGGCCCATCTGAATGAGTTGGATTTTCTGGAAAGCTGGGCTGAAGACCCGGAAACCAAAGTGATGATGGCTTACCTGGAAGGCATTGCCGATGGCGAACATTTCATTCGCGAGGCCCGCCGAATTACCAAGGTTAAACCCGTCATTGCCATCAAAAGCGGCTTCACCAGTGGCGGCTCACGGGCAGTATCCAGCCACACGGGCACTTTGGCCGGCTCCGAGCGGGCTTATGAAGCGGCTTTTAAACAGGCAGGGGTATTACGGGCAAATTCCATCAGCGACTTGTTTGACCTGGCTGTTGCTTTTGCCCGCCAGCCGCTACCTCGAGGCAACCAGATAGCGATTGTGACCAATGCCGGCGGCCCCGGCATTATGGCGACGGATGCCCTGGAAAAGAGTGGGCTAAAAATAGCCAGCTTGAACCCCAGCAGCCAGGAAACCTTACGCCAGGCCCTGCCCGCCGCCGCCAGCGTCCTCAATCCAATTGACGTGTTGGGGGATGCTCGTTCTGACCGCTACAAAATTGCGTTTCAGGCCGCCCTGGCCGATGATAATGTGGACGCTCTGGTCGTCATCCTGACTCCGCAGTTTATGACTGAGATCGAGGAAACCGCCAAAGCTCTGGCCGATGCTTTTGAAGCTCAACCAGCCGGAACACGCAAACCGGTAGTGGCCTGCTTCATCGGCGAAGCCCACATGAAAGAGGCCTCGTGTATTTTCTCCGAACGGCACATTCCCTCCTATCCCACCCCGGAGCGAGCGGCGGCAGCCCTCAAAGCGATGGTGACTCAGGCCGAATGGGCGGCGGAGCCACTGCCGCAATTCCAGGAATTTGAGGTAGACCGCGAGACCGTTGCCCGTATTTTCGCCCAGGTACGCGCTGATGGCCGGGTAACAATTGGCGACGCCGAAAGTAGAGATATTTTAACGGCTTATGGTATACGCGTCCCCAAATCTAAACTTTGTCCAAACGCCGAGGAGGCCGTGGCTTTTGCCGCGGAAATCGGTTATCCTGTCGTGATGAAAATCGCCTCGCCCGACATCCTGCACAAAACCGATGTCGGTGGGGTACGGGTTGGCCTGGAAAGTCCCACCGATGTGCGCGATGCTTTTGACTTAATGGTTTATCGTGCCCAAAAATTTCAACCCAATGCCCAAATCTGGGGCTGCCTGGTTCAAGAACAGGTACGGGGCGGTAAAGAGGTCATCACCGGGATGAACCGTGACCCGCAGTTTGGTCCGCTGGTCATGTTTGGGCTGGGCGGTATATACGTTGAAGTTTTAAAGGACGTCTCCTTCCGCATCGCCCCCTTTGACCGCAAAGAGGCCCTGGCTATGATCCGGGAAATTCGCAGCTTTGGCTTGCTGCGCGGCGTGCGCGGCGAACCCCCTGCCGACCTTGACGCCACAGCCGAAACCTTATTATGCCTGTCACAACTGGTCACCGATTTTCCTGAAATTGTCGAAATGGACATTAACCCACTGATGGTCTTTGAAAAAGGCCGAGGCGTCATGGGGGTTGATATGCGACTGGTTTTAAAATCCTAAATTTTAGATTTTGGATTATTCAAAGATTGGCGATCCAAATCCAAAATCACCTGGGGAGCTTTACTATGACAATCAATTTATACGTTACCTCAACCCAAAATTTTTCCGGTAAAAGTGCAGTCTGTGCCACCTTTATGCACCGAATGCAAAAAGACGGTTTCCGGGTGGGCTACCTGAAGCCTTTTAGCAGCGCCGCCCGCGTTTTGGCCGAAAGCAGCATTGATGAGGATGCCCGGTTCATCAAAGAAACCTTTGATTTAAGCGAACCGCTGGAAATCCTGGCCCCGGTGGTCGTCACCGGCCAGCGCATGCGCAAGATTTTGGCTGATGGAGGAGTAGATTACACTGAGGTCGTCAGGAAGGCCGCCGAAACTGTTAGCCAGGGAAAAGATATTGTGGTAATGGAGGGCAGCGACAACTTTCGGGAGGGTTACATCGTTAAGCTGTCGCTCAATGAAGTTGCCAACCTGGTTGACGCCAAAGTGATCACGGTTGTTGGTTACCAAAACAGCCTGCAGGTAGTTGATGATACCTTAACCGCCCTGACCCGGTTAGGCCAGCGACTGGTCGGAGTCATTATTAACAGTGTTCCCGAAAATCGGCTGGAATATGTCCATGAATTTGTCCTGCCTTATGTGCGCAAACAAGGTATCACTGTTTTGGCCATTCTGCCCTATCAGCAGACTCTGCACTCGATCAATATCGGAGAAATCGCTGAGGTCCTGGGCGGTAACATAATCTGCGGTGACTGTGTGGATGAGCTGGTCGAAAACCTGAGCATCGCCGCGATGAACGTGGAACAGGCCCTCAATCATTTCCGCCTGGTCAAAAATAAAGCGGTGATTGTGGGTGGTGACCGGCCAGATATTCAACTGGCTGCTCTGGAAACCTCAACCAAAGTCCTGATTTTGACCGGCAACATGCGCCCTAACCCCATGATTGAAGCCAGAGCTGAGGAACGCGGGGTAGCGATCATCCTTTCCCCCTATGATACGCTAACTACCGTAGAAAAGGTTGAGCAATTCTTTGGCAAAACCCGCTTCCACCAAACCGAGAAGGTCAGCCGCTTCACTCTTCTCCTCAATAACCTCCTCGATTTTGACGAATTATACCGGGCTATTGGCTTACAGAAGTAAAAATGACCTTGGCCATCAGTAGTCGGCGGTCATTGGGGCAATTTGTCAGGTGGGATGTCCGCCAGGTACGGATTGGCGGCGTCCCTGCCCGAAACGATGGGGGAGTCTACTCCCCAGGCTACCCCCAGGGCAGGATCATTCCAGGCTACTCCAAATTCGTCATCGCCGTTGTAGTAACTGTCCACCACGTAGATTAAGGTCACAGCCGTCAGAGCCACAAAACCATGCGCCACCCCAACAGGAATAAAGACACCCAGTTGGTTTTCCTCGCCCATCTCGATGATTTGAGCCGCCCCATAGGTGGGTGAACTGGGCCGCAAATCGTATAAACCGGCCCTAATTTTCCCGGCAACCACATACCAATAATCCACTTGCTGAAAGTGATAATGCAGGCCGCGCAGCACTCCCGCCTGGGAGTCGGAGCGGTTGGTCTGAATGATGTCCCAACTGCGCTGGGGGAACCACTCTTTACGAAAAGTCTCCATAAAGCGCCCACGGGCGTCGGTAAAGGGCTTGAGAGTGGCAATATAAACGTCTTTAATGACGGTTGATTCTTGAATTTGAGCCATTCAAATCTCCCTGAACGGTAGGCTGGCACTATTTTATCAGTTTCCTTACCCCCCGTCCAATAGCCTTGCCGCTCTTCATTCGCCATGCTATACTATTTTCCGTTGAAGTTTAAGCCCAATGTCATTGCGAGGCCATAGGCCGAGAAATCCTTGGAGCGCCACATCGACATGAGGGATTTCTCCTTTATGACCTTTGGGTACTTCGGTCGAAATGACATGTCTGAGCAGTTACCAACTTTTAACGATTACTAAGCACAGCCTATGACTCAGCAATTTACTCACGAAACCTATCTCTCGCCCTTTACCTGGCGCTATGGCAGCGACGAAATGCGCCACGTCTGGAGTGAGGTCCACAAACGCCAGGTATGGCGGCAGTTATGGGTGGCTCTGGCCGAAGCGGAGCAGGCGGCCGGGCTGGTCAGCCAGGCTCAAGTAGAGGACTTGCGCGCCCATGCCAGCCAAATCAACGCAGAACGCGCCCTGGAAATCGAGGCCGAAATCCACCACGATTTGATGGCCGAGGTAAAGACTTTTGCCGAGCAGTGTCCCATCGGCGGCGGAATTATTCACCTGGGCGCGACCTCGATGGATATTGAGGATAATGCCGACGCCCTGCGGCTGCGTGAGAGCCTGGATTTAATCCTGGCCAGGCTGGCCGGTTTGCTGGCCGAACTGGCAACGCAAATCGAGCACTGGGCAGATACCCCGGTTATTGCCTTTACTCACCTCCAACCCGCCGAGCCGACAACCCTGGGCTACCGCCTGGCCCAGTACGGCTTCGACCTGCAGACAGATCTAACTGAAATACAGCGAGCGCGAGATAACATCCGGGGCAAAGGCTTCAAAGGCGCGGTAGGAACTTCGGCCTCGTACCAAGATTTGTTGGCTCCGCCGACTACCGACGACCGACCACCGACCGCCGAATCTTCACGCTCCAGGCCTCACGCCTCACCCTCTGCCTCTCAGCTTGAAGCGCGTATCATGGCCGCCATCAACCTGGAGCCGTTTCCCGTGGCAACGCAAACGTACCCGCGCAAGCAGGATTGGCTGGTTTTGAACAGCCTGGCCGGAGTAGCTGGCTCATTGTACAAATTTGCCTTTGATCTGCGGCTGCTGCAGGCACCCTCGCTGGGGGAGCTGGCCGAGCCGTTTGGGCGCAAGCAGGTGGGGTCCAGCGCCATGCCCTTCAAGCGCAATCCGATCAACGCCGAAAATATTGACAGCCTGGCCCGCTTTGTAGCGACTCTGCCCCGTGTTGCCTGGGATAACGCCGCTCACTCGCTGCTGGAACGGACCCTCGATGATTCGGCCAACCGGCGCGAGATTCTGCCCGCAGCCTTTCTGGCTACGGATGAGATGCTGCGCCGGGCTACCCGGCTGGTGCGCAATCTGCGCGTGGATGAAGCCGCCCTGGCTCGAAATCTGGAAAAATACGGTATCTTTGCCGCCACCGAGCGAGTCTTGCTGGCCGCCGCCAAAGCGGGGGCCGACCGCCAGAAGATGCACGAAATCATCCGCGAGCACAGCCTCGCCGCCTGGACCGAGTTGTCTGCCGGTCAGGCCAATCCCCTGGCCGGCCGCCTTTCCACCGATGCCAGAATCACCCGGCACCTCGCCCCCGCTGAGGTTCTGGGCCTGCTGGATGCTACCCAATACGTTGGCGATGCGCCGGAACGAGCGAGGAAGCTGGCAGCGCAGATCAGGGCAGCAATTCGAGGATATAAGATAGAGGATAGAAAAGCTTGAAAAGCGTCCATCTTCTATCTACTATCCACTATCTACGATCTTCTTCCAGACATACGGAGATTCCCCTTGCCTATCAAAGCAATCACCTTTGATTTCTGGTCGACCCTTTACCAGAGCAAAACCGTAGATTATGCCAAGCGCCTGCTGCAATTAAAGGAGACGCTTGAACACAGGAGCAGCGCCACGTTTAGCCACGACCAGTTCGAGGCGGCGGTCAAGATGGCCCGCACCACCTGGAGCCGCACCTGGGCTGAAGACCACCGGACGATGACGGCAGATGAGTGGCTGGCGGTCATCCTGCGCGAGTTAAGCCTGACCCTCGAGCAGGATTTGATGGCCGAGATCCGGCACAACATGGAGCACAGCATCTTGGCTGATTTACCCACCCTCGTGCCAGAAGCCAAATCCGTGTTGGCCGATTTGTCCAGACGCTACCGGCTGGCCGTTATCTCCGATACCGGCATTACCCCAGGACGAGTCTTGCGTCGCTTGTTAGAGCAGGATGATCTGATCGGCTACTTTACCCATTTGACCTTTTCCGACGAGGTAGGCCGCAGCAAGCCCCACCCTTCGGCTTTTTTAACCACCCTCGCCGCGCTCGGCGCTGCTCCCGCCGAAGCCGTTCACATCGGCGACTTATTACGCACCGATATTGCCGGGGCGCAGGCGGTCGGCATGCGGGCGGTGCAGTACATCGGCGTTAACCATGATCAAGCGAATGGCCTGGAGGATGGCCGAAAGATTACGCCGGACGCGGTGATTCGCAGCCACGAGGAGTTGGAGCCGCTGTTAAAGCGGTGGAATGGAAAATAACGGAGTACAGGGTTTCTTATCTCGCCCCAGCGCCAACAGGTGCTATAATTTCCCAAAGAAAATAAACACCAGCGCAATGGGACATCTATCAGAAGGTCTGTCAGAATTTGGAAAGGTTATTACACAGATGAAGAATGGCAGTACAACAGCACCTGCCGCACCGGTGACTGACCCGGTGAAATCGGCCAAAGCAGCGGGATTGCGTTATGTTAGTGATGTTACCCCAGGCATCCGCCGCGAGGCGTCGGAACAGGGTTACAATTACATGGGGGTTGGCGGCGAAGTTATTAGCGATCCAGAAGAATTACGGCGCATCGAGGCCCTGGCAATTCCCCCTGCCTGGACCGAGGTCTGGATCTGTCCTTTACCCAATGGGCATCTCCAGGCGACGGGGCGCGACGCTAAAGGGCGCAAGCAGTACCGCTACCATCCGCTGTGGAATGAGGTCCGCGGCCAGACCAAATATGATCGCATGCTCCTCTTCGGCGAGGCGCTACCCCTGATTCGGGAGCAGGTTGAGCGGGATTTAGCCCTGCGGGGATTGCCACGTCGCAAAGTGTTGGCGACCATTGTCCGGCTGCTGGAAACGACCTTTATCCGGGTGGGTAACAAAGAGTACGCCCGCGCCAACCGCTCATTTGGCCTGACCACCCTGCGCGACCGGCACGTGAAGATTTCCGGTTCATCCCTTCAATTCCAGTTTCGGGGCAAAAGCGGGCAGACCCACAGCATTGATCTGAAAGACCGGCGTCTGGCCCGGATTGTCAAACAGTGCCGGGATATTCCGGGCTACGAACTTTTTCAATATTTGGACGAAAACGGCCAGCGGCAAACGGTTGACTCCGGCGATGTCAACACCTATCTCCGCGAGATTACCGGGCAGGATTTTACGGCCAAAGATTTCCGCACCTGGGGGGGAACCGTACTGGCGGCGCTGACGCTCAATGAGATCGGGGCCTGGGAGTCGGAAAGCGGGGCCAAAAAGAACGTGGTCGAGGCGATCAAAGAGGTGGCCCGCTGTTTAGGCAACCGCCCGGCGACCTGCCGCAAATATTATGTCCATCCCGCCGTGTTAGAGACTTACCTGGATGGGAACCTGCTCGACCGTCTTCGACAAGAACTTGAGGCTGCGGCCGAGTCGCTCAACGGGCTGAAGGTGGAAGAAACGGCCATGATGGCTATTCTACGCCAGTACCTGGCCGAAAAAAAGAGCTGAAGCACGAGAATTGGACACGGATTTTACGGATTGCTCGGATTTTTCTAGATTTAAAGCTTTATCCGCTCGATCCCCGTTAATCCACGTCCTATTTCCTTCCCGGAACCTTATACAGTTGACATCAACACGTTGTTTACAAACTTGGCAAACAAATGGCCCGACGAAAAAACGTCGGGCCATTTGTTATTAGCGCTGGCAGTGTTTGGTTTCGCCTACTTCAAATAGGGATAGGCCACAAACGTTAAGAACTCAATAAAGTTGTCATTCAGCACCAGTTCATCCAGTATTTCTGCCGCCTCCGCGAAGCGCCCTGAATTCCCCAACGAGGCCAGTTCCTCAGCCCGGATTTGTTGGTACATCTCCTTGGTAAAGGATCGGCCGTCGTCAAGCTTGGCCCCGTGGCAGAGCCACTGCCACAACTGGGCGCGGGAAATTTCGGCGGTAGCCGTGTCTTCCATCAGGTTGTAAATCGCCGCTGCGCCGTTGCCTTCCAACCAGGCGTTGAGGTATTGCAGGGCCACATTCACATTCAGCCGCACTCCAGCCTCGGTGATTTGGCCGCCGGGTACCTGGATATTGACCAAATCTTTAGCTTTTGTCTGCACATCCTGGCGCAGGTGCTCCTTTTGATGAGGCTTGTCGCCCAGTTTGCGCTCAAAGATCTCCCAGGCCACCGGCACCAAATCAGGGTGTGCCACCCAGGTCCCGTCAAACCCGTCGCCCGACTCGCGCTCTTTGTCCTCGCGAACCCGGGACAGCGCCCGCTCGTTCACTTCGGGGTCGCGCCGGCTGGGAATGAAGGCCGCCATCCCACCAATGGCGTGCGCGCTGTGCTTGTGGCAGCTTTTGACCAGCAACTCGGTGTAGGCGCGCATAAAGGGAACCGTCATTGTTACCTGGGCACGATCAGGCAGCATGAACTCGGCCCGCCGGCTGAACTTTTTGATGACGCTGAAAATGTAATCCCAGCGCCCCGCATTTAAGCCCGACATATGGTCGCGCAGCTCATACAAGATTTCTTCCATCTCAAAGGCAGCCATGATCGTTTCGATCAGCACGGTTGCCCGGATACTTCCCCGTGGAACTCCCAGTTCGTCCTGGGCCAGGTTGAAGACATCGTTCCACAAGCGGGCTTCGAGGTGACTCTCCAGCTTGGGTAAATAAAAGTAAGGGCCGGTGCCGCGCTTGAGCAGTTCGTCGGCGTTGTGGAAAAAGTAGAGGCCAAAATCAAACAGGCTGGCCGAGATAGGCTGGCCGTCTACCAAAACGTTTTTCTCCCGCAAATGCCAGCCCCGCGGGCGGACCAGCAACGTGGCAATCTGGTCATTGAGCCGATAAGATTTCCCTTCCGGGCTGACAAACTCCAGCCGCCGCCGCACCGCCTCGATCAGGTTAAGCTGTCCCTGCACCGCATTATCCCACGTCGGTGAGAGCGCATCCTCGCAGTCGGCCATAAACACACTGGCTCCCGAGTTGAGCGCATTGATCATCATCTTGCGTTCGGTCGGGCCGGTGATCTCCACCCAGCGTTTTTGCAGGTCGGCCGGAGCGGGCGCGACTTGCCAGTCGCCGCGAGCCGGGCTGTCGGGGAGAAATTCAGGCAGTGCCCCGCCGTCGAGTTCGGCCTGGCGCTCAATCCGCCGTTTGAGTAAACTTTCACGGGTGGGATTGAAGGTACGATGCAGTTTGGCGATAAACGCTAACGCTGCGGGGGTCAATATCTGGGCAAAATCGGCTGAAACCGGCCCCAGAACCTGGACGCCTTCAGGTAAATCAGTCATTGCATTTGCACTCATTGGCTTTGTCCATTTCTTTCACAACGGGATGGGTCGTGATTATATTATTAAAAGATAGGAGTGCAAACCTTGGCTTGCTCGTTGCTCCCAAAATTTGCACTCCTGCTCCATCATCTACCCCCTGACCGGCTCACGTTCGGAAACATGACCTACTTCGTAACTACTCAGCCTACCAGGTGACTGGCACTTCAATCGGATAAGGCTTGATTTTGCTTCAGTACATATTTTATTGAAGCGAAAGTGCCAGTCACCTGAGCAGTTACCCTACTTCTAATTTAGACCAACTCTACCGCCACCACCGTGCCGCCGCCGGTGCCGTGACACAAGGAGGCCATACCCCGCTTGCCGCCCTTCTCTTGCAGCGCATTCAGCAGGGTGACAATGATCCGCGCGCCTGAGCAGCCAATCGGGTGGCCCAGCGCAATCGCCCCGCCGTAAACGTTGATCTTTTCGTAAGGCACTTCGAGCTGCCGCCGGAAAAGCACATTGTTCAGGGCAAAGGCTTCGTTGTTCTCAAACAGGTCGAAATCTTCTACGGTCATGTCTAACTTGGATAGGAGTTTGCGAATCGCCGGAATGGGCGCTTCGACAAAGCGCCACGGCTCGCCCGCAGAAATCGCCCAGCCCAGCACTTTAGCCACGGGTTTAAGCCCATGCTCGTCTACTGCCTTTTGGCTGGCCAGCACCAGAGCCGCCGCCCCATCCGAAATCTGGCTGGCGTTGCCGGCGGTTAACACCCCATCCTTCTTGAAAGCCGGGCGCAGACCAGCCAGGCTTTCCATGGTAGTTTCAGCACGGATGCCCTCATCGCGATCAAGCAGTTCAACGACCTTTTTCTTTTTGACTTCGAGGGGAGCCATTTCTTTTTTCGACCAGCCTTTTTCGGTGGCCTGGGCGGCCCGGCTGTGGGAGAGGTAAGCGACTTCATCCAATTCTTCGCGGCTGACCCCCTGCTCGGCGGCCAGGCGCTCGGTTTCTTCACCCATGCCCTCGCCGTTGGTCGAGTCGGTCAGGCCGTCGAGGAGCAGCACATCCACCAGTTGCTCCGGCGCGCCCATCAAAAATTTATAGCCCCAGCGCGCCCGGTGTGATAAATAAAATCCGGCCTGAGACATGGACTCGACGCCTCCGGCCAGAACCAGGTCAGCTTCGTCCATTTTAATGGCGGTCGCGCCGTTCATCACCGCCAGCATGCCCGAAGAGCAAAGCATATCCACGGCATATCCATCCACTTGCGGGGGAATCCCGGCCCTGATGGCCGCATTGCGAGGCAGGAGCTGGCCGTGCCCGTGCTTGAGAATATTGCCCATCACATAGAGGTCTAGGTCTTCCCCCTGGACGCCGGCTCTTTCCAGCGCGCCTTTCATGACATGCGCGGCCAGGTCAACCGGCGAAAAATCAACCAATGCGCCCCCAAACCGGCCAATCGGCGTGCGGACTGCTGAAACGATATAAGCTTCTTGCATAGTTTACCTCCTCTGAAAATAGTAGTCAGTCGTCAGTAGCCAGTAGTCAGAAAAAATTTTTTATGGGTAGTGGTGTGCCACAGGCTGGTGACGACTCCTAAGAAAATAGTAGACGGTAGACAGATGTCAGTAGTCAGATAATAAGAATTGCTATCTGCCATTTGCTATCTGCTACTTGCTACCTTTTTATGATTAGTCCTGTGCCACAAGTTCGTGCATACTCCGTGAAATACCCACGAAAAATTTAATTAATCTAGACCCGGGAAAAGAAAGGGCGGACGGCAACATTACGTTACGGTCCGCTCTCCGGGGGGTCATCCTTCTTTTCTTCTTTAGCTGCGGTATCCCAGGCGCGCATCCACTTAGCCTGGGCCTTGAGGCTTTCTTGCAGCATCGTCTCCCACAAATTGACCAACTTCTGGGCCTCCTGTTCCTGCCCCTGCCCCATCATCGCCCGCAGGCTGCGGATGGTCTCTTCAGCCTTCTCCAGCCTGAGTCTGAGGGCCTCGTGCCGTTCCAGCAACTCAAGATAGCGCGAGCGAGGCACGACCCCCATCATGCGCCACCACTCTTCCAGCCACTCTTCAAAGGCTTCCGGTTTGACCGCCGCGCCGGCCAGGGGCATAAAGCGGGCCTGCCAGTGCTGCAGCTCTTCCGGTTTGGTGGAAGCTTCCGTCAGCGCCTTGAAAGCCTCCTGCGCCTCGGCGGTGCCGCGAACAGCCTCAGCCATGAGGGTAAACCAGGCTTCCAGGGCCTTGGGGCTGAATAGTGGTGCTTTAGGTATGCCGTCCACCATTGACACTCAATACTTCGCCGGTAATATACGCCCCGGCCAGGGGTGATAATAAAAAGGCGACGGCCCAGGCAATCTCTTCGAGCCGGGCAAAACGGCGCAGCGGGATGGTCTGCAAGATTTTTTCCTTGACCGGCTCAGGAATAGATTTGACCATGTCCGTTTCGGTAAAGCCGGGGGCGACCACATTGCAGCGCACGTTAAAGCGGGCGCCTTCCAGGGCCAGTGTTTTGGCCAAACCAATCTGGCCTGCTTTGGTGGCCGCGTAATTCGATTGGCCGATATTGCCCTGCTCGCCCACCACCGAACTGATGAAAACAACTGCGCCATCCTTACGCTCATACATGCCGGGAAGAATGGGACGCAAGGTATTGTAGACGCCGGTCAGGTTGGTCGCAATCACGGCATCCCAATCTTCGTGCGACATTTTGGAAAAGAGCGCATCCCGGTTAATGCCGGCATTGGCGACCACCCCATAAATCGGGCCGAGTTTGCTTTCAATCTCCGCTGCTGCGGCTTCTATTCCCGCCGGATCGGTTACGTCGGCTCGTAGAGGTAGCATCCCTTTTGGCCCCGGCTCGCTCCGATAGGTATAAGCTACCTTAGCCCCAAAATCCTCTAACAAAGCCACAATAGCCGCGCCAATGCCCCGGTTGCCCCCGGTTACCAGAACAACTTTGTCCTCGAGTCCTAGCATAATTTGGTTTTGCCCTCCTTAGTTAATAAAAAATTTAATTTATTGTACGCCCCTATCCATAGATTAAAAACCGGAAAGACCGCCGAAAGCGAACATATTAACTTTCGTTTCGGCGGTCATCGGGCCTCAGCCACAGAATTGAAGAACAGCACCGTCGCAATTTAAGGCAACCAGGAGGGCGATATTGCTGGCCTCATTCACGCTGTTTGAGCCACTCCACAATGGTTGGAGGCAGGTCGCGCTGCACCTTGCCGCTGACATACATACCAATGTGTCCCACCGGAAACGAGCGAGCCGTGTAATCCCGGCTGCCGATGTATTTCTCCAACACCTGCGAAGCTATCGGCGGCACCAGGTGGTCTTCTTCGGCGTAAACGTTGAGCACCGGCATATTGATCCTGCCCAGGTCAACCCGTTTATCCCCCAATTCAACCTCACCTTTGATCAACTTGTTGCCCTGGTAGAAATCTTTCATGAACTGCCGGTAAGCCTGACCGGCCTGGTCGGGGCTGTCGAAAATCCATTTCTCCATACGCAGAAAGTTCACGAGTTTGGCTTCGTCATCCAGGATGTCAACCACGTCGAGGTATTTTTGGATACCCAGTTGGAAGGGTTTCAGCATCAGGTAGCCCAGATTCATGAAGTCGCCGGGGATGTTACCCAGAGCATCCACCATCAGGTCTACGTCCATGCTCTGCGAACCAAAGGTGCAGCCGGCCCAGAGATTGAGCAACCCTTCCTCCACCTGAAAGTCAACCGGGGTGACCATTACGGTCAGGTTTTTGACCTTCTCCGGGTAGAGCGAGGCATAACAGAGACTAAAGGTGCCGCCCTGGCAGATACCCAGCAGGTTGATCTGCTCCAGGTTGTGCCGCTGGCGGATCACATCCACGCAGTTATTGATGTAACCGTTGATATAGTCGTCAAGGGTCAGCCAGTAGTCGGCCCGGCTGGGGTAGCCCCAATCAATCAGGTAAAGGTCCAGCCCCAGTTTGAGCAGGTTGCGGATCAGCGAGCGGTCTTCTTGCAGGTCGGCCATGTAAGGCCGGTTGACCAGAGCATAGACAATGAGCACCGGCGTGCTCACCGTCTGCTCTACCAGAGGGGTAAAGTGATACAGGACCAGTTTGTCTTCCCGGTAGATTGGTTCTTTGGCCGACACGCCCACCTTGATGTCTTCTTCGCGCAGCCGGCTGAGAGTCTCGATCCCCTTGAGCATCTTGTGATTGAATTCGTTCAACTCGTGGACAATCTCTTCGGGACCAAGTTGGATCGGAAACGGGGTCATGGCTGTTCACCTCCTTCCTGACTGCTGGCTTGAGCCACAGCGGCGGCCTTACTTTTGGCTGGCTTGCCTGCTTTCGGAGCTGGCTTGGCTTTGGGGGGAGCAGGAGCGGGTTGGAGTGCTTCTTTAGCGGTAATGGCGGCCAACGCCTCCTTCAAGGCTTTGACCTCTTGACGCAGCGCCTCAATGCTCTGGCGAGCCTCCTCAAGTTCCGGGCGGGCCGGAGAGAGTTCGGCCACAACCTTTTTAAGGGCCTTAAGTTCTTTCCGTTGTTCGTAGATGTTGCGGTAAGCTTCGTCAACTTCACTGCGGGCGGCGATGTCGCTCGTCTTCAAGAAAAGTTCGGCGATCTCGCGCTGGTGAAGGCGGTAATGCATGGCCGTGTTCAGCAGGCGGCCCTGAATTTGAATGTACTTTTCAGAGCGAAAAACCTCGATAAAAACCGGGTCGGCCACACTATTCCAGAGCAGGGCCAATTCGCGCAAACTCTTGATCGGCTGGCCCTTTTCAGTCAATGCCACCAGTTCTTTTACCATCCGTTCAACTGCCTGAACCCAGGTATCGGCCAGGATCACTTGATACTCAAAGCTCGCCTGACGAAAATCCTGCCAGGCATCGAACCCTTTGAGCAACTTCTCGTTTAACTCGCGGGTGTAACCCAGGCTGGGACTTTCGACCAAACGGCCGAAGGTGCGCTCATAAGCATCCCAATAAAGATTGGTCAGATCAATTAACTCCGAACCATTGCCGGTAATCGCCTGGCCTAAATGCCCCCGCGCCAATTGAGAGGAGTGCAGCCACGGCTGGGCCAGTTTGTTCCACTCTTTCAGGTAGAGCTGCCACAGCTCGGTCAGGTCCTGGTTAATGTGCCGCATCGTCTCGGGCGATTGGAGGAGCTGCTGGCGCCACTGCTCGGTGTAAGTTTTGAGGGTATTTTGCCATTCTTCGCCAGAGGCAGCTTTTGCCGCGACCACCTTCCAGGTATCGGTTAGAAACTGGAAAAAATCCACAAAACTTTTCTGGCTGGCCGCCAGGCGTTCAGACACATCTTTGGCTGTCGGTTCAGTGGTGGCTGTCCAGGCTTCAACACCCTGGGCAGCCACTTTTTGCCACGGTTCAGCCAAATCGGCATAGAAAGGAGGAGCCGGCGCGGTTCGGGCCAGGTCATACCACTTTTCCCACATCTGCTTCTGGGCTTCGACCCAGGCTTTGGTCATAGTTTCGATCTGGTCACTCCACGGTGTAGAATTTCCTCCAGGCATCGTTGTCAGCCTTTCACTTCTTATCGTTGGCTTTGGCTTCGGTCGGTGCGGTGGACCACTGGCGGACCCACTCAGCCTGGGCGTCCATCACCTTTTGCGAGGTTTCCTGCCAGGTTTTATACATTTTCTGGCCTTCTTCGCTCCAGTCGGGGGCCGCCTTGGAAGGATCAAATTTCTTGACCACCGCAAACCAACTATCCCAGAGCTGCTTCTGAGCCTCGGCCCACTGTTTGCTCATCTCCTGGGCCTGCTGCGCCCAATCACCGACCTCTTTGGGAGCGCCCTCAATAGATTTGATGCTATCCGCCCACATTCTCGTCCATTCAGCCTGAGCGTTCAACGTATTTTTAACCGACTCTTCCCACATATTCAGGGTTTTGGCCCAGAATTCGGCAGCCTGGGTCTTTTCAAAGTGCTGCGTGGTCCCGAGCCAGTTATCCCACATCTTTTTCTGGGTATCTATCCAGACTTTGGTCATTTCCTCAGTCTGCTTGGTCCAATCCAACATGGTTTATCTCCTTACTTTTTCAGTTAAATTTAATTTTAAGAGGGACAAAGCGGCAAGTTGGCTGAGAAAGAGGAGGTAACCAACTATAAACAACCTTGCCAACCGAGTTTAAATGCCTGGAACTGGTAAAAACAAAAGTCCTCAAGCGTTAGGAAGAATTTGATTTAGATGGTGGAAAAAGAGGTGAAGGAGGAGGTGCGCGACTCGCTTTACTAAGCGACAGGAAGCAGCTGCGAGTATATAATATTTTTCTGAAGTCATACCATGTTAACACGCGCAAACCTGCATGTCAAACATATAGAGAACATTCGGAAATTATAAAAGCAGTATTAGACTCCTGAAAATTAAGATAGGGGGAGTCTAATATGGAAAGGCGACACAAAACAGTGTCAAGACTCTTATTTCTTTACGACGTTTGTCACTCAGATGTGATTTTTCCGAATGCTCTCCGAGTTAAAATTTGAAACTAAGCCTACCTGCTACCCCTGCCACCACATTGCCTGGCGCAAAATATCGGTGACGGTGACAATGCCGAGCAGTTTACCTTTGATCACCGGCGCACGGCGAAGATGAAAGTGGGCAAACAGCCGGGCCACGTGCTCGACGCTCAAATCGGGATTGACCACAATGCAGGGTTTGGTCATAATTTCGTGGACCTGCACTTCTTGGGGGTCTTTACCGTAGGCGGCTATCTTATAGACAATATCCGTCTCAGTAACAATGCCGTAGGCGTCTTCAACGCTGCGCGGCTCCACAATCAGGTCACGCAGCTTTTTTTCCTTCATCAATTCGATAGCCTCGGCGACAGGTGCGGACCCTTGAATCGTGACCACGTCGGTGGTCATAACCTCTTTTACTTTCAGCATGGCTTTCTCCCTTATGCGAGCTACATAGCCCGGCGCAAAATATCCGAGACCGAAACAATCCCCAGCAATTTTTCTTGAATGACGGGGGCTTTGTGAATGTGCAGATTGGCAAACAAACGGGCCACGTACTCCACCCCCAAGTCGGGATTAATGACCACGCAGGGCTTGGTCATGATGTCGCCTACATTCACTGCTTTCGGGTCTTTGGCCGGGCCGATCACCTTGTAGGCAATATCCGCTTCGCTGACAATGCCATAGGCATCATCCTCATCCTGGGGCAGCACCACCAGGGCATGCACCTTCTTTCGCTTCATCAGCTCAATCGCTTCGGCTACCCAGGCCGACTCGCGGATGGTCACGACCTCAGGTGTCATAATATCTTTTGCTTTCAACATAATGACTTGTCTCCTTTGACGGTCAATAGACACTCGTTTTTGGTCTAGAAGGTGACTGGCACTTGGTTAGTCAGAGGACAAAAGTGCCAGTCACCTGAGTAATATATCCAGCTTAGATGACCGTTCCTCCATCAACGTGCAGCACATGCCCGGTAACGTAGGCGGCTTCATCTGAAGCCAGCCATACGAAAGCATTGGCGATATCTTCCGGCTTGCCAAAACGGTTCAGGGCGATCCGCTCTAACAACTTCTCGACCACCTTATCGGGAATCCCGTCAATCATCCGTGTTTCGGTAAAGCCGGGCGCTACAGCATTGGCCCGAATACCCTTGCGGCCTAACTCGCGCGCCCAGACCTTGGTCATGCCAATAACTCCGGCTTTGCTGGCCACATAATTAGTTTGGCCAAAATTGCCGTATGGGGCCACCACCGAGGCCGTGCTGAGAATAACCCCGCTGCCTTGTTGAACCATGATCGGGGCTACGGCTTTGGCGCAGTTGAAAACCCCCTTGAGGTTGACATCTATGACCAGGTCAAAATTCTCTTCGCTCATCTTGGTTAGCTGGGCATCGCGGACAATCCCGGCATTGTTGACCAAGATATCAATCCGCTCATACTGCTTCAAAGCTGCCTGAACCATTGTTTCCACGGAAGCGCTGTCGGTCACATCCACCTGAACAGGCAAAGCCGCCCGTGTTCGAGTTACAACTGCCTGTTTATCGCCGTTGGCCGAAGTAACACTCTCACCTACCGCATGGGCCTGGCGATTCAGGTCTATAATTTCGTCGGCAACCGAATGAGCCACAGCAAATTCAATATCGGCCACCACCACAAGAGCGCCTTCCTCGGCAAAACGCAGCGCAGTTGCCCGGCCAATTCCCCGTCCACCCCCCGTGATAATGGCTACCTTGTCTTTGAGGCGCATAACTATCTCCCCTTTGAGTCCTACTTAAAAATTCAAGACCCTAAAGGTTTTAGAAACCTTTAGGGTCTTAAACAATCCATTAGTTCGTCGCCGACATGCTGGTGAACATTTTGGCGGCGCGTTCGGCGGCCCAATCAGAGAAGAGAGCGGTGGTCGTCATCACTTTGGATGCGGTGGTGAACATCTTAGCCATATATTCGGAACCGGCCTGGGCCTGATCCTGAAAGAGTTCGGCCGCATCAACCATGACCTGCCGTTCTTGCTCGCTTAAGGCATGAGCCTTCTTGAAGCTGCCAATCATCACCTTATCCAGGCTCTCGCGGAAGGCCAGCGACTCATCGAGAACCTGCTGGGTCGCTTCCAGAACAAAGCGGCTGTAGGTCTGGTTGAACTCCTGCCAGACGGCAAAATTCTTCTCCAGCACCTGTTGATTAGCTGCCAGGAGGTTTTTAGCATCTTCCGTCGCCTTGATCGCACTACTTACCATCACTTCCACAGCGGCCTTAGTGTCCTCACTTACCTTGGCGGCTACATCTGCCGTATGGACGAGACTCTCTTTCCCATTGTTTAGTTTTGTAGGCATAAGTCTAACTCCTTTTAGGCACTTAAAAATTGAATCCTTGCTCATTGGGCAAGAAAATTTAGACAGGATTTACAAGATTTACAGGATTAAATTTCAAAATCTTGTTAATCCTGTTAATCCTGTCGAGAAAACCCTGTTTGATTCTGGCTTGTCCAGGTGAGGATTGGATAAAATTACTTGAGAAAACCCAATTTAACTACTCTGCCGGCCTATCCGTACTGACAGTTTCTTTATCCTTTGCCTGCAGAGCTTGTTCTAACGTTTCTACTTTGGCCGTTAGCGCCTCAATTTGGGCTTGCAAGGATTTCAAGACCTCGACCACCTGTTTCTGGTCAGGCTGTTCTGAGAACTGCCAGGCTTTGAGCGCCCGTTGGGTCGCCTGGTCAATTTGCTCCTTGAACGTTTGGGACTGCTTAACCGTTTGCTCCATCGCCTCGAACATCATGCCCGTGTAACTTGAAGCAAACTGTTCCCACAGTTTGAAACTTTCTTGCAGCACCTTCTCTTGATTCATATTTTGACCTCCTGCTATCGCCTCCATTGTCAGTTGCGCCAGGTAGCGCTGGATAAAAGCCACGGCTTCGGCAAAGTCAGTAAAGCGATCTTCTTCATCGCCCTGGACATGGCGAATATGCCCGCGCCACTGGACGTGGGGTTCATCCTGCGCGTCCCGCCACATCTCCTGGGTAAAACGCAGCACAAACGAAGCAACATTGTTCTGGGGTTTCATCATCGTTAATCACCTTACCTGAATTTAATTTTAACAGAGGGAAGTTACAGTTGAGTTACAAGGTGGAACGTAAAACGTGAAACGTGAGGCGAAAGAATTTTGGAAGCATCACCTCACAACGCCTCGCCTAACCTTCCCCCCGTGCCTGGCGGTAGAGGCGTTGTGTTTCGGGCAGAGGTTCGACTCCCAATTCGCGTTGCAGCATGTCAGCACACGCCCGGTAAGTACGCTGGGCCAGGGGACGATTGTCCTGAGCCAGATACGCCCGCATCTGTACCCGGTAGGCATCCTCCCAGACCGGATCAACGGCGAGGACGTGCTGAGTCAGGCGGATGCTCTCCAGCGGGCTTTGTTCGACCAGCAGGCTGGCCAGGGTCGTCATCGTGCCAAGGGCCAGCAGGTGCAGCCGCTCTCGTTCGGCGCTGCTCCAATCCTCGTAGCGGCGCTCAGGCAGGTAATCACCCCCGTAGAGAGCCAACGCCTGCTGGTAGCATTCAATGGCGGCGAGGGGATTGTTAGGTAGGGTCTTGTTGCCGAGGGCAATCAAATTCTCGAACGCATCGGCATCTACCCAGCTCTCGGACAGGTTGAGACTGTAAACCAACCCCTGGCGCTGGATGAAACGAGACTCCGCTCGCGGAGACCGCTCCGGCTCAATCGCCTTAAATATTGCATTGAGGGCCACCTTGAAATCGCGGTCGCCTTCTTCGCTGTTTAGCTCCGGCCACAGCCGGTCAATGATCTGCTCTTTGTGCAAGTGGACGGTGCGCCGCCGCGCCGTGACCAGGAATTGAAAGAGGTGGAGAGCTTTCTCTCGCCCCCAGGTGGCCGGCTCGATCTCAACCCCCTCCCGCCAGAGACGAAAGCCACCCAGGGTCTGAATCTGCAAGGGAGCGGCCTGCGGACCAGGAGGACCGGTTTGAGCTGAGGTGTCCATAAATCTCAAGTGTACCGCCATTCCTGGCAGCGTCAAATAATTTGAGCCTAAAGTTTCGTTACCCTACAGCTACTTAAGAGGGGCAATGGACAGGATTTACAAGATTAACAGGATAATTTCAATAAAAATCTTGTAAATCCTGTTAATCCTGTCTAATCTTTGGGCTGAATTTCTTTAGTGTAGGGTAACGAAGCCTAACGTATGGTTTTTAAATCTTGACAAAACTTCTATTTTTCTGTATAATATGGACAAATATTATACAATTATTGGACACGGAGAGTAGCAATGAAAAAGAAAATCATCGTCATTGGCAGCGGTTTTGGCGGCTTGGCCGCAGCGGTGCGCCTGGCTGCCAGGGGTCACGACGTAAAAATTTTTGAGAAGCGGGATAAATTAGGCGGCCGGGCCTACGTCTACGAGATCAACGGCTTCAAATTCGACGGCGGGCCGACTATTGTCACCGCGCCCTTCATGCTCGACGACATCTTCGAGCTGGCCGGCCGGCGGCGGGAGGATTATTTTGAGCTGGTACGGTGCAACCCCTTCTATCGCATTTTTAACCACGAAGGGCACTGCTTCGACTACAACGACGACGCCGATTTCACGCTGAGCCAGATTGAAAAGTGGAACCCCTCCGACCAAGCAGGGTACCTGAAATTCATCCAATCCACTAAAGCTATCTTCGAAAAGGGTTTTGTCGAACTGGCCGACAAGCCATTCCTCAACTTCATGGACATGGTCCGCATCATCCCGGATTTGATCCGGCTGCAATCGCATAAAAGCGTCTATAAATACGTCTCTCAATTTGTGCAGGATGACTTTCTGCGCCGCTGTTTTTCCTTCCATCCCCTGCTCGTCGGCGGCAATCCCTTTGAAACCACTTCCATTTATGCCTTGATTCACTATCTGGAGCGGGAGTGGGGGGTGCATTACGCTATGGGCGGCACCGGGGCAATTGTCCAGGGGTTGGGCCGGTTGTTTGAGGAGTTGGGCGGGCAGGTCTGCATCAACGCCGAAGTTCAGGAGATTCTGGTAGAAGGCCGGCGAGCTACAGGTATCCGCCTGGCCGACGGCACGATCCACCGGGCCGACATCGTCATCTCCAACGCCGATGTCGCCTTTACCTACCGTAACCTGATCCCGCCGCAGTACCGGCGCAAATATACCAACCGCAAAATCGAGAAGATGCGCTACAGCATGTCGCTGTTTGTGATCTATTTTGGCACCAAACGCCGCTACACCGATACCCGGCTGGCCCATCACAACATCATCCTGGGCCAGCGCTACAAGGGCCTGCTGGACGACATCTTTACCAAGAAGCAGCTAGCCAACGACTTCTCCCTCTACCTGCACATGCCCACCCTGACCGACCCCTCGCTGGCTCCGGAAGGCTGCGAGAGCTTTTATGTGCTGTCACCGGTACCGCATTTGGGGTCGGGCATTGACTGGACGCAAGCGGCTAAGCCCTACCGTGATCGGATCATGCAGTTTTTAGAAGATAACTATCTGCCGGATTTGCAGGCCAACATTGTGGCCGAACACACCATTGACCCGCTGCACTTCCAGAACACCCTCAACAGCTACCTCGGTTCAGCCTTCTCGGTAGAACCGACTCTGACCCAATCGGCCTGGTTCCGTCCCCACAACCGCTCTGAGGATTTCGACAACCTCTACTTCGTCGGCGCGGGCACGCATCCCGGGGCGGGGCTGCCCGGAGTTTTGTCGTCGGCCAAAATTGCGGATGAGTTGATTATGAATTCGCTGCCTGCACCTTCGGCAATCCGAGGCGCTGGTACAGTTGGTCAAAATTTAGGCTTTGGTTAAGGAGAAGGGCAAAACGAGTCACCTTCTCAGCCTCATGGAAACCGGATCTACCAAAGAATTGCTCGACCTTTTCTATGGTAGTTAGCGTATCATAAGGAGATAGCATAATCGCCACACCGCGTTCCTCAGCCTTGGCCTCAACCACTGGGTTGGGCCGAATATTGCCAGTCAAAATGAGGACCTTGGTTGAGGTTTCCAGAGCGGCCAGTTGAATGTCTGGACGGTCGCCACCCACTATAACGGCTTTATTCTTGACGGCGCGAAAATAGTTCAAAGCATTTTCAACATTCATGGCGCCAACCAACAGGTTTTCTACCAGCTCCTCCAGACAGTCCCCACAGAGCAATTCACCCCCCAAGACCTCAACAATTTTACTGATAGCTATGGAATGTAGAGTCTGTTCGTAAGGCAAAACGGCCAAAACGTCAACCCCCTGGGCCTGCACATAAGGGAGGACGGATTGATGGACATACCCCAGACGGTTTTCTGGCACCGCGTTGATAATGACGCCAATCAATCGCTCCCCCAACCGGGTCAGGGCGGTTAAAGTATCATCAATCACCTGCAGGCTGTTTTGGTAGCCAACAACCGTGATCACCTTGGCGTCAACCAGATTGGCGACTTCATTGAGCGACAATTTAACGATGTAGCCCTCCCGGAAATTATCACTGCCCTCCATTACCACAATGTCTTTATCCTGGCCGATGGTTTCGGCGGCCTGTTTTACCGTGCTTCTGTAATCCCCATTATCCTCGGTCAAAATTTTGCGCATGCGCTGACCGGTGACAACAACCGGAGCCAGGAGTTCCAGTGGCTCGCTCAAATGAAAGGTTTCTTTGATAAAACGGGCATCCTCATCAACGCTGCTCTCGGCCAAAACGCGGGCAGCGCTGCTAAAAGGCTTTAAGTAACCTACCCGATAGCCATCCTTTCGCATCCGGTCCATCAAGGTCAGGCAGACTGCGCTTTTACCGGAAAAATTTTGGGTTGAAGTAACGTATAAATTGATTGCCATGATTGTTCTCCCTTGGACAATACTGTTCTCGCTCAAACCAGGCAAAAACTTCTCAAAAGCCAGTTTAACTTTCAGAAAGACCCCCTCAACAAACAACTCCCCTTCTTCAGTTATTTTTCAAGGGCGACAATTTTAGTATACTTCAAACTCTTTAAAAAATCTATAACTTATGCTTAATAATTGCCGTCCAGAAATCTTGATGAAAATATTAACCCTGCGGAACCAGGACTAGCCTCCTAGGCCAATGATAGCAGGGAATATTTCCAGGTACAGAGGGATGCTTTATAAATTTCTCTTTTTTAGTAGAATCTTCATATCAAAGGATATTTGTCAATATTTTATTCTTATATTTCTAGACAAATAGTTGACAAAATATTAGATTTGTGTTAGTATTTTCAATAAGCAAGTTTGAAATCTTATTTTGGCCCGCCTGTAAAAGTAGAAAATTATCAGAAGAAGGCTTGTAATGTCTACATCAAATCAGCTACCGACCTACAACTTAAAGGCCGTTGTTCAGGAAACGGGTCTCAGACCCGATACCCTGCGAGCCTGGGAGCGCCGCTACGGCTTGCCCCAGCCCCATCGGACCCCCGGCGGCCACCGCCTCTACTCGCAGCACGATATTGATATGCTTAAGTGGCTGGCCGCCCGGCAGGATGAAGGTTTAAGTATTAGCCGGGCCGTGGATCTGTGGCACAGTCTGCAACAGGAAGGAACAGACCCGCTTCAGACGAACACCCCTGAAGCGTCCATATCTGTCACCACCCCACCGCCCTTCACGGTCGGCAGCGCCATCACCGAACTGCGCCGGGCCTGGATAGCAGCCTGTCTGGCTTTTGATGAGCGGACGGCGGAAAATATCCTGGCCCAGGCTTCGGCCTTGTATCCCCTGGAGACTGTTTGCTTTGAGCTTCTGCAAAAGGGGTTGACCGAGATGGGTGAAGGCTGGTACCAAGGGGAAGTTACTGTTCAACAAGAACACTTTGCCTCGGCTCTGGCGATGCGCCGCCTGGACGCCCTGGTAGCGGCCACCCCGCCCCCAACTCGCCCCGGCCGTATTTTGGTCGCTTGTCCGCCCGAAGAGGAGCACACCTTTAGCCCGCTCTTGATTACGCTCTTGCTCCGGCGGCACGGTTGGGATGTCGTCTATCTCGGCGCCGATGTCCCCTCGGCTCGCCTGGAATTCACCATTGCCACGGCCAGGCCGCAACTGGTGATTGTAGCCGCCCAGCAGCTCCATACCGCTGCGTCCATGCTGGAGATAGCCCACTTGCTAAACCAGGAGCGGGTGCCGCTCGCTTACGGCGGCGCTGTCTTTAACCATCTGCCAGCCTTACGCAGCCGCATTCCCGGCCATTTTCTCGGGGAACACCTGGAGACAACTCCTCAAGTGGTTGAGCAATTTCTCATATCGCCGCGCCAGGGCTGGCCGCCGCCGGCGGTCTCCCAGCCAAGTGAAGCATACCAGCAAACCCTGGCCCACTATCGGGAGCATCAAGCCCTGATCGAAGCGCACGTGTGGCGCCTGCTGAAAGATGAGTCTATTCCGCACAGCCGCCTGGCCAACGCGAACATGAAATTTGCCCGCAATATTATTGCCGCCCTGCTGCTGGGCAATATTGACTTTATGGGCACCAGCATCATTTGGGTCGAAGGCCTTTTAATCAATCATCAAATGCCGACCGAGCAACTTCAGCGCTACCTAATTGCCTACCGGCAAGCGGTCCAGACCCATCTGGATGAGCGCGGTAAAGTTATCCGTGATTGGCTGGCTCAACTGACGCTTGAGGGCGTGAAAGGCATGTCATGAAGTACCACCATTCTTTCCGGGTGCGCGCGCCGCTGGCGGCAGTGGCCGATTTTCACGCCCAGTCCAACAGCATGGGCGCGATTACCCCGCCCCCGATCATCACCCAAATTCACCAAGCGCCGGCCCGCCTGCAAGAAGGGGATGAAATGAATTTCACCCTCTGGCTGGGGCCGCTGCCCATACGCTGGCTGGCAAGGATTGAGAATGTCGGCCATAACGGCTTTGTGGACCGGCAACTACGTGGCCCTTTTGGCTCCTGGTCCCACCACCATTCCTTCCGGCTTGTGAATGAGACAACCACCGAAGTCATTGACGAAGTAGAAGCGGAGTTAAAAAAGCATCCCTGGTGGAGCCTGGTTGGCCTGGGGATGTGGCTAACTTTGCCCATTTTGTTCGCTTATCGCGGCTGGAAAACAAAAGGTTTACTTGAGAAAAGACATGAGCTTCCCCCGGCCTCACCCCAGGTGAGGCAATGAAGCGCATTGTCGTCATCGGCGCTGGCATGGGGGGGTTGACAGCAGCAGCGGTTATGGCCCGCGCCGGGCTGGACGTCACCGTGCTGGAAGCGCACATCTATCCGGGCGGCTGCGCCGGTACTTTTTACCATCAAGGTTATCGCTTCGATGCCGGCGCGACCCTGGCCGGCGGTTTTTACCCTGGCGGGCCGCTGGACCTGGTGGCCCAAGCCGCCGGGGTGACTGCTTGGCCGGCCCATGCTGCCAATCCCGCCCTGGTCGTCCACCTGCCCGATGGTTCGACGGTCACGCGCTGGACCGACGCGCGGCGTTGGGAAGAGTATGGCCGCGCTTTTGGCCCCCAGGCCGAGACTTTTTGGCGCTGGCAAGAACGCACCGCCGATGCCCTGTGGGACCTGGCCCTGCGGACGCCCCCCTGGCCGCCTCAAACTTTCGCCGATGTTCTGCAAGTGAGTCAAAAGGGGGTGGGCTGGCTGGGTCGGGGTGGGTTTGAAACTTACGCTGGTTTGCCTCAATTGGCTGCGGATGCTCTCCGCCCGGTGGCGGCCCACCTGAGCCACGCTCCTGAGCGCCTGCGTCTTTTTGTTGACGGCCAACTGCTCATTGCCGCTCAAGCCGCCAGCGGCCAGGCCAACGCGCTATACGGCGCTGCGGCCCTGGATTTACCCCGGCGCGGAGTAGTCCACCTGGCCGGAGGTATGGGCGCTCTGGCCGAAACGCTAGCCCAGGCCGTGCGCCGGCATGGCGGGCAGGTCCATTACCGCCAGGAAGTCCGCCGGATTGTTATAGAGCGAGGCCGGCCCGTTGCCGTGGAAACCAAGCGCGGCAAATCCTTCCCTGCCGATGGTATTGTCGCCAATCTGACCCCCTGGAATCTCGCCGCGCTGCTGGGCGAAAACGCTCCTTCTTCACTCCGTTCCTTCGCCTCACCTGCACCCGAACAGGTGTCGCCGCCTCGTCTCCCCGCCTCATTCGACGGCTGGGGCGCGTTTATGGTTTACGTCGGGTTGGATGGCTCGGCCGTGCCGGCCGATTTTCCGCTGCACCATCAAGTGATTGTGCGCGAGCCAATGGCCGAGGGCAACACGGTCTTCCTTTCGCTCAGCCCTGGCTGGGATAAGAATCGCGCCCCGGCCGGCCAGCGGGCGCTGACCATCAGCACGCACACGGGCCTGCGCGAGTGGTGGCGTCTTTTTGAAAACGAGCGCGCTGCTTACGAAGAACGCAAAGCTGTCTATGTAGAACGCATCCTGGCCGCCGCCGAAACGGCTCTCCCTGGCCTGCGGGAGGCGGCCCATTTGATCCTGCCCGGCACGCCGGTCACCTTTCAACGCTTCACCCGCCGAGCCTGGGGCTGGGTGGGCGGCTTTCCTCAAACAAGCCTGTTCCGTACCTGGGCGCCCCGGCTGGCTCCCGGCCTGTGGCTCGTCGGCGACACTATTTTTCCCGGCCAGTCTACGGCGGCGGTAGCTCTGGGTGGGCTGCGCCTGGCCAGGACTGTTTTGAGTGAACTCGGAGTTAAGGCTGAGGCTCATACCGCTTCACCCGTCCCACTCACCCGAACCGTTGAAAACCAAAAACCTTCTGATGTACTTTCAAGGATTACCCAATGACCAACCAGATTCTAGAAACCTTATGACCACTGCGATCTGGTGGATTAGACGTGACCTGCGTTTAGCCGACAACCAGGCACTGCACGCCGCCCTGGCCCACGCCGAGCACGTCATTCCACTTTTTATTCTAGATCCAACCTTGCTTGCTTCGCCCTACGCCGGCGCTAAACGACTGGCTTTTCTGTTCGGCGGCCTGCGCCAATTGGTTGCTGATTTGGACAAACGGGGCAGCCGTCTGATCGTCCGCTCCGGCCGCCCGCAAGATCAACTTGCCGCTGTGCTGGCCGAAAGCAGCGCGTCGGCTATCTTTGCCGAAGAGGATTTCTCGCCCTATGCTTGTCTCCGTGATGCTGCCATCGGTCAACAACTGCCTTTGAAGCTGACCGGCGGGGTGACGGTCCACCCGCCCAGCACCGTCCTCAAAGCCAATGGTTTGCCCTATACGGTCTTCACCCCTTTCAGCCGGGCCTGGAAAGCCCTCCCGCTGCCGCACCGGCAGGCTGTTCTCCCGGCGCCTGAGCGAATTTCAACCCCCGACCTCGCCAGCAGCCCGATCCCAGCCGAACCCAGCCTGTCTGCCGCCGCCCTCTTCCCTCCCGGCGAAGCCGAAGCTCAGCGCCGCCTGCGTCTCTTCGCCTGCGGCCCGGCTATCGCCGCCTACGCCGAGAACCGCAATCAGCTTGACGTGGACGGAACATCGAATTTGTCGCCCTATTTGCGCCTGGGCATGCTCTCGGCCCGCCAAGCCACCGTTCACGCCGTTGAAGCATTGGACAGGGCGGCCGGCAAAGGCGCGGAAACCTGGCTCAACGAGCTGATCTGGCGCGAGTTTTACATTTCTATTCTCTACCATTTCCCCCGTGTGCGCGGGACCAGCCTCCGGTCAGAGTATGAGCGCATTCCCTGGAGCAACGACGAAAAGGCTTTTGCTGCCTGGACTGAAGGTCGCACCGGCTACCCGGTGGTTGACGCCGCCATGCGCCAACTACTTCAGAGCGGCTGGATGCACAACCGGGCGCGCATGATTGTCGCTTCTTTTTTGGTCAAAGATTTGCTGATTGACTGGCGCTGGGGCGAGCGCTGGTTTATGCAGCATCTGCTGGATGGCGACCCGGCCGCCAACAATGGCGGCTGGCAGTGGACTGCCGGCGTCGGCGCCGACGCCGCGCCCTACTTTCGCGTCTTTAACCCGGTGTTGCAGGGTCAGAAATTCGATCCGCAAGGGAACTATATCCGGCGCTGGCTGCCCGAACTGGCGGCTGTCCCCGACCCCTACATTCATACACCCTGGGAGATGCCGGGCCAGATGCAGCGGCAGGCCGGCTGTGTGCTGGGTCAAGATTACCCTATGCCGATCATTGACCACCACTGGGCCAGGGATCGCGCCCTGGCCGCGTATGCCCAGGCCAGGGAAGTGAACTATGTCTGAACAGTCTGGTTTGATGGAGTAGATTTCATGACTTATTTTGGCTTTTTGGCTCAATTTTTGCTGATCCCCATCCTGCTGCTGGCGCTGCTGACCTGGTATGACCTGCGGCGAGGTCTAGCTCTGCCCGGCGCCCTGAGCGGCTGGCCGGCCTGGAAGGTCGTGCTGGGGCATATTCTGGTGGCGCTGATTTATACGACTCCCTGGGATAATTACCTGGTCGCGACCGGCGTCTGGTCCTACGACCCACACCTGGTCACCGGCCTGGTTTTGGGCTGGGTGCCAATCGAAGAGTACACCTTTTTTGTCCTGCAACCGATTTTGACCAGCCTGTGGCTACTCTTTCTGGCCCGCCGCCTGCCCGGTGAGACGCGTCCCCTGCCCGCTAAGCGTCAACTCCGCCCCAGTTTACTGCTTGGTGTTGGCTGGGTTTGGCTGGCGATGGCGGCGATATTGATCGCCGGCTGGCAGCCGGGCACGTACCTGGCCCTGATTCTGATCTGGGCGCTGCCGCCGCTCATGCTGCAAATCGGCTTCGGGGCCGACATCCTCTGGCGGCAGCGCCGGCTGGTGCTGTGGACCCTGCTGCCGGTCACGCTCTACCTCGGCCAGGCCGACGCCCTGGCCATCAGCTCCGGCACCTGGACCATTGACCCGGCCCAATCGCTCCAGCTTTACCTGGGCGGCGTCCTCCCCGTCGAGGAGTTTATCTTCTTCCTGATGACCAACATTTTGCTGGTGTTGGGTGTCGTGCTGGTGCTTTCGCCCGAAAGCCAGAACCGGGTCAACCCGCAACTGCGCGCCCTCATTTTGCCAGGATTGCGGCCACGAGAGGACGCTTCAGACCGGGGGTAGTGAAGCGAACAAATCTGGAGGGACTTGACCAATTACAGACAACCCACTATACTGCCAACCGATTCTTAATGTTGCTTTGTTGTTGCTTCAGCAATAACAGGGGGTAATTAGGTTATGGGTAAACACACCTTTGCGAGTTTTCCCCTTTTGATGGGGCTGTGGTTGGCAGTTAGCGGCGCAACCTTTGGGATAGCTTTCACAGCCGCTTCAGCCAGAGAGGCAGGAGCGCATCTACAAGAGGCCCCGGAGCGGGTCGAGTTGGCTGTTCCCCCCGCGCTGCCGGCTCAGGCTCAAAGCACCCCCACCTCAACAGCAACGATCCAGAGCATTCCCAGCGTGGTCATTGTCAGCCCTGTCGCCGACCAGGTGTTTACCTCCGGGGAGTTAATTCCGGTCGTTTCCAAGTCGGCTGACCCCCAGGGTATTACCCGGATTGATTTGATGGTCAACGACAAGCTGCTGGCCAGAATATCGAATATGAACCCGCAAACCAACCGAACGCGGACGGCCAGCCAGGTCTGGCTGCCTGACATTGCCGGCAGCCACGTTCTCCAGGTTATTGCTTACAATGCCGCCGGCGTGACGGGCGAGTCGGAGCTGGTCTTTGTCCAGGTTCAGCCGGCAACACCGACCCCAACTCCAGTTCCGGCGACTCCCACGCCTACCCCCACCCCCACTTATCCTTATCTCGTAGTCACGTCGGCAGGCTCCCTGCGGGTGCGCGCCGGTCCCGGTACGCAGTATGACTCGCTTGGTTTTTTGCAGCCCAACCAGGAGGCCAGAATTACCGGACGGAATCTGGGGGCCGACCTGTGGTGGCAAATTAATTTCCCCGTGGGTACGACAGGGCTGGGCTGGGTTACCGGCAACCCGGAATTTTCAACCGCCTATTATGTTGACGCGGTGCCCACTGTGGCTACGCCGCCCCCGCCGACGCCCACCGCCTCCCCCACACCGGCGGTCGGGATTGATTTTCGAGTGGATCGGACCGAGATAAAGCGGGGCGAGTGCGTTAATTTCTTCTGGAATGTGTACGGCGTGCAGGCGGTCTACTTTCAAGGAAAAGGTGTTTCCGGCGACAACCAGAGCCGCCGGGAATGTCCCCAGGAGAGCACCACCTACAGTTTGCGCGTCGAGCGAGCGGATGGCTCGACGGAGGCGCGGGATATCCAGATCAACGTGCGCGATGACGACGATAACAGCTACGTGACGACGACGGTGCGCCGCGAAGATAAAATAGATTTCGACAACGGGGCGCAGCCCTCGGAGGAGGATGGCGATTTCTTCTGGTATTTTGACGGCGACCGGCCGGTCTTTGAGAAGGCTGATGCCGACGAAAATGACATCAAGCTCGTGGCGTTACAGACAGGTGATCTTGATGATTTCCAGGATCTGGATGAAGACACCTGCCGCGCCGCCCTGGAGCAGCAGAATCAACTCAATGTGACCATTGCGCTTGATCTTATGGCCTGCTTTGCTACCGATCAGAACCGGATCGGGAAACTACGCTTTACGGGCGGCAGCCGAGAGGAACTGATTATGCAGTGGCATCTTTGGTGAGGCTACCATAGAATTTGACGATCCCTTAACTATGAAGCCCAATTTTCCAGTTGTAAATCCTGAATGCGTTGATAGTGGCGGGTATTATTTGTCACCAGCACCCTATTTTCCATCAAGGCTATACTGGCAATGAGTAGGTCAAAATCCGGCAACGGCTGGCCGATTTGGCGAAGTTGCGCCTTTAACGCGCCAAATCGTTTAAGGGTGGTATCATGCAGAGGTAAAATAGGGACTTGGCTCACGAAATCATCTACTCGACCCAGATTCTCGGTGACCCGACTCGAGTTATAAGCTCCATAATACAGCTCCGCTTGAGTGATCACCGAGATTGCCACCCGTTTCCAGCCCGCGGCCAACAGTTTATCTTTTACACCTGGCCGACCATTCAACCAATAGATACAAATATCAGTATCAAGCAGGTAGCTCACAGATCAAGCTCCAAATCGGAAATGGTGCGATTGGCGTAAATGTCTTGAATAATAACTTCCGGTTCACGGTCGTCTTGCCAGGTCCCAAAAGTGGCCAGCAAGGCTGCCCGGCGAGCCTCATCACCGTTTTGCTCATACTTGGCCCGCAGGTAACCGATGAAATCCAAGACCTCCCGGATAAGGTTTTCGGGTAATGTCTGCGCCTCGTCAACAATTTGCTTAACCAGCGTTTGCTCAGTTGCGTTCATCAGCGACCTCCTCATTTCGACACTCCTGGGGGATATTGTACCACAGAATGCGCCAGCATAAATATAAGACGCAAGATGTGGGCGGCGTGGTCATCGAAATCGGTGGCAATCTCTCCCACGGTTCGATTGTTTTGCGGGAGATTGGCCTGCCGACCATCGCTAATATACGCGGGGTGATGCAGGTGATTCAAACGGGGGATGAGTTGGTGCTGCGGGCCAGAGCAGACATGATAGAGGTAGTTCAGTCATCTGAATCAATTTGACCGTGCTGCTAACAATCTGGTTATACGAAAATCAAGTGGGATTGAGCGAGATCAGCTAAAGTGAAACCAAAAAGCAGCTCACCCACTTGGGTGATAGGAGTATTAGAAAGAGGTACAAAAAGGGCTAAAAAGTTAACTCTGTTTGCTGCTTGAAACCACCCAGCCCGGTGTAGACATAAGAGACCAAGTCGGTTAAACTCTTCTCTAAGAATAGGTTTCACGGGCAGGGAGTAAAATGATAAGCGGAAAAATGAGTGGTCAGCCGCAGACCGGTAAAGCGGTCCAATTGAATGACAAAATGCTGGAACTGGCCCAGGAATTGCTGATCGAAGAGATGGCCGGGGAGACGCTCTTTGCCTGCGGTTACGGCTTGACCTGTAAAATAACCGGCCAGTATGGTCTGTATGAAACCTTCAACGGGGAGATGGTTTCGTTTCAGCCCAAAGCCTCGCTGAATTTCACCCTCATGGCTGACGAGTTTGTGGTCACAGGCGATGTGGCGACCATCAAGACGGTGGCCCATCACCTGAGCGACTACGAGCTGTCAATCGCCGTATCATGACCCAAACCGCTTCGCTTAAGTAAACCACAAAAATTAGTTGGAAGAATACTAACCTCGAAAACAGCAAGACAGGATTTACAAGATTAACAGGGTTGAAAACTCAAAAATCTTGTTACCCCTGTTAATCCTGTCCAAGTTGTCTGTTAGTTACCTTCCAACATTTACTTAACTCTCAGTTCTTTCTATTAACTGCTGTTCCCACAACTGGCGGGTAAGCTGCATCTGCCCCGGGTGAGTGCCGACGTGCTGCAGGTTGTGGAACAAGGCCCAGGCGACCGTCACTTCGCCCCTATCGCCGGCCTGGCGGCGCAGTTCCAGCTCCGGCAGGGTCAGCTTTTCGAGCACCATGCGGCTGTGAGCCAGGGTAGCGTCGAGACGGGCAATCAATTCGACCTCGTTCAGGCCGTAGATGCGGAACTCGGTCGCCCGGTCGCGGTGAGCCGGGTCGCCGCCGGCTACCTCGCCCACCCAATAGCGCTCCGAGCCGGCGACATGGGTGGCCAACACAGCCAGCGAACTCATGTCCACCCCCGGCAGCCAATCCAGCGCCGCCAGCGGCAGCCCGGCGAGCGCCTGGCGCATGTCGCTGTGCAGCGCTTCCAGGCGTTCCAGATAAGCTTCAAGCAGCGGTAACATTTGTTTCTCCTTCCCCGGACGGGCCGTTCAATTCATAGATCAAAACGCCAGCTTTACTCCTCCGCCGGTCTGGTCTCCGATTTGGCACTGTCTTGCCCATAAAACACGGCATAGATAAGCAGGCCCCAGGCTACGGCGCTCAGAATCGCATGAAAGAAGGTGCTGCCGGCGACAGCCATGCTTATATTTGTCGCCTCCCAACCTTGCTGGTACAGCAGGGGAATGAGCCACGTGACAAAAAAGAGACTGCTCAACAGGGCCACAACCTCGAGCACAATGGCGATAAGGGCGAACAACGAGGTCCGGGGATGCTGCTCCCAGCGGGTCAGCGCCAGGAAAAGCCCGCCCACCCAGACCAGCAGTACAGGCGATTGGGTCAAGCAGCTCGTGGCTAGAGAGAAAAAACTTCCTTGAGCGTCAAAATCCATGTAAATACTCCAGTACGGGTTAAGGTTATTGGACTTCAAGCGCGGTCAACTGTCCCAACTCCAGCCAATCGCCCAACGGCTGCCCCGTTTCATCCAGCAGCCGAACCTGCAAGCGGTAGGTTCCAGCCGGGAAATCGTCGGGCACCCACAGCGCGTGGTTGTCACGAACGCGCTCGCCGGCCGTCCACTGCGGCATGGGGTAGCGGCCAAAAGAAGGGCGGCTGGTTTCGGTCAGGGGTACTGTATCATCGGCCGCCAGGAAGCGCAAACTGACCTGGTAATCGGGAATAGGCGTTTCGACGGCCTCCCAAAACAGGGCGACGCGCAAAAAATCGCTGCGCTGGATAGTCTCGCGCTCAGGCGTCGCGCCCAACAGGCAAGGATGAAGGCTAAGGGATGAAGGCTGAAAATTGGTCTGTACGCCTTTTTGCGGCTGACAACCTGGCGATGTTGGCCAGGTAATTCCCAATTCTGCCAGGGCAGGCGGGTTCGTTGGTCGAGTAACGGTCACTGGGAGGGGCAGGACATCACTCCAGCCCGGTTCACCCCCTGTCATAACCGGCAGCCTGGCCCAAGTTGCCGGATCATACAACCCGGCGACCAGAAAGTAGCCGCCCGGCGGGGTTCCCGGTGGGACCTGAACGGCATGTTTATCCTGGACAAAGCCCCACGGTTCCCAACGGCTGGCCGGCAGGCTACCGGGATGCAGGTTATCCTGTCCGGCAAAGAGGTGCTGCTGGTCGTCCACCAGTTGAGCCAGGGCGCTGTAATTCACAGCCAACGGTTGGCGGGCCTGCCAGTAGAGGGTCAGGTCAAAGGTTTGGCCGGAGGCAACTTTGGGTTGGTCGAGGTTGTAGCCGAGCAGGTTGACCTGCTGGCCAAAATTGACCTGGCGCGAGACCTTCGCTCCGGTTCCACGGGTTCCATCAAAAACTCGCTTGAGCGGGTTGTCGAAGCGATCCAGGTAAAGAGTTTTGGTCAAAAGAAAGGCCAGGGCCAAAGCCAGCAGCAGAACAATTTGGGATGAGCTAAAATCAGGTGCTCTCTCCCCACCCCCATTCCCTTTAAAGGAGAGGGACAAAGGGTGAAGATGACGATAAGCCCTAAATCCCAGCCCAATTACTACAACCAACGCCGCAAGAGATAAAGTATTGGCAGCTTGTCGAAGGGGTGTCTCGCCAAATTGGAGCAAAAGCCGGTGCTGGCCGGCGGGCATCGCCACTCCCACCAGGCCCCGTTCGGTGACAGGAGCCAGGGGAGCCGGTTGGTTGTCTACCTCGGCTTGCCAGCCGGGAAAATAAAAGGTGTGGAAGACAGCCTGGTAAGGCTGGGGCGCGTTGATGGTCAGATCAGCCCGGTTGAAACTATAGGCCGCCGCCTCGACTTTGGCCCCGGCGGGCAAATAGGCTGGGTCCAGCCGCTCCAACGCTACGCCCGTTTGGTATAACGACTCCAGAGGCGACTCGCGAGGTGTTTGCCGCACCCAGATGGGCAGGTACTCGCCAAAGGAGGTCGTGCCAATTGCGCCGGTTGCCCGTTCGTAAGCCATCATGCCGGTTATGGTCGGCGGAGCAGGCAGAGAAACATAATAACGAGGATACAGGAGAGGAACAGCGCTGAAAAAGATCAGAATCGCTCCCCCAACGGTTAGACCAAAACTCAGCCGGCCGGGCAGGGCAGCGACGGCAGCACCGGCCAGGACGGCCAGCAAAAAAGCGGTCACGCTCAGGAGCCGGTGTGGCTGCTGCACAAAGGCGATGAGGGGCAGCCGATCCCACACCCCCACGGAGACAGGCAGCATCATGAAAACGGCGGCTATTAAGCCGCTAGCAGCAAAAAGCAGAGGAGCAGGGGAGCATCCCCATGAACTCTGCCGAGTGAAGCCCGGCGAGGGGGCAGGTAGGAGCAGGGGAGAGTCCTGTTGAGTTTCCTTGAGTTTCCTTGAGTTCCTCGGCTTCCATAGCTGGAAAAGGGCAGTCAGCAGGCCAATGGCCGCCAACATTACCTGGGCCAGGCCGAGGGTGAGAGGGTCGGTGGGATTGAGCAGGCCGGTGTTGGCGGGCCGGGGTAACGAAAAAAGCTGGCCGAGGCTGACAAAGTTGGAGTGGTAGTCGAAGTCAGGCGGGGTGATGACGCGCTGGACCTGGGCAAATTCTTTTTCCAGGGTAGCCGGTAGCCAAAAGAAGGCGGCGAGGGCGAGCGCGAGGGCCAAGGCCAGTCCAACCCGAAACACGGCGTCGGGCGTAAGGCGTCGGGCGTAAGGCGTAAAGAGCAATTCTATGGCCAGGTAAAGCATCAGCAAGGGGAGAAAGAGCAGGTTGGAGATATTATGCATCAACAGCGCCGCGCCGCAGAGGAGGGCGCTCAGTGGCAGGTAAATGGGCTGGTTGGTTCGAATTAAGCGACTAAAGGCCCAAAAAGCCAGGGGGAACAACGCTCCCGCCCAAGTGACCGGCAAGCTGCCCCGCGAAAAGAGATTAAACAGTTGGTAGGGTGCATAGACGTAAGCGACTCCGGCCAATACCCCGGCTTTTGCTCCAAACCCATCTTTCACCAGGAGATAAACCCCGCTTCCCGCCACGAGCAGGGCTAAGGCCCCGGAAGCATTGAACGCGCCAACCATATCCAGCCCCATCAGATGCATTCCCTCGGTGAGATAGTAGGAAAGCGGAGCATAAAAGACAAAGAGGGGCAGGCCATAGCCAAAGGCCAGGTCAGGCAGCCAGCGGAAAAAAAAAGCGCCCTGGCGGATAAGCTGGTCCAGGGCGACAACTCGATACAGATGGAGCAGGCCGTCGGCGCTGCGGGTCAGGGTAGGCTGGAGGAGCGGGGTGATGGCCGGCAGGGTAAGCAGCCAGAGTAAAAGCAGAGGATGGAAGATAGTGGATAGTGGATAGTGGATAGAAGATAGAAGGGAGTGGCTGAAACGCTTAAGCAGGCCGATAGTGTTCATGCCTATCTTCGATCTACTATTCTCCATCTACTATCTACTAATTCTTCGGCATCGCCTGGAGGGCATAGTAGGCCGGCGCGGCGGTGAGCTCCGGGTAAGTAGGATAAACGATACTCCAGTAGGTCTGCTCGTCTTGCAGCGTCCACTGGGGATCGGCCACGTAAATCAGGCTCATCACGCCAATCCAGGGCTGCCAGTTGGCCTGGGCGTACTGGTAGGCACGGACAAAATATTGGGCTTGTTGTTCCGGAGTAACGGCGTGCCACTTGTAGGGCGAGTCGGGGCGCGGATCAATCGTCCAACCGAATTCAAGCAGCACCACCTTTTTGTCGGCGTCGCCATTATTCACCATAATCGCCCGCACATCCTCAACGTGGCGAAAACAGTAAACCCGGCGCAGCTCTTCGGGGACGTTATTTTCCGGCTTAAAATCGCCGGGGTTAGCCAGGCCCGGCGTGCGAGCAACCTCCGCCGGATCGGTTTCCGGCGGGGAGGCATAACCGGCCCCGTGAGCGCCCAGGGCGTCAAAGTAGGGCTTGGCCCCGGCATCATACATACCCTGGATGTAGTGGGTATCGGGCCGGGCCACATCGTCGTTGCGAGTGGTAGGGGCCAGGCCAGCGCTGATGATGATCGGGTAAGGGTCAACCGCTTTGATGGCCTGATAGGCAATTTTGAGCATCTCGGTGTATTCAGCCGGGCTGGGGGGGCGATTACCCCACTCGCGGGCCAGGTTTGGCTCGTTCCAGATCTGATAGGCATCAACCCGACCTTTGTAGCGAGTTGCTACAGCGGCGGCAAAATCGGCAAAGTCCTGGAGGTTGTTGGGCGGGCCAACTTCCGGGTAGCCACCACCGGCCCACTGCGGCTGCACTCCCAAGCGGGCAATCACTCTAAGGCCGTGGGAATCAATTTGATCCATGACCCTGTCGGTACGGGCCCAATCGAAGTGACCTTTTCCAGAACCTTCGATTTCACGCCAGGCAAATTCTTGTTTAACCCAGCGAAAGCCGGCATCCTGGACCAGCTTCAAATCCCGGTCGGCAATCTCCTCCTGCCAGAATAGAAAGACCTGCATGCTATAATCGGGTGAACTCATCGTTACCGGGGCCGTGTTAAGCGGGGCGTTGACAGCCGCAGGGGCGGCCGGCGGTTCCGTGGGTGCAGGCGGGCTGGTTGGCTCTGCGGTGGGAGGAATGGTTGCCGTAGGTACAACCGGCGCTTGCGCCGCTACCGCTGGCGTGGGAGTTTCAGCCGGCTGTTGGGCGACGGGCGTTGGCCCAGGCGGGGGGGAGATGGGAGTGTTTACCGGAACTGAGGGTGTCTGTTGGGCAGAACCTTCTTCCGAAAAACGGACGACCTCATAGGTTGGGGTTGGTGTACCTTTCTTGGGCGGGCTGGGTTGATAAATGAAAATAGCGTAAACAGCAAAGAGGGCAGCGCAAACAAGAGCCACGACAATAGCGCTTCCCCCGATGATAGGCAGTAACAGTAAAAGGTTAAACCCTTTCTTTTCGGGCTGGACGTTTCTCTGTTGGTACATGCTTAGACCTTTACTCAGACAAAAGCCCAGGGCTAACTATGACCTTCATAGATGCTCTCACGTTTTTGACCATCAAATTCGGTCAAGTCAAGAAGGTTGGTAGGTTGGAAAATATTAACCCATCCTCCAACCTTCCAACTTCCAGCTTAATTACCAATTTTGAAAATCAAAACTCATTAAATAGAGCTTCCAGGAAAGTTTTTAGTCTGGCCCCAGGCTAAATTTCACCCAATACCTAATTATAATTTACTTCGGCATTCCCGCCAGGGCGCTAAAGGCCGGAGTGTTGAGAATACCGAAGTTAGCCAACTCGGTGCCGGCCGCCGTGACGCCATAATCCAGGTTCCAGAGGAACATCGGCCCCACATAACCTGAACTCTTGGCCCACTGGTAGGCTTCGACGATCCATTTGGCCTGCTCTTCGGGCGTGTTGCTGGTGGCATACTCATAACCGGGTTGGGGATTGCCGGAAACAGCCCAGCCAAATTCGGTGGGGGAGATACCTTTACCCCCGTCACCATTCTCTACCATGACCTGGCGGTACCCTTGCATAGTGCCCAAGAAGCACCAACTGTGGTGACGATTGGTGAAAGTGCCGTGCCCTGGGTCGGCAGCCGCTTCCTGAGGGGATATCGTCTGCCAATCCCCCAGAGCCGGACACAGGTAACCCGAGGGGTGGGCGCCCAACACGTCAAAGTAGCCTTTGACCCCGTTGGCATACATGGCCCTGAGATAATCAATATCATCCATCGCCAAGTCGCCGACATTACCTGCCGGAGTCAGCGCACCGCTGATAACAATCATGTCCGGGTTGACCGATTTGATAGCCTGGTAAGAGAGCTGCAAAAGTTGGACATAAGCAGCGGGATTAATCCGGCCTTTGCCGCCGGCTTCATACCAAAGATTCTGCTCGTTCCAAACCTCGATAGCAAAAACCTTGCCCCGGTAGCGGTCGGCGACACGGGCGACGGCCTCGGCATATTTGGCCGGATCGGACGGCGGGCCTTCGACGCTTTTATCGTCATCGGGAGGTCTGGCCCAATCAGGAGCTTTGGGGATGCTGGCCATCACTTTGATGCCATTGGCGGCATACGCCCCAATCACCTCATCCCAGAAACCCCAGGAGTAGCCTCCCGGCGATGGTTCAAAGTCTTTCCAGGCCATCTGGAATTTGACCCAGTCAAAACCCATGGCTTTAAGGCTACCGATATTGGCGCTGGTATTACCCCGCGGGTCCACCTGAATACCATAGCCAAACGGCACGTTGACCGAGGCAGCGGGAGGCGGCGCTGCCGGTTGGGGTTGAGCCGGAGCTTCCTGGGCCGGGGCGGCTTGCTGCTGGACGGGTTCGGGTTCAGGCTCCGGCGTTGGTGTGGCTTCCGGGGTGGGAGTCGGTTCGGGGGTGGGGCTGGGGGTGGGGGTCGGCGTTGCTACCAGCACGGCGACACTACCGCGCGGGACCGCTCCGGCAGCATCCTGACTGGAAGAAATAGCGGCCTCGACTTCATACGACCCCCCCGCTTCGGGGGCAGTCCACTTGTAGTTGGGGCTGCTCAAATCCACGATTTTTTCGTCAATGACTCCGCCATCCTGATTTTGCACCCGCCAGACCACCGAGTACTGGCTCTCGACGGGCGGAATGACCAGATCCAGGAATTTGCGGATGACACCCCAAATCTGGGCGTCATTCTTTTCATTCAAGAGATTTTGGACGGCCACGCCCCGCAGATTGTACTGGGCCACAAATTGCAGCTTGCGGGCAATGCTGGCCGCATTTTCCAGATAAACCGTGCGTTGGGTGTTGTTGCTGTCCAGGTAGGCAAACCAGTAGGTGCCGCTGTTGCTGTCAAACTGGATACCGGTCGAGGCTTGCAGCCCGGCCAGGGTAAAATCCACTTCCTGCCCCGGCGCGACAATATTCTGGCCGCCGACAATCGCCACCGAGCCAATCGGGTCCAGGGCTTGCTGATAGGTGATGTCGCGGGTAACGCCGTTCACCTGCTCGGTGCTCAGGGTCGAGAGAAGCAGTTGGATCTTATAACGGTTGACCTGCCCAACCGCCCAGTTGAGCATCGCTTCCATCTGGCCGCCCTGGGTATAAGCTTTGGGATCAGGGGAGGTTGGCACTTTAACCACATCGGCGATCCGGCCCAGAGCCTGCCAATCATAGGCGCCGGTGCTCCAATCTTCGGCTGAAACTTGCTGCGGCAGTTCGACGCGCACGGAGAGCTGTTTATTTTCGGGCAGCGCCTCATCCAGTTGTCTAATGAACGCAGTTAACTCTTTCTGCAAATCGGGGTTGATGCCACGATAATCAATATCAATACCTTGATAAGCGTTACGCTGCACCAAGTCAACAATGGCCTCGATGTGCCGCTGGCGGGCTTCCGCGTCAATCAATAAGTTGTCAATCAGATCAGACCGAATAGAGCCATCGCTGCTCCAGTTACGAATAGAAGGGACGACCGTAAAAGAAGCATTTTGGATTTCGGGGGGCAACGTGCCCAGGTCCCCCATGATTTTGCCATCAGCATCCAGGTACAAGCCCTGCGGGTTGATTTCCACCAGGGTATCCTTGATGCCGTCAGGCAGAGGCGTATTCGGGGCGTAATCCGTCGAGACGTTAGGATTGATGGCGTGGGTTTGCATGACCACAACCGAAGCCGGCAGAAAATCCAGCTCCGACTCGATGACATCTTCGGTCAGGATTTTGCGGTTAGGCAGCCACTCCCAGGTATCGCCGGTCCATGCATACAGATCCAAGGTGCTGTAAGGTTCAGATTCGTTGGGGATCGGTACGGTTAGGACCACGGCTTCAGGGGAAGTACCCTTGACCTGGATACGGTAGAAGGGGCTTTTCATCACCAGATTAGGGGGAATACTTTCGGCGGCGGTGAGCAGACTATTCCCTGCCGACCCTTCCAAAAAGAGACTGCGGGGAATCTGTTCTAGTTTGACCCGAAAGGAACGTTTGACCCCTTCCGGCAGAAATGTAATTTGGGTGCCATCGGGGTCCTGCACCGCGCCGCCTTCCCGGCCAATGCTCTCGTAGCCAATGCTGAGCAGCCGGTCGGCCAGGGAAATTGGCGGCAACAATAACGCGCTCAAAATGAGCAGCGGAATTAACACAAAGTTGATGACCACCCCGCCCACTCGACTCTCTAAAACCGACTCAAACGATTGCACGAGTGGATTTGATTTAGTGCTTGACGACATACTTAATTCGTCTTCTCCTTTCCTACGAAACAAGGACGATGCCTGGAGGCTGAAAGCAGGGTTGGTTGTTCCCAGAACCAACACCTTCGCCTGTCGCTAGAAGGCCCTAAGTATAATAAAAAAAGAAAAAAAGGGAAATAAAGCAGGTAGCACAAAAGTGCGACTGCTGATGGCGGACCGCCGACCGCCGAAGAATATCTTCCTCAAGGTATTGGCCTGCTTGAAACGGATTTAGATAGCCGGTAGAGATTACATTTGCACCACCAGCAATCTATCCAAACCGGCCAGGTCCTGTTTTATCTGGATATCGGCTTTGGGAAAATAGGAGTGGGCCAGTTGGAAGACCACCTGCCCCTGCCCGGAGCCAATTTCGACCAGCAGGCTGCCGCCACGGGCCAATTTTTCTCTGGCCTGGGACAAGAGCCGCCGGATTACTTCCAGGCCGTCCGGCCCCCCATCGAGGGCCAAGCGTGGTTCGTACTTACTCACCTCCGGCATGGCGGCTGCTAACTCCGGCTGGCTGACATAGGGCGGATTGCTGACAATCAGATCAACCGGCTCAAGCAGCAGCTCCAGCAAATCACCCGACAAAAAAGTAATTCTATCGGCTACGGCGTGCTGCTCGGCGTTGAGCCGGGCTAGACGCAGCGCTTCAGGGGAAGTATCAACGGCAATAATTGACAGGTCTGGCGTATGTTTGGCCAGGGCGACGGCAATACAACCGCTGCCCGTTCCTACGTCCACAATTGTGAACTTCCTATTAACAATTGACAATTGATTATTGATTATTGACCACTTTATTGCTGTTTCAACCAGCAGTTCCGTATCCGGGCGGGGAATGAGCACGTGGGGGTTAACCTGAAACTCCAGGCCAAAAAATTCCTTATGCCCGATAATATAGGCCACCGGCTCGCGCTGCTCCCGGCGGTGGAGCAGTTCCTCAAACTGCTTCTCTTGGTTTTCGTCCAGAGAATCCGAGGGATGGAGATAGAGCCAGGTTCGCTCCCGGCCCAGGTTGTGGGCCAGGAGCACTTCGGCGTCGAGCCGGGGCGTATCGCACCCGACGGCGGAGAGACGGTGGATAGCTTTTTCTAAAATATTGCCAAGTGAAGTCACGTTAGCACATATCACATTCCTGTTTTCTTACTCAAACAAGTCCGAGTGGGTTCCTGTTCGCTCAAAAATGATATCGTCCCCTATCAGTTTGTAAATCAACAACCAGTTGGATTCAATGTGACATTCACGCCGGCCTTTATAATTCCCAATTAGCGGGTGGTCTCGATACTGTTCCGCTAACTGTTCTTCTTCAATCAACAGACTCATCACCTCTTTTATTTTCTGCAACTCCTTACCTCGTTTCCCCATCCGCTTCAAATCTTTCTCAAATTGCCGGGTGAAACTCGGTTTACGCATTATAAGCCCAGCTTATCAAACATTTCTTGAGCATTTTCAGACTGAACCAAGTTCCGACCTTCATCAGTATCCTGAAATGTTTGAAGCGTTGTTTGATTGGGGACACGGACTTCAAAAGGTAATCCTTTCACCAATTTGACTTGGCGATAAAATAAGGTAATTGCTTCGGTGGTAGAAAGTCCCAATTCACTAAAAATAGTTTCTGCCTCTTCTTTCAGCTCTGGCTCTATCCGTGCTCGAATCATTGCTGATTTCGCCATAATTGCCTCCTGCCGATAAATGTACCACAAATGGGATACAAATTCAAATTTCCAAAGGCTTTCGATATTCGTATTTACGCCGCCGCTAATTCTTGCAGCTTTTCTTCCTCGTCGGCTTTGGTCAGGGCCTCAATGAACTCGTCAATTTCCCCGTGCAGGATATTTTCCAGGCGATAACTGGTCAGGCCGATGCGGTGGTCGGTGACGCGGGTTTGGGGGAAGTTGTAGGTCCGAATTTTCTCGCTGCGGTCGCCGCTGCCGACCTGGGAACGGCGGGCCGCGCTGTGTTCGGCGTTGATGCGCTGCTGCTCCATATCGTAGAGCCGGGCGCGCAGGATATTGAAGGCTTTGATTTTGTTCTGCAACTGGCTCTTTTCATCCTGGCAGCTTACCACCAGGCCGGTGGGCAGGTGGGTCAGCCGCACCGCCGAATCGGTCGTATTGACGCTCTGGCCGCCCGGCCCGGTGGAGCGAAAAATATCAATCCGCACCTCGTTGGGATCAATCTCCACTTCCACTTCATCCATTTCCGGCAAGACCGCCACGGTGGCCGTGGAGGTGTGGATGCGCCCGCCGCTCTCGGTTTCCGGGACACGCTGCACCCGGTGGACGCCGCTCTCGTACTTTAGCTTGGAGTAAGCCCCCCGGCCGTTAACCTGAAAAATCATTTCCTTAAAGCCACCAATCCCGGACTCGTTCCGGCTCAAGACGGCGGTTTTCCAGCCCTGATTTTCGGCATAGCGGGTGTAAATGCGGAAAAGATCGGCGGCAAACAGGCCGGCCTCGTCGCCGCCGGCCCCGGCCCGAATTTCGACGATCACATTTTTCTCGTCGTTGGGGTCTTTGGGGAGGAGCATCACCCGCAGTTTCTCTTCCAAATCAACCTGCTCGTTTTCCAGGCTGTCCAGCTCCTCTTTGACCATGACCCGCATGTCGTCGTCCAAGCCATCGCCCAACATGGCCCTGGCCTCGTCCAGTTGGGTCAGGACGGCCTGATAGCGCCGGTAAGTCTCGACCAGGCGCTCGATGCTGGCCTGCTCCTGCCCGTATTTTTGCAGCAAATCCGGCTTACTGACGATTTCTGGCGAGGCCATTAATTCAAGCAGTTCATTGTACCGCGCTTCAACGGCGGCTAATTTATCTAACATATAGCTCCATGACAAGAGACAACCCGCCTGAAAACTCGCAGGCGGGCCGGTTTCAATTTCTAGGCATATTATAGCATGGCTGGCACAGAGCGGCGAGTCATTCAGCCTGACATCAGCCAGCACGGAATTTTATTTCCGGTTAACCTGAGTTCGATGTTTTGCGTAAAATGGACAGGACCTACGGCAGAATTAACAAGATTTTTGAACTTTTTTATCCTGTAAATCTTGTTAATCCTGTCAAGAAAAAAAACTCCGAATTGAGGTGGTTAAGTTATGATTTATTTACGACCGCCTCCAACGCCATCTGCTCAAAGGCCGGCACGTCCAGCGGACCCAAATCCTCGCCGCTGCGGAGACGCACCGCTACCTGGTGCGCCGCCTGCTCCTTGTCGCCCACCACCAGCATGTAAGGAATTTTCTGCTTTTGAGCCAGGCGAATCTTGTGGCCCATGCGCTCGCTGCTGGCGTCCACCTCGACCCGCAGCCCGGCAGCCTTGAGCCGTTTGGCTGTTTCATCGCAATAGGCGACGTGCCGGTCGGCGATGGGGATGAGCACTGCCTGTACCGGCGACAGCCAAACCGGGAACGAGCCGGCAAAGTGTTCGATTAATACCCCAAAGAAACGTTCCATCGAACCCAACAGGGCGCGATGGATCATGTAAGGCCGGTGCGGCTGGCCGTCCTCGCCAATATAGGTGATGTCGAAGCGTTCGGGCAGGTTGAAATCGAACTGAATAGTGCTCAACTGCCACTCCCGTCCCAGGGCATCTTTGACCTTGAGGTCAATCTTGGGACCGTAAAACGCGCCGCCGCCAGGGTCCATCTCGTAAGGCAGGTTAGCCCTTTCCAGCGCGGCTTCCAGGGCGGCTTCGGCAGTGTGCCAGTCTGCCAGCTCGCCGACGGCTTTGGTTTCGGGCCGGGTGCTGAGGTAGGCCTGAAAGTCGGTAAAACCAAAGCTGCGCAGAATGTGCAGGCAGAAGTTGAGCGCAAAATCTATCTCTTCCGGCATCTTCTCCGGCTGGACAAAGTGGTGGGCGTCGTCCTGGGTAAAGCCGCGCACCCGCAGCAGGCCATGCAGCACGCCGCTGCGCTCATAGCGATAGACCGTGCCCCATTCGGCAAAGCGCAGCGGCAGGTCGCGGTAGCTGCGCAGCTTGTCCTGGTAGATCATAATATGGAAAGGGCAGTTCATGGGCTTGAGATAATATTCCTGCCCGTCAATATCGAGCGGCGCGTACATATTTTCCTTGTAAAAGGTCAGATGGCCGCTGGTTTGCCAGAGCGTGCTTTTACCGATATGCGGCGAATAAACCAGATCATACCCTTGGGCCAGGTGCTCTTTGCGGCAAAACTCTTCGGCCAGGTGACGCATCAGGCCGCCATTGGGATGCCACAGCACCAGCCCGCCACCGAGCAGGTCCGGCTCGGTGCTGAACAGCTCCAGTTCTTTGCCCAGCTTGCGATGATCGCGCTTTTCGGCCTCTTCCAGGCGATGGAGATGCCCGGCCAGTTCCTCCGGTGTCTTCCAGGCCGTGCCGTAGATGCGCTGCAACTGCGGGCGTTTTTCATCACCCCGCCAGTAGGCCCCGGCGATTTTCATCAGCTTGAAGGCTGAGGGATTAATTTCGCCCAGGTTGGCCACGTGCGGCCCTTTGCACAAATCCTCAAAGGTGTCGTGTTTATAAGTGCTAATGATGGGCGGGGCATCGGTCGGTTCGCCGTATTCGTCCGCCCCGCCTTTTTCCAGACCCTCGATCAACTCCAGCTTAAAAGACTGGCCGGCAAAGAGAGTTTTGGCCTCGGCGGCGCTCAACTCGCGGCGCTGGAAGGTATGTCGCCCCTTGATGATGTCGCGCATCCGTTTTTCAATCGCGCCTAAATCTTCAGGCGTGAGATGGCGCGGCAGGTCGAAATCGTAGTAGAAACCATCTTCGATGGGTGGGCCGATGGCAATTTTGCCGGTCGGGAACATCTCCAGCACCACCTGGGCCATGACGTGGGCTAGGCTGTGCCGGATTTTGTAGAGTTCGTCTTGAGCTAATTCGTTGGATTTCATGAAGCACCTCAATGAAGATCCTAAAGGTCTTAAAGAACTTTAGGATCTTGTATGCTACTCTACAATTCGCTTGACCGGGTGGCAATCCGTTCCTGCACACTCGCAATAAATTCGCCCACCGGCAGGTCGTTCTGCCGGGAACCGTCGCGCTTGCGCAGCGAGACCGTGCCGTTAGCCACTTCCTGATCGCCCACCACGAGCATGTAGGGAATTTGTAACAACTGGGCCTGGCGGATCTTGGCGTTCATCCGCTCCGTGCCCAGATCGGCCTGGGCGCGAATGTTGGCCGCCCGCAGCCGGCGGGCCAGATTGTCGGCGTACTCGTTGTGCGCTTCGGTAATCGGCACCACCCGCGCCTGGTCCGGCGACAGCCAGACCGGGAATTTGCCGGCGTACTGCTCCAGCAGAAAACCGACCATGCGCTCGTGCGTACTGAGCGGGGCACGGTGGATGCACAGCGGCGTCTCTTCCTGGCCGTGCTGGTTGATAAAGGTCAGGTTGAAGCGCGGGGGCACGGCGAAATCTACCTGGTTGGTCGCCAGGGAAAACTCCCGGCCAATGACGCTCCAGATTTGCACGTCAATTTTGGGGCCATAGAAAGCGGCCTCGTCGGGTACCTCGACATAAGGCACCCCGCCGTGATCCATCGCCCGACGGACCATATCCTCGGTTTTCAGCCATAAGCGTTCATTGTCCACATATTTTTTGCCCAGCCCTTTAGGATGGTGGGTACTCAGGCGCATCACGTACTTCTCGATGTTCAGCAGCTTAAAATATTCCAGATACAGGTTGACCACGCCCAGAAATTCACTTTCAAACTGCTCCTCCGAGCAGTAAATGTGGGCATCGTTCATTTGCATCGAGCGCACCCGCATCAGGCCAAACAACTCGCCGCTTTTTTCGTAGCGATAACAGGTGCCGTACTCGGCCAGCCGGACCGGCAGGTCACGGTAGCTGCGCGGCTTGCTATCAAAGATTTTGTGGTGAAAGGGACAGTTCATCGGCTTGATATAGTAGCGCACGCCTTCCATTTCCATGGGCGGGAACATGCTCTCGGCATAGTAGGGCAGGTGACCACTGCGCACAAACAAGTCTTCCTTGGTCAGGTGCGGCGTGCGGACCCGCTCGTAGCCGGCCCGGTATTCCATTTCTTTGGCCAGCTTTTCCAACTCCTCGATCATGACCGCGCCGCGCGGCAGCCACAGCGGCAGCCCCGGCCCGACCTCTTCATCAAAGGTAAAAATTTCCAGGTCGCGGCCCAATTTGCGGTGATCGCGCTTTTTGGCCTCTTCCAGCATTTCCAGGTACTGGTTCAGCTCTTTTTTGTTGGGCCAGGCCGTGCCGTAGATGCGCTGGAGCATTGGATTTTCTTCGTCGCCCCGCCAGTAGGCCCCGGCGACGCTCATGAGCTTGAAGCTGTCGCTCGGAAGCTGGTTGGTGGCTTCGACGTGCGGCCCCCGGCACAGGTCCTCAAACGTATCCTGGCGGTAGGTGCTGATGACCGGCTTTTCCGTGGTTTCGTTGCCATATTCGTCAATACCGCCCCTGGCCAGGCCCTCGATCAACTCCAATTTATAGGGTTGATCTTTGAACAGATCGCGCACCTCTTCGGCGCCAACCTCGCGGTACTCAAACTTGTGCTTGCCGCCGATAATCTGGCGCATCCGTTTTTCGATAGCTTCCAGGTCTTCCGGGGTGAAGGTGCGCGGCTTGCCATGCTCATCTTTACCCAGGTCAAAGTCGTAGTAAAAGCCAGTATCAATCGGCGGGCCGATGCCGAGTTTCACGTCGGGATAGAGTTCGGTCACGGCCTGGGCCATGACGTGGGCCAGGCTGTGACGGATTTTATACAATTGCGCGTTTTTGGCGTCTTGTTGGTTGCCCATGATCAATCACCTTTTTCCAATCACCTCAAAACAAAAATCCCCCACCCACTTTGGGGCGAGGGACTCGATTTCCACGCGGTTCCACCCAATTTTAGTTGAACGTTATAACGTTGAACGTTTAACTCTTTCACAGCCGCTAACGGAGCCACCCGGAGCCTCATACTTGTGCTGACACGTTCCGAGGCTCGCTCTCGAGGGGTTTTGGGCAGATGGGCATGAGAAGGTTTCCAGCCGCCGACCTTCTCTCTCTGGCGCGCCGCATAGACCTGCTTACTCGTCTCGATCAACGCTTTTAGGCTTCAGTTTGATAGTGATAATCTAACACAGAGGTGAGTTTGTGTCAATTATTGGGAAAGCAGGAGAGGCATTTTGCCTATTTGGCGCCACCGGGATAACAGCCGCGATAAATCCGGCCATGATGAGCCGCGCGAACGGCCGAGAGTAATTCGGCGGCAATCAAATCCTTGGGCACGAAACCGTTTGCCCCATGGCGGAGGGCCTGCCACTGTTGTATTTCGTCATTGTACAGGGACAGAATCACCACATGCGTGTTTAAACCCTGGCGGCAAATTTGTTCCGTCGCCTGCAGGCCGTTCACCTGGGGTAGGGCGATATCCATCACCAACACATCAGGGGCCAAGCATTCGGCCAGTTCAACAGCTTTTTGGCCGTCCCAGGCTTCACCCACAATCTCAATATCATCAGCCTTCTGGAGAAATATTCTGATACACTGGCGCACCAGACTGTGATTGTCGGCAATGAGTACACGAATCATAGGGTTTTCATGAATGCTTACTTGATAATTCATAGGGTAAAGCCTCCACCGGGGTCCAACCCGATTCCGCTCTATCAAACTGAATGACCTTGACACTTGGCCTCTCGTCAGCAACGGCTTGTCGCCACCAGTTGGGAAATCTAGGCTTGATTACCCTGATCAGATACAAACCGCTGGCAATTACCACCACATCAACGCTCAACCAAACAACAAGAAGTTTTAAGAACCAAAACATCCCATCCGCTCCTCACCTAATCCATGACAGGTGATGACCCGTTAACTTGTTGATCCTAATTGTTTGGAGAAGAAGTGAGGGGGCCATAGCTTATGGCCGGAGGGTGAGAGGACAAGGGCCGGTGATTCTGAATGAGACACGACCGCTGTTATTTCGATACGACCTAAACCCGAAATTCTGGCTGTGATCCTATTCTGAGCCAGGGACAGAGACACAAAAATAAAAGAGGAAATAAAAATCTGTGTCTCGATGTTTTTGGGATAAAAAATTTACTTGAGTAGAGTTCTGTTAGGGTTAGGTTTTAAGTGAGACTATCCTCCTCACTTCTCCATCTCATTATGACACACAACGGTCCAGAGCAACATGGGGTCTAACCCTACTTCTAGTCAAAAAGAGACCCCATTTCTGGGGTCAGTAGAAAACCAAAAAGTGTAGACCATTACTCATCCAAAGAAATCAAACCGTGCTTGATGGCGATACGGATCAATCCCGCTAAATCGTGGACATTCAATTTGGTCATCAAATTGGTGCGGTGTTTTTCCACTGTTTTGACACTGATCTGCATAGCCTCGGCAATAGCTTTATTGGTCGCTCCTTCGGCTACCAACTTGAGCGCCTCGCGCTCGCGGGCCGAGAGCTGATCAAAGGGGCTGGCTACCTCGGCGGCGCTTTGACCAGCCAGAAAGTCGGTCATCATCATCTGAGAAACAGCGGGGCTGAGATAGATTTCACCGCGCATGGCCGCGCGAAGGGCCAGGAGTAGCTCTTCCACCACCGAGCGTTTAAGCAAATAGCCCCTTACCCCCGCCCGCAGCGCCTGCCGCACCACAGTTTCATCGGAGTACATGGAGAGAATCACCACCTGCGCCGCCAGACCCAGGCTGCGAATTTGTTCGGCGGCCTGGATGCCGTTCAAGCGGGGCATGGCAATATCCATGACCAAGACATCGGGCAGCAAGCGCTCGGCTAGTTTGACCGCCTCCTGGCCGTTTTCGGCTTCGGCCAGAATCTCAATATCGCCGGTTTTCTCCAAAAGCGAGCGGATACCCTGCCGCACCAGGTGATGGTCGTCGGCTAAAATGACGCGGATCATTCAATTTCCCTCCCGTGGTAGATGAGCGGTCAGGCAAGCGCCCTGGCCCGGTTGCGATGTAAGCTCCAGCCGGCCGCCCAGTAATTCCAGCCGTTCCTGCAGGCCCAATAAGCCTATCCCTTTGGGCGGGAGGCCGGTCTGTCGGTCAAAGCCCCCGCCGTTGTCCTGCACGGTCAGGTTGACGGTGCTGGCGTTGGCGGCTAACTTCACCGATACTTGCGTAGCCTGGGCATGTTTCGCCACGTTCGTCAGCGCCTCCTGCAAAAAGCGGTACAGGCAGATATTAACCAGGTCGGGTAAAACGGGCAGGTCTTCGGCCTCAAACTCGATGGTTAGGTTGACTCGTTTGGCAAACTCACGGCACAGACCTTCCAGAGTCAGATTCAGCCCGGCGGTATCGAGCGCCGGGGGACGCAAATCTCTGGCCAGGGTTCGCAGCCGTTCCATGGTCATGTCGGTCAAAGCGACGACCTCACCCATCCGCTGGCGCAGCGATCCCATGCGGGCCGGTAAATCATCCCGGATCAGGGTCAAGCCGATTTTTAAGGCCGTCAAGACCTGGCCGGCTTCATCGTGCAGTTCGCGCGACAGCCGCTGGCGTTCCTCCTCCTGGGCCGAGACGACTTTATGAGCTAGCCGGCGCAGTTGCTCCCGCCCGCTTTGCACCTGCTCGAACAGCCGGGCGTTCTCGATGGCGATAGCCAACTGGTCGGCCATGGCCTGCAGCATTTCCAGGTCGTCGGCATGGTAAGCGCCAAGGCGCCGGCTGCCCAGTTCCCAGGCCCCGATGATCCGCCCTTTCGCCCGGAGGGGAATAATCAGGTTGGAGCGAATGCCCAGCCCGGCCAGTTTTTCGTCGTCGGTAAAGCCTGTACCAGGGGTGAGGTCGTGGCGCAGCAGGGGCTGGCCCCGGCTGATCACCCAGCCTACGGCGGAGGTTTTGCGCGGCAGAACGGTTTGGGAGGGCAGGATGTGTTTGTCCTCACCGGCCACATAGGTGAGGCGAATCTCCTCCGCCTCTACCTGGGCAATAGACAGCCAATCGTAAGGAAACAGGCGGGCGGCATGCAGGGAGAAAATATGATAGACATCGTCCAGGCGCAGGCTGGCCGAAATGGCCCGATCCAGCTCGTGCAGGACAGCTAATTGTTGGGCGCGGCGTTCCAGTTCTTCGTACAGCCGGGCATTCTCAATGGCAATCGCCGCCGAGCCGGCCAGGGTTTCCAGAATTTCCAAGTCTTGCCGGTCAAAGCGCCCCTGGGCCTTGTTGATGACCTCGATCACACCAATGGCCCGCTCTTTAAAGAGGAGGGGCACGGCCAGCAGCGAGTGGGTCGTCAGGCCGGTCAGGTTATCAATTTGATTGTAGAAACGGGGATCGTTCTGGGCGTCATCTACCAGCACGGACTGCCGCTGCTGGATGGTCCAGCCGGCGATGCCGGCCGTCAGCGGCAACTGCACGCCGATAAGCGCCTGGGCGTCGGGCGCGACCACGGCAGCAAAGACCAGTTTGTCGCTGGCCGGGTCAAGTAATAAAACGGAGCCGCCAGTTGCTTCAAGTAAAGTTTTGATCTCAAGGATCAACTCTTCAAGCACGGCGTCCAAATCAAGGGTCGAGGTCAACACCCGGCCTGCCGTCGTCAGGGCGGCCTGCAATTGCTGCTTGTCCACGCCAGTCTCCAAACTTGTTAAAGAGTCGTTTGACCTTACCAGTTTAGCACAAGTAAGGGACTGGCTCAATAGGAAAGCGGTCGCAAAAAAATCCCCGCCCACTTGGGACGAAGGATTCAATTTTAAAAGATAATCAATCCGCCACTTCCAGCAAATTCTCTACGTCAACCACTCCCGGCACGTTATGAACTACTTCGTCCACCAGGGCAATATCGGCGTCGTTGGGCACAGTGCCCTCAAGAGTTACGACACCGTCCTCAACGGTGAGGGTAATTCTATCGGCCAAATCAACCGTTTCGCTGGTGTTGCGCAGGGTCACGTAAACATCCTCTTCCAGATCGAGGTCGTTGTTGTCCACATTAGCCGGCAGTTCGTTCAGGTCGGGGTTGGACTGGGCCATGCTCGGGGCAAAGCCGGCCGTTACTTCGATGCCCTGATGACTACCACTGGGGGCAATGGGTGGGTCATCCGGGGGGGTGTAAACCAGTCCCTGCTCCCAGGCTTCTTCGGGGTCGTAAGTGTGGCCATCGGTGTGCTGGGTATCAATCAATGTGCCGTCGCTCAGGTCATCTTCCCAATCTTCGACATCCTCGACATCATCGCTTAAATCGTCCTCGTCCGCATCATTCAAAATGATGATATTCTCAAAACTCAGGTCTTCCTCAAGCTCGATCAAATTGTCATCGTCTTCAAACTCTTCAGCAATCTCTGCATCCACGATGTCTATATTTTTCAGAAAAGTTTCTCCCCCAGTCAAGTCCATCTTTTCGTCTTCCCCAAAGCTTTGATCGGCGCTGTCGGGGTTGGGATCGCTGTGTCGTCTTGTTTTTGGCATAGTTACTTCCTTTCTTTTCGCTCCATAAGGAATGGTACTGTTTTCTTCCTCTCTTTCCTACACTAACGTGGGTTATTTTAGGCAGCAAATAGAGCTATTTTTAAGGGATTTACCCGGCCAGGATGGATATCCATAGTTTTCAGCCCAATTCTACACCTTAGCAATTATGTGCTATAATCACCGCTGCTATGGACGAACGAACCGTATCACCCGACTTACAATCAGCCGAAACCAGGCTCGACGCCACGCTGCGCCCGCTGGACTGGGACAGCTATTTTGGCCAGACGGCGGTCAAGCAGAACATTCAAATTCTGATCGAGGCCGCCAAGGGCCGCGGCGAGGCCCTGGACCACGTTCTGCTGTACGGCCCGCCCGGTTTGGGCAAGACGACCCTGGCCAATATCATCGCCCACCAGATGGGGGTCAATCTCAAAATCACCTCCGGCCCGGCCATCGAACGGGCCGGCGACCTGGCCGCCATTTTGACCAACCTGCGCCGGGGCGACGTGTTGTTCATTGACGAGATTCATCGCCTGGGTCGGGTCGTCGAGGAAGTGCTGTACCCGGCCATGGAAGATTACGCCCTTGACATCGTCATCGGCAAAGGGCCGAGCGCCCGCAACATCCGTCTCAAGCTGCCTCATTTTACCGTCTTAGGCGCCACCACCCGGCTTGACCTGCTGGCCGCCCCGCTGCGCGACCGTTTTGGGGCCATCTTCCGGCTGGAGTTTTACAGCCCCGAGGAGCTGCAACTCATCGTCACCCGCTCGGCGGCGATTTTGCAGGTGCCGCTGGAGACGGAAGGGGCCACGGAAATTGCCGCCCGTTCGCGCGGCACGGCCCGTATCGCCAACCGCCTGCTTAAACGCGCCCGCGACTTTGCCCAGGTGCGGGCCAGCGGCATCATCACCAAAGCGGTAGCCCAGGAAGCCCTGGCCCTGATGAACGTGGATTCGCTGGGGCTGGACGACCTGGACAAAAAGGTGCTGCGCTCGATCATCGAGAAATTCGGCGGCGGGCCGGTTGGCCTGGAAACCATCGCCGCCAGCATCAGCGAGGAGAGCAGCACCATCATGGACGTGGTCGAGCCGTACTTGCTGCAGCTCGGCTTCCTGGATCGCACCTCCCGCGGCCGGGTCGCCACGCCGCGCGCCTATGAGCATCTGGGGTTGAGCGCGCCGGATCGGCCGGCACAGCCGGCGTTGTTTTAGGCGAATTGATAGATAAGTTGAGTGCGATGAGCTATAGAGATACAGCCTCCTTCGGAAAACGCCAAGAATACTCTGTTATTGCCGAGTTACTTAAACGGGGATTCGACGTATATTTGACTCTCGTAGACGATCAAGGGATTGATTGCGTGATCCGGCTAGATCATCAGCGATACTTAGATATCCAGATAAAGGCACGTTCGCAATCTGCTCAGGAATGGAATCGCTTTGCAGCTTTGTCTTTCGAGATTCGAGACAACTTCTTTTTCATTTTTTATCTTGAGAAAAACAATACATATTGGGTTATCCCTTCGCGAGAATTAGTAGATTTGTGCTTCGTTAATCGTTCAGGTGTAAACGCTGGAAGAATGACCCTGATTCTTCCGAAATTAGACTCGACAGATAAGGCTAGCAAGTTTGAGCGATACAAAAACAACAACGGCTTTAAGCTTCTTGAAACTTTTGGCTCTTTGTAAATTAGCCAGTCAATAGCACGAGGCTGAAGCGATTCTGTTGGCAAACTAGCCAGACTGCGACCCAAGACCGAGGCTGAAGCCATCGGTCTCAAAGAACGAAGCCCTATCGGGCTGAATCTTAGCTCGGAGAGCTTTGCCCTTTCAGCGTGACGGCTTTAGCCTCACGCTCCTCCAGCTCAAAATTGAGTTTGCTAACAGAATCGGCTTTAGCTTCGGGCTGTCTTTTTTTAGAAATAGGCCACCAATGATTTATACAACCTTATTACCCAATAAACATATTTGGCTCAAATACGTCACCAACTCCGATCCATTGTGGATGGCAAACGATAGCAGATATTTTTTTGAGAAACTTCCACTGCATAAAAGATCCACTCTGATTTTGTTTTTAACCCTCAGCCTAGCCCTCTTCACCACCGCCTGCCAATCCCTGCCCGGTTTCAACATCTTCAGTGGTGAGCCGGGTTCTGACGAAGCCAGACCCGTCTCAAACTTTGTTGACCCCCGCCAGAGCATCCAGGTTGGTGTTGGCGAGCCGCTGGCGATTGCCAGCTATCACCGGGGTTACACCAAGCTGTCTGCGCTGCAAATCTCAGTCAACGGCCAGCCCGTCCGTTCCGAAGCGACCGCCGGGCAGCCCACCACCTTCCCCGACACCCTGGCGGCAGCCCAGGTTTTAGTCTGGGGGCAGCCGGCCCAGGCCAGCCTTGAGCAGGTTAGCTTCCCCTCCCCAACCTGCCAATATTTGGGCCAGGCCGGCGGTCCCGTTCAGGCTAATCCGTTACCCTTGGCCCCACCCTCCTCCGTTTGGACCGTGTGTCACATCTGGACCGGGCACATCCCCGGCACGTATGATTTAAGCCTCGTCGCCGTTGACGATGCGCAGCGCCCTGGCGAACCCATTGTGCAGCGAATTGAGGTGAGGTAGGAACGTGAAGCGTGAGGCGTGAGGCGTAAAGATTTTACGTTTCACGCATCACGCCTCACGGATCAAACAGCTATGGACCTTACTCAATTTGACTACCCTCTCCCGCCCGAACTCATCGCCCAAACGCCTCTTGAGCCGCGCCACGCCTCGCGGCTAATGATCGTGGATCGCCGCTGCGGCGAGATTACGCACCACTCCTTTGCCAATCTGGCCGATTTGCTCCTCCCCGGCGATATTTTGGTCGCCAATGACAGCCGGGTCCTTCCCGCCCGCCTTTTTGGCCGCAAGCAAAGCGGCGGTCAGGTGGAACTTTTACTGCTCAAACGGGTGGACACTCTGCGCTGGGAGGCGTTGGTCGGCGGGAAGCGGCTGCGGCCGGGTTTGGGGATTGAAATAGAAGAGGCGAAAGATGCCGCCTCATCATCGCCTCGCCTCCTCGCCTCTATTCTCGAAGACCTGGGCGAGTCACGCCGGCTCATCGAGTTCAACCAGCCCATCGAGGCCCTGCTGGCGGAGATTGGGCATACACCCCTTCCCCCCTATATCCACACCCCACTGACCGATGCCGAGCGTTACCAGACTGTCTACAGCCGGGTGGAAGGCTCCGCCGCCGCGCCGACTGCCGGCTTGCATTTTTCGGCGGAGATGCTGCTGGCTTTGCGGGCCAGGGGCGTGCTTTTGGATTATGTGACGCTGCACATCGGGCTGGATACCTTCAAGCCGGTCACGGTCAAGCAGGTGGAACGCCACACCATCCATCGAGAGTACGCTCGCCTCACTCCTGAGACCGCCCAGCGCATCAACGAGGCCAAGCTGGCCGGGGGGCGGCTGGTCGCTGTCGGAACCACGGCGGCGCGGACCCTGGAAACGGCTGCCCTGCGCAGCGCCGGAGTGACCGGTTCGCTGCAACAGGCCAGCGTCCTTGATCCCAAGCTGTGTCCCTGGAAGCCGGTCGCCGCCATCGAAGAGGAAACTGATCTGTTTATTTACCCCGGCTTCACCTTTCGCGCCGTGGACGCGCTGTTGACTAATTTTCATCTGCCCAGGTCCACCCTGCTGATGCTGGTCAGCGCCTTTGCCGGGACAGAACTTATTCGCCAGGCATATGAAATTGCCGTGGCGGAGAAGTATCGCTTTTATTCCTTTGGGGATGCCATGTTGATCTGGAGGTAAAGCAGAAGGGAGGTTGGAAGGCTGGAGGGGTGGAAGATTGTATTTTCCAACCTCCCAATCCTTCACTCTTCCAAAAGATAATGGAAATTAAGATCATCCGCAGCAAGAAGCGTAAAAAGACGATCAGCGCCCGTGAGGTTGGCGGCGCGTTTGTGGTTCAGGCTCCGGCCAGCCTGAGCGACGCCGAATTGCAGCCTATCATAGACAAGCTGCAGCAACGCTGGCAGCGGCGGCGCGCCAAAGCCGAACTGGACGATCAAGCCCTGCACCGCCGCGCCCAGGAGTTAAACCGGCAGTATTTTGAGGGCAAGCTCAAGTGGAAATCTATCCGCTGGGTGACTAACCAGAATAGCCGGCTGGGTAGCTGCACCCCGGCGAATGAAACCATCCGGCTCTCCCATCGCCTGGCAGCCATGCCGGCATTTGTGCGCGATTATGTGATTGTTCATGAATTGGCCCACCTGCTGGAAGCCAACCATGGTCCTCAGTTTTGGAAACTGGTCAATCGCTACCCCAAAACGGAGCGAGCACGGGGCTATTTAATGGCAGTAGGGCTAGAGGAGCTTGAAGAATTGTGAAGGGTGAATTATCAATCGTTAATTGTTAATGAGAATTCAGACTGATCAGATGGTCAACCATTCACTATTCATCATTCATCGCTGATAATTTTTCCTTGGCGAACTGGGGGTCACGCTCAATAAGCAGCGCCAGACCTTCTTCCAGCGAAACCTGGGGTTTGAAATCCAGCAGCTTTCTGGCCCGGCTGGTATCAGCTACCAGAGCAGAGACGCCGCCCGAAACCGCCGGAGTAACAATAGTTTGGGCTTTGTGCCCGGTCACCTTTTCAATCAGCGCCACCAGTTGCGTGATGCTGGTTCCGGTGCTGGTGCCGATATTAATTACCTGGCGGTTGATGCCTGCGGCGGTGGCAGCCGCAATTAAGGCTTGAACGACATCGTCCACGTAAATATAATCACGGGTTTGCTGACCGTTGCCGTAGATAATAAGCGACCCATCCCCCAAAACCTGGCGCACAAATTGGGGAATCACGGGCGCGTGGGTCGGCGGAATGGCCTGACCCGGTCCGTAGGCATTAAAAATCCGCAGGGCGACCGTTTCGATGCTCCACAAACGGCCAATAGTGCGCACATAACCTTCCGCAGCTAATTTACTAACTCCATAGGGAGAGTCGGGGTTGGGCAGCAGCGACTCACTGACCTTGTCCACCTCCTGCTCGCCGTACACGGCTCCCGACGAAGCCAGGACCACCCGCTTGACCCCGGCATCGCGCATCGCTTCCATAATCGCCACCGTGCCGCCGACGTTGGTGTTGTTGTACTCGCGTGGGTACAAAATTGACTCCGGCACCGACACCCGTGCCGCCAGGTGATAAACACAATCAATTTTATTGAGCAAACGCCATACTTTGGGCTTATCTTCGACATCGCCGCGGGTAAAATGGATGGCCGGATCAAGGTTGGCCGAGTCGCCGGCGCTCAGGTCGTCGAGCACCCGCACGGTGTGCCCTTGCCGGACTAAATGATTAGCCAGGGCGGCCCCGATAAATCCGGCCCCGCCAGTAATTAAGAAACGCATCCTATTGCCTCGTGTATTGGTGAGTCAGGTTGGTGATGACGCGGCCAGACCAATTTATCGGGCTAGACGCCCAATTTGCCTCGCTCGGCGTCCCAGGGGTAGATAATCCAATCTTCAGTTTCAGCGGCGTAAAAATCGGGCGCTTTGTCGGGAAACTGCGAGCGGTGGGGTTTGTAATGAAGCACAGCCGAGCGCGAGCGCCCACCCGCATATTTAACGCGTTCGGTCACGCTGACAACCTGCTTGCCTCGGTCCCAAATATCGTCCACAATAAGTGTATCTTTGCCACGCAAAAAACTATCGGCGGGAAATTGCATAAAGACCGGCCAATCCAGGTCGTGTTCTTTGTCCTCGTAAAAATCAACCGACGCCACCAGTACCTGCTGAATAGTTAGCCGCTCGGAGATAATAGCCGCCGGGATAATCCCGCCCCGGGTGATGGCAATAACCAGGTCATAATTGAAAGCTTGCAAGTGAGGCATCATTCCAATAATCAGCCTCTCCACATCCCCCCATGACAAGTAAACCTTATTAACCTTTTCCATTGCTGACTTACCTCGATACATTCGCTCGACTCATCAAAAGCATAACTCAATTATGAGTTTTAGGCAACGTCAGCCACTAAATTCAAAACCCATTATTGAACAGTGATCAAATCCTTAATTTTAGCCAAGGTAGCATCGCCGATGCCGCTGACCTCGGTAATTTCTTCTGCAACCTTAAATCCCCCCATCTTCTCGCGGTAGTCAATAATGCGCTGGGCGATGGCCGGACCGATGCCTGGCAAACTATCCAGTTGCTCAAGCGTCGCCGTATTGATATTGATCAACCCGCCCCCGGCAGCCGCGCCGCTACTTGCCGGCGCGCGGCTGTTGTCACTACCCTGATAACTGCTCAACTCGGACTGGCTGACCCCACCTTGAACGGGGGGCGGGGGATTGTCATCACCCCGGCGAGGCACATGAATCTGCTGCTGGTCCTGCAATTGCAGGGCTTGATTGATCCGGTCGGGGTCGGCGTCGGCGGTGAACCCACCGGCGGCGGTAATGGCATCCTTGATAATGCTGCCCGCCGGCAGAAAATAGACATCAGAATTGGCTACTGCGCCGCTGACATAAACTCGCACCGGGGCCGGGGTGGAGGTAGGGCTGGGGGTGGGCACGGGCGTGGCTACAGCCGTGGCGGTCGCCTCCACCACGGGACGAATTTCGACGGAGGCATGGGCCGGCTGGCGCAAATAAAAAACAGCAGCGCCGCCGGCAGCAATCAACAAAAGCGAGATGAAGACGAGGTTGCGGTTACGATCTAACCAGGAACTGTTCATAGGTGATATCTCTTTTAAATTAGGGTTGAGTATAAGATTGTTAAAAAGATTATAACTGGATTCTGGAGGATGACCAGACCAGAATTTGGGGGTTTAAAGGAGATTCAGGCAATTTGCGCCCCGGGCGGCTTGACCCGCGACCAGATGTGGAGGGCAAAAGCCGCTGCCGCGCCGGCCTCGGCCAGCCGCCCCAGCAGGATAACCAGCGAGGGCGCTCCCAGCAACGGCCCCAAGCCGGCCAAACAGACGCCGAGGTTGATCAGGCCAAAGGCCAGCCAGGCCGGTGTTTCATTGCCGCGAGAGCGCCAGAAACGGGGAAAAATCCAAAAGGCGACACCCATGGCCAACTGGACGGTCCAGCCAAACAGCAAAAACTCAACATGGACAGGCAGGAGTCGCCAAACAAAAGGCGCAAAGGGAATACCTTTGTGGAAAAGCAGCAGCGCCCCGAAGGTAATTCCCACCGTCAAATAGATCAACGCAGCCCGGATAAACCAGCAACTTAAACGAGGCATTAACGTTCTTTTACCCGTCCCCAGGTGTTGATCACAAAGGCCATGCCGGCCAACCACTGCAATACCGCCGAAAGCGAGGTTAGCCAGGCCCACAACGCTTCGGGCCGCAGCAGGTGCAGCGGCTCGCCGATAACCCGCAGCGCCAAGCCAATATTGAACAGCCAGAAGGTGGCCCGCCACAAACCCTCGTGGCCGTGGGGCTTGTCTTTGCTGTACTTGGGGAACATCCAGTAGACTATTCCAAAAATGAGTTGTGTTACCCAGCCCCACATAAACAGGTGCAGGTAAACCGGGGCCACTGCGGCCACACCCGCATGCATGTCCCACTCGGGTAGAACAGCCATTACAGCCCTGACCAAAAAAGCAGCGATCAGCGAAACCATTGCAGTTTTGATGAACCAACGAGTTAGGGGTGGCATACGTTTATTGGAGTTCCAAGATTTAAATACATCTAAACGTGGTGCGTACTGCGTAGTACGTAAAGTGAACGGAACACGCAATACGCGGCTTGATCAAATTCATCCCTTTGACTGAACGCTTCCGGAAGATTGGTGAACCGCCCGCACGGTGTTGGCGATGAAGAGCAAAATTGCCACCACGTTGAGCAGCCCTCCCCACTGGCGAGCAGGCAGCCAGACCGCCACATCGCCTAGCACCCGCAAGAGCAGCGACAGGTGCAGCAGGGCCAGATGCGTGTAAAACAGCACGGAAAAGTTCATCGGCTTGCCCAGTACCGCCGGAAAAATGATCGGGGCATGGCCGAAAATCATGGACATCACAAAGCCGACAAAGACGGCATGCAGGATGGCATCGTACGGCAACCCGGCTGTGACCCCGCCGTAAAACAGCCCCAACAGCCCGCCGACGCCCAGCCAGACATAGCCGGTGAGCAGGCAAACGGCAATGAAGCGAGTCAGGCCGGTTTTGCGAATGGTGTAGCGGGCGATATCGTAGCGCAGCAGCCACACGGCCAGAGCAACCAGGCCAATACTGGCCAGGCGCACGCCCAGATCAAAGGTAAAGGCGGGGCTGACCAGCCTGGCGATAGAAATCAGGATGAGTCCGGCCAGAAAGAGACCAATGGCAAACTGAAAAAGTTGCTGTACTTGCCCCGACAGGCGCAGGACCCGGTTTAGCTCCAGCCGCTCTCCGGCGATGGTCAGGACTAAGAAGCCCATCCACCACAGAACAATATGGTAAACCGGCCAGCCGAGCAACCAGAGCGTGTTGCCAACCAACCAGAGCAGCGCGCCGATGGCCATGGTAATGGTAAAGGGAGCCAATTGTAGCCGCAAGATTAGCCCAAAGACGATCACCAACATCAGGCTGCCCAGGGTGATGAGCAACGGGCCAATTAGTCCAGGCAAACCGCCAATCAGGGCCAGCCCGCCCAGACCGGTCAACAAGGGGCCAAGGTAAGTCCAGGGGCGACCCAGAGCCACTGCCCGTTCCACCCCAATCACCGTCCCCAGAAAACCGCAGACAATCAGCGGGCCGTGACTCATCGGGAGCGTTGGCTGAAGCAGGGGCAAGCCCCACCCCAGGCGGATCAACCCGGCCCACATGGCGGCCAACAGGGCTATCATTCCCAGGGCCATCAATGGGAAACGGCTAAAGTGTTGGGTTAATTGGCCCAACATGCTTCTTTTTGAGTCAACCGGTTTATCTTTATGGACCGCTGCCACTTGTCTGCTCCAATCACTTGAACATCAGCAGTAACATCAGGACCGGCGTTTTGGCAACGACGCTATGCGGCAGCCGGGGCGGCATGTGGACCCACGTCCCGGCTTGAGCCGGCCTGGAGTCATCGCCCAGGGTCAAATCGGCTTCGCCCTGGATGATGTAGATGATGGCTGTCTGCGACGAGGTATGTTCCGATAACTCCTGCCCGGCGGCAAAACCAAACAGAATGGCCTTCACCTGCTCGTCGCTGTAGAAGGTGCGGCTGACAATACTATCCGGCGGAATGTCTTTGACCTGCTCGACGAGACTGGCAATGTAGGTATAATCCAAACCCATAATATTTATCTCCTTATTTTTGCTTCAACCAGCAATGCTGTACTCGTACTGCCCCCGCACCGGCTGGTCTTCGGCATAGCGGCTCAGGCGGAAAATAGACGGATCAAACTCCGGCGTGCCTGACCGGGTCAGTAGGTCGGCGGCCATGACGCCCACCGCCGGGCCAAGTTTGAATCCATGCCCGCTGAATCCGGCGCAGATAAAAAAGCCGCTACCGGCAGGCACTTCGTCAATGATCGGATGCCAGTCCGGGGTAATATCGTAGAGGGCGGCGTACCCGCCGGTGCTCTGGCTGCGCTCCATCGGGGGGAAACGCCGGATGAGCCGCTCACCCGAGTCCAATACAAAGTCCGGGTCTACCTGCTCTTTGAAGTTATCCGGGTTGACAATGGCGTTAGCCTCGCCGGGATCAATGAGGCCGACCAGGGTCAGTTGGCCGGTTTCGGAGCGGAAGTAGGTAGCGTGAATGAAATCGGCGATGACGGGATGGGCAGCTTCATGGCCCGCCGGGCGGACAAAGAGCGACACCTGCACCCGGCAGGGGTTGATCGGCGCCTCCACCCCGACCATCCTGGCGACCCGAGCCGCCCACGGCCCGGCGCAGTTCAACACCAGGGGCGCATCGAATTTCTCTTTGGGGGTATCCACCCCAACCACTTTGCCGGCGGCGAAGCGGACGCCGGTTACTTCGGTCTCTTGAAAAATTTTGACTCCTACCCGCCGGGCCGCATCCGCATAGGCATTGACGGTTAAGTAGGGGTCAGCATAGCCGCTTTCCGGTTCATACGCGGCCCGGACCACATCTGCTGTTTCCAGAGCGGGCATAATTTCACGCACCGACTCCGGCGAGAGCAGCTCGGTCTGGATGCCAACCCGGCGCTGTAAAGCCACATTGGCCTCCAACCCAGCCAAATCTTTGGCCGCTACCACGCAAACAAAGCCGGTACGGGTGAAGCCGCACTCCCCGCCCACCTGTTCTTCAAAATTCTGAAAGACGCGCAGGCTGTAGAGCGCCATCCGCGCGGTCAACTCATTGGAGTAGTGCTGGCGAATAATGGCCGAAGATTTGCCGCTTGGGCCGGCGCCAATGTTGTCTTTTTCCAGCAAAGCCACTTTTAAGCCGCGCTGGGCTAATTGAAAGGCGGTGCTGCAGCCCGAAATGCCCCCACCAATCACGACAACATCAAATGTTTGAGACATAGTTACTAATCCTTTCACTCGTCACGCATAGTTTGGTTAAAAACTTTGCCTGCAAGTTTACGCGACAACCGGTCTTTGGTCCAGTGACACTTGTCATGATTTGTCGTGAGAAGCAGCCTCACGTCTTAACGAAAAATCAGCACAACCAGGCCGGCAAAAGCAACGGCGTGGATTATCTCAGCTATCCCCAGCCGGACCAGACTCAGCGACTTTTTATCTTGCCACTGCCAGGCCCCGTAGACCATCTTGATTGTTACCGGCACAAAAGCCAGGGGCGTAAGCAAAGGGGCCCACTGTAATGTCGCCAGGGCCAGCAGCAGCGTTAAGGCAACCGTTTGATAGGCCAGGCAGGCTTTTGCTTTAACCAGCCGCTCACCCACCCGCTCGGGAGCCGGCAGACGCGGCTGCTGGCGCACCTTGAGCTTGATATAAAAAACTGTACCGCCAAAATAGAGAGCGTTAATCAACCACAGAACTGCCGCCACTTGATCCAAATAGCCGCTGGCAGCGTAATAAGCCATCGGCGCGCCCAGGGCCAGCCCCACAATGCCGACCAGTTCTCCACCAAGACTCATCTCCTGCCGCCGGGAAACCAACCACAGATGGAAGAGCAGCAGCAGCCCGCCAAACAAGCCCATTACCGCTAACCACCCCAAACCCTGAACAAACACCAACCAGCCTCCGCTCAAGACGGTCAAGCCGCCGTAAATAGCCGTCCAGCGCCACAGCAAAGCTTTATCGGCTGTGGCGCGTTTGCGGGTTTTGACCAAAACCGCCAGCGGATAGCGCACCAAAAAGAAGCCGAGCGCCGCCAGCAGCAGAAGCAATGCTTGTCCATGCCAAACCGGAGCAATAACCAGTCCCAGCAGCAGAGGGACAATCAGCATAGCCCACGAGCCATGCTCTTTAGGTAAAGGTGGTTTAAGGGTCATACTCTGTCTTTCTAATGAATCAAGCCCCGTTGAGGGTTCCACCCTTAGCCAACTTGTGCGCTACCTGATCAGGATGATGGATCAGGATAGGGAGGCATTGGCTGCAAATCCAGGTTTGATTACCGGCATAACGGAGGTTAACCAGAGGCAGGACTGTTTCGGGACGGTTACAATTGAGGCACTGCGCTACCGGTTTTGTTTCTTTTGTCATCAGATCGCTCCTGTAGAGGATTATATTTACCCGACATTCTAGCACAATCTTCCCTGTGTAGCAGTGACTTTTGTCACAAAAAGGGTCTGCCTGTTGAAAAAGTCGGCCGCAAGCCACGTGTGACTTAAATATAGTTTTTCAACAGGGGGCGCGCTGGTGCGGACACTCTACTCTATGTTCGTCGTATTTTTGAACATAGAGAACGACTCAGATAAAGCCGAGCTTATGGCGTTGGGTGATGCACTTGGGACTAGGCGGCTGGGATAAGTTCGAAAATCAGTCTATTCCATTTTGCCCTAATAGAATATTTGTTCTATAATCTTATGAGGCTTTCAGTTCAATTTTCTTATAGAAAGGAATGGTAAGGAGACTATTATGCAAAAACTACATTTTTCAATTCTGATTAATGCGCCAAAAGATAAAGTCTGGCATTCGATGCTAGATGATAAGTCTTATCGAGAGTGGACGAAGGCGTTTAATGAAGGATCGTATTACAAAGGGAGCTGGGAGAAAGGGTCAAAAATACTTTTTCTTGGCCCTGACCCAAACACTGGTGAGGAAGGCGGCATGGTAAGTCGAATTGCTGAAAACAAACCGTATGAGTTTATTTCCATAGAACATCTTGGTATCGTGCAAAACGGGGTTGAGGATACCACGAGCGAAGTGGCAAGAAAGTGGGCTCCGGCCTTTGAAAATTACACGTTTAATGACAAGGACGGAGCAACCGAAGTGCTGGTGGATATAGACATAGAAGATGAGCATGCCCAAATGTTCAACGAAATGTGGCCGGGAGCTTTGCGGAAACTCAAGGAACTGGCAGAGAAATAGAAAGCATTCTCATCCTGCTTAAGATGCCTCCCAGAAGCAAGAAAAGCCTCGATCTACGTCCGAGGTTTTTTCAATGTATCGCAAAATGAACCAGATTGTTGAGAAGATACAAAAAGGCAGTAAAAAAGCCCGGTGATTGGCTTTTGGCCGCTCCAAACACGGGCTTTTTTGATTAGATAACCGGAGGCTGGATTACTTGTGGATGCTGCGCATGTAAGCCACAATATTCTCCAAATCCGTATCGTTTAGAGCGGGGTTGCCGCCTTTGGGGGGCATGTCTATGCCAGTGGTGTTGAGCGGGTCAGACGTTGGGCGGCCAACTTTGATAAATGCCAGCAGTTGTTCATCCGTTTGACCGGCCACAAATTCACTGGTGACTAAATTTTTGCCCAGGTTGGGTATGCCTTCTCCGGTCGGGCCGTGGCAGGCCGAGCAGGTTTGGGCAAATTTGGCCTGGCCCGCCGCCGGGTCACCCGTAGAAGTTTGAGCCGGAGCCGATTCGGGTTGAGCTGGCGCAGAAGCCGGTTGTTCAACCGGAGCAGCTTCGACAGCCACCGACGGCCTGACCTGGGCGACCCAGACAACGGCCGCGGCCACCACCATCAACAAAATGCCCAAAATAGAGGCGATGTATAAATTACCGCTGTCATGCGGAGAGGAATTGTCGGTCATCATTAGGTAGCTCCTCGTTAAAAAACTTGATTAAGGCTTGACGGCCAGTTTTCATTGCTTATGAATAGTGCGCATGTAGGCGACAAGGTGATATAAATCTTCTTCACTCAAAGCCGGATTGCCGCCTTTGGGAGGCATGGCTACGCCGGTGGTGTTGAGCGGGTCACTGGGGTCACGCCCCACCTTGATAAAGGCGACCAACTCATCATCACTTTTGCCGGCAATAAATTCGCTGGTGGTCATATCCTTACCCAGGCCGGGCAAACCTTCCCCGGCAGGTCCATGACAGGCTGAGCAAGTACTTGCAAACAGCTTTTGCCCTGCGGCCGAGTCTCCCACCGTGGCCGGCGCTTCGGCGGCCTGGACGACGCCGGTATTGTTTTCTCCCGACTGGGAGAGACGCTCGGACCCGCCGCCACAAGCTGTAAGACTCAAGACGGTTATGAGGGATATGATAGCCAGCAGGTAAACCATCTTTTTCATTCCATTAAATCTCCTTCGCGTTGAATTGTTATTGATCTTTATCGTCCCGGCGGGAAGATGCTGATTTCATCCCCTGGCGCCACACTAATTTCCGGCCCGCCGATATAACTCAGATCGCGGCCATTGAGCAGAACGCGCCACATTGGTTTGATGGCGTAACCCTTTTGAACGACAAACCAGGGTGTGCCGGTAGCGTCGTCGCGCTCGCCGCCCAGCCAGTGCAGGTCAAAAATTTCACTGCGAGCCTGGGGAAAGTAGTTAAAGAGTTTTCGCAGAGCGACGGTCATAGATGCGCCGGTAGGCAAAGCCACTTTCAACTCTTGACCACCCATCAGCGCCCGCATCCGGCCAAAAATCGAGACTTTGACCTGGAAGTCACCGCTATCCAGAGCGAGGGCGCTTTGATAACCCAGCAGCATCATGTGCAAATGCATCGTCAACACCTTGTTCCAACCGGCCAGCGCAGCCGGCACAATGGCTGCTCCCGGCATTTCTTCAGTTAAGAAGCGGGCAAAGGCAGCGTTGACCAGGCTGATCGCTCCGGTGACAAATATTTCCGGCACGTGGGTTTGGCGCGGGCCATGCCCGGCGTGCAGTTGGCCGGCCCGGAAGAGATAGCGGGCAAAATCATCGCTCAGGTCCAGGCCCAGGGTCCGGGCCAGCCAGACGGTGAAAAAGCGGCGGCGCTCGGAGAGGTGCTCCGGATCGGCGCCCCGCTCCCAGCCCAGGATAACGGCTGTTTCGTGATTTTTGAGCAGGTAATCATAATTGCCCACCACCAATTCATAACCCCGCCGAAAGAGCGGCTCCACTGTTTCCAGCATGGCCCGGATGTCGTCCGACCCCAGGCTCAAGAATTCGCGCAGCCGCTGCCACTCCTCTTCCGGGGCCGGCTGGAGACCGGCTAACTCCCAGCTTTGGGGTTTGGACTGGCCGTTAAGCTGAGCAAAAGGTTCCACCACGTTCGTATTTGCTGCCGTCGCCATTTTAACCCTGCCTTTCATTGATTGTGCTCCATACCTTGTTTGTGTTGCATCTCCGGCATGGGGTTGGCTTGGTAATAGGCCGACACCTCGCTGAAGATCATCAACTCTCCCTGGAACTCGGCAGCAAAAGCCTGGGCCTTTTCCGCCGACTCAAAAGCAGCCAGGCCCGAAGCCATCGGCGTGCGCAGCCCTTTGCTTTGCACAAACGTCGCCTTTTCAGCCCGAATCCACTGGTTGTTGTCATAATTGTGGGCAAAAAAGGCAATAATTTCCTGGTTATTGGCCGGCTGTGCCTGGAACATGTCGCCAATATCGTCAAAAATGTGCTGCTGACCATCGGCGGTGATGTAGCCGGCGGCGTAGCGCTCCTCGCTGATAATCATGCCGCATAACTCGCAGACGTCCTCGCCGTAATGGATGGTCGGCGGGGCCGGTTCGGCGGTGGCCGCGCCAGCGCAGGCGGAGAGAACTAGAAGCAACAAGGCCAACAGTAAGGCGTGAAACGCCCATAGGGGGCCTTTGGCTCTGAAGCGTGAAGCATTATCTCCGGCCTCTGATACCCAAACCCTGACCCCTAATCCCTGATACCCAATCCCTAACTTTTTCATAAATCCCCTCTTCGTGCAAATACTCCGTAAGCCGCCAATAAAGGTAAAATAATCCAGGCAAACAAGGCGCCCAGGAACATCCAGGTTAAGTTATCGCGGTAGGTTTGGATGGCATAGATCCCGGCCGGGCCCAGCACATCCAGGGTCGCATTGATGCTCATCAGGGCCGACATTTTGAATACCTGCAGGGGGTTGATGAGAGCCAGATTGAACACCGCCTGAATGGGCAACTTAAAGGCCAGGGTTGTCCCCATCAAGCCCAGGTCGCCGACAAAGACCAACACTAACCATAAGAACAGGGCAATGCCTGTGGCCATAGCTGCTTTGCGGGTCAAAATCCCAATCAGAAATCCCAGGCTCAACATGCCCAGGGCCAGGGTGAAGGAAAAAATCACCAACAAGCCGTATGCACCCGCATCGGTCTGACCGCCCCGGCCAGCAATGATGACCCCGGATAAACCAAACCCTAAAGCCAGCGCTCCCAACAGCGAGGCCGCCAGTCCCAGGTATTTGCCCAGCAAGACCTCGGCCCGGCTGACCGGCTGGGCCAGTAAATAGTGCAGGGTGCCGTGCTCCCGTTCCGCCGAAATACCGCCCGCACCGATCGTCAAGCCCATGAGGGGCACAATTAACAAAACCAGATTGACCAGGCTGGCAGCCGTGCGGCCAAACCCGGCAAAGCCACTGTAGCCCATACCCCCGCCGCTGAGCGACAGCCACGACAACAGCAAGGCCAGGCCGGTAAAAGCAGCGGCGTACAACATAAACCAGCGGTTGTTGAGTGAGTCATTGATTTCTTTCTTGAGCAACGTGCCGACGATTCTTGGGTCCATTGTTCGTACCGTTTCCCGCTATTCCTGCGAATTCTCCAATTCAAAATTATTCACCTCGATGTTCTCCGCCCACAGGGTGTGCAGCGGAGCCATCTTGGCTTTGGGCGACACCGCTACCCGCAAGCCAATCCCATTACGGCTGACCGTAAAGCCGCGCGCCTTCAACAGGGTGAGCGCGTTATCCCGGATCGGTTCGGGCATGATGATCTTGAGCGTGAGGGCCATCCCCAGGCGGCCGGCCAGTTCAGCCGGGTGACAGGTGAGGCTGAGTTTACCCCCTTCCAGCACGAGCACCCGGTCAGCCAGCAGTTCCACCTCTTCCAGACGGTGCGAGGTAAAGAGCAAGGTCTTACCCTGCGCTTTTTGGCGCAGCAGTAACTTGACAAATTCATCCCGGGCCGCAGTGTCCAGATTGCTGGTTGGCTCGTCGAGTACCAAAATGGGCGGGTCGGCCAGGAGGGCGCTGGCCAGGGCCAGGCGTTGTTTCATACCCCCGGAGAGAGCCGTGACCGCTTTAGCCCCGTGCGCCGCCAGCCCAACTTCGGCCAGCACCCGGTCCACCCGACCCGCCGGCACATGTTTCAACGCCGCGTAGAACAGCAAGGTGTCCCGCGCCGACATATCATCATAAAAAGCCAGCTCCTGAGGCACATAACCGATGGCGGCCCTGGCCTTTTTGCCCTCTTTTTCCACCTCGAAGCCATTAACCCGCAGTTCTCCACTGGCCGAGAGCAGCCCTAACAGGCTGCGGATAATGGTGGTCTTGCCGGCTCCGTTAGGCCCCCACAGGGCTACCGCTTCGCCAGCGGCTACTTCAAAAGTAAGGGCGTCAACAGCGGTGAAGTTACCGAATTTTTTAGTGAGATTGGTGACTTTAATCATGGGCTTTCCCCAGGAATTTGAATTTGGGTGGGCAGCCCTCACCCTAACCCTCTCCCAGAGGGAGAGGGAACTTTGGACTTTCTCCCCTCTCCCCTTTTGGGAGAGGGGCCGGGGGTGAGGGCCATTTACTGAGGAGATAACAGGTAAGACTCGATCCTTGACCCGTGCTAAATTGGCAAGAACAAGAACCCCACCCGCAATGAACAGCCACGTTCCGGCGATCAGCCACATCGGCCAGGCCGGGCCAGGGGGAGGCAGCGGCACAGCGGGGGTAATTGGCTCCAGCAGCGGCGCATCATCGCTGAATTTGGGCTGGGGTTGGAAAATTGGGAAGGCGTGCGCGGCCAGTTCGATGGCTTGCTGGGCCGGGCTGAGTTGGAACAGGCGCAGGGCCGGGTTTTTGTCCATCATATTTTCAAAAAGGCTTTTAGATACGTAGGGCAGATCACCTAAGCCGTTCCCATCGGCGTCGTAGCCGGTGTAATCGCTCCAAAAGTTGCCCTGGCCGTTTACCGTGAAACTGTTCCCCGCAAAAACGCCGCCGGTCGTCAAACCGACCTGTTCGCTGTTATCAATAAAGCTGTTTTGGCTAAAATAATTGCGTTTGACGCTGGGCGCAAAGAGCAGGCCGATATCGTTGTAAGTAAAGGCGTTGCGCTGAAAATGCTGGCTGACATCCACCGACCAGGGCGAGTTGTCAAAATACATGCCCACCCGGTTGCCGCTGAAGAGATTGTCGCTTGCTTCGACGCCGTCTATGTCTTTCAAGCCGATGCCGTAGCCGCTTGGCCCACGATTGTTGGCAAAGATATTGTGACGCAGGGCCAGTCGGCGGCTGTACATCAGGAATGCGCCGACCGAGTTAGCTTCCAAGCGGTTGTTTTCAACTATGTTATCATCACAGTACATAAAATGCAGGCCGTAACGGTTGCCAAAGATAACATTATCACGGATGACAGCGCCGTTGTTGTACCACAAGACCACATCCCGCCCGTGGCTTACCTGATTACCGATAACCTGGCTATTCTCGCTGTACCAGATGAGCAGGCTGTCGCCACGAGCGGCCACATCCAAATCTTTTTTAGCGCCGATGATATTGTTGACCACTTGGCTGTCTGCCGAGTCCTTCACTTTGATACCGAAGAGGATGTTTTCCAGGCGGTTATTCTCCACAACCAGGCGCGGTGATTGATTGACGGCAATGCCCGCATCCTCTTTGTCCAACCGCGTGCCCGTGTTGCGGATCACCAGGCCCCGAATTGTCACATCGGGCGTGCCGTTGATGGTTATGATCGTACCCTGGTTATTACCATCGAGAATGGGCCAGTCCACACCCTCCAGGGTGACAGGTTTGGATATCGTGAAATTGCCTTGATACACTCCTGACGGGACTTGAATGGTCTGGCCGGGCTGGGCAGCGTCAAGGGCAGCTTGTAGGTTAAAGGATGAGGGATGAGGGATGAAGGATGAAGAAGATGCAGAGTTAGCCGGGAGGAGAATAAAACCGACGAGTATTAAGCTGCTGAGAAAGATGATACTTAAACGTTTCACGATTACTCACAATGAAAGCTATGGGAGGCCAGAACTCATTTCAGCAGACCCAGGTCTGCACTCCAGTTTATATCCCTATCTACTGACTAACTGGCTACTGATTACTGTCTACGGTCTGTTCCCGGTCAACCAGCGGCTTGTAGGCTCGTCGCTGCAGGTAAAGCCCCACCAAAATCAGGATGGACGCTGCCGAGGCTACGAGCAAGCCAAAATCAGCATAGGCCACGGTACGGAATTGGCCGATAACGCCTTCACCCAAAATGGCGGGTGTAAACGGCTCAACCGAGTTGGAGAGCGCCGCGCGTGGGTCAAGATTTTGCCCAAAATGATTGAGCCAGAAGAAGAGATCGGCCAGGAAAACGGGCGGGATTAACACAGCGGGCAGGCTTAGCAGGAGTGACCAGGGAGAGTGAATAAACACTGCCGCCAGAACCAGGAGGGCCAGCGCGCTGATGGCAAAGATGGAAAACCTTTTTTCCATCTGGGCGGCCTCACCTAACGGCCGCATGCCGATGTAATGATTCAGGCCGTCAATCTCCTGTACATCCCCTTCCAGGTGGTTGATATAGGCATTGACCACCAGCCCTTTGGGATACTGCGGCGCGTGGAGCACCAAACTCCAGTAGGGTAAAAAGATCGAGATAATGATTAATACTGCTGCTCCGGCCAGGCACAGGGTCGGCCAGAGGTAACGCATGCGGTGCGCGGCCAATTCTTCGGCGGGAGCGCGGGGACCGACAATTTGCTGAAATTTTTCTGAAGCCATCATAGAAATACCTTCATCTACGATTACGATTTAATCCTGCGGCGTGAAACGTGAGAGACTCAACTAGACTTTCCTCACGTTTCACGCTTCACGTTTTACGTTTTACTTGTTCAAACTTGCCTGTGACCCACTCGGCTTGACCAGGAAGTAGCCGGTCATTTCCAGGTGTAAGGCCGAACAGAACTCAGTACAGTAGTAGCTGAAGACACCCGGCACGTCGGCGTCGAATTCGACCGTTTGGTGTTCACCCGGCTCCAGGCTCAGGTTGATATTGTAAGCCGGGATCGAGAAACCGTGGGTGGCGTCGTAAGCGCGTTCGATATTGGTCAGATGCCAGATCACGTGGTCGCCCTGCTCAATTTCGACGTGCTCCGGGGTGTAATGGGAGCGCACGACGGTCATAAAGACCTCGACATTCTTGCCATTGCGCACCACTTTTTCCTCACCCGGTTTCACCGCATTGGGAGAGATGGATTGGGTTTCGGGGTCCCAGCCGATTTCGGGATATACTTCCCAGGGGTTGAGTTTATCAGCCTTGATCATCTGGACGTAGTGCGGCTCGCCCATCCCAATCGGCATATCATAGATAACTTGCATGTTATCACCGGTGTTGTCAATGTCAATCAATTGGAAGTTTTGCGGCAGCAGCGGGCCAACGTTCTGGAAGCGGTCAATGGCCCACTTGTTCAAAGCCACTACATATTTGCCATCGGGACTAACCGTGTCACCTTCGGCGGCAGTAATGTGGCCGATGTTGTACTGTACGGGGATTTTGGCCACTAAGGTCCAGGGTTCTTCGGGATGCTTGTCTGCAAAATCGCCGCCCAAGGTCCAGCGGGCCACCGCGCTATCCAGGAAGAGGCTGGTATAGGCATAGCCCTGGTTATCATAAACGGTGTGGAGCGGCCCCAGGCCCAACTCAACCTGGGCCTCTTTCACGTCGTCCAGGGGCAGCACTGGGATGCCGTAATCATCGGTTTCCCACTTTTTGGCCTCAATCGCTTTCTGGAGTTTATCAAAGCTGTAAATGGTTACGTGTGGGTCCAATTTGCCGGCCACGACCATAAATTTACCATCAGGGGTCACATCTACCCCGTGCGGGCTTTTGGGTTCGGGGGCCAGGAAGAGGATACCTTCCTCAACTGCCGTTTTGATCGAGATGACCGGAAAGTCTTTAATCGTTTCAAACTTGCCGGCTTTGAAAACTTCTTCGGCCTTCTTCCAGTTGAAGATGTGCAGGTAGTCTGTGTCATTTTGAGAAGCGCCGGCCTCAAAGGGAGGATTGCCCTTTTCGACGCCGCCGGTGGCCCGCTCGGTGTTGAGCGAGTTGCAGAAGACCCAGCCGTCACTGACCAACTTACCGGCGTCGCACAAATCTTGCCAGTAAGGGGGCAGTTCAATGGCAAAGGATAGGCTCTGGTCAATGCGCCCCTGCTCCCGGTCAAACTTCCAGAAAGTGACATGGCCCCGGTATTTTTCGTTATACTCGGACAGCGGAGCATAATCCCAGCCCAAAGGCGCGGAATACTGGCCGCCTTCAACCACATACTCCGTGTTGGGGTCACAAAGGTGCCGCCGTGATCCATCACTGCGACGGGGTTCTTAACAATTTGCTTGGTTTCAAAGTCACGCAGGTCAACCACACCAACGCGAGCATTGGCCTTGTCGTTGATAAAGACAAACTGGCCGTCGTAATCACCGGCTGTTTCACTTAAACCCGGATGGTGGGTATCGGCCCAGCGGATTTGTTTACCGTTGACATCGCCCTCATCCAGCACTTTGTTGCCCGCGCCAAAACCCCAGCCTTGCCACGGCTCTGGAGTAAAAACGGCGATCGTCTTCAGAAGGCGCATGCTCGGCACACCAATCACAAATATTTGCCCGGCGTGGCCGCCCGACGAGAAAATAACATAATCGTCACGCTTGCCGGAGGGCACAAAGGTTTTTAGCGCGGCGGTGACATCCGCCGGGCTGAGGCCGCGAGCCTGGGCAATAGCCGCGGCATCGGCGCTGAGGCCGCTGCCAGCCGGAACTGCTTCACTGCCAGTGCTGGTCTGCCCACCACTGCTGACAGGAGCAGGTCCTTCTGGTTGCTTGGGCACTAAGGAACAAGCCCCCACAAACAGAACAGTTAATACAATGAGGATCAAAATGTTTCGTTTCATTATCCTTTCTCCTTGATCTTGTTGATCTTTAATTTTTTACAGCTTAGGGATGGTTGGTTCATTGGCTTGTTTTTGGCTAGGCTCCCTTCCTTGGGTTGTCGTAAAAATAATTTCATAGGTTAAGCTGATGGCCTGAGTGGGACAGATTTCCTGGCAGGCGCCGGTATAATCGCACGCTTCGGGATGGACGACCATAGCCAGATCGTTCACCACAGCCAGGGTATGAGTAGGGCAGACTTTGGTGCATAAATCACACCCAATGCACTTTGCCAAGTCTATTTGAGGTAGGAAATCTGAAATCATAGGCTATCACGCTTCATCCTCAATAATACCAATAGTTAACCTAAAAGAATGTGACAAAAGTCACATTTAGTAAACTCAACTTTGTCTGGAGTTTGACACAGGATGTTGATAGGGAGATAATGTTAATTCAAAATTTTTGGCAGAGGGACAGCTATGCTGGCTGCGGTTGACGACAGGAGCAAAGCCTTTATCAAGGGTGTACCCTACTTTCGGGCTTTAGATGACAATGCCCTGGAGATAGTAGCGCGGGAGGTGGTAGTTCGGCGTTATCGGGCCGGGGAAATTATTTTTTTAGAGGGGGAACCCAATGCTGGGCTGTGCCTGGTGGTCGAGGGTCTCTGTAAAGTTTACCGCCTGTCCGAGGCCGGACGAGAACATGTTATGGTCACCTTGCGCCCCGGCGACTCGTGCAACGAAGTGCCGGTGGTGGATGGCGGCCCTAACCCGGCCAACTTCGCTGCTCTGGAAGATTCGACGGTCTGGGTTATTACCGAAACATCTTTGACTCGCTTGCGCCGCCAGTTTCCGGCGCTGAACGAGATGATTATCAAAAATCTGGCTATGCGCTGCCGCCAGTTGGTCCAGCGGGTCTATAACCTCTCCTTTTTGTCGGTAACGGGGCGGCTGGCTGCCTTTTTGTTGCAGCAAAGTGAAGAGAGCGGCCAATTGAGCCACCGCCGGATGACTCAGGATGAAATTGCGGCCCACCTGGGCACGGTCCGCGAGATGGTCGCCCGCGCCTTCAGAGAGCTGCAAGAGGCTGAATTGATTGCGATAGATCGCCACCGGATTGAGATTCTGGATCGAGAAGGATTGGAAGAGTTAACCTGAAAGAGTTTTGCCATGCCCCCTAAATTTGCTCCTTCTATTCTAACCGCCGATTTTACTCGCCTGGGCGAACAAATCCGCGAGGCCGAAGCCGCCGGGGTGGATTGGATCCATCTCGACATCATGGACGGCAATTTTGTACCCAACATCACCTTTGGCCCGTTGCTGGTTCAGGCAGTGCGACAGGTGACCAAGCTGACTCTGGATGTGCATCTGATGATCGCCCAGCCGGAACGTTACCTCGCTGACTTTGCTCAAGCCGGAGCTAACTGGCTGACTGTCCACGTAGAAACATGCCCTCATTTACACAGCACGGTCCAGCAGATCAAGGAGTTGGGCTGCAAGGCTGGCGTGACCCTTAACCCGGCCACGCCTCTCTCAACCCTGGAAGAAATTCTACCGGAAGTAGACCTGATCCTGGTGATGTCGGTCAATCCCGGCTTTGGCGGTCAAAAATATATCCCCGGCAGCACGGCCAAAATCGCCCGGCTGCGGGCCATGCTCGATGCGATTGGCTCCCCAGCCGAACTGGAAGTGGATGGCGGCATCAACGCCACCACCATCACCGAAGTGGTCAAAGCCGGAGCCTCGGTGCTGGTGATAGGTTCAGCCATCTTCAACACTAAGGCTGCCATCGCCGAAAACGTACGGCAGTTGAGGGAACGGGCTGGTTAAGAGCGGCGGTAAAATGAAAGTTCATGGAGTAGAGGTGAAAAAGTATACTTTTTCACCCCTAAAAGTTGAAACAGGCCGAACACCTCGCTTGGCCCAAACAGTACTTATTGAACCGGGTTGACTAATCGCCCAATCCCTTCAATACTAATTTCGATCATATCGCCGGTTTGTAAAGTGTAACTATCGGGCGGCACCAGACCGGTACCGGTCATGAGAAATACGCCGTTGGGAAATTCGTTCTCGCGGCCCAGATAGGAAATCAAGTCGGCAACAGAGCGTTTCATCTGGTCGGTGTTGATTGCCCCTTGAAAAACAACTTCATCCGCTCGCCGGATCATCAACTCAATGAGCACTGGCCCATTCAGGTCGGAGGCCAGGGTGATAACCGGGCCCAAGGCGCAACTGCGCGAGTAAATTTTGGCTTGGGGTAGGTAGAGCGGGTTCTCACCTTCGATGTCTCGCGAAGAAACATCATTGCCGATAGTGTAGCCGACCACCTGTAATTCCGGAGAGAGGAGTACCGTCAACTCTGGCTCAGGAACAGTCCAGCGTGAGTCGGATCGGGCGCGGATGAAGTCATAAGGGCCAACTACGCGCTGGGGTGTCGCTTTGAGAAATATCTCCGGGCGTTCAGCGTCGTAGACCTTATCGTAGACACCAATCTGGTGAGACTCCTCCTCGCGCGCCTCGCGGCTGCGCAGATAGGTGACTCCAGCCGCCCAGACCTCCTGGGTATCTAAGGGAGGTAATAGATACGCCTGACCGCTATTAGGGGGGTGTTGCAAGTCAGTCCAGTGGTAAGCTGCTTTAAGTTCGGCGGCTACATCTCTAAGGTGTAACATCGCCTGGGCTAAACCGCCCTGACTGGTCGAGCTTAACCAAGCATTTAATGAGGCAAAAACTGCCTGGCCGGTAGCGGTCAAGTCATAAACTTGCCCGTCCGCAACAGCCGCCAGGTGTGGACCGGCGGCGGGTTCAAAAAAACGACAGATTTGTAGCATGGGTAGTTCGTCTCCCTCGGTTAGCTGAGTTTGTTACTTGGGTATGTTCAATTTCAGTTGGAGTAGTTGCCGAAGCGCGGAATTCATTCCGCTTCTTGAATATTAGCATGCGAAGCGTAAATTCTGCCCTCCTCAACTCATTTGAGCAGGCTCTTATTATTTTGATGATGGGCTATTCTCTTACTCTAGCCCCTCGCCCATACAGAAAAAGCATCACCAAAATCACCAGGCCAAAGATAACGCTTCGACCGGCTGGAGAAACCTGTAAGATACTCAAGATGCTTTCCAGCAAGGTAATAATAATCACGCCGGCGATGGCGCCGGCATAAAGCCCCGACCCTCCCAGAATTGAGGTCCCCCCGACCACTACAGCGGCGATGCTGGGCAGTAAGAAGGGTTCGCCCATCTCGTTATAACTCCGCCCGGCATAACCGGTCAGCAGAATACCAGCTACCGCGTTCATAATTCCGGCAATAACAAAGACGCTGACCAGCACCAGATTGGTGTTCACTCCCGACAGGTAGGTGGCTACTTCGTTGTTGCCCACCGCGTAGATTTTGCGACCCAGACCGCTCCGCTGCAAAACGATAATACTGGCAATAGCCACCATGGTCCAGATGACCACGACCAGAGATAAGCTGCCGCCCAATCTTTGATGAACAACAAAGTTCAGGAGGGGGGGTGCATCACCTTTGGGCTGGGCGCCGGTGTACAGGATCGTCACTCCCTTGACCAGGGCATTCATCCCCAGGGTTAGCACCATTGAGGGAATACGCAGGTAGGCTACGCCCAAACCGTTGAGCAACCCGACCAAAACGCCCACTCCCAGCGCCGCCAGCGCGCCCAGCCAAAACCGGTCGTCTTGACCGAACACGATGGAAGTCAAGAGAACCGCCGCTAAATTCATGGTCCAGCTTACCGAGAGGTCAATATTTCCGGTCAGAATAACCATCATCTGACCGGTGACCACAATACCCAAAATGGACGCTTTGACAAGTTGGAGTAATAAAAAATTAGGTGAAGCAAATTGGGGTGAAATAGCTAACGAGCCGAACGTTATAAGCACAAAAATCATACCGTAGGCAATCATCACGCTCCGCTGCTCTCGACTTAAATGAGCCAGCCGCAGGTGTGGCAGAAATTTTGAACTAGTTGTCTTAATCGCCATCTTATGAACCTCGACAGTCACCTACTTAACGCATGATATCCAGCCGGTTTTTGATGGTAAAAATTCGGGTTGCGCCGATAGAGACAGCCGCCAACAAGACCAATCCCTGAAAGAAGGGTTGGGAGAGGGGATTAACCCCGGCAAAAAACAAAACGCTACTGATCAAGCTCAACACGTACGCCCCGGCAATCGTGCCCGCGACTCCGCCGGAGCCACCCATCAGCGACGTACCCCCCAAAACAACCGCGGCAATAGATTGCAGGGTGTAAACTGCGCCAATCGTGGCATCGCCCGAACTGGTTTGTGCCGTTAGAAAAAGCCCGGCAACCGCAGCCAGAAAGCCGCCCAGGGTATACGCAGCTAACTTGGCCCGGTTAACATTGAGGCCGCTCATATAAGCTGCTGCTTCGTTGCTGCCGATAGCATAAACTGCCAGACCCAACTTGGAGCGGCGGAAAGGCATCCACACCAATAACAAGACCAGCGCGAGGAGAACCAGCGACCCTGGAACAAGGTCAAAAATACGGCCAGTCAACAGTTCGCCGTACCAGCGAGGCACATATCCGCCGGGTTGAGGTCGCAACCACAGGGCAAAACCACTGTAAATCGAGGCGGTGGCCAGGGTAACAATGATAGGCTGAAGCCGGCCGTAAACAACAATCAGACCGTTCACCAAACCAGCCGTTGCTCCCACTAATAAAATCAGCAGGATCACTCCGATGACTCCAATGACGCTATCGCCAAAGAGAGTTGAGGCTAACGAATTAGATAGGCTGACAATGGGGCCGACCGAAAGATCAATCCCGCCGGTGATGACCACGGCTGTTTGGGCCATCCCGGCAAAAACCAGGGCCATACCTTGATTAGAGGTGGCCGTAATCACCGGTTTGGTGAATAGCCGGGGTTGCAACACCCCAAAAGCGATCAGCAAAGCAATGAGGATGAGATAGGCTATCCCAACTTTATAGTTACGTTTGATAAAACGTCTGGTCGGTGACACCCTCGCCTCAGATAGCGTGGTTGTAGCAGCCAAAGTCAGCCTCCTATTTTACCGTTAGCGGTATTTAAGCCCAGTGCTGCGGCCACCAGATTTTCTTCGGTAATTTCTGGCCCCTTGAGTTCACGCTGAATCTGCCCCTCGTAAAGGACTAAGACACGATCACACATACCGACCAACTCGGCCAGTTCCGTAGAAAAGAATAAAATTCCTGTCCCTTCGTCCGCCAGGGTGCGCATTAATTGATAGAGTTCCTGCTTGGTGCCCACGTCAATTCCCCGGGTCAGGTCATACAAGAGCAGGATTTTGGCCTGAGTCAGCAACCATTTGGCAATGACCACTTTCTGCTGGTTGCCGCCACTCAGATTGCGCACGGGAACTCGCGTCGAAGCTGTCTTAATCTTGAGTTGGTCAATCACCCGCTGCATGGCTGTTTTTTCACGCCGGTCGTCTACCAGGCCCAAACGAGTCCGCCGATCAACGGTAGCCAGGGTAATGTTATTGCCTACTGATAGAGGGAGCAGCAAACCCTCGGTTTTACGATCCTCGGGGATAAGGGCCAGACCCATCCCCACCTGCGCTGCCGCAGCCGGGCTATTAATTCGGACGGGTTTGCCTTCAATATAAATAGAGCCTTGCAACTTTTTCAAGACGCCGAAGAGAGCGAAGAGGAGTTCGCCCTGGCCCTGCCCTTCCAGGCCACCAAAGCCCAAAATTTCTCCCCGGCCTAAGCTAAAACTAATATCATGTAAGACGTGCTCCCAGCCCAGGTTTTTTACTTCCAGCAGAGTCTTCTCCTGCCCTGGGCGGGACGATTTTTCAGGAAAAACCTGTTCCAATTTGCGGCCGATCATCCTCTGCACCAGTTCGTCATGACCCACGGTACCGGCCGGAAATACCCCCACATCCTGGCCATCGCGGAAAACGGTAATAGTATCGGCTATTTCCTCGATTTCATCCATTCTATGTGAAATAAAAATAACCGAGCGGTTTTGCTGTCGCAGCCGTTCCATTACTTGAAAGACCAGCTTAACCTCTCGGATGGTCAAAGCCGAGGTGCCCTCATCCAGAATTAATAGCCGGGGGTGGCGAGAGAGGGCCTTGGCAATTTCCACCATCTGGCGCTGGGCCAGCGGCAGTTCGCCCAGAAGCGCCTCTGGATCAAGGTGATGAAAGCCAAAACTATCGAAAAGTTCTTCCGTTTGATGGTCGAGCGCCTTGCGATCAATTAAACCCAGGCGGTTACGCGGAGGATTGGTGATAAAGATGTTTTCGGCGACGGTTAAGTGGGGCAGTAAGGATAGCTCCTGAAAGACCGGCACAATTCCCAGTTGACCCGCTTTCGTGGGCGAGTCGAGGGTGACTACCTGGCCGTCAATTTTGAACGTACCCGCGTCTGGCGTAACCACCCCCGCCAAGATTTTAATCAGCGTACTTTTCCCGGCGCCGTTTTCACCAATCAAGGCGTGGATACTACCCGCCTGACAACTAAAATTGGCTTTATCCAGAGCGGTCACACCGGCATAATGTTTGGAAACTTCTATTGCCTCGACAAGGGGTAAAGTAGTCATTTTTTGGCCTGGTTCAGGCAAGGTGGTGGCGAGATCAGTCACTATTGACTCCTCTGGCCGCTTAAAAGGAGGTGGGCCGATAAGTTCTTAACTTACCTGCCCACCCATTGTAGGATTATTCGGCTGATTGAGCCAGGATATCTTTGGCGCTGAGGTCGACTCCGCAAGACTTGAATTGAATAGGTGTAAAGAAAGAGTCAGGCAGGTCAGGGAAGTAGTTGACGCCGCTTTCCAGGGTTTCGGTGGTGGCAATGGGCAACGGAGCGGCGATGACTCGTGGCAGTTCACGGCCTTGCAGCAGTTCCAGTGCCGCCTGGATGGAGACGGCAATCAGCCCGGGGCTTTGTCCGACGGAGATACCCGCCAGACCCTTATCTTTATACTCGGCCAATTGCTTGCGGAACCCATTTTCCGCCTCACCGGCAACCGGCACAAACGGCTTACCCGCGTCAATAAAGGCCTGAACCACGCCGGGGGTACCACCTTGCGCCCACACGCCATTAATATCGTCGCGGGTCGCCAGTAGGTCTGCCATCACTTTTTGAGCTGTGCCCGTATCCCAGTTACCGACGACCTCGGCCACTACTTTAATATCCGGGTTTTCGGCAAAAACCTCTTTGCCTCCTTTTGTCCGGTCAATGTCAACACTGGTGCCGGCCACACCGGTTACCATGACCACATTGCCTTTACCGTTCAGGCGTTTAACCAGGTCTCGGGCCAACTCCCGGCCGAATTCAACCTGGTCCTCATTGATCAAAACAGCTTCCGGAGCAGTGACAACATTATCAAAGGAGACAACAATGATCCCGGCGTCGGCGGCGCGGCGAATGACGGCATCAAAAGCGGTCGGCGAGGCAGCGTTCAGGATAATGGCATCAACACCCGAAGCAATCATATTGTCCATCTGGGCAATCTGGGCGGCCACATCCTGGCCTGAACTGACCAGCGAAAACTCCTCAATGAGTGGAGCTACGTGCGGCTGCTTGACGTAAGCTTTAGCCATCTGGATCATTTGGGTCCGCCAGTCGTTGCCGATAAAAGAGTTGCTGACCGCAATTTTGTAAGGACCAGGTTTGGCATCAAACTTAACCGTTTTATCGTTGTTTGACGCCGGGGCAAAACAAGTCGCCACATCATACCCCGCGGGGTTAGCCGCCGCCTCAACCGCAGCTTCACTTTTGGTCGCTTCTGTCGGGGCGGCATCGGCTTCAGTCTGTGCCGCGGGTTGTTGAGCAGCCTGCGGCGGCGCAGCGGCTCCACAACCGGCTACAGCTAAACCGGCAGTTATCAACAGCACGAACAGGATGACAAAGGTCTTCTTCACTGAATATCCCTCCTTGAGTTGGTCAAAAGAATAATTGGTTTTGAAATCGATCCAAGCAAGACAGTCTAAATTGAGATTTGCCGATAAGCCTTCCTCCTTTCTGCCAAATTTTCGGCTCTTACAGGTCGAAGGTGGATTGCTTCAATAAAAATATTCTGTTGCTGACCGCAATTGATTGGAGAGGGGTATACTTTTCAAATAGTGGGTCCATTGTCTCCAAAGGATAGACACTTTGGAGATTTTGCCCCCAGACTCCATTTATTTGACAAGTATGAGAAGACGATGACTAGATCGTAGTGACGGAAGCGAGTATACAAAGAAAAAGTTTTCGTGTCAAATTAGAGTTTGCTATTTTAACTACTGTTTTATATATAAAACAATATCCTTATAAAGGTACTAAATTGAGATATTTGTTTTGCTAATAAAACATTAGTTGAAGGATAAGGTGTCTACAGGGGTAGCGGTCAGCCCGGCGATGAATCACGGGAGACCCAGTGGACGTCAGGCGATATATTAAAATGAGGGTACGTAACCCAAGTTTTGCGATACTTCCCTGGCCGCTTCAACGACCTGCCCGGCCAATGTACCGATATTTTCAATAGAGATGCGGTCGCGCGGGCCGGACATGCTCATTGCGCAGACAATCTCGCGCTGGTGGTTAAAAACGGGTGCGCCCAGACAGCGAATACCAAGTTCATTCTCTTCGTCATCAAAGGAATAGCCCCGCTCACGAGTCCGGGCCAAGTCGGTCCGCAGCGCCTCCCAGGAGGTTATCGTGTTGGGAGTGCGTTGCGGCAAAGTGCGGCCATTAACGATAAGTTGAAGCTCAGCTTCGGGTAACTGAGCCAGCATGGCTTTACCTAAAGCCGTACAATGAACGCCCATCCGCCGGCCCAACGCCGAAGAAATTTTAATCGGCCCCCGGCCCTCAATTTTTTCAATGTAGATTACCTCACCCTGATCCATGATCCCCAGATGGGTGGTCAGCCCCGTATCTTGCGCCAGGCGTTTAAGAATAGGATAGGCCACTGAGCGAACATTGAGACGTTCGACCACGGTGCTCCCCAGAGTGAATAATTCCATGCCCAAGCGAAATTGCCCTGTCTCTTCCACTCGCTCGACCAAACGATACTGCTTGAGCGTGGTTAAAATGGTAAAGATGGTACTCTTAGGAACAGCCAATCGCTGGGTGATTTGGGAAATGGTCAAACCCTCTGGCTCCTGGGCCAGCAGTTGGAGGATGATAATGGCCCGCTCAACAGCAGGCACTATATATTTACGCTCTGGAGGTGCACTCACATGTGTCAAGTTATAAATCTTGTTGTTTTGTCTATAAAACAATATTCATTCAGCAATATAATCTAACTGCTCAGTTTTGTCAACTTACCAGGCGTATTGCACGGCAATTCCTCGGATGAGAAAACCTTACGTTATTTACTCCAAACTAAAACTCGCATTCACCTCTGCTCTAACAACGATTTGCCCTACACTTATCGGGGTTTCCTCTGAGGTTGGCTGCTCGCCGCCGGGCGCGTTTTGAACGACGTTTTGGGTCCACATGGCCCGGTCGCGCCCACCCCACCCGGAGCCATGGTAATATGACCAGCTATTCTCGTTGATGCTGCGCAGGCACCCTGCCTGTGCCCCGCCGGCGCTGGTCAGCGCTGCAGCCTTCTCCGTCGCGGCTTTCATAGCCAGGCTGCGGGCTTCGTCACGATAGCGGCGCAATTCACTGGTGTAAAACTGGACGTTTTGCACCTCATTAGCCCCGGCTCTGAACGCCACGATAAGCACCTCACTGACCTGGCTAACGTCTCTCAGAGTGATCCCCACCACATTGTCAATGCGATAGCCTTTGATCTGCATCGTGTCGTAGTCCACATAAATCGGCCGGACCAGGTAATAATCGGTGGCGATATCTTTGTCGGCTACGCCCAATTGACGCACTGCCTCGACGATGTTTCTGATGGTGGCGGTGTTTTCGGCTTCTACCTCTTCGGGGGTACTGGCCGTAGAGACCACCCCCAGTTGAAGCAGCGCCCGATCCGGGGTAACGTTAATGGCCGCCGCACCACTTACTTGAACGGTCCGGCCGTTGTCACACGTCTCGTCACTTTTTGCCTCACGCTCACTCGCCGAGTTTGGTTCAGCCGCCCGCGCCAGTGGCTGCCCCAGAGCCAGACTAAACACCAGCGCGCCGCCGGCCACCGCTCCTACTACCGTTGTCAAAAGTTGATCAAGGGATTTCATATGTTTTTCTCCTGGAAAATAGTAGACGGTTATCATTTACCAGCAGCCAGTGAACAGTCTGACTGATTACTAGTCACTGTTCACCGCTTACTGTTTCTTTTATCTCACATTACAAAGGCAGGAAAGCGGCAAAACGAGGGCAGTTTAGGGGCAGTTTGGAGCAACAGGCAGGGCAAACATCACCGTCGTGCCCTGGCCTTCAATGCTGTTGGCGGTGATGCGGCCTCCGTGGGCCAGAACGAGGGCGCGAGCGATGGCCAGTCCCAGACCGCTGTTACCCAGGCTGCGGCTGCGGGCCGGGTCGGCGCGATAGAAACGCTCAAAGATGAAGGGCAGGTGTTGAGCCGGGATGCCGGAGCCGCTGTCAGCAACCGCGCAAGAGATTTCGCCGGCGGCTGCGGTCAGGGTGATAGTTACTTCAGTTCCTGGCAGGGAGTGACGGAGGGCGTTATCCAACAAGTTATCGAGCACTTGGGCCAGGCGGTCGGCATCGGCGGAGACATAAGTTGGCGCTGCTTCCGCCGGTCCAGCGATTCGCAAACCCACCTCCCGCTGAGTTGCCAGGCCGGTCAGGTACTCAACACGCGCGTGGACCAGGTCAGCTAAATTCAGCGGCTGGAGGCGCAGCTTGAGCACGCCGGCATCGGCGCGGGTCAGCATCAACAGGTCGTTGACGAGCCGGATCAGGCGCTCGGTTTCAGCCGCCATAGAAGCTAGGAAGCGGTCACGCACCTTCAAATCGTCTACCGCGCCATCCTGCAAGGTTTCCAGGGTCCCCTTGAGAGCGGTCAGCGGGGTGCGCAGTTCGTGGCTCACATCGGCAATAAAGGTGGTTTTCAACTGGTCGGCCTGGCGCAAGCTGGTAGTCATCGTATTGAAGGCGCGGCTGAGGTCACGCAGATCGGTGATAGAACTATCTTCCGGGGTTGCCTGGTGTAAATCCCCCCCAGCGACAGCCGTCGCTGCCTGGGCCAGTTGGTGCAGCGGGCCGGCGATACGCCGGGCCAGCCCCCAGCCGACAGCCGTCGCCAAAATTACCGCCCCAACCAAAACTCCGCCCAACCACCAGCGTGTGGCGACCGGTAGGGCAGTCCAACCCGTATTGGGCAGCGGGCTGGCCAGGTAGACCAGGCGCGAGATGCGACCATTCTCGGCCAAAACGGGCGCGGCTGCGTACAAGACACGCCGTCCTCCGGCTGCCTCAACCGGCCGAATCGCTGTCGCCGGCTGGCCGGAGAGCGCCTGGACAATTTCGGGCCGGCTCAACAACTCCTGCGGGGAGACCGTCCCGGCGGCGTTTTGGGCCAGGGCCGGCAGCAGAGCGACGGCAGCCTGGTCAGGCGCTGGGGCAGCCGGCAACTCGATCACCACCGCCCCCTCCGCTGCGATGACACGGGTGTGAATGCCGGGGGCAACATTGGCCAGTTGCGAATAACCACTCTCAGTCCCCGGGAGAGAAGAGGGGGAGGATTGGAGGGCGGCGGCGACCAGTTGGGCCTGAGCCAACAGATTGGCCTGCTGGGTGTCGAGATACAACTGCTCCACCGACAACCAGGCCAGGGGCGCAGCCACGGCGATGCCCACCAAAATGACCAGCAGATAAGTCAGGGTGAGATGGGTGCGCAGCGAGGTCATGGCTCGTCGTTCCGCTTGAGCTTGTAACCAATGCCGCGCACGGCGGCGATGCAGTCAGCCTGCGGGTTGGCGGCGCGCAGTTTGGCCCGGAGGCGTTTGATAGCGCTGTCTACGGCGCGGGCGTCGCCGGGATAATCGTAGCCCCACACCTGCTCCAGGAACTGCTCGCGGGAGAGAACCCGCCCCGGATGGGCTAACAGTGTGTGCAGCAGATCAAATTCCAGGCGGGTCAGATCGAGGGGTGTGGTCTGAACCAGGGCCTCTCGCGCCTCGACGTGCAGGGTCAGGCCGCCTGGGCCGGTCAAGCGGGTAACCGGCCGGCTCTCGACGGCTTCGGGGGAGGCCCGGCGCAAGACAGCCTTGATACGGGCCATTAGCTCGCGGACGCTGAACGGCTTGCAAACATAATCATCGGCGCCTAGCTCCAACCCAACGACCCGATCCACCTCTTCATCCCGCGCGGTCAGCATAATAATCGGCACCTGGCTGGAATGGCGCAGTTCGCGGCAAACGTCCCACCCATCCAGCTCAGGCAGCATCAAATCGAGCAAAATCAAATCAAAGACAGTATCGCGGGCCAGACGCAGGGCGGTTCGACCATCGGCGGCGGTCAACACCTCGTAATTTGCCCGGCGCAGGTTGTAGGCCAGCAGGTCAAGCACCGCCGGCTCGTCGTCCACGATCAGTATACGTTGGGGCATTGTCCTCGCCTCTAGCCATTTGGCTTTATGAGAATATGTCTATTATACCTCAGGTTTGTGGCAGGATGATGTCAAAATTGGATTAATTCTCCAATATTAAGATTTCGGCTTGAAGTTGGGAACTTTTTGAGCTAAATTATCGTCTACAAAGCTGTAAGAAGTTAACCTACTAAATTATTTAAGGAGATTAAAGGTTATGAAAAGCAAATATCATTTAACGATTATAATGGCTGCCACGGCGGCAGTAGTGCTTTTACTCGGCGGACTGGTCGTTGGGCTGGTTGGGTTTAGCCAACCTGTAGCGGCGGCGCAAACTACTCCACCAGTACCGGCAGAACGTTCAATTACAGTTGTTGGCGAGGGCAAGGTGAGGGTTAGGCCCGACATCGCCCAGGCCGGCATTGGGGTGGAAATCATCAATGCGGATGTAAAGCAGGCCAGCGACGAAGCCGCGGCAGCCATGCAGAATATATTGGATACGCTCATAGCTCAGGGTGTCGCCGAAAATGACATCCAGACTTCATTCTTTAACATCTGGGTCGAGCGTCCCTACGCTCCCGACGGTAGCCAGTCTACCCAAACCCTCTATCACGTCAGCAACACGGTCAATGTGACGATCCGTGACTTGAACAAAGTAACGACTACGCTCGGCGCAGCCATTGAAGCCGGGGCGAATACGATCAACAGCATTACTTTTAATATCGCCGACCCGGCTGAGTTACAGGGGCAAGCCCGCCAAGAGGCCGTAAGTGATGCCCAGGCCAAAGCCCAGGAGTTGGCCGGTTTGAACGGGGTAACTTTGGGCGAGGTGGTCCAGGTCAGCGAAGTAGTTCAGGGTCCTGGACCTCTCTTTGATACGGCCAGTTATGCTCAGGGTGTAGGCGGTGGCGGCGTTGGCCCCATCTCGCCCGGTGAAATCGAGGTCACCGTCCGATTGCAGGTAAGTTACGCTATTCAGTAGCGAGTCAATTGAGTGGCAGCATATTGCCGCAGCCGTAAAACTGATTATAGTATATTGCCGGGAGTTAACCACTTCCGGCATTTTTTATCTATTCAGGGAAAAGAGAGGGATAAATTAAAACCATGCGCGTTGCCCTGTTAGCCAACTTAAAAAAGAATGCGCCGACCTGGCCCAGCATGTCGCCTGACTACTGGGATGACCTGGACTCGGAGGAGACCGTCGAAGCGATTAGCAGTGCCCTGGCCAGCCGGGGGCATGACGTCACTTTTTTGGAAGGGGATGTGACCCTTTACGACAATTTGCGCCAGGTCAAGCCCGATATTTGTTTCAATATCTGCGAGGGGCACTTTGGCGATGGTCGCGAGGCGCAGGTCCCGGCTATGCTGGAGATGCTGCAGATCCCTTACACCGGCTCGCGCGTCCTGACCCTGGCCCTGGCCCTGGATAAGCCCATGACCAAGCGAGTGCTGACCTATCACGGCCTGCCGACCCCGCCTTTCCAGACCATTGAGCGAGTCAACGAGCCGCTCGACCCGGATTTGAAGTTCCCCTTGTTTGTCAAGCCCAGCCGGGAAGGCACCGGCATGGGGGTCAGCGCCGAGTCCATAGTGCAGGATGAGGCCCAACTGCGGTCTCGACTCCCGCGCATTTTTGAGCGGTATAATCAACCGGCGCTGGTTGAGCATTATATTGAAGGCCGCGAAGTAACCGTCGGCGTTGTCGGCAATCTGACCGGTCCGGTAGCCCGGCGCGTGCCTGAAGACGAAGCGGCGCCCCGCATCTTGCGCGGGTTAGATTTTCTGCCGCCGCTGGAGGTCAATATGGCTGAATATCCGGAGGAAGAGGCCGGCCTTTATACCAGCCGGATGAAGGTGGAGTTGGCTCACGAATTTCACTATTTCTGCCCAGCCCCACTCAGCGAGACTCAGGTTGAGGATTTGAACTGGTATACAGCCGCTACTTTCCGCGTGATTGGCTGCTGCGATGTGGCTCGGGTAGACTTCCGGCTTGACGCCAGCGATAACGACCAGCCTTACATCCTGGAAGTGAACCCCCTGCCCGGCCTGAATCCCGGCTACTCTGACCTCTGCCTTGAAGCGACGGCCTATGGCTGGAGTTACGAAGAGTTAGTGAACCGCATTTTGGATGAGGCGATTAAACGGTACGGGTTGAAGCAGTAGTCAGAAAATCCAGGTACTGGCTACGCAATATGATTAAGTTAAGCGGAAAGCACCCTGAGTAGCGCGAAACGGAGTGTAGCGCGTATCGAAGGGTGCGGCTTGGCAAGTTCTATACAACTCTGTCGCACCCCTCGATACAGTTTCGCTTCGCTCACCTACTCGGGATGCTCCTTAATTTAATTACAGTGACTGTCTACTAACTACTCCTCCGACAAATCAACCAGCTCCCCGGCATAATCCCCTGTTACTTTAATGGCCCCGTTCTCATTGCGCTCGTAAAGCAGGTTGCCGGTGACGCCTGCCGGGCCAGTGACGGCGACATCCAGGGTAAAGCTGCCGAGATCATACGAGTATAGGCCGACTCCGGTCATGGCAAAACCAGCCGAGAAGGCACAGTTGGTTAGCTTAAACTTGTCGCCCGTATCTCCGGCTGAGAAGGCCAATGTCCCGCCGCGTGGGCAGCCAACCGAGGTCGGCGTTACCGTATCCCAATAGTAATATTCCGGCAAGTGATTGATCTCGGTATCGGCAGAGAGCAAAGCTTCCAGGGGGTCAGCAAAGGCGCTGGCATCCACCGGGGGGAGCGGCACATAAGCCTCGGCGACGACCCCGTCGCAGGTAGTTTCGCGCTGTTCCGGCATCTTGCCTTCGACCAAGAACGCAGTGACAAGATCGTCCGGACAGGCGTTGCCCCAGCCAAAAGTAACGTGGGCGCCGCCCTCGGTGGTAATAAGATAGCCATTAGCCAGGCGACTGAAGACCCGTTGGCCATTCTCCAGCGGAGTGGCCGGGTCGGCGGTAGCGCCGAGGACGAGCGTGGGAATGTTCTCGGCAGTCAACGGGGCCGGACGTGGGCCCGCCGCCGGGGTGGTGGGCCAGAAGGCGCAAGGCAGGTCGCCATAAAAGATGCTGCTCAGGCGAGGGACGGCGGTATCTGTGGGATCACCGGCCCGCAGGTAGGTTTCGGCCCGTTCGGCGCTGCTATCGCCGGGGACGGCGTAATCAAGACACTCCACCCCATAATAAACGGCATCAGAATAAGTGGGGTCGGGTATCGCCTCCAGCGTTTCGGGGTCCAGACTCAGCGAGTCGTAGAGCAGCCGGGCCAGCGGAACCAGATCATCCTGACTGGCGGCAGCCGCCAGCGCCCGCTGTAACAGCAAGCGCGAAGCTTCCGAGTAGAGGTAATTGGAGACAGCCACTTCCAGGTCGGCCAGACTGAATTCGCGCTCGGCAGCGCCGCCGGAAGGCAGAGGGAAGGTAAAGGGGCGCGGGCTTTTGGCCAGTTGCGCCGCCAGGCCGTCATAAACTTTCAAGGCATCCTGGCCCATATCGTCGGCGCACTCCTCGTCGGTATTGCAGGCTTCGAGAGTCATCACCAACACATCATTAAAGGCCCGCGCCCACTCTTCGTAATATTCAAAGCCGGTCAGGGTCAAGTCTACCGTGCCGTCGAGAATGAGGCCGGCCAATTGCTCTGGATGGGCGGCGGCATAGGTTTGGGCAAACTGAGTGCCGTAGCTCTCGCCGTACAGCCAGAATTTGTCATCGCCCATAGCCTGGCGGAACAGTTCCAGGTCTTCGACGGCCTGGCGCGTGCCCAGGTAGGGTAAGAGATCCGTAGAGTCGAGTTCGGCCAGACATGCTTCGCTGAATTCCTGAGCGGCAGCGGCAGCAACGGCTTCGCCCTGGGGCGTCTTGGTCTCGATTTCGGTTTCGTAGTAGGCAGCGGCGGCCGCCGGGCATTGCAGCCCGCCCGATTGCCCGGCACCCCGCTGGTCGAAGAAAACAAGGTCAAAGTGCTCCGGGATCGAGGGGTCAAAGGCCGAAGTATAGGCGTCGGCGGAGGCCAGACCGGCGGCGCCCGGCCCACCGGTGGCGATGACAAACATTCCTTTGCGCTCGCCGGTCGCGGGCAAGACGCCAAAGACCACGTCAAGGGTCTGACGGTTAGCCGGATCAAAGTGGTCTGCGGGCACAGTCAGAGTGACACAGGTGAAATCGCTGTCGGGGCAGGGCTGGCCGCCGAGTTCGGCCAGAATTTTGAGCGTAGGGTTGGAGGCTGATGATCGAGAATTAGGAATTTGGGATTTTAGCTTTTGTACTTCCGCTTTTAAATTTTCGATTTCAGCCTGGAGGCTTTCAACGATAGCCGTAAGTCTTTGCACCTCGGCAGCAAGTTCCCCTGTGGGATCGGTGAGGGCGCTGCCGGGGGCAGGAGTCGGTGTTGGGGTGGGCGTCAACTGGAGAGGACTGGTCTGGGCGAGGGTCGCCGAGGGAATCACGCCGATGCTGATCACACTTAGCAGAGTAAACAGTACCACCGCGAACGTTGTCCACCGGCCGGGATTAGAGGGGCTCCGCTGCATCGTTGATCCTTTCAAGGAAATAAATCTTCTCATAGATGTTGGTCAGGATTCCAACTCATTTCCCCGGTTTTATCATCGTCATTTAGCAGTTAAACTTTTACTTCCACTTCTAACTGCCGAAACCGGTCAGGGCCAAACCGATCAACCCCGTGGGGATGGTCTGCTGATTGCCCAGTATGGACAGCAGGCTGCATAACAGCCCCAGCGTGATGAGCACTACCAGGATGACCACCACACCAATGGCCAGGCCAATTGGCAGGATGGGCAGATCATCTGAGTCGAGCATTGCGTGTTCCTCCTATGGTTGATGGGGCGGATTATAACACAAGTGGGGAAGAAAACGTAAAACGTGAAACGTAATGAATTTGAGAAGGGCGACATCACGTTTCACCCATTTTAATTGCACCAGCGCCGCCCGTAATGTGTCTCAACAATCAACGTTTTGACACAAAAGGATTGTCCCGCAGCCAGAAGCGCCAGGGAGCGGCGCGGTCTTCGGGCTGGGCGTAGTCAATGCCAACGCGCGGGCCGGTGGCAACGGTGTCGGCGGGGACAGCCAGGGCGGTTTCGAGCCAGAGAGCCTGGCCCTGAGTCAAGTCCCAGTTGTTTAACTTTTTATCTATGCGTAGAGCTTGACACAATTTGGCTGGACCGTTGGTGAGTTGAGGCATCGAGGAGGCGAGGAGGCGAGGAGAGGGGAAACGATTGGTTTGCATGAGATCAACACTCTCCTGGGGTTCGACAGCCCTGATGAGCACCGCCGCGGGGAAACCTTCCACCTCGGTCACAATGTTGAGCATGAAATGCATGCCGTAGATAAAATAAACATAGGTGCGGCCGGGCGGGCCAAACATCACCCTGGCCCGACCGGAATTGCGTTTGGCATAAGCATGGCTGGCGCTGTCGTTGGGGCCAATATAGGCTTCGGTTTCGACGATAAGGCCGCTCAACCGCTGGCCGTCCAGCTCACGGACCAGGCGCTGGCCTAATAGTTCGCGGGCTACGGTCAGCGTGGGCCGAGCATAGAAATCTTGTGGAAGAATGGTCACAAGTATGTGGGAAGGCTGGAAGAAGGGAAAGCCAGTTTTTTCCAACCTTCCAGTCTTCCACTCCTCCATTTTTACGCCGGGGTCAGGGCCAGCACCCGCAGCGGGCTGCCGGAACCATCTACAATTTTGAGCGGGGCGGCGATAATCATCGCGCCGGTGGGGGGTAGTTGATCGAGATTGCATAGGCTGGCCAGACCATACTTGCCCGCGCCATGCATAATACCGTGGTTAGGGAAGGGCGGGTTGAACTTGCCCGCCTGGCCGGCGTCGGTGCCAATTGTTTCCACGCCGACACCCAGCACGTCGCGTTCCCTGGCCAGGAATTCGGAAGTGGTTTGGTGAAAGCCGGGGGTATGGGGACCCTCAGCGTCAGCATTCAGGAAAGCGACCTTGTCATTCCCCCGGCTGGCCCACCCCGTGAACAGCAGCACCCACGCGCCTGCCGGAATCTGGCCATGCGCAGCTTCCCAGGCTTTGACGCCCTCAATCGAGAGCAGAAAATCGGGGTCTTGGGCCACCTCGGCCCGCACATCAATCACACAGGCTGGACCAATGAAAGTACGGGGGTCGAGCGTATCGGTGGTATTGTTGGGCAAATCTTTACCGGTCACCCAATGCACGGGCGCGTCGAAGTGGGTGCCAGTATGCTCGCCCAGGTTCAGCGTGTTCCAGTACCATGCTGGCCCCCGGTCGTTGTACCGGGAAATCTCCGTGATGGTCAGTCCCGGTGAGGGGGCGAAAATCGGGGGCAGGTCAATAACCGGCGTGGTTGGCCCAAGGGGTTGGGTCAAATCAACCACTTTAATCTTGCCCGCAGCTAAATCGGCCAACAAATCAGCAATAGATGACATGGTTTTTCTCCCTTGAAACTAGGTTTGTCTACTGTAGTGAATTGCTATCTGGCAGCTTCGCGGCCTGCTACTTGTTGCTTCGCCTGCTGGCGTTCTTTAATGTAGCGTTCAAAGCGGAAGGCATTTTCCGGCAGTTTCAAATCCATCCCATAGTGATCGGGGCCAACCGCTTCCACTTTGGCCACGATGGTCGCCATCCCGCTGCTTTCAAAGGCGCCGGCGGCAGCTTCCAGAAATTGGTAAATTTCGGTGACAAAGGATACGTTGGGGCAGCCCGCGCCCCTGGCAATCGTGGCCAGGTCAACAATGCCGGAGGTGGTATGGGAGGCAAAACCGCCAGTGGAGAGAAGGCTGCCATTATCAAAGATGATGTGGGTCAGGTTGGGCGGCTGGTAGCGAGCCAGAGTGGCCAGTCCCCCCAGATTCATCAGCACCGAGCCGTCACCATCCAGCACCACCACCTTTTCATCCGGCAGGTTCATAGCCAGCCCCAGGCCGATGGACGAAGCCAGGCCCATCGCATGCTCCAGGTAAAAGAAGTTATCGCAGTGGCCCAAATCGTATAACTCCTGAGCGCACGCACCCATGATGGTCACCACCAGGCGATCGTGCAGTTCAGGGTAGAGGGCCTTAATGCAATCGGCGCGTTTCATGGCTAATCCTCCATTAAATCTCGAGTCAACAGCAACGCCACCGGAGAAAGTGAACTGAGGGCAAAAGTTTGTGCTTCGCGGATCTGTTTGGCCGCTTTATAGGGGTCGCGAATGGAATCAAAGGGCAGGCCCAGGCCGCGCAGCACCGGCTCGGTCAGGATGCCGCCCTGGGTGTGCCAGGGGTACGGCTCGCCGATGTGGCCGCGATGAGCAATCAGCATCAGCAGAGGGATGCGATAGAGTAGGGCCAGCGAGACAATACCATTAATGCTGGCCAGAAAGCCGTGATTTTGCATCAGCAGAGCGTTAGGCTTACCGGCAAAGTAAGCGCCGGCAGCGATGCCGATAGCTTCCTCTTCCTTGGCTACTTCAACCAAGGTCATCTCAGGGTCATCTTCGGCCAACTGCAAGAGGTAAACCAGCCAAGTCTCCGGTAGGGCCGAAATGTAGCGAATCCCGGCCGCTTTGATACCCTCATACACCATTTTAGAGTTATCACGGGATACGGTCATAGGCTGCCACCATTGGTTTTGAGACTCTAAAGATCTGGGAAATCTTTAGGGCATCTTAGCTAAAATTAGGGGAGAGGGAAGTATAGACAAGGTAGGCAGTTTCGTCAAATGTCAAAAGAATCGAAAAAGCCGGGCTGCTCATACCCGGCTCTTTCAAAAGGAGGAGAAGAGAGTGTCAATTCTTTCGATTGACGCCTTTATTATACTTCAAGTACGGAATTTAACTTGACGTATCCACAATGCCAACCTTCTGCTAACCCTACGCAAACTCAACGCTCAAGAAAATACAATCCATTACCTTTTGATCAGCAAATTCGCAATCCATGCAGTAAGCTGTAGGCCCCTTGGTTTTTAAAAAGCCAATCACTAAAGTTGTTTACGGTTGCCTTAGTTTATGGTATGATAGTTATGCAGAGGCTTCTTACTGTAATGACACACTTTTGAGGAGATTGATATGAGAGCAGTGGTCATGGCCGGTGGGTCGGGGTCAAGACTGCGTCCCCTTACAATTGAGCGTCCTAAGCCCATGGTTCCCATCGTTAACAAGCCAGCCATGAGCCACATTCTTGACCTACTCAAACGGTATAACATCACCGAAGTCATTATTACGGTGCAGTATCTGGCCGATATGATTCAAGATTACTTTGGCGATGGTTCCAGCCTGGGCATGCACATCCGTTATTCGGTGGAAGAGACCCCGCTCGGCACAGCCGGCAGTGTTAAAAACGCCCAGGAATTTCTTGATGACACCTTTCTGGTCATTAGTGGTGATGCCCTGACCAACTTTAATCTAGATAAGTTAGTTGCCTATCACAAAAGTAAGGGCACTCTGGCCACCCTGGCCCTGTATAATCTACCCAATCCGATTGATTATGGAGTCATTATCCTGGCCAACGATGGCCAAATCGTTCGCTTTCAGGAGAAGCCCAACCGGGGATCGGTGATGTCGGATTACATTAACACCGGCATTTACGTTTTAGAGCCCGAGGTATTGGACTTTTTCGAGCCAAATACCAGCTTCGATTTCGCTAACGACCTGTTTCCCCTGCTGCACGAGCAGGGTCATCCCCTGTACGGTTACATTGGAGAGGGCTATTGGTGCGATATCGGCAACATCCCTGAATACATGCGCGCCAATGCCGACGCCCTGGAGGGGCGCGTCGAAGGGTTGGACCTGGGGCATTATCTGGGCAATGGCATCTGGGCCGGACAAGACGTCGAAATTGCCCCCAGTGCTCGCCTGGAAGGCCCTATTTACCTGGGCCAATCTGTGCAGATCAAAAGAGGCGCTATTATTCGAGGGCCGGCGGTTATCCGCGATTACACGGTGGTAGATAATGAGGCCCAGATAGAGCGATCCGTATTGTGGCGCAACTGTTATATTGGCGAGCGCGCTCAGATCAACGGCGCGGTGATCTTGAGACAGTGTAGTCTCAAGGCCAATGCCACTGTTTTTGAAGGGACCGTCATTGGCGATGGCACGATTGTCGGCGAAAGCGCGGTCATCCATTCGGGAGTCAAAATTTGGCCTGGCAAAGAGGTGGAGCCGGGGGCAACGGTCAACAGCAGCATTATTTGGGGGTCGCAAGGGCGACGTGTCCTGTTTGGGCGACATGGCGTCACCGGCGTCGTCAATATTGACCTGACCCCGGAGTTTAGCGCCAAGTTAGGGGCAGCCTTTGGCGCCACTCTGGCCAAAGGTTCCATTGTCACCATCAACCGTGACATGCACCGCAGCCCACGCATGATCAAGCGAGCGATCATTTCTGGCCTACCTTCTGCCGGGGTCAACGTATGGGATTTGGGGTCGCAGCCGCTGCCTGTGGCGCGCTATTACACCAAAATCTGTGGAGCCGAAGGCGGCGTGCATGTGCGTCTGTCACCTTTTGACGAGCGCGTGGTTGATATTCATTTTATGGACAGTCAGGGACTGAATCTCAACAAGAATAAAGAGCGAGACGTTGAGCGAGTTTTTTTTCGGGAAGATTTCAGGCGAGTGTATCTGGACGACATTGGCAGTATTGAGTATGCCCAGCAAGTCAAAGAGCGTTATATTGAAGATTTTCTCAAACACCTCAATACCAAAGCTATTCAAGATGCTGCCTTCGATTTAGTGGTTGACTTTGCCGACGGGCCGGTCGCCAGCACCCTGCCCGCCATTCTTGATAAATTAAATTGTAATGTCGTCTCACTCAATGCCAATGTTGAAAAAACGAATTTCTCCCTCAATCCGGCTCAATTTCAGAATGCTTTGAAGCAAATGCAGATTATTACGACCGCCCTGGGCACGCAATTGGGCGCGCGCCTCAACCCCGGCGGCGAACGCTTATTTTTGGTGGATGATCGAGGCTATTTGCTGGCCGGAACAACAGCCTGTGCGACGATGGTTGAACTGGCGCTACGTGATGCCCCAGGGAGCACGATTGCCATCCCCATGGATCTACCCAATTTTTGAAGCTATTGCGGCCCGCCATCACGGGCGCGTCATTCGAACCGAAACTGACCTTGAGGCGCTGATTATGGCCACTTGCTCAGAAAAGGTTATCATGGCTGGCGATGGAAAGGGTAATTTTATCTTTCCGGATTTTCATTGCGCCGTTGACGGCATGATGGCCTTGGCCAAAATTCTCGAATTTTTAGCCACCCAAAGGGTCTCTCTGGGAGATATTGTTTCCAAACTACCGCCTTATCACATGGCCGAAAGAAAAGTTTCCTGTGTCTGGGAAGGTAAAGCCAGAGTAATGCGTCTCATTAACGAAAAATTTGAGAGCTACAAAACCCAGATGATTAATGGCGTCAAAGTAACGTTGGCACGGGATAAATGGGTCTTAATTGTGCCTGACCCTGATCAACCTTACTTCCGGGTGAGCGTTGAAGCGACTTCTCAAGGGGAGGCTGAAACTCTGGCCGACGAGTACGCCCAAATGATCGAAAAACTTTCTCCCCTGGAGTGACGGTAAGAGTGGGCTGGCACAAAAAGAGCCATGCAGTTGAGCACGGCTCTTTTTGTTTTACCTTTAGCCACTGAACGAGCTTAACCGGCGTAAGCTCGTTCCCAAACTAACGCAAAGCGTGGGAACGAGCTTACAACGAGATTGCAAGATACCAATCCTTAGCTGATTTCGACTTTAGCGCCTTCAGCTTCCAGCTTGGCTTTGGCATCCTCGGCCATTTCTTTGGTTGCCGCTTCCAGCACCTTGGCCGGAGCGCCGTCAACCAAATCTTTGGCTTCTTTGAGGCCCAAATCGGCGCGGATAGCGCGAACCGCTTTGATAACCTGAATTTTCTTGTCACCGACCTCTTTCAAGGTCACATCAAATTCGGTTTTCTCTTCAGCTTCTTCAACCGGCGTCGCTGCCGCGCCGCCGCCCGGCGCGACCGCCATCACGGCCGCCGGCGCTGCCGCGCTAACACCCCACTTGGCTTCCAAAATTTTGGTCAGTTCAGACGCTTCCAAAACGGTCAGTTGGCTCAGTTCATCGGCAATCTTTTGTAAATCTGCCATTTTATAATCTCCTTAAAAATAGTAGACAGTAGACAGTAAACAGGGATAATACATTCCTGCAACCCTGCTACCTTTTTGAAATAGATAAGTTAAGCTTCGGCCTCTTTTTCGGCGTAGGCACTAACCACGTTGACCAATTGCCGGACACCTCCAGCAACTACCCCAGCCAGTTGACTCGCCGGAGCGTTGATCAGGCCCAGCAATTGAGCCCGCAGCACATCGAGCGACGGTAAGTTAGCCAGGTTTTTCACCCCGGCCTCGTCAATCACCCGGCTGCCCAACAAACCGCCCTTGATCGCCAAAAGCTCATTCTGCCGGGAAAAATCAGTAATAGCCTTAGCCACGCCGCTGACGTTGTGATGGCAAAAGCCAATCCCAACCGGGCCGGTCAGCATCTCTTCAACTACAGGCAGGCCGGCTTCTTTTAGAGCACGTTCTGCCAGAGTATTTTTGACAATGGCAAAACTCCCCTCTGCCTCACGAATTTTTCTCCGCAGTTGTTCCACTTGAGAAACACGCAAGCCGCTGTAACTGGTAATAATAACCGCTTCACTAACGTTAAGCTGATCGAGATACTCCTTTACTAATACTTCCTTTTTATCACGAGATATAGCCAAATTTGTCACCTCCCTTCTGTTTAGAAGTTGTCCAGGCCCTAAAGGTCTTGAAGACCTCTAAGGTTGAACTTAAATTACAAACAAAAACGTCTTTGCCCCAACCGAGACAAAGACGCGAAATGCAAGACTTTTTAGAACACGCTTAAGTAAGCGTATGTTCCATTGCTTCTTGATTCTCCGGGTCTTTACCTCGGCGGGCAATGCCTTAAGCATTCATTAAGCGCTGTCGCGCACCTGCTGTCTCTGGCAATAGTGAGAGAAACAAAATTATTTAATTGTTCTTACTACTCTGATTCCCGAGCTCAGTTTGGGAACCATCATAACAACAAATTATTCGCTTTTAAGCTGTGAAGCCTGAGCCGTATCAACCTTGATGCCTGGCCCCATCGTCGCATTCAAGGTGATCTTTTTGATATAGACACCCTTAGCGGCGGCAGGTTTAACCTGCTGGATGGCTTCCATCAGAGCGGCAAAGTTATCTACCAGTTGCTCATTGGTAAAAGAGACTTTACCGATGGGCAGGTGAACATTGGCGGTTCGATCCAACTTGAACTCTAACCGGCCTGCTTTCAATTCACGGACCACTCGGCTAATATCGGCATCAGGCACAACGGTGCCGGCTTTAGGGCTGGGCATCAAACCGCGCGGCCCCAACACTTTACCCAAGCGCCCTACCTTCGACATCATCCCTGGAGTGGCGACAGCGACATCGAAGTCAAACCAGCCACCCTGGATTTTGGCCACCATGTCATCGCTACCGGCAAAATCGGCGCCGGCATCTAGGGCCGCCTTCTGACCCTCACCTTCGGCAAAAACTAACACCCGCACCTCTCGGCCCGTGCCATGGGGCAATTGAACCGTGCTACGAATTAGCTGGTCGGCTTTGCGGGGGTCCAGCCCCATGCGCAGGTGCGCTTCAACAGTGGCGTTGAATTTGGTGTAAGAGGTTTTCTTCACCAAATCTACCGCTTCAGCCGGGGTATAATTCTGGGCTGGATCAACTAATTTTACAACTTCTTGATACTTTTTGCCTCTTTTGGGCATAAATTCCTCCTAAGTGGTCAAAACGGGCTGGCTTCTAGCTCAACCCTCCCACAAATAAAACAACCTGCCCGCTTGCGCGGGGCTGTTAACCTTCAATCGCAATGCCCATGCTGCGGGCGGAACCTTCGACCTGCTTAATGGCCCCTTCAATATCCACAGCATTGAGATCCTGCATTTTTGTTTCTGCAATTTCTCGGACCTGGGCCTGTGTTAATTTCCCGGCCTTATTTCGGTTGGGCACCCCAGAACCTTTGGGGACTCCGGCTGCTTTTTTCAACAGGTCACTGACCGGTGGTGTTTTGGTCACAAAGGAAAACGTCTGGTCAGTATAGATGGTCACTTCAGCAGGGATAATCGAACCCATCATGCTCTGAGTTCTGGCATTATACTCCTTGCAAAAAGCCATAATATTGATCTGATGAGGGCCTAAAGCCGTACCAACCGGAGGCGCCGGGTTGGCTTTACCTGCCGGAATTTGTAGTTTTACTACAGCCTTTACTTTTTTCGCCATAATTCAATCCTTCCAGGTCCCTCAGGGGGACATCTAAGTCGCGGCTACAGCCGAGATACTAAACGCGCTCCACCTGTAAAAAGTCAAGTTCAATGGGAGTTTCACGGCCAAAGAAGCTGACTAAAACTCTTACCCTGGCCCGGTCCAAATCTATTTCGTCCACCGTGCCCATAAAATCTTCAAAAGGACCTTCGACAATCCGCACTTTTTGGCCCACCTTGAAGCTGACTTTAATCTTGGGCGCTTCGGCATCCATTCGTTTGAGAATTTTATCCACCTCATCCGGTCGAAGCGGAGTTGGCTTATTGCCAAAGCCCACAAAACCGGTTACGCCAGGCGTATTCCTGACGACATACCAGGAGTCCTCGTCCATGATCATTTCAACCAGGATATAGCCCGGAAATACACGCCGTTCTATCGTGCGCCGATGCCCATCTTTAAGTTCTACTTCTTCCTCAGTCGGCACGACTACCTGGAAAATCTTATCCTGCATCTCCATTGACTCGATCCGGTGCAGTAAATTCTTCTGCACCTTGTTCTCATAGCCGGAGTAACTATGAATGACAAACCATTCCGTCCCTTCGGGTCGAGCCTTTTCTTCGTCAGCAACTTCAGGATTTAGAGGTTCCATCTTCTCAGGAGAAGTTGCTACTTGAGATGCTTCCTCTTTGGTAATCTCAGCCACTGCTCCTGTCGTTTTCTTTTTCTTGGCCATAAACTTACTCTTCCAAACCTACTACGCCGCCAACAATGAGAGGTTATTCTTGCTGGCTATTCACATAAAAAGCTGCCGCTCCAGCAATAAAAAGCACTACGGCAGCCCCAATCCAAAGATAGTCACCTCGGATAACTCCTGCCGTGACCAATTGAAAAATATAATCCAATAAACCCAAGAACATCGCCATCGCGATAGTGACACTGACCACAATGACAGTTAGATTCTTGGTCTCGTCGCGGGTAGGCCAAACAACTTTGCGTAATTCGGCGCGCGTTTCTTTGAGATATCTAACAATGAAGTTATCTTCTTTGGGAGTTACCGCCGCTGTAGTGGTTTTCGATTTTGCCATGTTTGTGCGCGCTCCTCTCAAGCTTTCCAACAACCACCGACTGCAGACGACTAACCACCATTTAATATAAATAACCTGGCGGTCAGCCGTCAGTCGTCAGCGGTCTTTACTACTTGGTTTCCCGATGAGGCCGGTGACACCGGCATCGTGGACAATATTTCTTAAATTCTAGCCGGCTCGGATCATTGCGGCGATTTTTCTCCGAAGTGTAATTGCGCTCGCCGCACTCCGTGCAAGCCAATGTCATAACCATGCGTACTGCTTTTTTAGCCATAATTCACAAAAAGAGGGTTGAGAGGACTGCCCATCTCTCGACCCTCTGACTCCTTTCTACAAAAAGCCAGTCAATTACGAGTCGTGTTGCTGCAAACTACTCGAAAGAGGTTACGCAATAATCTTAGTGATAACACCGGCGCCAACCGTCCGCCCACCTTCCCGAATGGCGAACTTCGATCCGTCTTCCAACGCCACCGGCACAATCAACTTCACATCCAAGGTGATGTTGTCGCCCGGCATCACCATCTCTACCCCTTCCGGTAACGTCACCGACCCCGTCACATCCATCGTCCGGATGTAAAACTGCGGCCGATACCCATTGAAAACGGCGTGTGCCGGCCCCTTCTTCTTTCTTCAATATGTAGATCGCTGCCTCAAATTCCGTGTGCGGCGTGATGCTCTTGGGCTTGGCCAATACCTGGCCCCGCTCAATGTCATCCCGATCTACTCCGCGCAACAGCACCCCAATGTTGTCCCCGCTATCCCTTCGTCCAACAGCTTGCGGAACATCTCCACGCCCGTGCAAACCACCTTCCGCGTCTCTTTCAACCCGACAATCTCTACCTCTTTCGTTGACCTTGATCTTGCCCCGCTCGACCCGGCCCGTCGCCACCGTCCCCCGTCCTTTGATGCTGAACACATCTTCCACCGGCATCAGGAACGGCTTGTCGATCTGTCGCACCGGTGTCGGAATGTAGCTGTCCACCGCATTCATCAACTCCCAGATCGAGGCATACGCTGGATCATTCGGGTCACTGCTGCTGCTCTCCAATGCCTGCAACGCACTCCCCGGATGATCGGAATGTCATCCCCAGGAAATTCGTAGCTGCTCAACAACTCCCGCAACTCCAACTCCACCAACTCCAACAACTCTTCATCATCCATCATATCCACTTTGTTCAAGTAGACCACCATCGCCGGTACTTCCACCTGTCGCGCCAGCAAAATGTGTTCCCGTGTCTGCGGCATCGGCCCGTCCGGCGCACTCACCACCAGGATCGCCCCGTCCATCTGCGCCGCCCGGTGATCATATTCTTGATATAATCCGCGTGTCCCGGACAGTCCACGTGAGCATAGTGCCGTTTCTCCGTCTGGTATTCGACGTGAGCGATGGCTATGGTGATCCCCGCGCTTTCTTTCCTCCGGCGCATTGTCAATACTATCAAACGCCCGGAAATTCGCCCAGCCCTTCATACTCAAAGTCTTGGTGATCGCCGCCGTCAACGTCGTCTTGCCGTGGTCCACGTGTCCAATCGTCCCCACGTTGATATGCGGTTTATCCCTCACAAATTGCGCTTTCGCCATATGTATTTAGTCTCCTCGCTTAAATAAAATAAAAATGGTATTCGGAAAACAGACAGTGGAGACACTCACTGTCTGTTATAATTGGTGGAGAGGGGCGGATTCAGACCACCGTAGGCGTAGCCAGCTGATTTACAGTCAGCCCCCTTTAGCCACTCGGGCACCTCTCCATTATTCCTCTAATTTAAAAGCACGGCGATGCCGCCGCGCAAACAAGAAGTATACTTATAACTATTTAAGAGTCAAATTAACACAAGGAAATTAAATAACGACCACTGACCACCGACCGCAGACCATTTTCTCTAAGTTAGCGGCGGTCAGCGGTCATCCGTCAGCGGTCATTGTTCAAAACCCCGCGCCCGCCAGACCTCGTACAAAATTAGTCCTCCCGCCACCGAGGCGTTAAGCGACTCAATTTGCCCGCGCATCGGCAGTTTAATCAAAAAATCACAGGTTTCCTTGATCAGGCGGCTCATACCTTTGCCTTCGCTGCCAATCACCACAGCTATGGCTCCGCTCCAGTTGGCCTGGCTGTAAAGCGAGGAGGCAGGCGTATCTTCGACGCCGGCCAGCCAGATATTGGCCTGTTTCAGTTTGACCAGAACTTGGGCCAGGTTAGGCACTTCCGCTACCCACATGTGTTCGGCGGCCCCGGCGGAAGCATTGACGACTGCCGGGGTCACACCGGCGGAACGCTGTTTGGGAATGATGACCCCATGCACGCCGACCACCTCAGCCGTGCGCAGAAGTGCGCCCACATTATGCGGGTCTTCCAGGTGGTCCAGGGCAACAATAAAAGGAGGTTCATTCAATTTTTTGGCCCGGGCCAGAATGTCCTCGACTCCTACGGTGGGATAGCGGCCCACTTCCAGGGCCACCCCTTGGTGGCCTTTGGCCAGGTTATCCAGCGTTTTGCGGGGGACCCGCTGCACCGGTATCTTTAACCGGCCAGCCAGGGTGATGATTTCATCAATAATTGCCGCCGGTTCGATTACATCGGCTAACAGGACGGTGTGTACATGACGACGCCGCGCCCGAAGACACTCGCGCGCGGCGTTGCGTCCGTAAAGGATTTCACGCATAGATTCTAACTTCGACTCACCTTCCACGCTGTCCCATCAGGCCGATCTTCCAATACAACCCCAATTTGGGCCAACTGATTGCGAATCGCATCGCTGGTGGCAAAATCCTTATTCTTGCGCGCCGCTGTGCGCAGGTCAACCAGAATCCGGATCAAATCCTCTTCCAGCCCCGGCGCAGAAACCCCTTCGCCTCCCGACAGGTCAGCCGGGATGAGACCCAGAATATCGCCGCCGAGGGTATTATAAGTATCATCAATGGCTTTGAGCGTAGCCGGCGAAACCGGCTGGTCGCCATTGATCAGCGTATTGACCGCCCGGTTAAAATCAAACAGCGCTGCCAAAGCCTGCGGCGTATTAAAATCATTATCCATCGCCTCCAAAAAACGAGCTCTGTGCTGCTCAATTACCCGCGCAAACTCTTCATCCACCTCGGCCTCAGCCTCAGCCTTCGCCAACTTCTGCCGCACCAGCGCTACCGTGCCGAGCAGCCGCTCATGCCCGCGAGCAGCGCTTTTGAGACCTTCGTCAGTAAAATCGCTATTCTGGCGGTAGTGACTGTTCAAGATGAAGAAACGAATCGCCAGCGGCGAGTACCCCTGTGAAAGTTGGGCGTGGTTGCCGCTGATCGCCTGCTGAATAGTCAGCGAGTTGCCCAGGCTCTTGCCCATCTTGACCCCTTCAATCGTGACCATGTTGTTGAGCAGCCAGTAACGGGCAAACTCCTCGCCGTAGGCCGCCTCACATTGGGCCACTTCGCTCTCGTTGTGCGGGAAGATATTTTCCAGGCCGCCGCCGTGAATGTCGAACGGCAGACCCAAATACTTGCGGGCCATGACCGTACATTCGGCATGCCAGCCAGGGAAACCCTGGCCCCACGGACTGCGCCACTGCATCAAATGTTCCGGGTTCGCGGCCCGCCAGACCGCAAAGTCTCGTGGGTCACGCTTCTCGGCTGCCACTTCCAGCCGCGCGCCCTCTTCCAATTCGTCCACTTTGCGCCGGGAGAGTTTGCCGTAGTTCGGCCAGCTCGGCACGGAAAAGTAGACATTGCCGTTGGCTTCGTAGGCGTGCCCTTTTTCAATCAAGATTTGGGCCAGTTCGATTTGCTCCGGCACGTGGCCGCTGGCCCGGGGCGAGATGTCGGGCCGGATGATATTGAGCAAATCCATATCGCGGAAATAGCTGCGGGTGTAAGCTTCGACAACCTCCATTGGCTCGACCCGCTCTTGCCGGGCCTGCTTGCCGATTTTGTCTTCGCCCACATCGCCATCGCCCACCAGGTGGCCGACATCGGTGATATTCTGCACGTAGCGCACCTTGTATCCCAGATACTCCAGGTAGCGATGGACCACGTCAAAGGTAATGTAAACCTTGGCGTGCCCGATGTGCGAGTCCCCATAAACGGTGGGGCCGCAGACGTACATGCCTACAAAACCCGGATGGAGTGGAACAAATTCTTCTTCTTTGCGATTGAGGTAGTTATAGACTCGGAGGGTCATGAGTTACCTTTCCATTTTAGCAAAAATCATGCGGCCGGCGCTTGTTTGCAGCACTTTGGTGACGGTGACATCCGTGTTCTGGTCTATGAAATGCTTGCCGTTTTCAACCACAATCATCGTTCCATCGTTGAGGTAAGCTACGCCTTGATCGCGTTCCTTACCCTCCTGAATTATTTTAACGTTGATGGTTTCATGCGGCAAAATCACCGTTTTCACGGCGTTGGCCAGTTCATTAATATTCAGCACAACCACCCCTTGCAGCTTGGCCACGCTGTTCAAGTTGAAATCATTGGTGATAATGGGATAACCGAGTTGTTTGGCCAGCATTACCAACTTATCGTCCGTTCCTTTAACCCCCTCCACGTCAATATCAGTAATTTTGACCGGCGCCAGTGATTCCTCTTGCAAACGCCGGAGCAGCTCCAGGCCGCGACGACCACGATTGCGGCGGATTGTGTCAGAGGAGTCGGCAATGTACTGCAACTCATTCAGAACAAAATGAGGCACCAGCATCGGGCTGCGAATGAAACCCGTTTTGCTGATGTCGGCAATACGGCCGTCAATGATAACGCTCGTATCTAACAGCACGGCATCATCCAGCGGCCTGCGGCCAAAATCCAGCGAAGACCCACCCAGGGTCAGCCGTGGCCCGACCGTGTTAAGAATGTCGCGCTGCCGCATAATCGCCACCGACAGGCCGATGTAACCAAACAGCACACTGACTGCTACCGGCAAAATATTGCCATAGGGTTCGGGCAAGCCCGACAAAGGCGGATAAAGCAGCGCCGCCACCCCCAGCCCTACGGCCAATCCCAGCACACCAAAGAGCAGATGCGAAGCCGGCATCTGTCTTAACTTGGCGCGCATCATAAAAAAGGGACGAGTGGTCAAATAGGGCGCGATCAGCAAGCCAATGGCTGCACCGGCCAACGTCAGCGCGATGATCAAACGCGTCGAGTCAGCGGGATTGCCGGTCTGAAAATATCTGATGGATTGGACGCCGATGATGGCAAAAATCACCATCCCGACCAAACGAAAGACAAATTCTACGCTCACCGCAGGTTGCTCCTGGGTCATTCGGGCAAAACCGGTGTTACTAACAAAAAGGGCGACTGTACCTAAGCACATTCGCCCGACGACTCTGATCAAACAACTATTACCGAGGCTGGAGTCAGTGGATCAGAGGTTTTGGAAACGTTAAAGGAGTCACACGCCCGGCCCAACTCTCCCTTGTGTGTCGCTGCGGCTGGGACCAGATCCTGAAATTGAAGCTGTGGAGGATGAAAGCAAATAAAACCCGGTGATCACTCCCTATTGGATTAGCTGATAATCATTGGCCTCTACTAACGTTGTTGTTAACGTCCGGTATTGCGAATAACAACCGATAAGTGCTTATAAATTATGAAATTTACGGAGCCAGGCGCAAAAAATAATAAAAATGAATGAATCTACGCCGGCAACCTTAAAAATATGGTAGCACAAAGGAAATGAATTGTCAAAAGGGTTTAGAATGAGACCGCAGAGTTTTCGAAACCTCTGCGGTTTCAACCCAAAAAATCAGACGCACCTTTGGGAGTCTAATGGATCAGCGCCGCCTCAAGGGCCTCATTCAACGAGCGCGCCCGGAGCAGTTCCAGGGGCGGATCTTTAATCTGTTTCAATTGACTCGACGCCGGCAGCAGGCAGCGCTTGAAGCCCAGTTTAGCCGCTTCCTTTAAGCGCGTTTCCAGATGCCCCACTGCCCGTAATTCTCCCGATAAGCCGACCTCGCCCACCAGGGCCATATCTGCCGCCACCGGCGTGTTCCGAAAACTGGACGCAATGGCCGTAGCCACTGCCAAATCCGAGGCCGGTTCACCGATTTGCAAGCCGCCAATCACGTTGACAAACACATCCTGGTCCGACAGCCGCACTCCGACCCGCTTGGTCAGCACCGCCACAATCAACAGCAGCCGGTTGAAGTCAACGCCGTTGGCGGTACGCCGGGGATTGCCAAAGCTGGTCGTACTGGCCAGGGCCTGCACCTCGACCAGCAGCGGCCGCGTCCCCTCCAGGGTAATGGCGATCGAGGAGCCGGAAGCGTTAGGCAGCCGCTCGGCCAGAAAAGCCTCGCTGGGATTGGTCACTTCAGTCAGCCCGATATCGCCCATTTCGAAAATGCCGACCTCATTGGTCGCGCCAAAGCGATTTTTCACACTGCGCAGTAGGCGGTAGGCGTGGAACTGTTCCCCTTCCAGGTACAACACCGTATCTACCATATGTTCCAGCACCCGCGGCCCGGCAATCGCCCCGGTTTTGGTCACGTGGCCGATCAAAAAGACAGGGATATTACGCCCCTTGGCCACTTCCTGGAAGCGAGCCGCACTTTCCCGCACTTGGCTGACCGATCCCGCCGCCGATTCCAGCTCATCCAGATACATCGTCTGGATCGAGTCGACAATCAAGAACTGGGGCGACATCTGCTGGACATGCTCCAGAATGGTGGTCATATTGGTTTCGGCCAGGATGAACAGGTTGTCGCCGGGGATTTTGAGACGAGTCGCCCGCAGCTTGATCTGCTGGGCGCTCTCTTCACCCGAAATATAAAGCACCGGCCCAACCGTGGCCAGCCCTGCCGAGATTTGTAACAACAGCGTGCTCTTGCCAATACCGGGGTCGCCGCCGATGAGGGTCAGCGCGCCGGGGACCAGCCCGCCGCCCAGCACCCGGTTGAATTCGTCCATCGGCAAGAGGGTGCGCTGGTAGCTGTCGGCAGAAATGGCCGACAATGCCTGCGGTGGGTTTCGTTCCAGCCGGGCCTGCCGCTCCCCCGGCGAGAGACTGCCGGAGCGTCCTTCCTCAACCAGGGTTTCAACCAGGGTATTCCATTCGCCGCAGTCGGGGCAGCGGCCCATCCACTTCGGCTGGACGCTGCCGCACGCCTGGCAGATGTAACGAGTTTTGGTTTTAGCCATAGTAGAAGAATTATAGCAAGGTTTGCCTTGTAGGACAAGAACAAGTGTTCAAGTAGATCGATGAGTGCGTGAAGGCGATTTGACTCTCATTTTATCAAGGACAAGATTCATGATATAATGGAATATCCCCTCAAAAAGGTTGCAAAAGATGATACCTGAAAAATTCGGTCGCTATGAGATCATCGCTGAATTAGGCAAAGGTGGGATGGCAACCGTCTATCACGCCAACGATCCGAGATTCGGCAGAGATGTAGCTATCAAAGTATTGCCTCGCGAATTTCTGCATAATCCTCAATTCAAAGAGCGCTTTGAGCGTGAAGCCCAGACGATTGCCACCCTTGAACATTCAGCTATTGTCCCTGTTTACGATTTTGGCGAAGAGAACGGCCAACCCTTTCTCGTCATGCGTTATATGTCTGAGGGCACATTGGCAAGCCGCTTAAAGCAGGGTCCGTTAGAAATAGGGACAACTCTCCATATTCTGAGGCGCATCGCAGCGGCGCTCGAATACGCCCATAGCCGGGGTATGGTGCACCGTGATCTTAAGCCGGGCAACATTTTATTTGATCAACACGGCGACGCTTTTCTGGCCGATTTTGGTCTGGTCAAAATCTCTGAAGCAACGGTCTCGTTAACAGGGTCAAATATCATTGGTACACCCGCCTATATGAGTCCAGAACAGGCGACTGGCGATCAACCTGTTGACCTTCGTAGCGACATTTATGCCCTGGGTATTATTCTTTACGAGATGCTGAGCGGGCAAGTGCCCTATCTAGCCGACTCGCCGGTGAACCTGTTGATGAAACATGTCCTCGAGCCAGTACCCCGCATTCTTGACGTCAAGCCTGACCTTCCGCCTGAGTACAACCAGATCATTACCCGTGCGTTAGCCAAATCGCCTGATGATCGTTATCCCAGGGCCACCGCTTTAGTTGACGCCCTAGAACAAGCCACAACTCAAGTAGACCTGACCCTCCCATCTTCCAAAGCAGTAAAAGTTACTCAATCCGTCCCAAAACGCTCAAGTTTATCAGGGCCGGTACTGGGCGTCATGGGTGCGATTGTTCTGGTTGTTGGGTTAGTCGTCACATTGAGCGGAGTTTTCAACTTCAATAGTCGTAATAATGTCTCTCTTCCAACAGAGAGTGATGGCGTTGGCGAATCATCAATTGAAGCTGATCATACACCAGCAAACGGCCAGGGCAGCATTGAGAGTACTTCTAGCTCCAGTAATGCTGATAAACCAACACCTTTGGCCCAAGAATTAACTGGTACAACCGTGACGATAGTAAGCCCACATCCTAACGACTGGCAGAAATTATTTGAGCGTTCGATGCAACCCTTTGAAGACAGAACCGGCATAAATGTAATACATACCTCAGCCGGAGCGGAATTTGAAACCTTTATTGCCGCCCAGGTTAAAGCAGATGATCCACCAGATATTGTTGCTTTTCCACAACCAGGATTATTGGCTGATTATGTCCACCAGGGCGAGGTAATTGATGTCAGGAGCTTTTTAGACGATGCTTATTTAAAAGAGCACTATGCGGACACCTTCTTGGAGCTAGTGAATATTGATGGTATCGTGGCTGGCGTTTGGTATGATGCTGGGGTAAAGAGCCTGGTCTGGTATCCGAAGGAAGAATTTGATGCGGCGGGCTATAAAGTGCCCCAAACGTGGGAGCAACTCATCGAACTGTCAGATCAGATGGTGGCAGACGGCAGGACGCCCTGGTGTATTGGTATCGAAGACGGCCAGGCAACGGGATGGATCGGCACTGACTGGGTCGAAGACATTTTGCTTCGGACTGCTACTCCCCAAACCTATGATGCCTGGGTTAAGCATGAATTACCCTTCGACTCGCCCGAAGTGCGTCGCGCTTTCGAACTAATGGAACGCATTTGGTTTAACGATGATTACGTCTATGGTGGAAGGGCCGGTATTCTGACTGAAAATTCGATAGATAACCCAATTCATCTCTTTGAAGACCCACCTGGTTGTTACTTGTACAAACAAGGCTCGTTTGCTCCCGGATTCTTTTTCCCCAAGACTGCCAGGTATGGGGAGGACTATGACTTCTTCTATCTGCCACCCATTGATCCTGAATTTGGTAATCCCGTATTGGGTAATGGCGTAATCTATGCGATGTTTAACGATCGTCCTGAGGTACGAGAAGTCATGCGTTATCTAACAAAGGCTGAGTCAGCCAAAGCGTTAGTGGAGGCAGGAGGTTTCATCTCAGCCCACAAAGATACCCCTCTAAGTTGGTATCCCACGGCCGCTGATTTGCGGTATGCCCAAATCGTTCTCAGTGCCAACACCTTCCGTTTTGATGGGTCGGACCTGATGCCCGGTGAAGTGGGTTCAGGGTCTTTTTGGCAAGGCATCGCGGATTGGGCAAATGGGGCCGATTTGGAGACCGTTTTGCAGGATATTGATAAGAGTTGGCCTCAATAACAGATAAGTCCTAATAAAAATAGCTCCCTATTAAGGAGCTATTCATCCAGAGTCTCGACTTTTGTAGGGCAAATTGGCAATGTCCTAAGACAATTTGCCCAATGTATTGACCATCTTGGCAATCGCTTCATCCGCCGAACCGTACTCTTCGGGGTTGCTCAGGCAGCAGTGGGCGTAATTCTCGACCAGCAGCAGCGAAATCTGGTAGGCCGCGCCGCGAATGGCCGCTAACTGGGTTAAAACATCCTGGCAGTCCCGGTCTTCTTCGAGCATGCGCCGCACGCCCCGCACCTGGCCTTCCAGGCGCTGGAGACGTTTATCCAGATTTTCGTGTAAATCAGCCGGAAGTGAGTTTTTCATCGAATGATCAAGATACAAAAATGGAAGTCAGGATTTTTTTACCCGTCTTCCAACTCTCCATGCTTCCAGTTATCCTACTTTGAGGCCAACAGCGCCTCCACCTGTTCGATCAGCAGACCTGACCGTGGCAGCCCGATTTGGCTGTAAACTGCCTGGCCGTTGCCGTCAACGACAACAAAGGCGGGTATTCCTCGCACCCCGTACCGGGCGGCGGCTTGCCGGCCTACCCCACTGATTACGTCCAGTCGAATGACTTCGGCCTTCCCGGTTAACTTCTCTTCCACCCCATCCACGATGGGTCGGGCCAAAAGGCACGTCGCTCAAAAATTGGAGTAAAACTCCAGAACAGTCGGCTGGCCACTACTGACGAGGCCATCTAAAGCTTGTAAGGAATTGATGCCTGCGGTGGGGCTGTTCCTGAGAAAAATAAAGGCCAGAACCAAGCCAGAGATTACGACCAACGTCAGCCAGTTCTGGCGCAGCCAGGTCAAAGCCGGCATTAGTTCTTTACTGCCTCCAGCAGCGAATCAACCCGCTGTTGAATAAAGGGCTTGGGCGCAGCGCCGACCATCCGATCAACCAACTGGCCATCCTTGACAAAGAGCATCGTCGGGATGCCCTGCACGCCGAATTTCATGGCCCATTGAGGATTTTCATCGGTATTAACTTTGGCGATCACAAGTTTTTCGCCGTACTCTTTCGCCATCTCATCCAGAATGGGGGCAACCATGCGGCACGGGCCACACCACGGCGCCCAGAAATCAACGATAACCGGGGTTTTTGAATTTAAAACTTTCTCCTGGAATTCGGCGTCAGAGACATGAATAGGTTTAGACATGGGGTTATTGCTCCTTTGATTGAAATATATTGCCCAAATAGTTTTGTAAATTTACAGGATACCCTCCGGGGGTATCCTGTAAATAATTATAGATAGATCAGGCTGGATGTCAAATTCCCGATCGTTGTCCTATCTTACAATAAGACGAGTAGCAACGTGATTTTCTTACCCTATACCTCCTGGCGGTATCACCCTCGATTGAGCGAAAACCTCAGACGCCGTAAAGCTCCCTTGGGGCGAAAACTTAGTCAAGAAATAAAATTCACCCATCTCCGCCAGGACTACTCGGAAACCGGCTGCCAATGAGGAACGCAAAATTTGCCGTACCTTCCTATCCCTGCCCCAAAAAAGGCGCGCCAGAGCTTTAGGCCGGAGATGAAATAGGGCTTCAGTTAGCTTAACACTCCAGAAGAGGCGGCCCGGCCTCAGGTGAGGGGTATCAATCACCTGGTTGCGGTACGTCCAACGCGTCTGGTCGGTCTGGATGATGGTCTGAGGGCGGGTCGCCCGACCCGTGGCTGTCCAAAAATGAGGGGTGAGGTAGACGGCGTTGAGAATATCAGGGTCCAGTTCGTAAAGCTTCTTTAACTTGGTTTGTATTGTTGCCAGACTTTCATCTTCCAGGCCGTAAATCAGGTTGACCAAGCTGATAATTTTGTTCTGCCGCAGCAGCCGCACCGCCTGTTTTGAAACCTGGAAGGGGTTATTTTTGCGCACCGAAGTTACCACCTCATCCTCCAGCGACTCAACGCCCATGACCACGTAATCAACCCCGGCCGCCTTGTACAGAGGCAGCAGATCGGCGTCGCGCACCACGTCGGCGGCGGTCATGTTGATATTCAACGACAAGCCCAGGTCGGCCTCGACCAGCAGCTTCAAGACCTCATGCACAACTTGGCGGTCGGCGGCAAAATTTTCATCCGCCAGCCAGACAATCTTGACCCCATACTTCCTGGCCAGCGTGACCAACTCCCCGACAAAATTTTTCGGACTGCGATGCCGCCACTTTTTCCAAAAGAGCCACTGTCCGCAAAAGGTACAGGTCAGAGGGCAGCCCCGGCTGAATTGGATTCCGGCAGACCGGCCCAGGCCGAAGAGCGTGTAACCCGGCCAATCAACCAGTTCCCAGCCAGGACGATAGGCATCCAAATTTTGAAGCGGGGCGGGGGCCGGATTGGTTTTGATGGCCTCTCCGTCCCGCCAGGTAATTCCATTTACTTCATCCAGCGGCATCCCCTGCTCCCAGGCTGCGGCCAACTCCACCACCGTTTGTTCCGCTTCGCCCCGCACCACCACGTCAATAGCCGGACACTCCCGTAGGGTCGACTCGGCAGCATAGGAGGGATACACCCCGCCGTAAGCGATGCGCAGGTCTGGCAGCGCCGAACGCAAACTCTGGGCCGTAGCCAGGCAGGTGGGATGCGCCGCGGTGGAGCCAGTGTGGCCTAACAGCACGCAGTCTGCCTTGAATTTAGCGATTTCAGCCACAAGCCGGCGGGAGGGCCAGCCGTATAAGTCGTTGTCAATTAATTTGACCTGGTGCCCGGTATCCACTAACGGCCCACCGATGCAGACCAGTCCCAGCGGTAATTGATAGCCCAACCCAAACCGGTTAGCAATGAAACGGCGGGCCGGGGTTAGCAAAACAATTCTGAGTGGCATGATTTCCCCCCTTAGTTTATTTTTACTACTATATTTTCAGAATATTCTGAAATAATATTACAAAAAGGGCGTAAAGTCAATCCCTTTTATTTTGCGACTAAATTATGGGATAGTGCTCAAAACTTACAGCCAGCTAACGAGCTACTGCCGCAATATGATCTTTTGACAATCACCCAAGCTATGGGTATCATATCACTCAAGCAGTATTCTTCGAGGTTATGCAAACGTCTCAAACGGTGATGGAGTCCACCTAAACCGCCTATCAAGGCTAATGACTCCTGCTCAAGTGAGTAGTCACAGGCAGGGTCAAACAACACATAAAAGCTCCTGCCAGATAAAGTTCCTGGTAGGAGTTTTTTTATTCGGCATTAAAGTTTGACTGCCACTTCGCCTTAACCGCTACGGGAAAACCGGCAGTTACTTAAATGAGACAAGGAGATAAAACTTTTATGACCACAACTTTGTTGATTGTCCGTCACGGCCAGACAGCATGGAACAAAGATCTGCATTTTCGGGGGCGGGCCGACCTGACTTTGGATGAAACCGGCTTGCAGCAGGCTGACGCTGTCGGACGGCGCATTGCCGCCGAGTTCCACCCGGCGGCGGTCCTGTCCAGTCCCTTACAGCGAGCCAGGCAAACTGCCGAAGTCATTGCCCGCAGCGTGAATCTCACCGTGCAACCGGAGGGCAAGTTGGTAGACATTGATTACGGCGAGTTCACCGGCCTCAGTCCCGCAGAGGCGGAGGCCAAATTTCAGGAATTTTACCGGGCCTGGCTGAACGTGCCGCATATCGTCCGCTTCCCGCAGGGCGAGTCGCTGGACGACGTGCGCAGCCGCCTGACCGAATTAGCCCACCGGGTGACAGAGCTTTATCCCGATGGGCAAGTTGTGCTAGTTTCTCATCAGGTGGTTTGCCAGGTATTCTTGTGTACTTTATTAGGTATCCACAACGGCCACTTCAGCAACTTTCGGGTTGATACGGCTTCACTGACTATCTTTGAGCTGGATCAGGGGCGAGCGACGCTGGTAGCGGCCAACGATACCGGTCACCTGAAAACTTTATCCGGGTAGCGATGACCGACGATATTATGAAATCGAGCAGCGCCGAGTTTGAACAGCAATTTTTTGCCGGCGCGGAGAAAGTCAAATTGGAAATAAAAGTGCTCAAGGAAACCTACGATGAAATTCAGGCCGTCATCGAGCACAACGGTTGGGAAGCCGAGGAAGGGCTGCGGATCTTGCTCACGCTGGGGCTGGGTTATGCCCAGGGTCAACAGTTGATCGAAGCCGACGATGAGACCCGGGCCCACCTGGCCCAGCAGCTTAACCAGATGGCCTCGGAGCTGGCGGTGATGAAGTTTCGCACCTTTAGCTTTATGCGCGACAACCAGACTTTGGAAATGCGCATGGGCGCCCTGCGCAATAGCGTGACTGGCCTGGAAGGAGTAGTCCACCGCCTCCGCCCGGAGCGGGATGCTTTCAAAGAAGAAGTGGAGCAGTTGCGAGCGGATTTAGCCGCCTGCCGGGAGCGCCTGGCTGCTGTTGAAGACGACAACCAACTTGAGCGGGTCTCAGCCAATAATACCGGCTTCATCAACCGCTTCAAGAACCTCCTGCGCCTTAAAAGTAGAATTACTCCGTCTGAGTAAACTTATACTCAATTTGAGGATAATGGATGTTACAATATCTCTGGATTGGCCTGGGTGGCTTCATTGGGGCCAATACCCGCTACTTGCTGCAACAATGGGCCGCCAATCACTGGGGGGCCGACTATCCCTACGGCACGCTGCTGATCAATGTCAGCGGCAGTCTGGTGATCGGCTTGTTTCTGACGTTAACTACCGGGCGGCTGGCTCTGCCGCCGGAAATGCGGCTGTTCGTGGCGGTTGGCTTTTTGGGCGGTTATACTACCTTTTCGTCATTCAGCTACGAGACGCTGCGGCTAGTGGAGCAGGGGCAGTGGTGGCCGGCTGTGCTGTATTTTTTGGGCAACACCGGGCTGGGTATGCTTGGCGTCTTTCTCGGCGTTGTGCTGGCTCGATTAATTGAAGGAGGATCATAATGGAGATCGTCGGTCTGGCCAAAAAAGTGACCATTTATGTCGGCGAAAGCGACAAGTGGCAGCGCAAACCCTTGTACGCGGCCATTTTGGAGATGTTAAAGAAAGAGGACTGCGCCGGAGCGACCGTGACCCGCGCCCTGTCCGGTTTTGGCGCGCACAGCCGCATCCACACCGCCAGCCTGGTGGACCTGTCGGCGGACCTGCCACTCATCATCGAGTGGGTGGATAACCCGGCCCGCGTCGAGCGGGTGATGCCTCGTTTAAAGGAGATGGTCGTTGAGGGACTGATTACTGTCCATGAGGTTGAGGTCGTCACTTACAGCCACCGCCGCTTGCGGGAACTTCCGGCGGAAGCGCCGGTACGGGATGTAATGAGCCGAGAGGTATACAGGGTGCAGGCGGACACGCCTTTGGCCGAGGCAGTGGAACTGCTGCTGGATAAGGTCTACCGCGCCCTGCCGGTGGTAGATCAAGAGGGGCGGGTCATCGGCATTTTGACCGATGGCGATCTGCTGGACAGGGCTGACTTGTTAGCCGTCAGCGCCCAAAAGGAGTTAAATGAGGCTGAAACAGCGCAGGAGTTGCACCATTTGCGCCAGTCCGGCCAAACGGTGGGCGAGTGCATGACGCCCAACCCGGTTACAGTGACGGATGACACGACCATTGCTCAAGCAGTCAATGTGATGGTGGAACACAATATCAAGCGGCTGCCGGTGGTTGACGCCCAGAGGAAATTAGTAGGCATGGTCAGCCGGGTGGACGTGCTGCGAGCACTGGCGGAGCCACCTGTGGCCGAGTCGCCGCGTAAAAGCCCACCGCCGGGCCAACACATCCGGGTCGGAGATGTGATGATGACCAACGTGCCTACGGTCAGAATTAATGCCTCCCTTGTCGAAATCGTGAATTTACTGGTCAGTCATGCCCACCGACGTATTGTCGTAATTGACGAGCAGCGGCGGGTCGTGGGGATTATTACCGACGGCGATTTGATCAAACGAGCTACGCGTGAGGAACGCGGTGGGATCATCCAATCGCTCACACGCCGCCTGCCCCTGGGACAGGTCGAGTCCTTCCAGTTGAGCCAGCGCACCGCCGCCGAGGTCATGACCGGCCAGGTAGTTACGGCAACGCCGGAAACCTCGCTGCTGGAAGCGCTCCGCTTGCTGCTGGAGCACAAAATTAAACGGCTGCCGGTGGTGGATAGTGAAGGCCGGCTGGTGGGGCTAGTCGGGCGAGGGGGAATTTTGCAGGCGCTGGGGTCAAACTCCAGCGCAGGAAAATCTGTAAATTGAGCCAAGAGGCAAGAGAGCGTTGCTGAATGATGTCCAAAATTTTAGATAAGTGGTAAAATAAGGCCCACTTTTTATATCCCATGAAGGAGAATGATCATGCGCAGCGACATCATTAAAAAAGGTTTTGAGCGAGCGCCCCACCGCAGCCTGCTCAGAGCCACCGGCGTGATTCAGAGCGAGGAGGATTGGGACAAACCCTTTATCGCTATCGCCAACAGTTACACCGATATTATTCCCGGCCACGTTCACTTACAAGCTTTCGGCGAGGTGGTGCGGCAGGCAGTGCGGGCGGCCGGCGGCGTCCCGTTCATGTTTAACACCATTGGGGTGGATGATGGCATCGCCATGGGGCACATCGGCATGAACTATTCTTTGCCAAGCCGGGAGCTGATTGCCGACTGTGTCGAGACGATGATCTCCGCTCATCATTTTGACGGCATGGTCTGTATTCCAAACTGCGATAAAATTGTGCCGGGCATGCTCATGGCGACCATGCGCCTCAATATCCCCACCATTTTTGTCTCCGGCGGGCCGATGAAAGCCGGGGTAACGGAGGAAGGGCAGGTGGTGGATTTAATCAGCGTGTTCGAGGGCGTGGGCGCTTATCAGAGCGGCAAGATAGATGAAGCCAGATTGGCCCACCTGGAAAAGGTAAGCTGCCCCACCTGTGGTTCCTGTGCCGGTATGTTCACAGCCAATAGCATGAATTGTCTGTGCGAGGCGCTGGGGATGGCTCTACCCGGCAACGGCACCATCCTGGCCACCGATCCCCGCCGCCAGCAACTGGCCCAGGAGGCAGCCCGGCAGTTGATCCGGCTGGTTGAGCAAGACCTCAAACCGCTCGATATTGTGACGCCGGAGGCCATTGACAATGCCTTTGCCCTGGATATGGCCATGGGCGGCAGCACCAACACCGTGCTGCATACGATTGCTATTGCCAAGGAGGCCGGGGTAGATTATCCGCTCCAGCGTTTGAACGAGGTATCCGGCCGGGTACCCAACCTGTGCAAGGTTAGCCCATCCTCTCACTATCACGTGGAGGATGTGGATAAAGCGGGCGGGATCAGCGCTATCCTGTGGGAATTAAGCAAAAAGCCCGGCGCGCTCCACCTCGATCAAATGACCGTCAGCGGTAAGACCCTGGGCGAGGTCATCCAGGGGCAGGAGACCCGCGACGAGCAATGTATCCGCCGGCTGGATAACGCCTACAGCCAAACCGGCGGGCTGCGTATCTTGATGGGCAACCTGGCCCCCGAAGGGGCTGTGGTCAAAGCGGCCGGCGTCTTGCCGGAGATGCTGCGCCATCGCGGGCCGGCCAGGGTGTACAACAGTCACGACGAAGCCAATTTCGGAATTCTGAACGGCCAGGTCAAGGCGGGTGAGGTCGTGGTGATCCGTTATGAAGGACCCAAAGGCGGCCCTGGCATGCAGGAAATGCTGGCGCCGACCAGTAATATTATGGGGCTGGGGCTGGGCCAAAGCGTGGCGCTGATTACCGATGGCCGTTTTAGCGGCGGAACCCGGGGCGCTTGTATCGGTCACGTCAGCCCGGAGGCAGCAGAAGGCGGCCCCATTGCTTTGGTGCAGGACGGAGACGTGATCGAGATTGACATTCCTGATGGGACCCTGGAATTATGGGTTGAGGAAGAAGAGTTGGCCCGTCGCCGGGCGGCCTGGGCCGGCCCCCCTGAACGGCGGCTGACCGGCTGGCTGCGTCGCTACGTTAAAATGGCGACCAGCGCCAGCAAAGGCGCCGTGTTAGAGGGATAACTATATTGACAGCCTGAGTTAGTCAAAGTAAAGTAGTCACAAAAGTCCTACTCTATGGTGGTGATTCAGCATTTATGCCGATCCGACTTCTGGCTTTAGATTTAGACGGTACCATTTTGGCCGATTTGCATACCATTCCCCCGCGGACGCAGGCGGCGATCAAAGCGGCGGTAGCGCGGGGTGTTTACGTTAGCATTGCGACGGGCCGCGAATACGACATTACCCACAAATTTGTTGAGATGCTGGGCCTGACTACCCCTACCATCTGCTGCCAGGGAGGGCTGATTTACAACGGCCATACCGGCGAAACCATCAACCACGACGGTTTATCTGTGCCATTGGCCCACCAGTTGATTGACCTGGCCCGCGCTCGCCGCCTGGCCCTGCACCTCTGTCTCGGCGGTTCAGGCACCTACACTGAATTTGCCACACCGTTCAGCCGGCAAATTCTGGAGGATGTAGGCGGGGTAGTTGTAGAAGTGAGCGATCTCAAGCAAGTGGTGACGGTTCCCCCCACCAAAGGATTGATCGTTCATCCGGCAGATGAAGCGGGGGCCTTGGTCACTGAGCTGCAGGCCACTTTAAATGGCAACCTGAGCGTGTTTCGTTCCCATACCATGCTGATTGAGGTCACCTCGCCCACAGTCTCCAAAGGACATGCCCTGGCTTTTCTGGCTGACTACTATGGCATCCCTCAAAGCGAGGTGATGGCGATTGGCGATCAGGACAACGATATTGAAATGATAGCCTGGGCCGGCCTGGGAGTGGCCATGGGTAACGCCTCCGCCGGAGCTAAAGCCGTGGCCGACGTCATTGCCCCTCCCCTGAGCGAAGAAGGAGCGGCCTGGGCGATTGAAAAGTATATTCTTCAGGTAGCAGGGTAACAGAAGCGAAAACTTGCCACTCTGCTACTTTGTCATTTGTGTCTAAAGATAACGTATGACCGAAATTCTCTCCGCTAACTTACCACGAGCCATTAAACTTGCCCGGCGGCTGCTGCGCGAGGGGGAAGTGGTCGCGTTCCCCACCGACACCGTGTACGGCCTGGGAGCGAACGCTTTCGAGCGGTTTGCGGTGCGCCAGATTTTTGCCATCAAAGAACGCCCCCCCGACAGGGCCTTGCCCGTGTTCATTTATCAGATTGACGACTTGAATCTGGTGGCCCGGCATGTGCCCAATCAGGCCTGGCCCCTGCTGCAGGCGCTCTGGCCGGGCGATTTGACCGTCGTTCTGCCCAAAAACCCGGCCCTGCCCGATGAGGTGACTACCGGAGAACGTACCGTCGCCGTGCGCATCCCCAACCATCCGGTTTGCCTGGAGCTTGTTACCCAGGTCGGCCGCCCTCTCGCTGTCACCAGCGCCAACCTCTCCGGCCGGCCCACTCCCACCACGGCCCAGGCGGTGGCCGAGCAACTGCAAGGCCGCCTGCCCCTCATCCTCGACGGCGGCCCCAGCCCCACCACGTTACCCTCCAGCATCGTTGATTTAAGTGTCACCCCACCGCGGCTGCTGCGCGAGGGACGGCTTACCCTGGACATGCTGCGGGTGTATCTGCCCGACTTGCGGGGAAAGGATGAGTGATTCATCCTTCATCCTTCATCCTTCATCCTTTGGGATAGACGCCAGCCGGGCCGCCCGCGCTCACCGCACCGGCACGGAGACTTATTCGCTGGAATTGATCAAGGCCCTGGCTCAACTGGCTTCGCCGCAGCGCCGTTTCCGGCTCTACACCCCTCATCCCCCGCAATCCACCGCCTGGCCGGACTCACCCTACGTCGAAACGCGGGTCATTCCCTGGCCGCGCCTGTGGACGCACCTGCGCCTGGCGTCAGAACTGCACCTGCATCCGCCTGACGTCCTGTTTGTGCCGGCTCATGTTTTGCCCCTGTCTTGCCCGGTCCCTGGTATTGTCACCGTTCATGATCTGGGCTACTTGCACTACCCCGAAGCGCACCGCCCTTTTGACCGCTGGTACCTTGACTGGACCACCCGCCGCCATACTCGCGTCGCCCGCCATCTCATTGCCGACTCTCAGGCTACCAAAAATGATTTGATTGATTTTTACGGAGCCAAACCCGATCAAATCAGCGTGGTTTACCTGGGCCGCGATGAAACCCTGGCCCCTGTCACCAACCCGGAAGTAGTCGCCGTGGCAAAGGTCAAGTACAACATTAGCGGCGACTACTTCCTTTACCTGGGAACGCTCCAGCCGCGCAAAAATCTGGTCCGCCTGGTTGAGGCGTTTCACAGCGCACTTGATTCACTGCCCAATGAGTCTCTCAAACTGGTTATTGCCGGGCGGCAGGGCTGGCTTTACGAAGACATTTTTGAACGGGTGCGGCAACTGGGCCTGACCGGCCGCATCCTCTTCCCCGGCTTCATCGCCGAGGCAGACAAACCGGCCCTCCTGTCCGGCGCGCTGGCTTACGTCTGCCCTTCGTTGTACGAAGGTTTTGGTCTGCCGGTGCTGGAAGCAATGGCTTGCGGCGCGCCGGTGCTGACCAGCACGGTCTCTTCGCTGCCGGAGGTAGCCGGATCGGCCGCCCTGCTGGTTGACCCGCAAGATACAGGCCAGATTTCTGCCGGATTGGTTCAACTCGCCACTCAGGCTGATCTACGACGCCGCTTGATTGAGCAGGGTTTCCAGCAAATTCAGCGATTCTCCTGGTCGAAAGCGGCAGGGCAAGTTCTGGAAATACTGGAAGCAGTAGCCAGTAGTCAGAAGTCAGTAATCAGACAAAAAACTGTTTATGCTCATTCTCAAACCGGGTTAGAAAACGAGAAAGGCACGAACAAGCCCCAATGAGTTCCTCTGAGTTCCCTTCAGTTGCATCCAGTTCATCAGGATTCCTTCAGAGACCCCTACCCTCTATTCCGCCCACCGCTACCATTCTTGGGGTTAAAGTCCACGCGCTGACCAACGCCCAAACACTGGCCTTGATTGAAGCGTTTATTGCCAGCGGCCAACCCCACCAGCTCTGCACTGTCAACCCGGAGTTTGTTGTGGCGGCGCAGCAGGACGAGGAGTTCCGGCAGATTATCAACGCCGCCGCCCTGGCCCTGCCCGATGGGATTGGGCTGCTCAAGGCCGCCCGGTTCCTGCGGACAACCCCTCTGCCGGAGCGCGTCCCCGGCTCTGATTTGGTCGTGCGCCTGGCCGAGTTGTCCCACCAAAAGGGATACCGGCTGTACTTCTTGGGGGCGCAAGAGGGAGTGGCCGAACAAGCGGCGGCGAAACTCAAAGAGCGCTATCCTAATCTGAGCGTGGTCGGCTCCTACGCCGGTTCGCCGGCCATCGAAGAAAATGAGGCTATTGTCCAGCGCATCTTGCCCACCCAGCCCGACATCCTGTTAGTGGCTTACGGCGCGCCCAAGCAGGACAAGTGGATTGCCCGCAACTTGGAGCGGCTGCAAATTCCGGTTTGCATGGGCGTTGGCGGCTCTTTGGATTTTATCGCCGGGACGAGCAAACGCGCCCCGGTTTGGCTGCAGCGGCTCGGCCTGGAGTGGTTCCACCGCCTGCTGACCCAACCCTGGCGCTGGCGGCGCATCTGGAACGCCGTTCCGCGATTTAGCTGGCTGGTATTTTGGAGCAAGTTTAAGCCAAAAAGACCGGCGGCGCTCCCCTAAAATTCCCCTCAAACTGTGGACTAAAATAAAATATTATGTTATATTTGTATTATGTATAGTTATCGGCCCAAACCGGTCCAACCGATTCGGCAGACGACTCCACACGGCCAGCGGACGATGTTCTCGCTGGTTTTTATGGTTTTGAGCATCATGGGCATCCTGATGGGTTTCAGGCTCTTTGAGCCGGAGGTCCAGCCCGTCATAAAAATTGCCCCACCCCCACCCACAACTACAGCCCCGTCACTGGCCCCTACAGTCAGCGTAGCCGATAATCCCCTGCCGACACGCGACCCATTCCGGCCCCTGGTTGGGGTCGTTGCCGGCCACCAGGGTTATGATCCCGGCGCTGTTTGCCCCGACGGGCTGACCGAAGCCGATGTAAATTACCGCACGGCGCAGGAAGTGGTTGATTTGTTGGAGCGACGAGGGGTTCAGTCGGTCTTGCTGGATGAGTTTGATGACCGGCTGGATGGGTTCCTGGCCGATGCCTTGATCAGCATTCACGCCGATAGCTGCATGGTTCCCGGTGCGAGCGGTTTCAAAGTCGCCCGGGCCACCGACAGCGCCATTCCCGACGCCGAAGACAGATTGGTCGCTTGCCTTTATCAAGAATATGGCGACTACACCGGCCTGCCCGAACATCTGAGCAGCGTCACCGATAATATGACCAAGTATCACGCCTTCAGAGAAATTGATCGGATGACCCCCGGCGCAATCATCGAACTGGGCTTTCTGCTCGATGACCGGGACCTGCTGGAGAACAAGCCCAAAATCCTGGCCCGAGGCGTCGCTGCCGGAATTCTCTGTTTCTTGGGCAAATAAAAACTCCGCCAAAACTGAGCCGGCGGAGTTTTTTCGTTTATAGTCATCCAACTAAAAATCAGGCTTGATTGCCCCCCCCACTGGCGTGAGGATAGTTGGCCTTGACCGCTTTGACCGCATCCTGGAAACGGTTGAGCGTTTCGTCAATCAGGCTCTCGTCGTGGGCCTCACACAGGAACCACGGCTCGCGCGCGTCAATTTCGGCCCAAACCCCATGTTCATACATATGGAAGAGGATGGCGTTGTAAACCTCGTCGTTGTGATGAGCCATCCCCCGGTAATCCGTGACTTTTTCCTCGGTAATCAAAAAGCCGGGCATATTCGGGTGCCCCGTCATTTGGTGTGGAAGATCGGCATCGCTTAGGATTTCGCTCAGGCCGCTCTTGAGCCGCTGGCCGCGTTTGGCCAGGTTTGCCAGCACTGGGCTGGCCGCCAAAATATCCAAGACGGCATTGGCTGCAGCCATACTCAGAGCGTTGCCGCCATAGGTGCCGGCGTGAGCCACGCTCCCCGGACCAATAAGTTCCATGATTTCCCGCCTGCCACCAAAAACAGCCACCGGGTAACCATTCCCCAGGCTCTTGGCATAGGCCGAAATATCAGAAATAACGCCGTAAGCTTCGCGCGCGCCGCCGTTGGCCAGCCGAAAACCGGTTTTAACCTCGTCAAAAATCAACACAATACCGTATTCGTCGCACACTTTACGCAGGTGGGCCAAAAAGCCGGGTTCGGCTTCCAGGCCGGCGCTGTTGCCCAAAGCCGGCTCGACCATGATTGCCGCGATTTCCCAATAACGCTCTTTAACCACCCGCTCGACCGCTTCAGAATCGTTAAAGGGCAAGGTAATCACATAGTCGCGAATGCCTTTGGGTATGCCTGAGCCAACTTGAACTGCAACAGGGCTGCGCCGCGCCCCCAACGACTTAAGGTTAGAGGAGGCGGTGCTGAAGAGGGCATAATCGTGCATGCCATGATACTGGCCCTCAAACTTGATAAACTTCTCGCGGCCCGTATAGGCGCGGGCTACGCGCAAAGAGTGCATGGTGGCTTCAGTGCCGGTGCTGGCGAAGCGCAGCATTTCCATGCCAGGGACCATATTACATATTTTTTCAGCCACAATCACTTCAAGTTCAGTGCAGGCAGCAAAGATGGTTCCATCCTCGATGGCCGCATGCACGGCCTGATTGACCCGTTCGTCGGCGTGGCCCAAAATCATGGGTCCCCAGCCAAGACGATAATCAATAAATTCGTTACCATCGGCATCCCACACTTTGGCCCCTTTACCTCGGGCCACCACCGGCGTGGTAGTGGGACCCCAATAGCGAAAATTAGAACTCACTCCTTTGGACATAACCTTCATGGCGCGATCATAAATCTGTTGGGCTTTTTCTCGTTTCAACATAAATTCAATCTCCTGGTAGGCTTCACGGAAGAGTCGCCTTTTGCGTCTCTACGTCATTGTTATATTATTATCCGGCATGGAAAGACAGCATCGGGTCCAGGCTGGAACTGGTTATCCGGCTGGATCAATGCTTAACGGCATTTCAGACGGCGTGCAGCGGCGTCAGGGTGAGCTTTAACTAAAGTGGTCGGCGTAACGTAAGACTAACTTCATCGTTAGGTGTCCTTAAATGCTTTTTACAGCAATAGCCCTAAAGCAGACGCCACTCTGCATGCTTAAATGGAAGAGCGGGCACTGTGGCCCTGGTGAAAAACTCATAAAGATGGGTTAATTTTTACGAAGCACGGCCATTGTAGCCGAGACCGGAAAAAAGAGCAAGGAGGCAAAACTGTGTCAAAACTTGTCGAACACCGCGCTTTGTGGAGCGGGTTGGCCAGTCAGGCCGATAACGCCGAAATTGGCGTCCTGGGTGTGCCTTTTGATAACGCGGTTAGTTGGCGGGGTGGGACGCGCCATGCCCCGCAGCGTATCCGCAGCATCACTCCCCATCTGGGCTTGACCACCGAGGAAGGCGTCCTATTAAAAATTCGCGTGAAAGATTACGGCGATGTGGAAACGGATTTGAACTGGGAACGCTTTTTTGAGACGACGGAGGCAAGCGCCGCAGAAATCATCCAGGGCAGGCACAGGTTGGCTTTCTTTTTAGGCGGCGACCACAGTGTGGGTATTCCCCTGTTCAAAGCGTTTGCCAAGAGTTTCACCGGGCCGGTTGGTTACATTCAGTTCGACTCCCACCCCGATTTGGCCGATAACTTTGAAGGCCATCCCTGGAGCCACGCCAACACCGCCCGCCGCAACCTGGACCAGCCCAATCTCTCACCTGCTCACCTGGCGTTTGTCGGGCTGCGCTCCTTTTTGACCGAAGAGCTGGACTATTACGCCGCCCACCCTGAAATCGGCTGGCACACGGCCCGCAGCGTTTACGGGCGCGGCATCGAAGCCGTAGCCCGCGATGTCATTCGCCAGATACAGGGCGTCGAAGCGGTTTACATGAGCCTGGATATTGACGGGATTGATCCCTCCTGCACCCCCGGCACCGGCACCCCGGAACACGGCGGCCCCACCACCCGCGAGTGCCTGGAATTTTTGCGCCTGATCTTTGCCAACTTACCCATCCGCGCTATGGATATTGTGGAAGTTAGCCCGCCGCTGGACCTCTCTGATGTCACCTCGCTGGCAGCTTTAAAGGTGATGTATGAGGTGTTTGGCTTTATGCAGGAGAAGGCGACTCAATAAAACAGAATTTACTCCAAGGGGATTGCCCAATCCCTGTTGAGCAAAATTGTGCTGAGACTCGACAGAGAGGTTTGTTTTTCTCAACGGGCAAGGTAAAGTATAGCTCTATGGAAGTACGGGTAAACAGTTGGAATGAGTTACAGGATCAGTTATTTGCCGACGCGTGGCGGTCTGGCTTGCAACGATTTCGCTCGCCTTACGTTTTTCGCGGCCTCTCGAATGCCGCTTACAAACTCGAGTCATCCTTGATCCGCCAGCGGGGCAACTTTGCTGAACTGGAACCGCACCTGCTGCGAAACTTCAGAAAGTATGCCCACCGCGACATCGTCGAGCGCGATACGCTCTGGCATTGGTTGAGCCTGGCCCAGCATCATGGCTTACCCACCCGGCTGCTCGACTGGACGGTTTCACCCCTGATAGCGGCCCACTTTGCCACCGCCCACCTGGACAGTTTTGCCATTGATGGCGCTATTTGGGCCGTCAATCATCTCAAAGCGCACCAACTACTGCCCGATCCACTCAAAACAGCGCTGCGCCAGGAAGGGGCTGATTACTTTACCGTCGAAATGCTGGCGCAGGTGGTTGACTCCCTCAAAGAGCTAGATGCCTTGGCCCCCCCGCAGTTTGTCGTCTTCTTTGAGCCGCCCTCGATTGACGACCGGATCGTCAACCAATTTGCCCTCTTTTCGGTGATGCCCGATCCTCACGGCGTGCTTGATGACTGGCTGCAAGCCCATCCCGCCATGTGGCGCAAAATTGTCATTCCGGCTGAATTGAAATGGGAGATCCGCGACAAACTCGACCAGGCCAATATCACCGAAAGGGTTCTTTTTCCCGGCCTGGACGGCTTAAGCACCTGGCAAAAGCGGTATTATACCCCGCGGAGCTGAACTTTAGCTGCCCTATCTCCTGGTATATTCGATTTTGGTCTCGTCCTTCGATTCGACCTTCGGCCCGCTTCGCGTCAGGACGAGATGAACGCATCCTTGAGTAGTCCTGAGTGAAATGAAGGGTGTATCGAAGCCGTGTCCTGAGGTTGTCGAAGGGGATGCGCTTTTGCTTCTACCTCGACTTGTACTAAAATAACCTTGTCCCTTAGGCCGATTTATTTACCAAAAAAGGAGATTAATCATGGATGCATTGACGCAACTCCTGAACCAGCAATTGTCTGGCGGCGGGCTGTCGCAGATTAGCCAGCAGATTGGGGCCGACGAACAAACAACCGGAAACGCCCTGTCGGCGGCGATGCCGCTGCTCCTCTCGGCTATGGCCAACAACGCTTCGACCCCCCAGGGAGCGCAGTCGCTCCACCAGGCTCTGGCTCAGGACCACGATGGAACTATTCTTAATGATATGGCCGGTTTCCTCAGCAATCCCCAGGCGGCTAACGGCGCCGGCATCCTGGGGCATGTCCTGGGGCCGAAGCAGGATTTGGTCCAAAACGGGCTGGCTCAACAGACCGGGCTGGACGCCGCGACCATCGGCCAACTGCTAACGATTGCCGCGCCGCTGGTCATGGGCGCCCTGGGCAAAACCCAGCAGGAGCAAGGCTTCGACGCCGACGGCCTTTCCTCCTTCCTGGGCCAGCAGCAGCAGGCAGCCCAGCAGTCAGACCCCGGCCTGATGGGTTTGCTCGGCAGCTTGCTGGATATGGATAAGGACGGCAGCGCCCTGGACGACATCTTGGGTCTGGCCGGCAAACTTTTCAGCGGACGCTAGACTCGGCGGGTCCAATATTTGAGGAGTAAGGCATCCCCAGATGCCCGCCAGGGCGCGGAGCTGCATCCGGATATGCTGGCTCCTCAATTCGTGATTTATTCGCCCGATTTTTTGGCAACCTGGGTATCTTCTTCTTTGTGTGCCAGCCGCAACCATCCCCGGCCCTGCTCACGAGCAAGGTCTGACAGGTTCCCGGCCAGGGCGATGACCAAAGCCAGCCCAACAAAGAGCAGCAATGCCTTGGGCATCAAGCCATTGTTGGCCAGCGGGTTAATGCCCAGGGCCGACATCAGCAGTCCCAACCCTATAAAAAGAACCAGGTAAACCCCCGCCGCCCGGCTCAGAATCAGCCGCGCCTGTCTACGCCGTTCGGCTGCCCAGGCTGACTCGTCTTGTTCAACCTCCGGCTCAATCTTGGGCGGCCCGGCTTCCGCTTCTCGCGAGTCAGCCCATTCATTTCCAAAGCGCTTGCTTGGACGCATGATTCAAGGTAAAATACAAATCATCATTCAGGCAACAATCTAAAATTTTCCTCTTCTTAGCCCAGAGAGTCCATGAGCAAAGAAAATACGCCCCGCAAAATCCTATCCATGGCGGTAGACCCACGCGGCCAGCGGGACCCTGAGCAGGAACGAGTCGCCCGCGATTTTGAGCAGGCCCATCGCCGCGCGTTTATGCAGGATGCGCTGGCTCTGGTGCGCTACGAGCCGGTTGATTTACTCCCCTTTGAGCTGGTGCGCGAGAAGCTGCACCTGAGCAACAAGTATTACCTGGGGCTGCAAGAAATTCCCCTGGCTCAAATCGTCGGCAGCGTCGGCCGTTACGAGGATTTTACCCGGACCTTTATGCCCCGTAAAAGCAACAGCCGCTCCCGCTGGGAGCAAATTGACAGCCTGGCCGACAGCGGCGGCTGGCCGCCGATCGAAGTTTACAAGGTGAGCGATACTTATTTTGTGCGCGACGGCAATCACCGGGTGTCGGTGGCCCAGCAGTTGGGCGCAGAAACCATTGAAGCCTATGTCTGGGAATATCCTACGCGGGTGCCTCTGGAGACAGACGACGATCTTGACGATTTAATTTTGCGGGAAGAGTATCTGGAATTTCTGGACAGCACCGGGCTGGATCAGTTGCGTCCCGACCAGTGGATTATCCTGACCCAAGCGGGTGGCTACTGGGAACTGGAAGAGTCAATCGCCCTCCACCGCCACTGGAAAAGCTGGGATATGGACACCGATATGCCATGGTCAGAGGCCGTGGCCGACTGGTATGATCATATTTACCTGCCGCTGGCCACTAAAATCCGCGAAGAAGGTATTCTCTCTTTTTTCCCTGGCCGCACCGAGGCCGATCTGGTGATGTGGGTCCTGCGGCACTGGAGCAAGCTGGAGCGCGATTATGGCGGGGAAGAAGTGGCCGCGGATGAAGCCGTAGAAGATTTCGCCGAGCGCACCCGGGCCAATCCCTTCCGGCGAGCCTGGGCCTGGTTTGAAAGATCGGTTCTGGGCAAGCCGGTGGACGAGGAGTAGTGGAGATAGCAGATAGTAGATGGACGATAGAGGATAGAAAATAACTATCTTCAATCTACCATCCACTATCTACAACTTTCTCTATCCCCTACTCCTTACTGCTTACTCCCGACTACTGACTTTTGATCTCCGTCCACAAGCGATCATAAACAAAGATAGTTTCGCCCAGTTGTTCGGCCCATTCCAGTTTGGCTAATGTTTCTTCAGGCGGGTAAATGCGCGGATCTTCCAAAACCTCTTTGGTGATGTACTGCTTGGCCGCCTCATTGGGGCTGGCGTAATAAGTATAATTGGTGATGGCTGCGCCGACTTCCGCATCCAGTAAATAATTCAAAAAGTGTTCAGCCGTAGCCTTTTTCTGGCTGGTGGCGGTTACACACCCATTGTCCTGCCAAACCATCGCTCCCTCTTTAGGAATAATGTAGTCCCACTCACTTTCTCCGGTCGCCTCGTCCGTTGTTTCCAAGACAGCCTTAAAGCCATCGCCGCTCCAGGCCTGGGAGATGACGACCTCACCGGGAATGAGCAGGCTATCGTCGTAATCCTCGCTGTTGAAGGTTTTGATGTAAGGTTTAACTGCCACGATCACATTTTTGGCTTCTTCCAGTTGCTTTTCATCCTTGCTGTTGAGCGAGTAGCCCAGGTACTTGAGCGCTGCCCCCAGCAGCTCACGCTGGTCATTGAGGACATTAATCCCACCAGCTTCGGCCCATTTTTTGGCCTGTTCCGGATCAAACAGATACGACCAGCTATCAGGCGGGGTATCGAAGGTTTTGGTGCTGTAGGCAATGCCGGTGGTGCCCCACTGGTAAGGTACGCAGTGTTTATTGTCTGGGTCGTAAGGGGCATTCAAAAAGAAGGGGTCCATATTTTTGAGATTGGGAATGTTGTTGTGGTCAATTTCGGCCAGCAAGCCCAACTCTATCATCTGGGCGACCATGTAATCTGAGGGAAAAATCACATCGTAGCCGGTCGCGCCAGCCTGGAGCTTGGCCAGCAAATCCTCATTACTGGCAAAGGTATCGTAAACTATCTTGACCCCATGCTCTTTTTCATAATTCTTGAGGATTTCCTCATCAATGTAATCGGCCCAGTTGTAAACACTCAGCTCCGCGGCCAGGCCCTCTTTGGGGGCGGCCGCATCCCCGCTTTCAGCCTGAGCTGGCTGGTCGCCGCCTTCTGCCGGAGCTGCGGCCTGCTGACTCTCCGCCGGAGCCTGCTGTTCTGGCGCGGCTGCGCCGCCGCAGGCGCTCAATCCTAAAGCAAGCAAAAGAATAAGATTAACGATCCAAAGCTGTTTTTTCATTTTCTCCTCCACAAAATTTAGTTTGGATGCGTAAAGTATAGCAATCTTGCTGTTGAGTACAAGATTTACCCGATAAATAGGGCGGAGTCCAACGTGTGCTCTGAACTCCAGACAGTTCGCTAGCCTTACTTTTACTACTGGCTCTTAATCTCCGTCCAAATCCGGTCATAGAGGAAAATGGACTCCCCCAACGGCTTAAAGTATTCCAACTTATCTATTGTTTCTTGAGGAGGGTAAATTCCGGGATCGCTGAGAATCTCCGGCAGGATAAACTCTCTGGCGGCGGCATTGGGACTTGCGTAGTAGGTATAGTTGGTAATCGCGGCCCCATTTTTAGCATCCAATAGATGATTGATAAAGTGCTCGGCAGTTGCTTTGCGAGGGCTGCTGGCGGTGATGCAGATGCCATCCTGGTAGATCACACTGCCTTCTTTGGGGATGATATAGGCCCAGGGACTCTCACCGCTGGCCTCGTCAATGGTTTTGGAGGCTGCCTGGGCGGCATCGCCGTTCCAGGCGTGGGAGATAACTACTTCGCCAGGCACCAGCAAACTTTCATCGTAATCTTCGCTGTTGAACGATTTAATGTAAGGTTTGGCCTTCAAAATTATTTCTTTAGCCTCTTGCAGATGAGCCTCATCCGTATCGTTGACCGAATAGCCCAGATACTTTAAGGCTGCGCCGATAAGTTCACGTTGATCGTTGAGAACATTGATCCCTCCGGCTTCTTGCCACTTTTTGGCCTGCTCCGGGTCAAAAATATAGGCCCAGCTATCAGGAGGGGTATCACCAAAAACATCTTTGCGATAGGCAATGCCGGTGCTGCCCCACTGGTAGGGTACGCAGTACTGGCTGCCTGGGTCGTCAGGCGAGTCCAGGAATTTAGGATCAATATTCTTGAGGTTGGGAATGTTATTATGTTCAAGCTTGGCCACCAGGCCCAATTCAATAACCTGGGCCACGCCCTGGCCGGAAGGGAAGATTACATCGTAACCGGTAGCGCCAGCCTGAAGTTTGGCAATCAGGTCTTCGTTGCTGGCAAAGGTGTCATATATTATCTTAACGCCGTATGTTTCCTCGTAATCTTTTAAAACCTGTTCGTCAATATAATCGGCCCAGTTATAAACACTCAACTCTTTGTCCAGGCCGGTAGTAGCGTCGCCATCGCCAGGAGGTGCGGCTGCTTCCTCTGTTGGCTCGGTGGGAGCGGCGGGTTCGGCGGGAGCAGCTTGTTCTGGCTGGGCAGGAGTCGCCTGTTTCACACCCTCCGTCGCGGCCGCACATGCAGACAAAAGTAGCAATCCCACCAGGAGAGTCATCAATAGCCATTGATACTTTTTCATCAATCTCCTCCTTCTTTTAGAACATCAATTGCTGTTGCGGGGCAACTTTTGTCTCTTCCGCTCTTCTTAAAAAACCGGACAAACCGACTGCAATCAATCCCTTCGTTGTAAGAATTGGGCCAGCAGCACCAGACCAATAGAGAAAACCAGCAGCAGCGTCGCCAGGGCATTCAAGTCGGGCGTTACTCCAAATTTCACCTTTGAGTAGACCAGGAGGGGCAGGGTGGTTGAACCGGGGCCGGAAACAAAGAAGGTAATCAAGAAATCATCCAGGGAGAGGGTAAACCCCATCAGCGCCCCGCTGATGATAGCCGGCATCAGCAGGGGAAAGGTCACCCGGCGGAAGGTTTGCCACTCGTCTGCGTACAGGTCACGAGCCGCCTGTTCCATGTTTGGATCCATGTCAACCAGGCGAGCGCGGACAATCGTGGCCACAAAAGAAATGGTAAAGGCGACGTGGGCAATAATAATTGTCGGCCGGCCCAGGCCCCAGGTAATGCCAAACAAATTTTTGACCATATTAAAAACAATGATAAAGAAGAGGAGCGTCGCCAGGGCAATGACAATTTCCGGGATAATGATGGGCATATACAGCACGGCGTCCAGCGGGAGTTTAAAAGGAAAATGATGGCGCTCCATGGCCAGGGAAATCATGGTGCCAATAACGGTAGATAAGGCAGTTGCAACAAAAGCAACGATAATCGTGTTCGTAAAAGCCGATAGAATAGCCGGATCGTTGACCAATTCCCCGTACCAGCGCAGGCTAAATCCCTCCCAGTTTGTGGCAGTCCTGCCGGAATTGAAGGAAAAAATTATCAGAACCAGGATGGGGGTATAGAAAAAGGCAAAGACCAGCAGGGCATTGGCTGTCAGCAGTTTCTGGCCCAGAGCCAACCGCGAAGCGGTCCGGCTGGACGCTTGAGTGGGAACGGCTACAGAAGAGGTACTCATAATTGATTCCTTCCGAAATGTCGGGAGAAGATCAGAAGACTGGAAAATTGTTAATTTCCAATCTTCCAGGCTTCCAGTCCTCCAAACGAGTATCGTTTTTGCTCACATATCTCAAATTACACTACCTGCCGGCTGGCCCCTGCGCGGAAATAAATCATGGTCGCCGCCAAAACCAAGGTCATCAACCCAATGCCCATGGCCGAGCCAAAGGGCCAGTCGCGCACGGTCAGAAATTGTTGCTGCAAGACATTCCCGATCAGGAAGGTGTTGCCGCCGCCCATTAAATCAGGAGTGATAAAGTCGCCCAGGGCCGGAATGAAGGTAATGATCGAAGCAGCGACCACGCCGGGCATTGTCAGCGGCAAAATGACCCGTAGAAACACCCGCAAGCTGTTGGCCCCCAAATCTTGCGCGGCCTGCACATAGTTAAAATCCAACTGCTCAATTGACGCATAGAGCGGCAAGACCGCAAAGGGCAAATAACCGTAAAGCAGCCCCAGCCGCACGGCCGTAGGGGTGAAAAGAATCTGCAATGGCTGTTCGAGTATCCCCAGGTTGACCAGCCAGGTGTTAATCAAGCCGGTATCACGGATGATAAACATCAGGGCATAAGTCCGGATCAGGAAATTGGTCCAAAACGGGACCATGACCAGAAAAATGAGTAGTTTTTGTCGCTGGGGGGTTTGGCGGGCAATGTAGAAGGCGAAGGGGTAGCCCACCAGCAGGCACAAGACGGTATTGATCAGGGCCAGGCCCAGCGAACGCAGGAAGATAAAGAGGTACGGAGAGTTAGGGTCAAAGAGACGGACGTAATTATTGAGGTTAAAACTATAATCCACGACCCCCAGCAATGAGCGTTTGCTGAAGCTTACGACCAAAACGATAATCAGCGGGATTACGAAAAAGAGGGTTAGCCAAAAAACGCCCGGGCCCAGGAGAATGGCCAATACGCCTCTATTTCGTCTGCCTGATGCTTGCATGCAATCTCCTCCTTATGAAGGACCGCAGACGGCAGACCGCCATACAACCGTGACGGCGGCGGTCAGCGGTCTATGGTCGGCGGTCGTTCTAACTGGTCAAAACCATCGCACTGTCTGTGGGCCAGGAAAGATAAACCTGGTCGCCCCGTTGGAACGGGTGAGCGCCATCCAGCATCCCGCCGATGTTTTGAACGCGCGCGACCAGGTGATGCCGTTCGCCGATGCGGGCTTTGTAACGGGTGTCGGTGCCAATGTAAACTGCCTCTTCCACCGTTGCCGGAACACTGATGTTTTGATCGGGCGGGTGGCGGTGCAGCGAAATTTTCTCAGGACGGACGGCTACGGTGATCGTCTGCCCGGAGCCAAGGCCAGTGGTGGCGCGGGCTAAGACGTGGACCCCAGCTTCCAGGGCAACGGTTGTTTTAACCGGGTCCACCTCCAGCACTTTGCCTTCCATAAAGTTGGTCTCACCGATAAAATCGGCCACAAAACGATTATTAGGGCGCTCATAAATTTCTATCGGCGTGCCGATCTGCTGCACCACCCCTTCATTCATCACCGCAATACGATCCGACATAGTGATGGCTTCTTCTTGATCGTGGGTGACAAAGATAAAGGTGATGCCGACCTGATGCTGTAAATCTTTAAGTTCCAACTGCATGGCTTTGCGCAGTTTCAGATCCAGGGCGCTGAGCGGCTCGTCCAGCAGCAGTACCTGGGGCCGGTTGACCAGGGCGCGAGCCAGGGCAATGCGCTGCTGCTGCCCTCCCGAAAGCTGGCGCGGTTTGCGTTCGGCCAGTTGGGGCAGCCGGACCATCTCCAGGGCTTCCTTCACCCGGGTTTTAATTTCGGAGCGGGGTACTTTTTGCATCTCCAGGCCAAAGGAGACATTTTCGGCGACGGTCATATGGGGAAACAAAGCGTAGTTTTGAAAAACAGTGTTGACCGGGCGTTTGTAGGGTGGGGTGTCGCCCATCTGTTTGCCGCGAATGAGGATGTCTCCCTCGGTGGGCAGCTCAAAGCCGGCGATCATGCGCAGGCAGGTTGTTTTGCCGCAGCCGCTCGGACCCAACAGGGAAAAGAACTCGCCGTCCTTGATTTCTATGGAAACTTCGTTGACCGCTACAAAGTCGCCGAACTTTTTGGTGACATGTTGAAGTTCAACATCAAGATTGGACACAAGCCAGATACTCCTTTCACATCAACAACCACATAGATGGCTGGAGGTTTGCTTTCAAACGATATTTCGGCGAGGGAGGCAGCAACAACGGGGAGGGGAAATGGGCCACAGTTTGCAATAGTATAATGAAAACAAGCACAACCGTCAACTTGACGGAATCTCATCAAATTTACAATTTTTATAAAATCGGCTAAAATAATTATCCCTCGACTATACTTTGTTCACCATCCTGTTTGTAATGAAATTTTGGTTGCTGCTCAACCCTCACCGCACCTGAGTCTTGTGACCGCTGATGGCAGACCGCCGACCACCGTAATTTGCACTATAATGACTCTTTTTGGCGGTCAGCAGTCCCAAGGGGAGGCTTCACACTTGGCGGTCCTGAAGGTAGGGCTGAACAATCATTCACTAAGGTCAGCAATCTTGGAAGTTCATTTAACACTTCACGGTATTCTTAGAGATCACCTGCCCCGCCAGGCTAAAGGCAAAACCACGCTGACTCTGCCCGCAGGGGCCAGAGTGACCGACGTGTTGCAGCAGTTCAAACTTAGCTCTACCGTCTCCGCAGCGGTGGGCGGGGCGCAGGTAGAACACAATCACATTTTGCAGGATGGCGACGATTTGCAGTTGTTCCGCATGCTGGGGGGAGGATAAAACGTAAAGCGTGATGCGTAATGGCTTATCTACAAACAAATTTTAGTCCAGACGCTTTACGTTTTACGAATTATGTTTTAAGAGTAATTACTCTATTAGGATTAACTTTTTCAAAGGAGAAACGCTATGCCAATCGGATACAATGGTAAGATTCTGCATGTCAATTTAACCACAGGCGAGATGACTGTCGAGGAGCCACCGGAGAGTTTTTACCGCAAATATATGGGCGGCAGCGCGCTCAATATGTATTATTTGCTCAAAGAAATGCCGGCCGGGGCCGACCCGCTGGGGCCGGATAATATTCTGGCGCTCTCGGTTGGGGTGACGACCGGCGCGGCGATTTCCGGCCAGAGCCGCATGACCGCCTCGGCCAAAAGCCCGCTGACCGGCGCGATTGGCGACGCCCAGTGCGGCGGCTTTTTTCCGGCGGAAATGAAATTTGCCGGGTTCGACGCCTTTATCATCAAGGGCAAAGCGTCCCGGCCGGTTTATCTGTGGGTCAACGATGGGCAGTATGAACTGCGCGACGCCAGTCACCTGTGGGGCAAAATTACCGGCGAGGTCGAGGCCATCCTCAAGGCGGAGTTGGGCGACAAGGATATTGAAGTAGCCCAGGTTGGCCCGGCGGGCGAGCGCGGCGTGCGCTTCTCCGCCATCATCAATATGAGCAACCGGGCTAACGGCCGCACCGGTATGGGCGCGGTCATGGGCAGTAAAAATCTCAAAGCGGTGGTGGTGCGGGGCAAGGAAGGTAAGAAGAATTACGCCGTTGCCAATAAAAAGGCGTTGAGTGACCTGGCCCGCATGGGGGCCAAGATGTTCCCCACCTCCGATGTGGCCGGCCTGGGCAAGTACGGCACCGCCGAGACGACCGGCGTCCAGCAGGCGGTCGGTATGCTGCCGGCCTACAATTTTAACAGCGGCGTCTTTGAGGGCTGGGAAAAAATTGACGGCCCAACCATGTACGACACGATTCTCGTCGGAGCCGCCGAAGACAAGCAGGATTTAAAGGGCCGCGACACCTGCTACAGTTGCACCGTTCGCTGCAAGCGGGTGGTCGAAATTACCGAAGGCCCCTACAAGGTAGATCCCCACTACGGCGGCCCGGAATACGAAACTACCTCGACCTTTGGAAACTACTGCGGCGTTGACGACCTGGCGGCCATTGCCTATGCCAACCAGCTTTGCAACCAGTACGGGATAGATACCATCTCCTGCGGTGCGACCATTGCCTGGGCCATGGAATGTTTTGAAAACGGCCTGATCACCATGAGCGACACCGGCGGCATCCCTCTAAAATTTGGCAACGCCGAAGCGATGGTGCAAATGACCGAACTGATCGCCAAAGGCGAAGGCTTTGGCCAAATTCTGGGGATGGGTTCGGCGGCGGCGGCCAAGGCGCTTGGCCGTGGCACGGAAGAGTTTCTCATTACCAGTAAGGGCCAGGAAGCCCCGGCCCACATGCCCCAACTGAAGCGCAGCCTGGCCTTGATTTACGCCGTCAATCCCTTTGGGGCCGATCACCAGAGCAGCGAGCATGACCCGGTGTACGAGGAAAATGTCGCTTATCCCGAACGGCTGGGGGCGCTGGGCCTGACCGAAGCCCAGCCGGTGCGCTCGCTGACCCCGGAGAAAGTGCGCTTTGCCCGCGAAACCCAGTACCATTACAGCGTCATGGACAGCGTCAACGTCTGCCAGTTTGTCTACGGTCCGGCCTGGCAGCTTTATGGGCCGCAGGATTTGCGCGATTTGGTCGAGTACGTCACCGGCTGGGATGTGACCATTGACGAACTGCAGCAGGTCGGCGAGCGCCGCCTGAACATGCTGCGCGCCTTCAACGCCCGCGAAGGCATTGACCGCGAGCATGACAAGCTGGCCGAAAAGATGTTCAAAAAGGCCCTTAAGGGCGGTCCCAGCGACGGTATCGCCGTAGACCGCGCCCAATTCGAGGCCGCTCTGGACGAGTATTACCTCCAGAACGAGTGGGATGTCGAGACGGGCGCGCCGACCCGGCACAAGCTGGAGGCGTTGGAGCTGGGCTGGGTGGCGGATCAGTTGCGATTGTAAACAACTCGATGAATCCTGGTGCTCGGTTTAAGGGGTAACACCGCTCAAACCGAGCACTTTTTTTAGCCAAAATCACTCGCCCCACACGTAATTCAGTACGCCGTCCTCAACCCGCGTTGACAAAAACATCAGCCGTGAATGGGGCGGAGCGGGGGCTTTTAAGCGTTGTCCATCTTTCATATCATACTCCGCGCCATGCCAGGCGCAAACAAACTTGCCTTCCTTGCACTCCAGCGGCCCGCCAAAATGCATGCAGGTATTCGACACAGCTTTGGGTACTCCATTGGCTTTGTAAACATGCACTTCCCTGCCAAAAAAAGGCACCACTTTGGCTCCCTCGTCAGGAATCTCATCAATTTTGATCAGTGGGTATTTCATGAGTATTTTCTCCCTGAATATTGTTGTATCTACAATGATTGTATATACAACTAAATATATCATAATTTTGTTGCATTGTCAACTACTTTGTGTTAAAATTTTTCTATGACTGAGCATCAATTGGGCCAATTACATCTCTCAGCCTGGCGAGCATTTATTACGACCCACGCTACCCTCATTGATTTGATCAACCGTGAATTAACTGAGGCGGACTGTATCCCCCTGCATTGGTACGATGTCTTAATCGAACTGTTTGAAGCCCCGGAACGCCGGCTGCGGCTGCACGAGTTAGCCCGCAAAGTGGTTTTAAGTCGTAGCGGCTTAACTCGTTTAGTGGACCGCTTGGAAACCGCCGGCCTTTTGCAGCGCCAGCCTGATCCTACCGACCGGCGCGGCTCATTCGCCGCTATCACCGAGGAGGGAGTAGCAGCCCTACGGAAAGCCTGGCTGGTTTACGCTCAAGGGATCTCCCGGCATTTTGCCTGTCACCTGAGCGAGGACGAAGCCCACCTTATCGTCAAACTGTTCAACGGTATCTTGAGTACAGTCAATGAAACTTATTGGAACCAACATTGAAATTAAAAACGAAGCGGTGGAGGTAGATCTTTATGGCTCAAAGCAATGGGGAACTGATTAAAGCTTTACGAGAAACGATGGCTCGGCTAACCGGCGGGGCCAGGTATGAATGGGGTCACATGGCTCGCTGCAACTGCGGCCACCTGGTCCAAACCATAACCCAAATGACCGATCATGAAATTGCCCGATCCGTTGATTTTGAATTGGACGAATGGAGCGAGTACGCCAAAGATTACTGCGAGAGCAGCGGGCACAAGGTAGATGATCTATTCATCATTCTGCAAGGGGTCGGCTTTAGCCATCAAGATGTCATCCACCTTGAAAACCTCTCTGACACGCGGGTGCTGGACCGCCTGCCCGGAGGCCGGCGCTACTTGCAGCGCAATCAGGTTGAGGATGTGACGCTCTACATGCAAACCCTGGCCGATATGCTGGAAAATGAAAACAGTGGCTAGTGAACAGTAACCAGTCATCAGTCAGACTGTTCACTGACCCCTGACTACTGATAACTGTTTACTATTTCCTGAGGAGATTGCCTATATGAAACCCATGTACATCAACGGCCAGTGGGTCGAGGCCAGCGACGGCCAAACCATCGAGGTCTTCAACCCCGCTACCGAAGAAATCCTTGACAGCGTGCCCAATGGCAGCGCCGATGACGCGCTCAAGGCCATCGAGGTGGCCAGGCACGCCTTTAAAGCATGGTGCTGGACCTCGGCTCTGGAGCGGTGCGAAATGCTGCACGAGGCCGCTCGCAAGCTGCGCGACCATTTCGACGAGGTGGTCGAACTGCTGACCCTGGAAGAAGGCAAAGCCATCTCCGAAAACGAGGAAGAGGTCGAGTGGACCATCGGCACGCTGGATTACTACGCCGAGATGATCCGCAACTACCGGGGCCGGGTGCTGCCACCGTCCGAACGGTCGCAGTTCAACTTTGTCATTAAAGAGCCGTATGGCGTGACCGCCTGCATTGTTCCGTTCAACTTCCCGCTGCTGCTCATGATCTGGAAAGTGGCCCCGGCGGTCGCCGCCGGAAACACCGTCATCATCAAGCCCTCCGACCACACCCCCCTCTCGACGCTGCGCCTGGCCGAAATCGTCTTCGACCACTTCCCGCCGGGCGTCATCAATGTCCTCACCGGGCGCGGCGACCGCGTGGGTGATGTCCTGGTCGAGCATCCCGACGTGCCGGTCATCGCCTTCACCGGCTCGACCACGATTGGGCAGCGCATCGCCACTCTGGCGGCCAAGCGCATCAAGCGGCTGCACCTGGAATTGGGCGGCAAAGACCCCTTTGTTATCGCCCCCGACGCCGACATCGAAACGGCGGTAGAGGCGGTGGCTTACGCGGCGCTGATCAACGCCGGGCAGGTCTGCACCTCCACCGAGCGGGTCTACGTGCCGCAGGAGATGGGCCAGGCCTTCGCGGCGGCGATGACCGATTTTGTCCGCGGGCTGCGGCTAGGGCCGGGCCTCGAACGCAGCACCGACATGGGGCCGCTGGCTGCGCCGGCCTATCGGGAGAAGGTCGCCGGCCATGTGGCCGATGCGGTCGCCAAAGGGGCCAGGGTATTGACCGGCGGCAGAGCGCCGGAGAAATTGGAGCGGGGCTGGTTCTACGAGCCGACGGTGCTGATCAATGTCAACCACTCAATGAAGATCATGCGCGAGGAAACCTTTGGCCCGACCATCCCCATTATGACCTATCGCACCTTTGACGAGGCCATCGAGCTGGCCAACGACAGCGACTACGGCCTGGGCGCGGTCATCCGCACCAACGACGCCCGCCTGGCCAAGCGCTTCTTCGAGGAAGTCCACGCCGGCACGGTCTGGATCAACGACCCGCTGACCGACAACTACGCCGGGCCTTTCGGCGGGATGAAGATGAGCGGCAATGCCCGCGAGTTGGGCGAGGAGGGGTTGGAGAGCTTCCTGGAGACCAAGCACGTCCACTGGGATTTTAGTGACGAGCCGAAGCCGTTCTGGTATCCGTATGGGCGTGAATGACAGTTGAGGATCACCTTTCAGTCCGCAGATACACCCAGATGGACGCAGATTTAGTCAGAAAATTTCTACATCTGTGTTTATCTGCGTCCATCTGTGGACTGTTTTATCCTACTTTCAAAATCCCCCGCTTCATGCTACAATAACCACAAAACATTTGTGCTGTTTTTGAAGCATGGCCCAAAAAGCCACATTTACTCAGATGATTGGCACTTTTCTCTTCTAGCACTAACCAAGTGCCAGTCACCTTTAACCTAAGCATGACCAAAAAAGCAACGATTCGTAGACCAACAACTACAACTAAAAAGAGCCAGCCCAAAAAAGAAGCGAAGCCTCGGCCAGAGGTTATGGGCGTAGGCTTGTTGATCCTGGCCGGGATTACCCTGCTCAGCCTGTTTACACCCAACCGGAGCACGCTCATTGCCGGCTGGCTGAATTTCCTGGGGGTGCTCATCGGCTGGGGCCAGTACGTGATCTGGCTGCCCTTAACGCTGCTGGCCATCTGGTTCTTCCGGCGCTACGGCAGCGAAGACAGCCAGGAGAAGTGGGAGAAGCCGGTCGGCACCTTTTTACTGCTGGGGCTGCTGCTGATTGTGTTCCACTTTATCCAGCCGGGCGACGGGGTGGAAGAGTTCGGCGGCGGCGGGGCGATTGGCTGGATGCTGGGCGAACTGCTGCGCTCGGCCCTGGGAATGCCCACCACCCTGGTCGTTCTGGGCGGCCTGTTCCCGCTGGCGCTCATCTTGATCAGCGGCCTGTCGCTGCGCGAACTGGGGCAGATGCTGCGCGACTGGTATTACCGCTTTCAGGATTGGCGCCACTTCCGGCAGCTCAATATTAACCCCTCGACGCCGCGCCCGCGCCCGCTGGAACCCAGCCCCCGCTTTATTGACCGCATGCTGGCCGGGGGGAAAAACCTGGTCAGGTCGGCTTCCGAAGGGGGCAAAGACGACGTACCCATCAGTGTGGTGGGTGAAATCGTGGGCGATGAGGCCGATGGGTCGCTGGTCCCAACTGAAGCGTTGATCGGCCAGGTCGAAGGCAGCCACCGTTGGCGGCTGCCCCAGGTTGACCAGATTTTTGAAGAAGGGCTGGAGCTGGAAATCAGCGAATCCGAAATCCGGCAGCGGGTCAGAATTATCGAAGACACGCTGGCCAGCTTTGGGGTTGAAGTAAAGGTCCGTGAAATCAATCAAGGCCCCTCGGTCACTCAGTTTGGCCTGGAGCCGGGTTTTATGGCGACGAAAGACGCCAAGGGCAACCCGCGCCGGGTGCGGGTGTCGCGCATTGTCGGCCTGGCCAATGACCTCGCCCTGGCCCTCTCGGCCGCGCCCATCCGTATCGAAGCGCCGATTCCCGGCCGGCCCTACGTCGGCCTGGAAGTGCCCAACTCGACCACGAACCTGGTCACGCTGCGCAATTTGATGGAGTCGGACCGCTTCTATCGCACCTCCGGCCCGCTCAAGCTGGCCCTGGGACAGGATGTTTCCGGGCGGGCGGTCATTGCCGACCTGACTTCGATGCCGCACCTGCTCATCGCCGGGGCGACCGGCTCCGGCAAGAGTGTTTGTATCAATGCCGTGGTCGCCTGCTTGATTACAACCCACACCCCGGAAACGCTGCGCCTGCTGATGATTGACCCCAAGATGGTCGAATTGGTCAACTACAACGGCGTTCCGCACCTGCTGGCTCCGGTCGTAACCGACCTGGAGAAGGTTGTTGGCGTATTAAGCTGGACCACCCGCGAGATGGAGCGGCGCTACAAACTCTTTGCCCAGGAAGGCGTCCGTAATATCATTGGCTATAATGAGAAGGTGGTCAAGGAAGGCCGGGATACACTGCCTTATATCGTCCTCATCATTGACGAACTGGCCGACCTGATGATGATGGCCCCGGACGAAGTAGAGCGGACCATCACTCGCATTGCCCAGATGGCCCGCGCCACCGGCATTCACCTGATTATCGCCACCCAGCGCCCTTCGGTGGACGTGGTCACCGGCCTGATCAAGGCCAACTTTCCGGCCCGTATCGCCTTTGCCGTGACCAGCCAGATCGACTCGCGGGTAATTTTGGACTCGCCGGGGGCGGAGCGGCTGCTGGGCAAGGGCGACATGCTGTATATGGCGGCTGACTCGGCCAAGCTGCAGCGCCTGCAAGGCGTCTTTGTCTCTGACCAAGAAATGAACCGGCTGGTGCGCTTTTGGCGCGGAGCGAACTATTCAGCGGAACGAGAGCCGCGCAGCCCGGCGCAGGCCAACACCGACCTGGTGCAGCAGCCGCTGTGGGAAGAGTACAAGGCCCTGGAGAAAGGGAACGCCGAGAATAAAGACGATGAACTGCTGGAGAGAGCAATCCAGGTCGTGCGCGAGCAGGGTAAAGCATCGGTGTCGCTGCTGCAGCGCCGCCTGCGGATTGGCTACAGCCGCGCCGCTCGCCTGATTGACGAGATGGAAGAGCAGGGCATCATCGGCCCCGATGAAGGCGGCAAAGGCCGGCCCATCCTTGTTACCCAGGCCGACGACGACGCCGACCCATTAGAAGAAGAGGCGTGAGGCGTAAAACGTGAAGCGTGATTCAGAAACTAAAATCGAAAACCTGAAATCTAAAATACCCCTGGGCGGGGCAGAGCCGAAGGCCCGCTGTGGGCAGGTCGTAAATCGTAAATCGGACCGTCCTTACGCCGTCCGCGCCGTGCTGGTTGAAGACAAACACATTTTGTTCATCCACCATCATTTCAACGATCCGAGCCTGTTTGATAAGTGGACGTTTCCCGGCGGCCGGCTCGACCCGGAAGAACTCGATCCTCTCACCGCGCTGCACCGGGAGATGCGCGAGGAGCTATCCATTGAGATTGAAGTGTTGGGCGAGCTAGGCGTGTTCTACAGCCGGTCGGGCATGGATTACACTATTTTTGCGGCCCGGCCGCTGGGGCCGCTCGGCCCGCTCAAAGCCGACGAGATTCGCGAGATTACCTGGCTGACTCCAGCCGAGGTGTACGAGTGGCACACCCAGGAAAAGCTGCACTTCGGTTTTGAAATGAAGGCGGTTTCAGCCTATTTGAAGCAGTTCAGGTGAAGTAAAGATGAGGCGAGGTACAAACTGCTTTTCTTCGCCTCATATATCATCGCCTCCTCGTTTCCTCTCCTGCCGGCACACCAGCATAGCAGTCATTCAGCATGTCCACCATTTCGACCCGTTTCTGGGCGGTCAGGTAAGCACCCCGCAGAAAAGAAACAACCAGCAGCAATACCGCCAAGCCAAGCCCCATTACCGGCCACCAACTGAGCATTCCCCATTCCGGGCGCAAGAGTGCCATCACGATCATCCCCAAAATAGAGATAGCCCCCACCACTAAAGCCAATCGCGTAATTTTTTTAGGCGACATAAATCCTCCTGAAGCAGTCATCCCGAATTGTTCTTATCTTATTTCTGACACTGCGGGCAGAAATGGGTCGAGCGCCCGCCGAGGACAAGCCGGACAATCGGCGTGCCGCAGGTCAGGCAGGGTTCGTCGGTGCGGCCGTAGACCCGAAAATGGTCCTGAAACTCACCGCCGCGATAGACGCTGTCGAAGCTGGCCCCTTTCCAGGTGATCCCGGCATTCAGTGTTTGGCGGATGGCCTGGTACAGCCGCTCCAACTCCTCCGCCGCCAGGGTATTCACCTGGCGCTGGGGATTAATGCCCGCCAGAAAACAGCTCTCATCGGCATAAATATTGCCGACTCCGGCAATAAACTCCTGGTTGAGGAGTAACGGTTTTAGCCGTCCCTTGCGCTTCTGAAAGAGGCTCTTGAAATCCTCCAAGGCAAAGTTATCGGCCAGCGGCTCCGGCCCCAGCTTGCCGACCACCTGGCCGGGGTCAGTCACCAGATAGACCCGGCCAAATTTGCGCGGGTCTTTAAACCGCAGTTCGTGGGCGTTATCCAGGCCAAAAATGGTCCGCACATGGGGGTGGCGCGGCTCGTCTTCCGGCTCGACCAGCAAATCACCACTCATCTTGAGGTGTAGGAACAGCATATCGCCGTCGGAGAGATGGAATTGCAGATACTTGGCCCGCCGGGTAATCGCCTCGATGCGCTGCCCCGGCAAGCGCTGCTGCAACTCTGGGACAGGTGTTTTGATTGAATTGGGCCAGAGCACGGTCACGCCGGTAAAGGTTCGTCCCACCAGCGGCCCGCGCAGGCCGCGCACTACCGTTTCAACTTCGGGTAATTCAGGCATAGCTAACCACCGTAGACGGCATACCGACAAACTTGCCATAACGCTTCGCGGTGACAGCAATGGCCTGTTTTTGGTCTTCGCTTAACGGGTTAAAAGGGCTGATCGCCATAACAACCGTGTCTTTCTTGAATGTACGCTTCCATGTGCCTGCTACCCTGCCATCTATCACCAGAGTGGGGCTAAACATGCCATTGTTGCCGGGAGTTATTTTTTGGGCGTGTATCGCTTCAAGAACAGCACTGCGGTCTTTGTACCCCAGCATATACTCATCGAAACCAGGTAGCAGATAGGTTGTCGGCGAATTATCTGCTATAACCGGCCTATCCGGGGACATCCAGTAGGTCTGGCCATTGACGGTTTCCTGGCAGAGCTGCGTTTTGACCATTTCGAGACCGGCCCTTGCCTCAGTCAGCGTTAACCCCGACCACCCTCCGAAATCTGGCAGGGTGGCCGGCCCGTGACTGGTAAAGTAGCGCCTGGTCAATTCCGCCAGGGCCTCGTCGCGCGCCAAACTTTTAGCCTGGGGCACCCACTCGTCAAGCAGGGTAAAAGTTTGCTGTTTGCCGTTTGGCGGACCAAAACAAATCAGCCCATCTTGCGCAGACCGGCACAGGATATGGTAGCCCCGTTGGCCCGCCGGGGAGATGTCGGCCCGCTCAAGAAGCTGATACATTTCATCCCGCGTCAACGGCTTGCCACCCTGCAAGGCTTTAACAAACAATTCCTTACTGCGGGCAAATACGGCCTCGTCCAATTCCAGTTGCCGATACCGTCCCGCGGTTTGAGCAATAATACGCGGCGTTAGGAGTTCAAGCAGCCAACGGATATCCTCAGGCGCCACAAAATGCAGTGTACCCCGCATCGGCCACGTGCGAATAATTGTTTTGTTGGCAATAGCTTGTTCAATCTCAGCGTCGGTAGCGTCTGGCAAGCGCAAGCCGATTGACCATTTTGCGCCGGCGTAATCCTGGGCCTGTAACGCACCGAGCCAGGATACGATCTGGCCCGGTTCTTTAAATTGGGTCCTGGAAATTTGTTGATGATAGAGCCTGGACTGAGCTATAGCTTCAGGGGTCATAACTGATTTATCGCTTTCCTTTATCATCCCGGCGTGACCTTCAGATCGAGAAACTTCCCATAGCGTAGCACCGCCTCGTTCAGGGCCTGGTCCTCGGCCTGGCCAAGCGGGGTGAAGAGAGTCGGCGTGATAATGACCATATCTTTCTTGAGGATACGCTTCCAGGTGCCAACAATGTGGCCATTAATGACGATGACGATGCCGTTACCGGAGATGACTTGCTTCAGGTATTGTGGATCAAGTATAGCCCGGTGATCTTTATAAGCAATTGTATACTCGTCATAAGCTGGCAACAAATGAGCCGTTGGCGACGCCCCCGCTGGGGTTAATACGTGTGGAGAAAACCAATAGGTGTTGCCCTCAATTACCGCTTGCTCAAAGTGCGACTTAACCATTTCAAGACCCGCTTTTGCGTCGGCTGCGGTCAATCCTGACCACCAACTGTAATCTTTCAACGTAGCCGGCCCATGGCTGGTGAAATAACGCCTGGCTAGCTCGGCCAGCGCTTCATCGCGTTCCAAGGTTTTGACTTGAGGCGCTCGTTCATCCAGTAGAGCATAAGTGAACTGCTTGCCACGCCGGGGGCCGCTGCAAACAATCGCGTCCAATTCGGCGCGATGCACGATATAACCGAGGCGCATCCCTCCGGCCACAAGACCCGCTTGAGCAAGCGCAGCTCCAAGTTCCAGGCGAGTCAGATACCGTTCCCCCTCCAAAGCTTTGGCAATCACGGCGTTACTCTGTAGGAACAGAGCATCGTCTAATTCGAGTTGGCGATACATATAAGCATTCACTGCATTGACGCGTGGCGCGGTCAGCGCAAGCAGCCAGCGAATATCGGCCGGGGTGACAAAATGCCAGGTGGGCCGCATGACATGCGTCCGCAGAATGGCCCCGGTGGTAAAGGCTTGCTCTATAACAGTATCAGGAACATCTTGCATGCGTAGGCCCAGCGCCCACTTTGCGTGCGCATATTCTTGAGCCTGGACAGCGCCCAGCCACTGTACTACCTCCTCCGGTTTTTCAAAAGGAGCTGCCGCAAGATGTTGGTTATAGAGTCGCTGGTGCGCAATGTCCGGGTTTGTCTTCACGAGTAGCCTGCCGTAGTTTATTTTGGAGTGCGTAAGGTGTGGAAGAACTTCCGCACGTCGCCGACCAACAGATTGGGTACCTCCATGGCGGGGAAGTGACCGCCCCGGTTGAATTCCGACCAGTGCTCCATGGTATGACCGGGATCGAGTAGGGAACGGATGGTGGTGTCGGCCGCGAACACCGCAATGCCGGTCGGCGGCCCCGACTGCTGGCCCCCATCGGCGCTTGCCCCCGCTGACTGCCGTGCGACCATCTCACGATAGGCCTGCATGCCCTCGTAGGTAGCATGGGCAGAGGATGCACCTGCACCGCTGAACCAGAAAATGCTGACATTGGTGAGCATCTGATCACGATCAACGGCATCCTCAGGCAGTCGTGCAGCAGGGTCGGTCCACTCCTGGAACTTCTCGACAATCCAGGCGAGTTGACCGACAGGCGAGTCGTTCAGGGAGTAGGCCAAGGTCTGCGGTCGAGTCGCCTGCATGTGCAGATAACCGATTCCGTCAGTCTGGAACGTATTGAAGCGCTCCCCACGTGCCCTATCGGCCTCGGACAACCCTTCTAACTCGACCGCAGGCCCGAATGGCATTGCCGCTGCCGTTCCGGTGAGGTGGATGCCGGCCACCCGCTCGGCGTCCACCATGGCGAGCAGTCCCACTACGCCTGCGCCAACGTCGGTGCCTTGGGCGGCGTAACGCTCATATCCGAGGCGGCGCATCAGCTCCGCCCAGGCCTGGGCCACGCGGAACAGGTTGCCCCAGCCCGTCTCCCGGACTGGCGTGGAGAACCCATAACCAGGCAGCGACGGGATCACCACATGGAACGCGTCGGACGGGTCGCCGCCGTGAGTCCGGGGGTCGGTCAGCGGGCCGATGATCTTCAGGAACTCTACGGGCGAGCTCGGCCAGCCGTGGGTGATGATCAGCGGGAGGGCATCGGGTTCGGGCGAGCGGATATGCAGGAAGTGGATGTTCTGCCCATCAATGTTAGTGGTGAACTGAGGAATCTCGTTGAGCTTCGCCTCCCACTTGCGCCAGTCATAGCCAGTGCGCCAGTACTCGGCCAGCTCCTTCAGGTAGGCCAGCGGCACCCCCCGGCTCCAGCCGAGGCCGGGCAGTTCGTCGGGCCAACGGGTGCGGGCCAGGCGTTCTTGCAGGTCGTTCAGGTCTGCTTGCGGAAGTTGTATGGTAAACGGTTGTATATTCATTATATTTGTGTCCCCCTATTTATGTTCCAACAAAAAATTTAAAGCGGAGAATTTTAAGCCTTCCCTACGGCTTGCCACATCTGTCTGACTTTACGGTTGACCGGTTGAAGCATGCCGGGCGGCCAGCGCTGCGGCCCGCTCTCGAACCAGCACCCGCAGTTCCTCCGGTTCCACCACCTCCGCCAGATAGCCGTAACTCATCACGATACCGGCAGCCGCTTCCACATCAGGTATGGCCAAGGTGACGATGATCGAGCCATCCGGCTGCTCCTCCACCGTATCCCACTGGGACTGGTTATCCAGAGCCTGGAGCGCCGCCTCCGGGGCAAAATACAGCCGCACCTGTATTCGGCGTTGAAAGTAAGGCTCCTCCGCCACATAAGCCTCAAGGTCGAAATCAGCCGGGATCTCAAACGTCTGCTCCAGCAAATCGAGCTGGAGGATCCGATCCAGCCGGAAAGAGCGAATATCCCGGCGCAGATGGCAGTAACCGAGACAGTACTGCCGGCCCCAGCCGTGCACCAGCACGTAAGGGTCCACGTCGCGCGACAAGGGTTCAGGCTGGTTCCGGCCTCGATACAGCAGCCTGACCCGCCGTCGTTCATGGGCCGCCTCCCATAATTTCTCCAGATGGGGTGCGACGCGGCTGGGATCGGCCTGGTGCATGCCGATGGCCAGCAAGGTCTGGCTGGCCCAGGCAACTTCGCGCCGCTGCTCATCGGGCAAGACGTTATCCAGCTTGGCCAAAGCCCCGCGCGCCGCCTCCTGGTACAAGCGCCCCCAGACCTGTTCCAGAAAGCTGGTCCCCAGGTAAACCGCGACAGCTTCCTCCGGAGTGAAGACCAGGGGTGGCATTTTGTAGCCGCGCACCAGAGCATAGCCGCCGTAGGGACCGCGCTCGGCGTAGATCGGAATACCCATCTCGTCCAGCATCGTCATGTAGCGCTGCACCGTCCGGACCGAGACATCCAGGGTCTGGGCCAGTTGGGCCGCAGTCTGGTTGGGCTGGCGCTGGAGCAGCATGATCAGGGTAATCAATCGGGTGGCGGTATTGGCCATATGTTTCTTCCTTGTTCGTTACCCTACACAAGGCAAATTCAGCCAAAAGATTAGACAGGATTAACAGGATTCATAAGATTTTACTGAAAATTATCCTGTTAATCTTGTAAATCCTGTCCATATTTTGCCACTTTCAGGCAGGTGTAGAGTAACGAATCTTCCTTGACTGTTCAGTGACTAAAGCTATAAGCCTACTATAACATGAGAATACGACATTTTCTGTCGTAATTATCCTTCAATCTCAGCAATTTGGAAATCGAATGCCGGCAGAAGCGGCAGGTTCCAAGATTCTCTTTCTCGCCCAACATATCCTCACCGGAAAAATAAAGCCTTTTTGCAAGTTGCGTCCACTCCCATACATGCTATACTCACTAACATAAAAGGTGTAAAGTAATTAGGATAAAATTGCCGCCTTGCTAGGTGGCGTAATAACCTCAATCTGGGCTGTAGGTTTGGTAGCCTCAGGAAAAGTATCTTTACCTGCCGGTAATGCTGCTCCCCAAGAGGTTGAGAAAATAGGCGAAGAGATTGACCCTTTACAGATGTCTGGTGCGAACATGGCGAAGATATGGCACCGCGAGGCTAAAAAGATGCGTAAATGGGTTGTACAGGCTCAAGAATTACTTGATGCATGGATTAAAGCCACTCAAGAAGGAAACTTATATTACCAAACAACAGGTGGGGAGTTCAAATTATCCGATGACCACATCGCCTACATCAAATCCTGGACAGACCACGACCTAACCCGCGAGATTGCCGAAGAAGTTTTGACCGGTCGTTACAGACCTCGTTTGAAAGAATAAGAGATCAAGGCATGACTGTTACCGTTTTTCCACTAATATAACTGTATAAGGAGAAACCCGATGAAAGCTGTTCGTATCCACGAATTTGGCGGCCCTGAAGTACTGGGCTATGAGGACTTACCCGCTCCTGAACCGGGCGCAGGCGAGGTTTTGGTCAAAATTGCCGCTGCCGGAGTCAACTTCATTGATATTTACCACCGCATCGGCTTGTACCAGCAGCCCCTGCCGATGACCCTGGGCGTGGAAGGGGCAGGCACGGTGCAAGCTGTGGGATCGGGGGTGACTGAATTCAGGCCGGGCGACCCGGTAGCTTTCAGCGGGCCATCAGGGGCTGATGCCACTTATACCGTTGTTCCCGCAGCGAAACTGGTCCCTGTTCCGGCCGGACTCGACCTGTCTTTAGCCGCCGCTGCTTTGCTCCAGGGAATGACCGCCCATTTTCTGACCCACAGCACCTATCCCCTCAAACCAGGCCACACCGCCTTCATTCATGCTGCGGCAGGAGGAGTGGGCTTGCTGCTGGTGCAGGCAGCCAAAAAACTGGGGGCAACCGTTATCGGCACAACCTCGACGGAGGAAAAAGCCCAGTTGGTGCGTGAAGCCGGCGCTGATCATGTCATCCTCTACACCCAAACCGATTTTGAAGCCGAAACCAAGCGCCTGACCGGCGGCCAAGGCGTAGATGTCGTGTACGACTCGGTGGGTAAAACCACTTTTGAGAAAAGCCTGAATGTGCTGCGCATGCGCGGGATGCTGGTGCTGTTTGGCCAATCCAGCGGCAAAGTGCCACCGATTGACCCCCTGACTCTCAATGCAAAAGGCTCTCTCTTTCTCACCCGTCCGACCGTGTTTCACTACACCGCCACCCGCGAGGAACTGCTGTGGCGTTCCAGCGATATTTTTAACTGGCTTGCCACCGGCGAGCTAAAGGTGCGTATTGACCACCAACTGCCCCTGGCCGAAGCCGCCGAAGCGCACCGCCTGCTCGAAAGCCGTCAAACGGCGGGGAAATTATTATTGATTCCATAAATAGCCAGTAGTCAGTCATCAGTAGCCAGTAGTCAGAGATTTTGATACTGAGTTCTGTTTACTGATGACTGGTCACTGATTACTGGTCAGGAGAACAGCATGGCCGAAGCATTCAGCCTGAGCCAAGTTAACACCTATCTGCGCCAGCTTTATGCCGACGATGATCCGGTTCGCCAGGAAATGGAAGAACTGGCCCGACAGCGCCACTTTCCGATTGTCGGACCTATTGCCGGGCGGCATCTCTATCAACTGGCCTGCATGATTGGAGCGCAGCGCATCTTTGAATTAGGATCGGGTTACGGCTACTCGGCGCTCCATTTTGCCCGTGCAGTTGGCCCACAGGGTGAAATCCACTGCACCGAACTCGACGCCGAGAATATCCGGCTGGCCGAAATGTATCTGAGCCGAGCTGGAGTGTGGCCACGGGTAACCTATCACCAGGAAGAAGGGACTGCTGCCCTACGGCAAGTGGGGGGAACCTGGGATATTATTTACAACGATATTGACAAAGCTGGCTACCCCGCCACCATCGAACTGGCGTACCAGCATCTCCGGGCCGGCGGTCTCTTCATCACCGACAATCTATTTTGGTATGGGCGTGTTTTCAACGAAGCCAAAGACCCCGATACTCAGGGCATTATTGAATTTATCCGCCAGCTTTTTGCCCATTCCGGCTTCATCAGCTCGATTTATCCAGCCGGCCGTGATGGCCTGGCCGTAGCTTTGCGCCTGTAAATTTCCATGGAACTTAAGGGTAAAACGGCCCTCGTCACCGGCGCGACCGGCTTTATCGGCGGCCGGCTGGCCGAGCGGCTACAAGTAGAAGAGGGGGTGAACGTGCGCGCCCTGGTGCGCCAGCCTGCCAAAGCACAGCGGCTGACCGGCCTGGGCATTGAAATCATTCCCGGCGATATTACCGACCCGGCCTCCCTGCTGGCGGCGGTGACCGGCTGCCAGCTCGTTTTTCATGCCGCCGCCCACGTGAGCGAGGGTGTTGGCGATAAGGCCGCCGTCTGGGCGGTCAATGTGACCGGCGCCGAGAATATAGCCAATGCGGCGGCAGAAGCCGGCGTCGAGCGCTTCATTCATCTCAGTTCGTGCGCCGTGTACGGTTCGCTCCAGCGGCCCAACATTGACGAGCAAACACCCACCCGCCGCCGCGGGCATCTCTACGGCGATTCAAAAGTGGCCGCCGAAGAGGCAGTCTTTCTGGCTCAGCGGGAGCAGGGTTTGCCGGTGGTGGCGGCGCGAGCCTCCCACGTCTATGGCCCTGGCGCTCAATTGTCCATTCGCCCGGTTCAGGCCATCAAAGCTGGCAAAATGATCTTGATTGATGGGGGCCGGCACTTGTGCAAACCGATCTACATTGATGATTTGGTGGATGGACTCATACTCTGCGCTACGGTGGAGGCCGCCGTTGGCCAGGCGATCAACTTTACCAATGACGCTCCCGTCCCCTGGCGCGAGTACTTTGGCGCTTATGGGCAGATGCTGGGTGTTCATTCCTTACCGTCTGTGCCTTTTGCCCTGTCCTGGCTCATTGCCGGCTTTTATGAACTCAAAGCAAGCATGACCGGCAAAAAGCCGGCGCTCAACCGCGAACTGGTCAAATTTTTGCGCAGTGACAGCAGTTTTAGCAATCAAAAGGCCCGCGTTTTACTGGGCTGGCGGCCTCGGGTGGATTTGACCGAGGGCATGCGCCGAACGGAGGCATGGCTGCGCGCCGAAGGATATTTAGACAGGTAATCAGGAGTGCGAAAGCTGTGCTTTCGCATGAAAAAGCACAGCTTTGACACTCCTTGTTTTCACTCCTTTTTGAAAGAGGAAGACCATGGAGGCAATTATTACAGCAGGGGGGATTAGCGCGCCCGATGATCCTCTCTTCACTCAAACCGGCGTGGCCAAAAAGGCGTTGATTCCGCTGGCTGGCCAGCCGATGATTAACTGGATCGTCGAGGCGCTGATTGGGTCGGGCTTGATTGATCATATTGTCATCGTCGGCCTCAAGCCCGATGAACTTAGTCTAGACCATCCCTCACTCTGCTTTATTGATGCCAGAGAGGGACTGTTGGATAACGTCCTGGCCGGGGTGGACAAGGTGAGAGAAATTAATCCCCAGGCCAAAAAGATTCTGCTCTGTTCCTCTGATATCCCCCTGATTACGCCAGAAATTGTACGTGGTTTCATCGAGGAGTGCGGTTCGCAGGAGGCGGATGTTTATTATGCCATCGTCGAAGAAAAAACGATGGAAGCGCGTTTCCCCAGCTCAAAGCGCACCTTTGTGCCCTTTAGGGGAGGACGTTACTCCGGCGGCGATCTATTCTTGATTGATATGGTCGCAGCCAAAGGCAACGTCGAACTGTTTCGCTCCCTGACCGGCTCCCGCAAAAATTACCTGGACCAGGCGCGGATGTTGGGCCTGGGATTTATCCTCCGCTTTTTACTGCGCCTGATGACGGTGGACGAGGCCGCCGAGCGGGCACGCCAACGGATGAACTTGAACGCGCGGGTGGTGGTGACTCGCTTTGCCGAATTAGGCATGGATTTGGATAAGCCGCATCAGTATGACATCATCAAAGCAGAACTGGAAAAGGTTAAACTCCCCTCCTAGCTCCTTAGATCGCCTGCTGGGCCTTGACGCCCGGCTAAGCCGGCAGCTCTATCTGCCACCCGAATCAAGCTGGTGGAGTCGGGCCAGGCTGGTGGCCCACCTGGGCGATGGGCCGCTGGTCTTCGGGGGGTTGGGGCTGGTCTACAGCCTGGGCTGGCTGGGGGGTAAACCTCAGCTCTGCCAGGCCAGTTTACTGATTGCGCTGATTGTTTTGGCGGTCATGGGAGTGGTTACCCTGGTCAAATTCGGCGTCCGCCGCCAGCGCCCCTGGCCACCCGGCGAGTTTGTCACCTTTCAATATGACGCTTACAGCTTCCCTTCCGGCCATGCAGCCCGCCTGACTGCCCTGGCCGCGAGCGTCATGTTTTTTGACCCGCTCCTGGGCCTGGTTTTTGGAGCGCTTGCTTTGAGCGTTGCCGCTGCCCGCGTTCTTATCGGCATCCACTACCTGAGTGACATCATCGTCGGCCTGGGGTTAGGGCTGCTCATTGCCTGGGAAGGGATAACTCTTTTTTCTTCCCTACTCCCTTGATGACCGCTGACGGCAGACCGCAGACCACTGTCAGAAGAAACGGTGACTGTCACGGCGGTCGGTAGTCGGCGGTCGTTCTTAACCGCTTCCAAAAATTTGTGCTATAATGTCCCCACGACTTTAACCGAATCAGTTTATGGTTTTTCATTAAGTAGCCTGTGAAATGAGGGGGCATAATGAATCAATCACAGCTAACTTCGCCCGTTATGGAGGATGTCCGCCGGGCGCTGGCCGCGCCATTGCCCGGCATTGAAGGCCAGCTCAAAATGGCGCCTCAACCTCGCGTTGATCAAGTCAACCGCTGGGAAACGCCGGATAATTATCGCGAGGCGAGTGTCTTGTTATTACTCTATCCCTATACCAGCAATGGCTGGGGTGGGCCGGAGCTGCATGTCGTCTTGACTCGCCGGCCCGAATATCCCGGCGCGCACAGCGGCCAGATTTCGCTGCCTGGCGGCCGGCGTGAAGGAGATGAGCCGCTGCAAACGACGGCCTTACGAGAGACCTATGAGGAAATTGGTCTGGCCCCAACCACTATAGAAGTGATCGGCCAGTTATCACCCTTATATACACCGCCGAGCAACTTTTATATTTATCCATTTATTGGCTACTGCGCTGCCCGGCCTGCTTTTCACCCCGACGCTAAAGAAGTCGCCGAGTTAATCGAAGCGCCGCTCAGCCTGCTGTTAAACCCGGCCAACCACAAAGAGGAAATCTGGCACTTTCCAAGCTATGGTGAACGTCGCGTGCCCTTTTTTGATGTTTTTGGCCATCAGGTTTGGGGTGCGACGGCGATGATTTTGAGTGAGTTTTTGACGTTGTTACAACACAGCCGGGCTGCTCCCTTGCCGGATAACCGCACCACCGTCCTGGCCGCATAGAGGTTGAGCTGGCTAACCGGCCAAGTAACTTCAAGCCGGGTCAAGTTGCAGTCTGAGGAAACCAATGCCTGAGCTTAGACAGAATCTGGCAACCAGAGATTGGGTCATTATTGCCAACGAGCGGGCCAAGCGGCCGCACGATTACATCGAACCTGAACGGCATTTGACGACCGATACTCAACCTTTTTACGATCCCACCTGCCCCTTCTGCCCCGGCGGCGAAGAACTTGACCTGGAAATTGAACGCCTGCCTGAAACGGGTCCGTGGCAGACCAGGGTGGTGGATAACAAATTTCCGGCGCTTTCTAAAGAAGGGGAATTGACCCGCACCTTCGACGGCGTCCACCGCTGCATCTTTGGCCTGGGCTACCACGAGATTGTCGTCGAACACCCGCGCCATAATACAACCCTGGCTTTGATGACGCCGGCCGAGATCAGGGTTGTGCTGCAAACGTTTTATAATCGGGGCTGGGCGATTACCCGCGACCCGCGCATGGAACAAATCATCTACTTCAAGAACCACGGGGTGCGAGCCGGAGCCACCTTAAAGCACCCACACAGCCAGATTATTGCTCTGCCGGTTGTGCCGAACACTATTCGCCATCGCATTGAGGAAGCCCGCCGTTATTTTGATGACAACGGCGAGTGTGTTTACTGTGTGATGATGCAAGATGAGCTACAAAAAGGAGTACGCATCGTCGAGGCGAATGAGCACTTTGTCGCCTTTGTTTTGTATGCCGCCTCCTCCCCTTTCCACATTTGGATTGTGCCCCGCCAACACAGTGTCAGCTTTCTCTATGCGCAAAAAGATGCCCTGGCGGACCTGGCTCACATTTTACACAACATGTTACGCCGGCTTTTCCTGGGTCTGCGTGATCCCAACTACAACTTGGTCATTCGCACCGCCCCGGTTAAAGAAATCAGCAACGACTACCTGCACTGGTATGTAACGATCATCCCGCGTCTCAGCCGGACGGCCGGTTTTGAGTTGGGCAGCGGTATGTTCATTAACCCCTCGCTCCCGGAAGAAAGCGCCGCCTTTCTGCGCGAGGTCAACATCTAATTGTGGCAAGAAGAGCCGTATCCAAAATACCCTTCAGACAGACTCTATAAAGAGAGACGCGCATGGCAGAAATTCTGGGAAACGCCTCACCCGGCCAAATATTGATGCTTATGGCTGTCCCTGTCATTGGGGTTATTCTTTTTGGGGGAGTATTGTTCGTTGCGTTTTCGGGTCGAAGGAAGAAGCAGCAAATGAATTTGGGACACCCATTGAAAACGGGATCGCTGTTAGACTCTCTCCGGCCTGTCGGCGAAATAAACCCCGCTTTCCCTCCCCCCAAACAAGCTGCTTTTACCCTGAATGATCCCGTCGTCACAGACAGCCAGGGGTCTAATTCAGAGGGGTTATTCCCAGTTTCTGATCTGCCGGCAGACCTCGATTTGAATTTAAATCTTTTGCACCAGCGAACCAAAACGGAGGCTGAGATGATGAATGTATCCAAATCATCCCATGAATCAAGAAGCGGACTGTCCGCCCGGCTGAGTCATCAGCCCCGGCCTGCTGCCGAAGCCACCCCGCCCGAAGCAAGCCGGCCAGCAGCCATTCCGCCAGCCGCCAGCCTACCTGCGACTCATCAACAACCCGTCAAGCCGTCTATCACTGCAACTTACTCCAGCGAACCAGTGGAATTGTTGCGGCTTTTGTGTGACCCGCAATCGGGCCAATTGATCGTGGAAATCGCCGGGCGGCGTTACTCCAAACTGGCTGAGATTACCGATAAGGAAATTGGCCAATATATCTTAAAATTAGCGGCGCACCTTCTGGCCTTCACCAATGGCATGATTGCAACCGAAGCAGGTCTCAAAACTTTCCAGGTTCCCAAAGTGGGCGAGACACCCGCGCCTCCGGTTGCGCCTACGCCGGCCTCACCCCTCCCTTCCACTTCAGTTCAGCCAACCCCGCCTGCGCCTGAAGTTGAAGCGGCTTTTCTGGCTACGCTGCGCGCCCAACCGGCCGCAGAACCCCCTCAGCCGCAGCGGCGCGGTCTTTTTGGACGCTCTAAACCGGCGGCTCCTGCTGAACCCTTGCTGCCTCCGCTGAACCTGGCCGGGCAGATTAACGAAATTGCCCAAGCCCGCCTGCGCTACTCGCCCTTGGCCGGTACCACCAAGCTGGAGATCACCTCCGATCCTGGCGGGGGGATTTTGATTAATGTCAACGGGATGATCTATCAGGGGCCGGATGAGATTCCCCAGCCGGAGGTGAAGGAGCTGATCAAGGCTTCGATTAAGGAGTGGGAGAAGGGTTAGTCTACCAAGACTGGCTCCACTTTAAAATTCACTCCATCCGGCTTGAGGCGGCCAAACGGTATCTGGGTATCGTGTTGAAAGATAATCAGCGCGTCTCTTTCCAGCGCCCACTGCTGCCAGTAGCGCTTGGTTTCAATTGATTCCATTGGCTCTAAATCGTAAGCCGGCACCCAGGCTAACCGCTCCAAGTGGTAGTGCAGCGAGGCCATATCCGCTACAAATAGGGCCGTTTCCCCCCCAGACTCCAAAATGACCACCTGGTGGGCGCGAGTATGGCCTCGTGTTATGGCGGTGCGTACCTCACCGGTGATACGGGTAGCGCCGTTGATGAGCTGGAGTTGGCCGGTTTCCTCCAGGGGGCGGTAATTCTCCGGCAGATAAGTGGCCCGGGTGCGCTCATTGGGGGCGATGGCGTCGGCCCATTCCAGCCGTTGGACCCAATACTGCGCTCTGGGAAAGGTCGGCATCAGCCGTTCCCCCTGCCGGATGGTGTTGCCGCCGCAGTGGTCGCCGTGCAGGTGAGTGTTGAGCACAATATCAATCTCTTCAACCGCCACTCCCTGGCGGTCTAAAGCCTCAACCACATCACCCTCCCGGCGCTCCAATCCTGCTCGCCGCCGCGCTTTTTCGTCGAGTTTCAGGCCATAGCCGGTATCCACCAAAATCGTCTTGCCCTCGGAGCGAATCAGCAGGGAGTTGAGCGCAAAAGGCACCCGGTTCTGCGCATCGGGAGGAAAAAGTTCGGCCCAGATGATGCTGGGCACCATGCCAAAGGTGCTGCCGCCATCTACCCACATCCAGCCGTCGCTTACAATATAATATTCAAGGCTGCCTAACCTGGGCAAGGAGTCACCTCATTCGGGTTAATCGTCGCTGATCTCCGCCACTTCCAACTGGGGGGCAAAGTGACGGAAGGTTTCAAAACGCAGACCGCAGCGCAAAGCTTCCAGACCCAGCACATCGCGGGGTTTGACGTTGCCCAGGTTCACATTCGGCCCGCAGCGCAAAATCAGGGCGGCCTGCTGCCGCTGCAACGGCGCTTCCCAGATAACGTCACCCTGGCTGTCCCCCAGACAGTTCATAATGGCTGTCAGTTCATCCTGGCGCAGCGCCCCATACCCGTCATAGATGCCAACCCCCATCCCCGATTCCCGCGCCTCAACGATGACTTTATCCGCCCCCAGGGCCAGATCGCTGGCAATCTGGTCGCAGACCTTGGAGGGTGGGAAGTGGATAGAAGGGTCCTTTTTGCCCACCTCGGTGATGACTTTGAAACCGGCGTCGAGGGCGCGTTTGATGGCATCATCCCGAACCGGGCGCGACATCGTGATGGTGCCATCGGAAATTTCAAGAGCCGTGAAGCCCAATTCTTTGGCCCGTTTGACATATTGGGGATAAACGCCCCGAGTCAGCGTCACCTCCATTAAAGTGCCGCCCGGATAAATCTCGATCTGGTGAGCGCGGATTAGCTCAATTTTGCGGCGCAGCAACGCTTCGTCCAAAAACACGGAGGTGCCAAAACTGAGCTTGACCTGATCAATGTAATCGCCGGTTAAAGCCAGCATATCTTCGGTGGCGTACAGCCCCTGGCAGCGATCCAGCACCATGGTCAGGCCCTGCTCCCGCGGTTGGCCTGCCGTCCGGTCCGGCGCGAGTTGGGATAATAAATTATGCCAGGCTTTTGTGTTCATAAAAGATTGCTCTCAAGTTTTGCTAACGCTTCGCCGCGTCGTTTACCCCGAGTTGAAACTCGGGCAGGTTGGCCAGAATAGTCTGGTAATAGTTCGCATGGGCCTGAGCCGTGGCTGCCCAGCTAAACATTTTGGCCGTGGCTGGACCAGCCGCCGCCAATCGCCGTCGCAGAGACCCGTCCTGAACCAGCCGCAGCAGCCCGGCGGCAATAGCTGCCTCGTCCAGTGGGTCAACCAGCAGGGCATTTTCCTCGGAGTGCAGATACTCGCGAAAGACAGGCAAGTCAGAGGCTAACACCGGCACTCCGGCGGCCATCGCTTCCAGGGCCACCAAACCCCAGCCCTCTTTGACCGAAGGAAAAGCCAAGCCATCAGCCGCTTGATAGAGCACAGGTATGAGGTCGTCCGGTGCGACGCCCAGCAGGAAAATATCCCGGTCAACCCGCAGGTCCGACTGCTTCAACGCCTGGAAGAACTCGGCCCGATACGGGGCGTAATCCAGCAGGGTATCGCCGCCGGCCATCAGCAGCACCGCCGCCTGTCCCTGCGCCGCCAGCGCCTGCCGGACTGTCTGGAAAGCTCGCAGCAGGCGCAGGCTGTTTTTGCGCGGTTCAATCCCGCCGATATTGAGAAAAACCCACTGCTCGGCCAGTCCCAGTTTGGCCCTGGCCTCTGCCCGCGTCGCCTGGCTGGCCGGCTGAAAGCGGCTCAGCTCTACGCCGTTATGAATGACGGTTGACTCCACCCCAAATTCTTGAGCCAGGCGCTCCTGCCAGGTGCGGCTGACCACCAGGCGAAAGTCGGGCCGGTAAATGGAGTGATTCTGACAATCAATCAGCACGGGGCTGACAAAATCGTCAATGTGATGAATCGTGCGCACAAACCGGGGAATCAGGCCGGCTTCACGCAGCCGCCACAGGGCATTGGCCGAAATGCAATCCTGGGCGTGATAAAGATCAAAAGGACCGGGCCGGTGGTGGGTCAAGAACTCGTAGTAAGTCTGAATGTAGCGCTGAATACGTTCATCTAACGGCTCGTCATCGTCGGGAGAGCCGGCCGGAATCAGGGTAAAGGGCGCTGGCGTGGGCCGAAAAAAGGCGCTCCGTTCATCTTTGCCCAGGGCATAGATATGAACCCTATGCCCCAATGCCTGGAGATGCTCGGCCAGGGCCAGGGTATGTACCACACCCCCGCGTGGTTTGGTGGAGTAAGTAAAGAGAGCAATGCGGAGGGATTTTGGATTTTGGATTTCCGATTTCCGATTTTCGATTTTCGACATCGTGCCCTTTGGGTATCTTGGATTTTGAACGATCAAATTTCTTACTCCCTACTCCTTACTCCTTACTCCCTGCTTCCGACTTCTTGCTCCCGGCTTCCTTCTGCCTGGCCTCTTTGACAGCCTCTTTGAGCGTGTCGGGGCTGTCACCCCTGGCGGCTCGTTGGGCCACCTCGCTGAAACCCTGGCCAGGGTCAACGCCGGTCTTATCGTACATGCGGCTCATGTTTTCCACGGCCTTGCGCGGGTCAACCGGGCGCAAAGTTCCTGCTTCCGCTCCACCCTGGCTGCGAATCAGCCCCGGCCGTGAAACCAGCCGGGTCAATTGGCTGCTGTCGCAGCTTTTACAGTGAAGCTCCGGTAGCTCCGTGGATGTTCGCACCAGAATTTCGGAGATTTTTCCGCAATTTTTGCATTGGTACTCGTAGATTGGCATAACCGATCCTTGTAAGACAAGCTGTTAGCTTGTCTTTATACGGACAAACTAAAGTTTGTCCTACCATCATATGTCAACTCACGATAGCCGCCGCAACCCGCGCCGCCTGGGCATTTGTCGGCAGGACCAAGACGCCCGCTTCACGCAGAATGCGCTCCTGCTGCGGCAACCCTTGCGGGTCTTGATCGGTACCGCACACATGGGCGACAACGGCCAGGTACCGCCCCTGCGCTGCCGCCATCGCTTTAGCCGCCTGGATGGACTCGACCAGCGCGCCGGCCGGGTTGGAATGAGAGCCATAGCCAATGACGACATCCAGCAGGATAACCGCCACGCTGGGGTCGCTGGCTTCTTTGAGCAAGCGTTCCTGGCGCAGGCGGGGGTCAATCATTGGGTGAGGCCGGCCCTGGGTGAATTCCTCTTCGCCCATGTCAATGCAACTGTGCTCGCGGCTATGCCAGCCATCGGCCAAAGCCCACTCCGGTCGTAAAGGAATATTCGAGTAGAGCGCCGGCAGCCGGTCGGCCAGAAGCAGCATGGCCTCATCACACAAACTGCCACCCGAAAAGAGTCCCCGCAAATAGTGCTGGCCTGGCCCCAGCTTGTCACGCTCGGCAGCGGCCATTGCCTTAAGCTGGTCAGGCGCAAGTCCAAAGTAATCCTGGTCAGTGCCGTTTATCCGGCGCAGGGCTGCTTCTGCCGTCTCCTCCAGCGAGGAGGTGAAGGTCAAGTCGTTTACCTGCCCGGACTGTTTGCTGCCCAGGAAGCTGACGATGACCGGCTTGCCGCAGGCCTGGGCGGCATCCAGGATGATCTCGGTGACGGCTGGCGCGGGCGGCTTGGAGATGAGGACAATCAGCTCCGTCTCCGGGTCGGCGGCCAGCATGGCCAGCCCCTGCTGCATCATCAATCCGCCAATCGTTTCCGACAGGTCGCGCCCGCCTACGCCAATCGCTTGAGAAATGCCGCTGCCGCCGCGATCCAGCAGGCAGGTGACCTCCTGCAGGCCGGTGCCGGAGGCGGCGACCACGCCAATCGGGCCGCGCCGGACGGCATTGGCAAAGGCCAGGGCCACCCCGTTGATAATCGCCGTGCCGCAGCCCGGCCCCATCATCAAGCGGTTTTGGGCGACGGCCCACTGCTTTAGCTCAAGCTCTTCGGCCAGGGTCACGTTATCGCTGAACAGAAAGACGTGCATCCCCGCCTGCAGCGCTCTGGCGACCTCAAGTTTGGCGTAGGGTCCCGGTACCGACACCAGGGCCATGTTCGCCCCGGCCAAAGCCTGGCGGGCCTGGACTAGAGAACGGGGACGCGCCATCTCCTGGCCGGTTCTGCCGACAGGAGAGGCGGCCTCCGTTAGCTTGGCCTCCGCCTGTGTCAGCGCCTCCTGGCCGGCCTCCGCCGAGTCGGCCTCGACGACCAGCATCAGGTCATTCGCTCCGGCGTCCTGAACCCTCTCGGCCAACAAATTCGTTTCCGCCAGAACCCGCTTGTTGGCCTCGGTCCCCATGGCCACAATCGCCTGGCTCACCCCTGGCAATTGGGACAGCATCTCCGAAACGCGCATCAGGCGAACGGAGTCGTAATAAGTATTAGGCTTGACTTGGCTGACGAGGGTCATCGTTTTTCCTTAAAATTTAGAAAGCTCAAGTAGTGTACCGACATTTTACCGAAAATCACCCTTCGATACGGGCCATCGCCCTACTCAGGATGATTTTCGGCTTATATCGCATCCTGAGTAGCGCGGAACTCGTCCTGAGCTTGTCGAAGGGCGAAGTGAAGCGCGTATCGAAGGGTGCGATTAAGAAAACTCCGAACTGAGGTTACATGGTACGTAAGCGGGTAGAAAACGCATCACGCATCACGCATCACGCTGTACTTCTCCCGCAAGCGGGCCACCGCTTCCGCCAACTCCTCCCGCGTGCGAAACTCCTCGCGCGGGTCGGGTGGAGCTACGCCGCGTCGAGGGTCGCCGGTGGCCGGGTCAAGCATGATTGGCTCAACCACATAGACCCGCCCCTTTTCCAGGTCGAGTTCCACCGCCGTGTAAAGACCGAGACCGTCCGGCAGGCGCATTTCCAACCGCTGAAAAAAGGTTCGACCCTGGCGCCTGGTTTCGTTATCGTAAAGTGTCACCCACTGCGCCCCCTGAGCCTGGGCTTCGGCCAGCCTGGCCTGAACCCTGGCCTGATCCTGCCGGTCCAGGATTTCCTGGTAGCGCAGGTAAAAAGCGGCGTCACGGGCCAGTTCAAAATCAATAAAGTCACCGTGGGCCAGGGCCAGCTTATCGGCGATCAGACCAACCTGGTCGAGGTCGTAACCCTGGTAAACTTCGACTAATTCATTTGCCTCGACCACCTGTTCCAGACTGCTGGCCAAGGCCCGCACCAGGCGGATGCCATCCGCATAGACTTCCGGCATGTTAAGCGCCGCCTGGTAAAAACGATCTTCGGCTTTACGCCAGGCCAGCGCCAGGGCCTGGATTTCCTGCTCGGTCATCAAGCTGACGCCACTTTCACCGGCTCAAGCTTTACCGATTCTGGCCGGGGCAGCGACGTCGCCAGCCCCCACTGGTGGGCCAGGGCCGCTAACGCCCGCTCGAACAGGGCAACGGGAACGCGGGCCACGCCTGTCCCGATCTGGCCGACGGTCGGGCTGGTTTCGTGCAGCACGCCGGTGGTAATAAAAGGGACAATGCGGCTTTCAACCACCCGGCGCAGGTCAATCCCCAGCGGCGTGTTGGCCGAGTTCATCGCCGGCAGGCTGAACTTCTGGTGAGCGGCCACGGTGATCAGGCGTAGCTGCTCCACCGCTGCAATCTCATCGGCCAGAGTGCCGCCCACAAAAGCGGCAATGGTCGGCGCGCCGGCAATGGCCATCCCACCCAGGCCGCACGTTTCGATAATGGCGCTGTCACCAATATCGCCGGCGGCATCGGCGACAGAGTAGCCGGTGTAATAAACCGCTTCGTCCATCGGCGAAACAGGGGCGACTACCCACTCATCGCCCAACCCGCTGACCCGCAGCATGAAATCCACCCCATTGCGCGACATCGCCGTGACCAGAGTGCTGTCAGGAATCCCATTGGCGGCATCCATCGTCGCCTTGACCGCGGCCATGGTAAAGTTGAGGAAGAAGTGATTGTTGTTAGCCATGAAGCGAATAATGTCGGCGACGGTCCGGCTGGACACGCCCGCGTCGAGCATCGGCGGCATGAGCGTTTTGACCAGCAGCGAGGTCGAGGCCGCGCTGCGGGCGTGGCACTCGTCGCCCATTTGCAGGCCCTGAGCCACAATATCGAACACATTCAGCGGGCCGCCGTGGTGGAGGGCGGCCTTCACCGCCGGAGCCAGGGTGTCGCGCATCCAGCGCAGCCGCTCCAAAGTGGCGTCGTCGCAAATACCGAACCATAAGGTATTGCCCCGGCCCTCGTTGAAGGTGGAGAAGCCGTAATTGCCAAAGGTTTCGTTTTGCACGACCAGGACCGGCATCGAAGGCGAAATGATGCCGGTCATCGGCCCGACCGCGCGGTAACGGTGGTTGGGACTCAGCGTGACCTGCGCGCTTTCGACCAATGCCTCGGCGCTCTCGTTGTCGCCGGCCCAGCCCTCAAAGCGGATCGCGCCCAGGACGGCCCGCTTTTGCGGCCCGCACATGCGCTCCCAGGAAATCGGCGGGCCGGCGTGGAGGATAATCCGCCCCGCTAACCCGAGCGCCTGCGCCGCCGGAGCGACATCCACCACCCGGGGCTGCGAAGCCAGAATCCGCTCGACCGCCTCCTGGTTAGCCGCGTCAATCTTTTCGGCCAGCTCCCGGCTGCCGTCGGTCTGCTTCAGAATTTCGACCAGGTTGGCGTCGCCCCCGGCCGGCGGCTGCCACTCCACCTCGACGACCGGCACGTCCTGCTGGCGCAGCGTTTCGGCAAAATCGCCGATGCCGATGTTGATAATTTGGAGAGGGGTATTAAAAAGAGAATCAGACATTTTCTTGTGTTCCAATCGTCTCCGCCGCCACATTAACCGGACAGGCGGCGGTGATCGTATTGCTGACAAAGCAAACCCGGCGGGCCTGTTCGACCAGGGGGTCCAGTTGTTCGGGCGGCAGGTCAGCCTGAATGAACAGGTCAATCGAGTCGAAGCGAAACTCCTTTTCGTGCTTGTGCGCCGACACGCCCACCTTGAGCCGGCCCAGGGTCAGGCGCCGCTTTTTGGCCACATGGGCCACGGCCAGGCACATACAGGTACCGACCGCCACCAGCAGGTAGTCGGTGGGCATGGGGCCGGTATCCTGGCCGCCGTACTCCGGCGCTTCGTCGCCTGTGAGGTGATGGAGGTTGCGCACTTCTATTTCAGTTTGGTAGTCGCCCAGCCAGTTGACTTTAACCCGGCTCATAAAATCACCTTAAAACAGACCTTTAGGGTCTTAAAGACCCTAAAGGTCTGTTTTGGGCCGGGGCCAGGAGTGCTTGGGCCAGCCCTGCTGCTGTTGGTGCACAAAAAAGAGCTGCATCATGCGGTGGCGCAGCGGCCAGGGAGTCAGCTTGAAGCCGGGCAGAAAGAAAAGGCGCAGCAAGGTGTAGATCAAGCCTTGTTTGGGGTAGGGTGAACGCCCGGTGTTGGGATATTGGCCCAGCATGGCTTGTTGAGCCACTTCCATCAGCAAGCCCTCGGTCAAAACGCGAAACTTTTGGAGCAGTGTTGTTGGGCCAGATTTTTTGCCCACAATAGCCATTGGTTAAACCTCCAAATAGAACGCTGATAACGCAGATAGACGCAGATTTGCGCTGATAAACTATAAAGATCTGCGAGAATCTGTGGAATCAGCCTCATCTGCGTTCCATTAATTCTTGGCCGCGTCTCGCAACGCAGCCTGGGCGGCCAGGGCAATCGGCTCGTTGAGCGCGCCGATGGGCGGTGAATAGACATTTTCCATCGTCGCCAGCTCTTCCAGGGTCGCCTCTTTGCGGATGGCAAAAGCCATAAAATCGGCCCGCTCTTTCACGCCATCGCCCCCGGCAAATTGAGCGCCGAGAACCCGGTGAGTCTGGGGATCGGCCAGCAGCTTGACGTGCATCTTTTCGTGAGTGGGGTAGTAGCGGGCGGCGGTGATGCCGGTCGCCCGGCCAATAATGTAGGGCATGCCCATCGCTTTGGCAATTGTTTCGGAAATTAGCGCGCCTCCCACCTGCACTTTGCCGCCGATAATGCCCCAGGGCACAAAGACCTCCTGGTAAGGCCGGTCGCCGCCGGCAGCGTTATAGCCGGCCACCTTGCCCATCGGGTAAGCGTAGGAGCCGGGCAGAAGTTGGATGGGGATTTTCAATAGGCCGTGCATCACCTCGACGCAGGCTCCGGCGGCGTAAACATCCGGGATATTGGTGCGCATGTGGTCATCCACAATAATTGCCCCGGTGGAGCCAATTTTGCAGCCGATGGACTGAGCCAGCGCCGTCGCCGGTTTCATGGTGGTGGCGACAAAGGCCATCTCGGCCGGGATTTCGCCATCGCTGGTTTCAACAGCGGTCAGGCGGCCGTTTTGGCCCTTAAAGCCGAGCAGTTTTGCGCCCAGGTGCATTTTAACGCCCATCTCCTCCAGCGAGTCCTGCACTGGCTTCATCATATCCGGGTCGGCAAAATCGGCCAGCAGCCAGGGCGCTTCGTCTACCAAGTGGGTCTCGATGCCGCGATGGGGCAGGGCGGTAATCAGTTCCAGGCCCAGCGGCTTGGCTTTGTAAACGACCGCTCGCTTGACCTGGTCCAATTGCTTATCCAGTTCCATGGCCCGGCGAATATTTTTGATGTACTCCACTCCGGCCAAATCCGTGCCGGGCACGTCGGGCGGGTCATATTCCCAGCCGGTGCAGAGAATGAGCTTGTCGAAGGGAAACTTTTCCTCACCCGCGTAGACCACCCGCTCCTGCATGTCAATTTTGGTGACGACCGTGCATGGGCGCAGGTCAATACCCATTTCCTTATAAAAATCCAGGCCTTGCAGAAACAGGCCATCAAACTTCTCGATCTCGCGCCCAAAGACGTAGGGAATGCCGCAGGGACTGTAAGCAATATCTTCAAACTCAGTCAATAGGGTGACGCTCAGGGAGCGATCGTGCTGAATGGCAATGGTGGCTGCGCCCGTGCCCGCCGCGCCGCCCCCGACGACAACGATTCTGGTAGTCATAATTTTGCCTCTCTCCTAACCCGGTTAAACCGGAAATCTTATCAGCCTCGTGTCATTTCGAGGCCGTAGGCCGAGAAATCCCTAGAACGGACCATAGGCTTTGAAGATTTCTCCCTTCGGTCGAAATGACATACTTGAGCCGTTACGATTTTTCTATTTATCTGAGTCTATCTGTGTGTATCTGTGGACCCTCTTTTACCAGGTGAAGCTGAAAAGCCGATGAACGGCTCTTCGGCCAGATCCCACAATTCGGCCTCGCGGCCCCACGAGTCACGCAGGCTGACCTGCCGGCCCACGGTCGCCTGGCCAATGACCGCGCAGGTGATCGCCTGGGCGGCAAAAACCGCTTGCACGGTGGTAACGTGTTCCGGGCGCACGGCCAGCACAAAACCATAGCTGGGAAAGGCCAGCAGCCAATCCAGAAAACGATCCTCCGCTGCCACCGGGCGGGGAATGGCCTCAAGGTCAACGGTTGCCCCTACCCCCGACAGCTCCAGCATCATCAGCAGCGAGCCGAGCACACCGGCCATGCTGACGTCGCGCCCCGCGTCACACCAGCCAGCTTCGGCAAGGGTGGGTAACAAGGCCAGGTCTCGCTGCAGGTCGGCGTCGGCCAGGTGAGCCGAGCAGTCCCAAAATTGAAAGCGGGGGTGAAACTGGCCCCGCAGATTGGTCACATGCAGCAAAGCGTCACCCGGCCGGACATTGAAACTGCTGAGCAATTTTTTAGCCCGGCCCAAAATACAGGCCGCCACCGAGGCAAATTGGCTGTTAGCGGTCAGATGTCCCCCCACCAGGGCGACATTGTAGCGCCGGCAGCCGTCAGTTAAACCGCGCATGATTGTTGTCGCTGCCCCGGTGTCTTCAGCCAAAATCACATTGACCAGCGCCAGCGGATACCCACCCATGGCATAAATGTCGTTGACATTGGCCAAGATGGCCGAGCGCCCGGCCAGGTAAGGCTCACTCCGCACCAGCGGGGGGTAGATCACTTCGGCTGCGAGCAGGAGGTAGCCCTCCTCCGTCTCGATTGCCGCCGTATCGTCCCCCAGTTGCACCGGCCGCCCTTCGACGAGCGGAGTGTGGGAGATCAAGTCATCACGCAGAACACTGATCTCCTGTTTGCGCTGCCAGGCCGGCGCAGCCCGCAGCGCCGCAATTAGCTCCTCCAGCGGGGCCGGGTCAGGCATGGGTCAAGAGCCTAGCCTCGCGCCCGCCGACCTGGCTCCCAGGCCTGGCCCTCCGGCGGTACTGGGCAAGCGGCTGCCTCGGCCGGGCTTGCGGACGGATTCCAGGTGAGTTTCAAGCTTAACCTCCCGCCACAACTGCGCCGCCAGATTCGCTTCCATCAATTGATGGGGCTGGCCGCAGTGCAGCGCCGGCTCGCCGATTTTGCTCCAGCCCAAACGCTCAAAAAAGCGGACGTTTTGCATCTGAATGTAAGCCAAAAAACGCCGGCAGCCGCGCTCGCTCACGGTTCGCTCGGCCAGACGGTCCAGCAGCGGCCCAATCGGGGGCAGATGGCGGCGATATTCCTGGAGCACGGCCATGCGCCCGCCATACCAGACCCCCGGCTCAGCTTCATAAACCCGCACCGCGCCAACCACCTGCCCGGTGGTTTGATTCAGGGCAATGATGTGAACGGCATGGGGATCGTGCTCATCCACATCGGAACCGCTAAACATACCCTGCTCTTCGACAAACACGGCCTGCCGGATGGCGAAATGGGCCCGGCGTTCCGCTTCGGTTTCGACAATTTTGCAGATAATCTGGCTCATAGCTCCCCTTTTACTCGTAGGCTGTCAAGCCGGAACAGGCACCGCAGCGGGTACAGCCGGCTTTACTATTGCGCCAGTTCAAACCATATTGCCGATTAATGGCCGCCACCTGGCTGTAAATTCGATTCATAAAGGCCGGGTCGGGCGCTTGGGCCTCTTGCAGGGGCGTGCCCATGAGCGGGCGCAGGGGTACCACAAAGGGGTAAACGCCAATCTCGGCCAACTGCCGGCAGCCGTCAATAATCGTCTCTTCGCTGTCGCCAAACCCGGCAATAATGTAGCTGGAGACCTGGTTGCGCCCAAAAATCTCGACGGCGCGGCGGTAGGCTTCGTGGTAACGTTCGATGCTAATTTCGGCTTTGCCGGGACTTATCCGCCGCCGGATCTCCTGGTCCAAACTTTCCAGGTGGATGCCAACAGTATCTACGCCGGCCTCACGCAAGAGGAGCATGTCGTCCAGGTTTTCCGGCGGCTCAAATTGGGCCTGGATACCAATATCGGGGACTGCGGCTTTGATGGCGTGGACACATTTAGCCAGGTAATGCACGCCCATATCCCGGTAGTTCATGGTGCCGGTGGTCAGCACAAAATGCTTGATTCCATCCAGCCGCACCGCCGCTTCAGCTACTTCGGCTAACTGTTCCGGGGTTTTAAGGGCGACCGTGTTGCCGCTTGCCAGCGAGTTTTCGATGGCGCAAAACTGGCAGCGTTCCCCTTCTCGCCGCCAGCGGACACAGCGCTGTGAAACGGTTGTCGCCAGGACATCCCGGCCGTGCAGCACCGCAATTTGCCAGTAAGGGATGCCATCGGCGGTTTTAAGGGCATAAAAACGCGGCGTGGAGGGAAACTCCACCGGAATAATCATCTGACCATTGCGGGTCAGGTAGTAGCCATTTTCACTTTCAACCACCGCATAGGGAGATTGGGCCGCAAATTGGCCCAGGGTGGGCACCATCGCCGCCACACCGGCCAAAACAAACGCTTTATCGTCAGAAGGGCCTGCCCCGCCCCGCCGACCTCGATTTTCAACCGGCACCTCAATCCGAGCGCCCAGACTCTGCAATTCAAGCAACACTTCTTGTAAGGCCATAACGTTTCCTTTTCTGGGGATTGACGATTAGAGAATGAACAGCAATCTCTAACCCTGGTTAACTGACAAACTTTCCCTTACCGCAGAGACGCAGAGAACGCTGAGGAAAATTAAAAATCTCTGCGGACTCGGCGTCTCTGCGGTTAATTTTAGCGACACTATTAAATTGTCAACCCATCAGATCCCTAATCTTTTATGATTAAATTTTATGTAGGCCGCGGTGACAAGTTAAAGTTAAATTAGAGTGTCCAGGTGTTGAGAACCATTGCCCCGGTTTTCCAATGGTCAATCAGAATATCGAGCACATCCAGCGGGTGGAAAGGCGTCACCCCTTCGATCAGGTTATACTCGTGCATGCCATAAAGCGCCGTCATGGCAAAACGGCAGGCATAGATGGAACTGCCCTCTTTGAGAATGGTCTGCAATTGGCGGTTAATGGCCAGGTTGCCGGGAAAACCTTCCTGACCTACCGTGGGGAAGCCTCGACCGGCGGCGGCCATTAATACGCCAGGCCCATACAGGGCCAGGCTGGTCTTGAAGCCCTTGCGGGCAATACGGGTGGTGGTGAGCAGGTTGACCAACCCCACCGAGCCTTCAAACGGCACCGTGTGCATCATAATTAACGCCCGATCACCTTCTTTGGCTTTATGATCTGGAAATAGTTTTTCATCAAGATTGATAAACGAATCACCTTCTTTGGGGCGGGGTATTTCTACTACGGCCATAATTACTTTAGCTCCTTTCTTGGTGCTTGTTATTTACTTGCCTATAGATGAGGGCTGCGCTGCTTGCTGTCACCGCGGCCCGCGCCCTCGTTAGCAACATCCTATCAAAACAGGTGTGTCTCAGATTCTAGACGGTTCTGTAGGACACGCGAAGCGGACAACTTGTCCTACTCTACCAGAATTTTGAGTACAACTTTTCGGCATTGTTCCAGAAGATGTTCTGCTTCAACTCTTCGGAAATCGGCGCGCCTTCAATTTTCCAATACTCACCGGCGAAATCGCTCCAGGGGATGTCGGAGCCAAAGAGGAAGCGATCCGTACCGATACCCGTTCGCTCAATCTCCTTGAGCAGCCAGGTGGAGCCAAAACCGACTGCCCACGAAGAGTCGGTGTAAACCTGGTAGCCTTCTTTGACCAAGTCAAAGAACTGCGGCACAAACTTGATATGCCCGCTGACTCCGCCGCCCATATGGACAACGTGAATTTTGGTCGTTTGGCCGTACTTGCGCACCAGGGCCAGGGCATTGTCAATGTCCGAGCCGCCGCCGGGGCTGGTGTGAATGTGGAGCGGCATGTCGTGCTGCGCCGCCGCGTCGAGGATCATCCCCCACAACTCGGCTGCCGGCTCGTCCCACTGATCGGGGTTGAACGTGCCGCCCAACAAGCAGGTTGTCTTCAACGCAATCAGCCCCTTCTGGCCGATAAGCTTGAGCGCCTCGGTCGTTCGTTCTTTATCTTTGGGCAAGGCCGACACCCAGATCGCGCCGAGCAAGCGGTCGTTCTTGGCGGTGCTTTCCCCGACCAGCGGGTTCAGGGTGAAAGGCTGCGCCGAGTCGGGATAGCCGTAGTTGGACATGACCAGGGCGCGGTCAACGCCGTTTTCCTCCATGCCCTTTAGATAATCTTCCGTTGTGTCATAGTCATAAGTCGGCTTGACCGTTTGAGGTAGCCCATAGTAAGCATAACCGGGCACCGGCCCAATATGACTATGATTGTCGAAAACACGCCGTCGTTTTTCCATAGATAACCTCCTTTAACTAGGCAAAATTTACCCCTGGGTGGGGTTATTAACTTGATTTATGTGGCATTCAGGAAAGGGGCGTTTTGAGTGAGGTTCCCAAAAACATGGAGCGTCTTGGCTACGTTCCCCCTGATAACAGCAAGCGTTTTTCGGACAGGTTTTCCCAGTGAGGCAAGTATAGCAGATCAAACTTACCTGGCGCTGACTTTTGCCTTACCTGAGTCTGATTTTGTAGAACAAGCTGTTAGCCTAATTCGACATTTTGCCGAAAAATCACCCTTCGATACGGGCTAAAGCCCTACTCAGGATGATTTTTGGCCTGTAATCGCATCCTGAGTAGCGCGAAACGGAGTGGAGCGCGTATCGAAGGGTGCGATTATTAGAAAATTCCAAACTGAGGTTAATAGCTTGTCCAGGTTTGGGTTATTCGCGCTGGGACAAATTAACAATTTGTCCTACATCAATGAGTCTCGCTGTCCTGGCCTGACCGCTGACGCAGCGACTTCTCAATAGAAGCCGGCTTTTCACCGGACTCCAGGCGAGTGGCTACCTCCTTAAACTCGCGGCCAAAATCCTGGCCTTGACTCGCCTCGCGCATGGAGCGAGCCAGCGACTTGGGGTCACTCTGGTCTGCGGCTGGCTGGCTACCGGAGCTTGACAAGCTGCCCTGCCCCCTGCTTTCAGTCTGAACTATCGCTACTTTGGAAATGACCCGCGCCAAATGACTTTCACCACATTGAGGACAGATCACCGGCTTGGTGTCAACTTCGGCAAAGCTTCGAAAAAAAAGCCGGACACGTTCCTCACAATCATCACAGTAGTACTCGTAAATGGGCATAGATTATATCTCCACCTGCTCAAAGGGAACCGTACAAATCGCCTTTTCAAAAATCGTTTGCACCGGCTGCGCCGTGAGCAAAGAGCGGCGGAGCGCAGGGTCGCTCAGGTGAGCAGCAACCTCATTCAGAATCTGGGCGGCGCAGAAGTAGTGGGTTTTAGCCACGTCCGGCCTATCGGCTAACTCTTCCAATTGGGCCAGGCTCAGGTAGCAAGGCCAGCTCAGGGTCGGACTTTTGACGCTTAAACTAATATCCAGGGCATGCGACAGCGCAGCGCGGGCTTTGTGGATCCGCCCGGCGGCAAGCAGCGCCTCGCCCCGCAGCTTGCAGGAGCGAACCATGTTCTTGCGGGCATGGGTGGTGCGGGTCAGCGCCAGCGATTCGTCCGCTGCGGCCAAGGCGCCCAGCACGTCCCCCTCGGCCAGGGCCAGCCGGCCTTTGATCACGACCATACGGGTGCGGTAGCGCCAGCGCATAAACGGTTTATCGCCGGAGCCGGTTAACCCTTCGTCTAAAAAGGCCCGCGCCCGGTCAAAATCTCCCAAAAGTAAGTAATCGGTGGCCAGGTTAGCCAGGGCATTCCCTTCGGCCTCGGTCAAACACGGCTGCCCGGCCCGCGCCAGTTCCAGGCTGGCCTGGTCAAATTGGACGGCCTGCTCCACATCAAATACCTCGCGATAGACCCAACCGGCGGTGTTCAACAGCCGCGCCCGCCAGAAACGGTCCTCGGCCGCCTGGGATAGGTCAAGAGCGTGCCGCAGATAATCCAGGGCCGATTGGTAGTGGCCCAGGCTGGCATAGGACATCCCGACCACAAAATATCCACCCAGGGCCAGGAAAGGGTTAGAAAAAGATTGGCCTAATTCAACACAGGCCTGGCCATGATGCAGCGCTGTATCGAAATCGCTGTGCAGGTGGGCCAGCATGGCCAACCCCCAATGCTCTTCGGCCGGTATAATCTGCGCTCCTGCAGCGGGCCTGACTTTTTCCAGCGCTTTAACTTGAGTCACCTCTCCCTGGGTTGAATTGAGAATGTCGCGGAGTTTAAGCGCCTTGCCCTGCAGCTCCTCATAATGTAGCCGTTCGGCCAACTGGATGGCTTGATCGAGATAAGCGGCAGCCCGCTCCAAACGGTGGGCCCAATAATGAGCAATCCCGACCTGATAGAGAGCCTCTCCTTCGCGCAGTCGGTCGTTGGTCCGGCGGTTATTTTCCAGAAGCTGTTCCAGGTCCATAATCGCCGCTTCAAAATCGGATAAAGTCAAATGGGTTTGGGCGCGGCGCTGCAGCAAGCCGGCCATGGTTTCAGAAGTGGCCAGTTCGTGGTGTTGCTGGCATAAAGCCACAGCGCGATTGTAATAATCCATCGCCTCACGCGGCGCATAGGTCGCCTGGGCGCGGTCGCCGGCCCGGATGAGATAATGGAAGGTAGTTTCATGCCGTTCGGCCCGCTCGTAATGATAAACAAAAATCGCTGCCTGCTCATCAAGCTGGTTAATATACAGCCGCTCCAGGGCCTGGGCCACCTGTCCGTGCAGCCAGATACGGCGATGCAGCGTCAGCTCATCATAGAGCACCTGCCGAATCAGGCCATGCCGGAAGCGGTAGCCGGCGCCCGTCTCTTCAATCAAGTAAGCTGCCAGCATTTCCTCAAGCAAGTCCAACTGGGTGGCATTATCCAATTGGCTGGCTGTGTGCAGCAAGGCATAGCTAAACTCCCGGCCAATCACCGCCGCCAACCCGGCCAGGCGATAGACTTCCACGCTGAGACGGGCCAGGTGCAGCCTGATCACTTCGCGGACGCTGGCCGGGATGATAAATTCACTGCCTCGCGCCAGTTTTTGTCCAAATTCAACCAGACCGGGGGTGAAGCGCCAACAGCCGCTTGCCTGCTCAATTCTGCCTGTCTCAAGGAGGGCCAGGACAATTTCCTGGACAAAAAAGGGATTGCCTTCGGTCAGATAAAAGATAGCTTCAGCCAGGTCTGGAGCTAAGATACCCGCGCCCAGCAGGTTGGAACAGAATTGGGCTGCTTCAACAGGGTCGAGGGGGGATAAATCGAGGCGCTGGCCCAAACGATGGCTGAGCAATTCGCTGCAAAGCCGGGCAATCGGGCTGCCGGGCTGTGCTTTTTCTTCGCGGATAGTACAGAGGATCAGGATCGGAGTGTTGGCAATCCGCCGGGCCAGATAGTGCAAAAGCTGCAAACTGGACTCGCCCGCTGCGTGGAGGTCATCCAGAAACACGATCAAACCGGCATCCTGGGCAAAGGCAATCAAGGCCGCTGCGACAGCGTCGAACAAACGCTGCCGCTCCTGGCCTAACTCTGGTTCCAGGGGAGTCGCGGAGGGATGGCTGGCTTCGGCTAACTCTGGGAGAAGCCGGGCCAAATCATGGCTTAAATTCCCCAGCTTTTCCCGCAGGGTCTGATGCGCCTGGCCGGTTAGCCCGCTGCGAATCGCCTCGACAAAAGGGCCGTAAGGCAAATGTCCCTCCTGCTCATAGGCGGCCCCATAAAGGACCCGCAGCCCTCCGGCCTGGGCGCGAAGCAGCGCCTCTTCGGCCAGGCGACTTTTGCCCACACCCTGCTCCCCGCACAAAAGGACGACCTGCCCGTGCCCGGCTTCAGCCTGCTGGATTAATTCAGCTAAGTGGCGCAACTCGACATCACGACCGACCAGCGGCCGCCGTTGCGGCGTTTCGAGCCAACGCGCCGGTCCCGTGATAAGGGTAGAAACGGGGGTAGGTTTGGGGCTGCCGGGCCGCCAGCGGTTTTCGGCAATAGCTTGATAGAGCGCCGTAGTTTCAGCCGCCGGCTCGACCTCCAGCTCACGCTGCAAGGTTTGGCAAAGCTGCTGGTAGAGGTGCAGAGCCTGGTGGCGCTGCCCCACCTGGGTATAGAGCCGCATCAACTCCTGATAAGTTTCTTCGTGCGTTGGGTCCAAGCACAGCAGGTCTTGCCAACAATTGATCGCTTCTGTGTAAGTCGCAGCCTGGGTATACAGCTCAGCCATGTGCCTGACTAAAGCGCAGTAGGCTGAATGGTAGCGCTGGCGATAATCGCTAGCCCAATCCTCATACAGGTCTTCGGGCAAAAAATCGCCCTGATACAGGCGGCGGGCAGCCTCAAAATGAGGCAAGGGGTTAGGCTGCTGCCGTCCGAGCTGGATGAGGCGGTCAAACTCAAGCACATCTATCCAGACAACCGCTTCCAGGTTTAAGGTTAGTTTTCCATCTCGAAAAAAAATATAACGAGAATCAGCCGCGTTAGGCAGATGCGGCTCTAATACACGACGTAAAATAGAAAGAGTGCGGTGGAGATTATTGGCAGCCCGTTCCGGGTCCTGGTCCGGCCAGAGCCATTCGAGGAGGCGGTCTTTTAAAAGCTGGCCTTGCGGAGCCAGCAGCAACAACTTAAAAAGGCTCTTGGCCTTGCGCCGCTTCCAGGCGGCATCTTCAATCAATTCACTGCCACAGTAGACGGCAAAGCGGCCCAGAGTATAAATTGTTAGTAGAGCGACGGGTGAGTCAGCCAGTGAAACTGGCTGGGGATTGGAGAGTGGATTGGGATACCTCAGGCCATTTACTATAAATTGCCCAACAGTCATCGTCCCCCTTATCCCAAACTACAAAACTACCGAATAATTGTGCAATTTTACCACAAGGAATGGGAAAGAGGAAATCATTCAAAGTCAGGAGGGCAAAAGTTAAACTTTTGCCCTCCTCAACTGCATGGAAAAAAACGAGTTGCAGGACAAGCTGTTAGCTTGTCCCAACCGGACAAACTAACAGCTTGTCCTACATTTTCAACCCAAATTGGTTAATCCTAAACGATTTAGCTCAACTCACCGCCACCAGTGCCGGTTCCGGCTCGTCCTCGTGTTCCGCCAGCCACCGTTCGGCGGCAATGGCAGCGGCGGCGCCCATCCCGGCCGAGGTGATGGCCTGCTTGAAGACCGGGTCGGCAATCTCCCCAGCAGCCCAGACCCCCTCGACACTGGTGCGCAGCTCTTTATCGGTGATCAGGTAACCCTGGTCGTCAATATCAAGCTGTCCCTGGAACAGGTAGGAGTTGGGCAGGTGACCGATGAAGATGAAGACGCCATCGGTGGGGCGGGTCCAGGTTTCGCCGGTCTTCACATTCTTCAAATCAATACTGGTGACGACCGGATCACCATTAATTCTGGTGACAACCGTATCCCAGATAAAAGAGATTTTTTCATTTTTCTGAGCGCGAGCTTGCAGGGTGTAACCAGCCCGCAGCGAATCACGCCGGTGAATAATGGTCACCTGGCGGGCAAACTTGGTCAGGAAAATAGCTTCCTGCAAGGCGCTGTCACCCCCGCCGATCACAACTACATCTTTGTCACGGAAGAAAAAGCCATCGCAGGTGGCGCAATAGCTGACGCCCCGCCCCACAAACTCCGGCTCGCCCGGCACACCCAGCTTGCGCGGCGAAGCGCCGGTGGTAATAATCAAGCTTTTGGCGTAATAATCGCCGTTGTGGCCGGTCAGCCGGAAGGGGCGCTGGCTCAGGTCAACCTGCTGCACCGTATCTATTGTCACCTCGGCCCCAAAACGCTCGGCCTGAGCCTGCATTTTTTCGACCAGTTCGGGGCCCATCAAGCCTTCGGGAAAGCCGGGGAAATTTTCAACATCGGTGGTCGTGGCAATCTGGCCACCCAGTTCGCTGCCGGTAATGACCAGGGGTTTCAAATTAGCTCGAGCCGCATACAACGCTGCCGTCAGTCCCGCCGGACCGGAGCCAAGAATGACAGTATCACGCACCATATTACGATCTTCATGAGGATTTCCAATCGTTTGATTTAGGGTCAAGTCCATAATTAAAGTACCTCCATTGAATTAGACGCAGAACCGGGCAAAATGTTACATAGGTGACTGGCACTTTTCTCCTTGCTAACCAAGTGCCAGTCACCTTTTTTAAAGTTTACAACTGTACTTTCTTAATCCAGATGACCGGCTCATAATCGAGCAAAATACTGATAACTTCGTCAGGGATGTCGCTGTCCAGGCGAATAAAGGACAGGGCCAGCCCATAAGGGTGGGTTCGACCATAGCGCCAGGCGGCAATATTGATGCCATGTTCACCCAGCACCGTCCCAACCCGGCCAATAAAACCGGGCCGGTCGTGATTACCCATGACCAAAATCTGGCCCTCCGGCCGCACATCGAAATGATATTCGTCAATTTGCACCAGGCGCGGCTCGTTGTCGTGAAACAGCGTCGCGGCAACCGTCCGGCTGCCGCCAGTCCAGACGACCCGGCAAGAGATCAGATTGGGATAATCGGGCGCGGGCAGGCCGCTGGTTTGCGAGACGACCATCCCGCGCTGCCGGGCCAGGTGGGGCGCGTTGATGTAGTTCACTCCTTCGTGCAGCACCGGCTCCAGCAAACCCTTGAGGATGGCCACGGTGATCGGCTTAATCTGATCGGCCAGTTCTTCACCCTTGATCTCCACCTCGACTCGCTGTACCGCATCCTCGGCCAACTGGGTTTGCAGACTGCCTACTTTTTCGGCCAGGTTCAAATACGGGCGCAACTGCTGCAACAACTTGGCGTCCACAATCGGCATATTAATGGCGTTACGGTAATCACGCCCGCGCAGGGTGTCCAGGATTTGCTCAACGATCTGAGTGCCCACATCTTGCTGCGCTTCAACCGTGCTGGCAGCCAGGTGAGGGGTGACAATGACGTTGTCCATCTTTAGCAGGGGACTATCCGGCGCAAGCGGCTCCTCGGCAAAGACATCCAGAGCAGCCCCGGCAATTTTGCCCGACCTCAAGCCGGCAACCAGGGCCGCCTCGTCAATCAGCGCCCCACGGGCAGCATTAATCAGGTGTACCCCGTCTTTCATCTGGGCAATAGCTTTGGCGTCAATCATTTTTTCAGTCTGCCCGGTCAGCGCGGCGTGAAGCGAGATAAAATCCGATTGGGCATATAACTCGGCCAGGTCAACCGGCTTTACCTTGAGGTCATGGGCTATCTCGTCGCTCAGGTAGGGGTCGTAGGCCAGCACATCCATGCCAAAGGACTGGCAGCGCAAGGCGACCCGCGCCCCAATTCGCCCCATGCCGATGATCCCGATGGTTTTACGGTAGAGCTGGATGCCCATGAATTTCTTGCGCGCCCATTCACCCCCTTTCAGGCTGATATAAGCCTGGGGAACATGGCGGCAGAGCGCCAGCAACAGAGCCATGGTGTGTTCAGCCGTAGCAATGGTATTGGCTCCCGGTGTGTTGGTCACAATCACGCCGCGCATACTGGCCGTGCCGACGTCAATATTATCCACGCCGACGCCGGCCCGGCCCACCACTTTCAGCCGGTCGGCGGCAGCTAGGACCTCTTCCGTTACCCTGACGCTGCTGCGGACGATCAACCCATCGTAGCCGGGAATGCGTTCGGTCAGGGTCGCCGGGGTCAAGCCTTTAACGACGTCAAAATGAACATCGTCGGCTGCCTCCAGCAGAGCCAATCCCTCCGGCGATAAATCGTCAGTGATAAGGATTCTGTAGGTCATTCATTTGCTCCTGATTAGATTTTAGAGGTATAGGGTCAAAGGTTAAAAACGACCTCGCCCGATTCAATCAGACCAATGCCTTTTTTCAAGACGGCAGCAAAAGCCGAACTGTCCAATCGGGTTCGCTCCGCTTCGGTCAGGACCAGCGGCAGCACCGGGGCCAGACTGTTACTCTTGATAAAAACATCCGCTTCGGCGGCGACGCGCTCCCGTACGACTACGCCGCCAAAGCCCACCATCAAATCAACGGCGGTACAGGCAAGCAAGTCGCTGACGCCATCGCCGACCAGCATGGCTCGCCCAGAACGACCGGCTTGCAGCTCCTGGATGACCTGGATTTTGCCGTGAGTTTCGATCAGAGGCGTGTCGGCAGGGTCGAGATATTCGACGTCGGGGCGCGGACCCCAGCGGTCCTGCTGGTAATCCCACCACTGACCGGACAGACTGTTGTAACGGACATCTACGGCCCGGATATGCTGCGGCGGGACGCCCAGCCACTCGCCAAAGGGCTGGACCGCTTCCAACAGTCCGCCGCTGACAATAAAAACTTCCCGCTCGGCCGTTTGCAGCACTCGAATCACCTCGGCGGCGTCGGGGACCAGGGTTTGGCGGTAATGGCGCTCTAGCTCCCGAATTTCGGCCCGATTTGGGCTGAGCAGTTCCAGGCGGCGGTCATAGACGCTCTGTAGATGAACCTCGCCATCCATAGCCGCATTGGTCAACCGTTTCACTTCATCAAATTTGCCCTTGTGCCGGGCTAATTCATCAATGCCTTCAATACTGCTCAGGGTACTGTCGCAGTCAAAAAAGACAAACTGAAAACCGGGCCACTCCCGCCAGGGTTTTTCTTTGAGCTTGACCATGTCTCAGCCCATGTCACTACTCAGCTTCAAACGGTAACTGGCACTTCAAAGTGTCAGTCACCTGACAGCCATCTAAAAAAACGACGAACACACCTAGATGCGTCCGCCGTTGGATCAACGTCAGTGTACCTCAATTGATGCTTTCGGTCAATCTGAGTACAATGGAAGACTGGAGGACTGGAAGGTTGGAAATAGCCAAATCAACGGGGTTTATCACCCTTAATGGCCTGGCCGTTAACTATACTATCACCGGCCGTGGCCGGCCGGTGGTGTTGGTGCATGGCCATGCTTCGTCTCAAGATTTGTGGGTTAGAGTAAACCTGCTCAATTCGGGTAACTACTGCCGCTATACGCTCGACCTGCCCGGTCACGGGGCAGCCGACAAGCCGCCGCTCGAATGGTTCACCCTGGAAAATTACACTGCCTTACTTGAGGACTTTTGCCGTTACTTTGGATTGAAAGATATTGTGCTGGTCGGCCATTCGATGGGCGGGCTGCTCAGTTTGAACCTGGCCTTAACCCGGCCTGAACTGGTCGCCTCCATGATTTTGATCGCTCCGGTGGTCGAAGGCAGTTTTCTGGCCTATTTGGACCCGTGGTTAGGGCTGGAAAAATTCGTTCACCAACCGCTGGCCGAGCGGCTGCTCCAAATCTACAATGCTCATCTCTGGCTGGCCGCGCCCGTCGGCCTGAATTGGTACGCCCAGCCCAGCATGCTTTTGACCGACAGCTTCAAACAGGCCCAGGCCGATTTTGCCCGCTGCCCGCTGGCCACGCTTTACGGCAACTTCAAAGTGGTCCGTCAGGCCGACCTGCGCCCACACCTGTCCCGCTTGCAGACGCCTCTCCTGGTCATCACCGGCGACCGGGATCGGGTGGTCCCGCCCCGGCAGGCAGAACTGCTGGCCCGCTACGCACCGCACGCTAAACTGGCGGTCATCCCGCAGTCCGGCCATCTCCCCTTCGACGAGCAGCCGGAGTTATTTGCAGCCGCCGTGGCCGAGTATGTCATACCAACCCCCTGAACCTATAAACCTCAGTCCGGAGTTTTTATTTTCTTGACAGGACCTGCGACAAGATTTACAGGATAGAAAAGTTCAAAAATCTTGTTAATTCTGTAAATCCTGTCCATGTTACGCAAAACATCGAACTCAGCTATCCAGACCCTAAAGGTCTCAAAGACCTTTAGGGTCTTCATACGACGAGAAACAGGAAGTTTCTTAGCAGGTTATAAATAAAGAAAAGGCCGCTCAAATTGAGCGGCCCTTACAAGGTAGGACAGGCTAAAGCCTGTCCTACCCGGTCAATTTAATTCAAGACAACTTCCACCGATCTCGGTTCAGTGACCCCCGGCAAAGCATCACCGAAAGGGATGGCTGAGCTCAGGGCGTGGGTCAGAACCTCCTCAATGGTTTCAGCCATATAGAAAGTCATCTCATCGCGCACATCTTCCGGCACGTCGTCCAGGTCGGCCTCGTTCCGCTGCGGGAAGATGACCGTGGTCAAGCCGGCCCGGTGAGCGGCCAGAATCTTCTGCTTGAGGCCGCCAATCGGCAGGACTTGCCCTTGCAGACTGACCTCGCCGGTCATACCGACTTCCGCCCGCACCGGCCGGCTCGTCAGCAGCGACACCAGCGCCGTGACCATCGTCACTCCGGCGGAGGGGCCATCCTTGGGCACGGCTCCGGCCGGGACGTGCAGGTGGATGTCGGCATCGTTGAAGGTGGCCGAGTCAATGCCGAACTCCTTGGCATGCGCGCGGACGTAGCTGAGCGCAATTTGGGCGCTCTCTTTCATCACATCGCCCAACTGGCCGGTCAAGGTCAGGCGGTCTTTGCCGGGCATCCGGGCGGCCTCAATAAAGAGGACGTCGCCGCCGACAGCCGTCACCGCCAGGCCCGTTGCTACCCCGGCTTTTTCGGTGCGCAGGGCTGCTTCAAAGTGGAACCTGGGTTTGCCCAGATATTCCCTCACTTGAGCGAGGCCAATCGTGATTGCCTGGATCGCGCCATTACCGTTGCCATCAGAGACAGCCAGCTCACCGGCCGCTATTCTGGTCGCGACTTTACGGGCCACCCGGCCAATCTCGCGCTCCAGGTTACGTACTCCGGACTCGCGGGTGTAGTCACGGATGATCTGCCGCAGCGCCTGATCCTCAAACTGAATTTCATCTTCGCGCAGGCCATTAGCCTTGATCTGGCGCGGCACCAGGTAACCTTTGGCGATTTCCAGCTTCTCGTACTCGGTATAACCGTCAAGCTGAATAATTTCCATCCGGTCGCGCAGCGGCGCAGGAATGGTATCCAGCGTATTGGCCGTAGCGATGAACATGACCTGGCTCAAGTCAAAGTCAACATCCAGGTAGTGGTCGCGGAAGGCAAAGTTCTGCTGCGGGTCCAACACTTCCAGCAGCGCGCTGCTGGGGTCGCCTCGCCAGTCGGAACCAATCTTGTCTACCTCGTCAAGCATAAAGACCGGGTTGCGGGTGCCGACGCGTTTGAGTGATTGAATCACCCGGCCCGGCAGCGCCCCGATGTAAGTGCGGCGGTGGCCGCGAATTTCAGCCTCGTCGCGCACGCCACCCAAGCTCATGCGGGTAAACTCACGGCCCAAGGCGCGGGCGATGCTGCGGCCCAGGCTGGTTTTGCCCACGCCGGGCGGTCCCACAAATAAGAGGATAGAACCACCGGCCCGATCCTGCTCGCGCCCGCTTTCAACCGGCTCATTATCAAGCTGGCGTTCCAGGCGTAGTTTGCGCACGGCCAGGTATTCCAGGATGCGTTCTTTGACATCCTTGATGTCGTAGTGGTCGGTATCGAGCACCTGGCGGGCGTGTTTGATGTCGAGATTATCCTCGCTCAGCTTGCTCCAGGGCAAACTGACCATCCAATCGAGATAGGTCTGGATGACGCCAAACTCGGCGGACTGCGGCTGCAGCTTCTCCAGGCGGCTCAGCTCGCGCAGAGCTTCCTTTTTGGCTTCTTCGGGCATGCCGGCTGCTTCTATCTTTTCGCGATATTCGGCGGTGGCTGCTTCGTCGTCGCCTTCACCCAGTTCTTTCTGGATGGCTTTTAGCTGCTGGCGCAGATAATACTCGCGCTGCGTTTTATCCAGTTCTTCCTGCGTTTCCGAGCGGATCTGCTGGCCGATTTCCAGCACCTCCAACTCGTGGGTCATCAGCCGCACCAGGTGGGCCATCTTCTCCCGCAGGGTGTCTTCCAGCAGCAGCGCCAGCCGGTCTTCCAAATCCATACGCATGTTGGAGGCAATGGTGTAAACGATGGTGCGTGGGTTGTCAATCTGATCGAGGAACTGGCTGACCTCATTGGGGACTTGCGGCATGTGCTCGACGATGGCGCGGGAAAGTTCCAGGATGCGCCGTTTGAGGGCCTCGATTTCGGCGGCCTTATCTTCCTCGACGACATCGGGGGCCATGCTGATTTTGGCCATCAGGAAGGGTTCGGTTTGGGTCCAGCTTTCAACTTTGAAACGCTCGATGCCCTGAATAATCACCTGCAGAGAGTCGTTCTCGCCGCGCACCACGCGGTGAATGCGGCCAACAACGCCGACTTCGTGCAACTGTTCGGGGCCGGGTTCTTCAATTTCTGGTTCTTTAGAGACAATCATGCCAATCAGGCTGTTGTCTTTGATTGCCGCTCGAATCAGGCTGACCGAGCGGGGAACGCCAATGCTCAGCGGCATGATAATGAAAGGATAGGCGACAGTGCCGCGCAAAGGCAAAATGGGCAGCTCGGTGGGGAAGTTGTCTTCTCCATCCGTTCGGATGACCGAATCGTCAAAAGAGCTAAACATGTATATCTCCTCATCTAGTAGTCGCGTGATTTTTCGACTAACTTGTGTTCTAGACGTATTCCACGCTGTTTTCCTTACTTACTGAGGCAGTATACACGGTTACTGTTAGATTAGCGTTAGAATTTTTATAAGCCTTATTATAAAAAACCCTCGCAGGATGCCCAACGCCTCCTCCGAGGGTCTGGTAAACAGCCCGGTTAGGGTCCCACTCTGTTTGGCTCAGTGAATGACCAAGATACTATATTTAGTATCATTATTATCTCTGTCGGGGAGATTGGCAAAGGGAAGGATATGTTTGGAAAAAGATTTTTCCCGCCCAACGCCGCGCATCAGCCGATTGCGGGTTTGCGAAGATACCACCAATTTTACAATTTTAAGGTTCGGGTGCTTGACACTGTACTACATCGGTGGGTTGCCTTTTGGGGAACAAGATAACTCTGGCCCAATTATGAATTGATCTTCAAGCCTTGAAATGATACGGTAATTCAAGCTAAAGTTCTGTCTTCTCGTCCAGGACTTTACGTTGGTGTAGCAAAGCTACCAACTGCTCCAGGCTAATTCCATAGCGCGCAGCGATTCGATCCGCGTAGCTCCGCCCCAAAGGGGGGCTTAAAACTATTCGGTAGCTATAGGGGCCGTCCCCGGCGGCGACATCCGTTTGCTCCTCCTGTCCTTCCTCGTAAGAAGCTACCATACTTACTACCTGGCTGTCCCCGGTTGTGTTCATGTTTAAGTCCTGAACGGTGGCCGCCAGTTCGTGCAGGTGGGTGGTAAAGATGGCTCGCAAGCCGATTTGGCGTAACGCTCGAACAATGTCCTGCGCCAGGTAGAGGCTCTCCCCCATGTTGGTAGTAGAAAGCGATTCATTCAAGAGCACCAGGCTATAACGAGTGACCTGTTCAAAGATGGCCCGAATGCGGCGGGCTTCATCGCCAAAGCGCCCTGTGCCCAACTCCAACCGCTCCTCTACCGGGTAGTGAGTGTAAATCCCCTCGACAGGGCTGATGCGAGCGCACCGCCCTGGAACAAAAAGGCCGGCCTGCGCCATCACCTGGGCCTGGCCTACAGCCTGCATGTAGGTTGTTTTGCCTCCCTGGTTAGGGCCTGTCAGGATCACAATTCGGCCATGCGATCCCAGAATTACCTTATTGGTTACCACCTGTCCGGCCAGGTTTTTTCCCGGCTTTTGGTTGCTCAAGTGGAGAGCCAATTGGACGTTGTAATTATCCTCAATCTCACAAATCCGCTCTCCGCTGGGGGCTATCTCCGGCAGGCAGAGGGGTAGTCCCAACGACTCCACCTTCCGCGCAAGCTCCACTGCCTGCACATAGAAAACGATCTCCGGGCGCAAATCTTTCAGGATTTGGCTGTTCAGGTGGACATAGCGTTTTAACTCGCGGGCAATGAGCTTAGTTGTCTTCTCCAACACCCTGGATAGGTCCCGAAAGAGGGGAACCATCATCGGTTCGGCCTGCCGGGTTGGCCCGCTGATGGGAAGACCTCCGGTGATCATGGTGCTGCTTTCAGTGAGCATCGGCAGCGAATGTAAAGAGGCTATGCCTTTTCCACCGGCCGCGCTTTTACCCAGGAGGCGGTCTAACAGGCTGCTCTCTGTGAACCGCTCTGAATTTACCGAAAGGAGCACGGCCTCTTCCGGGTGTAGATGCTCGTCAAGATTCACCCCTACGGTGATGCTCGTACATGCCCGTAAGTCTGAAAGTATCTCCGGTAGGGCCTTGATGATCTGCTGAAAATCCTTGTCGGTGATGAATTGATCAATGTAGCTTTGCAGCGCCCGTAGTCCCGGTGAATCTATATCCCCATCCACGGCCTTAAAAGCCTCACTCAGATGATGAACGCAATCAACCAGTAGTTGCAGTTCGCCCGCCCGCTGGATAACCTCGTGAAGAGAAGTTTCGCCGGCAAAGTGAGGATGGGTGAAAAGCATCAGCTCGTCGAGCAGCGGCAGCATCGACTTTAAAGCTTCCGTCAGGATCGGCCGGTGGAGCAGGTCATTCAGGATGGCCTGTCGATAGGCGAGTACTGCCGAATCCTGGCACAATTGATACAAGACCGTTCTGATTGAGTCCCGATGAGGGCTGTAGGGGCACATACCTGCGACAAGAGTCTCCAGGGCGAGGTCGCGGATTGCCTCGTTTGAAAGCCGCCGGTCAGATCGCGCTTGCTCTCCAGTGGGCCAAAGCAGGCTTAAACTTTGTTTGCTCTTTTCAATACCCAGAGCCAATCCTACCTCCTCTTGAATATTAGCAAGCTAATCAAGAACAGTCTCACCTTGTCAAAACGCCTCAATTCGTCCTTCTCTCAACCTTCTTTATTCAGAATCGAGTTAAAATTATTTTACCCAAAGTGGGTAACATTATCAAAATGCGTTCCTGGTACGGCATTATTTTGGAGGTTTATCGTAATGAAGCGGGTAAAACCGTGTTACAGATGCAAATGGTACGGAACATTTTTCGTAAATTATGTCCAGAGTCGATAGAAGTTGATATTGCCTGGTGAAGAGCGGAGTTTTTTGTTTTTGGCAACCCAACGCCTTCCGTTTCAGGCGCCTGCGGGTGGGGAAGTTGAGGGACAATTTAAGATGACTTTGCAGGAAAGTCAGGTGGCAAACCCGACTGGTAGCAGGTCGGCGTGCAAGCGGTGGTTAGGGCGCAGTTTGGATAACAGCTAAGTAACAATCTTCAGTACTCCAATCAAAATTCAACAAATCAATTCTTTTATCAACATCTCTGCAATTTACTAATCAGCCTATCTTACCCTTTCCCTGTACCTGTTAGCTCTTTTAATTTCTCTCTTAAATTCCTTATAACAAGTGGCATTACAAATAGTGTATCACCATAATCAGCCGGATTTGGTTTCAGATCTGAAAAAATTCGTGAAGTGTAGATAATGACTGGGATTTTGCATAACTGGGGGTCCGATTTTAGTTGCTGATAAAATTCTAAACCATCAAAATTGCTAAACGAATAAAGCCCAACCATATACAACACGTTAATCTCAGAAGTTCGCAGATAAAAAAGGGTGTCTTGAGGTGTTGTGGCCGTTACACAATCATATCCTTCTTGTTCAATGATAAGTTTGTACAGTTTAAGGTTATCTGGATCGTCGGACAAAATTAAAATTTTAGGCACTAATTCTTGATACCCCTACTCTTTTTTGAATTGAGGTTCAGTTGGTTTATAGCGTGCGCCCTAACTATTTGTAGACTGATTGTATGTGTATACAATCATCATAAATCAGCTTCTCTACATACCGGGAAAAACTCAAACCCTCTGCTTCTGCCTTTTCCGTGCCTACCCTAATGGCCAAGGGATCGAGAGTAATGTCCACGCACCGCCGCTTTAGTTCTTTGGGTAATGGTTTGGGGCCGGGTTTCTGGCAGTGGTGGAGATAGAAACGACCGTCAAGGGTGGGATACTTGGTGATGCGAGGCATTGATGGGTTCCCTACTAGTAGCTGCTCAGACCGTCCCAGAACGCATCCTTCGATATGGCCTCCGCTTCGCTCCGGCCTACTCAGGATGCTACCCTCTGAGCAGTTACCCCTGTTTAATATAGAATGTAGAAGATAATGAGTGGGTTTACACGTGAAATCTGACCACAATAATATCCCCATCCTGGATAAGATGGTCTCGCCCCTCCAGCCGCACCTTGCCGTGGGCTTTAGCCGCCGGGTTAGAACCGGCAGCCATGAGGTCATCGTAGCTGACCACCTCGGCCCGGATAAAGCCGCGGGCCAGGTCGCTGTGGATGGCCCCGGCACACTCAATAGCGGTGGCCCCCCGGTGGATCTCCCAGGCGCGGACCTCGTCGTCACCCACCGTAAAAAAGGACATCCGGCCCAGCAAATCATAGCTCTGGCGAATGATCCGTTCCACGCTGAGTTCGGTCAAATCGTACTCGGCCATAAACATGGCCCGGTCATCGTCATTGTCAAGCTGGGCGATGTCCATTTCCAGCCGGCCCCGGATCGAAGTGATGGCGCTTTTTTGGTGGGGATATTCGACGGAAGGTTCTTTACCCTCATCACCCAGGTTCAAAACCAGCAGGACCGGCTTGGCCGAGAGGAATTGAAAGCCGCGCAGCCGCTTTTCTTCGTCTGGGGTTAGCTCAACATCACGGATGGGCTGGCCCCGCTCCACGTGGGGGCGCAGCCGGCTCAGGGTTTCGAACTCCTTTTGCTCCTCTTCAAAAGTGGGCAAAGCTCTGCCCTTTTTGAGGCTGCCTTCCAGCCGCTCCAGCCGGTTTTCAATCTTGCTCAAATCGGTCAGGCTCAACTCGGTATCGAGCATGGCGATGTCGCGAGCGGGGTTAACGCCGCCCAGAGGATGGGGCACGGTTTCGTCCTCAAAAACGCGGACAACATGCAGCAGGGCATCGTTGTTGCTGATGGCGTTGATTAACTCGCCGCTCATAGCGACATCGCGCGCGTCGCTCTCAGCCCCGCTCAACCCGGCAATATCGGCGTATTCGACCCTGGCGTAGGTGGTTTTCTTGGGTTGGTACATTTTACTTAGGGTGTCTACCCGATTATCCGGTACCGGCACTACCGCCGTATGAACTTGAAACGCGCCGCCGGCATAAGCAGTCGTTGGAGCGTGGCCGCCGGTCAGCACGTTGAACAGGGTTGTTTTGCCGCTGTTGGGTAAACCAATAATTCCAATGCGCATATTTCCTCTTGCTACGACAAAAAATGCCCATCGCGGGCGCGATGGGCGCGTCGTAATTCTTATTCTATTTGTCAGGGGATGATTGTCAATCCCGATGGTCTGACCGTAAACTGTAGAGTGTGATCAAGGCCGTATAACCTTGTCTTTACTTACAGAAAACACGGGTAGTTTGGGGACCGCTATCATAAAATTTAGCAGTAGTGGCGTTACCGCAAGCACTGGTAACTTGCACATTATATGTGCCGGGTGGAAAGCTGCCACAAAAGAGAGTGCTATTATTGGGTACCGTACAACTCACCCCGGTTCCAATAACGGTAAAGGTGACATTGCCCCCGGTTTTGTCGTTGAAAACGGACAGTTCGGTGGGAGGCGGTTTGATGATGAAAGGCAGGTAGACCTTCTGCAGCCCATTTACAAACGTAGTTGCCACCGCCGAGTTGTTACTCATATTGGGATCGCTGCTCCCTGTAACCGTCACGCTGGCCGTGCCAGAAATATTGCCAACTGTTGGAGGGTCAACTTTGACGACAACGGAGATATTTGAACTGCTGCCTTTGGCCATGCTCCCCAGGCTGCATGAGACGACGCCGCCAGCGTGGCTGCACGTGGGTGAGCCAGGCGTAACTGATTGGAAGGTAACTCCCGCCGGCAGTGTGTGTGTTACAGACACGCTTGTTGCATTCGAGGGACCGTTGTTGGTAACGGTGAGATTATAGGCGAGGTTGTTGCCCTGAGTTACCGGGTCGGGCGAGTCGGAGGCAGTGATGGCCATGTCGGTCACACGCGTTACGGTGGTCGTGGCTGTCACTATGTTATCCGTCAAGTTAAGATCGGTTTCGGTACTGGTGACCCTGGCGGTATTAGTGATCAATCCAATTGTTGAAGCATTGACGGTGACGCGGATCAAAGCGACTCCAGTGCCGCCGTTTGCAATATTCCCTAAGTTACACGTTACATTGTTACCCGAATTTGAGCAGCCGGAGGAAGCCAAAGCTAAAGTTACACCTGCAGGCAAGGTGTCGCTTACAACTACGTTGGTAGCCAATGAAGGTCCACTGTTAGAAACTGTCAGCGTGTAGGTTAGACTGCTGCCCGCGGCCACCAGATTGGGCGAGCTGGATTTGGTAATAGATAGATTGACCTTTCGATTGACGGTGGTGGTGATCGTGGCTGAGTTATTGAGGGTGTTGGAGTCGAACTCGCTGCCGGTGACACTAACCGTATTGGTAATTACCCCAATCGTTGACGGGTTGACCGTAACATGGATCGAGACTGTCTTGGTGGCGCTGCCGGCAATCCCGCCTAAACTGCATGTGACCGTACTGCTTCCTGAACAGCCGGGGGAGGCTGAGACAAAGGTCACGCCTGCAGGCAGAGGGTCGGTTACTCCTACTCCGGTTGCAGGCGAGGGACCATTGTTAGTGACAATCAAAGTGTAGGTCAGGCTGGTTCCGGCGGTTACCGGATCAGTGGAATCCATCTTAGCCACCGACAGGTCAGCTACCGGATCAACAGTGGTGGTGATGCTGGCTGCATTGTTGGCCGGAATGGGGTCGGGCACGTCGCTGGTTATGGTGGCTGTATTAGTAATTAGCCCGGCTGCTGTAGGAGTGACAACTATTGTAACGATGATGGGACTCGCCCCAGACTCTATTATACCCAAGGTACAAGTGACAGTAGCGGTCCCACTACAACTTCCCTGAGTAGATGAGGCCGATTTATACGTGACGGTTGGAGGTAAATTATCCACCAATGTTACCCCGGTTGCCCTATAAAAGCCGGGCGCACTGGCTACAGAAAGAGTATAGGTGAAGGGAGTACCTACCCGAATTGGACCGGGTGAGACGGTTTTGACAACGGAAAGATTGGCGGGATTGACGGTGGTATTCTCGGTATCGGTATTGTTGGTCGGATCAGGATCATTCTCGCTGCTGGTGACACTAGCTGTATTGGTGATAACTCCGGCGGCATCAGCCCTGACAAAGATACCTACCGAAGCACTGCCTCCACTCACAATTTTGCCAAAATTGCAGGTCATGGTGCTTGTACTACAGGTCCCCTGGCTGGGCGCTGGCAAGAAGCCAACGAAGAATACACTGGCCGGCAGATTGTCCGTCAACACCACCGCCAGCGCATCCGAGGGGCCGGCATTGGTCACTTGAACCGTATAGCCAAAAAAATTGTTTAACTGGACAGGATCAGGACTGTCAGTTTTGATGACAGATAGATCAGTCTGGGTATTAATGGTAGTCGTTTCTGTGTAGCTGTTATTCCCCGGCGTTAGATCAATAGTCGTGCTAGTAACGGTGGCTGTATTTTGAATTGAGTTTCTGACATCGCCACCCACTTTGGCCACGATGGTAATAGTTTGGGTGGCCCCCAGGGCAAGGCTGCCCAAATTCCAGCCTAACTGCTGCCCGCTCTGGGTAGAAGTGGCCGGAGTTACACTCTGGATACTCATGCTCAAAGGCAAGGTATCGGTCACGACAACATTCTCGGCGGGAGAGGGGCCGTTGTTGGTAATGATCAGAGTATAGGTCAGACTGGTTCCGGCAGTGATCGGATCAGAGGAACCAATCTTGCTGATTGTCAAATCAGCCTTGGGAGTGACTGTCGTCACAGCGCTGGCGGTGTTGTTATCGGCGTCAGGGTCGGTTACAGAGGAGGATACAACCGCCATATTTGTTAATACCCCTGGGTTTGTCGCGATAGCTGCAATCGTCACGACCTTTGTAACCTCGCTGTTTATATTACCCATGCTGCAACTGACTACCCCACTCGCCGCGCTGCAGCCCGTCGAAGCCGAGCTAAAGGTAGCACTCAGCGGTAAGGTATCGGTCACCACCACTCCCGCAGCAGTCGAAGGTCCATTATTGGTGACAGTCAGGGTATAGGTTAAGGGGTCGCCGACGAAGAGAGGGGCCGGCGTGGCCTCTTTAGTGATAACTAAATCGGCCGAGGTGGTTACGGTAGTATTAAGAGTATCATTATCACCGATCCCTTCATCAGAGGTGACAACCACCGTGTTGTTCAACAAGGCGCCGCTGATAACGTCACCAACGGTGACGAGCAGGGTCCGAGTAATGGTATCCCCTGCGGGAATTGATGCTACATTCCAGACCACGTTTTGCCCATCCTGAAGGCCGCCATCGGCCGAAGCAACAGTGACGCTTGACGGTAGGGTATCGGTGATAATGACATTGCTGGCTGCGGCGTCGCCCCCATTGACCAGGCTAATCGTATAAGTCAGTACACTTCCTGCGGTTGCCAGGTGCGGTTCAGCGCTTTTGGTAATGGTGAGAACCACACCCTGTCGCAGCGGAACATTGGCAGGGGCAATAAACTCCGGTGAATCATTCCCAATTCCCATCACTGGTGCGGCCTGAGCCAGTCCAGCTAACCCAGCTAAACTTACGCCAAGAGCTATTAAGACCAACATAATGATAACGACGAAATTAATAAAGACCTGACGCTGTTTCATTTGTAAACCTTCAATCTGAGCTAAAATTGTCCGTCGGGTCGGGGGGGGATAGAGGTGACTACGTTAAGCAGGACTATATGTAGAGTAACTCTTTTTTGGCGACATTGCCATAGGAATTTTTGGGGGGAAAGGTTGTTAAGTAAATCAGGAACATCCTATCTTAGGGTATCATATTTGAGTTTGAATTTGGTTTGAATGACAGCGCCTAACAAAAAACCGCCGGATTAAGGCGGATCAAGGATGCTTACGAGCCAACTGATGGGAGTTACGAGACGCTGAAGATAGCCCCGTGAACTAAAATTAAGGCAATAAGGGCGCCAACCAGTGAGCCAAAGATAACCTGGCGCGGAGTGTGGCGCTCCAGGCGAACGCGGGCCCAACCCACCAGCGGTACCAGAAGCATGACCGGCCAGGCTGAGGAGCCGGCTATCAGCATAGTAGCCGTGGCAGCAGCGGTAATGGTAGCCCCGTGAAAGCTGATTTTCCAGAAGAGCGTCACCAAGCTCAATACCCCAATCATTACCGTAGCCGCCAACACAAACATCTCCACTACTGACGGAGCCTGCCAATGGCGGATCAATCCCCAGCAAATCAGTAACCAAACCATCATCAAGGTCAGGGGGCGGAGCCGAGTTTCTCGCTCTGGCATGTAGATATCGGCCAGTTTGCCCCGGCGGACTAACCACAGCAGATATCCCAGCGGAGGTAACACTAACAGCGGCATCAGTCCGAACAGCCAGAGCAAAGCTTTAAGCGGATCAGGGCTGTACTCAAGGGCCATCGCCGAAGTAACCACCACACCCACGATATGCGGGCTGACCACATGAGAAATCCAGCGAGCAATGATTTCATCCTTATTTCTGATCACACTGAGGCTGTTTTTTATTGATGGCCGTACTGATAACACAGATCAACTCCTGGGCAAGGCGGTACGAAATGTATTAAACCACATTAAAGTTAAAATATGTTCAACTGTTTGTAAAATTTTTTTATTAATGTGATCTAAACTGTTAAGTTTGAGTGGTTACCACGGGGAGCATTCTTTGCCGGCGCAAACCAAGTTAGTAAAACTGACTTGTTCGTTCGCAATCCCTCTCTATTTTAAGGGGAGGGAGGACAAGCGTCAAGCAGGCGAAAGTACTTGCTTGCCAGCTTCGCCGGTTAAACCGGCTTGATCTGATCGTTTTAAGGTCGGGTTTTGGTTTTTTGGGGGTTAGGCCCCACAGATAAACTCGACCTCGTTGCCGTCAGGGTCATCCACATACATGGTCCGAGAAGGAATAACCGGGTGCTGGCCATAGCGAATCTGATAGCCAAGTCCTTTTAAGCGAGCTTCCTCCGCCTCAAAATCGGCGGAGGCCAGTTCCAGCGCCAGGTGATGCAGCGTCCGCGGTTTGGCAAATGCGTCGCTACCCGGCGGCAGCGGTACCAGGACCACCATTTGCGGCACACTGACCGCAGGATTCCCGGCCCGTAAAAAAACCGGGCCGGGCCGGCCAATAATCTCCAGGCCCAACACGTCCCGGTAGAATTTGAGGGCGGCCTCCACATCGTGGACGTTCAGCACAATTTCAGCGATACCTTTAACTTTGGTCATAGCTCCCCCTTTTGCTTCGATCTCTTGGTCCGGCGAAAAATCTTTGCCAAATTATGCTTTGCCCTTAGCCAGGAGATGATCAGGATGAGCCTCCAGCACTTTTTTGTAGACAGCTTTGGCCTCATCCTCTTGGCCCGATTGTTCCAGTTTAGCCGCTTCGACGCAAGCTTCGTCGGGCTTCATGGCCTCAGGAGTCATTTTGTGGGTGAACATGTAGCAGAAAGCTTTATAGCCCACTTTGGGACCATCTTTTTCCACAATCTTGCGGACATCGTCCACGGTCTGAACCTGATTAAGCAGGCTCTCAACACGCTTCAAATCCGCGAAAGAAGCCAGGGGAGAGTAAGATTGTTTAGCCATTACAATTCTCCAAAACAGGTTTATGCTTCAGATAACTCAAAATATCCTTCGCCCATGTAGACACACTGGCCACCTACTGTCACCGCCGTAATATGTTCGCCGGCCTGCTCAATTTCGATGTGGATCAGGCTGGGGCGACCCATTTCAAAGCCCTGTTCGCTGATAAAACTAACTTTTTCTTCGGACCGGCCGTCAATCAGCCCGTACTTTACCAAATAACAACCCAGCGGACCGCTCGCTGCGCCGGTGGCCGGATCTTCGGCAATGCCCAGGGCCGGGGCAAACATTCTACAATGAACGGCGGATTTTTCCAATTCAGTCTCAAGGGTAAAGACAAACAGGTGGGGCGAGGCAAAATCCTGGAGATGCTGTTCCCACAGGTCATATCGCAACTTGACCCGGCGCAGGGCGGCCAGGCTGGTCAGGGGGACATACAAAAAGGGTAGTCCGCAAGAGACGACTTGCAGCGGATAGCTTGGGTCAATTTCGCCAGGGTCAAGCGAGAGCATTTCGGCTATCACCCCTCGATGGGTAAACTCCGGTCCAAATTCAGGCAACGGCTGGCTCATCATGATCAGGGCCGGCTGTTTATTTTGCCACTGGACCCGGACCGGGATAACGCCAACGCCTTCCTCAAAGCGGATGGTCGTCTCCGGCCCGGAGTCGTCCAGCAATTTTTCCAGGGCTAAAACGAAGGCAGTTCCAACGGTCGGATGGCCGGCCATGGGCATCTCAACGGCCGGGGTAAAAATTCTGACCCAGAAGTCATTAGCGGCTGCCTGGGGAGGCAAGACAAAAGTGGTTTCGGAAAAATTCAATTCCCTGGCCAGTTGCTGCATCAGCTTTGGCGATAACCCGCGGCCATTGGTAAAAACGGCCAGTTGGTTTCCCCCAAACGGCTGGTTGGTAAAAACATCAACCAGGTGATAGCGCAGTTTTCTCATGGTCAATTCCTCCTTGCCCTATGCAAACCACTTTTCGTCCAGCGGCGGCCACTCGTCGCTCTGGTCGGCTCGTTCCGCCCAGTTGCGCTTGCCGCTCCAACTGTCAATGGCAATGGCGTAGACAGAGGTGCGTTTCAGTTCCTTGTCGGTGATAGGGCGATATTCTCGACCTGCCGCCATTGTGGAGAAGTACTTGCCAATCAAACCATACAGCGCCCGCCGCTTTTCTTCAGCCTCCTGCAAAACGCGAATCCGGCCAAAGGCAATGACGCTTTCATACTGGATGCTAAATTCCAGGGCCACATTCGAGGGCAGCAACCGGCCAAATTCGCTGACCTCAAAGCAGACCTGCTCGTGCCGCTCGCTGTTGGCCCGCACCCGCCCGACGATGTTAGAGTGAAAGATAATTTCGTGCCGGTCGGGATCATACCAAAAGGTGGTCGGGTTGATGAACGGCTGCTCATCCCAGCGGGTGGCAATGTGGCCGATCTGGGCACGCCTTAAAAAGGCACGAATCCAGACGTCATCTTGGGCGTGTTCCGGCCGGCGTTGGGCATTGGCCGGGGTGACACTCAAACTGTAATCTTTGGACATTTACTTTGACCCCCAATATGTCATTTCGAACCGCGAAGCGGGGAGAAATCCCTCTGATGGTGCTTTTACCTGTTATCTGTGGAGTAAAAGTAAGGGATTAGGCATTTACGAATCAGATATTTGCACAATGAGCAAGAAGTTGTTACACGGAGAGAGAAATCACAGAGTTTCACAGAGTAATTTTTAGAACTTCTATGCGTGTTTTTTAAGCTGGCTCTGAAAGTGCTCCACCCAATCCGCCGGCAGCGCCTCAACCTGGGTAGCTCGCCGTAAAGTGACGGTATCTTCTTTGTCAAAAGCGTACAGGCGGACCAGATCGTCAACGGTGACGCCGTTTTCATCGCGCCGGAGCAGCTCGACAGCGTCCCCGGCTGCCACCTCTCCTTCTTTCAAAACAGCCAGGTAAAAGCCGGTGCGGCGGCTGGTCAGGAAGCGTTTGACCATATCGGCCCGGCCAAACTTAACGCCCAACTTGTAACAGGGCAGGCGCGGCTGGGTGACCACTACCTCGGCTGTGCCGATACGAAAACGGTCGCCGATATTGACCTCATCCTCCAACAAACCCTGGCTGGTAAAATTCTCCCCAAAACTGCCCCACGGGAGGGGCGTATCAGGTAGTTGTGCCCGCCAATAATCGTAGTGCTCCGCCGGATAAACGTAAACGGCCTTGTCCGCTCCGCCATGAACCGTCAGGTCGGCCTGCCGGTCGCCCGCCAGATTGAGCGCTCGCAGCATGACCGGCCCGCTGACCGGTTCTTTGAAAATGCTAGTGGTGACAGGTCTGCCCTGCCACATCACTTCACGCGGTAAACCTACGTTGATTGAGACGAGTTTCATAGTTTGGCTGTCCTTTCGCTTCAAATTCACGACCCAGCAACTGTTTGCTGATTATGCCACTTCTTGACGACGTAGGCCGCGATTTATTACGATGAAAAAGACACTTGCCTAAGAAACTCTCAATTCCCAAGAATACTTTCCAACTGCTCCAGGGCCAAATTTCCCCCGCTTAACACCAGCGCGACCTTTTTCCCGGCCAGCCGGTCCTTTAATTGTAAGGCCGCCGCCAGGGAAATCGCCCCTGCGCCTTCGGCCAGGTTGTGGGTGTGCTGTAATAACAAAACAATGGCCTCTTTGATCGCCTCGTCGTCAACCAGCACAAAATCGTCCAAGTAGCGGCGCATGATGCGCTGGGTGTTGAGAAAAGGGACCCGTGTGGCCACCCCTTCGGCGAAGGTGCGCGTTTCCGCCGTCACCAGCTCGCCCGATTTCCAGCTCAACTGCATGGCCGGGGCCTGGGCCGATTGGGCCGCAATCACCTCAATGTTGGGGTTGATGCTCTTGGCCACGATGCTCGTCCCGCACACGCCGCTGCCTGCGCCAACCGGCGCGATGATGGTCTGTACGTCGGGCAGCTCTTCCAGAATTTCCAGGGCATACGTGCCGACGCCACCAATCAACAATTCTTCCGTTGGGCCGACAAACCGGCCTCCCAAGCTCTCGGCCTCGGCGGCAATCCACTCGCGGGCGGTATCGAAATCCGGGCCGTGGAAGATGACTTCGGCCCCCAGGCCGCGCATGGCCGCCACCTTGCCGGGATTGGCTCCTTCCGGCACGGCGATGGTCGCCTTCAAGCCGTGGACCTGCGCCGCAAAGGCGATACTCTGGCCGTGGTTGCCGGTCGAGGCGGTAAAGAGACCGCCTCGGCGCTCGGCCTCACTCAAGTGAGCGGCCAGGTTAAGACCGCCGCGCACCTTAAATGCGCCAACCGGCTGGTGATTCTCGTGCTTCACCCACACCTCCGCGCCGACCAATTCGCTCAAACCGTGGTAGCGGTAGAGAGGCGTCGGGCGCAAATAGCGGTAAACGTGAGGCCGGGCGGCGATAATGTCATGCAAGGTGGGCATTGGATGATCTGTCATTGTATTTACCTTTCATACTGTGCAAGGAGAATAGGCGAGGACGCGGCCTAACCGCGTCTCCTCGTCTCACTGCTCACCGCCTCTTCAAATTATCTTCCATCAAAGCCGCAATTTCCTGCGAATTTTGATCGGGCAACTGTTTCAATGCGTTTACTACTCTTTCCTGCCGGGCAGTGGAATGATTTTGATTGAGTTTCCACTTTCCTTCCAGGCGGGTGATCTCGATTTTGAAGCCGACGATACCCTTCAGCATTTTGTGGATATAGTTGGCTGAAGCGTCGAGCGCCCAGGGAGCGGGTCTGGCCGCCTCATAAAATTTAACCGAGTCTCCGACAATCTTTAAGAGGCGTTCATCCTCCTGGACCAGCGATAGCTGGCCGTAAACGTGGACAGCCAGGTAGTTCCAGGTCGGAACAACGTTTTCTTCTTCATACCAGGCCGGTGAGATATAGGCGTGCGGGCCGGGGAAAACAATCAAAACCTCGCCCGCCAAATCATGCCAGTGGGGATTAGCCCTGGCCAGGTGTCCCCACAGCCAACCGGGTGACTCTGTACTTCGCTCCACCAAAAACGGCAGATGCGTGGCAAAAGGCTGGCCATTGTGCTGTGAAAAAAGAATGCCAAAGCTGTTAGCTTCAATGAAGGCAAACAATTTTTCACTATTTGTTTCAGCAAAAGCTTTGGGAATATACATGGTCCTCCAAAATCTCCTACTTGCGATCCCAGAGCATAAAGGCAACCCCGGCGGTCAGCACCAGACCGCCCGCCAGTTGTTGGAGAGTGATCAGTGTGCCAAACAGGGCCAGACCGTAGACAGCCACAAACAGCGGCTGGGTGGCTCGAATAACGGCACCTTTGGACAGGTCAAGGTAGAGCAGCGACCTGTAAAAAAGCACATAACTCAGAAACGGGCCGAAAAATGCGCCCCCGATAATCCACAGCCAGGCCGTCCAGCCAGGCCAGGCGAGTTGTCCGGCGGCCCAGCCAAACAGGCCCAACATCAGCGTCATCACCAGGGTGCGGGCCGTAGATAAAACTAACGGCGGCACGGCGAGGATACTTTTTTTGGCGACCAGGTTGCTCAAGGCCAGGAAAAAATTCGAGGCCAGGGCCAGCAGCAGCACCATCCAGACCACACTCCCGGCGCGAAAAGTCATCGCCCCGGTACCAGCGATGGCCAGGGCCACTCCCAGCCACTGCGAGCGGCGCATGCGCTCGCCCAGTAACCACGCGCCCAGTAAAACGGTATAAACAGTCTCGCTGCGGCTGAAAAAGGCCACCAGCGCCGGGTCGCCGAGATCAATGCTGGTAAAGAACAAAAAGTTGGCCAGTCCGTTCAACAAACCCAGTAACAAAATAGGGCGAATGGACTCGCCCAGACCGTTAGGGAGTGCCAGCCCGTTTCGCCACAGGTACAGGCCGATACCCCAGGCCGACGCCACCGCGAACCAGATTGGGGTAAAAGCCAGGGGTGACAGGTCCGCCATGGCCTGTTTGCTGGCAATAAACGTCACCGAAATGCAGGCCGCCGAGGCAAAAGCCAGAACAACGCCTTTCAGCGGCCGAGGCAGGTTGGTGGATTGGAAGGCTGGAAGGCTGGAAGGTTGTAAATTCCTCATTTTTCACCATTCCCCAGTCCCCCAATTCTCCAATCCGCCACACTCCCATTCTTCCACCTTCCTTGTCTATCGAACTCACTCCCGTAAGCTAATTGAGCATGCATCTCCACAAAGTCGAGATCAAAGCCGACCCCTTGCCAGGCTTCGATCATCCTTTGCCGGGCCTCGGTCACGGTTGAGTCAGCAGTGGCTGAGCGGGTAGACCATTCGATGTGCCAGGTATCTGTGTCTGTCTGCTCCAGGCGCAGAAGGCGATAGGCGCAGGGATACACGCTCAGGGCCGGACAGGCCAGGTGGAGGCGCTGGCCCAGCATGTCGGCTTTGGTTTGATGGTGATGGCCGGTAAGGACGACCTTCACCTGCGGATACCGGTCGAGCAGGGCCAGCAGCTCAGGGCCGTTGTCACAGACAAAATTGCGCCAGTCAGGATGATCGTCAATGGGAGCCAGAGGGTGAAGGGGATGGTGAACGGCCAGGATAATCAATTTATCGGCGTGCGCCCTTAGCTCCTGTTCCAGCCACTCGATTTGAGCCGCATCAATCTGCCCACCCCAATCCTCATCGCGGATGGAATCCAGGCCGATCAGTTGTACCTCTGGCCGGACCGTTAGCGACCAATAGCCAACCTGAGCCTCCGGTGCGGCCGGTCTGGCCTGAAATTGGGGGTTAAAATACCGGGCGAATTCGCGGCGAGTTAAGCCCTCAGTTTCATCAGGGGCCCGGCGGTCGTGGTTGCCGGGAATGATAAAATAAGGCCTGTTCAGGCTTTGGATAGCCTGCTGAAATAAAGCTAGATTAGAACGGGTCGGGGTGTTGAACAGATCACCGGTGATTAATACAAAATCCAAATCTTCCTGCCGGTTTAAATGGGTCACTACAGCCTTTAAAAAATCAGCCGCCCGGCCCGACAGCATCTCCGCATAGTCTCCCAAGGAGGAGATATGGATGTCACTGAGTTGTGCAAAATGGTAGATTGTCATAATAAGTTATCACGAGTCGAATATCAAAACGAAGAGACGAGGAGAGGGTGAGGTGAATTAAAATTCTCGCCTCTTTACCTTATAAAATTGGCATAGTGCAGCGCTGGTTGACCGGCTGCACCCTTATGTTCCGGGCCAGCAACTCTTTCCAGGCTTTGCCCAAGCGGCGCATGCCTTCCTCGATTTCATCGAGCGCAGGGGTGGCAAAATTCAGGCGCATGGCATGGCTAAACGAGTTGCTGGCCGAGAAAACGGAGCCGAGCGCAAAGACCACGCTGTAATTGATAGCGGCCATATACAGGTCAGTCGCCGTTGGGCCGGAAGGCGGCATCTCAACCCAGAGGTACATGCCTCCCGCCGGACAGCGCCAGACCGCTTCCTGGGGAAAATAGCGCCGGGCTGCGGCTGCCATTAAGTCGCGCCGCTCACGGTAGGCCCGGCGGGTCAGGCTCAGATGATCGGCATAGTGGCCGCTGTGCAAGTAGGAATGGAGCGCATACTGGTTCAGCGGGGAGGTCAATATATCGGCGGTTTGCTTAGCGGCAATTACCCGTTCTTGCCAGGCAGACGGCGCGACCAGGTAGCCAATCCGCAGGCCGGGCGCCAGCGTTTTGCCAAACCCCCCGGCCAAAAAAACTATATCAGCCGTATCCAGGCTTTTCAGGCTGGGCGGCGGCTCGCCTTCGTAATATAAGGTATCGTAGCAGCTATCTTCTAAAATGGGTACGCCATAACGGCTGGCAACTTCCAGCAGCGCCCGCCGCCGGGGCAGAGAGAGGGTCGTTCCGGTGGGGTTGTGAAAGCTGGGTGTGGTATAGATGAGGCGGGGCCGGTGGCGCAGGATAATCTGCTCCAGCCGGTCAACCTGCATGCCCTGGCCATCTACCGGCACGCCGAGCGGGGTCAGCCGGCGAGCGGCTAAAATATCCAGGAAGCCCAGGTAACAAGGATCCTCGACGACCACCAGGTTATCCTCACTGCTGCGAGTCAGCACATTTACCGTAACATCCAGGGCTTGCTGGCAGCCAGTGGTAATCAAAATATCCTGGCCGTTGACCGGGATGTGTTGTTGCTGCATCTGCCGGGCGATGGTTTCACGCAGAGGAAGATATCCAGCCGCTTCTTCATATTGCAGGGCAGCGACCCCGTCCCGCCGCAGCACCTCATTCAAGGCCCGGCGCAGCTCATGGACGGGCAAAAACTCGCTGGAGGGCGAGCCACCGGCAAAGGAAATAACTCCGGGCTGGCGGGCCAGGCGCATCATCTCGGCAACCATCTGATTGGCATTCCAGGGCCGCCGCCCCACGGGAGACCCCCTCCACAAAGGTGAAGGAGCCAATGCCGCCGGTTGCTGTTCACCGGCCACAAAGGTGCCGCTACCAACCCGGCTGATCACTAAACCCTCGGCCTCCAGTTCGGCATAGGCGTTGACAATCGTAATCCGGTTGACGCCCAACTTTTTTGCCAGAATCCGGCTGGCCGGCAGGCGGGTATGGGGCGCTAATTCTCCATTTTCTATTTGCTGCCGTAATTGTTCGGCCACCTGCAAATAGAGCGGCTGATCCGTTTGACGCAGCAGTTGAATCGGCATTTTTCCCCCAATTCTTAGTCCGATTGCAAAAATTGGACTGATTATACCATACCAATTCAGGCAGAGCCAAGGGCCAATTAATCAAATTCTAAGGAGTCCACTTTATGATAAACTCAAGAGCAAAGTTCAACAGGCCATTTTTCCTAAAGGCAAGTCGTATCCTTTTATGCTATAATTAGACTTATTACAAAGCAGGATTTAGGCGGCAGAAGAGGAATATCCAGGTGAATATCCAAGCTCGAATTTTATCCATAGAAGATGACCCGGAGATGAGCGGCTTGATTCAACTAATCTTCGAACGCAAAGGCCATCGCGTTATTGGAGCGAGGCGAGGTGAATTGGGGTTAGAACTGATCAAAAGCCTCAAACCCGATGTACTCTTGCTGGATTTAATGCTACCCGATATTGACGGTTGGGACCTGTACTATGAAATGAAAAACGATAAAGAACTGGCCAAGGTACCGATCATCATTGTTTCCGCCAGAAGTGAGGAGCACGATGCCGCCAGCGGTTTACACGTCATTGACAACGATCGCTACATCCAAAAGCCATTTGAGGTCAAGGAACTGGTAGACACGGTAACAAATATGCTGGAAAGATCGCTGGTTAGTTAAACCGGAAATTTTTAAAACACCCTCCCCGCAAGCGAGGGTGTTTTTTTATCTGCTGAAGCTACCGCACTAAAGATTTGGCTGCCATTGCTGCGCCAATAATGCCGGCTTCGTTCAGCATCTGAGCCGGCACGATTTTGGCCTGAGTTCGCAGCAGGGGCAGGAACTTTTCATGTTTTTTGCTCACCCCCCCACCGAAAATAAATAAATCGGGCGAGAAGAGCATTTCCATCCGCTCCAAGAATTCGTTGACCCGTCCGGCCCACTTTTCCCAGCTCAGGTCCTTTTCGGTGCGAATACGGTCGGCGGCGCGGTCCTCGGCATCCTTGCCCCGGATTTCCATATGGCCAAACTCGGTGTTGGGGACCAGCCGGCCATCCACAAAGATTGCGCTGCCGATGCCGGTACCAAAAGTAAGCATAATAACCACCCCTGGCTGACCCCGGCCCGCCCCAAATTCCATCTCGGCAATCCCGGCGGCGTCGGCGTCGTTGAGCAATAGCACCGGACAGCCGGTTTTCTGTTCAAACAACTGCTGGCCGTTAAAACCGATCCAGGATTGATCCACGTTGGCCGCGCTGTAAGCCACGCCATGCTTGATAACTGCCGGAAAGGTACAGCCAATTGGCCCTTGCCAATTAAACAGGCGGGCAATTTCGGCGACAACATCACCCACCGCCTCGGGTACCGAAGGCTGCGGGGTATCCAGCCGCTGCCGTTCGGCCAGCATCATCCCTTTTTCAACATCCACCGGCGCGCCTTTGATGCCGGAACCACCAATATCTATGCCTAAAATCTCCATAGAGTTCCCCTTCTTAGTTTGCTGAATTGTAATCCGAAACAAAAGGGGAAGCAAACAAAAATGGTTGACTCCTCTAACGGCATTTGAAGGAATTGTTCCAAAAGGCGTATAATGTGTCTGGTTTTAAACCAAACGTTATCATCCAGGGTGAGACCTTGTTAAAGGGAAGGCAAAAAATACCCAGCCCGTCCATTCTCTGCTTCATTCTGGCCTTTATTGGAGCGGTCTTCCTATTTCTGCCAGGTTCTGAACAATCTGCTCCGGCGTTAGCCGCTCAATCCACCAGGATAGTTTACCGGCCCTCACCTCGACGCCAACAGCCGCGCCCCAGGTATGGATTGGCCGCCTGGTGAGCAATACGCTTGGCTACACCAAGGGAGAAGGGTCGATTTTTCGGGTGAAGGTTGAAGGCATGCTGGGCGCCAAGATCGAGCTGCGCAGCGGCAGTATACTTATCACCGGCGAGTCAGGCAGTAAGCCGGAGTACGGGCCCTATACCGCCGAATTTGCCCCCGTTAGCGCCGGAACCTGGACGGTAAGCCTTCCGGCACTGGGCGTCAGCACGCAGGTGGTGGCCGATAACTATAACCTGGCCGTGATTGAATTTGTCCAAATCCCTGTCCCGGAAGCCACTCAGGTGATCCTGCCCACCCCCACCATGACTCCCCTGGGAGGTCAACTCTGGGAGGGCCGGCTGGTTTCTGAAACGCGCAGCAGCGGTACGCCTTTCGCCCGTCTCCTGGTCCAGGTGGTGGGGCGCAGCGGGCAGGCAGTGCGTTTATCCACGCTGGCGCAGGTGATCAATACGGCCAGTACCGGCCAAAAACCAAATGAGTTAGGGCCGGATGTGGTCGAGTTTGCCGGGCTGAGTCCGGGCAAGTACATCATCGAGCCGGAGGGGTTGAATGTCCGTTTTGATGTGGAGCTGAAGCCCAATACCGAAACTCGGGTTGAATTTCGGCCTCAAGCCATCCCGCCAACCCCAACCGATACCTTAACCCCGCTGCCGCCCACCTTTACCAGCACACCGGCGCCACCCACCGCAACCCCAATTCCTACCAGCACAGTTCCACCCACCGAAACACCTCAGCCGACATTTACACCCGCACCCAGCCCCACCGCGACCCCTCTGCCCACTCCGACGGCGGTCACGGGCTGGTTAGGCGCGATCACCCGACGGGCAAAAAGTGAAACTGAAGCCGCAGCGATTACCGTCAGAGTGACCGGCATCGAAGGTTTGCCGATTCAATTACGCGCCGCCGGTATTGTGGGTGGTGAGCGGCGCTGTGTGACCGGCCAGGACACTGCCGAGCGTGATAGCTGCTTCTTTGAAAAGTTGAAATCCGGCCAGTACTTTGTGGCGCCGGAAGGTCTGGGGCAGAGTCTGCCGGTCGCAGTTTTTGAAAACGAGCAGGTGACGGCGGTATTCGAACGGGAAGTTTTGCCACCCGGAGTGACCGGCTGGGAGGCGCGCTTGCTCCAGAATACCAACGGTTCCCAGGGGACGACCAATACCCAAGCGACGATCCGGGTGCGCATCGCCGGGCAGGCTGGCCAGGTGGCGGCGCTGCGTTCGGTGCGCGGGACGGAGCAATTTTGCGAGGTGATCTCCAATCCCATTCTGGGCGGCCTGGTCTGCGAGTTCGGACAGTTGGCTCCGGGGGTTTACCTGGTTGAAGCGCTGCACACCGGCACAGGGCTGCGCCTCTTTGCCGACGGTCAGGGGACGGCAGAGGTGGAATTCTCGCCCAGCGCCACCTATGCCACCCTGGCCCTGGCCCAGACACCCCCTGTGGTGGGGCAGGGCGCGCAGCCTCGCCGCACGCCGACAGCCACCAGCACCACGACGCCGACCTCAGCCCCGGTAGTTCTCCGCCCTAACCCTCCTGCTACTCCTACGGCGACACCCCGGCCAACCTCAACACCAACACTCGCCTTTGCCTGGCAGGGCCGGATTGTGGAAACACAAAATGGCGTGGTCGGCACGATTGCCGTGCGGGCGGCTGGGTTGAAAGACCATCCGGTCATCATCCGCAGCGGTCCGTGGCAGAGCCAACCCCAACTGACCGGCACCAAGCCGGAACTGGGCGACTACGCCACCGAATTCGGCGGCCTGGCCACCGGCGAGTACATCATCCAACTGGTGGACCTGGCCGAAATGAAGGTCAACCTGGGGCCGGGGCAGTTCATGCTGGTCGAGTTCCGGTATGATTTTGCCAGCCCCCCGTAATAACCTGAATTCAGGATTAGCTCGAAAATCACCCTTCGATACGGGCTAACGCCCTACTCAGGATGATTTTCGTTGGCCTGAGCCTACTCTGCACTGGGCTGGAAGGGTATTAATTGCAGTAGGTGTTGATGCCTTAGCACTGACATATGTCTATTTCTTTTCGGTTCCTTTTTATAAAGTGATGATCCCCGAATTTAGAAAGTATTTTTTGAGGACGATGAGGAAAAACGTAAATAGGTCGTAAGAAGACACCCCGAATTTACGGTACACTGCTTACGAGGCACCCCAGAAATTAAAAAGGGACAGGATTTGGCTGTCCCTTTCTTGCTTAATCTGCTTTATTACGCCTAAGCCACAGATAGCCGAGCCTTGCGGCGTCCCCACCACCACAAACCCAGCAGGCCGCAGAAGAGCGCCACCAGGGCCACGAAGATGGGGGCAAGGATAGCCATAATGGCGCTGATCAAGACCAACACGTCCTCGGCTAAACTGACCAGCCAGTTGCCGGTCCCGGCCGTGGTGGCCGTAACCATGGGCCGGGCGGCTGTTTTGACTACGTGAACGCCCCCGGCCAGAAGCAGCCCGGCAATAAAAGCCAGCGCCGGGTGGACATCGCCGACAGCGCCGGAACTAGCGGCAAACAGAACGGCTCCCGCTACCGGGCGGCCAAAGGTCTGGATGCCGTCGTTGACCGTATCAATGGCCGGGATTTTATCGGCGGTCATCTCGACGAGCAGCAGCACCGCCAGCGCCCCAATAACCCAGCCGCTGGTCATCACATCCCAGGGCTTGTTCAAATGGAGCAGGTCGGTGTAGCGGGCGGTCAGGGCCACAATCAGCAAGGGCAGATAGGCATTCAGCCCCGCTGAAGTTGACAGGCCAAAGGCCGTGGCGATGTTAGAAAATGCTTCAATCATAGTGGTCTCCCCAAATTTCAGACCCTAAAGGTCTTGAAGACCTTTAGGGTCTTTGCTCAAATTACTCCTCGCCCTTGACCGACTCACGCAGTTGCGCTTTTAAAGAGGCGATTTGATCGGTAATCTCGCGAATGCGGTTAAAAAGCGCTTCATTCGCTTTGATGCCCTCATTAATCAGGAAAGCGGCGCTTTCGGAGCGGCTCTTGGTCACATCGGCTTCCACCAGCATATCCAGGTAGCTCAGGCTGTCGTTATTGACCCGCACCATCACTACGTTGGCCCGATCCTGGAGGGCGCTGCCCAGAGCTTTACCCAGGTTTTCGGTGAAATTCTCCACCTGCTTGAAGGCATCGTCGATGGTTTTCCTGGCGGCTGTGCTTCTGCCCGCTCCCGATTTGGGGCCGGTCGGGCCCGTGGTTTCCTCAGTGTGGATATCTTCGGCCACAGTCTCTTCGTAGCCATTGCCATTGGTGTCAGTTGTCATTGTTTATCTCCTTGTTTACTAAAAAGTATCTTTTTGAATTACGTGTAACTATGATTTATAGTATCATAAAATTCTGTATTTGTCAATACATCTTTCGGTCTTTTTGTGAAAGCCAAAAAGTAAAATCTCAGCAACCTCAGCGGTTCATTCTGAGCCGTGGTAAAAAATCTGCCCACAAGTGAATTACACCCGGAGTGGTTCTATTCTTGCCAAAAGAGCCTGACACAGGCTATGATACAGGGGATGACTCGCCCTGACCGCCCTGAAGAAGAACCGGCCAAGCCAAAAGCACCGCTGTCGCTGGGGCCATCTATTGTTCTGGCGATTATCATGGCCTTTGTGGTCGTCAGCCTGTTTGGGGTGATTGTTTTTTTGTTTGTGCAGGGGGCGCAACAACTCGGCCTGTCCCGGCTGGCTTACCTGGCTATTTTTGTGGTTATTTCCGGGATTTTTGCCTGGGTGCTCAAACGCCTCACCGATATTGCCGCCGATATGAGCCGCTTCTGGTTTCCCGAAGATTCCGAGGATAAAAATTAGGCAATTCATTCATCTCATGTACACTATTTGGGAGCAATGAAACAGACACTGATCCTCCTGCTAATGGGCCTGATTTTAGCGATATTACCGGCCTGCAACGAAGGGGCGAGCTTCAATTTTGGTCAGGCGACTGCCACTCCCGTAGAGACGCCCACGCCGCTGCCGACCCCCATCACCGTGTTTCAAACCACTATTTCGGCTGATGGAGAGGTAGTGCTGCCCCTTCCACCCCAGACATTTAGTTTTCAGTCCTCCAGCCTGGGTGGAACCATTGCCGAAGTGTACGTAACACCGGGCCAGGCAGTCAAAAAAGGTGACCTGCTGGCCAAAATTGACGATACGGACCTGCAAAATGCGCTGAAAAAGGCCGAAAATAGCCTGGCCTCTCTTAAGGCCCAGATTCGCAGCGAAGAAGCGCCGGCGCTGGCCGGCGACATCGTCGAAGCGCAGGCCAGCCTGGCCTCGGCCCAAAGCGAACTGGCTCGTCTGCAAAGCCTGCCCTCTCAAGAGGCCATCACCCAGGCCGCCGCCGACCTGCGTCTGCGCGAGGTTGAATTGAGACAGGCCCAGGAAGCTTATGACCAGGTCGCCTACGCTCAAGGAATCGGCATGAGTCCCCAGGCGGCCGAACTGCAGCGGGCCACTCTCAATTACGAACGGGCCCAGGCCGTCTACAATGAGGCCACCAAACCGGCGACTGATGCTCAGCTTGCCACGGCCCGGGCGACGGTGGTCCAGGCCAAAAACCGCCTGGATAAATTGCAGGCCGGGCTGCGCCCCGAGGCCAAAGCGGTCAACGAGGCCAAACTGCGCGAGGCGCAGCTTCAGGTGGACGAGGCCCAGGCTAACTTACTGAAAGCCCAACTCTTCGCGCCCTGGGATGGCGTAGTAACGGCAGTCAACGCTTCGCCGGGCGTGTCTATTGGCAACGCCTCTCTTACCCTTGTCCAGGTAGAGCCGCTGCGCTTTGCTACCAGCAACTTCAGCGAGCGCAACTTGGCCGATATTCAACCCGGCAATAAGGCCACCATCTTCCTCAAAACATATCCCAATGTTCCCATTCCGGCGGTTATCAATCGCATAGAGCTGGAGTCCACCCAAAAAGATGGCGATACGGCCCTCTTTACCGTTTACCTGGATTTTAACAGCGGCGAGTTTGAGGTCCGCCCCGGTATGACCGGCCGGGTTGAGATTAAGATTGCCCCAGAGAGTTAAGCGGATCAGCGCATGAGCACAGGGGCGAGTCAGCGACTCGGCGAACCGGCGAACAAATCTTCCCTGCTGCACTACTTTCTGCTCGCCAGCGGATTATTTATCGCCAGTTTCATCCTCTACGTCAGCACGCTTGCGCCCTCTGTCGTCACTATTTTTGACGACAGCCTGGAATTTCAACTGGTCACTTACCAGTTAGGGATTGCTCATCCCACCGGCTATCCCCTTTACACTCTGCTGGGCAAGCTCTTCACCTTTATACCGGCCGGCGGCGATGTGGCCTACCGGGTCAATCTCCTGAGCGCCTTTTTTGGCGCGGCAACGGTGGCCTTACTTTACTTGTTGATTGTAAGGTTGAGCAGTGGAAGCATGGAAAAAAACCAATCTTCCACCCTTCCATTCTTCCCATCTTCCCTGTCCGCTCATCTCGGCGGCATAATTGGCGCTCTGTTATTCGCTATCAGTCCTGTTTTCTGGCAGCAGGCGACCATCGCCGAGGTTTACACTCTCAACGCCTTTTTTGTGGCGACGCTTTTGTTTTTAACGCTCACCCTTCCCTTAAAAGGAGAGGGCCGGAGAGGAATCCTATGGCTGGCCTTTTTTGCCGGCCTGGCCCTTACCCACCACCGGACCATACTGCTGCTGTTCCCGGCTGTGGCTTTGTACCTCACCCTCAACCAAAAACGGGGCTGGCAGCAGCCTGGTTTCTCTAAAACTCTCACGTTAAGGCTGTTACTGGGATTGGCGCCGTTATTACTTTATCTCTACTTGCCGTTGCGGGGACATATCGGCTCGCTCGATGGCACGTATCAAAACACCTGGACTGGTTTCTGGCGGCAGGTCAGTGCAGGAGGATACGGCACGTTTATTTTCAGTAATCCTTTTGGCCATGAGCGCGACCTCGCTTTTTACGGGCGTCTCTTTCAAAACCAGTTTTATACCGTCCTGCCGGGAGTCGCGGGCCTGTTTTACCTGGCCTGGCGGGAGCGAAAATTCCTCATCCTCACCGGAGTCGCTTTTCTGACTTACATAGGCTTCAACCTCTTTTACCAGGTCAGTGACATCGAGGTTTTTTTCATCCCGCCCTTTTTGTTGTGGGCGGCATGGAGCGGAGTGGGAGTGGCGTTCTTGGGGCAAATGGCGGCGAGAGTGGCAGGAGGCCAAGAGGTAATAGCCAATGATCAACAGTCAATGGTCAATAGTCAACGTTCAACATTCAACATTCAACGTTTGACCCTGGCAGCAATAGCTTTGATTGTGATTATTTTCGCCTTTATCATCATTCAAATTTTTCAGACGAATCTGCCCGTGCTTGCCGCCCGGAATACCTGGCAGGTGCATGACTACGGCCTGGATATGTTGCAGCAGCCTTTGCCGGAACATGCGGCGATTGTGGGCATTTTGGGGGAAATGACTTTGCTCCGTTACTTTCAGCAAACGGAAAACCGGCGGCCGGATCTCGAAACCGTTGTTGCCGATAACGAAACGGATCGCCTGGCAGTGGTGGAAAAATTACTGGCTGCGGGTAAAGCAATCTATCTGACCCGTGAACTGCCGGGCGCGCCAGAACGTTGGTCACTCAGCGCGATTGGGCCGCTAATTCGAGTTTATCCTCAACCCGTGGCTGCGCCGGCACAAATGGACTTTACACTCAATCAACCGGTCACGCCGGAGATTTCCCTGCTGGGTTATGATATTTCCCGCCCGCCCCAGACCGGTCCTGGGCCAGCGCCCCTGCGCCTGACTCTTTTTTGGCAGGTCGCCGCCCCTGTAACTGCCAGTCTGAAGGTATCCGCTCGACTCCTCAATCCGGCGGGTGAAGCAGTGACTGCGGTTGACGCCATCCCGGTCCACTTTGCCTATCCTACCCTTGCCTGGCGTCCAGGCGAAACCGTCACCGATGTGTACGACCTGAGGTTGCCGGTAAATGCACCACCCGGTTCCTACATGCCGCTGCTTATCTGGTACGACCCGGCCCAAAATGCAGCGGAAGTAGGACGGATTGAGCTAGAGCCGGTAGCGGTCCGGTAAAACCGGCAGCGATTAGGGTAAATTTTTCCACAAAACGGGCATGCGCTGTCGGGTGAAAACAAAACCAAAACGCTCATAGAGGGAGCGCGAGCGGCCGTTAGTCTCCTGGGTATTGAGGGTGATCATGTTGACGCCGCTGTCCAGGGCGTTGACAATAGCTGAGTGCAGCAACTGCGCCCCGATGCCACGGCCCTGGTAAGCAGGATGAACAGCAAGACGGGTCAGGTGCGCATGGCGGTTATAACGCTCGTACCAGGTATAACCGACAAGCTGGCCGTCCAGTTCGGCCACAGTAAACGAGTCGGCGCTGGCCAGGGCTTCGTTGAGATTGCCGGCCGATTTCCGCCAGATGTGATTGAAAGCCAGGCCATCCAGGGTCAGCAAGGCGGATAGATCGCTGGAGTGAGCGGAGCGAAGCCGGGCAGGAGCCGCTGTAGCCGGCGGGGGTTCTGTCCCATGCCGCTCAAAGGCCACAATCCATTCGCGTATTTCAAAGCCACGAGCTTGCAAATCGTCAACCAACCAGGCCACATTACCGATGTGAGCCAGCGCCGGCAATCCCTCGGCTCGAACTGATCGCTCGACTTCGGGCAATAACAAATCGAGATAGGGTCTGACATTCCAGGTGTCGCGCAGCCCGGCGGCGATAATCAGAGCGACGTGGGGGTGCTGCGGCTCCATCACCATAAAGCCGCGTAGCCCTGCCTGATCTTCAGCCAAAAAACCGGGCAAAGCTCTAATCTTAGTCCCCAATTCAACCGGCGGTACCCGGATATGCACGCGCCAGGCCGTATCTACCATGCGCATAATGCTGCGCAGATCGCCCTGGGTAATTGCCCGAACTTGATTGGCTTCTCGGCGCAAGAACGAGAGGCTCATTTTTTTCTCCTTATCTGGATTGTAGGAATTTAGGCCAATTGTGTCAAACATTTTTATTAAGATTTTTAGGGGCGGCTAATATTCACGGATAGAATTTGACAGGAGGATGCTTTATGGTATGATTGCCGCCATTCGATCAACCGCTGTTTATCCAATTCCATAACCAGCACATTGTGCTCATCCAGAGGGGTGGAGGGACCGGCCCTATGAAACCCCGGCAACCTGGCGCAGCAGGTGGCAGGCTTTTAGCCTGTGCTGCTGTTGTTTTCGGTGCCAATTCCGGCAGAACTATTTCTGGAAGATGAGAGCGAGAGCGTACAACGCAGCCAGCCTCTTCTTTTGGAAGGGGTTTTTTATTTGAAAGTACCCCGCCAAAAGGGCCTCTCATCGTAATTTGAGTGAGAGGCCCTTTGTATTTACGACCGTCCCCCACCCTAACCCTCCTAGGGGAGGGAGGGGGGGCGGTCGGCGGTCATCTTTTGCAGGTTACAAATATTGGCAATCAAAAACAAGGGGGAAACATTCTCAATGATCCAGCCGAATTTTAGCACTCAAGTTGTCCATGCCGGCGAACCGCGGGTTAAGCCGCATCAGGCGATTACGACGCCAATTTTTCCTACCAGCACCTATCCCTTCCAAAACACGCGTGAATTGATTGATTATATGGAGGCCCATCTCTGGGGCGACGAGACTAACCGCGAGGAGTATGGTCGCTACGGCAACCCGACAGTGGCAGCGGCAGAGGTCAAGCTGGCCGAATTGGATGGCGGCGAGGCGGCCTGCCTTTTTTCCAGCGGGATGGCGGCGGTGACGACAACCCTGCTCAGTTTACTGTCGGCTGGCAGCCACGTGGTGATGACCGACGACTGTTATCGCCGCACGCGCCAGTTTGTGACTCAATTTTTAGCCCGGTATGGGGTCGACTCTACGGTAGTGGCCATGGGGGATTATGACGCGCTGGAAGCGGCCATCCGGCCCAACACCAAACTCATTCTGTCCGAGTCGCCCACCAATCCCTATCTGCGGGTGCTGGACCTGGAGCAGGTTGTCGCCATTGCCAAAAAACATAACCTCAAAACCGTCATAGACAGCACTTTTGCGACCCCTATTAACCAGAGGCCGCTCCAGTTTGGGGTGGATTTTGTTATTCATTCCGCCACCAAGTACCTGGGCGGCCATAACGATTTGCTGGCCGGGGTGGTCATTGGCTCCAACTACCTGGTCAGCGCGATTCGGGATTTGCGCGGCCTTCTGGGCGATATGTGCGACCCGCATACGGCCTATTTGCTGCTGCGCGGCTTGAAAACGTTGGAATTACGGATGCAGCGGCATAACGAAACGGCAGAACGAATCGCCCAATTTCTGGCTCAACACCCTGCCGTGAGGCGTGTCTATTATCCCAGCCTGCCTGACCATCCTGATCATGGCGTTGCCGCCAGTCAAATGACCGGCTTTGGCGGCGTCGTCAGCTTTGAGCTGGAGACCGATTTGGCCGGGATGTGCCGCTTTCTGGATCAACTCCGGATTCCGTATCTGGCCGCCAGCCTGGGCGGGGTTGAGTCGCTGGTGCAGCCGGTAGCCATCATCAGCTACTATGAACTTTCCAGCGAGGAAAGGGCCGAAATCGGCATCAGCGACAGCCTGGTGCGGCTGTCGGTGGGCATTGAGGCAGCCGATGATCTGTTGGCCGACCTGGCCCAAGCCCTCCGCCAAGCCTTTGACTCGGAAATCCTCGTTAGAACCGCTAACGGTAGTAGCTGGACCGCATCGCCCACAGGGCAGCAGGTATAAAACGTACCTGCCCAAGACCAAACAAAAATCGCGCCCCGATTGAGGCGCGATTTTTGTTAATTGGTGAATCAAAGCAAAATTTGATTGGTGTTAAGATTTCCTGGATCAAACCGGTGAACGGCCCGGCAAAGCCCGGATAAGCGCAACGGCGACAATACCCCCCAGGAAAGCAATCACGATTGTCCCAATATTGATACCCTGCAGGGGATCAGCGATGCCGAACAGCGCTGAGCCTAAGAAACCACCTACGAGGGCGCCAACGATGCCAATGATAATGTCCATTACGACACCGTAACCGCTTCCTTTCATGACCAGTCCAGTTAACCAGCCAGCGATTAAACCTACTACTAACCAAGCAAGAAGACTCATTTGATTTAAACCCCTTTCGTTAGACTATAACCTTTGAAACATCTTGATTAAAAACTCATCAAGAATTTTCAATAAATTATTACTTACGACTATAACGGTACTTTTGCTATTTTGCTATATCAATCTGGGCGATTTCAATAGTGCAAAATGAGCTATCTTCAACTAATCACAAAAGTTTGGATGAGGAGGAATGTTTACTCTTGAAGATAAGTTCGGCAACCGGTTTAATAACTCACCTGAGCTATTTTGTGAGGATAATTGTACCCAAAATAAAGGGGAATCTCATCTTGTTAGGTTCAACGGGTGCGCCTGCGCCACTCTTCCTTAAGTTCCAAAGCTGACAAATCGTCTTCGATCTCCAGAAAGTCCTTGAGCAGGCGATTGAACTTGGCGGCTTCGTCCAGCATGGGGAAATGCTTGGAGTCAGCCAGGCCAATGGGCCGGAGATTGGGCCGGCAGCCGTTCATACTGCGGGCAGGGCCGGGGTCAATCAGATCATCCTTCTCTCCATAAATAGCTAAGCCCATAAAATCCTGGCGCTGGCTGAGGCTGTGTAATAGGCGGCCAACATCCATCTGGATTACGGATTGGACGCTTAAGGGGATGACGCCAGGGCTGGTTTTCTCAGTCTCCTTTTGCACTTCTTTGTAGGCAATTTGTCGCCACCAAAGCATTTTGGCAATGACTGAGTCGCTGGCAAAATTGAGCAACTTGCGGCTGATACTGTCTGGCGTAAGGGGCAGGCTGACAGTTACAACTTTTTTGACCTGATCAGGATAACTAGCAGCATACTCAATTGCCACGGCTGCGCCCAGAGCGTGGCCTACCAGCGGAAAGTGACCAATCCCCATGGCGTTGACATAGCTATTAATCAGACTCACATAATCAGCTACACTATAGCGCGGCTTTGACTTATCCGAGTCGCCAAAGCCCCACAGGTCCAGGGCGTAGGCCCGGTATTTATCCGCCAGGGCCTCCATCGTCGGCACCCAGTAGCGCCACGAGCCGAGCCAGCCATGGATGAACAACACCGGCTTACCTCGCCCAAAAGCTTCGTAATGAACCAAGTTTCCATCAACGATTAACGCGCTCATGCACTTTCTAAAACAATCCAGGGCCTCAATTAGTTACGTCTCTACATGGTATTCAATTTACTTAAAACCCTGATGAGCCGCTGTGGTAACTCTTCTGGAGCAAAAGGTTTCAAAAAATAGGCTTCAGCTCCGGCTTCGTAACCCAGCTTGATATCTTCAGCTTGGCCCTTTGCCGACAAAAATACAACCGGGATATCTTTGGTCTTGGCCTGCTGTTTAAGCGCCCGGCAAGCCTCAAGTCCATTCATCCTGGGCATACGAACGTCTAGCAAAATTAAATCCGGAATTACTTCGACTGCCTTTTCGACCGCTTCTTGCCCATTAGGAACGGCAATAACCTCAAAACCGGCAATTTGCAGGCTAAAAACAATCAGTTCTCTGATTTCTCGTTCGTCTTCGGCAACCAGGATCAAAGGACGGTTCATGAACTTACCCGTTGGAGAGTGAATTTTTCACATATTAAAATGTGTATTAGTACATTCTAATTTGCATTTGGATAATAACATATTCCCCATCCAAAGTCAATAGAAATAGGATGCTCTCCTCTAAACTTTAATCTTGCGCATTATTATTTATATATGTATACTGAGATGTAAACCTTAAGGTTTTTTCAACTTAACTGAATTCGAAGCTGTACACGGAGTAAGTCGGTGTCCGAATTTGGACAGTGGTTAAAAGCAGCCTGGGAGGCGTTAGAGGGGCGAACGGGTGAAAAGTATAGCACGCGGCGCTTATCTATTGAGGCAGGTTTAAGCCCAAACACCCTCTATCAATTGCTAAAACACCCGGAGGTCAAACCAAACCCAGAGACCTGCCACAAGTTAGCCTCTTTCTTTGGGGTGGAGCCCCTACTCGTTCTGGAGATGGCGGGACATGTTTCGGCCATAGAAGTCACCACAGCCATAAGCGAGCTTGAAGCAGCTTTACACCGGAGCGACCTGCGCCAACTGTTGCTCAGCGCGCAGGATTTATCGCCGTCGGAAGTACAATTGGTCCAGCAGGTGGTGGATCAACTGCGAATCAAGCACCAGCCTGCCGAAACCCAGGACGTGGCCCGAGGCGCAGCAGTGGCCTTGGTGGTGGAGGATACACCGGACGCTCGGGCGCTTTATGTCCACATGCTCCAGGCGGCCGGTCTTAAAGTGTTGGAAGCGCCCGACGGTCAGAGCGCGCTGGAACTGATGCAGACAAGCGGAGCGATTATTGATATGGTTCTCATGGATTACCGCATGCCCCGCATGAATGGAGTAGAAGCCACGCGGGCAATTCGCCAGCAATTCCCCAATTTGCCAATCTTATTTGTCTCTCACTGGGATGAGCCGGAGATGAAAAAAGCTGCCTTTGAAGCCGGAGCGGCAAAATATCTGGTTGCTCCGGTGGAGTATGATACACTCGTCGAGGCAGTATTGCAGGTAAGGCAGCAAAATAAAACAAACGTGAACTAAAGGCTTGCCGCCGAAGCTAGATCACTTTTACCCAAAAAGAAATCCGCTCATGACCTTTATGTTTCATTTTCTTGTAACGGCGCTCGACCTGGATAGTCCTTTTGGTTTTATCTGCCAGTTCCAGGGTATATTCAGCCAGAGAAATCTTGCCGGCATCGGCGGGGGTAAGGAGAATGAAGCCGCCCAGGTGAGCTTCATAATCAGGGCGCACACCCTCAGGGGGAACGATGATAAAATGAGTCTGGTGGGGAATGGTCAAATGGTAATCTACCCCGGCGACCAAGCGTCCCTGCTGCAACAGCATACCGCGTCCTTCTAACGTATCACCAGGGTTCATGAGACGAAGGTTGGAAAATTAGAAGGTTGGAAGGTTGGAATTAATACCCCAACCTTCCAGCCTTCCCCTCTTCCATCTACTTTACAAAACCAATTTGGCCGGGAGGCCAGTAGGAAAACCAGGCTCGACCGACGACATCCGTTAACGGAATCGTGCCAAAGCTGCGCGAGTCGTTGGAAAAACTGCGATTATCGCCCAATACAAAAATGTGAAGCGGGGGGATAGAAGTGGGGGCATAGAAGCCGCTGGTAGCACCCGCCACATAGGGTTCATTTAACGGCTGTCCATTGACAAAAACCCAACCATCGTGAATTTCGACAACATCGCCGGGGAGGCCAATAACCCGCTTGATCAGGAGTTCGTCGCCCTGGCTTTCCAGGCGAATCACCACCACATCCCCACGTTCAGGGCCGCTCAAGCCCAAAAGCTGCCTGATTTGCCGGTTGTAAGATAGTTTTTCCACCACCAATCGTTGGTCGGTGTGCAAATTAGGTTCCATGCTCTGGCCGTAAACACGGGTCGCCTGAGCCAAGAAAAGGTTAATCAGTAAGGCAATCAGCACGGCTGGAACGATAGTTTCCAGCACTTCACGGATCAGGTGCAAGGTTCGTTTGATAAATGATGGTTTAGGTCGTGGTTCGGGTTCCAGGTAGTAATAGTCTCCTGGTTCAAACTGCTGGTGGTACATGCACACTCCTTGAAAACAGGCTGCGGGCAGTTGCTTAGCGGAGTGCAAAAGTTAAACTTTTGCACTCCGTAGGGTATCTTAATTAGCGCCGATCGCCGCCGCGCCGGTCACCACCGCCTCGACGATCACGATCACCACCGCCACGGCGATCACGGTCGCCGCCACGACGGTCACGATCCCCTCCACCCCGGCGGTCACGATCCCCTCCACCCCGGCGGTCACGATTGCCGCCACCACCGCCACCCGGCCGGTCGCTGGGCCGGCGGTCGCGTTCACGGGCTTCTTCGACCGTCCAGCCCTCCAATACGGCCTGGCGGGAGAGTCGAATCTTGCCGGCGCTGTCAATGTTGGTAACCATGACCATGATCTCATCACCCAGTTGAACCACATCCTCGACCGAGGGCACGCGGTAATCGGCCAACTGGGAAATCGGCACAAGTCCATCCACATCGGGCAAAATCTCCACAAACGCGCCAAAATCGGCGATACGGACGACCTTGCCGGTGTAAATTTTGCCGATTTCGGCCTCTTCGGTAATGGCCTCAATGCGAGCCTGAGCCTGGGCACTGGCTTCCTGATTGGCCGCGGCAATGTAAACGGTGCCGTCGTCGTCAATATCAATCTTGGCTCCGGTTTCTTCCTGGATGGCCCGGATCATTTTACCACCGGGACCGATAACCTTGCCAATCTTTTCAGGGTCAATCTGGACCGTGGTGATGCTGGGCGCGTACGGGGAGAAACGTCCGCGCGGTTCGGCAATGACTTCCTGCATTTTTTCGAGAATATGGAAACGGCCTTCTTTGGCTTGCGCCAGCGCCAATTCCATCACATCCCAGCGTAAGCCGCTGATTTTGATGTCCATTTGCAGCGCAGTAATTCCCTGGCGTGTCCCGGCCACTTTGAAATCCATATCCCCCAGGGCATCTTCAAGGCCCTGGATGTCGGTCAAAACGGCAAATTCATCACCCTCTTCGACCAGTCCCATGGCCACCCCGGCCACGGGCGCTTTGATCGGCACGCCGGCATCCATCAGGCTGAGGGTGCTGCCACAAACGCTGGCCATTGAGGTTGAGCCGTTGGAACTGAGCACTTCGGACACCAAGCGCAGGGTATAGGGGAAGAGTTCAAAATCAGGCAGCACAGCAATCAGGGCGCGCTCAGCCAGGGCACCGTGGCCAATTTCGCGCCGGCCCGGCGATCCCACCCGGCCTGTTTCGCCGGTGGAGAAGGGCGGGAAGTTGTAATGGTGAAGGTAGCGCTTGATTTCCTTGGGACCAAGCGTGTCCATGCGCTGCTCATCACGGGGCGTGCCCAGCGTGGTCACCGTCAGAACCTGGGTTTCGCCCCGGGTAAAGAGGCCGGACCCATGCGCGCGCGGCAAAATGCCAACATCACCCCAAATGGGCCTAACCTCTTTCAAGCTGCGGCCGTCAGGCCGAATATTATCTTTCAAGATCCGCGAGCGGACGGCTTTTTTGAGGGCACTGCTGTAAACGGCATGCACATCTTTGAGTTGGACTGTTTCATCACCTTCAAGGTGGGCCACCAGTTCATCCCGCACGGCGTCCATCGCGGCCTCGCGGGTTTGCTTATTGCCTTCGATCTGCAGGGCAGCCTCAATTTTGCCATCCAGAAAAGCCATCACTTTTTGCGCGGTCTCTTCAGGGGGCGTGCTAATATTAAGCTCGCGCTTGGCCTTGCCCACCTGGGCTTGCATCTCTTTCTGCACTCGAATCACATCCTGAATAGCGTCGTGGGCCAGGCGCAGCGCCTCAATCATTTTGTCTTCGGGGATCTCATTGGACCCCGCCTCGACCATCAAAATGGCGTCTTCCGTTCCGGCGATGCGCAAATCGAGCTGGCTGCCTTCCATATCAGAAATGGAGGGGTTGACCAACAATTGACCCTCTTTGAGGCCAATCCGCACGGCGCCTACCGGCCCCCCCCAGGGAATGTCAGAGATCATGAGGGCCGCGCTGGCGCTATTAATAGCCAGAATATCCAGGTACTTTTCCCCGTCAGAAGAAAGCGGCGTGATGATAATTTGGACTTCATTGCGGGAATTTTTGTTAAAGAGAGGGCGCAGCGGGCGGTCGGTCAAACGCGCGGTGAGGATAGCGTCTTCACCGGGGCGGCCCTCCCGGCGGAAGAAACTGCCGGGGATGCGTCCGGCGGCGTATAACTTTTCTTCAAACTCGACGCTAAGGGGGAAGAAGTCTATGCCTTCGCGGATACTGGTAGAAGCAGTGGCGGTGGTCAGCAGTAAACAGTCGCCGGAACGAAGCGTCACGGCTCCGCCCGCCTGACCGGCCAGAACGCCGGTTTCAAAAATGAGTTCATCGTTGCCCAGTTTAGCAACAAAACGCTGGGGTTGTGGTTTAGCCATGATAATGTAATAACCTCCTTAAGGTTTGTGGCTCCCCGGGAGGTCAGGAACTGGAGAAAATTACAGAAGCAATGAGATTTTTATTTCTCAATTGTTTCTGTCGCTTTATCCAAATCCTGTCCCAGATGGAGCCGCTAAAATTAAAAATTGACAATATGTTTATAAAGCAAACGAGTAGATAGGGTAACTTTACCCACCTCTACTCGTTTGAAGATTTACTATCCCATAGATCGGGTTATTTCCGCAGTCCCAGCCGGTCAATCACTGCTTGATAGCGAGCCGGGTCTTTCTTTTTGAGATATTCCTGGTGATGCCGGCGCTGGCCCACCAGCTTGAGCAACCCGCGCCGGGAGCTGTTATCATTTTTGTGGGTCTTGAGGTGCTCCTGAAGCTGGTTGATGCGCGCGGTCAGCAGGGCAATTTGCACGTCTGACGAGCCAGTATCGCCCTCTTTAAGTTTGAACTGCTGAATAATTTCCTGCTTTTTGGTTTGAGTCAGTGACACGAAATAGTCTCCTTCGCTTGTCGGGCGGTGGGCCGATGCTTGGCGCAGGCATCAGGCTCAGGCCCCTAGTTTATAATTTTTATGACAGTAAATTATATCACGCTTTGAAATCGGGGGCAAATGAGGCAAATTATGTCTTGCGGATTGTAGCCAGGGTTAAGCTATGCTAAAATAGCCGTATTCCGCTAAAGTACTAACAAACTGGATCTCGAGGAGGAACAACGATGCCTGAGTATGACACCGGCGCTGTTCGTAGATTATTAGTCGAGGTTTTTCCTGATGAGGAAGAATTTGGTTTGTTCTGCGAGGATTACTTCCCAGAAGTGCCGGGGAAATTTGCAGAAGGTATGAGTCTGCAAAGAAAAGCGCAAACATTAACTCAACATTGTGTTCAAAATGGTCTGCTCGATAAGCTACTACTTGTGGTTGAGCGAACCAATCGAAGCAAATACCAAGAATATAAAGATATTTTGTTCTTGCCAGATGTATCTCCGGCTTCATCTGCCCCCGCACTGACTCAGACCTCAGAATCTAAAACGGTAGATGCGCCTTCTTCTACAACCCGTGCTGCCGAACCAGCCGCCTCAGCCCCATCTGCACCCCCGGCATCACCCGTTCCAACTAACGGAGCAGCAGAACCAGCCGCCGAGCCGCAGGGACAGGATATTTTCATTAGCTATTCCACCAAAAACCTGGATTTTGTGCAGCAGTTGTATCAAAAGCTGACCAGCCGGGGATTGTCGGTTTGGTTTGACAAGCAGAGCATCGAGGGAGCGACTCAGTGGCGCGAGTCCATTGTGACCGGAATTATGAACTGCAAAGTCTTTTTGCTCGTTCTTTCCCCCGAGTCGGCCGCCTCGGACAACGTGCGCAAAGAGATTGACCTGGCCGAACATCACAAAAAGAAAATTTTTCCCTTGATGTGGCGAGATGTCAAGCCGCTGCCGCCTTCGATCCAATATCAATTAGCCGGTACCCAGTACATTTCTTTCGATGGAACACCATCTGAGGAAAACTTCGATAAAGTCTTTCACGTCGTTAATAGACTGCTGGGCGGTTCGGCGGTAGCTGAGGCTGCCGCCGGTGAGCAGGCCATCCAGGCGGCCGGCATTACCGATAAAGCAGCCGCTTCATCTGCCCCGACCCCTGGTTCTGGTCGCCCCCGGCGCGGCACAGCCCCGGAGGTGAGTGCGATTGCCGCCGGAATTGGGGTGATGACCAAGGTGGTTGACCGGATTGAGGGATTTACGCCCCCGGAAAAGGATGCCAACAATACCGAGCTAAAATGGCTGTTTGTCGCTGCCGATCATTTTCTCAATATTCGACGGGGTGAGGCTCAGCGCACGGTTGGCGTGCCGGTTGACACTCCACCTGAAGCCGAAACGACGCAGCCGGCAAAAAATGTTACACTTCTGGCCAGTTTGGATGATTTCTCCATGCAAATGATTGAGAGCCAAATCCAGGGCATTATCAAACAAATCAACATCTACATGAGAAATCTGGCCTTTGAACTGGACAAGCAAGCGCAATTAGGCGGGCAGGCAGGCTCAAATATTGCGCTTAAGAACTCAATTGATGCTCAACAGAAAGCAATTATTGAGCGCACCCAGGAATTAGCGAACTTAATGCAGCAAATTTATGGGGTAAAGGTTTACGCGCCCGATATTGTAGCTGAGAAGTTGCCATAGAGGTATATCATTATGAATGTCATCATCCCCCTGGCCGGCTTTGGCACGCGACTGCGGCCGCACACTTATACCAAGCCCAAGCCGCTGATCAATGTCGCTGGCAAACCGGTGTTGGGCCACCTGCTCGACAAGCTCCAGGGGCTGAATGTCGAGGAGATTGTCTTTATCGTCGGCTATCTGGGCGACCAGATTGAAACTTACGTCAGCGCCAATTACAGTTTCAAGGCTTTTTATGTCGAGCAGAAAGAGCTGTTAGGACAGGCCCATGCCATCTACCTGGCCAAAGATTTGGTGACTGGGCCGACCATCATCCTGTTTGTGGACACCCTGTTTGAAGCGAATTTGAGCAAGCTTAATCAGGAAAAAGTTGATGGGGTGATCTACGTCAAAGAAGTCGAAGACCCGCGCCGGTTTGGGGTGACGCTGGTCAACGAGCAGGGATACATCACCCGGCTCATCGAGAAGCCCGACAGCATGCAGGATAACTTGGCCGTTATCGGCCTGTATTACGTCAAAGATGCGCAGCGCCTGATGGCCGCGATAGAATCGCTGATGGAGCAAAACCTGCAAACCAAAGGCGAATTTTACCTGGCCGATGCCCTGCAATTGATGATTGACGACGGCGCTCAGTTTCGTCCCGAAGAGGTCAGCGTCTGGCTTGACTGCGGCCAGCCGGACACGGTGCTGGAAACCAATCGCTACCTGCTCAAGCACAACATGGACAACAGCGCCGAGGTCGCCAGTGTTAGTTCCATCATCATCCCGCCCGTTCATGTCCATCCCAGCGCCAAGGTCAAGAATTCGATCATCGGCCCCTACGTCACCATAGCCGCCAACTGTGAAATCGAGGGCAGCATCATCCGCGATTCAATTGTGGATGAAGAATCTTATATCAAAGATGCCACCCTGGGTGAATCTTTGATTGGGCGCAAAGTAGACCTGGTAGGCCGCTACCGGCGCTTGAATCTGGGCGACTCAGCTTATGTTGATTTTTTATAACGACCGCCGACCGCCGACGATGGACCGCCAGTTCCTCCGGCAGTCCGCGGTCAGTCGTCGGCGGTCTAGCTTCAAAGGAGATCAAGGATGATCGTCGGCGTACCGAAAGAAATTAAAGATAATGAGTATCGCGTCTCCATGACGCCGGGGGGCATCCACCAGTTGGTGGTGCATGGGCATACCGTGCTGGTAGAAAAATCGGCGGGTGAAGGCAGCCTTTTTTCTGATCGAGATTTTGCCGAAGCCGGGGGGGCTGTTGTTTCCTCGGCGGAGGAAGTCTGGAGCCAGGCCGATATGATTGTCAAAGTCAAGGAACCGCTGCCCGGCGAGTATAAATATTTACGCTCCGACCTGCTGCTCTTGACCTACCTCCACCTGGCCGCCGATAAGACGCTCACGCGGGCGATGCTGGACAGCGGGGTGACCGGCATTGCTTATGAAACCGTCGAGCTGGCTAATGGGACCCTGCCCTTGTTAACGCCGATGAGCGAAGTCGCCGGGCGGATGTCCATCCAGGTTGGGGCGCATTACCTGGAACGTCACGCTGGCGGACGGGGTAAATTGCTGGGGGGTATTCCCGGTGTCCGTCCGGCCAGCGTGGTCATCATCGGCGGGGGCGTAGTTGGCACTAACGCAGCGCAGATGGCTTTAGGGATGGGGGCCCGGGTTTCGCTCATGGATATTAACCTGGACCGCCTGCGCACCCTCAGCGAAATTTTGCACGGCAACTTCGAAACCATCGCCGCCAATCCTTACACGGTCGCTCGCGCCGTGCGTTATGCTGACCTGCTGGTCGGGGCGGTGCTGGTCAAAGGGGCCAAAGCGCCGCAGTTGGTGACTCGCACCATGGTCAGCGAAATGAAGGCGGGCAGCGTTATCATTGATGTGGCCGTAGACCAGGGCGGCTGCGTCGAAACAACGCATCCGACCAGCCACTCTGACCCGACCTATTTTGTTGAGGGTGTACTACACTACTGCGTGCCCAATATGCCCGGCGCGGTGCCGCGCACCAGTACGCTGGGCCTTTCCAACGCCACGCTGCCCTACGTAATCAAGCTGGCCGATAAAGGTTTCAAGCAGGCTATCGCTGCCGACAAACCCCTGGCGTTAGGGGTCAACACCTACCAGGGCCAAATAACCTATCAAGCTGTGGCCGAAGCCTTCGGTCTATCTTATAAACCATTAACCCATTTATAGGCTGCTAAGTCTAAGGCTGAGGCTAAGCTCTTTCTCACCCTTAGACTCGAAAATCTATCCTATGCGATCATTCATTTCAAATCGTGTTCAACAAGTTCCACCCTCCGGCATTCGCCGCTTTTTTGATATTGCTGCCACCATGGGTGATGTCATCTCGCTGGGTATCGGCGAGCCTGACTTTGTAACACCGGAACCCATCCTGGAAGCGGGGGTCAGCTCGCTGCGGGCCGGGCATACCCACTACACCTCCAACACCGGCACTATCGAGCTGCGGGCGGCAGTTTCCAAGCAGTTGCAAAAACTTTATAACGTCGAGTATGACCCGGCCCTGGAAATCCTGATCACCGTCGGCGTGTCCGAAGCGATGTACCTGGCCTTGACCGCCATTCTCAATCCCGGCGACGAAGTGATTGTGCCCCAGCCCTGCTTTGTCGCCTACACCGCCGAAGTCGCCCTGGCCGGCGGCACGCCGGTACCGATTGCCACGCGGGTGGAGAATAATTTCCAGGTTACGGCCGAGGAAATCGAAGCGGCCATTACCCGCCGCACCAAGGCCCTGCTGATCGGCTACCCTAACAACCCGACCGGCGCCGTCCTGGAGCGCGAAACGCTGGAGGCTATCGCCCGCGTCGCTCAGAAGCACGATATTCTGGTCATCTCGGATGAAATTTATGACCGGCTGGTCTACGGCATCGAGCATGTCTGCTTTGCCTCGCTGCCGGGGATGTGGGAGCGGACGATTTTGCTGGGCGGTTTTTCCAAAGCCTACGCCATGACCGGCTGGCGGCTGGGCTATGCCGCCGCTCCGCCCGAACTGTTAGGCGCGATGAACAAAATTCACCAGTACACCATCATGTCCGCGCCAACCACCGCGCAGGAGGCAGCGTTGACGGCTTTAGCCCAGGGCGAGGAGTCGGTCGAAGAGATGCGCCAGCGCTACGACCGCCGCCGCCGCCTAATTGTGGATGGGCTGAACAGTATCGGGCTGAAATGTTTTGAGCCGCGCGGGGCTTTTTATGCCTTCCCCTCGGTGCGCGGCTCCGGCATGGACGACGCCGAATTTGCCGAGCGGCTGTTGGATGAGGAGCGGGTGGCCGTGATTCCGGGCCGGGCCTTTGGCATCGGCGGGGCCGGCTATGTGCGCTGTTCCTACGCTACGGCTTATGAGAAAATCGAAAAGGCGCTGGAGCGCATGGCTAACTTTGTGCGCAAGCACGGCTAAAGTTTAATGTTGGATGTTAACAGGTTGAACGTTTGAGCGCTGAACAGTAAAGGTCGAACGTTCAACCTTAAGCTTTTTAACTTGGCGCGCTTCCCACACACCCAGTAAGCCCACATAACCAAACCCAAAGGTATACAGCAAAATAAAGGGCACGGCAAAGAGATTGCCGTTGAGCGCCGCAAGCCCGGCAGTCACCAATGAATAGAGACTGAGGGTCAATTCGCCCAGGGCCAGTCCGTCTACCGGCAGGCGATAGGCGCTGCTTTGCCACTGATCGGCGGTGGAGGTGACATTGAATTTGGGAGTCCGCCGGAAAACATTGCCGACCCCTAGCAGGGCTTCCAGCACCGCCCGCGTGTTACTGAGGGCAATACCGCTGCCCAGAAAAATCAGCATGGGCATAACCTTGTAATGCTGCCGCCATCGAGCAGGAAAGAGCGCCATCTGGGCAACAGCGTACATCAAAGGCGGCCCCAGGCTGAGCAGGCTGAGGTAGATCAAGGGGAAATGAAGCTGTCTTGTACCGCCACTCAGCATCAAAATGGGGGTGATGACGGCCAGAATGACCATCAGGGGATGGGCCAGGTAGCCGCTCAGGTGGATCAGCGCCTCTAATTTAACCGGCCAGGGCAGGGGAGCACGGCAGACCTGCCAGCCCAGTTTTTTCAGGCATTGAATCGAGCCTTTGGCCCAACGGAACTGCTGCCGTTTAAAGGCCGCTAATTGGGGCGGAACCTCGGCCGGGGCAACGACCTCCGGCAAATAGAGACAGTGCCAGCCGGCCAGTAACGCCCGGTAGCTCAGATCAAAATCCTCAGAAATGGTGTCACCCTGCCAGCCCCCGGCGTTCTCAATACATGTCCGCCGCCAGACCCCCGCCGTACCGTTAAAATTAAGCATCAGCCCGCAGCGATTGCGGGCTGTCTGCTCAACCATAAAATGGCCGTCCAGGGCCAACGCCTGCGTCGCCGTGAGCAGCGAGTAATCCCGGTTGAGATGTCCCCAGCGGGTTTGCACAAAGCCTAACCGGGGATCGGCGACCAGGTAAGGGATGGTTTGTTTTAGAAAATCCGGCTCGGGCACAAAATCGGCGTCAAAAATAACAATAAATTCTCCACTGGCCGTCTCCAGGCCGTATTTCAGCGCCCCTGCTTTGAAATTAGTGCGGTCACTGCGGTGGAGCAGTTCAATATTAACCCCTCGCCGCCGGTGTTCGATCACCTTGGCCAAGGCAATTTCAGTCGTTTCGTCCGTCGAGTCATCTAGAATTTGAATCTGGAGCAGGTGAGCCGGGTAATCCAGCCGGGCCACGGCGTCAATCAGGCGTTCTACAACCAAAGCCTCGTTAAAAATCGGGAGTTGGACGGTAACGAGAGGTAATTCCTCCTCTCGCTCTTTGGGGAGGGAGTGGGGGGAGGTATGCCGATGCTTGAGAAAAAGAGCAGTTAACAGCCAGGTATTGCCGGCATAGATTGCCAGCAGAAGTGCAGTCACTATGTAAATAACAATCAATATTGACAAGTTCATTACTCCCTAAAAACACAAGGTCTGCTAACCCCAGACAGCAGGTATCAAGTGTTTAGGTGTAATGTTAGTTACACCTGACACTTAACCCGTTATGACACATGAACCTTAAAGGGGCCGCAGACAACAAGGGAGCAGTATAGCACGATTGAGAGCGGGCTACAAAATCTTACTGCGCTGAAATTCACAAAAAACGGGCGCTAATAAGTCGAAATGGTTCGCGAGTATTTTAGTTTGGGGGTGAGTTATAAACGGAAGGCCACAAAGTATCAAATTGATGGCTCATAATCGCCGCCCGAACAGGAACAAGACGTTCCGCGCCCTCTCGGCTCCAACGCATCCCCGGTCCACAAAACCGGGCCTTAAATTGTTTGGCTTCACTTTCGACCATACCCGAACCAATCGGATAGCCATCCTCTCGAAATTCCAGATACTGCATGCGCCGCTGGTGCTTACGGAAGTAATCGGCTTCGGTGCGCAAGTCTTTGTGCCGCTGGGTTTGGCCCCCAGCCGCTTGGGCCAAGGTCGCAGCAATATGAGCGGCATGACCCTGGAAGAGTTGAGTTTCCATGCGGTTGAACCAGCGTTCAGCCGCTTCCGGCTTTGTGGGATATAAGAGACTGGCGGCGGTCCTAAGATGCTCGGTGGCGTGGTAATAATCCACGGTTTGCAGACTGTCATAGAAATGCAGTTTGACTAAATTCCAAATCCAGGGAGCGCCATCGCCGATGGCCTGGGTGTCATAGTGTTGCTCCCAGCCTCGTTGCTGGGCCGCGGCCCACAGCCGTTGTCCAAATTCTTCCGGTCCACCCAGATAAGCGACATAGCTGTTGTTGACGGCGTGGCCTTGCTCCAGCCACTCCCCTGTCTCTGGCTCAAAGATGGGACGTAATTCAACCTCAAAGACACAGCCCACTTTCAGTTCTTTCCAACCTTCTTGACGAATGTAGAGGTTGGCCCCATCCAAGCCTACCCCCATTGGCACGGCTGATTTGCTTTTGGCTGGGCCAACTTCGCCTCTTTGGGCCAGCCGATTGGCCTCGCTTTGCTGCTGTTGCTCCAACGCTCGAAAGCCTTCGCCCCATTTTTGCGCCCGCTGCCAGATCGTACTGGCGGACATGGCCACATGGCCGATCCGGGCAAAGATTTCCTCGGCTTGCTCAAAACTGTTCACCGCCCCACTTAACCAGACCGCTTCTTTAGCCAATCCGGCCGACCAGTGCTTATCCCATAATTCAAGTTGTTGATCCAGGGGGAAAAAGACCGATCCGGCATTGTTCACAATAATAGTAGCCTCGGTCTAATTGTAAGTCTCCCACCCAACTGCTCACCTGCAACTCTTTCAGACCCTTATATCTCATCTCCGCCCCACACTGCTCACACCTTGGCCCTGGCACCGGTCGTACCGCTGCTTGGGCTTCGATCACCGTTTGGCTCATCTGTTCACTCAAGCGTTGCCGTAACGCCAGCACTTTCTCTTCTACTTGGGCCAAGTTCGGCTTGGCTGTGCTCAGATGCCAATCCAACAAGTCATCAATGGCTCTTTCTGCCTCTGCCATCAATTTCGCTTTCAGTTCACCTCTGCTTTTGCCCATCCCTTTACTCCCTACTCTTTTTCCTCTATTCTCTCATATCTCGCCCCAGAATTAAAATACTCCCAAATGGTTCTTGATATTGGCGGCAGATTGTGATTTAATAATGAGAGAGGTTAGATGATGTTTGGCAAAAAGCCCAGCCTGGCCGAGGCCCAGGCGCTTATGATCAAAAAGCAACTGGCGGGGCGGTCAGTTACCGACGCGCGCATCTTGCAAGCAATGGGCGAGATTCCGCGCCATCTGTTTATCGAGGAAGATTTATGGGATCAAGCCTACAAAGATGGCCCCCTGCCTATTGGCTATGGCCAAACAATTTCACAGCCATACATGGTTGCTTTTATGACGCAGGCGCTGCAATTACCGGAGGATAGAGGATCGGTGGTGTTAGAAATTGGGACAGGCTCGGGTTATCAGACGGCGATTCTCAGCCGGCTGGCGGCTCAGGTTTACAGCATCGAACGCATCGAGCCTCTGGCAGACCAGGCCTGGCGCAATTTGCAGACATTGGGCATCCAAAATGTGGAAATCAGGGTCGGCGACGGCGGCTACGGCTGGCCAGAGCACGCTCCTTATGACGGGATTATCGTCACTGCCGCCGCTCCAGAAGTGCCAGCCCCGCTGCTGGACCAACTTAAAGAGGAAGCCATGCTGGTTGTGCCCACCGGCCCCCGGCGGCATCAGCAGGAACTGCTCCGGCTCCACTGGCACAATGGTCAAATCGTGGACGAGGATTAAGCTCCTGTCGCCTTCGTGCCGCTTATTGGCGAGCACGGCTGGGAGGAGGATGAGTGAAGCGTAAGAATCTGCCGGTCAATTCATTACGCCTCACACTTCCGCTATGAGTGAGTTATGCTTTGCGTCTGGCGATAACCAGACCTAAAGCCATGAGCGGCAATAACCCGGCCAGGCAGGGCAGGCCGAAGGGACTAGCCGGTTGGACTGGGGCTGGTTCAGGGGGTAATTGTGCCAGCGTTGAGTCTTGATTAGCTTCGGGTTGCGACGTCGGAGCGGTATTTTCCACCGGGTTGGCCATCTCGGCAGAAGCAGGTTCGGCTTCTTCGGTTGCAGCTTCAGCCGGAGCGTCAGCGTCGGTACCGGGCAGGGGGGGCAGCCCCAAACTGGCGCGAAAAGCGTTATCCAGGCCGACAGTATCTACCCCTAACGCGTCCTGCAAAGCGTCGTCATCCAGCGATCCTTCCGCAAAAATAGACAGCAATTTAGCCATCTTCTCCGGACCATAGGTATCAATAATGAATTTGACGACCGCCCCGCTCTGGCCATAAGCCAGGTTAGCCAGCATCGGATCGGCGGGGAAGGGGCTGGACAGGGTGCGCAAGGTCATCAATTCGTTCCTTTGGACTGCGTCATCAAAGATGGGGGCAAAGTCGTCAATGAGGTTCTCGGTGTCTTCGTTGTAAACGGCAATGCCCTCGTCCAGCCAGCGGGGCAAACCCCGAAAGGGATTATCAGTTGCCTGGTGAATGACCAGGTGGCTCATCTCGTGGGTGGTAGCTCGCAACCCCCAATCCAATTGGCTGGGAGGAACCCCAATAACGACCACGCCAAAGGTGGTCATTGCCTGACCCCCCGTCCATTCCTGGGCATTGGAAGAGAGCGCGCGCAGCAAATCCTGGTGGCTGGCATAGATAAATATTTTTATCGGGTCTTTCAAGCTAATGCCAACATCGCTGGCCAGGGTATCGAGAGCCACGTTGGCTCGGTCAAAGAGAGTCTGGCCAAAACTGTCGTCGCCTTCATACCAGAAAAGGGTTAATCGCTCATTTTCCAGGGTTTGCCACTCGTAGCGATTATCCAGATAGAGATAGCGCTGCTTTTCGGTTCTAAGTTCGTAGCCGGCGGAGTCAACAATTTTCCACCAATAGTTCAATTCGGTGCCGGGCGGCATATAGTTTTCCGGCTTGGTCTGATCAATCATAAACTCAGCATTGATCGAGGTACCGGGGGTAAATTCAGCTTCGTTACGCGAACTGGCTAACTGGCCAACCACCTGGTACAACAAATCCACCTCGACAATTTCCGTCGTACTTTTGGCATTCAACGTAAAGGTGATGTGGTCACGAAAATCAGCATCAACTGATTGATCAACGACCTGGACCGCTTCTTGAGCAGCGGCGACCCCAGGCCCAAACACCAAACCCAACAGCAAAATGAACGCCAAACCTAATTTTTTATAGAATCGCTTCATCTTCGTCCTTATTTACCTCTAATCCACCAACTTACCCGGTTGGGGCAAATCTGCCACTGCCGTATTGATCCATTTATCCCCCTCGTCGATGAGCATTACCGGGATATCCTCTTTAATGGGATATTTGCGGCCACAGTCTGGCTCCAGGCAAACAAGCCAGGTTCCGTTTTGAACCAATTCCAACCGGCCAGGATCATCGCCGGGTTTGCGGGTATCACCACTAACACAATAGGGGCAACGCAAAATCTCTAATAGATCGGGGGCAACGGCCATTGTTAAATTCTCCTCTGGGGGTGTACTTTTTCAGGATTAATTCATCTCGTTTTCTCTTTCCTCTCGTCCCCAAACCGAGTTTGGGAACAAGAGGGAACAACAAGAGTGAGCAAAAATAGTATAGCCACATTTAGGGACAAATCAAAAAATCCAGATGCGCTCAGGCTGCACCTGGATTTTAAGACCCTACAGGAGTTTTATAAGTGCGATGAGGCAAATTGCTTAAAACGTTCGCTGGAAGATGACCTCATAGGACTGGTGATAAAGTGAGTTAGCTGTAGCGTCCTCTCCGCAAGCTTCGTTGACCCCGTAATCAGGTGTAATACCTTCTGCTTTCTGGCTGGTTCCTCCCTGGATTTCGACAGAGTAAGTGCCTTTGAACATAGCAAAGTCTATATGGCCCGGCTCCAACTGACCAGTGAGGTTCTGCTTGGTTTCAGTTTTGGCAATCACAAAACCGTCTTCGACGGGGGCCCATTGAATCTTGACGGGCACGCCATTGATACCCTGGCCAGTAGCGTCGCGCACCTGGACAAAGATGTGATGTTTACCATGATTTTCGCACGGAGTTAACTGACGAACACTGACCAGGGCAAAATCTACATCAGGCGTGGGAGTTGCCTCCGGTGTGGGTGTCTCGGTTGGCGGTAAAGGCGCTCGGGTGAAAGCCCGTGTGGGCGTGTCTGTGGGGGTGGGAGTAAAAATGGGCGTCGGGGTCTCGGTGGGGGTGGGGGTATTCGTTGGCGTCGGCGTCGAGGTTGGGATGGGGGTTTCTGTTACCGTCGAGGTCGGCGTAGGCGTCTCGGTTGGAGTCGCGGTTTCGGTTGGCGTGGGCGTGGCGGTTTCCACAAAAGGGAGGGCTGCTACAGCCCCTTTAGCTCCCTCAAATCGAATTTGGTTGACAATGCTGCGGTTATCGCCGGGACGAGCGCCGTTATCCTCAAAATTGGCGGCCAGGGCTTGAATGATCCATGAGGGCGCCATAATCCCACACAGCCAAATAATAATCAGCAAGAAAGCTAATAACCTTAACTTGGCCCCCAGGCTGCGTTTGGCAAACCAAACCGAAAAGCTGTTGCGGTATTGTCCAATCCTGCGATTCGACATGGAGCGGGGAGCCATCCGGCTGGAGCTGGTAGACCGGCTATCATTGACTCTGGATTGAGGGGCAGATTGGGGTGCTGCAAGCATTAAGGGTTGTGGCCCGGAACGAACAGATCCCTGAGCCGGCTGAGCCGCTGCTGAAGGGGGCCGCTTTTTTTTGTCACGCCTGGCCTGGGGCGAACCTTGCCTGGTGCGGGAGGCAGCCGCCGGCCGGGAGTCCTCTTTTTTGACTCTTTTGGCTGGGGTGCCTTTCCCTCGAGAGGGGGCTGGCTCAGGCCGCTGCATGGGAATAGGTTGAGTCGGCTGAGAAAATCCGCCGGGGCGGATGGCCGGCACGCCCATCGTGTTTTGGGAATGAACAGGCGGCCGCTGCGGTGGCATTCCTTGTGTAAATTGCGAGTGAGACGCCGGACCCGGACGGGGCACCGGCGAGATAGCCTGAGTATGCTGCGAATGGGTCGGCGGCTGTGGCGGCATTCCCTGGCTGGACTGGGTTTGCGGCGGTAAAGCCCGCATGGGCTGCGCTGAGCCAACCCGGTGAAGCCGCACAGGCGGCATACTCATAGGTCGAGATGGGTTGACCGGGCCAGGTGGAGGTGCATAGGGTCGCTGAGGCCCGGGAGCGGGCTGAAAACCGGCTCCGGCGGGCAGTCCTCGCTGGGGCGCGGCCCCCCGCAGGCGGCCCATCGTCTGCTCTAGCCGCTCGCTCAAGATACGAGTAAAGGTTACAGCCAAGTTGGGGTAGCGGTGCAAAAAGTCCTCAAAATCAGCTTTGGTTAGCACCCATATTTCAGTTTCCGCTACCGCGTAAGCTGTGGTGGGATGGCCTTTGCCGGAAAGCAGGGCAATTTCGCCAAAAAAGTCGCTTGGCCCCAGTGTCTCCAGCAAAATCGGCCCTTGCAGGGTATTGGCCCAGTGCTCTACCTGGCCCCGCTCAATAAAATACATTTCGTCGCTGGAGCGGCCCTCGTAGTAAACGGTACTGCCGCCCTGGTAACGGCGCGGCTGCAAGCGAGCCGAAAGTTCATCCAACTGCATCCGTGAGAGCCCCCCCAACAGCGCCACTTTTTTGAGGTGCGGTTCGACGGAATAGGTGTCGCCCGCATTGAAACTCTCGCGGAGGGCGCGGCTGAGGGCCACGCTGAGCTGCGGGTATTTGACCAGCAAATGGTCAAAATCGGTGCGATAAAGACCCCAGAGGTTGGTAGGGGTCGTCGCATAGGCGGTAAAGGAGCGTGTCTTGCCGGTCAGGAGGACTGTTTCGCCAAAAAAGTCACTGTCCACAAAGCGCCCCACCAGCTCGCGCGATTTACCCGGCGACTCGCTGATGGCCTCAATGGTCCCCGAGTCGACGATATACATCGCTTCGCCGGGGTCGCCCTGATTAAATACGGTTTCGCCAGTAGGAATATGGCGCAGCAAAAGCAGGCGAGCTACATCGCCCAGGGCCTCTTTGGGCAAATCCTTAAAGAGCGGGATACGTTTGAGAATGGTCAGGGCGTGAGCCTGGTCGGCGGCGGTCAGGCTGGAGCGCAGGTTGCGGCTCAGGTTGGATTTAATCGAGGGAGTGGCGGTGGTCAGGCTGGCAAAATCGGGGGGGGTGAGCTGCCACAGGATAACTTCGGTAGCGGCCTGGGCAGTGTTGGAATGAGGCTTGTTGGACAGCACTGCCATTTCGCCAAAGGCTTCATCCTCGGCTAACTCGGTATAATCGGCATCCGTCTCGCCGATCAGGCGAACCATACCCTGTTCAATAAAGAAAATCCCGGTGGGTTGGTCGCCGCTACGGTAGATAGCCTCACCGGCAAAGTAACGCTTCGGTGAAAGGTGCCGGGCAATCAGGCTGCGCTCGCGCTCGGATAAGTTTTCCAGCAGGGGAATGTCGCCGAGTTGGGCAGTGAGGCGCTGTTGATACTGGACAATGCCTGTGCCAAAGGCCAGCCCCAGGTGGAGGCCGATTTCGGGCCGTTCGGCGATGAGATTGGCCAGGGCGTTGTTGTCGAGCGCCCAGACGACGACATTGCCGGTGGCACGGGCGGTTAAAGCGTAAGGCCGCCCCAGAAAAAAGTCCGTTTCACCCAGCAGGCTGCCGGGTCCCAAATTGGCGACAACCGGCCCTTTATCGTTAGCCGAGAGTTTTACCCAACCTTCGTTGATCAAATAGAGGGCATTGCTGTCCCCATCTTTGATAAAGATAGACTCGTTCGGTTGGTAATCTTCCAGGCGCATCCGTTTGCTGAGGGCGCGCTGTTCTTCCTCCGTCAACTCGGCAAAAAGAGGCGTGTTTTTGATAAAATTTTCGTTCAACGCAAGTCCTTCCTCGTTGATTTTAGATTTTGGATTCTGGATTGTCTATAATCCAAAATCGTGAGTCCAAAATCATTACAGATAGGCATACCGATTTTAGATGTTGCATTTTTGATTAAAGCATCGAGTCTTAATCTAAAATCGCAAATCGTAAATCTAAAATCGGTAGGTTCCCCCCTACCTGTTAACACCCTGCTGAAAGACAATTTGCCAGGAGGGTGCAACACCATCCGGCAAATCAGGGCAAAGACCGCTACCGCTGAGGCTTACTTCCGGCGCTGTTCCCGCAGCGGTAACACTGACTAATTTTACTTGATAACGTTCATCCGGCTCCATCTGGAAATCGGCGTAGCCGGGGTCTATGTCGGGTTTGAAGCCGGTAAAGAGGCGGTCGTCGCCGCCAGCCCAACTGATTGCTATTTCAACGCCGGGTACACCTACGCCTAGTCTATCACGAACATAGATTCTTAGCAATCCGCCGTTGGTCTCATCACACAAAACGACTGACTGGGCCACGCCAAAAGGCGAATTAGGACCTGGTGTCGACGTCCGGGTTGGCGTTGGGGTAGGGGTGGGCGCAGGGGTACGGGTCGGGGTGCGAGTCGGGACCGGCGTTTGGGTCGGGGTGCGCGTTGGCCTGGGGGTGGGCGTGCGAGTCGGAATGGGGGTCAAAGGTGTTGGTGTTTGGGTGGGACGGGGCGTCGGAGTTGGAGCCAGCGTGGGGGTTGAGGTTGGCGTGGGTGTTGGTGTCGTCAGAAAAACGATCATCGGCCGGGTTGTTTGACCCAAAGCGTTGGCTAGAGTGACCAATGCAATAATGTCACGGATATCGCGTTCTTCGGCAATGTAGCGCTCGGTCAGATTGACCAGCAACTGGTTGAGATTTGGCCCCGCCAACTTGGCCAGCCTGGCCTGCGCCCGGTCTAGATCTCGCTCGTGATAAAAGGAGGCAGCAATGAGGCGCAGATAAATTTCTTTATCGGCGGGTCGCAAATCTGCCGGAGTGATGGGCAGGGGGCGCGGATCGAGCACCCAGCCGTACGTCAACGAGAGCGCCAGGCCAACCGTAAAACCAAACAAAAAGCCGCCTATCCACCAACCCCGATCACGACCCTTTTTTGCCGATGATCGCCGCGGCGTTTCAGGCGGCGGAGGTGAGGCCACGCTTGCCTCTTCTGGTGTCATTATTTCATTGTCGGTTTGTTTTTTTTAACCTGCATGGTCCTGCTGTTACAGTTGACCTCAGACGGCCTATCTTACGTACAAGTTCAATTAATGTCAAAATTCACTAATACGTCTTCTTGAAAGTGACGTTGTAGGCATAATGTCCCCGGCAAAGCTGATTATTACTTTTGCGTTGAAGACAATCGTTCATGTCCTTGCAGTAATTGGCCTGAACCAGCCACTCGTTGGGAATATCCTCATCCACCGAACTCAATGTGGGCGTCACATCGCTGGTGGCAGGTGAGCCGTCGGCATGCTTGGTGATCATCAGGGAAAAGCCATTCTTCCACAGATCATACTCCAACTTGCCGGGCCCTTTTTCGCCGCTAACTTTGGGCGGCACGGCGTGGCCAGTATCTTCCACAATTACCCCATCCATGGGGCTGCCATTAGCATCCACTACGGTCACAAAAATCGAGTGCGCGCCGGGACAGCCGCCGTAGCTGGGGTTGGGAATGAGATAGGCTTCGGCGACAACGTAATCAACGGGCGGCTTGGTCGGCTCAGGGGGAGCCGTGGGTTCGGGTGTATTGGTCGGCGGGCCAGGTGTGGGGGTAGGCGGCGCGGGCGTATCTGTGGGCGCTTCGGGAACAGGGGTATCCGTTGGGACAGGGGTATTGGTCGGCAAGGGCGTCGCCGTTGGCGTATCGGTTGGCAAAGGGGTCGGCGTCGGGGTATTGGTCGGCAAGGGAGTTGATGTAGGTGTCGCCAGGGCGGCGATCATAGATTCGGTACTGGCGCCCAGGGCGTCGGCCAGCAAAAACAGGTTTTTTGTGTCGGGATTATCTTTGCCGCTTTCCTGCAAATAACGGTCAACCATAAAGGAGACATACTGCTCGGCGTTGGGCAGATGCAGGTCGCGTAGGCGCTGCCGAGCGGCATCTAAATCCTTGTTACCGGCATAATCGGCGGCGATATTGAGAACCTCCGCTTCCACCTTCGGCCCGTCAACCCGCGCCCCAACATCATTGTTGGCCGAAGAGACGGCCGAAGTCACTCCAAAACCGACAATGATCCCGCCGATAGCTAACGCCAGGCAGAAGATAGGCACAACAATCACCGCAATCATGAGCAAAGTTTTAGAAGTATTCATAAATCTCAAAACCACTTACCATGTCCGTTGAAAAATCACTTCCCAGGAATAGTGGCCCCAACAGAGCGAATTATTCCCCACGCCGAATACCCCGCTGTTCCACAGAACATTACAGGTCGCTTCGTCAGGGCAGTAACCGGCTTCAATCAGTTTGGGGATGCCGATTTCCCAATCATTGGAGCTGAGCAACTCCGTGACCTGGCTGGTCACCGGGCGACCGGCGGTGGGATCATTTTTGACAAAAATCTTGAATCCGTTTTTAAACAACAGATACTCGGCTTGACCCTCCTTACCGTTCTTCGGCTCGGTTTTTGGGCCAGGATTATTCCAGACATCGCCAATCTCTACCCCATTGATAGGATTGCCAGCAGCATCAACGACGGTGATATAAATGTTGTGATTGCCCGCACAGCCACCGTTTTCATCCTTGGTCATTAAACGTTGTTTAGTGACGACAAAATCAAACTCCGGAGTCGGGCTGGGGGCGGGAGTAGGCGTGTCGGTGGGTGGAGGGGGTGGAGCCGTGGGTTGAGGTGCAGCCGGTTCGAGGGTTGGGGTGTCGGTAGGCGGGACTTCTTCGGTGGGCGCGGCGGCAGCCAGAGCCGCAGCATCAGGCGTGGCTGTAGGCTCGACCACCATCGTATTAGTTGGCGTCGGAGTGGGCAGGGGAGTATCAGTTGGGACAGGCGTATCCGTTGGGATAGGAGTTGGGGTAGAGACGTAGGCAATCATCGAAACCGTGCTGACACCCAGTGCATCGGCCAGGCGGACCACATTCTTGACGTCCTGGTCTACTTCGCCGCGATTGGTGCGGACCATCTGCTCGGCTACCAGAGAAACATACTGGGCCGGGTTGGGTACCTTGAGTTCGGCCAGCAACTCTCGCGCGCGGTCAACATCCTCATGCTCGGCAAAATCTGCCGCAGCCATAACGACAATCTGTTGAGCTTCGTCTTGGGACAAATCTGAAATTTTAGCGTTGACAAAGCGGGTGGGGAAAAGATACCAGGTTACGGCCAGGCCAACCAGCAAGGCCAACAAGCAGCCGATCGGGGTAATTGACAGGAGAATCAGCAAGCGGCGGTCAATCTTTGATCTACGATTTCTCTTTCTACTCATAAAGATTTCAAATACTACTTTTCAAAATGAGAGGCCGCTCTCCCGAATGAGAAAGTGGCCCCACCGCGACCGGTGGGCGAAATGGGAACTCGCCCTAGCACATCATTATGAAAAATGTTATAATAGTCGCGTTTGTGACAATATTCGCCAGAAAAAAGAAAATGCCGGAGGTGGGAATCGAACCCACAAGAGCGTAGCTCACACGATTTTGAGTCGTGCGCGTCTGCCAGTTCCGCCACTCCGGCATGGCTATCGGGTTTCTAGTATAGACTACATGCGGGCATACGTCAAATTGCCTAAGCCATGTGTTAGTTAAAACGCCAAGTGTAAATATTGATGGTGCGACGCCCTTATATGTGACCAGATTTGGCAATTTTAGCCGAGAAAGTGCGTCGCGCCTGAGCAGTTAATAGTGTTGAATGGACGAGACTCGGGTTATCAAAGAAGCCCAAAAGGGCAGTTTAGCTGCCTTTAATCAGTTGGTGATGGCTTACCAGGGGACAGCCTATAACGTGGCTTATCGCGTCATTGGCAACAGCGACGCTGCGGCTGACGCCTGCCAGGATGCCTTTCTCAAAGCCTACCAGGCCATCAAACAATATCGCGGCGGCTCCTTCAAAAGCTGGCTGCTGCGCATTGTCACCAACGCTTGTTATGACCAGATGCGCTACAAAAGCCGCCGGCCGGCTACCTCCCTGGAAGACATGGTCGAAAATTCCGAGGACCACAGCGAAAAACTGACCAGCGGCAGCGAACGGCCCGAAGAGTCCATTCTGCGCGGTGAACTCAACGACTTGATCCAACGAGGGATCAACCATTTACCGGAAGACCAACGGGTCGTATTGGTTCTAAGCGACGTGCAAGGTTTCTCTTACCAGGAAATTGCCGAGATTGTAGGCCAGCCACTGGGGACCGTCAAGTCTCGATTGAGCCGGAGCCGGCAGCGGCTACGCGATTTTTTGCTGGAGCAGCAGGAACTTTTACCGAACCAATACCGTCTGAATAATGAGCAGGTATAAATCAGGTTTAAAGCCTGACCGCCTTAGAGCAGGTTTTCGTGATGGCTGATAATCAAACCCGTCAATTCAATACCGATCACATCCGCGATTTACTGTCGCCCTATCTGGATGGTGAGGTGACTCAGGAGGAACGGGCGCAGGTAGAGCAGGCTCTGGCCGCTTCGGCTGAATTGCAGCGGGAGTTAGAGCTGCTGCGCCGAACAGTGGCCCTGGTAACAGCCCTGCCGCCCATGTCGGCCCCTCGGCCCTTTACCCTGACCGAAGCGGCTGTGAAAACCGTGACGCCTGCCCCAAAGAGCTTCTTCGGCTTACCTATTTGGTTTAAGAGGGTAGCCGCGCTGGCAGCCATGCTGTTGTTCGTACTCGCGGCTGGCGGCATCTTCTGGAGCATGCAGTTTGGCGGGGCCAGCCAACCCGCCGCAGAGCTTGCCAAAGCTCCGGCAGTTGCCCCTACTGTCGCTCCAGAAGCCCAATCAGCCGCCGCTCCGGCCGAACCGGCGACGCAAGAAGAAGCCGCTCCGGCTGGATCTGCCGCCAGGGAAGCTGCGACCCAGGCTCCAGCCACAGAAGAAGTGCTGGCTGCGGCCGCTGAGTCTGCGGCGGCCGCGGCTACCCCTACCGCCGCGGCATCGGTGGCTGCCCTGGCTATCCCATCCCCGGATGAAACGGTTAACCAGGCCGCCCCCTCAACGGCAGATGAAGTTCCTTTGGCTGAAGACCAAACAATTACGGCCACCCAGGCGGATGAGAGCGACGCAACCGAGCAGTCTCTAGCCGCAGAGGCTCCGGCCGCTACCACTGAAGTCACGGCGACACCCTCACCGGCGCCAACGGTTTTGACCTTTGCCGCCCCGGCTGAGGAAGCTCCTCAAGAGAAAGCCGGGGGAGAAGCCGAATCGGCAGCAGCAGGGCAAATGGCCGCGGAAAGCGCGGCCGCTCCCACAGAACCAGTTCCTCCAGAGAATGCTGCCGCAAGCGCCGAAGCCCAAACAGATCAATTTGCCACCGAGAGTGCGGCTGCTCCAGCCGAAGTGCCTGCACCGGAGTCGCTGGAACTCAAGCAAAGCCCACCGCCGCCCACACTTACGGCCACATTCACACCTCAACCCAGCGCCACACCCGTGGCCCTGCTGACCCTACCTGCTCCAGAAGCTACACCTGTGGCAACTGTGCCGCCCGCGTCCCCTGCTCAGAACGCCCCAGTTACCTTTTGGCTTGTTACTGGCCTGGTCATGCTGGGACTGCTGGTTATCACCGGTTTGATTTTCTGGTTGGTGAGTAGAAGCCGCCGATAAGCCCCTTGACAATCGTGTTGACTTTTGTGAAAAATGACATTACAATGGTTTATAAGTTAAGATAAACCATCTTTAAGCCACTAATTCTCTCATCAATGTTTATAGACAGCCATGGCAAAAGCGAATATTCTTGTAGTTGACAGTGACGAAGGCTTCGGCTTCATGCTCAAAGAGGGGCTGCAAAACAGCGGCCAGTATACTGCCAAGTGGGTTCATAGCGGCAGCGATGCCTTACAGGCAGTAATTGAGCAAGCCTTTGATTTGGTGATTATTGACATGGCCTTGACGGATATGCCCCCGGCCAAGCTGATACAGGCTATCCGCGAAGCCAAAAACGGGATGCGGATTATGATGATCCCGTTAATAGGCCAGGACCTACCAGATAAGATTAAGGCCCTGGAGATCAACGGCATTCTAACCAAGCCGTTTTTTGTGGGCGACTTACCCGATTTGATAGATCAGGCCACCGGGCAGCGCAAAAGTGTTCCGCAGGCACGTCCTGCGCCTGCCCCCGTTCCGCCTCCTCCGGCAAAACCGGCTGCTCCACCGCCGCCTGCTCGTCCTGCCGCCATGCCGCCAGCCTCTCCGCCTCCCGCACCCGTGGTTCCCCAAACAGCGCCGGCTCCTGTAGCCGTTGAAAGCGCCATTATGGTGGACGAAAATTCTCCCTTAACTTTTGTTACGGTGCCGCAAGAAACCATTCGTTACCTCCGAGCCAATGAAACCGAAATTCTACGTCTCCTGGATGACCTAAACCGAGAAGTTCGGGCTGAAGCGATCTTACTCATTGCCGGTCTGGAGTTGATTGCCCAGGCCGGGATGCTCAGTCGAGTTCAGTGCCGGGAACTAACCCTGCTGGTGGCGCAAAGCTCCCAGGCAGCCGCCCAGGCTGCCAGTTTTTTGGGTGAGCGAGCGGGTCGCTTTGCCCAGAGTTTACACGAAGGCAGTGAGTATCGTCTCTATTCGTTAAGTTTAGGGGAAGGAATTTTGTTGTCGCTGGCGCTCAGTTCAAACGTGCCGTTAGGGATGATCCGGCATCAGTGTCGCCAAACTGCGGATCAACTGGCAAAGTTCATCATCGAACGTTGAACGTTCAACATGGAACGTTCTTACCCTCGTAGCCTTGCCCGCGCCTCGGCGCAGTGAGGGCAAGCGTCGCCTTTATAATCCCGGCCACAGCGAGAGCAGGTTTTTAATTCAGTTGCGTCAACGGCATTGCCCACCGGCGTCGCAATCAACATGATTTCAACGCCGGCATGTTGAGCGAGCCATTCTAAAACTGGCACATTATTGATGGCGGCCCCATCCGGTCCTACGGTTAAAACACCCCGTAAAACCTGAGCTCCCATTTCGGTAACATTGATCGTTAATTTGCGGGCCTCACTTTTTGAGATGGCCATGCGCTACCTCCTCCGCTTCAGCCTCTTTTATTTTCTGAGCCAGAGAATAAACTTCGCGTTTGCCCCAACCGCTCTGGTCGGTCAACTGGCGCACGGCGTCTTTAACAGAGGCGCCGCCAGCCAGAGCCTGAGCTAACCCTGCTTCTACCTGGGCTTGATTCCACTCTTTTTGAGGCGGCGCACCGGCCACAACCAGGGTAAACTCGCCCCGAGGCTCTCGCTGCATCCACTCCTGCTGCGCCTCGGCCAGTGTGCCCCGCCAGATTTCTTCGTGCAGTTTGGTTAATTCCCGGCAAACCGCAACAGAACGATCCCCGCTCAAAAGATTAATCATATCGGCAAGAGTCTCCCGCAGACGATGAGGCGCTTCAAAAAAGACCAGGGTTGCCTGTTCAGCCGCAACTTCTTGCAAGAACCTCTGGCGGTCGCCGCGTTTACGGGGTAAGAATCCCAGAAAAAGAAAGCGATTAGTGGGTAAGCCAGTGGCCGGCAGGGCGGCCATCAGAGCACTGGGGCCGGGAATAGAAACCACCTGGAACCCCTGCTCAATCGCGGCGCGCACCAATTCATAGCCGGGGTCAGAGAGAAGCGGGGTACCGGCCTCGGACACCAGGGCTACGTCCCCCTCGGCCAACGCAGCCAGGATACGCTCCAGGCGTGTCACTTTATTGTGTTCATAGTAGCTGACCAGCGGGCGACGAATGTCGAAATGTTTTAACAACTGGCCGGTGGTGCGAGTATCTTCGGTGGCGATGAGGGACACTTCCCGCAAAATCCGCAATGCGCGCAGGGTAATATCTTCCAGGTTGCCTAACGGCGTGGCGACAAGGTAAAGTGTGCCCATTCTAATCGTCAATGGCTAACAGTCAATTGATAATTGATAATTGACAGTTGACTATTGAACATCAAATCCGGGTCTAATGAACTGTAAGAAATCATTTTGCAGTGGTCAGAGCGTATTCGAGAGCAGCGACAAGTGCTTTATCTTGCTCTGGCAGGACGGTGCGCGGGTCGAGCAGGAGCTGCCCGTTGTCAATACGGGCGATGACGGGCGGGTCAGCCTGGCGCAATTGGGCGGCCAGGGCATCTACGGAGGGAACGGTCACAGTCAGAGCTTTAGTTGGCAGGGTTTGACCGGGCAAGCTGCCACCGCCCACAGTTGAAACGCTGTCTACTACCTGTAACGGCAAATTGGCAAATTGGGATAGACTGCGCAAGGCGCGACGCCAATTCTGAGCGCGACGAGTCAAGGTGGCCAGATCAGCCGCGATCATGCGCCAAACGGGAATTTCAATGGTAGCCTTACCTTCGAGATAAGCTAAGAGGGTGGCTTGCAGAGCCGCCAGGGTAATTTTATCTACCCGCAAGGCACGGATCAAGGGGTGCTTTTTGATCTGCTCGATGAGCGCCGCTCGGCCCAGAATTAGCCCAGCCTGGGGACCACCCAACAACTTATCACCGCTGGCAGTGACCAAATCAACGCCAGCCGCCAAGCTCTCCTGGATGGTCGGCTCGTGAGCCAAACCAAAGGGAACCGTATCCAGGAGCGTACCCGAACCGAGGTCTTCCATGAATGGGAGGTGATAGGATTGAGCCAATTCGGCCAGCTCGGCCAGGGTGGGCTGGGTGGTAAAGCCGATGATTTGATAATTGCTATAGTGGACACTCAGCAACAGGCCGGTGCGCTGCAGGTCAATGACTTGTTCAAAATCCTGCCGATAAGTGCGATTGGTTGTTCCAACCTCGACCAAATGCGCACCGGATTGGGCCATAATCTCTGGGATACGAAACCCGCCGCCAATTTCAACCAGTTGGCTCCGGCTAATGATAACTTCTTTATCTTTGGCCAGGGCGCTTAAGGCCAGGATGACTGCGCCGGCGTTGTTATTGACCACCACGGCAGCTTCAGCGCCCGTAAGGCGGCAGAGCAGATCGGCGGCATGGGTATAACGGGAGCCACGCGCGCCTGCTTCCAGGTCGTATTCCAGGTTGGAATAAGTCGAGGCAACCTGAAGCATAGCTTGTTGAGCGCGCTGACTTAATAAAGCCCTGCCCAGGTTGGTATGGATAATCACGCCGGTTGCATTAATTACCGGTTGCAAAGAGGGGCGTACGGTGACGGAGAGGCGGGCCAAAATGGCTTCAACCAACGCAGCGGCAGGCTGCATTGATTGGCCGGCCATAATACGCTGGCGGGCCAGGTCTAATACGGTCCGAATGGCATCAACAACCAGGACACGACCGTGAATTTCAGTCAGTGGAGCGAGTTGATCGTTCTGCAGAAGTTTGTCTACGCTGGGCAACTGGCGAAGTTGAGCCTGCACGTTTTTATCCTCGCGTCAGGAAAAAGGTTTCAATCAGAATAAAGACACCTAACAGCACGGCGGCAATTGTCCAATTCAAGGCCCGAATCATCTGGAGATAAGCCAGCACGATGCCGAGAAACCCAACCCAAGCCCCTTGCCGGATGAGCCGGGTTTTGTCACGCTCTAACCAGCCCGGTCTGGCAAAGCGGTGATTAAAATAAGCTGTGATCGGAATGGTGGCGCCACCCAGTCCAAAAAATAAAAAGGTGAATAAGAGCAGTTGAGGCTGAGCTAAAACTGTATCTAGATTGGGCCAGAGATTAGTAATAACGTAGTAGAGTCCCAAAAAGCTCAAAGCCGCGACAATTATTGATAACAAAACCCACCATATAGGGCGCATGAATTAAGAACATTTTAGGATTGACCGAGATTTCGGAACATTATACCTCATTTAAAGATAAACGTCATCTGGACTATAGAATAAGTTATCCTATTTGTTATTGTCATGATTAATCTTTATTTAGTAATATATAGTAGAGATTGGGGATAAGTGGATAAACCCTGGAAGTCACGCCTTTACTACTAGATATAGCGAGAAAGTAAGTAAGACGACTATATGTTGATTAGGGGGCTTCAAAAGCTGTGGGGATAATTCTGAGGATAAAAAAGAAGGAGTTTTAATAGATAAAGTTGGCAAATTTTGTCAAATTAGGTGATTTCTATATTTTGGGTGGGGGAGGCTAGTTGTACCTATATGTAGTATTTACGTGGATACAGACCCAATTGGATTAATTGAGGAAGCTTAAAAGTTATCCCCAAATAGGGCTACTTATCCACAGTTATCTAGGGGTTATCCACAAAATTGAGCAAAAATTTGCTGTGATGGAGATAGAAACGGAACAGCTTGAAGGTCCGTCATCGTTATTTAAGCCAAATTTGTGTCTACCTCGAATGGTTGTTGGGAGTAAGCCGGGTTTGGAAGAATTTTTAAAAATTTTGTTTTTGCCAGAGCCGGCCGTTTTGGGCAATAGGTATTTTATCCAGATTGAAGCAAAGTTATCCCCAGTGAGAATCAGTTATCCACAGTTATTCGCACAGTTATCCACAATTTTAGACTGTTATTAACCAAAAAAGGCAACTGCACGCGAACAGTTGCCTTTTTTGAACAGCGCAAAAATAGAGGGCGAGGCGCTGAGTTAATGTCTCTTTTGTTGATAAATTATCTCTCGAATAGAGAGCATCTCCCGGCGCAGCCGATCATTTTGTTCAATTTGGGAGGCAATCTTCTCCCACCCGTACATGACCGTGGTGTGGTCACGTCCACCTAGGGCCTCGCCGATTTGGGGGAGCGATGCGCCGGTTTCCTCTCGGGCCAGGTACATGGCCATCTGCCGGGCAAAGGCCACTTCCTTACTGCGCCCCCGTTTGATGAGAACCTCTACTTCAATGCGATAAAAAGTGGCTACAGCAGCGATAACCTGCTCAACGGTAAGTTCAGCTTGCCGCGAGACGATGTCCTGCAGAGCGGCATTAGCCAGCTCGATATTGATCGGGTGGCGCATCATGGCGGCGTGAGCAATGACCTTGTTGAGCGCCCCTTCCAGTTCGCGGATGTTGTTCTGAGCGCGCCGGGCGATGAATTCCATCACATCGTCGGGAACGCGTACGCCCTGGGAGTCGGCTTTGAAGCGTAAGATGGCGATGCGGGTTTCCAGGTCAGGTGGCTGCACGTCGGCCAAAAGACCCCATTCAAAGCGGGAGCGCAGGCGGTCTTCCAGGGTAGTGATCGCCTTGGGCGGCCGATCGCTGGATAAGACAATCTGGCCACCGGAGGAGTGGAGGGTGTTAAAGGTGTGGAAAAATTCTTCCTGGGTGCTTTCTTTACCGGCAATAAACTGAATATCGTCAATCAAAAGAAAATCGGTCGTACGGTATTTTTCGCGAAATAAGTCGGTGGATTGGCTGCGGATGGCATTGATCAGGTCATTGGTAAAGGTTTCGGATGAAGTATAAATCACCGTCCGGCCGCGGGCCAGAGCATAATGGGCGATAGCCTGGAGAAGATGGGTTTTCCCCAAACCTACCCCTCCGTACAGGAAGAGCGGATTGTAGGCATCGGCGGGTCTTTCGGCTACCGCCAGAGACGCGGCGTGGGCCAAGCGATTTGAAGCACCGACAATAAACTGTTCGAAGACGTACTTGTGGTTTAGCATGAGGCGCTCTTTGGTTTCGCGATAATGACCATTACCGTTGTTGTTGGCGTTCTTTGAAGTCTGTCCGTTCGCCGGTTCCGGACTCTGGAGCAAAGGGGGCGGGGGCTGGTCACTGATAGCTTCCGCAGTCAGATGGTCTACCGTGAATTGAATATTGACAGCGCGCCCCAATACATGGGTCACTGCTCGACTAATCGTAGCAAAAAGTCTATTTTCGAGCCAATCTTTAGCAAAAGCACTTTTGGTTCCAATGACTAGCCTATCGCTATCCTGAGCAACGATACGGGTATCTTTGATCCAGGTATCAAAAGTGGCCCGTGTCATTTGCAATTGTAACTGACCTAGGGTTGCCTGCCAAACTTGGTCGGTATCCATAAAAATCTCCCTAAAATACTGAGGACATAACAGCTTCAGGAACGATTTAGAGACAAAAACGTACAGGGTGCAACGAAAGTTGACCTTTACGTTTAATATGCGACTCGGTGGTGAGGGTGAACTGGATTCGGGTTGGTGGATTATTTTGTATAGACGGTGACTGTGTGCCGGAGATCTTACCGCGGAAAGTCTCAAGAACAGATAAATTGCAGACAAAAAGTTGCAATTTAAGAACCTATCTCTTTTCGTGGGTGTTATAAAGAGATAGGGATGATAAAACCCAAAATTCTATGGCAAAAAATGAATGCTAATGAGGAAAGAAGAACCCTCCGCTACAGTCGAGTCGAATTTTACCAAACCTGCTAACCCCTGGCAATAGCTAGACCTTAAAAAAAGCTCCTTCTAACTTTTTTTTAAGAAAAGTTATGGTTAGTCACAATCTTTTTGTGGATAAGTTGTGAGTAACAGAAAATAACTACCCGTATAACTTTGTGCATAACATGGGGATAACTTGGGCAGTAAAAAAGGGTTAACATGATTTGACAAAAGTCCCTCAAGTTGTATAATCATTCACAATTATAAAAGCAAGTGCAGTTTCTCTGGGCCAGCCGCAGGAGTCTAGCAGCATTAATCCGGCGGTTTTTTTTTGGCTCAAAAATGAATAAAAACGAACAGTTAAAATATAATTCTTAAGCAAAGAGGTATTTAATCGTGTCTGAGCGAATAACGGGAACGGTTAAGTGGTTTGATGCGGCCAAAGGCTACGGGTATATTGATGCAGGAATTGGTGAGGATGTTTTTGTCCACTACCAGGCGATTATTGGAAATCAATTCAAAAACCTATTAGCCGGTGATCGAGTTGAATTCTCGGTCAATCACAGGCCCCGAGGTCCGGTGGCTTTAGAAGTCACCCGTGCCTAGCCACTCGATCCATCAATTTGATGAACCAGCCCCGGACACACCGGGGCTTTTTTGTAAAACGCTTCTGCAGATTGCCAAACTCAATAACCATTTACTATAATTTCAAGGAGAAATTACCTATGGCAACCATTCAAAAATTAAAACTAGTGCCCCTGGGAGGGCTGGGCGAAGTCGGAAAAAATATGCTGGCCGTGGAATATGGCCGCAATGTACTGATTATTGACGCCGGTGTGATGTTTCCCGAGCAGGACATGCTCGGCGTTGACCTGGTCATCCCCGACTGGAGCCAATATCTAAAAGATAAAAAAGAGTGGGTGCGCGGCATCGTTGTGACCCATGGCCATGAGGACCACATTGGGGCGCTGCCCTACCTCCTGGCCGAAATCAATGCGCCGGTGTACGCCACCCGCCTGACCATTGGCTTGATTGATGTCAAGCTGCAAAAACACGGGTTGGCCAGCCGGGCTAATCTGCATGTCGTCGCGCCGGGGGAGCGCCTGGCGCTGGGGGGCCTTTTTGAGGTGGAGTTTTTCCATGTCTGTCACTCCATCCCCGATGCGGTCGGGCTGGCGATTCGCACCCCGGTGGGGCTGATCATCCACAGTGGCGATTTCAAATTCGATCACACGCCCACCTGGGGGCTGCCGCCCGATTTCGGGACGCTGGCCCGCTTTGGCTCTGAAGGCGTGTTGGTCCTCCTGGCTGATAGCACCAATGCCGATAATCCCGGCTTTACCCCTTCTGAAAAAACCGTGGACGAAGGGCTGGATAAAGTTTTCCGCGAGGCCAAGGGGCGAGTCATCCTGGCCACCTTTGGTTCGCTGATTTCGCGGGTACAGCAAATTATCAATGCCGCGGCCCGGCACAACCGGGTCGTCGCCGTAGATGGGCGCAGCCTGGAAGAGAGTGTCGGGCGGGCGCAAGACTTGGGGTATCTCAATGTGCCACCGGGAGTGCTGGTGGACCTGCCCCGCCTCAAAGGTCGTCCCGATCACCAGATTGCCATCATTGCGACCGGCAGCCAGGGCGAGCCAAGCGCCGCCCTCGGACGCATGGCCAATGGCAAGCACCGGCATATCACCATCAAGCCGGGGGACACGGTGGTCATGTCCTCGCGCACCATTCCTGGGAACGACTACATGGTGGGACGAGCGATCAACAAGTTGTTCAAGCGCGGCGCACGAGTTATCAATGGCAAGGCCGACAACGTCCACGTGAGCGGTCACGCCAGCCAGGAAGAGCTAAAGTTACTGCTCAGCCTGGTCAAGCCGAAATACTTCATGCCCGTTCACGGGGAACCGCGCCATCTGCATGCTCATGCAGAATTGGCGCGCGGTCAGGGTGTTCCTGAGCAGAATATTTTCATTGTCGAAAACGGGATGGTTGTCGAGTTTGACGAAAATGGCGCTCGTGTGGCCGACCGGGTTCCCGGCGGCTGGGTCTTTGTGGACGGCAGCGGCGTGGGTGATATTGGTCCGGCCGTACTGCGCGACCGTGAAATGCTGTCGCAGGATGGCTTTGTGTTGGCCGTGGCTCGACTGGATCAAAAAACAGGCCGCCTCATAGGCCGCCCGCAAATTGTTACGCGCGGCTTTGTGTTTGTTAAAGATAATCTGGAATTAATCGAGCGAGCCGAGGATGAGGTCATTGCAGCGCTGCGCATGAACGGATATCAAGACCCGCAAATCACCATCCGCAAAGCTTTGAGTGAACTGCTTTACAGTGAAACGCAGCGGCAGCCGATGGTAATTCCGGTAATTGTGGAGTCCTAAAAGGTTCAGAAATTAAATAAGCCCAAACGTGGTGCGTGTTCCGTTTTTACGCACCACGTATCACTCACTCGTTAAATCGGACCTTTTTTGAGCGACTAACAAACTCACCGGGAAATATGCATCGGCATAATGACGTGGGTAAACTTGTCATCGCCAATAGGCCGGATGACGCCGGGACTGGAGGCGGCACTAGTTTCCAGGACCACCTGGGGACTGTCAATGATCGAGAGTACATCAATCAAATATTTGGCATTGAAGGCAATCTCCATGGGGTTGCCTTCAATGGAGGCATCCACGTCGGCCACGTTGTCGCCCAATTCGGCGCTGGTGGCCACCAGCGTGATACGGCCATTCATCAGTTCATCGCCGGTGGGAGTGATTTCAAGCTTGACAATGTTGGCTGAGTCGCGGGCAAACAGGTGCGACACACGCACAGCTTTGAGAAAGCTGCCGGTGTCCATTACGCTGCGAGTGGCATAACCTTTGGGAATGATCTGGTTGTAATCAGGGAATTTACCCTCGATTAGTTGAGAGACCAGGTCAATGTCTTGCAAGTGAAAAAGTATCTGCTTGCGGGCCGGGGTAATGACGACCTCAACCGGCTGCTCCTGGTCGCCGGTGATGCGACCCAGTTCCATTAAGGCCCGAGCCGGAATGATGACCTCCATCATGTCGCCAAAATTCTGTTTGAGGACGGTCGCTTTAACAGAGAGGCGAAAGCCGTCGGCGGCGGCCATGGTCAAGTTGTCCTCGTTGAATTGAACCAGAACGCCGGTTAAAATGGGCCGGCTTTCGTCGGTGGCGGCGGCAAAAACAACCTGATCTATGATGGTTCGCAGCGACGACGGTTCGAGCTTGATCATAGCGTCGCCCCCACTGGCGGCGGTGGGCACAATCGGAAACTCCTGCGCGTCAATGCCTTTGATATTTGACTCAAAACGGGCGCAACGCAGGTTAAGCGTTTGGGTGCTTTCGTCCAGCTTCAAATCAATCCGTTCTGGCGGCAGCGAGTTGACAAACTCGCCGAGCAGTCGAGCAGGGACAGTAATCGCCCCTTCCTGGGCTATTTTTGCTCCCACCCAGCAGTTAATGCCAATTTCCAAATTAGTCGCAGAAAGTTTGAGCTGGCCGTTATCCGTTGCCAGCAGGACATTTGACAAAACCGGCAGAGTGCTCCGGCTGGCTACGGCGCGTCCGACGATACTCAACCCCTTGGCTAAATTTTCTTGTAGGCAGGAGACTTGCATGACTGACCTCCCCTGGTCGGCAAAGAATGTTTTTCAAAGCTAAGATTATTAACGACTGATCCTAGGGGTACATAAAATACCATAACTAGTGGCATCTTGCAACACAGTATACTACATTTTGTAGCAGAGAACAAGGCAACTAGGTTTGGAATCAAAAAGAGGCAGCGAATAACTTTCGCTGCCTCTTTTTACTGCTTTAGGAGCTGATTTAAGGCCAGTCTTTACGATTGAAAAGACCCACTGCCGCACTGACACCCAGAGCAATCAACACCAACCCGCTAATAGCAAGAGCGCCGCCGGAAATATTTCTCGGCAGAATTGCGCCGGAAGCGGGCAGGTTGCTGGTCGGTTGATTGGGTGCGGCGGGATTGGTCTGCCCTGTCGTCGGCACAAGGGGTTGCGGAGCTGCCCCTGCGCCAATTAAAGAGACATCATCCACATCAAAGTTGACTTCCGTGCCGGTGGGGAACTTTTTGAGGCCCCGGATGAATAGGGTAATGCGGTTAGAACCACCTGTCTGGATGGTGCCGGTAACAGTCTCATAGAAGAGGGGTATGTCTTCCGGATATTCACCGGTTGATCCCAGGCGAAACTGCTCGGTCAGCGGCATCAGAACCCAGGTTTCGACATTATCATAGTTGCCCTGGCCCGAAAAATCAACGCCCCAGTGCATTTCAAATTCATGTTTGTTGCGATCGGCGGCTTGAGTCTGGCTGCGCATAATGGCGTTAATAGTCAGACTGTAGGTGGAATTGGCAGTTACGTCTACGGTTTGGTGAATAGCGATAACCCGGTCCAGAATATTAGGCTCTACTTGAAAGATTTCCATCAGTTGAGCACGTTTACCGGTGCGCACTGCTTCAACCCATGTTTCGTCGTACCAGCCGAACCAAGCTTGTCCATTGCTATACGGGAGCCAATGGAGGGCGACGCCGTTGTTGCCGTTGGGATCTCGCTCTTCAAAGCCGGGGTTTCTAATAAGATTAACGGCGCTGCCCTGGTTAGGAGGAAGTTCTCTTTCAATAGTCTTATCAAACGTGGCGACGGTAAAGCCGGAGATAAGAAAGGTTGACAAAATTAAAAAAGTCAAGAGTACAGTGGCTAAAATCTTGTTTCTTTGGGCCGATAGCTTCATCATCGGGTCTCCTTGTTTTCGCCAATCTACTAAACATAATAATAGGGGCAACCGGGATTTTTACCTTATCATAACATAACTATATTAATTTTTCAATACGCATAGTAACATTATGGTAAATTGAGAGGTAGCAGGTGGCAAATAGCAGAAAAGTCTAATTACTGTTCCTATATTTTTGGGGAGATCTTATTCAAGGGAGTTTTGAAATCGTAGATACCATCTTTATAAGACCAGTGGCGCTGACAGTCCTGGCAAATGAGTACTTCTTCCGAAGTCAGTTCAGATTCGGGTTTGGTGCGGACAAGGTGAGCAGAGTGGCAAATGGGGCAGCGAAAAAAATTTGGCGTTGTTTGAACGGGTGTTTTGTGCGCTTGAGCTTGAACAAAGATGCTTGGTGTGAGCTGCCACCAGTTACCCGTCGGTTGGGCCCAACTATCCAGCGTTACCAGCAGGGAGGTCGGCAAAAGGCGTTTTAGTAAATTGATACGATAGTGGGAGACAGAGCGAACATTTCTTAACTGGAAGCCCGCTTTTTCAAATTGCTGGTGCATCCAGGTGGGGTAAAAGTTGAAGTTCAGTTCGACAAATTCATGAGGCAAGGGGTCAAAAGGACTCCACTTCTGCCGGCCTAGCAGCCAGCGTAGTAAAGCTTTAAGATGGAACTTGCTGGCGTACTCGATTACCGCCATGCCATTGGGAGCAAGCAGACGGTGCAGTTCACTTAGGGCGGCAGGCACATCAGTCAGGTGGTGCATCACCCTGACCATAGTCAGCGTTTCGAATAGATTGTCCACAAAGGGCATGTGGTAAATATCGGAGACGACATAGACAAATCGGCTATCAGGGCCCAAATATTTCTGCGCTTCTTCTAACTGTGTCCGGGCGTAATCAGTGAGAATGACCTGCTGGTAGCCCTGGTACAGATCTGCCAGACGGCCAAATCCGGCCCCAATTTCGATGAGCCGCTGCCCCTGCGGTGGCAGCAGGTTCTGGAGAGCAATGCGTTCAACACGGTCTTCATAGGCACGATTCTGACCCTCCCAAAAGTCGGTCCGGTAGTGACTGCCTTCGTAGTCACAAATATGGGGCAATGAATTCTCCTCAAAGTGGGGTAGATGTTTCACGTGAAACAATCAGAAAAAGATGAGGCGCCAGTGCGAGGACCCGACGAAGATTCTTACTCTGCATCCTCGCCTCTCAATAAGCATTGCGGTCAATGAAAACATTGAGTACAGTCCGAATCAAGATTCGCAAATCCAGCGCCACCGACCAATTCTCGATATACCACAGGTCATACTTGGTCCGTTCGATAATCGAGGTATCACCCCTGAGACCATTGATCTGAGCCCAACCGGTAATACCCGCTTTCTCGCGATGGCGATCCATATAACGCGGAATGCTCTGTTTGAACTGCTCGACAAAAATGGGCCGTTCGGGGCGGGGGCCGACCAAGCTCATATCTCCAAGCAAAACATTGATAAATTGCGGAAACTCGTCAATCGAGAAGCGGCGAATGAAAGTCCCCAGGCGCGTGCGCCGCTTGTCGTCGGCAGTAGCCCACACCGGCCCGGTTTCCTCTTCGGCATTGGCCCGCATGGAACGGAATTTGAGCATCATAAAGCGTTTGCCGTCCAGGCCCATGCGCTCCTGCGTGTAAAACACCGGCCCTTCGGAGTCGAGTTTAATTAACACCGCCAGGAGCATCATAATCGGCGATAGGATGACCAGGGTTACCGCGCTGCCAACCATGTCAATGACTCGCTTCACAGTCAGCCGCCAGCCACGCAGGGCAATATCCCGCATAGTCAGTAGAGGTAGTCCGCCCAAGTCACCAATGGAAACCTCAGTCGCCATAATTTGAAATACGTCGGGAAAAACCTTGATCGTCACTCGGCCCCGATCACATTTGCTGGCGATTTTGAGGATTTCCTGATGCGAGGCTTCGGGCATGGCAATAATGACCTCGTTGATTTTTTGCGATAGGATTAGTTCAGGAATGGCGTCGGTGTTCCCCAGCACCGGGCAGTCCTGAACAGCCCTGACCTTGGCCTCATCGTCTACAAAGCCGACCACTCGATAGCCCAGGCCAGGGGTGCGTTTGATTTTTTGCATCACCATGCGTCCCACTTCGCCAGTGCCGACAATTAACACCCGTTCCTCGCCCCAATTTCGGGCTTGCAGGCTAAGCTGCACTCGTGACTGGATAGCCCGGCCTAGAGAAGTAAAAATGATGGTCAGCATCCACACATAAACCATCATCAAGCGCGGATAATCAAGCTGATTCTTGAAAAAGAAAGATATGAGCGCAATTGAAATAATCATGCCTACAGAGGCAGCGCCAAAGATAGAGTAAAATTGGTCCACATAGGAGAGGGAGCGTTGGCGATGATACAGCCGATAAAAAAAGAAGACAATCAAAATCGCCGCAACCTGGACAATCAACATTCCCCAATAGGCTGAAAACGGTTGGATGTTTTCATAATCCGAACGCAAGCGGAGTTGATAACCAACAAAAAAAGCCAGCCCGGCCATAAGCGCGTCAACGACGACCAGGGAGATGGCAAATATTAAGCGCGAGTTTTGTTTCATCGCTGCACCTCCGTTGAAGGGGTATGGTTAAGCTTGTTGGTTTTGAATAGATTGGAGAGATAGTACTTCAACTGCAAATATCGCCAGGGTAAGTTGATGCCGGTCACCACCAGCCCATGCAGCCAGAAGGGTGTGCTGTCGGCGTAGAACTTGCGATAGAAAATGTCCATGGCCCGGTAAAATTCTATCTGGGCTTTGGGGCTGTGACGGCTGGCGGCTCGTTTGACATGGGTGACAGTCACTGCCGGATTGTAGTAGATCTTCCAACCGTGAGCCTTGATATGATAAGCCCAGTCTAAATCTTCGCCATACATAAAGTAGGTTTCATCCAGCAGGCCCGCCTGAGCAATTGCCTCCCGCCGGACCAGCATAAACGCCCCCACCACCGAGTCCACCTCGATCAATTCATCTGGGTCAGCAAAGGTCATATTATAGCGGCCAAACAGCCGGCTACGTGGAAAGAGTTTGGAGAGGCCAATCATGCGGTAAAAACTGACCTCTGGCGTCGGGAAGGTACGGCGGCAAGCCCGGTCAAGAGTGCCATCGGGCCGAACCAGCTTCGGCCCAACAGCGCCGGTCTCAGGATGATTGTCCATAAAAGCCACCATGTCGGCCAGCGCCGTGGGCGGCAGAAGCGTGTCGGGATTGAGCAGTAAGGCGTAACGGGGGGCATCCGGCTGACGCGAACCATCGGCGTTAAATCCGACTTGGCGCAGGCCCTGGTTATTGGCATAAGCAAAACCACCATTCATCTGGTTGGTCAGCAGAATAACCTGGGGGAACTCCGTTTCCACCATTTTGGCGCTGTCGTCAGATGAAGCATTATCTACTACGACCGTATTAAATTTAAGTTGGCCCTGGCTGGCATAGATGCTATTGAGACAATCTCTCAATAAATCGCGGGTATTGTAATTTACAATGATAACGGACAAATCTAACATAGCGTGACTTAGTTGCCTTTTTTGTCTCAACTATCATACTTCATCCAAATGAGGGTCTGGCTTTCATTAAAGCCAAAATCCTTGTAGACTTCAATGGCCTCTTTATGATCGGCGGGATGCTTGAGGGAAATGCCTGCACTCCGCCACGGGTATAAATAAGCCAGTGCCCGGCCAATCAACGGCTTTTCCAGATAACCCCGCCAGTCCGGGTGAACGGTAAGATCAAGCTGGTGAGCTTTACCCAAAACGCCGGGATGGATATTGAGCGTCGCCACAAAGCTGTCCCCATTCTCCACTACCCAATACGCCGCCGAACCGCCGCCCACAACTTTGTGGAAAAAGTTGGTCAGCCACTGCTCCTGGCCGTCCAGCCGAAAGCGGGTTTGCCGTAGCGGCCACTCTCTTTGAACTTCGGGGGGCACGGAGGCGCTGGCCAGGTGATAGGCCTGACGGGCGTCAATAGCGTCAAAGTGGCGGAGTCGCAGCCTGACTTCAGTCGGCAGGGGCGGCAAAGCCTGTTTGTCTACTTTGGGGATACGCTGGAGGTGCAGATAGGTTGTTCCGGAGATTTCTCTGAAGTTAAGCGACTCATAGAGATGCCTGGCTGCGGTATTGTCGGCGCGGACTTGCAGAGAGATTGAGGCGACGTTGTATTCCTTGACCAGTTCCAAGCCGGCGTACATCAAGCCGCGGGCAATGCCCCGGCCTCGATAATTTTTGGAAACGGCGACGTTGCTGATGAGCCAGCGCCGTGAGCCAGGCGCAGTCCGGTTGACCGTAATATTACCCACAATCTTGCGATCTTCCTCCCAGACAAAGCCCGACAGGAAATCGTTATGGTCGGAACTGAAAATAACCATCCACCACAAGAGGGGTTTCATATAGCTCAACCAGCGCAGCTCGCGCAAGGCACTCTGGCCGGAACGGTCGAGGTCGTCGGCGAAGGCCTCTTCGATGAGATCGGCCACGCCTCGCAAATCTTTCAACGGATCCATCGGGCGGAGGCCGAAAGATTGAGTTCGAGAACGGGTTATGGCTGCCATTACCCCAATTATAACATTTTCTGAGCTGTCTGTCACATTAAAAAAGGCCAGCGGCATTGCATACTGAGAGGACTTTTGGTAGACTACGACGACCACAGGCAACTGACCGCAGACCGCCGAAGTTGAATGGAGAAACCCAAGGCCAGCCTTGTATTTCAAAATGAGTGAATTTCACTGAATGTTGCCCACATTGAGAGTCGAATGCATTATTGCTGTGATTATTGTTATCCTGACCGCTTGCCAGGGACGGCTAGTATCGAGCGCCGCCGAAGCGGAAACCCACTATTTTATCGAAACGGGCCATACCGTGCGCGGCGATTTTTGGCTTTTTTTTAATACCTACGGCGGCGTGGAGGGCCTCGGCTATCCGCTGACTGAGGAAATAGAGGTGGATGGCTGGACGGTGCAATATTTTGAAAAGGGCCGGCTGGAACGCCACCCGGAGAATCAGCCGGCCTACCGGATCACCGTCGGCTGGCTGGGCGATCTCTTGCAGCGCCGCCGCCCGCCCCTTCCCGCCGGGTTGATTCCCCGTGCTGATGATCCCAACCGGCGCTACTTTCCCGAAACCGGCCACACCCTCAGCGGCGACTTTTTGCACTACTTCGAGGCTCATGGCGGCACAGTGCGCTTCGGTCTACCGATCAGCGAACCATTCCTGGAGCAAGGGCGTCTAACTCAAGATTTCCAGAGCGCCCGCTTTTTCTGGGTGCCGGAGGTCAACCCGCCGGTCACGTTGGAGGACATCGGGCGGGTGCATTGGGCGATGACGGGGATGGATAAAGGTATGTCAGAAACGAGCGGGGCAGCGACAGAGCCGGACCAGCCCAGGCAATGATCCCTTAATCTATTTCCGTAGCATACCAATCCTCGTGCAGCGACCAACCCCCGCAGGACAGACAGGCCGTCCAGCGCCATTGGTGCCCGCAGCCCGGACACAGCCCACGGGTGGTAAATGTATTCCAAACCGTGCCGCACCCCTCGAAGAAATATTCGGGCGGGCCACACAGAGTGCAATACCAACGGCTTGACGCTTCGGGCCGCCAGTGGCATAAGGGGCACCGAATCCAGGTGAAATCTGCCGCAGTGTTGTCTAATTGGACAATGACATCGGTAATTTCTTTCGGAGCCAGGTTTCTCTTTAAAAACAAGAGGCCTGGTATTGATTGATTGCGTTGAGACCAAGACATTTCAGGACTGGCTTTCCTTCGCCTCGACTTCCGCCTGAGCCTGTTCCGCCAACGCTTGCGCGTCGTCTTCCTCATCTTCCCAGCCAATGATCCAGACACAGGCCCCGGCCAGCAAAATAGTCGTAATCACCAGGGCTGTCCATTGGCCCGGCGTAAAGCCAACCTCCCGCGCCGACCAGACTAAAATAATAACCATGCCAATCGCCAGCACGATCCACGAGGTAATTTGCGGATGGTCGCCGGCAAATTTTTTGAGTGCATCCATTAGGTTTCTCCAAAAGTGAATTCATCTATAACGAGACGACCGACCAATGACAGCAGACCGCCGAAAAATCTCCCAGCAGTCCGCCGTCTGCCGTCGGCGGTCAGTTTTTACATCGGCACCATAATCCGCTGCTCGCGCAGCTTCTTGTAGAGCAGCACGCTGTTTTCCGGCTGCCATTCTTTGGCCGCGTCTTTCCACAGGTAGCCCAAATCTTTGGCCTGAGCCTGGGTGTACCCCTGGCTTTCAAAAAATTCAACAGGTTTTGGCCCGGCCTGATTCAAGATAAAGACTATCGCCACCTCGCAGGAGAGCTTATTGACCTCGTCGTGGATCATATCCAGCATTTGCTGGCCTACCTTCGGCCACAGATCATCCCGCAGCATGTAAAAATCTTGCAGGCCGGCAATCAGATTTTCGGCTTGCCAGCCGGCCACACCGACCACATAGTCGCCGGCCATAGCCACGATGTACGCTCGGGTGAAGAGCGACTCCATCATTTGGCTGAGGTCTGGGTTGAGCGCGCCTTTGGTGGCTGTCGCAATCAGGTTGGCCATTGCCTCTAAATCCTGCCGCTTGGCCCGGCGGATCGAAACCTCGGCCACCTGGACTTCGGCAGCCGGCTTGACTTCAGGCGCGGGAGCCGGCTCGGCCACCACTGCCTGGGCCGCACCGGTTCGCCCATCCAGCAGCGCCGTGTACTGCCTTTTCACCAAGGCCCAAGTTCTGGCCAAATCGCCGCTGTTATCTATCACTACGTCCGCCCTGGCCACCTTTTCTCCCTGAGGCGATTGGGCTTTGATCCGCTGCTGGGCCTGTTCCGGCGACATTTTGCGCCGCTCGACCAGCCGCTTGAGCTGCACCTCGGGCGGTGCGACGACCACCCAGGCCGATTGGCAATGCTCTGTCAACCCCGACTCAAACAGCTTAATCGCTTCGACAACCACCACCGGGGCTGGGGCAGCTTTTATCCGGGCCAAAACCTCTTGACGTACTGCCGGGTGCGTAATCGCTTCCAGGCGAGCCATGGCTTCCGGTACGGCAAAAGCAATCCGCCCCAGGCGGTCGCGGCTGATCTGCCCGCTGTCCGGGTCTACCACAAACCGGCCAAACTCCTCGACAATGGCCTGATACGCCGGACCGCCGGGGAACATTGCTTCATGAGCCAATTTATCGGCGTCAATCGTAGCCGCGCCCAATTCTTGGAGCATGCGCAGCACCAAACTTTTGCCCGTGGCAATATTGCCGGTCAAGCCGATGACAATTTTTTCTGCCATAATTACTTTCTCCTCCAGGGGCTGGCCCCTAAGCTGCTTCCAGTTCGGTCCATTGGGTTAATAACTCCTCTAATTTGGCTTCGCTAGTTTGATAATCCTGGCTCAATTTTTGCAGTTGGACAATATCTTGGGCCTGGCTGGCCGCTTCCAGTTTTTGGGCCAAATCCGCCAGATGACTCTCGGCGGCGGCAATCAGGCTCTCGATTTCGGCGATTTGCCTGGCCTTTTTTTCGCTGGCCCGCTTCTCGGCTTTGCTTTGTTCGCGGCTGGCTTGACTGGTTGATTTGGGTGTTGACCCATTGCTGGATTGGCCGCCCTGGCTCTTTTGCGCTTCTCGCTGAGCCAAGTAATCGCTGTAGCCCCCCTCGATGACTGTCACCGTCCTGGTGTCCGGTTCAAGGGCCCAGGTGTGGCTGGCCAGCGCGTCTACAAAATAGCGGTCGTGCGACACCAGCAGAATAGTGCCGGCAAAATCGTTCAGCACGCGCTCCAGGTTCTCTTGGGAGGGAATGTCAAGGTGATTGGTTGGCTCGTCGAGCATTAGAAAGTTGGACCCGGTTAAAGTCAGCTTGGCCAGAGCCACCCGGCTGCGCTCGCCCCCCGATAACGAACCAATGGGTTTAAACACATCATCGCCGGAAAAAAGAAAACGCCCCAGGTAGTTGCGAGCCTCGCCGAGGGGCAGGTTTTGCACCGCCAAAATTTCGTCCAGGATGCTGGCTTCAAGGTTGAGGCTGGCCTGGGTTTGGGCAAAGTAACCAACTTCGACCCCCGCCCCAAAGCGAATGGCTCCGGCTTTCGGCTTGACCTGCCCCAGAATGGTCTTGATAAAGGTTGTTTTGCCCGCCCCATTGGGGCCGAGCAAGGCGACGCGCTGGCCGCGCCGGATTTCCAGGTCAGGACAGGTAAAGAGCGGCTGGCCATCGGGATAGCCGACCACCAGATCGTGGGTGGCTAACACCAGGTCGCCGGAGCGCAGCGTGGTTTGCAGCGACAGTTTTAGCATTTTGTGCTCGACCGGACGGTCCACTTTTTCCATGCGCTCCAGCCGTTTGCGCCGCCCCTGCGCTTCACGAGTGCGCTGCCCGGCCAGGTTGCGCCGGATAAAATCTTCTTCCTTGGCGATAAACTCCTGCTGGGCCTGATAATCTTTTTGCCGCCGCTCGACGCGCTCCTCGCGCTGCTGCACGTAATGAGAATAGTTGCCGCGATACGCCTCAATCGCTCCAAACAGCATTTCCCAGACGCGGGTAGACACCTCATCCAAAAAGTAACGGTCATGCGAGACGACGATGATCGCCCCCGGCCAATTTTTGAGGTAATTTTCCAGCCACTCTACCGCTGCCAAATCCAGGTGGTTCGTCGGCTCGTCCAGCAGCAGCAGGTCAGGCTGCTTCAGCAGCAGATGGGCCAGGTGGGCGCGACTCTGCTGGCCGCCGCTCAGTTTGGTCAGCGGCAGCGCATAATCCTCGCGTTTGAAACTGAGGCCGGTCAGCACCTGGTCAATGGTTTGCTCGTAGGTATAGCCGCCGGCGTGCTCAAAGCGAGCTTCGGCCTCGCCGTACAGTTCCAGCAGTTGCTGGTGACGCGCCGGGTCGGTTTCGGCGGCCAGGGTGACGGCCAGTTCTTGCAAAGCGGTCTCTTGCCGTCGCAATTCGGCAAAGGCGCTTAAGGCCAGGTCCCACAAAGCGCCGCCTGTAGAGATGAGGGAGGGGTGCTGCTCCAGGTAGCCGAGCTTCAGCCCCTTGGCCGTGTGCACCCTCCCCGCCGAAGGCTGCTCCAGCCCGGCCAGGATCCGCAGCAGCGTGGTTTTGCCCTCGCCGTTCGGCCCGACCAGGGCGATACGGTCGCCGTGATTGACCGATAGGGTCAGGCCGTCAAAAATGTCCTGCGCTCCATAATGTTTGCCAAGATTTTGCGTGGTTAGAATAGTCATATCAGATCAAAAACTTAAGAGCCTGATTTTGATGTTTTCTTAATCGCACCCTTCGATACGCCCCTCGCTTTGCTCTGGGCTACTCAGGGTGCGATAATAAGCCGAAAATCATCCTGACGCGAAGCGGGCGTTAGCCCGTATCGAAGCTGCGCCCTAAGCTTGTCGAAGGGGGTGATTTTTGAGCTAATTCAGAATTCAGGTTAAGAAACTATTTTTCATTATACCATAAATAGAGACCGAGGCTCAATTCTACCATTCGCTGTCATTGCTTACAAGCCGGTTCACATTTTATGGGCTGCACCCGTTTTTTGAGTGTTTACGTTTTACGTTTTATACTACCCTCAAAATTTTACCGGAGGAGTTATGCCATACACCCCTATCCTAGCGACCCTCGGCTACATCATGTCGCCCGACGGCAAAGAAACCCTGCTGATTCACCGCAATACCCGCCCCGGCGACCTTCACCTGGGCAAGTATAATGGCCTGGGCGGCAAATTGCACCCCGACGAGGACATCATCGCCGGGCTGCGGCGCGAAATCCGCGAGGAGGCGGGGATTGAATGTGAGGAAGTTTTGCTGCGAGGTACTATCAGTTGGCCGGGTTTTGGCCAAAACGGCGAGGACTGGTTTGGCTTTATTTTCCGCATTGACCGTTTTTCGGGGACACCCTTCAGCGAAAATCCTGAAGGGACGCTGTCCTGGGTTCCCGTCGAGCGCATTCTGGAGCTGCCCCTCTGGGAGGGCGACCGCTATTTTCTACCCCTCGTTCTTGGCGGCGATCCGCGCCAATTTCACGGGGTGATGCCCTATGACGGCGGCCGGCCGGTGAGTTGGAGTTATAGTTTGATATGAAAGAATAGGACCAACGAATTATTTTGATGATTGATACAACCCCCAAACTATTATCCTATTTTCCGCTACCCCCTGATCGGGGTTGGCAAAATACTTGGCTGGGGTACAATCCACCGTGGGAGGTGGAAGTATGTCAGCCAAAAAGGATACAACCCGCGAAGCGTATGAAACAGTGGTGGTGGGCGCGGCCCATCTGGTCAAACATATCCTGAGTAAGTTGGGGTTTGTCGCGGCCATTGATGAGGTTTTGACGCACCAACCTGAGATAGGAACCAGGTATGGCCAGTTGGCCCAGGTGCTGGCGGCCAATCGGCTGGCCTTCCAACCGGTTCCCTTATACGAACTGGCTGATTGGGCGGCTGAACACGGGTTGGATCAAGTGTTTGGCCTGGAAGCCGACCTGGCTGGATGATGATCGGTTGGGCGCGCTGCTGGAGGCTTTGGCCAACCACTAGGTCAGTATTTGGAGTAGGGTGGTCAAAAACGCGGTGAACCGTTTTAAGGTTGACCTGAGCCAATTGCATAGCGACACGGCCAGTGTGTACTTTGAGGGCCGGTACGAAGATGAAAATGGCCAGCCTCTGGGAGTGGAGAGTGGGTGCCGCTTATGGTCGAAGGATACAACAAAGATGGGCAACGGCACAAAGTCCAGTTCGTGTTGAGCCTGATCGTCAGTCAGCAGTCTCCAATTGGGAGGGGCCTACATTCCCAATGCGTCGCGGATGCGGTCGAAAAAGCTCTTTTCCTTTTGGGGGATAACCTCGCGGTCGAGAGTTTTGCCCAACTCCAGCAGCAGATGGCGCTGCTCTTTGGTTAGGTTGGTCGGGGTGCGGACTTGCAGGGTCACAATCTGGTCCCCCCGGCCCATATTGCTGCCGTCGCGGCGGAGTCGTGGCACACCTTTGCCGCGCAGCCGGATGGTGTCGCCAGTTTGCGTGCCGGCGGGGATGTTCATCATCTCTTTACCATCCAGGGTTGGCACTTCAACTTCATCCCCCAACGCCGCCTGGGTAATGTTAATGGCCAGTTCCAGATGAATAGTATCCTCATTGCGGCGGAAATAGACATGGGGCTTTACCCGGATCACCACGTACAGATTGCCCGGTGGGCCGCCCAGCGCGCCGCTTTCACCTTCGCCCGACAGGCGAATCTGGGTACCATTGTCCACCCCGGCAGGCACTTTAACCGACAAGCGGCGTGTTTTTACGATCCGCCCCTGGCCCCGGCACTCCCGGCAGGGACTGGTAATGATTTCACCCCGGCCCTGGCAGCGGGGACAGGTACCGATATTGATAAAAAAGCCGGTCTGCCGCCGAATTTCACCTGTACCATTGCATTCCGGGCAGCGGATGGGCGATGTGCCGGGTTCGACGCCGCTGCCGTTGCATGTATTACAGGTCTCCTGGCGCGGCACTTCGATCTCTTTTTCCAGGCCAAAGACGGCCTCTTCAAATTCCAGGGTCATCTCGTAGCGCAGGTCTGCGCCCCGGCGCGGGCCGCCCCGCTGGCGGCGACTCCGCCCGAATCCGCCCAGGCCGCCAAACACCTCTTCAAAAATTTCAAACGGATCACGGAACCCGCCAAAATCCTGGAAGCCGCCAAAGCCACCCGCCCCGCCGACTCCGGCGTGACCGAAACGATCGTACATGGCCCGTTTCTGCTCGTCAGCGAGAATCTCGTAAGCCTCGTTGACTTCTTTGAAACGATCCTCGGCATCCGGCTCCTTATTAACATCGGGGTGATACTTGCGAGCCATCTGGCGATAGGCTTTTTTGATTTCTTCGGGTGAAGCGCCTTTGGCTACGCCCAGTACCTCGTAGTAGTCGCGTTTGTTGCTCATAGCTTTCCTGGGATTAGGTAATAGGTAGTAGGGGGAAAATCCCCTATTACCTACTCCTTACTACCTACTACCTTAACTTGCTTCACTAAATTCACCTTCAACGACATCTTCATCGCGTGAGCCTTGACCGCCGTCGCCGCCGGGAGTTTGACCTTCAGGCGCGGCCCCACCGCCAGCCCCGTACATTTCCTGGCCAATCTTTTGCAGGGTCTGGCCTAAATCATCGGCGCTGCTCTTGATGATATCAAGATCATCCTTTTCCAATGCCTTCTTGACCGCCTCGATCTTGCCTTCGATCTCACTCTTGAGACCGTCGCTGATATGCTCACCCTGTTCACGCAGAGTCTTCTCGGCGGCAAAAACAAGGGTGTCGGCATGGTTGCGAGCTTCGATGTGGCTCTTGCGCTGCGCATCCTCTTCCTGATGCCGCTCGGCGTCTTTGACCATCTTCTCAATTTCGCTGTCGCTCAGGCCGCTGGAGGGCATAATTTGCATGCGCTGCTCTTTGCCGGTCGCCTTATCCTGGGCGGTGACGTGCAAAATGCCGTTGGCGTCAATATCAAAGGTGACTTCAATTTGGGGCACACCACGCGGCGCGGGGGGAATGCCATCCAAAATGAACTTACCCAGGCTTTTGTTATCCTCGACCATGGGCCGCTCGCCCTGGACCACGTGAATCTCGACCTGGGTCTGGTTGTCGGAAGCGGTTGAGAAAATCTGGCTCTTTTTGGTTGGAATGGTCGTGTTGCGCTCGATCAGCGGGGTAGCCACCCGGCCCAACGTTTCGATGCTCAGGGTCAACGGGGTCACATCGAGCAGCAGCACGTCTTTAACATCGCCGCCCAGCACCCCGGCCTGGATGGCCGCCCCAACGGCCACCACCTCATCCGGGTTGACGCCCTTGTGCGGCTCTTTGCCAAAGAGTTTACGCACCGCTTCCTGCACCGCCGGCATACGGGTTTGACCGCCTACCAGCACGATTTCGTCAATTTTATCGGTGCTGGTCTTGGCATCCCGCAAGGCCGAGCGGCATGGCTCCAATGAGCGTATAATGAGATCATCGGTGAGCTGCTCCAGCTTGGAACGGGTCAGGTTCATGGTCAGGTGCTTGGGACCGGAAGCATCGGCGGTAATGAAGGGTAGGTTGATTTCGGTCTGCTGGGTGGTCGAGAGTTCGATTTTGGCTTTTTCTGCCGCCTCTTTCAGGCGTTGCAGTGCCTGGGTATCCGTGCGCAGGTCAATGCCTTCTTGTTTTTTGAACTCGTCGGCGATGTAGTCAATGACTTTCTGGTCAAAGTCATCGCCGCCCAGGAAGGTGTCGCCGTTGGTGGAGCGGACTTCAAAAACTCCGTCGCCCACGTCGAGGATGGAAATATCAAAGGTCCCGCCGCCTAAATCGTACACGGCGATATGCTCGTCACTTTTCTTGTCCAGGCCGTAAGCCAGAGAGGACGCGGTCGGCTCGTTGATGATTCGCAGCACTTCCAGCCCAGCGATTTTACCGGCATCCTTGGTCGCCTGGCGCTGGCTGTCGTTGAAATAGGCCGGCACGGTGATGACTGCCTGGGTGATTTTTTCGCCCAGGTAGGCTTCGGCATCGTCCTTAAGTTTTTGCAGGATCATGGCGCTGATTTCCGGCGCCGAGTAATCTTTGCCGCCCATCACGACCCGGATATCGCCGTTGGGCGCTTCTTTCACTTCATAGGGGATGTGCTTTAGAGCACGCTGCACTTCCGGGTCTTTGTATTTGCGGCCCATAAAGCGCTTGACCGAGAAAATGGTATTTTTGGGGTTGGTCACTGCCTGGCGTTTGGCTACCTGGCCGACCATGCGTTCCCCAGTTTTTGGGTTAACCGCCACGATGGAGGGGGTGGTCCGGTTGCCTTCCGCATTGGGAATAATCGTCGGCTCGCCGCCTTCCATCACGGCCATGGCCGAATTCGTTGTGCCCAAGTCAATGCCTAGAATTTTTGCCATAATCTGGTGCTCCTGTGATTGATGCTAAAAAGATGATAGATACTAAGAGGCTGGAGGATTGGAGGAGTGGAGGGTTGGCAATGTAGCAATCCTCCACGCTTCCCGCCTTCCATAATTTTATTTTGCCACCCGCACCAAAGCCGGTCGGATGACCCGGCTGCCGATTTGATACCCCTTACGCAGCTCGGCGATAATCTGGCCTTCCTCGTGGTCGGGGCTGTCTTCGTGGCTGACCGCTTCGTGTAAGTTGGGGTCAAAAGCCCCGGCAGTACTGATTGAACTGACCCCCTGGTCTTCCAGTATTTTATCCAGTTTACGCTGGACCAGGCGAAATCCCTCGACCCAACCGACAAGCTGGCCGTCGAGTTGGGGAGGCACGTTTTGAAAGGCCAGGTCCATGTCGTCCAGGGCGCTAATAACACCTTGCAGTACATCGGCTTTAATCATGTCACGCTGCAACTTCAGTTGCTCTTCCTGGCGTCTTTTATAATTGGCCAGTTCGGCTGCCGCCCGCTGCCATCTATCCAAATTTTGGGCGGCCTCCTGCTGCGCCTGTTCCAGTTGCTGTTCCAGGTTCGGCGCTTCGGCGCTGGTCACTTCGACCTCTTTGGCCGTGCCGTTGTCGCTAGAGACAACTTCGGCCTCTTTTTCGACAACAGGTTCTTTCTCCAGAATGGGTTCGTCCACCACTTGCTCTTTCTGCTTCTTTTTTGCCATAAGCTACCTCCTAAAAAAAGTAGTCAGTAATCAGTAGCTAAATATTTTTTCTGACTACTAACTACTGGTTACTATCCTATTGGTTCTTATACCCATACAGGTCGCTTATCAAGTCGCTCATCAAATACGACATATATTTCACAACGGAAACGGCCCGCCCATAAGCCATGCGCACCGGACCCAATACCCCCATTGCCCCGGCGACGGTATCGTCAATACCATAACGGGCCAGAACAATACCGACTTCCGACAGTTCTTCCCATTTGCCCTCGCCGCCGATAATAATCTGAACCCCGCCACGCTGCAACGCCTCGCCCACCAATTGTTCGACCAACTGGCGCTCTTCCAGGGCGCGAATAACCTGCTGGACACCTTCACGATGCCTAAACTCCGGCTGAGTGAGCGAGTTGAGCAGGCCATCGTGATAAATGTCGCTGCTGCGGCGAGCGTCAATACGCCGCATCGTATCTACGGCGACTTCGCCAACGGTAGCAGCCAGCCCGGTCAACGTAGTGGTTGTGGCGGCAACCTCTTGCGCGTCCAACCCGGCCCACAAATCGCTCAGTTGTCGAGCCAGGGGACCCAACTCATCCTGATCGGTCGGTGCGTCGAGCTCCAGAATTTGCTGTTTGAGCGTCCCTCCTTGCAGAACCAAAATGAGCAGCATCAAATTCTCATGCAGAGAGATCAGTTCGACATGCTTCAAATAGCAGCGTTCGCTTTTGGGCGCTGTAACCAGGGAGGCGTTATGCGAGGTGCGAGCCAAAACCGCCGCGCTCAAGCGCAGCCACTGATCTAGCTCCAGCCGGGACTGATGGAATTGGTGGCTGATCATGCGCTGCTCTTCAAGGGGCAAGTCAGCCTTTTCCATCAATTTTTCGACAAAATAACGGTAGCCCGCTTCGGTCGGGATGCGCCCGGCAGAGGTGTGGGGCTGCATCAGGTAGCCTTTTTCCTCCAGTGCCGCCATTTCATTGCGGATCGTCGCTGAGCTGACCCCAATGGGATAATCTTCCGTTATTGTTTTAGAGCTGACCGGTACGGCAGATTTGATGTACTCCTGGACCACCAAGCGCAAAACTATCTGTTGTCGCTCAGATAAAAGGTTGTCAGCCATTGTTGTTAATCGCCCTTTAGCACTCTACCCTTGCGAGTGCTAAAAATATGCCCGGAATCATACCATAAAGTGGGGGTCAAGTCAAACGAAAATGGAAAGATGGAGGGGGAAGATAGAGGATGGAGGATAGTAGATAGAAAATGGGGCTATTGAGGTTAACGTCGCCGGACCAGCTTATAAAATTGGTATAGTAGTGGATTATAGACATAATCAAACGCGTCGATGCTCTGCACCCACTGCCCGCCGAAGCCGCGCTTGAAGCGGTAAACACCCCACAAGTTATCGTGGCGCCGTTCAAACTCGGCTTCCAGGGTGACAAGATCGGCGTCGGGGATGCCCCACAGGTCGTAGCGGGTGCAGCCCTGGCTTTTGGCCCAGCGGATTGCTTCCCACTGGAGCAGGTAGGGGGCCATCAGGTTGCGCTGCTCACTCGATGAAGCGCCGTAGAAATAGTAGGCTTCCCGGCCAAAACTGAAAGCCATCAAGGCAGCCAGGGGTCGGCCCGCGAATTCGGCTAGGAGCAGAGCGCAGCGATCCGGCGCAAAAAGGTCATAGGCAGCCCGGTAGTAGTCGAGATTGTGGACGCCAAAACTGTCACGGACGGCGGTAATTTGGGCCAGTTGGTAAAAGATCGTTACATCCTCGGGCCCTCCGTGGCGAATGGTGACGCCCTTTTTTTCGGCCAGGCGAATGTTGTAACGGGTCTTTTGTTTCATCGCAGCTAAAATTGCCGCCTCATCACCGCTGAGGTCAATTACCAGCGAGGTACGGGGCTGGATGGCGTCGGCGGGGGTGAAGCCGGACCTTGTCAGTAAATTAACCGCTGCTTCAGCGTGAGGGAAGTCCAGGCTAAAGTCTGGACTCCAGAGATTGGGTTCGAATTTGAGGAGAACTGCTCGCCGTTTTTTGGCCTCGGCGTGGAGGGCAGCAAAGAAAGTGCGGCATTGCTCACTATCCGTCCAGTCAACCACAGGACCTTTAGGAATATAGGCCAGGGTCAATCCTAGGGGCAGGCGGCGAAAGAGGATTTGCGCCGCGGCCTTATCCCCTGGCGGACGAACCCGCACTGCCGACCAGCCAAAGCGGCCTTTTAATTCACCCCAGGCCCAGCTTTGCAGGAGGTGGCCGTGGTGAGTCAACAGGTAGGAGTCCCACTCGACTGCTGGAGTTGGCAGGGAGGAAACGGGGAGGGGTGGAAGATTGGAAGAGGGAAGGTTGGTCACTTTTTCTGCTCCATAGTGGCGAGATTATACCACCGCCGCCAGAGTCGGGCGAATGGAGTTTTTCGCCGCCAATTTGTTGTGATAAATAGAACAAGTTGATTTTTCCATTGAGGCAAATTGTGTTATGATTGCGCCGTCCCTTTGATTCACATAAGATGAGGATTTTGTTTACGTATCGAAGCATGCTATAATCGTCGCGCTCAAAAAGGCGGCTTGCTTCAAGGAGGAGGACTGCTGTGTTAAAGGACTTCGAGTTTATCGGCGTACTGGGGTTCATCACGCTGACTATCCCCATCGTCACCCTCATCATGGCCTGGGCGCTCCGGCCCAAAAAGCCAAATCCAGCCAAACAAGAAACGTACGAGTCGGGCATTGAAACCATCGGCGATACCTGGGTGCAGTTTAAGGCCCAGTATTACATTTATGCCATCATCTTTGTGGTTTTCGATGTCGAAGCGGTCTTTTTGTTCCCCTTTGCCGTAGCCTTAAACCAGTTGCCGCTCTATACGCTCATTTGGGCAACGGTTTTTATTGTGCTTTTGTTCGATGGCCTGCTGTACGCCTGGCGTAAAGGTGCAATGCAGTGGTGGTAGTAACACAGAAGATAGTAGATTGAAGATGGTAGATAGAAAATAAAAAGCAGTTTCGATCTTCTATCCTCTATCCTCTATCTGCTGTCCCTCTGGGAGATGATTAATGCAAGAGATTATTAATTGGATCGTTAGCCTGAATATCCCCCTGGTCAATGAAGGGGTGGCCCGGTTTATTATGCATGCTGTTCTGGCCAGCATTGTGGCGGTGGTGGCTCCGGCCATGCTGATTATCCTGACCTGGCTGGAGCGCAAAATTATTGCCCGTATTCAAGACCGGATTGGGCCAAACCGGGCCGGACCGTTTGGCTTGCTGCAGGCCGTGGCCGATATGATCAAGATGTTCACCAAGGAGGACATCACTCCGGCCGCTGCCGACCGTATTGTTTATAACATTGCGCCTGGCCTGGCCATGATCTCGGCGATTATGACCTTCGCCGTCATTCCTTTTGCGCCGGGCTTTGTTGGGTCGGATCTCAATGTCGCCGTTTTGTATATTGTAGCAGTCGGCGGTCTGGGAACACTCGCTATTTTGATGGGCGGCTGGGCCTCTAATAATAAATACGCCCTGCTGGGCGCGTTTCGGGTAGTAGCGATGCTCCTGACCTACGAAATCCCGATGATTATAGCCCTGATTACGGTGACGATGGCCGCTGGCTCGATGTCAATGGCCAGCATTACCGAGGCTCAAAGCGGAATGTGGTACATCGTTTCGCTGCCGGTTGTTTTCCTTATCTTCTTCCTGGCAGGGATCGCCGAAACCGGCCGCTCGCCCTTCGACTTGATCGAGGCCGAGTCGGAACTTGTCGCCGGCTTTCATACCGAATACAGCGGTATCAAATTCGGCATGTTCATGATTGCTGAATATGTCCATATGTTTGCCCTGTCCTTCTTTTGCGCGATTCTATTTTTGGGCGGCTGGCAGATTCCTTTTATTGACGTGGCCGCCCTGCCCGGCCCAATCGGGCCGATTCTCGGGTTTATTGCCCTGACCGTCAAAGTCTTCTTCTTTGTCTTTATTATGATGTGGTTCCGGGGAACGCTGCCGCGCTTCCGGATTGACCACCTGCTTGATTTTGGCTGGAAATTCCTGGTGCCGCTGTCACTGGCCTTGATGATCGGCGTGGCTGTGGTTGTCCGGTTTTTTGCGCCCGGCAGCAACGCCGCCATTCCGGTTGAACCCGGCCCTTTGAGTGGATTGGGCTATGCCGGCGAGGTTGTCGCGCTCCTGGCGGTGAATATCCTGATTGCCGCCATTGCCGTTGCTATTGTGTCCAATGTCGCTCGCCGCAGCCGCAGCAAAGGGCTGCGCGCCGTCGCCGCCGTCGAGCCGCTGGCCGCCAGTGGAAAGTAAGAACACGGAGTAGGGAGTAAGGAGTAAGAAGTAGGGTTTTTTTCCCTACTCCTTACTCCCTACTACCTCCTCCCTACCGAGAGGTTTGCTTATGCCTTTTGATCCAACAACCTTCGATCCATCGCAAATACCGCTGACCCAGATTGTCTTTTGGGTGATGACTTTTTGTACCCTTGGCGGGGCGCTGGGAGTAGTCACCAGCCGGAATTTGTTCCACAGCGCCCTCTACCTGATTCTGTCCTTTTTTGGCGTCAGTGGTTATTATGTACTGCTCAGCGCTGGATTCTTGGCAGTAGTGCAGTTATTTGTTTACGTTGGGGCCATTGCCGTACTGATCCTGTTTGCCATCATGTTCTCGCGCCGGATGATGGAGGCCAGCCAGAGCCAGGCTAATCACCAGTGGTGGCTGGCGGCGCCGGTCGTTTTGGTCCTGTTTGTGATCTTGCTGGCGGTCGTCGGTTCCATCAACTGGCCGGTCAGCGATGCCGAACCCGGCGCTGATGTCGTCGGGCAGTTGGGGCTGGCCTTTCTGGGCAGTTATCTCATCCCCTTTGAAGTCGTCGGCGTGCTCCTATCGGTGGCCTTGATTGGAGCGGTTATCCTGGCCCGCGAGAAAATTGCGGCGGAGTGAAGATAATGGAAGATTAGAAGGCTGCCCATAGGGGGCCTTCGGCTCGAAGGCTGGCGAAGGTTCAGTCTTCCAATCCTCCAGCCTTCCTTAAAAATTGGAGAGAGCAAAGTATGACAACTATTCCTTTATCGTGGTGGTTGACTGTTTCGGCGGCCCTCTTTAGCATCGGTGTGTACGGGGCGCTTACCCGCAAAAACGCCATCGCTATTCTGATGGGCGTAGAGCTGATTCTGAACGCCGTCAATATCAACCTGGTTGCCTTCTGGCGCTACATTGCCCCCAATGACGTGGCCGGACAAATTTTTGCGATCATCGTCATCACCGTTGCGGCGGCTGAAGCGGCGGTTGGCCTGGCGATTGTGATTGCAGTCTACCGCCGCCGCCACGCGGTCGTGGTCGAAGAGTTGGATATTCTCAAAAATTAACAATTAATCATTGATCATTGACTGTTGACAATTGCCAACGGTCAATCATCAGTTGTCAATTGTCAATAAAAGGATTGACTATGAACTTTTTCTTTGACTATATCTGGCTCATCCCTGTTTACCCGCTGCTTGCCTTTGCCGCCATTATCTTGGGCTTGAACCGCAGCAAAAAAGGCAGCGCCGGCCTGGCTATTGCCGCCATTGCCCTGTCTACTATCCATTCCTGGGCTATTGTATTCAACACCATCGGCGCGTATATGGCTGACGCCCATCACGGGATGCACATTGACGGCTGGAGCCTGCCCATCGAATGGATTCCCGCGGGTACCAGCGTCTTCAACACCGGCTTTGCCGTGGACGGCTTCACCGCCGCTATGCTCTTTATGGTGCCCTTCGTCTGTCTGATGATCTTTATCTACGCCTCGGAGTACATGGAAGGCTACGAAGCCGAATTTGGTCGCTACTCCCGCTTCTTTGCCTATGTCTCCCTATTTGCCGCCGGGATGCTCGCGCTGGTCATTGCCGACAACTTATTACTGCTCTTTATCTCCTGGGAAATCATGGGTTTGTGTTCCTACCTGCTCATCGGCTTCTGGTTCGAGAAGACCTATCCCGACACCGACAAGGTCGAAAAGCCGCGCAACTGGTGGCAGGCGCTGACCTTCTGGCGTTACGCCGGGCCGGACAAAATCCCGCCCAAGCTGGCTGCCCTCAAAGCCTTTATGACCACCCGTATCGGCGATGTGCTGCTTTTTGCCGGGATGATGATTCTGTGGAGCGCCGCCGGCACAGTGAATTTCCGCGAGATTTTTGCCCCGGACATGCTGGAGCACCTGACCGAAGTGACGCTGTGGGGCATTCCGGTTGCCACGTTGAGTGCCCTGCTTATCTTCGGAGGGGCGGTGGGCAAAAGCGCCCAGTTCCCGCTGCACGTCTGGCTGCCCGACGCCATGGAAGGCCCGACGCCCGTTTCCGCCCTCATCCACGCGGCGACGATGGTTTCCGCCGGGGTCTACCTGGTGGCCCGCATGCTGCCCCTCTTTGCCACGATGGAGCACAGCCCGGCCTTGCAGTGGGTCGCCATTATCGGCGCGATCACTGCGGTGATGGGCGCGACCATCGGCGTGGCCCAGTATGATGTCAAGCGGGTGCTGGCCTACTCGACCATCAGCCAGTTGGGTTATATGATGATGGCTCTCGGCCTGGGTGGGTTTCTGGCGGGGGTCTTTCACCTGCTGACTCATTCCTTTTTCAAGGCCCTGTTGTTTATGGGCTCCGGTTCGATCATCCATGCGATGGAGCATGAGATTCACGCCACGCACCACGAAGGACACGAAAAACACGAAGAGCATGAAGGGCATGAGGAGCACCACGACGCGCACACTCATCACGCCCACCCCGATCCGCAGGATATGCGCAATATGGGGGCGCTCTACGACAAGATGAAAGCCAGTTTCTGGGCTTATCTGATGGGCACGCTGGCGTTGGTCGGTATTTTCCCCTTTGCCGGTTTCTGGAGCAAGGACGAAATCCTGGCAGAAGCGTTTATCCACCGCTCCGAGTCCCTGGCCTTTTGGGTCTACATCGCCGGGACGGTCGGCGCGATTTTCACTGCTTTCTACATGGGCCGCCAGATCGGATTGGTTTTCTTTGGCCGGCCGCGCACCAGCCTGGCCGAACACGCCGCCGAGCCTGGCTGGCGCATGACCATGCCCCTGATTATCCTGGCTGTCTTTGCCATTTTCCTCGGCTTTATCAATGTACCCGCAGATTTCCCGGTTATCGGTCCGCTGATCGGCGGCTGGCTGCACGGCTTTGCCGGTGAAGTCCATCTGCTGGCTGAAGAAGCTACGCCGGGGCTGGTTTTTGAAGCCGTGCCTTTCACGGCCAGCGTCGCCATCACCTCGACTCTGCTGGGGCTGGTTTCCTTCGCCTTTGGCTGGTGGCTCTACTCTCAGCGCCAAACGGCGGAAGAGCTGGACCCCATTGAAACCATCCCGGTGATCGGCAAACCCATCTTCACTATTTTGAGAAACAAGTATTACTTCGACGAGATCTACCGGGGCTTGATCATCTACCCGGTGATGGCGCTGGCGACTCTCTCCGCCAAATTTGATTACGATTGGGTTATCAATCCGATTGTCAATTTCTTTGGCCGCTTCACCAACCTGCTGGCCGACGGCACTGCCGCCTTTGATAAATATGGCGTTGACGGCTATTTTGTCAACGGTATTCCCGAAGCCTTCAACCGCTTCGGCGGCCAACTGCGGCTGCTCCAAACGGGCCGCGCCCAGAACTACCTGTTGATTTTGGTGGTCGGTCTCTTGATTTTAGTGGGCCTGTACCTGCTGCTGTGGACGGGCGGGGCCGCTGGCGTGGCTTCGCTGCCGACTTCATAGGACAAGCTGGCACCTTAGAGCCTGTTATCTTGTTCCCAAACTGGGTTTGGGAACAAGATAAGGAATGTGCTATCCCTGTCTACTGTCTACCGACTACTGTCTACTATTTTTGAAGGAGAAGCAATCCTGATGGAAACAGTACCCTATCTGAGTTTAATTACGTTTATCCCCTTATTAGGCGCAATTATCGTCATGTTTATTCCTGGCAGCCAGGAAAAGCTGATCAAAAATTTCTCGGTTGTGATCAGCCTTATCCCCTTAATCCTTTCGTTCATGTTGTGGTCCTTCTATAACGACTCCGGCGATTACTTTGCCGTTGAAGACGCAGCCTGGATCCCGGCCATTGGGGTGCGCTATCACATGGGCGTTGACGGCCTGAGCCTGCCGCTGGTCGTCCTGACCACTCTGATGACCACCCTCTCGCTGTGGTACTCGGCGCGGACCATCCACAAGCGGGTCAAGGAGTTTTTTGCCCTGTTCTTGGTCCTGGAAATGGGCATGCTCGGCGTCTTCGTTGCCCTCGACCTCGTTCTCTTCTACTTCTTCTGGGAGATTGGGCTGGTCCCGATGTTTTTGCTCATCGGCATCTGGGGCTTGCCCAAAGACCGGCCCCAATACTCGGCCATCAAGTTCTTTATCTATACCCTGGTCGGTTCGGTGGCCATGCTGCTGGCCTTCATCGCCATCTATCTCAACACCGGTTCATGGCAAATCCCTGAAATTGCGACCAGAGCGCCCCTGGCCGGCAACCTGGCCCTGGCGACGACCGCCTTTTGGGCCATCTTTATCGCCTTTGCCATCAAAGTCCCGCTCTGGCCCTTCCACACCTGGCTGCCCGATGCCCATACCGCCGCCCCTACCGCAGGTTCGGTCATTCTGGCTGCTATCCTGTTAAAACTGGGTGGCTACGGCATGGTCCGCATCCTCATTCCCTTCTTCCCGACCGTGTTCCAGAATATGGCCTACATCGTCGCCACCCTGGGCATCATCAGCATGATTTATGGGGCGCTGGTCAGCCTGGCCCAGTGGGATTTGAAGCGGCTGATCGCTTACTCCTCCGTCAGCCACATGGGCTACTTTATCCTGGGGTTGGCTGCTGCCGTCGCTTTCTACCCTGACACATCGGTAGCGGTCGAAGACAGCCGGGCCATCGCCTTGAACGGCGCGGTGCTGCAAATGGTCAATCACGGCCTGATTACGGGCGGCCTGTTCTTCCTGGTCGGCGTCATTTACGAGCGCACCCATACCCGTGATTTGAAAGCCTTTGGCGGCCTGTCGGCCAAGCTGCCGGTCTATTACGCGGTGATGATGGTCACGGCCTTTGCCTCATTGGGTTTGCCGGGCTTGGCCGGCTTTATCAGTGAGTTCCTGGTTTTTCGGGGCGCGTTCCACATTATGCCCGCCTTTGCTATCGTCGGCATCATCGCCATTGTCCTGACCGCCGCTTACATTCTGTACAAGATCATCCAGTTTGTCTTCCTGGGCGAGTTCAACGAGCATAAGTGGCATAACCTGTTCCACAAAAGGGATGAACAGCATCCCGATGGCTGGGCCTTTGCCGAGGATATGGCTCCCTTTGAGCTGGTCACGATGGCCCCGCTCCTGATTGGGATGATTCTTATCGGCATTTGGCCGTCCTTCCTGTTGAACACCATCAACGCCACCAGCGTGCTGATTCTGGGAGCGTTGCGCTAATTAAGCAGGTCAAGCTTAAGCTTGACCTACCGTGTTTACGCCTACGTTAACCGCAGGAGGTTAACCTTGAACGATGTACTGCTGCTTTTACCGGAAATTATCATCACTGTTGTCGCTTTTGCCCTGCTCACCCTGGATATTCTATGGAAAGGTGACCAGAGAAGCGGCGTGATTTTGCCCTGGCTGGCGGTTGCCGGCTCGATCCTTGCCCTGGCAGCGACAATGTATGTCTGGTGGGCCGGAGCTGCCAGCAATACTTACGGTATCGCGACTGATGCCGGGAACTTTGTGCCGATGCTGGCCGTGGATACAATGGCCCTGTTCTTCAAAGTGCTGGCCGCGCTGACCATTGCCCTGGTCGGTCTGAGCGCCGTAGAATATATCAACGCCCGCACCCCGTTCCGAGGTGAATTTTACATCTTGACCATGTTGGCCGGTCTGAGCCTGATGCTGCTCTCCGCCGCCACTAACCTGATCATGATTTACCTGGCCCTCGAATTTCTCTCCATCACCAGCTATATTCTGACCGGCTACCTGCGCCAGGATAATCGCTCCACCGAAGCCGCTCTTAAATATTTTATCTATGGGGCCGTTGCTTCCGGAGTGATGTTGTATGGCTTTTCGCTGCTGTACGGTCTCACCGGCAGCGTTGACCTGGCAACCATTGCCAGCACCTTGTCCGACGCCCCGGTCAGCCCGCTGCTGGTGGTCGGGACGGTCGTGATGATTTTGACCGGCTTTGGCTTCAAAATTGCCCTGGTCCCCTTCCACCAGTGGTCGCCGGACGCCTATGAGGGTGCGCCCACCCCGGTCACGGCCTTCCTCTCGGTTGGGCCGAAAGCCGCCGGGATAGCCGTGCTCATCCGGGTCTTCACCGTGGCTCTGCCGGCTTACAGCGTCAATTGGACCATTATCCTCTCACTGATTGCCATTCTGACAATGACTGTGGGCAACCTGGTAGCCCTGTGGCAGACCAATATGAAACGGATGCTGGCCTACTCCAGTATTGCCCAGGCCGGCTACATGCTGATTGGTCTGGCTGCATGGAACAGCCAATCAAGCGGCAGCTTTGACGGGGTAAACGGCATTCTGCTCTATCTCTTTGCCTATCTCTTCACCAACCTGGGCGTCTTTACCGTCGCCATTATCTTGGAAAATAAAATGGGGACGGCCAACATCTCTGACTACGCCGGCCTGATCCGCCGCTCGCCCTTTTTGAGCATTGCCCTGCTGATTTTCTTCCTCTCCCTCATCGGCATCCCCCCGACGGGCGGCTTTATGGGCAAGTTGTTTGTCTTTGGCGCGGCGATCAACCAGGGACTTTACGTGCTGGCAGGGATTGGTATTCTCAACAGCGTCATCTCCGTTTACTACTACTTTGGGGTAGCCCGGCTGGTCTTTTTTGCCCAGGGGCCGGACGAGTCACCCATTCGCCCTGGCCTGGTGATGGGTGGCCTGGTCGCGCTGACGCTGGCGATGACTCTGCTGATCGCCCTATACGGCCAACCCTTTATTGACCTGGCCAATAACTCAGCCCAGATTTTAGCCGCCAACTTCTAAAACAGCGGTGGTCTTTACGACAGAGGCCGGGACTCCCGGCCTTTTTTATCTATTAATGGTAGCAGGGTAGCAAAGTTGCAGGGCCGTAGAACCTATCTGACTATACCGTAAAGGTATTCTACGGACTGACATCTGACTACCGGCTACTATTTTTGAAGGAGTTGGACAGTCCCTAGGGACGACACCGACGATAAAAATTGTTCGTAGTGACGACTTTAGTCGTCCGGGTTGTCAGCGACTGAAGTCGCTACTATAAACAAGTTATTTTCAAGGGAGATTTGAATGGAACAAGAATTATTCGACACGCTGGCCGAATTGGAGATGCGCTCCGCCAAAGGCATTATGGACCCCGATTCGGCCAAGTTTTTGTCTATTTTAGCCATTTCTAACAAAGCCAAAACCATGGTGGAAGTTGGCAGCGGGCCTGGCTATTCCACCCTCTGGCTGGCCTACGCCGCCTCGGTGACCGGCGGCAAGGTGATTACCTGTGAAATTGACTCCGCTAAAGCTGCGGAAACCCAAGCCAACCTGGCCAAAGCCAACTTGGTCGAATCAGTCGAGGTTTTGGTTGGCGATGCACGCGAGCTGCTCCGCCAGCGCAGCGAGCCGGTTGACCTGCTCTTTATTGACGGCGATTACGGCCAGTACGAAACCTATTTTGATGTGGTTTACAAGCGAATGAATGTCGGCTCGATGGTGGTGGCCGATAAAGTGGTCGCGCACGAAAACGACCTGTCCGATTACACCACCTACGTCCAAAACCATCCAAACCTGGAAAGTGTCACCGTGCCGGTGGGGCAGGGGTTGGAGATCACGGTCAAGATTTCTGAATAGGGAGTAAGAAGTAGGGAGTAAGGAATAGGGGTATTAGCGACCCTACTTCCTACTCCTTACTCCCTACTCCCCGTTATCTACCACCTGAAATGGTAATGAAGCGCATCATCGTTATCTTTCTGGACGGAGTTGGCCTCGGGGATGCGGACCCCGAGGCCAACCCGTTTATGCACGTCGAGCTGCCTACGTTGAGCAGCCTGTTGGGCATATCCCACCTGACCCGCGAGGCCGCCGGTACGGTGACTGGCCAAGCGGCTTTATTAGGGCTGGATGCGCAGTTGAGCGTGTCGGGTCTGCCCCAATCGGCGACAGGACAGACCACGATTTTAACCGGGCGTAACGCTGCGGCGGTGCTGGGCGAACATTACGGCCCGTATCCCAACCCAACGCTGCGTGATATGCTGGCCCAGGAAAGCATCTTTAAAGAATTACTCCAGGCCGGCCGGCCGGTGGCCTATGCCAATGCCTATCCGGTCCGCTTTTTGGACCGGGTGCAGCGGGGCAAGGGCCGCTTGAGCGCCAATACCCAGGCCGCTTATTTGGCCGGGCTAAAACTGCGCAGCGGCGAGGATTTGCGCCAAGGCCGAGCAGTTTCGGCTTTGTTTAGCAACGATTTTTGGCCGGAACCTGATTTCAGCCTGCCGCCGCTCACGGTTCGACAAGCCGGCGCCCAGTTGGCCGCGCTGGCCAGGGAGCACACCCTGACCTTTTTTGAATTCTGGTACTCGGATTTGGTGGGGCACAGAATGGAGCGCGAGGAAGCGTTGAAGGTGCTGAAGATGCTTGACGACTTTTTGGCCGGGGTTTTGGAGCGGTTGGATTACGCTAATTCGCTGCTCATGGTGGTCAGCGATCACGGCAACTTTGAGGATTGGACCACGTCTAAACACACCACCAACCCCAGCCTGACCCTCCTGGCCGGGGCCGGATTTCAGCAGATGACTCCTCACCTGCACTCGCTGGTGGATATTAAACCGGCTATTCTGGCTTACCTGTCTGAATAACTCGGATATGCAGATAGCTAATGGCGCGGCTTGTTAGAAGTCAAATTGAAAAAGGAGCTTTTCTGAAAAAGTCGAGCTGCGCCCAGATTCTTGACAGGCAGGACCCGGCTGCTGGCAAAGTACTCAAAGTCAAAAGTGACTTTTTCGCCGACGGCCAGGCCCGGGATGGGCATCAACCGGGCAGTGAGCGGTTTGTTCAGCGCCACGGCCAACGTCGCCATGTCTAGAAAAATGGCAGCAATTTCGTCGGGGCTGGTAGTGCCGGGAATAGGTACGGTATCAAGTCCGGTCCCGCATACCGCCGAATAGAGCAGCAAATCGTTGACGCTGAAGCGGCCCTCGGCGGCGCGTTGGGCCAGGATTTCATCTTCCAGCACGGGCAGCATCACTCCGGAGAAACCGGTGTGGGGAATATTTGCCTGACGAATAGCCTGGGTCAGGAACGCGGTGGCAAACACCGTGCCGCTGCCGCCAAAAGCATCTACCCCCAGGCTTTCAATGGCTGCGGCAATGCTTCTCGCTTGATCGGGAAAGGGGGCCAGTGAGAAATCTATCCCTTTGAACCGCCACTGATGGTCGTCTACCAGACCGTCTACTACGTCCAGGATTTCGGCAGCGGCAGCTTCGATGGCCAGGAGCAGACGTTTACGGGCCTCGGTGAGCGAGCGGGCGCGATTGAAAGCGTTCACCGCCAGGTCGGCCGCTTCGGTGGCAATGGCAAAATAAACAGAGCCGCCCTGGTGATACGCCGCCGGGAAAAAGGGTACGCCGGATGGTACATTAGCCAGCGCTGCCAGGCGGAGATTGCCAAAGCCGTTGGGCGTGGCTTGGGCCACTTTAGAAACAGTTTGGGCAAAAGCATGCGCGGCCGCCAGATTGAGACCGCTGTTATCGGCGGCAAAAAGAACTCCGGAGAAAATTTTTTCCGTCTGGGCAATCAATTCCGGCAGGGCATGAATAGACATGAGCAGGGCCAGCGGTGTTGTGGCGACGACTGGACCGATGGAGACATAATCAATTTTGTATTTAGTAGCCAATTCTTCCAGGGTGCGGGCAAACTCAACCAACACTGCCGGGTCAGGATCGCCAATGACATCCAGAAACGGCGGGGTTGCCAGGCGAACCGTTTGAACTTCGATGCTGGCCTCCCCAAAGCGCAGGCGGGAATCGGTAAGGAAACGCGCTATCCCGGCGATGGTACCTTCGTCAAGCGGCCAAGTGACGTTAGTGAATGCAGTGACGGATCGAATCTTCATGCGAATTTTCCGAGCAGTGGATTAACCTTTATCATACGATAAAAGGCATGGCAAAGCACCATGCCTTTTATCCTATCAGCGCCACCTTATAACCAACGAGCCTTCGACTTGGCTGAGCCGAAGTCTCTTAGAGGCAGGACAGGATTAGGGAACAAGATTGTGCTTAAGAAGTCTGATAGCCCCGGCCCACACCTCGATAAATAAAGCCGCACCGGGTCATTATCTCAGGCTCATACAGGTTGCGACCATCAATAAAGATGGGCTGGCGCATTAATTCTCTAATTCGAGGCATGTCCAGATTTTTAAATTCGTTCCACTCGGTCAATAAAATCAGCGCATCGCAATCTTTAGCCAGGTCATAGGCATCCTCAGCCAGTTGCAAATTGGGCAGCATTTTGGCAGCCACATTCATCGCTTCGGGATCGTAGCCCTTAACAAGGGCATTCTCGCGCAGCAGGGCCCGGCCAATTTCTGCCGCAGGAGCTTCGCGCATATCGTCGGTATTGGGTTTGAAGGCCAGCCCCAGCAGCCCAATCACTTTACCATTGAGGCGCTGCCCTAGCAGGTCGCGCAGCTTCTGGATGACGTGAATACGCTGGTACTGATTGATGTCCATCACCGCTTTGAGCAGTTGGGGATGGTTGCCATGGGTGGTAGCCATGTGAGCCAGCGCCTTGACATCTTTGGGGAAACAGGAGCCGCCATAGCCTACCCCGGCATCCAAAAAATAGTGACCGATGCGCTTGTCATAGCCCATGCCGGTAGCTACCTCTTTGACATCCGCGCCCAGACGTTCACAAATGTTAGCGATTTCGTTGATGAAGGAGATACGGGTGGCCAGAAAGGCGTTGGAGGCATACTTGATCATTTCGGCGGTACGCAAATCGGTGATAATAATACGCGAGCGCAGGCTCAGGTACAGTTCGGCCACTTTATTGGCGGCCTCTTTATTCAGTGAGCCAAGCACAATCCGATCCGGGGCGGTGAAATCCAGGATAGCCGAACCCTCGCGCAGAAACTCGGGATTGGAGACTACAGCAAAATCAATTGGCTCCGGCTGGTGCGTGCGGATAATATCAGCCACCCAGTCGCCCGTGCCGACCGGCACTGTGCTTTTATTGACAATGATCAAGGGACGCCGCATCGTTTCGGCCACGGTTTTGGCGGCCTGGCCCACATATTTGAGATCAGCTTCGCCATCAACGCCTTCGGGTGTACCGACAGCAATAAAAACAAACTCGGCCTGGGAGAGCGCCTCTTCGTAACTGGTTGTAAAAAACAGGCGATTGGCCTGCACATTGCGATGAATCATCTCTTGCAGGCCAGGCTCAAAAATCGGCACCTCGCCCGCCTTAAGCATCTCTATTTTGTTTTCGTCAATATCCAAACAGCAAACTCTGTTGCCTAAATCGGCAAAACCGGTGCCGGTAACCAAGCCGACATAGCCCGTGCCTATAACGGTAATATTACGCATGAGTGATCCCTTTCTGTGGTAAAAACGATATATTGCGGGGTCAGCCTGCTTCGGGCCGACACCCAGACGTGTTTGGAGTTGATTGGATTAGCTCAATTCCTATTATACAATCTAATCCAGAAAAGTAGGAAGTGGATGTGAAAGTAGTTAGAAAATGGTTAGAGAAAGTACTCATAGCAAGCAAAAAGTCCCACAAAGGAACGACACACTTTGGCACGAGCCTGCTCAGTGGATCGCACCTGAGCAGTTACGATTCAAGCATCAGCCGGGCGACACGCCGTCCAATTTCAACCGCATAATTAGTGCCGCGATCCCACGGATATACCTGGCTCATGCTGGCCCAGTACAGGCCAGGGATGGGTGTTTCCAGGGGAGGGATGTTGGCGCTGTGGTTGACCGGCGGCACAGGTTGAGCATACTTGGCTCGAAAAAGCCAGCTTTCTTTGACCCAACCGGGGTCAAATTTGGCGTTAAAGCGGGCCAGGCTGGGGAGAAAATGAGCCAGCAGTTCTTCTTTGGACAGGGAAAAATATTCATGCTCGGGCGGCAAATAATCGCCGCAGTAGACAATATGGTCGCCGTCATAATGGCGGGGATCAATAAAGTTGGTGTGCTCGACCAGCGCCAGAAAGGGAAAACCCTCTTCCTTAGGCAAGTTAATCCAATAATGCTGGTCGGTGAGTTTATGCTTAAGAGCCAAAATCACTACCACTGCCCCCATTGATTTGAGTTCTTTTAAGGAGGCCAGATAAGCCTGGGGCAGGTCAGGGGTCAGGTGGCTCACCAGGTGCGGGGAAACGGTCAACAAAACTCGATCAAAGGTTTCATTATCCGTCTCTTCTCTCTCCCCCTTCACCAAGGATGAAGCGGTAAAGTGAACCCGCAAACACCCATCCGGCTGGGTAGTGATCCCGGTAGTGGCCACATTAAGGCGAATCTCCGCGCCACGTTCCTCAACTTTACGGGTCAGGATATCTACAAAGGTCTGGAATCCCCCTTCAAAATAACCCAGGCGATAGCTGCGTTTGTGAATCCGCGCCCAGAACCAGGCCATATTGACTTCTCGGTAATAATCGCCAAATTTACCTACTAACAACGGTTCCCACAAGATTTTGTAGGCGGTTTCACCCATGGTCCGGTTAAGCCACTGGTGGGCTGTTTCTTTTTCCAAAGCCTGCCAATTTTTGGTTAAGCGTAAATAAAGCCCGACCAGGCCAAAACGTAATTTGGGGATCAGCGGCAGTTTGGGGAAAAGCAGCATGCGCAGGGGGCTGTCGAAGGGGTAAACTTTGCCGTCGGCATAAATGGAAGTGATGGGGCGGGGAAAGAAAATCTGGTCACCTGCGCCAATTTCTTTAATCAAATTGAGCACATCACTGTCCGACTCAAACCAGTGATGATAGAAATGCTCTAAGTGCCAGGCCCACCGCGCCGATTTGAAACCAGCGGCTAGCCCGCCGGTGTAGCTGGCCGCTTCAAAAACAGTCACCGTATGACCGGCTCCAGCCAGATCATAAGCGGCTGAAAGACCGGCCACCCCGGCCCCAATAATTGCAACTTTCATGAACTCCCCTGGATAATGATCACCCTCTTCTTAAGGAAGGGGACTTGCCTTCGGTAGATAAGTTAGGTGAATTTGTTTTCGGCAAGGTTTTGGAATCCTCCGCTTCGTGGCGGGACTCTTCGACAGCTTTATCAAAATCGCCCCAACCAAGGCTTTCTTTGGCCATATACCAAAAGCCAAGGAGGGTTATAGGTAGCCACAGGGCGGCGTGTAGCACCAGCGTATATGCCGCGGCCACGGTCGGATTAACTCCAAACACTTTCAAAACCTCGATGCCAGGACCGTCAAAGGTGCCGATATAGCCGGGGGCCGAGGGTAAAGTTGTAGCCAAATTGACCACCCCATTCATTAACATTAAGGCAAAAAAGCTAACCGAAAAATTGAAAGCGTGCATGACAAACCAATATTTTAGCGTCTCCAGTAGCCAGATAATCACCGAGGTGAAAAAGATCATTAATACATCTTGAAGGCGGGTAAGGCTGCTCAATCCTTCCATAAAACGGTCGGCCAGAGTCACTATTTTTGGCTGGAGGGCAACGGGCACAAAGCGACTAATGGCCCAGTGATAAAGGTTGCGACTCGTTTCGGGCAGAGCGGCCATGCCAAAAAAGAGAATTAATGCTCCCAGAAAAGCTAGGCTGGCAAAAATAACAATTTCTCGCAGCCAGCCAGGTAATCCCGGCGCAATGGGCAGGGCCACAAACACAAACAGCAGCATCACTAGGCCATCAAAAATGCGCTCGACCAGGATAGTTGCAATACTGGCGCTTATGCTCACGCCTTCCTTTTTTTTCAAAACATAGGCGCGAATGACCTCACCCGCCCGGAAGGGATAGACATTGTTGCCCATGTAGCCAATGACTACAACCGGCCACATCGCCTTTAAGGGAATGGGTTTAATCGGGCGCAGCAAATAATGCCAGCGCCAGGTACGCGCCCAAACGCCAACAAAATAGACCATCACCCCTGGCAGCAGCCACCAATAATTTGCTTCCTGGATATCTCTCCATACCTGCCCTAAATCCAGGCCCCGCAAAGCCAGCATAACAAAAAAGGCGCTCACACCGGCGCCCACCCAGAACTTCCAGTTCTTCAGCATAAATGACATTGTACCATCGGCCAGGGATTCGGACAAAATAAACAGGTTACAGGTCAACCAGGATGATAGAGATAAAAAAGCCGCTGCCAGAAGCAGCGGCTTTTAGGAAAATCTTATTGAATTTTAAGCTGGCATCGGTACCGCTTCAGCCGGCTTGACCGAGCCAATGAGCAAACGCTCCAGCGTCATGACATGAGAACAAACCCCGCGAGTTTGAAAAAAGCTGCAATCACACCGCCAATGTCCACCCTCGTAACTGATTTTATGCTGCTTATGATCACCATTAAAGGTTACCTTGAATTCCTCAAAGGTAACACGCTCCGGTTCCTGCGCATATAATATAGCTTTTTCAATTTTTCCAATCATCGCCGAGTCCATAAAACTAACCTCCTATGTATTGGTATTTATTATTTAAAGCAAAAAACACCTGCGCCCTGCGGCACTAAGGTGTTTTTTGCTGTGGAATGTTTAGTTGGGAGAGACGAATTACACTCATAATTGGTCTGTCTCCTAGCTACCAGCTTTGGCAACGCTAATTGATATTTAAGCATGAGTATAATCCGGTCAACAACAGTTGTCAACCTTTTCTACTATACGGAATCCCTACGTTGGCTGCGAGAAGCTGAGGAGTAAACCGGTCGCTAATTTTTTGGGAAAAATAAGGATTCTTGACAAAAGGGCTAAGCGCGCCTATACTCCTTAACACGTGTTACTAACACGTGTTAGTCTTGTTTCAGGGTTGAAACGGGATAGGCCATGCCGTCTAAACGTCGAATTACCAGCCATGAAGTAGCCAAACGCGCGGGTGTTTCGCGTACCACCGTTTCCTTTGTCCTCAACGAAGTAGAGCGCGCGCAGATCAGCGAAGAAACTCGCCAACGGGTTTTGCAGGCTGCGCGTGACCTCGCTTATGTCCCCGATGCGGCGGCCCGTTCCCTGGCCAGCGGGCGCACCCATATCCTCGGCCTGATCATCTGCCAGCCTGCCAATCACCTCATGATCGATGCCTACATCCATCAAGTAATTTATGGCCTGAGCAAAGCCGGCCATGAACGAGGCTTTCGGGTTCTGCTCGAGTCGGTTGAAGATGTTAGCCAGCCTGATGCCTACACTCACCTGGTACGCTCTAACCGCATTGATGGAATTTTACTTTCCGGCCCACGTTCTGACGATATGCAGTTGTCCGCCCTGATTGCGGACGGCTTCCCGACCGTATTGCTGGGCCGGCTCAGTGGTGCCCCGGTTTGTTTTGTTGACGTGGACAACCAAGCCGCCGCCCAGCAGGCAGTGACTCATCTGGTGAAGTTGGGCCACCAGCGGATTGCCTGCATCACGAACGGACCGCTGCCATACACCAGCGCCGCCGACCGCTTGCTTGGTTATCGCCAGGCTTTGCTCCAGGCGCGTCTAGACGAAGAGGAAGACCTGATCCAGTATGGCGATTTTGATATGGAGAGTGGTTACCGGGCCATGCAAACTCTGTTAGCCGTCAAGCTCAGACCCACGGCCGTGTTTGTAGCCAGTGATGTCGTCGCTTTTGGCGCGATGGCGGCGATCCGCGATTCTCATTTGTCCATTCCAGAAGATATGGCAATCGTCGGTTTCGACGATGTACCCATGGCCCGTTTCGTTGCTCCCGCTTTAACCACCATTCGCCTGTCGGCCGTTGAACAGGGACGACGGGGCGGGGAGATGCTAATTGACCTGATTGAAGGCAAAAAGTTAGTTGAACAGCAGGCCTTTTTATCAGCCGAACTGATAGTGAGGCAGTCATGCGGAGCAGGTTTGCTCCGCCAGGGTAAGGCACAAAACTAGCATAACTGAATTTGAAGGCAGGTTTTTCCAAAACTCTTGACAAAGCAATAGTACCGTGGTATAATGGAAACGCTTCCGGGAAACGTTTCCGAAAAACAATGGCGGTTTTTTCTAAGACAAAGAGGTTTAGCTTGTGCCAACGACGATTCACGATGTAGCCAAACGCGCGGGCGTTGGTATCGGCACAGTTTCTAGCGTCATCAATAATAGTCGCCCGGTTAATGAAGCGACCCGGCAAAAGGTTTTAACAGCCGTTGCCGAGTTAGATTTTGTCCCTAACCCCAGCGGGCGGCGGCTGTCAATGGGTAAAACCCACACCCTTGGCATTCTTATTCCCTTCTTCACCGGTTCCTCCCAGGTAGAACGACTGCGCGGCGTCATGTCGGTGATTGCCAGCAGTGACTACGATATTAGCCTCTTTACTATCGAAACAGTCGCCCAACGTAACAAAGTTTTGCAAACTGTCCCTCGGCGGGGCCGGGTTGATGGTTTATTGATCTTCTCGATGAACCTCAGCGAAGACGACGTGCGCCGCATCTCCCAGGAAAAGATCCCCACCGTTTTAGTTGAAACGGCTCATCCTGCCCTATCCTCCATATGGGTAAATGATGTAGCTGCCGCCCAGACCGCTGTTGAACATCTGATCAGCCTCGGCCATCAAAAAGTTGGTTACATCAGCGATTACCTGGATGATCCTTTTGGCGCCTTCAGCCGTAACCGCTATTTAGGCTATTGTCAAGCCCACGAGCTGGCCGGGTTACCGGTCCGGCCCGAATATCTCCGCCAGAATGAACACAGCCGGGCTAATGGGCGCTGTATGGGGCTTGAATTACTAAACTTGCCCGACCGTCCCACGGCCATTTTTGCTTATAGTGATGAATTTGCTCTCGGCGTTTTAGACGCAGCTCGTGAGCTAAACTTAAACGTGCCGCGTGATTTATCGGTGATAGGTTACGACGATATTGAACTTGCCCATTTTGCTCAGTTGACCACGATGAGACAACACCTCTTCCAGTCAGGTGTGCAAGGTGTGGAACTGCTGCTCGACGTCATTGAAAACAAGGACACCTCCCCGACCCAACTTCAACTGCCGACTGAACTCGTTATTCGCCAGACAACTGCGCCTCCACAGGAGATTGAAAAGCATACCGTAGGGCGTCTTCCGTCTTCCGTTACCTATAAGTAGACTTGTCGAAGACTTTCGGCATTTGAAAGGAGGTGGTAACAAAAACCTCATCTTCAGATTTGTCGTTCAGATTTTTATGTTTATCAAATTTTTTTTACTTTCTTAAAGGAGGAAAGACAAAACCATGAAAAAGAACTTATGGTTCTGGCTAACTTTGTTGGTCGTAATGACCTTAGTCGCTGCCTGTGCCGGTACACCCACTCCCCCTGCTGAGCCAGCGGCTGAAAAGCCAGCCGCTACCGAAGAGCCGGCCGCTCCGGCTCCGGCAGCAACTGAAGAAGCAGCCGCCCCGGCAGCTACAGAAGCTCCAGCGGTGACAGAAGAAGCAGCCGCTACGGAAGCTCCAGCGGCGACGGAAGAAGCGATGGGAGAAGCCCCGGCAGCGGCAGGAGCGTTGACGGCCATGCCGGGGGGAGAACTGGAGAAAGCGCTGGCCGGCGAGTACTCAGGGACCACGGTCACGGTAGATGGACCTTTCACCAACCCGGACGACCTGTTTTTCGCCGAGTCGATGAAAGCCTTTGAAGAAGCGACCGGCATCACCGTCAACTACATCGGTGACAAGGAGTTTGAAGGCCGGGTCTCCATCGCCGTGGATGCCGGTGACGCGCCCGACATTGCCGACTTTCCGCAGCCGGGCTTGCTGGCCAACTTTGTCCGCCAGGGCAAGATCGTGGACCCGACCACCTGGATGAGCGAGGAGTGGTTGGCGCAGCAGTACAACCAGAGCTGGCTGGATATGGGCCAGATCGAAGGGCAGACGGCCGGTGTCTGGCATCGCTTCAACGGCAAGAGCCTGGTCTGGTATCCCAAGGACGACTTTGAGGCGGCGGGTTACGAAATTCCCCAAACCTGGGAGGAGTTGATGGCTCTGACCCAGACCATAGCCGACGACGGCGACACCGCCTGGTGCATCGGCATTGAGTCCCAGGCGGCCACCGGCTGGCCAGCCACCGACTGGACCGAGGAGATGATGCTGCGCACCACCTCCCTGGAGAACTACGACAAGTGGGTCCGCGGCGAACTCAAGTTCTCCTCACCCGAAGTCAAGAAGGCCATCGAAACCTGGAGTGAGATCTGGCTCAATCCTGACTACGTCTTCGGCGGCACCGACGGCATCGTCTCGACCTTCTTTGGCGACGCGCCTGCGCCGATGTTCGAGGACCCGCCCAAGTGCTGGCTGCACAAGCAGGGCAACTTCATCACCGGTTTCTTCCCCGAAGGGGCTGAGGCCGGAGTGGATTATGACTTCTTCTACCTGCCCCCTGTGGACGAGCAGTATGGCAAGCCCTTCCTGGTGGCTGGCGACATCATGGCTATGTTCAACGACCGGCCCGAAGTGCGGGCGCTGATGGAGTACTTCACCACACCCCAGTCCGCGGGCGGTTGGTTGCAGAACGGCGGCGCATTGGCGGCCCATCAGACCGCTACCCCTGAAATGTACGGGGTGGAGTTGGAACGCGGCATTGCCGAGTTGGTTCTTGAGGCCACCAGCTTCCGCTTTGACGGCTCCGATATGATGCCCGGCGAAGTCGGCGCTGGCTCCTTCTGGACCGGCATCACCGACTATGTCAGCGGCCAATCCGACCTCGATACCGTCACTTCCGAAATCGACGCCTCCTGGCCGAAGTAACGGCGATTATTAGTAGAAACACTGCCAGCCAGGTAACAAGGCTGGCAGTGTTTCAATCAAGAAGGAGTTGACTCATGGCACAGCTTGAAATGGTTGAGGAACGTAACATTAGTATAGGTACCAAGTTGGCAGCCTGGCTTGGTCGCGTGTTACTGGCTGTTATCATTCCCTTGCTCGCTTTCGCGGCTCTCTACTATGGGTTTCTCTTTTTAAGGGATAGCAATGCGCCCAAGTGGGTCATTACAATAGTAGCCATTATTTGGGGTGTAGGGGGAGTGGCCCTGCTTTACTGGGTGTTCAACGGGATGGTCGAACGACTGCCCGATGAGTGGACGAGACGGCTGCAGCCCTTTGTTTTTGTCGGCCCGGCGATGGCCATTCTTACGTGGTATCTGGCCCTGCCGGTTTATCGCTCCTTTTGGCTCAGCCTGTTCGGCCGGGACGGGTTTCCAGAAGACTTCAATGTTTTTTTCCCCTGGACCTGGCCCGCGGCCATGCAGAGTAATGCGTTTGTCGGTTTCGCCAATTACGTGGCTGTCTTCACCGAGCGCCTTTTGCAAGAAGCTATTCGCAATAACGTGATGTGGATTATCTTTGGCAGCACTTTTACGGTCATCGCCGGTTTACTGGTCGCCGTGCTGGCCGATCGCAGTAAATTTGAGCGGGTTTCCAAATCGCTGATCTTTCTACCGATGGCCATCTCATTTGTGGGCGCCGGTGTAATCTGGAATTTCATGTACGAAGTACGGCCGGCCGATGCGTCTCAAATCGGGGTGATGAACGCTCTAGTCGTAGCCTTCGGAGGAGACCCTCATCCCTGGGACAAGTGGGTCGCCATTGCTCCCTGGAATAACCTGTTCCTGATCCTCATCGTGATCTGGTTACAAGCGGGCTACGCCATGGTGCTGTTCTCAGCAGCCTTGAAAGGCGTCCCGGAGGAGATCCTGGAAGCGGGCCGGGTGGATGGGGCTAACGAGTTCCAGATTTTCTTTGGCATTATGATCCCCTCCATTATGGGCACGATCATCACGGTCTGGACGACGATTGTCATTTTCACACTCAAGATATTTGACATCGTCTGGGTAATGACTGGCGGGCAGTTTGGCACCCACGTCATTGCCACCCAGTTTTACCGCCAGTCATTCACGGCCCGGAATTCAGGCTATGGCTCAGCCATCGCCATTATTCTGCTCCTCACCGTTATCCCGGTGTTGATCTACAATCTAAAGCAGTTCAGGGATCAGGAGGGATTTTAACATGGCCAAGCAAACAAGAAACAATCTTTTGTTGGTCAATGGAGTGCTCATACTGATCATCATCATCTGGAGCATTCCAACCCTGGGGCTACTCATCTCATCATTTCGCGATCGTTTTGACATCCAGACCTCTGGCTGGTGGACCATTTTCCCCCACCGTGAATGGGTGTCAACGACCACGCTGGATCCCAGGGAGCTGGGTCTCGACTCCCAGGGGGTGATGGAAGTAGAAGGCGTCCAGGGGACATTTGAAGAGTTCCGTAGAGGAATCGTGTCGGGGGATAAGCGCCTCACCTGGGTCGGCAACCGGCGCCTGGGCAAAATCGAGGTGCAGGAGCAACAATGGGCCGTCAACTGGAATTTCACGCTGGACAACTACAAACAGGTTTTGCTCGGCCAGGGTACTGAAATACAGAGAGCAGACGGCACCACGGAGACAGTTCCGGGCCAGGATATGTCGCAGGCTTTTCTGAACAGCGTAGCTGTATCCATTCCTTCAACGGTCATCCCGATTCTGATCGCTGCCTTTGGGGCCTATGCCTTCGCCTGGATGCAGTTCCCGGGCCGGCGGTTGATGTTCATTCTGGTGGTCGGGTTGTTGGTCGTCCCGCTGCAAATTGCCCTGGTTCCCATTTTGCGCGACTACAATACGTTGGGTCTCAATGGCACCTTCCTGGCTATCTGGCTGGCCCACACCGGCTTTGGCCTGCCCCTGGCCACGTATCTGCTTTTCAACTACATCCGCACCCTGCCGCGAGAAATGATGGAATCGGCCTTTATTGACGGCGCCTCTCATTTCACCGTCTTTACCCGGCTGGTGTTACCGTTGTCGGTGCCGGCCCTGGCCTCCTTTGCCATCTTCCAGTTCCTGTGGGTCTGGAATGATTTTCTGGTGGCCCTGGTCTTTCTCGGGGCTGATCCCAATTTCAAAGTCGTCACCCAGCGTCTGGCCGATTTAACCGGGACCTTTGGCAACGATTGGCATCTGCTCACCGCCGGCGCCTTTGTGACCATGATTTTGCCATTGGTTGTCTTCTTCGCGTTGCAGCGCTTCTTTGTGCGCGGTTTGATGGCGGGTTCGGTCAAAGGGTAATTCCTACTTTTATAGAGATCAGACCCTAAAGGTGCACCTGACAAAACCCTTAGGGTCTTTATTGTTCGCTCAACGTACGGCGTATGGCGGCTAACACCCCCGCTTTCTTTCAAAAACTGGTTATTTACGAGGTCTTTGTCCGCAACCACAGCCAGGAGGGAACCTTTGCGGGGGTCACGGCTGATTTGCCCCGGATTAAAGATTTGGGCGTTGATGTAGTCTGGCTGATGCCGATTCACCCCATTGGCGAGGTAAAGCGCAAAGGTAGCGAAGGCTCGCCCTACGCTATCGCCGATTATCGGGCCGTCAATCCCAGGTATGGCACTGAGGCTGACTTCAAACAACTCATTGACACCGCGCACGGGCTGGGGCTAAACGTGATGATTGACATAGTCTACAACCACACTGCCCCTGACTCCGTTCTGGCCCGGCAGCACCCCGATTGGTTTTACCAGGATGAGGCCGGCCAACCGATACCCCGCTTCCCGGAGTGGTCAGATGTCGTTGATTTACGCTATCATCACCCCGAACTGATGGCGTACCAGATTGAAACGCTGTTGAAGTGGGTCAAGCTGGGGGTAGACGGCTACCGCTGTGATGTGGCCTCGCTGGTGCCGTTGGAATTTTGGCGGCAAGCCAGAGCCGCCGTGGCTGAAATTAAGCCTGACTTTATCTGGCTGGCCGAGTCGGTCCATCCCCACTTTGTCCGCTTGATGCGACGCCTGGGCTACCCGGCTCTGTCCGACTCGGAGGTCTATCAGGCGTTTGACCTGACCTATGATTACGATATTCACGACGATTGGGTGGCTTGTCTCAGGGGGAATAGTTCTTTGGCCGACTACGCCAGGATGATTGCCTGGCAGGAGGTGATTTATCCGGTCAACTACATCAAACTGCACTTTGTCGAAAATCACGACCAACCCCGCGCCGCCGCGCTTATCCCAGACATGCCCCAGCTCAAATGCTGGACGGCTTTCATGGCCTTTAACAAAGGCGCTTTTTTGATCTATGCCGGGCAGGAGGCCGGGGCGACCAAGCTGCCTTCCCTTTTTGAAGTGGAGTTGATCGAGTGGCCGGAGGGCCAACCGCTCTTAAGCAGTTTTCTCGCCCGGCTGGCCGCCCTTAAAAAAGACCCGGCCACGGACGGCTCATTTGAAATTGTGGCGGCTGACACGCATTTCCAGACTCGCTGGAGTGCTGGCGAGGGCAGCTTATACGGCATTTTCAATGTTCAGAGCCAAACGGGAGCTGCCTCGGTTGAGCTACCCGACGGCGTTTATATGAATTTACTGGACAATATCCAGATAGAGGTCTCAGCCGGGCAGATTCAATTGCCGCTGCTGCCGGTAATTGTGAGATTTTAAGCAAAAATGATATTCGGTCTCAAGGATGAGGTGAACCCATGTCGAAAAAAGAAAAAGCCGAAAAGGCTAAAAAGCAAAAGGATCAACCCGTAGCGAGTGAAATCCCAGCCCAGAATGGCAAGGACCGACCCCTGGCTGCGGAAAAGCCCCAGAAGTTAAAAACCAAATTTTACGAGGAAGAATTGGCCAAGCTCCAGATCGAGCTGGTCAAATTGCAGGAATGGATTAAACATAAGGGCTTGAAAGTGGTGGTTGTCTTTGAGGGCCGCGACGCCGCCGGGAAGGGTGGGGTTATCAAAACCATCACCCAGAGCCTCAATCCCCGCATCTGCCGGGTAGTGGCGCTGGGCACCCCCACCGAACGAGAGAAAACGCAGTGGTATTTTCAGCGTTATGTGGCCCAACTTCCGGCAGCAGGCGAGATGGTCCTGTTTGACCGGAGCTGGTACAATCGCGCCGGGGTGGAGCGGGTGATGGACTTTTGCAGTGAAGATGAGTATCGCGAGTTTTTGCGCTCCTGCCCGGAATTTGAGCGCATGCTGGTGCGGTCGGGCACCATCCTCATCAAATATTGGTTTTCAGTAAGCGACGAAGAACAGGAGCGCCGTTTCCAGGCCCGCATCAATGATCCCACCAAACGCTGGAAGCTTAGCCCGATGGATTTGCAGTCTCGCTCTAAATGGGTGGAGTATTCCAAAGCCAAGGATGAGATGTTTGCCCACACCGACATCAAGCAGGCGCCTTGGTACGTGGTCAACGCCGACAACAAGAAACGCGCCCGTCTGAACTGCATTCGCCACCTATTGAATATGGTTCCCTTTGAGGATTTGACTCCCGAACCCATAAATTTACCGCCCCGGCAAGACCAGGCCGGCTACGTCCGCCCACCGATCACCGACCAGACCTTTGTGCCGGAAGTGTACTAAACTATCCCAACGCCGTTCGCATCTAAGGATGCGAACTCCTCCACATTTTTATTTTATCGGAGAAAAGATATGTCCCTATCCACCCACTCTCTCTGGTACAAAAACGCCATCTTTTATGAACTCCACATCCGCGCCTTTGCCGACAGCAACGGCGACGGCAAGGGCGATCTGTTAGGCATCATTCCCAAACTCGATTACCTCAAAGAGTTGGGCGTGGACTGCATCTGGTTATTACCTATGTTCCCCTCCCCACTCAAGGATGACGGCTACGATATTGCCGACTATTACAACATTCACCCCGATTACGGCACGGTAGAGGACTTTAAGAAGCTGCTGGACGAATCTCACGCCCGCGGCCTGCGCGTCATCACCGACCTGGTGCTCAACCACACCTCCGACCAGCACGCCTGGTTCATTGAGTCGCGCAAATCGAGGGACAACCCCTACCGGGATTACTATGTTTGGAGCGACACCGACCAGAAGTACAGCCAGACGCGCATTATCTTCCTGGACACCGAACCCTCTAACTGGACGTATGACGAAACCACCGACCAATATTTTTGGCATCGCTTCTACGCCAGCCAGCCCGACCTGAACTATGACAACCCGGCAGTAGCCGAGACGATGATCGGCGTGCTGAAGTACTGGATGGACATGGGCATTGACGGCTTCCGGGCCGACGCCGTACCCTACCTGTTTGAGCGCGAAGGCACCAACTGCGAAAACCTGCCCGAAACCCACGCTTACCTCAAGCGGGTGCGCGCCCTGCTCGACGCCGATTACCCCGGCGCGATTCTGCTGGGTGAAGCTAACCAGTGGCCCTGGGATTTGCGGCCTTACTTCGGCGGCCACTTGAATGATCCCACCGTACCCGGCGACGAGTTCCACATGGCCTTTCACTTTCCGGTGATGCCCCGCATCTACAAAGCCCTCAAGCTGGGCGATGCAACGGATATCATCAAAATCATGGCTGACACTCCGGCCATTCCGGCCAACTGCCAGTGGGGCGTCTTTTTACGCAACCACGACGAGCTGACCCTGGAGATGGTCACGGAGGAAGACCGCCAATTAATGTGGCAGCTTTATGCCCCCGATCCGCGCATGCGCCTGAACCTGGGCATCCGCCGCCGGCTGGCCCCGCTGTTGGACAACGACCGGCGCAAAATCGAGGTCGCTAACTCCATCCTCTTCACCCTGCCCGGCGCGCCGATCATTTACTACGGCGATGAAATTGGCATGGGCGATAACATCTGGCTGTTCGACCGCAACGGCGTGCGGACACCCATGCAGTGGACGGGTGAACCTGGCGCCGGCTTTTCCCCGGCCTCTCCGGAAACCTACTACGCCCCACTGATTGACGACGACACCTACGGCTACCAGAAGATCAATGTCGCTGCCCAGGTGGCCGATCCGAACTCACTTTTCCACACCATCAAACACATGGTCGCCACGCGCAAAGCCAACCCGGTCCTGGGCGAAGGCAGCTATCAATTTTTGCCCAGCGGCAACAAAGCGGTTCTGGCTAATCTGCGCCAAAGTGACCAGGCCGCTATCCTGGCTATCCATAACCTGTCGGACCAGGAGCAGAGAGCCACGCTGGACCTGGCGGAGTTCGCCGGCAGAACACCGCACGACCTGTTGGGGCGGCTCACGAAGTCATTGCCGGAGATCAGCACTGTGCCTTATTCGGTTGTATTGAAACCGTTTGATTATTTTTGGCTGCGGTTGAGGTGAAAATTTAGCAATACATATAGTCAGAAGCTTGAGGGATTCCCTATCAGGTCATTAGCCCTTGGTCACTCTGACCAGTACATCCAAATCGGGCGCGCTCACCCCATAGGCCTGCTCCATCGCCTTGTTCATCCGCCTGACAGACTTGGCGATTTCTTCTTGCTGCAGGCGAATCGTATTTTTCACGACAACCGGTGCGAAAGCTACGCCGCCATGCAAGGCTGCCTTTTCTTCTTCAAAGCGGAGATTGTTCAAATAGATTTCGAGGAGACTCAGATCGCTCTCCACCTGCTTGGCCAGTTGCTCTAGGGCGAAATCGTCTATGTTAGCCAGACGAACTCCCTCCGTAACCGGGGTTTGGCTCTGCTGGGGCAGTGATTGGCTCAGTTCTTTTACGGCTTGGGCCTTGTCTTCGGCGGCCAGGTCGTCTACTTGAGCCGGCGGCGAGGCGGGTGGGGTGGCTGCTGGCGGGGCTGAGATGGGCGAGTCTTTTGATTTCTCCCCCCGGCGTATCTTCAAAAAGTTGTCAACGGCGGCAAAAACCCAATTGACTCCTTTAGCCACGCTTTCCGGCTCGGCTGCTTTCTCCATTAGTTTCTTGGTCAACTGGGCCACAACCAATGTGCCAATAGTCGTGCCGATAGTGATAGGATCCATAATTAGCCCTCCTTATCCTATTGACCTATTATAACATATTTTTAAGCGGGAGCAACGCTGTTTTAAGTGAGTTTGATAAACAGCCAGGTTGTCTCCTCAATCAATATACAAAGAGAGCCGAAATATACTTATGCCTAACCCACTCTGGCTGGAACGACAAGCCGATCTAACCCTGACCCGGTTGTTGCCTCGCCTGGAAGCCGCTTTTCGCCGCGAGGCCAAGGCAGACCCCGCTGCCTGGGAAACCTTTACCACCCGTCTGGGAGCCAATTTTCCCCATTTATTCGAGCTACTGCACCATCTCTACGGCAGCCAATACGACTTTTTCTATCATCTGGAACAAATCTTGGCCACTGCTGCCCGCATGGGGCTGGCCCGTCCGGCGGAGCTCAAGGCCCTGGACGAAACGCGGGAGCGCGACCCGCTCTGGTTCCAGTCACAGCAGATGGTCGGCGGGGTGTGCTACGTGGACCTTTTTGCCGGGGATTTGAACGGAATTGGCCAGAAAATCCCCTACTTCAAAGAACTGGGCCTGACTTATCTGCACCTGATGCCTCTTTTCCTTTCCCCGGAAGAGGAAAACGATGGCGGCTATGCCGTGAGCAGCTACCGCGAAGTCAACCCGGCCCTGGGCACGATGGACGAGTTAGCCAAGCTGGCCGGCGAACTTCGCCGCAACGGTATCAGCCTGGTCGTTGATTTTGTCTTTAACCACACCTCCAATGAACACGAGTGGGCGCGCTGCGCTCAGTCGGGCCAGCCGAATTACCAGGACTATTACCGCATGTTTGACGACCGTACTGTGCCCGACCAGTACCAGCAGTCCCTGCGCGACATCTTCCCCGACCGGGGCAGCGGCAGTTTTACCTACCGGCCTGACCTGCACAAGTGGGTCTGGACAACCTTCTACACCTTCCAGTGGGATCTAAACTATGCCAATCCGGTCGTCTTTACCCGCATGCTGGAAGAGATGCTTTTTCTGGCCAATGTTGGGGTCGAAATCCTGCGGCTGGATGCCGTTGCCTTTATCTGGAAGCAGATGGGCACCGCCTGCGAGAACCTGCCCGAAGCCCACATGATTATCCAGGCTTACAACGCCCTGGCCCGTATTGCCGCACCGAGCCTGCTCTTCAAATCCGAGGCCATTGTCCACCCGGATGAGGTGATCAGATACATCAGCCCAAGCGAGTGCCAGCTTTCCTACAACCCGCTGCTGATGGCCCTGCTCTGGAATTCACTGGCCACGCGAGAGGTGCGTATGCTGGCCTACTCGATGCGCGAGCGTTTCCGCATTGACCCCCACTGCGCCTGGGTCAACTACGTGCGCGTGCATGACGACATCGGCTGGACCTTTTCCGACGAGGATGCAGCCAGGCTGGGCATCAACGGCTACGACCACCGCCGCTTCCTCAACGCCTTTTACAGCGGGCGTTTCCCCGGCAGCTTTGCCCGCGGCCTGCCCTTCCAGGAGAATCCCCGCACCGGCGATGCCCGCATTTCTGGCACGCTGGCCTCGCTGGCCGGGCTGGAAAAGGCCCTGCAAGAAGGGGATCAGACCGAAATTGAGCTGGCCGTCCGCCGCATTTTGTTATTACATAGCGTTATTCTGAGCATCGGCGGCATCCCCTTGATTTACCTGGGCGACGAGGTCGGCACGCTCAACGATTACAGCTACCGCAGCGACCCGGCCAAAGCCAAGGACAGCCGCTGGGTGCATCGCCCCTTTGCCGATTGGGAAGGACGCCTGGCCCGCCGCCATGACCCCAACACCGTCGAAGGGCGGATTTACGGCGAACTGCGCCGCCTGATCGAACTGCGCCAGCAGCACGCCGCCCTGGCTAACGGTGAAATGGAGGTCATCCCGACTAACAACGACCATGTTTTTGGCTACGTCCGTCGCTACCAGGGCCAGCGATTACTGGTGCTGGCTAACTTTACCGAGCAGGAGCAAACCATCGCCGCCAACGAGATCCGCCTGCACGGGCTGAGCTACGCCTTCACCGATTTAGTCAGCGGCCGGACAGTTACGGTGGCGGAAGACCTGCGGTTAGAACCGTATCAGTTTGTGTGGTTGGTGAGCTGAACAACCTGTTCCGCTAACCGCTGGACAATTCCCACCGTCAAAAAGAAAGCAAAAGCTAAATCCACCAAAAAGTAGGAATTATCCACCAGCCCATGCGCCAGAAAAACAACCATACTACCCATTAGCCCCAAAATGAGCGGTCCCGTCGCTTTTTGATACAACCGCCAGGCGTTGCGCCAGAAAGCGACCTGCAGCCACAGCAGCAGCCCAATCCCGCCGATGCCCAGGCGCGTGCCAAAATCCAAAATCAAGTTGTGGGGATGGCTCAGATTGGGTTCTTGCCAGGCTTCCGGCAAAATGTAACGGGTCTGGTACTGGTACAGAAAATTGTCCAGTCCGACGCCCAGGGGCCAGTGATCGCGGAGCATGGCCAGCGAGGCCTGCCACAGTTTCAGCCGGAAAAAGCCGGTGCTGCCCGGATTGAAATCAAAGACAGTGCGGAAACGCTCCGTTTGGCTGAGCGGAATGAGGGCCAGGGTCAGCACGGCCAGGCCACCCACTGCTGCCAGCAAGACAGGCCGCCACTGCCGCCGCCCGGCTTGACCCCACCCGACATAGAATAGCGCCATCGCCAGTACCCCTGCCGGCAGCCCTAACAACAACGCCCCTTTAGAAAAAGTGAGATAGAGCGCTGCGCTCACCACCAGTAATCCTACGCTATAAAACCATCGTCGGAGGCTCCATATACCCGGCCAGACTGTTACCGCTAACAAGATCGGCCAGGCCCGGTCGAGAAAGAGGGAGAGGTTATTGGGCGAGCCGTAGGCCAACCCTAAGGCCCGGCGGACACCCTCGGCGGTGATGGATTGGCCGGTGAAAAAGTAGAGATAGAGGGCAATCAAGGCTTGCAGTACTGCCCCGGCGATAAAGGCATCAACCAGACGCCAGGTCCAGGTGGGAAGATAGAAGATAGAAGATGGACGCTGCGCGTAGAGGGGGGACTGTTGGTTGGCGGTTGGCGGTCTGCGGTCTGCGGTCAATTGGGGCCTAAAATCCAGCCCTAGACGCACCAGGAAATAGAAGATGACCGACTCGACAACGACAACGCGCCACTCGCGCATACTGACCCCAAAGTTTTCGGCGGCCAGGGTTGAGGCGAAAGCCAGGGCGACAAGAGCGAGAGCAGCGAGGTCTGTGGATAGAGGATAGAAGATAGAAGATAGCAAATGGAGGATAGAAGACGGGGGATGAAAATTTAACGACGAGGGTGCATACCAGCTTCGACCCCAAAAAAGAAGTCCACGAAAGATGAAACCGGCGAGGGATAAGGCCAGGGCCAGTTCGACAGGGGAAACGCTTCCGAGGGGTAGTTGTTTGTACGCCTGAAAAAACGAGAGACTGAAGGCAACCAGGGCCAGGCCCAGGTCGGGGCGCACGAGAAGAGCAAGGACTAGCAGACTCAGCCAGACTAAAGCGCCCCAGCCCGGGGTGAGGTAAAACGCCAGCGCCAGGCCAAAGGTCAGTACAACCTGGCCGCGCTCGCCCAGGATGGCGTATAGGGCAACGAGAATTTCAGCCCAGGCCCAAACCAACTTGAGCGGTGCAGCCGGGTTCTGGATCAGCCAGGCCAGACAAATCACCCCACTGAGTACAGCGACGATACTGGCAGCAGTAAACCCGATTTGCGCCGTCCGGGTGTCGCTTTCGTTATAAACCGTCCAGCCGCCAATGGCCCATTGACCCCAGCCGCCCTCGGCCTCGATGATCGCTTCATGGGGGCCGGAAGCCAAATGTTGGGCCAGAGTCACAGGTTCGCTCTCCCGCAGGGGATCGTAGAGAACCACGTAGCTGCGACCCTGGTTGTCTTGGGGGAGGGCGTTAGCCGGTTGGCCGTCAATTTGAACCCACAGATAACCCCGATACGGGCCGCGATTGACCGTCAGGTCGAGGCGAGTGCCGGCAAAGGGGATGGTCAAGGTACGCGGCTCGTGGTGGGGAATATCGGCTTGAGTTTGGGCAAAACGCCAGCCGGGGCCGTAATGGCCGGTGGGGTCATCGGCGGGATAGCGCCCAGCCGTGGCGACGGGTGAGTTAGCAGACGCCGCTTGAAGGGCGGCCAGAACGGGGGCAGCCTCTTGTAAGGCAAATCCGCGAGCTGGGTCGTCAGCAACCAGGCCGGTTGAGTCCCAACGGATGGCTAACATTGGCCCCAACCAGGGCCAATTGCGCCGGGCTTGAGCAACGGCGGCAGCGGTACGCCTGGCCTGTACCTCCGGCGTGTCACTTTCCCAGGGAGAGGGGTGGCCGTTCCAATCGGCGGGGAGAGCGTTCCAGCCAAAAGCGGTGGTCCAGATGGGGGTATCAGTATCGCCGTGATCGAGCATCACCCGGCGCAGCAGTTCGAGACGGCTAAAGTTGAGGCGAGCGGGCCGGGCTGGATCACTTGGCTCGGCGTCAAAGCCGTAAGCCTGCCCGGCGACAACATTGAACCAGCGGTTGGCTTTAGCCTGGTAAAGTTTATCGAGGTAGCTCAATTCGTTGAGGTTGAGCGGGCCGTTTTCCAGGGTGGGGGCCAGGGCCGCGGTAAGGATGACGGCCTGCGGGTCAGCCGCACGGATATTGAGGGTAGCTTCGCGCAGCAGGCCGGCGTAGGCAGCCGGGTCAACAAAGGCGTTGCCCCAATTGGCGGCGAGGTTTGGCTCGTGCCAGATTTGGTAATAGTCAATTTGGTCGCCGTAACGGGCAGCGAGGACACGGGCAAAACTGCCAAAGTCACTGACCTCGGTGGGTGGGGTGGTGGGGGGGGTGTTGGCTGGCCTGGCCCAGGCCGGGGTGGTCTGCAGAACAAGGATGAGGTTTACCTTGTAGGGCAAGTTGGCAACTTGTCCTACAACGCCATCCAGGTTTGACCAGTTAAATTGGCCGGGAGCTGGTTCAATTTCAGCCCAGGCGACGGGCTGGCGCAGCCAGGTAAGGCCGTTATCGTGCAGGGTGTCCAACGTTTGAGGCAGAACATTTTCATCATACAGGGTCAGGTCAAGGGTGACGCCGTAGCCCTTGTCGGCGGCGAGGAGGCCGGCAGGAGCAGGTGGAGCGCTGCGCCGCAGGTGCAGGCCAAAGTAGCCAGCGATGATTAGGGATAAAATGAAGACAACGAGAGCAATAAAACTCCAACTTAGCTGGTGGTAGGATACTGGGGGTTTCTTGTTCACAATCGTTACACTTCACCACCCTGGCTGAGTATACGCTGTTCAACGATCTGTTGAATATCAGGGTGTAGGCCAATTTGCCGAATGGTTCGTGCCAAGAGGCGGTAGAAGTGATCTAGATGGGGAATTCTATATTCTTTTTCTAATAGCCTTAGCAAACGTTTCCCGTCAATGCAAGTATAGGCTGAGTTAAGATCAACTAGTCTTGTCTCTAGAAGGGCTTCTTTTTCTAATATGCGTTGTTCTGCTTCTTCATCCAAACATCCTAAATTTTTGGCTGTCCGCTGAAATAACAGAAGTCGGTCATCGTTTGGAAATCGCATATCGAGGTACCTAATGCGATTAGTTGTTCTAGTTAGATTTTCATCCCAAAAAATCCAATTAGCCGCTATGATGGGTTTGAGTTGGCGACACATAGTGAGCAAGCTTTGGACCATGGCTTCCTCATTGACGATATGAAAGTTCTGACCAAGGTATAGGCTTAACTCTTCAAATACAGCAACCGGCTCCAGCAAATAATTCTCTAGAGCATAACGCCGTAAGATAAAAAGGTGTGCTTCTGGATCATTTAACGGTGTTTCAACTTCAGCCTCACTTCGAAAATCACGATCAATAAGCCCGTAAGCTTGTTTTGTAGTACTATGATTTAGTATTTCAGTTAGAAATACTTCAACACTGATATATCCCTCCGTTGGATAAAATAGCACTTGGCTTAGTCGGTCATGATACCATATTCGGAATATCTCAACATCGTCGGAGCCTTCAACTAAAACAAGTTTGCGAGGTCCTAGCTCAAAAAGTATCTTGGTCAATTCTGGAGGAAGCGGTCTAATAATGCGAGTGGGCACACTAAAACTCCGTCAACAAAAGGGTGGACTCAGCACCAAAGGCATCCAGAAAACTTGGAGCATGTGTGGTGACGATCAATTGAAATGGCACTTGTTTTTGTAATTTAAGGAGAGCTTCCGCTAAACGGTGTTGAAAAGCCGGATGGAGGCTATTCTCAATTTCGTCAATCAAGACAATACTACCTGGCAATAATCTGCGGCGAAGTTCGAGCATAATGATTAGAAGGTTCTGCTCACCAGAACTCAATTTGTCGAGCCGATGAGTCTGACCGTGAGCCAATTTGATCATTGTAGCTAACTCCGGGCGGTCCACTCTTCCAATACCTTTACCCACCAAAACTGTCTCATTTAGAAATTGCCTAATTTGAGCAAATGATTGAGGATGAGCATAATCAAGCCAGACAAGATAACTATCAAGTGATCCCTTAAATGAATGAACTGACTCATAACGATGGATCCATCTATAAAGTACATCTTCGCGATTTATTTGCTGACTTTCTACTGGTTCGAGTCGCCGATAGTCAGGAAAATATAAAATAGAAGGTATTTGGTACTTAGCGCGAGCAGGGAGCTTATTCTTATCCTTATTATTGTTAGAGGTAAATGGCTCTAGTTTAAGTCTTTCTTGTGTTCGAATTATGTTAGAAAAATCCAATCTATCTTCAATTTTAGATTGATCTACACCAAATATATGTCCTCCTTGATCAATCTCCCAAAATATACTAAATTCTTTGTTATCAGCTAAGAAATGTAATCGCGCTTTTTGGGTCCTAGCTAAGATACTAGTATTTATGTGTTGAGATAGATCATTAGGGAGTTTACCGTACAATAAATAAAATAGGGCAACAATGAGTTCTAAAATAGTTGTCTTCCCACTCCCATTAGCTCCTCCAATCACTGTGACCGGACGGGGCGCGCCATTTATCGTAAAATCAATCTCTACATCACGCAGTGGACCGCAATTCTTTACTTCCAGAGATTTGATTTGAATTTGCATATCTCTACTATTTCTTTACCTGAAGGACAACCAATTGTATCTTAAAGCTGATTATGCCACTATCAATTTGGCCTGTCAATCAATTGCCTATGTTAACTCGTTGACTGACTCATCCATTGGTGCTAAAATCGGGCGGTGAAAGGAAAATGAGAATATCCCCATGAAGACCATTCCCTTCTGGACCGACGACTTCCCCCGCCCGGTGAATTTGCCCGTTTCCTCGCTGCCGGAGCGGGTAGATATAGCGATTGTGGGCGGCGGCTACACCGGCCTGTCGGCGGCGCGAACGCTGGCCAAAGGCGGGGCGACTGTGGCAGTTTTGGAACAGCGAGAGATTGGCGGCGGGGCCAGCTCGGTCAACGGGGGGCAGGTAGCGCCGGGACTGAAGTTGAATATTCAGCGCGCTTTCAAAAAATATGGGCCGGAAATGGGCCGGGAATTATGGCAGGCCTCGGTTGCGGCGGTGCGTTACCTGGAGCAAGTGCTGGTCGAAGAAGGGATTGACTGCGATTACAGCGGCCGGGGAGGGATTGCCCTGGCCTGTAAACCTGCCCATTACCGGCACATGGCCGCAGAGATCGAGTGGATGGCCCGCGAGTTGGATTTTCACGAAATGGAACTTGTTCCAGCGGAGGGTATTCGCGAGGAAATTGGTTCTGCTGTTTTTTCTGGAGGGCTGGTTGAAAAAATGGGCGGCGGGCTGCACCCGGCCAAATATATCTACGGTTTGGCATGCGCTGCAGCCCGGGCCGGGGCCAAGTTAGTTGAACATACCGAAGTCCAGGCGATCCATCGCCCGGCTCAAGGCGGCGATTTTGAGCTGACCACCAACAAAGGAAGGCTCAGAGCGGCTGAAATTCTGCTGGCGACCAATGGCTACACCGGCCCGCTCATACCTGAGATTCAGCGCCGGGTTTTTCCCGTGGGCAGTTACATGATTACGACCGAGCCGCTTGCGCCGGAGTTGCAGCAGGAACTCAGCCCCAAAAACCGGGTGATGTACAGTACCAAGTGGTTTCTCAACTACTTCCGGCTGACCCCTGATGGCCGGATGTCTATGGGGGGGCGCAACAATCTTTCGCCTGATCTGGATTTGACGGAGAGTGCCCACAATCTCTATGAAACGATGATCCACATTTTTCCCCAATTGCGCGGCTGTGCGGCAACTCATAGCTGGACCGGGCGGCTGGGCATCACCTTTGATTTAATGCCGCATATCGGCCGGGTTGGCGGCATCTACTACGCCTTTGGCTACGGCGGGCACGGCGTGGCGCTGTCAGGCTACCTGGGCAAAGAAGCGGCCGAGTTGATCTCCGGGCGGATTTCGCGCAGCCCCTTTGCCGATATTCCCCACCAAACTCATTTTTTCTATCAAGGCACTCCCTGGTTTTTACCGCTGGCAGCCGCGTATTATCGTTTTTTGGATGCCGTTTCCTGAACGGGTCCACAAATGTGGATAGTATAGATAATTGGACGCCCTCAACCTGCTTAAATTGGTTATTTCGCAAACCAGTTAACTTGTGGTTTAATACTCAGAAAAGTGTCATCGGAAGGGTATGATGAGTCCTCAACCACCGCACGAGCGGGTCAAGTTTTGGCATGCTCATGAGCTAGGCAAGCTTGAATTACTGCACGCAACTTATATTACCCATACTTTTGCCCGGCACACCCACGATGGCTTTGCCATTGGCATTATTGAACAGGGCGCTGAGGGATTTTACTACCGGGGGGCCGAATATATCGCTCCGGCGGGTAGTGTGGTCGTGATTAATCCCGGCGAAGTTCACACCGGCCAGGCCGTTACCGAAGCTGGCTGGACCTATCGCATGTTGTATCCCGTAGTGCCTTTAGTGCAAAAGGCGATGGTTGAAGTAACCGGACGGCCCACGGACATCCCCAATTTTCCCGAACCGGTTATTCAAGATGAATATCTGAGCCGGCTCATCCGCCAGCTTCACCTGATCTTGGAGGACCCAACCACGCCCGCGCTTGAGCGCGAGTCCCATTTTGTCTCAACCCTGGTCCAACTTATCAACCGGCATGCGACACGCTCGCCTGATTTACGCCCGGCCGGGAGAGAACACCAGGCCGTCCGCCGGGTGCGCGAGTATTTAGAAGCGCATTATGCCGAAAATGTTTTGTTAGATCAACTGGCTGTCATCGCCAATCTCAGTCCTTTTCATCTTTTGCGGGCTTTCCGGGCCGAAACTGGACTGCCGCCGCATGCCTATCTAACCCAGGTGCGGGTTGAGCGGGCTAAAGCCCTGCTGGCGCAAGGGTGGCCGGCGGCCCAGGTAGCGTTTGAAACCGGTTTTGCCGACCAGAGTCATCTGACCAGACGCTTCAAAGGTATTGTGGGCGTTGCCCCTGGGCAATATTTGCTCTACCGCAAGAATGTACAAGACAAATTAGCTTGAGTCTGATATGCTGAGAAGACCCGATAGGTTTTCAAAAATCTATCAAGTCTCCATATTTTCAAAGAATTACGGAAGCAATGATGACTCAAGCAATCACTCAATCAAACGCCCGTGCTGTCCCCCCTCTGCGCAGCGAATTTTTGGCCGGAGCCAGAGACACTTTCCCCCTTATTGTTGGGGCTATCCCCTTTGGTATTATTTTTGGCACCCTGGCCGCAGGAAGTGGTTTGTCTTTTGCCGCTACAGCGGCGATGTCGGCCTTTGTCTTTGCCGGATCGGCCCAATTCATTGCCGTCGGGCTGCTGGCGGCCGGCACGAGCTGGCCCTTTATCGTGCTGACCACGTTTGTAGTCAACCTGCGCCACGCCCTTTATTCGGCTACGCTGGCGCCCCAGGTCAAACGTCTCTCCCAACGCTGGCAAATTCCCCTGGCTTTCTGGCTCACCGACGAAACCTTCGTCGTCGCCGCCAATCGCTACAATCAAAGCGATTCTTCGCCTCATAAACATTGGTATTGGCTGGGATCAGCGGTGTTTATGTATGCCAACTGGCAGGTTTGCACCTGGCTGGGGCTGACGGTTGGCCAACTCCTGCCTGATGCGGCAGCCTGGGGCCTGGATTTTGCCATGCCGGTCACATTCATCGGCATGGTGGTCCCTTATCTCAAAAACCGGCCGATGCTGGCGGCAGTGATCGTCTCCGGCCTGGTGGCGGTGCTGGCCTATCCCTTGCCCAACAAACTGGGCTTGATCTTAGCCGCGCTGGCTGGGATTATCACCGGAATTGTGGTTGAAAGTGTGAGCAAAAAACGTAATGCGTGAAACGTAAAGTTTTAATAGAGATTTACGCACCATTACGCATTCCGCTTTACTCGTAAGGAAAATACTATGCAGGAGTTATATCTGATTGTTGGCATGACGATAGTTACGTTTGCCATCCGCTATTCGATGTTTCTGGTAGCCGGGCGGTTTGAATTTCCGGCGCAGTTGGTCAATGCGTTGCGTTACGTGCCGCCGGCAGTGCTGACCGCGATCATCGTGCCCGCCGTACTGATCCCGACGGGCGAAGGGCTGCATCTCAGCTACGCCAATGCCTATCTGGTGGGTGCGGTCGCGGCCCTGGGGATTAGCTGGTTTAGCCAAAATCTACTGTTGACGATTCTGCTGGGGATGGGCGTGTTTTGGGGCTGGCAGTGGGTTTTGGCTACAATCTTATAATATGGAAGATTGACGCAGCGACGAATCTGAGTAAACTACTATCAAGTAGACATAAAAAAGAGTTAGCTCAAGCTGCAAAAATTCGCTCCATGAAAGAGTTTATTAAATGGCTCCTGGCCATTGTGATCATGCTTCTGCTTTGCGCCGGGTTTATGTACCTTTTTACGTATACCCGGCTGCGCCCCGGCAGTTCCTCTGCTCCATCGCCAACCAACCCAGACGGCGCTGAATTGCCCAGAGCCACCGGACTGGCCCAATGCACTGCGGCCCCCTTTGTTATGCCGACTGCCGGCTGGGTGGGCATCCTCTACGGCGACAGCATTCTGGGAACGGTCAACCACTCCGGCCTGGACATTTTTGGGCTGGAAGGCAACGGCGTCACCGCGGTTTATGCGGCTTTTGACGGCTATGTCACTCGCCTGCCCGAGTGGACCAGCGCGGTCATCATTCGCCATCCCCAGGACCCGCTGGCGCCGGGCCGCCAGATCTGGACCTATTACACGCATATGGGTGACAGCTCCGGCCAGAGTTACGTTATTGACCAGATTCCACCCGGTACTGTCGAACTGCCGGTTAAGCAGGGCACGCTGCTGGGCTACCAGGGCGACTACAACGGCCAATCATGGCGGCCCATTGACACCCACCTCCACTTTAGCATTGTGCTTGACGACGGCAAAGGCCGCTTTCTCAACGAGACTGATATAGCCAACACCATTGATCCTTCCCCCTACCTGGGCATGCGTCTCAGCACCAGTTGCGCCGACAGGCCGCCCCTCTGCCGCCCCGATTTTGCCTGCGGACCCATAGCCAGCCGCTAAACGACCGCTGACCGAGGACCGCCGACCGCCGAGGCTTATTTGCGGCCGGCGGTCAGGTTTTATGGAATTGAAAAGGAGCAAATAGATGAAAATCAAGGTTGATCTCTCCAACAAAGTTGCATTAGTGACGGGCGCAGGCCAGGGCATTGGTCAAGCCATTGCCCAACGTCTGGCCGAGTGTGGAGCCAAAGTGTGTGTCAACGATATTAATGCGGATACCGCTCGATCTACGGCGGAATTAATCCGGGCCAGGGGCGGCGAGGCGATAGATTATGTGGTTTCCGTTGACGATGGCGCGGGGGTGCAGAGGATGGTTCAGGCCATTACCGAACGTTGGGGCCGGCTGGATATTCTGGTCAACAATGCCGGGGTCGAGCCAACGGCCTCGGTGCTGGAGATGGCCGAGGAGACATGGGATAAGACACTGGGAGTGAATTTGAAAGGATCCTTCCTGTGCAGCCAAACGGCGGGGCGAGTGATGCGGGCACAGGGCAGCGGAGTCATTGTCAATATCGCTTCTATCGCCGGGCACAGCATTCCCATTGCGCTGCGCTCGGCTTACTGCGCCAGCAAAGCGGGGGTTGTCGGCTTTACCAAAGAATGCGCCCGCGAATTTGCCGAGTACGGCATCCGGGTTAACGCCGTTTGTCCGGGAGTCATCATCACCCCGATGACCGAAAAATTGCGCCACAACGAGGCGATGATGGCTAAATGGATGCAGGAAATTCCGCAGCGCCGCCTGGGCGAAGCCGAAGAGGTGGCCGAATTGGTCCTCTTCCTGTGCAGCGACAGCGCCAGCTACATCGCCGGGCAGGCGATTCACGTGGATGGAGGCAAAGTGATGGTGTGAATAATGGTCAACGGTTAACAGTCAATTGACAATTAGCCATTGATTATTGACAATTTGTTACTGCGGCTGGCTCTCTGCGGCTGGCGGAGCAGTGAGCGGCGTCTCAGCCGCCGGAGCGGGTGTGGAGGCAGGTTGAACCTTGGGCGGCTGGGTTTGCTGGAGCAGCACAAAGCTGGTCGCGCCCGCTTCGACCGTTACCGGCACAGTCAACTGGTAACCATCAAAAGACGTTTTGAGCAGATATTTTCCCGCCGGCACATCGGCAAAGGTGAAGGTTTCCACATACTTTTCGTCGGAATTGACCTGATTATCCGGGTAAGTAAAGGTTTGCCGCCAAAAACGGCCTGCCTCGTTGAGCCGGTGTAACGTGACTAACTGGACCGGCACAAAAAAGTTTTGATAATCCACCACCCGCCCGGCAATCACGCCATAGCCGGGGTCAGGCCGCAGCCACAAATCGGGGTTGCGGGTGTCGTAGTAGGTGGTTCCCCCTAACCGCACTTCCAGGTGAAGATGCGGCCCGGTGGCCACGCCCAGCCCCCCAACCCGGGCGATGGGCTGCCCGGCTTTAACTTCCTGTCCCACGCTCACCAACGCCCTGGAAACGTGGCCGTACAGGGTGTAGACAGGCTTATTTTCCCACCGTTGCGGATGCTCGATGACCACTGCCTGGCCGTAAAAATCGGTCCAGGGGCCAAGCTGAGTCTGGGGGGTGGTATCCGGCCCGGCGTGGACCACCCGGCCATCGCCAACGGCCACAATTGGCTGGCCCTGGTAGCTTTGAATATCAATCCCGAAGTGCCAGAAATATTGTCCCCCGGCATTCGTGCCATAAGGGTAATTGAAACTACCCCAGCTCGGGTAGGCTTCGGTGAAGGGCCGGGTAAACCATAGGTGATCGGCTGCCTCCAGGTAGTTGGGGATATCGGCCGGGACGGCTACTGTACGCGGAAGAGGTGTAGGGGTTGGCGTATCGAGCGGTGTCATCACGCCAGCAGGAGTCAGGTCGGTTGTTCCGGTTAGTTCCAGTGCGCCGGTGAGAGTCGCCTCCGCTGAAATAGGGGGAGCGGCGGTATCAATTACCGGCGGAATCGCCGTCGCCGTCGGGGTGAAGGTAGGGGTCGGCGGCTCCGGGGTAAAGGTGGGAGTGCTGGTCTCTGTAGGAGTAGAGGTGGGAGTGGGGGTGTTTGTCGCCGTAGGAGTCGGTGTGGGCGTGGAGGTTGAGGTGCTGGTTGAAGTAGATGTGGGTGTGGCCGTAGCTTTTTGGGTCGGCGTTTTAGTTGGCGTGGCCGTGGCTGCGGCCAGGGCATTAACCTGGCTGACCTGGTTAAGGCCAATGATGACCACGACCAGAGCGGTCAGAATGACCCCCAGAATAATGCCGAGGATGATCCAGGTGGTTTGTTTATCAAGGGTGGGGAACAACAAGCGAGGCTCCTGAGGATCTTTCTTCTAGTTCCCAAACTCAGTTTGGGAACTAGAAGAGCTAGAAGAACGTTAAACCTTATGGAATCCAATCAATATTTTCTTCGGTCCAACTCCGGCTGTTGGGGGGATCTTGCCGAATGATACCATCCACCGACCCGCCCAGGGCAAAGAGGCGGCGCTGATTGCCGCCGTCAGGATCCATATCCCAAACGCTCCACTCGCCATCGCGATCGGCGACAAAAGCAATTTTCTGGCCATCGGGCGACCAGGTTGGCAGGCCATCACTGCTCGGATCGGAGGTAAGCGCCTGAATGGCGCCGCCATCAATCCCAACTGAGTAGATTTCCCAATTGCCGCTCCGTTTGGACATAAAGACAACGGTGGAACCATCGGGCGAAATTTCGGGATTTGTATCGGTCGGATGGTCACTCAGCAGAATCGGGTTAGCGCCGTCAATATTGCTACGGATGACGCCGCACTTGCCGCCCAAACAGCTACTGTAAACAAAACGCTGGCCGTCGGGCGACCACTTGGGTGACTCGCCCTGGACAGGAAAACCCTCGCGCCGCATCACCTCGCCCACCCCATTGATTACCCGATAGACGGCCGGCTCTCTGCCACCCACCCGCGAATGGAAAATCAGGCTCTTATCGGCGGGTGAAAATTGGGGGCGAGCCGACTCGAAGAACGGGTTAAACTGCCACTCCTCGCCTCCGCTCAGACGCCGGGCGAAAAGACCCCGTTTATCCGGCTGCCAGGAACGATAAGCCAGGTCAGTCCCATCAGTGCTGAGCGCCGGCTGGCTGGCATCTTTTTGCACCAATTCTTTATTGGCGCCGTTGGCGGCGTCGGCAATATAAATGTCGTAGGTACCTCGGGCGGCATCGAAAACGGGGAAGATAATCCGCCCGGTGACCTCTTTTTCACCTCGGGCCAGCGTTTGATCGCGGGAGGCGTATTCGGGCAGCGGCACAGGAGTAGCGGTCGGTTCGCTGGTGGGAGTGACGGTTGGCTCCTCGGTGGAGGTAGCGGTCGGCTCGACCGATGCTTCGGCCTCAACCGTCTCTGTGGCTGCCGGCGCAGCGGCAGGTGTGGCGGTCGCGGGCAGTGGGGTCGAAGTCGCCAAGGATGTCACAGTGGGCGGCGGACCCAGGGGGCGTGTTGCAGTGGGCAGTAACGTGATCTCTTGATCTTTGGGTGTCCACAACTTTAAGTTATCAAAACTGACCCAAACCAGGGGGTCGCTAAATGTGCCGGCAAAAAAGCCGAAGTTGCCATGCGTCAGCGAGTCATCTTCTACCGAGGCCAACTGCTGGCCGTTGGCCCAAACGGTAAGATTGGGGCCGAAAGCAGACACTTTGAGAATATTTGCCGCTTTGCCTTTATTGATGAAGGGCGAGGCAGTCCAGTCGGCCAGGGTGATCCACTCACCTTTGATGAATTTGCTGAGCAGGTAATATCCATCACCGGAAATATCAAAGCGATAGAAATTATCACGATCCTGGAAGCGAAAGAGCAGACCGTAGCCGTTCGTATCCGCGCCGTCTTCCAGCTTGGCTTCAACCTCGACTTCAAAATCGGCCACATCGCGGTTAGCCAGGCCCCAGGCGACCAAGTTGCTGGTAGTAACTTCAATCTGGTAACGATTGTTGCCGTACTGTTTGGTGGTATAGGCGTCAAAGGCATCATCCCAGCCGCTGGCCGAGTCGCCAAAGTCATCCTCATAAATCAGGACCACATCCGTGGGGCGATTGGGCGCTTCGGCAGAGGGTTGGCTCTCGCCGCCGGGATCGGCAATGGCCACCGGGGTACCTGTTGCACCGACAACCTCATCACCGGCGTTGCCACGGCTGAAGATAAAGTACAAAATCGCCGCAGCGACGAGGAAGAGGAGCACAATAAACCCACCGGCAAGCCAGGCCAGCCGGGGAAGGACAAAGCCTTGACTCGGCGCGGGTGCCACGCGTACCGGAGCGGCAGGCACGGGCGGCGGCGTAATGATTGGCGTCGGCGCGGGGGCGCCTTTGGCGGGAGCCGGTTCGGTGACAGGCGCGCCCGGCATTTTCAGGACCAGTTCAGTTTCACCCAGACCAATCCGGTCACCTTCCTTGAGGGACGTCGGCTCATTAATGGCCACTCCGTTCAGAAAAGTACGATTGGAGCTGCCCAGATCGGCCAGCAGCCACTGGCCCGCTTCCATAGAAATTTGGGCGTGGTAGCGGGACATTTTGGGGTCGAGAATGACAATATCATTGTCTCGTTCGCGGCCAATCCGGGTGGTCAGCTTGACCTTGAACGTCTCACCCACATTTTCGCCCCGGATGACTTCTAATTTAGGCGCCATTGACGGCCCCACCTGCGTCGCTGCGCCGTGTTCTCTTTCTTCCATAAAAATTTTCAATCCTTGCTATGAAACGCTCTTCTTGTTCCCAAACTCAGTTTGGGAACAAGAAAGTAAGGAAGGGTACGACCAAAACACAATTATAGCAGAGGCTATCAGGGGCGTCAAAGAAGTTGAAAAGGGGTTTAGCCACGGAGAATTGCGCGCACCGGCGAGCCGTCGCCGCCGGCGATTTTGAGCGGAAGGGCAATCAGTTCGTAAGCGCCATCGGGGACGCCGGCCAGGAGCAGCCCTTCGAGGATGGCGATGCGGTGACGGCGAAGGGCCTTGTGCCCCGGCAGCGTTTTGCTGTTCATATCGTCCATCGAAGGAGCATCGGAACCGAACAGGACAACACCGTGCTGCGCCATCAGTTCGGCCAGCTCCGGCGAGGGGTAGACAAATTCGGTCGGGAATTGGTCCAGCGGCCTGGCGCTGGCAATAGAATGGACTAACAAGCGTTGGACCCCGCTCCACTCCAAACCGGGAAAATCCTCCGGCAGCAGCGGCCCCGCTTCGCGCTGCACCGTGACCACCGTCGCCGGGCCAAGGTAAGCTTCGAGCGGCGCCTGCTCCATGGTCAGGTCGTTATCGAGAAAGTGGTAGGGCGCGTCAACGTGCGTGCCCAGGTGGCTGCTCATGGTCAGGGTGGTCAGGTTGATGGACGAACCCGCTTTGATGGCGGTGATGACCTGGGCCGAAAAGGGCGTATCGCCCGGCCAGACGGCCAGGGAAGGATTGATGGTGCGGGTGATGTCGAAAATTTGAGCCATTACTGCCTCTCTTTGAGGCGATGAGCTGTGAGGCGAGGAAACGAGTCTTTCGCCTCCTCGTTTCACTCTTCACGTGACTTAATCAGCATGCGCCACTCACCCTTATGTACTAGCTCATCCCGCTGGTTGAGCACTCGGGCCTCAAACGTGATCAGGCCGCCGCCCAGCGCCCGCATCGCTTTGGTTTCGGTCACTTTAATCTGCACCTGGATGGTATCGCCAATCATCACCGGCTTGGTGAATTTCCAGGTCAACTCGCGGAAGGCCAGGGTGGTGCCGTCAATGAAACCGTGCTGCACAGCCAGCCCGCTGGCAATCGAAGCGACCAGCATGCCGTGAGCAACGCGCTGACCAAAGGGCGTGTTTTTTGAGCCTTCGGCATCAATGTGGATAAAATTGTAGTCGCCGGAGAGGCCGGCAAAGTTGACGATATCCGTTTCGGTAATGGTCCGGGCTGCGGTGTAGATTTCCAGACCGGGTTCAAATTCTTCAAAGTACATGCCGCGTGGAACAGTTTTCACAGGCGTCTCCAAATGAAGAGATAGGGAGTAGTCAGTCGTCAGTAGTCAGAAATTTTCAACGGACAACTGGCAACAGACAAAATCTCAAATGAGCAGATTGTCATACAAAATATCCAGGCTCAAATCCTCGCAGACGGTATCGCTGCAGGCCAGGGTCATGGCCGCGGCGCTGGCGCCCAGGCGCACCGATTCGTCCAACCGCATATTATTGAGCAGGCCAAAAACAACCGTCGCCGTCAGGGCATCGCTGGCCCCGGTCGAGTCGATGATCTCCGTGGCTACTGCCGGGATGTGTCCGCTGGCGCGAGCCGAGGCGTAAACCACACCTTCTTCGGCTAGGGTGATGATGACAATTTTGACCCCGGCATTGACCAGCGAGCGGGCCGCGGCAATGGCCTTGTTTTCGTCGTCAATAGATTTATCGGAGAGAACCTCGGCTTCGGGGACATTGGGGGTAATCATGAAAATCTCAGGCAGATAAGGTTTTAAGCGGCTGGCCAGCCGGGTTGAGGTTGGGTCGGCGCAGACACGGATATTGTAGCGGTTAGCGACTTTTATCAGCGAAGCGATGGTAGCCTCAGGCAGGTTGCTGTCAAAAACAACCATAGCCGCATTTTTGATCAAGTTGCGCCGCCGGTTGATGATCTGCGGGGTCAGGACCTCCATGATCTCCATGTCGTCCACCGAAAAGACGAGGTTGCCTTTTTCGTCCAGCAGGGCGATATAAGCGGCCGTGTGGTGGTCGGGCGAGACGATGAGATAATCGGTATTGATACCGACCTCGGCGGCGTTGGCCAGGATGCGCTTGCCGGAACCGCCCGGCCCCACCGCCGAAAGCAGCACGGTTTCGACGCCCAGCCGGGCCAGGTTATCGGCCACGTTGCGGGCCGTCCCGCCCACGGAAACCCGCACCGTACCCTGGGTGCTGGTCCCCAGGGTATAGGCCGCTTTCGCTTTGCCTTTTGAATCAATTCCCGCCGCTCCGATAACCAGGACATAGGGTTGAGTTGGTTCGGCCATAGATTTTCCTGCCCCAGAGGATGTGTGAGCCACACTATACCACAAGGTACGCTAATTCAAAAATGTGTTATAATAGGGTCAAGGGAACGGTGAATATATGACCAAGTATAACCTCAAGAATATCCGCGCTTTGCTGATGAATAGTTTCACCGACCAGGAATTGCGCCGCCTGTGTTATGATACACCGATATTCAGACCCATTTATGACCAATTGGCCCGAAATACCGGCAAAGCTGAAATTATTGACTGGCTGCTGGAATATGCCGAACAGAAGAGACAACTTGAGACTCTATTGGATTTGGTCAAAGAATACAACCCTAGCAAATTTGTGTCTCATCAGCCCTATTATGAAGTTATCCATGCTTTTGCAACGGGTGAGCGTTCTTCCGAAGAGTCTCAGCCGGAGGTGAAATCTGGGATGAGTAAGTCAATCAATACGCTAATCCTCCCCACTATTGGTATCATTACTGCCCTGCCCAAAGAATATGCTGCGGTTAAGGTATTGCTTGAAAATGGCAGAGATCATGTCGTCGGTGGGTCGGGGGCTGGCCGGCGCTACTGCTTAGGCATGATTCCCGCCCAAAACGGGGGGCAACACCCCGTAGTTTTGTCGCTTGCCGAGATGGGTAATAACATTGCGGCGGCGCGAGCGACCCTTTTACTCGAACATTTTCCTTCCGTTAGCGCTATCATTATGGCCGGTATAGCTGGGGGTATACCTCATCCTAAAAAGCCAGATAACCATGTACGTCTGGGTGACATAGTGGTGTCAGACCACAGGGGTGTTATTCAATATGACTTTGATAAAGAAGAAACTGATATCACCATCCATAGACACTCTCCCAGACCTCCCAGCGCAACTTTGTTAGAGGGAGTTAGGCTGCTTCAGGCGGGTGAGGTTGAAGGAGAATACCCATGGTTAAAGTTCATTGAAAAGATTTGCAGCTTACTCAAAATAACACGCCCATCAGTGGATTTCGATATCCTAACCAGAGCGACCCCTCCGAGACGAAAGGTGCGCCATCCTGACGATCCCAAGCGCACTCAGGGGCAGCCGCGTGTCTTCACCGGACCCATCGCCTCGGCCAACAAGTTACTGAAAAATCCCCTTAAGCGAGATGACTTACGAGACAAATTTGGGGTTAAAGCTATCGAGATGGAAGGCTCTGGCATTGCCGATGCCACTTGGAATCATGAACGCGGCTATTTGGTGGTGCGGGGTATTTGCGATTATTGTGACGCTAATAAAGGGGATGATTGGCAGAATTATGCGGCAATTGTGGCGGCGGCTTATACACGGGCGCTGTTGGAGTCAATACCAGAGCAACTTTCAGCCGACAATCTTGCCAAGGCAACATTACCTAATGTTTCTACCGCAACTGCTACAAATATGAATATAAAATCTCTCATTGAGGTGGAACACGATGAAGAACTAGAAAAATATGAGAATAAAAATATTGAGATAAAGCTTGTCCTACAACAATTACAGGAAGTCGGTGACTTGACTGAACAAAACAGATTAAATGTAAAATTGGAGAGACTGCGTAAAGAACGTGAGATGATTTACCAAAAGATTCAAGAACTTCAGAACAAAACCTCTAATTAAACCATATTGGAGAAAGTATCCACTTAAATGGTTACCACATTCAGCTTACCTAATATTTCAGATGTTGAACTTGAAGAAGAATCTAAGAAATTTGAGGCTATAACAGCTAGAATCCATGATGTACAGCAACAAATCAAAGAAACCGGTGATCTTGAGGAAAAAGGAAGATTAGAATTAAAGGAAAAAAGGCTCAAAGAAGAACGAATAGAGATTTGCGAAAGAATAAAGTTACTCGAAGGTCAAATTAGACGAATCGGTGAAGAGGAATTGGCAGAACTCAATTTTACAGAACAACGAAACTCGTTAACCTGCTGGATAAAGCCGGATGAGCATGCTAATAAAGCAATTGCTTTTCTGATTCATGCGCCACGTCATTATGGGTGCGATTATTTAATCATACGATTTAGGCAAGAAATTCAACGGTTGAACTTTCGTTGGGTTGATTTGGTAGAGATAAAATTCTCTCATAATGACTGGTTCGATAAAAATCGGCTCCTGACTGTCTTGGGAGAGAAGGTCGGCTTACCTGCTGGGGATTATGAGCTTGACCATTTGTTAGAAAGATTCAATCAAAAATTAAAAAGTTGCCACTTTTTGCTTTTGGTCATCCATGAAGTTGACGAATTATTAGCCATAACACCTGATACATTGACCTGGTTAATGGAAGAATTCTGGCACAATTTAGTCACCCATGCGACTACTTTGAATAGGAGAGTTTACCTGAGTTTAATTTTGGTTTGCCATAAGCGATTGCCGCCAGTCATTCATAAAATGGAACCCGATTCGAATCCGGCTTATGAAGATTATGACAACAGGCAGTTAATTTATCTTCCTAAACTAAAGGAGCGTATCTCTAAACAAGATATTGCATCTTGGATAGAAACATATTTGCTCCTTAACAAGGAACGTTCACAGGACGAGGCTCAAAAAATTCTGGATGATACCGAAAATGGCTTTCCTATTCTGGTTTTTGATAAGTTAAAGGAATTAGCCGCCGACTTGCAAGTGGAATGAAAGGTTAAATATTCGATGACTAACCCATCTCCCTCTAGTAGTTGGATAAAAAGTATCAAAAATATTGTCGCACAGCGTTCGCCTCATCCAACAGCGCCTCAAACGCCGGAGCCTTATGTGCCCGCGCCAGAGTTGGTGGAGGCTCTTAACCTGGCAGTATATTTGGGGCGCCCTCTTTTACTAGAGGGTGAACCGGGCTGTGGCAAAACCCGTTTTTCTAGAGCGATTGCTTATGAGTTTGGTCTGCCTTATTTTCCCTGGTTTATCAAATCAACTGGTAAAGCGCAAGAAGGTTTATACAGCTACGATGCTATCCGGAGACTGCATGATGTGCAAATCAAATCACCTCAAGCCGAAGATGCTAAGAATTATAGGGAGTTTGGAAAGTTGGGACAAGCCTTTAACGAAGCCAACAATATCAAATCTCCCCCAGTAGTGTTAATTGATGAAATTGACAAAGCGGATATTGATTTTCCTAATGACCTTTTGTCGGTGCTCGACAAAGAGGGGGAATTTCCTATTCTGGAAACAGGTGAAACAATCCGACCAGGCGTGGTTCAGCCTATCGTTATTATTACTAGTAACCAGGAGAAGCCTTTGCCGGATGCCTTTTTACGCAGATGTTTATATCATTATATTGAATTTCCCGATTCCGGGCAGCTTGAACATATCGTCTCAGCCCATTATGCCTTAGCTAAAGAAACTTCTCAACCAGTTCCTTCTAAACCACTGATTGAAGCGGCAATCCAAAGATTGCTCACCATTAGGCAAGAGTTGCAAGATAAAATTAAAGCGCCAAGCACCAGTGAATTTTTGGATTGGCTGCAAGCCCTAGTCAATTTTGAGCGCAGTGAGTATCCAGCCAACAAATTAGCCGATGATCGCCAACCGCTGCCTTATCCGCAAATACTATTCAAACAAAAGTTGTCTTATCGAGATTATGGCCGGGTTAGATCTTGACACATTACCCTTATTTGAGCTATTCGAGCGATTAAGGGATATAGGCTTTGCCCTGGGTGTAGACGATTATTTGGCCCTTCGAAAAGCTCTCATTGGCGGTTATGGGATGGAGTCGAAAATGGCCCTAGAACGCCTATGTGGTTTACTCTGGGCGAAGTCTCCAGCAGACATCCAGCGACTTCGCCTGGTTTTTAAGCAAGTTATGGGCACGATAGAGATACCGGATGACCGCTTAATGGAAAGAGAGCCGGTTTCAACACCTATGGAGAAAAAATCCTCTATGTCTCAAACAGAACCAGAGCCAAGCCAGCCGACTCCTCAGCCGGAACAACAGCCTACTCCTTCAGTGAAAATCTCCTCATTTCCAACTCGGAGTTCCGTGGTCTTGCCAGAAATCGAGCGAAGATATGATTTCTCCGAATATCTACCCCTTTCCCGGCGAGAGATGAAGCAGGGCTGGCGTTTTTTGCGCCGTCGCGTTTACGATGGTCCCCCCGTACTCCTCGATGTCCCTGAAACGGTTGACCGAAGCTGTCGGCAGGGCTTTTATCTATATCCGGTTCTGCACCCTCAGCCGCGCAGCGACGCCCGTTTGATGCTTCTGCTAGATTACGGTGGTTCGATGATACCATTTCACCGCCTGATAAATAATTTAGTCACTACCGCCCAAGGTTCGGGCGTTTTTGAACCTAAAAACCTGGAAGTTTACTACTTTCGCAACTCTCCGATTGAGTTTTTATATACTGACCCGGCCCTCGTTTTTGCTAAACCCATTAACGAGGTGCTGGCCAACGCATCCCGGCGAACCAGCCTTTTGATTGCCAGCGATGCTGGAGCAGCTCGCCGAAACTACGACCTAGACCGTGTTGAAACAACCACCGATCTTATCATTACTCTCAAACAGAAGATACCCTATCTCGCCTGGTTAAATCCGCTGCCCCAAGAAAGATGGCCCGGAACGCCAGCTAAACTTATTTCAAAGCTGATCCCGATGTATCCAATGGATTACACCGGCTTTTATCGGGCTATCAACCATCTCAGAGGACAGCCATAACCATTTGGGTAACGATGAACCAAAAAAACATGCTGGCTTTGGCTCTCTCAACTAAAGAAGATGAGCAATTAGAAGTTGATCTAGAATGGCGGGTGGCCCAACGCCGAGTGGATAGATTTAGGCAAAAATTCGGCCCCAGCTACTTTCGCTTGGCTTGCTATGCAGCCGTTCCCCTCATTCTAACTCCTGATTTAGTTCATGCCTTGCGGATGAATTTCTTTCGCGGCAGTGACCATCTACCCTGGATAGCGGAGGCTGATCTGCTTCTCTCCGACCTGTGCCATGAAATCATCGGCGAAAGTTATCAGATGGATGTCCCGGTCAGAGAAGTTTTGTTGGCAGCTGTGGAGCAGGAAGCGCCGCCTGAACGTCTTAAAGAAATTGCCCAACTGGCCTTGAGCTACCTCAACGAGATGACCAGTTCTGATTTTGGTCCACAGTTACGAAACGCTCAAGAGGTGGCTATGTGGAGCTTTATTGAGCCGAATGAGGCCGGGCAATGGTTGGTTGAGCGTTTTCAAAACACCTTAACTCCAGCCAGAGAGGCGCAACCCAAAGAGGAGCTAGCGGCTGAACCAATGGCCGTGACTTCTCTCTTGCCATCGGTAAATTTGACGGAAGCGGCCCACCTGACCAGACTGGCCGAAACTATTCATAGGCAAATTGGCTCGGATAGTGTTCTGGTAAAATATGCCAGAGCATTAAGCAGTTTAATCTATGGGCGAATTTCACAGGCTGAGGTGAGGTTTCAAAATAATTTTGGTACAGTCAGTAAGCCGGTGGTCGTTAACGAAAATACAACGCTTCCCTCCTTTAATCAGCTTATTGGTCGAAGCGAAGCGAAAACGGGGTTAGAATCACCTGCTTTGGACAGATACGACGACTTTTCTCCTCACCTCTTTGTTGACCGGGACGTCGAACTCGATGCCCTGATTCAATGGGCCACGGCTGACCAAGTTCCCCGCCGTTTGCGGACAATTACCAGCCCACCAGGTTACGGCAAAAGCTGGCTGTTGCACCAATTAGAATACAGTCTAGCCAAAATCCGGCACAAACGCGACTTATTTCTAATACGCGTGCCGACTTTAAAGTTAAAGTCAAGGCAGGATATTGCTGATTGGTTACTCTCCCTTTTCATCGAGGCTCAAAAATTCCGAGCTGAGATCCGTAACTACGATCCGGTAAACTCTCTCGAGGTCATTATCGCTCGATTCCTTGAAGATGTATGCCAAAATTGCAGCCCTCCTTTATACCCCCTATTATTGGTGGACGAATTTGACAAACTGCTGGACAATGAACGTAGAGAACTAGAGAAACGTTTATTAGAACAATTTTGGATGAACCCTTGTGTACGAATAGTAATGGCATTTCGAGACGATTTAGGCTTGAAGTCACCTAACCTCCGTCGAGGGGAACAACGTATTTCTCTACAAGTTTTTACCCCAAAGGTTGGACAAAAACAATTGATAAAACTAGTTGCCGGTCATCATAATCTAGCTCTGAAACCTGAAGATTTGTTGCCTATTATTCCACCCTATAACTGGACTCACCCGGCGATTAATGCCTACTTATTCGCCCTGGCTCAACAAGAAGCATCCCAGCGGCAACCTTTTGCGTTTACCGCCGCTGATCTACGAAACTGCTGGATTTTACTCATCAAAGAGAAATTGACACAAGAGTTCATAGAACTAAGTACCATCGAAACTGACCTGAAAGCCATCGTCGCCGGTGAAGATACCTGGACCCTGGAAACCTTTGCGACAGCATGTGACTATAGTCAGGGCAAGGCACTTGACCATCTGCAAAACCTGATGGCCTTGAGTATCGTGACTCAAGCCGGGGGCCAACGATACCGGGTAGTGGATGGCCTGCGCGAGTTGCTTCGCGCTGAGGAGCGTTTGACGGAGAAGGGAAAGAAAAGAATAGTATCTTCCCTTCTCTGGCCTTTTCTACCTGAAGAACAACGCACCCCGGAGCAAAACGAGCGTTGGTGGGCTGAATGTTACGTGCCATCGCCAGCCGATGTTACCTTACGTGGCCTGCCTCGTTCGGTCATAGTTTCCGGCGGTCCCGGCAGCGGCAAAACCACTGCTTTACAGGCGTTGGAAAAGCAAGAGATTGGGGGCTGGTTGATCTTTCGCTACCCCGTTGAGCGCTGGCCCGGCAAGCCATATGCCTGGGCCAGTGGGCATCAACACCTCGGCCAAATGATGGCTTGCGCCTCCATAACTATTAAGGATTTTTTAACTCGTCATCCCGAAAAAGCAAATGCACTTTCTTACACTAATCTTGAATTTTTGCGGTGGCTCATTGAAAAGTACAGTAATGCCCGCGCCTTCCGGCGTTGGGCTGACGACCTTAACCAACCAGCCTTACTCGAACTGCTGCAACAACCCTTTGACGATATATACCCTACCGAGACTGCATTGGCGGATGTACAGGGGCAGATTGAGGAATTAGTCACAGTCAGTCGGCGGCTGGGCTTTGCCGGAGTGATGGTGCTGGTAGACATAGATGAAGCTGAGGCCGCTCAAAAGGCCGTCTTAGAGCAAATCAGCGACCTGTTTGGCTGGCTAACTCCGCTGCAAATTGAAGGCTTTGCCATCAAAGCAGCTATTCCAGAACAGGCGGTGAAACAGGCCAGACTGATTGACAGGTCGCGTGGCCGGATTACTTTTGCCCGACTCGACTGGTCTATCAAACTTTGCCGCGAGATTGGTCAACGTCATTTATCCGCCGCTACCGAAGGCAAACTAACTACTTTAAGGCAGTTGGCCAACGAAAGCGTGCTGGCCCGGCTAGAAGAACAACTCACGGCTTTATACTTAGGTCCCTCGCCTCAAGCGTGGGTGTGCCTGACGGCGGTACTGCTAGACCATTACACCAAAAGCGGTCAACGGTTAGTAGTAGATAGTGAGGCACTCATTCGGGATTATTTTGTCCATTTTGTACCGCTCAAGATTGATCGAGAGCGACTCGGTGTCTGGCGTGGCACCCAATTCATGTCTCTGGAACCACAAACTTTCCGCTTCCTTGAAATATTATGGCACCATCGACAAGGGAGTGATGCTACAAGGGATTTGTTAGCTATAAGTGGCAGCAAGGGTAACGTCAATTCCCTGGCTAGTCGGCTGCGCAAAAGAATTGAACCCGTGCCCAGCCAACCTGTCTACATCCACAATAGTCGCAACCAGGGTTATTGGTTAGAGAATGTAGTGGAAGTGTGATATTTTTGGGTTATGTAAGTCTTGTATCAAATTTTCAGTGACTACCTGGTCTTGCTGTCCGGCCTGGTAGAGGTAGAGCTATGATCTCTTCGATAATTTTGACCAGTTATGTTGCCGGTCAGACAGAAAACGATTGCGCCCCTAATGATGGGTCACTCACTATAGTAACTCAGACTCAAGCTCCCATAGAAGAAGACTGCGCCCCGGCCGACAGCCCATTGAGAGATAGACCTGACCGGTTTTTCAAACCTGTCAACTCTAACTTCACTCTCACCCCCCAACTCTACACCAACTTCTTGCCACGCGACTTCACCCTAGCTTATAGCCCCTTCTCCCCCGCAGGGCCGGCGGTCCTTAATCAACAGGCCGTCAGGCGCTTGTATGAATTCAGTACCCCTCAACCTTTGGACCAGGCCGTTGATTACACCCTGGCCCAGGGCGGCCTGCTGGTGGCTGCTGGGCAAAAGCCAACCCTGACCCGTGGCCACCCCCTCACCCTGACCGCCTGGCTGCACATTACCAACGCCTGCAACCTGGATTGTCCCTACTGCTACGTCCGCAAATCCAATGAACACATGTCCGAAGAAATTGGCCTCAAAGCGGTTGAGGCAGTTTTTCGTTCGGCGGAAAAAAATGGCTTCAAAGCGGTCAAACTCAAGTACGCCGGAGGCGAGGCGGCTCTGCACTTCAAATTGGTGCAGCGGCTGCACCGCTACGCCCAACACCTGGCGGCGAAAAAAGGTCTCGACCTGCGGGCAGTGGTGCTCAGCAACGGCACGGTCTGGACAGCGGCCATGGCGCGCTGGCTGGTTGACTCCGGCGTAAAATTGATGATTTCGCTGGATGGCGTCGGCGCGGCCCATGATGCGCAGCGGCCCGACCGGGGAGGGCGGGGCAGTTTTGCCCGTATCGAACATACGGTTGATCACATTCTACTCCCGGCCGGCGTCCGCCCCGATATTTCTATCACCATTACCGGCCGCAACGCCTTCGCCGCCGCCGATGCTGTTGCCTGGGGTATTGAACGTGATTTGCCTTTTAGTCTCAACTTTTACCGGGAAAACTTGCTTTCGGCCAGCTATCACGATTTGAAGTTGGAAGAACAGCAAATTATCGAGGGCATGCGCCGCGCTTATCAGGTGGTTGAAAAGTATTTACCCACCCGCCCATTCTTGGGCGGGCTGCTGGATCGAGTGCAAGCCGAAGCCCATACCCATACCTGCGGCGTGGGCCAGAGCTACATGGTTTTTACCCATACCGGCCAGGTGGCCCAGTGCCAGATGCACCTGGGTGAGGGTAAACCCCTTAACGGTGCGCATGATCCGCTGGAACTCGTCGCCCATGGTTCAATTCCGGTAATCAGTGTGGACGATAAAGAGGGTTGTAGAGAATGCGCCTGGAGGTATCGCTGTGCGGGGGGCTGTCCGCTGGAAACGTATCGAGCAGCGGGACGCTTTGATGTACAAAGCCCTCATTGCAGCATTTACCGAGCTTTATTTCCAGAGGCTTTGAAGCTTGAAGGGTTGAGGCTAATGAGACTCGAAGGGTACTTAAGCTAATGTATATTTCGTCTCAGATTGATGTTATAATAAAGATCACCAATCTGGTTCTGTCGTCACTTGTCTTATTGCGGTCGGAGTACGAATTGAGGTGAGAGATGGTAAAGGAAAACAAAATGGCAGAGACGATTTGTAAACTTTTAAATCTGGATATTAATGCGGGCCTGGGGCGGCGGTTAGCCGAGGTAGAAGTCAAGCAGGATATAAAAAACTCAAACCTTTTCTACATTCTACCTAAACAGGATGTGGTTGAGGCGACTGCGCTGGCCCATGCCTTATCAATTCAAGTAGAGAAACTCCATTTAGAGAATATACGTTTTGAGCCGGTGCGTCTGTTGACTGACTAATTTAACATTGTGGCTCAAATTCACCGCAGAGAGCGCAGAGGCCACCGAGAAATTTATTAGAACCTCTGCGTTCTTGGCGTCCTCTGCGGTTAAAAATCAAATCTGTCAGTCAATCAGGCTGGCGTGTACTTTAGCTGGTCATTAACAAATAGGAAGGAGAATAAAAATGATGCCGGTATTCATAATAATTGGATTAGCAGTGGCAGTTGTAATCCCACTGTTCGTCTTCATAAAACTGACACGCACATCTAACTCTCTTCAAGGATGTTTAGCCATGGCTGGGATCGTTGCATGGGTAATAGTCCTCATAATCATCGGGATTCAGCTGGTTTTGGCTGGATGAATCTTCCCTTATTTCCAATTCTTAACCAGAGGTAAAAATGAATAGCAAATTGCTCAGGAAAAAACGCTGAGGTCACGCAGGGCTTCAGCGTTTTTTATTTGTCTCTAAACTCATGACTATTCTCCTATGGCAAAACTCAATCGTTTGACGCATACTCGAAAGTGGCAATTGGCAGCAATTACTCCACGTCAGATTTAACCACTCAAGCCATAATTGATAAGATAGATTGGAAGGTTCTGGTGTATAATGTATCGCATCGAGCCGGAGAGAGAGATTTTTTAGTGAGCATTCCCAAATCACGTATTTTAATTGCGGACCCGGATGTTGATATCCGCGAGTCCTTACGTTTATATTTTGAAGCGAATGGGCATGAAGTTCAAACGGTCAGTGAAGCTGGCGACATCATCCGGGCCGCACGGCCCTGGCAGCCCAACGCTATCCTCATCAGCGACGAGTTGCAGGGGAATCCCTTTCAAGTTTGCCGGGAGCTGCTGGACGATACCCTGGTCGGTCATATTCCGCTGGTCATGTTGCTGCACGTCAACGACCGCCAGGCCCGCCTGGCTGCCCTGGAAGCTGGCGTGAGTGATATTATTATCAAACCCCTGGATATTGAGGAGCTGCGCCTGCGCATTGAAGCAGCCATCCGCCTCTCGACAATGCGATTGGAAGCGTAGGGATTTTAGATTATTTTAGATTTTGGATTTTAGATTTTGGATTTATAATACGGCCTCTGAAACAGCAGAGGCCGTATTTTTTTGGAAACTATCTGGCTAGAGCCGAAGGCCCCCTATGGGCTGACCTCTGACTTCTAACAATCTGTCTTTGAAGGAGACATCACCTTGTTAATCGTTATGAAATTCGGCGGCACCTCCGTAGGCAGTGTACCCGCCTTACAAAAAGTAGTTGAAATTGTAAAAGCTGGACGGCAGCAGGGACATTCGTTGGTGCTGGTAGTTTCAGCCATGAGCGGCGTGACCGATATGCTGTTAAACGCGGCCCACCAGGCCGAAGCCGGCGACGAGGAGACGGCGCACCAAGCCAGAGCGACTATCGCCCAAAAGCACGCCGAGGCCACCTTGCATTTTTTGGGCGACACGCCGGAACGGGCCACGGTGATGGCCGAAATCAACGCCTTGCTGGACGAGTTTGAGGCGTTGTGCCACGGCATTCGGGTGCTGGGCGAGCTGACCCCGCGGGCGCTGGATGTCATTGCCGGGATGGGCGAGCGCATCAGCGTGCCGCAGGTGGCGGCGATTCTTAACCATGCCGGCGTGCCGGCCCAGGGTGTGGCCGCAACTGAACTGATTGTGACCGACAGCCGCTTTGGCGGAGCGGTTCCCCTGGTTGAGGCAACGGCGGCCAAGGCCCAGGCCGGACTGCGGCCCATTTTGGGCGCGGGCAAGGTCCCGGTTGTCACCGGTTTTATCGGCGCAACCGAGAACGGTATTCCCACCACGCTGGGGCGGGGCGGCAGCGATTACACCGGGACTATTCTGGGCCGCGCTCTGGAAGCCGATGAGGTCTGGATTTGGACGGATGTCAACGGGGTGATGACCACCGACCCTCGCCTGGTCCCCGCCGCACACCCCATCAGCCACCTCTCCTACGCCGAAATCAGTGAGCTTTCCTATTTCGGGGCCAAAGTGCTCCATTCGCAGGCGATCCGCCCGGCCCGGCGGGTCGGCATGCCCGTGCGCATTCTTAACACCTTTGAGCCGGACCATCCGGGCACGCTCATCACCGCCGAGGCCAAAGAGAGCAACAAAGCAGTTAAAGCCGTAGCGGCCATCAAAAATATGAGCCTGGTGACGGTCGAAGGGCCGGGGATGGCCGGAATTCCCGGCGTAGCGGGGCGGACTTTTATGGCTGTGGCTCGCACCGACACCAACGTGCTGATGATCAGCCAGGCCTCGTCGGAGCAGTCTATCTGCTTTGTTATCCCCAGCGCCGATGTAACTAGAGTCGCCAAGTCTCTGGAACAGGAACTGGCCCGTGAAATTGAGCGGCGTGACCTGGAGCCGGTGCGCTGGGAAGATGAAGTGGTGGTGCTGGCGGTGGTCGGCGCGGGCATGAAGGGTACGCCGGGCATCAGCGGCCGTCTGTTTGGCGCGCTAGGGCGGGAAAAAATAAATGTCATCGCCATTGCCCAGGGCAGCAGCGAATTTAATATTTCGCTGGTGGTGGCGCGCAGCCAGGCCGATATTGCGGTGCGGGTCATCCATGCCGAGTTTGAATTGGAGAAGCCGGATTAATTTGTCAATTTGTTAAATTCGTTGACATAGGTATAGCTTCGTGGTAAAATTGCCCCACTCTGGCAGAAGTAGTATGGCATGACCCTTGACACTTAAATACATAACCCTTAACCTGTGAAATCGGTGAAGATTTTATTCGTCAGCGACAAGGTCGTCGAGCACCTCTATAGTCCCCGGATTGTCGAACGGTACAACGATGTTAATTTAATTATTGGCTGCGGCGACCTGCCCTATTACTACCTGGAATTTATTCTCTCCATGCTCAATGTGCCGCTCCTGTACGTCCACGGCAACCACGACCCACAGCAGGAATACCTCTCCGACGGAACTTCAATCAGCGGCCCTAGCGGCGGCGCGAATCTGCACTGCCACGTTTACAAAGAGAGCGGCTTATTGCTGACCGGATTGGAAGGCTCCATCCGTTATAAAGATGGTTGTTTTCAATACAGCCAGCGAGAAATGTGGCTCAATGTGTTTTACCTGATACCAAAGTTGCTGATGAACAAGCTTATGTATGGCCGCTACCTGGATATTCTGGTGGCTCACTCGCCGCCCTACGGCATCCATAACGGCGAGGACCGCATTCACGTGGGCTTTAAGGCTTTTTTGTGGTTGATGAAAGTTTTTAAGCCGAAATACCTGGTGCACGGCCACCGCCATGTCTACAATCCCGCCGAAATCACTGAAACCCATTTTTTGGAGACCCGGGTGGTTAACATTTACCCCTACCGCGTTTTAGAGATAGAGGTTCCTTCATGACCCGCTTACATGTGGCCTTTCAGGGTGAACGGGGCGCTTACAGCGAAGCTGCCGCCATTGCCTTTTTCGGCGACTCGGTCCAGCCGCTTCCTCATAATGATTTTGATGGTGTCTTTGAGGCGGTCGCCACCGGTCAGGCCGAACGGGGTGTACTGCCGGTGGAAAACTCGCTGGCCGGGAGCATTCATCGCAATTATGACTTGTTGCTGCGGCATGAACTATTCATTGTGGGCGAAGTCCAAATTCCTATTGCCCACCAACTCATTGCTTTGCCCGGCGTCACCCTCGGCGACATCAAAAAAGTCTACTCCCACCCTCAAGCCCTGGCCCAATGCGAGCGATCGATCACCAGGCTCCTGCCGCACGCCGAACGCGTTGTTACCTACGATACCGCCGGCAGCGTCAAAATGATCAAAGAGCAAAACATCGCCGACGGGGCCGGTCTGGCCAGCCAGCGGGCGGCTGATATCTACGACATGCACATTGTCCAGCCCGATATGCAAGATGACGCCGAAAATTACACCCGCTTTGTGATCGTGGCCCGTGAGCCGGTTGTGCCAACCGGCGAGGTCAAAACTTCGATCGTCTTTTCAATGAACAACGTGCCTGGCTCTCTCTTTAAAAGCCTGGCGGTTTTTGCGCTGCGCGATATTGACCTGACCAAAATCGAATCCCGGCCCTTGCAGGGCAAGCGCTGGCAATACTTCTTTTATATTGACTTCATCGCCAGCCAATACGAAGAGCGGGGCCGCAACGCGCTGAACCATTTGCGGGAGATAACCAGCTATTTGAAGGTGTTGGGATCCTATCCACGCGGCGTGTGATTACGACGGCTGAGTACCTTAATGTCCTTAAGTTAAGGAGCATCCCGAGTAGGTTGAGTGAAGCGAAACCGTATCGAGGGGTGCGACAGAGTGGCGTAGATCTCGCCAAGCCGCACCCTTCGATATGCGCTCCACTCCGTTTCGCGCTACTCAGGGTGCTTTCCGCTTAACTTTATGACATTGACTGACCACTGACCGCTAAGAGCTACCTTTAGCGGTCTGCCGTCGGCAGTCGGCGGTCATTTTGAGAGATACTGATTATCAAAATGTCAAGTAACCAGAAAGTCATCAGCGTTTTTGGCAGCAGCGCTCCCCGGCCTGGCTCTGCCGATTATGAAGCGGCGCGAACCCTAGGCCGCTTGCTGGCCCAGGCCGGTTTTGTGGTTCAAACCGGCAGCTACTCCGGGGTTATGGCCGGGGCCAGCCAGGGCGCGTGCGAAGCGGATGGGCATGTGATTGGCGTGACCTGCTCTCAAATTGAACAGTATCGCCCAATGCCTCCTAATCAGTGGGTCAAAGAGCAAATCAGGCATCAGACCCTGCGGGAACGCCTGCTTTACCTGGTGGATTATTGCGATGGAGCAATCGTGATGCCCGGCGGTATTGGCACGCTCTCGGAATTGGCTTTGATTTGGAGCTTTGTGCAAACGGGCGAGATTGCCCCTCGTCCCATCATTACCGTCGGCGGCCTCTGGCAGCGGACGCTGGCTGCCTTTACTGACAGCGGTTATGTTCGTCCTGATCACCAAGCCCTCATTACGGTGGCCCGTACCGCCGACGAGGCGGTCAAAAAGATGATTGGCTATTTATCGTAAGAAAATACCCAGGGAGCGCTCTGCTCCGGCAAGGAAACAACCATGCTCGACTCTGTCACGGTGAGACCCATTCTGCCCGATGAATTGGAAAAGGTGGCCTACGTCCGCGCGACAAGTTACGGGGGTAATGAAGCGGAGAGCCTGGCCGATCTGCAAGATAACCCCCGTTATAACTCCTCGAACATCATTGTGGCCGAGTACCAGGGTGAAGTCATCGGCAGCGTAGCCGTCTTTCCGGCCCAAATGTGGCTGAGCGGCGTGCCGATCAGTGTGGGGGCCGTTACCGGGGTAGCGGTTTTGCCCCAGTTTCAACGCAAAGGTGTAGCCGGTAAGATGATGGATTTTTCCATTGTCCGCATGGTGGCCGAGGGCCGGGCGATGTCGGTCCTTTTCCCGCACTCCCATAAATATTATCGCCAGTTCGGCTATGGCCCTATCGGCGACCTGCACGCCTATCGCGTCAATCCTCACAATTTAACTGTTTTTTCCGAGGGGCATCAAGTTCGACCCTTCACCCCCGCGGATTTACCGATGATGCGGGTGATGTATAAAGGCCAATTGACCTGGCACAACGGCTGGTTTACGCGCAGCAACGAATGGTGGGACAAAATTATTGCCCGCTGGCCCAACATCATGGTCTTTGACAATGATGGTACGATTGAGGGATATTACGCCTGCGAGATCCAGTTCACCAAAACCGGTGAGCGGGTGCTGCAGCTCAAAGAATTTTTTGCCGCCGAAGATAAGGCTTATCGCGGCTTGATCGGCTACCTGGCCGCTCAGAATGAGGCAGATGTGATCGAGTATCTGGCTCCACCCGACACGCCCCTCCGCCACAGCCTGCGCCAGCCCAAAGCCGAAGACGCTCAACATCGCAGCTATATCTTCTATGACCTGTGTCATGTTACCCCCGGCCCGGTAGCGCGGATCATCAATTTATCCATGGCCCTGACCAAACGCTTTTATGCCCGGCATATGTCGGGCGAGCGTGTGATTCGGGTCAGTGACCCGCTGATCCCCACCAATGAAGAGCCGCTGCTCTTCCGTCTCGTTGACGGCCGGGCCGAAACTCGCTCCGCCGACGGCCGTAAGCCTCACGTCGAAACCGACATCGGCACAATGACCCAGATTCTGTGCGGCTATCTCACCGCCCAAGACGCCCGCCGCCTGGGCCGGCTGCAGGGCAATGAAGATACCTGCTCCTGGCTGGATAAAGCCGTCGCTGATAGCCCGGTTTATATTCAAGCCGGTGACTGGTTTTAGGCCAAAGCTTCGCAAATGGGTTTATGTTATTTGCATTTATGGTTAATTGTGGTATAACTCAGCCCCAAATTCGGCGCTTTCTCTATTTATGAAAATTTTTAACCAGGGTATCAAAGGCGATACCAGATAAGATGTCTTAGGTGAGAATGCTTTAGAAGATACTTGGATTTTCCCCATTTTTAGATGACGCGCCGTCATCTAAAAAGGAGCAAGGCAGCAATGAGTAAAAAGGTTACCAAAACACAACTGGCGTTGCTCAAGCAGGAACGCGAACATACTCTGTCTGAACTGGAAAATTTGCGTCGAGAGCTCCGGGCCGAAGTGGAGATTGAGGATGTTGACGAGGTGGCCTCCGAGTTGATCGAGCGAGACAAAATGTATTCGCTCATCCTGTCGCTAGAGCGCAAGTTGGAAGACATAGATCACGCCATCAAGCAAGCTCAAGAACGCGGCTACGGTATTTGCGAAAGATGCGGCAAACCGATTGACCCAGAGCGATTGGAAATTTTCCCGGAAACCACCCTCTGTATTGATTGCAAACGCGAGACGGAACGTCTGGCGCGAGCTTCGTCTTCATAATCTCACCTTTGAGATTAGTCAATTGAAATATAAAAGGCGGGGGCTATCCTCCCGCCTTTTATATTTCCAGTCACTCAATGAAACCCGGTAGGTATACGCCTGCCCTGCCTAGACGACCGCCAGGGTCGTCCCTGCCGTTCTGAACAATTTTTGGTTTTATTTAGGCCGATGAGCTTAAGCATTTTTGAATTTAACCTCTGCTTGACACCGCGATGTTTATATTGTATAAGTTAACAACAAACCCTACCCCTTAAAGTTAGTTACTTTTCCCCTTCACCTATCCGCTTGTTTATTGATAAATATCCTAACGGAGCCAACGCTTGCATGCCAACCAATGCTACTCGCCGTTATCAAGACACTTTTCGTCGGAATGAGATTGAGCTAATTATCCGCTTTGCCCGGCGCGGCGAATCACTGGCCTTTGTCGGGTTGGCCGGGAGTGGCAAATCCAATATTGTCAACTTCTTGCGCGAGATTGACGAGCATGCGCCCCAACTGAAGCAAGATGTAACCCGGCTGCATTTTCCGGTAGTAGACACAACCTACTGGGAAGAGACGCCGCTTAGCCTGTGGAAAATTATGCTGGATGCGCTCAACCAGGCGAGCGAGGCTCTCTCACCGCCTCCCGACGCGTCGAAAATCATTCCGATTTCCGAAGAAGAACGCATCCTGAACCTGCTGCGCTCCCGCCTGGAATGGCTGTGCCAGGACCTGGGGCACCAGGTGATGTTTGTGCTGGACGATTTTGATGCGGCTTTGGAAACCGGACCGCTGGCGATGCTGGAACGGCTGAACGGCCTGCGCAGCGAAGGCAATCGCGAGGCTCTCAGCTACCTGATTTTTACCAAGCGCCTACCCCACGTGCTGGGGCGAAGCCATAACCTGGAAGAAGAGTCAAAATTTTATGACCTCTTTCGCCACCATATCTATGCTCTGGAACCGTACAGCCCCGAAGACGCCTACCAGATGCTCAGGCACTTGAACGAAGGGGAGGGTAGCCCGCTGCGGGAGCGAGATTTGGCCGAGATTCGCCAGTTGGCCGGGGGACACGCCCGGCTGCTGAAAATCGTCTTCGATACCTGGGTTTCCCAGGGGATGGCGGGGGTCAACCCGGTCACTTACCTGGCGGCGCAGCCGGACGTGCAGCAGGAGTGCCAGCGCATTTTGCGCGGCCTGCACGAAGAAGAGCAGCAGGTATTGGCCCGGGTGGCCCGCGAGGCGGTTGCCGACGAGGATCAGGACCTGGTGGACCACCTGGTGCGCCGGGGGGTGCTGACTGCCGACGGGCAAAAGCTGTTTAGCCCGCTGTTGAGCCAATACCTCAGCGAGCATGTAGAACAGGAGTTATAAGGTATGGGAACTTTTTGGGTCATCCTCGGAATTATTGGCGCCATCGTGCTGCTTGTAGTTTTTATCAAGCTGTTCATGGCAATGGTACAGATAGTGCCCGAGGAGAGGCGTCTGGTGGTTTACCGGCTCGGACGCTTTAACCGCGTCACCGGGCCGGGCATGGTCTTTGTCGTTCCAGGCCTGGAGCAGATTGTGCGAACCCTGGAAGTGCGGGAGCACCCCCTGGAAGTAACCGTGCCGGGCATTTTTGCTTACGGCGTGCCCAATGACTTGACGCTTGACCTGTGGTCCAGTTTTGACCTGGTGCGAGCGGCGGGCGGGAATAGGGCCAAACTGGCGCAACTGGTGCAGATTAGCGATGCTGAGCGCCGCAAGCAGGTTGAAGTCAAAATGCGCGAAGCGTTGGTGAATCAAGTGGCTGCCTTGGAGAAAAATAAGCCGCTGGCCGCAGGAGCGACGTCCCTGGATGGCGTGCTTGCGCTGGCTCCGGGCACGGAGCGTTATAATACCCTCCTGGCCGGGGTTAAAAATGAATTGGAAAAGAGCCTGCCTTCCGTCGGAGTTGTCTTAAACACGAGCCAGCCCATCACCCTGACCGGGCGGGTCATCCCCGACGCCATTATTAACGCGATCAAACGCATGCAGGGGCGGCAGATTGACAGCCAATGGCTGACCAGGTACGCCAATCAACTCCGGCAGCAATTCCCCGAAATCTCAAACGTCATCCTTGATCAAATGCTGGCCTCGGTTGACGGGGTGGATGTGGGGAACGTCCAGCGGCTGCGCCTGGAGCAGGACGAGCGAACCGACGCCCAGGTTGAGCTTGAGGTGCCGATGAGCGGCAGCGAGACCCCGGAGGTTGTGGCCAAACCGAAGATAAGACTAGCGGATAGTGAGACCAGACGCTCCGCCGCAGCCGCCAAAGCTGTTCCTCAGGTACCCGCAGCCCGATCCAATCACTTAACCAAAAGCGATCTGACCGTGCTCAAACGAGTGCCCCGGCCCGACGACCGCGAGAAACAGCGGTTGAGCGCGTAAAAGACGACCGCTGACCGCCGACAGCAGACAGCCACGCCTCATGCTTCTTGTCCCCCGCTCTGCTGAATTAACTTCGCCACCAGCGCCGTCCAGCCGGTCTGGTGGCTGGCCCCCAGGCCGGCCCCGTTGTCCCCGTGGAAATATTCGTAAAAGGGCAGGTAGTCGCGCCAGTGCGGGCCGGTCTGGAACAGGTCAACCCCACCGAAGACCGGCCGCCGATTGCCGTTGGCTTCGTCGCGCCGGAAAATGCTCATTAAGCGGCGGGACAGGTCCGTCGCAACCTCGTCCAAATTGACCCACCGCCCGGAGTAGCGCGGCAGTTCCACCCTGAGCGACTCGCCGTAGTAGTGGTGGTACTTTTGCAGCGACTCGACCATCAAAAAGTTGACCGGGAACCAGATCGGCCCGCGCCAGTTGGAGTTGCCGCCAAACAGGCCACTGCTCGACTCCGCCGGTTCGTAATTGACGATATGGACCTGGCCGTTGGCGTTAAAGTAATAAGGTTCCGTCGCGTGCCGCTTGGAGAGCGCCCGCAGGCCGTAATCCGACAAAAATTGGGCCGGGTCGAGCATGCGCGGCAAAATCAGCTCCAGCTTGGGCCGGTCGGCGATGGCCAGCAGGCGGCGGCCCCCTTCGCCGGGGGCGGTCAGCGAGGCGATATTCTGGACCAGTTTAGGCCGGTATTCCAGAAACCACTCCATACGCTGGCGGAAACGGGGCAGTTTTTCCAGCAGATCCGGTTCCAGCGTCTCAACGGCAAACAGAGGGATCAGGCCGACCAGGGAGCGAATCTTGAGCGGGACGTGCCGGCCGTTGGGCAGGTGCAGCACGTCATAGAAAAAGCCGTCCTCCTCATCCCACAGGCTAAAGCCATCACCCAGGTTAGAGATAGCATTAGCAATGTAGATGAAGTGCTCAAAAAACTTGGTCGCCACGTCCTCGTAGGCCCGGTCGTGGCGGGCCAGCTCCAGGGCAATGGCCAGCATGTTCAGGCAGTACATGCCCATCCAGGCCGTACCGTCGGCCTGCTCGATGAAGCCGCCGGTGGGCAGCGGCTTGCTGCGGTCGAACACGCCGATATTGTCCAGCCCCAAAAAACCGCCCTGGAAGATGTTGTTGCCCTCGGCATCCTTGCGGTTGACCCACCAGGTGAAATTGAGCAATAGCTTATGAAAGACTCGCTCCAAAAAGGTCAGGTCGGCCTGGCCGGTCACGTTGCGGGTGATTTTGTAGACTCGCCAGGCGGCCCAGGCATGCACCGGCGGGTTGACGTCGCTAAAGGTCCATTCATAGGCCGGAACCTGGCCGTTGGGGTGCATGTACCACTCGCGCAGCAGCAGGATGAGCTGGCGCTTGGCCAGTTCCGGGTCAATCATGGCAAGCGGGATGCAGTGAAAGGCCAGGTCCCAGGCGGCATACCAGGGATATTCCCACTTGTCGGGCATGGACAGCACATCGAGGTTGTACAGGTGGGACCACTCCATGTTGCGGATATATTTGCGCGATGCCGGCGGGGGAGGGCTGGCCAGGTCGCCGTCCAGCCAGAGCTGCACGCCGTAATGATAGAACTGCTTGCTCCAGAGCAGCCCGGCAAAGGCCTGGCGCTGGATACGCCGTTCATCCTCGCTCAGGGTTGGGGCCTGGACAGCGGCGTAAAATTCGTCGGCTTCCTGGATACGCTGGGCAAAAACCGGCCCAAAATCGTCAAAAGGCGTGTCGAGGGGGATATTGGTAAAGCGGACCTGCACCACCGCCGTTTCGCCCGGCGCCACCACTGTCCGAAAATGAGCGGCGACTTTCGTACCGGTCCGAGCCGGGTTGACGAGATCCAGCCGGCCATGCACAACTGCTTCGTTAATGCCGTCTTTGACATAGGGGCTGGCGTTGGGCGCGCTGAAAAGACGCTCGGTGTTGGTGTCGTTTTCGGTAAAGAGCAGAAAAGCCGCCTCTTGCATGGGTAAGTTTTGCAACGCCCCCAGGCCATTGACGTGCCACCAGCGGTCACCGAGGTGGCGGTGTTCGGCATGGACGGTACCAAAGTCAATCGCTCGCAGCTCCGGCCGGGCCGGGTTATGCCCCCACGACCAGGTGTTGCGATACCACAGGTGCGGCAGAATGTGGAGCGGGGCCGGCTCCGGCCCGCGATTGACCGCGGTGATGCGGCACAGGATGTCCTCCTGGTCGGCCTTGGCGTATTCAATGAAGACGTCAAAGTAGCGGCCGGCGACGAAAGCGTCGTGCAGGGCGTCAATCAACTCAAATTCGGGGGTGGTGTGCCCGCGCCGCCGGTTCTCGTCAACCAGCCAGGCGTAGGGGTACTCGACCTGGGGATATTTGTAGAGCATTTTCATGTAGGAGTGGGTGGGGGTGTTGTCGAGGTAAAAATAATACTCCTTGACATCCTCGCCGTGGTTGCCTTCCGGACCGCTCAGGCCAAACAGGCGCTCTTTGAGGATGGGGTCGCGCCCGTTCCAGAGGGCCACGGCCAGGCAGATATTCTGGAAGCGGTTGCAGATCCCACCCAGCCCATCCTCATTCCAGCGGTAAGCCCGGCTGCGGGCGTGGTCATGGGTAAAGTACTCCCAGGCGTCGCCGCTGGCGCTGTAATCCTCGCGCACCGTGCCCCAGGCCCGCTCGCTGACATACGGCCCCCAGTTCTTCCAATCACTGTGCCGCTTCTCAGAGTCGGCCAGGCGGCGGTGTTCGGCGGTTTGAGGTGGCATACAGTTCCCCCAAAAGCTGGTTTTTTGAAAAAGGCGTCCTTCGATACGGCTTCTGCTTCGCTTCAGCCTACTCAGGACGCTATCCCACTCCATTAACTGAATAACATCGCATCCTGAGTAGCCCTGAGTGAAACGAAGGGCGTATCGAAGGATACGATTTTTAGATTACTGCCCCTTCACTCCCGGCACATCTACCTGGCGCTCCAGCTTGCGGCCATCGGGCAGGGTGGCCCGGACGAGGATAAACCAATCGCCGGCCATGGTGAAATCAAGCGGCGCTTCATAACGGCCCGGCGACACTTCGCTGGGCTGGGCCAGGGTCGGGGCCATCCCGGCGTGGGTCATGTTGCCTTCCAACTCGACCTTCGCCCCGGTGATAGGTTGGCCGTCGGCCTCGCTGAGAGTCACCGTCACCGCCGCCTGGCCCACCTGCGGCGGGTTGGGATTAACGGCCACATTGACCCCAATATCGGCTAAATCGTTCTGTCCGGCCCGCCGGCAGCCGGTCAAGATTAACAAAAACATAACGAGAAGGATAAAAGAGGCACGGGGCTGAAGCCGCCGTGCTGAGAGGGCCAAGCTCTCCGAGCTAGGAACAAATCTGTAAGGGCTTCGCTTTTTTAGACCGACGGCTTTAGCCTCGGACCTCATTAACAATTGACTGTTGACCATTGATTATTGACAATTATTCCCCTTCCTGCCACAGCTCTTCCATCTTCACGTACTGCTCCGGGAACTCGCCGGTGTAGCTCAGAAACTTGGGGATGGGGTAGCGAATCCCGCCCTGGTGCGTCCCGGCCAGCCCTTCCAAAACCATCTCGATCTTGCCGAAGGGGATGGTAAAGGCCATCTCGCCGTCGCCGGCCTGGGCAAAGACGCGGTCGCCGTAGCAGGGCAGGATGACCTGGCACTCGTCCGTCTTCATGGTGGTGATGACCGCGTCGGCGCAGTCAATCCGCCCCGAAAAGCTGGACTCGATCCGCCCGCCCGTTTTCCACAGCCGGGCCGTGACCAGCCGCATCACCTGGGCCGAGTTGCCGTAAATGACAATCACGTGCGGCTCGAAGGTGCAGCGCGACAGCGGCGCGGCGGCCACGTAAGCCCACTGCCGGTAGTCCCACTTGTCCACCCCCGCCTCGGTGACGGCGCCCGCCGCCGGGGTTTCGGTGTAGATGCCGGCGCAGGTCATGCCGTTGAGAAAGTAGCCCAGCAGCGGCTCAAAGCCCCAGACCGCCTTGGCCAGCGGGCAGGACAAATCCTCGCCGTTCATGGCGAGGACCCGTCCCGTGTGACGGACCATGGCCAGCGCCTGGCAAATGGCCATTTCCTCGCCAAAATCGCGCTTGGGCCGCTTGGCCCGTTCCGGCAGCGCCTCACCCTCGGCGATCATCCGCACCGCCAGCGGAAACGTCGCCGGGCGGATGTGGGTTTGGAGGGCCTGGTTAAGGGTTTGGAGGAGATTGTTAGTCATTTGATAGTTCCTTCCTTACTCCATAAATACCGCAGCCGGAACCTTAAATCGTTCACTCAGCGCCTTGATTTGTCTTAAATTCAGCTCTCTTTTACGGCTCAGGATTTCCGAGACAATCCCCTGGCTGCCCAATTCGGGTAAATCTTTCTGCTTTAAACCATGCTCTTCCATGAAATACTTTAAGGCTGCAACGGGATCACCGGCTGGTTCTGGAACATGTTGATTTTCACAGGTTTCAATGAGGACCCCTATGACGTCCATCAAATTCGCCAATGGATGCTCTTCGTTATCTCTGACTATATCAGTTATCTCATCCAGCAATCCAACCAATTGGTTATACTCGTCCTCATTGGTTGGCACAAAGATGAACTTGGCCATCTGCTCAAAATTTTGAATGAGTTGAGGTTGTAACATTTTTACCTTGCTTCAATAATTATCGGCTCAATTTATCTTGCGCTCGTACTTGTGCCACTCCTTCTCCCTTAGCTAGAACTTCTGGAGCTGTACCGGTCGAAGTCTTGGGCAGGGATGAGATTGAGTAGCCCTGATGAAGAAGATTTCTCCCTACGGTCGAAATGACATTACGCCTGACTGTCATTTCGAGCGACCCGCAAGAGGGAGCGAGAAATCTTACTTCCACCCCTCACTCAAATCTTGCCACTCAGGATTCATACTCGTCACCAGGTTATTCTTCTTTTCTCGACGCCACTTTTTAATTTCTTTCTCACGGTAAAGGGCGGCATTTACGTCAGGCGTCTCTTCAAAATAAACCAATTTGTTGACATTGTACTTTGCCGTAAAGCCTTGAACCAATTTATGTTTGTGTTCATAAAGGCGACGTTCCAGATTGTTGGTTACGCCCACATATATCACTTGATCGTTCCAATTGGTTAACAAATAAACATAGTAGGACTGGCTCATGCGATTACAAGCTTTCTACTTCTGTCATTTCGAGGCCGGAGGCCGAGAAATCTGCCAGGGACAAGGTTTGAATACCCCCGGCGACGAGGATTTCTCCCCGCTACGCGGGTCGAAATGACATGTCAGGTTGCTTTTCTTCTGTGCCCCTCAATTAATCCGCCGCTCGTACCCGAGCCACTCCTTCTCTCTTAGCTTGAACTTCTGTATCTTCCCCGTCGAAGTCTTCGGCAGCGGCCCGAACTCCACGGCTTTGGGGCATTTGAAGTGGGCCAGGCGCTCGCGGCAAAAATCAATGATCTCCTGCTCGCTGGCGGCAGTGTCGGCTTTGAGGGTGACAAAGGCCTTGGGCACTTCACCCCACTTGTCGTGGGGAACGGCGATGACGGCCGCTTCCAGCACCGCCGGATGCTTGTAAAGGGTCTGCTCGACCTCGATGGTCGAGATATTCTCGCCGCCACTGATAATGATGTCTTTGGCCCGGTCGCGCAGCTCGATGTAACCGTCGGGGTGCATCACCCCCACGTCGCCGCTGTGGAACCAGCCGCCACGAAAGGCCTCGGCGGTGGCGTCGGGCCGCTTGAAATAGCCCTTCATCACGTTGTTGCCGCGCATGACGACCTCGCCCATGGTCGCACCATCACAAGGCACATCGTTCATGTGCTCGTCCACCACCCGCAAATCGGCCGCGTGAATGTAGGCGACGCCCTGGCGGGCCTTGAGCCGGGCGCGCTGCTCAACCGGCAGCTCATCCCAGGGCGACTGCCACTCGCAGATGGTGTGCGGGCCGTAGGTTTCGGTCAGGCCGTAGAGGTGGACAATCTCCGCTCCCAACTCTTCCACCCGCTGGATAATCGTCGGCGAGGGCGGGGCGGCGGCCATGGCAACCCGCAACGGCCGGCGCAGCTTCAACTCCTTGACCGCGGGGTCGTTGATGAGCATGATCATGACCGTCGGCGCGCCGCAGAAGTGGGTCACGCCTTCTTCCATGATCAAGGCGATGGCCTTGCCGGGGTCGTACTTGCGCAGACAAACGTGGGTCGCGCCGACGGCGACGACGCCCCAGGTAAAACACCAGCCGTTGCAGTGGAACATGGGCAGCGTCCACAGGTAGACGCTGCGGCTGTCCATGCCCAGTTCCAGCCCTTCGCCCAGCGCGTTGAGATAGGCCCCGCGATGGGTATACATGACTCCCTTGGGCTGGCCGGTCGTGCCGCTGGTGTAATTGATGGAAATCGTTTCGTTTTCGTCTTCCAGCCAGAAAGGGATGGGGTCGGCGGACCCGCCGGCCAGGAAGCTCTCGTAATCCGGGCCGGGCAGCCGCTCGCCGGGCGCGCCGGCTTCCTCATCCACAATATTGACAATGGTCTGCACCGTTTCCAGCGACTCGCGGATGGGGGCGATGAGCGGAGCCAGTTCGGTGTCCACAAAGAGCAGCCGGGACTCGGAATGGTTCAGGATATACTCAATTTCCGCCGAGGAAAGCCGGGTGTTGATCGCCACCAGGACCCCGCCCGCCAAAGGCACGCCAAAGTGGGCTTCGAGCAGCGGCGGGATGTTGGGGCAGAGAAAAGCGACCCGCTCCCCTTTACGCACCCCCCAGTCGCGCAGGGCATTGGCCAGCCGGTTGACCCGCGCCGCAAATTCCGGGTAAGTGGTCCGCTGCCGGCCGTAGACAACCGCCGTTTTCTCCCGAAAAACGTAGGCACTGCGATCCAAAAAACTCTGGGGGGTGAGGGGGGTATAATAGACTTCTTTGAATGGCATCGTGAACCTCCTTGTTCTCAACGTGTTGCGTGTTGCGTGTTCCGTTTTTACACCTTACGCAACACGCAACACGTCCCCATTTCAAAATTCAATCAATCTTACCTTCTCCGGGTCAATTGCCTCAAGCGCGGCTATTTCTTCAGCAGTGGGCGGGGGTGTAGTAGCTATATCCGTGGCAAGACCGAGGGCAAAGCCGGTTTGGGCCTGGACTTCCTGGGGCGAAGTATAGGGGTGGATGCTCTCCACGGCCAGGCGGCCTTCGACCCGGCGGAAAACGCACAAGGGCGTGACCACGCGGTCCACCCGGCCGCCGCTGGTTTTGAAGCTGACCCGCTCGACAAAAGTGCGCGGGTCGTGCTTGGTCCGCCAGAGAATGGTCCGCTTGGCTGTCGGCATGATACAGGCCGACCCGGCTCCACCCGGCAGCCGCACCTTGGGCCGGTGGATGTCGCCGTCAGGGCCGGGAATGAGGCTCATGTTGATCTGTCCCTCAGCGTCAATCTGCACGCCCGAGAGAAAGGCCGTGTCCAGCTTGCCCCGCGCCGACAGGTCGAACAGGTCGGTCAGCGTGATTAGGCTGCGCGTACCCTGGAGCAGGCGCGGGTCAACGGTAGAGGTCGGCAGGGCCACCGGGCTGGGGTCGGTCGAGCCAGTGATGTTGAGATAAATCAGGTTGGGCGCGTGCAGCCGCTTGGCCAGCAAAATGGCGATCATCGGCAGCGGCGAAGCCACCCCATGAAAGACCGTCTCCCCATCCCGCAGCAGGCGGGCCAGGGCGATGGGCAGCATGATGTCGGGGGTGAAGGTAGAGACGTGCCTCATTTTGAAGGGGTTAGAAGACGGGAAGGCTGGAGGGTTGGAAGGTTGGAAGTCCGGTCAAGATTCCAGTCCTCCAGTCCTCCAATTCTCCCCTGCAAAAATTCTTGCCACGCTGACGGGTTTTGGCTGAGCTTTATGTACTCCGCCAGATATTCGGCATCGTAATCATACAGCCCGGCGCAACTGCACGGCCAGGCTCCATGAGGCGCTTCCACGACCATGTCCACCATAAAACCGGCGATGGTCGTCAACTCCGGCTGCCCGGTAAAGGTCCGTCCCTCGACGACGCACTCGGCGGTCAAAATCACCCGGCGGGCGGCGGTGACCATCAAGCCATCCTCAAAGAGCGTGCCCCGAATGCGGGCATTACCCTCCGGGTCGGCTTCGTGGACGTGAATAATGGCGACATCGGGGATGATGGGCGCAACGGCAATGACCGGCTGGCCGGTGTAGGGGTCGGTCACAGTGCGAAAGCCCTGCGCCGCCGGCACGTCCGAGTCGGTCAGGCCGGCAACGGGCATAAAAGGCACGCCCTGGGCAGCCGCGCGCAGCCCGGCGATAACGCTGTAGCAGGCATGCTCGCGGGCCTGCACCCGGCCCTCTTCCACGGCCCGGCGGTAGAGGCCGGCCATGCCAAAGACATTCTCAAAGCCGACAAACCCGGCGGTCACGGCTGAGGCCACGCCCGCGCCGCACAGAATATCCACGTCATACGCCCCGGCGGTTTTAACCAGATTCAGCCCCGTTTTACCCTGCCGGATCAACTCGTGGACCGCCGCCGATGGGCTGCGGTGGAGGGTGTTGCCGCCCAAGGCAACAACTGCGCCATCGGGAACGGTGGCAATAGCTTCGGCTAAAGAGGTCAGCTTACTTTTCATTCGTTACCATTGAGGTTAGGGGATTGCCAGAAATTATAACACGCACCGGGGGGGTGTCAATTCATTTCGACCCATTGACACGGTGGTTTGGCTATGATATAGTTAGCTTTATTAATTATTAGAAAAGGAAAGTAAATTTGTCTGTCTCGGTTGATGAGTGCGCTCATGAAGTTTTAGAGATGACGCCGCTGATCATGCGAGCCATCCGGGCTGAGATGCGCCGCCAGCGTGGTCTTGACCTGTCAGTGCCGCAGTTTCGGACGCTGGCTTATTTGAGTTACTACCAGGGGGCGTCCCTCTCTGACGCGGCCGAGTTTATCGGGCTGACCCTGCCCTCGATGTCAAAGCTGGTGGATGGCCTGGTCGCCCGCCAACTGGTCACGCGGGAACTCGCAGCCAGCGACCGCCGCCGGGTGACGCTGGCCCTCACTCCGGCAGGCCAGGCTACCTTCCAGGCCACGCGAGCAGCCACCCAGGCTTTTCTGGCCCGCCGGCTGGCCGAACTCCCGGCTGAAGAACGAGCCGTAGTGACCCAGGCCATGCGAATTTTGCACCCACTTTTCACGCCGAGCCAGGAGGCTGAGAGCCAACCAGGCAGACGGAGCAATACTGGACAGGACTTACGCGGTGGGGTGCTCAAAACGCATGCTGAGTAGGCGTTAGCCGTATCGAAGCGGCGTTTTGAGCAGTTCGTACCCTTCGATACGCCCACTCCCTTCGGTCGCAGGGCTACTCAGGATGCTCACCGCGTAACTTCTGCTGGAGTCAGAAATGAGCCGTGAAATAGAATCATCTTCAATCCGGCCAGGAAATGATACCCCCGCCCAGGCCGTTACTTCCCCTTATGGCCGGGTGCTGCGTTTTTTGGGCGAGCAGTTGGGTGGGCGGCCGCTGTTCAGTCTCAATTTCAAACAGACCTTCGCCGCGCTGAAACACCGCAACTATCGCTTGTGGTTCATCGGCCAGCTCGTCTCCCTGGTCGGCACGTGGATGCAGACGACGGCGCAGGGCTACCTGGTTTTCCAGTTGACTCACTCGCCGGCCTATTTGGGCTATGTCGGTTTTGCGGCGGGAGTCCCTTCATGGCTGTTTATGCTGTACGGCGGCGTTATCGCCGACCGGCTGCCGCGCCGGAGGCTGCTGCTCCTGACCCAAATCAGCATGATGATCCTGGCTTTTATTCAAGCCGGGCTGACTTTTTTGGGTTGGGTCCAACCCTGGCATCTGGTACTGCTGGCCTTGGGACTGGGGGTGGCTAATGCCTTTGACGCCCCGGCGCGGCAGGCATTTGTAGTGGAAATGGTCGGGCGGGAGGATTTGACCAACGCCATCGCCCTTAACTCCAGCATGTTCAACCTGGCGACGGTGGTCGGGCCGGCGGTGGCGGGTCTGGCTTACGCTTTCCTGGGGCCGGCCTGGTGCTTCACCGTCAATGGGATCAGTTTTATCGCCGTCATTACCGCGCTGCTGATGATGCAGTTGAAACCCTCGCTGACCCCCCGGCGGACCACGGCGGCTTTGGATGACTTGAAAGAGGGATTGCACTACGTTGCCTCTCATGTCACCATTCGGACGATCGTCAGTGTTGCGGCAGTGGTAAGTTTGTTTGGTCTGGCCTTTATGACCCTCATGCCGGCCTGGGCTACGGCCGTTTTGGGCGGTGATGCGACGACCAACGGCTGGCTGCTGGGAGCGCGCGGCGTTGGAGCGTTGGCGGGCGCGCTGATGATTGCCGCCCTGGGCAATTTTAAGGGCAGAGGCAAGCTGCTAACGATTGGCTCCTTTGTTTTTCCGCTGCTGGTGCTGTTCTTTACCCAAGTCCGCTGGCTGCCCCTGTCTCTGCTGGCGCTGGTCGGGGCCGGCTGGGGTTTTATGGTGCTCTTCAATCTGGCCAACAACCTCATCCAAACCCTGGCCCCCGATGAATTGCGCGGGCGAGTGGTCAGCATTTATACCCTGGGCTTTTTTGGGCTGATGCCGCTGGGCGCCCTGCTGGCCGGCTGGGCCGCCGAGTGGATCGGCGAACCCAACACGGTAGCCCTCAGCGCGCTGATCACCTTGGTTTTTGCCGCCTGGTTGTGGCTGCGCGTGCCCCAGTTGCGGGCGCAGGAGTGAACGGTGCGCACCCTTCGATATGGCACTCGCTTCGCTCGGCCTACTCAGGATGCGATTAGCTGCACCCTGAGTAGCTCTGAGCAAAGCGAAGAGCATATCGAAGGGTGCAGCTAATAAACAGAAGTTATTACAACCCTCTCACCTTTTCGGTGCGCAGGGTGGCGATCAGACCGGGTTGGGTGGAGGCGATCCGGTAAACTTCACTGATGTCGCGATTGGTGATCAGGCCCAAGAAACGCTCATCTTTCACGACAGGCAGCGCGTCCAGGTTACTTTGGGACAGACGCTGCTGCACGGCAAACAGGTTATCACCCGGCGTGACGGGAGCCACATCGGTCAGCATGGCCTCACCCACCGGGGCGTCGGGACCGTGCTGTTCCAACGCCTCCAGCAGCCGGGTGTAAGTCAAAAGGCCCACCAGCCGCTCGCCGTCACAGATGGGAAAATCGGCCTGGAAAGAGTCGAAAGTCAATCTGACCGCCTCGCGCAGCGAAGCATGCGGGCCAAGCGTTTGCGCCCGGCGCGAATAAGCCTGCTCCACGGTCAGGTCGCCCAGCACACTGCGAACTTGCACCAGTTGGCGTTCGGCTGCCGCCCCGGAGAAAATAAAAATGGCAATCAAAATCAGGAACAGGCCACCCTGGAGAAAACCCCACAGCCCCAGCAGCCAGGCAAACCCCTGGCCCACACTGGCCGCAATCGAAGTGGCCTGCTCATAACTAAGCTGGGTCGCTAGCAATGCCCGCAGCACCCGGCCCCCATCCATGGGAAAAGCCGGCAGCAGATTGAAGATACCCAGAAAGAGATTAGAAGCGAAGACATAGTTAAAAATGCCGGTAAAACTAAGCTGGCCCAGGTTGCTGAACAGGTCAGCGGAAGGCCACAGCGCCACACCCTGGCCAAAGACCAGGGCAAGAAGCGCCAGGACGACGGCCAGAGCAAAGTTCACCAGCGGCCCGGCGATGGCAATCACAAATTCCTGGATCGGTTTCTCCGGCATGCGCCCCAACTCGGCCACGCCGCCAATCGGCAGCAGCACAATTTGCTTGACCGGAACCCCATAGTGCAGCGCGGCCATGCTGTGCCCCAACTCGTGCAGCACCACGATGGCAAAGAGCAAAAAGGTGACGATCAGGCCAAAGATGGCCCCTCCCCAACCGTTCCCGGTAAACAAACCAAATTGTAAAGCCCCCCAAATCAAAATAAGCGGAAAGGTGATGTGCATGCGGATCATAATCCCACGTACGCTGAATAAAGGGATCGAACTACCCATAAGTTCCTCCTCGTAAATACCCCCACCCCAACCCCTCCCGCGATTCGGGGGAGGGGTTGGGGGAGGGGGTTAAATTTTCATCACCAGTGTGCCAAAAGCTCGTGCTACCCCTGTTCACAACATTTTTGTTAACCCATCTCTTTAATCATACCCCCGGCTAACCAGGCTGGCAATTGTCCTCTTTAAGTTAACACTGATCTGCCGCTAAATATAAAAACATCTGTGCCAATCTGTTGTTCATCTGTGGACTAATATCCCCATTGCCGCCTCAGCCGCCCTCGCCAACGCCTCCCCCGCCGCCGGATGCAGGGTCTCGGCCAGGTCGGTCAAGGTGGCGCCCATTTCCAGGGCCAGGGCAGCCTCGCCGATGAGAATGTCGGCCTGTGGCCCGGTGATAGTCACGCCCAATAAAACTTCACTCCCTTGCTCAGCCAGGAGTTGAATGAACCCTCCAGCGCTGCTATGGGTTGAATGTTGAAGGTTGAATGTTGAACATGATACATGATACCCGGCAGCTTCGGCTTCGGCGGTAGTCAGGCCAACAGTGGCCACAGGTGGATCGGTGTAAGCGACATGAGGAATCGCCTGGGGCATAAATTGGGCGATTCTTCCGGCAATATTCTCAGCCGCAACCTGGCCTTGTTTATTTGCCACGTGGGCCAGTGGCAGAGCACCGGTTACAGCGCCGGCGGCATAAATGGCTGGATTGCTGGTTCGCTGGCGCTCATTCACCTGGATAAAGCCGTCAGCGCCGGCCGCCACTCTGGCTTTGTCCAGTCCCAAATTCGCCGGGCGCGGAGTCAGCCCGGCCGAAACCACGATTAAACCTGTCAGGTCTTTAAGACCTGACAGGTTTGAGTCTATTTCAACCCCCAGTTCTTGCAAACGAGCCTGCGCTATCTGCCCCGCTGCCGGATCAAACTCGGACAGCAATCGCTGCCCGGTGGGAAGCAGCAAATGCACGGCAGCACCCAGCTTGACAAAAAGAGTCGCTAATTCGGCGGCCAGGTAATCGGCGCCGACGATGCTTAGACTTTGAGGAAATTCGGTCAAAGCCAGGGCCTGGGTGGGAGTCAAAACTCGCTCGCCGTCAAACGGCAGATTGGGCCAGGGTGCAGGCTCAGCGCCGACGGCAATGACAGCGTAGTCAAAAAGGTAGCGTTTGGCTCCATACTCGGCCTCGATCCGGGCCTCATTTTCCGCCAGGAACCAGCCCTGACCGGCCACAACCTCTACCTGCTGCTGGTCAAGCTGGCGCTTGATCTCCGCGCGAGCTGCTTCAACCTGGCTATTCTTCCAGGTCTGTATTTGGGACCAGCTCAGTTCCGGTTTCCCCAGATTGATACCCCGTTCGGTCCAGGAGGGAATTTGCCAGAACTGTTGAGCCGCATCCAGGAGAATTTTGGTTGGGAGAATCCTCTCGCTCAGGCTGCCACCCGGTGGGGCGGGGTCAACCAAGACGACCTCTTTACCCAGTTGGGCCGCTCGTAAAGCTGCTGTACAACCACCCGGTCCCGCCCCCAGCACCAGCACATCAATATTAGTTGCTAAATCCCCAACAACCATTGGCTTTACTCCAATCTTTCACGGCTCCAGCGTCCGCTGAATGGCCCGCACGACGCGGCCGGGGGTGGGCAGGATTGCGTCTTCCAGCTTGGGGACGGGGAAGGGTGTATCCGGGCCGGTTACTCGCTCAATCGGCTTGAGCAGCGAATACAGGCAGTGCTCGTTGATAACCGCAATGATTTCAGCCCCCACCCCGCCGGTGCGCGGCGCTTCGTGGACAATCACCGCCCGCCCGGTCTTGCTGACCGAGGCGACGATCATCTCCTCATCCATGGGCGCAATGGTCCGCAGGTCAATGATTTCCACCGTAGCGCCGGTAGCCTGTTCAGCCTGAGCCGCAGCCTGTAGGGCTGTATTAACCATCGCGCCGTAGGCGATCACGGTTACGTCCTGGCCCTCTTTGACCAGCGCCGCCCGGCCAATTGGCACGATGTAACGTTCGGCCGGAACCTCCTGCCGGACGGAGCGGTAAATTTTCATGTGTTCCAGCAGCAGCACCGGGTCGGGGTCCTCGATGGCAGCGTGGAGCAGACCTTTGGCGTCGTAGGGATTGGAAGCCATGACCACCTTGAGGCCCTGCATATGCATAAAATAAGCCTCAACGCTGTCGGAGTGCATTTCCGGAGGATGCACCCCGCCGCCGCAAGGAGTCCGGATGACCAGAGGCACGGTGAAGACACCGCCGGAACGCTGGCGCAGACGTGTCACCTGGGTGGCAATTTGGTTGAAGGCCGGAAAAGTGAACGGGGCAAACTGAATTTCAACCACCGGGCGCAGGCCATAGACAGCCATGCCCACCGCCGTGCCCACAACCCCCGATTCAGCCAGGGGAGTATCAAATACCCGCTCCTGGCCAAAGCGGTCCTGTAAACCCTCGGTGACGCGAAAGACGCCGCCATTTTTGCCCACGTCTTCGCCAAACACCAACACCCGTTCGTCTCGCTCCAGCTCCAGCTCCAGCGCATTGTTTAGCGCCTGTACCATGGTCCAGTTGGGCATGCGTTCTCCTTAACAATTGTCAATTGTGAATGTTCATTAATCATTCACAATTCGTTATTCACAATTTCTTCCAGTATCTCCGCCCGCTGGCGCAGCAATTGGGGGGTGGGTTGAGCAAAAGTTAGGTCAAAGTGGCAGCGAGGGTCCGGCGGCGGGAGAGCTTCGTACTCGGTCAAACCTACCTGAAACTCAGCTTCGGCCGCTTCATACAATTCTTCATCGGTCCGGTCGGTCAGTATCTGACGATCCATCAGGAATTTACGAAAACGGAGGAGCGGGTCACGCCCGGCCCATTCTTTTAGCTCGGCTTCGGGCCGGTATTTGGTTGGATCGTCGGAGGTGGTATGAGCGCCCATGCGGTAGGTCAGCAGTTCAATCAGCGTCGGACCTTCTCCGGCCCTGGCTCGCGCCGCCGCTTCGGCGACCATCTGGTAGACGGCCAGAACATCGTTGCCGTCCACGATGTAACCCGGCAGCCCAAAGCCAACCGCCCGGTGGGCCAGGTATTGAGCCGCCGATTGCTGCCGCCGTGAAACGGAGATCGCCCAGCCGTTGTTTTCGATAACGACCACGACCGGCGCTTTAAACACAGCGGCAAAGTTGAGCGCCTCGTTGAAATCCCCCTCCGAAGTAGCTCCATCGCCGCAAACGCCGACCACCACATGTGGTTCGCGTTTGTATTTCATGGCCATCGCAATGCCAACGGCGTGAAGTATCTGTGTCCCCAACACAATTTGAAACGGTAAGCAGCCGGCCTCGTAAGGGTAGTCGTCGGGGATATGGCCGCCCCAGTGCTTGAGTTGAGCCAGCAACGGCACCCCTTTGACCATATAAGCCAGGCTCTCCCGGTATGAGCCTAACAACCAATCGCCAGATTGCAGGGGAGCCGCCCGGCCCACACAGGCTGCCTCCTGGCCGTTCGCCGGGGCAAATGTCCCCATCCGGCCCTGCCGCTGCAAGGCGACCATCCGGTCGGAGAAAATACGCCCAAAAATCATCCAGCGATAGAGGTTTAACATTTTTTCGGCGGGTAGGTCCGGCACAGCGCCCACCACCTGCCCGGCCGCATTGATGATCTGGTGGACTTTATCCGTTGTGGCTATTGGCATTTTTACTCCTTCACTAATCGCACGTTTCTCACCTGAAAATCATCCCAAACAAACTCGTCGTGCTGCACATCAGGCGCCAGGCGGACGGTGGTGAAGGTCAACTCATTGTAGCCGGGGCGTAATAACGAGACCGGCACAGCTCGACGCACGGTCAGCCAGCGGCGGGTGAAATCCTGCTGCGGCAAGTTGGGTGAGAGCGGCACGCCGTTGACTGCTACCCTGGCCCCCACCTCATTTTGCTGCATCAATTCCAGCAGCAGCACCCAATCTGTTGAGCCGGGGTCAGGTACATAAAAGCCGCCGGTCCAGGCGAGACTGGGTTTGCGCCCGCCGTAGAGGGGCCACCAGGGCGGCTGGAGATTGCTATCGCCCAGATGAACGGTGGCATCGCTGGCCAGGATGGAAACAGGATTGTGCTGCTTAATCTCGGCCGTCAGCGCCCCCCGTTCGACCCGGCGGCCCACTGCCTGCTGCCAGGCCGTGTAGGAAGGGCTGGGCCGGCCTGTTTCATCGAGCAAGCTGTAGCCGCCGAAGGGGTCGCCGGGGGTAGGCCGGGACAGATTCCAGACCGTCACCAGTTCAACCCAGGGCCACTCGTGGCGAATCAGCTCCAGCGCCTCGACCAGATAGGTTGCCTGCTGCTCCTGGCTCACGCCAATGTCAGCCTGGTCGGGTGGTGGGTCAATTGTCCAGCCCATTTCGGTAATCCAGACCGGCTTGTGCCGGTCGCCGTGCTCCACCATAATCCGGCGCAGTTCGGCCAGGCGACGAAAAGCCGGGTGATTGCGGTCACTTTCAGGCGCGTCGGGAGCCTGGCCAAAACTGTAAGGGTGTGCGCCCAGGATGTCAAAATAAGCCCCTGCGCCGGCCCGGTACATCGCCTGTAAAAACGGGCGGTCATCTACTGCCTGCGTGTCATTACTGTTGGTTGGAGCCAGCCCGGCGGCAACGACCAGCGCCTGCGGGTCGCCCGCCTTGACAGCTTGATAGCCTACTCGCAGCAGTTCGGTAAAGGCGACCGGATCGGGACGCTGGCCGCCCCATTCAATCGCCAGATTTGGTTCATTCCAAATGATGTAGGCCCGAATGCGCCCCCGGTAGCGGCTGGCGACTCGCTGGACGAAATCGTGATAATCTTCCAGCTTTTCCGGCGGGGCATTGAGCGCCAGATCAACACTGCTCACCCAGGCCGGATGCTGGTCAAGGCGGACCACCAAATCGAGGCCGTAATATTCTGCCCCGGCCACCACGCGATCGGGAACCTCCCAGTGAAACTGATTTTGTGTCGGCTCAATCTCCCTCCAGGGAAAGACCTGCACCACTGTATCAAATTCCGCCGCCTGGGCCAACGCCAGCGACGAGTCATCGGCCCGCAAGGTATGGGCGGCGAGACGAAGGGGTTGGACGCTCTGGTTGCAACTGACCAGAAGCCAAACTACTAAAACGTAAAACGTAAAACGTAAAGCGTGAAGCCTCCCAAGGGCAGGGTTCGCTCTGAAGCGTGAGGTGTAGGATGAACTTGCCATCTTCCATCTTCTATCTTCCATCTTCTATCCGCGCCCTGCTCCCCCGCTCATTCCCTCACTCCTGCCCAAACGCCGCTCGACGCGGCCACAAATAACTCGCCCGCCGGTCCCCAGGCTAAGCCGGCAACGGTATCTTCGGCCAGTTCGGTTGGGCCTATGGCCTGCCAGGTATAACCCCAATCGCTCGACCGGTACACGCCCTTATAAGCTGTCCCGGCATAGAGACTGCCCGAATTATCCGGGTCGGCCAGCAGGACTGTCACCGAGATATTTTCCAAACCCTGCCCCCAGTTCTCGCCTCGTTGCCTTGTCGCCCCCTCGCCTCCTTGCACCGTCATTCCGCCGGTTAAACTCCGGTACACCCCCCGCGTCGTACCCAGGTACAACACCGAACCGCCCCCTCCACCCGGTGGAGTTGCCTGGGCCAGCAAAGCCAGGATTGTCTGGTCAGCCAGGGTGGGCGCGGCAAACCGCCAGGCGCGGCCATCATAGCTGCGGTAGAGGCCGGTTTCTGTCCCGGCATAGACCAGCGGCAGCACCGGGTCAACGGCGATACTGGTTGCTTCAATTGTCTCTCCCAGCCCCTTCCAGCGAGCATCCCAGCTCTGCCCGCCGTCGCGGCTTTCATAAACACGCTCCCACGCAGCTAAAACATAGATCCGCTGCGGATCTTTAGGGTCAACCGTCACTGCCGGAATGCCGAAGCTTCGCGTGGGCAAACGATGCCAGGCGGACCCCCCATCCTGACTGGAGTATAAACCGTTGCCGTTGGTCCCGGCGTATAAAATTTGAGAGTTCTGCGGGTCGCTGGTCAGGGAGGTGATGCCGCCCGTGGGAAAATCGCCCGGCGCGGAAATCCAGTGACGGTTATCTGGCTGCCAGCGGAAGAGACCGGCGCGAGTACCGAGCAGAAGCTCCTGGTCAGTGGACAGAATCGTGAAGGCATTTGGGGAACCCAGCGCTGGAGCCATGTTTCGCCACGTTTGCCCTCCATCGTCGCTGGTGTAGACGCCGGTCCAGGTAGCGGCCCACAGCCGCAATGGAGTTGAGCCTGCGGCCACGGCTAAATCCAATACCCCTCCCGGAGGCAAACCTGCTCCTCCTTCGACCCAGGAGTCGCCGCCATCGTGGCTGTAATAAAGCCGGCCCTGCCCCGTGCCCGCTCCCAGAGCGCCATCGGCCAGCCACAGTAACGACACAATTTCATCGCTTGCCCAGGCCACGGGCAGCGTCTGCCACGACTGGCCGCCATCCTGAGTGCGCGCCAGTTGATTACGCAGGCTGGCGACCGCCTGGGCGGGATTTGTGGGATTCAGGGCCAGGTTAGGTACATAGTTGCCGGGGTAACTGTTAGCCCAGGTGCGCCCGCCGTCCCGGCTGGCAAACACGCCCCGGCCCGCCGTCCCCGCGAGGAGCTGCTGTCCATCCGCCGAAACAACGAGGGACAGCACGGCTGCGGAATGCAGGCTCTCCGCTTTATGTTCTACCTTAGATGCGGTGAGCGACTCCCAGCCCTGGACTGTTTGGGCAAACACGCCCGCCCCATCCAAGCCGATATAGACTCGTCCGGTAATGTCGGCAGCCAGGGCTAAAGCGGAGACAGGAGGCAACCCGGCTGCGAGCTGCCAGCTTGTCCCACCATCGCGGCTGTGCATCGGACCTGAACGAGTGGCTGCCCATAAACTGCCTGATGCCTCTGCGTTGGCGGAGGGTATAAATAACAGGTCGAAAATGGGATTATCGGTTAGCCCGTCCGTCGAGGTGGTCCATGTTTGGCCGCCGTCTTCGCTGCGGGCCAGGCCGCCGGCAGCGTAAGCGCCTACCCAGACCCGGTTGGAGTCGGCCGGATCGGTCGCCACCGCCAGGGTCGTCATCTGGCGGGGTAGGCCAGCCTCGGCTCGCACCCAGCGCCAGTGAGGCAGAGCGGTGGTCTGGCAGGCGCTGAGGAGCAAACCGCTCAAAATAATCCAGACCAGGTATTGTTTTACAAACGGAATAAGGATGCTGCGCACGGCCCGCCTATTGACTGGGATATGGAACATATTTTATAATTTTATGGGGATGATACAAGTCTGCCTGATAACTGTAGATTCAGCCCGCCTCACTGGCCAAACTTCAGCATGGATATTATCTCAACAAAAGGAGACAATCGGTATGTTCAAAACCCTGTTGCGCCCTCTTCTCGGTAAAGGAAAATTTCCGGCAGAGCTGCTGTTGGAGCTGCACTCAGAGGGTGTCGAGTTCTTTGAGGAAGGAATTTGGGGTACCATCACCTTCATAAACTACAAAGCACCAGGCCGTCGCTCGGCCTGGCGGCGGAGTGCTTTTGTCGGGGCCATTGCGTTGACCTCCCAGCGAATCGTTGCTTTTGGCAGGTCTGAACGATTGCTGGATCTTCCCTTTACTCATCCAACTATTAAAGTGGTAGACTTTAGACTTGAAAGCCCAGGATCTTTCTTTGCTTCCTTTGAGGCCTCACATTTTCATTCGGACCGGTCAGGAAAAATTGAGCTGCGCTTCTCTACCTCGCAGGCAGCTCAGATTATGGACCTTCTCCAAAAGAGGATCTCATGAAAATTAAATTCTTTACCACCGGCGGAACGATTGATAAAGTCTACTTTGATGCTCGCAGCGAGTATCAGGTGGGAGCGCCACAAGTGACGGAGATTTTGAAAGAAGCCAACGTCGCTTTTGACTATGAGGTGGTTTCCATTCTGCAAAAGGACAGCCTGGATATGACCGACCTCGACCGCCAGGCGATTCGGCAAGCGGCGGAAGCTGAACCATGCCAGCGGATTGTCATTACCCACGGTACGGATACAATGGTGGATACGGCTAAACGCCTGCTGGGAATTGCTGGTAAAACAATCGTTTTCACTGGGGCGATGGAGCCGGCTCGTTCGCGCTATACTGACGCTACCTTTAACGTGGGCTGCGCCATTGGCGCAGTGCAGACGCTGCCTCCGGGCGTCTACATTGCCATGAATGGCCGGGTCTATCCCGCCGAACAGGTGCGGAAGAATTACGACACCCGCCGTTTTGAAGAGATGTAATCCCGCAAAAAAACGGTCAGCGCTAGGATGATGCTGCTGACCGTTTATTGATAGAATTTAGTACAAAATTGCTCAAATTCGTTCTGGTTTCGGAGTGAAAAAGTGCACTTTTTCACTCCGGTTTTAAATTACGATAACTCGGAAGCACCTTGGGCAAAGCTCTATTTAGCTTGGTTGCGTAAATGCGGCTGCCCGCAAGGCTTGACGGCGGGCGATTTTCTTGAACCGCTCGATCCGCCGGAGCAGGTACGGCGAAAAGTGATTGCCGTAGCGTTTCCACAGGTCCGGGCGCATCCAATCGTTGCCGGTTACCTGGCCGCGGCAGTTGGGCGTGCCACAGGCGCAGAGAAACTCATCGTAAGGGCTGCCGTCGGTCATGGCGTAGTCAAAACAGACTTCTTCACCGCGAGCGATGTCGCGCAGGGCCAGCAGAGCTAATTGGCCGCTCAAGCCAGCGTTGGGGTCGCAGCAGTGATTGATTAAATCGGCTGTTTCCGGTTCGCGCATCGTAACCAGGTACAGGTTTTCCTCCACCTGCACACTGTAGTGATAGCCGGCAGCGGCGAGACGGGGCAACTGGTCGCCGCTAACGACCTCCCCGCTCCACACAATTAGCAACTCCCCAGCCCGCACCCACTCACGGGCGTAGACCCCCCAACCACCCTTGTCTGGGTGTTGGCGAGCCTCCAACTTGGGTGAAGCATAAGAAGCCTGCGAATTAATCACCTTTTTTTATTTTATAGCCTCCTGTTCTTGAAATATGGCGATCATACGCCGTGAAGCCGGCGAATTATCCAAAGGTTGAACCAACCCATCGAACATGCCAATCAATGAGCGCGCTATTATAGCACCGACTGCGCTTGAATCAAGCCAGGGAGCAAATCAGATCCCTCGTTGAAAGCCGCCAAAAACCTCTCTGTTTTGATAGTTATACCGGCCAATTATCGAAAGAACGGTAGTTATTGCCGGGTTATGATGGTGTTAATATGGGTTAAAATGAGGATTTCCAAACAACCCAAAAGTTTTGGCAGGGGGTAAAATGCTGCCAAGAGAAGCAGGACCTACTTTTTGGGGGTAGGCTACACCTGGCGTAAGCAAACAATAAATTGGCTGGTAGACAGCTTGCCGCGCAACCGTTGATTAGCAATAACCCACCCCAAATTTTGTGTACAATATTTGTACAATATTTGCACAGTTTTATTGTCTATGATATAATAAGGGCTGAAACATTTGGCTAACAGAAGCAATCTATGAATGAAATCGCTGCCAATATCTGGCAAACCCAAGAAATCCTCCTGAGCCACCTATTGGCCTGGAGCCGCCTAAGTCTCGTCGGTGGGCTGAGCCTGCTGCGAGCCGAGGCCTTCTGGCGCGGCATTGGCCTGCAAGCCATCGGCTGGGGCCTGATTGACGAAGCCATCGCTATGATTGGCCACTGGTCTGTGTACCGCCGCCGGGCTGCGCTACCCGATCCCGCAGCGCCCGCTGTTCTAGCTCAGGAAAGCCGCAAATTGCGCCGTCTGCTCTGGCTCAATGCCGGGCTGGATGTACTTTACATGCTTGGTGGGTTGACGCTGGTTCGCACTCGCGGCGCAACGGACCGGGGTTGGCGCGGTCATGGCTGGGGTATTATCATCCAGGGTGGCTTCTTGGTCCTGTTCGACCTGTACCATGCGCTTCTTTTGGCAGAGGAGGAGCAGGCGTGAAACTGGCGCAGGTATTTCAAGGGGTAGAGCACCAGTCTTTTACTTTAACCCGTGGCGCCTCCCAGGCGCTTTTGGTACACGGCTTTCCCGGCACGCCCGCCGAAATGCGCCCCCTGCCCGGCCCGCTCCGCTACGAAGAGGTACTATCCGGCCATTATATGATCCATCCTGACGATGCCGGCTGGTCGTATCTTGAACAAGCCGTGTTACAGTTTGCCGGCGCTTTCCAGTTATAATTCAGGAGTGCAAAAGTATACTTTTGCACTTCGCCGTAACACCAAGAACCGACAGGTAGGTATGCAAGCCAAACATTTTGCTCAAAATAACTTAGTTGACCCTAAACGGCTGCTGGCCTGCCTGCCCTCGCCGATACTGCTGGCGGCCTGGGTGCTGTCTATGATTGCCTTGCCCCTAGCCAACTTCGCCTTCGGCGAAGGGGCGCTGCCGGTAGGGATTACCCTCAGCGCCCTCTGGCAGGTCGGCCTGGTCCTGGCCGTGCTGTATCGGGCCTGGGGTTTGCCCCGAACCCTCTGGACAGCCGCCGGGGTGGTTTTGCTGGCCTGGCTGGTCGAGTTTGCCGGCTCAACTACCGGCTATCCTTTTGGCGCTTATCACTACACCGATCTGCTCCAGCCGCAGCTAGGGGGCGTACCGCTGCTCATCCCGCTGGCCTGGCTGATGATGCTCCCGCCTGCCTGGGCTGTCGCTCAAAGCATCGCCGGTTCATCGTCCGGCCTGGCCTTTATCGGCTGGAGCGCCCTGGCCCTGACGGCCTGGGATCTGTTTTTGGACCCGCAAATGGTCGCCTGGGGCCTGTGGGTCTGGGAGGAGTCGGGAGGCTATTTCGGCATTCCTTGGTTCAACTTCCTGGGCTGGCTGCTGGCCTCGGCCGTGATCACTGCCGCCGTTCGCCCTCAGCCGTTGCCAGTTCGCCCGTTAATGTTCATTTATGTCATCACTTGGCTGCTGGAAAGCATCGGCCTGCTCCTTTTCTGGGGCCTGCCCGGTCCCGGCCTCGTCGGTTTTATCGGAATGGGGAGTTTGCTGTGGTTGGTCTACATAAAACGTAATGCCTGATAAACATTATCGGAATTAAGCTCAGAATATGATAGAAACATTCATTTGGTTCATCGCCGCCTTCCTCTCCGGTTCCCTGCCCTTCTCGGTTTGGGTAGGCCGGCTGGCCCTGCGAACGGACATCCGCTGCTATGGCGACGGCAACCCCGGTGCGACAAACGTACTGCGCTCCGGCGGCAAAGGCTGGGGCGCTTTGGCCCTGTTCCTGGATGTTCTGAAAGGGACTATTCCGGTGGGGCTGGCTTTTTTCTGGGCCGGGTTGACCGGCTGGCCGCTGGCGGCGGTTGCTCTGGCCCCGGTCTTGGGCCACGCCTTTTCCCCGCTGCTGCGCTTCAGCGGCGGAAAAGCCGTGGCCGTAACCTTTGGTATTTGGGCCGGGTTAACCCTCTGGGAAGTTCCGACTATTCTCGGCCTGGCCCTCGGCCTTTGGTTTGCTGTCGTCGTGGTAGATGGCTGGGCGATGATCCTGGCTATGTTCAGCTTATTGGTCTATCTCTTGTTCGCCCGACCTGACCCGGCTCTGCTGGCGATCTGGGCCGGCAATACCTTCATCCTGGCCTGGAAACATCGCGCCGACCTGGTCCACTTTCCCGGCCTGCGACCCTGGCTGAACCGCGAGAGAGTATTACCAGGAATTGAGGGAACTCATCGGAACTGAAGGGAACTCCGCTTTCAGCTCCTATGAGTTCCCTTCTTCATAATCGCCCATGTTTTTTTTACTCACCTTCGTCACCCTGGCCTTGAGCGGCATGGCCGTCATCGCCATCGCTAATACCTTGACCTTTCCGCGGCTGAAACGGTCTTCTGACCTTTCCTTGCCGCCGCGCCTGTCCATCCTTGTCCCCGCCCGCAATGAAGCCGCCGTTATCGGCCAGACGGTGCGCGGCTTGTTGGCCCAAACTTATCCTCATTTTGAGGTGATTGTGCTGGACGACAACTCCAGTGATGGCACCGCTGCGCTGGCTCTGGCTACGGCCAAAGGCGACCCGCGCCTGTGCGTTCTGCCTGGCAAGCCTTTACCTTCCGGCTGGCTGGGCAAAAATTGGGCCTGCCACCAACTGGCCCATGCTGCCGACGGTGATTGGCTCATCTTCACCGACGCCGATGTGCGCTGGTCGCCCGACGCGCTCACTGCCCTGGCCGCCGAAATGGCCCGCACTCAAGCTGATCTGCTGACCGTCTGGCCGACCCAACAAACCCAAAGTTGGGGCGAGCGGCTGGTTGTGCCGTTGATGGCACTGGTGATTCTCGGCTACTTGCCGCTGCTGCTGGTACATCATACCCCCTGGCCGGCCCTGGCCGCGGCCAATGGGCAGTGCCTGGCTTTTCGGCGAAAAGTGTATGAGGCAATCGGGGGCCATCTCGCCCTGCGTGACAACGTTTTGGAGGATGTCAACTTTGCCCGGCGGGTCAAGGCCAAGGGCTTCCGCCTGCGCATGGCCGACGGTGCCGGGCTGATCAACTGCCGCATGTACCCGGACTGGCCGTCGGTGCGGGATGGGTTTGCCAAGAATATCCTGGCCGGCTACGGGGGATCGGTTATCTTTCTGATTCTGGCGACATTTTTTCACTGGCTGGTTTTTCTCTGCCCATGGCTGCTGCTAATAATCAATAATCAATTATCAATAATCAATAGTCAACGATTTCTATTCATTGACCATTGGCAATTGACTGTTAATTATTGGCTATTCGTCTTGATCGTTCTGGGCATTGGCATCCGCATGCTGACCGCCGTTGCTACGAGCCAGCGCCCCGGCGATGCGCTGCTGCTGCCGCTGTCGGTCTTGCTAATGACGCGCATCGCCGTCCAAGCCATCTGGTGGCATTGGCACGGCGGGCCGAGATGGAAGGGGAGGATGGTTAAACGTTCAACCGTTGAACGTTAAACGATGAAACCCATTATCATTATCGGCGCCGGCATCGGCGGGCTGAGTACGGCCATCCGGCTGGCAGCGGCAGGGCGCAAGGTGCTGGTGCTGGAGCAAAGTGAAACGGTCGGCGGCAAAATGGGCCAAATCCGGCGAGACGGCTTTCGCTGGGATACCGGCCCTTCGGTGATTACCATGCGCCATGTGCTGGAAGAGTTGTTCGCCGTGGCCGGCCGCCGCCTGGAAGATTACCTGACCCTCCTGCCGGTCGAGCCGCTGACCCGCTACTTTTACCCCGACGGCACGCGGCTCGACGCCACCCGCGACCTGTCCCGCATGGCCGCCCAAATCGCCGCTCTCGACGAGCGCGACGTGGAAGGCTGCTTATCCTACCTAGCCTACGCCGCCCGGCTGCACCGTATCACCGGACCGGTTTTTATTTACGACCGGCCCCCGACGTGGCGCAGCTTTACCCGCGTTCCGCCGGCCGACGCCCTGCGGGTAGATGCCTGGCGCAGCATGGACGCCGCCATCCGCAGCTTTGTCCGCTCGCCGCACCTGCGCCAATTGTTGGGACGCTTTGCCACCTACGTGGGCGGCAGCCCTTATCAGGCTCCGGCCACGCTCAACGTTATTGCCCACGTCGAGCTGACCGGCGGGGTCTGGTATCCGCAAGGGGGAATTTATGCGATTGCCGCAGCCCTGGCTCGCCTGGCTGAAGAATTGGGGGTGGAAATCCGGACCGGCTGCCCCGTGCGCCAAATTGTGCTGGCCGGAAACACCGTGCAGGGAGTCCTGCTAAGCGATGGTACGCTTGAGCCGGCCGAGACTGTTGTGGCTAACGTGGATGTCGCCACCGTCTATCAGACCCTGCTGCCGCCGGCCATTGCCACCCCCCGGCGGCTGGCCCACCTGACCCGCGTCGAACCATCCTGCTCCGGCTTCATTCTCCTTTTGGGCGTGGCCGGACGCCACGAGCGGTTGGCCCATCACAATATTTTCTTTTCCAACGACTACCGCCGCGAGTTCGACGACATCTTTCGCCGGGGTGTTCCGCCCGATGCCCCGACGATTTATGTGGCGATCACCTCAAAATCCGATCCGGCGCACGCACCTGCTGGCGGCGAGAATTGGTTTGTGCTGGTCAATGCGCCCGCGTTAGACTCGCGCTATGATTGGATGGCCCAAGCTACCGTCTATCGGGATCAGATTTTGATTCGCCTGGCCGATTTTGGCCTGGATATTCGGGGAAAGATTCAAACCGAGCAGATGTTGACCCCGCTAGATCTGGCCCGCTTGACCGGCGCGTGGCGGGGCGCCTTCTACGGCGCGTCGCCCAACAGCCCCTTCATTGCTTTTCGCCGTCCCCACAACCGCGCTCCCGATGTCCGAGGATTGTACTTTACCGGCGGGACGACCCACCCCGGTGGCGGGGTGCCGATGGTCATGCTGTCCGGTAAAGTTGTCGCCAATCTCATCGCGGCAGACCGCCGTTAACCTGAAGAGAGTAATTGCCAGCTGATTAGGCCGGGGTATGATTTAAGAGACGGGTTAACAAAAAGGCTCTATATGGATTTCAAGGAGGTCAATTACCCCGGCCTATGGCCCGACGCTGAAGCATCGGGCTGAGAGGACAAAGGACGTTAAAACGCCCTGGAAAGGCGGCTTTTAGCCCAAATGGGCTTGGCTCTTTCAGTGCAATGGCTTCAGCCTCGCGCCTCCGTTGTAGCTCCTTGAAAGACTTCATGAGCCAACAAAAATATCGTAATGGGAGAGACTTATGGGCAGTTCGATCCCCTTATTCAGCGTGCGTGGGATTATGATCCGCATGCACATCACCTTTCCGCTTATTTTGATTTGGGGGGCTTTACAATTTGGTTTGTTTACCGGAGGCGGTTGGACGGGAGCCATTTTTGGCCTGATCGTCACCTTTTTGCTCTTTGCTATCGTGGTGCTGCACGAGTTGGGGCACAGCATAGCCGCGCTGCATTATGGTGTTCCGGTCAAGCAAATTATGCTGCTGCCGATTGGCGGTGTGGGCCGCAGCCGTTGGTTATTTACTATACTACGGCTTATACGCTGGGCCTCGTGGCTACGGCAATCTATAAAGGGGTGGCAGGTTAAAAATGACTAGCAATGACTATCACTTCATCACCCACTGGCGAGTGCCGGGTACGATCCAGGAAATTTTTGAAATCATTGCCAATGCGCCCGACCTGGTGCGATGGTGGCCTTCGGTTTATCTGGATGTGCAGCAATTGCAGCCCGGCGATGCGTCAGGCGTAGGCAAAATCGTTAAGCTTTACACCAAGGGCTGGCTGCCCTACACGCTGCGTTGGCAATTTCGTGTCACCGAGGTCCATGTTCCCTACGATTTTACCCTGGAAGCGTGGGGTGACTTTGTTGGGCGGGGTGTGTGGACGTTTGAGCAGGAGGGGCCGTGGGTAAACATCACCTACGATTGGCGTATTCGAGCCGATAAACCGCTGCTGCGCTACATCTCTTTTTTGTTCAAGCCACTCTTTGCTGCCAATCATCGCTGGGCTATGGCCAGGGGCGAGGAGAGTTTGGGCTGGAACTGGCCCGTCGCCATGCCCGTACTGCTGAGGAGCGAGCGCAGCTTCCTCCCCTCCCGGCCCAACGACCACTTCGCCCATTCTGCTGTTGCTGCTGAGCGCCGCCATCATCGCGGCTGGCGCAGATTTGATTTACTTTATGGGGCGAAAATCAAGCGTTCAGAGGAGTCGTCACAAGCCATCGCACACCACCGATAACAAAAGTATCTTTCGGTGGTCAGCCGTCGGCGGTCTATTTTCGAGGAGATTTATGCACCAACTGAATCAAGCTGTTGTTGGAGTCACACGAAATGGTCGTCTCTCAACTCCAAACCTCAATTTGATTGAATCAGCCGAGGCAAAAATTGAGACGGCCCAGGCAGTGCTGAAACAGGATCACCGGCCCGGCCTTGCCGACCCTGACCGCCAGGTGCTCAAAATTGATTACGACCTGCTTGGCAACCCGCGCCTGTCCATTCGCCGTATTTTGGACGAGTTGGTGCAGGTAGAAAATGACTTTTACCTGGGCAAGGCTCATCTGAAATGGTGGTGGGGGACGTGGCAGTTAGTGGCCTATTTTTCATTACACGCGAGTAAATGAAAAGGGCAGACCCACGGGACCTGCCCCTTCTTTCTTATCGCCGGATCAGCGATTTACAAGTCATCTGGGGGGGTGGTTCAATCTCCAGCAGCTCCAGTACGGTTGGGGCCACATTCCCGAGGATGCCGTTAGCAAAACGCCAGCCAGGTTTTTGCTGGGCCACGTAGATAAAAGGCACTAAATTGGTGGTGTGGGCCGTGTGGGGTTTGCCGGTATCATAATCCAACATCTGGTCCGAGTTGCCGTGATCGGCGGTAACCAGGGCAGCGCCGCCCATACTAACTGTGGCTTCAACTACCTGCCGGACGCAATTATCTACCGTTTCCGCGGCGATGATCGCTTTGTCCAAAAAGCCGGTATGCCCGACCATATCGGGATTGGCAAAGTTAACCAGCACAAACGTATACTGGCCTGATTTAACTGCTTCGACGACCTTCTCGGTGATGCCGGCCGCGCTCATTTCCGGCTGCAAATCATAGGTGGCCACTTTGGGCGAAGGTACCAGCACCCGATCCTCCCCCTCAAAGGGGACCTCGCGCCCCCCGTTAAAAAAGTAGGTCACGTGGGCATATTTCTCGGTTTCGGCAGAGTGAAACTGTTTGTGGCCCAATTTTGACAATGTTTCGGCCAGGCCGTTGGTCGGTTCGGGAATCTCAAAAGCGAAGTTCGGTAGTTGACCATCATAATACTGCATAAAAGTGGTCATTTTCAGGCCCTTTAACCCGCCGCCTTGCCGCTCAAAACCTGTGAAACTGGGTTCAACCAGCGCCTGGGTCATTTGCCTGGCCCGGTCGGCTCTAAAATTAAAGAAAATAACGGCGTCGTTGTCATTGATGGTTGCAATCGGCACACCTTGGGCGTTGACCAGCACGACCGGAATGACAAATTCGTCATTCACCTCCTCGGTGTAAGAAGCCTGGATTGCCTCGGTGGCGCTTTTGGCCTGCCTGCCAAGCCCATAAACCATCGCATCATAGCCTAATTTGACCCGTTCCCAACGCTTATCTCGGTCCATCGAGTAGTAGCGCCCGGCAACGGTGGCAACCTGTCCTACCCCAACCCTGGCCAACTGGGCCTCAAGCTGGCTCAAGTAGTCGACCCCGCTGCGCGGGGGCGTATCGCGGCCATCCAGAATGGCATGGACAAAGACCCGTGACAGGTTTTTGCGTTTGGCCATTTTTAGCAGGGCGTAGAGGTGCTCTTGATGGCTGTGGACTCCTCCATCAGACAGCAGGCCGATTAGATGGAGCGCGCTGTTGCGGTTAAGAGCGGACTGCATCATTTCATTCAGGGCCGGATTTTCAAAAAACGCCTCGCTCTCGATTAAATCGTTGATATAGGTTAAATCCTGGGGCACAATCCGTCCCGCCCCCAAATTCATGTGCCCAACTTCCGAATTGCCCATCTGCCCAATCGGCAGCCCCACGGCCCGGCCTGAAGCCTCCAGCGTGGCGCTGGGCCAGTTGTTCCAGATGTAATCAAAATAAGGGGTATTGGCCAGGGCAATAGCGTTGTAATCTTTGCGGGGGTTTAATCCCCAGCCGTCCATAATGACTAGTGTGACTAACATAAAGCAATTCCTTTTACGGATTAGATATTTGTAACCAATCTCCGATCGTCTTTATAATACTCCAACATCAAAAACCAGGGAAAATTACGCGCTAAAAACCCAAAGGGGGAAGCTCAACGGGCTTCCCCCTCCAAAAACCGTAATTTTTGTTTTGCCTTGTCTCGAATTAGTCGTGAGGCGTGGCGATGTTTTTCTCAGTGGTCCGGTCAAAAATATGCACTTTTTCGGCGTTGAAAGACATTTGCACTTTGTCGCCGGGGCGCAGGTCGGCGCGGGGATCAACCCGGGCAATAAAGCTCTGGTCATTGTTGCTGACCAGGTAGACAAAGATTTCGTTGCCCATCAACTCTGTCACGTCTACGGTCGCCTCGATCAACTGCTCGGTGATGCCGGCCGGTTTGTAGCGCGGGTGGTGAATATCTTCGGGGCGCACGCCAAAAATAACCTCGCGGCCAATACTCTTTTGCCCCAACTGTTCCACCTCGTCCTTTTGCAGGCGAATCCGTACCCCGCCGGAGTCGACATACATCTCATCCAATGTGCCGGTGATGGTGCCGCTAAAGAAGTTCATTGAGGGGGAGCCAATGAAACCCGCCACAAAAATATTCCCCGGGTGGTCATACAAATGCTGGGGCGTGTCAACTTGCTGCAGCACGCCGTCTTTCATAACGCAGATGCGGTCGGCCATGGTTAGCGCCTCCACCTGGTCGTGAGTCACATAAATAAAGGTTGTGCCCAGGCGTTGGTGCAGTTTAGAAATTTCGGCGCGGGTTTGGACCCGCAGCTTGGCGTCAAGGTTCGACAGCGGCTCGTCAAACAGGAAAACGGCGGGATCGCGCACAATGGCCCGGCCCAGCGCCACGCGCTGTCGCTGACCACCGGACATCTGTTTGGGCTTGCGATCTAGCAACTGGGTAATGCCCAAGATTTTGGCCGCTTCCTGAACGCGCTTGTCAATTTCGGCTTTGGGCGTTTTGCGCAGCTTTAAGCCAAAGGCCATGTTGTCATATACCGTCATATGGGGATAGAGCGCATAGCTTTGGAAGACCATTGCAATGTCGCGGTCCTTGGGCGGCACATCGTTGACTACCCGGTCGCCAATGTAAATAGTGCCCGAGGTAATTTCTTCCAACCCGGCCAGGCAGCGCAGCGCGGTAGATTTACCGCAGCCTGACGGGCCAACCAGCACCAGAAACTCCTTGTCGGGGATCTCGATGTTGAGATTGTTCACCCCAATCACATCACCCCAGGCTTTGGTCATATTTTCATATACTACTTTAGCCATTTTATTTGCTTTGCCTCCTCGCAATGTAAAGTTTAACTTTATTATTCCAGGTTCCTCAACGCAGTTCAGGGCCTGGAATTATTGGCTACGCTGGCGGGGGTTCCAACGTAGATTGTTTCCTATAACCATAAAGCCAAATCACTGGATTGGCGAATTACCAAAGATGGCTTGATGACAACCTGCTCGTTCTCTAACTTTTCCCCTTGCAGCCGGCCAATCAGCATCCGGCAGGCTTGCTGGCCCAACCCATAAGTAGGCCGGTGAATGGTGGTCAAGGGCGGTTGGGCATACTCGGTCAGTAAAATATCCCCATAGCCGGTAATAGCCAGGTCTTGCCCAATCTCCAGTCCCTGATCTTGAGCGGCGGCCATCACTCCCAGAGCTACCACGTCGTCGGCGGCGATTATCGCTGTAGGAGCTTCGGCCTTGCTCAGGAGGGTTTGTCCGGCGCGATAGCCGTCACGCTGGGTAAAATCGCTTTCTTCCAGAAAATCCTCGTTAATCGGTAGGTGAGCCTGGCGCATGGCCCGTTGAAACCCGGTCAGAAATTCCGAAGAAAAAAATAGATCGGTCGGCGTGTTGACCAGGGCAATTCGCTCGTGCCCCTGCTCGGCCAGGTGTTCCACCAGCAAAGCAGCAGCCTCGGCGGCCTCCTCGAATACGGTCAGAAAATTACCCGATAGATTAGTGGCCCCCACCACAGCAAAGGGGAACTTTTTTTCAAGGAGCAGTTCAATTCGGCTGTCACGCCAACGGGGGCGAGCTACAATCACCCCATCAACCCGGCGGCTGTTTACTAAACGCAAGTAAGCCCACTGTTCTTCAGGGCCGGGCGCACAGGTAGACACCAACAAATCAAATTCACGCTCGGCGGCAGTAGCCGCAATTCCGGCCAGGAGTTCGCTGTAGTAAGGATCAGAATTACGGGGTGAAAGCGCCGGTAGAATTAACCCCAGGGTATTGGTGGGCGCATAGCCCATCTCTCGTGCTACTTGCTTAATATACTCGCGGGTTTCTTCGCTGATGTCGTCGTAATTGTTTAAAGCCCTGGAAACAGCAGCCACCGACTTGCCGACGGCTACAGCGATATCTTTGAGGGTGACCTCCTCCTTCCTTGGGGACATTAGCTCGCTCGCACTTAAATGATTAAGTTACACCCCGATTATAAACTAAAATGATTAAGTTGTCAAGTATGAAAAATTCTCTTCTTCCGCAAGAAGGGTTGGGGAGGAATAAAAAACCCTGTGTCAACCACAGGGTTCTTTAGCTAAAGATATTGGATCTGTTCTTTAATAATAGGTGTTTTACTATTAAAGATCTGTCCTTTAGACTGATCGGAGATAAAGTACTGTTTTCGCCAGTGCGCGTCGGCCCAATCTACTAGTTCGTTGGCCCGTTTTTGCTACTTTTTATCTCCGACTAGCCAAGGCAGCTCCCAGTCTGGCACCACGATAGGGACCTCCTTTCAGCTACTCCAGAACCGTACTTCGATTCTGTTGGTACTATGTTACCACGCTTATGGGCGCGAGTCAAGAGGCTTTTTTATTTGTTACTCTACGATTACCCGACGCTGAGGGGTGAAAGAGGGGAAGACCGGAGGACTGGAAGGCAGACAACTTTTTGTAACCAATCCTCCATTCTTCCACCCTTCCATTCTGCCATTGCCCGTGTTATACTGACATCGTGAACATTTCTCCTGCGCCTCGCTTGAAACTTAATACTCGCCTGCTGCCGATAATGATTGGGCTGCTGGTGGTAGCGCAACTGATCGTCCCTTTCCGGGGGTGGGTTATCTTGTTGGTTGGCCTGGGCGGTGGTTGGCTGATTAGCTATCTATGGGCGCGTTCGCTGGCGCAAAATTTGCGGTTCACCCGCGAAACCCGTTTTGGCTGGGCCCAGGTCGGCGACCGCTTGGAGGAGCGTTTCACCTTGATTAATCCAGGCCTCGCTCCAGCCTTGTGGGTTGAAGTGATTGACCATTCTACCATGCCTAATTACACGGTCAGCCGGGTGACCGGCGTCGGCGGCGAGTCCATGAACCGCTGGCAGACCCACAGTATTTGCCAGCGGCGCGGTCTCTTTACCCTGGGTCCAACTACGCTCCACACCGGCGACCCTTTCGGTTTATACACCGTAACCCTGCCCTATACCCATCTGGCCACCCTGACGGTGACACCACCGGTTGTGCCTTTGCCGACCATTGAAATCGCGCCGGGTGGGCGGGTCGGCGAAGGGCGGCCGCGGGCCAATACCCTGGAGCGCACCGTCAGCGCGGCCAGCGTGCGGGAATATATCCCCGGCGATACCCTCAACTGGATTCACTGGCCCACTTCAGCCCGCCGAAACTCCTTGTTTGTGCGTCTCTTTGACAGCACTCCCTCCGGCGACTGGTGGATTTTCCTCGATCTGGACCAACACGTCCAAGTAGCCCACGCTGAAACCGCCACTGAGGAACATGGCGTTATCCTGGCCGCTTCCCTGGCCGACCAGGGACTGCGTTGGGGGCGCGCCGTTGGCCTGGTTACCCATGGTGAAACGCTCGCCTGGCTGCCGCCGCAACCGGGCGACGGCCAGCGCCAGGAAATTTTGCGGACCCTGGCCCTGGCGCATCCCGGCCCGCGCCCCCTGGGGGAACTGTTGGGCAGGGTCCGGCCTGTCTTTGGGCAGCAGGCCAGCCTGATTATCATTACCCCTGCCGTCTCCGGCGATTGGATCGAGGCGCTCTTGCCGCTGCTCCGGCGGGGTGCGGTGGCAACCGTGTTGCTGCTGGACCCTGTCTCTTTTGGCGGAGCGGGTGACGCCGGCGCGACCCTGGCTTTGCTGGCGAATTTGGGCGTCGCTCGCTATCTGATCACCCCCGACCTGCTCGACCGGCCCGAAGCTCGTCCCGGCCAGCAAGGAAATTGGGAGTGGCGGATCATGCCGACAGGCCGGGCTGTTGCCGTTCGCCGGCCGGGAGATACCCCCTGGAAGGCGCTGGCATGATCCAAAAGCTGCTCCTCGGCCTGTCTACCTGTTTGGACAACGACCCCAGCCCGGGACGCCTGCTGGCGCTCGTTCTGCTTCTGGCTGCCCTGAACAGTGTCGCTTTGGGCCTGGCCAGTGTGGTCCACAGCCTGGAGATTGGTTTGCTGCTGCTCACGGTTATTCTGGGAGGACTGGTCGGCTGGAGATTGGCGGCGTCACCCTGGCCGGGCTGGCTATCCGGCAGTGTCGCCATTCTGGCCGGGGTCAGTATCATTATGCTGCAGGTAGGCCGCCTGAGCGAGACCGTGTTGATCTTACTCGGGCGGCTGTTAAGCGTGACCTGGCAGGTGGCACACTGGCCGGTGGACGGCCCGCCCAACATAACCCCGCTCCGGCTGGCTCTGGTCGAATTCGCGAGCGGGATAAGCATATTGCTAAGGCGTTTGTTTGACTGGCTGCTGGGCCTGACCACCGCCGAGCCGATCTTCGACCCGGTGGCAGTGGCGCTGGTGTGGGGGCTGACCCTGTGGGCTGTGGCCGTCTGGGCCGGCTGGACGGTGCGCCGCCGCGACCAATCCCTGCTGGGCCTGCTGCCTGCCGGGGCTTTACTGGTCATCAGTATGGCCTACGGCGCTGGAAACTTCGCCTTTCTGCTGCTGCTGGTCGGCCTGGTCTGGCTGCTGCTGGCCGTGGTAAATTACACGGCTCGAGAGCGGTACTGGGAGGGGGCTGGGATTGATTTTGCCCTCGACATCCGCGTCGAGATGACCTTCACCGTCATCTGGTTAGCTGCGGCGCTGGCCGTGCTGGCCCACATAACGCCCGTACTCTCGATCCAGCAGGTCGCCCAAACAGCCCAGCGTTTGATTTGGGAGGAGCCGCTTGGAGCTGGACCGGTGGCCCGCTCTCTGGGCTTGCAGCCCCAACCCGGCCCGCCGACACTTTTCGACAAGGTGCGGGTCGGCGGCCTGCCGCGGCAGCACTTGCTCGGCTCCGGGCCAGAACTCTCGGAGCAGGTCGCGCTGATCGTGCGCCCGGATGAGTTTAACCCTGAGGCTAACCAGGCCCGTTACTGGCGCAGTCTGACTTATGACCGGTATACCGGCCGGGGCTGGTTGACCAGCCGGACGGAGGCAGTTAATTATGACGCGGGTGAAGTAGTTCAGCCGGAAAACCGTGACGTTTTAAAGACCTCTCGGGTTTTGACCCTGCACCAACAAATCCAGCTCGCCGGCGATGGGGGTGGTCTGCTTTACGCAGCCGGAATGCTGGTCACGGTGGATCAACCCTATGAGGTTGCCTGGCGCAGGTCCGGGGACGCCTTTGGGGCAACGATTGAAGCGGCGGCGTACAGCGTCGTTTCAACCGCGCCGGTGGTAGACGAGGTCGGGCTGCGCCAAACCGGCAGCCGCTACCCAAGGTGGGTGCAGCAGCGTTACCTGATCCTGTCAGAAACGGTTCCGGCGCGGGTGCTCGCCCTGGCCCGCGATTTGACCGCGACTGCCCCCACGCCTTATGACCGAGCGCGGGCCATCGAAGCCTACCTGCGCACCTTTCCCTACAGTCTGGACCTGCCCACCCCGCCGGCCGGCCGGGATGTGGCCGATTACTTTCTATTTGAGCTGCGGCGCGGCTATTGCGACTATTATGCGACGGCGATGGTGGTGCTGGCGCGAGCCGCTGGCTTGCCCGCCCGGCTGGTGGTCGGCTACGCCGGCGGTGTGCCCGACCCGGCCAACCGCCGTTTTGTAGTTACCGAAGCTAATGCCCACGCCTGGCCGGAGATCTATTTCCCCGGTTACGGCTGGATCGAGTTTGAGCCGACGGCCGCTCGCCCGCCGTGGGAGCGCCCGGCAGCGCCGTTTCTGCCCCCACCGTTCGAGCCGGAATCCGTTCCACCGGCCTTTGTGGTCACAACCCCGGCCAGTTCGACCCATTGGTTGTGGGGATTGGTCGTGGGAGCGGCCGGGCTGGCCTTGAGCGGCGCGGCCTGGCTGGCGGTCGATATATGGCGGCTGCACCGGGCGGCCCCGGCGACGACGGTGGCCCGTCTATACCGGCGCTTGCAGCGGTTCGGCTCCCGGCTGGCCCTGCCGGTCGCAGCGGGAGCGACGCCGTTTGAATTCAGTGACGCTCTGGCCGGGCGTGTCGCCGCTCTAACTCGCGGGTCGCGCTGGGCTAACCTGCTGACTGCCACTCCGGCGGATATCGAACGGCTGGCCGGCCTGTACGTGGATGCCGTCTACAGCGCCCACGCCTTTGGCGAGGCCGAGCAAAGCCAGGCTATTCAGATCTGGCGGCGGCTGTGGTGGCGTTTGGGGCTGATCCTGGTACGATTAATGAGAGAACGTCTAAGTGCTTTATTTTCTATTGAGTAAAGTTGCCTAAGCTCCCTGCTTCGGGTACGATAGCAGCAACAGTAGACGGTAGACAGGACACGGCAAAAACCCCCGTACTGTTTGCCATCACCCTGAAAATGTGGTACTTGACGTTTGGTGTTTTATAGGGAAGGGGGGCTTGGAAAGGGTGGGCTAAGATGAGCGCATCGGTGTGTGTCTGTGGGTTGGGGTTGATGGGCCGGCCAATAGCGCGGCGCTTGCTGACGGCAGGCTATCAAGTCTGTGGCTGGAATCGCTCGCCGCTGCCAGCGGAACTCACCGAGGGCATTCCCCTTTGCTCAAATTTGGCCGAGGCGGCCCAGGCCAAGGTCTGCCTGTTCACCCTGGCCGACTCGGCGGCGGTGAATGTGGTACTGGCCCAACTGGAACCTCATCTCTCTCCCGGCCACGTTGTGATGGATATGGGCACTTCCAACCCAGCCCACTCCCGGGCGCACGCCTGGCGGCTGGCTGCCAGGGGCGTCGGCTGGGTGGATGCGCCGGTTTCGGGCGGGCCGGAGGGGGCGGCGGCAGGCAGCCTGGCCATCATGGTCGGCGGGACTGTGGCCGACTTTACCCGGGTCCGGCCGTTTCTGGAAATGCTGGGCAGCAATGTGGTCCGGGTGGGTGGGCCGGGGGCCGGACACACCGCCAAGCTGATCAACCAATTGATTGTCGGGTTAACCATCGAAGCCGTGGCCGAAGCGCTGACCCTGGCCGAAAAGAGCGGCCTCGACCCCCAACTGCTCCAACATGCTCTGCAAGGCGGCTTTGCCGATTCCAAAATTCTGCAAATTCATGGCAGCCGGATGATTAATCGGGCCTACGTGCCGGGGGGGAAAGTCACTACCCAATTGAAAGATTTGCGCCTGGCGCAAGAGTTAACCCACTCTGCTTCCCTCCATCTGCCTCATCTCGAAAGCGCCATTACACGGTATCAAGAATTAGTGGCTCAGGGTGACGGCGAACTGGACCACTCGGCCCTGCACAAACTGCTTCAAGCATAGACCGCTGGCGGCAGACCGCCGAGGCTCACCTGCCCGGAGGACCGCCGAAAGAAGTCAGAATCTTCCGAAGGTGAAAAGATTGGTAGTAGCTGGCTGGCGTTCCCCTTTCTTTTATGTCATCTTGACGGTTTATTTGCTGGCCGGAGTCGTATTTGCCACTTTGACGCCCAACTGGCAGGCCCCCGACGAACCAGCCCACTTCAATTACGTGCATTTTCTGTCCATCCAGAGCGGCTTTCCAGAATTGGTGAGCCGCTGCTACAACCAGGCTTACCTGGAACGCCTGAAATCCCAACGCTTTCCGCCTGAACTCCCGCTGGACACCGTTTGCTATGAGTTCCACCAGCCGCCGCTGTATTACCTGCTGGCGACCCCCGTTTTTATCGTAAGCGGCGGCTCCCTGCTGGCTCTGCGCTTATTCTCGGTGATCTTAGGAGCCGGGGTTGTAGGTCTGGCTTACTTGATTGCCCTAACGATTTTTCCCGGCCGGATGGCAATTGCCTATGGTACAATGGCCTTTGTCGGCTTTGTGCCAATGCACGTGGCTATGCTGGCATCTGTCAACAACGATGCTCTGGCCGAATTGATTCTGGCCGGCCTGCTGTTGCTCTTAATCCGGCGCTTGGGGAGCCAGGGCCGGGCTTCTACCCGCTGCGATATTACGCTGGGAGTGCTTTTGGGACTGGGTTTGATTACCAAAACGACCGTCTACATTGCCGTCCCGCTGACGGCGGTGGCGTTAGGGTTGGCCGCCGTTGAAGAGGCAAGGAGGCGAAGAGGCGGAGAAGTAGACGGACTGTCGCCATCTCGGGGAGGTGAATTTCAGCAAACTCAAAGGTGTCCGAATCGGGTAAACTGGTCGCTTCTGATTAAACAAACAGGGCTTATCTTTGGGTTGGCATTGGTTATCGGGCTGCCCTGGTACATCCGTAATGCCGTACTCTACGGTAATTTTGACCTGCTGGGGTTGGGCCGGCACGATGCTGTGGTGGTCGGCCAACTGCGGACGAATGATTATATGGCCGAGGTCGGCTGGCCCAGCTACCTCTTTAACTTTGTTACCGTCACTTTTCAGAGCTTTTGGGGCCAGTTCGGCTGGATGGCCGTTCCCATGAGCCGGCGAGTCTACCTGGCCTTGACTTTGCTCACCCTGGCAGCGCTGGGGGGAGTGGTCGGATTTTGGACTGCCCGTCCGACGGGCGTGGATTTGAGCTTAGGGAAAGACGTATCCTCACCCCACGCTCCACGCCCCACGCAGTTCCAGGCTTTGCTTTTAATGGTCCTAACTATCGGCTTGATGCTCCTCGGCTATGTCTGGTACAACTTGGAATTCGTGCAGTTTCAGGGGCGTTATCTCTTTCCGGCGCTGATTCCGCTGGGCATTTTCTTAACCGTGGGACTGCAGATCGCCTTCTCGCCGCGTTGGGCCTGGCTGCTGGCCGGGGGCCTGGCCCTGGCCCTGGGGTGGTTGGTTATCACCTCGCTCTGGCGGGGGGAGATAGATAAATTGGCGCTGCTGTTGGTCGGCCTGGCCCTAGCCTTAGCGCTGGGACGAGCCTGGCTGGCGTCTCGCTGGCCGGTTCCGGCCTCCTGGCTGCTGACGGCAGTCTACGCCGGTCTGGCCGGGCTGACGCTGCTCAGCCCTTTCTGGTATGTCATCCCTTATCTCTCCCCCTGAACCGAAGTTGGACGAGATTGAAAATGGCGAAAACGAAATTTTACGTGGTTTGGGCAGGCCGAAAACCGGGCATCTACCGAAGCTGGGCAGAATGTGCGGCCCAAGTAAACGGATTTCCGCGGGCCAAATATAAATCCTTTGAAACCGAAAGAGAAGCCAGGGAGGCCCTCGGGCAGGGCTGGCAGCAACACATCGGAGTCAAACCCTCGCCCCTAAGCTTGCCGCCGGAAGTGATTGCCGATAGCTGGTCGGTGGACGCGGCCTGTGACGGCAGCCCGGGTAACTTGGAGTATCGGGGGGTAGAAACGCACAGCGGCCGGGAACTATTTCACGTCGGCCCTATTCCCAACGGAACCAATAACCTGGGTGAGTTCCTGGCGATTGTGCATGCCCTGTCGCTGCTAAAAAAGCAAGGCAAATCAAGCTCGGTTTACTCGGATTCGCGAATTGCCCGGAATTGGGTGAAAGAGAAGCAGGTTCGTTCTAAACTGCCCAGAAATGAGCAAACCACCGAAGTTTGGGCGCGGGTGGATCAAGCCTTACAATGGCTTGAGACTAACCGCTACCCCAACACTATCCTGGAGTGGAAAACAGAAGCGTGGGGCGAAAATCGGGCTGATTTTGGAAGAAAGTGAGCTTTAATGACTGCGCTTGTCACCAAAAATTTAGCCACCTGGGCAGGTGCCGCTTGAACACGGCCTTGACCATCTCCGGGTGGAGGCGACGCCAGGCGAGATCGCTTTCATAAACCATCGTCGTAGCGGCGTCGGCCCCGCGTTCCATTGAGGCCGGAGCTGGGCTAAAGAGCTGGTGCACATAACCATCCGTAATCAGCTCGATTTCATGCTGGCGGCTGGGCAGCCGGCGCTGCAACAGGGTGGCATGTTCATACGGAGTTTGCCAGGGACGGATCGCAGCGCCCATCCAGGCGGCGAGTTGGACCATGCGCTCATAAAGTTTGAGAAAATCCCCGGCTGGTTTGATCTGGCGCTGCCACCACAGCGCCCCTGCTGCCAGCACTGCCAGCAGGATGACCCCAACGGCGATGCTTCCCCAACTAATAACCGAACGGGAAATGCTGATCTGAGTACCCACCCAGGGAATATTGAAGGTAAAGGGCAGCGACGAGACATCTGCGCTTTGTTCAAGCAGCTCCTCGTTTGGCCGTTCCGGCATTTCTCGCCGGCCGGGCATGCCATCGAGGGGAGAAGGCGAAAATGGGCCGCCGGCTGTATCAGCCGGCTCAACCAGACGGACAATGCCGGGTTGGGACGCAGTGGGTTCAAACTCGATCCAGCCGTAGCCGGGGAAGTAAACCTCGACCCAGGAGTGGGCATCGGCATTAACCACATGATAGGCATTTAGCTCTGGATCGAAAGTGCCCCGGGCAAAACCGACGGCAAAGCGAGCGGGAATACCCAGGGAGCGCAACATCACAATCATGGCCGAGGCGTAATAGTCACAATAGGCTTCTTTGGTCTCGAAAATAATGTAATCTACCCGGTCAACACCGGGAGGTGGAGCGGCCAGCTTTTCATTATACTTAATATCGCGGCGCAGGTAGGTTTCAATGGCTCGGGCTTTGTCAAAAGCATTGTCATAAGGATCGGCCAGTTCGTGGGCCAGATTGCGGGTACGCTCGGTGACGGTATCCGGCAGTTGCAGGTAACGAGCAACCCAATCAGGGTAATCGGTGCCTGCCGCCTGGAGTTGGCTCATGCTGGCCTGGCTGGCTGCCGAGACGACCTGATAACTTTCGCCGCTGTCTACGGCGGCGTTGCTGCGGATGTAGGTAATATCCTCTACCCAGGGTTCGCCATTATCAGGCCAGATAGGCCGGTCCACCTGCGCAACTTGTTGACTGGAGAGAGCATTGAAGGTAACTTTGGCCGTGCGATCAAGACCGATGACCTGGCCCATAGCATAAAGCACGGTTGCTTGGTCGCGGTAGAAGGTGTAAGTTTGGGTCACCGGTACGCGGGCCTCAAACAGAGGGAGTGATAAAGCGTCACCGGGACCAAAGCCAGCGCTATCGGAGTCGTTGTTATGCCAGCCGTAGCCGCTGTATTCGTCATATACGGTGGCCCGCCAATAACGGCCTGGCCCTTCAATTTTGACGTTCATCACCGGCTCATTGGTCAGGCGGCGTGGCCCGCCCAGGTTGAGTGACGTCCCAAAGCCGTCTACAAACCCCGTATCTCTGTAATTCAAATCGGCAAAGAGACGATTCCACTCGCCCTGAACCTCACTCCAGGAACCTTGAAATTCATCCAGCAGCCCCAAGGAGCGGGCACTGGCAATAGGCGGCATCAGCCAGGCCAGGGCGATGACCAGGGCCGAGAAGATAAAGCCATCCCGCAGGAAGTCAAAGCTGATGTCGGGCCGGAAGAAGACGCCCTCAGCTCGCCACTGGGCTTCTTGCTTGAACAGGTTAAAGCGAATCGCCAGCAGCAGCGACAGCAGGATAAAAATTAGAAACCAGAAGGTGATGTCGTTGGGAGCATAGTAGAGATTGATGAGCAGCACCAGGCCGCCCGGCACAATCGCCTGCCAAACTCTGCCCGACCGGAACAGGAACCACAGGGTCAGGTAGCCCATACCCCACACGATGACGCCCATCTGCAGGATGAACATCATGTTGTCGTAGCTGGTGCCGCCCTGGATAGCCTGATTGTACCAATAGTCCAGGCGGAAGACCAGATTTTGCCAGCGTTCCAGCCAGGTGTAATGCTCCGGTAACAGCCGGCTGGTAATCCAGAACGACCAGGAGACGCCGATAATAATGCTAAAAATATGGGCGATAACGCCCGGCAAAAGGCTGCGAGCCAGCATCAACCCGATGATAATTGAACCCAGGCCGACAAAAGTGACAATATTGAGGCCCTCCGTCCAGCCGGTTGCACCTACTGCCCAGGTGACGGTCATCACCAGGGCCGCGGCGAGCAGGACGACAGACTTGGAACGGTCTACGCTGAGACGTTTATCCATACCGTTTGTTTTCCTATCCAATTTGACCAGTTCGTAACTATCTATTCTTAACCTGAAAGACTAAAGGAACATTAAAAATTGAGCGCGCTTTTTTGGAGCTGGCTGACTTCTTTCTTCAAAGACTGTAAACAAACCCCGCAATTCCAAGAATGACCAAACCGACAGCAATCACAATCTGGACAGAAAGGTCTCCCCAAAATGGTTCGGGCAAATATATTTTTGCATTCTGAGGATTAGTTGGATCATAAATAACAGGGAAAAGATAACCAACTTCTACCACCCTACCCCCGACTTCTGCTTTAAATTTGATATTTTCCCCTATATCGGTTTCAAAACTTACTACGAGGTTGTGTATAGGGCCAGAACGTGTCATGCGCCAAGTTGCCTGGGTCACAGTACCAATGGCATGTGCGCCTCCTTTGATCAATTTTTGGGAGGAAGTGAATTTGAATGCACAAAAAGTTATTAACCCCACTCCGGCTAAAATGAAGATAAACGCGACTTGAGGGGGCATATTTGGGATACCTTATTTATCTAACTATGCCATCATCATCAACTACTGATTATTTACCGGCTCCGTTGTCGCTTGGAGACTCAGGGTCGCCGTGATTACAGGTGCTACGGTGGGGAGTCCAATAGTAGGAGTAGCTGTGGGCAATTCGACAGTTGGAGTCTCAGTCGGGGTGGCGCTGGGTGGAATAGGGGTGTCGGTGGGCAATTCGGGGGTGGGGGTTACGGTCGGCGGCTGGACGGTCGGCGTATCGGTTGGTAGGACAATCGTCGGCGTGACCGTTGGCGTATCGGGCACAGGGAGCGGCGTGTCGGTGGGAGCGGGTGTCGAGGTGGCGGCGTTGTCCACCAGTACCCGGACTTTGCCGTCAAAAGCGCCGCCGCTCTGATCGAACACGACCAAGCGCAGGGTGTAGGGTCCGTTTTCAACCTGGGTCGTATCCAGCGTGCCCAAAACGCCCTGTTCCACAATCTGGCTGACCGGCCCCACGGCCAGAGCGAACTCTGCCGGGTTGGTGCCTTTCCCCACCTCTATTTGATAGTGGGAAAAATTGGCCGCCGTGGCCGAGCCTTCCAGGGTAATCACGCCGCGTACCGACGCCCCATCCAGCGGGCCGGTAATCCCGGCGAAAATGTTGGTTGAGGGGCAGTACTGCTCCGGCGGCTGCTCGATGCCCTGGCTCATGGCCCAGGCTCGCCCATCCTCGCCGGGATAAACCCGGAAATACTTCTCCTCAACGTTGGCCCGGCAAAATTCGTTGGCCCGCAGGCCGGTATTGCGGTCAATGGCAATCAGTTGGTGAATATCCTGGTCCGGCCCCAACGGCGGCTGGTCCTTGAAGAAAATTTCCTTCTTGCGCTGCGGGCAGACGGGGCTGGGAATCGTGCCGGAGTCGGCGCAGATTTCCAGCTCGACAATGGTCGGCGGGCGGGTAAAGTCTCGCACCGGCAGCCCTTCGTGGGCGCGTTCCATAAAGTTATGCCAGATCGGTCCCGCTCCGGCCAGGCCGCTGACGTTAATCATGGGCGTGTTATCGGCATTGCCGACCCAGACCCCGGTGACAATATCCGGGGTAAAGCCCATCGTCCAGTTATCCTTATAGTCATTGGTGGTACCGGTTTTCGCCGCTGCGGGCCGGGAGAGGTTAAGGGCGCTGTTGGGACCAAACGTCAGGGAGCGAGCTTCGTTGTCGGCCAGGATGCTGGTGATGAGATAAGCGTGTTCCGGGCGCAGCACCGGGCGTGACTGGGGGCGGGCCGGCTCGATAACCCGGCCAAAACTGTCAGTGATACTCAGGATAGCTGTCGGCGGAACCTGCACCCCGCCATTAGCCATGATCTGGTACGCGCCGGTCAGTTCCACCAGCGGAACTTCCCCCGCGCCCAGGGTCAAAGCCAGGCCGTAATCATTGCGGGTCAGGGTCGTAATTCCCAGACGGGCACCCATCTCCTTGAGGGCGTCCACGCCAATCAATTGCAGCGTTTTTACCGGGGGAATATTAAAGGAATTGGCCAGGGCATAGCGCAGCAGGACCGGCCCGTGAAATTTGTCGTCATAATTTTTAGGCTGGTAGACGCCGCCCGCCCCGTCGGGATACTCCACCGGCGTGTCCATGAGCAGGGTGCTGGGCGTCCAGTTCAGCCGTTCAAAGGCGGCCAGGTAGGTCAGGGGCTTGATGGCTGAGCCGGGCTGGCGCGGGCTGGTAGCCATGTTCACCTGCCCATCAATCACTTCATTGCGAAAATCTTTGCTGCCGACCATCGCCAGAATCTGGCCAGTGCTGACATCCATTGCTACCAGCGCGCCGTTGCTCACGTTGCGTCCGGTTAGGGCGTCTACCTGGTTGCGGACCTCCTCTTCGGCAATGGCTTGCAGGCGGGGGTTGAGGGTGGTCTGGACGCGCAGGCCGGCTTGGTAGATATAATCCGGTGGGACAATCTTTTCCAACTCCTGGCGGACGTAGGTGACAAAGTGCGGCGCTTGCATGGAGAAGCCAACCGGCTGGAATGGCAGCTCGATTTGGGCTGCTTCATCGGCCTGGGTCTGGCTGATGGCCTGGGCTTCGACCATGAGCCGCAGCACATCGGCCTGGCGAGCCTTGGCTCCTTCCGGGTTGGTGTAGGGGTCGTGGAGAGCCGGAGATTGGGGCAGGCCGGCCAGCATGCTCGCCTCGGCCAGGGTCAGGTCTTTGGCCTTTTTGCCGAAATAGGTTTCTGAAGCGGCCTCGATGCCGTAAGCCAGGTTGCCGTAATAAATCTGGTTGAGGTAAATTTCCAGGATTTGCTGTTTGCTGTACTGCCGGTTAATTTCGACGGCCAGGACCGCCTCTTTGATTTTGCGGGAGAAGGATTGCTCGGTGCGCTCTTCGGGGGTCAGCAGCACGTTGCGGGCCAACTGCTGGGTAATCGTGCTGCCACCGGAAACAATTTCGCCCTCGGTCAGATTGTAGTAGACAGCCCGCACCACCGCAATCGGATCAACCCCCACATTGGAAAAAAAGAAACGGTCTTCGGTGGCAACGGTGGCATTGATCAGATCGGGTGAAATCTGGTCAAGCGTGACAATCGTGCGCCGCCCGCCGCTGGGGTCAATGATTTCCCAGAGCAGGTTGCCGTCCCGGTCAAGAATTTGGGAGGTAGCAAATTGGATGCGCCGGGCCAGCAGTTCTTCGGCAGAGGGTAACTGCGAGGCAATCCAAACATAACCGACCATGCCCACGGCCAGGAGCAGCATGCCTGCGACGAGGCCCAAAACCAACACCGCCGCCAACAGGCGGCCGATGCCCACCCGTTTCCGTGGCTGAGGTGGAGGAGGTACCTGAAACACAGTCGGGGCAGGGGCGCGGTAGGTAGGTTGAGCCGGTCGCGGTTGAATAGGTGGAGGATCCCAGGCCGAGCGCCGCCGGGGAGTTGGAGCCGGTGGCTGGGGGCGGTTGGGCCTGGTATCGTGGCCGGGTTGAGCCGGTTTCTGCGACGAGAGCCAGGTGCGATCTGGGTCGTCGGGCCGGCGGATGGGCCGGGTCTGCTCATTATCACGATGATTGGGTAGGGTGGAACCCTCAGGACGATCTGTATTTGGGTCGTTAATTTCGGTCATACTGACTATAACACCTGCGAGGGATTATAGCTTCGGGGGGCAGGGTGTCAATAAATAAAAAAAGGGTACAGTTTTCTAACCATACCCAGGATGATGTTCAAAAATAGAGCAGTGGAGGCTATTGTTGGGAGGAGTTATTCTTCTGCCATTTCATCTTCCGCCGCCCGGCCGGCAGCCGTGTTGCTCTTGTAGCGATAGATGATACGCCCTCGATCCAGGTCATAGGGTGACAGTTCCACCCGAACTTTGTCGCCCAACAAAACGCGGATATAAAATCGTCTCATTTTGCCGGACAAATAGGCCAAAACAGTGTGGCCATTTTCTAACTTAACTTTGAAGCTCGTGTTGGGCAGGGCCTCGACGATCGTCCCTTCCAACACCAGTTTCTCTTTAGTGACATCAGCCATACAAGCTCCCTTCTCTAATCGGACTTCTATCAGTAACCGAGGCGCTGGCAGCCCTCGGAGTCGGTAAAACTTAATAACCAAATTTAAATTTTGGTATTTTTTGATTGACTCCTCTATTTTAGCAGACAGGTATACCCTTGTCAATTAATAGAAGAGAGGAGAAAATGGAGGTCTGGAAGACTGGGCAATCCACTTGACCGGGCCTATAATGGACATTCTTTATCCATTACTCTCAAGTAGAAAGTGTAAAAAATGCCTTTACGTTTGGTACAATTCTTGCTTCTAGGTGGCCTGATCGTCCTGGTGCTGGTGGTGATTGTTCTGGCTGTCCGGAGCCTCGAACCGGCCTGGCTGCCGCTGCCGGAGTTGGCCGCAAAAGAGGAGGCGAGCATTACCCTGGCCCAGCCAACGCCCGTGCCGACTTTCACCCTCACTCCCAGTCCGGTACCGCCAACATTTACGCCCACTTCGACCTCGACGGCTACCCCAACCTTCACACCTACGCAGTCCCCTACCCCAACAAACACCGCTGAGCCACTGATTGAACCCACGGCCACGCCTCTCCCACCGCTGCCGGCCAGCCCTCCTGCATCCATAGAACCGCCAACTCCTGCCCCACCCGGGTTGGATTTCGTCGTTGTGCAGCAGCGCATGCGCACTAACGAGGAGAACAGCGTGCTGGGTAAAGTCGCCAACAACTGCGGCGGAGACCACTCGATTTATGTGCTGGTGGTAGATGCGGCCGGCCAGCCTCTGACCGGGGTGGTTGTAGGCGACACCTACAAAAATGTGCGGGCGGCTTCGGGCAGCGCCGGGCTGGGCAAGTTAAGGATAGATTTGTGGAGCAATACCATGTCGCTGGAAGTGCAGGGTAATATTGACGGTACTGCCTACACCAGCGAGCAAACCCTCCCCCTCTCCACCCGCGACGAAGACATCCCGGCCGAATGGCTCTTTGCCGGCGGCTACTGCGGCTCCATCGCCGATTGCCAATTGCGCCAAAAAACCAACGGTCTCTGCCGGGGGCATTACTCTTATGATGTCACGTTTCAGAGGACGTGGTGAGGCGAAGATCGGAAGATAGAGAATAGAGGATGGAAGATAGAGGATTGTCCTGTAGCGAAGAGCTTTAAATTTTCGATCTGCTATCTACTATCTTCAATCCCCTCGTTTCAACCCGTTCCGTTGAAAAATTGGGCTAACTCCTCCAGAGGAACGGGCGCAGTCAAATCAATAGTCATCGGCACAACTGACACCATGCGATCAACGGTCAGAATATGAATATCAGAGTCAGGCTCCAGGCCGTTAGGGTTAACGTGGACCCGGTAGCTGATTGCTTTTTGTTCATCCAGACGAGTGCGCCCGCTGGGGAGAGCCTGGTAGTAGCGCTGCCGGGAAACCCGGCCAACGCGCCAGGGAGTTTGGGGGGTAGCTCCGGCCGGGATGTCTATTTTGAGGAAATCAACGCCGGGTGGGAGTCCATCGTTCAGGACTTGCCGGGCGAACTGCTGGGTGAAATAGGCGGCCACATAGAAGTCAATGTCAGTGCTGTGGCTGTAATGGTATTCCTGCGGTGTCTCAAGACTGACGGCCAGGGCCGGGATGCCGGAGCAGGCCGCTTCCAGGGCAGCGCCCACGGTCCCGGAGATCGTCACCCCGCTGCCCACATTTTCGCCGTAGTTGAGCCCGCTGATGCACAGATCAATGGGGCGCTTGGCCAGTTCTAATAAAGCTAATTGGACGGCCTGAGCCGGGGAAACCTCGGCACTGTAAGCAAGGTGCGGTCCTGAATTTAATGGGATCTCGGCGGAGTAAATCGCCTTGTCGTGGACCGGCAGAAAACTACGCCCGGCGCTGGTGCGCTGTGTTTTGGGGGCGACAATCAGCAAATCGCCCAGATCAACCAGGGCAGTAGCCGCCGCATGCAAACCCGGCGAGTCAATGCCGTCGTCATTGGTTACGAGAATAAGAGGCCGTTCGGTCATAAAACTCCTCGAATTTTCTAAACGACTTGACCGCCGACGGCTGACTGCCGACCGCCGAAAAAGGTATAAGGATCATCTGACCAGCGGTCGGTGGTCAGTGGTCAGCGGTCAGTAAAGATTATAGGCGTGGTTGGAAAGAATGGAAATTCCTTGCAGAAATGACTCTTGAATGGTAAACTACCAACTCGTAGGAACTAGGGGAACTTAAGAGCCAGTAGATTTTTCATTTTCCTCAGTTTCTAGAGGTCCTTTTTAGCCTGGCATGCAGAGGATTCATTAGCTCAATGGCTTCTCAAGCTCTGTATCGAAAATGGCGCTCGCAAACATTCGACGAAATTATTGGGCAGCAGCATGTGACCCAAACGCTGATCAATGCCCTGAAATTGAATCGGATTGCTCACGCCTACCTGTTTGCCGGCCCGCGCGGCACGGGTAAGACCAGTATGGCTCGCCTCCTGGCCAAGGCGGTCAATTGCCAGGCCGAAGCGGGGGCGGAGCGGCCCTGTAATCGCTGCCGGATTTGTGTAGCCGTCAACGAAGGACGTTTGCTGGATTTGATCGAGATTGACGCCGCCTCAAACACCGGGGTGGACGACATTCGCGACCTACGGGACAAGGTTGGTTTTCGGCCGGGCGAGGCGCGGGTTAAATTTTACATCATTGACGAAGTCCATATGCTCTCCAACTCTGCCTTCAATGCCTTGCTGAAAACGTTGGAGGAGCCGCCGGAGCACGTTATCTTTGTGCTGGCAACAACCGAACCGGAAAAAATTCCGGCGACCATCACCTCGCGCTGCCAGCGCTTTGACTTTAAACGAATCAGAGCCACTGATGTGGCCGAACGATTGGCTTATATCGTGGCTCAAGAAGGGTTCACTGCGGAGCTAGCTGCCCTGGAATATATTGCCCGGCAGGGCGGCGGTTCGATGCGTGATGCCATCAGCCTGCTGGATCAGCTCACTGCCTATGGGAGCCAAACAATTACACTGGAACTGGTGCAGACAGTGCTGGGAACAGTTGCCTCTCAATCGGTGGTAGAGTTGGTGGGCGCAGTGATTAACCAAAATGTAGCGGCCGGTTTGGATATTATTAACCAGGTCGTCAATGATGGACTGGACCCGCGCCAGTTTGCCCGCGAGATTGTTGAATATTTACGGGCGGTGATGCTGGTCAAGTTGGGCGATGGCCAGAGGTTATTGAATTTGCCAGAGGAAACCCTGACGATTATCAAAACTCAGGCGGCTCAAGCTGACGCTACCGCTATCGTCCGGGCAACGACCCTCTTTAATACAGCCTTGTTCGATTTAAAGTCCAGTTTGCTGGCGATTCCGCAACTCCCTTTGGAACTGGCTTTTGTTGAGGCAGCTACACCAGTGACCTTGCCTTCGCCGGTTGTGAGCGAAACGATTATCGCCGCTTCGCCGCCTGCGCCTAGAATTGCTGTTCCTGTTAGAGCTGAACCTGCTGCGCCGAGAGTTATCTCTCCCCCGCCGCCGACCCAGATCGCTACTGGAACAGTTGGGATGAGGAGTAGCGGCAGTTTGACCATGGAAATAGTCCAGAGTTATCTTGAACAGATTCTCAGAGAATTGGAACCTAAAAATAAAACGATGGCTGAAGCATTGCGGAATCAAGCTTGGTTGCACCGGGTTGAAGGAAACGACATCCATTTTATTACCTCTGAATGGATGAAAGCTCGCTTTGAGAAGCCGCAACCCCGTGGCGCTATTCACGAAGTCTTTGGTAAGGTGCTTGGATACGGCGTTTCGGTGCATTTTTTGTCCGAAAAATCCGTTTCTCTACCTGCTGCTTCGGAAACGTCTTCAGGTGGGGATGAGGAGCGCAAGGTTGACGAAGACTCGGAGGCACTGATAAAGGTGGCGGAAGAGTTAGGTGGAAAAGTTGTGAAATGAATCGTTTAGCTGGAGGGCAAATCTTGCCCTTTACTCATTTGTACTCGATAAAAGGAGCGTAAGCGATGGCCAAAAGTAAAGGCAAAGGCAAAGGTTTTTCTCTCGGCCTCGGTGGAGGGGGCGGGGGTGGTTTGGGCTTGCCCGGTGGGGCGAAAGGCGGCTTGGCCGGTCAGTTGCAGGCCATGCAAAAGCAAATGCTGGAGGCCCAGGAGGCACTCGGCGAAAGAACGGTTGAGGTGACTGCCGGTGGCGGCGCGATCAAGGTTGTTATGACCGGCCATCAAAAATTGCAGTCTATCACCATTGATCCGGAAGTAGTCAATCCGGAGGATGTTGAAATGCTGCAAGATTTGATTGTAGCGGCGGTCAACGAAGCTGTCGAAGCTTCGCAAAACCTGGCTGCCGACGAGATGGGAGCCATTACCGGTGGCCTTAACATCCCCGGATTGTTTTAATAATTAAAACGTAAGGATAGCAATGTGAATTAAGTAAAAACTATTACGTTTTACGCTTTACGCAGTATGGTGAATCTATGCAAGTAACTCCTGTGCCTGTTTTAAAATTAATTGATGAGTTTTCGCGGCTGCCGGGGATTGGGCCAAAAACAGCCTCACGGCTGACCTTCTATTTGTTGCGCAATCCCGCGGATCGAGCTGTAGCCTTGGCCGATGCCCTGCGCGAGCTGCATGAAAAAGTGCTCTTTTGCTCGCAATGTTTTAATATCACCGAAACCGATCCTTGTCCGGTTTGCAGTGATGAGCACCGTAATCAAGCCATCATCTGCGTTGTTGAAGAGCCGCTGGATGTGCTGGCAATTGAACGGACGCGGGATTATCAGGGTTTGTATCATGTGCTGCACGGTGTCATCGCTCCCGTAGAGGGGATTGGCCCGGAGGACTTAAAAATCGGCGAACTGGTGGAGCGGGTGCGGAACAAGGGGGACGAGGTGCGCGAAATTATTATCGCTACTAACCCCAATCTGGAGGGCGAAGCGACCGCGATGTACATTGCCCGCCAGTTTCAGGGGGGAAATATCAAAATTACTCGTTTGGCGCGTGGCCTGCCCGTCGGTGGTGATCTGGAGTATGCCGACGAAATAACCTTGAGCCGAGCCTTAAGCGGTCGGAGTGAGATGTAGAAGCGGAGCAAGATTCATAAACCTTAAAAGCTTGCAGATTAAGCAGATTCGTTATTCTAGAGGCTTGACAACGCCTTTAAGATGTGTTAATATACCCCCTGTTGTCGGGCCACTAAACGAGAAAAGACCAAAGGGCCTTGACAAAGTGCAATAAATGTGATACACTAATTGTTGCGCTCAGCGATAAAATCGAACTCGTCTACAAATGGTTGTAGGAAGTTCTGTTGACAACAGAAAGGAGACGTTGATCTACATAAGTGGTTCTTAAACCGAATGTGGTTTATGCGTCTCCACCGGCATCCGTAAGAGGGGTGTCGGTTTTTGTTTGTCAATTGGCTGAGTGGAGAACCTTAACAACTGAGGAGTGACAGGAAGCAAGAGATTGGCTCACGTTAAAGACGGAGCAGCGGAGAGCTGCTTTGGAAATTTACGGAGAGTTTGATCCTGGCTCAGGATGAACGCTGGCGGCGTGCCTAACACATGCAAGTCGAACGTGAACTCGATCTTCGGAACGAGGGAAAGTGGCGAACGGGTGAGTAACACGTTGGTGACCTGCCCCGAAGTGGGGGATAACTCTGGGAAACCAGAGCTAATACCCCGGATGTCCAAGGGTTTAGACGCCTTGGACTAAAGCTTTGGCGCTTCGGGAGGGGCCTGCGGGCTATCAGCTAGTTGGTGGGGTAAAAGCCTACCAAGGCGAAGACGGCTAGGGGGCGTGAGAGCGTGACCCCCCACAAGGGAACTGAGAAACGGTCCCTACTCCTACGGGAGGCAGCAGTGAGGAATATTGAGCAATGGGCGCAAGCCTGACTCAGCAACGCCGCGTGGATGAAGAAGGCCTTCGGGTTGTAAAATCCTTTCTGGGGGAAGATGATGACGGTACCCCAGGAATAAGTTCCGGCTAACTACGTGCCAGCAGCCGCGGTAAAACGTAGGGGACGAGCGTTATCCGGATTTACTGGGCGTAAAGCGCATGTAGGTGGCTTGAAAAGTTGGACGTGAAAGCTCCCGGCTTAACTGGGAGAGGTCGTTCAAAACTGGCAAGCTTGAGGTTGGAAGAGGAGAGCGGAATTCCCGGTGTAGTGGTGGAATGCGTAGATATCGGGAGGAACACCAGTGGCGAAAGCGGCTCTCTGGTTCAATACTGACACTGAGATGCGAAAGCGTGGGGAGCGAACGGGATTAGATACCCCGGTAGTCCACGCTGTAAACGATGGATACTAGGTGTAGGGGGTCATTAACCCCCTCTGTGCCGAAGCCAACGCGTTAAGTATCCCGCCTGGGGACTACGGCCGCAAGGTTAAAACTCAAAGGAATTGACGGGGGCCCGCACAAGCAGCGGAGCGTGTGGTTTAATTCGATGATACGCGAAGAACCTTACCTGGGTTTGACATAGAGGTAGTAGCGAGGTGAAAGCCGAGCGACCCGGGGAGCCTCTACAGGTGCCGTGATGGCTGTCGTCAGCTCGTGTCGTGAGATGTTGGGTTAAGTCCCGCAACGAGCGCAACCCTCGTCGTTAGTTACAAGTGTCTAACGAGACTGCTGGTTTCAAACCGGAGGAAGGTGGGGATGACGTCAAGTCAGCATGGTCTTTATATCCAGGGCTACACACACGCTACAATGGCCGGTACAATTGGTTGCCACACCGCAAGGTGGAGCTAATCCTCAAAGCCGGTCTCAGTTCAGATTGTCGTCTGCAACTCGACGGCATGAAGGCGGAGTTGCTAGTAACCGCGCGTCAGCCATAGTGCGGTGAATGCGTTCCCAGGCTTGTACACACCGCCCGTCACATCATGGGAGTTCGGTAACACCTGAAGTCGTGACCCAACCGTAAGGAAGGAACTGCCTAAGTGGGATCGGTGACTGGGATGAAGTCGTAACAAGGTAGCTGTAGCGGAAGCTGCGGCTGGATCACCTCCTTTCTAGGGAGACTGCTGAAGCTGGTCTTGGACCAAGCCTCAGTAACTTCCCAAGGTTAATATCTCTGCTTGCAGAGATCCTTGTTTTATTTTTTCCCAATCCGCTCCCTGTCACTTCTCAGTTGTTAAGGGTTAATAGCCAAAAAGTTTCTGGGCCTGTAGCTCAGTCGGTTAGAGCATCCCTCTGATAAGGGGAAGGTCAGTAGTTCGAGTCTACTCAGGCCCACCTCTTATGAGCGGGGATGTAGCTCAGTTGGGAGAGCGCCTCCCTTGCACGGAGGAGGTCAGGGGTTCGAATCCCCTCATCTCCATTGAGATAAATGATTTGACAAGTTAGCTTGGCAGCAGTAAGATATAGTCCATCTTAAGCAGGTTAAGCAAAATCAATTATATGCGTTTATTCATTTTGTTGAAAACCCCATAGTTTTGATTGGCATAACAAAGGGATTATTATCGCCCGGCGATGTGCCGGGCTTTTTTTGTCTAAAGTGGGGAGATTGTTTGTTGCTGGATAACTGTTAGCCTAAAGTTAGGAGTTATCCACCAGCGAGCAATTGTCTGGGACAGGTAGCACATTAAAAACTGAATAGAACGAGTGTAGTTCAAATAACCAAAGCAAACACGTGTGATTAAGCTACGAAGGGTGCACGGGGGATGCCTTGGCGTCAAGAGCCGATGAAGGACGTGGTTGACTGCGAAAAGCTCCGGGGAACCGTCAGCAGGTGTAATATCCGGAGATGTCCGAATGGGGAAACCCAGTTGAGCTAATCCTCAACTATCCCTGGCTGAATCAAATAGGCCAGTGGAAGGGAACCGGGTGAACTGAAACATCTTAGTAACCCGAGGAAAAGAGATCATTCTGCTAGTAGTGGCGAGCGAACGCGGAAAAGCCCAAACCGCTGGACTTGTCCAGTGGGGTTGGAGGACCTGGCAACACGTCAGAACTTGTTAGCGGAATTGTACTGGAAAGATAGACCGTAGAGGGTGACAGTCCCGTACGCGAAAACGAGTTGTGACCGGCCGGAGTTCCTGAGTACCACGGGGCACGCTAATCCTGTGGGAAACCGGGAGGCCCACCTCCCAAGGCTAAATACTCTTGACGACCGATAGTGAACAAGTACCGTGAGGGAAAGGTGAAAAGAACCGCGGTGAGCGGAGTGAAATAGAATCTGAAACCGTGTACCTACAATCAGTGGAAGCCCTATGCCGGTTTGAAAGCCGGAAGGGGTGACCGCGTGCCTTTTGGAGAATGAGCCGACGAGTTACTTTCTGTGGCAAGGTTAAGGTAGAGACAGCCGGAGCCGGAGCGAAAGCGAGTCTGAATAGGGCGTTCAGTCGCAGGGAGTAGACACGAAACCGGGTGAGCTAACCATGGTCAGGTTGAAGCGAGAGTAATGTCTCGTGGAGGACCGAACGGGTATACGTTGTAAAGTGTTCCGATGAACTGTGGTTAGGGGTGATATGCCAAACGAACTCGGAGATAGCTTGTTCTCCCCGAAATAGCTTTAGGGCTAGCCTCATCTGTTTAGTTTCGGAGGTAGAGCACTGGATTGGCTAGGGGGCCTATCGCTTACCAAACCATACCAAACTCCGAATGCCGAAACTTGAGAAGATGGGAGTCGGACGGCGAATGATGAGATCCGTCGTCGAGAGGGAAACAGCCCAGATCGTCAGCTAAGGTCCCCAAGTGATGGCTAAGTGGGAAAGGATGTGAGACTACTGAGACATCCAGGAGGTTGGCTTAGAAGCAGCCACCCTTTAAAGAGTGCGTAATAGCTCACTGGCCTAGTGGTCTTGCGCCGAAAATATAACGGGGCTCAAGCCATCCACCGAAGCTACGAATGTGGTCAGGGAGTAAGCAGTAGGAAGTAAGCAGGAAGAAACAATTTTTCTCCCTACTCCCTACTCCTTACTTCCTGACTGCGTGGTAGGGGAGCGTTGTGCAGGAGACAAGAAAACAGTGCTGACCGAGAGGACAGCTTGCGGCCTGCACAAGTGCGAATGTCGGCATGAGTAGCGTAAAACATGTGAGAACCATGTTCGCCGTATGTCTAAGGTTTCCGACGGAAGGTTAATCCGCGTCGGGTTAGTCGGGCCTAAGCCGAGGCAGGAATGCGTAGGCGATGGACAACAGGTTAATATTCCTGTACCGCCAGATGGAGCGATGGGGGGACACAGGAGGGTAGACCAGCTGGGGATGAAGTCCCGGTGCCGAACCGGTAGGGTGTTGATCTTCGCAGGTAAATCCGCGAAGGAGCCTGAGCGGTTGTAGGCGGAGCTGTAAAGCCAGAAGTGGTTGGTTTCACCACCGTCAAGAAAAGCCTCTAAGCGATGAAGTCTGGCGTCCGTACCGCAAACCGACACTGGTAGACGGGCAGAAAATACCAAGGCGATCGGGAAACTCTCGTTAAGGAACTAGCAAAATAGATCCGTAACTTAGAGAAGGATCGCCCCTGGCGGTGAAGTTTGTACAAATCGAGCTGCCGGGGTCGCAGAGAAATGGCTCTACCGACTGTTTAACAAAACACAGGTCTCTGCCAACTCGCAAGAGGAAATATATAGGGCTGACGCCTGCCCAGTGCCGGAAGGTTAAGGGAGGGTGCAAGCTCTGAACTGAAGCCCCGGTGAACGGCAGCGTAACTATAACGGTCCTAAGGTAGCGAAATTCCTTGTCGGGTAAGTTCCGACCCGCACGAAAGGCGTAACGAGTGGAGCACTGTCTCAACGAGAGACCCGGTGAAATTGAACTATGCGTGAAGATGCGCATTACCCGCAGCAGGACAAAAGACCCCGTGGAGCTTTACTGTAGCTTGATATTGAGTTAGGGCTTGACTTGTGTAGGATAGCTGGAGGCTGAGAAGCTGGCACGCCAGTGTCGGTGGAGCCGCCGTTGAAATACCAGCCTGGTCAAGTCTTGGCCCTAACGGTTCGCCGTGATCCGGCAACCAGACAGTGTCAGGTAGGCAGTTTGACTGGGGCGGTCGCCTCCTAAAGTGTACCGGAGGCGCCCAAAGGTTCCCTCAGGCTGAATGGAAACCAGCCGCAGAGTGCAAAGGCATAAGGGAGCTTGACTGCAAGACCTACAAGTCGAGCAGAGACGAAAGTCGGGCTTAGTGATCCCACGGTTCCGAGTGGAAGGGCCGGCTTACCGGATAAAAGCTACCCTGTGGATAACAGGCTGGTCTCGCCCAAGAGTTCACATCGACGGCGAGGCTCGGCACCTCGATGTCGGCTCGTCGCATCCTGGGGCTGGAGTAGGTCCCAAGGGTCGGGCTGTTCGCCCGTTAAAGCGGTACGCGAGCTGGGTTCAGACCGTCGTGAGACAGGTCGGTCTCTATCCGCTGTGGGCGCAGGTAAATTGAGAGGGGCTGCCCCTAGTACGAGAGGACCGGGGTGGACCGACCGCTGGTGTGCCAGTTGTTCCGCCAGGAGCAGCGCTGGGTAGCTACGTCGGGAAGAGATAACCGCTGAAAGCATCTAAGTGGGAAACTTGCCTCAAGATGAATTTACCATCCGGTCAATCCGGGAGAGGCCGCTGGCAGACCACCAGTTGATAGGTGGCGTGTGGAAGGACAGCAATGTCCGCAGCTAAGCCATACTAATGGCCGAAGGCTTAATCTTTTCTCAAGTGTTTCTTTGGTTGGTGCGCACACTCGTTCTGTTCGGTCTTTAGTGTGTTACCCTTAAAGGCTGAAGGCGAAAGGATGAATTTTCTTCTTCAGCCCTCATCCTTCATATTTCATCCTTTGTTAAGTGTGTCTTTTGGTGATCCTAGCGGGGGTACACCCGGTCCCTTCCTGAACCCGGCAGTTAAGCCCGCCAGCGCCGATGGTACTTGAGGGGCGACCCTCTGGAGAGTAGGTCATCGCCAAAAAGACCTTTTTTTATTCCCCCTTGCCCCGACGCGCGGGCTGTGTTACAATAGTTATTGCTGGATAACTTGCTATTTACCCACGCCCTTAAAATCTCAGATTGAAATAATTGATAATAGTTTAACAAGGAGTTATGTTAGATCCTGCGAGTTCAACGCCTGTAATTGTCTTGACCGTTTTACTGATTATTCATGCTTTTTTCGCGATGGCTAAAGAGGCCATCATTTCCATACGTAGGTCTCGGCGCTTGCAGTTGGTGGAAGAGGGCAATCACGCCGCTGAACTGGTCAATAACTTGGCCGAGGATGCCACGCGCTTGTTGACCACTGAACAGTTAATCCTCAAGTTCCTTGGATTTTTCTTCATCGGCTTTGCCGCCTTTGTGTACACCCTGCCTCTGGCCCAACTGATGTCCATTAATAATTTTGCCGCTATGATCGTGGTGACAGTTGTGGCTGTCCTGATTACGCTCATCTTTGGCGAACTTATTCCCAGAGAGATTGCGCGCAATTATGCTGAACCGATAGCCCTCTGGTCAATTCATCCTTTTAATCTCCTTTCTTATATTGCGGCTCCGTTAGCCCGCTTGATTACGAAGATTGGCCGGGGGTTGACGGGCCGGTGGGATGAGACAGGAGATTACGGCCTGGGAACCATTACCGAAGAAGATTTGCGGACTTATGTGGACGCCGGCGAGGAGGGTGGGCTGCTTAAGGAAGAAGAAAAGGAGATGATTTACTCTATCTTCGACTTGGGCGACACGCTGGCGCGGGAAATAATGGTTCCGCGGATTGATATTGTAGCAGTTGAGGCAGATTCAGCAGTGGTTGAAGCTCTCGATACGATTTTGGAAGCCGGTCATTCGCGGGTGCCGGTTTACGACGATAATATTGATAATGTTATCGGCATTCTCTACGCCAAGGATTTGCTGGCCCACTGGCGGAATGGGGGTGAACCACGCCCCGTGCGAGGCTTGGAGCGGGAGGTCTATTATGTACCCGAAACCAAGCCGGTAAGTGACTTACTGCGGGAATTGCAATCCAAAAAGGTTCATATTGCGATTGTGGTTGACGAGTATGGCGGTACGGCTGGGTTGGTCACAATTGAAGATATTTTAGAAGAGATCGTCGGCGAAATCCAGGATGAGTATGATGCTGAAGAGTTTCTTATGGATCGCATCTCTGAGGACGAGTATATTTTTAGCGCCCGGATAGACCTGGATGACGTTAATGACATCATGGCGGTAGAGTTGCCAACTGATGAGAGTGATACGCTGGGCGGGTTGGTTTATTCAATGCTGGGCCGGGTGCCGGTGGTGGGCGACTCACTGGAGGTGGCTACTTTACGGTTGACAGTGTTAGCCGTTGAGGGGCGGCGGATTGTCAAAGTGAAAGCGCAGCGCATCAAGCATGATGATGAAAATGGTAAGCAGAGCCACAAAGAGAAAAATGAATTCACAGCCGCCGCTAAAAAATCATCCACGTTTGTCAACAATCCTCGTAATGTCACCTCTAGCTCTTCATGAGCGAGGAGCGAATGGGCAAAGTGCCATTCTTCCAAAGTTCCCTATTTGCTGCGGGTAAACCATGACCGACTCACCTAAAGCTCCTCAATGGGATCATTTACTCCAAGCAGCGATTGAAGCCAGAGAAAAATCCTACTCGCCCTATTCTCATTACAAAGTTGGCGCGGCGCTGCTGACCACAAAGGGTAAAATTTATACCGGCTGCAATATCGAAAATGCTGCCTACACCCCCTCTAATTGCGCCGAACGGACGGCTTTCTTTAAAGCTGTCTCCGAAGGAGAGCGCGATTTTGCCGCCATCGCAGTGGTGACCAGCAACGGGGGCGCTCCGTGCGGGGTTTGCCGCCAGGTGATGCGCGAATTCGCCCCCAATTTGACGGTTATTATAGGGGACATCAAGGGCAACTATCAAGTAGTCAGCCTTAACGATTTACTTCCTCATAGTTTCGGGCCGGAAAACCTGGAAATCCTATAAATTTACAAATCTGCAAGAGTCATCTGGTTAATACGCTGCCTGACATCCTCGGCAAAGCGATGGATGAATTCTTGCACGTAAGCGGAAATATCCAGGGTGATATTTTGGATCAGCGGGGTCAGGTCCATGGCGAAAGTCAGGCCGGTGGTAACATCGGTTTCGTGCGAGGCATGATAGGTGGCGTGCGCGCGGCGGCGGCCCATTGTGGCCAGGTCGTACCGCTTGCCGCCGCTCACCTGCGAGTCGAACACACCGACCAGGGTTGTCTGTAAGTTTTCATGGGCTGAACAATTAAAGGCCACTTTATCCTCGTCAACCATCCAATCCAAGTCACGCCAGACTTCGCAGCCATACAATTTTTGGGGACGCTCTGACTCCGGCAGGCTGCGGATAGCCTCGATGACCTTTAGTGCCACGCCGATGTGGGTGGGATGCTTATCGGCCAGGTTGTGGGTGTAGACCACTTCAGGCCGGGCGATTTTCAAAAGCTGGGTTATGTCTTCAACCGGCTGCTTGTTAGCGCCATCCTTAACCGCGCTGCTGGGATAATCGAGCAAAACCTGGGCGGCATACTCGCCGATAATGGCGGCTTTCTGCTGCTCCTTGTTGCGAACAGCCCACATCTGGTCGTCGGTGTAGTTTTGATATACCCCGCTGCGCGGCGACCCGCGCCCATCGGTAACGACGACGCCGGTAAACCACTTATCCTCGCGCTGAAAACAGGCCAGGATACCGTCAATGGCCATAATTTCCAGGTCATCCTGATGCGCGCCCACAGCCAGGTGCGTGGTTCGTGACAAAGCTGGTTCGACGGGCAGGCCATCGGGAACAAAAATTTGGGCGGTATCACGATTAAATTTCACGGACTTCTCCTTTACTTGATTGCCGGCAGGCTGGCGGCGGCGATGGATTGCCCCACCCGCCGGCTTTTTTCGTCCGGCAAATGCAGGCTGATTTGCCGGGCCAATTCGGGGAACTCTGTTGCCAGGACTTCATTGGCCCCTGCCAGCATGAGCGGGCCGCCTTGGCCGGAGGTGCAGCGGCCCAAAATAAGGACGTGCTTCAAGGGGTAAAAGTCGGCGTAGTGGGCGATACCGTAACCCAGGTAGTAGCCCATACTCTGCCAGATTTTTCTGGCGCCAGCGTGTCCAGCTTCCAGTTTTTCCTGGACCAGTTCGAGCCTGGCGGCGTCGGTTAGAACATTGGGTAGTTCAAGTCCCACCTTTGGCGCCAGGCGAAAGACACACTGTTGCGAGAAATAAAGCGCGCCACAGCCTCGGTCGCCCGACCATTCGTCAACAGGAGCGGCCGGGCTGTAGTCAACCGGCGCAAAGGCCAATTCGTTAAGCCAGCCGGTAATGTTGCCCTGGGGCGTGACATAACCCGCCGCCTCGCTCGATCCCAGGGCGATTCCCAGAATCGCATTATCCTCCAGCGACATCGAGCCGGCCAGAGCGGTGACCTCGCCGTCGTTGACAACCTCCAAAGGCACGCCCATTTCTTCACGAATGCGCAGGAACATGTTTCTGACCTCATCGAACCGCTCCGGGGGAATACCACGAAAAAGGGAAGCCACCATAGCCCGATTATTGATGTAGACCCCGGCTGAACTGCCCCCAATAGCGTCTACCCGAGGCATTTTCGATGCGGCCAATTTCAAAGCAGCCATGATATGCTGATAGTGATACTGCGGGTCCGTCTGCCGGCGCGGCTCCCAGACAATCTCCTCGCTAAAGATGGCCTGCCCGTCAGCCACGGCGGCAACCTTGAGGTCGGATGCGCCTAAATCAAAGCCGATGCGGTATCCTTCCAGATGCCGGCCTAAAGCTTGCTGGCTTTCCTCTTCAGCCGGAACGTCAGCCGCAGTGCACTCAACCACGGTGAAGGGTTTTTGGTAAACACTCTCGCCCATAAAATGAAAGTCAAAAGCACGAATCCCTTCAGGAGCATAACATCGTTTGAGATAGTGCCCCACAGATGGGGTGCCGCCGACATAAACCTTCCAGCCGCCGCGCTGCCAGAGCAGGAATTTAAGCAGTCGTTCCGCATACATCAGGTTGGCTTCGGCGCGAGGGTGATGTTCAGGAAAAACCTTTGTCTCAAAACGAGAAATACTGCCATCGGCCCGCTCTAGCCCCATGACCAGAGGCACGCCTACCTCTTCGACCTCCTGGGTAAAGGCGTGGTTGGCCAGTACTGCCGGGCAGAAGGCCGGGTCGAGTGGGGGAACCAGTTTTGGTTTCACCAGTTGAAAGGTCATCATCCACCTCCTGGAGGTTTAGCGGGTAAACTAAACCTTGACAGGTTCATCTAATTTACAGCGATGAATAAATACCATTTTGAAGACGTTGTCAAATCCCCGGCTGGACAAACGGGGACTGATTGTATTATCCTTGCTCATCCCCCTTGCCCAGAGTATAATTCCTGTTTATGGCTAATGAACGTCTCTATCGGACCGATGCTATTATTCTGCGCCGCAGCGACTTTGGGGAGGCCGACCGGCTGCTAACCGTGTTGACCCCGGAGCGAGGCAAATTGCGCCTGCTGGCCAAAGGTGTCCGCAAAACGACCAGCCGCAAAGCGGGGCATGTCGAGCTGTTTATGCTGACCGATATGCTGGTGGCCCAGGGACGCACCTGGGACATTATTTCCCAGGCCGAAATTGTCGAGCCGTACCGGGATTTGCGGGAAGATTTGGAGAAGACCAGCCACGCCTACTACCTGGCCGAACTGGTGGATCGCTTTACCGAGGAGCACGATGCCAATGCGCCGCTGTTTCAACTGCTGACGCTGACCCTGGCTCATCTCAGCCACTCGGACGACCCCTTCCTGGCGCTGCGCTATTTTGAGTTGCATTTGCTCAGTTTGACCGGCTTTCAGCCGCAGCTTCATTTCTGTGTGGCCTGCGGCGAAGCCTTGGAGCCGGTGACTAACTTTTTCCACTTTGTAGATGGCGGCGCGCTCTGCCCCCGGCACGGCGAAGCTCGCCCCAATGCCGAGCCGCTTCCCCTGCCGGTGCTCAAAGTGCTGCGCTACCTGCAAAGCGAGCCGTGGGAAAAGATCGCCAAGTTGCAGCTTACCCTGGCCACGCGGCAGCACGTCGAAAGTTTGCTCTTTAACTACATCACCTTCCTCCTGGAACGGCGGTTAAAGAGCGCAGAGTTTTTGCGGCAGTTAAAAAGAGAAGGCGTGAAACGTGATGCGTGATGCGTGAGGATTGTTATTCTTACGCATCACGATAGGAGAGCTAAATGGTCGCCCAGCCACAGAAACGCTACAGCCCCGAAGAATATCTGGCTTTGGAAGAAACGGCGGAGTATCGCAGCGAATATTATCGCGGCGAAATTTTTGCGATGTCCGGCGGGTCAGCTAATCACAATCGCATTATCAAGAATCTGATAATCACCTTGGATGCGGCCCTCGAAGGTAAGCCCTGTGAAACCTTTGTCACTGATATGCGTCTGCATGTCAGGAAAAATAGCTTATACACCTACCCTGACGTGATGATCATGTGTGGCCGGATTGAGTACGTCAAGGGGCGAACCGATACAATTACCAACCCAGTTGTGATTTTTGAAGTTTTATCAGAATCAACTCAAGCCTACGACCGGGGCGCAAAATTCGAGCTTTACCGGGCAATTGATGCTCTGCAAGATTACGTGCTAATTGACCAATCCCGCGTCCATGTGGAGTATTTTCACAAGTTGGAGGATAGTCGCTGGCTGCTGACCGAGTTCAATGATCTTGAGGGGGTGCTGATGCTGGAGTCGGTTGGTGTGGAGATACCATTGAGCCGGGTTTATCAGAAGGTGGAGTGGGAAAACCCTATAGTTGGGGGGTGAGCAGGTGGAATGGTCATCTTTCTTTGGTGCTCTTGTTGGAGTTGTAGTTAGCTTGGGTGGCCTGATAGGTGGAATACTTATTTGGGATAAACTTACCCAATCTAAACCAACTTCGGTGCAGCCTCAAAAAGCCCTAAATCTTGATGATCTGTGGGAAATTCAACTCGAACAGGATATTGTTCAATGATTTGATAAGTTATTTCCTGGCTGGCGTATCTACAACCCTTCCGAAGTAGGATTATCTAATTCCAACTCCAACCATAAACCGGTAGGAATTCGCTATCGCACTGAGGCTGGAGAAGTAGACATTCTATGTCTGGATACGAGGAATAACTTTGTAGTTATAGAACTCAAACGAAACAAAGCCCCTGATCGTGTGGTTGCTCAAGTGGATAGATACATTGCTTGGGTTGAGAAGAATCTAGCTCAACCAGGTCAACGGGTGCGAGGATTGATTATTGCGAAATCGTTTGATAAACGTTTGAAGTTCACTTTAATCCAAAGACGCAATATAGACTTTTGGATATATGACTACCAATTGCGGTTTGATAAAAAAGCAATCCGAAAAAAGGTAGGGTCGAGAAGTACAACAAGTTCTGAAGCTAATCTGGATGAGGATTCTTTAACTTTCGATACAGAAGTTTCTTATGACACCCCAGGTGAGAATCCGTCTCCCTGAAACCCAACTCGCCGCCTTCTGCCAACACTGGCGCATCACTGAATTGGCTCTATTCATGAACTGAAGAAATTTAGCAAGGAGTTGCCGTTATGTTCTCTACTCTGGAAAAAGTAAAACGCCTGGAACAATACCTGGCGGTGGATAATTCAATCGTTGATCCGGTCGTAGATCTAACCATTGATAAACTGCTGGCGTGCGAACAGGCGCGGATTATGGAATTGAAAACCCGTTTGCTGGAACAATGCGCCTTGTTTGAACAAAGTTATGCCTTGAGTTCAGAAGATTTTTACAAGCAGTATGAAGCCGGGCAAATGGGTGATGAAACCGATTATATCGAATGGGCAGCCACCCTGGAGATGTTAGCCAATCTTGAAAAGAGATTAGCCCTCCTGAATGTAGCCAACGAATGAACCATGGTAATTTACGTCACGTGAGTCAGAAAATAAAGCAGGACACAGATACACACAGATTTCACAGATTTTTATGATCCTTCATCTGTGTTTATCTGTGAAATCTGTGTCCCAACAAAAAAGGGAATGCCATGACTGAAGGCAAACATGCCGACCTAACCCACCAGATTATCGGGGCGTTTTTTAAGGTATATAACACGCTCGGCTATGGCTTCTCGGAAAAGGTGTATCAAAACTCTTTGGTGCTGGAACTGGCAAAACTTGGGCTTGAGGTAAAATCGCCCTATGCTATTAAGGTTTATTATCAAGGTGTAGAAGTTGGTGAGTATTTTGCTGACATTGTAGTTAATGAGGTGGTAATTTTGGAATTGAAGGCGGTGAGTCAACTTCTGCCAGAACACGAAGCGCAATTGCTCAACTATCTCAAGGCCACTACGATTGAAGTTGGTCTGCTGCTCAACTTCGGCCCCAAAGCCGAAACCAAACGCAAAACCTTCGACAACGAACGCAAAGGCTCTTTAGCCTGGATAAGAAAATAGGACACAGATTGCCCAGATAAACACAGATTTTCCAATTTATTTTAATCTGTGAAATCTGTGTTCATCTGTGTCCTAAAAATTAAGAGGACTCAATGACCAAACCGCTCAATTTTCAACAAATCATCATGACCCTGGAAAAGTATTGGGCCGACCACGGCGCAACGATCTGGCAGCCCTACCACGAGACGGTCGGGGCAGGAACGGCCAACCCCGGCACGATTTTGCGGGTGCTGGGGCCGGAGCCGTGGCTGGTCGGCTATGTCGAACCCTCCTTCCGGCCTGACGACGGCCGCTTTGGCGAAAACCCCAACCGCATGCAGATGCACCACCAGTATCAAGTCATCCTTAAGCCTGATCCCGGCAATCCGCAGGAGCTTTACCTCAACAGCCTCTTTGCCCTCGGCCTCAAGCGGGAGGAGCACGATATCCGCTTTGTCGAAGACAACTGGGAAAGCCCGGCCCTGGGCGCGTGGGGGCTGGGCTGGGAAGTCTGGCTGGATGGGATGGAAATCACCCAGTACACCTACTTCCAGCAGTCCGGCGGCTTCCCCCTCGACCCCGTGGCCGTCGAGCTGACCTACGGCCTGGAGCGCATTGTCATGTATCTGCAAGGCGTAGAGCGAGTCTGGGACATTGACTGGGACGGCCGCCAGACCTACGGTGACATCTTATTACGCCAGGAGATCGAGCACTGCGAGTACGATTTTTATGTGGCCGATGTCGAGGGGCTGAAGGCTGCCTACAATTTTTACGAGGCCGAGGCCAAGCGCTGCCTGGCTCACGGCCTGGTCATCCCGGCCCATGACTACGTGCTGAAATGTTCCCACGCTTTCAATATCCTCGACACGCGGGGCGCCATCGGCGTGACCGAACGGGCCGGTTACTTTGCCCGCATGCGCCGCATGTCCCACGATGTGGCCAAAGCGTTTGTCGAGCAGCGGGAGAAGCAGGGGTTTCCGTTGTTGAAGTATATGCCGGAGCGGAAGAAGATAGAAGATAGTGGATCGAAGATAGTCAAGAGCAAAAAAACAGATGTTCCCGCACCCTTTTTGCTAGAAATCGGGTCGGAAGAGTTGCCCTCGCATGATGTAAGCGATGCGCTGGCCTATTTGCAGGAGGCTGCGCCGAAATTCTTTACCAACCTGCGTCTGAGCTATGACAGCCTGCGGGTTTTGGGAACGCCGCGCCGCCTGGTCGTTCTGGTGGAAGGCCTGGCTCCCCGCCAGCAAGATTTGGAGGAAATCGCTCGCGGCCCCTCGGCCAAAGTGGCCTTCGACGCCGAGGGCCAGCCCACCAAGGCAGCCCAGGGCTTTGCCCGCGGCAAAGGAGTTGATGTGTCATCCCTGGAGGTCCGCGACATGGACGGCGGTCAGTACGTTGTTGCCACGGTGCGCACTGCAGGCCGTCCCGCACCCCAAGCATTGGCCGAAGCCCTGCCCGATTTTATTCGCAGCATCGGCTTTGGCAAGTCCATGCGCTGGCTGGCCTCGGCCCAGGTGGGGGAGAGCGTGGCTAAAACAACCTTCAGCCGGCCGATTCGCTGGCTGGTCGCGCTGCTGGGGGACCAAGTGATCCCCTTTGACTACGCCGGTTTGAGCAGCGGGCGCGTGACACGCGGTCTACGACCCGACGGATCGCCCGACATCGAGATTGCCAGCGCCGCTTCCTACCTGACGACGATGAGCACGCACCGGGTTTTTGTAGACTCCGATGCCCGCCGCGCTGAAATTGAGCAGCAGCTCGAACTTATCGCTGCCGAGGCCGGCGGACAGGTCCCGGACGAGCCGGCTTTGCTGGAAGAAGTGACTCATCTGGTCGAGCAGCCGACGGCCTTCCTGGGCCATTTCGAGGAAAGGTACCTTGACCTGCCCCAGCCGGTGCTGACCACGGTGATGAAAAAACACCAGCGCTACTTCCCGGTGGTCAAAACCGATGGCTCACTCCTGCCCAATTTCATTGGCGTGCGTAACGGCGGCAAAGAGCATCTGGATACGGTGCGCCGGGGCAACGAAGGCGTGCTGCGGGCGCGCTATGCCGACGCCGAATTTTTCTTCAAGACGGATACCGAAAAGAAGCTGGAAGAGTTTTTGCCGCGCCTGGACACGCTGACCTTCCAGGAGAAGCTCGGCTCGATGCTGGATAAGAGCAAGCGCCTGGAAAGGCTGGCTCCGCAAATTGGCGAGCGGCTGCAACTAACTGCCGTTGAAATGAAAACGGTTGAGCGGGCCGCCCATTTGAGCAAAGCGGACCTGGCGACCCACATGGTGGTCGAACTGACCAGCTTGCAGGGCATTATGGGCTATGAATATGCCAAGCGTTCCGGCGAGAGCGAGGCCGTCGCCGCGGCGATTGTCGAGCATTACTATCCTCATACTAAGTTACCGCACGAGAAAATCAGCCGGCCCGGCCTGGCCCTCAACCTGGCCAACCGGCTCGACAGCCTGTGCGGCCTCTTTGCCGTCGGTAAAGCGCCGACCGGCTCCGCCGACCCCTTTGCCTTGCGCCGGGATGCGCTGGCGCTGGTCACTAATTTATTAGAGACGGAAACCGGTTTCAGCCTTAACGAGGGGCTAAAGCTGGCAGCGGCGCTGATGCCGGTCGAAGTTTCGGGCGATTCCCTGGCGGAAACGGGCGAGTTTATCAAACGACGGCTGGAAGGGGTTTTGAAAGAGGATTACGGCCTGCCGCATGATGTCGTGCAGGCGGTCCTGGCCGAGCGCGGCGACAACCCCTGGCTGGCTCTGGCTGCGGCCCGCGACCTGGCCGAGGCCACCGCTCGCGCCGATTGGCCACAGACCTTGAACGCCTATGCCCGCTGCGTGCGGATTGTGCGCGGCATCGAGGAGCGTTATGGGGTGCAGCCCGGCCGCTTTACGGTGCCGGCAGAGAAAGAACTGTACGCTGCGTACCAACAGGCCCGGGCCAGTCTCACTCCGGCCTCCACGATGGCAGCCGTGATTAGCGCGCTGCGTGAAATCCTGGTCAAGCCGATTAATACCTTTTTTGAGGCGGTCTTGGTGATGGATGAAGATATGGCAGTTCGCCAAAACCGACTTGCCCTGTTGCAGGATATCCGGGATTTGACCAAGGGGTATGCTGATTTCAGCGAGTTACAGGGGTTTTAAGAGGACCGCCGACCCCCGAACTTTTCATTCTGAACGGAGCACAGCGAAGTGAAGAATCCCCCCAGGCCGTTGTCTTCAAGCCAAATGTCAGGAGATTCTTCGCTCCCGTTGGTCGCTCAGAATGACATTGACAGGTTACTGAATCTGAATGGTTCTTTCCACCGTAGTGCTGTTACCATCCTCGGCGTGAACAATCGCTTGGAGGAGGTATTCATCACCAAATTCAATCGGATCGCCGTTGGGCCATTGATGGCCGTTCTCGGCAAAATTCCATACATTGCAATCCGGTTCGCCGCCGCTAAAGGCGCAGTAGGCTGCATTTTGCTCGGTTCGTTGGTAAACTTCGCCGTTAGGGCCAATGATATGCATATCAACCCGGTCAATGCCCGCGCCGTCGTTAACCCCATCCGTAGAAGCAAATACCTGAAAAACCAAGGCATCGCTGACCACATCTGCATCTGAATTTGGCCCGGTCTGGACAATCTGGGCGGTCAAGTTTGATGGTTGGGCAGGAAGCTGCAACTCTGCCGGCGATCCCTCAATTCTGAAATCAAAGTTCCAATTCGCCGAGTCGCCGGAGGTAGGGTTGATCTCGATTTGGGCGCTGTAGAGGCCGTCGGTAATCAGTTCATTCTCATACGGCTCCGGCCAGCGATAATTGTGTTCGGCGAAGTTCCAGACGTTGCAGGTAGGCTCGCCGCCGCCAAAAACACAGTAGCCTGCCGTTCGCTCGGTCCGCTCGTGGACCGTCCCCGGATCGCCCAGTATCTCAAAGCGAACACTCTCAATTCCAGCCCCATCTGACTGCCCCTTATTTTTATCAAATGCCACCACGCGAAAGACCAAACTGTTGCGGAAAACGAGGTTGTTGAAATCTAATTGCCCCTCGGTGTAACCGGGAAAGACAACATACCCGCCGATGTCGTCGTTGCCGCCGCCGGGCGGCTCAAAAAAGGCAAGTTGTTCAGGAGTGGGCGACGGAGTCGAGGTGGGTTGGGCGGGTATGGGTGTAGATGTTGGGGTAGGTGTAGGTGGGGGAGGTACCGAGACCGGCGGCAGAGCGGCCGGGTCTATGTTACAGCTTACAAATTGGGGGTCGGTGCTGACCCAGCCGGTTTGACCGTCCGGCGTCTGAATCTGGACCCATTGTCCCCCCGGATAGCCAACGGCGCTGAAACCGATGGGAGTCAGCGTTTCGCCCTGGGTCAGCGTGGTGAGAGGGGGAGTATAAGCCACACCAGGTCCAGAGCGCACGTTCAGCGAAGCAGCGACGACGGTACACACCGGCGCGGCGGGGACAGGTGTAGCGGTGGGCTGCGCCGGAGTGGGGGTAGGAGTCGAAGCAGCCGGTTGAGAAGCTGCTGCTTCAGCAGTGAGCGTGGCTGCGGCCGCTTTTTCTACGGCAACCTGGGTAGCGACAAGGTCGGGGGTGGGGGGCGGAGCGGGTGAATTACAGGCAGTCATAAATATCCCCAACCAGGCCAGGTTAAAGATCATTTCGCTCAAGCTGATTTTCATGGTTACTATCCCTCCAAGGCCCGACGCGCCTGATCCGCCCTGTCCTGATAAGGCTGGCAGTAGCGGTCAATTATATTTTTCAGCAGCTTGTCAGCCGGGTTGCCCCCTTTTTGGCTGTCGCCCTGGGCCATGCAGTTGGCGTAAGCCTCCTCCGCTTTTTGATAAAGATTAAGACTGCCCTGCTTGTCGCCCTGCTTTTGCCGGATGATGGCCTGCTGGTTGTAGGCCACGCCCAGAGCCAGGAAGACATGCCCCAGCGATCGCTGCTGTTTGGCGGCGGTTAAGGGCGGGATGATGGCCTGCATTTCCTGGATGGTCGAGTCGAAATAAGGATTGGCTTCGTCATAAAATCCCAACTGGAAATAGGCGTCGCCTTTGAGCTGGTAGGCGCCCGCCACGCCAAAACGGGCTTCCAGTTGAAGCTGGTCGCCGGGCAGTTTAGGGGCATTGGCCAGAGCCTGCTCATAATTCTTGATGGCCTGCTCCAACTCCGGTCCGGCCAGACGTTCTTCGGGTGACTGGCGCTGCGTCCGCTGAAAGTAGACACCGCCCAGGCCCATAAAAGCCCTGGCATAGTCTGGGTTGCTGTTCAGAGCCTTCGTAAAGTAGGTTTCGGCGGCGGCGCGGGCTGCTTCCGCCGACTCAAAAACCTTTTTGGCCTCCTGCTCATCCCGGCTCAGAAAAAGCGCCTCCCGGCCAATGAAGTAATACAGGATTTCTTTGCCCTGATTTTTTTCACCCCAGTCTTTTAATTCCTGCTCAGTCTGCTGGAAGGTTTCCCAGGCTCTGACCGTTTGGCCGGCCAGATCCCAGATCAAACCGATGGTGAACCAGCGCAGCGCCCTGGCCCGCAGGCTGACCTCCGGCTTCAGCGAAGCGATCAGCACCGGGTCGGTGGGATCGAGCGGGATAGGGATGGAGATGGGTGCGCCCAATTGAAAGGGGCCTTTTAACTCGTCCAGCTCGCCGGTTTCACCTTGCAGCGGTTTTACGTAGAACTTGGGGACAAAATTAGCCGGATTTTGGCTGCCGTCCAAATTGCCGTAAATGACCAGATTCGCTTGAATCGTTCTGGCCAGGTTGGCGGCGGCCTCGTCGTCGGCTACCAGGCCAATCTTGACATTTTTGGCGGCCAGCTCCGGGCCGTCGTGCCAGACCTGTACGTTGAATTCTTGAGGCAGGTTCTTGTACTCGTTCTCTAATTCGCTGAAAATCCACTGGCCGAGCTGCTGGCCGTCGGGTGAGGAAATCAATTGACCGTCAGCGTCCTTTTGACCAATTTCGGCCACGGCAATATTGAAATCGCCGCTCATCTGCGACGGGGTAGGAACAGGGGTGGGCGTAGCGGTGGGCGGCAGGGCGGGCGTAACCAGCCGATAGGAGATGAAGCTGAGCAGCCCCAACACGCTGACCGCAACGAAGATCAAGGGTAAGGTGGGAACGGGAATGACGTTGGCCCGGCTGTAGTCGTGGCTGATATTGAGGGGGGCCAGTTGCTCGTTAAGCTGCTCATCCGAGATGCTGCCGGCCAGACGCGCCTTAACCAGCTCGATGGCCGTCTGGTAGTCCTCAATCTGGTTCAGCAGCTCGACCGGCGCATTGCCGCCATACTTGGCCTCGCGCTCGCGGAGGATATTCAAATCTTTTTGGAGAATTTTGAGGTATCGTTTAAGTTTGGCTTCGCTCAACAGTGGGTACCTCAAGTCAATGAGCCGGGTTGGAGCCAGGCGTCGCTTTTAGTTGGGGGGTGCAGCTCGGTATAACAAAATTATAACACGGGCGACAGGCAATTACAATTTACCTGAAATTGAGGGGCTGGCCAATTCGGTGATTTTATCGGGGTGTTGAACAGCGGGTGGGGTGACGGCACTTTGGGCAATTGTGGCTAATTCGGCGGCGCGGCTCTTCAGGCCGGCGGCCAGAAGAATCATCACCAGGGTCACCAGGCCGAGGACGCCGTAGGCCGAGCTGTAGCCGGTCACACCGCCGCCAAAGCTGGCCGCAATAGCGCCTACCAGCGCCCCACTGGTCAACTGGCCGACGCCGGTGAAAATGGTGATAAGGGCTTGCGCCGCCGCTCGTTCTTCCGCCGGGGCTTCGTTGAGCATAATGTAGCGGATGGGGGCGCCCAGCAGCGCAGACAAGCCCAAACCCATCAAAACACCCGCGCTGAAGAAGATGATCCAACTCTGAGGGAAAAAGCTTAACAGCAGGATACCTATCGTTAGCAAACTAGCGCCGCTCATAATCACTACTTTAGAACCAACTTTGTCCAACATTCGCCCGGAGACTGGCGCACCGACGGCCAAGGCCAGCACAACAGGCATTAATAAAAAGCTGGCGTTTGAGTCGCTTACAGCAAAAGCAGCTACGGCCAGGGCTGGAATAAAAATTACCCCCGACTCGCCCAGGCCAGCCCCAAAAGAGAGCAAGCTGGCCAATGACAACTGCCGCGAGGCAAACAGACGCAAATCCAGCACCGGGTCGGCGGCTCTGCGTTCAAGGAAAATAAAAAGAGGCAGCAAGAGCAGGGCCAGGGCCAGTGAAGGCCACACCCGTAGCCCGGTCACGCTGGCCCAGAAATGAGCCGTGTTAATCTGGGTCAGGCCGTAGGTGAGGAAACTTAGCATCAAAGCCAGGACCCACATCCCTGTCCAATCGAATGGCCGGCGATTTTGCAGGGGAATGTTGGGTAAAAGCGGTGGGGCGACCAGGAGCACGGCTAAGGCAATCGGTAGATTGATGGCAAAGAGCCAGCGCCAATGCGCCAGCAGCAGCAGCCCGCCGATAATAGGTCCGACGATAAAAGCCAGGCCAAAGACAGCGCCAATCAAGCCCAGGGCGCCGCCGCGCTTCTCAGGAGGAAAGGTATCGCCGATAACGGCGGAGGCCACCGGGAAAATTCCGCCGGAGCCTAAGCCCTGGATAGCTCGCCCCAGCAGGACGATGGCAAAAGAGGGGGCCGATGCGACGATAAGGGACCCCAGCGCGAACAAGATAATATCGGCCAGGTAAACGGAGCGCCGCCCCCACAGGTCCGACAGTTTGGCCATTAAGGGAGTACCGATCAGGTTAAAAAAGACGTAAGTAGTAAACAGCCAGGTCACAGCCCGGTCGTCTACATTAAAGTAGTTACGAATGGTCGGCAGGGCCGGGCCAACAATGGCGATGTCCAGAGCGGCCATCAGCACGCCCACAAAAAGTACTGCCAACAGCCGGTTGCGTTTTTGGTTGTCCATGCTTTTTCCTAAATCATGTTAACGTCATGACGGCGACCCACAGGCAAACCTGCACAGCCACAGTGCTGGCCCATAACAAATAAGCCGCTACTTTTTCCCAGCGATAAACTAGGCCGCCGAAAAAGGCATTGACTAACAGCACGGCTGCACCGGCCAGCGGCAGGGTGAAGAGGGCTGATTTATCGGCGATGCGGTCGGCCACCCCAAAGGCATTGAAATGAATGGGCAGGGAACGCGGTAACTCGGCAAAGTTGAGGCAGAGATAACCCAAAAGCGAGAAACAGGCCAGCGCGCCCAGACCCAACAGCCACCACGTCAGCGGGTCGGCCAGGAGAGGGTAGCTGAAGGGCCAACTGCGGCGCAAGCCCACCGACCAGTGCTGGGTGGGGCCAAGGGCCTGGCGAGCCTGCCAGGCTGCGAGAAAATCAGCAGGCTGCCGGGGCGAGATAACATACGTCTGCTGGGGCGTGACTACCAGCAGGCTTTCGGTAGGGGCGGCCGTGGCCAAAAATTTTAGCTTGCCGTACTCGGCCAATTCACCCCAGCCGAAGCGCAATCCGGCCAGATTTAAACCTCTAAAGGTGGGGAGAGCTGGCAGCGTTTTGCCGGGGACAATTTCCTTGATGCTTTCAATGGGGACGAGCACTTGCGCCAGGCCCCACTGGATAGCCAGGCCATTGCGGCTAAGGTGGTAGTGTAGTTTAAACGCAACGACGGCCCAATAGAGGACCAGCAGCATCACCCCCAAAATGGCCAAAATTCCGACCAGGAGTTTGAATATATCGGCCAGATTATTTTGGCGCGGCAGCAGGTTGACGAGCATGATGGCAGCGGCGCAGGTAATCAGCGCAAGCCCCAGAGAAACAAAACCGCTGCGTGTGGGATAGGGCGGAAAGTTCATAAGGGAGTAGGGAGTAGGGAGTAGGGAGTAGGGACGCGAAGCGGCGAGCAGGTTTTGATTTCTTCGCTTCCTCGAGTCTTCGCGTCTTCGTCTCTTTTCATAGCTCCTCCAACTTCCAGCGTTTCAATTCGTCCATGAAGCGATAGGCGGTCAGATCCAGGTTGATGGGGGTAATGGAAATCAGGTTATTGGCCAGCGCCCAGATGTCGGTGCCATGATCGGGGACGCCCCGCGGCGGCTGGCCGCCGATCCAATAGTAGGGCCGCCCGCGCGGGTCCTGCCGGGCAACCAGTTCATCCCGGTACACGCGCTGGCCCAGGCGGGTCAGTTCAACGCCTTTAATGTGCGCCCAGGGGGCGCTGGGAATATTGACATTGAGCAGCATGTTGGCCGGCAGGCCGTGCTCCAACACTTTTTGGGCTAACCTGGCGCAGTAGGCCGCCATCGGCGCGTAGTCAATTTCTGCATGTTCCATCCGCAGGGCTTCATCGCTGAAGCCGCGCGAGATGGCCAGGTCCATTTCTTTTTCTTCAAAATCACGGGAAATGGCGATGGCCGGCAGCCCTTCGATGGTCGCCTCCACCGCCGCCGCGACCGTGCCGGAGTAAAAGACATCGTAGCCGAGGTTAGCGCCGTGATTAATGCCGGAGACAACCAGATCGGGCCGGCGCTCGATCACGCCCAGCATCGCCAGGGCCACGCAGTCGGGCGGTGGGGCCGAAGAGACAAAAGCCTGGCTGCCGTCGGGCAGGGTATACGGGTCGGCCCGGAGGGGTTTGTGCATGGTCTTGGGATGCCCGGAAGCCGACCAGTTGTGGTCGGGGGCAAAAACCAGCGTCTCGGCCACCGTGTCGAGCGCCTTTTTCAGCGGGAACAGGGCCGGGGCATGGATGCCGTCGTCGTTGGTGATTAAGATAAGCATAATTGTTTATTAACCTGGAGCGGCATCATAGCTGAAATCGCGTATCCTCTCCTGGCATAGCGTCCTTCAAACGGGGTCTGTCGCAAGCCAATGGGGGCGGCAAATGGGCTGCGTTTCCGATAAATGGGCGGCAAAAGATAGCCCTGACTCTGGTCTGCCCCTTCTTCCTCTTCCTTTTCCTCCTCTTTATGCCTGACCTGGATGCGGATGGGTTCGGTCTTGCTTTCGTTCCCGGCCGAGTCGTAAGCGACGACATGGATCAGGTGGGTTTCGGTGTAGTTTAGGGTGGTACTGATGATGCTGAAGCCGCCCGAATAGACTTTTTGATAGCCGATCCACTTTTCGGGGGCAAAGCCGGCGGGCCAGGTGGCCAATTCCGCCGGGTCGGTGATGGTTTGGGTCACACTGATCACTTCACTGACGGTCATAACGCCGGTGGTGGTGATGGAGCCGTCCGGCTGGGTAATGACGACCGGCTGAACAATCGGCGCTTCTTGATAGAGAATAGGAGTATCCGTCATGACGATGTTCCAGCGCAGGGTGTAGGGCGCAACCGTGCTTTCGCCAATTTTTTGATTGTCCAGGAAAAACTCCACCCGGTTCATCGAGAAGTTATCCGCAGCGTCGGCTTGAATATTGACCCAGAGATCATCTTCCTGCACGTAGGTTTTATCGGCGTCCGGATTGATCAATTCGACCGTGGGCGGGGTGTTATCTACCGTAACTTGAACGGCTTTGCGCTCGAGGCCTTGATCGCCTTTGACGACGGTCAGTTGCAACGTATACAGCCCCTCTTCCTCAGCCGCCGTATCCCAAAATTCCAGGGGCGCGTTTTCAACTTGGTTGCTGTAATCCTGGCCCAACTGCCGCCACTCGGCGGGGTTAAGCCCTTTGCCCACCTCCAGGCGATAGAGTTGGAAATTATCGGCTTTGGCGTTGCCGGTAATAATTTGGCCGCCTTTGATATACTCGTAAGGGCGCGGGCTGATAATGGCGACCGGCCCCACGTTGACGGCCGGGCCGGTGCTGTCGTCATACTCCGTCGGCGGCAGCGGAATGCCGTTCTCACGCACCCAATCAGCGGCCACTGGCGGGTAGATCTCGTAGACGCGCTCTTCCACTAGTTCAGGCGGGGTGTAGGCCGTGGCCAGTTTGCCATTCTCGCGGTTGATGCGGAACATCTGGTGGACATTGTCGCGCTGCGTCGGCTCGGTGCCTTCGAGGAAAAGTTCGACCACGCTGCCGGGCGTGTATTCGCTGGGCAGGAGGCCGGAAAGTGAGTCCACCCGAACATTTACCAGGCCGGGCGGGCGCTGCCATTCTTCCACCGGCTTGTCTTGCAGGTAGTAGAGCATCACATCATGCCAGATCGGCGCTGCGCCGGACAGGCCGGTGACGTCTTTCATCTCCTCGTTGTTATTATTGCCCACCCATACCGCCGTAGCAAGCTGCGGGGTGAAGCCGACCGTCCAGTTGTCTCTAAAGTTGTTGGTCGTGCCGGTTTTGGCGGCGATGGGTCGGTCTTCAAAATCCTTTTTCAGCACGCTGTTGGCCCCAAAACCGGGGGTCCGGGCGTTGTTATCAGATAAAATGTCCACCATCAGGTAAGCCAGGGCGGGATCAACAATTTGCTCGGTGGTGGGTTGTTTGTATTCGTAAATTACATTGCCGGCATTGTCCTCAATTCGTAAAATCGAGACCGGATCGAGGGTGCGGTGGCCGGGGCGGCGGTATACTTCGGGCACGGGCTGGCCGGCCATAATCCCCAAATTAGCCCAAACACTGTAAGCATAGGCCATATCCAGGGGCTTGACTTCACCCCCGCCTAACGTGAGCGCCAGTCCATAATAATCCTGGTTAAGGGTGGTGATGCCCATGCGGTGGGCGGTAGCGATGACATTCTTAACCCCGGCTTTGCTCAAAGCCCAGACAGCGGGAATGTTGTAGCTGCTGGCTAGAGCATTGCGCAAGCGCACCGGCCCATGATATTTACCCAGGCCGGTCGGGTCGTAATTTTCGGGCACGTAGGGCGGGTTGGGGTCGTCGGGGAAGGATTGGCGCACATCCATGACCATCGTGGCGGCATTGTAAACGCCCTGAGAGAAAAGGGTCATATAGTTGAAGGGTTTAAACGACGAGCCAGGCTGGCGGCCAGGATCAGCCGTACAGACGTTGACATTGCCGTCATTTTTCTCATCCCAATAATCCACGCTGCCGACCATGGCCAGAATCTCGCCGGTTTTGGGCCGGATCGAAACCACGCAGGCGTTGCTGGCATTATGCTCCTCTTCCAGGAGTTGTTTGATGTGCGTGGCGGCAATTTCCTGGGCTTTTTTGTTCAAGTCAAGATCAAGAGTGGTATAGATTTTTAGACCGCCGCGATAAATCATTTCCGGGTCGGCAATGTTGTAGCGTTCGGGGGTGCGCTCCAACTCTTTGCGGACATGCACGGCAAAATGGGGCGCGACAATGTCGAAGCGTTTTTCCTCCTCCTGCCTGACTTTGAGCGATTCGTTGTATATCTGGTCAGCCTCTTCCGCCGTAATCGCCCCTTCCTCAACCATCCGGTTCAGGGTAATCCGCTGGCGGTTCTTGGCGATATCGAGGTTGTCAATGGGGTTGTAATAAGGATTTTGAGGAATGGCCGCCAGCATGGCACATTCGGCCCTGGAGAGGGCGCTGGCCGGCTTGTCAAAATAGACCCGCGCAGCCGCGTCAATCCCGTACGCCAGGTTAAAGTAACCGTTTGTGTTGAAGTACCATTCCAAAATCTGATCTTTGCTGAAGCGGCGGGTAATTTCGATGGCCAAGATGACTTCTTTGACTTTGCGGGTGTAAGAAAGCTGGGTCCGTTCTTCTTCGTTAATCAAAATATTTTTGATGAGCTGTTGGGTGATGGAACTGCCGCCCTGAATTCGTTCCCCGCGCAGATTTTGGACAAAGGCGCGGCCAATGCCCTCCGGGTCAAAGCCGGGGTTATTGTAAAAGTTCTTGTCTTCCAGGATGATCGTAGATTCCCGGCAAAATTCGGGTATTTCACTCAAGCTAATGTAGCTGCGGTCGCCTCGATATGGGTCAAAGATTTCATAGAGCAGCGTCTTGCCGGTGCGGTCAAAGATTTTGGTGGTTTCAAAATCCTCCTGCTCGGTTTCGATGGCGGTTGGGTCGGGCAACTGCCGGGCGAAGCTCTCGTAGAAGGCGTAGGCCGAACCGACGCCGGTGAGAATGATCCCCAGAATAGCGACGACGACAACAGCCACCAGGGCAATGGCTGCGTTTAGAAGATAGAGAAAAATCTTTGGTTTTTGTTCCAGCAGCCGGCGGCGGCGGCGACGGGTAATCATCACTTTGCGATTCGTTAGCATGGCTCTCCTGATCCTTTGCCTACCAAAGCGTCATGTTAGCAGAAAGGGGGAGGTTGGGCAAGTCTTAAAGTTTGGGGGTGGACCTCAAAGGTTTTTAAAACCTTTGAGGTCTTTCTCCTCCAATTGTTAAAAACTTAACAGAATATCGAGCAATCAAGTTTACACACTGTTGCCCATGTGGTAGAATAAATAACGTTAGCGGAGGGCTTCCCATGTCGAAATTTAAAATTCTTTGTGTTGAAGACAATCCCGATACGCAGCGAATGTTGAGTTTTCTGCTAACTCAGGCCGGCTATGAAGTTATCACCGCCGACGATGGTCACCAGGGGATTCAAAAAGCTAAAGCCTGGCGTCCGGCGTTGATTTTGATGGATATGATGATGCCCCGGATGAGCGGGGTTGACGCCATCAGACGGCTGCGTAAGTTAAAAGTGACCAAAGATATTCCTATTTTAGTGCTTTCAGCGTACCAGGAGCAGGCGCTCATTGATGAGGCCATTCAAGCCGGGGCTGACGATTACCTGATAAAAACTGTCCTCCCCGACGATTTAACCGACATTATTGACCGGTACCTGGAAGTAGGTTCGGCGGTTCTGGCGAGACGAGCCGTAAGATTACACGACGATGAGGCAGACTAAAATTACTTGGCCTGATAATCGGATCGCAGCGGTTTCTCAAGCCTCTGCGGTCTTTTTACTTAATAGCAAGAAGATGATTTGGAGATGAAAAACAGGCGGTGCTAGACCGTCGTTTTTCCAACGCGTGAGAGCGGGCGTCAAGTCTTCTCGATAACAAAAAAATGGGATAGGCCGAATTGTCTCAAGGGGGTTTGTTCCAGGGCATAAGTGACTTGCCGCAGGACGCGACCCAACGTAGGGTTGCGGGCGACAATGTTATCGTAGCCGGGATAGATTTGGGTATGGGTTATCACGGCGACGGGCAGGTTGGCAATCAACTTTCGTAAATCGCTGGCCGTGTAAGCGCGCACATGCGGAGCCAGCCGGTCTCGCAGCACATCGGGCAGGTAGTTGATGAACGGGGTGTTGCCAAAATGATATTGACCGCGCCAATAGTGGCCGTGGGTTTCAAACGGATAGAGCCGGTTGGGGCAAAAGATGATGGCTCGGCCTCCTTTTTTGAGCACACGCACCATCTCAGCCAGGGCCAAGGCGTCGTCTTGCACGTGCTCGATGACTTCGTGGCTGAGGACCAGGTCAAAATGGTTGGACGGATAGGGTAGATGTTCTCCGGCAGCCACATGGACGAGCGGTGAGTGAACATAGCTGTCCGCAACGCGCTCCGGCTCAATATCCAGCCCGAAGACGTGGGGCGTAAATTGACGCAGCGCCCGGATGTACAAGCCCACGCCGCAGCCATCCACCAGCACCTGGCTCTCTACTGAAAGCCGTCCACCGGCCGCCGCCTGGATCATGGCCAGCCGCCGGCCCTGCCCGGCTCGCCAAACGAGGCTGGGCACTCCCCGCTCGTCAGCTTTGTTGAATTTATGGGCAGGAGACAAGTTGAAATTCTTAGTCACCCCTGCTCCCCTGCTCCCCTGCTCATTTTACCCCCCCATGCAAAGCCACGGTGTTAAACATCAGCAGCGTATAGTGCACCTCCCGTAGACCGGCCTTTTCCATTTCGGCTTTCAGTTCATCCGGGCGCAAAAAAACCTCGGCTGAAGCCGGCAAATAGGTGTAAGCGTCGCGCTGGCCGCTGATCAAGCCGCCGATGACCGGCACCAGGCGGTGAAAATAGAAACGGAACAAGCGACCAAACCAATTATCCGCCGGGCGCGGAATTTCTAAAATCAGCACCCGTCCCCCCAGCCGGCAAACTCTCCGCTGCTCGGCCAGGGCCAACGATACGCTGGTGACATTGCGCAGCAAGAAGCCGCTGGTCACCGCATCAAAGGTATTATCGGGAAAAGGCAGATGCAGGGTATCGGCTCCACTCCAACTGAGAGGCGAAGAGGCGAAGAGGCGAGGAGGCGAGGAGGCGTTAGCAATATCTTTTGGCCCTCCTGCTCCCCCCGTCTGGCGCTCCGCGCCGACAGTCCTCTGCTCCCCCGCTGCTCTTCGCTGCGCTTCGTGCAGCATCGGCAGGGTAAAATCCGCGCCAACAACCTGGCCCAGGTCGGGGTGTTGCTGGAGCGCTTCAAAAGCGATGTCGCCCGTGCCGGTGGCTATATCCAACAGCTTGCCGCCTGGCGGCAGATGAGCTTGTTGGATTAACAATTTGCGCCAGCGCTTATCCTGCCCGCCGGTCATGATCCGGTTCATGGCATCATAACGGTGGGCGATGCGGGCGAACATAGTATTGACGTATTGATGTTTTTCGGCAGCGGATTTGAAAGTCATAGAGGCAAATTATTAGTGGTCCACAGTTAATTGTCAATTGTCAAACCCTGATTTAGGTAACAAAAAAGCCCCCGTTGGGCGGGAGCTTTTGGGATAAACAAAACAGGGGTGATCGGCTTAGCTGCTCAATTTGGGATAAATCATTCCGCCGATAGAGCTAAAGAGGCCGGAGACCAGTGACCCAATAACGCCATATACCAGCAGCGCCCCGGAGACACGCCCCGCCAAAGCAATAACTTCGGGGGTGAGACCATAATTAACCAGTCCGGTTAGCTGATCAGGAGTAAATTGGTTGGCCACATTCTGGCCAAAATTCACCATAAGCACGCCAAAGGCGGCCATGGCCATCGCTACAATGCCGCCGATGACACCGGCCCAGAAACCAGCCATCCAACCCACTTTCCCGCCCTGGTGACTGTTTTGTACACTATCGCCAGCAAAAATACCGGCCAGCAGGCCGGTGGTCAACCAGACCACCAGAAAACCCGGTATGACCAAACAGGCCAGAAACTCGAAGGGTACCAGACTGATCAACATTAAGAGAAAAATACCAAACCCGCCAACCAAGCCTGCTTTTAAACTAGAAGTAACCGTTGAACCGGCAGGCTGAGTTCTCCGGGCGAGACGCTGGCGGCGCGGAGATGAAGCAAATTCCCCCTGGCGTCGTTGTGTTGTTGCGGTCATCTTAACCTTCCTCCAAATTGTTTATTGCCAACTGTTCCCCAGGTAGGCAACAATTTACTATCTAATTGCCGATTATAGCATGATGGCTTACGGCTTGGCAACTATAAGTAAGCGATTTAGCCTACGCAATCCCTACGCTAATTTGTTCTAAAAGAGTAATTTTAGTAGGCTTTAGCCAGACACCAGCATTTTCTGAATCCTGGCTACTGAATACTGGCTACTGTCTATACCCACCTTCTGCCCAAATTGCCCCCTGACAGTGATTGTGTTAATATGACCCTATCCAAAACTAGAGAGAGTATATAAAGCATGACCAAGCGAAAAACAATTTCTGCTAAAGAAATGCCGCCTGCTGCCGCTGCCCCATTTTTGACCGATTTTGATCTTTACCTGATCGGGCAGGGGACTCACGAACGCGCCTACGAAAAAATGGGGGCGCATCTGATCGAAATGAACGGCGAAAAAGGTGTCCATTTTGCCGTTTGGGCGCCCAACGCCCGGCAGATTTATCTGATGGGTGATTTTAACGGCTGGCACGGCGAAAGTCACCCCATGCACTCCAGCAACAGCGGGATTTGGACTCTGTTTGTGCCGGGGCTGGAGGAGTATGCCGTTTATAAATATCGGGTGGTCAGCCAGCACGGCGAGAGTTTTGACAAAGCTGATCCGTATGGTTTTGCCATGGAGCAGCGACCCAAAACCGGTTCGGTCGTGACCAATCTCGACCGCTACCAGTGGGGCGACGGCGACTGGATCAACCACCGCCATGACCGACAAAACTTTGACCGGCCCATGTCCATTTACGAAGTCCACCTGGGGTCGTGGCGCAAGGTAGCCGATGAGCAGTGGGGAACGCGCTACCTGAGTTATCGCGAGTTGGCCACGGAGCTAATTCCCTATGTAGCAGAGTTGGGCTACACGCACATCGAATTGCTGCCCATCGCCGAGCACCCCCTGGATGCCTCGTGGGGCTACCAGGTGTTGGGTTTCTATGCGCCGACCAGCCGCTTTGGGACGGCTGAAGATTTGATGTATTTCATTGACCAGTGTCACCAGCATAATATCGGCGTTATCCTGGATTGGGTGCCGGCTCACTTTCCCAAGGACGGCTCCGGCCTCAACTACTTTGATGGGACACATCTCTACTCCCATGCAGACCCGCGCCAGGGCGAGCACCAGGATTGGGGGACATTAATTTTTAATTACGGCCGCAATGAAGTCCGAGTTTTTCTCATCTCCAATGCCGTATTTTGGCTGGAAAAGTACCACTTCGACGGGCTGCGGGTGGACGCAGTCGCCTCCATGTTATACCTGGATTACTCCCGCCAGGAGGGTGAGTGGCTGCCCAATGAGTACGGGGGCCGTGAAAACTTGGCTGCAGTCAGCTTTTTGCGTAAGACCAACGAGGTGGTCCACGGCCTCTTCCCCGGCGTGCTCACCATCGCGGAGGAGTCAACCGCCTGGCCCATGGTCTCCCGGCCTACCTACATGGGTGGTCTGGGTTTTAGCCTCAAGTGGAACATGGGTTGGATGCACGACACTCTGAAGTATATGAGTAAGGAACCTATCTACCGTAGATATCATCACAACGATATGACCTTCAGCTTGCTGTACGCCTTTACCGAGAATTTTGTTCTGCCTCTCTCGCATGACGAGGTAGTGCATGGCAAAGGGTCGCTGCTCAACAAGATGTCGGGCGACGAATGGCAGAAATTTGCCAACCTGCGGGCCTATTATGGTTTTATGTGGGGACACCCGGGCAAGAAACTGCTCTTTATGGGTGGGGAATTTGGCCAGTGGCAGGAGTGGAATTTTAACACCAGCCTGGAGTGGGCAGCCTTAAATGCGCCGATGCACCAGGGTCTGCAGCGTTTTGTTAAAGATTTGAACAATCTTTACCAACAGGAACCGGCCCTCTATGAAATTGATTTTGACTGGACGGGCTTCACCTGGATTGACGCCAATGACAGCGATAACAGCGTCTTTTCATTCATCCGTAACGCCAAATCCATGGATGAATTTGTGGTGGTCGTGAGCAATCTTACCCCGGTGCCGCGTGAGAACTATCGGGTTGGTGTGCCCAAACCAGGCTACTATCGGGAAATTCTCAACAGCGACTCGGCCCATTACGGAGGCAGTAATATGGGAAACAGCGGCGGCAGAGCGACCGAGGAGACGCCGTGGCATGGACATGGGCAGTCGTTGTCGTTAACGTTGCCACCTCTGGCGACAATTATGCTTAAATTAGCCTGATGACCGTGACCCTCATCCTAACCTTCCCCCTCTTAGGGGAAGTGAAGGGAGGGGTCGTTTATTGGTCGTATTGGAGCAAAGAGTAAACTTCGTAACCTTTTAAAATTTCACGACCCTTCAAAAAAGTCAACTCGATGGCAAAGGCCAGACCGACCACTTCTCCACCCAGTTTTTCGACCAGGTTACATGTAGCCTTGGCCGTGCCGCCCGTGGCCAGCAGATCGTCCACCACCAAAACTTTTTGGCCCTTGGTAATAGCATCCTCGTGGATTTCCAGGGTATTTACTCCGTATTCCAGGGCATAACTTTCGGAGAGAGTTGCTGCGGGGAGTTTGCCCGGCTTCCGCACCGGCACAAAGCCGACCCCCAGGTTGTAAGCTAAGGGAATACCGAAGATAAAGCCTCGGGACTCAATCCCAACCACCACATCCACCCCGGCGGATTGATACTGTGCGGTTAAACGATCTATGCTCTCTTTGAGAGCAGCCGGATCTTTTAGCAATGTCGTAATGTCGTAAAATAAGATGCCCGCGATGGGAAAATCCGGCACGCTCCGAATGGTCGCTGCTAAATCCATTAAATTGCTCCCCTCCTGCTAAATTTAAGCTGCAAGCCCATTCTAGCAGAACCCCGTAGAATCAGCAAAGCTCTTTTGTGGTATAATACGGTGGCAGTTTTTTGATAACGCTTATAGTGAGAATCGAGATGAATTTATTGTATCATTACTTTATTCGCTGGTTGGGCTGGTTTATCCCCCTGACTACCGGTCTTACTTTAATTATTGCCCCTGGCTGTCAAATGGCTGGCTCTGCCGGCCAGGTGAGTCAAACTCAAGCACCTGTTCAAACAACCGCTACATTTCAGCGCGTTAGTACTCCCCCTGTAGAAGCAGGGCCGGCTATCACCGCTACGACAACCCCGGAAAGCGGAACCTTGACCCTCACTTTTTGGACCGTTGAAGCTATTTCGCCTAAAGCTGCGGGCGAATCAGGCAACTTTATGACCAACAGCCTGAACACGTTTGAGGCTAATAATCCTAATATTCAAGTTGAACTCCTGCTGAAAAAACCGAGTGGTAAGGGCGGCGTCCTGGATTTTCTAAGAACAGCCAGAGAAGTAGCTCCTTCCATTTTGCCGGATGTAGTGATTATGAATGCTACGGACCTCAATCAAGCCGATGCTGCTGGTTTGTTGCAAACGCTTGATAACCGGCTGGACCGGTCCATTGTCCAGGATTTACTTCCCGCCGCCCGCAAAATGGGCACGATTGACCAGCGCCTGGTGGGTGTCCCTTTGAGTCTGGAAATGGAACATCTGGTTTACAATACCAGGGTTTTTACGGCGGCGCCCATGCTCTGGAGTACTGTTTTGAGCAGTAATACCCGCTACCTTTTTCCGGCTAAAGGGACCAACGGCTTGGTCAACGACACCACTCTGTCCCAATACTTTTCGGCGGGCGGCGTCTTCCACACCGATCAAGGGACGCTTAAAATTGACGACCGGGTTTTGCGGAATGTGCTGACCTTCTATCAGCAGGCGCTTGAGAACGACGTAATTGACTCAACCCTCTTAGAAGTGGCTACGACCGAAGAACTCTGGCCGACCTACCTGGAAGGTAAGGCAGGGCTGACCCACGTTACTGTCCGCCAATACCTGACCGATCGGGACTCGTTCAACAATTCGACCTTTGCCGCCATCCCCGTCCAGGCGGAGAAGGATACTCCGGTCGCGGTTACTCACGGTTGGACTCTGGTTTTGATTACTGATGATATTAATCGGCAGCGAGCAGCTTTGCGTTTGATCGAGTGGTTTTTATCAACTAGCAACAATGCCACCTGGAACAACCTGAACAAATCTATCCCTTCCAGGGACAGCGCCTTTCAGCAGTTGGCCGGCGATGATCCCTATTGGGCTTTTTTGACCGAGCAACTGAATTCGGCCCAACCGCAGCCCGGTTTCTCCGGTTACGATCAATTGGGCCGGATTCTTCAGCAAGCTGTCGAGCAGGTAATTCGGGGCGAGGCTACCCCTGATGAAGCCACCGCCACGGCTGTGGATGCTTTAACGCCATGAATACGCTCCCATCTGCTCTCTCTGGTGACCTCCGTCAGGTTGCCTGGCAAATGATCCGAGCCGCGCTGGAAGCAGTAGAGCCGGCGGCGGCCGTCAAAAATTACTTTGACAGCCGGCCTGATCTCGTCAGCCAGATCAAGACAACACCGGGCCAGCTCATCGTGGTTGGGGCCGGCAAAGCCGGGGCGCCCATGGCCGAAGCGATTGAGGAAATTTTTGGCGACCAAATTACCACCGGTCATGTCATCGTCAAGTATGGCTACGTTTCCGAAAAATCGAAAATCGAAAATCCACGCCCAAAAGGGCAGTCGAAAATCCACATTGTTGAGGCCGGACACCCCGTTCCAGATGAGGCCGGTTTGCGGGCAGCCCAAGAAATAGTGAGCCTGCTCCAGGAAACCGGGCCGGACGATACCATTATTTGCCTGATTTCAGGCGGCGGGTCTGCCCTGCTGACCCTCCCAGCAGAGCCGCTGACCTTGAGCGATCTGCAAGCCGCCACCACAGCTCTCCTGGCGGCGGGAGCGACCATCAACCAGGTCAATACCCTCCGCAAACATCTGTCCGCTGTCAAAGGCGGGCGGCTGGCTCAAATAGCTGCTCCAGCCAGCGTTTACGCCCTGATCCTGTCGGATGTGGTCGGTGACCCGTTGGAAGTGATTGCCTCCGGACCGACCGTGCCCGACCCCACAACCTTTGCCGATGCCTGGGCCATTGTGGAACAATTTCAGCTTCAGCGTACGTTGCCTGAGGCAGTCATCCGGCGGCTTCGAGCGGGTCTTGCCGCTGAAGTATCTGACACCCCCAAACCGGGTGACTTGATTTTCGAACGGGTTCACAATATTATCATTGGCAGTAATCGGCTGGCAGCACAGGCGGCAGTTAAGGCGGCCCAGCAGGCTGGATTTGAGGCCCGTTTATTAACCACTTTTTTAGAAGGTGAAGCGCGAGAGGTTGGCAAAGTTATCGCCGCTCTGGCCAAAGGGCTGGCCCGCGACGAAGGCCCCCTCCCACGTCCCGCTTGCTTGGTCCTGGGTGGCGAAACGACGGTGACTCTCCAAGGGCATGGTCGCGGGGGACGTAATCAAGAAATGGCCTTGGCCGCAGCCCTGGCTCTGGCTGGTTGGTCCAACCTCTTGATCACCTGTTTCGGCACCGATGGCAGCGACGGCCCGACCGATGCCGCCGGCGCTTTTGCCGACGGCCAAACCGTTGGCCGAGCACAAGCTATAGGTTTAGCGCCCGTAGAGTATCTGCAGCGCAACGATGCGTATAATTTCTTTGCCGCCCTGGATGACCTGATTCTAACCGGGCCAACCAACACCAATGTCAACGACCTAACTTTTATTTTGGCCTGGTGAGGTAGAATACAGGTTACAAGTTGCAGGTGACAGATAACAGAACCGATCATTGACCATTGATCATTGACAATTAACCATTGACTGTTAGTATGTACCATTCGATTCTGCGCCCCAGAGGGCAGCGCCAACTGAAAAATATCGGTGAAGCTGATCTGGTGATTGGTTTGCCGACTTTCAAAAATGCGCCGGCTGCGGCCTATGTCGCCCGCGCCGCCCTGGCAGGCGCCCACCACTATTACCCGGCCCTGCGGACAGTCCTGATCAATGCAGATGCCGGCCATGAAGCGGCGACGCGCCGGGCGGTTGCCGCCCAAGCAGCCAGCAATGGCTCCAGGGATACGGTGGTTACGAGCCGGTATGGAGGCTTGCTGGGGCAGGGCAGCGCCACTGCCGCCATCCTCGATGCAGCCCTGGCCCTGGATGCCAAAGCCATCGTGATTTTGGACGGCCAGACGCGGACCATCGCCCCCAATTGGCTGGCCGGGCTGGCCCACTTGATTCTGGAAGATAAGGCCGATCTGGTTACCTCACGCTATCGCTGGTCTTTGCCCTACGGCGCTTTAAGCGATTTGATTGTCTACCCGCTCTTTCGGGCTTTATGGGGCCGGAGTGTGCGCCATCCTGCCGCGCCTGATTTTGCTCTCTCCCCGCGCCTGGCCGCAGCGATCCTTGACGAAGATATTTGGGAAACCGAGGCGGCGACGTTTGGCCTGCCCCCCTGGTTGGCTACCTATGCGGTTTTAGGCCCCTGGCGGGTGGCCCAGTCAGCTTTGGGTGAAAAACAGTTATTTCCTGTCTTGCCTTCTGCTCCTACCCGCCAGGCCGAGCAAAGAGCGATCCAACGCCAGGCGGCGCAGTGGCAAACTCAATTTCAAACGGTGGTCAGCGCCATGCTGCGCCTGGTTTATGATTACCGGCAGCACTGGCTCGACGTGTCTGCGTTTGCCTCTCTCTCGACATTGACCCAATTTGTTTCCCCTCTATCCTCCTCTATAGCCAGCTCCCCTTCCCCATCTGAAGTAGATCCGGCGCCCCTGCTGGACGAGCTGGCCCTCGGCTGGATGGAGTACCGGCTGTTGTGGCAGCAGATATTGACCCCGGCAAATCTGGTTTCGATTGAAGCTTTAGCTGCCCTTCCTCCCGATCGCTTTTATTTCCCGGCTGATTTGTGGTCGCGGATTGTGTATGACTTTGCCGTTGTTTTTAACAAGGGGGAGTGTGACCCGAGCCAGGTTGTGAGTTCATTCTGGCCGCTTTACCAGGGCCGCCTGGCTGCATTTGGCCAAGAAGTGGCCGGCTTGTCGGTAGTGGGCTATGAAGGCACCGTTGCTGCTCAGGCCGTCGAGTTTGAAGAAACCCGATCCTATTTGAAGGACCGCTGGCAGGCCTACCAATCTGTCTGAAACGAAAAACGTGAAGTCTGAGATTTCTCGATGAAATGCACCTTCATTAATAAGCCGTTACGTTTTACGCACAACGTATTGCGAAACCAAATTATCGCTACTGTTAAGAGGAGACCTCACCTATGACCATTCGCTTTGGCACTGACGGCTGGCGAGCTGTTATCGCCGAGAGCTTTACTTTTGAAAATGTGCGGCTGGTGAGCCAGGCCGTGGCCAGCTATTTACTGGATGCCGCTGAATCGGACGGCGGGCCGCTGGAGATAGTGATTGGTTTTGATACCCGCTTCCTCTCGGATCGCTTTGCGGCCGAGGTAGCCAGGGTTATGGCTGCCAACGGCATTACTGCTTACCTGGCCCGCGCCGACGCCCCCACCCCGGCTATCAGTTACAATATTGTTCACAAAAAAGCAGCCGGTGGGGTGATGATTACGGCCAGCCACAACCCGCCGCGCTACAACGGTTTTAAGGTTAAAGCCGCTTATGGCGGATCAGCCCCTAAGCATCAAACCCAGGCGATTGCCCAAAAACTCTATTCCGTTCACGAGCCGCACGGGGTCAACCTGATGGACTTTAAGCTGGCCGAAGAGCGAGGCTTGATTCGCAAATTTGACCCCGCCTGGCCCTATTATGAACATCTGACGACCAACCTGATTAATATGGATATTATCTCCAACGGGGAACTGAAAGTAGTGGTCGACTCGATGTATGGGGCAGGGCGTGGCGTCTTCCGAGAAATTTTATCGCGGACTCATACAAGAATCCACGAACTACACAGCGACCGTAACCCCGGCTTTGGGGGAATTCACCCGGAGCCGCTGGGTAAAAACCTCCGCGAGTTAATCAGTATGGTGCAGACCGAAAATGCCTATTTGGGCCTGGCTACCGATGGCGACGCCGACCGCATCGGCGCGGTTGACGAAAGAGGCAATTTTGTTGATCCTCATACGATTATGGCCCTCTCGGTACGCTACCTGGTTGAGAAGCGGAAGATGAGCGGGGCGATTGCCAAAACTATCAGCAGTACCCTGCTGCTCAACCGCATGGCCAAAAAATATGGGCTGGTTCTGCATGAAACTCCGGTCGGCTTTGACGGCATTGCCCAGCTCATGCTGAATGACGATGTGCTGCTGGGGGGCGAGGAGTCCGGCGGCATGAGCATCAAAGGCCACATTCCCGAAGGCGATGGGATCTTGATGGGCTTGCTGCTGCTTGAGATTGTGGCCGAGGCCGGCGTCTCTCTAACGGAGTTAATTGCTGATTTGCAGCGAACTTTTGGACCTACCTGTTACGAACGCCACGATATTCACTTAAAAAATCCTATTTCCAAAGAGGACATGGTCAAGCGCCTGGTGGAACTGGCTCCAGCCCAGCTTGCCGGCGAAAGTGTGATTAAGGTAGACAGCTACGATGGGGTCAAGTATCACCTGGCTGACGATAGCTGGCTGCTGATTCGCCCTTCTGGTACTGAGCCGCTATTGCGTGTCTATGCTGAGGCAGGCAGTGAAGAGGCGGTGAAGACGATGTTAGAAAAGGGGAAAGAATTGGCCGGAGTGTAAAAACCTACGGTAAAATCCCAATCGGGTTGCGCACGACGGTGTTCTGGCGAATTTCAAAATGAAGATGGGGGCCGGTGGCGTTGCCGGTGTTGCCCATCTCACCGATCTGCTGACCCTGAGCCACATTATCGCCCACGTTCACGTAAATGGAGTTGAGGTGGGCATATAGGGTTTGATAGCCGTTGCCGTGATCAATGACGAGATGGTAACCGTAGCCGACATCGCTCCAACCGGCGACAATAACGTAGCCGGAATCGCCGGCCAGCACCGGTGCGCCGATATAGGCGGCGATGTCAATGGCTGGGTGCCAGGGGAAGAATCCTTGATATATTGTGCCGCTGGCCGGCCAGGCAAATGTGCCGGTTCCTTCGCTGGCCCCTTCAGGGATTTCGCCGGTGTAGTAGGCCACCACCGTCCGGGGAATAAAGGGCTTGCTGCCACCCGGCACCACCAGCCACTGCCCCGGTGTTATCACCGGGTTATCCGGGTCGAGTTCGTTGAGCGAGTAATTCAAAATAGCGGAAGGGTCTACCTTAAAGGTATCGGCAATACCTTGCAAGGTATCGCCTTCGCCGACTTGATGGTAAACGCCGTTAGTCGGCAAGATGGTTAACTGCTGGCCGATACTTAACAAGTCAGGAGCTTTTTCCAGGTCCGGATTCGACCACATAATCGTTTCCGGGTCCAGGCCAAATTTGCCGGCAATACCGTAGATGGTGTCGCCGCTTTGCACTTCATAGGTAGAGATCTGTTCGCGGGCGCGCTCGGGAACGATGGTGTGAGGCACTGCTGCTGAGACCAGCACATCGTCCAGGAAATCATTCAACTGGCTGGGCAAGGTTAGAGGAGCACCGGTTTCTTCGTCAACGCTGGGAGCCGCTGCAACAGGATCAATGAGGGTGGTCTGTTGAAAGGGTCGCAGCGCGCTAATCCGGCCCAACTGAATTTGCATACTGCCCACGCCGAGGGTCAGGGCTACCAGCAAAATTACGATGAGGTGAGCCGAGGTGCGGCTAAAGAGTGCTTCGCTGCTGGCAGAATTTTTGAGCCAATAGGAAGTTATCTCGACCATCCGCGTGAGATTGAACGGGTGTGGATTAACCAGACCTGCCAGGCTAGATACGCCAGAGGCATCAGGTACAGTCTGGGCTGGCGGAGTTGCTCGAGAACTGCTCTTGGGATATTTTTTGCTAAGCGGTTGCTGCATACACTTTAGATGACAAGCATTCTAAGCAACATTGCTTAGGCAGATATGCCTAAAAAATCGGCCTAAACACAAAAGAGGTCCGCATGATAGCGGACCTCTTTCAATATGTCAAATAGCCAACTGCCGTAGATCAATAAATCTCTTTATTCAGGGTGGCTAAAAATTCGGCGTTGTTATCGGTTTTAGGCAGGCGCTCCAGAATCATTTCGGTCGCCTCGGGACCGCCGCCAACAGCCGTAATCATCCGGCGCAGGGTCCAAACTTTGGCCAGGTCTTCGGGGGGTAGCAACAAATCTTCGCGGCGGGTGCTGGATCGCTCGATATCAATGGCCGGGAAGAAGCGCCGTTCGGCCAGTTTGCGGCTGAGGTGCATTTCCATATTGCCCGTCCCTTTGAACTCTTCATAGATCACGTCGTCCATGCGGCTGCCGGTATCTACCAAGCAGGTGGCGATAATGGTCAGGCTGCCCCCCTCTTCGATATTGCGAGCCGCGCCAAAGAAACGCTTGGGCGGGTACAGAGCCGCCGGATCAATACCGCCGGATAAGGTTCGGCCGCTGGGCGGCACTACCAGGTTGTAGGCCCGGGCCAGGCGGGTGAGCGAGTCCATTAGAATGATCACATCACGCCCACCTTCGACCAGGCGCTTGGCTTTGGCCAGGGCCATTTCGGCCACACGGGTTTGGTCAGATTCGGGATCGTCAAAAGTAGCGGCCATCACTTCGGCATCTACGGAGCGGTCCATATCGGTGACTTCTTCGGGGCGCTCGCCAATCAGGACGACCATCATATGCACATCCTGGTGATTGGCGCTGATGCCGTTGGCGATTTGTTTGAGGATGGTCGTCTTGCCGGCTTTGGGCGGCGAAACAATCAGGCCGCGCTGGCCCCGGCCGATAGGTGCCAGGATGTCCAAGAGCCGGGTAGACAGAATATCGCGCTGTGTTTCCAGTCTGAGCCGCTGGTGGGGGAAAATAGGGGTAAGCCGCTCAAAGACGGGGCGCTGCTTGGCCGTTTCCGGGTCAAGCCCATTGACGGCCTCGACGCGCAGCAGGCCGAAATACTTCTCGGTATCTTTGGGTGGGCGCACCTGCCCGATAACCATATCGCCGGTACGCAAGCCGAAGCGCCGGATTTGACTCTGCGAGACGTAAATATCGTCCGGGCCGGGCAACAAGTCTACCGAGCGTAGAAAACCAATACCATCCTGAATAATTTCGAGCACGCCGCCGCCAAAGATAAACCCCTGGGTTTCGGCATTGTTTTTAAGAATTTTGAGGATGAGATCGTCCTTTTTAAGCTTACTGTAGCCGGAAATTTCAAATTCCCTGGCCAAACCGCGCAGGTCTTCAAGGGTTTTGGCCTCGAGTTGAGCCATGTTCATAGTAAAAGCTCCTAAAATGATTGCCTAAAATATGAGTGCTAATAGGGATGATTTTTGAGCAAACGGAAACAGATAATGGACTGAGATCAATGGATGAAAATCGAGTCCGTTGGCTTCAGTCTGGAACAAGTAAACTTCTCATACCAAAACTAAGGTTGCCGAATTTACTTGTTACCTGATTGGATCGTGCTTTTTAGTATGCCTGATGAGGGCAATCGCCAAAGAGACTGGTATCGTTAAAAACTGCTTTAAAGTGGCGCCCTGGTTAGAGTGACTGGCAAGTCATAGATATATGACAAAATTTAATTACAGAAAAAGCGTAATCTATTGAAGGTTCTAGGTTTTTTAATTTATATGGATTTATACGCTATAGTAAGCCCGATTTAGTGGTAATTTAGGGGACGCGGCTAGAATTATCTGCTTTATAGATTGTTTTTATAGAAACTGGATTTTTAAGTTTTGCCTTGAGGGGGTAGGGTTAAAATTGCCCGAAACCGCGCGGAGACAATCTTATAGATCAGATTTCGTCAGAGATTATAGCATCTTTCAAGTAGGTCGTCAACTTATTTGCGGGTAGTTTTTTGAATGATCTGGCAATCGAGTCTTTGAATATTAATCTGGTTCCCAAACTGAGGTTTGGGAACCAGATGAGAGCTATTCTGTTTAGAGCTTACTGGCTATCAGATCAGCCAGGTCGGCAGTGCGGCTCGAGTAACCCCACTCGTTGTCGTACCAGGTTACGACTTTGACCATATTTCCTTTACCGCCCAAGACCTGGGTGAACGGCAAATCCACCGAGCTGGAGTGCGGGTCGCCTTTGAAGTCAATCGAAACCAACTGCTCGTCAATGGCGGCCAAAATGCCTTTCAAGGGGCCGGCGGCAGCGTCACGGAAGGCCTGGCGCAGCTCTTCGGTGGTGGCTTCCTTTTCCACTACGGCGGTGAAATCAACCACCGAGACGGTAGAGGTGGGCACGCGTAAGGCGTAACCATCGAACTTGCCCTTCAATTCGGGGATCACCAGGGCGACAGCCTTGGCCGCGCCGGTGGTGGTGGGAATGATGCTCATGGCCGCGGCGCGGGCGCGGCGCAAATCTTTGTGGGGCAGGTCCAGAATTTTTTGGTCGTTGGTATAGGCGTGGACGGTGGTCATCATCGCTTTGACGATGCCGTACTTGTCGTTAACAACCTTGGCCGCCGGAGCCAGGCAGTTGGTGGTACAAGAGGCATTGGAAACGATGTGGTGTTTAGCCGAATCGTACATTTCGTCGTTGACGCCCAGGACGATGGTCAAATCCTCACCCTTAGCCGGGGCGCTGATGATAACCTTTTTCGCGCCAGCTTTGAGGTGGACGCCGGCTTTGCTGGCATCGGTAAAGAGGCCCGTGCTTTCGACGACGATGTCAACACCGAGGCTCCCCCAGGGTAGATTCGCCGGGTCGCGTTCGGCCAGCACTTTGAGCAATTTGCCGTCAACATTGATCCCACCTTCAACCGCTTCTACCTTCCCATCAAACTTGCCATAGTTTGAGTCATACTTGAGCAGGTGAGCCATGGTTGGGATGTCCCCGATATCGTTGACCGCGACAACTTCCAGGCTGTCGCCGTAGTTGTCACGAATCGCTTTGAATACCTGGCGGCCAATACGGCCAAAACCATTGATTCCAACTTTTGTTGCCATGATAGATTTTCCTCCAAATCTTGAATAAAGTTAATTTTCAAAGTAGCAAGTTGCAAAGTAGCAAGGCAGCAGGTCGCAAACAATATTTTGCGACCTGCTAACCTGCTACCTGTCACCCTGTCACTTAATTTTCTTATACCAACTCATTAATTCATCGGCTAATTTGACCGGGTCGTGACGCCAGGGGTGTTGTTCGTCAACTACGTCGGCGGCGATGACGGCGTAGCGGTTATCGCTGGGAGGAATGGGCAAGATAGCTTGCAGGTGGCTCATGTCTTCGGGAATGGAGTGGGCGAGATTATTATTTGCCAGAACAAAATTGAAACTGAGGTTCGCATGAGCTTCGATGGCCTGTACGTGATCATCCAGCGAGTAGCCATCGGTTTCACCCGGCTGTGTGGCGACATTACAAATATAAATTTTGGGTGCGCTGCTGGCGCGAATAGCTGTGGCAATTTCAGCCACCAGCAAATTAGGAATAACACTGGTGTAGAGACTGCCCGGCCCGGCGACAATGAGATCGGCACTTAAGAGAGCTTGCAGCGCCGGCGGAAAGGCATGCGGCGTGTCCGGCTCAAGATAGACCCGCTCGATCGGTAACTTGGCCGCAGGAATAGCGCTTTCACCTTCAACTTTGCGGGTTTGGGCACCTTCGCTAACTTCGGCCATGAGGATCACGTTTTCCAGGGTGCTCGGTAAAATTGTCCCCCTAATATTGAGGACGCGGCCGCTCTCATAGAGAGCTTTCTCGAAGGTGCCGGTCACTCCAGCCATTGCCGTGATGAACAGGTTACCAAAGCTGTGCCCCTCCAACCCCTGCCCGCTGCGAAAACGATACTGAAAAAGCTGGGTGGTCAGCGCCTCGTCGTCGGCCAGGGCGGCAATGCAGTTGCGAAAATCGCCGGGAGGCAGCACACCTAGCTCCCGCCGGAGTTTGCCGGAAGAGCCGCCGTCATCGGCCACGGTGACAAGGGCGATGATGTTATCGGTATGGCGTTTTAACCCGCGCAAGAGAATGCTCAGACCGGTGCCCCCGCCAATAGCCACTACTTTGGGACCTTGACGCTGCCGCTGCCGGAAGTAAACCTGTTCGGCGACATAAGCTGCGGTAACTTTATGGGGCAAAAATGCGCTCAGGAGCGTTTTATTGAGTTGGTAAATACTGAATGCAACTAAGCCCAGGCCAATCGCGCCAAATAAAATGGCTCTCAGCCAGCGCGGCCAACCTTGCAATAAAAGGAGATGCAGAAAAGAGGGATAGCTGCTTTCAGCGTACAAATCCCGTAAAAACAGGGCAATGCCCAGGGCCAAAATAATGACCCCTAACAAGAGTGGCGCCAACCATCGTTTTAGACCAAGGCCGGGGTGAAGCCAGCGCGAAGCAGATTTGAGGCTGGCGAGCATCGAGTCTATACCTGCTGGTAAGATTTTGATTTGCTGGCATTATAGACGATGTATTTCTGGGAGTCAAAGGCATTAAATGGCCGACTATAAGTATACCCTATAAATCCCCTTCTTATTAGTGATAAATGTCACTATTAACCCCGCTACATGGCACCTTCCGAAATTTTGATGGCAAAAAATTGGTAGGCGATGAGAAGGTTGGAAGATTGGAGGACTGGTTTTACTTTTTTCCAGCCTTCCAAATTTCCACATCCTCATGATAGCGCCTGTTTCAACTCCCAATCAAGGCGATCCGCATACTCTTGCTGACCGGGAATAAAGAATTCGGCAAACATGGCCCGATCTGTTTTTAGAGTACGAATGAAACTTTCAATCAAGTGGCGGCGGTCGGCCTGCCATTTTTGGGTCAACAAGCCATAATGATACATCTCGATGTATTTGGCGGCAGATGCGTCCCAACTGCTGTTGATAGCCATCGCGGTGCGGATGAGATAATCGTGGTGGGCATGGTTGTAACGATAAGCATCAACGGCAGCTCTGATTTGTCCAAAGAAAGCATTGGCCTCACCCCAGCGGTCGCTGATGTCCAGCCAATCGTACAGGTAAGCGCAGTGACGCACCTTAACCAGCCCGCCAACAGCCCGGCCAATGACGATATTACCCAGCAGCGAGGCCTCGTAATCCACCAGGCCGCACGGTTCAAAGCGGGAGGGAATCAGCGTGAAATCACCCCCGGCCAGGATAAGTTTGGAGAGGGGCAGATTAAAGGTGTTGTTGAAGTAGACCCGCTGGGGATAGAGAGCCGCCAGCCGGAAGAAGTTGGCTTCGGTGGCCTTACCGCCGGCGTCGCCTTCCGGGGCGGAGGCCAGGATGATGAACTTGATCCCGCCGTCGTAAGCCAGGGTGCGTTCGATGATATCGGCGACCAGCCCGAAATTTTTTTGGTCCACCAGCCGGCCCACGCCGGTAATCAAAATTGGGTCCCATACCGGCTCAGTACCGAAGGTTTCCAGGTGGAGCAGCCGCTTCAGGTCGGCCTTTACGTCCAGGTGATTCACATCAAAGCTGTGGTCGCGGGCCAGCATCTCGGTTTGGGTGGTCGGGCTTTTGAAGATGGGATTATGCGGGCCGCGCCGGTCCTGCATGCGGCGGAGCGGCTCGGCCTTGAGTTCCGGGAGGTTTTCCGGGCGATTGATGTCGCTCATACCGTTGGTGATGCCGGCAATCGGCAGTTTCTCAAACAGATCCAGGTGGCGGTTCGGCACAAAGACTTCGCCGGGCGGGCTGCCTTTTTGGGCGTAGGCTTTGGCCCACACCGCGGCGTGGCCCTCCTTCAACTCCGCCGCGTAACCCCACGTGCCGGGAATGTCGCCGCTGACCGTGGTAATCTTGCCGCCGGTTTCATGGACTTTGAGCATGCAGGCTTTCATGATGTTCAGATTGTCAAAGAAGTCGAAATATTTGTGGAACAATTTTTCGCCGGGCAGATTCAGCCGGTCCAGCGAGTGATAGCCGCCGCCGATGAGCGGGGTGACGCCCTGGTAAGTGGCATTGTGAATGGTCAGATGGGCCGGCACATGGCGCAGGTAATCGTCGCCCAGGTAAAAAGGGATGAGGCCGACGTGATAATCATGCAGGTGAACGGTATCAAAGTTACCCTGTTTGATATAACCGGCCATGGCCTGGCCAACAGCGGCGTACAACTTGAGACCGAGCTGCGGGTCGTCGGGGTAGATGGCGCTGGCGTTGGTCCAGCTCAACTGCCATTCATCCCAAAAATAGACGACTTTTTGGCCGTCGGGGAAAACGTGCTCGTAAACATCAAAGGCAAAGGTCTGCCCTTCGAGAGTCACCGGCAGGCGCAGATCAAGCCGGGTTAACTGGCTTTTATCGTAGTGAGCAAAGCAGGGGGTGAGAGTTTCGACCTCGAGGTCAATGCCCTGCCTGGCGGCCGCTTTGACCAGCTCTGGTGGCAGTTCCTCGACCACTACCCCCAGCCCGCCAATTTTCGCTCCCAGCCCGCTCTCGACCCGGCCTATTTCCCAGGCCGGCATGGCTACCCGCATTTTTTTGTTGGCTTTTGGCATTGGTTTTCCCTCAGGTTCTGCTTGACGTGGGAGAATTCTACCATGAATGACAGAGGGAGCAAGTCACTTTTGTCGCCGGTGCATGGAGGATTGACCGCTTAACCCGCCTGTAAAAAGTCGTTTGTGTTTTATTTTGCCTGAGTTTATCATGACCTCACCACCGGGACATTCTATAACCCTGACCTTCCCCGTCACAGCCAGCACCGGACTGGGAGGGGGCACGGTTTTGACCAATACGGTGACTGTCACCAGTACTGAGATCGTGACGCCTCAGACAGACGCGGTGAGGATTACCATCGCGGCTGAAGACGAAGAGATTTATCTGCCGGTTATTTTGAAGAAGTAAAACGCAGCCGCAAAATCTCGGCGTCTAACCGGGCGGCCAGGCCGGGACCGCCGACCGTAGACGGCTGACCACCGCCAATTTTAGCCGGTTCCGCTGCTTGCTCCAACCAGCTTGCTTGATTGATTTGGTGTGATGCCCCTTCAAAAGGCGGGGTAACTAAAAAGTCAAGGGAGCGTTGTTCAACTGACTCGCTAAAATTAAAGGTTTCAAGAGGGGTTCGATACCCGGCGTGCAGCCGTTCTGTGGCGGCGCAGTACCAGACCACCGTCGCCAGGGGTTGACCGCCGACCGCCGACGGCTGACCGCCGATTCCCAATGTCTGCCCCCTCAGTGAAGCGAAGATGACACATGGCTCACCGGCTGCCGCCAGCACCCAGACCCCGGCGTGGGGGCTGGAGATGGCTTGATGTAAGCCGGCCAGGAATTGAGCGACCGAGGTTCCTTCCGGCCAGGTCCCGTCGAGACGGATGGCCCGCAGCAGGGCCAGCTCGACGGCGGGCAGGCTGTAGCCAGGCGCGATGACATCCCCCTGCCAGAACCCTCCCCACAGCGGTTCGTCAACTTCCAGGAGGTCATCGGCAAAAGGGGCTGAGCTGACCTGCGCAACCAGCCGGTCCAACTGTTGGGGTGCAGCCCTCTTTGCTTGCGTGATTAATTCGCTGACAAATTGGCGGACAGGCATAGAACAACCCTATACTTGCATTTTTTATATTCTACCCCATGCCCGGCGTTATTGCACTTTAGAAACGAGTCTTACCTAAAGGATGTTTGACTTTTACCCTTTTTCCTCGTAAAATATCGCCCACTTTCGAAGATTCTATCGTTTAAAATGTTAAATTAGGTTCAAGGTTGACCTTTAGAGAAGAGAAGTTGATGCGCTATAAAGCTCGTTTTATTCCCCTTTTGATTGTTTTTTTGTTGAGTTTTAGCCTCGCTTGTGGTTTAGGCATTCCTGTCCCCGGTTTTGGTCGTCAAGAGAGTACCCCGGTTGTTGATTTAGATAAAGACGCGGGTTCCACCCAAAATAGCGGCGATGAGGCCAACACCATTGAGCAGAGTGAATCCACGCCCTCACCCGCACCGCCTGAAGCGACCCAAGAGTCTCAGGACGATAATGCCCCGGCTGAGGGAAGTTCCGGCACGGCTGAACTGGCTTCAGACCAGATTTTTATTTTACCCGGCGCGGAGCCGACCACGCTTGATCCTCATTTGAGCGGCGACTCGACCTCGTCCGAATATGTTGTCGAGATTTTTAGCGGCTTGTTGAAGTACAATCGAGACCTGGAGTTGGTGCCCGATATTGCCGAAAGCTACGATGTTTCCGACGACGGCCTGGTTTATACCTTTAAGCTGAGGGACGACGCCGTTTTTCAAGACGGTAAACCCATCCGCGCCGAGGACTTTAAATGGTCTTTCGAACGCGCCTGCGACCCGGCGACCGGCTCGACCACGGCTGATACCTACCTGGGCGACGTCGTTGGCTGCCGGGATAAGCTGCAAAACAAAGCTCAAGAGGTCAAAGGGGTGGAGGTCATTGACGAGCTAACCCTCCAGTTGACCATTGACGAGCCAAAAGGCTTTTTTCCGGCCAAGATGACCTACCCCACTGCCTATGCCCTTGATCGGGAGAATGTCGAAAGCGGCGGCGCGGAGTGGTTCAAGGAAGCGAATGGCAGCGGTCCTTTCAAACTGACCGAATATTCTCCCGAAGAAAATACCATCGTTTTAGATCGCAACGAGAACTTTTACGGCGACCCCAAGCCCACCCTGGAGCGGGTAATTTACCTGATCAGTGCGCCGATTAACCCGATGAGCGGTTACGAAGAGGGGTTGAGTTCGTTGGGAGCCTCGGCCGGAGTCACTTACGATGCGATTCCGTTGAGCATCAGCGACTTGAGCCGGGCAACCGACCCCAACAATCCGCTCAGTAAAGAGTTTGTCTCTGCGCCTACCTTGAGTGTCTCTTATGTGGGTTTCAACGTGGAGAAGCCGCCGTTTGACGACCCCAAAATTCGGCAGGCGTTCAACCTGGCCCTCGATAAACGGCGGATGGTCAAGCTGGTCTTTCAGGATACGGTGCCGGTGGCGAATGGCATTGTCCCGCCTAATATGCCGGGCTATGAAAATCCTGACTTAAGTGATTACGAGTTTGACCCGGAACGCGCCCAGGCGTTGGTTGCCGAGTCCTCCTATGAAGATGTGACCGAACTGCCCGATATTACCCTAAATGTGCCGGGTGAGGGCAGCGAGGCTGGGCCGATTGTCGAAACCATGGTCGAGTCTTACAAAGAGAATCTGGGGGTTGAAATTTCGGTCGAACAAACGCCCTGGCCCGAATTTTTGGCCGATCTCAGCAAGGCGGACATGCCGTATCAGATGTACTCGCTGGGCTGGGTCGCCGATTATCCTGATCCCCAGGATTTTCTGGAAGTTCTCTTCTATTCTACCAGCAGTCAAAATCAGGGGGGGTACAGCAACCCGGAGGTGGACGCACTGCTGGATCAAGCACGCGGCGCTCAAGACCCAGAAGAGCGCCTGACCCTGTACCAGCAGGCCGAGCAAATGATTCTGGAAGATGCCGCCTGGATTCCGCTCTACTTTTCCGTGGAAAATTGGCTGGTCAAACCTTACGTTCAAGACTTTTGGATTCCACCCTTACATGTGCCCAAATTTCAATATATCTCTATTGCCGAACATTAAAACAAGTAGCAAGTTGCAAGGGTGCAGGTTTCATGCGCTACGCAATACGCATCACGTTTCACGTAACACATAATACGTTTCAGGTTTCACATAGCATCACAATCCTAAATTAAAGCTGAGAGGATAAGAGAGCATGCCCATACTGCTGGAAGTGAAAGATTTAAAAACCCAGTTTTTTACCCAAGACGGGATAGTCCGTGCGGTGAATGGGATCAGTTATACCTTGAATGAAGGTGAAACGTTGGGGATTGTAGGTGAGAGTGGTTCTGGTAAAAGTGTGGGGGTGATGTCACTCATCCGCCTGATCCCCTCCCCTCCCGGTAAAATCGTTGACGGCCAGGTCATTTTTGATGGGCAAGACCTGTTGAAACTCAGCGACGACGAAATCCGCTCTATTCGGGGCAACAAAATCGCCATGATTTTCCAGGACCCCATGACTTCGTTGAACCCCGTTTTAACGATTGGCCGCCAAATCGGCGAGGCGCTGGAGCTTCACCTGGGGATGGATAAGAATCAGTCTAAAGAGCGAACCATCGAATTGTTGGAACTGGTCGGTATTCCCCTGGCCAGGGATCGGCTCAACAATTATCCGCACCAATTTTCCGGCGGCATGCGCCAGCGGGTGATGATCGCTATGGGCCTGTCGTGTAACCCGCAACTCCTCATCGCCGATGAGCCGACCACCGCCCTGGATGTGACCATTCAAGCTCAGATTGTTGATCTGGTTAAGCGGCTGCGAGATGAAATCGGTATGGCGATCATCTGGATCACCCATGATTTAGGGGTGGTGGCCGGACTGGCCAACCGGGTGATTGTGATGTACGCCGGCTGTATTGTCGAAGAAGCGCCGGTCAAGGAGTTGTATCAAAACCCCCGCCATCCTTATACCCTGGGACTGCTCGGCTCGCTGCCGCGTTTGGATGCGGAGCGTCCGGAGAAGCTTAATTCCATTGAGGGGCTGCCCCCGGATTTGATCAACTATCCCAAGGGTTGTCCCTTCTATGCGCGCTGTAACTACCGGATTGATATCTGTGCCCACGAAATGCCGCCGCTTAAAACGGTGAGCGTAGGTCACAAGGCAGCATGTCATGTAGATATATCCGTTGCTCAGCCAACCACCGAGCATCCCTATCAAGAAGCTTAATCCCAGAAATAGGTCACGTTTTAAACGTGGCCTATTTTATACTGCCATAATTTTCGCAAAGAGGAAGATAAGAAATGACGACCACCAACGGCAAACAAAAAAATGATGTTCTCCTTCGGGTTAAGGACCTGAAGATGTATTTCCCTATTACCCAGGGCATCATCTTCCAGCGCCATATCGGAGACATAAAAGCTGTAGATGGTATAAACTTTGAGGTGAAGCGGGGTGAAACTCTCGGCCTGGTAGGTGAAAGCGGCTGCGGCAAAAGCACTACCGGCCGGGCAATTTTGCAGCTTTATCGCCCTACGGGTGGGTCGGTAACGTTCCAAGATACGGAGCTGACCACGCTCAAGGGCGAAGCGATGCGTAAAATGCGCCGCAACATGCAAATGATTTTTCAAGACCCTTACGCTTCGCTCAATCCGCGCATGACGGTCGGCAACATTATCGGCGAACCGTTGGAAGTCCATAATATCTCCAACGGCAAAGAGCGCCGCGAGCGGGTCAAAGAGTTATTGGACGTGGTTGGCCTGAACCCCTATTTTATCAACCGTTACCCCCACGAATTTTCTGGCGGGCAGCGCCAGCGCATAGGTATTGCCCGCGCCCTGGCTGTTCAGCCCGATTTTATTGTTTGTGACGAGCCTATTTCTGCCCTCGACGTTTCCATTCAGGCCCAGGTGATCAACCTGCTGGAAAAACTCCAGGAAGAATTTAACCTCACCTACCTGTTCATTGCCCACGATCTGGCCGTCGTCCGCCACATTAGTAACCGCGTGGCCGTAATGTATCTGGGCAAAATTATGGAATTGACCGACCGCGATACCCTCTATCGCAATCCTCTCCACCCTTACACCCAGGCCTTGCTTTCTGCTGTACCCATCCCTGATCCGGTTGCTGAAGCGGAACGGGAGAAACGGCGTGTGATTTTGCAAGGTGACGTGCCCAGCCCGGCCAATCCCCCGAAAGGCTGCAACTTCTGCACCCGCTGCCCGGCCAAAGAGCGAGTCTTGCGAGATTATAAAATAGACTGTAACGTTGTCGAGCCTAAATTTGCCGAGGTAGAGGCTGATCATTGGGCAGCCTGTCATCTGTACGCGCCTTCCCGGCCCAATTAGGGATGGGGAAATAGCGATAATGTGTCATTTGTCCTGTTAAGTGAGGATTTTTATCACTAAACCTGGACGCTTTTGTCGGTTATACTGAGAAACGTAGAAAGGAGGCGTCGAGGAAAGATATAAAATGTGAAACGTAAAACGTAATGGTGGAAGGCAAAATTGCTTTGGATAAGTGACTATTACGTTTTACGCACCTGATAATTTCAATTTGTTTTCAAAGTTGAGAGTAAATTTAATGTTAGGAGGAGAAAACTTATGTTTTCTAAAAAAGTAGTTTTGTTGTTGGTAACTATCGCTTTGTTAAGCCTCATTGCCGCTCAGTGCAGCGCCGCCCAACCCCAGACGGTCACTGTCGTGGAGACGGTCGAGGTGGTCAAAGAAGTTGAAAAAATTGTTACTAAAGAAGTAGAAGTTGTCAAAGAAGTATCCACTGATCCGGACGCCCTGCCGCCCGAAGAGACGCTCTTCTACGGCGGTTCGAACGCCGGTGTTGGCGATATCCCCACCCTGGATCCCTCGCGGATTGAGGACAGCGTCAGCATTCAGTTCGCCAGTGAACTGTTTATTGGCCTGACTCACCTGAGTGAGGAAACCAACGAAACCGAACCCGGTATAGCCACCGAATGGGAAGTCTCGGACGATGGCCTGGTTTACACCTTTAAGCTGCGCGACGACGTGCCCTGGGTGAAATACAACAACGCCACTGGCGAAGTCGAGCAGGTTATGGACGACGAAGGCAACCCGCGCATCGTCAATGCCAACGACTTTATCTATGGCATCCGGCGCACCCAGGATCCCGCGACCGCCGCTATCTATGCCTACGTTAACTATATTGTTAAGAATGCCGCGGAAGTAAATGGCGGCGGAGAAAAGGGCGCAGAGGATCCGCTCTATGGCAAGGTGGAAGAAGTTGGGGTGCGGGCCGTGGATGATTTTACCGTTGAGTTTACATTAACGCAGCCGGCCGCCTTCTTCCCGGCTGTTGCCAGCATGTGGATGAACTGGGCCCTGCCGGAATGGCTGATTGCAGAAAAAGGCGACCGCTGGGTCGAGGCCGGTATCATCCACACCTATGGCCCCTATGCCTTAAGATCGTGGGAACATGATGTGTCGGTAACGTTGATTGCCAACCCCTTCTGGCCCGGCTCCGATGCCGTCCCCAAGCCCTCGATCAAGTATGTTCATTCCCAATTCCTGGATCAGTCGGCTCAATTCGCCAACTACGAAGCTGGCCTCAATGATGTCTCGGATGTGCCGCTGCCTGAGCTGGACCGGATCAGGGCCGATGCCACTCTCTCCCAAGAATTGGACACCCCCGGTATCCTCTGCACCTACTACTACGGCTTTAACGTGACCAAGCCGCCCTTTGACGACGTCAATGTGCGCAAAGCCTTCTCTTGGGCAATTGACCGCACCGCCCTGGTAGAGAATGTAACCAAAGGTGGCCAGGAGCCGGCCAACTATTTCTCCCGCCCCGGTTTGGCTGCCGCGCCCAACCCGGACGAGGTTGATTTTGGTCCCCCACTAACGGCTGACCTGGAGAAAGCTAAGGAATTCCTGGCTGCCTCTACCAAGTATCCTGATGCTGAAGCACTGGGTGAAATTACCTTCATGACCAACCAGGTCGAAGGTCATGTGAAAATCGCCGAGGCTATTCAGCAAATGTGGCAGGAGGCTTTCGGAGTCAAAGTTAATCTGGTCACCCAGGAGTGGAAAGTCTTCCTGGAGACCCGGCATAATGACCCGCCCCAGATCGCCCGCAATGGCTGGTGCCAGGACTACCCTGATGCCGATAATTTCCTGCGCGTGGTCCTGCGCTCTGATTCCCCGAACAATGATACTCGCTGGGCAAATGAGGAGTTCGATAAACTGGTGGACGAGGCGGCTCGTGAAACCGACCTGGGAAAACGCAAGGAACTGTACTTGAAGGCAGAGCGGATTCTGGTTGAGGAGGATGTCGCGATCATCCCGCTTTACTGGTATACCCGCGTCGAATTGACCAAGCCGTATGTCACCCGCACTCACGGTGCAGGCGGCCAGGAAGCTTTTGAGAAGTGGACGCTGAATAAGTAGTTTGTCTTTCGCGTTGCGTGTTGCGTCTCGTCCAGATTCAATGAACGGAAGACGCAACACGCAACACGTTTTGGAGAGATTTTATGGCCCGTTATATTGCCCGCCGTTTGTTGTGGCTGTTTGTGGTAGTTTTTTTCGTTTCGATCATCACCTTCGCTTTTGCCCACGCCGTGCCCGGCGGCCCCTTCTCGACTGAAAAGAAACTGCCCAAACCTATCCTGGCCCAGTTGGAGAAAAAGTACAACCTCGACGCGCCGGCATGGCAGCAGTACCTCAGTTATATGGGTGATATTCTCATCCCCAGAGTTACTGGCGGCCCGGTGGGTACATCACTCCAGGAGGATTACTTGATCAACATCCCCCTGAATGCCAATTATACTCTCCAATGGATGAACTTTGGCCCCTCTTATAAAAACCAGGCCCGCTCCGTTAACGATATTTTCCGTGAGAACCTGCCGGTTTCATTTGAACTGGGTTTCTATGCCTTTCTGGTGGCTACCATCATCGGCCTCCCTCTGGGAGTCCTGGCCGCGCTCAAACAAAATTCAGCCATTGATTACCTGGCTATGTCCATAGCCATTTTTGGGGTCTCGGTGCCGGTGATTGTGCTGGGACCTATTTTTATCTGGCTTTTTGCCGTCGAGGTAAATTGGTTTTTACCGACGGGTTGGGGAAGCTGGCGGCAAAATGTATTACCCACCATCGCCCTGGGCGTGGGCAGTTCAGCGGTGATTGCCCGCTTAACCCGGGCCAGTTTGCTTCAGGTTGTCCGCGAAGATTATATTCGCACGGCCCGAGCCAAGGGCTTACGAGAGAATGTGATTATCGTCCGGCATGCCTTGAGGAATTCACTTATTCCGGTAGTGACCATTATGGGACCGATTTTTGCCTTCCTGGTCACCGGGACCCTGGTCACCGAGACTATTTTCGGTGTGCCTGGTATGGGCAGATACTTTGTGACCAGTATTACCAATCGTGATTACCCGGTTATTATGGGCACGATCTTATTCTTCGCTATTATTATTGTGCTGGCGAACCTGGTCGTTGATTTAGTCTATGCCTGGCTCGATCCACGGATTCGATACACATAATAAATTTACGATTTTAGATTTATACCACATTGGGATGATGGCTAAAATCCAAAGCCCTCGTTTGAAGGGATAGTCCAAAATCCAAAATCTAAAATCTAAAATCGGAGGTGTGACATGGCGGTTCAACCCCAAGCAGCATCCAGAGTGGCAGGTACAGCAGGAGCAGCCGTGCCGCCCCGCCGGCGTGAAGCCGGGCTATGGGCTGATGCCTGGCGTCGCTTACTCAGGAACAAAGCGGCGGTCATTGGCGGGGTGATCATTATTATTATTGTTCTGGTAGCTACCTTTGCCGATACTGCCATCTTCACCTTGTTCACTGGCGGTGAACCCCAACCCCTACTCGCTCCGCAAGATTACGCCAAACAAAGCCTGGTTGAAAATAATGTAGTGCCTTATTGGCTAACCGTTGTTTTTCCCTCCCTCAAACCGGTGGGTGAAGAAGGGGGATATGCCAAAATCAGCGATAAGTTCATTTTGGGCGCCGATTACAATGGCCGTGATTTGTTAAGCCGCCTGATCTACGGCACCCGTGTTTCGCTGGCCGTGGCCTTTGTTGGGCCATTAGTCAGCCTGTTGATTGGGGTGACTTACGGGACCATTTCTGGCTACTTTGGCGGGCGCGTGGATAACTTGATGATGCGCTTCGTAGACGTTATGTATGGCTTTCCCGATATTCTGTTTATTATTTTGCTCATGGCCCTCTTCCGTTCCACCACAAGTGCAGCGGAAACAGGCACTATCCGCTCAGCCTTAACGGCCATTGATAATGCGATGGGGGGCATGTTCTTTATCTTTGTTGGCCTGGGCGTGACGGCCTGGATGTCTATGGCCCGTCTCACCCGGGGACAGATTCTTTCCCTCAGAGAAAAAGAGTTCATCGAAGCCGCTCGCGCCATTGGCACCTTTGATTTCCGCATTATGACTCGGCACATCTTGCCCAATATTCTTGGCCCGATCGTGGTCAACCAAACCCTGGATATTCCCCGTTACATTGCTACAGAAGCCTTTCTCAGTTTCATTGGCCTGGGGGTGTTACGGCCTACCCCCAGTTGGGGCGCAATGATTGTAGATGGAGCTTCGGCTATTCGGACCTACCCTCATCAAGCCATCTTTCCCGCCCTGGCTTTGGCTATTACCATGTTTGCTTTCAACTTTTTAGGCGATGGTTTGCGCGATGCCCTTGATCCCCGTTTGAAGGGGTCAGAATGAAACGTAAGATGTGATGCGTGGAACGTGAAACGCTGGATTATCACCCTTGGGCTTATCCTGCTTTGCACCGGCAGTGCCCTGACCGCCAACGCTGACCACCAACCATCTTTCATCCTCCCCTCCCCGTCTACCATCTATACCCTTACGGGCACAGGCCGTCTACCGTCTACTGATGATGGGGCCAAACTCTATGAGTTCTGGTGTTCCACCTGCCATGGCGACCAAGGCCAGGGCCTTACTGCCGAATGGCGAGCACAGTGGCCGGAAGGCAAGCAGAATTGCTGGCAGTCCAAGTGTCACGCCACCAACCATCCCCCCGATGGCTTTTCCTTTCCCAAACAGGTCCCGGCCCTCATTGGCCCAGACACTCTGACTAAGTTCCCCACGGCTCAGGATTTGTATGCTTACGCCAGAGCTGCAATGCCTTATTGGTCGCCCAATTTGTTAACCGACGAGGAATATCAGGCAATCACCGTTTTTCTGGTCAAAGCAAACTATGCCGCTAGAGATTTGCCGGTCCCCGAAGGCTTGTCTCAGGACTTGAGCGCTGTTTACTTGTCCCCTCATATCCAGATGGAAGGAACTTCCAAGCAACAACCTGAAATTTCCGCAAAAGCAGGGCAACTTCCTTCCGAAACAATAACTTCGACTACTCCATCAACTTCTGACCCCCGTTCCCTGGCCCTCCTCTGGATATCTCTTATTATCTTGGGGGGAAGCTTTGCGATTGTTCTGGCTCGTCGCTTCTCATCTCGCTCGCAATGAAGATTCTATCTCTCGTCTAAATCCCTTAACCGAGGTCTACTTAAATGGAACTACAAAATAAAGCTGTTGTCATTACCGGGGCCAGTTCTGGTATCGGCCTGGAGATTGCTCACACTCTGGCTGCCGAAGGGGCCAGGCTGGCCCTGGCTGCCCGCTCGATGGATAAACTGGAAGACGTTGCTGCGGAATTAGCGGCGACCGGCGTGCCCTTGATCATCGTGCCCACCGATGTGACCCGCGAGGCTGATTGCCAGGCTCTAGTTCGAGCAACGTTGGATGCCTTTGGTCGGGTGGATGTTCTGATCAATAATGCCGGCTATGCTCCGCCGGCCAGTTTGCTCGATACAACTGAAAACATCTGGGACAGCACCCTCAATATCTGTCTCAAAGGGGTCTACTTGATGACACGGGCTGCGGTTGAGGTGATGTTAAAGCAGGGAGAAGGTACAGTCCTCAATATCTCCTCGGTGGCGGGCAAGTATGGCTTTGAGGATCGTTCTGCCTACTGCGCCGCCAAATGGGGCGTACACGGCTTCACCGAAGCCCTGCGGGTAGAATTGGGCAGTCGCAATATCCGCTTCCATCTCATCTGCCCTGGCTCAGTGGCAACTTCCTGGTGGGAAACAAATAGGAACCCCCAGCCGGGTGAGATCAAGCGTAAGATGATCCGGCCCGAAGAAGTTGCCGATGCGGTCCGTTGGGTGCTGACCAAGCCTGAGCGGATTCAGATTGACGAAGTGATGATCAAACCCTATCGTAGCCCCTGGGAATAAATCCGCCACGCTGCGGGGCTTTTTATTTTACCCCCAATTTTTGGGGTGTTCCTCGCGTCATTTTTGAGGTATAACTTTACTATCCTTAAGTGCCAATACCTCTGGCCTGAACTCCTGGTCTTTCAAATTTAATAATGCGCTGGTTAAGCCGATACCTGGGCTACTGGAACATCTTTATCTAGGTTAAGGACTTTGATAGGTTATTACCATGCGACTTTTGCCCAATCATATACCACTTCACACCGCCGCGACCCTATTACTTTTCCTGTGGGGCAGTGGCTTTTTGTTTGCCATCAAATTCTCTACTTCTCCTGCCAGGGCCGACATCCTTGACACTCCACCCGCAACCTTCACCCCGGCTGAAACCTCCCCGGCTGAACCATCTGAGACTCCCACCCCAACCCTGGCGCTTCTCACCTCGACCGACACGGCTACGGCTGCGCCGACCTTGACCGAAACCCTAACCGCTACTCCCCTCCCCAGTGATACACCTACGTTAGCTTCTCTTCCCAGCGGGACGCCAACGGAAACCACCACGGCTACGCCTACGCCAACGCTCACTGCAACGCCCCTGGCAACGGATACTCCAACGCTTACTATAACGCCTGTGGCGACAGATACACCCGTTCCTGCACCGTTGTCTGCCGCTGAGTTACCCCTCATTGCCCTGGCTGTACCGGGCGATGTGGTCATCAATGAGGTTGTCACGGATCCCCAACAGGATTGGAGCACTAATGGTTTTAATGGTATCGCTGGGGGTGGAACAGTCAATGATGCGGATGAATTTATTGAGCTTTACATTAAAACCAGTGGCCTCGATTTAACCGGCTGGACAATTGAACTTCATGATAGTTCACCCGTAACAGGCACTCTTGTCACTGGGGGTGCCTTTCAAATATCCAAATGTTTCTGTACAGGTAGCTTCACAAATACGCTTGCCGGTGATTATCTAATCCTTGGCGATGTGAAAGCTACTGGTAATGCAATGAATAACAGCATATGGATAGTGCTAAAAGACAGTATGGGTACAATTGTTGACAAGGTAGAACTTGGCAATGACCTGGAAAATGACGGAACTGCTGATGGTGCGCCAGATGGCACGATCAGAGGTGGTAATGCTGCCAGTGCTGCTGACGAGGCTGTTGCCCGTTTTCCTAATAGTACAGATACAAATAACGATGTTGTAGATTTTATCGCCAGGTCTGTCACAATGGGCAGTAGTAATGATGATGGGATAAGCTCTCCTCCTCTCCCTGGCTCAGTTATTATTAACGAAGTAGCCTGGGGTGGCACCACATCAAGTTATGCCGCCGATGAGTGGATGGAACTCTTAAACGTGACAACCCAGACTGTTACTCTGACCGGCTGGACTATCACCAGCACTAGTGGCATAAATATTGCCCTGACCGGCGTGATTAGCCCTAATGATTACTATCTCATTGAAAAAAATGAGGGTGTGATTACGGATGTGACGGCGAATTTGACAGTTACTTTCAGTCTGGTCAACAGTGGCATGGCTCTATTCTTATCAGGGGGCGGTATGGTAATTGATACTGCCAACAGCGATGGTGGTCCATGGCCCTATGGCACCGGCTCACCCGATTACCGCAGTATGGAACGGATCAATCCTCTTGGTCCCGATACCGATAGTAACTGGGCCAGCAACGACCTCATTCACCGGAACGGCTTGGCGCGTGATGGTCTCAGCTTTATCAACGGCACGCCCAAGCAAGCCAATTCTACTACCTATCCACCGCCGCCCCCGCCTACTCCGCCGCCGCCCATCCTCATCGGCGAATTTCTGTACGATGGCCTCACCCCCTCGACCGAGGGCGACGAATTTGTCGAGGTGTGCAACCCGAATGGAACCTCGGTTGACCTGACCGGCTACAAGATTGGCGATGAGGAAATACGCGGTGGGGGCGAGAGTATGTACCAACTGCCGATTAGTACGACCCTTGCCGCTAATGATTGTCTGGTTATTGCCAAAAATTCGGCTCAATTTCAGGCTCGCTTTGGCTTCCTGCCTGATTTTGCCGTAGCCAATTTGAGCAAATATCCTGCGTGGGGCAGGGGAAGTTGGTCATTGGCAAACAATGGGGACGAACTGGTGGTTCTTGGCCCGAACGATGAAATTCTCGACAGCGTTGCCTACCGCAACGGCGACTATGCTACCCTGGGTCTTGAACCCGATGCGTCTGCCCCGGAGCCAGACAGTCTCCAGCGCATCTGGCCTACCGATACCAACTCCATGCCTCACGACTTTGCCCGCACTGACCCCAATCCAGGCATTCCAACCATTCCCCCGCCGCCTCCGGCTGCTCCCCCGCCCCCGGCAGCTCTGCCAAATGGCATGTATGCCTACTGGGGTGATTTGCATGCCCACACTACCTACTCTGACGGCTCTGGACCTCCCTACTATGCCCTGGCCCTGGCTCGAGCCGCAGGAGTACATTTTCAGTCCATCACAGACCATGATTGGTGGTTGACCCCTCTTGAATGGGCCAAAATTCTGACACAAACTATGAATGCCACAGACCCCGGCCAATTTGTCGCCCTCCGTGGGGTGGAATGGACGCATGCTGAAGTGGGACACGTCAACGTTTTTAATACTGACGTACTGCTCAACAGCCGCACCGACCCTCTCTTCAATACACTGCCCGCTTTTTACAACTGGCTGGCCGCCAACCCGAATGCCATCGCTCAATTCAACCACCCTGACCCCAGCTATGACGGCAACTTTTCTAACTTTACCTACCATCCCGCCGCCGCCCAGATGATGTTTATGCAGGAAATTGGAAACAAGGCTCAAGGCTACGTCACCTATGAACCCCCTTTTGTGCAGAGCAACACGGCCGGCTGGAAAACCGCTCCAACCAACAATACCGACACGCATGCTGCCGATTGGGGTACTCATGGCGCTGCCCGCACCGGCCTGGTCGCTCCTGCCTTGACCGAGAGCGATCTTTTGGGGGCGATGCGCGCCCGGCGCGTCTTTGCCACTGAGGATAGCAATTTGGCCGTGACGTTGCGGGTCAATGGGGCCTGGATGGGCAGCACTTTGACCGCCACCGGCCCCTTGTCGCTGATCGTGAATATGGTAGACCCCGACCTGGAACCGTTCACCCTCTATCTCTACGATAGCAATCTGCCGCTGGCAAAGGTGTCGCTGGGCGCCTCTACCGACCAGTGGACCACGACGGTCGAAGCCCGGCCCGGTCATTTCTTTTGGGTAAAAGTCGTCCAGGCCGACGGCAATGCCGCCTATACAGCCCCGGTTTGGATCGAAGGTAAGTTATCTCCAGAGAAGCTGGTCATCAACGAAATTTTGCCGGCGCCCCATGATTGGGATTGGGATGGCAATGGCACAGCAGATTATCAAGATGAATGGATCGAACTTTATAATCCCACCAAGCGCCCCATTGGCCTGGGCGGCTGGCAACTGGTGGATGGTTCCGGCAAAACCTATAACATCCCGCTGGGTGGAGTCATTCCCGCACACAGTTTTGCCACTTTCTACAAGGCCAGCACCACTATCTCACTCAACAACAGCGAGGAGACAGTTACTCTGATTCATCCCAATGGCACGGTCGTAGACATGTTCAGTTACAACCATTCTCCCGGCTACGATGAAACCCACTGTCGTCTACCGGATGGCGGCGCTGCCTGGAGCGACAACTGCGAGCCTTCACCTCAGGCAGCTAACTGGGAGAAAGCGCCAGCGGGACCCTTGACTGTCAAGATTTTTGACGCCAAGCGCCTGACCTATAACGCCTGGGTGCGTGTCAAAGGGCGTGTGACTGCCCCGCCCGGTATTTTGGGCGCCCGCATGATGTACATTCAGGATAATACCAGCGGCATTTTAATCTACCTGCCCAAAGATTTTCGGGACACCCTCATTCTGGGGGACCGGGTTGAGGTGGTCGGCAACCTGCGCACCTTCCATGAGGAATTTGAGATCGCGGTAAAGAAACGCAGCGATATAAAGCTGTTGGAACACGGTGCGCCCCTGCCACCCCTGCCGATTGCGACAACCTCGCTGCTGGAGCCTTATGAGGGTATGCTGGTGATGCTGCAAGGTCAGGCCGTTGACTTTAAGGGGCGGACAACCATCTGGCTGGACGACGGCACCGGCTGGGCCAAAGCCTATATCCGCAAGACAACCGGTATCAAAAAACCTTTCCTCCACCGGGGTGACCCGCTAACATTGATCGGAATTGTCAGCCAATATTCGGACAAAGATGCCCCGTCTCGTAACGATTACCGGCTGCTGCCGCGCTACCAAACCGACTTGATTATCAGCAGCGTTACACCTGCTCCTCCGGCAAACTGGCCGGCCCTCTTACCGGAAACTGGCTATTAATATAACTCAAGTTGCCACCATAGGCTGATTTTTACCGCAGAGACGCTGAGAACACAGAGGAAAAATAGAAAAACTCTGCGCCCTCTGTGTCTCTGCGGTGAATCCGGGGTTAATATTAACAGGGTGGCAACTTGGGTTAATATACTTAAAATATGGAATTGACCGGCAACTACGGAGTTTTTCAAACGGGATTCAAACCAAGGTGTGATAAGCTCAAAGAAGTTGAACCCAGGAAAAAATGGCAATTGTGTGCATTAATAAGCGATGGCATAAAGCCAACTTTTCGCTGAGTTCCAGGATAAATTCCTAAACAATCCTGGGTAGCCACAGTAAACAAATTTTGCTCAGGGTTTGGATAAAATTTCTCCCCATACAAAAGAGGTTCAGGCGTCACCAGAGCGGCCTGACCTCTTTTGTTTGGCTGCAAATTAAGTGGTGGAGTCCCAAAGCTCAGCTTTGGACTCCGAAACCATCACTTCCAATCTAACCACTACCTTTTGTTTTTGTTACTCTACTTTTAGCTCAACCGATACAATTCAGGCCGTCGGTCTTTGAAAACAGGAATTTTGGCCCGGACCTCGGCGACCCTATCGGTTTCGATGGTGGCGGTCAGCAGCAGTTCCGACTCGCCGCCTTCGACGACGGCGTTACCCCAGGGATCAATGATGGCGGAATGGCCGAAGAAGGTATAGGTGCCGTCGCTGCCAACGGCATTGACCCCGACCATGTACATCTGGTTTTCAATGGCCCGGGCGCGTAAGAGGGTTTGCCAGTGGGCCAGGCGGGGGTGGGGCCACTCGGCGGGCAGGTAGACCATATCGACCCCGCTCAGGGCGTACGTGCGGAACATCTCGGCAAAGCGCAAATCGTAGCAGATGGCCAGGCCGCTCTGCCCCCAGGCAGTTTCGACGGTGGTCAGGTGTTGGCCGGGAGCCAGATGTTCATCCTCATTCATCACGCCGAAGACATGAATCTTGCGATAGAGACCCGCCGGCTGGCCGTTCGGGTCGAATAGAATGGAGGTATTGCTGGGCCGCCCGGTCTCATCCAGGGCCAGCATCGAGCCGTTGAGCCAGATGTTGTGCTTCTGGGCCAGCAGCCCAACTTCTTCAACTACCTCAGCCTGCTGGCTGGACAATTCTTCAATATTCGGCCAGTCGAAGCCGGTGGTCCACATTTCCGGGAAAACAATCAGGTCAGAGCCGCGCCGGGCCGCTTCGGCGGTCCACTCAGCCGCTTTTTTCAGGTTAGCCGCCGTGTCGCCCAAGGCAATCTGCATTTGGGCTAGAGAGATGGTGAGTTTCATGAAGTCCTCCTTAATAAGCCATGTGTTGCGTGGCGCGTGTTCTGCTCATTTACGCGCCATCTCAGTGGGTCAATAGACTTTCGAGATAGGTGTCATCCACCCGCTTCTTTTGCTGCACCGACTTTCGTTTGGCTAACCAGCGAGGCAAGCCCCACAATCCGGCTAACTGCCCCCGCAAGCGAGCGCGAGCTGCCTCGCCCCGCCAGGCGCGGAGCGCGTCTACGGCAATTTTGAGCTGCGCCCCGACGATGGCCGGCCAGTGGCGGCGAAAAACCGAGCCGGGTAAATCTTTGACCAGGACGAAAAGGGTGTTGCGGCCGGTGTAAAAACTGGCAATCACCCCGCCGCCCGTGGCGCTGAGCTGGTGGTAAACAACAGCCTGTGGCGCAAACACCACCCGGTAGCCGGCCAGTTGCGCCCGCCAGTTCAGGTCAACATCTTCCAGGTACATGAACATCTCTTCGTCAAACAAGCCGATGTCCGCCAGCATCTCCCGGCGATAAGCGACCGCCCCACCGCAGCCGCCAAAAATGTAGACATCCTGGTCAAATTGGCCGGTGTCTTTCTGCCACACGCCGCGATTGATAGGGATGCCATCCACGCCAAAGCCATCTCCGGCGGAATGGAAGGTATCGCGTTGGTCAAACAGCAGCATCTTGCAGGCGACGATCCCGGCTTCGGGATGGGCGTGCAGGGCGTCAACCACTGCCTGCGCCCAGCCAGGGGCAACCTCGGTATCGTTGTTAAGAGGAATAATGACCTCTCCCTGGGCTAGCTCAATGCCCCGATTGATCGCTCCGGTCAGGCCCAAGTTGCGCCCTAATTCCAAAATCTTGACTTCAGGAAAGTCGCGCCGGGTCAGCGCGACTGAGTCATCAGTAGAGCCGTTGTCGGCCAGGATGATTTCCAGGCAGGGATAGGTCTGCGCACGCAAAGCGTTGAAGCAAGTAGTTAAGTGATGGCAGCCATTATAGTGGGGAATGATGATGGAGAGAAGAGGATTAATCATCACTTGAGATAAATCTCGTCGCCCTTCACAGGCTAACCGCTTCCTTGAGTACCTGCTCTTTCATGTAAGGACTAATAGCCGCTTCGGTCACAACATCTACCTCACAGCCGAGCAGGTCTTCCAAATCTTGTTTAATGGCAATTAGATCAAGGAGACTCCGGCCTGGCTCAAGCTTTACTAAAAGATCTAAATCACTGCCAGTCCTCGCCTCGCCACGCACCACTGAGCCAAAGACATGCACATTCCTGGCTCCGTGTTGAGCCGCAATTTTTAAGATTGCCTCACGCTTGCCTGCGAGAACCTTGTTAACGTCCACTTTCTTTTCACCACCCTTGTAATGCTGTCAAAAATGGCTGCTCCAGATGCTCGACCAGGGTTTTCAAAAAACGCGCCCCGTCGGCCCCGTCAATGAGGCGGTGATCGTAGGAGAGGGCCAGCGGCAGCCTCAGCCGAGGCTCGAACTGGCCGTTTTTGTAGACCGGTTCCATCTCACCCCGGGCGACGCCCAAAATCGCCACTTCGGGCGCGTTGACAATTGGGGTAAAGTAGGAGCCGCCGATACCGCCCAGGTTAGAAATGCTGAAGGTACCGCCTTGCATGTCCTCCAGGGTTAACTTTTTATTCCGGGCCTTTTCGGCAACTTCATTTAATTCCACGGCCAGCTCGAGGATATTTTTCTGGTCCACATTGCGGATAACCGGCACCAGCAGCCCCCGGTCCGTGTCAACCGCTACGCCGAGGTGGTAATACTTTTTGTAAACGATCTCATTCTTGGCCATGTCTACGCTGGCATTGAATTGGGGAAAAGCCTTGAGCACCGATGTAACGACCTTGAGCAGGATAGCCGTGATGGTCAGTTTGGCCCCGGAGACTTCCACAATTGTGGAGAAACGCTTGCGCAATTCTTCCAACTCGCCGATGTCGGCCTTGGCAAATTGGGTTACGTGGGGGATTGTCGCCCAGGCCTGGCTGAGATGCTCGGCGGTTTTGCGGCGGATGTTGCTCATCGCTTCCCGCTCGACCTGGCCCCATTTACTAAAATCGGGCAGAGGCGCTGCCACAGCCTGAGTGACAGGACCCGCAACCGTCCCACTTAAATTGCGCTGGCGGGCATAATTTTTAACATCGGCTATTGTAATCCGGCCGCCCGGCCCCGAGCCGGGTACCTGGGTCACGTCAATTCCGATTTCACGAGCCAGCCGCCGTACGTTGGGCGCGGCCGGCACGGAGCTATAGGCGGCGTCGGGCCGGTAAAAGGCGGGCGGCAGCGCTGCTGGGAGCGCTGAGTCAACCGGAGTGATTTCTGGCTGCGCCGGCGCAGCCAGTTCTGGCGCTGGTTCAGGTTCGACTTCTACTAGGGCTTTGGGCGCAGGTGGTTGGGCGGCTGGCGGTGGCTGGCTGACCGGCGCAGTAACAGCCTCAGTCCCTTCCAGGGTCAGAACAAGTTGATCTACCTTAACGGTATCGCCCGTTTTGATGTGAATTTCTTTGACCACACCCGCTGCCGAAGAGGGCACTTCCACCGTCGCCTTATCGGTTTCAAGCTCCAGCACCGGCTGGTCCACGGCAATGGTGTCGCCGACCGAGACAAGTACATTGACGACATCTCCGGCCTCAATATTTTCGCCCAAATCGGGCAGCTTAAACTCGATGGGCACCGGTGTTGGAGGAGCCGCTTCTTGAGGAGGTGAGGGAGGAGCGGCTTCCGCTACAGGCTGCGGCGATGGAGAGGGTGGCGTTGCTGGTATAGGTTCTGGCTGGGGAGTCTCTGGCTGAGCCTGGGGCGCGGCCGCTGGCTGAGTAGCTGGGCCGTTGCCTTCTAAAGTCAGAATCAATTGGCCGACCTTTATGGTGTCGCCTGGCTTGATATGGACGGCCTGGACAACACCGCCGACGGAAGAGGGCACTTCCACGGTCGCCTTGTCGGTTTCAAGCTCCAGCACCGGCTGGTCAGGCGCAACCGTATCGCCGACCGAGACCAGGACATTGATCACATCACCCGCTTGAATATTTTCACCCAGTTCGGGTAGCTTAAATTCCGTCATAGCTGGACTCTCTCTTTCAAAGTGACAGGGTTGCAAGGTTGCAGATTGCAGATTTTTTATAACCTGCAACCTGTTACCTGCTACCGTCCTACGAAATCATCGGGTTGCGCTTGGCTGGATTGATCTGCAAATCTTCCATCGCCCCTAGAACTACATCGGGTTTGATTTTCTTCTCGTGCATCAGCGAGGTCAGGGTGGCCAGGGTGACGTAGCGGTAATCTACCTCAAAGAAGTCACGCAGCGCCTTGCGCCCATCGCTGCGGCCAAAACCATCCGTACCGAGAGATACCAGCGGACGGGGGAACCAGCGAGCAACGGAGTCAGGCAGCGCTTTCATGTAATCAGAAGCAGCGACAAAAACACCGGGCGCATCGGCCAGGCATTGGGTGACATAAGAGATGCGCGGCTTTTCATTCGGATGAAGCAGATTCCAGCGTTCCACATCCAGCCCATCACGGCGCAATTCCTTATAGCTGGTCACGCTCCAAACATCGGCAGCAATGTTGTACTTCTCCTCCAGCTCTTTTTGAGCCTGGAGAACTTGATTCATAATCGCCCCACTGCCAAACAACTGAGCGTGAAGTTTGGCCTCTTTGTTTTCCGACGCTTTGAACTTGTACATGCCCCGGAGAATACCCTCTTTGACCGAGTCGCCGTCGGGCATGTGCGGCATGACATAATTTTCGTTGCCGATGGTCAGGTAGTAAAAGACGCTCTCCTGTTCCTCGTACATACGGCGGATGCCGTCACGGATAATCACGGCCAGTTCGTGGGCAAAGGCCGGGTCGTAGGCAATGAGATTCGGCACGGTCGAGGCCAGCACATGGCTGTGACCATCCTGGTGCTGCAAGCCCTCGCCGGCCAGGGTGGTGCGGCCTGCGGTCGCCCCCAATAAAAAGCCCCGGCAGCGCAGGTCGGCGGCGGCCCAGATCAAGTCACCAATGCGCTGCAAGCCAAACATCGAATAGTAGATAAAGAACGGAATGGTGTTAATGCCGTGGGTGGCATAGGCCGTGCCGGCGGCAATAAACGACGACATCGAACCGGCTTCGGTGATACCTTCTTCCAAAATCTGCCCGTCTTTAGCCTCTTTATAATAAAGCAGGCTGTCAGAGTCGACCGGCTCGTAGAGCTGGCCGGGGTGAGAATAGATGCCGGACTGCCGGAACAGGGCTTCCATACCAAACGTGCGCGCCTCGTCGGGCACGATGGGGACAATCAATCTACCGATATCTTTATCGCGCAGCAACTTGGCCAGGATGCGCACAAAGACCATGGTCGTGGATACTTCTCGCCCCTCGGTTCCCTGGTAAAACTCCTCAAACAATTTCTCCGAAGGTGTGGTCAGGAAAGAACTCTTAGGGGTGCGTAACGGCACGTACCCGCCCAGCTTTTCGCGGCGATCCTTGAGATACTTGATTTCCGGGCTGTTATCGGGAGGGCGATAGAAAGGCGCTGAGGCAATCTCTTCATCGGAGATGGGGATGCCAAAGCGAGCGCGGAATTCCCGCAGTTCTTCCTCATTCAGCTTTTTCTGCTGGTGGGTGATGTTCTTGCCCTCGCCCGCCTCACCCAGCCCATAACCTTTAATAGTCCGGGCCAGGATCACCGTGGGCGACCCTTTGTGTTCAACCGCAGCCTTGTAGGCAGCGTAAACCTTCTCCGGATCATGCCCGCCCAACCGCAGCTTGCGGAGCTGCTCGTCAGAAAGGTGTGAGACCATCTCCAGCAGGCGCGGGTCTGCGCCAAAGAAGTGCTCGCGGATATACGCCCCACTTTCGACCGTATATTTCTGGTACTCACCGTCCACCACCTCACCCATGCGTTTGACCAGCAAGCCGTCATGGTCTTTGGCTAGCAGCGGATCCCAGTCGTGACCCCAAATAACCTTGATTACATTCCAACCCGCGCCCCGGAAAACGGTTTCTAACTCCTGAATGATGCTGCCATTTCCGCGCACCGGGCCATCCAGCCGCTGCAGATTACAGTTGATGACAAAAATAAGGTTGTCCAGATGCTCGCGGGTGGCCAGGCTGATAGCGCCCAGCGCCTCCGGTTCGTCCGTTTCACCGTCCCCCAGAAAGGCCCAAACTTTGGAACCAGTAGCTTTCTTTAGCCCCCGGTCTTCCAGGTAGCGGTTGAAACGGGCCTGGTAAATAGCCATAATCGGCCCCAGGCCCATGGAAACGGTCGGAAATTCCCAGAATTCCGGCATCAACCAGGGATGGGGATAGGAGGACAGGCCCCCGGCCGGCCGCAGTTCCTGGCGAAAGTTTTCCATGTCCTGCATGGATAAGCGGCCTTCCAAAAAGGCCCTGGCATAAATACCGGGCGAGGCGTGACCCTGAAAGTAGATCTGGTCGCCGCTGTGGTTGTCGCCCTTACCCCGGAAGAAATGGTTGAAACCGACTTCGTACAGCGTTGCCGCCGAGGCATAGGTAGAGATGTGGCCGCCAATGCCGGGACTGGCGACGTTGGCTCGGACGACCATGGCCATCGCATTCCAGCGAATCAGGCTTTTAATGCGCCGCTCGATCTCCCGGTTGCCGGGATAGGGCGGCTGTTCGTCTGCCGGAATGGTGTTAATATAAGGGGTATTAGCGGAAAATGGCAGGCGCACGCCATTTTCGTAGGCATGCATTTCGAGCTGCTCCAGAAGATAGCGGACCCGCTCTGGCCCTCCGTGCTGGAGTACATAATCCATTGACTCCCGCCATTCCTGCGTTTCAATCGCTTCTACATTAAGCATTTCCTGGGTTTTATTATTCGTCATTATGGTTGATCCTCTTTTGGTGTAAGTTCAAACGGCCGCTTCTGCCGTCTCTTTTTCTTCGATTGATTCATCTTCGGGTAAAACCTGCCACAACTTCTCCCGGTCTTTAACGTGGTCAATAAACAAGACGCCGTTCAGGTGATCCAGCTCGTGCTGGAAAATCCGGGCCAGGAGGTCATCAACTTTGAGCTTGATCTTCTTGCCGTTCAGATCCTGGGCTTTGACCTCAACCCATTCCGGCCGCTCCACCAGGCCATACCAGGTTGGGATCGAAAGGCAGCCTTCGCGGCCTTCAACAAGATTATCGGCACAATGGCTGATTTCCGGATTGATCAGCACGTAGCTGGTCCCGCTTTGCGGATGCGGCTCATCCGTACCGTTCCGGGAAGCCGGGATTTCGGCCACAAAAATGCGCTGCATCACCCCAATTTGGGGCCCGGCCAGGCCGACCCCATTATGGGCGCGCATGGTTTCCAACATGTCTTCAGCTAATTGTTTCAGAGCGGGGGTAAATTGTTTAATCTTTTTGGCTTTCTGCCGGAGCCGTTCGTCATTAAGGGTGATAACTTTTCTAACCGCCATACCTGTCCTCTAAACCTGAGTGGAGTTATAATAGTCAGTATTAAGATGCATGTCAAACAATTTATGCTACAATAGGTCCAGATACGGTAACTGCTCAGGGGTAACGCACTTAGGCCGGTCTAAAAACGGCCAAAAGGCTTATCCCAAAGCACGTCCCACCTCTTGAGGCTGAGCTATGAGTTGGCTTGCCGCCCTGATTAAATTTATCTTCAAAGCCATCCTGCTGTTCGCCGGCGTGGTAATGGTGGTGGCTTTTATCACCCGTCTACCCGCTTATTTTAGTCCCCATGCGGACCGGTTACTGATTGACACCGGTTCCGCCTGGTCTTTTCCGCCGCTCAATACCGAAGCGCGGGCGCTCTATCCGCTCTTGGAAGCCCGCGCCGCCGAGATCAACACTCCGCTCTCCAACGACTCAAGCCTGGTTGGTTTGACTATTGCCGAGGGCGAGACTGCTGTGGATGTAGCCGATAAATTGCAGGTGTTGGGCTTGATCAGCGAGGCCGAGTTGTTCACCCAATTGCTCCGCTACAATGGCCTGGATACCCGGCTGCGCGCTGGGGAGTACCAGCTTCGTCGCAATATGACCATGCGCCAAATTGGGGCAGCGCTCTATCGGGGCCGCTCAGCCCAGTTGGTGGTCATGGTTCCACCGGGCTGGCGGATGGAGCAGGTGGCCGACCATCTGGCTGCAAATGAAATTATGAATGGGGAATTATTTTTGCAGGCAGCTCGTGCGGGCACGGTAGTAAATCACCCGCTGCTGGCCGATCGTCCACCTGGTCAATCATACGAGGGGTATCTATTTCCGGGGACTTATCCGTTGCCAGATAGAGCTACTCCAGCGGACTTAATCGCGCGGATGCTGGAGAAAATGGCCCGCCAATTACCGGCTAATGTGCTTACCCTGGCCCAACAACGCGGCTTAACATTTTATCAGGTGGTCACTCTAGCCTCTATCGTTGAGCGGGAAACGGCCATCCTGGCTGAAAAACCTCTTGTTGCCAGCGTTTATCTGAACCGGCTCAAGATTGGCAGCAGCCAGCCTTTGTTACAGGCCGATCCGACAGTCCAATATGCCCTGGGCTACCAATTTGCCAGCGGCCAATGGTGGAAAACACCGGTCAACCTGGAAGAGTATGCCCAGGTCAATTCGCCTTACAATACCTACCTCTATCCCGGTTTGCCCCCCGGTCCAATTGCCAGTCCTGGCCCGGATTCAATCATGGCCGTGCTCCGGCCTGCCCAAACCGACTATCTCTTCTTTGTCTGCCAGCGGCCTCAATGTGAAGGGGGGCAACACGTGTTTGCCATGAGCTACGAGGAACATTTGCAGAACGTAGCAGTTTATTTGGGGCAATGAAAGCTCAGGGAGCAGCATCGTAATTGATCTGTAGATAACTATCGGATGAGACGACGGGGATGGCGCCGGCTGGAGTTCCTTTAAGGATTTTATCGGCCAGACATGCCGCTTGTTTGCCCGTTTCAACGGTGTTAACATTCACCCCAAAAATAGAGGCATAGCCCCCCGCTGACACCAGGCTGCCGCCAATGGGCAGCTCGTGCTCGTGGGCAAATTTACCCATTACAGCAAAAGAGTCAGACGTCACCGCCAAAGGCTCGGCTAACAATAAAATAGCATCCAGGCCGGGATCATCCCCTTTCACGCGCGCCTGCAGATCCGCTTCAAGTTCAGCCGCATTGTTAGCCGGCGCTTCGAGCAAGATCACTCCCGCCGCCGCAGCTGCCGGGCGCAAGATCTCTAACTGGGGATTTACAGTGGGGTAATCTTTCTGATAGGGGACCCACATTCGTTTGGCCTGGGGGGCCAACTCGCGCATGATGTTGAAACGCTTGATTGCAATGTCCGGGCCGGGGAAGCGTACCCCGGTCATATTCCCACCCGGCTCGTGCTCGCTCTTGACCAGATCCGTCCCATCAATCAGGGTATGGGTAAAAACTACCGGGATATCGGTTCCTTGGGTGGCTAGCTTTGCCTCCAGAGATGCCTCGGTGGGGAACACGAGGATCAAATCTACCTTATCATCCACAAATTTCTGGAGAATCTTCTTATACGTGGCTCTATCAAAGTTCGTTGTCTGTACGTCATAAGTAATATTCTGCCCTTCGACGTAACCCAACTCGGCCATTTTAACCTTGAAGCCATCAGTTATATCGGCGACAAAATCCAGCCCCGACAAAATACCCACTCGATATACCCTGGGCGCGGCCTGGGCGACACAGCCGCTCAACAGCACGGTAATGACAGCTATCCCTATGAGGAGGATCCATTTACTTTTGTTGTGATTTAAGGAATTGTGATGGTGTAACATGGCATTTCCTTTTCTGGTTCTTCTGAGAGTATTAGACGTGTTGCGAAATAAGGATAAAACGATAGGCCAGGAAAAATCATGTCATTGACCAATTAAGCCGGGAGGAGGTGATAATTCCACAGGCCACAAGCGATTAACATAAATTTGTCAGCCAAAACAATCCCTTTGTTGCGATAAGGGTCGGTCAGGCAACGGAAACGCTTAACCCCAGCAATAGCGTGTTCAATACAAATGCGCAGGGCACTAATGATCCGGTTTTCGGCCTTTTGCTGTGGGGTCAAAGGGTGATTTTTACTACTTTTGTGGGGGATCATCACCCCTAGGTGGGAAAAATCTTTGACGATGCCCAAAAAGCCCAAATCTACCCAGACACCGACATCGCCTGGAATGACCTCCCCTAAACCCGATTGCTTGAACCGAAAGTAATCTTGCCGAGCGCCTGGTTTCGTCTGGGTCAGACATAAAATGCGCTTGTGATCATCGCTCACAATGAGGTTTTTGAGGGTATGGTCTTTGTGTTTGCCCGAATAGTGTTCCTGTTGTGCTTTGGCCTGGCGAGGTCGTTGGATCGGTCGTTCCGTGCCATCAACGAAAACATCTTTGATCGCGGGAAAACGCTGGATGAATTCTTCAAGGGAACTAATACGCCGTTCAGGCAGGACGAGTTGCCAACCTAACCCAACCTCCAACACGGCTAACAAGGCTTTGACCCAGCGTTGGGTTTGCGAGCGGTCCACGTCATACAATAAACCGGCCAAATCAAAGGTCGGATAACATTTCAAGTACAACAGAATGAAGAATAACTTGTCGGTGGGGCTCTTTAAGGTATGCCGACGCCCGCCCCCGATGGCTCGTTTCCGTTCTTTCTTGGCCTTTACCTGACCCTTCTGCAAGGCGGCGGTGAATATTGGCAGCAAGCCCTCAAACTCCGCCACCGTCATACCAGTTAGGGCTTTCATCAAGCGGTCAGAGCGTAAGGCACGATTGATATTCAGCATCGGTTTTACCTGTGGATCCCTTATTTTTCTGATTTCTGGTTGACCATACCCTTTTTTCGTTATTTCGCAACACATCTATTGTTTTTCCTCAACAATTTGTCGGTTGTGGCAACCTTCTGTTTTAAGTGTAAGTCCTTGTATTCGCCGGAAGTATCAACTCCACTGCGCCCGACCAGAACTTTGCCCACAATAGTATCAGGTATAGTCGACTAAGAAGAGTCAAGTGGGAGAAGATCAAGCATAGGAACGGTAAATTCCACACTTGTTCCTTTACCTTCCTCACTTTCTACCCAAATCTGGCCTCCATTCCGCTCGACCATCTCCTGACAGATCATCAACCCCAAACCGCTGCCTTTTTCCTTCTCTGTGCCCGGGGTGCTGTGGCTGGCGTCGAGCCTGAATAACCTATCAATGTCGGCCTGGCTCATGCCGACTCCGGTATCCTGTACCGACACCTTAACCCATCCAGCTCGGCTCTCCAGGCCGTTCTTTCCGGTCACCGTCACCTGCCCCCCTCGGGGAGTGAACTTGAGGGCATTGCCCACCAGGTTGCGAATAATCGTTTCTAACATGAGCCGGTCAGCCTGAACCCAATAATTGGCCGGGATGGTGTTACTCAAGGCAATTTCTTTTTGGACAGCCGTCTGTTCCAATACCGCCAGCGTCTCCTCGGTTAGACTATTTAGCTCGATTGGCTCGGGCTGGCACTTCATCCCGCCGCCCTCTTGCTGCAACTGCGCCCAGATCAGCAGGCTGTCCAGCAACTGGTAGACGGCCTTGGCGCTACGATAGATACTCTGGCTCATTTCTTGGAGTTCATCCGGCTTCAGGCTCTCAGGTTTCACAGCCAATAACTGGGCGTTACCCAGCAGGGCGTTAAAGGGACCGCGCAGGTCGTGGGCGATAATCGAAAAGAACTTGTCCTTATCTGCATTTAACTTGGTCAAGGTCAGGTTAGCCTTTTGCAGGGCCTGGCGTTGCTGGTACAGCTCGATAAAGACCTTGATTTTGCTGAGCAAAATTTCCGGTACAAATGGCTTGCTCAGGAAATCAACCGCTCCGGCGTCGTAGCCTTTGCGATGGTGGTACTCATCGGAATAGATGGCGCTGACAAAGATAACCGGCAGGGTGGCGGTCATCTTGTTGCTGCGCAGCAGCTCGACCAATTCGTAGCCATCCATCTCCGGCATCTGGATATCCACCACTGCCACACAAAATTCCTCGGCCAGGCTCAAGTTCAGCGCCTCCACCCCAGACTGCGCCTGAAACACTGTCACCTCTAGGCCCTGGAGCAGCTTGTTTAGGGTAAAGAGATTTTCCGGTTTGTCGTCAACTATCAAGATCTTAGGCTTTTCGGTCATAGTTCTTACCTTTTTCTAGCCGGGCTATTACTCCCGGCTTAACCACACCCGCAGCATCGAAAACAGGCGGTCGGGATCCACCGGCTTTGACAGATAATCATTGGCCCCGGCAGCCAGACATTTTTCCCGGTCACCCTGCATGGCTTTGGCCGTCAGGGCCAGGATCGGCAGGCGGCGGAATCGCTCCTGTGTCCGTACTTGCCGGGTCGTCTCGTAACCATCCATACCCGGCATCATAATATCCATCAACACCAGATCAATAGGCACCTTGTCTAACAACTCCAACGCCTTCGGGCCGCTGGGAGCAATGTAGACGTTAAGCCCCTTGGCTGTTAACAGTTTAGATAGGGCAAAGGCGTTGCGAGCATCGTCGTCAACAATCAAAATCTGTTTGCCGGCTAATACTCCTTCGTAATTGTGAAGTTGTTTGATGGTCTGCTGCTTGTCTTCGGACATGTTGGCAATAACCCGGTGCAAAAAGAGCGCGGTCTCATCCAGGAGCCGTTCCGGCGACTTGACCCCTTTGATGATGACGCTGTCGGCATACTTCAACAATTCCTGGTTTTCTTCTTCGCTCAGCGCCCGGCCGGTGTAGACGATGACCGGGCATTTGGACAGGCTCTCGTCGCCATCGAGCCGATTAAGCAGCTCAAAGCCGCTCATATCCGGCAGGCTCAGATCCAGGATCATGCAGTCAAAATGCTGGTTGGCTAATTGCTCCAGCGCTGCCTGTCCCAGGCTGGCTTCACTGATCTGCACATCGTTGCCTTCAAGTAATTTACGCACGCTCAGGCGGAGCTTGTCGTCATCCTCGACCAACAGCAGGCTTTTGATCTGGCGGGTGATGAATCGCTCAATCCGTTGGAACGACTCCTCCAACGTGGCCGGGCTGACCGGCTTGGTTAGAAAGCCCATGGCGCCCCGCTTGTAGGCGTCCAGGTCTTCGTCGGCGGCGGAGATGATGTGAACCGGGATATGCCGGGTGTTCGAGTTATGTTTCAAGGTATCCAGTACTTCCCAGCCGCTCATACCGGGTAGGGTCAGGTCCAGGATAATGGCATTAACCGGATAGGTCTGAGCCAATTGGAGACCCGTCTCGCCATCACCGGCCACCAGACACTTGAAGTTCTTCTGGTGGGCGTAATCATAAGCTATTCGGGCAAACTTGGGGTCGTCTTCTATAATCAGCAGCAGCCGGTCACCAGCGTGCCACACCACCCGGTCATCTGGTAAACTGGCGGTAGCGGGGAGGGACGGAGCAGCCGCCGGAGTGGGTTGAGGCGAAGGCGACGTTTTGGTCCGCACTTTATGGCCGCCATTACTATTCACTTTGACGGTCGGCTGCTTCTGTGGTACCCCTGAATCTGCTCGTTCAAGCGGCAGATACAAGGTAAAGGTGCTGCCCTGATCCTTTTGGCTCACCAGGCCCATCTGCCCGCCCAGCTTTGTTGCGAGTTCGCGGGAGATAGTCAGGCCCAGGCCGGTACCGCCGTACTGCCGGCTGGTGCTGCCGTCGGCCTGCTGGAAGGCTTCAAAGACGATCTTCTGTTGTTCAGGGGTCATGCCAATCCCGGTATCGGTCACGCTGAAAGCAATGACTTTGGCAGGGTCCAGGTTACATTTGCTGAGGTCTATCTCCGGCTCTGGTCGAGAAATGGACAACCGGACCTGCCCCTGGGTAGTGAATTTGAAGGCATTCGACAGCAGGTTCTTGATAATCTGCTCCACCCGCTGTTGATCGGTTTCAATCATCTCCGGCAAATCCTCGGCCAGGCTGGTCTCAAAGACCAACCCCTTCCCTTCGGCCACCGGTGTAAACTGCGCCCGCATAGTCGCCAGCAGCCGTTTCAGCGGCATCGGCTCAAAGTGGAACTCCATTTTGCCCGCTTCAACTTTGGACAGGTCCAAAATTTCGTTGATGAGATTGAGCAAATCTGTCCCGCCGTTATGGATGATCTGGATTGATTCGACTTGGTCCGGGGTCAGGTTACCGCCTTCATTTTTGGACAGCATGCCGGCCAGGATCAGCAGACTGTTGAGCGGAGTGCGCAGTTCGTGCGACATATTGGCCAGGAACTCAGACTTGTACTTACTGGCCCTGGCCAGTTCTTCGGCCTTTTGTTCTAGGGCTTGCTGGGCCGCTTTCAACTCCTGGTTCTGCCGATCCAGCGTCGCCCGCTGCTCGTGCAGCACGGCGCTGTTCTTCTGCAATGCCTCGGCTTTTTCCTCCAGTTGGGTGTTTACTTCTTCCAATTCGGTTTGCTTGGCTTTTAGCTTGGCCTCCGAGGCCCGCAGGCTTTCGGTCTGGGCTTCGAGTTCCTCATTGGCCGCTCGCAGTTCTTCTTCCTGAGCCTGTAACTCCTCGGCTTGCTGCTGGGTCTCGGCCAGTAGTTCATTCACCCGATGGCGAGCCTGGGCCGTCACAAAGGCAATGGCCATACTTTCCAGAGCCTGATGCAAAAATTCAATTTGAACCGGGCTGAACTCGGTCAGGTTGCCCAGTTCAACTACCCCGGCCGCCTGTCCATTATACGTACACGGAGCAATCAGAACCTGCCGCGGCTGGGTCTGGCTTAGACTGGAGGTAACGGTTAGATGGTCATCAGGAGCATTGAGCACAATGGGGCGTTTTTCCAGGGCAACCTGCCCAATCAGACTTTCTCCCAGACGGAATTGATCGGTGCGGTGCTGGGGCGGCGTGTAGGCATAACTGCCGGCCAGGCGAAGCAAGTGCTCTTCCCGCACGTAAAGCGTCCCCACCTGGGCGTTGAGGTACTGGCATAATTGCTGGATGATACTGCCGGCCAGGGTCGAAGTATCTTGTTCCCCCCGCATCCTATCATTTAATTGAGCCAGCCCAGCGGTCTGCCACATCTGCCCTTCCAATGTTTTGTTGACCGTTTCAATTGCCTGTCTGGCTTGTTCCGCCTCTTCTCTGGCTTGTTCCGCTTCGAGGCGCGCCTGTTCGGCTTTTTCTTTGGCAACTTCAGCTTCTTCTTTACTTCGGTTTGTCTGTTCAAAAAGGCGGGCATTGCCCAGGGCTACTGATACCTGGTTAGCCAGTGATCGCAGCAAGTTAGCATCATTTTCATCCAGGGCGCCGACCCGCTCGGCCTGGACATCAAGCACGCCGATAACCTTATCTTCTTGAATGATTGGCACAGCCATTTCAGCGCGTGTTTCAGGCAGAAGCGGGTTAGGCAGCCAATCTTCGGCTTCTTGGACGTTATCAACCGTTACAATCGCTCGGGAACGAGCCGCCCGAGCCACCAGGCTTTTGGCCGTATTGAGGGCAATGCTGTGACCGTTAGCGGCCATTTCCTGGCCAGCCCGCCCCGTACCCGCGGCTACGACCAGAGTTTCAGTTGATGGATTGAGGAGGTAGATATGGGTGTGATAATAATTAAAGTTCTTGTTGACCTGATTGACGACTTCACGCAGCAGGTCACCTGGATCAAGAATAGCATTCAAGTGTTCGCCCAGGCTGGCCACAATCCCCAGACGATGGGTGCGGTCGGCGACCCGCTCTTCCAGGGTGTCAATCAAGTCGTGTAGTTGAGCGGTCATTGTATTGAAAGCGGAACCAAGGTGGCCGATTTCATCCCCGGATTCGATTTCAACTTTCCGGGTCAAACCTATGCTTCCGTTCCTGATTTCCTCGATGGCGGCCAGGAGTTTCCTGAGAGGCTTGGTCACCCACACCGAAAGGAGGAAAATCAGTAGAGCTACGGCAACACCCAGGGAAACTAAGGCCACCATTACCGAGAGAGTCGTCAGTCGCCCTGTTTTCTGGGTAACGAGTTCTGCGGGAAACCCAAGCCTTACTGCTCCAACATGAGCGCCGCTGCTATCCATAATTGGAATGAAGACATCATAGAATTGCCCTGTTTGCTCGGCATAGATTTGAATGACCTCTTCACCACTTTTTATGGCCGTTAACGTGGCCGTATCTGTCAATATTTTGTTGTGTTGGGCGGGGTCGTTGTGGAAAAGAATCTTGCCGTCAAGATCAACAATCATGGCATAGGAAATGTCCTCATATGTATCAACGGTATTCCGCATCTGTTTTTCAAAACCTATCAGATCTTCTAGCGGTATCCCTAATTCCAATAACCGGTTTAGTTGAGCCTGGACGCCTTTGGCGATAATCAGCGCTCTGGATTGGAGGACATTTGAATATTCTTGGGAAAAAACGTAGCCGCTGGCCAGCGTGGTTGCCCCAATCGCAAAAACCAAAATTGCCACTGTGATAAAAATGATCTTGAACCGTAAACTGAAGGCCATACTGTTCCTCTTAGGCAAAATTTTCAACGGCCCTGGCTGTAAGTACCGGGTATCTCCCCCTAGCGTGGGCCGGGTGTCCAAACTGAGCTATCCAGACCCTAAAGGTCTTTGAGACCTTTAGGGTCTTCACTCGGCAAAAAACAGGAAGTTTCTTAGCAGTTTGGACACCCAGAACCCACGCCAAAATGAGAAATACTCTATTTTTGTTCATCCCAGGCAAATGTGTTAATGACCCTGGCGGTTAAAAGGATTTCGCTATCAACGTTCAGTCCTAAACTCTTGGCCCTAACCAGGCTAATGACAGGTTCTCCTTTAATCGTCGCTTTCATCGGAAAGTCGGCGGGACTTTTGCCCTCTACCAGAATGCCCCTGGCCATCTCGCCGGCGGCTAAGCCCTGTTCGTAAGCCGAGACTGTGACCGAACTCAGGGTTCCATAAGCAACGCGGTCTACCCAGAAGCTAAAATCAGGCAAATTACTGTTCTCTGCTGTCCACTGCTGTACTTCCTGGTAGGGAACATTTTTGCCTTGCTCATCTTTGAAATTAAAGATACCCAGCAGAGCAATTGCATCTACCGTGTTTTGGTACTCTTTTACTTTCTGCTGATACTCCGCATAGGTCTTAATCAAGTCCCAACTGACAATCTTAACATCACTCGGCAGTTGGCTTTCCTCTTTTTTCATTTGTGCGGTTACGCCGGTCCACATGGGGCTTTCATCAATAACAACGGCTATCTTTTTTACGTCTGGCGCAATCTTCTTAAGAAGTTCTACTGATTCTACGAAGTGCTGGTGTTCAACAACCCCCGTCACATTCTTGCTGCCGACAAAGCCAAATTGGGCAGGGTCGGCATTGACGCCACTAAAGACAAAGGGAATATCTTTGTTGAGGTAGTCTTGAACCACATACTTTTGAACATCATCATCGCTGGTATAGACCAAGTCGGGCTGCCAGGTATTGATCAAATCTTTGGCTTCCTGGGCCACTTTTAGTTTCGATTCCTCGTCGCTGTGGCCCTTGGTATCCATCTGGATGACTTTATATTCGACGTCTAACCCCTTCAACGCTGCCTTGAAGCCATTGAGCTGGTTGTCGGTCCATTCCCAGGGTGAGTGATAACTCATAATATGCAGAATCTTAAATTTTTGTGCCGGAGCCTGGACACTTTCTTCGCTTGTTTGTTCTTGGGGCGCCGGCAAAGGCTTTTCTACGCCGTTCCCGGAAGAAGCGAACGCTGAACACCCCATCGCCATCACGGCTATAACTACCAGAGCAATAACCTTACCGTAAACAGTAATGAATTTTTTGGTCATGATTTAAATCTCCTTGTGACTTGAATTTTACAAACAGGTTTATGGAATTCATTGGAGTTCAGAAAGAAGTTCTGGTCGTCACACAACTCCTTTCTGGGGTGTCTCTAATAACAATCGCCCAATATCCTGCAATGAGAGGATATGGTCCACCGCCGTCGCCTCCAGGGCAGCTTTGGGCATATAAGCGCTTTCAGCCGTGCTGGGATCCTGAACAATGGTCAGGCCCCCTCGACCTTTGATTAATCGTAATCCTTGCGCCCCATCGTGATTTGCCCCCGTTAAAATCACCCCAATCAGCCCCGGCCCGTAAGCGTCCGCTGCACTGGCAAACAACACATCAATGGACGGGCGGGTGTAATTCACTTTTTCATCAATGGACAGCGAGAAGCTTTTGTCCTCCTCAACCAGTAAGTGATAATTTGGCGGGGCAAAGTAAATATGACCCGCCTTGATGACCTCCTTGTCATCGGCCTCTTTGACAGTTAAGGCGCACTGACCGGTAAAACGCTCGATAAAAGACCGGTCCTGTAAAGGGTGTAAATGCTGAACGACGACAATCGGTAAGGGATAAACCGCTGGAAAAATGGGTAACAGTTCGCTCAGTGCCGCCGTGGCCCCAGCCGATCCTCCGATCACAATAAGCCGATACCTAGTCAACATCATTACCCTCTCATACGCTCCGCTTCTGGTAGATCTTGACCGGTGTATCAACAGCCTTAAAACGATTGGCCACATTTGAGAATTCCAGCGTTTCTTTGCTGCCCAGGCAAAGGTAGCCGCTATAGTGGAGACTATCCGAAAAAAGGCCGAGCACCCGATTTTGCAGCGTTTTATCAAAATAGATGAGCACGTTGCGACAAAAGATAAGATGCATTTCGCCAAAAACGCCGTCGGTAACCAGGTTATGGCTGGCAAAAGTAATATTCTTTTTTAAGGACTGGTCCATAATCGCCGATTCGTACTGGGCGTGGTAATAATCGGCAAACGAGCAGGTTCCGCCCGCCTTTTGATAATTGGTGGTATACTGGCGGATGTCTTTGAAGGCGTAAATCCCCTCTTTGGCTTTTTCCAGAATCGCCTCATTAAAATCTGTGGCGAAGATTGTAGCCCGGTCATACAAACCTTCTTCCCGTAAGACAATAGCCAGGGAATAGACTTCTTCGCCGGTGGCACAGCCAGCATGCCAGATTTTAATAAACGGGTAAGTTTTCAAGTAAGGGACGACATTTTTCCTGAGGGAGCAGTAAAACTCAGGATCGCGGAACATTTCGGTTACGGTGATAGAAAAATCGTAAATCGCCGCTTGAGCAAAGTCTTCGTCATACAGTAATCGGGGAAACATCTCGCTAATTCTGGCATAACCGTTTTTTGCCGCCAGGTGGTATACTCTGCGCCTGATCGAGGCCTGGGCATAGTGTCTGAAATCATACCCATACCGTTGGTACAGTGTCTCCAGAAACAGGTATAATTCGATCTTTTCGATCTCTTCAGGCCTCATCGCGCGCATAGAGTTGCCACCTGTTTTTCGTCTATTAAATTCGTTTTAAAGGGAGATACCGAAAAGTTGAAGAGGCGCCCCAAGAAACAAGGGCTGATCCGAGGTAAATCAGCGAATAGTTGATCTATCAAAATGAACGGGCCGACGTCGGAGAAAGGAATCATACTGCCTTGATGGTTGTTAAATGCCCAAATTTGTACTTGATTAACATCTTATCATACAAATAAGGCCCGAACATTTACGTTGTGTTAGTGTTTCGTAAACGTTATATAAGTATTTTATTCCTCTCCTTTCCGGCTGCGCTGCCACCATAGCAGCCCCAGTCCGGCCAGCGTCGCCAGCACCATCAGCGCGCTGCCGGCTCGATTGAAGCTCAGGCTGGGCCGGTTCTCGACGATGAACCCATCGAGCAACGCCGGCCCTTGGGTGACTTCAAGCCTGACTTGATGCAAGTCTTGCGACAGCGTGCGAGCCAAATTAACGGTTGACCACCGATCTGTTGGTTTTTGACTGCTGGCCCTTAGGTCAATCTCAAGGGGTTCAGCCCGGTCAATTTGAACCCGTACCTGTCCCTCGCCAGGGACAAACACCAGGTCCAGGCTGCTGCCTGCAAAGGTAAAAACGGCCGTAGCTCCAACTTGATCCGCACGAAGCGCATCATCAAACGTGGCCTCCGGCTGCTTGACAGGCTGCCAATCACCCCGGTAGGTAACGGCCCAGTGATTGGCTTGATGCCAGCCGGCGTACATCACTGAGGGCTTGTGCGCTTGCATTTGCATGGCCTGGTAAACCGGCAGGGGCGTAAAATCCGGCTCGACCATGCGGAAATAATACTGGGGATTGCTGGCCCGTTCCCGGTCGTCGGCCTGCTTGAAGAACCAGTAAAAACCGACGCCCAGCCAGGGCCATTCTTGCTCCATTCGTTCGTAAGCCAAGGCAGCGTAACGACCCTGCTGCTCCGGCGTTACTTGACCATACACAGGCGGAATGCCGCTCTCCGGTGGCACGGCGTTCCAGCCCAACTCGCTCAACCAGATCGGTTTGTGAGCATCATCGTTGCGGACCATTACATCGCGCACGTAGAGAGGGCGAGAGAAGTTGAGCACGCGCGGCTGCATGCGCCGGTCGGTCGGGCCGCTCCACAGGCCGTAACCTTGCATCGCCAGTACGTCGAAATAGGGCGCGGCCCCCGCATCATAGAGTTGCTGCAAGAAAAGCACGTCGCTGAGGCCGCCAGGGCTGGTTGGCTGGCCGCTGGCATCGTAGCGGCGGACTCGGTCCAGCTCAATGGTGGCGGCCAGCGCTCCCATAACCACAATAGCCTCCGGGTCAGCCGCTTTGACGCGGGTATAACCTTCCTTGAGCAGCGCCGTGTACTCCTCGGCGTTAATGGGATAGACGCCCCACTCCGGGTAGATGTTTGGCTCGTTCCAGATTTGGTAGGCCGGAATCCGCCCCTGATAACGCCTCGCCACTGCCTCGACAAAATCGCCATAATCGCTGGTGTTGTCCGGCGGGGCAAAGGTGCCGACGGTGTCGGTCAGCGCCCGCGACCAGGCCGGAGGGGTGCTAAGGCGAGCCATAATTTTGAGATCATACTTTTCGGCCAGCTCAACGATCTGGTCGTACTTGTTCCAGGCCGATTGGTACGGCTCGTGGCGGCGGTCTTCAAAATCACCCTTGCCGTGAATTTCAATATCCTGCCAGGGGAACTCCTGCCGGATCCATTTAAAACCGGCCTCGGCAATCATGCGCAGGGCCTTTTCCCGCTTCTCCGGCTCGACCTCGTTTTGCAGGAAGGTGTTGACGCCATAAGGGTTCAGGTCGGCGTACTGCACCGGTACATCAGCGCCGGTTTGCAGGGGCGGCTGGAGGCGAGTCAGCCCGTATTGGATGATCCCGGATATTTGGGGCAGGGTCGCCTCCTCGCCGGTGAGGCTGAAGAGTGCCTTGTGCCACCAGTCGCGGGTAAAAAAGATGACTCCAGCAGCTAACAGAAGGACAATCAGGCCGGCAACGAGCGCTTGAGGTTTCACAACCTCGATTTTACTGTAAGGGTGAGAGAGGGGCAAAAGTGGGAAGAAGGAAGATGGTAGATGGAAGATAGTAGATAGTAGATCGAAAACTTAGCGTCCTTTGCCATGAAAATCCTCCATCTTCTATCCTCTATCTTCTATCCGCCATTCGCCCATTCATGGATTCGCTGATTTTGCGCTCTTTTGGTATAATTTCAGCAGTTCCGGGCGGTTAGCTCAGTTGGTTAGAGCGCCTCGCTTACACCGAGGAGGTCACAAGTTCGAGTCTTGTACTGCCCACTTGATTCAGTTGATCCAAAGACCAAAGCCCCGCCATTGTGGCAGGGCTTTTTCGTTGTAACACAGATACACAATTTCACAGATAAAGATCAAAATCCGTGTAATCTGTGAAACCGGTGGTTAGTAGTTCTCGTCATCGCTGGCATGCCACAGGCTCAGGCCGACCCCTCCTCTCCATCAACCACAATCGCCCGAAATTGTTCCAACGCGGTTTCCAGCTCCTCAACAATCTCGACTGCCAGCCGGTCGGGATCGAGCTGGGCAGCAACATCAGCCATGCTGTCATCGCCCAGCCAGAAAATATCCAGATTGGCCTTGTCACGAGCCAAGAGTTCCTCATAACGGTAACAGCGCCAGCGGCCCTGCAGGTTGGACTCCGACCAGGTGGCGGTACGCTTATGGTGCTGGGCCGGGTTGAAGCAGGCCACAAAATCGTCCAAATCGGCGCGGGTGAGCGGCTTTTGCTTGAGCGTAAAATTCTGGTTGGTGCGTAAATCATAAATCCACAAAGCCTCCGTCCTGGGTCTTTCGCTGGCGGGCTTAGCGTCGAAAAAAAGCACGTTAGCCTTGACTCCCTGCGCGTAAAAAATACCCGGCGGTAAGCGCAGCAGCGTATGCACATCGGTCTGGTGGAGCAGCTTGCGGCGGATGGTTTCACCGGCGCCGCCTTCAAACAGCACGTTATCAGGCACTACCATGGCTGCTCTGCCGCCCGGCTTGAGCAAGGTTTTGACGTGCTGGACAAAGTTGAGCTGCTTATTGCTGGTCGTGGCCCAAAAATCGTCACGGACGATGGTCTGGGTTTCGCGGCGCGTTTCACCGGCAGCCGGGGTGAAGGTCACGCTGCCTTTTTTACCAAAAGGCGGATTGGTCAGCACGATATCGAATTGCTCACCAGGGGCAGCCAGTAAGCTGTCGCCAATGCTGATCGGACTGGCAGCGCTGTTGGCGCCGATACCGTGCAGATAAAGGTTCATCACGCCCAGCCGGGCAGTGTTGTCTACAATTTCCCAGCCGCGCAGGGCCTCGTGGCGGAGGTGATATAACTGTGTGGGATCAAGCGGTCTGTGCTGCTTGAGGATATAGTCATAAGCAGCCAACAGAAAGCCGCCGGTACCAGCGGCCGGGTCGGCAATACGCTGGCCGGGAGCGGGCCGCATGACCTCTACAATGGCCTGGATCAGCGGCCGGGGGGTAAAATACTGGCCCGCGCCCGATTTAGTGTCCTGGGCGTTCTTTTCTAGCAGCCCTTCGTAGATCGCCGCTTTGATGTCGAGGCCGAAGCCGGTCCAGGAGTCCTGGTCAATCAGGGCTAGCAGTCGTTCCAGCTTGGCCGGGTCGGAGATTTTGTTCCGGGCCTGGCGGAAAATGGTTGCGATTAGTCCTGTTCCCTGACCCAATTCCGCTAGGATGTGACTATAATAGTTGGTCAGGACGGTCCCTTTAAGCGGGATCAAACTGGACCACCTCAACTCTGGCCGGATAGCCTCGATTTGGCCGCCCTCTTCAGCCATTTTGAGAAAGAGCAGGTAGGTCAACTGCTCCAAATAATCGCCATACGATACGCCGTCGTCGCGCAGAATGTGGCAGTAGTTCCAGACTCGCTGGACAATGGTAGAGAGTTCAGACACGGGGATGACTCCTGGCGGTTATGATTTTGTTACATCATAAGTGTAGCGCCGGGCCAGGGCAACCCCGCCGAGAGCTAACAGGCCGCCCACTATTTGAAGCAAGGTCAGGGTTTCGCCCAGCAGCAGCCAGGCCGTCAGCAGCGCCAAGGGCGGCGTCAGGTTAGAGTAAAGCGAGGTGCGGGTACTGCCCAGCCGGGACACGCCGTAATTCCAAAAGAAATAGGCCAGGGCAATGCTAAAAACGCCTGAAAAGATGAGCGAACTCCAGGCTGTCAGCGAGATAGTTCTCCACTCCAGGTGAGCCAGCGGCGGGATGGACAGAAGGATTAAGGGTATAACTCCAATGGCGGTGGTAAAGCTGGTCACGGTGATAGACGGGTAACTATTCAGCATGCGCCGGCTGATCAGCGTATAGAGCGACCAGCATAGCGTTGCACCTAAGATAAGCGCATCGCCGGCCCAGGTTGTCCCGCCGAAGTGAAGCTGAGTTTGGTGGCTGCCTCCCCAAATGATCAAGCTAATCCCGGCCAGAGAGAGGGCCACGCCCAGCCAGCCGCCTAGCGTAACCTTTTCGGTGCCGGTCAGAGTGCCAATCAGAGCCACCCAGGCCGGAACGGTCGCTAGAATCAAGGCTGCGTTATCGGCGCTGGTGCGAGCAATGCCAAAAATGAAGCAGAGTTGGTACGAGGTATTGCCCAATAGTCCCAAAATAACCAGGCGGCCAAGATGGTGGCGCTGGAATTTAAGGGAATAGCCCATGGTGGGAACTAGGGCGAGCATCAGCCCGGCCGCCAGCGCCATGCGCAGGCCATTGAATGCCAGCGGCGGTAATTCAGCTAAAGCGAACTTAACCAGGGAAAAATTGATGCTCCAAAAGAGGATGGTCAACAGGAGCAGCCCATCGGCCCAGGTGAAATTTTTTCGGGGGGCAGCGTCTACCAAATCAACCCGTCCCAAATTGGCGGTCGCCGGCGTCACCCAGGCCGGGCACAATGTAGCCAATCTCGTTGAGCCGTTCATCTACGGCGGCGATATGAATATCTACATCCGGGTGAGCGTCGTGCAGGGTTTTGATGCCTTCCGGTGCGGCAATGATGCCCATGTATTTGATCCGCTGCGCCCCCCACTTTTTCAAAATATCAACCGTAGCCGAGGCTGACCCGCCTGTTGCCAGCATAGGGTCGAGCACAATGCAAACTTGCACCGTGGGCGAGACAGGCAGTTTATTGTAGTATTGGACCGGCTTTAAGGTGCGTTCGTCTCGAAACAGGCCGATGTGCCACACTTCGCTGCCCGGCATCATCTCCCACACGCCCTCAACCATTCCCAGTCCCGCCCGCAAGACCGGCACCAGGCCAATCTGCTCTTGTAAAAAAGCCCCCGGCGCCTTGCCCATCGGTGTTTCTACGGTGGTCGGCGCGAGGGCTAAATCACGAGTAGCTTCGTAGGCCAGCAGGATCGCAATCTCGCGGATCAATTCGCGGAATTTTTTGGGTTTGGTTTCTCTATCGCGTAAGATGGTCAGTTTATGCTTTACCAGAGGATGAGAGGACTCGTATACATTTCTCATTTATGCCTCGCAGTTAGGATTAATTCCCTGATGGGCCGGAGACCGGGATGGGGACAGTTTCGCCGCTGGCCGCAGCAATCCAGGGATTGAGCAGGTTTTGGGCCGCCGCCGCCGGGATAGCAAAAGCAATGCCCTCGGCCACGCCGCGATCCTCACTCTCGCGGATGATGAAAGTGTTGATCCCAATCACTTCGCCCTTATTATTCACCAGCGGGCCGCCGGAACTGCCCCGATTGATGGCGGCATCGGTTTGAATCAGGCCGTCAATGACATGCTGGTTGATTTCCAGCGCCCGATTTAAGCCGCTGATAATGCCAAAGCTGACTGAACTGGGAAAGTCACCCAGGGGGCTGCCAATAGCGTACACACCCTGTCCCGGACGGACTGCCGCCGAGTCACCCCAAATAATCGCCGGCAGATCGGTCACACCGACTTTTAAAACAGCTAAATCCTGGGTTGGATCAGACGTGATCAGTTGCGCCTCGACCATTTGGCCATTAGCCAGAACGACGTTCAATAACCCGGCATTTTCGATGACGTGATGGTTGGTAGCAATAAAACCCCGGCTGTCAACAATCACCCCGGAGCCGACAACGCGGGCGTCGGCGGGGTTGGCCGAAAAAGTTTGCGGTTGCTGGTTGATGACCGTCACCACCGAGGGAATAATTTGGGCAATAAGATCCTCCGTTGAGGCTGTGGCGACCGGCTCAGGTGTGGGGGTGGGGGTTGAGGTCGCTACGGGCATAGGCGTTGGCGTGGGTAAAGGGGTCGGGGTGGATGTGCTGCGCCAGAAAGCCACCTCCGAGTCGTTGGCCCACAGAATCAGTCCGCCGCCCATCATTCCCCCCAGAATGCCGCCCAGGACAAAAACTACCCCCAGCATAGATAGCAACAAGCAGCCGCTGGATGACCCACCCCAATGCAGCCCGCCAATCAAAGGTAGAAAACCGGACTTTGTCGGACTGGCCTGGCTCCTCGTTACCGTGGAGATTTGGCGGGTCCTATCAATGGCTGGCTGGTTATGGGCGCTGGCATGGCGGGCGCGGGCAATATTGATGGGGTTGACAACATGGGCATCGCTATCATTGGGGCGTGGTGGTCGGGTGCTGCTGGGGGTAGAAGGCTCTGTCATTTAGGGTACAACCTCGATGCCGCTGCCGGCGATAACCTGTCCGACCACCCAGACCGGTTGGTTCCGCTCGGCGCAGATACTTTGAAAATCGGCCAATCGTTCGGCCGGGATGGCCATCAGCAGGCCCCCGGATGTCTGGGGATCCCACAGCAACCACTGGCGGTCGTCGGGGATGGCGGGGGCAAAAGTAACATCTTTTTCAAAAAATATCTTGTTATTCGACGCGCCCCCCGGAAAAATGAACTGGGCGGCATACTCTGCTGCGCCGTCAAGCAGAGGAATCTGGTTCAACTGGAGCAAAAGCTTGCTGTTTGACGCCTGGGCCATCTCTATACCGTGACCCAGCAGGCCGAAGCCGGTAATGTCCGTCACCGCTTTGATCCCGCCCACGGCCTGCCCGGCTTGTGCCGCCGCCCGGTTAAGCCGCTTCATGGAGGCGACCATCTCCGCGACGTGGGCCGGGGCGGCCAGGCCGCGCTTGAGGGCCGTGCTGATAGTGCCCGTGCCGAGCGGCTTGGTTAACACCAACGCATCGCCCGGTTTGGCTCCACCTTTGGTGAAGATATGCTCCGGGTGGACCAGGCCGGTCACGGCCAGGCCATATTTCGGCTCGTCGTCGGTAACGGTGTGCCCACCGGCGATGACTGCCCCGGCCTCAATGACCTTTTCGGCCCCGCCGCGCAGGATTTCGGTAATGATTGCCGGGTCCATGTTATCCGGAAACGCGCCGACGTTCAGGGCAAAGGTGACTTCCCCACCCATGGCGTACACGTCGCTCATGGAGTTAGCCGCGGCAATCGCGCCGTAATCGTAGGGATCATCCACCACCGGCGTGAAGAAATCTATGGTGTTGATGATGGCCTGCTGCTCGTTCAGCTTGTAGACCGCCGCATCGTCGGCCATGCCCAGACCCACCAACAGATTAGTTGGGCTGTTACCGTTAAATAGGTTGTGTAAAGGACGCAGAACCTGCGTCAAAGCCTCGGGGGCCATTTTGCTGGCTCAGCCCGCGCATTTGGCCAGGGCGGTCAATTTAATTTTCTCGCCGGTCAAAGCCATCACCCCCGTTCTAATAGTTAATAGTGAATTGTCAATTGTTAATTGCCAATGACTGGTAAAACATTGACCCTTGGTCGTTGATTATTGACCATTGACAGTTCTCTCATCCATTTTACTCTATTCTAAAAGTAACGCAAACGGATTAAAAAATTAAGACTTCACCGCCCGGTTTCCACCCACAATTGCTCTCCATCGGTGCTGAACTCAACCGTGCCCTGCTCGTCGGTGCGGAACACGGTCAGGCCGTGCTCGGCGTAACGCTCCATCACCTCCGGCGAGGGATGCCCGAAATCATTGTCCTTCCCCACCGAGATGACCACCACCTGCGGATTGACCGCGTCCAGAAAGGCTTCGCTGGAGGAGGTTTTGCTGCCGTGATGGGCGCTTTTGAGGACAGTGGCGGCCAGCGGAGCCTGCTGCCAGACCAGATTACGCTCGACAGGTTCTTCGATGTCTCCAGGCAGTAAGAAGCTGATCCGGCCCATTTGCAGCCGCATGACCACCGAGTGATTATTGGGATCATCTTCACGGGCAGCGGCCGGACCGGGGTTCAACAGGGTGGCGGTGATGCCGCGGCCCAGGGTGAGTTCCATCCCGGCCAGGCCGATGGTCGGCGTGAGCTGAGTTTCGGCCAGTTGGGTTTCCCACTCACGATACAGGGCGCTGTCGCTGCCGACATCAGGAATGAGGAATTGCTCCACCTGGTAGCGGTCTAACAGGGGCGGCAGGCCGGCCAGGTGGTCGGCATCAGGGTGGGTATTGATGACCACATCCAGCGAGTGATCCCAAAAGGGCATCTGTTGGCCCAGCCGCCAGGTTAAGTCGCTGGCAGTGGGACCGCCATCAATGAGGATTTGCCGGCCTTCGGGGGTGGTGATGAGAATAGCATCGCCCTGGCCGACATCTAACACCGCCACGTGCAGGCGGCCATCGGGCAGGGAGAGCACGGCCAGCCAGACGAGCAGCGCCCCAACTGAGGCCCCGCCGACCCACAGCCGCGTGGTGGCCGAGCCGATTTCGGGGAGATGAAAACGGGGCTGCACTTCTTTTTCCGCTCGCGGACGGTTGGCCGACCAGATACCCGCACCGAGGGCGGCGTACATCAAGATCAGCAGCCACAGCGGAAATGTGCCCAGGTCAAGCGAGGGCGTAGGGCAGGCTGCCGGTCAATTCGACCATCCAGACCGACCAGGCCAGGGGCAGCCAAACCAGCCAGCCGAGCGCCACTCCCAGCGGCAGCCAGATCATTCCGGCCAGGGTCGCCAGGCCGCCGACAATCATAATCGGTGGCTGGACGGGCAGGATGAGTAGATTGGTCAGCAGCGAGACAAGGGACAGCCGGCCAAAATGGTAGACGATGAGCGGCCCGGTGATAATCTGCGCAGCCAGGGTGACGATGATGAGTTCGCTGAGCAGGGCCATGGCCAGGCCGACCTGTTCGGTATTGAGCAGGCGTTGCAGCAGGCCAAAGATACCGCGCTCCAGAGGCGGTACCAGCAGGATCAGACCCAGGGTGGCGACAAAGCTGAGTTGAAAACCGACATCCCAGAGAATGAGCGGATTGAGCAGGGTCAGCACAAAGCCGGAGAAAATGAGCGAGTTGAGGGCCAGGCCCGGCCGCCCTACCCAGATGGCCAGCACCCAAACAAGGCCCATCACCGCCGCCCGGCTGACTGCCGCGTCTGCGCCGACCAGGAAGGTGTAGACGATAATGCCGGCCATTGCCAGCGGCGGAGTGTACCTTTTGCCGAGAATTTTTTGCCCCAAGAGTAAAAAAATCCCGGCAATCAGTGAAATGTTACTGCCCGAAATGACGATAATATGAGAGGTGCCGGTCAAATTGAAAGCTTCGTACAAGCCCTTGGGGATGCCGGTTTCGATGCCCAGGAGGATGCCGTTGAGCAGAGAGGCATAGGGTTCGGCCAGGATGCGATTGATGGTTTGGGCGGCGCGGGCTTTGAAGGTCAGCATGGCGGCCCAGAACGGATTGCCCTGGTTGCTCTCGATGAGTTCAAGGCGGGGCCGGCGCACCAGCGAATAGATGCCAAAGCGGGCCAGGTAATCCTTGTAAGAGAAGTCCTCCAGAACCGGGGGTGTTTCCAATTTGCCGCTGACTGACAGCCGGTCGCCGTAAAAATACCCTGGGTAACGCGGCGCGCGGACAAGGAGTAGGCCGGTCATAGGCTGAGTACTCCCTTTAAGTTGAAGCGATTCGGTTTCAAGCCGGAGATTAATGTAGGTGTCGCGCACGTCTGGCTCGTCAACGACAACTCCGGTGATTGTAACAGGGGTGGGAAAGTCGTTATAAAAAGCCAGGTCGCCTTCGCTAAAAACGGGTTGGAAGAAGAGGAGGCGAAAGGCGCCGCCCAGGAAGCCCACCGCGATGATGGCTCCCATGCGGGCGCGTGGATTCTGCCTATAGAGCCATAGCACGCCCAGTGGGGGTAGGGCTGCCAAAACGAGAATGAACCAGGGCAAATTCAGCCAGCGCGCCAGGACAATGCCGGCCAGCCAGGCGAGACCAAAACGGATAAGCGGAGTCATGAGGGTATCCTGTGTAGTTCAAATGGAAATTCTTGGCGGGTTGGAAGTTGGAAGTTTGGTACATTTTAATCTTTGATCGACTATTTAAATTTTGCGTTGTTGGGCTGAGCGATCATTGGGATTAAAAGATTTAGCGAATTTCAAAGATGCCGGTGGCGACGACCGAGTCGTTGACGTAAAGTTCTAACTTGTAGAGGCCCTCACCGGGCGGGTTGAGAAAACTGTAAAACTGGGCTTTACTGCCCCACCGCCACTCCTGCTCGTCGCGCCACAGCTCAACGCCATTCTGATACCACACTGCGGCAAAATTCAGGCCATTAACCATACCGCTGTATGGATAAACGGCGTAGACCGACTCTGTCCCCTGGGGGAAAAAGTCAGTTGGGTTGATGGCATCAATATTTGGCGTAATATCAGCCGCAAACTGAATCGGCCCCATTCTGGTGCCGGGCGGGGCCGGGGTGCGCGGAGCGGCAGTGGGCACCTGAGCGGCGATAGCCGCCGAGGTTGGGGTAACGGTGGGCGGCAGCGGAGTAGGGGTATCCGTAGGTACGGCTGTCGGCGGGGCAGGCGTGGCCGTTGGCTGGATGGTGGCTGTAGGTGGTACTGCTGTTGGCGCTGGCGGCTGCGTTGGCGATACAAGAGCTACGGTAGCGGGAGCCGCAGCCGCTTCGACAGCCGGCGCCGGTGTTGATACAGGCAGCGGCGTTGGCGGTGGAAGCGGGGTATTAGTGGCCACAACTTGAACCTGCTGAACCTGGGTGGGAGTCGGGGCTATAACCGGCGGCTCAACAGGCGGCGGCGTTTCCGTGACAAACGTGATCAGTGGGGGATTGGCCGGTTGGGCTGGCCCCGCATCGGCCACCACAGCCGGTTCGCCGGCGGGGAACAGCCGCAGGGTAGCCAGCCAGCCGCCCAGGAAGAGGGCCGTCAGAGCGCTTAACAAAAAAGTAGCCAGGCGTGCTCGCTGCGACCGGATGGTCTCTTCTTCGCGCACAATGGGGAAGATGGCGCTGCGGGCCTCACGGGCTGAACGCAAAGCAATCAGAGCGGCAATAACTGTAGCGCCGATACTGAGACCGGCCAAAATAAGCAAAATGGCTGGCAAAGAGACCACTTATATTACTCCACAAATTCGATCTGTTCAGGCCGGTCCACGATAATTTCTGGCGCATTCTGATACATCTGGACTTGACCGGTCACTCGTACTGTTTTATCGCGGTAGTATGTTTCCGGCGGGGCCGGAAACAGCGACCAGGCATCGGCAAAAATAGCCACTTTGAAGGTAGAGCGAAAATCTTTGTCAAAGTTCAGCAGGACTACTTTGCCCGAATTGTAAGCATCTACCACTTTACCTTCTACCGTCACCGTTTGGCCTTCATAAGCGGCGGCATCGGCCCAAGTGATGATAGCTGAACCGGCTGCCGTCGCCGGTGCTGCTTGCGCCGGTTCAGCCGGAGTTGCCGCCACGGTCAGTGTTGGTTCTACCGCAGGTACGACCTCGGCGACAGGCGTCTCCACCACCGGCAAGGTCGGGGTGACTGTCGGCGGCTGCAACGCTTGGGCCGATTGGCAATCACAGTTGCTGACGACAGGTTGGCCCAGCGTCAGCGCCACCTCAATTTGCCAGGGATCCTTGATGATAATTTCTGGAGTCCCCTGGTATTCTTCAACGACGCCTTCAATCCTGACCCATTTGCCATAGAAAAGATTTTCCGGCGGGGCTGGAAATTTGGGCCAATCGTCGGGAAAAATTACAGCGGTAAACATGCTGTTAGCATCCCGCGAGAAGTTGAGAAAAACGGCGCGGCCGGAATTGTGTGTCCGTACTACTGTGCCTTCAACTGTGATTCTTTGCCCGATAAAAGCAGCGGCGTCTTCAACCGGAATCACATCATCGCGTGGGCCTTTGGGCCAAACCAACTTCTCCATTTCGTCAGAAGGAAGCACACTCTGGGTCGGAAAAGGCGTGTAGGTCGGGTACGGAGTATAAGTTGGATAGACAGTGTAAGTCGGATAGGGAGTGGGCGGCGGTTCAGATGCACAGGCTACGGCGAATAAAGAAAAGCAAATTAATAGACTAATCAATTGAATGAGTTGCATAGGAGTTTCCTTTCTGAAACTAAGAGTGAAAAGTAGGAATGACAGGTAGTGAGCGTTTACGTTGATTGTTTGGAAAATCCTTTTATTCAAGCCTCACTGCGGCTAAGTAGTATACTTCCGTTAAAATTTAGAGTCAATCACGCGCCCAAAAAAATCAGAATTCCAAAGGTATATTTGGCTCAGGGGGTGGCTTGAGCTTGGGCCGTGGCCGTGGCGTCTATGGCTGCTTGGGCGGTGGCAGTGGCGTCAATTCCGGCCTGGGCCGTGGCGGTGGCATCAATTCCGGCCTGGGCCGTGGCCGTGGCGTCTATGGCTGCTTGGGCGGTGGCGGTGGCGTCAATTCCGGCCTGAGCCGTGGCAGTAGCGTCTATTGTAGGCGTGCTGGTGGGTGTCTGAGTCGGTCTTGACGTTGCCGTCCCTGTTGCCGTTGGAGGTACCGTGGTAGAGGTTGGCGTCGCCGTTGGCGGCAGGAGGGTAGCGGTTGGGGTGGGCGTTGCCGTTGGGGGCAGGGGGGTCGGCGTTGCGGTGGTCACGACCGTAGGGAAGGACTGGGTCGGCGTGGGTTCCAGGGTTGCTGTGGGCGAGCCGACGACCAGGGTTGCCGTGGGCGTCGGCGAGCTATCTTCAGCGGGAATTGTTGGAGCTGGGCCTGATTCAGTGGGGGTTGGGCTGGGCAGGGTGAGAATCAAGCGGGTCGGGGTTGGTCCTGCTTCAGTTGCCGGGGCCGAGGTTAAGGTCGCCAAGCCCAAACAATAGCAGGGTATCGTTAGAAAAATGATGGTCAGCAGAACCAGATAAATGGTTCGCTTTTCTTTAGGCAGTTTGTCCAGCCACTGGACCTTCAATAGTCGCTCCAAAATTGGCCTGATTTCAAGGCAAAATCAAGTTTGCTAATCATGCCGCCATGATAAATTCATCAAGATGGGTTGTCAAAAGCGTAGATTTAATCTGTGGTGAGTTGGCCCAGCGGTAAAATGAGGTGAAATTTGCTGCCGGGGCATTGTTCAGGATCATGGCCTTCACTCTCCACCCACAACGAGCCGCCATGCGCCTCGGCGACGCCCCGCGCAATCGCCAGACCCAGGCCCGCGCCGCCGCCCATAAACTCGGTTTTGCTGGTGCTATGCCGCTCAAGGTCACGAACCTCGTAGAAGTTTTCAAAAATACGTTCTTGATCTTCAGGAGCAATACCTACCCCGGTATCACCTACCGTAATTTTGACAAATTGTTGCTGCACCGGTTTCTCTGCCACAAAGGTCTGGACCCCACCCAGCATGTCCACCGTGATTTCAATGGTACCCCCATCCGGGGTATATTTCACGGCGTTGCTGACCAGGTTCCGCAAAATTTGGGTGACGCGCTCACCATCGGCCCACATCGTGGGGATGTGGCTGGCGTCCGCTATGATCATAGTTTGCTGGCGTTTAGCCACGACATTTTTGAAATCTCTTTTTATCTTATCCAAAATAAACGACAGGCCAATCGGGGCATAGCGGAGTTGCAGCGTGCCCGCCTCGATCCGGGTTACATCCAGCATATCCTGAACAATCCCCCGCAGCCGGTCCACGCCGGTAACGACCCCTTCGATAACCTGCAAGGTTTTTTCATCGGCGTGAGCGATCACAGGGCTGTCCGAGGCGGTGAGCAGGCTGAGATAGCCGTGGATGGCGGCCAGCGGCGTGCGGAGTTCATGGGCGGCCAGGTTGATAAAGCGCGACTTCATCACGTCGGTGTGGGATAAGGCTTCATTAGCTTTGGTCAGTTCCTGGACCTTTTTCTCCAGGCGATCCACCAGGCGCTCGTTGTATTCGCGCAGATAGGCGCTTTCCTGTTCAACAGTGATGCTTTCGCGCATCCCACCCAGAAATTCGGCCACCTGGTTGGGCAAGGCGTCAATGTCTATCGGCTTGGCAATGTAGCCGTCGCAGCCGGCCGCCAAGGCCCGCTCCCGGTCACCGGCCATCACTTTGGCGGTCAGAGCGATGATCGGAATGTTACTCAACTCCGGCAGGCTTTTGATGCGGGTGGCCGCTTCATAGCCATCCATACCGGGGATATTAATATCCATCAAAATTAAGTCGGGATTGGTTTCCTGAGCCGTTTTGATACCGCTTAAGCCGTCGGTGGCCTCGATCACCTGATAGCCGACGCCCTCCAGAACCTGGCGCACCAGCATGCGATTGGCGGTATTATCTTCAACGTAGAGGATAGTTTTGCTCATTAATTGAACCGGAGTCAATGTGAGCTAAGAATTTCGCTGTAAAAGCGAAGCCGGCGGCTGCAGCGGAATGGTAAACGAAAACGTGCTGCCACGCCCGACCTGGCTCTCTACCCAAAGTTCGCCGCCATGCAGCGAGATCAGGCGATAACTGATCGGCATCCCCAGGCCGGTGCCTTCGGCCCGGCGGGCCACGGAACTATCAATCTGGCGGAAGGCTTCAAAAACCTTGTCCATATCTTCGGGGGCAATGCCAATGCCGGTATCTTTGACTGAGAAGCAAATAAATTCCTGCTCGTTTTTGCTTATTTTGCCAATCCGCATGGTAATGCTGCCGGCGTCGGTAAACTTGGCCGCATTGGAGAGAATATTAATCACCACCTGCCTGATCCGGCCCCGGTCTACAAACAATTTAGGCAAATGAGGTTCGATCTCGTCTCTTAACTCAATCGGCTTGCCCTCAATCAAAATGATGGTTGAGGCCATCACCCCCACAATAATCTCTTCGACCGACACCCAGGTGGGATCCAACCGAATTTTGCCGGCTTCAATTTTGGATAGATCTAAAATATCATTGACCAGGCTCAACAAATGCTGGGCGCTGTCGTAAATAACCGAGATATCGGTCTGTTGGATCGAGTTGAGCGGGCCAATTTTTTGCTTGAGCAATAACTTGGCAAAACCAATGATAGAGTTTAAGGGTGTCCGCAGCTCGTGGCTGACCGTAGCGATGAACTCGCTTTTGAGTTTATCGGCCTCGCGCAACTGCCGCCTGGCCTCGGCCAACTCATGTTTGGTTTGGGCCAGTTCTTCTTCCAGGCTCGTAATGCGTTGCCTCGCAGCCGCTAAGTCGATCAGGGGAGCTGGACGGGCTGAAACTGAGCCGTCATTGGAACGTGAGTTTGGCGTGGATTGGGTCATCATGGTTTGCCTTGTTTTTTAAAGAGCTTAAGCCATTCTTTAACTTCATCCGCCGAGAGGTTGACCTCAGCCCGGCTGCCCCGGTCATCTTCCCCTGCGGCGGGCGATGCCTGGAGCAACTGCTGCGCAAACTCCTGGGCTGTCAGCACGCGGACTCGCGCCTGCCGGGCAGCCTGCTGCACGGCCCGATCTGACGTGACCACCCTTAATTCCTGCGGATTTTTAACCTGCCTGATGCGCTGGCTGATGATCTGATCGGCCGTCTGGCCGGGCGCGGCAAATTGGACGGTGATGCCCCTCGCTTTTTTGGTTTCGGCGGGACGGTAGCCTGGCCCGGCGTCAAAAATAACGGTTACCCAATGGCCGGTGCGGACGCGAAAGGCCCGCAGATGCTCCAATAATTTCGCCTCATCATCCGGGTCATCCAGCCGCAGATTCGGCATCTGCCCGATGAGGTTGTGCCCGTCAATAAGCCATTGCATACTTGATTATAACATAGTTATTTAACAAAACAATGGGAAAAGTGGGGGGAGGGAAGAAAGGGACTTGTAGGAGCTTGTAGGAACTCGTGGAAACTGAGGGGCGGTAGTTCTCCTTCGAAATTAAACTGGAGTGCAAACCTTGCGCTTGCGTGCCAATAAACCAAAGCAAGCTTTGGACTCCATTTTCATTATCGGTGGTGTGCGTTAGCTCGTGACGACTCCTATGAGTTTTCTTGAGTTCCCTCAATTTCTTCGTGTTCCCACTCTTCCTTATACCCAAATCCCCGCGAATTATCTATGAAGCGCAGCCAGGTAGGTGAGATTTTATAAAAGGTGACTTTTTGGAACAGCCGGGCCAGAAGGAGGTCGGCGGTAATAAAAGGGTATTTAGCCAGGTAGACGGCCTGGGCTGCCTGGGCCGCTTGACCGGAAAGAGCCGTGCAAACGCCTTCAAGCTGGACCCCGTGGATCGTTTGCCACTGCTGCCCATCGGCGTAAATGGCGGCGGCCACCCGCCGGTCACGGGCCACATTCCGGCTGTGACGGACCCGCTGCTCGGAGATGAAGATGAGAGACAGGTCGTCCATCTCGGCATAAAAGAGCGGCGCGGCCTGGGGACGGCCATCCTCGGCCAAAGTAGCCAGGGTCAGGGTGGTGTGGGCCGCCAGGAATTGTTTGAGCCGAATCCTTAGTTCGTCGTCCATATTACAAATCTGCCCACAGCCACTGATGATTCCTGACCGGGTCGCCGTCGTCGTGAGCAGTTTCCGTAGTCGTAAAGGGCCCGCGCGGCAGACCCGCCACTGTGGCTTCAACCTCGTAGCGCATGTAACTGGCCGTCAGGCCGGGATAGGAAGGGGAGTCTAACAATATCTGCTCCGGTTCCTCGGTCCAGGCTAGAACGTGAACCCGGTTGGGGTCAACCTCCATCTCCTCCTGCAGGCAGCGAATTGCCCCCTCAACCGGGCTCTCTCCCGGCTTGAGCTTTTCCGCGGGCGGCTGGCCCCGATAGCGCGACTGGTTTGCGCCAAATTCCTGCTCTCCTTCCACCAGGAGACGCTGGCCAGCGCGGATCATCACATTGACAATCCGCACCTGCCGCTGCGGTGGATCATCTTGAAGCTGAGACTCGCCTTCGACCAACTCGGCCCACAGGTTTTCGACCGTCTTGGCTCCATCCATACCCCAGCGAGTGGTGTCAATGCCTTTTGACGCCAGCCAGGTTTTTAATTCAGCGGTGCTCGCAAATGTTAGCACAAAACATCTCCTGGAAGGTTGGAGATTTGGAAGATTGGTAGAAAATCCAATCTTCCAGCCCTCCCATCCTCCCCTTTTTAAAGAGCTACGGCCAGCAGCGTTGCCACAAAGATCGTTACGGCAATATAACCGTTGACATTAAAGAAGGCAAAGCCGAGTTTGGACAGGTCCGCCGGCGAAACAAGCGAGTGCTCGTAAATGAGCAGCCCGGCCACGGCCAGGACGCCCAGCCAGTACGGCCAGCCCAGGCCCATCATGAAGCCGGTCGCGGCCAGGGCGACGACGGTGAGCAGGTGCATCGCCTGGGCCATGCGCAGCCCGGCGGCTACGCCAAAGCGGGCCGGATACGAGTAAAGGCCATAAGCCCGGTCAAATTCAATATCCTGGCAGGCGTAAATAAGATCAAACCCGGCAATCCAGACGGTAACGGTCAGCCACAAGGTCCAGGCCGGCGGGTCAATCGTGCCGGTCACGGCAATCCAGCCGCCGGCGGCGGCCAGGCCATCGGTGGCCCCTAAGATCCAGTGGCACAGCCAGGTAAAGCGCTTGGTGTAGCTGTAGCCGACCAAAAAAAGCATGGCCGGCAGGGCCAGGATGAAGCAGAGCGGGTTAAGCATCCAGGCTGCCAGCAGCAGCGCGGCCAGCGACAACAGGGCATAGAACAGCACCGTATTGGCGCTGATGCGCCCCGTCGGAATGTCCCGCATGGCCGTGCGCGGGTTGTGGGCGTCCATCTGCCGGTCAATGTAACGATTGAAGCTCATGGCCGCGGTCCGGGCAGCGGCCATCGCTACCGTAATCCAGAAAACCTGGCCCCAGGCCGGCCAGCCGCTCTCGGCCGGCGGCCAGCCCCGCGCGCCCATGAGCATGCCCAAATAGGCAAACGGCAGGGCGAAGATGGTGTGCTCGAACCTGACCATATTAAAGAAAACACGGAGTGAGTTCATTGACCTTACCCGTTGACTATTACAAACAGTCAATAATCAATTGCCAATTGTCAATTCTCAATCTAATTTTGGCGCCACGGAGCCAGCCGCTTGTCCAGCGTGTCAATGACAAAATACAGGATCAGCCCCAACAGGCTCATGGCCAGCACGCCGGCGTACATTTGGGCATAGCGCAGCGCGCCCCAACTTTCAACCAGAATATAGTAGCCGAGGCCGGAAGTTGTGGCAAAACTTTCGGCAAAAAAGAGCACGGCGATGGCCGTGCCGACGCTGATGCGCAGGGCGGTCAGCACCGCCGGGATGGTCGCCGGAAAGTAGACAAAACGGAACAGCGCCCGCCGCCCCGCGCCGATGGAGCGGACCGACATAATCAGCTCCGGGCGCAGTTCGGCGGCCTCATCGCGGACCACGACCAGGATTTGGAAGAAGAGAATGATGCCGATAATAAAGATTTTGCTGGCATCGCCCGCGCCAAAGAGGATCAAAATAATCGGCAGAAAGACGATTTTGGGAATGGGGTGGGCAATGTAGATAAGCGGCGAAAACAGCCGGTTGAGCAGCGGCGTCTGGCCCAGGCCCAGGCCCACCGGCACGGCCAGGGCCACGGATAGAACAACTGCGGCAATCACCCGCCAGGCCGAGACCAGAAAGTGCCGGCCCAACTCACCCCCAATGGTTTGGAAGAACACGACCAACACCTGCGTCGGCGGGGGGAAGACCGAGCGATTGAGCAGCAGGGCCAGCAGTTGCCAGATAATGATCGTAGCTATCAGGCCAAGCAGGGCGTCACGCCATTTCATGGAATTGTTTCCCCCAGCATGTCCCGCAGTTTATTGCACTGTTCAAAAAACTCCGGCTGCTGGCGGTAGCCGGGAGCGCCGGCCTGCGGGTTAGCGACGATGACCGGCTGGTGGGTCGGCGGCTGGGTCAAGACCATGATCTGCCGGCCCATAAAAACAGCCTCGTCAATGTTGTGGGTAACGAGGATGGTGGTCAGCTTGCGTTCGGCGCCGAGTTCCAGGGTAAGCCGCTGCAAATCCTCGCGGGTCAGGGCGTCGAGCGCGCCGAACGGTTCATCCATCAACAGCAAATCGGGATTGAGGACGAGGGTGCGGGCGATGGCCGTGCGCTGGCGCTGGCCGCCGGAAATCTGGTTAGGATACTGCCGGGCCACGTGGCGAATGCCGAGGCGGTCCAGCCAGTAATCCACCCGCGCCTGCTGATCGCCGAAAGACTCGTCCAGCGGGGTGTGCTTGCCGTCAGGCCCGTAAAAGCGGCGAATATCCAGCCCCAGGGCGGCGTTATCCCAGACCGTGGCCCAGGGTAAGAGGCCGTAATCCTGCAAAATCAGGCCGGTTTGGGGCCGGGGCCGGGTGATGGGCTGGTTATCTACCAGCAGCTGGCCGCTGCTGGGTTTACGCAGCCCGGCGATGAGATAGAGCAGGGTGCTCTTGCCGCAGCCGCTTGGCCCGATGATGGCCCACGTTTCGCCCCGCTTGACCTGCCAGGAGAAATCCTGAAAGATGGTCGCTCCGCCGGGGTAGACAAAGGACATGGCGTTAAAATTGACGATGATTTCGGGTGAGTTGGGCATGGCGTTAATGTTGAATGTTGGAACGTTCAACACGTTAATATCATATATGAGAGTGAGCACAGGGGCAAGTTTACAAAAATCAGGACTCATGCAACTGCCGCAAAACACGCCCTTCGATACGGCACTCGCTTCGCTCGGCCTATTCAGGATGCGTTTTGCGTAAGTCCTGACAATAAGACTCGTGGGAAATGGGACTCGGATTCGACGGATTTTTCGGATAAAAATGTCTTAAATTCGTTTGATCCATTTAATCCGCGTCCCATAGTGGGGCTTCAATTACTCTTAACCTTATTATGAACGTTATCTGCTGTTTACCTGGGCAGCACGGGTTGGTGGGTGGGCGCAGCGAAGCAGGCGCGGGTAAAATCCCCCACAATTTTAGCAAACTGCTCATGATGCTCAATAAAGCCCATATGCCTGGCCGGGGCCAGCGGCGCGAGCTGGGCCGCCGGCATATCCTGGTGGATGCGCTGGCTGGCCTCTGGTCTGCAGATGGGATCGTGATCGGCCGGTATCACCAGGGTGGGGATGTCAATCTGCGGCAGCGCGTCGGTGGCGTCGTAGTGGAGCATGCCTAACATCCCGCGGGCCAGAACATCCGGGGCGGCTTGCGACTGGAGCCGGGCGAAGAACTCCACTTGATCCCAGGTTTCGCTCCCGGCAAAGCCGTTCTGCTTGGTGAAGACGTGGGTCATGCCGTTGAGATAGCTCAGCCAATTGAGCAGCCAGACCAGCGGCGACAGCCAGATAGCCAGGTGTAACAACGGCACCAGCACCGGCCGCTCCAGGGCGGTGTAGAGGTCGGCGTTGTCAATGGTGCGGACGGGGTTAGTGTAAGTGGTATGGACCAGGACCAGCCCGGCCACACGGGTAGCCAGGAGGTCGGGAAAGAGGCGGGCAAAGGTCAGGGTGATCATGCCGCCGATGCTGTGCCCCAGCAGGATGGCCGGCTGGCCGCCGGCCAGGGCCAACACGGCTTCGAGGTGGTGGGCGAGGTTTTCTAGGCTGTAGTCGTTATTGCCGGGCCGGGTCGAGCGGCCCAGTCCCGGCAAATCCCAGACGATGAGCCGGAAGTGCTGGCTCAGGGCCTGCTTGGCGTAGTACCACTCCGTGCTGTTAAAGCTCCAGCCGTGGGTCAGGATAATCGTCGGGCCGTGCTCCGGGCCGTAGAACTCGACCTGCAGCTCCGACCCATCGGGCCGGGGCAGGCGCTGCACCCGCCCGTGGCGCGTGTCCCGGGGCCGGTCGCCCCTGGTCCGGGAGCGGCTTATCAGGCTGCCCAGCCCGCGCATCAGCCAGCCCCCGGCGAAGGCCCAGAGCAGCAGGGCCAGCCCGGCGGCCAGGAGGGCGGTCGGCAGGTTGAAACCGACGTTCGGGTCAAACCCGTAACGATCAAGCTGCGGGTTGTAGGCCCAGGCCCGTCGAGACCATGCCCAGAGCAGATAAACGCCCCCGCCGATCAGGCCCAGCGACAGCAGGTAGGAGAAGGAGATGGAGAAGACAACCGGCAGGGCGGGCAGCCCGCTTATTCGTTTAGCCCAAAAGACGGAAACTTGTTTCAGCATTCTGGTTTCCAAGCTTACCGTCTTCCGGCCCGCTTGTCTACACTCATTTGGGCGGCTTGTGAGCTGACAAAAGAGCTATTTTGGATAGCTCTTTTGTGTGGGGCGACCGGCGAATGATGAAGATGAGGAATTATCGCTGAAGGATCGTACAAACAGGCGCAGGCAGCGGGTGTTTAGTCTGGTTGTTTAGCCACAAAACGGGGCATTTTCCGGTTTCATGCTGGCCCGTACTTCTGAGCCAAACGCCGCTGAGGCGCTGGTAGTACTTGAAGAAATCGGCGGTGTGGCGAAAGCTGTGCCGCTGGAATAACCGGGCTTCTTTTTGTTCGGCCCGCTCCTTGAGTTGGTTCATCACCTGGCCCACCTCCAGCTCACACAGGGCCGGCTGATCCGCCACAATCACCAGGAGATTCATCATGCCGGGTAACATCTGGCTAAGTTTACTGCCTACAATTTCGGCCAGCCGCCGGCCTTCAGCCTGCGGGTCAAAGAGAGGCGGCTCGCCTGCATCCTGCTCGCGAATAGAGAGCCGCATGCGCGTGACCTCGACATTAAAGGTGAGCCGGGTTCTGAAGGTCACCGCAAAATCAGGCCCGCGTCCCGTCCCTTTGCCGTAAGGCTCATAGGCCAGGGTAAAACGCTTTTCGCGGAGGAATAAATAGGCTGTTTCCAGTTCGGCCCGCAGGTCCTGCAACCCGTCGGCGCTGCGGCTCCCCCTGATTTTCTTACGGATCTTGTCCCGGTGCGCTGCCACAAAGTCGGCGAAGCGGGGCAGTTCACTCATCCAGGGCGTGAGGTGCGGCGCGAGAAGGTGGGGTTTATGATCAAAAAGATAGTTCAGGGTTTCCTGAATGACCATAGCCCCATTATATAAAATTATCGTTCCAATTGCCAGCGCTTCACTGCCTCGAGTTCATTCAATTTGGAGCAGGTTTAGAAACACGACCCTCACGAAAGTGAAAAAGGCACGAAAACGGTTTTTTTAGCGCCTCCTATCATTTTTTCGTGCCTTTATCAACTTCGCCCTTTCGTGGTTCATTCATTTTGGAGCAGGTTTAGAAACACGACCCTCACGAAAGTGAAAAAGGCACGAAAATGGCTTCTTTTCAGCACCTCGTATAATTTTTTCGTGCCTTTATCAACTTCGCCCTTTCGTGGTTCATTCATTTTAGGGCAGGTTTAGAAACACGACCCTCACGAAAGTGAAAAAGGCACGAAAATGGCTTCTTTTTGTGGTGTTCGCAAAGATGTTGCACAACATGGCCTTGCGGTTGGTAGCCGAGGCTGAAGCCGTCGGACTAAAAGAGCGAAGCCCGGTGGGCTAATTTAGCTCGTAGAGCTTTGCTCTCTCAGTGCGATGGCTTCAGCCTCGCGCCTTGAGCCAGGGAATAAAGTTCAACTTGTTTGCGAACGGGACAAAAATGGTTTCTTTTCAGCATCTCCTATCATTTTTTCGTGCCTTTGTATCAACTTCGCTCTTTCGTGGTTCAAGTTTTATACCCCCAAAACCCCCAATTCCTGGGGTGTTTTTTTAAGCTTTCTAAGGTTAAAATCCTAACATTGTTTATTTTTAACCTTATTCCACCGGAGCTAAGGAGGCTCCCTTTTATGCCGATTTGGTATTCATTACACCGCAACCCCCTCACCAACGGGGCCAACCACTACCGGGCCATTGTCCAATCCAGCGGCACCATCACCATGAACGACATCATCAAGCGCATGGTCGCCCGCGGTTCGACCACGACCGAGGCCGACGCCTACGCCGTGCTCATGGACTTCTTCACCATTGTCGAAGGGCTGCTGCTGGACGGCTTCCGGGTCAACACGCCGCTGGTCAACTGCGGCATGAGCGTTAAAGGCAACTTTGACGGCCAGACGGACGGCTTCATCCCCAGCCGCAACTGGATTGAAGCGACCACCAGCCCCGGCCCGCAGCTTCGCCGGGCCATCCAGATCAACGCCCAGGCCCAAAAACAACCGGCCGGCGAAGTCCGCCCGCGCCCGCTGGAGTACACCGATCTGAACAGCGGCGAGCGCGACAGCCGCCTGACCCCCGGCGGCATGGGCCAACTGGCCGGCGACAAGCTCAAGTTCGATCCCGCCGACACTTCGCAGGGCATCTTTTTTAGCGGCGGCAAGGGTGATGAGGTCCGGGTTGAGGTGGTGGGCAAAAACACCAACACCGAGCTGATGTTCCTGGTCCCGGCCGGCCTGCCCTCCGGCGACTACACCCTGGAAGTGCGGACCATGCTGAACTCCAGCAGCCTGCGCAGCGGCAGCCTCAATGCAACGCTGACGGTTGGTTAGACTTTCTGTAGACCTGCCAGGTTTAACAAACCTGGCAGGTCTGGTATTAGGAGACTCCCGGTGTCTTGAAACCGCCGGGAGGCTTGTTTTTAAAAGTTTACCCCTCCTGCCAACCCCGGCCCAAAACATGCCAATAGTTCTTCCAGAACAAGCCAATGGTTCTTCCAGAACAAGCCAATGATTCTCCCAAAACAAGCCAATGATTCTCCCAAAACATGCCAATAGTTCTCCCAGAACAAGCCAATAGTTCTTTCAGAACAGGCCAATGATTCGAGTCAAGCTAAAGGCAAGGTTGGCCCGAACTTACTGCAAGTTTTAGATCAGCCAAAAGCTGGCTCTTGTTAGGGTATTGCCTGGGGAGTCATAGGTGTGATAAAACGAATTCTAAAATTAGAATTACTTGTTACTCCAAATTTTTTTCGAATGGTTAAGCGAAACAGTCTGTTGGCGTCTAAAGTGATGCTTTATGATATAATATATCCACATACAATTATCCTCAGCAGTGAAAAGTGTGTGTCATGCCAAAAACTGTATTACCCTCTAAGTTTAGCGAATGGAAAGGTTTAGACCGGATAAATATTGTAATTCACGAAATGAAATGCATTTGGCGTGAGTTAACAAAAGATGACTTCGGAATAGACGGAGAAATAGAAGTTGTAATACCGAAGCCGGATGGAAAAGGCTATGAAGCTACAGGTGGAATTATTAAGGTTCAAGCTAAATCCGGTGCAAGTTATATCGTCAGTGATACATCAACCAGTTTTTCGGCCAGAGGCATTTCTAAAGATGATTTGGACCTTTGGCACAAATCTAGCTATCCTGTAATTTACATAATTTATCATCCTGATGATGATAAACTCTATTGGAAAGATGTCAAGTCATATATAAAAACCACTCCGAATGTATGGCATCCTCCCTTCAAAATAGATTTTGGCAAAGCGGTTGATGAATTTACCCCTAATTGTTTGTCTCGCCTTCAAGAAATTGCAGGTATAAGCCCACCCCGCATATCATTCAATCAAAAGGAGCGACTTTTCTCAAATTTACTGAGGCTCCAAAAATGGCCTGAAAAAGTATGGTCTGCTCCGTGTCAGGCAAAAAGACGTGAAGATATTTGGAAGCATATACAAGGCTTTACCCCACCATTCATTGTTGTTAATCAGAGGCTCTACACCTTCTCAGACCTCAGTAACGAAGGCTGTATTTTCAGAGATCATTATGATACAAAGAATGTCAGTTGGGAGTTATCAGAAACTTTATGGCAAGATGAAGTGGGAAGCCGGCATTATGTTGATTTACTGAATCAAATGCTGACTAATCACTTACGCAGATTTGGTATTAGATATGATAAAGATTTTAACAGACACTATTTCGTGATAAAGCCTGATGCAACTGTAAAAGAGTATAAGCAGAGATGGTTTAACATAATTACAGGACGTACATCTATCAGGACTGTGGCAAAGTATTATGAATATGGTTATGATAAATTTTGGAGACATCTTGCTGCTGATTTAAGTTTTAAAAAATTCGGTAAATCTTGGTTCTTGCAAATCATTCCGAAGTATTTCTTTACACAGGATGGTATCATTCCATTTGATTCAAATAAGGTCGGCTCTTACACAACTCGTAAGAAGGCTAGAGAAACCAATCAACATGTGCGAAATCATGTTTTGTTTTGGTCTGATTCTTTAGCCGGATTAAATTCTCAAGCCGTAGTTGCTCGAATAAAATTAGACTCACGTTCGGATGATGAACCTATCATTGCAATTGAACGAAGACCTGCTTTTGCCATAGCTGAATTTTCCATTCCTTACGACCCTGCCACGTATGACGAAATCGAAGACATAAAGAATCTCAGCTTTTTTGACTTACTTGGTCAACCGGATGAGGATGAGGCCGAAGATGCATATTGAGACAGAATATTTTAAAGAGCCAAAACTTGAATTTGGGGATTATTTTGAGCACGAGGATAGCAAAACGGGTCTAGCGGAGTATGGGCCATTTGGCAAGAATGTGGTAGGTTTTCATCCATCAGAAATAAAGCTTGGGTTTATTGGAACACGTGAAACTATCTCAGATGCACAGGAATGGATAGAGAAATGCTCTTCTCATATTGAGAGCGAGAATATTGAAACTATACGGGTTAAACCAGAAGAACAAGAAGTAACCTTGTCAGAAGATGAAGCTACTTACCAAACATTACGTCGTTTTAATAAAATTATTAACCGTGACTTTGTTGGGTTTAACAAAGAATCGCCGTTTCAATGTGAGTTTCAGACGAATCCTTTATGGGAACGACACATTAATCCCAGGGAGTTAAAAAGAGTCCTCGATATTGAACCCAAACAAGATAGGGTTTTAGCATTAGCTGATTTAATTGAGGATAGTTTAGCCAGTATCACCCAAACCGACCCAACACCCAATATTATTATTATCGCCTTAACTTCTGATATGGTAACGTTAGCTGATACTGTTCGGATATCAGGTAACTTTTTTCTAGACCTACGTAGAGAAATCAAAGCGAGGGCTATGAGACAACCTACCCCAATACCAGTACAGCTCATTAAACGCCGGACCATTGAAGGCAAGCGAGATGTACAAGAAATTGCTACTCGTGCTTGGAATTTCTGTACAGCTCAATATTATAAGGCTGGTGGCATACCTTGGAGACCGACTACTTTAGAACCAGATACTTGTTACATAGGGATTAGTTTCTATGTAGCACAAGCTTCTGATGCCTCGTTAACTATGCGTTCAAGTGTAGCCCAGGCTTTTGATTATTTAGGGCAAGGTCTTGTTTTAAGAGGGGAGCAATTCAAGTGGGATGCAGATAAATTGGGGAAGATGCCTCATTTAACTACGGAGCGAGCAAAAAAACTCATAGGTGATATACTTAAAGAGTATATAAAAATCCGAGGTAATCCACCAAGCCGTGTAGTGATTCATAAGACCTCCAAATTTTGGGGAGCTGAAAGGGGAGAACATAACGAAATTGATGGCTTGTATGAGGGGATAGAGTCCATTTTTCCTAGCTGTGAAGCGGATTTTGTAGCTTTAAACCAATCAGGTATCCGTCTATTTCGTGAGGGCAATTATCCCCCGCTTAGAGGTACATATTTTTGCGTTGAAAACGAGCAACATTTTTTGTATACAATGGGATTTATCCCTTACCTGGAGACATATCCGAGACCATATGTACCAGAACCCTGGCAAGTTATACAGCATATAGGTGGAAGTTCGCCTAAAGAATTGCTTCGAGAGGTATTAGTCCTGACTAAAATGAATGTAAATAACTGTTCTTTCGCAGATGGTACACCAATTACACTCTCCTTTTCTCATAAAGTAGGTGAGATCATGAAGCATATCTCAGAAGGTGGAGTCATTCAATCGCAGTACAAGTTTTATATGTGAGCTAAAAGATGGACCATCAGATCAAACCCTCATTTGCCAAATTCTTCGACCCGAACACAGCGCTAACCCCAGCAGGAGCAAAACATGGCGGAACTCAAAACAAAACCAACTGAGCAAAGCGTGGAGGGGTTTCTCCAGGGCGTCAGCCCGGCGCAGAAACGGCAGGACTGCCTGGCCCTGGTCGAGCTGATGGGCGAGATGACGGGGAGCGAACCGCGCATGTGGGGTAATAACATGGTCGGTTTCGGCAGCTACCATTTTGCGGCAAAGGGAGCAATTGGGGTTAGATTATTTGCTGCGCTTGAGGTATGATTTTACCTATGCTTAGCAAACCGCTCACCGGTTTGTGATTCTCAGTAGCAGTAAAAAGAGGAAATACATTATGTGGGAAGAACGAATAGTGATTGATCCGAAAATTCTTGTCGGCAAGCCCATTATCAAAGGCACCCGGCTGGCGGTTGAGTTTATTCTTGACCTGTTAGCGCAAGGCTGGCCCCAGGACGAAATACTGTGCAACTATCCTGGCTTGGAGGCCGAAGATATTCAAGCCTGCCTGGCCTATGCCTGTGATATGCTACGGAATGAAAGAGTCTATTTGTTAGAAGCCGCTTTATGAGTCAACTATTCCAGCAGGTGTTAGTACTTATTGAACGTGGCGAGATAAGAATATCAGCGCATGGCTACGATGAACTGGCTAATGATAATATTTTTGTGCGAGACGTCATATCAGGTGTATCGAGCGGGGTCATCTTAGAAGATTATCCTGATTATCCCAAAGGTCCTTGCGTGTTGGTGCTTCAGTATGATCTTCAAAATAACCCTATCCATGTGGTTTGGGGCATTCCAAAGCAAGCTTCTGCCCCTGCTGTTTTAGTGACAGCTTACAGGCCCGACCCGGACCAATGGTCTGACGATTATATGAGGAGAAAGTGATGACAAAAAGACAGCTTTCAAAACTTGTCCACGAAGGGGAATACGTGGCCGAGGTCGAGGTCGAACTTATCTATACCGACGAGGCATGGTCGCCTTATCTCTCCCTGACCGACGCTCAAAAATTGGATGAGGTCCGCTTGGCCCTGCGCCGGGGAGACCTTAAGGCAGCCGCACGCCTGGCTCGGGTTTTCAAACTCACCCCTGTAGTTGCCTAGTTTGAGTGGCTCAGGTCAAAAAGGGGGCAATACCAAATGGCGGAACTCAAAACAAAACCAACCGAGCAAAGCGTGGAGCAGTTTCTCCAGGGCGTCAGCCCTGAGCAGAAACGGCTGGACTGCCTGGCCCTGGTCAAGCTGATGCGCGAGATTACGGGGAGCGAGCCGCGCATGTGGGGTAGCAGCATGGTCGGCTTTGGCAGCTACCATTACAAATACGCCAGCGGGCAGGAGGGTGATTACTTCCTGACCGGCTTTTCGCCCCGCAAACAGAATTTGACCGTGTATATTATGGCCGGCTTCGACCGCTACGGCGACCTCATGCAACGGCTGGGCAAATATACCACCGGCAAGTCGTGTTTGTATGTCAAGCGCCTGGCCGATGTTGATCTGCCCACCCTGAGCGAACTGATCCGGCAGTCGGTCAGTTATATGATCCAAACCTACCCACAGGGATGACTACGAGGATGTTGTCCGCAGTTCATGGCGCCTGGATCGAGACCGGCGGCGTGGTGGTGGCGTCAATGCCGGTACAGTCTGTGTTCGGGGTGGTGCAGGCGCGATAGTAGTAGGTGGCGCCGCTGGTCAAACCGTTGTCGGCGCAGGCATAATCATCGGATTGGCTTGAGAATTCCTGGGCGCAATCCCTGACCACGCTCCACTGTCTACCGTTGGTTGAACGCTCAACCAGAAAGCTGCTACTACGGAAGGGCACGCCCGTGTAGCGCCAGCTCAAGACGACTTTGCCCGAGGTGCGGTCGCGGGATATGGCCGCCCTGAATTCGCAGGGCATCGGGGTAGGTGGGTATTCGAAGGAGACCGTTCCTTGAGCCGTCCCGCTCTTGGAAAAGTTAAACACCGAAATCCTCCATTGGTCTAGCGACCCAACGTCTGAAGATTGCGCCGCGTAGCTGGTCCACAAGGGGACGATACTGGAAGCGCTGCCATCACTGCGGGCGTAATAGCCAGATGTATCGGGTCCATAAAGGACCAGAGATAGTTCTTCCGCCTTCTGGATACTGCCGGAAGCGGTCCACGAGGGAATCTGGGCCAGAATACAGCCAGCTTGCAAGACGGTAAAATCAGCAGAGGTGTCTGAGTCGCCGTAGTCCGAACTAAGGTTAAACCTGAATGAGTCTCTGGCCGCTGCAGGCGCGTTTGGACCTGCGGCAATTAGCGTCAAACCCAACAGGGCTGCAACTGCCAGGACTAAGTAGCGAGAGGTTACTGATTTCATAAATTACCTCCTCTCAATTGATAGAACTTACGCGGTAAGCCTAAGCATGTCATTTCGACCGGAGCGGAGCGGAGGGAGAAATCTCTAATGCCTCGTCTTGCAAGAGCCGTTTTGAGGGATTTCTCGCTCCTATCGTCGCTCGAAATGACATGACCGCGTAGCTCCTGTCAATTGACCACGGGGTCCGGTACCGAAGCGGCCCGGGCCAGGGCCTCGCAGGCTATCGAGCGGCCAAGGCTATCCAACTCGCGCTTGGCCTCGAACCGCACTCTTTCTTCGCCACCAGGGAGATTAGCCTCGGCCACCGGTCCGTTGGCAATTTGACTGAACTGCTCGTGGGCCTGTTCATTCAGCACCACAAAACTGATCTCAAACACGCCACAATCATCCTGTGGATTGTCAGCGCCAATGTCAACAAAATCATCCCAACGGCCTGAAGCGGTGAGTCTTAATTCTTGAGCCTGGCAGAAAATATCGCCCTGAACCCGCTTGCAGACAAAGAGCCACAAATACCTCTGATAGTTAGTCACAAATTCAGTCCGCCCCACGGTATGGACGCGGGAAGGTACGGCGATATAATCTCCCCGGCGGGGTTGGAGGGGGTCAGCGGCTTCTCTGTTAAGATCCTCTTCCAGCTTCTCGACGGTGATGGCTGGGAGGGGAACGCTAATACCAGGCCCACCCCTTGTTGCGGGCGTAGGGGTGGGAGGGTTCGGCGGCCCCAGCCAGAAAGCAGCAGCAATCACCCCCAGCACGACCAGCCCGACCAGCCCGACCAGGGCGTAGAAAATACGATTATAGTAGAACGCCGGCTTCTCTTCAGCTTTGACCTCGGGTTTGGGCAGAGGCGCCTGGTCACGCGGCAGAGGCTCCTTGTGATAGTAGGGCTTATGTTTATCGTATTGGGTCTCATTGCTGCTTTTGGCCCAGGCAAGAACGGTATCAAACAAAACCTTCTGCTCGGCGCATTCAATCAACTTTTGGATCAGGTCTTTTTTACCCGTTTCCTCGCTGATTTCGTCATAGGCCGGCCTGAGCTCATCATACATAAAGTCACGCAGCTCGTCGCCGCTGAAACCCTCGGTGAGTAAGGCCCGAATATTGGGCAAATTATAGCGTTTTACGGCTGCGCCATCAGGACTCCTGGCAATACAAATCTGGTCCTCGTTAGCACCCGCATTTTTGACTGGTTTCTGCTCTGGACGCATCGCTCTAACCCGCGATTCCGCATAATTAAACAGTTCATCAACAGAAATGCCGCCATCCTCATCCTGGTCGGCCTCGCCCGTCTCGATGCCCCCCAACAGAAATCGGGTAAAGAGTGAATTGCGGCCCTTCTCTTCAAACGAATATTGAATGGTGCCCGACGAGGCCAAAATGGCCGTCGCCTCGCCTCTTAATTCATCAAACTGCAGCGGCTCGCCAACCCCACTTTTCCGTCCTTCAGCAAATGCGCCGCTGAAGCAACAATCCAGGATCACAATCCGCTGTTGGGAGCGGCTAATGCTCATAATATCCTGAATAAACGCCTCGGAAACGCCGGTTGAGCGCAAGAGATCAGGGTGGGTGTTCAGCGCAACCAGATAATGGTGGCCATCCGATCCCCGGTAGCCGTGACCGGAATAGTAAAACAGGATCAGATCATCTCGTTCAGCCTTATTGAACAGATTCTCGATCTGTTGATTGATAGTCTCACACTTCGCATCAATCAGGGTATCGAAGATTTCGAAGTCGCCGTGTTTTTGCAGGGCAGCCGCGAAATCCTGGACATCATTAATCGGTGTCCGCAGGGGTGGAAAGCTTTTTGAGTTTTCAAACTTTGTATTGCCAATCAGTAAGGCCAGGCGTCTGGGCATAGCGTCCTCCTCAGGCTATTGGCCTGTGTTTGGAGCTAACGCTTACTTGGGACTTGAGGGCTTCTTTTAGACGTTGGCAGGGAAGAGCGGAAGCTTGGAGGCAAGGGGCAAGTGGGAGGGGTGAACCGAATCAGGATTGAAGCGAGTCTTTAAGCGAACTTTTCATTGATATTATAACATGATTTTGACCGGAAAACTATAGTCAGTTTAGTACAAATCTCCCGCATTAATATCAAATTACCATGTAGACGCAGGAATGAGCAAACAGGTTCCAAATTGAGGCACATATTTGCAAATTCGTGTGACCAGTTTATTATAAATGACATCCAAGCGAAAGTCCTATCTTCAAAAGTTGCTGCCCAATGAACAGAACCAAAACAGGGACGCTTGTCCTGCTGGCCCTGGCCCTCCTGCTCCTGGGCGGGCTGGCCGGCGGCTGGCTGGGGTATGGCTACCAGCGGGGCAGTTTGGTAAGCTGGCAGCCTCTGCCGCCGCTCCCGGCCAGGCCGGTAAAAATTCTGGCGGCTGGGACGGGTATGAGCCGGTATGCCTGGTTTGTTTATGTCCAAACCTCGGACCAGCGGGTCTACTACTGCCCGCCCTACGCCGCAGACCCGTGCTGGGAGGAAAGCGCCTGGCCCCAGGATGTTTCGATTAATCCGCCGTGCGATCCCCCGCTGCACTTTACCGTGCCGTCACCGCCGCGACCAGTAATTGACAGCCTCCAGGTGCAGGCCTGTAATTTCGAGGCCGGCTACCAGGTTAATTTGGCGATTTTGGAGGATGGCCGGGTCTGGAAGTGGCAGCACGTCGCCAGCGGCCTGCTGGGCCTGACCTTCCTGGTGGGCGGAACCTGCTGCGGCTCAATTGGCGGGCTGCTCGGCGGCTTGGCTATTGTTGTCATCCGGCGCAGGAAGCAGCGGAATAAAGACGCCTCCGCTTAGCTCAAGATCCACGACGAAAAGCCCTCACCCCGTCGCTGGCCCGACTCCCCTCTCCCCCTGGGACGACCGTAGGGAGGGCAGAGCGAGGGGTTGGGGGTGAGGGCTATTTACAAAGGAGTTACCCCGATGTCACCGCCTTGCCCTCTCTGCGGGGCCAAGCTTCCGGCCGGGGAACAGTGCCGTGATCGTTTTGATCTGTGCCTGGCTAAAGAGTTTGAAAATCCTGCCACTTACGGCGCGGTCCATCATCTGACCGTCGCCTGCTATATGCTCCAGCACAACGCCTACTCGCGCCAGGGTTGGTTAGGCACAAGAGCGCTGCTGGTCCAATTTATCCAGGAGGGTAAAACACCGGCGGAGGTCAGAGCGCAGAACCGGCGCAAGCTCGACAGCCGTCAAAGGAAGTGGAGTATTACCACAGGAGAGAAGATTTCAACGGAGGGGCTGATCTGGACCCGGACCATCGCCGATGTCCGGCTGGACAATCCCGACTTCTATTGCGCCGACGTCGAACTCTGGGCGAAAAGCGTACTCACGGACACCGAAGCCTTGATCCGGGATCTGAACCCTGCGACAAAGCGGGATGGTTGAAAACAACGTAGGGGCAGGTTTCAGGCCTGCCCCTACGTCCACCCCGATTGACTTACATGCGCATGGCCATCGGCAAGATAAACAGCCAGATGTTCACTGCACCCAGCAGCAGGATTAAAGCAGCGTATGGCAGCAAGGCGCCCCAGGTTTTGCCCCGATAGTTACCCTGAGTAATCCGGTAAGCGGTGTAGAGCGCCCCGGCAATACCCAGAGCAAGCAGGATGTATTGCAGCAGTTGAATGGTAGAAATGTCCAGGAGCGCCGGTGAGACTCCGTGCCCTACCTCCTGGCCCACCAGCATCAGGGCTGTGTAAAACACGGATTTGCCTTCGGCCAGCAGGTGGAACAGGTTGTGGGCCACATGCCCGGCCACGTCCAGGGGAATAATGGCATAGCCAAACTTGGTAAAGTTCTGCATGACCGAGTCGCCGTTGAACCGTTTAGCCACTACCCCAGTCAGGGTTAACAGGGCGATGGGGATCAGCATGGCGATGATAAAGGTGAGGGTGAAGGTGACATAGTAACTGTCGGTGCCGGTGACCCGCTCCAGCCAGCTCAAGATGGACCCCCAAACTTCGAGCATGGTGATATTCTGTACAAAGACAATGGCCATAATCACCACGGCCAGGAAGGCTTCTTCCAGCTTGGGCTTACGAATGAACCATAGTTCCTTTGTCGGCAGGCGCAGCGTTAGTTTAATTGAGTCATTGGGGCAGTTTTTGATGCAGTAACCGCACAGGTTGCAGCGGGCATTGGTATCCATCGTGCGGGGGAACTCGAACATGGGGCAGCCGGGGGCAGCGGCCGCGCCTTTGTAGCAGGCGCTGACTTTGCATGTAGCGCACGTTTGCGGGGTGGCGCGGAGAGCCAGCATGCCTGTTCGGGCGTAGTTGCCGGACAAACCGCCCAGGAAGCACAGGTAACGGCACCACGTCCGGCGCTGCCAGAAAGCGCCCGAAACCACCACGCCGGTGGTTAGCGTCAGCAAGAGGACGCCGGAGCCCCAGGGTGATTCGACCACACCCCAAACATGATCGGCCCAGGTAATCAAAATAAAAGCAGCGTCAATAATCCAGATGCCGTACTGCTTCAAAAACTTGGGCACCGGACGTTCATTACCAACGAACTTTTGTACCAGGTCACTCACCGTCGCAAAGGGGCAAACGGCGCACCAGAACCGGCCCACGGCCAGGAAAAGGATGGGAATAAGCGGCCACCACAGCACCCAGGTCATCGCCGTGCCGAAGTTGTCGTGGGCCGAGACCGGCCCAAACACCAGTTCGTACATGATGAGGGCAAAAATCGCCAGGGTGAGCCATTGAAATAGGCCGGGATACCACCAGCTTTTGATAAGGCCGGCGACAACTTTATTCTTTAACAGATTTTTTTCAGGGATGTTTATCATCGTCTCCTACCGCCGTTCAGGCTTCCGCCGTTCTGTGTTTCATTACCGCTGCCACAGCCACTACCACCGTATTCAGGCTCAAAAAGCCGCCCAGGACATACCAATTTGGCCCGCGCTTGACCACGTCAACCGTAAATTCAACTTCTTGACTCCGGCCCCGCGCCGAAAGATTGACTTTGACCAGCCACCGGCCCTCAGTGGTAAAGCTGACCTGTCCCTCATATTCGCCCAGCGTAGAAGTGGCGGCTAATTCCGCCGGGCCGGCCTGACCGTGACCCCCGGAGTGTCCTTCGCTGTGACCGGCCTCAGCCGCCGGTTGATGGTCGTCTGCTTCAGCTACGGTTTCCGCGGTCATGTCAGCCATATCATGTTCAGCCGCTTGCGCCGGTTGATGATTGTCCATCTCCGGCCCGGCCTGACCGGCCATATCGGCCAGATCATGTTCGTTTGCTTGCGCCGGTTGATGGCTGGCTTCAGCTTCAGTATCGCAACTTGGGTCAGCCTGCGGCTGAGCCTCATCCTGGGCCTGGTGAGAATGGTCGTCCCCGGTCTCGTCGTGGCTGGGCTGGGCTGCCACCGCCGTCACTTCAGCCCCGCCGACCGGCTGCCCGTCGGCGTTGTACAGTTTGACGACAACTTCATTGCTGCCTGTTTTGACCGGGCTGGTGGCGAAATCCAGTTCGACCTTTATGGCCTCAGCGCCCGGTTCGCTGCAACTACTCGGGGGGCTGGCCGTAGCCAGCGCCGGCAAGGTTAAAAGGAGCAATAAGCCGGTGAAGCCTGGTAAGAAATACTTGATCAAGTCGAGTATCATAAAGTTAACCTCCTTGCGCCAATAGTTTAAAAACAATTAAAGCGAGTATAAACGGGCCGTTTGAAGTTATCTCAAAGTTTCGATGAAGATTGTGTGAAGAAACGTTAATGAACCGATAACAGGCGGGGATGTCCCCGATTTTGGGGTAGGGGCGAATGGCCGTTCGCCCCTACTTGCAACCGGTTGATCGGGCGCAAAAAGACATATTAGCCCAGATTGAAGGCCCTTTATATCTTTTTAGCCTCCTTCAGGCTATAATTACTCTATGAGGTTGTTGGCCTGGGCTGCAAGCCCCGTGAAGGTCATGGGGATGGGTTTGACCAGTCCAGACGGCGCCGGTGATATGACCGAGTGAAGGAGTGACCTAATGCAATTCAAAGTTGGCGATTTGGTTGTGCATCTGACCTATGGCGTAGGCCGCATTGCCGAGATTGAGGAAAAAAGATTCTCCGAGAAGGGGACGTACCTGTATTACAAGATCACGCTGCCCAAGCGGACTGTCTGGATACCGGTCAAAAGTGAAGAGACCCACGTGTTGCGCCTGGCAACGGTCAAGAGCGACCTCGATCTTTACCGCAACTTATTGAAAAGCCCGCCAGCTCCCCTGGAGAAAAACCACCACCGGCGGCACCTGGAACTGATCAATCGCTTGAAGCAAGGCTCATTCCGGGATGTGTGCGAAGTGGTGCGGGACCTCACCGCCTGGGGCCGGCGCAAGCCCTTAGGCCAAACCGATACGGCCACCCTGCAAAAGACGCGGGAAAGCCTCTATCAAGAATGGGCGGCGGCGGCCGGTATATCCACTACCGAGGCGATCAGAGAAATTGACTCCTTGCTGGTGACAGCCCGGCAAACGTCCCTGGGCTGAGATGACCAATTAACCCGAAAATAGGTTTTACAAATTATCGTCTCTCCTCGCCTGCGGGGTGAAAAGCCAGAACTATTTGGAGCAATCCTGACCGAGACAGAACCCTGAAGGTTAATCCCCTCCTGCTGTCCCACCCTTTTGCAAGATATGATGAAAGGTTAGCATGGCTGAACAAGCAAACTGTAGAGTTTATAACGGTGCGGCGGAGTTTGTGGGTCACGTCGAGCAAGAGGGCGGCTATTATAATATTTTTCGGGGCTGGACGGACTTTGTGGGCCGGATCGAGCAGGAAGGGGGCTATTACCATATCTACCAGGGGGGCATCCATTCTATAGGTCGAGTCAGGTTAGAAGGGGAAAGTTATAAAGTCTATCGAGGCTGGAACTTTTTTGTGGGCCATCTCCGCCGTGAAGGAAGGCAATATAAAGTCTATCAGGGCCAGACAGAGTTAGTTGGTTCGGTAGAGCTAGAGGATACTGTGGCGGTCAGCCACCTTCTTTTAAGTGGGGGCGCGGCGCTGCTGTTACTTTTGTGACGGTGAAGCCGCGGTCCAGCAAAGCAGCATTCTCGGCTGTGTTAGCCCACATCCCGACCCGTCCAGCCGCGACCCTGACAGCTTTTACATCGGGTCAGGCCAAAATGGTGGCTGCCCTTGCCTCCACACACTTCGCACTCCTCGATGCGCCATTTGCGGCGGCCTCGCCCAAAGCACTCCCGGCAGGTTAAATCACCCAGCCCCGGTTCCTGGCCGCTGCCCCCGCAATGGCTGCATTTTTGCTCGTAAACCCCGCCGATAGCTGCCGGCGGTTTGACGGGATACCGTTTGGTCATTAAGTCTGATCCTCTCATGGGGCAGGTACTTACCTGAAAATCCGTAAAACGTAATGACTTCAATTAACGAGTATGGAAATCGTTAGGCTTCACGTTTTAAAGTGGGGCATAACCTCATTGATAAACAGCTCCATCCCCGCCATCTCCGGCTCGTCGGCAAAACCCAGAATGAAGCAATTCACCCCCAGCGACGTATAATGCTGCAATTGGGCCGCCACTTCGGCAGGCGTGCCGAGGATGGGCGTATCTTCCGGCCAGATAGGATAGCCAATCATGGCCGTTTCGGCCTGCGGGCGGGTACGGGCAATACTCACAACCCCGGCCCAGGTTTTACGGATGCTGGCCGGGTCTCGCCCCACGTCGGCACAGTGACGCCGGAGGACCTCGCTTTTATGAGCGTAGGTCTCGGCCGTCACGCCGACCAGGTTCCACCAATCGGCGTGCTGGGCGATGACCCGCAGCATCAGCTTTTCTCCGCCGCCGCCAAGCATTACCGGCGGCGGGACGGGCTTGGGCTGGCAGATTGCCTGGTCAATGTGGTAATACTGGCCGTGAAAGGTCGCTTCAAATTGGGCCGGATCCCACATGGCCCGGCAAATTTGGACAACCTCGGCCAGTTGGGCAATGCGGACTGGCAGGGAGGGAAAATCGTAGCCGTAGGCGCGGTACTCTTCTTCCTTCCAGCCTGCGCCCAGGCCCAGAATGAAGCGCCCGCCACTCAATTGCTGTAAGGTTGCCGCCATTTTGGCCAGCAAAGCCGGGTTGCGGTAATTCTGCCCGAGTACAATCGAGCCGAAATGCAGCGCCGGGTAGAGGCTGGCCAGGTAACTCAGCGTGACCAGCGCTTCCGGCACATTCGCCTGACCGTCTATGAAGTGGTCGGGGACCCAGGCCGAGTGGAAATGGCCGCTCAGGCGGTCGAGGATACGGCGCAGGTGCGCTTCGTAGCTTATTCCTGCTCGCGGGGGACGGCGGCGGCCGGTCGGGATTTCCCAGCCGAAATCTATTTTCATGGGGCCGATCTCCTTTCGTCTCTATTATACCAGCCGCTATCGGAAATAAGGAAAAACCAGGTGACAGGCACTTTTAAATCCGATAGTGCCTGTCACCTTAACCCACTGACTTCGGTTAGCATTACATAAGATGAGTTGACGGTCTACCTTATCGCCGGTATACTATAGGAGAAGCGTTGGCTGGCTGTAATTGACGGCTGGCGTTCCTCTGCTATGATTCCCGATGATATGATATATTGATTTAAGACCAGATTTGGAACTGGAAGCATGAGTCCAATTACCCAACCTCTCATCAAACCGCTCAAAACATCGGCCGGCCTGTGGCTGCCGGTGTTATTTGTCCTGGCTACCGGCGGCTTGCTGGTGATCATGGTGTTTTTGACTCTGGCTTACCAGGTGATCTATCTCAACCGCATCTATCCGGGGGTTTCAGTGGCCGGGATTGACGTGGGCGGGCTGAGCCAGGCCGAAGTGATGGCCGCTATCGGCCGGCGCGCCCCGGATTATCTGGCCCGGCAGGTGACCATTCGCTACGGCTCTGACACCTGGACCTATAGCGGCGAGGAGTTGGGCATGCGGGTAGACGTGGTGACGACGGCCAACGCCGCTTATGACATCGGTCGCAAGGGCGATCTCATCGCCGATATGCTGACGCATTTGAGTTTGCTGCGCAGCCCGCGCAACATCGAGCCAACGATCCTCTACGATACCGGCCCAACCAACCAACTGCTGCAAGGTTTGGCCGATAAAATCAACGAGATGCCGCGAGACGCGCAGTTAGTGATCCACCCCAATGCCCGGATCGAGGTCATCGAGGCGCAGCGCGGGCGGCGAATGAATGTCGAGGCAACGCAGCCGCTCATCGAGAGCGCCTTGTTTGCCAACAACGGCCAGGTCGTTATCCCGGTGGTGCAGCAAGTCCTGCCCGCCATCACCGATGTCGAAGCCGCCCGCCAGCAGGCAGAAAACCTGATTGGCCGGCCGTTGCTCTTCCGCTTCAAAGGGGAAACGGGCATAACCGAGTGGCGGCTGGAACGAGAGGCGCTGGTCGGCTTGATGGACATTACCTCAAAGGTCAACGACGCCGGTAAAACCGAGTATTCGATGACGCCCAACCGCGAAAAGTTTGCGCCGTACGTTGAGCAGATTGCCCAGGCCCTCGAGCGGGAACCAACGGATGCCCGGCTGGAATTCGACCCCGAAACCAACCAGCTCATCGTGTTGCAGGAAAGCCAGGATGGGCGCTCGCTGGATGTCGAAGCGACCTTTGAGCAGATTATGGCCTTGCCCAACCGGCAGACCCACCTGGTCGAACTACCGGTGACGGTCAAGCCGGCGCTGGTGTCGAGCAAAGAGCCGGAAAAATTGGGTATCAGGGAACTGGTTAATGAAGCCACCACCTATTTCAAAGGGTCGAACGAGTCGCGCATGCAGAATATTGCCCTGGCGGCTTCCAGGTTTAACGGGGTGGTCGTCCCGCCGGGGGGCGTGTTCTCGTTCAACAAACATTTGGGCGAAGTTACCAAAGAGGCCGGTTTCAACGAGTCGCTGATTATTCAAGGCAACCGGACCAGTGTGGGGCTGGGCGGCGGCGTTTGCCAGGTGAGCACGACAGCCTTCCGGGCGGCCTTTTTGGGCGGTTATGAAATTGTGGAGCGCTGGGCGCATGGCTACCGGGTCGGCTGGTACGAGACCCAATCGGTGCCGGGCCTGGACGCCACCGTGTACACGCCGGATGTGGACTTTAGGTTCCGCAATGACACGGCTTACCACCTGCTGATCCAAACTATGACCGACCTGGAAGCGGGCACCGTCACCTTCCAATTCTACAGCACTAAAACAGGCCGGGAGGTCACGCTGAGCGAGCCGGAAACGAGCAACCCGGTCAAACATGGCCCGCCCCTCTATGAAAACGACCCCACCCTACCCAAGGGCGCTACCAAGCAGGTAGATTGGGCCGTTGACGGCCTGGATGTGTTGATCAAGCGCACGGTCAAAGAGGGTGATAAAGTGATTCATGAGGATGAAGTCTTCAGCCACTATCAACCCTGGCGGGCCGTGTTCAAGGTCGGCACCGGCGGCCGGACATAAGCAGGACACCCAACCCTGGGAGTAAGAGTAGGGGCTGGTCTCAGACCTGCCCCTACTCTTGTTTCTAAAGTCAGGCGGTTTCGGCCTCCCTATCCAAGGACTTGGTTCCACTTTACAAAAATTCATTCTGCCTCTATGATTAGATAGCACTGTCACTATTTTCTGAGGAGCAAGGGTGTGGCTGGTGAAACGGTTTTGGCGGTTGACGACCGCGAAGATAGCCTGAAATTTTTGCGTGAATACGTGCTGGAACCAAACGGCTATCACATGCTCGAAGCCCGCAATGGGGTAGATGCGCTGGAAATTACCCTGACCCAAAAGGTGGACCTGATCATTTCTGATCTGGTGATGCCGCGCATGGGCGGCCTGGAACTGCTGGAAAGTTTGCGTGAAAAAGGGTTGGACACCCCGGCCATCCTGATGACCTTTCACGGGTCGGAGGGCACGGCGGTGCGAGCCTTCCGGCTGGGCGCGCGGGATTATATTATCAAGCCGTTTGCCATTGACGAAATGCTGGGGGCGATTGACCGCGCCTTGAACGAGTCGCGGCTGCGGCGGGAGCGCGACCAACTGACCCAAGCCGTGTTCAAGGTCAACCAGCAGCTTGAAAACCGGGTGCAGGAACTGCGCTTTTTGTTTGGAATTGGCCGCTCGGTGACCTCGCTGCAAAACCTGGAGCAAATTCTCAACCGGATTGTCGAAGCCGCCGTCTATTTGACCGGGGCCGAAGAAGGCTCAATTATGCTGGTGGACGACTCTTCCGGGGAAATGTATTTGCGGGCGGCCCGGGGCATGGGCGAGAAAAACGCCAAAACCTCGCGCTTGAAAATCCAGGACAGCATCGCCGGCCAGGTTGTGCGCACCGGCCGGCCGGTTATGATCGGCGGGATGAACCAGGATGACTCTTTCAAAGTCACCACCGGCTATTTTGTCAAGTCCCTGCTGAATGTGCCCCTTAAAGTCACCGACCGGGTGATTGGGGTGCTGGCGGTCAACAACAAGAGTAAAGTTCAGGCGTTTAGCGAGCGACACCTCAATTTGCTGGCGGCGATGGCTGATTATGCCAGCATTGCCATTGAAAATGCTCGCCTCTATACCCGGCTGGCTTCCAGTGCTAACCAGGCCGAGCAGTCGAGCCGTGAATTGGAAAAAACGGTTAAGGTGCGCACCTCGCAGCTCCAGCAGGCCAACCAGCAACTGCTCATCGCCGAGAAAGCGGCTGCGCTGGGCTATATGGCGGCCGGCGTGGCCAGGGAAATCAATACCCCGATCAATACTATCCTCCAACATTTGCCGGAGTTCAACAATCATGAATTGAGCGAGGCGGAGCAGCTTCGACTTGTCTCAACTCTGGAGCAAGAGGCTTTGCGCTGCCAGGAGATTATCCAAAGTCTGCTCGATTTTTCGGGCCAGCGTAATTACAAGCCCCAGCCAACCAACCTCAACGACGTTATTGAACAGGCCTGGTTGAGGTACAGCCAGGAAAATGAGGTTAATCAGAAGGTCAAATTCGTGCGCGGCTTTGATCCCCACCTGCCTCATGTCATCGTTGACCCGCAGCAAATGGAGCAGGCCATCTTTTATTTAATCCGCAACGCTTACCGTGCTATGCCCCAAGGCGGCGCCCTGCGGGTTATCAGCCGGACGGTCGGTTCCGAAGTCCAGCTTATTGTCAGCGACACCGGCCAGGGTATCTCACCCGAAGATATGCGCCACATCTTTGACCCCTTTTATGAAACCGACGAGCATGCTTACGGCCTCGACCTTTCCATTACCTCTGCCATTATCGGGCGGCACAAAGGCAAAATCGAGGTGGAGAGCGAGTTGGGTCAGGGCACGACCTTTACCATATACCTGCCCCGTGAAGCTTGACGTTTGACGCCCCATGAATACTCCTTCCTTTAAAGTTCAGGTGATTGGCCATGAGTGGGCGCTGGACTTATTAGAACGGCAGCACGCCGCCGGACGCATCCCCCAGGCCTTGCTGCTCACCGGCCCGCCCAATGTGGGCAAAAGCACCGTAGCTCGATTTTTGGCCCAGCGTCTCAACTGCCAGGGAACGCCCCAACCGTGCGGCCAGTGCGCCTCGTGCCGCAAGATTATCAGCGGCAATCACCCCGACGTGCGCATCCTCGACGGCGATAACCAGGCTCTGAAGATTGACGACATCCGGAATTTGCAGCGGGAGCTGTCTCTCTCACCCAATGAGGGCCAGTACCGGGTGGTCGCGCTGTGCAACTTTGAACGGGCCACCCAGAGCGCGGCCAATGCCCTGCTCAAAACTCTGGAAGAGCCGGCCTCACAGGTTGTGCTGGCGCTGACTGCGACCGACCCCGGTACACTGCTGCCGACCATCGTTTCGCGCTGCCAGATGCTGGCCCTGCGGCCTCTGTCTACCCCAACAGTCGCTAAGGCATTGCAAGATTATTGGCAGGCCACGCCGGAGCAGGCCGAACTGCTGGCCCAACTCGCGGCCGGCCGCCTGGGCTGGGCAGTTAAAGCTCTAACCGATCAAGAACTCCTGGCCCGGCGCGAGCGTTATTTGCAGGAACTGGTCGAATTGTTGGGGATGGGTCGGGCCGAGCGGCTGGCCTACGCCCAGCAGCTTAGTCGCGATGGGGTGATGCTCAAGGAAGCGCTGACTCTCTGGCTGACCATCTGGCGCGACCTGCTCTTGTTGCAAAGTGGCGCAGCCCAGACTAAAATTATGAATCTGGATTGGCGAGACCGGCTGCAAGCTCTGGCTCGCCGCAGCAGCTTGACCCAGGCCAGCGAAATGGTCGCTTGCCTGCGGACGGCGTTGATCAACCTGGAACGAAATGTCAATCCCAGGCTTAATTTGGAAGTGTTGTTGTTAAAATTACCGAGTAGCAGATAGCAAGGTTGCAGGGTAGCAGAGTAACATTTTTGTTACCTTGCTACTCTGCAACTTTGCAACACTGTTACTTTTAGAATAGAGGATACTATGCCCCTGGTTGTTGGTGTTAGATTTAAACCTGTAACGAAAATATATTATTTTGACCCGTTGCCCTTTGAGCATTTCAAACTTGAGGATCGGGTGATTGTCGAAACCTCGCGCGGTATCGAATTGGGGATAGTGGCCATGGCCAGCCGTGAAGTACCCAAGAGCGACATCAAAAGCAAGCTCAAGCGGGTGATGCGCCTGGCCACGCCGGTAGATTTGTTGCAGGCCGAACATTTCAAGGCCCAGGAGCCGGTGGCCCTGGAAAAATGTGAGGAACTGGTCAGCGCCATGCAGATACCGATCAAAGTGCTTCAGGCCGAGTACAGTTTTGATGGATCACGGCTGCTGTTCTCATTTGTCTCGGAACAGCGCGTGGATTTTAGAGACCTGGTCAAAGAGTTGGCCCGTTCCCTGCGGACACGGATCGAGATGAAACAGGTCGGCGCGCGCGATGAAACCAAAATTTTGGACGGGTATGGCCGCTGTGGCCGCCGGCTGTGCTGTTCAAGCTGGCTGACCGATTTCCACCCGGTTTCCATTCGGATGGCCAAGCTCCAGGGCTTGCCCCTGGCCCCGGCGGAAATATCGGGGCTGTGCGGGCGCTTGTTGTGCTGCCTGGCCTATGAAGATGAAATGTATGCCGAAATGAAAAAGGAGCTACCCAAAGTTGGCAGCCAGGTCAAAACCACCCAGGGCGCGGTGGCTACCGTGCGAGGGCTGAATATCATCAAAGAAGCTTGTATCCTGGAAATGGAAGGCAGCGATACCTACGTGGAAGTCAGTGCGGCTGAAATCCAGGTGCTCCAGGGCGACGCCAGAGCCAAAGAGAAACAAGACAGCCAGCCGGCCAACAAGCCCAAAGAAGAAGAGAATGGGGACTAATTCTAATCGTCTACCTGAGTGGCTCCCTCCCGTTATAATTTTGGCCGGCGTGGCTCTGCTCAGTGCCGGCATTATCATTTTCTTGACCTCGCGCCCCGAGCATTCAGCCGCCGCTATCCCCGCGACTCCCGTTCCGACCCAAGCGGCTGTGCCGACGCCTACCCAAACACCCATGCCGGCGATTGCGGTGTCTCTCAATTCTCCTCCGCCAACGCCGGTCGCAGCCTCTCCTCTCCCCACGCCGATAACCACCTTACCTCTACCCACTCCCGCCGCCTCTGAGCCAACTTTAGTTTCAACAGCGGCAGCAACCTCCGCCTTAGCCTCAGACTCAGCCTTAATCTTTGACGGCGAAGCTGCCTACCAGTACGTCCTGGGACAGACGGCCTTCGGTCCCCGCCCCACCGGCAGCGAGGCCGGCTGGGCTACCGGTGATTACATCATCGCTGCATTGGAGGAGCAGGGCTGGGCGGTCGAGACCCGGGAATTTCTTTTTATGGGAGTAAAGGGCCGCAACATTGTCGGCAAAAGGGGCAGCGGGCCAATTATTATTATGGGCGCGCATTACGATACCCGCCCCGCCGCCGATAAAGACCCCGACCCGGCCAGGCAGAGCGAGTGGATCGAGGGAGCCAACGACGGGGCCAGCGGGGTGGCCGTGCTGCTGGAACTGGCCCGTGTACTGGAAGCCGACAAATTGCAAAACGAAGTCTGGCTGACTTTCTTCGATGCCGAGGATCGGGGTAATCTGGATGGCTGGCCTTATTCGGTGGGCGCCCGGTACATGGCCGGGAACTTGACCGTCAACCCCCAGAGCATGATCCTGGTTGATATGGTTGGCGATGCCGACCAGAATATCTTTTTTGAAAAAAACTCAAACGAACTTCTCCGCCAGGAAATCTGGGCGATTGCCGCTGAATTAGGCTATCAGGCCCAATTCATCCCCCAACCCAAGTATGCCATGATTGATGATCACGTCCCCTTTTTAGAACGCGGCATCCCGGCCGTGGATATTATTGACTTTGATTACCCCTACCATCACACTACCGCCGATACCGCCGACAAGGTCGCGCCCGAAAGCCTGGAACGGGTCGGCCGGACGCTGGAAGTCTGGCTGGAGGAGAAGCAGAGCAATTGAGATAAATTGTGAATTCAAATAATGACCAGCACGACCTGACGGAGTTGAAAAGCGTTGTTCAACAAAATCCTCGCCTCTCGGCCATGGACTTACAGGCCAAAATTGCCGCGCCGGAGGTGGAGATTATGATCGCCATGTCCGACGAGGTGGTGGAAATTCCGCTGGCTGATTTGGACACGGTGCTGGAAAATGTGCGCGGTTGGGGCGAGGTGATGTCCCTCGTTCGCAACCGGGACGCGGTATGCGAGCTAAAATTCCCTGCCGAGACGCTCTATCGCACCGGTGATTGGCTCAACTCGATTGACCCGGTCTACAATCTGCATATCCGCATTGCCGCTGCCCGGCGCATCCTGCTATTAGTCAAAGCCAACCACAAGCGCGACGGCCAAACCACCTCGCTCAACTTTGCCAACGCCGCCGGGCATGTCTTCTGGCGGGTTTATGCCCAATCAGAAGCAGCGCAGGAGCAGTTTGGATTGTTGATGGAGCGATACGGGAAATAGGGAAGTTGGAAGGCTGGAAGGTTGGTAAAAATTCCATCCTTCCAACCTTCCAACCCTCCATTCCCCCCTCTCTTCTCACTCTTCCGCAATCGCCTTGACCAACTCCCGGCAAAAGGCCGGAATATCCTCCACCACCCGCCCCCAGACAATGTTGCCATCGCGGAAGGCCGGCTCGTCTACCCAGGTGGCCCCGGCGTTGACCAGGTCATCCTTGATGCCCAGGCTGCCCGTCGCCCGATGCCCCCGCACAATCCCGGCAGAGATGCCGACCAGCCCGGCGTGGCAAATCAAGCCGACAATCTTATCCTGCTCGTAAGCCTGGCGGACCAGGCCGGTCACCGCCGGGTAGCGGCGCAGCTTGTCGGGGGCCCAGCCGCCAGGGACGACCACAGCATCGAAGTCATTGGCGCTGACGGTCTCGGCTGCGACTTCGCTGGTGGCGGTCAGGGCATTTTTGCCATGTACCGTTTTGTCGGCCTTGGTGCCGACAATGGTCACAACTGCGCCTTCCTCGCGCAGCCGCATGACGGTGACCCAGAACTCCAAATCCTCAAAGCCTTCTTCGAGGAAAAAAGCAGTTCGTTTACCTTTGAGTCTCATACAATGTTTCTCCTTTTGTTTGACCGCAGACCGCTGACCACTGACCGCAATATTTTCGGTGGTCGTCCGTCGGCGGTCTGCGGTCCTTCTAATATCATTCTATCATGAATCTAGCAAAATTCTAACAATTATCGCTTATGATGGTCACATAACAAAACTCGAATAATTCGTGCATAAAAGGCACTTATTTATTTTAGGAGGATAGATTACTATGGCTAAGATTATAGGAATTGACTTGGGTACAACCAACAGTGTCGTCGCGGTGATGGAAGGCGGCGATCCGGTCGTGATTGCCAACGCCGAAGGGGGCCGGACGACCCCCAGTGTCGTGGCCTTTAACAAGAACCAGGAGCGACTGGTTGGGCAAACGGCCAAGCGCCAGGCAGTGACCAACTCCGACAACACCATCTACTCCATCAAACGCTTGATTGGCCGCAACTACGAAGATACCGAGATTGAGCGCAAAATGCTCTCCTACCACGTCGAGAAAGGCCCCAGCGGCGACGCTCGCGTGCGCATCCCGGTGATGAATAAATCCTACACGCCGCAGGAAATTTCGGCGATGGTTTTGCAGAAGCTCAAGACTGATGCCGAAGCCTACCTGGGCGAGCCGGTCACAGAAGCCGTTATTACGGTGCCGGCCTACTTTAACGACAGCCAGCGCCAGGCGACCAAGGACGCCGGTAAGATCGCCGGTCTCAACGTGCGCCGGATTATCAATGAGCCGACGGCCGCTGCCCTGGCTTACGGCCTGGACAAGAAGAACAACGAAACCATTCTCGTCTTTGACCTGGGCGGTGGGACCTTCGATGTGAGCGTGCTGGAAGTTGGCGACGGCGTCATCGAAGTCAAAGCGACCAACGGCGACACCCACCTGGGCGGTGACGACTGGGACCAGCGGGTGGTGGATTGGATGGTGGCCGAGTTCAAGAAAGAGCAAGGCATTGACCTGAGCAAGGACAAGCAGGCGCTCCAACGCCTGAAAGAAGCGGCGGAAAAGGCCAAGGTTGAACTTTCTTCCGTCATGGAGACAGAAATTAACCTGCCCTTTGTCACCGCCGATGCCAGCGGGCCAAAGCACCTGCAACTCAAGCTGACCCGCAGCAAATTTGAGCAGATTACCGACGACCTGTTGAACCGGGTCAAAGGCCCGTTTGACCAGGCCCTTAAGGATGCCGGTCTCTCCCCCGGCAAGATTGACGAAGTCGTGCTGGTGGGCGGTTCGACCCGCATGCCGATGGTCCAGGAGCTGGTCAAGAAATTGACCGGGGGCAAAGAGCCGCACAAGGGGGTCAACCCGGATGAAGTGGTGGCGGTTGGCGCGGCCATTCAGGGCGGTGTCCTGGCCGGCGATGTGAAAGACGTGCTGCTGCTGGACGTGACCCCGCTGAGCCTGGGTGTCGAAACATTAGGTGGTGTAATGACTCGCCTGATCGAGCGCAACACGACCATCCCGAGCAAGAAGAGCGAGATTTTCAGCACCGCCGACGACAACCAGACCGCCGTGGACATCCACATCTTGCAGGGCGAGCGGCCCATGGCCGGCGACAACATGACCCTGGGGCGCTTCCGGCTGGAAGGTATCCCGCCCGCGCCGCGCGGCTTGCCGCAGATTGAAGTCACCTTTGATATTGACGCCAACGGCATTCTGAACGTCAGCGCCAAGGACAAGGCGACCGGCAAGGAGCAGAAGATCACCATTACCGCCAGCACCAACCTGAACAAGGGCGACATTGACCGGATGGTCCAGGAAGCCGAGAAGAACGCCGACGCCGACCGCGAGCGCAAGGCTCTCATCGAGGCCCGCAACCTGGCCGACAACCTGGTCTACCAGGCGGAAAAGTCGCTGCGGGATCTGGGCGACAAGGCCGATGCCGCCGCCAGGGCTGAAGTCGAAAGCAAGGTTGCCGACGTGAAGAAGGCCCTGGAGGGTGACGACAAAGCTCGCATCGTCAGCACGAGCGAAGCCTTGCAGCAGGCCATGATGAAGCTCGGCCAGGCCGCCTACCAGGAGCAGCCGCAGACCGGCTACACCAACGGTCAAGGCAGCAACGGCTCCGGCAAGACCACCGACGAGAACGTCGTCGAAGGCGAATTTACCGAAGCGTAAGTCAATTTAAATCTAAAAACGCCCCGAATTCGGGGCGTTTTTATTTTTACCTCCAATGGGTTATCGTTTTAATTCACGAGGCCCGGACGGCCACTACCTCCAGATATTCCGATTCCACCCGCGTCACCCCATTCCTGGATTGATTGTGGGCCGCCCAGTGCTGCTCTAACTCCTGGTGCAGCGCGGCCTGGCCTTTTTCATCCAGAGCGCCGAATGCCTTGTAGGTTGGGCCGTAGTAGCGGCGGAAGACTCCACTACCTCGGCCGGCGTAAAGGGAAGTTGAAGGTGATCGAGCGCCGGGTGAGGCGGAGATCGGCCACGCTGCCGTTGAGCCGCTCGGCGACGATGGCTTCATCGCCCCACAGCAGGGGTGAGGGCATACCGGGGGCCGATGGGACATATTTGCCCACAATTTTGAACATCTGGCCGATGAAGCCGCCCGGCGTCCAGTTGGCCATAGCGATGCGCCCGCCGGGCCGGCAGGCTCGAGCCAGTTCTGCCGCGGTCACGTCGGGCCGGGGCGTAAACATAGCCCCAAACATGGTCATGACGGTATCAAATGCGGCGTCGTCATAGGGTAGCGCCTCGGCGTCGTTCTCCTCAAAGCGGATGGTCAGGCCCTGGGCATTGGCCCTGGCCCGGCCCTGTTCCAACAGATTGGGGGCAATGTCCTGGCCGATGACGCTGGCCCCGCTTCGAGCCGCCGGGATGGTCAGGTTGCCGGTGCCGCAGGCCACGTCCAGAACGCGCTCACCGGGCCGTAGGTTGAGGCGGTTGACAAACTCGGCCGCGCCGGGAGCATAAGTTTCGGCAATCTGCCCAAAGTCGCCGGACATCCAGGTCGCCTTCAGTTTAGCCTTGAGGGCTTCCATTTCAGGGGTTAAAGTTGTCATTTTCGTTTGATCCTTTCTTTTATTGATGTTTGTTTGATTTATTGACACAACATTTCTGTTGATGATCACAATTTACCGAGTTATTTCAGCGCCGGTTGATAGCCGTGGATGACCTGCCGCGCTTCCTTTGGTCGGTGAAACGATAATTTGATTTGATGGTTTTACTTTAAGCTACAAACAGGAGAAAGTCGTCTATCGAGGGTTTATTTAGGGGTTTAGTTTTGGGGGGAAGGGTTTATCGCTGAGGAGCGACAATTCTTGGGCTTTGATAACGGCTTCAACACGATTGGTCACACCCAATTTGCCGTAAATGCGGTTGGTATGGGTTTTGACTGTACCGACGGAGATAAACAGTTGTTCGGCAATCGCCGGATTTGATAAGCCTTGTACGATTAAGTGCAGCACTTCCAGTTCGCGCTCGGTCAGGGGTTCGATGAGGGCAGACTCTGTGGCGGTGGGCGAAACGGGTACAAAGTCCAGCAGTTCATGTCGTAAAGCGATAATTGTCGTTTCTAAATCGGGTAGGGGAGCATCATTAATAATGGAACTGCTATCAAGCAGAGAGGCAGCCTTCTTTTGCTGCTGCTGATTGCTGGCCGGATGAGCATGGACCAATCGCAGCAGTTCCAGGCCGCGATTTTTGAGATCGTTGGTGAGCATCAAGGCGCCAATATCAATCAGTAGCGACAGCAGCAACGGTACAAAATTGATTTTGTCGGCAATGTCTAACGCTTCCCGGAAATGGCGTGCGGCCAAGTCGGCAACGCCCGCCTGGTAGGCCACCTGCCCAAGACCATGATGGGCGGCAGCCAATCCTCCCTGATCGTTCAGCTTCTGGTAAAGGGATAAACTCTGTTCATACAACTGCCGCGCGGCCTGATAATCATGCTGCAAAAGGGATATTTCGCCCAAATGTTTGGCGGCAACGGCAATACCTTCCGGGTCTCGATAATCTTTCCTGATACGGAGGCTTTCCCGATAATGACGTTCGGCCTTGGCATAGTGACCCATAGCCCGATGAACATTGCCCAATTCAATGTGGCAATAAGCGTTAATCCAATGATTACCAATTTCATCAAACAATTTGATGGCCTCTTCTGCGTTTTTTAAAGCGGCTTCATACTGTCCTAGATTGAGGTAGGCGCTGGTCAGGCCATAACAGGCAAAGCCCAGGTTCTGTTTGTCCGTACTCTCGGCCATCTCAAGTTTGAGCTGTTCACCCAACGCCACGGCCTTGGCATAATCGCCCTGGATGACGGTCAGGACAATGAGCGGAGCGAGGGGGTGTGAGCCCATTCCGTAGTCCGGAGTTAGCCGGAGATCCTCAAATAAGACTTTACTGCGCTCAAGCCCGGCAGCAGCCTGTTCAAACCGGCCAATTCTGATGAGCATCCAGCCCTGGTGAACAAGGATTTGGGCTAACCCTGGCAAGTCTTCTGCTTCTTCGAGTACATCCACGGCGAGTCCTGAGGCATCCGCATATTCCAGGTAACGGCTCTGTATTTGGCAAAAATAGAAATAGGGCGCGGCTGCTTTCTTGAGAGCGCCAATCTGTTTGTGGTCAACAGCATACTGCCAGGCGGTGCGGATATTTTCCAGTTCGCCTTCAATTTCCAGACTGTTCTTAACTTGCTCGCGTTCGACCAAACCGAGCTTTCGCTGAGCGAGGACATCACAATAGTAATGGCAATGCGCCTCAGTCAGAGCTTCTATTTCTGTGTCATCCAACTTGCCGTTTGCATATTGACGCAGCAGCTCATGAATTTGATAGCGCTCCCCGGCTTCGCGGCGAAGCAAGCATTTATCGAGTAAGGATGAAAGTAGAGGTAAAGAAGCCCCGGCGATAGATTCTGCTGCTTCGCGCTGAAAGCCGCCTCTGAAAACAGCCAGCCGCTTAAATAAGGCCTGTTCGCTCTCCGTCAAATGTTCCCACGTTTGGGCAAAAACAGCCGGCATGCTGCGATGGCGTTCCGGTACATGACGTAAATTTGAGGTGAGAAAATTCAGGTTGTGCTGGATTTCCGCCGCGATTTCCGAACAGCGCAGTGTTTTGATCCACGAAGCCGCCATCTCTAAGGCTAAGGGCAGGCCATCAACAAGCTGGCAAATCCGGACGACGCTGGCCTGGTTGCCGGCCAGGGAAAAATTTGGATCTACCTGGCGCGCCCGTTCGACAAATAATTCTACCGCCGTAATGGATTCGACGTTATCAATTTGATGGCTGAGGGGAAAAGGGAGGCCCTCGACCGGGTATAACCATTCTTCCGGTAAGCTCAGGGCTTCACGCGAGGTCACCAACAGTTTGACGGCCGGCGCACGCTGAATGATCTGGATCACGAACTCGACGCCGTCTAATACGTGCTCAAAATTATCCAACAGAAGAAGTAAATTTTTATCTTGCAGGTATTGTAAAAGTTGGTTTTCCGGGCTGTCATAACCGGATAGCACGACACCCATCGCATCCACTACGGCAGAAACAATCTGTTTGCCTGATTGGAGCGGTTGTAGGTTTACGAACCAGACCCCATCGGCAAAAGCCTGTTGTTGATTCTTGGCCAGTCTAATTGCCAACCGCGTTTTACCAATACCACCCACCCCGACCAATGTCAACAAACGGCAGTCCGCATTTTTCAGTATTTGTCTTGTTTCGCTGAGTTCAGTTTCTCTACCCACAAATCGGGTGGGTTGATCCACCTGCTCTAAATTAGACAACCTTGTCACTCCCGGTTAATTTTAAAAATCCTGACAAACTCCTTTGTCATTTCCATATATTTATCGCCGTATTGCACGCTTGGCTCGATGTAAGTGCCCTCGACCCACTCGTTGAAGCTGCTCAGCAGGAGCCAGTCAGGATTGCTTTGCAGAGCGGCATCGAAAGTGGCCTGGTAGAGCGCCCCGTCTTCCCGATCGCGGCGGTGCGGCGTGTTGGGCACGCGCACATCGGCGTGGCAGCCGGCCCGCAGGTCATCCCAGCCGGGGCTGATCGTCGCCAGCCAGAGCTTGGACTGGCCGGTCTGCTGCGCCCATTGCTCAACGCGGGTAGCCCAGCGCGAGGCTTTGAGGTAGTCATTGGGGTAATCGGCGTGGGTAATCTTGAAGACAAACAACCCATCAAACACCGCCAGGTAGGAAGGGTCCAGCCCTTCGGCAATCCACCAGGCCTGGCGCTGCGGATCAACCTCATCTCGAACGGCGGCCCAGAACTGCTGGGGCGTCTGCCCACCTGGAGTGCGGTAGATATCAATGAAAAAAAGAACCGGCTTGTTTTCCAGGCGCAGAAAGTTGGGCTGGTCGCTGTACCGAGCCATCACATAGCGGATAGCTTCCACGATATTCTGCTGGCTTGGATTGGGCAGCGCGTGCCAGATATGATAAGAAAAGACAATGGTCGAGGTAAAATCGCGCCACTGGGAACGGGCCAGCAACGTCTCAAAATTGCGGTCGGTGCGGTCGCCGGGGCCGAACCAATGGAGTAAAAACCCGTCCAGACCCACACTGTCAGCCATTTCAATGTGACGAGCAATAAGCGCCGGATCGTCGGAGTTGTAGAGCTGAAGCGGTTGATCGTCGGCGCTGATGTTGCAGTCATTCCAGCCGTCGCCGTCATACCAGGCAAAGTACTGGGCCAGGACCAGCCGCGACTCGCGGGTGTAATAAGTTGTGCGGGGCGCTTTGGGGGTGGGGCGGGCGGCCAGCAGTGTTTGGAGTTGAGCCAAAGCTCTGGCCGACTCTTCGGCCTGGGCAGTCGCGCGCTGAGCCGCTTTCAGCGTGGCGGTTGGGTCAACTACCTGCTTGACGACAGGCGTGCTGGTCGGGGTGGGAACGAAAGGGACCGGCGTGGGGGTTCGCTGAGGCAAAGGCTGAGGCGAAGGAGATGGAGTCACAAGGAGTAAGGTCGGGGTGTCTGCCGGAAGGGGTGTTTGGAAGGATTGAGTTACCTCCGCCGGTCTCCGCTCCCAGGCGAACAACAGTACTATCGTGCTCATGCTGGTCAGCAGCGCCAATACCACCAGCGATACCCGCCAGCCCCTTTTATCGGCCACGCTTCCCGTCTCTCTTCAATCTTCTGTGGCTACTTCTTTCCAAAAAGCCGGGCCAATGGTGAGGATTTTTTGCTCGCGTCCCCGGTTGCTTTGGCTTTGGTGGCGGGGGTGCGCAGATCCACGATAATTTCCTCAAAAGACAGCCCTGCCCCTTTCAAAGTCTGCTCGATCCACTGGCTGACATTCTCTTGCATCTGGGCTTCAAAGGGAACCGAATTGAGGAACTCCTGTACCGGTATTGACTCGCCGGGCCGGGTTCTAACAAACACTGTGACTTGCAAGGCCGTAAATTCGGGTTGCTCCATAAAACTTTACCCTCCCTCTATACCCAGGCAGCGATAGGACGCACATCGAACGGATTGAGCAGATTTTTGTTCTGAATCGTATACTCAAGCTAAAGGTGACTGGCACTTGGCTACTCCTAAACTTTACTGTTCTCAATCGTCTGTCTTATCAGAGAAAGTGCCAGTCACCTGAATAGTGGCTTTGAATCTTTGTCTGGGCGATCCGAACAATCTGCGCCCCATCCTTTTATATCAGGATAGCATGACTACCAGTTACAACACAAGTTCCCCGCGCACAATTGTAGCCGCCCCGCCGCCGACTTTGACCGTTTCGATGTCGTCACGCGGGCCGACGATTTCGACCGTGGCCTGGCCAGGCCGGCCCAGCCAGTGGCCCTGCTCGGCGATGAAGGTGGGCTGTTCCAGCAGGCCGTAGCGCCACAGATAAGCGGCCATACCACCCGTCGCCGAGCCGGTGAAAGGATCTTCCATGAGATCGGGCGGCGTGCCAAAGTGACGAGCGAAGGTCTGCCCGGCTGCGGTCACACCGCCCAGGCAAAACAGGTGCGGGCTGAAGAAATCGGCAGCGGCGCGAAACTCGGCATACGCCGCCAGATTAACCTGGGCGCGCCGCAAAACGTTATGGCCGCGCACGGGAACCATCAACTGCGGCGTGCCGGTGCTGACCGTTTGAATGGGCACGCCGGGCAGCGCATCCTCCAAGGTCAAGCCAAAGAGCGGCATGATGTCGGCGGGAGCATAGGTTTTCAAAAAGGCCGGTTTCTTCTGGGTCATGACAATGCGCTCGATGACAAGTTCATTGCTCTCAGGTCTGGAAGCGTAAATATCCACCATGATCGGGCCGACTTTTAACTCCAGAGTGATGCGGGTGTGCTCGCCGGTCAGGGCCAGCCGGCCTGAGTCCACCAGGGCAAAAGTGGTGGCAATTGTCGGGTGTCCCGCCAGCGGGATTTCTTCAGCCGGGGTGAAGTAACGCACCCCAAAATCGGCCACTGCGGAGCGGCGGACAAAGGCCGTCTCGGACAGGTTCATCTCTTTGGCAATGGCCTGCATGGTCGCCTCGTCAAGATTTTCGGCCTCGAACAGGATGGCGCACGGGTTGCCGCCCAGGGGCCGGTCGGTAAAGGCATCAACTTGCATGAATGGATAAGTTGGCATGATCTTTCTCCTTATTGGATCAATATTTAGCAATTAACTTACCCATTAAAGCACAGGTAGATCGGTTTAAGTATAGCCAATTCACTCAAATTCTTGAGTCCACTTCACAAATATCTTTTTCTAATCCCTAATAACTTTTTCGATATTCGTCTGTTCCAGTTCAAACGCCTGCCTGCCCAAAGCAACTCCCTTGTACTCAAGGGGAGTGAGCGGGTAGGTGATCGCCACAGGATCAACCCATTCGATTGACAGGATTTCGCGGCTGTGTTGAGCCTGGGCTAGCAAGGATTGGCTTTCACCGTTCAAACGGCAGTAATAAACAAAGCCCAGGCTGCGGGGGACTGTGTATTTTAGACTGCCGCTCCCCTGCAACTCGCACAGCAGCAACTGTTTGATCTCAACCGCTAAGCCCAACTCTTCTTCGATTTCACGCCGGACGGCCTCGGCGGGACTTTCGTCGCGCTCAACCCAACCGCCAGGGAGACCCCAGGGAAAGTAGGGCCGGAAAACGTGCTCAAGCAAAAGCACCTGCCCGGCATCGTTGAAGATCGCCCCTACCGCCCCCACATAGTGCCGGGGGACAACCAGGCGCACGCCCACTGCCAGCAGCCAGCGCAGGGGAGGAAAACGCTGGAGCCAGCCGGCCAACTGCCGCTTGAGTCTCATTATCAAGCCAGAAGCACCTCAAGTATCAGGGGAAACATCTCAGGATAATGATCATCCTGGCAGAACCAGAGTTTCATGGGGTTTTGCCTCTTTCCCGTGGAATTTCCCTTACACTATAGCGGCAAAGTAATTAATCGCCAAATACTTCAGCGTTGTGGCTCAAATTAACCGCAAGGAGCGCAGAAATCGCCGAGAGATTAACACCTGCCCCATTGCAGATGGGGGTAAAAAACTCCGTGTTTTTTCCCTGGCACTTGTCACGCCAAAGGCGAGTGTGCGTTGGAAGTTGTTTATCTGCCCCTTGGTTACATCAATTTCCTTAAAAACAAAGTCCTGCCCGATTCAGATTAAAGTTCGGGCAGGACTTGGAAGCTTGTTGACAAAGAGAATGATTTAGGGCAGATAAAGTACCTGACCGACAAATAGTTGGTTAGGATTAGCCAGGCCATTGGCTGCGGCAATCGCCTCAGCCGGGACGCCGTAACGCCGGGCAATCGAGTAGAGGGTTTCACCGGCAGCAACGGTGTGTGTCCCGGCTCCGCCGGGCATCGCTCCAGGCGCCGGATAGTAGCTGCCCTCCTGCCCTGGCTGAACGTAACCCTGGCCGGGCTGTTGGTAGTAGCCGTCTGTGGGCGGCTGGGCATATCCTTGCCCTGGTTGTTGGTAATAACCATCTACGGGCGGCTGCTGCGGATAACCCTGACCGGGCTGTTGGTAATAACCCTGATCGGGCTGCTGATAGTAGCCATCCATGGGGGGTTGTTGGTAATACCCTTGATCGGGCTGTTGGTAATAACCATCTACGGGCGGTTGTTGGTAATAGCCCTGATCGGGCTGTTGATAGTAACCATCCATCGGTGGTTGTTGGGGATAGCCTTGATCGGGAGCATAACCATTGGGGGGCATGACCGGGAAGCTGCCATCATTGCCGGGAATAATCAACGGCTGGCCTTCGCGGATGATGTAAGGATAAACGATATTGTTGGCGCTGGCAATCGCTTCTACCGAGGTTCCGTAGCGCATGGCAATACTAAACAGGGTGTCGCTGGGGCTGACAATATAAACATCGCCCGGCCCGCTTGGGAGAGCCGGAACAGGAGCGGGGGCGTAATTGTTACCACCATAGGGCGCAGGATAGGTCTCGCTGCCATCGGGGATTGTCAGAGCCTGGCCGATTTGCACCAGGTCAGAAGTCAGGCCATTGGCCGCTGCAATGGCCTCAATGCTGGTGCCGTAGCGCTGGCTGATACTGAAGAGTGTATCCCCTGCTTGAACCGTGTAGGTACCCCCTGGGCTGGCCGCCTGGATTACCGGATTGGTATTGCTCACCGGAGGGTTAGTGGCAATGGGCCCCTCTTCTGGAAGCTGTTCCGGTGTTGTTGCATCCACCACAATGGATTGGCCGGGCGTCTCAGCCTCGGGTGCGGTTGCCTCGCTCTCCTCAGCCTTCGGCTCAGCAGAAACGCTGGATGGCTGGGCAGTCGGAGCTACAAGCTCGATGGGTTCAGCCTTGGCTTCACTGGCCGCCAATGCCGCCGGGGTCATTGTTGCTTGAACGCTGAGGACGGTGGGCACGGCAGTAGCTTCGCTAACCAGAGCGCTCTCCTGCGCTCCCAAAGGAGCTAGCGTGGGGGGCAGCGCCTCCAGGGGACTCATATCTGAAACCTCGCTGTTATCCCGGGCTAATTCACAGCCGGTTAAAACAAAAATCAACGCCAGGACAAGCAGAAAATAAAGGGGTTTGGACGAGCTTGTCATAAAAATCTCCTTCTGCCGATTTGATAACATCAGTAATTCGACATAACTCTGCATAACGTTACATAATATTATCACAGGTGCAACATTACGTCAAGTTGTACTTTGGTTCTGGCTGTCCAGATTTTGGAGCGGCATCATCCTAAGCGACCTGCAGAGCGAAGAATCCCTTGAAGCTTGGCCAAAAACGAACTGCTGCATAACTTGAAAAATGAAAAGCTTTGTTTTGACAAAAATTGTATCCGAAATATACTTTCTCTTGTATTTTCAATATCTTCTGAAAATTCAGTACAAAAGCTGAACTCAATCAAATTCCAAATTGTGAGGAGGTTTGTCGTGAAATCAATCAAGTTGTGGCTCGGTTTGTCATTGCTGCTGATGCTGCCCCTGCTGCTGAACGCCTGTGCTTTTGGGCCTCAAGCTGCCCAGGAAAAGAAACTAAAATTGGGGTTATTACCTATTCTCGACGTGCTGCCCTTCTATATCGCCCAGGATAAGGGCTATTTCGAGGCCGAGGGGCTGCAAGTGGAATTAGTGCCTGTCAAAAGCGCCCAAGAGCGGGATGCACTGATTCAGGCAGGTGAAATTGACGGTCAATTAAATGATCTTATCTCGACGGTGCTGCTTGACCGGGAGCAGGCCCAGGTCAAAATAGTGGCCAAAGCTCGCAAAGCCTATCCCGATTTCCCCCAATTTCGGATTGTGGCCGCGCCAGGGGTGAGTGTCAGCGGCCCGGCTGATCTGGCTAATGTGCCCATTGGGATCAGCCAGAACAGCGTGATCGAGTACATGAACGATCGCTTACTGGTGGATTGGGGCCTGCCGGCCGATCAAATTGCGATTGAAGAGGTGAGCGCCATTCCCACCCGCTTTGAACTGCTGATGAACGGCCAGCTTAAAGCAGCTCTCCTGCCTGACCCGATGGGCCAGGCGGCCATTGCCGGCGGGGCCAGCTTGGTGATTGACGATACCAAAATCGCACAATATTCCCAGAGCGTGTTATCTTTTAGCACGACTGCCCTGGAAAACAAGCCTGAGGCTGTCCGCGCCTTTTTGCGGGCCTGGAACAAGGCGGTGGCCGATCTCAACAAAGACCCGAATGCTTATCGAAATGTGCTGATCGAAAAAACGCGGATCCCGGAAAGTATTCAAGGAACTTATAACGTGCCGCCTTTCCCCGAAAACGAAATCACCAGCCAGGCCGAATGGGAAGATGTGGTCAAGTGGGCGCAGGACAAAGGGCTGATCGAACAGCCGGTCGCCTACAACACGGCGGTAGACAAAAGCTTTATGCAGTAAAAAGCAAAGGAGCGCGACGATGGGGTCGCGCTCCTTTAATATTTAATTCTCGGCGGTCTCCTTGGGGTACACCCATTCCTCAAAGAGCGGGGTTAGATCGCAGGCGCAGTGCTGTTCGGCAAGCTGCTTGAAGGCTTCACCGGTGGCGATGCCCCATTTGAAGGTCTGGTAGTAATCGCGGAGGAAGGCGGCAAAGGTTTCCTGACTCATCGTCTTGGCCAACTGCTCGACAAAGAGTGGCCCGCGCCCGTAGACAATCGCCCCGTAACTGCTCTCGTCGTAAGCGGCCACCGGCAGGCCGATAGGCACATCGGCCCGGTTCAGGCGCTGCCAGCGGCGCTCCAGGGAGCGGCGAAACCCATTCGCGCCGGACTCGCCGTAGACATCCTGGTAATACAACAGGGTGGCGTACTGCGCCAGGGCCTCATCCAGCCACGGCTCATCCACCTGGTCGTTACCCACCTCGCTGTAAAACCATTGATGCGCCACTTCGTGAGCAACCACTCCTTCCAGGAGCGGGCCGGTTGGTGTACCGCGCACCTGCCCCTCCGGGTTGTACAGATCAACCAGGATGGCGACAATGCCCGGATATTCGACGCCCAGGGCAAAGGTAGTGGTGCTGACCAGGTCAAACTCGGTGAAGGGATAAGGACCTAAACGCTCGTTATAGCTTTGCAGGGCTGCCTCGGCCTGGTTTAACACGATTTCCGCGCCCTCGGCTAGCTCGATTGGGGCATAACTGTTGACGGTAGTCTGGCCGACCGTCCGGCTGACCGGGCTGTAGCGGTCGCTGGCGACCAGGTAAAAATCGCGGACCGGGCCGGCGGCAAAGGTAACAACCTGCTGCGAGCCGGTCTGCTCTCTGCTGGTGGCATAGCCCGAAGCGACCAGAGTTTGGCTCACAGGCGCAGTGACCCGCGCCAGGTAGAAACTGGTATCGGCGTAGACAACATCGCCGATGAAGGGGGCAATTTCCATGTTCCAGCCTTCATCATCGTAAACGGGAATCAGCGGGTAGAAGTGAGCCAGAGCCAGGACCCCATCTTTGAAGGCAAAGGTTCCATAATTGCCGCCCTCGCCGTTGGGCGTTTGCACGGCGAAGTCTATTTGCAGCACCACTGCCTGGCCCGGCGCCAGGGCTGGTGACAGCGGCACGCGCATGGCACTCTGATTCAATTCGTAAATTGGCTCGACCGCCTGGCCGTTGACCTTAACTGCCGATATAGTGCTGGAACCTTCGGCCAGGTTGGGAAACAGGCGAAAGTAGATTTCTGACAGCGGTACGTCCTCGCGATTGGTGTAAAGAACTTCCTCTCGTCCTTGCAGGTTGACCAGATCATCGCTCAATTGTACCTCAAGGTGATAGACGCTTGCTCCGGGCAGTTGGTCCAGAACATTCTGTTCGCCATCAATCAGGCCGGCGCGAAAAGGGGAGCGGTCATCCCAGGCAATATCAAAAAGGGAGGGAGGGGGGAGAACGGCTGCCTCTTCGGTGGGAGAGCCGATTGCTGGATCATTGCGCTGAGTTACGCCGGCAGTACGGATGACTACAAGCTTGTCCGTACCCGACTCCGCGCCCCAAACCTCGCCGGGCCGGCCCAACAGTTGGCGCACGTTGGCGGTCGGGCTGGGAATGGGGAAGACTTCAAACGTTTCTGTCGCCGGATCGAACCTGACCAGTGCATTCGCCGCAAAGTCGCTCAGCCAGACCGTGTCCTGCTCATCCACGTAAACGGCATAAGGCAGCGGCTGCTCCCCCGGAAGCCGCCATTCACGCCACTCCTGAGTAGCCGGATCGTACACAGCCACCTGCGCCGCGTTCCATTCGCTAACCCAAATTCGTCCCTGCGAATCGGACCAGACTCGCCGCGCCCCTTGCTCTGGCGTGGGTGGGTCAAGCGGTGTAGCCGCGCCGCTTTCCAGGTCAATCTGGGCGATGTGGCTGCCGGCCAGCGAAGCATAGTAGACCTGACCGGCGGGTGTGGCGTCAATACCGTAGGGGCCGCGTCCTCTGGGCGCAGCGAATACCTCCATTTCACCCATCGCCGGATCGAGCCGCCCATAAATGCCGCTTTGGCCCGTAAACCACAGAATTCCCTGCCCATCAAATGCAGCCGTGTTAAGATTGGCGTAGCCGGTTTCTGCCGGCAAAGGAAAAAGCTGGACTTCTTCTGTGGCCGGGTCTACCCGGACGATTGCATTCAGGCCGCTGTCGGTAATCCAGGGCGCGCCATCCGGCCCGACAATCACCCCATGCGGGGCTGACCCCTGGCCCAAAGCGATATGGTGAGTTTCGCCGGTTTGCGGGTCCAGGCGGCCCAATTCTCCTGAAGCCTGGGCGGTATACCAGACCGGCCCATCCGGCGCGGGGGCGACATCGTGAGGGTGGGAGCCGGCCGGGACAGGATATTCCTGTAAAGTTGGTTCTGTTATCGAAACGGTTGGAGCAGCAGTTGGTTCGGCAGGTGGGGTATGAGACGGGGTGGCGGTTGGTTCGGCAGGTGTGGTGGGCGAGACCGGCGCAGGGGTTGGGCTGGATTGGGCGGCAACAGCAGTGGGAGTAACCGGCGGTGATTGACCCGCGCAGCCAATGAACAGAATTATCGCCGTTACAATGTTAGTCGCTCTAAGGCCCCCAGGTAAAATTTTTGCAGATCGCTTCATCTCTCACTCCTTCAATAGACTCTATCGGAAATAAGGAAAAACCAGGTGACAGGCACTTTTTGTTCGAATAAGCTTAATTCTTGGCCCGATAAGTGCCTGTCACCTTAATCCCGATAATGCCTAATAGGCCAATTGGAGATGAGATTCTACCTGAAGATGGGGTCAAAGAAAAGTAAGAGCGAGAGCGAGTTTCGGGCTAACACCTATCGCTGGGCTACGTAAACAATCCATTCGTCGGCGTCATACAAGGGCAGCCGGCCCCAGGCCGGATAAATGTCAACCGAGTTGAAACCGGCCTGGCGCATCATGCCAGTCATCGTCTCGATGGAGTAAGTCTGATCGCTGAGCGAGATTTCGGTTAACTCTCCGATTTCCAACTGAATAATATAATAGCGTTCAACCGACATCTCCTCGGCTTCGTGCCAGAAGCGTTCGCCCAGGTGTAAAAAGGGCCGGTCACCCCACAGCCCTTTATCGTCGGTAAACCACCATTCGCTGCGGGTTTTGTCTACCCGCTCCTGGTTGAGCAGCTCGACGCACAATCTGCCCCCTGGCTTCAGGGTTAGGGCCAGATGGTGCAGCAGCGCCTGCGCTTCGGCTTTGGTAAAGACGGCCAGTTGTCCATAAAGGAAGAGAGCGACATCGAACGCGACCCGGTCGAAATCCATACAGCGCACATCCTGCTCAATAAAGGTGCAGTGCTGAGCCACGCCCTCGCTCAGGGCCAAATCCCTGGCATAGGCAATGGCCGCCGGGCTGAAATCCACGCCGACCACCCGGCAGCCCCGGCGGGCCAGCTCGACGGCATACAACCCCGGCCCGCAGGTCACATCCAGCACCCGCCGGCCGGTTTGCAGGTTCAGCTTGGCCCACAACCACTCCAACTGGGCCGCCCGCTCGGCGGCAATGCGGGTTGCCGCCCCGTGTGACTCGTCCAGATGCTCGCGCAGCATCCGTTCGGAAAAAGCAGGCTCATTCCAGGGTAAATTTTTGGCCTCGGTCAAGGAGCTGAACCCGTCAGGCCGGTGGTAAATTTTCCAGAGGGCTTCGGTTAGCAAACGGTTGACCTGGTTTGATTTTGAGGTTGGCATGAAAGACACCTTTTGATGACTTTGTATTTTGATCCAAGAGTCGCATTTTACTGGAATCTTGATTATCGCCAAACTCGCGCAAGACGGTTCTATTTTGGGTGGAGCCATTTGGTTGGCCTGGTTCAGCCATTGATAGTAAAAACTCCTCAGATTCTAACCTGATTCATACTCTTTTCTTATGGAAATTCTGAGATTTCCATGTTACAGTATAGCTTATTCCCAAGTACAATCTCTTTTAGACTTCCCGATCTGCATCTGCTAAACCAGCACCAGTACCTCACATGCTGCCACACCCTGCCGACTTGCCAAAACTCTAAGATTTCCTCGCGCGGGGGGCGCATAGACCCCTCGTATTTCTTTTACAAAGTAATAGCTGAACAGTACTTGATACCGGGAGGGTTCTTTAACATGCTGACATACAGGAAATTTCTGGCAGGGTTCTTTTTGGTGGGCCTGGCATTTTTGATGAGTTCGCTGGCCTCCGCCAATTCTCGGCCGCTTGACTCACCCCCATTCTTCGATCAGCTCCCACCGCTCCAGACTGAGCCGATTTCGCCGACTGAAACAATCCTGGATGTCTTCATCACCGACGAAGGCATTTTCCCTCCCGTGCTGGCCGTTCCCCCCGGCGCTACTATCCAGTGGACCAACCAGACCAGCCAGACTCAACGCCTGGCAAGCAGCGCCCTGTCCAGCCCCACGATTGTTTATCTCCCGCTTATCTTCAAAGGGTCAGACACTCAGAGCGGTAGTTCAGCCGGTGAGCCTCCTGCTGTCAGCAATAAAATCGCCGGTTCAGAAACTAACTGGCAAAGCGGCGAAATCCTCCCCGGCGACTCATTTAGCCGTGTTTTTGACTGGGCGGGTGAATATCCTTATCTCCTGGCCGATTCCCCCAGCCTAAGCGGCACGATTGTTGTTGAAACGCCCGAAGTAGCCCTCCTCAGCTCCTCAACCTTGATCGTAACAACCATGGCTGATGAGCTGAACAATAACGACAAATGCAGCCTGCGCGAAGCCATCATTGCCGCCAACACCAATAAAGCTGTTGGCGCCTGCCCTGCTGGTAGTAGTTATTATGACGACACCATCATTTTGGACAGCGGTATCTATAACCTGACCATCCCAGGGAAGAACGAGGATGCCGCTGCTACCGGTGACCTGGATATTAACAGCAAAATAAAAATTGTTGGCGCCAGCAATGGGCAGACCCTTATTGATGCCAGCGGACTTTCCGACCGGGTCTTTCATATCCTTAGCTATGGCAAGGCAGTTATTTCTAAGGTGACGATTGAACGCGGGTCTGGCAGCTATGGTGGCGGCATTTACAATGTCGGTACGCTGACGCTCAATTACAGTAGTGTGCTGAGCGGCACGGCCAGCGGTAATTTTGGCGGCGGCCTCAAGAATGACGGCACCGCCACGCTCAACAACAGCACTGTCGGCGGCAACAGCGCCGAATACGGGGGCGGCATTTACAACCGGGGCAGCTTAATCCTCAATAACAGCACCATCAGCGGCAATATCGCTAAAAAATATGGCGGCGGCATTAAGAATCAGGGCACGCTCAAGCTGAACAACGCCACCATCAGCACCAACACCACCGAGGACAAAGGCGGCGGCGTCCTGAATTACAACTACGGCAAAACTTACTTTAAGAACACCATTATCGCCGGCAATAGCGCCCCTAACTCTTCCCAGGCCGATTGTGGTTACATCTCTACTGGCAGCCAAAGTTTTTATAGCCAGGGCTACAATTTGGTAGGTGACAACACCGGCTGTCCCAGCAACGGCACGGGCGACCAAACCACGGCCGACCCTCGCATCGGCCCTTTGCAGAACAATGGCGGCACTACCTTTACCCATGCGCTGCTGCCTGACAGCCCGGCGATTGATGGGGGTAATCCCAATGGCTGCAAGGATAGCAGCGGCAGCCTGCTGACAACCGATCAGCGCGGCGAACTCCGGCCGGTGGATGGCAACAACGATACGACCGTCCGTTGTGATATCGGCGCTTATGAAGCCCAGCTAACAGACCCCGCCCAAACCGGCCCTGTCTTTACCGTCAACACGGCTGAGGACCCCGGCGATGGCATTTGCACCGTTGCTCATTGTTCGCTGCGCGAAGGTATCAATGCCGCCAATGCTCGTCTCAATGACGCCGCCACACCCGACGAAGTCCATTTTGATATTCTCCCTGGCGGCCCGCAGACGATTCAGTTAACTTCTACCCTCGTTATTACCGACCCACTGATTATTGATGGGACGACCCAGCCGGGCGCTGCGTGTAACCCGCTCAATTTACTTATCAAGCTCGATGGGATTAACGCCGGCCCGAACGCCGATGGCTTGAACATCACCGGCGGCGGTACCACCGTGCGCGGCTTGATTATTACCCGTTTCGGGCAGAACGGCCTGCGTTTGGATACCAACGGAGGCAACGTGCTTGAATGTAACGCCATCGGCACAGATGCCAGCGGCGCAAGCGGCCTGGGCAATACCGTCGCGGGTGTGTTTATAAGCAACGCCTCTAATAATATGATTGGTGGAACAGCCGCCATATCCGGCAACCTCATCTCTGGTAACGGCGGGGCCGGGATTGTGATCTCTGGCACCACCGCAACCACCAATACCATTCGCTTCAATACGGTCTTTTCCAACACCGGCCTGGGCATTGACCTGGGCGGCGATGGCGTCACGCCCAATGATGCTGGTGACCCGGATACAGGCCCCAATAGCCTGCAAAACTTCCCGGTTTTGACCGGGGCCTTTCTCGATCCCGATGACCCCGATGGAGGCCCCACCCAAATCGAAGGCCGGCTCAACAGCAGCACCCCCAACACCCAGTTCACGCTTGAATTCTTTAAGAACTCCACCTGCGATCCCTCTAACTTTGGCGAAGGTGAGACCTTCTTAGGCTCTACCGTAGTGACAACAGATGAAAATGGGGATGCTCTCTTTGTTGGCGCGAACGCTTTCCCTGTTGTTCCGGCCCTGCCGGAAGACATGTTTGTCACGGCAACGGCCACCGGCCCCGATGGTACGTCAGAGTTTTCCCAGTGCGTGCCGGTCAGCCCGGGTAATGACTCCTGGCCAACAGCGCTCTCCCTCAGTTCGGATGGTAACGCCTTCCAGGAGTCCTATGATCAATTTCTGGACAAAGAGGGCCAATCACGCTGGTTCAAATTTAAGGTGCAGCCCAACAGCCAGGTCATTGTCACCCTGACCAATTTACCGGAAAACTACGATCTGACGATTTACAAGGATATCCAGGCCGCCTTTGACCAATTAATTTTGCCTGATGACGAGCAAGACCTCATCAAATTGAACGCGGAATTTGCGACCGATGCCTTTGCCGGCGACGCAGTCGCGCGCGGCTCTCGCGCCCCCGATGCTTTTGCCCGCGGTTCCCGCGCCCCCGATGCTTTTGCCGTTGGGGCTTTCTCCCCGGATGCGATTGCCCGTGGCTCCCGCGCTCCTGATGCGATTGCCCGTGGCTCCCGCGCCCCCGATAGTTTCGCGCCGGATGCCTATGCTCCCGACGCCTACGCTCCCGACGCCCTGGCCCGCGGCTCTCGCGCCCCGGATGCAATTGCGCGCGGCTCCCGCGCCCAAGATGCCTTCTCCAGCGCCCAGATCCTCAGTTTGATTGGTATCTCGGCGTTTGAAGGGACGGCCAGCGAAGGGGTGATCGTCAATACCTGGAATAATACCGGCGATTTCTATGTGCGCGTCAAGGGGCGCAATGGGGCTTTCAGCCTGGCCCAGAAATTCCACCTGGAAGTTGAACTGAAACCCGGCTCCTGTGGCGATGTCGCCCCTATTGGACTGCCTCCTTTTGCCGCCGGTGGCCCTGACTTCAAGACCATCATTTTAACGGACCTGGATCGAATGGAAGGCAGCGCTGACGATAAGGCCGCTCTCCTGGCGCGTCTTGACAGCTTTATAGCCCGTCCTGAAGTTGCCGGTGTTGTGGTTGATGTGGGCGACTGGGTGGCGGACTTAAATGTTCAAGCCGACAATAACCCTGAGTGTCCCTATGCCAAGAACCTGGTGGCCTTAGCCATTAAAGATATAGTCAAGGCCTATCGGAACGCAAACCCGAACCTGGCTTATGTGGTCATCGTCGGCAACGACGACGCCATCCCCTTCTTCCGTTACCCCGACCGGGCGCTGCTTGGCCCTGAGTCAGATTTCTACCCACCGGTTAATCCTTTCACTGCCTCAGAGGCCAGCCTGCGGCTTGATTATGTGCTCGGCCAGGATGAGTATGGCTCCCAGGTTGACTTGTCAATGCAGGTCAGCACCTTGCCCATTCCAGATTTGGCCGTGGGCCGCCTGGTGGAAACAGCGTTCGATGCGACCCACATGCTGGATGCTTACCTCGCCACTGCTAACGGCGTTGTGACTACCCCAACTTCCAGCCTCGTGACTGGCTACGACTTTTTTGCCGACGCCGCTGTGGAGATCCAGTCCCAACTTGAAAGCGGCCTGGGTGTTCCCGCCGACACCCTCATTTCCGCCCGTGATGTCTCGCCGCTGGATGAGGATGACCCCAATGATCCCAACGACCCATTTGCCTGGACCGCCGACCAACTGGCAGCCCAATTGCTGGGTCAGCGGCACGATGTGGTCTTTTTGGGCGGGCACTTTAGCGCCAGCAGCGCCCTGGCCGCCGACTACCAGTCGCGCTTGCTTTCCACCGACCTGACTTCATCGCCGGTCAATCTGGAGAATGCCCTGATCTTCAGCATTGGCTGCCACTCCGGCTATAACATCGTCAATGAGCATGGCATCTCTCAGATCACGGCTGAACCGGACTGGGCCCAGGCCTTTGCTCGTAAGGGGGCAACCTTTATTGGCGGCACTGGCTATCAATACGGTGATACTGATTTTCTGGAATACAGCGAGCGCATCTACCTTGAATTTAGCCGGCAGCTACGTACCGGTTCAGGGCCGGTATCTGTTGGACAGGCGCTGGTGAAGGCCAAGCAAATCTACCTGGCCCAGACACCGCAACTGCGCGCCCTGCACGAAAAGTCTCTGCTTGGGGCGACCCTCTTCGGGCTGCCCATGCTGAGCATCAATATGCCCGGCGCGCGTCTCGACCCGCCGAGTGATGCCACCATTGTCAGCAGTGTGGGCGATGCCCCTGCGGCTACCCTGGGCTTGAAATTTGCCGACATCTCCTTCGGTTCAGACGATCTCGATATGGATACCAGCACTGTGGAACTTCAGGATATAGATGATCCTGGTACGACGGTCGAGGCGCTCTACCTTTCGATTAACGGCAATGTGCTCACTCATCCGGGAGAACCGGTTTTGCCCCTGCTGGTGCGTAATGTGGCCGGGCCGGGCACGGTGGTATTGCGCGGAGTAGGGTTCCGGGGTGGTAATTATGACGATCTACCCAATGTCCGGGTTTTGACCGGGGCGCCGACCACCGAAATCCGCAGTGTCCATACGCCCTTCTTCTCTGATGTCTTCTATCCAATTCAACCGTGGAGTGTAAACTACTTTGAGGCCCTGGCCAACGGGGGGACCACGACTCGACTGGCGGTAACGCCCGCTCAGTTTAAATCTACCATTCCCGGCTTTGAGGCCAATACGCTCCGCCGGTTTTCTGCCATGAACTTCCGTCTCTACTACAGCGACAATACGGATACGTTTAGCGGTTTCACCCCGGCTTTGGCTGCGCCCCCGGTCATCGCCCAGGTGTCGGCCCCGCTCACCGAAGCAGGTGAGGTCAATTTCAAGATCAAAGTAATCGGTGACCCGGTGGCAGGTGTGCAAGAGGTTTGGATAACCTACACCGTCTGTTCGGCTACTGACACCTGTGACGGCACGTGGCTATCCAGGGATCTGACTCAAAATCCGGCAGACTCGACCCTGTGGGAAGGAACTTTTAATCTGGGAGCTAACCCGGAGAATATCCGTTACATCGTGCAGGCGGTCAACGGGGTGGGGCTGGTCAGCATGGCCACAAACCTGGGTGCTTATTACATTCCGGGTGTAGACGAAGATGACCTGCCGGCGACCAGCCTCTCCCTAATAAATCCGCCCGATGTGGCTTCGTCCGGCCCTTATGGTTCCGAAGCCACCTTTAGCGCCATCCTGAGAGATGAAAACAACCAACTGTTGAAAAATCGGGTAGTTAACTTCGGTTTGGGTGCGCAAAGCGCCTCGGCGGTTACGGACGATACCGGGCAAGCCACTGTTACCCTGCCGCTGCTGGGCCTGCCTGGCCAGTATGAAGTTCGGGCGGCCTTCCCCGGCACGGCTCAAGAAGCAGCCTCAGCCGCACCAAACACATTCAAGTTCGAAATCACCAAGCAAGCGACTGTCCTCTGCCTGGAGCCGCCATCCGCCAGCAACGACAATGCCTGCGAAGCGCAGCCCGTTTCTGTCTCCGGGTTCGCCGGCGATGACGCCCTCCTGGTAGCTACCTTGACCGACGCTGCCGGGCAGCGCCTGTTTGAGAAGAATGTGGTCTTTGTGGTCACCGGCGGTGGAGTCTTCTCCCATACCAGAACCGTCATTACGGATTTTGCGGGCCGCGCTCCTCTGGGGAACCTCCTTCTGCCGCCCGGCGACTATACGGTTAAAGTCTACTTTAACGGCACTATTCTCTTAAGTACAGGCCAAACCGTGACCCTGACAGACTCCCGCTACCATGCCTCGGTCCAAACGGCTAACCTGAACCTGCGTAATAACCCGCCTGTGGCGGTCAGTGATACTTACACCATTGATGAGGATGCCGTTCTGACGGAGCCTGCTCCCGGCGTGCTTGGCAACGACACCGACACTGATAGTGCTGTGCTCACCGCGGTCCTGGTGACCGGCCCTGGCAACGGTACTTTGATGCTCAATCCGGATGGCTCCTTTACTTATACTCCCGCACCGGACTTTAATGGTAGCGACAGCTTTACCTACAAAGCGAATGATGGCGCTTCCGACTCCAACGTGGCTACGGTAACAATTACCGTGAATCCCGTCAACGATGCCCCCATACTTGCCCCTATTGGCGACAAGAGCATCAACGAGGACAGCCTGCTCACCTTCACTGCCACCGCCAGCGACAATGACATTCCTCTGAATACCCTAACCTTTAGCCTGGTCAACGCTCCCTCCGGTGCGACGATCAACAGCAGCACCGGTATCTTCACCTGGACCCCCAGTGAAACCCAAGGACCGGGGAGCTATACCCTGACTGTCATCGTCAACGACAACGGCAACCCCGCCCTCACCGATAGTGAAACTATCACCATCACGGTCAACGAGGTCAACCAGGCTCCTGTGCTTGATCCGATTGGCAACAAGAGCGCCAACAAGGGCAGTCTGCTCACCTTTACCGCTACTGCCAGCGACAGTGATATTCCTGCCAACAGCCTGACCTTCAGCTTGATCAATGCTCCCTCCGGTGCGACGATTGACGGCAGCACCGGAGTCTTTACCTGGACTCCCACCAAAACTGGGATCTATACTACCACCGTCGTCGTCAGCGATAACGGTACGCCTGTTTTGACCGACAGTGAAACCATCACCATCACCGTCATCAATCGACCCCCGGTCTGCACAACGGCCACAGCCAATCCGTTAACCATCTGGCCACCGAACAAGAACTTATGGGTTCTGGAGAAGGTGATCGGCGTAACCGATCCCGATGGCGACCCTGTTACCATTACAATTACCGGTATCTTCCAGGATGAGCCCGTAGGGAAAGACAAATACAGCCCGGACGGTTATATTCTCGGCCCAAACAGCGCTAAAGTACGCGCTGAACGTGATGGTAAGGGCGATGGTCGGGTTTACCATATCTTTTTCATCACTAATGATGGACAGGGTGGTTCCTGCTCCGGCGAAGTACGCGGCGCCATTGTGCCCCATGACCAGGGCGGGAGCATTGACGCAATTGACGGCGGCGCTCTGTACGACTCGACCAAGAAGGATAAATAGGAGGCTTGAGAGGATTAAAAATATAGCCATCCAGTTTTCAAAAACGAGTTTGGGAACTGGATGGCTATAATCTAGCGGGCTGTAGTTCAATGAGCCTGGAAGGCGTAATCAACTGCTTCTTCCAACGACATAGCCCGGCCCTCGGCTGTAACTACCGCTGCTGCTTCACCCAGGGCCTGCCTGGCCGGCTCCAGCAGACTTTCAAGTTTGGCCTGATCGGCGGGAGGGCGAGGGGCTTGAATGGCTTCACGGAGTGTCTGGGCAGCCCCAACCAAACGCAGCGCCCGCTCTGGTTGTCCCTGGTGGGCAGCCAGACTTCCAATATCTTCTAAGGCATAAGCAATGCCCCACTTATTGCCCAAACCCCGATCAATGGTCAGACTTTCTTCATAAAGGGCACGCGCCGAGGCATAATTCCCCTGGTTTCGAGCCAGATTTCCCAGGTTGTTAAGAATATCTGATATTTTTGACCTGTCGCCAACTTCCCGCTGGAAAGCCAGGGCGCTCTCCAGGTGGGTGCGGGCTGCTTCATAGTCACCTTGATCCAGGGCCAGATAGCCCAAATTGTTGAGCGAGACGGCAATCGCCCACCTGTCGCCCAACTCTCGCTGAAGCTCCAGGCTTTCCTGATAGAGCTTATAAGCTGACTCGTAGTCACCCTGTTCATGCGCATCAAGACCGAAATTGATGAGAATCTTAGCAACGTTGGCTTTGTCGCCCAACTCGCGCCGGATGGCCAGGCTCTCTTGGTAAAGGGCGCTGGACATGGTGTAGTCGCCCTGTTGAGCCGCCAACGAGCCACTATAGTGAAGCACCTGGCCAACCCCGGCCCGGTCTCCCAGGGCCTCAAACCTTGACCGTGCCTGCTCAAACCAAGTTAAGGCTTCGGCGTATAAACCCTGTTTTCTGAGCAGCTCGCCGATAGCAGTTTGGCACCAGGCCTGGGCTGAGCGGTCATCTAGCTGCTCCGCCAGCTTCAAGGTTTGTTGCAACAAATCGCCGGCCTCAGCCCACTGCCCCACCAGTTGCAGTACCTCACTCAACTTGAGCATAACCGTTACTTGTTCTTGTTCAGCCAGCAGCGGTAAAACTCGTTGATAGTAACTGATCGCCACTTCGTTGGCATAGTTGGCTTGAGCTGCTTCTCCAGCTTTACGCAGGTACTCCCGTTTCTTGGCCTCGTTCTGGCTGCGTTCATAGTGAAAGGCCAGCAAATCAATAAACTGCTCAAGGCTGCTGCTGTAGGCTCGCTCGATAAACCAGGCGAGCTGCTCGTGCAGAACCGCCCGGGTGGCATAGGGTAAGCTTTCGTAAGCCACCTCCTGGGTAACTACGTGTTTAAAGAGATAGGTCAGCTCCGGTTCGGGGGTGTCCATGGGGATGAGGTCCAGGCGGCTCAGCACGTCCAGATCAGCTTTAATGCGATGGGGTTCACCCAATTCCGGGTAAACGCCCCACAACCAGGCTGCCCTAAACAGCCGGCCAATCACGCTGGCTACCTTAACCAAACTCTTTTGGCCTTCGCTGAGTTGGTCAATCCGGCTGAGAATCAGGCTGTGGAGACTGGCCGGCAGGTCGAGCCGCTCAAGCGCTTCGCTGTCGTGCAGGTCAAAACCTTGCACTTGAAGATAATTTACCAATTCTTCGATGTAGAAGGGGTTGCCCTGGGCGCGGGCGGTGATTCGCTCCCCTAACCCGGAAGGTACTTCCGATTGAGCGCCAAAAAACTGCTGCAGCTTGAGGGTAATGAGCTGTTCCGCTTCCTGCAAAGTAAAGTCGGCCAGGGTAATTTCCGTAAAATGAGCCAGCAGGCTCACCCGGGGGGCCTGTAAACGCTCCAAATCGAGCGGCCGGTAGTCCAGCACCAGCAGCACCGGCAGGTCGGCAATGGTGCGGCCAATTTCCTCCAACAAATCGTGCGACAGAGGGTCGAGCCAGTGCAGATCTTCCAGGATGAGGAACATGGGGGTTTTCTTGGCCCGTGCCCGCAGGCAATCCACCAGTAATGATTCCAGGGAGGTCTTGCGCAGTTTGGCGTCAAAGGTGCGGGTCAAGTCATTATCAGGGATTGGCAGGTTGAGCACGACCCCTAAAAGAGGCAGGCGGGGAACCAAGGCCGGATCAATCAGGCTGAGTTGTCGCTCCAGCTCCTTCACCTGCTCGGACACATCCCCCACAAGCTCGAGGCCAAAGAAACCACGCCAGATTGTCTGCCAGGCCAAATAACTGATGTTCGTTCCATAGGATTGACATTCACCCCCATAACCAACCAAATGGTGGTCGTTAGCGGCATGAATGACCTCGGCCACGAGGCGTGATTTCCCCATTCCTGCCTCGGCCATAATAGCGACGATTTGGCCATGCCCGGCGAGGGCCTGGGTCAACTTCTGCTTGACCAGGGCCAATTCAGCTTCCCGGCCCACCATTGGCAAGGCGTACCTTGGCTCTAACAGGTGAGTGGCGTGGCGTTCTTTCCGCCCCGCCAAACTAAAGGCAATAACTGGTTCAGCTTTGCCTTTCACCTTAAGGGGGGGCAGACTCTCCCAGGTAAACGTGTCAGCGGTGGCCTGCTTGGCCGCAGAGCTAACCAGAACCTGGCCCGGTGCGGCGGCCTGCATGAGCCGAGCCGCCAGATTTACGTCATCGCCCATTACCCCGTAGGTCCGGCGCATCGTCCCCCCGTAAGCGCCGGTGAAGATTTGGCCCTGGCTGATGCCAATTTTGACGTCGTTAATAAAATCCAGCGTCGCCGGGAGATGCTGCAATTCGAGCGCCGCCGCCGCGGCGCGCAGCGCATCGTCCTCGTGGGCAATCGGCGCGCCAAACGCAGTGTAAAGATAACTGCCCTTATCGCCGACGGTTAATTGCAGCAGGTAGCCTTCGTAACGGGCCAGGATGGTCTGCACCCAGCGCATGTAGGCGTCGAGTTTGGTTCCGGCGGCCTCGTCGCCGTCATAGTCAATACCATCGAAACTCAGAAACAGCACCACTGCCGGACGTAATTCGGCCAGGAACTCGCCCTTACCTGCTTGCAGCCGTTCATATACCGGCGGCAGCAGCCAGGATCGCACCTGATCCTCGGCCAGGGTTTCGGAGGCAAGGGCCGGCCAGGGATGGGGAGAAACGACTTCGTCTAATCCCGCAATAACTGCAAATGATTGACCCGCATCCGGGTCAGTTCGTAAAGCGGTCACCCGCAGGGTATGTCCTAGTTGGGCTAATACCTCCGGGGCTACCACCACTTCACCTTTGGTGGCGTGATGCTCGGCTGCTGCCATCCGATCCAGAGTGGCCCCGGCCAATACATCAATGTATTGAATCTCCGGGGTGCCCACCAGAAAGCGGCGCACCGGACCGGTTGCTACCGCGGCTTTCATTGCCAAAGAAACAGTGCCGCCGGAAGGAATTTTAAGGGCAGCAAAGCGGCCCATCGCCTGCTGCATAGCCAGGCCACAAGCAATGGCCCGTAAGCCGTTATCGCCGTCTAGCCAACAGGTAATGGCATCGCCGCTGATGGCAATGACACTGCCACCATAGCGATGAACCTCCGCCACCAAAGCATCGTAGATGAAATTTAATTGGCGGGTTAGTTCCTCAGGACCACGCCGGGGTCCATACGCCTTTAGCAGCGCTTCAGTGAGCGGGGTAAAGCCGGAAATATCAGCGAACAAGGCCGCGCCATAAGTCCGATGAGGCAGGTCTATCCCCTGGGCCAATGCCTGGCAACGATCCATCGGAATGTAGGCAGTTTTTGTTTCCATAGTTATATCTCCCCCAAATACAAGAGTATCATAACACAGAAAATTTAAGATTAGAATGGTAACAACAGGCTATTTCCAGGGAGATTTTTAAACTGGATAGAGTATGATTTGAAGCCCTTCCAGATTGCTTAGCAAATTTTTGCGATTGAGGCGAGTTTAAACTTTTTAATTTACTAGCAACCTACCACTGCTTATGGTAGAATAAGAGTTGTTACGGTAGGACGACTGCCATAACCGACGCATCATTTCCTGCTCGCGTGAGGTAGCCAAACCAGCCTGACCCGTTGAGGTTGAAAATGAAGGCCATGCAGCTCAATCAAGCTGCCGCGATTGACACTGCTCCGCTGGCTGTGGCCGAGGTTGACTTGCCTCAGCCCAGCCCCGGCCAGGTGCGCTTGAAAATTCATACCTGCGGCGTCTGCCACACCGATTTGCACATTATTGAAGGCGACCTGGCGCTGCCCCGTCTGCCGACTATTCCCGGCCATCAGGTGGTGGGGATCGTGGATGCTGTAGGCGAGGGTGTTGCCCGGCGCCAACCGGGTGACCGCCTGGGTGTGCCCTGGCTGTACCAGACTTGCGGGCAGTGCCGCTACTGCCGAACCGGCAAGGAGAATTTGTGCGAGAATATTCGCTTTACCGGCTTGCACGCGGACGGTGGCTTTGCCGAATATATGGTTGTGGACGAGGAGTTTGCCTACCCCATTCCGGCAGTTTTTAGTGATGCCGAAGCGGCGCCGCTGTTGTGTGCCGGAGTAGTTGGGTACCGCGCGCTGCGCTTGAGCAGGGTGCAGCCGGGGCAGCGCTTGGGGCTGTACGGCTTTGGGGCCTCGGCTCATCTGGTGCTGCAAGTGGCGCACCATTGGGGCTGCGAGGTGTTTGTCTTTACAAGAGGAGAGCATCACCGCCGATTGGCCCGCTCGTTGGGAGCGGTCTGGGCCGGCGCTGTGGAAGACGACCCCGGGGCATTCATGGACAGCAGCATCATCTTTGCCCCGGCGGGATCGTTGGTGCCGTTGGCATTGCAGCGGCTGGACAGGGGCGGCACGCTGGCCCTGGGCGGCATCCATATGAGTCCCATCCCCGAAATGGCCTATGAGTTGCTCTGGCACGAGCGAACCATCCAGAGTGTGGCCAACAGTACCCGCCAGGATGTGCTGGATTTTTTACAAGTGGCCGCAGAAGCGCCGGTTAAAACTGAAATCGAGCTGTTCCCGCTGGAGCAGGCCAACGAGGCGTTGCTGCAGCTCAAACGCAGTCAAATTAATGGGGCAGCGGTACTGGTGATAGGAGGAATATAGAAGGACGCCGGGTAAAGTTACTCTATTCATCCTTCTTTGACTCAAATGGATCAACTATTACGATCTTTTTTAAAAACAGCGATGCCGGTGGTCTGGGTGGTTGAAGTGCCCTTCGCCCGGTTCAACCGCCGCTTTTTGCCGCCCAGGGTAAAGCCGGACTGGGTCGAACTAAAACACATCCGCCTGGTCTTGCCTCGGCTGGCGCCTGAGTTTCATGGGTACCGCCTGGTCCAAATCAGTGATCTGCATACCGATACATCGCTCACCCGCGACCATCTGGTTCACGTCGTTGAACTGATCAACCAGCAACAGCCTGACATGGTAGCCATCACCGGGGATTTTGTCAGCCACCATGCGCTGCCTTATGTGGAGGACATTAGGGCGACCTTCAGCCAATTGAAACCACGGGATGGTACAGTCGCCATATTGGGCAATCATGACTATTGGGCTGAGGTTGATTTAATTCGACAGATGGTGGTTGACAGCGGCATGATTGATTTGAACAATGCCGTGTATACCCTCCGCCGGGGAGAGGCTGTGCTGCACATCGCCGGCGTGGACGATTTCTGGGAGAATCAGGCCCGGCTGGACCATGTTTTAGCTCAACTGCCTCCCAGCGGCGCAGCCGTCCTGCTGGCGCACGAGCCGGATTTTGCCGATATCAGCGCGGCCACCGGGCGGTTTGACTTGCAACTTTCCGGACATTCGCACGGGGGGCAGGTAATTCTCCCTTTTTTGAAACCCCTGTTTGCGCCGCCCTATGGCCTCAAATATCCCGTCGGCCGTTATCAGGTGGGGAAAATGTGGCTCTATACCAACCGCGGCCTGGGCGAGTCATCTATCCGGGTGCGCGTTAACTGCCGCCCGGAGATCACTATTTTTACGCTCGAGGCAGAGGCAGTGAAGCGGCAGGTCAACGAAGAGAAGATATAAGGATGGACAACATCAAATCTCTGTTCAACCCTTCTCTGCGAGAGGATTTTTCAGCACAACAGACACTCACCCTGATCGGCCTGGCGACTCTGGTCACGCTGCTCGTTGCCCTGGTGCCGTGGCTCAGCGGCTTAGTTTATCCCTTTCGCTTGTTGACGACGCTGGTGCACGAGTTAAGCCACGGCCTGGCGGCATTGCTGACCGGCGGGACGTTTATTCGTTTTGTAGTTTCTCCTAATGGGGCCGGGCTGGCTTTTACAGCGGGAGGGTGGCGCTGGGTGATTATACCGGCGGGTTATGTTGGGGCGGCACTTTTTGGGGCAATGTTGATTTTGCTGGGCCGGAGTCACCGCTGGAGCCGGTTGGCCTTGGGGATCATCGGCGTGGCGATGGGCCTGCTCTCGTTGCGATACGGCCTGCCCAGTATCATCTCCGGCGATTTTTTGAGCGGCATTCTGGCCACAATCAGCGGTGTGATTTTTGGCGGCTTTTTCCTCTGGGTAGCTCTGAAAGCAGCGCCGGGTTGGATTATTTTTTTGCTGCACCTGGTCGCTATTCAGGCCGGATTGACCGCCTTTTCCGATTTGACCACCGTGATGGGCTTGTCGCTGCGTTTTTTCAACGCTCCGGCCAATGATGCCCAATCCATGGCCGAAATCACCTTCATCCCGGCGATTATCTGGGCTGTATTGTGGGCGCTTTTAGCAGTAATCCTCATCGGCGGCGCAATCTGGGTAACGTGGTTCAGCGCCAGCGAAGACTGAGGGTTTCTGCTTCCCCCCGTAACTGCTCAGGCTAAACGTGACTGGCACTTGGTTATCTTGCCAAAGGAGAAAAGTGCCAGCCACCTGAGTGGTAACCTCCCCCCATTTTACTATTGCTTTTAAACTCATAGCTGTGTTAAGCTTAAGCTAACATAGCTTATCTTGCCCTTTAATAACATTGCTGAACGTTCAACCTGCAACGGTTAGCGTTCTTGACCGTGCCGGGTTCAAAGCAGAGATTTAGGATTTAGCCGCCATGGAGAATGAAGTACGCGAGGCTCAAGAAGAGGCCTTTGATTATATCACTTTAAGCCTGGGGATCATCAGTTTGACCGGAGGGGTGCTGGCTCTTATTCTGGGTGGACCAGCCTCCCTTTGGTTTCTGCACTTTATCGCCCTCCTGGCGGTAGTTCTGATTGCCTTTGTGCTGCGCCGGACCGGTCAATTTGCAATGGCTGCTTATGTGTTGGTGCTGGAACTGATCGGCCTGGTGGCCGGGATGTTTTTGCAAACCAATTCCCTCTCCGGTTTTATCCCCTATCTATTTATTCCCATTATCATCATTGCCGGCTTAATTTTTAGCCGGGTGGTCACGCTGGTGGTGGCCCTATTTTCAATAGCCGTAGCCCTGACCATCGTTTTTGTTAGCGGGCAATTCACCCTGACCAACTTGTTGGCGCTGCTGCCGCCTTTTAGCCTGCTGCTGCTAACCGCCCTTCTGGCAACTGTGGGCCAGCGCTATATAGTCAAAGTTGATCGGCGCCTGCTTGACAGCAAAAACCTGCTGCGCTCACGGACCCTGGAACTCCTCAGGGCCAGGGAAGACGTCCAGGAACTGCAAACCCAGGCCGAAAGTCTTAAAGAGCAACTGTCCAGGACCAGAAGCGAGGCAGAGCGTACCCGCCAGAGGGTCAATCGCCATGACCAGCGGCTCTCCGATTTAATCGGAGGGGCGGTTCAGGAATTGAAGGTGTCGCTCAAAGGGCTGGAGCAGGCAGTTGAGACTGCGGTCCAGGCCAGCAATGGAAAAGCCCGGAGCGGTTGGCTGCCCGAAGCCTGGCAGCAAATTGACCATCTGGCTGGCCTGGTCATCAGCCTGGAAGAAATGATCAAACTGGAAAGCGATGACTTTCAGTTAGATCTCCAACCGATTGATACGGCCCAATTGCTGGGAGAACTGGTGCAGACGGCGCGCGGCCTGGCGCGAGAGAAGAAACTGGAGGTGCGCTACACGGCTCCTCCCCCGCTGCCATCCTTGCTGGCCGATCCGGCCTGGCTGCGGCAGGCGCTGCTGCACCTGTTCAGCAACGCCGTCAAGTATACTGACCAGGGCATGATCGAAGTTCAAACGGAGTTGCTGGGTTCAGAGCTGGTCATTTTTATCTCGGATACCGGGGTGGGTATGTCCAATGAGGAACTGGACACAATTTTTCAAACCTTTAGCCGCAGTCAGAAAGCCGCAGCCAGCCTGCCGGCAAAGGCAGGGCTGGGGCTGCCGCTGAGCAAACGCATCATTGAACGGCACGGCGGGCGGTTGTGGGCCAGCAGTGTTTTGGGCGTCGGCTCAACTTTCTCCGTCGCTCTGCCGCTTCAGGCAGACGCCGAACAGACTCACCTCAGCCTGCCCCCCGTTACTCTGCCGGCCGTGACACTGCCCAGGCGCGAACGCCAGCCCGTTACGGCTGTGGTCGCCGCCGCCCTGGCTGAATCCGTGCGGCCAGCTTCCCCTCAAGTCCTGCTCAAAACACCTCCGCCGGTGACAGCCAGACCTGCGCCGAGCCATGTATCGGTCAATTTCGGCCCGGTCGCCCGCTTTAGCCCGGTTTACATCAGCCGCTTTGGCTTGACGTTGCTGGGCCTGCTGCTGCTTATCACCGGTCTCGTGCTGGCCTTGGCGCTCATCAACGGTCTTAATCCCAGCGAATCCCAGGACGGTCCGGCAACGGCAGCCGCCTCAGCCGGACAAGTCACCGGTAAAGCAACCGCGCCCAAAACCCCACAGCCCGTCGAGACGATCAGGCCAACTCCAACCTCTGCGCCTTCAGCGACACCGACGCCAACTCAGGCCAGACCAACGGCCACGCCGACAACTCTCACTGTGTCTCAACCTCAAGCGCATGCTGAGTCTCCCACTGCCGTTGTACCCAGCGCAACCCCCACTCCCTCCCCGACGCACACCTCTACGGCGACGCCCATGCCCTCGCCGACGATGCTTCCGACCTCAAGCCCCACCCCCCCGCCTACTCCGACTCCGCCGCCTACCCTTCAGCCCACCGCTCAAACCAATGCCACCGAGGTAGCCAGTCTCACCATCCTGTCGCCGACTCCGCCGCCCCTGGCTTTGACCGTTGATCCCCTCAGCTACCCGGCGCTGCTTGATCTGAGTTTTGAACCGATTCCCAATACCCGCCTGATTGCCACGACCGGCCCGGCTGCTGCCAGTGGTTTGACTTGGCTGCGCCGCGCGTCCGGCTACGAGGCTCTCTTTTCCGGTGACCTGGCCGGCGGTGACCGCGACCTTTACCTGGCCTCCGAGGCCGGCCAGCCGGTCAATCTGACCCAAACTACCGGGGACGACCTGCAGCCCGCCCTATCGCCGGATAACCGCCGCGTTGCCTTTAGCTCCGGTCGAGGCGGCAATCTTGATATTTATGTAATGGATGCCACTGGCGGCAGCGTGACTCAACTCACCACCAGCCGGGGCTTCGACGAGTGGCCGGCCTGGTCGCCGGATGGGGGCCGCATCGCTTTTGTTTCCGACCGTGATGGCAATGTGGAAATCTACGGCATGAACAGCGACGGCAGCAACCAGCAGCGCCTTACCGACCACCCCGCCGACGATTGGCCGGTGGTCTGGTCGCCGGATGGCCACACTCTGCTCTTTGCCAGCAATCGCGACGGCAATTGGAATTTATTTTTGCTGGAAATCCCAGGGGGGAAGTTAACCCGCCTGACCAACGACCCCGGCGATGAACGGGAACCGGCCTGGTCGCCCGATGGCCGGACCATTGCCTTTAGCGTTAACAGCGGCAGTAATTGGGATATTTACACTCTCCCGGCCCCCGCCAGCGCGTCTACCGAAATTCCCCGCAGCCAGTGGACTCAGGTGACTGCCACCTCCAAAAACGAGCGGTATCCGGCCTGGCTGCCCTGACCCCAGGTTGGCGGTCGTTTTAATTGAGATTTGGCGTTTAGTCCTCAGAGGCGAAAGCTTTTTCAAAAAACGTAACCACGCGCTCTCGATACTCCGTTTCATGATCGGTGATAGGATTAGCGTGCCCGTGGCCCTCGATAAGCCACAATGTCTTGGGCTCTTTCGCGGCGGCATACATTTTGAGGGCGTGGCCGGGGGGAAATAAGCTGTCGGCAGCGCCGTGAATGATTAGAACCGGGCGCGGCGAGAGAGCCGCCAGATCTCGCGCCGAGTCAACTTCGCTCACTTTCAGATCCAGCCGTTGTTCGGCCAAAGCCACCAGCAGCGGCGCAAAGGGCCACTTGGGAAAAATGGAGCGATCCTCGAAAGCCTCCTCCACGGCTTCGGTTAAGCTGCTAAAGCTGCTCTCAACCACAATGCCTTTCAGGCGCGGGTCCACCGCCGCTGCCCGGACCACAACCGCCCCTCCCAGCGACGTTCCCAGAGCACCCACCTGTTTAATTTCCGGCAAGGCCAGCAGGTAATCTACGGCCGCCTGCACGTCCAGCGCCTCGCGGTAGCCATAGGTTATTTCTGATCCCTCGCTCTGGCCGTGTCCGCGCAGGTCAAACAGCAGCAGGGGATAACCGGCCCCGGCCAGGAGGGCCGCGTGACGCAGCAGCGCGGCGCGGTTGGCGTCAATCCCATGCACCAAAATGATGGCGTTCGACTGCCGGCCGGGGATATACCAGCCGGCCAGTTCTAATCCATCGCCGGTGGTCAAGGTAACATCCCGGTAAGCCAACCCTACCTCGGCAGGTGAGCCGATGACCGGGACCCGGTTTGGGGTAATAAAAGCGTTAACCTGGAGATGGATAAAGTAAACCAGCAGAAACAACGCCGCCACCGTCAGAGTGACAGCGGTAAAAATCGCTAACCGTCGCCAATATTGGCCTGAATGTGGCCGGGGGGCAAAGGAAATGTTACGAAGCATCTCACTATTTATCATAAACCGAAACACCCGTTCCAACAAGTGAGGCAAAAGTTCAGGCGTACGAGAAATTACCGATTTGCCTTACGATTGCCCATTTGTGTTAAGATATGATACACTCCAAGGGAGTCGATGAACCGGTGAGGCGAATGGAAACTGAAGACAGCAGATTGAAGATAGTAGATAGAAAATCGGTTTTGGCTATCTTCTATCCTCTATCCACCCTCTTCTACCTTTCATTCTTCGTCCTGTGGGCCTTGATCCTGACCTATCCCCTGCCCTTGCACCTCTTTAGCCATATCCCGCGCGGCAGCGAAGAGGCGGCGACGGTCCCTCTTTTCAACCTGTGGACATTACGATGGAATATTGACCAGCAGATGCAGGGCTATCCCCGCTACTGGGATGCGCCCATCTTTGCCCCCGATAAGGGCACGTTTGCCTTTTCGGAGCCGCAGCCGCTGAGCGCCCTCTTGGCCGCGCCGCTCTGGCTGGCCTTTCAATCACCCGCTTTGGGTTACAATTTCCTTATTATTTTATTTTTGACGCTCAACGGCTGGCTTACCTTTTGGCTGCTGCGCCACTGGAGACTGCCGCCCCTGCCCAGCCTGCTGGCGGGGCTGCTCATGCAGTCGCTCCCGTTTGTGGCTCAAGAGATGGGGGTGCTGCAACTGGTTGCCATCTTTGGCATTTTATGGTCCCTGTTTTTTTTGAGTCGTTTCCTCACCCTTGTCTCCTTGTCTCCTTGTCTCCTCATCTCCTCGCCTCATTTCTGGAGAAACAGCCTCGGCCTGGCGCTTGGTTTGCCGGTTACATTCCTCATTTGCAGCTATTACGGCCTGTTCAGCGTGTTCTTTTTGCCGCTGGCCTTTATTTTTCAGGTCCGGCGCGCGCACCTGAATCTGAAAACAACTGTTCAGCTTGGGGTCGTCGCTCTCCTGGCTTTAGCCCTGACCCTGCCCTTTGTGTGGGCGCAGTACCGGGAACTGGAGGTTTATCAATTCACCCGCAGCCCTCAAACCATCGAAGCCAACTCGGCCAAATTCAGCTATTATCGTGATTTTCTGGACTACAACCTTTTCTACGGCCGCATCTTGGGCCTGAAGTCTGCCCAGGGCCAGCGCCTTTTCCCTGGCCTTGGGCTTATTGCTCTGGCCGGATTGGGGCTTTTTGGGGGGCCGCGGAAAAGGATAAAACTTTACCTGTTTCTGGCGGTGGGCCTGGCGCTGCTGCTGTCGCTGGGGCTGCGCTTGAATGTGGGCGGAGTCCAGCCCTATCAATGGGTCAGAGAGTGGGTACCCGGCTTTGCTCAGTTACGCAGCCCCTTCCGCTTTGCCGTGCTGGTCCAGCTTCACCTGGCCCTGCTGGCCGGCTTTGGCCTGCACAACTTGAGCCAGTGGCTGCGCGGGTCCCCCAAGTGGTTGCCGGGAGGCGTGGCCGTGCTGGCGATTTTTGAAATGCTGGCGCTGCCGCTGCCGCTCCAACCTGTTCCCATTCAGACCGAAGCAGTTCCCTGGCAAGCGTGGCTCAATGAACACGCCAGGTTAGGTGCGGCCGACCTTCAAAGTGTATCGCGGCCAAAAATTGTTATGCTGCCCTTTGCTCCAAGCAGTAAGGTCGAGGATTTTGAACAAACAACCCGCTGGCTCCTGGCCAATCGTTTCTTCCAGGGAGACATGCTCAACGGCTACTCCGGCTTTTTCCCGGCCGACCACGCTCGTGTTCGGGAGGAAATGCTCAAATTTCCCACCTCTGCCGGCCTGCAATTGCTGCAAAAAAAAGGGATAGAGTATGTGGTAGTTTATCACCATCTGGCCAATACGCCTTCGCCGCAAACGCTGGAGACCTACCTGACCCGGCTCTATGAGGATGAGCAGGCCCGGGCGGCTGTCTATGCTCTAAAATAAAACGGGTGTTCTCCTTTTTAATGTTTTGTGGTAAAATACACTCAGGTTATAGGGTTATGTCAAAAGGGTGACTTATGCCGTTAAGCCAGGAAGCTGCACGTGGCCGGTTAGCCGAGCTGCTCCACCAAAATTTGGCCACCACTGATCTTTCTGAAGACCAGATGGCCGAGTTGGTGGACAGGGCCGAGATTCGGGTCTACCGGCAGGGGGAAGTTCTCACCAAACAGGGTGAGCGGGATGATCGCTTTTTTATTGTAATCAGCGGTGAACTCCAGGCATTTGATGAAAGCCAATCGCCGCGCCGCTTGTTGAACTATATGCCGGTTGGCTCGTTCGTGGGCTTGCGCTCGGGTATTCGGGGGCTGGGCATCAGGGGCGCTACCGTCGAGGCCGAATTTGACTCCGTTGTGGCTATCTACGATCGAGAGGATTTGGATTGGCTGTTGCTGCAAGACCCCCAAGTTGAAGCCAAAATCCGGGAAATAGAGCGGGCTTATGACGCGCGCTCTGTCACCGATTTCCCTGGGCGGCAGCCGGATGAGATTGTGTTGGCGGCCACCAAGCGGCATATTCTGGCCTTTTTGGCCAGGCTTATCTGGCCGATTCTGCTGTTGATTATCCCCGTTCTGCTATTCCTGTTAGCCGAATTGCTGGGCTTCGGCCTGTTCGACATCCTCAGCCAGAGTGGGCTGATCTTTACGTTATTAACTGCGCCCTTTCTTATCTTATCCTTCCTGATGGTGCTTTACTTTTATTTTGACTGGCGCAACGATGATCTTATCCTGACCACGAAACGGGTCATTCACATTGAACGTATCTTATTCTATAGTGAAGTTCGAGAAGAAGCGCCGCTGACCCAGATTCAAAACGTTACCTATGAATCACACGGGTGGCTCGATACTCTATTTGATGTAGACGATATTAACATCCAAACTGCTGCGCTGGGTATGATTTCCGTTGACAGAATACCGGCCGCTCAAAACCTGGTCGGTTTGATGCTGCAGGCGCAGGTGCGGGCTAAAGAGCGCGCCGCTGCTTCCGATAGAGCCGCCACCCGCGACCTGATCGCTGAACGCATGAATCGTGACCTTTTAGAAACGCCGGCAGCGGTGACGGCCCCTGCGCGCAAACCCAGCCAGGTCATTACCGTGCCAAAAGTACCTGTCCCCAAACTCGGTTTGGACTATTTTATCCCGCGCATCCAGCAGATTAAGACGGAAGGAGGTGTCCAGGTAATTACCTGGCGTAAACACTATCTCATTTTGCTCCGCCATGTTCTCCTGCCTGTTTTGGCCTTGCTCGGCTCAGTTTATTTGTTTATTGCCTCTCTGGCCGGGTTGCCGCCTTTCTATGGGGGAGTCTGGACACCTCTCTTCTGGGTATTTGGCCTGGTTGTTTTGGGCAGCTTCTTTTGGTATCTGTGGGAATATGATACGTGGCGGCGAGATGTTTACATTTTGACCAACGTTAAAATCATTGATATAGAGAGTACGGCCTTTCGCCTGCGGGGTGAAAAAGTGCGCGAGGGTAGTTTTGACAGCATTCAAAGCATTACCTATGATATGCCGAATATCTTCTACCGGCTGATCAACCTGGGTGATGTTGTTATTCGCACCGCCGGTACCGGAGGCCACTTTACCTTTAAGCAAGTCTTTAATCCCAGTTCGGTTCAGGAAGAAATCTTCCGCCGCTGGGATGCCTACCAGCGGCAAATGCGCGAAAAACAGCGCGATGACACTAACCGGCAGGTCGTGAGCGTGCTGGGCGAGTATCACGAGATGATGAACCCCGTCGAGCCACAGTAGTTGACTGCCTAAACAAAGAGGGGCGGGATTATCCCGCCCCTCTTTTATTTCGGGTTGCCCGGTGTTACTCTGTTGTGGCCGGCGTTGCTGCTGGAGGTGTGGGGGGTAAATTTCTCTTGCGTGCCTGAGAACGTTTCCACCAGGCGCGAATGATCCAGATGACCACCACCACCGGGATGAGGAAGATAATCAACAGCGGCAGGAGAAAAATGACCAGCCAGATGGTTAAATTGGCCAATCCTTGCAAGGCCACCACCAGGGATTGCAGCGCCTCCTTGGCCACACCTTGCGGCTCCCACCCGGCTACGCTGACCGGCTGGTACAAAACGTCGGGAATCAGATCAATGGTAATCGTCGAGAGAGCCGCTTTATTAGCCAGATAGCGCAGCCGGCCCTCGATTTCCTCGATCTGGCCGCGCACGCCGGTTAGCTCCCGGTAAACCTCCAGAATGTCGCTGGTGCTGCCGACCCGCTGCCGCTCCTCTAACAACTGCTGCAAGGCTTTCTCGGTCACTTCCAGGTTGGCCTTGCGCGCCTGCAAATCGGTAAACTCTTCGCTCACATCCTCGGTGCCGGAATTTTCCGTCTCGACCCGCACCGCCAGCCCGCGCAGCTTTTCCAATGTGTCCAGATAACGCTCTGCCGGCACGCGAATGGTAATGCTCCCGCGCGGTACATCGCCGGCCTGGTAAACATTCGAGGCCGACACGTAACCGCCCTGTTCGGTCGTCAGGTTAGTGATAGCCGTCATCGCCTCGCGGGTATCTTTAACGACCAGGGAGATATTGCCGGTGTAAATAATAACCCGGTTATCCTGAGGTTGAACCGCACTATTGAGAACTTGCTCAATCGGCTCAATCCGGCCGCTGTAATCGGCGCTGGCTTCAACCGGGGCGCCGGCCGGCGCTTCGGCGGCTCCGCCCTCGGCTCCTGGCGCGGTTTGCGGAGCAGGTGCGTAGACGGTGCTCTGCTCTGCCGTGCGAGCTGCCCCACACGCGCTCAGCAGAACCAAAAAGATGACTAAACTGATCATCAGTTTCAGAGAAGAAACAGGATACTTTGACAGATAAGTTGAGCTGGTTTTCATTTTTCTCTCCATCATTTAGTTTGGCTAAAATAAAAAACTCCCACGCTATCTAGACGTGAGAGTTGTTACTTTAGTTCCTTACCAGCCAAAGGCCAGTCTATTCCACAATCGTGCCGGAAAATCGTAAGCTTTCATTTTTTCCTGGGTTACACTCACAGGATAAGGGATGCGCCGGTACTCAAAAGATTTGGCCTCGATATCCAAAATGCCATAGGCGGCTCTGGCGTCGCCATCGCGGGGCTGGCCGACACTGCCGGGGTTGATAATGAGCCGCCGCTCGCCGAGAAGCATCGGTCCATTATTAAATTCAGCCGCCAGCGGTTCGCACATCGTGTTGGGCTGCACGGCTTCTTGAAAAATGACCGGGCTGTGGGTGTGGCCGACAAAACAGTAGGGCGTGTTGAACTGCTTAAAATTGGGTTGGGCAATTGTGGGCGAAAGAATATATTCCCAAATCGGGTGGCGCGGGCTGCCGTGGACCAGGGTGTAGTATTGTTCCTCGATTAGGGCAATCGGCAGGTTATCCAGGTAGTCACGCACTTTATCGGTCAGTTGCTCGCGAGTCCACAAAGACGCAAAACGGGCATCAGGATTAAAATCGTCAATATCCAGCTTGCCCAAGACCGCCCAATCGTGGTTGCCGGCAATGCAGAGATGGTCGAGGGTCAACAACAGTTCGACACATTCATTGGGGTCCGGCCCGTAGCCGACCATGTCCCCCAGGCACCAAACCTTATCGTATAAACCCTCGGCATCTGCAAGCACGGATTCAAAAGCGGCCAAGTTCGCGTGAATATCGGAGATGAGGAGATAACGCATAAAAAATCCTTTTTACTCACAAATCTGATGGTATCATACCATAAGTCACATAATTCTGCCAAAGGCTTTGTCCCTCTCCAACAATCAAGGTATAATGCTGGCAAGGAGTGCCCAAGCGTGCCGATCCTTGAGCCGAACACCCTGGACTTTATCAGCCACAGCGAAGCCCAAACGCGCCGCCTGGGGGCGCGGCTGGCTGCCTATCTCAATCCAGGCGATGTATTGGCGCTGGTTGGTGACCTGGGCAGCGGCAAAACACGCTGGATCCAGGGCGTTTGCGCCGGCCTTGGAGTCACCGACCCGGTGGTTTCACCCACCTTTACCCTGGTCAACGAATACCGTGGGCTTTACCCGGTCTACCACATTGACTTATACCGCCTGGCTGATGCCGCTGAAACAATCACCTTTGGTCTGGAAGATTACCTGTACGGCTCCGGCATCACCATGATCGAATGGGCTGACCGGGCCAAAAACTTGCTGCCCAGCGAGCACCTGACCGTCGAACTTTATCACCTGGAAGAAACCAAGCGGCGAGTCGTGCTGCGCCCGCACAGCCAACGCTTTCTGGCGCTGCTGGAAGCCTTCAAGCAAGCAACCTTTGCCCAACAGCGGTAAACCGTAGACTAGACCTTATCGAAAAGCCAGGTGACAGGCACTTTTAAGTACTAAAAGAGGTGGGTTTTGTTCAAACAAGCCCAATTAGTAGTCCGATAAGTGCCTGTCACCTCATAATCCCGATATGTTTACTATTTTGCCTTACTTTGCCTGAAAGTCCAATAGGTCAAAAGCCCTGTAATTAGGAAAAGGAGCGAAGATGCGAGTTAGCAAACCTTAAATCTCACGCTGCTATTCGCCATTCGCTGACCGATTATGATTTTAGCTATTGACACCGCCACCCAATATGCCAGTCTGGCGCTTTATAACCAGGACGGCGTTCTAGCCGAGGAAAGCTGGTTTGCCGATCGCAACCATACGGTGGAGGTCATGCCCCGGCTGACCCGCATGCTCAAGCTGGCTAACCTGAAAGTGGCCGACCTGACAGCCCTGGCGGTATCGCTGGGGCCTGGCTCTTTTACTGGGGTGCGGATTGGCCTCGCGGTGGCCAAGGGTCTGGCCTTGCCCTACAAGTTGCCGGTCATCGGCGTCTCCACCCTCGAAATAGCCGCCTACCCGCTGCGGTCCAGCACGTTGCCGGTTTGGGCTATTGTTCAGGCCGGGCGAGGGCGGATTATTGCCGCTTGTTATGGCCAGAGTGAGCAGGAGTGGCAGCTCCTGGTCGAGCCGCATCTGACCACCTTTGAAAATTTGGCCCATCAAATCAACAAGCCGGCCCTCTGCACCGGCGAGATTGACGCCCAGGCAGCCCATCTTTTGCAGCGCGGCTCCGACCAGAAAGCGGCGCTGGACTCCCCGGCCGCCCGCTTGCGCCGCGCCAGCTATCTGGCTGAGATTGCCGCCCAGCGCCTGGAAGCTGGCGATCAGGATGACCCCGATGCCCTGACCCCTATCTACGTCTCTTCCCCCTGAGCCGCCAACCGTGAGCCAGCCAGCTTTGCCCTTTGTCATTGAACCCATGACCCTGGCCGACATCCCGGCTGTCGCTGCCATCGAGCGGGCCTCCTATTCGCTGACCTGGCCGATCCGCGCCTTTGACTACGAACTTCGCCACAACACCCTGGCCCACTACTATGTCCTGCGCACTTCCCTCGCCCATCCTCCAACTGATACCTCATCGTCAACAGTTCCACCCGAAACTCTCAGCGGTCAGCGGTCAGCAGTCAGCGGTCAATCTTCTACACTTATTGGCCTGGCCGGATTCTGGCTCATGGCCGATGAAGCCCACATCAGCACCATCGCCGTTCACCCCGACTGGCGCGGTTTGGGGCTGGGCGAATGGCTGCTGCTGGCTTTGCTCGAAGCGGGCCAGGTTCTCGGCGCAGAAACGGCCACGCTGGAAGTACGCCCCTCCAACGAGCCGGCCCTGGCCCTGTATCAGAAATACCAGTTTGAGGAAGTTGGCCGCCGCCCCCGCTACTACAGCGACAACGACGAAGACGCTCTCATTTTTACCACACCGCCTCTGGCTTTGCCGGATTATCAGGCAATGCTTGCCCAACGAAAGATTGCGCTTTTTGAGCGCTTGCTTAAAATTGAAGGGAACAAACCGGAATAGTCTATTACCATAACCTTAACCCAATCCATTCATTAACCACCTGGAGGACACCATGGCCGAATTTATCGAATTCACCAACAATTATCAGGATAGAAGCACGGAACGAGGATTTCAGTGGGAGTTCTACTGCCAGCGCTGCAACAACGGTTATCGTTCGGCGTTTCAAGCTTCAGCCACCGGCTTGATCTCGGAGGCGCTCGACGTTGCCAGCGGGTTGTTTGGCGGGATCATGGGTAATATTGCCAGCGTCGGCGACCGGGTTCACTCCGCGGCCTGGGAACGCGCCCACGATCACGCCTTTACTGAGGCCGCCGGTGAAGTGCGCGGCTTTTTTATCCAATGCCCCAACTGTAACGAATGGGTCTGCCGCAAGCGCTGCTGGAATGAGAGCCGGGGCTTGTGCCTCGACTGCGCCCCCAGCGCCAGTGTTGCCGCCGCTCAAGCCCAGGCCGCCGCTATCGCCGATCAGGCCCGGCAGGAGGTCTCGGAGCGAGCTTATGACGTCGGCGAATTTACCCAGGGCGATGACCGGCGGGCCGGCTGCCCCAAGTGTGGGGCATCGCTCCAGACCGGGGCCAAGTTCTGCCCCGAATGTGGCACCGCCATTAAAGCCAATAAATTTTGCAGCCAGTGCGGCAGCGAGTTAGCCGCCAACGCCAAATTCTGTGCCGAGTGCGGGGCGAAACAGTAGATAATCTTACAATAAGCCTCATGGGAAATGGGACACGGATTTTGCGGATAAAATAACTTAAATCCGCTCGATCCGTGTTAATCCGCGTCCCATAGGTAGGATTTCTATAACTCAAAACCTTATTATGAATGTTATCTGGTAGGTATGTCTAACAAATTTACCGAATTTCAGGACCAAGTTGAAGCAATCAAGGCCCGCTGTGCCGGCGGCGAAATCAACGAAGCCGAGCGCGACGCCGCTCTGCGCCAGATGCGCCTGGAAGATGAGTGGTGGGGCGATGCGTGGATGCTCAGCCCCCGCGGCGAGTGGTTCCGCAAAGCCAAAGGCAGCGATAGCTGGGTGCGGGACTATCCGCTGGAGTTGGTTGATCCTGCCAGTCTGCCCCCCGTCCCCTTCATGGATTTGCCCCAGATTGCTTACGCCGTACACAACTGTACCCGCTGCGCGCTGCACCAGGGCCGCACCCGGGCCGTGCCCGGCGAGGGACCGGCCAACGCCGCGGTGATGTTTATCGGCGAAGGGCCGGGCTTTAATGAAGACAAACAGGGCCGGCCTTTTGTCGGCGCGGCGGGTAAATTTTTAGAGGAACTGCTGCACGGGATCGGTTTCAAGCGGGAGGATGTTTTTATCGCCAACGTGGTCAAGTGCCGCCCGCCCAACAACCGCGACCCCGAACCCGACGAACTGGCAGCCTGCAAGGATTACCTCGACCGGCAGGTTGAGCTTATTGACCCCAAAGTGATTGTCACCCTGGGACGTTTCTCCATGTATCGCTACTTCCCCGGCGCGTCCATCACCAAAATTCACGGCCAGGCCCAGCGCGTCGGCAACCGGCTGGTTGTGCCGATGTTTCACCCGGCGGCAGCCCTGCACCAGCCCAAATGGCGGCCTCTTTTGATCGAAGATTTCCAGAAGCTGCCCCAATATATTGAAGAGGCAAGGGCTTTTAGTCAAGAGGTAGACCCGTCCAGCGCCACCCAGTTAAATCTTTTTTAAGCGGATTACCCTATGGCTGACCTGCCGCAGGAGATCGGTTCGGCCCAGAGTGCCTTTATCGGTGACATGCTGGACTGGCAGAAGTGGTCCACCCTGCTGGCCACCCTCTCCTCGATGCTAGTGCTGCTGGCCGGGCTGATCAGCAACGTCTCCGGCTGGATTCTGGCCGTTTACCGGCGGCTGAAAGAATGGCTCAAGCTCCAGTTTATCTACTATCGGACCTATCGCGGCTAGTGGGTATTAATCCCGAAAACCCTAATCTTTAGACATTACTGGGAATTCACTCGCTCTGATTTGTAATTTCGAGCGACCGTAGGGAGCGAGAAATCCCTACAGAGTCACCCCTTAGCCAAGTTCCGCGGGATTCCTCGTTCCGCTTCGCTCCACTCGGAATAACATAAGAAGCTCACTTTTTATTCTCTATCAATGGTTTTTGACAATCAGCGGCAGATAGACCGACTCATCCGGCGGAAGTAACGCCACCGAGACTTTGGCCGCAGCGGTGACGACCGGCCCCTCCAGCGGCGTGCCGGTGACGACAACCGTGTTAACCAGCGGGCCGGGCAAATCGCCGGCGACAACCGTGTGAGTCAGCGTTCCACTGGCGCTCTGACCTGGAGTGAGGGTTGTCTGGCTGAGGCTGACCTGGCCCAGCTTGTCGTCGCCGGCACTGACAGCAGTCAGCGTGATATTGCCGCTGTTGGTGATACGGTAAGTGTAGGTGATCGTTTGGCCCACTTTAGCCGTACCAAGACTGGCCGTTTTGCTGACAGTAACAGCCGGGGCAGCGACCAGAGCAACAGACACCTGATCAGTGGCGGTGACAACCGATTCTACAGGGGGTGTGCCGGTCACAATGACCGTATTGGTCAGCGGGCCGGGTAGGTCGGTTTCGGCGACGGTGTAGGTCAAGAGGCCGGACGTACTCTGGTTGGGAGCCAATACAGTTTGAGTAAGAGCGATTTGGCCCAACTTGTCATCGCTGGCAGTCACGCCGGTGAGGGTGACGTTGCCGGTGTTGGTCACCCGGTAGGTATAAGTAATTGTATCACCGATATTGGCGGTACTGGTATTGACCAGTTTCGTTATGGTGATAGCCGGAACGCTGGCTATAGAAATCACTGCTGTTCCTGTTACCGGCCTGCTTATCTCGAAGCTGGTGATGGTGGCAACATTGGTCAGGACTGTACCCCCAACTAGATTGCTGCTGACTGTGACCGGGAAGGTAACGGTAATAAGCTGCCCGCTGGCAACAGTGAGATTATTGACCAAAATCGGCGGCGTTCCAACACTACCTGCACTTAACGGGTTGAGCATCACCGGCCCGGCCAAGAACAGTCCAATGGGCAGAGTATCGGAGATAACGGCTTGAGTGGCGCTGATCGGGCCGTTATTGGAAATCACCAGGGTATAGGTGATCCGCTCGCCGGGGATAACGGTAGATAGATTGGCGGTTTTGGCCAGGGTCAGCACCGGAGCCGAAGCCTCATACGCACCGATGTCGCAGGCGGCATCCCGGGGAAAGCCGCGCTGGTCAACTCCGTTGATAGGAGTCGCCGCGCAGGTGACATTATCGCCGGCATTAATCGCCGGACTGCCGGGGAGCAGGGCATGAGTTAGCGTCGCGCCGCCGTTATCCTGCAGCGGACCGAGAAGGGGATTGGTATTGGGGATGTCGCTTGGGTGAATAAGAGAACAAGTGTTGCCGTTCTCCAAGTTATAGCCGTTCGACACGATCATCCCCAACGAGTTAAAGCAGTTTCCACCAGGAAAATTGCTGGCTATCAGGGTATTCGTCATAGTGAAGATTGCTTTACCACCATGGTCGCTGATATTGTAAATGCCGCTGCCGGTCCCTGCTGTATTGCCGCTAACCGTGCTGTTTTTTAATATGGCTGAGCTGGCGCTTCCACCCCAGTCACTTTCATTGTAAATAGCGCCAGCGGTGGAATTTGCTACATTGTTACTAATCGTACTATTGATGAGGGTTATCGAAGCGTTGCCCCCATCATAACTACGATTGTAGACCCCGCCTCCTATGCTTGTTGTATTGCTGCTAATAGTGCTATTCGTCAATATTACCAGGCTGTTACTGCTCCCCTGAGTGGTTTCATTATAGATGCCACCACCCGCACTATTATAGGCTACGTTGTTGTGAATCACGTTGTTATTCATTATCACCAAGCTGTTGCCGGAACCGGAACCATTGTAATTATAAATACCCCCCCCAGCCCCTATCGTTGTGTTACTAAAGACGCGACTACTATTCAAAGTTAGCGTGCCCTGATAATTAAAAGCACCGCCGCCTATGCCAGAGACCGAACCCGACAACCCCTGGTTACTGTTATAGCTCAGGAGGCTGTTATTTAGGGTAAAGGAGCCATTGGTGTTATAGATGCCTCCGCCCTCGGCGTGACCCATTATCGGACCACCAAATTCAACAATAGTACTATTACTCATAATAGCACTATTGTTTAAGGTTACACTGCCGTTTTGATTTTTTATACCGCCCCCTCTGGCATCGTGTATTCCCCCACTTGCGTGCGTCTTGTTGCCTTTGACTGTAGTATCGGCTAAGGTCAAGGTCCCAAGATTGTAGATGCCGCCGCCGCCGCCAAAGGATATACCCCCAGCGGCTGTATTGCTGCTGACGAGCGTGTGGCTCAACGTCAAGACACCACTGTTATAAATACCACCGCCGGATTGAGCGTTGCCATTGATAATATTCAAATCGGCAATAGTGACAGGAATAGTTCCAGTAATCACCGCCACTCGGCCCAAACTCTGCGCATCCAAGGTGGTCGGATAAGAAAGCGGATTAGGTGTGATCCAGTTGGTGCTGGTATAGCCGCCCTGTAAAGTCAGCGGCTTGCTGATGTAGACCGTTTGGGTCAGCCCGGCCCGTGTGCTAACCCCGGCACAGTAACCCGCCACTTTGACCAAATCGCCATTGGAAGCGGCGTCTACGGCCTGCTGCACGGCCTGGGCGTCGCTGCTGCTGAAGGTGGTCGAGATGCTGTTCACTTGGGCAAAGCAGGTAGGGACTGTGGAGTTAATTTTGGCGACGAAGGCATCATCGAGGCCCCCATTTGTTCCTTGAGTAGCATTCTGGGTGAGAAAGTTGGTTGAATTTGTTTGTCCGGTAATATAGACATTTCCCAAATTATCTATAGCTATACCCATACTGGAGTCGTAGTTGCTGCCACCTAAATAAGTAGAATAACCGTAGGTATAGACTCCACTGGCACCGATAATCTGAGTTACAAAGGCATCAGTACCCCCTTGATCCCCCTGGATAGCTTTATAGGTGGGGAAATTAATCGAGTCGGTCCAGCCTGTAACATAGCTATGACCTGCACTATCTACAGCAATATCATAGCTGTAGTCGTCACCCACGCCGCCTAAGTAGGTAGAATAGCCATAAGTATAAACTCCGCCAGTAGTTATAATTTTGGTTACAAAAGCATCAGCGCCAGGCATATCTCCAAGAATAGCTCCTCGAGTGGGAAAGTCGCTTGAATCGGTATATCCTACAATATAGGCATTACTCTGGTTGTCTACAGCGATGCGACCAATGTCCTCGTTGCTACTACCGCCAAGATAAGTAGAGTAGCCGTAGGTATAGACACCCCCTGTGCTAATGATCTGGGTTACGAAGACGTCAGTATCAGGCTGGTCCCCCTGAATGGCCTTCCTCGTTGGGAAATCACTTGAGGATGTACCTCCGGCGACATAAATATTGCCTAGGGTATCTATAGTGATACCGTGGCCAGAGTCGGCATTAGTGCCCCCTAGATAGGTAGAGTACCCATAGGTATAACCTCCGCTGGTACTGATGATCTTTGTCACAAAAGCGTCTGAAAAACCCCCGCCAAATTTATCTTGAGTAGCCTGCCAAGTCGGAAAAGCAGTTGAGTTAGTTTGTCCTGTAATATACACATTTCCGGAGTCATCTATATCAATGTTAGTGCCGATTTCACTGGTTCCTCCTCCACCCAGATAGGTAGAATAACCCAACGTGTAAATCCCACTGGCGCTAATAATCTTAGTCACAAAGACGTCAGAGCTAAGTTGATCACCCTGTGTCGCTTGCCACGTTGGAAAATTGGTTGAATAAGTTTCTCCTGTGATATAGAAACTACCTGAATTATCTACCGCAATATCCCAACCAAAATCAAAATCATTGCCTCCCAGATAAGTAGAAAAACCAAAAGTATAAACCCCACCAGCACTGATAATCTGCGTCACGAAAACATCAGGGGAAGTAGTGCAACTACCGCATGTGTTTTGAATTGCCTGTTGAATGGGGAAGTTAGTTGAATAAGTTCCCCCTATAACATAGATATTACCCCTATCGTCCACAGCGATTCCAAAGCCTAAATCATTATTGTTCCCCCCCAAATAGGAACTATAAACCAATTCCGGATCAATAATGAGCGGCAGAGCAGGATTATAAGCAGCAATTTGGAAAGCAACCGCAGGATTTACGATTTTGGATTTTGGATTGGGGAGTCCGCTTCATCAAGAAGCAAATAATGCCCCTCGATCTCCCGCCGGACGCCATTGACCTCCTGGTAAATCAACAGCGGCGCTTCCACCAACTCTCCAGCAGCAGTCTGAATCACCAGCGCCCCATCCTCTCGCACCGAAAGGCCCTCTGCCCCTTTGTAGCGCAGCCGAATCTGGCGGGGGTCCGCACCGGGCGCGACGATAAACTCACTCTTGAGCTGCCCATCCGTGCCGCGATAGACCAGGTCAATACCGGGATAGAGGTTTCGATAAACGATGCCCTCGTAGGTCGGCAGGTTGCTCTGCCACTGGGCCGGGTCGTTGCCCAGGAAAAAGTTGGCTCCGCCGGGCAGCGGGTTCAAGCCTTCAATCGCGGGAGTGGGATTGGCCCCGTCGAAGGTGAGACGAACCACGGATTTTGGATTGAAGAGAGGATAGACAGTCTTTTCTCGCCCCCGCTCCTCTGCCCCCCTGCTCCCCTGCTCCGTGACTGGGGTAGGCAGCGAGAAAACTACCTCTTTCGGGCTGAAGAACAGGCTGCCGCCAAGGCCGTGAACATGGAATTTGACTGCCGGATCGGTCTGGCCTTGATTGGGGATAAAGCGCAAAGGAAGCCGCGCCAGGGTGGTCTGGGCCAAAGCTGGCTCAGGCATCATCTGGGCTTGGCCAGCAGGGTGGTGAACATTTCCTGGTCCAATGAAAGGCTGGGGGGGAAGATTTGTCAAGCCGGGGTCAGGGTCAGCGGCTTGGACGATTAGGGTGGGGCCAAGTATCCCTAAGAGAGCCAGGGTCAGGCCCATGATCCAGGCCAGAAGCGCGCGTTTCAGGTTCATCCGAGTTCCCTTTCTGGTACTGGTCGCTGAAAAAATCTCCCCGCTTATTATAACACCTGTCCGTTTGAAATCTGTTTGCGCTAACGGCAAATCTGAATAAGATAGAAACGATTTACGATTTACGATTTTAGATTGGATTTCGCTTTCCAGCCTTCCAATCCTCCAACCTTCCATACAAAGGAGATACTCCCCATGAAAATCATCCTCCTCGGCGGGGCCGGGATTATCGGCAAGGTGATTGCGCGCGATCTCGCTCTGACGGACGACGTAGCCGAAATCGTTGTGGCCGATTTGAACGAGGCCGGGGCGCAGGCGACGGTGGACAAAGCCGCGCCGGGCGACAGCCGTTTCAAGGCTGCTCCCATTGACGTGACCGACCGGGCTGCGCTGGTCGCGCTGCTGGCCGGGGCCGACTGTGTCATCAACAGCGTCCAGTACTACTTCAACCTCGACGTGATGCGGGCCTGCCTGGAAGCGGGCTGCCACTACCTGGATTTGGGCGGACTGTTCCACACCACCCGCAAGCAGTTGGAACTGAACGAGGATTTCCAGGTCAGAGGGCTGACCGCCATCCTGGGCCTCGGCTCCTGCCCCGGTATCGCCAATGTGCAGCCGGCCCTGGTCGCGGCCCGCTTCGACACTATCCGCTCCATCAAAATCTACAACGGCGCGACCACCGACTCGCGCGACAGCCTGGCCTGGCCCTATTCGCTGGCGACCATCCTGGACGAGATGACCGAGCGGCCGGTGGTCTTCCGCAGCGGCGAGTTTATCGAAAAGGAGCCGCTGTCCGAGGAAGAAGCCTTCGATTTTCGCGCCCCCATCGGCCAGCGCATCACCCACCTGACCCTGCACTCGGAGGCGGCAACGCTGCCCCTGAGCTACGCCGACAAAGGGGTGCAGGAATGTTTCTTCAAAATCAACTTTTTTGGCTACAGCGAGAAGGCCTTCCGGCGCTTGCAGCAGTTGACCCAACTCGGCCTGGGCGATAAACAGGCGGTTTGGGTCAAAGCCCAACTACCCGGCGGTGAGCGAGTCGAGGCCCAGGTGCGCCCCCGCGACATGCTGGGCGAAGTCCTGCTGCGCAGCGAGGCCACCCAACGCGGCGAAAATCCCGGTTTCAAGGATATTGCGACGGTGGTCGAGGGGACAAAGGACGGCCGGCCGCTGACCATCCGTGTGGATACGACCGCCTGGCCGCACGAAGATTACGGCGTCAGCGGCGGGACGCTGGTGGTGGGCGTGCCGCCGGCGGTGGTCGCCCGCTGGCTGGCGGCCGGGGAGGTCCGCGCCAAGGGGGTCTACCCGCCTGAAACCAGTGTTGATCCGCTGCGATTTTTCAAGGAGTTAGCCGGGCGGCGGATTCACACGGACGTGACGGTCACTGAACAAATAGCGTAGAACGCTATCAAGGACTATTCTCGTTCCCAAACCTTGTCCTGCCACTAGGGGGCCTTCGGCTCAGCGAAGTCGAAGGATCAGTTTGGGAACGAGAGTAAGGTTGTAGTAGCGACTTCAGTCGCTTAAGGCTGACTGCACGGCCAGATAATCGGTGTAGCCGCCCAGATATTCAGCCAGCGTGCCCCGGCCTGGCTCTAATTCGACCAGGCGATCTACAACCTTATCCAAAAAGTAACGGTCGTGCGAGATAACCAGAACGGTTCCCTTAAATTCATCCAGCGCTTGTTCTAACACTTCCGCGGATTGGATATCAAGATTGTTCGTCGGCTCGTCCAGCAGTAGAAAATTGGGCTGCTGCAACATCAACAGGGCGATTTGCAGCCGGCTGCGTTCCCCCCCGCTCAGACTGCCCACCGTTTGCCACCTGACTTGTTCATAGGAAAAGAGAAATTTACCCAGGAAAGCTACCGCTTCATCCTCGTACATCGGCTTGGTCTTTCGTACAGTTTCCAGGAGTGTTTCCTGGTGCGCTAAATTCTGATGCTCCTGGGTGTAAACACCCATTTTGACACCGGGTCCGATCTTAATAACGCCAGCGGTGGGCAGGTCCGCGCCGGTAATGCAGCGAAACAGCACACTCTTGCCGGCTCCATTGGGTCCGATTAAACCGACCCGTTCTCCGTGCCACACCAGCAAATCAACCCCGGCCAGAATCAAGGCCTCATCAAACGCTTTGACCAGGTCCACAATCTCCAACACTTTGTCCGACCCTCGCCAGCCGTTCAATTGTAAGGCCATGCTTTTTTGTTCCAGGGGTTTATCCACCCGCTCCATTCGTTCAAGCTGGCGCCGTTTGTTGCGAGCTTGTTTGATGTGGCGCTCATTTACCACCAGGCTGGCCCACAGTTCAAAGCGAGCAATTGCTTCTTCCAGGCGAGCAACCTCCTTTTGCTGGGCGGCGAACATTTGAGCTTGGCGCAGCCGGCGTAGTTCCTTCTCGGTGATATAGGCGGAATAGTTGCCGTTGTAAAAATTCAATTTACCCCCGGCTAACTCCACCATGCTGTCGGCAACTTCGTCGAGTAGATAGCGGTCATGGGAAACGATGACGACTGCACCGGGATAGCTGCGAATAAACTTTTCCAGGTGAGCTTTCCCGGCCAGATCAAGGTGATTATCCGGCTCATCCAGCAGCAGCACCGCCGGTTGGTTGACGGCCAGCTTGGCCAGGGCCAACAGCTTTTTCTGACCTCCGCTCAAAACAGTGGTAGATAGAGTAAAATCCTTGTCGTTAAAGCCCAAGCGCCGCAGCATCGCCTTGACCGTATTTTCATACTTCAGGCCCCCCGCCTCCTCGTAGGCCGTTAAAAGGCGGCTTTGCTGCTCCAGAGTCTGGGTTAGAACCGGCTCATTTTCGTACACCGCCGGGGTGCTCAAAGCGATCTCGATATGCTGCAATTCAACTTCAATTGCCGCCAGTTGAGGTGAAGCAGTGAGAGCCTCAGCCAGAACAGTATGACCCGCAGCAAAAGTGATGTCTTGGGGCAAATAGCCGACTGTAACTCCTTTGGCTGCGATGACCAAACCCTTATCTGGAGTCAACCGTCCTCCCAGGAGCTGCAAAATTGTGCTTTTGCCCGTCCCATTAGGACCGACCAGGCCAATTTTGGCCTTCTCCTCAATAGCCCAGGACAGGTTCTCCAAACCCGGTCCGCCGGGATAACTGAAGGTAATATTGTCCAAACGTAATGCAATCATGGGTTCCTCCATCCGTTAGGCCGGAGAGCCAAGTTAGTTGCTGAACCATCAACTCCAAGCTTGACCCCCCAGAATTCGTTAGAAATAAAAAACCGTGAACACGTTTACGTGTCCACGGCGGATAAAAAAATCGTGGACACAAAGCGCGCCCACGATTTCAAGTTTACATAATAGCAAAGACTGGACGCACTAGGGCAAGGCGTCCTCGAGGGTAGAAGTCTGAATGCTTCGATTGATAACGGCGTTGAGGGCCGGATTGAGATAAATCATGGCATCCATTATAAACAAAGGTTGTTAGATGTCAATCTATATTCGCAGAATTGCCACCTTTTTTTCTTTACAGTACACTGCGCCCCTGTGATAACCTCTTCCAGTGAAAGGTCAATCCAAATTACGGCCAATCCGCAGGATTCGTTTCTCTCGGCCATTCAACTGTGGGGATTGGTCTTATTGACCCTGCACCTGGCCGCCGCCAAACTACCCGAAGAAAACACCTGGAGCCTCTGGCCTTACACATTTCTACCCTCCTGGCTGGGCTGGATATTAGCACTGCTGGCGGGCACATTAATTATTTCTTCCATTAATCAGTTTATCCAAAACAAATTACGCCTTACGTTTTACGCCTTACGTTTTACGTTTTCTCATCAAATCTGGTTCATCCTCATCTCATTCTTTTCCGGCCTGCTCTTCTGGCTGGCCCGGCTGCGCCACCTGCGCTGGGGCGACTCCTACCTGCTGACCCAGGCTTTGTCCACTCCAGATTTGGAACTGCGGGTGATTTATAACTGGCAAGCCCCGTTCACCGTCTTTTTGCACCAGCGCCTGTGGCAGTTGGTGGCCGACCCGCTGCTGGGCTGGCCGGTCGAAGCCGTTTACGCCACGACCAGCATTCTCTGCGGGGTGATTTTTGTTTACCTGCTGCTGACGTGGATGGCCCGGTTGGGGCGTACTCCGATGGAAAGCGCCGTCCTGGCCGGGCTGGTGTTGACCACCGGCTCGATGCAGCTCTTTTTCGGCTACGTTGAAAATTACACGATCATCTCGCTGGGGCTGCTCGTGACCCTGTTTTTGGCCTGGCGGGCGCTGCGGGGCGAGATCCAGCTCATCTGGCCGGTCCTGGCCCTCTCACTGACCAACGCCTTTCACCCGTCTACCGTTTTTCTGTGGCCCGGCATGTTACTTTTGAGCTGGTTGTGCTGGCGGCGAAGGCGGGTGTCGGCCGGAGGCGCGCTGTGGCAAACCGTGCTTCCACCATTACTGGTCGGGGTGAGTGTTCTGGCCCTGATGGAGAGCGGCGGCCACGGTCTGGTTGCATTGCTGGGGCAGGATCGGCCCGGCGGCGGCGACGGGGTTTGGTTTGTGCCCTTGTTTGAGATTGACCCGCAGTGGCAGAAGTACCAGCCTTACACCATGTTTTCGGCGGCCCACCTGCTGGATTGGCTTAACATCCATCTTTTAATCTCCCCGTTTGGGCTGTCCTTGCTGGCGATGATCCTGGCCGCCGTTTACCGGTTCCGGCTGACCCTGTTTGATCAGCCCGCCGACCGGGATTACGGCTATTTTCTGGCGCTCACTGCCGCCATGTACGTCCTGTTAACCTGGCTGTGGAACCCTGACTACGGTGGGCGCAAGGACTGGGATTTGTTCGCCCCATCGGCCTTTGTTTATACCCTCCTGGCCGGCTATCTCCTGGTCCGGGTCATGCGCGATCACGAGAAACTGAGCCAGGCCGGCCTGTTTGCTATCGCCGTATCTCTCCTGCATACTGCCGCCTGGATTTTTACCAACACGCACCTTTTGCCCAAGGAGTAGATAACAGTAATCAGTAGCCAGTCGTCAGATAATTCTGTCTACTGATTACTGATTACTGACTACTGGCTACTCAATGTCATTAAGTTAAGCGGAAAGCACCCTGAGTAGCGCGAAACGGAGTGGAGCGCGTATCGAAGGGAGCGGCCTGGCGAAGTCTACGCCGCTCTGTCGCACCCCTCGATACGGTTTCGCTTCGCTCAACCTACTCGGGATGCTCCTTAACTTAATGACATTGACTGGTTACGGTTCCTTTCTTTAACGTAGGATAAATGGGCAATTGACTTCTGCCCCATGCTGCCTGTAGAATCGGTTTTAGAGATGTGCGCTGGAACCGTACCCCATGCAAGACACCGATTTACAGGACCTCCAAAAAGATACCTTTGTCGTCGTCGTTGTCCTGGTGGCGGCGCTGGCGGTCATTTTGTTCTACGTCATGCTGCTGGCACGGTCGTTTGCCGCCCCCGTTGACCTGGCCGCTTATCGCTTGTGGTGGCTGCCCTCTTCGCTAACCGGCCTCGTTTGTCTTTTCAGCGTTAAATTATACAAGGATAACCATTTTCGCCCGGCCACTTACGTTTTTATCTGGGGTTTGATCTTGGTTGTCTTATCTTTCATGCTCTGGCCCGACTCTGAATTTGACCGTCAGCAGGTTTACTTGTTACTGCTCATCGTAGCCATGGCCGGACTGCTGATTAGCCCGCAGGCAGCCGCTCAGACGGCCGCATTTGCGGTCATCGTCACCCTGCTGGCCGTAATTTACCTGAACGGCTTTGCCTGGCCGGCCCTCCGCCCGCTGGTGGTCCCCCTGTTAATGACGTGCGGTATGGCGGTGGTCAGTTGGGTCAGTTCCGACCACTTGACAACAACGATGGGCTGGGCCTTGCACAGCCAGGAACGGGCGCATCAACGCAGCCAGGAGCTGTTTCAGAGCGAGCAGGAACTAAAAAAAGCCTACCAACTGCTGGAAACCGCCAATATCCGGCTCAAGGCGGCCGAGGCTGCTGCCGTGGAAGCAAACGAGCTTAAAACGCGCTTTATCACCAATCTCAGCCACGAGTTGCGCACTCCCCTGAACGCGATCATCAACTTCTCTTACATTCTCTCCAAAAGCCATCACGGTGCAGTTACACCGGAACAGGCCGACTATCTGACTCGCATCCACAACTCCGGCGAGTTGCTGCTGCAAATCGTCAACGACTTGCTGGACCTGGCCAAAATCGAAGCCGGGCAGATGGATATTTTTAGAGAGCAGGTTGACCTGGCGGCGGTGAGCCTAAGCATCATGAGTACCGTCTCCGGGCTGCTGACCGATAAGCCGGTTGAACTGCGCCAGGAGATTGCGCCAGCGCTGCCTCCGGTCAGCGGTGATGAGACGCGCTTGCGGCAGGTGCTGCTGAACCTTTTAGGCAACGCCGCCAAGTACACCGACCAGGGCAGCATCACCTTGCGGGCGGTGCAAAACGGCAGTAACATGGTCAAAGTGAGCGTTATTGATACCGGCATCGGCATCCGCCCGGAAGACTTTGGGCGCATCTTTGAAGAGTTTCAGCAAACCGAAGAAGCCTTTGCTTTACGCAAAGTTGGCACAGGCTTGGGCCTGCCCATCAGTAAAAAATTCGTAGAGTTACACGGCGGCAAATTATGGGTCGAAAGCGAACCGGGCCGCGGTTCTGCCTTTCACTTTACCCTGCCGGTCGCCACTGACGCCCCTGCCCAGCCTGACCTCGCCCAACTAGCCGGTGAAAAGTTAATTGAAAGTAAGGTAACAATTGAATGAGCACTGATTTAAAAGACGCAACCATTATTGTGGTCGAGGATGACCCCAATTCTTATCTGGCCACACTGGACTTACTCCAAATGGAAGGCGCGACTGCGGTCCACTGCTGCAGCTCCGGCAACAGCGCGGTCGCCCTGGCCGAAACTTTACCTCAAGTTGACCTGTTTTTGATAGATATTTATATGCCCGGCGAAACGGGTTATGATATCATCAAACGGATTCGCAACCATCCTACTCTGGCCTTCAGCAAAGTGGTTGCCTTGACCGCCAGCGTGATGTACGACGACATTAAGCGGGTCAAGCAAGCCGGCTTTGACAGTTTTATCGGCAAGCCGGTCCGCCCAGCTCGCTTTGCCAATCAGGTTCGCCAGATTTTGGCCGGCGAAAGCCTGTGGGAGTGGCGTTAAGGCAATTCCTCCCCTCTTTTTAACTACCCTTATAAGTTGGAAGGCTGGAAGATTGGCCAAAGCAGCATCCGGCCTTCCGTACTTCCAACCGTCCCGCCCCGTTACTGAGTCTGCCGATCAAAAATTATGATGAGTTGAGACAACACTCCCCCTCCCCTTGCCTTTTGGTTAAAGAAGATTAAAATGGAGGCGCAGCAAACTCGTTGCCTTTTCGTCTTCTCTAACGCCTCGACCCCAACCTTCCATTTGTCCCTGCTATTCAGAAAAATAAGGATTTACCTCGGCAATTTCTTCAGAGACCGGCAGATGCAAGAAAAGAGACCCTTTCATACGACGACTGCGGCTGAATTTAGAGATCTGGCCGAAACTGCCCGTGCGGCGGGTCGTTTGTCTGAACTCATTACCGCCATTTCTGACCGCCTGGAACGCTACCGCGTGGCCCTGCAATCCCATCAAGCCGCTCGTGATTTTCAAGGCATTCAGGAAACCAAGAAGTTGATCGCCAATCTGGAAAACAAGTTGCAGATTGCCAGCCAACTGCAAGAGGTAGATGGCCTCCCCGACGAGGAAAAGCCAGCTTAACAGACTTCAGGCAGGGACCGGGGCAGCATGTCCAGAGCTAAAGGTTTCTTTCACTCTCGCCCGTGGCGCCGGGTTAAACGTGATACCGCCGTCTTTGCCCATCATTTCCCCTGGCTGACCGCGCTGGGCCTGCTCCTGACCATTCTGGGGACCGCCTACCTTTTTCAGGTCAGTTACAACCAGGTCAAGCCAGGAGGTGAAGGCTATGAGTACCTGACCTACATCAAAGCGGTTTATGCTGTCCTCAATATGACTTTCTTTCAACTCACCTACGCCGATATGCCGCCCGGTGGTGAGCTGGACATTTTTGCGGTAGTTGTGCCTCCGGTGGGCTTGGCCCTCTTTACCTTTTTGGGCCTCAAGGTTATTCGTTTCATTCGCATTGCCTTTGTCCGGACCGAACGGGGCCAGGATTGGCAGGAAGCCGTCGTCGAGTCGACCGTTAAAGATCACATCATCATTTGTGGCCTGGGGCGGGTAGGCTACCGGGTGGCCAGGGAGCTTCTACTGGGGTATGACCAGGCCCTTGTCGGTATTGAAGAAACTCCCTCTCCTCTGGTGGCGGAGCTGCTGGCGCAAGACCTGCCGGTAATCATGGGTGATGCCGAAAGTGAAGAGGTGCTGAAAAAGGCCGGTATCGAGCGGGCCAAAACCGTAGTAGTCTGCACCAACAAAGAATTTGTCAATTTGGGGATTGCCTTCCGGGTGCGCGAGCTAAACCAGCGTGCCCGGATCATCCTGCGCTTATTTGAGGATGAACTGGTCGAGGATATCAAAACCAGTTTTAAGGTAGACGTAATTATCAGCCGTTCGGCGGTGGCGGCGCTCTCTTTTACCTATGCGGCCATTGGCAGCGAAATTATCGAAACATTTGCGCTGGGGGAGCGGACTTACGTCCTGGCCAGGGTTTCCATCGGTTTTCATTCCCCCCTCCTGGACTGCACCATTGCCGAAGTTGCCGAAGCTCAAGATGTCACCGTAGTTTGCTACAACTGCGGGCGCACTTTAACTATTGAACCCGACCCGGCCACTGTTCTTCAGGCTGGCGACAACCTGTTTATCTTTACCACGATTGATCGCTTAATGCCGTTCGTCGAGTATGGACTTTCTCCAAGCAATCCACTCCCTCCGATTGAAAGCCCGATTTTGGTCTGCGGGCTGGGGCATACCGGCTATCGGGTGGTGACGAATTTGCTGGATTTGGGGCGGCGGGTCACGGCTCTGGATTTTGAGCCGTCACGGCTAACGGGGCGGCTGGCCGAATTGAACGTGCCGCTGAAGTATGGCGATTTGCGCTGGAAATCCACTTTACTTGAAGCCGGCATTGAGCAGGCAGCGGCCATTGTCGTCTGCACCGAGGATGACATGCTGAATCTGCAAATTGCCCTGGCTGCTCGCGCTCTAAAGCCGGTGCTGCGGGTTATTACCCGCATTTTCGATGATAGGTTGGGCGAGCAGTTGCGCCAAACCTTTCAGATTGATGCAGTTTTCAGCACCTCGGCCCTGGCCACGCCTGATTTTGTCTCCGCCGCCCTCAACCGCATGAATGTGCGCACGGTCGCGATTGCGGGAATTGAGCAGGTGATTGTACGGCTGCAGGTCGCCTTTTCAGTTTTATACGACCTGCCTTTGGCCGATTTACAGGCGGAAGAGGACCTGACCATACTCTTGCATGCTCGCGGCGCCCAGGTCAATATTCCCCCGGTCCAGACCACCCGCCTGCGAGTTGGTGATGAAATTGTGGTGCTGGTCGCGCCGCACAAACTCGACGAGTTAAACCGCCGCAACAAAACCCGGCACGAGTTGAAAGCCGAGGGGTATCAATAATGAAAAGGTAGTCGGTAGCAAGGTCGCAGGGATGTATAATTCCCCCGTCTGCCGTCTACCGTCTACCGTCTACTATTTTCAAAGGAGAAAAAAATGCGTTTGGGTAAAGATTTGCTGGATAAACCTATTTACAGTATCACCGACGGTCGCTTCGTTGGCAAAGTCAAAGATCTTTATCTGGATAGCAATCTGGAGCGGATCATTGGCCTTTACCTGGGCAGCGAGGGGATTTTCAGCCGCAAGGATTTGCTGGTCAACCGGGACCGCATCACCCTATTTGGTATTGACGCCGTTCTGGCCGCCGACTCGGATGTCGTTCTCGACATCACCCAGGCGCCTGACATAGACAGTTGGGTGCGGCGCCAGGATTTGGCGGGGCGCGATGTTAATACAAGTGGCGGCACCCGCGTTGGCGTCATCAGCGACATCATCGTCAACGACGAGGGGGCGGTGCTGGGTTTCAAACTGGGCCGCACCTTTGTGGAAGGCCCCATTACGCGCAAACAGGCAGTGGCGCGAGAGGTCGTGGTGGATACCGGCGGCGCTAAGGGCGTAATGACCATTGACCTGGCCCAGGCCGAGCAGCACAACTTGAGTATGGAATAAACTCTTCTAGTATAATTGCTCAGGCATTCGCAGGACTCAAGCAGTGTCATTTCGACCGAAGGGAGAAATCCCTCATGCCTTCGTGGCGCTCCAGGGATTTCTCGGCCTACGGCCTCGAAATGACATGGGAGCTGAGCCGTACCCCTCTACTTACTTGCCTCGGCCACATACGGTTCATGCAATTTAACCGGCGCGCTCTTATGGCGCAGCCGGAGATTGAGCATTTCCACAAATACCGAGAAACCCATGGCGAAGTAGATGTAGCCCTTGGGAATATGCTGGTGCAGTCCTTCCACTACCAGGGAAAAGCCGATGAGCAGGAGAAAACTCAAGGCCAGCATCTTCACTGTAGGGTGGCGATTGACAAAGTCGCTGACCGGGCCCGCTGCCCACAGCATAATGAGAACGGCGACGACCACGGCCGCAATCATCACCGCCAACTCATCCACCATGCCGACCGCCGTAATCACCGAGTCCAGGGAAAAGACGATATCCAGTAACAGGATTTGGATGATGACACTGGTAAATGACGCGGCCACTTTGGCCGAGGCATGGCCTTCTTCTCCTTCCAGCCTTTCGTGAATTTCATACGTAGCTTTGCCCAGCAGGAACAGGCCGCCGATCAGCAAAATTAAATCCCGCCCCGAAATCTCTTGGCCAATAATTGTAAAAATAGGGGCGGTTAAACCGATAATCCACGACAGCGAAAAGAGCAGGGCAATGCGGGTCAGCATGGCCAGGCTCAAGCCCACCTGCCGCGCTTTCTTTTGTTGACCTTGCGGCAGCTTGCTGGCCAGAATTGAGATAAAGATGATGTTGTCAATTCCCAGAACGATTTCCAGGCTCGTCAGGGTGACAAACGCAATCCAGATTTCAGGGTCGGTGATCCATTCCATCGGTTTTCCTCTCTCATCTAAGATTTAGCCAAAAATTTTGGGCATTATACTCAATTTGTCCCAAGTGGCTAAATTTTGACCCTGACTTTGTTTTTATCGTCTTCTGGGAGCAAAAACGAGGCGGCGCTGCGAATTAAGCTGTCCACAGCGCCGCCGGCAAGGTTGGCGAAAAGTTAACTCCGGGTTACTCCCCAAAGCGATACCACCCGCCATCCTCAATAAACACCCAATACGCCTGATCCAGCGGCACATGGGCCATAACGCCCCCCTGAAAAAGCTGGGCTTCACAGCGGGGATAGTCCGGGCCGCCAATTTCCTCGTCGAGCGCAGCGCCAATGTCCGCCCGCAGAGCGGGGTAGTTGCACCAGAGCATACCAAAGCCGCGCTTGGGGCCAAGCGGCGCCCGTGCCGCAGCTTCATCGCAGGAGTATTCGGGGCTGCCGGGCCAGGTGTCGGTGAAGCGGTAGGTTTTGCCGCCGCTGCTGTCTGCTCGATTGGGCATCACCGCGGCCCAGACAAAATCAGGCTTCTGAGTGCTTTCCACCCACAGCAAATAGCCCCGTTCAAAGTTCTGACGGGCGCACAGCCGCTCATTCATCGGGTCGGCAATGGGATAGCCCAGCGGACTCTGACCCGCGCCCAGAGTGGTCCACAGATCAGCCAAGCGACCGCCAGGCCGGCGGCCGGTGTCGGTCCAGGTAGATGCAGCCGGGGTGGACGTCAGCGTAGGGGCCAGCGTGGGTGTAGGTGTAGGCGTGGCTGTGGCTGGCGTGATCGGAGTGCCGCCGACCGCCACCCAGCGGTTATCCGCAAATAGGATCACGACTCCTTTGGCCGTGGCATCCAGTTTCAAAATCGTCCCATTTTCAAAATTTTGCAGCGGGTTAGTCTGCCCGGTCTGTTCCCCGGCCGTGGGCTGCCCGAGTTGATTGCGCCAGTTTGGGTTCTCGCACCACAGCTTGCCAAAGCTAAAGATTGGCCCCAGGCCGCCGGTCTGGGCGGCTTCGGGACAAGCTGGCTGGGGTGAACCGCCAGGGTCGGTGACGCGCTCCCAGCGCCCCTCGTTGAACAGGACATAAATGGTCGCGGGGCCGGGACTCTTCTGCCAGGCCATAATGCCCCCGGCAAAAGCCTGGAAGGTAAAATCAGAGGTCAGGGCCGTAGAGGGACAGCCCAATTCAGACTGAGCCTGCCAGACATCTCCAAAATATTGGGGCGATGGGCAGGTTGACGTGATCGCGTCAACTGCCGCCTGGCCGGTCTCCCCGCCAGATGAGACAGGTGGCGGGGTAGCGGTTGGGGTGGTTGAGGGAGTCGGAGTGGAGCTGAGGGTGGGCGTTGGCGTAACCGTCAGGGTCAAGGTTTCCCCCGGCGGGGCGCTCTGCGCCGGTAACTCACCTTGGGGCGTGTTGACTGGCGGCGTCACTACCTGAAGGGGGGCGGTCGGGATGAGGGTCGGGAGAACAGGGGTCGGGACACTAACGACCGCCGATGAGCCGGAACGGTTGAAGTAGAACCAGACGGCCAGCAAGCCCAGCCCGCATAACAACGCCACAACCAACCCAGTCCCCACTAACAGCCAGGGCAGCCGGCCTGGTTGGGCCAATTGAACGGTTGCCGGGGCAGCATACGGACCGCTCGGCGGCGCGGCAACCCCGGAAGGCGGCAGTCCGGTCGCCCTATGCAATGCGGTCGCCTCCACCGCTGGCGCAATGGGTGCGGCGGCGATGTACGGGTCGAGACCCTGCACGGCCTGGCGCAGGGCCGCCGCCAGCGCTCCGGCGCTGGCAAAACGGTCCTCCCGATTCTTGGCCAGGGCCTTCAACAGCACCCGGTTCACAGCTTCGGGAATATTGGGGTTGATCTGGCGGGGGATCGGAATGGGGTCGGTGATGTGCTTGATAACTACCGCCATCGGCGTTTCGGCTTCGTAAGGCACATGGCCGGTCAGCATCTCAAATAGGATGACCCCCAGGGCGTAGACATCGGTGCGGGCGTCCACCGCCAGCCCCTGGCCCTGCTCCGGACTCATATAGGCCGGCGTGCCCACCCCGACCCCGCTTCCGGTCAATTGCACCGAGCTTTCGACGATCTTGGCCAGGCCAAAATCACTCAGGTAGGTCCAACCCTGGTCGTCAATCAAAATGTTGCCCGGCTTGACATCACGGTGGAGAATGCCCCGCTGATGGGCAAAATCCAGGGCGCCGGCAATCTGCTCGATCAACTCGGCCGCCTCCAGCGGGGCCAGGGGCTGGCCCAGCCGGTCGCGCAGCGTGCCGGCGGGCACATACTTCATCACCAGGTAGCTGATCTCTCCCTGCCGGCCAAAATCGTGGATGGGCAGGATATGGGGGTGGTCCAGGTGAGCAATGGCCTGGGCTTCGCGGGTGAAGCGCTCGGCAAAACCGGCTTCGTGAGCGTAGTAAGGGGGCAGGACTTTCACGGCGACATACCGATTCAGCCCGGGCTGAAAGGCTTTGTAGACGGTCGCCATACCGCCCTTGCCAATCTGTTCGACCAGTTGATACTGCCCCAGGGTCTGTCCGATCAGCGATTCCATAGGTGTCACTCCCACTTGTGTCAGGTATGCCGTTTGATCTGGCAAGCTCGATCTATGGAGTAGCATAACAACAAAGCAATGGCGCTGGAAGTGACAAATGTCACCATCTTTATTAAAAATTACGACCGCCAGCAAAGGCCGCTAGCCGTTGACACAGCGGGATTTAGGGCTATACTGAAATTCATGCTTCCCAATGACCCTGCACCCGGAGGAAACGGTGATAAAAATAACCGGCATCAAGATTTGGATTGGGTAAGTATTGCGAATCTCTGAAGGAACCTTCTAGCCATGACCTTTGCGTTGCTGCCCGCTTTAGCCGCCTACATCCCCCGTGACCGGGTAGAAAACATCCTCCGGCCCGGCTCCCCCCTGCCGGAAGACGGCGTGGCCTTGATTGCCGACATCTCCGGTTTCACCCCGCTGACCGAAGCCCTGACCCGCGGCCTCAGCCCCGACCAGGGTGCGGAAGAACTGACCCGCGCCCTCAGCGGCGTTTTCACCCCGCTCATCGCCGAGATTGATGCTTTTCGCGGCAGCGTCATCAAATTCGGCGGCGATGCGCTCATTGTCTGGTATCCCCGCGAGCGAGGGGGGCGCCGGGCGGCGGTCATCCGCCGGGCCGTTACCTCGGCCTGGCGCATGCAGCAGGCGATTCAAATTCACGGCCAGGTGCCGACGCCTATCGGTATTGTCACCCTCAAAATGAAAATTGGCCTGACTTACGGCCCGGTCAAACGTTTCAACCTGGGCCTGCCGGAGTACGGCTACGAAGACGTGCTGGGCGGGGCCACCCTCGACCGCATGGCCGAGGCCGAACATCACGCCAACTCCGGCGACATCATGCTCGACACTGCGACCCTGGCCGATGTGTCTGATAGCGTTACCGTGGCCGAATGGCGCGACAATTTTGCGGCCATCGGCCAACTTTTACGTCCTGCCCGGCCTAAGCCCTGGCCGCCGCTCACCTGGCCGCCGGAGGAGGAAAGCACGCTGATCGAGCGGCTGGCCGCCTACGTGCCGCAGCAAATCTACCAAACCCTGGCCGCCGGCCGCGTTCAGGTGGCCGAACTCAAACCGGTGGTCAGCCTGTTTGTCCAATTTCACGGGATTGATTACGACGCCGACCAGGAGGTTGGCTCCAAACTGCAAACTTACTTCAGCGCCGCCCAGGAAGTGGCGGCGCGGTACCGCGGGCGGGTCAACCGCCTTATTACCGGCGACAAGGGCAGCCTGATCCACGTCATCTTTGGCGCGCCGAGGACGGTCGAGGAGCAGGAGGCGCGGGCCACTCGCTGCGCCCTCGATTTGCAGGCCGAGTGCGGCGGCTTGCCCTTCATTGCCATGCAGCGCATCGGCGTGACCAGTGGCCGAGTCTTTGCCGGGCCGATAGGCTCGCCCAACCGCCGCGACTACACCACCATGGGCGACTCGATCAACCTATCGGCCCGGCTGATGCAAAATGCCGCCGACAACCAAATTCTGCTGGAAAAAGCTGTGCGCGACAAATTGGGACCGGAGTTTGAGCTGGCCGACCTGGGAGCCATCCGCGTCAAAGGAAAATCCGATCCTATCCCGGTTTTTGCCGCGCTCGGCGTACAAACCTTGCTGGAACGACCTGCCCGTAAAGAAACACCCGTAGTTGGCCCTATCTTTGGCCGGGATCAGGAATTGGTCCAACTGCGCCGGCATATCGCCCAGCTCCCTGCCGGCCAGGGCAAAATCATCCTGCTGACCGGCGACGTCGGGATGGGCAAGACCTTGTTGATAGATGTCCTGCGGGCCGAAACTTTTGCGGCCGGGCAGACCGGCTGGGCCGATGGCATCTGCCTGGCCTATGGCCAAACCTTCAGTGGTTATCTCTTCACCGATTTGCTGCGCGACCTGCTGGAACTCCCGCCCGGCGCTGGCCCCGCCGAAACCAGCCAGTATCTCCGCTATTTCTGCCAAAATCTGTTTGGCTCGGCCCGCCTGGAGTCCACTTATCCCTACCTGGCCCGCTTTTTGGGCTTACCCCTTAGCGGCGAGCTGGCCCAACGCCTGGAAGGTCTCTCCGGCGAAAGCGTCCGCTGGCAACTGTTTGAGTTATTCCCCGAACTGTTTCGACGGCTGCTGGAACGGGGTCCCTGGGTGCTGGCCCTGGATGATCTGCAGTGGGCCGACCCGACCTCGCTGCAACTGGTCGAAGCAATGCTGCCGCTCGTCTTCGACCAGCCGCTTATCCTGCTCCTGGCCATGCGGCCGGAACGAGACCGCAAATCCTGGAGCCTGCGCCAACAAATTCTCGCGGCCATGCCGGAGCAGGCCGTTGACCTGACCATGGGCAGCCTGGATCGAGAGGCGGCCACGGCCCTCGTCACCTACTTTGCGCCCCAGTTACCGGAGCCGATCATTAATTACCTGCTGGACAAAGGCGGCGGCAATCCCCTCTTTCTGGTTGAAATTATGCACACCCTGGCTGCTCAGGGCTGGCTGGCCCCGAATGTGGATTTGAGCCAGGTAGCGTTTGACGCCCTCAACCTGCCCGACTCGGTCCAGGGGCTGCTGCTGGCCCAGATTGACCGCCTGGCTGTGGAAGCCCGGCACACGTTACAGATGGCCTCGGTTATCGGCAAAAACTTCCTCTATCGCGTCCTCGACGCCATTGCTGCCGGGGAAGCGGCCTTGGACCAACAACTGTCCACCCTGGAAACACACGAGCATATCCAGATAGAAAACCAGACCGAGCAGGATACTGCTTACACCTTCCGGCACGTGCTCATCCAGGAGAGCGCCTACAGTACCCTGCTCTACGAGCGCCGCCGCGCTTACCACCGTCAGGTGGCCGAGGCCCTGGAACGGCTCTTCCCCTGGCACAGCGGCGAGCAGGTCGGGCTGCTGGCCTTCCACTACGAGCGGGCCGATGACCTGGAGCAGGCCATCTCTTATTACCTCCAGGCCGCCGACCAGTCCCGCCTGCTCTACGCCAATGAAGAAGCAGAAGCGGTGTATCAAAAGGTATTGAAACTGCTAGACCGGTTAGAGACGGAGGGAATTGAGGCCCAATTGGAACGCCGGGCCAAGACCTACCTCAAACTGGCCCAGGTGCGGGCCAATCAGTTGGATTTTGAGGGAGCGCAGGAGTTTTATAATCGAGCCTTTGATTTGTTAGAGCAAGTGGAGCGCGGAAAATCGTCCAACTTACCCTCGGCTGACGAAAAAGCGCGGGTGATTCGCCTCGGGGTGCTGGAAAGCGGCCCTACGACGCTCGATCCGGCGCTGAGTGAGCTTGACGAAGTTTCGGAAATTATCAACGACCTCTTTGAGGGCTTGGTGGAGCTGGACAATGAGTTTAATATTATTCCGGCCATGGCCCGGCGTTGGTCGGTTGAAGAGGGGGGCAAACGGTACCGTCTGGAATTGCGTCAAAATCTCAGGTGGAGCGACGGCGCGCCCCTGACGGCGCATGATTTTGTCTTTGCCTGGCGGCGAAATTTGCAGCCGGAAACCGGGGCAAGCCGGGCACACCTGCTCTTCGTGGTCGAAGGGGCCGAGGAATTTTTCAACGGGCAGACAAGCGACCCGGATACGATGGCGATGCGTGCTTTAGACGACTTCACCCTGGAAATCACCCTGAAAGCCCCGGCGGCCTACTTTGCCTATCTCTTAGCCAATTCGATCACCTATCCTCAGCCGGCGCATTTGATTCAAACCGCCGGCTCTCACTGGGCAGAACCGGATACGCTGGTCGGTAACGGCCCTTTCCAAATTGCCAGTTGGCAGGCAGGCCAGGAAATCCGTTTGGTCAGAAATCCCTTTTACCGGGGGTTTGCTCCCGGCAATCTGGACCAGGCCTGGTTATACTTTATTTACCCCGGTCTCGAGGAATACCAGACGGATCAAATTGATTGGTGCCAGGTGAATGATCGGGCCGATATGCCGGTCCATTATCCTACTGAGACGTTTCTGGGCCAATATTTGGCCACTTATTGCTTGGAATTTTCCCATCGCGTTCCGCCTTTTCAGGATCGTTTGGTACGCCAGGCGTTCGCGCATTGTCTCAACCAGGCGGAGTTGGTTCGAGAGGTTTGGGCCAACGTGCAGCGGCCGGCCAGGGGGGGCGTCGTCCCGCCTGGGTTGCCCGGACATTCGCCCGAAATTGGCCTGCCCTTTGACCCCGCCCTGGCCCGCGAGCGTTTGCGGCAGGCCGGTTATGCATCAGGGGCGGAGCTGCCGCCCCTGACCCTGGCGGCTCTGCCGGGCAGTGGGACCATGCCCCACTATTTGCAGGCCAACTGGCGCGAACATTTGGGGGTTGACATACGTCTCATCGAAGACATAGCCTACGAGGATCTACGGGTCGGTATTAGCCAGGGGGTGCTTCAATTAGCCCTGGGTGGCTGGGAAGCTGACTACCCTGACCCCGACGGCATTTTACACATGTTTCACGGGGCCAGCCCCTTTAACTACCGGGGCTGGCAGAACGCCCAATTCGATCAGTTACTGGAACAGGCCGCTCGCCTGGCCAACCAGACCGAGCGGCTGAACCTTTACCACCAGGCCGACCGCCTGTTGGTCGCCGCAGAGACGGCGGTTGTCCCCTTGTGCTACTGGGAGGGCTACAGCTTACTGCGCTCCCGCTTCAAGCTGGAAGGCGCCGACCGGATCATGCGCAGCAGCACGCTCAAGTTGAAGAATATTTTGGCGACGTAACTCAAGACCCTTGAGTTAGGGTTTCTTGCGCACAATCGGTAAAAAGACTGTTTTATCCAAAACGGTCAATGGGCCGCTGGTAAACAAATCGGGACTACCAAACGAGGCCGTATTGCCGGAAAAGCTGGGGTTCTGCAAGATGAGATAAGCCGGCCCGCCGCCGGTCGCTTCGACCGCAAGGCCGCCGCCCCGGCCCTGGTTGGCAAAATTATTGGCGAACACCCCCCCAATAAATGAGACCGTCCCCCGATGGATCACAATGCGCCCGCCGCCGCCGTTGCCGTTCAACGAGCGGTTGCCCCGCACTTCCGGGTTATAAAAAGTCACCCGGCTGCCATCAAAGACGTGGATCTCAAAACCGCCGCCCGTTTCTTGGGCCGTATTGGTTAAAAACTGAGTGCCTGAGAGTACTAGATGCGAGTTACCCCGCACTTCTAAGTAAAGTCCGGCTCCATTATCCGCAGTGCCGCCACCGTCTACAAAAGCCAGGTTTTCCAGTAAAATAGTAGCGCCGTTAGAAATCACGCCATTAATGCCACCCCCTTTAGGAACAGCTCCTTGCTGTTCAAAGATGACGTGCTTGATCGTCAGCGTCAGTACGCTGGGACCAATTGTTATCACTGGACCATCATCGCTTTCGCTGGCGACGGAACGAGTGAGAGGGCCGATAAATTCAAATTTGGAGGTATCGGTATAGGTATCGGTTGACGAGCAAATCTCGCCGGCTTTAAGCCGCCAACCGCCTTCAATTTGAAGGTTTTTGGTAATCGTCGGCCCCCCCGATTCCCAGCTCCCGCCGCCGCTGTTTAGCAACAGAATCAGGTCGCCGTTCTGTTCAGTCCCGTCGAGCAGGTCGCCGCCGCAGCCCGGCCCTTTGCCTTTAGCCCCGGCTGCTGCATTCCACACCAGCACAGCCAGACTCACCGCTACCAGCAGCAGCGCCAATAGTACGGCCAAGCTCACCCGCTGGCCCCAACGCATCACCTGATAATACTTCATCGGTTTACCCCCTGATAAATAACACCTGTATTCAAACTACTAACTTTATCACTTGTCGGCCAAGTCGAGGCAGAAGCGGGGAATAGATTAGATTGGGTTTCATGTGGGTAGACTAAAAGTATTATAGATTATATCACAACTCTATAGGAAAAAAGTAAGCCGGAAATTTGCTTTTTGCGGGCAGCGTAGTCATCATGACCCAAAATAACCGTTTAAGGGGGGAACCATTATGACCATGCAACGCATCCACGGGGCCTGTCCCCACGACTGCCCGGACACCTGCGGCGTCGTCACCGAAGTTGAAGATGGGCGGGCGGTTAAATTCTACGCCGACCCGCAGCACCCGATCACCGAGGGCTGGCTCTGCGCCAAAGTCCGGCCCTACCTGGAACGGGTCTACCACCCGGACCGCCTGCAATATCCTTTACGGCGGGTCGGCCCCAAGGGCAGCGGCCAGTGGGCGCGAATCACCTGGGACGAGGCCATTGCCGAGATTGCCGGGCGCTGGCGGGAGATTATCGCTAGGTACGGCGCGGCGGCCATTCTGCCCTACAGCTACAGCGGCACCCTGGGCCTGGTCCAGATGACCGTCACCAGCAGCCGTCTATGGAACCGCCTGGGGGCCAGCCAGCTCGAGCGGAGCATCTGTGGGGCCGCCGCCGAGTTCGCCGTCGAGGCGACGCTCGGCGTGCGCCACAGCCCGCCGTACGAGCATGTCGCCCACAGCAAGCTGGTCATCATCTGGGGCCACAACCCGGCCAGCACTGCGCCTCATTTTATGCCCCACCTCAAAAATGCGCAGCGCAGCGGCTGCCAGGTGGTCGTCATTGACCCGCGCCGTACCCGCACTGCTCGCGGCGCAGATTGGCACTTAGCCCCGCTGCCCAACACCGACGGTGTCCTGGCCCTCGGCCTGGCCCACGTTATCGTCGCCGAAAAGCTGCACGACGAAGCCTGGCTGGAGACGCGCACCGTCGGCTGGCCGCAACTGCGGGAGCGCCTGGCCGCCTACGAGCCGGGCCGCGTGGCGGCTATCACCGGCCTGCCGGAAGCAGCGATTATTGACCTGGCCCGGCTGTATGCTACCACCCAACCCGCCCTGATCAAATTTGCCGACGGCTTGCAGCGCCACCGCAACGGCGGTCAAACGGTCCGTGCCCTGCTGACCCTGCCCGCCTTGACCGGCCAGTACGGGGTTTGCGGCGGCGGCCTGGCCTACAGCACCAGCGGTTATTTCAAATGGGCTGGCGTGAGTCACTGGGAAAACTGCCCGCCCCCCGCTCGAAAAGTGAATATGAACCGGCTGGGCGCGGCCCTGACCGGCGAAGTGATCAACCCGCCGGTGATGTCGCTCTACGTTTTTGGCTCCAATCCGGCGGCGATTGCTCCCAATGCCGGGCTGATCAGGCAGGGACTCCAGCGGGAAGACCTCTTTACCGTGGTTCACGAACTCTTTATGACTGACACCGCCGACTATGCCGACATCGTTCTGCCTGCTACCTCGCAGCTTGAGCACGCCGACCTGCACAAAGCCTACGGTCACACCATGCTGACCTACAACCAGCCCGCCATCCCGCCTCTGGGCGAGAGCAAAAGCAACTGGGAGGTGATGGGCTTGCTGGCCGCAGCGCTGGGTTTTGACGAGCCCTGGCTGCACCAGAGCGCCGACGAAGTGATTGAAGAGATTTTGACCGCTTCGGCCAAGCACAATCCTGCCTTTCGCGGCATTACTCTGGAACAACTCAAGCAGGGCCAGCCCGTTCCCCTTGCCCTCGAATCTGCCACGCCTTTTGCCCTCTCCCCCTCTCAGGGGCAGGGCCTGGGAGGAGGTCCTTATTTCCCAACTCCCAGCGGCAAAGTAGAACTGTATTCCCAGCATATGGCCGAAGCTGGACTCGACCCACTGCCCGGCTGGCTTGAACCGGAACAAGTGGAACAATTTGACCCAGTAAATGAATCCTCGCCTCACCTGCCCCCAGAGGGGGGTCAACTCCTCACCTCACCTGCCCCCGGACGGGGGTCACCTCCTCTCACCCTGATTTCCGGGGCGGCCCACCATTTTGTAACCAGCAGCATGGCCAACCAGCCCAGTCTGCTGGAACGGGAAGGGACGCCGTTTGTCGAGATTCATCCGGCCGATGCGGCAGCGCGCGGCATTGCCGACGGGGAAACCTTAGTGGTCGAAAATGGGCGCGGCTGGTGCAAACTGCGCGCTGTTGTTACCGACGCCGTGCGGCCCGGCGTGCTGGCCTCGCCCAAGGGCCGCTGGGCCAAACTCAACCCTTCGACAAGCTCAGGGCGCAACGTCAACTGGACCACACCCGATGCGCTGGCCGACCTGGCCGGGCAAAGCACCTTTCACAGCAACCGGGTCTGGATACGAAGAGCGGAAGACAGAGGGTAGACGCAAAGCGTAGTAGATAGAAGATGGAAGATAGACAGCAATCCGGCAAGAAATCTGCTCAATCCACTAGCTTTGATCCACTATCCTCAAAATCCGCCTCCATTCGTTTCTACGCCGAACTGAATGATTTTCTGCCGCCTGACCAGCGCCAAAAAACGCTGGTCTACTCCTTTGAATTGAGCGCCTCGGTCAAAGATGTGATCGAGGCGCTGGGCGTGCCCCATACCGAAGTGGACCTCATCCTGGCCAACGGCGTCTCGGTTGATTTTACCTACCTGGTGCGCGATGGCGACCGGATCAGTGTTTACCCGGTTTTTGAGGCCATTGATATTACCCCGCTGGTGCGCGTCCGCCCCCGGCCGCTCCGTGAAACCCGCTTTGTTCTCGACGTGCACCTGGGCCGCCTGGCTATTTACCTGCGCATGCTTGGCTTTGACGCGCTTTATCGCAACGATTACACCGACGAAGAGCTGGCCCAGATCTCCAGTACCCAGGGGCGCATCTTGTTGACCCGCGACCGGGGCTTGCTCAAACGCAGTATCGTAACACACGGCTACTGTGTTCGCTCGACCAGCCCGCCGCCGCAGTTGGTCGAAGTCCTGCGCCGTTTCGATTTATTTGCCTCACTGCGCCCTTTTAGCCGCTGCTTGCACTGCAACGGCCTGCTGGAAGCGGTTGACAAGCAAGCCATCAGCGACCGCCTGCCGCCTAAAACCAGGCAGTACTACGATGAATTCCGCCGCTGCCAGAACTGCGACCGTATCTACTGGCCCGGTTCACATTTCCAGCGCATGCAGCAGTTCATCCAAAGCCTTCTTCAAGACAATCCGGCCGGTTGAAGCCGGCGATTGTTTCCCAAAATCCCCATAAATATCTGACGGTTATGAGACTAAGGTCCTAAATCAAGCAAATCGTTGGCTGTCCATGCTTGTCCTGGGACCGGGTTAATAGTAAGCTGGTTTTAGATAATCGGTGATTTGGAACCCCTGTTTGATTGTTGGTTTTTACTTGCCCTCTCTAACTGGTCAATCCTGACCTGATAACCCCTAAAAACCCATAAAAACATAAGGTCCGGTATTTTTTCGTGTCATTTCGAGCGATAGCGAGAAATCTCTACAGCATCTGCGGGGATTTCTCCTTTATGCCCTTCCCACAGGAGGCCTTCGGCTCTGGGTACTTCGGTCGAAGCTTGTCCTGAACGAAGCAGAAGGATGACATGCGGCGTAATTCTTTTTCATGGCGAATTTTGACGATGAGTTTACTTTATCTTGTCGCGTTCATTATTTTCGTGGCGGCTTGCCAATCCCGACTTGCTGCCTCACCCGCTGGGAACGCCAGCCCCACGCTTGAGGCTGCCGCACTCCAACCAGCCGATTGCCCCGGCCTGGATAACCGGCTTTTCCAACTGAGCCAGGCTGCCGAACCGCTGAAATTGGCTGACCAGTGGCAGCTTAAGCTAAAGGACGGCAGGGTGCAAGTGCTGCTTATCCTGACCGATGAAGATGTAACCTTTTTAGAAGATTTCGATGTAGAGCCGGGCACGCAAGCGGGCGAAAAGATTCAAGTGTTTGCGCCTATCCCCCAGCTCTGCGACCTGGCGAACAGCCCGCACGTATTGGCAATCCGCCTTCCAACCCAGGTTTTTATTCAGTGAGTAAGTTCAAGAGGAAAGGAACGATGTACCAAACAGGAAAGCTTATGAACTGGCTCGGGAGAACGATCCTCCTTCCGCTCTCGATCTTAATGTTGGTGAGTGTCTTTCCCGCCAGGGCCGATGAACCGGGCACCCGCCCTCCTAAACTTGACTCAACCCTGGCCCAACTGGCCCAAGCCAGCGCCACTTCCGGCGAAGCAGTTAACGCCCAGGCTGAATCTTCAGCCGTCCGGCTGGTTGATGGCCGGGTGCAGGTCCAAATTGAGACCGACGCGGCCAACCTGGCCGCCGTCAAGGCAGCGGTTACCGGGGCTGGCGGCGATGTGACCGGCGTGGGCCGGCACGATACCCTGGTGCAGGGCTGGCTGCCGCCTGACGCCCTGGAGGCCATCGCCGCGCGCAGTGAAGTCCACTTCATTCGCCGGCCTGCGCCGGTTTTTCCGCTGGAAACTTTACAGGTGGGTAATTCAACCAGCGAAGGCTTGGCGCCTATCAATGCAGCGGCCTGGCAAGCAGCCGGGCATACCGGCGCAGGAGTAAAAATCGGCATCGTGGACCTGGGTTTTGTCGGCTACTCCGGCTTGTTGGGAACCGACCTGCCCGCGGCGGTCGTCGCCAAAAACTTTGTTGACGGCGAAACCGACGAGCAGCTTGCCAGCACCACCGAGCACGGCACGGCCTGCGCTGAGGTCATCCACGACATTGCCCCGGGCGCGCAGCTCTACCTGGCCAAAGTCGGCACCGAGCTAGACATCGCCGAAGCAGTGGCCTGGTTGATCAGCCAGCAGGTGGATCTCATTTCCAGCTCTATCGGCCTCTACAACGCCAGCCCCGGCGATGGGACCGGCTTTCTGGCCGATGTCGTTAGTCAAGCCCGGGCGGCGGGTATTTTGTGGATTACCGCTGCCGGGAACGACCGGGAGTCCCACTGGGGTGGGGTCTACAGCAACGCCGACGCCGACAGTTTTCATGAGTTTGCCAATGGCGACGATGTGAACTGTTTTACCTTCACTTTGATCGGGGGCGGCAACTGTGCGCCGTTTTTTCTGGGGACTGTCAATCTTTTTGTGCGCTGGAGCGATTGGGAGCAGGTGGACCAGGACTTTGATCTCCACCTGGTGCGCTGGAATGGCACGAGCTGGCAAACTGTCGCCAGCAGCAGCGACGTTCAGAATGGCAGTCCCGGCCAGACCCCAACCGAGTGGATTTCAGCCAACATTTTAGATTTTGCGCCCTACGGCTTCAGAATCGAGCGGATCAGCGGCGACAAAGCGGTCAATTTTGAGGTTTTTACCCCCGGCATCATTTCGTTGGGGTTTGGCTTGTACGAGGGGTTGCATGCCCGCAGCATCGCCAACCTGGCCGACTCGCCCCAAGCGGTGACGGTGGCCGCGCTCAACGTGGCTGCGCCCTATGCCCAGGAATTCTACAGCTCCGAAGGCCCCACCAATGGCCCCGGCGGCGCAGCCGGCGGCGGCTTCAACAAACCCGACCTGGCCGGTTATGCCAATGTCTCGACCCAGAGCTACGGGCCGGGTATTTTTAACGGCACGTCGTCGGCCACGCCCCATGTGGCCGGGGCCGCCGCCCTGGCCTTGAGCGCCAACCCCAGTTTCACCCCGGCTCAACTCCAGGCTTTCCTGGCCGAGCGGGCGGTGGATATGGGCGACTCCGGGCTGGACTCTCAGTTTGGTTATGGGCGGCTCACCCTGGGCGACCCACCCATAGGGACAGAAATCCCTTCTGGTCCTTTGAGTTACTATCTACCCATTGTTCATAAATAACTTGAGCTGCCACCTAACTGCGAAAATCACCCCTTCGACAAGCTCAGGACACAGCTTCGATATGCCTTCGGCACTCAGGATGATTTTTCGCAGCATCCCGAGTAGTCCTGAGTTTCATCCTGAGTTTGTCGAAGGGCTAAGCGAAGGACGTATCGAGGGGGGCTGCGCTGAAGGTAGGGAAATTCGCCCCAAACATGTCCCGATAGTAGCGATACCAATCGCTCTGAAAACGTTCTTCAGGGTCGTAGCGCCGTTTGAGCCGGAGAAATTCGGCAAATTGGGGATAGCAGGCCTCGACTTGCCGGCGAGCAGCATATTTATGGTAGGTCAAAAAGTAACTGCCGCCGCGCCGGATGGCCATGTCAATCAGGCGGCGAAAGGCGGCGGCAGAATGGGCGAGGCCCTCAGGCGTGTGAACGGTGTGCAGATTGAAGATGGTACAGGCATACGGCTGCCTGGCCCAGGCTAAAAAGCTCTCGGTATCCGCTTCAATCAAGCGGATCGTGCCGTAGATGAGATTGACCTCATTAGCCCGAAAATCGTCTCGCACCTCGGCCAGGAAGCCGGGCAGGTCCGGGCGGGGGACGTAAATTTCGGTAATGATTTCGGTCGCCGGGTGCGCCGCGCCGAGGCGATGATCCAGGTTGTGATGATAATTGTCGAGGTAGGTGCTCAATTGGTGGGTATCGGAGCCGTAGATCTGGCCGGAAGTGGACAGATAAAAACCGGCGTAGCGGCGGAATGCTTCGGCTTTGTCGGCGTGGGAAAGGTAAAAGAGGTGGGTCCAGTTGTCCACCGACAGCTCCGTTTGACCCTCCGGCAATGGAGTGGCCGGGTCAACCGGGCGGTAACAGGAGAAAACGCCCCGCCGGAGGAAGTCTTTGGATTGCTCGTCCGTCGAGAATTGAAAATCGCCGTAGAGAAAACCGGCCCGAATGCGCCCCTCAAAGGCGGCACATAACGAGTCAACCGTAATGACTTCGACGACCCGCTCCACTTTTTGCCGGGGCGCCAGGCGCAGCTTGACCGAATAGACGATGCCAAATAAGCCGTAGCCGCCAATGACCAGCCGGAACAATTCGCTGTTCTCCTGGCGGCTGCAAATATGCGCCTCGCCTTTGGCATCTACCACCACAAAGGACTCGACATCGCCGATCATAGGCGGCATTTTCAGGCCCCGGCCATGCCCGTTCGCCGCCAGCGAACCGCCGAGACTGATCCGGTCCGCACCGGTTTGCTTCTGGGCAATGCCCCACTGCTGCGACCAGGGCTTTCCTTTTTGGGTTTCAACGAGATAGTCAATGAGTTCCGGCCACTGGATGCCGGCTTCCACTTCAATCAGGCCCGCCGCCGGATCGAAATTCAAAATACGGTTCAGCCGGGTTGTGTCCAGCAGCAGCGCGCCCGCAGCAAACTGCTGCCCGCCCATGGCATGCCGCCCCCCGGCGACGCAGATGACCTGGCCTTGTTCAGCCGCGCGGCGGATAGTCGCCTGGATGGCAGCCAGCGAGTCAACCGGGACAATCTCGGCCACTTGGGTGGGATTGAGTTGGGAATGAATGTCGTTGACGATGAGGTTTTTTTGATGGGGCATAGTTGCGCCTCCTAACTGATCGGGTAGAAATGATACCCTGAGATTATATCAGCTAAGGAGGTGCAACGTCACCTATCGAAAGTTAGGGGAAGCAGCAGGTCGCACTTGAAGCGTGACCTGCTTGCTGTTTGTTGATTTCTTCAAATCCAACCTTTTTCAATCGCTTTGGAAATAATCTTCCGAAAATCTTCCACTGGCAACATCGTTGCATATTGTCCCCATACCCACTTGCCTGCCCTACCAGACTTTTTGCCAATGATATAGTAGCCAAGCCGCAGCTCAATACGTTTATCCTGTTCGAATTGAATTTGCTGAAGGTATACTGCTTTTTCAGGATTCGTTGATTGCACTTGAATTATCTCATCAATTATAGAAAACCGCCGCTTATTGCCATTAATATCCGTAATCGTTCCTCTTTTTCCTATCCCTGAAGGCAATGATGGAAGTGACATTTTTCTTCCTCCGACTAATGTTAGTTGATTTGCACACTATTCCGCTTGGTTGACCAATGGAATTGAGCCTGGGAAGACCGGAGTGCGAAATACATTCCGCACTCCAAAAATCTTAGGGATAAACTCTCCCCAAAGTCCGCGGGAAGGGATTCGTTTCCCGGACATGGTGAATCCCGGCAATCCAGGCGACCGTCCGCTCAACGCCGAGGCCGAAGCCGCTGTGGGGTACGCTGCCGTAGCGGCGCAGGTCAATGTACCATTTGAAGGCTTCGGGCGGCAGTTTGTGCTCGTGGATGCGCGCCAGCAGCAGGGCGGGGTCGCTGATGCGCTCGCTGCCGCCGGTGATTTCGCCGTAGCCTTCGGGGGCGAGCATGTCCACGCTTTTGCACACTTCGGGGCGGCCCGGCCAGGGCTCCATGTAGAACGCTTTGGCAACGGTGGGAAAGCCGTAGACGAAGATGGGTTTATCAAGCTGCCTGGTCAGCGCCGTTTCGTGGGGGCTGCCAAAATCCTGACCCCACTCGATGTTGAGGAGTTCTTTCTGTTCCGGGTCGTCGGTTTCAGCCTGGACCTGTTGAATGCGGGTCACGGCTTCGTCATAAGAGATGCGGGGGAAGGGCGGTGTCACTTTTTCCAGCACACTGAAATCTCGCTCCAGCACCTTCAGCTCATTGGCCCGCTCCTCCAGGCAGCGCTGGACCAGGTAGCTGACAAATTCCTCTTCCATGGCCATCAAGCCGTCCAGATCGCAAAAGGACATTTCCGGCTCCAGCATCCAGAACTCGGTCATGTGGCGGCGGGTTTTGCTCTTTTCGGCGCGGAAGGTCGGCCCAAAGCAGTAGACCTTACCAAAGGAGTAGATATTGGCCTCGTTGTAAAGCTGGCCGGTTTGGGCCAGGTAAACCTTATCGCCAAAATAATCCACCTCAAAGAGGGTGGTCGTGCCCTCGCCCGCCGCCGGGGTGAGGATGGGGGTGGACATCTCGATGTAGTTGTGGCTGTCCAGCCAATCGCGGCAGGCCCGCATCACCGTAGCCCGCAGGCGCAGGACGGCCCACTGCAAACGGCTGCGAATCCAGAGGTGGCGGTTTTCTAGCAGAAATTCTACCCCGTGCTCTTTGGGCGTGATCGGGTATTCCTCGGCAATTTGCACGACCTGCAGATCGTTGGCGTCAATCTCATAACCGCCAGGCACCCCCGGCGCGCGTGGATTCTCTTTGGCCGTGCCGGTTACAATCAGGGATGACTCCTGGGTCAGCCGCTTGCCGGCCTCAAAGACCTCATCTGGCACGTTGCCACGAAAAAGTACGGCCTGCATAATGCCCGTGCCGTCGCGCACCTGAAGAAACTGTAATTTACCTTTATCGGTACGGGCGTAGAGCCAGCCTTGAATGGTTACTTCCTGGCCCACGTATTGGGCGATGTTTTGGATAGAGATGATGTTATTATTATTCACAATTTTGTCGTTCCTTCAATAAGTGCGTGTTTTGTAGTAGGGCGCACGCCGTGCGCCCCTACAGTGGTAATGAATACGATCCCATGTATGAATGATTCGGCATAACCACAAAATGTCTAACTCAATTTCAGACCGAATATCTGCTGATATAATCCATTCATCATGGGCAATCTGTCCATACTCATTTAAATCCACCTTGCTTTCCACCACTGCCCCAAATAAACAGATTCGGTCATGAGTACAGAGAGTTACAAAATAGGCTCCAGGTTGGCTATAATCGTAATTCTTGAGACGAATTGACCGCCGATGTTGCTTCTCCGAATCATTAGAGATCATTTGTTGCTTCTAATCCCCTATAACTCTGGCCATTCGGCCCCATCATAATAACGCGTACCGCGATGACCTTTCTTGGGAATGGGCGCGGCCAGCCGCTTCCCCGGCGCTTCAACGATAATCAACGTGCGCGGCTGGCCCGACTCCGGGTTGACCATGCCCTCGACGAATTGCTTGATCTTGAGCCGGCCCACCAACTGGTCGTTAAAAATGGTGTAAACGTAATCGCCCACCTTCAGTTTGGATGGTTTGCCCTTCATATGAAATACGTACTCATTCAGGGAGCCATCATACAAGGCGTTGACCGTTTCGATGCCATCCTGGGCCGGAATGGTTTTGCTGATACCGAAACTCATAAGCTTTAAACTCCCGTCGGCAGGAAAAAGAAGGCAATGCCGATAATCACATAAACCCCAACAACTGCACCCTTCCAGCCAGTTGCTCTCGCCGTCCAGGGCAATCAAGGCGGCGATGAGCGAGGCGGCAAAGAGGGCGATGAGTTCAAACACGTTAAAGGTCAAGGTCAGCGGGTGGCCCAGGGCCAGGCTGATGAAGACCAGCAGCGGGGCGACAAACAGGGCCACCTGCAAGCTGGAGCCAAGAAATGGCCAGCGACAACTCCATTTTATTTTTAAGGCCATCTGGATGGCGACAACGTGCTCGGCGACATTGCCAACCAGCGGGATGAGAATGATGCCCAGGAAGAATTCGGTAATGCCCAGCTCCTCAACCACCGGCTCCACCGCGCCGACCAGAACTTCACTCAGATAGGCAATGCCGACCGTAGCGGCAATCAGCACAATCACCGCCGTGCGCAGGCTCCACTCAGGCGGGTGGTGTTCGTGGGCCTCAACTAACTCGTCGCGGGTGTCGGCCAATTTGAAAGAGAAAACAATGCCCAGGGCATAGACAACCAGCATGACCACCGACGCGCCCAGGCTCAAATATTCCACCCCGGCATGGTCAACCCGGTCAATCGTGTAGTTAAAAAGCGACGGAACCGCCAGGGCAATCAGGGCCAGGATCAGCATGGTCGAATTGACTCCGGCCTGCCGCCGGTCAAAGGTTTGAATGCCAAACTTGAAACCGCCCAGAAGCACGCTGAAGCCCAAAATTAAGAGAAGATTTCCCAGAATGGAGCCGGTAATTGAAGCCAGAACCAGTTCCAGCAGCCCTTCCTGAATAGCGACAATGCTGATAATCAACTCGGCGGCGTTGCCCAGGGTGGCGTTCAAGAGGCCGCCCAGCTTGGGGCCGGTATAAACGGCCAGTTCTTCGGTGGCTTTGCCCATAAAACCGGCCAGGGGTACCACTCCCAGCGCCGCTGTAAAAAAGATGATCACCGGCGACCAATGAAAAATCTCGGCCAGGACGGCGATCACTGCAAAAACAAGTAAACCGTAGTTGAGATATTTCACGTGTGAATTCCCCTGTTGTTGGATTAAGGTGCGCTGCCATATAGTACACCGAAAATAGGGCTGAGGCAATCTCGTTCCCAAACCCTGTCCTACCACTAGGGGGCCTTCGACTCAGCGAAGTTGAAGGATCAGTTTGGGAATGAGATTGCAAATACAATGCCCCCCTTGCTCCGCTGATCAGCCGTTGGTCCTTGACAGTCTTTTTAACTTTTGCCAAAAGCCCCCCCTCTGCTTTATGATAAGCTTTCGATGGTATCCCAAGCGCGAGTGGCCCCTTCCCTCATAAGCTGGCAGCGCCTGCTGCTTTTATTATCCTGGCCCTGGGAACTGATTCCCTTGCTTGGCACGTTTGCCTGGCTCTACTGGCAGACCATGCCGCCGGGGATTAGCTCATGGATAATCGAAGGCTGGGACTCGGCCGTGTTGCAGATTACCGGCAGCACCTGGGGCGTCCCCCACTCTCCTGGTTATCCCCTTTACACCATCTTGACTAACATTTTTGTGCGGCTGGCCGGCCTGCTGCCGGGGCTGTCGGCCACCTCGGTTGTCTGGCGGGTCACTTTTTGGTCAACCACCACCAGCTTACTGACCCTGGTTTTTCTCTACTTTACCGTGTGGAAACTTAGCCACGACCGCGTGGCGGCCTGGCTGACCAGCGCAATTTTGGGGTGCAGCTTTATCTTCTGGCGCGGCGCGATTATGGCCGAAGTCTACAGCCTGAACGTCTTTATTTTTGTCTTTACCTATTGGCTGGCCCTGACCTGGGAAGATGATCCCCAGGATCAACGCCTCTTTGCCCTGGGACTGGCTGTTGGGGCGGGGCTGGTTCACCACCGGACGGCTTTTATCCTGCCGCCGACGGTCGCCTTGTGGGTTCTGATCAAAACGATTTCTGAGACCGACCGGGGGCGAGGGTGGATCATCATCCTGCTCTTCCGTTGGGTTATCTTAGTCATCGCTGCCTTAATTCCTTTGCTGACGTACCTCTATCTGCCCTGGGCAGCTCACTACCGGGTAGGCCAAACCTGGCTGTACGCCGACACGTCGGATTGGAACACTTTTTGGTTTGTCGTCTTTACCCGCGAATGGTGGGGCCTGGTCGAAATACCCGCTACGCTGGCAGATTGGGGCAAGGCGCTGTACGCTTTATTCCGCCAGCAGGCCGACCAGATCACTGCGCCGGGCGTCATTTTGGGGTTCATCGGCCTCCTGACGACGGGCCGCCGCTGGCTCCTGTTTGGACCGCCGCTGCTGGCCCTGACTTTGTTTGGGATGGCTTATCAAGTGGCCGACCTGGACAGTATGCTTATGCCGCTGACCCTGACCCTGTGCATTGGCCTGGGCGCGCTGGCCGGCCGGGTGATAAATTGGCTGGTGGGAGCTATCCGCATCAAGGGGGAAGCCATCCGTGACCGCTGGCTGCGGGTCACAGTCCGGCTGGCGCTGTCACTGGGACTGGCTCTCGGCGTTTACGCCGTCTTCCGCCCGCTGGCCGCAGCCAATTACCAGGAGGTTGACCTGAGCGACGACTGGCAAGCCGAAGATTTGGTCGAAGAGGTGGTCGCCATTGCCAGCGCCGGCACCCCTTTGACGATTATCGGCCAGGATAACAGCGTCCTGCCGGATTTTATCTATACCGAGGTGGTTTTGGGCCAGCCGGTCGAGCCGCTTTCGACGACCAGCCTCAGCCGCATGCCGGAAGAGGCCAGTATCGCCCTGCTGCAAGACCGTTTCGAGCAAGGCCGGCGGGTGCTGGTGGATATCGAAACGATAGATTTGAATTTTATCCCCTGGCTGTCCCGCGCGACCAGAACCGGCCAGATTTTTTTAGCTCCGACCGGCCATCCCTATCTGTGGGAACTGCTGCCCCGGCCTATGCCCAGCATACTGCCGGAAAAAGAAGCCTGGTCACAAATCCCGCCCGGCCAGTTTTTGGACGGCCAGGCTTCGATCATCGCCTACCATGAGCGGATTATTCGCAAGCGCACCGGCTGTTTTTTGCGCCTGACCCTCTTCTGGCGGGTCGAGCAGGCCCTGGACCAGGATTATTTTGTGGCCGTGCAGCCCCTGGGCGGCGAAACGGTGCTGGACAAAAACGACCATCTGGGCCTGATGCGCGGGTACCTGCCGACCTCCCAAATTCAACCCGGCGAAATTGTCCGCGACGAAGTGGACATGCTTATCCGCCAGCCGGCGGCCCTGCCTGGCGTGAACCTGGTGGTCAATCTTTACCAGGTCAAGGATAACCAGTTCCCGACCTTTGGCGAAGTGACCCTGCCGATTAGCGTTGATCCCAATGGCTGTAAATGAATTTTGGGTAGACTATAATTGCCAAGGCTAATGTTTCGGGCATCCTTCGATACGGCCTTCGGCCTACTCAGGATGCCTGTTAACTGGGTAATCGCATCCTGAGTAGCGCGAAGCGCGTATCGAAGGATGTGCCTGCCGTTTAGTTACACGTGGATTTTGGATTGATGACGATTACCTTTAATCGACCCGATGGCCTGTATCTTTCAACTCAGGCAACTTTGCGCCAACTGCTCGAAGATGAAGCCCTGCGCCCCTTCGCCGATGGTTTACTGCACGCGGCCCTGGTTACGACGTTCAACGTTCAACCTTCAACCTTCAACGCCATGACCCTCACCGAAGCCCTGCATGACGCTGGCGGCCCGGAAACCTATCCCCTGTTGACCGCGCTGCTGGCCCTGGACGCCGAAGTCCACACTCAGATTGGCGACGAGCGGCGGGTCTTACCCCTGCCCGCTTTTTTAAGCTACCGCCTCAGTTTGCCGCCGGATAAGGTTCCACTGGAGTCCGTGCGCCTGCCGCCTCTCAATCGGGGCGGGCGTTACACTTTCGCCGTTTCCGGGGATGGGGCCTGGCTGGCCGTCCGGCTGGATTTGCACGAGAGGCTGCGCGTGACCGGCCATGTCCGCCTGGCCCTGAGCAGCCCGGCCCGCTCGCCGCTGCGGCTGCGCGCTGTCGAGGACCGGCTGGAACGCCAGGTTATGGCCGGGGATTTGATCGAGGCGGCGGTGGCCGGGGGGGATGAGGATTTAACCGCGCCGCTAACGACAATGGAGCGAGCGGCGCTGGTGGATGCATTGCAGAGAGGGCTTAGGTGAAGGTAATACGGTATTAGTTGCTAGCGGAATTGAGATAATATGGCCTCATCCTGGCCAGAAAGACAGGATGAGGCCAATTTTCACCCTTACTGAGTTTTAGGACTTAGGTTTGATGTTCTGGTTGACATGGAAGAGGTTTTGTGGATCGTATTTGGCTTTGACTTGTGTCAGGCGTGAATAATTGGCACCATAAGCGGCTTTCACACGCTCTTCGCCCTCATCCATAATCATGTTCACGTAGCCGCCGCCGGCCGAATAGGGATGCAGGGCCAACCAGTAATCCTTGGCCCATTCTGTCATCCGCTCGTTGTTCTGCGGGTCGGGGTCCACGCCAACAATAACCTGGGCAAAGTTGGCATTACGATAACCCCAGGCGGTATCTTGCGGACCGATGCGGCCCGCCGCGCCGTTGATAGGATAGATGTGCATGGTCGAGTGCATGGTGGGCAGTTGGGAACCGTATTTAACATGGAGGCCAATCGTTTTATCATCATACCCATTGAAGAAGTCCGCCCGCCAGTACCATTGCAAGCCTGCCGGATATAAGGCATCGAACATGCTTTGCAACACCGGAAATGGAATAGGACCGGCAAAATCAATAGCGGGTGGGCCAAATTGGCGGATAGGCTCAAACACGGCTGCGGCGTTTTCCGGCGCACCGGTGTAACACCAGACAACAGCGCACATCTTTTGCAGATGATATTGTTCGGGGAAGGGGGCCACCGGCGGCACGGTGACAAAGCCGAACCAGCCGTTCATCTCATCGGGCGCGTCGAGAATAAAGCCTTGCCAGAACCGGATTAAATCGGCGGCCATTTCCAGCGGCCAAAAGATCGGCCCGCCATAAACGGTGTGGACCGGACTACCTGTAAAGAGAAACGACGTGACCACCCCAAAGTTGCCGCCGCCGCCGCGCACGGCCCAAAAGAGATCGGAATTTTCCTCAGCGCTGGCCGTCACAAAGCGGCCATCGGCCAGGACCATATCCACGCCCAGCAAATTATCAATGGTCAGGCCGTATTTGCGCGAGAGATAGCCCACACCACCCCCCAGGGTCAGCCCCCCTACCCCCGTGCTGGAAATAAACCCGGTGGGCACAGCCAAGCCAAAGGCATGGGTGGCGTGGTCAACATCCCCCCAGACACAGCCGCCTTCTACGCGCACAGTCCTGTTGGCCGGGTCAACCCGGATGCCCCGCATCTGGGCTAAATCAATGACCAGACCCTCATTGTAGGAGCCAAAGCCGGGGCCACTGTGACCACCGCCGCGCACGGCGATAGTCAAGTGGTTATCCCGTCCGAAATTGACGGCGCTGATGACATCGGCCACATCAACACACCGGGCAATAAGCGCCGGGCGTTTGTCAATCATGCCGTTGTAGAGCTTGCGCGCCTCATCGTAGTTCGAGTCGCCAGGTTGAATCAATTCTCCGCGCACTTGGGTGCGGAATCCGTCAATTGCCTGTTGAGTTAACATTTTTCCCCCTGTTTAGGTTTAAGATAATATTGGGCTATTACAGATTGCCAGCAGAATTTTGCTGCCTGAGGTAATTTACCACAGGAGGCGTTAGCCAAGCGTTAGTTTAACCGTTAGTGGAAAAAGATTTTTGAGGAAAAAATGTCTTAAAGTTGGGCGATTAACGCCTGTGCGGTTTGCAGGTCCGGGGTATCAAAGCCTTCTGTAAACCAATCGTAGACATGGGTCAGGCATTGTTTTGCCTCTATCGGGCGAGACTTGGCCTGCCACAGCCGGGCAAGACTGGTGGCGGCCCGCAATTCAAGCGACCTGGTCTGCTGGGTCTGGGCAATTTCAAGGGCGCGTTGGAACGCTGCTTCGATGTCGGCCAAGTCCGCGCCTTGCGCCTGCATCAATTCGCCGCGCAGCCGGTGGATTTCCGCATCCCACCAATGCTCGTTATTTTGGAGTGATTCGGCCAACGCCTGTTCCAGCGCGTCCAGCCCTTCCTCCAATCGCCCGGCTTTGAGACATGCCTGGGCCAACATCGAGAAATAAACGGGTAAGCGGATGCGCGCGCCGGTTTTGGTAAAGCCATGAATAGCATTGCGCAAATGGGCCAGGCTATCCGCAGTAGGTTGCTGTTCCGCCTGGGCAAAACGCAGCAGGATGCTCGCCCAGGCATGATAATATGGCGCTTTATGCTCAATTGCCAGCGTACAAGCGTCTTCAGCATGGACTAAAAAGGTGCCAGTATCGGCCTGCCAGGCTTGCAGCATTGCCAGATAGGTAATTGCCAGGGCTTGATTGAAGGGCTGCGCAAATTCGCGAGCGAACTCGACGGCCACCTGAGCGCGACTCAGCGCCGACTGAGGATAACCCAGGCACCACAGCGAATGTGAATTCCAGGCCAACCCATGCACCAGATAATTCAAGCCTTGCGACTCTTGCAAGTCCCGGATATGTTTGTCATCACGCACGGCGACGATCTTTTCAAACAACTCTCTGGCTTCAACCATCTGTCCCCTGAGCAATTTGGCGCCTGCCAGATAAATTTCGGCAAATGGCGGCGACGTGAGCTGCGCCTGTCTAAATAGCTTCTCCGTCTGGAAATACGTATGTTCAACTTTTTCATACCGCGCTTGAACCACATAGAGCGTTTGCAGGCCAAACAAGGTGCGGATACGTTGCTCAATATTGCCAACTTTGTCGCTCAAGACCATAGCCCGATTCATCACCCGTTCTTCTTCCGGCGAAGCCCAGCCCTTACTAAGACGATACAAGGTTGCCAGCTCCAACTGCATGTTCAATTCCTGGGCATCACGCTTCATGCTCGCCGGCAACTGGCCCAGCAGTTCCAGCCCGCGAGTAAACAGCTTGATGGCGTCCTCATTGGCATACACGCTGGCGGCAACGGAACCGGCCCGTTGGTAGTAGGGAATCGCCTGTTCAAACAGACCCGCTTGCTCATAGTGCGCTGCCACTTGTGGGCTGATGGGGTCAAGCTCCGCCGCGTTGAGCGCCTCGAGCGACCGGGCGATGCGGCGATGGAGCAAACGGCGTTGAGGTGTACTGATCTCGGCGTAGGCCACCTCGCGCAATTTATCGTGGGTAAAGTCGAACAGATTGGCGCTCTGTTCGCGCACAATGCGTCTCTGCCACAGTTCATCCAGCGCATGGATGACGGTTACTTCATCTTCATGTCCCGCCAGTAAGAGCAGAGCAAGCGTGAAGGCGCGGCCAATAGCGGCGCCAAGCTCGGCCACTTTGCGGGCGGTTGGGGAAAGTTGGGCCAGCCGTCCGGCAATAATCGCCTGGACCCGGGGGGGCAGGCGGGGCGAATCAGGGGCAGTTGTGGCCGTTAACGAGTTTGGTTCTGAGGCGACGGTGTGGGCCAGACCCGCCCGAACGGTCTCAACGACAAATAGCGGATTGCCTTCGGTTTCCTGATACAGACGGATGGTGGCCGAAGTATCCAGGGTATGGCCTTGCACCTGTGTAGCCAGTTTGGCCGTTTCCGCCGCGTCGAGCGGGGAGAGTTCGATGCTGGTAATTTTATCTTCGGTCCGCAACTGCCGGGCCAACGCGGAGAGGGGATGATCGGGTGGTGATTCTTCGCTGCGGGCCGTACCGAGGATGAGCAGGGCATTGCGCGGCTCAAAGCGCAGCAAGAAATGAAGCCATTCCAGCGTTTCCTGGTCACACCACTGCAAGTCATCCATCCACAGCAAAAGCGGGCGCGGCGCCGTGAGTACGCCGCGCGCCAGCGCTTCAAAAAAACGTTGCCGCCGCCCGTATTCCGAAATGGGCTCAGGTCGGGCGAGGTCAGGGTAGTCGCTTAAAAGCTCAGGCAGTAAACGGGCGATTTCCGTCAGCCAAACGGGGTCGAGTGAGGCTAAATGGGGACGCAGGGCGTTGCTTCGCAGCCATTCGGTAATGGGCGCCAGCGATAAGCGTCCTTCTGCGCCATACGAACGGGTGTGGGCGGTAGTAAAACCCTGTTGCCTTGCCCAACTAAACAGTTCTTCCGCCAGGCGTGATTTGCCGATGCCCGCTTCCCCGGTGATAAGAACGAGATGCGCACCGCCACTCACCGCGCGCTGCCAGGCCATTTGCAATTGTTGCCATTCTGCCTGCCGTCCCACCAACTTTAATGACCCACTACCGGCTGAGTCGTCCGGGTCAAAGCGGGTAATGAGGCGCGGTAGCTGCTGTAACCGTTCATACGCGGCCCGGAGGGTATCATCCGGCTCAACGCCTAACTCGCGTTGGAAGGTTTCGACGGCGGTTTGATAGATACGCCGGGCTCCGGCGCGATCATCATTCAAACCATACAAACGGATGAGCGAGACGTACACGCCTTCATCCAGCGGGTCGAGCCGGAGCATGTGCTGAGCTACTTGCAGCGCCGCCGGGTACTCGCGCTCTGTTTCGAGCACCTGCATCAATTTTTGGCAGGCGGTATAGTAATGCTGCTGCCGGCGCTCGCGCTCAGGGATGATCCAATCATCGTAACAGCCGGGCAATAGGTCGCCTTGATAATGAGAACAGGCGCGCTCCAACAGTTGTCGTAAGGTCTTTGTATCGCCCTGCTGTTCGGCGGCATCAGCTTCTTTCAGGGTGCGCTCAAAGCGCTGAACATCAATCACTTGACCTTCATCCGTTTTCCAGCAGACCGTATTGGTATCGGCCACCAGAAAGCGGTCTGAATTGGGCAGGGCGTGGCGAAGTTGATAGAAGAATTGGCGCAGATTGTTGCGAGCCTGGGACTCGGTCGTATCGGGCCAGAGGATAAAAGCAAGATGCTGGCGGAGTTGAGGGGTATCGGCGTGCAAAATTAAATAAGCCAGTAGCGATTGCAAGCGCGCCGAATTGACGCCGGTAATCGGCGCGTCGTCATAAATGAGGTTGAAGCCCCCCAGGAGTTGGACGCCCAGAACTGGGACCGTCATGCCACACCCTTTCAACCGCCCCTGTTCGTTGTCACATCGTAATACGCTTTATTCTACCCGCCATTCGCCCACTCAACAACCCATTGGAGAAAAGTGGACATCCTTTTCGTGAATTTCCTCTTTTTCGCGCCTGTCGTGGTTCAAATCCCCCTGGTTGGTCCGACAGGTTTTAGGCCAGGTTGGCTCTTTTTTCGGCCCAAGTCCGGGCTTTTTACGATTTTAACGGTTCTGGTATTTGGCACTGGATTTCATCGATAGGCAGCGTTTTGTTACTCAATTGTTATCAGATTGCAGAATAATGTATCCATCTACGGTTGCTTCTGGTGCAAGTTGAGCAACTTTGTTCTCAAATTCAGAGGGAGTCACATTATGGGCCTCCAACAATTCGTATTGAGCCGTGTATCCTTCCATAACGTTATTTCTAGCAACAAGTTTTTGGAGGGAAGGAATAATCCTTTCCTTTTCGTGACTTATCCCTTTGGTTTTCACATTGCTCTTGTAATTTGCAGCCACATTGATAATTGCAGCTCCTATTTTTGCCGCTCCTTTGCCGACTCCAGTGTAAACATCTTCTTGAGCATGCCATGACTTTGTTCTGCTTCTCAATTCGTCAATCCAGCCATACCCCTTTTCTTCCCCACGAGCAAAATCTAACCATGCAACCAACATCGCGGTTGGTACATCCTGAACGAAATCACTGAACAAAAAACGCTCTGGCTGTTCATGCAATAATAAATCATTAGCTATACGTTGAGCCTGTTCCCTCCAAAACACTTTGACTCCTTGTAAATCTCGACATGCCAGTTCCAACATACCTAACTCGGCTAAACATCGGGTGTGGGCAAGAGAGGTTAGTGAAAAATATTCTTCGTAGGCCATAGCTGTTTCTATTGTGTTTGCATTTGCTAATAGCTCTCTATATTTTAAGCTAATTGGCGCTAATACAGTTTTGGCGTAAAAGAGCAGAGTATGGCGCTGATCTAGATTTTTTACATTTTCAATATTGAGCAAATCATTTAAGGCAGCACCCAATTTAGCACGTTCTTCCAGTTCCAATAAATCACGAATGGCTTTGACTTCTTTTTGTACCTCGCTTAATCTTCCTTCCAAGCTTTTTAACTTTTTATCGAGGACAGCGAAACCAACCGCCGTTACCGCCAAGTTCAAACCAGATAAAATCATCGTGCCTGTTGCGATTTGCAATACTTGCTGGGTCGTTGTTGATAGTTGCTGTAATTGATACGTATTGAATGCTATCTGCCGTGATATTTTATGCAGTTGATAGGTATTGACCGCTTCCAGAACACCTGAAATGGGAGCAAATAGTGGTGCACCCACTGACTGCGCGGCAACTGGTAACAAATGACGTACAATTTGCCCGGCGAACTCAGTCCCGGGTGACCAACGAATAACACCACCATATAATAGAGATTATATCGATTAGAAAGGGACAAAAAGGTGGAGTTGGATAGGCTGGTAATGCCAGGGTCGAAAATTCAATCTGAAATTATGCAGCCCACAGCAGGTTTCAAAGACAGCGTCCTTAAAACCCGGTTTCCAATTCCGAATTTTGTCTTTGACAATCCGATAACGTTTAACACTGCCGATGGTGTGTTCAATGCGCACTCGGATCGAAGAAAGCCATTGATTAATGTGTTTATCCAGGTCAGACAGCGGCTTACCTCTCGGCTTCTTCTTAGGTTGTAAAATAGCCACATTGTCGAGGCGAAAGCCTTGAAAGCCGGTATCCTGGCCTAATTTGCTGCCGGACGGGAGATGATACTCACTTTCATCGGCTAACTTTTTGTCGTGCCTTTTGCCTTCGACCGTATCGGTCAAGAAAAGAATCTGACAAAGCATGTTGATCAGGATATTATTTTTGACGGTGTGTTGTTTTTTTACCACTGTAATAAAGCTGTTGTTGGTCAGGATCACCAGGACGTTGAATAGGTCGCTCCGTCCCGTCATGAAAGTAAAGCGCCGCTTGTGTTTCATCGAAGACCACCTCATCCATCTGCCGAGCTGGGAGTTCACCCAGCGCCGCCAAGCTTTGGTTCAAGATTGGATGCAGACAATGGATCCAGACATTGGCTTTGGGTTGGCTAATCCCAAAGCAAGCTCCTTGTACCGTTTGGAGGTTGTTGGTCTTGAGATAATTCAAGATGAAAAAAAGTTTGTCCTCCATCAGCGGTAAGGGACAGTTCTGGTAATCACTATAGGCCCGTTTGCCGCGGGGTTTGCCATCTAAACGATGGATCTTCATCCACTCGTAGTAATGGTGACGAAAGTGGGGCAACAAGGCATCAAATTCCTGGCGGGTATAACCCGTTAGGGCTAAGAATTCGCCGGGTTTCTCGGCATATTCCTGATATTGGCTCATGGGACACCCCTTATTTTTTAGAGTGTCCTTTAGTGTAACCGAATTTTGCGTTTCTGTCTCATCTAATCGATATAATGTCTAATTTATATTGCCCTGTAATAAGACCTGTTAAGACCTCTGGTGGAATAGCTCTGGCAATAGTCAAGCCCAAAAGTGATTCGCTCACAGGTTTTTTCCTTTCTATTTTTACAAAGTGAGTTGGCGCAAAGTCATTTTGAACAACGGTTTAGCCGCTTAACTTGGCAAATATTAGAAAAGTTCCACATAACCCGACTTCTCTTCGTCATGTGGAACTCTCCCCCTACCTCACGGAAAAATCCCCCGCTGCGCCAGCGCCTCGGCGACGCGCGAGACGGCCAGCATGAACGCACCCTGGCGGAGCGAAACCTGGTTGGCCTCGCTGAAATCACAGACGTGATCAAAGGCGTTGTACAAAAAGCGGCGCAGGTTTTTCTGGACCTCGGCCAAATCCCAGGGAAAGGCCTGCAAGCCCTGGACCCACTCGAAGTAGCTGACCGTGACCCCGCCGGCGTTGGCCAGGATGTCGGGCACGACCATGACCCCGCGCGCGTGCAGGATTTTATCGGCGGTCGAGCTGGTCGGGCCGTTGGCCCCCTCGACGATGTATTTGGCCTGGATGCGGTCGGCGTTGAGCGAGGTGATCTGATCCTCCAGGGCGGCCGGGATCAGCACATCGCAGGGCAGGAGGAGCAGTTCTTCATTGGTCACGGTTTCCAGTCCCGGCGTGGTGTAGCCGGCCAGGGTCCGCGTCGGCGAAGTTTTGGTATACTTGAGCATGGCCTCCACGTCCAGCCCGTGCGGGTGGGTGTAACCGCCGGACACATCGCTGACCCCCACGATCTTGCAGCCAGCCTGGGCCAGGTAGTGGGCCGTCCAGTAGCCGACCTTGCCAAAACCCTGGATGACCGCTCTGGCCCCTTCGATCGGTGTGCCGTAGCGTTTCATGGTGCTTTCGGCGATGATGGCGACCCCCAGCCCGGTGGCGTCGGCCCGGCCCACGCTGCCGCCGAGGATAAGCGGCTTGCCGGTCACAATTTCCTGGCTGGCCTCACCGATGAGCATGCTGTAGGTGTCGCTCATCCAGGCCATGGTCCGCTCGTCGGTGTTAACATCCGGGGCGGGGATGTCTTTTTTGGGGCCGATGATGGGCATGATGGCGTAGGTGTAGCGCCGGGTCAGACGGCGCAGCTCGTTCTCCGAAAGGGTGGCCGGGCTGACGCTGACGCCGCCTTTGGCCCCGCCGTAGGGCAGGTTGAGCACCGCGCATTTCCAGGTCATCAATTGGGCCAGGGCGGTCACTTCTTCCAGGGAGACGTCGGCGTGGAAGCGGACGCCGCCTTTGCACGGGCCAGGGACGCTGGTGTGCTGGACCCGGTAGCCGGTGTATACGGCGGTCTCGCCATCGTCCAATTCGATGGGCACAGCCACCGTCAGCGTCCGCTCGCAGGTCCGTAAAATTCGGTGTAAATTAGGGTCGAGGTTAAGCCGGGCCGCCGCATCGTCAAGGTGATTGAGCGCCGAATAGAGCATGCGCATGCCGGGGGTGTCCTGCACCTGGGCCTGCAGCGCCGGCCCTTCGTGGGCAACAGGAGGAGCTAGAGTCATGGTGATTTACCTCACTTTCAAACTTCGTTGTTTGTTTTACCTTCATCCTGGAAGGTCATGGTCAGTATACCACGAGGCAGGGGGTTTTACCAGTGGTAAAAAGTAGACGGTAGACGGTAGACCGTAGACAGGAATTATGACCTGGGATGCAAGGCACTGCTGAAAAACTCTTTGCTCTTTAGTCTAAGTCTACCGTTCGCAATTCACAATTCCTTATTGACAATTGGTGACAGAGGTTATACTGCGGAAGCCTATATCTTGGTGCTCTTATCAGAGCACCCCCCTAGATGTAGAAAATTTCGTGTAAGAGTTAGGCCCCACGTACTTCTTGCCAACATTTTGATTTGTGCTATAATAGCATTATGGAAAGTTCTTATGGCAAGTTTGCCGCAGAGAAACGGGGGTTTTTATGGCAACGTCTCTGGAACTAGCGATCACTGCCATCCGCTCGGGGCGCAAAGAAGAAGGGCGGCAGTTGCTCAACCTGCTGATCCAGCAGAATCCCAATAACGAAATGGCCTGGCTGTGGATGAGCAGCGTGGTTAATGCTGACGAGCAGCGCGCCCGCTGCCTCTATCATGTGCTGGCCATCAACCCCGATAATGAACTGGCCCGGCGCGGCCTGCAAATCCTGGGTATTGTGGTGTCCGACTCGCGGCCGGTCAAAGTGCCGCGCGACTCCCAGCCCATTCCGGTGCAGCGGCCTCAGCCTGAGACAGCGACACCCTGGCCCGTCCCGCCGGCAGCGCCAACCCTCAGCCCGGTCGAAACTCAACCCCTGCCGCAAGCGCCGCAGCCTGCCGCCCAAACAGAACCGGCAGCGCCCAACCAGAACACCTCCCCGGAAGAGCGGCGGCCTTTCCGCCTCGATCCCAAGACCATTACCCAGGAATTACCCTTTGTGCCCATTCGCGAGCCATTTGCCGAGCCGGCCCGCCGCGCGCCTTCAGCCTTTATCCCCCGTATTGAGGGCGAGCAGCCTGCTCCGGCGGAGACAGCTCAACCCCTGCCTAACGGCGCTCCGCCCCAGCCGGCAGAGTCTGTGCCCTCGCTGGCCTTAGTCCCTGTGCCCAAAATTGAGACGCCGCTGCCCGATTTCCCCGCCGTACCCAATGCGGCTCAACCGGCGAGTCCCAGCCCAACCCCGCCGCCAACGGATACGGGGCCGCTCTCAAACGCAGCGCCGGCTCAACCCCAGCCGGCCCCGGCGGCCACGCCTCCCCAACAGCCTTTTGCCGCTGGGGTACCGCTGAATGAAACCCGGCCCTCCCAGCCCATCTGGGTGACTCACTCCAACGTGACGATGAGTATGCCCACACCTCCTAATCAACCGCCCTATTCCGCGCCGGGAGTCAACTCAAACGTGACCATGGGCATGCCGACGCAGTTTTTACAGCCGCAAAATCCCATGCAGGCCGGAGCGCCGATTCACTCCAACGCGACCATGGGCATGCCCATGCCGCCGCAAAACGGGCAAATGCCTTATATGGCCGAAGCAGCGCCCATGACGCCGGGCATGGTCTACGCGTCCGCTCCCTTCCCGGTACCCTTTCCCCAGAACCAGGTTTACCACTCCAGTTCAACCATGGCCATGCCGACGATGACCGAAGCCGAAGCCAGGGCGCGCCTGTTGGCTGCTCAGGCCCAGGCCATGCCGGGGGTCGTGGACCCCTTCGCTGCCTTGCGGGCTGCGGCCAATCCTCCTGACCTGGGGGCCGTGCGGGCCTCCAAAAAAAGCAGCAAAAAGGCCGCCAAGGTGGAAGACGGGGAAGAAGAAGTCAACCTGCTGGCGGTCATTGTGTTTGGTTCCCTCTCCGTTACCGCCCTGGGCGGCCTGGGCATGTTGATTCTGCTCTGGATCACCAGCGTGTGAGAGACGAGGCGAGGAGGATAGAGCTTCGGTTCATCGCCTCATCGCTGCTTCGTTTCATGCTGCCGCAAACGTTCGCCACACTCTTTTGACCCGCCAGGCAAAGTCCTCCCGGCGCAACTGCAACTCAAAACGGGTCCCGTCGGCTGCTTCGATCAGCACGTGGCGGCCATCGGCTTCATCCCACTGCCGCCCGACGGCGGTAATGCGGTATTTGCGCCTCTGCCAGGTAACCCGCTGCGGGTCCAACTTGCCTTCACCATCCATCGCCGCCACCACACGGACCGGCTCATCCAAAAATTCTTCGTTGGTCATAACTTCTACTTTCTTTTAAGGAATTTTTGTGCTGTCGAACGGTTTAAAGCGTATCATATTCTGGCCCGAAAACAAAAAAGCCCGTCTCCTCTAGGAGAACGGGCTTTTGAGAACTATGTAATTTCAGGCGACCGGCACCGGTCGTGAGGGATGTCGCGGCCGTCCCGTATGGGTATGATTTGACCCATCAAGGTGCTGCCACCAGAGCAGCACCAGCATGACAGAACCAGCCGCTACCACCACAGCAATCAAAACAGCCAGGACCAGGGCGAGATCAATCTCAGGCCACAACAGGCCCAGGCTCCAAATCAGTAAACCTAAACCAACAATCTTCAGCGTCTTCATCATTATTTCACCTCCAAGGGAGCAAATCGCTGGACGGTGATGTCGCGCTGCGGGGGCGCGTCAAGCAGCCGGGCATAATCGGTATTTTCCTGAACGGTGACGCCGCCGGGCTGGATAACCACGTCGGCCCGAACCGTTTGCATTTCGCTGATAACCAAAACGGTCAAAGTCAAAGCTAGACAAAAGATCAAGGTTAGTAACGCACCGTTAAACATCCATTTTAGCTGTTTCATGATCAAACCCCTTTGCTTTCCTAAGTGATTATAGTATAGCAGCTCTCACTCGAATTGTAATCAGCCTCCCGGCTGATTAAAGTTACGCCAAACAAATGGCCTTAGGCGTAGACTGCCTACGTACTTAGCCTAGCACTCCTACGACATTTGTTGTAGGCGGGCCTCACCCTTGACTTTACTCATCGAACTAACATAACCTGCTAAATCTTAGATACTCAAACTATATCAGAAAGATGTTTAGAAGTTGTTTAGAAGCCGCTTAAACTTTGTTTAATGACCTGACCTGATTTGTAGGAGGTGCGAGATAAAGTAAAAGGTGTGGCTCTGTCATTACCATTGTATCATGGCTGCCCGGAAGGCGTTTGTCACCTAAGCGTCAATTTGCCAGCGCCAAGATGACTTATCGCCAATGTTTGCTCAAAAGCCAATGAAAATGACATGATGGCTGTCCTATGGTATCATAAAGGGACTGAGCAAAAGAGGGATATTTTTAGATGGAAAAACAGAAGTCTCCCACCTGGACACAAGTAAAAAAACAACTGGCTAATCTGGAAACAAAAGAGCTGCTGGACATTATCGGGCAACTTTATAAGCTCAACCAGGATAATAAAGTGTTTCTCACCTCCCAGTTTGGTCAGGGTGATGCGGAACAATTAGTCGAGCCTTATCGTCAGGCTATTAAGCGCGAGTTCAACCCGGATCGAGGTTTTCCGCGCATCCAGCTAGGGGCTGCCCGTAAGGCGCTCAATAATTTTAAAAAATCCAGCGCCGATCCCGTGGCTGTCGTTGATTTGATGATCTTCTATGTCGAGCAAGGGGTCATCTGCACCAATAATTATGGTGATATTGACGAAAACTTCTATAGCAGTCTGGAGTCGGTGTATGCGGATGCAGTCGCCTTGCTCAGGAGGTTGGGTAATCCCGGGTTGATTGAGCAATTCCGTCCGCGCCTGAGGCGCATTGTCCGTGATACAAGCGGGATTGGCTGGGGCTTTCACGACGAGTTGAGCCATATCTACTACACGGAATATCCACCTGAGTAGATTAGATATAGAAGGGGGAAACCATGCTTATTTCCTACGCCCATCTGTCCGACCCGCCGCAGCAATTTGAAACCGAGGCCGAGACAATTGTGGTGGGCCGGCTTTGGCGAGGCCAGGCAGTTGATCTGGATTTGACCCCCGATAATACCGTCTCGCGCCGCCATGCTCGCCTGAGCCAGGAGAATGGGGTTGTCTGGCTGGAGGACCTGGGCAGCACCGGCGGCACCTGGGTTAACGGGCAGAGAATTACCACCAAAACCCGGCTGGCTCCGGGCGACAAGATAACGATGGGCCAGACAACGCTGAAAGTCGTCAGCGAACTTGCCCCTCTCCCCACTGCCGAGGTTACACCTGAGGGCGTTCTCACCAGCAGCGTCAGCGCGGCCGACTCTCCCTCGGCGCTGATTCTGGCGGCAGCTTCCCTGGAAATCATTCGCCGCCGGCTGACTGCCTTTTATGAATTGGGCGCAGCCCTGGGAACGCTGGACACCGTCGAGTCGCTGGCCCGGACGGTGGTCCAACACCTTCGGCGGGCTATCCCCCGGGCCAAACGAGCCGCCCTGCTTTTGCAGGATGAAGGGCGGCTATCGCCCGCAGCTTTCATCCCGGAAACGGTCAAACCTTCAATCAGCTTAAATCTGGCCAGGCAGGCTATCGAAAAGCAGCAGGCCTTCACCTGGCGGCTGCCAGCGGCCGAGGAAACCGCCCGGCCCTTTGACAGCGTTATCCTGCATGGCACCCGCTGCGCCATGTATGCGCCGCTCATCTGGAAAGGGGAAGTGCTGGGAGTTGTTTTTGTGGACAACACCGACCCTGGCAGCACGTTTGACGAGGATGATTTGCGCCTGCTGATGGCTATGGCCAGCCAGGCGGCTATGTTTGTGAAGAATCACACCTTGCAACAGGATTTGCGCCGTCAGGAAGTGGTCCGCTCTAACTTATTGCGCCAATTCTCGCCGCAGGTGGCCGAACGGCTGGAACGGATGTTAAAGGAATCGGGCGAATGGAAGCTGGGCGGCAAGCGGGCCGAGCCGGTCACAGTCCTGGTCTCGGATGTGCGCGGCTTTACCACTCTGGCTGCCGGTATGGAGCCGGGCGACGTGGTAGAGGTGCTCAACGAACTGTTCAGAATCTGTATTCCCATCATTTTTAAATATAACGGTACCGTAGACAAATATGTGGGTGACTCCATCCTGGCCGTCTTTGGCAGCCCTGAACCTGATGCACGGCAGTGGGAAAACGCGGTGCGGGCGGCTTTAGAGATGCAGCAGGCTGTCCGCGCCTACCAGGAAAGGTGGCAGAGCCGCGGCCTGCCGGTCTGCCAGGTTGGGATTGGGATTCATACCGGCGCGGTGCTGCATGGCTTTATTGGGGTGGCGGAGCGGATGGAATATACGGTTATCGGCGATGCGGTTAACCGGGCGGTGCGCTACTGCGATGGGGCCGAGCGGGGCGAAGTGGTGATCAGCCCAGCGGTCCATCAGCGTGTGGCCGATCTGGTCGAGGCTGTACCCCGGACTATTCGCACCAAGCACCCGGAGTCGGAGCCGGACATGGAGGCTTTTGTGGTCCAGGCTTTGAAATTTAAATCTACGGAACCCCTGCCGGCATTGGAGTAAACTTACACCGTGAAAGCAATCGGGGTTGATATGATCGAAACGGAGCGGGTAGCTCAGAGTGTGGCTCGTTTTGGGGATCGTTTTCTCAAGCGAGTCTATACGGAGCGAGAGCTGGCCTATTGTCACGGGCAAATCACTTCCCTGGCGGCACGCTGGGCGGCCAAGGAAGCGACCGCCAAGGCCCTGGGGACCGGCATCGGCGAGGTGAGCTGGCGCGAGATCGAGGTTGTCAACCAGGCCAATCAACGGCCCACGATCCACTTGCACGGCGCGGCCGCCGCGCTGGCCGAACAACTTGGCCTGTCAAGCTTTGCCATTAGCCTGTCGCATACCAGAGATTATGCGATTGCTTTTGTGGTGGGAGAGTAGAGGAAGGGGGAATTGGAGGATTGGAAGGCGGCTGGAAGGGTGGGGAAAATTCGGTCTTCCGGCCCTCCAGTTAAACGCATATGGCTAAACAACCAACCAAACTTCAGCAGCAAATCAACTGGTACCTCAGCCTGTTTGTCTTGATCCTATTTGTGCTGGTTCCGCCGGTTTTGTGCGGCCTCTTCTATTTATCACAAGTGCCGGAAGTGATGTGGCAGCGAGATGACGAGCTGACCTTCGACCGCATCTGGATGTATCGCGAGCGCCGCCCGCTGGGCATCGCCTACCAGACCCAACGGGTGATCGAGGAATACAGCCAGGCCGAAGTTTGTGTGCAGAGTAGTTTACACTTTTTTCTGTGGGGCCGATCTGGCCAGGCTCAGCCGGCAACTTCCAGCCATCGGATGGTGCTGGTGGATGATCACTGGCAGTCAACCGGGGAAGCGTGCCGCTAGAAAATTGATGGGAAGCCGAAGTGTGGTACTGTTTGGCTATTGAGATTCGTCGCTTTCGGCCTTATGTTGAGATTAGTTACGCTAAGGTAACAATCTTGAAGAAAGGAGGTTTTTGATCGTGTTGTTTCTCCCGCGTGAAGAAGGCCAAGGCTTGGTAGAATACGCTTTGATCCTGGTTCTGGTGGCAATCGTCGTGATCGCTATTCTGCTCCTGCTCGGCCCGGTTGTCGGTAATGTGTTCAGCAACATTGTTGGCAACCTCTAATTTTATTTTATTCCACTGTTATTCTATTCCATTTATCAAAAAGCCCCGCCGATTGGCGGGGCTTTTCTTTCCATCCGGTTCCCCTGGTTCCCAAACTCAGTTTGGGAGCTAGAGCAGGCAAGACTATTCCTCAAACGGAATAACTTTTTGGCTAACATATTTGGGGAAGTAGGTAAAAATCACTTCATAGCTGGCTCGCTCGCCGGGGGCCAGGGTAGGCGGAGAAAGGTAGGTAAAGCCAACATTGATGACGCCACCCCCGCGCCCGTAGATTACTGCGACAACTTTGGCCCGTTTAGCCATGACGCTGCCTGTATTTGCCACCACTCCTTTGACATGGAAGAAGCCGGCTTCATCTTCATAGCGTTTGACCTCGACAACGGATAGCTGAGGACTGAGCCTGGGAGGCACCGGGCGAGCGACAGCCCGGACGCTGTAGGAGACCATGCCCAGCGGGTGCGAGAGAGTAATCAGGAACGGGGATACTTCGCCGGGCGGTATGACCTCGAGCATTGTTTTCCCGTTAGCTGTGCCCACAACTGCCCCGGCGGTATCATAAAAAGTAATAGCAATATCGGTTTGACCAACGTCCAGATTGGAGTCGTTGCGGACCTCGCCGACGATATTCAGGGTATTGAACTCATCGGTGAAGCTGTTGTCGCTTAACAGGCCCAGCAAAACAGCGTCGGGCGGGAGGGCGGTTGGAGCCGGAGCGACGGTTGCGGTGACCGCGGGGCGCTGGCCCGATAGCGGCTCCGTTACAGCTCGATCTCCCAGGGTGTCGGCGTAAGTTTGAGCCAAAACAATTTCCCGGCCCGTCTCCAGACGCGTTACCCGGTACCGGTAGGCCAGCCCAGGCCGCAGCAGTTTGTCAACAAAGGCCGGTTCATTGACATCGGCTTTATGGATATAAACCCCATAGCCGCTGCCCATATCGCTGTAGATGCGGTATTGACCTGTTTTGGCGGTAGGCGCCCAACTCAAGGCGATACTGGCATTGGTCAGGGGGATAGCGTCAACCAGCCCGGCGGTTGTGGCCAGGGTCAAATCGGGTTGGGCCAGCCGGGGAACGGGGATTTCGGCGGGTAGGTTGGACACGTCGCTTTTTAAGGCAGCAGCCACGACGAGCGGCGTCGGTTTAAGGGCGAGGTGAGCTGTGGGGAGCGGAGTTGGGCTGCTGGTTGGTTTGACTTCAGCGACAGCCGCCGGGGTCAGAGTAGGCGGCCTCGTAGGTGTCGCCGGTGGAGGGGTTAGGGTGGGTGTTCGAGTCGCGGTGAGGGTAGATTGGGGAGTTTTGGCCAGGGTACGGCTGGACCCTGTAGCCGGCTGAGAGGTTAGAGTAGGCGTCTGTGTCGGCGTAACGGGGAGAATGGTTGGAGTGTGGGTTGGGGTAACAGCTTTAGCCTGGACGGCCTGAACGGGTGTCTGGGTTGGCCGGAGAGTTGCGGTAGGGGTTGGCTGCGGGGTGTTGGTGCTGGTCGGCAGGCGGGTGGGGGTATGAGTGGGTGAGGATGTCTGAGTTGGAGTGGGAGTCGGTGTAGCGGTAGGTCGAGGGGTTGAAGTAGCCGTGGGTTGGGGCGTTTGAGTCGGCGTAACCGTAGGTTGAGGTGTGTTTGTGGGCGTCTTGGTCGGTGTGGCTGAAGGCTCAGGCGTTAGCGTTGGGCTAGGGGTGGCCGTCCAGGCCAGGCTCCGGCTGCCTTCAACCAGGGCAATGGCCTCCGGCGTCATGGGACTCGTTGTAGTTTCGCCGGGCGGGAGCGCCGGTGGAATATTGAGGGGCGCCATGGGCGTCGGCGTAACAGACGGAGGTGTTGGCGGGGTGGGGGTGATGGTTGAAAAAACCGCCAACGATCCCGTTGGGGCCATAGCCAAATCAGTTGGGGGTTGGGATGACTGATTGCGCCGGTAGGTATTAAACAGCAGAAACCCGAAAGTGCCGAAGATAACGAGATTGAGAATGAGCAAATATCCCAGAAATGCCATTTGCTGCCAGGGCTTCCATTTTGACATTTAGCGCACCTTGGTAAAGATCACTTCAAAGGAATAGTGGTACAGGGAGTTAGCGACGCCATTGTCAGTTTCGGGGCACAACTCATTGAGTGGAATATCGGGGCTAATGGGGCCAATCATCTGGCTAACCCCATCCAAAACTTCGATAAAGTAACTGCCTTTGAACATGGCAAAATCGGCCAGGCCGGGGTCTTCCATTTTGGTGCCGGTGGTAAGAATAGCTTCGCCACCAGCGCCCCCTTCCCAGTGAACCCGCATCTTAACCCCAGGAATACCGGTGCCCGCTGGGTCACGCACGTAAGCGAAGATATGATGCTTCCCGGCATTCTCGCAGGCAGTCAGTTGGCGCATCGTTCCGACATAATCATAGGCCGGGGTAGGCGTTTCGGTGGGTACGGGCACAGCCGTCGCCCGGATGGGGGTCCGGGAGGGGATCGGAGTTTCGGTGGGGGTCTCAGTTGGTTGCGGGGTGGGAGTGACGCTTGGCGTCCAGGTGGGGACCAGAGTGCCAATGGGGGTAGGGGGCGGTAACCCTGTCGGTGTAGCGGTGAAAGTGGGAAAAGGAGTGCGGGTCGCCGGGGCTTGTGCCAGAACACGTCGAAAAGCGCCTGGGGACTGAATGGTCAGTATCCAAACCAGCCCGCCCAGTACAACCATATTTACCAGGGCTAATAACGAAATTAACACCGTCCATTGTTGGCTGTTAATGCTGGCGAGTTCTTTTTTGAGTCCGGTCATGGTCAGGCCAAGCCCATCCCCACGGCTTAACAGTTCATTTAACTGATAGCGGGGGTGGGTTGCTAGCGTCCTTTGCGTCTGACTAATAATAAGTCATCTTTGTGGACCCCACCCCCGCCATAGCTTATGTTTACTCGGCGGTCCTGCTCCCTAAGGATCATGACCCACCGCTAAACAACAGAATTAACCCCACCAGACTCTATTTATCCCTAGATTATCACTATCTGTAGGGGTTTGTCAATAAATGACCCACAATATATAGGGCTTAATATCCAACTTGACATATTCATTATATCATTCTTTGAATATTATGGCAAGTAGAACAAAGGTTGGGTATATTATTAGGGAGAATTTCAGGTGATTGGGCAGAAATCGTTCCCTGAAGAATTTGACATAACAAAAAAGGGGTTGACATGAACCCCTTGCGTATGATATAATACCGTCGCATTTCAAATTAAACACATTCGGCCAAAAGCCTCAAGTCAGTCAGTCATAAAAAGCCAGGTGAGTTGCGGTTTGTGCCTGGCTCGTTATTTGTATAAAGCTATCTCCTTATTTTAATAAACTTCCACCAGTATTAGATTTTGGACATACCTCTCAACTTCTTTAATAGTAATTCTTCTTCAAGCGGCAGATGATACTTTTCATCCGTACTATCTAGCTGTAAAAATCCTAACGCCTGTGCCTGGTCACTGCAGAGTTGTAACCGGGAAAGGCGGGACATGAGGTGAATATGATTTCAGATAAAATAACTAAAGACCCCGAAGCCATCGAAACCCCCGAAGCCAGAGCTGCCGGTGTGCTGGACAACTTAATGCACAAAGCCACCACCTGTGGCTATCTCGTCACCGACGACCTCCTCGCCGCCTTCCCTGAAGCCGAAGACAACATGGCCCAGTTAGAGGAAATTTTTATTCAGCTCATTAACCAGGGCATCGAAGTTTATGCCGATGTCGAAGAGGCCGAAGAGGAAAAACGCCTTAAAGAACAATCTCCCAATGAAATTTCGGTCCCCACGGTAGACCCCTTTGATTTAAGCGGTATTGCGGCTGATGACACCATCAGCCTGTATCTCAAAGAGATGGCCCGAGTGCCTCTCCTGGCCCCCGCCGAAGAAATCATGCTGGCCAAAAGTTTAGAAAAAGGCCGCAAAGCCCAACGAAAAATAGAGAAAAATAGCCATACTGAAGAAGAAAAACTCAAGCTGCGCCGCTATGTCCGCGACGGCAACAAAGCCCGCGATCATTTGATTAAAGCCAATACCCGGCTGGTGGTCAGTATTGCCAAAAAATATATGGGCCAGGGTGTCCCCTTCTCCGATTTAATTCAGGAAGGCAACCTGGGCCTGATGAAAGCCGTGGAAAAGTTTGATTACCGGCGCGGCTATAAATTTAGCACCTATGCCACTTGGTGGATTCGCCAGGCTATCACCCGCGCCCTGGCCGACCAGGGCCGCACCATCCGCGTGCCGGTGCATATGAGTGACCGCATCCGTAAGCTGCACCAGGTTTCGCGTCAGCTTGAGCAGGTCTGGGGCCGCAAACCCACCCCCGAAGAACTGGCCGAGCAGATGGAACTGGAACCCTCCAAAGTGCGCTGGATGCTCCGCGTCAGCCGCCATCCCGTTTCATTGGAACGGCCTGTTGGCGAAGAAGAAGATAGCGAACTGGGCAACTTTATCGAAGATGAAGACGCTCCCACCCCGCCCGACGCAGCCTATCACCATTTGTTGCAAGAAAAATTGGAAGATGTGCTCAGCACTTTGACCCCGCGCGAGGCCCGCATTTTGCGCCTCCGCTTTGGCTTGCAAAATGGTCGCAGTTATACCCTGGAAGAAGTCGGCAAAAAATTTGGCCTCACCCGCGAGCGCATCCGCCAGATCGAAGGCCAGGCCCTGCGCAAACTGCGCCATCCGCGCCGCAGCCGGCAACTGCGCGATTATTTGAGCTAAACTCACCCTAGCAAAACTACTTAGAAATCAAACATCATCATCCGATTATTTGGAGGGTGATGTTTTTATTTTGCAGCCTGATTGCCAACCTCTTTTTCCCCCATTATAATAAGCGAACCTGGGAGTCAATAAGAAAGTCAAATGGTCAGCATCTGCTGACTGACCTGTTGATTCGCTCAAGGAGTAATTTTTTGCTAAAACGAAAAGGCTATTTGCTTTTAACCGTCTTTGTTTCAGGCATGACCACGCTTGGCGTGGAGTTATCGGCCAGCCGGCTGATTGATCCCTTTTTTGGCAACTCGCTGGTCATCTGGGCGGCGATTATTGGGCTGATGCTGCTCTATTTGACCGCCGGTTATGCCATCGGCGGGCGCTGGGCGGACCGGGACCCGCGTGAGAGTACCCTGTTTCAAATTACGGCCTGGGGAGCGTTTCTGGTGGGGTTGGTGCCTTTCTTCGCCGCGCCAGTCTTGCGCTTCTCGGTGGAAGGCTTTGCCGATTACAATGTCGGCATTCTGCTGGGGTCGCTGACCGGGGTGCTCATTCTCTTCAGCCTGCCGATTACCCTGCTGGGCACGGTTTCTCCTTTTGCCATTCGCCTGGCTTTGAAAGATGTGCAGCATGGTGGCAATACGGCCGGCTCGATTTACGCCCTCAGTACCCTGGGCAGCCTGGTGGGAACCTTTCTGCCGGTGCTGCTGCTGATTCCGACCGTCGGCACGCGGCTGACCTTTTTTACCCTGGCGATTATTTTGCTACTGGTGAGTTTAGGCGGCCTGTTTTTGACCCAGCCAAGGCGAGGCTGGGTTTATGCCCCGATGCTGCTGGCCCTGGTTGTTCTCAACCTGTGGTGGCCGGCAGGCCCGATCAAGGCCAGCCCCGGCCTGCTCTACGAGACCGAGTCGAGCTACAACTACATCCAGGTGTTGCAGCAGGATGATGGCCAGGGTGGCTGGTGGCGGGGCCTGCAATTAAACGAGGGCCAGGGTGTCCACTCGGTTTATAACCCCAACTATACCGATTTCCCCCTGGTAGATGGCGTGTGGGACTACTTTTTGATCATTCCCTATTTCAACAACCCGCCTTATCGGGAAAGCGATGTCGGCAGTGTGTTAATTATCGGCTCTGCCGCCGGGACAATTTCCAAAGCCTACAGTGGTATTTACGGCCCCATCCCCATTGACGGCGTAGAAATTGACCCCGGCATCGTCGAGGTTGGCCGCCAATGGTTTGATATGACGGAACCGAACCTCACTGTCCATGCCCAAGATGGGCGTTACTTTTTAGCCAATACCGGCAAAACTTATGATGTAATCGCCGTGGACGCTTACCGCCCGCCGTACATTCCCTTTCACCTGACCACCCGTGAATTTTTTCAGGAGATCTATGACCATCTCAACGCGGATGGGGTGATGGCGATCAACGCCGGGCGTACCAGCACCGATTACAGCCTGGTCGAGGCGCTGGGCGGCACGATGCGCGCCGTCTTTCCCAATGTTTATGTCATAGATATGCCCGATTACGGCAGCTCGCTGGGTAACAGCCTGGTCATTGCCACCAAGCAGCCGACCCGCCTGGAGAACTTTGCCCAAAATGTGGTTCAACTCCAGCATCCCCTGCTGCGCGTTGTGGCCGAGCGCTCCCTGCATACTCGGATATGGGAACTGCCGCCTGGGCAGGTTGTCTTTACCGACGACAAAGCGCCGGTGGAGCAGGTCATTCATGCCTTGATTTTTAGGTATTTGTTGGGGGGTAGTTAGGTGCTTGAAGGGCAAAAAGGAGACCAGGACAAGTTCTGAAAGTCTTATTCCTGACATTTTTGCCACAGGCCAAGCTCGATGCTATAATACAACCAGGTGAGCAACCCAAAGTTGCCTGCCGGTTAAGGAGGAGTGAATGAATTTTGGCATGTTAGGTGGTGGTTGGGAGTGGTTGATCATCCTGGTTATCGTGATTATCATTTTTGGGGTGGGCAAATTACCCCAGGTGGGTGGGGCTATCGGCAAATCTATCCGCGAATTTCGCGAAGCGTCGGCCAGCCCTAAAGAGAAAGAGCCGGGTGATACCCCCGATCAGAGCAATGCTTAGGTGAGCTAAACCTTCAGGTTTGAATGAGATTGTTCTTTATCGCCTTGGGCGGCGTTACTTGCCCAAAAAAGGAGTACCTATGAGATTCGGTGGTTTGGGTGGCTGGGAGTGGATTATCGTTTTGGTTATTGTCATCATCATTTTCGGGGTGGGGAAGCTGCCCCAGGTTGGCGCGGCCCTGGGCCAGTCCATTCGGGAGTTCCGCGAGGCGACCACTAAAAAGGATGATGAACCAAAAACTGATGAGTCCACGGGTGAAAGTAAAGCTTAAATCAAGCTGAGCTTAAACCAAAAATTGGTCAGTGTAGGGGTACGGAATACATTCTGTACCCCCATTATTTTAGTCAAAATGCAGCCCGTAAATAGGCTGCATTTTTTATTGTCTGTAGCTCAAGAAGAAAGTTCGGTTGTTAGCGATTTCTGCCCCGTCCCCAGATGAACCAACCGGCGGCCAGGCCCGCCAGGGGAAGCACAACCAGCGCCCAGACGTTGTAGATTGAACTGGCAGCGGCCTGATTCACCGCTTGGTTGTTACTTGGCGGAGAGGCGTCGGGCGTGTTGGCAGGTTTGGCAGGAGTACCCTGCACCGGTTCCGGTGGCGTAAGGGTGGCTTGAACTGCCGCCGATTTCGGAGTGCCGGCCGGGCTGGGAGTATCCGCTGCACTTCTGACGATGATGGTCAGCGGCTCTGATTTTAAATCGCTCAGCGAATAAGTGACTTGATATTCTCCCGGCTCGTCATAAACGTAATTGGCGATATCGCCGCGCTCGCGCTCCGGGTCGCAGGCTGCTGACATAATAGATAATGAATTGCCGTCGCCGAACTCAAACTGTCCCTCTTGGCAGGCGTATTTCTTGGCCTCTTCTGACCCATTGGCCAGAGTCCCGATAAAATTGACAGACAGTGGAGCCACTCCCTTGGTGACATCGGCGGCAACGGTAATGAGGAGAGGCTGAGAGGCGGAAACAGGCTCAGGTAGAGGCTCAGCCTGAGCCTGAGCCTCTATATTATTATTGGACAGATCAGCCGTGTCGCCGGGGATAGTTTCATAATACACCCCATCCAGCACCACAATCACCTGCTCGCCCAGGGCAAAATATTTGCCGGCGTCAGGATGGTCGCCCAGGAACTCCAGGAACAGGTCGGAGGGGAAGGGGAGTTGGGTGGTGGTCATCGCCGTCGGATCGAAGGTGGTATCGGTCCAGACGCCGTCTTTGAGCACAAAGGCTTTGTCGCCGACGGCAGTTACCGCCGTTGTGGCGCTGCCTGTGCCGTCAGCGCCGGCTGTAGCCGTTGCCAGGGGCAAGGGAGCAGCCTGGGCGGCCCCGGCCAGGGAATTTTGCTCAACAGCTTTGCTGACTGCGGCATCCCCGGAGACCTCGGCGGGAGCGGCGGCTTCGGCGGCAAAGGCGTCATCGGCTAACTGGCTCCGCCCTTCCTGGCTGAGGGCCAGCTCTGGCTCCTCGACCAAAAAGGAGGTGTAGGGGGTGATGATGCCGTAGCGGACACTCAGGTTGACAATCTCATCAATCGTTTCCCGGTTCTCGCCGTGCAGCCGGATCTGGTTGAGCAAGTAACCGACTTTGCGGGTGGCCCACAGGCGTGGGATAAATTCCGCGCTGCGGTTGCTGGTGGCCGAACCGGTGGCAAAGGTCAGGTCGTCGAAGCGGAAGGGGCGTTCCTGGCCGTTGACCTGGCCGGTCAGGGTGACGCTGGCCGGGCCACCGTCGCGGTAGCGGCCGGTCAGGATGAGCTGCGTCCCTGCAAACAGGTCGGGCAAGGGATAAGGGTAAGTGTCTTCCAGGGTGACGCCGGTCACGTCAAGGGAGAGGTCGGCCAAAACCGGGGTGCTGACTTTGGCGTAAAAGCTGCTGACCTGTTCATCCACGCGCTCGCTGGGGCGGACATAGGCGCTGACCCCGCGCTGTTCCTGGGCCAGGGTGTCGAGCAGGACGGTGTCCACGTCGTCGCCGACGCCAAAGGGGAAGATGCGCAGGTTAGGGCTGGCAGCCTGCTCGACATTGGCCAGAATTTGAGGCGTTTCGACCACACCGCTGGTCGGCAGGCCGTCGGTCAAAAAGACGATAATGGTCGGGCGCTCGCGGTCGGCGGCGTTAATGGCTTCGAGCAGGGCGCGGTTGATGTCGGTGCTGCCTTCGGGCCGCAGTTCGTCCACAAACCGGCGGGCTTCCGGCAGCGCCGAGAGAGGTTCTGGCTGGCTGGAGAAGGCGCGAACGCCAGTACTGAAAGCGATAATGTTGAAGCGGTCGCCCTGGTTGAGGTGGTCGAGCACATATTTGAGGGCCTCACGGGCCTGCTCCATCTTCTCCCCTTCCATCGAGCCGGACACGTCGAGGATCAAAATAACATCTTTATCCACCACTTGCTCGGCGTCCACGTTGGGGGCGACCAGCAGGACAAAGAAGCCATCTTCACCTTGCGCTTTGTAGCTGAGCAGGTTCACCCCAATATCGTCCTGGGAGACGGTGTAGTAGAGGCTGAAATCGGTGTTGGGCAGCACGTTGGCGTCTTCCCAGCCGACGAGCGCGCCATAGCGGCCCTCGCGGCTGATGCTGACCGGGTGGCTGGCAGAGTAGACGGCTTTGATCGGCTCATTGGATTTGATATTGATCGTAACCGAGACATCTTCCAGCGGCCGGGCCGAGAAGCGCTCGGTGCTGAGGGGATAGACATAGTGGACCAGGCCGTTATCTACGGGCAGGATTTGGCTGTACTCGATTTCGATACGGCGGGTGTCGCCGGGGTCAATGGGGAAGATGCTGGCCTGGAAGAGATCGCGGCCGATATATTCCAGCAGGGCTGGGTCAAGGCGGCGGCGGACAATATCGTCATAGATGCGGCGGGCCTCTTCTTTGGTGTAAAGCTGCCCTTCCACCTTCTGGCCGTTAATCCACATGGCAAAGTCGCTGATGGCGGCATTTTCGGGCAGCGGGAAGATGTAGGTTCCTTCCAGCGCCCACTGGCTGTCGTTGCGGAAAATCTGGTCCACGCGGGTGGTGGCGACCTGATCTTCGATGGTCACGTTGACCCGATGATTCTGGACGGTCAGGTAGGGCGTCTCGCGCGGCGGGGGCGGCGGGATGGGGCAGGGTTCGATGCAAATGGGCGGGTCAATGATGATGATGCCGTCGGCGCGGGCGGGCGCGGGGGGCGAGGCTAAGACGAAGACTGAGGCTAAGAGCAAGAGCGTTAATAGGGTTATGATCCGTTTCATTGGGGCCTCCTTTGATACAGGGTAGCAAGGTCGCAGAGTAACAGGTTGGTAATTTATGGTCTGCTACCTTGCTACTTTGCTGCACTGCTGCTTGGTTTCTTGTTTGTATGACGTTGAAGGAGAGAAGAAGGTTCCCAATCCCTGTAAATTGTTTTATCCCCCTGAAATCTCCCTCACTTCTTCCGCCAGCCGGCGGCAAAAGGCCAGCAAATCCTCCAGCACCGCCTTGCGGTTCTCATGATGGGCCGGCGGCGAGCCGTCGCCGTAGGAAAAGAAGTAGTGGTCACCGGCCGCCACCCGGATTTGGTCCGCGCCGAGGCCGAACTCAGCCAACAGCTCGAGCATATTATCCAGCCCGACCAGCCGGTCCCGCTCGCCCAAAGCCACGCGGAAGCGAAACCAATCGCTGCGCCGGGGTTTGGTCGGGCTGGCGCCAAGAACGTATAAGGTTTGGGCCAGAGTGCCAAAGGGGGTGCGGGCAAAGCTGCGGATGTGCTCCTTTTTAACTTCCGGGCTGGCTCCGGCGGCTAAAATCTCCATAATGTGAGGAGCCAGGGCAGTTTTAACCGCCGCAAACGAGGGTATCCGGATGCCCGTCCCCACCGTTTTGAAGAAAGCCTGGCGTTGGGTGTCATTGCAGAACAGGGCCGGGGCCATCACGTAAAAGCCGTAGGCGTCGGTGCGCCAGCCGATCTCATTTTTGAAAAACAGGGCTGCCCCGCCCATTGAATGGCCCACAAAAAGGTAGAACGGTTTGCGCCGCCGCCGGCGAGGGTTAGGCCAGAGCTTGAGGGTGGTCAGCCACAGCTCGATGGCGTGGATCAATGCCGCCGGCGTACACTGCTCGGCTTCCGGGGTATCGTTGATAAAGGGGGACAGCCCAAAGCCGTTGACGTCAAGGTTAAAGCAAACAACCTGCTTGTGGGCGGTGGCCAGGTGCAGTGGCAGATTTTCCCAGATACGGTGGGTGCCGTCCCAGCCATGCAGGAAAAAGACATAACCCTCGGCTTCGGCCAGGGCCTGGGCCAGGGTTTGGTAGCCATCGGGGAATTTATAGTAGATAGCCCGCCAGTACAGATCAGCCAGACCAGTCTGGCGGCGGAACTGCTCCAGGCCCGCCAGATCAACCCCCAAATTCTGGCGAGCTAAATCGGACAAGTGAAAGGCTTCTACAGCCGCCTGTTCATGCCGATAATGAATGGCCGTAGAAATCTTGGCTTGTCTAACCACACTGAGTTTCCTCTAATCCGTTAGCAGCGAATAGATGCTGAATTGATAACAAAAATAACCGCCAAGCGGGTCGGCGGCGAGGATGATTTCATTCTTAACTAAAGCCATTATACCACCTAATCGAGACCCGCCAAGTTGCCGGGTGATTCTTGGGGATGCATATCCACCTGTGCTATAATGGCCCGCTGTGGGAATCCCCCTAATAAGGAGCTGAAATGAGTCAATATTACCCTCAGTCGGGCCCCTATTACCCGCCTGAAAACAATCCTGAAGATGACTATATCTACGACGAGGATGACTACGAAGTTGAGGAAGATGGCGGCCCTGCTGGAGATTCGCTCTTGCAGCGGATTGTCATCTTTCTGGCCGGCGGCTGCCTGGTATTCCTATGCATGGGTTGCTGCGGCCTGTTGCTGGCCGGTCTGTTCACCCTGGATCCAACCGCGCTGCTGGCGTCCACACCCATTCCCGGCAGCGATCTGGGGCTCACCTTTAGAGAGGCCGCGTTTCCCGATGAGTCGGTGGTGAGTGAAAATAAGGTCAGGCTGACGATTATGGATGTGAATCGCAACGCCGCCCTGCCCGCCGTACCGCCGGTGGAAGGTCGCGAGTTAATTATTATCACCGTCGAATTGGTCAACCTGGGCGAGGTCGAAGCGAATTTTAGTGAGCGTGATTTTCTGCTCTTGAACAGTTTTGAAGAGGCATACCAGCCCCAGGCCGGCAATGTGGTAGATGGCGCGCTGGGGCGCGGCTCCCTGCCGCCGGGTGAAGGCCTGGAAGGCCGGCTGGCTTTTGAGATCATTGCCGGCGAGCGCGACCTGGTGCTGACCTGGGATGACGGCAGCGGTGCCCGCTACATTTACTTGGAATGAGATGTGAGGCGAAAAAAAATCATGTCATCGCTTCACAGAGGGCGTTCAGATTTTGGGGAAATAGCCCCCTTCGATACGCCCTTCGCATTGCTCAGGGCTACTCAGGACGCTATTCAGGTCATTTGCCGAGTAAAATGGCACCCTGAGTAGCGCGAAACTCGTCCTGAGCCTGTCCTGAGTGAAACGAAGGGCTTGTCGAAGGGCGAAGTGGAGCGCGTATCGAAGGTGCTATTTTTAGAAATTCATCCCCAAATCCCAACACACCCCGCCTCACATTTCGTGTTTCAACCTGGGGAATTTTATGCTCAAATTGCTTATTGCTACCAACAATCCGAATAAAGTAAAGGAATTTGCCGAAATTCTGGCAGACCTGCCTCTCGCCGTGACCTATCTGGCCGATGAGAGTATTACCCTTGATCCTGAGGAAACGGGCGCAACCTTTCGGGAGAATGCTATCCTCAAAGCTCAGGCTTTTGCCCAGGCCAGCGGCTTGCTCACCCTGGCCGACGACTCCGGCCTGGAAGTAGACGCCCTGGGCGGCGAGCCGGGGGTCTACTCGGCCCGCTACGGGAACACGGCCAAAGATGATCATGTAGGGCGCTGTCACCTGGTGCTGGATAAACTGGCCGCCCAAAATGTCCCCTGGCCGGAGCGGACAGCCCGCTTCCGCTGCGTGATCGCTTTGGCTACGCCGGAACGGCTGATTGAGACCGTCGAAGGGACGGTGGAAGGGCTGATTGATTACAAACTCAAAGGCAGCAACGGCTTCGGCTACGATCCGATTTTCTTTGTGCCGGAGTTGAACCAAACCCTGGGCGAAGCGCCGGGAGCGGTGAAACATCAGATTAGCCACCGGGGCCGGGCTGCCCGCGCGGCGGCGAAGGTGATAGAGCGGCTGATGAAAGATCAAACTTAATAGGATCTGCGGACTGTAATTTTCAGGGCAAGATAGTACATCTTGCCCTTTTTGTTTTTCTCTATATGAATGACCTCCCCCGTGACTTCCGGCACTACCCTGTATGACCCGTTGCCGGGCAAAATGAGGTAATAAACACTCATTCTTATAGGGGGAAAAAATGAGCATAACTAACGGCTACCGACCGATGGGCGTTATCTGGCGCAAAGTTTGGTCTGATTTGTGGCATCACAAGGTGCGGACGCTGCTGGCAGTGCTGAGCATCGCCGCCGGGGTCTTTGCGGTTGGGGCTATTTTTGGTGAAGCCGACCAACTGCTGTCCGGCATGGATGCGGCCCACCGGGCCGTTTTGCCCTCTCACATTAACCTGGTTCTGCAAGACCGGATTGACCGGGATACAGCAATCCGCCTGAAAAACATCAAGGGCGTGGTGGATGTCGAGGTGCTGAACCAGGTCTCGACCCGCTACAAACTCCATGCTCAAGACGAGTGGCAGCCGGCGGTGTTGATCATGCGCGACAATTTTGAGGAACAGACCTATGACCTGTTGCAGCTCAAAGCCGGGGCCTGGCCGAAAAAAGATAGCATCGGCGTTGACCGCTCGGCCAGCACCTTTTATGGCCTTGAGATTGGCCACAAGGTGATCTTTGAACTGGACAAAACCGACCGGGCGCTGACCGTCGGTGGGAAAATCCGCCATCCCTTTGTGCCGCCGCCCTCCTTTGGCGGTGAGCCGCGCTTTTTTGTGGATGCCCAGGGCCTGGAGCGCTTCAGCATCCCTGACGGCGAGTTCAACCAACTGCTGGTGCGGGTCGAGCCGTACAGCCCGGAGTTTGCCCGCGAAGTTGCTTCGGAGATCAAAGACAATCTGGGTAAGGAGAACATCCGGGTGGGCGGGGCCATCTATCAAGACCCGGAGGAGCATTGGGGTCGCCTGTTTGTGGAGGGCTTCAACTTTGTGCTGCAAATTCTGGCGGTCATCTCGCTGTTCATGAGCGTGATCCTGGTTACAAACACCATGACCGCCATCATCACCGAGCAGACCAACCAGATCGGCATCATTAAAGCTGTCGGCGGCAGCACCAGCACGATCCTCAAAATCTACCTGGCCACGGTGCTGGTTTACGGCCTGTTGGCCCTGCTCGTCTCGTTATTACCTGGCGCGTGGGTGGCTTTTAGCCTGACCCGCACCTTTCTGAACCTGTTTAACATTGATTACGACGGCTTTCAAATCTCAACCGTAGCCGTCGGGTGGCAGGTCATAGCCGCGCTGCTGATCCCGCTGCTGGCGGCGCTGCGACCGGTGCTGAGCGGCGCGGGGATCACCGTGCGCCAGGCCATTGCCAGCTATGGCCTGGGTGGTGACTTTGGCTCGACCTGGCTCGACCGGGGGGTGGAACGGCTGAGCCGGCGCTTTTTCTCCTCGCCTTACGCCATTGCCCTGGCCAATATGTTCCGGCGCAAGGGCCGCCTGCTGCTGACCCAACTGGTCTTGATTACCGCCGGAACGATGTTCCTGCTGGTGGTCAGCCTGGCCAATTCGACTGATTTAACCGTGACCAATGACCTGAACCGGCGGGCCTATGATGTGCGCATTAATTTTGAAGACCGCCAGCGGGCCGACCGGCTGGCTAAAATAGCCCAAACCGTGCCAGGGGTCGAACAAAGCGAAGTCTGGCTGACCCAACCGGCCTCTCTACTGAAAGCGGGGCAGCGGCTGCGCGACGCCGGCGCAGCCATCCAACTGACCGGCCTGCCCGCCGGCAGCCCCATGTACCAGCCGCTGCTTACTTCCGGGCGCTGGCTGGAGCCGGGTGATGGACGGGTGCTGGTCATCAGTAAGGATACGGCAGACGACAACAGAATCAAGATAGGGGACGTCGTCACCCTCAATTTGAACGGCCTGGGCCAGAACGTGGAATGGCGGGTGATTGGCGTCTACCAGACCGTTTTCAACGATAATTTTAATGACACGCCGGCCTATGCTCCTCTCGAGGCCGTCTATGATGTGACCAATAAACATAATCGCGGTACCCGGCTGTTGGTGCGGACGGAGCGCCATGACGAAGCGGCCCTGGCCGCTATCTCCAGCCAGTTGCAAACCCTGTTTGAAGGCCGCAATATGGACGTCGAACTGCAAGGCACGGGCAACACCTTCAAAGACCGGCAGTTTGCCGACAGCCAGTACGCCATCAACATCAACATGCTGTTGATGCTGGCGGTTATTGTCGCCCTCGTCGGGGGGATTGGGCTGATGGGCGCGCTCTCCATCAGCGTGGTCGAGCGGACCCGCGAAATTGGGGTGATGCGGGCGATTGGGGCGCGTTCCCGCTCGATCATGGGCATGTTTATCATGGAGGGTGTCTTGCAGGGGCTGATCAGTTGGCTGGTGGCCGCGCCGCTCTCTTTCCTCATCGGCTACCCGGTCGCCCGGCAGTTGGGCCAGACCATGCTGGATATTGACCTGGATTACAGCTACAGCTACAGCGCGGTCTTGATCTGGCTGGGGATTATTTTAGCTATTGCCGCCCTGGCTGCGATTGTCCCCGCTCGTAATGCCACCCGCATCAGCGTGCGGGAGAGCCTGGCTTATGCTTAACCAAAAAATCATCCACTGCCGCCCGGTTAGGAATCCCGGTCCGGCCGCCGGGCTGTGTCGCTTTGAGGGCAGCAGCCACCGCAGCGACCCGGATGGCGGCAGCGACGCTTTCGCCCTGCGCCAGGCAGGCGGCGTAGGCCCCGTGGAAAACATCGCCGCAGCCGGTGGTGTCTACCACTTGAACCCGGAAGGCGGGCAAGTACTCCACTGCTCTCCCCCATTCTGAATACCAGCAGCCTTGCTCGCCCGCGGTGACCACACAACAGGCTCGTTCGGAACCGGCTAACGCTCCGACAATCCGCTCCGGCCGGCTTTCTCCCGTAACCTGCCCTGCCAACTCGATGCCGATGATCAGATGATCAATGTGGCGCATCAAATCCAGCGCTTCCGGCCCAATTTCCGGCTCAATATCGCCGACAACCGGAATGCCGCGGCTGTGCGCTAATTCCGCGGCCCGGACGCCGGCTTCAATCGCTCGATTGTCCACAAACAGGACCCGGCAGCCGCTAATCAAGGTTTCAGTCACCTCGGCAGGGCGCAGCGAGGTCACGCCCTCCGCCGAATAGAGAATGGTGCGGCTGCCCGTCGCCTGATCTACAATGATCGTTGAGTGAAAGGGCCGAGCCTCAGGCTCGCGTTGAATGGAGGTACAGTCCACCCCTTCTCGTTCCAGTTCCTCGATGGAAAAACGGGATAACTCGTCATTGCCCAGTACGGTCGCATAAGCCGCCCGCGCTCCCAGCCGAGAGGCCGCCACCAGCGCGGTCGCGGTCAAGCCGCCGCCCTCGCGCCGTTTGGCCAGGACAGGCAGTTTACTGTCTGGCTGAGGATAGCGGGCAACATACAGCAGGTCGTCTACCGCCACGGCGCCAATTCCCAGAATATCCCAGTGTGCGTTCATAGGTAGGGGAGAACCTCCGTAAACGTGAAATTTATGAGTGGATTTATTCTACCAGAATCACGACTATAGACTCTATCGGAAATAAGGAAAAACTAGGTGACAGGCACTTTTAAACACTAAATAGAGGCAGGTTTTGTTCAAATAAGCCCAATTAGTAGTCCGATAAGTGCCTGTCACCTTAATTATATCTAAATAAAAGCGCCGATTTTTACGCAGAACACCCCAAGTGACCCAGGCCATACTAATTGTATGACCTCCCGCATTCAAAAACGTGACCTGTTTCACTAGAAAACGGGGATTGGATTTGGTACACTGTGAACCAAGGACAACAGACGTAACCAGAATCCAACTTTCGTCGCTCTACAATACAACTTTTGATGGATGACACTTCACCTACCTGGCTGTTATAATGCGGGTATGAGTTAAAAAAGTGATAAGGACACAGTTTACGAACGTTGATTGTTGACAGAACAAAATTCGATAAATACAATACTTCCGTACATTGTTCGTTTAGTGAATAGAATTCGGCAAAATGATTAAAGAGACACCGCGCCAACGACGTTATTTCAAAACCAAAGCAACGATTTTGCAGGCCGCTCAAGAAATTATTACAGAAAAAGGGCTGGACGGCCTCTCGCTGCGGGAATTGGCCCGCCGGATTGATTACAGCCCTTCCGGTTTGTATGAGTACTTTAACAGCAAAGATGAAATTGTAGCCGCAATCCGCGCCGAGGGACTGGAGCTGATGCGGAATTATCTCAAGCGAGTTCCGGCTGACTTATCCCCTGCGGAGCGGCTGGTCCAAATGGGGTTGGCTTACCTTGAGTTTGCTCAAGACCATCCAGAGTATTTCCGGCTCATCTTTAGCCATCTCACCGCGAGCCGGAGTTCATTTAATCAGAAGATTGATGAAGGCTCGCCGTACCACCTGCTGCTTCAGGCGGTTCGAGCGGTCATTGAGGCCGAGGAACTAACCCTGGGCGAGGAGTACAGTCTGCAGGAAATTGCCTACAGTTTCTGGTCACTGGTTCACGGAATGGCCATGCTGCGGCAAACCCATTTGCGCCACTTCCAGGCCGATTTTGAACGTATTCACCGCCGGACCCTTCGGATTTTTGCCGAAGGACTTAAAAACAAACAACTTTCTGCTGCGTGATTCGTAGAGGATACGAGGCAGGCGAAAGTTACCAAATTGCTCTTGTTCCCAAACTCAGTTCGGGAACAAGAAAAAAGATGAAATTAGCAAACCAAGCAAGGTAAATTGTTTACCCGATGCATGCAAAGATGAAGGAGCAACTTATGAACCTCAAGTTAATTGCCACAACTCTCGCTTTTGTCCTGGCCATCGGCGCGATTACCGCCTGTGGAGAAGCGTCAACACCCACGGTTGAGCCGGTTGCCGAGGCCAGCGCCGCCGAACAGCCCCAGGTAGTTTCTGCCGAGGCTTTTGTAGTGCCGCTGAAAAAATCCGACCTCTCCTTTGAAATTGGGGGACGGGTCGCTACCATCAAAGTCGAAGAGGGCGATAAAGTCGCCAAGGGTGACGTGCTGGCCCAGTTAGACCAAACGAGCTATCAAACTCAAGTGGCTGCAGCTCAAGCCGGTCTGATCGAGGCTGAAGCCAACCTGGCCAAGGCCCAGGCAGATCTGGCCAACACCAAGGCGCCCGTAACCCAGGAAAAGATTGCCCAGGCGGAAGCCGCTTTGGCCAAAGCGCAAGCTGCTCTGGCCGAGCAAATCGCCGGGCCAACCGAGGAAGCGATCAACGTGGCCAAGGCTGAAGTCGCCGTGGCCCAGGCCAGTCTGAACGAAGTCCTGGCCGGCTCGCGGGATGAAGATTTGCAGGCAGCCTCGGCCAAAATGTTACAAGCTGAAGCTGAAGTTCGCCTGGCCCAGGCCGACTACGACCGGTTCGTTTACGGCGACCCTAAAGTGGCTGAGCCTTACGGCGTAGCTTTGCAGAAAGCAACCTTGACCTATGAAGCGGCCAAGGCTGAATATGATAAGCTGGTCAACGGCGCAACCGGCGAGGCCATTGCCGTGGCCCGCGCCGGTGTGGCTAAAGCGCAGGCCGCTCTGGCCCAGGCAATGGCCGGTGCAACCCCGGAGCAGATCGCTCAGGCCCAGGCCGATGTTGCCAGCGCGGAAGCAGCCCTGGCTGATGTAAAAACCGGGGCTACGGCTGAGGAAATCGCTGTGGCCGAAGCTGGGGTCAAAATTGCCGAAGCCGGGGTCGAAAGTGCTAAAACGGGTATTACCTCAGCCCAGGCCGAACTGGCCAAGACCGAGTTGATTGCCCCCTTTGCCGGGACTATCGGCGAACTGAATCTGGATGAAGGCGAAATTGTCCAGCCCGGCACAGTGGCGCTCTCCCTGGGCGACAGCTCGAAGTGGCAAATCGAAACCGACGACCTGACCGAAATTGATGTGGTCAATGTACGCGAGGGCGCTCGTGTGAGCATCAGCGTTGACGCCCTGCCCGGCGAGGAGTTCGACGGCAAAGTGGTCCGCATCACCCCCAAATCTGTGACCAAAGCGGGCGACGTGACCTACACCGTGTTGATTGACATCACCAGCGGCGACGTCTCCCGCCTGCGCTGGGGGATGACCACCTTCGTGGACATCGAAATTGGGCCGGAACTGTAAATAGATACTATAAGGTAGGTGAGTAATTATGAAACGCAGCTCACGCAATACGCAATACGCAATACGCTATATGCTCTACGTGCTCCTTTTAGCAGTGATGGTGATGTTCGGTGTCAGCAGCGCCCCGGCTTTGGCCCAGGAAAATGCGCCTCAAACGGTTGACAGCCTTGATACCAATCTGGCCCGGGCCGCGGCCAAAAGCTTCTTGACTACCCTGACCCGGCCCGAACTGGCCGGCACCATGAACTTCTACCTGACCGATGATGTCAGGAACAGCGATACTATAGTGGCCGGTCTGCAGAACCCGCTGGTCACCGATTTTGAAATTACAGCGGCGAGCTGGGCCACCGACCAGACCTTCCAGGTTCAGGCGGTCTTGCAGCCAGACGACCGCCAGGTTAACGTTTATGTTGGCAAGTACAATGGCCGCTGGCAGGTAGAAGGGATTGACCTGCTCCTGGCTCCGGCGGTAAACAACACACCGGCGAACACGGCTCAGACGACAGTTGCGCCGAGCGTCAGTGCGGTGGCCGGTAATGGCAGCGGCAAGCTGGTCTTCCAGACCCAAAGCGGCGGCGGCATCTATGTTATCAACGCCGACGGGACCGGCCTGAAATATGTGACCAACGGGATTGATCCGCAGTTGTCGCCGGACGGCTCAAAGATTGCCTTCACCCGCTGGGAGCCGGAATACGCGCTTTACACCATTAACCTTGACGGCAGCGGTGAGCAGGTTTTAACCAAGGGGTGGCGGCAGATGAAATCGCCCACCTGGTCCGCCGACGGGACGAGTATCGTTTTTAGCTGGCAAAACGGCGGGCGGCTCGATGAGAAAGAAGAACGGGTTGACCTGTCCAAAGCAGCCCAAAATGAAGATGGCGTCCATGTTCCTTCGAATGCCAGGGATGTTGAAATCGAGAATGGTATCTTAAAGTATCGCATCCCGGCCGATGCCAACTGGCACTTGAAGCAAGTCAAGCTGGCTGACGGACAATTGCAGGATTTAGCCGCCGGGCAGTATTCCTACAGCCCGACCGGGAACCCGGCCAGACCCAACGAAGTGATTTATACCGTTGGTGGCGGCGGTATCGCCCTGTACGATTTGTCCGGCAATACGAGCCGTTTTGTGACAACGGATGCCCGGGAGCGCGCGCCGGTCTTCTCGCCGGATGGCAGCCGGGTAGCGGTCTCCTACTGGCAAGACGGCAACTGGGAAGTCTACACGATGAATGCTGATGGCAGCAGCCAGCAGCGTTTGACCAGCACTCCGATCACGGTCCTGGCCGAGCAAACCAAACTGGTCAGCCAGGTTGTGGATGGCAAGGAACGATTGGTGCCGGTGGAGAACCAGAAGTGGAATAATGCCGCCCCAGCCTGGTCGCCTGATGGCACGCAGATTGCCTTTGTGAGCGACCGCAGCGGCAAGTGGGAAATCTGGATTATGAATGCCGACGGCTCTAACCAGCGCCCGATGTTCCCCAACGGCGCCCTCAACGGCCACAGTTTAAACTACGCCGGTGTGGATGAGCGAATGATCTCGTGGGGGAAGTAGTCAGTAGTCAGTAATCAGTATCAAATTACGTTTCACGCATCACGTTTCGGATGAGGAGTTTTGTATGAGTAAGCGAGTGGCGATCTTGGTCGGGGGGGGGGATGTACCCGGGCTAAATATGTGCCTCAAGAGCCTGGTTTACCGGACGATTGACGAGGGATTTGAACCGATTGGGGTGCGCAAGGGCTGGGAAGGTTTTATCAATTACAACTATCACGATCCAACGACCTACGGCGAGCATTTTATCGAACTGACCAAGCCGGTTGTCCGCCCGATTGACCGGACCCCCGGCTCTTTCCTGCACGCGTCGCGGGTTAATCCGCTCAAGGCGCCGCGCCGGGTGGTGCCTGAATTTTTGCGCCGGACCAATGTTGAAACTCAAGACCTGACCGATCATATCAAGGATGTTGTTCACCGTCTGGGTTTCCAGACCCTGCTCGTACTGGGCGATGATGATATGCTCAAGTATGCTGCCCATCTGAGCCGGGCCGGTGTACCCGTTATCGCTATTCCGAAAACTGTTCACAACAACATTTTCGGCACGGATTACACCATTGGCTTCAGCACCGGCCTGGCCCGCGCCGTGGCTTTCATTCATGAACTGCGTGCCCTGGCCGGCTCGCGGGAGCAGATCGTAGTCATCGAAACTTTTGGGGTGCAGTCGGGCCTGAGTTCGTTGATGACTGCGTTTTTGGCCGGGGCCGACCGGGCCATCATTCCCGAAGTACCATATGACCCGGAGCGATTGGCTTATCTGACCATGCGCGATAAGAGTGTGACCCCCGGCAATTACGCGGTGGTGACGGTGAGCGATGGCTCGCGGATTGTGCCGGAGAAGCTGTTAAAATATACCCCGCACCTCTCACCGCGCAGCAAGTCCGAAGTGTTAAAGCTGCTCACCGAAGACAAGGCCAAAGAGATCAAGGCCAAAGAGGAATTTATTCTGGACGAAGTGGTCGAAACCGGCAGCAGCCTGGCCGGCAGTGGGATGGTGGCAGCCGAATTGCTGCAACATCTGACCGGCGAAGAGGTCTTTATGCAGCCGCTGACTTACTTGCTGCGCACCGGCTCGCCCGATGGTCAGGATTTGATAGGCGCGACCAATTTTGCCATCCTGGCGACGCGCTTGTTGAAAGAAGGCAAATTTGGCCGGATGACCGCCTACCAGCAGCGTTACAATTTAACCGATGTTGACCTGCAAATTGTTACCCAGGGTATCAACCAGGTGGATGTGGACGAAATGTACGATGCAGACAACTACCGGCCCAAAGTCAATCTAATCTGGGCAGCGCAACAGAAAGGATGAGGGACGCGCAGTGCTATCAGTTTGTGAAGGATGAAGAAGAGAAATTTCATCCTTCCGTCTTCATCCCTCAGCCTTAAAATTAAGGAGTACCAACGATGAGCAAGACGAATGGCCATACCAACGGTAATGGAAATAACAGTATCATCCAGGTTAAAGATGTGGTCAAAAACTTTAAGGTGGGCGACGGCGAAGTGACTATTCTTAAGGGGATTTCCTTTGATGTGAAACCCGGTGAATTTGTCTCGGTTGTGGGGCCGTCAGGCAACGGCAAATCCACCCTGCTGAATATGATCACCGGCATTGACCGGCCCTCGGCTGGCCAGGTGGTCGTGACCGGCCGGGAAGTCCACAAAATGAGTGAGAACCAGTTGGCCTCATGGCGCGGCGAGAACGTCGGTATCATCTTCCAGTTCTTCCAGATGCTGCCGGCCCTCAGCTTACTGCAAAACGTTATTTTGCCGATGGACTTTGCCAACAAGTACGGTCCCAAAGAGCGGCGCGAGCGAGCCATGGAGCTGCTGGAAACGGTCGGCCTGGCCGACCAGGCCGAGAAACTGCCGAGCATGGTTTCCGGTGGGCAGCAGCAGCGAGCGGCTATTGCCCGCGCTCTGGCCAACGACCCGCCCCTGCTGGTGGCCGACGAGCCGACCGGCAACCTCGATACCCGTACTGCGGGCGATGTGTTTGAACTATTCAGCAAGCTCGTTGACCAGGGCAAGACGATGATTATGGTTACTCACGATAAAGAGCTGGCCAAGCGCGTGCCCCGTGTGGTCGAAATTACCAACGGCAAGATCACCCGTGATGAGTTTGTCGGCGGGGCGACGTGGACAGGATACTAAAATGTAATACGTGATGCGTGATGCGCAATATTTTTGGAATGTAACTCCTCGCGCATCACGTATCACCTTATTCCAGAAACGATTTCAGGAATAAGAGAACCTGTGGAAATTAAGGGGGGCAGCAACGAAAGACGCAATAAGTAACATATAGAAGGTTATAATGAGTGTCATCTGGTACAAGGTCTGGTTTGACCTGTGGCATAACAAGGTTCGCACAGCACTGGCGGTGTTAAGCATAGCCGTCGGTGTTTTTGCGATTGGCGCTATTTTTGGCATGGTGGACCAACTGCTCTCCGGGATGGACAACGCCCACCAGGCCGTGACTCCCTCGCACATCCAAATGTATTTGATAGACCGGATTGACCGTGACACGGCCATTCGCCTGGAAAACATCGAGGGCGTTGAAGCGGTGGAAGTTACCAATGAAGTCACGGTGCGCTACAAACTTCACCCGGAAGACGAGTGGAAACGCGGCCAGATGGTCATGCGCGACGACTACGAGGAGCAGAAGTACGACATCCTGCAGCTCAAGGAGGGCGAGTGGCCCCATCGGGATGACGAGGTCGGTATCGAGCGTCTGTCCAGCCAGTTTTACGGCATTGACATCGGCGATAAGGTTATCTTTGAACTCGACGGGATGGACCGCGCCCTGCCGATTACCAACAAGATTCGCCATCCCTTTGTACCGCCGCCCCAATTCGGCGGCGACGCCGTCTTTTTTGTCAATGCGCAAGGGCTGGAGCGTTTTGAGATTCCCGAGGGCGAGTTTGGCAATCTCAAGGTGCGGGTCAAGCCCTACAGCCTGGAGCTGGCCAAAGAGGTCGCCTCGGAGATGAAGGACCGGCTGGCCAAAGAAGACATTGGCGTGGCTGTGACCTTTTATCAAGATCCGGAAGAACATTGGGGCCGCTTTTTTGTCGAGGGCCTTAACCTGGTCCTGCAAGTACTGGCCGTAATTTCGGTTTTTTCCAGCGTGGTGCTGGTGCTGAACACACTGACCGCCTTGATCACCCAGCAGACCGACCAGATTGGTATTATCAAAGCCATCGGCGGCAAAACTGGCGACGTGATGAAGGTTTATCTGGCCGGGGTGCTGGTCTATGGGCTGCTGGCCCTGCTCATCGCCCTGCCGCTGGGCGCGCTGCTGGCCTTTGGGATTACCCAGTGGTTCCTGAACCTATTTAACATTGACTACGAGATCTTCCAAATCTCGACCCGCGCCCTCATTTATCAACTCCTGGCCGCTATTGTGGCGCCGCTGATTGTGGCGCTCTGGCCGATCTTGGGCGGGGCAACCATCACCGTGCGGGAGGCGATTGCCAGCTACGGCCTGGGCGGCGATTTTGGCTCGAACCGGCTGGACCGCACGGTCGAGCGAGTCGGGCAAAAGCTTCTCTCGGCGCCTTACGTGATTGCCATTGGCAACATGTTCCGGCGCAAGGGCCGCCTGATTTTGACCCAACTGGTGCTGATTACCGCCGGGGCGATGTTCCTGGTGGTCATGAGCCTGACCTCCTCAATCAATATGACCCTGGACAACGAATTTGCCCGGCGCAACTTCGACCTGTTCATCATTTTCGACGACAACTACCGCATGGACCGGATGGTGCAGATGGCCGAGTCGGTGGCCGGGGTGGAGAAAGCTGAGGTTTGGTTTAGTAAATCGGCTTCGATCCTTAAAGAGGGGCAGCGGGCCAAAGAAGCCGGCCTGGGCGCGGAACTGGTCGGCCTCCCGGCGGACGGCGACTTTTACCGGCCCCTGGTGGTTGCCGGGCGCTGGCTTCAGCCGGGCGATGGCCGGGTCGTGGTCATGAACCAGGAGACGGCGGAAGACAACAACATTGCCCTGGGGGATACGATCACCCTTGACCTGGGCGATTTGGGTAAGGACGACTGGCAGGTGGTCGGCCTGTACCGGGTGATTTTTGGCGGCAACTTCAGCAGCGATACGCTTTACGCTCCGCAGGACGCCGTATTTACGGCCACCAAGAAGCACAACGAAGGCGGCTCGCTGCGGGTGCGCACGGCCAGCAGCGAGGCTATCTTCACCGACGCCGTCCGCGATGAACTGGTGGATCGCTACACCGCCCGCAACATGGATATCCTCTTCAACCAGACCGGCAACGAGGAACGAACTTCGGCGGACAGCCAGTTTAGCATCACCACGACGATGTTATTATTCCTGGCGGTTATCGTCGCCCTGGTCGGCGGGATTGGCTTAATGGGGTCGCTCTCGATCAGCGTGGTCGAGCGCACCCGCGAAATCGGGGTGATGCGGGCCATCGGCGCGCGCTCGCGAACGATTATGGGTATGTTTATGATGGAAGGAATTTTGCAGGGCCTCTTTAGCTGGCTGGTCGCCGTGCCAATTTCGATTGTCGCCGCCGCTTCGCTGGCCCAACTGCTGGGGCAGGCCATGTTCGATGCCAATCTGGATTACCAGTACAATTACCAGGCGGTGTTGATCTGGCTGGGGATTATTCTGGTCATTTCCAGCCTGGCTTCCATCCTGCCGGCTCGCAATGCAACGCAGATTAGTGTGAGAGATAGTTTGGCCTATGGGTAAATCGCTATGAGCGTTATCTGGAACAAAGTCTGGTTTGACCTCTGGAACAATAAAGTCCGCACTGCCCTGGCGGTGTTGAGCATCGCCATCGGCGTGTTTGCCATTGGAGCCATCTTTGGCATGGTGGACCAACTGCTGTCGGGCATGGACCGCGCCCACCAGGCCGTTGTGCCCTCGCACTTTTTTATGGCCCTCAGCGAGCGGATTGACCGGGAGACCGCCGACCGACTGGAAGATATCCCCGGCGTCGAGGACATCGAGGTGATGAACGAGGTCGCCGTGCGCTACAAAATCCACTCGGAGGACGAGTGGCGGGCCGCCCGGCTGCTCATGCGCGACGATTACGAGGATCAAACTTACGACACCCTGCAGCTCAAAGAGGGGGTGTGGCCGGAAAAGGACGACTTTGCTATCGAGCGGCTCTCCTCCCAATTCTTTGGGGTGGAGCTTGGCGATAAAGTTATCCTTGAGCTGGACAAAACCGACCGGGCCTTCCGCATTACCGGCAAAATCCGGCACAACTTTGTCGAGCCGCCCGCTTTTGGCGGCGACGCCGTCTTCTTCACCGACGCTCAGGGCCTGGAACGCTTCAATATCCCGGAGGGGGAATACAACCAGTTGATGGTCCGGGTTTCACCCTACAGCGCCGAGTTTGCCCGTGATCGGGCCTCGGAACTGAAAGACCGGCTGGCTAAAGAAGGTATCGGTGTCGGCTTTACCTCTTATCAGGACCCGGGGGAGCACTGGGGCCGCTTTTTTATCGAAGGGATCAACCTGGTGCTGCAAGTCCTGGCGGTGGTTTCGCTGTTCATGAGCGTCATCCTGGTGACCAACACGATGACCGCCCTGATCACCCAGCAGATCAACCAGATCGGCATGATTAAGGCCATTGGCGGCGGCACGGCTACCATTCTCAAAATTTACCTGGCGACGGTATTGATCTACGGCCTGCTGGCTTTGCTCATCTCGCTGCTGCCGGGCGCAATGGCCGCTTTTGGCATTAGCCAGTGGTTTTTGAACCTGTTCAATATTGATTACGACCTCTTTCAGATATCGCTGCGGGCAGTGACCTACCAGGCCATTGCCGCTACCCTGATTCCCGCCCTGGCCGCGCTGTGGCCCGTTTTGAGCGGCGCGGCGATCACCGTGCGCGAGGCGATTGCCAGCTACGGCCTGGGCGGCGATTTTGGCTTCAGTTGGCTCGACCGGACTATCGAGCGCCTGGGGGCGAGGCTGCTCTCCTCGCCCTACGCCATCTCCCTGGGCAATATGTTCCGGCGCAAGGGCCGCCTGATCCTGACCCAGATCGTGCTGGTTGGGGCCGGCACGATGTTTTTAATGGTCATGAGCCTGTCGGCCTCGATCAGCTACACCCTCGACACCGATTTGAACCGGCGCGGCTTTGACATGCGTCTGGGCTTTAGTGACCCGCAGCCGCAGCGGCGGGTGGAAAGTATGCTCCGCACCGTGCCGGGCGTTGCCGGGGCTGATCTCTGGTACACGGCGCCTGCCGCCATCTTGAAACAGGGGCAGCGCCTTAAAGAAGCCGGCGTCGGAGCGCAGGTGGTCGGCATTCCGGCGGGCAGCGACTATTATAAACCACTCATCGTCGCCGGGCGCTGGTTCCAACCCGGCGACGGCCGGGTGCTGGTCATCAGCAAAGATACCGCCGACGATAACAACATTAAAGTGGGCGACATCGTCACTCTAAACCTGTTTGATCTGGGCGACGCCCAGTGGAAAGTGATCGGCCTCTTCCAGGTCATTTTCAATGGCGGCTTCGACGCTACCCCGATTTACGCCCCGCTGGAGTCGGTTGCCGCAGCGTCCAAGCAGTACAATAAGACCACCCGGCTGCTCGTCCGCACGAGCAGTCACGATCCGGTTGCCGTCAACACGCTCTATACCCAAATCAAAAACATGTACGAAGACCGGAACATGGATATCAATGTCTTTGACACGGGCACGACCCCCCAGGACCGGATAGACGCTATCAGCCAGTTCAACGTGACCACCACTATGCTGATGATGCTAGCGGTCATCGTCGCCCTGGTCGGCGGCATCGGCCTGATGGGATCCCTCTCCATCAGCGTGGTCGAGCGCACCCGCGAAATCGGGGTGATGCGGGCCATCGGGGCGCGTTCACGCACGATCATGGGCATGTTTATGATGGAGGGAGTTCTGCAGGGGTTGTTCAGTTGGTTAATTGCCGTGCCCCTGTCCTTTGCCCTGGCCCAACCCCTGGCCAACGCTCTTGGCCAGGCCATGTTCGATGCTAACCTGGATTACCAGTACAACTACACCGCCGTGCTGGTCTGGCTGGTCATTGTGCTGGTCATCTCCACCCTGGCCTCCATCCTGCCGGCCCGCAGCGCCACCCAGATCAGTGTACGGGACAGCCTGGCGTACGTCTAGAAAACGACCGCCGACGGAAAAATTCTCTGCGCCTCTGTGTCTTTATGGTGAAAAATTAAACCGGGTTTCAAACAATGGCAAAAACTTATCAAGTCACAACCCGCCAGCGACTGGTGAACCGGTTGATACAGTCGCTCATCCACTTTGGCCTGGGGCCGAAAGGGAATTATATCCTCACCGTACCAGGGCGCAAGAGCGGTAAACTCCACAACATTCCGGTCACTCTGGTCGAGGAGGGTGACCGACGCTGGCTGGTTGCTCCCTTTGGCGAGGTCAACTGGGTGCGCAATGCCCGTGCTGCTGGGCAGGTTACGCTGGCCCGCGGGGGCCGCTCTGAGACGGTATCCATCACTGAGCTAGGGCCAGAGGAGAGCGCGCCGGTGCTGCAAAAGTATCTCACGGATGTGCCCTATGTCCGGCCCTACTTCGAAGTTCAGCCTGACTCGCCGCTGCCAGCATTTGTGGCCGAAGCGCCGCGTCACCCGGTGTTTCTCATCAAGTAACCTCCTCTTTTTATCCGCCCTCAGACCGAGAGTAAAATCCCCCTTTTGTCTGATGGCAATCCCTCAGTTTTGGGGTAAACTACTCAAGAAGTAGGGAGTAAGGAGTAGGAAGTAAGGAGGATGTTAATCCCCTGTCTCCTGTCTACCGTCTACTGTCTACTCTCGAAGGGGCAACAACGATGGGTGTGATTCGATACAAAATCTGGAGCGATTTGTGGGCCAATAAAGGCCGGACGGCGCAGGTTGTGCTGATTATTGCGATAGGCGCGTTTGCCATTGGCGCGACAATAGGCGGCAGCGACATTATGCGCGCGGTCATGTCGAAAGATTGGCGGGCCAGCTCGCCGGCCATGATCGTGATGGCAGTGAATCCCGAAATTGACGACGAAGAATTGACCGCCCTGAAAAACGTTGACGGTGTGGAGGAAGTGGAAGGGCTGCTGACCACCAATATCGAGTGGCGGCTCAGCCCTAACGAACCCTGGCAGGCGGCCGGTCTAACAGCCCGCGACGATTACGAAGAGCAAAAATTCAATAAGCTGACCCTCATCAGCGGCGATTGGCCTAACGACAAGGACTTTGCCATGGAGAAGGGCAATGACGCCTTCTTCAATATTCCGCTGGGCGGGCAAATTTACATCCGGGTCAACGACAAGGAGCGGGTGGTCAAAGTCGAGGGCATCCTCTCCAACCGGACCGTTTTCCCGGCCAGCATGGGCGGCGGCGCTCAATTTTATGCCAGCCGCGACTATTATGGCGACCTGACCGGCGAACGCGATTTCAACCAGTTCCTGGCCAGCGCCGCCGAATACGACCCGGTCGAGGTCACTGAAATCGCCGATAAATTGCAGCGCCAGTTGGAAAAGCAGGATATTGAGACGACCGGCGCAGCCCTCGGTTCAGAGCCAAATGCCCGCACTGCCGATCCTAACAAGCACTTTTTGCAAGACTTCCTGGACGGTCTTTTTCTGGTACTGAGCATTATGGGCAGCCTGATCCTGATCTTGGGCCTGTTCCTGGTCTACAACACCATCAATGCGGTGATTGCCCAGCAGGTCAACCAGATCGGCATTATGAAAGCCATTGGGGCCAATACCCGCCAAATCCTGGGCATCTACCTTTTGACCGTATTTATCTACGGCTTCCTGGCGCTCGCGGTGGCAGTGCCGCTGGGCGCGCTGGGCGCGTATGGCATTAACGTCTTCATGCTCACTTTTTTCAATATTGACCCCGGCCCGTTCCAGGTGTCGCCCCGGGCGATCCTGGTCCAGGTGGCGATTGCCCTGCTGGCCCCTCTGGTCGCCTCGCTCATTCCGGTGACGAACGGGTCGCGCATTACCGTCCGCGAGGCCATCAGCACCTATGGCCTGGGCGGCGCGGTGGGCCTGCTCGACCGGCTGGTGGCCCGCATGAAATATGTCTCGCGGCTGGTCCTGCTGACCATCAGCAACACCTTTCGCAACAAGTGGCGCGTTGTGCTGACCCAGATTACCCTGGTGGGCAGCGGCATCATTTTTATGATGGTCATGAGCGTGCGCGATTCGACCACCTATACCTTTACCGACCTGTTGTTCCAGATTCTCAATTTCAACGTGAATCTGCAATTTGAAGACCCGGAACGGATCGGCATGGTCGAAAAGATGACCCTGGCCCAGCCGGGGGTCAAAGCCGTAGAGATGTGGGGTTTCACCGCCGCCAAGATTCGCCCGGCCAATCAGCCTGAATCGGACGATGACAAAAGCACGACGGTGTTTGGCGTGCCGCTGCCGACCACGCTCTACGGCCCGCAGATGCGGGTGGGGCGCTGGCTGCAGCCAGATGACACCAATGCGGTGGTGCTGAACCAAAAACTGGCCGAAGACGTCGGCGTGGGCATTGGCGATTGGATCACCCTGGATCACGGCCTGAAGGGGGAATCAAACTGGCAGGTGGTCGGCCTGCTGTTCGACCCGGTCATCAACAATTCGGCCCATGTGCCGCGTGAGCCGATGCTGCGTGAGATTGGCGAGGTGGGACGGGCCAGCACCTTATGGGTCCAAACCGTGCGCACCGACGCCGCCGGCGAGGCCGAGGTCGCTCAGACGCTGCGTGAATTCTTTGACAGCCGCAAGATTAAAGTGAATGCCCAGAGCATCTTTTTTGACGACACTGCCTCGGACATCATCGAGGGTATCCTTTTCCGCTTTGGCATCATCATCAGCCTGCTGGCGGCCATGGCCGTGATTATCGCCATTGTCGGCAGTATTGGCCTGAGCGGTGTGCTGTCGCTGAGCGTGCTGGAGCGGCGGCGCGAAATCGGAGTGATGCGGGCTATCGGCGCATCGTCGGGCAAGATTTCCCGCCTCTTTATCGGCGAGGGCTTGATTTTGGGCCTGTTGAGCTGGCTGATTGCTCTGCCTTTGAGCATTCCGGCGGGTTACGCGATGACCCAGGCTATGGGCGCGGCTTTGCAAACCGAGATTGTTTATCGCTACACGCCTGCCGGGGCGTTGTATTGGCTGGGGATTATTGTGGTGCTGTCCATCGTCGCCAGTTGGTTCCCCGCCCGTGGGGCCACACGGATCAGCGTGCGGGAGAGCCTGGCGTATCAGTAGGAAAAGGGGAAGGTTGGAGGGTTGGAAGATTGGAAATTTGCCTATCCAACCTTCCAATCTTCCGTCCTTCCAGTTTTTACTCCGTTACCAAACCCCCCTCCCCGTGCGCCTGCACCCAGCCGGCCATGCCGCCGCTCAAGCTGGATACCCGCTCGGCGGCCCAGCCGTTCTCGATTAAGAAGGCAGAGGCTTGCAGGCTGGTGTTGCCATGCCAGCATTGAAAGACAATATCTTTATCTTTGGGCAACTCGTTGATTCGAGCGGGAATGTCGTTGATAAACATATGAGTCGCGCCTGGTATATGGCCGTGTTGGTATTCCCACCCTTGACGCATGTCCACGACCACCACGTCGTCGCCGTTATCCAGCCGGGCTTTGAGTTCGTGGGGTGTAATTTCGTTGATGCGCAGCGGTTCTGGTTCTGGCTCCCGCTGCGGCGGGGCCGGCGGCGTCGAGTCCCCACCTTTCTCTTCGCCTTTGCCGCCAAAAAGTTTTTTAAGTAAGCCCATCAATATTTCCCCCATCATCCAAGATCTTTAGATGCTGCAATAAAACTTGTTGATTTGGTAACAAACCTCAGTTTGGAATTAGCTCGAAAATCACCCTTCGATACGGGCTAACGCCCGCTTCGCGTCAGGATGATTTTTGGCTCATGATCGCATTCTGAGTAGCCTTAAGCGAAGCGAAAGGCGTATCGAAGGACGCGATGATAAAAACTCCGAAGGTTAGCAATACAAACTTTGCCCTTAACCATTACGTTTCAAAACGTGCTCTGTATCTTCCCCCCATCCACCGGCAGCGAGACGCCCGTGATGTAGCTGGCCTGTTCTGAAGCCAGAAAAGCCACCACCGCTCCAAATTCTTCCGGCTCGCCGACCCGGCCGAGCGCAGCCGCCTGGCCCATTGCGGCAATGGCTTCGGTGACGGTTTGCTCACCTTTCTGGGCCCGGGTCCGGGCCAACTGCTCGATCCGGTCGGTGTGAATGGTCCCCGGCATGACGTTATTGACGGTAATTCGATACGGGCCGACTTGATTGGCCAGCGTCTTGGCCAGCCCATGCACCGCTGCCCGGATTGAATTGGACAGCACCAGGTTGTCCAGCGGCTCTTTGACCGAGGTGCTGGTGATGTTGATAATCCGCCCCCAGCGCTCCTTCTGCATATGGGGCAGCGCGGCGCGAATGAGCCGGACTGCGCTCATCAGCGTCAAATTGAAGGCTTCCTGCCACTGTTTATCGTCAAAATCGGCAAAATCGCCGGCCGGCGGCCCGCCGGCATTGGTCACCAAAATGTGCAGCTTGCCAAAATGTTTGACCGTCTCCTTGACCACCTGCTCGATGTCGCGGGAGTTGGACATGTCTGCTGGGATGGCCAGCAGTTCGCTGCCTGTCGCCGTGGCGATTTCGTCTGCGGTGACTTTTAATATTTTGCCGTTACGGGCGCAAATGGCGACTTTGGCCCCCTCGCTGGCCAGGGCCAAAGCACTCGCCCGGCCCAGGCCCTTGGAAGAAGCCGTGACCAGAGCAACTTTGTCTCTGAGACCGAGGTCCATAGTTCCCCCTAATTGACAATTAACAATTGACCGTTGATTATTGGCAATTGTCAATAGTCAACGACAAATCTTTACGAGCCAATGTATTTAGCGTACAGCCCTCTTGCCACGCGCTCGTCTTCCGTCCCTTTGATGATGGCCCGCGCATCGGCGAAGAGGGTGATTTCGTAACCGTCAACGATGAAGCGCAGCAAATAATCGTTGCGGGCGGTAATCTTACTGACCGCGGCCAGCCGGTCGGCCATCTCGGCCAGGGGCAGTTTGCCTGCGCCCGATACACGCAGTTGGACTGCGTTGCGGCCGCACAAATTGGCAATCTGCCCGCCTTTCTCCTGCTTGAGAAATTCAAAGTTGCGCTGCTGGCAGGCGGGGCAATCGGGGCGGGGACCGTTGCCCTCAAACTGCTCAAAGGTGTTGTACCATAAATCGAAATGAATGATACCCTGGTTCAAATCGCCATGGCCGACGATTAACTTGATGGCCTCGGTGGCGCTGACGCTGGCAATGGCTGCCACTACCGGACCAACAACCCCGGCGGTATCGCACGTGGCCGTCGTGCCGGGCGGCGGCACTTCGTTGAAGAGGCAGCGCAGGCAGGCCGTTTGGCCGGGAATAATGGTCTGGCTCATGCCGTAGGTGGCGACTGCGCCGGTGTAAATCCAGGGGATGTTGTGCTTGATACAGGCGTCGTTGAGGATGTAGCGGGTCTCAAAGTTGTCGGTGCCGTCCAGAACGACGGTCGCCCCGGCGATGAGGCTTTCGACGTTCTCGGCGTTGACATCGCTGACGATGCCCCGCACCTCGATCTCGGAGTTGATTGCCCGCAGCTTGCGCTCGGCGGCGGCAGCTTTGGGCAGGTTCTCGGCCAAATCCTGCTCGTCGAACAGGAGCTGCCGCTGTAAATTGTTCAGCTCGATGAAATCCCGGTCTATAACCGTCAAATGGCCCACCCCGGCCCGGGCCAGGTGATTGGCAATGTTCGTGCCGGTCGCTCCGCAGCCGACGACGACCACGCGGGCGGCCAGAAGCTTTTGCTGCCCTTCAAGGCCGATGCCGGGGAAAATTGTTTGGCGGAGATAGCGGGAAATATTATTGTTAGTCATCGTTATCGTATTTTATATTCACAAGCAAAAATTCTGTAGCCTGAGGTACTGCTCTCAATAGATGGCATGGGGGATTTCTCGTTCCGCTTCGCTTCACTCGAAATGACATGACTTCTTAGACTCAGCCTGTGCGTGGCCCACTTTAGGGCAGCCTTAGCCTGCACACGCACACTAAAGCACTCTCTCGTCCATAATCTCCAGCGCCACCCACTCGAAGCGGCGGGGACCGTTCTCGGCCAGCCGCCAGATTTGGGTATTGAGCGGCATGCCTTCATGGACAGAGGCGATGAGATAGTAAACCTCGTCCCAGGCGTTGTCCATATCGGTTTGGGAGGGGATGGCGGGCCAGTCGGGGTGGGAATGGTAGATGCCGATGATGTCCAGCCCGGTTTCATCGGCGGCAAGCTGGACTTCGGCAAACTCTTCGGCGCTGATAATGAAACGGTCGGTGCGCTCGGTGTTTTGGTTGGTTGCCCGGCGGACCTGGCGAACCAGGCCGCCCTCGTCAAAGCTGCCCAGTAAGAAACCGCAGCACTCCGCCGGGTAAATTTCTTTGGCGTGGGCGTAGATTTGCTTGAGCTGGGCGTCGGTGATTTTCATAAGTAACCCAAATCGTGACTTTTGCAGCTAGCTCAAGGCTCACCGCAGAGACACAGAGGGCACAGAGTTTTTATTTTTCTCTCAGCGTACTCGGCGTCTCTGCGGTAAATAGAGGACTATCTTCTATCCTCTATCTTCCACCCTCTGCCTTACCGCACCCGTCTGACCGGCACCCTGGCTTTAGCCACGCCTCGGGCCGGCAGGCCGCGATAGCTGGGGGCCATAATTTCAAAGGTGGTGCAGCGGCCGACATCCAAAAAGAGTGACTTCAGGCGCGGTTTGAGATCAATATCTTTAGCCATGGTGATGATGGTCGGCAGGCGGCCGTTGTAGCGGTGGTTGAAGAGCTGGTACAACTTTTCTTCGGCCCAGGGAGTGGCGCTTTCGGTGCCCAGGTCGTCCAGCACCAGCAGCGAGGCCCGGCGCACCTCGTCGAAGCGCTTGTCGTAGGGGGTCAGGCTGTTGGGATTGAAGGCCGCGCGCAGGTGGTCGAGCAAATCGGGCACGACGACGAACAGGGCCGGTTCGCCCCGCTTGGAAACCTCGTTGGCGATGGCCGCCGCCAGATGAGTTTTGCCGCAGCCGTAGGTGCCGGTAAAGACGATCCAATCGTGGGGATGGGCGGAGTAGTTGCGGGCGCGTTCAAAAGCCCGCTTGAGATTTTCGGCTTTGGCCGTATCCAGTTCGCCCTCGCGCAGGCTAAAGCTTTCAAAGGTCTGGTCGGCGTGCAGCGACAGGCTGGACAGCTCCGAGCTGCCCTGGGCCACCCCAATCTGGCGAAAATCGGGGGCCAGGATTTTGATAATCTGGGCCAGGTCGGGGTCTACCATGCGCGAGCGGATGCGGATGTCAATCTCTTCCAGCTCGTGGTTGGAGGTGACGACGGTCGGCAGTTGGGCATTGTAACGATAGTTGAACAACTGGAACAACTTTTCCTGTGCCCAGGGCGTCGAACTGTGCGCGCCCAGGTCGTCCAGAATGAGCAGCGAGGCGGTGCGGATCTCCTCAAAGCGCTGGTCATACGTGACCGTACTGTGCGGGCTGTAAGTGGTCCGCAGGTGGTCGAGCAGATCCGGCACGACGACAAAAAGAGCCGGCTCACCCCGACTGATAACCTGATTGGCGATGGCGGCGGCCAGGTGCGTTTTGCCGCAGCCGTAGCCGCCCAGCAAAATCAGCCAGCCTTCCGGCTGGTTGGCAAAGTTATAGGCCATATCGTAGGCCATGCGCAGGTTACGCCGCCGTTCCTCGGTCAGCCCGTAGCCCTCGGGGACAAATTTGGGAAAGCTGTAGCGGGCCATCGTTTCGAGGTTGCTGATGACCCGCAGTTCCTGCAGGCGTTTATTTTCCTGCTCCCGCAGCCGGCACTGGCAGGGCATGAGCTTGCCAAAATTGGGATGGCCGACCGGCACATCCTGGCGTAAATAGCCCGTCCCGCCGCAAATGGGACACAGGTATTCTTCCTCGGCGGGCAGCAGAATTTCGGGATCATTTTCCGTTGGCTGATCGCTCGGCCAGGGAGGGATGTTTCGGTTAAGAATTTCGTCTAATTTGTCCATTATGCCAGCCAGCGAATAAAAAAAGGAGTGTCAAAGCTGTGCTTTGACCGACAAAGCTGCTCTTTGTCACTCCAGTTGTCAGACTAATGTTGAATCAACTGCCGCTCTTCGTCGGTGTACCAGGGTTTGTTGCCGCCGTCCTCGTCTTTACCTTTGCCGTCGTCGCGGCCGGAGGTAGCCATGCGCTCCAGGACGGCCCTGATGTAGCTCCACTTGCGGACGTTGTTCTCGACCGCAATTTTGAAGGCATCTTCAATCCAGGCCTGGGGATAGTTAGCTTCGGCGTCTTTCAGTTCATCGGCCAGAATCGGCGAGAGCAAACCGATGTTGGCCTCATACAACTCAAAAATATTAGAGCGCTTGGCTGGGGGGGCGATTTCGGCGCCGCTCACCGCCACGATGCCCATTTCACCGGCGAGAATTTTGGCATGCGCCTGCCGCCCCCGCTCGCTGTTGAGAAAGTACAGGTCGTGCCGGCCGGCCTCGTCTTCCACCTCGGCATAGAGCAGCGTCCCCCGTTCGACCGCCCGGCTCAAGCCCTGGTTAAGGGCACGGGCCACATCTTCGTCAAGCAGGGCCAGACTGTGGACCAAGGTTTCATCGGTCAGCAGTTCGTTGTGCGAGATCACCTGCCGCGCCTGCCGGTAATGGACCCACAAAAAATGGAGCGTGACCTTCAACTCGGTCAGGCTGTCAATTTGGGGTAATAACCGGGCAAAAAACAAATCCGGCACCGACGTAAAGCGTAATTCACCTGCGGGAAAACCGTTGAACTTTTCCATAATTGTGAATTGTGAATTGTGAATTGTGAATGACATCGTTAACCATTCACCATTCACTATTCACCCTTAATACTCCATCGCTTGCCTGCGCACTTCCAAATCCACAAACTGGGCCAGGTGCTTTTTGAAGTAAACCGAGAAGATGCCGGTCGGGCCGGAGCGATGTTTGCTGACGATGATCTCGGCGATGTTGGGAAATTCGGTATCGGCGTTGTAGACATCGTCGCGGTAAACAAACATCACCACGTCGGCGTCCTGCTCGATCGAGCCACTTTCTCTTAAATCCGACAACATAGGCCGCTTATCGTGGCGCGATTCAACCTGGCGCGACAACTGGCTAAGGGCCAGAATTGGCACATTCAACTCGCGGGCCAGGGCCTTGATCGAGCGGGAGATGTAGCTGATTTCCTGCTGGCGGTTCTCGCTGCGCGAGTCGCCGCGCATGAGTTGCAGGTAGTCAATAATAATCATATCCAGGCCGTGTTCGGCGTGGAGGCGGCGGGCCTTGGTCCGCAGTTCCAGGGCCGAAATAGCCGGGGTGTCGTCAATAAAAAAGGAAGTGTTGGACAGGAGATTGGTGGCCTGCATAAAGGTCGGCCATTCATTCTCTTTGATGTCGCCCAGGCGCAGGCGCTGACTGTCAATGCCGGTTTCGGCCGAGATGAGGCGCTGCACCAACTGCTCGTCGCTCATTTCCAGGCTGAACATGGCAACGCGTTTCTGCCAGCGCCGGGCGGCGTGAAGGGCAATACTCAGAGCCAGCGAGGTTTTACCCATACCCGGTCGCCCCGCCAGAATAATCACATCTGACCTCTGCATACCGCCCAAAAGCTTGTCCAGATCAGCCAGGCCAGTAGGGATACCGATGATCTCGCCCCGATGCTGGTAGAGGTACTCCACCCGGTCGTGATATTGATCGAGGACCTGGCGAATGGGCCGCAAATCCCGATCCACCCGCCGGGCGGCCACTCCAAAAATGATCTCCTCGGCCCGGTCAACCACCTCGTCGGCGTCTTCGGTATCCTCGTAGGCCAGCCGGGCGATTTGTCCGGCGGCGTCAATCAGCCGGCGTAGAACGGCGGTGCGTTCGACGATGCGGGCATAAAACTCCACATGAATCGAGGTCGGTGTGGCGTTGATCAGGCTGGTCAAATAAGACGCCCCGCCGATTTCGACCAGTTGGCCCCGGCGCTCCAGTTCGTCGGTCAGCGTCACCAGGTCAGCCGGTTCGCGCCGTTCATGCAGGTCGCGAATCGCTTCGAAGACCCAATTGTGGCGCTCCACGTAAAAGTCGCCCGGCTGCAAAAAAGTAGCCACCCGAATAATCGCATCGGGGTCAATCAGCAGCGAGCCTAGGACTGCTTCCTCGGCTTCGACATTATGCGGCTGTAATCTATCGGGCACGGTGCCGGGTAAAATATCAACCATTGTTACTCGCGAAACTCAGATAGAATCAAATTTTTTGACTATAATCCGCTCTTGTTTTGAGTAGAACAAAAGTTCTAATCGAGAATCATAACACGAGCGCGGGGTTTCGTCAAACATTTTAACGACTTTCCGCGCACGTGAGTTAAGTGGAGCCAAAATAGATTTTTAGAAATAATGACTTAAAACAGGTGTAGAGAGGTCAACAGAGCTTTGCTGAGGCCCCACCCAGCCGCAGCCTGACGCTCTGCCCGATCTTCGTTACTCAATTCTTACCCAGGTCGTCCAGGTCAAGCTCGTCAATAAAGTCACGGAAAACGGCCAGTTGTTCCTCTTCCTCTTCAGACAGGGGTTCAGTGTCCCGATCCATATCGGCCTCTTCCAGGCTCGTCTCCGGCACAATCGAAGCCGCCGACATCACTTCTTCGGCCACAAACAGCGGGGCATTGGCCCGCACAGCCAGAGCAATAGCGTCACTGGGACGGGCGTCAATCTCCATGCTTTGGCCATTCACATCCATTACAATCCGGGCGAAAAAGGTGTCGTTTTTCAACTCGCTGACCGTCACGTGAGAAATAGTGGCTCCCATTTCGTCTATAACACTCTTCAACAAATCGTGGGTCAGGGGGCGGGCTACTTGAACACCCTGCAATTGGATCGTAATGGCGTCGGCTTCAAAAGGACCAATCCAGATGGGCAGATAGCGATCTGTATCCACATCTTTCAAAACTACCACCCGGTGCTGCGACATCAGACTAACGCGAATGCTATCTATCTTAACTTCTATCATGCACATCCTCCTGCCATCAGGCTCTCAGATAACCATATCAAAGGTAAGGCTGACGCTGAATTGGCTGGATTATACCACATGACAGATTCGCTTACAAGTGACTATTGGCCTATAAACGAGGCTACGGTTATAATTTAAGTTATGTTTTTGCTCGTTATGTTCCCTGTTTTTCTCGTTCCTGCACTCAGTTTTTTCCTCATTTCTCTCGTTCCCAAACTAAGTTTGGGAACGAGAGAAATCGCATTCATTTTCTTGACGTTGGCTTTGAGCGCCTGCGCTGCCCCAGAACCCTTGAGTCCTGCAGCCGCTCAAACTATCCTGGCCCAAACCTGGCAGGCCGACCAACACAGTGTCTGGGAAATGGAGTGGCCCGCTGCGCCCGTCGGTGGCCCGCTGACGGTGGAAACGTGGCGAGCCGGCTCGCGTTACCGCTTTGAAATTCTGGAAGCGACCGCCCCGGACTTGGTCGGCCAGGTTCTCATCTTTGACGGGCAGACCGCCTGGGGCTACCGTCGTTTTGACCCCCCTCAAGATTCTGCCCAATCAGAGGAAGCCCGGCTTTCCCCGATAAGTGATGCTTTTGCCATCATCGGCCGCTTACTGGTCACTGCCCCGGAGACGGCCACTCAAGAGGCGCTGCGGCTGTCATCCGGTCCGGTCCAAAAACTAACCTTCACCTACCCCAATGGCGATAGGTTGGCTCTGTGGCGCGATGAAGCCACGGAATTGCCGGTGCGGGTGGCGTTTACCCTGGCGGGTCAATCGGCGGTGCTGCGCGTCCGCAGTTTCGCGCCGCTGCCTGACCCGCCGGAAGGCTTGTTTAAGCCGTGAAAATCGCCGTCAATGCCTGGTTTTGGGATAACCCTGCGGTCGGCAGCGGCCAGTACCTCAAATATTTGTTGCCGGCCCTTTTGGAAGCAGATGGCCGGCTGGACATCACCCTTATATCGCCCAAACCCTTTGACCCTGCCCTGCCTGAGCGATACCCTCACCTAAAATTCCATACGGTCAAGACTCCTTTTGCCAACCAGGTGTCCAATCTGGCCAAAGTTTGGTTTGAGCAGATTACTTTTCCTCGCGCCTGCCGGAAACTGGGGGTAGACCTGGCCCACGTACCCTACTTCGGCTCGCCCCTTGCTCCGTCCGTGCCGACCGTGGTTACCATTCACGATTTGATTCCCATGGTCCTGCCAGAATACCGGGGCGGCTTTTTGGTGCGGCTCTATACCTCGCTGGTGGCCGCGGCTGCCTTGCAAGCCAAAATCATCTTGACCGACTCGGAGGCCAGCCGGCGGGATATTTTGCAAAAACTTGGCCTGCCCGCCGAGCAGGTTCGGGTGGTCTACCTCGCGCCAGCGCCGCACTTTCAGCCCGCCGAAACCTGGCAGCAGCTTGTCGAGATAAAGAAAAAGTACAATCTGCCGGAGAATTTTGTGTTGTACTTGGGCGGCTACGACGTGCGCAAAAATGTCAGCGCCCTGCTGCACGCCTATACCTGGGTCAGCGCCACCCTGGGCGACCAATATCCCCTGGTGCTGGCCGGGCAGATGCCCGCAACTGACACCCCCTTTTTCCCCGACCCGCTGCGGATTGCCCGCGAGCTGGGCCTCGCCGATTCTGTTATCACCCCCGGCTGGGTTGCCGAAGAGGACCGCCCGCTGCTCTATGCTGCTGCCACTGTGTTTGTCTACCCTTCCCGCTACGAGGGATTTGGCTTGCCGGTCCTGGAAGCGATGGCCTGCGGTGTGCCGGTCGTGACCACCAACGCGGCCTCGATCCCGGAGTTGGCCGGACCGGCCGCTTTCCAGCTTGACCCCCATGATACCAAGCATATGGCCGCGCCGATTATTCGTCTCTGCACCGAGGAGGAGTCTCGCGATATGATGATCGAGCGGGGGTTTGCTCAGGTAGAGAAGTTTAGCTGGGCCAAGACGGCAGAGGAGACATTGCAGGCGTATCGGGAGGTGGTTGGGGTTTTCGGGTAGACGCCCCCCAACTTTTTTGAGGAATAAACCCATTCTGTGGTACAATACTCCTGTGAGAGTGGCTTGCCCGATTTTATGCCTTCCTCACTCAACATATCTTAATTTTTAACCCGGCAAATCTTAAAGTACAATTCCGTGCGTTTATGAAAGTTCTGATGCTCTCCAAGGCCTGCATTGTGGGCGCATACCAAAAGAAGCTCGAAGAAATGGCTGCTATTCCCGGGGTCGAGCTGACCGTCGTCGTGCCCCCTTCCTGGGATGATCCCCGCGACCCGACGCGGCTGGAACGCGTCCACACCAAGGGCTATGAGCTGATTGTGAGTGATATTGTCTTTAACGGCAATTACCACCTGCACTTCTACCCCAAACTCGGTAAGATTGTGCGCCGGGTGCGGCCCGATATTTTTCACATTGACGAAGAACCTTACAACCTGGCCACGTTTCTGGCCCTGCGCCTAGCCCGCTCCGTCGGCGCAGGGACGGTCGTCTTTAGCTGGCAGAATTTACTGCGCCGTTACCCGCCGCCCTTCAGTTGGATGGAACGCTACGTGCTCAAACACGCCGACGCTTTGCTGGCCGGCAACAGCGAGTCGGCCCAGGTGTGGCAGCGTAAAGGCTACTCCGGCCCTATCCACCTGATTCCCCAGTTTGGGGTGGACCCCGCCATCTATTATCGCCGCCAGCGGCCGGCCCGCCAGGGACGCATCAGCATCTTCAAACAACGCACGACTCGCCCGCCGACCCAGCCTGCACTGGCTATCGGTTACGTCGGGCGCTTGGTTGAGGAGAAAGGTTTGGAGATTTTGCTGCATGCCGCCAGCCAGCTCAGCGGCCCCTGGACCCTCCAAATCCTGGGCAGCGGCCCTGATCGGGAGCGGCTGGAAAAGATGACCCAATGGCTGGGTATTGCGCCGCGCGTAACTTTTGACCAGAAGCTGCCCTCGACGCATTTGCCTCATTACTTTAGCGGGCTGGATGTGCTGGTCTTACCTTCGCTGACCCGGCCCAATTGGAAAGAGCAGTTTGGCCGGGTCTTGATCGAGGCCATGGCCTGCGATGTGATTACCCTCGGCGCTCGTTCTGGGGCCATTCCGGAAGTTATCGGCGATGCCGGACTGACTTTTGGTGAAGGCAACGTAGTAGAATTGCAGCAGCAACTCCAACAACTAATTGACGATGTGTCTCTGCGGGAAGCCCTGCGCCAAAAAGGTCGCCAGCGAGTCAAAGATCATTACACTCAGGCCGCGATTGCCAGAAACACGGTCAAGGTGTACTGCGACATTTTAGGAGAAACTGTTCCGGGGATAACCACCCTGTTAGAACAAGAATTGGCAGCCGTACGATAGAGAAGAAAATGGGGGGTGTCAAAGCTGTGCTTTGACGTGCGAAAGCTTAGCTTTCGCACTCTCTCAGTTCCGTCGAGTTCCTTTTTCCTTGGTGGATAGCCTATGTCACAAATGTGCCCAAATTGCAGCTTTGATAACCCGGATGAGGCCCAGAAATGCAGCAACTGCCCGTCGCCCCTACGGGGATTGCTGGGCTATCGGACCACGTTGGGAGGGCGCTACCAGGTTATAAGCGTGTTGGGTTGCGGGGCCATGGGAGCGGTCTATCTGGCGGAAGATAAGCGCCTGGTGGGACGGCGCTGCGCTATCAAGGAAAACCGGCCCGATCCTAACGCCGGCCCCGAATACCAGGCCCATTCCCGCGATCAGTTTTTGGCCGAAGCCAGCGTTCTGGGCCAGCTCGATCATCCGGGTCTTCCTAAAGTGTCTGACTATTTCATCGAGGATGAGCGCCAGTATTTGGTGATGGATTATGTCGAAGGCGAAGATCTCGAAAGCACCTTGCAGCGAACCCGGCAGCCGCAGCCGGAGGAGTCGGTGCTGTATTGGAGCGACCAGGTGTTGGATGCGCTGGCCTATTTGCACAACCGGCGTCCCCAGCCGATTATTCATCGTGACATCAAGCCGGCCAATATCCGGGTGAATCTCCAGGGCAAAGCCAAATTGGTTGATTTTGGCCTGGTGAAATTACTGGATAGCAGCAACCCCAAAACCAAAGCCGAACTACGCGGCATCGGCACACCAGCCTATGCTCCGCTGGAACAGTTTGCCAGCAGCGACGACCATACTGACGCCCGCTCCGACATCTACGCCTTGGGCGCAACTATGTACCACCTGCTGACGAATCTTTACCCACCGGATGTCCATCAACGCTTGCTGAATCCGGAGTTGTTAACTCCGCCCCGCCGGCTCAATCCGCTGTTAACAGAAAATACCGAGCGGGTCATTTTGCAAGCCATGGAGATTTATCCCAACCAGCGCTTCCAGTCCGCCGAGGACATGCGGCTGGCCCTGCGGACACCTGCCGCAGGCACCACCACTATGCCGGCCCCCAAACCTGCCTCTCCCCGCAAATCTGCTGCGCCTGTCTCGGCCTGGTTGTTTGGCCTGGTCGGACTGCTCGTGGTGCTGCTCATTTTGGGCAGCGTCTCCTACGTGCTCTTTGGCCTTGAGGGCAACAATGAGGCTGTGGCCCAAACGGCCATCGTCACCGAGGGAGAGCCGACTTTCACCCCGACCCCGTTGATTGTGCAATCCCTGGGCGACGCGCCCACCGATACGCCCACGCCCGTGGTGGAAGTTCCAATTGCCACTGAAGAACCTACCTCTGCCGCTACCGACACGCCCACATCGGAACCAACCACCAGCCCGCTTCCGACGCCGACCGCCCGTGCTACCGCTGCTGCTCCTGCCGCTAGCATCCCCAATTCATCTCTCTCCGGCACGATTGCCTATCCGGTTTTCAACGGCACAGATTTTGATATTTATTTCGGCCAGGCCGATGGTTCCGGAACGCGGCTCTACCGCAAAAACGCCAGCCAGCCGGCGTTTAGCCCCGATGGTTCGCGCATCGCTTTTCACTCCTGGCGGCTCGACTCATGGGGGTTGACCACGATGAATGTTTCGGGGGCCAATCCCATCATTGTCGCCAATTTTGTCGAAGATCAACTGCCGACGTGGAGTCCTGATGGCAGCGAAATTGTTTTACTCTCCCGCCGGGCCGGGGATCGCAAATCTCGTTTGATCCGGGTGGGTAGCTCTCAGGATCGAACGGAAGGGGTGGTGATTGGCGAAGGCGAGTATCCGACCCTGGGTCTCGATGGCCGCTTAGTCTTTAAAGGCTGGGGCAGCACCGCGCCGGGGCTGCGCAGCGCCACGATTGCCCTGGCCGATATCCAGGTGTTAACCTCCTCTGATCGGGATACCGCGCCTGCCCCTTCGCCCGATGGGCAGAAAATTGCTTTCATGTCCCAGCAGGAAGGGAACTGGGATATTTACATCGTTAATGCCAATGGCTCTAATTTGCAGCGTCTTACCGACGACCCAGCCGAAGATGGCCTGCCGGCCTGGTCGCCCGATGGTAAGGTGCTGGCTTTTGCCAGCTATCGTAGTGGTTCATGGGGAATCTGGGCAATGACTCCGACGGGTGGTGACCAACAACTGCTCTTTGAGATGGAAGGTTCGCCTGATGGCTATGTTGGGCGCGATACCAATACCAGCCGGGGCTGGGCTGAGGAAAGAATTAGCTGGACCAAGTGAGATTCCAAACCAATTGACTCCCGCTTGTGCTCGTGATAAACTTTAAAGGAGGGAAGATATTTCTTTGGAGGATGCTTAGATGACCTATCAAGAATTAGTGAGCGAAATTAAACAACTTCCTTCCAGTGAACAGCAGGACTTGTTACAACTTCTAATCACCTTAGTCACAGAGTCAGCTAATCAACAACCTCTTTTGGGGAGTTCAGTAATGCGAGTGCGTGGCATGCTGAAACCCGATAGCCCGCTCCCTACTGACGAAGATTTGGTGGAGGATTACACCCGTTATCTAATCGAGAAATATGCATGACTCGCGCTTTGCTTGACACCAATGTTATTCTTGACCTCTTCTTGGATCGTCCCCCTTTTGCCGCCGAGGCAGCTCTCCTATGGCAAGCTAATGAAAAGGGTGATTTTGAAGCTTATATCTCCGCGATAACCCCGGTTAACCGATTCTATATTGCTCGTAAATTTAAGGGCAAGGCCACGGCGCAACAGGCCGTAGTCGAACTATTGGCTGCATTGCGAGTATGTCCCATAGATTCGACAACGCTCCAGCTAGCTTTAATTTTACCATTCAATGATTTCGAAGATGCGGTCCAGTCTGCCAGTGCCGTTACCAGCCAGCTTGACGCAATCATTACTCGTAATTCTAAAGATTTCTCTGACGCTCAGTTACCTGTCCTGTCACCCACCGAATTTTTAAAGCAATTATCAGTCTGATGCAACATGGAAAACGCGTCTCAACCTGCCCTCCCTATTGAGGCACCGAATACAGAACTCGATCAGGAAACCATTACCGACCTCCAAGAGCAGCTTGTCACACTGCACAAAAACCTCAACAACCTGCGCGAACGAGAGGCCAAGTATGGCGGTAATGCCCCTCTGGAACTGACCAACCAGATTGACGATCACCTGACCGCCATAGACCTGATCAACGATACCCTGACCGGCACCCTCTCCTCCGACGAGCTGGCCGAGGAACTTGACCGGCTGAACCTGGCAGTGGGAACCGGCATCAACGTCGGCGACATCGAAGGCAGCTACGTAGCCATCGGCAGCGGGGCCAAGCTGATTGTCAACCAGGCCCTCTCGGCGGTGGAGGAAGCCAGGAAACAGCGCGATCAGGAGCAAGCCCTGCTGGCCGAAGCGGTCGTCACCCTGGCGACCCGTTTGCAGCAGGTGGTGGCGCAAAAACCTCAGACCAGCGCCTTCAGCAATCCCTATAAATCCCTGCTCGACTATCGCCTGGAGGATGCCGCCCTCTTTTATGGCCGCAGCCAGGCCATTGAGCACATGCTTGAGCGCATGCAGCGCAACCCACTCACCGTCCTGCACGCCGAGTCGGGCGCGGGCAAAACCTCGCTGCTGCAAGCCGGCCTGGCCTCGCGCCTGTTGAGCATGGGGGATTTGCCTTTGCACATCCGCCCCTGGAACGTCAACCCTGCCCTGGCCGTCAAGCGGGCTATCCTGCCCAACCTCGATCAAGCGCCGGGATTGGCCCAGGCTTCGCTCCATACTTTTTTGCACAAAGTAACCCAGGTTTTGGGTAACAACGGCCGCCTCTACCTTTTTCTGGATCAATTTGAGGAATTTTTTACCCAACTCGACGAGGCCAACCGGCAGGAGTTCGTTACCCAACTGGTGGAATGTCTGGAAGATGAAAGCCTGCGGGTGCGCTGGGTGCTGGCCATGCGCAAAGAATACTTTGGCAACCTGGCCACTTTCCGCCCCCAGATCAAGAACCCGTTTGCCAACGATTACCTTCTCCGCGCCCTGAACTACGCCGAAGCGACCGAGGTCATCGTCGAACCGGCCAAACAGCGCGGTGTGACCTATGAGCCGGCGCTGATCCAGAAACTGCTGGCCGACCTGGGGACCAACGCCGACGGCTCCCCCGGTGAGGTCGCCCCACCCCACATCCAACTGGTCTGCTCGGCCCTGTTTGAGCAGCTTCAGGAGCAACGCGCCGCCACTCCCGACTTAGCCCCAGTGATTACTTTACAGATGTACGAAGACGAGGGAGGTGCCAGAGGCATCCTGCGCAGCCACCTGAATCGGGTGCTGAAGCGCAACTTGAGCGACAAAGAGCGCGAGCTGGCCCGGCAGTTGCTCATGGCCCTGGTTTCGTCCGACCGCCGCCGGATCCGCCGCAAGCGTGACGAACTGGCTGCAACCCTGGCCCTTTATCTGACCAGCGCCCAAAGCCTCAACGACGTTTTGGAGCAACTGGTCGAGGGCCGCCTGGTGCGGGTCGAAGAGGATGAGGAAAGCCAGGCTGCCGCTTACGAGCTGGCCCACGACTACCTGCTGACTGAGATCGAAGTGGACCCCGAGGTGCAGGCCCAAAAGGCCGCCCAGGAGTTGTTGGACCGCGAAATCGAGTCGTTCCGGCGCTACCAAACCCTGTTAAGCCGCGACAAGTACGACATCATCCACAGCCAGGAAAGCTTTTTGGTGCTGAACGACGAGGCCAAAGCCCTGCTGCGCCAGAGCCGGGCGGCCAAATATCGCTGGCTGCGCCGGGTGGCGATGATCACCGCCCTGATCATCGCCATTTTGAGTTTTACCACCTGGCGGGCTATTGTGCGTAGAACCGAGGCTGAAGAAGCCCGCCGCATTGCCGAGGGCCGCCGTTTGGCCGCCGATGCGGTCAATATTCTGCCCATTGACTCGGAATTGAGCCTGCTGCTGGCCTTACAAGCCAACCAAAAAGCCGGCGATAACCTGGAAATCAGGGATACGCTGCGCCAGGTGCTGCCCAATATCCGTCCCTGGCAGGCCCTCGCCAGCGGGGACGTCATTCTCTCCGGCGACTGGAGCGCCGATGGCCGGACCATTGCCCTGGGCCTGGAGAATGGGGCGATTCAAATCTGGGACGCCCAGGCAGATACTCTCTTGACTACCTTGCAGGGACATGTCAACCCGGTTGAGGATGTCCGCTTTAACCCGCAGGGCACTTACCTCATCTCTACCTCTCGCGGCGACCAGCCCGACGAGTCGCTGCGCCTGTGGGATGTCGCCCAGGGCAAAGAGGTGGGCGTGTTCAAGGGGGCCGCCAGCGCGGGCGTCTACCGGGCTGTTTGGAACCCCGCCGGAACACAGGTGTTGAGCCACGAAACCGACAAAAAGATTAAATTGTGGGACGTGGATACCCGGCGCTTGCTCAAAATCCCTGAGGCCAGGTATAACGAGCTGTGGGACATCGAGTGGCGGCCTGACGGCAAAAAGTTTGCCAGCGTGGGCAAAGCGGGCGAGGTGTTGATTTGGGACGCAGCGACAATGGCGATTGAAACCCGCCTGAACGGCCACCAGGGCGATGTCGTCAGCCTGGGCTGGAATACTGCCGATACTCGGCTGGCTACCGGCGGCGCCGACGGGACCGTGCGCATCTGGGATACGGAGGAGGGACATATTGTAGACGTACTGATTGGGCACACCAGTTGGGTCCGCGGCGTTACCTGGCACCCCAACGGCCGCTGGCTGGCCTCGTCTTCTGACGATACCAAAGTGATCATCTGGGATATCGAAACGGGACGCCCCCTGACAAAATTGACCGGCCATACCGATTGGGTCTGGGTGACTGCCTGGAGTCTGATTAATCCTGGCCAGCTCCTTTCGGCTTCCAGGGATGGCACGGCCCGCATCTGGGACACGGTAGACAGCCCGGCCCTGGTCGCTCTGACCGGTCACGTGGGCGAAGTAAAAGATGTAGCCTGGAACCCGGCCGGCACGATCCTGGCTTCGGTGGGAGATGACAAGCTGGTTCACTTGTGGCAATTTGCCTCGCCGGCGCAATCCGATGCGCAGTCCCTGGTCCAGACCTTGCCCGGTCACAGCGACACGATTCAGAGCGTCACCTGGAGCCCCGATGGGACCAAACTGGCCACTACTTCGGCCGATAAAACGGTGCGTTTATGGAGCGCTGTCACGCTCCAGGAAGTCAAAGTTTTGACCGGCCACACCGAGCTGGTCTACCAGACCGCCTGGAGTCCCGACGGCAAAACCCTGGCCAGCGGCGGGCGGGATAGAGACATTCGCCTGTGGAACCCCGAAACCGGCCAGTTAAAAACCACGTTGAAAGGACACAGCCGGAGCGTGCTGGGGCTGGCTTTTAGCGCGGATGGCTCCAAACTGGCTTCAAGTTCATCGGATCAGACGATCATCCTCTGGGATGTAGTTACGGGTGAAAAGGCGCAGACATTGGCCGGGCACGAGGATTTGGTGTGGAGCATTGCCTTTAGCCCCGATCAACAGTATCTTGCCTCGGCCTCCCAGGATACCAGCGTGCGAATTTGGGAGCTGGCCGGCGGCCAAACCGTGGCCGTCCTCAATCATGAAAAACCGGTCAACCGGGTGGCCTGGAACAGCGACGGCACACAACTGGCCACCGCTTCCGACGACGGCTCGGCTCGGATTTGGGACGTTAAAAGCGGCCAGGTGATCGCCACCCTGACCGGCCATCAAGGCGGGGTGTGGAGCGTCGCCTGGCGGCCCGGCGATGACCGGCTGGCCACCGCCTCCACCGACGGCGTGGTGCGCATTTTCCAGACGGATTTCCAGGAAGTTCTGGACCTGGCTAAGGCAAACATTCACCGCGAGCTAACTTCCGGCGAGCGCGCCAGATTCTTGGGTGAGTAGCGGGTTATTGGGCGAACAGGGATGCAGCATAGCGACTTTATTCAAGCGTTACCCAAGGCTGAATTGCATTTGCACCTGGAAGGCGCGGTACCTTGGGAAATGGTTCAGTCTCGGGCTCAATCCTGGCGTTCCCCGCCGCCCTGGTGGGCCGACGGTTATCGCTTTGATAGTTTCAGTCATTTTGCCCAGGTTATTCGCTCCTGTTACGAAAGTACCCTAACCAGCGTCGAAAATTACTATCAGGCCGCCCAGGGGCTATTCAAGAGTCTGGTGGCCCAAAATGTGCGCTATGTTGAACTATCTTTCAGCCTGGGACACGCACTGTCCCAAAAATTACCCTTGAGTGAAATTGTCGAGGCCATCCGGGACGCCGCGCCCGCCCATTTAACGGTGCAGGTTTTTTGTGGGGTCTCGCGGAGCCGCCCGCAACTGCTGCAAGAGAATTTGCTGGAAGCTATTCTTAACCTGCACCGGCCCGGATTGGCTGGCCTGGATTTACACGGGGATGAAAGGGCACAAGGACCTGCTCCCTTTGCCCATCTGTTTGCCCAAGCCCGGCAGCGTGGATTGGCCACCAAAGCCCACGCGGGCGAACTGGCTGGTCCGCCATCCATGCAAGCGACCCTTGACACCCTGCAAGTAACTCGTATTGAACATGGCATCAGGGCGATTGAGGACGATGGGCTGATGTCGCGCCTGGCCGCCCAGGCAATTACTTTGGACCTATGCCCCACCTCAAATATCAAGCTGCGCGTGGTAGAAGATGAGGTCGCTTACCCAATCAAGCAATTTCATCAGCGCGGCATCCGGATCACGGTCAGCACCGATAACCCTACCATCTTGGGCTGCAGTCTGACTGGTGAACTCAACTTATTGGCGGAGCATTTTGGTTTTTCTCTACATGACTTGGCGCAATTGCAGGCCAATGCTTTTCAAGCGGCGCTTATCCCCGCAGCCAGGCGAGCAGAGCTTTTAGCTGAACTTGATAGTATCACATCGAATTGAGTAGTCCTAACTCCTGCGCTCGAAGCGCGGCCTGGGTGCGGTCGCGAGCGCCAATTTTTTGCAGGATAGTGGTGACGTAATTTTTAACCGTGCCTTCGGCCAGGCTGAGCTTGAGCGCAATCTCACGGTTGGTCAGGCTTTGGCCCATCAGCCGCAGGATTTCCATCTCGCGCTCCGACAGGGGTTCGGGTAAGGCGGAGTCCAGGGGTCGGGCCGGGGGGGCCAGCCGGGCAAACTCGGCCACCACTTTGCGAGCAACGGAAGGTTCGATGAGCGCGCCCCCACCTGCCACCGTGCGGATAGCCTCAGCCAGCTCCTGGCCCGACACCGCCTTGAGCAGATACCCCAGCGCTCCGGCCCGCAAGCCATCAAACACGTAAGCGTCGTCGTCAAAGGTGGTCAGGATGATGACCCGCGCTTCGGGCCAGCGGGCGCACAAGCGCCAGGTCGCTTCCACTCCATCCATCACCGGCATGCGGATATCCATCAAAACCACGTCGGGTTGCACCGTGGGGTAGATTTCCAGGGCAGCCTGCCCATCCCCCGCCTCGCCGACAACCTCCAAATCCGGCTCCAATTCTAACAGGGTGCGCAGGCCGTCGCGCATCAGGCGTTGGTCGTCAACCAGCAGGACGCGAATTTTCTGGCTCATGAGGACTCTGCCAGCCGGGGCGTGGTCTCTGTGCGGACTGAGGGCGAGGCAAAGGGGCAAATCAATTTCCAGTGACAGGGCTTTTTAATCGGGAGGGGCGCCGCCTGGCTCTCTTCGGGGAGGGGGAGGTGAAAACAGACTTGGGTGCCCTCGCCAGGTGTCGACTCCAGGTGAAACTGGCCCTTGAGGTGAGCTGCCCGCTCGCGGAGACCGCGTAGGCCAAAACCCGTCTGGGCTTCTGCCGAGTCAAACCCCCGGCCATTATCTTTGACCAGCAAGGTTAGCGTGCCCCCTTCGATCGCCAGTTCTAACCAGACCTGCCGGGCCTGGGCGTGGCGCTGCACGTTGGTCAAAGCCTCTTGTACGGCCCGGTAGAGAGCCAGGCGGTGGGCATCGGAGAGGGGCGGCAGCTCTTCCGGCAGCGAGCGGTTGACCTCAATGCCAGTTGCTTCCTCGAAGCTGTGGGTCAAACGAGTCAGGGCGGTGGGCAGCGACAGGTCAACGTCCAGCGGCGTCCGCAGCGTGGCGACGGTCTGGCGCAGTTCGGCCAGGGCATCAACCACCTCGTGATGAACGGTGTTGACCATGCGCGCCGCGCGGCTGGGGTTGGTTGGGATGAGCCGTTCGGCTCCTTCCAGTTGGACGGCGGCGACGGTCAGGCGATGGCCCAGCGCGTCGTGCATCTCGCGAGCCAGCCGGTTGCGCTCCTGGGATACGGCCAGCTCCTCGACGCGGGCGGCGTACTCCTGCAACTGCTGGTAGGTGGTCTGCAGTTCCTCAAAAAGGACCTGGCTGCGGCGCTGCGCCGCTTTGGCCTGAGCCAGGGAGTAAGCAAAAATGCCGCAGAAGATGTAGCCTACCGAGTAAGGCAGCGAATAGAGAATATTGCTCAACTTGTCGGCAAGCGTACAGTGGATTGTGTTAATAATGATAAAAATTACCAGCCAGAACACGGCCGACCGTGAGGGCAGCGCCAAAAACGCTGTCACACTCAGGATACAAAATAACATGGGCAGCATCAACGAGCCGGACCGTAGGAGCAGTAAAACGGTCACCAAACTTGTCTGCAAGGCCAGATAAGTATGAGCCTGCCACCCCGGAGCGCCGAGCAGCGGCTTGCCGGCCAATAAAAGCCCAAACAACAGCAGCAGGCCCGCAGTCATCCACTGGGTCATGGTTGCGGGCATCACCACCAGTTCAATGAAGGCTACCGCAGCCCAGGAAAGGTAGGCCGTTAGATAAAGGAGGTTAAATTCGCGGTGAGGAAAAAGCAGCTTCCACAACATAACGGCATTGTACCACAGCCGGAGTCATATTGGGTAGTGCCGGAAGTCATATTGTGAGGAAGGCTGGAAGATTGGAGGAATGGAATACGGGTAAAAATCGATCCTTCCACCCTTCCAATTTTCCATTTCTCACGCTCGCTCACCTAACGTCAACTGGGTCTGAAACATCTGTCCGGCGCGCTGGATATCCAGGGTAATAGTTTCACCGGCCACGTACTCGACCAGCAGGCTGACCAGCGGGTGACGATCATCCAGCACCTGGCCATTGACCCCTACAATCACATCCCCGGCTTGCAGGCCGGCCAGGGCCGCCGGCGAGCCGTTGACTACCTCTTCCAGCAGTGCGCCCTGGGTAATGGTCAATTGCTGCTCGTTGGCCAGTTGCGGGTTCAGGTCTTTATATTGAATGCCCAGAAAGGAAGGCCGGGCATCGCCGCTTTCAATCAGCCGCTGGACCACCTTTTCGGCCACATTGCTGGGGATGGCAAAGCCCAGCCCTTCGGCGCCGGCCGAGAAGCCGTCACCTCGCACTACTGCCGTATTGATGCCGACAATCTGCCCGGCCAAATTAATCAACGGACCGCCGCTGTTCCCGCTGTTGATGGCCGCGTCGGTTTGCAGCAGGCCGCGCAACCCCCCCAGTTCGCGATTGAATCCGCTCAACACGCCGCTGGTCACTGTGTTTTGATACTCCCCCAGCGCCGAACCAATGGCCAGCACGTGTGCGCCAAGCGGCAGCTCGCTCGAGTCGCCCCAGACAGCTACGCCCGGCGCCAGACCCTCCACCTTGAGCACGGCCAGATCAAAGTCAGGGGCCGTGCCGACCAGCTTGGCCGGGGCGCGCCCGCCCTGGGCATAGATCACGAGCAGTTCCCCCGCACCTTCGACGACGTGGTTGTTGGTTACTACATAACCGTCACTGCTGATAAAAACGCCTGAGCCGCTGCCGATGCCCCGCAAATCCTGGGCGATAACGGTGACAACGGCCGGCAGTACCTGGGCGACCGCTCCCACCGAAGAAGATTGGTCGTTGATGATAATCTCTTGAGGCGCACTCCCTGCTGAGTTAGAGGGGGTGGAGACAATTAACCCCGCCGGGACCGGCTGAACCAATGCCGAGCCAGGGCCGGCTGCCGCTACCGGTCCAAGTACTCTGGCCGCCACCACATAGCCGGCTAAACTGCCTATAGCTGCACCAATCAGTAGACAAATCGCCACTACCAAACACCCGGCTAACCATGTCGAATTTTTGTTGCGTGAGGATATCATCTTGCCTCCTTGGGCTGAAGTAGCTAAAGGTATCTACTCACTAGCCAAACCGATGCTTTCCTGTGAGGCTAAGGCTGAGAACAAAGGTTACGCTTATTTTTTTCCTTCTTAGCCTTAAGCAAGTACGAGCCAAGCGGTGAGTAATTACAAAAACTTAGACTTTAGCGAGGAAGAAGAAAGGACTGCTGCGTGAGCTGATCCAATCAAGTTTCAAGCTTATGTCTATTATACATAAAAAGGAGTGAAAAGTACAGGGATCAAAAATTCCGCCCGGCCCTCTTGTTCCCAAACTGCGTTTGGGAACAAGATCAAAAAACCCGGCCGGCAAGTAATAAAATAGGGCAAAGTGTTTGCTTTGCCCCATTTTTGTCCGCTGCAGTTTATTCTACCGACGACTGGATCAGGTCTTCGGCGCTGGGGCGAACCCCCAGGGTTACGCTGACCGTTTCTTGCTGCCCGTCGGGGTGAATGACATCAAGCTGGACCGTATCGCCGGGGTGGGTTTTTTCAAGGAGATAGCCAATCAATTCATCCATCTCTCTGATCGGCTGGCCATTGATCGCGGTGATCAGATCGCCGCCAAGCTGATACTCCTCGCCGTCTACCGTCAGTGTCTTGTCGCTGCCAACCAGGCCGGCCTTGTCGGCGGGGCCATCCTGGGTCAAATCAATGACCAGCACCCCCTGCGTTCCCTGCGGCAGCTTCATCAATTCGGCCACTTCCAGGGTTAAGCTGCCGCCGCTGATGCCCAGCCAGGCATACTCGTAATCTTCACCTTTGATCAGGGTCGGCACGACCTGCTTGGCTGTGTTGACCGGCACGGCAAAACCAATGCCGTTGTTGGCCCCGGTCCCGCTCAAAATTTGGCTGTTAATGCCAATGACTGCCCCGGTCCGGTCGAGCAGCGGACCGCCCGAATTGCCGGGATTGATTGAAGCATCGGTCTGGATGGCCTTTGGGATTGAGAAAGCAGAGTTGCCGCTGCGAATGGTCCGCCCCACGGCGCTGACAATCCCGCTGGTCATCGTAAATTCCTGGCCAAAAGGGTTGCCGATGGCAATGGTCAGTTGGCCGACCTTGACCTGGTCGCTGTCACCCAGGGTCACCGGCTTCAATTCTGAAGCCGGCAGGTCCACTTTGATAACGGCCAAGTCGGAATTAGGGTCGGCGCCGAGCACCTCAGCCTTGGCCGACGTCCCATCCGCAAAAATAACCTCGACATCGCTGGCATCGGCGACAACATGGTTGTTTGTCACAATATGCCCCTCGGTGTCCCAGACAAAGCCGGTCCCCAGGCCGCGGTTAAAAAATTCACGGGGCGACTGCTGGTCTTGTCGCTGCCCAGGAATGTCGGGGTGGTCAAAACCAAAGGGATTAGGCATGCTGGTATCAGCCTCAATCTTCTGAGTCACTCTGATGCTGACCACCGATGGGACTGTATTCTGATAAAGCTGGCTCAAGGCTTCTTCATACGTAGCCAAAATATCGCCCGTTTGGGCAGCGGGTGCGGTCGCGGCGGTCAGGTCGCTCCTGACCGGCATCAGCGGGGCCGCCTGGGCGTTATCGCTCAGGTATGGAGCGAGCATAACCCCACCGGCAAAAGAGCCTAGCAGGGCGAGTAAGAGAAGGGCCGTCAAGCCAATCGTCAAAAGTTTGAACGAGAAAGATGGGTTTTGATTCATTTCTAGATTCCTCCTTGGTGCTCTAACGCTAATCCAACAAAAAGCGGGTTTCCGCAGAACCCACTCGGTACAGAGATGATCTCAACAGTTTTGCTTTTCGGTTCAATTCTAGAAGCGGCAGATTAGAGCGAAGTTAAACTGATGTTAGAGATATATTAGAAATGGTGCACTTAGATGTGGCCTCTGGCTGACTGATTAATTTAACATTGTGGGTCTAACCTTTGAGTTGGGGCTTGACAAACGTTTGTATTAGTGATAGACTAGGGTCTGTCTAATGTAATCCCCTTTTAGTTACAATCTTTGTCAAATTTGCTCGTTTTTGTCTTTTTATATAGTTTTAGACAAACGTTTGTATTTCTCTAAACCCATCGTACTCTGCCACGTCACTTCACTTACTTAAACTGTCTTTAAGCTGCAACGCTCACAGCTTCAAGTGGGATAAATCAACAGGACAATGTCGTCATGATAGTGGAAATATCGGCATGACTGTCTCGATCAAAGATATTGCCAAAGCCATGAATATTTCCTACAGCACCGTTTCTCGCGCTTTGAATAATAGCCCCCGGGTAAAGCTGGAGACACGCCAGCAGATTCAGCAAATGGCGATGGAGATGGGTTATCTACCCAGCGCCGTCGCCCGCAGCCTGGTCATGCGGCGCACTAACACAATTGGCATTGTCGTCACCAAGATCACCGACCTGTTCTTTGCCGAAGTGATCCAGGGCATCGAGGAGACAGCCCTTAATTCCGGTCAGAATGTTATCCTGACTAACTCCGATGGCAAGCCGGACCGCGAGCTGGCGGCTATTCAAAACCTGCGCGAACGGCGGGTGGACGGCATTATCCTGGTGGCCGCCTGCGCCGACCAGGAGAGCAAACGCCGGCTTTTTACCTCGGCCAGCTTTGAGACGCCCATTGTTATTATCAACAATGTTCACCGCGAGTATATTGGTCATTCTATCGAAACCGACAACCTGGACGGAGGTCGTCAGGCCACCCGGCATTTGCTGGAGTTGGGCCACCGGCGCATTGCCCATATTACCGGTCCAACTTCCGAGTGGGATGGGGTGGACCGGCAGAGCGGCTACGAACAGGCGCTCCAAGAGGCGGGTCTGGTCGTTGATCCGGCCTTGATCGTGCCTGGCGATAACCGGCCCGAAGGTGGCTGGCAGGCCATGCAGCAGCTCCTCGCCCTGGCCCAGCCGCCGACAGCCGTTTTTTGTTACAACGACGCCACTGCCCTAGGTGCAACACGGGCTGTCTATGCCGCCGGTTTGCGGATTCCCCAAGACCTGTCCATTGTGGGCTTTGACGATATTGACCTAGCCTCGTTTTTCCAACCTCCGCTGACAACGGTCGCCCAGGCCAAGCGCGAAATGGGGGCGCTGGCAGTGCAGATGGTATTGGACCTGCTGAACCACAAAACGGTGCAAGATTGTGTTTTGCCCAGCCGGCTGGTTATCCGCGAGTCAACCGCGCCGCCGGCCTGAGTCAATCGTTTGATTATTGTGTCAAAGGAGACGCGTTGTGCCCGAACTCAGTATGTTAGCCGCCGTTTTTGAGGACGAAGGACGCCTCGCCATCCGCGAGATGCCGACTCCCAGACTCAATACACCTCAAGATGTTATCCTCAAAGTAGAAATTTGCGGCATCTGCGGCACCGATCTGCGTTTTCTGGCTGTGCTGCCGGTGATGCAGGCCAAAAAGGGCGTCATTTTAGGCCACGAGTACATCGGCCAGGTGGTCGAGGTGGGCGACGCCGTGGGCCACTTCGAACCCGGCGACCGGGTGGCGGTCATCCCCGACATTCCCTGTGGCTACTGTTCCTTCTGCGCCGAGGGGCGGCCCAATTTGTGCGAAAATATGTACGCCATCGGCGGCGATGTGGACGGCGGCTTTGCCCACTATGCCCTGGCGCCGGCCAAGGCCCTCTACAAAATCAGCCCGGATTTGCCGGTGGAGGCCGGGGCTTTTGTCGAGCTGCTCTCGTGCGTGCTGGGTGGGGTGCAAAAGGCGGCCCTGCTGCCGGGCGAGGATGTGGTGATTATCGGCGCGGGTCCGGCGGGGTTGGTCTACCTGAAGGTGCTTAAGGCTGCGGGCGCTGGGCGAGTCATCATGGTCGAGGTGTCACCCTGGCGCAGCGAGTTCGCTCTGAAAGCCGGGGCCGATCATGTGATCAACCCCAGGCAAGAAAATCTGCGTGAGGCGGTGCGGGCGATTACCGGGCGGGGCGCGCACGTTGTGGTGGATGCGGTTGGCTCGGAGCTAGCCGCGGCGGTTTCGGTGGCTCGTAAGGGAGGACGAATTATTATGTTCGGCGAAAATCATAAGGCTGAAGCCACGCTGCGCCCGCACGAGATCCAGGGCCAGGAATTGCGGATTTTGGGCAGCTTTATCGGCATCACTGCCTTTCCCCAGGCGGTCAAAATGCTGGAGAGCGGCGCGGTTAAATTGACCGATTTGATCACCCATCGTCTCGCGCTGGCCGAGCTGCCCGGTGGTATTGCCGAATTGGCCGCTGGCCGCGGGGCGAAGGGCGTTTGTTTTCCATGGCAATAGTTGTAGCTCAAAGATTGAGGATGGAAGATTGAATCAAACATTATCTCATGCGGTCGAATTGGTAGACGTTTCCAAGGTATATGGCAGTTTTGTGGCCCTGGATAATGTGTCGCTGTGCATCCGGCGGGGCGAATTTTATACGCTGCTGGGGCCGTCGGGCTGCGGCAAAACAACCACGCTGAATATTGTCGGCGGATTTATTCCGATTACCAGCGGGCAGGTGTTGATCAACGGCAAGCCGGTGCAAAACGACCCGCCTTACCGCCGCAATGTTAATACCGTTTTTCAGAACTATGCGCTCTTTCCCCACATGACCGTCGCTCAGAACATCGGCTTTGGGTTAAAAATGAAGAAAGTCTCCCAGGCTGAAATTGAGCGGCGTGTCACCGAAATGCTCAACCTGATTTCGTTAGAAGAATTTGGGCAGCGCTATCCGGGGCAGCTCTCCGGCGGCCAGCAGCAGCGGGTGGCTCTGGCCCGCGCCCTGGTCAACCATCCCGAAGTACTGCTGTTGGATGAGCCGCTGGGCGCGTTGGATTTAAAGATTCGCAAACAGCTTCAGGTGGAGCTGCTGAATATCCAGCGTCAGGTTGGCATCACTTTTGTTTATGTCACCCACGATCAAGAAGAGGCGATGGCCTTGTCGGACCGGATTGCGGTGATGAGCAACGGCAAAGTAGCCCAGGAAGGCACGCCGGCGGAAATTTACTACCACCCCGTCAACCGTTTTGTGGCCGATTTCATCGGCGAGTCAAATTTCTTTGGGGGCCAGGTAGTTGAAGTGACCGCAGGCCAGGTAATGGTCAATGTACCAGGATTTGGGCGGCCCATTTGCGCGCCGCTGGCTCAAGCGATCACCCCCGCGCAAGCGGTCACGGTTATGGTCCGTCCGGAGCGGATAGCCTGGTCCGCCAGCGTCACCCCGGATTTGCCTAACCTGGCCGAAGCCGTGGTCCGTAAAGTCGCTTTTTTGGGCATGTACACCCAGTTAGTCGGCGAGCTGGCCGATGGTTCGGTAGTGCTGATTCATCAGGCCGGTGAGGCTGGCGCGGCTGACAACACCTCCCAAGAGCTGGTCGGCCAGCGCATCTTCATCGGCTGGAAATTACAGGATGGGCAGGTTTTAGTTGATTAGCGACAAGACAGAAAGGAGGCCAAGCAGATAAGACAACGGTTGACAGGCAACAACGCCTAAAGATTGACCCACTATTTTTAGCAAAAAAGGAGAGATCGAAGATGAACGCCAATCGAATATCAAGGCGAAATTTTTTGCGGATGACCGCCGGAACCGGGCTGGGCTTATTAGGAGCGTCGGCACTGGCGGCATGCGGGGCGCAGCCGGCGGCCCCAGCCGCTCCTGCGGCTACGTCAGCGCCGGCTGCAACCGCCACATCGGCACCAGCCGCCGCTGCAACCGAGGCCCCGGCCTCAGCCGGTGGCAGCTTTAACTGGATGACCTGGAGCGACCATTATCTCCCGGCCCAGTTGGAGGAGATGGCCAGTAAATTCAATATCAAGGCCAATCCCACCCTCTTTGCCGACAATTCTGAGGCGCTGCTTAAATTGCAGCAGGTCGGCGGCAAGCAGCTCGACATGGTTTCGGGGGATGCCTTATGGGTGCCCAAGTACTACGATGAAAAACTGATTGAGCCGCTTGACCTGGCCGATTTCCCAGCCTCGCAGGAGCTATATTCGCTGGCCAGAGAGTTTCCCTTCTGGCAAAAAGATGGGGGCTACTTGGCTTACCCCTTCGGTTGGTCGCCCGTTGTTTTGGCCTACAACCCCAAATACATTACCTCCGAGCCAACATCCTGGGAGGTGCTCTTTGATCCCAAGCTGAAGGGACGGGTGGGCCTGGCCATGCAGCCGTTTGATGTGATGGCTTATATGGGCAAGGCTACTGGGGCCAAAGAACCTTACAATATGACCGACGACGAACTGCAAAAGGCCAAGCAGGCTCTCAAAGATCTGCAGCCGAATATCCTCAAGTATATCGAGCAAACCACCGAGGCAGTCACCTTGCTGGCCAACGAGTCAGTCTGGATTTGCGACCAGAATTTGGGCATTGAGGATCGGGTTAAGGATGCCGGTGGACCGGAAATTAAGGCCTTCATCCCCAAGGAGGGCACGGTCGGCTGGCTTGACGGCGAAATGATCGCCAAGGATGCGGCCAATCGTGATGCCGCGCACGGCTGGCTGAAAAATGCCGAATCGGCCGAATGGATTGCCCAGAATTTCCTGGAATACGGGCGGCCCTTGTTCAACGAAAAAGCCTACAAATTGCTGGTGGATCAGGGCCACCAGGAACGGGCCGACAAGTACCTCTTCAACAAGCCCGAAGTGGCCGCAACGATGACCCTCAAAGGGCCGGCGCCGCGCATTGAGGAATATATTAACGCGTTCAACGAGGCGATCGCAGGGTAAGTCATTCAGGACTCACATATGTCATTCTGAGCGAAGCGCAGCGGAGTGAAGAATCCCTGAGATGTTCGATTGCAAGCCAGCACTTTAGGGATTTTTCGCTCCCTACGGTCGCTCAAAATGACATGCAGACGAAAGCCCTTACTGAAGAGATAATTAACCATGTCCGTAGCCGGCCAACCTCAAACAATTGAATCGGTTCCAGAATCAGCGACGCCCGCCGCCCAGGCTGACTCCAGCATGCCCCAGTCGCCGCGCTTGCTGCTGGGCTTGGCCCCCATCGGCCTGCTTCTGTTCGGCTTCTTTCTGATCCCGCTGACGATTATGGTTCTGTACAGCTTCTGGCGGGCCGAAGGCTTCCAGATCGTCCACAGTTGGACGCTGGATAATTACGCCAAATTTTTTACCCTGCCAGCCTACACCAAGGTTCTGTTCAGAACTTTTATCATTGCGACAAGCGTAACCGGGCTGTCCTTGCTGCTGGGCTATCCCTTTGCCTATTTCCTGGTCCGCTACACGCCGGCCCGCTGGCAGCAGTTGTTTCTGGTACTGGTCATTCTGCCTTTCTGGACCAGCTATCTGCTGCGCGTCTACGCCTGGATGTCTATTTTAGGCGAAAAAGGACTCGTCAACCAGGCCCTGATCCTCATGGGGCTGATCAATGAGCCGATTCGAGTTTTCCTCTACAACCAGTACGCCATTGTTCTGGTTTCGCTTTACCTTTACGTGCCTTTTGCGATTATCACCCTTTACGCCTCGCTAGAGAAATTTGATTTTACCCAAATGCACGCTGCCGCCGATCTGGGCGCGACTCCCTGGGAAGCTTTTCGGAATGTGTTGTTACCCCAAACCAAAGCCGGTTTTATCACTGCCGCCATTTTTATTTTTATCCCCATGCTGGGCGAGTACGCCACTCCGACTCTGGTGGGCGGGGCAGAGGGGGCGATGATTGCCAACCTGGTGGTCAACCTGTTTCGCGGCTTCCAGTTTCCGCAGGGCGCGGCCATCACCTTTGTGGTTGTCCTGTGCATCCTGGCGCTTTTGATCGCCCTGCAGCGCTACATTCGGGTAGAGGAGTTGTACCGGCGATGACCACCCGCAGCATGACCGGCCAGCAGCGCGTCCGCTTTGCTTTTATCGGCTATGGGATCCTGGGCTATCTTTACCTGTATCTGCCCGTCCTCTTGCTAATGTTCTTCTCCTTCAACGATTCACGGGCAGGCAGCCTGCCCTTTACCGGCTTTACCTTGAAATGGTACCGCGATCTCTCGGCCGATTTCCTCGTTATTAACGCCTTCTGGAACAGCCTGAAGGTGGCTGTGGTTACCTCGATCCTGGCGACCATCATCGGCACGGCGGCGGCTTTTCCGATGGTGCGGCTGACCTTCCGCTTCAAAGAAATTCTGCGCACCTTCTTTATCCTGCCGATTATGGTGCCCGGTCTGCTGATCGGCATTTCGCTGCTCATCTTTTTTGCCTCGTGGCTGGATATGTCGCTGTCGTTAGGCACGGTCATCATCGGCCACCTGGTTTTTACTACCCCGTTCGTGGTGCTGGTTGTCACCGCCCGCCTGCTCGACTTTAACTACCGCCTGGAATGGGCCGCCGCCGATTTGGGCGCGACCCCGCTCGACACCTTTCGCTACGTAACCTTTCCGCTCATTTTTCCGGGGGTGCTGGCCGGCGCGTTGTTCGCTTTTACCCTGTCGCTGGATGAATTCATCATCACTCTGTTCACCATCGGCCCTGACAGCACCTTGCCGATGTACATTCTGTCGCAGGTTAAGTTTGGCATTACCCCCAAAATCAACGCCCTGGCCACCCTGCTGTTTATCAGTTCCATTACCATCCTGCTCAGTACTTTTTTGATTTTAACCCGCCGCAAAGGCAAATAAATGACATGGACAAATTAAGAGTGGTTCAGGTTGGCTGCGGCGAGCGCGGCCAGCTTCATACCGAGGCGATGCTGGCTGCCGGGGTGATTGACCTGGTAGTTCTGTGCGACCTCGACGCCGGGCGGCTTCAGGCCGCCGGAGAGCGTTTTGGGATTACCCGCCTGTACGGCGATATGGCGGCCATGATCCGCCAGGAGCAGCCCGAGCTGGTGGACATCATCACCCCGCCCACGCTGCGGGTCGCCGTGGTTGAGCCGGCCCTGGAGGCAGGCGCGCCGGCCGTCCTTATTGAGAAACCCATTGCCCTCAAGCCATCCGAGGCTCGCCGGCTGGTTGAATTGGGGCGAGAGCGGCTGATTGCGGTCAACACGCAGTATCAATGGATGCCCCATTGGCAGCGTTTCTGGGCCTTGCTGGCTGAGCGTGCCCTGGGTGAGGTGCGTCTACTGCGAGCCAGCACCCGCTGCAATATTTTGGAGCAAGGCCCGCACATTCTGGATCTGGCCTTGAAAGCGGCCTCGCTGTCCGGCCTGCCGGAGCCGGAATGGGTCTTGGCGGCCGCCTCCGGGCTGGAGTACTTCGGCGACATTCCCGTGCCCGCCGATCTGAGCGCAATTGTGGGACTGGGGGAAGCCCGGCTGTATCTGAATGCCGGCCCGTCGGCGCCCGCAGTGCCGGAGAGACGGATTTTTATCACCAGCAGCAAATCGAAATCAGCGGTGATACCGGCCGTTTGTGGGTTTCTTTAAGCCAGGGTTGGAAGTTATGGCGCGATGGCCGCTTCGAGTCAGGTCCCACCGGCTTTGAGGCCGACGATGCCGTCGCGCAGCCGGCCCTGTTCAGGCATTTGCATGAGGCCATCCGCAGCGGCCGGCAGGCCGACTTCCCCACCCGCATCGAGGTGGCCGCCCAGCGCTCCGACCTCATGTTTGGCTGCTACGCTTCGGCTTTGCGGCGCAAAGTGGTCGAGCTGCCTGCCGAGGCATCCGACTCGCTGATAGATGAGTTGAAAGAACTTGGAGGTTAAAGAAGCATGTCTAGCCCGCCTTTATCATTCACCCGCTCCCAGGAGCTGTTCGCCCGCGCCCAGGAGATTGTGGCCGGGGGAACCACCCAGGGTAAAGCGCCTAACACGCTTATCCCTGGCGAATACCCCATTTACGCCGCTCGCGGCCAGGGCGCTCATCTGTGGGATGTTGACAACAACCGTTTCCTCGATTGGATCCTGGCCTACGGAATCATTGTCCTGGGCTATTGTGATCCGGACGTGGATGCGGCGGCAATTCAGGAAATACGCCAGGGTTTCGCCTTCCCCCTGACCCGGCCGGTGCAGAATGAACTGGCCGAGCTGCTGGTCGAGGTGATTCCTTGCGCCGAGATGGTTCATTTCTTTAAATCCGGCTCCGACGCCACCACCGCCGCTGTGCGCGTAGCTCGGATTATTACCGGTCGGCAAAAAATAGTGCGCTGGGGCTACAACGGCTGGCACGATTGGTGCTGCATCCGCGAGCCGGGTATCCCGCGCCATGTGCGCGAGGATGTGCTGACCTTTCGCTACAATGACCTCGATTCCCTGGAAGAGGTGCTGAAACAGCAGCGCGACCAGGTCGCTTGTGTCATCATGATGCCCCTGGAGATTGAGCAGCCCCAGCCCGGTTTTCTGGCCGGGGTGAAAGAGCTGGCCCACCAGTACGGCGCTCTCTTTATCCTGGATGAGATGCGGTCCGGCTTCCATGTTGCCCTGGGCGGCGCGCAGGAGTATTACCAGGTGATCCCCGATCTGGCCACCTTTAGCAAAGCCATCTCCAACGGCTATGCCATCTCGGTCCTGGCTGGCCGGCGAGAGATGATGAGCGCCCTCTCCCAGACCTATGTTTCGTCCACTTTTTACACCAACTCCATTGCGATGGCCGCCGCCGTAGCCACCATCAATAAACTGCGGCAGGAGGAAGTTATCCCTCACCTGTGGCGGATTGGCCAGGGCTTGCTGGATGGACTCAGCCGGTTGGCTGAGGAGGTCGGCGTGGAGGCCGAGACGGTCGGCCTGCCGCCGATGCCTTTCCTTGTTTTTACGGACGCCGACCCCGACGTCAGGGAAACAGCCCGCGCGGTTTTCTATACTGAAGTTGCCCGGCAGGGGATTCTGCTCCATCCCAACCACCACTGGTTTGTTTCCCATGCCCACACCGAGCAGGATTTGGCCCATACTTTAGAGGTCAGCGAGGCCGCCTTCCGCCTGGTCAAAAAGAAATTGGGGCAGGGGTATCGCGCTTCCTCGGTGAGCAAGGTGGCCGTCACTGCCTCTACCCGGCTTGATCGTTAAGGAGAATATAGTGGGGTTACACAGTTCGAATACCTAAGGCCAAATTTTACCGCAGAGGCGCAGAGTTCGCTGAGTTTTTATAAAATTTCTCTGCGTTCTCGGCGTCTCTGTGGTGATTGCTTTCTTCAACATAGTTCAACTGCGTAAACCCTAGAGTTGTTCCTGAATAAAGATTAGTGTAAGCTAAGGCCCAAAAAATAAAGCTGGAGCTACACTAATGAGCCTCAACATCCGAGACGACCGACAAATGAGAGCCTTAACCGGCCTATCTCAAGCGAAATTTGTAAAAATTCTGCCGGTCTTTGCTGAAGTCTATCAAGAAGAACAGCAACAAGCCTACGAACAAGGTTTAGCCGCCGGAACCCGCCAACGTAAACCTGGTGGCGGTCAAAAAGGCAAACTGCCAACGATAGAAGATAAGTTGCTGTTTATCCTGTACTATTACAAAGTCTATCCTACCTTTGATGTGTTGGGCAGCCAGTTTGAGATGGCTCGTTCCAAAGCCAATGAACAGGTGCATAAGTTATCACCGCTGCTGCACAAAACTCTGGTTCGGTTGGAGGTCATGCCCGCCCGTGAGTTTGATAGCGTCGCCACGTTGCAGCAGGTCTGTCAAGAACTTGACCAACTCATCCTGGATGTGACCGAACGTCCGCATCGTCGGCCCGCCGATAATGGACAACAACGAGACATGTATAGTGGAAAAAAAAGACCATACCCTGAAGAATATCATCATCGCCAGCTTAAGTAAGCTAATCCTCTTTGTTGGACGGACGTTTCACGGCCGCCATCACGACTATGCCATGTTAAAAGCTGAATTTCCATCGGATCAGCCCTGGTTTGAAACCATAAAACTGCTGGTAGATTTGGGTTTCCAGGGCATTCAGACCGATTATGCGGGCCAGGGCATTCAACTGCCTTACAAAAAGCCACGCAAGAGTAAGTCCCGCCCTGATGCTCAGTTGACCGATCAGCAGAAGTTAGAAAATCGGGCTTTAAGCAAGGTTAGAATTCTGGTTGAACATGCGATTGGTGGCATCAAGCGTTATGGTATCCTTGTCCAACCTTTCCGCAATCGCAAAGAGAATTTTCAGGATGATGTGATTGCGATTGCCGCTGGTCTTTGGAACTTTTGGCTCTTATAAATTATTCAGGAACAACTCTCCTATATAAAATAGGGAGTAAGGATGTCCGACCCTTTCAATGGTTTAGGCATGCACCTGGGCAACCTGTCAAGACTATCTGCTGCGGTCACCCGTTCCATCAGCGCCGAAAATCTCACCGGCGAAAAAGGGAAGGGGGGCATGGCGACCGAAGGAACGGGCATGCTCGCCGCTCGCGAATTAGGTCAGGGTTGGAAGGTCTCACCGTCTATTCCTGTGCCGGGTCATTCAACCGTCGAGCTGGCCCACATCAACGGATCGGGCGCGATCCAACACATTTGGTTAACCGTCCATTCGGACAACTGGCGGCGTTTGGTCCTCCGCATGTACTGGGATAACGAGCCAGCCCCCTCGGTCGAAACACCGTTGGGAGACTTTTTTTGTAACGGCTGGGGCGAACCCTGTCATATCAGTTCTCTGCCCATCGCCGTCAATCCGGCGGGTGGTTTTAACAGCTATTGGGAGATGCCCTTTCGCCAGAACGCCCGCATCACCGTCGAAAATCTTAGCCCGGATCGAATTAACAACTTTTTCTACCAGATAACTTACACCCTAACCGAAGTTCCTGAGGATCGGGCTTATTTCCACAGCCAATGGCGGCGCAACAATCCTCTGCCCTATAAAGCACCGCATACTATCTTGGATGAGGTAAAAGGCCAGGGGCACTATGTCGGCACGTATCTGGCCTGGGGCGTCAACAATCGAGGTTGGTGGGGCGAAGGCGAAGTAAAATTTTATATTGACGATGATGGCGACTTTCCCACGATTTGCGGTACGGGCACCGAAGATTATTTCGGCGGGGCCTGGAGCTTCGAGCACCCCCAAGGCCAATACGGCCTCTACTCGACCCCTTACCTGGGGCTGCCCCAGGTGATAAAGCCGGATGGGCAGTACAACAGCCAGCAGCGTTTTGGGATGTACCGCTGGCACGTGATGGACCCCATCCGCTTTCAGGAAGACCTGCGGGTGACGATTCAGGCCCTTGGCTGGCGCTCGGTTATGGCAGGCAAACCCCGTTATTTACCGCTGCAAGATGATATCGCCTCCACCGCGTTCTGGTATCAAACCGAACCCCATGCTCCCTTCCCGCAGCTCCCCGACCTGAATTTCTTGGAGGTGATCTAGATGTGTCTAGGAGAAACCCATGAAAATCCTTTTGACCGGCGGCACCGGTTTAGTCGGCAGCAATGTAATGAAGGTCGCCCAGGAAAAATACGGAGTTCAGCTTATTGCCGCCCTGTACCATCGCCGGCCGAAAGCTGCCTGGAAGTGTGAGACAGTCGGGCTGGACCTGGAAGACGCAGCTTCTGTCCGCAGCGCCGTCGAGTCGTGCCGGCCCGACGGGGTCATCCACTGCGCCGCCCCTCGCGACGAGGACCGCCTGGAGATTGACCACACCTGGGGCTGGGCGGTGATGGTCACGGCGACCCGCGCCCTGGCCGAAGTTTGCCGGGAGGTCGGCGCGAGGCTGGTCTTTGTTTCCAGCGATTGGGTTTTTGGCAACGGCGGTCAGCCGCCCTACGCCGAAGACAGCCCACCCTGCCCGGCCAACTATTTTGGGTTCCTGAAAGCCGTCGGCGAAACGCTGGTCTCAAGCCTGTGCCCGAATTACGCGATTGCTCGGACTGCGGGGGTGTACGGGCCAAATTGGTCCGATCCCGGCTATGAGCAGCGCGAGGAAGGCATCGGTTTTGGCTGGCTGCCCAACTACTTTGTCTATCGCCTCAAGCGGGCTGAACCGGTGGTGGTTTGGACTGACTACGTCAACATTTGGTCTACGCCCTCCCTGGCCAGCGATGTGGCTGAGGGGTTACTGGCCCTGACCGGCAGCGACCAGCAAGGTATTTTTCACTGCTGCGGCCGGGAAGAAGTTACCCGCCTGGAACTGGCCCAGGCCACCGCCGAGGTCTTTGGGTTTGATCGAGGCCTGGTGCGGGCGGCCTTGCCGGCAGAGATGGATGCCAGCCGCCTGGCCGGGAAGCTGAACGCGCCCGGCGACAGCCGTTTGCAAGTTGCCGCTACCGAGGCCCGGCTGAAGCGTCGTCACCTGAACATACGCGAGGGCTTGGCAGAATACCGGCGGCAGCTCGAACAGGGTCACGTCTGAAGATTATGCAAGCTGTCAGTCAAGAATTCCAAAAACCCACCACCGAAACAGTTGCCGCCCGGGGCGTCTGGGAAGAGTTCTGGCGGCGCTTCCGGCGCGACCGGGTAGCGCTGACCTCGGCTATTTTTTTGATTGTGTTGACTCTGCTGGCTTTTATCGGCGCGCCGCTGGCAGCTCAACTTACCGGCCACGCTTTTGACCAGCAGTTCAACAATGCCCTGGACCTCAACGGCATTCCCCTCGGCCCGCTGGAATACGAGTTTGCCGCCGCTGGCAGCGGGACTAACCCTGCCGGCGAGTTCTTCCTGTTGGGCAGCGACCGCCTGGGCCGGGACATCTTGGTGCGCCTGTTGTATGGAGCGCGCATCTCGCTGTTTGTGGCCTTTGCCGCCACCGGGGCGGCGCTCCTAATCGGCGTGCCGCTCGGACTGGTGGCCGGCTACTATCGGGGACCGCTGGACGCCGTCATTTCGCGGGCGATTGATACCGCCCTGGCTTTTCCGTCGCTGCTCTTGGGGGTCGGCCTGGCGGCGGTGCTGGGGCCGGGACTGCTCAATGTCATCCTGGTCATTGCCGTTTTTTCCTGGTACTACCCGGCGCGGATTGTCCGCGCGGCGGTGTTATCGTTACGTTCCGAGCAGTTCATCGAGGCGGCGCTCTCGGTGGGCGCGAACGATGGGCAGATTATCTTCTGGCATCTCCTGCCCCAGTTGGCCGCGCCGATCATTGTCTACGCCACCGGCATTGTCGCCAACAATATTATTTTTGAGGCGGGACTTTCCTACCTGGGCCTGGGCGTCCCGCCTCCCACGGCAAGTTGGGGGCAAATGCTGGCCGATGGTGTGGCGAACGGCCTGTACCGGGTGCAGCCCTGGCTGGCGGTGACGCCGGGAGTGATCCTGGCCCTGACCACGCTGGCTTTCAATCAACTGGGGGATGGTGTGCGCGATGCCCTCGCGCCGAAAGGGGGCGGCTGATGGTTTATCTCGCCCGGCGGCTGGGCGCAGCGCTGCTCCAGCTCTTGTTGATCACGTTTATCACCTACCTCCTGTTTTTTGTTATTGCCAGCTTAACCGGGGCCAGCCCGGCTCAGCGCGTCGCCGGACGCTCTGCCACGCCGGAACGGGTGGCCGAAGTGGCCCGCCTCCTGGGCACCGACCGCCCCTGGTACGAGCAGTACGCCAGCTTTTTGGGCCGGCTTGTCCAGGGTGATTTTGGCCAGTCCTACTTGCAGCGCCGCCCGGTGGCCGACATTATCTTTCCGGCGGCCCTGGTCACGGCCTCGCTGGTCTTTGGCGCGGCGGTTTGGTGGGTGCTGCTGGCCATTCCGGTCGGGGTCATCGGCGCGATCTGGCCGCGCAGCCTGGCCGACCGGACCCTGACCGTCATGGTGCAACTGGCCATTGCCGCGCCCGTATTCTGGGTAGCGCCAATGATTTCTTTTTTACTGGCCTACCAGCCAACTCAAGGGACTCTGCTGGGCCTGCCTCTGGGCGGGCCAGTCTCCTGGCTGCCCATCCAGGGTTATGTTGATTTCATGAACGATCCCCTGGAATGGGCGCGCCATCTCATCTTGCCGTGGCTGGCCCTGGCCCTCGGCTTTGCCGCTCTCTACGCCCGCTTCATCCGGGCCTTCTACGCCGAGCAACTGGCCGAGGATTATGTCCTGACCGCCCGGGCCAAGGGCGCGTCCGAGTTCAGAATCTTGTGGCTGCACGTGGGCCGGATTGTCGCCCCGGCCATTATTACCCTGCTGGGTCTCGATATTGGCGCGGTCATCGGCGGGGCGCTGTTTGTGGAAGCTACGTTTGGCCTGCCCGGCCTGGGGTATGTTGCCTTCAGCTCGATCCAACTGCTGGATTACCCGCTCACCGTCGGCACGATCACCTTTGCTGCGGTAATGGCCGTGCTGCTGAATACGGTGGCCGACCTGGCTCAAGCGGTGCTTGACCCGCGTGTCCGTAAATAAAAATTTGTCACAAGACAAGTGAAAGGAGGAAACCGTCAAAGCATTGATAACAAACAGGAAAACTCATCGTTCTTCACAACCAAAATCTAACGTAGCTATGGAGGAGTTCACCGTGAAAAAATTAATCAACATCATCAGTGTGATTACTTTGATGGTGCTTATCTCGACTCTAACCCCGGCTCCCATGCTGGCCCAGGAGGGAGTCACTTGCGAATCGGACGTGGTTGTCCAGGCCGACGACTCGTTATCCATAATTGCCGAAAAAGTCTATGGCGACCCATTGGCCTTTCCGGTCATCGCCGAGGCGACCAACAGCAAAGCCGCCAGCGACAGCAGCTATGCCAAAATAGACAATGTGAACGTGATCGAACCCGGCTGGAAGCTGTGCATTCCCGCTGCTACAGAAGCGCAGGCCAACCTGGGGGCTGCTGCAGCAGCCCTGGGCGGCAAAGCCCCGGCGGTTAAAGGCGGCGAAGGCCATTTTGGCTACGCTTCCGGCAGCCTTGACCACCTTGACCCGGCCCTGTGGTATTTTGCCGCCACCTTTAACCTGGCTTTTGCTACTTGCACCCCGCTGGTCACCTTCCCCGATGCCGAGGGCGATCCCGGCACACGGGTAACCGGCGGCCTGGCCGATCTGCCCCAGATTTCGGCCGATAAACTCAGCTATACCTTTACCTTAAAACCGGGGCTTAAGTTCGCCAATGGCAACCCTATCACCGGGGCTGATATAAAAGCCACCTTTGAACGGCTCTTTGCGCCGGACCTGGCTTCGCCCGCCACCGGCTTCTTCAGGGATATTGTGGGGGCTGAGGATTTTGCGGCCGGTACAGCCAAAGAGATCAGCGGCATCAAGGTTGACGGCGATACCATCATCTTCCAGTTGGCCAAACCGGTCGGCTCCTTCCTCTACCGCATGACCATGCCCTTTACCTGCCCGGTTCCGGCCGGCACCCCGGCAACGCCGATTGAGGATGGCAGCCTGCTCCAAACCGGCCCTTACATGGTCGAGTCGTATGAGCCAAGCCGGAGCCTGGTGCTGGTCCGCAACCCGAACTACAACACGGAGGTCCTGGGTGATCGCGGCAAACTGGACAAAATCGTCATGGATATCGGGATTGACCCCGCCCAGGCCGGCCTGCTGATCCGGGCCGGGCAGCTTGACCTGTACCTCGAAGCGCTCGCCCCGGCGGATGCCGCCCAGGCCTTGAATGATCCATCCCTCCAGGGGCGAGCTTTCGCCAACCCTATTCCCCAGGTGCTCTATCTCTGGCTGAATAATGACGTGCCGCCTTTTGATAACGTCAAAGTTCGCCAGGCGGTCAACTATGCCATTAACCGCAACGCGATCCTCAAGGTCTGGGGCGGGCCGAGCCAGGGTGTAGTTACCGACCAGATTTTGCCGCCGACGATGCCGGGCTGGACAGATGCGGACATCTATCCGATGGACGGCGACGTGGCCATGGCCAAACAACTGCTGGCCGAATCCGGCATCACCCTGCCGGTCGAAACCACCCTGCGCACCATTAACGATGGCGCTGGGTTTGTGGAAGTCGCCCAGGCCATCCAAGCCCAGTTGAAAGAAGTGGGCATTAATGTCAACATTGAGACATCACCCAACTCGGTCAACGAGCCCATTATTACCACCCCCGCCAATAAAGTTCCGATGGGCCTCAATACCTGGACCCAGGATTATCCCGACCCGGATAATTTCATTGACACGCTGTTAAATGGGAATCGTATCACTGAGACGAATAACCAGAATAAAGCCAGCTTTAACAACCCTGAGATTAATGCCGAAATAGAGGAACTGGTCGTTACTGTCGGGGCAGAGCGGGTTGAACTTTACCATGCCCTGGACGCGAAAATCATTGGGGAGTATGCGCCGTGGGCGCCTATCCTGAACGGGGCCAAGGTGGATATTGTCTCGGAACGGGTGACCGGCTACCTTTACCACCCGGTGTTTGGGGTGGATTGGGCGATGATGGGAGTCCAGCAGTGAGCCAAAGTCAGGATAAAGAGGCTATCCTGGCGATTGGCGCTCATCCCGACGATCTGGAATGTACCTGCGCCGGCACCCTGGCGGCCCTGGCCCGGCGCGGGTACGAGGTCCACATGGCGGTTGTGACCAATGGCAGTTGCGGTTCCTACACCCAGGATGGCCCAACGATTGCCCGTATCCGCCTGGCCGAAGCCCGGCGTGCTGCGGAAATCTGCGGAGCTAAGTCGTTCCACCACCTGGGGATGCCAGATCAGGGTGCGGAAGATACCATCGAGCGCCGCCGCGAGCTGGTTGACCTGATGCGCCGCCTGAAAGCGACAATTTTGCTCGGCCACGCGCCGGGGGATTACCACGTGGACCATCGCCTGGCCCATGCCTTGACCTTTGCCGCGCGCTGCGCCGGAGCGGCGCCCAATTTTGGGACGGAGCCGCCGCTGCCGCGCATGCCGCACCTAGCCTACTTCGACAACGAACAGGGCCTTGACTTTGAGCCGCACATCTGGGTTGACATCACCGAGACGATGGAAATCAAACAGCAGATGCTGGCCGCCCATGCCAGCCAGACCACCCTGATGCACGATATGTATGGCGAGGACCTGCTGGAGATGATAGACCGGCTCGCTCATTTCCGCGGCGGGCAGCGCGGCTGCCGCTACGCCGAGGTCTTTCGCGGCTGCGGCACCTACCCCGAACCGGATGGAGCCATCCGCTTCCTGATCCGGGCGCTGGAGGGATAGAGAGAAATTTACTAAAGGAATCATTGCCGAAAATCATCCTGAGTAGGGCGTAAGCCCGTATCGAAGGATGATTTTCGGCTCATTATCGCACCCTGAGTAGCCATGAGCGAAGCGAAGGGTGTATCGAAGGGTGTGATAAGAAAACCTTTGAGTTCAGGTTAAAAATGATTTAAGGGCGGTGACGTTGTGTGGGCCATAACGAGCCACGCACTAGGGATTCTTACGATGCCTTTGCTTGAAGTCAAAGATTTACATACTTCTTTTCGAACCGAAGACGGCATAGTGCGGGCCGTGGCCGGCGTTTCGTTTTCACTGGAGCGAGGCCGGGTGCTGGGCATCGTCGGCGAGTCGGGGTCGGGCAAATCGGTGACATGCCGGACGATTCTGGGCCTGGTCCCGGCCCGGCGCACCGAAGTCACCGGCCAGGCTCTCTTCAAAGGGCGGGATTTGCTAAAGATGAGTCGGGCGGAACTGCGCCAGATGCGCGGTCGCGACATCGCCATGATTTTTCAAGACCCGATGACCTCGTTGAACCCGGTCATGAGCGTGGGGGCGCAGTTGGTTGAGGCGATCCAACTCCACGAGAAGGTCGCGGGACGGGTCGCACGGCAGCGCTGCCAGGAGATGCTGGCCGCCGTCGGTATCCCTAACCCGGCCGAACGGCTCAAAAACTACCCGCACGAACTTTCCGGCGGCATGCGCCAGCGGGCCATGATTGCTATGGCCCTGCTCAACAACCCGGACCTGTTGATTGCCGACGAGCCGACCACGGCCCTCGATGTGACTACCCAGGCGCAAATCCTCAACCTGATCCGCCGCCTGCGCCGTGAATTCGACTCGGCCATTATCCTCATCACCCACGACCTGGGCGTCATCGCCGAAATTTGCGACGAGGTGCTGGTGATGTACGCCGGTCAGATCGTCGAACAGGGGCCGGTCGAAGCTATCTTTGAGCAGCCGGCCCATCCTTACACCTGGGGCCTGCTTGGCTCGCTGCCCCGGCTCAACGAGGGGAGGGAGCAGTTGTATTCCATTCCCGGCGCACCGCCCTCGCTGCTCCGGCCGCCGTCCGGCTGCGTGTTTCACCCGCGCTGCGCCTATGTGCTGCCGGTCTGCCGCGAACACCGCCCGCCTCTCCTGGCCGGCGATGGCCCAGAGATGACGAACCACCGGGCTGCCTGCCACCTGGAACCGGCCTTCCGGGTGCAGGAGTCAACCCGGCTGTTCGGCCAGCTTGAAAGCGGAAGTGGGCCATGAGCCAATCTCTGCTGGAAGTCAGGCATTTGGTCAAACACTTCATCCAGCGCAGCCCGTTCTTCGGGCGAGAGATGGCGCGGGTGCAGGCCGTTGACGATGTTTCGTTTAGCCTCAAGCTGGGGGAAACGCTGGCCATTGTCGGGGAGTCCGGCTGCGGCAAGTCTACCCTGGCTCGCTGCATTACCAAGCTCATCGAGCCGACATCCGGCCAGGTGATTTTCCAGGGGACGGATGTGACCGGTTACAGCCGCAGCCAGATGCGCCCGCTGCGGCGGGATATGATGATGGTTTTTCAAGACCCGTATGGTTCGCTCGACCCGCGCCAGCGGGTAGGGGAAATTATCGCCGAGCCGCTCAAGGTCCATCGCTACGGCTCCGCCGCCGCCATCAAAAAGCGGGTCCAGGCGTTGTTAGAGCGGGTCGGCCTGAACGCCGAGCACTATAATCGTTTTCCGCACGAGTTTTCCGGCGGCCAGCGCCAGCGGGTCGGCGTGGCCCGCGCCCTGGCCCTGGAGCCTAAGTTGGTTATCTGTGACGAACCGACGTCGGCCCTGGATGTGTCGGTGCAGGCCCAAATCCTCAATCTGCTGGCCGGCCTGCAGGCCGAATTTGGTTTAACTTATATCTTTATCACCCACAATCTCGATGTGGTCCGCCACATGGCCGACCGGGTGCTGGTGATGTACCTGGGCAAAATCGTCGAGGCCGGGCGGGTGGAGGATATTTTTCACCGGCCGCGCCACCCGTATACGGTGTCGCTGCTCTCGGCGGCGCCCATTCCGAACCCCCGGCTGGCCCGCCAGCGCCAGCTCATTTTGCTGGAAGGGGACGTGCCCAGCCCACTCAACCCGCCGCCGGCCTGCCGCTTTCACCCGCGCTGCCCGCGCATGGAAGCGGTCTGTGCCCAGGCTTATCCAGCCCGGCTTACCTTTGAACCTGACCACTTTGTTGATTGTTATTTCCCGGTAAATAGCCAAAATCTTATAAATTTGGAGGATTAATCTATGAAAGGTAAATTAGCCATCAACGGCGGGCCAAAGACCGTGCCGGATGGACTCAAGAAAAAATGGCCGGAGATCACCCAGGAGGACAAGGACGCCGTTATGGGCGTGCTCGACCGGGGAATTCTGACCGGCGTCCACGGCCCGGAGGCAACCGGCCTGGAACGGGACTGGGCGGCCTTTACCGGCAGCAAGCACGTGCTCAGTTTCAACAGCGGCACCGCGGCCATCCACTCGGCCCTGTTTGCGGCGGGTGTCGGCCCCGGCGATGAGGTCATCACTACGGCCTTCTCCTTCTCCGGCTCCTTCCATCCCATTTTGCAGCAGAATGCTGTGCCGGTTTTTGTGGATATTGACCTGGCTACCTACAACATTGACGCCAGCCAGGTTGAAGCCAAAATTAGCGAGCGGACCAAGGCCCTGCTGCCGGTGCATATCCACGGCCTGCCCGCCGATATGGACGAACTGCTGGCCCTGGGCAAAAAATATAACCTGGTCGTCATCGAAGATGCCTGCCAGGCTCACGGCTCGACCTACAAGGGCCGGATGTGCGGGACCATCGGCGAGATGGCCTGCTTCAGCCTGAACGCCACCAAGAACCTCTCCGGCGGCGAGGGCGGCTTTATCAACACCGACAACGACGAATACGCCGAGCGGGCCAGGATGATCCGCACCTTTGGCGAGAAGGTGCTGGCCGAAAAGGAGAAAATCCGGCCTTACTACAGTTTCACCATCGGCTGGAACTACCGCACCCAGGAGCTGCCCGCCGCCTTCGCCCGCAGCCAGTTAAAACGTATGCCCAAGTATAACGGCATCGCCCAGCGCAACGGCCAGTATTTGACCACCGAACTGGGCAAAATTCCCGGCCTGCTGCCGCCCTATGTCCCCGCCGACCGGACGACTATCTACCACAAATACCGCCTGCGCTTCGACCCGGAGGTGCTGGGGCTGAAAATTCCCGCCGCCGACTTTCGGAACCAACTGCTGGATGCGCTGGAAGCCGAAGGTGTCGAGGCGACCGTCTGGCATGTCACGCCGCTGCCCTCCTTCCCCATCTTTCAAAGACTGAATGAAGGTTATGTCCAGGGCGCTCCCTGGTTGCCGCAAGGCGAGCCGCCGCGGGTTAAGTATGACCCGGCAGAGTATCCCCAGGCGCTCCGGCTCATGGACACCTCTATCGTGGTCAACACCGAGCCGTATCCCATCTATCTCCAGGATATGGAGTTGATGGAGCATTATGTGGCGGCCTTTCGCAAGGTGTTTGATAATTTGGATGAGGTGTTGGGGTAGAGGCGAGGCGTAAAAAATAAGGGTAGCACCCTGAGTAGGCTGTAGCGCAGCGGAAGCCGTATCGAAGGGTGCGGTGGATAAATTAAACTCGCATCCTTCGATACACGCTCCACTTCGTTCCGCATTACTCAGGATGCTTACTTTTTGACCGGAACAGTTTCCGTTTTCATATTCAAGTGAGGCAGATTATGAACAAACTACGTATCGGAATTCTCGGCACGGGCGTTATCAACCGTGATTTTCATCTGGTCACGCTGCGCAACCACCCCCAGGCGGAAGTGGTAGCGGCGGCAAATCATCGCCCGGAGTCGCTGAAGCGGCTGGCGGCTGATTTCAATATCCCCAAAATCTACACTGATTTTGCTGACATGGCGGCTGATCCCGACATTGACGCCGTTGTCAACGGCCTGCCCAACTACCTGCACGCGCCGGTCACGATCCAGATGCTGGCGGCGGGCAAGCACGTTTTGTGCGAAAAGCCGATGGCCCTGAACGTGGCCGAAGGCGAGCAGATGATCGCCGCCGCCGAGCGCAGCGGCCGCAAGCTGATGATCGCTCACATGTGGCGCTTTGACCGGGAGATTGTCTGGCTGCGGGATTTGATTGCCAACGGCCAACTGGGACGGATTTTCAAGGTCAAATCGCATGCCATCTGGCTGTACGAAGGCCCCAAACCGGGCAGTTGGTTTGTTACCCCGGAGTTTGCCGGAGGCGGCGCGCTGGCCGATATGGGCATCCACTCGATTGATACCATGCGCTTTATCCTGGGCGGGGCCAGGCCGGTTAAAGTCTTTGCCAATGTCGGCACTTTTTTCAGAGATATTCCCCTGGATGACACGGCGACGGTCATGGTGGAGTTTGAGGGCGGCATCGCTGGGCTGCTTGAGGCCGGTTGGTATCATCTCTACGCCGACGGGTTGGAAGGTTACACCCAGGCCTATGGCACGAAGGGCTACGCCCGTGTGCTGCCGGCAGAACTCCAAACTTCCATTGAAGGTATTTGGGGTGTGACCAAGCCCGAAATGCCCAAGCGCCAGCAGCAGTGCGACCTGCCCATGTACCAGATCCAGATGGACCATTTCATTGACTGCATTATCAAGGACAAAGAGCCGTCGCCCAACGGGCCGGATGTGTTGTGGTCTATGCGGGTGTTAGAGGCGGCCTATCGCTCGGCCCAGATCGGGGAGGCGGTGGCGATAGAGTGATATGAATGTCAGGAAAGCTATCCGGTAACAAGCAATAACACAGAGGGTCACGAAGAATGCACAGAGCCACCCGGAGATTTTCTCTGTGTGGCTCTGCGGCTTCTCAGTGTAACTCCGTGTTACTGACCTGTTTATTACCCCTTCACTCCACCGGCGGTCAGGCCGCTGATGAGATACTTCGATGAGTAGAGGAAGAGCGAGACGACCGGGATCATGACCAGAATGGAAGCGGCGGCGAAGCGGCCCCAGGCCGTAGTAAACTGGCCCTGCAACAGTTGCAGCCCCAAAGGCCAGGTCCAAATCTCAGTAGCGTTGGCTAAAAAGACCTTGGCCAGCAGATAGTCATTCCAGGCGGTCATAAAATTGAAGAGAAAGACAATCGCCAGGGCCGGGGTGGAGAGTGGCAGAATGATCCGGTAGAACGCGCCCATCTGCGTGGCCCCGTCAATCATGGCTGCCTGCTCCAAATCAGGGGGAATGGTATCGTAGTAGCCCTTCAAAATCCAGATGCTAAAGGGGATCGAGGTGACCGAATAGGCGATGACCAGGCCGCGATAGGTCCCGACCAGGTCGAGCCGGACCGCCAGGATGAACAGCGGCACCATCAACATGGCTGCCGGGATCATCTGGGTGGCCAGCAAGAAGATCAGGCCCGCCGAGCGGCCGGGAAAGCGCCAACGCGAGAAGGCATAAGCCGCAGTAGAGGCCATAATCACCCCAATAATGGCCGTGGCAGCAGTGACGGCGGCGCTGTTCCAGACCCACAGCAGAAAATCGGTATCGGTGATGACCTGGACATAGTTCTCAAAGCTGGCATCTTCGGGGATAATTGCCAGCGAGGTCGAGAGGAGGCGGTTGCCGGGGCGGAGGGAAATGGTCAGCACCCGTAAAACCGGGTAAACCGCAATGGCCGAGGCCAGGATGAGGGTCAGGTGAATCAACAGCCGCTTGAAGGGGCTGTCGCCGCGCTGGGCGTAAAAAAAGCGGGCGATAACACTCTCAGGCTTTTTTCTGGCGGCGGCGTGGGTCATCGTGCCGGGGCTGGTCGTCGTGCTCATCAGCTCACCTCCTTTAAGGTGCCGGTCGCTCGAATATAAAAGATCGAATAGACTAACAGAAAAATGAAGATCACAAAGGCAAAGGCGGCAGCAAAGCCGTAACGGTTGTACTGGAAGGCCGCCCGGAACAGAGCTGTCACCAGAATGTCACTCGTTTCCAACTCGTTCTGATTGATAAAGTACGGTATGTTGAAATTGTTAAAGGTCCAGATGGTGCCCAGAATAATGGCCGGCGTCATCACCGGCTGCAGCAGGGGCAAGGTGATATTCTTGAACTGCTGGAAGCCGCTGGCCCCGTCAATCTCGGCCGCTTCGTAATATTCGCCGGAGATGCTCTGCAGGCCGCCCAGCAAAATGACCATCATAAAGGGGACGCCCAGCCAGATGTTGACAATGCACATGGCGATAAAGTTCCAGAGCGGCTCGGTCAGCCATTGCAGCGGCGGAATGCCGACCCGGCCCAGCATCAAATTGACAAAGCCGAATTCGTAGTTGAATTCACCGCGCCAGGCCAGGGCGGCAATGACCTGGGGAATAGCCCAGGGCAGGATGATCAGGGTCCGGTACAAACCCTTCCCGCGCAGGGGCCGGTTAAGCAGCAGGGCCAGCCCCAGACCGCCAGCCACGTGGAAAAAGACATTCACCGCCGTCCAGAGGACGGTCCTGAGAAAGACCGGGAAGAAGTTGGCCTGTTTCAGCACCGGCAGGCGAAAAACGTCGGCATAATTTTTGATCAGACAATCCGTAACCCAAAAACCGACCTCCTCCGGGTTTTCCTGGCAGGCAATCCAGGTATAGGTGGCCTTATCGCCGAAGCGGCGAAGGGTCATGTTGGTAAACGACAGGTTCAGTTCCCACAGCAACGGGTAGACAATCAACACCGCCAGCCCCACGACCGCCGGGCCTAGCAACATAGCCGGCAGTGTGTAGCGACTTTTTAGTAACTTGCCAAACAAGACGTAGAGGATGATTTCCAGGATAACCGTGCCGACCAAAATGTAGAGCACGGTCGAGCCAACTTCGCCCAAACTCCGGGTGATAACTTCGACGCTGAAGTTCTGCATCGCTTAACTTCTCCTCTCCCAAGGATACGTCGCGCTGAAAAATCGGATTCCGTGTTGCGTGTTCCGTTTACTCCACAGAACACGCAACACGCTGGACAAAACTTCTTTATTCCAGGGTTTTAATACAGTTTTCGGAAGCGTCTTGCATGGCCTTGGCCGCATCTTCGGCTGATTTCTTATCGGCCAGGACAGCCTGTAGTTCGGGCTTCATGGCATCCCAGTTGCAGCGCATTTCCAGCACCGCCGGCATGCCCGTGCCGACCTGTAACTGGTCAGCCGAACCCTTGACGATAGGGTCGGAAGCAGCAGAAGGATCATCCAGGGCCGCTTGCAAGGCCGGCAGGCGTTTGAGTTCCTTCACTTGCCTGAGCTGGATCTCTTTGCCGGTGACAAAACTGATGAAGGCTTTAACCGCGTCCAGTTTGGCTCCTTCCACCCCGGCCGGGATCATGAAGTAGGTGCCGGCGGTATAAGGCTTGGGCCACTCGCCGGTGGCGGAAACCTGCGGGATGCGGGCCACGCCCAGCTTGTCGCCCAGCGCCTCGGAATATGCGCCCAGGCTCCAGTCACCGTTGATGATCATGGCCGCTTTGCCTTCTTTGAAGAGCGTATCGGCGGTATCATAGTCGCTCTCCTGGGGGATGATCTTGTCAGTGAATTTAATGTCGTGCAAAAATTGGAGAGTCGCCACCATTTCGGGCGTATTCAGCGTGGGGGTCTTGCCGTCGTCGGCAAAAACCCTGCCTTTAAAACCACCCAGCCAGGGCACCAGCCAGAAGGCTTCGGTTTGGTTGAAGACCAGGGGGGTGGTCGTTGCGGCCAACTCTTTACTTTTGGCGATGAGTTCGTCGGTGTTTGCGGGGGCCGCGTCAACAAAATCCTTGTTGTAGATCAGCATCAGGTGGTTGCCGCTGGAAATAGGAATGCCCCAGGTTTTGCCATCCAGCTTGACGGCTTCCAGCGCGCCCGCTACAAACTGGCCCAGTTCGAACATCCCATCCACCGGCTGAATTAACTCAGCCGCGGTGAAGGGGCCGGCATGGTCGTTGACCGTCCACAGCAAATCAGGCGAGCTGCCGGCCAGAGCTGAGGTTTGGAAATCTTCGCGCAGCTCCTCGACATCTTTTTTCTTGATCACCTCGACCGTCATGCCGGGATTGGCTTTAGCGAACTCTTCGGCTAAGGCTCTATTAAACTGCAAAGCCCCGTCCGCTTCACCTTCTTTGGTCCACATGATAATGTTGACCGCCCCAGCCGACTCCGCCGGCGCGGCTTCCTTTTCCTCCGGGGCGGCTGCTTGTTCCTGGGCGGGCTGCGCCGCCCCGCCGCCACCGCATGCCGCGATGAGAGCCAGAGTCAGGACCAGTACGAATAGGCTTAACAATTTTTGTTTCATGGTTTATTCTCCTCCAAACCATTTCTCATGGATATTGAATTGTCGCTTGGATTTGGTTTTATTGTTGTAGGGAACGCAGTGGAGAACTTAACAATCGGGGGACATCACCTCCTTCGGTAAGCTGACTTCTTTGTCAAGGTAAAATCCTAGGGCGATGAACACAGATTTGCGGCAAGGCAAAGGAAGGGCAAAAGGAGCGAGCTACTTATCCAGCCAGTTGGGGGGTGAGAAGCGATCATGCATCTGAAGATTTACCAGCCGCACAAAAATCCTCAAAAAGGCTCAGGAAAACGGTTAAATCGCTTAACAAGATAGTACCATAGGACTGGGTCTTCGTCAATTAGCAGATTCTTTGTCCTGGATTACCCTTCAAAACCCGTCTGGGCCAGGAAGGCAAAGTCAAACTCCAAACTCAATCTACTTGACGGCCAAGACCTGGTGCAATATAATCTCTTTACTTCAACCTAGGGGGTAGCTAGGGTTCCGCTGGCGCACACGTCAGGGCTGGACCGAGCGCTACGTCAAACCGTCCCTGGACGGCAAGCATCTCAAGGCATAAAAGGCTGGAGGAGGTAGGTTGGCGCGTTTTGGCGTCCCTATCTCTTTTTTATTGCCTGGAGGTGCTGGCATGAAACATTTTTCTCCTCATTCTAAGGCCGTTTGGCAAGCCCTGTTGGTGACCTTTCTCTGGTCCACGTCATGGGTTTTTATCAAATTTGGCCTGACCGAAATCCCTGCATTGACTTTTGCCGGGTTGCGCTACAGCCTGGCCTTTCTGTGCTTGCTGCCCTTTGCCTGGCGCTCTGCGCACCTGGCTGCCCTGCGTCGGCTCACCAGCCGGGATTGGTTCCGCCTGGCCGGGCTGGGGCTAATCTTCTACACGGTGACCCAGGGCACTCAATTTGTTGGGCTGGCCTATTTGCCGGCGGCGACGGTCAATTTGTTGCTCAGCTTCAGTGCCGTTGTCGTCTCGCTGATGGGTATTTTTCTGCTGGCTGAGCTACCAACCAGGGCGCAGTGGGGGGGAGTTGGCCTCTATCTGCTGGGGGCGTGGATTTTCTTTTACCCAGCCCATATCCTGACGAGTCAACTTTTTGGTCTTCTTGTTGTCGGCGTGGGTATTCTCTCCAATGCGGCTGCGGGCATCCTTGGCCGGCACGTTAATCAGGCGGGTCACTTGCCCCCTTTGACCGTCACCCTGGTGAGCATGGGGATTGGCAGTATCGCGCTGCTGATCGCCGGTGTGACCATGCAAGGCTTTCCCTTCCTCAGCTTGACCAACTGGCTGATTATTGGTTGGTTGGCTGTGGTCAATACAGCCTTTGCTTTTACCTTATGGAACCTGACCCTGCGCACCCTCTCTGCCCTGGAGTCGAGTTTGATTAATAACGCCATGCTCATCCAGATTCCTATTTTGGCCTGGTTATTTCTGGGTGAGGCGATTACCGGGCGGCAGGGTGTCGGGCTGGTTCTGGCCGGACTGGGTATTATCCTGGTTCAACTTTACGGACGGCAAAAATCGTCAAGCAGTTGACGCCCCCATATCATTATGTTAAAATCTGAGTAAATGGCGGATCAGTGAGGAGGGAAAATGACCGAAACACCCGATGGCGTGCCTGTCTCCGACGGCTTTGATTTCCCAGTAGGCAAACCGGACGGCCAGGGTTATTATGTGGCCGCTGGCCTGGCGGACGAGGAATACTTCAAAAACCAGGGGGGTGTCTGGCACCCCGGCGAGGATTGGAATGCTCGAACCGGCGGCGATACTGACCTGGGCGCTCCGGTCTATGCTATCGCTCATGGGAAGGTAATCTGGGCTGATTACAATCCCAAAAGTTGGGGTAATATCGTGCTGTTGGAACACGCGCTGCCGGACAGAACCCGGGTTTGGTCGCAGTATGCCCACCTCAATCAAATCCTGGTCAGCAACGGGCAAGAAGTAGTGCGCGGCCAGCAGCTTGGCACCATCGGCAAGGGAGCCAACAACGCTTATATCGCCCACCTTCATTTTGAAATCCGCCGGAATAATCTCTCAGCCGGCAATTGGACGCCGATGGTCAAAGATCGCAACCAGGTGCTGGCCAATTACTACCACCCCACCGATTTTATCAAAGCGCACCGTCCGGGGATGTTAGCTCAGCCTGCCGCCCCCGCTCAGTCACCCCAGGTCCAACCCGTGCTTGTGCCTCCCCCGCCTCCCCCCCAGGCGCCCAAGCTGCAAGTTATTGTCGACTCGCAGCGCACCGACCCCCACAATGGCCGCTTCCGCCGGGCCAGGACCGACGATTGGTACAGCGCCCCGGCCGGCGCTTTCAGTTCGACCATCTGGGCCAACGTGTCCGCCGCCCAGGAGCGCAATTGGGGCGAGTGGCAGCCCTTTCTGCCCGCCGGTGGGCAGTGGGAAGTGTCGGCCTTTGTCCCCGACCAGAACCCCGCCACCACCAACGCTCGCTATCGCATCATTCACGCCGACGGGCAGGCCGAAGTGGCCGTTAACCAGGGCCAGTATGATAACCAGTGGGTCAGCCTCGGCACTTACCGTTTTGAACCGGGGCGCGGCTCGGTTCGTCTGAGCGATCTCACCGGCGAAAGCTCGCGCGATCTCAAAATCGCTTTTGATGCGATGCGTTGGACAAAAGTAGGCTAGGATTAACTGGAAGAGTGGAAAACCTGACCGGCCCAGACCGCAACCGCTACGCGGCTATCAAAGATTGGGTCCATCGCCATCTCGCCGCCTGGGAAGCCAGAGATGGTTTGGCAATTGGCGAAACGCTGCATCCCAACATCCAATTCATCTTGCCCACCATTAACTGGCAGGGTCGTAGTCTGGTGCAAACAGCTCTGGAGTCATACCTGGCCCACTATTCGGCGCTGCGGCTCCATCTCCGCCGCCTGTTGCTTGACCCCACGCAGCAGGTCGCTGCCGTTGAGTGGATTGGCCGCTACGCCCGGCCCGGTCAAGATGGCTGCCAGGAAATATTGGGTGGGACCGTGCTTGATTTCAACCAGGATGGCCTGATTATCCGCTGGCGGACCTATCTCGACCCGGTACGGCAGCGCACTTTAGCCAATTTGGATGCCTCTTTGCCTGACGAAGGCTGGTCACCCTGCCCAGACCCTGGCCCACCTCTCTTACGGACGGCGGTGGAGCAGGTCATTTATGCCTACGGACAAGGCTGGTCAAATCATAACGTGACTCAACTCAGCGCCGTTATCCATGAGGAGATGGTCGTCCAGCCGCCCTGGGATTATGTGGTGGGCCGGGCGGCGATAGAGGCCGGAGCGCAGGTTTACTTTGCCAACTACGTTGATACTTGCGTTACGCCGCATCGCCTCATCTTAGACTCCACCCAGCCCCACGTTGGCGTCTGCGAGCAAACCTTTGCCTGCACCAACCCCGATACCGGTCAGGGCGGCGAAGACCACGACTTTGCCTTTTTTGAAATTGCCCAGGGCAAATTGCGCTACTGGCGGACCTATTTCGATACGATCCACAGCGCCCAGGTGGTTGAGAAAACTGCTGGTTATTTGCGCCGTTAACGTAACCCTGTAATTCTTCTCTCAAAGTACCCGCTTGTTAATTCCTGCAAAATTGGCTAAAATTTCCCATACGCGTATAATGATGAACGGCTTTTAGCCAACCTGTTTCATTATAACCGCTAAACACAGAGGGCCAACGATGTCCCCGCCTCCCCCATCTGGGTGGAGGTTTTTCTATGTTCTTAGCCCGTGTAATTATATCATTCGCATATAGCTAAATTTTCATCCTAATGCGTGATACGTGATGCGTAATTAATTACACTTAAAAAATCTGACGCATCACGCATCACCTATCACTTCACCTAATCTTGGAGGATTAACACAATGAGTTACAAATGGGTTTATTTATTTGATGAAGTCGAAGAGGCCGAAAAACACGTCGGCGGCGACTGGGACAAGGTGCGGGGTTTGCTGGGCGGCAAGGGCGCTAACCTGGCCGACATGACCCGCGCCGGCGTGCCCGTTCCCCCCGGCTTCACCGTTACCACCGAAGCCTGCAACGCCTACCTGGCCGAAGGCGAAAAGTTCCCCGCCGGGATGTGGGAGCAGCAACTCGAGGCCTTGAAGGCTGTGGAAAAGAAAACCGGCAAGAAGTTTGGCGACCCCTCGAACCCCCTGCTGGTCTCCTGCCGCTCCGGGGCCAAGTTCTCCATGCCCGGTATGATGGACACCGTTCTCAACATTGGCCTGACCGATGAAGTGGTCGAAGGTATGGCCAAGCTGACCGGCGATGAGCGCTTCGTCTACGACTCTTACCGCCGCCTCGTCCAAATGTTTGGCAGCGTGGTCATGGGTATCGCCGACGAGCCGTTTGAAGAAGTGCTGACCGAAGCCCGCCAGAAGGCCGGGGTCAAGAGCGACTCCGACCTCAAGGCTGACGACTGGAAGGAAGTCACTCAGGAGTTCAAGAAAATCTTCAAAGAAAACACCGGGCGCGATTTCCCCCAGGACCCGCTGGAGCAGATGAGATTGGCCACTGAAGCCGTTTTCAAGAGCTGGAACGGCAAGCGCGCCATTGACTACCGTAATGCGGCCAAAATTGCCCACGACCTGGGGACAGGCGTCAATATCGTAACGATGGTCTTTGGCAACATGGGCAACGACTCGGCCACCGGCGTCGCCATGACCCGCAACGGCTCCACCGGCGAGAAGCACATCGAGGGCGATTACCTGACTAACGCCCAGGGCGAAGACGTGGTTGCCGGTATCCGTCTGACCAAATCGTTGGACGAGCTGAAGACCGAAATGCCCCAATCTTACGCCGAATTCGCTGCCATTTGCGAGCGCCTGGAGAAGCATTACCGCGAAATGCAGGATGTCGAGTTCACCATCGAGCGGGGCAAGCTGTGGATGCTGCAAACCCGCGACGGCAAGCGCACGGCTCAGGCCGCGGTTAAGATTGCCGTGGATATGGTCGAGGAAGGTCTGATCAGCAAAGAACAGGCCGTGCTGCGCGTCAGCCCGGATCAGGTGGACTTTTTCCTGCATCCCCAATTCAGCGCCGAGGCCAAAAAGGCGGCGGTGGCCGAGGGCAGCAAGCTCGCCGTTGGCCTGAACGTCTCCCCTGGCGCGGCAGTGGGTGTGGTCGCTTTTGATGCCGACCTGGCCGAAAAGTGGGCCAAGGAAGATGGCAAAGAGGTGATTATGGTCCGGCCCGAAACCAAGCCGGATGACGTGCATGGCATGCTCGCCGCCAAGGGTATTTTGACCAGCCGCGGCGGCCGCACCAGTCACGCCGCCCTGGTTGCCCGCCAGTTTGGCAAGCCGGCCGTTGTCGGCGTGGCCGCGCTGGAAATTGACCTGGCCAAGCGCCAGATGAACGTGGATGGCCGGGTGATCAAAGAAGGCGATTGGGTCTCGATTGACGGCACCACCGGCGACGTTTTTGCGGGGAAAATTGAAACCAAAGTCCCCGACATCAACGATCCCTACCTGATCAAGCTCCTCTCCTGGGCCGATGAAGCCCGCCGCCTGCAAGTCTGGGCCAACGCCGACTATCCGGTTGACGCCGAGCGCGCCCGCCGCTTCGGGGCGCAGGGCATCGGCCTGTGCCGCACCGAGCACATGTTCTTTGAACAAGAGCGCCTGCCCCATGTGCAGAAGCTCATCCTGGCCAAAGACGACGCCACCCAGGCGGAAGCTCTGGCGGCCTTGTTACCCTACCAGCGGGAGGATTTCGCCGGCCTATTCCGGGCGATGACCGGACTGCCCGTTATCATCCGCCTCATTGACCCGCCCCTGCACGAATTCCTGCCCGCCCACGATGTCCTGCTGCGGGAAGTGACCGAGCTAAAGATTACCGGCAAAGACGCGCAAGCCCTGGCCGAAAAAGAAAAGATGCTGGCTGCCGTCGAGAGCATGCACGAAGCCAACCCGATGCTTGGCCTGCGCGGGGTGCGTTTGGGCATTCATCTGGCCGAACTGACCAAAATGCAGGTCCGGGCCATCTTCGAGGCCGCCTGCCAGGTCAAAAAAGAGGGGCTGGACCCCCATCCCGAAGTGATGATCCCGCTGACCAGCCACGTTAATGAGCTGAAGGTACAGCAAACTGCCCTGGAAGCAGTGGCCAAGCAGGTAATGGCTGAGCAGGGCGTCACCGTTGACTACAAATTTGGCACGATGATTGAGATTCCACGGGCGGCCCTTACCGCCGGTCAGATGGCCGAATTTGCCCAATTCTTCTCTTTCGGCACCAACGACCTGACCCAGACCACGTTCGGTATCTCCCGCGACGACGCCGAAAAGGGTTTCCTGATCGAATACCTGGAGAAGAAGATCCTGCCGGAAAACCCCTTTGCCAGCATTGACGAAGACGGCGTGGGCCAGTTGATGGACATGGCGGTCAAGAACGGCCGCAAAACCCGCCCTGATCTTGAAGTGGGTATCTGCGGCGAGCATGGCGGCGACCCGAAATCAGTCTTCTTCTGCCACAAGATCAACCTGAACTACGTGAGCTGCTCTCCCTTCCGCGTGCCGATTGCGCGCCTGGCCGCCGGGCAAGTTGCTCTTAAGGAAAAAGGCGTTAGCGCCAAGTAGGACAAACTTAGTTTGTCCTCCAACAAAACGGAGACCCTGCCTCAGGGTCTCCGTTTTTATTTCAGATTTTATCGAAAATAAAAATGAGGCTTCTCTTGTCATTCCGAGTGAAGCGTAGCGGAACGAGGAATCCCTCGAATCTATGCTAAAAAGTGACGTTCACGGGGATTTCTCGCTCCTTCGTCGCTCGAAATGACGTATTTTTGGAATATTTGACGCGCCCAGGGTAATATGTTACTATGAGTATTGTGAAATAATGAACAATATCCGTTGAGATGGAGGTCCTGCGCGATGAAAAAAGTATTCCCAATCTCCAGAGGCATCGAGACGCATCCTTACCGGGTCAATGACCTGGCCGAACTGCCGGCCAGCCTCCAATCAGCAGCTCAACAGGTGTTGGGGCCAACCGAGCAGCCAGAGCGAATTTTTCTGGTTCCCCACCAGACCTTCTTCAAAAATTGGTTTAGCCGGCGCTTTGTGCCCCAACAGGCGCTGCTTTTCACTGCTCAAGGTGTGCTGCATGTGCAGGAGGCAGTTTCGCCCGACCAGCCGGTACAGACCACTTATCTGCACGCGGCGAGTCTGTTATATGTCCAACTGCGCCTGTTGTTGCTCTATGGCCGCCTGGAGCTGGTTGGACAGGCGAATGGCGCGCTGGCCAGAGTGGTCGTGGAATTCAATACCGTCGGCGTGCCCCTGCTGCTGCCAGGGCTGCGGCGTTTGATGACTTTGGTATGGGCGTCCGCTGAACCGGAAATCCCGGCCAGCAGGGAAGGAATTTTGCCAGAGTTTGAAAGGCTCCCCTTAAAGTTCAAGAACGGCTTGCGGCTGTATGGGCTACAGCCCGGCGAGTGCCTGCTCGGTCTGGTTTTTCAGCCGGGGTTGTGGGAGGGGCACGGCTCCTTGCTCCGGCGGCAGGTAGCCGCCAATACCCTGCTTGCCCTGACCAATCGCGACCTGGTCATCGTCGAAGAGGAACGGACGGGCCGGACGAATCCCTACGGCTGGATTTTGACCTTTTGTCCCCTCGCTGGTGTCAAAGGATTTGAAGCGGCCCCCGGCGAGTTATGGCAGGAATTACAACTCCACCTGACTCGAGAGGGTGTAGCCGTAGACCACCAGGTTACGCTTGAACGAGAGAGGGTGCAGGCCTGGCAAGATTTATGGGCGCATTACCACGTTAGCCCTAACTGATTAGCCCCCTGGGACAACAACCAAATCCTACTTGGCAAAAATTCCGCTTAAGAGTATGCTACAAGTGAATATAAGTGGAAGTGATAGAACAATTGTCTATTTTCAAGAGGGTTTTATGCAACGTTTCACTCTAATCTGGCTACTTATCCTGACCCTGATTATCGTCTTTCTAGTGGCCAGCTTTCTGCAAACCCGCACAGCGATGAATACCGCCCTGGCTCAGGTCGCCGCTGATTTAACGGAGGCGGCTGATGCCCGTATTCAATACACTGTCCCTATCAGTCAAACCGTGCCTATTTCAACCCACATAACCATCAACGAAGAAATTCTCGTGCCGATCAGCTTGACGGTAACACATGTCATCACCGTTGACAACGAAATCCCATTCCAACAGACGCTCGAAGTGCCGGTCAATTTTGAAATTGACCAGGTTTTCCCAATTAGCGCCACAGTTCCGTTCAAGGATGAAATCGTCGTGCCTATTGACCGCGTTATCTCGATTAATGAAACCTTTGGCGTCCCGGTCAATATTCCTCTTTACGGTGAGGCAATTATTGATATCCCCATCCGGGCCGATGTACCGATAAAATTTGATGTTGCCGTACCCATAGACAAAAATGTGCCGGTTCAGGCGGAGATCCCGGTCAAACTGCCTATCTCTCAAACCTTCACCGTTGAGATCAGCCGGACGGTCCCCATTGATTTGAAAATCCCCGTGACCATTCCTATCGAAACCGAAGTAACCGTGCCTTTCAGCCGGACCATTCCCATTGCCGTAGACGTGCCCATCGTTTTGGATGTGCCGCTTGACATCGCCCTCAACGAAACACCCCTTGGCGACACTCTGCGGAAGCTGGGCCAATCGCTGCAGCAGGCCGCGGAGTAAGTTCCAAGTAAAAAGCTATCAAGGGAATTTGCAGTTATAAAAATACACTTGCCCTGTCTCAGAAGGTTGGTATAATCAGAGAGTGAAAGAGAGGCAGTATGACTGAATTGACTCTTATATCTACCCACCAACGTCCTTTGAAATCACTGGTTGAAGCGGCCTTGGCCAATGAACTGCGCTTGCTCCAGGCGGGTGTCCAGCGAACCGAACACCGGCTCGGTGAATTTGAAACCAAGTACCAATTATCTACGCCTGAATTCATTCGGCGCTATGAGGCGGATGAATTTGAAGAAACCCTGGATTTTGCCGAATGGATTGGCGAATATCGCCTGTTGGAGAAACTGCGTGAGAAAATAGACATTCTGCAAGGAATTCAGTTTGCGAATTGAAACCTATTTTCAACAGATTCGTGAAATAACCGACGCTTGTCTAATCCTACAATCGTCCAATCTCACTTATGACAAACGAGGCACACACGAAGGTTTCCTCCACGGTGAATTGTACTTTGCCGATGGCTCGACGCTCCATCTACGAGAATTTGTAGACGTTGAAACCAATATAAATCGCCTCATGTATCAATACCTTCGCCACTCAGGCAGCATTAATGCTGCCGATTTGAGCGATATGGGCATAGATTTGGTCAATAAAAATAGGCTCCGGCCTTTGCGGAAGTAATTTTAATGTTTCGGCTACGTATTTCCGCCCTCGGAAGTAGGCTTTGAGGTCATTGAGACTGAAGGTCGGGCAAGTAGGGCGAAAATGACCGAGCAGCACTTGAGTTAAGTTGACCATGAACATGGCCAAGTTAGCAGCATTGTAAACCGGGGTTTGGTTAACATTCATAAAATCTTCCAGGCCCCAGAACTGCTTGGCGTCGCGGAAATTGAACTCAATTTGGAACCTGAGGCGGTAATAGTCAATCAGTTGAGGGTAAGCTAAATTCAGGTCACTGCTGAACAGAACCACCTGGTTTCAGGCTTGGGTTTTGAGATTGATTTTGCGGATGATGACCACATTAAGTTGATCAGGGAAAAGTTTATGCCAGAGGGTCATTTGATAGATGGTCGTCTGGATACCCTCTTCAATGGTTGTTTCTTGGAGATACGGCTCAGGCAGGGGTGAGCATAGTCGAGTTTCTGACCATACTTTTTTGCGGACCCCTCGTTTCTTTTGGGGACCGGTATAAGGCAAATAGAGGGCCGCATCAGCCCGTAACTTGGAAATCAGGTGTAAAGAGCACTGGCGGACCATTTGCAGGGCATAGTTGTGACCAAAAGCACCATCCAGCACACAATAGACCACCTTCAGGTCCAGCCCGATCAGAGCCAACAGCTTTGTGAGCATGGTCTGGATGCGGCTTAAATAAGGCTTCAATTCGACCTGGCGGCGATTTTTGTTCCGACTGCCCTGAGGCCGCCCTTTTTGGGGCTGATTTTTTTAGTCTTTTCGGGCCAGCCTGGGGAGCGGGTTTTTCTTCAGCCTCTTTAAGCCCTTGCTCTATCATCACCGGATAAGAGGTGCGTTGGTTGACGCTAATGAGCGACAAACTGAAGAACGATAAGCCCGGAACTGGCTTACCATACAAGGATGAAAAGAAACGATCCAACCCATAAGTCGCTTGACCTGCTTTGGTCACCACCGTTTCATCACCGCCAATCAACAGGGTGTCGGTCGGGTCCAGCAGATGATGGCGGATTAAAACCAATTCACTTTGGCCCAGGCAATGGTGCTGTTGTAAAAACGCTGGATCGTTCGGTAACTCCCGCCTGGCTCGGTCCAGCGAGAGATACCCAACATCGTCACTCGCCCGCTCATCGCTAAGAGGGCCGGCACCATACAACTCAATTGACGGAGTGTAGTTTTGTCTAAACATTGGCTTAAACACTGCAAAACGATTATTATATCCACCAGCGGTTGTCTCCTGCGCTTTTGTCTTTGGTCGGACTAAAAACGCATGGTAGTCAACCGCTCTCTTTTGCCTAATTTTTGGCGAAGGTATTGGTATGTCTACCAATATCACTATCTTTGCACTTTAAGAACCGAATATAGCCAATTGGGTCGCGATTTGCTCGACTGAAAGGCCAGATTTGAACTGGGCTGCGAACCAGGTCAGGAGATTGACCTGGTGCTCCTTTTGCAGGGCACGACGCACCTCACCCCAAGTAGTACAGTCGGGCCGGAGGGCTTTTTGTTCATCCAGGAAATAGCCCAGGCAAGCGATCAGGGTCCAGAAACGGAGGATGGCATCGGCGTTCATCAGTTGATAATGATCGGCCCCAAGGAGGTCTTTGTTATCTTCAAACAAGACCTCGACATTCCAACGCACCGCTAAATGGTTAATGACCGTTTGCGGTTCAGCCTCAGGAGAGTGGGGTTTCAGTAACGAATGGATTTGCCGGGGTTGTCGCGGTCGTGACAAGTGATGAGCAGCAGGGTTGGTCCCAACTTGCGGATCCAGGTTTTAAGGGCGTGGACATAGAGCGGTCGGTCCCCTTCTTGGGAGGGCCAAACCGCCTCTTGCCAGTCGTCGAACTTAAGCTGGGCGGCATAATCAGCCAGGGTGAGCCAGGTTCGGTTGCCATCGGCATCAATCTGGCGCAGCTTGCGGTTACTTTTGAGCGCGCGCCCTAACATCCCAGCCCTGTTTTTGGGCGGCGCGTCTGGCCCGCCGACAATGAAACCAGCTATCAACCAGCAGATGGGTCTGGGTCCCGGCGACCGGCTCAAACTGCTCGATCTCGGCCACCAGCAAGTCGATCTTGCTCTGAAAAAGGGACGCCTTCTATGCTCGCACACCTTTTCTGCCGATACAAGCGAGGTTGCAAGGCGCAGCGCCGCCCCAGTAAGACATACAACCCGGTGAACAGACAATGGCCCGTGACTACCCGCTCTTCGCTGCTGGCATAATGTCGGCTCTGCCTTTCATCCGTCGCCCTTTGAGCTTCACGTACACCGAGTCGTCTCCGATGAAGTAACCTGTCACCACGGTTGCTGGGTAACGTCCTCGGCGCTTGGCCCGTTGGGCCTGTTGGCGCTGATGTTCGGCTGAGACCTCCGCTTGCATCTGCTCCCGAAAACGGTTTAGCCAGCGCTGGGCCACCTCCGTCGGCGACCACGGCCAGCGACTAAAGAAGCGAGACAAGCCGCTCACACTCACCTTTTCGCCTACCGTGCTCAGCAAGCCGCTGAGCGTTCGCCGTCCTCACATTCAATTAACCCCAGCAGTACGATCACAAAGTACTTCCACTGGCGTCGAGTGAAACAGGGTCGGAACACCTCCGCAAACTGGCACAGGGCGAGTGAGAGGCATACAATTGGCTTGGGCATGGTTCTCCTCCGGGATGTTGGTTCTCAGCAAACCTTATTATCCTCGGGTTGAGGCCATGCCTTTAATATTCAGTTAGAAAAGTGCAAAGATAGTGCCAATATATGAGCGCCGCCAAAATGCTCATCTTTCGCTACGATAACACGGGGCATCACAAAAAACTGAACCTGCCCACTTATCCTCATCATAAACACGACGGTGACCAGAATAATGTTATTGCTTCACCTGCGCCAGATTTGGTTACTGTGCTCAATGAAATTGAGCGATCAATCAGGTTATCCTAACAATAGATTGGAGGTTGGACCATGCCACTTCTAGGCGGTATCGAAGCAGGCGGTACCAAATTTGTTTGCGCCGTTGGGACAGGGCCGGACGACTTCCGGGCCGAAACGCGCTTCCCGACGACCACACCTGAGGAAACCATCAATCAGGCGGTTGCCTTTTTCAAAGAGCAGGCTCAAAAAGAGCCGCTGGCGGCAATCGGGATTGCCTCGTTTGGCCCGGTAGATCCCAACCCGGCCTCGCCCACCTTTGGCTACATCACCACCACACCCAAACCCCACTGGGCACAGACCGACCTGGCCGGCGCGCTGGGTCGCGCTCTGGGCGTCCCCGTTGGCTTTGACACCGACGTGAACGGCGCGGCCCTGGGCGAGTATCGCTGGGGGGCGGCGCAGGGGCTGGACACCTTTATCTACCTGACTATCGGCACCGGCCTGGGCGGCGGCGGTCTGGTCAACGGCCGGCTGATGCACGGGCTGATCCACCCGGAAATGGGCCATGTGCGCCTGCCGCGTCACCCAGATGATCCCTACCCTGGCGCGTGCCCCTTTCATGGTGACTGCCTGGAAGGCATGGCCGCCGGTCCGGCCTTGCAAGGCCGTTGGGGCCAGCGGGCCGAAACCCTGCCGTTGGACCACCCGGCCTGGGAGATTGAGGCCCATTACCTGGCCTATGGCCTGGTCAATTTCATCTGCACCATGTCGCCGCAGCGAATTATTTTGGGCGGTGGGGTAATGGAGCAGGCCCACCTCTTCCCGCTGGTGCGCCGCAAAACGCAGGAGCTGCTCAACGGCTACGTCCAGTCGCCGGAGATTATCGAGCGGATTGACCGGTACATCGTCCCGCCCGGTTTGGGGAATCGCGCCGGGGTGCTGGGCGCCATCGCCCTGGCCGGGCAAGAAATAAAATAGCCAATAGGTAACAGTCAATTGTCAATTGTTAATCTTAAAGACTCATTGACCATTAATTATTGACCATTGAATATTGACCATTATTTATGACTCTTTCTGCCAAACAAATTCGCTGGTTTCGCCTGCGCCGCTCCGGCCTGGTGGAACCATTGGCCTCGCCGGAGGCTGCTGCCGCTGCCCTGGCCGGAGTGCAAGCCCAGATTTTGCCCGCCGCCGGGCTGGCTCTCTGGAATCGCACCACCGGCCTTACTTACCCGGCCTTTGATGACCTGCTGCACCGGCGGCGCTCCCTGGTCAAGTTGTGGGGGCAGCGCCACACCCTGCATCTTTATCCCAGCCACGAATGGCCGTTGATTCATGGGGCGCTGGCGGGCCGGCTCACCTGGTGGGAGCGGCAGGCGGTCAAAAACGGCATTGACCCAGCGACCTACCGGGCCACCATTGTTCGTCTGGCCGCCCTGCTGCAAGAGCGCGGCACGCTAGGGCGCAGCGACCTGCGTGCCGCCGAGCTTGACCTGGACGAAGAGCACTTTTCCTCGTGGGGTGGTATCTTTGCCAGTTTGGTCCGCGAAGGGCATGCCTGCCATGCCGGGCAGGTCGGCAACGAGGGCCGCTTCGCTCATCGCGAATACTGGCTGCCTGACCTGGCCTGGAACCCACCACCCGCGCTCGAAGCCAACGCCGAACTGGCTCGCCGCTACCTGGCGGTCTACGGCCCGGCGACCGTCCAGGATTTGGCCTACTGGCGGGGGGCGAGTGTGAGCGAGGCCCGGCGCTGGCTGGCCGCCTTGAGCGATGAAGTAACTGAAGTCGAAGGTGAGGGTCAAGCCTTGTTAGCCCTCCGTGCCGATATCGAAGTATTGCATGAAACACCGCCGCTGCGTGAAGCCTGGCCGGTGCGCCTGCTCTACCGTTTTGACCCGCTGCTGCTCGGCGTCAAAGAGAAAAGCTGGGTTGTTGATCCCGCCCACTACAGCCGCGTCTGGCGGCCGGCCGGCCACATTGAAGGAACGGTATTGGAGCACGGGCGGATCGTCGGCACGTGGCGGTATGATTGGAAAGGCCGCGACCTCGCCGTGTCGGTCTTTCCGTTTGACCCCTGGCTGGAACATGTCCGGACGGCGGTGGCGAGTCACGCAGCCGGGGTGGCCGCATTTTTTGGGGTGGAATTGGCGGATTTCGTAACGCTGTAAAGCGATTGGTAACGCTCCTGGTAACGATTGATAGACGATGGTCGGCTAAATTGGAGGTATAAATTAAACAATTTAGCCGATTTTTTAAGGAGTGTTTACCGATGTTGCACCACAAATTTTTGCTCACCTTGGTTGTTTTGTTGATGGGGGTTGTTTTGGCCGCCTGCGGCCCGGCTGCCGCTTCAACCATTGCGCCCGCAGTCAATATTCCCCAGATCAGTATCAAATCTACCGATTACGCTTTTGAAGCCCCGGCCAAAGTTGAAGCCGGCCTGGTTTCGATCACCTTAACCAACGAAGGCAAGGAGCCGCATCACGTCCAATTGGCCCGGCTCAACGACGATGTGACCCAGGAACAGTTCCAGGCGGCCCTGCAAGAAAGCCCTGAAGCGGCCTTCCCGCTGGTTACGTTCGCGGGCGGCGCGGGCATCATTGATCCCGGCAACAGCCAGCAAGTCACCGTTGAATTGACCCCTGGCCAATACGTTTTGCTGTGCTTTGTCCCCAGCCATGATGGGATGCCTCACCTGGCCAAGGGTATGATGGCCCCGATGGAAGTGGTCAAGGGCAGCGAGCAGGCCGAAATGCCGGAAATCAAAGCCGACGCCACGATCAAGCTACTTGATTTCTCCTTCGCTCTGCCCGCCGAAGTTAAACCCGGCCAGCAGGTTTGGAAAGTGGTCAATGAGGGCAAGCAGGTTCATGAAATCGCCATCATCAAACTGGGTGAGGGCAGAACGATGGAAGATGTCGCTGCCTTTATGAAAGATCCTCACGGTTTACCCCCCTTCGCCGATGCTGGCGGTTTCCAGGCGATTGATCCCGGCGATGTGGGCTGGCTGAACCTGAACCTGCAGCCCGGCAACTATGTCGCCCTGTGCTACGTGCCTGACCCGGCCACTGGCCACGCCCACATGGAAATGGGCATGGTCATGCCGTTTACGGTGAAATAAATCTCATCGCTACTTCACTGTTAGCGCGAAGGGTAGGTCAACTGACCTGCCCTTTTTTGTTTTTGCCAGGCTCAGGCTCTTTGGCTCGTTCCCAAACTCAGTTTGGGAACGAGATTGCTGTTCAAGTTATTTGATTGCCATTCCTAAATGTGCAGCCTCCTTGACAAAGTTATACTTTCTTCTTACTCTTAAGTTAACCCCTTACCTTGTAAAGAAAAATGAAGGTAAACCTATGAACGAGTCTAATTCCAGCTTTAAGCCTGATTTGCGTATTTCGCCCGCGTGGATCATCGCCTTGATGATAGCGGCGGGAGTGGCGCTTGGTCTGGTGACTCAGGTGCATAGTAATGCAGTGGAGCGGGGGAAATGGCAAGATTTGGTTCTGCTGCTGTTTCTACTGGCCCTGCTCACTTGGGGGCTTAACCAGTGGCAGCCGAACCTGGGTCGTTGGGCTGTCATTATTACCCTGGTGATGATTGTTTACTGGGGTCAGCAGTGGCTGCAACTACCCGGTTTCTTGACCCTGTTGGTCATCCCCACTGCTTTAGCTGTCGCCCTGATTAGTCTACCAGCCGGGTTTATCATAACCATCGGCGAAACAGTGCTAGTGTTAAGTTCTAACGTTTTTATGCCGGAGTTGGAACCGGCTGTCATCATAACCAGCCTGTTTGCGATTTGGGCCATCCTGGGGGTGATGATCCTGGTTTATGGTCCGGTTAACCGCGTGGCTGACTGGCTCTGGAACTACTTTCAAGAAGCTCAAGAGTTGTTAGAAGAAGCGCAGGAGCACCGGGGTAGGCTGGAGCAGGTTTTGGCCGACCTGGCCCAGGCTAACTTACAAATGACCCGGCTCAATATCCTGGCGCAAGGGCTGCGCCAGGCGGCCGAGGAGGCCCAGCGGACCAAAGAAGAATTTGTGGCCAACGTGAGCCATGAGTTACGCACGCCCCTCAACATGATTATCGGTTTTAGTGAAACCATCCTGCAATCACCTGGCGCTTACGGCAAGAAAATCCCTCCGGCCCTGTTGGCCGACCTGATGGTGATTCATCGCAATGCCGGGCACCTGTCTGAGTTGATTAATGATGTCCTCGATCTCAGTCAGATTGACGCCGACAAAATGGCTTTGACCAAAGAACAAGCGTCGTTTAAGGAAATTGTCGAGGAAGCCACTACCTCTATCCGGCCGCTCTATGTTTCAAAAGGCTTATATCTGAACATAGACATTCCAGGAATTTTACCTCCCATATTTTGCGACCGCACTCGCATTCGAGAGGTGCTGTTAAACCTCTTGAGTAATGCCGGGCGTTTCACTGAACAGGGTGGGGTATCCGTGCGGGTCTGGACGGAGGGCAATGATCTGATGGTCAGTGTGGCCGACAGCGGGCCGGGCATTGCCAGCAAAGATTTAGACAAGGTCTTTCAGCCCTTCCAACAGTTGGATAGTTCTATTCGCCGGCGGCATGGCGGCACCGGCCTGGGGCTGACGATTAGCGAACGTTTTATCCAGCTACACGGAGGCAAAATCTGGGTTGAAAGTCAGGAAGGCAGCGGCACAACCTTCTTCTTCTGTCTGCCGGTGGCCCCACCGGCCTTAAGCGGCGATAGTTTCTTGCGCGGGGTGACACCTGCCTGGGAATTCTTGCAGCGCACCCAGCCCTACACCGGCTCTAAGCCGGTTATCCAACCTCGTTTTGTCATTCTTGAAAGTGGAGATACCCTGCACCGGCTGCTCACCCGTTATTGGGACAAGGTCGAGACGGCGGCAGTAGCAAGCCTGGAAGAAGCAATCACTGAACTTTCGCGCCTGCCTGCTCAGGCCCTTTTGGTTAATGAAACCTCAACCGACAAGGCCCTGGAATATCTCAACCTATCTCAGAAATTGCCCAATAACACCCCGCTGATTGCCTGCTCCATCCCCAGGCTGGATGAACTTAACCCATGGGGAGCCTCGATGCGCCTGGTCAAACCCATTTTTAGAGAAACGCTGCTGGCGGCTTTGGATCAGTTAAACATCAAAGAGGGGACGATTTTAATTGTGGATGATGAACCTGATGCGCTCCAATTATTCAGGCGGATGCTGACTTCCTTAGCGCGAGATTACCGCATCCTGCTGGCCAGAGACGGTCAGGAAGCCCTGACCATTCTGCAAGAGTGCCGGCCCCAGGTGATTTTGCTTGACCTGGTTATGCCCAACATGGACGGCTTTCAATTGCTTGAGTTGAGACGCCAACATCCTGTATTAAGTAAAATTCCGGTGGTGATCATTTCGGCCCGTGACCCGGCAGGCCAACCGATTGTGAGCAGCATGGTGGCCGCAACCCTGGGTGGAGGGCTGTCCCTTAGCCAGCTATTAGCCAGTATCGAAGCTTTTAGTAAGGTTTTGGCGATACCCGGGCCAGTTGGCGATCCAGAACCGACAGCAGCGCTGTCTGACTGACCGGTTTGCGGATAAAATCGGCTGCGCCCAGGTCAAGGGCCAATTCTTCTTGCGGCAAGATTGTCGAGACGATGACCGGGATATGGCCGGTTTGGGGATGCTCACGCAACTGTCCCAGCAAGGCCCAGCCATCCTGGCCCGGCATCATCACATCGAGCACAATAAGTTGAGGCGCTAACTCCAGGGCCAGGGCCAGCCCTTCTTCAGCGTCCGCCGCGCCCGCAAAACGATAGTGGCTGCCCGAAAGGTAACGCCGGAAGAGCTGCCGGGTATCGGCATTGTCATCAATCACCAATACGGTCGCCTGGTTCAGCGTCGGCAGGATGATTTTAGCGGCGAAAGGTTGTCCCTCCTTTCCCCCAGAAACGATTTCCAAAGAGCCCCGACACAATTGCATGAGCTGCTCAACCGTCTGCAAAGATTTGTGCAGGTCCCTGGGTAGGGAAACAGGCGGCTGCAACTTCGTTGCAGTGTGAATCAGCAGGCAAACTTGATGGGGTTCTACCTGGGGCTGGATACAAACCTGACCTCCCGGCGTATAGCGGATGGCCAGACTGACCAGACTGACCAGGGCTTGTTGCAGCACCGGCCCGCGCGACCAGACCCGGGGTAGACTTTCTTCCGCCTTGTAGACCACTGATACGCCCAACGAGGCCAAGGACGGCCCCAGGGTTTTCAGGGCTTCGCGAATGACCGGCTCGATATCGGTCATCTGGGCCGGAACAGTTTCCCTTAATTTTTCAAGTTCTTCGCTCGCAGAAGGCACATGCATGGGCGGTACAGCAGGGAGATCAATTGCCTGGATAAGCCCTGGAAGCAGGGCTTTGATCCGATTTTCGAGCTGGTATGTCGTCCACAGATACTCGGCCAGGGTTCGACGGGCCAGGTTTTCTTCGCGCTGCATCTGCCGCAAGCCCAAGTTAAGCTCCAGGGCCACTTCCCGCTGGGTGGCCTGCTCAGAGTAACGACGGCGCAGGATTTGGTAAACCCGCCAGTTTCTTGAGCTTGCAGGCATACTTTCGATGGGTTTTAGGGCCTCAATGGCATTGAGAACGATGTACTGCAAGGCAAACATCGGATTGTGGCGTCGTTCCACCTCAAACAGCTTGGCTAACGGGCTGTGCCGAATGGTCGAGGGATCATATAATGAAACCAAGGCCACTCGTAACTGGTGGGTGAACCAGGCCAGATCCAATGGGATTTCCATTTTTTCACTCGTCATGTCGCCTCTAAGTCATCTGCAAGTCGGGTAATTGCTGACAAGGCAAAAATTCTCTGCTATACTGGCAAAGAGGTCAAACTATGTTGGCCTGCATGCCAATTAATGCCGTAGGCAACTTTTTATGGTTGGGGTAAGCTTCTCAGAATGGACTGAGAAGAGTACCCCATTGTTTGTTTTTGCTGTCCATGGTCCCAAATTATACTTCAACCAGGGTAGCCTTACAAACAGGTACAAAATGAAAGGAGGGGCAAACACGGTCAAAGCGTTAAGAAACATCCTGGCCTCATCAAAGGAGGAGTGCTTATCAGGCTTGCGAGGATGCTTAACTCACCAAAATAAGTTGTATTGCACCAAGTAACGGCATCTTTCAAGGTTTAAATTTAATTCAAAGGAGAACAAGATGAAAGATAAAAAGCTAACACGCCGTGATTTTCTCAACCTATCGGCCGGAGCAGCCATTGGCTCGTGGTTGGCGGCTTGCAGCCCCGCCACCCCGGCAGCGGAAAAATCAGCCGAGGGTGCTGCCACCTCGGCTCCTCCTGCGGCTGAGCAAGTGACGATCACTTTCTCCGGCTGGGGCCAGGGAGAAGAAGAGCAGGGTATCCGGGATGCGATCAAGGCGTTTGAGGAACAGAACGCCGATATGAAAATAGAGTTTGTCCATATTCCCGATCCCGGCGCCTACAACGACAAAGTGTTGTCCATGGTGGCTGCGGGCACATCGCCCGATACCGGCTTTGTTCAATTCGATATTTTCCGCACCTTTGTCCGTGACAAATTATTGCTCGATATTACCGACCAGCTTAAGGCCGACCCGGTGATTGGCAAACCGGGCTACTTTATCGAGCCGCAGGAAACCCAACGCTGCACCGACGAGAATGGCCGCTGGTATGGAATTGGTTCGTGTTGGGTTGCGCCGCACCTCTATTACAACGCCGATGTTTTTGAGAAGGAAAAGATTGAGCCGCCCAGCAATGATCCGGAGAAAGCCTGGGATTGGGATCACTTCTTGGAGGTCGCTACGCAGTTGACGATAGACAACACTGGCAAACACCCTAATGAGAGCGGCTTCGATCTGAACAATGTGCAGCGCTGGGGCGTTCACTGGCCGACCTGGCAGATTCCCCTTCACGCAGCTATTGCCTCGAATGGCGGGGATTGGGTTGACCAGGCGACCGGCCTGCTGGTGCTGGACAAACCCGAAGCCACCGAGGCTATCCAGAATGTCGCCGACTTAATGTTGAAGCATCATGTGATGCCGGTATCTACCGACACTTCTATGGGTGGAATGGCTACCAGCCAGATGCTTGAAACCGGTGCAATACCCATGATTGTAGGCGGCTCGTGGGGACTGGCCTGGATGCACAAAATCAACGCTAAGTTGGGCACGGCGGTGCTGCCTAAGACGAAACAGCCAGCTACCAACATGCAGGCCCACTTTGACAGCATGTTTAACGGTACCAAGCATCCCGACCAAGCCTGGAGGTGGATGTCCTTCCTGGCGACCGAATTTTATCAACTCCAATTCCTCAAAATCGGTCTCTGGCTGCCCAGCCAGTCCGCTTTGATGACCCCTGAAGGCATGCAGAAATGGTATACCGACCGCAAGAGTCCCACCGAAGGCGTTCATCCTGAAGGGTATGACTTGATCGTGACCCAATATGTGCCTAAATATGGTCATGTTCTCTATGATCCGCCAGGGTATAACAAGGCTGACGCCATCATTACCCCCGCTTTACAAAAGGTCTTTGTTGGCGATCAGACAGCCGCAGAAGCCATGGCTGAGGTGGTCCCGGAGGCCAATGCTATCCTGGAAGCCGAACTGAAAAAGGGAGGCTAAACTGAGCAGGAAAAGCCTGAATGATTGTTCAGAGTGTGCCTGATTAACAGATACTTACGCGGTGGGTGGAAAAGCCCTCCCTAAATCCCTCCCAAAGGGAGGGACTTAGCTGATACTCCCCCTGTGGGCGACTAAAAGGAGGTTAGAGGGGGGCAAACCTTCAACTGGGTAACTCCTGTGATTAAGAGATAAAAAAGGGTCCGCAGATACTCACAGATGTTCACAGATATTTTTTGTCATCTGTGTCCTATCAGTGGCATCTGTGGACCATTTTTACCAGGGAGATTTTTATGGGTAAAGTCATAAGTTTGTCGGAACCCCAATCGCCCCCGGATAGGCCCTCGACGGGGGGGGCCATGGGCTGGTTCAGGACTCTACACGGGCGACGGACGCTGACAGGGTATATCTTTATTAGCCCCTTTATCCTGGGTTTTTTGATTTGGGTATTGATCCCGGCCATGACGGCCCTCTGGTTAGTTTTCCACGATTGGAATTTGGTTTCCTCCCCTACCTACAGCGGCCTGGACAACATTGTACGCCTCGGCGGGGATAAGCTCTTCTGGCAAGCCCTCAAAGTGACCACGATTTATACCCTGGCGTCAGTGCCGCTGGGGTTGGTGCTGAGCTTTATTATGGCCCTGCTGATTAACCAAAAAGTGCGCGGCATTGCCCTGTTTCGGACCATTTACTACCTGCCCTCCATTGTCCCGGCGGTCGCCAGTGCGGTACTCTGGACCTGGATTTTCAATACCGAGTTTGGCTTGCTGAATGTGGTGCTCCGTTATGTCGGCTTGCCTAAAGTTCATTGGCTGGAAGAGCCGGAGTGGGCTTTACCGGCCTTGATTTTGATGAGCCTGTGGAGTGTGGGCGCGGCGATGATTATCTTTCTTGCCGGCTTGCAGGGCATTCCTGAAGGTCTGTACGAAGCGGCCAAAATTGATGGGGCGGACCGCCTGGCCCAACTGCGCCACATTACCATCCCGCTTATGTCGCCTACCATCTTTTTTAATTTGGTCATCGGCGTCATCAACTCTTTCCAGGTTTTTACCGCCGCTATCCTCATCACCGATGGCGGCCCCCAAAATGCGACCCTGTTCTTTGTCCTGTATCTCTACCGGGTCAGCTTCCGCTTTCTGGAAATGGGCTATGCCGCTACCCTGTCATGGGTACTCTTTTTTATCCTGATGGTGCTGACCTGGCTCATGTTTAAGACGGTGGGCCAGCAGGTTCACTATCAGGAAGATGTATAATCTCACCCCAAAGAGGTAACCGATGAGTACACTGAACAAAGCTGTTTCGCCCCAATCAGCCTCTGATTCATTAATTAACTCTCTAACGGATAGCGAGAAATGGTGGCGGCTATTCGTCTGGTTATTACTCCTGGCCTTTGGTGTGGCCATGCTCCTGCCCTTCATCTGGCTGCTGAGCAGTTCCCTCAAGCTCGAGCAGCGGGTGTTTCAATTTCCCCCCCAGTGGATTCCCGATCCAATCCAATGGATAAACTACTATGACGCTCTAATCGCAAAACCGTTTCACATCTATCTCAAAAATACGCTGTTTATTGCCGTGCTCAACCAAATCGCCATTCTCCTGGCCGCCTCCTTTTGTGCTTACGGCTTTGCCCGGATCGAATTCCCCGGTCGAGATTTTTGGTTTGGCATCGTCCTGGCTACCATGATGCTGCCCTATTTTGTGGTGATGGTGCCCCAATTCGTGATGTTTACCCGCCTGGGCTGGGTGGACACCTTCCTCCCTTTGACGGTGCCTTTCTTCTTTGGCGGCGGGGCCTTCAATATCTTCCTGTTTCGGCAATTCTTCCGCAGCCTGCCTAAAGAGCTATCCGACGCCGCCCGGATTGACGGTTGTAGTGAATTTGACATTTATTGGCGGATTATGCTGCCCTTGAGCAAGCCCGCCCTGATTACGGTGGCGATTTTTACCTTCCTGTTCACCTGGAATGACTTTATCGGTCCCCTCCTCTATCTCAGTTCACCTGACAAGCAAACCGTCGCTTTGGGTCTGGCGAGCTTTCGGGGCGTCATGCGCAGCCAGTTGCATCTGCTCATGGCCGCTGCAGCGGCGATGACCATACCCGTGATCATTCTCTTTTTCTTCCTGCAACGTTACTTCATCCGGGGCGTGGTCATGAGTGGGTTGAAAGGCTAATTAATTGTGAATAGTGAATTGTCAGTTGTGAATTGTTAATGAGACAAGCAGGTCTATCAGGCCGTTTACTAAGCGTTTAAACGCAAGGAGGTATAATAATCTTGGACAAAAGTATGGTATCATCTGCTACTTTCACCCCGGTTCCATTTACCCGGGTGACGATTGAGGATACGTTCTGGACGCCCAAGCTCCGGGTTAATCGCGAACACAGTATCCCCCACATCTATCGGCAGTGCCTGGAAACCGTGCGGATTGACGCTTAACGGTCCGATTGGCAGCCCGGCCCCGACATTACGGCGCGCATGTCATGGGGCGGAACCCCGGTGATGTTCTGGGATTCGGATGTGGCCAAGTGGCTCGAAGCGGCCAGTCTCAGCCTGGCCACTCACCCTGACCCGCAGCTCGAGGCCCTGGTTGATGAAGTGATCGCCCTCGTCGCCCAGGCCCAACATGCGGATGGCTATCTCAATACCTGGTTCACTACCGTTGACCCGGAGAATCAGTGGAAAAATCTGCGCGACTGGCACGAACTCTACTGCGCCGGGCACATGATCGAGGCGGGAGCGGCGCACTACGAGGCCACCGGCAAGCGGACCTTGTTGGATGTCGTTTGCCGCTACGTGGACCATATCGCCAGCCGCTTTGGGCCAGAGCCGGGCCAGAAGCGGGGTTACTGCGGGCATCCTGAGATCGAGCTGGCGCTGGTCAAGCTCTATCACGCGACGGGTGAGGACCGTTACCTGGAACTGAGCCGCTATTTTGTGGAGGAGCGAGGCCGCCAACCCCATTACTTTGACCAGGAAGCCCGCGAGCGCGGCGACGATCCGGCCAACTTCTGGGCCAGAACTTACGAATATAACCAGTCTCATCGCCCGGTGCGGGAGCAACACCAGGTGGTGGGGCATGCCGTCCGGGCCATGTATCTCTACACGGCCATGATGGACCTAGCGCGTGAATATGGCGATGCCAGCCTTCACGAGACCTGCGAGCACCTCTGGCGACACCTGACCACCAAGCGCATGTATGTGACCGGGGGCATCGGCACGTCGGGCCAAAATGAGGGCTTCACCAGCGATTATGATCTGCCCAACGAGAGCGCCTACGCCGAAACGTGCGCCGCCATCGGCTTAATCTTCTGGGCGCAGCGGTTGCTCCAACTGGATTGCCAGCGGCGCTATGCCGATATTATGGAACTTGCCCTGTACAACAGCGTGTTGAGCGCCATCTCCAGCGATGGGCAAGCCTTTTTCTATGAGAACCCACTGGAGAGCAGCGGCCATCACCAGCGCCAGCCCTGGTTCTTCTGCCCCTGCTGCCCGCCCAACCTGGCCCGCCTGTTTGCCTCGCTGGGCGAGTACATCTACGCTCAGAGCGAGACCGATGCCGTCGTCCACCTCTACATTCAGAGTACGGGTAAACTGGCAGTCGCCGGCCAGACAGTCACCTTGCGCCAGGAAACCAACTATCCCTGGGATGGAACGGTGACAATTCAGGTTAACCCGGAGCAGCCGGCCACGTTTGGGCTGCGGCTGCGTATCCCCGGCTGGTGCCAGTCTGCCAGCGTTACGGTCAACGGTGAAGCGATCAATTTGACCGACCGGCTGGAGCAGGGCTACGTCAGGCTTGAACGGCGGTGGCAGCCCGGCGACGTGGTCAAGCTTGAGCTGGCCATGCCAATCGAGCGGCTGTCGGCCCACCCGGAGATAAAGGCCGATCAAGGGCAAATTGCCCTTCAGCGAGGTCCCCTGATCTACTGCCTGGAGCAGTGCGACCAGACCGAGCCGCTGCATCGGCTGGTGCTGCCCCCTGCGGCCGCTTTAACCAGTCACTTCGAGCCTGATCTCCTGGGTGGCGTCGTCGTCCTGCGCGGCACGGCGGCAGCCCTGGATGACGCCGATTGGGCGGACACCCTGTATCGGCCTGACCCGCCAGCTACCCGCCCAACCTCCATCACAGCCATCCCTTATTACGCCTGGGCCAACCGTGAACCGGGAGCGATGCAGGTCTGGCTGCCGGCATCCGCTTGATAGGTTACAAACAGAAAAGCGGGCCATATAGCCCAAGCCTTAAACAACAGAACTTACGCGGTGAGCATCCTGAGTAGCCCTGCGACCGAAGGGAGCGGGCGTATCGAAGGGTGCGAACTGCGCAAAACGCCGCTTCGATACGGCTAACGCCTACTCAGCATACGTTTTGCGTACCAACCGCGTAACCTCTGTTAAATAAATGGCAATTTCCACTGAGGACAGGTTATCAGCCTGTCCTTTTTGTTTTTACTAAGCTTGTTGAAGAGTAATCCAGTCGGTGTTATAATCTTGAGTGCTGCACGATTAAACTGAACTTGTCTGCTCTCATTCGATAAAACCCCGGTACATTTGCCTAAAACTATGACAGAACGCAAACCGGTCGAGATACCCGATGACGATTGGACCCAGACGCCGCCGGCTGTGCGGGCCTTTGTCAGCCAGGCTGCCATGCAGATTGAGCAACTTGAAGCGCAGCTCCAGGCAATCCAGCCAGATTCTCAAGCCGCCCCTTTGACAACTGCATCGGCAGCAGCATCCCCGGCATCTGACGTCGAGGTACCTCAGCCTCGTTTGCGCCCGCGCCGCACCTTAAATCGGCTGGCGCTGCTCACTCTGGCAGTGGTTTTAGCCGGGGCAGGTCAATATTTACTGATCCATGACTCGCTCTGGGATGGCCTGCTTTTTACCTGCTGGCAGCACTGCTCTTTGGACGAGGGACTTCGAGAGGCTTCTATCTCAGGTTCAGACAGCTTGTGGGCAAGTTTCGCTAAACCCTTGCAGGTCCAACAGGGAACCATCCAGACCCTGAGTGTGGCTGTCCTGGGCGGAGCGGTCCTCTTGGCGCTCATTGCCTACTATGCCTTTGGTCAAAAGGAATTATTACCTCGTGCCTGGAACTTTTACCTGTACAGCCTGGCCATCTTAGTTATAGGCGTTTTGCTGCTGACCCACCAGGGCGAGGCCAAGCCGTTATGGCCTCAATCGCCGCTTCTGCGGTGGTTGCTCGCTTTAATCTTTGCCCTGGCCATCTTCATGCGGTTCTGGCAAATTGACAGCCTCCCCTTTGGTATCTGGTATGACGAGGCTATCTCTGGCTTGCAGGGAGTTCGCTGGAACACCGAAGCTACTTATCGCCCCCAATTTGAAGAAAACAACGCCGGCCAACTTATCTTTTTGTTCGCTACGGCGCTGCGCTGGTTTGGGCAGCACGCTGCGGCTATTCGCCTGGTTTCAGTAGCGCTAGGCCTGGCTGGAGTCGTGGCCGCTTATCTATTTGGTAATGAGCTGCGGGGTCCACGTTTTGGTCTGGTTCTGGCCTTTTTTGTGGCGGTAGCGCGCTGGCATGTCAATTTCAGCCGGATCGCCATGCCCGGCATTGACACCCCTTTGGCTGAATTTTTAGCCCTCTTTTTTCTGCTCCGTTTATGGCGATATGGCCGTCTGCGGGATGCGGCCTGGGCGGGGATTGCTTTGGGGTTGGGCTTGAGCCTGTACAGCGCCTTCCGCTTATTTGTGCTGGCGCTAGGAATATTTGTCCTCCTGGCTGGTCTCATCGGGTGGAGGTCGTGGTGGCCTCGGCGTAAAGAGAGCCAATGGTGGCGCAACTTGGGCGCCCGGCTGGCCTTGTTGAGCCTGGCTTTGGGGCTGACGGCGCTGCCGGTGATTCACTTTGCCCTGAACAACCCCGCTGACTTTTGGGCGCGCGTGCAAAAAACCTCGATTATCAACCGGCGCGATGAACCCGATTTGGGCAAGGCGCTCTGGCGCACCACTTACCAACATGTATTGATGTTCAATTTTCACGGCGACAGAAATGGTCGCCACAATTTGCCGGGCGAGCCGATGCTGGACCCGGCCACGGGTGTTCTTTTTGTGCTGGGGTTTAGCCTGGCTCTGGCCCGATTAAGGCAGCCCGCCCCCCTGTTCTTTTTTATCCTCTTTTTAGCCGGTCTGTTGGGCGGGATCCTGAGTTTGGATTTTGAAGCCCCTCAATCCCTGCGAAGTATTGCCGCCCTGCCAGCGGTCTTCTACTTTTGCGCCCTATCCCTGGAGACCCTGGGCCGCCGGGTAGCGGCAGACCTGCGGCCCTGGCCCGTTTCCTGGTTGGCTGTGCCAGGTGTAGCCCTGGCCAGCTTCATCTTTTACTATAATGCTCATACTTATTTCGAGCGGCAGGCGCACGATTTTGGCTCCTGGAACGCTTTTTCCACGGCTGAAAGTATCGCCGGCAAGCGCATGGCTCAGCTAGGCCCTGACTACATCTTTTATCTTTCCCCCTTTTTCAATGAGCATCCGGCTATTCGTTTTCTTTCACCCGCTACCCCCGATCGGCGCCAGCTTATCCTGCCCGATGCTTTGCCCATTCGCCAGCCTGCTGATAGGCCGGCTGCCCTGTTTATTCATCCCGACGATAAATGGATTTACGACTCGGCCCAGAGCTTATACCCATCGGCCAAATTTGAGGTAATTTCAGATGAACAGACTAACACGCCGGTGGTCTATGTTGCCGAGCTAACCCGTGAAGACCTGGCCCAGCTTCAGGGATTAGAACTGCGCTATTGGCCCAATCAAAGTTGGAATGGCCTACCTCAGACCAACTTAACCGTCAAAATGATTGACCAATTCTGGCCCGATGCTGCCTCATTGGCCCTGGCTTCTGGTTCGCTGGAGGAGGGAGGATTTGTGGCCGAGTGGAGCGGTACCCTCTATACCCCGGATTATGGTTCGTACGTCTTCACCTTGCGCGCTCCGGCGGCTGCTTCCCTGGAAATTGATGGGAATGTCGTCGTGATGCTGGAAAGTGAGGGCCAGCAAATAGCTCCGTTGCTGCTGGCTCAGGGGAATCATCGCCTGCGGGTGCGGGCGCTCGGAGGAACAGGGCAGGTCAGCCTCCTCTGGCAGCGACCGGGCTACCAGGCCGAAGTTGTACCGTCATGGGCCTTTTACCGCCCCCCTGTCACCAATCACGGCTTACAGGGTAATTATTATGCTAATACCAATTGGGACGGCACTCCCGCTCTGGCTAAGATTGATCCATTTTTGGATATGTATTTCCACATTACCCCTCTGCCCCGGCCCTACACTGTTGAGTGGAGTGGGGTATTGGCCGCGCCCCAGGGCGGGACTTACACCTTGGGCCTGCGGGCAATAGACTGGGCCCAATTGCATATTGACGGCCAGTTGGCTGTGGAAACGACCGGGCCGGATGCCTTGACCCAGGCCGCGCTTACTCTTGATCAGGGGCTGCACGACCTGCGCCTGCGCTTTAAAGATACTACCGGACGTTCCCGGCTGCATCTGCTCTGGCAGCCACCGGGGCAGGCTGAACTCCTCGCCATTCCGGCTCACTATCTCTGGCCATCACGCAGCAGTTATGTCGAACTCCCTCCGGCTGAACTGCCCCCGCCGGAGGCGCTGGCTGCGCCCCAAGCAATTCCCTTACCTTCGCCCACATCTCCTTTAACCGGGCAGATGAGAATCATAGCCGCTGATTTGGGAGAAACCCCATTGAGCCAGCCTCGCGGCATTGCTGTTGGACCAAACGGTCGAGTCTATGTGACCGATACGGGTAATCAGCGCCTGCTCGTTTTGGATGAGGAGGGGAGGTTGGTGTCTGAGGTCAAGGGCGGGGTAGAGCCATTCGCCGAGTTATCCGATGTGGCAACGGATCGTCGGGGCCAGGTTTATGTCCTCGACGTGGGACGGGAACATCTCAGTATCTTTGATGCCGAGGGCAATTACCTGAGCGAGGTGCCGGCACAGCCGGATTATATTGATCATTCGCGGGGATTATTCGTTGACAACCAGAATTATTTATGGCTGGCCAATACCTCAGCCAATCGGGTCGTCGCCCTGGATCTGGCCGGCAATGTCCTGGTCGAGTTTCCGGTTGCACCGGACGTAAGCGCCCAACCTGTGGACGTAGTGACGACCCCGGATGGTAATATTTATGTCACCGATGTTATTCTGGACCGGCTGCTCTACTTTGGGGTGGACGGGCGGCAGCGTCAAAGCTGGAGCATTCCCCACTCGACCAGTCTTGATGGCGCCCATCTGGCCATAGATGAGCCGGGGAACCTGTATCTGACCCTGCCGGAAGAAGGCCAGGTGCTTCAATTAAGTCCAACCGGCGAGGCGCTGGCGAATTGGAACCTGCATCAGCCGGACGGACAAAAGATGAAACCTGTCGGCATAGCCGTTGATGCGGAAGGGCAGGTATGGGTGGTAGACAGCGCCGGAGGCAATCTCGTAGTGCTGACGGGACCGGGTTCAAGCGAAGATTCCCCCAAACCAGACCAGAACCAATAATTAGGAACGGCGGTACGGCCAGCGTCAGCCAACGCCGAGCGGCTGATTAGGCTGACCGGCCCATCGCCTCCCCAATCGTCTTGGTTACTTCCAGGCCGCCCCTGACCAGCAAGCCTATCTCCGCGCCGGAACTCACCAGGCGCATGCCCTGCCTGGCCCAGTGGGCAGCCAGCTTCAAGTCGTTGATATGGATTGCCGGGTAGACGCCCTGCCGCTGGCAGGCTGCGATCATTTTCTGGATCGCCGCCCGCATGTCGGGGTGATCCTGCTGGTCCGGCACGTCCAGGGCAATGGAGAGGTCATTTGGGCCGATCAGGGTGACATCCACGCCGGGCACAGCTACAATTTCCTCGATATTGTCAATCGCTCCGCGCGTTTCAACCTGTACAATCAACATCGTCTCTTCGTTAACCCTGGCCATCGTCTCCACCACCGGGCCGCCTTTGAAGCGGGTGTAACCCCGGCTCAGGGCGCTGCCGCGCCGGCCCAGCGGCGGATATTTCATCATCTCGACCACCTCGCGCACTTGCTGGGCGGTCGAAATGCGCGGAGCCATGATCCCCTGCGCCCCGGCGTCGAGCGACTGGGCGATGTAGGGGTAGGCCAGGTCGGGAACGCGGACGAAGGGCGTCACTCCGACATACACGGCCATGCGGGCCAGGTCGGCAATAGTTTCGATATTAAATGCGCCATGCTCGTTATCAATGATCACAAAATCGAAGCCGGCGTTAGCCAACAGTTGGACCACCGAAGGCTGGCGGATCTCGGCAATCATCGTGCCGACGACCGATTGGCCTGATTTTAAGGCCTGCTTAATCCGGTTTGAAGGAATTACAGAGTTGTTAGACATAAAATTTCCTGTTCTGGAATGATTAAAATTAAAAGAACGAGAAGGAGTCGTCACCAACCTGCGGCACACCACCAAGAATGAAAACGTTATTCTGACTACTGGTTACTGACGACTGACTACTATTTTCTTGGGAGGTAATTTCCTTCAGTTCTCTTTTGCCAACGACTCATCAAAAAAAGTTACCAATTTCGCTTCATATTCCTGGGGAGCAACATCAAAGTAAGCACCATGCCCGGCTCCTTCGACAATCCAGAGTTCGGCGTTGTCCCCGGCTGCCGCCAACTGGTTCCGCCCCCCAGAGAGGCTGACCTCTTGGCTGCCGTAGATGAGCAAAATCGGGCGGGGAGCAATCTGGCCGATCACATCCACCGGGCTGAGCAGATTAATGTCCGAGCCTGTCAACAGGTTGTAGGTTTGTCTAACCGACCAGAAAAAGGCTGCCTCAAAGTAACTGCTCAAGCTCCCATCCACCCTTGGTATAAGAGTATCTTTGGCAAAGTCGCCATACCCACCTTCCGCCACCACAGCCTTGAGTTGCGGCAGCCGCGCCGCAGCTATAATCGCCGTAGCCCCGGCCGAAGAAAAACCGTACGCGCCGATACGCTGCGGGTCAACATCGGGACGGGTGAGCAGGTAATCCAGGGCATCGGCCACCTCGTCAACTTCTTTGTAGCCCAGGCTCACCCCACCCATCCCGGCGCAGCGGCGTGACTCGAAAGCGAAGATGGCATACCCGTGACCCGCTAACAGCAACGCCTCCCGCAGCCGGCCGTCTCGCCCTGCGTTAAGCGCTGGGATAATGATAATGGCCGCCCCATTCGTCCCCGGCACAAAGTAACCCCGAAAGTTGCCCCCCACTCGCGCTGGAAGGGTAATCTCTTCATAAGCATAACCGTAGTGGGCGGGGGTGATACCCCGGTCGCTGCACGGCGAGTAGACCAATCCGGCTGCCAGTAAGAAACCTCCCAAAAACGGCAGGCCCAGCAGGGCCAGGCTGGTGGCTGCAACAAATAAGCCAGCCAGTCGCAGCCAATAATGGCGAGGGCGAGGTTCAGGTGTCACTTCACCGATGCCGCGCCTCGATCTCTTGGAGTTGGGCAATAATCTCCTTTTCCCCCTCACGCACCGACTCGCTAAACCAGGCGTCGAGGATTTCCTTGGCGACTTCGGTGGAGGTGGCCCGCAGGCTCATCACCAGCACGTTGGCGTCGTTCCACCAGCGCGCGCCGCGAGCGGTCTGGGCGTCGCCGCAGAGAGCGGCGCGAATGCCCGGCACCTTGTTGGCCGCCATCGAAGCGCCGGTGCCGGTGTAACAAAACAACACCCCTTCATCCGCCTCTTTTGTGGCTACCGTCTCAGCCAGCTTCTCCGAAGCCAGCGTCCAGGGGAGATTTTCCCCGGCCAGCGGCCCCAGCGGCACAACTTCATGACCACGCGACTTTAAGTCCTCAACCACAAAATCGGTCAAATGCGTTTTTTCGTCGCTGGCAATAGCAATCTTCATCGCGGTGTCCTCCCTTCAGATGTTAACTGTCTTGAATTTTACTTGAAGGAGAGAGGGTTGGCAATAGTTACAGTAACAGGGCTGGATTTCTGAAATCGAGACGAGTTGACTTAGAACATTTATTCTGCTACCATGCTTTGTGTTCTCAAAAGCTGTTAGCAGAAGGGGGTAATTTATGACGGCGCTTGCTTGTCCGATGCTCTATCAGACTCATACCCCACATCCGCCGCTGGTGGATTTCGTCAATGTATTTTGGCTGTACCAAGGCTCGGTTCTACCCCACGCCAAGGAACGCCTTCTTCCGACCGGCACGGTGGAGCTGGTCATCAACCTGCGTGAAGACACCCTGCGGATATACGATCCACAGCACCACGACCAGTTCCAGCGCTTTCCCGGTTCCCTGGTCTGCGGCCCGCACTCGGAGTTTTTTGTCATTGATACGGCCAGCCAGGATTTGATTTTGGGCGTCCATTTCAAACCGGGTGGCGCTTTTCCGTTTTTTAACTTACCTGCCGACGAATTGCACAATATGCATGTATCCCTTGACACCTTGTGGGGAACGGAAGCTGGCTATCTGCGCGAGCGATTGCTCGCAGCGGCCACGCCGGAGGCCAAATTCTCTACCCTTGAACAAGTACTCTTGGCACAGGCAGCCCGGCCCCTGGCGCGCCATCCCGCTGTTGCCCTCTTGCTGAAGGAACTCCAAAATGGGTCTTACGCGCGCCCTATCGGCAACATCATCGAACAAATCGGTCTCAGCCGGAGGCGGTTTATCCAGCTTTTCAGGGCCGAAGTTGGGTTGACGCCGAAGTTGTTTGGCCGAGTCCAGCGCTTCCAGGAGGTCTTGCACCGCATCGGCAGCGGACAGCCGCTCGATTGGGCCGATATCGCCCTGACTTGCGGTTATTTCGACCAGGCGCATTTTATCCATGACTTCCAATCCTTCTCCGGTCTCAATCCCACCACTTATCTCGCCCGGCGGAGCAAGCACCTCAACCACGTTCCCCTCTACGACTAAGGTCAAATTTTTACAATACGAACCGTTCTCCTTCGGTTATAATGAGTGATGAGCAACAATGAATTTTTATCAAATCAACTGTTAAGGGGGACTAACAATGGCAGTCAAACCAATTCCCGAAGGGCATCATACCGTCACACCTTACCTGGTTGTGCGCGGGGTGGCTCAATTGATTGAGTTTATGAAGCAGGCGTTTGCCGCAGAAGAAATCCAGCGGATGAACCGGCCCGATGGAACCCTCATGCACGCCGAGGTCAGAATTGGCGATTCAATGGTCATGCTGGGTGAGGCCGGCGGTGCATACGAACCGATGCCGGCCATGCTCCATCTGTACGTGGAAGATGCGGATGCCGTATACCAGCGGGCCTTGCAGGCCGGTGCTGTGTCACTGCGGGCACCCGTGGACGAGGCCTATGGGGACCGCATCGGGGGCGTAAAGGACTCCTTTGGCAACCAGTGGTGGATTGCCACCCACATTAGAGATGTATCCCCCGCAGAACTGGCGCAGCTTGCCGGGGCCTAATGGCTGTGCTGGGGGTATGAGCCGGCTTTAGCGCCGCGCAGAATCGCCTCTAGCTCGGCTTCGACCGCATCCGGCAGCGGGTCAACCTCATGCTCGTCCATTAGGGCCACGGTCAGTTCGCGCAGCCGGGCGTTGACATCTTTGGCCCCTCGCTCCTGCCAGGGATCCAGCCGCTGCCGGTCGAACACCTGCGGCAGCCACAGCTCACGCCAGTGGGCCAGGGTGTGCGGGTGGCTCATAAACTCTCCCCCTGGCCCAACCTCGTGAATAGCCCCAACCGCCAGGGCTTCGTCGTCGAGGCGCACCCCGGCAGCAAAGCGCCGGGTTTGGGAGATGATCTCGTTGGTCAGGGTCATCATTTCGGGCGAATTGGTCAGGCCGCTTTCCAGGTAGCCGACATCGTGGTTAAGGTTGGTTTTGGCCAGCAAGGCGACCAGGGCCGCAAATTGGGCATCGGCGGCGGCCTGACCATCCACTACCTTGCTGTCGCTGTGGCCGGTATAACCCCACACCGGCAGGCCGTAAAAGCGGCCCATCTCCGCCGCCAGCAGCCGGGCCAGTTGAAATTCAGGCGCGCCGTAAACGCTGATCATCTCCTTCATATCGAGATGGTGTACGCCGTGGCCGTAGAGGAAGGGCGAGCCCGGCTGCCGGAGCTGGTGCATCACCAGGCCGCTGAGCATCTCGGCGTTACCCAGAGTGACCGCGCCGGCTACGGTCACCGGCGCGGTGCCGCCCATCATCGGCGCCGGCGAGTGGGTGACCGGGATCGCGTGCTCGGCGCAGAAGAGCAGTTTTTCGGTGGCCTCTTGTGAATGCTGCAGAGGTGTGGTCGGCTCGGAGTAGAGCAGCAGGTTGGGGTACTGCGCCAGCCGTTCCGGCCCGCCGGCGACCGCCGCCGCCATCGCCGCAATGGCCTCAATATCGGCCAGCCCATCGCAGACAAAAACAATCGGCTTGGTGGTGTGGCGGAGCATCGTCGCAAACTGGTCCAGAAAGTAGCGCTCCGTTGGCACATCGCGCGGGATGCCGACCGACATGACAAAGCCAATTTCGGGCAAAGCGTCGCACAGGCGCATGCAGTCGGCAATATCACTGAGCTTAAAGTCGCGGCGGCCGCCGGAGCGAGGATCGAGATAGCGCAGTGTGTCCGAACCGGGACCAAAATAGACCTCCTGGCCGTCCAGTTTCAGCCTCACTTCCTGGCTGCCCCGTTTGTACAGGTTGAAGCTGCCAGGCGCGGAAGCCAGGGCCGCCTCGACCAGCGAAGGTGGTATTTTCACCAGTTCATCGGTCACTACGGCCCCGGCCTCTTGCAGCAGTTTCCGCCCGGCCTCGCTGTAGACTTTGACCCCGGTCTGGCGGAGGATTTCGCACGAAGCCCGGTGAAGTTTCAGGCAGTCCTCCCGGCCCAACATGGTCAATTTGGGGCGGAGGTGGGGCAGATCGGGCAGGGGTGTGGCGGTGGTCATAGGTGCGTGGCGGCTGCGGTTGGCTCGTCTCATTGAGGGTCTCTCCTGTAAATAGTTATCAGTATTCAGTTATCAGTATTCAGTTGAACTGTCCACTGATTACTGTTCACTGTTTACTGGCTCTCGGCTTCAACAAATTGTAAAAATAAAGTAAATCTTTCACCAAATTGTTGACGCTGGCTGAATTTTATGTTATTGTTAAGCCAAGCTTTAAACCACTTGGCCCAAAGCCTCGGCATTATACCATACATTTTCTACAACAGATATATTTGACTAAAATTCAAAGGCATTCTGCCCATGGACGTTCCGACCCGCGCAGCTCATTCCCTCACTCATGACCTAACCTCTTTGACCCCACCCTCTCCAATCCGGCAAATTGTCTCCGGCCTGTGCGGCATTTGTCCGGCCGGCTGTGGGGTGAAGGTTTACCTGGAAGATGGCCGGATCAATCACCTGGCCCCCTTAAAAAGCCAGCCCGACGATGCGCATACTTCCCAAAAAGATGAAACTCCCGCCGGCCTGATCGGCCACCCCCAGGGGATTTGCTGCCCGCGGGGCGTGCGCGCCCCGGAGATTGTTTATTCCCCTGACCGCCTCAAGTATCCCTTGCGTCGAGTCGGCCCGCGTGGCTCCGGCCAGTTTGAACGGGTCAGTTGGGATGAAGCCCTGGATACCGTCGCCCATTTGCTCAAACGGATCGCCGCCGAGTATGGCCCGCAGGCGGTTTGCATGTACACCGGGCGGGGCGCTTTCGAGCGTTCGCTGTGCGACCTGTTAACTCCCGCCGGGGTGCGGGTCTCATCAGCCTGGAACTTGCTCTTTCCCTTCGGCTCGCCCAACACCACCGGCGTTGGCGCGATTTGTTACGTGGCGCATGGGGTCATTGCTCCGGTAACCACGTTTGGCGTATGGGATACCGACACCTACAGCGACATCGAAAATGCCAATTTGATTGTCGTCTGGGGAGACAACCCGGCCACTGACTCCGCTCCAGTCAACCTGATCAGAATCAAGGCGGCGCAGAAGCGTGGAGCCGAGGTCGTGGTGATTGATCCCCGCCGGACGGAGACGGTCCGCGCCACCAAAGCGAAGTGGCTGGGCATCCGGCCCGGCACCGACGGTGCCCTGGCCCTGGGGCTGCTGCATGTGGTCATCAAGGAGGAACTGTATGACCGCGATTTTGTGGAGCGGTGGACGGTTGGTTTTGAAGAATTAAAGACCTATGTCGTCCAATTTACGCCGGAGCGGGTCGAGCAAATTACTTATGTCCCCGCGGCGGAGATTGAGCGCCTGGCCCGGGCGCTGGCCCAGGCGAAAGGCGCGGCCCTGGTTAATTACACCGGCCTGGAATACACCAACAGCGGCACGCAGAATATTCGGGCGGTGCTTATTCTGTGGGCGCTGACCGGCAACCTCGACGTGCCGGGCGGCAAAGTCATCAGCCTGAACACCGAATTTCCCATCAATCAAGGCATGCGCCTCGAACCGCCGGCCGGGGTCAAAGCCATCGGCCAGGACAAGTATCCTTTATACCATCTGTACCGCCGCGAGGCCCACGCCATGGAGCTGCCCCGCGCGATTTTAGAAGATGACCCCTACCCGCTGCGAGGCATGTTGATTGTCGGCTCCTCGATCATCACCGCTTATCCCAATCCCGAGTTGTGGCGGCGAAGTTTTGCGGCGTTGGACTGCCTGGTGGTGGTTGACCGTTTTCTGACCGCCGATTCCATGTACGCCGATATCGTTTTGCCGGCCACGACGATGTTTGAAGCGGAGAGCTACATGGTCTACGGCAGCGAGATCCACCTGCGGCGGCGGATTATCAAACCCCTGGGGGAGGCGCGGACCGATTGGGATATTGCGGTGGCTATTGCTAACCGGCTAGGCTACGGTCATCTTTATCCTCAATCCAGCGAGGAGATGCTGCGTCAGGCTCTGTGCGGCAGCGGCGTTGACCTGGAGACCCTGCGCACCCGGCCGGCAGGGATAGACCTGCCCGGCCCGGAGCCGCGCTATCGCAAGTGGGAACTCGGTCTGCTGCGCCGGGATGGCCAGCCCGGCTTTGAAACTCCTACCGGCAAGTTTGAGATTGCTTCGACCGTGCTGGCCCGATACGGCTACGATCCCCTGCCGGTCTACGTTGAGCCGCAGGAAGGGCCGCTTTCCAGCCCGGAGCTGGCCCGGCAGTTTCCCCTGGTCTTTAACTCCGGGGCCAGAATCCAGTCCGACTTCCGCTCCCAGCATCACAACATCCCCGGCCTGCTGAAGATGCAGCCTCAGCCGCACGTCACGCTCCATCCCCGCGATGCGGCGGCCCGCCACATTCAAAGCGGCGATGAGGTCTGGCTGGTGTCGCCGCGGGGCCGGGTTCGTTTCACCGCCTGTGTCAGCGAGGATATTGTGCCGGGGGTGATTGAAGCGAACGCGGGCGGCGGCAGTCCCCTGGCCAGCCCACCCTGGCGCGAGGCCAACGTCAACGAGCTGACCGATGCGGATAACCGCGACCCCATTTCCGGTTTCCCCGTTTACAAGGCGCTGCTGTGTGATGTGGTTAAGCTTGACTAGCGAAGCAGACGCTTGGTTGACGTGTATAGTTAACCCTGCTGCTAAAAATTTACCGCAGAGACGCGGAGAACGCTGAGAAATCTGATAAAAATCTCTGCGAACTCAGCGTCTCTGCGGTGAAAGATTAATCAGCCGTACCAGGATAAGCGTTTAATCCATCGACCATGCTTTTTCCCGCCTCGCTTGAGGCTGGATTTCCCAAAAGAGAACCCCAAAGGCCAGCAGGAAGGCCAGGGGGAACAGCGCCAGCGAAAGCTGGAACGAGCCGTACTGTGTCACCACCGAAATCAAGAACGGCAGAACGATGCCTCCCACCGGAATGGCCGTTTTGATGACCCCCATCGCCGTGCCGGCCATCTCCTGGTAAAGCAGGCCGGTCAGGGTGATGATCAACGGCAGAATAGCCGAAAGGGCCAGCCCCGCCAGGAAAATAGCCGGGTAGATCCATTGGCCCAAATCCAAAAATAGAAGCCCGCTAAAGAAGAGCACGGCCAGCCCGACGAGAGTCAGCAGCGATGACACGATATGGCCCCGGCGGGTCACAAAGCCGATCAGAAGCCGGCCCGCAGCCACGCCTACCAGAAAAATAATCAGGCCGATATTGGCAGTGACCGGGCTAAAGCCGCGTAACTCGACCAGGAAGGTGGTCAGCAGGCTGATAGCGCCGATCTCGACTCCGGTGGCCAGGATGGTGACGATGGCCAGGGCCACCACCCGGCGGTCCCGGCTGAGCAGGTGCAGCCGTGCCCCCAACCGCTCGGCCTGTTTAGGCCGGTTTTTGAGTTTAGCCAGCCCAAAAAAGACGGCCAGCAGCAGGATGATCAGGCCGCTCTGGATAACCGACTGCCGCCAATTCATCTGCAAAAAGAGGAGGTAGGCGGCAATCATCACCGAGCCGAAGGTGACAAAGAAGTGATTGACGTTGATGTGCAGCCCGGCCCGGTGCGGATGCAGCTCCAGCAGCATGGCGTCGGTCACGCCTTCGTAGACGCCCATCCCGGTGCCAAACACGAGCATCAGCCCCAGGTTGACCCAGAAGAGCGGGCTGGCGTAAAAGGCAAAGAAGGAAAAAGCCAGCAGCAGGCTGCCCACCAGCAGGATTTTTGTTTTGTCATGGTTGTCGGCCAGCGCGCCCGCTATTAAAACAGAGCCTATGAACCCAACATTCTGAACGGCGACCAGGAGGCCGATTTCAACGGCGGAGAGGCCGATGTTGCGGGCGGCAGCCCCCAGCAGGGAAGTCCCGACCCCGAGGAAGAACATCGCCAGATAGGAGGAGAGGGTGATGGCTTTGACATTTTTAATCATGAGAGCCTCAAAGTTTCGCTGCCGATAGCTTGCAAGGTTCGCACCTGCATGTGCAGATTTGAGACAGGCGTTTCATCAGGGATTTCACAGCCCGCTCCGCAGAACCAGCGCGAGCCGCCCAACCGGGCGCAGGTAAGCACCGCCTGTTCAACCATTTCTGGCGTTCCTTGCAGCATGATCGCCACCGGGTCAAAGTTGCCGCAGACAGCCGCCCGGTCCCCATAAATGGCAGCGGCTTTCTCCAGGTCAACCATCCAGTCCAGGTCTATAATGTCTGCGCCGCTTTCCAGCATGTCGGCCAGGATGCGGTTGGTATTGCCGCAGATGTGCAGCCGGGCCAGACCGCCTTTCTGATGCACCGCCTCAAAGATGCGCTGCTCGTAAGGCAGGGCAAACTCTCGGTACATGGCCGGGGAGATCAGCGAGGCCACCGCGTCTCCCAGGCCAACGATGTCGGCTCCAGCCTCCACCTGGGCTTCGGCAAACGCAATCCCAACCTCGACACATTGTTCGAGCAGTTCCTTGACCCAATCGGGGTCCGTGTAGAGGTCCGTCATGATCGCGCTGACGCCGCGCAGGTCGGCGGCTTCGGCCAGAGCGCCTTCAACCCAGCCCATGACCGGGACTTCACCGCCCACTTTCTCTTTCATGAGCCGGATGGCTTCCAGCCGGTCGCTCATGCGCGGCCCGGTTGCCGGATCGGGCGAGCGAAGCTGGCGCAGGTCCTCCAGCTCTTTGAGCAGGGGTTCGCGGCACAGGGGCAGTCTGTCCGCTGGAAATTCAACGGTTGCTCCAAAATCAGCCGTTTCGCGGTAGGGGTCAGAGATAGCCTGGACCAAATCGAGGTGAAAATCCTGCTGCACGGCCAGGTTTGCTTCGCACAGCACCCGGTAATCCTGGTAATAGCGCGAGAGCGGCTGGTGGATATAGTGGGCCGCAAACTGCATCATAATATCAAAATTGGGGGGACGATCCACCGCCTGGCCCCGCAGGCGGTTCGTTACTCTTTGGTACGAGTTCATGGGTGCTCCTTTGCTGTAAGGGAATCGATCTGTTTTGAGTTAGAAGTTGGGTGTCCGCTTTTTCCCCGATTCTAATTGACTTGAGTATAATTCAATGACCCCTCACCGGCAAAGGGGTCTGGCTCGCGTAAACCCGGCCCTTTGCCGGAACCAGCCACTTTTATGAATCAAAAGGAGAAGTCCCCATGAAGTTCTCTTTGTTACACCCGCGCGATCAAATCGTGACTTTGATAGAAAGGATCTACGGCTACGGGATGACCACGACCTCCGGCGGCAACCTGTCCGTGTTGGACGATAACGGCGACCTGTGGATCACGCCCGCCGGGATTGATAAGGGCAGTTTGACCCCCGACGATATTGTCTGCGTCAAGCCTGACCACAGTGCGGTTGGCAGACACCCGCCGTCATCGGAGTACCCGTTTCACCGGACTATTTATGAACGCCGCCCCGATATTCGCGCCATTGCTCACGCCCATCCTCCGGCGCTGGTTTCCTTCAGCATCGTCGGCGAACTGCCCAACCCCCGGATTATTCCGCAAGCGTATCACGTTTGCGGGCCGGTCGGCTTTGCGCCTTACGCGCTGCCCGGCAGTTGGGAGTTGGGCGAGAATATCGCTGCCACCTTTGCCCAGGGTTTCAATGTAATTTTGTTGGAAAATCACGGCGTGGTTACCGGCGGAGCCGACCTGCTGGAGGCGTTTCAGCGCCTGGAAACGCTCGACTTTTGCGCCCGCACCCTGCTTCAGGCCAGCGGGTTGGGACCGGTACAGCCGCTCAGCGATGCCCAGATTGAGCTGTTTTACCGGCGCGACAACCGTTGGCCTGAATTTACGCCGCAGTCGGCCAGCAGCCGCGAGCGCGAACTGCGCCAGCAGATGGTGCAGATGGTCCACCGGGCTTATGACCACCGCCTGATGACCAGCACCGAGGGGACCATGTCGGCCAGAGTTGACGCCGAGTCCTTTTTAATTACTCCCTACGGGGTTGACCGGAAATATTTAGGCGTTGAAGAGTTGGTGCTGGTCAAAGCGGGCCGGCGGGAACAAAACAAGCTGCCCAGCCGGTCGGTCCTGCTGCACCAGCTCATTTATCGGGACCACCCGGAGGTGGGTTGTATCATCTCGGCCCAGTCGCCCAATGTGCTGGCCTACAGCGTCGCCGCCCGGCAATTCGATACCAAAACCATCCCTGAGAGCTATATCCTCTTGCGGAACATCCCGATAATTCCTTACGAGCAGCTCTACACCGCGCCCGAAACAGTTTCGGCTGCGCTTTCCAAGGATACGACGGTCCTCCTGGTACAAAACGATGTCGTTTTGACCACCGGGGCGAACGTGCTGCAAGCCTTTGACCGCCTGGAGGTAGCCGACTTCAGCGCCAAGGCGCTGGTCAGTTCCCTGCGCATCGGCGAGCTGAAGCCGATTGGTGAAGCTGCCGTTAAGGATTTGGAGGCCAAGTTTTTGTCGTAAGGACTACGGTCTCTGGGGGGCGGTGTGGAGATGCCGCCAATGACCCCATTGAAAAAGGTTATTGACGGCCATGATGCCCAGCAGGATCAGGCTGCAGCCCAGGTAAGCCAGCCAGCCAAGCTGCTCGTCCAGCAAAACCACCCCCAGGATTGTCCCGACGATGGGCACCAGGTAGGCGATCATAGATAGGCTGGTGGCGCTGGCTTTTTCCATGACCCGGTAATAGAGCACAAAGGCCAGGGCCGTGCTGACGACGGCCAGGGCCAGCACCGCCGCCAGGGTGGGCCAGGATGGCAGCGGCAGGGTGTAGGGCTGCTCTATCACCCAGGCTAACGGTAGGAGATAGAGGGCTGCCAGCAGCAGTTGGGCTGTCGGTACCACCAGCGGCGGCAAGCCGCGCAAATTCTGCCGGGCGTAGACAATTCCCACCCCATAGCTGACCGCCGACACCAATGTTGCCAGCAAGCCCCAGGTGCTGGCCTGTAACCCGCCAAGGAGCGCCGGGGCGGCCAGGAGAATCAATCCGCTAAAGCCGATCAGTATGCCGGCTATTTTGGCCGGGGTCAGGCGGTCGTCGCTGGTAAAAAAGTGGGCCAGGATCATGGTGAAAAGCGGCGTTGTGCCGGTCAGCATGGCGGCCAGGGCGCTGTCAATGTGCTGCTCGCCCCAACTAATCAGGGCAAAGGGCAAAGCACTCGAGGCCAGAGCGACGACGGCGAAATGCTTCCAGATTGTCCCCCACCCCGGCAAGCGGCGGCCCTGGAACCGCAAGACAAGGTAGAGCACCAGGGCGGCCAAGGTCAAGCGCCCGGCTATCAGCGTCAAGGGCGGAATCTCGTGGACGGCGATTTTAATCAACATGAAGGCTGGCCCCCAAACCCAGGCCAGGATAACCAACCAGATAAAGGTTCTTAGATTCATAGTTTTCCTCCATCAAATAAAAATCCCGGAGGTGACCATCAGAGGTAGTGACAATGTGCCTCCGGGAAGTTAATTGTTAAAAATAGTTTTGGCGGGGTCAGGCCATTGTCCCGCCGAACCCGAGAAGCAGGGCCAGCAGGATCAACAGCCCCAGCCAATAATATTTCTGTTCAGGTTTTAGCCAGAGGGCCAGCTTCAGCTTGTAGCCCTGTCCAGCTCGCGTCTTTCTTGCCTCTTGCAACAGCGCCTCATGCCGCGCTTCGGCCCTTAGCCGCTCACGTTTGGCCTGGCCCTGGTCCAGGATGAAATACTCCATCGCGTTAATACCTCCATATTTCTGCTCAACTTACCCGGCTGGCTCGAGTACGAGAGCAGGTTCAAGGAAAAGCTGCACTTCTCGGACACCATGAACCATTTTTTCGACAAACGGTAAGCCGGTCCGTTGGATGAGGCGCATCATCTGCCGATTATTCGGATGAAGGAGTAGCTTGAAAGCCTGGACATGCTGCGTCTCAGCCTTTTCTCTCAGCAGTTGAAACAATCCATACCCCAGCCCCAGTCCTTGAAAGTTATCTTCGATCAGAATAGCCATCTCGGTGGTCAGGTCCGGGTGCTGAGGCTCAAGCAGGTAGTAGGCCAGGCCGACAACCCTGGTGGGCCTTGTTTCCAAAACGGCGACAAAAGCCGCGCCTTCGTTCTCATTGAGCCGGCAGAGGTGCTCGATCTCTTCCGGGGCGGGCCGGTGTGGACGAAGGTAGCGATAGAAGATGTTAACCAGCGATAGACGTTGGTGCATCTCTTGTGTTGGAAGGGCGTCATCCGGCTGAACTGGCCGGAGAGTCACCCTGGTTCCATCAGATAGTAAAATATTCCCCATTTCTCAAAATTCCTGTTGTAGATTAACGTTTTTGGCTCAAAACGCTGCAATTGCTAAAGCAGCGATTGTTACAATTCTCAGTTTAGCAGTAAACCCTGGGTTACGTCATCTGCCAAAGGTTTAAAGCAGGGTTGGTTTTCCGGGAGATGGGGTTTAATCGAGGACAATTAGCTGGCATCGAATCAAAAGGCCTGGCAGATTTTGGAGGTCTGTCAGGCTATAACCCTGGGATCGGCCAGAAGCCGCGCGGTTTTTATTGCCGTAAGCGAGAAGTCGTGCTATATTGACTGGGTCAAATGAGCGAATACGACGCCATCCAACGGACTAAAGATAAGCCAGCCACGGTTGACTCCCTGGTCGCCGACCTGGCTCAATTGGGAGTTAAGCCGGGGATGACTTTGCTAGTGCACTCCTCCCTCAGCGCTCTCGGCTGGGTGTGTGGCGGCCCGGTTACAGTCATCCTGGCTCTGGAGAAACTGCTGGGGCGGAGCGGCACCCTGGTCATGCCAACGCACTCCGGCGACCTGTCCGACCCTGCCGCCTGGGGCAACCCGCCGGTTCCGTCTGCTTGGTGGGAAATTATCCGCCAAACCATGCCGGCTTACGATCCCAACCTGACCCCAACGCGGGGCATGGGCGCTATCCCAGAGTGTTTTCGTAAGCGGCCCGGCGTCCGGCGCAGCGCCCATCCTCAGGTATCTTTTACCGCGCGAGGGCCGCAAGCGGCGTTTATCACCGAAGCTCACTCCCTGGAGTTTGGGCTGGGGGATTATTCACCCCTGGCCCGCATTTACGATCTGAACGGCTGGGTCTTGCTGTTAGGCGTAGGGCATGGCAATAATACCTCACTCCACCTGGCCGAATATCGAGCCAATTATCCTCACAAAAAATTTCTTAAAACGGGCGCTCCGGTGCGTCTCGCCGAAGGGCGGCAGTGGGTTGAGTTTGACGATTTGGAGTGGAATGACGTTGATTTCGAAGTGATTGGAGAAAATTTTACCCGGCAGACGGGCCTGGTGCGGGTCGGTAGGGTAGCCTGCGCCACGGCTCTGTTGATGCCGCAGCGCCCCCTGGTTGATCATGCCGTTAAGTGGATGGAGCGAAATAGAGATGACAACCGTTAGACGCTGTGACTGGGTGGGTGCAGACCCGCTGTATCTGGCTTATCACGACCAGGAATGGGGTGTGCCGCTTCACGATGACCGCCGTTTGTTTGAGATGTTGATCCTGGAAGGGGCGCAGGCCGGCCTGAGCTGGATTACTATTCTCAGGAAGCGCGACACCTACCGGCAGGCATTTGACAATTTCGAGGCTGTTAAAATCGCCGGTTACAACGAGCGCAAGATCGAGACACTGCTGGCGAATCCTGGTATTGTGCGCAACCGGCGCAAGGTCGAGGCGGCTATTCTCAACGCCCGCGCCTGCCTGGCCGTGCAGCAAGAATTTGGTTCGTTCGACGCTTACATCTGGCAGTTTGTCGGCGGCCAGCCCCGGCAAAATGCCTGGCGCACCCTGGCCGAAATCCCCGTCCAAACCCCCGAGTCAGAGGAGATGAGCAAAGACTTGCTCAAACGCGGCTTCAAGTTTGTTGGGCCGACGATCTGTTATGCGTTTATGCAGGCAACCGGGCTGGTAAATGACCACCTTGTTAACTGTTTCCGCTATAAGGAGATGGGGGCAGGATGAGGCGCGTGGGCTGGGCGTGGGCTATCCAGCAAGGCAACGTGGTAGAGACGTCAAGTTAAAAAGGGGGCTTGGAGGTATACTGGCAATCGTTGAGCGGTCAAGGCGCATGCTAATGACCGAGCCAGCAAATCTTCTCCTCCTTTTGAGCGCCGGGCAATGTTGCCCGGCATTTTTTATTTTAGATTTAGTCCTCATCTACTGTGGTGGAGCGGCGGGTGCGTTTGGTCTCACTGCGGCGGCGTTTGCTTTCCAGGCGGCGCTCTTGCGAGGCGGCTGTTCGCTGGGTCGGGCGGCGGGGTTTGGCTGGTTCGGCGGCCCGGCGCAGCAGAACCCCCAGCCGGTCGAGGGCATCTTGCCGGTTTTGCTCTTGCGTGCGAAAGCGCCGGGCCTCGATCACCAGCACGCCGTCGCCGGTCAGCCGTTTACCGGCCAGCCGGAACAGGCGCTGGCGGACCTCCTCCGGCAGGGAGGGCGAATGGGCCGCATCGAAGCGAAGCTGGACGGCTGTGGCTACTTTGTTGACATTTTGCCCGCCCGGCCCTGCAGCCCGGACGAATTCATACTGAATTTCACTCTCGTCAATCGCGAGAACGGGGGTGATAAGAATCATTCCTGCCATTCGACCTAGTGCAAACATCAGGCTGATAGTTTGAGAGTTGCATCAGCCAAAGTAGTGTTGAACAGAAAACACAATCGCTCTTTAAGAACATTAACCGAAAGTGGGCCATCCGGCTCGACTACTTTACGTTTGGAATGAAGCCAAATCGGTTCCATGGGATTGAGCCACGGGCTTTTGGAGGGTAGCAGGTAGGTCAGCAGCCGAACCCCACCCTCCTGGCGAACTTGGCGATTATGTTGACGAACCCACTGTTTAACTTGTTTGCTGGCATGCCAGGAAGCTCTATCCCAAATGATGACCAAAACTCGTTTCGCTTTCAGCTTGGCTATCTGTAACAAAGCCTGCAAAAAGGCGATGGTTTTGTCACTATCCGGTTGACCCTCAGCAAAAAATAACCAGCGTTCTTGAGAGCCTTGACAAACAGCGCCATAGCAAGCAATGGCCTTGTCCGGTTCATTTTTCGCTGGCGTCCGTTCAACCAGCCGTAAATTGTCATCAGTTTTAGCAAAGGCATGCATCGCCGGTTGGGCAAAACGACTAAACCAACACTCATCCTGGTCGACCAAGAGCCAATCATCCTGTTGGGTAGCCCATTTTTTTAACTGATCTCGTCTTTTTTTCGGCGTTCATAATGCGGATCAGGGCTACGAAGCCACTGTTTGGCCCTTCGCCAGGCCACATCTACTCGTTTCAAGGCGGCGGTGATGGCACTCGGACTAACCTGTTGGCCCGTGTAACCTTCTTGGGACAGCACTTTAGCCAATAAAGGGCGGGTCCACACACTGGTCTGAAAACCAAAGGTCCGGGGCGATAAGCGGCTGATTTCCTTGAGCCTGCCGCAGCCCGCCTCATTGATAGTTGGTTGTTGATCGTGCCGAGCGTGCGACTTCTCTCGGAGGCAATCTAGGCCTTCCTGATGGTAAGCCCTGATGGCTTCTCTGACCGTTTGATCGCTACAGTCCAATGCTTTGGCAATTTGGCTGGCTGTCTGCCATTTGGCACTCTTGAGCAGAATTTGGCATCGTCTGACGGTAAAGGCCGAGGGCGAACGTAATCCTGCTTTTAATACGGTGGTTTCTTCTTCGGTTAATCTACCGACGTATAAGGGTCTCATAATACCCTTATCAAACCACTTTTTACATAATTATTCAAATTATCAGCTTGTTACTTGCACTAGTTCATTTTTTGCGCAGCATCCGGCTCGTCCAGGCCAGGTTTGTGAACCATGTCCTTTTTTGAGCACTCAAGTAGACTTTATCACCTCAACTGCTTCATGACCGGGAGTTTCGGGCAAAAGCAGTTGCCGGCAGTAGGTCTCCTGGGTAAATAGAATGAGCAGCAAGGCCAGCCCGGCCCAGACCAACATGAGCGAAAAGCCGGCCTGGTACGCTTCCAGGCTGTAGAGCCTGGCCCCATCGAGCATCTCGCCCTGCCAGCGTTGGTCCAACATCCAACTGACCGCCGGCTGCAAGAGCATCGGCCCCATCATCACCCCCATATTCGCCAAGCCGGTGGCCGTTCCAGCCAGATACAGCGGCACCGACTCCCGCATAAAAGCAAAACCGACGACCATGCAGCCGGAAGCAAATCCGGTGATTGCCAGCAACACAACAAGCAGCCAGACCGGCATCTGCGGGGTTAGAATAACCAGCGTCCAACCCAGGACTACCACAGCGCACCCGCCGACGTAAAGCGGCTTGCGCCGGCCAATCCGGTCGGAGAGCGCCCCAAAAATCGGGCCGCCCACGGCCCACGTTACCAGCAGGGTGGTGTTGACTGCCGCCGCCTGGGTCGCTGTCAGGCCGTAGGTGCTGGTCAGGAAGGAGACGCCCCACAGCCCGGAAAAGGTCAGGACCGGGCCGACGATCCCTCCCGGAATCAGGCACAACAACCAGGCGTTGCGGTAGCGGAAGATCTGGCCCAGGCCCGCCAAAAATCCGGGCTGGGTAGATTGGGCCGAAGCCGCCGGGAGGTGCGCGTAACTGGTATAACCCTTTTCGCTGGGGTCATCGCGCACCAGCCACCAAATGGCTGCCCCGGTCAGCAGCGGCAGCACCGCCGAGACCAGCATAACCGCCCGCCAGCCAAACTGAGCCACCAGCAGTTGCAGCGGCACTCCGGCCAGCACTGCCCCAACCACGCCGACAAACAGGGCCAACCCCGCCGACAGGGCATACTGGCGCGGGGCAAACCAGTGGCCGGCCAGCTTGAGCATGCCCACAAAAGCCACCGCCGCCGAGCCGCCAATCAGCAGCCGCCCCACGTCGGCCCAGAGGATGTTAGGGGCCAGGGCAAAGAGCAGCGTGCCCGCCCCGCAGACCAGCGCTCCCCCGGCCAGCAGGCGGCGCGGTCCCCAGGTATCGGCCAGAACGCCGGTGGGGACTTGCATGGCCACGTAACTGTAAAAATAAAAAGCCGACAGGTTGCCCAGCGTTGCCGCGTTGATTTGAAAAGCATTCATCAACTCGGTGGTCATCACCGCGGGGGCAACGCGCTGGTAAAAGCCGATGAGGTAAAAGATTGCGCCCAGGCCCCAAATGGTCCAGGCCAGGCGGGCGGGGGGTGAGGTAAGTTTGGTCATAACAGAGCCAGTCTCATTTTCTCCGCGCAAACAACCCCGCCAAACAGCCCGGTGGTTGCGAAGGCGGTGGCGTAGGCTGTGGTTGCGGCTGGGGCTGCGGTTCGGGCTGGGGCTGGGGCTGCGGTTCGGGTTGGGGCTGTGGTGTAGGCGTGGCTGCCCCTGCCGCTTTTTGATAGGCCAGGTAAGCGTCGCCCCGACCCACGCCCTGCTCGTTGGGCAGAGCGCCAATGTTGACCGCGCCGGCCATCATCAGCGTTTTGACTTGCTCCGCAGTGAGTTGCGGGTTTGCCTGGAGCATCAGCGCGGCGACGCCGCTGGCATGAGGCGTGGCCATGCTGGTGCCATCGCTGGCCACGTAGCCCTCTTCGATGACGGTGCCCAGCCGGGTTCCGGCTGCCTGGGGGGCGATAATCCCCACACCGGGGAAAACCAGGTCCGGCTTGGTGCGGCCGTCGGCAGTAGGGCCGCGTGAGGAAAAGCGGGCGATCTGATCGTTGTCGTTCATCGCCCCAACGGTGATAACGTAGCGGGCGCAGCCCGGCGAGCCGATTGTTCTGGCTTCCGGCCCTTCGTTGCCGGCGGCCACGCAAACCACGACCCCGGCCTGACGCACCGCCTCATCCACCAGCGTCGAGAGCGCATCCGTGCCGTCGCAGGATACGCTGCCGCCCAAGGATAGGTTAATGATCTGGACGCGCTGCTCCAGCACCGCCCACTCGATGCCGGCCATGACCGTGCTCATCGAGCCGCTGCCGTTGGCTCGCAGCACTTTAGCAATGTACAAGCTCGCTTCGGGCGCTACCCCCACATACTTGCCGTTCGATTTGGCTCCATTGCCGGCAATTGTCCCGGCCACGTGGGTTCCGTGGCCGTTGTCGTCGCGGGCGTTGTCGCTGACAAAGCTCTTCACGGCCATAATTCGCCCGGCAAAATCGGGGTGAGAGTCGTCAATGCCGGTGTCCACCACGGCCACTTTAATCCCCTGCCCCCGCAGGCCGGCTTCCGACCAGACTCGCGGCGCACTAATTTTGGGAACCGAAGTATTGAGGCAGGTATGGACCGGCAAGTCGAGCCAGACATGATCCACATCCTCCTCTTTGCTCAACGCCTCGATGTCGCCCGGCGTCAGCTTTAAAGCTTCCCCGGGAAACAAGCTGAAGCTGGGTTCTGTCGTCCCCCGGGCGATGCTCCGGGTGGCGGCGCGGGCGCTGAATGCTCCCTCTTTGTGGCGGATAATCACCGGAATAGGCTCATCATTGGCCTGTGTGTTCATTTTCTGCTGCAATGCGGGAGAAATTGTCGCGGGCATAATTTTTTCCTTTCTTCCTGCTACATCGTTCGCATCGCCTCATCCAATTCAACGGAAACTACCCAATCCTGCGCCACCAAATTCAGCGCGTCCCGGCCAGGGGCCGAAACCGCTACTCCCGGCGACAATTTAAAGACCTGCCGGACTTCGATACCTCTGGCGGCCAGCCACTCCAGGTGAGGCGTGGGGTCGCCGTCGGTACGGACGATTAAATCAACCACTCGATTGGGCATATCTTCCAGCCGCTGCTCCAATTTAGGATCAATTTTGGCCATAGTTACCTCCTGCCACCATTATTAACCATGCCGGGTTAATTGTCAACGGTCAATTGTTAAGAATGTGGTAGTTTGAGAAGTTTTTGAGTCCAATTTTGTTTCCTCGTGGTATAATTCACGATTACTAAAAGTATTATAGAGTGGGACCTTAAATTGCCACAAGGGGAATTGTGCAAGCAAGGGGAGGAGATACAAAATTAGACAAAATATTTACAAAATCTTATCTTTTATCTATAATGATCGCGTAATATTTCACATTTGTCTTTCTAAAAATTCGAGCTGACTGCCTCTGGCGGCCAAATCACTCAAAAGCGAATGTCTTATGGCTGATACACCCATTGTTCAATTAAAAAATCTGACCAAAAGTTATACCGAAGGCAAAGCGAGCCATCTCATTTTGGTGGATATCAACGCGACCTTCAAGAGCGGCGAATTTATCCTCTTGCTCGGCCACAGCGGCTCCGGCAAAAGTACCCTGCTTAACCTCATCAGTGGGATTGACGCGCCCGACAGCGGGGATGTCCTGGTCAATGGAGTCGCCATTAACCGCCTGGGCGAGCGCCAGCGGACCCTGTTTCGGCGGGAGCATATCGGCTTTATCTTTCAATTTTTCAACCTGATCCCGACCTTGACCGTCTTTGAAAATGTGACGCTGGCCATGCACCTCAACGGCGGCCTTACGGCAGCCAGGGAGAAAGAGGTCAAAAGCCTGCTGGAGCGGGTCGGCTTGAACCACCGCCAGGACGCTTTTCCTGACCGGCTGTCCGGTGGGGAGCAGCAGCGTGTTGCCATTTTGCGGGCCATCGCTCACAATCCCACCCTGCTCCTGGCCGACGAGCCAACCGGCAACCTGGACGAAGATACCGGCCGGACCATTATGCAGCTCCTGTTGGAGTTGACCCGCCAGGCCAACAAAACCTTGATTATGGCCACCCACAACCCTGATATCATTCCGCTGGCAGATAAGGTTTATCGAATAAAACATGGGGAGTTGATTTTGACGAGTTAGTACGTGGTGCGTGGTGCGTGAAAATTACGGACCACGCACCACGCCGGATTATGTTTCGTACCTATGAAAAAACTTTCACCTTTCACCCTGCTCGCCCTGCGTCACAGCACCCGGCACCCCATTCAAAGTTTGCTGCTGATTTTGGGGGTTGCGCTGGGGGTAGCTATGATTGTGGCGATTGACCTGGCCAATGGCAGCGCCAGCCAGGCTTTTGCCCTGTCCACCGACAGCATTGCCGGCAAAGCAACCCATCAGATTGTCGCCGCCCCCGGCGATTTGCCCACCTCGCTCTATGAGCAGTTGCGGGTTGAGCTGGGGCTAACCGATGTCGCCCCGGTTGTAACTGGCCTGGTTTTGCTGAAAGAGGCCGGCGACCTGCCCTTGCATCTCCTGGGAGTTGACCCTTTTGCCGAAGGGCCGTTCAGAACTTACCTGGGGAACGGCAGCGGCGAGGTATCTTTTGAGGCGCTGCTGAGCCTGCTGATCGAGCCTGATACAGTCCTTCTGCCCAAAACCCTGGCCGATCAATATAACTTGACCCCCGGCGATACTCTGACCCTGCTGGCCGGCGGCCAAACCAAAACGGTCAAACTGGCTGGCCTGGTCCAGCCCAGCGACGAATTGAGCCAGCGTGCCCTGAACGGCCTGATTTTGGGCGACATCAGCACCGCCCAGGAGATGCTGAACATGGTCGGCCGCCTCAGCCACATTGATCTGATTCTCGCTCCCCAAGCCAGCCCGCAGCCCATCCTGGAACTGCTGCCAGCCAATGCTCGCTTGCAGCAGGCGGCCTTGCGAAACGAAACCCTCAAGCAAATGACGGCTGCTTTTGAACTGAATCTCTCGGCCTTGAGCCTGCTGGCCCTCATCGTCGGCATGTTCCTCATTTATAACACCATCAGCTTTTCGGTGATTCAGCGGCGGCCGATGCTGGGCACGCTGCGCTGCCTGGGTGTCACCCGGCTGGAGATCTTTGGCCTGGTGCTGACCGAGGCGCTGGTCTTGAGCACGCTGGGCGCGCTTATTGGGCTGGGTCTGGGGATTATCCTGGGCCGCGGCCTGGTCGGGCTGGTCACGCAGACAATCAACGACCTTTTTTTCACCCTGACCGTGCAAAGCGTCTCCCTCTCGCCGCTGACTCTCTACAAAGGGCTGCTGGCCGGTTTGGCGGCGGGACTGCTGGCCGCTTTTGTCCCGGCCCTGGAAGCGACCACCGTGCCGCCCAACAGCGCCCTCAAACGCTCGGTCGCCGAGGCCCGGGTGCAGCGTCTCGTGCCTGGTTTAGGCGTTGCCAGTGTGGTCATGATGCTGGCAGGCTGGTTGTTGCTCAACGTCGCCAGCCAATCGCTTGGCCTCAGCTTCACGGCTCTCTTTATCATTTTAATCGGCTCGGCCCTGCTCACCCCGCTGCTGACCCGGCTGCTGATGGGGCTGCTCCAGCGTATCACCCCGCGCCTCTTTGGGATTATCGGCCTGATGGCCCCCCGCGATATCGTCCGGTCCCTCAGCCGCACCTCGGTCACTATCGCGGCGCTGATGCTGGCGGTCACGGTGATTATTGGGGTCAGCGTCATGATTGACTCCTTTCGCAATACCGTCGTCACATGGCTGGACACCGTTCTGGCTGCCGATATTTACATCAGCCCGGCCGGGCAGAATTTGCGCGTTGAGGGGGAGATCAGCCCGGAGTTTATCGAGCAGGCCGGGCAAATCGAGGGGGTTGAAGCTGTCAGCCTGCTGCGGAGCGTGGTCGTCTTCTCCGAAAATTATGAAGAAGTGGAACTGCATGCCCTGTCGCCGGAGCCCCTGGAGAACCGCCGCCCGATGTTGTGGGCGAGCGGTGATGCGGCCGAGTTGGAGGCAGCGAGGGAAGCCGGCGGAGTGTTGGTTTCTGAGGTCTTTGCCCGGATGCACGGGCTGCCGCTTAATCAGCCTTCGACCCTTACTCTGCGGACCGAGCGCGGGCCGCAGTCATTCAAGGTGGCAGGGATTTTCTATGATTATGCGGTGCCGGACAAAGGCTATGTCTTGATCCGCCTGTCGGCCTATCGCACCTATTGGCCCGGCGATACCCGCGTTTCCAACATTGCGCTCTTTCTCAAACCCGATTTTACCAGCCAGGCCGACGCACTGGCCCAGCAAATCACCCGTCAATTTGCCGCCAAATATTTTCTGTCCATCACTTCAAATCGGGGCATCAAAGAGAACGCCCTGGAAGTTTTTGACCGCACCTTTACCATCACCGCTGCTCTGCGTTTGCTGGCAACTGTCGTGGCTTTCATCGGCGTATTGAGCGCGATTATGTCGCTGCAACTGGAGCGGACCCGCGAACTGGGCACACTGCGGGCCAACGGCATGAGCGTGCTGCAACTGTGGGGTAAAACCCTTTTGGAAACCGGGCTGATGGGCCTCACCGCCGGCCTGATGGCCCTGCCGATTGGCTGGTCGCTGGCCTATATCCTGGTGCATTTCATCAACCTGCGCTCCTTTGGCTGGTCGCTGCAAATGCATGCCAACCCCGGCATCTTTGGGGTGGCCCTGGCTATAGCCCTGGTGGCGGCCCTATTAGCGGGTATCTATCCGGTGATTCGGCTAAAGGATATGCAAATTGCTGTGGCCGTAAGAGAGGAATAACCTTACGGAGCGCAAAAGCTCAGCTTTTGCACTCCGTACGTGGAGTAATAATTATGAAACTAGCCCTGGCCATTATTGCTTTGCTTTTAATTTCCGGTTTTGTTGTTATTCGCTATGAGCGGATGAACTTCAACAGCGGAGAAATTAGTGCCAATGTGGAAAATCTCGCTGCGGAGGAGTACCAGGGCGAGGGGTTCCGCAAGGTTTACGACATCATTCCTTTTGAGTTTCCCAGGGACCACGGCCCGCACCCGGATTATCGAGCCGAATGGTGGTACTACACCGGCAATCTGGCCGACGCCCAGGGCAATCGCTTCGGCTATCAATTTACCATCTTCCGGCGCGGCATCGTTCCCGGCGAGCCGGAGCGGGCCTCGGAGTGGGCCAGTCACCAGATTTACTTTGCCCATTTCACCGTCACCGATGTAACCGGCAATACCTTTGAATTTCACGAACGTTTTAGCCGGGCCAGTCCTAACCTGGCCGGGGCGCAAGGGCTGCCCACCTATCACGTTTGGCTGGATAATTGGTTTGCCAAAGAAATCGCGCCGGGCCAGGTACAACTCAAAGCCAGCGACGGCAACATTGGGATTGATTTGATTTTGGAGCAAGCCAAGCCCACTGCTCTACAAGGCGACCGCGGCTTGAGCGCCAAAAGCGACGAGCCGGGCAACGCCAGCTACTATTACTCGCTCACCAACAATCTCACGCGCGGCACGGTCACAACTGCGCGGGGCATGTTTGAGGTGACTGGCAATTCCTGGATGGACCGGGAATGGAGCACATCCGACCTGGGCCAGGACGCGGTTGGCTGGGATTGGTTTTCGCTACAGTTGGACGACCAGCGGGAAGTCACCTTTTACTCCATTCGCCGCAGGGATGGCAGCGCCGAGCCGGTCTCTGCCGGGATATTGATCAACCCCGACGGCAGCACCCGCCGGATTTTGCTGGAGGACATCACCATCACCTCCCTGGACACCTGGACCAGCCCCCACAGCGGCGCGGTTTATCCCGCCGAGTGGAATTTGGCGATTCCCAGCGAAGGGATTGATTTACACATCACTCCGCTGATCAACGACCAGGAATTGCGGGTTTCTTTTACTTATTGGGAAGGGGCCGTCCGGGTAGAGGGCAGCCAGACCGGCTACGGCTATGTCGAGCTGACCGGTTATTATGAGAGTTTGCGGGGACGGATGTAAATAACCTAAGTTGCTATCCTGCTACCATCAACCTAAGATTCACCGCAGAGACACAGAGGACGCCGAGTTTTTATGTTTTTCCTCTGCGTTCTCAGCGTCTTTGCGGTAAAAATCAGCCTATGGTGGTAACTCGAGTTAAAAAGGTGTTGTTACTCGGCCTGGCCAATGCGGATGTTGTCAAAGTAGCCGGCAATAAGCGCACCATCCTCCAGGTAGAGTTGCAGTTCAGCACTAAATTGGGCGCTTTTCAGGCGCTCGATTTCCGCCGGGGTGTGCGTACCGATGGGCTGACCGTCTACAAAAAAGGTCAATTCGCCGGAGTTGGGCTTCATTTCAATCCTGACGATATGCCAGGTGTCGTAAGCCACGGCCGGGCCGTCGGCATGGTACTCCTCGCTGAATACCCCATTGCGGTCAGAAGCCACGCCGCAGGATAATTGGGCCTGCTCAAGTTCAGCGCCCCCGGCCAGGCCACAACCGGCCCAGCTATCCAACGAATTGGTCAAAAGCAGTGATACCGAACCCCGGCCCGCTGGTAAGTCGCTGTCCAGTTTTAGCTTGACCTCGACAAAACCGATCTGTCCGAACTCAAGCCCCTGGTAATGGAGCGCGTTGAGGCCGGAGCCATCAGGCTCGGTACAAGTAAAGTGTAGAACGCCACCCTCTTGGACTGCTTCGCACTTATCTATATCGTCCCACGGCTCCCATAATTCAGGATTGAACTGCCCTTCAAAGGCCGGATCATCAAAATCGTCATACGGCGCGGGACTAACTGCGTTGCTGCTCAACAGGCGGACATCGTCGGCGTAAGTGGTTGCGGTTGATTCGGCCTCGCGATAGGTATCCAGTGTTCGGTGGAAACGGGCCTGGCGTAAGGCTGGGGCATCGGCGGGCGTGACTGAGCCGATGAGGGTGTTGTCAACAAAGCAGGCAAAGGTTAGCGGGTCAGGCTTGACTTCCATGCGAAAGGTGTGCCAGCGGTCGTAAGCGGCGGGAATGCCCTGGGAAATATCGGGGGATGAGCGGCCGCCGTAATTAGCCACTTCAAAATAGGCTTCAATCTCATCAGGGTGGGCGGTCAGGCCGCAAAAGGCAAACCAATCGCCGTCCGGCAAATCCTCGGTGCCAATACCAATCCCCTGGTTCACATACTCACCGCTGAGATCGTCGGCAATTTGCAGCCGGGCCTCGACGACGCCCAACTGTTCCAGCGAAACTAGGCTCGGTTGGTTGATACGAAGAGCGCAGCTAGTCTCTTCAGGTTGGGCCGGCATTTTAAAACTGATGACCCCCTCTTGCTGCGCCACCTCACACGGCTCGTCCGAATCCGCTTCCCACAAGGCTGCATTCCACGTTCCATCAAAGGCCGGATCATCAAAGTTATCATAGAGGCTGGCGGTGGGTAGCGGCGTGCCGGTAGGGGAGGCTTCAAGCGGTGGCGCGGTCCCAGGCTCGGTCTGTGCGGTATCAGGTTCAGTTGGTTGAACGGCGTTGATTTTTTCCGTAGCGGCTGCAAGGGGTATCTCGTCTGGCTGCTCATCGCCGCCGGCAGCGAAGACAATCACGCCGGCCACAACAATTACCAATAATAGGATCAGGCCCGCTGCCGCCAGCATCCACTGCCGGGCCGGACGAACTGACTCCCGGCTTCTCTCCTTTTCGACGGTTTCCTGACGTTGCGCTTCCAGTGTCGTCCCGGCGGCTGAAACTAGAGTGGCGTCAGCTTCGGCTGGGGCAGGCGGCGTCTCGACAGTTTCGGGAATGGCTGCTTGCAGCGCCCGCACCATCTCCCCGGCGGCAGCGTAACGATCCTGGGGTTGTTTGGCCAGCGCCTTGAGGATGACTCGCTCGACAGCTTCGTGCAGGGCCGGGTTCAGGCGGCGGGGCGGCGGCAGCGGGTCGTTGAGATGTTTGATCATGATGGCCATGGGCGTTTCAGCCTGGTAGGGGACACGCCCGGTCGCCATCTCGTACAGCATGATGCCCAGGGCGTAAATGTCGCTGCGCCCGTCAACTTTCTCGCCCAAGCCCTGTTCGGGCGACATGTAGGCCGGCGTGCCGATAATGCCGCCGGTAGCCGTCAACTTGCTGCCGCTTTCAAGAATTTTGGCAATGCCAAAGTCGGTTAGCAGGCAGTTCCCCAGCTCATCGAGCAAAACGTTGCTGGGTTTGACGTCGCGGTGAATCAGGCCGTGGGCATGCGCGTAATCCAGGGCGTCGCCCACCTGGGAGATGATCCGGCGAATCTGGACCAGGGAAAGCGCGGAGCCGGCCAGCAGGTCGGTCAGGTCGCCGCTTTGCAAAAAAGGCATTACGATGTAGCTATAGCCATCTGCCTGGCCAAAATCGAACACCGGCAAAATGTGGGGATGCTGGAGTTTAGCCAGAACTTTGGCTTCCTGTTCAAAGCGGCCTACAAACAGGGGGTCGCTGGCAAAATGGCGGGGCAGAATTTTGAGGGCAACATACCGCTCCATGCCGGGCTGGTAGGCTTTGTAAACGGCGGCCATGCCACCCTCGCCCAACGATGCCACGACCTGGTACGGGCCAAGCTGCTTGCCGGTGAGATCTTCCATGCCTTACCCCCTGCTGCCGAACTTTAAATTTACTGAAAGATTCCTGGCGGGACTGTGAAGAGGATATGAAGCAAAAGGAGATGAAGCCAGACGGCTCTAATATAGCACAAAACGGGATTTTTATCTAGCGGTTTTAAGCGAGGGCCTATCTCGGATTTTAGGTAGACGGAGCAAAAACCTCTGTAGTCTCATTCCAAAAATAAAACCTCCGGGATCGGGGGATGCTGCCGGAGGTTTCAATCCAAACCTCAAGGGTACGTTTCACGAAAATCTTTGAGGTCTATTATCCGTTCTTACTTGGCATAATCCACCGCGCGCGTCTCCCGGATGACGGTTACTTTGATCTGGCCGGGATACTCCAGGCTTTCTTCGACCTGGCGGGCGATGTCTTTAGACATCTTGATGGCGGCGTAATCGTCTACCTCTTCGGGGCGGACCAGAATGCGGATTTCACGGCCGGCCTGAATGGCAAAGGTCTCTTCCACACCGGGGAAAGAGTTGGCAATGTCTTCCAGCGCCTTGAGCCGTTTGACGTAATTTTCCAGACTCTCGCGGCGCGCGCCGGGCCTGGCCCCCGAGATGGCATCAGCTACCTCCACAATGACCGCCTCGATGGACTCCTGCTCCACCTCGTGGTGGTGGGAGGCGATACAATTGATAACTTTGGGATTGACGCCGCAGCGTTTGGCAATATCCGCGCCAATGATGGCGTGCGGTCCTTCAACTTCGTGGTCAACCGCTTTACCGATGTCGTGCAGCAGCGCACCCTCTCGCACAATTGACACGTCCGCTCCAACCTCGTTGGCAATAATAACGGCCAGGCGCGAGGCCTCGATGGCGTGGCCGTGCTGGTTTTGGCCGTAGCTGGTACGATATTTCAAGCGGCCCAGCAGTTTAATCAGGTCAGGATGGAGGCGATGCACCCCTGCCTCGTAAGCGGCCCGCTCGCCTTCTTCTTGAATCGTTTTGTTCACCTGCTCGCGGGCTTTTTCGACCAGTTTCTCTATCCGGGCCGGGTGGATACGGCCATCGGTGATGAGCTGGCTCATGGCAATGCGCGCTACCTCCCGCCGCACCGGGTCAAAGCCGGTCAGGATGATGGCCTCCGGCGTGTCGTCCACAATCACGTCCACGCCGGTGGCATTTTCAAAGGCGCGAATGTTGCGTCCCTGGCGGCCAATAATACGGCCCTTCATATCGTCGCTGGGCAGCGGCACAGCGGAAACCGTCGTTTCGGAGACCTGCTCCGAAGCAATCCGCTGCATGGCCACGGTAATAATATTCCGCGCTTTCCGGTCGGCTTCCTCTTTGATGTCGGCCTCAACCTGGCGGATGACCCGGGCCATATCTTGCCGGGCTTCCATCTCAACCGCTTTCACCAGCTCTTGTTTGGCTTCTTCCTGGCTCATACTGGAGACTCGCTCTAACTCTGCCAGGCGTTCTTCGTTGAGCTTTTCCAGCTCATTGGCCCGCTTGTCAACCTGGCTCTGACGCTTGTTAAGATTGCGTTCTTTGCGATCAAGGTTTTCCAAACGGACATCCAGGCTCTCGTGGCGCTTTTGCACCCGTTCCTCTTGCCGTTCTAATTCCTGCCGCTTGCGCTGAAATTCCTTTTCGGCTTCATTGCGCATCCGCAGGGCCTGCTCTTTGGCCTGGACCTCCATCTCTTTGCTTCTGGCTTCGGCTTTGGCGACGATATCTTCGGCCTGAGCTTCAGCATCTTTGATTTTACGGTTGCCGAGGTTGCGGCAGTAATAGTAGCCGGCCGCAAACCCAATAACTAAACTAACAACACTCTCAATAAGTATCAGCGTAATATCCATTAGATATTTTCCTCAAATTCGTTTGACTATTCAGACACATCCAGCGAGGCCCAGGCCCGATTAGCGGCCTGGCCGGCGAATTCGTAATTAACACCGCGCCGGCTTAATAAAGCCATCACCTTCTGCTTGAATTCTTGTTCTTCCAAATTTTTCCAGCGGTAAATTTTACCTTCTACAGCCGCCCAGGCCGACTCCTCTTCGTCCACATCGGCCAGAGTTGTCTCGATGACTTCGGGATCAAGACCTTTCTGTCTTAACTCATAACGCAGCGCCTGCCGCCCGCGTGGCCGAAACCGCTCTCGATTTTCCAGCCAAAAACGGGCAAAGGCTTCATCATCCAGATACCGCTCCTGACGCAAGCGCTCTACAATGTGGCTGACAACTTCAGGGGCGTATCCTTTATCCTGCAAATATCGTTCAATTTCTGTCTGGCTGCGCGGACGAAAACCTAAAAAGCGGATGGCCTGGTTGTAAGCCTTCTCCACTTCATCGTCATCTTTAAGCCGCTCAATGTCGCCGTCGCTGAGGTACTGGCCTTTTTTTAAGGTCACTGCGACCAGCGCCGTTACCGCCAGGGTAAATTGACCGTCTATAAAAACGTTGACCCGTTCTTTATTCCGTTTTTGAATCTGCAAGGCCGTAATCGTCCCGGCCATAGGTTACTCCCAAAAAGAAAAAGCTGTGGCGCAACACGTCACAGCTTTGCCGGCAGGCGATTTAACTATTGAAACAAAAGGGTAACTTATCTCGGAAGCAACAGGTAAATGATAATGATAGTTACTTTTTAACCTAAAAAGGCTAACGGATCCAATAAGCAAAAAGCCCAAAGTGATTTGGACTCGTGCAGCACCTCGTTAGACTCTAAGGCAAATTAAACGGTCATATGCAAAATATAGGGGCCAGTCCTGGCTCTGCGCTAACCCGGCCTGCCCCAACCGATAGCTCCACTCAGATTCATGGAGCACAGGCTGGTTCAAAAGGATCAATTGCTTGCCTAAACATCTGCGGCTAAGCCGGATTAATGGGAGCATGTTGATTAACAGCTATATTTCCAGTTGCAATGAGAGATAATTTTCAGCGGGTTTCGCACCCACATCGAACTTGTTAAATGTTCAAAGTAAGTCCGACATTTGTTTCAAATCATCAAATTGTCAAAAACTGTGACAGGTTTATTGTCGTGTTATAGAGTTTACTCTTCGATCTGTTCTGCCGTCTCTTCGGCCATTCCCCCTGCTGGCACAACTGGGCCATAATCAATGGTAGACCGGTCGCGCAGGGGCAGGCCAAATTTAGCTCTGATCTTGTTTTCAACTTCAAATGTTAAATCCGGGTTGGTCATTAAAAAGGTTTTGGCGTTTTCGCGACCCTGCGCCAGGCGGGTGTCGCCATAAGAGAAAAAGGCGCCGCGTTTTTCAACGATTCCCTCAACTACGGCAATGTCCAGAATATCACCTACTTTGGAAATGCCTTGATTATACATAATATCAAATTCGGCGACTTTAAAAGGCGGGGCCACCTTGTTCTTTTTGACGGTGACCCGGGTGCGGCTGCCAATTACGTCGCCGCCGGCCTTCACGGCCTCAATCCGGCGGATGTCGAGCCGCACCGAGGCGTAAAAGCGCAGGGCCATCCCGCCCGTGGTTGTTTCCGGGTTGCCAAACATCACCCCAATTTTCTGGCGGAGTTGATTGGTAAAAATGACTACCGTGTTGGTGGATTTAATTGCTCCCGCCAGTTTGCGCAGGGCCTGGCTCATCAGCCGCGCCTGCAGCCCCATGTGAGAGTCACCCATGTCGCCTTCGATTTCAGCCCGAGGCACCAAAGCCGCCACCGAGTCGACCACGACAACGGACAGTACCCCGGAGCGTACCAACGCCTCGGTAATTTCCAGGGCTTGCTCGCCCGTATCAGGCTGCGATACATATAACTCGTTGATATTGACCCCGCACTTCTGGGCATAAACGGGGTCCAGGGCATGCTCGACATCCACAAAGGCGGCGATACCGCCCATTTTTTGAGCTTCGGCGATAATGTGCTGGCACAAGGTGGTTTTCCCGGAGCTTTCCGGGCCGTAAACCTCGACTACCCGGCCTTTCGGCACGCCGCCCACGCCGAGGGCAATATCCAACGCCAGCGAACCGGTGGGAATAGACTCAACTTGCATATGTTGAGCCTCACCCAACTTCATAATGGTGCCTTCACCAAAACGCTTCTTTAAATTGACCAGGACAGTTTCTAAAGCTTTGACCTGTCCGTTATCCACTGCCATAATAAATTCCTGTTTTCCACACTGCCAGAGGTGCTTTTGCTCTCGTTATTCCTGTCCTCAAACTCAGGTTTGGAAACAAGAATAAAAAGGGGGACTCGAAGTGAAGTTAAATCCCCCTAATTTTAAGCCAAATGCCCATTTTTAAAACAACTGCAATTGACCTAGTTTACATCAACATAAAGGAAAATGCAAGTAAAACCTTAAATCTGGATGCGGCCCAAATTATGGTAACGTAGGGCAGGTTGTCAACTTATCCTTAGAACCGCCTAAAATCTGGGACACATCCCTTAAATTTCTGGCGGGCAAAATTAGCAAATTAAGAGAAAATTTGCCAGCGGCCTGTTTTCTTTCTCAGTCATCTTGTGGTAGAGTGAATAGCGGTAGTTACCGGATTATAAAAGTCAAGACTCATCGTGATTGCCGAAACCAGGCGGCTGCTCTTGGTTTAGCCGGAGCCGGTAATCGGCTGAGAGAGTGACGATGGTTGAGTGGTATCTGGGCACAGTCGGCTTCAGTTATAAAGAGTGGGATGGGGTTTTCTATCCGCTGGGAATGCCCCAACGGAGTTATCTGGCGCACTACAGCCAAATTTTTAATGCCGTCGAATTGGATTCAACTTTTTACGGGACGCCGCCGGGAGAGCGAGTGCGGCAGTGGTCCCAAACTGCTCCGGCGGGCTTCAAATTCTGTCCCAAAACCCCGCGAGAGATTACCCACGATTTACGTTTGACTAATGCCAAACCGGCCATGACTGCTTTTTTGGAGGCCATGCGCCACCTCGACGGTAAACTTGGCCCTATTTTGATCCAGTTGCCGCCCAGTTTTACCGCTGCCCAGTTTGATACCGTCGCACTGTTTTTAAACGACCTGCCGGCCGACCTGCGCTATGCAGTCGAGTTTCGCCATCCCTCCTGGTATGTCTCCGAAACGGCTGAGCTGCTCAAGGCGCAGTGCATGGCCTGGGTATCGCTTGACTACCTGGATTTGCCCAAACAAATCGGCCTAACCACCGACTTCCTCTACATCCGCTGGCTGGGCGAACATGGCCGCTTTGAGCAGAAAAATCACGAGCAAGTAGATGCCACCCCGGAGTTGGCCTGGTGGTGGGAGTATATTCAGCCTCATTTGGGCCATGTGCAGGCGATTTACGGTTTTTTTAACAATGATTACGCCGGCTACTCGCCGGGTAGCTGTAACCGCTTTAAAACGATTGCCGGGTTGCCTAAAGTCAGCCCGCAACTGCCGCAGCAGGCGCGGCTATTTTAGACCGCCAAATCGTTCGGCATTCCGCTGGAGCTAAATTATGAAACTGGATAGCTTTGCTAAATTTGCCTGGGGAGTTTTGGTCTACAATTTGACCGTGATTTTGTGGGGAGCCTATGTGCGAGCCTCAGGGTCCGGGGCTGGCTGTGGCAGCCATTGGCCTTTGTGTAATGGAGAATTCATTCCGCAAACACCTCAAGTGGCCACCATGATTGAATTTACCCATCGTCTCAGCAGCGGCCTGGCCTTGCTGCTGGTGATTGGTTTGATCATTTGGGCTTTTCGGCAGTATCCCCAAGGGCATGCGGTGCGCTTGGGAGCAGGGCTTTCTATGTTTTTTATGATAACCGAGGCGCTGGTTGGGGCCGGGCTGGTTCTGTTTGAACTGGTAGCCTATGACACTTCTACGGCCCGCGCTCTGGTGATTGCGATGCACTTGATTAACACCTTCCTGCTTTTGGCATCGCTGGTTTTGACGGCCTGGTGGGCGTCGGGAGGGAGGCCGGTACAGTTCAAGGGGCAGGAAGGGCTGGGTTGGATGATGGCCTTCGCTTTTCTGGCGATGCTGCTGCTGGGAGCCAGCGGTGCCGTGACCGCTCTGGGAGATACCCTCTTCCCCGCTACTTCTCTGGCTGAGGGCCTGCAACAGAAGTTTTCGCCGACTGCTCATTTTTTGGTCCGGTTACGGCTGTGGCATCCCCTCATCGCCATTGCCGTCGGCGCTTATGCGATTGTGGTTATCGGCCTGGTCAATACCCGGCAGGCTGACCCCTTGACACGGCGCTTTGGCCGTGTCTTCACGGGGCTATATTTTGTGCAGCTTGCCAGTGGGGCGCTGAATGTGGTGTTATTAGCGCCTATCTGGCTGCAGCTCTGGCACTTGCTGCTGTCTGACGTGCTCTGGATTATCCTGGTGCTCTTTGCCGCCACGGCTTTTGCTCAAAAGGTACGGCCGGTCAGTTCCGTTGATCTCCTTAAGCCGTCACCCCAGGTAAAGCACGTTATCTGAGTCATGATGCCTGTATAGATGGAATGAAGGTAAGGTAGAAACTAAAAAATTCGCTCGTTACCATTCTACCAACCCTCCAGGTTTTAAAAGGGAAAGACCCGCGCTGCCACGACGCGGGTCTTTCATTAGGAGGGAGGGTTCACACTATGATTAACTGTAGTGTTACCCTCATCATAAAATTCTAAGATTAAAGAAAGATGAAGCAAAGATTAAATGAAGATTAGAGAATTTAACCCTTTTTTACGGTTACGCCAATTGCGCCCCATAAGCAGGTGCCAGAAATACTAGGCCATAATTTCTCATAACGAAAAACTGCCTTCTGCCCCACTGGGACTATTTGCTCTGTTGCATAAACCTTAAAAACCATTACAATCAAAAGAAAAGTTGTTAAATCTTACTTCAGTCCCCCCTTGTTCTGCATTTCCAACCAGGAAAAGACAAAACGTGGGGGATATTTATTTATAAAGGGTGGCTTCGGATGGCTTTTGAAGACCGCATTCGCCTACCCGCGCTCAACTTAATCCATCGCCGTTCGCGTCTGCTCAACATGTTAACCCAGTTTGTTGAGGCAGGACAGCGCCTTATCACCATTTATGCCCCTGGCGGTTACGGTAAATCTATTTTACTGGCCGATTTTGCTCAAATGACCGATTTACCGGTCTGTTGGTGTTCGCTTGAGCCGACCGACCGCGACCCCACCTCATTTTTAACGCTGCTTACCCACAGCATCACCGATCGCTTCCATGAAATTCAACCTGAGCCATTATTTAAACTGGTCCAGCGTGGCGACACCCAGGCCAGTATTCGGCGCATTGCCGATTTGTTGACCACAGTTGGCCCGCACCTGATCATTATTGACGATTACCACAAAGCGGTCAGTGCCGGGATGACCCTCGCCCTTAACAGGTTGTTGGAGCAACTCCCCTCGACCAGCACCATGATTGTTGCCGCCCGCGGCGAGATGAACCTGGAGACAGGTCAAATCTTGGAACTGCTCATTACCGAGCGGGCCACTGGCTTGTCGGAAGAGGAACTGCGCTTCACCGGCGAGGAACTGTTGCGGGTTATGCGCAAGCGCTTTGGCCGCCAAATTGACCTGCAAACCGCCGAAGAAATCGCCCGCTCCACCGATGGAAATATTGCCCAGATTTTACTGGCCGGGCACACCCAGAGTTTACACGCCGGTGGGCTGATTGGCCACTTGAAGCAGCGGCTGGGTGATGATCGTGAGGCCATCTACAGCTACCTGGCGGGCGAAGTGTTCGATAAGCAGCCATCCGATTTACAGCGTTTCATGCTTCATACCTCAGTTTTGCCGGAGATGACGGCCGAGTTGAGCAACAAGTTACTAGATATAAACGACGCTCAGGTTTACCTCGACGAATTGGTTCGGCGGGATTTATTTATCGCCCAAATTGGCGGTGGCTTTAAATATCACGATCTTTTCTCTGAGTTTTTGCGTAGCAAATTGGCTGAGTCTAACCTGGTCTACCGCCAGGTATCATTGCGAGCTGCGGACCTATTGGTTACTCAGTCACGCTTTGAAGAGGCCATCAATCTATATTTGGCTGTGCAAGCCTGGGATGAGGCCGCGGTCCTGCTTGAGACTAAAGGTAAGTTCTTTTATGATACAGGCCGGGCTTTGACCTTGAATCACTGGCTGGTACAGATGCCTGAGCAAAAGTTAGTGCAATACCCTCGCCTGCTTCTGCTGCGCGGGCAAATATTGAACAATGACTTGGGCGAGCCAGCTCTGGCCATGACTTTTTTTCGACAGGCAGATACGCAGTTTGTCAAACTGCGTGATTTAATCGGTGCTGCTGAAGCTCGAGTTTGGCGCTCAGTTGGCTTACGGATGACAGGTCAGGTTAAAGAAAGTCTAGCCCTAGTCTCAGAAGGACTCGATCAGTTGGAAACCTTAAGATCTGATGACCGATTGATTGCATGGACGATTAAAAATCGTGGCTTAGCTTACTTAGCCGCAGGTAACCTGGCAGAAGCGTTATCAGAGTTGCGGCGAGCCTTGAGTTTATTTGAGACGTTGAATGATACCTACAGCATGGGCACATGTCATCATGACATAGGTTTTATCTTAGACCGGCAAGGAAATATAAGCGGCGCTGGCTACCATTTCAGACAGGCGCTGCGAATCTGGGAAATCTTGGGCAATGCCAATGATTTGGCCAATACCCTGAACAGTTTGGGGGTCTCCCTCCAGGCAATTGGTCGCCACGATGAGGCGTTTAAACAATTCAACGACAGCTTGGATATCGCCCTCCAAATTGGGGCTACCCGCCGTGCTGCTTTTGCCCAGGCTGGCATCGGCGATGCTTATTTAGGGCGTCAAGAATTTGAACATGCTCTTGAAACTTATGGAGTATCAACTAAATTAGCCCGCGAGGCGGGGGCACGGGCGCTGGAAGTTTATAACCTGGTCAAGATGGGTGAATGTTTCTATCAGCAACATGACCTAGTTCAAGCCTTTAACCTGGCCAGCCAGGCCAGATCCATTGCCACTGAAACCGGCATGGTTTTTGAACAGGGTCTGGCATGTGCCCTCCAATCAAAAATATATGTGCGCCGGGCGGAGTATGGCCCCAGTTTTGAACTTTTTGCGACAGCGGTGGCCTGTTTGACCGGCAACGACGTGGTCGAACAGGCCAAAGTCAGGTTATGGTGGGGCTACAGCCTGCTGCTTGATTTACAAGCCGCCGCGGCGTTAGAGCAACTACAGGAGGCGATCCGATCAGCCCTGACCATGGGTGAGTTGAGACAAGGACTGGGGCTAACAGTGGCAGAAACGCAACAATTATTCCTCCATTTCTTGCACCGTGAAGATATTCCGGCCAGTATGCGCGATGGTATTCATTTATTATTAGCCCAAAGTCAAGATCAGATAGATATTTCAAAGCCCAGCTTACAGGTCTTTGTCTTTGGCCCCCCCCTGCTCATCGTCAGCGGTAGTCGCCGGCGGTTTACCCAACGGGGTGGTCTGCCTAAAGCGCCAGAGTTCTTGCTCTATCTGTTAGTACAGGGACAAGAGGGAGGCTGCCGCTGGAACGATGTGAGCGCCGCCCTCTGGCCTGACCTGGAACCGGAGAGAGCCTCCAGATTCTTCCATCAAACCCTAAAAAGATTGCGCGACGTTATTTTTGAAGGGCCTGATTTCATCATTCGCCGGGACGATTATTACCAGGTTAACCCGGCTTATCTGGAATGGTGTGATGCGCTGGCTTTTGAAAATCTGTTTGAGCGGGTTACCAGGGCCAGCCCTGAGGTAGCCTTACCCTTGCAGCTTGAGCTGATCGCCCTGTACCGGGGCGAATTGCTGGCTGGCTTTGAACTGGGCGAATGGGGCGACGCTTATCGGGCTGCATGCGAGGCCAGGTTTTTGCAGGTGGTCAAGTTGGCCGGCGAGCAATTGCTTAAGATGGATGCTCCTCAGGAAGCTCTGGCCGTGATTAACAAGGGGCTGGCGCTGGATAATTTTCAGGAAGACCTGCACCGGGCCGCCCTGAACGCCTATGCCCGCTTGGGCCTCTACGATCATTTGGCGGCCCATTACGCTGAGTTGTGCGCTACCTTCAAAGAAGAGTTCGGCGCGCCGCCAGAGCCAGAAACGCAGCAGCTTTACCAGCAGCTAATCACTGCCAAACAAAGTACTTTGCTAACGCCAGCCTGACAATTTTGCGCCCCATCCAATTGGCCTATAATGAACGGGCCGCTTTACCAAAGTTCCCGCTAATGAAAAACCTGACCCCCATGTTCCAAACCTTCAAATTTACAATGGCTGATTAATCAGTACCCCAATCCGTACATTATTTTGATTTTAGCTGCGCTACTTATGGCAGTTTTGGCCGGCGGCGCTTCCCACGGTCCGGGTGATTGATACGGCTCTGGCCAACATCACTTTATCTTTGGGAATGGCTGATCATTAAGCCATGAAACTGCATTGACCAGAAAACTGAAAGCCCTGCGTTAGGGGTAGTCGTTTTGGACTATCCCGCGTGGGGCTTTCGTTTTCGTATAGTTCTACTGAAAACTGTAAGAGTCAATGTGGTATAGTGGTGACATTCTAACAAAACTTTTAGAGAAAGGGTGTCAACCATGTTACAAAGATATAAACTGACGATGGGTCAATTTTTTAGCAATTCTAACAATGTGCGAGCCGTTCTGATCTTAAGCACGCTGTTGATCGCGGCTGTGGCTGGCGGCGCTCCCCATGATTCGAGCGGAGGCTGATTAGAGACTCCGCGATTTCCTAACCCTATTGATGAGGTGACCATGAAACCAGTTCCCAATCGTCCTGCTATCTCTAATGTATTAATCAAAGCCAGCGCCAACATTGCTTTTCGAGCTAAGTTATTGGCCAGCCCTGAGATTGCTCTGGCAGAATTGAATGTGCCGCCGGAAGATGCCGAGATTCTGGCCAATGTTCGAGCACTTACCCTGCCAGAGTACGCCCGCCAAGTTAAACTGAGATTGATGGCGCATCAACTTTAAGCACTGTTTTTGGAATTCAAAATTTGCAGCCGATGAGAGGATAACAAATGTAAGGGGGTCATTATTCTTCTGGAGACTGGTAGAATTAACCACGATAGTCGGGGAATCGAAGATGAAAATGGAAAGTAAGGATGGTAGAAAAATAACTCTTGAACTGAGCGAACATGATACTTTACAGATTCTTGCTTTGGTCCGCAAAGAGTTAAAGCGGTCTGATAAGATCTGGCAGCCCTATTGGGAGTCGCAAATCCGAAAAATACAACAGTTCATCGAACAGGCCAGCCTGGCTCAATGCTCTGTCTGGCCTGAGGATGTATTTAGCAAGGATGAGAACGATAGTGACCCGAACGGGGTGTTAAATCTTCAGGGATCATTATAAGTTTAGTTTTTTGCAAAAGTTCAAGGTTATCCTAAGAGGAAGTAAATGATTCTTGCCTATGCAATAATTGTTCTAATTATCCTGGCGATATTGTTCCGGCGCGATTTGAGCGCCCTCGGACAATTTTCTTTCCGGGGCGGCTGGATATTCATCGGCGGGGTAATGGGCCTATTCATTTTGCAGGCAGGACTGGTTACTTATGCGCCTGGGCAATCCCTGTGGCAAATGATCATCTTAAATTTGTCACAAATTGCCTTGATTGCGCTCTTCCTCTTAAACCATCAAATCCCCGGGGCAAAGTTGTTTGCCCTTGGAGTGGCCCTGAATGTCCTGGTTATGGTTGTCAATGGCGGCTGGATGCCGGTAACTCCCGAAATGACCCATTTTGTTCACCCTGACCGTCCGGTTATCGAACAGGTCAGGCCAGGCAGCAGCAAAAATATTATCTTGCCCCGCTCTGAAACCAACCTGTGGGTTTTGTCCGATATAATCCCCGTCATTTTACCCTGGCGTCGAAATGCTGTCAGTGTGGGTGATATTCTGTTAGTTGCCGGTACGGCTCAATTTATTTTTCAGGCAACAGCTAAAAAGAAGAGGAATACCCTGGCGGCTGGCCAAGTTTAGAGTTCGATTGTTTCTAATGAGGAGGGGTGAGGAGAAATTTCTTTGAAGAAAATCCTAGTTGTAGACGACCAACCTCAACTCCTCGAATTGGTAGCAGTAACCCTTCAAGATAATTACCAAGTTCTCTTTGCTGAAAATGGGCGGCAGGCCATTGAGATCGCTCAAACCGAACGCCCCGATCTCATTTTGCTAGATGTGATGTTATATGGGAGCGATCTGGACGGCCTGGAGGTCTGTCGCCATCTTAAAAAAGATCCGGCTACTCAGGGTATACCGGTCGTTCTATTAACAGCCGGGGGGCAGCGGAGCGACCTTGAAGCAGGCCTGGCCGCCGGCGCCGATGATTATTTTATCAAACCCTTCAGCCCTTTTGCTTTGATGAAAAAGATTGAAGCAATGATTGAGTAGACTCACAGGGCGCTGAACAAAAGCACTTCCCTGTAATTATTCCTTCCCGTTGAATTGATTCATGGCATACTCAAGCCCGGTGGTTAGCACCGCTTTAACAGCCTCGACGCCCCGTTCGTAAGTGACCCGCATTGCTTCCCATTCATCCGGCTTAAATTTTTGCAGAACGTAAGCCTCCACCGGCATTTGGCCGGAGGGACGGCCAATACCGAGCCGCAGCCGTGGAAACTCCTCGGTACCCAGGTGTTGAATTATACTGCGCATCCCTTTATGCCCTCCGGCGCCTCCTTTTGGCCGCAGCCGCAGTGTCGCTGTGGGTAAGTCCACATCGTCAAAAGCCACCAAAATATGTTCTGGCGCTACCCGGTAAAAACGAGCCAGGGGAGCGACCGCCTCGCCGCTTAGATTCATAAACGTTTGGGGCTTAATCAGGGCGACCCTGACCCCGGCCAATTCGCCGCGGGCAATGAGGGCTTTATTACGATTTTCGTTAAAGCGAAAATGAGGCTGGTCTCGGACAATGGTATCCAAAAGATGCCAGCCCGCGTTGTGGCGGGTGTCAATGTATTTTTGGCCCGGATTGCCCAGCCCGACAATAAACCACTCGACCGGGCCCGCCGCTTTTTCTTTGGAACCGCGCCCAAACAGGGGAAATGGAACCGGCATGATTCAAAAAGGTATCGCTCATGTTGGAGTAAGGTGCGTTGCACTTTCAGGGTGCGATGCCCCTACCCCCGCTACGCCAAGAAAATTATGTTCTGCGCCTCATCCGCTGGATAAAGCCCATAATAAAGGTGCGCAGCGCGGCCAGGAAGCCAAAAAGCAGAAAGACACTGAACATGATACCGGCCCCATACAAACACGCATCTCTTAAGGGGCTTAGTGAAAAGCCGGTGACTGTGGGAATGAAGGAGGTAACCTCCTCTGGATCTTGCAGCGGGGCGCTGGTTTCGACCGGACGAGGGGTTGGGGTATCCACAATTGGCTGTTCGATAGATACCGTGGGCGTCGGCGGCAGTGGGGTCGGTGTCTCTGTGGGGATCGCCGGAACTGCTTCCACTTCCGTTGTAACCCCAGGTGTGGGTGTATCGGTTGGAAGGGGCTGAGTATTGGCCACCACCACCTGCTGAGAAAAAGCTTCGGTGTAGTTGCCATCCAGCCGCACGGTCCGCAAACGCAGAGTGTAGCTGCCGTCAGGGATCAGAGTAGTATCCCAGGTCTCCAGAACGCCGCTGATTACCGGCGTGTTGTGGGTCTCCCCAACAATTTGCCACTGGCTGCCTGTCACCGGTTCGGGTGAGAATTCAATGGCATAAAACTGAAATGAAGGATGGTCAGAACTGCCGACAATCTGCACCTGGCCCTGCACCACGGCATTGCTGGCAGGGCTGTTGATAACGGCCAAATCTTGAGTTTGTCGCACCGGGGCAGCTACGGCACTGCTAAACTGAACTACCCACAAAACTGCCAGGGCTATTAAGATTAACCAAATAGAGTGATTAAAGATTAATGTTCGCTGTTTTCTCATCGTTGCGTAATTTCGACGCCTGAATTTAGGATAGTATACCCAAGCCCCACAGTTTAGCACGAATACGATAGAACGCAATTCAAACGATTATCCGATGTTATGAAACAGCTAACCACCCATCTCTGTCACTTTGGCCACTACCGTCTCCACTTCCTGCCCGGCGCTAAGAACGATGCCGTTTTGGGCCGGGTCGCGCAGAAAAATCACCCTATCTTTTTCCTGAAAAGCAACTCCAGCCGCTTCAATGCGCTCGTTTACCGCAGCCAACGCTGCTTGGTCCGGCAGGTTGATGGTGAAATAGCGCAACCCTGCGGCATCAGGCGAAGGGGGCGGAGCATTGACCCCGGCCCAGGTATTGAGGCCAAGATGATGGTGATAACCGCCGGCAGAAACAAAGCTGGCGCTGGGGCCGTAGCGCAGGATTAGATCGAAACCTAAAATATCCCCATAAAAAGCCTCGGCGGACGGGATAGTGGCAACGTGCAAATGAACGTGGCCAATCGTCGTCGCCGCTTCTAATCCGGTCCAGGGTTCGGCCTGCGGCTCCAATTCAGCCAAAACGCCCTCTATATCCAGGGGGTCCGTGGCCATCTGCAACTGCCCATTTTGGCGGGGCCATTCGTTCCGGGGACGGTCGCGATAGATTTCGATGCCGTTGCCGTCGGGATCGGCCAGGTAGATCGCCTCGCTGACCCAATGGTCGGCAAACCCCTGCACCGGGGTGCGCGTCTGGGCCAGGCGGTGCAGCGATTGAGCCAGGGCCAGGCGAGATGGGGTCAAAATGGCAAAGTGATACAGGCCGGTCACGCCGGGGACGGATCGCGCGCCGGGTTTTTCAGTCAGCAGCAGCAAATCGGGGCCACCCGCGCCCAGGTAAGCCGTCTGGCCCTCGCGCCGGCGGAGTTGAAAACCCAGTTTATCCTGGTAAAAAGCCAGCGAGCGGTCAAGATGAGCCACAGACAAATGAACGTAGCCAATACCTGTGGCAGGATGAATGGAACTATGATTCATAACACAAACCTCACTTTCTTTAAAGATGAGACGCCCTACCCCCCGACATCTTACCTGTCCCGTCTCATATCCCTCAGGATTGGGGATTAAATAACTCGTACGGGAGTACTGCCGCGGCCTGGAAGCTACCTCTGCTGACGTTATTTAATTCCAATCCTAAGCCCGCCCGCATGTTGGTTGACATAGGACCGAAACAGGCGTACAATATCCGCTTGATTATTATCTATCCTGAAGTAGCCAGGGCAAAGCAATGTACCCATTCGAAGGTCCGCCCGAAGAAGAGTTCCAGCGCGAGATTCTAAGTTGGAACGACATTGACAAATTGATAGACCACCTTATCCCTCAATTTAGAGGTACATTTGATGGCCTGTTGATGATTACCAAGGGCGGCCTGGTGCCTGGCGGAATTTTAAGCGAAGCCCTGGGCATTAAAGATGTGCTGACCGCTTCGGTCTATTTTCCCGACGACGTGGACCAAAAACTGGCCTGGCCCACTTTTATGCAGTTTCCGCCTGATACCCTGCTGACCGGCCGGCGCATCCTGATTGTGGACGACATCTGGGCCAACGGCCGGGCGATCATGATGGTGGTTGGCCGTTTAGCCGCGGTCGGTTGTGAGGCGGAAACAGCCGTATTGCACTATCGCATTCGCTCTAACCTCTTCCCCGATACCGGCCCCGATTATTACGGCGCCATCACCGACCGCTATCTCGTCTATCCCTGGGAAATGTCGGTGCTGCCGCGGGGTACCCTTAAACCGGGTACCGGGCCGCTGCCAGCTATCTAAACTTAGGACAAAATTGAGGAGCCAGCATCCCTGGATGCGACTCCGCGCACCGGCGGGCATCTGGGGATGTCTCACTCTTCAAAAAATGGGGTTTTGCTTAAAGCACAAATAGCGGTATAATGACTTCCGATTATCAAGCTTGATGATAATCATCATTTTAATAACCAACAGGGATTGTCCAACCTTAGCAAAGGCGCTTTTCATGCTGAAAAGCGCCTTGCGTGTTTTAAAGGGGCTGCGGAATGACTTGCAATGCTCAAGTAACAGGAGTTACGCAGTTGAAGGATTTGCCCCCTCTAACTCCCCCCAGGGGGAGAATTAGCTTAAGTCCCTCCCTTTGGGAGGGATTTAGGGAGGGCTTTTTCCACCCACAGCGTAAGTACCGTCAAGAGGACTTGTACTGACTGCCCCTTCTGAGACGAGATTGACAGGTTTTCAAAACCTGTCAGCTCCGCCTAAAATTTGGAGCAATCCCGACTGACTCGAACAGGAGGTCAACTATGCTAACTCAAGAATCAAATGAGGAATTTTCCAGAGCAAGACAACGCGCCTTCATCGAGGAATGGCTGAGCTTCTTCAGAGGCCGCTCGAACAACCTGCTGCCTTTTGAAGAAATCAAACAGAGTTTGCAGTTGCAGGATGCTGCCTATAAAGGCTTGCAGGAAATCGAATTGGATAAAATTGTCGGCAGCACCGGCCGCTATCGCGATTTTACCCGCACTTTTTTACCTAAGAACAGCACCACCGAGGAACGCTGGCGGCGAGTAGATGCCGTCGCCCACTCTGAGGAGGGCTTTCCCCCTATTGAAGTGTACCAGGTCGGCGACGTTTACTTTGTCCGCGATGGCAATCACCGGGTCTCGGTGGCCCGCGCCCACGGAGCCAAGACTATCGAGGCTTACATAATTGAGTACAAAACGCCGGTACCTATTGGCCCGGACGATGATCTGGATCACATTTTACTTAGAATGGAACATGCCGACTTCCTCAAGGAAACCCATCTGGACCAGCTTCGCCCCGGTCAAAACGTGGTCTTCACTGAGCCGGGACGCTACCGGCTGGTCGAAGAACATATTGTCATTCACAAGTACCTGCGCGAAATCGCCTGCGGCTGTGAAATTTCCAATGAGGAGGCTGTCGCCAGTTGGTATGATAATGTCTACCTGCCCATTGTGGAATTGATCCGCGAACGGGATGTGTTGAGGTATTTTTCGGGCCGGACCGAGGCCGACCTGTACGCCTGGCTGATTTTGCACCGGGCGGCGCTGGAAGCGGAGTTAGACGCCCTCGGTCAGGTTTCCAATGAACAAGTTTTGGACGCCCTGGAAAGAGAAAAAGCTAATCCCCTGGCTCAACTGCTGGGTTTTTTCCAGGACCGGCTGAACCTGGAACAGGTGTCGCTCAAAGCGGAATACGCCCAGTTTTTGCACGAGACCCGCCTGGACGAAATTCGACCGGAGCAAAATGTCCTCTTTACCGAGCCGGAAGGTTACGAGCTAGCCAAAGAGCATATCGCTTTTCACAAATTTCTGCGGGAAGTGGAGTGTAACTGCGAAATTTCCTACGCCGAAGCGGTCGGCAGTTGGTACGACCACGTCTACCTGTCGCTCATCGAGCTGATTCGCGAGCGGGATATCCTCAAATATTTTCCGGGCCGGACCGAGAGCGATGTTTACCTGTGGCTGGTTCTCCGCCGGGCAGCGCACGAAGCCGAGCTGCACACCCTGGGCCAGATTCCCGATGAGCAGGTTATCGGAGATTTGGAGCAGCAAGAAGCTCCGCCCAGTTCACTCACCCGGCTGGCCCAACTGTTCGGCTTTAAACCAAAGCCGCAGGTGCTCACCCTCCCTGACCTTAAATAGTCCTTCTTCAGGAAGTAAAAAAGTGCACTTTTTTACTTCCTGAAGGCTTTTGATCACCAAATCCGGTAATAGAGCAGGAAGGCTGGAAGTGGTGGAAGGGTGGACGATTCTTTAACCAGTCTTCGAGCCAAAGGCCCCCTATGGACAATCCTCCAACCTTCCAGGTTCTTACCATTCTTCGAGCTATCTGCTCTTTGAGGGCATCTTCAGCGGCTCTGGCTTGGTGGCATCCGCTGCGACAAGCTGGGCCAACAAGTTGCCGTTTTGGGGCAGTAAGGTCAGGCCGGCCTTCCCCTCCAAAATCTTTTCCGTTTCCAAAATCTCAAACATAGCCCTGGCTACGTCCGGGTCGGCGGAAATTTCTTGCAGCGCCGCCCCGACAATCTTGGGGCGCATGGCGTTAGCCCGGGCAAACTCAATCGCTGCCTGGCGCTCCGCCGTGCTGGTAATGATGCTCACCTGGTTGGCCCCATCCTGCCGGATAGCCGACGTCACCTGGCGCAGCCGGTTGACCACCTTCTCCTCAATTTGCCGGATCATGCCCACATCCCGAAAATGGACCTTGCGAATGTAAACCGAGCCTAATCTATAGCCCCATTCCTCGGATTTAGGCGACACCTCGGCCCGCACCGCCTGGCTCATCGGGTGGCGGTTTTGCAGCATATCGGCCAGGGGCATATTGCTCAGGGTCCGCACCGTCGCGTTGCTCACATTCGCCGCCAGCGAGCCTTGCGGGTCGGCGTTTTTGAACAGGTAGGCCACCGGGTCGCTGATGACCATCTCGTACCAGATGCCGATGCCCATCGGCGCGCCTTCCTCGGAGTTGACCGGCTGGCTGCGCAGGTACTGCTGGTCGAGCCGCATGTCCAGCACGTAGCAGCGGCCCAGCCACCTGACGATCAAGGCTTGCGGACCAAGCTTGAGCCACAGAAAATTCAGGCCTGGCTCCTTTAACACCGCCACCACCTTGCCAAAGAGCACGTAGACATGGCAGCGGCCCTCCTCGACAATGGCGTACAACCCCAGCAGCCGGGCCAACAGCATAAAAATCGGCAGGGCGATAAACAGGCCAAGAAAAGTGACGATAAACACAAAGATAAAAGTTGCCAGTCCTTGCATTATTTCCGTTCCTCCAGGATGACTTGTTGGGCCTGGCTGTAGAGCCGCAAGCGGACGTTCCGCAGGTAAGCTTCCAGCACGTCGGGACCGCTCTTTTTCAGTTCGGCCAACTGCGCCGCCAAAGCCTTGAGCGGCTCGACTTCGGCCTGAGCCTTGAGCGTTTCAATTTCCACTGCCCGCTTCGATTGCACAATCTTCTGGTCGGCGGCAGCCTGGGCCAGGCTGATGTCCGACGAAACCTGGTTGTGGGCGGTGTTGATGGCCGCCAGCGCCGATTCAACCTCCGGCGGCGGGTCAATCTCGGTAATCAGCGAGGCGTCCAACACTATCCCATACCGGGCAGTGGAGGAAAGGGATTCCTGATCCATGTGCTCGTTGAGGTCACGCAGATTTTTGCGCAGATCGTTGATGGATACCCCAGCCATGATGCTGGGGTCAGCAGGATTGGTATCGGCCAGGCTGCTGTTGGGCGCTTCATAATTGGCGATGCGCTCGCGCAAAATGGAGACAAAATAACCCATAATATGCACAACGGGCTGTTTGACCCCAAACAGGTAGGCGTACAAATTCCGTTCCGACACCCGGTAGCGAATCTGGCCTTGCAGGCCGGTGTTAAGCTGGTCTTTGGTGACCGCTTCCAGGACCGTACCCTGTTTGTTGGCATTTGGGTCAAGCGCGTCGAAGGCCATGTTGACCGTCTGGGTGGCCACTGAAACCTTGTAGATTTTCTCCCACGGCCACTTGAAATACGGCCCGCCCGGCTGGATGACCCGCACTTGCGGATACCGGTAACGCTCTCGCTCTTCGGGCCGCAGATACTCGGTAATCGGGTCGTCCAGGGTAGTCGCCCCCTTGATCCGCTCCGCTCGCCCGAAAATCGTCTTCACCGCCCGCTCATTCTGATTGACGGTATACAGCCCCGCCAAAATGTAGCGGACGATGAACCAGGCAATAAAACCAAAAAAACAACCGAAAAAAGTTGCCATATCTGTTTCCTTTCGTGGATAATCTTACTCAATTTGGAATTTCTATTTTTCGACAGGATCTACGCTCCGTATCGCCTCAACCAACAGCCGGTGCTCTGTGGCATGAACCCGCGCCTCCAGGTCCGCCAGGCTATCGCCGGCTTGAAGCGGCACGGTGGCCGTGGCAACGACCGGCCCGGCGTCAACTTCGGGGATGACCCAATGGACCATCACCCCGGTCTGGTCAATTTCGCCCCGCTGAAAAGCCTCGTAGGCCCGCTGGATGGCGTGCGTCCCGGCAAATTGGCCGGGCAGGGCCGGATGCAGGTTCAAGACTCGCCCCGGAAAACGGCCCAAAAAAGCCGGGCTGAGCACGTGCATCCACCCGGCCAGCACCACCAGGTCAGGCTGGTAGGCCAGTGTCATCTCCGCCAGGTCGGCGTCATACGCCTCCCGCGACTGGCCCGCCTCCCGATAAGCTTTCAAAGGAAAGTAGAGGGTCGGCAGGTGCGCTTTTTCGGCGCGAACCAGGCCATAAGCATTGGCGCGATTAGAAACCACCACGACAATCCTGGCCTCCAACTCGCCGGCCCGGATGGCGTCAATCAATGCCTGCAAATTTGATCCGCTGCCGGAGATAAAAACAGCCAGCTGTTTCATGCTGCTTATTTACTCCTGCTTTTCTGAGACGATCTCGCCCACCGCCCAGGCCCCGTCCCCCAAAACTGCCAGGGCTTGGTCAAGCTGTTCCGCCGAAACCACGGCCAGCATCCCCAGGCCTAGATTGAAGGTCCGGGCCATCTCCGTTTCGTCAATCTGGCCCACCCGCTGGATGAGTTGAAAAATCGGCGGAATGGGCCAGCTTCCCCGCGGGAGGTCAAGCGCCGTTCCCGGCGGCAAAATTCGCGGCGGGTTATCAACCAGCCCGCCGCCGGTGATGTGCGCCAGTCCCTTGAGGGTGATGTTGGCTGCCTGCAGGCGCTGTACCTCGGCCAAATAAGCCCGATGGGGGACCAGCAGCGCCTCGCCCAGGGGCTGCCCTAATTCCGGTATCCCTGCATGCAAATCCCAGCCCTCAAAAACGCGCCGAGCCAGCGAATAGCCGTTGGTGTGCAGTCCCGCCGCAGCCAGACCGATGACCTGATCGCCCGGCCTGATGGTTCGCCCGTCAATGATCTGGCTCCGCTCCACGACCCCCACCACCGTGCCGACCAGATCAAATTCGTTTGGCTCATAAACTCCCGGCATTTCAGCCGTTTCGCCGCCCAGGAGGGCGCAGCCGACCGCCTGGCAGGCCGCGGCAATGCTCCGCACCACCGTAGCGACCCGCTCCGGCTGCAAACGGCTTGCGGCAATGTAATCCAGAAAAAAGAGCGGGCGCGCCCCCTGCACCAGAATATCGTTGACACAGTGGTTGACAATATCAAAGCCAATCGTCTCAAACCGGCCCAGCGCCGCCGCGATTTTGGTTTTGGTCCCCACCCCATCGGTCGAGGCGACCAGCACCGGCGCTTGCATCCCCTTCAAGGCGGAAATGTCAAACAAGCCGCCAAACGCGCCGATACCGGCCAGCACCTCCGGCCCATAGGTCGCCCGGACTGCTTCTTTCATCAGCTCCACGGCCCGCGCGCCGGCTTCAATATCAACCCCGGCATCCCGATAAGTGATAGGTTTCATCTTTAGAAAACCAGGTGACAGGCACTTTTGAATACTAAATAAAGGCAGGTTTTATTCAATAAGCCCAATGAGTAGTCCGATAAGTGCCTGTCACCTTAATCCCGATAATGTTTACTGGATAACCGCTTTAGCCCCAATATCCCGCCGGTAATGCATCCCCTGAAAATGAAGGCGCGTCATCCCGGCGTAAGCTCGCTCAATGGCCAGGGGCAGTGTCTCGCCCAGCCCGGTGACGGCCAGGACCCGCCCGCCGTCGGTCACCAGCCGGCCCTCGCCGCTGCGGCGCGTCCCGGCCTGAAAAACCAGCACCTGCGGCAAAACTTCAGCCTCGGCCACGCCGGAGATTTCGCGGCCCTTCGGATAATCGCCCGGATAGCCTTCCGCCGCCGCCACCACCGTTGCCGCAGCCCCGGTATTCCACGATATCTGCATCTGGTCAAGCGTACCGTTCAAGCACGCCTGGAAGATCGCCACCAGGTCACTCGCCAACAAGGGCAAAATCACCTGGGTTTCCGGGTCGCCGAAACGGCAGTTGAATTCCAGCACCCGCGGCCCGGCCCCGGTCAGCATCAATCCGGCGTAGAGAATGCCGGTGTAGGGCTTGCCTTCGGCCCGCAGCCCGGCCAGCGCCGGCTGAAAAACGGCCTGACGGAGTTCTTCCAGCAGGGCCGGTGTAACCAATGGGGCCGGGGCATACGCGCCCATGCCGCCCGTATTTGGCCCGGCGTCGCCGTCAAAGACCCTCTTGTGATCCTGCGCTGCCGGCATGAGGGCAATGGTACGCCCATCGCAAAAGGCCAGCACCGACGCCTCCGGCCCGGCCAGTCGCTCCTCGATGACCACCTCATCGCCGGCTGCGCCAAAAACACGTTCGGCCATCATCTGCCGCAGGGCCGTTTCCGCCCCGGCCGGCGAGTCGGGCAGGATGACCCCTTTGCCCGCAGCCAGGCCCGAAGCCTTGATGACCACGGGATAATCCACCTGCGGCACATGAGCCAGCGCGGCCTGATAATCGCTGAAGGCAGCGTAGCGCCCGGTGGGGATGCCGTGACGAACCATAAAAGCTTTGGCGAAGGCTTTTGACGCCTCCAGTTGCGCCGCCGCCTGACTGGGGCCAAAACAGGGCAGTCCAACGGCCTGAAACGCATCCACGACGCCAGCCGCCAACGGCGCTTCCGGCCCGACCACCGTCAGGCCAACAGCCTCCCGCCGGGCGAACTCAATCAGCCCGGCCACGTTATCTTCGGCCAGGGACACATTGGCGATGGAGCCTGATCCGGCGGTGCCGCCGTTCCCCGGCGCTACCCACACCCGCGCCGCCCGCGGCGATTGGGCCAGCTTCCAGGCCAGGGCATGCTCCCGTCCCCCCCGGCCGATGACCAGTATGTTGATGGGTTCAGTCATCCTTTGTTCCTGAGTAAAGACCGCCGACCGTGGACCGCTGACCACCAAAACTATATTAACGGCGGTCGGTGGTCGGTGGTCGGCGGTCATTCTCCCCAAATTCCTTCAAAAACCAGCTTTTCGTGATCTTTTTGCAGCCACCACTCATCCAGATGGACCGGGTAGCTGCCGGTAAAACAGGCGCTGCAATAACCCTGCCTGGTGTTAAATGTACCGACTTTGGCCTCATTCTGACCCTGTCGAACCGCTTCGTGGTGAGCTTGCCGAACCGCCCGCATCATCCCCTCGTGCGACAGATAGGCCAGGCTGTCGGCCTCAATATGCACCCGGATTTCTTCAACAGATTTATGGTGGGCAATCAACTCGTCGTGGGTTGCCATGTCCACGCCCATAAAACAGGGGTGCTGCACCGGCGGCGACGATACCCGCAGGTGAACCTCTGTCGCCCCCCCTTCCCGGATCAGCCGCACCAGCGGCCCGGCCGTGTTGCCGCGCACTATCGAGTCATCCACCAGCACGACCCGTTTGCCGGCCAGGTTGGCCGTGAGCGGATTATATTTCAAATGGATGCCCGAGCGCCGCAGTTGATCGTTGGGTTGGATGAAGGTCCGCCCGATGTAGCGATTCTTGATCAGGCCCTCGCTGTAGGGGATGCCGGACGCCTGGGCGAAGCCAATCGCCGCCGGAGTCGCCGAGTCGGGCACGCCAATGACCACGTCGGCCTCGGCCGGGGCTTCACGGGCCAGTTCTGCCCCCAACCGCTGGCGCACCCGGTGAATGACCTGATTTTCCAGCATGCTGTCGGGCCGGGCAAAATAGACATACTCAAACACGCACAGGGCCGGCCTGACCGCCGCAGCACGCCCCTGGAAACTATGCAGGCCATGCCGGTCCAGGCGAACGATCTCGCCGGGATGCACCTCGCGCAGATACTGCGCCCCAATCGTCCCCAAAGCGCACGACTCCGAGGCGACCGCGTAGCCGCCACCGCTGGGGAACTCGCCCAGGCAGAGCGGGCGCAGCCCCAGAGGGTCACGCACGGCAAAGACGGCGTCACGGGTCAGGACAACCAGGGAGTAGGCCCCTTCCGCCTCGGCCATCAACGCGGCCAGGCGATCTTCCCAATCCGGCCGGCCCGGTTTACGGCCCGGCGGCGGCGCGGCCAACATCTGGACAATAACCTCTGTATCGCTGGAGGAGGTCAAGCCGACGCCCCGCTCCAACAGCTTGCGGCGCAGGGCCAGAGCGTTGGTCAGGTTGCCATTGTGGCCCACCCCGAGCGGACCATAACTTGTTTCTATCAAATAGGGCTGGGCGTTGCGAATATGGGTTGAGCCGGTGGTGGAGTAGCGGTTCTGGCCAATCGCCAGGTGACCTTTCAGGGGAGCTAAATTCTCCTCGTCGAACACCTGGGCGACCAGCCCCATGCCCTTGTGGATGTAAGCGGCCCGGCCGTCGCTGCTGGCAATACCGGCGCTCTCCTGGCCGCGATGCTGCAAGGCATAGAGGGCAAAAAAAGTTAACCGGGCCACGTCCGCGCCCGGCGCATAGATGCCGAACACGCCGCAAGCTTCGTGGGGCCGGTCTAACTCGTCGTCCAAAAAATCCCAGCCTGGGTTTGCCATTGTAATTACGCCTTTCACTTCACCATCTTTTGGCCGGGATTAGGTAATTAGGGGATTTTTTAAGCTAAAGATTATCGGAATTAAGATGTGGTACTCTAATATGTCATTTCGAGCGACGATAGGAGCGAGAAATCCCTCTAGAGTCACTCTTTAAGCAAAGATTCGAGGGATTTCTCGTTCCGCTCCGCTTCACTCGAAATGACATGAGCAACATGCCTTTTACTTCCAATAAACTCCCATATTTTTATCCCTAATCCTGGCCAACTAACCTCTACAGTATTTGGCCTATCGCCGTTTTAATCCGCTCGGCGGCGGGTTGGGCGCCCGGCACAAAAGGCTGCCCGGTCAGGCGCTCGTAGGCGGAGATGTAGCGCCGGGCCACCTGGGCGACAAAATCGGGCGGCATGGCCGGCGGCTGGCCCTCGCCGCGATAGCCCCGGCGGACAAACCACAGGCGCAGAAATTCCTTGTCGAAATTTTCCGGCTCGGCCTCGCTGCCCCGAACCGCCTCGTAATTCTCGGCCAGCCAGTAACGGCTGGAGTCGGGGGTGTGGACTTCGTCAATCAAAGCCGGACGGCCATCAATGAGGCCAAATTCATACTTGGTGTCCACCAAAATCAGGCCGGCCTGCCGGGCGACCGCCTGGCCGTGTTTGAAAACGGCCAGGGCCGCCCGCTGAATCTCGGCCCACAAGCCGGGCGCGACCAGCCCGCGTTCGACCACTTCGGCGGCGGTCAGGCGCTCGTCATGCGCGCCGCCAGTGGCTTTGGTCGTCGGGGTGATGACCGGCTCGGGCAGCGGGTCATTTTTGCGTAGGCCGGGCGGCAAATCCAGGCCGTAGGGCCGCTCGACGCCCTGCCGGTACAAGGTCCAGAGCGAGGTCGAAGTGATGCCGGTGATATAGCCGCGCACAATGACCTCCACCGGCAGCGGTTCGGCTTCGCGAGCCAGGGTCACGTTCGGGTCGGGAATTGACAGCACGTGGTTGGCCACCACTCCCTTGAGCTGCTCAAACCACCAGGCGCTGAGCTGGTTGAGCACCTGGCCCTTAAAGGGAATCGCGCCCAGGACGCGATCAAAGGCCGACACCCGGTCGGTGGTAATCAGCACCCGCCGATTGCCCAGGCGGTAACTATCGCGGACCTTGCCTTCCAGGCGCGGCCCCAGCTCCGGCAGGTCAACCCTGAGCAGGGCATGCGGAACAGCGGCGATAAGTTCGTCAATGGATAACATAAATAAATATCTCCGCATCTATGTCATTCCGAACGAAGTGAGGAATCCCTCTTACCTTCGCCTAAATACTGCTTAACAGGGATTTCTCGTTTATACTCTTTGAGTGCTCCCGCTGGTCGCTCGAAATGACATGATAGTACATCGCGGCGTAAATGACTCTACAGATCGTAGTAACGACTTTAGTCGTTTTGGGCAGGTTAAGCGACTGAAGTCGCCACTACAAATTGTAAACTTACTTTCGCCCAGATGTACTAGCTTGCTCTAAATATTACAAATTTGCCGCATAACGCACCCCATTCTGAAACAGAGGTAAGCCCACCAGGCCATGCTGCTGCCGGTGAAATTGAGGATGTTGAGGCGGGATTAGGTGGTCTTCCGGGTGGGGCATCAGGCCCAGAATGGTTCCAGCAGGGTTACAAACCCCGGCGATATTGGCCTCCGAGCCGTTGGGATTCCAGGGATAGCCGGCCGGGTGGCCTTCTGCGTTAACATAGCGCAAAGCGACCCCACCTCTGGCTTCCAACCCGGCTAACATAGCGGCATCGCCGGTCACAAATTTGCCCTCGCCGTGAGCGACCGGGCAGTAGATGGGGTCAGTCAGGTCCTGAGTGAAAATGCACGGGCTTTCCGGCTGGGGCTGCAAATAGACCCAGCGGCACTCGAACTGGGCCGAGTCGTTGCGGGTGAGGGTGGCCGTTTGAGCAGAGTTGCCGGCGCTATCCCCCGGCAGCAGCCCCGCCTTGACCAGCGCCTGGAAACCGTTGCAAATGCCCAAAACGGGCCGCCCGGCCTCGACAAAAGCCGCCAGATCATCGGCGAGGCGGTGGCGCAGGGCCACGGCCCACAATTTGCCCGCGCCCAGGTCGTCGCCGTAGGAGAAGCCGCCGGGCAAAACCAGCATCTGATAATCGCCCAGGCGGCGTTCCCCGGCAGCCAATTGGTTGATGTGAACAATTTCAGGCAGGCCGCCGGCCAGCTCGCAGGCCCAGGCGGCTTCGCGGTCGCGGTTGGAGCCGGTAGCGTGGAGGATGAGGATTTTGGGTTTCATTATCTCCCTTTCGCAGGGTGCTACTCTTCAGCATAGTCAGTTACCCAAAGACATAGGGTTTTCTGCTACATGGCGACCTGACCTTTACCTCTACTACGACCAGACTTCAACCGACGAGCAGACGTTGAGACATCAAGAGTCTTTCTGCGGTTTTGCAATTCCCGAACAAAGTTAATAGCACGTTCATACGTTACATCTCGCTCGATATGGCCTTGCCTAACCAATTCTTCCATCTGGTCCATGAAAACCACGAGAAGATCCCCTATGTGTTCGTCGTAAGTCCGTCCCCTCCACAAAATCCAGTCACGAGTCCCCAATAACCACTCTGGAATTACGTCGCCTTTATCACTATCTGGCAAGACTTCTAGAAGCTTGTTAACGCTTTCATAGGTTGATTTGCTCGGCTGTGAATCTTCACGGAGGATTAGCTGAAGCCCAACACACATCAGGGCAATTGGTATCAAACCTCGGGCTTGAGGACATGTTTCTTGATAGGTCGCTAACACGCTTTCGATACCTATTGTATTTTCGATCACGGCTCGCCAGAAGGCAGTTTCAGCAACTCCGAACAACCATTCGATTGATGATAAACTTGCAGGACACGGCGATGCCAAACAAGCTTTCCATACATCAATGTCAACAGGCTGTGAGCCACAGCACATCCACAAAAGGTCCCTCCACTCTTCTTTTGCATTAACGTGATCTGACCATACAATTGTGCGATCCCTCGCAGCTCTGTGGACAACACTGATAAACGTCGGACTTGGTACAAGGCCACGCAAATTAAAAGTCGGGAGCATAAGATGCATTTGGAGTCCGGTGTTGGGGTAGGAAACGATCCATCGAATCTCTTCCCATGTCTCTGCACTCCGTTCCGCAGTAATTGATTGTAGAAGTAGTCGCCGGCGGATCTCTATTGGAATTCGATCATACTGATCAGAAAGGATGCCATACGCTAACGCCAAGTTCTCAGCTTCGATACATTCCTCGATAAACGCTTCAACATCGGCAACCGGCGCCAGTCCTGCCCAAAGAAAGGTGACGGTATTCCACCTATCATCGTCACGATGCTCGAAGAGACAAAAGCGATCAATTCTGGTTCCGGAGGCATCTCGCTGATCTCCTTGGAGAACTGCCTCCGCAACCAGATATTCAGCAATACTCTTGTGGGCAAAACTGTAAATTCCAGGTCCTACAATCAGACCTGATCGCTCTTGAAGCACATCGAGAATCCCGGACGCTGGTAACGGGATATTCACTTTTTGAAGAAATTCCTGCAACCATTGCAATGTGGTAGGCTCGTCTAATTGATCTTGTTCCTCAAAAAACAGTTTCAGGGCAAATCCCCGCGTAATCTGTCGTTTTTGTTCCAGAGTGAGTTGAACAGTAGTGGCTGATACCTGGCGGCGGTCATCCCATAATCCCAACATCCCCTCGACATAGCGTCGATAGAGTTGCGAGCGGCCGCTGGGGAGACTGCCATCCAAATGATGTACCATGAGCAGAGTTGACAGAAGCAAGGGGTTCCCGGTAAGTGGCTCGATTGTCGGATCACCACGCCAGCTTGCAGCCAACTCCTCAGCGTCAATCGTCCGATTTTCGTCTGGAAGCAGCGGAGTATGGGCATACCATCGCTGAATGTAGTCAACGATACGAGGTTCATCAAAGGGTTCAATCGTCCATCCTTGCCAACCAGTGGTATTCAAGCGATCCAGATGATCGGTGGTTAAGGGGCGAGAGGTCAAGACGAAAGAACAGCCTCGGGAGGCCGATCTCAAATCTACAATCCAGTCATAAACCGTGTCGCGTTCGCTAGGACGGATTTCATCAAAGCCATCAAGAATAAAAATCACTTGCTTTGCGTCGAGCCAATGACTGATGCGCTCTGCAGTGAGATCTTCTGCCAAGTGCCTACCTGTTGTCTCCCTAACAAGTTCATGCAATGATAAGAGCGGCTCGCTTGAAAAACGGCGCAATTCAACCCGAACACTCATACCGGTCCAGCGGGTAGTCAATGTTTCCCGCTGCAACCATTTTGCCCAAGTGGATTTTCCAGCACCAGCAGGCCCAACCACCACGGCTTGACGATAAGGATGTGTAAACAGGGTGAAGCTGTCGTCCGGTGTTCCGATCACCTGCGGCTGTTTTTTCTCGTCCTTTGTATCCTCTTTTATTTCTGGATGTACAAAAAAGTCATCAAACTTACCGATAATAGGACGATCTGCTCTCAAGCCAGTCAGGTCCAGTTCAAGTCTAACCTTTTGCGCAAGTGAGCGACGCACTATCGAGAGTGTCTCATCAGCTTGTCTCGACGGCGATGCTGCTAATTCATCCACAATGCTGAAAAGCGCACGTAATTGAGTTGTTACTTCATCGAGCCGCCTATAGTTCTCAGACCACGCTTCGTTTTCCCAATCTTTTACCGCTGCGGGAATCTTGCAGAGCAGAGTGGCAATACGGGGACACAATAATGTATAAACATCCTTCAAGCCATCTTCAATGACCACCTGTGGCAAGTCACGGTTGGCATACAATTCCTCAAATATTTTTTGTCCATCGAGAGAACCTTGGAACAGTCGTTCTGGGTTTTGTGTAAGCGGGCGTAGCTCATCCACACAGGTTTGGATTAACCGGCGTTGTTTGTCTTCGGGAATTTTTTCTTGGGCAAGAAATGGTAACAAGGGTTCAACCACTTCCGCTGTTGCATCCTCAATCCGGCTTTTAATTTTTCGACGCTCAAGAAATGGCAATACTTGGTAATTAACACCCTCTTGTATTACACCGGCCAAAAGGTTTAGGATCAAATCGAAAGCAAGTTGACCTAATTCAACCATAACAAAACCTTTCTACTATTGATGTCCGCGCCAAGCGCGCTCTACTGCTTTCAAGTCCGTCTCAATCACCACCTGGCCATCCAGGCCCTTAAAACATACCCACTCATCCTCCCGCACCGACCCGACCTGAGCCACCGGCAAACCGGCCATCATCGCCTCAAGAGCAGGCCCGTCATCCGGTTTCACCTCGACGATGAAACGGGCCAGCGACTCACTGAAAGCTAATACATCCGCTCGGTCCACGTCCGCCGCGTGGGGCACGTCTCCCAAATTTAACTCAAGCCCCCAACCGCCCCCTAACGCCATCTCCGCCGCGGCGACGGCCAGCCCGCCTTCGGAGCAGTCGTGGCAGGCGCGCACCAGTCCCTCGCCAATCGCGCGATGCAGCGCCCGGAAGATGTCAAGGCCCCGCTGCGGCTGCTGCGGGACCTGCCCGCCCGACAAATGATGCCGGCGGTAGTAGGTCGAGCCGCCCAATTCATGCTTCGTCAGCCCGACGACATACAGCAAGTTACCGGACTGCTTCAAATCCGAGGTGACGGTCCGGGCCACGTCCGGCACAATCCCTACCGCCGAAATCAGCAGCGTGCCGGGAATGGCGTGCTTCTGGCCGTCGGCGCCGGTGTACTCGTTGTTGAGGCTGTCTTTGCCGGAGATAAAGGGCGCGCCGTAGGCCACGGCGGCGTCGTAACAGCCCTGGGCGCAGCGCACCAGGCTGCCCAGCCGGTCCGGCAGGCTGGGATTGCCCCAGCAGAAATTGTCCAGCAGGGCCAAGCGGTCGGGGTCGGCTCCCACGGCGACGCAGTTGCGCATGGCCTCGTCAATGGCGGCCCAGGCCATCGCATACGGGTCGAGCAGGCCATAGGCCGGGTTAATACCCACAGCCAGCGCTACCCCACGAAGAGGATGTGGCTGCGGGTCCTGACCCTCCAGCCTTCCAGCCTTCCAGCCTTCCAGCCTTCCAGCCTTCCACCCTTCCAACTTCCCACGCAAAACATCCAGCGGAGCCAGCACCGCCGCATCGCTAGGACCGAAGCCAGCCGGACCAACAAAAGGCTTGACCACGCTGCCCCCCTGCACTTCGTGGTCGTAGCCGCGGACCACGTCTTCTTTGCTGCGGGTGTCGGGTAGGGCCAGCAGGGCCAGCAGGTCGCCGGTCAGATCGGGCGGGCAGGGCCGGTCCGGTTCAACCGGCACGGGGGCGCTCCAGACGGCGTTGAGCCGTCGCTGCGGGATGCCCTCGTGCAGAAAGTCGGTGGCCAGTTGGCCGACCAGCCGCTCGCCGTCATACAGGCGCAGACAGCCGTCGCCGCTAAACAGGCCGAGTTCGGTGGCCGGTACATCCAACATGCGGCAAATTTGCTGCAGACGCGGCCAGGAGGTCGGCGGGACGGCCAGGACCATGCGCTCCTGGGCCTCGCTCAGCCAGATTTCCCAGGGGCTCAGGCCGGGATATTTCAGCGGGACGCGTTCCAGGTGAATCACTGCGCCCAATTCCGCCGCCATCTCGCCCACCGCCGAGGACAGCCCGCCCGCGCCGCAGTCGGTGATGGCGCTGTAGAGACTTTCGGCGCGGGCCAGCAGCACGGCTTCCAGGACCTGTTTTTCGTGGATGGGGTGGCCGATTTGCACGGCGCTGCCGGCGATTTCCCCGGTTTCGTGGGTCATCTCCATCGAGGAGAAGGTCGCCCCGCGCAGGCCGTCGCGCCCGGTCCGTCCCCCAATGACAATGATTAGATCGCCGCTGTGGGGTTGGGTCACGTGCGAGTCGCGGGGCAGCAGGCCCAGACAGCCGCAAAAGACCAGCGGATTGGCCGTGTAGCCTTCGTCGTAAAAAATCGCCCCGTTCACCGTGGGAATGCCCATCTTGTTGCCGTAATCCTCGATGCCGGCCGTGACCCCGGCGGCGATGCGGCGGGGGTGCAGCACCCCGGCGGGCAGTCTGTCAAAAGGCATGTCCGGCGGGCCAAAGCAGAGTACGTCGGTGTTGGCAATGGGCCGGGCGCTGACGCCGATAATGTCGCGCACCACCCCGCCGACGCCGGTATTGGCCCCGCCAAACGGTTCCAGGGCCGAGGGGTGGTTGTGCGTCTCCACCTTAAAAGCCAGGTCGAACTGCTCGTCAAAGGCGATGATGCCGGCGTTGTCCACAAAGGCCGAGCGCACCCAGGGTTTGTTGACCCGCTCGGTGGCGGCGCGGATGTAGGTTTTCAGGAGGGAGTCAATGATTAACGGCTGACTACCGACCGCCGACGGCAGACCGCGGTCAGCGGTCGGCGGTCGGCGGTCGGGGATGTAAGTAATGACAGCTTTAAAAGTTTTGTGGACGCAGTGCTCCGACCAGGTTTGGGCGATCATTTCCAGTTCGACATCGGTCGGTTCGCGGCGCTCGCGGCGGTAGTAAGCCTGGATGGCCTGCATCTCGGCCCGGTCCAGGGAGAGCCGCCGCGCCTGGCTGATGCGGGCCAGTTCGGCCTCGTCGGCCTCAGTCAGCGGGATCAGTTCAACATTATCGTTTTTCGAGGGAGACGAGGATAAAGCCGGCACAAAAGGAGGAGCGACAGGCTGGTTGATCCGGTAGGTCTGGATGACCTCGTTGGCGAGCAGGCGGGTGGCAATCCGCTGGACCGCCTGGGCGGTGATGTCGCCGGTGAGAGTGTAACGGTGGCCGGTCGCCGCCTGTTCCAGCCCGGCCAGGCCGGCCATCTGCGCGCCTTCCAGGAGACTCTCGGCCACGCTGTCGGTTACGCCGGGCAGAAGGGTGACTTCGACGACCGCCGACTGCCGACCGCCGAGTGCGAAGCCTCCCCCTGGGACCGCCGGAGCATTTTCGTCAAACAAGTCTAAACGCTGCCAATTAGCTTGTTCAACCACGGGGTCACACAGGAGGGTACTGACCAGATGTTGAACGGCGGCGTCGTCCAGGTCTCCGCGCAGAAAATAGAGGTCGGCCACTGAAACCGCCTGCAGGCCGGTCACGCCCAAAGCCTCGACTTGATGGCGGATATTCTCTCCGCGCGCATCACGAAAGCCCCTTTTAGTTGAGATTTCAACCCGATAAATCATCGGTGGCAAATTCTACCTCAGGTTAAATTTGGGTCGGTATATGTCTTCTGCCAGAACAACCACGCTTTGCCACACGGCTTTAAGGTGGGCGACCGTGCGGCTCAGTTCTTCCGCTGTCTGGCCGGGTTGAGCCAGAATAGCTGAAATCTGTTCCACATACTCCGGCGGTCGAATGGAAAACCTGGCAATCGCCTCCATAACCTGCTTGTCACTGATAAAATATGTTTCGTTCAGGGCGAAAAGCGCCTGGGTCAAACTGGCGGCTATGCGCGTAAGACAGCCAACCGTATTGTAGACATCGGCGGCGGCGGCAAAATATTGGACCTGGACGAGAGTGAACTCGGCGCTCCACAGCCAGTCAACAATCACCCTTTTCTTAAGCTCTGGAGGATAGATGGCAACCTGGCGCTTCAAACGGGTGATGTGCGCGTGCGGATCATACAAGGGAATACAGACCTCTGTTTCGGCCAGATAAATGACGCTGTAAAAACCATACGCCGGCTGCTGGTTATAGTCGTGCTGGATAATCCCCTGCTGGGCCTCGGCAATGGTTTGCTGGACCTGATCGAGATTGCGATACACAAAGTCCACTTTGCCAACTTCTGTTTGAATCCAGGCTCCTCCGTTTACCCATGCGCCCCACCCATAAAAGCCGGTCACAACCGGGGCTTTTTGGGTAGAGATATTGTTAGCAATGGCTTTGATGTCGGCAATAGCAAAAGGCGCATCCTCTACGTAATACAGGCCCAAATCCAGGTCCGACCCTTCACGCTGGGTTCCTCTAGCGTAGGAACCTCCCAAAACTACCGCTGCGACCCCTGGAGTTTGGCCCAGAGTCTTGACCAGGTGACTGAGAAAGTCGCGCTTGCTCTTGGGAATAGAGCCGGGAATATTTATCGTTGGCTTCTCAAGTTGGAATGACATTAAGTTTGGATCTTTTGACTCAGCCGGGTGCTTTCAAACAAAAAGCCAGCCGATGCAGTTAGCGTGGGCTGGCCTGGTAGTTGGGCGCTTCTTTGGTGATGACGACGCTGTGGGGGTGGCTCTCGATCAAGCCGGCGTTGGTGATGCGCACAAATTTGGCCTTTTGGTGCAGGCTGGTCAGGCTGGTCGCCCCGACATAACCCATGCCCGAACGCAGGCCGCCGATGAGTTGAAAGACATAGTCGGCCAGCGGGCCTTTATAAGGAACCTGACCCTCGATGCCCTCGGGGACGGTTTTACCGCCGCCTTCCCCCTGGCTCGAGGCGTAACGATCCCTGGCCCGGCCTTTCATCGCCCCCAGCGAGCCCATGCCCCGGTACTCCTTGAAGCGCCGGCCCTCGTGAATAATCAAGTCGCCCGGCGCCTCTTCCAGGCCGGCCAGCAGCGACCCCAGCATGACCGCATTGGCCCCGGCCGCCAGCGCCTTGACAATATCGCCGGAGTATTTGACGCCGCCATCGGCGATGATCGGCACCCCTTTGGGCCGGGCAGCCTGGGCGCACTCGGCGATGGCCGTCATTTGAGGCAAGCCAATGCCCGAAATAATGCGGGTGGTGCAAATCGAGCCGGCCCCCACTCCGACCTTGACGGCGTCGGCCCCCGCTTCAATCAAGGCCGCGACCCCCTCGGCAGTGACGACATTGCCGGCCAGCACCGGCAGGTCGGGAACAATCAGCTTGATCCGGCGAATTGCTTGCAGCACGCCCGCCGAATGGCCGTGAGCTGTGTCAACCGCGACCGCGTCCACCCCGGCGTCCAGCAAAGCCTCCAGCCGGTCATCCAATTCCTGGCCGACGCCCACGGCTGCCGCCACCAGCAGCCGGCCCCGCTCGTCCGTAGCCTGGTTGGGAAAATCGCGCTTTTTGAGAATGTCTTTGTAGGTAATGAGGCCGCGCAGGTTAAACTGGCGGTCTACCAAAGGCAACTTCTCGATACGATGTTGGTGGAGGATGGCCTTGGCCTCGGCCAGCGAGGTACCAACAGGGGCGGTAATCAAATTTTCGGACGTCATGAACTCGCGCACCGGGGCGGCCAGCTCGGTGGCAAAACGAACGTCCCGATTGGTCAGGATGCCCACCAGCCGGCCGTTGTCGGTAATCGGGACGCCGGAAATGTGGTAGCGGGACATAATGGCTTCGGCTTCGGCCAGGGTGGCCTCGGGGGGGAGGGTGATGGGGTCTACAATCATCCCGGCTTCGGAGCGTTTGACCTTATCCACCTCGGCCGCCTGTTCGGCGGGGCTAAAGTTGCGGTGGATAACGCCCAGGCCGCCTTGCCTGGCTAGGGCGATGGCCAGCCGGGCTTCGCTGACCGTGTCCATCGCCGCGGAAAGAAGAGGGATTTTAAGGGCCAGTTTTTCGTGCAAACGGCTGCTGACGTCCACCTCTGCCGGGAGGACCTCCGCATAACCGGGCACTAATAGGACATCGTCAAAGGTCAGCGCTTCGGAGCCTAACAGGTCCGCAAACTGCATGGTCACCTCCTTGAAAAAGAACTACCCGCACCAGCCGTTATCAGCGATAGGTAGGATCTCTTCGTTGAGCGTGCCCTCACATCTGCTCTCATTGTACACTTGAGCCGGGGCTGGGGCAAATCCACGAGAGAGCCGTGTGGATTTGCGCAGTCCCCCTAGATGTAGTATCATCCAAATCCCAGAGCAACTAGAAGTGGGGGACGAGTGACTTCAGTTTTTGCCTGGAAAATCAGTTTCACTTATCGCGCAATCAACGGCCTGATTCCTGTGGAGTCGGGCCTTTTTTATGCAAAAAGACCTGTCAGGTCTCTCACCCTTCTGGAGGGGTTATGCCTAATCTAAGACTTCCGGGCCTGGCCGATGTGCATACCCATTTGCGGGTTCCGGGGGGAGAACAAAAAGAAGATTTTAGCAGCGGCACGGCAGCGGCGCTGGCCGGGGGCATCACCACTCTGCTGGCCATGCCCAACACCACGCCTCCCCTGACCCGGCCCGGTACTTTGAGGGAGACTTGCCAAAAAGCCCAACGCGCTATCTTTTGCGATGTTGGGCTTTTTGCTGGGGCCAGTCCCCAGGAGATTGAACTGCTGCCTCAGCTTAGCGGGCCGGCGGTGGCGCTAAAAATTTATCTCAACGAAACCTTTGGCCCGCTGCGGGTAGAAGACCTGCCGGCTCTGCTGGCCTGTTTCCAGCTTTGGCCGCGCCGCAAAATCATCGCCATGCACGCCGAAGGGCCGAATGTGGCCGTCGGCGTTGGGCTGGCGGCGGCTTACCGGCGGCCCGTGCATTTTTGCCACATCAGCCGCCGCGCCGAGATCGAGTTAATTGCCGCCGCCAAACGACGCGGACTGCCGGTCACCTGCGAAGTGACCCCGCACCACCTCTTTTTGAGCGAAGCGGATGCGGCTCGCCTGGGACCGCTGGCCGACATGCGCCCTAGACTGGCGGCTGCGGCGGATGTCGAGGCGCTGTGGCGTCATCTGGATACGACGGTTGACTGCATCGCTACCGACCACGCGCCCCATACCCTGGCCGAAAAACAATCGGCAAACCCGCCGCCGGGGGTACCCGGCCTGGAAACCTCACTGCCGCTGCTGCTGACCGCCGCCGCCGAAAAACGTCTCTCCCTGGAGCGGCTGATAGAGCTAATGGCCACTCATCCCCGGCGCATCTTCAAATTGCCGCCTCAGCCCGACACCTGGGTTGAGGTAGACCCCCGGGCCAGCTATACCCTGTCCAACGAAGGACTCCAGACCAAGTGTGGCTGGAGTCCTTTTTCGGGCATGCGCGTGACCGGGCGAGTGCAGCGAGTAGTTTTGCGCGGAACTGAGGTCTATGCGGATGGAAAAGTGCTGGCCCAGCCGGGCAGCGGACAGATGATACCGAGAGCCTTGAACTGAAGTTCAGGCTACTATAAAAAGTCCGTTCAAACGGACTGGTTGAGCCGTAGTTTGTTTCAGCCGATGGCTTTCAGTCGGTTTATAACCAACTTCCCATACCAGCCTGGAGTTTCAACTCCTCCAGGCTCTAGGATTCAAGAAAATTTATCAAGCTTGCTGATGGAAGGAGTCAAAATGTTATTAGAAAAAATTAAACCCCTGTTTGATTTCGAGACGCTGCCGAAGCCGGTCTATATCGGCAACGGCTTGACCCACCAGGATATTATTTCGGTGTCGCAGTTTGATACGGCCAGGCTGGACTACATCTTTGCCCGTGCCCATGAAATGCGGGAGATGGTCGAGCGGGTGGGCGCGGTGGACTTGCTGAAAGGCCGCGTGCTGGCCTGTCTCTTTTACGAGCCAAGCACCCGCACCAGCGCCTCGTTTATTGCGGCCATGGAACGCCTGGGCGGAGCGGTTATCCCCATCACCCAGGGTGTGCAGTTCAGCTCGGTGAGCAAGGGCGAAACCCTGGCCGATACCATCCGCACCCTGGAGCAGTACGCCGACGTGATTGTGCTACGCCACCCGGAGATTGGCTCGGCCCAGGTCGCCGCCGATTACGCCAACGTGCCGGTGATCAACGCCGGCGATGGGGCGGGCGAGCATCCGACCCAGGCCCTGCTGGATCTGTTTACGATTAAAGAGGAGTTGGGTCGGCTGGACGGCCTCAAAATCGCTATGGTCGGGGATTTGCGCTACGGGCGGACGGTCCACTCGCTGACCCGCCTGCTGCTGCAGTACAAGGTTAGCCTGCGTTTTGTCTCGCCCGAAATTTTGCGACTGCCCCTGACCCTCATGAACGAGGTGATTGACGCCAGGCTCGACGTGCGGGAGACGCACGATGTGGCCGATGTCATCGAGAACGCCGATGTTTTATATGTCACCCGCGTCCAAAAAGAGCGCTTCACCGACCTGGCCCAGTACGAGGAGGTGAAGGATCAGTACGAGATCACCCCTGAACTGATGGCCAAAGCCAAATCAAAGATGATCGTCATGCATCCCCTGCCGCGTGTGGGCGAAATTCACTATGCCGTTGACGCCGACCCCCGCGCTGCCTATTTCCGCCAGGTGAAGAACGGTATGTATATTCGTATGGCTCTCCTGGCCGCAGTGCTGGGCAAGGCATAGACGACCGCTGACAACCGACCGCAGACCGCTGCCAGGATTTTCGCCAGGTTAACGGCTTGGGTATTCACAGGACGCAAGGAGTGTCATTTCGACCGAAGGGAGAAATCCCTCATGCCGATGGGGGACTCCAGGGATCTCTCGGCCTATGACCTCGAAACTTGTCCTGAGCGAAGTCGAAGGATGACATCGGGCTTGAGTAGCTACTAAAATTACGAATTACAGTTATGCTGCGCCATCGCCGGGAATGGAGAATGTCCCTGGCTGGTGTTTTCAGCCTGGTGTGGCGCCAGTTGCGCTTCCAGCTTGGCCTGCGAGGCAACCCCATAGTTGATGTGCGCCACGTATCCCTGGCCATTCAAAACTACGGTGGTGGGCAGGGTTAAGACTTTGTAGCGACTGGCCAGGGCCGGGTGCTCGGTGACATCATAGCGCCTGACGGCAAGGCTCTCGCCGAATTTGGCCGCCAGGCTGTCCACAACGGGCTGCTGTTGCAGTTTGCAGGGAGCGCAGTAATCTGCGCAGAAAAAAAGCAACGTGGGAATGCCGGGGGCCGTCTCGGCTGGCTGGATGCTTTGGGTTAGCTTGAGCTTGTAATATCGCCAGCCTAACCAGAACAGTCCCAGCCCACCCAGGATAACCAAGGTGATGACCATTCGTTCAAGCATAGTTATTTGCCCTCCGCGCCGGGATGAGGCATCAGACCGGCTCTGTCCAACTGGTAATAGACAAAGCAGCCGGTACAAAAGTTAAGAAAGAGATTCACCCCGGCCAGGACAATCACGGTCCAGGCCAGCGCCCAGCCAACGCCGGCATTGTCGAAAAGCAGGAGCGCAGCGCTGCCTGCCAGCAAAAAGAGCGAACCGACCCCCTGGGCAAACTGGTGCGGTTCAGGATCGTCGTCAATGACATTGGCTTTGAGCAGACCGTTGGGCTTAAGCAGTTGCTGGTAAACCTGCTTGAACAGGCCCGCGTTGGGCAGAATTGTCCCAATCAGCAGCACCAGCCCAACAAACAAAACCAGGAGGGGCTGATTGAGCACAAAGCCGAGCACGGTAAAACCAATGATACAAGCTTGATTAAACTTGATGGCGGTTGTATCTACTTTTTTGGTCATGGTATCCCCCTTATCCAGATAAAATAAAAAGGCCCATCGAATTCCCGATGGGCCTAAGAGTCGCTTTGAGCTAGAAACAGCTTACATGCAAGCGCAATCCTCCCATCGAGGCCTGGCCAGACAGACGCAACACAAGCAAACCACGCCGTTGCTGAGGCGGGTTACTTTTACATTTGACTCGATGGTGAACAGATGGCTGAAAATCATACGAACTTTTTAGCAATATGACGGAATGGCGTAATTATAGACAAGTTGCTTCAAGCTGACAAATAGGCCGACTTTTATTTCCCCTAGTGTCTATCGTAAAGTTGGGTAAAAAAAGGAGTCCAAAGCTTGCTTTGAACTCCCTATTACTCCGATTACTTTTCACCTCAACTGGGGGAGGAGGCCGGGCCTGTAACCGACGTTACTTCTCTATTAGCCGGGACAGGCCGAGCCGGCGATGGCGCTCGCCGTTGAGCCTGCAAAACCACCAGGGTTAGACCGACCGCCGTCAGCGTGATCAAGGCCGAGGTGAGGAAGATATTTTCCGCGGTCAGCCAGTAGCTGGCCACGACGACCAGCAGCGGGCCGATAACTCCCCCCAGCGCCGCCGCCGACTCCTTGAGACCCATGACCCGCGAGCGGTGTTGTTCGGCGGTGATGTCGAGATAGAAGGCGCTGAGGGCCGGGGAGAGGAGCGCTCCGCCCAGGCCGGCGATTACGGCCCCTGCAAACACCAGGCTGAATTGTTCGAACAGCACCAGGCTCAGGTAAAAGAGCAGGTTTAAGCCAAAACCCAGGGCAATGATCGGCTGGCGGCCATAACGGTCGCTCAAGCGACCCAACACGGTCTGGCCGAAAACCATTGCCAGCCCGTAGCCACCCACGATCAGGCCAAATTGGGTGGTCGAGAAGGCCAGTTGATCGTAGAAATAAAAGACCATCTGCGGCTCGATAAAGGCAAAAGCAAAGACGGCCGTAAAATCGAGCAGCAGCAGCGTCGCCAGGATATAAAGCGGCCGGGGTAGGGAAGCCAGCAGGCCGCCATCAGGCGCAGCCGCTTGCTGGCGGGGCGCGGTGGCCTGGCGAACCGCCGCCGGTAGGGTTTCCGGTACCATGACCACGGCGAGCAGCAAGCCCAGTAGGGCCAGGCCCGCCGACAGGCTGAAGGGAGCGGCAAAGCCCCAATGATCATACAGAAAACCCCCTAAAGCCGGGCCAAAGATAAAACCGGCGCTGTAGCTGCCCATGAGCGTGCCGACCCACTGGGCGCGCTGCTGTTCAGGCACAATATCGGCGACAATGCCCATCGCTGCCGGCAGCAGCCCGGCGGTAATGGCGCCCTGAAAGAAGCGCACGGCAATGTAGGCGGTAGTTGATTCGACTAGCAAATAGGCCAGGTTTGCCGCCACCACCCCGGCCAGGCCGATCAGAATAAGCGGGCGGCGGCCAAACCGGTCGGCCAGCGTGCCCATGAAGGGGGCCAACAGAAATTGGGCAATGGCAAAGGCCATGGTCATAAAGCCCAGTGCCTCGACCCCGGAACCAAACTCACCCAGCCGCTTGGCAAAGACAGGCATGACAATGCCATAGCCGGTCATCATCAAGCCGACACTGGCCGCCAGCAGCATAATGACTCGCCGCGCCCGGCGCGGGTTAAACATTGTCACGGTAGATTGACTTTCTTGTACTGGATGCATTCGTATAATCCCTCTTTCTCACCACATTTGCCCAGTATAACAATGATTAAGCACCGCGTCATCCAACAAAAGGTGTATTTAACGCCCCACAAAAAAGGAGCGGCTGATACAGCCGCTCCTTCAAAGCTCAAATTCTCGCGCCCAAACTTTGGGCTTGCTTGTTCCCAAACTCAGTTTGGGAACAAGCAAGCAATAATCCTTACTCCACAATAATCTTCTCGTCAATCAATTTTTGCTCGACCAGATTGCCTTTGGGATTGAAACAGAAGTGCTGCGGCCGCATCTGGAACTCGACGTCAATCATAGCCCGGCCCGCCCGGTTTTTCTCCAGGGTAAAGACGACCCAATCGCGATAGCTGTCACTCTTATAGGGGTTGAAGGAAACGTGGTCTTTGGAGAGGATGTGGAACTTGTTGTTCATAATAATGGCAATGTCGCACTCGTAGTCGAGGGCGGAACTGCCGCGCAAGTGGTACAGGTGCATCCGCTTGCTGCGCAGCCCTTCCCGGTCGGCGGCGACAATGGCCACAACCGGAATGTTGAGGGTCATGGCAATATCCTTCAGCCCCTCGACGATAATCGTCACCTTATCGTTCTCATCGGAAGCGCGCTCCGGATAGATAGCTATTTTTTGCAGGTAATCCAGAAACAGCACCAATTTGCCGCCGGTAGCTTCGACAATCTGCCGGGTCATATCCCTGATGCTGTTAAGCGTCGTGACCGCCGGGCTGGCCTTCATCAGAATGAGCCGGTCGGCATAGCGGTTAATTGTTTCCATCGCTTTGGCAGTCTTGGGATGCTGTGATAGAATCTGTTGTAAGCCAACATTGCCATCGTTACGCACCCATTCCCGCGCTCGCTTACTGACCACAATGTTGTGCAAGTCTTTTAAGCGAATCCCGGCGCTGGCATCGCTCATGGTGGGGTCAATACTTTCCTGGCAAATAAGGCGATTTAACAGGTGGACTTCGCTGTGTTCGTAGGAGATGTAAAAAGCATAGGTTGCTTCATTTAAGGCCAAATTACGGGCCATTTGTAGGGCGGTAATAGTTTTGCCGATACCTTGAGCGCCGCCCAGCAAAACCAACTCGGTGCGGCGCAGACCGCCGCCAATCAAGCGGTCAAGCTGATCAAAGCCGGTGGGTACGGGCAGGTACTCGTCAAGCTCACCCTGCACCACCATGCGGTCGGCTTCCTTTAAAACCTGACTTAAACTGCGCGGGGCAGGGCCGCCCGTCCGGCGTTGAGCTGCTCCACGAGGCACCCGTGGTGCGGCCGGTTGTTCTGAGGCCGAGGGTGATGAGGGGGCTTGCGGTGTTGATGGGGGCCGCGGTTGAAGCGGTTGAAGTGGTCGCTGCTGCGCTGACGGTTGTGGCTGTTGTGGCACGGGTTTATCCGGCGAGACTGACATAGTTTCCCCTATTCACGTCATAAAAGATTTATCATTAGAACGTTAACAGACCCTCTGTCCTACTCCCTAACCTCCCATGGACAAAGGGCCCCCTCATTCCAGATAAATCTTAAAATCTCGATATCGCTGTCATTATACCAGATAGCCACCTTCAAAACAACTTGCTTGCGTAGGTGATAAGTCCTACCAATATTATAGGCTGATAAGAAGGAAAGAATGCATCCCTTTGTAATCCTGGCTTACCAGGCCATCGAAACTTATCTCACTGCCGGCCAAGTTATGGCTTTACCAACCCCGCTGCCGCCCGACATGGTTGAACCGGGCGCGGTCTTTGTCTCGCTGCATTTAGCCGATGGCCGGCTGCGCGGCTGCCGTGGAACCATCAGCCCGACCCAGCCTACCCTGGCTGAAGCCATTATCCACACCGCCATTGCCTCGGCCACCGACGACCCCCGCTTCCCGCCCATGACCGCCGCGGAATTACCCGGTTTGCAGGTTAAGGTAGACGTGCTCAGTCCCCTGGAGCCGGTGACCGACGTCGAGCAGTTGGACGAAAAAGTCTACGGGGTATTTATCCAGGCGGGCTACCGCCGCGCGCTCCTGCTGCCGGATATTCCCTCTGTTGACAGCGTTCCCCGCCAATTAGAACTCGTGCGGCGCAAAGCCGGCCTCTTGCCCCAGGAGCCGGCCGAACTTTACCGTTTCACCGTGAAACGGTATCAATAAGTGTGTTTTGTTAGCAAAAAGAGGAATGTAAAGGTAATGCAGACTCGTGTTCGACGACCTTACGAAAGAAAGATGATAACCAGACGCGGCGCTATGGTTTTTGGCCTGGGCCTGGGCGCTTTGCTGGCCATTCTGGCCCTCGGCGTAGCCCTGGCCATGCCGGCCCTCAGCCCCCGTCTCGATAATATGGTCTACCGCGCCCGCAGCTACTACCGCAAAATGATGCCTCATCCAGAATATCTGCCAACACCGGCGCCAACCGCCCTTGTCGCCGCCGTGGCAACAGCGACGCCGGTTAAGGCAGAACAAGCTCCCCTTAATCCGACAGCAACCCAGCTCCCGCCTACGGCTGTACCAACCCTGGCGATTTCGACAACCACTCCTGTGCAGCCGGCGCCTCCTTCTCCCACCGCTGTACCACCAACGCCCATCTCTACCGTCCCGCTCCAATCGGTCAGCCCAAAAATTCAGTTGAGCGGTTTTACCCACCAGTGGCAAACCTGGAACAACTGTGGTCCGGCCACCATAACCATGAATATGAGTTACTATGGCCGCCCCGAAACCCAGGTAGAAGCGGCTCAATTCCTCAAGCCCAACCGGGATGACAAAAACGTCAGCCCCGAGGAACTGGCCGCTTACGCCCGCACGACCGGCCTGGAGGCGATTGTCCGCCGCGGCGGCACGATAGATCGGCTCAAACTTCTCTTGAGCAACAACCTGCCAGTTTTGGTTGAAACCTGGCTGGTGCATGATGGCGACAGCCTGGGCCACTATCGCCTCTTCACCGGTTATGACGATGCGAGCGGCCAGTTTAGCGCCTTCGACTCGCTGAATGGCCCGGATGTTAAAGTTGGTTATGAGCAGTTTGACGCGGACTGGCGCGTCTTCAATCGGACCTATATCGTTGTCTATTCGCTGGAACAAGCCGAAAAGGTGGCGGCGATCATTGGCCCGGATATGGACGACAAGGCGATGTACGAGCGTATCTTGAGCCAGGCGGAGGCTGAGGTTAAGGCTAAGCCGGAAGACGCCATTGGCTATTTTAATCAAGGGGATGCCCTGACCTTTCTGGGGCGCTTTCAGGAAGCGGTGGCCGCTTTTGACCGGGCGCGGCAACTGGGCCTGCATTGGCGGCGGCTGTGGTATCAGTTTACGCCGTTTGAAGCTTACTATACCGCCGGGCGCTACCAGGATGTCCTGGACCTGACCCAGGCCACCATCAAGGGGGCGGGCGGCCTGGAAGAAGCGTATTACTATCGCGGCCTGGCTTTGCAAGCGACCGGGCAACCTGGGGCCGAGCAGGAATTTCAGGCAGCCGTAGAATATAATCCTAACTTTACCCCCGCCGCCGAAGCTCTGAATGCCCTGGCGGGAGGAGGCTGATTTGTGGTACTTCCGCAGCCCTGAAATTGTTTTTGGACCCGATGCGCTCGACCATTTAAGCCAAATAACCGGGCAGCGGGCTTTTATTGTCACCGACGCCATGCTGGTCAAATTGGGCCTGGCCCGACGAGTCGAGGAGAAACTTAAGGCAGCCGGCATTGCCAGTGAAGTCTTCAGCGAGGTGGAGGCCGAGCCGGCCATTGCCACCATCCAGCGCGGTGCGGCAGCGATGACCGCCTACCAGCCGGATTGGGTGGTTGGGCTGGGCGGGGGTTCGGCGCTGGATGCGGCCAAAGCGATGTGGATATTGTACGAGAACCCGCAAATCAATATTTTGGCTGTTAATCCGCTGGAACCGCTTTGCCTGCGCCAAAAAGCTAAAATGGTTGCCATCAGCGCCACCAGCGGCACCGGAGCCGAAGTAACCTGGGGGATTGTGCTGACCGATCCTGAGGACCAGCGCAAGGTGGCGGTCGGCTCACCGGAGAATACGCCTGATATTGCCATTGTTGACCCCTCCCTGGCGGTCAGCATGCCTGCCCGGCTCACCGCCGATACCGGCATGGACGCGCTGACCCACGCCATTGAAGGTTATACCTCCACCTGGAACAACGATTTTGCCGATGGTTTGTGCTTGAAGGCGATTCAACTTATCTTTGAATATCTGCCGCGTGCCGTGAGCGATGGAACCGATGTGGAAGCCCGCGAAAGGATGCATAACGCCGCGGCTATTGCCGGCCTGGGCTTTATCAATTCGATGTGTTCGTTGGCGCATGCCCTGGGCCACAGTTTGGGTGCTGTTTACAATTTGCCGCACGGGCGTACGGTTGGTCTATTTTTACCCTATACGATCCAGTTCAACAGCCGGGGTAATGAACAGCCGCGCTATCATGAGATTGCCGCTTTTTTGGGCTTGCCGGCAGCCACCCCTCAACAAGGCGCAGATAGTTTGGTGCAGGCTATTCGCCGGCTGGCGACGAAGATTGAACAGCCGCTGTCTATCCGGCAGGCCGCCGAAATTTCACCCGCCGAATGGGAAGAAAGTCTGGACAAATTGGTGGAAAATGCCGAAAGTGACACCCAAATTATTACCGCTTTGCGCTCGCCCAGCGATGAGGATATCCGCAACCTCTTTCTGTACGCCTACCAGGGTCAAGACGTGGATTGGTAGGTAGACAGACGGTAGACAGTAGACGGTAGAGGGGGAAATTTTTCACTACTGACTACTGATCTCTCAATGTCGTTAAGTTAGCGTTTTGGAGTCGAGGCTTTAGCCGAGAATCACTCGCCTAAAGGCTCGACTCCGGTCTTAACTTAATGACATTGACTGATCTTTGGCTACTGACTTCTGACTTCTGACTGTTATCACAAGGACCTGAGACTTGATTCTAATTACCGGGGCGACAGGTTTTTTAGGGCGAAACTTGTGCGAGTATTTAGCCGGCCAGGGTTATCGGCTGCGAGCGCTGGCCCGCCCAACCAGTGAAACTTCTTTTTTGGAAGCATTGGGAATTGAAATCGCCCGAGGGGATGTGACCAATGCGGCCTCAGTAAAAGCTGCGATGCAGGGCTGCCAATACGTTGTCCATGCCGCCGCTCATTTCCGTTTGTGGGGACCGCCTGACCTTTTTATCAAAACCAATGTAGAGGGAACACGTCACGTTTTAGCCGCTGCGCTGGCAGCCGGGGTTGAGAAATTTATTCATATCAGCACCATTATTGTGGTCGGGCCGCAGAAGCCAGGGGTGATTATTACCGAAGAAACGCCCTGCCTGCCCTATCCCACCGACAACTACGCTAAAACCAAATTTCACGGGGAGCGGTTGGTCCAGGCTTATGGCGATAAAGGGCTGCCGGTCGTGATATTGCGCCTGGGGGCGCTCTATGGACCGCACGGCCATTATGCTTTCAATCGCCTCTTTTTTGAGGAGTTTCTCCATAATTGGCGGGTACAGGTCCATCAGGGCCGGCATTTTATCTTTCCTTGCTATGTCGGGGATGCGGCTAAGGCTATCGAAGCCGCCTTGAAACGGGGCCGGGTGGGCCAGGTTTATAACATTTCCAACCAAAGCATCTCCCATAAGGAGGCCAATTTTATTGTGAGCTGCCTGGCTCATCGGAGCAGTTGGCGGGTCAATTTTCCAGGTTGGATGATGATTGAGTTTTCCAAGTTTTTGGAGTTGGTCGCTTTTTTTACCAAGCGCGAACCTTTCTACCCCAAAAATCTGGAACCCTACGTTTTTAATGATTGGATTGTTGATTTTAGTAAAGCCCAGCGCGAGTTAGGGTTTGTTCCCTCTTCTTTTACCGAAGGAGCGCAGCGCACGCTGGAGTGGTACCATTCAATTGGCTACGTCTGAGACGACGACTGACGATTGACCGCAGACCGCCGAAACTATAATCCAACCTGTTTTTGCGGCGGTCGGCAGGCTGTGGTCGGCGGTCACTTTCGCTTCGCCAGCCACCCCAGCAGAGCCAGAGTCAGGCCAGCCAGCACGGCCAGGGCCACCAATTTAAAGAAACGATCTTCGATGAGCAAGGCCAACAGGCCAAAGGCGGCGCAGAAGGAATAGTAGAGCAGCACGATTTGGCGCTGGCTAAAACCCAGATTGAGCAGACGATAATGCAGATGGTCGCGCCCGGCCATGGCCGGATTGCCCCGCAGCCGCCAGCGTTGAATAATCAACCAGACAACATCCAGAATGGGGATGCCAAGCACCAATAAAGCCGTCGCTACTTTAGCCGGGGCCAGAATGGACAGCGAAGCCAGGGCAAAACCCAGCAGCATACTGCCGCTGCTGCCCATAAAAATACGGGCCGGCTGGAAGTTGAAAGGTAAAAAGCCCAGGCAGGCCGCGGCCAGGGCCAGGGGAAACAGGGCGACAACCGTCTGGCCCAGACTGTAGGCATGAACGGCAAAGAGCAGGCTGGCAATAGCGGCTACGCCGGCGGCCAGACCATCCAGGCCATCCAGCCAGTTGACCGTGTTGATCATGCCCATAATCCAAAAAATAGTCAGGGGATAAGTGATCCAGAGAGGGAAAACTGTATAGCCGCGGATAGGCAGAGTCACTCGTTCGACAATAATATCAAAGCTAATGGCAATCAAGGCCACAGCAAATTGGGCGGCAAACTGGGGCCAGGCCGGCAGTTCACGCCAATCATCCCAGAGGCCAAACAGAAAAACAAAAACACTGCCGGTAAGCACTCCGGTCAACAGCTTGCGGTCTTCCGCCCCCATAGGCGGCCAAATGCTGAAGGCGCTCAAAGCAAAGACCAGCAGCCCTGCCCCTACAAAACCGGCAAACAAGGCAATTCCCCCGGTGCGCGGCACTTCGCCCTGATGCGCTCGCCGCCCGCCGGGACGGTCGGTTAGCCGCAGCCAGCGACCCAGCCTGGCGCTCAGCGGGGTCATCACCAAAGTCAACATAAAAGCGATGATAAAGACAACCAGGTAGCTCATCGAAATGAGCATAAGAGCATCAGCAGAAATGAGCAAATTTTCGATTAAACTACTGGCTACTTTTTTTGAGGAGCAGTTTATGAAAACCGTTCTGATACTACGCCACGCTAAATCAGATTGGGGCACGGTGGGCCAGGCGGATTTTGACCGGCCCCTGGCCAAACGAGGTTTGGAGGATGCGCCGCGGATGGGCGAGGTTCTCGTGCGCTTTGCCTGTGTGCCAGATAAGATTCTTTCATCACCGGCGCAGCGGGCCAAACAGACAGCCGAACTGGTGGCTAAAGCCTGTGGCTACCATAAAGCCATTCAGTGGGAAAACTCTTTTTACGAAGGAGACAGCCCTGATTTGATTACTGCTTTGCAGCAACTTTCCCCAACCGTGGAGCGGGTGCTGTTAATCGGACACAATCCTGTTCTGGAGAATACGGTCGCTGCTCTGTGCGCCGCGGACGGCACAGAAGGCGATGGATGGGCCATTAAAATTCCTACCGCCGGGCTGATTTGTCTGAATTTTGAAATAACTGACTGGGCCGAACTGCGACCCGGCGATGGCGCGCTCCACTGGTTTATCATCCCTAAGCTGGTGAAAGCCCTGACCTGACCAAAAATGATGAGGCGAGGAAGCGGTTAACTGCCTCCTCGCCTCGTCGCGCCCGTCATCCCCACCGCGCAGAGAGAGAGGTAAATTCAAAGTGTTGATGACATTTCCATTATAATCACTTATGTCAATCTACGCAACGTTACTTCTGCATTCTAGAAACTCTACTCAAAGGGAAGTAACACCATCAAGGTTTCATTCTTCAATATGCAAGCAGGCTTTATACCTCCACAACTTCCTTTTTTATGTTATACTATCCGTAGCCAAACTCATACCTGACACCAGGACGTGAAAGGAAATCCCATGTTCAACCTTACTTTGGGACGGGCCGAGTGCGGGCACTTTGACTGCGCGGCGCAGAGAGAGTGGCTGGTGACAAACGGGCTAGGTGGCTATGCCTCCGGCACTGTCAGCGGAGCCAATACTCGTCGCTATCACGGGCTGCTGGTGGCGGCCCTGCGCCCCCCCCTGGAACGGACCGTGATGGTCGCCAAAATTGATGCCCTGGCTCACTACGATGGCGATGGCAAAGTCTATCCCCTGGCCACAAATGAGTATACCAGCAACACCATTGATCCTCGCGGCTACCGCCACATCGAGTCGTTTCACCTGGAAGGATTGATCCCGGTCTGGGTCTATTCTCTGGCCGACGCCCGGCTGGAGCAGCGGGTCTGGATGGCCCACGGCCACAATACCACTTATCTGACTTATACCCTGGTCCGGGCCAGCGACAGCCTGTGGCTAAAATTAACTCCTTTTTGCACTTATCGAGATTATCACAGCCACCAGCGGGGCGGCTGGCAGCCGGAAGTCGTTGGTATCAAGGGCGGCTTTGAAATCCGGGCTTCCGCCGACGCCCAACCTTACCGGATTGTGGCCGACCGGGGGCGGGTGGGCCTCAGCGGTGAGTGGTATTGGAATTTCCGGCATCGAGAAGAAAAACAGCGCGGCCTGGATGAGGTCGAGGATTTGTACACGCCGGGCTATTTTAATGTCACGCTTTATCCTGGCGAGACCCTGACCGTAATTTGTTCTACGGAGCCGGTCGAGCCGCAGGCCGGCATTGAGGCGCTGGAACAGGAGCGGCAGCGCCAGGCCGCCTTGCAGCAAAACTGTCCCGCCGGTGAGCCGGCCTGGATTAGTCACCTGGCCCTGGTCGCCGACCAATTTCTTGTTCAACGCTGGCCGGCCCCCTCACGCACAGCACCCTCTATAGATACCTCCCCGCCAGAGACGGGTACAACCATTATTGCCGGTTATCCCTGGTTCGGCGACTGGGGCCGCGATACAATGATTGCTCTGCCCGGGCTAACCCTTGTCACGGGACGACCTGCGCTTGCAGCCGATATTCTGCGCACCTTTGCCCGCCATGTTAGCCACGGCATGCTGCCCAATCGCTTTCCCGATACCAGCCCCTCACCTGATTATAACGCCGTTGACGCAACCCTGTGGTATTTTTATGCCCTCCACCAATATCTGCGCTGCACCCATGACCTGGCCCTGGCTCAAGAACTATTTCCTCTCCTGGCTGAAATTATTGAGCGGCACCGGCAAGGAACGCGCTACAACATCTACGTTGACCCGTTGGATGGGCTGCTCTATGCCGGCGAGCCGGGTTTGCAGCTTACCTGGATGGATGCCAAGGTGGGTAATTGGGTAGTCACGCCGCGAATCGGCAAGCCGGTTGAGATCAATGCCTTGTGGTATAACGCCCTGCGGGTCATGGCCGACCTCTCCCAGCAGTTGGGCCAGGCGAAGGCAGCCGACGATTACTCCAGGCGGGCTGATTTTGTGGCAACCCAGTTTCGGCGGCGTTTCTGGTTTGAGGCGGGAGAGTACCTTTATGATGTGATTGATGGGCCGGTGGGAGAACTCGGCCCCGATGGCAAACGTTATGATGATAGTCTGCGTCCGAACCAAATTCTGGCTGTCTCGCTGCCGTTTCCATTGTTGAGCGAAGTTCAGGCTAAAGCAGTGGTTGATATCTGTGCGCTGCACCTCGTCACCTCCAACGGGCTGCGCACGCTGGCTGCTGAAGACCCCGCTTATACCCGGCGCTGCAAAGGCGACGCCCTGCAACGAGACAGCGCCGCCCACCAGGGCACGGTCTGGGCCTGGCTGCTGGGTCCTTTTGTCACGGCTCATCATCGGGTTTACGGTCAGCCGGAGCTGGCCCGCTCTTTTTTGACCGGGCTGGAACCGCATCTAACCGAGGCCGGTTTAGGCTCCATCGGCGAGACGTTTGATGGCGACCCGCCTTACAATCCGCGCGGCTGTCCAAACCGGGCCTGGAGTGTCGCTGAAGTGCTGCGCGCATGGCGAGAAACACAATGATACATTGTGAGAGACACTTTTGCGTTTTGATTGAGGATGCTATAATTTATCTATCTTCCCCAGGAGCAGGCCGATGAGCACCGAGTGGAGCAAACCAACCAAATATATCGTAGGTGTAGGCTTGGCTTTGTTTGGACTATATGTGCTTTATTTAAGCCTGGACACCCTCACCCTGCTCATTCTGGCGGCGCTCATTGCTTTTTTACTGACACCGCTGATTAACTTTATGCATTTAGACCTCAAACTGCCGCGAGGGTTGGCGGTACTCCTGGCCTACCTGTTTCTTATTCTGTTCTTTTTGCTAACGCCGCTGGTCTTATTGCCACCGATTATTGATGGCTTTCGAGTGCTGGCCGGTATTGATTACCAAATTTTGCTTGATCAGGCGTTGAACTGGTTTAAGGATACCCTCCTTTATCTCAGCACCGCCGACGTCCACATTTTTGGCATTCCCATTGACCTGTCCGGGATCGTGAACCCGGCTTTGCAAAATCTCCAAGCGACTGGCCCTACCGCGTTGAAACTGCCTTCGCTGCAAAGCCTCATTGACCCCCTAAGTTCAGCCGCGACAATCACCTACGGCGTCGCCACCAGCGTGGCGGGAACCGTTGTGACCGGGGCAATCAGCATTATTTTTACCCTCTTTTTCGCCATTTATATGAGCATTGACTCTCATAAATTCCGGCCCTGGTTCCTAAGCCTTATACCTGACCCTTATCGCCCGGAGCTGGCCCAATTGCTCGAGCGGCTGCGGCGCATCTGGCGAGCCTATTTTAGAGGACAGTTAATCCTGATGATAAGCATTGGGATGCTGACCTGGGTGGGTAATACTATCCTTGGCCTGCCGGGAGCGTTTGCCCTGGCTTTTATTGCCGGGGTCATGGAACTTATCCCTAACCTGGGACCCTTTTTGGCCGCAGTTCCGGCAGTCATCGTGGCCTTAATTCAAGGCTCCACCAATTTTGATCTGAATAATTTTTATTTTGCGCTGATGGTCATCGGTTTTTATTGGGCCGTGCAGGTGACGGAAAATAATTTGATCGTGCCCCGGGTATTGGGGGAAGCAGTCGAACTGCCCCCGCTGGTGGTGATGATTGGAGTTTTTATCGGAGCCAGTGTGGCCGGCATTATCGGGGCGCTGCTGGCCGCACCCGTGATTGCTTCAACCCGTGAAGTTTTAAGTTATCTGTGGGCCAAAATGTTGGGACAAGACCCGTTTCCACCCCAGCCTGTCGAGGTTGCGTCACCCAGGCCGTCAACGCGAGAGCAACTTAAAATGTTGCTGGCTAACGTGCAAAAAATCTTGAGCAGCCGTTCCAAGCTGCCGGCCAGTGAAAAGAGTCAGGCAGAGGCTCCGGAAAACCAGCCCTGAATATGAGACCACAGAGGTTTCAAAAGTTGGGACAGCCCCAGGCCCAACAAAATGCTTGACTGTAAGCTCCAGCTAAGCTATATTACTCACTACCCTGACCACGCCAGAGGAGATGAATGGCCCAAAACTCGGACAACGGCTCTAAGAAATCTAAAAAGCAAGAACAAGCAACCACAGTTTTGTTTATTCGACACGGCGAAAATGAATGGACCGAGAGTCATAAATTGGCCGGGAGAACCCCCGGCGTCCACTTAAACGAATACGGCCGGCAGCAGGCTGAAGCGCTGGGCAAGCGGCTGGCTGAGACTAAATTGAGCGCTATTTATGCCAGCCCCCTTGAGCGAACCATGGAAACAGCGCAAGCTATCGCCCAGCACCACCAGCAGTTAGAGGTTAAAGCGTATCCGGGCTTGATTGAAGTAGATTATGGGGAGTGGACCGGTGAACCTATTAAAGGACTGGCTAAAACCAAAGCCTGGCCGGTCATCCAGGCCTATCCCACCGGAGCCAGTTTTCCGGGCGGGGAAACCATGTTTGCCATGCAGGCGCGCTGTATCCAAGAGGTCAATCGTTTGGTCGCCTGCCACCCTGGGGAAACCATTGCCCTGGTGGGGCATGCTGACCTGATTAAAGCAGCCGTAGCTCATTACCTGGGCACTCACTTTGATTTATTTCAACGCATTGTGATCAGCACTGCTTCTGTCACGGCCATCAGCTTTGGCATGATGGGGCCGCGGGTTTTAGTCGTCAATGATACCAGCCATAACCCGCCCCGCCCGAAACCGCAAAGCAAGAAGGCTGGTAAACAAAAAGGGAAATAATTAATCATGGCAGGTGAACTCGTGGATTTCAATCCGGTTTCACGTATTACAATTGGGAGTGTTGGACCGCCTGGACAACGGGTCTTTTTATTACAGGCAAATCAGGGTACGGCAATGATTACTTTGAAGCTAGAAAAAGAACAGGCGATGGTTCTGGCTTCCAGCGTTATCGAACTGCTCGAAGAGCTGGACGAAAAGTACCCCCGGCTCCAATCCAAATTTGACAAACCCCTTACCTCCGATTTAATGCTGCGCGAGCCAATGGAGCCAGCCTTTGTGATTGGCCAGATCGGTCTGGGCTATGATCAAGAGCAAGATTTGGTAGTGTTAGTGGTGCAGGAGATTGAGTTTGAGGGCCTGGAAAAGCCGGCAACGGCTCGTTTTTGGACTACCCGCGCTCAAATTCAAGCCCTCAGCGACCATACCCTGGAGGTAGCCAGTAAGGGACGGCCTATTTGTCCCCTATGCGACTCTCCGATGGACCCCGAAGGTCACTTCTGCCCCAGAAGTAATGGGCACGAAAAACCGTTATGGTCGTAAAGAGAACGACCGAGCCAGAGAGTATCCTGGCTCAGATTAAAGAAGTTCGCAGTTTAAAGCGGGCTGGCGCCGAGCTATATTCCTCTCTTCAGGAGAGCGAGCAGACTCTTTCCAATTTGCTAAAAGGCCAGATGGAACTCCAGGGGTTGATGCCCTGGAGTTCCAATTACACCTTTCTGGTCAGCTTAAAGCAGACTAAAGAGCAAACCAACCTGCTTGGCATCTACAAACCCTGCCAGGGTGAGCGGCCGCTGTGGGATTTTCCAGATCGGACTCTTTGCCAGCGCGAATTCGCCAGCTATCTGGTGAGCCAAGCGTTGGGTTGGCCCAACATTCCGACCACAGTTCTAAGAGATGGTCCGCATGGCCCAGGATCGGTGCAGCTTTTTATTGATGCCGAATATGAGGCGCATTATTTTAATATGCGGGATAATTCGACACTCAACGAAGAGTTCCGGCGGGTCGCCCTGTTTGATTTTATCGTCAACAATGCTGATCGCAAAGGGGGGCATTGTCTTAAGGCTAAAGACGGCCGGCTGTGGGTCATTGACCACGGGCTGACTTTTCACACCGACTTTAAGTTGCGCACCGTCATTTGGGAATATTGTGACGAAGATATTCCAACGCCTTTGTTGAAGGATTTGGAGCAGCTCCAGAGTCATCTGGGGGAATCATCAAAACTGTGCCAAATCCTGGCTCAGTTTATCAGCCTGCGGGAGGTTCAAGCCTTTAAGAAGCGGATTGGCCGGTTAATTGCCGCCGGTCGTCTGCCGGAGCTGCATCCAGGACGGAACATACCCTTCCCGCCGGTGTAGCTCTATTTTTTATCGAATGGGAATAGAAATTCCCCCCGCCAATACCTGGACCGGCTCGATGAGTACCGCCGGAAACAGGCCCAGCAAAATCGTGGTCGCCGACAGCAGGATAATCAAACCTAACAGCAGCGGCGGTTCCTGGACAGTAAAAACAACCGTAGACTTGGCACTTGATTTAAGCGTGCTTTTGGCAAAACGACGAGGTAATAAGGTGGATCGAAGTCCACGCAGATAACCCAGGGCCACACCTAATCCAGCCAGGGCCACCAAAACTGACCCGCGCGGCTCAATCTCGGCCAGCAAACGTAATAACTGCCAGTGGGGCGCAAAACCAGCCGTAAAAGGAATGCCGGCCAAGGTCAACCCGCCCAGAATGAGACCGGCTGTGGCGATAGGCATCTGTTGAGCCACTTCTCGCAGCTCGGCAAAACCATCACTGCCGGCCCGTACGCGGATCGCCGATGCACTGGCGGCAATCAGGGTCAGGGCCAGCGCCCGCACGATTAAACTGACCAGAATAGTAATCACTCCGGTCGGTCCGCCAATGCCCAAGGCCACCAGGGTACACCCCAAATCGTAAAGGGCGGCGTAGCCCATCAACTCGCTAAAGCCGCGCTGCACCCCGGCCAAGATGCCACTCAGGAGAGCGGTGACCAGTCCACCCATGATAATTGCCTGGACTGCCTGGGGCGAGTCAACCAGCCACGGAAAATCGGTCAGCAGGTGAATCATGGTGGTGAAGGCAATAATGGGGAAAGCAATAAAGACAAAGGCGGCTGTAGCCGGGGCCGCCTCCGCCGAGGTGGTGGTCAACCAGCTTTGAAACGGGACGACAGCCAACCACAGGGCAAAACCAAAGCCAATGAGCAGAGTTGTTTGCTCTAAGTTGCCGTTGGTTTGTAAGCCACCACTCAGTTGATAAAAATCAATCCGCCAGGCTGCCAGCAAAAACAGGGGGGTCGCCAGGGATAAGAGCACTAAAAACCGTAAAGCGGCGCGCGTGGAGTCTACCCGCGTACCCTGAATCACAAAGACCGTTAAAATGACCGCCACTTCGATGAGGATCGCAATAACACCCACATGGCGGGAGAGACTGGCTGCCCCGAAAAGCCCCAAAATAGCCAAACCGACCGGGTAAAAGGTGCGGTTATCGCTCCAGCTAACCCCGGCTACGGGGACGCCGCTTCTGTTCTTTAGACGCACTTTGGGTAAGAACGCCGGTATTAAAAAGAGCAGAGCGGTGGTAGCAAAGAGCAGCGAGAGCGTGATTTGAGAGAGATGGTCTAATTCAACATTGCGTCCCAAAAAATTGAGGATAACGCCAGTAGGCAGGCGGGTTACCCACCAGGCCGAAAGCAGTGCCACCAGGGCTGCCAGAACCGCGCCTGTCCCCATCCGCCGCAGCAAGTAGACGATGGGCACAGCCCCAATCGGCAGGGCAATCAGCCAAAACGCCTGAGGGATCACAGTTCCTCCTCCGGTCTGGCCCCTTTGGCGATGATCAGGTAACCAATTGCCAGCGCAATCAGGAGATTGACCGCGCCCCATAGCCCGGTCATCAACAGGCTTTTTTCCAGGGTGGTGTAATACAAGTCAAAGCCGGTTAAAACGGTAAATAGGCCATGCCCCACCCGCATCGGGTCTTCGGTCAGGATAAGCGTGACCAATCCGGCCAAAACCAGCCAGTAGACGGCGGTGGTTACGTTGAGCGATAAATTTGGCAGAGCAAAGGTGTTGCTCAGGGTCGTCGTCACGATAATCATCAGGGCCACGGCCAAAACTCTAAAGGTGAAGCCTGTTGCCGCCGGGCCTCGACGCCGGTCTGGTCCCACCAGGAGCGAACTCAAGGAGAAATTTTGCCACCAGTGGTTGAACCCCTGGCCTTTCTCGGTAAAGGGCGAAAAAAGAGCGAGGCGGGTCGAAACCTGGCGGGCCGATAAAAAAAGGATGGGGCAGATAAAGGCCCCAATCATTACCTTTAAGGCGGCGATGTCGGGCCGGACCAGGCGGGATAGAATCAGCCCGGCCAAAATGTATTGAGCCAGCAGGGCCAGAATCAGCGTCCGCCAGTCGCGCGCAACCAGGATGATCCCAGCAGTGATAAACAGTCCCAGCAATGCCCATTCTTGCGTTAAAAATTGTAAACGAGCTAAAATCTCCGGTAAGGTTGGCATAGAAAATAAATAAAGCCTCAGGCCCCCAGTAAAATGATTAAAATACCGACCAGGGCAGTGAACAGTGCCCACCCCATGTAATGCTGGCCTTCCAGAATGATGCGGATGAGCAAGATAAATTTTCCCAGCCAGTTGAGCAAAGCCGCCCACCAGGGTAATAACCAACCCAGCCCGGCAAACTCGGCCAGGCCGGTCGGGTTGATCCTGAGTCGGGTAATAAGCTGTAGTCTAAAATAGCCCAGTCCAAGCGCGCCAATAAGGGTTACGCCCAGCGCGCCAAAAACACCGGCCGGCTGCGCGAAGTTGGCCGGCGGTAAATTTGTCCGGGTGAGAGCCGAGAGAATCAGGGGGGCCAGGCCAGGAATGAGAAAAGGGACCATCATGATAATGGCCGCCATTGACCGCCGTTCGCTCTGTTCATCTCCTTGCCACAATCTTAGCCAATAACGCACCAGCCCGCTCAAGACCAGACCCTCGGCCAAAACGACTGCCAGCAGTAAGGCGGTATTTTCTTTTAACAGAAGCGTTTGGTAGACAGTGGTTCGCGCCAGCCAGCCCAGCGAGAAGGGCAGCCCGATTAAGGTCAGGGTCGCGGCTACAGCCGGGAGATAAGGCCAGGACCAGGCGCGTTCGCTGAGGCGGGGCTGTCCCAGGCGCGGGGTAATCCAGAGGACGACCACGCTCAGGATTAATCCCACCGTGGAAGCTGTGACCGCTTCTTGATTCAAGGGCAATACCAGCAGCAGCATAGCCATCTCAACTAACATCAGCCGGATTAACGCCGTGGGATGCTCATCCGCCAGCCACGCCAGCAGGCCGTTAAGCAACAGGAGGATGACGACCGCCCAGGAGATTATTCCCGTTAGGGGAGCGGCCATCACCCGAGCCGCCAGGTAAATACCGACCATCAACGACAGCCCCAAATAAGCCAGTCCCCCGTAATCTTGCCAGCGGGTATGGGCGTTGGCCTCGATAAAAGGGTATAGGCCTACCCTCAACCAGAGGGCCAGCCCTAGCCATAGGCTCCCCGACCCGGCTTCTGAGACCGGTGACAGGCTGGCCAGCATCAGCGTGACAACACTGAACACGCCCAACAAGAGGCGGGCAATACTTAACTCGCGCTGGCCGCGCTGCAGCCAGTAAAACATGGTCAGCACGTCAAAGCCAAGCACAGCGTAAACCAGGGTCAACCCGTTGGCTGACACAAACAGAAAAGCTGCACCCGCACCCAGGGCCAGCCAGATTGCCAGGTCACTGACATTTTCTTCCCTTTTCGGGGGAGTGGGAATTATCAGCGGAGTGGCTAAGGTGACTGCCAGCAAAATCAGCACGGTCAGCAGCAAAAAGGGCAGGCTCAGCGTATCGGCCCGGATGGTCAGCGTAGTAACCGTTTCAGGGGTCGAGAAATCCCAGCCGGAGAGCAGCTCCAGGCCCGCGCCAGCGGCATCTGCGCCAAAGGTGAGCCGGACGCCCAGCACTGCCGCTGCCGCCAGCCCAACCAGAACGGGCGCAGCCAGAGTGCGTAGGCCGGTTTGCTTCTGCCAGCGCGGGGAAAACTGCAAAACCACCAGCGGCAAAATGAAAGCGCCCAACAGCAAAACCACTGCCGGCGCCAGGGGTGAAAAGAAGGCTCCCAACATGAGGATTTGAATTGTAACACAAGCAGGCAAAAGACAAAAATAAGGCGTCTTGCGGTCGTAAAAAAGAGCGCCCCTGGTTGAGAGAGACCAGGGGCGCAGTGGGGATGCGGTGTGTGGTTTTTGCCTGCCACACTCAGGCCATAGGAGGGTACTGGATGTCAAAGGATAAGATGATGCGAAGAGGCGAGGAAACGAGGACAAAATGATTCATCGCATCATCGCGGCTTCGCCTCACGAGACGCGCCGGTTCTGCATGCGTTTGCGCAGAAAGGTCGGGACTTCTAAATCTTCAGGGTCGTAGTTGGTTTCCCGGCGCGGCGATTCTTCCCGGTTGAAAGCGGGTTCTCTGGCTTTGGGCGGCTGTGGGAAGGCAATCGTCTTGGTCGAGGTGATGGGTTCTTCCTTGCGCTTGCCGGCGACATAGGGCTTGCGCTGGCCCACGGCGTCGAAGCCGGTGGCAATCAAGGTAATGCGCAGTTCGTCGGACAAACTCTCGTCAATGACCGCGCCGAAGATAATATTGGCGTCGGGGTGAGCCTTGCGTTTGATAATCTCGGCGGCCTCGTTGACTTCATACAGGCTGAGGTTGGGGCCGCTGGTAATATTGAAGAGAATGCCCTGCGCGCCGTCAATGGTTACGTCCAGCAGCGAGGAGGAAACCGCACTCTCGGCGGCATCAACGGCCCGATTTTCGCCGGAGGCAATGCCGACCGCCATCAACGAAGCGCCGCCCCCGCTCATAATCGCCCGCACGTCGGCAAAGTCCAGGTTAATCAGGCCGGGCACGGTAATGAGTTCTGAAATACCCTGGATACCCTGGCGCAGCACGTCGTCGGCGGTGCGAAACGCCTGGGTCATGCTGGCCCGTTTGTCCACAATTTCCAGCAGCCGGTCGTTGGGAATCACAATCAAGGTGTCAACCCGCTCTTTAAGCGCTTCGATGCCTTCCATGGCCAAATTCTGGCGGCGGCTGCCTTCAAAGCCAAAGGGGCGGGTCACCACGCCGATGGTCAGTGCGCCGCTCTTGCGGGAAAGGTCGGCAATGACCGGCGCAGCACCGGTGCCGGTGCCGCCGCCCATGCCGCAGGTGACAAAGACCATGTCAGCGCCGCGCAGCACTTCTTCCAAATCCTGAGATGACTCTTCCGCCGCCTTGGCTCCCACTTCGGGGTTGCCGCCGGCCCCCAGGCCGCGGGTCAGCTTGTCGCCAATGCGGATGCGCTGCGGCGCGTCGCTCATGAGCAGCGCTTGAGCATCGGTATTGACGCAGATAAAATCAACCCCGCGCAGACCTTCGGCGATCATGCGGTTGACGGCATTGCTGCCACCGCCGCCTACACCGATAACTTTGATCTGGGCAAAGTTTTCAGGTTGAACTGCATAACTTCCATTTTTGGACATGATTTCCTCCTATGAAGCTAGACCGCCGACGGCTGACCGCCGACCGCCACAAACTAATAAGGTGACTCCTTGCCACCTGCAACTTGTTACCTGCTACCTGTCTACCCCGGTAAAAACACTTTCAACCATCCTGGCATCTTTAATGAACTACCACTGGGTTGGTGATTTGCTCGCTGGGGCAGGTCGTGCTTGATGCCCCATTCCAGCAGTCCCACGCCGGTGGTAAAAGCCGGGCTTTGCAGCGTGTCTACCAGGCCACGCAAATTCTGCGGCTCGCCGATGCGGGCGGGTAAACCCATAATGTCACGAGCCAAATCTCTCAATCCGGCCAGGTCGGCGGTGCCGCCGCATAAAACCAGCCCCGCCGGGAGCAGGCCATCGTAACCGCTCCGCTTGATCTCTTTCAAGACCATCTCCAGAATTTCTTCGGCCCGGGCTTCGATAATTTCAGACAAAAATTGGCGCGAAATATTCTGCTGGCCATCCTCGCCAAACATATTGACTCTGACGGTCTCTTCGGGCATGAGGGTGTGGGGGAGGGCGTGACCGTACTTGATTTTAAGCTCCTCGGCGGTGCTGAACGGCGTGCGCAGCCCTACGGCGATGTCATTGGTCACCTGCTCGCCGCCGGTGGGCAAAACCACAGTGTGCCAGATACTGCCTTCGATGAAGATGGCAATATCGGTGGTGCCGCCGCCAATATCCACCAGCACCACGCCCATTTCGCGCTCGATATCGGTCAGGGCGGCCTCACCGGAGGCTAAAGGTTCCAGCACCAGGGCGTCAATCTGAATGCCGGCATTCTGGACACACTTGATCAGGTTGCGGATGGAGGAGGTCGAGCCGGTTACAATATGGGCCTCGACTTCCAGCCGGTAGGCTTGCATGCCCAGCGGATCACGCACCCCGTCGTCGCCGTCTACGGTAAAGCCGCGCGGGATAATGTGCAGAATTTCCCGGTTGTGTGGAATGTCAATAGCCCGCGCCTGCTCCAGGACCCGCTCGACATCCACCGGGCGAATACCCCGCTCGCCCCGGCTGATGGCAATCACCCCACGGCTATTAATCGAGCTAATGTGCGCCCCGGCTAACCCCACGTAGGCGCTGGCGACAGCATAGCCGGAAGTCCGTTCGGCCCGGTGAATTGACTCTGTAATCGCCGCTGTTACCTCGCCAACATTGACCACCACGCCCTTGCGGATGCCCTTCGACGGGACCACTCCAACGCCGACGATACGCATGGCATTCTCAGGAGGCGGGCTAACTTCAGCCACAAGGGTGCAGATTTTGGTAGTGCCTATATCTAAGGCCACAACTGTCCGATCCACCCTAGGCCTCCTCGCCCCTCATTGTCACAATCGGCAAATAAAGCCGGTAAGATGCAAAATTTAGTTTACCACAATATGTAGTATTTTGCAATAGGTTTACCCACAACATCTTGTGTATATTCCTTAAAATTCTTGAACTTACACCACCCTATGCTATACTGCTCCATGTGACTCCGCACCTACCCCCTGCGCTGGTCCGCGGACACCCGCTTTACTGAGGCCGCACTGATGGACGGGGCGGCGGTGTTCTCGAGGGGTTCGCCCCAGGCTGTCCAATCTGGATGACCGAAGCCGGTTTGTAGAAAGGCCGCAATGGGTCACGCATGTCAATATAAGCCGGGGTGATATTGCGCTCTTTCAAATCGGCCAGCACTGCGGTCAAGACGACCAACTTTGCCTTAATTTCACTGCCACTGCCCATGTAGACCGGCCAACCTTCCGGGGTAGCGACGGTGAGTCCGCGCAGGCGTGAGTAGCGAATGACCGACACATCCGGGGCCAGCACCCGCAGCGTTTGCGCCCCCTCGACGATGTTGGCATCAATCTGGTAGCCAGGCTCGAGGGGCTGGCGGTCGTCGTCAACGATCCGCAGCATGCCGGTCAGGTCCTCTTTGGGCGGCACGACGGTGCCCTCCTGGTCAACCCACCACAGCGTTTGGCCCGTCTGCCAGACCAATTCGGGCCGGCGTTCGCTTACTTCAATCACCACCCGCGCCGGCAGCGCCAGCGATACCACCGCCGATTTAATATTGGGCAGGCTGGTAATCTTTTTAACTACTTCGCCCGGGTTGACCCAAAAAATGCTCTGGCGATCAATCCCGCTCATGGTATAGATTTCACGAGCCGACACCGCCACATTTCCCCGGATTTCAGCCGTGCGGACGAAAAATATTGGCCGGGTAAAGAGCACATAAAGCACCCACCCCAGTAGCGCCATAAGCAGCAGGCTGCTTAGTTTCACTCCCCGGGTCTGCCAAAAATTTAGCACCGGGGTGACGGTGAAGCGCGGCTGGAAAGCTGTTGCTTCGTAGCTGACCGCTTGCGTCCCCAGCCGGATCTCAGATCGGCGGCGTCGCTGCTTTTTGACCTTAAACATAGTTCCTTCAGTAAACGGTAGACCGTAGACGGTAAACAGGGGTTGTATTCCCTGTCTACTGTCTACCGTCTACGGTCTACTCTGCCTGCCTCACATCAAACGTTGTTTGCGACTGCTGCTTGTCCGCGTGCCGTTCTAAGGCCAGCTCAATCAGGCGGTTAATCAGCTCGCTGTAGGGTAGGCCGCTGGCTGCCCATAACTTGGGATACATGCTGATCGGGGTAAAGCCCGGCATCGTATTGATCTCGTTGATAAAAACCTCGCCGGTAGCTTTTTCCAGGAGCATGTCGCAGCGGGCCAGGCCGGCGCAGTCCAGAGCCTTAAAGCTCATAATAGCCAGTTGCTGGACCAGTTCGGTGTGTTCTTGGCTCAAGGGGGCCGGAATGAGCAGCTCCGACGTGCCGTCAATATATTTGGCGGCGTAACTGTAAAATTCGCGCGAAGGAATGATCTCGCCCGGCAGCGAGGCAATAGGATCATCGTTACCTAACACGCTGACCTCGATCTCACGCGCATCCAGTCCCTGCTCGACAACCAGTTTGCGATCATAACGGACCGCATCTTCCAGCCCCATCCACAAATCCTCGCGATTTTTTGCTTTATGGATGCCCACGCTGCTGCCCAGGTTGGCCGGTTTGACAAACATCGGGTAAGGAATAGCTGCCTCGCACTCGTCAATCACCGACTGGGGGTCTTTTTGCCATTGTTTCCGTAAGAAGGTCCGGTGAATCACAATCGGCAGCCCATGCGCCCGAAAAATATCTTTGCAGACAGCCTTGTCCATCCCCGCCGCGCTGCCGAGAACGCCCGCGCCCACGTAGGGGATACCGACCAGTTCCAAAAAACCCTGCACCGTGCCATCCTCGCCAAAAGGACCATGTAGGACTGGAAAAACCACGTCCAGCGGGCCGGTGGCAGAAATGGGTAAGGCCAGCGCGTTCTCCACGGGTGCGGCCTGGCCGGGTTCCGCTTTGACCCCGGCTTCGATCACCGGATGGCCAGCGGCGGCATCGAGCAACTGCTGGTGAATATCCCCGCCGGTCAACCAGTGCCCGCTTTTAGTAATACCAATAGGCACGACTTCGTATTTATGCTTGTCCATCGCCTCCATGATGCCCTGGGCGGAGGTCAGGCTGACCTCATGCTCGCCGCTCTGCCCGCCAAAGAGCACCCCGACGCGAAGTTTTCGATGCTTCTCAGAAAAACTCACAAAAATCCTCTCTCAGAGAATTGACGGATTTGCGGAAACTGGACTGCTGAATTTCCCCAATTCCCTTCTTTTCATTCCCCGACAACCTCGATTTCCAACTCCAGTTTCACCCCAAACCTGGCCTCAACCGTTTCGCGGGCTGTTTGGATTAACCCCATAACCTCTGTCGCCGTGGCCCCGCCCAGGTTTTGGAAAAAATTGGCGTGAAGGGGTGAAATCTGGGCCTGGCCTATTCTGCAACCTTTCAAGCCCGCCGCCTCGATCAGCCGGCCAGCATAATCGCCCGGCGGGTTTTTAAACATACTGCCAATCGTTGCTCCAGGCGGCTGAGTAGCCTTGCGTCGGCGGTTGAATTCATCCATACGGGCCTTGACCTCGACCGCCGGGGTAGGGGTCAGGTGTAATTCAGCCTGCAAAACAATCCAACCTTCACTTTGACCGCTGACCGCTGACTGCCGACCGCCACCCCTTGACAATTGACGATTGACCGTTGACTGTTGACTATTTCTTTTTAACCACGACGTGCGGTAACCATACTCAAACCACTCAACCGGCTGCCAGACCCGCTTGCCGGTGGGAGCAAGCAGTTCGGCCCGGCTGAGGTTGTGGGCTATGTCGCTGCCGTAAGCGCCGGCATTGTTGACCACAGCCCCACCGATCGTGCCCGGCACACCGACCGCCCACTCCAATCCACTCAGGCCCCGCTTGGCGCAGCGGCGGGCCAGGTTGGGTAGGACTGTGCCGCTCTCGGCAATAATTTTAACCTCTCCCCTCTTTTCCTTTTCAAAAGAGGGAAATTCGACCCGATTGGCCCGGTTTTCGATGACCAACCCGCGAATGCCGGCATCGCTGATGAGCAGATTTGCGCCACCGCCGAGCATAAAGATGGGCACGTGGTGCTGCCGGGCCAGGGTGACAGCGGTCATCAACTCATCCACATTCTCCACCGCCAGCCACACCTCGGCGGGACCGCCCAGCCGGAGCGTGGTATGTCCCGCGAGGGGTTCATCCCGGCGCGGTCTATCACCAAAAACAGCCGCCAGGGCCGTCATAAATGTTAAACGTTCAACGTTCGACGCTGAAACGTCATTATTAGGCGGCTGGCTCGATCTCATCCACTTCTTGCAGCTCACTCATAATCCGGTGGAGCATCGCTTGACGGGCCGCTTTGGCGGCAGTCAAGGCTTTGAAACGAGCCGCTTCGGCGTGTTCTTCCGGGGTGAGAACCGGTTTAGCAATGATCCGGGGCACGCGAGTTTTAGACTCGACCCTTTTGCCGGTAAAGGCATTTTGATTCTTGATTAACTTCAGTTTAGTTTCAGCCATTGTTTGCTCCTAAATCTCAAATAAGAAAATAAAAAAGGCTAAAGGTGACTGGCACTTGGTTAGCTCTAAGCTTCGCTGTTCTCAATCGCCTTGCCAAAAGAGAAAAGTGCCAGTCACCTGAGTACTAACTTTTTTAATACGCTCTCTCCTATTAAATAACTATTCCCGGCCCCCATCGTCACCAAGACCGCCGGGGGAGCGAGATGGGCCGCCAGGTAATCGGCGGCGGCGCTGAGCGAGCCGAGGTAGCGGGCGTCGGGGTGACTCATGCGGGCCAGGATATCGCTGCTTTTGACCAGGCCCTGGTCGGTTTCACGAGAGGCAAAAATATTTACCAGAACAACGTGATCGGCATCGGCGAAGGCCTGGGCAAAGTCGTCGAGCAGAGCCAGGGTGCGGCTAAAGGTATGCGGCTGAAAAGCTGCCCAGATAGGCCGGCCGGCAAAACGCGACCGGGCCGCAGCCAACGTCGCCCTGATTTCCGTGGGGTGGTGGGCGTAATCGTCAATCACAGCCACCCCGTTTATCTCGCCTTTTAGCTCAAAACGGCGTCCGACACCCTTGAATTGGCCGATAATTTCAGCCGCCTGGATCAGTTCAACCCCGGCCCGCGCGGCGGCAATCAACGCCGCCAGCGCATTGCAGACATTATGCAGCCCCGGTACCGCCAGCGACACGGTGATGTGGGGCAAGATGCCATCTTGCCCCACCATCTTGAAATCGTGACCACCCCGCTTGTTAGGCTGAATGTCTACTGCTTGCCACTCATTTTCAGGGCGCAGGCCGTAAGTGGTCGTTTTGGCGGCTGCCTGGGCAATCACCCGCACCGCACCGGGATCATCCCCACAGCCAATAACCAGGCCATGCTGCGGCACGAGTCGCACAAAATCCTCAAAGGCTTGAGTCAGGGCCTGGGCTGAAGGAAACATATCGGGATGGTCCCACTCGACAATAGTCACCACCGCAATTTCCGGGCGCAAACCCAAAAACATGTAATCGTACTCGTCGGCCTCAATCACAAAAGCGCTTCCCCGGCCTGCAGCGGCATTGGTCTCTAACTGCGGGATGAAGCCGCCGACAATGTAAGTCGGGTCTTGCCCGGCCTGCTGCAAGATAAAGGCCAGCATGGCCGTTGTCGTCGTTTTGCCATGCGTGCCGGCCACCGCCAGGCCGACCTTAGCCTGCATCATCTGCCCCAGCCATTCGGCCCGCTTGACTACGGGCAGGCCGCGCCGCCGGACCTCGACCAGTTCCGGGTTATCGGCAGGGATGGCCGACGATATCACCACCGTGTCAATCGAGCCGGCCAGGTTTTCTGCCTTGTGGCCGATGAAAACCGTCGCGCCCTGTTGAGCCAGCCGGGCTGTGGCAACCGAGTCTTCCCGATCTGAGCCGGAGACCTGATAGCCTTGTTGTAAAAGTACGGTGGCAATGGCGGACAATCCCGCGCCGCCAATGCCGATGAGATGAATGTGCGGCATGTCAAAATTTCGCAATTCAGCTAACCACTTCAACTTTCATTAAACATTTTTTTAATGTCTTTAACCAAGGTATTCAATTCTGTCGGTTTAGGGGGCGGGCCAGATTTATAGAAGGGCGGCACTACTTTGGTATCAATTTTACGCCCGCCTTCTTTATTTGTTTTCAATGCAATCCGGGTATTGATTACGGCAATGGCAAGCACAAGACCAGCCCCAATAAAAATATAGGGAACAGCGCTATCCAAAATCGTGAAGCTTGGTAGATTAGTCGCCTGAATAGAAATCGTCGGACTAGCTGGGCCGAAAGCGCTCGTCCCAGCTTGGGTTATTTCGGCGGAAGCAACAGCTCGACCAGGCAAGGCACGCCCGTCCAGGTATTCTCTAACTAAATTGAGCACCAAAAAACCATTTGTGCTGCCAATCAACACACCAAAGATAGCCCCCAGCGGAGTTGGTTTGTTGGCAAATGCAGCCCGGCCAAGCAGTGTCGAAACTGCTACAGCTAAGATTAGAATGATGATCCATGTTCCCGGATCACTGGCATTGGCTTGAATAGCGCCTCCACCGGTACTGACACCCAGAAAAGTTTCCAAAATATCGTTGATTAAAGTCTGAATTGAACTGGGAATAAATCCCCAAATTGTGCTGACCAGACTGTTAAATCCATCAATTAAACTTTTAGCCCAAGCTGGTTGCTGTAACAGTAAAATAAGTACAGCCAGAAAAGCTGTTGTAATCGCCTCTTTCCACCAACCGCGCGCATAGCCAGACCAGGCAAAAAAAACGATGACCACGCAAGTGATAAGCGTCCAATTAATTTGCATAGTTTCTTACCTTTAATGTCTGTTGCTCCAAACGAGGTACATTTCTCATAGGAGTACTGTTTTGTCTACTTAGGTGGCGGTGGTGGAGCATACTCATATTTTTTATAACCAAGGGGCGCCCTATACTCAATTTTTCTAAACTTGTTTTTATCTGTTGTGATTTGAATTCTGTTTCTAAAAACAGCCAGGACAAACAAGAGGCCAACCAAAATGACGATCCAGGGCAAAAAGCTGTCCAAAACAGTGAAACTTGGCAATTGGGTTGCCTGCAATGAAACCCCGGACGAAGCGACCCCGGCCGTACCTCCTCCGGTCGTCGTAATTTCTGCTGGAAGCGAACTGCCGCCGCCGGGCAAGTTGCGCCCGTCCAAATATTCTCTAACCAAACTAATAACCAGTAACCCGTTAAAACCACCGATTAACCCACCTAAGATACTGCCAAGCGGAGTTGGCGCGTAGCCCACCCCTTTGGGTTTATCAAGCCGATTTGGTAGAGTTATCCACCCAATCAGGCTGGCAATGACAATAAAAACAATTAGCAGCACCAACCAAGTTTGTCCACTGTTCGCGTCGGCCTGAATTACCCCACCGGTGGTGCTGATGCCAAAAGCCCTTTGAAAGAGATCCGTTAAAAAGACCTGAGCGGAGGGGGGTAGAATTCCCCAAATAAAGGCCAGAATCCCATTGACAAGACTAATCAAGGCCTGAGCGACACCCGGCACTCTTAGGAGAAAAACCAGGATGGCCAGGAACAGGGTGGTAATAGCTTCTTTCCACCAGCCCCTCAGGAATCCTGAGAGGGCAAAAAGTGCCACCACCAAATAGGTTAGAAAGGTCCAATTAATTTCCACGGTCTCTCACCTCCACAATGACTTGAGCTAAACGAGTTGCGGCTTCCGGTTGGGCCAGGCGGGCGCTGGCGCGACTCATCGCCCGCAGCTTGTCTTGATCCGTTATCAACTCAAGCACTGTTCCCTTTAATCTCTGACTCAACTCCGCGTCCTTGATGACCACGGCGGCTTGATAGTGCGCCAGGTACTCCGCATTCCGGTTCTGGTGCGCCCCGGCATAGGGATACGGAACCAGAATTGCCGGCAACCCCGCTGCCGGAAACTCGCCCAAAACACTGGCTCCGGCTCGCGAAATCACCAGGTCAGCCGCCAGCAGAGTCGTGACCATTTCGTCGTGCAGATAAGCCGATACGTGATAGCGGGTCTGCCATTCGGGCGATAATTCCGCCCGGCGAGCCAGCACCCAGGCTTCATCCAGCGTCCCGGTCACATGCACCACCTGGCAGATTTGCAGATAACTTTCCAGATCCTGCGTCACTGCCTGGTTGATGCTGCGCGCCCCCCGGCTGCCGCCAAAAACCATTAACACCGGCAAGTCATCGCGCAAGCCTAATTGGCGGCGGGCCGTGGCTTTGACCTCCCCCCAACCCCCTTCTTTCAAGGAGGGGGAGAAGAGGTTATCGCGCACCGGGTAACCGGTGACAACAGTCAAGCCGGGTTTAAAGAACTGCTGGGCCTCCGGCGCCGTTACGACCACCCTGACGGCGAAGCGGGCCAGAAATTTGATCGCCAGGCCCGGCTCAATATCCGGTAAATAAATAATCACCGGCACGCCCCCCTGCCGCGCTGCCAGCGTGACCGGAACACAAACATAGCCGCCAGTCACAAAGAGCACGTCAGGCCGGAAACGGCGCATTATCTGGCGGCTCTGGCGATAACCCTGGCTGAGTGCCCACAATCCCTGCGCCGCCGCAAAAGGATTTTTGCCCCGCAGCCCCAGGGCCGCAATCGCTTCAAATGTTAAACCGGCCCGTTCGACCAGGGCCTGTTCCATGCCGCCGCTGCTGCCAATCCACAACAGATCCAATTCAGCGCACTGCTGCCTTAGTTTTGGCACGACGGCCAGGGCTGGGTAGACGTGTCCCCCGGTTCCGCCGCCGGAGATGATCAACCTCACGGCGCTCCTCTTTTTCCTGCGGATCTTCCGGCATGGTCCGGCGTGACACGGCCAGCAGCAATCCCACGCTGGCCATACTGACCACCAGCGATGAGCCGCCAAAACTGATAAATGGCAGAGTTACACCGGTAAAGGGGATGCTGGCCGTCACCACCCCCACGTTAACGATGGCTTGAAAAATAAGGCCGCAGGTAATGCCCGAAGCCAGCACCCGGCCAAAGGCGTCAGGGGCCAGCATGGCCACCCGAAAGCCGCGATAGGCCAGAAAAGCGAACAGGCCCACCACGGCCAGGGAACCAATCAGGCCTAACTCCTCGCCCAGAATCGCAAAAATGCCGTCGGTATGGGAGGCCGGAATGTAGCCAAACTTTTGGCGGCTGGCCCCCAGTCCCAACCCTAACAGACCTCCCGACCCTAGGGCGATGAGAATCTGGCGAATCTGGTAACCGCCGTTCAAAGGGTCGGCATTAAGCGGGTCCAGAAAAGTAGCCACCCGATTCAAGCGATAAGCCGATTGGGTGGTCAAAAAAGCAATGGTCCCGCCGCCCAAAATCGCGCTGACGATGATTTGCCACAAATTACCGCCGGCGATAAAGAACATCGCCAGGGCGGTGAGGGCAATCAGCACGGCGGTACTCAGGCTGCGTTGCAGCACAATCAAGCCGGTAATCAGGCCCAATAAAATCGCAAACGGAATGAGGCCGTAACTTACCTTGCGAATCCGCTCGCCTTTGGACGAAAGCCAATCGGCGATATAGATCATGATAGCCAGTTTACTGAACTCGGAGGGCTGGATTGAGCCGTTAAAAAGCCAGCGTTGTCCGCCAAAACGCTCCTGGCCGATCAGCAGGACCACTCCCAACAAAAGCAGGGTCAGAGTCATCAGCAAAATGGAGAAGCGCCGCCAGGTGTGGTATTCCACCCGGGCAAAGATAATCATCACCAGCAGCCCGACCCCCATCCATAACAGTTGGCGAATAAAATAGTAGGTCGGCTGATCATACAATTGATACCCCAGGGCAAAGGTGGCGCTGTAAATCATCATCAAGCCGACGATGAGCAGGGCAGCAATGGTGATAATCAACAAATAATCATATTTATGTGAGTCATCCGTTTTTGACGGCGGCATTATCATAGTTAGTAGACAGTAGACAGTAGCCAGCCCACAGGGGGCCTTCGGCTCTAATCAGTAGTCAGTAGTTAGTAAGCAATGGCTGGTAATTACAGATAACTGGTCACTGGTCACTGATCACTGGCAAATACATCCCTATAACTTTTGGACCAGCTCTTTAAACCGTTCGCCTCGTTCGGCATAGTTGTGAAAGGCGTCGAAGCTGGCGCAGCCGGGCGAGAGCAGGACCACATCACCCGGCCGGGCCAATTGAACCGCCAGATTGACGGCCTCTTCCAGATTGGCGCGGCGATGCACAATTGTCTGGGTTGTGCTTACTTCGTGGCGCACTTTCTCGATGGTTTTGGCAATCAACCCGGCGGCCTCGCCAAACAGAATCACGCTATGAGTCTTATGAAGGATCAAACGGGCTGCGTCTTCCCAGGGCAGATTTTTATCGCGGCCTCCCGCCAGCAAAACTATCGGCTCACTAAAGGAATGCAAGGCCGCTACTAACCGACCCGGACTGGTAGCGACGCTATCGTTAAAGTAACTGGCGCCCTGATAGTCGCGCACAAACTCCAGGCGGTGAGCCACCCCGCTAAACGTGGTTATCACGCTGCGCATCGCTTCTATGGAAGCGCCCGCTTCTCGGGCCATCAAGCAGGCAGCTAAAATGTTACTCAGGTTATGTGCTCCACGCAACTTGATTTCCTGCCGGGTAGCCAGAAAGTGCGGCATGCTGTTTTGATCAAGCAAGATCAGGTCATTGTCAACCACGGAAGCCCCCCGGGGCATTTGCGCTTCAAGGCTAAACCAGCGCACTTTTCCCCGAAATTGATGGCCGATGGTCCGAGTCATATCATTATCCAGGCTCATGATGATGACCCCCTCCGGTCCCTGATAATCAATCAGGGCGCGCTTGGCCCGGACGTAGTGCTTCATCGAAGGATGGCGGTCGAGGTGATTGGGGGTGATGTTCAAGATGGCGCTGATGGGTGGACTCCAGTTTGCCAGCAGGCCAGCCAGTCCGGGATTTTCCGTCTGGACCCCCTGGTTAAGCCGGGCATGGAAATACTCCAGTTGAAAACTGCTCAACTCCATGACCACGACATCTGTCGGGTTAATCTGATCAACGACTTCAATCAGCGGCCGGCCGATGTTGCCCCCAATCCAGGTTTTTCGACCACTGGCCTCCATAATTTTGCCGAGCAGGGTCGTCGTGGTGGTTTTGCCACTGGAACCGGTGATGGCTAAAATCGGCGCGGGGCAAAGGTAGCAAAACAGCCGGCTTTCGGTACTGAGGGGGATGTTTCGGGACCGGGCTGCTTCCAGAAACGGCATTTCCAGGGGCACCCCGGGACTGACAAAAATTAAATCAGCCTCATCCAGGAGAGATAACGGATGTTCCCCCAAGACAAGCGAAACTCCCGCCCCAGCTAAAGTAGCCGGGACCGTGCCCAATTTTTCGGCTGGTTGCGAGTCGGTGGCCGTTACCGTAAAACCATGCCGGGTCAAATAGGTAGCCAGGGCTGTCCCTTCTTGTCCCAGGCCAACGATCACCACCCGCAGGCCTGCTAGCGCGCTGATGTTTGCCATAGCTCAATTTCTCCATTCAACGTTTTAGGTTGAATGGTATTATACTCAAGCGGCCAACTCCTGCGCGGGTACCCAGATCATTTCAACCCCTTGCTCTTCCGGCAACAGCAAATCATTGTCGAGAATAGCCCGCACCACTTCGTCCAGAGTCGTCAACAGCACCCCGGCTTTATTGCGGTAGTGACGAATGCCTCGGGTCAAATCCTCGTCAATGCGCGCCACCAGTTTGAGAGCAGCCTGATAGGTGGCTTCTCGCTCCGCCGCCGTTGGGGTTTTGACCAATTCGGGATAAGCTCGGGGGGTCGTATACCGACCATTACGAGCGCTATGGCGCGTTTGAGTTTGCGGGTGTTCCATTTTGCTGAATCCTCCTTCAACTAAATTGCCGACTAATTTTATATGAGCGCCGGATACGGCGGTCTCACCTTAGGAGTAAGGAGTAAGGAGTAGGAAGTAAAGGGTGGCTGAAATTGCCTACTCCCTACTCCCTACTTCCTACTCCCGGCTTAAATTAGAGCCAATGCGATCCCCAGCATGGCCGATAAAATTCCAATGAGCCAGAAGCGCTGGGTTACATGGGTTTCAGACCAGCCCAGCAATTCAAAATGGTGATGCAAGGGGCTCATCTTAAACAGGCGTTTACCGCCGGTCAGCTTAAAGTAGGTCACTTGCAGGATGACCGAGGCGGCTTCAGCCATAAAGACGAAACCCACCACCGGTAACAGAAGCCACTGGCCGGTCATCAGGGCAACCACGGCCAGGGTCGCGCCGATAGCCAGCGAGCCGGTATCACCCATAAACAGTTCCGCCGGGTGAGCGTTGTACCACAGAAAGGCCAGCAGCGATCCCACCACGGTGAACACAAAGGCGACCAGCCAGATCTGGCCCTGCAAAAAGGCAATCACGCCGTAAGCCGCAAACGTAACAGCGGCAATACTGCCGGCCAGGCCGTCCAGACCATCGGTCAGATTGACCGCGTTTGAAGTCCCTATGATGATGAACATCGCCACCGGGATATACAGCCAGCCAATATCAATTCTCTGGGCAATCCCCGGAATGGCGATGCTGCGCAAATCAAGCGCGTAATGCAAAAAGAGAGCGGTAAATAGAGCAAAAACCAGTTGCCATAACAGCTTGTAACGCCCCAGCAAGCCTGTTGTAATCACTTTAACCCCCATGAGATCATCTACCGCGCCCAATGCCCCGAAGGCAATCATGACCCCCATCGGCACCAGGATAGAGCGGCCAATAAGGTTGTAGCCCAGCACGTTGGCCACATTGAGTACACTGGTAATCACCAAAACCGGGATTAGGATCATCAAACCGCCCATGGTCGGTGTGCCTGTTTTCACCTGGTGGCTGCTTGGCCCTTCAATCCGAATGCCTTTGCCAATGCCCAATTGCCGCAATAGGTTAATCAAAGGACGTCCCCAAATAACCGCCAGTAAAAATGCAATCGCACCTAATGTTAGCGAGTAAGCCATAAGTGATTAACGTTCAACATCGAACGTTGCCCGTTCTGCCGTCAAAGCCGATACAATTTCATCCAATCGTTGCGAATTTGAGCCTTTAATCAAGGCAATATCTTCCGCCTGCAAACTCTTTTCCAGATAAGCAATGGCTGCCTGATTATTTTCCATTTCCAGGATCGCCGCCGGGTCAAGACCGCAGGCGCGAGCCTCGGCGGCAACCCACTTGGCCCGCCGCCCAATCACAAGGAGCAAGTCCACCACAGCCGCGGCGCGACCCCCCACCTTACGATGCCCCTCTTCCTCAAAGCTGCCCAATTCCAGCATGTCCCCCAGCACCGCAATTTTTCTGGCTCCGCTCAGTTCGTCCAGCAAATTCAGGGCGGCGATGGTCGAAGCGGGGCTGGCGTTGTAGGTGTCATCCAGCAGGGTCGAACCATTGGGGCCGGGCGCCGCTACCAGCCGCAACTGGGCCGTGTTTGGCAGTACCTGCAAGCCGGTGATGATTTCTTCCCAATCCAGCCCTTCGGCCAGACCCACCAGGGCTGCTCGCAGCGCCGTGTGAACGCTGTGCCGACCCAGCAAAGGCACGCGGGCATGAACGGCCTGACCTTGATAATGAAAGACAAAACGAATTCCTTCCAGGCCGGCGCTGCTTACCTCACTGGCCCACAAATCAGCCTCCGACGACAGGCCGTAGGTGAGAACACGGGCCTGAGTCTGGTGGGCCATTGGCATAACCAGGGGATCATCGTAATTCAACAGGGCCAGTCCCCCTTCTGCCGCCGGGGGTAAAGCCTGCACCAGTTCTGTTTTAGCCTGGGCAATTCGCTCGATGGTTCCCAACCGTTCCAGGTGAGTCGGGCCGACATTTGTCACCACCCCTACCTGGGGCTGCGCAATTTTACACAGCAGGGCGATTTCGCCCAGGGTATACATGCCCATCTCCAAGACGACGCGTTCGTGCGCTTCGGTGAGCTTCAATAGGGTCAACGGCAAGCCAATTTCGTTGTTAAAATTGCCTTCGCTCTTAAGCGTCTCGTAGCGGGTCGAAAGCACTGCCCCAACCAATTCTTTGGTGGTGCTTTTGCCGACGCTGCCGGTGATGCCGATCACCCGCACCTTGAATTTGCCGCGCCAAAAGGCAGCCAGTTGCTGCAATCCGGCCAGGCTGTCCTTAACCTGGATGCAAACAGGCACAGTCACCGGCTCAGCGGAATCATCCCCCGCTTTGACGACCTGGACCGCCTGCTCCACCTCGACTGGCTGGTGCACAATGGCCGCTATCGCTCCGTGTTGAAAAGCTTGGGCCACAAACTGGTGCCCATCGTGTTTCTGGCCCGGCAAAGCCACAAACAGCGACCCCGGCCCAGCCTCGCGTGAGTCAATCACCACTTGCTCAACCACCTGCGGCGCGGCTATTTGGTTTCCGGTCAGGCCCTCAATCACGTCGGCCAGTGTTAAACTCATCAGTGAATCTCTTACCCTAATTGCTACTGGCTACTTCCTGGCGCGCGTTATCCGGTGGGATGTTGAGCAGAACCACAAGCTGCTCGGCGATACGTCTGAAGGTGGGGCCGGCGGTGGTATTGCCCCAGCGCGACGCCGTGGGGCGGTCAATAATGACTAAAACCAGCACCTGGGGATCGTCGGCGGGCAGATAGCCGGCAAAAGAAGCCAAAGTCAGGGTGGGATGGTAGCCGCCGGGGACCGGGATTTCAGCCGTACCGGATTTTCCAGCGACCTTATAACCGGGAACCATCGCCTCAGAGTTGGCGCGCTGCAGCGCCTCGACCAGCATGTTGGTCAATGTTCGGGCTGTTTCCTGCGACACCGCCCGGCGCACGACCACCGGCTTAACCTCGACTTCACGCTCACTGTCTATAATCCGGCTGACTATGTGGGGTTTCATCAGCAGGCCATCGTTGGCTACCGCGCCCACTGCCAGGGCAATTTGGAGCGGCGTGACCGCAATACCTTGCCCAAACGAGTTGGTACCCAGGTCGCTTTCGTGCCAGTTGGCATCTTTGGGCGTCTTCATTGTGCCGGGGCCTTCGCTGCTCAGGTCAACTTCGGTCAGGCGGCCAAAGCCAAAACGTTTGACATAAGTATAAAAACGATCTTTACCCAGCGCCACCGCCACCTGGGCAATCCCCACATTCAGACTTTGGGCCAGCACTTCGGTCATATCCACTGTTTCGTGCGCCTGCCGATCCCAGTTGTAAATCACCCGACCGCCAATCTCAATTGAACCGCCATCATAAATAGTTCCCATTGGCCCAACTGCGCCGGCGTCCAACCCGGCTGCCATCGTCACAACCTTAAACACTGACCCCGGCTCATACTGGCGGCTTACGACCGGATCAAAGTAGAGGTCTTCGTCGCTGGCCCCATAACTATTTGGGTCATAGGCCGGGTAACTGGTCATCCCCAGAATGGCCCCGGTTTTTGGCTCCAAAACTACCACCGAGCCTCCCTGAGCGCCATATTCTTTTACCGCGTTGCGCAACTCGCGCTCAATCAAATTCTGCACGCTGCGATCCACTGTTAAGTACAGGGCTGCCCCGCTGACTGGCGGCACATAATGGCTGGCTCCGAGAGGGATGATTTCGCCAAAAGGACTGCGCTCGCCGGTCTGCAAACCCGCTTTGCCCCGCAGCATATCGTCATAAAATCCTTCAACTCCATAAAAACCATTGCCGTTGGTATTGACAAAGCCCAATAGATGTGCCCCCATGTTGCCTTCCGGATAGACGCGTTTACTGCGCGGCTCGGCCAATAAGCCGACGATGTCCCATTCGATAATCGTTTCGCCCACGCTTTGCGGCGCACTTTTAGCTAACGGCACCCAGGCGCTGTTGTTGGTCAAACTTTTTAACAACTCCTCGCGCGGCACGTTCAACAGGCGATATAGCCGGTCTGCCGTAGCATAGGGATCACTAATTATTTTGGGGCTGGCCGAAATATCATACTCAATCACATCGGCGGCCAGAATATGCCCGTTACGGTCGTGAATTTCGCCCCGGTGGGGTGGAATAACCAACTCATTCTGGTGTTCGGCTTCGGCCAGTTGGACAAAACGGTGATGCTCAAGCACCTGCCAGCGGATCAGTTGGCCCACCAGCACCAGCCCCGCCGCCGACATCACTGCCATCACCGTAATAATTCTGTAGTTTGAGCGTTCTGATGTTTTCATCACAAAAACCGGGCTAGTCAAAGGAGTGACAAAGCATAGCTTTGTCTGTCAAAGCGCAGCTTTGACACTCTATTCATTCACTCCCGCCCTTCCAACCAGGCGGCAAAATTGTCCAGCGTATCCGTCCACCACACCGCCGGATCAAATTCGGTTTGAGATTCCTCCCGATCACTGCGGAGCGGTCCACCGCCCCAGGCTGGCTCCTCCGGCTCTAACGGCATCGGGTAATTTGCAACCGGCAGATAACGCACGTTGGTCGTGGGTGCAAAACCCAACTCACGGGCGCGGCTCTCAATCCGGTCGAGCGCTTCGAGCCGGGCAATTTCCAGGGTCAGAGCGGCATTCTGATTTTTGATTTGGTCAAGTTCCAGCCGCAGTTGGTCCATGCGATAGCTGGTGGCTGTGACCGCACTCGCCTGAGTCAGATACAGCCAACCGACCAAACTAAAGGTGGCCAGGAGCAGCAAAAATCCCAGAGCAGCTTTGCTGTCCACACGCCACGGCAGTTGGCGGATGACATTTTCTGGCCTCAGGCTAATCAGAATGTTACTTGACATAATATTATATCCCTTTTAATTCAACGACCCGCAGCTTTGCGCTGCGGGCCCTTGGATTTGCGTCTATTTCTGCCAAACTAGCCGTTATCGGCCTTTTGGTTATAATATCTATGGTCGCTTTATGTCTACAGGTACAGACGGGTTGTTCAGGAGGACAGATACAATCTTGCGACTCTTGTTTGAAGTACTGTTTAACGATCCGGTCTTCTAATGAGTGAAAGCTAATCACCGCCAGCCGCCCGCCGGGTTTGAGGCACGCCAGAGCTTGTGGCAGCGCCCGCTCCAGCGCGCCCAGTTCATCGTTAACGGCGATGCGTAAGGCTTGAAAGGTGCGCGTGGCCGGATGAATTTTGGTTCGGTCTGGACGGCCGCCACCACTGGACCTGACCACAATCTGGGCCAGCTCCAGCGTGCGCCGCAAAGGTCGCGCCTTGACAATTGCCCGGGCAATGCGACGGCTGTGACGCTCTTCGCCATAGCGGTAAATCAGGTTAGCCAGTTCTTCTTCCGGCAGGCTGTTGACCAGGTCAGCGGCGGTTGGGCCTGTGGTGGGGTCCATCCGCATATCCAGCGGGCCGTCCGCTTGAAACGAGAAGCCGCGCTCCGGCTGGTCCAAATGCATGGACGAGACGCCTAAATCAAGCAAAAGGCCGTCAGCCCTGGGCATGTCTTGTGCTTGAGCCACCTGCGCCAACCGGTCAAAATTAGCATGAAAGAGGTGAACCCGATGACCAAACCGTTCTAATTGACGCCTGGCCACTTCCAAGGCACTTTGATCCCGATCAAGCCCGAATAATTGACCATCCGGCGCTGATGCTTCCAGCAGCGCGGCGGCATGCCCGCCCGCTCCAATCGTCCCGTCTATATAGACGCCGCCGGAGTAGGGCTGTAAGGCAGTGATTATTTCTTGTAAAAGAACAGACTTGTGCATCGTAACAGGTTAAAAGTTGCAGGCTAAAAGTTTTTTCTATCAGTTGCCATCCGTTGTTTTACGACCTGCTACCTGCACCTGGTTAAATTCCTAAGTCTTGCAATTGGGCCACGATTTCTTCGGTGCCCTGTTCGACATTGGCCACAACGTCGGCCCACGTGGCCGGATTCCAGATTTCGAGCTTGTTTTTTACGCCGATAATGACAGTTTCATCTTGAATACCTGCATAATCGCGTAATTTTTGGGGTAACAAGATTCGCCCCTGCCGGTCGGGAATCGAGTCAAAGGCACTGGAAAACATAAACCGGGAGAAATTTCGTGCCGCCTGGTTAGTGGTGGGTAATTGGCCGATTTTATCGGCCAGCGCATCCCATTCGGAACGACTATAGGCCCAGAGGCAGCCATCCAGCCCACGGGTAATCACCACGCCGCTCTCAAGTTCGTCGCGAAACTTGGCTGGAATGGTTAAGCGGCCTTTATCGTCAATCGTGTGGCTGTATTCGCCCAAAAACATGTGGCAGGACCTTTTTTAGGGATAGTGGGTCATTTTCCCCCACTTGAGGGTATAGAACAGGTGTTCTATACCCACTTCTCCCCACTTTTCCCCATTACTCCCCACATTATAACCCACTTTGTCCCACGTGTCTAGTCCACTTGTGGATTTTTAAGGTTGGATTGATTTGTCAGGCTTGAATTAAGGGTCGTACAGCTTTCTGGCAATATATATCTCTGCCTTCTGCTCACTTTGCGGCCCGACCTAAAGTGAACTATAATGTAATCGCCTTGGGGGAGGCGGGCAGCAATGCCGTAACGCTGCCCCTTTTTTTTTGGAAGGAGTTACCCACTTGTGCGAGCATTGATTACCGGTATTACCGGTTTTGCTGGCGGTCATTTGGCCCAAGCTTTGCTGGACCGTGGTGATGAAGTTTACGGGGTGGCCCGCGATGTGGGTCAAGGCCTCGGCCATCTGAGCCAAGAGCTAAAGCCTACTATTGTTGATATGCGCGACCCCGTGGTGATAGACAACCTGCTCCGCGAGATCCAGCCAGAGGCGATTTATCATCTCGCCGCTCAGGCTTTTGTCCCTACTGCCTGGGCCGATCCCTGGATGACCCTGGAAAATAATATTCGCCCTCAACTGAACATTCTGGAAGCAATGGTCAGGCAGCAATCTAAAGCCCGGTTGTTGATTGTGGCCTCGAATGAGGTTTACGGGCGTGTCCAGAGTCACGAATTACCCGTCAAAGAAGACACCGCCTTACGCCCCAGCAACCCCTATGGTGTCAGTAAAGCGGCCCAGGATATACTGGGGCTGCAATATTTTTTGAGTCACGGGGTGGATGTGCTGCGCGTGCGCGCTTTTAACCATATCGGGCCGCGCCAAAGCCCCTTTTTTGTGGCAGCCTCCTTTGCTAAACAGATTGCCGAAATTGAAGCGGGCCTGATTGAACCTATCCTCCATGTGGGCAATCTGGAGGCCAGGCGAGATTTCACCGATGTTAGAGATGTCATGCAAGCCTACGTGCTGCTGGTTTTGCGCGGTGACCCGGGGGAGGCTTACAACGTTGGCACCGGTGAGGCTCACTCCATTCAGTCGCTACTGAATATCTTGCTGAGCTATACCGACGTTGACATCATGGTTGAGCCTGACCCCAGCCGGATGCGTCCTTCGGATGTGCCGGTAATTTACGCCGACAACAGCAAGCTGCGGTTCAAAACCAACTGGGTCCCCACTTACAAGTTTGAAGACAGCCTGCGCCAGGTGCTTGACTATTGGCGTGAAGATGTGAAAAACAGGGGGAGTGTGGCAGCAGGGTAACAAAGTAGCAAGGTAGCAGATCGCAGCGTTGCAGAAAATAATCAGCCTGCTACCTTGCAACCTGCTACCTTTTAATAGGAGAATTTCTATGAGCCAGAAGACAGCCTTGATTACAGGAATTACCGGCCAAGATGGTTCCTATCTGGCCGAATTTTTACTGGAAAAAGATTATCGCGTGATCGGGATGGTCCGTCGCAGCAGCACCGTCAATTATGACCGGATTGCCCACCTGCAAGAAATGGAGGCGCTGGAAATCGTCCAGGGGGATCTGCTCGACCAGATGTCGCTCATTGATATTTTGCGCGAGTTCCGGCCCGACGAAGTTTACAACCTGGCCGCTCAATCCTTTGTGCCCACTTCGTGGCGGCAGCCTGTCCTCACCGGCGAATTTACCGCCCTGGGTGTGACCCGCGTGCTGGACGCGATCCGGATTGTCAATCCGGAGACTCGCTTTTACCAGGCTTCATCCAGTGAAATGTTTGGCAAGGTGGTCGAGGTACCTCAGAGAGAAAGCACGCCTTTTTATCCACGCAGCCCCTACGGCGTGGCCAAAGTTTACGGCCACTGGATCACGGTCAATTATCGTGAGAGCTATAATCTGTACGCCTGCTCCGGGATTTTATTCAACCATGAGTCGCCCCGGCGGGGGCTGGAATTTGTTACCCACAAAGTCACTTATGCCGCCGCCCGAATTAAATTGGGACTGCAAAATGAAGTCCGTCTGGGTAACCTCGACGCGCGCCGCGATTGGGGTTACGCCGGCGATTACGTGCAGGCCATGTGGCTGATGTTGCAACAAGACAAGCCGGACGATTATGTCGTCGCTACCGGCGAAACTCACTCCGTTCGCGAGCTGTGCCAGGTGGCCTTTGATTGTATTGGCCTCAACTGGGAGGACCATGTAGTGGTAGACGAGAAATTTTACCGGCCCGCCGAGGTGGATTTGCTCATCGGCGACCCCAGTAAAGCCCACGCTAAATTAGGCTGGGAGCCAACCGTCACCTTCAAAGAATTGGTCGAACTGATGGTAGAGGCTGATTTGGCCGCCCTGTACGAAGAAGGCTATCAATAACGAAGACGTAAGAAGCTGTCTGAAAAGGCACAATGTGAGGCCGTAGTAACGACTTCAGTCGTTTACAGCCCCACCATTGACGACTAAAGTCATCACTACAAACACTTTTCAGACAGGCTCTTAAGGATGCGGAGAGGCGAGGAAGCGAAGAAGAGTGGATAGAAGATAGTAGATGGAGGATAGTAAAGAAAACTGTTTTCCGTTATCTTCTGTCCATAATCCACCATCCACTATCCTCGCCTCCTCCTTTGTTGACACCACTCCTCGTTCCCGGTATGATTATCCCTATTAAAATTCTCAAAGGATAATCTTATGAATATCGGTGTGCAAAAATCAGAATCGGCCCCGCTGGCGACTCCACCCACCGTAATTCCGGCCAAACCATCGCTGGCTTTTCGGATTAGCCGTTGGTTTGAGCGTCATTGGCTGGTGACATTTAACACCGCCTGGGGGGTGTTCGTCACGCTGCCCTGGCTGGCCCCTGTCTTTATGGCACTTGGCCTGACCTGGCCGGGCCGGGCGGTCTACTTTATCTACAATTTTTTCTGCCATCAACTGCCGGAGCGCTCCTGGTTCCTCTTTGGGCCGAGCTTTTCCTACAGCCAGGCTCAGATTGCGGCTGCCTGGGGCCGGCCACTGGAGAGCATTAGCAACGAACTCATTCGCCGCCAGTTTATCGGCACGCCGGAGCTGGGTTGGAAAGTGGCCTGGTCGGACCGGATGATTGCCATGTATGGCAGCATCTTTCTGTTTGGCTTGCTGTACGCCGTGCTGCGCGAGCGCGGCCTGCGCCTTCAGGCGATGCCCTGGTGGCTCTTTGTCCTCTTCATGGTGCCCATGGGCCTCGACGGGACGACCCACCTGATCAACGATGTCCTGCGGGCCGATTTCCGCCAGACCAACGAGTGGGCCGCTATTCTGACCGGCCACTTATTACCAGCCAGCTTTTATGCCGGCGATCATTTTGCCTCACTCAACTCGGTATTGCGGCTGGCAACCGGCGTTCTTTTTGGTTGGGGTGTAGTTGGTTTCCTGTGGCCCTTGATGGATAGCGAATTTTCGCCTAGGCGGGAGACATTTTGAAAAAACGCCTCATCGTCGGTATTTCAGGTGCCAGCGGAATCATCTACGGTATCCGCCTATTGGAGGTCTTACGTGAGGTGGACGGCATCGAAACCCACCTCATCATCAGCAGCGCGGCCAAGCGCACGGCCCTGCTGGAAACTGACTATGCCATTGACCAAATTCAGAGCCTGGCCGGCAAAGTTTACAACTTTAACGATATTGCCGCCTCTATCTCCTCCGGTTCCTACAAAACGATTGGCATGGTTATCATTCCCTGCGCGATCAAAACCCTGTCCGGCATTGCCAACTCCTACAACGACAACCTCATCCTCCGCGCCGCCGACGTGGTCCTGAAAGACCAGCGCCGCCTGGTGCTGGTACTGCGCGAAACCCCGCTGCACCTCGGCCACGTCCGGCTCATGGCCCAGGTCATCGAGATGGGGGCCATCCTCATGCCGCCCATGCCTGCTTTCTACCACCGCCCCAAAACCCTTGACGACATCATCAACCAAACCGTCAACCGCGTGCTGGATCTGTTCGACATCGAACTGCCCGCAGACCTGTTCCAACGCTGGCAAGGGCCAGCCGCCAGCCGAGAATAATCCCATACTTGTAGTCATTCTGGCGAAGCAGAAGCGTTCTTATAACGTTGCTCTTGAGAGACGCGTGTCGGGCGCTCAGTTTGATATAGCCAGGGGGAAACGCCATGAAAGTCGCTTTCTTCAGTACCAAACCCTATGATTACCAATTTTTTGAAGCCGCCAACCAGGCTTTTGGTCATGAGCTGGTCTTTTTTGAACCCCGCCTGACTCTTGAAACCACGCCTCTCGCGGCCGGATTTCCGGCAATCTGTGGCTTTGTCAACGATGAATTGAATGCCTCGGTTCTGGCAGTGTTGGCCAGGCAGGGCACGCGTTTGATTGCCCTGCGCAGCGCCGGCTTCAATCATGTGGACCTGACAGCGGCCAAGAAACTGGGTTTGACCGTTCTGCGCGTGCCTGCCTATTCCCCCTACGCCGTGGCCGAACACACCGTCGCCCTGATGTTGTCTCTCAACCGCAAAGTCTATCGCGCCTACAACCGCATTCGCGAGGGCAATTTTGCCCTGGAAGGTCTGCTGGGGTTTGACCTGCACGGCCTGACCGTTGGCATCATTGGCACCGGCAAAATTGGCCAGATCGTAGCCAAGATCATGAGCGGTTTTGGCTGTCACCTCCTGGCTTACGATCTTTATCCCAGCGCCGAGGCCAAAGCCCTGGGCGTGCAGTATGTCACCTTGCCCGAACTTTTCAGCCAGGCCGACATCATTACTCTGCACTGCCCGCTTACTCCCGAAAATTACCACCTCATCAACGCCGACACCCTCAGCCGGATGAAACCCGGCGTTATGCTGATCAACACCAGCCGCGGGGCGCTGATTGACACCCTGGCCGTCATCGAGAGCCTGAAATCCGGCCAGGTTGGCTACCTGGGTCTGGATGTCTACGAGGAAGAAAGCGACCTCTTCTTTGAAGATTTGTCCGGTCAGGTCATTCAAGATGATGTATTTGCCCGGCTGCTGACCTTCCCCAACGTCATCATCACCGGCCACCAGGCTTTCTTCACCCGCAACGCCCTCGAACGCATCGCCGAAGTAACACTGGCGAATATCAGCGACTTTGAGCAGGGAGTTTCGTCCCCCAACGAAGTGACGGTTGAGCAGCATAAAAAATAGGAGGGATGGAGGGCTGGATTTTTGACCCTGAGGTAAAATGAGACTAATATGACTCTCACTTCTCTCACCACCCTTGTTGGTGTTCCTATTGACTGCACCGGCCGGGCGGCCGGCGTCGAGCGCATGCCGGCGGCGCTCCGTGCGGCAGGGCTGGCCCGGCGCTTGGGTATGCCTGATGTGGGCGATCTGCCGGTGACGCTTGATGATCCCCGGCGCGATCCCGCGACCGGCATCATCGGCTTCGAGGCTGTTTGCGCTGCTTCGGCGGGTATTCGGGCCGGCGTGGGGGCACTGCTGGCGCGGGGCGAACGGCCTCTGGTCGTCGGCGGCTGCTGCACCCTGCTGCTGGGCATCTTTGCCGCGCTGCGCGATCAATTGGGTCGAACCGGGCTGGCTTTTGTGGATGGGCATCTGGATTTTTATGATGGTCAAACTTCACCTACGGGCGAGCCGGCCGACATGGAATTAGCAATTTTGAGCGGGCTGGGCCCCGCCGGGTTGGTTGACCTGGCCGGGCCGCCGCCGTTGGCAGCTTCATCTGACATCTTTGTGTTGGGCTACCGCGACGCCGAACAGGCGGCCCAGGAGGGTGCGCCCGATCCCAGCATCGTAACACCGGAGATGCACCTGCTTACAGCCCAGGCCGTGCGGCAGGCGCCCGCCCAAGTAGGTGCTCAAGTGGCGGAAAAGCTCGCCCTTACGCCGGGCCGCTACTGGCTGCATCTCGACCTGGATGTGCTGGACGAGACGGTCCTTCCTGCCATTGATTATCCCATGCCCGGCGGCCTCAATTGGGCTGAACTGGCCGCTCTGGTGCGCCCATTGGCCCAATTACCGGCGTTGATCGGGCTGGATGTGACCATCTACAATCCCACGCTCGACTCCGGTGGACAGTATGCGTCTCAAATTGTCGAACTACTGGTAGAGATTCTGAAGACCTGATTCTTAGCTGCAAGCCCGCGGCTCAGAAACGAGAGAACGGCGATGTCCAAACGCATCCTCAAACGATCCCACAAAACCGGCCTGCCGCCCGGCACGCCCATGTACATCGGCGACAACCCCGCCGAAGCCGCCAGGATCACCGTTATCCACTACGACGAAACCGAAGTGCAAGAAAAAGAAGTTGAACACCTGGAGGAATGTTTTACCTTCAAGGATAAACAAACGGTCAACTGGATTAATGTAGATGGCCTGCATGCCGGCGTTATTGAGCAGTTGGGCGACTGTTTCGGCGTCTCCCCCTTGGTACTGGAGGATATTCTCAACACCAGCCAGCGGCCCAAAATGGAGGATTTTGGCGACAATCTCTACATTGTCCTAAAAATGCTCTCCTACAATAATCGCCACAAAGGCACTCTCATCGAACAAATCAGCCTGGTTCTCGGCCCCAATTACGTTCTCTCGTTTCAAGAACGAGAGGGCGATGTCTTCGACCCGGTGCGCCAGCGTATCCATAACAGCAAAAGCCAGCTCCGCAAAAATGGGCCGGATTACCTGGCCTATGTTTTGTTGGATACCATCGTTGACAACTACTTCCTCATTCTGGAAATGTTAGGCGAACAAATCGTCGCGGTTGAAGATGAGCTGCTAAGTGACGCCACCCCCCAAACCGTGCGGAAAATCCATCATCTCAAGCGTGAAATGATTTACCTGCGCACTTCAGTCTGGCCCCTGCGGGAAGTCATCACCGCCCTGAGCCGCGACGAGGTAGCCCTGATCACGCCTCTTACCCGCACCCACCTGCGTGACGTTTACGACCACACCATCCAGGTCATCGAAACCATCGAAACTTACCGTGAAATGTTGGCCAGCATGCTGGTACTGTATCTCTCCAGTATGAGCAATAAGATGAACGAGGTGATGAAGGTTTTAACGATCATTGCCACCATCTTTATTCCCCTCAGCTTCATTGCCAGCATTTATGGCATGAACTTTTACATCCCTGAAGTACAGTGGCCCTGGGGTTATCCAGTCATTTTATCAGTGATGTTCTTAATCGGGATGGCCATGCTGGCTTATTTCAGGAGAAAAAAATGGTTATAAGAACGGCAGGAATTCATGGGAACTCAAGAAATCTCAGTTCCTCCGAGTTCCCTCAGTTCCTCCGAGTTCCTTTAATTCCTTAGCCGAAAGGACTATTTTATGTACGGACTCAATATTGACCCGGCCAACCCCAAAGGCAATCCCACAATTGCCGAACTGCGCAGTCTCGGCGTTAAAGCCGTGCGCTATTCCTACAAAGACGCCAGCGGCGGCAGCCAGCTCGATCCGCAACGGCTGCGCTTCTACGCCGACCACTTGCAAGAGCTAACTCAGGCCAATATTGACGCCCTGATCATCCTTACCTACGAAACCTATCCCGGCGCGCCCATCCATCCCGTTTCTGATCAGGTCTGGGATAACTATATCAATGCCTTTGCCCAGCGGGCCGGCCAACTGGCCCAGGCCCTGGCCCCGCTGCGGCCCGTCTTTCAGGTCTGGAACGAGCCGGATTTGCCACCCCACCCCGAATACATCCGCACCATGCCCGAAGCCGTTTTTGGGCGCATGCTGCGCCGCACCTACGATGCAATCAAAGCCGCCGCCCCCACGACGCGGGTCATCGCCGCTGGGCTGGGCTCCGGCAACTGGAACTGGCTGGCCAGCGTCATCAGCAGCCAAAAAGGCACGCTGCCCGCCGACGCCGTCGCCCTCCATCCCTACGGCCAGCGCCCCGAACCCACCTGGCCCAGTTCCACCTGGGGTTTTGGCTACGTCGGCAACCTGATTCTTAACTACCAGCGCGTAACTAATTTACCCATCGTTATCAGCGAAATGGGCGAGCAGCACCTTGACCGGCCCCAGCAGGCTGAATTTCTGTGGCGCTTCTACCGCACCATTGCCAACCAGTTCAGCGGTTCGGTAGAGCGCGCCTTCTGGTTCTGCTACAGCGACGGCATGGTTCCGTCCTTTGGCCTGCTCGACGTCAACGGTTCACCCAAGCCGGCCTATCAAACCTTTCGTACCTTAGCCACCGCCGCCCCTCCCGACCGCCAGCCCGGCTTGATGACCTTGACCGCAATTGTCAACAAAGCCGACTATGATAATATGGTCCGCACTCCGGCTCAAAAATTGGAGATTGACGCTGATATCCGGGTGGACGGCGCGCTGCACCGCCAGGGCGAAATCAGTTATCGCGGCACCACCTCGCTCAACTTCCCCAAAAAGGGGTTCAAAATCAAATTCCCCAAAAAACAGCTCTACCAGGGCAACACCCGCCGGATTGATTTGAGCGGCAGCTACTCCGATAAAAGCCTCATCCGCGAGCGGCTTTCCTTTGATTTGTTTGCCAAAACCAAGACGCCGGCTTCCAAAGCGTGGCATGTGGATTACACCATCCGTAGCCGGGAGGGGCAGGTTCTGGAGCGGGGAGTCTATACCGGCCTGGAACATATTGATGAATATTACTTCCGCAACCACCAGCGCGAGATTGGCAGCTTGTTTCAGGCCAACGGGGGAGTCATCAACGGCGTCTACGTGGGGGCTACTCTTAGCCCGCAGCCGCCAGAAGTGCTGCCCTTGCTGTACGAAAAAGACCACCCCGAAGACGAAGATTTTAGCGATCTCGACACCTTCATCCGGGCCGTCAACAGTTGGGATGCGGCCACCATTGCCCAATTTCTCGATCAAATTCTGGACGTGGATCCCTACCTGGATTGGCTGGCGGTCAATACCCTGGTCCAGAGCAACGATACCTACCACAAAAACTACTATTTGCACCGCCGCCCCGGTGACGGCAAGCGGGAAATCCTGCCCTGGGATTACGACCTGACCTGGGGCCGCAATTGGAACGATTATTGCGACGGCCTGTGTGACGACTTGTCCGAAGGCACTTCGATCAAAGGCTCGAACCAGATGAGCAACGCATTGAGCCAGCGCGTCCTCAATAACCCCACGTATTACCCCCGGTTATTGGCCAGGCTCACCACCTTGTTGAACAGCGAGTTTACCGAAGAAAAACTCTTCCCTAAAATTGACGCCTATTATAACGACATTCGCGCCCTGGTTTATCAAGATACCAAAAAGTGGCCCACCAACGAGCAGTTCGAGCAGGAGCGCGACCGCCTCAAAGATTGGATTCGCCGCCGCCGTGCCTTTTTGTTCAAAGAGGTGGGCGCGCCGCCGCCCGGCCAACTGGCCGATACCATTGTCGCCGCTGTTGGCTTTGGCAAACCTACCCTCGTCGAGGGCGATGTGATTACCTTTGAAGCGACGGTGCGCAACATCGGCGGAGCGATTACCGGCGGCACAGTTGGGGTTGCTTTTCTGGTGGATGGGGGCTACGTTACCTTTGGGACGTCGCCGGCCCTGGCAGCGGGCGGCAGCCGGGTCATCAAAGCCGTGGCTCCCTGGACTGCCACCGCCGGAGAGCACACCCTGACCGCCATCGTGGACGACATCAACCGCTACCCCGAAGCCTCGGAAACCAACAACTCCCTGGCGGTTAAGTTCCAGGTGGAACGCAAGCCGGCTCCCGGCCTGGCCGATACGATTATCCGCGATATCGCCTTTGAACGGCTGGAAGGCGGCCAGGTGCGGCTGGCGGCGCTGGTCGCCAACACGGGTACTGCCGAAACCGCCGCCCAGGTGGGGGTAGCCTTTTTTGTGGACGATAAATACACCACCTTTGGCCTTATCTCGCCGCTGCCTGTCGGCGAAGCCAAGCCTGTCCGCGCTCAACAGGCTCTCAACTTGACCGGCGTGCATAAGATCACGGCCATCGTGGACGATGTTAACCGCTACCCGGAGCTAAACGAGCAAAACAATGTCCTGGTCAAGCAAATCAACTTTGGCGATCCCGCCCCCGCCCCCCTGGCCGACACCCTCATCCTCAGCCTTAGCCTCGGCCAGGACCGTTTCAATGAAGGTGACATGCTGACCTTTGAGGCCCTGGTGCGCAACGTTGGTGCAGCGGCGACAGGCGATGTTGTCGGCGTGGCCTTTCTGGTCAACGGCCAGCAGATTACTTTTGGCACCACCACGGCCCTGGCCGCCGGCGAGACCCGCACCGTCCGCGCCGTCACTCCCTGGCGGGCCGTGGCCGGCCGCCACCGGCTGACCGGCGTGGTGGACGATGTCAACCGCTACCCCGAACTTTCCGAAACCAATAATTCGCTTGACCAGGAGTTCCAGATCTTCCCCCAGCCAACGACCACACTGCCCGACTCTACCCTCGACGCCATCGGCTTTGAACGCGACCCCTCCGGCCAGGTCATCCTGACCGCCACCGTCTCCAACATTGGCGGCGTCCCCACCCCCGATGTCGTCGGCGTGGCCTTCTTTGTCAACGGCCAGTACGCCACCTACGGCATCACCCCACCGATGGCCCCCGGTACCTCGCAGCTTATCCGCGCGGTCAAGGCTTTGCCCCTGGGTGGCAGACAAACTATCACCGCTATCGTGGACGACATTAATCGCTACGAGGAGTTGACCACGCAGAATAATGCGCTGATACGAGAGATAACTTTTTGAGTACCGATCACCTCTTCCCTATCCTCGCCCGTTTTAAGGAGAGGGTATAAAGTACGGAATCGAGTCATTGTCAGCGCCTCCCTGATCATGATATACTGATCTCATCACCACTTAAGGAGACACCCATGGAGACAATCGCCACTGCTATTGTTGCCGCCCTAACCACTCAGGCGGCTAACTCCACTGGAAGCCAGAAACCGGCCCTGGAAGCTTACGAAACGCTCAAGTTAGCTCTGCGCCGGAAGTATGGGGCAGGCAGCGATGTGATCGGGGCGCTGGAGATGCTGGAAAAGCAGCCGGCTTCGACAGGGCGGCAAACGGTGCTGAAAGAGGAACTGGCTGTGAGTAAGGCTGAGCAAGACCCGGCCTTGCGTGTCCTGGCCCAGAGTTTGCTGGACAAGATCAAAACGACGCCCAGCAGCACGGTACCCCACCCGACGAAGAGTGCCGCGCCTTTACAACGGCCCCGACAAGCCGAGTCTTTTGCCGGCCGCGAGCCGGAACTGGCTCAACTCTTGGCCGATCTTCAGCCGGGCCAGGTGGTGGCTCTGTGTGGACCAGCGGGCATCGGCAAAAGCGCCCTGGCTGCCGCCGCCGTCTGGAAGTTGGCTCCCGGCCAAAGTCCGCCGTCGGCTTTCCCCGACGGCATCTTTTATCACAATTTCTACAACCAGCCGCGGGTGGATATTGCCCTGGAATACATTGCCCGCACCTTAAACGAAACGCCCACACCCAGCCCCTACGAAGCGGTCCAACGCGCCCTGGCTGGACGGCAAGCATTGCTTGTGTTTGACGGGGCGGAACAGGCCGACGATCTGCCCGGACTGTTGGCACTGCCCGGCAATTGCAGCATTTTATTGACCAGCCGCCAAATCCATGCCGCAGTGACGACCTGCCGGGCAGTAGGTTCGCTTCACCTATCTGATGCAATGGCCCTGCTGCAAGCCTGGGGCGGCTGGCGGGCCACCGACAAATCTATTACTGAGCCTATCTGCGAACTGCTCGGTGGACTGCCTCTGACCATTCGGCTGGCCGGGCAGTACCTGTCTGCCCATAAAGAGAGCGCTGCCGAACTTCTGGCCTGGCTGGAAAGTACAGCGCTGGCTGGCCTGCCACTCGACCAGCGCCAGCAGGAAAGTGTCCCCCTGCTGTTGGAGCGCAGCTTGAGCCACGTCAGCGAAACAGCTCAACAGGCGCTGGCGGTTGTCGGATTATTGGCCCTGGCCCCGTTTGATCCGGAAATGGTGGTCAAAACACTAACTATTGAACCTAATCAGGGGGTCCTGGCCTCAGTCCGTAAACTTTTCAAACAAAAAGTTGAAGAGTCCACTCCTGATGTGCGTCGGGCGCTGGATAAGCTGGTTGATTATGGTTTACTGCGGCAGAATGGACAGCGCTATGAAGTCAGTCACCCTCTCATTCACAGGTATGCTCGCCAGCAGCTCACTTCGCCTGCCAATACGGTGCGGCGATTAGCCACCTGCTACATGGCCCTGGCCTGGGAGCAGAGCGCGTTGGGCCGTGAGGGTTACGCCCGCCTGGAGGCCGACCGGCCCCATTTAATGCAGATTTTAACCGATTGTGTGGAATTGGGAGATTGGGAAGCGGCCTATGGTCTGGCGGCAGCAGTTGAGGATTACTTGGACCGGCAGGGGTATTGGGCCGAGCGGGTCATTGCCAACGAGGTTGGCTTAATGGCGGCCTGGCAGTTGGGCCGGCCCAATGAAGGCGACTGGTTGGGCAACCTGGGCGATACTTACCGCACCATGGGCCACGCCAGGTGGGCCATTGAGCATTTTGAACAGGCCCTGACCACCGCCCGCCAAACCGGCGACCGGCACAGTGAGGGCAACAGTTTGGGCAACTTGGGATTGGCCTACCGCGACCTGGGCCAGACGGAGCGAGCCAAGCAGTATCTCAAACAGGCCCTGGCCATTTTTGAAAAAATTCGCTCCCCCAGCGCCGACTACGTCCAGCAGTGGCTGGCTGAATTAGAAGATAGAGGGTAGGAACTGAAGGAACTCGTCGGAACTTTTCTCTCAAGTTCCCTGAGATCCTTGTTTAGACTGACTGATTTCCTCCTCGTGCCGCCAGCCGTGAGGCAATGAAGAGACCGACCAAAAGGCAGGCGCAGGCGGTCACTCCAAACATAGGCCGGAGGCCCACGGCCTCGGCCAGGATGCCGCTCAACCACGGCCCGGCAAACATGCCAACGGCGTAGACAGACTGGTGTAAGCCCACGGCTGTCGTCCGCTCGGCATCGGCCACGTAGCGAATACTCAGCCCCAGTAAAACCGGGCCATTCATCCCCTGACCTAACCCCAGGCAAAATTGGGCCACAAACAACACGGCTAACGAAGGCGCCAACGCCGCCAGCCCAATTCCCAAAGCTACCACTCCAAAACCAAAGTAGACCAAACGCTGGGAGCTAACCCGATTTACCAGGGCTGACGCGGCCAGATTGCCCAGGGCAATGACCCCCAAATGCATGCTGACCATCAGACTCTGGGTGGCGCCGGTTCCCCCCAACTGCTTCGCCAGAATGGGCATAAAACCAAAGGTAATGCCCCAATCGGCATATTGGCCCACTGCCGCGAGAACAGCCGGTAACAATACATCCCGGCGCGTAATCAGGCGGCCGGTGCTGCCCAGGGAGGGGCGCACTACCGGGCGTCGCTGCTCGTAAGCAGGCAATACCAGCAGGATAGCCAGTCCAGCTACACCCGTGGCCAGAAAAAAGGCCAGGGAGTAGCCCCCCCAGTTGTTGAGCGATCCGGTCAGGCTGGTAGCCGACATCCGGCCCAGTGAGCTGACCAGGGTCAGGATGGCTGTTGCCCGGACCGCCTCGTGAGCCGGAAATTGGCTGCTGAAGACGGCCACCAGCGGCACCCATGTCCCGGCGGCCAGGCCGGTAACGGCCCGTCCCACCAGCAACTGGGTCGGGCTGTCGGCTTGAGCAATCAGCCAGGCTCCCAGGCCGGATAGGGCCAAGCAGAAAATAATGAACGGCTTGCGCCAGCCCAGCCAATCGGCGGCAATGCCCAGGGGCAGCCGGATCACCGCCTGCCACAGACCATACATAGAGAGGATCACGCCGACCAGGGCCAGGTCGTTCACTTTGCCCTGGATGTAAGTCGGCAGGGTAGGGATGTAAAGGTAGAGCGAGGCCCAATAGAGAAAAGCGATAATGAGGTAGAGGCCGACAGCCAGCCGGTGACTGCTGGCGAAGGTTAAAGCGGAGCTTGCGCGGTGTGCAGACGAAGATTTGTGCATGAGGCTCCTTGAGGAATTCATAGTGGGGACAGCGAAGTTTTGAAATGGACGCTTAATCAGGCCGCCAAATTCCGCTCCCCATTGCCTGCAAAAACAACTTCGTCAATTCATCAGGACGATGAATATGGATATCGTGATCGGTGGCGGGAAACCAATGAACCTCACAGCGGGGCAGGCCGGCCTCTGCCGCTGCCACCAGTTTGCGTTTGTGTTCAGTCCAGGCATCGCCGCTGTCGGCGACGCAGATGAGGACCGGCTTCGTGACCCGGGGATAGAGTGCGGGGGGGCGCTGCTCCCACATAGCCCGCAAAATTAGCATGTGGTAGGGAATGTCGAGCCAGCGGCGAATGGTGCCATCGGGCAGCGTTTCAAAATTGGCCAGGGTCGCTTCAATGCCTTCTTCGCTCCAATCGGGGTGAGCCTCCTGTATCCGGCGTTTCAGGGACTCGCGGGGCATGCCATCCAGGTCGGGCGGCCTTAACTCGGTGGAAACGGCCTCCCAGGAGGGATTGGGCCGGGCCTGATGGTCAAGAAAGCCGCCGTCCACAAAGCCCAGCCCGCGGGCCAAATCAGGATAACGCACCCCGAACTCAAGCACGACGTTGCCGCCCCAGGACTGGCCGACGACGATCGGCTGCTCCAGTTGCAGAACCGACAGCAAATCCGCCAGGTCTGTCGTAACGGTGGCAAAATCGAAGCCGGTGGCAGGTTTGTCACTTAGGCCGTGACCGCGCTGGTCAACCGTCACCACATGGTGGCCGGCTACGGCAAGTCGGGCCGCCACCATCTCCCAGGTGCGGCAATTGCTGGAGAGGCCATGCAGCAGCACAAAAGGAACTTTGTTACCCGGCCATTCGCGGACATGCAGGTTGAGACCAATGTTTACAAAGCGGTCTTGAACAGTCATTCTAATGATGCAGTTATTCGGTCAGGAGATTTTAGCCGGGATTGGGGGATTAGGGAATAAATTTTTTTAAAATCCCCCAATCCCCTAATCCCAGCGAGAACTATTGTACCATCAATTAGCGGAATGCCCATTTTTAGGCTTGAGGCGATAGAGCAGTTCCCCTGCTTTTGGCACCAATAATATCCCTTCAGCCTCCCGGCTGCGCCACTCCTCAAGATTAATCCTATCCGGGTCAAGATAACCCAGGCAGAGTTTGCGGCAGCGTTCCTCCGGGATGCGGGTCGCCAGGGTGACATTGATCCGCGGCGACTCAATTCCACTGGCGGCATCATACTCGCCGATGCCGCGCAGGTGGGTGCTGTGGGCCAGCACCCCGCCCGGATAATGCTTGAATTTGTCCCACTGCTTCAAGAAATAATCCCGCACGTGGTAGCCAATCTCGTCCAGCAGCTTGCCATGGGTGTAGCTGATCTCGTCAATGTGCGGGGCGTAGATCACCACCTCGCCGCCAGCGGCAATGGCCGGCTCCATTTTGTACATGCCCTTGGCCGCGGTCCAGATGTCGTCGTACATTTTTGGCATGACCGACAGCACCCGCTGATAGGGCTGCTCAATCCAGTTGATGTGCAGTTTGGCCGACAGGTCAGCCGCTGCATCGTAGGCTTCCTCCGGCGTGCCGGCATACAGCCCGGCCAAATCCTCCCCTTTGACGACCATGCTGAAGCACAGCTTGGGCTTGTCAATAAAGGCGGCGGCTTTGTCAATCACCCGGCGCACCGGCGTCTGCTTGGTGCCGATAACATCGTAGCTGGTGATGACTGCTCCCAGCCAGTGGGAGAAATTGATCACCTCCGGCCCGCCGATGCCGGGGAAAAAGTATTTGTTGCCGCCGGAAAAGCCGACCACCTCGTGGGGGAAAGTCGGGCCGCAGATGATGAGTTGGTCGTAGTCAAAGACCATTTTGTTAAGGCGGACATCTACCGCCTGGCTCATCAGGCCGCCGGTGATCGCTTGGATTTCTGCCGGAGTTATCTGGCCCAGGGTGACAAAGGTTTCCGGTTTATCCCAACGATGGTTAAAAATGTTGACTTTAGCATACTTGCCCGCCCGTTCCTCTGGGGTCACGCCGACCAGCTTGTTAAGAGCGGCTTCGCTCATCGCCTGGTGCGTCCCCAGGGCAACCAGATAATCCAGCGCCGCCGCCGTGTCGCCCAGGTACTCATGGAAGAGGCGAAACATTAAGGGGATGGGCGCGGTGCGGGTGCTGTCGGGGATGATGATGAGCACCCGTTTCCCATCCAGCCTGGCGCTGTTTAGAGCCGCCGCCGTTAGCTCCCGGATTTCAGACTCCGCTAAATACCTGTCTTCACTACCTTTGCCAATAAGCATCATAACCTCCTTCAAGAAAAGTAAACGGTAGACGGTAGACAGTAGACAGGAGAATTATGCCCCCTGCGACTTTACTGCCACCTGCCCCCGACAGGGGATGCTACCTTGATTGACCAACCTTTCGCTATATTACTCTCTCGCCTCAGACTCCGCCAAATGCTGAAAACCCGCCGTCTACCGGCACGACAACCCCGGTAACAAAGGCCGAGGCCGGTGAGAGCAGCCACATAACCGTACCCAACAGGTCTTCCGGCGTGCCAAAGCGGCCCATCGGGGTGTGGCTGATAATACTTTGGCCGCGAGTTGTCAACGCACCGGTCTCCTGGTCGGTCAGCAGAAAACGATTCTGCTCGGTTAAAAAGAAGCCGGGGGCGACGGCGTTGACCCGGATGCGCGGCGAATATTCCTGAGCCATATGCACCGCCAGCCACTGGGTAAAATTGCTGACCCCGGCTTTCGCCGCAGAGTAGGCCGGAATCCGGGTCAAGGGGCGAAAAGCATTCATCGAGGAAACATTGAGGATAATCCCTTCACCCTGCTCAACCATGTATCTACCAAAAATCTGGCTGGGTAAAATGGTCCCCAGCAGGTTCAAATCAAAAACAAAGCGCAGGGCGTCCGGCGGCAGGTCGAAGAAAGATTGGTCGGGGGTGGTGGTAGCGCGAGGATTATTGCCGCCGGCGCCGTTGATCAGGCTGTCAACCCGCCCAAAGGTTTTTATCACCGTCTCGGCTGCTACTTGCAGAGTTTCCGGCTTGAGCACATCGCCGTAAACGACGATAGCCTCGCCAATGCTGGTTTCAAAGCGGTGCATCAGGCGCTCGGCCAGCGCCGGATCGCGGTCAATGAGGGCCACACTGGCCCCACATCCTACCAGCGCGCAGGCTATCTCCCCCCCCAAGATCCCGGCCCCGCCCGTAATCACTATTGAGCGCCCGGTAAAGTTATACATTTGGGATAATTCGGCAAAGTCCATATTAATTCTCCTCGGAAACAGTAGTCAGTAGCCAGTTATCAGTAGCCAGACACTTGACTCTGGGGTACCGATAGCTGATTACTGTCTATCGATCCCTGCTTATTGACCAAACGGGCTAAAATGTTTGGCAAAGTGCCTTTCCAACATCTGGTAATAGGTTTCCTCATCGCCGCGCAGGGCAGCAAAGAAGGGTTCGCGGAAGGGGGGATGATTCAGCACCGAGCCAAAGGTGACATGCAACACTTCCCGCCCATGAAAATCGTCCAGCAGGGCAGTCAGTTTGTCATCCGGCCATTTTGTTATATCCGGCACTTTGGCCACTTCGGCAGACACGTGGTAGGTAGCGCGGTCGGCAGGGTAGCGTTCCAGACTAAAGGCGACGATCTCGCGGAAGAGGGCCGGGTTGAGCACGGCAATGGCCCGCAGCGCTTCCAGATAACTTGTCCCGGCGGTTTTGAGATGCACCAACTCCCCGGCCACTTTGGCGGCGATGGGATAGATGCTGAATTTGTCGGAGCCGGAGTGGAGGCTGAGTTTGTAAGGACCATAAGCTTGGGCCACGGCAAAATGGCGGGCGAAAGAGCGCTCAAATTCGGCCAGGTCGCCTTTGTAATCCACTCCTTTCTCAAATTCGCCGACGTAGCGCGGAGCCAAGCTGACCCACTTAACTCCCAACCGCTTGAGTTCGTGGACAATGTAGACATGCTCGGCCAGGGTGGTGACGGTTTCGGTTTCGTCCACGCTCATTTCCAGCTCGAAGGGCCGCTCGCCCATCGCCCCGGCCAGGTGGTGGTACATGCTGACGGTGTGAGCCACCGCCCGACCATACTTGGCCGCCGCCCGCCACAACTCTTCCCGGCTGATGGTCAGGCTGAAACTTCCCAGGTCGAACGGCTTTTCGGCCAGGCGCTGTTCGAGGTTAGCGGGGTTGCTGTCCAGCGCCGTCCAGGGTAGGGCTGCAAGCTTTGGCTGCAGCTCGCTGGCCGAGGCGGTGTTGGCGCTGTTATCAACATACTCACCGGGGTCAATGGTGTAAAAGGTGTATCCGGCGGCTACGCAGATGTCAATATCGCGGGTCGTTTTTAAGTGATCGGCGTCGGCCCCAAAACCCTCGCGCCAGCCTTCTTGAAAGACGCCCCACATGGCCTCGTCCATCACCTGCTGCGGGGTGCGCCCGGTGCGGGCATTTTCGCGCATGGATTGTTGGGCCAGGATGGGAGCCATGCTGGAGTGGCGAATGGCGCGAACATGCCCCGGCGTGGCCAGGCCCAGTCGGTCGCCGCAGCCGGCGGATTTACGCAGACCGAGCGGCCGGGCTACCAAAAAAGGCAGAATTGCCCGCAGCGCCGTTGCGTTGCTTGTGTTGGCCGGGCAAATCGTCAGGGTCAGGTCAGAGCCATCCCCGGCGACCGATTTTGTTTGGCCGGTAAAGCCAGCCCTGCCGTTTCCCCTGGACAATATTCCCAAATATTTTTCAACCCCTTGCCGGGCCAAAAATAAAATTGAATGTTGGGCAGCCACGATAGAGCGGGGATAAACCTTCAAGCCGCTCCAGGACTCCAGCTCGGCGGTCAGGCTTTGGGCTTCACCCTCCGGCAAGGCTGGAGCTACTTCATTGGCATGGAGATAGGTTAAAAGTGTCGTCATAGCATTAATTTCCTTTTTGTCTACTCATAGAAAGATACTATAATCAGGGCAATGTCCAAAATACCCCTGGAGGTTTTATGTTTCACGTTGTCTCGCACCCCGCTCCCCCTATCCGTACCACTCGGCCCGAAGCCGAACGCGTTGCGAGCTTGATTTCCCGGCTCAAGCGCCATCCTCAAGTAGACCCGACCAGAATTGGCGTGGTTCGAGCGCCGCTGCGCATCTGCCCCCTGGGCGCGCACATTGACCACCAACTGGGCCGGGTCACCGGCATGACCATTGACCAATCCATTCTGCTGGCCTTTGCCCCCACGACCGACGCCTCAGTTTATGTCGAAAGTTTCAATTTTGAACCGGCAGTAGCGTTCAGCCTGGATCACGTGCCGGCCTACACCCCCCGCGATTGGGGCAACTACATCCGTGGCGCGGTGCTGGCCTTGCAGCAAACGCATCGGCTTCAACACGGGCTGGTCGGCGTTGTTGATGGTGAAATGCCTATCGGCGGACTTAGTTCCTCGGCGGCAGTGACCATCGCCTACTTGCTGGCGCTCGAAGCAGTCAATCACCTGGAGGAACCGCCGGAGAATAATGTGGCCCTGGTTCGCTTCACCGAGAACCAATACATCGGTCTCAACAACGGTATTCTCGACCAATCGGTGATCCTGTTCAGCGAGCGCGAGCATCTCACCTCCATTGACTGCCAGACGCTCGAGGTTGACCGGATTCCTGGGCCTCAACCCAACGGAACCTTCGAAATTTTGGTCGTCTATTCCGGCCTGACCCGGGTGCTGGTTGGCACCGACTACAACAACCGGGTGGCCGAATGTCAGGAAGCAGCTGGCCTGCTCCTTAGCTATAATGGGCAGCCCAACCAGGAGGATGCCCGCTTGCGCCACGTCCATCCGGACACCTTTATGGCCGAGGGCCAGCGCCTGCCGCTTAATCTCAAACGCCGGGCCAGCCACTATTTTGGCGAAATGCAGCGTGTTCAGGATGGCATCACAGCCTGGCGCGATGGCGACCTGGGCCGCTTTGGCGCACTGATGTCGGAGTCAGGCCACAGCTCCATCAACAACTATGAGTGCGGCAGTCCCCAGCTCATCACCCTGTATGAAACGCTGCGTGACACGCCCGGTGTCTACGGCACGCGCTTCAGCGGCGCAGGCTTTCGGGGCAATTGCCTGGCCTTGATTGACCCCTCCGCGCGCGAGACCATTGCCGAAGCCATCCATCGCCGCTATCCGGCCGCCCACCCCGACGAGGCGTCCGCCTACAGTATCCACTTCTGCCAGCCCGACGGGCAGGCCCAGATCTGTGTGGAGAGTTGAGCCATGCAAGCCGTAATTTTAGCCGCCGGTAAAGGATCGCGCCTGAACCCCATCACCTTGAACCGGACCAAAGCCATGGTCCCTATTCTGGGCAAGCCCATCGTCGAGCGGGTGATGGAAGGACTCGTGCAGAACGGCATTCACGACTTCATCCTCGTTGTGAGCCGGGAGGATGGCGAGGTAGGCCGCTACTTCCGCGAACAATCAGCCCTGAAAGTGAAACTGCAATTTGTAGTCCAGCCGGAGCGCCTGGGCATGGCTAACGCCCTCAGCCTGGCCGCGCCCTACATCCATGATACCTTCATCCTCTCAGCCTGCGATAATCTCACCCCTGCCGAACACGTGGCCGAATTATTAAAAACGCACCAGCAGCAGGCGGCCAACGCTACCTTGAGCCTGATGGAGATTGACCGAACCCTGGCCAGCCGCACCGGCATCATCGAGTGGCGCGATGGGCAAATTTCGCGTATTGTCGAGAAACCTTCCCCGGCAGAAGCGCCTTCTAACATTGCCAGCCTGCCTCTGTACGTTTTCTCGCCCAAACTGCTGACCTATCTGCCGCAGGTAGAACTTTCGCCCCGTGGTGAATATGAACTGCAAGATGCGCTGCAAATGTTAATTGACCACGACGGCCGTGTGACCGGGGTGCTGACCCCCAGCCGCCTGCAGTTGACCAACGCCGGCGACCTGCTGGCCCTCAACCGCCATTATTTGACCACCGGGGGCAACACTCCCCAGCTAGCGCCGCAAAGTGTCGGCCAGCATACCCACCTGATTACCCCGCTGCGGATCGAAGAAGGCACGGTCATTGGCCCGGGCTGCGTCATCGGACCGCGCGTTTACATCGAGCGCAACTGTCAAATCGGGGCCGACGTTCTGATCAAAGATGCAGTCATTCTGCGCGACTCGGTCATTGAAGATGGCCGGCAGGTGGTGGGTGAAGTAGTATCGTAAACCGTCGTCACACGGGTAGACCCCGCAAATACTCAATCGCTCGCCTGGCCCCGGTATCCGCATCAGGTTTGGGCATGAATTCACCGGAGACAAAGCCGCTGTAGCCGGTGGCAAACAGGGTGGTCAAAATGCTCTCAAAGTTAATGTGGCCCGCGCCCGGATGCCAGCGGTTTGAGTCTGCTACATGAAAGTGGAAGATGCGCTTCCCGCAGGCGCGAATACTTTCCTCGACTGACGGCTCCTCGATATTCATGTGAAAAGTATCCAGCAGCAGGCCAAAATTATCGGCTCCGACCCGTTCGATCAGTTCCAGGCCATCGGCGATGGTGTGAATCAAATCGGTTTCGTAGCGGTTGAGCGGCTCCAGGGCGTAGCGCACTCCGTGAGGCGCAGCAGCAGCAGAGCATTCCTGCAAAGCTTCGACCAGATAAGCCATAGATTGCTCGTGGGTTTGCCCCGCCGGGGTGATGCCCCGGATTAGCCCCAGAATGACCACAGCGTTGAAACGCGCTGCCAGAGGAATATGACTTTTGATGCGCTCAATCGCGGCCCGGCGTACGGTGGGGTCGGCGTTGGTGAAGGAAAGACGCTCCTCACCCCAGGCTTGGCCAGTGCCGATGGCCGGGACATCCAGGCCGTGCTGGTGGTGAATAACCGCTTCCAACTCGTCCGGGTTGACCAGCTTCGGGTCGCGGATAGCTAATTCTACGCCTTCATAGCCGTATCCGGCAATTTTGGCAATATTGGTTTCAAAGTCGCCCTTAAAGGCAACCGCCTCAAATTGGGCAGCATGGGTGGATAGAACGATCGAGAGTTTCATCGCTTTTTGATCCTATTCGCCGGTTAAAAAGCCGGGTTGCTGGTAGACTGGGTTCGGGTAGGTGTAAAATCCTTGCCCATTCTTGAGACCCAGCCGGTTTTGCTCGATATAATTTTTGAGAAAGTCCGCGTTGGCCTGTAATTGGTGATCATGCAACGCCTTGGCCCAATATTCGGTAATATCCCAGGCTGTTTCTAAACCAATGACATCGAGAATACCAAACGGGCCAATCCGTGTTTTCATGACCACCATCCAGGCGCGGTCCACATCCTCCACGGAGGCTACTCCGCCGGCGGCCAGACTCAGCGCCGCGCGATTCAAGGCACTCAGCATAGCATTGAAGACATAGCCATAATTCTCTTTTTTGAGCACAATCGGAATTTGCCCAATACGCCGGGCAAAAAGTTCCAATAGGGCGACAGTCTCGGCGGCGGTGCCGGGATGGGGCATAATGTCTACCACATTGGACTCCCACACAAATTGGTGAAAATGGAATGCGGCAAATTGAGCCGGGCGGCCTGTCGCCTCAGCAAACATGGAAGGCAGCAGGGTGGAAGTATTCGTCGTAAAAAGGGTATGGGCTGGGCATATGTCGTTGAACTGAGCCAGAATTTTGCCTTTCAGGGCCGGGTCTTCGGGCACCGACTCGCTGAGCAGGTCAGCCTCGGCGGCTTGCTGGGGATCAGAAGTAGGTATTATCCGGGCCAATACCGCTTCGACCTCGCCTTGAGCAAGCCGCCCTTGGGCCGTCAGGTGACCCGTGTACATTTTGATTTGGGTTTGGGCAGTGTCCAGGGCCGCTAGATCAATATCGTAGAGCATCACCTGGTAGCCGTGCATAGCGCATTGCAGGCCGATTTGCTGGCCCATCGTCCCGGCCCCAACAATTAACACTCGCCGGATGTCTTCGATGTTCAAAGTTGGTCTCCTTATTTTTAGACTCAGCCAATCCTGATCCGGTCATTGGGGGCAAGTTCCACCACGGTGCAGTCATTGGCGTAGAGCCGCTCCGGCAGCACAATCAGCACATTGGCCGGATTGTCGCTCAAGGTAAACGGGGCGTGGTGCCACACCCCCGGCCGCAGGCTAACCAGCGTACCCCGCGGAACCCGAAACACGCGGATTTTGTCCAGGGGTACGCCAGCGTTGGGCGGCGTGGCCGGGCCGACGTGGATTAAGACATCGTTGTCCAAGGGCAGCATGACCTCACCGCAGGTGGTATGGTACTCGGTCACGTCAATGATCGCCTCACGCTTTTCTACCCGGCAGGTGGAGAAAGAAGCAATCGAGGTTGAGCCTAAGGACTGCTGGACCATATCCCGAAAAAATTCAATAGGCGCAGCCCCGATTTTTTCAGTCTGGGGATTGAGGTAGTTGGCGTAGGTGCCAAAGGGCAGGAATTTTTCAACGCTCAGTTCTTCTACTTTGACAGTGCGCATAATTTCCTCCTTGAAAAGACGCATAATAGGCTACTTGAACCATCAACAAAACCGGGGAGTTGTCAGTAACTCCCCGGTTTTTGTTATATGGGCAAAAGTTTAGAACGTCGAGCGCTGCCCAATCATCGGCAGGGCGTAGACCGACTTCCAGCCGGGGCTTTGCGGCTCGCGCAGGAAGGGTTCCATCTCTTCGGCGGTGCGCAGGGTGATTTCCTCAACCGGCGGGACTTTGCCGGCGGGGAAGGCGTTCAGGATGTCGTCGTGCAGAATGGTCAGGTAGCGCAGGATGGCCGCCAGCGGGCGCTTGGCTTTTTGAACGGTCGCATCGGCGGCGTTCCCCACCACACCTTCCGGCGTCGAGGCGATTTCGATGGCAAAGTGGCCTTCACCCTCGGACCAGCGGCTGGGCCGGCGGTAAGGGTCAACCGACTTGTCAAAGTGGCCTTCCGGCAGATAGGATTTGCCCTGGGTGTTGACAGCGTACTTCATATCCACCATGTCGGGGAAGAGGTACAGGCCCAGGGAGGTTTCGGCTTCGCAGGCGTGGACAAAGGTGGTGTTATACTCGCCGCCGAATTTCTTCTCGCGGAAGAATTCGCGCACGGCCCGGTGCCAGTCAATCACGCGGAAGATGCCGGGCAGTTGGTAGCGTTTCTGGAGTTCCTGGATGGCCGACTCGAGCATCCACAGTTGGCCGTGGTTGTTGATCAGGATTTGCTTGCGCCAGCCATCGTTCCACAGGCCCAGCATGGCATCAATCAACATCTCGCGAGCAACATCTTCGCGGACAATGCAGGTGGCGGACATGCCCATGTGGTGGAAGGGGTGCGTGCCAAAATTTAACGGCGGCAGCGACAGGGAACAGGGCGCGCCACGCTTGCCGGTAAAGCGGCGCACACCCTCGATGATCTGGCTGACAAAGAGGGTATCGGTGGCGGTGGGCAGGTGCAGGCCATGATTTTCGGTGCAGCCAATGGGCAGGAAAATGATGTCGTTTTTGCGGCGCTCCTCGACCACTTTCCAGCGCACGGTCGTCTGGATGTAAGAGCCGGTTTTGCCCCACTCAACTGGGGCAGGCATGCCGTATTCAGTCAGAATTGCGTCAATCTCTGCGTCGCTGGCCTCCCAGATTTCCTTTTTCATGCGGCCAACGGCGTTATCTTCAAAAAACAAATCGGGCTGATTGGTCGCCAGCAGCCCTTCTGGTACGGTCATTTTTCCATTTGTGCTTGCCATTTGTCTCTCCTTTATTGGGTTTTAAAGTATTGTCTATAGTGATGACCGCCGACCACCGACGGCCGACCGCTGCTTTCAAACTGCGGTCGGCGGTCTACGGTCAGCGGTCGTGTTATCAGTTGGGGAACACCATCACCTTGCCGTCAATGCGCTTGGTGCCCTGCTCGATGGCTTTCACCGCGTCTTTGAGCGGGAAGCGGGCGGTAATCATCGGGCTGAGGTCCAGCCGGCCCGAAGCGACCATGCGGATGACGTTGGGGAAGTTCTCGTCGCCGGAGTGGCCTTGCGCCCCAAAGAACTGGGAGCGGCGAACCTGGAAGGTTTCCAGGTAGAGCGGCACATCCTGGGCGGCCCGGCCAATTTGCACAATCTTGGCATTGACGGCCAGGCTTTTGACCATTTCGGGTACGGCCAGGTGCGGCGCACCGGCGGCCTCGACGAAGAAGTTAAAGCCCTCGCCCTTGCTCAATTCCAGCAGAGCCTCGTGAGCGCGAACCTGGCGCGGATCGTAGACAAAGTCGGCCCCAATCTTTTTGGCCAGTTCACGGCGTTCCGGCATCACTTCAAAAGCGGCAATGATGCCCGCGCCGGCAGCTTTGGCCAGGCCGATAGCCGCCAGACCAATCGGGCCAGCCCCAAAGATGGCCGCGTAGTGCCCCGGCTTAAAGCCGCCGGCCCGCGAGAACATGGCGTTGTAGGAAACGCAGGTCGGCTCGGTCATCGCCGCCACTTCGTAGGCTTTCTTTTCATCGCCAAAGCGCTCGGCAATCGCGTTGATCTTCCAGGCATATTTGGCCCCAATGGCCAGGTAGTTGGCAAAGCCGCCGTCGGTGGTGAAGCCGATTTCTTCCAGGTTGGAGCAGTGGTTGGGGAAGCCATTGCGGCAGGGGGTGCAGTGGCCGCACCAGATCATCTCTTCCACAGTGACCATGTCGCCCACTTTCAGGTCTTTGACTTCTTTGCCCACCTCGACCACTTTGCCGGACAGTTCGTGGCCGGTGATAGCCGGGAATTTGGTCAGGCCGGGGTACAGCATGTAGCCGTCGGAGTCGGTTTCATAGAAGTGCAGGTCGGAACCGCACACGCCGCAAGCCTTCACTTCCAGCAAAATCTGGTCGGGAGCAATTTTGGGGTCGGGCCGATCGGTGACTTCCAGCTTGGGGTAGCGCCAGATGCTGCTGCCGGTAATGGCTTTGCCGGTTTCTTCTTCCCAGTCCGATACATGGTAATCGGGCCGGGGACTCCAGGTAGCGTTTAATAATAAACCTTTCATTGTTGAACCTCCATTGGTTAATAAAATAGTTGATTGGTTTCACTTAGTTTACGCACACGTGTGCATAAAGCAGTATAACACAGGTCAATGGCTACGTCAATATTCAAGTTAACGATTGCGGCTTAAATTATTTTGGCAATCCCTTTCCCGAACTGACCCTTCGGCTTCGCTGAGCCAAAGATCCTTTGTGGGCAGGACAGGGTTTGGAAACAAGATGACTGGAGACGAGGACCAAACACTTTTGATGGGCGATGAGTCTTCCCTCTGACCCCGGTTAGAGGCCGCTGTTCAACGGCAGGTCCACCGGCCTGGCTTCGGCATAGGACTGGGTAGCGGCCAGGCCAATTTCCAGGGCCGCCCGGGCATCGAAGCCACCGACGGCCGGGGGCCGCTCCTCGAGAACTCGCTCGACAAAATCCAGGGTTTGAGCCAGGTAGGCTTCGCCGAAGCGCTCCATGAGGTAGGGGACCATATCGTGGCTAATGCCCTGGCGGTTCAAAAGCAGCAGGGGCGTTTGGCGATAATAGCCAATTTGCAGGCAACCGTCGGTCCCCAAGACTTCGGTGCGGATGTCGTACCCATAGAAAGCGTTGCGGCTGACCTCGACGTTGCCCAGCGCCCCTCCCTGGAAAAGCATGTTGATTACGGCGTTGTCAATATCTCCCACCGCCTTCAGTTGAGGACAGGCCAGCAGCCCCCCTTCAGTATGGACACGTTTGACTTCAGCACCCATCAGCCAGCGGCCCAGATCAAAATCGTGGATGGCCATATCCAAAATCAAGCCGCCACTGACATGCGGGTCGGCGTAAGCCACATCGGGACAGAAAGGGTCGCGCCCGATGGATTTGAAGGTAGTCGGCTGGCCGATAACTCCGGCTTCGATCTGTTTTTTAGCGGCGACATAACCTGCATCAAAGCGGCGCATGAAACCCGCCTGGAACATCACTCCCTTTTTCTCGATGGCGGTCAGCATGGCGTCGGTATCGGCCAGGGTCAAGGCCACGGGTTTCTCGCAGAAAATGGCCTTGCCCGCCTCTGCCGCGGCAATGACTACCTCGCGGTGGGTGCTGGTTGGGGAGATGACAAAAACAGCCTTGATCTCCTTATTGGCCAGAACGTCACGGTAGTCTGTAGACCAGGATGCGATGCCGAATTCAGCGGCAAAGGTCTGCACCCGTTCCTGCATGGCATCGGCCACGGCGACGATGCGAGCCTGAGTCACTCGGGTTGCCAGGTGGCGCGCATAAACCTGGCCCATCCGGCCCAGGCCAATAACACCGACGGGTAGCTTTGTCTTCATGAAAGTTTTCCTCTAATAATGACCACCGACCACTGACCGCCGACCGCCGAAAGACATTGCCGTGACAACTCTTCTGTGAATGACTACCGCCTGCCGACCCCCATAAAAACAGTCGTCAGCGGTCGGCGGTACCACAAGGGTATTACATCTTCCGTCGGCGGTCGTTCTAATCGTAAATATCGCCGTTAGGTTTCATCGCCCCGCGCATGTGAGCATTGGTCAAATTGGCCCCATCCAGGTTAGCCTCGAATAAGTTGGCTCCCCGCAGGTGTGCCCCTTCCAGATTCGCATTCGTCAGGTTAGCTCCCTTAAGGACCACTTTTAGCAAGATAGCATCACCCAGATTCGTCCCCATCAAATTAGTTTCAGTCAGGTATGCTTCGCGCAGGTTAGCTTCAAATAAGTTGGCTTCTTCCAAGATGGCATAATTGAGCCGGCCCTGGCGTAAGTTGGCTTTTACCAGGTTGGCATGGCTCAAGTCGGCGTAACTCAGATCGGCCTCGCTCAGGTTAGCTCCGGTCAGGTTGGCTCCGGTCAGGTTGGCTCCAGTCAGGTTGGCTCCAATCAGGGTTGCGCCAGTGAGGTTAGCCTGGCTCAGATTTGCCTCCGTGAGATCGGCGCCGCTCAAATTGGCGCCTTTCAAATAAGCGCCGCTCAGGTCGCAGCCGGCCAGCCAAAGCGGCCGGGGTCGGTTGAGCAAATCATAAACTTGTGACGAGTTTAGTTCAGCCATGACCCGTTACCCCTCACTCTTCCATGCCCTGGGAGAATACTTCTTCGCTTTTCTCCAGGGCTTGCGCCAGTTGCCGGTCGGCTTCACCCGCTTCCTCCCCGCCAGCCAGAGCATCGGTGCGGGCAAATTCTGCAAGTTCGTGGCTCAGAGCATCGAGCTCATCGGCCCCAGACATCATCCTGACCATCTCTTCCCGCGCTAACTCTGTTTTGGTAAAGGTCCCAAAGGTCCGGCCCCGTTTCAGGATGGTAAATCTATCGCCAACGGCATAGGCATGGTGAGGGTTGTGGGTAATCAGGATGACGCCCAGATTGCGCGCCCTGGCCTGAGCTACATAACGCAGCACCACCCCCGCCTGCTTGACTCCCAGAGCCGCGGTTGGCTCATCCAGAATCAGCACCTTGGCCCCAAAATAGACCGCCCGGGCAATCGCCACGCATTGGCGCTCACCGCCGGAGAGCGTGCCGACCGGCTGCGCCGGGTCGCGGATATCAATGCCCATCTTGCCCATTTCTTCCCGAGCCACCCGGTCAGCGAAGCCGATGTTGAAGCGCTTAAAAACGCCCCAACCTGTCGTCGGTTCTGAGCCAAGAAAGAAGTTACGGGAAATGCTCATCAAGGGGATCATGGCCAGGTCTTGATAAACGGTGGCAATGCCATGGTCCAGGGCGTCGCGGGGCGAGTTGAAGTGGACCTCTTTTCCTTCAACAAAGTAATGCCCTTCATCGGGCAGGTGAACACCGGCCAGCGTTTTGATCAGCGTAGATTTGCCCGCGCCGTTATCGCCCAGCAAACACATCACTTCACCGGCATTGACCTCCATCGAAACATCTTGGAGGGCAATGACGCTGCCAAAATATTTGGAGATATTACGCATCTCAATCAGAGGTGAACTATTTTGACTCATTTTCTCGACGCCTCCGCCCGCTTCCTGATATAGTTGTTAATCAACACGGCGATGACCAACATGGCCCCCATAAAGACCTGATACCAGTCGGAGTCAACCCCGGCAAAAACAATTCCCTGGCGGACCATGCCAAAAATAAGCGCCCCCAGGCAGGCCCCAATGACTGAACCGTAACCACCGGTTAGCAGCGTGCCGCCAATGACCGTAGCGATAATGGCCACAAACTCTTGCTGCGTCCCCCGCAGCACATCGGCTGATTTTACATTAACCACCTGGATCGTTGCTACCAACCAGGCCGCAAAGGCCGTCGTCATAAATAGACCAATCTTCAAACGGTTAACCGGCACCCCCACATTGCGGGCCGCCAGGGCCGACCCGCCAATACCAAAAATCCAGTTGCCAATTTTGGTCCGCATGAGAATCCAGGTAGCGATAGCGGCGACAATAAACCACCAGACAATAGCGATATTAAAATTGGCTCTGCCGATGGGGATATCGCTGGCAAAGAGAGTTCTGAGCAGGTTGTAGCCGGCCACATCGTCAAGGCCGCCTACCTGGGTCCGGCCCGTGATGAGGCGGGTAAAGCCGATGGTCGCCCCCCGGACAATAAACAAGGCACCCAGGGTGATAATAAAGGAGGGCAACTGAGTTTTTACAACCATGTAACCATTCAGAAAACCGATGATCAGGGCTAAGACCAGGGCGACCAGCGCCGCCACGGGTAGGGGGATGCCCGATTCGGTTCCCAGAATGGCAATAGTTACCCCAACCCCCCCAATCACCGAACCAATTGATAAGTCAAATTCCCCGCCAATCATCAGTAAGGCTACGGCGACCGCCAAAATACCGATTTGGGCGGAAACCTCCAGGTAGCTGGCTGTCCCTCTGAGACTAATAAAACCGGTAGGGGCGACAAAAGCAAAGAATAACCAGACAATGATGGCTCCTGCAGCAGCGCCGAACTCCGGCCGGGTGAACAGGCGTTTCATCAAGCCTGCTTCAACCAGACGTTCATCTCTTTTAGTGGCTGTCGTCGTTGCCATTTTCCCTCCTTAGAAAATAGTAGACAGTAGACAGGGGTGCAGAAAAGGCCGGGGTTGAACTTTGACCCCGGCCTTTTAACGTAATTAGCGGGTGCCCGCCGTGGCCAATTCGATGACGCGCTCCGCCGTCTCCTGGGTCACAAAACCAGGGCCGGTCATAAGCACATCGTTGGCAATGGTGTTCAGGTTTTCGTTGTAGAGGGTCAGCAGCACGATAGGCAGGTAGCCCTGAATATACTGCTGTTGGTCAATGGCAAACAGCATATTGCCGTCACGGACTGCTTCGAGCACTTCCGGGGAGAGGTCAAAGGTTGCCAGGGGGATCTCACCCAACAGGCCTTCGGCCTCCAGGGCGGCCAGGGCCGGGGCAGAACCGGTCGGCCCTAGGGTCAGGATGCCGTCAACGTCGGGGTTCGCGGTTAGAGCAGCGACAACCTTTTCCTGGGCATCAACCGGGTCGGCCAGTTCAACAGCCAGCACCTCAACTGTGCCGCCCGCTTCTTCCATGGCCGCGGTGAAGCCCTCGCAGCGCAGGTCAAGCGCCGCGTTACCAACTTCTTGGTTAACACAGAGCGCATTGGTCACGCCAGCCTCGGCCATGCGTTCGCCGCCGCCAAAACCGGCTTCATATTCAGTCTGGCCAACGTGGGTCAGAATCCCCAGTTCCTTGGCCACATCACTCCCGGAGTTCATGGAGATGACCGGAATACCGGCGTCAATGGCCGCAGTGATCGAGTCGCCCAAGGCGTCGGCATCGGGAATGGAGACAACCAGCCCATCCGGTTCAGTGGCAACGGCGGCGTCAATAAGCTGGGCCATGGCGACCATATCGAAGGTGCCGGGGGCCTGGTACTCGACCGTCACGCGCATATCCTTGGCTGCCTGATCCACCCCATTCTTAACGACTGACCAGAACGGGTCAGAGGCCTGGCCGTGGCTGACCACCACGATGCGGATGTCGCGCATATCTGCTGCCCCTTCTTCCGCCATAGCTTCGGCGGTCGCATCCTGCTGCGGCGGGGCAGCCGAAACGTTGGTGGCCATAGCGCTCCATTGGCCTATTACTAGAGCAAAAAGGCTGAACAAGACCAACATCAGAAATACTTTTTTCATCGTTAAAATCTCCTCCACGTTGAAGTTAGTTTGGTTGATTCTTATAGTCTACGTTGAGATTTCTCCGATGTGGCTTAATGGGGAAATCTCTGCTACCAAAAACATCCCATCCAAATTCAGACAATAGTTTTACGGGGGCAATCCCTCCTTTTGTATCGAGTTATTGAAAAACAGTCAACTTTAGCCAGCAAACATCTTTTCTATGTCTGCTGGCGGCCGCCACTGTTAATTCACCCCTTAATCTCGCTTAATTTGACCGGCCGATTTTCCCGGTACGAAGTCCAGGCGGCCAGGCCAATCACCACCGGAATCCGGCCATCAAGGCCGGTAACAGGAGGTGGAGTATTTCGCCGGATAGCTTCAATGAAGGCTTTCATTTCGGCTACATAGGCGTCCATATAACGTTCCAGGAAGAAGTAGAGCGGCAGGGCCGCGTGGACGCCCTCGGTATTGCTCAAAACAGCCTGATGCGGCGTATTATTGGCGACAACCACCACTCCCTCCGAACCGAAAACTTCGACCCGCTGGTCATAACCATAAACAGCCCGGCGGCTGTTATCAATAGCGCCAATTGCGCCGTTGGCAAAGCGTAAGGTAATCAGCGCAGTATCAACATCACCCGCCGCGCCAATAGCCGGATCAACCAGGACTGCTCCGGCGGCGTAGATTTCCTCTACCTCGCTGCCCATCAAGTAGCGGGCCATATCAAACTCGTGGATGGTCATATCGAGGAATATGCCCCCCGAGACTTTAACATAATCGAGCGGCGGCGGGGCAGGGTCGCGGCTGGTAATGCGCAGGATGTGGGGCGTGCCGATTTTGCCGGCAGCAACCTGGTCACGGGCCTGTTTGAAATTAGGGTCAAAACGGCGGTTAAAGCCGATTTGCAGCTTAACTTGATTCCGTACAACCATAGTCAGGGGCTCATCAATTTTGGCCAGGTCCAGGGCAATAGGCTTCTCGCAAAAGATATGTTTCCCGGCGGCCGCCGCCTCGCTGATAAATTGGGCGTGGGTATCGGTGCTGGAGCAAATAATTACTGCTTCGATGTCCTTATTATCCAGGATAGCCCGGTGATCTTTAAAGGCGGCCGGAATCTGAAAATCGGCCGCACACTTTTCGGCAGCCTCCAGAAAAACGTCGGATACAGCCAGAACCCGAGCCTGAGGAATACGGTAAGCGAGACTCTCGGCATGTACCCGGCCAATCCGGCCCGCGCCAATGATTCCAACATTAATTTTTGTAGTCATCTGTGACTCCACTGTTAGATTTTGGATTTTGGATTTTAGATTTTGGATGTGTCAGTCAGCACTTACTCATCTAGACGTGATCGAGTATTCGCCATTCGCTGACTCGCTGATTTGTTGACTCGTTGACTCACGCACCACAAGTTCACAGGATAGTATCCGATCTTGCGCCTCCTGTCCATTGAGTAAATCAAGCGTCATCGTCATAGCCAGTTGACCAAGTTCCAAGCGAGGTTGATGAACAGTAGTTAGGGGAGGATTAGTATACAAGGCTGGCTCAATATCGTCAAAACCGACGACACTCATCATCGCCGGCACGCTGATATCCCGCTGGCGGCAGGCCAGCAGCAACCCAATCGCAATTAAATCATTGTAGCAAAAAGCAGCCGTTGCGCCCGCGGCCCACAGTACCTCCAGCCCGGCCCGGCCCCGTTCCAGGTCACCGGTCGCTGCGGGTGATATCATTAATATTGGATCAGGCGTGACACCGGCCTGCTTTAAGGCAGCAAGGTATCCGGCCAGGCGCCGCCCGTTTGACTTGGGACGGTCGGCGGCGCCAATGTAACCAATACGGCGGTGGCCCAGGGCCAGGAGGTGAGCTACGGCTAACTGCGCTCCCTGCAAATCGTCCACAGTCACCGAGTGCAAAAACTCACCTTCTTCCTGATTATTAATCAGGACAATCGGGACCCGGATCTGGTCCAACTGCGAACTATACAGACTACCCACCCGTGAGGAAGTAACGATAATAGCATCTACACGGCGGCGTTGAAAAGTCTCCACCACTGCCATTTCGTGCTCAGGCTTGTTATGCGAGGTGGTCAAGAAAATGCTGTAACCGGCTGCCAGAGCAATTTGTTCCGCGCCTTCAACCACCTTGACAATGAACGGGTCGGCGATGGTAGTTACAACCATACCGATGGTTTGCGTCCGGCGCGACAACAGACTTTGGGCAACGGCACTGGGCACGTAACCCATTTGCCGCGCCAATTGCTGGACACGTTCAGTTGTTTCAGGACTGATAGCAGGATTGGAATTGAGGGCGCGAGAGACAGTAGTGTGAGAAACTCCGGCAGCTTTAGCGATATCTTTAATCGTTACCGGCACCCGACTTCTCCAGCAAAAGTTGCTAAGATTATGCACACGTGTGCATAATCAACCCCATTCTACTATAATCTCAGCGAGATGTCAAGAGGAAATCGAAACAGATTTCAAAATTGACTAAACCAGGCGTCGGGTATTTAATCATAAATCTCTAAACGCCGATCTTCCTTGGGAGACTAATCCCCATGTCCAATGAAACAATTCTGGTCGTGGATGATAGCGCCGAGATTGTCCGTGTCCTAAAGGAGTACATGTTAACCCCGTTGGGATATCAGGTGATTAGCGCCGCCGATGGCCGCAGCGGCCTGAAACTGGCCGTCTCGCGCCAGCCAGATTTGATTATGCTGGATATGCAACTGCCTTTTATGGATGGCCTTGAAGTGCTGAAGAGCCTGCGCCAGGCTGGCTGTCAGGCTCCAGTCATCTTTATGACGATGCACGGTTCTGAAAGTACGGCGGTTGAGGTTTTTCGCCTGGGTGTGCGCGATTACCTGGCTAAACCTTTCACAGTTGAGGACGTACAGCAGGCGGTGGATCGAGCCTTGCAAGAGAGCCGGCTCGTACGCGAGCGGGAAGAACTGACCCGCAATTTGATTGCTTCAGAAACGGTTCGTCAAACAGCGGTAACCCTGTCCCACTATATCAATAACCACTTGATGGTTTTGAGTGGTAATCTGGCTCTACTTCAGGAGGCCCTGCGAAAGGAACTACCCCAGCAAGCTGCTCTGGCAAAGATGGTCCGGGACAGCCAGGACAGCGCCGACTTGATTGCGGCGGTGCTGCGGGTGTTGCAGCAGATAACCGACGCTCAGCAGACCACTTATTTGGGGCAAACCCGCATGATTGATATTGAGACCGCGTTACGTAAGGAAGTAGCTCGATTAAAAGCGCAGAAAGGAAAATAATCAGGAAGCGTTTTTGGCGCAGCGGAAGCCTACATCCACGTCGTTGAAGGTACGGGCATTGCCATAACGGCGGCTGGTGGTGTAAAAAGCACCGTCGGGGTTGGCAAAGCTGCCGCCGCGAAAGATTCGGCCGGCGCCATCACCTGTGCTAAGGGGATTCTTGGCAGGTGAGTTGGCATAAAATGCTTCATTGTAAACATCGGTCACCCACTCGCCCGCATTGCCGGCCATATTGTATATCCCAAACGGGCTGGCCCCGCCAGGATAGCTGTCCACCGGCTGGGTGTCGGATGCGCTGGCCGCCGACAGGGTGGGATCAAACGCATTGCCCCAGGGCCAGATCAGGTTTTCAGGACCTCTTGCCGCATACTCCCACTCAGCCTCGCTCGGCAGGCGCTTGCCGGCCCAGCGGCAGTAAGCCTCGGCCTGGTCCCAGGTTACGCCTACGACCGGATAATTATCATAGGCCGGGTTGTCACGGTAGCCTTTGTAGGTAAAGGAGTCCACCTTGTTACCCGGCGTGCAGCCGCCGCCGTTAACGCAGGCCCGATATTGGGCGTTGCTAACCTCAAACGTGTCCATGTAAAAAGCGTCCAAAGCTACTTCATGCACCGGCGCTTCGTTGGCCTGACCGGAAGCTGAACCCATGAGAAAAGAACCAGCCGGGATTAACACCATGCCCTCCGGCCTTGGCACGGCGGTAGCCGTCGGCGGCTCCAGGGTGGCTGTCGGCTCAGGTTCAGGGGTTGGAGTCGGCGGCGGGACTGTTGCGGTAGCCGTAGCAATGACATCTGAGGTTGATTCTTCAGAAGTCGGCGCGGCGGAAGGGGGCGCTTCCTCGGTCGGTGTTTCATCAGCCAGTGTTTCAGAAGTTGGTTCTGCAACGACTGGTGCTTCAGCAGTCGGTGCGGTGGAAGCCACTGCGGTGGGGGTAGTTTCCGGCGCGGCAGCGACAGCCTCAAATTCGACTTCCCGCACAGTCAAGGCTTCATAATGGACGTGGGCTAATGCCTCGTCAAAGGTCTCGACAAAGAAGCCAATCTGTCCGGTGGGGTAATCCTCATCATGCACCTGGGCTATTGGCTGGCCGTTAATCTGAAAAACGAAGTCGGCGCCTTGGGCGTCTACTCGCAGCGTGTCGGTTTTATCGGGGGTGAAACCCGGTGGGGCAAAACCTTGCAGCGTCTCCACCTTGCCCTCGGCCAGCGTCTCGAAACCCGCCGCCGTACGTTTCAGCGCCTGCCACGTCCCGCTCCGTGAGGAAACGACAAAGGCATAAAATTTATCATCCCCGGAACGGCGCAGGGCCAGGCCGTAGCGAAAGTCGCCTTTTTCGGTATCGGTATGGTCCACCAATACCTCAGTTTCGACGGTCGCATCCGTAAAATCGGGCGCTTTGGAGGCCACGGCCCAATCGTTGGGGATGCTAATTTGAACGTGGTAGTAATCCGGCGGGTGATAGCCGAGCACCTGTTTGTCATCGCTCGAAGCCGGCCAGCCGCTGTTGGGATCGGTAAAATCATCTTGCTCCAGAATACCTTCCACCGGCGCACTGGCGACTGCTCCCTCTTCAACCTGTCGTACTACCAACTCGTCGTAGTGAACGTGGGTCAGGGTTTCATCAAAAGTCTCAACAAAGAAGCCCACCTGACCCCTGGAGTAGTCGGCGTCGCTCACTTCTGTGACTGCCTCGCCGTTGATGTAAAATGTGAAATTGACCCCATTAGCATCCACGCGTAAGCTGTCAGTTTTATCGGGGGTGAAACCCGGTGGAGCAAAGCCTTGCAGTGACTCGACCGATCCTTCGGCCAAAACCTCAAGCTGGCCGGACGAACTTTTGAGTACCTGCCACGTGCCTGTGCGCGACGACACTGCAAAAGCGTAGTAATTGTCTCCCGAACGCCGCAAAGCCAAACCATAACGATAATTCCCCTTTTCCGTATCGGTGTGATCTACCAGTACATCAGTTTCCACTGTCACATTGTCAAAATCCGGCGCGCGGGAAACAACAGTATATGAGTCCGGCTGGCCTACTTCGACGTGATAATAGTCGGGCGGGTGATAACCGTAGAGATAGGTTCCCTCGCTCAAAATGGGCCAGCCGCTGCCGGGATCGGCAAATTTATCATCTTCCAAAACGCCTTCGACTTTGGCAATTTCGGTTTGGATCACATTCACTTTGTCGGCAGCGCAGCGAATTCCTGCCGTTTTGATAATGGACTCCTGATTAGGCGGGCCTTCCAGCCGGTAGGCCATATCCTTGAGCAGGCCGTTTTCGCCTCCGCGTAGAACTTGATCGCCCTCTTTGGCTACCGGAGCGTAAGGGTTACCGACCCACTCCCAGACATTGCCGGCCATGTCAAATACCCCAAAGGCGCTTTGATTGGTCGGCTTGCCGCCGACTTTATAAACGCCGCTGCGAGGCAGTTCAACCGCCTTGGGATCGTCTCCCCAGGGATACAGCCGGCCCTCCGGTCCACGAGCCGCCACTTCCCATTCGGCTTCGCTGGGCAGGCGTTTTTTAGCCCACTGGCAGTAGGTGGCGGCTTGATCCCAGGTGACGCCCTGGACCGGAAAAATATCCTGGTCAGCCGGAATTTTCCCATCCACCCAATCTGCCGGGGGCGGGGTTTTAGTTTCAGCCAAAAATGGAGCATACTGGGCGTTCGAGACTTCGTACTGGTCAATCCAAAACTCAGCCAGTTTGACTTCCTGGGGGGGGACGTAGTTCTGGCCGGGCGCATCACGGCCTACGGTGTAAGTTCCCGCCGTAATTTTGGTCATCTTCTCCGACGAAGGCAGTTCGGCCTCACTGGCTATAGCGACCGCCTGCTCTGTTTTGGCGCCGGAACGCGAGAGGAAGTAGAACAGACCTAAACCAAGCGCCAAGATCACTAAAGCTGCTATTGCCCCTAGCCCCCACAGGAGTGGATTCCCCTTGCGGCCTGGTTGAGTAACACCAGAAGTTGGCGTGGGTTTTGGGCCTGCCGAGGCTGACTCGACGACGGTGGGGTTGAAGTCCGAAGCATCTTTGACCGGTATGGTTGCCGCGGCTCGCCCCGACAAATCAATGGCCCGCAGGGCCACGGCCATATCAGAGGCCGTGCGATAACGATCTCCCGGCTCTTTGGCCAGGGCCTTTTTGGTCACTGCGGCCAGCAGGTCAGGAACATGTTGGTTCAGTTGGCGCGCATCAGGTATTGGCTGAGTCACATGCTGCATCATGAGGCTGACCGCCGAGTCGGCCTTGAAAGGAGGCACCCCGGTTATCATCTCATACAGCACGACACCTAAGGAATAAATATCGGAGCGCTCGGTGGGGCGTTCGCCGCGGGCCTGTTCGGGTGACATGTACAGGGCTGTGCCAACCACAGCGCCGGTGGCTGTATGCTGCACATCACCCAGCATCTTGGCTACCCCAAAATCCATCAAGATTGGCTGGCCCTGGGGATTGAGCATCACGTTGGCCGGCTTCAGATCCCGGTGAATCATGCCGCGCTGGTGGGCGTAAGCCACGGCATCGCAGACAGAACCCATAATTTGAATTGTCTCGTTGAGGGGCAGACGTTGGCCGGAGGAATTGAGGGTAGTGAGCCTGGCCTGAAGCGTTTCGCCCGGCACATACTCCAACACCATATAGTAGACGCCTTCATCGTGAGCAAAGTCAAACACCTGAATAATATTGGGGTGGCGGAGTTGGGCGACAGCAGCGGCTTCCTGTTCAAAGCGCCGGACAAATTGGGGATCGTTAGAGAGATGGGGATGGATCAATTTGACGGCGACAGTGCGCCGCAAATTAGGATCGGCAGCCTGGTAAACTGTAGACATACCTCCGTGGCCGAGCAGCGCTTCAATTTTATAGCGGCCGCCAATAGTATGTCCAATCCAACTCTGCTGAGGTCTGGACGTTGATTGGGTCATATGGAGACCTCCACGTATAAAAATATTAGCTTCCAAGAGACCAGGTTAGGTATAGGATGGATGCAGCATTGGGAGTGGAGTAATAACAAGTTCCCCGTTAAGTTAGCGGGGATAGCCAGCCTGGAACCGATGCTAATTTAACATCAACTAAAGTATAAGGGGAAAAAGAGGGCACGTCAAGTACTATTAAAGTCCTAATCTCGAATAAAGTGGAACAAGAGGTAAGGAATAAAGAAGGCTTGCTCTCTCCTCCTTACTGTCTACTCCCCTTATCAAGCCACCACCGCACCCTCATAATAAAGCACCTGATTTTGCTCATCCCGCACGGCGCTGGCGCTGTTCCGAACCCAGATAATTGTTCCATCCAACCGGCGCATTTGCACTTCAAAGTTCTGCACCAATCCACTGCGTTCCATCAAGAGCAGCCACTGCTGGCGCTCTTCTGGGTTGGCATAGAGGTGAGCCAGGTTAACTGCCAGCAGGGCGTCCCGGTTGGGATACCCCAGCATTTTGACCAGAGCAGGGTTAGCATCCAGGAGTTGTCCAGTGGGAGTAGCCCGGTATAACCCAATGGGGACACCATCAAACAAGCTGCGATAGCGCGTTTCGGCCTCTTTGAGCGCCCGCCGCTGCTCCGCTTGCTCCAGGGCCAGACGAACTGCCGCTGTCAGGCGGGGAAAATGTTTGGGCGATTTGAGGACGTAATCGTTCAGCCCGGCCTTCATCGCTTCCACGGCGACCTCTTCGCTCCCGGTTGCCGTAAACATCACCACCGGGCAGTCGGGCCAACTCCCTTTAATAGTTCGTAACACGGTCAAGCCGTCGGTCCAACGCAGTTGGTAGTCGGTAATAACCAGGTCGAAGCCGCCCTCTTGTAAAGCCTGAGTCAAACCCTCGGCATCGGCCACCTGGACAATATCAATATTGGTAAAACCGCGTTTTAGTTCACGCGTGGCCAGGGTCCGGTCATCCGGGTTATCATCAATCAATAGAATGCGCAGGGTTTGGCTCATAGGCTACCTCCATTAGCGTCGCCTAAAATACAGGCAATGCTGCCATACAGTAGTAATAATAGCACTCACTGCTTGTTTTACCAAAGGAGGGTTAAAGGCTTGTTTACAGTGTTTCGGTCACTTTTTTGAGACCCGCTGGCTGGTCGGGGTTCAGTCCTTTGGCCTGGGCCAGGGCCAGACTAAAAAGCTGCCCCGGCAGAACTGCGACCAGCGGCGTCAGCCATTCGGGGATATTAGGTGGAAGAGAGAGCGGCAATTGGGCCTGGCCCAGCACCGCTTCATCCTCCGAAATGAGCAGCAACTCGGCCCCTAATCCCTTGAGATCAGCCACCAACCCATGAATATCATCCGAGACAGTATCGCGGGGGGCGACGACCAGCACCGGAAAACCCTGCCCGACCATAGCAATCGGGCCGTGGCGAAAGTCGGCGGAGGAGTAAGGTTCGGCCACAATGCGGGTCAACTCTTTGATTTTGAGGGCAATCTCAAAGGCCGTGGCAAAGTTGTAGCCGCGCCCAATGACCGCGCAGTGGCCCATATAACGATAACGCTCTGCCCGGGTCATCACGGGCGTGAGGTCTGCTAACGTTTGCTGCATCAACTCCGGCAGGCGCTGAAGCTGGGCCAGCCGCTCTTGGTCTCCGGCCAGAGCCGCCGAAAAAAGAGCCAGGGCGGCCAGCGAGGTGGTGTAAGTTTTGGTGGCGGCGATGGCTCGCTCCGGTCCGGCGTGGATGGGAATAACGTACTCGGCAGCCTGGGCCAGGGGTGAGGCTCGATCATTGGTGATAGCAATGGTTGGCCGTCCTTGCCGCCGCCCTTCGGCCACCACCGCCCCGATATCCGGCGACTGGCCTGACTGCGAAATGCCGATGACCAAAGCTCCCGTTAACAGCGGTGGGCGCTCGTACAGCGTAAATAGCGACGGTGTCGCCAAAGCCACCTGCAGGCGATTGTACGCGCCAAAGGTGTACTGGGCGTAGCGAGCCGCGTTGTCGGAAGTGCCGCGAGCGGCAATCAGTACGTAATCGAACCGGTCCTGAAGTGAAGCGGCCAGTTGCTGGACCGGTCCTATCTCCTGGTCGAGCAGCCGGCGAACGGCTTCCGGCTGCTCGTTGATTTCTTGTTCGAGAACAGATACTTTTTCCATAATAATTCTCCAAGAGGAATTTACTTAACGATTAAACGTGTTGCGTGTTCTGTAAAACAAACAGAACACGCAGCATGATTTCGATAAATTCATAGGAGTGTCCAGTAGACGCTATTGGAATCAAGCCTGAGACATGTCATTTCGAGCGACGAAGGAGCGAGAAATCCCTGTAGAGATACTTTTTAACCAAGTTTCGAGGGATTCCTCGTTCCGCTCCGCTTCACTCGGAATGACATGGGAGACTTGCCCGTTATTCCCAATAATCTCTGGTTTATCTTAACTCCGCCGCATGTTCCTGAATCTTGCGGATAGCCGCCACCGCATCATCCACTCCCTGCGGCCCGGCCCGGAAGACCGACTCGTCCAGCCAGACGGCTTCGTGCTCGCAGGCTCGCTCCGCTTCGGGCAGGTCCATCTGCTCGAATTGAAACCTTTCGGGAAAGGCGCTGGGCACCGGCAATTTGGACAGGTGCGGCTGGAACAGTTCGTAGTGATGCATGGCTTCATAGCCTTCCCAGCAGGGAATACCTTCGGCGGTTAGAGCAGCACAGACCGGGCCATGCTCCGCGCCAAAGACAGCCGGATCAATAGCGAAGATGTAGCGATAGACCGCGCGGGTGGTGTGGCGCGGGTTGCGCTTGAGCACGCGCACCCCCGGAATATCGCTCAGCGCCTCGTCCATGTAAGCCGCCATCTCATCACGCTGCCGCGTCTGTTCGGGGAAGCGTTCAACGGCGACATTGCCCAGGGCGGCCTGGATTTCGGCCATGCGGAAGTTAGCGCCCATGGTAAACATTTGCTCGGCTTCGTCGTGCGGGCGGCCGCAGTCAATAATGCTGGCGACGCGCGTGGCCAGTTCCGGGGTACGGCACAGCAGCACGCCGCCTTCGCCGGTGCTCAGAATTTTGGAGGATTGCAGGCTGAAGGAACCAAAATGGCCGATAGTCCCGGCCCCGCGCCCGCGCCATTTGGCCCCATGGGCATGGGCGCAGTCTTCGATCACAATCAAGTTGTGCCGCTCGGCGATGTCCATGAGGGCGTCCATATCGGACATCTGCGCGCCCAGGTGAACCGGGATGATCGCCCTGGTTTTTGGCGTGATCGCCGCTTCGACGGCTTTCGGATCCATACAGTAGGTTTCCGGGTCAATATCCACGATGACCGGGATGGCCCCGGCGGCCATGGGCGCGGCGGCAGTCGCCTGGAAGGTGTAGGCCGGGACAATGACCTCATCCCCCCAGCCGATGCCGACGGCGCGCAGGGCGACTTCCATCGTCACCGTGCCGTTAGCCATGGGCACGGCATAGCCGCCGCCCTGCATCTCGGCAAAGCGCCGGGCAAATTCGGCGGTTTGCGGGCCGGGGTAGGGATAGCCGCCCCACCGCCCCGATCTGATGACCGCCGTCACCGCTTCAATATCACGCTCGTCGTGGACCGGCCAGGCCGGGTAAGGTTCTTTGCGGACGGGTTCGCCGCCGTGAATTGCCAGGTTGGACATGATAGAATCTCCTTTTTATGGAACCGCAGATAGATGCTGATGGACGCAGATATATGAAATTTTATTTTTGTCTGACTACCCTATTCATCTGCGGTTAAAAATTTTTTACCACTCGTTTAATTTGAACTTTCGGCGGGCCGAAGTTAATCAACAGACACTATCGGAATTAAGCTCAGAACATGTCATTTCGAGCGACGAAGGAGCGAGAAATCCCTATGCCCTTACTCTTTAGCATGGAATCGAGGGATTCCTCGTTCCGCTCCGCTCCACTCGGAATGACACCAGACCTTGATTTTTATTTCCAATAAACTTTAACAAGCATTTTCGTTTATCCACGTTGGTCTGTGGTTGCAATAGGCAAGGTAAACCAGAAGGTACTGCCCTTCCCCTCCTCGCTCTCGAGGCCGATTTCGCCGCCGAGGTATTCGACTAAACGTTTGGCGATGTAGAGGCCAATACCATCGCCTTCTTGTTCTTGCACTATCTTATTACGAGCACGATAGAATTTTTCAAAGATATAGGGTTGATCTTCAGAATTGATACCAATTCCGGTATCACTTAAAGCTATATACACAAATGAGTTACGCACTTCAGCGGAAACAACAATCGTTCCCTGAGCTGGAGTATATTTGTAGGCATTATCAATCAATTTAGTCAAAATTTTAGTCAGCGACCAGTTATCGGCACGAACAGGGGGAAGGTTTAGAAGACTCAAGGTGACAATTTGGCCTTTGGCTTCAATACGCGGGCGAAAGTTAGTCAGTACCTCTTCAAGGTATGTCGCTAAATCTATTGAGGCTAATTCAAGATAAGGCCTCACTTCAATTCGGGTAAGGTCTATGATATCGGAGAGCAGTAACAGAGTTCTATATACACTCTGGGAAATTATGTTTAGACACCTCGTTTGTTCATCATTTATCGGGCCGATTTTACCTAATTGTAATAAATCTGCGTAACCTTTTACAGCAGTGAGGGGTGTGCGTAACTCTGATGAGATACTCGCCATAAACTGGTACATAATTTGTTTCTGAGTCTTGGCATTATAAAAGACAATGACTGCTTGATCCGTAAAAGCCTCAAATAAAGCCAGGTCATCGGCAGTAAATTGACCGCCATGCAGGTCTCGATCCACGTATACTGTGCCGAAAATTTCATCTTGTGCTCGCAGAGGCGCAATCATTATGGTGCGCGGCGCAGGTGAATCGTCGGATGGATCAGGCTTGAGTATGCTTTGACCCGTCTCTTGCACTTGACGAGCAAGAACAAAACTCAATTCTTCCTTTTTTGTAACGATTCCGGGGTTCAGATTATGGACAGCGCCGACTCGCGGCTCGCGCCATCTTTCATGCAGCATAATAAACCCTCGCTCTGCTCCCACCAACCGGACTGCCGCCTCCATCACCCGGTTCAGCATCTCGGCCAAGTCGAGTGAGGCATGGAGGGTTCGGGTCGCTTCATACAGCGCGGCCAAGCGAGCATAAGTCGGGGCAAAAGGCAATATCTCTTTATCAGCGTCAATTGGTTCCATTGAAACCTGTCCCTCGCAGCAACTCGTCGGTTGACCGAATTAACCTCTCCCGCACCGGCAGCGGGTCCAATCCGGCCTGCTCCATGCCCAGCAGCACCCCGCCGACCACCGGCGGCACGATCAGACGTAATAACCGGGCGCCAGGGGTGACGGCATGGATTGTTTCGCTCATGGTTTCACTGATAAGTGGGCTGCCGTTATAAAAGCTGCCGGCCAAAACAACATCGAAGGTCAATGCCTCGAAGCCAAGCTGGCGAATGACGCCAACGGCCATGCTGCCTAACTCGCGCCCGGCCCAGCGAATGAGGTCAACGGCGACCGGGTCACCGGCTGCGGCCACCCGAAAAACCACCGGCGCTGCCGCCGCGGAGAGGCGATAACGGCCCTGGCTCAGGCCCTCCAGCAAGTCTTCAAGACCTTGTGCACCGGACCATTCGATCAAGGCCGGCGTCAGGCGGGTCGCCGGGCCGCGCCGGGTCCACTCCGCCGCAACGGCATGGATGGCTTTTGTGGCTAATTCATACCCTCCGGCAGCCTCGCCAAAAAGATGGCTGTAGCCGGTCATCCGGCCGACCCGCCGCTGGCGGTCCCAGCCCCAACAGTTACAACTGGTGCCGGCGACCACGGCCACACCCCACCCTTCCGCCGCGCCGGCCAGCAAGCCAATGAGGGCGTCATTGACCAGTTCAAGCGGGGTTTGGCCCAATTCAAGGGCTGTTTGCAGGGTTTGCAGGATGGGCACGCGCTGCGAGGGCCAGTCATACCCGGCAATGCCAAATCCCGCTCCGGCAAGCTGGCCGGCAGAAATTCCCGCCGCTGCCAGCGCCTGTCGGACAATGCTCCGTAAGACCTCGGCCAGCCCGTCGTGCCCCACCGAGTCGGGGTTGCCGGAGCCGCCCACGCCAAAACCCAGCGCCCGGCCCGACCCGTCGGCAATCAAAGCGTGGCTTTTGGTGGCGCCGGTGTCAATGCCAAGAAAGTAGTGAGTCATGTTTCTCTAAGTAGGAGCGTGTTGCGTGTTGCGTCTTCTGTTTATTTTACGCAACACGCAACACGTTTAACTCCAAAATTGCGGCAAATAAGCTCGATTTGTCACTAACATGTCATCCAGCACGGTCTGCACCTGATCGGCGGCAGGGCCGAGGGGATGGGTCAGCAGGGCCTGGTAAGCGGCATCGCGGTCGCCATGAACGGCGGCCTCGACAGTCAGCAGTTCGTACATCTTTATCTGGGCCAGCAGGCCGAAACAAGCGGGCGGCAGCGGCTCGGCCGGGAGGGGATGGATCCCGGCGGAGTCAACCCGCGCCGGCATTTCCAGCACCCAATCGGCCGGCCAGCCGGGCACGGCTCCACCGTGGCGCACATTGACTACGTGGGTTTCAGCCAAATTGTTGTAATGGGCATTCAGCAGTTGGGTCGCGACCGTAGAATAATAGGCGCCGCCGCGCTGCATCAGCCCCTCCGGCGGTTCGGTTCGCTCCGGCTCGCCGTACTGCTGCAACAGCTCTTCTTCAATCGCCATCACCGCCTCGGCCCGCGAGGGCGGCCATTTTTGCTGCTCGGCCAGTTTGCGCTCGGTGTAGTAGAAGTAGCGCAGGTAATAGTTGGGGATCATCCGCAGCGACTCGACGGTCGCCCGGTCAAAATCCGGCGTATACTCCGCTTCAGGTCGTGTTTCGAGACCGGCCAGGTAGCCGGCCAGCACCTGCGGCCAGATTTCCTCGCCGTCCAGGGTAAAGCCACGATGCCAGGAGAGATGGTTCAGCCCCAGCGTATTCAGCTCGGCCCGCGCCGGGTCAATCGGCCGGCCCTGCTCCTTTTCCAATTCTTCCAGAATTTCCATTTTTGTGTGGATGGGCACGTTACAAACGCCAACGGCAGGCACATCGGGCGCATAGCGGTTGAGCGCCTCGGTGACCAGCCCGGCCGGATTGGTAAAATTGACCAGCAGCGCGCCGGGGGCCAGTTCGGCCATGTCCCTGGCAATCTTGAGGATAACCGGGATGGTGCGCAGGGCTTTGGCCATACCGCCCACGCCAGTAGTTTCCTGGCCAATCAAGTTGTGCCGGTGGCCCAGATATTCGTCCTCGCGCCGGGCCGACATACCGCCGACCCGCAGTTGGGTAGTGACATAATTCGCTCCTCGAACCGCCTCGCGCTGGTTAGTAGTCAGGTGAACAGTAAAAGGCGCGCCTTTAGCCTCAACCATGCGTTGGGCAAAGCGGCCGACAATGTCCAATCGTTCCTGGGAAATATCCATCAACCACAATTCGGTCAGGGGAAAGCTTTGAACCCGCTCCAGGAAACCATTAATCAGTTCAGGAGTGTAGGTAGAGCCACCCCCAATGACGGCAACTTTCATATTTCCTCCTCATAATTTAACAACCTCGCCGGTTTCGGCGCTCCGGTAAGCGGCATCTACCACCCGCATATTGAGCAGCCCTTCGGCTACACCCGGGCTTGGCGCGCGGCCAGTGCGAATGCACTCTAGAAAATAGGCCATCTGCGTGTCGTACATACTCTGGGGGCAGTGGGGGTCGCGCACCAGCGGGAAACCGGGGTCAATTTGCTCAACTTTATTTCGTTCTGCTTGCGGCAGCAGCAACCGAGTCGGGAAAATCTGGCCAAAGCCGGCCGTGCCGTAAAGCTGGGTGGCGGCTTCAGGGCCGTCCATGTGCGGCTGCCACCAGCCCGACTCCAGGTAAGACACGGCCCCATTATCCCAATTGACCCAGATGACGCCGGTGTCGTCTACATCAAAATCCTTGTAATGGGTGCCGATCCGGGCATAAACGCTGACCGGCTGCGGGTCGCCGAGCAGGAAGCGAGCGGTGTCAAGGGCGTGGATGCCCATATCGGCCAGCGCGCCGCCGCCGGCAAATTTCTTCTGGGTGAACCAGCCGCCCGGCCCCCAGTTGGCATGCACTCCATACCCTTTGGTGCGGATAATTTTACCCAGGCGGCCGCGGTCCACCTGCTCTTTCAGCCAGAGCACTTCCGGGTCGAAACGCCAGCAGTGGGCGACCATCAACAGCGCACCGGATTTTTGGCTGGCCTCCAGCATGGCTTCGGCTTCGGCGGCGTTCATGGCCATCGGCTTCTCGACCATCACGTGTATCCCAGCCTCGAGCGCGGCAATGGTTTCCGGGGCATGCAGATAGTTGGGTGTGCTGACAACCAGGGTGTCAACACCGCCCTCCTGCAGCAACTCAGCCACGGTAGAGTACTGGCGCGGGATGCTGTACTCGGCGGCAAAGGCGGCCATTGATTCGGGCCGGTGATTGACGACAGCTACCAGTTCGGTGTCCGGTTGAACTCGGGCCGCAGCGGCATGAATCTTGGAGATGTAGCCCGTGCCGGTAAAGCCAATTTTAAGGGTCATTGTTTATTCTCCCCCTAGTTCTGGAAAATATTGAACAGGCCAATGATAGTCAAAGCGGCCAAAAAGAGCCAGACAGCAATGATGACCCCGGCGGCGATCCAATGGGTCGGCTGGCCTTCACTCAGCCTTGTTTGGGCTTTTTGACGGCACTCAGCCATGATCTCTGGCGGGATCATTTTCAGAGCCAGAGCCAGGCCCAGCGGCACCAAAACCAGATCGTCCAGGTAACCCAGGATTGGGATAGGATCGGGGATGAGGTCAATCGGGCTGAAGGCATAGGCGACCACACCGGCAGCAAACAGCCGGGCATACCAGGGCACGCGGGGGTCGCGGTAGGCCAGGTAAATGGCGTAGGTTTCCAGTTTGAGTTGCCTGGCCTGTTGTTTCCAGGCGGCAAAAATGGCCATTATAGTTGTCTCATTTAACCTTTCGACCCGGTCAGTTTTATACCCTCGATGAAGGTGCGCTGAGCGAAGAAAAAGGCGATCACGACCGGGATGGTAAAGACAACCGAGGCGGCCATCATCTGGTTCCAGATGACTCTATGCTGGGCTTGAAAATCTTGCAGGCCCAAAGCCAGGGTGAAATTTTCGGGGTTGGTCAGGTAAAGCAGCGGCTCCAGGAAGAGATTCCAGGACCACAGAAAGGTAAAAACGGTGATGGTGGCCAGGATCGGCCTGGACAAAGGCAACACGATGCCCAGGAAAATGCGCAGTTCTGAGGCCCCATCTACCCGGGCCGCATCCAGGAGTTCTTCGGGAATGGTGCGAAAAAATTGGCGTAACAGGAAAATATCAAAGGCGTTGGCAAAAAAACTGGGTACAATGAGGGGCAAAAAGGTATCGCCCCAGTGGAGCGTTTCGGTGAAGAAGAGGAAAAGCGGAATCATGGTCACTTGAAAAGGCAGCATCATGGTACTCAGCACCAGAATAAAGACCAGATCGCGTCCCGGCCATTGGATGCGAGCAAAGCCGTAAGCCACGGGCGCGCAGGAGAGGAGCGTGCCAATAATGGTAAAAACAGCCACAATCGTGCTGTTCTTAAAGTAGGTCCAGAAGTTGACATTCAAGCCCGGCCTGACCCCGCGATTCATGGCGTCGGCAAAATTGTGCCACTGGAACTCGGTGACCAGCACCGGCGTGGCGAATTTCTTGATGCGGACTTTGACCGGTTCAGCGCCGGGGTTAGCCGGGTCAACAAATTCGCCCTGGCCTTCGGCCACTTTGAGCAGGGCCATGCGGCGGGTCTGCCCTTCCTCGATCGTTACATCATAGACCGGCAATTCCTGGCCGTTGACCGTGACCTGCAAGTTGGCTCGCGGCAGCAGGGTTGGCGGGATGCTGAAGACATCCTCATCGGATTTAAAGGCCGTAAAAAACATCCATACAATCGGGACCATAAAAAAGACGCCGACGGCAATGATGGCGGCATGGCCCAGGAGGCCATAACCTGCTTTTCGCCATTTAATCGGTTTTGCCCGCTGCCTTGAATTAAGCGCATCAATGGTGATTTGAGCCATAACTTTACCCCATATCTCCGTAATAGGTCCAGCGTTCCGACAGGCGCAGGATGACGATGGTACAGATCATGATAATAATGAACAAAATCCAGGCCATGGCCGAAGCATAGCCGATTTTGAGGTCAATAAAAGCTTTGTCATACAGGTAGATGCTGTAGAAAAGCGTAGAGTCGAGGGGAGCGCCCAACGTCCTGGCTGTGCCTCCGTAATTGGTTTGAGCCTCGGCAAAGATGAGCGCCTGGGTAAAGTACTGAAACATGGCGATCACGCCCAAAACCAGGTTAAACAGGGTGATTGGAGAAACATAGGGAATCGTGATATGCCAGAGCCGCTGCAACCACGAGGCCCCATCCAGTTCGGCCGCTTCCAGTAAGGAGGTCGGCACATCCTGTAAACCGGAGAGATAAATAACAATAGTATTTCCCATTCCCCACAGGCCCAGGATAATCAAGGCCAGCTTGGACCAGCGTGGGTCGCTGATCCAGTTAGGACCGGGCAGCCCCAGGTAACTCAAAAAAGTATTCATAAGCCCGTTATTGGTATTGTAAATCCAGACCCAGAGCATAGTGGCAGCCACCAGCGGGACAATAGATGGCAAAAAATAAATAACGCGGTAGATAGATTGGCCCGGCAGTTTTAAATTGAGCAAAACAGCACAGCAAAAGGAACACAACAGGGTCAGCGGGACGGCCAAGACGACCATATAAGCGGTGTTGTACAGCGCAATCCAGAAACGGTCATCTTCAAGCAGATTGATATAATTAGCCAGACCGACCCACTCCGACGGTGCTCTAAAATGATATTCGGTAAAACTGTTATACAGAGAGGCCAGCATGGGATAGAGAATAAAAAGCAAGAACCCAATAATCCAGGGCGAAATAAAGAGCAGGCCGGTGATAAGATCACGGCGAGTCCGGGCGCTCCAGCCTCGCCGCGGGGTTGTATGAGCGGACGGCACGGGCACACTCTCCAGTTTAGCTTCCATCAACTCACCTCCGGTTACGGGTTACAAGTTGTAGGTTGCAGGTTACAGGTGGATAAATTCGACAACCTATAACCTGCAACTCTGTTACTCTGCCACTTTCCTGCCTGTTACTTTACTTCTCGCTTAAGGCTTTGTCCAGATCGGCCTGCAGCTTCGTTTGCATTTCCTTTAAAAGCGGCTCCGGTTCCTGGCCGCCATGCACCACTTGCTCGTGAATGCGGGTCAGTTCGGTCAGGATGTCGCTGTGGACCGCGTTTAAGACGATACTGCGGGTATTGGGCGACTTACTCAACTCAAGGAAGACTTTAAATTTCTCGTTCTCCTGAAAGCGGGGATCCTGGGCTGCTTTGGCGCTGGAAGGCAGGTTAAAGTTAGCTACCATTTCCTCAGCCACAACTTCGGGCGACATCATCCAGGCCAGCAATTTACCGGCCGCGGCTTTATCGGCCACGCCGCTGGGAATCACGGCCACGCTGCCTTGCAGGGTGTTTGTGCCGGCTCGATCCGGATGGTCGGCGGGCGGGGGTAAGGGCGCGACGCCATAATAAAGGTCTGGTTTTAAGCCCTGAATAAAGTTAGGCCCGGTCATCCATTCCCCATCCACCATCATGGCGACTTTACTGTCCATGAACCCGTGCTGCGGCGAGCCGTACTCGCCCAGCGAAGAGGTAAATTTGAGTACTTTATCCGCGCCATACTTGCTATAAAACTGCTGCTCCCACTTGAGCGCATCAATCACCGGCTGCGAGTCGAGCTGGATCTTGGTGCCGTCATCGCTGATCCAAAAGCCCCCAAACATGGGAATATACTGCTCAAAGTGGGGCCAGGAGAAATCGGGGATAAAGCCAATCTGGGTAATCTCGCCGTTGGCGTCAACTTTAGTCAGTTTGTCCGCATACTCGGCCAGCTCTTCCAGGGTCTGGGGCGGCTTCTCCGGGTCCAGTCCAGCTTCTTCAAACAAATCCTTGTTCCAATAGAAAGCATAGGTGTCGGTGCCCCAGGGCAGGCAATAATGATCGCCCTTATAAGCGCATTGGGAAAGGACCGCCGGAAGAATGTCAGTCTTATCAATGTTACTGGCGCTGATAATTTCATCCAGCGGAGCCAGGAGACCTTCGTTCGTCCAGCCAGGGACATTATCGGGACCGCCTAACACCAGCACATGCGGCGGCTGCGAGCCGGAGAGACCGGCAATAATTTTATCCTCGGGGACCGGCGCATTCACCTGGACCTTAACGTTATTCGCCTCGCCGTATTTATTGAAAAGCTCCTGCAATTGGGCCGGGTTATCGCCCCAAGCAACCCAGACCTGGAGCGTGCCCGGTTCTGCGGGCGCTTCTGCGGCGGCTTCCTCGGTGGCAGCAGGCTCCTCGGCGGCTTCCTCCGTAGCAGCGGGCTGCTCGGCAACGGCTTCCTCAGTGGCGGCTGGTTGTTCTTTTTCGGCGGGCGCTGGGGTGGGATCTGCCTGTCCTCCGCAAGCGGCCAACAAACCCAGCACAAGGGTTAGAACCAGAATAGACCTTATACTTTTTACAAACATAGTTCCTCCTTGGATATGCTAAAAAACACAATTTTAGGTCACGTTTACCTATCATGCTTAATGCGCCTTGTGACCGCCGCCTGGCCGACCGGCGACCCCGCAAATTGTTGAAATAATGTAACTGCTCAGGTATGTCATTTCGACCGAAGTGCCCAGAGGGCATAAAGGCGAAATCCCAAAGGTTTATGTGTCGCTTCAGGGATTTCTCGGCCTATGGCCTCGAAATGACATTGGGCTGATCGGCGGTCAGCGGTCAAGGGTCCGCGGTCGTAATGATCACCTCCTTTCGCAGGCAACGATAGCTTCAACCACAGCCGCATGAGCGGCGAATGACCAGTTCGGTGGGCAGTAAAACCAGCGGGGCAGTTTGACCGCTCTTAATGAGCTGGACCAGTTTCCGGGCGGCTTCGCGCCCGGCCTGTTCGATTGGGGCGCGGACAGTGGTCAAAGGAGGGGTGAGATAACGGGACACATCAACATCGTCAAAACCAACCAGGGCGATGTCCTCGGGGACTCGTTTACCGGCTCGCTGGAGCGCCACCAGGGCGCCAATCCCGGCTTCGTCGTCGCCGCTAAAAATGGCATCAATTTCGACTCCCTGGCCCAGCCAAGTTTCGACCGAACTGCGGGCCTGCTCCTGATCGAAGCCGCCCAGGGCGATCAAGGCCGAGTCGAAGGGCAGATTGTGGGCAGCCAGGGCTTCGCGATAGCCCATCTCCCGCCAGTACGAGTCTTCATTGCCCTCCGGCCCCCTTAGGAAAGCAATACGCTGCCGGCCATGAGCTTCAATCAGGTGGTCAATCAGTTTGCGGGAACCGGATTTATTTTCAAAAGTAACACAGGGGATATGGAGCGAGGCGGGGGAAGAACGGTGCAGTAAAACCATCGGGAAACCGAGGTGATAGAGGCGGGTCAGCTCGGCTTCGTCCAAGCTGTCAATAAAGACCAGGAGACCATCGGTGTTGTGCTCGCCCAACCGCCGGCGTGAGGAAGGACCGGAGCCGCCCTCACTATGGGTGGAGTGGATTAACAGGTCATAGCCCCCCTCTCTGGCCCCCATTTCGATCCCACGCAGCATCGCCGCCGAAAATTGGTCGCTGATTCCGGGTAATAACAGCCCCAGCGTCTGCGTGCGGCGGCTGGCCAAACCCCGGGCGGCAGCATGCGGGACGTACTTCAACTCGGCGATAGCAGCCCGAACCTGGGCAGCGGTTTCTTCAGCCACCGGGCCGGTTTGATTGATTACCCGGCTCACCGTGGCAATGGAAACGCCGGCCCGCCCGGCTACATCGGCAATAGTAGGACGAAGAAGCATTTTTGGCTCGACCATGAGACTCGCCCCGCCTCTACACATCAGGGAACTGTAAGCGCTTTCTGTAAGCGCTTACAGAATATAACAAAGTAACCAAGTTGTCAAATGAGTGGGTATAGTTCAGTCAAGCCTCTAATCCCACTCTTGACAAAATCAGTGAGCCGTGATACTGTTTCAATATTAAATCATTCGATATTAAATTATTTATGCCGACCCATTATCACGGAACTGACCAAGAAATCTTGGCCTTAGATACATTTATAAAGTTGAGTCGAGCCAGCGATGCCCTGATGGCTCGTTTGAGTCACCGGGGAACCATGCTGAATTTGACGGTGAGTCAATTTGGCGTGCTGGAAACCCTTTACCACCTCGGCCCCCTCTCCCCCGGCGAACTGTCTACCAAGTTACTTAAAAGCGGGGGTAACATCACTCTGGTAATTGATAACCTGGAAAAACAAGGTCTGGTTCAGCGAGAGCGTGATCCTGAGGATCGGCGCATGATCATCGTTTCGCTCACTCCGGCCGGTCGTGATTTGATCGGCCACATCTTGCCCCAGCATGTTGCTGCAATTACGGAGGAATTGAGTTGTCTTACCCCCGAAGAGCAGAAAACGTTAGGCGCTCTCTGCCGCAAGCTGGGCAAAAAAGAATGTCCTTAGAAAAGTAACTTTCAAATCTCCCACCCTCTGCCAAAGGTTGTTCCTCGCCCCATTCTCGTTTTCCAACCTGTCCATCCGAACAGTTTACCCCTGACCCCACGACCGGTGGCAATCCCTGGCCTTTTACCTGATGAAGAAACGGCCTTCTTTTGCTAAACTTAACGTAACTACTTCCGTAAGAAATAAGTATTTGACGAATAGAGAGAACGGCAGGTGGCTGATTACGCACGAGCACGTTTCGACGCCTGTGGACCTGACCAGCGGCAGGCGTTGCTGAACCTCAAGCCGTAACAATTTCAGCGTCGTGGTAAGAAATTGTCTGAATAAGGGGAGAATGATGTTTTCTGAAGCAGAAATGAGTTATCTTAAAAGCCAACATCTGGCCCGGCTTGCCACCGTTTCGGGTCAGGGCCAGCCTACGGTTGACGCCGTCGGTTTTGAGTTTGATGGGAAACGCTTTTACATCGGCGGCATTGCCCTGCCGGCCAGCCGCAAATATAAAAATGTGGCCGCTGGCAATCAAAAGGTAGCGCTCATCATTGACGATCTGGAATCAGTGCAGCCCTGGAAGCCGCGCCAAATCAAAGTGCATGGCCTGGCAGAAATTGTGGAGCGGGCCGGGCGGTTTGGGCACAAAGAGTATTTGGCCATCACCCCGACCGTATCGTGGAGTTTTGGCATCGAGGCGCGTGAAGACTACCAGGACGGCAAATTTACGCCGAAGAAAATTATTTGGACGCAGGCATGAACCACACCGATCACGTCAACTTGCTGCGCCGAGGAGTGTCCAGTGGCGGCGGAGTGTGGGCTGATTTTGGCTCAGGCACGGGCGCGTTCACCCTGGCCCTGGCTGAGCTGCTGGGACCGGGTGGCCAAATCTACTCAGTGGATCGGGACCGGGGAGCGCTACGCGCCCAGGAGCGAACGATGCAGGCCCAGTTTCCACAGGCGTTGGTTCATTACCTGGTAGCCGATTTTACCCAGCCACTCAAGCTGCCCCCGTTGGATGGCATCGTGCTGGCCAATGCGCTTCATTTTCAAAAATACGCTGCGCAGGGGCGAGTCATTCAACAGCTTAAGAGCTATCTCCGTCCTGGAGGGCGCTTCATTTTGATCGAGTACAATGTGGATCAGGGGAATACCTGGGTCCCGCACCCACTTTCTTATCAAAGCTGGGCGAAATTGGCCCGTGAAAGTGGTTTTGCCCAGACTCAACTCCTGGCGACCGTACCCAGCCGCTTTTTGGGGGAGATTTACGCGGCGGTGAGCTGGTAGCTGCATCAGTGAAAAATAACCTCCTATCACGAACAAATTTAAAGCGTGACTATTATCGCTGGGCAATGGGTTTTACTCTTTAATGCGCTTCGCCAGAGATCAAGCAGTCTCACTGCTTAGAAAGGATTCACCCATGCAGGGGGCGAGAGAACAGATTAAGCAAGCAGTGTTAGCCTGGGAAGGTGTCACCGCTCACCTCCACCGCTTTGGCGGCACCGAGTACCGCCTGGGCCGGCGAGAAATCGGTCACATCCACGGCGACTATCTGGTAGACATCCCCTTTCCCAAAAAGGTGCGGGATGAAATCGTCGCCGCCGGGCGAGCCGAGCCGCATCACATCCTCCCCGACAGCGGCTGGATCAGTTTTTATCTGCGCGAACCGGCCGATGTCGAGCGGGCCATTGACCTGTTCCGGCAATCATTTGAGTTAGCCGTGAAGCAGCGGCAAAATCAGGAGTAAACGAACGCCTGTTCGTTTGACATTGCGCAGGGCCAGGACTAGAGTATAATCTGCCTGACCAAAGAATTTGAAAATGGAAAGGAGGTTGAACGATGGATTCTGAGCAGATTATGCGCGAGCAATTATTGGCCTTGCTTCATGGGGGCCACGCCCATATGACCTTTGAGGCTGCCGTGGCCGAGTTTCCATTGGACGCCATTAATCGTAAACCACCCAACGTTCCCTATACTCCCTGGCATCTGCTTGAGCATATCCGCCTCGCCCAGTGGGACATTCTAGAATTCATCCGCAATCCCGCTCACATTTCGCCCGATTGGCCCGCCGGTTACTGGCCTCCAGCCGAGGCACAGGCCGATGCCGCCCAATGGCAGCAAACCATTGCCGCCTTTCGAGCCGACCTCAAAGCCCTGAAAGACATCGTCACCCATCCTGAGACCGATCTCTTTGCTCCCCTGCCCCAGGGCATGCCCTACACCATTTTCCGGGAAATCATGGTCGTCGCCAACCACAACTCCTACCACATCGGCGAGTTCGCCATTTTGCGACAGGTCATGAACACCTGGGTTTAAAGGTTAAACCGCAAGGAGAATGCAGCGAATGATAGCCGGGCGCGATTACATCGGCGTCGGTGTCGGCGCGATGGTCTTCAATGCTGACGGGAAGGTCTTTCTCTCGCAGCGAGGGCCGGAGTCTAAAAATGAACGGGGCTTCTGGGAATTTCCCGGCGGCAGTGTCGAATACGGCGAAACGCTGGTGGCGGCGATTACCCGTGAATTCCGCGAAGAGTATGAACTGGAGATCGAGGTGGTCGAACTGCTGCACGTCGCCGACCACATCCTGCCGGAGGAGCGCCAGCACTGGGTCTCGCCGACGTTTATCGCCCGCGTGGTCAGAGGCACACCCCGCATCGTCGAGCCAACCAAATGCACCACCATCGGCTGGTTTTCCCTGGCCGCGCTGCCCGAACCGCTCTCGGCGGTTACGGTGGAGGATGTGCGGAGTTACCTGGCTAAATATGGCTGAGGAGTGCAAAAGCTAAGCTTTTGCGTTTCCTCAAAACAAAAGGTAAAAACGCTTGTCTCTTTCTACTCTTTTGAGTGTCTGGCGCGACACTCCCAGCATTGCCGGCAACGTCGCCGCCTGGAGAACCTTTCCGGCCTGGCCCGGCGAGTTCGCCTCCTTGCCGGCTGATCTCCATCCTGCCCTGGCCGCAGCCTTGCACGCGCGCGGAATCGAAGCGCTCTACACCCACCAGGCCGCTGCCTGGGAGCACCTCCAGGCCGGCCGGCATCCCGTCATCGTCACCGGCACGGCCAGCGGCAAAAGCCTCTGCTACAACCTGCCCATCCTTGACCATTTACTCCGCGACTCTGACGCCCGCGCCCTCTACCTCTTCCCCACCAAGGCTTTGGCCCAGGATCAGGCCGAGGCAGTGCGCCAAATCGTTTCAACATTGAACATTGAACGTTCAACGTTCAACGTTTCCACCTACGACGGCGACACCCCAACCTCGGCCCGTCCCGCGATCCGGCAGCATGCCCGCCTGGTTATCACCAACCCCGACATGCTGCACGCCGGCATTCTACCCCACCACACCCGCTGGGCCGATTTTTTTCGCCGCCTGCGTTTTGTCGTCATTGATGAGATGCACATCTATCGCGGCATCTTTGGCTCGCACGTGGCCAATGTCCTGCGTCGTTTGCAGCGGGTCGCCCTTTTTTACGGGGCAGCGCCCCAATTCATCCTGACCTCGGCGACCATCGCCAACCCCGGCGAACTGGCCGAACGCCTCATCGAAGCGCCGGTGACTCTGGTGGATAACGACGGGGCCACCAGAGGAGCCAAACATTTCCTCATCTATAATCCGCCTATTGTGGACCACGAGCTGGGCTTGCGGCGGAGCACGCAGCACGAGACAGTCCGCTTGACTCAAGAATTATTGGCCCACAATGTTCAGACCATCGTCTTTGGCCGGGCGCGGCGGTCGGTGGAGATGATGCTGAAACATTTAAAGGATGAAGGCGGAAGGCGAAAGGATGAAGAAAGAGAAAACCTTTCATCCTTCATCACCTGCCCCCGGCAGGGGGTTCATCCCTCATCCTTCCAAGTGAGGGCCTACCGCAGCGGCTACCTGCCGCGCCAGCGGCGCGAGATCGAGCGGGGGCTGCGCGAGGGCCGGGTGCAGGCGGTCGTTGCGACCACCGCATTGAATTGGGCATTGACATCGGCGGGTTAGGAGCCGCAGTGCTGGCCGGCTATCCGGGCACGATTGCCGGAACCTGGCAGGGCAGGCCGGGCCGGCCGGCAGAGCGAGGCATCGTTGGCGGTTCTGATTACCTCGGCCAATCCGCTGGACCAGTTTCTGGCCCACCATCCTGATTACTTTTTGAGCGCTCGCCGGAACAGGCCCTCATCAACCCTGACAACCTGCTCGTGCTGCTCCAACACCTGCGCTGCGCTGCCTTTGAACTGCCTTTCCGGCAAGGCCATGGCTTTGGCCGTGTTGTTCCGGAACAAGTGAGCGAGTTCCTGCAATTTTTGCGCGAGGCCGGCGAGCTGCATCTTTCCGGCCAGACCTTCTTCTGGATGGCCGACCAGTACCCGGCAGAGCGAGTCTCCCTGCGGAGCGCCTCGCCCGACCGGGTCTTGCTGCAAGTAGAGGGGGAAGATGGCTGGCAGACCATCGGCGAGGTAGACGAGGCCAGCGCCCCCTGGATGGTCCACCCGCAGGCGATCTATCTGCACGAAGGCCAGACTTACCGGGTCGAAGCGTTGGATCTCGACCAAAATCTGGCTCGCCTGCATCCGTCACAGGCTGATTATTATACCGAACCCAAACGGGAGACGACGGTGCAATTGATCGCCACGACGAGCGAAGCAGAAGTCCGCGGGGCGACCAAAGCCACTGGCGACATCCTGGTGACGACCCAGGTGGTCGGCTATCAGCAACTGCGCTGGTTCAGCCAGGAGCGGCTCGGCGAAGGCGAGGTTACGCTGCCGCCTACCGAACTGCATACAAGCGGCTATTGGCTGGCCCTGGCCGAGACAACCGTCGAGGAGCTGCGGGCGCTGGGCTTGTGGAGCAATGATCCCAATAATTACGGCCCCAACTGGTCCAAACAGCGCCGGCTGGCCCGCGCCCGCGATGGGTATCGCTGCCAGATGTGCGGCGCGCCCGAGCAGGGTCGGGAACATGACGTCCACCACAAAATTCCCTTCCGCACCTTTGCCTCTTATGAACAGGCCAACCAACTGGCGAACCTGATCACCCTCTGCCACCCGTGCCACCGCCGCGCCGAAACCGCCGTGCGCGTTCGCAGCGGCCTGGCCGGGCTGGCCTTTGCCCTCGGCCACCTGGCCCCTCTGTTTTTGATGTGCGACCGCAATGACGTGGCCGTCCATCACGATCCTAAATCACCCCTAACGAATGGGCAACCCACTGTCGTCATCTACGAGGTCATTCCCGGCGGCATCGGCTTCAGCGAGCGGCTGTTTGAGCTGCACGACCAGCTCATCGCGCATGCCCACGAGCTGGTCGCCGCCTGTCCCTGCGCCGATGGCTGCCCCTCCTGTGTCGGCCCCGGCGGCGAAGAGGGTCGCGGCGGCAAGCCGGAGACGTTAGCGATATTAGCAGCGCTCTCCTGAAACAGCCCAATCTGATACTTTTGGCAGCTTTGGCCGGAGTATGCTATACTCCCTCCGTTTACAATGATCTAGAGTCTATTGCCTCTCCTGCCAAACTACGATCCTTGTCCCAACATTTAAAGAACATTCGAGTTTAGACGTACGCCCTTTGGAAATTGAAGACCTTTGGAAGCCTGGAAGGTTGGAGGAGTGAAAGATTTTCCAGCCTTCCATATTTCCGACCATTATTCATAACTGCGCAATTCTCGAATATTACTAAAAGGAGCCAACTCTGATGCTATCGGATCTATCTCATATCTCACCCGTGTGGAGCCGGATTACCCATTTAATGATTGAGCGGGGAGAAGGATGTCACGTTTATACGACGGACGGCGAGCAGTACCTCGATTTTACCAGCGGCATTGGCGTCACCAATACCGGTCACAGCCATCCGGCCGTGGTCAAGGCGATTCAGGAGCAGGCGGCCAAAATAATCCACGCCCAGATCAATATTTACCTGAATCCACCGCTCGTCCGGCTCAGCCACGCTTTGAGTGAAGTGACGCCCCCTAACCTGGACACCTTTTTCTTCTCCAATTCCGGCGCGGAAGCTATCGAAGGGGCGGTCAAACTGGCCCGCCACGTTACCGGGCGGACCAACATCATTGTCTTTCAAGGCGGCTTTCACGGGCGGACTGCCCAGGCGATGGCCATGACCACTGCCAAAAGCGTTTACCGGGTGGACTACCAGCCCCTGCCCGGCGGCATCTTTGTCGCTCCTTTTCCCTATGCCTACCGCTATCGGATGACAGACGAGCAAGTGAGCGAGTTTGCCCTGCGTGAATTGGATATGATTTTACACACGCAATCCGCGCCCCAGGAAACGGCGGCGATGGTCATCGAGCCGGTGCTGGGCGAAGGTGGTTATGTGCCTGCTCCGCCCCAATTTATGCAGGGGCTGCGCCGTGTCTGCGACGAGCACGGCATCCTGCTTGTCGCTGACGAGGTCCAGACAGGTTTTGGCCGCACCGGCAAAATGTTTGCTCTCGAACACGCCGGTATCACAGCCGATATCATGGTCATGGCCAAGGGCCTGGCCAGCGGTTTCCCGATTTCCGCCATTGCCGCCAGCCGCGAAATCATGAGCAGGTGGCAGGTCGGCAGCCACGGCGGTACCTATGGCGGTAACATAATGGGTTGCGCCGCGGCGGAAGCGACGATCAAAGTTATTCAGGAAGAGGGGCTGATCGAAAATGCGGCGGCGCGCGGTCGGCAGCTCATGGACGGCCTGGCCGAAATCCAGAGCCGTTTCCCGGCCCTGGGCGATGTGCGCGGCCTGGGTTTGATGGTCGGCTGTGAGTTTACCAACCCCGCCACCGGCCAGCCCGACGACGGCTTGACTAAAAAGGTCGCTGCCCACGCCATGCAGGACGGCCGCCTGCTGCTGCTGACCTGCGGCATGTACGGCAACGTCATCCGTTGGATTCCGCCCCTGATTGCCAGCGAGGCTCAAATTAATGAGGGCCTGGAGAAGTTTGAAAAGGCCGTGGCGGCGGCACTCACATAAGGACATTTCTATGAGCAAACTCAGCCTGGCCGAAGTCGAAACGATTGCCGAACTGGCTAAATTGACCCTGACCGAGGCCGAAAAAGTTACTTTTCAAGAACAGCTCTCGGCAATTTTGGATTACGCCGAAATGCTGCAACAGGTTGATACTCGCGGCATCCCGCCCACCGCCAGCGCTCTGCCCCTGAACAACATCATGCGGCCCGACGAAGTCGGCCTCAGCCTCTCTAATGAAGAGGTCCTCTTCAACGCCCCGGAAGCCGAAGACGGTTACTTTAAAGTACGGGCAATACTGGAATAATGCGTGTTGCGTAAGAATTAACGGACCATGCACCACGTTATCACGGAGAATCACTTTGGAACTCTACTCTCTCACCATCCACGAAGCTCAAGACAAACTGCGCTACGGCGAAATCACCTCGGTTGAGCTGACCGAGAGTATTTTGGAGCGGATTGAAGCGGTGGAGGCTAGAACACAGGCATATCTCAGCGTGCAGGCCGACCTGGCCCTGGACATGGCCCGCCTGGCCGACGAGCGCCGTGCCACCGGCGAAGATAATCCTCTGTTAGGCATTCCCTTGGGCATTAAAGACGTGCTGATTACTTACGGCGTCCCGACTACCGCTGGCTCGAAAATTCTGGAAGGGTTTGTTCCTCCCTTCGACGCGACAAGTATCACCAAACTGCGAACGGCTGGGGCGGTCTTTGTCGGCAAGACCAACATGGACGAGTTTGCGATGGGGTCTTCGACCGAGTATTCGGCCTACCAGGTCACCCGCAATCCCTGGAATTTGAGCCGGGTTCCCGGCGGCAGCAGCGGCGGCAGTGCCGCGGCCGTGGCCGCCGATGAAGCCCTGGCCGCGCTGGGCACAGATACCGGGGGCAGCGTTCGTCTGCCTGCTGCCTACTGCGGCGTGGTCGGCCTGAAGCCGACTTACGGCCGGGTCAGCCGCTACGGTCTCATTGCTTTTGGCTCGTCGCTGGACCAGATTGGCCCGCTGACCAAAGATGTCGAAGATGCGGCGATTTTGCTGAACGGGATTGCCGGTCACGACCCGCTTGACTCGACCAGCCTCAACGTCCCTGTCCCCGATTATGTCGCGGAAATGAAACGAGGCGATGATTTGCGGGGGCTGCGGGTCGGCGTGCCCAAAGAATACTTCATCGAGGGCCTTGATCCAGGGGTTGAGTCAACCGTGCGGGCCGCCATCAACCAACTGGCGGCGCTGGGCGCGGAAATTGTCGAGGTCTCGCTGCCCAACACCCGCTACGGCATCCCGGTCTATTACCTTATCGCCCCGGCGGAGGCCTCGGCCAACCTGGCCCGCTACGATGGGGTCAGGTATGGGCTGCGCGTGGATGGCGGCGACATGTGGGAAACCATCCGCCAGACCCGCGATGCCGGCTTCGGGCCGGAGGTCAAGCGGCGGATTATGCTCGGCACCTACGCTCTCTCGGCCGGTTATTACGATGCCTACTATCTGAAGGCACAGCAGGTCCGTACCCTGCTCCGCCGCGATTTTGAGCAGGCGTTTGAAAACGTGGATGTGATGGTCTCGCCGGTCGCCCCCAGTGTCGCCTTTGAAATGGGGGCTAAAGTAGACGATCCGCTGCAAATGTACCTGATTGACGTTTTTACTGTCTCGCTGAACCTGACCGGCGTCTGCGGTATCTCTGTGCCGTGCGGTTTTTCTGCCGGCATGCCAGTTGGTCTGCAACTCATCGGCCCGGCCCTCGGCGAGAGCGCCATCCTGCGTGTGGCTTACCAGTACGAACAGGCAACGGAGTGGCATAAGCAGAAGCCGGCGTTGTGAGGCGAGGACGCGAAGCGGCGAGGAAAATTCGGATGATCCCGGCAGTGGGGTCATCCGAATTTTTGTTTACAAGGGGTTGGGGGTGTGGTATGATGGGGGTAGAATTCGATCAATGACCTGTTATCAGCTACCAAATACGGTGCAACGAGGTATTTATGAAAACGTTCTACAATTTGGTAATAGTACTTAGCCCCTGGATTGCTCTACTTATGTTTTTTAGCGGATTGGGTTTGTCTATTTTTACGAAACGTAAGAATCTTTCTCCTGAAAGCTATACCAAGCGTAGGAGATTAGCGCTGATCCTAATGATAATTGGTCTTACCGTTACAGTCGGGTGCTACGCTTGGATATTCTACATAGCGTAAAATCTTACTGTGACAAATTTTTGCTGTCAGCCTTGAACTTCAGTTCGAGCCTGACTTGCAGATTATCAATTTTTGGTGGTATACTCTGGCCTTCGTAAAAAGAAAGGGGGCGAAGAACGCCGGCCGCTCGGCCACCGAGGGGCATTCGGCTGGCTTCGCCCTTATTTTTTGAAACCTGCATCAGCCAGGAGGTCTGGATGTCATCTGGCAAAAGTTACAACTCTGTGGTGTTGGTCAAACAAGTGCCCGACACCCACCACGTCACCGGCGAGGTGATGACTAAGGACGGCACGATGAATCGCGGCGCCCTGCCGGCCATCTTTAACCCCGAAGATTTGCACGCTCTGGAAATGGCCCTCCAGGTGCGCGACCAGTATGGCGGGACCGTGACCGTCGTCACGATGGGACCGCCTTCCGCCGCCGAGGTGCTGCGCGAGTCGCTCTATCGCGGCGCAGACCGGGTGATTCTGCTCAGCGACCGCAAATTTGCCGGGGCCGACACCCTGGCGACCTCTTATGCCCTCAAGTGTGCCATTGAGAAATTAGGTAGTTACGACCTTGTCTTCTGCGGCCGGCAGGCGATTGACGGCGATACGGCCCAGGTTGGCCCCCAAACCGCCGAGAAGCTGGACATTCCGCAGATCACCTACGCCGAGTCGGTCGTCATCCTAGGCGAAACCGAAATTGTGGTCCAGCGGGCCTTTGATCTGGGTACCGAACTGGTCAAATGCGCCCTGCCCTGCCTGCTGACCGTCGTCGCTTCGGCCAACCGGCCCCGCCCGGCCTCGGCCCGCAAACGGATTCAATACAAACTGGCGGCAACTCCCCTCGAATACCGTAACCTGCTGAAAAAGTGGCCGGAGTTTGAAACCGAGGCGGCGCTCGACGCCTACCTGGCCGAACACAACCTACGGATTCCGGTCTGGACCGCCGCCGACATTGGGGCCGACGAGGACAAAATCGGCCTGGCCGGCTCGCCCACCCAGGTTTACAAGATCAACTTTGTGGTGTTGGAAACAACGGAAAGCAAGGACATCCCGCCCACGCCGGAAGGCATCCGCGCCTTGATCGAGGAACTGGTGAAAGAGTATATTGTGGGGTAAAACTGACCGCCGACTGCTGACCGCAGACCGCAGCTCAGAGGCGGTGGTCAGCCGTCGGTGGTCGTCGGTCTCCCCTGGTATAAGGAAAACAATCATGACTGACAACCGAAACGTCTGGATTTTCATCGAGCAGGAAGAGGGCCAGCCGGCCGGGGTGAGCCTGGAGCTGGTCAGTAAAGGGCGCGAGCTGGCCGACCGGCTGGGCAGCGAGGTCTGGGCCGTGTTGTGCGGCTACCAGGTGGGCGAGCTGGCCGAAACCCTCATCCACTACGGCGCAGACCGGGTGCTGCTGGCTGACGACCCCGAACTGGAACTGTACCGCACCCTGCCTTACGCGCGGGTCGCCATTGATTTGGTCAAAGCGTGGCAGCCCTATATCTTCCTGATTGGGGCCACTCCGGTCGGGCGTGACCTGGCTCCACGGATCGCCAGCGCCGTACGGGCCGGCCTGACCGCCGACTGCACCGACCTGCAAATTGGCGATTATACTTCCAAACAAGAAAAGAAGACCTTCAAAGATTTGCTCTACCAGATCCGCCCGGCCTTTGGCGGCAACCTGATTGCGACCATCGTCAACCCCCACCGTCACCCCCAGATGGCGACCGTGCGTGAAGGCGTCATGCGCCGCCGGGAGCCGGATTTCAGCCGCCAGGGTGTGGTCGAGCCGGTGGAGCCAGTCTTTGCTGCCAGCGACCTGGCTTTGCAGGTGTTAAGCCGGCAGACGCGCGAGTCCACGGTGGACCTGAAAGACTCGCCGGTGATTGTCGCAGGGGGGGCGGGAGTAAGCAGCAAAGAAGAGTTCCAACTCGTCGAGGATTTGGCTAACCTATTGGGCGGCGAGGTTGGCGCTTCACGGGCGGCGGTTGACGCGGGCTATGTCTCCCGCGAGCATCAGGTCGGCCAGACCGGCACGACGGTGCGGCCTCGCCTCTACATCGCCGCCGGTATTTCCGGCGCGGTCCAGCACCGGGCCGGTATGGACGAGTCGAGCAAGATTATTGCCATTAACACCGACCCCAACGCGCCCATTTTCCAGATCGCCCACTACAAAATTGTCGGTGATGTGGCCGAGGTGCTGCCGCTGTTGATCAAGGCGCTGCGGGAGAAAGCCAAGTAGGAAGTAAGGAGTAGGGAGTAAGGAGTAAGGTCAGGAAGAGAGTAATATTCAGTACGCGGGAAAATCGTAAATCGCCCTAAAGGATACCCTTGCAGTATAAATCCGAAATCGTAAATCGAGGACGTATGGCAGAGAATTTTTATCTGGATAATCATGATCTCCAGTTTCATTTAGACAAGTTGGATTTGAGTGAAGTGGTCGAACTTAAAGAAAAGGGCTACAGTTATTACGCCCAGTACCCGACCGCGCCGCGCCACTACCAGGACGCCAAGGATAATTACAGGGTCCTGCTGGAGGTGCTGGGCGACATCTGCGCCACGGTGATTGCCCCGCGGGCGGCGGAGGCCGACGAAGAAGGCGCGCAGTTCAAGGACGGGCATGTTTCTTATGCCGCGGCGACCCAGGAGGCCATCGAGGCGCTCAAGCAGGCGGAGTTGATGGGCGTCATGCTGCCCTGGGAGTACGGCGGCTTGAACCTGCCGGAAACGATTTACCAGATGATGGTCGAGATTGTCTCGCGGGCCGAGGGTGGGCTGATGACCATTTTTGGCCTGCAAGAGATTGCCTCGACCATCGGCGAGTACGGTGACGAGGCCATGAAGGCGCGGGTTTTGCCTCGCTTTTCGATCGGGGAAGTTGCCGGGGCGATGGTCCTGACCGAGCCGGATGCCGGCTCTGACCTGGGTTCGGTGCAGACACGGGCCAGCTACGACGAAGCTGCCGGGGTCTGGCGGATCAACGGGGTCAAGCGCTTTATCACTAACGGCAACGCCGAGATCATGGTCGTGCTGGCTCGCAGCGAAGAGGGCACAGTGGACGCGCGGGGGCTGTCGCTCTTTCTGGTGGAACGGGATGAGACGGTCCATATCCGCCGCATCGAGCACAAAATCGGCATCCACACCTCGCCCACCTGCGAGATCCAATTTGTCAACACCCCGGCCCAACTGATCGGCAAGCGGCGCTTTGGCCTGATCCGCTACGCCATGGGGCTGATGAACGGGGCCAGGCTGGCCGTGTCGGCCCAGGCCCTGGGCATCGCCGAGGCCGCTTATCGTGAAGCGCACGGGTATGCCAACGCCCGTATCCAGTTCAACAAGCCCATCCGCGACATCCCGGCGGTCTCGCGCATGCTGCTCTCCATGCGCGGCGAGATCGAAGCGGCGCGTGCCCTTATTTACGAGACCGGGCGCTGGGTAGACTTGGCCAAAGCCTACGAGCACGCCGAGAATCCAACCCCGGAGGCCAAGCAGCGCCTCAAACAGGCGTCGGCCCTGGCCGATGCCATGACCCCGCTGACCAAGTATTACGCCACCGAGATGGGCAACCGGGTTTGTTCGATGGCTATGCAGGTGCATGGCGGCGTCGGCTATATGCGCGAATTTAACGTCGAACGGCACTACCGTGATATTCGCGTAACCAACATCTACGAAGGCACCAGCCAACTGCAAATTGTGGCGGCCATGAGCAAGCTGCTGGGCCACGCCCTGGACGAGCTGCTGGACGAGTGGGCCGGCCTCGATTATGGCCCGGAGCTGGCTGCGCTCAAAGCCCAACTGGTCGAGGCCAACGAGCTGTTCAAACGGGCAACCGACCATTTGAAAGAGCAAGAGCGGGAGGTGATTGACTACTACGCCGCCGACCTGACCGACATGGCCGTTTACATCGTCAATTCCTGGCTGCTGCTGCAAGACGCCCGGCTGTCGGAGCGGAAGCGAGCCATCGCCCAGGTCTACCTGGCCGAGCATCTGCCCCAGGTCCACCGGGCCGGCGAGGCCATCCACACCGCCGTCTCGACCCCGCTGGCGGTGAGAGGGGCGGTGCTGGCCGAGCCGTTTTAGGAACGACCGCCGACCACGGACCGCCAACCGCTAATCTAATGCAAAATCAAGAGACTTTTTCGGGAATAGATAAATATTGTTCATGAGCTTTGGGATTTTGTTAGAGGTCGTGTTGACCCAGTTATCGCGAATGCTGACGAAGCAGCAGTTGCCCTCTGGGGGTTTTTGCATGGGATGGTCGGACTTGAACAAGCTGATGTTTTCTATAAAGGTAAGCCTCGAACTGGAATCCATCCTGGTTCAGAAGCTCTACTTGCAGGTTTTAAAGCTCGTTTGTAATTTGTAGTGTTTTGTTTCAAGCGAGCCTCTTTGCGCCAGTAGCACGACCTACCAATGTAATACAGCGTCAAATACCCGAACCTTAAAATTGTAAAAAGAGACGACGATAAAGGACGAAACAAGAGACACCTTAAACCGAACAGACCTCAAACCAACCGCAATTCCTTGTGACCCTGTTTGGAAAACCCGCCGGAGGGGCAGAGGGAGTTATAGTCGAATTGCTACCTTGCTGCGATTTTCAGCTATCCCTTGCCCGCGTCGGCGTTATGAGTGCACCTCACTTTTCTGGCCTGCAATCGGCTGAACCGCCGGCGTTGGGCGGAAGAATGATTCATTGGAGGAAGAGATGAAGGTATACCCCCATACCATTGAGAATGGAGCCGGGGAACAAATCACCTTCCACCGGCTTGTCTCTGATCCAACTGGAGATTGGCTTGAGGGCGAAAGCCTCGTCCAACCCGGGGCTGGGCCACCCATGCACGTGCATTACCTACAGGAAGAAGCATTCACTGTGCAGCAGGGCAGGCTTGGCTATCAGTTGCTTGGTCAGGAACCCCGTTATGCAGGCCAAGGAGAGAGCGTTGTCTTCAAGCCGGGCGAGGCTCATCGGTTCTGGAACGCCGGCGAAAGGGAACTGCATTGCACGGGCTACGTTAAACCGGCCGATAATCTGGAATACTTACTTAGTGCCATCTTTGCCTCGCAGAAACAGAATGGGGGCAAGCGTCCTGATCTTTTTGATGTGACCTACTTACTGAGGCGATACAAGAGCGAGTTCGGGATGGTGGCGATCCCTGGTTTTGTGCAACGATTTGTGTTTCCGATCCTGGTCGTGATTGGAAAGCTACTGGGGAAGTACCAGAAATATGCGGATGCGCCGGAGCCGATAAAGCCGGAGAGGGGTCGAAACAAGGTTGATGTTGTCTGATAGCCACCAGGCCGGGCAAGAATGTAGGGTAGAGTGGGTGTGACGCTAGTGGCGGTAATTTTGATCCATAGCTGTCACCCAACAAATCGTTGCAAGCGAATGGGCAAGCCCGGTTTTTAATCAAGTGTATCAAGCCAGCAAAGGCACAGTCAAATGGTGTAACCTCGCTACCCTTGCCCATCGCTTGAACTCAAACGTTAGTGAAGTCACCTTTGGCACTTTAAGGTCGTCTTATAGCCAAGGATTCGTGGGCGAGCTTAAGCCCCCTCGCGTTATACTCGCACTTCATCTTTCTTTTTGCCCCGGATACGATCGAGGATAAAGCCGACGACCAGGCCCACCAGGAGGCTTACCGGCTTGGGATGGCTGGCCTGTTTAGCGACAACGGGTTCCATCGAGGGGACGTTGCCGGCAGTTCGGGCGTCCTGCTTTTCACCGCTGGGAGCGGTGGGCTGTTCCTTCCCGGTCCGCGGCATGCCTTGTTGAGCGCGAGCCTCTTCGGTCACGGGAACAGCGTCTTCGTCAGGCCGAATGCGCGAGCCGAAGCGTTTGGCATAGACCTGGGTAAACTCGGCCCCAAAAAAGAGGATTTGCGCGGAGTAGTAAATCCAGACCAGAATGACGACCAGCGCCCCGGCGGCCCCGAAGGATGAGGCCAGGGCGCTATGCCCCAGATAGAGGCTAATCAAAAGTTTGCCAATAGTAAAGAGGAGCGCGGTTACGGTGGCGCCAATCCAGACATCACTCCAGGCGATTTTCACATCGGGCAAGATTTTGTAGATCATGGCAAAAAGAAGGGTGATCACCGCAAAAGAAACAAAAAAGGTGATCGCTTCTCCCAAGTAGGCAATTTTATCCAGGCCCGTAAATTGACTCGCTGCGGCCAGGCCGGCGCTCAATACCAGCGACACCGTGAGCAGAAAGCCAATTCCCAGGACCATGGTAAAGGAGATAAAGCGATCTTTAAGGATACCCAGCACGCCCCGGCCCGGTTTGGGGGTCACTTCCCAGATAGTATTAAGCGCATCTTGAAGCTGGCCGAACACACCGGTCGCCCCAAATAGCAGCGTGGCTACGCCGATAATTGTCGCAATAACTCCGGTAGATTGGTTACTGGCCCCCTGCACCATCTCCTGAATAAGCTCGCCGCCCTGGTCCCCCACCAGGCCCTGAATTTGCCCTTCAATTTGGCCCTGCGCTGCTTCACGGCCAAAGACCAGGCCGGCCACGGCAATAACAATGATGATCAACGGCGCAATAGAGAAAATGGTGTAGTAGGCCAACGCTGCGGCCAGGCGCGAGGCTTTATCCTCGCTCCAATCAGAGAATGTTTCTTTAAGAAGGCCCCAAATTATCTTCAGGTTCATGATGATAAACTCCATTCAATCTTCATTAGAGAGGAAACATACTTAATCAGTATATCTCTACCTATGTTCAGTCCCCCATACCTAATCAGGTGATTCTATTTCTGTAAACTGAGCTATTTTTGTGAGCGGGTTGTCACCCTAAAGGATTAAAAAGACAGGAGTTAAAGGTGTGCTTGAAATCATTGATTTGAGCCAGGAAATTTTCCCAGGGATGCCGGTGTTCCCCGGCATGCCGCAAGTGGAGATCACCCTCCACGCCTCGCATGAGCAGTGGGATGGCCTGACCGATAGCGACGTTGTTTCACCCGCGGTGAACCGGCTGGAATTGGGCGAACATACCGGGACGCACGTGGATGCCCTCAACCATATGGCCCGCCAGTACCGGGGACAGTCAATTGATACGATGCCGCTGACGATGTTCTATACCGAGGGGATCTGCTTAGACCTGTCTGATAAAGGTCTGCGGGAGTTGATTGAGCCAGCCGATGTAGAACGCGCCCTGGCGGAGGCGGGACTTGAAATTAAGCCGGGGGACACCGTTCTCCTGTATACGGACCATTACCGCCGCGCCTTTGGGACAGACGATTGGACCAATGGGCCAGGGGTCAGCATTGAGACAGCGCGCTGGCTGGGGCAGCAGGGGATCGCGGCTTTTGGCGTGGAAACGGCCTCGCCGGGGGTGATTGACCTTTCTAATAAGGAAGTTCATCGTATTTGCGGCGAGTTGGGCTTTACGCATTACGAGAACATGGTCAATTTGGACCAGCTCATCGGCCGGGGGCGTTTTCGGTTTATCGGTTTGCCGCTTAAGATACGGGGCGGAACCGGCTCGCCGGTGCGGGCCGTTGCTGTTTTCGAAGATTAGCTTCAATTCCTGAGTTGAGATAATTGATATACCGAACTTAAAGGACAAAATTCTCAGACAAACGGGTGGTGGTTTTTTGCGCTTCGGAGTAAACTATCGGCAACTCTGTGAAATCTTATTTCGAAGGAGATGGTATGGCAATCCTAAAATTAGCTCAGGCCAGTGCGATCGTTGATGCAGCCATCGCCGAAGGACGTAAACGAAACTTTGCTCCCCTCGCTGTGGCTGTGCTTGATGCCGGCGGGCACCTCGTCGCTTTCAAGCGAGAGGACGGGGCCGGCTTCGCCCGCTTTGACATTGCCTACGGGAAGGCCTGGGGAGCGCTCGGCATGGGCTTTGGCACGCGCGAACTGGCAGAGCGGGCCGCTAAATTTCCAACTTTCGTCGCTGCCATCGCGGCTGCCACTCAAGGGCGGATGATCCCATCGCCCGGCGGCGTACTCATTGTCGGCGCTGACCAGGAAGTGGTGGGAGCGGTCGGCATCTCCGGCGACATCGGCGACAACGATGAACTTTGCGCCAGGGCCGGGGTCGAAGCTGTTGGTTTATCCGCAGTGCCAGGGGCTACGGGAGGCTAACGCGTTATGCTGACCGTCAGCAACATCTATGGACATGGGTTTGACTCCCTCCAACTGGCACGGTTAGAGCGGCTCGGTTTCAGCCTCCGGCCTCAGGTTTCCAGGTACATGGGCGCGCAGTTGTGCCGCTTCATTGACTTTGAACAGGGGCCTTGCCTGGAATTGATCGAGGTGGAGGATGAGCGGGCCTACATGGAGTTTATTCCCGAGGGCATGCGCCCTTATTGTCCGGGCATTTCCCTGGCCGTGGCGCAGCCTGAGCTGCTTAAGGACTATGAACACGAGTTCCGGCATCTGCAGCCTTACCGCTTGCATGTCAACTATGACGGCAGTGTAGAGTCGCCGGGGCCGGGCTGGCACTATCTGAATTTTGGGCTGCCGCCGGTGGCCGATACCTTTATCTGGTTAACCGGGTATGACAACCCTAAACCGGTCCGGGAGCATATTTCAGGCCAGCCCAATAGGGTCAAAGGGATTGCCGGGATGGTCTTTGATCTGGAGACGGACCGCTTGAGCGAGTTGGGGCAGTTGGTCAAGAGCAAACGGACCGGTGGTCCGTTTGAGATAAATGGCTTGAACGTCTGGCCCAGGGACATGCTCGCCGGGGCGCTGCCGGGACATGATAAGCTTTTTCCTTTGAGGGCGATTATCTTGCGGGCGGAGAAACTGGATTACTTTGCCGCTCTTTCGGAGCAGGTCAGGCCGTGTTCTTTCATGGGACGCCCGGCGGTGCATTTTGCCACCAATAGATACTCCTGGGACCTGGTCATCACCGCGTGACCGGTCCAGCCATTTCCTGAGCGGATTTGGTCGTTAGACTACCCGCTGCAATAATTACGAGAAACAGCGATGGAGGATAAATAATGCAGGATAAATTTACAGAGGCGATTGCCCTGATTCAATCCGGCCAAAAGGAAGCGGCCCGTCGAATTCTGGAGCAGATCTTGGAGAAAGAGCCTAACAACGAGGCTGCCTGGATCTGGCTGTCGGTGGCAGCCGATAGCGAAGAAGAAAAAAACTATTATCTGGAACAACTGGCCGCCCGTAACCTTGACCCTCACCCCCCGGCAGCAACTCAAGACACACCGGCCAAAAAAGGCAAGGCAGAAGAGCGCCGCTTTACCGTCGAGGATATAAAAGCTATTCGCGAAACCTACGAGTCGCGCAACTTGGGCTTTTTGGCCGGTAAAAATGCCCGGCCTTCCATTGAGATTGCTAAAGTGCATAATTTGAATCAAGCCCAGGTCTTTGCGATTAGAGGCCTACCGGAAAGATATAAAATATCGGATGAAGAAATAGCCAGCAAGCTGCATCTTTTGACGGATCAAATGCAAACGCTCCAGGATATTGCCGATGTATACGGCATAAAACTGTAGGGGGATTGCCTGTGGCCAGCTTTGAACAGGGGGCGTCCGGCCTTGAGCAGGCGGTGGGCGCCACACGCGGGCATTTTCGCTATGAATCCGGCCATCACGGCGACCTCTGGCTTGACCTGGAAATGTTGTTCATTGACACGCAGAGAATGTGGGGCTGGGCCAAGGCCCTGGCTCGGCGCGCGGCGGTTTGCCGGCCAGACGTCATCTGCGGCCCGCTGACCGGCGGCGCCTTCGTGGCCCAACTGCTGGCGGCGGAAACCGGCGCAGCATTTGTCTTTGCCGAGCGGCTCGCCGGTGCGGCCGGACCGGTGCGCTACCACATCCCTGAACCACTCCGCCCCATCTTGCCCGGCAAGCGGCTGCTGCTGGTGGACGACGCCGTCAATGCCGGCTCGGCTTTGCTCTCGACTCTGGCGGACCTGCGCGAATGTGAAATCGAACTGGCCGGTTTTGCCAGCCTGCTTACCCTGGGCGAGGCGGCTGCCCAAATCTCGGAGCGGCATGGCGTACCATTCTTTACCCTGGCCTCGCTGGAACGGAGAATGTGGACTCCCGCGGCCTGCCCCTTATGCGCCTCGGGCGCGCCGCTCGTTGACCCTATTGCTCAGTAACAGGACTTACGCGGTGAGCATCCTGAGTAGCCCTGCGACCGAAGGGAGTGGGCGTGTCGAAGGGTGCGAACTGCGCAAAACGCCGCTTCGATACAACTAACGCCTACTCAGCAAGCGTTTTGCGCACCCACCGCGTAATTCCTGTCAGTAACGAATGGTAACCAGCCCCAAGTAGGTCTCAAAAGGCTCGAAATCGCGGTCACTGTGGAGCAAAGAAAAGCCCCGTTCGATTACAAACGTGGCGATTAAACAATCTATGGTCTTGCGCACCGTAATTCCCTGCTGGCGCAGCGCACGAAAATTTTCTGCACTTTTGATGGCTAGCTCAACGCCGCCCACCGTGTAGATTGGGAACTGAAGCAAGGCTTGTCGTGCCCTCTCAAAATCCTTTTGATTACGATAGCCTTGAAGCACTTCACACAGGATAATGTCGCCGAGGCCAATCTCCTGTTGGCCCAAAGCAGCATGGAGAACGTCAGTTTGGGGAGAGTTAGTTCCGTTAAAATAATCAATCCAAACCGACGAGTCAACTATCCACATTGATCAAACGGCCTTCACGCATCTCGTCCAAATTTCCCTCCCAGTTGAGCTGGCCTCGTAGGAGGCGGATATCCTGTTGAGCTTTCAAACGGATAAGCGTGCGCAGAGCTTCTTCAATAACGGCCTTTTTGGTAGTGAGGCCGGTACTGTTCATCGCCTCGGCCATAAGTTCGTCATCTATGACCACATTGGTCCGCATAACGCCTCCCGATCTAATAATGTGTATATTTTACTGTTTTTATGTGTATAGTACAAGTCCAAGCCCTGTTCAAATCCCCTGTAAGGCCGCCCGCGCCGCGTGATAGCCCCCCATACCATGCACCCCGCCCCCCGGCGGCGTAGACGACGAACACAAATAAACGCCTTTGATCGGCGTTGAATATGGAATCCAGCGCGGCACGGGCCGGGTAAAAAGCTGCCAGAAATCCTGAATCCCGCCGTTGATGTCGCCGCCGATGTAGTTGGGATTGTACTGCTCAAACTCAGCCGGTGAAAAGACGTGGCGAGCCAAAATGCGCTCGCGGAAGCCGGGAGCAAAGCGTTCAATTTGGGCCTCAATCCGGGAGGTCATATCAAGGGTTGAGCCATGGGGCACGTGGCAGTAGGCCCACGCGGTATGCTTCCCGGACGGGGCGCGGGCTGGATCAAACAGGCTCTGCTGCGCGACCAGCACAAAGGGAGATTCGGCGGGGGGGCCGTGCCACATGGCGCGCTCGCTGGCCGCGATTTCTTCCAGCGTGCCGCCGACATGGACCGTGCCGGCCCGCGAGCACTCGGCGGCCTGCCAGGGAATCGGCCCGTCGAGCGCCCAATCCACCTTAAATGCGCCCGGGCCGTAGCGATAGCCTTCGAGCTGGCGGCGGTAGCCGCGGGGCAGGCGGTCGGCGGCCAGGGCCAGGAATTGGCGCGGGGTAATATCGGCCATGACCACGCGGGCGGGCGGCAGTGCCTCCAGCGAATTGACCGGGGTGTGGGTGACAATTTCACCGCCAAGAGAGTGGAGATAGGCCGCCAGGGCATCGGCGATGCGCTGGGACCCGCCTTGGGGCAGGGGCCAGCCGAGGGCGTGGCCCAGAATGCCGAGCACCAATCCAAAAGAGGCGGTAGGCGGCTTCTCCAGGGGCATGATCGAGTGGGCAGCCAGCCCGGCGAAGAGGGCACGGGCGTGTGTTCCTTTAAACCGGCTTTCGGCCAGCCCGCGCGCTGAACGTATCGCACTCAGGCCAAAGCGAGCCAGGGTAATAGGATGTCGCGGTGGAAAAGGAAAAGGGCCGAGCAGGTCTGCGGCCAGTTTGTCCCAATCGGCCACGAGTGGAGCCATGAGCCGGCGATACGCCTCGGCGTCCGGGCCGAGTGCGGCTCCGGTGGCGGCAATGGACTGCTCAAGCATGACCGCGCTATCGCCGAGCGGGTGGGCCAGCGGCGCGGGTGGGTAAATCCATTCCAGGCCATAATCGGCCAGGGGCAGGCTGCGAAAAAAAGGCGAGCCAACCCCCAGAGGGTGGATCGCCGAGCAAATATCATGGACAAAGCCGGGTAAAGTCAGCTCCGCCGAACGCATCCCACCGCCAACGGTCGCTCTGGCTTCCAGTATCAGCACCTTGCAGCCAGCCTGGGCCAGGGCAATCGCCGCAGCCAGGCCGTTCGGCCCGGAGCCGATGACGACAGCATCAACCATGCGTCTGTTCCCACTCGACGGCGCGCGGGTGGAGCGGCTTGAGGGTGCGCCACTGCGGCGCGGGCGCTACCCCTTCCAATTCACGCACAATCTGCCGGGCGGCGAGGCCGACAATGGTGGTAAAGGTGGGGTAAGCCAGTTCCAACTCGGCTAATTGTTCGACCCGTGTTCCGGCGGCCATCCCCGCAGCCCCAATCTGGACAATCTCTACTGCCTGCTCGCCAACCGCGTGCATCCCCAAAATTTGGTGCGATACCCGCGAGACAATCAACTTGCAGAAGCCGTCCGGGTAGCCATCAATCACGGCCCGGTCCAGGTCGGCGTAAGGCACAACCGCCACCAGACAGTCGTTTTCCAGAGCGCGCGCCTGCTGTTCGGTCAGGCCGACGCTGCCATATTCGGGATCGGTGAAACCGCCGTGCGGCACAATGGGATGGGTGCAAGCCCGTCCCAGACCCAGGACCGCGTTTTCGGCAGCAACGCGAGCTTCGTAACCGGCGCTCTGCACCAGCATCATGCGCCCGGTGATGTCGCCGGCAGCGAAGATGTGCGGGACCGACGTTTGCAGGGTATCGTCAACGCCAACATAGCCGCGTTCAGTTTTTACACCTGCCGCAGTTAAGTTCAGCGTTTCGATATTGCCCGGCCAGCCGACAGCCAGGACAATGGCCTCGACGTTGAGGGAGGCCGGCTCATTGTCCAAGGTGTAGTTAAGCTGTAACCCGGCTGGTCGCGGCACAATGCTGCTCACGCCGCCGATGCCGGTGATAATTTCGAGGCCGCGCTGCCGGAACGCCCCGGTAATGCTTTGCGAGACCAGCTCATCCTCGTTGGGCAGGAGGCGCGGAGCCAGCTCCAACAGCGAGACTTGCGCGCCAAAGGCGGAAAAAACCGAGGCCAACTGGCAACCAGTCGCCGCCGCGCCGACAATGGCCACCGAGGCGGGCAATCGCTTCAACAGCCAGACATCGCTGTGGGTCAGGGCGTGCTCACTGCCGGGAAAAGGCAGCCGCCGGGCATGCCCGCCGACGCACAGAATAAATTTTTCGCCGGAAAGAGTTGTGCCATCGGCTAACGTAATGGTGTGTGGGTCGAGAAAACGGGCCTCACCGGCGTTGCCGAAAACGTCCACGCCAGCCTGGTCCAGATGAGCCAGCAACTGCTTCTTTTCGTGAATTTGGTAGACAACCTGCTGAGTCCGAGCCAACAGCCGGGCAAAATCCACCTGCGGCCGCTCGCCCACCAGGCCGTAATCGGCAAATTGCTCGGCGTCGCGGATGAGCCGGGCCGCTTTGGCCAGAACACGAGTCGGCACGCAGCCATCGTTGGTGCAGGTTCCGCCCAAGCTGCCTCGCTCCACCAGGGCCACCGTTGTTCCCAATTCGCGGGCGTACAAAGCTGCGGTCACACCCGCCGGCCCGCCCCCAATGACGATCACTTTATAGCTGTTTGAGGTACCCATCTTTATTCCTTGCCGTGTTAGACTCCAGGAGAAAAATCAGGTGACAGACACTTTTAAACAGTCCGATAAGTGCCTGTCACCTTAATACAATGTTTGTTGTTTGGGTAAGCTCCCATCCTGTGCCCAAACTGAGTTTGGGGAACGAGATAGCAACGCCGCTTATCGCCTGACCATATCATTCTTAGCGCTGCTGTCCCCGGGCGAGCGCAGCCACAGCGAGACGTGCTCCGGCTGCATCGTTTCTTCGACCACCCGCCGCAACTGTTCGCTCAAGCGGTTAAGGTCTACTTCATCACGGACGGCGGCGCTAAAGGCGGCCAGGACTTGCGCAGCATCGTATTTGTGGCGGTAGAAGCGCCGGTCAATAAGTGTCTGAATGCGGCGGCGCAGGGGATTGAACAGGGCAGCAATGGCCAGGGTCGAAAAGATGATCGCCAGTTGCGATCCCTGGCCGGTGAATAGTCGCAAGACGTTCTGGAGCAGAGCCACACTGACAAAATAAACCAGGCCAAGCGTCCCGGTGAGTAAACCATAAACCAGAGCGCGGTTGATAAGGATGTCAATTTCCCACAAATGATAACGCAAAACGGCAATGGCCAGGGTGAGAGGAAAGAGGAGCAGCACCAGGGTGAGGGCCGTTAAGCCGCTTAAGCGGAGCAGAAAAGAGAAAGTAAAAAAAGAAGCGCCCACCCGCTGGTAGAGGATATTAGGGATAAGCGGCCCGTTCAACGACGGGAGAATCACAAACGGCAAGAAATAGGCCAGCGGCCCCAGCGCGGCGGCGGTTAAACCCAGCATGGCCCACTTGGTTTGCTGCCGCTGGATCGAGCGGGAGACATGCATGTAACGGTAAATCTGGGCAAACAGGCCCACACCTGGCCAGATCAACAGCATAAGAAGCTGCAGCCAGACCGGCCAGGTGGACAGGCTGAAGGCCGAGTTGGGCCAGAAAACCGCGGTAAAGACGAGGATGGCCCAGATAAAGGCCAACAGGCGTGTCCAGGGGGGGACAAACTGCCCATTTGGAAAAAGGTACAGCAGGATAACCCCGGAGGCCAGGGCGATGAAAGTGACCCCATGCACCAGAACTTGAGCCAGCGCTGAAGTGGGGCCAGGCGGATACATGAGCGACAGCGGAATCATCGCGCCATTCGTCGCCAGGGCGAAACAGACAAACAGGGCTATCCACTCGTCGGGCCGGCGCCAGATAATAACCACGGCCATAACAAGGTGGGCTAACACAAAGATAAGGCTGAGCGCAATGATACCCCCGGCGTAAAAATCCGCCGGGAGGCCCAGCTCCAGCAGCGAGCGCCTATCCACTGTACCGGCCAGGTGAGTGAAGTAGTTCGGGATGCCCGCAAAAAGTAAGCCCAGGGTCAGGCAGGTGATCGCCAACCAGCCGATCCGGGCGATAACCAGGCCGGAGTCAGGCTGATTTAACGCAACTAAAGGACGTTGAGATGACATAGGTTGACTCCTTATGGTTTTTGACAGTCAAATTCAGTAATTAGGAATTAAGCCTAAGACATGTCATTTCGAGCGACGAAGGAGCGAGAAATCCCTACAGGGCACTCTTTAGCCAAGTTTTGAGGGATTCCGAGTGGAGCGAAGCGGAACGAGGAATGACATAAGAACAGGACAATTTTGAAAATCAAGCCTCATCAGCTACCGGCGGCAGCGATTGGAGATAGAGCCAGATAGCTTTCAGTTCATCATCGCTCAATTTACCCAGGCTGGGCCAGGGCATCATTTTGGGATCGAGCTTGCGGCCTTGCGGATTAACGCCGGTGCGCAAGGTGTTCATAAAATCGGCTTCGGTCCAGGTCGCCAACTCGCCGCCAGGGGTCAGGTTTTGCCCGGCTCCGGCCCCCGACTCCCCCGCCAGATTTTCACCGTGGCAAGGCCGGCAGAAATGAGTCAGGTATTGGCCGTATTCAACCGTTACGCCAGGCTCCGGCGCGGCCGGACGTGGCCCGCTGTGGTCAATCACCTGGGCCGGCAGCAGCGATGGGTCTTGCAGAATGAAGATTCGCGCCAGTGGCCCTACTTCGAGGGGAGGGAGTTGGTTATCCTGAGGCGGCAGAGTTTTGAGATAGGCAATAATGGCCTTCAGGTCGGCATCGCTGAAGTGGTAGTAATAATTTGAGGGCATATCAATCACCGGTTTGTCGTTTGGGTGAAGCCCGTGGCGCAGCGCCCTGACCCAGTCGGTGTCGGTAAAGGTGCGGCCAATACCCCCCTGACCCGCCGTTAAATTAGGCACGGAAATCAGGCCCACGAGAGGACCCTCGTCAAAAGTTTGCCCGGCCAGGTTATCGCCGTGGCATTCGGCGCAAAGGCCCACCGTGGTCACCAGGTGTTTGCCCCGGGCAACCACCGCCGAGTCGGACGGAATAACAAGTGGCTCGGCTGAAATCTGATAGGTTTTGTTTAACTGCGCCTCGGTAATAAAGTAAACCACGCCTAAAGCCAGGGCTGCTAATCCCACCAAGCCGCCCAAGATAAATCCAACCCCCTTCAAAATCCGATACATCCGCTCTATCCCCAGTGAAAAGCACCAAACGATTATCCCGCAAAACCGGGCACGCTTGATTATAGCACCAATCGTTCCGAGCCGGTAACACAGGGTTGAACTAATCCTGATCTGATTCTAACCAGTCGTTGTTTCCAAATCACGAATGATGAAGGACAATGACCCTCACCACGTATGTTATAACACAAAATACTGCCTCATCTTTTTACCGGAGGATGATTCTGACTTTTGGAGGTAGCCAGCAGGCGGCAGGTCAGGTATACTTTACCCGCACCAAACCGTCGCCTGGATGGTTGGCTAATTGTGGCCTGTCGGTCCGGCTCAATCGGCCAATTTATGGCAAAATAAACGCTTAATGAAAAGGTACTGCCGAGTGCGGAGCACCCGGCGGGGTAGCAAAGTCGCAGGGATGTGGCATCCCTGTCTACCGTCTACTATTTTTCAAAGGAGTCGGACAGTCCCCAGAGGACGACAACGAGATTGAAAATATCTTTCTGACTACTGGTTACTGACGACTGATTACTATTTTCAAAGGAGATTACTGATGAGAAGGACGATCCTATTCGCTTTTACGGTCATCGCCGCCCTTACGGCGGCAATTCTGGCAAGCTCAAGCCTGCCCGCTTCCTCATGGGCAGCAGAAGGCGAGACATTAATCCGTGTTACCGACGAAAATAATAAAGTCGGCTTTATCAACGCGCAGGGTGAAATCGTGGTTGCTCCGCAGTTCGATGGCGCCCAGGAATTTAGCGAGGGAGTGGTGGCCGTACTGGTCAATGGTAAGTGGGGCTACGTTGATAGCGCCGGCCAGGTGGTTATCGAGCCGCAGTTTGACGACGCTGGCCCTTTTTTAGAAGGACGCGCCCTGGCCGGCGGGAAGGGGCCGCAGGGGATTCGCTATGGTTTTATTGACTCGACCGGCCAGTTTGTGGTCGAGCCGAAGTACGGCTCGGTCACTTCCTTCCGGGAAGGGCTGGCTAAAGTGACCGAGCCGACCTTTTCCGGCTACATTGACCGGCAGGGCAGCTTTGTCATCGAGCCGGAGTTTCAACAGGCTTTCGGCTTCAGAGAGGGATTGGCTTTGGTGAATGTCGGCGAAAAGTGGGGCTATATTAACCCGGAAGGCGAAGCTGTCATTCCACCCACCTTTGTTTTCGCCACCGATTTCTCAGAGGGCCTGGCGGTTGTTCCCACCGCAGAGAATAAGTATGGCTACATTGACCCGAGCGGCCAGTTTGTCATCGAACCGCAGTTTGATGAAGCTCGCCCGTTCAAGGACGGCGTGGCCCTGGTCGGACAGGCCGGCAGCGATGATCCTGCGGCCATGCGCTTTGGCCCCTATACGTATCGCCTCATTGACCGGCAGGGGCAGACCATCGCCGAGCTAGCGGTGACTCCCAGCGGTAACTTTGTTGACGGGCTGGTCCCGGTGAGCACGCTGGAAGGCCGGGCGGGTTACATGGATATCCAGGGCCAGCTTGTCGTGGAGCCAAAGTACGATGTCACTCTGGAATTCAGCGAGGGCCTGGGTGTGGTGGGAATCAATGGTAAAATGGGAGCGATTGATAAAACCGGCCAGGTGATCATCGAGCCGCAGTTTGATATTCTAAACAACTTTTTCGAAGGATTGGCCAGCTTTATGGCCGATAACAAGTTTGGTTTTGTGGATAAAAGCGGCCAGGTGGTGATCCCGCCCCAGTACGAGTATGCCGGCCAATTTTCCGAGGGGCTGGCCCCGGTTTCCGTGGGCGGCAAGTACGGCTTTATTGACCAGAAGGGTAACGAGGTCATTAAGCCCCAGTTTGACAACGCTTCTTCCTTCATCAATGGGCTGGCGGCGGTCTCGGCTAATGGCAAGACCGGCTACATTGACCCAACTGGCGCATGGGTCATCGAGCCGCAGTTCGTCTATGCTTTTGAATTTGGCGACGACGGGCTGGCTCCGGCCGCCATCGGCGGGGATGAAAGCTACATAGACGTTTCAGGTACAGTTGTCTTTACTTCGCCGGGACTTTACGCCGGTGATTTCAAGGATGGGCTGGCCGCAGTGCAGGAAAACGGCCGCTGGGGCTTTATGGATCAGACCGGCAAGCTGGTCATCCCAGCCCAATTTGAGCAGAGCATGTACTTTTCCGAGGGACTGGCCGCGGTGCAGGTGGATAACCTCTGGGGCTTTATTGACCAGCAGGGCAGCTTTGTGGTCGAGCCTCAGTACGAGTTTGTCGGCGATTTTACGGATGGCTACGCTATGGTCGTTAAGGGCAATAAAGCTGGCTTCATTGATAAGACTGGCCAGGTGGTGATCGAGCCGCAGTTTGAGCAGGTGCTGAATTTTGCCGACGGTCTGGCCGCGGTGCAGCAAAACGGCCTGTGGGGTTTCATTGATGCCACTGGCCAGGTAGTCATCAGCCCGCAGTTTACCCAGATCAACAGCAGTTCGGTCGGGCAGCAGCCCGTCTTCTTTGCCGAGGGATTGGCCCCGGTGTCGGATCAAAGCGGCTTGTTTGGTTACATTGATAAAACCGGCCAATTTGTCATCCAGCCGCAGTTCGTCTGGGCCGATATATTCAAAGATGGCCTGGCCTTTGTGCAGTTGACCAGCGCCGACGGCCAGCCGCAGCAGGGCTACCTCAATCCCCAGGGGGAATTTGTCTGGGGGCCGGTGGCGTCGGCGGGCGGATTTGGGATGCAGTAGTGAGTCTGTTTTTGAATGAAGAGGCGACTCGTTGGGTCGCCTCTTTTCATTGGGGTGGGCAATAGACATGGACGGCCTAAAATCCGAGACAGACCTGGAATTTTTGCCTGGCCCTGGGTCCGTGATATAATGGAGCTATGGCAACACAAACTAAAACATATAAACAGCCTGCTGTACCTCCAATTCTCGTCAACATTTTTGCAGTGGGAGTGATAGGAATTTTCTTAGTGGTAGGCGCTTATACTGGCTACCTCTTCTATCACGTCGTCAAAAGTACGGTCAGAGAAATAGCCTCCCGAGCTAATTTACCAACTACTGTCCCTTATATTGACCTGGCGCTCCCTCTGGCCGCCTTGCCCCTCACCGGCGACGGCAGTGTGCCCCTAACTTTACCCATCCGTGGTGGCGAAACCGGCGCTACCGGCGTCACCGGCGTGCCGTTGCCGAATTACGAACAAAAAGAGCGGGTCAATATTTTGCTGCTGGGTACGGACAAACGTCCCGACGAAGCGATTGCCCGTACCGACACCATGATTCTGGTTACCGTTGACCCCAATACCAAAACGGCCGGGATGCTCTCTATACCGCGTGACCTGTGGGTGTCCGTTCCCGGGTATTATGAGGATCGGATCAACAAAGCTTTTTTCCTGGGCCAGCAGGATAAGTATCCCGGCGGCGGTCCGGCCCTGGCTATGAAAACAATCCAGTATAACCTGGGTGTGCCGATCCACTTTTACGTAAAAGTTGACTTCAGCGGCTTTGAACAGATTGTGGACACATTGGGCGGTATTGACATCTATATTCCCGAAACGATTGACGACCCCACTTACCCTGATAACAATTATGGCTATGAGCCGTTTTATATTGAAGCCGGGCAGCACACTCTAAATGGCCACGATGCCCTACGCTATGCCCGCACCCGCCACACCCCCGGCTCCGATTTTTCTCGAGCCCGGCGGCAGCAACAGGTGCTCTTGGCTATTCGTGACAAAGCCCTGCAACTGGGCATGATTCCCAAAATTCCCGAACTGTGGAACAACATGTCGGGCACAGTAGAAACCGATTTGCAACTGGTGGATATTGTGGAACTGGCCCAATTGGCCGATGAGATTGATACAGCCAGTATCAAATCCGTAGTCATTGATCATACCTTAACCGTTGATTACATTGCCGATACCGGCGCGCAAGTACTGCTCCCTTTACGTGATAAAATCAAGGTTGTGATTGATGATATGTTTGCCAAAACTGAACCGCCCCAAGGTCCAACCCAAGCCGAAATCGAGGCCGCTCAACAAGCTCAGGCTGAAGCCAGAGCGCAGCAGATTGCGGAACAGGCTAAACGCCAGGAAGAGATCAGAGCTTTTCTCACCCGGGAAAATGCGCGTCTGGTAGTACAAAACGGAACCAACGTGTCTGGCCTGGCCACTCAAACGGCGGATTATCTGCGGCAACAAGGGTTCAATATCCTTCAATTTGGGCCAGCCGATACACCTACCTACACCGAGTCGGTTATTGTCGTTTATAACGAAAGCAAAGTTTATACGCTGCAAGTTCTAGCCGCCCTGTTTGAAGTCTCAGAAGAAAATGTTCGCCGCAGCCCTAATCTCAAAAGCGACGTGGATTTTCGGGTTATTGTTGGCGGCAATTTTGAACTGCCCACCCCGGCCTCTCTGACCACACAGCCATAACTCGGCATGCCATCCACATGCAAACTAAAAAAGAGCCTATCCTATGTGTGAGGGTAGGCTTTTTTAATAAACAATTAATTCAGGAGATTTTACTATGACCTCCCTTTCTATCGGTAAATTACGTAATCTACAGCAATGCGCTACCCCGCGCGGCGCAATCGCCGTCCTTGCCCTCGACCACCGCAACAACCTGCGCCACTCTCTACGGCCTGATGCCCCGGACACAGTGACGGCGGCCGAATTGACTGCTTTTAAAAAGGATGTTGTCGCTGCGCTGGCTCCGGCGGCCAGCGCCGTACTGCTCGACCCGGAAGTAGGCGCGGCGCAGTGCATCGCGGCAGGAGTAATGCCGGGACGTATCGGCCTGGTTGTCTCCGTTGAGCAGAGCGGTTACAGGGGCGACTCCACCGCCCGGCTGAGCCAGGTGGCGCCCGGCTGGTCGGTAGCCAAAACCCAGCGGATGGGCGCCAATGCGGCCAAGCTGCTGGTCTACTACCACCCCGATGCCCCCACCGCCCCCCAAATCGAAAGCCTGGTCCGCCAGGTTGTAGCCGAGTGTACTGCCCAAGACTTACCGTTGATGCTGGAAACCCTCACCTACTCCACCGATCCCAACCGCAAAAAGCTGGCGACTGAGGAACGTCGCCGGGTGGTCATTGAAACGGCCCGGCGGCTGGTCATTCCTGGGGTAGATATCCTCAAGGCTGAGTTTCCACTCGACGTGGCCGCTCAACCGGATGAAGCAGCCTGGGCAGACGCCTGCGCCGAACTTACGGCTGCCAGCGCCGCGCCCTGGGTTTTACTCTCCGCCTCGGTGGATTATGAGACTTATTTGCGCCAAGTAACTGTGGCCTGCCAGGCCGGAGCTTCGGGAGTAGCGGTAGGCCGAGCTGTTTGGAAAGAGGCCGTTAATTTGACCGGCGAAGCACGGCTGACCTTCTTGCACGGTCCAGCCCGCGAGAGAATGGCCCGGATCACAGCTCTGTGCGACGCCTTAGCGCGTCCCTGGAGTGATATTTTTGCTGCCCCCGACGTTGACGATAGGTGGTCTGCGAGCTACGGCGAGAAATAAGGTACTTTGGGGCAAACGGTCCGGTACTTTTGTGGCTCAAATGAGGAATGTTTGCCAGTACCTTTGCCTCTGTTATCTCTCCGCAAAATAGCTTATAATTTATTCGAGTTTATTGCAGCGGTAACTCCCGTGTTCATACTCTCCTGTACCTTGACAACTGCAAGCCGATGAAGCCTCGCCTTGCTCCTTTACCCGCGCCAGATATCCTGGCCATATGTCCCTTCTTTTTTAATTTGTTAAAATCATTCCCGTGGCGCACCAAAGTAAAGGCGCGCCATCAATTTTAGCCGGTTTACTGTAATTTTTTCTCGCCAATTTTTGGATTGTTAAAATAAGGTTGATTGAGTGTATACCTTATCCGAGTGGTTACAGCTAGATAATCGAGTAATTGCTCCCCTTGTGTCTCAAAAGATCAATACCGCGGTCATCTATTTGAATGGCACACGCCGCTGGTTTTTAAGCCAAAGTAAAAACTGGACTGACTACACCAGGCTGGCGGGAGTGGCTCACCGCCAATTGTGCCAGATGTTCTATAACCACGGCATTCAAACGCTGATCCAACCCCTGATGGGTTATGATCTTTTGGAGCGCGGCCCAGATTATTTGAGGATGGCCGTAGAGCAGGGTTTGGCCGAGTTAATTACCCCAGATTACCTGAACTGGTACCGGGAAGCCCAGATACGAGTGACCTTTTATGGCAATTGGTTAAACACACTGAATGAGTTAGGGTTCAATGAGATCGTCAATTCGTTGAAACTTATTGCCGAGACCAGCCGTTATAACAAACACAAATTATTATTTGGAGCCTTTGCCGACGAGGGTTTGGATAACATTGTGAACATGGCCAAGGATGCCAAGCACGGGGAGGAACTGTTAAGCCGCTATTACGGTCAGCCGGTTAGGCCGGTTGACCTGATTGTTGGCTCAGGCCAGCCGGCTATCTGGGATTTGCCGCTTCTCGATATTAATAAGGCCAGCCTCTATTTTTTTCAGGCCCCGACATTTTGTTTGAGCCAGGATACTCTGCGGCAAATTCTCTATGATCATCTTTATCAGCGCATCAATGATGACAAGCTCTATGATAATCTGTCAACCCGCGAGTGGCGGAGGGCCAGGGTTTTAGGGGTGGGGCAACGAACTGAGAAAGGATGGATGGCCCTATGAGCGACAGCTTCACCCAGTTACTGGCCCGTATGCAAAGTAAGCCCGACCATATTTCACCTTCGGCCTATGATACGGCCTGGCTGGCCTGGCTCTATCCCGAAGCCAGAGAGTGGCTGCTCGATGCCCAACTCCCCGACGGCAGTTGGGGTTCGGCCGTCGAATATTATCATGACCGGGTCATCGCCACCCTCTCGGCTATCAATGCGATTGCGGCAACATCTACCAACGGCCATGATTTAAAGCGGATTGAACGAGGGATTCGCTACGTGGAAAAAGCTCTGCCGCGAGTAAGCGAAGATGTTTACGATACCACCGCTTTTGAGTTACTACTCCCCCGCTTGGTTGAAATGGGCCAGAGCCTGGGCTTAAATCTTGAACGGATAGAGCCGCTGCTTGAAGCCCAAAAACCCTTATATCATCAAAAACTGGCCTTAATCCCGCCGCAAATGATCTACTCGCGCAAGACAGTAGTGCCTTATTCCCTGGAGTTCATCGGTTTTGAAAAGCTGGACCACGAGGCGGTTGTCCAACTGAGGGGCGCGAACGGCAGTATTCATAACTCGCCCTCGGCTACCGCTTTTGTCGAAATTGCCTTAAAAGGTTCGCTGCCGGGACGGGCTTATCTTGATGAGCTAATGTACAAATACAACGGGGCGGTGCCGGGCTTTACTCCGCTCGAACTTTTTGAAAACATCTGGACTTTCTATCACCTGAGCCTCCAGACCGATTTGCGCGTGTTGAGAGGCACGATTGAACCATTTATCCAACATTTGAGAAGAGCCTGGACCGAGAGAGGGGTCGGTTTTTCTATATCATTCCCCATCCCTGAACCCGATGATACCTCTCTCGCCTTTAAGATTTTGAGTGATCTTGAGATTTACCAAGACCCGGCGGTTTTTGAGGTTTATGAAGTGGGCGACCACTTTCAGTGTTATCCTTTTGAACGCGACATCTCCCTGGACGTTCACATTCATATTGTTGATGCACTCAAAAATACCCCGGATTTCCCCCGGCGCGACGACCTGCTCTTAAAAGCCCTCAATATCCTGGGGCGCGATTTAACCACCGAGTTTATTGTGGACAAATGGCACATTTCACCCTATTACAGCACCTCCCATGCCATCATCGGCCTCACCGGGCTGTCTGATAATATCATCAAAAAGCAAATCAAGTGGCTGCTCAAAACCCAACAAGAGGATGGTCGCTGGACCTACTATCCTCACTGCCCCAAGGCCGCCATCGAAGAAACGGCTCACGCTTTGCTCGCGCTCATGACGGTTTATGAAAAGCGCGGTAATATTCCTCTAGAGGCTATCGAACGGGGTTTTCGTTACCTGGAGAAGCACTATCGTTCGGCGGAAGAGCTGCCCGCGCTATGGATAAACAAGGCGTTGTATAATCCTTACTACATTGTTGAGTCGGCGGTTCTAACGGCCCTGGCGAAATACCAGAGCATTAAAAAGCAATAATTCGCCCCTCGTCAATGCCAGAGACATAACTGCGCATAGCTTCTTTGTCTCCCCCCAAAACCACAGCCAGTCCCTCCAGAGTGAAAGGTTTGACCATATAAAAATCAGCCCCGGCCTTCTGGCTGAGCCGCACCATCTCTCTCAAATCGTTTGAAGAAAGGACTCCGGCTCGCTGGTGGGGAGCCTGGGCTTTTATCTGCGTCAAAAGCTTAAGGCCACCATCCGGAAGTCCGTCTAACCCCATATCAATAAAGATTAGATCAAATATTTCCTGGCTAAAGGCAGCCATTGCTGCCGGGATAGTGCTGGCTGTGGTCAGGGTATGGTCGCCCAATTGCCGTAACTGCACTCCAAAAAGAGTAGTGAGTATCCCATTATCTTCAACTAGAAGGACGTGCATGAAAATTCTCCTTTAACCCTTTGAAAAATCTGCTTTTATAAAGAAGTTTGCGGTTCAAATAGGTCCGAGTCAACCTCGGCTGAGACAGCGCCACTTTTGGGTAACACAACTTGAAAAGTGGTACCTGAACCGTACTGGCTGCTAAAGGTCAACTGACCCCCATGAAGTTCGACTAGATTTTTGGTAATGCTCAATCCCAGACCCGTACCGCCGGCTTTTTGTACAAGTTGGTCATTAGCTCTAAAGAAGCGACTGAACATGCTGACCTGATCGGCGGGTTTGATGCCAACCCCAGTATCCTTAACAACGATATGCACCGAATCCTCAGATTGGGCGACTTCAACCACCGCGCCCCCTTGAGGCGTGTATTTATAAGCATTGCTCAGCAGATTCAAGAGCACTTGCATGATCCGGTTCCGATCCAAATAGAGCTTGGGTAAATTATCGGTCAGCTTGACCTCCAGCCTCAAATTTCTGGCGTCAAACTCTTGCTGTACCATTTTGATCGCTTGCTTCGTAATGGTGGTTAAATCAACCCACTCGCGGTAAAGCTCAAACTCACCGCTCTCCATCCGCGAGAGGTCAATCAACTCGTTAGCCAAAGTTAAAAGCTGCTTGATGCTACCCTCAATCGTTTGCAGATACTCATAGCCATGTTGGGATAGGCTGTTCTTTTCCGTATCCAGCAAAATCTTGACATAGCCTTTGATAGCGCTCATCGGCGTTCTTAGTTCATGGCTAACCATACCCAAAAAGAGTGATTTGGCTCTTTCCAGTTCGGCTTCTTTAGTAAAATCTCTTAAAACCATCACGTTGCCGGCGTCCACATGTTGTCCATTCAGCGCCGGCAGGATCACCGGGGCAATGGTAGCAGAGATGGTACGGCCATGCCACTCGAATTTGACATTATTTTGATCGGCCGGCTTTTGACCCAGCACCCAGGTTTTGATGATTTCTCTGGCTTTTTCTTCGATAGTGGCCAAAATGCCGGTCAGGGTTGAGGCATGCAAATCTTGTCGGGCCAGTTGATTGGCGGCCGGGTTGGCAATCAGCACCTGCTGATTGGCGTCAAAAAACAAGACCCCATCGGCAATCGACTCTAAAATAGTGGTGTTTCGTATCGCCGTCGCGCTCTCACGGTCCAGAGCTTCCGCCAACTGGCGGGTACGATCCTGCACCCGCTGGTCCAGTTCTCTGTTCAAGGCGCTGGCTTCGGCCAGGGCTTTGTTTAATGACTGGGCAATGAGCCAGGATACAACGACCAATATCGTCAGAGATATTAGACTTAAAAAAGGAAATAATTTTTCGTCATAAATTGAAAATCCCGCCGAATAAAGCCTGGTAAGATAAACGGTTACGATCACTACATAGTAAATCAAACTGTAGACCGGTTGGATGAGAAAGGCTGCCATGATGATTGGCAAAGTAAAAATAATAAACAGGCCATTCAGTTCTTGTAGATCAAAAAAGAAAATGATACCTATGGCTAACAGCAGCACAAAAATATGCCGCATCAACCAGGGATACCAGCGATGCCCCAGCCATATTAAACCCAGGACGATTAAAAATCCAATATTGCTAAAGTTGTAATTGGCATATTCCTGGGCATCAACTTCGTTCAGGCTGAAAGTAAGGTACAAATTTTGCACGGTATTAATGAGTGAGATAACCCACGTTATACCTACAAAATAAGTAAAGATGACACCTTTTCGTCTGTCTAAATCAGATTGGTTATTGGCTGTTGTGGCGCTCATAGAACATACCTGAGGATCCTACTTGAGATAATTAACCTTAAAAATTCCTTCGTGGGTTGAAACATACGCAGTTCCAGCCTGGCTATCAAGAGTGATCGTCCGCTGCCACGGCCCCACATAATATTCGGCAATACGCTGCTGTGTCGTTAGATCAATAACTTCGAGCCTATTGGTGACTAAGCTGCCGCAGATTATTAAATTGTGGATTGAATCGACGGCAATAGCCCGCGCCCCAAAGAGAGTTTTAATCGCTCCTTTACGCTCAAGCGTCTCGGCGTTAAATCTTAGAACCACCGAGTCCGCCGGAGAGGGGACCAGCAGTTCTAATTCATTGGCAACAACGGCAAATATCATTCGATCCAGGCGCTCAGAGGTTGGCGCTTTAGCCACCAGGCGATGCAATTGAGTGTCATACACCAGCAGCGCGCTGTCTCTACGAAAAAAACTCAGATAGAGCCAGGGTTTAGCCGGATGGAGGGCGATGCTTCCGGGATCTTCAGTCCGGGTATCAAGAACCTGCCCGGTGGGTGCATCAATGACTACAAAAGGGTATCCGGTCTGTTCATCTGCCTCAGAAGCAATAAGGATGCTGTTAGAAAATTTGTCCCAGACCAACCAGGCATCACCAGGAGAGACCTGCGGCGTGGCTACTGATTTTTTGAGTTCTAATGTGCTCGCATCCAAAAAGATAAGTTCCTGGGTTAGTTGATTGTAAATATACAATTCCTGCGTTGAAGGATTATAGTCAAAACCTTGAGCGTAACCGTTCTCGACCGGAGATTGGCGAGGGGGTTGGTCAAGTGCATCCAGATTAAAAGCTTGCAGGTAATTTGTGCCAAAGCCGCTGGCGTAGAGGGTCCGGTGCTCAAGATCAAGCTCTAACCAATTGAAGTTTCCCCTGGCAAACAGATGAACTGCCGGGTCCGGCCGCAAGGTCCGATGCAGGTCGCTCAAGCTGTACGGATCCAGGAGGAACGCGGCCAGGCCAGGAACCAAAATCAGAGCTGGCAGCGAGACCTCAAAGGTTTTTAAAACCTTTGAGGTCTGCCACCACGCCGGAAGCCACAACAGCAGGGGCTTCACCAAGAGCAACTCGGAGAGACCGATGATAATCCCGAAAACAAGGTTAACGATAAGGCGGCCCGGGTTCTTAGAAATAACGCCAGCCAGCCAAGCATCCGGGAGGGTATTGATTGCCAGGACACCTGTCAGCAAAAGGACTGTAACAAGAGGATAAGAGTTGGGTATCCACTGAAAGAGGCCCCAAAATAACCCGAAAGCAACAGCCAACGGCGTCAAAAAGTGTAGCGTTTGGATAGGCAGCCTCCTGGCCAGGATGAAGCTTCCACCCAGGATCAGGCCAATTAACAAAAAAAGGACAATCCTTTCCGGCGCTGTGCCGATCAGATGAATTGCCAGGATGGTCGCCAGCCAGATAAATTCGTCGGGCCAGATAAAATAAAGGGCGGCAATCAGCAGGGGCAGGCGGGCGACCACCCACAGGCGTAAAAAAAAGCCAGGCTGGAACAACATGAGCCAAGGGTTGAAAGTGTTAGCTTTTGAAGTAGATAAAAGTGAATCCGACATGTCCTTTTAACCAAGGAGTGTCAAAGCAACGCTTTGACATGCATGCAAAAGCTTAGCTTTTGCACTCCACAAAATACCTCAGCCAGCGACCGGATGAAGGGGTTCTGTCGCACTGACCTTCACTGGGGTTGATACCCTCAGCATGTCCCACAAATTTTTGGCCAACAAACCATAAAAAACCAGGATGACGCCCATGACCAGCGGAATGTAGATACTGGGGTCGGTCCAGATGTACAGGTCGGGCGAGATAATGGCCGGGCCAAGGACGACAAAACTGGCGACCTGCCAAAAATCCAGCAGGGCATAGGGCAGAAAAACGACCCAGGCCCAAATTCTGGCGGGGCGCGTCGTCAACAGGGCCAACAGGTAGGCAAAAACAACAATGCCAAGGGTCATTTCCCAAACGATGTCCAGCCAGATGAGCGCCCCGGCATACAGGGCGAAGGCCAGACTCAACGCCAACTGCGGCGCTGACCGGCCGGCGCAACGGGCGGGTCGAAGGAAGTGGCGCAGGCTGACTACAGCCAGTGGAGCCAATAGGAGCAACTTGAGGGCTGTCGCTAAGCGTGCTGCCCCCGGACTTACGCCAAGCCAGTAAAAGGTTATTTGCAGAACGGAATGGTTGTACCCCAAAAAGCCGCTCTCCGGGCTGCGCCAGGGGAAGTTGGCGGTCATGTCGGCCAGGAAGCGAAGGTAAGCAAGGTACTGCGCCCAGCCGTAAGCAGGTCCCATCAGCCCAATCGTCGCGCCGGTAATCGCCCCATACGCCCCAATAGTCAGAATCAGTAACTTAAAAAAGAAACGAGGCCGGCCCAAAATCAACGGGATTGCCAGCGGAAAGGCCAGGTATGGTTTCGTCTGCAAGAGGAGGGAGACCCACACCAGCGACCAGCCCAGGCGTTCCTCTAAAACAGCTTCGATGAGCCAAGTACAAATGAGGCTGGTTATTATATAGATGTTGAGATAAGAGAGGTCGCCCCAGAAAGCGGCGAAAACCAGCCAAACCGGCAGCGTCCAGGTCAGCATTTGATTGGCTCGGTCAAGGCCCAGCCGGGTAAAAATCCGGCCCCACCAGAGATAGAGCAGGATATAAGCGCCGATATTGAGCAGGGTCGCCAGCAGTGCCAGCAGACCAAAAGGGATGGGCAATAAGGGCGTCAAGGCCAGGGCAAAAGAAGGGGCATATTGAAAAACGGCCACTCGATCCAGCGCCTCTTGCAGATACAGGTCCTGCTGCTGCTGCAAGCGGCTGGCTGCCGCCAGGTAGATTTGCAGGTCGTTTGAGATCAGGGTTGTTTCTGAGGCCACCGGACCGGCCGATAAAACCTGCGCCAGAACCGCACCCTGCAAGGCGAGGCGCAGCGCCAGGTAAACTAAAGTGACCATCATGACCCGCCGAAAGATTTTGGATTCGGCCCAAAATCGGCGCACGTAGTCCAGGGGGGATGGGCTGGGGAACAGGTTCTGTTTTATCAAGTCCAGTTTTTGGCCTAACTTATTCATTCCGCAGCACTCGCACAATCGACACGTTAGCCGCCTGCCGGGCCGGGATCAGGCTGCCAATCATGCTGACAGCAACCATTAAGGGAATTAAGAGGAGTACATACAAATAATTCAACGTCACGTTCACCTCGCCGATACCATAAGCCTGTGCTAACGAAGTCAAGATGCCTTTGGTAAAAACTAATCCTAAGGGGATACCTACCACTGTCGCCAGCAGCCCTAAAAAGCCGGTTGTGGTATTCACCATCGCCACCACCTGGGCCGGAGTCATACCCAATGTCTTGAGCACGCCGACCGCCCTCAATTTCTCCTGAACGGCCAGCAGGGACGTGTTAAACACATTGACCAGCGCCATCCCAATTAAAATAGCCGCCAGTCCAAACAGGCCCACCTGGAGATACAAAACACTCCAGGGGATGATTTTATCCACCAGGGTCAAAGTTAAATCGGCCTCTCGGCCTGGCTCCAGGTGGCGTTTCAACTGGGTCACGTTCGCCGCAGGGCTGAGTTTCAAATAATAAGTGGTTGGGCTGAGGTGCTTGACGGCGCGAGTCGCGGTGGGCAGGCCCAGCATCAGCATTTGGCCGGCGTTGCTTGGCTCAGCGTAGCGGCCAACAATACGCCAGGTCAAAGGCTTGTGCTCCTTATCCTCTAAAGTCAGGGTTAGCTCATCACCCACTTTTAGCCCCAACCAATCGAGCAAACCCTGCCCGGCGATGGCTTCGTAGGCGTCAGGCTGAAAAAAGCGCCCTTCGGCTATTTTGATGGGAAACGCCACGACGTTTCCCTCGACGGCCCTGATTTGGAAGGATTGGCCGTCCAGCGTCTCGGCGTCAACCAGTTGCTCCCCATAAAAAGCCTCGACTCCCGGTGCGGTTCGCAGGAGGTGCTGGGTCCGGCTGTCGCCTGTTTCGTCCCTGGTCACAATGGCGTCATAAACAATGCCCAGCAGGGAGGGGTCGGCCATGTAGGCTTCCAGTGTCTCGTTGATAGCCAGGCCAAAGACCACCCCCATCACGCCGATGGTCAGATTTAAGCCCGTTAAAAATGAGCGGAAAGGCCGGGCCGAAAGATCGTTGAACCCCAGGACCATGAGGATGGGCAGCCCCAGTTGAGCGGCCCACTGCGTTCCCGTCGCCAGCTTTGGCCGGGGCGCTTCAGCCCCAATGGCAATCGCCTTGATGATATTCGCCTTCGCCCCCCGGTAGGCCGCACCGAGACAGGCTAATACGACCACCCCGGGAACAATGCTAAAGACCAGTGCGGCCAGCATAAAATTAAGCGGAGATTGAAAGGTGGTATTTAAAGAAACGGCTACGCTGTCCAACGCCAGCGGCGCTAGCAGAATACCCAAACCCAACCCGCACAGGCTACCGATTAAGCTCAAGAACAGGTATTGGCCCAGGTAAAGCCACAAAATTTGATTCTGGGTAAAGCCAATCGCCTTGAGCATGCCGATTTGCTTAAACTGCGCCAGAACGATGGCGCTGATGCTGCTGGCCACCACCAGAATGGTCGCCAGGATGGCAAAGAAGCTAAACGCACCCAGAAAGACAAAGTTGAGCTGGGCCTCAAAAATGGCCGATGTTCTGACATCGCGCCAATCGGTGTGATTCTCCACCGCCTCGGAGCGAAGTTTCCCCTTGATCTGGTTTAGAACCTGGTTCACCGCCTCCGGGTCGGCCAGGCGCAGGCCCAGCGACCACTCCCAGTCTGACTCGTCGGGGAACAACTCGCGCAGCGTTTTTTCGCTCAGGTACAGATAAGGCGGCTGGACGCTGCGATAGGTGTCCCACATGGGATTATAGGTGAAACCACTGACCGGCAGGTAAATCTCCTTGCCGTCCGCCCCAGTCACGCCCACGGTTTCGCCCAGGACTATCTGGTAGAAAAAGTTAAAATCCTCGTTGGCCAGAAGCTCAAACCGGCGCGGTGCGAGATAACGGCCCTGTTGCAGCAGCAGGCGGTTGACCAGCGGTTGTTCTTCCGATATCACCCGCAAACTGCTCAAAACCCGGGTGTCATGAATCCGTACCCGGCTCTGGATGCTGTACTGCACCCCGGTGCTGGCGGCCACTTCCGGCAGCGACTCGATCCATTCAATATCCCGCGCCCGGATACGCTCGCGGTTGAAGTAGAGCCAGAGGTGCGCCCCGTTGAGTTCTTCAAAGGATTTATCGTAGGGGCCGCTGAGATTCATCAAGGTCGCCAGGGCCAGCGTCAGCAGGGTAGAAGCGGCGATGATGGTGATCAGAATCAGAAGCGTGATGAGGGGCCGGCTGGTGATGTCGGCCTTGATTTTGGGGAGGATGGCGTCCATTAACGTAGCTCCGCCAATCGCTGGGCAATCTTTTTGGCGCTCCCGCCAGGCATACTATCCACCAAGCAGCCATCGTGAATGAACAGCACGCATTTAGCCCTGGCTGCGGCGATTGGATCATGCGTGACCATCAAAATGGTTTGGCCCTGCTCGTTGAACTCACTCAAAATCTGCAATACTTCCTGGCTGCTGGCGCTGTCCAGGTTGCCGGTGGGTTCGTCGGCCAGGAGTAAGGTGGGGGTGTTGATCAGCGCCCTGGCAATGGCCACCCGCTGCTGCTGGCCGCCGGAAAGTTCCCAGGGGTGCTTGTCGCTCTGGCCGCCGATGCCCAGCCGCTCCAGCAGCCGCTTCGAGCGCTCGCGGATGGCTTTTTTGTCCTTCTTCTCCAACAGCAGCGCGGGCAGCTCGACATTCGCCCGCACGGTCAAATTATCAATGAGGTTGAAGAACTGAAAAATAAAACCGATGTGGACACGCCGGAATTTGGCTAAGGCCGTCTCGTTCATGGTGTGCAGGGCAAAGTCGCCCACATGCACCGAACCGGCATTGGGCCGGTCCAGCCCCCCGACCAGGTGTAACAAGGTGGACTTGCCGCTGCCGGAATGGCCCATAATCGCGATGAAATCGCCCGCCGCCACACTCAGGCAGACGCCTTTGAGGGCCTCGAAGCGGACCTCGCCGGTCTGGTACACTTTTTTCAAATCGGCAATCTGAACCAATGCGCTCACGATAGGGAATAACCAATCCGGGTAAAAGCTCGTTTGAAACCATTGATCCGCAGCAGGCGTTCCAGGGGAGCGCCGGCTGTGGTTTGCAATAAGAGGGTGTCTACCCCTTGCTGCCTGGCCTGTTGGACCGCCTTAACAATGAGCCTGAAGATGGCTTTGCTGCCTCGATACGCCGGAATCACGCCCGCGCTGCCGAGAAGGCCGACGTTTTGATAGCAGATCAGCGAACAAATGCCCACGGGCTGCGCCTCGCACCGGGCCAAATAGTGATAGACGCCCGGCAAATGCAGCGAAGGGATGAGCAGTTGGGCCATCGCCGGGGCAAAGTCGAGCGGCAGGCCGAAGGCGGTCATAAAAATGCCGGCAAAGGTCAGGGCCTCAGTGGGGCCAATCCGCGCAACGGTGATAGTCCCCGCGGGCGGCAGGTCAAGCTGAGGCAGAGGATCGAGCGCCAACCAGGCTTCTTCCGTCTCCTGGCGCATAAAGCCTCGCTGCAGCAAGCGCTCGCCCAGGTCAGCCGGGGTGCAGGCGGGCGAGACAAAAATTGCGGGCAGCATCCCTTTTGTTCTAAAATAAGCAGTCACTTCGTCAATGAGGTGGTCTACTGTTTGGGGTGTGGCCTGGAGCAAGCAGGCGTGGGTGGTATCGGGGAAAGGGAAAATATCACTGCTGGTCAGGATAACATCTTCTCTTAAGTGCAGTTCTAAACCCGGCGTCGCTTGAGTTATAGCCCGGGTCGCTTCATAGTTTATTCGCTCTAATGCGGCAATCTGCTGCCGAGTCGTGTCCATTTGGTCTAACCTTATCCAAAACTAAAGGAGTCACTGCCCAAATCAAGCGTAACTTTTACCGCAGTTTCAATTATAGGGTATCATCCCTCGAAATTACAGGAGCAAAAGTACTGAAAAACAGACCTTTTCCGGGTCGCAAAAGGTACTGGGGATTTTGCCCAAAAGTACCTGATACTGTCTGGACTTTACCCCCTTTAGCCCCCGGCCCAGGTTATGTTATAATACCAGGGTAATTGTGGATATTACCTGGAGAAAGCTATGTCAGAGATAAAAGAGTTTTTAAGACAGATTGAAATGTTCCTGGGCTTATCTGAGCGAATGGTGGCGGAGGTAGCTAAACTTTGCCGGCCGGAAAGCTATGAAGCTGACCACATTATCATGGAACGCAATTCTCCGCCCACCCATTTGTACCTGATCCGGGAGGGTACGGTTGAGATTAATACCGCCACGGATACGGCCGCCACCGCCGAAGGGGTGGTGGTGACACTGGGCAAAGGGCAGAGTTTTGGGGAAATGGGCCTGGTGGATAACGGCACACGCTCGGCCACGGTGAAAGCCGCGACCCCTACCGACCTCCTGGCCATTGAGTGCGCCCATTTGAGGCGTTTGTGTGAAACCGATACCGATCTTGGGTACTTGGTGATGCGCAATATCGCCAGCGATTTGTCGTTTAAGCTGCGCAACAGAAATTTGATTTAAGCGCCTGCCCGACCAACCCTCCCTCTCATTCTCGAACTTAGTTTGGGAACAAGAGGGGAAGGATTTGAAAAGCTTGAGGGTCTCATCAAAACTCAGCGAGGAGCTAACCGTGACTGTCTATAAATTGAGCATCGTGGTTCCTGGCCGCCGCGACATTGGCGGTATTCTAAATTTGGATAAAGAACCCAAGCCGGGTGATATTGTTGCTCTCGGCCGTGAGGAGTACAAAATTGCCGATCTCGTTGAGCTAATGCCCCCCCGGGGCAACTTTGTCTACCTGCATGCCATTTGCCAGCCAGCGGAAAAGAATAACCCCTTTTCTATTTGATATTTCTACGGTGAGCGGTATAATATTAATGCTTTAGAAAATTAGATCGTTGTTTTCGGGGGCTTGGATAAACCAGGCTGAGATACCTTCTTGTGCATAGCACTGTGAAGGTGACCGATGAACCTGATCCGGGTAATGCCGGCGGAGGGAGATAGAGGACGTTTTAGATTAACCACCCTCCACCGGGTGGTTTTTTATTTCCACGACTGCCGACGGGCGACCACCGACCGCCGCTAGTTACTCTCTGCCAAGACGCACGCGGTCAGTGGTCAGCGGTCGTCGGTCAGAAGGCTCAATTTTAGGTTGGAACAAGTATCTCAATCTTTTAGCATGTCGCGTATTGTCATTTTTGCCAATGGTATTTTAACCGAGCCGGATCGCCTTCGCCGTCGTCTCCGTCCCGACGACCGAATTTTCTGTGCTGACGGCGGTACAGTCCATGCCCAGGCCCTGGGCCTGACCCCCCAGGCCGTTATCGGCGATCTCGACTCTCTAGCGCCGGACCTAGTCACGGAGATGGAAGCTGCCGGAGTAGCTATTCATCGCCACCCGGTGCGCAAGGATCAAACCGATTTGGAACTGGCCTTTCAGGTGGCAATGGCTGAGCAGCCCGACGAAATCCTATTAGTCACCGCTCTTGGCGGGCGGCTTGACCAGATGCTGGCCAATATTTTGCTGCTGACCCGGCCCGAATATGCCCTGGCCCGGCTGACCCTGGTAGACGGGCCTCAGTCGTTGAGGGTGCTGCGGCCCCACCAGGCCATGACGCTGACCGGCCGGCCCGGCGACACCCTCTCCCTGGTGCCGCTCACACCGACAGTCGAGCAGGTCAACTTGGCCGGGGTGGAGTGGCCGCTGACCGAAGCGATGCTGACCTTGGGCAGCACCTGGAGTATTAGCAATGTCTTGACCGGTTCGGAAGCCTGCCTGCAGATTGGCGAGGGCATGCTGTTGGTGGTGCAAATTGAAGTATAGCTCTTTTGAGTGCAAAGATAAGGAGAATACCCATGAAAAAAATCATCATGATCCTGTTTTGGTTACTGTCGCTAAGCCTGCTCACAGCCTGCGCTGCGGCAAGTCAATCGGGCCAAGCCGGACCAGCTTCGCCAACATCACAGTCGAACACTGTTGAACCCGCCCCGGCCGAGTCGACCAGCCCCCCGGCCAGCACAATTACCGTCACCCTGATGAGCCACGACAGCTTTGACGCCAGCCCAGAAGTTATCGCCGCTTTTGAACAGACCCATAACGTCAAAATCGAATTTCTGCGTTCGGGCGACGCCGGGGCGGCTTTGAACCAGGCCATTCTCTCCAAGGAGAACCCCCTGGCCGACGTTTTCTTTGGCGTAGACAACACCTTCTTTAGCCGGGCGCTGGACAGCGGTATTTTTGAAACCTACGCCTCGCCCATGCTGGCCGACATCCCCGCCGAGTTGAAGCTCGACCCCGAAAATCGGCTCTTGCCGGTGGACTACGGCGATGTTTGCCTTAATTACGACAAAGGCTGGTTTGTCGAAAAGAAGTTGATTCCTCCGTCCAGTCTGGAAGACTTGCTGAAAGACGAGTACAAGGGGTTGACTGTGGTCGAAAACCCGGCTACTTCTTCCCCTGGCCTGGCCTTTTTGCTGGCCACTGTCGTCCATTTTGGCGATCCCGGCTACCTGGATTTTTGGAAAAAGATGAAGGCGCAGGATGTGCTGGTCGTAGACGGTTGGGAAGACGCTTATTACGGCCAATTTACTCGTTACGAGGGTGCCCGCCCTATCGTCGTCAGCTATGCCAGCAGCCCGCCCGTCGAGGTTTTTTTCGCCGATCCACCCGTGACCGACGCGCCTACCGCTTCTGTCATTGGAGATGAAGCTTGTTTTCGCCAGGTTGAATTTATCGGCATTTTGGCCGGAACGCAGAAGCGGGCGCTGGCCGAAAAGCTGGTAGATTTTCTGCTCGGCCAGCAATTTCAAGAGGATATTCCGCTCAAGATGTTTGTCTTCCCGGCCAATCAAAAAGCCGCGCTGCCGGAACTCTTCCAAAAATACGCCCAACTCTCACCTAACCCCGCCACCCTCCCCCCCGCCGATATTGCCGCCAAACGGGAAGAGTGGATCAACGCCTGGAACGAGGTCGTCCTGCGCTAACAATTTTGGACATCGTGCCCTGTGGGTATTTTAGACTGCCCGCCACTAGGGGGCCTTTGGCTCTCTGGTGAGCATGGATTTTCGATTGTCTATCTCGAACCTTTATCGTAAATTAAATATTCCCCGCCATCTTCTATCCTCCATCCTCTATCTTCTGTCTTCTATCTTCCCCCTACTACCCCTCGCCTTCCTCCTCCTCTTCTACTTCTATCCCCTCCTCTCCATCCTCACCTTCAGCTTTGCCCCGGAGGGCCGGCTTGACCTGGCAGCGCTGCAAACGCTGATCACAAGCAGTTATTATGCCAAAACCTTGTGGTTCACCCTCTGGCAGGCTGCCCTTTCGACCGGGCTGACCCTGGCGCTGGCGCTGCCGGCGGCGCACGTCTTTGCCCGTTACCGCTTCCCCGGCAAAAGCCTGCTCCAGGCGCTGACCACCATCCCCTTTGTCCTGCCGACGATTGTTGTCGCCAATGCCTTTGCGGCGCTGCTGGGGCCGCGTGGTGTTATTAATGAGGGGTTGTTGGCTCTGTTTCGATTTGTGATTTATGATTTACGATTTACGATCTTCGATTTACCGCTGGACAGCCCGCCACTGCAACTCCAACATTCTTTGGCGATCATCCTGCTGGCTCACGTTTTTTACAACTATACCATCGTGCTACGGCTGGTCGGCGGCTTCTGGGCCAACCTCGACTCCCGGCTGGTCGAAGCGGGGCAAATGCTAGGGCTGAGTCCCTGGCAGGCTTTCCGCCGGATTACCTTACCCCTGCTGCTGCCTGCCATCCTGGCGGCGGCCTTACTGGTTTTTATCTTTTGCTTTACCAGCTTTGGCGTTATCCTGATCCTGGGCGGGCCGCGTTTTGCCACCCTGGAAGTGGAGATTTATCGGCAGGCGGTCCAGGTGTTCAACTTACCCGTCGCTGCCGCCCTGTCGCTCATCCAGATTGTTTTCATCTTCGCCCTGATGCTGATTTATTCGCGCCTGCAAGCCCGTACCACCCGGCCGCTCACCCTCCAATCCCGGCAGTCCACCCAGCACACTCCGCGCAGCGGGCGCGAGCGGCTGTGGGTCTGGGGCAATTTGGGCCTGATGATTGTGTTATTGGCGACACCTCTGGCGGCGCTGGCGCTGCGTTCTGTAACCGTAGCCGGTCACTTATCGTTTAATTATTACCGCATCCTTATTGCCGGTACGCGCCAAAACCAAAGTCTCTTCTTCGTCCCCCCCAGCGAAGCCATCACCAACTCCCTCACCTTTGCCGTGTCTACCGTAATTCTTGCCGTGCTGCTCGGCCTGCTCGCCGCCGTCGCCCTGACTACAAACTCTAAATCGAAAATCCACGCCCGTCAGAGAGCCAAAGGCCCCCTAGTGGCGGGCAGTCCAAAATCCAAAATCCAAAATCCCTTACTCCTTACTCCCTACTCCCTACTCGATGCTTTTTTCATGCTCCCCCTGGCCACCTCCGCTGTCACCCTGGGCTTTGGCTACATCATCACCTTTGATCAGCCACCGCTTAATTTGCGCACCTCGCCGGTGTTGATTGTCCTGGCCCACACCCTGGTCGCCCTGCCCTTCGTAGTCCGCAGCGTGCTTCCGGCGCTGCGCAGCATCCAACCGGCCTTGCGCGAAGCGGCGGCAGTTCTGGGAGCATCGCCGGCCCGCGTCTGGCGCGAGATTGACCTGCCCATTGCCAGCCGCGCCCTGCTGGTCGGCGCAATTTTTGCCTTTACCATCAGCATGGGTGAATTTGGGGCGACCGTTTTCATCGCCCGGCCCGATACGCCGACTATGCCCGTCGCCATTTTTCGCTTCCTCGGCCAGCCGGGGATGTTGAACTACGGCCAGGCGTTAGCCATGAGCACACTGCTGATGCTGGTCTGTGCGGTTGGATTTATGGTAATTGAGCGGTTTAGGGTTGGGGGTGGGGAATTTTAAAGCCCGAATTTCAGGAAAAGGGGGAATGAGCTAAAATAAAAACTATATCCATAATCAATTGGCCGATTTCGGCTATTAAAATTCATTAATCCAAGAAGGGCTTTGTCTAATGCCAAGCATTGATCTGGTTCATCGTGCTAAGATTCCCCCGGAAGCTGGCCCGAAGCAGCCGGTCCCCGTCGTGGTGATGGTTCACGGCTGGCTGGGGGATGAAACCGTGATGGGAATTTTTAAGCAGACCGTGCCGCCCGGCGTAGCGGTTATTTCGCCCCGCGCTCCTTTTGCCTTGAATGGCGGCTATGTCTGGTATCAGCGCGACCAGGAACAGCTTCAGCCGGAGCCGGATTCGTTCTGGGTGGGGCGGGACCACCTCAATGAGTTTCTGGCCGGCTTGCCGCATCGTTACCCGGTTGATCCCACCCGCCTGGTCCTGATGGGTTTTAGCCAGGGCGCGGCTGTCTGCAACACTATTGCCCTAACCCAACCGGGCCAGATCAGCGGTGTGGCCTCGTTAGCGGGGCTGATACCCGAGGTTGTGACCCAAACAGCCCAGCCTGACTTGAGCGGCCTGCCGGTTTTCATTGCTCATGGCACGCGCGATGAAACGGTTCCGCTGGCTGCGGCTCGGCAGGCTCGTGATGTTTATACCCGTTTGGGAGCGCAAGTGATGTACGGTGAGTATCCAACCGGCCACAAGTTGACCACCAAGGGTATGGCCGATTTGAAACACTGGCTGGCTAAAACCATTGTTGTTTAGGAAGTGGATATGGCTTCAAACCGGCAAGTCTCTGCCTTCGATATCATTGGCCCGATTATGGTTGGACCGTCAAGCTCGCACACTGCCGGGGCAGTGCGGCTGGGGCAGATGGCCCGCGTGATTTTGGGAACGCAGCCGGCTGAAGCGCTGATCGAATTGCATGGCTCCTTTGCCCAAACCGGCCAGGGCCACGGCACCGACCGGGCGATTGTGGCCGGGCTGCTGGGTATGGCCACCGACGACGAGCGTATCCGCCACAGCTTTGCCGTCGCCGAGGCGTTAGGACTGCAATTCCGTTTTGCGGAAATTGACCTGGGTGAAGACGCCCATCCCAACTCCGTCCGGCTGATCCTGCGGGCAGGCGAGCGCGGCGTCCAGGTGACCGGCGCGTCCATCGGCGGCGGGCTGGTGGAAATTACCAACATCGAGGGTTACGAGGTCCGTTTTGGCGGCCAGTACGACACCCTCCTGGTCATCGCCGAGGACCGGCCAGGTACGATTAACGCCGTGACCGGCTGGCTGCTGACGCACAACATTAACGTCGCCTTCTTTCGGGTGGGCCGCAAACAGCGCGGCGGTGAGGCGCTGATGATCGTCGAAACTGACCAGCCGATCCCGGATCATCTAGTCGAGGCGATTGAGGATTTTGATTGGGTGCGCTGGGTGCGCAAAGTCAACAAAGTGGGGGAATAAGACATGTTTGACTCCATGGCCGAACTCGTTGAACGAGCCGAAACGGGCGGACAGCCTCTGCACGAAATTGTCCTGCAAGCGGAGATGGCTCAGAGCGGTGGCATCCGGGAGGACATCTGGGCGCGCATGCAGCGCCGCCTGGAGGTGATGCGCCGCAGCACCGAGCAGGGTCTGGCCCAGCCGGTCATGTCGTTGAGTGGTATCAGCGGCGGCAGCGCCTATCGTTTCTGGCAGTGGCTGGGCGATCACCAGCCCCTGACCGGCCCGATCTTGAGCCGGGCGCTGGCCCGGGCCATGGCGGTGAATGAGGTCAACGCCGGTATGGGCTGCATCGTCGCCACACCTACGGCCGGTTCGGCCGGGATTCTGCCGGGCGTCCTGCTGACCTTGCAGGAGACGCACGGCTTTAGCGATGACCAACTGGTAGGCGCACTCTTCACGGCCAGCGGTATTGGCGCGGTGATTGTTCGCCGCGCCCACGTATCGGGGGCGGCGGGCGGCTGCCAGGCCGAAACCGGCAGCGCGGCGGCCATGGCGGCCGGGGCGGCGGTGGAGCTTTTGGGCGGCAGCCCGCGCCAGTCAGCCCAGGCGGTAGCGATCACCCTGAAAAATATGCTCGGCCTGGTCTGCGACCCGGTGGCCGGGCTGGTCGAAGTGCCGTGTGTCAAGCGCAACGCCGCCGGGGCGGCGCAGTGCTTTATTGCCGTTGACCTGGCCCTGGCCGGCGTAGAGAGCGTCATCCCGCCCGACGAAGTTATTGACGCCATGGCCAGCATCGGCCGGCGCATGGACGAGCGCTTCCGCGAAACGGCCCAAGGCGGTCTGGCTGCCACACCGACCGGTAAACGGCTGGCGCAGTTAGTTTGGGCGGAGAAGAAGTAAGGGACTTACGCCGTCATGTCATTTCGAGCGACGATAGGAGCGAGAAATCCCTCAAACTTCTCTAGCAAGACGAAGTATTAGAGATTTCTCCCCCCGCTCCATTTTAGTCGAAATGACATGCTCAGGTTCACCACTTAACTCCTGTAAATAAGGATTTGTATATGTCCGAAAGAAACTATCCTTCAGGCGAAGAAGTACAGGAAAATTATCCAATTGGAAAGGTGATAAATGTTCACCATCCGAATAGCAATAAAATAGTTAAGGCTAAAGTAGTTGCTCTCAAAAGTGAAGCGGCAGGAGTATTTTGGACAGTAGTGGTCCAATTAGTTGATAAACCATCAATTCAACTAGATATTTATTATACTTTTCTCAATCGAGATGGTAGTGGGACTCACTTATTAACCGGTTTTGAAGACCCATTCGATTTAGAACGAGATTAATAAAGGATCATTCAGCAAGGTAAACTGTTTCTGAAGAAATACAAGGCACGGCGTTTACTGTCTCCTGGCGCGAGGCTGAAGCCATCGCGCTCAAAGGGCGAAGCTCTCTGAGCTAAAATCTCTCAGGAATGGATAATGGATCGGATCAGGCCCTGGTTGTACATTGGAAAATATCGAGATACGCTTAATCCAAATTTTCTGGCGGCCACCCGAATTGAGGCAATGCTGCAACTGGCTGAGTTAGTGGAGCATCCCGGCATCGTTTCTCTCTATCTGCCCATTGAAGATTTCCAGCCCATCCCCCCCGATTTGCTGCGACAAGGTGTAGACTTTGTGCGGGCGGAAAAACAACGAGATCAGCGGGTGCTCATTGCCTGCGGGGCGGGAATTAATCGGTCAACGGCGTTTGCTGTGGCTGCATTGAGAGAGGAAGAAGGTTTAGGCCTTCTGGATGCTTTTCGGGCAGTCAAACGAGTACACCCCGAGGCCATGCCTCACCCTCCCATTTGGGCATCACTTTGTGAATACTACCAGGAAGATTTTCCTTTTGAGAAGTTGATAGCTCTTCGGACGGAGCGAAGATAGCAAGATGATGAAGTCATTCAGGTTGGGATCGACGGTATGGGCAAGACTTGGCTCAACACCATAGTCAAATCCTCCGAAGTAAAATAGGTGGCCCTGGCCAAGCCGAAGGAAATGGAACGAGTCGCCCAGGGTTACTCGCTGCACGAGTTTTATGAAGCCGTGACTCAGAGCAAAACCCCGGCGACCTCCTGCCAGGACAACATCAAGTCGTTGCGCATGGTCTTTGATGTGATAAAAGCTTGTGAAACCAGCCAGTCAATAGACAGTGGGGGTGGGTCTAATGAAAGAGATGGATTCAACCTTTGAGCCAGAGCTGTTTATCTCTCCCAAGCTGGTAGTTGTTGGTTTGGTATTTTTTGGCCTGGTTCTTATTCTGATCAGCGATTAACTTGCTGTTCCAGGTGAACCATTTAAGGCAATACTTCTGGGTTTCCTGATTGAGATCCTCGCCGCAATAGCCTGGATGCTTGCCTGGCGCTGGCTTAAAATTGCCCGATGGTTCATCATTGCTGCGTCGGTCTTGGTAGTATTTGCGGGTATGCTTTGGTTGGAGTCGAAAGTTTTTATAGCGTTGATTGTAATGCCGGTAGCCCTGGCTGCAATTTTAAGTCGTCCCTTTGTCATCGCTGCTACAGCCGTTGGCGAAAGTGTGCTTGTACTTATTTTGTCACAATTCACCTTTATGGAGGCTGACCCGGGTTCAATTATCATTATGATGGCAGCCGTTTGGGCCATGGTCGGAGTGGCCTTTGCTATCCATCATCCCCTCTATGATATTACCCACTGGTCATGGATAAATTATAGGAAGGCGCATGACTTACTTGAAGAAGTGCGCGACCGCAAAGTGGAATTGCAGCAGGCCCTGGACGATCTGGCCCATGCTTATCGAGAACTGGACCTGCTCAACGAAAGAGTTACAGCGATGCGTCTGGTCGCAGAGGAAGCTCAAGCCGCCAAAACTATCTTTGTGGCCAAGGTTAGCCACGAATTTCGGACTCCGCTGAATATGATTATCGGCCTGACGGATGTGCTGATGGACACCCCGGAGGTTTACGGCGACACTCTATCGCCGGCTCTTTTGGAAGATTTAAAGATTGTGCATCGTAACTGCGAACATCTTTCTAAAATGGTTAATGATGTTTTGGACCTAAGCCAGACAGAAATAGGTCGCTTAACGCTCCGGAGAGAGTGGACCAATTTGGCCGAAGATATTGAGGCTGCCTTAGCCGTTGTGCGTCCCCTCTTGGAGAAAAAATGTTTGACTTTACAGGTTAATATTCCGGCTGACCTGCCCCAAATTTATTGTGACCGAACTCGCATTAGCCAGGTGATTCTCAATCTGGTCAGCAATGCGGCCCGGTTTACCGATCAGGGCGGCATCACCGTATCGGCCCAACAGCAGGACCAGCACATTGTTGTGAGTGTAGCCGATACAGGTCCAGGAGTGTCGCCGGAGGATGCGGAAAGAATTTTTGAGCCTTTCTGCCAGGGGAGCGGCAATCCGTGGCGTGACCAAAAAGGCAGCGGGCTTGGGCTGAGCATCAGCAGGCAATTTGTTGAACTGCACGGCGGTCAAATGTGGCTGGAAAGCCCCCCCTCTATCCCCCCCAATGGGGGGGAAGGAAAGGGGGGGATGGGCAGCATTTTTTCTTTCAAGCTGCCTATCGCCCCGCCAACTTTACCTTCAGCCGCAGCGGCGCGCTGGATTAATCAAGATTGGGTGTGGCATGAGCGCACCTCCAAATCAAAGCTGCCCCAATTACCCTATCAACAGCGGATTTTAGTCTACGATGACACAGGAGACCTCTATGATTTATTGACCAACTGCTCTGATGAGATTGAATTTATTAAGGCGGATAATCTGGAACAGGCCATTCACGAGGCGCAAACCGTGCCGGCCCACGCGGTCGTCATCAACACGACCTCAAACCATCATCCAGACCTGCTGCTGGAGCAGGCCAGAGCAAACCTGCCGGACACGCCCCTCATTATGGGCGCATTTCCCTCGCGCACTAAAGACATGCTCGAAGCCGGAGCTATCAATCAGTTAATCAAGCCCATTATGCGGGCCGATTTAGAAAAGGCCATTAAAGCTGTCGGCAAACCTGTTAGCAGCATCCTCATTGTTGACGATGATCCTGAATTTCGACAACTTTTAAGACGGATGTTGTTGATGGATGATGATACCCTGAAGGTGAGTACCGCTTCAAGCGGCGAGCAAGCATTGGCTCAATTGCGGAGGTGTGCACCTGATTTAATGCTGATTGATATCGCCATGCCCCATATGGATGGCTGGCAAACGTTAGAACGAAAACAGCAGGATGAGTCTACCAAAGACATTCCTGCCATTATCATCTCCGCGCAAGACCTCACCAGCCAACCCATCAGCAGCCAAACCTTATCGGTTACAATGGGGGCGGGCATCTCCGTTGATAAATTTTTACAGTGTTCGCTTGAACTCTCTACTCTGTTATTGGCGCCTGATTAAGAATTTGCTCAAGCGCCTCGATAAATTCTCGTCGCCGGACCGGTTTGGGCAAATAGAGCGAGGCGCCGAGCGAGAGGGCCAGTTCTGCGCGGCGAATTACTGAGCAGACGATGATGGGCATCATCCGCGTCGCCGGCTGCGCGCGCAAATCGGTCAGCAGCTCCCAGCCGTCAATATCAGGCAGCATCACATCAAGAATGATAATATTGGGCTTGATCTCTCTAATGAAATCCAGAGCCTGTCGCCCTTCGGCCAGGTGTACAATCCGATATCTTGTGCCACTCGTATATCGCTGGTAGAAGTGAACCAGATCGGTGTTGTCATCTACAACCAAGACGGTAATCTTTTCGGCCGAAGGTAATTCAATCCGGAAACCAACCCGATTTTCTTCAAGGTAAGCCTCAACTGAGCCACCATGAACGGCCAGAATTTCTTGAATAAGTTCACTGTTGGGTGGATGATTTGTGGTCGCAGGTGCGCCGGTCAGTAACAGATGGACCCGCCCGCCCTTACGTTCAACCGCAATTGTTACCTGACCAGGCGAAATACTCTGTACGATCTTCTCTATCGCTGTAATGAGTACTTGCCGGAAGGCCGATAGGTGCATAGCCACCGTCAGGTCCGGCTCTGGCAGCTTTACCTTCAAAGATATGCCGTGTTGTGCCGTTAAAGCCTCACCTATTTTCAGCACACCCTGTAAAGCTGGGCCTACCTCAACCATGCTCCCCGGCGCGCTCTGCTGTAAAGCGGCCAGTTCTTCTCTGACCTGGGAACGCCAGGCAGTTGATTCTTGCTCCGGTTCTTCATCTGAGGTGTCTTCAAGAGAAGATAGTGTTTTGTCCGGTCGTTTCTCCCAGAAAAGCCGGGCTAAGGCGTGGATGGCCTGCTGTTGTTCGCGGCGGACGTGGCGAGGCGTAATGCCCAGCCGATCGGCGGTTTCTTCTTGAGTCAATTCTTGAATATAACGGCAATTCAGCAGTTCATAGAAACGCAGGTTGCGCAGGCTGGAGGCAGTGCTGGCGGTGGCCGGTTTGAGACTCTCGATGGTTTGAGTGATGGCGTTTTGAATCACCGCTACACCGTGTTGGGGTTTATATCCCAAAATTGGCCACAGAAATTCGGGGGGGTGGTAAGCCGGGTCACGGAAGTGGACCAGAACATGGCGCAAAGACTGCTCAAACTCTTCAAAGGTCAGCATGTCCTAATTTAGGTCCTATTTTTCGTCCGCTTAACGCCCTTGTTTATACCCTCAGGGGGGGTATACAATGGTATTAGAGATTAGTGGTAAACTAAGGGAGTTCCTTATTCCAAGACGTTTATCTTATCATGCCACAATCTTGTCGTCAAACCAACTTTTGGCAAACCTCCCCGCCTGTTAGCTTTTTGAAAACCACCATCCATTATTATTATGACTGACCATTAGGAGAAGGAGGGCAGATAGCAGGAATTAAGTCCAAAAAAGCTTAACCTCAGTTGGATTATTATCCATCAATTTTCACTGAAAAAACTGAAGGAGGATTACAAAGATGTTTCTGACAAAGGCGTTTCTTAAAAAAAGTGCAGTGTTGTTTTTGATTATGGTTATCTTGCTTTTGGCAGTAGCCGCGTGTGGCGGCGGTGCTGCTCCGGCTGCCGCCCCGGCTGAAAAGCCGGCCGAAGCAGCCAAAACCGAAGAAGCCCCGGCCGCCGAAGCCCCCGCGGCCGAAGCCAAAGAAGTCACTTTAACCTTCTGGACCTTTGTGGACGCCCATACGGATTTCTTACAGAAACAGGTGGAGCGATTTAACGCCGAGCATCCCGAGGTAAAAATCAAGCTAGAACCGACGACCATTGCTTACCAGGAAATGCATGACAAACTCCTCATCGCCCTCCAATCGGGCACCGGCGCCCCGGACCTGGTTGACATTGAAATCGCCAAATTTGGCACGTTTCTGCGCGGCGATATTCAACTCCACGATCTAACCCCCCTGGTTGAAAATACTAAGAAAGATGTGGTCCAAGAACGACTCGCCCCTTATCAATTGGGGGGCAAGCAGTACGGGGTTGACTACCACATGGGCGCAGTGGTAATGTACTACAATAAGGAATTGATGGACAAGGCCGGGGTGGATATCGACAGTATCAAAACCTGGGATGATTACATCGAAGCCGGGAAACAGGTCAAGGAAAAGACCGGGGCCTGGATGGCAACCGCCGAAACGACCGACAAGTGGACTGTTTCGCCCGTCATGCAGCAAAATGGTGGTGGGGTCTATGATAAGGATGGCAATCTTATCCTCGATAGCGAGGCCAATGTCGAAGCCTTGCAGTTACTGAGCGATATGATGCATGTCCATCAAATCCTCGGCATCGCTCCTGGCGGGACCCACCATACTCCTGATTATTACGAGATGATGAATGCCGGCGACAAGACGGCCTCCGTCTGGATGCCCCAATGGTATATGATCCGGTTTAAGGATTTTATGCCCGACTTGAAAGGCAAAATGGTGGTCCGCCCTCTGCCGGTCTTTGAAGAGGGTGGGATGGTCACGACTATGGGCGGCGGCACCGGGACAGCCATCACCAAACAAATTGACCCAGCCAAGCTGGACGTGGCCCTGCAATTTCTGGAGTTTGCCAAGTTGACCCGGGATGCTCAGGTTCGATTCTGGACAGAATTAGGCTTTGACCCCTACCGGCTCGACGTCTATGATGATCCAGAACTCAAAAATAATGATGAGTACTTTGGCAACGAGCCGGTCATGCAAACCATTAAAGGCATGTTTGATCGTCTGGCTCCAGAATATAACGGTCCCAGGTATCCAGAGGCCCAAATACAAATTCGAGAAAAAATAGCTTACGGCTTGTTTGAAGAAAAGAAACCCGCGGCGGAACTATTAAGCACAGCTCAAGCAGAAATTGAAGCCATGCAATAGTCATATTAGAGGCTAAGGCGAAGGCTAAGACCAATCCCACTTTAGCCTCAGCCTTAGCCTCGACCTTAGCTTTCTTAATAAGGTAGGTTCGATGATGAAAAGTACAACTGTCCCCTTTTTTCATCGCCCCAAAGTCGTGCCGTTTGTGTTTTTGGCCCCCTTCTTGATTTTATTTTTAACCTTCAGAGTCTGGGCTGTCATCCAGGCCGTGTTGTTAAGCTTCCAAAAAGTCCAGGGGGTAAGCTCAGGTGAATGGATTGGCGCCGGTAATTACCAATTTCTATTCAATGATCCCACCTTTTATAAGGCGCTGATTAACACCGCTTATTATACGGTGGGCACCCTGATCCTCCTGATTATCATTCCCCTCGTTTTGGCGGCCCTGCTTTATTCCGGCCTGGTCAAAAAAGCGGGGGTGTTCCGCACTACTTTGTTTTTGCCTGTGCTGACTTCACTCGTGGTAGTTGGGGTTGTCTTCCGCTTGATTCTGTCCCCGGAAGGTCTCCTGAACAGTTGGCTGAGCGTGATGGGATTTCCGCCGCTGCGCTGGCTGCAAACCGCCGAGTTAGCCGTTCCGGCCATGTTGCTTGCAGCGACCTGGCGCTGGACCGGCTTGAACATGGTTTATTTTACCTCAGGATTGGCCAATATCTCCCCGGACCTTTACGACGCCGCGGCGATTGATGGGGCCAATGGCTGGCAGCGTTTCTTCTATATTACCATTCCTCAGCTTAAACCCATCATTATTTTTGTCATGACTCTGACCCTGATTGGGGGGTTTCAGCTCTTTGTGGAACCCTTCGTGCTCTGGCCTGGGGCAGTGAGTCCGGGCCAGGGGAATTTGACCATCGTCCTTTTTCTCTATCGAACCGCTTTTACCTCCTTCAACTTAGGTTACGCCTCCGCCATTGGGGTGGTGCTGGCTTTAATTATTATGGTTCTGTCCCTGACCCAACTCAGGCTGTTTGGGTTTTTCAAGAAGGAGGAGTGAATGGACGCAAGTTTAGCCCGCCGAGAGGGTACCGCCCAGTTAACCATAGGCCCTGGTCGTTGGCAACGTACTCTAAGCAAAGTTGTCCTAACCACGCTGTTTATTGCTTTGGGTATTGCCTTTCTCGTCCCGTTCTACTGGATGATCGTCAGCTCTATCCGTTCGCCGGAACGGATTTTTGCTGACTCCAGCAAACTTTTCCCGACCGAAGTGACCTTTGTTAGCTACCAAAATCTCTTTTCCGAGATTGCTTACGGCCAGTGGTATTTGAACTCGATTATCATTGCCTTTGGCTTTGCCGTCGTGGCAGTGACCATCTGCACCCTGGCCGCCTATCCCCTGGCCCGGTTCGAGTTTCCCTTTCGCAATGCCATCTTTTTTACCATCCTAGCCTCGCAAATGCTGCCCTTTCATCTGCTGCTCATTCCCCTCTTTATGATGATGGTTAATTTCAAAATGATTGATACCTATATTGGGGTTATCCTGCCGCTGGCGGCCCATCCTTTTGGCCTTTTTTATATGCGGCAATACATGCTCAGTCTCAGTTCTGAAATTTTAGATGCTGCACGCGTAGACGGCGCTTCAGAATACCAGGTCTTCCTACAAGTGGTGCTGCCCTTGGTCAGGCCGGCCATCGGCACGCTCTTTATTCTCTTTTCGCTGGAAGGCTGGAATGATTTATTGTGGCCGTTAATCGTGCTGCGCACCGACGAAAAATTTACCCTGGCGGTGGGTATCAGCGGGCTGGTCGGTCTCTACCGGGAACGCTGGGATTTGGTGATGGCCGGTGCATTTCTGGCGACATTTCCCATCGTCATCCTATTTCTCTTTATGCAAAAGCAATTTATTGCGGGGATATCTTCCCTGGGTTCCGGGGTAGAAAAATAACTATATCTTTCCAATGGAGAAAGTATCTATGGCAATTGAACACAAACGTTTAGGCAAGCATGGCGTCCTGGTCAGTAATTTATGCTTGGGGACCATGAACTTTGGCTGGCACACGTCAGAAGAAGATAGTTTCAGAATTATGGATCACGCCCTTGAACTAGGTATCAATTTCTTTGATACCGCCGATGTCTACGGCTGGGGTGGGGAACAGGGCGATACCGAGCTGATCCTGGGGCGCTGGCTTGCCCAGGGCGGAGGACGGCGGGATGCGGTTGTGCTGGCCACCAAGGTTTTTAACCCCGTCACCCGTAAAGCCAACCGGCCCGAACCCAACACCGACACGCGCAATCTCTCGGCCATGAAAATCAAGAAGCACTGTACCAACAGCCTGAAACGATTACAGACCGATTGGATTGATCTGTACCAGATGCACCACGTTGACCGCGACTGTCCCTGGGATGAGACCTGGCAGGCGTTTGACAGCCTGGTCAAACAGGGACAGGTTGTGTACGTAGGTTCCAGCAACTTTGCCGGCTGGGACATTGCGACCGCCTGCCAGGAAGCATCTAAACGAGGCTTGATGGGCCTGGTCAGCGAACAGAGTATTTATCACCTGAATAACCGCATGATCGAGCTGGAGGTCATTCCGGCCTGCCGGCATTACGGACTTGGCCTTATCCCCTGGAGTCCGCTGGGAGGCGGTCTTTTGGGCGGGGCTTTAGAGCAGCTCCAGACCGGACGCCGGAAGGGGGAAGACTTTGAGAAACAGGTGCAGGAAAACAGGGCTAAACTGGAAAAATACGAAGCTCTCTGTAAAGAGCTGGGTGAGCCGCCCGCGGCAGTAGCCCTGGCCTGGCTATTACACAACCCCGCTGTCACCGCCCCGATCATCGGGCCGCGCACGGTCAAACAACTTGACAGCGCCATCCATGCCACCGAAATCAAGCTGGACGAAGAAATTCTAAAGAAATTGGATGAGATTTTCCCCGGACCGGGCGGAGAGGCCCCCAAGGCGTATGCCTGGTAAGATTTCTGGCACAGAATAGTATTTTGGATCTTTTGGGAGGATTTTATGAAAACTCGACCCCTGGGTCAGACCAGTGTTGAAGTCAGTGTACTGTGTTTGGGGGCCATGTACTTTGGCACCCGCACGGATGAAGAGACATCCCGCCAACTGCTTGATCAATATCTTGAGGCCGGCGGTACTTTTATAGACACAGCCAATATTTACGCCCACTGGATTCCCGGCGGCAACGCCGGGGAAAGTGAGGCTTTACTGGGCCGCTGGATGAAAGAGCGCCGCAATCGGCAGCAGTTATTCCTCGCCAGCAAGATTGGTTTTCAGTATCCGGGTGTGGAGCGTGGGCTAAAAGCAGAACAAATCGAGGCGGAATGTGACAAAAGCCTTAAACGGCTAGGGGTTGAAACCATAGACCTTTATTACGCCCACGTGGATGATCGCAACACCCCCCTGGAGGAAACCCTCGCCGCCTTTGACCGGCTGGTGCAGGCGGGCAAGGTGCGTTTTATCGGGGCCAGTAACTATCTGGCCTGGCGGCTGGAAAAAGCGGGCTGGGTCAGCCAGGTCAACCACTGGGCCAAATTCTGCTGCATCCAACAGCGGTACACCTACTTGCGGGTCAAGCATGGAGCCAGCACGGATCCTCAGGTTGTCGTCAACGACGACCTCTTAGACTTTTGCCGGAGCGAGGGCCTGACCCTGTTGGCCTACTCCGCCCTGCTCGGCGGCGCTTACACCCGCCCAGACCGCCCGGTACCAGAAGTGTACCTTGGTCCGGACAGCGACGCCCGGTTAGCTGTACTCAAGCGTGTGACCGAGGAAACAGGGGCGACCCCCAACCAAGTGATTCTGGCCTGGATGATGCGGGGTCAGCCGAGTATTTTGCCGCTCATTGCCGCCAGTACGCCCGCCCAACTCCAGGAAAATATTGAGGCCCTGCAACTCCAACTGAGTGCAAAACAGCTAGAACAACTGACAACTGCTGGAATATGATGATCCAAGGGAGAAGTAAAAAATGAAGGAAACTACCCTAACCTTGCACACCCAATTTCAGATTGGCCCGCTGGATGAACGTGTCTTCGGCGGCTTTCTGGAGCATATGGGCCGTGCCATCTACGAAGGTGTCTATGACCCCAAATCTCCCCACGCCGACGAAGACGGTTTTCGCACCGATGTCCTGGAAGCCCTACAGCGCTGGCGCCTGACCGCCATGCGGTATCCCGGCGGTAACTTTGCCTCGGGCTATCATTGGCTGGATGGCGTTGGTCCCCGCGAGCAGCGCCCGACGGTGCTCGAACTGGCCTGGCAGAGTATTGATCCTAACCAGTTTGGGACCGATGAATACATCAAGCTTTGCCACCGCATGAACTGGACGCCCATGCTGACCGTCAACCTGGGCACGGGCACGCCCGAAGAGGCAGGGCGCTGGGTCGAGTACTGCAATCGCCCGGCGGGGACAAAGTTCGCCGATATGCGCATCGCCAACGGCTCTACCGCCCCTCACGGGGTCAAACTGTGGTGCCTGGGCAATGAGATGGATGGTCCCTGGCAACTGGGGCACGTTTCCGCCGACGAGTACGCCGTCCGCGCCCAGCAGGCGGCCAAAATCATGAAAGATGTGGATAAATCTATCGAACTGGTCGTCGCCGGCACCTGTTCGATTGAACTGCCGACCTACATCGAATGGGACCGGCGGGTGCTGGAGTACGTGGCCGAGGCCGACTACATCAGCCTCCACTCCTACGCCGGCAATCGGGCCGACGATACCCCCGACTACCTGGCCATGACCAACGCCATTGACCGCCAAATTGAAGAGATGGATGCGGTTTGCCGCTTCGTCCAGGCCAAGCGGCGCAGCAAGAAACGGGCTTACCTGTGCTTTGACGAGTGGAATGTGTGGTACAGAACCATGAAGCCTGAATTTCTCGACGGTGATGGCAAGTTCGCGCCGCACGTGGCCGAGGAAGTCTACAACCTTGAAGACGCTCTGGTGGTGGCCGGCTATCTGAACAGTTTTGTCCGCCACGCCGATATGGTCAAGATTGCCAACCTCGCCCAAATTGTCAACGCTCTGTCACCCATCCACACCGAAGGCGACCGGGTTTTGCTGCACACCACCTTCTACCCCCTTGAGATGTTCTCGCGCCGGCGTGACGGAATCTCTCTCCAGCCCATTGTCGCCGGCCCCACCTATGAGGGCCAGAAGAACGGCCAGGTGTTCTACCTTGATACCAGCGCCATCCTCAATGAGGACATCCTGCATGTCTTTATGACCAACCGCAGCCTGACCGAGGAGCTGCCCGTTCAGGTGAAAATCGCCGACAAATCTATTGTCGCCCTGGACAGCGCCGAAATCCTCACCGGCCCTGATCCTAAAGCGGTAAATTCACTGGAGCAACCTGATCTGGTTCAGACCCGCCCCTTCCAGGCGGTCAAGGTCGCCGGCGGCCTGGCGACTGTCACCCTACCTCCGCTAGCTGTCGCAGCCCTAACATTTCGACTGGGCGATTGAAACGCGCGGAAATGTGATTCTTACGCAGGAGTCCAGATTTAAGTCTGGACTCCTGGGCATGCACCACAATTTATCTCTTCCTTACGGATTCTTGGATGAATACCACGATTGCCCCTGGTCCTCCGAGACAAACACCCCGCCTCGGGTCAGCGCGGCGTAAAGACGCTGTCCGCTGACAGCCAGGGCGCGGACTGCCTGGGGCTTGCCCTGGTCCGGGTCCAGCGGCAGGCCGTTACTGGCGCTGGACCAGCTTTGGCCCCCATCCAGGCTGCGATAGACGCCGACATCCGTCCCCAAAAAGAGGCTGTTGTCAGGGCCAAAGGCCAGGGCGCTGCTCCAGGTGCGCTCGCCGGGGATATTTGCCGTTAAATCCTGCCAGCTTTGCCCGCCATTGTTCGACACGCTCAGGCCGCCGTAAAGCTCACCCAGGTACAGCCGGCCATCCGGCCCGACCGCCAGCATCTGGGCAAAGGCGCCGCTTTTGTCGCCAGGAACCAGGGTCCAGGTCTGGCCGGCGTCGGTGGAGCGGAGCAGCCCGGCGTATTGCAGCCAGGCATAGGCCGTTTTATCGCGGGCAAAGTTGGGGGAAATGGCAATCGCCCCCACATCTGAAGCCCCGTCCACGGCCGCGCCGTCAAAAACGACCTGCCATGTTTGGCCCCCATCCGCCGAGCGAAGAATCTGTCTGCTGGCGTAATTCCCCCCCGCTAACACAATTCCATCGGGCGCAAAATTGGGCGAGACGGCCAGCGCCGTGACTTCAAAGCCGGGCGGCATCTTGGCTAAGTAGGTCCAACTCTGTCCCCCGTTGGGGCTGCGCTCGATAATGGTGCCGGCGGCAGCAAAGAGCGCCCCATTATTGGCGACCGCCAATTGCGCCACTTTAGTTTCATCGGCGCGGGCGGGGAAGCCGGTATCCTGCCAGGTCTGGCCTTCATCCGTGGATTTAAGCACCCCGGCGGCGCTGTTGCCGACAAAGATCGAACCATCGGGAGCGACGGCCAGCGCTTGCAGGTCAAGCTGGGCCAAATCCAGGGCCGGTCGGCCCCAGGTTAAGCTTGACGGAGCGATGACGAAAGGCTGCTGGCCGGTCTTGTCGCCCAGGTACAACTCGCCGCTGGGCAGGACGGTAGCCGTGGCCAGGTCAAAGCTGGCCGGCAGCCCAGCCAGCAGCGACTGCCAAGTGCGCCCGGCGTCAACGGAGCGCTGCAGCTTGAGCGGCTGGTCAAAGTTTTGATGGAGCAGTAAATAAACGGTCTGGTCGGCGGCAAAAGTGGGCGAAAAGAAAAGGCTTTGCACGCCCTGATTCGGCTCCAGCCCGGCGGCGGCCGGCTGCCAGCTTTGACCGCCGTCGGTACTGCGCCACCTGCCCGCGCTCAAGACCAGCTTGTCACGGGCAAAATCGGGCGAAAAGGCAACCTTGCCGGGCGGCAGGCCGGTATCGGCCCAGGTGTCGCCGCCGTCGGTAGAACGGAGCAGGGTGTGGGCGCTGATGATAATCAGCTTATCCTGGGCAAAGGTGGGCGACATGGCCAGGTGGGAGAGCTGCGAATCGCCGCCGGGGTAATCGGCATAGCCGCCGGCCAGGCCCTGCCAGGTATCGCCGCCGTCGGTGGAGCGGAAGAGGCCGCGATAAGCCGTGCTTAGAAAAACGGTTTGATCCTGGGCAAAGGTGGGCGAGAAAACAACCTGGCTGATGTCGAGATCAGTCAGGCCGCGCGTGGTGGGCTGCCAGGTATCGCCGCCGTCAGTGGAGCGAAACAGCCCGCCATTGCGGCCAGCGCCCGACAGGCCGGCTAACAGGGTGCGGTCGCTTTGGTAGTCGGGTGAAATTGCCAGGGCCATGACGCGGCGGTCGGGCAAACCTCGCCCCAGTACCACCCAATTCTGGCCCTCGGCGCGGTAGAGTTGGCCGTTGTCAATGCGGAAATAGTCGCCGGTGGGGGTACTGAAAAGTTGGGGGGGATCCAGGGTTTGTGGAGTCAGGGCTGGCGGGGGCGGGTGGGCAAGCTGGCCGCCACGGGAGGCGACGACCAGCAGATTGCCGTTCGAGCCGCCCAGGTAGAGGCGCTGGGCTTGTGGATCGAAGGTCAGCGGCTTGAAGGAGCCAGGCAGGGGAATTTCGGTCTGGAGGGCCAGGTCACTATCAAAAACTTGCAGGGCCTGACCGTTAACTGCATAAAGGGTGTCGAGAGGCGGATCATAAACCAGTAGACCATCGGCTCCGGCCAATTCCAGAGTCGAGGTGAGCGTTTGGCCCTGCCGCTCAAAGCGATGGATGAAGGAACGGTCAAACCGCCCCTGGGCAATGTAGGCCCGCCGACGGTCTGGATCAAAAGCAAACTGGCCATAGAAGCTAATATCACCGCCATTATAGATGAGCCGCGGCGGTCCGGAAACATCAAAAGCAGAGAAGGTGTTGCCGCTGTTGGAGCCGGCGACGCCGTTAAAGATGAGCGCATACAGAAGTTGATTCTGGGGGTCGAGGGTGGTGTTGATGACACAGGGCGCGGCCAGCGGGTCGAGCGGCGGGAAGAGGGTGGTCGTGCCGCCTGCACCCACCGTGGTGGTGAGCGTGTTGGCGCTGAGGACGACGGTGTTGCATTGGGTAGTGCGGCACTGGCAAGGGGTGGTCAGGTAGAGCCGATCGCTGGTGGGATCGGGGGTAAGCTGGCCGGGGGTGTCCAGGGTGGCAGCCAGGGTCAGGGAAGCCGTGTCAATAACCTGGGCCGGGTCGCCGCTGAGGTAGAGACGGCGGCGGCCAGGGTCGAGGGCCAGGGCCGGTTCAACCGCCCGATCGGGGGGCAGACAGCCTGAGGCGTCTTTGCAGTTGAGGCTGGGTTCAAGGTCCAGGCGAGCGATTTCGCTGTAATCAGTCAAACTCAAAACCTGGAGAGTGCGCTCGTCGTTCAAAACATAGAGGCGGCCTGCCTGGGGGTCGGCCAGGGCATCGTTGAGCAGCCGGGCAGTGAAGATGGTTTCCGCCGCGCCGCTGGCCGGGTCAACGGCCAGAATATAGCTGGCGGCGTCGCTGTAAGTGGCATAGAGACGGCCCGCTGTCGGGTCGGCGGCCAGGTCGCTGGGATAGCCGGGGATGGTCAGGCTGGCAAATTGGGTCAGGTTTGTCCCGTCAAAGAGCTGTAACTGGTAGGTGTCAATGGTGCGATTGGTGACGACCAGATCTGAACCGGCCAGGACCAGGTGCGGATCGCTGAAGGTATCGTCGCTCAGGAGGAAGGGGGCCGGCGTGGTCAGGGGTTGGGCGTCGCTGTTGAGAGCGCGCAGAGTGAGCTGGACCCCATCGCTGTCAATGAGCCAGACCCCCTGCCCTGCCTCATCTACCACGGCTTCCCCAAGCTGAGTTGGCCCGGTGTAGCTGCCCACCGTCGCCAGCGAGTCGGCGGTATAAGCAGTTAGAATCCCAGGCTGCCGCTGGCCCAGGTAGAGACGATTGGCGGCGGCGTTGAGCAGGAGGAACGGTTGGGAGCCGGACGGCAGGGGTTGAAGGTCGGTATAGGCCAGTTCGGCCAGGGTAGTGGGATCGGCGGCCCAGAGGCGCGTGGGGCTGGCCAGGTAGAGCCGGTCGGGGCCGGGAAAGACGGCCAGCACGCCGGGCAGGGTGTCAATAATGTGCTGCGTGTCAGGGTCAATGATGGTCAGGTCACTGTAGGGTGGATCGCTGTAGGGGTCGCCGGTGAGGGCATAAAGGCGCGGGCGGTACGGATCAATCTGCAAATCCAGTGGGTTGGGCCGGGAGAATGTGGCGCGAAGCTGCTCCGGCGCGGGCAGGTTGTCGAGCGGGAGCAGGGCCGTGACCTGGTTGGTGATCAAATCAACGATGCTCAGGGTGTTGCCCTCTTTGAGTTCCACCAGGCCTTCATTCAGGGTATAGAGCTGGCCGCGCCGGCTGTCAACGGCGACGCGCTGCGGCCGGTGGCCGTTTCCGGCGGGAACGCCGAGGTCAAGTTCGTCAACGATGGCGGGAATGTCAATGGAAGGCTGAAGGATGAGGGCTGAACCCCCTGGCGGGGGCAGGTGATGAAGGCGGTTGGGCTGGAGGGCGGTGGTGGCAGGGCGGTTGAACAGGACGAGGGCGATGGAGCAGACGACAAAGACCGAGAATAATTTTACCGGGGAATGTTGTTTTTTCACGGTTAGGCCTGACCTGGGGAGACTCCAAAATACATTTTGGAATCCGGACTTAACTTGTCACAAGTATACTCGAATGGGAAGTGTTTTTCAATTTTCTAGAACTTACGCAGTTCGAAAATCTAATGTCAAAATTTTACCGCAGAGACGCAGAGGTCGCTGAGTTTTTACCCGCACCTGCGGTGGGGCAGGTGTAAAACTTCTCTGCGTTCTCGGCGTCTCTGCGGTGATTTTTTCTTCAACATAGTTTAACTGCGTTAAGTGCTACTTTTATCGAGACCGGGCGAAAACCAAAATCTGCCAGAGGCCGGTGCGGTCGGTGTGAACAAGGCGCAGACCGGCGGCTTCGGCCAGGGCCATGATCTGAGGATAGGGGTGCAGGTAAAAGCGGTACTTGCTGCGGAAGAGGGCCTGGAAGAGATCATAGAGGCGATAGGGCAGGCGGGTCCACCACTCGTCGCGGGGGAAGCTGAGGCAGAGATAGCCTTGGGCGTGCTGGGCAGCGGCTCCCAGCAGTTCGGCCAGGTAGGGGTAACAGCAGATGACCCGATCCATGAGGACGACTTCGGCCGGGGCAAACGAGGCGGCGGTCAGGGCGAAATCCTGGTGCTCATAGACAACCCGGTCGCTCAAATTCAGCCGGGCGGCGTTGGCCTTGGCCGCCTCCAGGTAGGCTGACGAGGCGTCAACGCCAACCGCCCGGTCGGCGATACCCCGGCGCAGTAATTCCTGGTGCGCGCCGCCGGCCCCGCAGCCGATGTCCAACACGCTGACCGGCTTGCCACAGTGGGCCAGCAGGTAGGCGATCAGCTTGCGTGCCCGCTTGTCCAGCCCTTTCTTGAGGTAGCGCCGGGCGTCCTGGCGAGCCTGAGCGGCGTCGAAGGTGTTGTCGAGGTCATTTATGTTGCGGGGTGAACAGCAGGGGCAGCTCATTGAATTTCTTTGGAAATCGCATCCTTCGATACGCCCTTCGCAAAGCTCAGGGCTACTCAGGATGTGACCCTATTAAATAGTGTCCTGAGTAGGCTGAAGCGAAGCGAAAGCCGTATCGAAGGGCGCTATTAGCCAAGCTTGTGCTGATGTGGATACCCCAGCCGTGCCAGCGACTCGGTGATCTCATCGAGAATCACGGGGTCGTCAATGGTGGCGGGCATGCGGTACTCGACACCGTCGGCGATTTTCTTCATGGTGCCGCGCAGCACCTTGCCGGAGCGGGTTTTGGGCAGGCGCTTGACCACCGTCGCCACTTTGAAGGAGGCCACCGGGCCGATGCGGTCGCGGACCATGCGGATCAGCTCGTCCACAATCTCTTTTTCGGTGCGGTTGACTCCCGCTTTAAGGACAACCACCCCCAGCGGAATCTCGCCCTTGAGTTCGTCGGCCACACCGATGACGGCGCACTCGGCCACGTCGGGATGCGAGGCCAGCACCTCTTCCATGCCCCCGGTGGACAGCCGGTGCCCGGCGACGTTGATGATGTCGTCGGTGCGGCTCATAATCCAGAGATAGCCGTCTTCATCCTTGAAACCGGCGTCGGCGGTGGTGTAGGTGCCGGGAAAGGCGCTCAGGTACGAGCGGACAAAGCCGTCGTCGTTGTTCCAGAGGGTCGGCAGGCAACTGGGCGGCAGGGGCAGCTTGATGACGATGCTGCCGATTTGGTTGGGCGGGGCTTCGTGGCCGCCTTCGTCCAAAATCTGGACATTGTAGCCGGGGACCGGCTTCCCGGCAGACCCCGCCTTGACCGGGAACAGGCCCAGCCCGGCGAAGTTGGCCCCAATCGGCCAGCCGGTTTCGGTTTGCCACCAGTGGTCAATTACCGGCACATTGAGCTTGTCCTCGGCCCAGTGCAGCGTGTCCGGGTCGCAGCGCTCGCCGGCCAGGAAGAGGGTGCGAAAGCCGCTCAGGTCGTATTTGCGGACATACTCACCGTTGGGGTCGTCGCGCTTGATGGCCCGGAAGGCAGTCGGTGCGGTAAACAAAACACTGACCTTGTGCTGCGAGATGATCCGCCAGAACGCGCCGGGGTCGGGCGTGCCGACCGGCTTGCCTTCGTACAGGATGGTGGTGCAGCCGTGAAAGAGCGGGGCGTAGACAATGTAGGAGTGGCCCACCACCCAGCCGACATCCGAGGCCGCCCAGTAGACCTCGCCCGGCTCGACGCCGTAGATGTATTCCATGCTCCACTTGAGGGCGACCAGGTGGCCGCCGTTGTCGCGGACCACGCCTTTGGGGATGCCGGTCGTGCCGGAGGTGTAGAGAATGTAGAGCGGGTCGGTAGCGGCGACAGGGACGCAGTCAACGGATCGGGCCTGGGTCATCAACTCCGACCAGTCCAGATCGCGGCCTTCAAGCATAGGGGCTTCGGCTTGAGGGCGCTGTAAGATGATGCACTTCTCCGGTGTGTGCGCGGCTAACTCAATCGCCGCGTCGAGCAGCGGCTTGTAGGGAACGACCCGGTTGATCTCGATGCCGCAGGAGGCCGAAACCATCACCTTGGGTTTGGCATCGTCAATACGGGTAGCCAGTTCGTTGGCCGCAAAACCGCCGAAGACCACGGAATGGATGGCCCCAATCCGGGCGCAGGCCAGCATGGCAATCACCGCTTCGGGGACCATCGGCATGTAAATGATGACCCGGTCGCCCTTGGTCACCCCCTGGCCGGCCAACACCCCGGCAAAGCGGGCCACCTCATCCCGCAGTTCCCGATAGGTGAAGCTTTTGACGGTGTTGGTGACAGGGCTGTCGTAAATAAGCGCGGCCTGGTCGGCCCGGCCATTTTCGACGTGCCGGTCAAGGGCGTTGTAACAACTGTTGACCACGCCCCCGCTAAACCAGCGGTAAAAGGGCGGGCGGGAGTCGTCCAGCACCTTGTCCCACTTTTTATACCAGTGGACGGCTTCCGCCGCCTCGGCCCAGAATTCGGCCGGCTGCTCGATGGACTGCCGATACTTTTCTTGATAGCTCACCTTTGAACCCTCCCTTAAAATAGTAGACGGTAGACAGGGGCAATAGTGCTCCTGCTACTTTGCTACCTTGCTACTTTTCACCGTATCATACCATTGTCAGCGGTTTCTGTCATCCCCTTTCAGGGGGTTTTGGAGAGAACCGAATCGCTTGCAACGGGGTTTATAGTTATACTTTTCCTCAATTTTAATGCGATTATCCTACCGTGTCTTATAAAAACCGTTGACGCACTGGGTCATTCGTGTTAAAATCGGGGCGCGAAACGTCCCAAGGGGAGGCTTCACACTAAAGCGTAACGTGTGATGCGTGCTGCGTAAGTTTTTAGCATCACGCATCACGTTTCACGTATCATCCCATCAAAAATAAGAGGTAGTAATGACATCATCTTTAATCAGCCCTTTTGCCAAGCCAGACCCCAGGTTGCCGATCCGGGAGGGAGCGCCGCAGCTTACCCGCCCGAGCAAGGAAGAGAGCGAAGCTTATCCAGCCGAAGCGCAGCAGCTTTTGGTCAATAACTGGGCGGTGCAGAAACCGCTGATCGAATCGGGTCAATACGATTTGAAGTGGCTGGAAGGGCGGCACGTTCTCCTGGCCGGAGCGACCGGTCCAGGGCTGGGCGGGGCGCTGGAAACGGCCATCATGGGCCTGGGCATGGCGGCCAGCGTGACCGTTGTGGCCCGCGATTTGAGCCTGTCCCTGGGCTACGAAACGGGCAAAGCGATGCAGGCCCAGGCGGACGAAATGGGCTGGGGGCAGCGCTTCCACTGGCTCAACGAGGGTATGTCCATGTTTGGCAAGTCGCTGGAAAATATTATCGCGGCGCTTAAAGAAGCCGGGGCGGACCGGGTGGTTTATTTTAACACCGTTGCTGCGGCCATTTCCGGGCTGCTGCCGGGGATGCCACCGGTCTTTATCAAGGATTACGATGAAAACGGCATGTTCCAGTGGCAACTGACTTACCTGACCGAAAAGGAAACCGGCATCACCAAGCACGTGATGGGCGAGATGGCCGTGGAATTTCCCCGCCTGCTGGAAGAGAATGACATCACCGTTGAAGCCGCCGTTTTCGCTGACTGGCGGGGCAGCCTGGATAAGGCCAGCCGCGATCCCAGCCTGCGTGAGTACGGCCGCCAGGGCGCTTACTCGACCAGCCTCTTTATGCCCAAAGACATTTTGCAGGCGTACACCCGCGCCAGCTACGGCAGTGGCAAGGTCGTGCTGGACATCTTCTACCCGATGATGCGCACCCGCGCCCTGCCGCTGATCCCCGGCGGGATGATGATGGCCAATCTGAACGAGACGCTGATGAAAAAAGAGGGCGTCCGCCGGGTAGACGTGCCGGAACTGGCCGTGGCTGCGCTGGATCGAGTCGGCAAGGCGCTGACGCAGGGCTATGACAATCCCTTCCCCCGGCTGGACGCCCACGATATGTTCCTGGACGAGTGGATGTTTGAAATCGCCGGCCGCCTGAACGACGACGAGGACAGCGAGTTTTATTATGAGCGGTGGGTGTGAGGCGAGAGGCGAACCGAGGGGGCGAGGAAGATAGAATCCCGGCCTGCTGTTGATGTGGTGGGCCGGGGTTTTTATTGAGGCAATTCTAAAGCCCAGGCTAATCTGGACACCCTGGGCATCGTCCATGCCAACGCCGCCGAGATTGACATTGACAGCCGGGAAATCTGGGTGGCGCTGCCGCCTGACCGGGCTGAACTCATTGCGCACCGCTCCCCCCGGTCAAGCCCAATTCCAGAACCAAGAACAAACCGGCCGAAAGCACCCGCCAGGAATTGTTTCGCATCCTGGGCGTGGACCTGGTCGCGGTCGAGGGGATGAGCGCCTCCCTGGCCCAAACCATCCTGACGGAAATTGGAACCGATATGTCCAAGTGGCCGGGGGTCAAACACTTTTCTTCCTGGCTGGGGCTGGCCCCCCGCAACGACATCTCCGGCGGCAAAGTCCTGCGTTCCCGCACCCTCAAAACCGATAATCGGGCCGGGCAAGCCTTCCGTCAGGCCGCCGCTTCTGTTACCCGCTCCAACTCCGCCTTCGGCGCCTTTTATCGGCACAAACGCGCTCAACTCGGTCCCGCTCAAGCTCTGGTGGCCACCGCCCACAAGATTGCTCGCACCGTTTACTTTATGCTCAAATACCAAGTGCCTTATCACGACATCGGCGCGGAGGGGTATGAAAGCCAACAGCGACAGCGCGAACTGCTCTACCTCCAGCGCAAGGCCGCCAAACTCGGTTTTGATCTCACGCCCAGGGAGCACGCCCTTATGCCAACTGCGACTTAAAAGACAGTTTCTCAGGAAGTTCCCCTACCCCGGCGGGGTTATTCCCCCACCGCAGAAACCTGGTCGCGCTTGCCTTAGCCGCGCTGGCGGGTATAATTCGACCTGCGTCTTCTCAAGTTAAGACCGTCAAGCGGACTGGCGCCTTTGAGCCCTCTCAGGAAGTTGGTCGCCGTTCCGGGTGATTTGCCCCCTGGTGGCGAGCTTGTCTCGACCCCGATTAAGAAACTACACATTTTATTGTGGGGAACGGCCGAGAAGACGAATGAATAGAGCCAAGCCCCGCCTGACCCTGAAAACAGGGTCGGGCTTTTTGAGTTGGTAAACTGTTGACCCGCTGGAAGGCTGGTCTCAAATCCTCTGACCGCACCCCTAGATGTTGGGGTATGTTTGGCCCGTCCTCCCCAGATATTGTAGTGCTTTCATCCCAACCCCCGAAGCGAGGTTTCTTAAGAACCGCTTGTTGGGCGGCATTTTTGGCTTGAAACCGAGGCCGATTGCAAAACCCACACTGCCATACAGTACACGTCTGAAACCTACACTGTTATTCGACCCAAATACTGATTAGGCAACGTTATCTTTATTTTTTAAGAAATTTTATGCGACTTACAGTGAAAACATGATCGCCTGTCGTTAGATCAGAATTACTATGAAAACTAATTTCTCTGATTTGCTCTAAGTTTACACCATCAAAATTTCCTCGTAGTGGTATCTTAATTATCTATCTGTCGCCATCTATAGTTATAATAATTCCAGAATTAGGAGGAGGAACGCCTCCAAGCACCAAGAAAACCGTATTATCAGATTTGTCTACGAGTTTAATTCCACAACGATCTTGGGGATCAGAAAATTCTAGTGCTACTTCGATATATTCATATTTTGCAAAATTTATTGGCAAAAATTGCCAGGCAATTCCTGCCCAAGTGTATCCTTGTTCAGGTGGGGGCAACGAATATTTGAGGGTATAGTTTACATTTCCTGTGTCATCATAAGTCAGTGACATGCTCCCCCAACCTTGTATTTGAGAATCACTACCTCCCCAAAAAGGAGACACTTGCAATGGAATAGTGTCTATTCGAAGTACATTTTCATCCGGTATTGGTGTAACCCTAATATTAGAGCCTTGCACTGACAGATATATGAAAGCAATAACAAATCCCAGGATCACACCCCCCGTTGTAAATAAGCCAATAATACCCTTATTGAGATTATTTGGCCGAAAAAGTTGTGTCGGAATATCGGAGATTTGTTCGCCATTATTCTTCAATTGTTCCTCAATTCGAGCAATATCCTCCTGTTCATTCTTAATTTTATTACTGAGCAGAACTGGCATATCCATCTTAGAATATTGGGCTGCCTGTACTTCTAACTCGTTTAGATTCTTATGATGAATTCGCAAAAGATCTTTAAGATGCTTACGGGACTCGTCATCCATTATTGCTACCTTCGTAAATAAAAAATCTGAAAGTTAATTGCAATTGTATGTTTTCTAGCCGCCCAACGCCTCGGCATAACCCGCTTGACGGGCAGGCGCAGAGCGCAACAATAAAAAGTGATTTTGCCAGCAAGATACCTTCATTAAAAAGCGCGGTAGTCAAGTCGGGCTCATGCCGTTGTTGGGCGGATTTTTGCTTCCATTTTCTTGAGACACTTATAGAAGGCATCTCGTAGCGACTTCTCGCGTGGGTCATCCCACATGAAGCCCCCCAGCTTATTCGGCGCATAGGCGTAGCCAACCTGGGCGTCTGGATCGGCAAAGGCAAAAGAACCGCCGGCTCCGGGGAACCCAAACGCTTTGCTACTGCTCCCATACGCTTTATAGCCGGCATAGGGGGTGGGCTTACAGAAGCCAAGGGTGCAAGCCAAGTTCGCTTTCAAAACTTCATCACATGGTCCTGATGGTGGCGAGACCGGGGGGGCATGCAAGGCTGCTAATGTTTCCGGTTTGAGCTTTAGCGCCTCGCCACCTGTGGCAAAGACACTGTATATCTTGGCCATGGCTCGCACCTGACCAATGCCGTTGCCGGACGGAATCTCAACAGAACGAACATCACGCCGGTTGAAGTTGGCCTTGTGGAGAAGGTCAGGCGGATTGTTCATAGCCCGGACCGTGAGGGAGTTGGGGTTAAAAAAGGCCAGGACCAGCGGTAATGGGTACTTGCCGATACTGGCCAAAATCTGGAGCGGGCCGGTGGTATCTTTGAGGGTGGCAACGCGGGAGGCGGGCACGTCGGCCGGGAGGCCAATATAAAACTCAGCCTCGAGCGGCCTGGCAATCTCATCCTGAAAGAACTGGCCAATACTTCGATGTTGGGGGTCTACCCGACGGATAAGTTCATTTTGATACCAGCCCAAACTCCAGGCATGATACCCGGAACGAGTCCCCGGTTCCCAGGCCGGTTTCTGTTTGGCTATCGCTGCCGCCATCACATCCAGATTTGCCAGCATCTCTAAATCCAGAGGTTCGTCAATGGCGCACAGTCCGGCCTTGTGCTCTAACAATTGCCGGACGGTAATATCCCCTTTGCCATTATGGGCAAATTCCGGCCAATAGGTGGCAACCTTTTCATCATAGTCAAGTAATCGTTGAGAATGGGCCACAGCAACCGCCAAAGCAGAAAACCCCTTGGTGGTAGAAAATACAAGGACCAAGGTGTCTTTTTCCCAGGGAGCAAGCGTTGCTTCATCGCGATATCCGCCCCATAAGTCAACTACTTTTTTCCCTTTATAGTAAATGGTGCAGGCTGCGCCCAATTCGTCCCGTTCGGCAAAGTTCCGTTTGAATTCTGTCTCCACCTCCTCAAAACCAGATGAAACTGAGCCGTGGATCATAGACGCTGCGATCTTAATCTTAGCCATTTCTCTTACCTTGTGGGATGGCTTTGTCCATACACAACGAATTTATTTCATCAATCCGCCCAACGCCTCCCGTTTCAGCCGCGCCCACGAAGCCCCCAATAACAGCTAGCCTCAAAGTGCAAAAGACTACTTCACAAAAAATCGAGCTGGTGGCGTCGGCTGGAAACGGTTGTTGTTAGCTGACACTTTTTCCAGAATGTAGGTTTTACATTCTCAACTTTGAGGCTTGACCGTTATATCAACGGCAAAAGTTTCCGCTGCTGATGACTCATCTTGCTTGTACTCTATTCTTAAAGGTGTTTGACCGATATTTCCTGTCCGAAAATGCAATTTTAGACTTTCTTTCCGTTGACTCCAGCTAGAACCTACTTGAAATAGCACTCCCGAATTTACATCAATTATGTCCCACGAAGAAATAGAAATCTTCTCGGCCAAGTAGATGACTAAATCTTGCCCTTGTATTAAATCTATTTTGCTTCCATTACTCTTTGAAGTTAATTCGACTACCAGTGGTGTGCTTGCGGGCATTTGCCATACTGGTAGGTTAAAGCGAAATTCTATCCCCTTCAAGAAAGGATGAACTTGTAATTGACTGCCGAACTGTTCAATAATCTGTTTGGCTACTGAGAGCCGTGTCCCTGGAAAAAATAGGTGTTGGGGTTGCTCTATATCTTCAGGAGATAATTGGATACCGTTGTAAATTTGAACCTGAACAGTAGATTTTTCTATCAAACTGGCTTTGATCGCTATAGGATCATTTTTAGAATGGGGATAGTCCAAGTTAGGAGCTATCAAATAATGAATTGCTGCTGATAGCCCGTCATCCCCTCTGATGGATGGCAAATTATCAGCTAACTCAACATTTACATTACTTATGTCTATATTTTCAGGAGGATTAGATAACGCTTGGTTGATGACATCGGGAAGATAAGTTTCCTCCCAATGTGGATGTTGTCTCTCATAGTAAAATCCTAGATGATCTAAAACTAAATGCCATTGCTCGACCGCCCTTAAACAGTTGCGATGTATTACTTGGATAAATTGGCGTTGCTCTTCTGTCAAGTCTCCGGCAGCGCCTTTTAGTAGTAACTCAGAATACCCTTTGATAGAAACCAAAGGGGTTATACCCCTGTTTCTCCAAGCATAAAACCACTCGAAGAGTTTTTCTATTTCATCCTCTGGTATTTGATTAGCAGGGTTCATTGGATTACTTTCTGCCAGCTAACAATTTGTAGACCGAAACTTCCGTCCGATGACTTAGGACGGAAAGTTCATTCTCCGAGCCTTCCACACGGAAAGTTCTGCCTTCATTGTAACCGAATTTGCCCTTTTTGTAAATGTCCGTTATAATAGAACGGATGGTCCAAACAAATATTCTAATTCGCCTGCTCCCGGAGACGACCGATGCCCGAACCCGCCCCCAAACTGCTCGATCAAGTGCGTTATACCCTGCGCGTCAAGCATTACTCCCTCCGCACCGAGGAAGCTTACCTGGATTGGATCAAACGCTACATCCTCTTTCATCACAAACAACACCCCCAAGAACTCAACAGCCCTGACATCGAGGCTTTTCTGACCCATCTGGCCGTGGATCAGCGCGTCGCTGCCTCCACTCAAGATCAAGCCCTCTCCGCCGTGCTGTTCCTTTATCGCGAAGTGCTCCGTCAAGAACTCCTCTACCCCATTGACGCCGTCCGGGCCAAACAGCCCACCCATCTGCCGACGGTTCTGTCCAAAGCCGAGGTCAGCCGCTTGTTGAGCCGCCTGTCGGATCCCTACGAGCTGATGGCTAAACTGCTCTACGGCTGCGGCCTGCGCTTGATGGAATGTGTTCGCCTGCGGGTCAAAGACGTAGACTTTGCCCAGTATCAAATCATCATCCGTTCTGGCAAAGGCCAAAAAGACCGGGACACCCTGCTGCCCGACAGCCTGATTGCACCCCTCCAGCGCCAGCTTCGTTACGCCAAAGCGCTGCACCAAAATGACCTGGAACGAGGCTACGGCCGGGTTTACCTGCCCTTTGCCCTTGAGCGCAAATACCCCAACGCCAACCGCGAGTGGGGCTGGCAGTACGTTTTTCCTTCCCACAAACTTTCTCTTGACCCCCGCACCGGCCAGATGCGCCGCCACCACCTGGATGAAACCGGCCTGCAAAAAGCAGTCAAGGCCGCGGCCAGGGCTGCCCAAATTGATAAAGCCGTGGGCTGCCACACCCTGCGCCACTCCTTTGCCACGCACTTGTTGGATGCGGGTTATGACATTCGGACCATCCAGGAGTTGCTGGGCCACAGAAGCGTCCAAACCACCATGATCTACACCCACGTCATTAAGCGCGGCGGCCTCGCCGTCCGCAGCCCATTGGATGGTTAAATGCCAACAGACCCCGGTCAGTCTATCAGAAGCCAAATCTGTAAACATTATCGGGAATAATAGATTTTTGACAGGATTGTTTGATTGATTTTTATCTTGTAAATCCTGTAAATCCTGTCCAATTATTATTTCCGATAAACTCTTGTGCTATAATGGACTCATCCAGTTGGTTTCCCATTATAGAAAGGGGGCTTGAATTATGGCCAAAACATTGCCGCCGGGGCTTGTTAAAATTCCGGGTGTAGCGACTTTTGTGGCGAACGCCGTGCCGGACCCATTCGACGAGCGGGATTTGGAGTACCGCCCCCGCCTCGAGCCGCTTCCACCCAGTCTCGACCAGCGGGACGAAATCGAGAAGCGGGTGGTGCTCCTGCAAAAGGGTAACTCCTGTACCGGCCATGCCGTCGCGGCCGTGGTCAATACCATCCTGGCGCGCATGGTCCGCGCCGGGCAAAACGGCCGGGGCGAAGACGTTCCTCCGGCCGATATCTCCCTGCCCCGGGTCAGTCCCTACATGCTCTACTACCTGGCCCGCCGCTACGATGAATTTCAAGGCGAAGAAGACATCGGCTCATCCCTGCGCGGCGTCTTCAAAGGCTGGTTTTATCATGGCGTGGCCCTGGAGGAGGATTGGCCTGACCTCAATCTCGCCGTCGTGCCCGACCTGGACGATCCGCTCATTATCGAAAAGGGCCGCGACCGGCCCCTGGGCGCGTTCTACCGGGTCAATCCCTACCGACTGGACGACATGCAGTCGGCCATCAGCGAGCTGAAAGGCATTGCCGTTTCGGCGGCTATCCATGACGGCTGGATTCAGCCTACCGTCGTCCAGCGCGGCTCCGACACCATGTACGTCATTTCCCGCTCTACCAACGCCGCGGCCCTGGGCGGCCATGCCTTTGCCCTGGTCGGTTACAACGAAGTCGGCTTCCTGGTGCAAAACTCGTGGGGACCGAGATGGGGCAAAAACGGCTTTGCCACCCTGCCCTACGAAGATTGGCTCGATTCGGCTTACGATGCCTGGGTGGCTCGCCCTGGCGTGCCGCGCACTCCCTTTGCCTCCGGCCGCAAACGTACTGCCGTAGCCACCGGTGGTGGGATGGCCACCGTGCCCGATCTCGATAAGCGCCGGCTGGCCGTCCACGTGGTCAACATCGGCAATGACGGCCTGCTTTCAACCACCGGCCAGTTCGTCAGCACCCCGGTCCAGATTGAGAAAATCTTTGATCATATGGAACGCTGGCACGAATTTTGGCTGAGAGGCGATCCCAGCCATAAACGCCACGTGGTCTTGTATGCCCACGGCGGCATGATCAGCGAGCGCAACGGGCTGGTCGGCGCGCAGCGCGACCTCAACTGGTGGCTCAACAATCGCATCTACCCGCTCTACTTTGCCTGGCAGAGCGGCCCGGCCGAAACCCTGCTCAACCAACTGGTTGACCTGGCCAAAAGCAAGCTGCCCTTTGGCGGCCTCGGCTTTGACCTGATGGAGCAGTTTGACCGCTGGGTGGAAAAACTGGCCCGCTCAACCCTGCGCTGGATGTGGACCGAAATGAAGGAGAATGCCCGCTCCGCCTCGACGGCGATCAGGAAAAACGCCCTGGCCCACGTGCAGTGGCCGCCCGAGGAAGCGGCCCAGCCGCGAATGGCCAAACTGCCGGGGGCCTCGCTGACCGTCACCCGGCTGGCCCGCTATATTCAGCAGCACGGCGCGGAAAACGTCAGTCTGCATCTTGTGGGCCACAGCGCCGGTTCGATCTTTCATGCGGCCCTGCTGCAGCGCCTGGTCGAGGCCGGGCTGAAGGTCGAGTCCATGGCCCTGCTCGCTCCGGCTATCCGCGTGGACGAGTTCCAGCGGGATATTTTGCCCCACATTGGGCCAAATAAAAGCGTGGCCCGATTGTCAGTTTTTGATCTGAGCGACAAGCAGGAGTTGGACGATGCGCTGCCGCCCGGCAATACGGGGCTGAAGGTCTACCACAAATCCCTGCTCTACCTGGTTTCGCGCGGGCTGGAACCGGCTCCGGGCAGCAATATCTTTGAAGTGCCCCTGCTGGGCATGCAGCGCTACTTTGACCTCCCCCTCGACGGGCGAGCCAAAGCGACCGTCCAGACCGCCATCGAGAAAGTGCGGGGCGAAACGATTTTCTCCCCGTCGTCCAATCCGGCCGACAGCCGCTCCGAGGCGGCGGGCCACGTGGATTTCGACGACGACATCTCAACGATGACCTCGGTATTGATGCGCGCTTTGGGGGTTAAAAAGCTACAGCCGGAATACACCTATAAGCCGTATGCCCCGCTCAACCTGGCGGACCAGGCGCCCTCCCTGGAGGAACCGGCGGCCCAAGCCGTCCCCGCCGAACCCGCCGCATTCACCTCGGCCGTCGAAGTGCAGCCGCCCGGCGAGACGCCTTTAGCCGCAACCGCTCCGGCGCAGTTGGAGCAGCCGGCCCCGCCGCCCCAGGCGCTGGAGGTGCCTATCGAAGTGGCCGTGGCCCCTCGCTCCGGCAGCCCGGTGCTGGACATCCTGCAATCCTATGGCTGGAACGAGGTCGAAACGGAGCCGGTGAAGGAAGAGGAAGAGGCTAAGGCTAAGAAGGGAAGTCGCAAGAAGGGGAAAAAATCATAATAACCTCAGTTTAGAGTTTTCTATTTCTCGACAGGACCTACGGCAAGATTTACAGGATAAAAACTGGTCAAAAATCTTGTTAATCCTGTAAATCCTGTCTATTTTCGGAAAAACGTCGAACTCAGGTTAATAAAAAGACTGCTGCTGCCAGCTTCTGCTTAACCTCGGCCAGCCAGGCGGCAAATTCCTTTAACTGCTCCGGCGGCAGGCGGTTGATGAGTTTGATTAGTTCCGTTTTTAGATGAGTCCGCAGGAGTTCGGTTTCGTCAAGGTAGACCCCGCCCGTTTCATCCTCAAATTCGGCCAGGGTCGTCCAGCTTGTCTGGCAGGCGTCGTTGAGGCACATGACTCCCTCGTTGAGTTGAACGGCGCGCTGGCCGCAGCGGGGGCAGACAAAGGAGTCAGGTTCAACGGGGGCGGCTTGAAGTTCTCTAACCACCGTTTCGACATGCCTGGCCGTGATTCTGCCCTCGGGCGCGGTTTCGATGGCCCTTTGCCAGGCCTGGCGCTGGAGTTCCACCTCCAGCTTGGCCAGGGGACGGGCCTGGGCTTCGTTAACCGGCAGGGGAATAATCCCGCTTGAAAGTTCCGCAATGGGGGAGCTTTTTAGATTTTCTACCACCTCGGCGGCGTCCATCAACTGGTAGATCCGGCTTTTCCGTAAGTCCCAGCGCTCCTGGCAGTATTCCTCGAAGGTGGCATATCTTTGCCGGTACAGGCGGGAGTTGCGGATTTCCATCAGGGCGTTGCCGACCTCGATGAAAGTTTGCAGGCCCCGCTCGATCACCGTTTCCAGTTCGGCCAGCCGCCCGGCTTCACTCGTGCTTAGATAGTCTGTCATGGTTCACCCCACTTCAAAAGCGGTCCTGTCAGGTGGTGGTTGCGAAGTAAGTGCTGGAGTCCCAAAGCTCAGCTTTGGACTCCGAAACCATCACTTGCAATTTTACCACTATCTCCTCTCAAATTTGACAACGCCCCTTAACTCCCCATAATTGCAGCATTCTTTTGAGTGAGCTGCTGGCTTCGTTACCTTACACGGGAGAAATTCAGCCAGAAGATTAGACAGGATTAACAGGATTTACAAGATTTTTTACTAAAATTATCCTGTTAATCTTGTAAATCCTGTCTATATTTTGCCACTTTTAGGTAGGTGTAGAGTAATGAAACTGCTGGCAAGATATTTTAGCCTCTTCTAACAGGACCGAAGCAATGAAACGACCTTCTAAAATTTACACCGGCCTGATTGCGGCGGCATTGGCTGCCGCCCTGTTTTTTACCGGGCAGAAAGTTAACGAGTATTCAGCCGACCCGGCCGGCGAAAAGGACTGCCCCCCTCTGTTCCCCGAGGCGCTGGGCGACCCGGCCAAGCCAAACAAGATTGAACTTCAAGCCTACCCGGACAGCCTGCCCTGGGTCCAAAAAGGGGGAGCGATTAACGATGCCAGTTGCCTCAATAAAACGTTTGTCTACGGCATCGTCCAGGTAAAAACGGTTGACGACATCCGCCAGGCCCTGCTCTTTGCCAGAGAAAATCACTTGAAGGTTTCGATGGCCGGGGTGAGGCACAGCATGGGCGGGCACGCTTTCTTTAGGAATGCCCTGGTGCTGGATATGACCGGGTTCAACCAAATGTCGCTGGACGAGGAACAGAAACTCCTCACCGTGCAAAGCGGGGCGACCTGGCACGATATTCAAAATCATCTCCACCCGGCCTATGCCGTTAAGGCCATGCAGTCCTCCGACATTTTCAGCGTCGGGGGTTCAATCTCGGTCAATGCGCACGGGATGGACCACCGGGCTGGCTCTGTCGGTAAGACCCTGCGCGCGATGCGTCTCATGCTGCCCGACGGTTCGATCCAGGAATTGAGCCGCAGCCAAAACCCGGAGCTTTTTAAGCTGGTCCTCGGCGGCTACGGCCTGTTTGGGGTTATTCTGGATGTGGATGTGGAGGTAACAGACAACGTTCTTTACACGCCGGGGCGGCAGGTGCTTAATTACCGGGAGTTTCCCCACCTGTTTGCCGAAAAGTTAGTCAAGGATGAAAAGTTGGGCTTAATGTATGCCCACTTATCCACCGCCTCACCCTCCCTTTTGCAGGAAATGCTGCTTTACACCTATGAACAAACCGACGCGCCCGAAACCGGCATCCCGCCCTTGACCGAGGTCGCCAGCACCAAGCTGCGCCGCTTTGTGCTTAACTTTTCCAAGCAGGGCGACCTGCCGATGCGGCTAAAGTGGTTTGCCGAGAAGTACATCGAACCCAGGCTGGAAAGCTGTGAGGTGAGTCGAAACCAGGCGATGGCCGCCGGCGAAGCCTGCCTGGTTTCAAGAAACCAGCCCATGCACGACTCGGTTAAATACCTTAAAAACAATTTAAAGAATGAAACCGATATTTTACAGGAATATTACGTTCCCCACGATCAACTGGTCACTTTTATTGACGGCTTGCGAGAAATTATAACTCAAAACGGCACCAATCTGCTCAATGCCTCAGTAAGAGTTGTACATCAAGAGGACAATTTTTTAAACTACGCCCCAACCGATATGTTTGCCGTGGTTTTATACATCAACCAGAACACCACGCCCGCAGATAACGAGACCATGCGCCGGATGACCCAACAAACGATTGATCTGGCCCTCAGCCTTAATGGAACTTTCTTCTTACCCTACCAGCTTTACTACACCCCGCTGCAGCTTCAACAAGCTTATCCCAACATCAAAGATTTCTTTGAGGCCAAAAAGCGTTACGATCCTGAGCTTGTTTTAACCAATACCTTTTACGAAAAATACGCCCACCTGTTTGAAAATCAGTAATCGTAAAGGTGTTCCAGCTTGACCCCCTGGTTTTCCAAGTCCCTTAAAATCACGTGCAGCGAAGCAACCGGCGCTTTGACCGCCACCCGTTTAAGCTGCGGCTGGCTGAGGATGGGCAGCGCAAATAAAAACTCCCCGGCCTTCAGGTTGTAAGCCCAATCAGCCGGCGTGATGGCCGTGATTAACATGTCGTCGTTGCCGGCAATTTCAACAAACTGGACTCCCTGCCGGGTCAGTTGGGGTACAAGTTGGGTAAAGGCCTCGTAGCGGGGCACGGCGATGATGGCCTCTTGGGGATTGATGGGTTTGACCAGCCGGATTTGAGGCTCCTGGGCCAGCAGTGCCTCAGAAATGCCTCTGGCCCAGGCTTGAATTTCCAAATCCTCCGGGGCGTAGGCAGCCTGGGTACCGCCCTTAATCAGCCAGCTATAAATGGCTTTGCCCCCGTATTCAAGGCTCAGGGCAAATTTGCGTTCCCATTTGCGAACGATATTGGGTCCAAACAGGCTCGTCTCCGTCCACAGCCCGGTGAGCTTCTCGCCAAAGGGAAATTCATACCAGGGGATGGTGTGGATGAAATTGCCATAGTCTTGGGCTACCTGGCGGGCATAGGCATCCTCCGCGGTCAGGGCGTCAGGGTTGAGCCATTCTGCCGTGCGGCCCAGCGTTATTTCGTAAAGGCCCCTGGCGATGTTTTCCAGCGTAAAACTGGTGCCAATCACCACCAGCGAGAGATGGTAGCCGGAATTAAAAGGATAGACCTCGCGCGTAACCGCGCAGACATTGTAGTAGCTCCGCCAGAATTGCCCGACCGCCCCGAAATAGGGAAATTGGCTGGGCCGCTTGTTTTTGATAAAGGCCGCGTACTCGTCGGCGCTGTAAACAATGTACCATTCCGGCAGGGTCAGGTAAGTCTGGTCTTCGGGGCGGCTGTAACCGCTCAAATCCGCGGTTGTTTTCTGCCTTTCCGCCGAGGCCGCCGGGACAACCGGCGTCACATTAGCCCAGGGTCTACACTCTACGGCGACACCTACGAGTGGAATCAGGACAATAACCAGAATTATCAAGAAACCCAGGCTGACGACCCGCCAGAAGAGTTTCTTAGGCATCGGCGGCCCATTTCCGGCTCAACCAAAAGCCAATCAATACGGCAATCCCGCCGATTAAAATGTGCGGCAGGTTAGCCGCCAGCCGGGTCCAAAAATCAAGCGGGGTAATCCCATACAGGACAATACCGCCATCCAGGTATCCCTGCCCAAAAATAAGGCCCATCACCCCATCAAGGCCATAGAGAATCCCAAAAACTTTAAAGTAGAAGATCGCCGCGCGAGTTGAAACCCAGCCGGCAATCGCCGCCCACAGCCCGGAGGCAAAGTGCAGGGCATTATCATAAAAATCCAGGGTAAACAGGCCGAACAATTGGCCGCTGGCATTGGTCAGCCCGGGGATAGCCCCCATAAACGCGATAAAAAAGAACATGATCGCATACACCCAGGCCGCCAATCGAACCAGACTCATTTCTGATAATTTCATGTCTCTTCTCCCAAGGATTGATTTAACGCCTCATAGGCTACCTGGTGCGCTATCGCCCTAAAAATACCCCAATCTTGAAAAGGGCCGGTCAACGCCCGCAGGGTGTGAACCACAGTTAACAATTCAGCCACCGGCACAGCCTTAAAATGGGTGATCCGCTCGCGGGAGTCGGCGGGGTGGGGCTGGCCGGCGGTGGGACGGGTTAAAAAAACATAGGAGGCAAAGGGCAGCGTGCCCTTAGTGGCGGTCAACGTGTAGGTAACGGCCGCCAGGCAGCGGTCAATCTTCACGGCAAAGCCCGTTTCCTCTTTCACCTCCCGCAGCAGCGCTTTATCGGGTTTCTCGCCGGGGTCAATTCCGCCGGTCATCAGCCGGTAGACGCCTTCCGGGTAAAAATCTTTGGTATGCAGCCAGAGCTGGCCCTGCTCATTCGGTATGATCATGACCACCTCGGCCCGGCGGGGCTTTTTGGGGGTCATCTTGAACATCATGTCCAGCATAACCTGAGTCGTCACCGTCAGGTCCAGGTGATGACGCTGAAACGGGCCAAATTTTTTCTCTAACCGTTTCAGTTGTTTTTCATTGTAAACTTCGTTAAAAAAAGGATCTGTCAGAATCATTATAATTTGATTTTACTCACGAAACAAGCTTGTCATAAGATAAATCAAGTCACCCCTAGCTGCGAAAAATCATCCTGAGTGCCATAGGTTTATCGAAGGGTGATTTTTCGCAGCACCCCTCGATACGTCCTTCGCTTTGCTCAGGACTACGCGGGGTGCTGCACCGAAGATAGCCAGATAACAAAGTGGGAAAAATTGCTTTGCTGCCACCCTGCACCCCTACTACTTGGTTAGATACCACTCGGCGGCATTCCAGGTAAAAGGAACAAACGGGCCGGGGTTGACGCCCTGCAAGCGATTGCCCACAAGGATATGGCGATTGGGGGCGAGCAAAAAATCAACCGGCCGCTCAGCCGCCAGAGTCTTTTGGATGTTGGCGTAAATTCTGGCTCGACCCTGCATATCGCAGCCCGGCACCGCGACCGCCCGGTCGAGTAGCCTGTCCAAAGCAGGATTGTCGTAAGAAATAAAGTTAAGCCCCCGGCCCACTGCATTTTCGTTGGAACGCCAAAACAAGCGCTGGTCGGGGTCGGGGAGCAGCGGCCAGCTAAAAATGGCCAGGCTGAAATCGTGGGTGAACAGATCGTCAACCAACCCGGTGAAGGCAATACTATCGGAGCGGGCAAAGAGACCCAGGTCACGATAATAGCTGGCGGCCAACCAGCCTAAACCCTGGTGCAAAGGATTTTCGCCGTTCACCCGGATGGACAGTTCCAGCCGCCGGCCATCCTGATCCAGCCAGCCATCGCCGTCTTCGTCCTTTAAGCCGGCCCTGGTTAGCAGCGCCCGAGCAGCATCGGGGTCGTAAGCGGGCCAGTCAAGGCCGGTGTTAGCCGCCCAATGACCAGGCAGCAGCGGTCCGGCCAGAAGCTGGCCGTCGCCGTTGAGGGCTTCGGCCAGGATAGCTTCTCGATCCAGGGCCAGCAGCAGGGCCTTCCGCACTTGAGGCTCTACCGGATCAACATTTTTAGGGGCAAAATTGATGGCCAGATAGGTCATTTGCGGCGTGGGATAAACCAGGTCGGTAAAGATTTTGGGTTTTAGACTGCCCTCTTGGGCGTGGATTTTGGATTGAATAGGGCCTATAACGTCAAATTGGCCTTCGGAGAGGGCTACCGTTACCTCGCCGCCTTGGATGAAGCGCACGGTTAAGCCGTCCAGCAAGGGTGCGGGGCCGCGATAATTGGGGTTGCGCTCCAGGGTCAGGGTTCGCTTATTCTCCGACCAAGCGGCGATTTTGAAAGGGCCGCTGCCCGTTGGCATCGCCTCGAGAACTTCGGCGGCAGACAAAAGCGGCAGTTGGGCTAAGGTGGTCACGACGGCGCAATCCATGGCCGCAAAGGTCAGTTCCAGAGTTTCAGGGTTGGGTGCGGACATCGCGCTGAAAGCCAGCAGGGCGGGATGCTCGGTCGCTTTTAAGCTGGCGGCAATGGCCGAGGCGGTCAGGGGCCGGCCGTCGCTCCATTTTAGCCTGGACGGCAAATGAAAAGTAACCTGTTTACCATCCCGGCTGTATTCCCAACTTTCGGCCAAACCGGGCTGAAGCTGCGCCGTCGCCGGATCAACGTGGAGCAGGGTGTCGAACAACAAAGGCGCCAGCTCGCGCAGGGCCGCATCATTGGTGGTAATCGGGTTAAGGGTATCCGGCTGGCCAACCAGGCCGAGGATAGCAACGCCGCCCGGCTGAGGGGGAGGGGAGGGGGAAGGCTGCCCATAGGGGGCCTTGGCCTCTGCGGGCCACTTCGTCGGCTCGAAGGTTGGAAGACTGGAAGACGGGCGGGTTGGGAGGTTGGAGGTTTGGGAAGGGGGTGGTGTGGAGGGTGGAAGAGTTGGCAGGTGGGAAGGTTGGGAAAGGGGAGGAATGGAGGCTGGGAGAGTTGGAAGGTTAGAAGGTGAAGAAGGGGTCCTGGCCGGGGTGACAGTGGTTTGGGCCGACTCGCAGGCAGTGAGAGCCAGGACAAGCAGAAGCATGATTATTTTGAGTTGCCGGAGTTGAGTATACAAACGAGTCAGAGGTAGATCCTGAGATACAGAGATTTTTTATGCGACGTGCTTTGAAAGTCCACCGGGAAGAAAGGTGGCGGTCAGCGGCCTGCCCTGAGCTTGTCGAATGGGTCGGTGGTCAGCGGTCGGTTTACAGAAAAACCTCGGCCCCACAATTCTTGCATTGGATCACCCCTTTGCCGGCGAACTCCTGCTCGCCTCCGCAGTTGGGACACTTGTTGCCCTTGAGCTGGGAAGCGTCTTTTGAATAGAGCACGCCTTTATCCCAGTTGACATAGCCGGTGAATAAGCCCATCCCGACCAACTTATAAATATCATCGCGGATTTGTTCGGTGTTGGACTTTAAATCAAAGACCATATCACGAATATCCACCTGGCCGCGCGTTTTGACCATATCCAGAATTTTCCGCTGGCGGGCCATGTCCGCCTGCTCGGCCGCTTCAGTCCGGCTTTGGGTGAGCAGATAAACCCCGAAAGCAATGGGGACAATCCCCACCAGGATCGAGACGACCACCCCCAAGACAGCTCCCCCCAGATTGCCCGATGTCGAGGTAAAAGAAGACATCAGGGAAACCGCCGAGCAGCCCAAAAGCAAAACCAGACCCACCCCAATCAAAATCATGCCAATCAGCCGACTGTTTTTACCCACTGTCCAAACTCCTTGTCCTTTGAAGTTATACTCGGTAGAGTCAGAAGTATGCTTTGTCTCATGACCGCCGACCGCAGACAGCCGACCACCAAAAAAATGATTCGGGGGCAGCGGTCTGCGGTCCATCGTCGTCGGTCAGCTTAGCCAAAGCCCCGCGAACCGCCGCCGCCCCCACCGCCGCCGCTGAATCCCCCACCGCTGAATCCCCCACCGCTCCAGCCGCCTCGACTGGAGGAAGTTTGAGGGGGTGGGGTGCTGACCAGGGTAGAACTGGCCGAACTGAGCATCGCGCCCAGGCCCTCGCTCATGCTAGCCAGCGATGCGCCGACGCCTTCGCTCATCCCCGCCAGGCTGGGCATGCCGCCTTCACCGGCCAGTGGGCCTGGTAGCCCTCCAGCCGGGCCCGCCGAAGGCCCGCCCATCGTGCCGCCGTAATGAGGATAGCCATAGCCATAGCGCGGCAAAATCACCGGTCCCCACCAGGAAGGCGCCGGGGTGTCAACGGCTTTGAATTTGTTGATCAGGCTTCGTTCCAGGCCAAAGGCGATGCCATAGGGCAGGAATTCCTCAAATTTGTCTTTCACCTCGGCCAGGTCGCCGTGTTTTTCGATGGTCTGCAGGTAGCGCTTGAAGGCCAGCCATTTAGCCGCTTCCTCAGCACCTTTGGCCGTTTTGCGCGGCATATGCGGGGCGACAAAAATTAGTCCCAGCGCGGTGGCAATCAGCGCCAGGCCCGGACAAATAGCCAGGGTTGAGTAGTCGCCCAGCACGGTCAGCAGCCCGCAGGCGACGCCGAAACTGATAATTAAGGCGACAATGCCCAACCCTACCCACTTGCGCCGGGTGGTATTAGGGTTGCTGGGGAAAAAGCCGGCCCGAACCAACTCGTCGTACAATTCCGCTTGCAGGGTGGGAATGTAGGTGTAAAAGCGCTGGCGCAGGTCGGCCATGCGCCGCTCGGTTCCATTGCTAAAAATGCCCTTGAGCAAGGTTTGCTCGTAAGGGTGGGTGGCTTTACTCTCATCCTCCAGGTGAAAAATGTAGTCCCGCCCTGAGCCAATGCCCAGAAAGCCTTCCTTTTGCTGCTCTTCCATACGCAGCACGCCCCGCCGGGCCAGGTCGGTGATGGTGGCAATAATATCCTGCAAATCGGCTTTCTCATCCACCAAAGCGCCGGCGATGGGGGCAGGCAAATCACCGGGCGGCTCGCTGATATATTCAGGCACAACGCCCACCGGCAGGTCACGGCCCCGCCGGTGCCATAATACATAAACGGCCAGCGGCCCACCCAGTAGGATGACCAAGCCCAACCCGCCAAAGAGCACCCCGACCACCGGTCCCCACTGCCGCCGTTGATCGTCGGCGGCCTGCCAGGCGGGCGGGCTGCCCTGGACCGCCCCGTGCGGAAACTGAACTCGGACCTCCAGTTCCTGGTCAGCCGGGATGTTTTGGGCCGTAAAAACTACCTGCCCCTGGTCCGTGTAGGCTGGCTCGTTGGCCGATGCCCCGTAACTGGCAACGGTCAGTTGGTTTTTGGCGAAGGTCTGGGGCAAAGTTACTGTCACCCGCGCCTCACGGATGGGGAAATTATGGTCGGGCGGGATGGCTTTCCACCAGACTTGATCCCCCTCCGGGTAAATCCGCAGGCCGCCGATGACCCGGTAGCGCAGCAGGTAGGTGTGCTCGCTGTCGCGGGTCGGCGGGAAGTACCAGGTAATCTCCAAATCGCCTTCGTTAATGCTGGTCGTAAAGCCGTACTGGCCGCTCGAGTTGGGGGTGTAAGGCCGCTCGCTGCCGTTAATAATTTCCGATAGCTGCAAGTCGGTGATGCGCTCGACCCGGTCCAGGGGGATGGCGGCAAAGCCAAAGGTGAAAGTGCCGCTGGTAAAGACAATTTGCTGTGTCTCCTCAACCAGGATGTCGGAATTGGATTGGACCGTCAGGTTGACGTCATAACTCTGCCAGTAGAGAGTTTTCTCCTGGGCCTGGGCGATATTCAGCCCTGGCATAAGTAGGATAAAAGCCAGAAATAGACCCAACCAGAAATATCGTTTCATAGAATTATCCACCAATTTTTACAGTGAGTGTCATTATAGGAGATTCGGCCAAAAAGGAGAAATCACAAACTTTCGGCCCGCTGCTTTCAGCGCAGCGCCCAATCTGCCACCCAACGACGAAACCGGGCGGAAAACGGGTAATTGGCCTCATCGGCCCAGTTTAAATCATAGGTGTTCTGGGCCAGAACTTCCACGCCATTGTAGAGGGTGAGGGTAATTTGGTCGGGAGGCTGGGGCAGGCAATGGGTTAACTGGCCGATACGCTGCGCGCTGTCGGCGGGGAGGTCGAGCCGTTGGCTGTGAATTAACGTTTCATCCAGTTTAACCTGCAACTCGCACGCGGTAAATGCCTGCTGGCTGTCGTTAATCGCCCAGATCTCGGCGGTGAAGGTTTGTCCGGCCTGCCAGCGCCGCCCAACGGAAAATTTCAGGCTGATCAAAACCGGGTTGAACCAATTCGCCAGGCGTTCGTAAGCCAGCTTGGGCCGGCCAAAATAATCCACGATGGCCCAACTGATGGCCGGCCAGGGTTCGTTGAACTGCCAGAGACACACGCCCCCCGCTTCGCCTTTGCGGCGGCGCATGTGCTCGATGGCGGTTTGGAGAGCGATAGCTTGGGCTAATTGTGAATGGAAAATTGTAAATGGAGAATTGTAAATGGCTAAAAGCTGATGGCTGGTGGCTGATGGTCCATTAAAGAGCGATGTATATCGTTTCAGTTTTTGGAGGTCGGCGTGATGAATCTCCCAGCCGGTGGCGGGATCAGGCAAGGCGGCTTGTAAGGTGTCGAGGTGGGGCAGGGCTTGCAGGCCAAACTCGCTGAGGAAGCGGGCAGTTTCGGCTTGATAGTGCTGGATAGGAGCCTGGCCGTGCCAGACGTGCCAGTTGTGAGCATCGCCGCCGCAGTCAAAGCTGGGAGAAACCGGAATGAAGGGGCGAGTGCCATCATGGCGGGTGACCAGCGCCGCCAGCGTGTCGAGCAGCGGCCGGTTGCGCGAGCGGCTGAACTCATTGCCGCCGCACCAAACTACGAGCGAGGGGTGGCGGCCCAGTTGCTGGACGATGGCGCTGCACTCCGCCTCGACCAGAGCCAGGTAGGCTGGATCGCGGGGGTAGCTGCCCAGAAAGAGACAGGCAAAAGGAAACTCCTGCCAGACCAGCAGCCCTAATTCGTCGCACAGGTCATAAAAGGCTTGCTTCTCGCGCAGGCCGCCGCCCCAGACCCGCAGCAGGTTGGCTCCGCTGTCCTGCGCCATGTTCAGCAGGCGGGTATAATCCTCTGAGCGCAGGCGGCCGGGGAAGCTGTCGGCGGGAACCCAATTCAGGCCGCGGATGAATTCACGCTGGCTATTAATTGAAAACTGCCACTCGTGCAGGTCAACCGAGCGGATGCCGGTGCGGACGGCGACCTCGTCCAGCGGCTCACCGCCCGGCCCGGCCAGGCTGACCTGCACCTCGTAAAGATGCGGCTGGCCGCGGTCCCAGGGCTGCCAGAGCGCGGCAGCGGGCAAATAGGAGAACAGCCGGTGCCGGCTCTGTCCAGCCGTGAGATCGAGGGTAAAGTGGAAAGGTCCAAAGGCTGCCCCCTCAAAATTGGCCGGAGTAACGGCGATGTCAGTTTCCACGCGGCGGGGTTGGTCAGCGTCGAGGGTGAGGGTGATAGTTAGATCGGCAGAGGAAAAGGATGAAGGATGAGGGATGAAGGATGAAAATCGAGCATTCCTTTCTGACTTCTGGCTACTGACTTCTGACTTCTGACTACTGGCTACTGATCTCTGACTACCGGCTACTGACGACTGACAATTGGCTTCGGCAATAAAGACCGGCCCGCTGACAACCAAACTCACCTCATCCCAAATGCCCATGGTGCGGATCGGCGGGGCGAAATCCCAGCCAAAGGACATCTGGCACTTGAGCGTGGCTGAACGGTCGGGGTAAATGCCAATCCAGCTCCGGTACAAAGGATCTGCCAGTTTTTGCCAGAGCCGCTGCTGCCAGGTCAGTCGGCGTTTGGGCAGGGCGCTGCTGCCCCACAGCCGCACGGCGACCTCCATCGGTCCAGCTCGCAGCGCCTCGGTGATTTCGACGATTTGGCGGGAAAACATGCCTTCGTGGTGAGCCATTTCACGCCCATTGATAAAAATGGCCGAGAGGTAATCAATGCCCTCAAAGATGAGGAAGGCGCGAGATGTAGTTGAAACCAGTGGTGGCTCAACCGCGCGCCGGTACCACCAGTCCACCTCTTCAACCCACAGGCTCTCTTTGTACTGCTCGCCAAAGAAAGGATCGAGGATGCGGCCCAGGGCCAGCAAGTCGGTGCGGACATTGCCGGGGATTACAGCAGGCAGCCATTCGGTTACAGCGGGGAGATCGTAGACATCGGGGGCGGCAAAGGGTCGGCGGGGAACTTGGCCGAAGGACCAGGAAGAGCCGCCAAGATTGAGGGTGAAGCGAGTCACTGCTGGGGTTGTCTCCGCAATCTTTTTAGCGGCACCGCCCGCCAGATGACATCCATATCCGGCTGGGTCAGCCCGCCGACCAGGGCCAGTGCGGCAAGGTAGGTCGCTCCGGCAGTAACCACAGTCACTAGAAAATTCACATCCCCGATCACCCACAGGACTGTTCCCATCACCGCCGCCGCCACGATAGGCCGCCAGACCACGTCAAACCAGGGGACGGGGCCGAGGTTCTTGCGCACCAGCAGGTAAAACGGAATGAGCAGCGCCCACTCGGAAAAAATGGTGGTGACAGCGGCGGCGCGATAGCCATAAAGGGGAATAAAAATCAGGTTGGTGATCAGGTTGAACAGCACCCCGATGATAAAGGCGCGGGTCAAGTGGCGCTGTTCATTGATGGCAATCAGGACGTACTGTGTCACCTGATTGATGAAGCTGAACGGCAGAAACCAGATCAGCAGTTGCAGCACAATCATCGAATCGGGCAGGAAACGCTCCCCGGCCAGGAACAGGATCAACTCACGGGCGATAAAGGGCGTGCCGACAGCCAGGGGCAGGGCCAGCAGCAGCAGCAGCCGCAGGCTCAAAATGTAGGCTCGCACCAGCGAGTCGCGCGAGTCGGCGGCAAAGCGGCTCATCAAGGGAAAGAGGGCCAGGGTGAAATATTGGGGGATGATGTTGATGCCGTCAATATATTTGTAGGCGGCATTGTAAAAGCCAACGGCGGCGTCGCCCCAGGTCGGCGAGAGGATAAACACGTCAATGCGGAAAAAGATGGTCGAGAGAAGGTGGTTGATCATCAAGGGTAGGCTTTCGCCCATCATATCGCGCTGCAAGGCCCGGTCGGTTTCCAGGGTAGGCCGGAAAATCTTGACCACCAGAATGTAGCTCAAGACCAGAAACGTGACCAGATTGGCAATCAGCGACACGCCGGCCAGGCCGATAATCCCCCAGCCGAGCAGCAGCGTCAGCGCACCCAGGCTAACCCGGGTGAGGGTCGTTACCGAAGCGATGGCGGCGGGGTACTCGGCTTTTTCGTGAGCATAGAAGAGGGCGGTCAGGCCATCGGACATATTGCTAAAGAGGGTGCCGACGGCGAAGAGGGCGACGGTGATGACAACGTCGAAGGTTAAACCACCAAAGATAACATACAAGCCCAGAATTGCGGCCATAAACGGCAGGGCGACCAGCCAGAGGATGAGGCGCAAGATCGAAATGTTAGACAGGTAGCGGTTGCTCTGGGCGCGGTTGGCTGCTACCTCGCGGGTAACGAGCGTACCTAGGCCATAGCGCGTCAGAATCTCGGCCAGCCCAATGAAGGCAACGGCGAAGGCATAGCGCCCGGCTCCTTCCGGCTGCAAAATCCGCAGCATCAGCAGGGCAAAAGCAAAATCAATCAGCCGGTTGGACAGAGCCATGACCATCGGTACCAGGCTGTTCTTGGCGACCCGCTTGATGGGTGAGTCGGCCTCGCTTTCGCGATAGAGCTTACCCCAGGCCCAATAACCGCCGATGAGCGCCAGCGTAACCAGGGCCAAAAAGGAGCCATACAGACCTAATTGAAAGCTGCGCGGGCTGTAACGAAACCGGACTTCCCACTGGCCGGGTTGCAGGTAGACAGTCCGGAATGCCCCGTTGGCCCGGTGGACGGTGAGTTCAATTTCAGATTGGGGAATTGAGATTCTGCTGTCAGTTGGCTGCGGTTGGTGGTCAGCGGTCGGCGGTCTTGCCTTGGCATACGCTCGCCAGCCGGGGAAATAGGCATCGGTCAGAACGAGCCAGCCGGGCTGGTCGAGTTGAACGGCGAGGCGTACCTCGTTGGGCGTGTAGGCGGTAATTTCAACATGCGGCAGAGACGATTGGCTCATCGTCTCGATGGGAGCAGTCACATCTTCGGGAGTCAGGTCGTGTCCCAGGTCGTTCGTTTCGCCGTCCAGAATCACTTTCTGACGGGGATTGAGGTTGCGCAGGGCCAGACCCAGCTCGTCCGGCCAACCAGATCTGTCAGGTTTTGGCAAAGCTGACAGGTCTACTTTTTCATCAACCACAAAAGCGCGGGGCAGGGCGTCGGTGTTTTCATAGACCCGGATCTCTTTGTCGTAGACTAATTTATAATTGGGATTGTTGATGTCTACTGTCGTTAAAATGTAGCGCACCCCTAGTAAATCCAACAGGGCTGAGTCGAGGGCAGCGTAGCCATCATAGTAGAGCGGACCAATTCGGTTGTAGAAAAGATCGCCATTCTCCTGGATGAGATGCATAAAGCGGCCATACTGGGCCGGGATGATGCTGTCATAGCCGCGCACGTCGAAAAGATTGCTGTACATCCCGGCGTTGGCCAGGAAGACTTTGTTGCCACGTCCCTGCGGTGTATCAAAACTATTGAGCCGGAACAAGGGGTCTTCGGTCTGCCGGCTCTCCAGCCACCTGACCACCTCCGGCTTGAAGTCGAGCAGGGCCGGGTCCACCGAGGGGTTGAAGCCAGCGCCGGCTAAAAGCAGATCGAGGGCGACGATGAGCACGGCCAGCGGTTTCCAGGCACTAACTGGATTTTGGATTTTAGATTTACGATTTTCGATTGGCAATCCAAAATCGTAAATCGTAAATCGTAAATAGATGGGGCAGCGCACAATCCGCAGCACGGCTCCCGCGGCTATAAGCAGTAAAAAGAATTTGAAAAAGTTGGGCCATTGGTAGCCAAAAAATTGGCGGCTATCGGCAAAAGCGTTTTGAGCCAGGCCGGAACGCTCGAAAACATAGCTGGCGGCTTGAATAAAAGGGGTGGGGATGAAAAGAGCCGCCAGCATGACCATCACCCCGGTCAGGCCGACCCAGAAGAGCAGCCAGCCGGTGTAGAGGGAGACAGTATAAAGGGAGAGCAGGGGAGCAGGGGAGCAGGGGGGAAGGGGGGAAGATTCTCCTCTGCTCACCTGCGCAGCCTCCCGTAGGGGCCGCTCCTCTGCTCCCCTGCCGGGTTTCGCGCTGACCAGCCGGTCGAGGTAAGTCACCCCAATTCCGGCCAGGACGGCCATGCTCAGGGTGAAGGGAAAAATCCAGCGGAAGGGCGAGTGAAGTTGGTTCCAGCCCGGCAGGCCATAGAACAGCAGGGCATACAGCGGTGTGCCAAAAGCGAAGAGGAGAGAGAGGAGAGCGAGAAGAGCGAAGATGAACACGAAGAGGCGAAGAGGCGAAGGAGCGAAGAGGCAAGGATTTTCAAGAGCATGATCTTGGCCTACTGCCTCGTCTCTTGACTCTATTGCGTCCTCGTGTCCTCGTGTCCTCGCCTCATAGATAGCTTGCACGATTGCCAGCCCGGCCAGCACCAACGGTAAAATCCCCACGTATGCCCCGGCTTCGACGGCGGTTTTGGTATCCCAACTGGTGCAGCCAGGGCAGAGGGGATTAATTTGACCGGCGGCATTAACGCCTAGCGTCTGCCAGCGCCAGGTGACGACATCGAAATAGCCGTGGTGAGCCGGGCTGCCGAAAAAATCGGGGATGGCAAAGGTGATCAGGCGGCGGAGGGGCAAAGCCCATTCACGGACCTGATCCAGAGTGACCGAGTTGTCGCGAAAGTTCTGCGTCACCACTTCGTACATAGGGCCAAGCTGCACCAGGCCCAGGCAAAGGCCCAGGAAGACCATGACCAGCAGCCAGGCAGCCAGGCGCAGGGCAAAACGCGAGGTCGCCTGTCGCCGCCACAAGATCAGCAGCCGGCAGAGGGCGTAATAGCCGCTGACCAGTAGCACGTAGTAGGTAATTTCGACATGACCGGCCAGGGTTTGCGCTCCCAGGAGCAGCGCCCCCGCAACAACGTAAGGAATGGGCGAGTAACCCCTCAGCCCTTTTTCTTCCTGCTTGCGGATGATCATCTCGATCAGCGCCAGTATCAGCGGCAGCCAGGCCGCTCCGGCGATGATCATGGTAAAGACGACGCTGACAATAAAAAAGGCGCTGAGGGAGTAAGTGATGCCGCCAATCAGCGCGCCCAGCCGGGTGACGCGCAGCGTCCGCAGAAAAATGTACATCCCCACGCCCGCCAGCCACAGTTGCGACACAGTGAACCAGCCGTAAGCCTTGCTCAGGGGCAAAATATAAAAAAGAAGACTAAAAGGATACAGCGCCGAGTGCTGCCCATTGGCCAAAAAGGGCTGGCCGGAGAGAATGTAGGGATTCCAGAGCGGCAACTGGCCGGCGGCGATGGACTCGCGGATGAACTTTTTCCAAACGTAATTTTCCAGAATCAAATCGGAGAGGAGTTGGTTCTGAGGCAAGCCGACGCCCAGGCTCTCTTTGTAAGTGACCCACGGCTCGTAGGCAAAGAGGTTGTCAACCGGCAGGAGGGTATTCGGCCCAACGGTGACGGGCCAAAAGAGGAGAAGCGGCAGGAGCAGCAGGACCAGCGCGGCCAGCACATCCTGCCGGGTAATCGCTCGAAACAAGCACACTCCTCCTAAGAGGGCTTGGCAGAGGTGGAAGCGGCCATCGGCTGCACATTGTGATGCCGCCAGCGGATCTCAAAGACACGCAGCGCAGCTTCAATTTTGACCGGCACGGTCATTTTGCTCTGCCCAATGCGGCGATCTTCAAAATAGATGGGGATTTCCAGGATACGAAAGTTCAGCTTTTCCGAAACGTAGGCCATTTCCACCTGAAAAACGTAGCCGTTGGAGGTAATCCGTTCCAGGCCGATGCGCTGCAAAGCGCTGCGCCGCCAGCATTTGAAGCCGGCCGTGGCATCTTTGGTCCGTACCCCCAGAATGACTCGCGCCCAGACCACATTGGCCCACCAACTTAAGAACCAGCGCCACCAACTCCAGCGCTCGTCCAGCTCCCCGCCGCCCACATAGCGCGAACCAACCACCACATCGTAATCCTTTATCTTTTCCAACATCTCGATGATATATTTGGGGGAGTGGGAAAAGTCGGCATCCATCTGAATCACGTAATCAGCGCCGAGATCCAGCGCCTTGGTGAATCCGGTTATGTAAGCGGTGCCGAGACCCAGTTTACCGGTGCGGTGGATAACATGCACCCGGCCCGGATAGCGCTGCTGGGCCAATTCGTCGGCAATTTGACCGGTGCCATCGGGGGAGTCGTCGTCAACAACCAGGAGTTGTAGATTGGGGACAGCTAATTGTAATAATTCGGCGGTAATGGCCGGCAGGTTGTCGGCTTCATTGTAAGTTGGGATGACGACAATGGTTGTCATAGGAAATCTTCTAGAAGGGTCGGGTTATATGGGTTAAACTCATAGAGGTCACATCACGATTATACTATGCCGCCCATGAAAGGTCAATTGCCTTCGCCGGGCAGAAATTGGATAGTGGGAAAAAGTTGAGGGTTGAATTCACCTTGCCAGTTTGGCCCCAGGCGGAGCAATTCCTGGCGAATAGTCTCGGCATCGGCCAGAAGGCGGGCAATATCAATGCCCATACAACTGGGCGCAAAACGACCCGCTTTGGGGATGCCTCGTTCCAGCACTTTCATCGCGCCGCGCCAGTTTTTCTTTTCCACATGATAACAAGCCACGCCGATTTGCAGAATACCCTGGTACATCACCCGCACGGGGTCTTTTTCTTCATTCCAGGCGTCTTCGATAATTTCATGACATTCAAAGTAATCACCCTGATTGAATAACCTTATCCCTTCCAGAAGGAGGGGAGGGGGCGTGTCCTGGCAGCGACCGGTGTCAATGACCCATTTGTGTTTTTCGACCAGGTGAGGTAACTGGCTGGCAATGGCCCCTCGCCCAACCACCGCGTTGCAGCCTGCGGCCAGCGCCCGCTCCCGCAACTCCAGGTCCACGTGCGGACCAAAACCCAGGGTAGGCACATGCACCGCTTTTTTGCCCGGCCCTTTGACAAAGCGAACTAAACGCTCCCAATTAAAGTTCTGGCTAAACAAATCAATGATGACCAGGACCGGAGCCGTAAATAACGCCCGGGACAGGTCGGTCTCATTGGTAGCGACCAGGGGTTGATAACCAAGCTGGCGTAAAGCGTTTTCCAGCCGGGGCAGAAACATCAAATCATCAACAATTAAAACAATTGTTTCTTGCATCAGAAGGGGGCCAAACCACCTCAGCCGGTGCGCACCCTTTGGGCTTGACCGTAATTGGGGATAAAGCGGTAGCCAACCCCGCGCTCGGTGATGATATATTTGGGGTTGCTGGGCTTCTTTTCAATCTTTTTGCGCAGCCGCCACATGTACCACTTAACGCTTTCGAGATTGGCGTCGGAATCATAAGACCAGACATTTTCAAAAATGAATTCGGTACTGAGGATACGCCCGGCGCGATGGGCCATAAACAGCAACAAATCAAACTCGGTTGGGGTTAGCTCAAGGACCTGACCATTCAATGTCACGACTCGATCCGCCGGGTCAATAATCAATTCACCGTCGCCAAAGCGCAGCGGGGCTTTAGCCGAAGGGGGAGGCATATTGGCCCGGCGTAAAACTGCGGAAACACGAGCCAGCAATTCATCCCTTTGAAAGGGCTTGACTAGATAGTCGTCGGCTCCAGCCCGCAGACCACGCACGATATCACTCTGCGAACCCAGCGCCGTGAGCATAATAATCGGTACGGTGGAAACCTTGCGAACCCGGCTGCAAAATTCCCAGCCATCCATGTGGGGCATCATAATATCTAAAATGACCAGATGCGGCTTTAACTCTGACAACAGGCGCAAACCATCTTCGCCATTTGAAGCGATAATGGCTTCATAATTGTCTTGCCGCAAGCTCGTTTCGATTAATTGCAGCAAGCCAGGGTCATCGTCTACTACCAGGATTTTCTCAGCCACAGTTGCCTCATTTCTACCAGTTGTTTCTGTCCATCTACTATTGTATTGATGTGGTCGCTGTATGTCAACGTACTAAAGGTACAATCTTCGACAAAATCCGGCTAAAGTTGTCCAATGAAAAACCTACCTGGCTTAAGTTTCAGTTAGGAGTGTTCATGAGCCTGAGGTACTCCACCAAGAATGAAAAGCGGAACGCAGAGAGCACGAAGAAGACATGGAGATACACTGAGGATCCTTTAAAAACTCTGTGACCCTCTGCGCTGACTCTGTGTAGCTCCGTGTTCCAAACCTATTTATGAAGGAGGCTCTAATAGCTCTTTTCTCTTCACCCCGCCTCGCCTCATTGCCTCTCCGGCGTCCACTGCACCAAAAATATCCCCAGCAAAATCAATGCGCCCCCCGCAATCTGCAAAGGCAAGAGCCGCTCACCTAACAGTGAAACGGCCAGCAAAATTGAAACCACCGGTTCAAACGAACCAATAATAGCCACCCGCGCCGGGCCAATCAGGCCGATGCCCCACCACATGCTGGTGGCGGCCAGAACGGTCGAAATCACGGCAAACAGCGTTACCCACAGCCAGCCGGCCGGGGCGAAGGCAAACGAAAGTTCGTGGGAGAACAGACTATAAAAAAATGTACCGACCATCCCGCCGGTAATCAGCCAGGCGCTACAGATAACCGGCGACAATCCCCGCATCCAGCGCTGGCCTACCAGAATGAAAGCAGTGGAAACCAGCACGTTGACCACCATCAGAGTCACCCCAGTCCAGGCGGCGCCTTCAAAGGGTCGCCAAAAGAGGATGCCGCTCCCCACCAGTACACAGCTCAAAGCTACAACTTGCTGCCGGTAGAATCGCTCGCGCAAAAAGAACCAACTGGCCAGGTTGACCATGAGCGGATACGTTGCCACAATCAATGAGACCAGCCAGGCCGGAATGAGGCTGAAGGCCGTGACCCAGGTGACCGCCAGAATGGTATAGGCCACAAATCCCAGCAAAAAGAGCCGGGCGCTCTGCCACCCAGATAGCTGCCCTCTTTGTCCATGCGCCCGTAGGAAAACGACTAACACCAGCGCGGCGATGCTAAAACGCAAAAAGGCCACTGTACCCGGCAACACTCCCGACTGATAAGCATAACGGACAAAAATTACAGCGCTGCCGAAGGAGACGGCTGAAAATGCCGCAATGGCCGTTCCTTTGCGCAGGGTGGCCGGAGAAAGCTCAAAAGTGGCCAAGCATACCTCCTTGAAGACCCTCACCCCAGCTCTTTCCCTGACAGAGAGAAAGGGTTGAAAAATCAAAATTCGTCATTGCTCAGGCTAAAGGTGACTGGCACTTGGTTAGCCCTAAGCTTTACTGGTCCCAACCGTCTTGCCAGGGGAGAAAAGTGCCAGTCACCTGAGTAGTAACAAATTTCTAATAAAAATCTAATAGCAATCTCAGGTAAGGACTGGTATAATACACGTCTAAGGAGTAGGATACAAAGTGTAAAATGTAATGCGGCGTTAACGATCTCCCTGTGGGTGATTAGAACAAGTTATCCTCACCCTTAACCCCGCAGCCCCCATCGCTCCCTTACGTTTCATGAATTAAAGGTTTGTTGATTTACTGAGGTACAACCAATTATGATGCGATTTGATAAATTTACCGAACGCGCCCAGGACGCGGCCATGCGGGCCTACGAGATTCTGCAACGGTACCAGCACTCCCAGGCCGATACCGAGCATCTGCTGTTGGCCTTGCTGGAGCAGCCCAATGGGCTGATCCCGGAAATCCTGGAAAAAATGGCTATTGAGCCGGAACTGGTCATGGCCCGGCTCGATCAGGTGCTCTCTGCCGCTCCCAAGGTGGGCGGTATGGTCAATATGGCCGTTGGGCAGGTTTACATCACGCCCCGCCTGAAGCGGGTGCTCGATAACGCTCAGGAAGAGGCCAAAGCCATGCAGGACGAGTACATCTCGACCGAGCACCTTTTTTTGGCCATTTGCAGCGAGCGCGGCACGCCCAGCGCCCGCATTTTACAGGAACTAGGCGTAACCAAGGCCAAAGTTGTTGACACCATCGAGGTGGTGCGCGGCGGCCAAAAAGTGACCAGTCCCCAGGCCGAGACGCGCTACCGCACCCTGGAAAAGTACAGCCGCGACCTGACCGCAATGGCCGCCGAGGGCAAACTCGACCCGGTCATTGGGCGCGACAACGAGATTCTACGCTTGATTCAAGTGCTCTGCCGGCGCACCAAGAACAACCCGGTGCTTATCGGCGAGGCGGGTGTCGGCAAAACCGCCATTGTCGAAGGGCTGGCCCAGAAAATTGTAAGTGATGATGTACCCGAACTGCTCATGAACCGCCGGGTGGTCAGCCTGGATCTGGGCGCCATGATTGCCGGCTCTCGTTTCCGTGGCGAGTTTGAAGAGCGGCTTAAAAATGCATTGGAGGAAATCCAGCGAGCGCAAGGCGAAATCATCCTGTTTATTGACGAACTGCACACCGTCGTTGGGGCGGGCGCGGCCCAGGGCGCGGTTGACGCCAGCAACATGATGAAGCCGGCCCTGGCCCGTGGCGAATTGCGCTGCATCGGCGCGACCACGCTGGACGAGTTTCGCAAGTACATCGAGAAAGACCCGGCCCTGGAGCGCCGCTTTGCCCCCGTCTACGTCGAAGAGCCGACGGTTGAGGAAGCCATCGAGATGCTGCGCGGCCTGAAACACCGCTACGAAGCCCACCACAACGTCGTCTATACCGACGAGGCGCTGACCTCCGCCGCCCGCCTGTCGCACCGCTACGTGACCGACCGCCATTTGCCCGACAAGGCCATTGACCTGATTGACGAGGCCGCCAGCAAGCTGCGCGTGGCCATTTACTCGATGCCGGAGGCGTTAAAAGAGAAGAAGAAGCGCCTGACCAAATTGCAAAGCGACGAAGCCGAGGCCGGGCAGCGGCAAGATTGGGAGCACGCCGCCCGCATCAAGGCCGAGCGGCTGCGTATGGAAGAGGAATTCAAGGAGGAACGGGACACCTGGCGGCAGGAGAAAAACCTGGACGAGGTGGTCGAAGTGAGTGACATCGCCCAGGTGGTTGCCAATTGGACCGGCATCCCGGTCCATGACATGCTGCAAACCGAGGCCGAAAAGCTGCTGCATATGGAAGAGGCGCTGCACCAGCGCATTATCGGCCAGGATGAGGCCATCAACGCCATCAGCGACGCCATTCGCCGCTCGCGCTCCGGTCTCAAAGACCCGCGCCGGCCCACGGGCAGCTTCCTGTTCCTGGGCAGTTCCGGCGTCGGCAAAACCGAGCTGGCCAAGGCGCTGGCCTGGTTCCTGTTTGACGACGAGGACGCCCTGCTGCGGATTGACATGAGCGAGTACCGCGAAGGCCACACCACCAGCCGCCTGTTTGGCGCCCCGCCGGGTTACGTTGGCTACGACGAGGGCGGCCAGTTGACCGAAGCGGTCCGCCGCCGGCCCTACCAGGTGGTTCTGTTCGACGAGATCGAAAAGGCTCACCCGGACGTGTGGAACGCCCTGCTCCAAATTCTGGAGGACGGACGCTTAACCGACGGCCAGGGCCATACGGTTGATTTCAGCAATACGGTCATCATTATGACCAGCAACCTGGGCACGGCCTTTGGCCCCAAGGGCGGCACGCTTGGTTTCCGTCAGCGCGGCGACCACGGTACCTTTGACGATACCAAGCTGAAGGGCGAAATTCAGGACTCGCTGCGCCGCCACTTCCGGCCGGAGTTCCTGAACCGGATTGACGAGATTATCATCTTCCACACCCTGACCCAGGAGCAGGTGGTGCTGATTGTAGATCTGCAAATGAAGGAAATTGCCGGGCGCTTGAGCGAGCACAGCGTGACCATTGAGCTGACCGAGGCCGCCCGCGTCTGGCTGGCGGAAGAGGGTTTTGATCCGGCCTTTGGAGCGCGTCCGCTGCGCCGGACGTTACAAAAGCAGGTCGAGTCGCCGCTGTCGGTCCGTCTCCTGCGCGGCGACTTCAAAGCCGGCGATACGATCATCGTGGACTATAACGAAACGGATGGGTTGGTCTTTGTTCGCAAGGAAGATTTGGTGGTCGAAGTACCATCAAACATGGAAATGAGCGAGAGCGAGTAAACGGCTGTGTTGATGAGCCGCCCGCCCTTCCGTCCTGAAATTTTTACGCAGATTTTACGGACAAATACCGAAGTATCGGTTAAACTATCTTCATCTGAAATCACTCATCTCGTCTCGTTGTTTTACCAGCCTTCTTTGCTCTAACCGAACTCTTGAAAAAACGCGCCGGAATTAAAACCCGGCGCGTTTTATTTTATCCCTATCTATGCTAAAATCCGTATCATAATACATACTCTTTGAGGTTTGAGATGGATATTACCTGGAGAGGCATCATTTGGCAGCAGTTCGGGGCCGCGGTTGATATGCTCGAAAATGCCCTGCTCGCCTGTCCCGACGAGTTATGGAGTGACCGCTCGCAGCAACTGGAGTTCTGGTATGTCGTTTATCATACCCTTTTCTGGCTCGACCTTTATCTATCCGGCTCAGTTGAGGGATTCGTCCCCCCTGCTCCTTTCAACCTGGACGAGCTGGACCCCGCGGGACTGCTGCCCGAAAAGCCGTATACAAAGGACGAGCTTCAAATCTATCTCGATTATGGTCGCCAGAAGTGCCGAGCGACGATTGAGGCGCTGACAGATGAGCGGGCGCGTCAACGCTGTGCGTTCTCCTGGGGAGAAGTCAGCTTTTTGGAGTTACTGCTATACAATATGCGCCACGTCCAGGAGCATGCCTCGCAGTTGAACCTGATTCTCGGACAAAAGTTCGATGCGGCCCCCGGCTGGGTCACCAGGGCCAAGCGCAGACCCAGCGATGGATGATCGTTTTGCTTCTTCATTTGGAAAACTCGCTTTGACGCTGCGCCAGATTTATGATAAGATTGCTAAACAACCCAATAAAAACCGCTGCTTAACCGCAGCGGTTAGATCAATATGCCCTCGTAGCTCAGTTGGTAGAGCAGCCGCCTTGTAAGCGGCAGGCCGTCAGTTCGAGTCTGACCGGGGGCTTTTGCTATTTTTATCAAACACCCACTGCCCCCCAATCATTGTCCGCCAGGCGCTGAAGTCGGCCTCGAAGATAGCCAGATCGGCGTCTTTGCCAGCAGCCAGACTGCCTTTACGGCCGGCGCAGCCAATAACCCGCGCCGGGGTCAAGCTGACCATCCGCACCGCCTCGACTAGAGGAATTCCTACTATCTCCGTCAGAATAGGGATCATCTGATTCAGCAGGGTCGTGCTCCCGGCAAAAGCCGTGCGATCCAGCATCATGCCCACGCCGTCGCACACTTCATACTCTAATCCACCCATGCGAAAGCGGCTGCCTTCCGGCAGACCCGCCCCGCTGGTAGCATCGGAGATGGCGCAGAGGCGGTCTGGTCCCAGGCACTTGTAAGCCAGTTTCATTAAAGTGGGCGGAAGATGCTTGTTGTCCGTAATCATTTCTACCGTTAGCCTGTCAAAGGTTAGGCTGGCTTCCAGCAGGCCCGGCTTTCGCCAGGGACCTTCGCGCACCGTGCTGGATTGGGCGCTCCAAATGTGGATGATGTGGCGCAGGCCAAGCTTCATCGCCGCCAGGACGTCCTGATCTGTAGCATTGCTGTGACCTGCCGCCGGGACAATACCCAGGTTGACCAACTCGGCCGTCAGGGTCAAGGCTCCCGGTAACTCCGGCGCGTAGCTCATTATTTTGATAACATCATGATGCTCCAGCAGCACCGCTGGGGTGCCGTCATCAGGGTTGCGAATGTGCGCCGGGTCCTGAGCGCCACGCTGGGCCTGGCAAAAGTATGGTCCTTCGACATGCACGCCCAGCACCTGCGCCCCCCCATGCGACTCTCTCAGCCACTGGCGGCTGAACTCCAGGCAGCGGACCAGGTTGGGTATCGAGTCGGTCATCGTCGTCGCCAGGAGACTGGTGACACCCCGGCTCGCCTGGAGTTCGGTGATCGCGGCAAAAGCTGTGGGGGTGGCTTCGTTAAATGTATGGCCCAACGCCCCATGAGTGTGCAGATCAATCAACCCCGGCGCAATGGTCCGCCCCCCGACATCAAGCCGGTCTACATCAACACCCAGAGAGTCAAGCGAGCCAAGCCCGACAATTTTGCCCGCTTCGATCACCACTGCCTGACCCGTCACAATTTCTTGCGGCAGAACGATGCGGCCATTGACCAAAGCCAACCGGCCGCGCGGTTGCTCTACTTTATGTTGTTCTCTCACCTCTGTTGTCATCAGTTTCCTTTCCATTCCGGACCCACCGGAACAAATCGAAACATGCCGTATTGAGCTTTGAACATATTGAAGTCATCCGTTTGGCGGATGATTTGCCACATTCGGGCAGCCATTGCCTCCAGCACGGGTTGCCAGGCCGGGTTGCGGGCCAGGTTATGCAGTTCATGCGGGTCGGTAGCCAAGTCGTACAATTCATCCTCGTCAAAACCGTTGAAGACATACTTGGTGTTGTCCTGCCACACAACTCTCTGAGTGTAGTAGAGGCGCTGGCCGTGACATTCGGCAAAGGCTTCGGAGGTCCAGGGGCCCGGTTCGGCTTGCAGCAGTGGCAGCAGCGACCGGCCATGACAGGGAAACTCTACTCCGGCGGTCAGTTGGGTCAGGCCCGGTCCCAGATCCAGCGAGCTGACAATCTGCTCGATCACCCGCCCGGCCGGAATACCCGGCCCGCTCAAGATGAGCGGAATCCGGTACGCTTCTTCAAAAGCGGGGATACCCTTGAGAAAGAGCCGGTGCGCACCGACATAGTCGCCGTGGTCAGAGGTAAAAACGACCAGCGTATTCTCAGCCTGTCCGGTCTCTTCTAATGCGGCCAAGAGACGCCCGATCTGGTCATCCACCAGCGAGCAGTAGGCATAATAGCAGGCAGTGGCCTGGGCAAAGTGAGACCACTCCAACTGACGCCAGACCTGCTGGATGCGCCGGTAGATGGCGGGCCGGTCTGCTAAATCATCGTCAAAACTCGGCGGGCGAAGGATGTCGGCCGGATTGTAACGCTGGTAGTAGATCTCGGGTACGACATATGGGTCGTGGGGAGCCTCGGTGCTGAGGAAGAGCGCCCAGGGACGATCATGGGTGCGGGCAACCTGGCGCAAAAAGCTGATGCCATCGTTGTAGAGGCCGTATTCCGGCGTGGCTTCAACCGGATCGTCGGTGACGCCGCATAAGAGAAAATCCTTGTAGCCCTTTTGCTGCACCGTAACGCGCAGCCGCATGGGGCCGCCGCGCTCGACCAGACCCTGGAGCTGTTGATAGCGCTCGACATCGTAGGTTTCAAAGCCAAAATTTTCCAGGCGGTTGGTGCGCTCAATGTGCCACTTGCCCAAATAAGCGGTGTGATAGCCGGCCTGCTGCAAGGTGCGGCTCCAAAAAGGCAGATTGGGCTTCAACTCGGCCCGGTATGGCTCGACAGCATGGGTCACATCAACCATGCCATGGCTGTGGGGCAGCAGGCCGGTCATCAGGCTGGCCCGGCTGGGAGAACAAATGGGATTGGGCGCATAGCAGCGAGTAAAGCGGGTACCGGCAGCGGCCAGGCGGTCCAGGTGCGGGGTCTGGCAGGGAGTAGCTGGCTCGACGGTTGCCCCTTGCTGCTGGTCGGTGATCAAGAAGAGTAAATTGGGTTGGGACATGAGTGACTCCTCCGTGAATAGCCCTCACCCCCAACCCCCTCTCCCACTGGGAGGGGGGAGTCGCGTCAGCGACGGGGGTGAGGACTTTTTCGTCGCTGGTGATGTGTCACAGACTCGTGAACACTCCTCTGAGTTGAAAGCAGGGCTGGCCTTACGCCTCGCAAACTTTGCCCTCCCGCTTTTCAATCGAAATTATACCTTAAACCGTCGTTCAATTGGCTGGCGAACCGGTTGGCAGCGGGCCGCGGCTGGCATCACGGACCTGCACGGCCTGCATCACCTGCTGGCTGCGCCGCCACAACCACAGGGTTTGCAACAACAGGCCGGCGGTTACCGCAATCAAGCCGACGTACAGGCCGGGGGCCTGGCCCCAGGCAATCCCGGCTCCCAGGATGCCGCCACAGGCCAACAAAAACGCTGCCACCGATTCGGTCACGCCTCTGGTGTGGCGGCTGTAGGTGATTGCGCCCTGGTACCAGCTCTGTAAGACGCGCAAACCGGGCAGCAACAGGCCCAGCCACAGCCCATGCTGGGCCAGGGCTGCCAGCGAGGGGGTCAGCGCTGCTACCTGTCCCAACCAAAGTCCAGCCAGGGGCGTGGCGATCACTATGAATAAGAGCAAGGTCATAGCAGTGACCAGCAGGGTTGTGAACCGGCGCAGCCCTTGGACCGCGTGAGTCTCATCCAGCAGGGCAATCACCGCCTCATGGTAAGCAATCCCGGGACTTTGCCACATAATCAGCAGCCCCCACACCACCGGCCACACCGCCAGCGACTCTAACGGCCGGGGCATCCGGCTCAGAGCCGCGCTGACCAGGGGCTGCACCAGCATGGTCAGCAAGACGGTTACGGCCAGGGGGATATAAAAACGTAAAAAAGCCCCCAGCGTTAAGCGGGGCGTCACCGGTGCGGCCCGCTTGAGCTGGTAGCGTTGGATGGGACGGGTCCGCCAGCCCGTATAAAGCGCCTCGCTAACCACACCGATGATAATGGCGCTGGCGGCGACCACCACCCCGGGAATGCGGCCCCATAGATAACCTAGCGCCAGGGTCAGGCTGTCACCGCTAAGCCGGAGCAGCGATCCCCAGATGACCGCCTGGGCCTGGTCGAAGCGGATTAAGACGCCCTGCTGAAAGCGGCGATAGGCTGTGCCGGCGGACCAGGGTGTCATAATCATCAGCCCCAGCCGGGCCGGTTCGACGATTGGGGCGGGTGCGCCCAGCAGGTCGCGGACGACCAGGTAGTAGAGGGGGGTGAAGGCAATCAGCGCGTGGAGCGCGGTCAGCAGGGCCACGACGGCCAGCATAAAGCGGCGCACCTGCCGGTAAGAGTCCCAATCCTTGCTGAGGGCCGTGGAGGCGGCCAGGAGCATCGTGCTGGGCGCCTGGATCAAGGTGGAGATCGAAAAGACAACGCCCCAGGCGGCCAGGTTGACCTCCTGCTGCCCCAGGCGGGCAATGACCGCGCTGATCAGAGGCAGTTCGCTGGTCATCAAAAGCCAACTGGCGGCCAGCGGCCACCAGGTACGGACAATCCGCCGCAGCGGCAGGCTCGGTTGAGAGGTCATACGGGGGCGATGACCCCGGGTGACTTATCGGCCAGCCGCTGCAAGACCTGAAGGCAGTAGATCAGCGCCCGCGGCAGGTGAAACGGGTCTTTGACCGGCAGGGCCACAGTTTCGGTAATTTTACGGCCCTGGCGGTCCAGCTTTTGGGTCCACTCGCCGTAGGGCATTACGGGGTAGTGGCTGAAGGCGTAGTTATGAATTTTTTCAAACCAGTCCAGGCACCAGCGCTCCTTTGAAATCTCGTAAGCCAGCAGCAAGGCATACAGCGCTTCGGTATGCGGCCACCAGATTTTTGAATCGGCAAACTTCCACCAGGGTGTTCCACCGGCGGCATCACGAGCCAGCAACAGGCCGCCGTACTCGTCATCCCAGGCGAGTTCGATATGCCATTTGATCGTCTCGACCGCCTGTTGGATGCGCTCCGTATCCCCTAAGGACTGGAAGATGTGAATCATAAACCACATAGACTCGATGGCGTGACCGGGCACAATGGCCCGTCCCTGAGGCGAGGCAATCAACGAGCCATCCAGGGAAGTAAACTCGTACAGCAGTTTCTGTTCAGGCCGCCGGTAGACATCCATCACTTCACGAGCGTGATAGAGACCGGCTTCGACGATGTCAGGCCGGTTCAGGAAGTGGCCCAACTCGTGAAACACCAGGGAGAAGATCATCGAAATGCCGTGGGCTTTGACCCCTTCAGGCAGGGGATAAGGCTCAGTCTTATAAGAGCCGGGCCGGGCCAGACGGCGCTGCACATTCTCGTAAGCGGCCAGGGCCAGGTCAATCGCTGCCGGGTCGCCGCTGGCCCGGGCGAACTCCGTCAATCCATAGATGGCAAAGCCGTCGGCGTAGATGCTGGTGGCTCCCTGCAGAACGTCGCCTTCCTGGCTGACACAGAAGACCCACTGACCCTGTTCATCCCGGCCGACCCGTTTTATAAAGTCGAAGATGTGCCGGGCTGCGTCAAGCCATTCCGGCCTCGGCTCGATTTTATTATACAAGGCAGAAAAGGTCCAGATGGCCCGCAATTGAGACCACATATACTTGTCGGTGCTGAGGACCTGCCCTTCATCGGAGATGCAGGTCAGGATGCCGCCATGCTGGCGGTCAACGGCATGCTTAAGCCAGAAGGGTACAACTCGTTCCAGTAGCTCGGCCCGGTAGATAGCCAGCAGGTCAACGAAGCGGGGAGTGATTTGCATGATCTATCCCTGTAACCTGGCCGCCTCTGCCTCGGCTTCGGCCCAGGTTTTGCAAATTTTCTTGTGGATGACGCCGGTCTTGATGTGATCCAGCGACTCGGGCAGGGGACCATCCCACAGTAGGCAAACTTTCTTTTGCTCGGCAATCTCGTAGCGGGCCATGAAGTCCTGCATTTCGGGATTGCCAAACTGAATGGCGGTGACCCCGGCCGTATCGGTCATATGCTCGTAAAACTGGTTGCCCCGGCCGCAGAAGTGGAGCAGCCCGCCCTGAGTCGCCTGGTAGGCTTCGGCATTGTAGGGCTTGACAAACTCCTCATACATTTTACCCGACATCATCACCGCCGAATCGTCCGACATGCGGCCGCCGCCCCGAATCTTGTAGGAAAAGGAATAGCCGACATCTTCCGGCTCGTTCATCACCTCTTTATGGTGGCGGATCACGGCCAGGTACAGATCAGTTGAGAAGCGCAGCAGTTGATGCACCAGATCAGGTTGATCGTTGACCAGATAGTAGACATTAACCCCGGCAATGTTGACCGCCGTGTTGAACGGTCCCTGGGCGTCGGGGCAGCCGATGCGGATGGTCTGGCTGAGCTTGGGGTAAGGGGCCAGCATCTCGCGGAAGTACGCCTCGGTTTCCCAGACCTGCGCCGCGACGCCGCTGTTCATAGCGGGCAGACCCCGCTCCAGGATGGCTTCAACCTCTTCGACGGTCTGGACTGCCTCGGCCCAGGGCATGTTATCCTGGTCCTGCCAGTGCGGGCAGCCGACCATGCTCGCCAGCAGCACCAGGCCGTAGTTGGCCCGGATGGTATAGGCGCGGTCGTCTTTGAGCAAGGCGCCTTCGTAGGCGCGCGTCAGCTCCGAGATTAGCATCTTGGCCGGGTCGCGATAGATTTCGCTGTAGGGGATGCGCAGCCAGCCCGGCGGGAAGTCGTGCTGGTGGTGGCCCCAGTCATCGCGCACGCTGATGATGGTTGGCCGGCGGTCCACCGGCTCGAAGCGCCAGGCCGCGCTCTGGCGGGCTTCGGCTTGGTGCACGTGGGCCACGTCAACCAGCCCTTCCAGTTTTTCTAAATAAGGTTCGGGATTAAAGTCAGACATTAAGCCTCTCCACAATTGGCTTCTAGGCCCCATAGCGGCGGTAGCGCTGCACCACTTCAAACATGGCAAAGATATTCTCGTCGGGCGTGCCGTAATCCATGTTGATACAACACACCCCGGCCTGTTCCAGGGGACCGGCTGCCAGCAACAGTTTTTCGGTATCTGCGGCAATCTCGGCGGCGGAACAACGGAGCATCCGGACCGGGCTGAGGCGCAGATTGAAAAAGGCCCCGGGCAGCGCCTCACGGCAGCGAGCCACATCCGACCCCCAGCCTACGTCGAAGAAAACCGCCGGTAGTTCGGCGTAGACGGGGGCAATAAGATGCATATTGCTCCCACAGTGATGCACGCCAAAGGGTTGAATCCGTTCGGCCATGCGCTGCTCAACCGGCAAGTCAAGCTGGCGATAACTCTGGGGTGAGATCATCTGAACCGAACAATTTCCATGTAAGAAAAGGCTCGGATTGACGCGCTCGACCATCCGGTTAACCGAGATTGAACAACTTCCCGTGCGCTCGCGTAAGTATAAAGCCACATCTACGATCAGCTCTCCAATCAAATTAAGCAGACGCCGTACCCGCTCGGGATTATCATAGAAATCAAGAAAAAGCTGCTGTCCGTATAAATGGTAGGCAACATTTAACAGGCCGTCAGTATTCATGTCACCTACCACGTAACCGTATTCTGCCTCCAGCGCATCCATCTGGGCAATGAATTGATTCAGCGGCCAGGTTTCTCGAAAATCGGGCTTTTCCAGCGCTTCGATCTGCTCAAGGCTGAGGTTAAGGGGTTTGGGCTGGGGCGCACCATTGGCAGCAAAACTTACTTCCGCGCCAAGCAGGGCGGGGATGACAAAGCCGCCCGCCACATGCAAGGAACCAATGATGGGCCGAGGGTGAGGCGACTCTTCACCCAGCCCCAGCTCACCAAATCGTTCATATAATACCCGCCGCATGATGACATCATTCTTGAGGCGCATTGCGTTGTCAAAATAGAATGACGGGTCGAAAGAGATGCCGGCGGTATGATACCACCAGTTGGGATTAAAAACGAGTTCTACCGGCAAAAATTCTTGAGCGACGAGCGGCGACATAACCACTACATTTTCTGTAATTTCTCAACGGATACCCGGCGTCAGTGCTGGCGCTGTCCAGGTTCGAGCTGCGGCGAGCATGGCGTCCAGGCTGGCCGCGGGTGTTCCTGGCGAAACGCCGCCGCCCACCGACAAGATCATGCCGCCGCCGGCGGCGGCATGATCCAGGCAAGACCTGGCCCAGGCTTCCACCACCTGGGGTGTTTCCCGCACCGCTATTTCCAGGGGGGGGACATTGCCCATCATGGCCACGCGATGGCCCATTTGAGCTTTGACGGTCGCAATGTCCGCTTTGTGGGTAAAATTGAAAACATCAAAATTGGCCTCGGCCAGGGCCGGATAAAGGTGGGCGCAGGGCGTGTCGTTGTGGTAAATACGGATCAGCCCTTCAAATTCATCAAAAATACGGCGGAGCAGCGGTGCAACAAACTCGTTGTAGTGATTTACGGAAATCATGCCGACAATGTCGTCCAGCAGCATGATGCCTTCCGGCTGGCGGATTTGCTCCAGTTGGGCATGCAGCCAGCGAATGATGGTCGTGGTCAGCGTGTCTAAAAAGCGGCTGATTTCTTTAGGATGGGTAATCAACCCGGTCATCAAGTCGGTGATGCCCATAATCCAGCCGGCAGTGACCATGGGTCCGCGGGCAGCGACCATGTTTATCCCCAACCCTTCCGCTTGCAGCCGTTCTTCGGCATGTTTGTACAAGCGCAGGGCCAGGGGCATATAGCCATCTTCATAAGGATCGGCGGCAGGCACATCGGCCCAAAGGGATATGTCGGTGGTAACCGGCTCGATGGAAGGAGGTCTATCCTCGTGAAAATGAACCCGCGCCCCAAAGGCAGACGGTTCGGCGGCCATGCCATACTCGACCCAAAAACCCGGTATCCAAACGGCGTCAGGAAAGCGGTCAAGCAAATCCTTGTGGATTTCCAGCCACTTATCCGGCAGCAAGAAGAAATCCAGGGTATGGATGCCGGCATAGCCGGGCAGCCAGGGGCTGTCAACAATAAAAGCTACCGGAACCTGATCCGGTTCTTCCAGGCGGGCCGCTTGTTTAAAGCGCTGCCAGGGTGTGGTCATAACATTCATTCCCCCTTGTCTTGTTTTAAGATAAATTCGTAGAACTACTCGCGCTCTGGCCAAGGCCGGCCAGTTTTAGCTCGCGGGCACGGTGGCAACTGACGTAATGCTGTGCTGAGATTTCCTCTAAAGGCGGCGTTTGGGTGCGGCAGACATCAACCACGTAAGGGCAGCGGGGATGGAAATAGCAGCCGGACGGTGGATTGGCCGGGCTGGGAACTTCCCCTTTGAGCGGTGTCATTTGGGAGCGGATGCGCGGGTCGGCTACCGGCACGGCTGACAGCAAGGCCGAGGTGTAGGGATGCCGGGGTGCGTTAAAGATTTCCTCGGTCGGGGCCATCTCGACGATTTTGCCGACGTACATCACGGCCACCCGGTCGCTGATGTGCTTGACCACGCTCAAATCGTGGGCCACAAAGAGGTAGGTTAGGTGAAGTCGCTGCTGCAGCTCCAGCAGCAGGTTCAGCACCTGCGCCTGGACCGACACGTCCAGGGCCGACACCGGCTCGTCGGCGACCACCAGGCGCGGGTGCAGGGCCAGGGCGCGGGCAATGACGATGCGCTGGCGCTGGCCCCCGCTAAAGGCGTGAGGATAGCGGTGCATGTATTCCGGACGCAGCCCCACCAGGCGCAGCATCTCGGCCACCCGTTCGGTGCGCTCCTGGCGGCTGGTGACGCCGTTGACCAGCAGCGGCTCGCCGACAATGTCGAGCAGGTTCATGCGCGGGTTGAGCGAGGCAAACGGATCTTGAAAAATCATCTGCATCTCGCGGCGGAGAGGCCGGATTTCGGACTTGGACAGGGCAGTGATGTCAACCATGCGGTTGCCTTGGGTGTAGAAATGAATCTGGCCGCTTGTTGGGTTTAGCGCCCGCAGAATGCAGCGGGCGGTGGTTGTTTTGCCGCAGCCGCTCTCGCCCACCAGGCCCAACGTTTCGCCTTCGTTGACGTAGAAGCTGACATCATCCACGGCGCGCACGTGGCCGATAACTTTTCTAAGAAATCCCTTTTTGATGGGAAAGTATTTTTTCAGGTTATTAACTTCCAGAAGTTTCTGGCCATTTGGGGTTGTATTCAACACAGTGTTACCTCGATGCTTCTTCCGTTACCTGGGGATATAAAAAGCAACTGGCTGATTGCCGCTCATTGACCGGCTGTAAGCCGGGGGTGCGCTGGTCGCACGTCCCAGGCATAAAGTCGGGGCAGCGCGGGTAAAAGGGACACCCCTGCGGACGATTGAACGGGTGCGGGATGGATCCCTCGATGGTTGGCAGCGGCGTGCGCGATTTGGCCTGGATGCTGGGAATTGACTTGAGCAGCGCCCGGGTATACGGATGTTTGGGCGCGTGAAAGATGTCGTCTATTGGCCCGGTTTCCATCACCCGGCCCAGGTACATCACCACCACGTAATCGGCAATCTGGGCGATAACGCCCAAATCGTGGGTGATAAAGATGATGGACATGTTATGCTGCTGCTGCAAGGAGCGTAACAAGTTGAGCACCTGGGCCTGAGTCGTCACGTCAATCGCTGTCGTCGGCTCGTCGGCAATGAGCAGCCGGGGATTGCACGAGAGGGCCATGGCGATCATCGCTCGCTGGCGCAGCCCGCCGCTGAGTTCCCAGGAGTAGGCAGTAAGCCGCTGCTCCGGGCTGGGTACGCCCACTTCACGCAGCCGTTCGACAGCGATACGCTCGGCCTCCTGTTTGCCGACCGGCTGGTGCAGCAGGATCGTCTCGACAATCTGGTTGCCGATGGTATGGACCGGGCTAAACGAGGCCATTGGTTCTTGCGGGATCATGGCAATTTCGGCCCCACGAATCGAGCGCATCTCCTGACCGTGGGCGTCCAGCTTAGCCAGATCAATGACCTCAGCGCCGCCGTGGCCGTTCCCGTTGGCGTGGCGGCGTAATAAAATCTCGCCGCCGACAATCCGGCCCGGTTTTTCGATGATGCCCAGTACCGACTTGATGGCCACGCTCTTGCCACAGCCGCTCTCGCCGACAATGCCGACCACCTGGCCGGGATAAACATCAAAGCTGATGCCATCCACCGCTTTGACGACGCCTTCATCGAGAATGAAGTGGGTTTGCAGATTGCGAACGGATAAGTAAGGTTGTTGGTTATTCATCACTTATACTCTGGAACAGCATCCTTCGATACGATTTTCGCTTCGCTCAAATCACTCAGGATGCTGCTTTTTGATAAGCTCGCATCCTGAGTAAGCCGGAACGAAGTGGAGGCTGTATCGAAGGGTGCGAGTTTTCTAACTATACGGATCAGCCGCATCGCGCAGGCCATCGCCCAGGATGTTGAGCGACAGCACAGTGATAATCACGGCCAGGCCGGGCAGCAGCAGCCAGGGGGCCAGGGCGACGGATTGTAGATTTTGGGCTTCTTGCAATAGCACGCCCCAGCTAATGGCCGGCGGACGCAGCCCCAATCCCAAAAAACTCAGGAAGGTTTCGTTGATAATCATCACCGGAATGGCCAGCGTGCTCGCGGCGATAATGTGGCTGGAGAAAGTCGGGACCATATGCCTGAAAATGACCCGGGGCTGGCTAGCGCCAATCAGCTGGGCCGCGACCACAAAATCCTCCTCACGCAGCGAGAGGAAACGCCCGCGAACCTCACGAGCCAGGGTTGTCCAGCCAATTAAGGCCAGAATGATAGTGATGGCAAAGTAGACCTGCTCTACCGACCAATCGCGAGGGAGGGAGGCGGTCAGGGCCATCCAGATGGGGATGGGCGGCAATGATTGGAGCAATTCAATGAGGCGCTGGATGACCAAATCAATCCAACCACCAAAATAGCCCGAGATACCGCCCAACAGCACTCCCAAGACAATGCTTAGGATCACGGCGACTAATCCGATTGACAGCGATACGCGAGTGCCCGCCATCAACCGCGACCATTGATCGCGGCCCAAGCGGTCCGTACCCAGCAGATGGAATTTTTCACCACTTGCCGGATTTTCAACGCCCAGCAGGTGAAGGTTGGTGGAAATGAGACCAAAAATTTCATATTCGTAGCCCCGCGCAAAGATTTTTACCGGAATAATTTTGGTTTCGTCCGGGACCCATTCCATCATCAAGGTTGTGGGGTTACGCTTACCGATTACATTGTAGACATAAAGGAAGGCGCCATCTTCACCAAAAAAATGCAGGCGTTGAGGGGGTACAAAGGAGCGAATAGCGTTGCTTTCGTGGGGCGGCAGGGTGCTGTAAAAATCGGGAAATAGGGCAATTGTGGCGATGAAAATAATGAGCACGCCGCTGATCAGGGCCAGCCGGTGTTTCTTAAACCGCCACCAGACCAGTTTCCAGTTGGGGGCAACGTAAATGGCCTCCGCATCGTGGCCCAGGCCGGGCAAAACTGCGGCTGTGTCTGCGGCGATGGTGCCTTCGGGTTTGGTGAGTACGGAGGGTATATCCGAGGTAGACATAAAATTAACCTTCCTCCATCCGAATGCGCGGATCAAGCCAGGCCAGTAAAATGTCGGACATGATTGTACCGATCATGCCCAGCATACAGTAGATCAGAATGATCGCGCCGGCCAGGAACATATCTTGTACAATAAGCGCTCGCAGCAGCAGCGGTCCAATGGTGGGCAGGTTAAGTACGGTGGCCACAATCAAACTACCGGAGAAGAGCAGCGGCAGATACCAGCCAATGGTGCTGACCAGCGGATTAAAGGCCAGCCGGACCGGATATTTCAACACCAGCCGCCATTCCGACATGCCTTTGGCGCGGGCCATCTCCATATAGGGTTTTTTGAGTTCATCCAGCAAATTGGCCCGCATAATCCGGGCCAGCCGGGCCGTGCCGTCAAGGGCCAGAATCAGGGCGGGCACCCACAGGTGTTTGAGCAGGTCAACCAGACGGCCCCCACTCCAGGGCGCGTCCACATACTCCGGCGAAAAGAGACCGGTAACGCTGGCTCCGAAATATTTAAAAGCCACCCACATCACAATGAGTGCAGTCATAAAGCTAGGAGTCCCAACGCCAATGTAGTTGAACACAGTAAAAAAGTAGTCAAGAAAGGAGTATTGATGGGTAGCCGAATAAATGCCAATGGGAATAGCAATGGACCAGGTGATTAAAAAGGTGAACGCGCCCAACATCAAGGTTAGAACCAACCTTTCCGAGATCAGCTCCACATTAGATTTTCTCCAGTCAAGGGACACGCCCAGATCACCCTGCAGCACATTGCCCACCCATTTGAAATACTGCATGTACATGGGTTGGTCAAGGCCATATTGCGCGCGTAGGGCGTCAATTTGGGCCCGTTCCACTGCCGAACCTGAGGCAGCCAGTTCGGCAATGTAGCTGGTTATAAAATCACCAGGGGGAGCCTGGATCAGGGCAAAGGCGATGATGGAAAAGATGAAGAGTAGTAGCGGCAAGAGTAAAAGACGTTTCAGAACATATTGGGCCATATCTTTACCTCGGTAATTGTGAACGAAAAACAGTTCACAATTCGCCACACCTGCACTGCGCGCAGGCGCAAGTGTTGACCATTCACAATTAGTTTTTGATGGATTTCTCGTACCCACACCCGGCGCGGCGCCAACGCGTGGGCACGAGGAAAATTCTGGTTCCCAAACTTAGTTTGGGAACCAGAATAACCCGCTTTGGAAACCAGAATACAAGAGGCTACTACTGCGCGAAGAAGTACTGTTCCGGGCGGGTATCGCCGGGGGTGCGCAGCGGCCAGTCATTACCGGCTACTGCCGGCACGTTTCTCAGGTTTTGGTTAACGACGACAACACCCTGAACGGCGGGAGTCAGGCCCACGGTGCCGATCTCCCAGACATTGTCGGCCCAAAGTCTGAACAATTCTTGGGCCAACTCGATCTGGCGGCCGCGGGGCGACACCTTGGCTTCGTCAATGATGTCAACAATCTGGGCGATGTCAGGTGGCGGCTCGACGCCTTCCGCGCCATCACTGGTGTACCATTTGCCATAGAGTGGCGCAAAGGTTAAGGCGGGGTCGCTGCGCGGGTCAAACTTGGGCTGGCCGCTGAAGGGGAAACCGGTGGTATCTTCGTTCCAAATTTCAGCCATCAGCTCGTTGGCGGGGCGCATGGCAAAGTGGAGGCTCCGCTCTCTAAGTTCGACGTGAGCCTTGATCCCGATCTCGGCCCAGTCCTCGACAATCAGTTGTCCGATAGACGGCCAGTCTACAAACTGTTCCGGGACAACGCCAAGCTCAATGTCCAGCGGGGAGCCGTCGGGCAGGGTGCGGAAGCCGGCGGCGTCTTTGTTGGGCAGGATTTCGTCGAGCATCTGGTTGGCCAGGTCCGGGTTGTGTTCGGTGTACTTAAAGGCGTATTCATCGCCCGGATAGTAAGGATGGAAGGGGGCAGGCACACCCTGGCGGGCTTCGCCTATACCCAGGAAGACCAATTCCTTGATGGCCTCGCGGTCAATGGCGTGTGACAAGGCAATGCGGAAATCTTTATTGCGGAACATTTCAACTTCGGGACCGGTCCAGGTCTGGTTGAGCATGACCACCGCTTCAGAGCCGCCGAAGGCGGGCCAGGTGATGACCCGGTAGCCGTTGGCTTCGCCGTTTTGCACCAGGACCGGATAGTTATTCATATCAATGTGCCGCCCCTGCATATCAATCTTGCCTTCCACCGCGGCCAGGTTCAGGGTTTCTCTATCTAAGTATTGGGTGAAGCGGACTTCATCAATGTAGGGGAGCTGGTTGCCGGCCGGATCCACGCCAACGTAGTATGGGTTCCGAACGATGGTAAATACCGGATCGGACACGGATGTCCCGTTTGGCGCCCAGGCGGCCATGCTGGGGCGGTTGCCGCTGAGCTGAGGTATGGCTTCCACGGCAAACAGTTCGGTCCAGGTGTCGTAGCCCGCTTCGGCCACCTTGGCCTCAAGTTCGGCCGGATCGGCATAGCTGGCATGGAACTGCTTCAGGTAGTGAGCCGGGGCAAAGACCAGATTGCTGATCTGGGCATCGGCGCCGTCTTTATTGGCCAGGTCCAGCAGGAAGGCGGTATTCGGGGTGGCAAAGGTCCACTTGACGGCGTAATCGCTCACCTTTTCAACCGTAGCCATGGTGCCGTCCGGGTTTTTCATCCAGGTCAAGCCACCAGGCGTCAACTCTTCGTTCAAAAGAATATCGTTGTACCAGAACATGATGTCGTCGGCGGTGAAGGGCTGGCCGTCGGACCATTTGGACCCCGGTCGCAGCCGGACAGTCCACTCGGAGAAGTCTGCGTTCGACTCCCAGCCGGAGGCGATGTGAGGGATAACCTCGCTGCCGGTGGGTGAAAAGCGGACCAGGGCGTCGTAGACCACCCGGGTGTAGTTGTTGTGATCAGACGGCCCGGTGAAGCCACGGTTTAGGACGCCGCCGTACTGGCCAATCTCTTCAACCACAGGGATGATGAGCGGATTATCCGGCAGGCGCTCGTCAACAGGCGGCAGTTCGCCGGCGGCGACCCTTTCGGCCAGGATGGGTGCTTCATTGTACACGCCGCCAGGGATGTTGCCGATCAGGTAGGCGTTGGCTTCCTCGACCGTGGGCAGATAGATGGTTGAGCCAGGCTCGACCACGTTGGGGTCCTCGATCAAGGTCAGGCTGTCGTCCTCGGTCGCCTTGAGGTTGTTGTAATAAACAATGGCGGTATAGGCCAGCGGATCGCCGTACTGCTTTTCGGCGATTTTGCCGAGCGTATCGTCGGCCTGGACGGTATAATTCCGCCCCGTTTGCTGCGGCGGGGCTGCGGCCACGGTCGCCGGTAACAGCAGGGCCAGCAGCAGGAGCAAGCAGATTAGATAAGACAGTTTTTTCATGGGGGTACCCTTTCTCCTTTGGTTTCTTCGTTGAATGACGGTGACAGGTCAGGCATTGACCTACGACTACACGAGTTGATTAAGCATTTGATTTTATATAGTGTTTCTCCTTTCAATACCTTCGCCACTCAGGCAGCATTAATGCTGCCGATTTGAGCGATATGGGCATAGATTTGGTCAATAAAAATAGGCTCCGGCCTTTGCGGAAGTAATTTTAATGTTTCGGCTACGTATTTCCGCCCTCGGAAGTAGGCTTTGAGGTCATTGAGACTGAAGGTCGGGCAAGTAGGGCGAAAATGACCGAGCAGCACTTGAGTTAAGTTGACCATGAACATGGCCAAGTTAGCAGCATTGTAAACCGGGGTTTGGTTAACATTCATAAAATCTTCCAGGCCCCAGAACTGTTTGGCGTCACGGAAATTGAACTCAATTTGGAACCTGAGGCGGTAATAGTCAATCAGTTGAGGGTAAGCTAAATTCAGGTCACTGCTGAACAGAACCACCTGAGCCCAGGCTTGGGTTTTGAGATTGATTTTGCGGATGATGACCACATTAAGCTGATCAGGAAAAAGTTTATGCCAGAGGGTCATTTGATAGATGGTCGTCTGGATACCCTCTTCAATGGTTGTTTCTTGGAGATACGGCTCAGGCGGGTGAGCATAGTCGAGTTTCTGACCATATTTTTTGCGGACCCCTCGTTTCTTTTGGGGACCGGTATAAGGCAAATAGAGGGCCGCATCAGCCCGTAACTTGGAAATCAGGTGTAAAGAGCACTGGCGGACCATTTGCAGGGCATAGTTGTGACCAAAAGCACCATCCAGCACACAATAGACCACCTTCAGGTCCAGCCCGATCAGAGCCAACAGCTTTGTGAGCATGGTCTGGATGCGGCTTAAATAAGGCTTCAATTCGACCTGGCGGCGGTTTTTGTTCCGACTGCCCTGAGGCCGCCCTTTTTTTGGGGCTGATTTTTTAGTCTTTTTCGGGCCAGCCTGGGGAGCGGGTTTTTCTTCAGCCTCTTTAAGCCCTTGCTCTATCATCACCGGATAAGAGGTGCGTTGGTTGACGCTAATGAGCGACAAACTGAAGAACGATAAGCCCGGAACTGGCTTACCATACAAGGATGAAAAGAAACGATCCAACCCATAAGTCGCTTGACCTGCTTTGGTCACCACCGTTTCATCACCGCCAATCAACAGGGTGTCGGTCGGGTCCAGCAGATGATGGCGGATTAAAATCCAATTCACTTTGGCCCAGGCAATGGTGCTGTTGTAAAAACGCTGGATCGTTCGGTAACTCCCGCCTGGCTCGGTCCAGCGAGAGATACCCAACATCGTCACTCGCCCGCTCATCGCTAAGAGGGCCGGCACCATACAACTCAATTGACGGAGTGTAGTTTTGTCTAAACATTGGCTTAAACACTGCAAAACGATTATTATATCCACCAGCGGTTGTCTCCTGCGCTTTTGTCTTTGGTCGGACTAAAAACGCATGGTAGTCAACCGCTCTCTTTTGCCTAATTTTTGGCGAAGGTATTGTCCTTTCGCTCTAAATAAACAAGAGTTACTCTGCTTTTAGGTAAACTTCTGTGGCTGGGGTGCAGGATTGATAAAGATATAAGTGGGTTTCTGCCTACCCCCTTGGCGATAACACTCCCAGCCTTCTTCATAGAGCAGTATATTTGATGCTTCTTGGGGTGTTAGTTTGACTCGCTGACACGAGCCACCGCCTTGCACAATTCCTCGAAGCATAGCAATCGCTTCTTGACAGTCACCCTCTGCCTTCATTTCTTGGATCATCCCGTTAGCGAAACTCAAATACAGCGTGTAGAGTGCATTCTTGCTTTCCAGATCCCAAATTTCAGGTTCAGGTGGCTTCTCATCATGGAGATCCTCGTAGGCTTCAAACCAAATCGCGATCAACTTCATTTATGGGACTTTATTGTTTGTAGAACATGTTCAAGAATATGCTAACTGAAAAAACTCTACTTAACAATGGATAGAATGGTGTAAGCCATTCACCTACAACTTCCCCGCCGACTCCACATCCAGATACACCCGCGCGTGCCCCACCTGGCGCAGAATCGAACCGGGGCGGTCTTCGCTGACCGGCTCGGTCAGGCAGGCACGAACGGCGTCTGCTTTGCGCGCTTCCGGCACGATGCACAAAATGTGTTTGGGCGCAAGCAGGGCCGGGATGGTCAGGGTGATGGCATGGGTCGGCACTTCGGCCAGGGAGCCAAAATGGCCCTCGCCGACCTGCTGGCGGCGGCTGGCTTCAGCCAGCTCGATGACCTTGACCCAGACCGGGTTGTTAAACAGGGCGTAGGGCGGGTCGTTGAAGGCAATGTGGCCGTTCTCGCCCCAGCCCAGGGCGACCATGTCGGCGGGGTGGGCGCGCAGCAAGTTCTCGTACTCGCGGCAGGCCGCCTCGACATTTTCCGGCTGACTCGGAACCGGATAAAAGGCTTTAGGCTTGACGGCGTCGAGGATATGGCGGCGCAGAAACAGGGGGAAACTGGCCGGGTGGCTGGGATCGAGGCCGAGGTACTCGTCCATGTGGAAGACGCTGACTTTGGACCAGTCAATGCCCGGCAGGTCGCGCAAGGCGGCCAAAAAGGTAAGCTGCGAGTTGCCGGTCGCCAGGATGACGTTGGCTTCGCCTTTCTCGGCAATGGCCCGGCTGATGATGTCGCGGGCGTCCAGCGCCGCCGCCCGGCCCATATCCTGGTTGCTGGCATAAACGGCGACGGGAAGCCGGTCGTATTGAGTTGTTTTGAGCGGTTGGATTTCGTTCACGTTTCCTCACCTGGATAGAATTATGACTTATGCAATTCAAAACTCTAAGGCCAAATTTTACCGCAGAGACACAGAGAACACAGAGAAATTTTTAAAACTCAGTGACCTCTGCGCCTCTGCGGTGATTTTTTCTTCAACACAGTTCAATCTTGTAAGCTCTAAAAATATTAAATGGCCTCACTCGACTCGCGGACGATCAGGGAACAGGGCAAGACCACCCGTTCCAGGGGCCGGTACGGCTCGGCCAGCCGATGCAAGAGCATCTCCGTAGCCAGCCGGCCCGCCTCGACGATGGGCACGCCGACGGTGGTCAGGGCTGGATTTAAGAAAGTACAAAAAGGCTGGTTGTCGTAGCCAATGACGGCTATGTCCTGGGGGACGCGCAGCCCGGCCCTTTGAACGGTCCGCAGCACCACGGCGGCGACGATGTCATTGGAAGCCAGAATGGCGCTGGGCCGGGGCGAGACGGCCAGTAATTCAGCCGCAGTTTGCGCCCATGTCTCCTGGGGAGCTTCGAAATCGGCCAGGCGAATGTAATCCTCACAATACTCCAGGGAATGCTGCTGGAGCGCCCGGCGATATCCTTCCAGCCGCTCGGTTGAGCTGCGCCGGGTGGCCGGGCCGCGCAGCAGGGCGATACGGCGATGCCCGTGCTGGAAGAGGTAGCTGACCACAGCCATAACCCCGCCCTGGTTATCCCATTGGATCTGGTCAAAGCCAAGTTGATGGGTCAGGGTGCGATTGATGATAACAATCGGCGGCGCTGAGGGTGGGAGTCGGGTCAGGTACTCGTCGTCAATGTAGATCGAGGTGGAGAGAAAGATAATACCGTCAACTTGTTTTTCTAACAGGAGGTTGACGGCTTGTTGTTCGTCGGCCAGATTTTGGGCGCTGCATAGGAGGACGTTGTGGCCCGCACTGCGGGCAATGGGTTCAATAAAATTAAGCGCCTGCAGAAAGAGAGGGGTTTCAATCTCGGCGATGATCAGGCCAATGGTTGCCGTTTGGCGGGTCACCAGGCTGCGCGCCACCCGGCTGGGATGGTAGTTGAGCGAGTGGATCGCTTCTTGAATGCGTAAGAGCGTCGTCTCGGCCATGGCTTCGGTGCGCTGGTTGAGGACATTCGAGACCGTCGTCACCGAGACGCCTGCCGCTTCAGCCACATCTTTGATAGTGACTCTTTTGGCTAATCTTTGCCGAGTTAGGGACCCCATTGTCACCCTAGCCTTTTCCTGAAACGTTTTAGTGTAACGTTACAGGTAGAATAACATGGATTTGAAATGGTGTCAATATCAAAGCGGCGAGAGAATCTGTTCCAATTTTAGGTAGAGCGCAGAGGTACGCTTCGCGAAAACCTCTGCGCTCTTTCCAAGTTGGAATTGCTGAATTGAAGTACGGATATTAGAATTGTACCCGGCTGGAATGATTTACCTGGCTATAAAAGGAGCAGCGCCCATGTTTGACTGGACAGAAAGACTTAGAACTGTCGAACCCTGGGAGATGGCCGAAGGGGTTTCAGCGCCCCTGGGAGTAACCTGGCTGGAGGAGCACCGGGCTTACAATTTTGCCCTCTACTCGCGCTATGCCACCGGGGTAACGCTGCTGTTCTACACCGAACAGGACCCGGTTAGGCCGGTTTACCAATATCGGCTTAACCACCTTGCCAACAAAACCGGCCCGGTCTGGCACTGCTGGCTGCCGGCGGCTGCGCTGAACGGCGCAACCCTGTACGCCTACCGAGTGGAGGGCCCAAACGACCCTGCCCTTGGCCACCGCTTTGATCCGCAGAAAATTTTGCTTGACCCCTACGCCTCGGCGGTCTTTTTTCCGCCGAATTATAGCCGCACTGCCTGCACCCAACCCGGCCCCACCGACGGCCAGGCGCCGCTGGGCGTTCTCCCCGGGCAGCAGACTTCCTTCGATTGGGATAAAAATCCGGCCCCCCGCCACACGTACGATACCATTATTTACGAACTGCATGTCAAAGGCTTTACGGCGCGGGCCAACTCGGGGGTCAGCCCGGAAAAGCGGGGGACTTTCGCCGGGTTGGTCGAGAAGATTCCTTACTTGCAGGAGCTGGGGGTCACGGTCGTCGAGTTATTGCCTATTCACCAGTTTGACCCCCAGGAGGGCAACTACTGGGGCTATATGACCCTCAACTTCTTTGCGCCTCATCACGAATATGTTCATGGCGAGGCGCAGGAGGAGTTCCGCACGATGGTCAACGCTTTTCATCGGGCCGGGATAGAGGTCTGGCTTGACGTTGTCTACAACCACACCAGTGAAGGTAATGATGAGGGGCCAACCTACTGCTACCGGGGCGTGGACAACCACAGCTACTACCTGCTCGATCCCTATCGGGGCACTTACCTCAACGATACCGGCTGCGGCAACACCCTGCGCTGTCCTCATCTGGCGGTGCGTGGCCTCATCATGCGCAGCCTGACCTTTTGGGCCGAGCAGATGCACATAGATGGCTTCCGCTTTGATCTGGCCTCGATTTTCTCCCGCAACAACGATGGCTCGATAAATTACGTGGACCCACCCCTGATCGCCGAAATCAGTTTTCTGGCCAATGAAGTGGACGTGCGCCTGGTGGCCGAAGCCTGGGACATTGGCAGTTACCAGCTTGGGCGCGGCTTTCCCGGCGTCAACTGGCTGCAATGGAACGGCAAGTTCCGCGACGATGTCCGCGCCTTTGTCAAGGGTGATCCGGGCTATGTCGGCGCGCTGATGAGCCGGCTCTACGGCAGTGATGACCTCTTCCCCGACGACCTCTTCGACGCCTACCGGCCCTATCAGAGTGTCAATTTTCTGACCGCCCATGACGGCTTCTGCCTTTACGATCTGGTGGCTTATAACAAAAAACACAACGAGGCTAACGGCCACAATAATACCGATGGCACGGATGACAACCGGAGTTGGAACTGCGGCTGGGAGGGCGACGAAGGCGCGTCGGCGGAGGTGCTGGCGCTGCGCCGCCGCCAGGTGAAGAACTATTGCGCTTTGCTGCTGCTGGCTAACGGCATGCCGATGATCGTCGCCGGGGATGAGTTCATGAACACCCAGTGGGGCAACAACAATCCCTACAACCAGGACAACGAGATTACCTGGCTGGATTGGGAGCTGCAGGAGAAAAACAGGGACATCTTCCGCTTCTTCAAAACGATGATTGCCTTGCGCAAAGCTCATCCTTCGATTGGGCGCAGCCGCTTCTGGCGCGAGGATGTCCGCTGGTACGGCCCCGGCGGCCCACCTGACCTCAATTACCATTCGCACACCCTGGCTTACTTTCTAAGTGGGGCGTCGCTAAGGGATGACGATCTGTACGTCATGATTAATGCCTATTGGGGAGATTTACGCTTCACCGTTCAGGAAGGCCGCCCGGAGGAATGGCTGCGGGTGGTAGATACCAGCCTGCCCAGCCCGGAGGACATTGCCGAGCCGGGGCAGGAAACGCGGCTCGACAGCCTCGACTACCTGGTCAGGGCCAGGTCGGTGGTGGTCTTACGCCGGCAGCGGAGCGGAGGCTGAAATTGGCAGGCTGAACCAGAATGTCGAGCCGTGGCCGGGGGTGGACTCGACGCCAATTTCGCCCTGGTGCGCTTCGATAATTTTTTTGCAGATGGCCAGGCCCAGGCCCGTTGATTTTTCACCGCCGGTTGGTTTGGAACTGGTTTTTCCAAAGTTCTTAAAAAGGTGCTGCATCTCATCCGGCTTGATCCCCGGCCCCTGGTCTTTAACTCCCACCCAAATCTGCGCATCACGCTGCTCGCCGATGACCTCGATGTTTGTGCCCGGTTCAGAATATTTAATACCGTTATCAATAAAATTAGCAATAACCTGGCCGATTTTCGCCGGGTCACAGGAGCAGGTCAGGTCGTCCGAGGCTAATCGTTCGCTCAGGATAATGGCCTTTTTGTGGGCAATATAGGTGTAATCCCCTACATGCGTCCGTACGAGCTGGCTGAGATTGACCGGTTCCACCACCAAAGAAATTTGGCCTAATTCAATAGAAGTAATGTCCAGCAAGTTGTTAAGCAGGGTAAACATCCGTACTACCGTTGAATTGATGCTGGTTAAATACTTGCTTAAGCTTTCAGGATCAATCGTAGCCACATCATCCAGCAATACTTCTGAAAACCCCTTCAATAAGGCCAGGGGGCTGCGCAGCTCGTGCGCCACCACCCCCAACAAGAGGCTGCGCTGGCTGATATCACGAATCACACTGATTATTTGGGCCGGTTGGCCGTTTATGTGCAGAAAGACAGCGGCAATCTCCGTCCAAACCCCTTTCCCTGATTTGTGGCGCAGCAACTGCTCCAGACGCATCTCGTTTTGACCTGCCTGGAGTGCAGCGGCTTGCCTCTGGATAAAGACATTGAAACCAGCTTCTTCGAGGTACAAAACTGGCAGCGTCTGGCCTAACAGTTCTTCGGGTTGATAACCAAAAATCTGGCTGACGGCTTGATTAACATACTCGATCCGGTATTCGGGCAATCTGATGCTAAAAACGGCGTCGGCCATGGTGTTGGTCAGATTGGTTAAAAATTCCTGGGAGTCACGCAGCGATTGAGTCCGCTCGGCCACCCGCTGTTCCAGTTCTCGCCGGTAGGCTTCATTTTCTTTTTCCAGGCGAGCTTTTTCCAGGGCCAGTCGCCGGTGTTCTACCGCGCGAGCCAGGGTAGCCAGCAATTCATCTTTATGAACGGGTTTAGCCAAATAATCATACGCGCCCAGGCGAATAGCTTCGGCGGCAGTTTCATAGCTGGGGGCGCCGGTCATAATGATGACCGGTGTATTGGGGTAATGCTGGCGCATCCACTTCAGGGCGTGGAGGCCGCTTCCAGTTGCTAGAATGATGTCGCACAGAACGGCATCACATTCGGTCATGTGGGTGATAAAATCTTCGTAGCTGTAGGTTAGCAAAACCTTGTAACCAGCCCCTTCCAGACGGATTTGCAGCAGCTCGCGGATGGTTGCATCGTCGTCCAGAACGGCAATCGTAGGTTGCCCCACCTTATCAACAGGAGAAGAGAGGGGCGGGAGTGTGGTCATGGTTTGATCTCCTATGGAGCTTTTCGGAAAACACTAAATACTCCCGTGCCATTTTGTTCCCAAAAGGGTGCGAAGCGTGGGAACAATATGGCCATACTGTGGGCGTCACTGCTAAAAAAAAATCCAGCTTATTGAGGCTGGACTTCTGGATCATTATTATTCCATGGCAAGTCGGGGGTTGAAACCCTTTAAAATTATACCTCCGGAGGGATTTGAACCCCCAACCCTCAGTTCCGAAGACTGATGCTCTATCCAATTGAGCTTCGGAGGCGAATTGTTACTGACTTTTATTATACTATTCCGGGCTTTTATGTCAAAACCATGGAATGAGGCGAAGAGACGAGGAGGAGAGAAGCGAAAGAGTATTGTTATACCGCCTCATCGCATCTCTCAATGCTTCATCGAAACAAGGTTCTTCTTGACCAGCTCCCCATGAGCGCGCTTGGCCACAGTCAGATCAGGGGCCGCATTGAGCATAGCCTGTAAGGTTTTACCTGCTGCCGCCCAATTCGGCCCAGTGTTCATATAAGTGTGCAGCAAATAACCATCAGGGCACTCATAAATATCATAGCAATTAACGTCCCGGCCAAATCCGTGCCCCTCGACGATCCGCTGCCCTTCAAAGCTGACTTGATTGCCTTCAACGGCGCTAATCGTGCTAACTTTTTGAATGGCCTGTTTAACTTGCTCGGCTGAATCGCCCTCCAATACAATCAGTCCTTTGCCCCGGCGGGCTGCTTCTATTTTTTCCATGATGAAATCTTTCTTAAATAGATAGGGTGATATGCGCTTTCTTATGCTGTCGCTGAAACCAAATCAAGCCCCCTACTGCTCCCAACCCGGCAATGAGGGCCAGGTTCAGGAGGCTGCAAAAAGAGTTAGCGGTGAGGGTTGTTTGCCAATATTCGCTGGTATCGGGAACCTGGGCAAAGCCCCAATCTTTAAAAACTGTGGGCAAATCTGTCCAATTTGTCACCAGGACAGCATTAATCACGGTCGCCAACATTTGTCCTAACAGGGCCGCAAAACCGGTCATTGCTCCCGCAATAGCCCCCCGTCCCAGGCTGGCTTCAACATTAGGCGGTGTATCAAAACGATTGGCCAGATAGCCGATGCCAATGCCCAGGAGCGGGGTAAAGCACAGCGTACAAAAAGGCGAGATAAGGGTAATACTTGTTACATAAATAAAAGCAATCACAGCCCCAATCAGTCCGGCTTTAAGCATCAACCGCCTCTTCGCCCGTAAATTCGTTGCTAATTTGCTCAACTTTAAGCATATTGGTTCGACCTGGCGTGCCGTAAGGCGTGCCGGCCGTAATCACAATGGTCTCGCCAAGCGCAGCAACGCCTCGTTTGAGGACATGCTCAAAGGCCAATTTCACCATGTGGCCGGTATCTTGAATATTCTCCACCAAATCGCTCTCCACCCCCCAGGTCAAGGCCAGCCGGCAGCGAGTGGCAGGCTGAGATGTCAATGCCAGCACCGGGATTTCGGGCCGGTGACATGTAACCCGGCGGGCAGTGGCGCCGGTGGTGGTATAGATCACAATGGCTTTGGCGGCAATGGATTCGGCCACCACCTGACTGGCATAAGCCACATTGGCGTCAATACCCCGGCGTGCGCCCACTTCCGGCCAGCCGGGCAATTCGCCGCTCAGGCAGGCTCGCTCGGTGCGGACGGCAATGGTGGCCATGGTGGCCACCGTTTCGGCAGGGTATTTGCCAATGGCTGTTTCGCCGGAAAGCATCAGCGCATCGGTGCCGTCCAGAATGGCATTAGCCACGTCGGTGGCTTCGGCGCGCGTCGGCTTGTGCCGCTCGACCATTGATTCCAGCATTTGCGTGGCTGTAATCACTGGAATGGCTGCATTGCGGCAGGCCGCGATGATCCGCTTTTGAGCAATAGGCACATCCTGAATGCTCATCTCCAGGGCCAGATCGCCCCGAGCCACCATAACCCCGTAGGCTTCGGCTACAATCGCCTCGATGTCGTCCAGAGCGCTTTTTTTCTCGATCTTGGCAATGACCGGGATTTTGGCTCCTTCCCCGGCCAAGTAGGCGTTAAGCTGGCGCACATCACTGGCAGACTGGACAAAGGAAAGGGCCAGGAAATCCAACTGCTGGGCAATCGCAAAATCAATATCGGCGTAATCTTTTTTGGTAATCGAAGGTAGGCTGACCCGCAGCCCCGGCAGGTTGATGCCGCGGTGGCTGGAGAGGATTCCTCCTTGCACTACCCGGCAGACCACATCGCCATTATCTTTAACTGTCTCAACCTTTAATTCCAGGTTGCCGTCGTCCAGCAGGAGCAGGCTGCCGGCCCGGACGTCACCGGCCAGTTGAGAAAAGCTGACCGAAATCCGGGCCGGCGTCCCAATGACCGGCTGGGGCGTCAGCACCACCTTCTGGCCTGTCGTCAATTCAATCGAGCCGTTTTCCATTTCCCCCACCCGAATCCGGGGGCCGCGTAAATCACCTAAAATGGCCAGCGGTACGTTCATCTCGTCGCTTAAGCGGCGAACCCGCTCAATTACGGGAGCCAATGTCTCCGGCTGGCCGTGCGAGAAGTTGAGGCGCACCACATCCAAACCTGCTAGAATCATCCGGCGTAGTGTTTCCTCGCCGGTGCTGGCTGGTCCCAGGGTGGCCACAATTTTCGTCCTCTTTTGCGGGCGGTGACGCTCAATCTTAATGGTCATACGACTTCTTTCACCTGTTTTGGGTCATTATAATAACATTAAGCGAGACGATTTGCAACGCCGTTCTACAGGATTGGGCCTGTCTCAGATTCTAAGCGGTTCTGTGGGACAAGTTGCCCGCTTCTCGTGTCCTACGTTACCAAAAATTTGGGACACACCCACCAGGATTGACGGGCTGGGGTTTCCATGCTAAATTCTGGTAACAAAATTATTGGTTCTTTTTCAAGAGAAGAAAGCTATCCCATGATAAATCTATGGCGCGAGTTAGAGCCTGGCCCGAATAGCCCTGATGTGATTTACGTGATTGTCGAAATTCCCAAAGGTTCACGCAATAAATATGAATACGGCAAAGAGATTGGGGTCATCAAGTTAGACCGTGTCCTCTTTTCATCGCTGCACTATCCCGGCGATTACGGCTTTATCCCCCGCACAATGTATGACGACGGCGACCCTTTGGATGTGCTGGTCATGGTCAATGAGCCGACCTTTCCCGGCTGCATTATCGAGGCCCGGCCCATTGGCTTATTCAGAATGCTGGATCAAGGCGTTCCCGATGACAAGGTTCTGGCCGTACCGGCTCGTGATCCTATTTTTGACGACTACCAGGATATTAAAGATATTCCCCAGCATTTCCTGAAAGAAGTAGCCCACTTCTTTGAGGTCTACAAAGACTTGGAAGGCAAGCGGGCCAAACCTGTGGGCTGGGAACCGGCCCTGGTGGCCAAAACCGAGATTACCCGCTCCATCGCCCTCTACCGGGAAAAATACATCCGGGGGATGCGGATATAGCCTGTCAGGAAGATTTTGCCTGAGCGTAGCCTGCGCTGGGGCGAAGGCACGCGCACCATGTAAAAGTCCCATGTTTCTAAAACGACTGCTTAGAATTGCCTCTGGAATTGATCTTCATCGAAACGTACAGCGGCTGGTCGTGCCCTGTTTGTTGGTGGCTGCTACCCTGGCCTGCGTGACCAATACGCCGGTAGCCCAACGTTCCACCCCCCGCCCGACCCGCACGCCTTTACCGACCTTCACCATAACGCCTATCCCACCCACGGCTACGCCCGTGCCGACCGACACCGCTACCCCCATTCCCACCGCTACCCCCATCCCCACCGACACCCCGCTGCCCCCAACCGATACACCTGTTCCCACCGACACCCCGCTGCCGACTCAACCGCCGCCGCCTCCCCCTACCCAGCCGCCGCCCCCCCCACCCACGGCTACGCCAGTGCCCGCGCCTGCACCTGCCCCGGCCCCAGCCGACACTTCGCCGGTAGCCACGCCCACCAACACCCCTGAACCTGGTACGCCGCCCGGCCGGTACGAAATTGCAAGCACGGATGAAGAAAATGACTGCGCCAATGTTGGGATTAGAGGTGAAGTCAGAGAAAAGGATACCGATAATCCGGTTCAGTATGTCACCATTGAGGTGAAAGGCGACGAGGATAAGTACAAAGGCCCTTACATTGGCAAAACCGACAAAGATGGCAAGTACGGTATCTTTATTGGCGCTTTAGAGGATGATATAGACGAAGTTGAATTTGAAGCCAAGGTGGTTGGCGCTGGGGTGGATTCAGAAGACACCGCAAAATGGGTGGTCAGCGATAATTGTAAGGATGCCGATGGCATCCAAGTCTACGAAGTCAATTGGGATAAAAAGTAGGAGATTTTAATGAGTATCAAACCCGATCATTGGATTGAAAAGATGGCGCGGGAGTACGGCATGATCGAGCCGTTTGAGTCGAGCCAGGTCAGGGAGGGGGTTATTTCCTTTGGCGTCTCTTCCTACGGCTACGATATTCGGGTGGCCGACGAATTCAAGATTTTTACCAATGTCAATACCACCGTCGTAGACCCCAAACGGTTTGACAACCGCTCTTTTGTCGAGTTTAAAGGCGATATTTGCACCATTCCGCCCAACTCCTTTGCCCTGGCCCAGACGGTCGAATACTTCCGCATTCCCCGCGACGTGCTGACCCTGTGCGTAGGCAAGTCAACCTACGCCCGCTGCGGCATCATCGTCAACGTCACCCCCTTTGAGCCGGAATGGGAAGGCTTTGTCACCCTGGAAATTTCCAACACCACCCCCCTGCCGGCCCGCATCTACGCCAACGAAGGCATTGCCCAGGTCATTTTCTTCCAGGCCGACGAACCCTGCCGCACTTCCTACGCCGACAAGAAGGGCAAGTATCAGAAGCAGGTCGGCATCACGCTGCCCAAGGTAGGCTGACCGCAGACAGCCGACCGCCGACCGCCGAGGAGAAATCATACCGCCCTGTGGAAATGCCAATAGCTGGATATAGAAACGGCGGTCTGCCGTCAGTGGTCGGCGGTCGTCTTTACTCTTCCCTGAAAATTCCCTCGGCGTAACGTAACAACTGCGCCTTCCGTTCCTCCGAAACCCCTTTGGAGTCCAGGTACCGTTCCAGCGCCTCCTGGGGAGTCAGCTCCTCGGCGGAAATGCCGCCCAGCCGGTGACGCTGGGGCCGGTCAATATCGCGCACAATGCTGGCGACATAGCTGGCTCCGCGCAGCGCCTGGCGCATCGGCTTCTCGTCGAGCAGGATTTCCTGGGCCTCGCTCGCCTTGACAACGACCCGCACGATAGCTCCATCCACGGGATGCTGCTCCAACTCATCCAAAATTGCAGTCATCGGCTCCGCCTGCTGCCGGATGTCCATGCGAATGGTCACAAAGCGACGAGCCTCCACCGGCACAAACTCCCACTGGGCGTGGCCTCGTTCCAGTTCAACCAGCACAAAGCCTTTGCGCTCCCCCTCTTCGCCAAAATCAATTCGCTCCAGGCTGCCGGGGTAGACAATGGGCGGGTGCTGGCCGTTGTTTAGCTCTTGATGCTTGTGGATGTGGCCCAGGGCCACGTAATCCCAGGCCGGGTCGGCCAGCAGGCTTTTCATGACCACCACATCCCGGCCAATCATCACGCTCTGCTCGCTGCCATGCTTGGCCCCGCTCACCGACAGATGGGCCGTCAGCACGGCGGGAATATCCGGCTGTTCCTGGACCTCGGCGGTTAGGTCGGCCAGGTTCTCGCCCAGAATCCGGCCCAATTCCATATCCAGGTCCTCCAGGGTCAGGTTTTGATACTGCTCCCGCGCCAGCAGCCGGCTGCGCTGGGGATAGGGCACGGTCGCCACTTGCAGCGGCTGGCCGCGCCGGCAGGTAATTTGATGGACCTGCTCCCGGTCGGCCACGATGACCCCCGGCACGTCCAGCACGCCAAAAATATCCAGGCTGCTGGCCGCCCGGTCGGCGGTAGCCATATCGTGGTTGCCAACCAGCAGGATGACCGGGACGCCTTCCCCGGCCAGGCGCTTGATTCGCCGGGCAAACTCCCGTTGGAAGGTAGGATTGGGCCGCTGGTTTTTGTAGGCATCGCCGGCAAAGATGCAGACATCCACCTCTCGCTCCAGGGCCATGTCAATCACCTGGCTTAAGCGGCGCAAAAAATCCACCACCCGGCTGTTCAAGCCCGATTTCGGATCGAGCCGGCCGTAATTTTCCATGCCGATGTGAATATCGGCCAAATGCAGAAGATTGATAGGTTGGGTCATCATCTCGCCTTAATACAACACATTTGTTCTAAAGTCTAAACATGATGCCTGACCTTCAATTTTTGCGCAAAAATGGAGAGGCAAGTATTTTGTAGAACAAATTAGCAATTTGTCCAAAGGGGGACAAGCTAACAGCTTGTCCTACAAGGTTTAACCAAGGAGGAATCATGTACCAGACCAAAATTGGACACGCTCATCTGAAGGTGCGTGATTTGGAGCCAGCGGTGGATTTTTACACCCGCTTCTTCAGCCTGAAAGTGATCGAACGGGTGGGGGATCATTACGCTTTTCTGAGCGGCGGCGACTTTCACCATGAAATTGCCCTGCAAAATGTCGGGCAGAACGCCCCCCAGCCCCATCCTTATGGCACTGGCCTCTACCACGTCGCCTTTGAAGTCCCCGACCACCGCTCTCTGGCCCTGGCCTACCAGGCCCTGACCGAGGCTGGCATCTCGGTTGCAGCGGTGGATCACTTGATCAGTTGGGCCATCTACTTCGACGACCCGGATGGCAATGGTCTGGAAATTTATTGGGATACCCGTCACGAGCCAGGGGGAGAAAAATTATGGCGCGGGGTCAATGTCCCGCTGCTCGCGGAGAAATTGCTGGGTGTGTTGGATGAGGAAGAATCGTAAGGGCGGCTCCAATGTCGCCCAAGAACTCAGTAAAGAATTGCTCGTTTGCGGAGTAAAAAATGCACTTTTCGCTCCGCGGAACTGTCGAGCTACGCCGCCATAGTTATCCCTTGGGGTAGAGCAGAGTAATTTGGGTACCCCGGCCAGGGACGCTCTTGATTTCGATATGGCCCCCCACCCCTTCGACTCGCTCGTGCATAATTTTTACGCCGTAGTTGGCTGTCTGCTCTGCCGCTATCCGGCTCAGATCGAAGCCCCGCCCTTTATCCTCTACACTGATGCGCCAGTCATTCGCCGTTTGCCCCAGGCGAATGTGGGCCTGATCCACCTGGGCGTGCTTGCGCACATTCATTAACGCCTCTTGAATGGTCCGGATGAGTGGGATACCGACCTCACTGGGGAAATTGAAGCACGCTTCGTCTGCTTCAAAAACAAGTTGAATATCTAAATTATAGAATCGTTTGTACTTGTCCACATATTGGCGCAGGGTCTCCAAAAAGTCTATGGTGGTTCTTGGAGAGGCCCGCAGATTGAAAATTTCGCTGCGGATGTCGGCGTAAGTTTCAAGGGCAATTTGCTTCAACTCGCGCAGGTTGGCTTCAACCTCATCAAGCTGGTTGTTGGCCAGCAAATCAAGGGTCAGGGTTGTCTTTAAATTTAAATAACCCAGAGCCTGGGCCACATTATCGTGAAGTTCATGGGCCAGCCGGTTACGTTCTCTAACTTCGGTCAACAGCTTTTGGCTTTCTTCGGCCCGCTTGCGCTCGGTAATATCAACGCCAATACCTACCTGCGTTTCATCGGAAAGGCGGAGGTTGGACCACATCGTTTGAAGGGTCTGCCCCTCCCTGGTCGTCATCACGATGTCTTTCCAGCCCTCTTGGGCTGACTCCATAAAGGCTTGCACTTCTTCTCGATAAGTTGGATCGGGGTAGCACCGGGCCATTAGGTCACCCTGGCGGGCTTCTTCCGTAGACCAGCCGGTGACTCGCTCAAACTCCTGATTAAGCTGCAGGACGCGCGTATCGGGCCGGTACAGAACAATCATCACCGGAATTTTATCAAAGATTTTCTGGAGCAATTCCCGTTCCCGATCCAGGGCCGCCGTTCGTTCTGTGACACGCTGTTCCAGCTCACGATTGAGCCGTTCCAACTGCTGGGTCTTGCGGTACAGGTCAACAAATACGCCCACTTTGGCCCGCAAAATTTCAGGAACGACCGGGACCGAAACGTAATCCACCGCTCCATGTTGGTAGCCCCTGAGCCGGTCAATGTCTGTCAGGTGTACGGCGGAGACAAAGATGATTGCCGTCTTCTGGTAGCGGGGGTGCTGGCGGATAAGCTCGGCCAGCTCAAACCCATCCAGTTCCGGCATGCTCACGTCCATCAAGACAACGGCCACATCAGTCTTCAACAGGTACTCCAGGGCTTCCTTCCCAGAGCGAGCCTTGATCAGATTCTCGCCCAGTTCACCCAGGATGACTTCATAACTGAGCAATTTGGCCGGCTGATCATCAACCAGGAGGATATTGACCTTTTCTTTCTTGCTCATAGTCTTTCTCCAAGAAGGCTAAGGCTGAGGCTAAGTATTTCATCGTTCCCTCAGCCTCAGCCTTGGTCTTAGCCTCAGTCTTAGCGATGGAGCCACATCCGCAACGCCGATAACAGTTGTTCGGTGTTGACCGGTTTGGCCAGGTAGTCGGAGGCGCCGGCTTCCAGGCACTTCTCGCGGTCGCCCTTCATGGCCTTGGCCGTCAGAGCGATAATCGGCAGCCGCCGGAAGGCCGGGTTCTGCCGGATCACCTGCATCGTCTGGTAGCCGTCCATCTCCGGCATCATAATATCCATCAGCACGATGGCCAGGTCGGGCGTGGCTTCGAGGGTCGTGATAGCCTCGCGGCCCGTGCCGGCGGTCAGCACGGTCATCCCACGACGTTCCAAAACGCTGCTCAGAGCAAAGATGTTCCGCACATCGTCGTCCACCACCAACACTTTCTTCCCCACCAGGTCATCGTCGGATTGATGCAGCCGGTCGAGCATCTGCTGTTTTTCCGGCGGCAGGTTGGACACAACCCGGTGCAGGAACAGCGCTGTCTCATCGAGCAGCCGTTCGGGCGACTCGACCCCTTTGACGACCACGCTGCGAGCCAGCATGCGCAGCCGGGCGTCTTCCTCCGGCGATAATTCTTTGCCGGTAAAGACTACTACCGGCAAATCAGAGAAGACTTTTTCGTCGCGAATACATTCCAACACCTCAAAGCCAGACATATCCGGCAGCCGCAAATCCAGCACAGCACAATCGAACGGCTGCCGGCGCAGCGCGGCGAGCGCCTCGTTCCCCGTGCCTGCGGTGACGATATCAATATCGTCATGCCCCAGCAGCTCGCTAATACTCATCTGCTCGACCGCGTTGTCTTCCACCACCAGCAGCCGCTTCCGGCGCGGCGTCGCGTAGTCTTTGATCCGGGAGAGGGCGACCCCCAGGTCCTCCGTGGTGGCGGGCTTGGTCAAGAAGTTGAAGGCGCCGCGGGCCAGGCCATGCTGCCGGTCTTCGTCCAGGGTCACCATTTGCACCGGAATGTGCCGCGTGTTTAAGTCTTGTTTCAGATGGCTGAGCACGGTCCAGCCCAACATGTCCGGCAGGAATACGTCCAGTGACACGGCTGTTGGCTGGAACTGCCGGGCCAGGGTCAGGGCCTCCGCGCCCCGGGTGGCCGCGACGACCTTGAACCCCTGGTCATGGGCCAGGTCTACCAGGATACGGCCATAATGCGGATCATCCTCGACGACCAGCAGGACCGGGTCGTCGGGCTGCAAGTTCTCGCGGTCGTCGGGAACCTGCTCTATGGGCAGTTCCGGCAGCCGAACCTTGGGGAACCGCGCGGGCTGCGGAGCCGGGGCCGCGCCGCCATCCATCATCATCCCACTGGACAGGGACGGGCCGACGTACGTCTGCGGCAGGTAGAGAGTGAAAGTGCTGCCCAGGCCGGGGGTGCTGCGCAACTGAATTTCCCCGCCCAACAGGTTGGCCAGCTCGCGGCTGATGGCCAACCCCAGGCCGGTCCCGCCGAATTTACGGCTGGTCCCGGCGTCGGCCTGCTGGAACGCCTCGAAGATGATCTTCTGTTTTTCGGGCGCAATGCCGATGCCCGTGTCGGCGACCTCGAAAGCGACTACAGCCGCCGCTCCTTTGAGAATGGGATGGTCGGAACTCCAGCCGTGCGTCGCCGTAGAAACTTTTAGCTGCACGCCCCCTCGCTCGGTAAATTTGAAGGCGTTGGACAGCAGATTCTTGAGGACCTGCTGCAAGCGCTTCGAGTCGGTAACAAGGCTGGGGCTGAGATTGTCGTCCACCTGCACGTTAAAGGAGAGTTTCCGGCTCTCCGCTTCGTGCCGGAAGGTCCGGCTAATCATATCAAGCATATCGGCGAAGTAGACCTCCTCCGCTTCTACCGTGACCGTGCCGGACTCGATCTTCGACAGGTCGAGGATATCGCTGATCAGGTTCAATAGGTCGGTGCCCGCGCCGTGAATGGTCCGGGCAAATTCGACCTGCTTGGGTAATAAGTTGCCCTCAGGGTTATCGCTGAGCTGCTGGCCCAGGATCAGGATGCTGTTCAACGGCGTGCGCAGCTCGTGTGACATGTTAGCCAGGAACTCGGACTTGTACTTGGAGGTCAGGGCCAGTTCGGCGGCCTTCTCTTCCAGCGCCCGGCGGGCCTGTTCGATTTCCTGGTTCTTGCGCTCCACCTCGACGTTCTGCTCGGCGAGCTGCTGGGCCTTCTGGGCGAGCTGCTCGTTGGTCTGCTGGAGCTCCTTCTGCTGCGCTTGCAGCTCGGCGGCCAGTTGCTGCGACTGCTTGAGCAGTCCTTCGGTCTGCATGGTGGCCTCGATGCTGTTGAGCACAATGCCAATGCTGGCCGTCAGTTGTTCCAGGAAGGCCAGGTGGGCCGGCGCAAAATCGTTCAGCGAGGCCAGGCCCAGCACCGCCTTGATCTGGCCCTCAAAGACCACCGGGAAAACGACGATGCTGCGTGGCAGGGCGTGGAAGAGGACGGAATCGATAGGGATGGTGTTGGCCGGCACATTGGCAACCAGGATGCGCCGTTTCTCCACCGCACACTGTCCAATGAAGCCGTCACCCAGCGAGATCCGGGTGGGATACCCGTTTTCCGAGGTGTTGGCATAACTGGCCAGCATCATTAAGTCCGGGGTGCCTTCCGTATCCATCTGGTAGATAATGCCCTGGTGCGCATTGACCAGCGGCACCAACTCCGAAAGGAGCATCTTGCCGACAGTGACCAGATCGCGTTGGCCCTGCAACATACCGGTAAAGCGGGCCAGGTTTGTTTTGAGCCAGTCCTGCTCGGTGTTGCGTTCGGTGGTGAGCCGCAGGTTATCAATCATCGTATTGATGTTGTCTTTCAGCTCGGCCACCTCGCCGCGGGCTTCCACCTGGATGGAGCGGGTCAGGTCGCCCTTGGTCACGGCAGTAGCTACCTCGGCGATGGCCCGCACCTGGGTGGTCAGGTTGGCGGCCAGCAGGTTGACGTTGCCGGTCAGATCCTTCCAGGTTCCGGCTGCGCCGGGGACGTTGGCCTGACCGCCCAGGCGGCCTTCCACGCCCACTTCACGGGCCACAGTCGTCACCTGGTCGGCGAAGGTAGCCAGGGTGTTGGTCATGTTGTTGATCGTTTCGGCCAGGGCGGCCACCTCGCCTTTGGCGTTAACCGTCAATTTCTGTTTGAGGTCGCCGTCGGCTACCGCCGTAACAACTTTGACGATACCGCGCACCTGTTCGGTCAGGTTGGCGGCCATCACGTTGACGTTGTCGGTCAGGTCTTTCCAGGTACCGGCCACGCCCGGCACGCGAGCCTGGCCGCCGAGCTTGCCTTCGGTGCCGACCTCGCGGGCGACGCGGGTGACTTCGGCGGCAAAGGCGTTGAGCTGGTCTACCATGGTGTTGATAGTGATCTTTAATTCGAGAATCTCGCCTTTCACGTCCACCGTGATCTTGCGGGAGAGGTCGCCGCGGGCGACGGCGGTGGTCACTTCGGCAATGTTGCGGACCTGGGTGGTCAGGTTGGCCGCCAGCAGGTTGACGTTGTCGGTCAGGTCCTTCCATGTGCCGCCCACGCCCGGCACAACCGCCTGTCCCCCCAGCCGGCCATCGGTGCCGACCTCGCGGGCCACACGGGTGACTTCGGCGGCGAATGAGCGAAGCTGCTCAACCATGGTATTCAGGGTTTCCTTGAGCAGCAAAATCTCGCCGCGCACATCCACGGTGATCTTCTTGGACAGGTCGCCGCTGGCAATAGCCGTCGCCACTTCGGCGATGTTGCGGACCTGGGCGGTCAGGTTGCTGGCCATGAAGTTGACATTGTCGGTCAGGTCTTTCCACGTTCCGGCCACACCTGGCACCTGGGCCTGCCCACCGAGCTTGCCTTCGGTGCCGACCTCACGGGCGACACGAGTCACTTCCCCGGCAAAGGCGTTGAGTTGGTCCACCATCGTGTTGATCGTGTTTTTTAGCTCGAGGATTTCGCCGCTGACATTGACCGTGATCTTGCGCGACAGGTCACCGCGGGCGACGGCGGTGGTCACTTCGGCGATGTTGCGGACCTGGGCAGTCAGGTTGCTGGCCATCGAGTTGACGCTGTCGGTCAAATCCTTCCAGGTTCCGCCCACGCCGGGTACACGAGCCTGGCCGCCGAGCTTGCCTTCGGTGCCGACCTCGCGGGCCACGCGGGTCACTTCCCCGGCAAAGGCGTTGAGCTGGTCTACCATCGTGTTCAGGGTTTCCTTCAACTGGAGGATCTCGCCGCTGACGTCTACCGTGATTTTCTTGGACAGGTCGCCGCTGGCAATGGCCGTCGCCACTTCGGCGATGTTGCGCACCTGGGCGGTCAGGTTGCTGGCCATAAAGTTAACGCTGTCGGTCAGGTCTTTCCAGGTCCCACCCACGCCCGGCACCTGGGCCTGCCCGCCGAGCTTGCCTTCGGTGCCGACCTCGCGAGCCACGCGGGTCACTTCCCCGGCAAAGGCGTTGAGCTGGTCCACCATCGTGTTGAGGGTGTTCTTCAGTTCAAGAATCTCGCCCTTCACGTCCACCGTGATCTTGCTCGATAAGTCGCCGCTGGCGACAGCCGTGCCACTTCGGCGATGTGCGCACCTGGGCAGTCAGGTTGCTGGCCATCGAGTTGACGCTGTCGGTCAGGTCTTTCCAGGTTCCGGCCACGCCCGGCACGACTGCCTGGCCGCCGAGCTTGCCTTCGGTGCCGACCTCGCGGGCCACGCGGGTCACTTCCCCGGCAAAGGCGTTGAGCTGGTCAACCATCGTGTTGATGGTTTCCTTAAGCTGCAAAATTTCGCCGCTGACGTCCACGGTGATCTTCTTGGACAGGTCGCCGTTGGCGATGGCTGTGGATACCTCGGCGATGTTGCGGACCTGGGCGGTCAGGTTATTGGCCATCGAGTTGACGTTGTCGGTCAGGTCTTTCCAGGTGCCAGCTACGCCCGGCACAACCGCCTGTCCCCCCAGCCGGCCTTCGGTGCCGACCTCGCGGGCCACGCGGGTCACTTCCCCGGCAAAGGCGTTGAGCTGGTCAACCATCGTGTTCAGCGTTTCTTTCAACTGGAGGATTTCGCCGCTCACGTTGACGGTGATCTTCTTGGACAGGTCGCCGCTGGCGATGGCCGTCGCTACTTCGGCGATGTTGCGCACCTGGGCGGTCAGGTTGCTGGCCATGAAATTCACATTGTCGGTCAAATCCTTCCACGTTCCGGCCACGCCCGGCACCTGGGCCTGGCCGCCGAGCTTGCCTTCGGTGCCGACCTCGCGAGCCACGCGGGTGACTTCCCCGGCAAAGGCGTTGAGCTGGTCAACCATCGTGTTGATCGTGTTCTTCAGCTCAAGGATTTCACCGCTGACATCCACCGTGATCTTACGCGACAGGTCGCCACGGGCGACGGCGGTGGTTACTTCGGCGATGTTGCGGACCTGGGCGGTCAGGTTGCCGGCCATCGCGTTGACGCTGTCGGTCAGGTCTTTCCAGGTTCCGGCCACGCCCGGCACGACCGCCTGACCGCCGAGCTTGCCTTCGGTGCCGACCTCGCGGGCCACGCGGGTGACTTCCGAGGCGAAGGAACGCAACTGGTCTACCATCGTGTTGATGGCTTCCTTAAGTTGCAAGATTTCGCCGCGCACATCTACGGTGATCTTGCGCGAGAGGTCGCCGTTAGCCACGGCGATGGTGACCTCGGAGATGTTGCGGACCTGGGCGGTCAGGTTGCTGGCCATTGAGTTGACGCTTTCGGTCAGGTCCTTCCAGACGCCGCTTACCTCTGGCACCTGGGCCTGGCCACCGAGCTTGCCTTCGCTGCCGACCTCGCGGGCCACGCGCGTGACTTCTGAGGTGAAGACGCCGAGCTGCTGGATCATGGTATTAACAATCGTGGCCGAGCGCAGAAACTCTCCTTCCAGCGGCCGCCCGTCCACATCCAGCCGGACGGTTTGGGTCAGATTCCCCTGGGCGACGGCGGCGATGGCCCGCGTCACTTCTGTGGTTGGTCTCAGCAGGTCGTCAATGAGCGTGTTGACCGAAACCTCCATCTCGCCCCAAGCGCCCTTGGATAAATCAAAGCGGGTACGTTCCCGCGTTTTTCCCTCCTTACCCACCACCTGACCCACACGCCGTAATTCCTGAGCCATTTTCTGGTTGGCAGTGACAATCTCATTAAATGTGTCGGCAATCTTCCCCTCCAGGCCTGTCCAATCGCCCGGCAGCCGCACCGAAAAATCTCCATCACGCACCGCCTGAAGGCTGTAAAGCAGTACCCGGAGATCGGGAGTTGGATCCAGGGTCAGTGTACCGGCTGGCATCGTCGCAGGGGCTTGAATGTTTTTCTTCATCAGGCTTCCTCAAATACAACCACAGTGGAGTACCAATTATAAACTTGGATACTTTAGATTTTCAATGGGAAAAAGTGGCAGGTGTCCTGGTTATCATAAAAGGGCAGGGGTCATTGGTTGCCGGTCCTTACTGTATACCTAAAAATTACCTGCCAGGTAGGTGTATGATTAACAATTAAGCGGGTGGGCGTGTTCTTTACCATAAGCTCTCATACCAAAGGAGCAGGTTACACAGCCGCGCCCCAACCTTCAAAGCTTGCCTATTTTGCCGCATAGGATTTTTTGAATCGTACCACTTCCCTTTCCATTGCCTATACCTCACATGGGTGATTTTTGACAAGAAAAAAGAGCTATCTTTTGGATAGCTCTCATGGGTGATTTTCTTAACGTTTTCTCGCTCAGATGGGTAAAGTATTAACTACAGCCCGGAATGAGTCTACTCCCCTTGCTGAATATGGGCCTCCAGGAACCATAAAGACTTATCCAAACCGCGAGACACTTCCGTCAGCAAGTCGGCCGTATCCATGTCTCCCGCCTCGTCGGCAGTGTCAATCCCCTGGCGGGTAGATTCGGCCAGTGCGGCGTAGCGCTCAACCAACAGTTGCACGCTCTCCCGGCTGCCGACCGGGCTGTCCTTAAACTCAGGCAGGCGCGACGCCTGAGCGGCCATGCGAACCGTGCCCGTCGCTGCCCCGCCGAGAGCCGTCGCTCGTTCGGCAATTAGATCGGTGTAGGCCAGCAACTCCCCGGCCAGTTCGTCATACAGCTCGTGAAGTTGGTAAAACTGTGGGCCTTTTACATTCCAGTGGGCTTGCTTGGTCTGGCTGAAAAGGTCAAACGTGTCAGCCAAGTGTTGATTCAAGAGCCGCACCATGTCCTCGCGAGTTTCTTTCGGAAGATCGTGGCTGGTCTTGATCATCCGTACTGCCGGGCGTGAATTTTCCTGTGTTTTGGTTTTGGTTGCCATTTTTTTCTCCTTTAAGGTGAACTTTTTCACAATAATTTGTAAAAATAAAAAGCCCTATCTAAATTTATACTCCTCTTTTTCCTGGCCAGTTACACCCGTTGGAGTGGTCTAGGAGATTCCAGAAGAGCTATTCAATATAATCCTAGTGGGTATAGAGAATAACCTGATCTGCCCGAACCTCAAAGCCAGAGGCGCTCCCGGTCTCGGTGTCATAGAGCACAAACGTCGAAGGAATGGCCTTTTTGCCGACCGGATCGTAGCCCATGATCGCCCCCGGATTGATGGTCAGGGAGCGGCCCAGTGGCTCGATCTTGTAAATATGGTTGTGGCCGTAGCAGACTACATCATACTGGCCGGAGGCGGCGATGGGCCGGGCCAGGTAATCGAAGTGATTGACGGCAAAGCGTTTTCCGCCCAATTCAGCCTGGAAAAATTCGCCGTGCAGGTGAACGTGGGCATACTTTTTGGCGTTGTTGGTAATCCGAAAAAGGTCGGCGTCGTTGTTGCCAAAGACGATGTGAATGGGCCGGTCGCGGAAGCCTTCGGCCAGCAGGCCGATGATGAACGGCGAGCACAGGTCGCCGCAGCAGATCAAAACCTCGGCCTCCTGCAGACCGGCCAGCACCCCGGCCAATTTCCAGATATTATCATGAATATCAGATAAAATACCTACTTTCATAAAAACTCCTTTTGCGTTGTTCGGACAATCTGCTCCTTTTGAATCTAATCACACCATATACCTAAATCCTTCCTCTGTCAATGGGATATATTAAAATGGGGTGTGTTCAGATTTGGTAGGTGAGTTTTCAAAAGCGCCTCCTTCGATACGCCCTTCGTTTCACTCAGGGCTACTCAGGAGGCGTTCATCTCGTCCTGAGTAGGCCAAAGGCCGTATCGAAGGACGAGATTACCCCCATCAAGGTTTCCGGTAACTGGCGAATAACGTTCAGGTTTGAACAAGGCAGTGTTTACGAGGTAGCCTGAATTACTCCTTCGGCAGGCACTCCACCGGCGCATCGCTGGCGATAGCCTGGTACAGCTCACGGGTGGCCAGGGTGGGACTCTCGCCAAAAAGCTCCTCAAACAGCTTGAGGCAGTCGCGGTAGACACGCAGGGCTTGGCCTTTTTCCCCCTGACAATAATGAAAGCGCATCAGGCGGCGGTAGATACCTTCCAGCAGCGGGTCTTTGCGCAGCGCCGCTTCGCCGGCGTCAATTGCCTGGGGATATTGGCCCAGCAGCGCATAAACATCGGCCAGCAGGGTGAGCAATTCGCAATAGTCGGTGGCGATTTCGCGGCGCATATCAATGACCCAATCGGTGTAGCGATCCTCGGCCAAAAAGTCACCCCGATAGAGGGCGCGGCCTTTTGCCAATTCTGCGGCGGCTTCGGCCCAGCGCTCTTCGCGGGCCAGCCGGCGGCCCTGGCGCAGGTGCTCGCGGAAACTTAGTAAATCCCAGGTGACGTTCTCGCCCAAATCGAAAAAGTAGCCGTTAGAACTGCGCAAAATGAAATGAGAGTCGCGCGGCTCGATGTCCGGCTCCAGGGTGTGGCGGGCATTGCTGATGAGCGGTAGCAGCTTCTTGCGTCCGCCCTCCTCGTCGGAGTCCGGCCAAAGGCGGGTGATCAACTCGTCGGCGGCGACAGCCCGCCCGCCCCGTGCCCGGCGAACCAGCAGCAGTTTCAGTACCGTTTCGGCCTGGGGGCGCTCCCACACCTCGATGGCCCGGCCATCGCACCACAAGCGAAACTGGCCGAAGGTTTGAATGCGTAATTCCGGCGTTTGGACTGCCTGGGCCAGCGCTTCCAGCAGCGCCTGGGGGGTAAAGCCCTGTTTTTCGATAAAGGTGATAATCGGATAGTGGGTCAACAAATCGGCCACCTCGCCGGGGCCGGCTTTGCCGCTCAAGATAACAATTTTTGAGGCAGGCTGCGTTTCGACGAGATGATCAAGCAGCAGCCAGCCTTCGGTGGAGCGCAGCGGCAGTGTGGGTTGCTGCAGCTTCAGATCCAGGATGATCAGGTGAAAACTTTCCTGCTCCATTTCGCGCAGCGCTTCCTGAGCTGTGCCAGCCACACGCCAGAAGCAGCCGGCCTCTGCCAGAACAGCCGTCACAATTTGCTGCCAATCTTCACGATTTTCGACCACCAAGACACGGGTATGGCCCGGTACCTGGCTGGCTGGGGCCTCCAGCGCAGGGGCCAAATCGGTCACAGAGTTAGCCGGGGCGACCCCGTTAGCCACTTCAGGACTCGTGCTCACACCCATCAACTGGTCAACCACATCGCTAAATTCGGCGGCATCCCAACGTTCCTTAAATAGAACCGGCGCGCCGGGATAGAGATGCTGCAAACTGGCTTTTAAATCGTGCGTCAGCGAACCGGTAATGACCATGATCGGCAGGCCAAGCTGCAACTCGCCAATCTTTTGGATAACACTCAAGCCATCCCGATTAAAGCGGTTGCTGGCATCCAGCACCGGGTCAACTACGGCCAGGTCAAATGGGTGAGCGGCCAGCATCGCTACAGCTTCCTGGTAAGAAGTGGCCGAATGGGTGATGTGACCTTTTTCCGCAATCGCCTGGCAGATAATATCCTGCCAATCTGTGCGATCTTCGACGACAAGAATGTTTGCTGGTTGAGGCATAGCTGTTTCTCCAAATTAGGAGCATCCTGAGTAGGTTAAGCGAAGCGAAACCGTATCGAAGGATGCGAGTTAGCGGCTCATCCAACGATGAACCGCACCCTTCGATACGCGCTCCACTCCGTTCCGCGCTACTCAGGGTGCTTGTTATCCTTAACTTAATGACATCAAATTGTTCACTGGCTGCAAAGTAATGGTAAAAGCCGTTCCCTTTTCCGGTGAAGTAGTAAATTCAATCTGCCCATCAAATTGATGAACAAAGGTCTCGACGAGCCACAGCCCCAGGCCCAATCCGCCTTCTTTGCCTGAAACCCCCGGATTGAAAACCCGATCCTGCAATTCGGGCGGGATGCCGGGGCCGTCGTCGGCGACGACGATTTCTACCTGGCCGGGGCTGGCCCGGCGAGTCGTTAAGCGAATCGTGCCGCCAGGCCGGCTTAAGATCTGAATAGCGTTGGACAGCAAGTTGTGAAAGACGGCTTCCAGGCGTTTGGCATTGGCCCGAACCAGGGGCACATCACGCCCATAGTCTCGCTCAAGAAAGACATTCTCCGGCCACCAGCAGCTTTGAATGGCTCTGGCCAGGCAGTCATGCACATCCGTCGGGGCCAGAACAGCTTCCTCCAGGGGGTCGGTCATGGTGCTGATCAGCCTGATCGCCTCCTCGGTATTTTCCCGCATCCGGCGCAGTTCGTTATTAAACTTAGCCAGGGTAACCTGGGGATTCGTTTGGGCTGCCTTCTCCAGGCGAGTCGCCCAGACCCGAATAGCCCCGATGACATTGTTCATAGTGTGGGCCATATCCAGAATGATCGCGGCCATCGCTCCACGGGTTTCTGCGGCTACCCGGCGCTGTTGCTCCGCAGCCAAACGTTGATAGGCTTGTCCGCGCTCATCAAAGAGGCGGGCGTTGTGCAGGGCAATAGCGGCCCACTTGGTCAGTTCGGTCAACAACGCTTGATGGTAATAATTGAACTGCTGCCCATCGGTTTTGTTCAGAACCTCGAGCACGCCGATAACCTGGCCCTCGACTTTGAGAGGAACGCACAGGATGGAGTGGGCCTCGTAGCCGATTTCAATGGCTAGCTGGCGCAGATGGCGCGGGTCGGTCATAGTATCGTTGACCAGCGCCGGCTGGTCATGGGTAGCAACCCAGCCGGCAATTCCCTGCCAGGGCGCGGGCAGTCGAATGTTGGCCTCGCCGTCGGTGCTGTAGCGCAGCACCAATTCGTCGGTTTCGGTATCTATCAGGAATACTGAAGTGCGTTCCGTTTCCAGCAGCGTATTGACCCCGGCGATGATCACCTTGAGCACGTGGGCCAGGTCGAGACTGCGGGTTAAGGCGCTGCCCACCTCGTTGAGATAGGTCAGGTGCATGGCCTGGGTGCCCACCTGGTTATAATGGATGGCATTTTGACTCGCCAGACCGATGATGTGGGTAATACTGACCAGTAAATTTATCTCTTCCTCGCTAAACGAGGCTGAAGTGGTTCTCATTATCGTCAAAGCGCCGTTCACTTTGTGGCCGATAGTAATGGGCGCAAAGGCCAGAGCCTTAATGCTGGCCGCTGCCAGATCAACTTCGCCAGCAAAGTTTTGAGGATGAGTCTTGTCGAGCAGCAGCACTTTATCCATTCCCCCTTGCAGAATCAAAGCCGAAAGTTTGTCTAATATCTGCTGCTCCAGTTGGGGCAGGGCAGGCTGCCCGGACAAACCCCGGCTGACATGGATAAAGCTGGCACTTGCCTGCTGCTCCAGGCGCAGACTAATCATCCCCGCTTCGGCCCCCAGCATCAGCAACGATTTTTCCAGGCCGAGGTTCAGGATCGTGTCCAGATCCAGGGTGCTGCTCAACGATAGAGCCAACTCATTCAAAGCGCGCAAGTGACGCGCCTGGCGGACCTCTTGAAAGAGGCGCGCGTTTTCGATAGCAATGGTGGCCGAGGCGGCAAAAGCCGACAGGCGGGCAATATCGCCCCGGTCAAACCCATCGGGGCTTTTCTTGTTGAGCGCCTGCAAAACCCCCAACACCCGCCCATCTATCTGCAAGGGCACACATAACAGGGAGCGCGTGGCAAAACTCGTTTCCACTTCGCCGAACCAGCGCGGGTCTTGCGCCACCTCGCCGATGCAGGCCGGTTCTTGATGAGTGACTACCCAACCGGCGACGCCCTGGTCTCGCCGCAGCCGGGTGGAAATCTCCAGCCGCCGCCCGGCAGAAACAGAAGTGGCAAAAAACAACTCCGAAGCGGCTTCGTCCAGCAGCAGCACCGAGCCGGTTTCGACATTTAACATGCGAATCGCCTCGTTGACAATCCGGGTCAACACTTCTTCCAGGTCAAGCACCTGGACCACACTCCGGCTCAACTCGTTCAGCAGGGTTAGCTCATTTACCTGGCGCTGGTGCTGCTGCGCCCGGTGAATCGCCAGGGCCGCCTGGCTGGCAAAGGCGCTCAGAAACTCCAAATCACCCTGTCCAAAAATACCCTGCCGGAAGTGGTCAATGTAGATCAGGCCGACCAGTTGCGCTTCAACCTTGAGCGGCACGGCCAGGACCGAGCGTACTTTTTTAAAGGTAAGCGTCGCTTCGCTGGCTGCTCCTTCATAGCGCTGATCGGTCTGCAAATCGGCAATCAGCCGGGGTTCGCCGCAATCCAGCACGTCTTTGATAACGGTCGTGCTGACAAAAGTGAGCGCCTGTTCCAGGTCCTGTTTGCCCAGTTCCTCACCCTTGGCTACGGCAATCTCTTGCAGTTTGCGCTCGTAGTCGTCGCTTAACAGCAGCAACCCGCGCCGGCCGCCGGTCAAACTCAGCGCCCGCTCGACCACAAATTCGAGCAGTTCGGTTAAGTCGTAAACGGAGTTCATACGCCCGATGAGTTCATACAAACTTTTCAGGCGTTCCAGGGTCATGTTCTGTTTGGGCGGGGTAAGCGTTTCAGGTTTTATCATGAAATTATTTACAGCTCCAAAGTCAGGCCATCATAAGCTACCAGCACTTCGCAAGCAGGCTGGTTCTTCTGGCGGCGCTGCAGATAGGCTTCGGCCTGTTCCCGATCGGACCAGATTTTTTCATCGGAACTGGTCGGATCGTGATGAGCCAGGGCCAATTTTTTCACTCCGGCGCGAGAGGCAAATTCGGCGCCCATGATGGCGCTGCTGTGCCCCCAATCCGGTTTATCCAAAACTTCGCTCAGACTGTATTGCGCATCAAAGACCAGCAAGTCGGCATTTTGGAAAAAATTCAGGTAATTCTCGGTGCTGGCCCAGTCCACCTGCTTGTATTCCGAGTCGGTCGCCCAGACCAGGCTGGAGCTGGCGGCTTCGATGCGATAGCCGTAGGTTTCACCGGGATGGACCAAGCGCATGGGGTAGATTTTGAAGTTGCCCAACTGATACCACTGGTTTTCAGCCAATGTGTTGAACTGGAGTGTGGCGCTCATATAGTTGAGCGGTACCGGGAAGAAATTAGGCTGCTGCTGCTCGGCCAGGCGCTCGGCCAGGTCGGGAAAAGGGCTGTGAAAGGTGAAATGATTGTGGGGAATGAAAGCCGGTCGAAAGAAGGGAAAGCCGTGAATATGATCCCAGTGGGTATGGGTAATCAAGAGATCGGCGCGCTGATTGCCTTCGGCAAAGCCATTTTGCATCAACTCTAAGCCCAACAACCTCAAGCCGGAACCGGCATCAAGGATCAAGAGCTGGTTGCCTGAGCGAATTTCCAGGCAGGGCGTATTGCCGCCGGCGGTGCCCCAAATAGTAAAAGGCAGTCGTTCCATATAACGCTTCAGGACAGCCTCATCCGCCAGATTTAAACCGGCTGCGCCTTCAAGCGCCTGGAAGATTTTTTGTTTAATCGCTTCGGCGGGCAGTGAAGTGGCTATTGAACCGCGCGTGCCCCAAAATTTCACGTACATGGCTTAACTCCGATATGAAGATAAACTAAGCGGTAGTCCTTGACCAGTTCCAAATTTCTACCATCATTATAGCGCATAGCTGTTGCAAAAAACTTGCAAATTTTCTAACCAGGGGTAGGAAAGAGTACTAGACCAAACTAAAACCTCCTCACCAAGCATTTTGACATTCTTGCGGAAATGTGTAAGGTTATCGGCAAAAGAGTGAGCCGTAATCGGGCTGGCTCCCATTCCAGTATCGCACAAAACAAAAGCCCTGACAAGAGTAAAATTAGCCCACTCAGGCGGGCAAAAGGAGGTTAGACCCATGCCGCGCCGCATTGCCCCCGGCCCTGGTCAGGAGTCGGTTTGGGATTATCCCCGCCCTCCGCGCCTGGAAGACACGACCAGATACATTCAAGTAGTTTTTAACGGGATCACCATCGCCGAGACACGCCGGGCCAGGCGGGTTCTGGAGACAAGCCATCCGCCCGTTTATTATATCCCGCCTGAAGACATAAAGATGGAGTATCTCCAGCCAACCTCGCGCTCCTCCTGGTGCGAGTGGAAGGGCCAGGCGGGTTACTACACCATTGCCGTCGGGGACAAGCAAGCGGCTCATGCGGCCTGGTTCTACCCCCAGCCGACGCCCGGCTTTGAGTCGATCCGTGGCTATGTGGCCTTCTATCCGCACCTGATGGATGCCTGTTTTGTGGAAGGGGAGCGCGTCCGGCCGCAGACCGGGGCCTTCTATGGGGGCTGGATTACCAGCGATATTGTTGGGCCATTCAAGGGTGAGCCTGGTACACAGAATTGGTAATGGCTCGATTTGATTGAGGTGACACATTGGCCAGCCGAAAGCATATTTCAACCCCCCCAGAACGTCTCGAAGGGCTGCTCAAAGCTGTCGGACAGGCAAGTTTTGTTTTAATTTTGCCCCATAACGATCCTGACCCAGATGCTATTGCCAGCGCCGCGGCTTTGCAGTATTTGCTGGCCGAGTGCTTAAAAATAGACAGCCAAATTGCTTACAAGGGTATCATCGGCCGGGCTGAAAACAAGGCGCTGGTCCGCTACCTGGGCAACCCCCTGCGCCTGCTGACTGACCTGGATTTGAACCCTTCCAGGCCGGTCGCCCTCGTAGACACTCAACCCGGCACCGGCAACAATGCCCTGTCTGCCGCAGCGACGGCGGCCGTCGTCATTGACCATCACCCCCGGCGAGAAGCGCCTTTTGCCGCCGCCTTTGTGGATGTTCGTTCCGAGGTAGGCTCTACCTCGAGCATGCTGACCGAGTATCTGCAAGCCGCCGGGATCGAGCCATCCCCGGCCCTGGCCACGGCCCTGTTCTACGGCATTAAAACCGATACAATGGGACTGGGTCGAGGGATCAGCCCGCTGGATGTGTCGGCTTATTTCTACCTGCAAACTCGCATTGACGTCGAGGCGTTGGTGCAGATTGAACGGGCGCAACTTCCCGCCGACTATTTCAAAAGCTTTGATGCCGCTTTACGGGCCGCCCGAGTTTATGATGGCGTAGTTATCTCGTACGTGGGGCCGATGGCCTATCCAGACCTGGCGGCTGAGCTGGCCGACCTGTTACTGCGCCTGAAAGGGGCGCGCTGGGTGGTTTGTATGGGGGTCCATAAAGGCAACCTGATTTTGGCGGTCCGCACGCGCAAACAGCGCGGCGCCGGCCAACTGGTGCGGGAAATTGTCGGGAGTAAAGGTTCGGCCGGGGGACATACCAATATGGCCGGTGGTTATATCCCCCTCCTCGGCCAGGATTTGGAGGAGTTACTCCTCTCTCTGCGCCAACAAGCTCTGCAATTTCTGGAAATCCCGCCGGGAACGGTGGGGAAGCCGCTTATTTAGCCGGATAGGGTAGTAAGAAGCCACCAATTATGAAAAGGTAGCAGGGCAGCAAAGGTGGCAGGGAATCTCATTTCCCTGTCTTCTGTCTACCGACTACCGTCTACTATTTTCTTAGGAGAGTCACATGTGCGCTGAACATCGTCACGGCACGCCCAGCGAAACCCTGGAAAATTTGCTCCAGCCGATGCCGCTGGGCCGAAAACTTTATCTTTTTGTGCGCAACAACTGGCGCAAACTTCGCACCGGCTCAACCTGCTGCGGCAATCACGGCGAGCCGGGCTGCTGACGCCGCAAAGATACCCCGTGAGGGTGAACAGGTTACAAGGGGCATGGTCGCAGAAAAATAAAAAAACCCCGTTCAGGCTCAAACGGGGTTTTAAAAACAAACTTAAAGGCTAACTAGCGTATGGCCTGGGTTAGCAGTTGATCACTGGGGGTTTCAAGAGTTTTTTGGTCGCTCTTGTCGGTCATCATCATCTTGGTTGAGTGAGAGCAGCCGCCCGAATAGCCTTCGTACTTCACCTGAGACTCAATGACTGCCGGCTGGACGTGAACCGGCGCAGCCTCAATGGTCACGGCCTCCTCACTTTGAGCCGTTGCCGGGTCAACTGCAAAAGCAAAGACCGCTAACGAAACGGCTACCAGGGCCACCAGGGCGACCGAGGCAATTAAAGGAATCAGGATGAGCTTTTTTGGCATTTAAAAACCTCCATTTCTGCTACAAGCCGACTTTAATTGGACTTTAGTCCTGAGTGGCCTCACTATAAAAGTTCCACATTAATCTAGCATTAATCTGGTAGTATTTATTTTCTCGACAGGATTAACAAGATTTACAGGATAAAAATTAGTCAAGAATCTTGTTAATCCTGTAAATCCTGTCCATTTTAGGCAAAACATCGGATTCAGGTTCCTAGGAACTCAAAATGACCGGATGGGTCGAATTACCCCTGGGGGAACTGGCTCAACTGATCCGGGGTGTATCTTACCCCAAAATTGAGGCGAGTTCGACGCCCAGAACTGGCTACCTGCCGATTCTACGGGCAACCAACATCCGGGACGAGGGACTGATCCTGGAGAATGATTTGATCTACGTTCCGCAGAAGTATGTCAAGGCAGAGCAGCGCTTGCAGCCTGGGGATATAATCATTGGCATGTCCAGCGGCAGCAAGGAGTTGGTCGGCAAAGCCGCGCAACTGGTCCTCTCCTGGCCGGGGGCTTGCGGTGCTTTCTGCGCGGTGGCCCGTTGCAAGCCGGAGGTTGAACCGAAATTCGTAGGCTACTTTTTCCGATCCAATCGCTACCGCCAGCTCATTCAGGCCAAGTCCTCCGGGATCAACATCAACAACCTGCGTTATACTGATCTGGAGCAGTTGCCCCTTCCCGTCCCGCCCCTGGCCGAACAACAGCGCATCGCCACCGCCATCGAACACCGTTTCGCTCGACTCGACGCCGGAACCGCAACTCTGCGGCAAATCCAGGCCAAACTATCCCGCTACAAGGCAGCAGTTCTTCAAGCGGCCGTCACCGGCCGCCTCGTTCCGCTGAACCCGGCCGATGAGCCTGCGGCTGACCTGCTGCGGCACCTCCTTGTCAAGCACGAGCAGGCCATCCTGCCTGAATCTCACCCTGATTTACCCCCCTTGCCGGAAGGGTGGTGTTGGGCCAGCTTGGTCGCCATCGCCGACGTTCTGGCCGGCTATGCTTTTAAGAGCGCTGCTTACAGCGCCTCCGGTTTTCAGATTGTCAGAATCGGAAATGTGGAACGGGGCAAATTAAACTTGGCCGAGAAGCCAACTTTTGTCGCTGAAATCGAAGATAGGATAAAGGAGAAGTATCTGCTGAAATCGGGCGATATTCTGATCACTTTGACCGGCAGTCGTCGCAAGCGAGATTATGGTTTCGTGGCCATGGTGGAAGATGAGGCAGGACTGCTCTTAAACCAGCGGCTGGCCCGGCTGCGCTTTCAGCCGCCGCTCAATCCCCGCTTTTTTTTGCTTGCCCTGCAAGGCGACCATTTCCAAGACCGCTTCTTCCAGTATGAAACCGGCAATGTCGGCCAGGGCAATGTTCGTATCGCGGCGCTTCTCCGTGAAGCCGTTCCTGTCCCCCCGCTGGCCGATCAAGTCCGCATCGTCGCCGAGGTGGACCGCCGCTTTGCGGCTGCCGGACAGCTCGAAGCGGTCATTCAGACCACCCTAGCCCGGGCGGAGCAACTGCGCCAGGCGATTTTGGCGCGGGCCTTCGCTGGGCAGTTCTAGGGTCTGCTGACCTTTGCCGATTTCGCATGCTGAGTGCCCGTTAGGGCGTATCGAAGCAGCGAAATCGGCCCAGAAAACGCATGCTGAGTAGGCGTCAGCCGTATCGAAGCGGCGTTTTTGGGCCAACCAACTGAAATGTCAACAGACCCTAGTTAACCTCAGTTCGGAGTTTTCTTAATCGCACCCTGAGTAGTGCGGAACTCGTCCTGAGCTTGTCGAAGGGCGAGTGGAGCGTGTATCGAAGGGTGCGACCATAAGCCAAAAATCATCCTGAGTAGGGCACATCGAGTGGCGAGGTTTTGAGCGGGTTGAAAGGAAACACCGGCCCGTCGAGGCAGGTCAGCCAGCCTGGACCAACTTCGCAACTGCCGCACAGGCCGATGCCGCAGCGCATGTGAGCCTCCCAGCCCAACTGCACCGGAATATTTTCGGCGGCGCAGTGAGCTGCCACTGCCAGCAGCATCCCCGTCGGGCCACAAGCGCAGACAGCCTTGGGCTTACCCGGCGTTTCGGCCAGGGCCAGCGAAACGGCGTCCGTCACCCGGCCTTTTTGGCCCAGCGAGCCATCCTCTGTTGTTAGCCAGAGGGAGACGTCTAAGGCTTCAAACTCTCTGGTCAGTATTAAATCAGGCTCGCTGCGTGCGCCGATAATCGCCGAAACATGGTAGCCGCCGGCCAGGGCGCGTCGAGCCAAAAAGAGCAGCGGCGCTACCCCATAGCCGCCGCCGATGAGCAAAATCGGCTCGTTAGGAGCCGCCGGGGGCAAATCATAGCCCCGGCCCAGCGGTCCCCGCACCCACAGCCAATCCCCCACCTTTAACTGGTGCAGCGCCCGGCTGAACGGCCCGACCGCAGCGACGGTCAGGGTTATTGGGTCAGCCCCGGCCAGGCTGAAGGGTTTATCCTCCAGGCCGGGCAGCCAGACCATCACAAACTGGCCGGGAGCAGCCTCTACCGCCCCGTCCAGCACAAAGGTTTTGGTGGAGCTGTTTTCTACTTGAATCCGGCTGATTCTTAAGGCTTGGGGAAGATTGATCGGCTGGGTTAAATTTTCGCTCATTGTTACTCAAGCTGGAGGTGACTGGCACTTGGGTTGTTCATTGCTGGCTTCGACCCCGCAGCGACTCGATCGTCAATAAATTGTGCTGGGTCATAAAGTCGGCCAACTCCTGCCCAATCTCCTGCAAGGCCGATACCCCGCGCAGGTAGACGGCCGAGCCGACCCCGACCACACTGGCCCCGGCCATGAGCATTTCGGCGGCATCGCGGCCGGTCGAGACGCCGCCGGTGCCGATGATCGGTACGGAGACGGCCTGGGCAATTTCGTAGACACAGCGCAGGGCAATTGGTTTCAGCGCCGGGCCGGAGATACCGCCGACGCGATTGGCAAGGATGGGCCGGCCGGAAACGGCGTCAATGACCATCCCCGGCATGGTATTGATCGCCGTAATGGCGTCGGCGCCGGCCTCAACGACGGCGGCGGCAATACGGGCAATATCAGGCACGTTAGGGGCCAGTTTGACCGCCACCGGGCAGGTCACTGCCTGTTTGACCGCCTCGGTGACGGCCGCCGCGCTCTGGCAGGTCCCGGCAAAAGGCGTGCCAAATTCGTCGCCGACATTAGGGCAGGAAATGTTGACCTCGATCATGTCTGGCTCGCCGGCGGCCACGATCCGGGCCACCTGGCCAAACTCGGCGACGGTTCCGGCAAAGATGCTGGCAATCAAAGGCACGCCCAGCGGCTGCAAGCACGCTCGCGTTTCGGCCAGGAGCTGCGCTTCGGCGGCTGCGCCGGGGTTGGTCAGGCCGATAGCGTTAATCAGCCCGCCGCCAAAATCCAGGGCGACCGGGTTGGGATGGCCCTGGCGCGGTGTTGGGCCGCAGCTTTTGGCCGTGACCATCCCCGCCCCGTTATGGGCGGTCCGCGCCATCAGGGTCGCGCTGGTGCCGATGATGCCGGACGCCAAAACCAGCGGCGTCCGTAAGCGAAAGCCTAAAAAATCACAGGCCAGTTTAGGATCGGGGGTGGCGCTGCTCATCGAGATACCTTTCCACCAGGGCGGCCTGTTCGGCCGAGATGCGTCCGGCTCCGTGCAGCACTCCGAGAATGTCGGACAGGTGCAAGACGACGTGCAGGTGGTAGCCAGCCTCGGCCAGATTTTTGGCCCCGGACTGCTCCCGGTCAATCAGCACCAGCACGTCGGCTACGATCAGCCCGGCGCTTTCCAGGGTCTCAATCGCTTTGAGGATGCTGCCCCCGCTGGTGATCAAATCCTCAATTACGGCCACCTTTTCGCCCGCCCGGTAGACACCTTCAATCATTTGCCCCGTGCCATGCGCCTTGGCTTCTTTGCGCGGGTAAATGAGGGAGCAGTTCGCGGCCAGGGCGACAGCCGTGCCGATGGTTAGCGCAGCGTAGGGGACGGCGGCCAGGCGGTCAAAGGTGAGCGGCTGCAGCAGGTCGGCATAGGCGTGGGCCGCGAGCCTTAAGAGGGAAGGGCTGCCGGTGAGGCGGCGCAGGTCAATGTAAAGGGGCGACTGCACCCCCGAAGCCAGGGTAAAGCGGCCGAATTGGACACAGCCAACATCATACAGTTGCAGGATCAGGTCGTGTAAATGCTGCGGCAATCCGTTTTGCCCCGGAGCTGGCACGGCGCTGCGGCCCTGGTTGATTTCCTCCCGCAGGGACTGGGCGGCCTCACGCGGGTTAGTCGCATAAATGACGCCCCGCGAGACCGGCACAATCAACCCACTGCCCTGGCGGTCCAGACCGGCTCGCAGCGCCGTGGTTAAATTTCCCCCCTGCGCGCCGACGCCGGGGGCCAAAAGCCAGCGCTCCGGGGCCAGGGCGCGGAAACGGGCCAGGGCCTCCGGCTGGGTCGCCCCAACCACAAAGCCTACCTGCGCCGCACTGCCCCAGCTTTGCCCCTGCCGGGCGATGTGCTCAAACAGGTATTGGCTTCCATCGCCAAACTCTTGAACGGCGCTGGCGGAGGGATTGGAGGTATAGCCTAACACAAAAACCATCTTGCCGGGGTAAGCCAGAAAAGGGGTGACACTGTCCCGTCCCAGGTAGGGACTCAGCGTGATGGCATCAGCGCCCCAAACTTCAAAGGCGGCCCGGGCGTAAGCGGCGGCGGTGCTGTCAATATCGCCGCGCTTGGCGTCGAGTAAGACGGGGATGCCGGCGGGTACGGCAGCAATGGTCTGGCGCAGCGCCTCCAGGCCGGCTGGACCGTACTGCTCGTAAAAGGCAAAGTTAGGCTTGTAGCAGCAGACCAGATCGGCGGTCTGCTCGATCAATGCCCGGCCCCAGGCGAGCAGCGCCTCGGCGTCAACGGCCTGGGGGAAGAAGCCGGGGAACTTATGAGGATCGGGGTCGAGGCCGAGGCACAACAAGGAGTTGTTGCGTTCAATAGCGCCGGTCAGTTTTTCGACGAAAGACTTATGGGTGGACTTTGACAAGGCTATAGCTCCTCGTGAGTAGTCGCCAGTAATTACTTGTCGGTAATCAGTGCTCAGTGAATGATTGGGTATGGTTCAAGTTAGATTGACACTTCTCGATCGGGTTTTTGAACCATGCCGCAAAATGTACTCGTAAAATAAAAAAGATGCAAACAAACTCTGGCGGTCATTGATTGCTAATTGGGTTTGGGCCGGTCTTTCCGCTGGCCGGCCTCCAGCCGGGTGACCCGCTCGGCCAGGGCGGCAAGCCATAACAAAGCCTGACCGATGGCCTGCTCGGGGGTAATGTCGCCGCGCTCCCAGCGTTTGATTAACTCGGCCAACTCATATCGCTTCATGGGGGATTCTCCTTTTTGGTGGATTAACACGGATACGTGTATAATATGATAAAATATAAGCGAGTTGAATCCTCGCTCTCTTTCAAAAGATTATAACACTACTCCGTGTAACTGTCAAGTCTCAATCAGGGTCAGGCGAGTTGGCTTGATAGGGGAAGCCAATTTCTTCGGCGATCATTTGGAGGAGTTTGCTCATGGAGCGGCGGGCGACGTGGTTGCCCACTTCCCAATCGCTGATGGTTTGCTGGCGCACGGCCAGCCGGTCGGCCAGCTCCTGCTGCGACCAGCCGGCAAATTCACGCAGGGTTTTGATCTGCTGGCCGGTCCAGCCCTTGAATTTGCGGATCGGGGTGACGCGATAGCTGATGCGAGCAGGGCGAAAGACGACAATTTTCTGCTCAAAATCCACGTCGTCCACCAGCCAGTCGGCCTCTTGCCAGGAACGGGCCTGGGCTGAACGGCTGTTGGCCCACCAGGCCCGCGTGCTCAGAGCGGTGGGTGGCAAAGGCCGGCCCAATTTCGCTTCTACCTCGGCAAAGCTCAACTCCAGCGGCACTGTATCTGGCTGTTGTTGCAGATATTCAAATAAGGGATAGTACTTGCTTTGTGGCGACATTCAGTTTGGTCACACTTTACAATAATTGTACTACACTTCACATAAAAATAGAAACCCTATCCCGGCTCGCTGGATTAGAGAGCTGTTGTCGGCTCATAGGCCGGCAAGCTGGTATAAATGGTTAGAACATCGCCGTGACTCTCGGCCCAGACCCGGCCCCCTTGTTTCTCGGCCAGGGAGCGGACGAGGGGTAATTCTAATCCACCCCGCCCCAAAGAGGTGCGCCCGTTCGGGTCAACGTTAACCGTCAAATCGAACAGGTCGGTCTCTTCGGCCAGGGCTGAACTGACCTGGGCAATCTCCAGGCCGAGGATAATTTCTGTGGCCTCATTCGAGGCGGTCAGGGTGATTGGGCCTTTTTTGGTTGTCTTAAAGGCGAATTTGAGCAAACTCTTGAGCATCTGGGTCAGCCGGTCGCGGTCTGCCCAGACGGGGGGAAGGTTCGGGCCGATTTGGTTGACCAGCCCAGGGTGTCCCGGCTCGGCGGCGATCAGGTTGGGCAGCGCTGCTTCAATTATCCCGTTCAAATCAATCTTTTTGGGGTCAAAGGTCAAGCGGTCCGCTTCCAATTTGCTGAGGTCAACCACGGTGTTGATCAGGTGCAGCAGGTTTTGGGCGCTCTGGTAAATGGCGCTGATATCGGCCTGCTGGGTTTCGTTGAGAGGTCCTTCGATTTCTTCGAGCAATAGTTCGGCAAAGCCCAAAATTGAATTCAGGGGACCACGGAGGTCGTGAGAAAGATGGTACACTTCCAGCGGCTGGCGGGCGGGGCCGCTGGTTTGTTTTTGTAAAGCCAAGGCATGAGGCCGGGTGGGGGCGGCGTCGGTCATCAGTTCCTCCAGGGTAGATATTGTATTATCATTCTACCATAGGCAGGCTCATTTCTCAATTGACTTTCGGGTATTCCTCTGCTAAAATAGTGCCTGTAACGAAGTTGGGAGGGATGGCAGAGCGGTCGATTGCGGTGGTCTTGAAAACCATTGAGGCTGCAAGGTCTCCGGGGGTTCGAATCCCTCTCCCTCCGCTCTAAACATTAACAATTGATCATTGACCATTAATTATTGACAATTTGTAGTGGTTAATAGTTAGCTGTCAATTGTTAATCAATAGACAGGATTTTTAATAGTCAATAGTTAACTGTCAATGGCCAATGGTTAATTTAGATGGGGAGGTGCCAGAGTGGACGAATGGGGCCGCCTGCTAAGTGGTTGTCGGGGTAAAACTCGACCGTGGGTTCGAATCCCACCCTCCCCGCCACACTGACCGTCTTCATTACGGAGGCGGTCATTTTATTATAACCTTCGTGGGGCGTGTTGCGTAGTGCTTGATAACGGAGGGCGCAACACGGTTAAAGCAATGTTCACGAGCAATAATACACCACCATGATGAAAAGGTAGCAGGGATATCTCATTTCCCTGTCTACCGACTACCGACTACCGTCTACTGTTTTCAGAGGAGGAAGCCGATGACCCTGCCGCTCATTCTGAATTCTGCCGCTGTTGGCCCGTATGCGATGAATGCTTACGCGGTTATTTGCCCGGACACAAAGCAAAGCCTGCTGGTAGACCCCGGCGCGGAGCCGGAGACGCTGCTGGCCCTGCTGGCCGGCTCGACGCCGGTGGGCATCGTGGTAACGCACGGCCACCACGACCACGTGGAGGCTTTGGACGAGATGAAGGCCAGGCTCAACGTGCCGGTCTATATGCATCCCGGCGACTCGCCGATGAACCTCAGCGCCGATGTCTGGCTGGCCGATGGGGATACCATCGCGGTCGGCCAGCACACCCTGCGGGTTATCCATACGCCCGGCCACACGCCCGGTATGGTCAGCCTGATGCTGCCGGACCAGCGGGTGATTGTCGGCGATACGATTTTTAAGGGCGGGCCGGGGAAAACCTGGGCGCCCTACTACTTTGCCCTGACCATGGCCACGCTGCGCAACATCGTCTTCAAGTGGCCCGACGATACCATTTGCTTCCCCGGCCACGGCTCCTCCTTCCGCATCGGCGACGAGCGCCCCGCCTTTGAAGCCTTTCTCCAGCGCTCCCACCCGGCCGATTTGCACGGCGATGTGTCGTGGGATATGTGAGCCAGGTTTCGATGAACTGGCAGCGCCTGGCCCCAACCCTGACCTCAATCGCCCTGATCCTGGTCATCACCTTTTTGCGTGACAAATCGCGCACCTTCGCGGCCATCGTTGCCGTGACCCCGATCAATATTACTCTGGCCCTGTGGATTGTCTCCGGGGCTACCGGCGACGACCCGGCCAGCCTGGCCGATTTTTCCCGCGTCCTGCTGGTGGGGCTGATCCCGGTGGTGCTCTGGGTCGTGACCGCCTTTCTGACTTTTCGAGCCGGCTGGTCGCTCTGGGCGACGTTTGGGCTGGCCTACCTGGTTTGGGCGGCGCTGCTGGGATTGGGCTTTGTGGTGGGGTGGTTATCGTTCAAGTAAACCGGTGTAGACAGTAGACGGTAGGCGGTAGACGGGGAAAAAATATGGCCCTGCGACTCTACTACCCTGCTACTTATTCGTTAATGGGCGATACTCCCCAGGTTTGCGCTAATCTCCTCATTTTTTAGCCCTGGCTAAATTATGTCAAATCGAATATTTCGAATGAAAATTGCAATGAAATTCTAGCTGATTTCTCTTGATTCTCTTAACGAAGTGTGATATTATGTCAATGTAATTTCTAAAAATTTAATCGCAAAGTAGCCTTAACAAGTAAAAGCAGCGCGCGGGGTCGCATGGACCCGGCGCGTTGTTGTTTATAAGGCTGTGGAATGTAGGAGGTATAAAATGGCGACGACAGCCGGAACTTTGCCGTCAGAAACATCTATCAGTAAACGCATTATCGTTATCGCCTTTGTGCTGCTGAGTATTTTCTTGGTAAGTGGGTTGTTTTTAGCATTCAATTATTGGTTAGCAGTCACTATTTTCTTCGTAAGTCTGTTACTATTAATTCGTTTTAGTCTTAACGAATATGAAGGGCGAGGTTTGTGGCTGTTGATGGTTACTTGCCTATTTGTTGCTATTCTGGTGGGTAGTTCAGCATTACTTTTCCTTTCCAACGATTCAAGAATTCCCCAATTGGCTCAGAGTAATCCCCTGGCCAATTCTCTTTTCGGAAGTAACATTAGATTGATTTTTACCTCTATCTTCATTGGTCTGATGGCTCCCCTGGTGTTGGTAGTTGTTCCTTTTATCATACTTGTGGCTATTGCTACCGTCGGTATTTTGAAATGGCACAAAAAAGACGAGCGCGGTTCTTTCTCGGAAGCTTTTCGATATTTGACTCACAGTGTTTTGGGATTATCTCATTTCTCAGTCACCGTAGACAATGGTGAGATCAAGGGAAAAGAGAAGGAAAAAGCACGTTTAGAAAACTATGGAGGGCCAGGCTGGATGATCGTTTATCCAGGACAGGTAGTAGTTTTACATCGTTGGGGGAAGATTACACGTGTGGTAGGTTTGGGTTCAACGATGTTGAAACGCGAAGAGCAGATTAAGGCAATAGTGCCACTGACAGCCAAAGGTGATGTTAACAAAGTTGATAGTGTCTTGACGCGAGATAGAATTTCTTTGAACTTTGATATAGCTCATGCCGTCCAAGTGGAACTCGCTACAGAAACAAAAATGCGAATTCAACAAGCTGTTGCGGACGCTCAAGCATATCTAGATGGAGTAAAAACTGTTATGAGTCTCCCGCATGGAGATGTCAAATCGGCCGAACAGAATCTAAAAAGTGCTGAACAACGATTGAAAGAACTGGAGAGCGATAAAATTGTTGGTGATGAATACAACCAATGCTATGAAAGTATCGCCAAATTGGTGGCAACAAAAGCTCCTAAAGTATGGGATGCATTAAAAGTTCCAGTCGCCAATAACTTAAGAGATGTGATTATGTCTGAGTATTTTGAGAATTTATTTAATATTAGTGAGGGAGATGAGGATTTGTTAGCCAAAGTCAACCGCCGAAAAATAGCAGAAATAGAAAAATTAGTTTTTGAGAAGGCAAGACAAGCAAGAATTGAAGATGGCGTAGTGCTACGGGTTGTAGATATTCAGCAGGTTAGGTTTCCTGAAAGCATCGAGACAAAACTTAATGAAGAAGTAGCAACCCTAATTCAAGAAAGAATAGAAGAAACCGAAGCTCGAATAAAAGTCAAAAATGCTCAATCAGAACAAAAGCGTGCAGAATTTGAAGCCAAAGCGGCTATTATCGAGGCTAGAGCAAAAGCTCAAGCTAGAATTCTGCAAGGACAGGGGGAAGGAGAAGCTCGCGCTGCGCTTTTCCGAGAGGTTTTGCGGGAATTGAAACGAGAAGAGGCATTAAAAGACGACGATACACTTAGGGTAGTTATTAGACAGTTGATTGGTACAATGATCTCCGCAAAAGATCTAGAAAATTTTGTCAGATGGACAACTGCGCCAATTCAGAGAAATCTCGGAACTGACTCTGAGGAAACTAACGGGGTGAAAAAGAATTAGTTTTGGATTTGGTTGAGAAATTGTTAAGGTGGAGGCAAGAAAAAATGTTTGGTGGGGTATTAGCTGATCAACCAACAGTTGACGATGCGCTTGGCTACCAAAAGGCATCTGAAGCTTTAGCCAATATTATTATTGATGAGAATACAGATACGCCGCTTACTATTGGGGTATTCGGTGAGTGGGGCGTTGGTAAAACCAGTTTTCTAAAGATGATTGAGGAAAGAATTCCGAGTGAAAAATATTCCACCGTCTGGTTTGATCCGTGGCGTTACGATGAAAAGCAAGTTATTCAAGCCGCTTTGATACAAACAATACTTGCTAAGATTGATCAAACAACGACCGATGAAGGGTTTAGAAGACAAATAATCGAGTTGTCCGCGAAGTTTCTCGCGCTAATTGCAGCTAAGGTTACCGAGGTAGCAACTTCTGGCCTCGTTAAACCCATTGAACTCTTTAATGAGGCTAAACAAATTATTAAACCAGGATTTGAGGAAATTCGTTCTTGGAACGAAATAGACCGCACATTTGAAAGAGTGGTTAATATACATGTTGGTAAGGAGGGGCGATTAATAATATTTATAGATGATCTTGATCGATGCATGCCGGAAAATGCAATACAAGTTCTTGAAGCTATCAAGCTTTTCCTCGCTCAAAAGAATTGTGTTTTTGTCTTGGGTGTAGATAAACAAGGGATAGAAAATGCCATTTCACTTCGTTATAGAGATAATCCACAAATGTCTGGAGTTAGGTACTTAGAAAAAATTATTCAAATCCCGTTCTTTTTGCCACAGCCCGATCCTGACAACATCAAGGTATTCACGCAAAGTTTCCTAGGCGAAACAACAGTATATCAAACTCAACGTGTGATAAGTGCTGGTGCGGTTAATAACCCACGTCGCATAAAACGATTTATTAATACATTAAGCCTACTGCGCGCAATAGCATCCGATAAAGATTTGGAAGAACCAGTTCTAGCCAAAATTGTCATAATTCAGTCGCTGTTTCCTGAGTTCTTCCAAATCCTTTGTAATGAGCCTGAGGCGATTAGACACTTGATGGAATTAAGCAAAGCAGAACAGCCATCGGAATCCCCCAAATATAATGTTTATAAAAAGTTTTTAGATAAACAAGAATTAATTGCTTTCTTAATCAAGACACGTGACATTAATCCAAGGTATGATCTGTGGGACTCATATCTTCATTTAGCTACGATAGGTGGTGACTCTGGTTAACTATCTGGCAGTCTGTCGGAGCGAAAAATCTACCCGAATATTTTTCGGTTTTCGTAGCTTTAATCAGTAAATTGACCCATTCTTTGTACTACAAAATGACGTTTTGACGAATAATTTCCGAATTTGTATTGGAACTCCATGTATGAGTGACAAGTCAATCAACTGAGGATAATTATGAACGGTAATCTGGAAGGTAGTAAAATCATGGATTTGTTGAGTGATGGCTTGGATAGAGGTCTATCACTCGTCAGATATGTTCGAGACCTTTACATAGCCGCTGAGGAGCGAATATTAGATGATCCCCAGAGGGCTATCGAAATTTGTAGAGATGGGTTAAATGCGCTTGAAAAAGGACCATCAAGCGATAGTAGCGATCTAGATGCACCTAGATATAGCAAAGGAAAATTCCACTTGTTGTTGGCCTCTATTTATCTAAATGAAGATAGAGGATTGCAACTTGCCGAGGAAAATTATCATGAAAGCAAAAATGAATTTGGCTCGAGAAAGTGGTTTCAACTTGAGGCACTAGCATATTTGGGTCTTGCCATTTCCCGGCAGAAGTTGCGAGATCTCGATGGGGCAATTAGTGCATGCAATAGTGCAATGAGCAGTGTTAACCAAGAAGGCATGCCAGAAAACATAGACCCGGCTGATCTTATAAAACTACGCAGAGCTATAGAGAATGAGAATGCAAGGATACTCCGTTTAATTGTCGAAGGTCAACATCGCTTAACTATTGAACCCCCACCCCCCCCTATCCTCGAAGTTCCATTAAAAGAACTACATGAGGGCATTATATCTTCGTTGCCAGTTGAGGAGATTCAGGCCGATTATGACACTGAAGAAGCCGCTTCTGTAGTTGAAACCCCACCGACAGAAAAAATATTACCAATTTTTAATATTTCAGCTGTTGAAGGACTTATCAAGACGAGTGAAGAAAGCAGCCTCAACCTCATTTCTCGTGAGGATTATGAACAAAAAGTGGCAGGTATTTTTGAAAAAGTTGTGATTGACTTGACAGAGTTAACAGAGCGTTCAAGAATTCAATACGTTGACTATATTCTAGAAATTGGAGAAGGGCTAAGACTCAACGATAATCTAAAACAACGAATTTGGTTGCCAATTCAGCAAAAAACTGCCCCTAAGGATTTAGATGGTAAAATGGTTATTGTGCTTGAGAAGGAAGCAGATGAAATTTCTGCGAGTTTAAAGACCTTTGTCAAGGCTGATGACCATTTCTTCCTAAAGTCACGAAACAAGAACTCTGCTTCTATTATTCTCCTGCACTATAAATCTAACCTCCAGAAAATAAAGAATTACTACACTGCATTACACGAAGAAAACGTCGTTGGTAAACGAGTTGATGAGGTTCAAATTACTGGTGCTCTTTACTATAATCAGCCTATCTTACCAGAGTCAATAGAGGCTGTAAAAGCTTTTATTTGGCAGGTACCTGTGGTTAACGATATTTCTGCCGGACAAGGTCACTCCATCGAGGAAGACAAAATTAGGGATTATGTTGAATTAAGGGAGAATAATCGTCGAGATGCTGATTATTTTGTGGTTGTAGTTAAAGAGGACAGTATGATCGGGGACGGTATATTTCCGGGAAGCTATGCACTCATTCGTCAGCAAGAAAAGGTTATAAACAAAAGTATTGCTGCTATTATTTATAAAACTCCGAAAACAAAACCCCGCAGTGTGCTTAAACGATACTACGTTATTAATGAAAAAGTTAACCATTTGCAGCATTGGTTGCTTGAGTCGAGCAACCCTTCGAGTAAGCATTTCGTCATGATACCCAATGGTGCAGATGTTAAGGAAATTAAGAACTTTTATGCCAAGAGAAAACTAAGCAATAGAATAATATTTTACGAGAATGCAGAACTAAAAATAGTGGGGAAATTTATAAAAACGGTGGAGAGGAACTAAGTATCTTTAAGCAACCACTCTGCTTAGAAGGTAGAAGGTACCAATAAAGAAAAGCCACTAATCTCCAATTGTGGTATCATCTTCAATACTGTTGGCAACTACAATATACCAACAATCTAAGCCAAACCCGTATGCCGTAATTAATTTCGATCTCTGAAAGAGTGTAGATGGAGTTGGTGTTTCATCAAGGCAAACACGTATTTCTCTAGGGTATTCCGCATATCTTGATAGAAACTCTTCATAATATATCTTTTTCTGAGGCTCTAATTTACTAGGAGAGTATACACCATAGCTATTTGGAATTCTCATGACTATAGGTTGTAAAGTTACTTGGCCCTCTTTCAGGTTGATTTCATCTAATGCTTTGGAGTATTTTGCTTCAATAAAAGAAGCTAATTCTGCGGTAGACATATTTCGCCCTAGAATTTAATACTTTTTCCGTCCCATTAATCCTCACGGTTAGAACAAATATTCTGTTAAATTATAGCTCGTTCCTTAAATACGTCAAATGATTTTTGAGGCTTAAACAAACGCCCCCTGCGCGTCACGTATCCTACTACAGATACACGATCAGGGGGCGTTAAATCTTACCTGAACTGGTAAATTGGGCCCGACACGCAGTCAAAAATTTAAGGTTCAATCCGGTGGTCTATCATCAGTACTTTGAATTCGCCGACGGAACGACCTGGCAGTTAAAGTCTAGCGTATTCCAACAAAATTACAATTGAGGAAAAAGTCCTAATCCTACAACCCTCAAACCAACCCCAACAACTCCTCCGGCTCCTCAACCAACACCTGCGCGCCGCTCTCCTCCAATTCCCCGGCGGAGCGAAACCCCCACAACGCGCCAACAGGAAACATCCCGGCAGCGCGGGCGGTCTGCATGTCGGTGGCGGTATCGCCCAGGTAGAGGAAGTTGGCCGGGGGAATATTCAAGCGGACGGCGATTTCGAGGGCTCCGGCCGGGTCGGGCTTGCGCGGGACGGTGTCGCGCAGGCCGAAGACCGGATCGAAGGTCCAGCGGGGCAGTAATTCGCGGACGCAGCGCACGGTGAAGTCGTGCGGCTTGTTGGAGAGAACGGCCAGTTTCAGGCCGCGGGCCGTCAGGGCGTCCAGCATGGTGGCTACACCCGGATAGGGTTTTGTCTCAACCTGCCAGTTCTGGTCGTAGTCGGCCTGGAATCCGGCCAGGCAGGCGGCAATGGTCGCCGCATCCCGCCGGTTTTCCGGCAAGGCGCGCGTCACCAGCAGGCGCGCACCCTCGCCGACAAAATAGCGGTAGGCGTCCAGGGGATGGGTGGGCAAACCCCGCGCCGCCAGCACCCGGTTCACGGTGTTGCCCAGGTCGGCCAGCGTATCGAGGAGGGTACCGTCAAGGTCAAAGAGGACAGCTTGGTAGGTCATGTGAATTTTCCTCGTGTCTTCTCAATAATTTTGGAAGGAAGGCTGGAGGGCTGGAGCTTTGCCAACCTTCCAGCCTTCCAGTCCTCCAGGCCTCCAAAGGGATATCTTGAGCTAGTGAACAGATATCTTCCTCCTTACCGGATCACTTCCATCCCCCCCAGATACGGCTGCAGCACCTCCGGCACGACGATACTGCCATCGGCCTGCTGGTAATTCTCCATCACCGCGATCATCAAGCGCCCCGGCGGCAAACCGCTTCCATTCAATGTATGCAGAAATTCGGGCCTGGCCCCGCGCTCGCGGCGGAAGCGCAGGTTGGCCCGGCGGGCCTGGAAGTCGGTCACGTTGCTGCAACTGCTGATCTCCATCCACTCGCCCTGGCCGTGTTCGCCGGGCACCCAGGCTTCGACATCATACTTCTTGGCCGCGGCAAAGCCGAGGTCGCCGGTGCAGATCTGCACCACCCGGTAGGGCAGCTTGAGCCGCCGGACCAAATCCTCGGCATTGCCGACAATCTCCTCCAGATGCTCGTAGCTGTGCTCCGGCAGGGTGTAGTGGTACATCTCGACTTTTTCAAATTGATGCACCCGCTTGATGCCGCGCACATCGCGCCCGGCGCTCATTTTCTCCCGGCGGAAGCAGGGCGTGTGGCTGAGGTAGCGGATGGGTAGCTGTTCAGCTTCCAAAATCTCGTCGCCAAAGATGCCGGTCAGCGGGACTTCGGCGGTGCCGATAAACCAGTAATCTTCTTCGGCGTCGTGGTACATATTCTCGCGGAACTTGGGCAGATGGGCCGCGCCGATCATGGCCTGCTCGCGGACCATAAAGGGCGGGTAGATTTCGGTGTAGCCATGTTCGCGCACGCCCACGTCAATAAAGAAGTTGGTCAGCGCCCGGTGTAAGGCCGCGCCGGCCCCCTTGAAGAGGTAAAAACGGGTGCCGCTCAGCTTGACTCCCCGCTCGAAATCAATGATACCCAGCGCCTCGCCCAGCTCCCAGTGCGGCTTGGGCGTAAAATTGAACTGCGGCGGCTCGCCCCAGCGGCGGACCTCCACGTTGTGATGTTCGTCCGGGCCGACCGGCACGCCGGGGCCGGGCATGTTCGGCACGTAAAGCTGCTTCTCATAAAGGTCGGCCTCGACCTGGCGCAGTTGCTCGTCAAGCTGGCTGATTTTGTCGCCCAGCCCGGCGATTTCGGCTTTCTTGGCCTCAGCCTCAGTCTTCTTCCCCTGGCCCATCAACTGTCCGATGGCCTTGCTGCCGGCATTGCGCTCCTGGCGCAGGGTTTCGACATCCTTCAACAAGTCGCGCCGCTGCCGGTCGAGTTCCAAAATTTCGTCAACCGGCGCGTCGGTGTTGAGATCACGCAGCGCCGCTTTGACCTGCTCCGGGTTCTCCCGGATAAAGTTTAGGTCGAGCACGGTTTATCCCCTTTCTGTTTTTCAATTTTGGTGACCGCCGACCGCTGACAACCGACCGCCAAGCTATCACCCGGCTCGGCGGTCAGTGGTCTGCCGTCGGCGGTCGCAACAAAAAACCCTCGCCCGTAAAAGGGCGAGGGTCATCACTCGCGGTGCCACCTTTTTTCGCCGGGCATTTTTCCCGGCAATCTCATCGGCGCGATAACGGGCGCACCCGGGGCGGCTCATCGCCGCCGGCTCAGGAGTGGAATTCGGCCGTCCCTTCGCGCGCCTCGCACCGCCCGGCGCGTCTCTGTGTAGTCCAGGGATTGACTTACTTTTCTCCGTCACAGCCAGTGCGGGGGATTATAACACAAAGTTAGAATTTAGCAAACACATATAATTCGCCGCATCATTCGCCTGGGTCGCTTGACTTTACCTCAAACGCTTCGCTGCCTGGCCGATTTGTGGTAGGATAAGGTCCCGGATCTGCAAAACAAAGATGAGGAGGGTTAAATCTCCATGTTTAACCAATTCAGGAACTTTATCACCGCCGACACCCTCGCCGCCAGTCTGGGCAGGTTAATCCTTATTCTATTTTTGACCTGGCTGGCAGCGGAGGTGGGGAGCTGGCTGGCCGTAAGGATGCTCAGGGGACGGGCCTTACGCTGGCGTCAGATAGAAGAGCGGCGCTTGCTGACCCTGCAATCATTGGTCGGGAGTGCAGTCAGAGTTATGGTTTGGATTATCGGGGTCGTGGTGGTTCTATTTGCCCTGGGCATTCCGGCAGGAGCCATTTTGACTGCCCTGGGTCTGTTTTCTGCCGGCTTTGGCCTGGGCGCCCGGCCTCTCATCAACGATTACCTGGCCGGGATGGTCCTTATCTTTGAGGATCAGTTCTCGGTTGGAGAGAAGGTAGAAATGCTGGAAGTTATTGGCACGGTCGAGGCGGTTGAGCTGCGGACTACCCGCCTGCGGGCTACATCGGGTGAATTGTTCATCGTGCCTAACGGCGAAGTGCGGGTCGTCCGCAACCTCTCCCGGGGATCGTTTTCGGTCGCCAATATTAAAGTAACGGTGGTTACCGCAGACCTGGCCAGGGCATTGGAGGTTCTGGAAGGTGTGGCTGATGCCGCTCAAACGCGATTTCCAGAGCTGATGGAACGGCCCGAAGTGTTAAGCATTGAAGGGGCTATCTCTAACTATGTGGAATTAACCCTGGTGGCCAAGGCGGCCTACGGCCGTGGGGCGCAGCTCCGGCCACAACTCATGACGGCTGTAACCGATGCTCTGGCGCAGGCTGGCGTGCAAATTGTCGGCTAGAATTGCTGCCGGGGGCTGTTACCGGTCGGCTGTCTTGACTGATTTCGCAATCGGCCTGGCGCGTGTTATAATCACCGCACCCTTTTTGAAAGAATCGAGACTCATGCGACCGCAATATTATTATGACCCGCCCCGTTCCGACTGGACTCGCCGCCTGAAAGAGCCGCCCTGGAGCTATTTATTAATAGCCCTGGCTGTTGGCCTGGCGGTCTATATGGTTTTTGCCCTGCCTCAATACGGCGCCCGCATTTTGATTTTGCTCATTGCCTTTCCTATTCACGAGCTGGCCCACGCTGTCACGGCCTACCGCCTGGGCGATTCGACCCCCAAGTACGATGGCCGGCTGACCCTTAATCCCCTGGCCCATCTCGACTTTTTTGGCTCGCTGTTGTTGATGATCGTCGGCCTGGGCTGGGCCAAGCCGGTGCGCTTTAATCCCGGTGCGGTGCGTCCCAGCCCGCGCACCGGGGCGATGATTGTGGCGGCTGCGGGCCCGCTCTCGAATCTGGCCCTGGCGATTATCCTGGCCCTGCTGTGGCGTGCGGTCGAACCTATTCTCCCGCTGGGCATTCAAGCCAACAGTTTTATCAACTTGTTTTTTATCTTTGTCCAGATTAATGTGGCCCTGTTCTTTTTTAATTTGATTCCCCTGGCTCCGCTGGACGGTTTTATGGTGCTGCGCGGCCTCTTGCCGTATCAATTAGCCTACCAACTGGAACGGATTCAACGGTTCAGTTTTATCATCTTTCTCCTTCTTTTCATCCTGCCCATCCCCATTTTTGGCTGGTTAATCGGCGGGCCGACGCGGGCGGTGATGAGTGTTTTGTTTTAGCGTGCAGGAATGTCAGCTTCTTCAAAAACAGCTCACTCGGCCCTTTATCGCGCCAGCCAATTCTTTGCAGCAGTTAAGGCGGTACTCCTGCCGGGTCGTGGTCTCACTCCTGCCGACGAGGTTCTAGTTACTTCTATCCTGATCACTCCGGACCAGCAGCGGCTTTTCGTTCGGATGTCACCCAATGACCGGCGTCACGCTTTGGCAGTAGCGCGCACCCTGCAGCAGGCGGGTTATGACCAGCCGGCGCTGCTGCAAGCAGCGCTGCTGCACGATGTGGCCAAGAGTTTGGGCCAACCGATTATCCATCGCGTGGCGATTGTGCTGCTCAAGGCGTTCTGGCCGGCAGCGCTGGAGCGAGTCGGCGAATGGCAGATAGCGAATGGCGAGCGGCGAGTCATCCTTCATCCTTTTATCATCCATGCTCACCATCCGGCTATTGGGGCTGCCTGGGCCGAGGAAGCTGGCTGCGACCCGCTGGCCGTCCGGCTGATTGCCCGTCATCAAGAGACGCTCACCGGCCAGCCGGCCGGCGCAGAAGAAAAATTACTGGCTGCCCTGCAATGGGCTGATGATTTGAATTGAGGCAATAAGGAGTAGGAAGTAAGGCTCTTCCCTACTCTCTACTCCTTACTTCTTACTCCCTACTACGAGGTTTATATGAGTGACTTTACGGTGACTGTTATCGGCGCGGGGGTGATTGGCGCCTCCATAGGATTGGCTCTTAAGCAGACTAAAGACGCGCCCCGGCTGCTGGTGCATGACAAAGACAATGAACAGGCCAAAGCAGCGGTCAAATTGGGTGCATTTGATAAAGCCGAATGGAATTTGATCAACGCCTGCGAGCCGGCCGATTTGATTGTGCTGGCTATCCCCTTGAGCGGCATCCGGCCTACGCTGCAAGTCATTGCTCCTTATCTCAAAGCCGGGGCCGTAGTTAGCGATACCGCCCGCAGCAAGGGTTCGGTGCTGGCCTGGGCCACGGAGCTGCTGCCGGGGCATGTTCACTTTATTGGGGGCGACCCACTGGTCCATGCGGCGGGGCCTGGCCAGGGGCATGCTTCCGCTAGCCTGTTCCACAACCGGCTTTACTGCCTTACCCCGGCTCCAGCGGCCGATGAAACGGCGGTTCAGCTTATGGTGAGTGTTGTCAGCATACTGGGAGCCAAGCCGTTCTTTTTGGATGCGCCGGAACACGACGGTCTGGCCGCGGCGGTAGATACCCTGCCCAGTATCCTTAGTGTGACCTTGCTGCAGACGGTCGTCAGCCAGCCTTCCTGGCGCGAGATGCGCAAGCTGGCCGGCAGCCTGTTTGAGCAGACCTCGGCCGGCGCCAGCGGCGACCCGGACTCGTTGAAAGACAGCCTGCTGGGACAGCGCGAAACGCTGCTCCACTGGCTCGATAGTTATCAGGCCCAGTTGCAGCAACTGCGGGCGCTGCTGGCTGAAGGCGAACCTTCGGCTGAGATCCTGGCCCAGAAACTGGATCAGGCTATCGTCGAGCGGCATAACTGGCTGGTAGATTACCAGCGGGGTGACTTTGACGATCCCGAATTGGCCCCTACCCCGATTGAACGGCCCGGCTTGATGAAGCAGTTGATTGGTTTTGGCGGAGGGGGGAGAAAGCAGGGGAGCAAGGGGAAATAATTGTCAATGGTTAATTGTCAATAAATAATGGTCATTGATGAACAGCCAGCGGTCAGCCGTCGGCCGTCGGTGGTCTATGTGTATATGGTCGAGTGCGCCGACCAGACTCTCTACACCGGCTGGACGACGGACGTAGCGCGGCGGCTCAAGGCGCACAACGCCGGGCGGGGGGCCAGGTATACCCAACAGCGCGGGCCAGTGCGCTTGGTTTATCTGGAAGAACTGCCGGATCGCCGCACCGCCTTGAAACGTGAGCTTCAAATCAAGCGCATGTCACGGGGAGACAAGCTCAAGCTCATTGAAGAAGGCACAGTTTCCAGCAAACCAGATAGTATGAGCCTGAAACGTAAAACGTAATGATTTACACTTCACCCTCCTCGCCTCACGTTCCCCACGTTCTTGCCATTCCTTCCGGCCTGGAGTAAAATCGGAACCAGAAGAGGCAAGTGATACTTTGCACGAACCAAACCCCGCGTCTAAAAGTCTAGATATCCTCATGCTCTCCCCCACCATGTTCTTTGCCGACTATGGGGCGCACGTGCGGATTCTGGAAGAAACAGTGACGCTGCAAGCCCTGGGGCATCAGGTCACTATTTTGGCCTATCCCAATGGCCGGGACATTCCCGGTGTCCGGGTGCATCGCTGCTGGGGGGTCCCCTTTAATTATCGGGTCATCGTCGGCTCCTCCCGTCACAAAATTTACCTGGATGTACTGCTGGCGGCCATGTCGCTGAAACACGTCATCCAGCGCAAGCCGGATATTATCCACGCCCATCTGCATGAAGGCGGCTTGATCGGCTGGGTGTTGAGCAAAATGACCGGCGCCCCGTTGGTGTTCGACTTTCAAGGCAGCCTGACCGCCGAGATGCTTGACCACAATTTTCTGAGAGCCAACAGCCCCTTTTATAAATTTTTATCCTGGCTGGAACGCCGCATTGATGACGCCGCCGATGTTATCCTGACCAGCTCGACCCATGCCGCCAATTTGCTGGCGACAGAATTTGGTGTGCCCGCAGCTAGGATTAATCCTACCCCTGACTGTGTCAATGCCGATACATTTTGCTCCGATCGCTTCTCTATCGCCGAGAAGCAGCAGTTAAAAGAGCAGCTCGGCCTGCCTTCCGGTAAAAAAATAATCGTCTACCTGGGCGTTCTAGCTTCTTACCAGGGCACGGATAAACTGCTGGAGGCCCTGGCGCAGCTCCGACAGGCGCGTGATGACTTTCATCTGCTGCTGATGGGCTATCCGGGGGTAGAGCACTACCGGGCCAAAGCTCACGATTTGGGACTGGCCGAGCAGGTTACCTTTACCAACAAAATCATGTACGATGAAGCGCCGCGTTACCTGGCCTTGGGCGATATTGCTACCGCCCCTAAAATTTCGGCCACGGAGGGCAGCGGCAAAATTCTTAATTATATGGCGATGGCCTTGCCGACTGTCACTTTTAATCTGCCGGTCAGCCGGGAATTTCTCGGCGATGGGGGCATTTATGCCGCCGACACCAGCAGCGAGGCGCTGGCAGCAGCGCTTAACCGGGCGCTCGATTTATCTGCTGCCGAACGCGCGCACCTGGGCAGTTATTTGCGGCAACGGGTCATACGCCACTTTTCCTGGCGACGAGCCGGAGAGCAGATTGAGTCGGTCTATCGCGCGCTGTTGGCCGGTGAACCCCTGCCAGCTTCCAGGCTGAAACCGGCAGTCTACCGCTTGCCGGAAAAGCCGTGAAGATTGAGCCACCTTAAAAAATGTGATTTTTAAGATAACCTCGCAACTTTTTTCCCCCCTAAAAGACTCTCATAATAGAACTGGTGGCATAATTAAACGTGGCGTAATTTGAGGTCAGATTCAATTTGGTTGGCCTCTTTGTCCCGTTGCGTTGGGTCAAGCACTTGTGCTAAAATCAGTTATAGTAGTAGTTGGCTAAATGATTATCCCCATCTCAAAGTGAAAAAGGAGAGGTTGGTTGGAAGGGTGAACCGAACTTTTTTTCAGGTAAGTTTATTTAAGTTAATCCGCGTCTTGGTTCTGGCCGTTATCGGTTTGGATTGGTGGGCCGGGGCGGTGGTCTTCGCGGCTGATCCGGCGACGAATGTGGTCGCACCCTCAAACGAGTTTGGGGATGCCGGCGCTGCCCTGGGCAATGTGTGGGACATGAACAGTCTGAATGACGTCGCCTGGACTCAGCCCGATGCCAAGAATCGTAAGGTGCAGTATACGCTCTGGTCGGCGACAGCCCCCGGTGTGCCCCCTGGAGGTTCCGGTTTTGTGTTACGAGGTGTCACCCCCAAAGGCAGTGACCTGGCTTCCGCTTTCTATATCAATTCGCAGGTTAGCATTCCCAGCCACATTTACCGTTATCTTATCTACCGTCTCTATCTGGCGCCTCATCAACCCGACGAGGCCGGGATTCAACTGACCAATGCTCGTCTGCTTTATACCTCGCAGTGGGGTTCTAATTGGCAAGTCGAGGCCTTCCCCTTTCGCCGCTATTCACGGCCGCAGCGGCTGGAGTGCCCTCCTTTTGGCACGGCTTATGGCGGGTGGTGTACGTTTTTTATTGACCTGGCTCAACCCACTGTCAACGGGCCTGGCTCGCCTCATCCCTGGGATTGGGGACAGCCAGGAGCCAGAGTAGAAGCATTTGGCTTTTGGCCGCACGAAAACTGGTGCGACAGTACCTGTGCTCCTTCGGGCGACTCGCCTAATTATTTCTATCTGGACTATGTTTACTTGACCGGCAATATTGTCGCCAAATACCCTGAATACAATTACGAGATCAGATGGAACGTGAGTGACCCCGACGGCGGCCAGCTTACGTCAAATCTGTACTATCAACGGCGAGACGAGATTTTGAGGCCGGCGGAGTCGCCGGAGTGTAATGCGGCCAATCTGGCTACCCACTGGACATTGATTGGCAGCAACAGTATCACTGTTGGTGGAATACCCTCTCAAAATAAGGTGTATTTACCCCTGATCGGGAAAAGCAAACCTGGTAGTGGGTTTGGTTCGGGTACTGTTGGCCCATTCAACCAAACCTTTGTCTGGAATTTGTCCTCGGGCGCTTACGCTATCGGTAAAGTTTATTATGTCTGTGTGGTGGTTCAGGATGGGAACGGTAACCAAGGTTATGGCGTGAGTTCGGCTCCAATCATCAAAGCTCCTCGGCCCACCGTTTTGAATCCCAATAACTTTGAAGCCGGTTCGCCCAGGTAGGTCCAGGTTAGGATGGAAGAATCCAGATCGAGTAAGTCTATGTGTACTAAATTTTTATCTTATAAAGCTTTACTCATAATTGGCCTGGGGTTGTTGATAGCTGCCCTGGCCATCACCCCTGGCTTAGCCCAAAGCCCGCCTTCGCAGCCACCCTCGCCAGGCACCCAGCCAAAGATTATCCCCGGCGAGGTTTTGGTTAAATTTCAACCAAACGTGGGCCGGCTGGGCGCGCAGAACTCGCTCCGGGCCGAGGGCTTGCAGCCCCTGGAGGTTTCGCCTAATTTGGGGATGGTCCGGGTGCAGGTCCAGCCAGGCCAGGAGGCGCAAACCATTGCCGAGTTACTGGCCCGCGGCGACGTGGCTTATGCGACCTACAACTACGAGATCCGGGCTTTGGGCGATCCTAACGACCCCCTCTACAGCAGCCAGTGGTCGCTGAAGCATTTTCTGGATCATGATATTGATGCGCCGGAAGCATGGGACCTGCATACGGGCGGAAACAGCATCACTATTGCCGTGATTGACTCTGGCGTTGACCTGGATCATCCCGACCTGCAAGCGAAGATTGTCGGCGGCTATGATTATGTTAACGACGATAGCAGCGCTGACGACGACTACGGTCACGGCACTCACGTTGCCGGGATTGCTGCGGCTAGCAGTAACAACGGCATTGGCATAGCCGGCGTGAGCTGGGGGGCCAGGATTATGCCGCTCAAGGTGCTTGATGCCTTTGGTAATGGCAGCACCTTTGATTTGGCCCAGGCCATTGAGGATGCGGCTGACAATGGGGCGAAAGTCATCAATATGAGCTTAGGGGGGGGGTGCGGTTCAGGTTGGCCGAATGTCGAAACAGCGGTTAATTACGCACTGAGCAAGGGAGTGGTGCTGGTCGCCGCTTCCGGCAACAATTATTCAACCCCTGTGTTATGCCCGGCGGCGATCAGTGGGGTCATCGCGGTCGGGGCAACCGATGGGGATGACCGGCGGGCTGCCTTTTCCACTTATGGCGCTGCCCTGGATGTTGCCGCCCCCGGCGATGCTATTTACAGCACTTATCGAGGCGGCGGTTACACCACTATGAGCGGCACCTCGATGGCGACGCCGCACGTGGCCGGCCTGGCCGCGCTGCTCTGGTCATACGCTCCCACTCTGCTCAATAGCCAGGTGCGGAACATCATTGAGATGAGTACTGACGACCTTATTCCCTCAAGTTCGGATGCTTGTGGCATAAGTAACCCCGGTTATGTGGGCAAAAGTGGCTGGGATCCTTGCTTTGGTTTTGGCCGGATTAATGCCCGGCGTGCCCTGGAACGGATTGCGCTGCAAATTGTCCCCAGCCAGCCATTATTGATAATAGGTGATAATACGCCTCTGGTCGTGAACAATGTGCAGGTGGTTACCGCCAATCCAGAGACAATCAGTTGGAGTGCCGCTATCTCTCCGACGGTACCCTGGCTCACGTTAAGCCCGCCGGCTGCTGGTATAGTCTCAGCCACTTCTTCAAACCAGTTTGTCCAGATACAGGCTACCAATCCGTCGCCAGGAAACTATGGACTCTATACAGCTACTCTTGTCCTGACAGGCAGCACAGGTTCGGGAAGTACCTTTGGCCCAACCAGCACTCAGGTTAAACTGCTTTACGTGCGCCAGGTCCACACCTATTATTTCCCGCAGTTGTACAATAAGTAGCTGTTAAACTCGTAAGATACATTGAAAATGGGTGACCCGCGGCACGGTCGCCCATTTTTATTTGGGCCAGCGGCGATCCCGTGTTACAATTCGGCGGGAGAGCGTCACCTGTGATCTGGAAAATTATCAAAAATTCTGCGGCTGATATTTGGGATGAAATGCTGTACCTGATGATTTTTAACATCATCTGGTTTATCAGCCTGCTGCTGGTCATTCCCTGGCCGCTGGTCACGTTTGGCCTCTTTTTTACTATTTACGATGTGGGTGAAGCCAAAGGTATCGGGTTTGGCACGCTTTGGCAGCACGCCCGCCGGATGTGGCGGCAGGCTTATTTGTGGGGCGGAATTAACCTGGCCATATTTGTTCTTGCCTGGATCAACTTGAATTTTTACGCCCGGGTAGGGGCAGATTGGGCCGGACTGGCTCAAATGCTGGTCCTGGCCCTGCTGTTGTTCTGGCTGATCTTACAATTAATTGCCCTGCCCTTTTATCCCCGGCTGGAGCGGCCCGGCCTAAAGCTGGCCCTGCGCAATGCCGCGGTCACCATCGGCCGGTATCCGCTGGCTACTTTTGCCCTGGTCATCATTGTTGGCTTGATTTTAGCCATCGCCTTCATCTTTCCGCTAATTTTTTTCCTCGGGGCTTTTTCAGTTATTGCCGTGGTCGCCAATCGGCTGGTAGCAGCCGTGGTCGCCAAAGAAAAGCGGGAGGAAGAAGAGCGTGGAGCGGGGAGCGTGAGGCGTGAAGCGTAGAGAGTGTTAGCTGCAACCTGCTACCGGCTACCCTGTTCCTTATCCCGCCCGCATAATTCTCGAAATTGGCAGCAGCGGCAGACGGTTAAATCGTCAATCATCGGGAAACGCCGCAAGTCGGCCAGGTTGGCCTGAGGGTCGAGCAGCAGGCCGCGCAGGTGAGCTATACTGGCTTCAATGTGGGTTTGCGTTTCTTGCAGCAACGGCTCATCCAAATCAAACGTAAGCGTTCGATCCTCTCCCAACAGATAAACCACCGCCCGGAGAGCTGAACTCAATGGCGGCCGGGTTTGGCGCAAATGCAGGCCATAGATGCCTAACTGCTGCCGCAGCTCAGTCTCTTCGACCGGCCCGGTTTTCCAATCATACACATAAATCGTGTCCCCTGCCTGCCGGGCCAGGTCCATTTGGATCCAGATTTTAATTCCGGCCAGTGAAAACGATTGTAACGCCTCTATCGTCAAAAAAGACGCGGGGGGCTGCTGCTGCAAGTCGGCGTAAAGGGCTGAGTTGAGAAAAGTGCCTAAGTAACGCTCGGCCTGAGCCTGGGCGGCCAGCCATTCCACTGCTGCCAGCCCTGTTTGATAGTAATGCTCCTGAAAGCCGGTCAGTTGATTGGGTTTTTGCTGATAGCGCCCGCTGTGCGAGTCCGTAAAATCGGCCTGGGCGCGGGCCTGCATCCGTTTGAATAGGTCGGCTTCAACGAGCGGGTGGCCCGCTTTAAGCCGGGCCAGGGCAAATTTGATCGAGTCGTGAACCAGCGTCCCGGTCCACAGGGGCAGGTCGGTGAGGTTTTTGAGCAGGTAGGCTCGCTGCACCGGCGCGGGCGCGTCATTCTGCCAGCCTTCCCAGGCGGCGTAATAGTGGTAATAGTAGGCGCGGGGGCAGTGCCGGTACTTCAGCGCCCGCGAGTAGGACCAGCTAAACTCGTTTTTGATGTCGGTGTTGGCAGGGTGGCGGGTATGGGCGGCCAGCAGGTCGAGCCAGGTGGCCGGCCGGCAGTTAAGGGCCGGACCGCGTTCGGTTTCCAGCCAATCCTGCCCCAGGTGGCCGCGCCAATAGTCCCGCTGGCGCTGTTGGATGAACACCTCGTCGCCATATTGGATAGCGCTCATACGGCGGGTCAGGCCCAGGGCTGCCTCCGATACCCCCACCGCTTCGAGATCCCAGTGACGTCCTTTGACCGGCTGCACCTGGCGCAGATGCCACAGCCGCTTGTTCAACAGCAGATTTTGCCCGGCTTTGAGCACGGTTACTCCGGCAGTAGTACGTCTTACGTGTTGCGTATTCCGTTTACCTGGCGCGCGACGCAACACGCAGTTTGACGCATTATTTTGTGAAAATCATCCAAAAGGCTATAACTTCCCCCTTAATGGTCGTGTTCCCCGTGCTCGGCGTCATGATGATGTTCCCCGTGTTCCAGATCATGGTCTTGTTCGGCGGGGGCGGCGCTGCGTTCAGACTCTAGATGGGGGTGCTGCCACTGGGGGAACATAGGTTCCACGGCTTTGCCGGCGCCAAAGAAAACAGCCCCGACAATTAAAGAGACAAGCAGCGCTTCGCTCATCAGCCGGGGCGCTGATAAACTACTGCCGGCGGCCAGCTTTCCGCCTTGCAGCATCAACGCCACCAGCGCGATCAAGCCGATTAGTTCGCTGGCTTTACAGACTACGACGCTGGCGTCAATGGTGCCGGCGTCATGGCCGCCAAAAGGCGCCGGCAAGGCCAGGGTCAAGAGCCACAGGACAACCAGTCCGCCAGAGATAGCCAGGCCAACCCGGTAGAGCGCCAGCGACGGCCGCCGCCAGAAAGTCACCGCCCAGGCGCACTGGACGATACCCGCTACGGCAAAGAACAGGCCATGCACCGGGGCGTGGGCGTAGTGGGCCGGCGCGATGAGCAAGTGGACCAGGCCCGCCAGAGCGATGGTGATAACGCAAATAGAACGAATTACTTCGTGGTTGGTTTTTAACATGGCAATCCCCCTGATTGTTTCCAGTTAATTTTTGGCCACCTCGTTTTCATTGGCTCCGCACACCTATAATTTCTGCTGCTGCAGCAGGTATTCCAGGTCGCTGCGCAAATCGTCTGCCTCAAAGCCGTAAGCGTACGTTAACAGCAACTGGCTTTGAGGGTCAACCAGGAACAGGCGGGCGCTGTGGCTGACCAAATAGCCGGCGGCGGAATCGGTCGTGCTTTCCTTTTCCGCAAAAGCCCCGTAAGGTTTCATGATTTCTTTGATCTTCTCGAAATCGCCCCTTAAGCCGACGAATGAAGGGTCAAAAGCGGCCAGATAGCGTTTTAAAACTTCCGGCGTATCTCGCTCCGGGTCAACCGAGATAAAGATGAGCTGGACGCGCTCTCGCCCTGTCTTCAATCCGGCCAGTGCTTCCTTGACATCATGCAGGGTCAAGGGGCACACGTCTGGACAGTAAGTATAGCCAAAGTAAACCAGGGCAATATCGCCTTTTGTTTCATAGAGATGAAAACTTTTACCGCTGGTATCAGCCAACTCAAAATCCGGCAATGAAGCCGGCGGCTCCAATACTGTTCCTTTGTACTCGTACGAGGGCGCGCTCAGGCAGCCTGCGTTGAGCCAGCTCAGGCCCACCAGCAGTGCAATGAACCCCCAAAAGTTGTATTTATTTTTGAACATGGCTCCCAAGAAAATAAATATACACTAACGACGAGGCAAGGCGATTTTTTGGATCGTCGTATCCCGCTCTCTCGCCTTGCATTTATAACTGGTAACATCCCCCCATGAGTGAAGATCCTGAGCTTTTTACTACGGCCGTTCTCAGGAGCCATTACCACCAGTTTAACTGACAATCATCTCCTGATCGTTACCAAAAGCGTTACCAAGTTAAAGCCGCTCTATTTCTATAGGGGGACTTCACAAAAAGCGGGAGATATTTCCAGCGGGGAAAACCAGGCCGAACGGCCGCTAAAGCCATAAATCCGCTTAGACAAATTTCTGTACTGCGCGAATGACCTGTTCCACATCAAAAGGTTTGAGGATATATTCGTCGGCCAGGGGCAGGTTGGCGATGACCATTCGCGCCTGTTCACCTTTCCGGGCGCTGATCACAATCACAGGCATATCAGCCAGATGCTCATCCGTCTTCACGGCCCGGTAAACATCCCAGCCGTTGAGGTCGGGCATCATTAAGTCCAACAACAGCAAATCCGGCTTTTCTTTTTTCATCATGCTTAAGCCCTGCCGGCCGGAGGTTGCTCGCACAACGCGATACCCCAACGGCTTGAGGGCATGGCTAACCAAATCATAGGCAGACCGTTCATCTTCAATGTAAAGAATGTGTGATCCTTGCGCCATACCAACTCCTGGCTAATTTAGGGATGAAGTATTACAAAAGCTGGATACGTTTATTTTAACGTGAGGGGAGAGGGATGTCAAAAGCTTTTAACGGTCTTTATGAGGCCGGCGGCACAAACCGTTGAATGGCTCGAATCAGGCGTTTTACGTCGAAGGGTTTGGTTATGTAATCTTCTACCGGCGGCAGCCCTTCGATGAGGACACGATCCTGAGAGAGAACCTTGGCGGTAATGATAATCACCGGGATATCGGCCAGGGCCGGTTCGCTTTTCATCTCCCGGTAGACATCCCACCCACTGATGTGAGGCATCATCAAATCCAGCAGCAGCAGGTCCGGCTTACGTTCGCGCATCAGGGCCAGGCCCTGCTCCCCGGAAACCACCCCGGTGATGGGGTAGCCGGCAAACTTGAGCGCCTGAGCCACCAAGTCAAGCGTGGGGCGTTCGTCTTCAATATAAAGGATGAATGGTTCTTGGCTCATCTCCGGTTAAATGGGCTGTCGAGAACTAACAATCATGACCTCTTTATTTTAACGAGGGAGGCGGGGAATGTCAACGTACCCACTCACCCATGTCATAGAAAATTGCGGCACAGACAGCCAAGGCGGCGGTTTCGGCCCGCAAAATGCGCGGACCCAGGGTCACCAGCCGGACTCCGGCCTCACGGGCCAGGTCCGCCTCTGCGGCCGTAAAGCCTCCTTCCGGCCCGATGAAAACCCCCGCCGCTGCTGGTTTGACCTCGGCCCATACATTCTTTAAGGTCAAATTGGACGCTTCTTCCCAGGGCATGATCAGTAAGGGGGCCGGCTCGGTGGATTGGCTGGCTGCCTTGATGGCCGCCGCCAGCGAGAGCGCCGGTTCGAGACGGGGAAGCCGGCCTCGCCCGCTTTGCTCGGCGGCCTCGCGGATAATGCGCTCCCAGCGCGCCTGCTTGCCGGTCACATCGTCCGCTTTGCCAACGACGGAACGCTGGCAGAGGGTCGGCACAAAACGACTGATCCCCAATTCGGTGCCCTTTTGCAGTACCCACTCGAATTTCTGGGCTTTGAGTATACCCTGGTAGAGCGTTAATTGCAGCCGGGGTTCACCCCGGGCCAATTGGTGGCTGACCACCTGCCCCTGGACTTCATTTTTGCGCAACCCGGTCAGCCGCACCTGCCACTCCAGGCCAGAGTTGTCCAGCACGGTGATTTCATCGCCGGGACGGAGCCGCAGCACGGTTTGAATCTGGCGGGCCGTTTCGTCTTGCAGAGTAACGGTGGGCGGCGTCAGCCAGGCGGAAGGGATGAAGAAACGGTGGGTCACAGAATTAATACTCAAAGAAGATTTGTTGAGAGTGTATCCATTTTATCATACTTCTTAGCCAACTGAAAAAGGTTGCAGTGAGTTGGCTTCCCCGGTGAGACCTTTATAATGACACCTATCTTTTTGGAGGAAATTCGACGATGGACATTCAAAACAGAATCTTTTTAATCACCGGCGGCGGCTCCGGTCTGGGCGCGGCGACCGCCCGGCTGCTGGTCGAAGCGGGGGCCAGGGTATTGATTGCCGAGATGAAGGCGGAGACGGGCGAGAGTGTTGCGGCTGAACTGGGAGCGTCGGCTCGCTTTGTCAAAACCGATGTAACCTCGGAGGAGAGCGTCCAAAATGCCGTTTCTACGGCGGTGGAGACATTTGGCGGCCTGCATGGGGCAATCAACTGCGCGGGCATTGTCCTTGCCGAAAAGGTGCTGGGCAAAAGCGGCCCACACGACCTGGCCAAATTTACGCAGATCATCCAGGTCAATTTGATCGGCACCTTTAATGTGATTCGCCTGGCGACGGCGGCCATGAGTCAAAATGAACCAACCCCTGGCGGCGAGCGGGGCGTTCTCGTCAACACGGTCTCAGTCGCTGCTTTTGACGGGCAAATTGGGCAGGCAGCCTATGCCGCCTCAAAAGGGGGAGTGGCCGCCATGACTTTGCCGCTGGCGCGGGAATTGGCCCGTTACGGCATCCGGGTGATGGCGATTGCGCCAGGCATTTTCAGCACCCCAATGCTGGCCGGACTGCCGGAAGCGGCCCAGCAGTCGCTGGCTCAGCAGGTACCCTTCCCCCCGCGCCTGGGACAGCCCAGCGAATACGCCGCGCTGGTCAAGCACATCATCGAGAACGAAATGCTCAACGGCGAGGTTATCCGGCTGGATGGAGCGATTCGGATGGCGTCACGCTAAAAACCAAGGCGATCCAGTCTTCCTCAACCTGGCGCTCGCTGAGGCGCAGGCGGTGACCCGCTGCCGCAACGGCGACGCTCGCTTCCTGCTCGGCGATGATGCCGGAGAGGATCAGGCTGCCGCCCGGAGCCAGGGCCGCTTTCAGGTCGGGCAGCAGTTCGATGATGGTGTTGGCCAGGATATTGGCGACGACGATGTCCCACTGCCGGCCGCCGGCATCCCCCGCCGAACCAACGGCGACCTCCGCCTCCGCACTCTGGGGGTAGCCGTTCCGCTCAAAATTCTCCTGGGTTACTCGTACAGCAATATCATCTATATCCACGGCTCGTACCCTGGCAATACCTAGCTTAAGGGCAGCCAGAGCCAGAATGCCCGAACCTGTCCCCACATCAAACAGGGTTTTGCCAGGCAGGGGCATATCTTCCAGGATTTTGAGACACAATTGGGTGGTCGGGTGCAGGCCGCTGCCAAAGGCCAGGCCGGGGTCAATCTCGATAATCAGGTCGTCGGCAGCGGGGGCATAATCGCGCCAGCTCGGTTTAATCACAAAGCTGCGACCCACCCGCACCGGATGAAAATGGGCTTTCCAGGATTCGGCCCAGTCGCTTTTACCCACGAATTGCAGCCGGGGGACCGGCAGGCCGCCGGGCAGTGCCTGGCCAATCAGGGTCAGCATCAGCTCGATTTCTCGCAGGCGGTGATCGTCCTCACTGGGAATGACGGTGCGCACGGTGACTTTATCAAAATTAGGCGGAAAGCTCTCCATCACTGCGCCGCCGTAGCCATAGCGATTAAATAGCTCGCCAATGGTTTCAGCGGCTTCGCCGTTAAGGTCAGTTAAGGCAATTTCGATAAAATCCATCTCTAATGAGATAACAACAGGCTACAATGTAAGTATAAAAATCGCCGACCAATTCGCGGGCTGACTGCCATTAAACGGCTCGCTCCCAACCAGGCAGGGGCGGCAGCATGCTGCCAGAAAACTGGCCTGCATCTGGCTGGCCAGACTCAACTCATTTTCCAACCGGTCACGATGCTGCTCAAGGGCCTGTTCGGAAGCGAACAAATTGGCAGCCGGCCTTATTATACTGTATTCGGCAATTAATTCAACCGCGCCAAGAGCTATGGGCAAAGCGGACCGGCCTGGACTGGCAGCCAGGCGATGCGTAAAAGCGCGTTCATGCTTTTGGCGGCTGGATCGAACGCCGGCTGTATGCCGGAAAGATGGTTTATTAGCCCGTCTGTTTGACAAAATAACTTGACATAGTGATAATGATCAAAGCCGTTAGTGGTAATTTGCGGCCAATATCGGCGACAGAGGTTAATATCCGCTTAAGAATATAGTCATAAAATAGCCCTATAGCTCTGGAAAGTGAGAACGAACCGATGAATGTGGATACCTCTGTCAAAGAACCTCAGCCCATCCCGCCGCTCTTGAAGGCGCGCTGGTTTTGGTTAGCCCTGATTGGCCTGGTGATCGTCCTGGGCGGCCTCTGGATTGCTTATTCGAGCAGCCTGCTGAGCAGCCTGGCCTCCCAGGGTGAAAATGTGACCCTCGAACCGGCCCCGGTGGTCGGCCATCCGGCCCCGGATTTTGCCCTGCCGACGCTCGAAGGCGAGACGGTGCGCTTGAGTGACTTCAAAGGTAAGCCGGTGCTGGTCAACTTTTGGGCTACCTGGTGCGGCCCCTGCCGCTCCGAGTTCCCCGATTTTCAAAAGGCCGCAGTGGATAATGCCGGCGACCTGGTTATTATCGGCATCAACAATACCACAACCGATCAAAAAGACCAGATACCCGCCTTTTTAGAGGAGTTTGGCGTGACTTTTCCGATTGTGCTGGACGAAAGCGGCGACACCGCTAAGGCTTACAACATCTTGGGCCTGCCGACCTCGATCTTCATTGATCGAAACGGCAACGTCAACGAAATCTTTACTGGCCCGATCAATAAAGCCTATATTGAGGCCAAATTATCAGAAATGTAGATAGATAAGCGAATCGCGAATCCATATTCACCATTCGCTGTTCGCTATTTGCTGACTCACCATGCTGCCCACCCTCTTGCTCGGTTCCGTTGCCATCCCCACTTATCCGTTCTTCCTTTTGCTCGCCCTGTGGGCCGGGATGTGGCTGGCTGCGCTTCAGGCCAGGCGCCTGGGTCTTGACGGCGATCACGTTTACAATGCCGGGTTATATGGTCTGCTGGCCGGGGTGATCGGGGCGCGTCTCTGGTTTGTGCTGAGCCATTGGAATAATTACGCCGGGGATCTGAGCCAGGCCCTCTCCTTATCCCGCAATGCGCTCTCGCCGCTGGAGGGAGTAATCATTGCCGGCCTGGTTGTTTTGATTTACGTTCAGCGCCAAAACGTGCCCCTGGCTGTCTTTCTAGACGCGTTAGCGCCGGGGTTGGTCGCAGCCCTGGTGATTACCCACATTGGCGCATTTTTAGGCGGCGAGGCGCTGGGCGCGCCTGCAGCCGTCCCCTGGGCGGTAGAGATGGGGGGGACGCTCCGCCATCCCATCCAACTGTATGAAGCCGCTCTCGGTCTGGTTATCGGGATAATTTTGTATGCCGGCCGGGGCTGGCGGCCCTGGCCTGGATTTTACTTTTGGCTGGTGGTAGCTCTCTATAGCCTGGGCCGCCTGCTGCTGGAAATCTTTCGGGCACAGCCTGCTCTCCTCGGCGCTGGAATTCTGACGGTACAAGTTGCGGCTTTAGCCGTTTTAGTTGTCACCCTGAGCGTTATGGCTTATAATTTTACCAGGAACAGAGCCTATGAAGCTATCCAATAAAGAGATCCTGATCGAGCAAGTGGCCCTGCTGTTTGCCAGTTTTGTCTGGACCATGGTCATTTTGACCGGCATTGCCCTGTTTTGGGCCTACCAGGATGTGCAGGACCGCTGGGATTTTGTTCTGAATGCGCCGCCCGGCGCTCTGGCTCAAGCAGGTCCGCCGCCGACCGCAACTCCATCGCCTACCCCGACCGTCTGGAGTCCCCCGCCCACGCTGACCCCCTCACCGACCAAGCCGCCCACGCCTACTGCCACCTGGGTGGTGCCGCCGCCTAACTTTTTGCCCGAAACGCTCAACCCGGATGAACCAACACCCGTTCCGGTAACAGTCCAACCCGGCGATCAAGTACCGCCGGCAGAGCCGCCGCCCGCCCCGCCGCCACCTGAGCCTGTACCGCCGACCGCTACTCCCGAAGCGCAGCCTCCAGACCAATATCCGCTGCCAACACCAACGGCAACAGCCACACCCGAACCCGCTCCCCCACCCCCGGCTCCCGCCCCCAATCCAGTCCCGGCTGGCGGTAATGGTGTTCCGACCCGGCTGGTTGTCGAGTCGGTCGGCATTGATACCAAGGTCATTCCGGTCGGCTGGCAGGTGGTCGAACAGAACGGCCACCAGTTCAGTATCTGGCAAGTGGCCGATTATGCCGCGGGCTGGCACGAGACCACCGCCCTCCTGGGCCAGCCGGGTAACACGGTCATGGCCGGTCATCACAATGTCAACGGCGAAGTTTTCCGCGATTTGGTCAATGTCGAAGTGGGCGATAAAGTCACTGTTTATGCCGGCGACCAAAAGTTTGAATATGTGGTTGATTTGAAAACCATTGTCAAAGAAAAGGGCGAGCCGATTGAGGTCCGCCAGCGCAACGCCCAATGGATTGCCTCGACGACCGATGAACGGCTGACCCTGGTGACCTGCTGGCCTTACACCAATAATACACACCGCGTCATTGTTGTCGCCAAACCCCTGTAAGATTTACGATTTCCGATTTTGGATTTACGATTTTAAGCAATTCGTAAATCGTAAATCGTAAATCCAAAATAATTTTGAGGAGTTTAACCCGATGAGTTTACCTAATTCGTCTCTCATTACCCGTATCCAGCGCAACCACGGCCTGGAACACGCGACGATCCATATTCTGAGCCGGCGCAACGGCAACCTCTCCCTGGTCGGTCGCAGCGATTGGAACGGTTTTACCCTTTACGGTCCGGTTGATACTTCCGAGGTGAAACACGCCGCCCAGGAAGCCCTGCGCCGCCTGCGCCAGGGCGAAGCTGAACTGGCCGTCCACCCGCGCTGCGGCACGGTCGTGGCGACCACCGGCCTGATGACCGGCCTGGCCGCATTTATTGCCCTCAGCCTGGATCGAAGTCCGGGCGGCCGTTTCCGCTGGGCCAGCATTCCGGGGGCTGTGCTGGCCGCCACCCTGGCCGCAGTTGTGGCCCAGCCGCTGGGTCTGCTGCTGCAAGAACGGTTCACCACTACCGGCCAGCCCGGCAACCTGGAAATCAAAAACGTCAGCGTCAACCCCACCGGTAATTTGATTACTCACCGGGTTGAAACAGTCCAATAAGGCGAAGAGGCGAAGAAGCTAGGCGGACAGCTCTGATCGCCTCATCGCCTCATCGCCTCATCGTTGCCGCCTATGCTCTACCTCTTTCACGGCCCCGACGATTTCTCACGGGCGGAAAAAATCGCCGCTCTGCGGGCCGCTATGGGCGACCCAACGACGGTGGACATGAATATGGCTCTGCTGGATGGCCGTACCTTGCGGCTGAGCGACCTGCGCCAGCACACCGACGCCATGCCTTTTCTGGCAGCCAGGCGGCTGGTCATCGTCACCGGCTACTTGGCCTTTCTGGGCGGCAGAACCGAAGGCGCGGACGGTGATCCCGCTAAAACCGTCTTCAACCCCAGCAGCCCCGATAAAGTGGAGCAACTGCAAGACCTGCTTGACTACATGGGCCGGATGCCGCCGACCACCGACCTCGTTTTGGTCGAGACGAAAGCGCTGGACCGGTCGCACGCCGCCCTCAAAGCGGTTAAAGCACTGGGCGGCGAAATCGTCCTGTTCGCCGTCTCCGAGAATTTGCCGGGCTGGATTATCCGGCGGGCCACCGAGCACGGCGCTGTTATCGAGCCGGGCGCGGCTGATCTGCTGGCCCGGCTGGTCGGCCCGGACTTGCGCACCCTCAACAATGAACTGGAAAAGCTGGCCCTCTACGTGGCCGGCCAGCGTCCTATCAACAAGGCCGATATTGACCTGCTCGTGCCCTACACCGAAGAAGCCGACCAGTTCGGCCTGTCCAACGCCATTGGCCAGCGCAACGCCCGCCGGGCCTACGACCAGATGCACAAAGAGCTGGACGAAGGCAGCAACCCCATGGCCATCCTCGGCAGCATTGCCGCCCAAATCCGCGCCCTGATCGAGGTCAAAGACATGGCCGAGCGGGGCATGTCTCCCACCGAAATTGCCCAGGCCAAAGGCTGGAAAAGCGACTATGCCGCCAGCGCCCGGCTGAAAGAAGCGGCCAATTTCTCGATGGCTCGCCTGGAGCAAACCCTGGAAATGCTGCTGGAAATGGACGTGGCCATCAAGACGGGCCGGATGGACAGCCTGTTGGCGCTCGATACGCTGATTGCGCGGCTGTGTACACGGTAGGAACCACAAAGGAGATAATCATGCCCTTCCGTACCATCATCGAACCGTTCCGCATCAAAACCGTCGAACCGATCCGCCACACCACCCGCGAAGAGCGGGAAGCGGCGCTGAAGGAGGCCGGCTACAACCTCTTTCTGCTTAAGGCCGAAGATGTGCTGATTGACCTGCTGACCGACTCCGGCACCGGGGCCATGTCGTCGGCGCAGTGGGCCGGGATGATGCAGGGTGATGAGTCCTACGCCGGGGCCAGGTCGTTCTACCGCTTCGAGGCGGCGGTGCGCGAGATTACCGGCCTCAAGTACGTCATCCCCACTCACCAGGGCCGCGCCGCCGAGCGCATCCTCTTTGGCTCGACTCTTAAGCCGGGCGACCTCGTGCCCAACAACACCCACTTCGACACGACTCGGGCCAACACCGAGTACCGTAAAGCCACCGCGCTGGATTTGCCCATCCCCGAAGGAACGCACCCGGAGCAGCTTCACCCCTTCAAGGGTAACATTGATCTGGCCGCCCTGGAGCGAGTCCTGGCCGAAAATCCGGGCCGGGTGCCGCTGGCCATGATCACCGTGACCAACAATTCGGGCGGGGGGCAGCCGGTCAGTATGGCCAACATCCGCGCCGCCAGCGAGCTGTGCCACCATCACGGCGTCCCCCTGTTTCTCGATGCCTGCCGCTTTGCCGAAAACGCCTGGTTTATCAAGCTGCGCGAGCCGGGTTACGCCGCTAAGACGCCGCTGGCGATTGCCCAGGAGATGTTCAGCTACGTGGACGGCTGCACCATGAGCGCCAAAAAGGACGGCCTGGCCAACATCGGCGGTTTCCTGGCCCTCAACGACGACGACCTGGCCCAACGCTGCAAAAATATGCTGATTTTGACCGAGGGGTTTCCAACTTACGGCGGCCTGGCGGGTACGACCTGGAGGCCATCGCCGTCGGCCTGCACGAGGTGCTGGACGAGGATTACCTGCGCTACCGCATCCGCTCGGTGGAGTACCTGGGCGACATCCTCACCCGCGAGGGTATCCCGATTGTTCGGCCGCCCGGCGGCCATGCCATCTACCTCGACGCGCGGGCGATGCTGCCCCACATCCCACAGAGCGAGTACCCGGCCTGGGCCTTGGGCCTGGTGCTGTATCTGGAAGGCGGCATCCGCTCGGTTGAAATTGGCTCGGTCATGTTCGGCCACCAGCCCGACGGCAGCGAAAAAGCGGCGGCGATGGAGCTGGTCCGGCTGGCCTTTCCCCGCCGGGTTTACACCCAGAGCCACGTGGATTACCTGGCCGAGGTGCTGATCCACGTTAACGGGCTGCGGGAGCGTATCCGGGGGGTGCGCATGGTCGAAGCGCCGCCGGTGCTGCGCCACTTTACCGCTGGCATGGCCCCGGCTTACGGCACACTGATTGTGGCTACTGCGTAACACTTTAGCCCGTTGATTCGTTTAGATAGGTGATAGTCTTGAAAGATGCCGGCGCCGCGCTAACTTCCAACCAGCCGCCCGAATCTGAATTGATCCAAAGAGCGGTTTCCGGCGACCCTGACGCCTTTGCCACTTTGTACGATACTTATATCGAGCAAATCTACCGTTTTATCTTTTTTCGCGTGGGCGACGAGCCAACGGCTGAAGATTTGACCTCGCAGGTATTTATCAAGGCGTGGGATAATTTGAGCAGCTACCAGATGCGCGGCTTGCCGTTTAGCGCCTGGCTGTTTCGGATTGCCCGTAATAATATAATTGATTATTACCGGACCTTCAAAGAAACAACGTCCCTGGAGTTTGAGGCAGTTGCCAAACCTGACCCAGAGGGGAATGTAGATGAGCGGATTGAGCGGCAGCTCCAGGCGGAAGAGGTTCGCCTGGCTCTGCAGAAGCTGACCGAAGACCAGCGGCAAGTGTTGACGCTGCGCTTCATTGAAGGGTTTAGCACCGAAGAAGTGGCCCAGGTGCTGGGCAAACGGCCGGGGGCGATTCGGGCGCTGCAAATGCGCGGTTTGCAGGCCTTGACCGAGATTTTTGGAAGTACCGACAATGAGTAAGTTAGAAGAAATTTTAGATGATTGTCTAGCTCGACTGGCCAGCGGCGAGGCCACGCCGGAAGAGTGCCTGGCTCTTTACCCGGAACACGCCGCCGAGCTGCGTCCCCTATTGGCCCTACCCAGCAGACTGGAGCAAGGGCGCTTGGTCCAACCTTCACCTGCCTTCAAAAGGCGAACCCGCGCTCAGTTAGCCGCTTACATGCACAGCCATCCGCGCCAGAAGCCCACCAGATCGTGGCCGGCGCTGTGGCCGAGCGGCTTTGGCTCGGCTTTTGGCCGGGCCTTTAATTTTGCTTTTGGCGCGGCCGCTACGCTCCTGCTTGTTCTGGGAACGGTTACGGTGCTGGCTCAAATGGCCCTGCCGGGTGATGCCCTCTATCGCTGGAAAGTGGCCAGCGAGCGGGTTTGGCGGGCCGTGCACCGTGACCCGCTCTACACTGACCTCTTACTGGCGGCCCGGCGGGCCAGCGAGTTAACCCAGGTGGTCGGGGATGCCCAGGCTGAAGAGGTTGCCCGCCAGGAGTACCGGCAATCTCTGGATACTCTGATGACCGAGTATCCCTCGTCTGATTCCCAGGCAGTAATTTCCGATGCGCTCAGCGAGCAGAAGAATGATTTGGCCCAGGCGGGGTTAAACGTGCCGGAATTGGATCGTTTTTTGCTCAGCCTGAGTTCCCGCGAGGCGAATTTGTTGCTGGATAACCAGGTGACGGCGGTAGACAACGGTCTGATTACTTACAGGCTGACTGTTACCAACACCGGCCCAGCCCGTCTGGTGACGGCCACTCTGTTCAGCCAGCTTTCGCCGGGGGAAAAGCTGGTTTCGGCCAGCAACGCTGTCTGCACCTCGTCTCTTGGGAAGGTCACTTGTACAGTTGACAGGCTGGCTGCTGAAACTCCCCGTACTCTAAACTTGACGACGGCCATTGATCCCTGTTATGCCGGCGTCATAACCCAAACGACGACTGTAACCGGAACGGGTCCGCTGGTCAATATCGGGACCAATAATGAGGCTGTGGCAGTGGCTACTATAACTGCACCGTTCCCGCGTCCTGCTCAGGTGGCTTATGTGCAAAGCAGCGGCCAGACCCACGATTTGAGCCTGGAAAGTTCAGACAATCAAGTCCTTAACCTGGACTTCCATGTCTGGGCGGCTGCGCCGGCATGGTCGCCGGATGGGCAAAGGCTGGCCTTTTTTGGCGAGGGCGGAATCAGTGAATTGGGAGGCGCTTACAGCCAGGGTAGTGGAGTTTGGGTGGTAGACCTGAGCGGCGTTCAAGCGCGAAATCCCCGGCAATTAGTTGCTTTGGATCATGTCAAAAACATGGCCTGGTCACCTGATGGTACAAAATTGGCTTTTGAAGTTGGGCCGCCGGGCATACCCCACGAAATCAGGGTCATTAAGCCAAGCGACGGTCAGGAAATCAGCCGCTTTATTGGCGAACAACCGGCCTGGACTCCTGACAGCCAGCAACTGGTCATCAAAAGCTGTGCGCCTCAGTGCGGTCTCTGGCAGGTTAATCTTAACGGCAGGCCGACCCAGCGTTTGACCTCTGGTGATTCAGACAGCTTCCCGGCCTGGTCGCCAACGGGGGAATATTTGGCCTTTTCCTCTCAGCGGGACGGTGATTGGGAAATCTACCTACTGCATGGGGCCGACGGCGAGGTGCAGCGTTTGACCTGGCGGCGCGGCACGGATACAACCCCTGTGTTTGGCCCCTGCGGCCAGGACCTCTACCTGCGGACGGACGTTTACGGCAGTTGGTGGGTGACGGTGATGAAGCTGGACGGCAGCGACGAGCGCAAAATCCAGGAGGGCGTTGGCCCCAGCGATGATTGGGGACTGGCCCGTCCAGCGGTGTATTAAAAGCTGTCTCAAATTTAGCAGTCCTGGCGGGGTGGGGACAAAGATGTGACCTGCTCCGCGAAACAGACCGCAGAGATCTCAAAATCTCTGCGGTTTTTCATTCTCGCGTAACACATTTACCCTTTTTATCGTTAACCATGATGAAGTTGGGTTAAGGGCAATCTGTTTCAGGTTGCCCCAGCAGTGGAACCGTTAATGCTCGTGGCGTATGGTAAGGGCCGAAATGCGACTTTTTAACGGTAGACACAGGAGGATAGTCGAATGTTTACAAAATTAAAGATTGGTTTAGCCGCTTTGACTCTGTTATTGGGCGTAACCATACTGGCGACGCTGCCCACCGTAGGAACAGCTTTTGCCCAGGGAGAAGTCAACGAAGCAGACACGGGGATGGCTAGTTCCGAATTAATGCGCGTGCTGCGGGAGGAAATGACGCTCGTCTGGCTTCAGGATGAAACCTACGCCTATATTACCGCCGCCTGTGCCGGCAGCGGCTTGAATAATATCCAGCCTCTGCCCGATGGGCCAATGGTGTTAATCCCCAACGCGGGGGATTTAGCAGTAGAGGGCTCCAATGTATCCATTAAATTAAATCCCGACGGTGTGGTTGATTTCATCCCTCGAACGCAAGGCCAGCTAATCCGGGTGCCGATGGATGTCGGGGATAAAGTGGCCGGTCAAGAAGTGTTAAGCTTAACCCTGGCCGAAGCCGAACAACTGGCTGCCGCCGGAAAGCTAATTTGGACGGCCGGGAATCAGGGTCCCTTTGGCACCGGTCATGGCCTGGCCGGGCATATTGCGGCGTGTGACCCGCAATTCAAACCGGAATTTATAACCCCTGCCGACGAGGATGAATAAATAGATAGACCGCTTGGGCCAGCCACCAAGGTGAATAATATCTCTGGGAGGAGATGTGCAGATGGGGGTGGGCTGGCGCCCCCATACTTTCACCAGCCAGTTTTATCCCGGATTGTTCCTTCTTGGGGGTAAGGACAGACTAAACCCCAAAACGGTGTAAGAAATCAGAGTCTGTAGGCGAGATTTAGAATGTGGGTAAGGAGAAAATTAAAATGAGACTTCGACAAAGACCTGGAATACCGCTTTGGAGTTCTATCATCCGAGTTGGGCTGTTCATCCTCATCCTTGGCTTGGGCGTCGTGGCGACCCTGGTCGTGGGTGAGGTAGAAAGCTTGGCCCGGGCTGATTTAAGCAGCGCGCCGGTGCGAGCCATTACACCCGGACAGGAGGGGGGGGTCTTATACGCTACTCTAGCTGATGAGACGCAGCGTGGCATCTATCGCAGCGAAGACAACGGCCGGACCTGGCAGTTGGCCAGTCCCGGCCCCGGAGTGAGCCTCAATGCCCTGGCCGTGCATCCTAGCAATAAAGCGGTCCTGTATGCCGGCGCGCCGGGCGGTCCGGTAGCAACCAGCAATAACCTTTGGCGCAGCAATGATGGTGGCCAGACCTGGCACAAATTCTTTTTGAGTCTACCGGGCAACGTGGATGGCCTGATCCCGGCGGTAACGGCCCTGGCGGTAGATCGCAACCAGCCCGAATCGCTGTACGTCGGGACCGATGGGCAGGGCGTGTACCAATTTAACGTGGGCCGTGATGGTTATGGCTATGAGTTAGTCGGCGGCGTCTCCATGGTTGATGCCCATGTGGCTAAACTGGCGATTGGGCCTGATAGTCGCATCTATGCCTTGACCCCTGAAGGGATTTTTATTAACCGAGACGATGAAGCCTGGGAAAAATTGGACACGTTGCCGGATTACCCGGTCAGTGTGGCCGTTGCCCCGACTGATCCGCAGCTCATTTATGCCGGGTCAGCTTCCAGCGGCGCTTATCGCTCGACCGATGGGGGGCGCACCTGGACCAACATTGCCGAGGGTTTGGGCCTGATTCCGGGCGCGGCCCTGCGGGTCACAGCCCTAACGGTAGATGAAGCGGATGCCCAGCATGTGGCGGCGGCGACGGCCTACGGGATTGGCAAACAACTGGCCGGCAGCGGTATCTACGAGAGTCAGGATGGCGGCGACAGTTGGACCCAACTGGGCGAAACCGAGGAACTGGTCAATGAACTAATCTTCAGCGACGGCGCTATTCAGGCGGTGACGGCCAAGGGATTGATTCGCTATGGCAAGCCGGACACAACCGAGCCAACGCTGCCTTTTGGCCTGGATTCGCTGATCCAACTCAGCGGCTTGCAGTTATTTATGTTAGCCCTGACGACGGGTTTAGGCGGGCTGGCCCTGGTCAGTCAAAAGAAATGGGGGTAAATAAATGAAACGGTTCCTGCTTATCATTACTGGGGGACTGGCAATCTGGGGTTTGAGCCTGGTTTGGCCCTATGTCAATACCGTGCTTACCCCCGAGGCAGCCGATGCAGTCATTGTTGGCCTAGTCGTGGCGACAGCGGCTTATCTGCTGGGGCGGCAGTTCACCGGCAACGATACTACCGAGGCAGTTGCGCCCATCGCCAAAACCCACGAATCTACCCGGCCTTCGGTCCCCATCATTAATCCCTTTGGCCGGACCTCGCACCCCACCATCCCTCAACAGGCCCGCCCGGGCTTTCACTCGCGCGCTACTCAGCCGGTACCGGCGTTGCAGGGACGGGTGCATCATTCCCGTATCACTCGACCTATGCCGGTAGGTCGCTAAATAAAACCACAAAAATTGTTCGGAATGGTAGGGACGACCCTTGCGGTCGTCCCGGCGGGGCAGGCGCAGAGCGCTTCGCCTCCCCTTGGGGGAAGGCCGTGCCCCTACCTATCGGAATCAATATATGGTTTTATTTACAGTGACTCCCAGGGGATTTCTCGCTCCCTACGGTCACTCGAAATGACAGGCCGAATAAATGTGAGCGCGGCAGTAAAAGCCGCGCTCATAGTTTAAAAGCATTTTTTGTAACTGAACCGGCCGTTAATCTGCTGGCACTGATCTACCATAACTGCTGGCCACCAGCACCAGGTCAAGGATATTCACCTGGCCGTCAGCGTTGAGGTCGGTAGTTGGGTCACTGGTCCCAAAATGCGCGGCGACCAGGGTCAGGTCAAAGATGTCAATCACGTTATCGCCGTTGACATCGCCGTTGGGACGGCTGCCATCCTCCTGGTTTTCCCCAATTTCCATGCCAATTTGATCCCTATCTTCCGCCAGGTCGGAGGGATTAGCTCCCTCTTCGAGCGAAGCAATTTTAGTAAAGGCATCGGCGCAGAGGGTGGCATGATCGCCCACGACGGTAACAATGCCGGGTACGAAACCACTGGCAATGTAAACTCGGTTGGTGGTTCGATCAATGGCAATCCCATCGGCCGGATAGTAATCCACACTTTGGGCGAATGGGAAGTGGAAATAACCGCCCCAGCCCTTGGGGATGAACAGGGCCTGGTTGGCTTCGCTGCCATCGCCCAGGGTAGTGGTCGCCCAGATGTGTCCGCCATCACCGGCGGGGCCAAGGGTGGGGTTGATCGCGATCACCCGCATCGGTACAGGCCGGCGCGGGTTGCCAAAGCCCCGATGAAAAGCTGCCCATCCTAGAAACTGGTCAGGCACCCCCTGGCGCGGGCCGATGACGACAACCCGGTGCGGCTCCACCGTCGCCACATAAACCAGGTTGCGCGTCTCGTCAATGGTCAGGCCATACGGCTCCTTGCTGTCGTAAAGGGAGACGACCTTGCTCACCGTTGTCCCGTTCAAAACGGCAACATTCTGATTGGGGCCGCCGAAGTTAACCACATAGACTTTACCCGTAACCGGATTGGCGGCCAGGTGGAAAGGCCGCAGAAAGCTGCCGGTTATGGTCGTGACGATGGCTCGCGTTTCGGCATTGATCACGGTAATTGAGTCGGACAGGCTGTTGGCGACATACACATAGTCATGTACCGGATCATAGGTTACGCCCCAGGGCATGTCGCCGACGGCGATAGGCGGCAGGGTCGTAAAAGCGGTGGCATCGGCGTTGATCTGGATCGGCGTGACCTGGTCGGTGCTGTGGTTAGTGACCCAGAGGACGTTGTGCTGCGGGTCGTGGGCGATGCCGTTGGCAGCGGTAATACCGCCGATGGTCTGCAGCACGGTGTTGGTGTTACTGTCAATCACCGAGACGTTATCGCTGCCATAGTTAGCCACGTAGACGCGCTGGCGGGTGGAGTCAATGGCCAGGCCGCGCGGTTCCTGGCCCACCGTGACCGTGCCCAAGAAGGTCGGGGCGCAGGTGTGGGCCGGTACGGAAGGGGGCGGCGGCTCTGTTTCAGGATGCAGTTGTAGTTTGGCGACGTAAGCATCGCCAAGGCCGTCCAGGGTTGTGTCAAACGCGCCGGGGGTGAGGGGAAAGTCGGTGGCGTGGGTATCACCGCTGAGGATAACCTGGTCCGGGCCGGCCAGGGCCAGGCCATAGCCCTGCTCGTAGTTGTTGTCGCCGCCAAAGAAGGTGCTGTAGGCCAGTTTGCCGTCGGGATGGAATTTGGCGACAAAAGCATCCGAGTAGGGATAGGTTTGATTGCAGCCTACACAGTCCCGATCAAACGCGCCGGGGGTCGTCGGAAAATCGGCGGAGCTGGTCGTGCCAATCAGGTAGGCGTTACCCGCGCTATCCACGGCGATGTCTTCCCCGTACTCGTGATTATTACCACCCAGGTAAGTTGCATAAACCAGGCTGTTGCCGCCAGAGGAAAGCTTGGCCATAAAGGCATCGCCGTTGTAACCGGCATTGAAGCTGGAATCAAATGCGCCGGGGGTGACCGGGAAATCGCTCGAATTGGTAGCCCCGGAGAGATAGGCGGCGCCACTGGAGTCCACCGCCAGGGCATAGCCATTGTCTTCGCCGCTGCCACCGACAAACGTGGCGTAGCTCAACTCGCCGGCGGAATTCAACTTGACCACAAACGCCTCAATGCTGTTCAAGGTGCGATCCCAGGCGCCGGGGGTCGTCGGAAAGTCGGCTGAACCGGTGTAACCGAGGACATAGGCATTGCCTGCTTCGTCTACGGCGATGGCGTAGCCGGAGTCACTTTCAGAGCCGCCCAGCAGCAGGGAATAGGCCAGGGTGCTGCCATCAGGAGCGATTTTGGCGGCAAAGGCGTCGGTCCAGCCGCCGTAATAGGCGGCACTGGTTACCCCGGTGGTGGGGAAATCGGCGGCCTGGGTAAAGCCGGCCACGTAAGCATAGCCGGCGGCATCGGCGGCGATGGAGAGGCCAAAGTCAATGTTGGTGCTGCCGCCCAGCAGCGTGGCGTAGAGCAGGCTCGTACCGTCGGCGTTGATTTTGGCGACAAAAGCGTCGGCTTCATCGGTCAGCGTCGAGTCAAACGCGCCGGGGGTGGTGGGGAAATCGAGCGAGGAGGTCGTGCCAACCACAAAGGCGTTCCCCCCACTATCCAGGCTAATCGAATGAATTCCCTCAAAATCGCTGCCGCCTAAAAAAGTAGCGTATACCAGCCCCGTGCCATCCGGTTTTATCTTGGCGATATAGGCATCGGTGTAGACGCCGTCAATCGTCGGATCGAAGACGCCGGGCGTGGAGGGGAAGCCGGGGTAAGCCAACCCGACCGCGTAGGCGTGTCCAGCCCCATCGGCGGCAACGTCGCGGCTGCTGTCCAGGTAGCCGGGGCCGCCCAGGTAGGTGCCGTAGAGCAGGTCAGCAGCGGCGGCAGCGTGAACAGAGGAATCGAGAGGCGAAGAGGCGAGGGAGAAAGGCATGGATACTTCGAGACCGTTGACTTCGGGACCCGGTAAATCCAGGGGGGCACCGCTGCTGTCAACGGCTTGTAGGAGGGGCAGGGTCAAATCGCCGATCGTGGTTGCCAGGCGCAGTTGGCCGGTATCGTCCAGGCTGAGGGCATCGACCCCTTCGACCTGCCAGCGGACATTGGCCAGGGTCGAGACACCAGCCGCGTCTTGGACGGCGACCTCTTCACGCACCACCAGCCGCTGCACCAACTGCCCGTTTTCGCCGGTCACTTCCAGGTCAATGCCAGGGTAAAGGTCAAGGTAGCGCACCCCGCCCCAGGCAGGCACGTCGCTGCGCCAGCGGGCCGGATCGTTCCCCACAAAAAAAGAGATGCGGGTGTCCAGCCGGTCGAACGGTTCCAGATGAGGCTGGGGATTAGCGTCGAGAAAATTCAGCTTGAGATTGACGCCCGGGCGGGAGTCGGGGGTCAGGGATGGGGGGTCGGAGGAGAGGGGTTGCTGATCCAGGGCCGGTTCGGGTTGGGTCAGGGCCGTCACCCAGAGGGCGTTGTCCAGCAGCGAGAGGGTTGCATCGCCGGCCAATACCTGGAAGCGAATTTCACCGCCGGGCGAGGTCGGAAGTTGGCCTACATTCTCGATGAACATAAGGCCCTGACCTTGCTGGGCCAGCGCTGCTGGCGGGGTCGAGCCGGGCCACCCAGCCAAAACAAAGGCCAGGGCGACTAAAAGGAGAGTTTGACCGATTTTCCAAAAGATTGGGGTTTGCATAATGCTATTTCCTTCTCCCCCCTCATCGGACCGGTATATTATGGCCAAAGCTGCACTTTGGCCAACAACAAAAAAGCCAGTCTCATCCGATGAGCTGGCTATAGGCCACAATTGTTTACAGAACTCGCAGCAGGCACAAATGAACCGGCGAGAAATCCAGAACTGTTTCCCCCCCACCGGGAATCGGGTGCAATCACACAAAATTGGGTAGCCACGGCGCTTCACCTGCTGCGGGTCAATTGTTAAAGAGCAAAACTTATAGTAAACTTTTGATTACCCTCATCTTAGCACAATTGGAGGGATTTTTCAACCCCCCTTTGGACCCACGACACTACATCATGTCGTCAAACCCATTCAAGCGGCTATAATAACCGTTAGCAAATTATTTTTTAAGGAGGCTTATGGCGACCAAGGCAAATTTAGGTGACGTGCAGGACGAGACGGCAGATAATAACGGCAGTGCAGCTTCGTTGGAAACACGGGAGGTGGGGGTCGCCAAATCAAAGGCCCAAAAATTGGCTGAACTATTGGAGGCGCATCGGGGTGAACGACATATCGTCGTCCTGCATGATTATCCCGACCCCGATGCGATTTCCGCTGCTTATGCCCATCGTCTCATCAGCGCCCAGTTTGATATTGAGACGGATATTGTCTATAACGGCAAGATTAGCCACCAGCAGAATATCGCTCTGGTCCGGCTGCTCGGCCTCAATTTGCTGAAATATGATCCGGCCATGAACCTGGGCCAATACCAGGGAGCGGTCTTTGTGGACAACCAGGGCACAACCGCAGAAGAGATTTTCCAGGCTCTGGAAGCCGTCGGAGTGCCTGCCTTGATCACTGTAGATCATCACGAACTCCAGGAGCGCCTCAAGCCCCAGTTCAGCGACATCCGCCGTACCGGCGCCGTGGCGACGATTTACGCCAAGTACCTGGAGCAGGGTTTGGTGGTGCTGGAAAAATCAAACAAGATGCACGTCATTGCCGCCACTGCTTTAATGCATGGCCTGATCAGCGACACCAACAGTTTTATTCAGGCCAATACCGAAGATTTTCAGGCAGCCAGCTTTTTGAGCTGGTTTGCCGATGCCGAGTTGTTGGGCCAGATTATGCGCCAGTCGCGTTCCAAACAGGTAATGGAGCTGATTCGCCGGGCGCTGGGCGACCGCTTGACGGTGGAGAGCTTTTCCATCGCCGGCATTGGCTATGTTCGGGCCGAGGATCGAGATGCCATTCCCCAGGCTGCCGATTTTCTGCTGAGCGAGGAGAATATCCACACCGCGATCGTTTACGGCATTGTCACCGGGATTGACCAGCAGGAGAAGGTCATCGGTTCGATGCGCACGCTCAAGATTACCCTGGACCCCGACCAGTTTATCAAGGATGTCTTTGGTAAAGATGAGACCGGCCATTACTTTGGCGGCGGCAAGATGCTGGCTGGCGGCTTTGAGATCCCCATCGGCTTTCTATCGGGGGAGGCGGATGAAGAGTTCCGCGACCTTAAATGGCAGGTCTATGACGCCCAGATTAAGCAGAAGTTATTCAAGAAGATTGGGGTGGAGAAGGGTTAAGGGGCCAGTCTTTCCTGGATAAAAGAGGCCGGATCGGTATAACCGGCTTCAGGAGTAGGAAAATCATCCGGGATTTCGGGATAGGTATAGCCGCGCCCCGGAATGAGGCCGCCACAGTGGGGATGAGCAGGATAGATGTTGCGGCCGTTGTAGAAATTGCGCAGTTCGTAGTGCAGGTGTGAGTCATCGCCGGAAGGATGGTACTCCGGGTAACGGCCGAAATAATCCTGGTACATCACCTCGCCCAGGCGCTGCCCCCGCGAGACAATTTGCCCGGCCTCGACCTCCAGCGAGCTGTCGTCAAGGTGAGCGTAGACCGAATAAACTTTTGGGCCTGAAGCCAGGGTATGCTCGATGATGACCACGAGGCCGGGATAATTCATGGTCGGGTCGGCGAAGGCGACCTGGCCGTTGGCCACCGCCGTGACTTCGGCCCCGGCCGTGCTGCTGCCGTCGGCGCGATACCAATCTTCCCCCGCGTGGTAAATTTGGTCAAAACTGACGCCAAAACAGGTGTCGCCCTGCAAATCCGGATTTTTGACGCCGTAATCGGTCGTCTCGATGAGCTGGCCTTCGTTGTTGTGCGTTATTCTCGGTTCATAGCTCAAGCCGTCTCTAAAGCCCAGCGGCGGACTGAACCCGTCGGCTGTAGGCGCTGTTTGAGCCTGGACCAGCGGTGAGAAGGGTAAAAGTAACAAGCTCAATCCCAAAATCGCGCTGAGGCCGATGAAAATTAGAATTACTTCCCGCGTAAATTTTTTCTGGCGCATAATGCCCCTTAAACCCTAAAGGTCTGGAAGACCTTTAGGGTCTTCAATTGACCTTAAAACTTTCAACAATTTGGTAAAACAACTCCAATGCCTGGGGGTCTACGGCATTAGTGGTGGAACTATGGACGGGAGCCAGAGTATAAACGCGCTGGTTATAGAGAAACAGGATCGAGAATTCGGTATTTGTCGGCAGGATACTGGTTTTTATGCCCGGCAGCCCGGCGACCGTTATGACCTCCACCTGAGACAGTAAATCCTCCGGCGCTATCTCCTGGGCGCTGCGTTGATAGAGCTGGGCCAGCATTTGCTCGATGGGCAGATCGTTGGGGTTTCCCTCCACCCGGATGACCATACCCTGGTAACCAACCACTCCCGGCAGCTTGAACTGGAGCTGGGCGCTGTGGTTGCCAAAGCGGCTCTTGCCTATTTTGAGGCGTGTTTCCGCCGGATAACTGAAGGAGTAACCTAGCTCCGGGTCCGTGTACCGGTACCAGCCGTTGTCTAAAAGCTCCGGGGTGACCACCACGGTCACGGCCGGCTGCGGTGAAGGGGGCGGCGCGGCCTCGTTTACCTGGGGCTGCGGAATTGAATTGCAGCCAGATAGAAGGGTCAGCAGCACTGCCACCGCAGTGAAGTAGACCTCTAAAGTTAGAGAAATTACGCGGTGGGTGGACAAGCCCTCCCTAAATCCCTCCCAAAGGGAGGGACTTAAGCTGATTCTCCCCCCACAGGGGGGAGTTAGAGGGGGGCAAACCTTCAACTGCGTAACTCCTCTAAAGTTAATTAGAGAGTAGATTCTTGCGACCAACGGTGTCCTCTGGAACTGAAATTAATTAATCTCGCCCAGAAAACCTAGCATGGAAAGAACCAAGTGGCTATATATCGCGGCTTAGAAAGAGGTATAAAAACAGATACATTTGCCAGAGGGGCGTTACAACAGCGTCACCGGATCAATATCCACCTTCCACCCCTGGGGTAGCGGCAAAAGGGGCCGCAGTACGGCTGCCGGATCATGGGCACGCAGGAGGATGTGCCAGCGGAACTGCGAGCGGACGCGGGGGACATAGCTCGGCGTGGGGCCGATAATCTCCACCGCCGGCAGTCCTCGGCGATCCACGTGCAGGTGCAGCCGTTCGGCCAATTGGTGAGCCTCAGCGGCGCTGCGATCCGCACCGGAGCCGCTGTACATCAGCAAGGCCAGTCGTTTGAAAGGGGGATAGCGCTGCTCCTGGCGAAAGGCCAGCTCCGTTTGATAAAAACCGAGATAATCGTGCTGGCTGGCCGCTTGCAGGGCGACCTGGTCCGGGTTGTAGGTCTGGATGATGACGCGCCCGCCCAGGGGACTGCGCCCGGCCCGGCCTGCCACCTGCATCAGCAGTTGAAAGGTGCGCTCGGCGGCGCGAAAATCGGGCAGGTAAAGGGCGGTATCGGCGGAGATGACACCCACCAGCGTAACCAGGGGTAAATCCAGGCCCTTGGCCACCATTTGCGTGCCGACCATAACATTGGCCCGCCCGGTCATAAAATGCTGTAAAAATACGTCATGGCTGCCCTGCCGCCGGGTTGTGTCCCAATCCCAGCGAATGGTTTGCGCCTGCGGAAACTTGGCCTTGACCGCCTCTTCGACCCGCTGCGTACCCAGCCCAAAGTAGCGAATCCGCTCGCTGCCACACTGGGGGCAGTGCTCCGGCGTCCGGTCGCGATAGCCGCAGTAATGGCACATCATCAATTCGCCGCTGGTGTGGTAGGTCAGGGTTGTATCGCAGCGCGGGCAGCGCAGCACGTAGCCGCAATCTCGGCAAATCACAAAACTGGCCGCACCTCGCCGGTTAAGAAACAGGATGACCTGTTCCTCGCGCCGCAACGTCTCGCGCATGGCGTCTTGCAGCGCCCGGCTGAAAATGGTACGGTTGCCCGCCTTCAACTCCTCCCGGAGGTCAACAATTTCCACCTGGGGCAGGGGCAATGTGACGAAGGATGAAGGCTGAGGGATGAAGGATGAAGCTGGAAGCTTGATCTGTTTCATCCTTCCACCTTCCGCCTTCATCCTTTTGAGCATCGCTTGCTGCACCGCCACATGCTGGGTGTGGGCCAGGATGCGATTGGGCAGGGTCAGCAGTTGGTATTCGCCGCGCTCGGCCTGGCGGTAGGTGACGACATCGGGGGTGGCGCTGCCCATGATCGCCAGCGCCCGGCTGAGGCGGCTCAACTCCAGGGCGGCATCGCGGGCGTGAAAGATGGGCAGGCGGTCGCGCTGCTTGTAGGCCGGCTCGTGCTCCTCGTCTACAATGATGACCCCCAGATTTTTGACCGGGGCAAACAGGGCCGAACGCGGCCCGACCACAATCGGCAGGTCACCGTGACGGACTCGTTCCCAGGTATCGTACCGCTCTCCCGGCGACAGGGCCGAGTGCCAGACCGCCACCTGGCCCGGAAAACGGGCCGCTACCCGCTCGACGCTCTGGGTAGCCAGGGTAATTTCGGGGACCAGCATGATTGCCCCCTGACCGGCTCGCAGCGCCGCGGCAATGGCCCGCAGGTAAATTTCAGTTTTGCCGGAGCCGGTCACACCATGGATGAGGATCGGCTTGGTCCCGTTCCGGCGCGACTTCCAGGCGGCGGCGACGGCCTCCCAGACGGCCTGCTGCTCCTCGCTGAGGGTAGGCGGCGTGTCGAGGGTAAAACTGCGCCCGGCCAAAGGATCGCGCCAGCGGCGGGCGTCGTCCATGCTGACCAGACCGGCCCCGGCCAGCTCTCTCAGAGTTTGCAGGTTAGCATGGGTTTGAGCATAGACCCAGCCCACCCAGACCGGCCCGTCCTCGGTGGCCAGCAGCCGGAGGACCTCGGCCTGTTTCTGCGCCCCGCGCAGCTCGATCACCGCTTCGCTCAGATGGGCCGCCGGCAGGGTCAAGGTGACCCGTTCCGGCTCGTCAAAACGGGCGACCAGCCCTTTTTTGACCAGCTTGGCGAGAGTATTCCGGTTTGCGCCAGTGGCAGCCAGTACCTCGTCCAGCGGGACAGGCTGCTTTTGCGCCAGCAAGTAATTGTGCAGAGTTGACTCTGTTTCAGAGACAGTCTCGCTGGCGGGAGCACTTGAGTCCGCGGCCCTGGGCGGGACGGCCAGCCGGATTTGCTTGGGAATTATTTCCAGCCAGCCTTTCTCAGCCAGGGATTTGACCTGTTCGCGGGAGCAGCCCACGTGAGCCAGTACGTCGGCCAGCGCCGGCAGAGGATCATCCAGGTCGGCCAGGTGTAGCAGAAGCTCCGCCTGTTTGGAGGGCCGCCCCAGGGTAAGCAAGACAGCCTCCACCTCATCGGGAGCGATCAACAGTTCTACGGTGCGGTCCACTTTGGGGCCGACGCGGGGTTTGGTCAGGGTGGACTCTTTGCGAGCCAGGCCTTTTGCCAGCAGGGACTCAGCCACGCCGGGTTCGACCTCGGTCAGCGACACGCTGCCATGCTGGCGCAGATAATTGAGCAAAATCTGTTCCGGGGCGTTGAGGGATGGTGGTGGATTGATGGCTGTAGGAGCAGGTTTCAGGACAAATTCGGATTTGCGGCTGGAGCCGGGCGGCAAAAAGTGGCGCACGCAGATCGCTAGAGGGGCCAGAGTTTCCTGCGAGAGCCAGCGAGCCAGGCCGATTTGGGCCGCGTTCAGGACGGGCAGCGGGTCGAGGATATCCGCGATGGGCTTGGTCTGGTCCACAGGCGAGGTTTCGCTCAGGCCAACCACAATCGCCGGGAGTTGTTCGCTGCGAAAAGGCACCGCCACCCACTGGCCGGGCTGGATTTGGCCGGCCAGGTGCGCCGGGACTGCGTAATGAAAGGTCAGCGCCAGCGGATTATTGGCTGAGTACGACTCATCCTCGGCTAAATCAGCCACTTCCGGGTAGGAAATATCGGCATCCTCGGGCGCATCCACAAAACTGCGCCGGTCTCTTTTTATAATGGGGCGATCTACAACAACTTCTATATACATTGGGGAATTAAAGAAATTTTTATGGGACGCGGATTGAGCGGATTAGACGGATTTTTATAATTTTCTACCCACTTGATCTGTCGAATCCGCGTCCCATTTTAATTGGGTTTTGTCCAGTTGAGATGGCCTTTACCCTTATTGAGATAGGCTTTACGCTTGAATTCTGGTTTGACACCGAAGTTGAGAAGCAGGCCAACCTCAAGAGTAGTCGCCTTTAAATAGTTCAACAATTGAGCTTAGTGGTCCTCGATAAGATTACGGGCTGCTTTGATCTCAAGAATGATTAGTTCATCTGCGACTAAATCAGCATAGTACTCTCCAACCTCGCGCCCGTGATAATAAACTCTAATTTCATGCTGCTGGTCCACTTGAAAGCCCAGTTCTCTTAACTCAATTGCCAGGGCATTTTCATAAACATTCTCGCGAAAGCCATAGCCAAGCTCGTTGTACACTTTGTAGAATGCTTGAATGATCTTTTCGGTCTTGTCCTCGTGTAGTAGCAAATTCGTGCCTCGGGGTGAAAATTAGAAGGTGGATCAAGTTGATTCTTTAAGTCTAATCCGCTCGATCCGTCAAATCCTATTCTATAAATTAGCGCCTTTGCTGATGGCTACCGCGGCATACCCCACCACTCGGTCTTTACGCGGATGGGCGTCGGCGCTGGTGGCGTATTTGAGGAGGGTGGCTTGGGTTGCGCCCAGGGCGGTGGCGGCGTGGATCATTACGGCAATCGGGCCGGCGCCGCAGGCAAAAGGCTGGCCCTGGCGGCGGCCGGCTTCGACGTGCCGGACCAGGCCGTCGGCATCCAATTTAAGGATAAATTGGAGTGTGGTTTGATCCAGACGCCGGGCGGTATCGTCGTCAAAGTAGTGACTCAAGTCACTGCTGGCCACCAGAAGAACACCCCCATCTCCCTCAATCTCTGATTGGGGGGAAGACGCCCGCCGAACGACGTTGACTAGAGCCGCAGCTAAACGGCGGCAGATTTCGGGGGACTGGATGCCCATCAGCAGAGGGGCCAGTTTGAACTGCCGCAGGGCCATCTGCAGGAAAGGAAGTTCAACTTCCAGGGAATGTTCCTCGTCGGTGGAGAGCAGTTCCAGGTTAATCTCGCCTTGAATCGCCCGTAATAAATCCCAATTGACCGGAATATCGCCCAGCGGGGTGCGCCAGACAGCCGCGCGCGGGGTCGAAATTGCGCCGGGCGCCGCACCACGGTGGTCGGGGCCGATAAGGACGACGGTCTCAAAAGCGTTGGGAGGCAACCCGGCAAAGGCGGCTCCGGCCACGTGCCCACTAAAAAAGTAGCCCGCATGCGGCGCGACCAGGCCAAGCAGCCCGGCCGGATGGGGAGGGGCGCCGGCAAAATAATTTTGCAGGTCCAGTTGCAATTGGGTACTGTCGGAGCTGTACCACATGTTATCGGCAAAGTGCGGCTGGCGCAGGTTTAATAATGTCTCAGTCATAGTTGACCTCCTGCTCGCTATCAGGGCGTTCTGGAGTCCGACTTTTCAGCCGGACCAAAAAGAAACCGCCAGCGGCACACCGCTCGCCAGAATCAATGCTCCTAGGGTTGGCGCCCACCAGCGGCTTAGTAATGAAACCGTATCCACGACTCGTGGGGTGGTGGTGTACTCGTCAACTACTTTATAACGGGGGGCTAGGCCATAGCCCAGGGCAAAACCGGCGACCAGGCCGCCAAGATGGGCGAGGTTGTCAATGCCGGGTACGGTAAAACCAAAGAAGAGATTAATGCCGATCACGACCAGGGTATTCATGACCCGCTGGCGGCCAAACTGCCCAAAGGCTTCCCGGTGGAGTAAAAAGAAAGCCAGATTCATGCCGATAATGCCAAAAATTGCGCCGGAGGCCCCAGCAGAAAACAGGTTCGGGCCACGACTGGCAAAACTGGCCAGGTTGCCAAACAGGCCGGATAAAATATAAATGACGATAAAACGGTCTGGCCCGTAGAGGCGTTCCATTTCCAGGCCAAAGATGAAAAGAGCATAAGCATTAAAGGCCAGGTGCATTAACCCAATGTGCAAAAACATCGAGGTGAACAGCCGCCAGATTTCACCCTCCAAAATAAGCGGGCCGTAATTGGCCCCAAAGCGGACCAGCACCCGGGCATTGGTTGAGCCGCCCATCGCAGTCATACCTAGCCAGATGAGGACAATCGCGGCCAGCAAAATATAGGTAAAAAAAGGTTTATTGAGCGGCAGGGGAAAGTAATGTTGGGATGGGGGCGTTGGCGAAGACGAGTCAAAATCTGAATAGGGTTGAGTCATAAGGCTTTCCTATAAATTAATTTCGCGTTGTTCCACGCGGCACTTTTCGGCGGTAATGATGGCGGCAATTTTGTGGCAAGTTTCGTCGAGTTTGTCGTCGGCATTGATCACGACGTAATCAAACAAATCCAGCCGTTTTAATTCCTGCCGGGCGGTAGCGATGCGCATTTTGAGTTGATCCTCCGGCTCGGTTTTGCGCTGGCGCAGCCGATTCACCAGGGCTTCTTCCGACTCAGCCGAAATGTAAATCAAGACGGCCTCCGGCACCAGGCGGCGAATAGTGGCCGCGCCCTGAACATCAATTCGCATAATCACATCTTTACCACTGGTCAGCGCCTGGCGGACCTGGGCTTTGGGGATGCCTTTGTAGTCGCCATAAACGACGGCATATTCCAGCAACTCGCCCTGCTCGATCATCTCGGCAAACTCGCCCGTCGAAACAAAGATATAATCCACCCCATTGATTTCGGTCGGCCGCTGGGGCCGGGTCGTCGCCGTGACGACGAAATGAAAAGGATAGCCCATCTCCTTCAGCCGGGCAATCGCCATGTCTTTGCCTACTCCCGACGGCCCAGAAATGACCACCAGGATGGGTTTTTCTTGGTGATTGTAAGGTTCAATGCGCCGAGACAATAGTATCTCCTCTTAACTTGAAATACTGACTGCTAATTATCATGCCGCCAAACCTTCTGGGAAGCAATTTTTCACCAGGAAAATCACTGTTTCAAAACTGCTTGATTTGGCAGAAGGACGGTAGTATAATTTACCCAACTTATCTTGAGATGTTGAGGGAGTGCAGTGATGCCGATTTACGAGTATGGGTGTTATGACTGCCACAAACGGGTCAACATTTTTTTTCGCAGCTTTGCCGAGGTAGCGACAAAGCAAGCAGCTTGCCCGCGCTGCGGTGGGGCAAACTTGAAACGGCTGGTTTCCAAAGTAGCTGTCCTCCGTTCCGAGGAGAGCCGCATGGAGAGCCTGGCCGACCCAAGTAGTTTGGCCGGACTGGACGAGAATGATCCCAAATCTATGGCCCGCTGGATGCGCAAAATGAGCGGCGAGATGGGCGAGGATTTAGGGCCGGAGTTCAACGAGGTGGTGGACCGGTTGGAAGCGGGAGAGGACCCCGAGAGCATCGAGCAATCTATGCCGGATTTGGCCGGCGCCGGGGGTGGTGGCGGCGCAGACGACGATTGGTATGAGTGAAGCGCAATGCCTGATGCGTGAAAAACCTTTTCACAGGTATTAGAGTATCTTTGTACTGGCTACCGACTGCTGTTTACTGGTTACTGCCAACACCTGCTCTAACCGCTGACAAATAATCTGATTGATTTGATCTACCGGGGCGCTGGCATCTACGATGAGCCAGCGTCCCGGTTCTTTTTGGGCCATTTCCAGGTAACCGGCCCGAACACGCTGGTGAAAGGCCAGCTCAAGCCGGTCCATGCGATTCCACTCACCCTCGCCCGTCACATTTGCCGCCGATTTGCGGCGCAAGCCTTCTTCTACCGGCAGATCCAGATACACAGTTAAATTGGGCGTGAGACCTTGCGTAGCAAAATGGGTAATCATGCGCAGCGTCTCAAAATCCAACTGGCGGCCGTAGCCCTGATAGGCGTAGGTGCTGTCGGCGTAGCGATCACATAAAACGATCCCGCCCTGGGCCAGATGCGGCAAAATAACTTGTTCCACCAATTGGGCGCGACTGGCCGAGTAGAGCAAAATCTCGGCCCTGGCCGACATCTCCGTGTTGCTGACATCGTGCAGCACCTGTCGAATCTGGTTGCCGATGGCGGTCCCGCCCGGCTCACGGGTGCAAAGAACCCGATACCCCAGGCGGGAGAGATGTTCAACGACCAGATTGATTTGGGTGCTTTTGCCGGAACCGTCGGGACCCTCGAAGGTGACGAAGAGACTCATGATTTACCTGTACAAATTCCATTGAGGAAGGATCAGTAGGAGGAATGGAAGGTTGGAAGGCTGGAAGGTAACTCATCTTCCAACCTTCCAACCCTCCAGGTTATTTACTCCCGGTTGGCGCGTCACGGTAGATGCGAACGCGGCGGTAAGGTTCGCGACCCAGGCTGTGCGAGACCAGCTTGGCCTGCCGGGCCAGTTCATGCTGCTCACGGCGGATACTGGCGCTCTGCGGCGACAACTCTACGCTGCGCGTGCCGGACAGGATTTTGCGGATCGCTTCCTGTGTTTCGCGCATCGCTATCGAGGCCGGGTCACTCTCCCGCTCGCTTAGAGAAAAAATATCGGCCAGGCAAGACTCCATCTGAATGACCGTATTGGAGCGCAGGACATAAACCGGCTTGCCGAGGCGCTCCGCCTCAGTAATGGGCTGCGGATGCTTGCGGTAATAGCTCTTAAGCGTCATCAAAATGTCGGCGTCTTCCAGGTCGTCCACCAGCGTGACCGGCACCCGGAGCGTTCTGGACGCCTGGCGCAGCCGGTTCTGGCCGATGCCGTAGGGGAAGATTTTGATGGGCTGCATAGATTTGGTGCTTTCAAAGTCAATCATCCCGCTGGCCGCCATTTTGCCGCGAAAGTCGCCGTAGTCGCCATTTTTGCCTTTGGCCGCAGGCATTACTTCTCTGGTATCCCTGTCCCTATCCCTGCCGAGTGCTGCCGCCGGTTGGGCCGGGGTCTCAATCTTAACATCGCCGGCTTCGTCACGGTAGCGAATTTCAGGCAGGAGTGGTTTTTGACGCAGCAGGGAGTCAACCGCACGGGCTACATCGTGATGTACGGCAAAGGTCTGCCGGTCCTGAATTTCGACCAGGACATCAAAGGTAGGCGGAGCGCGGCGTTCCAGCACGGTTTTTTGAGTGCCGCGCCGCCGGGCTTCCTCGTCGGAGAGGGTTACGCTGTCAATACCGCCGACTAGGTCCGACAGGGTGGGGTTCAACAGCAAGTTTTCCAGCGTTTGGCCGTGGGCAGTGCCGACCAGTTGCACACCCCGCTCGGCAATGGTCCGGGCGGCTTCGGCCTCCAATTGGCGGCCGATTTCGTCAATGATAATCACTTCGGGCATGTGGTTTTCCACGGCCTCGATCATGACTTCGTGCTGCAAACTGGGCCGGGCCACTTGCATGCGCCGGGCGCGGCCAATGGCCGGATGGGGAATATCGCCGTCGCCGGCAATTTCGTTTGACGTGTCCACAATAATTACCCGCTTGGTTTCAGCCAGCACACGGGCCGCCTCACGCAGCAGGGTCGTTTTGCCCACGCCGGGCCGGCCCAGCAGCAGCAGGCTCTGGCCAGACTCCAGAATATCCTGGACGATATCTACGGTACCAAACACAGCGCGGCCCACCCGGCTGGTCAGGCCAATCACTTTGCCTTGCCGGTTGAGAATCGCCGAAATGCGGTGCAGCGTGCGCTCGATGCCGGCCCGGTTATCACCCATAAATTTACCAATGCGTTCGGTGACGTAGTCAATATCATCTTGGATGACTTCGCGTTCGCTCAAGATGACTTCGCGGTCAGTGTAGCGAGCCTCCGGCTGGCGGCCCAAATCCATGACAATTTCGATCAGTTTTTCGCCGTCGTTGGCTGCCTCCAGGGCCTCTTTGATATAGGGCGGTAAAACCCTTAATAAAGCTTCAAGATCATCGGTTATGTTTATTTGTTGAGATAAATCGCTCACGGTTTCGATGCTGATGCCTCCGCACTTATAAAAGTTGTACTAGGTATTTTTCCACCTGATGCTGTCTTCACTTTAAAGAATTGACGTGAAAATCTGATGATTAGGGCGTCGAGCCTGCCGTTTTTGGGGCGTGGCTGTTGTTTGCGCCAGCTCGATAGGTGACATCACGGTAGTGGCCGTGCCTTCGGTGGGTGTTTGCTCCAGAGCCGGAATGAGAGCCGGGGAAAGTTTGCGCACGCGCACGGCCATATGTTTGACCACCAGGGTCTGGCTGGTTAGAGGTTTGAAACCTAGTTCCGGTAAAACGTTTCGCCAACCGGCTTCAAATTCTCTCAGGGCAAAATAGACGGGCACATGAGGCTGAGCTGCGGTTAAGCTCAAAGCAGCCTCGCCCAGGGCTTCCGCTTGCTCAAGCGCGTCAGGGTGGAGCAAGGTGCGCATCCAGTAGCCGCGCTTACCGGAACGAATGTGCAGTGCGCCCAGAATTTCGCCGTCCACCTCCCAGACATAGCCTTCGCGCCGCCCTTGTTCGCCCCAGCGCCGCTGGGCCAAAGCCCACTGCCCCTGGGCCAGGCCTTCCGCATTTTGCACCATCCGCGGGGCCAGCGTGGTGTACAATTTTTGTAACCCCCAGCCATCGCTGGGCCGCTGCAGCCGCAGGGTTAGGGTGGCGCGAATAGCGGTGCGGTTGATCGCCGGGTCCAGTTGATAAATATCCTCCTGGCTGTATTCAAGAAAGCCAACATTTTTAAATAATTGCAGCTCTTCACTCTTTACCGGTAAACGAGCGTAAACTCGCAAGTTGCCCTGCTCTGCCGTTTTGACGCAGACATGGGCTAACAGCCGCTGCCAAATTGCGTGGCTGCCATTGCCATTGGTCAGCGCTGGAGACATGAAAACGACATCTCGCTCCGGCCGTCCTGACCGTGACCGCACCTGAGCCAAGCCCAAACTCTTGCCATGTTCATCTTGTTGGTCAAGGATGAAAGTTGAGGGACCCGCGTGTGGCGCTAGAATAGTATCCAGCAGCACCGAGCGCAAGGGGGAGCGGGGATGCGTCAACTGCTCTTCAATGTCCAGAGGCGTCCCCACCCGCTGAAGGCGCGCCACAAGGTGTGAGTCGCGCAAATGAAAGGCTTTTATCAACGCTTAATTCTCAGTTAGCAATTAGCAGTTTGCTGTCGTGATAACCCTTGGCTAATCTGCTTAAGGATCATCGCCGATTGCTTTATAATTGTACCTGAGATGAGGGCACTTTGCAAGTAAAAAATTTTAACATCCCTGAAGAATTAGACCAAATTCGCTAAACCCTAATATTATGTTCCACAAATCTGCTTAGTTATGGTATACTGGTCTCAGCCGTGCATAACAATCTAAAACGTACACTGTGAAACGTAATGATTTTGAGTGAAAGCAACTTTACGAGTACGTATCGTGGCTTACCTCATTCCGGTACGGCAGCAAAACCAAAATCATAGGTGGAGGCGTCTCGATGGCCCTGGTCAAGATTTCAGCTGATAAACGTTACCTGGTCAATCCCAAAGGCCAGTCTTTTTTTGCCCTAGGGATTAATTATGCCGGTTATTTTGACCGGGCCTGGAAGATGTGGGAGTCCGCCCTGTTTGACCCCGCCCTTATCGCCCGCGATTTTCGCAAGGCCCAAGACAGCGGCTTTGACACCGTTCGCCTGTTTGTGCATGCCGCCCTGGCCGAGGATATTCGTAAAGACAACTTTGCCAAGCTCGATCAGGTCTTATCGCTGGCCCAGGATCACCAACTGCTGGTGCTGCTAACCCTGAATGATGCCCACTGGCTGGATTTGGGGCGGGTCGGCCAACTGGACGCTAAAATTGCGGCTCGCTATAAAGATGTGCCAACAATCATGGCCTATGACCTGGAAAACGAGCCGGTTTTTTATAATTTGGTTGGCGCTATTTATCCCAAAAATCTGCGCCCGCCCATCCACACCGGCCAACTGGTTGACCAATACGGGGTGCGGGTCAGCCGGGCCGAAGCCGCCGATTTGCAGCGCCGCCGCCAGATTCCGGCCCATCTCGACGCCGACACCGCTTTTTACTACATCAACGCGCTCCGCATTTTCCTGGAATATGATGCTGCTGCCAATGCTTTTGTCCGCCGGGGCAAGGGTACCATTGTAGATTTTATGCTCTCCGGCGAAGCTGCTTCCTGGCACAACTTTATCGAAGTTCTGGACAAAACGGTGGAGGCATGGCTGCGCGCCCGGATTGACCCGATCCGCGCCGCCGGCAGTACCCACTTGCTGACGGTCGGCTGGAACTGGCTGCAATTCGCTTCCCTGCCGGCCAACCGCCTGCTTGATTTCCAGGAGTATCATCATTACGATGCTATCACCCTGAGCGGCTTCAATACCCATGTGGCTCACCTGAATGGGCTGCGCCGGGCTTTCCCCAAGCAGCCGATCATCTTCGGCGAGTTTGGCTGGAGCAACCAATCCAGCGCCGACCCGCGCCAGAGCCAGCCGGTTCACCCCAGCCTGACCGCCCTGTACGAAGCCGCGACTTATGCCTTCCTGCGGGCCAATGCTTTTGCCGGCGGATTCAAGTGGATGCTGAATAATGTCCAGGCCCCTGAAAATCCGTACCAGGCCAATTTTGGGGTTTTCAGCGCGGGCGACCAGCCCAAACCTATCCGTGATTTGGTGCTGCGCTTCAGCCAGAATTGGCCGCCGGTCGAGCAGCCCGCTACCCTCACCGTCAAGCGCGATCTGGAGAGCAGTTTTTCCTACCGTTTTGACGTGCCCCAGCAGACGACCATAGGCGGCTATATTTACCAGGATGAAGCTGTTCGCTGGCAGGCCGACGGCGGGCTGGCCCACTGCTTTATCAAGCAGGACCTGCAGGGCCTGCTTATTGACGCCCAGGGCGCCGGCCGCCTATCGGTTGACCCCTGGGACTTGATCCCCACCTGGAATCGCGCCCGCGAAACCGATGTCTATCGGCTCTATCCCGACCACCAGCGCACCAAACAGCAGACCTTTGCCCCAGGCCAGAGCGTCGAGTTAGATGTTCGGGCCGGCGCGCAATATTTGATAGCCATGGGCCAAGAGATCCCGATCCCACCCCCCGCCGACGGCCCCGCTCCCAAACCGGGCGAGCACGTCCTGCTGCTGGCCGACTTTGAGACCTATGGCCCGGCAGCGCTCAAATATATCCGCCGCTTTGCCCCGGATTTGACCTTTGCCGCCGAGGAGGCCGGCGAGCGTTGGGCCTACATTACCGTTGTCGCTCCCCCGGAGCGGATTCCCGACGCCCGGCTGGACGCTATGCGCGGCGCGGGCGCGCTGCTGGTCGAGCGGGTTATTGGCTCGACCCCTCAAGCCACCCAAACAATTTTGGACGGAATGGCTCAGCGCAGCCAGCGCTTCCTCACCACCCTACCCTCGACTCCTCCCCAGGAAGAACCTCCCACCGATTCCCTGGAGCCGCCCCCTGACGACGGTATCCAGGATACCTACATCGTTCAGACCGGCGATACGCTCAGCAAAATCGCCTTGAAGCTTTATGGCAATGCCGCTTTGTGGACACTCATTTTCGAGGCCAACCGCGACAAGCTGGCTAATCCCAGTCTAATCCGGGTAGGAATGGAACTGCGCATTCCAGAGCGAGCATAAACGAAGAAGCCAGCATGAGCTTTTGGCATATCCACAATTAGGATGAGGGACGAGGTAGTAGAGTGGCAGGAAAATGAGATCCCTGTCTACCGTCTACCGTCTACTGTCTACTACTTTTAAGGAGGTTACAAAATGTCGAAACCCTTTGCACTGCTTTTCGGGGGAGTTATTGCCATTATCCTGTTGGGGTTATACACCTTTACCATGATTTATATGATCAGCGTGGCCCGCTGTGTCTCTGACGCTACCTGCAACGCGAAGGATATTCCGTCCGGGGTCATTTTTGTTCATACGACCGTGGCTGGACTGGTTTCTGCCCTGGTTGTGGCTGAACTTGCCACGACTAAACCGGGAGAGTCTCCCGGGGCTAAAACGTTAACTTCCGACTTGAGCGAGAGTTCAAAACGGATTACCGCTTATATCGCCGGAGGGTACGTTTTGGTCTGGATCGTTTCGGGTTTGGCCGCCTTGATTGCCGGCTCGATGTTATACCCGGATGCCGTCACTACGTTATCCGACGCCGGGACCACCTGGCTGGGCATTGCCGTCGCCGCCGCTTATTCCTATTTTGGAATCAGGCCGTAAGGCGAGTTTCTCTATTCATTTTCGATGCAACTGACAATTAAACCTCGCCTGTACAAAATCTTACAAGGTCACACCGACGCCGTTCTCAGCGTCGCCCTTAGCCCGGATGGGCAGACGCTGGCCTCGGCCAGCCAGGATAAAACTGTTTGCCTGTGGGATGTGTCCAGCGGCCAGGAAATCCAGCGGCTGGCCGGGCATACGGATACGGTCTGGAATGTCGCCTTTAACTCCAATGGACAGACCTTAGCTTCGGCCGGTAAAGATGGCTCGATCCGCTTGTGGGATGCAGCCAGCGGCCAGGAAATGCAGCGATTCCAGGGGCATACCGGCGCGGTCTGGAGCGTCAGTTTTAGCCCGGATGGGCGCGTCCTCGCTTCGGGCGGCGCGGATCAGACGATTCGCCTGTGGAGTGTGGGCGGCGGCCAGGAGATTATGACACTCAAGGGGCATACCCAGGCCGTGCTGAGCGTGGCCTTTAGCCCTGACACGCCGCAGAGTTCAGGCGGCCGCGTTCTTGCCTCGGCCAGCGCCGATAAAACGGTGCGCTTGTGGCATCGCTCGACCGGCAAGGAGAAGTCGCAACTGCTCGGCCATACCGGCTTTGCCTGGAGTCTAGCCTTCAGCCCCAACGGCGCACTCCTGGCTTCGGGCAGTAAAGATCGGACGGTGCGGCTGTGGGATGTTTCGACCGGGCAGGAAGTCCAGCAGATGCGGCTGCGGAACTGGCGGGAGGTTGTCTACCGGCTGCCGCGCCTGATTGGCCTGCGTCCCCGCTATGTCAACTGGGTCAACAGTGTGGCTTTTCATCCCGGCGGGCAGATTTTGGCAGCGGGTAATTACGATCACACGGTTCGTTTTTGGGACGTTGCGAGCGGTCACCCCATCCAGCAGTTGGCCGGCCACAGCAAACCCGTTACCAGCGTTGCCTTCAACAGTGACGGCGCACTGCTGGCTTCGGGCAGCGTGGACCAGAGCGTGAGGTTGTGGCAGATTGGCTGAAAATAGTGAGCTTAGTATAATAGCCAAATCCAACGCAAAAGAAGTGAGTTTGTGACAATTATGAGCGACAACGCCTTTGATATTCTCCAGGAGCGCGGCTTCATTGCCCAGGTGACGGATGAAGATGCCGTCCGCAAAATGTTAGGTGAGGGACAAATCACCTTTTACGTTGGCTTCGACGGCACGGCCGACAGCATGCACGCCGGCCACCTGGTCCCTGTGATGGCCATGATGCACTTGCAGCGAGCCGGGCACCGGCCGATTGGCCTGGTCGGCGGCGGCACGACCATGGTCGGCGACCCCAGCGGCAAAACCGAGATGCGCCAGATGCTTTCCGAAGAAAGTATCGAGGCGAATGCTCATAAACTCCACGCCCAACTCAACCATTATCTGCACTTTGACGAGGGTCGGGCCATCCCTGAAAATAACGCCAGGTGGCTGCTGGACCTCAAGTACATCCCCTTCCTGCGCGAGATTGGCCGCCATTTTAGCGTCAATCGCATGCTGGCCGCCGAAGCCTACAAGCTGCGCCTGGAGCGGGGCTTGAGTTTCATCGAGTTTAACTACCAACTGCTGCAAGCCTACGATTTTCTGGAACTCTACCGTCGCTACGGCTGTATCATGCAGATGGGCGGCGATGACCAATGGAGCAATCTGCTGGCCGGCGTAGATTTAATCCGCCGGGTCGAGGGGGCAACCGCCCAGGCCATGACCTACCACTTACTGACAACGGCCGACGGAGCCAAGATGGGTAAAACCGCCGCCGGGGCGGTCTGGCTGGACTCTGAAAGACTCAGCCCGTACGATTATTACCAGTACTGGATCAACTGCGATGACCGTGACGTGGCCAAACTGCTGAAAATCTTTACCTTCTTGCCCGTTGGGGAGATCAACCGGCTGGCTGCTCTCGAAGGGGCCGAGCTGCGCGAAGCCAAGCGGGTTTTGGCTTTTGAAGCGACCAAAATTACTCATGGTGAAGAAGCAGCTCGTGCTGCTCAGACTACCGCCAGTGCTGCCTTTGGAAGAAGACTCATTGTTGTAGAAGATAATCTTGCCTTAACAGATAGTGTTGAGGTTAAGGATAGCAATGCACTAGCTGATCTGCCTACGACTCTCATACCTCGCACCCGCCTAGAGCAAGGGCTAGGTGTTTTGGAGATTTTTGCCGAAACTGGCCTGACCCAATCGCGTGGAGAAGCGCGGCGCATGGTCCAGCAGGGTGGAATCTACGTGAACGATCAGCGTGTGGATGAAGTGGAAGCAGTTTTGACTCCGGACAATTTGACCCCGGCCGGGATTTTGCTCCGGGCCGGGAAGAAGAAATATCACCGGTTGGTTATTGAAGGGGAATAAATATTACTATGGCATTCTGATTAAGGTTAGCAATCGGCCGTCGGTGGTCGGTAGTCCGCGGTCGTTAAAAAAGTGGTTGCCCCGGAGGGTACCCGGGGCAACCGACTTGAGGAGGGGAGGAAAACAACAAGAGGACCATTGCCGCCTGTTGTGGAAAAGTTATACCCGGCTCAACCCCCTTTGTCAAACAACTTGGATCATTTGGGCAAATTTCAAACAGGCTGCACTTAGACAGCCCGTAAAAACAGATGACCCCGGGCGGGGGCAGCGCCGGGGTCATCCTATTAAGGAGGGAGGCAAACAACAAGAAAGGAGAGAAATGCCTTGTGAAATAATATACAATCATTTCTTGTTTTTGTCAAGTGGAATGTGAAATTCCCTGATTTTGCTCGTCGTCAGGAGATGAGGGACTCCTCAAAACCTCGGCCAAGCGGCTCCATTCCTCTAAACTCAAGGTTTCGGCCCGCCGGATTGGGTCAATGTTAGCCCTGGTCAATGCCTCGACAACGGCGGGTATGGGTCTGGCCAGGCCCGCTGCCAGCGAGTTTTTCAATTGTTTCCGTTTTTGACCAAAACCGGCCTTGATTACTCGGAAAAAATGATTGGTATCCGCCACAGCAACGACCGGCTGGGCAAAGGTGTCAATGCGCACGACGGCGGAGTCTACTTTGGGGGCGGGATAAAATGCGCCAGCCGGGATATGATGGGCCAGGGTAGGCTGTCCGTAAAATTGAACACTGACGGCCAGCAAGCTCATTTGCCCCGGCTTGGCCACCATCCGCTGAGCCACCTCCTTCTGGACGGTGACCACGACCCGCTTCGGTTGGGGAGTCGCCTCTAACAGGTGGCGAATCACCGCCGAGGTAATGTAGTAGGGCAGGTTGGCGACGACTTTGTAAGTGAGGGAGGAGGAGGTGGGGGTCAGAAGTGGGGGGCCGGAAATTGACCTTTGATCTTTGATCGTTGACCATTGACTGTTGATTATTGGCAATTCCTCTGCGCCTTCCGCTGAGCGGATTAAACTGCTCAAATCGGTCTGCAAAATATCGGCTTCGACCACGATTAAATTCTTGAGATGGCCATACTCACTTTTGAGCAGAGTGACCATGTGCGGGTCGAGTTCGACGGCAATCACCCGCCCGGCTTGCTCGGCCAGCAGACGTGTCAGCGTGCCGGGGCCAGGGCCGATTTCTAAAACCGTGTCGCTGGGAGTCAACCCGGCAATGTCAACAATTTTAGCCAGGTGAACCGGATCGGCTAAAAAATTCTGCCCCAGTTCTTTGCGGGGACGAAGGCCGTATTTCTTGAGAAGGGTTGAGAGAGAGTCCACAGGATATCCTTTAAAAGGTTGCAGGGTAGCAAGTAGCAGGTGCTTACCACTTAACATTGCGACCTTGCTACCTGCTGCCTTGTTCCTTTACTGCGGCGGCCACTGCGGCAAAACATAGCGAATCTTGTCGGCAGACGGGACGGGGGTGAGCATGTAGACATCACGCCAGCCGTAGAGATCGGGTAGGGGTTGGTGGTCGTCAAAAGCCAGGTCAATATGTTTGCCCACAATCAAGCCCCCGGTATCGGCAGCCAGGGCGATGCCGTAATCGGGTACGTAGATTTTGGTCATCAGCGGAATTACCTTGGGATCAACCGCGGCCATGCCAAAGCCCACCCGCAGGCCCGTGCGGGTGATGCCGTATTGGGGATGGTCGGCGGATTTGCCGGAGGTGGCGGCGTTATAGGGAGTGATCAGCATTGGGATTTTGCGCCAGTATTCAATCGGGCCGGCCGGCGTGTCCAGGGTGCGCACGACCACGCTGGTGCCGTAGGCAATGATCTGGGTGCTTGACTCCTGGTCCAACCACTCATCTTCCAGTCTCCGCCACACCTCCTGGCCATTTTCATACCGAATCCGGGTACGACTCCTGATGACCCCGGTCACGCCCACCTGCCGTTTTTCCTGCTGGTCAATCTCCATCTCGGCGTCGGGAATCCATTCGCTTTCAAAGGGGATAAATTCCTCCTCGACTTCAACGGCTTGGCGCACCCGAACCACTTCAATCATTGCCTCGGCGGTAACGGGCTGGCTGGCCGGCGGGCGGCTGTAATCCTCGCCCATCAACGCCACGCCTTCCTGGGCTAACACTTCGCCGACAGTCTTGCCCCGGGTACGTGTTTTGATGTGGCGACCGTCTACGGTCAGCGTGACCGGCAGCGAGCGCTGCACGTAAATCCGCATCCCCGGCGACAGGCGCGTACCGAGACCGGGCGTTACTTTGTCTCCTAAAAACAGAGTTAAGCCCTGTTCCAACAGCGCCTCGCCGACGTTGGGCTGGGTCGTGTAAAACGTGTTGCTAACCTCGCCGTCGTGCAGGCTGATCGGCACGGCCCGCCGGATAATGAGTTGAACCGGCGCAGGGCGGGCCGAGGCAACGGTCCCTTGCGGTGTCCGGGCGGCGGCCAGAAGATGGGTGACACCTTTAGCTAAAGCGGGCGCACTTTGGCCTGCCGGTAAAGGCGACTGGGGCGGGACAACCTGCCCCTCAATCAAAATCTTGTCACGAGGATTGGTCATCAGGCCAGCCTCGGCCAGAACCTTGCCGACAGTTGGCTGATGGGTCAGGAGACGCCAGATCTGGCCATCCGCTTCAATTGAGACCGGCCGGGCCAATTGGATGGTCAGGGTCTCGCCCGGCGCGAGTTGGTTGTCGAGTGGGGGCTGCATCCGGTCTTCGGGCTGTAAGGTCAATCCGGCAGCTTGGATAATCGCCGCCACTTCCAGGCGGTGGGTGCGCATAGGATAGGACTGGCCATTGATCACCAGCGTAACCGGCTGGCCGGTGAGCTGATATCCGGCCCACAGCGCCAGGAGCAGACCAACCGCTCCCAGGCTGCGCCACAAAGCAGAGTTGAGTCGCCTCTGCTGAGGCCGCTGGCTTATCTGTTGGGCTGTCGGATGACGCAGCATCGTTAAGCTATCTCTGTTTGCCCTGCCATTTGCAAGGGTAGATAGTTGTCAGCCACTGGAAGCCGAAGAATTGCAAGATGGGTCGGCTCATGGGGCTGGCATCCACGGTCAGGAAACGGACACCCCGGCGGTGCGCCTCCTGGGCGCGGACGGCCAGCAAAGCGCTGTAAAGGCCGCGCTTCCGATAGGCCGGCAGGGTAGACCCGCCCCACAGGCTGGCAAACTGGCTGCCCTCGTGAAAATAGATCCAGGCCGAACTGACCGGAAGCCCGTCAACATAGGCGGCGTAGACGCCGATGTCCTCGGGGTTCTGCTGTAAATCATAGGCTAAACGTTCGTGGAGGATCGTAAAGTCCTCTTGCCAGACGCCTTCATGCACAACCGCCAGGTCACCCAGATTATCGGGGTTGGTGATGCGCCGCACATCGTGGCTAACAGGCTGGAATAAGGCGACAGGGCCGCTCTCGAGGTCGAGAACAACCAGCGCTTCAGGCTCTTCAGCCTCAAAACCGTGGGTTAAAAGACGGTCTTTCAAATCGGAAGGCGTGTCGTGGGCGTAAACTTTCCATTCAAGCTCGTGGCCCAGGTGATCAAAGTAAGCAATTTCGGCGCGGATAGCGGCCTCGACATTATCGGGGGTGAGCGAGGAATAAATAATGGCGCTCTCCGGGTGGTAGAGGCCCACTTGCCGGACCACGGTAGGTGTCACCTCGCGGCGGACATCGGAAAATTCGACATCACGCCGTTGTTCCTGGTCAAACAGGGCAAGGATTTGTTCAACGTTCATAAGAAAAAAGCGGATCAGTCCGATCCGCCCGTTAACCCTCCCTGGTCCTCCCCTGAGAGGGAGGGAATTGCTGTTGCTCAGGGCGACGGCAACCGAGTAGCTCCGGCCAGGCTGCCCTACGGCGCCCAGGAGGGACCACTTAAGGCTGCTTCCTTCCGGACCTGACCTGGTTCGCAGGCTCCTGCCGCGCAGGACCCAACCCTCAACACTACCCGGTTGCCCTCGCTCTGAACGGTAGACGGTAGACCGTAGACGGGGAGAACCGTTTATTTATCTTCCCCTGTCTACCGTCTACTGTTTACTCGTATTGGCGGAGAGGGAGGGATTCGAACCCTCGAGGCTGTTACACCTACGCGATTTCCAATCGCGCGCACTAGACCAGCTATGCGACCTCTCCATTCAAATTAGTCATTGACAATTGACTGTTGATTATTAACAATTGTCAACGGCTAACAGTCAATTATTAATTGTTAATTTAGAAGGCGGGGAGGGTGGGATTCGAACCCACGGTAGACCGGAGCCTACAGCGGTTTTCGAGACCGCCCCATTCGACCACTCTGGCACCTCCCCGGATTAATAATTATTTGTCAATTATTAATTGATGCGTCGTAAGGTAAATTCTTACGGCAACGACAAAAAATTATAGCACGGGGAAGGGGAAGGGGCAAAAGTTCTAAACAGACCTCAAAGGTCTTTAAGACCTTTGAGGTCTTTAAATTTACCGCTTCTCCAGCGGAGCGAAGCTGGTGGACAGCTTTTTGATGCCCTGGCTGGGGAAGGCGACCTGCACAAACTCCTCGTCGCCCTCCTGCTCTACCTTAATAACCGTGCCATCGCCAAATTTACTATGGTGCACCCGGTCGCCGGTTTTGAAAACGCTTGTTTTGGGCGGCGCGCTCACTCTGGCTGGTTGGTCCCAGCGGCTGCTAAACTGGCGAGCCTCCTGGCGCGTGGTGAAGGGGGAGCCGGGACGTTTACGCTGGCTGTTATCTTCCAGCAGCTCCGACGGGATGTCGGCCAGAAAGCGGGAGGGGGCGGTGGGTTCGTCAAAACCATAGCTGGAGCGGCGAAAGGCGCGGACAAGATAGAGCCGGTCTTTGGCCCGGGTCAGGCCGACGTAGGCCAGGCGGCGCTCCTCTTCCATCTGTTCGGGGTCAGCCAGGCTGCGGCTGTGAGGAAAGATGCCTTCTTCCATGCCAATCATAAACACGATAGGAAATTCCAGCCCTTTGGCCGTGTGCAGGGTCAGTAGGGGGACGCGGTCGCCTTCATCGCCCAGGGCGTCCACATCGGAAACCAGGGCCACACCTTCCAAAAAGAGACTCAGGGCTTCGTCGCCTTCCAGCCCGCCGAATTCCGCGGCTTTACGGCCCAGCTCCTCCAGGTTTTCCCAGCGATCATCGCCTTCGGGGGTATTGTCTTTGATAAAGGTTTTATAGCCGGTGCGCGCCAGCGTCAGCTCGTACAGTTCAGGCAGGGTCAGCTTTTTCTTGGCGTTGACGAGCATAGCCATCACTTGCCCAAATTCGACCAGCGCTTTCCGGGCTTTGCCTTTGAAGGGAGATTGGAGAAGAGGTGAGGGGAGTTTACGGGGGCCGGGTTCGGCCTGGGCTACTTCTTCATCGGCGATCAACTGCTGCAAGGCTTGCCAGGGTGTGATCCCCGACTCATAGGCCCAGCCGTACAGGTCAGTCAGCGTTTTAGCGCCGATGGCCCGCGGCGGCACGTTGATGATGCGCTCCAGGCTGACACTGTCTTCCGGGTTGTGGATCAGGCGCAGGTAGGCCAGGGCGTCTTTGATTTCCTTGCGCTGGTAAAAGCTGGTGCCGCGCAGCAGGCGATAGGGGATGTTGTGGGCGATAAAAATTTCTTCGGGCAGGCGGCTTTGGGCATTGGTCCGGTACATTACCGCGATATCACCCAAGGCGTACCCCTCCTGCCGGAGACGGCGAATCTCCTCGGCCACAAAACTGGCTTCCTCGCGTTCGTTGTAGGCTTCAATCACCCGGATTTTGGCTCCCTGGCCGCGCTCGGTGAACAGCTCGTTGTCAATGCGGTTTTTGTTTTTACGGATGACGTGCTTGGCCGCGGTCAGAATGGTGTCGGTGGAGCGGTAATTTTGGGAGAGGCGAATCAGCTTGTGGTCGGGGTAATCCTCGCGGAAGCGCAGTACATTGCGATAATCGGCCCCGCGCCAGGAGTAAACGCCCTGGTCCAGGTCGCCGACGACAAACAGGTTGCGATGGCCGGCGGCCACGATTTTGGTCAGCTCATACTGGACCATGTTGGTGTCCTGGAACTCGTCCACCATGACGTGCTGGTATTGCTGCTGGTATTTTTCCCGCACGTCCTTATTGTTGCGGAAAAGCTGCAAGGTGATCAGCAGCAGGTCGTCAAAATCCAGGGCATTGTTTTCGACCAGCACCTTTTGATAGCGTTCGTAGACGCGAGCAACAATCTCCTCCTGCCAGGTACGGCGGGGGAACTTGTCGGGCATAATCATTTCATTTTTGGCTTTGGAAATGGCGTGGTGAATCGAGGCCGGTTTCCAGGCTTTTTCGTCCAGGTCCAGATCACGGACGGCCCGCTTGACAACGGCCTGTTGGTCGTCCGTATCGTAAATATTGAAACTGCGGGTGTAATGGCCCAGCGCCTGAATATCCTGGCGCAGCCAGCGGGCGCACAGGGCATGGAAGGTGCCGACGCTCAGGCTGGCCACCTGGTTGGGGGTCAACATCTCTTCTAGGCGGCTTTTCATCTCACGGGCGGCCTTGTTGGTAAAAGTGACTGCCACAATGTGCCAGGGCGCCACGCCGCAGGCTTTGATGAGGTAGGCAATACGATGGGTCAGCGCCCGTGTTTTGCCCGACCCCGGCCCAGCCAGGGCCAGCACCGGCCCGCTGATCGTGGTCACGGCCTCTCGCTGGGCAGAGTTGAGTTCGGCTAAAAGGTCCATCAAAGTTTGCTCCAATCTTGTGTTTCCGGGCTGGCATTGTACCACGAAGGGGGGAGATTTGGAAGATAGAGGATGGGAGATAGAGGATAGAAGATAGAGGACAGAGGATAGAAAATGGAAAATAGAGCAGGGATAGGCCGGAGGGCAGAACTTTTTGGAAGGCGAAACTTGCTTTGCTGAATGGCGGAACAGTTGCGCCAATTCGGAGACAGGGTACAATGTTCAGTATGAGCATAGATTGATTTCTATGTGACTTGAGCAGTACGCTATGATGAGGAGAGGATAACCTGATGTCTGATGAACAAAAAGCCAAAGTTCAGGCCCAATTCGGCCCGTCGAGCGACGCTTACGCGACGAGCGATGTTCACGCCAAAGGGGAAAGCCTGGCGCTGTTAGTGGAGCTGGTCCAGCCGCAGCCTGACTGGCAGGTGTTGGATGTCGCCACCGGCGCGGGCCATACTGCCCTGGCTTTTGCTCCGCATGTGGCTCGTGTTGTCGCCACCGATGTGACGGCAGAGATGCTGCAAAAAACCGCCGAGCTGGCGGCCAAACGCGGCTTAACCAACATCGAAACCCAACCCGCCGATGCCGAGAGCCTGCCTTTTGACGACGCCTCGTTTGATCTGGTCACATGCCGCATCGCCTTTCATCACTTTCCCAATCCCCGCCAGGCCCTGACCGAGTTTGCCCGCGCGCTCAAACCAGGCGGCCTACTGGGTTTCACCGACAACATCACTGTGCCTGACAGGCAAGCCGCCGGTTACTACAATGCCTACGAAAAGCTGCGCGACCCGTCGCACAATTGGGTTTATCCGCTGGTGCGCCTGCAGGCGATGATTGAAGACGCCGGCCTGAAGATCGAAGCCAGCCGCGAACTGAGCAAAGAGTTCGAGTTCCACGAGTGGGCCGACCGGCAGCACGCCTCTGCCGCCACCAAGGAGAAGCTGCTGGAGATGATGCGCCATCTACCGGAGCTGCTCCAGCCCTTTTTGGCTCCGCGCTGGGCTGATGAGACGATGTATTTTACGCTGCACGAGGCGGTCATCATCGCCCGACGCGGCGAGGAGTAAGGGGGGGGTGCGCCCAAATTTTTAGGGGTAGGGGCGCAAGGCTTTGCGCCCCTACCGGATCATCTCTAAAATCTGAGACAGACCCGTGAGGCACAGATAGCGTGTTGTTGGTTAACCGCCGCCTGTCACAGCCCGGGTAGGCGTCCGGGTTGGCGAGGGGGTTGACCCGGGCAAATTGAGAAAATTATATTCGGTGATAACCCACTGGCCGTTGCGCCGGGTAATGGTGTAGATGAATCTAAAAGCTTCTTGATAATCGGTTTTGGTCGGACCACCATAAGTCCAGCGTTCCGAACTCGTCACCACCAGGCGGTTGCCCGGAAGCTGGCTCTCAATCGCCGGGCGGTTAAGATACTCAAACTTCACGTTTAACGGTTTGGCATACCGGTCGTAAATATCGGTGGCAAAGGCGCGAGCAGTGGCCAGCGCTTTGCCCTGCCAGACCGTTTCCATTTTTTGCAGATTATCCTCAGTCGCCTCGACAATCGCATCGTGCAGCAAATCATTGCCGGCCTCCACCGCAGCGATAGCGGCCTGGCGCACCGTTGCCGGCAGGGTCGGGGTAGGGGGGACGGTCGGCGTGGGCGTGTTGGTCGGCGTTGGGGTAGCGGTGGGGGTGGCGGTGGGAGTGGCCGTTGGTGTGTTGGTTGGGGTCGGAGTGAGGGTGTAGGTTGGGGTGGCCGTTGGCGGGACCGGAGTCGGGGTAAAGGTGGCCGTAGCGGTGGGAGTTGCGGTGGGCGGCGGGGTAAAGGTGGCCGTGGAGGTCGGTGTACCGGTCGGCGTGGCCGTTGGGGGGACTGGAGTCGGGGTGGGCAGCAGCGGAGTCGAGGTGGAGGTGGCAGTTGCGGTGTTGGTCGGCGGGGGCGGCGGAGTCGGCGTAGCCGTTGGCTCTTGAGTAAGGGTCGGCGTGGGGACTGGAACCGTCGCGGTTGGGGTGGTGACGACGGCCGCAATTAAGGTTGCCGTCACTGTTACTCTTGTAGGAGTAACCGTGACGGTTTGAGTGGGCGAGGTTGAAGGGGCTGGAGTCGGGGAAGCCGCACGGACCGTTGGCGTATCGCTTGGTTGTGGAGGCTCTGCGGAGGGCGAGGGTGGCGGCGAACCCTGGGACTGCGCTATGGGAGTCGCGGTAACGGTGACAGATTGTTGAGCAACGGTTGGTGGTGGTGTAAAAGCGGCGGCGGCCAGCCAGGCCAAGCCACCCCAAACCAAAACCCACAGGAGCAGCCCAACTATTCCCGCTCCAGCCCGCCGGGCTGAGCTGCGGGAGGGGTTTAGGACAATCGGTCCAATCTGCTGGCGACCCCGCAGCGCCGCCAGAATCAGCAGCGGCCCGATGATAATCAGGATCACCGGCAGCAGTAACAGCAGTAGAATCAGACGGACCAAATCGGCCAGAGCACGCATTTCCCAATAACCTCAGCGCCTTCTTTCAGCAACAGGTTCAATTTAAGCACAGTCAGGCCGTTTACACAAACGAATTAGCCTATTGTCAGCAGCAGGGCGATGTGCTAAAATGACCAGAGACGAGGTGTTTTTGTGCCCTAACTAAAGCGAGGTGGATCGTGCGGATTTGGCCGTGGAAACAAGCCAACTCGAAATTAAGGAATTGGCTGATTAACCTCATCCTCCTGATACTGGCGACTGCGCTCATGCTGGTCTTGGGTGAGGGCTTGTTGCGCTGGTTCGATGGCTATCGCTTGTCAACTCTAAAATTAAACCAGGATAACACCACAATTTCCACTCCAGACCAGAACCGATGAGCCTAAAAATCCGACAAATTAGTCTCTGTTTAGAACTCCTCGTGGCGCTGCTGGGCGCCTCAATCTTTCCAACCGCTGCGACTGCCGCTGTTCTCTCCGCCCGTGACTCCGTCTGCACCGAAATCTACACCGTTCAAGCCGATGACTGGTTGAGCAAAATTGCCGACAAGTTACTGGGCGACCTGCTGGCCTATCCGGCCATTGTCAGCGCTACCAACCAGCAGCATGCCGCCGACGCCAGCTTTGCCGAAGTTACCAACCCCGATTTGATCGAAGTCGGCTGGAAACTGTGCATTCCTGCTGGAACTCAAGCTGAAGAACTGCTGACCGAGGCGACCCAGCCGGTTCCAACCCCGTCTGCCCTCGACACCCTGGCTGTCTACAGCCTGGATGATTTTGTCAACGATTTCAAGTTTACGCCGTACCTCAAGCCGGAGTGGATTTACACCTCGCCGGAAAGGTTGACCCCCTTTGCCGTTCGACCGGAACATGCGGCCAGGGCGGAGCAGTACGGCTATCGCGCTAACTACCTGTGGAATAAATACTTATCGGATGGTTACTTTCTTAACTCGGGCATTTTCCGGGCTGTCCCGCCGGAGGTCTACAGCTACGACCCGTCGTGGCGAACCGCCTATCCGCGCTACCGTTACCCCGCCAATGTTACGCTGCCGACCGGCCTGACGACCAACCAGTTCGGCTGGCGCGGCCCCGCCCTTAGCCTTGAAAAACCGGCCCGGACTATCCGCATTGCCTGTGTCGGCGCTTCGACTACGGTGGACGGTCACTCGCTGCCCTTTTCCTACCCCGAACTGTTGCAGCATTGGCTCAACCTGTGGGCGCGGGAGTCAGGCTATAACGTGCGTTTTGAGGTGATTAATGCCGGGCGGGAGGGGATTGGCTCGCGTGATATTGCCGCCGTGGTCCGCTACGAAGTGCTGCCGCTGGATGTTGACTACGTGGTATATTATGAAGGCTCCAACCAGTTTGACCCGCGCAGCATGGTCAGCTACCCCGCCGACGTCACCTTTGGCCAGCCGCCCGCCGGCGTAGCTCCCAACTTTGCCAATGTGGACTCAAACGATAAAACTTGGCTGGACCAGTTGAGCGAGTATTCTGCCCTGGCGGTGCGCGCTCGTTCCCTGGTTGAGCAGTTTTCCATCACCGGCTCAGAGCCGGCCAAACCGGAGCAGACCTTTTTTCTACCCGATGGGTTGAATGAGTTTAAACCGGACCGGGCGCACTTGGGCAGAGCCCTGGCTCTTAAAGCTATCCTGGCCGACCTGAATAAAATTAAACACGACCTGGAGGCCCAGAACGTTAAATTTGTGCTGGCCACCTTTGACTGGTTCGTGTACGATGGCCTGGTGCTCGATCCGGCCCGTCACCGGGCGCTTTACGGCTATCTTAACCGGATTTACTGGCCGATCAGCTACGCCAACATGCGGCGTATGGCCGATTTGCAGAACCGGGTTTTCCGGTTGTGGGCCGCCGAAAACCGGGTCAGCCTGATTGATGTGGCCGGGCAGATGCCCAAACACCCCGATTTGTACGACGATGCGATTCATAACACCGAGTTGGGCATTCGCATCCGGGCCTGGATCAATTTCCAAACGCTGGTGCCGCTGTTGAAGCGAGACATTGAAACCAAGCGATTACCCCGCCCGGCGCGGCTGTTTTATCAGGAGCATCCCTACTTCCAGTCCAGATATGAAATCCGCGCCCTGCCGGTTAATCAAACTGTCCCGTAATCTCTTACGGCATGCGTCCATTTATGGCTCAATGACAACCCAAAGGTAAGGCACAGTAAGAGGAAAAGCACGCATGATCCAACAAGCCATTGCTGCGGCTAAAGCAGGCAATAAAGACCAAGCCCGTGAAATTCTGCAAGATATTCTTAGGCAGGACCCCAAAAATGAAACAGCCTGGTGGTGGCTGGCGTCCGTACTGGATAAAGAAGACGCAATTATTTGCCTGAAAAACGTGCTGAAGCTAAACCCCGCCAATAAGAAGGCCCAAACAGCCCTCGCCAGGCTGGAATCAGGGGAAGACATTTCATTAACCACCCCTAAAAAAGTTGAACCTCGACCAAGAGCGGCGCAGCAGGAAAGTCCCGAAGAACAGATCACTGAGTATAGCTTTTCGACGCGCCGGAGACAGGAAGAAATAGCAGCCTGGCTTGAATATGCCGAGCACTTATATCAACAAGGCCAAACCCGCCAGCAGATAACAGCCAGCTTAAAAATGAGAGGGGTTCATCAAGAGTATATCACGATAGTGCTCAAAAAATTTGTTGAGCAGCGCAAAAAGGGTGGCTTGAAGAAAATGTTTCAGGGCGGCACAGGCTGTTTGGGAGCGCTGGCGGTAACGGTGGCCTTGTTTCTTTTCTTTTTTGTGTTGACTGGGGACATCGTCATATTTAGAACCGTCTTATTCATAACAGGAGGCGCCATGTTTTTAGGAATTGTCCTGTTTCTGGGAGGCTTGATTCAATATCTTTCAGCTTGGTGGTCAGATTGAGGCAACAAAAAGCCCCCGCGAGGAGCGGGGGCTTGCTTTTTCAGGTCATATCTATTTTTTGGCGTACATCAATGATTCGCGCACCATCAGGTTGGTTTGCCGGATTTTCAGGGCCAGGTCGGCGGCCAGGTTGCGCATGATCACGTACCCCATTTCATAATTGCTTTCGAGCAGCTTCATAAAATCTTTGCGCTCGATGACCAGCAGCTTGCTTGTTTCGGAACGGCAGCGGGCCGAAGCCGAGCGGACTCCCGGATCAACCAGCGCTACTTCGCCAAAAGACTGCCCCCGGCGCAGCACGGCAATGGTGGTTGGCTCGTGGATGTTGGAGCCATCGCCAATTGTATCCGGGTCTACTTGAATTTCTACCTCTCCCTCAGCAATAATATAAAACTCATTGCTGGCCAGGTTTTCTTTAAAGATGACTTCACCCAGACTATAACTTTTTTCGTGGCAAACTGCCTCAATGGCAGCCAGTTGATTGGAGTCTAAATCTTGAAAGATATCAACTTGCTCCAAAATGTACTTTTTCGACATGCGCGGCTTCTCCTTAAACAAGTCCGGGGGCGCGATAAATAAACCCCTGATTGTTCTTTCATCTTAACATAGGCCAAAAAAAACGTCAATGGGACTTTGGCTTTAATTACCAGGGCGATTGAGGTTTGTTGTCTGTGACTTAGCGTTGGGTGTGCGCTGCCCTGGCTAATAACTCAAACAGGCGGGCCACGCCGTCGCCGGTTTTGGCGCTGGTTTCCAGGTAGGCGGCGCTGATCGAGGCGGCATATTGTTTACCCTCGCCCGCCTCCACAACCCGATTGGGCACATCAATTTTATTGCCGATCACCAGGAAGCGGTTATGATCCACTCCTGTTTTAGCCTCTTGCAGCCAGCGGGGTAGGTCCTCAAATGACTGGCGGTCGGTCACATCAAAAACCATAGCCACCGCGCGCGCCCCCCGGTAGAAGTTCTCCCGAAAGGAGGCAAAACGCTCCTGACCGGCCAGATCCCAAACGGTCAACTTAAACGAAAAGTCGCCGCTTTTGACATTCACCGTCTGGAAGTCAACCCCGATGGTCATAATCCGCGACTCTTGGAACATGCCGGTAGCAAAGCGCCGCAGCAGGGTTGTCTTGCCAACGTTGCCATCGCCGATGATGGCGACTTTGTATCGCAGAATTTGCTCCGAAGTTACCTCGGTCATACTTCTCTCTGAACGCCTCCGGCAATTATCTCAACAATCGTAACTACTCAGCCTACCAGGTGACTGGCACTTCAATCGGATAAATGAGGCTTGATTTTGCTTCAGTACATATTTTATTGAAGCGAAAGTGCCAGTCACCTGAGCAATTACCTTTACTTTTCCCCAGGAGACTGGCTCGCTTTGAGAAACATATCGTAATTGAATAGGAGTTGATTTTCGGGAATGGGCGAGTTGGCCAGAGCAGCAGCATTGATCTTTTCAAAGTGCTCATGCGCCTGGCGCAGGCTGAGGCTCTCGATATCCGCCGGATCGGTTGAGTAGAGCACAATCAGGGTGGTTTTCTGGCCGGGGACATAAATCAGCACCTTGCCATCGTCGGTAACTGCTTTGCGGGCGCCCGTACCCATAATTTCGGCGATGGCCGAGCGGAAGCCGGAGAAAAAGCCAACCACCAGTTCGCTTTCCAGCGGAAACTGGCCGACCGTGTGCAGCGGCAAGCTGGTGAGGTTATCATAAACGGCATAAGCCAGCACCTTGGCCGCAAAGCGCTGGCGAATGACCATGCTCTCGCCGGTACCGACCTTGAGCATGGCCGGGTCGCTGGCCTGTTGCATAAAGCCGCGCATGATCCGCCGTTGATTCTGGTAATGGCGGTACAGGTTTTCAAATTGGGCGCGATTAATCAAGCCGTCGGCCAGGTCCTGAACGGTTTGATCCAGCTTGTTTTCCAGGGCTTGTAGTTGAGCTTCGATATCTTGACCAGGATCAGATGGGGCAGTGGATTGAGTTGCCGGGCCGGCCGCAGCTTTGGGGTCAGCATCCGTCAGCCAAGCCATAAAGCGATTCCATAAATTCACGTCAAATAACCCCTCGGATTTTTTCCCTTGGTTCCAGACCCTAAAGATCTCAAAGACCATTAGAGTCTTCATGTAGTGTCTTTCGATTTGTTCTAACTTTTAATATTCTAGCATGGTTTTACTACGTTTGCACTTTTAAGCTTTGATAAGAGATTCACCGTAGAGGACACTGAGATCGCAGACAAAACCCTGAAAAATCTCTGCGCCCTTTGTGCTCTTTGCAGTGAAATTCGGCTGCTGTGGACAAAGTGCAAAGATAGTGATAGTTTTAACTTTGTGCTAGAGACAAATATATCAGATTTCGCTCAATCCTCTAATTCCCTGTATAATAGACTCTATCGGAAATAAGGAAAAACTAGGTGACAGGCACTTTTAAACACTAAATATAGGCAGGTTTTGTTCAAATAAGTCCAATTAGTAGTCCGATAAGTGCCTGTCACCTTAATCCCGATAATGTATAATATGTTAAAGTAACAAGCAGCCAAGTGACTAAGCAGAAGGTGGCAAGGTAACAGTTAGCAGTTTTGCTGCACTGTTACCCTGCTGCCCTGGAAACCTAGAAAGCAGAACATCTTTTGGCCAGAGTGTACGTTTCCCTTGATATTGAAACAACGGGCCTCGACCCGGAGCAGGATGCGATTCTGGAAATCGGCGCGATCCGCTTCAAAGGCAGCCAGGTCTACGAAACCTTCCAGACCATGCTTGATCCGGGCCGGCCCATCCCCTATAAGATTCAACAACTGACCGGTATTACCCCGGCCGACCTTAAAGGCGCGCCCAAAATTGAGACAGTATTGCCGGACCTGCGCCGTTTTGTGGGGGACAACCCGATTATCGGCCACAATATCGGCTTTGATTTGAGTTTTTTATACCGGCAGGGCTTGTTTGAGCAGAATGTTGGGATTGACACCTTTGAACTGGCCAGTATCCTGCTGCCGCATGCCGGTCGTTACGGGCTGACTGCCCTCTTGAACTACCTGGCGGTTGCCCTGCCGCCCGACGGGCAGGCTCACCGGGCGCTCGACGACGCCGAGGCAGCGCGGCGGCTCTTTGAAGCCCTGCTCGACCAGGCCCGCCGCCTGGATGGCCGGATCATCGAAGAGGTGGCCCACATCGCCAGCCGAACCGATTGGCCCCTGGCCCTTATTTTCCGTGACCTGGGCCGGGAACGCCGCTACAGCGCCCCGGTCGGAACGCTGGGCCAGCAGTTGGCCGCCAAGGGGTTGATGGATGACTTTTCGGTGGATGGCGGCTTTGCCCTGATGCGCGCCGACCCGGACAGCCGGGCTTTTGACCCGCCTTTGAAACCCGCGCCCAACCCAACGCCGTTGGACATCAAAACACTCTCCGGGCTGCTGGAAAAAGACGGCCTGTTTGAGCGCAGTTTCGCCGGTTTTGAGTACCGCCCGCAGCAGGTGGATATGCTGGCCAGCGTGGCCGGCGCGTTCAACGAGGCGCACCACCTGATGGTCGAGGCCGGCACCGGTACCGGCAAGTCCATGGCTTACCTGATCCCGGCCATTTACTGGGCGGTGCAGAACGGGCAGCGGGTGGTTATCTCGACCAATACGATCAATCTGCAAGACCAGCTTATCAACAAAGATATTCCGGCGCTGCAAAAAATCTTGCCGGTTGAATTTAGAGCGGTGGCGCTCAAGGGGCGCAGCAATTATGTTTGCCCGCACCGGGTGCAGATGTTTCGGGAGAAGGAAAATCTTAACCCCAAAGAGCTGCGGCTGCTGGCCAAGCTGTTAGTCTGGCTGCCCAGCACCACCACCGGCGACCGGGAAGAACTGTTTATGCCCGACTATGCCGAGCAAGCCCTGTGGAGCCAGATCGCTTCCGACAGCACGACCTGCACCGCCCGTACCTGTACCGCCGAAACCTGTTTTTACGCCCGCGCCCGCCGCGCCGCCGAATCGGCCCATGTGATTGTGGTCAACCACGCCCTGCTGCTGGCCGATATTGCCGTAGACAGCCGGGTTATTCCTGAATACAAATACCTGATTATTGACGAGGCCCATCACCTGGAAGACAATGTGACCAACCAATTGAGTTTCCAGGTGGATCAAAAGTCGCTGGGGCAACTGCTGAGCGAGTTGAGCCAGCCCTTACGCAACAGCGGCCAGCGGGCCGGCTTTATCCATGAGATTGGCCGCCGCTGCTTGAGCGCCGTGCCCAACCACGTCCGGGGCGATGTCAACGATATCATCTACAAGAGCCACGAGGCGGTGGACAAGGCGGCCAAGGGCGTGCGCCAGCTTTTCACGGCGCTCAGTACCTTTGTGAACGAATTTCCCGGCGGCAGCCGCTACAACCAGAAGATTCGCCTCACCGACGACACCCGCGCCCAATCAGCCTGGTCAAACGTGGAACTGACCTGGGATCATGCCGGGGCCAGTCTGGACGATGTTTCCAGAGCTTTGGGTATCCTCTATACCATGCTGACCGAGTTGGAAAGCTACGACGTGCCGAACTGGGAGGAACTGCTGGCCACGCTGGCCTTTTATCGCAGCCACCTGGACGAAGTGCGCAGCAATTTGCACGTCATTCTGGCCCAGCCCAGCCGGGAGCGAATTTTGTGGGTTGAGCAGAATATGCAAACCAAGGCTTTGTCCCTGCATAACGCTCCCTTGCATGTCGGCAGCCTAGTGCATGAGCATTTGCTGAAACCGAAAGAGTCGGTGGTGCTGACCTCGGCCACGCTGCGCACTCATAACTCCTTTGAGTATCTCCAGGAGCGGCTGCACCTGTGGGACGCCGAAGAAGCGGCGGTTGGCTCGCCGTTTGATTACGAAAACAACACCCTGCTCTACCTGCCTACCGATATTCCTGAGCCGGACTCGCCGGGCCACCAGAAAGCAGTGGAAGCGGCCCTGGTTAACCTGGTCAAACAAATTCGGGGCCGGACCCTGGTGCTTTTTACCGCCTACACCCAGTTGCGCAACACGGCCAACAACATCAAAGGCGCGCTCGCCGAAGTCGGGATTATCGTCTATGAGCAGGGCGACGGTACCAATCGCCGCCAGATGCTGGAAAATTTTAAGAATGCGGAGCAGGCGGTTTTGCTGGGCACGCGCTCCTTCTGGGAGGGCGTGGATATTCCCGGCTCGGCCCTGAGCTGTGTGGTCATCACCCGCATTCCGTTTGCCGTGCCCAGCGACCCGATTGTGGCCGCCCGCGCCGAAACCTTTGACGACGCTTTTAGCCAATATTCTATTCCGCAGGCCATTTTAATGTTTCGCCAGGGTTTTGGGCGGCTCATCCGTTCCCACCAGGATCGGGGCGTCGTGGCCATTTTCGATCGTCGGGTCATCAGCAAGAGTTACGGCCAGGCCTTTCTTGAATCGCTGCCGAACGTCACCGAGCAACGCGGCCTGCTGGCTAACCTGCCCAAAATGGCCGAGGATTGGATTGATTACGGAGGGATTTAGGGATTTTGGATTTCATTATTCGGGAACCTTCGCGTTGACCGCTGAGTTTTAGCGGTAATGCGTGATGCGTAAAGTTACCGAGTTCTAGCCTACGCCTCACGTCTCACGCATCAGTCCATTTACTTATCACATCTTGGAGGAAAGAATTATGATTGAAGTCAATGCCCTGCGCAAAGGGACCACCTTTACCCACGAGGGCGAGCTTTACAAAGTATTGGAATTTACTCACAACAAAACGGGACGCGGCGGGGCCACGATTCGGACCAAAGTGGTCAATCTGCGCACCGGCTCCATTTATGAGAAAACCTTTAGCGGCGGCGAGCGAGTGGCGGATATCAGCCTGGATCACACCGAGGCCCAATATCTTTACAACGACGGCGAGTTGTATCACTTCATGGATACCGAAACCTACGAGCAGCCGGCCTTCAACGCCGATGTTCTGGGCGATATTGTTCCCTATTTGACCGAGGGGATGAAAGTGAAAATTTCCAGCTACAACGGCGAGGCGCTGGATATTGAAATTCCTACTACAGTGGAGTTAGAAGTGGTCGAAGCGGAACCGGGCTTTGCTGGCGACACCGCCCAGGGAGCAACCAAGCCGGTCACCGTTTCCACCGGCCTGGTGGTGAATACTCCTTTGTTTGTCAACGTCGGCGATGTTATTCGCATTGACACCCGCACCGGACAGTATCTCACCCGCGTGTAAGACGGAGAGGCGAGGAGGCGAGGGTACGAAGCGGCGGAATCTTTCCCCGCCTCACTTCCCCTCGTCTCTTCTAATGCAGTTCTAACGTAAGCCTGCTATACTGATTTATTATGAAAACGCCTGCCGGCCAAGAGTGTAAATATTATTTTGGCGACTTTCACCGGGGCCGCAGCGTCCAGGCCTGCCGCCTAATTGAGCAGAATCCCGAATCGCCGCCGTGGCAGCCCAGCCTGTGCCAGAGTTGCCCCGTGCCCGATATTCTGCGGGCCAACGGCTCCTCGGCCCTCAAATTGGATGGCATTGTCGTCAAAAAATTTTTTGGCTTCAAACAGCAGGTCGAAGTGACCGGCTGGTGCAGCGAGTGTTTCAGCGAAGTGCCCAACCCCCTGCTCGGCTGCCCTAATTGCAGGCGTACTCGTTATCCTTCTATTCTGGATTTGGATGAGGGACCAAATAAAAAGTAGATACCTCTGAAGTGCCCCCAATAGCCTATCCAAACCGATAGCCAACACCCCACTCACTGTAGATCAGGCCAGGCTTGACTGGATCTGTTTCAATCTTGCGACGGAGGTAACTAATATACAGACGTAAGCAATCTATTTCACCCACATACTCTGATCCCCAAACTTCTCGCAATAGAAAGTTATGAGGAAGCGTAATTCCTTGGTGCTGGATTAGCACTGATAAAAGACGAAACTCTGTTGGACTTAAATAAATGCTTTTGCCCCCGATAGTTACCTGGTGTCTATCATAATCAATGACCAGATTATCATAGGTGAAGATATGCTTACGGTCATTATTATCTTTTCCATTTAAGTGAGGGACGCGCCGTAGAATTGCGGTGATACGAGCCACCAACTCTTGAGCCGTAACAGGCTTGATAATATATCCATCAGCCCCCAAATCTAGACCTTTAATTACATTTTCCTCTGAGCCAAAGGCGGTTAGCATAATAATTGGTATATTGGATGTCTCTTTGAGGCGAGAACATATCTGCCAACCGTCCAAATCGGGCAGCATAATATCCAGGATAATCGCATCTGGGTTGAGGGCAAAAGCTTTTTGTAAGCCTACATTAGCATTGTGGGCCACATGCACTTGAAAACCACTTTTGGTTAATATCAGCCGCAATGCATTGCTGAAAGCAATGTCATCTTCAATAACTAACAACGTGTTAGCCATCACAATCTTCTCCTATCGTCTAAGGCAAAGCAAAACCGAAACAAAAAAGAAAGGCAGCCTGGCCGATCGAACTATTTATCGATTAGGTTAATAACTTTACCGAAATTGTTTCGAGTAAATGTATAAGAATTAATGGACTGGGCCCTGCAATTGGCTTCATGTGGCAGACTCGATCACTGTAAAGCCACGCTTTGTCATAGGTAGGAGGAGAGATCAACTCAGGAGCCACTAACACAAAAAACCCTCCTGTCGAAGAGAAGGGATACACGAATGAAGTCAATTCATGGTCTCCTCTAATGACTAATACAGTACGGCAGAAGAACCCAATAGTTTGTCATAACACTTTGGGGGTAAATCAACTAAAATTGTCACTCCGAACTATAGCTTTATTTATACCGCAGTGTGCTGGTTTTCTTCTACAGGGAGGATAAACATCCAATAATTGACCCTACTACCAGGTAAGGTATTTATTAATTTTTTTCTATTGTATGTTAAGGGGCAAAGTAGATTGCGGATAAAGGGTTAATATGTGAAGTAGATGACAACTTACTACTATTACTAGTACATTATATTTATAAGAAATTTCTTAGAAATACATATGAAAATAGTTAGAATCACGATGACCAACTTAGGCTATTTTCTCCACCCTCAAATGTAAACCATCAATTGCCGTCACTTTGACCCGCTCACCGGCCTGAATCGGCTGGCCGTTGGCGCTGGTCGCCTGCCAGCGCTCGCCCCAGATAAAAACACTGCCCTCAGGCTCCAAAGCCACTTTGACCGTTCCAATAGACCCCAGCAAGCCTTCCTGCCCCGTGACCGGCTTGGCCTGGCGAGCCTGCCAGGCTTTCCGCACGGCAAAGGCCAGGATTACGGCTATCGCCGCCGGAATACCGACGATGGAAGGCCAGGGAAGCTGGTAGGTAAATTCGTCGGTGTTAAAGAGGATGAGTGCCCCGATAATGAAGGCAGCTACTCCACCGGTAGTGAGGGCCCCGTGGCTGTGGACAAAAAACTCCGCTCCAAACAAGGCCAGAGCCAGCAGAATCAAACCCAGGCCGGCATAATTGACCGGTAACTGCCCCAGGGCGTAGAGGCCAATCAGCAGACAAATGACGCCGATCACGCCGCTCATGTAGCCGCCGGGATTAGCAATTTCATAAACGATAGCCAGCCCGCCGATGGAGATGAGGAACAGGGCAATGGTCGGGTTGGTTAGAATGCCTAACAGCTCTTCGATTGCCGTTATTTCCAGAAAGCTAACGTTGGCGTCGGCAGTAGCCAGAGTCACTTCGTCACCGGCCACCTCGACCTTGAAGCCATCCACCTGTTGGAGCAAATCGTCGAGGTCTCTGGCCACAAAGTCAATCACCCCCAGATCGAGGGCCTCGTCGGCGCTGGCGGCCTTGGCCTCGGTAATGGCCTGCTCCGCCCATTCTAACGCCTTTTCACCCCGCCGGTCGGCCAGACCCTTGATGTCAGCCACGAGAATGTTCTGAATTTTAGCGCGCAGGGTTTCGTCAATTTCGGCCCCGCTGCCGTCAATCGGACTGGCCGCGCCGATGCTGGTCCGGGGAGCCATCGCCGCAACGTGGCCGGCCAGGGTAATGAATGTGCCCGCCGACGCCGCATGTCCCCCCGGCGGCCAGACATAGACGACAATCGGCACATCCGCGGCAATGATCGCCTGAATAATGCTCTTGGTCAGGTCAACGCTGCCGCCGGGCGTGTCCAGGCGGAGCACCAGCGCCTCCGCATTGCGGCTATCCGCCTCGGCGATGGAGCGCTCGATCAGGCTGAGCATAATCGGCGTGACCGGGCCGGTAAGATCCACCACCAGCACCTCTTTGTCCGCCTCCTGGGCCGAGGCCAGCGGCGCAATCAGATGCGCGATAATTAGGATTAGATAAATTAGGGTGACTGACCGCTTGAATGACATCATGATTTCCTCTCTGGAAGGTATTATACCCTTTCTGAAAGGTATCATCAAGAGATCAATAAAATGTTCCTGGTGACAGGTCATTCTTGGGGGACAACGATACGCCAGTTGGCTACAACTTCCTGGGGGGTTAGTTTGGTTGGCATGACAATAACCGACTCGATTAACTCGCCTTAACTTTTTCCCATCGGCTGGTAAACTCATTGCCTTTGTAAAAATGGAAATTTGGCACATGCTTGGGCTTGATCGTAGCGTGTGCATAAAAAATAGCGTATTTTACCAACTTTGATGTAGCACTAAGCCCATGCTTTTCGGCCAAAGCCAAGATTTTCTCAGCTTCGATTTTGTTAATTTCTGTGACGTGATAGGTTTTGATTTCGTTGTTGTCATCAAATCGCAAATAAACTAGCCACATAAGACCTCCTAGATCGTATTTCTAAGCCAAGACAGAACAAATTAGGATTTACTTCTTGGTCTGGTTGCCACGTTTGATTTTGCCCGGCTTTTTGGCCGCTTCAACGAGTGCTTTCTTTAAAGCCTCCGGGGTAAGAGATGAAACTTCTTGGTCATTCACATAAAGCCTTTTGCCCCGCGCACCCACAGAAATGTATTGATATTCGGTTGGGTCTTCCGGGTTAGGTTTGCGCGCGTTAGAAATAGGACCTTGCCAGACTAAACTAATGACCCGATCATAATCATCTTTGCTGTCAAATATATAAATTATCCCCTTACCTCCCAGCAAGGCGCTTTGCAAGCGACGTATCAAGTTATGAGCATTGACACTCCGCATAACGGCGGCTGCCAATTCAACCCGATTTTTAGATAGAACGCTTAAATCCAGGGGGTCACTCTTTTGTAAAGTTTGCTGTTTGGCCTTGTCCTCATTGTGCATCTGATAAAGTTCATCTAGCCAGGTGTCAGTCATCTGATAATTCTCCTCTGCCTTTAACAGCATCACCCGCAGCTCTCAAACAAAAACGCCGCCTTTTGATCAGGCGGCGCGGGTATGCTACCATAAGCAACCATGACCGGGTTGGGTGGTCGCTCACCTGATCCGGGCTAAAATCCGCTGCAACGGATTCTTTCAATTTCTCCCCATTGTATCAGTTTTTAGTCTTTACGACAACCCCAAGTAAAACGGTATAGTTTCTGTTCCATATATTTTGTGCTACAATCCCCCTCGTTTGCTATGGAAATAACTAGCCAGGAACTCCAAAATCGCGTCCAACCGGATACTTCTTCCAGCCTCGAAACCCGCAGCCTACCCTTCTTGGTCGGGCTGGGCCTGTTTGGGCTGGGACTGACCGCGGCGCTCAACATTCTGGACCCCTTCATTTACACCGAAAAAGTCCGGCTGTTGGCTCCGCCGGCCCTCAAAAATTCCACGCTCAGCCTGATCACCATTACTAGCCTGGTCGTGGCCCTTTTTGCCCAGCCGCTCGTCGGCCGGTGGAGCGACCGCAGCCAGACTCGCTGGGGCCGGCGCGTCCCTTTTCTGCTGGCCGGGGTGATCGGCCTCACCCTGGCCCTGGCCCTGGTAGCCGGCGCGCATAACCTGTGGCTGCTGCTCCTGGCCGTCATCCTGGTTTCGCTGAGTTCCAACACAGTTCAGGGTCCGTGGCAGGCCCTGGTGCCCGACCGGGTGCCGGTGTTGCAGCATGGCACGATGGCCGGCCTTAAAACAGTGCTGGAAGCGACCGGCGCAGTCATTGGAGTCGGGCTGGCCGGGTTAACCCTGGCGGAGGGCAATTTATGGGCCGCGCCGCTGGCGGTAGTGGGCCTGCTCTGGCTTATCCTCTGGCTGACCTTGCAGACCCTCCGCCGGGGTCCGGCTGCGAGCGCTGCCCCGTCCTCATCTACCTTTGAAAACCCGTTGGCCCTGTTTAAGCTTAATCTCGGCCATTTGCCCCCGGCCTTGCCCTGGTGGATGGCCAATCGCTTTCTTTTTTGGGCGGCGGCAATTTCCATGCGGACCTTTCTCTTGAACTACATGCAAGACGTGCTCAACCTGTCCCCCGCCGAAACCCAGGCCTTGAGCAGCCGGATTATTTTGCTGCTCGGCGCGGGCGTTTTTCTCCTGGTTTTGCCCGCCGGGGCCTTGGCCGACCGGATTGGCCGCCGGCCGCTGCTGGTCGCCGCCGGGCTGCTGGCTGCCGCCGGGGCTTTGCTGTTTATCGTTCTGCGCGATGTCAATCTGCTCTTCCTGGCGGGAGGACTCCTGGCTGTTGGGGCCGGGATTTTTACCAGCGCCAGTTGGGCCTTGGCTACCGACATCGTGCCCAAAGGAGAGGGCGCGCTCTACCTGGGCCTGGCCAACGCGGCAACGGTGCTGGGCAGTATTAGCGGACGGCTGGGCGGTCCCATCATTGACGGCTTAAACGGGCTGACCGGCACAACCACTGCCGGCTACATGGTTGTCTTTGGCCTGGCCGTGCTCTTTTTTGTGGGCAGCAGTGCGGTGGTGTTGAAGATAAAGGAAAAGTAGACCGCCGACTGCCGACCGCCGAAAAAGATAAGTCTCAGTGGATCCGATCTTCGAGGAGTGAGGTACGCCTACGTGCCAAACGGAGCCGCACATGGGCGTGCTAGCTCCTCAAATTTTGGCTCTACTGAGTCTATCATCGAGCGGCGGTCAGTGGTCAATGGTCGGCGGTCAGGATGTGAGGAGAATATGGGTCTAACAAACGTCACTTCCATCGCCGCTATTCAGCAGGCAGTGCGCGAGTTTAGAGATGCGCGGGCGTGGCGGCAGTTTCACTCCCCCAAAAATTTGAGCATGTCCATTGCCATCGAGGCGGCCGAATTGATGGAGCATTTCCAGTGGCTGACCACCGTCGAAGCCGCCGCTCTGCCCCAGGCCGACCCGGCCGCCCGGCAGGCCATCGCCGAGGAACTGGCCGACGTGTTCATCTACTGCTTCAGCCTGGCTGATATAATGGAGCTGGATATAGCTGAGATAGTTTTTGATAAATTAGCCAAGAATGAACGAAAATACCCGTCGAAGCGTGAGATGTGAGGCGCAAAGCGTGGCCCGAAAATCGTAAATCGTCCTAAAGGATACCCTTGCGGTATAAATCCAAAATCCAAAATATGTCTGATCCGATCATCTGTGTAGACAACATCCATAAAAGTTATCTGATGGGCAAAGAGGCCGTGCCCGCCCTGCGTGGTGTGACCATTGACGTGGCTCGAGGCGAAATGCTGTGTCTGATGGGGCCGAGTGGCTCCGGCAAAACTACCCTACTCAATCTATTGGGCGGTCTGGATGAGCCGGGCCGGGGCCATATTGTGATTGACGGCGAGAATCTGGTAGCGATGAAAGAAGAACAGGTAGCCCGCCTGCGCCTGCAGAAGCTGGGCTTTATCTTTCAAACCTTCAACCTGCTTAATAACTTTACCGCTTTTGAAAACGTCGAAGCGCCGATGGTGCTCGCCAGACAGCTCAAACGCAAAGAGCGCAAAGCTCGCACCGAGATGTTGCTGGAGCAGGTCGGGCTGGCCGACCGTATGGACCACTACCCCAGTGAACTATCCGGCGGGCAGCAGCAGCGGGTGGCTATTGCCCGCGCTCTGGCCAATGATCCACCGATTATCATCGGCGACGAGATGACCGGTGACTTGGACTCCGAAACCGGTTTTGAAGTGATGCGCCTGATCCGCCAGCTCAACCAGGAACAGGGTAAAACCGTTATTTACGTTACCCACGACCCGCGCATGGCCGAGTTTGCGGATCGGGTTATTATCATGCTGGATGGGGTGATTCATCGAGAGGAAGTGAAAAACGGCAAGTAAGACAAGCTTAAGCTTGTCCTACTACTCATGCACCCAGACCCACGTCCCCGGATTTTCTTCCGTGGCCAGGGTATAATTGTAGCGGCTGGTCACGGGCGTAGCCCAATTAAATAACCACAGGGCGTCCTTGGGGGTCAAGTTCACACAGCCGTGGGAGTGACGCAGGCCAAATTTGTCGTGCCAGTAAGCTCCGTGCAGAGCAACTGGCCCGTTGAAATACAGGGTCCAGGGGACATCTTCCAGATAATAGTAGTCGGGATAGCCGTCTCGCCCGCTCATTTTGCCCTGCTGGACCTTGACCCAGACGCGGAAAAGTCCTGGCGGAGTTTGCCAATAAGGCAAGCCCGACGAAACAAGCGTGGCGTAGACCATCCGGTCGCCCTCGTAAGCAGCCAGAGTTTGCTCGTACAGATTAATCTCGATCCACTGGTCGTTAGGTCCAATCTCCTGCGGTCGGGCTATCGGTTTGACTATCCCCAGGTTCCCCTGTTCCAGCCACTGGTCCGGCCCAATCCGGTACCAAAACCGGTCGCCGACAGGCTGCTCTTCAAAAATTGTCACTAAGGTGTAACGCTTGAACAGGGGGGCGCCGCTGCCGGCAGGTACGCCGGGTGCAGCCGAGGCCCACATATCAAAAACCAGCCAGGCAAAAGGTTGTACCGGCGTATCGGTTAGGGTAATTCCTTGAAAGGTGGAGGGAGTAAAGGGGGAGAGCTGGTCGGCCCGGACGTACTCATTCTCGTTGATGACGTACCAGGCCTGCTCGTTGAGGGTAATGGGCCGGGAATGGGCCAGGCTGACCCAGACATAGCCTGCTCCCAGCGAGCGAACCGGGGTAATGCCGGTTGTTTCATACACCAGCACATTGTGCGTGACAACACGAGCATAAGCGTAGGGTAGAACCGGCGGGTCGTTGGTGTTTGAACTGGAGGGCGCAGACAGCATCGCCGATTGATCGGGCGATTCAGCCAGACCAACCCCACTGACCCAACTCAACGTTAAAACCAATCCCATTAATACGCCTAACAAAACTCTCGCCCAGACCCGTATCCTCAACTGCCCCATGCGTCCTCCGGTTTATTTTATTCTATTTTTAGCCTGTATTTACGTTAAAACCTTCCTTTTTTTACCTGGGCACGTTATAAATCCTTCACAAAATCCTAAAGAAAAAGTAGAGCAGGTTTTCAGCCTGCTCTGACCTGTTGGAAAAACGAGATCACTTCAAAATGTAGTACGTCCCCTTTTTATCGCCAATCTTCAACAACAAGCCCTTATCTACCAAATCCACCAAATCCAACCGGAGCGTTTCCGGGTTGACCTCCGGGCAGAGCTGGCGATAATCGCGATTGGTGATACGCCCGATTTCTTCGATCAAATTCATCGCCCGTAGCTGGCGCTCGTTCATATTGCTCGGCCAATTTTTAACCGGGCTGCGCTCCAAAGTGTTGTGCAGCCGCACCGTAAACGAGTAAGGCTTGGCCTCAAAATTGGGGGCGGCATGGCCATGCTGCAGCATCTCCTCAATCATCCGGTCAATCCCCAGACCCAATTCTTCAATGTAGCCCCATTGGAACAGCCCGGCGACCAGCCGGGGATTGCGCGAAAAATGCTCCTCGACGATGTTATCGAGAGTGATGTAGCCGGGCAGGCCGCCGGGGCTGATGACCTCCAGCCGGTCTTCGTACATGCGGATCTCGACCCGCCGCCCGCTCAGACGATAATCGCGGTGGCAGACGGCATTGACCAGGGCCTCGCGCACGGCAAAGCGGGGATACTCCGGCATTTCTTCTCGTTTTAGCCCGTTAACCACCGCTTCGACCCGCATCTCTTCGTTGACCACCTGCCAGGCTCGCTCGATGATCCGGGCAGCCGGCCCTTCAACTTCAACCCGCCGGCCATAGCCGGCCAGCCCATCGCGGCCCCGCGCCTCTTTGCCCAGGAATTTTACAAAAATAAGCCCGCTCTGCGGCAAAAACGTCTGCGGGTGCTTGCCAAACAGCAGCATCCCGGCGACCGTGGGCGTACCGTCCTCGATCATCGCCCCCATGTCAACCAGGTGGTCCTGCAGCCCCCCGGCCGTGGATCGGTAGCCGCGCTCAGCCCGGTGGCGCATATACTCATCCAAAAGGGTTTTGTCCAGGTCAACCAGGGTCGCCCCACTGACCGGCTCGCTCTCGAAATCACCGCTGGATTTGGTCGCAGCCAGATGGCGAATCGCCTCACCGCCCATGGGCCGGTTTTCCACCCCTGCCCGGATCAATACCCGGCCATCGGCCAGGGCATGCAGCTCCGGGCTGCGGGCAATTTTGAGCGCGACGACGATGCCGCCCGGCAGTTCATACTGCTCCCAATCGGTTACGACCGGTGGGCGGCACATGAGCAGCGCCCGCACCAGGTGGCCCTGCACGGCCTCATCCATCATGTAGTCAACCACCTGCCCCTGCTCATTCAAGCCGATCAGAATCGTCCCCCCATCCGCGTTGGCAAAGGCGATCATCGTTTCGGCCAGCGAGCTGGCGTCGGGCTGAGGCACAAAAGCTACCATTTGACCGGGACCGCGCTTTAACAAATTTTCGATCATAGTTCAAATTATTAATGGTCATTAGTTAATTGTCAACTATCAATTGATAATTGTTAATTATCGTGTTATATTTGGCTAATAATTCTTGAAAGGAGCAAGATAGTAGCCAGTAGCCAGTAGTCAGAAGTCAATGGTGATAATTACCTTTGACTACTGACTACTGACCTCTGATTACTGATTACTGTCATGACCCACCAGCAAGCCCAGGAACTGGTCAAAAAAATCATCCGGGCCAGGGATCGAGACGAGTTGCAGAAACTCATCAGCGATAATGTCAGCGCCTGTGATGGCGTCTTTTTCGCCGAGTTGGAAGCAGTGGTCGAGCAGTTTCGGGCCAGGAATGATGAAGCCAGCGCCCGCAAACTCAAAGAGGTGGGCGATTTTATGGCCCGGCTGCGGTTCATGATTTGAGACCCATGAAAATCGCCCTGGCCCATGATTGGCTCAACCAGATGGGCGGCGCGGAGAATGTGCTGGAGCGGCTGGTCGAACTGTACCCTGGCGCACCGGTTTTTACCACCATCTACGGGCCGGAGCTGATGCCGGAGGCATACCGCCGCTGGGATATTCGCCCGACTTGGCTGAATCGCGCTCCGGCCATCCATCGCCACCACCAGCCTTATCTGCCGCTCTACCCGGCCGCCGTAGCAAGCATGGATTTCGGCGGCTACGATCTCATCTTATCCAACAAAAGCGGCTTCATTCACGGGTTGCGCCACACTGCCCAGCAACTGCACATCTGTTACTGCCTGGCCCCGACCCGCTACGTTTGGGATTATGGGAACTATGCAGCCCGTGAGGGGTTTGGCAATTGGCTGGGCTGGCTGATTGGGCCGGTGATCCGGCGTTTGCGACAGTGGGATTTTGAAGCAGCGCAGCGACCCTCCCCCTGCCCCCTCCCTACGAGGGAAGGGGAAAGCAAAGATGCTTCCCCCCCTTTAAGAGGGGGATTAAGGGGAGGGAAAGGCGTTCATCATTTCATCGCTATCTCAAAGGACATCCAGGCCCGGATCAAAAAATACTACGGGCGCGACTCGATCATTATTTATCCGCCCGTGGATACGACGCAATTTCGACCGCTGCCAGCGGGCCAGTCCCCCGGCGATTTTTACCTCGTCGTCTCCCGCTTGATTCCATACAAACGCATTGACCTGGCTGTACAAGCCCTGACTCGTTTAGGCAGGCGGTTGATTATTGTTGGCGATGGGCGCGACCGGGCCAGGCTGGAGGCGCTGGCCGGACCAACGGTCGAATTCAAAGGACGCCTGCCGGGCGAGGCTGTGGCCGACCTGATGGCAAACTGCCGGGCCTTTTTGTTCCCCGGCTTTGAGGATTTCGGCATTGCCCCAGTCGAGGCTCAGGCGGCGGGCCGACCGGTCATTGCCTTTGGCCGGGGCGGGGCGCTGGATACGGTGACCGAGGGCCAAACCGGCCTCTTCTTCCGGGAGCAGTCGGTTGAGGCCCTGATTGAAGCCATCGAGCAGTTTGAGCGCCTGCTCTTTGACCCCGCCGCCGCCCGCGTCAATGCCGAACGCTTCAGCGTTGAGCGATTCAAACGGGAACTGGGGGATTTTGTCGCTCAAAAATGGCAGGAGTTTAAGAGCCAGGAGTAGGAAGTAGGAGATAAGAGAATGTTCCCCTACTCCTTACTCCCCTGATTTTGAAGATGCTGGCATTTGGCCTATACTTTGAAGCTCCATTTCCGCGAGTCGCCCAATGACAACGGCGCAGCGGTATGATAGACTGAAAAGGCTGCCCGACCATGGAACTCAAACAGTACTGGCAGATTATCTGGAAGCGAGCTTGGATACCGGCCCTGCTGCTGGTGGTTGTCGCCGTTGCCAGTCTCCTGACCGGCCAGACGCCACCGCCCACCTACAGCACCACTATGCGCTTCACCGTGGGGGTCAAGCCGCAAGAACTGCCGGATCAGTATACTTATGACAGCTACTATGCCTGGCTTTCTTCCGAGTACCTGGCCGATGATATGACGGCTATTGTTAGCAGCCAGGCCTTTGCGGCGGATGTCAACCGGCGCTTGGCCGAAATGGGCAGCTCGGTCCAAATTCCGCCGGGCAGCATTAGCGGGGTCACTATTGCCGAAAAGCAGCATCGAATTCTGCGGCTGAACCTGAGCTGGGGCAACGCCGCTGAACTGGCCGACATCGCTCAGGCCACGGTCAGGGTCATGGAGGAAGACAGCCCCAAATACCTGACCCAGTTGGGCACACCCGGTGCACTCATCAATGTCATTGATGAACCGGCGCCGCCAGCCGCTAATCCGGCCTCACTGACCCAGCGCCTTAATTTGCCGGTGCGTCTGCTGCTTGCGCTTGCGGCCGGGCTGGCCTTGACCTTTTTGCTGGATTACCTGGATGACACGATTCGGGGCCGGTCAGAATTAGAAGCATTGGGCATTCCCGTGCTGGCCGAAGTGCCGAGGAAGGGGAGATAGAGAATAGAGGATGGTGGATGGTGGATAGTCGAACAAAAATTTCCAAGCCGCTATTTTCTATCTTCAATCTTCTATCCACTATCTTCGATTTCCCCCTTGCCTCTTCGCCTCCTCGCTGCTTCGTGGTACAATGTGATACAGAAAGGCAGTTCCTATGGAGATCAATGATTATCTGAGAATCTTGCGCAAGCGGGGCTGGATTTTGCTCGTCGTCGCAGTGATTGCCGCCGCCAGCGCTTTTGCTATTAGCAAAATGCAGACGCCCATCTACAGCGCCAGCGTTAAATTGAGCGTTGTCCCCGCCCGCGCCACAGATTGGGGTTCCAGCAACAGCCTGAAAGACCTGCTGCGCAACTATGCCGAGAATATCCGCACCCATACCATGGCTCAAGAGGTGATCAATCGCGCCCAGCTTGATATGCAAACCCCAACGCTCCTTAGCAAACTCTTTGTCAACCCCGACAGTTCTACCTTCACCCTGGAAATCGAAGCCCGCGACCACGACCCCAAGGTCGCCATGGACATGGTGGATACAATGGCCAAGGTCTTTATTGAGGACCGCGATCGCTGGAATCAGCAGCAAGACAAACGCGACCGGATCGAAGTGAGGATGCTGGACAGCGTTTACAACCTTGGCTACGAGCAGTATTCGCCCCAAACTAGAATCAATACCCTGGCCGGCGGCCTGTTTGGGCTGTTAGTCGGGGCCATCGTCATTTTCTTTTTGGAGTGGCTGGAGATGGACACCATCCGCGTTGCTGCCGATGTCGAACGGGCCATTGGCGTGGCTGTTCTTGGCGCTATCCCCCCAATTTCCGGCGACTCCCCCCATCTTTCCGGGGCAAAGCGCCGCCAGCTCGTTCCTGGGTTGCGGGGGTCGAATTAAAAAATTTGAGTCAGACTATGCCAACCGACGCGATTATTACCTTAACTGATCCCCGTTCTGCCGCCGCCGAAGCCTACCGCACGCTGCGCACCAATTTGGAGTTTGCCAGCGTTGACCACCCCCTGCGGACGCTCCTGGTCACTTCCGCCGCCCCCACCGACGGCAAAAGCGCCGCTGTCGCCAACCTGGCCGTGGCCATGGCCGACGGCGACCGGCGGGTGATTCTGGTTGATGCTGACCTGCGTAAACCGGCGCAGCACACCCTGTTCAGCCTGTCTAACGACAAGGGTTTCACCAACCTCTTTCGAGATGACGACGCCCTCAAACAACCGCCGCTTCAGGTGGTCCCCAACACCAGCTTGCAGGTGCTCACCAGCGGTCCTCTGCCCCCGATTCCCGGCCAATTACTCGCCTCGAACAAAGTGGCCGAAATTATGGCTCGTCTCGCTGACATGGCGGAGATCGTCATCTTCGACGCGCCGCCCATTGTGACTGTCAACGATGCCTCGCTGCTGGCGGCCAAAGTGGATGGAGTGTTGTTGGTAGTCAAAGCAGGGGGCACCAAACGGGATCACATCAAGGCAGCTAAAGACCGCCTGGAAAAAGTCAATGCCCGCCTGATTGGCGCGGTATTGACCCATGCCCAAGTAGATGCGACCCTCCAATATACCTGAAAATTGAGCAGTAAATTTTAATTACTTAAATCCTATGCGGGGGGACGCCCATCGTCCCCCAATTTTATGTAAGGAACATGCAGCCTAATGATTGATATTCACACCCACATTCTGCCCGGCGTGGACGATGGAGCGAGGGATTTAGCCGAAAGCTTGGCCATGGCTCGCCAGGCTGTGGCCGATGGCCTGACCCATCTCTTCGCCACGCCCCACCATCGCGATTATACGTCTCTTTCTCGTTTGGAAGTTTCCCAAAGAGTCGCCCAATTGCAGGTCGAATTGGATAAATCCGGCATTCCCCTGACCCTCCTCCCCGGCCATGAAGTCCGCCTGTACGATGATATGTTTGACGATTGGGCTAACGATTTAGCCGGCCCGCTGGGAGAGAGCCGGTACGTTTTGGCTGAGCCGCTTTTTCATCACTATGATAAACGTACCGATGCCATGCTCTTTGAGTTGTTTGATCGCGGCTACCTGCCGATTATGGCCCACCCGGAGCGCATCCGGCCCATTCAGGATAACCTGGCCCTCATCGAGCCATTTTTAGCTCGGGGCGGTCTGACTCAAATCACCGCGACCAGCCTGACCGGTAACGGCGACTGGCGGGGCAAGCAAACGGCTGAAACCATGCTGCGGAATGGGATGGTTCACATTATTGCTTCAGATGCCCACCATTCCTATCATCGCACCCCCACTTTAGCCGCCGCCCGTGACGCTGCTGCGGTTATTGTCGGCCAGGAGCAAGCGGCGGCGATGGTCAGCGCCCGGCCTCTGGTAATTGTCAACAATGAACCAGTAACCGTTACGCCTGTATTTATCTAACAGAGTAGCAGGGTAGCACAGTAGCAAAAATTTTTGTCACTTTGCTGCCTTGCTAGCTGCTACTTGATAAGGAGGATTGTTCACAATGAAGGGACTTATCCTGAGCGGCGGCAAGGGGACACGCCTTTACCCTCTTACCTACACCAGTGCCAAGCAGCTTATCCCGGTTGCTAACAAGCCGGTCCTGTTTCGGGTTATCGAGGCCATCCGCGATGCCGGGATCAGCGATATTGGGATTGTCGTCGGCGATACGGCTGAAGAAATCAAGCGGGCCGTGGGGCCGGGCAAACAGTGGAATATCAACATCACCTACATTCCACAGGAAGCGCCCCTGGGCCTGGCGCACGCCGTTAAAATTTCGCAAGAATTTCTGGGTGACGACCACTTTGTGATGTTTCTCGGTGATAACGTCATCCAGGGGGGCATCAGTCCCCTGATTGCCCAATTTGCCAGCAGTAGTTATAACTCGCAGATTGTCTTGACCCAGGTAGACCACCCGCAGCAGTATGGTGTGGCCCAACTTGACGATAGCGGGCAGATTATCAAACTGGTCGAAAAACCCAAAGAGCCGCCCAGCAACCTGGCCCTGGTCGGCATTTACATGTTCGATGCCCACATTTTTGAGGCGGTTAACGCCATTAAGCCAAGCTGGCGCGGCGAACTGGAAATCACCGACGCCATTCAATGGCTGGTAGACCGCAGCTACAATGTCCACGCCTATGTTCACCGCGGCTGGTGGATTGATACCGGCAAGCCAACAGACATGCTGGAGGCCAATAGCTTGGTCCTGGAAGAACTGACCCCGACCATCGAGGGCTACGTTGACCGCGATAGTGAAGTAGACAGCCGGGTGACGGTGGAGCAGGGCGCGGAAATTATCAACAGTGTGGTGCGCGGCCCGGCCATCATCGGCAAGGAGACCCGCCTTGTCAATGCCTATGTCGGACCTTTCACCAGCATTTATCACCACTGCCTGGTTGAAAACGCCGAAATTTCACGTTCAATTGTGTTGGAGCACAGCCAGATCCGTAACATCAACCGCCGCATCGAAGACAGCTTAATTGGCCGGCATGTCGTCGTCCACCGCTCCCCGATCCGCCCGCGCGCCTACAAATTCACCCTGGGCGACCATTCGCAACTGGGACTGCTGGGGGATGAGGGTAGTTAACCACGAAAGCACACGAAGCAACACGAAAGAGCATGAAAAAAAGAACTTTGTGAAAATTCGTAGCAGGAATAACCCAAATTATTACCCAACATAATCCAAATAACCCAAATCGAGATTTGGGTTATAGAGGCCAGTTGATGACCTACCAACCCATTATCGGCATGGAAGTCCATGTCGAACTGAACACCCACAGCAAAATGTTCTGCGCCTGCAGCGCCGATTTTTTTGGCGTGCCGCCTAACACCCACGTCTGCCCGGTCTGCCTGGGCATGCCCGGTGCGCTGCCCGTGATCAACCGGCGGGCCATCGAGTACACCCTCATGATTGGCCTGGCCCTGAACTGCCAGATTCGGCCGCACAACGTCTTTGCCCGCAAAAATTACTTCTACCCCGACCTGCCCAAAGGCTACCAGATATCCCAGTATGAGCTGCCCCTCTGCCTCGGCGGTTACGTAGATATTGACACCGATGATGGCCAGACCAAGCGCATCCACGTCCGGCGGGTCCACCTGGAAGAGGATACCGGCAAGCTGGTCCACGTGAATGGGGCCAGCCTGGTGGATTTGAACCGGGCCGGGGTGCCGCTGGTCGAAATTGTGACCGAAGCCGACATCCACTCGGCGGAGGAGGCCTATGCTTACGTGACCAAACTGCGCCAATTGGTCCGCTACCTGGGTGTGAGCAGCGGCGACATGGAAAAGGGAGCCATGCGCTGCGAGGTCAACCTCTCGCTGAAAGAGACAGGCAGTGAGAAATGGGGTACTAAGGTTGAGATCAAAAACCTCAACTCCTTCCGCTCCGTCCGCAACTCGATTGCCTACGAAATCGAGCGGCAAAAAAAGGTGCTCGCTTCAGGCGGCGTCATCGAGCAGGTAACGATGGGCTGGGACGAAAATCGCAGCGTCACCGTCTTGCAGCGCACTAAAGAAGGCGATACCGGCTATCGCTATTTCCCGGAGCCGGATTTGCCGCCGCTCGACTTAGAGCCGGCCTGGATTGAGCAAATTAAAGCCAACTTGCCCGAATTACCCGACGCCAAGCTGGCTCGCTACCTGGCCGATTACGGCTTGAGCAAAAAAGAGGCGGCTATCTTGAGCGAAGACCGGGCGACAGCCGAATATTACGAAAGCGTGGTGGTCGCAGCCGGCGACAGGCCAGGGGTCACCCCCAAGCTCATCAGCAACTGGGTTTCAGGCGAACTCTTCCGGCTGTGGGGCGAGCGCGGCGTCGAGCTTAGCCAGGTTAAGGTCAAGCCCGAACACCTGGTTGCGCTGATCGAACTGGTCAACAGCAACACCATCAACCAACCGGCAGCCAAGCAAACCTTCGGGGTGATGTTCGACACGGGGCGCCCGCCGCTCGAAATTGTAGAGGAATTAGGGCTGCGGCAGATCAGCGATGCCGGCCAATTGGTCCCTGTCGTCCAACAGGTGATCGCTGACAATCCCGAACCTGCCGCTCAAGTCAGGGCCGGCAAAGAGGCGACGCTCAAGTTTCTGGTCGGCCAGGTGATGAAAGCCACCCGGGGCAAAGCCAATCCGCAACTGGCTGAACAAGTCCTGCGCGAGCAGCTAATGGGGTGACTGGCATTCTTGTTCCTTATGACAGGCGTGCCGGGACAAGATGACTTTTGTCACTACCCAGTTAGCCGCAATCTGATTATAATAGCAAGGTAATCGAATATTTTTTGGACGCGCGACGAGGTGCGTCTCAAACAGAGGTAGAAACAATATCATCCCGTAGTTAAAGCAGAAGCGAACCACCCCAGCCGTGAGTTCGCTTTTTTTATGCGCTCAATTTCAACTCGAGCAATGAAAGGTTTGCACTATGTCTGAAAACAATCCATTTGAAATCGCCCAACGCCAACTCGACGAAGCGGCTGCTATTTTAGGCTTAGACCCGGCCACCCATGCCCTGCTGCGTGAGCCTCTGCGCGAGCTTACTGTCAATATCCCGGTGCGCATGGACGATGGCAGCGTTCGCATATTCAAAGGGTATCGCGTGCAGTACAATGATGCCCGCGGCGCCTGCAAAGGTGGGCTGCGCTGGCACCCCGACGAAACTCTGGATACGGTGCGCGCCCTGGCCGCCTGGATGACCTGGAAAACGGCCGTGGTGGACATTCCTCTGGGCGGCGGCAAGGGCGGTGTGGTTTGCAATCCCAAAGAGCTGTCGCCGACGGAGCAAGAGCGCCTGGCCCGGGGCTATATCCGGGCCGTGTGGAAAATTATAGGCGAAGATACCGATATCCCCGCGCCCGATGTTTACACTAATCCCCAAATTATGGCCTGGATGATGGACGAATACAGTATCATACGGGGGTATTTCGCGCCGGGGGTAATTACCGGCAAACCCCTGGCTTTGGGCGGCTCGGCCGGGCGCGAGGATGCCACGGCTCGCGGCGGCATCTACACGGTTCGGGAAGCAGCTAAAATGTTAGACATCGAGCTGCGGGGGAAAACGGCGGCGATTCAGGGCTACGGCAACGCCGGTCAATTTGCCCACCAATTAGCTGAAGAAATCTTGGGAATGCGGGTGGTGGCCGTGTCTGACTCCAAAGGGGGCATTTTTCAGGAAGATGGCCTGGGATTTCAAGCCACCTTGCGCCATAAAAAGGGGACCGGTTCAGTGGTGGGCATGCCTAACACCATTTCGCTCAGCAACAGTGAGTTAATGGAGATGGAAGTAACGGTGCTCTTTCCCGCTGCTCTGGAACATGTTATTACCGCAGAAAACGCCGGTCAGATCAAGGCTAAAATTGTAGCCGAATTGGCTAATGGTCCTACCACGCCTGAAGCTGACAAGATTTTGCACGAGCGCGGCGTGTATGTGATTCCTGACTTTTTATGCAATGCTGGCGGGGTAACGGTCAGTTACTTTGAGCTGGTCCAAAACGCCTACGATTACTATTGGCCGTTGGCAACCGTCCATGAGCGCCTGGACAACAAAATGACGGCTGCCTTCCAGGCCGTCCACAAAATGGCCCAGGCCAAAAGAGTGCATAATCGCCTGGCGGCTTATCTGGTTGCCGTGGAACGAGTTGCCGAAGCAGCCAAATTGCGGGGTTGGGTCTAACCCAGAGGCGATGCGCTCCCCATCCTGCGACTCTCCCGGCAGTCGGCGGTGGAAGCGCGTCCCTTTTTTATTCCTCGGTCTGGTTAGCAGTCTGAAATTTAGCGTTGAGGGGAACTTGATCAGGCGCCTGTCGGTGCAGTGCAGTATTTTCAGAATAGGGCAAGGGAGTAACCGAAACGTACTGCAAACCCAGATTGATTAACACCCCAATAATCAGGGCTTTAACAAAGAGACGAACTGTTTTTCCTAACATTGAATTTTCTCGCGACGAAAAATTTGCGACACTGGAAAAGGAGTGAATTTCCTTCGAATTTTACCCCCACTCAACCGAGAAATTCAATATGCAATAAGTCCTGCTCCTATTTTCCTATCTGCCACTTCATTTTACTACGAAATTTGGCTCTAATCCAATTATCAACACAAATAAGAGGTTCCGTTTCCGTCAGTAATGCAATTGGGCCTAATTACTCATTTTTAGTCTTGCAGCCTCCATTTAAGAATGATATACTACTGTTAAATTTATCCCAATAATTCGAATTTATTGTAATCAGTCAGGATTGAGATGGACGTAAAAATCCGCTCCATCAATACATTAACCGATTTGCGCAAATGCCATGAAATTCAACGGGCTACTTGGGGCTTCACGGATTTGATGGTTTTCCCCTATACCCAGCTCATCTCCGTAGCCCATAATGGGGGGGTGCTGCTGGGCGCTTATGTGGGCGGTGAATTGGTCGGCTTTGTATATGGTTACCTGGGGATGTCAGGCTCCAAGCTGTACCATTTCTCCCAGCGGATGGGCGTTTTGCCCCAGTACCAGGGGATGGGCATTGGCATGAAGCTCAAGCTGGCTCAGCGCGACCAGATGCTCCGGCAGGGGATTGACTTAATCGTCTGGACTTACGACCCGCTGCTGGGCAAGAACGCTACCCTCAATATTGAAAAACTGGGCGGGATTGTCCGCCATTATGCTCGCGACATCTATGGGGCAGTCAATAATCCTCTGCAAGTAGGTCTTTCCACCGATCGCTTTTTGCTGGAGTGGGAATTAATGAGCGACCGGGTGCGTGAGCGTATTCGCAGCACCAAGCCGCGCCCGCGGGCTGAAGATTGGCTCAAAGAAGAGAAGTACCGCTTTGTCAACTTTGCCTCCTGGGAAGGTAATTTGCCCCGGCCTATGGCTCAAGATTTGGAAATGGATGACGATGTGCTGCTGGTCCAAATTCCGCCTGATCTGAACTCAATTAAGAAAGTGGATTTGGGTATTGCCCGCGGCTGGCGCGAGTCAACCCGCGATATCTTTGAAACCTACTTCAAAAACGGCTATGTTGTAACCGGTTTTGCCCGCAGTTCCGAACCGCAAATGCCCAATCTTTACAAGCTGGAGCGTATCACTTTGCCCACCACTTCCGATTTTTCTTCGTGGGAAACCGGCGTGCGTGACGAATAATTTGTCCGGCTGAGGAGTTGGCCCTAACCTCGTTCCCACGCTTCGCGTCAGTTTGGGAACGAGGTTGAAATGAGCTGATCCTCCCTTATTGTCCAATCTCTCCGCTAGAAATTCCTTCGGAAATTCTCTAATAGCCCAAGGTGTGTTATTATTAGAGTTTAGCCGAAGGACTTTTCACGATGGAAGACAATCTGAACCCCCTGTTTTTGTTAAGCCCGCCCGAGGGCTTAACTATCAGGCTTGTAACCCTCGCTGACCTGCCCCAGGTGGCCCACGTCGCCCGAATAACCTGGGACGCCACCTACAATCAAACGATTGCCCCCGAAAATCGGCGCGAATTTTTGGAGCGATCCTATCGGCCCGAAAATCTGGCCGACGCTGTGGATGCGCCGGGCCATTGGTTTTATGTGGCAGAATTGAAACAGGAGGTGGTTGGTTTTGGCCATTTTTTGCAGCGCTACCACCCCACGCAGCGCCGGGCTGAATTAGTCCGACTTTATGTGCTGCCGGAGTACCAGCACGAGGGTATTGGCACGGCTATTCTCAAAACTGGCTTCGCAGCGCTGGCCGAAGCCCATATGCAGCAGTGCTTTGTCTCTGTTCAGGCCAGCAATACCCCGGCCCGTAAGTTTTACGAAGGCCATGGGTTCGTTTTTCATCAGAACCATGGCCAGTTTCTGGGCACGCAAATTGTTATTATGGCTGAGTATACCCGCCCCATTTCGGCTAAAGACCTCGAAGTATGAGTAGAATTTTAGACTATCTAATCAGCCAACAGGCAGCCATGGTGGAGCAGTTAGCCCAGTGGGTCAATCAGGACTCGCCGACTTATGACAAAGTAGCCGTAGATACCATGGGCCAGATGATGGCCGAGGCTTTTGTGGAAGCAGGTGGAACCTTGGCGGCGATTTATCCGCAGCCGGAAATGGGCGACCACTACACCATCACTTATGGTGCAGGTGAGCGGCAAATTCTGGTTCTCTGCCACTTCGATACTGTCTGGCCCCTGGGTGAGGCTAAAAAGCGCCCTTTCTCCATTGAAAATGGACACGGTAAAGGCCCGGGCGTCTACGATATGAAGGCTGGTACGCTTAATGGCTTGTTTGCTTTACAGGCCATTCATAAGCTGGGCTTGCAGCCGCCGCATAAACTGGTCTACCTGCTCACCAGCGACGAGGAGATTGGCAGCCCGACCTCGCGCGAACTGATCGAGGCAGAGGCTCGCCGGAGCAGCTACTGCCTGGTTCTGGAAGGTTCCCGCAACGGGCCGCTGACCACCTGGCGCAAAGGGGTAGGCCGTTTTGAACTGGAAATTACGGGGGTGGCAGCGCATGCCGGTGTTGATCCAGAGAAGGGCGTCAGTGCCGTCGAGGAGTTGGCCCGCCAAATTCAAATCTTGCACGCGATGACTGACCTGACACATGGTATCACGGTCAATGTCGGTGTGATTTCCGGCGGTGAACGATCTAACGTGATCGCTCCCTATGCTCGCGCCGAAATTGATTTGCGGGTGATGACACGGGCTGACGGCGAGGCGCTGACCCAAAAAATCTTGAACCTGCCGCCGCAGCTACCCGGCTGCCAGGTGCGAGTAGTTGGCGGTATCAACCGCTGGCCGTTTGAGGAGACACCGGCCGGGCTGGACCTCTTCGAAAAGGCGCGCGTTATTGCCCAAGGATTGGGGTTTGAGGTGGACAAAATTGGCTCTGGCGGCGGCAGCGACGGCAATTTTACTTCTTCGCTAGGGGTGCCAACCCTCGACGGGCTGGGCGCGTTAGGTTATGGCGCTCACGCCCTGTCTGAGCATGTTGTTTTGGATGCTTTACCATTGCGGGCCGCCTTAGTAGCGGAATTGCTGGTGCAGTTGGACTAATGTTATACCTCGGCTTTACTCGTCGGTTTTTAATATCTGCGTATGGGCCTGTTCATAATTGTGCCGCCACGAGACAAGCGCCTCATCTAACTCAGCCTTGAGCGCCTCCCAGTGTTTTTCATCGGCCTGAACTACTTGGGCCAGCTTTCTCTCGATCTCTTCCAGGTTCCGGGACAGGGCCTGGAGCTGCCGGTCATCACTGCGGCCTTTAGCTCCAGCCTGGCTAAACTTATCTTTTAATTTTCCAATTTCGGCGAGCCAATCTTTGAGTTGTGCTTCAACGTTGGCCTGGTAGAGTTCTTTCTCGGTCATATTAAGGCTCCTTCTCTTGATTGATCAACGCCCTCCAAGCTTAACACCGCTTAATCCTGATCGGCTATACCCATCTGGATGATTTTGGGAAATAAAAAAGAGCTACAGGGCGTAGCTCTTTTGGTGTATCAACTCTTGAAAAAGGGTTAAAGGTTACTTCTTCTGCGTCTCGACATGGCGGGTCAGTGCATGGGTCAGTTCTTGCAGCGGCGGGTAGGTGTTGATGTACTGGTCAACGTAAAACTGATATACCTGGTGTGTTTCGGGATTGGGTTCGATGCGGCTGCGGACCTGGACCATTTTATCGGCAGCAGTTTGCACGTCGGCATAGAGGCCGGCAGCAACCGCGCCTAAGATAGCTGAACCCAGGGCCGGGCCATCGGGCACAGCGGTGAGGGTGATCGGCACATTGCTGACATCGGCGTGAATTTGCATCCACAGCGGACTTTTGGTTGGCCCGCCGGCAGCGACCATCTCCTCTACCACATAGCCATTCTGGCGGAAGGTCCGCAAAATATGTTCGGTGCCATAGGCAATGCCCTCGATGATGGCCCGGAAGATGTGACCGGTGGTGTGCTTGAGCGACAGCCCGCGCATGATCCCCCGCGCTTCCGGGTCAACATAGGGGGTGCGGTTGCCCTGCCAGTAATCCAGCACGACCAGTCCCTCCGAGCCGGGTGGTATCGGCGCGGCTAGCTCGTCGAGGACGGTGTACACGTCCACCCCCCGCGCCGCCGCCTGGGTCGCTTCCCGGCCGCAGAAGTTTTCTTTGAACCACTTGACCACCGAGCCGGTCGAGACCTGGCCGCCTTCAACGGTATATTGGCCGGGCAGCACGGCGTCGGTGTACGCGCCGAAGATGCCCCGCGCGTGCAAAGGCTGGGCACTCTGGCCCAGGGTCAGGTGCGACGAGCCGGTGATGAAAGCCATCTGGCCGGGCCGGAGCACATTCAGGCCGACCATGGCCACAAAAGCGTCCGCGCCGCCTTCGGCCACCGGGATGCCCGCCGGCAAGCCGAGTTCGGCGGCCACGTCGGGCAACAGTCTGCCGGCGACAACCCCCATATCCAGCACGTTGGGCGGGAATTTCGGGATCAAATCCCCCAGGCCAATTTGCTCGTAAAAGCTCTCCGGCCAGCCGCCTTCGGCCCGGTCGTAATACCAGCGGATGCTGGTATTGTTGATGCTGGCCACCCATTCGCCGGTCAGGCGGTAGGTCAGCCAGTCAATAAACTCGCCGATATGAGCCGCCTGGCGGTACAGCTCCGGCTCATTTTCCTTGAACCAGAGGGTTTTGCAGGGCAGCCACTCGGCGGAGACGTTGCCAAAGCCGTTGTATTTGAGGGCCGGGTGGCCGCTGGCAGCGATGCGGCGGGCCTGGTCGGCGGCGCGAACGTCCATCCAGATGATGGCCGGGCGCAGTGGCTGAAAATTTTGGTCCAGCGGCACGACGGTGCAACTGGTGCAGTCCGCCCCCAGGCCGGCGATTTCTTCTTTGGCCACGCCGCTTTTATCCAGCACGGCCCGCGTTGCCCGGACCAGCGCCGCCCACCACTCGTCCGGTTTCTGCTCGGCCCAGCCGGGGTAGGGATGGTAGAGCGGGTACTCCTGCGAAGCAAAGGCGACGGACTGCCCGGCTTCATCAAAGATGCCCACACGCACGCTTTCAGTGCCAAAATCAATGCCGATAATGTAAGGTCCTGGCATACAAATCACCTCTGAAAATAGTAGTCAGTCGTCAGTAACCAGTCGTCAGAAAGAGGGTTTCATTGCGGGTGGGGTGCTGCTGGCTCGTGATGACTCATCTCTCTTATTCCAACAGGATACTCAGTTTTGCCAAGACTTCGTTTATCACTTCCTCTGGCAATGAACCGATAAATTCTGCTTTTCTGACCCGCCAATCTAAACTCTTCACCTGATCTGATAAAATTACGCCCGTCACGCCGACCTCTTTTGGTAACATCACCTCAAACGGATAGCCCTTGATCTGGTTCGTAATCGGACAAAAAATCGCCAAACCCACCTTCTGATTATAAGATTTTGGGGATAATACAATCGCGGGGCGTCGTCCAGCTTGTTCGTGACCGGCTTGGGGTGTAAAACTTAGCCACACCGCATCACCTCGTTCAGGGACATAAGCCATCTTTTCACCACACCTCGTTACCTACAGCTTCATCTGTCTCAACCTCGTGGTGCAGATTATCCTCAGTCACTTCGGCTAACATTTGTTCGAGCGTATATTTGGGTTCAATTATTGGCTCAAGTAATAATTTACCTTCCGAAATAGAAACGGTAACGAGGGTATTTTGTTCCAGCCCAATTTCCAGGGCAAAGGGTTTAGGAATACGAACAGCCAGACTATTGCCCCATCTTTGCACTCGTGCTTGCATCATATTCTGCTCTCCATAGTCAGTATCGTATCTACAAAAAAGATACGATGATTATATCATTAGACAAACTTGTTGACAACTGTGAATACGAAGAATAAAAAATGAACAAAGCGAGCAGCTAACGGCCATGAGTTTACCCGCCTGCGGGTGGGCAAGGATAGCCTCATTCTACACCAACTTTGCCAGCAAGATACGGTTGAAAATCGGAAGGGTAGCAGGTCGGGTACAACGAATTGTTAGCGGGCACAATACAGGAAGGGCTCCTGACAATCAATCTGATGAGTTGAACTGTATATAGCCGGTCATCCGAGTAGAGCGCCCTTCACAAAACCGTTCAAAATTAGCTGCAAATCGTTCTATGTTTCCTGAAGCGTCATACGCAACTTCAAAAATCTTAAATTTTCCATTCTCACCATCACAACCCCAACCATACCCATAAAAATTGAGACCGGGATCACTTTTGGAAGGTTTTGACGTGGCATTTTCGTAAAGACCTATCGTTAGTTTCTTTCCTTCAGGGGGAGAAAAAGCTAGATACAAATCCCTACCAGACTCAAATTGTATTATGCCGTAATTGTCAATAGTGTTTACACCAAAATAATCTCCTGATAGAGTCCATAAATTTCCTTTACCACTAGGATCACGGGTATCCATACATAGAACTGTCTCATTCTTCATCAAATTTGGCACCTCATCGCATGAGGTAATTGGCATAGGCACTTGATCAGTACATTCCCCCAAGAAACGTCGCTTGTCCTTGGGTCCTGCTTGATAATCAAATTTGGCGTTACATAGATTTGCATTACTAAAGTTAACTCTTTCCAAGTCTGCTTCGCGAAAGTCAGCTCCAGTCAAATCTGCTCCGCTAAAGTTAGCATCTCTTAAATCGGCACTATAGAAATTAGCTCCGCGCAAATTCACACCACTTAGGTCAACCCCTCTCAAATCAATGTTTGAACAGTCTGGTGGCGTCCCTACGACTACTGTTCTATAACAAGGCCATGAAGCACTAACTATAAAAATAACGAGGAATAAGCTGAATAAGGTTACTATGATGGTTATACCCCACCTCAATTTCTTGCTAAGCGGTTTAGAACTAAAATCTTCAAAATGGGTTGTAAGCCAGTAGAGAACATAACCGCTAATTGGCAGTTCAATAAGCAGGCTATAAATACCATACCGCATAATTCCTGTAAGTAAATCTAGACATAATATTCCTATGGTTAGGATGACGGCCCATTTCTTTAGTCGCCATAATCCCCAGGCAGCAAGAAAATATAAAAGCGCCAGCAGAAACCATAAAAACATAGCAACTGAGGGGTTGAGCAGAAATCCTAAGATGCTTACAGTACCACCAAGAATAAGTAAGATGACAAGAATTATCACACATCCTGAAGGTTGTTTCGGAGTATTCATTTGATTCTTCCTCAGTAACTCGTTGCCTGTTTTTTGTCCAGTTAATTATCTAAAGTCCTTTTTGCTTGCGACACCTTCTCGCCAGCCAGCTAACTTTGAAGTAGAAGTACTCCTGCATGTTTTATTATACCGCAAGGGTATCCTTTAGGATCGGGATGCCCGATAATACCACATTCCTTCGAGAATTCCACCTTATAGCGGATATAAACACCAGCCCACAAGCTTATTTTTGTGGGCTGTGATAAAAGTTCGAGAAGTTTTAACGAGATGAGCAGATATTACTGCTTCTTCACCTGCACCCCGGCCAGTTCTTCCAATTGCTGAATAAAGGCCGAAGCGTTCAACTCGCCCCAGCCCTTGTTGACCGCCGCCTTGATAACCTCACGGGTAGCGGCTGAGGCCGGGATCGGCACGTTCAAATCCTGGGCAAAACGAGCGATCAGGTGGGCGTCTTTAAGCATCAATTTCAGGGCGAAGTGCGTGCTAAAGTCGCGGTTGATCAGGGCCTGGCCCACGCCGTCGAAGATGGGCGATTTGAAATCGGTCACGTGCAGCACGCCCAGCACATCCTCCGGGTTGAGGCCGGCTTTGGTGGCCAGGGTCATGGCCTCGCCCAGCGCCTCCAACTGGGAAGCAACCACCAGGTTGCCGACCAGTTTCATCGAAGTGCCCATGGCCGTGCCGCCCATGTAATGAGTCGTTTCACTCAGCACTTCCAGGATCGGCTTGACCTGCTCAAACAGTTCTTTTTTCCCGCCGACAACGATCCACAGGCCGCCGTTGGCTGCCTCGTTCTTGCTGCCAAACACCGGCGCGTCGAGAAATTCGACGCCTTTTTCGGCGTAGGCCGCCGCCTCTTTGCGGGTGGTGTCGGGGTGGCAGGTGGTCATATCCACCACAATCTGGCCCTGGCGCACGTTCGCAAGCAAATTGCCGCTGCCAAAGACCAGGTCTTCCACGGAGTTATCGTCGCTGAGGCAGACCATAACGACTTCGGCTCCGGCCACGGCATCAGCGGGTGTGCCGGCCTGTTTGGCGCCCTGGGCTACCAACGGCGCGCAGCGTTCCGGGGTCCGGTTCCAGACCGTCACCTCGTAACCGGCCTTGAGCAGGTTGCCAGCCATGCCCCGGCCCATAATCCCTAAACCCAGATATGCGATTTTTTTCATCAAGAGACTCCTCTTTATTGAGTAAGATGAATTGTCATGATAACGATTCGTTCGATTGCGTTGAACTTGATTGTCGGCCCCGTCGTTTTTCAGAGTAGTAATTGAGCACCATCGCTATCAAGAGCAGCCCGCCCCAGGCAAACTGGCGGAAGAAAATAGCGGCGCTGGAAGGGAACCATTGCAGCATCAACATGTTCAATCCCGTAGAAAGGAATTGAATACTGAGCACCGACAATACCAGTCCGGAGACTGTACCAAAACCGCCGGTATACCGAACGCCTCCCAGGATGGCAATCAGAACCGTTAGCAAAATGAAGGATGCTCCAAAGTCTGGTTTGGCTGAATTGGTGCGGGCCAGAAAGATAATGCCGGCCATGCCGGCGATCAAACCGGCTAACCAATAGGTACGCAGCAAGACGCTATCGCTGTTGATGCCGGAGAAAAGCGCCGCCGTAGGATTCGTCCCCAACATAAAAACATTGAAACCAAAGACAGTTCGATTTAGCAGGATAGCAAAAGTAATGACGACGAAAATAAACACGATGATGGGAATCGGCAGCCCCAGGATCGAGCCATTGCCGATGAACGCCAATTGAGTGGTAGTGATGGCAGGCCCTCCCGTAATGACGAAAGAAAGCCCGGTGTAAATAGCGCCTGTACCCAATGTGGCCAGAATCGGGGTGATACCGATACGCGACACCAGAAACCCATTAATTAAACCGCAGATTGACCCCACCAGCAATGCCCCTAACATTGACAGGAGTATCGCAGCCGTGAGCGGCACTCCAGCGCCTTCATTGCCGGTCAGCCCTGTTAGAATCATCGCCGCTACGATGGCCGAGAGATTGGCCGCTCCGACAATGGAAAGATCAATGCCCCCCGTCAACATGGTAATCAAAATGGCAAACGCCAGGATACCAAATTCCGGCAACTGAACCGCCATTGACTGCATATTGCGCACCGTGAAGAATTTGCCGGGCAGCAACAAACTAAAGGCGACGAAGATGACCAGGGCAATGACAAACAATCGGAGCGTGTAAAAATCAAAAGGCAGACTTATGGAGGTTGGTTTGCGCGAAACTGTTTGATTCATAACTACGCCTCTGCCAATCCAGCCGTGGCCTTTCCGGCGCGACGTTCCTGGATCGCAGGTACGCCGGTACCTACCAGGATGATGATACCAATAACCACCCGCTGCCAGACTGTAGGCACCCCGATGAGAATTAAACTGTTGTTGGCAATCACTACCAGGATGACTCCCAAGAGCGTCCCGATGACTGTGCCCCGCCCGCCGGTTAGATAAGCGCCGCCAAGAACCACCGCAGCGATAACGTTCAGCTCCATACCCACAATATCCTGTGGATTGGCCTGACGCGCCAGTGCGCCAAATGTCATCCCGGCGATGCCGGACACCAGGCCGACAAAGCTGTAGATAAAGTATTGAATTTGGGTCACATTGAAGCCGGCCCGTTCGGCGGCTTCGCGTGCGCCGCCCAAAGCATAGATACCACGGCCCAGCATGGTATACCTGAGCAACAACCACACCATAATCACAATAGCGATCAGGAGAAATACAGCCGGGTGCAGGTTAGCCATCCCACGCTCCTGGGGAAGCTGGATCACCGCTGCCCGGGCGAATTCGGTCAAAGCTGGTGGAACATCACGGATAATCTGATTGCCAATGGCAAAAAGTAAAAAACCATGGAACATACTTAACGTTCCCAGGGTAACGATAAGTGTTGGCAGCTTGAACTGGGCGATGAAAAAGGCATTGATCAAACCCAGACCAAGCCCAATGATCGCCGCAATGATAAAGGCCACCCAAATTGAGGCATCCGGGGCAAAACTGAGCATCAGCTTGACGGTGGAATAGAGGGCAAAAACGCCGATAGCGGTGAAGGAAACATCAATCCCACCCGAAATGATCACAATGAGCACGCCCATGGCAAAGATACCGGTGACAATGCTGCTGCGCAGCAGGGTAAAAACATTACCAACGGTAAAAAAGGTTGGGTTATTCAAACCGATGACCAGACAGAGGATAACCAGGGTTACGGCCACCAGAGTTTCGTTTCGACGCAGAAGACGTTTCACCTTGTTAATCCTCAATGAGTTTGGCAGAGAGTTCATTTGCGTTGGTATCTTTTGATCTGATTTCCTCGACGATGCGTCCGTGGCGCATGAGCAAAATTCGATTGCATGTTTGCAACAGCTCGGGGATGTCATCAGAAATTACCAGCAAGCCCATCCCTTCACCCGCTAATTCCTTCATTAAGCTGTGAAGTTCACCTTTAGAGCCTACGTCCACGCCGACCGTAGGACCGTTCAAAATCATGACCTTCGGCTTACTGGCCAGCCACTTGGCCAGAACCACCCGTTGCTGATTGCCGCCGGATAACGTTTTGACAGGCAAGACCGGGTTCGAGGTCTTAATCCGCAGCCCCTCAACCCACTGGTTTACCTGCCCATTAATTTTTCTGGGATCGGTAAATCCCAAAGCCCCTCGTAAGTTACCGATGGTGCGTACCACTACATTCCGCGCCACCGATTGTTCCAAAAACAAGCCTTCGGTCAGCCGATCTTCGGGTAAATAGCCAATCCCATGAGCAATGGCGTCTCGGTTGGAGCGAATGACAACGGGCTTTTGGTCTACATAGATACGACCGGACTCAATCGGGAGCATTCCATAAAGCGCCAGCGCCAGTTCCGTGCGTCCAGAACCCAGGAGACCGGTTACGCCGACAATCTCCCCGGCTCGCAATTCCAAATTGATATCCTTCAGCACTCGGTCAGCATTCAAATTTTCGACCTTGAATAAAGCCGGCTGGTTCGAGTCGGGCTCAAAATCATAGACTTTTTCGGTGATGGTATGCCCGGTCATTTCATAAATCAGGCGGGCGCTGTCATATTCACTGCGCTCCCCCACACTGACAATTTTGCCGTTGCGGATGACGATAATCGTCTCGGAAATCTCCAAAACTTCGTTCAGTTTGTGACTAACAAAGAGAAAGGCAATATCTTGTCGCTCCTGCAATTTCCGAATCACCGAGAACAGCACCCGGATTTCCCGCTCGGTCAGGGCGCTGGTCGGCTCATCCATAATGATCAGGCGCGCTCTCTGGCGTAAGGCTTTGGCAATAGCGATGAGTTGCTTATTAGCGACCGATACCTCGCCAACGGTTACATCAAGAGGGATATTCACCTCAATTTGAGCCAGAGCATTAGCCGCAATGTCGTGAACATGCCGCCAGTTCACCAGGCGGCGTCCATCGGCCAGTTCTCTATTCAGGGCAATGTTTTCCGCTACAGTGAGATTAGGGAAAAGAGAAAAATCCTGATAAATAACCTGGATGCCCTCGCGAATGGCGTCAATAGGGTGAAAATGTTCGAATTCCTTTCCATTGATAACTACGGAGCCGCTATCCCGTTCATATACCCCGGCGATAATTTTGATCAGGGTTGATTTACCACTCCCATTTTCCCCAACCAGGCAATGAATCCGGCCCTGTTCGATGGTTAGATCAACATTCCGCAGCGCATGGACGCCGGCAAAAGATTTAGAAATTCCGGTAAGACCTAAGAATTCGTTAGCCATAGAGATAATACTTTATGAGTGGATCCGAAATAAGTTACTGAAAAGAGCCTCTCCCCGGAAGCTTCCTTCCGGGGAGAGGGAGAAAAGCACGTGATTAGAAAGGATAATCCTTTGCGTTCGTGTCGTCAACATAAACTGCGGCATCCCCGTAGAGGACGTTGCCCGCCCCGATCAGCTTGTTATAGCCGCCAATACCCAGGTCTGCACCGACGCCAACTTCTTTGCCCTGCATCTTCATCAAGGCCATCTGGTTGCAGGCAGCGCCGGCCACCGCCGGATCCCAGAAGCCGATGGCATCAATCGCCCCGCTAAAGAGCAAATCACCGGCAATCGAGGGCAGGCTGGTGCCAACCACCGCTACTTCATCCTGTAGGCCGGCTTCCTCAACGGCGCGGCCAATACCGGCCACGTCGGTGGAGGCACTCCCCTGGAAACCCTTGATGTTCGGATAAGCGGCCAGGATTTCCTTAGCTTTCTGGTAGGCAACCTCGGCATCGTCGAAGCTTTCGTTCTTATCGCCAACCATCGTCATGTTGGGATAAGCCTCTTTTTGGCGTTCAATACCGCCATCCACCCACTCGTTGTGCGTTTTGGAGCCGAGGCTGCCCACAAACACGGCATACTCGCCCTCTTCGCCCATCTCAGCAGCCAGGCGATCCATCAGGCCGGCCCCAAAAGCTTTGTTATCGAAAGCCTCGATATCATAGTCCATCTCTTTTTGGTTCGAAGCCTCGTGAGTAACTACCACAATCCCGGCATCCATCGCTTTTTTCAGCACCGGATCGAGCTGGGTCGGGTCCATCGGAACAACGCAGATGGCATCCACCCCTTGCGCAATCAGATCCTCGATGATCGGAATCTGCTGGGCAGCATCGGCTTCGGCCGGCCCGACCAGGGTGGCATTGACGCCATTCTCTTTACCCCAGGCCACCACACCTTCCTCCATGCGGTTGAACCAGTTGATCCCGGCAATTTTAACAATCGTCACAAAGGTGAGGTCCCCTTCGGCGGCAGCTTCTTCAGTGGCGGCAGGGGCTTCTGTAGCTGGCGCTTCGGTAGCGGCCGGGGCTTCCGTAGCAGCGGGTGCTTGGGTGGGGGCCGGTGTGGCGGCCGGTTGAGCGCCGCAGCCAACCACGACAGCCGCCAATAGGACTACAAGCAAAAGATACAAACACTTCTTCATTTGTTTTCTCCTCTTTTACTACTCTGAAATTTTTCGATCACTAGACCTTGGAAAAGTGACTCTAAAGAGAGTCAGCAATAGGATTGACGCGAGTGGTTCACCTCCTTTCCTCATTAAGGGCTGGGAAATTTTTAAGAGATCACCGCCTTTAGCATGACAACCAGCGCTTCGCAGCCAGGATCAACCTGGCCCTCGGTGCGCTCGCCCACCCAACTGGCCCGCCCAACCTTGCTGCGCAAGGGGGTCACGCTATCCCGGCCCGCTTCGGCGGCGGCCAGAGCTTTGGCCCCGGCTTCGCTCAGCGAAGCCCCTTGTTCCAGGGCGGCGGCAAAAGCTTCGTAGGCCGGGTGGAGTGCATCAATGATGGTTTTATCGCCGGACTTGGCTTTGCCGCGCTCCTGCATGCCCAGGTCAGCCGCCTTAAACATGGCGACCAAATCCTGGCTGGAGATTTCGGTTTTGCCCATCACTTCCTTACCTGCCCGCATCAGCGCGGTGGCCAGTAGCGTCCCCATCGTCGAAGGCGCTGCCTTGTTGGCCGCCATACCGGCCGCCCCCAGGAACTTGCCGATGTCGGAAATGGGGTTAGCTTGGAGGTAGGCCAACACGCCATCGGCCACTTTGGTCAGGGTAATGCCGGTATCGCCATCGCCCATCGCCTGGTCGAGCGACGTTAAATAGTCGCTCTGCGTCTTAAGGGCGTGACAAGCCTGCTCTAAGGCTGTAACAATTAGCTCACCTTTGATCGGTTCATCTGCCATTAGTTGAAACCCCGTGACTAAACTTGCTTGAAAAAAGGCGTGTTGGCCGGATGATCCAGCAGTTCGGCCAGTTCGTCATCCAGGCGGAAGAAGGTCAGTGAGGCCCCGGCCATTTCCATCGAGGTGGCAAATTCGCCGACGTAAGCCCGGTGGATCTGCAAGCCTTTGCCGGTGAGGATGTCATGTACTTTGCGGTAAATCACGTAAAGCTCTTCAGGGGGAGTCGCCCCCAGGCCGTTGACCATCACGGCCAGCCGGTCGCCGGTTTGGGGCTGCAAGTCATCCAATATGGCGTTGGTCATACGCTCGGCGATCTGGTCGGCGGGCTGAAGTTTTTCTCGTTTCATCCCCGGCTCGCCGTGGATGCCCATGCCGATTTCCATCTCATCCTCGCCAATGGTGAAGGTCGGTTTGCCGGCCAGCGGCACGGTGCAGGGTGACAGGGCCACGCCCATGGTGCGGATACTGGCCAGCGCCTTTTCGGCAATGGCCGCCACTTCGTCCAGTGAGCCGCCTTTGTCGGCTTTAGCTCCGGCCACTTTGAAGGCAAAAACCATGCCGGCCACCCCCCGGCGGCGATCCGCCTCGGCGGGCGGGGCGGAGGCCACGTCATCCTTGACCAACACCGTCTTGACGGCGATACCTTCCATATCGGCCATCTCGGCAGCCATATCAAAATTCATGATATCGCCGCCGTAGTTGCCATAGATATAGACCACTCCTTTGCCGCCGTGGATCCGCTGCGTTACGGCCAGCATCTGGTCTGAACTGGGAGAGGCAAACACGTCGCCGACAGCACAGCCGTCGAGCATACCCTGGCCGACATATCCCAGGAACACCGGCAAGTGACCGGAGCCGCCCCCTGTCGCCAGGGCTACTTTGCCCTGCACCGGGGAGTCGGCGCGCACAATACAATGGATATCTTCCGTGTAGGCCAGTTGGGTGGGGTGGGCCTTAACCAGGCCATCCAGCATTTCGGGGACAAAATCTGCGGGTTGGTTAATAATCTTCTTCATCGAATACCACCTCCTTTGTGGAATAAAGATTATCAACGCGGCGGCGCTTTTGGGGAGGTGCCGCCACATCTTTACTTTTACACTCAACAGCAAGATATTACGTTACATTACGGCTTAAGGTGTATCGGCGGTGCAGGACAGGAAAAAGAAATATGAACAGGCTGATGTAACCGCTTACGTAAACGATTGCGGGTTGAGCTTAACACAAAAATCTCGGTCTGTCAAAGATAAAACCAATCATAAAAAAGGGGACTTGCTCCAGTCCCCAACCATGTTAACCCCTGTCTTCGGTTCAGGCCAACAGCCCCAAGACTGCCCGGATTTTTTGCAGCATCTCCTCGGTGCGGCCTTTGACAAAATAATCGGCAGCGCCTTTGTTAAGGCAGGTTTTCGCTGTCTCGACTTCATCCCAGGCCGAGTTCACGATGACCGGAGTTTTGGGGCTAAAAATTTTCAGCCGTTCCAGTAATTCCAGGCCGGCATACTTGGATTCTTTACCTTCAAAATTAGGCATGTTTAAATCTAAAATTACCAGATCAAAAGGATGACCTGCAACCATTGCCTCCTGAACCAGTTCATAAGCAGCCACGTTACCCTCGGCCGTTTCCACCTCAAACCCTTCTCGAAATAGAGTTTTTTCCACACTGCGCAATAAATTTTCTTCGTCGTCCACCACCAAAATTCTGGGTTCTGCATCCATGTCAGGTTCGCTCCGTAGTTGATATTTTGTAGGACAAACTTAAGTTTGTCCTACTTAATGCGCCGCCTCGAGGGCTTTTTTGACTTCATCCAGCAGGCTGGCCGGAGTGTAGGGCTTGGGTAATAAATTGTGCAGTCCTAGCAGCATCCGCACTTTGGTGCGTTCCACGCGCGGATTTGACGAAACGGCCACTGTTTTACTAATAGCTCCGGCGGCAGCAATAGCTTGCATAATGGCCAGGGAGTCGCCTTCGGCCAGAATATCGTCAATAAGAATGAGATCATACTGGCTGTAGTTGTCTGTACTGTAATCCTCAGCGGCGACAGTGACTTTATAGCCGGCCGCTTTAAGGAGCACACTGGCAAACTGCCGCCAGCTATCGTCGTCGTCCACCAGCAAGATTTTGCCCTTGCCCGGTTCAAGCTTGGCTTTGGCCTCCGTGTTTTTATCAAGCGGTAGGCTGACGGTAAACGTTGACCCTTCTCCCACGCGACTTGTCACCGCAATGCTGCCGCCAATTTGTTCCAGGATCAACCGGCAGGCCGGCAGGCCCAGGCCGGTGTGACCCTTGATGCCCTTGGTGGTGTGGAAAGTCACCCAAATTTTGTCCATATCGGCGGCAGGAATACCTGTCCCGTGGTCGGCGACATCTATCAGTACAAGATTCTGTTTAAGATCAGGCCGCACTTTTATGTCAATTCGAGGCTTGGGCTGGCCCTCCATGGCCTCGTAGGCATTTTTGATCAGGTTGGCAAAGACTCGATTCAACTGGGCCGGGTCAGCCACGGCCAAAGGTAAATTAGGTGAGATGTCGAGATTGATGAGGCCGGACGGCAGGGCCAGGGTACTGATGGCGTCTTTGAGCACATCGTCTACCATGGTCGGCCGGGGGGCCTGCTCGCGGGCCGGGCCGATCAGGTCTTCTTTGATTCGCATAATCAAGGCGGCCGAATCGCTGATAATATCCAGGTCCTCCAGAGTCGACTCCAGGCTGAGGCGTTTTTCCAGTTTGTCGGCAGGTAAGGTATTGGCCTTCTCGGCTAAATCGGCCAGGTCTGGCTTCTCCTGGCGAAGGGTGGCGGCCTTGTCGAGCAGCATTTGAGCTAGGGGCCGGCTGCTGACGGCCTGACCGTCCTGCTGCAACAGATTGGCGATAGCACAGACCAGCAGTTGAAAATCAGAGCGAATTCGCTCCGCCGAGGCGCCGATAGGCTCGGCCTTGTTGCCAATCCAGTGAATGGCGTCGCCGGTAGCGGTGGCGATGGCTTCAAACGTTTTGGCCCGCAGCAGCTCGGCGTGTGTTTCTTCCAGCTCGCGGCGTTTATAGGCATTGTCAATGGCAATGGCAAGCTGGTTGGCCATCGCCTGCAAGGAGGAGACGTCTTCATCCGAAAAGGCTGCGCCTTCGGTGCTTTGCACCGTCACCGCGCCAATCACCCGATCGCCGATGGCCAGGGGCAGGGCCATTTCCGAGCGGGTGTCGGGCAACACCGGGTTGGGATACCAGACTTTTTCCGTGTCCACGTCCAGCGAAATACGGGCTTGATTGAGGGCGGTGCATGCTCCAATCATCGAGTTGCCCCCCACGGCCAACTTGTGGTGGTTTTCAATCATAATCCGGCCTGGGTCGCCCCGACCCGCGCGCAGCACGGCAAATTCGCCGGCGGCGTCAATTAAAAAGACGCCAGCGTAATAAAAACCGTAGGCGTCACAGATAATATCAACCGTTTTGGGCAGCAGTTCATCAATATCCAGGATGTGGGTGATATTTTGGCTGACTTCCGCCGCTGCTGCCAGCAAGTTCGCCCGGCGGAGGGCTTTTTCCAGGTTGATGCTGGCTTCAATTTGAGTTGGGTCCATGTTGTTCTTCCTCGTCTGATGAAGGGTAAGTTAATGATAGTGTAAGCGTACTATTTTGTAAAACGTAAAACGCCTCAGTTCGGAGTTTTCTTAATCGCATCCTTCGATACGCCTTTCGCTTTGCCCTTCGACAAGCTCAGGACAGGCTCAAGGCTACTCAGGATGCGATGTTAAGCCAAAAATCATCCTGAGTAGGGCGTTACGCTTTACGTTTTACGCCTCATGTGGCTTTATTCTCATCGCCGGGACGGTAGATCGGCACGTGCAGGGTAAAGGTTGAGCCTACGCCGACCTGGCTGGTGACATCAATTTTGCCGCCCATCCGTTCCATGCTTTGCAGGCAGGCCGGCAGGCCCAAGCCGGTGCCGCCTTTTTTGGCTTTGCTGGTGTGGAAGGTCAGCCAGATTTTGGTCAGCTCCTCCTCAGGGATGCCACAGCCGTTGTCGGCAATTTCAACAATGACAAATTCGTCGTTTTCCTGGCGAATAGCCACAAAAAGGTGCGGGGAGGGCTGCTCGTCCATGGCCTCCATCGCGTTCTTGACCAGGTTAATGACGACCCGCCCCAGTTGGACCGGGTCAACCCGCACCGACGGGATCAGGCCGTCAATGCTGTAAGAGACCGTGCCGGGAGGCAGGGCGAAACTTTTGATATTATCCTTAACCACCTGGACAATGTCCGCTTCCTGCCATTTCTGGCGGCGGGCCGGGCCGATCAAATCTTCTTTGATTTGCAGGATGGTGGCGGCGCTTTCCTCGATGATCGCTAAATCTTCCAGCACCGATTCAACATCCAGCATGCGCTGCAACTTTTTCAGCGGCTTATCTTTGAGCTGTTCGACTCCGCTGGCCAGGTCCGGTTTAACCTGGGCCAGGTACTGGCCGGCCTGGATGACCAACTGGGCCAGGGCGTCGTTCTTGATGACCTCATCCGCCCGGCTTAGGAGGTCGCCGGCAATAAATAAAAAGCGGCTGAAATCCTCGCGGGTGCGATCCACACAGGCCGGGATGGGTGCAGCCTTGTTCCCAACCCAGTGAATGGTCTCGCCGGTAGCCGTGGCAATACTCTCAAAGGTTTTGGTCCGCACCAGTTCCTGGTTAGCTTTCTCCAAATCCTGTAACAGTCGGGCATTATTGATGGCTATCGCTAACTGGTCGGCCATCGTTTGCAGCGACGAAATATCCTCCTCTGAGAAGGCCGCCTCCTGCTCGCTTTGCACGCTCAAGGCGCCAATGGCTTTGCCCTTGATAATCAGCGGCAGGGCCATTTCGGAGCGCGTTTTGGGCAGCACCGGGTTGGGATACCAGACCTTTTCGGCATCCACGTCGAGGGCAATCCGGGCTTCGTTGAGACCGGTGGCCGCCCCGATCATGGAGTTGCCGCCTATCTCCAACTTATGGCCGCGCCGGATTAACTCCCGCCCGGCTTCGCCGTATCCGGCCCGGAGCACAGCCCAGCGTTTGCCGGCTTCGTCGGGCGTATGGTCCACCAGAAAGATGCCGGCGTAGTAAAAGCCGTACTCTTTGCAGATGATATCTACGGTGCTGTTGAGCAACTCATCCAGGTCTAAAATTGAGGTGATATTGCGGCTGACAACGGCCCCGGCCTGCAACAGGGCCGCCCGCCGGGCAGCCTGCTGAAAGAGCTGGGCGTTTTGCCGGTGCAGGCGGGCATTGTTAATCGCTACGGCCAATTGGTCGGCCATAGCCTGTAAGGAGAAGACGTCTTCGGCGGAAAAAGCGGCTTCGGCGGTGCTCTGGACGGTCAGCGCGCCGATGACCATACCGCCGATAGCCAGGGGCAGGGCCATTTCCGAACGGGTGTCGGGCAGGAAGGGGTTGTTGAACCAGACCGCTTCTTTGCCCACGTCGAGGGCAATCCGGGCTTCATTCAAAGCCGTACACGCGCCAATCATCGAGCGCCCCCCGACTTCCAGCTTGTGGTGGTTCTCGATCATGATCTGGCCCGCTTTGCCGCGGCCCGCTTTGAGCACGGCCCAGCGTTTGTTATCGGCCAGGGTCTCGACCAAAAAGATACCGGCGTAATAAAAGCCGTACTCGTCACAAATAATGTCTACGGTGCGGGTGAGCAGTGTATCAAGATCTAGAATAGAGGAGATATTGCGGCTAACCTGGGCCGCCGCGTTGAGCAGGGTGGCTCGCCGTCTGGCTCCGGCCAACAGTTCAGCAGGATTTTCTTCTGCCAGTGATGCGTCCAACACCCGGTCTGGGTCCATAACTTTGCCTTTAGGGCAATTCTCCCGCTTTGACGATGTAACAAATGGCGGGGCTAGAGCAGAATCTCGCCAGGTATCTCCTGGCACGTCAGCTTGTGCCAGCGCACAAATCATTGATATTAAGACAACGGTTGCCATTATACTAAAAAATAGACTGGCGGGCAATCGGCTGTAAGGATGAAAGAGGAAGGCTGGACTCCTGGGTAAGGTAAGGCTATAATCTGGATTGCTATGTCGGAACACTTGCCGGACGACACCTACGCCGAAAAAATAGAAAAAATGGTGACAATGACCGTGGCGGCGGCCAAGGGAATTGTGCCGGTCGGGCAGGTCGCCCTGCCGCTGGCCCAGATTGCGAACGGCGGCCTGGCCCCGCCTGAGGTGTGCGCCTTCGCCCGCGCCCTTTCGCGCATCTTGCAAGGCGAGCGCGACCCGGCCAGGCTCGCTCATGAGCTGACCCCGGAGCTGGCCGAAGTTCTCCGGGACACCCTGGCCCGGATTGAGGCCCCCCTGCCCGAAGCTGACGAGGCTGAGGCTGTCGGCCTTACCTTTGAGGAACTGGTCGAGAAAGTAGCCGAAGCGTGCTCCGGCGAAGTCATGCTGTGGCAGCAGCTCTGGACCTTGACCCAGCAGCTTGCCGATGACAGCAGTCTGCCCCCTGAGATTAGAGGGTTAGGCGCTGTTCTCCGCCGTATCCTGGCCGGCGAGCGCCAAAAGTTTATTCTGGACGAATTAGCCCCGCAGCACCGCTGGGCTGTCGAGCAGCTCCTCGACTGGCTCAACGGGCGCGCGGTCACGCCTGAGGATAGCAGATAGTAGATGCAGTTTTTCTATCCACTATCCACTATCTTCTATCCTCTCTCTTCTACTTTGGGACTTTTTCCTCGGTTGAAATTACCCCAAAATCTGTTAAAATCTTAACAAATTGAGCAGCGCCGCTATTGGCGGTTCATTCTTCAAATTTCTCACCTGCCCATAGGGTCGTTTAGCTGCTTTGAACACCCTTAAACGTCCTCTGTCTTTGTGCCTTTAGAACCAGAAGGCCAGGTGTACAGAGGACGTTTTTTGTTAAAGGAGTCTGCATGAAATTCTTTAAATTCACCTGCCTGTTTGGGCTGAGTCTCTCAGTGCTTCTGGCGCTCCTGCCTCTGAGCGCCCTGGCCACCAATATTTTAGCCAACAGCGGTCTCAATGACCCTTATCTCGACATCCCCGGCCGGACCTGGAATGGCCAGGCTGAAAAGATTGCCAGCGGCTGGCAGCCGTTCTACATTGCCGCCGGAACATACGACGCAAGCAACAATGCCAAGAAATTGCACTGGATGAGTTCCGTCCAATTTGCCCTATCCTTTGGTGGGATTGATTATCACATCGAGGGAAACCGCGCTCAAAATATGTGGTCCTCCTACGAGTTTGACGCGGGCATTTACCAGCAAATCAGCGGGGTGACGCCCGGTCAGGGCTACGGCTTTGATATGCCCATTGTCACCTACTGGCGCGGCCCCGGCTACCCCGACAGCGACGGCAAAATGTTCAAGCAGGTTGGGATTGACCCCACCGGCGGGACCAACCCGACCAGCAGCAATATCATTTGGAGCAGTACCAACGCCAATGATAAAACCTGGGTTTACATGGATGTCGCCGCTACCGCCCAGGCCAGCACCATTACTGTATTTGCCCGGGTGCAGGCTCCGGAAAATGACTCCTTCAACCACGTTGACCTGGATATGGTTTATTTTGACGCCGCTCATGTCGCCCCGGTGCCGGCAACAACCCTGGCCGCTGCGATTAACGGAACAGCCGTTACTCTAAACTGGTCGGGCAGCGGCGTTGCGCCGGCCTGGTCGCTCAAAGGTTACGAGGTGCAATATCGCGATCAGGCCAGCAGCACCTGGACTACGATCCAATCCAAGAACAGTACCAATACCAGCGGCGGGTTCACCGGCCAATTAGGCCGCACTTACCTTGTCCGCGCCCGGACCTGGCAGCAAATCAACGAGAGCTATCAAAGCGGGATAGACATGCCGGGCGACTGGCGCGAGCAGACGGTGACCCTGGGCGCACTGGTTAACGGACGAGTGACTACTAACCGTGGTGATGGAGTAAGCGGCGTCACCGTCAGCGAAGCCGGCAGCGGCGCTTCGACGACCACGGGCGGCGATGGAAGTTTTAGCCTGGGGCTGAGCGGCGCCGGGAATTATACCTTTACTGTTGGGGCTGTCGGCGGCTGGTCCGCTCCACCGCCTGTGCAGGCTTCGCTCCAATTGACCAGCACTCCCTTTCTTTCCTTCACCCTGCGCCCACCCGATAATGTCGTCGGCAACGGCGACTTTGAGAATGATCTGGCGGGATGGCAGGTAAGCGGCGCTCCGCCGGCTACCGTGGCCAATGGACGCCGCAGCGGCAGCGCCAGTTTGCGCCTGGACGATACCAGCAGTATCTCCCAAAGCGGTCTCATCTCTAACAGCTATCAGCCCGTTTTGTCTTTCTGGTACAAGGTCGAGGGAGGTGACGGCAATGATAGCTTCACCGCGCATCTTTTTGGCAGCGATGGCGTCACCCCGGCCAACAGCTTCAGCACCGCCGCCAATAGTGATTGGCAGCAGGTCTGGCTGCCGCTGAACCTGGCCGAAGTTTACACCGGCCCCGCCAGCGTAGAGTTCAGCCTGGCTCAAGGCGGCGAACCCCAGGCCGCCGTATATCTGGACGAAGTAAGCCTGGGAGCATCGTGGGGTGGGCCGAATGATACCTATTTGCCCGTTATCTTCAAGTAACACATTTTTGGAAGACTGGGGGATTGGAAGGCTGCCAATCTTCCGGCCTTCCCACCTTCCAGGCCATGACTCAGCCGGTTCATGAGCCAAACATCTTCTACTTGACGAAATATCGCCAATATGCTAAATTTGGCGTAGTAGGATGCAGCAAGTCCCAGGTTTCAGCTACGTTTTAGAAGCCCCCTTAACATCGCCGCGAGCGTTTTTTGGCGGGTTAAAAACAGGGAGTTGTCCTGCCCTATGAAACTTGTAGGGAAGGAGGGAAGACTCAATGAGCGAGCGCGTCAGCGGCACCGTCAAGTGGTTTAACACCACCAAAGGCTACGGCTTCATCACTCGTGAAGAGGGGCCTGATGTCTTTGTGCATTATTCCGCCATTAAATCGGACGGTTTTCGCAATCTTGCCGAGGGCGACCGGGTTGAGTTCTCAGTGGAACAAGGCCCCAAAGGCCCCCAGGCCAGCAACGTGGTAAAAATTTAACTATCCAAAAACCTCGTCTCTATGAGGGACGAGGTTTTTGATTCTCAAAATCAGCACCCCCTTATAAACAACATCCCCATGAAAGTTCTTCGCTTGGTATAAATAACCTCAGCTCGGAGTTTTTTATTTCTTGAGAGGACCTACGGCAAGATTTACAGGATAAAAATTGGTCAAAAATCTTGTTAATCCTGTAAATCCTGTCTGTTTTCGGAAAAACGTCGAACTCTGGTTAAACAGTCAATTACTGGTTAATAAGCTCGACCAGGATGGGATAGATAAGATCAATTTGTTGGTCAGGGATGGCCGGATCTATTATATCGTGGTCAAGCTGTAAAGCGGCTTCAAACTCATAACTCCGTAAGTTCTCAACGCCATTGTTGTGCCAACTTCGCACGATGTCAGCCGTAAGCTTATTGTTAACGGCAGTATCGCCGGCATTTGTTATTACCAGGATAGCCGGGGCGGCGGGTTTGGCCGCACGAGCAGCGGCCTGTGTGGCCAGGGCGAGCCGCAAAATTTGAGCCAGACCCCGCGAGGCAAGCCGGGGGTATCCCTGGGGCGGGGGGCCGTCAACTCCGAGATCGGGATGCCACCAGCGATAAAAATTGGGCAGCAGCAAGGCCAGGTTTGTTACCAGCGCAGTCAGGGGTGCGGGCACGATGTAGAGGCCAAAAGTCGGCGAAATCAAAACGGCCTGATCAATATCGCTGCGCTGTTGGGCCGCCCAGCCGGTCATCACCCCACCCATAGATAGCCCGGCGACGGTCACGTGTTCACCCAACCCCTGGGCAATATCTACGGCTTCATCGGTAAGAGCGACTAACTCCTCCGCCGTCAGCTTTGCTTGATCCTGGGTTAAGCGGTCGGCTAGCCCATTGTGGGGTACCCGCGGAATCAAGACATTGTAGCCCAGCTCAAAAAATTTTGTCCCCAGACGGCGAAACTGCTGTGGGCAGTTGGTGTAGCCATGCAGCAGGACCAGGGTTCTTTGAACCTTTTGCTGATGGGTCAGCAGCAGGGTGCGGCAGATGGGATTGACGGCCGGAGTATCCAGATTTTGCAGCGCTTCAACTCGTTTTATCGCTTCTTCGTAATTTTGGGCGGGGTGCGGCTTGGAAATGAGGCGCTTTGGATGGGGCGGCATATTCAAGATCAAAACGGCTAATAACAACAAAGCGGTTATCAGGATGACCATGCTGTATCGCCCTTTCGACCTGTGGACCAAATTGATTATTTTTTACTCAATGTCATTAAGTTAGCAGCATCCTGAGTAGGTTGAGCAGAGCGAAACCGTATCGAAGGGTGCTGCGCCGTCAGGGAGTCGTCGCCGACCCGCATCCTTCGATACACGCTCCACTTCGTTCCGCGCTACTCAGGATGCTCTCTGCCCTTAACTCAATGACATTAATTGTTTACTTGTCTGAGAAATTCAGAGCGGAGCTTGAGTTGTAACCCGAGCAGACGCGGGCCTGATCCCGTAAATCATAGACTACATACTGCTCATTTTCGTACATTACCGGAAAATTACGCCAATGCGGCTTCTCGACGACAAGATAGGAGGCTTTGTATTGACCGGCAATGCAGGCCAGATCGCCGGAGGAGAGACTGTAGAAGGCTTGCGCCGTGAGCTTAACATTCTCGAAGTAGTTACCCCTGAACTGCTCTAACGCGCCGGGGGCCAGAGCTTCAAAACGGGGTTTCCACTGGTCAATATAGTCTGGAGCGAACGCTGCTTCCAGCAGCTCGGACAGGGTGACAACCGTGGAACGCTCGGAAAAGACCCGCCAGTCAGACTCGTACCACCACCAGATTTGCGGCGGCGTGATAAACACGCTATCTTTGGGGGTATTATTCCGCGCCCAGATTTGAACATCGTACCATGCCGTCCTGTGCCCGGAGATATAGTATCCTGGATACCAGAATTCATAACCCGGCGCTACTGCGGCGCTGCCGGTAGATAGAGTTAACAAAGCAATAGAGGCGGCGGCAACCGGCTGCCAACGCGTCCACGGCGTCAATCGCTGGATGGCCCAAATGACGAGGGGCACAAAAGAAAATGGCGAAATCGCGCAGATGCTCATCAGCAAGCCGAAGTTAAACTTGCTCAAGCCGCCCGACTCGTACCACTGGACCAGGTAATGGGTAAAGTACAGATAACTAAAGACCAGGATGAAGAGACCGGCGCGGGTAATTTGTGATTGAATAATAATCGTGACTGGCAGCCAGTGGGTGGCAATAACTTGTACGCCCAGCATGAGTAACGCCCCGCCGATAAAAATCATGATGGTCCGGTCGGTTTGGGGCAGGGGGGCAGAGCGGCGAGCAATAAACAACAAACCCAGCCCGCCCAGGCCGCTCAGAGTGGCCAGCACAACCTGGGGGTACCCGGCAAAGATATAAAATATATTGTATAAAATACCCCGGGTGATGATGGAAAACCACTCCGGCCGGGGGGTAAGGTCTACCCCGGAGCCGCTGAATTTCCAGATCAATACGGGCATGGCCGCCAGGATAAATGAAACCAGCCCCAGGAGAAGGTTCAGCCAGCCAACCCGCCGAAACTCAATCAGGCCATCGAGCAAGAGCATGGCCAGGACAAAGTTTACCGAAATTACGTGCAGATTGTACATCGCCCCCAGCAGGGCGAAGGCCAGCCAATATCGCTGCCGCAGGAACAGCACAATGGAGAATAGGAGAAACGGAAAAACAAAGGTGCGGTTAAGTAAGCTGAACTCAAAGATTGAAAATGCCGCAAAGCCCAGATGGGGAAAGACGAAGACAATCAAGCTGAGGAGGGAAGTGACCGGATTCTGAAAAAGATCATAACTCAAAACCCACAAGGCCCAGAACGTGAGGTAAGTGGCGAACACGTGGGTAAGAAACATGCTCTCTTCCAAAAAACCAAGCCGGTAGAAAGGTTCAAAGAAAAACCAAAAGTAAGAGTAGTGCAAGAAACGGAGATCGAAGAACTTGTCACCAGGAAAGAGAGTTGGGTCTGCATATTTTTTTAAGAAGGGGATATGGATCGCTTGATCGAAAGTCCCAAAATGATAGCCGGCCAGGGTGATGGTCAGCAGAGCTAAAATCAAAAACAGAAGATGGCGGGCAACAGTTGATTTGTAAAAATCCCTGACCGTGTACTGAAAGGGAAAGCTTAGGGCGGTGTGGGCTCCCATATTTTGGCTAGGCTCACTCGTGATGCAAGCTAAGTCTATCCGAAAACCTAGCAATTATACAAGACCAGCCAGGTTTGAAATGGACTTTTCGGATAGGTTTTAAGTCTATTTTAACCCCTGTTACGAATAGTAACGACTGGGGAGGGGAGCTTCAACTTTACTCTAATTTGAATATACCGTCAAATAAAGTTTCCTTGTTCAGCCTGCGCCGGAGCGAGATAGATATGTCGAGTAAAAAATTTACGGTTCTCTTCTTTGGGTTATTTGGGGGGATTTTTCTGTTGGTTGGTCTTGGCCTGCTGGTGGCCGGCGCCCGGCTGTCTGAGGCAACCCGGCAGGCCGCTACTCTGCCCTTGCTCAACGCAGCCCAACTGAGCCAGGCGCCGCCCGGCGCTGTGGCCGTGATCGAAGGTAAAATTGCCGAGCGCAACCCCCTTCACACCGAAGGCTTTGTCGTTTACCTGCGCCGGCTCTACCAGGGCCAGCGGTGTGAGAGTCAGGGCGGGACCGCCACCCCGAAATGTGAGGCCGTCTGGACGGAAGAAGAGCGGGTCACCCCACCTGTCTGGCTTGACCTGGCTGATGGCCGGATTCGCCTGGCCAACGCCGATTACGCGCTGTACCACCCTCCGGCTGTTTGGCAGTCAACGGAGGAGTTAATCAAGGATCAAACCGTCCGCTACGAAGGCTTCAAGATCAACAGCCCGGCGTTTGCCCAGGGCACCGTCGTGGTTGACGGGACAGGCTCCGCCTTCAAGGCCGATTTCTTGTACGGCGGCAATCGTGACGCTTATTTCTCCGACCAGCGCAGCGCGAGTAACGTCTTCTTTTGGTTGGGGGTCGCTTTTAGCGGGGTTGGCGGCGGAGTGCTGGTTGTTTTGGTGGTTAACCTGCTGGCCCGGCGCAAACGGTAGAGGGGTTGAGGAATTTTGGACTGACGCAGTTGAATTGAACTGAGGAAAAAATCACCGCAGAGGCGCAGAGTTCGCTGAGTTTTTAAAAATTTCTCTGCGTTCTCGGCTCGCTTCGCAGTCTGCGGTAAAATTTTTGTCCTGGACTTTCGAACTGCGTAACACCTGGATTTGTTTCTACACAGCCTAAGCGGGGCTGCGCTGAGACGCCTGTACCAAAGAACAGCCGCTGCCTGTCCTTTTTGACGCACCGCATCCCATTAATGGCCGATGCGGCGAGGCCGTTCTTTTTGCTATAATCGGAGCAAAACTAATTGCCTGAATTCGAAAAACTTCGAATTCAGGTTATTTGGAAAGATGGAGGAATCAAGCATGGCTAACTATATCTGCACCACTTGCGGCGTCCAATTTGCGGCAACCCCCGAACCCCCCCCTCATTGTCCCATTTGCGAAGACGAGCGCCAATATGTCAATCCCAACGGCCAGGCCTGGACGACCCTGGCCGACCTGCGCCAAACGCATGCCAATGTTTTCAGGCCGCAGGAGCCGGGCTTGACCGGCATTGGCACGGAGCCTGCTTTCGCTATCGGCGAGCGCGCTTTGCTCGTGCAAACGCCGGAGGGCAATGTTCTGTGGGACTGCGTCTCGCTGATTGACGAGACGACGGTGGACCAGATTCAGGCGTTGGGCGGTCTTTCCGCCATTGCGATCTCGCACCCCCATTTTTACTCGAGCATGGTCGAGTGGAGCCACGCCTTTGGCCACATTCCCATCTACCTGCACGCCGCCAACCGGGAGTGGGTCATGCGGCCCGACCCGGCGATTGTCTTTTGGGATAGCCCCACCTATGCGCTTGGCAGCGGCTTGACCCTGATCCACTGCGGGGGGCACTTCCCCGGCAGCACGGTTTTGCATTGGGCTGCCGGTGCTGAGGGCCGGGGCGTCGTGCTGGCCGGCGACACGCTCTTTGTCGTGCCTGATACCCGGTACGTAACGTTTATGTACAGTTACCCCAATTTCATCCTGCTGCCCGCCCGGACGGTCGAGCGAATCGTCCAGGCCGTCGAGCCGTTTGCTTTTGATCGTATCTACGGCATCTGGTTTGATCGCGTCCTCGCTTCAGACGCCAAGGCGGCGGTCGCCCGTTCGGTGGCTCGTTATATTCAGGCCATTAGTCAGGGCATTTCCTGATAGTACTCAGATTCTTATCACGAATAGCACGAATAGACCAATTCGACGAATGCCTTTTAGACAGGATTAACAGGATTTACAAGATTTTTACTGAAAATTATCCTGTTAATCTTGCCGAAGGTCCTGTCTATATTTACTACTTTCAGGTAGGTGTAGGGTAACGAATTATCACCCAGAATTCGTGCCATTCGTCCATTGGTGATATTCGTGATTGAAAACTGTCTGGTTGTTTGATGAAAACGCAGGCTTATCTTCAACGCATCAATTACACCGGCCCGCTCGAACCCACTGCCGAGACACTGCGAGCGTTGCACCTGGCTCACCTGTTAGCCGTTCCTTTTGAAAATCTCGACATTTCCCTGGGCCGGCCCATCATTCCTGACGAGACGGCCTTTTTCCGCAAAATTGTCGAGAGGCGGCGCGGTGGTTTTTGCTACGAGTTGAACGGCCTGTTTGCCGCCCTGCTGCGCGAACTGGGCTTCGACGTGACCCTGCTCTCGGCCCGCGTCGCCCGTGAGAGCGGCGGCTTCGGCCCGGAGTTTGATCACCTGACTCTGCTGGTCCGGCTTGAGGAACGCTGGCTGGCCGACGTCGGCTTTGGCGACTGTTTCCGCGAGCCGCTGCGGCTGGACGAGCCGGGGGAACAGAGGCAAAAAATGGGCAGCTATCGCCTGAGTGTTGGCCAGACCGCAGAGGTTTCTAAGACCTCTGCGGTCTATGAAACCCGGACTCTCTGGGAACTTTCTCAGGAGGCCGGCTGGCAGCCGCAGTACCGGTTCACCCTCCAGCCCCGCCGCCTGGCCGACTTCGCCGGGATGTGTTATTACCACCAGCGCGCACCGGAGTCGCACTTTACCCAAAAGCGGGTCTGCTCTCTGGCAACGCCGGAGGGCCGGATCACGTTGAGCGACAGCCGCTTGATCGTTTCACAGAATGGACAGCGGGCAGAGCGAGAATTGAGCAGCCAGGCGGAAGTCGAGGCGGCGCTGCGGGAGTGGTTTAGGGTTAGCTTGGTTTCCCGCTAACACTGGAATACAGCCAAGAAGTAGGGTATAGTTCATCATCAAGTCAGGAGGAATCAGCCTCATGTTTCATTCAATCCGTCCGGCCATCCTGGCGCGGATGCAGGTCCTGGAGCAAATTGACCGTCAAGATCGAGCAAATGGGACGCCCCGCTTGCAGCGTCTGCGCCAGATAACCCCCGAAACGGGCAAGTTTTTGGCGCTGCTGGCGGCTGGCTCCCCGGAAGGGATGGTTCTTGAAATTGGGACCAGCGCGGGTTATTCCGCCCTGTGGATCGCGCTGGCCTGCGAGATGTTGGGCCGGACCCTGCATACGTTTGAAGTGCTGCCGGAAAAAGCCCACCTGGCCCGCGAGACGTTCCGGGCAGCGCAGGTAGAGCGGGTCGTTAAGTTAGTGGAAGGGGATGCCCGCGATCATCTTGGGCAGGTCGAGCAGGTCGCTTTCTGTTTCCTGGATGCCGAGAAGGAAGTGTACGGGGAGTGTTACGAAGCCGTTATCCCCAAACTGGTTAAAGGCGGCTTGCTGGTGGCGGACAATGCCCTCAATCACCGGCAGACCCTGCAGCCGGTGTTAGATCGAGCGTTAGCCGATGAACGAGTAGATGCGCTTATCGTGCCCATCGGCAAAGGCGAGCTGGTCTGCCGCAGGGTGTGATATGGCGCCAGTGACCATTCTCAACGCGGGCTACCGTTCGACCAACTACTGGGTCGTCAGCGCCGGTACGTCGCGCCTGCTGGTGGACCTGGGCTGGCCCGGCACTATGGGCCAGATGCGGGCGAACCTCAACCGCCTGGATGTGCCGCTCCGGGAGATCCGCTATGGGCTGGCGACCCACTACCATATGGATCACGCCGGCCTGGCCCAGGAGCTTAAACAGGCCGGTGTACCGCTCCTCGTGCTCGATAGGCAAGTCCCCGCCATTCCGTTGATGAAAAAGTGGATCAAGCCGCAGGACCGGTACGTGGACATCACCCTGCACGACAATGTGGTCATCTCGTTCGCCGGGAGCCGCGCGCTGCTCGAGCGGATCGGTATTGCCGGCGAGATCCTGCCTACACCGGGACACTCCGATGACAGTGTTTCGCTCCTGCTCGATGACGGCTCGGTTTTCACCGGCGACCTGACCCGGCCGGCCTTTATCGGCGGGGAGGACCCGGCGGTGGTGTTAGCAAGCTGGCGTTTACTGCGGGAGCGGGGCGCTGCCCGCGTCTATCCCGGTCACGGTCCTGTCTGGCAGATGGAGGCGGAGGCCGCCCTCTAATTCATAACGAACTTTGCGCCGCTCGTCTTTTTTCATCTTTACCCCCCTTGCAGATAACGAGACCCTAAAGGTCTTCAAGACCTTTAGGGTCTGCTTTACCGGTCATTATACCACAGGGATAAAATGACCGGCACTTTAAAAGCGCCGGTCATTGGGGGGCAAAAATGTCTTTGTTACCCTCCGCCCCGACCTTCCCACCCGGGGAACCGGCGAGCAGACAAAAGGCGGGCAGGACATACGTTAAGACTTATCTTCGAGATCGTCCTTTACTTTGGCAATAATCTCTCGTAGCTGTGGCGCATCTTGATGGGCCGCTTTCCACAAAGTAATGACGTTCACGCTAAAATAGCTGTGAATTAGCTTATCGCGCATCCCGGCTCATAGGTAAACCACCTCCTGCAAAATACGCTGGCGCAGCCGGGGCTTGAGGTCGCTCTTCATTACCAGATCAACCGGCAGCTCCAACTGCTCGCTCAACGCCTGCTCCAGCCCGATAAATTCCAGCAAGCTCGGGTATTCGTCAAAGTCAATCAAAATATCGAGGTCGCTGTGGGGCTGTTGGTCGCCCCTCACATATGAGCCAAAGATGCCCAACTCTTTAACCGTATACTGAGCGGCCAGTTTTGCCTTTTGCCGGGCCAGATGGGTTTTGATGTCGGTCAGGGTCTTCATAAGCTGATTTCTCCCTCCGGTCATTATACCACATTAATAAAATGACCGGCACTTTAAAAGCGCCGGTCATTTGGGGGCAAAAATGTCTTTGTTACTCCCCACCCCGACCTTCCCACCCAGAGAACCGGCGAGCAGCCGCTGGCCTGATCGGACATACACTGTGCTGGTATTACAGCCAAATGCGCCTTGCTTCCTAATCCCTCTGGACGTTAGAGGAGGTTTTATTAGATCTTTTTCTCAGCCGTTAATTACGGTATATTTGAGATGATCCCAAACACCTGCCCAAACTTTGACCACTTTTCAATAATAGCAGGCCTGTAATTGAATCGATGAATAAGGTGAATGAGGATGAAAGTCCACAATATATTGTGGTTGACTGTATAATTTTACACAAGATACGCTATTTTCACAGGCGATTTGGCGGAGAGCTATCTTTCAAGTATAATATAGAACATTAGTTTGGGGTGGTTGAGCAGTTGAGTTACAAACAAAAGAGATTTCCGAAACGAATTCTTATTACAGGACTCCGAGCCATTGGCTTCGGAGTCTTTTTTTATAGTTTGGAAGGGGTTAGAATAGGATGAGATACAATCACAGGCAAATTTATGTTATTGAAGCTAGTTCAATTAGTCTGGGTTAGTGTAGATAATCAAGGAGAAAGACATGCATACTCTTGGAACACACTTTGGAGAATTACTAAAGAATATCCAACCACCACCAGAACGGGTTGAAAAGGCTCAAGATCTACCATCAAAGGTGCGTGATTACCTCAAGGAACATGAGGATTTCACCACCTTATACCCATACTCTCGTCTGGCGGGTTCTTATGCTCAAGATCTATGTGTTGGCGATGTTAAAGATGTTGATTTTTTAGTGCGGGTATCAGGTGATCCCGATAAAAACGACCCTGAAGCCAAGCAGTTGATACAGGATTTGAAGAAAGCATTAGATGGCTTACCGGAGGCACTGGGGTACAAAGGAGAAGCCGAAATAGATATTGAACGTGCGAGGCGTTCGGTGCATGTGTACTTTAAGGGAGAAGATTTTCATGTTGACGCTGTTCCATGTATTGCACCAAACGGTTTTGATGAAGTACTCTATGTGCCGGATCGTGGGTTTAATAAGTGGATAAAATCACATCCCATTGGCTATATTAAACTACTTAAGGATTTGAATGATGAGCATCATGGAAAGGTACGACCATTAATAAAGTTGCTCAAACACTATCGAAACTACCAGATGAAAAATCGTCGTCCTAAGAGTTACTGGTTGGGCGCGCTAGTTATTCATCATGTTCGCAAGGAGAATGGTCTAAATACGTCATTGTCACTTGCAGAACTGTTTCGTGATTTGTGCAATGCCATCTATTGTCAGTATGATCATCTGACCTGGATAAATGAGAAAGATAAACCAAATATTCCTGACCCTCTACTTGGTCATAACATTTCCTGGAACTGGAGCCGTACACATTTTGAGACATTTATGCGCCGCCTAGATGACGGTCGAAATTGGGCTACAAAAGCATTAGAGAGTAAAGAACGGAATGAGGCGATTAGTTTGTGGCAGAAGATTTTTGGGGAGGAGTATTTTCCTAACCAAGAAGAAGCGGAAAAGGCTGCAACTCGCCTTGCTATTGAAGGTTTTCCTGGTAAATCTTATGTGACAAATACTGGAATAATTGTTTCTTCTCAACCATCGTCCGGCATCTATACTCCGGTCAAGCAAACGACATTCCATGGCGAAGCGTAAATCCAGACTACCGAAACAATCCCGTTCCATTAATCTGATTGTGCAAAATATCCATGTTCAGCATCGGTTCTCTGGTTTTTCTTGCCATATTAGCCGCGGTTGTGCTGTATGGAGAGGATTTTTGCAGCCCCAATCTATTTCTCCGGTATACCAAATTGAGATCGAATACAAGCTTAAACAAATTCCTAAAGTCAAGGTTATCTCCCCACCTCTTGCTCCTAATGCCAAACATTTGTATCCAGACGGAAGCCTGTGTCTTTACTGGCCAAAGGAGTGGTGGTGGCGACAAGACAACCTCATTGCTGAGATAATCATCCCTTGGGCTGCATCTTGGTTATACCACTATGAATTATGGCTTGACACAGGCAAATGGCTTGGGCCATCATCTCATGATAGTCAGAGGTGAACAAAATTTATGCCAACACGTTTAACCACGAACTATCCTTCGCTAACGGATGCAGATGAATTTGAGTTAATGATAAGGGATATCTGTGCGCTAGAATGGAATGATCCACACACAGAAAGATTTGGGCGTACAGGGCAAAAGCAACAAGGGGTTGATGTCTACGGAAAACCGATAGACCTTAATGGAGTATACCGCGCAGCCCAATGCAAATTGAGAACAAAAAAAGAACAGCTTACAGAACATGAGATCGGGACTGAAGTCAGTGATGCCAGGAGATTTCCGCATAAATTGGATACCCTGATCATTGCCACTGACGCCCCACGAAATACTCACACACAAATTCTTGTGGACCAGATTAGTGAACGAGAAATGAGTAGAGGTAATTTTCGGGTTGCCATTTGGTTTTGGGATAATATCACGGAGAGGTTAGCAACTTATCCTAAGTTGATCGCAAGATATTATCCTGACTTCTATGCCAGCCTAACTACACTCCCAATAGTTGAAAAGCTAATTGATAAGCCTTTGCAAGTTGTAGGTCTTTCGGCTCCTTTGAACCTGCCGCTCTCAATAGAAGAAGTCCTAAAATTCCGAGGGTTGCGTATCCTCGATCCAAATAGATTGGGTTTCATCTCAAAAGAAACGGCTTTCGACGATATACTGCCAGATGGAATTGTATGTTCCTACAATCTACCTGTTGCAGAAACAACTGACTCAATTCTGCTCAAATTCGCGGGCAAAATCCAAAATCATATCCAGCAAGTTGACAATTCTTGTCCCGTATTCGTCGTGTTACCATCTTCATTAACTACCCAATTCCTTCAACTCTTTGAAAAACTCGATGGTGATCAGAAACGAATACAAATTCTTGCTACAGAAATGTCATCTAATGAGACAGCCGACATCATTTTCGATGGCGTTTTCTACTATGGCTATACCCGGCGAGGTGGGCCTGCTACCATTGATATAGCCATTAGGACTCGTGAAAGTAGGCCGAATTCCATTTTGCTAGATTTGGATTGGCAAACCAGATTAAGCACAAGTCGCTTCCCAACGTCCATAGAATGGGAAAGTAGTTTTGTACCGGCACTCACTGCCGTACGAAGTCAACTCCTGAAACAGGGTGATAGAACGAAAATTCAAATTAATTGCCAACTCCCATTGCCAGCAGCATTTGCTATAGGATTCACTTTTAATGTACGGGTTGCTAGAGTAGGAGTTTGGGCACGAAAAACAGAGGTAAGTGATTTCAAACATCAATTCTGGCTATCCGATGGCAACTCTGCTGACGTAAAATTTATTCCAGAATGGCTAAAGCAATCATCCGATGATAGCCAATCCGCTATTGTTGAATTGACATCTTATTTGACTACCCACAAAGCAGTTGAGTCCTTTATTAAAGAATCGGAAATTGTCCCTGGTGCAATCCTACAAGTGAAGCTAGAAAAAGATGGAAATCCCATGGCCAATATAGATGAGAGCTTTGCTGTAGCATATGCTAATCAAGTAGGACAGATAATTCGTCATTTGAACGAGCAAGGAATCACGGATATTCATCTATTTGCTCGTATACCTGCACCTTTAGCTGTATTAATCGGACAACGCCTGTTTGCCTGTGGTCGCATTCACCTTTATTGGTTCGATAATCCCGTATATCGCTTTGCCTTTACCTTAATCTAGAAACTCATAGGATACAATAAAGAACTATACTATCCCAGAGGTAGCCCTTTCTCGTTGAATAGAGCAAATTAACAAAAGCGTCGCGAGAGTCGTCCCTCACGGCGTTTTGTTTCTTTTTGATGGTCAGCCATCCCAGAGGGAGGCTTCACAATAAACTTGCAAAGCAAAGCCCAGAGGGCAGCGGCTACCACCCTTTGAGGCAAAAGATACCGCTTTCTCTTTCAAAAACACGCCGGATAACTTTAAAAAGATACGGCGTGTTTTGTTCCAAACTACGGCGTGTTTCGTTCCAAACTACGACGTGTTTCGTTCCAAACTACGACGTGTTTCGTTCCAAACTACGGCGTGTTTTGCACCGAATTACGACGTGTTTCGGAACAAACTACGGCGTATCCTGCGCCCAATTACGGCGTATCCTGCCAACCTTGACCGGCCAGTTTTTCCCGGTTTCGCCGGAAGGTAAAGGGAAAGTCACTGCTCAGGCATGTCATTTCGACCGAAGCACCCAGAGGGCATAAAGGAGAAATCCCTCATGCCTATGTGGCGCTCCAGGGATTTCTCGGCCTACGGCCTCGAAATGACATTGGGGCTGAGTAGTAACAAGGGAAATAAAAAAGGCGCACTGCGGTGCGCCTTGATATTCAGTTGGAGGGGAGAGATTTAGCCGACGATCAGCGTCTCGGCCAGCGCCCCTTTGTGGAGCGTGCCGTTGCCCAGAGTCGAGCGGACCTCCAGGGTATAATCGCCGGGGGCCAGGCCGGGCGGGACCATGAACATCAGCCTGGAGGGGCCATTGTGGCCGACGACGCTGACCCGGGTGGTGCTGCCGTTGATAAAGAAGATGCCCTGCTCGGGATCGGCGGGATCAAACTTGAGGCGGTAGCCGGTGATCTGGCCCATGCCGCCGGGAGTGATGCCCTGGTTCAGTTCATCGCTGTTCAAATCCAGGTAATAAGCCGGCCGGGGCTTGTTACTGCTGCTTTCCTGCTTTTGGACCTGGGCGCGCCGCATGGCCCGGCGCAGCCGCGGGCCGGGGTTGATGGATGCCTCGACCGTGTTGCGGCCGGGGATAAAACCGTCGGTGTCGCGGTCAAAGCCGCCCTTGACACTGGCCCGGTAGTTGGCCCCGGGGGTGTTGACATTGAAGCCCAGCAGCAGCGCATCTTCGATGACGGTAAAGAAGTTGTCAAGCACGGCCAGCACATCGGCCCGGGTCACGGTCGAGTTCTGCTTGACCACCAGCTCAACAATCTGCTCATAGGTCATGGTCCCGCTGGATTGGGTCACGGCCCGGAACTGGCTGGTTCCGTTGTTAAGCGTGTTTTTGTAGAGCGAAAAATTTATGCTCATGATATTTATGACGTTTCCTTTGTTTTATCGTTAATTTAATTGGAGTAAAGTACCGGTAGCTTTACAATAGTACGGATTATAACCCAAAAGACAGGACTTGAGCACCTCAATTTCTGGGGGTTTTTAACACGATTAAATGACAGGGGGTACGCAGTTGAAGGATCCCCTCCGCTTCGCGTCCCCCACAGGGGGAGAATTAGCTTAAGTCCCTCCCTTTGGGAGGGATTTAGGGAGGGCTTTCCCACCCACTGCCTAACTTCCGTAATGAAAGTAGTCATTCAGGAGAGTGACTTGCAATAAAACCGCCGCGCGAGATTATCTCGCGCGGCGGTTTGTATTTGCCTCCTCGCCTGGCAATATTTTACTTTGGGTGACATTCCGAGGGTAGGGCATCTAAAATAAGACGTTGCACCTCTTCAGCCAAAGTCACGGCTGTGGCAGCTACGCTCTGATCAGGCCAAAATTCAAATACTTTCTAAAATCAGGTCAGCCGTTGCCAGGTCGCTGGCGGCCTTAGCCAGCCAGCCTCGTACCAGATCGTGCTTATCCTTCATAAAGCACAATACCCTCATTCAGGGCGGTTGTAATGAAAGCATTGGGTACATTTCGCCATTCGGCTACTTCTTCAGGCGTCCAAACGACAATATCCTTGGCTGCCCCTAGTTTGATTAAAGCTCGCCGATAAGGTGTCGCCCGTTTATAGCGGGGCAGGTTGGATGACTCGATAATCAGAACATCATAATCACTGTCTCGCTTGGCTTCTCCACGCGCCCGCGAACCAAATAAAACGATTTTTTGCGGGCGGCCGACCGTAAGAATAGTTTGAACTATCTCCTCAAGCCTGTCATCCGCCAGAATTTGTGAAGATGTTTTTACCGGATTCATTGCGTCCTTCTTTGATCACTTGATAGTATACAACAAAAACGCCGCGAGAGATAACTCCTCGCGGCGTTTCATTACAACGGTCAGTGGTTGTCTACTCCGTCACCCTAAACAACGCCCCATCCCCCCGGCCAAAGACCTCGGGGAAGTACATCTCCTCGGCGTGGGTGGGGATGACCCGGAACTCGCCGGGGACGGAAGCGCGGATGGAGTAGGTGTATTCGTAGGTCCCGGCGGGCAGGTAGGTGGCGAACAGGGCCGCCTTCTCGTCGCGCAGCTCGCTGTGGGAGAACCACCACCAGCCGTAGCCGCCACCCCAGGGATTGCGCCGGTCGGTCCGGGTCAGCTCCGGCGGCTCGCCGACGACGCTGGTCGTGGCCAGGCTGGCATCAACACCCTCGGTTCCGGCGGGGAAGGGGTCTTCGACGACGACGTAGTGCAGGTCGTTGGGGGCGATGAGGGTCAGCTTGACCCGGATGATGTCGCCGACCTTGGCCTCGGTGATGGGATCCCCTCCCTCCCCCCCAGAGGGGGTCTCCAAAAAGTACTGCCGCGAAACGATGATGCCCCGGTCCAACGCCTTGACCTCCTGCACCGGCTTGTAGTAGGTCAGGTAGGCGGCATAGTATAAGCGCCCCGGCGACTCCTCGGACACATCGCCGCTGACGGGGTCGCGCTCGACGGCCAGGCGGTTGACCGCGTCGGCCAGCAGGTCGCCGACCTCGGCGCGCAGCTTGACCGTTTCGTCAACGTTCTCCTGGTCAACCGTGCCCTCGCCCAGCCCCTCGCCGTTGAGGCTGACGTTCCAGACGTAACTGCCTTCCAGCTCGCCGGTGGCGACCATCCAATCGGTCAGGCCGATGATGGCCCAGGCCGTTTCCTGGGTCGTTTCCCAGTGGCCGCCGTTCTCGCGGACACTCATCAGCCAGCGCACGGCATTAGGGGCCAGCGGGTTATCGGGCTGGATGCGGGCCAGGGCGGCGATGACGATGGCCGTGCTGCGGGTGTCGGTGTTCATCGAGTAGTAATCCACCTGGGCCTCTTCCCAGTGCGCGCCGGTCGCGCTGGCGATGGCCGCGCTGGTGATGTCGTCGAGCAGGGTGCTCACCTGGCTGGCCTGTTCGTCCAGCAGGTGGATGGCCATGGCCAGGAAAGCCTTGCCAAAGGTGTCCAGCTTCTGCCGCTCGTCAAACAGGGCCACGCTCCGCCCCAGGTCGCCGGAACCGGCTTCGGCCAGCACATAGAGAACAAAGGCCTGCCGGTTAGCCTGCCACGCCTCCTCGACATCCTTCGGCGCGACGAGGCTGTCCTCGAGGTAGGAAATCGCCTGCTCGACCACGTAGTCGTCCACCGGGAACTCGGCCCGCCGGGCCTCGACCAGCCCCAACAGGACATAGGCCGTCAGAACGGGGTTGCTGTCGTCCAGGACCCACCAGCCCCAGCCGCCGTCCACGTGCTGCTGGCTGTAGAGCCGCTGCAAGCCGACGCTGACCAGTCCCGGCAGCTTGTCTTCCAATTCCGGGTTGTTCATCTTCAACTGCTGGTAGGCCCGGTAGGTGAAGACATTGGGCAAAAAGCGGCTGACCGTCTGCTCGGTGCACTCGTAGCGGAAATGCTCCAGGTAATTCAGGCCGTCGCGCATGCCCGCGGCCAGGCTGGGATCAAGGCTCACGGTCAAATCGCCCTGGCTGGGGTCAAGGTTAGCCGGCAGGGCAATCCCCTCGGTGCGGGTGCCGTCCGTGTCCAGCACCCCGGCGGTGGCGACCGTTTCCGGCGTGCTGTAGCGATAAATCGGCAGGTCAAAGGTCAGGGCGTCGCCGTGATCGGCGGACTTCGCGCCCATCGTCAGGCTGGCTGTTTCGGCATCATTGACCGTCACTTTGTACTCTACCTTGGTTCGTTCCCCTGTTTTGACCTCCAGGGTGGGGACGCCTTCACTCTGCCATTCGCCACCTGTGCCCGTCAGGGTATTCGCTATTCGCCATTCCCCAATCTCCAAGCCCGTTCCTTCAAAGCGCGTTTCAACTTCTTGATCTTCTTTAGTGTTGTTCTGGACGATCAGGCCCAGCACCGCCTCGTCGCCGACGACGAAGAAGCGCGGTGCGACCGGGCGCACCAGCAGCGGCTTGGCGCTGACGATCTCGACCGTGTTTTCGCCCACCAGGGTGTCGGCTGCCGTGACGCCCTTGCCGGTCAGGGTCCAGGTGGTCAGGTTATCGGGCAGCTTGGCCTGGACCGTGCCTTCGCCGTTGGCGTCGGTGGTGAAAGCGGCCTCCCACAGGGCGGTGTCCTTGAATTCGCCGCGAATGTTGCCAAAGCCCTGGTCAAAGCCGCCGCCGCCGCCCTTGGCTTCGGGCGCGACGGCCAGGTTGATCCGGTCAATGGCCAGGGTCAGGCCGCCGGCAGTCTGCACACCCAGGCCGCGGGTGCGCCAGAAGGTGCTTAACAGTTGGCCGGGCGTCTCCGGGGCCAGGCTCAACACGGCCTTGTCCACCAGGGCCAGGGAGAGTTCGGCCTTGACCGGCTGGCCCTGGACATCGGTCACTTTAACCCTGTACTCGGCGGTTTCGCCGGGCTGGTAGGTTTCGCCGGCGGGCTTGTTGGGGGTCATGGTGATTTGCAACTGTTTCTCGGCAGTGTTGATCGGCAGGCTGGCGTACCCCAGCTTGAAGCTGGGCAGCTCGCCGCTGGCCTGCTGCTCATCGCCGACCGTAACCAGCGCGGGCGGGGAGACGACGACCACCGAGACGTACATATTGGGGATCATCTCCTCGGTGATGGGAACTTCAAGCTGCTCGCTGTTGGTTTCGAGTTCGGTCACGTAATGCTCGTAGATGTGGCCGCGCTCCAGCGTAACCAGCGCCTGGACCGTGCCGCTGTAGGGATGCGGGACAAGAATGGTCGCGGTGTCGCCGACGTTATACTCGCGCTTGTCGGCGACCAGGTCAATCCGGTCGTTGTTTTCCTGCCGCCAGTTGACGTATTCCGCGCCGCTGACCCACATGTAGGTGGACGAGCGGACCTCATTGCCTTTTGGGTCCTCGCCGGTGGCCGTCACTTTGTAGATGCCGCCGCTTGCAGGGGTAAACTCGGCCACGGCCAGGCCGTCTCCATCGGTGGTGACGGTGGTGGTGAAAACGGGAATGTCCTCGACCACACTGTCCCAGTAGTAAGAGCCGTCTTCGTACTGCTTTTGGACGCTGTACCAGTTGTGCTCCGAGAAAACGAGCTGCACGTCCTGCTGGGGGAAGGGCTGGCTCTGCCAATCCACCGTGATCACGTTGACCTGGTTTTCCTGCTTGACCCGGCCCACGTACCGCTCCGGGCGCAGGCCGACGTAAAAGTCGCCCTTGTGGACCACGGCCTCGGCCTGGGCGGCGACCTCCTGGTTGTTGACGTCGGTGATGGTCACGTCGAAGGTGAACCTCTGGCTGGCCAGGCGCTCGGCGATATCGGCCTCCACTTCAAAGGTGAAGCGGCCGTCTTTGTCGGTCACACCTTCGCCCTGGGCAATCTGCTCGCCGTAGACGCCGTAGGTGTAGGAGTCGCTGCGGCTGAAGTCGTAGTCGGTGAAGTCGTACCAGCCGCCGCTTGCGCCCCCTTCAAGGGGCGGGGTGTAGGTGAAGCTGTAGTCGTCGGACAGGACCGTCCACCTGACCTGGGCGTTGGAAACCGGCCCGCCGAAGAAGAACTGGGCGCTGGTGGTCACTTTGATCGTCTCGCCCTGGGCGTATTCGGGCTTGTCGGTGGTCGCTTCGACCAGGTACTCCGGCTTGCGATAGGCCGCCACCTGGAAGTCGTCGTAAAAGGTGTTGTCTTCGTCGTAGGTGGCCTGGATGGAGTAGGACCCCAGGGCGGCGTTTTCGTCGAGGTCAAAGGAGCCGTTGACCGTGCCGAATTCACTCAGGGGGAACTCTTCGTTGAAGACTTCTTTACCCTGCGAGTCGCTAATGAGGATATTGATCGTTTCGGCCGCAGTCGGCAGGCTGTAGCGGGCGTCGTCGTCGGCGCGGAGGATGCCCTTAAAGTAGACGGTCTGGCCGGGGCGGTAAATGTTACGGTCGGTGTAGAACTGGGCGCTGTAGGGCTGCAAATAATCCTCAACGCTGACGTTGTTGAAGCTGTAGCGGTCAATCCCGTCGGTCCAGTTGCTGACGGTCACGGCAAAGTTGTCGTCCGGCTCGTTGGCATCGCCGGCGACAGCAATGCGGACTTCGTAGGCGTCGGAGCGCGGGTCGTACGTGAGCAGGCCGACGCCGTCCCGACCGGTTGCCGCCTGGCCCAGCCGCTCCGAGGCGGAGGTCTGGCCGGTGTTGTAGTCGTACGCGCCGCCGGCAATAAAAGTCAGCGGCAGGTCGGGCACGGGCTGGCCGCTCTGCAGGTCAGTCACCCAGGCCAGGGCCTCGTTGATGGAAGATTTGAGGGTGAGATTGTTTTTACTGACCACCAGGATCTGCCGCTCGCGCGCATTGACAAAGCTGCCGGTATCGGCCTCCGGGTAGACCGCATCAGCGTCTGCGGTCGCTTCCAGGTAGTAGAGGCCGGGCGGCAGGCGGTCGCCCAGGCCGCTCCGGCCGCCCAGGTCTACCCGGTAGATGACGCTGGCGTTCAGGTCCGACGCGTTTTCGAGCTGCCAGCCACTGATAAGATTATCATCCTTGGGGACGTATCTATCCCAGGCGTCCCACCAGTTATTGCCGTTGAGTTCGATGAAGTCGTCCAGCGGCAGGCGGTACAGGGCAAAGTCCACCGCGTTCAGGTTGCGGACGGTGAGGTAGGTCAGGGTGTCGGTGTAGGCGTTGTAAGTGGCAATGCGGCCGGGCGAGTGCATGTAGATGAGGGGCGCGGCGGCGGCCGTTTCCCAGACAATCGTGGTCGTTTTGCCAAGCTGCTGGCCGTACCGCCCCTCGATGTCCGGCCCCAGCGTAACCCGGTAGCGGCTGCTGGGCTTGCGGAGCGTGGCGTCAATATTGATTTCCAGGTTGGTGTTACTGCTCCACCAGTAGGTATAGACCTGGGTCACGGCCACGCTTGGCTGGATGATGACATTTTTGCCAATGACCACGCTGTCCGGGTTCATGGGGGAATTAAAGGTAACTTGCAGGGTGGTGTAGGGGTCCACCAGCTCGTCGCCGTTGGCGGGGTAGGTGCTGACGATGGCCGGGTAGGGGATGACGGTGAAGCTGGCGCTGAAATCCGCCTGAGTTGCGGCGTTGCCCACGGTGCCTTTGACCCCTTGAGGCAGCTCAATGCGGTAGACCGTGTCAAACTCAAGGGCTACGTTGGGCGTAAACTCGACCGTCTCCACGCCGACTTCTTCCGGCCCGGCGCCCTCGTCATAAAGGTAGTCATAGCCATAATCGTCGGGGTTGGGCGGGGGAATAATGCCCTGCTCCACCCAGGCGAATTGCCCTGGGACAGCCTGGCCGGTTTTGTCGTTGACAAGTTTGAAGTTTTCCTCGACGCTGTCCCGGTTCATCGGCTGGTTAAAGGTGACGCTGACAACCGGCGTCGGGCTGACGTAGATATCGCCCGCGGCGGGCAGGCTGGCGATAGCGGCGGGGCTGACGGTGCTGAAGCTCCACTCGTAATCATCCTCCAGCTCGGCCTGGCCCAGGGCATCCTGCAGCCCCTGGCTGACGCGGGCTTTGTATTCGGTGGCGGGTTCAAAGCCTTGATCGGGAGTGAATTGGTAAATGGAAGTGTTCAACCACTCACCCTGGCCCATTACCGGCGGGGTAAAGGTCAGCGGGTCGGGCAGGTTGCCCGCATCGCCGATAGCGCTGAGCGGCACGACCGGGCGGTTGAACAGGACGGTGACGATAGAGTCGGGCAAAACCTCGGTGGAGCCGTCGGCGGGTTGGACATTGGTCACTTCCAGGGAGCCAACCGCGCTGAAGCGCAGCTCGAAGGGCCGTTCCATAGCCAGTCCAGCCTGGCTCTGGGCCGACTCGATGACCCGCACCCGGTAGCGTTCGCCCCGCTTGAGGCCGTCTTTGAAAGCGAACTGCACGGTCTGGTCGTCTTTCCAGGTGAACGTGCCATCCACGCTGGCCCCCGGCTCGATGGCAAAGGCTTTTTCGACACTGGCCCGGTCCATCGGCTGGTCAAAAGTCAGCTCGATGGGTGCGTCGAGCGGTTGCTCCTGTCCTTGCTCCGGCGAAGTCCGCAGGACCAGCGGGGGCAGCGGTTCGGGGGTAGGAGTGGGCGGGGCCGGGGTGTTCGTTGGAGCCGGCGGAACTGTGGGAGCTTCGACAGCCGGGGTGCCGGCCAGTTCGGCGGTTGTGCGGGCTTCGCCGGTCGGCTGGCTGGGAACGGGCGGCGGAGGCGTCGCCGTAGGACTGCAACTGGCGCTAAAGAGAATGATAACCAGGATAAGAACGGAGATTGTTTTTTGCATGGATGGCTGCTCCTGTGAAACGTGAAACGTGATGCGTGAGGTTAAATATTACGCATCATGCATCAGTTATCCTATCACAAGCAGGGGCTTTTTGCTAAACCATCAACCCGTTTCCGGCTGACGGGCCGAGCGACGGCTGAGCGTGGGAGAAGCGAAAGGAAATTCCTGGTCAAGTTCTTTCAGCGGTGGTAGACTCTCGGGAAAGACCGCAGAGGTTAGACCGCAGAGGTTTAAGAAACCTCTGCGGTCTGCCTGGACCCGGTTGGGTGATAAAAATTGATTCTGCTTTTATCGGGATTACAATATGAGCTGCTCATATTCAATCGAACTTATTCTAACCGACCGAGGAATTTCAAAATGAAGATGACTGAACAACTGTGGGGGGCAGGTCTGGCCGGGCTGCTCCTGGCTCTGACCGCGTGCAGCAGCGCCGCTCCAACTGAGACGCCGGCCGTCTCCCCTGAACCGGCAGTGGTCGCCGCCAGCCCGACCGCCCAACCCCTGCCGGAGCCAACGCCGACAGCTACGAGCGAACCACCACCCACGGCTACGCCTGCTCCGCCTCCCCCTTCTGCCACCCCCACCGAGACGCCCGCTCCGGTCCATACAGAAACGCCGGATAGGGCCTTAGCCGCCGACCTGCAAGCTACGGTCGAAGCCGGGCTGCCCCCCTCGCCTACACCTGACGCCGATGGCTTCGGCATGGGAGGGTTTGACGGGGTCAGTGTGCTGCCTCTGGCCGGAGGCGGTTCCGGCTCGCCGTACTGGGCTGCTTTTACTACTGGTTTCCGCAGTTTTGACCCACTCGAAAATCATTTTGTGGCCATCTACACCCAGACCGGGAGCGGCTGGCAGGAAGTGAGCCGGGTGGAATTGGAAAACCCTGATTACCTGGATCCCGCTTCGGTGAGCCAGGTTCAAATTGAACCGGGCCATATCTGGTTGGAAGTGCAGGGGGGAGCCGGCGCTCACAGCGGTGCTTACGATCTGCTCAGTTTTGATGGGCAGACTCTGCGCCATGACGTTTCTCATTTCACATCCAGCCCGGGCGGCAGCCGGATTGAGGACTTAAATGAGGATGGCCTGCCGGATGTGCTGCTCGACTTGACCGAATACTATGTTTTTTGCTTTGCCTGCGGCGTCACTCACATCCAGTATCAGGTTTTGAGGTGGGACGGTGAACGCTTGAGCGAGGTTGTTTTGACCCCCCTGCCCGGGACAGCCCCGGCTCCGCTGCGGGACCTAACCAATCGAGCGGTCGAGCTGGCCGAGGCCGGCTTGTGGCGGGATGCTCACGAAACCATCAACCAGGCGGTGGCCCTCGATACGCAAGACCCGCTTGTTACCTGGGATGCCGCCTTGATCCGCCTGCACGCCGAGGAGCGATTTGGGCAGGCGCGGGGACCTTATCCACTTCTCGGTAATATTTTCTATGGCGATTATGCGGCGGCTTTAGATGTCATGCGCCCTTACTCGATGGAGGAAATTTTTGGCCGGCCAACCCCGTTGATTACCGATACCCCGGCGATGGGCTGGGAGGCGGAGTTGAGCCAATGGATCGTTGACAGCGCCACCCCGGCGCTGCAAGCGCAGCCGGACCTGGCGGCGGCCTACTTCTTGCGCGGGTGGGCCAGGCGCCTGGTCAATCCTAACGATCCTGAAGTGCTGGCTGATATCGAGCAGGCGGCCAAGCTCGACCCGGAGGAGCCTCTCTTCTCACAAAGCTTAATGTACCTGAAGCAGTAGGGGCGCTTTTTAAACCGTTTGCTTCCCCAGGTGTTAATCAACAGCCGATTTTTTAATGAAGTAATCATTACTCAACGACTTTGACCGTCACCTGATTTGCTCGCAACTGATTGCCCGCCGCATCCACCCCCACGGCTTCAAACGTATACGTCCCCGGCGACATCTGCCACAGGATTTCCGAGCCCTCGACCAGCGGCTGGCCGTTGATCAGCAGCTTGACCTGCCGCAGCGAGACGCCATCCGTCGGGCGGACGCTGACCCGGATTTTCTGCTTCTCCGCCGGGATGTTGGGGACAAGGCGGAAGGTGCTGCCCTGGTCGGGACTCGTGAAAACAAGAGCAGGGGAGCGGAGGGGCAGGGGAGCAGAGGCGAGTTGTTCTTCGCCATTCGCCCATTCGCCGTTCGCTGTTTGCGAGTTGGGACAGAGCGGCGAATATGCCTCCGGCGGCTGGGGAATGGCATGTTTTTTGGCCCAGGCTTGGGCTTCGGCGGGGTAGAGGGTGAAGGGCTGGATGGTAACAAATTCTAAGGGGCAGCCAACGCCGGCCCGCAGGCCGTTGCGCCGGTCGAGGGCAATGGACTGATGCCAGTCGTCAAAGCGCTGCGGCTCGGTGCCGGCGATGAAAAGTTCGGTCAGGGTGTGAGAGCAGGGGACGGGAAATTGTGAATTGCCCAGAGGGGGCCTTTGGCTCTGAATAGTGGATTGCGAATGGTTAACGGGTTGAACGTTTAGCGTTTGAGCGTTTGAACGTTCAACGGGAATGAGGCCATTATCGGCGCAAATAGTTTTCTCAACCAGCCCAGCGGGCCGGGCGAAGTCGTGGATGGGGATGGTTTTGTGCAGTTCCTCCATGAGGTCGTGCCAGATAGGGGCCGCGCCGGTGACGCCGGAGATGTGTCGCATGGGTTCGTTGTCGGCATTGCCGGCCCAGACCCCGACAACTAAATCCGGGGTATAGCCGACCGTCCAGTTGTCGCGCCAATCCTGAGTGGTGCCGGTTTTGGCCGCCGCCGGGCGGGTCAGGTTGAGCGGGCTGCCCGCGCCAAAGGTGGAGCGGCGGGCGTAATTGTCGCTCAAAATCGAGGTGATGAGGTAGGCCGTTCGTGGGTCAAGCACCTGCGGGCCGGGGTTCAGATTTGGGGGTGACTGGTAGATTACCTGGCCCTGGTGGTCGGTGATGCGGGTAATGGTGACCGGCTCCAGCCTGCGCCCGCCGTTGGCAAACGCACCGTAGGCGGCGGTCAATTCCAGCAGCCGGACTTCGCCGCCGCCGAGGGTCAGGGCCAGGCCGAAGTTTTTGTTATCAAAGGTGGTGATGCCCAGCGAGCGGGCCAGGTCTACCATGCTGTCCAACCCAACGTAATCCAGCACCTTGACTGCCACCAGGTTGTAACTGCTGGCCAGTGCCTGGCGTAATAAGACCGGGCCGCGCCAGGTGCGGTCGTAATTTTCGGGCACGTAAGGCTGGCCCTCCTGGGTCACAAAGGCGGTGCGCACATCCACCATCATCGAGGCGGCGGTGAGGGGGGCGTAGCCGTATCTGGCAGCAATGGTGGAGTCGAAGGCGGCAGCATAGGTGATCGGCTTGATCGAGGAGCCGGGCTGGCGGGTGGCCATGGTGGCGTTGACCGCGCCGTCAATGCGCGGGCTAAAGTAATCGGGGCTGCCCAACATAGCCAGGACTTCGCCGCTGCGCGGGTTCATGACCACCACGGCGGCGTTGCGGATATTGCGCGGCGGCTGGCCGTCCTTCTGTTTGGTCAATTCGGCCAGCCGGTAGCGGACAATCCGCTGGGCGGCGTTCTGCACGTTCAAATCCACCGTAGTGTAAACCTGCAAGCCCTGGCGGTAGATGGCCTCCAGGCCGTACCTGCGTTCCAACTCGCCCCGGACGTACATTACAAAATGGGGCGCTTCGATGGGGAAGGGAATGGCGGCATAGCCCAGTTTTTCGGTGCGGGCGCTGCCGGCCTCTCCGGCGGCGACAAAGCCCTGCTTGAGCATTAAATCAAGGACAATGCTCTGGCGCGTTTTGGCCGCTTCAGGATTTTCCAGGGGATTGTAGTTAGCCGGGCTTTGCGGCAGGCCGGCCAGCATGGCGCACTCGGCCAAATCCAGCTCGGCGGCGTGCTTGCCAAAGTAGGTCCGGCTGGCGGCTTCGATGCCGTAGGCCAGGTTGCCATAATAAGTTTCGTTGAGGTAAAGGGTCAGGATTTCATCTTTAGAATAGGTCCGGGCCAGCCTCCAGGCCAGGATGGCTTCGCGCAGCTTACGGGTCAGGCTGACCTCGGTGCGCTCCTGAGGTGAGAGGAGCAGGTTGCGGGCCAACTGCTGGGTGATGGTGCTGCCGCCGCTCAGAACCTCGCCGCCCTTCCAGTTGATGTACAGGGCGCGGAGAATGGCCCAGGCGTCCACGCCGGGATTGCGGTAAAAGCTGGCGTCTTCGGTGGCGATGGTGGCGTTGAGACACGCCTGTGGAATATCTTCCAGGGTCAAGGGTGTGTGCAGTCCCTGGTGCGGGTCGGTGATTTCATAGAGCAGCGTGCCGTGCCGGTCATAAATTTTGGTCGAGGGGGCAGTAGTGTACTGGTACAGTTCGTCGGGCCGGGGCAGGTCAACCAGGAGCCATTGGTCAACGATGACGGCAAAGGTCAGCACGACCAGAATAGCAAGGGTGATTAAAAGAGTAGCCAGTTTGCGCTTGCGCGAGATTGGTTTCATGAGTCTAAAACGTAAAGCGTAAAACGTAAAGATTTAAGGCGCAGTACTTAAGATCAACGGAACACGCACTACGCAACATGTTGTCATTATACCATTATCCAAGGTGAGGGGATAAATGGGGAGGGGACGCTTGTCCGGCGCTCCCGTTGTGGGGAAAGCGTGGGGAGATTGTAATTTTCCGCTATCGCCCCGTTCAATAAACGAGGGCGATGATAAGCAACGCCGCTGCGGCCAGAGCTGTGGCCGTCCGAACGTGATTCCAAAACGTCCAGCTCGAGAGGTACTCGGCCCAATAAGTCGCGCTGTCCGTATCTGTTGGGACGACCGAGGCCAAAGCTTCGTTTCTGGGAATGTTGAACACAAATGTCACCAGAAAGCTGCCGATCAGGTAGAGCGCGCCGCCCCCAAGTAAGAAGAGGGTGTCTGGCTCCTGCCAGCGTAAAAGCGCAGCGGCTATGACCGCGATACAAGCCACGGCCGCCAGCAAAAACGGCGCCAGGAACCAGGGGGTGATAACGGTGATGTTGATGGTCTGCATGGCGGCAATGCCGGCGTCCGCGGGGAGCCGCCGGAGGGCTTTCATGACGAAAGTGGAGAACGGATAGAATATTCCGCCGATCAGCCCACAGGTGAGCGCAGCGATAAGGGTCAAAACAAACGTGATCTGGTCAACAGTTTCCATAAAACCTCCTCTGAAAATTAGTAGTCAGTCGTCAGTAGCCAGTAGTCAGAAAGATAATTTCATTGTTAGCGTGCCGTAGGTTTGGGATCACTCCTGAGGCAGCAGCTCAATATGATACCCACGGCGTCTGGTGAAGATATGTCCTGTCACCCAACTGCTTCAGCATAAAGTCGGCCACATCGGCGCGGGAGATTTTGGCTTTGATCGTCTGGCCGTTAACGGTCCCGCCGTGCTGGTAGGTTCCGGCACGGCCGTCGTTGGTAAATGCGCCGGGGCGGACGATGGTCCAATCCGTTTGGCTCTGTTTGACCCACTCTTCCTCAAGCTCGTGCTCGGCGAATCCCTGGCGTAATAAGAAAGGAACAAGGATATACTTGTAGTGGAAGGGCAGCATATCCCGGCTGTCGCCGATGCCGATTGACGACAGACAGATGAGGCGGCGCATGCCGGCCTTCTCCATGGCCTGGATAATATTCCGCGTTCCTTCCGAGCGCACCGTGTTTTTGGTGAGAGCCGGCGTACCGAGAGCGGATAACACTGCCTCGTGACCCGGCACTGCCCGCTCGACCGAGGTGTAATCCAACACGTCACCCTGAACGACCTTAAGTTTCGGGTGCTTAATATCAAGCTTGGCCGGATTGCGGGCAAACGCCGTCACGGTGTGCCCCTGTGCCAGAGCCTGTTCGACAAGCTGCCGGCCAATGCTGCCCGTTGATCCAAAAATAAGTACCTTCATTTTTTTCTCCTTCTATGTTAAAAGCTGTGAATGACTTTACATCATTGGGATTAGGCGTAATTGACTAATTGACCCCCCGGTTTTTTCGCGTCCAGGCGCCGATGAGCGCAGGGGATACCAGCGTCGCGTTGTTGGCTACCGCCTCGTCCCGGATACGGTCGGCCAGGGTTTCAAGGCCGACTTCCGCGGCCGTAGCGATGCCGGTGCGTTCCATAACCGGCAGCAGGGAGCGAGTGACTTGGGCAAGCTGATCGTAGACAAGCGCGTCTGGCCCACTTTCCACCCGAGCGCCGAGAATCATTTGCGGGGCGGTTAGGCCGGCCTCCTGAAAAATTCGGGACAGTCTGAGGCCGCACTGAATATCAAAGCCGGCCCGGGTGAAGGTCTGCTTGACCCGGCGGAGGGTGGTTTCGAAAAGGGCGCAGGCCGGTTCCGATTTGGCGGCTTCCATATCAAAATCTTGAAAAACCACCAGGCCGCCCGGTTTAACAAAGCCGGCCATGCGGCGCAGCGCCACCGCTGGGTCGGCAAAGTACATCAGGATTCGACTGCCAATCAGCGCGTCAACGGGTTCATCCAGATGTAGTTCAGCCAGGTCCTGGGTTACGAAGTGGACGTTGGTCAGCATGGCGGCCTGTGCTCGTTGGGAGGCCAGTGCCACGGCTTCGGGCGATTTATCTACGCCAATGACCTCGCCCTCCGCCCCAACCATGCGGACAGCCATAAATGAAACGTCACCCGCGCCGCAGCCGGCATCGAGGACATGCATGCCTGGTCCCAGGCCGGCTAAATTCAAAACATGCTGGGTCAGGTCGCCAAAGTAGCGGGCCTGGTGGATCAGGCGATCCAATTCGGTCTCCGCGTGGCCCAGAATATAAGGGGGATTTTGAGTTAAGATTGCTTGTGTTTGCATCGTCGCTGTACCTCCTGAATAAAGATGATTTGATTGGTTTGTTTGAGGTACAGGATAACTTGAAGGGGGGCTAATTTCCAGCCAAAAAAGTGCCGAATCTTTGCCGAAAATTACAGTTCAACGCAGATTATTGGGGAAAACGTCATTCTGAACGGAGCGTAGCAAAGTGAAGAATCTCCCTGAAGGTTCGCTTTGGGCCAAGTTTTCAGGGATTCTTCGCTCCCTCCGGTCGCTCAGAATGACATCAGTGGAGTAGAGGAAGGATTTTAACGCTCTGAACCTTGGAGTTCGCGCTGCCACAGCCACTCGACGATGCGTTTAAGGCCGTTGGTCAGGTGGTAGCGGTAAGTATTGAAGGGCAGGTCAAGCCGTTCGGCGGCTTGCTCCTGGGTAGGCGCCGGGTCCAGATAAGTGTGGTAGATGGCCCGGTAAAGTTTTTCATCCTTGGGACTGCCGGTGAGGGTAGCCGCGGCTTGCTGTAAAAGCGCCTGGAGGGCGGCCGGGCCAGCCGGCGGCTCAGCCGCTTCGACGACCAGCCGGGAACGCATGAGCGGATTGGCGGCCAGCAGGTCGGGGCGGGTGTAATCGCGCAGGGCCTGGCGCACCGCTTCTTCAAATTCGGGCTGCGAGAGAACCAGCAAGGGCGGTGGGAGCGATGCCGCCAATTGTTCCAGGGTGAGGTCGGTTTGGGGGTAGCGCTCGGCTTTCATCGCCAGCCAGGCTGAGGCAGGCTCGACCCGCCAGTCGTGGCTAAAAACACTGTAGCGCCGGCCGCCTACCTCGAAATCGGCTTCCGGCGAACGGCGCATGTTGAGACTGGTGAAATGGGGCTGCAGGAAATCCGGGTCGGCGGTGGTGATGAAGTTCCAGGCCAGTTTGGGATGGGTAGTCCAGTAAATCGTACTGTTGATGGCCGTCAGGTTAATGGCCGGCGAAAGGCCCTGATAGGCGTCCCGGTCCATCCAGAAGCGCAGGTGAACTATTTCCTCGCCAGGTCTGGCCGGACCATAGCGTTGGGCAAACTCCAGCGCCGCCGGCACAGCCGGGTCGGCGGCAAGGTCTGCGGGGGTAGCGCCATGCAAGGCCAGATGAGCCATAAAGCCAATCAGCTCGCCGCCGGTATTGCGGTAGACCTTAAAAGCTTGGGGTTGGCGGCACAGCCAATAGCGGGCAATTTGCGCCGAGGCCTCGCCTTCGTGCCTTTGAACCATATCAAGAATCGCGGCAGCATCATCCGCGGCTGCCGGTTCGGCAAAGCCGCTGTGGAAGGCAGTCCAGTCAAAATAGGGCTTGATGAACGGGTTGTGTCGAGCCAGGTAGAGCAGGTCAAACCAGATCCGCTGCTGCTTTCCACTGCTAGCCTGCAGAAACACGGTGTGCAGATACGCGGTCAGGCGTTGGTTAAGCTGGAGGTAACCATCGGGATTGCGCCAGCGAAAATCGGCGTCCAGCACTTCCCGGGCCAGGTCGTGCGGAAACAAGCCCAGAGGCCCCTGCTCAATGAAGGTAAGTTGGCGCAGCCATTCAAAGATTTCAGCGGCGTTGGCTGTGTCCAGAACGTGTGCGAGCAACTCCTCAGTGGTGGCCCAGGCCAGGGTGCAGACTTGCAGGGCCAGGTGATGATCGGCGCTGGGCACATCATGCACAAAGCGTTGCAGCAGGACCCGGACCACATCTGGCTCGGTCTGAAAGCTGAAGGCTGCCCCCGGCTCACCCTGGTTGAGCAAATCAGCCACCAGCGATAAGGCCAACGGATGCCCGCGGGTAAAGTCCAGTACCTCCTGGTGCCGGCTGGCAGGGATGCCCCGAACCGTCAAGTAGGTTTGGCTTTCTTCGGGGCGGAGATTGCGCAGCGGGATAACCTGGGTCAAGTCGGCCCAGTCAATATCGCTGCGCCAGGCCGGATCGGGCGGATTGCGCCCGGCCGTCACGACCAGGCTATGTCCGGGCAGTTGGGGCAGAAAGGTGTCACGCAGCCAGGCATCCAGGGAAACCAGGCTTTCATAGGTGTCAATGAGCAGCATGCCCTCAGCGGGCCAGTTCAACCCGTCAAGGGTTGAGTCGTTTTCCTTAAACCCCAAGGCCTGGCGCAGAGCCAGGAGAAACCCCGGCGGGGATGGTTCGAGATTTCGCCCGTCCAGGCGAATGACAGGCCGGGCGGCTTCCGCCGCGATGCGGGCATACTCCCGCAGCAGGGTACTTTTACCCACGCCGCCCGGCCCGTAGAGATGAAGCACCACAAAAGGTGGTTCGGCTGCCAGGAGAGCCGAACGAACCAGTTCAAGTTCAGCTTCACGCCCGACAAAGCGCCCGCGCCGGGCTGCGGCCAGCCGGTCAGCCAGCCGAAAAGTTTGCTTGGTAGAGGAATTTGCTGCGGTCATATTGTCCCCCCATGCTCAATGTTACGCCAGATCATGATAGCGCAATCCGGGTGAATTGGGTAATTACAAAAACAAACCTATCTCAAAGGGTTGCCTCTCACAGCGGGTTGGGATTATACTCCCAATACTATGCCTTTAGAAGCGATTTTCACCTTCGTCTTACTCATTGCCACCCTGGTGATTCTCTCGGTCCAGTGGCTGCGGGCTGATTTGACGGCTCTGTTGGTGATGTTAGCCCTCATTATCAGCGGTATCCTCAGCCCCGCCGAAGCGTTCAGCGCCTTTGGCCAGCCGGTCATTTTGATTGTAGCCAGTATTTTTGTCATCGGGGCGGCCCTGTTTGAAACAGGTGTGGCGACCTTGATTGCCAACCAAATATTGCGCTTTGGCAGCCGGGGCGAAACGATGTTGCTCTTCATCATTATCCTCTCGGCGGCGGGTTTAACGGCCTTTTTAGATGGTCTGCTGGTCGTGGCTTTGCTCCTGCCAGCGGTTTTGCGGGTCGCTCGCCAGGCGAAACTGGCCCCCTCGCGGCTGCTGATGCCGCTGGCGACGACGGCGACGGTGGGCAATTTGTTGACCCTCATCGGCGCAACTTCAAATTTGGTGGTCAGCGATTTGCTGGCGGCGAGCGGCCGGCCTCCGCTGGGGTTGTTCACTATGACCCCCTATGCTTTGGTCTCGGTGGGACTGCTAATGTTGTGGTATTTGGTCCCGGGCCGCCGCTTTTTGCGCCGCGAACTGCCCCCTGAACGCCGCCAGCCCTCCCTGGCCGAAGTGGAGCAGAGCTACCAACTGGGTAACCTGCTCTATCGGCTGCGTGTCCGTTCCAATTCCGATCTGATTGCCCGGTCGCTGGAGGCCAGCGGTAAATTGTGGACGACTTTTAGGCTTAACATCATCGCGGTGCAGTCCTCAGGGAACGTGTTGCAGCCGGCAACACCCGCATCCGTTCTGGAGCAGGACGACCTGTTGATCGTCGAAGGCGACTCTGGCCGGATTTTGCAATTCGCCAATAGTCACGGGCTGGAACCAAAGGGAACAGTCCGCCTGGACGAATTCAACCAGCTTGAACAGGGTGAACTGCGGCTGGCGGAGATCATTGTGCCTTTCCGCTCGCCGCTGGTAAACCAGAGCCTGGCCAGGCTTGATTTTCGCCAGCGTTACGGGCTGAATATTCTGGCTGCTCACCGGCAGGGGCAAACGATTCGGGACGGTCTGTCTGAGCTGGTTCTGGCGGCCGGTGATACGCTGCTCGTCCAGGGTCCGCCCGCCCGCATCCGGGCGATTGGCCAGGATTTGAGCCTGGTGCCGATGACCGATTTGGGGCCGCAGCCTGGCGATTTGATCACCACTAAAGCCCGGTTGACCCTGGCTATTCTGGGTATGATGCTCGTTTTGGTTGTTTCCGGCCTGGCCTCTTTGGGGACAGCCAGCGTACTGGCAGCAGTCGGATTGATTCTAACGAAATGTCTCAGCCCGGAGCGGGCCTATCAAAGCATTAATTGGAGTTTATTGGTTTTGATCGGCGGGATGCTGCCCTTGAGCATGGCCCTGCAAAAAACCGGGGCGGCTGAGATGATTGCCCAGGTGATTGTCGGCCTGAGCCAGAATATGGGCGTACTGGGGTCACTGGTCATTTTTCACCTGCTGACCAGTCTCATCGCCCAGGTCATCGGGGGGGCGGTGGGCGCCGCCCTATTCACGCCGATTGCGCTCAGCCTGGCTGTAGCCCAAGGCGCGCCGCCGGAGCCGTTTGCCATCGCTACCGCTTTTGCGGTGCTGACCGGCTACGTAACCCCGCTGACCGATGGGGACAACCTGCTAGTTCGGGAACCGGGGCAGTACACCGTGCGTGATTATGTAATTAATGGCTTGCCAATTTTTGTCCTGCAAACGGTGGCATTAATGTCAATGCTGGCTTTTATTTATAGGTTGGGTTAAGGATTAACCATAGAGGCATTTTTCTTGTATATCTGGGCGCACTTAAACTGGTTTTTAGCAAAAAAAGGGTAAACAGTATGGCTCAAGATCCCAAGAAACATCAAAAGGCAATCCAACGGAAGGCGGCCAAACGTAAACAAAAGCTGGCCAAGGTTAAACCGCTATTTCAAATGAATACCCGCGCTTTATTACGCCAAGCGGGTGACTGGCCTCTACGGGAGGTTCTGTTATCAAAGGAGTGGAACAAGGAAGCAGCCTTGGTCCAGATATTGATTGCCCGCCAATCCCCGCTGGACCAAATCGCGATTGGGGTATTTTTGGTTGATCTCGGCTGTCTCGGCGTCAAAAATGCTTTTGCCCGCCTTATTAGTTCCTATGCCGAATACCAAACGCAGCGCCAGAAAATTCTAGCCAGTGAACCTTTTGTCTCGGCTGATCTAAATTTGGCGGCCAAGATCATTCAAGAAGGCGTCGCCTATGCGCGTCAGTTTGGTTTTGAGCCGCATCCTGATTCTCGCGAAGCTATGTTGATTCTGGGCGAGGCTAACCCAAGTGCCTGCCTTGAACCTATTCCACTGGGTAGTTCGGAGGGTAAACCTTTATTTGTCGCGGGACCTTACGACAATGTTGATAGGATCATGGCCAAGCTTACCAAAGCCGTAGGGGCAGATGGTTTCCACTATTTGGTTCCATTAGACCCTGGAGCCGAGGTTTTTATGGATGACGAGATATTCGAAGACGACGAAAGTGAGGAGTAAATTTTTTATGCCACAAAAACAATGGGTCTTTGCTCCCGATAGTGGAGGCGTAAAAATCCCAGAAACAGTCAAACAGCGTACAGAGCAACGTTTACGTCGCTATGCCGAGGAGCATTTTGCTGGTCGCTATACCCGGCTCGACATCCGCTTTAAAGGCCAGTTTTGTTACATTGACGCCTATACTGAACCGGAGCCACTGGGGCCGAACTGGCCTCCACCAGATTGGCCGGAAACCCGCGAACAGATGATAGAACGTTTGCGTAACACGCCGACACATCTCTGCCGGCTGCGCTACTTTGGCGACGAGGAAGGCTGGGGCTTTGCTTTCTATACCTACAGTCATGAACAATACGAACTCTCGATCTTTCCCTCCGGCGACTTTTTTGGCCCACCGGAAGAGGCATTCCAAATTTCCGCCGAATTGTATTTGAGTTGAAAGTAGGATGGTATTGGTTTTTAAGTGATCCCATCCAGCACTTCGCGCACCTTACGGGTAAGTATTTGCAGGGTAAAGGGCTTGTGCAGAAAGGCGACTCCCGGCTCTAACACCCCGTGATGCACAATCGCATCGTCGGTGTAGCCCGACATATAAAGGATTCTTAATTTCGGCCGCTGCAGTAGCAGATGTTCAGCCAACTGGCGGCCGCTCAGGCCGGGCATAACGACATCCGTCAAGAGAAGGTGGATCGGGTCAGGATGCTGCTCGCTCAGCAGCAGGGCTTCGGCGCTGTTACTTGCATCCAGGACGGTATAGCCATCCTCTTTCAGGGTGTCACGCACCAGGTTACGCACACCCGGCTCATCTTCGACCAATAAAATCGTTCCCCCCCGCTGAGATGGATGCTCCTGGGGCAGACTTACCGGAGACGATTTGCTCACCTCCTTGATTTGGGGCAGGTAGATTTTAAATGTGGTTCCCCAACCCGGCTCACTATAGACCAGGATCGAGCCGCCGCTCTGGTTGACAATTCCATAAACGGTGGCCAGTCCCAGCCCTGTGCCCTTGCCCTGCTCTTTGGTCGTAAAGAAGGGTTCAAAAATGCGGTTAAGGGTTTCTTTATCCATACCCACCCCGGTATCGCTGATGGCCAGGCGCACGTATGAACCGGGCGCTACCCGGAGGTGCCGGCGGGCAAAGTCCTCATCTAACTCGACGTTAGCCAGGTCAATGGTCAGTTTGCCGCCGTGGGGCATGGCATCACGCGCGTTAATGGCCAAATTCATAATGACCTGCTCCATTTGGCCGGGATCAGCCTTGATCCGGCCCAGACCGGCTTTGGTAATAATCACCAGCTCAATATCTTCACCAATTAACCGGGTGAGCATCCTGCTGATATCGGTAATGACCTCGTTCAAATCCAGGATTTCGGGCTGGAGAACCTGCTGGCGGCTGAAGGCGAGGAGTTGATGGGTCAATCGGGCCGCCCGTTCGCCGGCTTTGCGAATTTCTCGGATGGATTTTTGCAGTGGATCAAGCTCGGTCAGGCCGTGCAAAGCCAACTCGCTGTAGCCATTAATGACTGTCAGCAGGTTATTGAAATCGTGAGCCACGCCGCCGGCCAGGCGACCCACAGCTTCCATTTTTTGGGCATGGCGATACTGCTCCTCTAATTGCTTGCGCTCGGTAATATCCTGAACCACACCAATAAAATACTTCGGCTGCCCGGAAGCATCGCGCAACAGAGAAACGGTCACATTGACCCAAACAGGGGAGGAGTCTTTGCGGATATAGCGCTGCTCCAGGGAATAAGTTTGAATCTCACCTGCTACCAAACGCCGGGCCTGTTCACGATTAATATCGAGATCATCCGGGTAGATAAGCTGGGGCAGGCTAAGTTGGCCCAACTCCTCAAAGCTATAGCCGATAATATCACAAAACTTTTGGTTGACCCACAGCCAGCGGTTATCCAGCCCCAGGTGAGCCAGGCCGACAGCCGCCTGTTCAAATGTCGCCCGAAAACGCTCTTCGCTCTCCTGCAGGGCTTGTTTTGCCTGTTCACGGGCTGTCACATCCTGAACTAGAGACAGGATTGAGATGAGGCGGCCTGTCTCATCAAAAAACGCCGACTCGTACCATTCACAATCAATCACGGCGCCACTTTTAGTGTAATTCCGATTTCGATTTACACTGCGCGAGCGGTTGCCCTCAAGCAAAGCCACAATAACCCTATTGACCGCCTCGGCATCCTCAGCGTAGATAAAGCCTATCTCATTCGGGTGCTTGCCTAATACTTCCTCAGCTTTCCAGCCAAAAAGCTGCTCGGATTGGCGCGACCAGCGCTGGACCCGAAAATGATTGTCCCACTCTATCACCCCCAACGGGGAGTTCTCCACGTGGAAGGTCAGCCGCTGCAAGGCTGCCTGCAACTCGGCGGAAATGGCCCGCAGCTCCGCCTCGGAATTGGAGAGCACTGCCAGACTGTGCCTTATGAGCAGGTAGAGGAGCAAGGCCGTAGCAACAATATAGAACCAGCCCTTGTATGTCTGCAATTGGGTCAGAGCAATGGGATCAGTGACGATGGCGGCTACAAGGCGATCGGAAAATATAATCCACAGCCCGCCGACCAGTAAATAAATGAGGGTAATTCTAAGAGGAGCAACGCGCAACGTGAGGGGTTTCTGTTTTTTTGAGCTGTTTGCCATAAGGCTCTCCCAAAAGAAGTCCTGCTTGTTGGATTTCTATTCTTGATGAAGAAAGTCAATTTGACGTGGAACCCGGCTCACAAGAACATCCTGCCATCCTCAATTATTTTAACCGGTAGTTCATAAATAAAAAAATCCACCTAAAACAAGCTCTGGTGGATTTTTTATCACTGGATGCCCTGGGTTGTCTGCTCTATTCGCGTTTTCGACATCCTTCCAGTACCAACTGCCGCAGTCCCTGGCTCATTCGCTGTAAATCAAACCCCAGGGTTTCCCGCTGGTAAAGGAACAGGTCGGCGCTGAGAGGGGCTAAAATAGCATCAACCAGATAAGGAATATCCAGGTCATGGGTCTCCCCATTTTGCTGCGCTTGTTGCAACAAAATCCCGATGGTTTGGTGCAGCCAGGGCAGCCAGTGATGGGGTGAGGCATTACCGGCTACCATCTCACTCTGCAGAACCCCATGCACTTCTGCTTCACGCAACAAAGGGGCCTGCCGCTCGACAAAATAGACCAGACTATTTAAAAATGCGTCGAGTCGGCTCAGCGCTGGTTGATGGTAATTCTCTCGCAGCGTGTGCAGTGTCTGATTCTGAAAGGCGCGCATATCTTCGTCGAGCAGCGCCAGGCATAACTCGCCTTTATTGGCAAAACCCCGGTACAGCGTGCCTTTGCCCACCCCGGCAGTTTCGGCGATGGCCGCCATGCAGATATTAGCAATTCCCCGCTCGGCAAACAAACGCTGGGCCGTGGCCAGGATAAGCTCGCGGTTGGCAATAGCATCGGCTCGCTTGGCTCGTTTGGGGAGCTGAGCGCTTTCAGTAGGAATTAAAGGAATTGTATCAGTTTTATCGAAGTTCATTCTGACTCTTGACAGGTACATATAAGCCGTTATAATTGCCACTGGAAAATTGGACTGTAGTCCGCTTTATTATAAACGAGATAAACAATTCCGTCAATGGGAATCAGAACCTAAGGAGAAATTCAAGATGAGCGACGTTATTATTGTCGGCGATGGTCCGGCGGGATTGAGTGCAGCCTTGTTTTTGGCCAAGAATGGGCAAGATGTAACTGTTTTTGGAGTAAACAAAACGGCCATGCATTCGGCCAAGCTGTACAACTACCTGGGCATTCCTGAGATTACCGGCAGCGACTTTCAAAAAGTTGCCCACGCTCAAGTACAGAAGTTTGGGGCCAAAATTCAGGATCAGCAGGTCACCAGTATTGAGAAAACTGCCGCCGGTTTTGCCGTGTCTACCGAGAGCGGCGAGCGTTACGAGAGTAAGTACCTGATCATTGCCGAGGGTAAGTCCATTAAACTGGCTCAGAGTATGGGCCTGACGATCACCAGCAGCGGCGTCGAAGTTGATCACAATTATCGCAGCGCGGTTGACAAACTGTACGTGGTCGGGCGCAGCACCCGGTTGACCCGCAGCCAGGCCGTTATTTCCGTCGGTACGGGTGCAGTGGCCGCCCTGGACATTTTAGCTACGGAAAAAGGCAAAGATTTTGTGGATTACGATACGGTTGATTAAGCGACCGCTGACGGTGGAGGGCTGACCACCGGGAAAATTTCGCCCGCTAGTGGCATCAACAAAAATGAACTCTGAGAGGAATTATTTCAGGATGCTCGACTTCACTCCTGTGCGGAACAAAGAGATAAAAATCAGCCAATTGGCCGCTAACCTGACTCCGGCTGACCTGGCCCGTCTCACCAACGAGATGATTGATACCATGTTGGGGTTGATTGCTGGGTGTATCGATGCCGACGTGGCCTTTGTCCCCACGGATCCGCAGGCCAACGATACCTACGCCGTCAATCCCGACGAAGTTAATTTATCCTGGACTCTCGGCCATGTGATCGTCCACACGACCGCCTCGTCCGAGGAGTCCGCCTTTTTGGCCGCAGAATTGGCCCGGGGAGTTGCGTTTCACGGCCGCTCTCGCACCGAAGTCCCCTGGCAGACTGTCACGACCATTGCTCAATGCCGGCAGCGGTTGGAAGAAAGCCGGCGCATGCGTTTGGCCAGTCTGGCCATGTGGCCCGACCCGCCGGACCTGGATAACAGCTATGAGGTTGCGCCCGGATCTGGCCCAACTAATGCCATGACCCGCTTTGTGCGCGGTCTCTCCCACGACGACAGTCACCTGGCCCAGATCGCCGACATTGTCCGGCAGGCCAAGGCGGCCCGAATCAAGATGGTGCAGCCGGATTTGGGTTAGCGGAAATTATTCAATGGCTTGAGCCTCGTATCCTTATGGGTCTGATTATTCGCGCCTGTAAGTTTGATCATCCCCAAAAAGCACAAAGGTCGAGTTATCGCCAGCCCGCAGAATTGCACCTCGCTCAAATCCCTGAAACAGGTCACTGCTTACCCCATGTTCCGGCTGGGTTCCAAAGCCAATAGCGTTACGAATATCGGGCTTGGCGCACCAAATGCCCCCAAAGCCTCGCACCGGCTGAAACAGGCCAGAGGGTGGGTCGGCCTCACAACTACCCCCTGACATGTTCACCGGCCAAGTGACCTCACTTTGCCGAATAATCCACATCGAGCCGCTCCCGGCGTCACCAACAAGCACCACGTACAAATCGAGTAGTTGTGACCAAACCATAAATCCATGCTCAAAGGGCTGTTCAGCAAAAAAACCTCCGACCGGGCTGGCCTGCCGGGGACAGCCCAACTGCTCTTGATACTTGCGCCAGAGATCGACAAATTCGCCCTGGGTATCAACTGGACAGGCCGCAACCTGAGCGACAACCGTCTGGGCGACTTCCACTTGCGCCGCCTGGGTTTGCAGCGCCTGCACCGTAACCCTTTGTTCCAGCAGTTGAGTAGGGCTGGCGGCGGCAGTCAATGTTGCTGAAGTGGTTGGAAGGAGGGACGTGGTGGGATCGGGAGTGGTCACACCAGGTGGGGTTGCTGAGGTTAGAGGGGGAGCGACAGGCGTAGCGGTAACTGTGGGCGAGGGGATTGAGGTTACATCTAATGTCTCGCCATTAACTTCGGGCAAGGAGGTTGGCCCAGCCAGGGCAGCTTGCACTATATCAGCCGTAGCGGCCAAAGCGGTCTGGGTTGCGCCCAATTCAGCGGCTTGAGTGGCTTGCTGCTCAAGCTGCCGGGCATACTCCAGATTACCCTGGGCAATTCCGCGCTCGGCTTCAGCCGTTTGTTGCGCCGCGCGAGCTTCAGCGGCCTGAGTTCCAGCCAAGCTGGCACTCCGCTGCGAGTTTACCCCAAATATACCGGCAATAATTGCCAGGAGAATGGCAATAGCGCCGACAACACCCAACAATACCGCTCGCTGGCGGAGTTTGGCAGCGGCCTCAGCCTGTTCACGCGCCCGGGCTTCTATCTCCTGGCGGCGGAGTTCTTCGGCCAGGCGGCGGGCTTCGGCTTCTTCGGCCAGGCGGCGGGCGGCTTCTAACTCCCGTTGCCGCTGTGTTTCTTTTTCGGCTCGACGAATTTCTTCCCTGGCCCGGTAAGCCACTTGACCGGCTTCCAAAAACTGAGTGACCAAAGGCCCCAAGCCCTGCCAGTTAGAAGCCAGAGCGTCGTTGAGTTGTTGTCCATCCAGCAGAAGAGACTCGGCCTGACCGGCATCGGCCCACGCCTGAGCCATCTGGATGAGGGGCTGCTTCAAGCGCCAGGCTTGATTCGCCTGCAAAATTGGCTCAACAAAACGGTCATGTACCAACTCATACCAGGTTCCACCTGACCTGATTTCGGCCCGCAGCAAAAATTGGTCGGCCAGCAATTTGACGGCCTGGTTTGGCAAACCCGCCGTATCATGAGTTCCCTGGTAAACTGTGCCGCGCGTTCCGGCTTCGGTGATTAAATGTTGACTAAACCAGTTGCGCAGCTCCATCTCAGAAATCCCGGTCTGGGCCATTGTCTTCTGGAGCGCCTGCTCGTAAAATTCGGCCAGGGCGGTATCCACGTTGCCGAGTTCCTGGAGGTCTGCGCTGCTAATCTGGCCGGCCGGCCGCTCTTTCAACTTCTCCCACAGTTGATAACAAACAACCTGCAATTGGACCGGCTCGACAAATTGGCCGGGCTGGGTGCCGGCCTGACCTTCAACCCGCACTTGCCGCAGGTTGTCTACCAAACTCTCAGCCACGCCAGGAGCAAAAGGACGCCCGCCAAATTCGGCGGGCTTTTCAACGGCTTCCAGGGCGGCTTCATACCCCATGCGCTGCATGTAAAAACGAGCGCGAAGTTTGTTGCTGAGGAGCGGAGCATAGGGATCAAGAGCGGCTACAAAATCCTCCCGCAAGGTCAGCACGACCCATAGCAGAGGATTGGCGGCCATGGCTTCATTCAGTTGCCGAAAAAAAACCTCTCGTTCCTGCCAGCGGGCTGAGTGCGCGGTGATAATTTCCTCAAACTGGTCAATAATTAAAACAGAGGGAACTTCGGCGTAGACCGCATCCTCAGCCCCGTCTTGAACGGATTGAAGGGCCTCAACCTGAGCGTTAGCCTCCTTTAAATCTGCTTCAGCCTCGAAAAAGTAGTAATGCTGGCCGTCGTCGCTGGTCAGCCCGGCGAGAAAATCGGTTAAGGGGATATGGGTGAAACGGCGCGGATCGCTCTCGCTTTCGTCCAGGTTGAGCATCAAATTAAAGGTAAAAACGTTGTCAACGTCGGCAACCCCCGGCGGCAGCTCGCCGCTAACTCGACACACGGGCAAAACGGCAAAACCGGCCGCCTGCAACTGTGCAATCAGCCTTGTATTAATCAGGGAACTTTTACCAGCCCCGGATTGGGCATAAAAAAGGACCAGCCGCTCCGAAACGACCAAGGAGAAGAGGTCGCGGGCTTCTCGCTCCCGGCCAAAAAAGCGGTCGCCTTCCTGCCGGGTGAAAGTACGCGGGCCGACATAGGGGTTATCGTAAGGATGAGTCTTACTGGCTTCCATCTAAAACTTTCTCGCCGGTTCGCGGATTCCAAATGGTGTATTTTTTATCCGTTGTGGCTGTCACCAGGAAGGAATCGTCGGGCCAAAAGGCGACGCTGATGATAGGTGCCCCATCGCTGTTGAAGACGTGGGTTTGCTGCCAGGTGGAAGTCTCCCACAGGCGGGTTGTGCCATCATCTCCTCCGGTGGCTACCCAGCGGCCGTCGTGCGAAAAAACCATGTAGCGAATAGTGTCGCTGTGGCCGGTTAATCTGGCGACCGCCTGGCCTGTGTTCAAGTCCCAAATGATGGTTGTGCCCCCGTGATCGGCCGTGGCCAAATAGTTAGCATTCGGGTTCAGGGTGATTTTACTAATTTCGGCGGTATGGCCGGTTAAGGTAAGAAGCACCTCTTGGTTCGCCGTATCCACCAGCCTCACAGTGCGGTCATCGGGAGCCACAGAGATGTAAAGCCGCCCATCCAGGGAGAGCAGGGTCGTAATAGCCTCGTGGCTAATGATCACTTCCTGGCGCTGGATAAAGGCATAAACCGCCACTCCCGCCAGGCCAAGCAAAACTGCCAGCGTAACCGCCAGAGCCGCGATGATCCAACGCAGCCGCCGGGCTGCTTTAGCCTCGGCTTCAGCGCGCCGATGAGCGGCCTCGGCCAGGGTTTGAGCCTGCTGCAATTTTTCGGCCTGCTGAGCCGCTTCTTTGGCTTGCTGGGCCGTCTGGCTGGCTTCTATAAATTTTTTAACAAATCCCAACCGTTGAATGTCCGGCCGACTGGTCCGCAACGCCTCCTGCAACTGCTGGCCTTCCAGCAGTTGCGACATGCTTTCGCCTGAGTTTACCCAGGCTTCGGCCATTTGCACCAGCAGCGGCTGCTGGCCGCGCCACGCCTTATTCGCCTGCAAAATCGGCTCGATAAAGCGATCGTGGACCAATTCGTACCAGATGCCCCCCGCTCGGCTCTCGGTCCGGAGGACAAATTGATTAACCAGAAAATCAGTGGTCCGGGTCGAGATACCGCCGGTCGAGTCCTTACCCCGGTAAACGCTGCCGCGAGTCCCAGCCTCTGTGATGAGCTTGCGCTCAAACCAATCCCGCAACTCCAGCTCCGACTGCCCGGTAGCAGCAACGGCTTTGGTCAGCGCCTGCTCGTAAAAATCGGCCAGGGCGCGGTCAACGTTGCCGAGTTCCTGCAAATCAGCCTGAGTAATTTCGCCCGTGGGGCGCGCCTTGAGATTTTCCCACAATTGGAAGCAGACAACTTGTAGTTGCACCGGCTCGATAAACTGGCCCAGTTGAATCTGGGCCTGACCCTCAACCCGAATCTGGCGCAGGTTGTCTACCAAGCTTTCGGCTACACCGGGCGCAAAGGAACGCCCTCCCTGCTGCGCGGGCTTTTTGACCGCTTCCAGGGCTGCGTCTCGCTCCATGCGCTGCATGTAGAAGCGGGCGCGCATATTGCCGGCCAGCAGTGGCGCATAAGGCTCAAGTGCGGCCAGGTAATCCTCACGGAAAGTGAGCACGACCCATAACAGGGGATCGTCGGCCATCGCCCGGTCGAGCTGGCGAAAGAAATCCTCTCGCTGCGGCCAATGCCGGGGATGAGTCGTGATAATTTCCTCAAACTGATCAATTATCAAGACATGCGGAACCGAGACATAACCCTCAGCCTCGGACTCATACCGATAATGCTCGCCGTCATCGCTGACCAGGCCGGCCAAAAAGTTGGTTAGAGGCAAATCCGCGAATTGTTGAGGGTCGCTGCTGCTTTGGTCGAGGCTGAGCATCAGGTTAAAGGCAAAAATGTTGCCAACCTCAGCTACGCTCTGGGGCAATTCGCCGCTGACGCGGCCGGTCGGTAGTACGGCAAATCCTGCGGCTTGCAACTGTGGGATCAGGCGGGTGTTTAGCAGCGAGCTTTTGCCCGCGCCGGATTGGGCATAAAAAAGCACCAGCCGCTCCGAGACAACCAGCGAAAACAGCTCTCTGGCTTCCCGCTCCCGGCCAAAAAACCGGTCGCTCTCCTGCCGGGTGAAGGTGCGCGGCCCGACGTAGGGGTTGTTGCTGTTAGAGGTCATAGTTCCCCCCCATGAATAATAGTCAATGGTCAACAGTCAATTGTCAATTAGCCATTAATCGTTGACTGTTGGCCGTTTCTACTCCAGTGCCTGGCGCAGCTCCTGCACATATTCCTGAATGTCGCCCCAGTAAACCTCGAATTTGGCCTCGCGCCGCAGGTATTCCTGGAGAAATTTTCGTTCGTGGTCGCTGGGCAGCAGTTGGATTGAAACGCTGGTATGCTGCAAGGGTCTGGGTCTGATCAAACCCCAAAAGACAACCTTAAACTCCAGGCTTTGCAGGCTGTATCCCATCAGGATAAGAGAGGAATCGGCCATCGCCTGGCGCACCCGTTTGGGAATTGGATCGGTGCCGCGGCCCATGTCCTGAGAAGTAGCGACCAGGAATTCCAGGTAATCATTTTCAGTCAGGACCAGCGACTCGGGGTAGGCATCCAGGCCATGTAAATGGTAGACCAGTGGGGCTTCTTTGCTGGGCTGGTAGTCGGCTTCAAAAACGGAGGGGATGCCCTCGAGGCCCTTGTGCCAGCGGCAAATCTCGGTGCGCGGTTCTTTGCCGGCGCGTTTCAGGGCGGCTTCAATAAAGCCGTGATAACTGGTGGTCAAGTAAATCGGCAGGGGCAGTTCGGCCAAAATCAGCAGCGGATCAGAGGGACCCTGATTAAAGCGAGGATAGCCCAGTCGCCCCGAAAACTCGGAGAAACTGATGTCGTCGAAGAGTTCTTCAACCTCAGCCAAGATTTCCTCGGCCGCCCCTTCTGTTTCGGCCAGGTCAAACAAGCGGTTCTTAATAAAGTTGATATAATCGGTTTTGAGCGCCCAGGCATCGCTAATGCTTTCGTCGGTGACGCCTTTGAATTGGGCCATCTGCGGCAGATTGTGTTTATCAGCCAGGGGATACTGAACATAGTCCGCATAGGCTTCAACCAGGGCTGTATTTCCTCCCAGGATCAAATTATGATCCACTAGATGGATGATAAAGGGCACAACTTTACCTGCCTTGATGCGGTCAACGATGGTTTGCTGCCACGTAGCGGCTTCCTTTCGTTCGGCAACCTGGCTGATTCTAATTCTGGGCATCGCTGGCTAACCTCCGCTTCTCTGAAAATAATGGACGGCAGACTTTGCTACCTTTTTACTCAAGTCCCTTTAGTTTCCTTTATCTTCCGGCACAACCCCTGCCTTAACATTCAAACTACCCGATTATACCACGAATTGACAATTTTTGTCCTGTTTGGGGACCAAGTTTTCATAACTAAATATTGAAGTACTACTGAAATAAGGCTGAATCCACTGAATGGGATGATTAATCAGCATTTTCAGGGTGGTCACTGATCTCAGCGTTTCGGAGATTGGCCGTGACCGCCGGTTGGTGATCGCTGCCAACAGGATAAAAGGTTGATTGAAAAATAAGGGATTGTGTTATAATATAACATAACCACAGGCGAACAATTAATGCCTTAATTTCTGGTTTTCTGGTTCCCAAACTCAGTTTGGGAACCAGAAGAAAAAGAGTCGCCAAAGAGAGGGCTATGTCGAAACCCTGGTTAAAATTCTATGATCCTGACGTTCCGGCAGAGTTAGTCATTCCGCCGCTGACCATCCCCGATTTGCTGCGCCACGCCGCCGAAAAATACCCCAAACATACCGCCACCGTTTTTATGGGCGCGCGGCTGAATTACAGCCAGTTGAAACAGCAAGTTGACAAGCTGGCAGCGGCCCTGCACGATTTGGGCGTTCGTAAGGGCGACCGGGTGGCGATTATGCTGCCCAACTGCCCCCAAACTATCATCGCCTATTACGCCACCCTCTCCCTGGGCGCTGTAACAGTCATGACCAACCCGCTCTATGTGGAGCGCGAGCTGGAGTACCAATGGGGTAACTCTGGGGCAAAAGTTGTAATCAGCCTCGACATGTTTTGGCCGCGTGTTGAAGCGATCAGGCCTAAACTGGTTGTTGAACATCTCATTTTGACCGGCATTCAGGATTATATGCCTATTGCCAAGAAGTTGTTGGCTCCGCTGGAGCTTCGCCGCCAGGGAAAGTGGGTTGATGTATCGTACGCCGACACTGTGCATGCTTTTAAAAAGCTCATTGACCGGCAGCGCCCCAAGCTTCCCCCGGTTGATTTAAATCCCACAGACCTGGCCTGTTTACAGTACACCGGCGGCACCACGGGCCTGCCTAAAGGAGCCATGCTCAGCCATCGCAACCTGATTGCCAGCCTAACCCAGATCAGGGCTTTTTTATTGTACGATCACGGGGATGCGGAAGATATTGGTCTGGGGATTATGCCCTTTTTCCATGTTTACGGCATGAATGGATTAATGAATCTGGGCATCCACCTGGCAGCTACCCTGGTTCTCATTCTTCAGCCCAATATTAAAGCCATTGTTGACGCCATTGTGGCCGAGCGGCCCACGTTTTTTACCGGCATACCGGCCTTGTTTGTCGCGCTCAACAGTTATCATGACATTGATAAAGTTGACCTGACCTCGATTAAAGCCGTTTTCAGTGGGGCGGCTCCCCTGCCGGTCGAGGTGATGGAGAAGTTTGAGGCCCGTACCGGCGCGCGTATCGCCGAGGCGTATGGCATGACCGAGGCTTCGTCCGTCACTCACGTCAATCCGCTCAAAGGCCAGCGCAAGTTCGGCAGTATCGGCGTGCCGATTATCGGCACCGACGCCAAGATTGTGGATACGGAAGACCCCACCAGGGAACTGCCTCAGGGCGAAGTGGGCGAACTGATGGTCAAGGGGCCGCAAGTGATGCAAGGCTACTGGAACGCCCCTGATGAAACCGCCCAGACCATGATGGATGGCTGGGTGCGCACCGGCGATGTGGCCCGCATGGACGAGGAAGGCTATTTTTACATTGTGGACCGCAAAAAAGATATGATCCTGAGCGCCGGGTACAATGTTTACCCCCGCGAGGTAGAGGAGGTGCTGTACCAGCATCCCAAAGTTTTAGAAGCCGCCGTGATCGGCCTGCCCGATGACATGCGGGGCGAAAAAATTACCGCTTATCTGGTCCTCAAACCCGGCGAGACTGCCACTGCTGCCGAAATTCGGGCCTTTTGCCGGGAACGCTTAGCCCAGTACAAACAACCACGCACCATTGTCTTCCGTGATGATTTGCCCAAAGCCCTGACCGGTAAAATTCTGCGCCGCCAGTTGCGGGAAGAAGCCCTGGTCACACCGGCTGACTCAGCCGAAGCCCTCTGACCTCTTAATATTCTTGGCATAATTTAAAAATCAGGCATAATATCATCAGTAGCGCCACAAACTTGCCGGGATTTGGGGATTAAAAATAAAGTAAAGAATCCTCTAATTCCCTAATCCCGGCCTCTGAGTTAGTCCGTTTGCATTTTGAAAGGTACTACCATGAAAGAAATTCTGGCAGACATCGCAGCCTGGCAAGCCCACGGCGATAAAATTGCTGTGGCTACGGTGATTAACACCTGGGGTTCCTCACCCCGCGCGCCCGGCTCAAAGATGGCGGTCAATCAAAAAGGGGAGATGATTGGCTCGGTCAGCGGCGGCTGCGTCGAGGGGGCGGTCGTCGAAGAAGCCATGCGGGTCATCAAAACAGGCCGGCCCAAGCTGCTCCATTTCGGCGTGGCCGACGAGAATGCCTGGGAAGTCGGCCTGGCCTGCGGCGGCACCATTGAAGTGTTTGTAGAGCGGTTAGATTGGTGAGTTCGGTAGACGGTAGACAGTAGACGGCAGACAGGGAGGAAAAATCTTTCTGACTGCTGACTACTGGTTACTACCATACTGGTGAAGCTTATGACCCTTTTTCCCCAATTAAAAGAGTATTTGCAAAAAGATCAGAGTGTGGCCCTGGCGATGGTGGTGCGCGGGCCGGCGGAATTGCTGGGGGTCAAAGCCTTGATACCGGCGGAAGGTCAGCCGGCCGGCCCATTATTGGAAACACCTTGGGGCGAGTCTATTCTGCAAGACGCCCGGCAGTTGATGGCTGAGCGAACTTCGGCCACGCGCCGCTACCCGCCTTTGCCCGCAGATGGGGAAGAGATCCAGGTCTTTTTTGACGTCCACCGGCCAAGTCCGCGGCTGATTATTGTCGGCGGTGTGCATATTGCCAGTGACTTGATTCACTTTGCCAAGCCGCTCGGTTTTAGTACCTACCTTGTGGACCCCCGGACCGCCTTCGCCTCGCCGGAACGCTTCCCTCACGCCGACCACCTGCTCCAACGCTGGCCCGACGAGGCCCTGCCCGAAATCGGCCTGACCCGCGAAAGCAGCGTAGTGGTGGTTACGCACGATCCCAAGCTGGACGACCCGGCGCTGCTGGTCGCTTTGCCCAGCCCGGTCGGTTATGTGGGCGCCCTGGGCAGCCCCAAGACGCATGCCCAGCGCGTTAAGCGTTTATTAGAAAGTGGACTGACTCAAGCGCAGATTGATCGCCTCCACGCGCCGATTGGCCTCGACCTCGGCGGGCGCACCCCGGCGGAGATTGCGCTGAGTATCATGGCCGAGATTGTGGCGGTGAGGAATGGGATGGTGGGGAGCTAGGAATCAAAATCTCCTAATCCCCAAATCCCGGCTAAAAATCTAACACAGCGCGAGTACTTTTTAGGTAACTGCAACCCATGAAACCCAACGGCTACTATCGTTACCCCACCATCAACAAAAATAACGTCGTCTTTGTCTGTGAGGATGACCTGTGGGCCGTGCCGGCCAAAGGCGGCGTGGCCCGGCGGCTGACGGCCAACCTGGGCATGGTCTCTCACCCGGCCCTGTCGCCCGACGGTGAATGGCTGGCCTTTATTGGCCGGGAAGAGGGGGAGGGTGAAGTTTATGTGATGCCCGCGGCGGGCGGCCCGGCCACGCGCCTGACTTACCTGGGCAGCCTGACCATCGTCCTGGGCTGGACGCCCGACAGCCAGAAAATCGTTTTCGCCAGCAACGCCGGCCAGCCCTTTGCCCACTTGACCCCTGTCTATACCATCAGCCCGTCCGGGGGCCAGCCGGAATTACTGCCGTACGGCCCGGCTCGCTCCGTTTCTTTTGGGGCGGATGGCGGCGTGGTCATTGGCCGGCGGACAAACGAACTGGCTAATTGGAAACGCTATCGGGGCGGCACTGCCGGGGAGATTTGGCTTGACCCCAAAGGCAAGGGCAAGTTCAAGCCACTGCTCAAAACCCTGAGCCACGTCATCAGCCCCATCTGGCTGGGCGAGCGAATTTACTTCCTGTCGGATCACGAAGGCATTGGTAACCTCTACTCCTGTGCTCTCGACGGCAAGGACATCCAGCGCCACACCGACCACGAAGATTACTACGTTCGCAACCCGGCCAGCGATGGCCGCCGGATTGTCTATCGCGCCGGGGCCGACCTTTTTGTATTTGATCCGGCCAAAAGTGGCAAAAGAAACCCCGAAAAAATCAAGATCGAATTTCACAGCCCGCGGGTCCAGCGCAATCGCAAATTTGTCAAAGCGTCTAGCTTTATGGACCATTACGCCCTCCATCCCCAGGGCCACAGCGTGGCGATCACCACCCGGGGCCAGGCGTTTGCACTATCTAATTGGGAGGGCGCCGTCCTGCCCTACAGCCAGGCCAGCGGGGTGCGCTATCGCCTGGTTGAGTGGCTCAACGATGGCCAGCGGCTGGTCATGCTCAGCGACGCCGACGGTGAAGAAGCCATCGAAATTCACGCCGATGCCAGCAAAGCGCCCGCAGACCGGCCGGTAGAGCGTTTGACCGGATTAGATACCGGCCGCCCGCTCTTTTTCAAAGTGTCGCCCAAAAAAGACTGCCTGGTTTTTGGCAATCACCGTTACGAGCTTATTTGGATTGATCTGGAAAAGAAAAGTTTTAAAGTGCTGGATAAAAGCAGCTATGGCCGTATCTATGGGCTGGATTGGTCGCCGGATGGGGAGTGGGTGGTCTACAGCCTGCGCACCTCGCTCCATACCGCCGCTATCAAAGTGTGCCACGTCGAAAGTGGGGCGACCCACTTTGTGACCACCCCTAACAACCTGCTTGATTTCGGCCCCAGTTTTGATCCGTCCGGCAAATACATCTATTTCCTCTCCTTCCGTGATTTCGACCCGGTCCATGACAGTTACTACTTTGACCTCAATTTTCCGCGCGGCGCCCGGCCCTACCTGGTCACACTGCAAAAAGAGCTGCCCAATCCCTTCATCCCCCTGCCCGGCGAAGCACCGGCAGGCAATGGCAAAGCGGCTGACAACGGCAAAAAAGACGAAAACGGTAAAACCGCTCCGCCGCCGGCCAAAGACAACAAAGAGGTTGAAACCGCTCCGCCAAAACCCGAGGAGAAAGATAAACCCCTGCAGATTGACCTGGACGGCATCCAGAGTCGAGTCACCGCTTTTCCGGTCCCTGAAGGCCGCTATCACCAGATTAGAGGCATCAATAAAGATAAAGTCCTCTTTACCTCGTTCCCCATCGAAGGCAGCCTGGGCAAAAGCTGGCGTAACCAAGATGAGGAAGAAGGCCATGGCGCTTTGGAAATGTATGACCTGGTCGAACGCAAGAAAGAGTTTATCGTCAACGGCATCAGCGATTTTGGAGTTTCACAAGACCGGAACTATTTAATTTATCGCAACGGCAAGCATCTGCGGGTTTTGAAGGCCGGGGAAAAACCGGATAACGGCGCGGCGGGCTACACCAAAAAGAGCGGCTGGATTGACCTCAACCGGGTGCGGGTGGCCGTCAATCCGCCGGAGGAGTGGCAGCAAATGTTCCGCGAGGCCTGGCGCTTGCAGCGCGACCATTTCTGGACCGACGATATGTCCAGCGTGGATTGGCAGCAGGTGTATCAGCGCTATTTCCCCCTGATTGATCGGGTCACCACCCGCTCCGAATTTTCAGACCTGATGTGGGAAATGCAGGGCGAGTTGGGCACCTCGCACGCCTACGAATTTGGCGGCGACTATCGTCCTGCTCCCCGCTACGATCAGGGCTTTTTGGGCGCCGATTTTGAATATGATCCCGCTGCCGATGGCTACCGTATCACCCATATCATCGAGGGTGATGCCTGGGTGGAGCGGTGGGATTCGCCCCTGCGCCGGCTGGGGGTCAATGCCCAGGCCGGCGATGTGCTTCTGGCAATTGATGGACAACGTCTCAACCGCGAGCTTTCACCCCAGCAGCTCCTGGTCAACCGGGCTAACACGGAGGTGCAGTTGACGCTGTTGGCCGGACCGACCGCCGACGGCCGACCGCCGACCGTGCCAAAACAGGATGATAGTCACCCTGAAAGTACAACCTCCCAACCTCCCAACCCTCCAGCCTCCCCTCGTGTTGTCCTGGTCAAAACGCTGCGCAGCGAAACCGAGGCGCGCTACCGGGAATGGGTCGAAGCCAACCGCCGCCGCGTCCACCAGGAAACCGGCGACCGGGTCGGTTATGTTCACATCCCCAATATGGGAGCGTTTGGTTATGCCGAATTCCATCGTTACTATCTGGGCGAGTCGGAGCGAGAGGGGCTGATTGTAGATGTCCGCTTCAACGGCGGCGGCAATGTGTCACAACTGCTGCTGGAAAAATTGGCCCGGCGGCGGATTGGCTACAATCAATCCCGCTATGGGGCTGCTTCGCCCTATCCGGGCCACTCGGTGCTGGGGCCGCTGGTGGCGCTGACCAACGAGTTTGCCGGCTCCGACGGCGATATTTTTACTCATGCTTTCAAGGTAATGGGCTTGGGGCCGGTCATTGGCAAGCGCACCTGGGGTGGGGTCATCGGCATCTGGCCGCGCCATTCCCTGGTGGATGGGACTATCACCACCCAGCCGGAATTTTCCTACTGGTTTGCCGACGTCGGCTGGGGTGTTGAAAATTATGGCACCGACCCGGATATTGAGGTGGATGTTCGCCCGCAGGATTACGCGGCCGGCCAGGACCCACAGTTGGAGCGGGGTCTGCAAGAGATCGTGAAGCTCATGGAAACAAAGCCCCCCCGCATCCCCGATTTCGGCCCCCGGCCCAGCCGGGCGTTGCCCAAACTCCCCAAGTTGAAGAAAAACAAGTAATGCGGGCTATCTTACAGCGAGTTCGACAGGGATATGTAACGGTGGATAGTCAGGTGGTGGGCCAAATTGGGCCGGGCTACGTGATTCTATTGGGTGTGACGCACGGAGACGGGCTAACAGAGGTCAAAAAACTGGCCGAAAAAACCGTTCACCTGCGCGTTTTTGAGGATGAGCAGGGCAAAATGAACCTGTCGGCCCTGGACACGGGCGCGGAGATCCTGGTAGTTTCCCAATTTACCCTCTACGCCGACGCCCGCAAAGGCCGCCGCCCCAGCTTCACCGACGCCGCCCCGCCCGAAACCGCCGAACCGCTGGTGACTCAATTTGCCGCCCAGTTGCAGGCGTTGGGAGTCAAAAAGGTTGCCGCTGGTGTCTTTGGAGCGCACATGCGGGTCCATATTGAAAACGAGGGGCCGGTGACGATTATTTTGGATACGGACGAACTGTAAAGTAAAACGTAAAGCGCAAACTGATAACCCTGCGGGTAAAACGTAAGGATTTACGGGCGAAAACGTTATCTTATCACGTTTTACACTTTAGAAGGCCCTTTAGATGAGTACCGAACCCACTCGCCCTAACCCTGATACACTGCTGGCCTATGCCCAGGCTGAGGAGCAGCAGCAGACACGGGGCAGGCTCAAAATCTTTCTGGGATATGTAGCCGGTGTAGGTAAAACCTATGCCATGCTCGGCGCGGCTCAGCAGCGCAGGGCCGAAGGCGTGGACGTAGTGGTGGGTTACGTCGAAACACACGGCCGCGCCGAGACCGAGGACCTGCTGGCAGGGCTAGAACTTATTCATCGCCAGCAGTTCGAGTATCGCGGCGTTGCTCTGTCGGAAATGGATATAGACGCTGTACTGGCCCGCCGGCCCCAACTGGCCCTGGTGGATGAATTTGCCCATACCAATGTCCCCGGTTCGCGCCATCCCAAGCGCTACCAGGATGTCGAAGAGCTGCTGGCCGCCGGGATTGATGTTTACACCACCCTTAACATCCAGCACCTGGAGAGCCTCAACGATGTCGTGGCCCAGATTACCGGCATTACCGTGAGGGAAACCGTACCGGATCGGCTGCTGGACGCAGCCAACGAGATCGAACTGATTGACCTGCCTCCCGCCGAACTGCTCCAACGCCTCCACGAGGGCAAAGTTTACGTACCCGAGCAGGCCGCCCGGGCTATCGAGAAGTTTTTTCGACCGGGCAACCTGGCCGCCCTGCGTGAAATGGCCATGCGCCGGGCCGCCGAGCGCGTGGATGAACAAATGCGGGCCTATATGCAAAGGCGAGCTATCCCCGGCCCCTGGCCCGCCGCCGACCGGCTGCTGGTCTGCGTCAGTCCCAGTCCGCTGAGTGAGCGGCTCGTCCGGGCTGCCCGCCGCCTGGCTGATCCGCTCGATGCCGAATGGTTTGCCGTTTACGTGGAGACACCCGGCCACGCCCGCCTGCCTGAAGCCGACCGGGATCGCGTTGCTCGTACCCTACGCCTGGCCGAGGAACTGGGCGGCAAGTCTCTCAGCCTGCCAGGGCGTACGGTCATGGAGGCGATCATCAGCTACGCCCAGCAGCATAACATCACCAAAATTATCGCCGGTAAACCCCTGCGCCCCCTTTGGCAGGAGTTGTTTCGCAGCTCGCTGGTTGACCAGCTCATTCACCATTCCGGCAGTATTGATGTGTATGTCATCAGCAGTGCTGCCGGGTCAACTCACCCCATCATTCCTCAGCAATTTCAACCCCATCGTCCCTGGCATCGCTACCTGGAAAGCCTGGGCTGGGTGGCAGCGGCAACACTATTATGTGAACTCCTCCGCTCCTTTATCGCGCCGACCAATCTGGCCATGATTTTCTTATTGGCTGTGGTTATTGCGGCGCTGCGCCTGGGGCGCGGCCCGGCCATCGCCGCCTCGATCCTCAGTGTTTTGATTTTTGACTTTTTCTTTGTGCCGCCCCGGATTACCCTGGCTGTCTTAGATTATCAATATATTATTACCTTTATCGGTTTATTAATGGTCGGCCTGGTCATCAGTACCCTGGCTTCGCTGGTGCGTGACCAGGCCGAAGCGGCCCGGCGGCGTGAGGCGCAAACCGTCACCCTCTACGAACTCAGCCGTGATTTGGCTTCAGCCGGGGGACTCGAGGCCATTATGCAAAGCGTCATCACCCACATCGGCGAGACTTTTGATCGGGAGGTCGCTGTTTTCCTGCCCGAAGGGGACCGTTTGGCGGCGCGGGCGGTCAGCCCTGGTTTCGGGCTTGATCAGGACAAATATGCCGTCGCCACCTGGGCTTTTCAGCGGGGCCAGCCGGCAGGCCGGGGCACCGATACCCTGCCCGCGGCGGATGCCCGTTATCTGCCGCTCAAAACAGCGCGGGGTGTGGTCGGGGTATTAGGACTAAAACTAACCAGCCCGGCCCAGCAATCAACTCCGGAGCAGCGCCGGCTGATGGAGGCTTTTGCCAGCCAGACGGCCCTGGCCATCGAACGGGCGCAATTGGCCGAGACCGCTCGCCAGGCCGAACTGCTCCAACAGACCGAAAAACTACAAACCGCTCTGCTTAACTCCATTTCTCACGACTTGCGGACCCCCCTGGCCACCATCACCGGCTCGCTCAGCAGCCTGTTGGAAGACGGCGCGGAAGTACAGCCAGCCGCCCAACAAGAACTGCTCAAAACTGCCCACGAGGAAGCCAACCGCCTGAACCAATTAGTCGGCAATCTGCTCGACATGAGCCGCCTGGAAGCCGGAGCGCTCAAGGTATCGCCCCAGCCCAGCGACATTCAGGATGTGATTGGCGCAGCCTTGCAGCGGCTGGACAGCGCCCTCGCCGGCCGGGCGGTCAGTGTAGAACTGGCCCCCAACCTGCCCCTGGTTCCGCTCGATTTTGTCCTGATTGTTCAGGCCCTGGTTAACATCCTCGACAATGCGGTTAGATATTCTCCACCTGGTACACCCCTGGATATTCAGGCGCAGCTAACCGGCGATTTCCTGGAAATACAGATTGCCGACCGTGGCCCTGGCCTTCCCTCCGACGACCTCAAGCGCATCTTTGATAAATTTTACCGCGGGCCGCACACGTCCCTGGATCTTCCTTCGGACCGGCGAAAACGGGGCGATGTTCCGGCAGGGACAGGTTTGGGGTTGTCTATCAGCAGCGGCATTGTCGAAGCCCATGGGGGGCGTATCTGGGCTGAAAACCGGCCGGGCGGCGGTTTGGTGGTAAAATTAGTTTTGACTTTGGCAAAATAGATTTTTCTCGGACCGAAATTCAGTTTGTAAACCAGGCTAGGAAGATGAGCAAATCAACGCATCCATTGACCCAGGGCGTGCGTGTCCTGGTTGTAGACGACGAGCGAGCCATCCGGCGTTTTTTGCAGGTTTCTCTAACGGCAAACGGCCATACCGTTTTTGAGGCATCAAATGGGCAAGAAGCGTTAGAATTAGTCGTAGTCCACCGGCCGGATCTAATTATTTTGGATTTAGGGCTGCCCGATCTGGACGGCATCGAAGTTGTCCGGCGGCTGCGCGAGTGGGCCCAAACACCGATCATCATTCTATCGGTACGGGAACACGAAACCGACAAAATTGCGGCCCTGGACGCCGGGGCCGATGATTACCTGACCAAGCCTTTTAACGTGGGGGAACTCATGGCCCGGCTGCGGGTTGCCCTGCGCCACGCCGTCCACCCTAACGACACGCCCGTTTTCACCACCGGTGAATTGGCGGTAGACCTGGCCCGGCGTGTTGTCAGTTTGAGGGGGCAGGAAGTCCAATTGACGCCCACCGAATATGATTTGTTAAAGCTCCTGGTGACTCACGCCGGCAAAGTGCTGACCCATCATCAACTCCTGCGGCAGGTGTGGGGCATAGGTTATGATGATGAAACCCACCTGCTGCGAGTTAATATCAGCAACCTCCGCCGCAAAATCGAGGCTGATCCGGCCCGCCCTGCCTATATCCTGACCGAACCAGGGGTGGGCTACCGGCTGCGGATTGAATAATAACCGCTTCCGTTTCATAGTGCCGCAGTTTTCCCCTTTCTTGACACTTTCTTGACGCGACCCTGCGCTTTTTTGACACCGCCTTGACGCATTCCCCTTTATACTCATAGAGTAAGTCAATCAGACTAATTCACACATGGGGAAATGTTATGGCAATTATTGAAAAAGAAAATGGCGTCACGGTGCTGCACCCCCTTGGGAGTCAAACTCCGCCCCGCACCTGGCGTAGTTGGCTCATTGGCCGCCCGCTACAGACGGCGGACGCCCCGCACCAGACGATTGGCAAAGCAATTGGCCTGGCGGTTTTTGCCTCGGATGCACTGTCCTCCACGGCCTACGCCACGCAGGAAATTTTATTCATCTTGGCGGTGGCCGGGACAGCCACCTTTGGCTATGCCTTTCCCATTTCGATTGCCATTGTCGTTTTGATGGCGATTGTCACCATTTCTTATGAACAGACCATTCATGCCTACCCCAATGGCGGCGGCGCCTACATCGTCTCGCGCGACAATCTGGGCGAACTGCCCGCCCAAATTGCAGGCGCGGCCCTGCTGACTGACTACATCCTGACCGTTTCGGTCTCGGTTTCGTCCGGCGTAGCCCAAATTACATCCGCCTATCCCATGCTTTATGACCTGCGGGTGGCCATCGCCGTAGTTATGGTCCTGTTCATTATGCTGATCAATTTACGCGGGGTCAAAGAATCCGGCATCACCTTTGCCATTCCTACTTACTTTTTCCTGGTCATGATGTTCCTGACCGTCGGGGTAGGGTTCTTCCGCTACCTGACCGGGTCGCTGGGAACGGTTCCTAATCCCCCGGAATTGGAACTGCATGGGTCGTTGCAGCCCGTAACCCTATTTTTGCTGTTGCACGCTTTTTCCAGCGGGACAGCCGCCTTGACCGGGATTGAGGCTGTTTCGAATGGGATTCCTGCCTTCAAAGAGCCGCGCAGCCATAATGCCGGGGTAACACTCATCTGGATGGCCTCCATTTTGGGGACTTTGTTTTTGGGAATTACTTTCTTGACCAGCCAGATTGGGGGAATTCCTTCGGAAACGGAGACCATCATTTCGCAATTGAGCCGGACGATTTATGACGGACGGGGCTTTTTCTATCTGGCGATTCTTTCCGCCACCGCCGTTATTTTGATTATGGCGGCGAACACCGCCTTTGCCGATTTTCCCCGCTTGAGTGCCTTGATGGCCGCCGACGGCTTTTTACCCCGCCAGTTTACTTATCGGGGCAGCCGCCTGGTTTACTCACGAGGCATCATCGCTCTGGCCATCATTGCCTCACTGCTGATCGTTATTTTTCAGGCCAGCGTCAATGCGCTTATTCCCCTTTATGCGATCGGCGTCTTCCTCTCATTTACCCTCTCGCAAACAGGCATGGCCCGCCGCTGGCGGCGGAGTGGACATCTGGCCGCCGATCAGACGGTCTCGGAGCATGGTTCGGTTTTGCAGCACGATGCAAGGTGGAAGCTGAAGATGGTCATTAATGGCTTTGGGGCTGTTTGTACCACCATCGTGATGATTGTCTTTGCTATTACCAAATTCCGGGATGGCGCCTACGTGGTTATTTTCCTGATACCCCTCCTTGTCTTCAGCTTCTGGTCAATTCACCGCCACTATCGCCACCTGGCCCAGCGGCTGTCGCTGCGAAATTACAGCGGTGCGCCGCCGCGCCATTCGCGTCATCGGGTCATTCTGCTCATCGGCGGCGTCCATCAAGGCACACTGGCTGCCCTGCGTTATGCGGGCCTCCTCTCCGACGATATTACGGCTGTCCACGTCTCGACCAATCCAGACGAGGCAGAGCGGGTGCGCCGCGAATGGGAATGGTGGGGCAACGGGATCCGCATGGTCATTTTAGACTCGCCTTACCGGCTCCTGCTTGAACCCCTGCTGGCGTATATCAATGAGATAGACGCTCGCCGCCAGCCGAACGAGATCATTACCATCGTGGTCCCGCAGTTTGTACCGCGCCATTGGTGGCACAACCTGCTGCACACCCAGACCGCTTTCTGGCTGCGTATGGTCTTGCTGTTTAGACCGGGGATTGTCATCACGGATGTCCCCTACCAGATAGAATAACGAGGGGTAGTATGTTTTGTGCTGCTCATCTTTTTCAAGAGGAAGTACTGCTTCTCTGTAATCCATAAAGCGAGTGGGCTAAAATTTTCGTTATGAACAAAGTAGCGAATGAGGCAAACGGCGGGCTGCGGGTTTTGGTGGTGGACGATGAGCGAGCGATCCGGCGCTTGTTGCAGATTTCTTTAACCGTGCATGGCCACACTGTCTATGAGGCAAGCAACGGCCAACAAACCCTGACAGTAGCGGTGCACTGTCGCCCCGATATTATTATTTTAGATTTAGGGCTGCCAGATATCGCAGGTATCGAAGTAATCCGCCGGTTGCGGGAGTGGACCCAAACGCCGATTATTATCCTGTCGGTGCGTGACCGCGAGGCGGATAAAATCGCCGCGCTGGATACGGGAGCCGACGATTATTTGACCAAACCGTTCAGCGTGGGTGAACTCATGGCCCGGATGCGGGTGGTCCTGCGCCGTGCCACGACCTTAGAAGATAAGCCGATTTTTACCAGCGGCGCATTAACGGTTGACTTGACCCGGCGCATCGTCAAAGTAGACAAGCGTGAAGTCCAACTGACCCCCACCGAGTATGATTTACTCAAGTTGTTGATAACGCATGCCGGCAAGGTCATGACCAACTCTCAAATATTGCGCCAGGTTTGGGGGCCAGGCCAGGAAGATAACGCTCACATGCTGCGGGTCAACATGAGCAATTTGCGCCGCAAACTGGAGGCCGATCCAACCCGTCCCATCCACATCATTACCGAACCGGGCGTTGGCTATCGGCTGCGGGCTGATTGAAGGAGCGCGGGGCTGAAGCCACCTCGCTGAGAGGGCGAAGCTCTGCGAGCTAAGAATCTAGCCCGTTAGGGCTTCGCTCTTTCAGACCGACGGCTTCAGCCTCGGTCCTTAAGATAAATCTGAACACTTTCTTGACCTTACCCTTAACTTCCTTGACCCCCGATTGACCTACTTTTGTCTATACTGATAAATAGATAAACCGATTCGCGCGGAGAGATAAAGATGTTAAAACAAAAACATTCCCGGCAGAGCTGGTGGCCCGTGTATGTGCTGGCCTTTGTGATGGCAGGGTTTTTGTTCCTGGCCCACCGCCTGGCTCCCTCACCCGGCTGGCGTATCTCTTTAGACATCGGTATTGTGTTAGGGGGATATAGTTTGATCATGTTCTGGCTGGAAACAAGTTCTACCCCCCTGGTGGACCGGTCAGCAGTTGAAACTGATGACCGATCGGTCAAAATGCCGGAGGTAGAGGTAATTCCCTTTCCGCTTTCCACTCACGTCCAGTGCCACTTCTACGTCGGTTCGGTCCCGGCTATTGATTACCGTCTCTCAGACGGCCTCACTCTCAGCCAGCGCTTGAATGGCCATTATCCAGCCAGAACCATGCCTGCATTGCCGGAAGATGCTGCCCATCCATTCACCAACAATTGAAATAAAGAAAGAGGCTCTACCTGAGCCTGGTTCTAATCCTTTTTGTGTTCAATCTTTTTCTGGCTATCCAGGAAGAAAGACGGAGGTAATAACTCGTGACAGATTTATTATACCTGGGTCTGGCTTTGATCTTCTTCGCGGCCAGTTGGGCCTTGATCGTTGGCTGCGAGAAATTGATGGAGGAATAAGATGCTTTACCTCATCGCCGGCTTAATTGCCCTGGCTTTGCTGATCTACTTAGTTTTAGCTCTATTGAAACCGGAGTGGTTTGGATAGGCATCAGTAAGCAGTGAACAGTTATCGGTGGGCACTAAAAAGCAACTGATAACTGATGACTGACAACTGATAACCGTTTAATACGCACTTAAATCGTACATCGGAGTGTTTCTTATGACTTTAATAGGCTGGGCCCAAATTGGCCTCTATATGCTGGTCTTATTGCTGCTCGTCAAGCCGCTGGGCGCGTTTATGGCCCGTGTCTACGGGGGCGAGCGCACCTGGCTGGATCCGGTGCTGGGTCCGGTCGAACGGTTGTTGTATCGTCTGGCCGGCGTGTGCGCCGACGAGGAAATGAATTGGAAGACCTATGCCATCGCTATGCTGCTTTTCAACGCGCTGGGGCTGTTTTTGCTCTACGGGCTGCAGCGCCTGCAAGGCTTTTTGCCGTTCAACCCGATGGGCCTGGGCGCGGTCACGCCCGACTCGTCGTTCAATACGGCGGTCAGCTTTGCCTCTAACACCAACTGGCAGAGCTACGGCGGCGAGGTGACGATGAGCTACCTGACCCAGATGGCGGGATTGACGGTGCAAAATTTTCTTTCCGCCGCTACTGGCATGGCTACATTAGCCGCTTTTTGCCGGGGCCTGGCCCGGCACACCCCCCCTATCTCCCCCTCTTCAAAAGGGGGAGTAGGCAATTTCTGGGTAGACCTAATCCGTACGACTTTGTACATCCTGCTGCCGCTCGCAATCATAGGGGCGCTGATTTTAGTGTCGCAGGGCGTGGTGCAGACTTTCAGCCCCTATCAAACCGTACCGCTGCTTCAACCCACCACCGATGCCAACGGGAACAGTGTGATCGAGCAGGTTCTGGCGGTTGGTCCGGCGGCTTCCCAAATCATCATCAAGCAACTGGGCACGAACGGCGGCGGCTTTTTCAACGTCAACTCGGCCCATCCGTTTTAAAACCCGACGCCCCTGTCAAACTTTGTGGAAATGCTGGCTATCCTGCTCATCCCGGCCGCCCTGTGCTACACCTTCGGCAAGATGGTAGGCGACACGCGCCAGGGCTGGGCGGTGCTGGCGGCGATGACCCTTATGTTTATCCCTTTGATGCTGACCACCGTCATCGCCGAGCAGAATGGTAATCCCCTGCTGACCCCGCTGGGAGTAGACCAGGTTGCCAGTGAATTACATGCTGGCGGCAACATGGAGGGCAAAGAAGCCCGCTTTGGCATTGCCAACTCGGCCTTGTGGGCCAGCGCCACCACGGCCGCCTCCAACGGCTCAGTCAACTCGATGCACGACTCCTACACGCCGCTGGGTGGCCTGGCGCCGATGTGGCTGATACAACTCGGCGAAGTCATCTACGGTGGAGTAGGTTCGGGTTTGTACGGCCTCCTCGCTTTCGCCATCATCGCCGTATTTGTGGCCGGGCTGATGGTCGGGCGGACGCCCGAATATCTGGGCAAAAAGATCGAAGCTTACGAGATGAAGATGGCGGCTATTGTCATCCTCGTTCCACCGGCGGCGGTCTTGCTGGCCACAGCTTTGGCGGTCAGCATCCCCGCGGGCAAGGGCGCGCTGTACAGCGCCGACTTTCCGCATATGACCATCTACAACACCGGCCCCCACGGCTTTAGCGAAGTTCTCTACGCGTTTAGCTCGCAGGGCAACAACAACGGCAGCGCCTTTGCCGGTTTGGGGGCCAATAATCTCTTCTATAACCTTACCGGCGGGCTGGCCATGCTCTTTGCCCGCTACTGGCTGGCTATTCCCACTCTAGCTATTGCCGGATCGTTGGCGCGGAAGAAGAAAGTGCCGCCCAGTGCGGGGACACTGCCCACGCACACCCCGCTCTTCGTCGGCTGGATCATTGCCGTGGTTGTCATCGTCGGGGCGCTCAGCTTCCTGCCGGCCCTGGCCCTGGGACCGATTGTGGAGCAGTTGCTGTTGAATCAGGGAGTGACATTCTAAGACGACCGCCGACGGCTGACCGCAGACCGCCAAGAAGATATTGCGGCGGTCAGTGGTCGGCGGTCAATTTTTGGAGATAACCCATGACTCAAACAAAAACGCAAGCACAAATCAAACAAGCATTATACCGCCGCGCCATTGTTGACGCTTTCCGCAAGCTCGATCCGCGCTGGCAGGTCCGCAACCCGGTCATGTTCGTCGTGGAGGTCGGTAGCCTCTTGACCACAGGTCTTTTCATTCAAGCCTTGACCAGCCAGGGCGAAGCCCCGGGGAGCTTCATCTTTGCCGTCTCGGCCTGGCTGTGGTTCACCGTTGTTTTTGCCAATTTTGCCGAGGCCCTGGCCGAAGGGCGCGGCAAAGCCCAGGCCGAGGCCCTGCGCAAAACCCGCCGCGAAACCATCGCCAAAAAGCTCGCCCGACCGGACCGGACCGCCAAATATGTGGAAAATCCTTCGACGTTGCTGCGAAAGGGCGATTTCCTCCTGGTGCAGGCTGGCGACGTTATCCCGGCCGACGGTGAAATCGTCGCGGGGGTGGCCTCGGTGGACGAGAGCGCCGTCACCGGCGAGAGCGCCCCGGTCATCCGCGAGTCTGGTGGCGACCGCAGCGCCGTTACCGGCGGTACCCGTGTCTTATCCGACTGGCTGGTGGTACGGGTTAGCGCCAACCCCGGCGAGAGCTTTTTAGACCGCATGATTGGCCTGATTGAAGGAGCCAAGCGGCAGAAAACGCCCAATGAAATTGCCCTGAACATCCTGCTGGCCGGTTTCACTATTATCTTTCTGCTGGTGTGCGTCACCTTATTACCCTACTCGTTCTTCAGTGTACGAGTGGCCGGGCAGGGTACGCCGATCACCATTACCGTGCTGGTGGCGCTGCTGGTCTGCCTCATCCCGACGACCATCGGCGGGCTGCTGAGCGCCATCGGCATTGCCGGGATGGACCGGCTGATCCGGCGCAATGTCATCGCTCTGTCGGGCCGGGCCGTCGAGGCGGCCGGCGACGTGGACGTGCTGCTGCTGGATAAGACCGGCACAATCACTCTGGGTAATCGTATGGCCACCGATTTTATCCCCGCCCCTAGCGTGAGCGCCGTGGAACTGGCTGACGCTGCTCAAATTGCCTCGTTGAGTGACGAAACCCCTGAAGGCCGCTCGATTGTAGTGCTGGCTAAGGAGAAATATGGGCTGCGCGGCCGCGATGTCGCCGCCCTGGGAGCGGAGTTCATCCCCTTTACCGCCCAAACCCGGATGAGTGGCGCAAATTTTGGCGGCCATACCATTCGCAAGGGTGCGCCCGATGCCATCACGACATATGTAAAAACCAATGGCAACGGCGTGTCCCCTGAGATCGAGGAAATTATCGAGCGAATTGCCCGGAGCGGTGGCACACCTCTTTCGGTGGCGCGAGATGGTCAAGTCATGGGAGTAATTCATCTCAAAGATGTGGTCAAGGGCGGGATCAAGGAGCGTTTTGCCCAACTGCGGCGGATGGGCATCAAAACGGTGATGATTACCGGCGACAACCCTCTCACCGCCGCCGCCATCGCCGCCGAAGCCGGGGTAGATGATTTTCTGGCCCAAGCGACTCCTGAAGCCAAGTTGAAACTGATCCGCGAGTATCAAACCGGCGGCCGGCTGGTCGCGATGACCGGCGACGGCACCAACGACGCCCCGGCGCTCGCTCAAGCAGATGTTGCCGTAGCCATGAACACCGGCACCCAACCGGCCCGTGAAGCCGCCAATATGGTGGACCTGGACAGCAACCCGACCAAGCTGCTGGAGATTGTCGAAATCGGCAAGCAACTGCTGATGACCCGTGGGGCGCTGACCACCTTTAGCATCGCCAACGATGTGGCCAAGTATTTCGCCATCATCCCGGCGGCTTTTGCCTCGACCTACCCTGTTTTGGAGACACTTAACTTTATGCGCCTGGACACACCGGAGAGTGCTATTTTGTCGGCCGTGATTTTTAATGCGCTGATCATTATCGCTCTTATCCCGCTGGCCTTACACGGCGTCCCTTACCGCCCGGTTGGCGCGGCGCAACTGCTGCGTGACAATTTGCTGATTTACGGTGTCGGCGGGCTGATTGCGCCCTTCATCGGGATCAAACTGATTGATTTGATTCTGGTCGGGCTGGGGCTGGCTTGAAACATGTCATTCTGAGGAACGAAGTGACGAAGAATCCCCAGAGTCTTGGCCAAATTATAGCGCTGTAGGGATTTTTCGCTCCCGCTGGTCGCTCAAAATGACACTTAAAGAAAGGAATTTTTGATATGTGGACTCAACTAAGACCAGCAATTATGATGCTCGCGCTGCTCACCCTCATCACCGGCTTACTTTACCCTCTGGTCATGACGGCTCTGGCCCAGGTTATTTTTCCCAGGCAGGCCAATGGCAGTCTAATTTATCAAGACGGCCAGCCGGTCGGCTCTGCCTTGATTGGGCAGCCGTTTGACGCCCCCCAATATTTCTGGGGCCGCTTATCGGCCACCGGACCTTTTTCGTACAATGCGGCAGCCTCAGCCGGGTCAAACCTGGGGCCGACCAACAAAGCTTTGCTGGAGACAGTCAAGGCGCGGGTTGACGCGCTCCGCACCGCCGATCCCGGCAATACCGCACCCATCCCGGTAGACTTGGTCACCGCGTCAGGCAGCGGGCTTGACCCGCATATCAGCCCGGCGGCGGCGCTGTATCAAGTACCCCGCGTGGCGCGGGAACGGGGCTTGAGCAAAGAAGCAGTGCGCCAGCTTGTGGCCGAACATACCGAAGGCCGTATCTTTGGCATTCTGGGCGAGCCGCGCGTCAATGTGCTGGAGTTAAACCTGGCGCTTGATGCGAGAAGTAGGGATTGAGAGCCATCTTGCCTTAGAGGGGAGTATTCGGTAATTCCCAAATTACCTCAGTCATGTCACCCGCCGGGCGTTTTAACGCCCGGCTATATGAGGTGGAAGCCTGCTGAAGCAGGCTGGTGAATCCCTTTGAAGCGGTTTTCACCTATCGTAGCCGGGGGCTGGAAGCCCCCGGCAGGCGGCTTTCTTGTCCCGGCCTTATTCCATACTTGGCACGTACAGGTTATTGGTGTATTCCTTAATCATGCGCGTCATACTGAACTGCGGCGCAACGGTGCGAATCGACTCCTTGACCAGCTTGATCCATTTATGCGGGATGCCTTTGCTGTCGCGGTCATAAAACGCGGGGACGATTTCATTTTCCAGAATCTCGTACAACGACATCGCATCGGCGTGATTACGGGCTTCTTCGCTGTCGTACTCGACATCGCTGCCGATGGCCCAGCCGTTTTTGCCGTTGTAGCCTTCGGCCCACCAGCCGTCCAGAATAGAAAAGTTTGGGCTGCCGTTCAAACCAGCCTTTTGACCGCTGGTGCCGCTGGCTTCCAGGGGGCGGCGGGGGGTATTTTGCCACACATCCACCCCGGCCACCATCTGGCGGGCCACGTTCATATCGTAGTCTTCGATGAAGATCAGGTGGCCGGCCAAACCGGCTTCATGGGAACGATGATAAACCTCGCGGATAAAGTTTTTGCCCGGTTCATCGCGGGGGTGGGCCTTGCCGGCAAAGATAAACTGCACCGGGCGCGTCCCGCCGCCGTAAACAATCCGTTTTAGCCGCTCGGTATCGTGGAAAATCAGGGTGGCCCGTTTGTAAGTGGCAAAGCGGCGGGCAAAACCAATCGTCAAAGCTTTCGGATTTAACAGGTCAACCGTCGCTTGGATGTCGTTGGGGTGCATTCTCAGGCGGATCAGGCGCTGGCGGGTGCGCATGCGCACAAAATCAATGAGCCTGGCCCGCAGTTGATTGACCACTTCCCACATCGTTTCATCAGAAATCTCGTTGACCTTCTTCCACATGGCCTGGTCGTCAATGCGCAGCACCCAGTCTTTGCCCAGGTAGGTATCAAACAAGGTCTTCAGTTCGGGAGCCAGCCAGGTTTCGGTATGGATTCCGTTGGTCACATAGGTAATCGGCGTCTCGTCCACGCTTTTGTTGGGCCAGAGCCAGCTCCACATTTTGCGGGATACTTCGCCGTGTAATTTGCTCACGCCGTTATGTTTTCCCGACATTTTAAGGGCCAGGACAGTCATGCTGAAGGTGGGTCCCCAGCTTTGGTCCTGCCGGGCCAAATTCAAGAACTCTTCCCGGCTTATCTTGAGATTTTCGTGCCAGTGGGGAAAGTAGCGATCCATCATGTGGAAGGGGAAAGCATCATGGCCGGCCGGAACCGGGGTATGCGTGGTAAAGACCGAGGATTTGCGCACGATTTCGGCGGCCTGGGCAAACGTCAGGCCCTTTTGGACCAAGCCCCTGGCTCGTTCCAAGACCAAAAAGGCGGAGTGTCCCTCATTCATGTGAAATACGGCCGGCTCGATACCCAGGGCGCGCAAGGCCCGCACCCCGCCCACCCCCAAAACCTTTTCCTGGGCCAGGCGCATCTCTTCATCGCCGCCATAAAGCCGGGCCGAGAGTTCCCGGTCTTCGGGGGCGTTGGGGTGAATATCGGTATCCATCAGGTACAGGGGGACATTACCGACCTGAATTTGGTACACTTTGGCATGGACGCGCCGGTCGGGCAAGTCACCCCGGGCCGGCAAAGCCACCGACACCACGATTTCTTTGCCGTCGGCGGTAAAGGCTGGCCGCGCCGGGACTTCGGCGAAGCGTACCTTTACATAATAAGCTTCCTGGTCGCCGTTGGGAGTGATGACCTGCCTGAAGTAGCCCTGCGGGTACAAAAAGCCAACCCCGATGAAAGGCAAGCCAAGATCGCTGGCTTCTTTGGTATGGTCGCCGGAAAGGACGCCCAGACCGCCGGAGTAAATCGGCAGGCATTCGTGCAGCCCAAACTCCGCCGAGAAATAGGCAATTGGTTTATTCATTTTGTCGGGGTAAGTATGTTTGAACCAGGTTTGATCAAACACATGGTACTCGTCAAAAGCAGTCAAGATGTTGTGGTAAGCGCGGATAAATTCGGAACTGTTAGCTGCTTCATCCAGCGAAGATTGGCGGACTTCCCGCAGAAATAAAACCGGGTTGTGATAAACATCCTCCCACAAGCGGGCGTCAATACGTTGAAAAAGTTCCTGGGCCTCTGGATGCCAGGTCCACCATAAGTTGTAAGCAATCTCGGCCAGGCGGGTGATCCGCTCGGGCATCGGCGTAAATCCAACTGATTTCATGATGCTCCTTTCCGGTACGACTGTGTTTCTGGCACTACCCTGAATTAGAATAAATGAGGATGGCTAATACGCAAGTACCAATAATTGTAAACTAAGTTGGATCAATTTTCAAATGAGCACTATATCTTGTAGGCTAATGGGTTCATTTTCCCATATTTTGTGGGTAGTTCTAGAAAACAGGAGTCCCGATTCAACTCGGGACTCCTGAGGACATTTCGGTTTGCTTGAGAGCAGCCAGCGCCGCAATCTCATCACGGTGACGGCGCTCGTGGCGGTAGGGGACGCGCAGGACACTGGCGAGAGTCACTGGCGTTCCCCAAACAGGATGGGAACCCAGCCGGTCCAGTGCTTCAATGGGGATATGATCGAGGAGCGCCAGCAGTTCTTGCCGGACGGCATCGAGCGCGCAGCGAGCTTCAGTCCAGGTGTAGCCGGCTCGCTCGGCCACTTCACGGTTGTTCCAAACGTCCTGGTTAAAAGCCACGTCGTGACAAAGCGGTGAAATGGGACAATCTTCGTCGAGAATGCGATGGGCAAAGTGGATGACTGACTCTTCCACCGCCATCAGGTGAGCCACGTGGTCTTTGATACTCCAGGCATCGGGTCGTAGGCGAAATGCCGCCGTTTCAGCATCGAGAGGGTCAATCAATTGTAGCGTCGCGCGACGGCTGGCCTGTAACTCTTGCCGGATTGTAGCAACAGGGGAGCGCGCCATCAGTTCAGGGGAATAGGCGGGATAGATAAAGAAGCGCCCGATTGACCCGCCTCGGATAGGATCGCGCAGCCGCTCAGGCCAACAATCCCGCCAAAGAAAAGGAGGAATAGCAGTAATGCGCCGCAAAAAGTGATAATATGCAGATAGCCTAAAATCAGGCCAATAAGGGCTAAAGCGTCGCCTTGCATGCCAGGGTTACTTTTTATCTCATTGCGGGCCATATGACCGGTAAAGATCGCCACGACAGCCCCAATAAAGGGCAGGGCGAACCAACTCAATACGCCTGAAATCACGCTGACAATAGCCATTGTGCTGGTTTGAGAGGAAGCGTAGTCTGGTTGTTGCATGCAGTAACTCCTGAGTGACGAACTATGGCGTGTTGCGTATTCTGTTTATTTTACGGAATACGCAACACGCAAGACGAATGAGGAATATCTTCAAACTATTTTAAGCAGCCAGCGCTTTAGAACGACGCCGCCGGCTCTGCCACCAGATGAACAAGAGGAACAGGAAGATAACAGCCAGGACGACGATGATGGGCAGCAAGATGGCGAGAATCGCCGCGATCAGGGCGATAACGTCCTCCAAAAGGCTGACCGCCCAGTTGCCCACGCCGGCTGTCGTGGCCGTGACCATAGGCCGGGCCGTCGTTTTAACGGCATGGACGCTTCCGGCCAAAATCAGCCCGGCAATAAAAGCCAGGGCCGGGTGCAGGTCGCCCACGACCCCCGAACTGGCGGCAAACAGGATGGCTCCGGCGATAGGCCGGCCCGCCGTCTGGATAACGTCGTTGAGCGAATCCACCGCCGGGATTTTATCTACCGTCATTTCAACCAGTAGCAGCACCGCCAGCGCGCCGATAACCCAGCCGCTGGTCATCACATCCCAGGGTTTGTTGAGGTGGATCAAATCGGTATACCGGGCCGTCAGGGCCACGATCAACAGAGGCAAATAGGCATTCAACCCGGCCGAAGACGATAACCCGAAGGCGGTCGCAATATTTGAAAAGGCGTCAATCATGGTCTAACCTCCTTACTGCTAAAAAACCCCGATTGAGTCTCTTGATATTAATAACCCCATGGGTCGCTGACCGTTTCGAGAGATTATAGTGTCCCTCCGGCCAGGTCAAAATAGCCTGACTTATTTTAGTGTCCCATCTCTTTACAGAGCCGCTGGCATGGGACTGCTGGCCTTGCGGGCCAACTGTCCATACAGATTGGCCGTAACCAGGATTGACCAAAAACCGGTGAAAAATACGCCGATTATACACAGAATCAACCCGAAAGCGGCAATCAAACCGGCCACCCAACTCAGTAAAACTACAATGATGTAGTCCCCAATATTATTCCTAATAAAGTTGAATATTTCACCGAACTGAAAAGCCGCCCCTAGCGAACCAAACTCGGCGTAGCGGATAATTGCCGCCGGCAGTAAGGCATTGCCGAGAAGGCTGAGAATAACCTGCAGACAACTAGCACAGGCGGAAACAATGCCCAAAGTAGCCACCAAGTCCTGGTCAATATCTGGATTAGCCGTGGCTGCGCTAATCCCGCCTGAGATACATGAGAAAAGAATAGAGGGGATATTATATACTAAGTAGATGACAAAGATCATCAATCCCTTAGAAAACAGGTCGCCAAAATTGGTCCATTCCGGCAGCGGCGTTGGACGGCCATCGCGCACGTTTTTGAGCGTTTCTAGCATATAACCGCTTAAAGGTAAAAACAGGGCCAGACCGACGAGGATAGGGGTCAAGATAAGGGCGACCAGGGTAATCCCGCCGCCAATCGCAATTTTCTTGATCCAATCCTGATCATCGAACATGTAGGTAAAGGCAGAGCCGATATCCATAGTTATGAAATCTCCCTTTTTAAGATAAAAGTGAATTTTTGACTCTACTGCTGGGTCAGTGCATCCCCATTATACCAAACCTACTGGGGGCTGACAATAGTCGCTTCGCCGGGTGAATCCACCCAAAATTACACTCATTTAACTTGTTTGACGAAGCTCGAACGCTTGTGCTATACTCAATACGTAAAAGTTTGACTAAAGTTGCAGTTAAATCAACTTTCGTATTGCGTGTTGCGTATTGCGTAAATATGGAAGACGCAACATGTGACTGAGGTTTATCAACGTGCTCATAGAATTAAATGTTTCTGATTTTGCGATTATTGACCACCTGAGCCTGGCTTTTCATCCCGGTTTTAACGTGCTCACCGGGGAAACCGGGGCGGGCAAATCTATTATTATTGATGCCGTCAGTATGCTTCTCGGCGGGCGGGCCGACACTTCGTTTGTTCGGGCGGGCTGCGACCGGGCGCGCGTGGAAGGTGTTTTTCGCCTGTCGCCGCCCTTACAGGCTGCCATTAACCCTGTCCTTGAACGGGAGGGGCTGGAGGGCGAAGAGCCGGACACCCTCGTGCTGGGCCGCGAGATTCGTAGCACCGGCCGGAATTTCTGCCGGGTTAATGGCAGTACGGTCAATTTGAGTATCCTGGAAGAAGTTGCCCAGGCCCTGATTGACATTCACGGCCAGAGCGAACATCTCAGCCTGCTGCAAGTGCGCCAGCATCAAGTTTTTCTGGATCGCTACGCCGGGCTGGACGAGCAGCGCGAGGCCCTGGCCACCGAAGTGCGCCAATTGCGCCGCGTCCGCCAGGAATTGGCCGATTTGCAGCGCGACGAGCAGCAGTTGGCCCGGCGCGTAGACCAACTCTCCTTCCAGGTTGAAGAAATTGGGGCGGCCAAACTGAAACCCGGCGAAGAAGCGGAGTTGAATGTCGAGCGCAACCGCCTGGCTAATGCCGAACAGATCAGCCAGTTTGCCGGCGAAGCCTACCGCCTGCTGGTCGAAGGAGATGGGGATGAGCAACCGTCGGCGGCAGATATACTGGGACAGGCGGCGCGGGCGGTTAGCAGCCTGGTCAAGCTGGATTCTAGTGTGCAAGAGCAGCAGCAGTTGGTGGAAACTCTGACTTATCAGCTTGAGGAATTGGCCGGAACGCTGCGCGACTACACTGAGAATATTGATTTTGACCCGACCCGCCTGCAAGAAGTGGAGGAGCGGCTGGGCCTGATTTTTAGCCTCAAACGCAAGTACGGCAACTCGATTGAGGAAATCATCGAGTTTGGCCAGCGGGCGCAGGCCGAATTGGAGCAGATCAGCCACAGCGAGGAGCGCATTGAAGAATTGCGCCAAATTGAAGAAGAGCTGCGGCGCAAAATTGGTCGGATGGCGCTGGCCCTGTCCGCCGCCCGAAACGAGGCGGGGCAAACCCTGGCCCAGGGCGTCGTGTCCCAGTTGGCCGACCTGGGTATGGCCAAGGCCGATTTTGCCGTCGAGCTGACCTGGAACGACGATCCCAAAGGCGTTTATGTCGAAACGGAGCAGGGCCTCAAAACCCTGGCCTGCGACGAGCGCGGCATTGACCGGGTTGAATTTCTGATTGCCCCCAACCCCGGCGAACCTCTCAAACCCCTGGTCAAGGTAGCCTCCGGCGGCGAAACCAGCCGGATCATGCTGGCTCTCAAATCCGTGTTGGCCGTAGCCGACGAAACCCCGACCCTGATTTTTGACGAAATTGACCAGGGCATCGGCGGGCGGGTTGGTGGCGTGGTCGGGCGGAAATTGTGGGAGCTGTCGCACCAGGGCCAGCATCAAGTGCTCTGCGTGACCCACCTGCCCCAAATTGCCGGATATGGCGATACCCACTATCATGTCACCAAACACGTCAGCGGCGCGCGCACCCAGACCGGCGTGCAGGTCCTGGCCGGGGATGGCCGGGTGGAAGAGCTGGCCCAGATGCTGGGCGCGGTCAGCCAGAGCACCCGCGACAGCGCGCGCGAGATTTTAAACGAAGCCGCCGGCATGAAAGTCGGTTAACAATTGTGAGTGGTGAATTGTAAATTGTGAATTGCTAACAGGAGCATCAGACCTGTTCCCATTCACAATTCATTATTCATAATTCAGAGCCAAAGGCCCCCTACGGGCAATTCATCATTAGTCATGTACTATCGCCCCAGAGAAAAAAAGCGCGGGCCGCTTTTATCGTTTGTTTTGTATGGACTGTTCACCTGCATGCTGGCAGCGCTGGCCTTATTGGTGGGCATCTATGTCGGCTATTTCAATATCGAGACAAATACTCTGGCCAAGCAATTTGAGCCAACCCCAACGCCGACCCGACCTGCCGTCCTTTACATCGGCGATGGCGACGCCTACTTTGCCCAGGGCAAGCTCAAGGAGGCCATTGACGCCTACGAGGAGGCCATTCGCATTGACCCCGGCAATGATGTGCCTTACATGCGCCAGTCGCGCCTGCTGATTTTTGTCCGCGATACGGGGCGCGCCCTGGACCGGGCCGGCGAAGCCGTCGCCCTCAACCCCAACAATCCCGAAAATCTGGCCCATTACTGCCGCGCCCTCGATTGGGAGGCGCGTTACGCCGAGGCGTTTGATGTTTGTTCCTGCGCCATTGAGTTGAAACCCGACTACGCCGAGGCTTATGCCTTTCTGTCGGAAATCTACGCGGATACGGGCAACTGGGGGGCGGCTCGCGAAAACGCGCAGCAGGCGCTCAATTTGAATTTTCAAAGTATGGATGCGCACCACAACATGGGCTATGCTTTGGAGGTCCAGGGCCGCTACCCCGAGGCGGTCAAATTTTATGACAACGCCATCACCCTGGCCCCTAATTTAGCTCCGCTCTATATTGACTCCGGGCGAATTTATCAGAATGCTCTGGGCGATTATGAAACTGCCGCCGAACGGTTTAAAAAGGCAATTAAGTTAAGCCCTTTTGACCCTGAAGGTTACGACTTGTTGGGCTGGACCTACTACCTTAACGGAGATTACGTCCGGGCCATCAATGCCCTGGAACAGAGTATCGGGGTTGACCCGATCTATGTCAATCCCTTTCGCAAGGAGAGCGCCTGGGGCCACCTGGCAACGGTCTACTACACCCGCCAAAATTTCGAGAACGCCATCGAATACTTCCCCAAAGCGATTGATTTGGCCGAAGGGGAGCTGCTTCGCCGCGTCCGCCAGGTCGAAATCCATACTCAAACCCAAACTCTGACCGGCCCAGCCTCCCGGCCTGTTCTGCGCGGCCGTTTTATGCGCTCCACGGACGGCCTCAATTTTGTGGCGCAGTTGAAACCGGTCAACTACTCCGCTGCGCCCAGCGTCGAAACCGAGCAGTCCTGTGCGGACCTGCTGGCCCAGTCTATCAAAGGTGAGACGATTCTGTTAGGCCCCACCGACTCGCTGACGTCTACCCAGGTCTTTAGTCAGGCAACCGGAAGCGCCACGCTCGATCCGGCCAGCGGCAACCTTTTCCTTGACCTCAAAAATTTACCCCAGCCTGAGACCACGCCCTACGAAATCAAAGTGACTTTCTGGCCCAACCGCACCGACAGTGTCGGCTACTTTCAGCCCCAGGCCGACCGGCGCGCCCAGGTCAATATTCAATTCAAAGAAAAATCCCAGGCGCCGATTGAGTATTATTACCAATTGGGCCTGGCTTATGCCTACCTGGACAATAAGCAGTGTGATAAAGCCGTACCCTGGCTGTTGAAATCACTGGAAATTGACAGCTCCGGCTACAATCCGGCCTGGTACGGCTTGAGACCCGACCTGTGCCCCAGCCCCAACACCCCACCCACGCCCATTCCTACCTGGACTCCCGCCCCGACCGGCCAGCCGCAATAAAAAAGGAGCCCGCTTCACTCGGCGTACTCCCTTTTTGATACCTAAAATGTTATCTCGTTCCCAAACTCTGTTTGGGAACGAGATAAATAAATCATCACGTTTTACTTATCGTCCAGGGCCGCCACACCGGGCAGCTCGATGCCCTCCAAAAACTCCAGGCTGGCCCCGCCGCCGGTGGAGATGTGGCTCATCTTATCGGCCAGGCCGGACTGCTCGACGGCAGCGGCGCTGTCGCCCCCGCCGATGATGGTCGTTGCATCCTTCAGGCCGGCCAGCGCCTTGGCAACGGCAAAGGTCCCTTCGGCAAAGCGGGGGAATTCAAACACGCCCATCGGCCCATTCCAGACGACCGTTTTGGCCGCGGCCAGGCGATTGGAGAAGTGAGCAATCGTGGCCGGGCCAATATCGAGGATCATCCAGTCGGCCGGAACTTCGTCCACCGGCACGGTCTTGGCCTCGGCCTCGGCCTTGAACTCGCTGCCGACAACCGCATCCACCGGCAAAACCAATTTGTCGGCATGCTCGGCTAATAATTTTTTGGCGGTGTCCACCGCCTCCGCTTCCACCAGTGATTTACCAACGTTGTACCCCTGAGCCACAAAAAAGGTGTTGGCCATGCCGCCCCCGATGAGCAGTGAGTCTACTTTGGATAATAAATTTTCAATTACGGCAATCTTGTCGGAGATTTTAGCCCCGCCCATAATCGCCAGGAAGGGCCGGGTCGGATCGGCCAGGGCCATGCCCAGGTACTCCAGCTCTTTTTCCATGAGAAAACCGGCCACTGCCGGGCGCAGGGTATGGGTCACGCCCTCGGTTGAGGCGTGGGCGCGGTGGGCGCTGCCAAAAGCGTCGTTGACATAGATCTCACCCAGCGCCGCCAGTTTCGCGGCGAAAGCCGGGTCGTTTTTCTCTTCTTCCTTATAAAAACGGGTATTTTCCAGCAGGATCACCACACCGGGCTGTGCGGCTTTACAAACCGCCTCCACTTCCGGCCCAACACAATCATCCAGCTTTTTGACCGGCCGGCCCAGCAGCTCCTGCAATTTCGCCGCCACCGGCCCCATCGAATATTTGGGGTCGGGACCGCCTTTAGGCCGGCCCAGGTGACTCATCAGGATGACGCTGGCGCCGTTATCCAATAGATAGTTAATCGTCGGCAGGGCGGCCCGAATACGGCGGTCGTCGCTGACCTGCCCGCTTTCCATCGGCACGTTAAAGTCAACGCGGACCAAAGCACGGTTGTCCTTTACCTCAATATCTTTGATTGTTTTCTTATTCATGGTTTATTCCTTAGACAAATTTGATTTTAGCCCCCCGTGCTTCCAATTTTACCCCCACTGCAACCAAAGTACAAAAAACCTTAAATATTGTCTGTGACTCAAAACGGGTTATACTAATAATTGTCAAGGAATGAGTTGCCCCAGTTTCTACGAGATTCCAGGAAACTCAAGGAACTCTTGGAAACTCAAGAAGTTATTTCTGGATAAGCACTTAAGTTTATTGACCCCCAGGAGGCAAGTAATGAAACCAGGCGGCGGACTGAGTCTGAAAATTTTTGAGGTTGACGCTAAAATTGTGCTCGACGAGTTTTTATTAGAGGCGAAGGTTAAAACGGTCGGGGCTTTGGATGATAACCTTAATAACCAGGACTATAATTATCTAACCGTGTTAAGCGGCCTGGCGACTCCCTGGCGTCAGGCCAACCCGCTCAAACCGATTCGCTACAAAGAAGCTTACCTCAAAATGGAAGACATTTACCTGGTCTACCCGGTTGAGCCGGAGGTGCAGGTCAAAGTCAAGCTGATGCCCCGTTTGGAGCGGGGTATCTTCTACATCGGTCAGTTCGCCATCCAGGCCAATCTGAGCATGGGCCAGGAGATGAGCCTGGGCGGAGCGGTGGATGCGCTCACCAAACGTTTTCTGTCCCTGACGGATGTCTCTATTTTTCCCATGTTTCCGGCCAAGAATGTAGCACTGCCCCCGGTGATGTCAGTCGCCCTGTTAAATCGCGCCAAAATCTCTTACTATCACCCGGCAGAAGTGTAGAATACCCTCTTTAGCGGCTGCGCCCCACACCAATCCGTTCGCAGAACCGGATCAGCGGGCACTTGCTGCACCAGGGTGAGGTTGGGTGGCAGATGGTTTGTCCCATGCTGACCAGCAGTCCGTTGTACTCGATCCAATATTCCGGCGGCAGCTTCGCCCGCAGGGCAAATTCGGTCTCTTCGGGGGTTTTGGTTTTGACATAACCCCAGCGGTTGGAAATGCGGTGGACGTGGGTATCCACGCAGATACCGGGCAAATTGAAGCCGGCAGTCAGGACCAAATTGGCCGTCTTCCGGCCGACGCCCGGCAGTTTGAGCAACTCGTCCAGGTCGGGCGGAACCTGACCACCATGCTCGTCAAGCAGCCTTTGTGAAATATCAATGATGTTTCTGGCCTTGGTTCGATAAAATCCTACCGGGTAAATCGTCTCAGCAATTTTCTCCGGCGTCTGGCGGACCATATCGGAGGGAGTGCCGGCCAGGGCAAACAGCCGTGGCGCGACCTGGGCCGTCATGGTGTCTTTGGTGCGCAGGCTCAGTACGGTCGTAATTAAAATATGGTAGGGGTTCGGTTCGACCCGGGCCATATCGTCAACCAGGCCCGGCTGCCACTGCCGGGCACATTCCTGCAAAATGGCAATGATCCGATGAATATCCGCGTCTTGCATCAACGTTCCCTGTCTACTCCAGGCGTCCTTTTTCTATCTGTATGCAATCAAATTCGGCCACATACCCTGCGCCGACAGGGCTGCACGCGTATAACCCGGCCTGCACCACACCGCCGCTGTCATCGTGCAGGTGCGCCAGCCGGATTTGGATCCAGCGAGGTTCACTACCGAGGGGAATAACTTCGGCATATTCGACGGTATAATCGCTGCTCTCCCGCCGTATCCGCAGCCAAACCTCGTTGCCACCAAAGTTTTGGGTGGACCAGTCAGAATAACCGAAATTGGTCACCACTGCCCCCAGCCGGGCGGGGCCATCCGGCTCGTACTCGACCGAAGTTTTTAGCCAGCACCGCGGCGAAATCCGCACCATCAGACCGGCCTGATCGTACTGGTGCGCCGGGCGAAAGCGCACGCAAGTGGTCAAAATCAGATTACCCGTCACCTCGGTAAACAAAAAATGGCCGTTGTCGGCCTCAAAGCCATAATGCGTCTTTTGCCAATAATCTGTTCCGGCCTCCGGCTCAACCACCAGCGCCGAGGCCTCCGTCTGGATAGACCACTTTTGGGGCGGGTGAAACCACTGGAGGCGCGAGTCGAAAACCGGTTGGTCGAAAGTTTCATTCAGGATCAATTCAGTCATACGGCCTTCTTTGTTTCGTAGCGGTTGTTCGGCACTTTGCCATCGGCGCGGAGGAGGAAACGCTCATACTCAAAGCCGCCGCCGCTAAACTCGACCGAAACGCCGCCTTTTGCCAGTTCCAGCTTGACCAGCTCTTTGCTGCGCAGCCCTTGCATAATCACCTGCAACTGCTGCTCGGTCAGCTCGCCCTCCTGCTGGCGCAAATCGGCCAGCTTAGCCAAAAAATTGCCCAGCTTGCGCAGGTCCGCCGGAGCGAGACCGGCAAAGTTTTGCGCCAGAGCGCTCATCTTCCGCGCCCACTGCACGGTGGAAAAATCAACAGGACCGGCCATAGCAATGTACCTCCTTTTCAGAAACGTGTGAAACGTGTTGCGTATTGCGTAAAATTTTTACGCAATACGCAACACGCAATATCTCTACTTACTTCTTTTTTTTCCTGTCAAAAAATCCCCGCGCAACCCTCGACCGGCGGGGATTGTTGACGGGCTGGTAATCGGGAGGAAGGAGGGCGCTGTCAAAATTGGCGCTGCTGATATTTTCGGCCTGGGCCAGATCGGTGCTGCGCAGGTCGGCGTGGGCGAAGTTGGTACTGAAAAGGATGGCGCGGATCAAGCGGGCGCCGGTAAAAACAGCGTATCTCGCCTGCGCCAGCGACAGGTCAGCCTGAGTCAGGTCGGCGCGGGTCAGGTTAGCCTCGCTCAGATCGGCTCCGTACAGGTCCGCCGAACGCAGGCTGGCCTCAACCAGGGTGGCCCGGCGAAAAACGGCTCCGGCGGCGATTGCCCCGTGCAGGTCGGCCCCGGTCAAGTCGGCCCCGCTGAAATTCGTGCCCGGCAGCGGCGCGCCGGCAAAACGACAGCCGCGCAGATCAGCCCCGCTAAAATCGGTATCTCGCAGCCAGGCCTCCGAAAAATCCAGCCTGCTCAAATCCGCGCCGGATAAATCCAGCATTTCCAGGCGAAAACCGCGTTCTCCGGCGGCATAGCGCCGGGCCAGGATCTCATGTTCAAAGTTAGCCACAAGGGGCAAGTATAGCTTAAAGCCGGTAGGGTGGCAATTGGCGGCAGAATTAGGATGCGTTCATCTCGTCCTGAGTAGGCCAAAGGCGGTATCGAAGGACGAGACCAAAATCGAACGCACCCCAAAAATTAGGATGTAGGGGTCTGTTGTACGTGGTGGTTAGATATGCTACAATGAAGCTGGGAGGACAGAACGATGGAACTCAAAACCGTAAAGATTGAAAAACCGGAAGCGATTAATTTTATCCTCGGACAAACCCATTTCATCAAATCGGTCGAGGATATTCATGAGGCGCTGGTGAATACCGTGCCGGGGATCAAATTCGGCCTGGCCTTCTGCGAGGCTTCGGGCAAATGCCTGGTCCGGCACTCCGGCACAGACCTGGAAATGATAAATTTGGCCCAAAAAAATGCGCTGGCCTTGGCAGCGGGGCACAGCTTTATCGTCTTTCTCGGCGAGGGGTACTACCCCATCAACGTACTGAACGCCGTTAAAGTTGTCCCCGAAGTATGCCGCATCTTCTGCGCCACGGCTAATCCCACCGAGGTCATCGTGGCCGAGACCGATCAGGGTCGGGCTATTCTGGGCGTGGTAGATGGTTTCAGCCCCCAGGGCCTCGAGGGTGAGGAAGACATCGCCTGGCGCAAGGGCTTCTTGCGCCAGATTGGGTATAAGCTGTAGGATCACTGCATCACCGAAGATGGCTTGAGGACGCTAATTTCAGAATACACCTCAACACCTCAACGAAGTCAGCAGTTCTAGCTTCATCTTGTATACCCGTCTGGCCTGGATTATAATAACTCTACCAATCTCAAACTTGAAGGAGCAGCATAATGACTCTTGAAGATATTCTTTTAGACATCTACGCGCTTGAGGATGAGATGCGCGCCTATGAGCGCAAATACGGAGTTCTCTCTGAAACCTTTTATGAAGCTTACATCGCTGGTGAAGAACCACCCGACGAAACTTGGGTGCAAGATTGGACAGCCTGGGCCAGCGCCTACAAGGTCTGGCTACGGCGGCGCGAGCGGTATCAGGCTACAATCCAGTCGCTTCGCGCTGAGACTCTTACCCTGGCTGAGATGATTGAAAAGACCGCTCGCCATGAACCAATTCCAGTCCCTGCGTGATTATGAAATTTTCGTCTATACCCTGCCCCAGCGATATTCGAGCCTTCTTCACTCGACGCTCGTAGTGGCACAGCGTGGCCGGGGTTTGGCTGAATTAAAAGGTGAAATCGCTTTCTCTGACGAATATCGTTTGGCAGTCTATGAACGGCTAACTTGGGACACTGAGCCTTTAACCATTGAGGGTTACAGTTACGAGGTATGGCGTGGCAACGAGAAGTTGTATTGGTATGACTCACAACCCCACCCCAATGATCCAACGCTAGCCAGTACCCACCCCCACCATAAGCATATCCCCCCCGATATTAAACATCACCGTATTCCTGCTCCCAACTTGAGTTTTACCTCCCCAAATCTTTCATTCCTCATAGAAGAGATTGAGTCCGACTTGCTTTAAAGGCATTTACTTGAGTCAAGCCAAAACAACCACTCCAACCTCCTCCCTCAGCCGCATTGCTCGCGCCGCCTCGCTGGTCATGGTGCTGTTTCTTGCCAGCCGGGCCTTGGGACTGCTGCGGGAGGTGGTCATTGCCCGCCAGTTCGGCACCAGCGCCGAGATGGACGCTTACCTGGCTGCTTTTCGTCTGCCCGATTTTCTGTTTTACGTGGTTGCGGGGGGCGCGCTGGGTTCGGCTTTTATCCCCGTTTTCACCGGCTACTTGGCCCGCCAGGATTTGCCCGGCGCGTGGCGGCTGGCCTCGGCCATCATCAACTGGATCATTCTTCTTTTGACCGGCCTGGGCGGGCTGGCCGCCTTCTTTGCCCCCTGGATTGTCCAAACCTTTTTTGGCGAATTTTCCGCAGAACAACAAATCCTGACCACCGAGCTGATGCGCTGGATGCTCATCTCGACCGTGATTTTTGGCGTCAGCGGGGTAGTGATGGGGATTTTGAACGCCTACCAGCACTTTTTTCTGCCGGCCCTGGCCCCGGTGATTTACAACCTGGCTATTATCCTGGGGGCGTGGCTGCTCGGCCCAGCCTGGGGCGTGCGCGGCTTGACCGCCGGGGTGCTGGCGGGCGCAGCGGCCCATCTGCTGGTGCAGTTGCCCGGCCTGTTGGCCAAAGACCGCTTGCGCTACCAGCCAACGCTGGCCAGAGATAACCCCAGTCTGCACGAAGTCGCCCAGCTGATGGGGCCGCGGGTGCTGGGGCTGGCCGCCGTGCAGTTGAATTTTGTTGTCAGCGCGGTGCTGGCGGCCACTCTGACCGCCGGCAGCCTGACGGCTTTGAACTACGGCTGGATTATCATGCTCTTGCCCCAGGGCATCATTGCCCAGTCGGTGGCGACGGCCCTTTTTCCCACCCTGGCGGCGCTGGCGGCCCAGGAAAAGTGGGCGGAGTTCTGTCACGTTTTCATCTTGACCTTGCGCAACCTGCTTTTCCTGACCCTTCCCGCTGCGGTAGGATTGATTATCTTGGCTAAACCGATTGTGCGCTTGCTATTGGAACGAGGCGCCTTTGGGCCGGACTCGACGTCGGCGACGGCCTGGGCCTTAGGCTTTTTTGCCCTGGGGCTGATCGGTCACGCCGTGGTGGAAATTGCCACGCGCGCTTTTTATGCCCTCAAAAACACCAAAACTCCAGTCGCCGTCGGCGTGGCGGCGATGGTGGTCAATGTTGGCCTGAGCTTGCTGTTGCTGCGCCTTTTTGCCCGGTGGGGCTGGCCGCCGCACGGCGGGCTGGCCCTGGCTAACTCCATCGCCGTGACCTTGGAGATGGTCGCCCTGCTGGTGCTGCTGCGCCCGTACTTGGACGGGCTGGCCGAGCCGGGGTTGGGTGGAGCTATCGGTAAAATGGGCCTGGCCGCTGCCGGCATGGCCCTGGCCCTGGGGCTGCTGCTGCCCTTTCTGCCGGCTGGGCCTGCCTGGCTGGGCGGAGTGGTTGCTGTCGGAGTCGGGGGGGTGGTCTATGTGGGGTTGGCTTACTTTTTGGGATTGGATGAGATCAAAATGATTCGGCGGAGAGTGATGAAATAGACAAAGTGAGTCTTGCTTAGGTTACAGTTCAAGCGTGACCTACGTTCTACGTTCAACGGATTGGTTGTCGTCGCGGGGTTGGTTTCCACACGGCGCGACGCTCATTTTCACCGTTACCGGGTCATTGCTGGCTCTAACAGGTAGGGTTGGGGCCAGGATGAAGGCTGCTGCCGGGTCGGTCTCGATACGGGTAAGATCGAGGTTAGATAGCCGGACGGCGCCGGTGACGATCAAAGCAGTCAGAACAATCAGCAGTAGATAGAGTTTCACAATCCGTCGCTTTACTGTAACTGCTCAGGCATGTCATTTCGACCGAAGGGAGAAATCCCTCATGCCTATGTGTCGCTTCAGGGATTTCTCGGCCTGCGGCCTCGAAATGACATTGGGGTAGTTACTACTTTACAAAACAGGGTTTTGTTCAGGCTCGTCGTCGGTGTCTGGCGCTTGCGTTTTGGGCTTGCGGCGTTTCTTCGGCGGCTGCTCACCGCTCGATCCTTCTTCGCTGCCTGCGTCTTCTTCCGCTTCCCCACCGGTTGGCTCTTCTTCTGCCGGAGCTTCTTTGGCGGCGGCGTCCGCTTCGGCTAAAGCGGCGTCAATTCTGGCTCGTAGTTCCGCCTCGGATCGTTCCAGGGAGGCGAGAATATCGGCAGGAGCCGGGGCAGGTTTGGGCGCCGGAGATACGCCGCCGGCATAGGCATACGCCTGTGGCGGATAAGACTGCGTGCCGAAACGGGTCAGGATGACCGCCCCTAAGCCGGTCAGGGAGACAACCAGGCCCACCAGGGTCCCCACCAGGCCAAAGATAAAGCCGATACAAGGCACCTCGCCGATGAGGGGCATCGTGGCGACGATGGTCAGAGCAGTTACGCCTATCACCGTCGAACTGACCAGGTTAGGGTAAGGCCGCCCGCTGGCAATCAGCAGCCGCTCGCCGATGAGCTGGCCGGCCACAATCCAGCCAAAGAGCGTGGCGATGGCCAGCAGGATAAAGCCCAGCAGCGGGATAAAGGCCAGGCAAATAGTGATGGCCAGCACCCCGCCAATCACTGCCGCCACAACCCAGGTCACCAAACCCAGGCCAAAGCTTAGCGGGGCTGATTGGGTCATAGTATCGCCGACTACTTTCATCTGTTCCGGCATAAAGGCCGCCACCAGCCAGGCTATCACTGCTATTGCTACCAGGATCGCTATATCTTCGACCAGGTTTTTGAAGAAGCCCAACATTCTGCTGGCTCCGCCCAAGAGACCCGAACTTACATGATCCGGCGAGATTGTCGGCAGGGGGGGGACAGGCGGGACAGGAGGGATCGGTGGAACAGGCGAGACGGGCGGGATCGGGGGAACGGTAAAACCCTCGCCTTCGCCAAAGACGAAGCGATTGAGCGTCTGCACCTGGCCCTCGACCGTAGCGCCTTCAGCTATGTCGGCCTTTCCGCCGACCAGGCCAATATCTCCCTTGACCACGGCTGTTTTTCCCAGGTTAATATTACCGCCAAGCAGGCCAATATCGCCTGTGACCGTGCCGTCAATGTGGGCGTTGCCGCCAAACACAACCATGTCGCCATTAATTTCGCTGCCCTTGGGGATGGTTACATTGCCGCCAAAAACCAGCACATCCCCGTTGATTTTTTCTTCGGCCTTTAGCTCCAGGTTGTCGCCAAAAATTACCTGGTCACCGTTGGGTCCTTGCGCAAGCGCGGGAGGAGTCAAGGCAAAAAGGGAAACTACCGCCAGGAGCAAGGGTAAAATTAAAGTCATCGTTTTAGTCAAAAATTTGCGTTTCATCTTTTTTCTCCACAGGTATTTGGAAGGTAACAAGTTGGAAGCTTGGAGGATTAGAAGGCTGGTTAAATTACCGGTCAACCTTCCACGCTTCCAGCCTTCCAACCCTATCATTAAATTTGATCTTCAAAAGTTATTAGATTAACCCAAGTTGCTACCCTCGAAGCAGCACCCCTCGATACGCCCTTCGCTTCGCTCAGGACTACTCGGGATGCTGCGAAAAATCATCCTGAGTGCCGTAGGCTTATCGAAGGGTGATTTTTCGCAGCTAAGTGGCAACTTGAATTAGATTAACAGTTCAACCGCAGCCGGCCGGTTGGCGAGTTTGAGCAGGCGCAGCCACAACCAGGCCATCCCGGCAGCAATCAGAACACAGCCCCAGAACAAAGGCTGGCTCATCGTGATCAAACAGGCTTTCAGAAACAGGCCGGCCAGGTTCAGCCAGACTGCCAGCGTGTTAGCCGATGTGATTAGACCGGCCAACCCGTTATAGAGGATGTCTATCCCAACCAGGTTAATGCCAGCGCTGACGAAAGTACCCAGCAAAATACCGCCGATGACGAAGAGGAACAGGGTCCCAACGAGCAGCACCCCAAAACCTAACCAGATATGTCCATTATGGCGGGCCTGCTGCTGGGCCAGGCGATTCTCAAACCGGGCCGCGAAGCCGGGGGCAGGCCCAACCACTACACCTGCTCTACTCCGCAGCAGCGTGTCCACTTGCTGCAGAGCCTGGTAGGTGTGCTGGCAGGCATGACAATCGGCCAGATGAGCCTGCAACTCAGCCGCTTCGGGCGCGCTCAGTTCGTTGTCTAACCAGAGAGAGAGCTGTTCGGTGAAAGTATCGTGGGTCATAAGTTCGTCTCCATCATCTTCCCTGTCACGGGTCATACGTAAAATTTATGATTACGCATCACGCCTTACGCCTCTGTCTCATTTATTTTTTCTAGTTCCCCGGCCATCATCTGCCTGGCCCGAAACAGGCGGCTTTTGATAGCGCTGACGCTGGTATGCAGCGCCTCAGCTATTTCCTCATACGAGAGTTCGTGCCAGTAGCGCAGAATGGTTGCCGCCCGGTAGTCGGCGGGGAGCGAATTGAGGAGCGTGTGCAGAGTCGCTTGCTCCTCCCGGCTCAGGGTGGCGGCCTCCGGCTGCGGTTCTGGACTGGACAGTACGGCCTGATCCGGCGCGGGCAGCTCGTCCCAACCGATGAACTGGTAACGGCGCTGGCGCAGCCGGTCAATGCAGTAGTGTGAGGCAATCGAGAACAGCCAGGACGAGAATTTGCGGCTGGAGTTGTAGGTATTCAGCTTGGTGTAAGCCCGCAAAAAGGTCTCCTGGGCGGCATCTTCGGCCTCGGCCACATCCCCGCCGAGCATGCGGTAGCACAGGTTGTAGACGGGCCGCTGGTAGGCCTCGACCAAGCGCATAAACGCCGAGCGGTCGCCATGCTGGGCAGCCAGCGCCCAGCGTTGTTCCTGGGCCTGCGCTTCCGGGGCAACCGGCCTGGCGGTTGTTTGTTCCGTGGCCACGGATTTCATTGAGCTATTCCAACCAAAGGTTAACGCGTTGACCATATGCAGTAAACTTCCTGTTTGTGCGTCTGCATAAGGCTATACGGATTATAAGGGGAAAAGTTGCAAAAATAAAAGACCTGCCAGGGTTTCGCGAAGCGTACCTGGCAGGTCCAGTTAAACACTCTTTTTTTTAATGAAGCGGGCTAATTCTGCCTAACTTCATGGACAATCTTATCATTAAGATTCAGTCGAGTCTATATTCAGGGAGGCAAGCTCTCGTTCAATCTCAAGTTCAAGCTCATCAAGCGAGATTTTACTTTTGCCAGCGGATCGCTCGTCTAAAAACTGCTGAAAAGATTTGCTGGCGCGAAGCGTCTCCACTTCCCGCTCAAAATCATCTGCTTCGGACAACAAAAATTCTTGCCCTTCTGCCGTCAGCAGCAGAATTGGCTCATTTTGGGCCAGCCGGAGTAAGCTGGTCAAATCAATCTGTTCACTCGCTAAATCAACCGTCTTCATAACTGCACCTCTTGCCCTCTGATCCAGAGGGTATTGTGGATTTTATGTCCAGCCGAAACTACACTTACAGTTTGGCCTGTTACGTCAACTTCGTAAAAGACACGATACATTCCTATTCGTAATTCCCAAGTAGCAATTGGGTTGTCACGCAACTGCTTTCTATTTTTGGTTTCTACAAGTGGCTCGTACTTAAGCTGAGCTCGTATCTCCGTCACAATAGTTTTACGTTCAAAAGCTGTATAATACGATAAATCCTCTTTAGCTTCTTGGGTAACGTCAATAACATACGCCATAGAATAGCTCAGCCACTTATGTTACGCCATTAACGGGATCAGCAGCGGCTCGTCTGTGGCAATAAGCGGCTTCTGGCCGGGCAGAGTTCCGCGCAGGCTCCACGGGCCGGTCCAGGTGATTTCCACGTGGGCCAATTGACCCTGCCAATCCCTGCCGCTCTCATCCTCAAAAAAGACCAGCTTATTGGTGCGGGTGCGGCCCTTCCAGCGACCTTTGTTCTTCTCCTCCACCAGCACTTCCACGGTCCGGCCCAACAGCGTGGCGTTGATGTCCGCCACAATCTGCTCTTGCAGCTCGTTGACGGCATCCAGGCGGCGCTTTTTTTCCGCCGCCGGCACATCGTCCAGCAGAATCTTGGAAGAAACCGTACCGGGGCGAGGCGAGTACATGGCCACGTGGCAGACATCCAATTTGAGTTCGGCCAGGCTGTCGAGGGTGCGCTGGAATTGGGCCTCGCTTTCGCCCGGAAAGCCGACGATGATGTCAGTGGCGATGGACACCTCCGGCATGCGCGCCCGGATGCGCTCGATCAAGCGGTAATAGTCAGCCATGCTGTAGTCGCGCTTCATCTCGCGCAGAATATTGTCGTCGCCGGCCTGGTTGGGCACCTCGATGTGCTCGCAGACTTTGCGAAGGCTCGCCACCGTGTCGAGCAGCTCGTCGCTCATGTAGTTGGGATGGCTGGTCAAAAAGCGAATCCGGTGCAGCCCGTTAATCTCGTGGAGCGCGGCCAGCAATTGGGGCAGGCGCGGCCCGTCGGGAATGTCATAGCCGTAGCGGTCTACGATCTGGCCGAGCAGGGTCACTTCGCGTACGCCCTGGGCGACCAGACTGCGAATTTCGGCGGCAATCTCGCCCACCGAGCGGCTGCGCTCACGCCCGCGGCGGGAAGGGATGATGCAGAAGGTGCAGACGTGGTTGCAGCCGTAAATAATCGGCACGTGGGCTGTAATAACATGGTGGCGCTGGTGCTGCGGCAGAACCAGGCTGATTTCTTCATCCTGCAGCCGGTGGCGGTAGGCCAGGGCCGTCTGCTCGCTCTCGCGGGCTAATAAAAAATCCACCAGCGGGCCGGGTTCACTGGGCGGCATAAACACGTCTACGTGGGGAAAAGCTTTGGCAAGCTGCCCGCCGCCCTTGACCCCGACCATGCAGCCCATCAACGCCAGCACTTTGTCCGGCCGGGTCTCTTTGAGCGGCTTGAGGCTCCACAAAAAGCCGACAGCCTTATCCTCGGCGCTCTGGCGGACCACGCAGGTATTCAACACGACGACATCGGCCTCGCGGTAGCTGTCGGTGTAGCGGTAGCCCAGCTTCTCCAGCTCAGAGCCGACCCGCTGCGAGTCGGCCACATTCATCTGGCAGCCGGCTGTCCAAATGTGATACTTCATCTAAAAATCCCCTTTACCGTAAAACGTGATGCGTGATGCGTAATGCGTGAAAAATTCTCCCGCATCCCGCTTCTATTAATTAACCTGAGTTCGACATTCTACCGAAAATCAGCCTTCGATATGGGCTATCGCCCGCTTTGCGTCAGGATGATTTTCGGCTTTACATCGCATCCTGAGTAGCCTTGAACATAGTGAAAGGCGTATCGAAGGATGCGAGTAGGAAAACTCCGAATTCAGGTAATTACTAACTCACTCGGCTTGGATTTACCCCCGGCAAATCCTTCGGCGTGCGCTTGGCGCGCGGGTCGAGCGAGTCGAACCCTTCAAACGGGGCGTCGAGCCGCTTTTGACTCATAGAAATATACTCAGGATTGATGTCAATGCCAAACCAGGCCCGTCCCAAAACGTGAGCCACGCGGCAGGTTGTGCCGCTGCCGACAAAGGGATCGAGCACCACCTGGCCCGGCTGGGAGCTGGCTTTGATGATGCGTTCCAGCAGCGCTTCCGGTTTCTGGGTGGGATGCGCTTCCCGTTCCGCGCTGCAATAGTGAACGTGAGAAAAGGTCCAGACGTCGCCGGGATTGGCCCCGGCCATGTTGTTGCGCTCCCGGTAATACTTTTGGGGCACGCGCACGTCGTCGAGGTTAAAGGTGAACTGATCGGACCTGGTAAAATACAGAATATCTTCATGCCGGGGCGAAAAGCCGGTTTTGCGGCCCATGCCCTGGGTGTAATGCCAGGTGATCCAGCCGTTAAATTCCAGCTTGAACTCCTCTTCCAGCAGCATAAACAGCCGGGAGATGAAACGCACGCCCATAAAAACGTAGATCGAGCCGGTCGGCTTGAGCAGGCGGACAGCCTGGGCCAGCCAGGCCCGTGTGAACGCTTCGTACTCACGCCAGGCTTTCCGGTCGAGGTTGTTGCCGTAATCTTTGCCCAAATTGTAGGGCGGGTCGGCGATGAGCAGGTCAACGCAGGCAGCGGGCAGGTGGGCCATTTCCTGGACGGCGTCACCGCAGATGAGCTGGTTGAAGTTCATGTCCACTTGTCACCCCTCCGCCATATCCAAATTCAACTCCGGCAGATCATTGACAATCTTCACCGTTTCCAGGCTAACCGTAATCACCTGACCAATGAGCCGCACAATATACTGCTCGTCGTCAAGATTATTCGGATCGTTGACAATGCCGCTGCGCGGGTCGGTGCTGACCCGGTACTGGTCAATTACCCAATCAAGAGCAGAGCGATTGCCTAACTTGTACTCAAACACTTCGGGGGGGATACCGGCCAGGGTCAGAAAATCGTTGTACTTGATCTGGGTTTGGTCTTTGGAGAGGCGCATCTTTTCCACCCGCCAGTTGAGGGGTTCGTCAGGGTTCTCGATGAACTTGAGCGGGTACTCCGGCTGCTGCTCGTAGTTGACGTGGAGTTCGGCCAGGCGCGCGCCGGCTTGAGCAAAGCCCCAGAAATCCTCAGCGAAGGGGATACGCGGCAGTTCCCGGCGAAGATTGGCCGCATAGGTAGTGCGGTAGGTGGGGTGGTGGAGGAGGGCGTAAACGTAGTGGAAGATGTCCCATTTGGTGATTTCCCGGCTTAAGACCGCAGAGGTTTCTAAAACCTCTGCGGTCTGGTAGCGCGCCCAAAACTGCGCCAGCGCCCAATCCGTAATGTTCTCCCGCCGGTTGCTGCCGTCTTCGTCGTAGGTGTAGAAGGGGAAGCATTGGGAGCCGCCCTGTGGTAGGAGATCAGGAATTTTGTTGACCATCAAGGCAAACATCGGCCATTCAGTACCTACCTTTAACCAGATAACGGTATTTTTTGTCTCATAGGTAGGAAAAATGGCCGGCATTTGGTAACGCCGCTCATTCAGATACTTATCAAAATAGATATAATTCCGTGTAAATGGGCGATAAAGCGATGTTCTTACGTTTGTTTCATGGAAACTAAGATAAGTGCCACGATTTAAAGTTATTTTCAATCCCTCTGACCAACTGATTTTGGTGCTGTCGTTTAACACAAAGTCATCAACTTTTGGTTTTCGCTCCAATTTAGTCCATCGAGAAACTTGGTCGTTGTAGACCTCAATCAATCGTTGAATGTTTTGGACCAACTGTTGCCGGTCGAAGTTATAAGCCCAAGCATCGCGAGTAGTGGCAACACCGCGCCCATAATTGGCAAAAATGGCATTACCTTTACCTGCTTTGGCTTCTTTTGTCCCCATTGGCAAAAAATCATCAAATCCGGCCTGCATACCTTCGGTCAGCCAGGTGTATTTGCGGTCAGGCGCAACCGGCTGCCAGGCCACCTGGCCGCGATGAGCCTGCTGCTCCAAAAAGTCGTACTTCCGCTCTTTGCGCCAGAACTCGTCCACGCGGGCGTAATAAATCTTTGCCATCGTCTGCCTTTGCCTGAATTATTAGACAGGACCTTCGGCAAGATTTACAGGATTTTTGTTTTTATCTTGTTAATCCTGTTAATCCTGTCTGAAAACCACCTGCCCAGATTTATACTCACGAAATTTGCGCTTTACCTGCACCGATGGGCCAAAGTTCAACAGCAGGCCCGTATTCATCCCCGTCGCCGCCAGATAATTGACCAGTTGCACTTCATGCATCCTGTCCAAAGCGCGCACTGCCTTTAATTCAATAATCACCCGGTTCTCTACCCACAAATCGGCGTAATACTCGCCCACCAACCGGCCCGCGTAGTAAACGTTAATCGGCTCTTGTTGTTTTACGGCCAAGCCAGCCTCCTCCAATTCGATCTTCAACGCATTTTCATACACCTTTTCCAGAAAGCCAATCCCCAAAGTGTTGTGAACCTTATAAGCGAGGCCGATGATCTTTTTTGTCAAAACCTCATCTTCCATAGCTCGCTCCTTATTCCTAGACAGGATTTACAAGATTTACAGGATTATTTATTTAAAAATCTTGTTAATCTTGTCAAAAAACTCTCCGTTTGCGGACGAAGATGTTGATACTGACTCCGACCTGGATGCCAAAAACGTTGTGGGTGGTGCCGGAGAGCTTGGGGTTCTTGCGCACATTGCCGCCCAAGTCCAGGATGTAAATCTCGTCAAAATCCTGCTCTAAATGCTTGCGCATCCCATCAAAGGCTATCTGATCCACAAAGCTGTTGTTGGTCACAAAAGCCACAATGCCTTCCTCACCAATGCGGTCAGTAGCCCAGCGAATGGCTTTAACGTAAACATCGGACAGTGCGTTCTTGTTGGTGGCGCTGGAATCTTTGGCGTACGTTTCGGCCACGCGCTTATCTAAAACCGGATATTTCCTATTTTTGCTGTTGTCATTCTCATTAACTTGGTGGGCGTTATATGGTGGGTTGCCGATGATAACGAAAATCGGCGTTTGCTTCTGTAGTTCGACCCGTTCGGTGTTGCCTTGAGCAAACAGTGACATTTGCTTGCCCTCGGCCAACTCAAAAGTATCCACGAGGCAGATGCCCTCAAAGGGGCGGTACTGGCCGGTCAATTCAAAATAGGCGTGCTCGATGTTCATCGCGGCGATGTAGTAGGGTAAGAGCATCACTTCGTTGCAGTGGAGTTCGTGGGCGTATTTGTGGGGGAGTTGGGTCTTGGGGATCTGCTGCATAATCCGCAAGATGAAGTTGCCTGTGCCGACAAAGGGGTCAAGGATATGCACGTCCTTATGCCCCAAAGATTTGCCAAACTCCTGCTGCAAGATGTCATCTACGGAGCGAACCATAAACTCCACAATCGGCTGAGGGGTGTAAACGATGCCGTGTGTATCGGCCACCTTGACACTGAAACCCTGGAAGAACTTTTCATACACGGTGTTGAGAAAAGCCTGTTTCTGGGAGAAGTCGTCAATCGTCGCGGCGGTTGTTTCAATCGCCCCATAGAAGCGGTCCAGCTTGCCCAAAAAGTCGCTGCGGCTAAAATGGCGGCTGGTCAATGCCTGGATCACCTTCTCTATCTCCACAGCGATGATGTTCCGGTTGGCAAAATCGGGGTTGTTGAAAACGCGGCGAAAGATACGCTCGGTCAGCAGGTGCTGGATCAGCATTTCTTCCACCGCAGAAATTGAAATGTTGGGGTTGATCGCCTGCCGGACCAATTCGGTGAAGTCATCCAGGGCTTGCACAAATCGTTTGTTGTACTTGCGCTCGTCCTCAATCAGTTGGAGCAGACTGCGGGCAAGGTCCGGCACTTTGTCTTTGAACTCTTCAACCGCCAGTTCCCACTGTTCGTAGGCCGGAGGCTGGTACTCAAAAAAGAGCTTGAGGGTATCAACCAGATTGGCGGGGTTGGTGATGTCGGTATCAATCGCCAGGGCGCCGTTCTGGTAGAGGATGGCCCGTTCAGGCGCTTGAAAGAGAATGTTGTCCTGGGGATAGCCGGCTTGAAACTTCTTTTTGACCTCAAGGGGTAAATCGTCCTGGGTGTCTTTGGCTTCCCACAGGCCGTGAACCAGCTTGAACTCGTCCAGCAGCGCGCCATCGGCTTTAAGGGGATGTTGGCCTTTGCGAGCAAGCGGGTACTGCTCGATCAAGGTCCAATTGAACTGGCGGCCACAGGATTGGAGCAGCTTTGAAAAATGGGGGGCAACCGCGCCTTCGTGCAGAAAGCTGAACTGCTGCTTTTCTTTGATCTCTCGATAGAAAGTTTGGATGGGTTGGGAATTGGACTTTAGTTTCAAGTAGGGCATAAGGTTTCCTTTGGCTCTACGATTGTGGTAAAGGAACAGAATTGATAACCTTATGTTAGGCCAAGTAATTCTACCACGATTCCCTTTTTCCTGTCTATCCCCAAAAAAGAAATGACCCGCCAAAAAGCGGGCCACTTCCCAAACTAAACCTCATATTTCAGTAAAAAATCTTGTAAATCCTGTTAATCCTGTCTAATCTTTTTGGCTAATTTGCCTTGTAGGGTAACGAAGTGACCAGAGGGAAAGACGCGCCAATAGAAATAAGGATGCGGTTGTATCTTCGCTCATTTGTGCTAAAATCTCTCTATCCAAAGCGATGAAAGGTTACTTTTGTGCCGACAACTTTTCTGACCGGCCCGGCCGGAACCGGCAAAACAACCCAAGCGGTAACGCGGCTGCGCAACCTGCTGGCCGATCACGTACCGGGTCATAACATCCTGGTCCTGGTCTCCCAGTCAACCCTGGCCGGCCCGTATCGTGACCTGCTGCGCGACCCCGGCCTGCCCGGCGCGGCCGCCGTAGATATTCTGACGTTTAGCGGCCTGGCGCTGCAAACCATTGACCTGTTCTGGCCGCTGGTGGCTGCTCCCGCCGGATTTGGCCGCCCCCAGGCCCGGCCTGTCTTTTTGACCATCGAAACGGCCCAATATTATTTGCATCAGGTGCTTGAACCGCTGCTGCGTCAGGGCTACTTTGATCCCAACGTCGTCCCCATCACCATCTCCCTGCCCCGCCTGATGAGCCAGATTTTGGACAACCTGAACAAGGCAGCCCTGATTGGCCTGCCTCATACCGAAGTGGGGGCGCGCCTGGCGGCCTCTCTGGCGGTCGAACCGAGCAGCCGGGCCGCTTTGGAACACACCCAGGTTTGCGTCAACGAATTTCGCGCTTTCTGCCTGGCCCGCAATCTGCTCGATTTTTCCCTGCGCATCGAAACCTTCCGGCGCTACCTCTGGCCGGTCGAAGGCATCCACCAATATCTGACCGGGCGCTACCGCCACCTGATTGTGGACAACATTGAAGAAGACAATCCCTTTGCCCATGCCATGCTGCGCGAGTGGCTGCCCCACACCGAGTCGGCCCTGCTGGTCAACGACGAGGACGCCGGCTATCGTATCTTTCTGGGCGCCAACTGGCGCACGGCCCAGAGTCTGGCTTCTCTGACCGACGAAACCGTTCGCCTGACCGACTCCCAGGTGGCCTCGCCGGATATGCTGGCTTTGGGTGAGCAGTTGAGCCAAATCCTCCAGCCGCCAACCGCCGACCACCGAGTGCGAAGCCTCCCTTTGGGACCGAAGACCGCTAAAACCAAAAATCGTAAATCCCGCCAGGGGCACGCAAGCGAAATCCAAAATCCAAAATCGGCTGACCTCGCCGCGTCATCACCTTTCAGCAGGAACGCTTCTACCCCCAGATGATCGAGTGGACCATTGAGCGGATTGCGGCGCTGCTGGCTGATGGTGTCTCGCCGGACGAGATTGTCGTGCTGGCTCCTTTTGTCAGCGATGCGCTGCGTTTTTCCTTTACCCAGCGTATGGCCCAGCGCGGGCTGCCGGCCCGCTCCACCGCCCCTCCGCCCCTGAGCGAAGAACCACCGGCTAAGACCGTGCTCACCCTGGCCCGCCTGGCCTTCCCCGAAATGGGTCTGCTGCCGGAACCGTTTGACGTCGCTCAAGCTCTCAGCCAGGCCATTGCCGATCTGGATTTGATCCGGGCCAATCTCTTGACTCAAGTGGTTTACCGTCCAGACCGCCGACCACTGAGTGCGAAGCCTCCCTTTGGGACCGCCGATAATCAGTCCCCAATTCCCAATTCCCAATTCCCCCTGACCGCTTTCGACCAAATTGAAGGGGATGTGCGCGAGCGGATCTCCTACCAGGCGGGCAACCGTTTCGACCAGCTCCGCGCCTGGCTGCAAAATGTTCAGGCCGGTTCAGCGCCGCCGGTGATTGATCACTTTTTCAGCCGCCTGTTTGATGAAATCTTGGCCCAGCCTGGGTTTGGCTTCCACGGCCAGCCTGAGGCGGGTGAGGTGATTGCGAACCTGATTGACTCGGCCCGGTCCTTTCGCCGCGTGGCGGAGCAGGTGCCCGCTGTCACGAGTGCCGGCTTTCCCGGCGTGATCGAACTCAACCGCGCCTATCTTGAAACCATTGAGCAGGAAATCATGGCCGCCCAGTACTTGCGCAGTTGGGACGGCAGTTCCGAGTCGGCGGTATTGATTACCCCGGCCACTACCTTTTTGATGAGCAATCGTCCCGTGGAGTACCAATTCTGGCTCGACGCCGGCAGCAGCGGCTGGTGGGAACGGATTGCCCAGCCGCTGACCCATCCTTACGTGCTGACCGCCGATTGGGAGCCGGGCCGCCTCTGGACCGATGCCGACGAGGTGGCCGGCCAGCGTGACCGGCTTTCCCGCCTGGTCCTCGGCCTGACCCGCCGCTGCCGCAAACACGTTTTCATCGTCAATTCTGAAGTCGGCGAGCAGGGGTATGAGCAGCGCGGCCAACTGCTGATTGCCCTCCAACAAATGCTGCGCCATCTGCAGCAGTCTCCCCAAAACCCATAAATCTTCCTTGTCGCCTGTTTGGTTTCTGAACTCAGTTTGGAAACTAAATGGTAAAGTAAATAGGAAAAAAGGACTACCTCTCAAACCAGATTCAAACATTTGTGTGTTACTCTTAACATTATTAAAATACGGGTTGTTTTTCCTGGAAACTAGGTTCTGGGCTTGTTTATGGAACTCTCGGCAATCTCGCTGGACAGCCAAATTCGTTTACGACCCCTTTCCAAGCAGCTTGAAAATGGGGTTGCGATTATTGGCTGGGGCGATGAGTTCCTGGAGTTGCCGCCGGAGGGCTTGCACTTTATCGCCTGGCTGAATGAAGGGTTGAGTCTGCGCGAAGCCAGGCAGCGCTTTGAAACTCACTACAACCCCTTTCCCGAGGACGAAGTTTGGGAAGTTATCAAGGCTTTTTGGGAGAGTGATTTTATTGCCGCCGTAGATGACCAGATTATTTCGCCCCAGCATACCCCGCTTTCAACTCAAGCACCGTGGCTGCCGCAAGCCTGGGCCAGCGCTCTCTTTTCCAGGCCGGTACTGCTGGCCTGGATGGGGGTTGTTATTCCGGCGGTGATGCTGTGGATCATCACCCCGGCGTTGTGGCCGCGCCTGGCCGACTACTTCTGGCTGGATTATAACCTCGTCATTATTTTGGTTGGTTTACTGCTCTGGCTGGTGGACATGCCTCTGCACGAACTGGCCCATCTGCTGGCCTGCCGGGCCAAAGGGATTGATGCTTCCATCACCTGGACGCAGCGCCTCGGCTTTATGCCGATGAGCCAGACGATTATGCATAACATTTGGGCGGCACCGCGTTCAGCCCGGCTGTTACCTCTGGCCGCGGGCATGGTTTGGGATGTAGGGCGGATTAGTCTGCTGGTATACCTGCTCTATTTCCAACAGGTAGGATGGTTGGTTTGGCCAGCGTTAGTAACCAAGTTTTTGAAATTTTACCTGCTGACCTCGACCCTATCCCTCACGGCTCAATTTTGGCTCTTTTCCAAAATGGATGGCTATTTTTTGCTGTCCGCTTTGTTGGGGCAGCGAAATTTGCAGGCCGATACCTATGCCTGGTTTAAGTCCAAATTCAACAAAATGAGCCATTTTGACCCATCTGCCGGGGGAATGAAATTTATCTATCTCTATGCGCTGGTGACGATTTTGGGAGGCGGTCTATTTATGGGGCAGTTCTTTTTGGTGCAACTGCCGATTAAGTTACGCTTGCTGTGGGAGTCGTTCCTCAAAATTAGTGGGGGGGCAACGTCCCTGGAATTTGGGGACGGTGTCGCCGTTTTGACCAGCCAGGTGATTGACCTCGGCCTTCTCATGTATGCCTACTGGCGGGAAACCTGGCCCAGTTGGCGCCAATCTTGATGTTCCAAGGCCGGGCCCGTGAGGGGGCGAGCCTTGTAGCAAATCTAGCAGAAAGGAGCTTGACCCAATGAAAGTCCGCAAAGTCGAAAAGGTCAAACCGACCGGCGTTTCTCGTGGAAATGGTTAAATTCAATCGGTGTTGTTAGTCAGGTAGTTTTGGAAACGGAACTGCTGATTAACCTATTCTCTTGAAAACAAGCGTGGCCAGTAATTCGTCGCGCTTGTTTTTGTTTTACCGTTATTACTCAGCACAAGAGGCGCATCACACCTGAGCAGTTACACTCCAACGGATGCCTGGCGAGCCGGTGGTTCTTTCCATACCTTTAGGGCTGGATTCGCTAGCGTAATACCGGCCAGTGAGGTGACTGGTAATTACCGAATCGAGCCAAAAGGTCGTGGACTGACCCGAAAGTCCGCAAAGCCAAAAAAGGCCGAACCACCGGCTCGTGAGACACCTGTTTAGATACATTACGGGTTACAAAATCCTCGTAGGTTGTTATAATAGTTCGATTAATAGCTACCTGCTCCAGAAACGATTGGCGGAGGGTTTGGTCAGTAATTTTTTTAGCCCTGGCCAAAACTAGCTGATAGGCTAACTCCAGGGTTGCCTGGGCGTGTTCGGTTTGGCCGGTGGCCGTAAAGACTTGATGAATGATGAAATAATCTTGCTGAGAAAACTCTGGCCCTTCAGCGCCACATTCTGCTAAAATAGCCTTAGTTTGGGTTGCATATTTCAGGGCTTGCGTTAAATCACCCGCCGACAGGTAAGCCGAAGCCAGGATGGCCAGGTTATCCGGGGTGGCAAAGCGCATATCCAGCTCCTGCCGCAAAGCCAGCGACAATTTAGCCTGGGTTATTGCCGATTCTAACTTGCCTTGCTGTAAATTGATGGCGCTCAGATAATTGAGAAAGCCTGACATTAAATATTGATCATTCTGAGCTTGAGCCAGAGCTAACCCGCTCTTGAGCAACACTTCGGCTGCTTCTAATTCACCTTTATCGCGTACGACCAGGGCCAAATTAACCAAGATATAGGCTTGACCAGCCTCATCGCCAATCTCCTGAGCTAAGGTCAAGCCTTGCTGCAAACAGGTCTCTGCTTTTGCTAAATTGCCCAATTCCTGATACAGGATACCTAAGTCGTTCCAAACGTTGACTTCTTCCCAGCGATTGCCGATAGCTTGAAAAATATTTAGTGCTACATTTAGGTAGCCTTGGGCCTGCTCATAATCGCCAAGATCACGACTAATCTGGGCTAAATTATTCCCGCTCCTGCCCTCACCCACCCGGTCACCAATAGCTTCCCATATTTCCAAAGCCTGCCGATGATAAGCCAGCGCTTCCGCTAAGCGACGTTGGTAGAGGGAAACCACTCCCAAATCATTGTAAGCTTGGGCTTCGCCTGAGCGATTGCCGGTTTGACGGCTCAGAGCCAGGCCTTGTTCGTGGCATTGCCGGGCCAGGTCAAAATGGCCCTGCTGGCGAAAGACCGTGCCCAATCCATTGAGGACCTGGGTCAGCACCCAGGCTTCTGGTTCGGTGGTCGTGTGTTTAGCCTCAAATAGGGCCAGGGCTTGGTGGTACCAGGTTTTAGCCTGCTCATAATTGCCCTGCCGCCGGGCAATCAATCCCAAGTAGGCCAGGCAGCGCGCTTCACCGCCTAGATCTCGCTTATCCCGGCTGTCGGCCAGGGCAAGCTCAATGGCGGCCTGGGCTTTAGCGTAATTGCCGGTCGCTTCGTAATATTGCCCCCACAAGTAGCCCACCTCAAACGTGGGCGCGTCCAGGTTAGAGGCAAAAGTTTGCAGAGTGACTTCTTCCTCCTGCCGTCGTCCCAGAACATGCAAAATTTCCACTTGACCCTTACGCCAGCGCCAGCGTTCGGTCAATGTTAAAGCATGGGTATAATAAGCCAGGGCAGTTTCGTTGGCATATTCGTGTTGGGCCTTGCCCGCTGCCAGGTCCAGATAAAACAACATCTTATCCTGGGCCTCACTCCGGCTAAAATGATAGGCCAGGCGCTCGACCGCTTCAGGCTGCCAGCGTTCCAATGCTTCGGCCACAGCCCCATGCAGACTGCGTTCCTGCTGTTCCAATAGGGTGGCGTAAGTGACCTCATGGGTAATACTGTGCTTGAATAGAAAAAGCCGTTGCTGAAGTAATACCCCACCCGGCTGAATAAAATCAAGGGCTTGCAGCAGGTCAATCTGTTCAAGCAAGCCAGCTTCCCCAGATTGGGCTGGGTGGGCTTGAACCAGCAGATCAAATTCAAAGAGCCGCCCGATGACACTGGCCACTTTTAGCGTGACCTTAAGCGGCTCCGGCAGGCGGTCAAGCCGGGCCAGGACGATACTGTGGATGGAATCCGGCACATCCAACCTGGCCGCAGCCAGAGAAGCATGTTCAACCAGGGTCCATTGGCCCTGTTGTTTGATCAAACAATTAGCCTGCTGTAGAGCATTGAACATCGCCTCAGAGAGCCACCAGAGGCCGTCCTCCCGGCGACACAGATCCTCCCGCTCTTGCAAAGCGTTCACCAATTCCTTGGTAAAAAGAGGATTACCCTGGGCCTGAGCCTGAATCAATTCCAGGGCCAGGGGTGAAACCTCTCCCTGCAACCGTTGTGCCACCATTTGGGCTACCTCTGGTGGGGATAACTCACCCAACTTCAGGCGATGAACTTGCGGCAGCCGGTTTAGTTCCAACCACCAGGGCTCCTGCTCAACCTGGACCGGCGGTAAGGTTTGCACCAGGATGAACAAAATCGGCCCTTTAGCTCGAACCCGGCCCAACGCCAATAACAGCGCCCGTGAAGCTTCGTCCAACCACTGCGCATCTTCGATGAGCACGAGGAGGGGTTGGTCCTGCGCCCAGGTTTGCAGCAGTTCATCGGCCAGGTCAAAGAGTGCATCCTGGCGCAACTGGGGTTCAAAAGCAGCCGTGGTGGGGTTATCCAAAATCAGTAAGCCGAGCAGGTCGCCGAGCAAGGGCAAACGAATCAACCAAGCCGGGTTCATTTCCGCGATGATCGCTTCGAGTTGGGCCACCTGGCGGGCCAGGCGTTCTTCCTGGCTCAAGTGGACCGCTCTTTCGTCGGGCAGGCCCAGTAAACTCCGAAAAATCTGCCGCCAAGGATAATACGTAGTGGTTTGATTGATCCCCTGGCAGGCCCCGACAATCACCCGTACACCCTGCTGCAAAGCTTGCTCGGCAAACTCGGCCACGAGGTGACTTTTGCCAATCCCGGTAACCCCCTCCAACCAGACCATTTGGTTTTGACCGGCCAGCATTTCCGCCAGGATGCGCTCCAGTTGGCGGAGTTGCTCGCTTCGGCCCACCAGCGGCTCTTTGAAAGTGGTAAACAGTTTTTGGGCAGAGGGCAGTCGAGGCGACAAAGCGAGTGATACGGTAATCGGCTCCTGCTTGCCTTTGAATTTGAGAGGCCCCAAATGCTTAAAATAATAGCTGGAAGCCGCCGCCTCGACGATACTCTGGCTGACCAAAATCTGTCCAGACCTGGCTCGGCTCATCAGGCGAGCAGCGATGTTGACCCCATCACCCAATACGCCATACGTGCGCCGGGTGGCGCTGCCATACGCGCCAACCCGCATCCGTCCCTGATTAAGTCCCATTTGAATTTGGGAAATGAAATCGAATTGCTGGATCGCGGCCTGTAACTCCAGGGCTGCCGCCACCGCTCGCTCAGGGTCGTCATCATGGGCGGAGGGCGCGCCAAAAATCGCGTAGAGATGGCTGCCCTTGTCGCCGTTGAGCAACTGCATCACGTAGCTGTCATAACGCACCAACACGTTTTGTGCCCAGCGAATAAATTCATCTAGCTTTACACCAGCGGATTCGTCATGGTCGTAATCCAGGCCACCGAACTTCAAAAAAAGCGCCACGGCTGGACGGATTTCGGCCAGGAATTCATCTTGGCCATTCCGGAGACGGTGATAGACCGGCGGCAGCAGCCAGGGCCGCATGTGGGTCTCAGCCAGGCCAGTGTCTTCTGCCGGAGCGAACGCTTCCGGCCAGGCGTATGTTTCGATGGGCTGAATTAAGCCGGCAACCACGCCAAAGGAAGCCGGACTGCCGCTCCCATACTTCGTCTTTTTGTCCTGGCTCCGCCCCTCGACCAGCCTGGCCTGACCACCCACTTGAGCCGCCAGTTCTGCACTCAGGACCACTTCACCCCGCCGGGCGATCTGCTGCGCCAGGGCCATGCGCTCCACGGTAGCGCCGGCCAGGACATCGAGATACTGGATGTGGGGGTCACCCACCAAAAAACGCCGGACTGTCCCCCCTGCCGCTCCAATTTTTAACGAAAGGGCAACCTTTTGCCTGGGGGAGATTTCCAGGGCAGCAAATTGGCGCATGGCCTGCTGCATCGCCAGCCCGCAGGCTACGGCGCGAAAGGATGAGGGATGGAGCAAGGATGAAGGATGAAGGATGAGGGATGAGGAGGCTGCTCCATCGGAGAACCAGCAGGTAATGGCGTCACCGCTGAAATTAATGACACTTCCACCGTAGCGATCCACTTCTCGAATCAGGGCATCGTAGACCTGGTTCAGCCGCCGGGTTAATTCATCTGTGCCCCGCCGGGAGCCAAAGGCTTGTAACAGCGCATCCGTTAACAGGGTAAAGCCGGAGATATCGGCAAAGAGGGCAGTTCCCTGCATGCGGTCAGGCAGAGCTTGACCCTCGGCGATAGCCCGACGGCGATCTGGGGGTATGTAAGCGCCTGGCGATTCCATAAGCTTTGCTTGTTCTTTAGATTACTGGGAAACTTGACTTTAGTAAAGAGGCTTTAGCTTGGTACAAATGTTCTGATTTGTTAATGAGCTACTTGAATTTGCGGCACTTTTATACTATCATGACTCCTATGCCGGTTTCAATGCGCCAGTTCATACTTTTGGGCTAGCAAATAGTGTTCGTGTTATTCGCCCATTCGTCTAATTCGTGATAAAAAAGATAACTGATGACCGAATCAATTTTCATCCCCCGCCCCTCCCAACAAAAAATCCTTGACACGATTCTGACCGCCCCCGGCCCGATCCGGGTGGGCGTGTCGGCGGTGCCGGGGAGTGGGAAAACACATATCCTTTCCTACCTGGCTTCGGAACTGGTCCAGCGTGTCGGCGATGAGCAGGAGGTCCTGATTGTCACCCTGGTCAACGCCGCCGTAGACAACTTCCGCCGCCGGGTAGACGGTTTTGTCCGGGCCAAGGGCCTGCTGCCCGGCTTCAACTACCGGGTCTGCACCCTGCACTCGCTGGCCCACGAGATTGTCCAGCAGCGCCCGTCGCTGGTCGGCCTGAGCCAGGATTTTGACATCGTGGACGAGCGCACCTCGGAGCTGATTCTGCGCGAGGTGGTCGAAGGCTGGCTGGCCAGCCATGCTGCCCAGCTTGAAGATTATTTGCTGCCCACCGTCGAAATTCAGCAGCTCATGCGCCAGCAGCTACCGGAACTGGTGCTGACCATTGCCCGGAACTTTATCAAACGGGCCAAAGATTATCGCCTGGCGCCCTACGAGCTGGATGATTTGCTGCGCCGCCATTCCGATTCATTGTCCTTGGCCCAACTGGGGATTGATATTTACCGCGAGTACCAAAATCGCCTGGCCCGCACCGGCGTGGATTTTGACGACCTGATTCGCCTGGCGGCTCAGGCCATTGAACTCGACCCCGATTTTCTGGCCCGGCTGCGCCAGCGCTGGCCTTACATCCTGGAAGACGAGGCCCAGGACAGCAGCCTGCTCCAGCAGCAAATCCTGGAAAACCTGACCGGCCCCACGGGCACCTGGGTGCGCGTCGGCGACCCCAACCAGGCCATCTACGAAACTTTCACCACTGCCGACCCAACCCACCTGCGCCAATTTCTGCAGCGGGAGGGCGTTGTCAGCCTGCCCATGCCCGAATCGGGCCGCTCGACGCTGAGCATTATCGGGTTGGCTAATGCTTTGATTGATTGGACGATGAGCGAGCACCCCCGCCCGGAAGTGCAGGATGCACTCAGCCTGCCCTCCATCGAGCCAACGCCGCCCGGCGACCCGCAGGCCAATCCGCCCGACCAGCCCGGCCAGCTCCACTTCCGGCCCGAAAAGTTTAGGCCGCCGCAAGAAATCCAGGCCATTGTCCGCTCGGTCAAGCAGTGGCTCAAACAGAACCCGGATAAAACGGCGGCCATCCTCGACGCCCGCAACAAGCGCGGGGTAGATATTGCCAATGCTTTACGCCGGGCCGATGTGCCTTATGTGGAACTGCTCAACAGCACGGCCGCCACCCGCAGCACCGCCGGCGTGTTAGGCAACGTTCTCAAATACCTGGCCCGACCGGAAGACTCGCGCCAATTGGCCACCGTCTTTCACGTCTGGAAGCGGCACGAGTGGGATTTGGAGGATCTGCAGCCCATCTACCAGCAGGTCGAGACAGCCATCCAGAACTGCCCCCGCCTGGAAGATTACCTGTGGCCCCGCCCCGGCCGCAACTGGCTAGAGAATCAGACCGAAATTATTTTGCCAGTTGAAGGCGAGCTGCGGGTCAGCGAAGCGGCGGACAGCTCGGAAGATAATTTCTCTCCCCAGCATTTTATCCTCTCCCTGCTGACCAATTTCCGCGAGCTGGTCCGCCGCTGGCAGCAGGCGGCCATCCTGCCGATTGACCAACTGATTTTGCTCCTGGCCCAGGATTTGTTCGACAATCCGGCCGATCTGGCCCTGGCCCACAAATTTGCCGTCGTGCTGCGCCGCATCGCCGCCGAACATCCCGACTACCGCCTGCCCGAATTTGTCGAAGAGCTGGCCGAGATTGCCCGCAACCAGCGCCGCTTTTTGGGCTTCGACGAGGATCTGGTCGGTTTTGAGCCGCCGTCCGGCAAAGTGACGGTCGCCACGATGCACCGGGCCAAGGGCCTGGAGTGGGATCGGGTCTACCTGATGGGCCTCAATAACTACAGCTTCCCCTCCGGCCAGCCGCAAGACACCTACTTTTCCGAGAAGTGGTTTGTGCGTGACTCGCTCAACCTGGAAGCCGAGGTGCTGGCCCAGTTGGAAGCGATTGTCAACCCGGAGGAAAGCTATGTCGAAGGGGTGGCGACCGAGGCAGCCCGGCTCGATCTGGTCAGGGAGCGGCTGCGTCTCTTCTTTGTCGGCCTGACCCGCGCCCGCCAGGAGGTAATTGTCACCTGGAACACCGGCCAGCAGTATCCGAACAAACTGGATAACCAACCGGCGATTCCTTTCGTCGCCTTACAGACGTTGTGGGAAAGTCAGGGAGTAGAGAGTAAGGAGTAGGGAGTATGGGAAAGATGGACAGTTTTCAGGATTTGGATGTTTGGAAAGAAGCGCATAAGTTAGTTTTAATGGTGTATAGGATAACAAGAGAGTTTCCCAATGAAGAAAAATTTGGGTTAGTTACACAAATGCGCCGGGCAGCAGTATCAATTCCAGCCAATATTGCCGAAGATTTCAAGCGACGCGGTGTTCAAGATAAAATCCGTTTTTATAATACTGCTGAAAGCTCTTTGGAAGAACTCAAGTATTATTTTGTCCTCTCAAAAGACCTGGGCTACATTTCCTCTAACGATGACTTGATGACCCAGGCCGAAATAACTGGCCGTCTTCTCAACGGCCTCATCACCAGCACGGAGCGCCGCCTATGAAACCCTCTTCCCTACTCCCTACTTTCCAATTCAGCCAATCGAGCCTGCAAGACTTCGATACCTGCCCGCGGCGGTTCAAGCTGCGCTACCTGGACCATCTGCGCTGGCCGGCAGTCGAGTCGGAGCCGATTCAGGAGGCGGAGCGGCTGGCCCGGCTTGGGGCGGACTTTCACCGTTTGGTCCAGCAGCATACCGCCGGAATTGCCGAGCAGATTTTGAGTGACAGTTTGGTTGAAAGCGAGACCGCGCTGCAAAATTGGTGGCAGAGTTATCTGCAACACCGCCCGCCGCTGCCGGCCGGGACACGGCTGTATGCGGAGTTGACTCTCTCCACTCCGGTGCGGGGCTACCGGCTGATGGCCCGCTTTGACCTGTTAGCCGTGCAGCCCGATGGGGCCTTTTTAATTGTTGACTGGAAAACATCGCTGCACAAACCGGCCTCCGCTGATCTGGCCCGGCGGATGCAAACCCGGGTTTATCCCTACGTGTTGGCTCTGGCCGGCGTTGCCTTTAACGGCGGCCAGCCGATTGACCCGGCGGCAATCCAGATGATCTACTGGTATCCCGAACGGCCCGACCAGCCCGAACGGTTTGACTATAACGCCCGGCTCCGGCAGCGGGATGAGCAGTTCTTGAACGACCTGATCGAACAGGTCAAGCATGCCGTGGAGATGGAGCACTTCCCCATGGTTGAAGATAAAAAACCATGCATCTACTGCGTTTATCGTTCCTTTTGTGATCGTGGGGATAAAGCCGGCCGGCTGGCCGATTTAGTGGAAGAGCCGCAAGAAATCCTTGACGTCCTGGCCCTTGATTGGGAGCAGATTGCGGAGATCCAGTATTAACCTGAGTTCGATATTTTGCCAAAAATCACCCTTCGATACGGCCTTCGGCCTACTCAGGATGATTTTCAGCCCAAATATTGCACCCTGAGTAGCATTGGGCGAAGCGAAAGGCACTCGAAGAGTGCAATTAAGAAAAATCCGAACTCAAGTTATTAGGTTTGCTTTTTGAAAGCGTGAGTCATGAATGAAGAGCTTTTTAAGGTTATCCTCAAAGCCCTGACCCCCAAAACCCTGGCTTACTTGATCCGGGATTTAGAGGAAACTCAGGCGGATTGGCCTTACTATCCAGAGGACGCCCCGCCTGAGACCCTTCAACAAGAGCTGCGGCAAAGGGTCGAGGCCATTAAAGCTCTGGCTACAGAACGGGCTGCCGCCGAGGGTCTTGATTTCGCCCGGCTGCTTGAACAGGCCAAGGAAGAACAGCGGCAAGAAGAGTGGTCTGCACAGCGCAACATTCAGGCCCAGCAAAACTGGCTGAACGATTTGCAGTAGCGCCAGCTTATGACTAACTGGCATGTTTCTCCTCAACCCGACATCCCCGCCGAGCTGCTCGAGTTTGCCGGCGAGCCGTTTCTGGCCCAACTGCTGGCCCAGCGCGGCTTGACGACTTTAGAGCAGGCGCGGGCCTTTCTCAATCCTGACGCCTATCACCCGGCCTCGCCAGAAGCTCTGCCTGATATGGGCCTGGCAGTCAACCGGCTGTTGCAAGCCATCGAGCGGCAGGAGGTAATCTGCGTCTGGGGTGACTTTGATGTGGATGGGCAGACTGCCACGGCCCTGCTCGTCTCGACCCTGCGGGATTTGGGGGCCAATGTTCGCTTCTACATTCCCAACCGCCTAGGCGAGTCGCATGGGATCAAACTGCCCGCGCTCCGGCGTATTCTGGCGGAGGGATTGGGAGTGCTTCTGACCTGCGATACCGGCATCGCCGAGCACGAGGCCATTGCCGCCGCCCAGGCCGCCGGGGTTGAGGTCATCGTTACCGATCACCACGACCTGGCCGAGACACTGCCGCCGGCCCTGGCGGTGATCAACCCCAAGCGCCTGTCCCCTGACCATCCCCTGCGTGAACTGCCGGGTGTCGGCGTCGCCTACAAATTGGCCGAGGGTCTCTATCAAGCCTGCGGCCGGAGCAGCGCCAGCGAGGAACTGCTGGACCTGGTCGCCCTGGGCATCGTCGCTGATGTGGCCCGGCAAACCGGCGACACCCGTTACTTGCTGCAAAAAGGGCTGGCCGTGCTCAGCCAGACCCCTCGCCTGGGCTTGCAGCTCTTGATCGAGAGCGCTAAATTGGCGGTCGAGCGGCTGACCGAAGCGCATATGGGCTTCTGGCTGGCTCCCCGGCTCAACGCCCTGGGCCGCCTGGGCGACGCCAACCTGGCCGTCGAACTGCTGACGACCAGCGATCTGACCCGCGCCCGGATTATCGTCCTGCAACTGGAGGCGCTCAACGACCGGCGCAAGCTGCTGGTGGACCGGGTGGTCGTGCAGGCGTTGGGCCAGCTCGAAGATACGCCTTCCCTGGCCGAGTACAATGCCATCATCCTGGCCGCCGCCGACTGGCATCCGGGCGTGCTGGGCATTGCCGCCAGCCGTCTGATTGACCAGTTTGGCAAACCAACTGTTCTCCTGGCCCTGCGGCCCGACGAACCGCTGGCCCGGGGTTCGGCCCGCTCGGTGACCGGCTGTGATATCCACCAGGCCCTTAAAACCCAGGCGCACCTGCTGCACAGCTTTGGCGGCCATCCACGGGCGGCCGGACTGGCTCTTGCCCCGGAAAATATCACTGCTTTTCGCCGGGGTTTATCGGCGGCTTTTGAGGGGTGTCAGCCCGCCTCGGAAAAGAGTGTCACCCTTGATGCCCTGGTCGAACTGCCCCAAATTTCGCCGGAACTGCTGGCCTCAATCCAGCGGCTGGCTCCTTTTGGAGAGGGTAACCCCCCGGTGCAATTGGGCTGCACCGGCCTGCACGTCGTCGAAGAGAAGGTTTTTGGTAAGACCGGTAGCCATAAACGGGTCGCCGTGCGAGACGAGGCCGGTTTTTTGCAAGAGATCATCTGGTGGGGCGGCGCGGCTGAACCTTCGCCACAAGGCGCGTTTGACCTGGCCTTCACCCTCAGCCCGGACGATTTCAACGGCGGGGGTATTCAGGTCGAATGGCTGGCTGCCAGGGAGTGGACGCCCGCTCCCGTTGTGGCCAAGCCCGAATTTGTGGATTGGCGGCGGATTGAAAACCCAATCTCACATCTCATATCGCACATCTCAAATCGTCAACGATCAACAATCAACAGTCAATTGTCAATGGTCTGGTCTGAGGGCCTCACCCTGCCCCATCTCTCTCCTCTTCCCCGCCACCAACTCGCCCCCGCCGAAACCCTGGTGGTCTGGACGGCCCCGCCCGGCCAGGATATTTACCAGCAGGCCTTGCAGGCGGTCAAGCCCCGGCACATCTTCATCGTGGGGCAGCCCTCGCCTTTTGATACCCTGCCGGCTTTTCTCAGGCAGTTGCTGGGGCTGGTCAAGTACGCCCTGACTCACAAAGAAGGCGAGGTCAACCTCGACGAGCTGGCCGCCGCCCTGGGCCACCGCCCGGCGACGATCCGGCTGGGAATTGACTGGCTGGCCGTCCAGGGTAAGCTCTCCATTTACGCCGACGAGGGCGACATCCTGGTGCTGCGGCCCGACCAGCGCCCGCCTCGCCCCGAAGCGGCGGCGGTGGAAAATCTGCTCCAGGCCGCTCTGGCCGAAACGGCGGCGTATCGAAGGTTTTTCAGAGAGGCGAGTGTGGCGGCGCTGCAAAAGGTGATTGGGTAAAATCCCCGAAGTAGTAACTTAGATTAACAAATTTTTTATGCCTTTGTCGAAGGGTTAGCTTTATTGTAAAATGTAACTGAGGAGCGAACTAATGCCAAAAAAGCAGCAGTCACGAATGGGTAGATTTAAACGACTACAACAACTGGCTGAACAAAACGTCACCTGTGGTCTGAGTGAGGCAGAAGCATTGGTTTTGGCCGAAAAAGCTCGTGAGGAAGTTTATCAACTCAAGCAGCCAAAGCCAGCAGGCTCTAACGCCCAATAGTTGGTTCAAGTTTCTCAAGTAATTTGAAACTAGGATTTGGAAGCATGACCGACCTCTACAACCTGCCCAATATCCGCGAACTACTGATGAATGGCTACACCGACGCCGAACTCCGCGCCCTCTGCTTCGATTACTTTCGGCCTGTATATGACCAATTGGCTCAAAACACTGGCAAAGCCGAGATTGTTCATAAGTTAATAGAACATACGGAAAACACTTCTCAGCTTGGCACTTTATTAGCCCTCGCCAAAGAGAAAAACCCTGCTCGTTATGATAGACATCAGCCATATTATACCAATGATCCCGTTCCTGCCTTACAAAAGGAAGTGGCGATTCTTACTGACCAAGTTTCTATCCTAAATTCTCTTGTTTTGCTTGACCGTGAGAAACAGTATCAAGTGGCCTTACGCTGGGTTGAGTTGGGCCGCCGTAATAGTCTAGCTGACTTTGATTTGAGTGAGAGAAATTTAATTGGAGTTGATTTAATGGGAGTAGATTTACGCCGAGCTAAATTGATAAAAGCTAATTTAGCAGCAGCCAATTTGAGTGAGGCTGATCTACGCGGAGCTGACTTGGAGTTGGTTAATTTGAGTGGAGCTGACTTGAGCAATGCAGACCTGCGTTTGGCTAAACTTGCCAGAGCCAATTTAACAAAGGCTAATCTAGTAGGAGCCCGTTTAGATGAAGCAGTTCTGTCCGATGATATTAATGAGGGCTACCGTACTTCTTGGTTGCCAAGAGCCAAGTTGACTAAAGCTGATCTAGAGAATGCCAACTTTAATAAGACTAACTTGCAGGGAGCTAATTTGAGTGAGGCTAACCTGACTGGATCTAGTCTGCGTGAGGCCAAATTAAAGGGGGCTAATCTGTGTAGAGCCGATTTAACGGATGCTGATCTGAGGGGTAATAGACATGATTTTCGAGGTTCTTTTGTAACGGACTTAACTGCAACCAATCTGGAGGAAACTATCCTGAATGGAGTCAAGTATAACCATGAGACAAAGTGGCCTGAAGGATTCGATCCATCCAAGGCTGGAGTAATCTATGAAGACTAAATATTTTGGCCAAGGCTATAGTGTTTCAGAGGATAGGAGGTAAGTACATGGCCGACGTACAAACAAAACTTGATTTACTCAAAGAAGTAGTAGCTGACGAAAGTGATTTAAACTTGGTCCTTGACAAGCTACTCAATGTCATTTCGGAACAACATCGCTCGTTGCTAAAAAGATACCAGGCCGACCTGCAAAATTTTGAGAGTCGTTATGGGATGCCATCGGCTGAATTTTATCAAAAGTTTGAGCGGGGCGAACTGGGCGATGCGATGGACTTTTTCGAGTGGGCAGGGTTATTTGAGCTCCAACAGAATTTGCTGGAAAAGATACAACGCCTGGAAACAGCCTAATGAAAGATGCGGCGGAGTATATCGCCTACGTCAAATCTCTCCTCATTTCCAATTCACAAGTGGTTGGCGTAAAAATTGTGCGTGAAGAAGCGCAGGATAAGTTTGGTCTGTATCGTTACCGCCTATCCCTCGCCGATGGGGGATTTCTGGAAATGTTTGAACGCTTTGAGGTCGTTTCGGATGAGGTCAGCGTAACCAAGTATAGTTTTCAATGGCAAGATGCTGCGGGTACATTACAGAAACGATGGGATAACGCTGCCCATCATGCAGAAGTACCTACTCACCCCCACCATCTCCATGATGGCTCTGATGAGAATGTTTTGCCCCATGAGCCGGTAACGGCAATAGATATTCTAAAGCTAATAGGTGGATAACCTAATGCTCCTCACCATCACCCCTAACCCCACCATTGACCGCATGCTCCACGTGCCAACCTTGACCACCGGCCTGGTCCACCGGGCGACTTCGATGCAGGTGGGAGCGGGCGGCAAAGGCTTGAATGTGGCGCGCGCGGCCCGTACCCTGGGCGGCAAAGTCATGGTGACGGCGCCCTTGGCCGGACATTCGGGCCGGCTCCTGGCCGATCTGCTGGCGTTGGAGGGGCTGCCCGCCGACTGGTATTGGCTGGAATCGGGGGAAACTCGCGCCGCCGAGTTGCTAACCCACGACAGCGGCGACGCGACGGTCATCAATGAACCCGGCGAAAACATGTCTCCCCAGGCCTGGAGCGATTTTGCCGGGCATGTCGAGCGGTTGGCGGCGCAGGCGCGGGCGGTGGCTTTCTGCGGCAGCTTGCTGCCGGGAGTCGAGCCGGAGGCGTTGGGTGTTCTGGCGCGGGCGCTGGTCAGTCCCCAGCGAGCCGTTTACCTGGATACCAGCGTGGCGGCGCTGGCGGCAGTTTTAGCCCAGCCGAGCGGCCTCTGCCTCAAAGTGAACCGGGCTGAACTGGCCGTGGGTTTGGGCCGGAGTGTAGAGGATTTCTCCATTGGCCAAGTCATCGAAGCAGGGCTTGCCCTGCTGGCGCAGGGCGCGGTGCTGGTGGTGGTCACACTGGGGGCAGAAGGTGGGCTGGCGATTGCCCCGGAAGGCTGCTGGCAGGCCAGTTCGCCACAAGTAGAAGTGGTCAGCACGGTCGGCAGCGGCGATTCGTTCCTGGCTGGACTGGCCGTAGCCCGCATGGAAGGACGCAGTCTGGCCTCGGCCCTGGCTTTAGGCGTGGCCTGCGGCGCAGCTAACGCCACCACCAATCTGCCCGGCCGGTTCGAGCACAGTGTGGTTGAAACGCTGCTGTCACAGATCAATGTAGAACGTCAAGTGTAGAGCGTGAAGCGTAAGGGGTTTAGGTGATAAAGATTATACCTCACGCACCTTCACCCTCCTTCCACCACCCGCTTCAAATTCTCCAGAGAGCCGGCAATCATCTCCTCGAATACACTGTTGCCGGTCAGGCGGATGAGGATAGCATTAAGCGACCAGCCGCCGATCAATTTCCAATCCACCGTCCAGACGATGCGGGTGCCGTTTCCCACCGTTTCCAGGTCAAAGGTACAGGTTTGGGCCATTCTCAAGGCGGCGTTTTCGGTCTGCTGCAATTCGTAGGTTAACTTTTTGGGCGGGTCCCATTCCGTAATCTTTTGGGTCGCAATCTGCCCGTCCGCCGATACCCCAATCCAAAGGGTCCCAGGTCCTTCGTGCTGCTCGCTGCCATAGCGCCCCTCGACCGGATAAGGAAAGCGCCCTTCGGTAAAAGCCCAGTCCGGGAGGCGGGTCACATTGGCTAACACGGCCCAGACCTGTTCCGGGGTGGCTTTGATTTCCTCGGAATAACTGACTCTGTTCGCCAATTAATGCTCCTGTTTCTATTTGCCCATCGTTGTGAACAATGACACGCTCGCAGATTGATTGTATGATATTTTTGCGCTCGTGTAAAATCTTAACCCGACTCTCAACCGGCAAGTATTTGAGCTTTCTTTGAGAAACATCCAATTCTGGCAACCGCTCTTCAATAGCTGTTAAATGTTGAATAATTTCACTGCCTGAGTATTACGCGCCAGCATTGCTCTGGATCTTGCACCTGATATTGACCCACAACGCGGATTCCGATTGAGTTATAAAGGACTATCGGCTACAAGCACCTCGATGGTCAGGATCATGGCGGCAATGGAGGCGGCATTTTCCAGCGCGCTGCGGGTGACCTTGGCCGGATCAATAATGCCGGCGACCACCATATCTTGATACTGCCCTGACATCACATTATAACCAATCCGGTCATTCTTTTGAGCCTGCTGCCGGCAGCGCACATTGGCGACGATAACTGCATCCTCCAGACCCGCGTTGCGGACAATGAGGCGCAGCGGCTCTTCCAACGCCCGGCGGACGATGTTCACTGCCGTTGCTTCGTCGGGATCCGGGATAGTCAGCCCATCGAGGGCACAAATAGAATTGAGCAAGGCGACGCCGCCGCCGGGAACGATACCTGCCTCAACCGCAGCCCGGGTGGCGTTCAGGGCGTCTTGAATCCGCTGTTTCTTCTCCTTGAGTTCGACCCCGCTCGCCGCTCCGACCTTAATAATGGCGATGTTGCCAGTCAGTCTGGCCAACCGTTCTTGGAGCTTCTTTGGGTCGGAGTCACCGGTTGCATGTTCAATCTCGGTCTTAAGCTGGCAGATCCGTCCTTTGAGGGCGGCTTCGCTCCCGTGCCCGCCAAAGAGAATGGTCTCATCTTGAGTGACCACCACCTTATCGCAGGAGCCTAAATCGGCCAGGGTGACTGACTCTAGTCTGCGTCCCATGTCCTCACTCACGACGGTGCCGCCGGTGAAGCTGGCTATATCCTGAAGCATGGCTTGGCGCTGGTTGCCAAAGCCAGGGGCTTTTACCGCTACGAGGTTAAAGGTTCCTTGTAGCTTGTTGAGCACCAGGGTCGTCAGGGCTTCACCTGCTATATCGTCCGCAATTACCACCAGGTTAGGGTTGCTGAGCCGGGCGAGCTTTTCCAGAAGGGGGACCAGGTCGGGGGCGGCCTTAATCTTCCGGTCATAGAGCAGTATGTACGGCTCCTCAAGCACGGTGGACATGGTCTCGGCATGGGTGATGAAGAAAGGCGAGAGGTACCCCCGGTCGAACTGCATCCCCTCCACGTATTCGGTTTCAATGCCCAGGCCATGACCGTCCTCGACGGTCACCACCCCATCTTGGCCGACTTTGTCCAGCACATCGGCGATCAGTTCCCCAATTTCTTGATCCCGTGCGGCGATGGCGGCCACATGGGCCATCTCGGCTCGGGTGCAAATCGGAATTACCTGCTCCTTAAGGGCAGTGGATACGAGTGCCGTCGCCTTTTCCAACCCTCGTTTGAGGAGCATGGGATCAGCCCCGGCGGCCATATTCTTCAAACCCTCGCTGACCAGGGCGCGAGCCAGGACCGTCGCCGTCGTGGAGCCATCGCCGGCGATCTCGTTGGTCTTGGTCGCGGCTTCCTTGAGCAGTTGCGCGCCCATATTCTCATAAGCATCTGCCCACGCCATCTCTTTGGCTACCGTCACCCCAGCGTGGGTGATGAGGGGAGCGCCCCACTTTTGGTCAAGGGCTACGTTGCGTCCCTTGGGACCGAGGGTAGTCGCCACGGCCTGGGCCATTTTATCAAGGCCGGCTTTCAAGTGGCGGCGCGCCTCATCTTGAAAAATCAGTTGTTTGGCCATCTTTGTTGTGATAAATTTCAACCACTAACCGGCTCCTCGGCCACAGGCAGCGGTATTGATTTGAGCTCGCGGAAACTGACCAATCGGCCCTGGTCTTCATCCCACAAACTTAAAAAGATGGTCTTGAAACTCGACCCCAGGGTCAAAACCACCACCTGTTGGAATAAAGGATTTTCTTCATGACACTTTTCCAAAAGATAGTTGGGAATGCGGGGACTGAGATGGTGGATATGGTGAAAGCCGATATTGCCGGTGAACCATTGCAATATTTTGGGGAGTTTATAGTATGAACTTCCCCGCAAGGCCGCCAGGGTATAATCCCACTCCCCATCTTTGGCCCAATAGGTGTCCTCAAACTGGTGCTGGACAAAAAACAACCAGGCTCCTAAGGTAGCCGCCAAAAGGGTAATGGGTAATTGAACCAGTAAAAAGGCCTTAAAGCCGATGGTTAAACTCAGTCCCGTTATCGCTACGGCCAGGGCCAGGTTAGTCCACCCCACACTGGCTCTCTCTCTTTTCCAGGATTTGGAATCGGGATGGGGAAAGCGATACAAGACCAAAAAGAGCAGGGCAGGCGCCAACCCAAATAGGATCAGCGGGTGACGATAGAAGCGATATTTGAGCCGCCCCCATTTAGACTGCTGTAGATATTCTTTGACGGTCATGGTGTAGATATCGCCGATGCCGCGATGTTCCAGGTTGCCGGCTGAGGCGTGGTGAATGGCATGACTCTTGCGCCAGTAATAGTAGGGGGTTAAGGTCAGTAAGCCGCAGACAGAGCCGAGATAATCGTTGGCTTGCCTGGATTTGAAAAAAGAGCCATGCCCGCAGTCATGTTGGATAATGAAGATGCGCACGAGCAAACCGGCGGTCGGCACAGACAGGGCCAGAGTCAGCCAGTAGCTGTAATCCAGGCTGAGAACCATGAAGTACCATAACAGAAAAAAGGGGATGAAGGTGTTGACCGCCTGCCCAATACTTTGCCGGGTATCTGAGGTTTGGTATTTGCCTATCAGGGTTGTCCACGTTGTTTTGTCGGGTTTGGTAGAACGATCAAGATATAACTCTTTTTTCGAAAATGTCGTCATTGTTCTCCTTATAATAAATAATATGGATCAATTATGATTTGCTCTGGTACAAGCGGGTCAGAAGGAGGGATGAAGTGTCGTCTCCCTGTTGTTTATGCTGAAGCGCGAGTGCATAGCAGTCGAGACACATGATCCCCTCTTTCGACATAGCCGCATCATTTTCTTCCACCCACTTTTGGCAGGTGATACATTGATACTGGAGAGCTTGGCTTTTCAGCCTTACTTCTTTGCCCTCGTTGCTTCGCCTGCGCACGACTTGGGTATCGTCAGTTAAGTAGCAGGGCTGTCCTTGATGGGGGTCGCCATAGCTGGCATTTACCCAACCGAATTCCGGCTCTTCCCTCAATGTTTCTTTGATCATGAGCGCCGTTGATCCGGGCAGCCGGAATTTCTCGCCGATGACCAGGTGCCCAAATTTTGTAATGTTCATTTCATGCTCTACTCGACCCACGAAGTCAGTCCAACCCCGGTAAAGGTTGTAATAACGCCCTCTTGCTCGACATGGCCGACAAACTCACCTAGACTGTTGTAGACTTTCCAAATTGCCATTTATACGCTTCTGAGGTTCTTGCTTCTTCTAAGCCTCACCAACCATGTGAGAGGATGGGCCAACAGCGGGGACATCAATCTTCACGAATCGCGCCCGTTCGGGTAGGGTCAAAGTTGGCCGGCCAGGCGGTGGCCTGGTTATACCTGGCTGCACTAAGATTGGCCCCGCTGAGGTTGGCCTCTTTAAGCGTGGCCTGTTTGAGGTTAACCTGCCGCAGGTCTGCGCCGCTAAGGTCCACTCGGCTAAGATCAGCTCTGCTCAGATTCGTCTCTCTCAGGTTGGCCTGTCTGAGATTCGCCCCGCTGAGATTGGCCCGGCTCAGATTGGCCTGACCGAGATTGGCTTGGCCCAGGTTGGCCTGGCTCAGGCTAGTTTGGCTCAAGTTGGCGCGGCTCAGATTAGCCTGGATGAGTTTGGCCTTGCTAACATTTGCTCCAGCCAGATTGGCCTCACTCAGATTGGCCATGAAAAGATTCGCCCCGCTGAGATTGGCCTGGCTCAGGTTGGCCTCCTGAAGGTTGGCCCCAATGAGGTCCACCCCGCGCAGGTCCATTCTGCTGAGATCCGCCCGTATAAGTTCCGCCCCGCTGAGCTTGGCCCGGCGGAGTTCCCCTTCGCTGATCTTTGCCCCGCCCAATTTTGCCCGGAGCAGTTCTGTCTCGGTGAGGTTTGTTCCAAAAAGTTCCGGCTTTTCGCCCCGCACCCGGGCCGAGGCGATGATTTGGATGACTTGTTCTCGGGTTAGTTTGCTCATTTCGGCCTATTTCTACTTATCGAGCTGCCAAGAGCAGGGAGTCAATTTCTCTAATAGCCTCGGTAGTAGATACGCCCGCCGCCGTCGCCCATTCTTGATAGAGGTTCTGCCGGCTTTTTTGCAGGAGCGCGGTATCTGCCTGGCCTAAGGGTTTGCGCCAGCCCCAGGCGGTTAGATCTCTCACTACTTCACACATTGCCTGGAACGAGCCTTGTTTCAAGCGGCTGACCAGTTCCAGGTGGCGGCGGTGGTGGTTTTTTTCCAGGGGCGCAGGCGGGCTTTTTAACAAAGTACGGTAGTGATCAAGGTCGCTCTTACCTGTTACCAGCCGAAGCCCACTCACTTCGTGTGCCTCGACCGGTATCCAGATACTGTGTTTTGAAAGCGCAATTTTGTAGTACAGGCGCGTCCCTGGCTCAGAAAAGTTTTTTTCCTCAATCTCTCTAATGTGGCCGATCCCGTGCGCTGGGAGAACGACCCGATCGCCAATTTTGAATTGCATAAGACGCTCCTTCAACTTCTCCCTGTTACCGGCGGCGGCTGCCGCCGCGGTTTCCAAAGCCACTGCCGCGGTTTCCAAAGCCACTGCCGCTGCGCTCTTCACGAGGTTTGGCCATATTCACCTTCAACTCGCGGTCCTCCAGGTTAAAGCCGTTTAGCATACTGATCGCCTTTTGGGCCTCGGCCTGGCTGTTCATTTCGACAAAGGCAAAGCCTTTGGAATTGCCAGTATCCCGATCTTTAATCAGCGCCACCGAGGCCACCTGACCCGCTTTGGCAAACAAGGTGCGCAGGTCCTCCTCAGTGGTTTGGTACGACAAGTTTCCGACATAAAGCTTTACTTCCATAATTCTGGGTCTCCTTGAGACTGGCTCATCGAGCCGATAATAAAAATACTGACATCCCATTTTGGGTACTCAGTCTAACCAAAAACGATTGCGTCCTATAGGTAAAAGGGCGCTTCTTCGTCAGGTTCATAAAAGGGTGGGGTGCTGGGGTGGCTGGTCTAACCAGCCTGGCTAGACCGATCAGACCCTGCGCCCTGGTTAAGTAGCTCAAATAATTTTGGGATTTGGTCAAACTCTGTTGACTTATCCAGAAAAAAATCAGCCCCGGCGTCCAGACATCTCTTCCGATACCCCGGATACGGATAGTTGGTCAAGATAATGACCATAGGCGCTGCCTCGTCCTGTTTGATGTTTTGTAGAACATCAATCCCGCTGCCGTCTCGCAGCCGAATGTCCAGGATCACCACGTCCGGCTGGAGGGTCCGAATACCACTAATCGCCTCAGCCACATTCTCCGCCTGGCCCACAATTTCGACCCCGGCCAATTCGTCGAGCAGCGTAACCAAATGTTCCCGCACGATGAGCGAGTCATCGGCGATAAATACTTTGATCTCGGAATTTGAACGTGAAATTATCATAGACCTAACCACAAGGATACCCGATTAATCTTCTAAAAACTATCGGTGAAATACTGATATTTATGTAGGTGATACGCTGATTTCTCTGTCGGTATTTGCCCTACAACGCTCGGAGTTAAAGCCCGTCAGTGCAGTAAGCCTCCCCGCCAGCGGACGAAATGCAGAACCACCAGTAAGATGATAGCGCCTCCAACCGGGACCAGCATGGCTGGAAGACTGAAGTTATCCCGGTTGACCACACTGATCCCGAAATAAGGGGTCAATACACTTCCGGCTACGCATGCGCCCAAGATGCCCACGATGATATTGAGCAGGACCCCTTCTCTCTGTCCCATAAGCGAACTACCCAGCCAGCCGATAACAGCCCCATAGAGGAGCCACATAACGAAGTCTACCAAATCATTCTCTCCAGTGTGAATGTTTAAGATCACCAGTCACCCGTGTTGGTTAGATACTTGCTTGATCCCTCTCCTAAATCTACTCAATTCGCCGCTCCGAGCGGGGGTGGGTGCTGAAGAATTCCGGAGGACGAATGCCATTGTTGAGTTGTGCTGACACCTCACGCCATGCATGGGTTCGCACCTCCCCCTGGGTGATAGAGGGCTTCCCTAACAGCGCAGCCAAATGCTTTTGCACATAACTGGCCGCCAGGCGAACAGCCTCCTCTGCCCCGGCTTTATCCTCAAAGAAGATACCGGATTCTCCCGGACCAAGCTTCAAGTTGTCAAACCACAGCGCGAAGTTAACCTGTCCCAACGGATGCTAACTCCTCTGGGGAATTGAATATCATGTCTTCCAAAGCCTAAGTTTTTAGCGAGTCTCAGATGAGAAAGGTTGTCTACTGGTTAAACAGCAGTTTGGCGCACGCGTCGGCCACCTTGCTATCAGGTTTCGCCTCACCGGGCATGGTCGCCCAACCCTGAGCTTTTACATAATCATCTCGCTCGTAAAAACTCGTCTTCTTCAATTCGCTAAGCTTTCGCGCTTTCTCCGGGTCCTGGCTGAACTGACCGACACAGATTGGGGTCAGGCGCTGAGTGACGGCATCTTGAGCCATGCCTTAGCTGTACCCCCCGTAACCCAGCCGCCCCAATTGAAGCCAACAATCATGGTGAGAATGACGGCGGCCAGCGAAAACCAGAAGACAACCTTTTTGCTCGCCCGAGCTTCATCCCACCATTGTCCAAAACTTACCTTGTTCTTATTCTGTTCCATTGTACTCCTCCTTGAGTCAATATGTTTATACCAGAAACACTTTTTAAGCTATATACTTAAGGATACAGGATTCGAGTCCTGAAAAGTATCAGTGGAAAGCTGATTTTTGTGTAGGATTTAGACTGATTCCCTTGTAGGTATTTGCCCTACAAGGTGGCGTGAGGTAAAAACCGTAGGAGTGCTGGGGAGCAGGGGAATTTACTCGATCAGTCGATTCTCGATGGCGTAACGCATCAATTCGGCGTTAGTTTTCAAATTCAACTTTTCCAGCAGGCGGGTGCGGTAGGTGCTGACGGTCTTCGCACTCAGGGATAGGACCTCGGCAATTTCCGCCAGCGTTTTGCCGCTGGCCATGAGCTGCATTACCTGGAATTCACGGTCGGATAAGGTTTCGTGCCGGGGCCGGTCAGAAGTCGCGTCCAGGCCAAAGGCCAGAGTTTCGGCCAGGCCCGGGCTAATGTATCTCCCCCCGCTGACCACTTTGCGAATGGCCCGGACCAGTTCATTGGGCGCGTTTTCTTTAGTGACGTACCCCGATGCGCCGACTTTCAAGACCCGCACCGCGAGTTGTTCTTCGGCATGGATACTGAGCACCAGCACGGGCAGGTCGGGCTGTTCACATTTCACTTCTTTGAGGATATCAAAGCCGCTGCGGCCAGGCATGGTGATGTCCAACACCAGCACATCCCAGCCCCCGGCCCGCACCTGGTCCAGCGCTTCCTGGCCGTTCACGGCTTCGCCGGCAACCACCATATCGGCGGTTTCCGATAATATCTGTCGCAGCCCTTGCCGTACAATCGGGTGATCGTCGGCGATAAGGACTTTGATCATTTAGTTCCTCCGCCAGACGCTGCCTCCAGCGGCAGCCGGACGGTCACCGTTGTCCCCTGGCCCGGCGCCCCGTGGAATTGAACCTCACCCGCCCGCAGCCGGGCCCGCTCCTGCATGCCCAGCAGCCCAATTGAGCGCGGGCTGTCAATCTCGCTTGCAGTCATACCTCGCCCGTTATCCGCCACCTGGAGCGTCAGAAATGCCGCAGTTTCTTCCAGAGTTACCTCAACCTGGGTCGCCCCGGCGTGCCGGACCACGTTGGTTAGAATCTCCTGAAAGATGCGGAAAACCACGGTGGAGCCGTCATCGTCCAAAGTCGTCTCTTCCAGGCTGCTGATGAGCTTACTCTTAATCCCGGTACGGGTTTGAAATTCCTGGAGCTGCCATTCAATCGTCGCCACCAGGCCCAGATCCAGAATGCCCGGCCGCAGCTCCGTCGAAATGCGGCGCACTATCTGGACGGTGGTATCAATCAAGTCAGACATCGCCTGCGTTTTGGTCAACAAGGCGAGCTGCTGCGGGTCCAAATGGCCTTGCAGCCAGGCCACGTCCATTTTCAGGCCGGTCAAAGTCTGGCCCAGTTCGTCGTGGATGGCCCGGGAGATGCGGGTGCGCTCCTCCTCGCGGACAGACTGCAGGCGGGCGGATAGCTCGCGCAGTTGTTCGGTTGAACGGCGAAACTCATCTTCCGTGCGCCGGTGGTCTGCGCTTTCATTGGCCAGGTTGGCCTTGGCAGTCAGGAGTTGAGCGGTGACCTGGGTCAGGTGCGCTTCCAGTTCGGCAATGAGCTGTTGGGAGGTGTGGGATTGGCGGGCCAAGCTATTCTGTTCGGTCGAGGGCAACAGTTCCATAACGGTAATTATAGCCTGAAGTAGTTTAAAAAGATATAAATCCCTTTAAGTGGGTGTATTTCACTTTGGGGGCGAATTTGGTGGATAGCATAGGCAGACCCCCTCTTTAAGTCCAGTACCAACTTTTGACAGATCATCGTCTCGATGATACACTCTACATAAGTTAGGAAATAAATCCGGATTTTGGTCGCCGCCCGATCTTATGACTGAGGCGGCTTTTTATTTGCCTGACCCTCGACGTGTCCTGGCGGCGGTTCACTTCGACAAAATATTGGCCGCATTAGAGGAGTTTTATGTATTTTAAAGATTTTGAACTCGAGCCCCGGTTGCAGCGTAATCTACAAACGATGGGCTTCGAGCGCCCTATGCCCATCCAGAGCGCGGCTATTCCGCCCGCCCTGAAGGGATACGATATTCTCGGTTCGGCCGAGACCGGCACCGGCAAGACGGCTGCGTTTCTACTGCCGCTGCTGCAAAAGTTGATCGCCTCGCCTCGCCCGCGCCACCCGCGCGCCCTGATTCTGGTGCCAACCCGCGAACTCGCCTTACAAGTGGCTGACCAGGCCCGGCAGTTAAGCCAGGGTCTATCCCTGCGCGTCGGTACAATTTACGGTGGTGTTGGCATCGGCCCGCAAGAGCAGGCGCTGAGGCAGGGTGTTGATATAGTTATCGCCACGCCTGGCCGCTTGCTGGATCACATCACCCGCCGTAACGTAACTTTAACCACATTGCAAGTGCTGGTGCTGGACGAGGCGGACCGGATGCTGGATAACGGCTTTTGGCCGGATATTCGCCGCATTGTGCGCTTACTGCCGCGCGAACGGCAGACGCTACTTTTCTCGGCCACGCTTCAGCCAATGATGAAGCTGGCCGGCGAGGTCACCCGCCAGCCGGTGCGGGTTGAAGTGGAAAAGACCGTGGCCCCGGAAGCCATCACCCAGGTCTTGTATCCGGTCCCGGAACATTTGAAAATCCAGTTATTAGAGCGTTTGCTCGAAGACGACAGCCTGGAGAGCGTGCTGGTCTTTGCCCGCACCAAGCACCGGGCGGATCGGGTGGTGCGCCATTTGCAGCGCGCCCGGATTTCGGCCGGGGTCATTCACGGCAATCGCTCGCAAAACCAGCGGGTGGCGGCTTTAGAGGCGTTTCGACACGGACACACCCGGGTGCTTGTCGCTACTGATATTGCCGCGCGGGGGATAGACGTGGACGGTATCTCGCACGTCGTGAACTACGACGTGCCCATGCAGCCGGAAGATTATGTGCATCGCATCGGCCGCACGGGCCGGGCGCAGGCGGTGGGGCAAGCCTACACCCTGGTCACGCCGCTCGACGCTCCCATCATCCAGCGGATTGAAAAAGTGTTGAAACAACAGCTTAAGCGCCATAAAGTCGCCGGTCTCGATTATAACGCCCCACCCGCGTCGCTCACCTCGGCTCCTCGCCGTAACTTGCATCCACGCTAGAGTCGCTGCGGTGTAAGACAAGCGTTGCCCTCCATTACCCACTACCGCAGGTTCGTGACGGTTTCTTCGTAAACCCTCACCCCGCTCCCTCTCCCAAGCCTGGGAGAGGGAGATTTTTGTCCTCACCGGGCTAACGCAGGCTCGTGGCGACCTCTCTTTATGACTCTAATTTGAGTATCATTGTCGCCAGGGGCGGCAAGGTCAGCCGGAGGGATTGCGAATGCCCGTGCATGGGGATAGCCTCGGTGGCCAGGCCGTCCCCATTGCCTATGTTGCTGCCCCCATAATGCCCGGAATCGCTGTTGAGAATTTCCCGATAGTAACCCGGCCTGGGCACGCCAATGCGGTAGCCGGTATGCGGCGTCGGGGTGAAATTGCTGATGACGACAACAAACCCAGGGCTTGATTGGGCGGTGCGGATGAAGGAGAGGATGCTGTTCTCGCTATCACTGGCGTCAATCCAGGTGAAGCCCGTTTCAGCGAAGTCGTTTTCATACAAGGCTGGTTCTTGTTGGTAAAGCCGGTTCAAATCCTGCACCCAGCGCTGCACACCTTGATGGGTGGGGGCGGACAGGGCGGCCCATTCCAGGCTGGCGTTAAAGTTCCACTCTTGCCACTGGGCAAACTCGCTACCCATAAACAGGAGCTTCTTGCCGGGATGGCCCCACATGAAGCCGTAATAGGCTCGCAAGGTGGCGAACTTTTGCCATTCATCGCCCGCCATTTTGTTGAGCAGGGAACCTTTACCATGCACCACCTCATCGTGGGACAGCGGCAGCACAAAGTTCTCGTTGAAGGCATAATGCAAACTGAAGGTTATCTCGTTCTGGTGATGCTTACGCTGCATTGGCTCCCGGCTCAGATAGTCCAGCGTATCGTGCATCCAGCCCATATTCCACTTTAGGCTGAAGCCGAGGCCGCCGGTATGGGTCGGGCGAGAAACCTGCGACCAGGTGGTTGACTCCTCGGCAATGGTCAGCACGCCGGGAAAAACGCCATGCACCACCTCGTTCATCTTGCGCAAAAAGCTGACGGCGGCCAGGTTTTCGCGGCCGCCAGCCTGATTCGGGATCCACTGTCCCTCTTCCCGCGAGTAATCCAGGTATAACATCGAGGTCACCGCGTCCGCACGCAGCCCATCGAAATGATATTTGTCAAGCCAAAACAGGGCATTGGCAATGAGAAACCCGCGCACCTCGTTGCGCCCGTAATTAAAGATGAGCGTGCCCCACTCCTGATGTTCGCCCTGGCGGGGGTCAGCATGGGCGTACAGATGGGTACCGTCAAAATAGTTAAGCCCCGACCCGTCTTTGGGGAAGTGGGCCGGCACCCAGTCCAGAATAACGCCCAGATCGTGCCGGTGGCACTGGTCAATGAAATACATCAGGTCTTCCGGGCTACCGAAACGGCTGGTGGGCGCGTAAAAACCCAAGACCTGGTAGCCCCATGAAGCATCGAGGGGATGCTCGGTGATGGGCAATAATTCGATATGGGTGTAGCCCATATCCACCACGTAAGGTATCAACACCTCAGCCAGCTCCCGATAACTGAGATAACGGCTGCCCCAACGTGCATCGGGAACTTTGCGCCATGAACCAAGATGGACTTCATAAATGGAGATCGGTTTATCCAACGCCTGGTGTTCGGCCCGCCGGTTCACCCACTCAGCGTCGCTCCAAGCGTAGCGATCCAGGTTGACCACCACCGAAGCAGTTTTGGGCCGCTGCTCCATGGCAAAGCCGTAGGGGTCGGCCTTGTCGAAACTCTCGCCCTTCTGGGTCACAACCCGGTATTTGTAAACCGTGTATTCAGCCAGGCCCGGCACAAACAGGCTCCAAATGCCGCTGTCGCTGGAGCGCATGGGGTGGCTCTCCCTGTGCCAGCCGTTAAACTCACCCATCAGAAAAACCTGGCGGGCGCTGGGCGCCCACACGGCAAAGTGAACGCCGGGTTGGCCGTCAATTTCGGTCAGATGAGCGCCCATTTTTTCATAAGCCCGCTCGTGACTGCCTTCGCCCATCAGGTATCGGTCAAAATCGGTTAGAAACGTGGTTGCGCTCAAAGTGACCTCCTCATTTTAGGCCATTTAACTCTGTCCAAATCCTGGAGTTACCTCAACCTGCGGACAAATAGAGCTGCTGAAACAATGAGTCGGTTGTAATTTGACCTGGCTTCGCCAGAACTCCGCTATTAAATCAGGTTGACCCGGTTAGCATAGCAACAGAGGATATGGTAAACCGGGTACCTCATTCGGGCAAGTGAGGTGATCAGTGTTGTAGGGCAAATACCGACAAAGGCATAAGCTTATTACCTACACCAAAATCAGCATTCTGCCGATAGTTTTCAGAACTCGGATCGTGTATCCTAATGGAGGGGTTACTCCCGTCAGGTTTCTCCGCTCACTCGGCCTAGTTCAGGCGAGAGGTGTCAGCACCTGATAGGGTAGAGAGGCTCAGGGATTATCTATCTTTAAATATCAACCATAGAAACAAGTAAAGGAGTCAATAAACTATGTCAAAACAAAACAGTGGGACCCTATTCTTTGTCGGTTTAATGACAGGTGGGTTGGTCGGAGCAGGGTTGGCTTTACTCCTGACGCCTCAATCGGGCGAGGAGACCCGCAGCCAATTAAGAGATAAAAGCCTTGAGTTAAAAGAGGAGGCGGCCAAGGGCCTTGCAGAAGCTAGCCAACGCGCTCAGGAGCAGGCGGCTGTCTGGCAAGAAAAAAGCAAAGAGGTGGTGGAAAAAGGGAAACAGACTGCTACTGAGGCGATCAGCCGTGGTAAAGACAGCATCATTCAAGCCGTAAGCCAAAGTGCAGATAGAGTCGTTGAAGCTATTAACCCCACTGAGGAAAATGATGAGCCAATCACAGGAAGCTGACCCGCCCCCCCTCCTTGTGACTCGATTGATGGATGACCTGGAGCCGGCTATGCTCGACTTTGTCAAGACAAACGTCAATTCCTTCATCAAGTGGGACTTGCTCAGATTCTTCTATAATAACCGGCACACGACCGATACGGCGGAAAACATTGCCAAATATGCTGGCCGAACAGTCTCTATGATTGGGCGAGAGTTAGATGAGTTGGTGACACGTATTTGAATACTTAGAGATGCAACAACTTTCATCGGCTAACTTTTGTCGTGCCTTTGCCTCGACCGTATCGGTCAAGAAAAGATCTGACAAGCATGTTGATCAGGATATTATTTTTGACGTGTGTTGTTTTACCACTGTAATAAAGCTGTTGTTGGTCAGGATCACCAGGACGTTGAATAGGTCGCTCCGTCCGTCATAAGCAAAGCGCCGCTTGTGTTTCATCGAAGACCACCTCATCCATCTGCCGAGCTGGGAGTTCACCCAGCGCCAAGCTTTGGTTCAAGATTGGATGCAGACAATGGATCCAGACATTGGCTTTGGGTTGGCTAATCCCAGCAAGCCTTGTACCGTTTGGAGGTTGTTGGTCTGAGATAATTCAAGATGAAAAAGTTTGTCCTCCATCAGCGGTAAGGGACAGTTCTGGTAATCACTATAGGCCCGTTTGCCGCGGGTTTGCCATCTAAACGATGGATCTTCATCCACTCGTAGTAATGGTGACGAAAGTGGGGCAACAAGGCATCAAATTCCTGGCGGGTATAACCCGTTAGGGCTAAGAATTCGCCGGGTTTCTCGGCATATTCCTGATATTGGCTCATGGGACACCCCTTATTTTTTAGAGTGTCCTTTAGTGTAACCGAATTTTGCGTTTCTGTCTCATCTAATCGATATAATGTCTATTTTAGAATAAAAGTTGTCCATCACATTATTCAGGCGAATCCGGCAAGTCTGTAATTCATGAATATGGTCATCCTCTTCATAAGGAAAAAAGATGCTTCAGAAAATTCGCAGAAAGTTGATCTGGCCGGGTTTGGGTGTAATCCTGACGATCTGGCTGAGCTACGAATATTCCTATGATTGGACGTATAGCCTGATCTTGGGTGGGATTGCGCTGATGATCGGGGCGATGGTCTTAACCTTTTATGCCGCTGGTCAGGCTGAATAAGGGTATTTATTAATGCTATTTCGGCGGGGGCGGTCGGCTATGTTTTGAAGCAGGTCGGCAATGACGATTTGATCCGGGCGATTAACACGGTCGCCCAGGGGAATGCCTCGTTAGACCCCGGCGTAGCGGGCCAGGTCCTGGCCAAATTGCGGGACTCGACCCGCTCGGAAGCATTTGCTGGTCTGTCGGAGCGCGAATTAAACGTGTTGGCGCTCATTGCCCAGGGCAAAACTAACAGAGAGATCGCCGCCAGTCTGTATTTAGGGGAGGGACAGTTCGTAACTACGTCAGCAATATTTTTGAAAAAATGGGTTTAGGCAATCGGGCCGAAGCAACGGCTTATGCGGTTCGTCATAATCTTGATGATTATTTGAACCCTTCCCAGTAAGTTTGTTAGCTCTCTGCCCAAATATTAGCGCCTCAACCGTCCCGCAAAGAGGGCGGTTTTTTATTTATTTAAGCAAAGACCCCTGAAGTCGGCCTGGTTTGTATCATCAAGCTCGCTACGGCTGACCGGTCACTCGCACCAACGCATCCAGGGCGGCTTTCATTTTTTCCAGCTCGGCGCCATAGGTGGCCCAGTCGCCATTTTGGAGGGCTTTTTGGGCGGCGTCGTAGTGATGAGAGGCAGTAATTGCCAGTTGATTTGCGTCCTGGCTGGTCAGGTCAACCGTTGGCGGAGTTGGCCGGGGTGGGGTTTCGCCCGTTGCAGGAGGGGACTCGGCCGAGGTCAGGTCAGGGCCATTCTGGCTAAAGAGAGCCTGCAAGCTTTCTGCCAGAGTTTCACGCATGATCACCTGATTCCCCGAAACAACAATAACCCGCTTGAGTTCAGGAATTTGGCCATTTACGGCCTGGAGATAGAGCGGCTCGATATAGAGCAGCGAGTTGTCAAGGGGCAGCACCAGCAGGTTGCCCCGAATAACCTGGGAGCCGCTTTGACTCCACAAGGTGATCTGGGCAGAAATTTCGGGGTCCTGGTCAATCCGGCCCTCAATTTGGAGGGGGCCAAAAACCAGTTCTTGCTTGGGGAAACGATAGGTCACCAGTTGGCCGTAATTTTCTCCATCAGAACGGGCGGCCAGCCAGGCAATCAAATTATCCTTGTTATTAGGGGTAAAGGGCTGGGTCAACACGTATTCACCCTTTGTTTCGCCGGGCAAGCGCAGAACCACATAATAGGGTTCAACCGGCTGAGTATTGCCGGCAAAAGTTTCCAGGGGCGTCTGCCACAGGTCTTCTTTGTTGTAGAAAACATTGACATCCCGCATGTGATAGGTCTGGTATAACTTGGCTTGAATACTGAAGAGGTCTTCGGGGTAGCGCAGGTGAGCGCGAAGCCAGTCGGGCATGTTGCTCATGGAGGTAAAGAGATTGGGGAAAATTGCCATATAAGATTTGATCAGCGGGTCTGCCGGGTCAACCACATAAAAGGTGGGGGTACCATCGTAGGCGTCAACGACAACTTTGACCGAATTGCGAATATAGTTCAGGTCGCCCATCGGCTCGGAATAGGGAAAAAGGTCCGAGGTGGTGTAGGCGTCGAGCAGCCAATAGAGCCGGCCATCCGGGCCAATGATGATGTAGGGATCGCGGTCGTAATGCAAGAAAGGCGCAATTTGACCGGCCCGGTCGGTCACATTGCGGTAAAGCATCACCCGGCTGTCGAGGGTAAAATCCTGGCTGAGCAGCATATTGACATCGGCCAGCCGCAGGGCAAACGCCAGACGTTTGAGATAGCTATCCAGCACCACGCCGCCCACCCCTTCATAGCTGGCGTAGATATTTTGTTCGCCGCTGGGGTAATTAAATTCGCGTTCCCGGGTTTTTACAAAAATATAGTCTGAGGTCCCTTCGCCGAAGTAAATTTCGGGGCGCTTGACCTCTAACCCTACGCTGGACGCCGGCGGCAGGTCTTTAACCCACAACTGCGGCAGGCCATCGCCGGTGACTTCGTTGACCGGGTTGACCACCACGCCATAACCATGTGTAAACTGTAAGCGATGGGTGATCCAGGTGGGCGATTGCAAGCGGTTTATATCCAGTTCTCGGGCTGACAGGGCCACCTGGCGAACTTCGCCGTTGATCGTATAGCGATCCAGGTCAATATCCAGGAAGTGATAGTAGAGCCGGATCGCTTGGATCTGCTGATAGGTTTGCTGCAAAGGCCGGTAATCCCACAAGCGGATATTTTTCAGGGTAACTTCATTATCGGTCAGGGCTTGTCGAGTGAGGGGGTCAACCCGGCTAAAATCTCGCTCTTGAATTTTATCGAGGCCGTAAGCCAGGTTGGTAAAGCGGATGTTATTTTCAATGTAAGGAGCTTCGCGGACCAGCTCATTGGGCTGGACCACATAACGCTGGACCAGTCCCGGCACAAACCCTCCGCCGACGATGCCGGCCACAATCCAGATGAAAATGGCTGCCAAACTGAGCGCGGGGCGGCGCAGAAAGACATTCAGCAGCAAGATGGCGGCCGTCACCACGGCAATGGCGATCATCAGCCACAGCGCCGGCATTGAAACGTTGATGTCGGTGTAGCTGGCCCCAAAAGCCACTCCTCGCGCCGAGTACAGCAAGTCGAATAAATCCAGCCAATGGCCCAGGGCAAAGGTTAGAAAGATAAATACACCCAAAATCGAGAGGTGCAGTTGGACGTGGGGCAAAATAATCAAGCGGCCTTCGGCCAGATTATTTTGTTGAGCCAGAGCATAAATGGCCGCTGCGCCAATCAATGCTAAAAACAAGGCGATGATCAGCCAGCGCTGGATAAAGTGATAAACGGGCAAGCTGAAGATATAGAAGCCCACATCCCTATTAAAAATCGGATCGGCCAGATTGAAGGATTGCCGATGCAAAAACCGTAAAAACAATAACCAATTGCCGGAAGCTGCGACCGCCAATAACCAACCCAGCCCTAAACCCACGCCCCAGATGAGCCGAACAATATATTTCCGAGCTACCAGGGTTTCATCGCTAAAAAAGAGAACGTTGCGAATCGACTGCCAGCGCGCGATAAAGATATTGACCCAAAAGAGAGCTATGACCGGGACGGCCACAAGCAAACCTACGCCAAGCCGTGCTCCCAGGCTGGTTAGAAAAACTGACACCAGGTTGAGCTGTTGAAACCAAAGATAGTCAGTATATAACTCGACCCCAAACTGTACGATTAGATAGATAACGCCCGCAATAATGACGACGGTCCACAGGCGTAAGCGTGTTGGCAAGCTCATTAAGAAAAGTTAACTCCTAAACGTTTAAAACCTAACATTAAGCCACTCTCAAATCTCGGCGGCCCTGGGCCTCCTGGTTTTGCTCCCACCAGCCGCTTTGCTCATGCTGCTGCCCATGCCGCTCCAGCCAATCCAAGAGCGCCCGAATACTGCCCGTAGCCAGGGCAATACAGGTGTCTGCCCCGCCGTAGTACAGGTTGAGCGTATCGCCATCCGAGCCAACGGTGTAGCCGCAGGGGAAAACAACGTTGCCGACATCCCCTTCCCGCTCGTAAGGCGCTTCCGGTCCAAACACCCAACATTGTTGACGTGCAGAAAATCGGCCGCCCGTTGATAAGAGGCTAACTCCTGTTCCGCCAACTCAAAACGGACTTCCGCCGGATAGGCGTAGCCGGCCGGGGTGTCATTAACCGGCACGGCCAAACAGGTAGCTTCGGGGTACTCGACGGCCACGGCCTGGCATAGATCCGTGGTAAAGGTAGCGATCCCACACTGGCGGGGCAGATAGTTACCAATGAACGCAATTCGACCTACATTTGATTTTTGTTGTTGTTCCACCCTTTCAGTATAGCCGTTTGCCCTAACGTTATCAATCAGGGAAATTCCTGTCTGGCTGTAGGAATTTGCCCTACAAGACTTTACCACGTCTCCTAAAGAGACGAATTTGAAAACTAATACCGAGTTGGTGCGGTACGCTATGTAGGCCAAACACCGACGAAAGAATCAGCCTAAATCCTACACAAAACTCAGAGTTTCACTGACAGTTTGCAGAACTCAGATCATTTATAATAGCAATTGCATATCAAAAATATGGTTCGCCCTATGTTCTTGAATTACAAGAATTCGACAACATGATCATATTGAACGATAAAACATAATTACAAAGGAGAAAAAAGTATGAGTAAAAGTCAAGACAAGAAAAAGAAAGACAAGAAAAAGCCGGCAAAAACCATGAAGGGAAAAAAGCAGGCTAAAAGAGACAAGAGAGACAAAAAGCTCTATTTGGTATCAGCACGATCAACCCAAACAACTTCAGCTTCCCAGCCATGCGGGTAGCGGTGGCTGGCGGGGTTATTCTGATGGCAGTCTTTCATCACTTCCGCCGGCGAGGGTATCGTTTGCGCTGATAGTTTGGTCTCTGTCCAGCAGGCTCAATAGGTCAGCCATGGTGGGTATGCTGTAACTCACCATTAAAGAGGTACATAATGGAGAAATGCTTATTATGGATTGTTGGCCGCAATTAGTATTACAGCGCAATGTTGATGAAAAAATAATCCAAAAGACAAAGGCATGATATTGTTCTCCCACCACGAGCCAAGTGGGAAGGAGAAAATACCATGCCTGAGGCAATTATAACCCAGGTTCAGTTTATTGAAACCTGTCCGGCACCGGAATGTAACCTGTCGGACAAGGATGTTGAGCAGTTTGGGGCAGAATTGGACGGTTACGTGAAGCTGTTTGAGCCAGCCTTTCGCCGTCGAGAGCAGTGGCAGTGGAGCGGGCGGTACATTCAAGGGCTGTGGGGCGATACGCCGCGCAAGACGGTCGAGCGGATGGCCTTGGAGTTGGGCCAAAATGTGCGCGATATGCAGCACTTTGTGGGTCAAAGCCCGTGGCAGAAGGAACCAGCGGTGATAATCCATCAAGGGTTGGTCGCCCGGTCTCTGGGGGAAGCCGATGGGGTGATGCTGATCGATGAGTCGGGGGTGGTCAAACAAGGCCAGGATTCGGTCGGGGTGGCGGCGCAGTATTGTGGTTCGGTGGGCAAGGTAGCCAATTCGCAAGTCGGGGTTCATTTGGGCTACGTCAGTCGCCAGGGCTATACCCTGCTGGACAGCCAGTTGTTTATACCGGCGGACTGGTTTGATGACCCTCATAGCGAACGTCGCCAGGCGTGTGGCCTGCCCGCTGAACTGACCTACCAGACCAAACCGGAGATTGGCCTGAAGTTGGTGCAAGCAGCGGTGCAACGCAACGAACAGCTTGAAGAACCCTTGCTGTTTCAGTGGGTTGCCGCTGATGAATTGTATGGCGATTCGCCCGCTTTTCGGGATGGCATCGCCGCTTTGGACAAATGGTACTTCACCGAAATCAAAACTACCGGTCAGGTCTGGTTGAAACGGCCCGAAGTCTATGTGCCCGCCTGGAAAGGGCGCGGTCGTCGGCCGACCCGCCTGCGCTTGTGCCATCCGACCGATAAGGCGGTCACTGTTCAAACCATCGTGGCTCAAGTTCCTGCCCCCGCTTGGACCCGGGCCACTATTAAGGAGGGCAGCAAAGGTCCAATCGTGTGTGATTTCGCTTTCTTGCGGGTAGTTGAAAGTCGAGGCGGTTTGCCCGGTCCCGACCTGTGGCTGGTCATCCGACGCAATGTGGAGGACCCAACTGAACTCAAGTTCTACTTCAGCAACGCCCCGACTGATACCCCCTTGCTGGACCTGGTTCGGCTCAGTGGGTTGCGCTGGCCCGTTGAAATTATCTTTGAAGAAGGCAAAGGCGAAATCGGCTTCGACCATTATGAAACCCGCAGTTGGTTGGGCTGGCATCACCATCTGTTGCTCGTGGCCTTGGCTCATCATTTCCTGGTCCGCTTGAGATTGAAATTCAAGAACAAAGCGCCAACTTTGACTATCTACCAAGTGCGGCTGTTGCTCACCAGTGCGTTGCCCAAACCGGTTTTTGACCCGGCGGCGGCCCTGCGTATGGTTCGTTATTACCAAAAACGTAACTATGCCGCTTATCTGTCTCATCGTAAATCCAAGTTGGCCCGCCTTAACTTATCAGCCGCCAACATTGCGCTGTAATAGACGTGTTGCGAAATAAGGATAAAACGATAGGCCAGGAAAAATCATGTCATTGACCAATTAAGCCGGGAGGAGGTGATAATTCCACAGGCCACAAGCGATTAACATAAATTTGTCAGCCAAAACAATCCCTTTGTTGCGATAAGGGTCGGTCAGGCAACGGAAACGCTTAACCCCAGCAATAGCGTGTTCAATACAAATGCGCAGGGCACTAATGATCCGGTTTTCGGCCTTTTGCTGTGGGGTCAAAGGGTGATTTTTACTACTTTTGTGGGGGATCATCACCCCTAGGTGGGAAAAATCTTTGACGATGCCCAAAAAGCCCAAATCTACCCAGACACCGACATCGCCTGGAATGACCTCCCCTAAACCCGATTGCTTGAACCGAAAGTAATCTTGCCGAGCGCCTGGTTTCGTCTGGGTCAGACATAAAATGCGCTTGTGATCATCGCTCACAATGAGGTTTTTGAGGGTATGGTCTTTGTGTTTGCCCGAATAGTGTTCCTGTTGTGCTTTGGCCTGGCGAGGTCGTTGGATCGGTCGTTCCGTGCCATCAACGAAAACATCTTTGATCGCGGGAAAACGCTGGATGAATTCTTCAAGGGAACTAATACGCCGTTCAGGCAGGACGAGTTGCCAACCTAACCCAACCTCCAACACGGCTAACAAGGCTTTGACCCAGCGTTGGGTTTGCGAGCGGTCCACGTCATACAATAAACCGGCCAAATCAAAGGTCGGATAACATTTCAAGTACAACAGAATGAAGAATAACTTGTCGGTGGGGCTCTTTAAGGTATGCCGACGCCCGCCCCCGATGGCTCGTTTCCGTTCTTTCTTGGCCTTTACCTGACCCTTCTGCAAGGCGGCGGTGAATATTGGCAGCAAGCCCTCAAACTCCGCCACCGTCATACCAGTTAGGGCTTTCATCAAGCGGTCAGAGCGTAAGGCACGATTGATATTCAGCATCGGTTTTACCTGTGGATCCCTTATTTTTCTGATTTCTGGTTGACCATACCCTTTTTTCGTTATTTCGCAACACATCTAATATTAGTCACATCTAAAATAATTTAAGAGCAGCTCAACTGACTGGTTGGGCTTTTTGCTTTTTCATTCCGTTCCGGCCTTGCCGTTATAATTTAGAACCTTGAAGGAACGACCTTTTCACGGTGTTCACAAGGGCTACCTCAGTGATTATGTGGCGATGTGTGAGTTCAGCATCAATCTTAAACGGATAAATCTCCCCCTAATTTCGCTTTTGGTTACCCGCACTTTTGCACAGAATAATTGTTCGGAATCCCCAATTTCTTTTTAGCGAGATACTAGGGGTAGTGCCTAGTATCTTCTCTTACTCAATATATAGCACTTAATAGGTGAGTCGCAGCCTGGGCTGATTTGAGAAAAAGGGTACTTTATGCTATAATATAGTGTCATATTTCGAGAAGATTATGGCTGGCTCAAAGTGTCTTTAATGACAAGATGAGTGAAAGGGCGTATTGCCTCAAACCCACGGAACACACCACGCAATACGCACCACGTCACCCAACTTTTCAGAACAAGGATTAGAACTAATTTTGGAGGTTTCATTATTCGATGGCTACCCCAGGCACGAACCAATATACCGCTGAGAGCATTACTGTCCTGGAAGGGTTGGAGGCAGTTCGCCGCCGGCCCGGCATGTACGTGGGCGGCACCGATATCAAAGCATTGCATCACTTGGTTTACGAGGTGGTGGATAACTCGATTGACGAAGCCCTGGCCGGGTTTTGTACCCACATCCGGGTGATTATTCACGAAGATAACAGCGTTTCGGTGATTGATAACGGCCGCGGCATTCCCGTGGCCGAACACCCCCAGAAGAAAATCTCATCGCTGCAACTGGTGCTGACCACCCTGCACGCCGGCGGTAAGTTTGACCGGGACAGCTACAAGGTCTCCGGCGGCCTGCACGGCGTGGGCGTGTCGGCGGTGAACGCCTTGAGCGAGTGGCTGGTGGCCGAAGTAATCCGCGACGGGGCGGTCTGGCGGCAGCGCTATGAGCGCGGCGTACCGCAGGGGCCGGTGGAGCAAATTGCTACCCTGCCGCCGGAGCATGACCAGGAAACCGGCACCAAAATCACCTTCCGCTTTGACCACGACATTTTTAAAGAAGTGGACGGCTACCAGTGGAACACACTGCTGGTCCGTTTCCGCGAGATGGCCTTTGTGACCAAGGGCATCCGCCTTTACTTTAAGGACGAGCGCGCCGAACAGGAGCGCGAGTACAACTTTTATTTTGAGGGCGGAGTGAACTCCTTTGTGCGCTACCTGAACCGCAATCGCCAGGCTCTGCACGATCCGGTTTACGTTGGCAAAGAGGTGGATAACATTGGGGTGGAGGTATCTATCCAATACACTGATGCCTACACCGAGAGCGTCTACGCTTTTGCCAACACCATCCTGACTCCCGACGGCGGCACGCATCTGACCGGCCTGCGCGGGGCGTTGACCCGGACTATCAACGATTACGCCCGCAAGAACAGCTTGCTGAAAGACAACGATACGAACTTTTCGGGTGAGGATACCCGCGAGGGACTGACGGCGATTATCTCGATCAAGCACCCCGACCCCCAATTTGAAAGCCAGACCAAAGTCAAGCTGATGAACGCCGAGGTCAAAACCATTGTCGAGTCGGTCGTGGGCGAGCAGTTTTCGGCCTTTTTGGAGGAAAATCCGCGCCAGGCCAGGGCCATTGTGGAGAAGTGCCTGACCTCTTCCCGCGCCCGCGATGCGGCCAAGAAGGCCCGCGACCTGGTGCTGCGCAAGAGCGCCCTGGAAAGCAGCACCCTGCCCGGCAAACTGGCCGACTGCTCCAATCGCGACTCGGAGAATTCTGAGTTGTACATCGTCGAGGGCGACAGCGCCGGAGGCAGCGCCAAGCAAGGACGCGACCGCCGTTTCCAGGCAATTTTGCCGCTGCGGGGTAAAATTCTGAACACCGAGCGGGCCAGGCTGGACAAGATTTTGGGTAATAACGAGGTCAAGGCGCTGATTACGGCTCTGGGCACCGGGGTGGGGGCCGACTTCAACCTGGAAGGGTTGCGCTACGGCCGGATCATTATCATGACCGACGCCGACGTGGACGGGGCGCACATCCGCACCCTGCTCTTGACCTTTTTCTTCCGCTACATGCCGGAGCTGATCGAGCACGGCCATCTCTTTATCGCCCAGCCGCCGCTGTACCAGATCAAGCACAAAAAAGAGGTCGTTTACGTTTACAGCGACGACGAGAAGGATACCTATATCAAGAAGCTGAACGGCGACACCGGCTCGGTCAACCTGCAGCGCTACAAGGGCCTGGGCGAGATGAACCCGCAGCAGTTGTGGGACACGACCATGAACCCTGAAATCCGCACCATCCTCCAGGTCACCGTCGAGGATGCCGCTGCCGCGGATAAGACCTTTGACATGCTCATGGGCAGCGCCGTGCCGCCCCGCAAGAAGTTTATCCAGACCCACGCCAAGCAGGTGCGGAATTTGGATGTGTAGCCAAAGGTGAAACTCCCCAATTGTGAGAAAGCAGTCGTATCACAGGCAAAAATTAGAGGATACCTTCTCTCATTGAGTCATCCCGAAGGCTACGGTAAAGCCAAGTTTTTTATCAGCTTAGGTTTTTCGATTGAGGGATGAGAAGTATTAGCTGAAGTGCTTATTCGCCACGCGGGCGAGCATGAGGTGACGAAGATTGAGAACTCTCCTTTTGGCACACGCTACGTCATTGAAGGCACCATCGTTACGCCGGAAGGCCGAACGCCGTTGATTCGGTCAGTTTGGTTTGTAGAAACGGGTGAGCAAATTCCCAGGTTTGCTACTGCTTATCCGCTAGCAAGGAGATAAAAGTGATCCAAGAATTAGAGCGAGTTGTGTTGACAACGGACCTGCCTGAGTATGGTTTGAAAGAAGGAGATGTGGGTACTGTCGTTTTAGTTCATCAAGGTAATCGAGGGTATGAAGTCGAGTTTGTGACCCTGGATGGAGAGACAGTTGCGGTTGTCTCGTTGTCTGCTGGCCAACTTAGACCCATTGGCCGCCGAGAAATTGCCCAGGCTCGCGTGATGGCGTGAGCCGGCAAAACATTTAACATGCGCATGGGCAGCGCCGTGCCGCCCCGCAAGAAGTTTATCCAGACCCACGCCAAGCAGGTGCGGAATTTGGATGTGTAGTTAAAAAGGTTGATACTGATTAGAAAACACAGACCTGCCAGGTCTTGGAGACCTGGCAGGTCTATTCTATTCTACGAAATAATCCTCTCCTTCCAAGCCTCCGCGTTGCCATTGGGCTGGCCCAGGGTCTCGTAAAGCCCCAGTGAAAACAGGGTCGAAGCCAGGATAAATAACTGCGCACCTGGGGAAATCTGGGCCTCGCCGGCATATTCCAGTTTGATCGGGCGCAGCCCGGCTTCGACGCCGGCGATTTCCCAGGCGGGCCGGTCTACCGCCGGGTCGCTATAGCGATGCAGGGTATCCAGATAAACGGTCCGGTGAGGGCCGATGAGATTTTTAGCCAGGTAAGTGTTCCAATGGGCAGAGTTACGGGCCACTGCCTTGATCAACTGCCGGGTAGCCGAGCCGCACACTTTAGCGCACTTCTGGGCTACCATCATCGTCTGGCGAAAATCGCCCTGGCTGGTGGAGTAGTGACTGGGTCGTTTGCCTTTAAGCCGGACAAAGCCTCGCTGGTCAAAAATTATCTCGCCCAACGTCCCCGACATTTTGATGTTAAAAAAAGACCCTGACATCTTAGCCATATGATTGTTACTCCTCAATAGCGAAGTTTACTAATGCTAAGCTGATCCACTTGTAATCTTAATATACCTCAGAAATATTAAGACTTCACCCCCAATTATGAGGGGTTTTTCCTGCTCTATGTGATGGTGTCAGCCCATTAGGCTAGCCCAACTAGCGTGCAGCCTTTGAGCAGTAAGCCATCCGGGTGAGACACATTAAGCAAAAACAAGCCTGCCTATACCCCATTGGACTATTAAAAGATTATTCCTTTAGCTTTTAATAATCGCCCAAATGAGTATGGGGTTTAGCTCCATAACTCTTTACAATGAGGTAGAGCGGTTAAAGCGAAAAGCCGCGATCTTATTGAAGCTGCTAAAGGAGAATTAGCTATGAACAAAACATATCTTTTGCCCCTTTGGTCTAAAAGCCTCCTTATCTCTCTCCTGGCTCTGGTGGGGCTAGGCTGCGGCCTGTTTAACAGCGCTATCAGCCAGCGCCAGGATCAAAATGAGGCGATTAGCGGGGGGACACAGTTAGGACCGGTAACAATGGCCGAAGGCATCGGTGGTGGAAATGCGCCGGTGGGACCGACCGATAGCTTTAGCTCGTCCCAGGATGTCATTTATGCCGTCGTCGAAGCCGACCATATTGAGGCAGGCACCAGCATGTTCGCCCGCTGGTACCGGGATGGCCAGCCCTTTGAGGACAGCGCCGAAATTGTGGCCGACCGGGATTACGACAACACTTATGTCGAGTTTCACCTGGAGAATTTGCGCGACCGGATGGACGAGGGCGATTACAGTGTCCAGATTTTTGTGAACGGCAATCCGGTTCAGGAAGCAAGCTTTACGGTAGAGTAAATACAGTTATCAGTAAGGTGGTTATCAGTATATCAGTGAAGAAATTACTTTCTGACTACTGGCTACTAACGACTGACAACTATTTTTGAAGGAGAATAACGATGGATTCGACAACATTACTGATGATTATTGGTTTTATTATCTTGCTGGCGGTGATGTATTTCTTCAATCGCAACCGGGTAGCACGGCCCGGAACGTACGACGACGAGAATTACCGCAGCGGTGGCAGTATTGGTGGGGGCCAGCGCACGTATGATGACCCCGATTATCGCAGCAGCGGTAGCATTGGCGGCAGCGGTACGAGCAGCGCCCGCAGTAGTGGTGTGGGCAGCAGTAGCCCCAAGACGACCCCCAAAACTCGGGCCTATGATGATGAAAACTATAAGAGCGGTGGCAGCATCGGCGGGTAAAGGAGATGTGACTATGATCCAAGCAGTAGCGCGAAATTGGTGGGCATTGGCCCTGCGCGGGCTGGCCGCAATGCTCTTTGGGCTGGCTACCTTTGTCTGGCCCGGCATCAGCCTGTTTGTGCTGGTCTTGTTGTTTGGGGCTTATGCATTTGTGGATGGGATTTTTGCTGTAGTGGCCGCCTTTAGTGATCGAGCCGGGAAACAACGCTGGTGGGTTCTGCTGCTGGAGGGTTTGGCCGGGATCGCTACCGGCATTCTAACCTTCATTTGGCCGGGAATGACCGCCTTTGTGCTGCTCTACCTGATCGCCGCCTGGGCTATTGTCACCGGCGTTTTCGAAGTGATGGCCGCGATTCGCTTGCGCCGGGAGATTGAGGGCGAATGGCTCCTGGCTCTGGGCGGGATTGCCTCGGTCATTTTTGGTGTCTTAATGGTCATCTGGCCAGGAGCCGGCGCTCTGACCGTTGTCTGGCTGATCGGCAGTTATGCCCTTGTTTTTGGGTTGTTGATGATCTTCCTGGCTTTTCGCCTGCGGGGTTGGAGCAAGGGCCAAGAGGACTACCAGCCGAGTCCGAGTTGAAGTTACATCAATGGACCCCTCTTCCTGAATTTGGGAAGAGGGGTTTTTTATTGCGTGCATGACTTCTTATGAGTTTTGATTTTCAAAAGCGGTAACATTATGGGTAAAATTCCCTTCCCTGCCAGGGAGGGGTTAGGGGAGGATCGAAATAAGGTCTATGGCTGGGTTAAGGGCTAAAACTCGGCTCGCTTTCCGAGCAAAACTCGACCCCTCCCTAACCCTCCCCCTCCGAGGGGGAGGGGATTCAGCTCATTGACTAGCTATTACCGAATTTGGTTGTCAAAATTCTTTAGGTTGTTATGAGCGGTGAGGGGCGAAAGTTATAGCTAATAGCCTGGAACAGATCAGCGATGTCTTCAACTTTCCATTTAAACACCCGATACTCGATCATCGCCCGCTGTTGAACGGCTTGGTAAATCGCCAGTTGATTACTGTGAAGGTTTAAGCAGATAACTTTGACATGCGGGTAGGCGTGAAAAATATGTTTCAGGCTGACCAGGGGATCGCCCGGCATATTAGTGCTGTCTAAGATCACCACATCAGGATGGAGTGATTTAACCTGCTCAATGGCCTGGTCCGGACTCTCTGTCGCCCCGACGATCTCGATCTTTGCCTGTTGAACGAGCAAGTTCTTGAGGCCGCGTTGAAACATTAAGTAATTTGAAATAATGAACGCGCTTTTTTTAGATCTCATGGTACGCTCCTCCTTGTGCGAAAGCGGCGGGGACCGGTGCAGCGGACTGTTTCCCTCTAGCGATTGATGGACCTAAGCCATAATTGCTTCAAAAGCGGGCCGCTCGATAGTTTCATGTTCCAAGAGAGAGGCCGCTAACTTTTCCAGGTGATGGCGGCGGGCCAAAATAATCTCCCTGGCCCGTTGGTAAGCCGCATCTAAAATTTGTCCCATTTCCTGGTCAATCGCCTGAGCAATTTCTTCACTGTAGTTCCGCATTTCACCCAGGCTGCCCAGGTAAGGGTTGCCCTGCTCCTCGCCAAAGGTGCGCAGGCCAAGCTTTTGGCTGAACCCATACCGAGTCACCATCGCTCGCGCTACTTTGGTCGCCCGCTCTAGGTCATTGGCCGCGCCGGTAGTGATGCGCTCAAAGATAATTTCTTCAGCCGCCCGGCCCCCCAGCAGGCCGACCAATTCATCCTCAAAGGCTTCCCGTGTTCGCAAATACTTGTCACCCTCCGGCAGAGGCATGACATAACCCAGGGCCATTCCTCGCGAGACGATACTGACTTTATGGACCGGATCGGTGTGGGCCAGGTTGTGCATGACCACCGCATGGCCGGCTTCGTGATAGGCCACCACTTGCCGTTCTTGCTCGCTCAGGATTTTGCTCTGCCGTTCCGGCCCGGCGACAATCCGTTCCATCGCATCCTGAAACTCGGCCCGGCCAATTATCGTGAGATTACGCCGTGCAGCCAGGATAGCGGCTTCATTAACCAGATTTTCCAAATCGGCCCCGACAAAGCCAGGGGTCATTTTGGCAAGTTCTACCAGGGAGATATTGGCTGCCAGGGGTTTGCCCCGGGCATGCACGTTCAATATGGCTTCGCGCTCGTGGACATCCGGGCGCTCAAGGAAGACCTTCCGGTCAAAGCGGCCGGGCCGCAGCAAGGCCGGGTCCAGGATATCCGGGCGGTTGGTCGAGGCCATGACGATGACATTGGTATCGGTGCCAAAACCGTCCATTTCGACCAGGAGTTGGTTGAGGGTCTGCTCGCGCTCGTCGTTGCCGCTGCCCATGCTGGCCCCGCGCTGCCGGCCCACGGCGTCAATCTCGTCTACAAAGATCACGGCCGGGGCCTGCTCCCTGGCTTTCTTGAACAAATCCCGCACGCGGGCCGCGCCCACCCCGACAAACATCTCAACAAACTCGGAACCGGAGATGCTGAAGAAGGGCACGCCGGCCTCGCCGGCCACGGCTTTGGCCAAAAGAGTTTTGCCTGTGCCCGGCGGTCCGGCCATCAAAACGCCTTTGGGCACTCGCGCTCCGAGTTTAACAAACTTGCCTGGCTCTTTGAGAAACTCGATAATCTCCTGGAGTTCAATTTTAACTTGCTCGGCTCCGGCCACATCGCGGAAGGTTACCTGAGAAATATTGACCCTCTGTTCTTTATCGCCCGCCTTCCCGATAACGCGGGGACTGCTTTTGCCCAGGCTGCTAAAATTAGAGCTGGCATGACTCCCCGACGACTGCCGCGTATTCCTGAAAATTACGTAGCCAAATAACAGGGGCAGGCCCAGGTATAATAAGATAGAGCCAAAGTTTACCTGGACCGGAGGTTCTTCAACGACGACGGGCAGGTTTTTCAAGGTGTCTCCTGGTACACCGAGAAGCTGTAAGGTTTGGACGGTGCTCACCCCTTGTTCTTTGCGCGCGGTCAGCGAGGTATTATCCGGCTTGACCGCAGTTAAGAGATCGCCCTGTACGGTCAAAGATTTTACCTGGCCGGCTCGAATGGCCTGGGCAATTTGTTGGATCGAAGAGACCTGACGCGCGGCAGGAGAAGGACGGGTCGTCTCTTGTTCCTCACCTCGCTGGTATAAATAAAGAAAGCCGCCGAAATTAAGCAACAGCAGGGCTATGATAACCCACGGCGCTACTGAGGGTATCCGCCGCTTTTTGGAACCGGATTGATTTTCAGAATTCATTTGCTACCACCTTCCACCATCACAATCAGTTACTACTTAAGTTATATGATGAGTTAGCCTCCTTGCCTATACTGGCATGGGCGATTGTGGTTCTATGAAAGGATGATTTTTTGGGGTATCGCTGGGGTTGTTTCAGACTACCCTATTTCAACCTATTCGAGTGACCCGGATTACTAAAAAATCACCCGATAGGGGGATAGCGGTAAGGGGTTAAAATAATTATGTGGATAATTCTGCTTCGAAGGGATTGCTGTTTTGCCAGCCGGTCAGGCCGGTGTGGCGGTAATGTTCCAGGCGGCGAATGGTAATCTCGCAGTAGAGAGGATCGTTATCCATGGTAAAGCAGCGGCGGTTGAGCCGTTCCGCTGCCAGCAGGGTCGAGCCGGAGTGGGCAAAAAAGTCAACCACCCCGTCGCCTTCCACTGAACTGGCCTGGATGATGCGCTCGCAGCTTTGGAGGGGTTTTTGAGCGTAGCAGCCGTTGATATTTTCCTGCATCCGGTAAAAGACCTGCTGGATGTCTACCCACACATTTCCGGCGCGCAGGGTAGCCGCTTTACTGCGTTCCAGGTTTTCGCTCCGCCTGCCGTTGACTTCCTTATAATAACCTCTCAGAATTTTAGGGATACCGGTATATTCAGCGGCGACATTAAAGACAGGCCGGCCCTTGATATAGTAGAGCAGCTCCTGCCGGACGGCCATCCAGTTTTTAGCGGTGCCGTAGCCGCGCTGGTTGCGCATGGTAATGAAACTGCGCGGCTGGAACTCCGTTTGGCGCATCATGAGCATGAAATCGGGCAGGGGTTGAAAGCCGTTTTTTTGGTCAGCGCCCAGCCAGATGTAGAGGGAACTATCCGGGGCCAGAATGGCGGCGGTAGTCTCGACCCACTGCCGGCACCAGCCAATATACGCCTCCAGCTCGCGCTGTTCAAAAGCGACCAGGTTGTAGGGCGGGTCCTGGATCGCCAGGGTTGCGGTGGCGCCATCCATGAGCCGCCGGACATCGCTGGGGTCAGCCGCGTCGAGGCAGCCGACTCGGTGCCGGCCGAGTGGGTCTGTCCAAAGCTCGCCCGGCTTCAGGCGGCAGTACTGAAGCAGACCGGCGTGTACTTCTGGATGTTGGTCGAGCCGGGGCAGCGGCAGCTTTTTCATCAGTTTTAGCCTTTCCGTCTCTATCACTATGTTTGCACTTTTCATAGCCGGGCCAAAATAGCACGCAGATGGCGCTAATTCGACTGATTTTCGCTGATCTTTCCTTAATTTATCTGCGTAAATCTGCGTTTTCAGCGTTTATCTGCGTTCTAATTAAAAAGTGCAAAGGTAGTGCTCTATCTTAACGCTCTCAACCAAATCGTCAAGTTAGTTGAGAATGCTGGGATGGCTCGGCAGCAACTTCAGGCTCCTCCGGTAATTATGTTATAATAGCCCAACCCATGATAACCTTCACTTTATCATAACTTCTCAATCCTACCCCTAGGATCGCTAACAGCCGACCGCCGACCGCCATAATTTGGCTGTAACCTATTAAACATTATCGGGATTAAGGTGACGGGTTATCGGACTACTCATTGGGCTTATTTGAACAAAACCTACCGAAATTTAGTGTTTAAAAGTGCCTGTCACCTAGATTGATAGAGTCTATTCTTTCGCGGTCAGCGGTCGTTAGTCGGCGGTCACAAGGCTCAGCGAGGTGGTTGAGTTGTTTACCCATAACGCAAAGGATAAGTTATGTCTAACCCTCTTACAGACAAGATCGCCCTCGTTACCGGCGCCGGTCGAGGCATAGGCCGGGCCATTGGCCTGGCCTTGGGCACAGCCGGCGCGCATGTGGTTGTGGCAGCGCGAACCCAGGTGGAGATTGACACCGTCGCCCAGGAGATTGAGCAGGCCGGCGGGACCGCCTCCGCCTGGCCGGTTGACCTGAGCAGCGAAGCGGAGATCGCCGCCCTGTTTAATGTTATCCGCCAAAAATTTGGCCGCCTGGATGTGCTGGTCAATAATGCCGGCATCGGCCTGTTTGGCCCGCTGGCCGAATTTGCCAGCGCCGACCTGGACCGGCTCTACACCATCAACGTGCGCGGCACGTTTTTGTGCTGCCAGCAGGCGTTGAAGCTGATGATGCCCCAGGCCAGCGGCACCATTATCAATATCTCCAGCGTAGTCGGCTTCAAAGGGTATGCCCGGCAGGGCGGCTACACTATGACCAAACACGCCCTGATGGGGCTGACCAAGACCCTGGCCCTCGAAGCCCAGCCGCACGGGATCCGGGTCAGCGTCATCTCTCCCGGCGGGGTAGATACCTCCATGATCGGCGATGCCCGGCCCGATTTGGACCGCTCCGGCCTGCTCCAGCCGGAAGATATCGCCCAGACGGTCCTGTTCCTGCTCTCGCTCTCCGAGCAGGCGGCCATTGATGAGATTTACATCCGACGGCGGGGGAGCGCGCCGTTTTGATGAGGCGAAGCGGTGAAGCAGCGAGGAGGCGGGAAAGGTCCACAGATAGACACAGATGGGCGCAGATAGTCTTTAGGTCATTCTGAGGCCGCAGGCCGAAGAATCTCTATAGCCTGACTGGGCAGCAACTTCCCCCATATTCACTTTGGTGCTAAACTGGAAGGGCGACGGCTAGCATTTTCAACAGGTTGCAGAGAAACGCGATGAGCAGCTACAACTTGCGAAATATTCGTACCCTGCTAACTGAGGGCTTCACCGAGACCGAATTGCGCCAGTTCTGCTACGATACGCCTGAGTTCCGGCCTGTCTACGACCAATTGGGAGAAACCACCGGCAAAGCAGAGATCATTCACCGCTTACTGGAACATGCCGACCGCAAAGAACTGCTGATTCCCCTCCTGGCCTGGGCTAAAACGCAGAGCCAGGCCAAATATGAAAAGTACCAACCTTATCAGGCCAGTCCAACCGGCGTTGGTCACGGCAAACTTCACAACATCCCGGAATTGCCGCCCCACTTCCTCCCCCGGCCAACCGATCTGGCCGAGGTCAAAGCCGCGCTGCTGAGCGCAGACCAGCCCATTGCCATCACTGGTGTGACGCGCAAGGTAGGATTACAGGGTATGGGCGGCATCGGCAAATCGGTGCTGGCGGCGGCCCTGGCCCATGACGACGAGGTACGGCAAGCCTTCCCTGGCGGGATATTCTGGCTGACCTTGGGCCAGGAACCGGCCTTGACGACACGGCAAAGTCAATTGGCCGAGAGCCTGGGCGATCCACCCCGTATCTTTAATGATATCCAACAAGGTCGAGCTAGGTTAAGCGAACTCTTGGCCGAGCGAGCCTGTTTACTGATTCTGGATGATGTCTGGCAGGCGGATCATGCCACAGCCTTTGCTGCATTGGGACCACAAGGCCGATCCCTGCTGACCAGTCGTGATGCTGGATTAATCCGGACACTGGGGGCAGTAGAATATCAGCTCAATGTACTCAATGAGCCTCAAGCCCTGGAATTGCTGGCTGAGTGGGCTGATCAGCCGGTGGCGACTCTGCCGGCTGAAGCCCGTGAGGCGGCGCGGGAGTGCGGCTATTTACCCCTGGCGTTGGCAATGGTTGGTGCACTGACGCGCGGCCGGCCTGACCGGCAAAGTAATCTCCTGCACAAACTACGCCAGGCTGACCTGGCCAAAATCCGGCAGCAGTTCCCCCATTATCCCTATGCAGACTTATTGCGAGCACTCCAGACCAGTGTCGAGGTGCTGCCGCCCGATACCCAAGCCCGCTACCTGGATTTAGCCGTCTTTCCGGCCAATACGCCTATTCCTGAAGCCGCTTTGTCAACCTTGTGGGCCACGGAGGGGTTGGATGAATATGATACCCAGGATTTGATAGACGTATTCGTAGACCGTTCCCTGGCCCGGCGGCACGATCAGAAACATCTGATGCTGCACGATCTCCAGTACGATTATGTGCGCAGACAGGCAGGCGACCTAACGGTCCTGCATCAGCGGTTGGTTTCGGCTTACCGGCGCAAATGTCCGCAGGGTTGGACCAGCGGCCCCGACGATGGTTACTTCTTTGAACACCTGGCTTATCATCTGGCCGAGGCCGGGCTGCGGGAAGAGCTGTATGTTTTGATCAGTAAGGAGTGGATGGACGCGCAGTTCAAGCGTACCTTCTCCTACCACGCTTTTGCCGATGACGTGGAGCGAGTGATTGCCGTTGCGGGTGCGGAAGAGCCGCCGAATTTGGTTCAGATTATTCGGGGCTGCTTGATTTATACTACTTTAGGGGGAATAGCGACCGATGTACCGCCGGAAATCTTTGGCGTGCTAGCCCAGGTAGGCCAGGTGGAACGGACGTTGGACTATGCGGCGCTGATGCAGGATGCCGAGAAACGCAGTGAGGCTTATCGGCAGATTGGCCTGGCGCTTTTGGCACGGGGAGAGAAGAGAGTAGCTAGGGTGGCCTTGGGGCAAGCGTTGGTAGCGGCGGAAGCATTAGAGGACGAATGGCAAAAAGCGCAAGTTTTGGGCGAAATGGCCCAGCTCCTGGCTAAAGTGGGGATGTTAGAGCGCATGCTGGAGATGGCAGAGGCGATTCGGGATGAGGAGGGGAAAGCATGGGCCTTGAGCAAGATAACCGAGACTCTGACCCAGGCGGGAGAGTTCGATCGTGCCATGATGGTAGCAGCAGCAATTGGAGTTGAATGGAAGAAAACACGGGCCTTGAGCGAGATAGCTGAGGCTCTGGCCCAGGTAGAGGTATTCGACCGGGCGGTGGCAGTGGCAGAGATGATTGAGAATAAGAATATCAAATCTTCTGCCTTATACAAGGTGGTTCAGGTTCTGTCTGAGAAAAAGATGTTTAACCAGGCATTGGTAATAATAGAAACGATTGAGGATGAGGGGTGGAAGGTGTCGGCCTTGTGCGAATTGGCTCAAGCTCTAGCGGGGGTTGGGGAAAAGGCTTGGACGATAGAAATCTTCGACCAAGCCCTGGTCACAGTGGAACTGATTCAAGACGAGAAGGTATGGGCGTTGTGCGAAGTGGCACAAGCTTTAGCCAACGTAGGGGAAAATGTAAGGGCGATAGAGACCTTTGGCCGAGCAATGGTACTAGCGGAAGGGTTTGAGAATGAGATGGTAGGGATAGCCCAAGCTTTGGCCGAGATCGGAGAAAAGGCAAGAGCGCTAGAAACGTTCGATCAAGTGTTAGCCACAGTGGAAACAATTGAGGATGGAGAGGGAAAAGTATCTACCCTCTACGAAGTGGCCCAAGCTTTGGCCGAGATCGGAGAAAAGGCAAGAGCGCTAGAAACGTTCGATCGGGTATTAACGGCAGTAAAAGTGATGGATGAAGAGGGGTGGAAAGCATCCGTCATAAGCAAGATGGTAAAAGCTTTGGCTCAGATAGGGGAGTTCGACCGGGCGATGGTAATGGCAAAATTGATTAGAGACGGGTCGGATAAAGCGTCTGCTTTGGGTGAGGTAGCACAGGCACTGGCACGGGCAGGCAAGTTCGACCAGGCGTTGTTGATAGTTGAAGCAATAGAGAAAGAGGAGGCACCTACTTTGGGTGAGGCAGGCCAGGTAGTCCACATTTTGGCCCAAATGGGGGAATTCGACCAGGCACTGCGAATAGTCGAGGTAATTAAAAGCGAAGTGACAAAGTGGCAGGCTTTGAGTGAGATAGCTACGGCTCTAGTTCAAAGGGGAAATGAAGAAAGAGCAGTAGAGGTTGCTAATCGAGTGTTGGCAGTAGCAGAAATAATCGGAACTGGATGGGGGATGAGGTCTGTCCTCTGCGAGATGACTCGAGCTCTTGCTCAGGTGGGGAAGGAAGAAAAGGCAGTTAAGGTCGCTAATCGGGCAGTCGTAATGGCGGAAGCAATTGAGGATGCATGGGGGCAGATATTCGCCTTGAGTGAGGCGGCACAAGTCTTGGTTGAGATAGGGAACAAAGAGCAAGCGGCGGAGATTGCTAACCGGATTTTGGTGGTGATAGAAGAGATTGACGAATATGAGAACTGGAAGATATCTACTCTAAGCAAGATAGCCCAGACTCTAGCCCAAGCGGGAAACAAGCAAGGAGGGACAGAGGTTGTTAAGCGGGCTCTAGCGATGGCGGAAGCAATTGAGGATAAAAAGGACAAAGGTTATGCCTTGAGCCGGATATCACAAACCTTGGTAGAGATGGGGAACAAGAAGAGAGCGTTAAAGGTTGCTAACCGAATGTTGATGTTAGCAAAAGATGTGGAGGTCAAAGATATTCACGATTGGTTATGGATAATATCAACACTGAATGAAATAGCCCAAACCCTAGCTCGGGCAGGAGACAAGGAGAGAGCGACATATTTCGCGAAGCAGGCATTGGCAATGACGGAAGCAGTCAAGAATGACGAATTGGATGCGTTTACCTTAAGCGACGTAGCCGAATCCTTAGTTCAGGTGGGGGAATTTGACCACGCATTGGCGATCATGGATGCGATTGAAGATAAGCAAGAGAAGGCATATATCTTCAGCGAAGTAGTTCAAGCCTTGATTCGAGGAAGAGAGTTTGACCAAGTTTTGACAGTATCAGACGCTATTGGGATTGAGAAGGTAAAAGCGCCGGTCCTAGGCGAAATAGCTCATGCTCTGGCTTGGAAGGGGCAGTTAGCCCAGGTCCAACAGATTTTGTGTATGGCCTTCATCACAGCCCGACTGTCCGGGCGTAGTAATGCATTCGAAACACTGCAACGCAGCACAATGGCCCTCGCCGCCCTCGACCAGGGCGAGACCTTGTGGCGGGTGTATGAGGCGGTGATGGAGGTGGAGGGATGGTGGGGAGTTGAAAGGATGAAGGCGGAAGGATGAGGGATGAAAACGTTGGAACGTTTAAGGTTTTAACGTTGAACGTTAGGTGGTTTGTTTGAGGCGTTCTTCAATCCAGGAGCGAATCAGGCGAGTAGGGTATCACATTGGAGCGATTTACTCATCATGCCTGGCCTCAATTTTCTCCTTGATGAGTTCTTGAATTTCTTGGATGAGAGCAGGCAGGTTTGGGCGGGCAAAACTCATGGTTGGAGCAGGAATACGATGGTGCTTGATGTCTGGGGGAACGTGTTTATGATGAGGATGCGTACTGGCAAGCTCTGGGACATCAGGATGAGGCTGAGAGTCATACCAGTACAACTTTTCTTGGCCTTGCCAAACCTCGTATCCATACCAATCCATTACGATGGGTAAGCGATGATACAAAATTCGCTCGCGGACAACGAGCCGAATATCATGCTCAAAATAGATTTCCCCGGCTACTCGTGCCAGCGTCGCGCCTCTTCGAATAAAAACGACGGTGGAGCTACGGATGGATGGAAACTGCTCCATAAGCGTATACAGAAACAACTCATAATCTTCAGGCGAACGGAACGGATCGGTCACGCAGCAACCCGAATTAATCCGGCTAGGCTTGGTGACTGTTGTTGAATTTTCTGAATTTCATTTCGATACTCCGCTTGCCGAGTTAGCCAAGTACGATAGATGCTGGCCCATTCGCCAAAATCCAGGATCCAACTATCATCTTCCGGTTCTTCACCGCTGGCATAGGCAGCATAAAACGTTTCTGAACGAATGCCGAATTTACGCTCAAAATCCAATAATTCTTCTTCAAGGGCGTGTATATCAACCAGAAGATCGCGAATATGCATAGTTCACCTCCACAAGAATTATACTCCAATTCATAATTTTGCTTAAACACAAGCTCGTACCTATTGGATTGCTGCTGGCTGGCATCCGCCTGCCAACTAATTTAGCAAGGTCTTGGAGGTGAGCATGATGCGAGCATGATGCGATCATTAAGCGAGCATGATGCGATAACAATGCGATGAGTTAGGAAATTGAAACGGATAAAAGTGAAGGTTCAAAGGAGTACAGGCGTAATATTAAGATTGGGCGTCAGTCAGAACGGAACACGCACTACGCACTACGTTCCATTTTTATCAATTCCAAACATAATGCTATAATTAGCTTCCTATGTCCATGTCAGACGAACGGGCGGTGGAATTTGGCCATTTCAGTCAGGCCGGCCAGATGCAGCCGCAGACAGAGTTGGCCGGTTATTACGAGCCGGCCCAGATTTCCGATTTAACCCGGCAAGGCCGCCTGCTGGTTGTGGCCGACGGTGCGGGTGGAGCGGCTGCCGGCGAAACGGCGGGCCGTTACGCCGTTCAGAAAATCCTCCACGACTTTTACCATTCCCGTGAACCGGACCTGGAAAAACGGCTGCTTGAGGTGATCCGGCAGACCAATACGGCCATTTTTGAGCGCAACCGGCGCTTTCCCGACCGCCGCCCCGTAGCCACGACGCTCCTTGCTGCTTTGATTCATAACAATAAGCTGCTAGTCGCCAGTGTGGGCGATGGCCGGGCCTACGTAGTTTGGGACCAGGACATCGAACATCTCACCGGTGACAGCAGCAGTTTCCCGCAGCGCCAGGCCCGCGAAGCCGAGGCCGCCGCGCTCGACACGCCGCCAGGGATAATGATAAACCTGCGGAGAGTTCGGCGGAGGAACAAAAACCCGCTTCGTCCGAACCGGCAGAAGGGGATGCCTCAGTCAGAACCTCTGCGGAAGAAGCCAAATCCCGGCTCTTAGCAGAAAAAGAACCTCCTCCCCTAAATTCGACCCCTCTCCCTTCTACCCAACCCTCCCCTCACCTCCCCTGCTCCCTGGGTCTGGCCGAACAAGTCAGGATAGACCTCTTCTCCCGCCGCCTCTTTGCCGGGGATATGGTCGTCCTGTGCGGCGGCGGGTTGACCGGCTACGTGACCGAAAAGGAAATTGCCGAAACCGTGACCCAAAGCCTGCCGGACCTGGCCAGCCGCCGCCTGATTGAGATGGCCGCGAAACGCGGCTGCCGGGATAACCTGGCCGTCAGTCTGGGGCGCGTGCTGGCCAAGCCTTTGACCCAGGTTGCCCCGGCCCGCCAAGCCCTGCCCCTGGCCCCCGATTGGGATACGCTGACCAAAAGCAGCACCCGGCCTTTGCCGGCCATTACCACTCGACCCTCGCTACCCAGCCAAAGCCCGTCCCAACCACGGCGCTGGCCCATCTATGCGGCGGCGGCGATCGCCCTGCTCCTGTTTAGCCTGGTTGGCTTTTGGGCCGGGGGATATTGGCTCGCTCCGCCAAGTACGCCGGTGGAATCACCGTCTTCCTTCGGGAATACAACTCTGGATAGCAACAAGGAACCGGCTTTGACGCAAGAAGCTGCGGCCGGCGCAGCTAACGGGCAAACATCGCCCGTCGCCACGGCGCAGGGTGCAAGCGCGGCCCAGGCCCCGGTTTTGACCCCCACGGGCACGCGGGTCGCCGCGAATACCTCCCCCCTGCCTACGCCGACAGAGGCTACCAGTGTGCAGGCAGGAGATGTTATCACGCCTACTCCGATTCGTCCCCAACCGACGCCGCTGCCCACCATTGCCCTGCCCGCCGGCTGCGAAAATAAGGGCCGTTTCGCCGGGGATGTCACCGTCAAGGACGGCACGGAATTTGCCCCCGGCGAACTCTTTGAGAAAGTTTGGTCGGTGAGCAATTACGGTACTTGTCCCTGGGGAGGCGGGTACATGCTCCGCTTCACCGAAGGGGATCTGATGGGCGCGCCGGAGCAGGTACCCATCGTTGATGGGGTTGAGCCTGAGGCGACCGGGTTAATCACTATTCCCATGGTTGCGCCTGACCTGCCCGGCACGTACCGGGGAAGCTGGCAAATGATTGGCTTAGACGGTGAGCCGTTTGGCCCTGACCTATATCTTGAAATTAAGGTAGTGCCCGGTATTCTGAGGATAGATGAGGCTAGTGTAACCACCCTGTACGATTTTGTCGCCGAGGCGGCCCAGGCCCAATGGTCGGCGGGCGATGTGACCTACCAGGTCGCCGAAGCGCCCGTTGACCGGAACCTGGTCATTCCCGACCCGCAAGGGATCGTGGTCGTCGGTCCGGCTGAGCTGAGAGGTGATACGACCAGCCCTGGCAATGTCTTGATGACCCACCCCCACCTGGAGCTTGGCCTGATCGAGGGCACTTATCAGGTTGACACCCCGCTCCAGCCAAGCGATGCCATTATTGGCAGCCTCGGTTTGCCCAGAGCCGCGGCCATTAACGACGACGGCGTCACCTTTGAGCTGTCATTTACACCGAGCAATGGCCCGGACCAGCTCCTTTTCTCCAAGTCGGTCAAGTACGAAGATACTCCTGTTTCAGTCAGGCAGGCCCTGACCACCCTTCAGCCCGGCCAAACCGGCACATTCACCCTGCGGGTGAAGGGCGGCAACAGTCTGAGCTACGATTGGGCCACCTGGATTGAACTGCGCCTGGTTCGCCCCTAAACATTCCATCTTTTAACATTTGATGCTACAATTGCATAGTACCATCAGTCTCTCCTGCATGGCGCCGGCTCGTGGTAAAATAGGCTTAAATTAATCCAATGAGCCTCTATCACCAACAGTTCACTCCCAACCAAAAATGGCTGCTTATAGGTTTGACTGCCTGCGCTTTTTTACTGCGGCTTCACCGTCTGGATGTGCAGAGTCTGTGGTTTGACGAGGCATTCAGCGCATTTATTGGTTCAAGTCCCCCCGATGCGGCCATCCAGTCAATGCTGGAGGAAGGCTTGCAGCACTCGCCGCTTTATTATCTGCTGCTGCGCCCATTTGCGACCAATGGTTTTAGCGAATTCAGTTTGCGTTTCTTATCGGTAGCCGCAGGTGTTTTGACCATTCCGCTGATGGCGCAAATGGGCCGGATTGCCGCTAAAGCTCAAGTGGGCCTGCTGGCCGCCGTTTTGCTCACGGTCAACCCGTTTCACATCTGGTATTCTCAGGAAGCCCGGATGTATACCCTGGTCATTGTTTCGGCGTTGGGCGCGATGTTCTTTTTCAGCCGAAACTTGCGCCGCCCACGCTGGCAAAACTGGCTGGGGCTGGCCATCTTCACGATTATTGGCCTCAATACCCACTACTTCGCTTTTTTTATTCCATTAATCCAGTTCATCTTTATTGTCGCCACCCTTAAACAGAATTACCGTTTATTACGACCCTGGCTGGCCACCCAACTTCTGGCGGGATTGTCCATCCTGCCCTGGCTGATTATCATCCTCAGATGGGGCAAGTTTTATTTCGGCAGCGCGGCGCTTCAACCCCCAACGGGCTTTGATTTACTGCAAACATTATGGAATTTCAGCCTCGGTTATACGGTGGAGTTGACCCTATATGTCGGATTGATGCTGGCTTTGTTTTTGCTGCTTTTTGTGCGGGGGATCAATGCGGCCAGGCGAACCGGAACAGGTTTGTTACTGATCCTGTGGGGACTTACGCCGCCGCTGCTGGCGTTTTTGATGTCATTCCGGCTGCCCATGTATGTTGACCGCTACATTAGCCTGGCCCTGCCGGCTTTTTTGCTGCTGGTTGTTTTAGGGTTTTATGAATGGCAACCTCAAAAAGTGGGTCAAAGGGTGCTGGCGGGTATAATCTTGGGGGCAATGCTCGCCGGTTTATGGCGGGTTTATTACGATACAGAGGTTTATAATCGAGCCGACTGGCGCAGTTTGGGCGCTTATCTTGAAGAAAATACAGGGCCAGGGGATGTGATAGCTTTGTGGAAATATCAAACTCTGCTGTCGCTCTTTTTCTACTATCAGGGATCCCAGCCGCTCAAACCCGTTATGATTGGCCCGCAGGTGATCCTGCCGGCGCTGCCTGCCAGCGCCGGGGCATACAAAGTCTGGCTGGTGCTTGACCATCCCAACAATTCGACCCATCAGGCAGGCCACTGCCAGGATTTTTCCTTACCGGCCTTAAGATTGCCGGCAGCTTTTCAAGAGTGGCTGAGTAAAAACCAAAATCGGCTCGTCGAAGTTAAAGAATTCTCTTGTGTTCGTCTGCAAATTTACGAATAGTCTAATAGCCACATTTTTACGGTGCAAATAGCTCGTGCTCCAATCGTCTGATCGTGAACAAAATGCCGGCCAAACAGCCGGTCTAATATCCGCCGCAGCCCCCACGGACCGAGCTAAGCTGGTTATTTTGGCCGTGGTGGGGTTGCTTTACAGCAGCGGCATTGCCTATCTCTTTTTACATTTGCCCAACCGGCTTCTGACCGATGATTTGTATTCTCGCTGGTATGCCTCGAAAATGCTGCTGGCGACCGGCCGCAGTTTGTACGATTGGGCTAACGCGTATGAACTGGTGGATATTATCGGCTGGCCGCATGCCTTTGATTTGCGCTTCTACTACCCGGCAACTTTATTATTTTTCACCGGGCCTTTGTCGCTGCTGCCTTATGATGGGGCTGTTTTTATCTGGCGGATGTTTGGCTTGTGGTGCCTCTGGCTCAGTATCGTGATCTTTGCTCGCTGGCCCAGGCCAAACCTGTCGGTTAATAAATTGACCTGGCTGCTGGTGTTGATGACGACCTCGGTACCCGTTTTGCAGCATACGATTTACGCGCAGTTCAACTCGTTGACGGCGGCTGCCCTGGCGCTGACTTATTATGCCTTGTGGCGGCGCAAATACTTGTGGGCAGGTATATTGGCGGGAGGTGTGTTGTTCAAGCCGCAGGTGGCAGTTCTGCCCCTGCTCATTTTACTGGTGTGGACGGCGCTGCACCGCGACCGCTGGCCCTTTTGGCTGGGCTGGACGGCCATTTGTCTGGTCCTCTGGGGTGTGCCAGAATTACTTGAACCTAACTGGCTGCTAACCTTCAGCACGGCCCTGGCCAGTTATCCGCCGGTGTTGTCGGTGGTTGACCGGATTTGGAATCCCTACCAGGGGGTCAGCCTGGCTTTAGTGCTTTTTACCCTCTGGTTGACTTTCCGCTTGCGGCGCTGTCCGTCCAGTTCGGTTAATTTCACGGGGCTGCTGGCCTGGGGGATAGCAGTTACTGCATTAATTGTGCCGATTTACGGAATGCTCAATATTGTGCTCATGGGGTCGGTTTTAGCCATTTTGTTGAACGGCTTCATCCAGCTTTATCCGCACTATGCTGGCTGGCTGTGGTGGGGAATCGTGGCTTTGTTCATCGCCGGGATGCTGGCTTTTGTGATTCCTTTGCTCCTGGCTGGCTTCACCGGTGCGCAGATTTCCTCGGCGGAGCTGGTTTATCGTTTTACCTTGCCGGTACTTCTAAGCCTGGCTGCTTTGCCATTAATCTTCTATCCAAAAGCTGAGCCGGTGTGACTTTAGGGAAAATTGACAAGTACCTTGAGCGGTAGCTATCGGTGACATTTGCCCCTTTATGTTTAGACCACTTTTAGGGTACTCTGTAAGGTGTCTAAATTTATCCTGGCAGAGTAAATTTGAATGAAACTATCGGTTATTATTCCCGTCTACAATGAAGAAGCCACGCTCGAAGAGATTATCAGCCGCGTGCGCGCTACAGGTCTGGCGACAGAGATTGTCGTTGTTGACGACAGTTCCAGTGACAACTCTCCGGCAATTTTGAGGCGATTACAAAATGGGGCCTTGCCTCCTTTGCGGCTTCTCCGGCATGAGCAGAATCAGGGCAAAGGGGCGGCGATTCGCACCGGCCTGGCCGCTGTGACCGGCGACCTGGTGCTGGTGCAGGATGCCGACCTGGAATACGACCCGGCTGATTACCCGGCGCTCCTGGCGCCCTTTACCGATCCCGAGGTAAGAGTTGTCTATGGTTCGCGCAACCTGCAGCGCAATGGGCGCTCCTCCTTTGCCTTTTACTGGGGTGGGCGCTTGTTGAGCGTCATCACCAATCTGCTGTACGGCTCGCGCATCACCGACGAAGCCACCGGCTACAAGGTTTTTTGCGCCAACCTGCTCAAAGAAATTGGCCTGGAAGGCAACGGTTTTGAGTTTTGCCCGGAAGTGACCGGCAAAATTCTGCGCCGCAAAATTCCCATTTATGAAGTGCCCATTTCCTACTATCCCCGGACCTGGGCCGAAGGCAAAAAAATCCAGTGGTACGACGGCCTGATTGCCGTCTGGAACCTGGTAAAGTACCGTTTTTAACGTGATTACTCAATCAAGCAGTAAATCCAACCTAAAGCAGGGGTTGGTGCTGGGCTTGCTTCTGCTTCTGCTCTTCGCCGCCGACTCTTATGCAATGTATGCTGTCTTTTCCTCCCGTTTTCCCGGCGCAGCCGATTTCTTTCCGCGTTGGTTTGGCGGGCGGGTCTTGCTGCTGGAAGGCCGCAACCCTTACGAGCGCGAGGTTGCTTTGGAAGCGCAACTGGGTCTCTTTGGGCGCTATACGGAGCCGTGGGAGGATCAGGTCGCCTTTGCTTACCCCCTCTACACCCTTTTTCTCTTTTGGCCGTTGGTCTACGTGCCTTATGCGGCAGCCCAGGCAATCTGGATGGTTGTTTTACAATTTATCCTGGTTATCGGGGCCAGCCTGTGCCTGAAGCTGGTCAGGTGGCAGATACCCTCATGGTTGCTGCTTTTGACGATGCTGTGGGCTGTTTTCTTTTACCCCGGCGCGCGGAGCGTCATTTTGGGGCAGTTCTCGGTGGTCGTTTTTGGATTTTTTGTGGCCGCGCTGTGGGCTGCCGAACAGCGCCGGGATTACATTGCCGGTGTCTGCCTGGCGCTGACGACCATTAAGCCGCAAATGGTCTTTATGCTGGTGCCGCTGCTGTTGTTGTGGGCCTTGACCCAGCGGCGCTGGCAGATCATGATTGGCTTTGGCAGCGCCTTGCTCATCTTGACAGGGACGGCCATGCTGCTCGTGCCGACCTGGCTGCAAGATTTTTACAGCGGCCTGTTTGCCTACTCCGATTATGTTGGCTTCTACTCGCCGATTGAAAACCTGACCCGCACCTTTGCCGCGCCGATTGCTATTCCCCTAGCCAATGGCCTGTCGCTGCTGTTGGCCGGCCTGATGCTTTTCTCATGGGGGCAGGTCTGGTTAAAAAAGCCGGGCTGGTTTGTCTATGCCCTGATGCTGACGCTGATTATTGGCAATTTGGTCGCTTTTCGCTCCGCGACCACCAACCACGTCATTCTTTACCTGCCGCTCTTTCTGTGGTTCCGCCGCATCAGCGAACTGGACAACAGGGGCAATACGGTGGTATTTTTAGTCCAAACCGGTCTGAACTTGCTGCTCTGGTTTGGCTTTCTCAAATTTATCATCGGGACCAATTTTGAGCATCCCTTTATGCACGGCTTTTTACCCCTATTGTTATTAGTGCTCTACCTGGCCGATTGGCGCGGCCTGTTCTCCATCGCTCGAAAAATCGAGGCGGGCGGGTGAAGAAGTTTCCCGGCGTTCTGTCCATTCTGTTTGTTCTGTGGCTCTTTGCCGTCTTTGGCGGTTTTTATGCGGTGCAGAAGCCCTTCACCCTGGCGGCGGCGGCGGCAATAGCCAGGGGACTGCTTGACCTGCTGGCGGCTGCCTGGCTTGGCTTGTTGGGCTTAGGCTTGGGGCACCGTTTGCTAACCTGGTTACAGAAATTAAAACCCTCCAACCCTCCAGCCCTCCAATCCTCCAATCCTCCAATCCTCCAACCTTCCGGTTCCGCTTCTAAATTTTCCACGGAAGAAATCCTCATCCTGGGCTGTGGCTTGGGCCTGGGCGCACTGGGCCTGGCGACATTGGGCCTGGGGCTGGCCGGGCTGTTTTATCCCTGGCTCTTTGTGGGTCTCAGCGCACTGCTGACTCTCGCCCTTTGGCCCGATTTTCTTGCCCTGTACCGCCGCCTGCACTGGCCCACCGACCGCCCCCATCGCCTCACCCTGCTCTACCTGGGGCTGGTTGGCCTGTTTACCCTGGCAGCGGCCCTGCTCCCCCCGATTGATTGGGATGGTCTTTTTTACCATCTGACCGCGCCCAAGCTCTTCATCCAGGCCCACCGCATCAGCCCCGGCCATGACATCCCTCACTTCAACTTTCCTTTCCTGGCCGAGATGCTCTTTACCTACGCCATGCTCCTGCGCGGCGATGTTGCCGCCAAGTTGATCCATACACTTTATGGCCTGCTGCTAACCGGGCTGGTCTATTTAACCGCCCAGCGCCATCTCAGCCGGGCGTCGGCCTGGCCGGCGGTGCTGATTTTATTATCTATGCCGATGATCGTCACCCTGGCCGGCTGGGCTTATAATGATTTAGCCCTGGCTTTCTATCAACTGGCCGCGCTGTACAGTGTGTTGAATTATCTGTTTCCCAAGTTTTATAACCCAAATTCCCAAACCATATCCCAAATATCCCAAGAACAACCTCCCCTGGATGGAAAGTGGCTGATCCTCGGCGGCGTCTTCGCCGGATTGGCGATGGGCTTGAAATACACCAGTTTTATCGGCCCCTTGACCATTGGCTTAATTTTAGTCGGGTCGCAGATGGCAGGTGGCAAATGGCAGATGCTAACTTCTCAATCTCAACTCTCAAACTCCAAAGCTTCATTCACAATTCACAGTTCACAATTCACAATTCACAATTTTAAACCTGTACTCTCCTTCGCTCTGACTGCCCTCCTTGTCGCCTTACCCTGGTACCTCAAAAATTTCTTCTTCACCGGCAATCCTTTCTATCCCTTTCTGTCGGGTATTTTTGATGGTCTTTACTGGGACTCGTTCCGGGCGGCCTGGTATGCTCAGGCGGGCAGCGGCATCGGCTTTGATCTGAAAACCCTGGCTGCCCTGCCTGTGCTGGCGATGCTGGGCGTGCGGGATGTCAACTATTTTGATGGCCGCACCGGGCCGTTGTTTCTGGTTTTTTTGCCGCTCCTTTTGCTCTATGGCCTCTTTCGCTACCGCACCCGCACGCCAGGGCGACCGCCGGCCCTCGATGTTCTCCTCATTTTTGCCCTGGCCCAGTTTCTCTTTTGGACATTCGGGGTGATTTGGTCGCACTCGTTGTGGCAGTCCCGGCTGCTGCTGCCCTGTCTGGCCGCGCTGAGTCCGGCAGTAGCTTGGCTGTGGCAAGATTTGACCCACCTGGACCGGCCTCAATTTTCCACGCGCCGCTTTGTTAACTTGCTGATTGGCTTGGCCCTGGCCCTCAATCTGGTCGAGCTAAGCCTGAACTTTGTCCAGGTCAATCCGCTGGCCTACCTGACCGGCAGCGAGACCCGCTCCGAGTACCTGACTCGGCGGTTGGGCGCTTATTACGCAACCCTGGAAAAGATGAATGGCGTTCTGTCCCCTCAGGCTGTGGTTCTGTTTTTGTGGGAGCCGCGCAGTTACTTCTGCCAGGTCGAGTGCCGCCCGGACAGTATTTTAGATCAACTGGCCCATGACCAGTATCTTTACGGCAGCGCCGCTAAGATCGTCGAAGCCTGGCAAAAAGCGGGGATCACCCATATTTTGCTCCATCGCCAGGGGTTGGAATTTATCAAACACGAGGACCTGGCCATGCTCGATCAACCAACTCTGGCCCAACTTGAGGTTCTGGAAGCGCAACATTTTGAGCCGGTATTCGATGTAGCGGGAGCCTATCAGCTCTACCGGTTAAAGTAATGTCAAAAATGATTGGCTGCAAAGCCGGGTTTCATCACCTCAAAAGTTATCAGGGCTGGCTGTGGGGACTGGCCGGGCTGGCTTTGGCGCTGCGGCTCTTTCACCTTGGGGCGTGGTCTTTCTGGCACGACGAAGCCCTGACTATTTTGCTGGCGCGTAAACCCCTCCCCGACCTGGTAGCGATTACCGCCGCAGATGTCCATCCCCCGCTTTATTTTTTGCTGGTCAAACTCTTCCTGGTCTTGGGGCAGAGTGAGTTTATGGTCAGGCTGCCGTCGGCGTTGTGCAGTGTGGGGGCGGTGGTCATGCTTTATTTGATTGGACGAGACCTTTTTGAGGAGCGGGTAGGGCTGGTGAGTTCGTTCATTATGACTGTCTCGCCTTTGCAGATTTTTTACGCCCAGGAAGCGCGCATGTATGCTCAACTGCTGTTGTTGACCGGCTGTGCTGTTTGGGCTTTTATCCGCGCCCTTCGAGATAATCGCCGTCGGTGGTGGGGGCTGTTTATTGCCAGCGCTGCTCTGGCCAGTTACACCGCCTACTTTAGCTTGCCCGTTTTCTTGGCGATGGCGCTCTACGTGCTGCTGGTTGACCGCCGCCGGGAGCGAATCCTGTCCTTTGGGGTGAGCCTGGCCGTAGTGGCAGGTTTATACCTGCCCTGGTTGGGCGTCTTTTTCTCCCAAACCCGAGCCGTCCTGGCCTCCTACTGGATCGAGACGCCGCATCTGCTAACCCTCTTGACCACCCTGGCCGGCTTTTTTGCGGGTATTTCCCTGCCAGCTGTTTGGATTGCCGTTTCGCTGGCGGTCACGCTGTTTGTATTCTTTGCCATTCTGAACAATGTGCGGCATGCTTTAAGCGAGGGGAGCGCTGACTCGCCGGCGTTGTGGTGGTTGTTGTTATGGCTGGGAGTACCCTTGCTGGGCACTTATCTGGTCTCTCTGGTTCGGCCGCTTTTTCAACTGCGCACGGTTCTGACCGCTTCGCTGCCGGTCTACTTGCTGGTGGGCTGGGGGCTGATCCGGACGCCTCGGCCCTGGCTCAATCAAGGATTATTTGCGCCTACTTTGATGATCATGCTGCTGGCCCTGTTTAATTTCTATTTCGATCCTGCCTACAGCAAACCTCCCTGGCGCGAAGCCGCAGCCTACGTTCGTGATCGCGCGCAGAGCGGCGATGTGGCGCTCCACGCCAGCGACGGCTCGTATCTGCCTTTTCTGGTGTATGACCCTACCATCCCCCAGGTTCTGCTGCCCGGCGACCCGGAAATTGCCCGGGTCAACGCGCCCTCGCAGGCTATTGTTGCGGCGGTGACTGCCCCCAGGCAAGAGGTGATAGCGGCTGTCCAGGAGTATCGGCGGGCCTGGCTGGTGCTGGGCATGGATCAGGCGATTGATTATCAGTTGTCGCAAAAGGATTACTTCGATCAGCATTACCGCCTTGTGGATGAGATTCGGGTAGGGGGGATTTACATTTTGAGGTACGCTCTTGATCAGTAAAATCTCCCGTCGCACTTACTTGGCCGGCCTCATCGCCATTCTGCTTCTGGCAGCGGCGATGCGGCTATACGCCTTGACCGCCGATGCGCCGATCTACCTGACCCGGTCGCAGGATTTGAACACCGATGGGCCGAATACGATCGGCTTTGCTCGCAATTGGGTGTTGTTTGGGGCTAAACCTTTGCCTTATGTTCAACCGGCTCTCACCTGGCTGGCTTACTTTTTCTTCTCCACGCTGGGCATTGGCTATTGGCAGGCCAATTTCATTGCCGTAACGGGCAGCCTGCTGGCGATTGTCTTCATCGCCGCTTTTGCCCACCAGCATTTTGGGCGGCGAGCGGCGCTGGTGAGCGCCTTCCTCATAACCCTGAACTTCCCTTTTCTCATCTACAACCGTATCCCTATGGTTTATACCCCCCTGGCCGGTGGACTGGCCGTAGCGCTGTACTGTTGGGGACGAGGCTTGCGCCGCTCATGGTGGTTTTTTCTGTCAGGACTGGCGACTCTATTTTGTGTGCTGTACATCAAGATAGCCGGGGTGACTTTTCTGGCGGCTGCCGTCGTCGGGCTTTTAATTTTGGCCTGGCGGCGCTGGCAGCAGCGACAGCCGGAAGCCTGGACTCCCTTGCTCCTCTTTCTCGCCGGGGCCGCACTTATGGCGGGAATTGGTTGGTTTCATTTGTTAAGAGTGACCACGGTCGAGGCCATCCTGCCCTCCGATGTAGCCACGCGCACTTTCAATCCTCAGCATGGCCTTGAAGAGAACGTGCGGTTTGCCCTTGTCTCGGTCCTTCAATTTGGCATCTATTCCGGGTTTTTTGTGCGGATCTTTGTCCTTTTTGCTTTGGCCTATGGCTACCTTTTCTATCGGGGCAGCCAATTGTTGGGTAAAACTCGCTCCGCTTTGCCCATGAGTCAGGTCATTGTGTTGCTCTATTTGATATTTACTATCCTCATGCTGTTAGCTTCAAACAGCCAACCTTTCCGCTTTATGATCGCTCTGATCCCACCCATGAGTCTTGCGGCGGCCCTGGCTCTGGAAACCTGGCTGCGTTCGGACCGGATCGTCTTGCCGGCCCGGTTTGGCCGGTTTCAGCTTGTCGTCATTTTGATGAGCTTAACTTACTTTCTCTACCAATTTCTGGCCGGGGCAGTAAAACTGGGCAGTGCCTTGTACCTGGGAACGAGCCTGGTTGATTATCAGGTTATCCTGGATCTGCCGATCCTGTTTGCGATATTAATTGTCTCCCTCTTTCTGGCCCTGGCCGGCATCCTGGCCTTTATCTGGTGGCTGGGCGCAAGTAAACGGACGCATCTCAGGCTGCCATCACCCGCTGCCCGCGGCTTGATCGCCTTGCTGGTCATCACTGCAATTGCTCTGGGTGATCTCTACCAATATTGGGCCTGGGCTAGAGGCCCGCAATTCTCGATTATTGAAGCTTCTCGCCAGATTACCCTGGATGTGGGTCAAAAGGCTTTGCTAGGTGGGTCCTATGCTTATGTTTTGACTTTAGAAAATGACCTGCCCGCCGAGCCTTTTTACAGCTATAATACCGACGTGCCTCCCAGTACGATTGATCCGAAAATTACCCATATCGCTGTTGATGCCGACAGTGTTTTGAAAGACGCTCCCTTCAATGAGGAGGGACTGTATAAGATTTACCCTGAAGATATGAAACACGCTAAGTTCATCAAGTCGTATACCTTGCGCGGTTATCTCATAAATCTCTATCAAATTGAACGGTAGCCAGGTGACCAGAGTACAATTAGCTGTTGCACCAAAAATCCTTTCCCGGGCACTGTTTATTCTGTTTGGGTTGGCTTGTTTGGTCCGCCTGCTGGCGGCCTGGCCCCAGCAGCAGCCGAACTATATGGATGCCGCCTACTCGTATGTCAATGCCTTGAACCTGTGGGCAGGGCGGGGTTTTGTCGAGGATTTTGTCTGGAATTACCTCGGACAGCCGGGCTTGCCGCCTCAGCCCAGCCACCTCTACTGGATGCCGTTGACTTCCATCCTGGCTTGGTTGGGAATGGCCCTGGGTGGGCCTTCCTACCGGGCGGCTCAAGTTCCTTTTATCTTACTGTCGGCCCTGCTGGCCCCCCTTAGCTATCAAATCACGTATGAAGTTTCAGGCCAGCGGCGTCTGGCCTGGCTGGCCGGACTGCTGGCTGTTTTTAGCGGCTTTTACTTTCCCTACTGGACGGCCATTGACAACTTCACGCCCTTTGCCGTCACCGGCTCGCTGGCCCTGTGGGCGGCCTGGCGGGGGATGGCAGATAGTAGATGGGAGATAGATGACTCACCATCCACCATCCACCATCCACTATCCTCTATCCTCTATCCTCAATCCTCAATCTTCAATCCTCTACCCCTCTGGCTTTTCGCCGCCGGTTTCTCCGCCGGCCTGGCCCACCTCGCCCGCGCCGACGGCCCGCTTCTTCTCATTGCCATTATCCTGCTCTTTTTGTATTACGCCTTACGCTCCACGCCCCACGCCCTACGTTTTATGTTCCCACTCCTCCTCGGCTATCTCATCATCATGACCCCCTGGTTCATCCGTAACTGGCAGGTAATTGGCGCGCCGCTGACCTCGGCAGGTTCGCAAACCATCTGGCTGGCTGACTACGACGAGTTGTTCAGCTACGGCCGCGACTTGTCGGCTCGAACTTTCTTTGCCCAAGGGTTTGGCCCTATCCTGCAAGGCCGCTGGTGGGCGCTGACCGCCAATTTGCAAACGGTGCTGGCAGTTTGGGGCATGATCTTTCTGGCTCCTTTGGTTCTTATTGGAGGGTGGCAGTTACGGCGTCACCGATTGATGCAGTTGGCCGGGCTGTATGCCCTGCTGTTGTTTCTGCTGATGACTCTGGTGTTTGCCTTCCCCGGTGCGCGGGGCGGCCTGTTCCACTCCGGTGCGGCTCTCCTGCCCTTTATTTTTGTGGCTGCCCTGGTTGGTCTGGAGGGTGCGGTAGATTGGGCAGCCGCACGCCGCCGCCGCTGGGATGCGTCTCTGGCCAAGCAAGTTTTTGGCCTGGGACTGGTCATTATGGCGGTCGCCTTGAGCGGCTTTATTTATTATGGGCGCGTCCTAAAAAACGACGCCTGGAATAAAGCCGACACCCTCTATCCTGCTATCGCCGCCTGGGTGGCTCAGCAAAACCCGTCGGCCACAGTTATGATTGGCAACCCCCCCGCTTATCGTTATCATGGCGGCGGGTTAAGCGTCATTGTGCCTGACGAGAATATCGAAACAACCCTGCAAGCGGCCCGGCATTACCGTGTGGATTATCTCATCCTGGATAAAAACTATCCTGCTCCCCTGGCCAAAATTTATACCGAAACCGTAACCCATCCGGGTCTTGCCCTGGTTCAAACTTTTACCGATGAGTCCGGGAAGCCTGTTTATATTTTCAAACTTGATCACCCTTGAGCAGAGGCGAAGAGACGATGAGGCGAAGAAACGAAGTGGCGAGAGGCGAAGTTAAATGAACAAAAAACCTTCGCGTCCTCGTGCCCTCGGTCTTTGGGTCGGTGCTGCTCTAGTATTGGGCCTGGGCTATCTCGCCGTCTCTGCCTGGGGCTTTGGCTTTTCCGGCTTTCCCCTCGACGACGCCTGGATTCACCAAACTTACGCCCGCAACCTGGCTCGCAGCGGGCAGTTGGCTTTTGTCCCTGGCGTGCCCAGCGCCGGCTCGACGGCCCCACTGTGGTCATTCCTGTTAAGCCTGGGTTACCTGTTGGGCATCCCCTTCAAAATTTGGACCTATGGGCTTGGCCTGATCCTATTAGGCTTGACCGCTTGGACCGTGACCCGCCTCGGCAGGCGTCTTTTTCCTGAACAGCCAGGAGTTGGCTTATGGGCCGGGTTGTTCTGCCTGTTCGAGTGGCATCTCATCTGGGCCGCTGTTTCCGGCATGGAAACGATCTTGTTTGTCTGGCTCTCCCTCTTCCTTGTAGAGCGATACGCAGCCACAAAACGAATGGCGAGTCAGCGAATAGATGAATGCTCTGATGATAACTCGCCATTTGCTGGTTTTAGCCTGGGCCTCATCGGCGGCCTGCTCATTTTAACTCGCCCGGAAGGCATGGGTCTGGTTGGTTTGGTTGGGTTGGATATGGCTTATGGCTGGTGGAGGCAAAGAAGAGAACTCTTAGGAACTGAGGGAACTCCTGGGAACTCAGAAGTTCCTGGAGCTCCTACGAGTTCCTACGAATTCCCCTTGTTGCGTGCCTGGCTCTGGCTGGCTGTCGGGGCGGTGCTGTTAATAGCTCCTTATATTGCCTTTCACCTCTGGGCCACCGGTCTGCCCTTTCCCAATACATTTTATGCCAAACAGGCGGAGTATCGAGCCATCCTCGACCACTTCCCGCTCTGGCAGCGGCTTTTTGGCACTTTTGGCGAGCCAGTTGAGACGGTTCAAGGCGTCTTTCGGGTCATTTTTATTGGCGCACAATTCTTGTTAATGCCGGGTTTACTTTTTGCCGGCTGGCTGACTTTCAAAGAGCGCCGGACGAACCTCATTCTTATCTGGTTGTGGTGGGTTGGTTTTTTGCTGCTCTACGGTCTCAGACTGCCGGTTACCTATCAGCATGGCCGCTATCAAATTCCGGCTATCGCCTGGATGATTTTATTGGGCGTCTGGGGAACGGCGCGCTTGCTGCAAGAAATTCCAGGCCGAAACGTCGCCCTGCGCGCCCTCAGCCGGGCCTGGGTGTTATCGCTGGCCGTGTTGGCGCTGGCTTTTACGGCAATTGGGGCGCAAGCTTATGGGCGGGATGTCCGATTTATTGAGAGTGAGATGGTAGCGACTGCCAGATGGCTGGACAGCCAAACCTCACCCCATGCCCTCATCGCCGCCCACGATATTGGGGCTATTGGCTATTTTGCCCAACGCCCCCTCATTGATCTGGCCGGCCTGATCACGCCCGAAGTCATCCCGATCATCAGAAATGAAGCCGCTCTGTTTGATTTTATCAACAGCCGCCAGGCCGATTACCTGGTAACCTTTCCTTCGTGGTATCCGGAGTTGACCCGAAATTCAAAGCTAAGCCGTTTATACAGTACCGGCTCGCCCTATGCGCCCCAGGCCGGCAGTGATAATATGGCGGTCTATAAGGTAAGCCGATAGTGGGCAGTGAATAGCGGCAGTTGATACATGGATAGCAAATAGTGGATAGCTGATTGCTAATAGCGGATGGCAAGTCTTCTATCTTCTATCTGCCATCCGCTATCTGCCACCTGCCACATCCTTAAAATTTTCTGGACATGTACGGATTGATTATGGTATACTATATAGCGTCATGGGAGTGAAGGAATGGGTACAGGGTATAACCCCGCCAATTTAGCAGAATTCTGGGCTGAGGTCAGCTCTGTTTTGCAGGAAACGGAGCATAATCTGCATGAACTGGCTCAGACGACGCTGTTAAAGTATGAACAGTCCTTGCACGAGGCAGATAATGGGCGTGATGCGGCCAAAAGTGAGCAGGTGATCCGGCTGCAACAGATTGGGCAGCAACTGGCGCGCCTGTCGGAGCAGAGCGGCGCTTTACATACCTATCTGCAAAATGGTCTCGACGCCCCCCCCGTTGATGACTCTCACTGGCCTCGTATCAGAATTTTACAAAGCCAGGAAGAAGAACGGGCCCAATTGGCGCACGACCTGGAAAATAGCGTAGGGCAGTTGCTGGCCAATGCCGTCTTTGAACTGGCTTCTTGCCGGACCCTGCTGGCTAACGATAGGGAGGCTGTCGCCACGGGCCTGGCGGCCTTGCAGGCTGAATTGGAGGATGGACTGGCCGACATTCGCCAATTTATCGTTGATTTGGAACCGGCCACTATCCTCGGTAATTTTGGCTTGGGAGCCGGCATTCGACGCTATCTGGAACAGTTTGAAACCAGAACGGGTTTGAAAACCCAGTTGCGGGTCAACACCAACATGGGCCGCCTGCCCAGTATTATCGAAATCACTATTTTTAGAGTGATTCAAGAAGCCCTCAGGAATGCTTACCACCATGCCAACGCCACCCAGGTTGAAGTGGTCATTGAAGAAAAGGACGGCTCGCTTCATTTTAGCGTTATTGATAATGGAGTTGGTCTGAATATGGAACGAGTTGGCAAATCCAGAAAAAACCTGGGTTTAGCCAGAATAGTAGATTATGCCGAATTGTTAAACGGCAAATTCAGAATACTGAGCGACTCGGAACGGGGCACGCAAGTCATTTTATCCGTCCCCTATCCTGAATTGTAAGCTTTGTAACTTGAACCCTGCAGTCGAGGAGACAAACTATGGCTAAGACAAGTATCATGCTGGTTGACGACCATCCTCTGTTTCGGCAAGGGTTGCGGCGTGTCCTTGAAGCCGAAGAGGACCTGGAAGTCATTATGGAAGTAGCTGATGGCGAGGAAGGCCTGCGTCTGGCCAAACAGCTTCTGCCCAATGTGGTCATTATGGATATTAATTTGCCCCATATGAATGGTTTGCAGGCGACGCGTGAGCTGAAACAGGCGGCGCCCGAAGTGGCAGTTATCATGCTCACCGCTTATCATGATGACGAGCAAATTTTTCATGCGGTGCGAGCGGGAGCCGCCGCCTACTTCCCCAAAGATATCACGCCCCGCCGCCTGGTCGAAGCGATCCGGCAGGTTAGCCGGGGCAACTATGTGGTTGACGATGAAGTGCTGAACAAGCCCGAAGTAGCGACCTGGCTGCTGCAACAGTTTGATAAAGTCGCTTACGTTGATGGCATGCCGAACGAAATGTTTGCCCCCCTCTCTCCCCGTGAAATGGAAATTTTGCAGCATATCGCTCGCGGCCAGAGTAATAAAGAGGTGGCTTACGCCCTGGGCATCAGCCGCCAGACCGTTAAGAACCACATGACCAGTATTTTACGCAAATTGGCCGTTAACGACCGGACTCAAGCGGCGCTTTACGCCGTCCGCCGGGGCTGGATTCGCTTGCACGACGACGAGGAAAAGTAGCCAGTAACCAGTAGTCAGCAGTCAGAAGAATCTTCTTTCCCGTCTACCGCCTACCGTGTTTGGAGGTAATAAATTTATGAGCTTACAACGTTTGCAAAATTTGGGTCGAGAGAAACCGGCAGCAGAACCCGTGCCTGCGCCGTTGACAGCAGGGCAGGTTGTTGAGCAGACCAGCGGTGAGTATGACCAGATTCAGAAAGAGCTGAAGGAAATTGATATTTTGGTGAAACAAAGTTCCGCCGAGGTTGAAAAGCTGGCCCAGCGTAACGCCCAACTGACCAACAAAGTGCGGACGATGGAAAGTAACATAGATACTGTTCCGCGCCAGGATATCAAAGAAATTTACAATGCTGCTCAAGAAGCCCAGATGCGCCTTTTTATGATGCGGGGCCAGGTGGAGCAGTTGCAAAGCCGCCAGGAAAACCTCAAACGTTATGCTGAGAGCCTGCGTCGAATTCTGGATGTGTCCGGCTCGCTGCTGGCCGCCAGCGGCGATATGAGTCTTCCTCGAGAAGCGGATGGCGGCGATAACGGCGAGGTGAGCGGGATTGTCAAAATCATTAATGCCCAGGAAACTGAGCGGCAGCGCTTGGCGAATCAACTCCATGATGGTCCGGCCCAATCGCTGACCAATCTCATCCTCCAGGCCGAAATTTGTGAGCGCCTGTTTGATACTGATCCGGTTAAAGCTCGCACCGAATTAAGCGAGCTTAAACAGGCCGTCACCAATACCTTCCAAAAAGTTCGCGAGTTTATTTTTGATCTACGCCCCATGATGTTGGATGATCTGGGCCTTAATCCAACCCTTAAAAAGAGCATTGAGGATTTTGAGCAAAAAAGTGGGATTGCCTGCAATCTGACCATCAGTGGTCGTGACCAGCGTCTGCCACCCCATACCGAAGTCACCATTTTCCGGGTCATTCAAAATCTGTTAAAAAACGTCCGCGATCATGCCAATGCCACCCATGTCCAAATTACGCTCAATATTAGCGACGACCGGGCTGTGGCTGTTGTCGAGGATGATGGCAGCGGTTTTGATGTGGCTGCTGCCCTGGCTGCTGCCCGCCAGCGTAAGACAATCGGGTTTGGGGCGATGCAGGAACAGGTTGATATGTTGGGTGGTGAAATTGATTTCGACAGCGCTCTGGGCCGGGGGACGAAGATTCAGTTTTGGGTTCCAACTGCTTAAACCTGAGCTTGTGCTAACCTAAGGGGGTGAGAGGAGTGCGAAATTCGTAGTTGCACTCCTCTTTGTCTTTTTAGCCTCTTGGTCACATTGACACTGCTTCAGGGCTGAACTTATAATAATCATAACCTTAAATTTTTATCATTTTGCTATGACCCCGTATCTTTTTAGGTTTAGACGGGACTCTTATACAGACAACCCTTACCTAGTTAGACGTGTTTTATCCGTCTGAGGAGTTTGCCCGTGTTACGTAAGAAAGAAAAAGCCCAAGGTCTGGTAGAATTTGCATTAATTTTGCCTGTCCTGTTGTTATTGCTGTTAGGTATCATTGAGGCAGCCCGGGTGATTTGGGCCTATATTACGGTTCAAACAGCCGTTAGAGAAGCGGCCCGCTATGCCATCTCCGGCCAGCCTTATGCTTTTAGTAATTTCAGTACCTATTGCGTTAACCCTCAGGGCGAGCCAAATGCGCAATCCCCCTGGGTCTGTGATCCGGTCAGCCGTACAGTGGCTATCGAAAATGTGGCCATGAATCGAATTACCACCTCCTTAAATGTTTCTACTCCTTGTCGGTCCCTGGGCTACGCTCAATGCGAAGGCGTGCCCAACGCTTATGGGGTGCGGATAATTGGACAAAGAACTGACGAATTGACGCCCACCGTGGTCTTCACTGATATCGGCCATGCCGGCCAGCAAGGCTTAAACATAAAGGTCATGGCTTATTATAACGTCCAGATGTTCGATCCTATTTTTGATCGGATTATGGGTGGTAACGTGATTCCGGTGCGGGCTGAACTTTCCATGCAAAATGAGGGGATTGATAAAGCCCTGGGAGGCGTACCCCCACCCGCTATTAACAGTTCCACTAACATTACCGGTACCGGTAGCGGTGGAGATGGGCCGAGTGGTGAACGAATTAGAGCGCAGAACTATCGGATTCCTCAGCTTGGCAACCTGCCGGTGGAACTTATAAACCACTTTAACCTGGCTGGCCCCTACGATATTTATTTGAGCCAGGGGACGCCCGAAACAACCTTTAAGATTTGTACTGGCGTAAATACCGACCCGGCTACGAATAATGGCGATTTTAGCTGCTTCATTTCCGGTACGATTCCAACCGGGTTTTATACCCTTTACTCGACTCTCTTTGGCAACCTGAATCCATTGGCTACCGATAATACCCAACAGGTCGAGATTTTTGTCAGCGAAATAGCCAAAATTCAGGTTGATAACGGCGCAGGCAGCAACGTCCTGGTCGCTAATTCCATCGCCCAAATTACGATGGTGGCTCACCAGGTCACTAATCAGCCCTACACCTTGACCGTAGTCTATGGGGTTGGGCCAACGGAACAAGTGATTTTTAGCGGCGTTACGGTGGTTTCTGCTACGAATACGGTCAAGGATTGGCTCGTGCCGGTTAGCCTGCTCAGCCCAAGCAACCCCTGTCCGGCTGGCGGGACGACCGCCTGCCTCATTCGTTCCTATGATAAAAACGGCGTAAATTACGCGACCGGTGAATTTTACCTGAACCAGCCGGAGATTGTCATTGCCGGCGGCCTCAGAACTTTTTCCCGGAACGAAACCATGCATATCACCCTTCGTGGCCACGCACCGGGCGTGCCGTATGACCTCGAAATTAGCGACAGTAGCGGCACAACGCAACGGTGGCTGGGACGAACGGACCCAACAGATGCTGCCGGCCAGGTGACCAACCCGGTCAATTGGACCATACCCGCCGATTGGCCTGCCGATCCTCCCCCCGGCGGTACAGGTTATACCATTACCTCGCATCCTGCCCAGGGTAACGAACCCAGAAGCGAGGCGAGCATGACCGCGGCTAACCAGGTGGCCGACCTGGGAGTACAAATTAACGGGCCTGCCGGTCCCTACCTCACGATTGATGGCGGCTACACCTGGCCGGCAGGTTCGCGCATCAATATTCAGGCCAATAAACACCCGCAGGCCACTGAATATTATTTCAGATTCGGTCCTTGGCGGGTCCCTATTCCTACGGGCAACCCGGTGGATACCTTCAAAACCGACTCAAATGAGGTCTTTATAGCTTCCTATCAAATCCCGTTGACGGCCACCGTAGGTGTAACGACGACCTTTGTTGTCTCGTCGTTTAATAATGCCAATGGTAACGTGGTGGCCACACGCCAAGTGACAGTTTTGCCGGTGCCGGTTATCCGGGTGGTGGAAGGCAGCGTGGTTGCGCCGGAAACCGTCATCACCATCCAGCTTCTCAATCATAATCCCGACACGACCTATCGTATCGTTTACCTCGACAAGTTCCTGGGTAATATCTTGACCAATGCGAACGGGCAGGGTCAGCTCAAATACGATTTGAGACAACTGCCTATTGACTCGCCGCCGGGTTTGTCCACCTCTTACGGAACGGCCTATAATCTATTCTCTCAATCTTTGGCCGGCGCAACCATTGCCACAACCCCACTGACCTTGCGCGCCGCCGACTTGCGAGTAACCAGCATTCAAATCCCGCCTAATCCAGCGATCAACAGCACCATCCGGCTCACTTTTACCGTCCAAAATACATCGCCGGTAACGATTACTCGCTATTTTGATACCGATGCTTATTTCAACCCGTCACCGCTGGTGCCGGCTTACGTGCAAGGGCAGTTTAACTTCCCCGGCGACTACAAGTATTGGCTCCGCCCCCCCAACCTGGCTCCCGGGGCTACCTTTAGCTTCACCCAACCCTATACCATTGGTTCATACGGCCCGCATGTGTTTTATGGCTATGCCGATACATCCAACTTTATTTTAGAGGGCGACGCCCGTGAATTCAATAACATTTTGAGCAATACCCTGACCCTTGTCTGTACGCCCAGTTTCATTACTGATACCTTTACCTCAACCACGGTTCTGAACGCCAACTGGGCCACTCAGTTGTATGGTAACGCCGACAATAATGGAACTAACCCGCAGATTGTCACCGTTTCCAGTAATGAGCGTCTCCGCCTGACCAGCGACGGCTCCAGTACGCTGCGCAGCAGTGATAATGCCAATGTGAGCGGCCGGAAGCCGGCCAGCGGCTACACCTTCCTCCGCCGCACCACGCCGATTATCACCGCCGGCGGCCTCGATGTGCGGGTGCAGGTGATGGCTACCACCGTCAGTGTCGAGGGGGCCAAAATGGGCCTGGAATTGCGTGACCCGCCCAGCAACGTCCCTACCAATGCTAAGGTTGAGTTTGGCTTAACCCGTAACGCCTCGGGCCAATATCTGGTCGAAGTGGCCTATCGAGACAGCGCTAACCCGGAGCCGATTGTGACCTTCCAAAGCAGCAGCACCCTCAGCCTGGGCACGCCAATCTGGCTGCGCATCCAGCGCTATGGCGGCACCAATACCTTCCTCTTCTACTACGTCCAATCCGCCAGCGTGCCGACGAATTGGGGCGCGCCGGTCCATACCGCCACCATTGATCTGGACAACCAGCTTGAATATGGTGTGTTCATGAATAATGGGACCAGCGGCAGTCATGATACCACCGATTTTGATAACTTTGCCTTTGGCAACCCGGCCTCTTGCCCGGCTGCCCAGGGACAACCCCCCGACACCAATATCCCGCCCGGCCTGGCTACCTGTACCGACCCGCTCAAGGAACAAGGCTTTGAGACATCATCGCCGGTCAATTGGTTTGGGATCGGGAGTAGTGGCGTCTTCCTCAGTTCCAGCAGCCACACCGGCAATAATTCCCTGCTGGCCGACACCAACCGGCCGGGTTTTAATAACCCTGTTTTCTATCAACGTTTCAAAATGCCCACTACGTTGGTTTCCGGGACCACCACGGTTAAACTGGAGTTGTTCAAGAATGTCGAGCGGGAATCGGATGGATCCAACCCCAACGACCAATTCAAGGTGGTGCTGGCCACCAGCCCCAGTTTGGCGTCAGCCGTAACCATCCCGGCCATGGTGGCCAGCGGCGACCAGGGCGCGAATAACTATACCCCGGCTAACTGGCAGAAGGTGACTTTGAATCTGGCGCCGGCCAGCGGGTTTAACCTGGCCGATTATGCCGGGCAGGATTTGTTCCTCTACTTTTATAACAACAGCAACCAGCTATCCGGCTGCCCGCCGGCGACGTTGAACTGCCAGAATACCAGCTTTTACTTTGACGACATCAAGCTGTCGCCCTGCACCGTCCAGCCAATTCCGACTACCATCAATACCCGCATCCAGGGCACTCTGGTGGTACACCCCCTGGCCGGCAGCGCTCAAAAGATTGCCGGCGTCAAGGTTTGGGCTTACGCCGAAAACGGCCAACTGTTTGAGACGGTCACAATCCAGAACGGCGAGTTTAATTTCTATAATCTCGATCCGGTCACAACTGCCGGGGTAAAATATTTCATCTATGCCGAACACTTTATTAGCTCATCCACCGACCCCGGCCAGATTGAAACCTTGACCGGCAACGCTTCGGTGGTGCTGACCAGCGCCAACAACAACACCAACCCGGTAGTTACCCGGCTTGATCTCTATTAAAAGGAGTTAACTTGATGAAACACCCCACCTGGTTAAGGATTAGCCTATCCGTTTTGTTGGCCGTTGCGGCGTTGAGTGGCCTCATGCTGCCGGTAGCCGCTTCAATCGGCGGGACGGAAGTAAATATTTCCTCGCTAGGCGGCGGTTCGCCGGATATGGAAATCAGCGGCCAGTTTGTCGCCGTCACTTACTTCAGGAAAGAGAGTGATGTCCAACAGGCAGGTGTGGTCTATGTTAAATCGGCAACCCAGGCCGAAGGCTGGCTCACCTCGAGCCTGGTCGGTTTTGGCAGCAACTCGAAACTGGCCTTTGGCAGCGGCAGCACCGTTTATGTCGTCTGGGCCAGGAACGACGGCAAGGCGATTCAAGCGAGTAAGTGTACCTTATCGCTTACCACCCCGCCCGCCTGCACGGCCGGCGCGAATGTGCGCACGTCGGCGACGGCCTCGCTTGATTTCCCTGATGTGGTGGTTGACAACAATAATTTCGTCCATGTGGCCTGGGAAAATGACGGGGTGATTGAAACAGCTCGCGCTACGGCGGCCAACAGCGTCGGCGGCTGGACGGTTTTGGCGCCCGCGGTCAGCGGCGGCGGGAACGACCATAAACCGGCCTTGGCCTGGTCCAACGACAAGCTGCACCTGGCCTTTCTGCGCTCAGGTACGTCAATACAATATCGTGGGTCTGCGGAATCACCTCATAGCTGGGGGGGGGCCAAAGCTTTTGTTCTCGGCGTTGACGTCTCGGGTAGTGGTGACCACGATAGATTTGATAATCTCGCCCTGACCGCTTCGGGGAACAATGTTTTTCTGGCCTGGGACGCCCACCAGGGTTTGAATGACTTTAGCCTGATCCGGGCAAATTCGGTAAACAATGGGGGTGCCTGGGGCGGGGCTGTTTATATCCCCTCCCTGAACCTGGCAAGCGGTGCCCCTATTGATTTCAAAGCCTCGCAGAATTCCGGCGTCCCGGCGCAAGAGACGGGTCTCCAGCCCAGTTTGGCGATCAGCGGCACGAATGATGCGGCCCTGGTCTGGCAGGAAATTGGAGGAGCGGGGAACTGTCCTCCCAACCGGGCCACGATCAATTTGGCCAGTTTTACGAGCGGCGCTGGGGATACCCTGACTAATAACTCAAATGCTAACTATTTGATTGACCCGGATGTGGTCGTGGCCGCAGGGCAATTCCATTTTGTTTATATGCGGGATCTTAATGTCAGTGGTAGTTGTTCCGGCCAGATTATAGATTACCAGATTACTTATCGCGGGCCTTTTACCAAAACAACCAGGGACGTGGGCGAGGGTGGTGGTGTCTACCTGCCGGCTATCCTGAAAAATCGCTGAGCTAACTTCAGTTAGGATCAAAAAGGTATCCCTTGTCGGCTAAACAGGTATCACCCTCAAGAAAACCACCCCGAAAACGCCCCGCGTCCCCGTCCCGCCGGGGCTGGGGCCTGGTGCAGAGACTTCACCGCCGGGACCTGATTTTGTTGAGCGGCGTCTTGTCCCTGGCCTGTGTCAGTGTTTTGGTAGTGGTATTTTTGGTCTTGAGCTACCAATCGGCGCCTGGCGCGTTGCCGGAAGCCATCAGCCAGCCGGGGCCGCAGCCAACACATACGGTGACGTTTGTGCAAATAACCGGTTTGGGCCAATACGCTTCTGCCCAGGCCGCGGCGCAGGAGTGGGCCGCCGACGCGCAATTGGTTTCGGCCAACGCCATCTGGCCTAAGGTGATTAGCAAGGACCAGGTGGGCGAACCCACGGTCTGGACGTATCGCTTTTACTCGCCGGCCAAAGCGCGCCTGTTTTTTGCCACGGTAGATCCCGCCGGGCAGCTCCAGACGATTGAACATGTGGCTCCGGTCAGCCTGCCCCCGGCCACGATTGCCGCAGATAGCTGGCTGGTGGACAGCCCGGCGGCCCTGGCCCTCTGGCTGGATAACGGCGGGGCCAAAATGCTGGGCGGTAATCCCGGCCTGGAGTTGTTGATCCAGTTGCGGAACGTGACGAACAACCCAAACCCGGTCTGGCTGATAGCCGGTTTGAATAATCAAACCGAAGAAGTCCATACGGTGATGATTGACGCCAACCAGGGCGTGGTAACAGTGACCCAACCAGGAAGTTAGTAATGGAGGATTTATGCTGAGAAAAATTTTATTGCAGCTTAAGGCCCGGCACCTACAGGCCCTGCGCGAGCAAAAGGGTCAAAGTATTATCATTTTCACTTTTGCCTTTATCGGCTTGATTGCCATGTTGGGCCTGGCCCTGGATTTGGGCCTGGTTTACATCGAAAAGGTCAAGGTCAACCGGACTGCCGACGCGGCTACCCTGGCCGCCGTGGTGGAACTGCCCTATGAGCAGGATACCATGAACCGGGCTATCGAATTTATCCAGTTAAACGGTTATTACGTCGGGGTGTATACGGTAATATTGATCCGTGGCTGCGTTGTGTCTCCCACTACTTATGTTGACTTACGGGGAGTATCACATGTATATACTCCGCCTGGCGGCCCACACAACGTGGCCGAACCCGGCTTCACCAACCCGATCACCCGAACCACCCTCATTACCGGCGCAGCCTACATCTCGGCCACGCAGCAGCCGCCGCGAGCCACCTTTGTGATTGATACCGGCGGCTACCAATCCCACAACAACGACACCGACGACAGCGAAGAGTGCGCCGCCAACAACCTGGGCACGGCCACCAAGCTGCGTGTGGCCGGCCGGGTAAACGTGAACATGAGCTTTATGCAGTTCTTTGGTTTCAGAACCGTGCCGGTGGAGGACACCTCCACCGCCGAAAACCTGACCAGCCTGGACGTGATCGTGGTGTTTGACATCTCCGGCTCGATGGAAGACCAGACGATTTGCCACGACTGCTGGGTCCGCACCAGTTTCAACCCTGACTGGCCCAACAACGGCTATTTCAATCCTTTACCCTATTGGGAGAGATGGAAAAATGAGGCGAGCGGCACGACGGGCAACCAATCTATCCCCAATTCTGATCTCTGCGTGCTTGCTTTGCCCAAACCTTTTATTACCAACACCTTCAAATACCTGACGCTTGAGGCCGAACTGTACTCTGCTGTTGGCGGCGGCGACTGGGGCCTGGATGTGCGCACGCCGGGTAACGGTTTCTGGAGCATCCAGCGGGGATCAGAGGGCACCGTCGGCTTGGCCGCCGAACAGAATGACCAGAAAAACCGGGCCGGCCAACCGGCTTATCAATCCTCCAACGTCTGCCGCCCGAACGTGGAGGGCGGCCAGATTGACTGCACCGTCGGTAGCGGCGCCGGCGATAATGTCTGCTCTTCCGCCGACGGCGGAGTGGCCGTTGATTGCAGCGCCTATATCGCCGCCCGGCCCATGGCCAATTACGGCCAGGGGCCAGGCAATATTCCTAACCTGAACGGCGCGGCTTACAACAGCAACTGTTTTATCAACAGCGGCAGTACGGGCAGCACGGGCGGCGACTGCTGGTCGAACAACCCCTTCAGTACCATCCCCGGCCTGGAGAAAGGCCCCAGCACCGTGCCCTATGTTGAGTACGACTTTACCCCCACCTGGACCCAGACGACTCATATCTGGATCCGCATGATTGGCGGCGGTACGCAATCCTATACCTGGGCCGGCTCCAGCCCGGACCAAATCCTGCCCGACCTGAACGGCGGCGGCACCGGCAACAATGTCACCCCCTGGCGCAAGGTCGTCTACTGGCAGGTGGATACCGGGACGATCTTCCAGCGCAAGGATAATGTCAATGCTGATTATTCCAATTCGCCCGGCGAATATTATACCAATGGCACCGAACACGTGCAGGGGTTTGATCGGTGGAATGCCAGCCGGAGCAACGGCGGCTCCTGGCGCTGGATCAAACTGGGTTCAACGACCACCGTTTCGGGCACCCAGGCTACTTTGCGGCTGTATGCAGGCAGCGCCGGTTACATGGTGGATAAAATTGTCTTTACCAATGACCCGAACGGAAGTACTCCCGAGGGCGGGAACAAGATAACGAACGTCGCCAATATCCCGGCGGCGCTCCGGCGCACCGTGACCGGCACCGTCCAGACCACGGGCTTCAACAACAATCCTCCCGACGATGCCTGGCGCGAGTCAATTGGGCCGCCGGCCAGCCCCGGCTCGGCCACCCGCGAGGCATGTAACAAGTGCAATCCTGCTTATGGCTATGCTGTGACCCAGGCTGACTGCACCTGCCGGAAGAATGGCGGCGAGACCGGCTACGGGAGCGGCACGGGCTGCACCTTTGTGTCCACCATCACCCCCACCAACCAACTGCAAGAGCAGGTCCTCTACGGCCTGTACTCGGGCATCCAGCCCCTCCGCAGCGCCCAGGAGGCGGTCAAACGCTTTGCCCGCAAGCTCGATCCCAAATTTGACCAACTGGGCATTGTCGCCTTTACCACCAACTCTGCCAATACCGACGACCGCCGGGCCAAGCTGCAGTGTTTGACCTGGGCGACGGAACGGTTGGGCAATCCGGCCCGCTGCTATGACCCCAGCCTGGGCACGCCGCTGGGCTATACCAAAATTTTTAGCGCGGTGGAGAAACAATGGCCCGACGCCAGCACGAATATTGCCATGGGCATGCGCGAGGGCCTGGAAGAGTTGGGGATCATGACGCCGGACAACCCGACCACCGTTAACAGCGGGACCTGCACGGCTACCGCCAATGACGGCAACGCCTGCGACCGGCGTGGGGCGGCCCGGCGGATCATTATTCTTATGACCGACGGTTCACCCAACCTAAACACAAATAGCAGTTCAGTCCCTTCTGGCGATCGAAGCGCGTGCGCTCCTGGCGGCGGCCGCCCCGACGTGTGGGATGGCCTCCTGGGGACTGAAGACCCCGATTTTGAATGTGCGATGTATTACGCGTTTCTGGCTTCACAAGCGAACGTGACCGTCTACACCATCGGCATCGGCGGTGGGGCCAACCGGGACCTGCTCACGGCCATGGCCACCGGTACCGACCCGCGCAGCGGCGGCGAGCCGTTCCCCCATTTTGTCGGCAAGGGTGGGCAGTACTTCCCCGCCGCCAAGCCAAGCGACCTGGATTTGATCTTCGACCAGATCTTGTCAAACATCTTTGTGCGAATCGTTAGTTAGTACCTGCCAGGTAAGAAAGGAACCGAACTATGAAAAGGCTATTTTATCGGCTCAGGCTGAAGGCGCAGCACGGTCAGAGCCTGGTTGAAATGGCGATTACCGCCCCCATTCTGATCTTTTTGCTCCTGGGCGTGTTCGAGGTGGGCTGGGCCCTGCGCGGCTACCTGGTCTTGACCAATGTCAATCGGGAAATTACCCGCTTTGCCATCAGGCCGGGCTATCTCGACTACTCGGTTAGGAATAACACCATCACTTCGGCGACGACGGTAGGCTATTCCAAGGTGTTGTCTTATGTGTATACCACGCTCTCGGATCAACTGCCGCTCGATTTCAGCACCGGGCAAACCGCCACGCTTATCATCTCGCACATCGTCGCGGATACCGGGCTGCCGTTTTCAACCACTAATAAAGCAGCCTTCGACTGCAGCCGGTTTGTGACCCAGCCAAACTTCTACTTGACCGGCACGGATGTCTTCACAGCGGATGATTTGATCCTTCACCCCGGACTGCCTGGATACGAATATTTTTACGCCTACACCTTCCCCATGACCAGCACGTACCGCACTAAAATTAATTATGCCGCCGAGGCGGCGAAACTGGCCCGCGAAAACAATAAATTTAACTGCGAGCTGATGAAGAAAAGCAGCGGCACCCTGCCGGCGGCCAACAATATCATCATCACCGAGATGTATTACAACCAGCCGCAACTGTTCGGCTTTCCCATCATTGCCAATCCCTATACCAACCCGGTGCCGATGTATGCCCACACGGCCATGCGCATGATCGTCGCCTCACGGAGTGGTGAGAATGTGGATACGGTCGGCCCGATCTGTTACGCTATGCCCTTTACGGTTAGGGATATCCGTGTAGCCGGGCTTGCTCCCGGCCAGATCTTTGATGTTCTGCATGGCTATCCTGATACAAGTGGTGTTACACCCAAAGCCCCTGGTACTGACGACAGAGGTTTCCTGGCCTGGGATCCGCAGTGGGATAACGTAAATGACCTAAGATTTGAACTGCTTTCCGCCCGGACTTCTTTTAACTCTTATACAAATGCCAGGGTTCCTGGTGATAAAACGCTGAATGTGGGCGACTGGGTGGCCTCGCTGTCGGGCAACAACGGCGGCGCTCTGGACCAAATCCAATATTGGGTTGGCAAAGGGCCTATCGTTGTACCGGTGTGGGATCAGTTTCAAGGCCCGCCTCCTCCGAGCGTGCGGGCGGCCTGGCACATTTCTACCTTTATTAGGGTGGAATTACTGGATCAGGCTCCCTACGCGATTGACCTGACCGGTAATGATCCTAAGATCTACGCCCGCTATATCGAGCCGGCGTATGAGTGTATCAACAATTAAGGATTGAGCCAAATACTTGCTATCTTGTTCCCAAACTAAGTTTGGGAACAAGATGGCAGAAGATACTGCTCTTCTTCTTTATGTAAATCTAAATTTTTCCTCATCTTGACTTTTTCCCATAAAATGGTATGATTAATACGCTAGCGTCCTTTCGTCTCATTTTGTCGAAAGGGAGAGTTTAATATGCAACGTGGCAGACTGCTGATCATACTCGGCATCATTCTGGGTCTGGCAACAGTGGGCGCGGTCGCCTTCCTTTTCCTGGGGGGGGGTGGGACCGTCCTGGAAGAGCCGACCCCCACGCCAACGGTGGGTGTCGCCCCGGAAGAAGCAGGGGGTATTCCGACCACCCAGGTGATTGTAGCCTTGCAGCCTATCGGCCGCGGCTCTGAATTTGTGGCCGGTTCGATTGGCCGCCGTGACTGGCCGGCCAACAACGTGCCGCCGGATATCATCGCCGATGAAGCCGAAACTATCGGCAAGGTCGCTAAAACCGATATTGTGCAGGGCCAGGTGATTGTGCGCAGTATGCTGGTGGATGTTTTTGGCGCGGGCGAAGCTTCGTTCCAAATCCCATCAGGGCGGGTGGCGGTCGCTTATCCCATCAACCGCCAAAAAAGCGTGTCTTATGCTGTCCAGCCCGGCGATTATGTGGATATTTTGGTGACGGCCTTCTTCGTTGATGTAGACGAAGAATTCCAGACCACTTTGCCCAACAAGCTGAGCTTTTTGGTGCCGGAGCTGGACTCGGAAGGGAATCCAACCGGCCTCTTTAGTCTGAGCACTCAGATTGACGAAGGGCGCTTTGTGGTTGCTTCGCAGGATGTCCCGGCCATTGTCTTTGCCCGCGAACCCCAGGTTCCGCGCCGGGTCGCGCAGCTAACGGTTCAGGCGGCCAAAGTTATCCGGGTGGGTCCCTGGATTGAACCACCGCCCCCGCCGCCCCCGGCTGAAGGCGAGCAAGCGCCTACGCCAACGCCGCCTTTACCGGATATAGTAACCCTGGCCGTAACACCCCAGGATGCCCTGGTTTTACTGTGGCTGCGCCAGAGTCAAATTTACAGCGAAATGGCCCTGCGGGCGGCCGGCGAAGAAAACGCGGACCACCTGACCGAGGCGGTTACTTTGCAGTACATGCTGACTCGCTTCAATATTGCCGTACCGCCCAAGATCGAGTTTATTATGCAGCCGTCGCCCTTTGAGTCTGCCGGCGAGATTCAGTTGCTCAATACACCGACACCTATACCTCCACCCAGTGAATAGTGAGCGGGCGGCGCCTGGGTTGATGATCTCACTTGGGCGAAGGATAACAAATCATGATTGGTTATAGCACGTTGTCTCTTAAAAAATTAAGAGACATTTGTGCTTTAGATTTGCCACGTCATCATAATTCATCATCTGCCCTGGACTCTGAATGACTCCCCTGAAAAAAGATCAACCACCCCCGTTTTTTCAGGAGGAGCTATGAGTCAAAATTAGCAAAACCCAAAATAAACCAGTTCATTATTCTACATCAGGATAAAAATCTATGTCAGGATCGGTCATGCCAGCGGCAAATGCTCCCGGAGATAAAGAAAAAATCCGTCTGTTGATTGTGGATGATATTCCCGAAACTCGAGAAAATCTCCGCAAACTCCTCTTCTTTGAGTCCGACATTGATGTGGTTGGAGCAGCGACCAATGGCGAAGAAGGGATTCAGATGGCTGTAGAATTACAGCCGGATATTGTCCTGATGGATATCAATATGCCTGGGGTGGATGGTATCACCGCCAGCGAAAGAATCTCGCAGCAGGTTCCCTTTTGCCAAATTATCATGATGTCGGTGCAGGGAGAGGCGGATTACTTGCGCCGCTCCATGCTGGCCGGGGCCAGAGAGTTTCTGATCAAACCCTTCTCCAGCGATGAACTGGTTAGCAGTATCCGTCGGGTTTATCAATTGGGCGCGACTCGTCGCCAGGCTATGCCGGTTATGACCCAGGCCCCAACCGGAGCAGGGGCCGCGGCGGCAGCATCCCCGCAGGAGAAGGGTAAAATTGTGACAGTATTCAGCGCCAAAGGGGGCGTAGGGTGCAGTACCATTGCCGTAAATGTGGCGATAGCCTTGCAGCAAAACGCGGCCAGCAAGGTGGCCTTGGTTGATACCAGTCTCCAATTTGGCGATGTCGGCGTTTTGCTGAATTTGTACGCCAGCCGGACGATTGCTGATTTAGTATCTCATATAGAAGAATTGGATAATGAACTGATTAACGACATCTTCATTGCTCACAGCTCAGGGATCAAAGCTTTGCTGGCTCCCCCCCGCCCGGAAGTGGCCGATACAGTCACACCGGTATTGGTAACTGATGTCCTGGAACGCCTGCGGACCATGTTTGATATCATCATCGTAGATACCAGCAGCGTACTGGACGACCTGGTTTTGAGTGTTCTGGACATATCTGATAAAATAATAGTAGTAACTACCCCGGAAATACCGGCGATCAAGAATGCTAAGCTGTTGTTCGAAGTGACGGAAGCGCTGGAGTACGAACGGGAGCGGATCATGTTTATCCTGAATAAAGTGGATAAACGGATTAATATCCGGGCTGAAGATATTGAGGCTAATATCAAGTATAAAATTGAAGCGCAACTCCCCTTCGACGAACGCTCGGTGACTGCGGCCGTGAACCAGGGCGTTCCCTATGTTTTGGGCGATAAAAACAGCCTGCTAACTCAGGCGACGGTGGCCTTGAGCAACCATTTGGTAAAATCGTTGAATCCGGCGAGTCAAAAAGTAGAGACCCCGGTCCGCACAGGTTTTTTTGGTAGATAAACCGGTGCAGTTTTAAAATTTCAACATTATTAGGTTTTAGGGAAAAAAGACATGTCCTTATTAAAACGTATTGAGCGAAGTCAACAACCAGGTGAAGGCGAGTCGAAACCAAGTGGCGGTGGCTTGGGCAGCGCGATGCGGCCCAGGGTTCCCGAACAGCAGGCCCGGCGCGCTCCGGCGGCAGCCCATGTTCGCGATGCTTTTAAGGACTTAAAAGAACGAATTCAAGACAAGTTGGTGGCAGAGTTGGACCCAGCTATGGATGTCTCCCGGACCGATGAGGTGCGGCGGACTATTCAGGATATGTTTGAGCAAATCCTGGCTCAGGAGAATATTATTCTCAGCCGGTCTGAACGCGAGCGTCTATTTGAAGGGATCGTTGCGGAAATTCTTGGGTTTGGTCCACTGGAAGTTTTACTGGCGGACGAAAATGTCAGCGAAATTATGGTTAACGGCCCGGAAAAAGTTTTTGTTGAACGTAAAGGGAAATTAACCAAAACGAATATCAACTTTGAAAGTAATGAGCATGTCATGAAGGTGATTGATCGTATTGTTTCACCCCTGGGCCGCCGGATTGACGAAAGCTCACCCTACGTGGATGCTCGCTTGCCCGATGGTTCCCGCGTCAACGCCATTATTCCACCGCTGGCTCTCAACGGGCCAACGCTGACCATCCGTAAGTTTGAAAAAGACCCGTTGACAATTGACGACCTGATCCGCTTTGGTTCTATATCACCTGAAACAGCGGAGTTTCTAAAAGCTTGTGTCAAGGCTCGCCTGAACATTGTGGTGTCCGGCGGTACCGGTTCAGGCAAAACGACCCTGTTGAACGTGCTGTCCTCATTTATTCCCAATGATGAGCGCATTATCACGGTTGAAAACGCGGCTGAGCTGCAACTGCGCCAGGAACACGTGGTGACATTGGAATCTCGCCCGCCCAACATTGAAGGAAAAGGGGAAGTGACGATTCGGGATTTGGTGATCAACACCTTGCGTATGCGGCCCGACCGGATTGTGGTTGGAGAATGTCGTAGCGGTGAAACCTTGGACATGCTTCAGGCCATGAATACCGGCCACGATGGCAGCTTGACCACTGCCCACGCCAACACGCCTCGTGATATGCTGTCGCGTTTGGAGACAATGTGTTTGATGGCGGGAATGGATTTGCCGGTCCGGGCTATCCGGGAGCAAGTTGCCTCGGCAGTGGATGTCATTATCCAACAGTCGCGTTTAAGAGATGGAAGCCGCAAGATCGTTAATGTGACGGAAGTTCAGGGCATGGAAGGCGACGTCATCGTGATGTCCGATATTTTTGCGTTTGAGCAGCAGGGCATTGAAAACGGCAAAATTGTAGGGCGGCTCAAGCCAACCGGCATTCGACCCAAGTTTTACGAACGAATTGAGGCCGCCGGGATCGTGCTGCCGCCCAATATCTTTGGGGCCAGTTTTAGATAATGTTTGAACCCTGGAGGTCTTTAAGATCTTGAAGACCTGGGGATTGAGTAAAGAGTGCAGGTTGGTTCTTTTTAACGGAGGTTCAGGATGTTGACGCTTATTGTTATTGTGGGGATCATCCTAACGATCGGCACTGTCGCCGGGGGGATCTATTTGTCGCGCAGAGGGGGTGATGCAACCCAACAACGCCTGGGCCAGTTTGTGGGCGGTGGCAGCCTTGACAGTGCCGAGGAAAATGAAGAGAAAAAGAAACCAGGGGGAACCTCGTTATTAACCCAGAACCTGGATCAGGTTCTTGAAGAGCGGGGCCTGGGCAGAAATATGGCGACTGAACTGGCCAGGGCCGACTTAAAAATAACGGTAGCCGAATTTTGGGCCTTGAATTTGATCTCAATTGTGGGGGTAACCGCTCTGGCCTGGGTAATCTACGGTGGTTTTGTGATGCCGCTTATAGGTGCTGTGGTAGGCTTTTTTCTGCCAAAAATGTGGCTTAAAATGCGGCAAAAGGCTCGCTTGAAAAGATTCAACAACCAGCTTGGCGACGGGATTACCCTGATGGCTAACGGGCTGCGTTCAGGCTATTCACTGCTGCAGGCGATGGATGCGGTGGGCCGAGAAATGCCTGAACCTATGGCGCTTGAGTTTAAGCGCGTAGTTCGTGAGGTTGGCCTGGGGGTTGATAATGAGCGGGCCTTTGTCAATCTGTTGCGGCGGGTGCCCAGTGATGACCTTGACCTGATGATTACTGCCATCAATGTGCAACACGAAATCGGCGGTAATTTGGCCGAAATCCTGGAAATCATTGGGTTTGTCATTCGTGAACGGGTGCGAATCAAGGGTGAAATTGCTGTTTTGACCGCCCAGGGGCAGTTATCGGGCTATATTATATCAGGTTTGCCGGTGGCGTTAGGCTTACTATTGTATGCTATGAATCAAGCTTACATTGGTAAAATGATTTTTACTTGCGAATCATTGGGTATTCCTAACGCGAGATGCACTCAACCCTGCGGCTGGATTATGGTGGGGGCCGGTATTCTTATGATTGCCGCCGGCTTTTTTGCCATTCAAAAGATTATTCAGATTGAGGTTTGATCTACTCATTTCCTGCATAGCGCCGCGTAGTTTGTCAGGAGGTTAACGATGAGTCTAATCATCATCGGTTTCATTGTTTTAGTTGGAATAGGACTGACCGCCGGGTTGGTAATTTGGGGACTACGCGCTTCATCTTCTGCGGCTGCCAGCGGTGGTGGCGATATTCAGGTTCGGCTGGAAGAGTTTGCCGGTAGAACTACCCCGCTAACCCTGGAAGAGATTGAACTTTCGCAGCCGTTTTCGCAGCGGGTGATGCGCCCCATGTTGGTTAAATTGGGTAATGCGCTTAGCCGTCTGTCGCCCTCAAAAGCCAGGGCTGAGACCGAGCTGATGCTGGAGCGGGCCGGAAGGCCTTACGGCTGGGGCTCCACAGAATTTTCGGGCTTGCGTATTTTTGTGGCCGCTATTTTTGGCGTCCTGGCCTTTTTAATTACGATTATATCGCCCACGGCCGGCACTGCTGCCAGAATTATTGCTCCGCTGGTAGCGGCTGCAATCGGGTTTATGCTGCCGATTCTCTGGATCAGGTCAAAGATCAACAGGCGTAAAAAAGAGATCATTAAAAGCCTGCCTGATGCGATGGACCTGCTGACAATTGCCGTTGAAGCGGGGATGGGTTTCGATGGCGCCTTGCAGAAAGTAGCCGAGAAGTGGGACAACGAATTAAGCCGGGCCTTTGCGAAAGTGGTCCAGGAAATGCGCCTGGGAGTGATTCGCCGTGACGCTCTACGAAATATGAGCAACAACATGGATGTGCCTGATGTGACCAGTTTTGTGGCCGCTATCATTCAAGCTGACCAATTGGGCGTGAGTATTGCTAAAATTTTGCGGGTTCAATCCGAACAAATGCGTGTTAAGCGCAGACAACGGGCGGAAGAGCAGGCCAATAAGGCGCCTATCAAAATGCTCTTCCCCATGGTTTTCTTGATCTTCCCGGCCCTTTTTGTCGTCTTGTTAGGGCCTGCGGTTATCATTCTGATGGAAACATTCTGGGTAGGTCAATAATCGGCCTCCATGCGCGTCTTCAATCAGACCCGTAATGTCTTTCTGGTGAGTCAAGGTCGGGTAGCTGATACGTTTTGGCTCAGATTGCGAGGCTTATTGGGAACTGCTTCTCTCCAAAACGAAGAGGGGTTAATTTTAGTCGGCGAGAAAAGTATTCACACTTTCTTTATGAAATTTCCCATAGATGTGGTCTACGTTGATAAAAATTTTAAGGTTATCCGCACCGACAACAATATGACGCCTTACCGTTTAGGTCCTTTTGTCGGTCAATCGGCTTTTGTGGTAGAAATGCCGGTGGGTAGTATTGTTAGTACAGCGACTGAGGTGGGTGATCAGCTAAAATTTGAATATTGATTTTCGAGCTGTCGTCATACCTTGCTAAAATCAATCAGCCAGGTAGTGAGATAACCCGTGCTAACCCACATCCAAAAATCTAGCCAATTCCTGCTCGATTTATTATTTCCCCCCAGTTGTATTAGCTGTAAAGCTGCCAATAGCTGGTTGTGTCAAAATTGTCTGGATCAAATCGCCCTCATCACCCCCCCGGTTTGTGGACGTTGTGGCACGCCGATGACTCCAAATACTTCGGTTTGTAAGCAGTGCAAAAATAATCCTTTACAACACCTTGATGGGATAAGGTCGGCTGCGCAGTTTGAAGATAACCCCATTCGGCCGGCTATTCACTTCCTCAAATATCGCAATCATACAGCAGTTGCTTCCATCCTGGCTACCCTCTTGGCCGCAGCCTACCGGCGCTATCAGTTAGCGGTCGATGTTCTTATGCCGGTGCCTTTACATGCCGCCCGCTTCCGCGAGCGAGGCTATAACCAAAGTGAGCTGCTGGCCAGCGCCATGGGCCACAGGCTTAATTTACCCGTGGACACCAAGGCCCTCTACCGAACCCGCGCCACCAAGTCTCAAATGACTCTGGGCGTGCATGAACGCCACCAAAATGTGGCTGAAGCTTTTGCCTGCTCCCATGTGGACTTATCAGGCCAAACAGTCCTTTTAATTGATGATGTTTGTACCACTGGCTCAACCCTCGATGCCTGCGCCGGCGCTCTAAAAAAGAAGGGCGTTGCTGCTGTCTGGGGACTAACTCTGGCTAAAGCCCGTTAGGCCCAAAAATCTAAATTTCATAGAAAGGATACGAAAATGCAATTGCTTCTCAAGGGTAAAAATTTTGTTATCTCGGATCGCGTCCGCGATTACGTAGAAAAGAAAATGGGGAAGCTGGACCGTTATCTGCCGGAAATTGACGAAGCCCGGATAGAAATCACGCAGGAAAAAACCAAAAGCGCCAAAGATAGGAATATAGTCCAGATAACACTACGGACCAACGGAGCGATTCTGCGCGCCGAAGAGCGTTCTGAAGCCATTTATGCTTCGATAGATGCCGTAGTAGACAAAATTCACCGGCAAATTGTCCGCTACAAAGGCAAACGTATTGACCGGTGGCAGGGCCATAGTGTGAATAAGCGCCCAGAGGATGAAATGCCGTTGCTTGACCAGGAAGCTCTGGCCGCTATTGCCGAAGAACAGGAGCGCAAGATTGTCCGGGTCAAAAAGTTCCAGGTTGTGCCCATGACTGAGGATGAAGCGGTGGAGCAGATGGAACTATTGGGCCATGATTTCTTTGTGTTTTACAATATTAATCTAGGCCGGCTCAATGTGCTTTATCGCCGGGCTGATGAGAATTATGGCTTGCTGGACCCAGAGCTGGCCTAACATTTGAAGGGACAACGAGCGGGGGCGAGGCATTGAATTGCCCGCCCCCTTTTGTTTATAGCTAACCGCCCATGCAATTAACGATAGATGGACAGCCGCGCACCTTCATTCCTTTAGTGGCTTTTCGCGAGCAGGGAGGCCTGCCGGAAGAGTTTACCCTGGCTTACTTTGAGCCAAAAGATTGGCAGGGCTTGGGCACTCTGGATGGCTCAGGCAAAGCTTTGGCAGCGCTGCGGCAGCGCATGCTGGAGGCCGTCCCTGCCACTGTTACCCTGGCCGAACTTATGCTTCAGGTCCAGACTCTTACCGACCGCTTCCACACCGAACTAACGGCGATCAACTCGCAAATTGGCCTGCGCGAGGTCGAAGTCGAATTTGCCGTGGCCGGCCTGGCCGATGTACTGCAGAGTGTAGCCTACCAGTTGGTGCAGTTGAGCCACACCTACCATCACGACCCGAGCCAGGTTCAGACGCACTTCGACTTTTCCGGCCTCTACCAAAACTGGCTGGATGCCTCTGTCCGAGTATCGGCCACCACGCGGATTTACTCCCATCAAAATGTTACATATCAGGTGCAGGTGATCTACAACCCCTACGGGCGGGTTGGCTTAAAGGTGGAAGTGGCTGGCGAGGTATATTATGTGACCGACCTGGCTCTCGCTTGCCCGGCCTTGTATTATATGCAGGATTTATGCGGCGCTTTAGCCCAGGCGGTTTGCACTGCCTTGACCCATTCAATATTGAACATTGAACGTTGAACGTTCAATTTGGTACAACTTTCTCAGGCGCAGGTAAGTGATAAACATGTACCAACTCATCAAGCTACAGACCTGCAACCCCACCCAACCATCCTTATACCCTCCCAGCGAAATATAGCGGCGGCGAAACTCGCGCAGGGGCATGGTCAGATAGGTCCACGGCTTAGCCCGGATGCCTTTTTCTTTCAAGATTCTGGCTTCAAAGTCAATGTAACGATCCTGTTTGAACTTAAACTGGGCCAGCGAGTCATAATTGTAATGAATAAGATGCTCTTTAAGATAATCGGCTTGACCATCGAGCAGCACAATCTCATGCACTTGGCGCTCCGGGTCGTACCGGGCTGCGTCAGTCCGCATCAGCCTGAGTTGGTAATCCGGATACCAGCCGCCGCCGCGCATCGTGTGGCCCCACATAATGTTGTAACGAGGCACCCACCAGCCTACCGCCTGGCCATCCTGGGTCACTCGCCGTATTTCCTCGGCCAGTTCCGGGGTAACCCGCTCGTCGGCGTCAACAAACAGGATCCACTCACCCTGTAAAGCCTGCGCGTTTTTGAGAGCCGTGTCCCTGGCAACGGCAAAGTTGACAAACTCATTCTGAAAAACCTGGACGCCCAAACCTTTGGCAATTTCAACCGTGCCATCATTGCTGAAAGAGTCTTCAAGGATCACGGCATCGGCCCATTGGACACTTTTGATGCAGTCGCCGATATGGCGCGCCTCATTTTTGGTGAGAATCGCGGCGATAATTTTGGTCACTCTATTTTTCCCTGCCAGATGTTAATAACTTGTTCATACCCGCTCAATCGCCGAGCCACTTCACTCTGGCTTAACTCTCCCCGCTGGGCTGCCTCAACGTCAAGCCTGGCTTTGTGACGCATCCCCAGGTGGACAATCTGGCCGGCCAGGCGGACTTTTAAAGGGTTGTAATATTTGCGATAAAATTGGTAGCGGCTGGCCCACAAATTGATAAAGCTGCTCAGGCGCACCTGGCCCGTACTTTGGCCGCTAAAATGGGTAATCTGGGCGGCCGGCACACAGAAGACCGCCCAGCCCGCTGCAACGATCCGCTTGCTCCAGTCCACTTCTTCAACATACATGCGGTAGCGCTCGTCCAGCAGCCCAACCTGCTGAATCGCCTCCCGCCGTACACACATGGCCGCCCCCAGGGGATGGTCCACCCTAAATGGGCGGCCGGAGGCGTAGGCCGAGCGCGGATAGCGCCCGTTCAAGCTCGACTCGACCAGCCGGCCCGGCAGCGGCAGCAGGTCAAAGGCAAGTTGCCACAAGCCGGGAAAAGCAAAGGCGCTGTGCTGAAAAGAGCCATCCCCATAAACCAGGCTTGCCCCGGCAATGCCGGCCCGCGGATTGTTTTTGAGGAAATCATACAGGGCCAGTAGCGCACCCGGCTGGACTTCAGTATCGGGATTGAGCAGTAAGACGGCTTCGGGGAGGCCAACCTCACGCCCAGCCCCTCTCCTTTCAGGAGAGGGGGGCTTGTCTACAAAGCCGATGGCCCGCAGGGCGGCATTGTTGCCCCCGGCAAAGCCCAGATTTTTCTCGCTGGCGATAAGCTGCACCTGGGGAAAATCGCGGCGCAGCATGGCTACAGAGCCATCAGTAGAGGCATTATCAACTACCCAGATTTGCCCCTCGAGCTGGCTCTCGGCCAGGTCAGCCTCGACCGAACGCAGGCAGGCAGCCAGCAGGTCTCCTACGTTCCAGTTGACAATGATAACGGCCAGGTTCATAGTAAGGATGAAGGATGAACCCCCTTGCGGGGGCAGGTGATGAAGGATGAAAGGGACATTCTAGAATTTCGCCCTCATCCTTTCAAAACCCGATACGAATGGGCTGCGGGTCCACGTGATCGTTAAAGACATCAATCGCCACCTGTTCGTGGATGAGACCGGCCCAGAAATTGACCGAGTCCTTATCGCCCGGCACGTCTACAAGCTGGATCGAGCCGGTGACGACAGCCCGCTGGCCGGGCAGTAAATAATATTCAGTATTGTTGTTAATAACCCGTTTTTCCAACTCATCCAGATTGCCGATAGCCCAGCGATAGGGGTAGGCATAGCTGGGGTTGCCCTCGTAGTCAATTCCTACCCGCCATGCGCCAGCCGACTCGAAGAAGCCTTTGGTGTTGAAATTCTCGTCGCTGCGGTAGTGCTCGCCGGAACCAGGTCCCTGGGTCCGAATCGGCACACTGCCAAAATTTTCTACAGTCAAAGTAAAAGCCAGGGTTTGGCCAAGCGGGACAATTTGAGTGCCCGTGGCGGGGTTGTAATAATCCACATCCGCCGCCACAATGTCGGCCCGGGGCACGCCCCCCTCCTGGATGGTCAAAGTGCCGGTGACCACGGTGCGGTTGCCCACACGATCTACGGCTTCGGCCTGGACAGTATAGAGGCCGTCCGGGGGCGGGTCGGCGCCTTGGTCAACCCCACCCTCGTAGTCATAGGTATGAAAGCCGGGCTGGCCGGGTTTGACCTCGCGCTCTTTCTCAGCGATAGGGTAGCGTGTTTCCCCATCAGGCGCAATCAAGTAAACGCTGACCTCCGCTTCTTTGGTCAGAGAATAGTTGATGGTCACCCGGTCGTCAATCCCATCCCGGTTGGGGGTAAAAACCTGGGGATAAATACTGAAGCCCTGTAGCTCCGGTTTGGCCGTATCGGCATTCTCGATGACCAGTTGGCCCTGCTGGCTGGTCGTCTGGCCGTCATCGGCCACTGCTTCGACCACCCAGGTGTAAGCGCCATCGGGCAGCATGGCTCCATTGACCACCCCGCCAAAATCTACCTGGTAATCCCCGGCGGAGCGCCGCCGCCCCTCTCTAAAATAGTGCCGCTGCCCCTGGTTGTCCAGCAGGTAAATGGACAGGTCAGCCGAGCGGTTCAAGCTGTAGCTGATCCGGGTCACATCGGTCAGGCCGTCGGCATTGGGCGAAATGGTTTGGGGGTTAACGCTGACTGCCGACAACGTCGAGCTGGAAGCGCAGGCTGCCAGCAAAAAAAGAAGCAAAAGCGTCATTAGCCACAAGGCTGGCTGTAACTGTTTATTCAAATTTTCCAGCATAACTTATTCTGCACCACTAGATTGAAATCACAGCCTACCACAAAGATTCAAGTGCGTCAAACTCTCAGCGCACCTCGATTTCAGCCAGTGGATACTGTTCCGCTTCATCACCTTGTAAGCCAACGACCAACTGGTACTTACCCGGTGGCGTGACCGGATTCAGATTGACATCCAGATCATGGCGAATGATTTTGTCTCCGGCTATCCAGCGCGAGGTGGGATAGAGCTTGAGCGCGTCATTCGCTCGCTCCAGGCTGGACCCCCATACGCCTTCCGGCCCAACCAGGTTGACAAAGGGCGTAACATCCTCGCCGATAGGTTTGCTCGCCGTCCAGTAAAGAGTCACGTGCGCCCAGCCTGAAGGGGGATGAAACAGTTTGTCGGCGGCGGCAACCACCCGGTCTGCTTGGTAGCCGAGCAGGCGCAGTCCATTGGCAAACTGGATATCAATAGGTGTTGCCTCTATCGGCAGGGTGTCGAGTTGATAGCCGGGCGCATAACCTTTGAGCGAGATGCCGGGTGGATAAAGCTCAGTTACCAGGGGATAGCGGGCCGCAAACCACTGCTCGACCAGGTGGTTGGGATCGGGACCGTCGAGGTGAGATTGAATGAGCCAGATAACCGGGTGATCGTTGACCACACCTTGCAGCGGGCCGTCGAGCGGCGTCTCTGGGGTGATGGTGCTGAAGGCCGCGTAGGTTTGGCCGGGGCCGCGAAAATAGTATTGAAAGGGGTAGCGCACCCAATCGGGGTGGATAAGGATGCCGTGATTAGGGGCAGCGTGTTCTGCCAGGTAAGCGACGCTCTGCCGCCAGGCTTCTTTGGCTGCGGGCATACTCCACTGGCCCGGTATGGGCAGAACGGTGAGGAGGAGAAGGATGAAGGATGAGGGATGAAGGATGAAGGATAAGAAATTCGATATTCGCCACAATTGTCCTGTGGGTTCGCTACTCGCCATTCGCTTGTTCGCTAATTCGCTTATTCGCTCCGCGCCGACGGCGGCCAGCAGTAGTAGCCAGGGAACCATGACGATAAAATATCGCTCTCCGAAGAAGGCCAGGTGGTTGCGCAGAAGCAGGAGGTTGGCGATGACGAAGGGTGAGACCAGGAGCAGGGTGACGAGTAGGAGGGGGTGGGGGAAACGTGATGCGTGATACGTGATGCGTAATGCGTAATGCGTGTTTTTGAATTTTAGAAAAGAGGCCAAGGCAAAAATAGCGATAACAGCCGGAATGGCGATTTGAGGCACAGAGCCGAGTGGCGCTTTCCAGAGGGTGAAGGCATGCAGCAGCCACCAGGCGCGCTGACCGAGGCTGCTGAGAGGGTCACCGGGAGCAGCTTCGCCGGAAAAACGCCAGGTAGCCAGCGCCAGGGGTGCAAACAGCAGCATAATCGCTAGGCTGCTGAGGGCAAAGAGCAGCCACAAGCGCCAGTGGCGCGGGTAACTTATCGCCAGCCACAACCCCAGCGCCGGCAGGACAAAGCCAGTGTAAAGATGGGTGTAGAGGCCGGCCAGGGCGAAAAGGGTGAAAAGGAAGAGAGGAAGAGGCGAGGCCGCGAAGAAGGGCAGCGATGAAACTGGCTTCATAGTTCTTCTACTCGCAGATTCGCACATTCGCAAGCACGACCAGACGGTGAGGGCGCTAAAAAGGACGGCGGGGGCATACATGCGGGCTTCTTGAGCATACCAGATCAGGAACGGATTGAGGGCCACCAAGAGGGCTGTCACCAGGGCAACACGCCGGTTGAACAGAGCCGCGGCAATCGTGGCAATAACCGGAACCAATAATGTCCCCAGAAAGGCTGACAAACTGCGGACGCCCATCTCGCTGAAGCCGGCCAGGGCAGTCCAGCCTTTGAGGAGCAAGTAATACAGCGGCGGCAGGCGGTCTTCAACCAGGGTGAAGCCAACTTCCAAAATACGGGGGACGGATTGCCTGGCCCAGTGAACGCTGATGGCTTCGTCGAACCAGAGGCTGTGGTAGGTGAGGTTATACAAGCGCAACGCCAGAGCGATCAAAATGATGGCCAGCAGCGAGAGGTGGTATTTGTTCATCGGGAACGCATGCTACCACAAGGGCAGTGCAGGAGCAAAGACGGAGGAAATCATCTCTCTACTAAAAGCGGCTGCGGCAGGATCACTCGTGTTTCGCCGGTGGTGAGGGGCAGGCGAGGAAACGCGGGATCGGCGGCGTTGTACAGCCCAATTTCTATGGAGTAGCTACCAGGGGAGAGGTCGGCCGGCAGGGTCAAGGTGACGGAGTCGGCGACGATTTCACCGGGAACCCAGCCCTGGGTTGGTTTGGCCGGAGCGTGGTCGGCGTTAACGACAACCGTTTCGCCGGGGCCGAGCAGGTGGGTGAAGATGGTGTAATTGGTATCCAGCCGGCTATCGGCTCGCCAGTAGAGGGTCAGCGTCACTGACTCGCCGGGCGCGGCGCGGCAGCCGGCCTGACTCGCGCCATCGTCGTTTGAGGCTGTTGAAGAGCGGCAATCCGCACCGATGAGGGTAGTCAGGCCGGAAAAGTCAGCATTGAGCGGCATATCCACTTTCGCGGGCGGGGTGAAATTGCGGGTGGCCGGCAAAATTTCTAGCTGGCCAAAAGGAAAGCGTTCATCGTAAAAAAAGCCGTGCACGTTGACCAGGTGAACTTCTAGCGCTGCCGGCCCGGGGGCGGCGTCGGGGGGGATATTGAGCCAGTATTGCCCCAGGACAACCTCACCCGGTTTCCAGCGCGGCAGATTAAAGGTGCGGCTGGGCGTCAGTGAGGAACCAACCCGATAACTCTCCTTCTTGGAATCAATGAGATCAAAGGCCACCGAAATGTCATCGTAATTAAATTGACCGGCCTGCCAGAGCAGTTTAAGCAAAACGCGGTCGCCGGGTTCGGCGTTGGGCTGAGATAATTCGCTGTGGCGCAGGGTGATAACGGGCGAGAAGTCCACCAGCGGCGGCTCGGCCAGGGGCAGCGAATTATCATCGGGGCGAATGACGCGGCTGAGGTTGATCGCATCAATCAGGCCGGTGCGCCGCTGGGGCCGGCCTTGTTCGTCCAGAATATCCCAGCCGTTAAACCCTGCGGCGGTGTTGTCGGCTGCGGGAAGACCCAGGCCAACTTCGGCCCAGTAAAGGCCCGGTGGGGTACCGGCTTGCCAATCCAGAGGATGGCGGGTCATGACCAGTTGGCCGACCGGCCAGCGGGAAGGTGGATAGAGATAAGCGCCGGGCCGACCCACAAACGGATGGCGATCCCACTCCAAGCCGTCCCGGTCGGTTAAACGGAGGGTTAAGAGCAAGTCGTCCGGCAGAGGGCGGCGCGGTCGCCAAAAGAGGGCCAGGTCAGCATCACTTAGCTGGGTAACTCCGACCAAGTCAACCTGGTTGGCAAAGTTGTAGCCAGCCTCGGTTTCAGCACCACTTTCTGAGGGGGCCGGCGATGTATTGGTTGAGTCTGGCAAAGGGGTGCGAAGGACCGGCCTTTCAATCGGGCTTTCGTGGAGCAGCGCTATTTTGTCGGGATCGAGCCGCCAATGTTCCAGGCGCACGCCTTGAAAATCGCCGGCGTCGTGCGGACGCTCGCCAACCCGATCCAGCCAAAAGGGGACAACTCCATTGGGATCAATCACTTCATCCTGCCAACTGACCAACCACACTCCGCTTTTGTTCTGCAGCGCCTCGGCCATTTCGGTGGAGACGCTCAAAGTGGTAACGCGAGTGATGTCCAGCCGTTCCAGTTGGGGCAGGGGGGTCCAGCCCTGCCAGCCATAGTAGTAAGCCCAGACCGGATACATATGGCCGGAACTAAGCAAGACAGTTTCATCGGGGGCGCTTCGCTCGCGGACAAACTGAGCCAGGGCTTGATAGTCGTCTTTGGCAAAACGCGGGTCGGTGAACCAGTTAGACAGGCTGAAAATAGAAGTCGCCAGGATGAGGACGTAAAAAAGCGTAAAGAATAGGGTGTAAAGTGTAGAGCGTAAATTATTTAAGGTAAAGCGGGCCAGATCAAACTGGGCCAGGGTAACGGCCACCAGCAGAGCGAAGGCCGGCCAAGCTAATAGGGTGTAGCGCGGATTGAACTTGGGCGATTGATAAGAGAGCAGCAGGATGAAGATGATGGGCAGGCAGAGCCAGAGAAGCAAGAAAATAGAAGATGGAAGATAGAGGATAGAGGATGGATCAGAGCGCCGACGCTCCGACTCGCGAAGCTGCGCAGAGATAAAGCCGATGATGAGGAGGAGTAAATAGCCCAGAGCCAGCCAGAGGCCGGTTTGCTCAAACACGGTTTCGCCGGCGGTAAAGCTGATGAGAACTTTGCGCAAGGCTTCGTGGAGTTTGAGCGCGCCGGGCCAATAACTGGGGTCGTCGCCCAGGCGGGCCAGGAGAATCCAGAACCAGGGAGCAAAAAGAAGGGCGATGAAACCAAAAACTTGCAATAACTGCCACCCAAGCGCTTTGGGAAAGCCTCGCCGCCACAGGCTAAAAAGACCGTAGAGACCGTGGGCGATCAGCAGAAATGCAGCGAAATAATGGGTGTAAAGAGCGGCGGTGGCGGTCAAGGCATATAAAAAGGCTGAAGGCGGAAGGCGGAAGGATGAATTATAACTAGCGGAGAGGGAGGGTAAAGGGTGAAGGATTCTGAGGAATAAGTAGCTGGCCAGGGTAGCCTCGAAGACCAGCAGGGTGTACATGCGCGCTTCCTGAGCGTAATAAACCATCACCGGCGAAATGGCGAGCAGGGCGGCGGCAAGATGGGGCGCGGAGGCCGGGCGCTGGGGCGAGGTTGCGAAAAGGTAACGGGCCAGGATGTAGATCAGGGGAACGGTCAGAACGCCGAAAATAACTGAAGGAAAACGCAGCGCCCACTCGCTGGAGCCAAAAAGGGCGTCAGTTTCCCAGATGAGCAAGTAATAAAGGGGGGGTTGAATGTCGGCGGCGGTCCACTGGATGAGTTCGCCGGGCGGCTTTTGGGAGAGGAGCCAGGTGACGCCTTCATCGTACCAAAGGCTTTGCTCACCCAACAGCGCCAGCCGCAGGGCCAGGGCAATTAAAATAACGACCAGCAACCCCAGACGATCTTTGCTCATAGCGCGGCCCATGCTACCACAGAGGCAGTGAGGTGACAAGATAAGGGTCTGTCCCAAAGATCAGGAATTTGGGATGCAGCCGCAACATGAGGTGAGAAACTACTTAACCCGAATTTGGCCCAGGATGAAAGTATCACTACCATTGGACAGGGGCAGCCGTTGCAGGGTCCGCCCATCATACAGGCCAACCTGTAAGGTATATTCGCCTGGGGGGAGATCAGGTGGGAGGTTGAGCCGGTGGCTGTCAAGGCGCGGCTGGTGGAGCGGCCATTGCGAGGTGGGTTGAGGGGTGAGCCAGGTGGGGTAAGCATCGTTCTGAGCAACCAAACGACCGTCGGTGGAAAGAAGATGGAGAAAAACGGTGTAATCGGCCTGAGGAGGCTGACCGGTGGCCCACTGGAGCAGAACGGTCAGGGGTGCGCCGGGGTGAAGGTCGGTCTGGCCGAGGTGGAAGCCGGTCAGCCGGATCGCCGGACCAAAACTGGCTTCTACCGCAGTGAGTGAGGTAAGGGAGAGCGCGGCTGGCTGCCGGGCTAAAGTTAGCCCGAAGCGTTCAAAGGTAGCTAATTGAACCCAACGGCCTGAGTCAAATTGCTGCATCTCGGCTGAGGCAGCAGTAATGGGCAAGCGTTGGCCAGGATCGGCAAAACTGCTTTCCGGCCCAACTGCGAGGCCCAGGTGAAAGATATCGGGTAAAAGTTGAGGGAGGGTCTCGGTCACGACGATTTCGCCGGGCTGCCAGGCTGCGGGCGGATACCAGAGGGCAGCGATCATCGGAACCTGGGTCGGATCGCTTAAGAGCTGGCCGGTGTCGCCGTAAATCAGCGGCCAGAGCCGCACATCTTCAGGCAAGGTACCCAAAGCTTGCCAGTAAAATTTAACAGTAACGCCGTTGTCCGGGTCATCATGGACATCATAACCCAACAGCCGCAGTTTGTTTTCGTCAAAAGTGAGGAGGGTGGGGTAGGTGGGCAGGGAGGTGGGCCTGAGGAAATCGTAGAAAGAGCAGGGGAATTGCCCTTTGGCAGGTGTAGAAAAGGCAGAGGAGCAGGTCGCATCCTGAGCTTGTTGACTGCGCCCTGAACTTGTCAAAGGGGGAGTCGGAACGAGGGCCAGAGATTTTTGGGCCAAAATAAGACCCTGGTCGGCTTTGAGTAGACTCCAGTCGGAGTGGAGCAAACTCATGAGTTTGGCATAAGCATCGTTGGGATGAACGCCGGGAATATCGGTGACATCAACCAGCAGATAATTAGCCTCCTGAACCGTGGGGAAAACATAAATTACCTGCCGGTGCGCCAGATGCGGATGAATCGCCGCGCTGGCCGAGACCACCGCATCTGCGGGAATTTGGGCCAGGAAATCGGGCAGCCGGACCGCAGCCGGGCGCATGGAATAGATCTCCCTGCGGGCGGAGAGAGGAGTCCAGCCATAGATAGCGTGATATCCTAACACCCATGCCAGGAGCCATAGCAAAACCGAGATCAGGGTTGTGATTTTAAAGGATTGACCGGTTTCTTCGCGTAGGGAAGCTCTACTGATTAGACGGCGCAAACCAAATATAGCCGCCACGATAAAGGCGACAACCAGAGGCGCGGAGTAATGCTGCTCGCCGGAGTATTGGCCGGGGAAGTTGCTGAGCAGATTAGCGATTAAAACAGGCAGGCCGAGCACAAGCAGTTCCGGAGCGAGGAGCGGGAGAAAACCAACCGCTGCCAGCAGGCCGAGCAGATACTGCCAGCGGGCTGGGTCTTGCAGCAAGGACAGCATCTCCGCCTGGGTATAGCGATTGGCCAGGTAAATGGGGCCGGCCGTGCCAAAGTGCTGCCGCGCCAGGGGTGCGACAATGACAAAGGTGGCGATGAGGAACCAGAGCGTGCTGATGAGGATGAGAATGAAGCCATGAATGACCGCCGACCGCCGACGGCTGACCGCTACCCCCTCCCTATTAGGGGGAGGGAAGGGTGGGAGTTCTTTGGTCGCTACCAGCCACAGTCCCAGCATCGCTGTCAGGGGGGGTAGGGTTTCCTTGGTGGCCATCGCGATGATGGCCCAGAACCACATCCAACCCCAGCGGCGTTCCGTGGCGTACCAAAAGGCAAACAGCAGCGGCGTCACCACAAACGGGTCGGCGTGGAAATCGGCGATATTGGCGGCTTGCAAGTGGGGAAAGAGGAGGTAGGCGGCGGCAAAGGTGAGGGCGGTTAATGAAGCGTAATGCGTGATGCGTGATGCGTGCTGATCATTGACAATTAACAATTGACTATTGATTATTGACAATTCTCTCCGGGCAATCCAGAAGACCGGCAGCGCGCCGAGAGCCAGCGCTACGGATTGGGCAATGAGCAGAATGCGCACATCGTCCCAGAGGAAAAAGAGCAGGGCCAGGGGCGCCAGGATGGGTTCAAAATGCTCGGCCAGGCGGGGCTGCTGGTGGTCGCCCCAGGTCAGATCCATGAACCCGCCGGGGCCGAGGACGGTATTCCACATCGGCTGGTCAATCAGCGACAGGTCGGCGGCGTAGGAATGGAGGGTGTTGTGGCGGTTGATCGTGTACCAGGAGAAGTAGACGGCGTAGACGAGGATGAAGAGGGCGAGGAGGAGGGAGGGGAGATGAAGCGTGAGGCGTAAATTTGAAGGTAATGAAGAATTTGACACAGATTTTACTTCATTCAAGTAAAAAGATTATTCCTCTGACAGCTTTCGTTCCTTTGCCGCCCGTTCCTCGCGGAGTTTCCGCGCCGTTGTTTGGAGGTGTTCAAAGAACTCGGTTTCGGTCAGTTCTTTGACCGCGCGCTGGCGTTTCACTTCGTCAATTTCGATGATAAGCTGCTGGACCTGCTGCTTAAGGTCTTCCTCGCGTTTTTTCACCCCCTCGACCATTTTGAAAAAGGAGGATAGAAAGGCGCTGGCGCGGGCCTGGTAGGTGAGATCGGTATTGACAATCGTGGATTGACTCTCTTCGACCCGGCGCTGGACAAAATCATAGTTGCCGGCGGCGATGTGCTGCGACCAGACGATGGTCTCTTCGATATAGGCGTTGGCAAAGCGGAGCCGGTCGGACATGTCGCGCAGGAATGAAAGGGTCAGGAGCGGATATTCATTCAGCAGGGCCAGCACCGCATCATACTTTATTTCCAGAACCTCGGCGGGGCTGATGGCGACCATTGAATTGGAGCGGGGTTTTTGATCAATCAGCGACATCTCGCCGACAAGCTGGCCCGGCCCGCACTGGTTGAGGATCACTTCTTCCCCCTGGGGACCTTCGGCCACAATCTTGATCCAGCCGGTGCGGATGACAAAGAGGGAGTCGCTGGCGTTGCCCTTGTGAACCAGAACATCACCTCTGGCCAAGCTCAAAATTTTGACCCGGTCCGACAATTTTGCCAGAACTGCGGGCGGGGCGCCCTTAAAGAGCGGTAGCCGCTCCAGATAGTTTATTAGCTTGGGGTCCATCCTTATCCTCCCGCTGCTTGTGTATCATACCACACTTCCGGCTATGGCTCAATAACCTCGACTTTTATCCACTCCACCTCTGCCGCCATTTGCGGCTCAGTCAGACCCAGCCCGGTGGTTACGCCGACAGGGTGCAGCGCGTCGAACGCCTCATAAGTTTCCCCCTTAGGAGTTCGGATGAAGGCGTGGCTGCAGCGAAAACAGCCGCGCAAGTCCCCCCTGGCTCCGACAGCTTGCAGGGCGTGGACGGCCTCTTCGCCCAGATTGGCGCTGGCTTCGTCGGCGACGGCAATGGCGATGAGGGAATTGGGAGGCGAGGACGCGAGGAAACGGGCCAAAGCGCTTGAGGCGCTAAGATCCAGGTGGGTGTCAAAATGGGCTGCCTGGAACGTGCCGCTGGGATGGATAACAGCAATATTGTAGCCGCGCTGGTTGGACGAAACTTCGCGGCCATTGACGAAAATGTGACCAAAATCGCCAACTTCCTCGCCTGCGCTGAGGGCGGTTACCTCTGGGGGCCAAACTTCGGCTTGGCCGCCAGGGAAGGGCATCGTCATTGCCTTGGTAAAATGCAACCACACCTCATTCAGACCGGGGTGAGCAACCCCGGCAGGCAGGTCGAATGATAACTCCTGCCAATCTGGGCCAACCTGTTGTGGGGAGGACTGCCAGCCGTTCAATTCTACAAAAAGAGACTGTGTAGCATCTTTATAGACTTCCGGCAGGCGCAGCCGGAAGGTAAGTCGCTGGGCCGCGCCGGTGAGCGGCAGCAGCAGCCGGGTATCACGGCGTTGGGCGGTGACAGGCTGGCCGGCAGTCAAAAGGCCCCAGCCTTCGCCAAAATAGAGGGGAGCCAGCGGCGAAGACAGGTCAACCTGGAAGCCGGGCTGAAGTCCGGATCTCTCGGCTGCTCTCACCCGGTAAATTTTAATGGCTAGCTCATCATGGCTCTTTTCGACGGGCAAAACTTTTTCGATATAGGGCAGGAGGGCCTGTTCGGTTACAGTTAGGTTTTTCTGCCCATCAAATTTATCGTACTGGTAAGGCCGGATGACGATGTATTTGACATTGAAAAAAGTTAATACGTCGGCAGCGATTGCTGCGTCAGCTTCCCAGCGTTCCGGGGGAAGAGGATGGCCGGTTTCGAGGGCCAGCAGCGAGTTGATGACCGGGGCGTTTGTAAAGTATTGAAACTTGAACTCAGGGTTGCGGCTGGTGTTGCCTTGCAGCAGCCGTTTTTGGTGAGCGGTCTGGTAAAATTGGCCAAACATGAACTGGGTCGTCAAGGCCCCGGTAATGCGGAACCCGTTGCGCCAGGCAAAGGGAATATCCAGTACGGCGAAATCTTCCGGATCAGCAGCAATGGCTTGATAAGCCGCCGGAACCCGCACGTCGGATTGGGGGAGGGGGATGGCGAGGTGCTCAAAGAGAAAGAGGAGGGTGAGGATAGAAGATAGAAGATAGAAGATAGAAGATGGACGCCTATTTGCTGACGGTTGACGTTGCGCCCATTGGCCAATTTGTACCAGGGCAAAAGCAGCGATGACGCTCAAACTCAACAGCAGCATCACGCTGTAGCGGCTGGGATAGCGATTGCCTTTGAAAAAAGGGAGACTCTGCAACAGGCTGAAGGGACCGGGCAGACCGGTGGAGTAGCCATTGATCGCGATCACCGGGCCAAGGCAGAGCAGGGCAAAAATAAGCGCGGCAACCAGCCAGAAACGCAGTTCGGCCCGGCGAAAGCCGGTAAATAGGGCGACCAGCAGCAGGCCCAGCAAAACAAAGCCCAGGTAAATGTGCTGACCTTTGTCAACGGCTTGGATGCTGGTCTGGCTAATCAAATTGCCCAGTACGGGCTGGTGCATGGTTGGAATGACAAAGCCCAGCAAATCGGCGCTGAAGGCATCGGCAAAGCCGCCGCCCTCGACCAGAAAATCACCTTCAGCCTGCAGATCGGGCAGCATTTGGACCAGGATCGGGCTGAGGCCGAGGACGAAAGTGAAGCCCAGGATAAGAGCGGCGCGGAGGTGGGGCAAAATTGGGAACGGTGGATGGCGAATAGTGGACAGCTTTTTATAATCCAAAATCGAAAATCGAAAATCCAAAATCGAGTAGAGCCAATACAAAGCAATAAAAATCAACAGAAATGAGGCGTAGGTCAGTTCAGCCCAGGCTTGCAGGGTCAAAAAAAGGCCAGCCATGAAAGCGTTCTTGAGGTGGTGCGGGTCGCGCCGGGTACGCAGGATGTACAGAACGGCGAAGGGGATCCAATGACTGCTGGCAATATTGAATTGGCCCAAAGCGACGTAGAAGAGTTTGCTGCTGGCAAAAGCATAGAAGAGTCCGGCGAGAGGGGCGCATGTCCAAAGAAGCAGGGGGGCAGGGGGGCTGGGGGGCAGGGGAGAAACTTCCCCCCTACTTTTTGATACGGCGGTCGGTGGTCCCACAGGGAGGCTTCGCACTCGGCGGTCGGCGGTCGCCAGTACATAGCGGGCCAGCAGAAATGCGCCGTAGCCGCCGGCGGCGAAGGTGAAGAACAGATGGAGATTGCTGGCGGTCACGACGCCGAAATTGAGGGTTAGCGGCAGGGCGGTAATGGCATTCAACACGGTTAAGGTGTAAAAAGCCAGGTTGATGCCAAGGGGGTAAAACATGAAATCCGTTTGGAAAGGATTCTGGCCGGTATTGAGCAGCGCATATTTAACCCACCACAGGTTCCAGGCCAGAGCCGGGTCGTCGCCGCCATCGCCGGGCAGGTGAGTGGTCAGGTGCAGGAAAGTTGGCCAGGTTAAAATTATCGCTAATAGAAAATAGCCCAACAGAAGGAGGATATGGCGAGGCAGTTCGAGATTATCTTTAGTTTTTTTTTGAGGCGGGTTATCGGCCAAAAACGGGACGACCTTAAAGGTACGGTGTTGAAAATCTCAAATCGTAATTCGATTGTACCACCTGCAGGGGGGCACGGCAATTATTAAGCGAGATGCCGGTGTGGTATAATCGAGGCCTAGTTTTACTGCCCCACTAAATTCACTCATTTGGGCCAACAAAAAATTTAAAAGGAGACCGTCTGTGTTGCTTGTCGAAGAACAAAAGAAAATTGCCTCACTGATCAACGCGATCATTGATATCCCGCTTGTTTCTGAGGAAATGGAACAGGTTATCTTTGAACATGCCGTGGCCGTTATTGATGCCGCCCTTGATGACATTCTGCCAGAAGTTTTTGGCGGTCTACTGCGCGACGCCGGCAAGGGGATTGACAAAGATCACGCCCGTGATTTTGCCCTGCGGCTGTCTGTAGCCGTTAATAAAAGGGTCAATCTGCCTTATCTGAATGAGGAGCAAGAAGGCCGGCTGATTCAGACAGTCATTGACCCGATTGTGAAAGCCATGATTGATGGCAAGCGGCTTGACGCTATCTTGCCCGCTTACGCTCAGGCGGAATAATATATGGGACGCGGATTAAACGGATTTAAGTCATTTTTATCCGAAAGATCCATCGAATCCGCGTCCCATTCCCCACGAGTCTTACTGTGAGGGTTATCTTGTGGTAAGGAAAAGGCGCTTTCGTGAGGAAAGCGCCTTGAAAAACCTTTATCGCTAATAGTCAGCTAATCAGCTTGGCGTTCAGTACAATTTCTGTCGCCGCCAGGGCCTTTGAAACCGGGCAGCCTTTTTTGGAGGCCTCAGCATGCTCCAAAAATGTTTTCTCGTCAAGTCCCGGCACTTCCGCTTCGGTGTTAAGCTCGATTTTGGTGATTGTTGGAGCGTTATCCACCCTGCCCAAATGCACCTTGGCCGTGGTGTGAACCCGCTTAACCGTGTGGCCCGCTCCGCTCAACACAGCGCTGAGAAACATCGAGAAGCAGCCGGCATGGGCTGCCCCAATCAGCTCCTCGGGGTTGGTTCCAGGTTCTTCTTCAAATCGTGTTTTGAAAGTATAAGCTCCTTCAAAGGCGCCGCTGCCCAGTTTCATGGTGCCGCGCCCCTCTTGTAAATTACCCTCCCAAACAGCTTCTGCATTTCGGACTGCCATATTTGACCCTCCATAAAGTTTACTGAGATTTCCCCCGTAAGAGGAGAATCTTGGTTCGATTTTGAGGCTGTATTATATCTCTCCCAGCCTGCCGGTCAAGTGAGCGATTGTTAAGTGCTTTCATGCCGCAACCAGACATTTAACCTCTATCAATTATGGGTTATAATCAAAGAGGGAGAGGCCGGTGAATACATGAGCAAGCAAGGAGCGCCTCAATGAGCAAAAAACACGTCCTGATTGTAGACGATGCCAAAGATATTCTCTTCCTGCTGATGCACAGTGTCAAAAGGTTGGGACCGGAATATGAGGTCACAACTGCTCACGACGGAGCAACAGCCCTGGAACTGATTCAAAAACAAAAATTTGACCTGATCATTACCGATTATATGATGCCCGGGATGACCGGGGTAGACTTGGCTCAGGTCGTGCGCAAGGTTTCGCCAGAAACACAAGTGGTGCTGATGACGGCTCACGACACCCGCGGCATGCGCAACACCGTGGAGACGCTGCACCTTGGCGGTTACCTGGGTAAACCCTTCACCGTGCCGGAGATCATGGAGGTGGTGCAGCGCGCTATCGCCCAAACGCATCAAGCGGTGGAAACACCTCACCCGGATGTAACCGGACTGAGCTTGAATCGGGCCGTGGACGAACGTCTGGAGATGCTGCGCAGCAAAACCGGCGCTCACTTTGTCCTGTTAGTCAGCGCCAGCGGTCACCCCCTTCGGGTTGTCGGGGAAACCAACCGAGCCAAGACATCCCGTTTGGCTGCTTTTGTGGCGGCTAACTTCCTGGCTGTAACCGAACTGGCCAGCCTCCTGGGCGATAATGAGTCGATCTTCAAATCAAGTTATTACGAAGGGAGTAAATATAACATTTATGCCTATGATATCAACGGGGAGTTTTTGCTGGCCGTGGTTTTTGGCACGCAGGGAAAACCCGGTACGGTTTGGTTTTATACAAAACAGGCTGGCTTAGAATTAGCCGAGATGTTGGCTAAAGTCACTCAAAGCACAGCAACCGAAGACAGCGATGTTAATATGGCCGACGATTTTGCCGGCATGTTTGGGGGTGAGAAAGATAGTGACCAGTAATGACCAATAAGCGGGTCTTGATTGTTGATAATGATAAAGACATCAGCCTGATGCTCCAGCACAGCCTGCGGCTGCTGGGACCTGAGTATGAAGTTGTTACCGTAACCGATAGTGTGAGCGCCATCAGCTTGATTGAAAAAGAGTCGTTTGCCGTAGTCATTACCGACTACATGATGCCGGTGATGACAGGCATAGACCTGGCCCTGGTAGTGCGCCGTATCTCACCAGATACACAGGTTATTTTGATGACGGCCTACGGCTCTACTAATTTACGTGATACCAGCAAATTCCTGGGCCTTGATGGCTTTCTGGACAAACCTTTTCCCTTGGAACAAGTCCAGGAGATTGTTAAACGGGCAGTAGCCCAGACTCGCGACCAGGAACCACCGCCGCTACCCCCCCCCGATAAACCTCGACTGTCGCAAGCTGTTTATGAGCTACTTCGGACGCTGCAAAATAATTCGGGTGTGCGTTGCGTCTTGCTCATTACCGCCGATGGCCGCCCGCTGCAAGTTGTCGGCCAAACAGCCGGTTTTGAAGTTGCCAGTGTCAGCGCCCTGGTGGCCGCCAACTTTCTGGCTGCGGCTGAATTGGCTAAACTGGTTGGCAACCTGACCATCTTCAAATCCAGCTATTATGAGGGCGAGAACTACAATATTTATGCCCACGATGTGAATGAAAAGTTGTTGTTAGCCATCGTTTTCGACGCCCGGCAAAAACCCGGTTCAGTCTGGTTCTATACCAAACACGCGGCCAGCAGTCTCGCTAAATTGTTAAGCCAGGCTGCTGCCTCCTCCCCTGCCCCTAACCAGGCTTAACCCACTTCTTCATACCTCGTTCCATCTGATCAAAGCATCATCACAGACATAAGCGAAACCACACGCCGCGCATCTGCCGGGCTGCTGGTGGCTGCGCCTGACAGTTTCCGCCAGGCGAGCCTGGCGCATCGCGGCCATTGTCTCCAGCAATTCGCGGCGAAGCTCCGGGGTAAAATCAACTTCGTACAGGGCATCGGCGTATTTAAGCAGCCCGTGAGGTGGGGTGCGCCCGGTCGTTTCTTCAACCAACAGGCAGTAAGCGGCTAATTGCAGCAAGTGGCCCAAATAAGGGACTTGCGGAGCCTTGCTAGATTTAACTTCCACGGGGATGATGCCTGCTTCGGTCTCGATCAGATAATCCGGTTTGCCGCTGAGCTGGTAGGTTTTGGTGTAGAAGGGCTGTGGGTTAGGACGCCAGTCGGCGCTGTCAGCATAAACCAGCCGCCCTGCCGGGAGACCGCTTTCCAGACGCAGCCGCCTGGAACGGGTCGAGGCCAGCCAGCCGAAAAAAAGTAAGATCAGAGCTAGCGTGAAAAGCCAGAGCATAAGCAAAAGGAAACTAAAAGAACTGGAGGAAGTAGCCCAACAAAGCCATAGCCAGCAGGATTACTCCCCCAGCGAACAAAAAAACGCTGGCTTGACGCCAGCGTAGAGCCACCCGAACTTGATAGCTGTGGTGGCGATGAGTTTGGATACCGTGAGCCAGGACAGCTTGATTGTTAGCCGGGATTTGTTTAATTGTGCCCAGCCACCAGGAGCGATGGCAAAAACTGTACTGGTTCAGCTCACTGGCCCGGATTAAGGGCAGGCTTTCAGCCGGGGCGGGAGGTGAGGGAGGGGCCGTCATATTAATCGCCTGACTCGCCGGCCCACTCGTCGCCGGGCTGGGGAATATTTAAAGTATCACCCATACCGATGCGCTGCTCAAACTGGATCAGGGCGGCCCGCATCGCTTCCTGGCGTACTGCCGTGGTAACATCGCCACGGGTGCGTTCCAGCACGCCTCGGACCATATCGGTGTTGCGGCGTAAGCCGCCGGTAATCGCGTCAGAGAAGTCAACCGTAACCAGAACGCTGTAAATCTCGTCCATACTGCCCAGGATACGTTCGGCCAGAATTACATTGCCCCGGCGCAACGCGTCGAGGGCAAAGCGGCGCAGTTCCCCTGCCGCCTCGGCCAGACCGTTGAGGTAAGCCGCATACTCCACGTTTAATGTTTCAGGGGCGGGTAAGGGTTCTTCCAAAATAACAGCGCGGGTAATGTGGGCCTCGGCCAGCTCTTTCAGGGCATCCTGAGTGTAGCCGGCGTAGTAAACATCAGGATACTTCTGGGCGTCGGCAGTCATTTGGGCGGCAGTATCGCGCGCCGTTTGCAGCAGGGCCTGCGCCTCCCCATCATCCCCCCGCTGCGTCGCCCGAATCGAGTTGGCGCAGTGACGGATAAGTTCCCGTGAACGGGCCAGGGTATCGTTGCGAACCGTGCTTTTGGCTTCAAAAGTCTGATTGATGCGATCAATGATTGTTTGTAACTGTTGCAAGGGAAATCTCCTCAGGCAAGCGCTATACGCCGTCAAGGCGCGGGACAATCAACGTAAATAAAAAAGCCGCCCTGGCTGATCGAAGGGCGGCTTCATGGTGCTACACAGTTATTTTATTGTCAAATCAAAACGGAATTTCGTCCTCAGTCAAGCCCGGATCTTCGGCAGGAGCGCCCGGTCCACTATTGCTGTAACTGCCGCCACTCTCTCCGCCCCGGCCACCTAAGAACTTGATTTCATACGCAGTGACTTCATAGGAGCCGTGAGGTTTGCCATCTTGCCCGGTCCAAATGTTGATTTCCGGCTTCAATCGGCCTTCAACCAACACCTGGCGGCCCTTACTGAGATATTGGTTACAAGTTTCAGCTTGTTTGCCCCAGACGGTCACTCGAAACCAGGTGGTTTCTTCCTGGGGTTGCCCGTCATTTCCAACCCACTTACGATTGGTAGCTACTCTGAAATTGGTCACGGCCTGGCCTGAAGGCGTATAACGCATTTCGGGGTCACTACCTAAGTTGCCCACTATTGTCAACTTTTGATACATTTCTAATCTCCTTTATCAGAATAGTGAGAATAAATGTTCTATTGTGCCCTCATCTTAATCCAAAAGTTAAAATTTGTCAACCCCCAGAAATTGGGGGTTTTAAGAGCCGTTTGAGATTTTTTTATGATGATAAGCCGTCATAAACCCTTCTGCCGTATAGACTACCTGCCCTAACTCTAGACGACTTGCCAGACGGGCCAGTTGGGGCGGCTGGACATAGGTGCTGCCCAAAATTTCTTCTTGTGCAAAAACGCTTTCGGCGGGGCCGTCGAGCAGCACCCGCCCCTGACCCATGACGATAATTCGCCCAAAATTTTCGGCCACAAAATCAATGTCGTGACTAATAGCGATAATGGTTTTGCCTCGTTCCCGCAGATGCTGGATGAGGCCGGCCAAATGCTGCACGCTGCGGTGATCCTGGCCGGTGGTTGGCTCGTCGAGGACAATGATGGCCGTATCCATGGCCAGGATGGCGGCAATCGCCACTCGCTTGCGCCAGGTTGGGGTCAAATCATAGGGATTGACCTCGACTTTGTCCATTAGTTCCAAAAGGGCCAGGGCTTCGTCTACCTGGGCTTCGACCTGCTTCGGGGCAAGGCCAAGATTGGTGGGGCCAAATTTAACTTCGTCGCGGACATCCCCCTTAAAGAGCTGATCATCAGGGTTTTGAAAAACGTAGCCTACCCGCGCTGCCAGTTTCGCCACCGACGTTTCATGAGTAAGCCAATCGCCGACGCGGACAGCGCCACGAGTGGGCTGCAACAACCCGTTGAGGTGACGCACCAGGGTCGTTTTGCCGGCGCCGTTCTGGCCGACAATGGCTGCCTGCTCACCCGGCTCAAGGGTTAAGGATACGCCTTGCAGCGCCTCAACCCCGGAGGGGTAGGTAAAGTGTAAGTTGTCAATTTGAATCCGCACAGCATTCCTTCCAGACAAAGATGGGGTCCACCGATGGACACAGATGCGCTCAGATAAAAATAATGAAAATTATCTGGGTTAATCTGCGTTCATCTGTGGACTGATAAGTGCAGCTTTAAAACTTACTTCCGCTTCTTCAAGTGTTACCGGCAAAGGCTCTCCAGCCGGCCAGCCGCCTTCCGCTTCAACAAGGCGGGCCACGCTGGTGTAGCGGGTTTGGCCGATGTGGTAGCTTTCTAATAGCGGCGAGGTCAGAACTTCGGCGGGAGGGCCGCTTAGAGCTAATTGGCCGTCGGCCAGCACCAACACCCGATCGGCAAAGGCAGCAACCCACTCCAGCTTGTGTTCGGCCATGACCACTGTCATGCCCTCCCGGCTCAACTCGCGGATAACGGCGAAAACCTCGCGGCTGCCCAGCGGATCGAGCTGGGAGGTCGGCTCATCCAAGACCAGCACTTTCGGCTCCATCACCAGCATCGAGGCCAGGGCAACACGCTGCTGCTGTCCCCCTGAAAGGTCGTAGGGCGAACGGCCGGCCATGTCGGCGATGCCGGTCATGGCCATGGCTCGCTCGATGCGCGGGGGCATTTCCTCACGGGGTACGCCCAGGTTTTCCAGGCCAAAGGCAATTTCATCGTACACGCTGAATTTGGCCCCGGAAATTTGATTGAAAGGATTCTGAAAAACCAGCCCGCTGACCAGTACAATATCTTCCAGATGATGATCTTTGGTTTCCAGGCCGGCCACGTGGACCCGCCCGGCCAGCTCGCCCTGGAAAAAGTGGGGCACAAAGCCGGTCAGGGTATAACAGAGGGTGGATTTGCCCGCGCCGTTGGCTCCAATCACGGCCACAAACTCGCCGGTTTCCACTTGGAGCGACAGGTCGCGCAGGGCCGGCTGCTCGGTGTGGGGGTAGCGGTAGGTCAGATTTTCGATTTCGATGATGGCCATAACACCTCAAGGATGAAGGATGAACGTCATAACCAAAATCTTGATCCAATAGCCAAGAGAGTTACAATAATCAGGCCCAGGCGTAAGGCGTTTTGTCCTGGCGGGTCAGGAATTTGCAGCAGGCTGGTCTTGCTGCGTTTGGCCTTGAAGGCGCGGGCTTCGAGGGCAATGGCCCGTTCTTCGACATCTACCAGCGAGCCAAAGACGAGCGGGCCGACCAGCGGCAGCAAGGCGCTGAAGCGCCGGCGCAGGCTGCCCTGTGTTTCCAGGCCGCGCGAGCGCTGGGCGTCAATGATGGTATTGGCCTTGTTGCGCATTTGTGGGAGAATTTGCAGGGTGCTGACGACGATGTAAGTCAATGAAGGTGACACGCCGCGCTGGGTCAGGGCGGTCATTAAGGTGCTGGGATGCGTGCTGAGGAGGAGTAACAGGAACGAGCCAACCATGTTCATAATCCGGCTGGCGGTGAGATAGGCAAATTGCACGCCTTCCAGCTTGATTGAGAAAATCCAGAAGCGAAACAGGATGGTTTGGCCGCCCGGATAGAAAAGACTCTGCATCGCAAACAAGAACACGGTCAGCGGCAGAATCAGGCGAAAGGTAGTGCGGATAAATTCTCCGCTGATGTTGCCCCAAAGGCTGAGCGGCAGCAGGATGATGACAAAAATAAGCGTGGCCGTCCAGTAGCCAGGCCCCAGAAAGCCGATCAGGATCAGGCTGAAGGTCAGGGTCAGCTTGGTGAGGGGATTGAGGCGATGGAGCGGGCTGTCGCGATGGATATAAAAGCTGAGTTTATCCTGCAAAAGAGGCACCTCCGCTTGGGAGTAAAAATTACCCCCGTCGCCAATAGCCGAGTGACGGGGGCGCTAGGAGTGTGTCCTATTGGCTCAAGGGATGACATTGTCTGAACGGGAAAACCGCGAGATGTAGCGCAGCGATAAACCCCGGATGATAAGCCAGGCGAACAAACAGGTTAGAATCTTATCGAACGGCTCGACCAGAAAATTGGTGGTCAGAACTGCATTAAACAGCTCCTGGCCGGTTGCCAGCAAATAGGCGGTGATAAAGGTGGAGCCGCTGCTGGTGATGCCACCAAACAGGTAAACGCCGATGGGCGTTGAGACAATCACGGCGGCCAGCGCCACAAAGAAACCGGCAATGATAACTTTCCACCAGACCCGGAACAGGCCGAAATTGGCGCAAATACCGGCGACCAGACCGATAGCCGCCGCCACCGGAAACCAGGGCAGTGCACCGGGGTCAACAATCAGGCCCCAGATAATATTCGACAAGGCCCCGGTGAGCGCGCCGGCCCACGGTCCGGCCAGCACGGCCACCAGCACCGTTCCAATCGAGTCCAGGAAGACCGGCAGCTTGAGCAAAACCACAATTTGGCCGATGACAATGTTGATGGCAATCGCGACCGGGATGAGAACTAAGGTGATGGTGCTAAAATCCCTTTTTAACTGTGCTGCAACGCTCATGATTTATCCCCTTTCATTTTTGATAATAGTGTTGGATTAACACTTTCTTACCTGGAAAGCATACACCCAACGGGCAAATCACGCCAATTTTGCAGGCTGGAGTGACAAAGCTTTGCTTTGACACGCCTTACTTTAAACGACGGGCCAGCGTCTCCATGCGTTCCAAAAATAACTCGATGAAGCGACGGGCCTGAACCTTGAGTGCCACCTGCATGTTGGGCGGCTTGGACCATGCTCCATAAAAATCGGCCATAGTTTTGCCCAGCGAGAGCGGGCTATGCGTGTCTACGGTGACGTGCAGCGGGCGGGTCTCGACCAGGTCGGGCGCAAAGGTCAAGGCCAGTGCCAGCGGGTCGTTGATCACGCAGCCCTGAATGTCCTGGTACTCGTCGTGGAACTCCATGTAGAAGCGGGTGGCGTCGGCGATAAAGCGGGTGATGGGGGAGTCAAGGGCCAGCAGTCGCTCCACATCGGCCTGGGTCAGGATACATTGGTAGGTCACGTCGAGCGGCACGAGGGTCAGGGGCAGGCCGGAATGGTAAACGATGTGCGCGGCGTGCGGGTCAACGTAGACATTGAACTCGGCCAGGGGGGTGGTGTTGCCTTCATGACGGAGCGCGCCGCCCATAATAACCACCTCACAGATGGCTTGCAGCAGGGCCGGTTCCCGGCGGATGGCCAGGGCCAGGTTGGTCAGCGGCCCAATTGCGACCACGGTAATTTCTCCAGGGGCGGCCATGATCCGCTCGATGAGCAGGTCCACGGCATGCTGGTTGGCGGGATGGCGGCGGGGGGGAGGGAGTTGGGCATAGCCCAGACCAGTGTGGCCGTGCGTTTCCGGTGCGGTCAGCAGGGGTTGCAGCAGGGGCCGATCCAGGCCTGGCGCAACGGGGATGTTCCCCGCTCCGGCCAGTTCCAGCACGCCCAGCGCATTGCTGACGCCCTGAGCTGTGGAGCAGTTGCCCATCACCACGGTCAAGGCTTCCACGTTGAGTTCGGGTGAGGCCAGGGCCAGCAGAATGGCTAAAGCATCATCAATCCCCGGATCGGTATCCAGGATGATTCGTTTGGCTGCTCCGGCCATACTGTCTCCCCCCATCCAGTGAATCTCTCAAATCAAGAGGTAGCGCATTCTAACATAAGTTAGCCGAGATGTCCAGCAAAAACAAGGGAGGGTCAGGGCGCAGGCGTAAAGCAAAAAGTTGCATGATTGGACTCCTTCTACTATTGTTGTGCTTTAAAAGAGCTTTTGACCAAAGAATATCTTGGTGCGTATTGCGTGGTGCGTGTTCCGCAGGTAATTTTACGGAACACGCACCACGCACCAAGGAGCCACAAAAGGGCGTAAAACCTGAGCGGAGCTTATGAATCGAGACTATAAATACTACGACTTTATCATGGCCTTTTTTGTGGCCGTGCTGCTCATCAGCAATATCGCCTCGGCGGCCAAAATTGTAGATTGGGGGGTCAGTCTGTTCGGCCTGCCGCTGGCCTTTGATGCCGGTACGCTCCTTTTTCCCGTCAGCTATATTTTTGGCGATATTTTGACGGAAGTGTATGGTTATAAAAAGTCACGGCGGGTCATCTGGGCCGGTTTTGGCGCGGCCGGGCTGATGTCGCTGACGTTCTGGTTGGTGGGGCTGCTGCCGGGAGAGCGGGGCTGGCAGGAATATGCCGGACAGGACGCCTACGAGGCTATTTTGGGAGGGGCGGCTTCCGGCGGGATTGTCGCTGCCAGCCTGGCGGCTTACTTTGCCGGGGAGTTCTCCAACAGCTTTGTGCTGGCCAAGATGAAAGTCGCCACCCAGGGACGCTGGTTATGGCTGCGGACCATCGGCAGCACGCTGGTAGGCGAAGGCATTGACACGATCAGCTTTGTGCTCATCGCCGTGCTGTTTGGCGTCTTTCCCTGGGAAATCGTTCTCAGCCTGATCACGGCCAACTATATTTTTAAGGTCGGGATCGAGGTGCTTTTCACGCCTTTCACCTACGCCATTGTCGGCTTTTTGAAGCGCGCCGAGCAGGAAGACTACTACGACCGGGAGACTAATTTTAACCCGTTTTCCTTAACGCCGTGAAAAAGTTGCGCAGAGAAACACGGAGAAGATACAGAGCTTCGCGGAGATTTCTCTGTGATTCTTTGTGCTTGCTCTGCGAAACTCTGTGCTCCCGCTTTGCCGATTTGATTTTGAACTTTCGTCACTTCGGACTCCCTACCCCTCGAAGAGTGAAATCGCGGCCGGATCGAGCCAGAGTGTGATTTGGTTATCAGCGGATGATAAAGGTGTTCGGGGCATTTCAAAAGTGAGAATCTGGCCGGCTACCGATAGGGTCATCTGATAAAAGCGGCCCCGAAAGAGCGAGGCGACTAAATCCCCTTCCAGAGCAATATCACTGACCGGCTCCAGCGAGGCCGCTTCCGGCCGGATCAGGACGGTCACCGGCGTTCCCGGCGGATACTGCTCCGCCGGAAGAGACCAGACCCCCAACGCGGTCTCGACCCGCCCCCCCGGCTGGCAAACGCCGGGCAGCAAATTGGTGAAGCCTAAAAATTGGGCCACAAAAGGCGTCGCCGGGTGGTAATAGAGCTGCTCCGGCGGGCCATCCTGCTCGATACGCCCCCGATTCATGACCACCACCCGGTCGGCCACGGCGAAAGCCTCGGTCTGGTCGTGGGTCACATAAATTGAGGTCAGTCCCAGTCCCTTGAGGATCTGGCGGATTTCCAGCATCAACCGTTCCCGTAGCGCCCGATCTAAAGCCCCCAGCGGTTCGTCCAGCATCAGCAGGCGCGGGCCGGGCGCCAGACTGCGGGCCAGGGCTACCCGCTGCCGCTCGCCGCCCGACAGGCTGTCCACATCGCGCCGCTCAAATCCGGCCAGCCCGACCAGAGCCAGCATCTCCTGGACTCTGGCCTGAATCGCCTCTGCTCGCGGCCACTGCTGCAAGCCAAAGGCAACATTCTGCCCGACGTTTTTATGGGGAAAGAGGGCAAATTCCTGGAACATCAGCCCAAACCCGCGCTGGTGAGGCGGCACGGTAGAAATATCCTGCCCCTCAAAATAGACGCGGCCGCTGTCTGGCGTTTCCAGCCCGGCAATCAAACGCAGCAGCGTCGTTTTGCCGCAGCCGGAAGGGCCAAGCAGGCATAAAATCTGGCCCTCGTCAAGAGCCAGACTGACGGCGACGAGGGCCGGGGTATTGGCAAAAGATTTGGAGAGATGATCAACTTTGAGCAGAGTCAACGGATACTTTTCTCCATAGAAAATTCTACTTGCTGCTGCAAAAGGCCAATTCGGCTGGAGGAATGGAAGGCTGGTAAAAAAAACGTCCCATCAGGTGGGACGTTTCCTTGGCGCGATAATCGCTTTAGGTTTAGTTGTTGTAGGTCACAACAACTGAATTTTCGCCGTCAATGTTGTTGGGTACATACTTGTCGGCCTGGGGGTCGTTATACCACTCCCCCTCATTCACCAAATACCGGTACTGGTACTCGCGGTTCTGATCTACTTCGACGGTCGCCTTCCAGACACCCTTGACTTTGCTCATCGGGTTCTTGCTGGCATCCCAGCCGTTGAACTCGCCGACCACGCTGGCTCGCTTGGCAGCAACATCGTCCGGCAAGTAGAACGTCACCTGGCAACTCTTTTTGGATTTGATGAATTTTTTGTTTAACATTTTACCTCCTGCTACGGTCAACATCATTCTTCTTACTCATCGCCGTTGATTCTAACGGGGCTGACGCTTTGATGGATTATTAACGAATAATCACTATAACTGAAGCCTTTAGCTTTGGCAAATCTTTGCCCTTCGATTCAATTTTTGCCAACTCTGCCTAGATTGACTATCATACCTTTTAGTCTATAGCCCGCCCATCTCGCGGCGGGCTGGTTTTTGGTTGGGAGTCATCTTTGTCTTCACCGCAAACTGAACCACGCTGGACTCGCTGGCTGGAATGGGCCATCCTGATTGCCATTGTGGCCCTGGCCGCCTTTTTGCGTTACTGGCGACTTGAAGAAGTCCCGCCCGGCTTCAACTCCGACGAAGCTGTGGGGGCGATGGGCGGGCTGACCACCTTGCGCGAGGGTCTGCGCTACTCCTATGAAGGCCAGGGCGGCGGCGGCGCCCTGGGGTTTTATTTTGTGGCCGCCTCTTTTTATCTCTTTGGACCCTCTATTGCTGCCGCACGAGGGATTGCCGCCTGGGCCGGGGTGGTCAGCGTGTTTGCCAATTATTGGGCGGTGCGAGAACTGTTTCGCCTTGAAGGCTTCACCCGTGCCCGTATTTTAGCAGGACTCTCCACCCTGGGCTTGGCGCTGTCGCTCTGGCACATCCAGGCCAGCCGGGTCGTCTTTGCCGGCATCGGCGTCCCCTTTCTCATGCTACCCTCTGTCTACTTCCTGTGGTTGGGTTTGAATAAAGCCCCCCTCTCCCCTAGGGGGAGGGGCTGGGGGTGGGGGGAACTCTGGCCTTTTGTCGTCAGCGGCATCTTCCTGGGGGCATTGATGTACATTTACCTGTCCGGCATCTTCGCCCCCCCATTTTACGCCGCCTTCTTCATCGCCCAATGGCTGGTGGTCAAGTTTTGGCATAAATTACCACAGATTTCCGTTCTTAATATCAATCGAAAATCGAAAATCAGAAATCTAAAATCTCTCCTCCCGCCCGAAGCCTACCTGACCAGCCGCTTCTGGCAGCTTTTTGCCACCGGCCTGACCGCGGCGCTGCTGTTACTACCCCTCATCTTTGTGCTGCTCACCCGGCCTGAACTGGAGCCGGGCACAACCCGGGCCGGCCAGGCGATTTTTCTCAACCCCCAAATCAATCGCGGCGATCCGTGGGGCTTGCTTGGGCGCAGCATTGTTGGGAACTTTGGTGCGTATGGAGTCTCTCTGGGCTGGCTTATTGGCCGGCCGCCGCAATTGACTCTGCCGGCTCCCATAGCCCTGGTTGTCTTTTTAGGTTTTCTAATCGCCCTGTGGCGCGGCTTGCGTGGGCGAGCGGTTTATCTCTTTGTCCTGCTCTGGTTCGTGATGATGCTCTTGCCCAGCATTCTCTCGCCCGATGTTATCCCGCACAATCTTCGTACCATCGGCGCAACGACGCCCGTTTACATCTTCGCCGCTATTTCTGTGGTCTGGCTTTTTGAGCTGATGTGGACCTTGGGCCAGCGTTGGCTGCAACCTCGATTGGGGCCAGTAACTTTCCCCTGGTTCGCTCGCGGAGTCGCCTTAGCCTCAGCCTTAGCCTTAGCCTGGACTTTCTGGCAAACCAGCGCCCAGAGCTTTTACCAATACTTTTACCTTTTCCCCAAAACCAATGATGCCCAGGCCGCCTACCACGTCTACGCGGTTAAGATGGCCGAAGAAATCAACCGTGAGCCGAGCGCCGAGGTGGCTTTTATTCTGCCTCGTAACACCGCTGCCGGGGATATTGCCCGCAATTTCACCACCGATTTTCTAACCGAGCTGGCCCAACCGCCCGCGGCCCATTACTGGGTTGTTGATAACGAAGCCACCTTGCCCGCCGAATTGACTGCCGCCGCAGCCCAGCATAACATTCTGCGCCTGGTCAAGTGGAAAACCTCCAAGCACACCGGAGCCGATCCCAAGCAGGCCATACCCTACTACCTGGAAAAATTCGGCCACTATGATCGGACCGGCACCTTTGAGTTCTTTGATATTGACACCTACGTGTTGGAAACGTCATCTCCCGATTTTAGCGCGGCAGAAAAATTAGAGCCAGCGTCTCTTGATTTTGGCGGCCAGCTTCGCCTGACCGGCTATGCTTTGGGTGATGCCGGCGATGCGGCTCACGTAGCCGACCCCCAGGCCCGCAGCGACGACCTGCTCTGGCTGCGCCTGGCCTGGCAAAAAACGGCGAATCAGCCCGAAAATCTTAAGGTTTCGGTCCAAATTTATACCGGGGCCGGCCAACTGGTCACCCAGATTGACAAGCTGCTCCAGAGCAACATCCTCCAGGTTGGCAGCGCCAGGTGGCCTCTGGACGCTCACGAGGATACCTATTTTCTCATTCCCATCCCACCGGCCACCCCACCCGGTTCCTACACCCTGCGGTTGGCTGTTTATGGAGAAGAGTCGCTGGCCCGGCTGCCGGTAGCCAATGCCGGCGCAGTGGAAGGGGGGGCAGTTGCTCTGGCTGATTTTACCGTAATGCCGGCCCTGCAACCGGCTGACCCCGCCGATCTCAAACTGGCTTTGTCGATCAAACAGGAGTTGCTGCCCGGTCTGACCCTGGTGGGTTTTGAAACCCTGCCCGGTAAAACCGTTCGCTCCGGCGACCAGGTGGGCGCTTCGCTCATCTGGAAAAGTGGTAATGCGCCGCTGGCGGACAAGCTGGACATGTCTCTTGCGGTAAAAGCTGCCACCGGCGACGACGAATGGCCCCTATCCGTACCGGTGGGGCTGGCCGGAGACTACCCCACCAACCGCTGGCAGCCGGGTGAAGTTCTGCGTGGCTGGCTGACCACCCGTATCCCGCCCACTCTTGAACCCGGCTTATATAAATTGAGGCTCCGCCTGACCTCTGCCGGTAAGCCCGACTCAGAGGTCGAGGTTCTGCCCATCGGCGATTTTCAAATCGAGGGCTGGCCGCGCAACTTCGACCCGCCGCAGCCGCACGTTGAAATCGGAGCCAACTTTAATGGACAAACTACCCTCGTTGGCCTTGATATTAATAATCCAAAAGCCGAAATTAAAAATCTAAAACCGGGCGACACGCTCACGGTCCAGCTCTACTGGCGGGCCGAGGCTGAATTTGAGCAGAATTACACCGCTTTCGTCCACCTGATTGGTCCAGACGGGCTGCTCTACGGCCAGGTTGACCAGCCTCCCGGCGCGGGCGCATTTCCTACCACCGGCTGGCTCCCCGGTGAGTACATCACCGACGCTTATACTATTCCCATTGCTGCCAATGCTCCTCCGGGCGACTACCATATCGAAATCGGCATGTATGATCCCGATACAGGCGAGCGTCTGCCGGCGTCCGGCCCGGATTGCCCATCCACGCCTTGCGATGATAAAGTATTACTGCCCGGCCTGGCGGTGAAGTAATGGCGACGCGATCACAACCCATTCATCCTCGCCTCCTTGCTGCTTCGCCTCCTCGCCTCTTGCTCCCTATCCTGATACTGGCCAACTTCACCTACTTTGGCCTGTATGCCAGCCAGCGCCACCTGGCCTTTGAAACCGGCGCTTTCGACGTGGGCGTTTACACCCAGCCCTTATGGAATTTCATCCATGGGCGGGATTTTGCCGTTTCCATCATCGAAGACAACGGCCCTATCCGCTGGGCCACCCATGTCGAACCCATCCTGTTCCTCATCGCACCCCTTTACGCCCTCTGGCCCGACCCGCGCACGCTGCTGTGGCTGCAAGTCGCCGGGATGAGCCTGGCGGCGCTGCCGCTCTATGCTCTGGCCGCCCGCCGCCTGCACAGCGAGTGGATCGCCCTGGTGATCGTCCTGGCTTATTTTTTGATGCCCGCCACCGAAGCCGTCACCCTGTTCGACTTCCATGCCGTCACCTTTGCCCCGCTCTTTTTCTTCTCGGCCATCTACTTTTTGGATCGCGCCCTGGCAGGGCAAGGGGTAAGTTTCTGGCTGTGGCCTGAAGAACCTGTCAACGTTCAACGTTCAACGTTCAACGTTCAACCCTCTACCTTCTATCTTCTATCTTCTATCTTCTTCCTCTTCGCTCTCTCGTCTAAAGAAGACATCTCCTTGCACGTGTTTATGATCGGCTTGTACCTGCTGGCGCTGCGCCGCAGGCGGTGGGAAGGTGGTCTGCTGCTGGTGGTTGGCCTGATCTGGTTTTATGTCACGTTTCAGGTGATCATTCCGGCCTACCGCACAGCCGGGGGGCAATCCATCTATGCGGCCTGGTTTGAAACGCTGGGCCGCACCCCGCTCGAAATCGCGCTCTCACCTTTGACCAAACCCGATCAAGTTCTGGCCCTGATCTTTCGCCCTGGCAGCTTCCCGGCATTGGCGATGATAACCGTTCCCGTGGCCCTGCTGCCCTGGCTTGGCTTGCCCCTCTTCGCCCTGGTGGCCCCGTCGCTGGCCTTTTCCCTATTGAGCCAAAACCCCACCCTCCGCCAGCTCGAAACCTGGCACTATGCCGCTCCTATGCTGCCTTTTGTGATGCTGGCCACCATTGACGGTCTCGCCCGCGCTAATTATTGGGTGTCACGTATCAAGTTTAAGGTTTCAAGTGAAGAAAATCACGCCTCACGCCTCACGCCTTACCTCTTTCCCCTTCTCCTCCTCATCACCTCCCTCATCTACCACAACCTGCGTGGCTACTCCCCTTTATCGCAACTGCCAGAGTGGCCGGAGGTGACGCCGCATCACAAGTTGGGCCGCGAGTTGGCGGCGACCATTCCCACCGACGCCAGCGTGTTGGCCCAGGCTCAACTTGTGTCTTATGTCGCTCATCGCTACAAACTCGGCATTTGGAGCGGCCCCCTTCTAACCGATTACGACACCATCTGGCTCGACCTCAGCCATCCCAAATTCCCCAACCGTTTCAACGCCCACAGTGACTTGCTGACCGGTCTGACCATTGAGCCGGAGTTTGGCTTTGCCGCCGCCACAGATGGCTACCTCCTGCTCAAAAAAGGCGGGCCGCGTATCCCTATCCCTGAGGAACTTTTCACCTTCACCAGGTTTGACCGGTTGCCCGCCGCGGTGCAGCCCTTCGAGGCCACCTTTGCTGATGCCCTCAAGTTAATCGGTGCCAAGCCGGAAGTACGCCGCCTGGCGACCTCGGAAACGGAGCCGCAGGTGGTGCTCTATTTTGAGGTTCTGCAACACCCGAATGAGGATTATTACCTGTTTCTCTACCTGCTCGACAGCGCCGGCCAGATTATCGGCGCAACCGACTACCCGCAGCCGGCCCTCTTCTGGTGGCCGACCTCGCGCTGGCAGGCCGGCGACCGGCGCCAGGTGCGCGTCAATACCATCCCCTGGTGGACCGGCGATAAAAGCGATTTCGCCTACGCGCTTGGCCTGAGTCGCAGGGACGATCCCTGGAACGTGTCGGCCCGTTTGCCGGTTACCCTCGGCAGCGAGGCCAATAATCCTCCCGGTGCGCAAATCCTGGATGGCGGCACTCTGCTCACCCTCACCGCCTTCCATCGTTTTGCCGGTCTCCCTTACCCCAAACCGCTGACGGAAATAAGTAGTAAGTAGTAGGTAGTATGGGCGACGCATCACGCATCACGCAACAGAGCGCAGCCTCCCCTTGGGAGGCATCATCCTTGATTCAAAAACTTGACCGTTTCATTGGCATCTGCCTTTTCCTCACCGGCTTTTACGCTTACACCGCCACCCTGGCCCCCACTGTGCTGGAAGGCGACGCTGCTTTGTTCCAGTATACCCCCGACGTATTGGGGGTGACTTATCCCACTGGCTATCCGCTTTACATTTTGCTGGGTAAACTATGGCTGACTCTCTTTCCCTTCGGCGAGATGGCCTGGCGCATGAATCTCTTCTCGGCCCTCTGCTCTGCTGCCGCCCTGCCGCTGATTTACGGGACAGCCCGCCGGTTGTTCACTTCCTCTATCCCTCTGGCTCAAGACAAAAAAGTAAAAGTGGAGCAGTCTCTACTCCCTACTTCTTACTCCCTACTTCTTACTCCCTACTTCTTACTCCCCAGAATTGCCTCTCTCGCCGCCGTGCTGACCTTCGCCACCCTGCCCACTTTCTGGCGCTGGTCCACCGAAACTAAGATCTACGCCCTGAACATCCTTCTCTTCAGCGGTGTTCTTTACACGCTCGCCCTGGCCTATATCCAACGGCAGGTATCCAATAGTAAATATCAGGCGTTAAGCAGTTCGTCTAATGGTTCACCCTTCATCCTTCATATTTCTCCCCTCACCCTCCCCGCCCTCCTCCTCGGCCTGCAAATCGCCGTTCACAGCACCACCGTCCTGCTTATCCCCGGCCTGCTGCTCTTTGCCTGGCTCAATTGTCGGCCCTATTTGGTTAACAAGAAATCTTTTATTTCTTATTTCTTATTTCTCATTCTCCCCGGCCTGCTCTATCTTTACATCCCGCTCCGCGCCGAGGGATTGATTGCCCGCTATGGCCGTGACGAGGCCATTATGCACGGCCTGTTGGCCGATTTCTACCATTCCGGTCCGGCTGGCTGGATACGTTACTTCACTGCCTCCGATTTTACCGGCGGGGTAGTGACCAATTGGGGTCTGGTCCCGCAGCAGTTTTTAACCGTCTACCTGCCTCTCCTCCGCGATGAGTTCACCCCGCTGGGTATTGGCCTGGGTGTGGTAGGGGGTCTGGGACTCGCGCTCACGCGGCCTCGCCTGTTCTGGCCGCTGTTCTTGATCTATGCTGCCCCCATCCCCTTTGTCCTGACCTACGGCCAGGGCGAGCAGTCAGCCTTTTTGTTACCGTCGTTTCTCATCTTCTCCGTATTTATCGGCAACATCTTCATTCTCAGCCACCAACTCCTGAGTAAACTTCATACCCCTCGCTTTACGACCTGTGCCCCGATCAGGGGTATTTACGCTTTACGCTTCCTCCCCCCGCTTCTCTTCCTCGCCCTCATTCCCACTCTTGTCCTACCCCAAGCCCGCTACAATGTTAACTGGCTCAAGGCCAAGTGGGATCGCTCGATCTACGAGGAATGGGCCGACGCTCTGGCCCATCCGCTGACGCCGGGCGCCGCCGTCCTGGCCCACTGGGGTGATTTGACCTCCTTTTGGTACATGCAACACGTCGAAGGCCGGCGGCCCGATCTGCGCGGCCTCTACCCGCCGACCGAAGAAATTGTCGCCAACTACCTGAGCCGTGGTGGTGATTTATACATCGCCGGGCCGCTGCAAGGGTGGGCGGCCGGAATCGAAGATCGCTACCAATTATTACCCTGGGGGCGGCTGGTGCGGATCGCTCCCAAAGAGGCTGATCCGCACAGTCTGCTGCCGGCCCTGCCGCACCCCAGCGGAGCTGTTTTTGAGGGCAAGTTGCGCCTGCTGGGAGCTGACTTTGCGCCTCAGGCCGTGGACGGCCAGCCCTATGGGGTCACGCTGACCTGGCAAACTCTGGCCGAGTTGCCCTCGGAGACGACGATTTCGCTCCGGTTGAGTCAAGGCAGCGTGATTGCCGCCCAATCGGATGATGCCCTGCTCAGCGGCTGGTTCCCTCGCCCTGATTTGCCGCCTGGGCAGTCCGTTTTAAGCTACATACCCATCCCTATTCCGCAGGGAACACTGCCCGGCCAGTACCGGCTGCAGCTCGTCACCTATATCAGTTACAAGCACCCCTGGCCCCTGGCCGATGGCAGTACCCTGCTCGATCTTGGCCCGGTCGAACTGACCGTGCCTCCCGTCGGCACTCAACCCAATGCCGCGCCGCTCAACCCTACTCCAGGCTATGATTTCAACGGCGAAATTGCACTGACTGATTATGAATATACCGTCACCCGGGTGGGCCAGGGCAAGGGGTTTGGGGTAAAGTTATTATGGCAAGCGCAGACCAAACCGGCTGACAATTACACCCTGCTGGCCGAATTGGTGGATGCCAGCGGCAACATTCTAAGGCGCGTGGAACACCAGCCGGTGGGTGGGCGCACGGCGACCGCCAGTTGGCAGCCGGGCCAATTTGTGCGGGACCAGGTGGATTTAGTTTTGCCTGCCAGCGCCCCGGTTGGCCCGCAGGCGGTGCGGGTCCGCTTGAGCTGGCTGCGCCCGGATGGTTCCAAATTAAAAGTGCGCTGGTGGCTGCTGCCGATGGGAGAGAGTCTCAATTTGAATTGGTTGGAGGTGACGGAAAAAGAGGGACGCGTTTTTGAAGCGCCTGAAGTGCAACAACCTGTTGGTGCTAATTTGGACAACAAGGTGAAGTTGCTGGGTTATAACACGTCTCTCCCAAAGGAGTCTAACCACCCGTCTGGACTTCAGTGGAGCCGGCAGCAGTGCGCGGCCAGGGCCCAAGCCTGCCTGGTTCACTTTGATTTTTACTGGCAGGGGTTGAGCGAAATGGAGCAGCTTTACTTTGTTTTTTTGCATCTGGTGGACGGGCAGGGCCAGATTGTGGCCCAACAGGACAAGGGGCCGGGCCTGCGCGGCAAAGAGCCGACCACCAGTTGGCTGCCCGGCGAAATCATCGCCGACCCGGTGGACCTGACCTTACCCCCTGACCTGTTCCCCGGCCACTACACCCTGCGTCTTGGCATGTACCTGCCCTCCGCCCCAAACGGCTCGCGTTTGCCGGTTTTGGATCAAACCGGCCAACCCGCAGGCGATTTTGTCGAGATTGGAACGATAGAGGTGACGCCGTAAGGTCTTATTTCTTCTGACCTATCTCGTGGGCAATAAAGTAGGGCCGCCAGGGACCACAGCCGGCAATGAAGGGCTGCATCAACGCCTGTTCAGCTTGAACCGTATGCATCAAGTCATGGCCGGCCCATTCATGCAGCAGTTCGGCCAGGGTGACGAGACCCAACTCGGCGTGGCGGGCGGTGCGCGAGAAATCTGCCAGGGTCACCTGGTTTAACAGAGCCAGGTTGGCGGCGCGCGTTTCGGCAAACTGGGCGGCCACTGCGGCCGGTGTCTGGCTGCTGGCCTGGACCGTGCCCTGGGCATCGGGATCAAAAGCCGCAAAATCCTGCCCGGCCAGCAGACACTGGACCCGCACGGGAAAGACCAGCCGTTCCGCGTCGAGCAGATGCTGCAAACAATTCAGCGCCGACCATTCACCGGGCGCGGGAGGCCGGGTGAGCAGCTCGGCCGGGAGCGCTTCGGTCAAGCTCAACCACCGCGCCGGGGTGGAAGATAGAACGGCCTGAACAGATTGTAACAAATTATCCATAGTGCTGCCTCCTCCTGTGTCGTATCAAGTTAGTTTAGATGGGGACTTAAGGTTTCTGGTTCAAAGAGAACTTGCATTCCATCCGAAATCACTTATTGAGTCCCTTCGTCAAGCGGCTGCTTTACAGGTCTGCCAGGATTTCGCTGCGCTTGCGCTGGTACTCGTCCTCGGTTAGCAGGCCGCGCTCGCGCAGCGCCTCCAATTCCGTTAATCGCTCTAATGTCTGGCCGGCGAAACCCTTTCCCTGGGAAACAGACTGCCTTTGGACAGGGAAATTATGGCGGCGTAACCCGACGACAATCGGGTAGACCAGCGGCAGGAGGGGCAGGGCGAACAACCCGTACCACAGCGATGAAAGATAACCGTTCCGGGTAACGACGACCTGGCCGTTCGTATCCACACAATTTACCAGCGTCTCTCTGACCCCACCACCCAGAGAACGGCTGTACTTGAGATCTAACCCTGTCCCTGCCGGGCAGAGCAGCGGCCCCAATACCACCTCCGGCGCTTGCGGATTCACGGCCTCGACCAGAGCGCCAAGAACCATCCCTATGCTGCACACTCCGATCAGGGCGACCAGGACAAACATGAGATTAATCCAGCCGGGTATCCGCGGGGTCACGCCTCGATTCAGCGTGCCTATGGCACAACCTCCCGCCAGAAAACATAGTGCGGTCCCGTATACGGTGTTTCAAATTCCTCACCCCAAATCTGAAACCCCGCCGCCTCATAAAAGGATCGGGCGGCGGTGCGGCCATTACACCACAGAATTGTGCCACCGCAGGCTGAAACATGCTCAAGACAAGCCAGCACCAGGGCCGCTCCATAACCCTGCCCCCGAACCTCCGGCAGCGTGGCGACACCCCGTAACTGCCAGCCCTCTTCATCAGGCGCGCCGGAAAAGGGGTGATGGGTGACCGAGGCAACCCCGACCAACTGCCCGTTGAGAAACGCGCCGACGTGCAGGCTGTCGGGGGCATCATCGCCGGGGTAGATCAGGGTATCCGGCGCTTGATGAGGACGGAGCAAGGTATGGCGCAGCCAGCGCGTTTCCGCCGCCGTGATCGGGCGAACATCAAGCTGAGGCATGGCCTAATCAGCCTTCTCCGCTGCGGCGAGGCTGCCCTGCCACTGATCCCATTGACCCAGCCCATCATAGGCCGCGTATTTGTAGGAGTCGGACAGAGTAGGATAATTGTAAACGGCCATAATGAAGGCGTCAATGGTCTGGCCGCTGGCCAGGGCGTGCGCGCCGATATGCACCAGTTCCGCCGACATCTCGCCGATGTGATGGACCCCCAGCAGCTTCTTATCGCCCGGCGAAAAGATCAGCTTGACCATGCCATGCACTTCGCCGATGATTTGCCCGCGCGGGTTATTGGCGTAATAAGCCCGCCCGACCAGGTAGGGAATCTGCTTGGCGATGCACTCATCTTCGCTTAAACCGACCATCGAGATTTCGGGGATGGTGTAGATGGCGTAAGGCAGCACCGGTGAGACCCGTTCTTTGTAGTGCAAATTGAAGGCATGGACCATGGCGACGCGGGCCTGTTCCATCGAAGTGGAGGCCAGGGCCGGGAAGCCAATCACATCGCCGGCGGCGTAGATGTTCGGAATATTGGTCTGGTAATGCTCGTTAACCCGAATCAGTCCGCGCTCGCCCAAAATCACGCCGAGCGCCTCCAGGTCCAGCCCTTCCACATTGCTCTGCCTTCCGGCGGCAAACATGGCGATGTCACAGTCGAGTTCGGTGCCGCTCTTTAGCTGCAAATGGACGTGGCCTTCACGGATCTCAGTTTTAGTCACCCGCTCCTTGAAGATAAAGCGCAAGCCCATTTGGCTGAGCTGGGTTTCCAGATGCGCGGCGATTTCGTCGTCAACGACGGGGAGCAAACGATCCCGCGACTCGACCAGCGTGACCTGAACGCCCAGAGCCGTGAAGAGCGAAGCGTATTCACAGCCGATCACCCCGCCGCCAACCACGGCCATGCACTTGGGGATAAACTTCATATTCAAAATTGAGTCCGAATCGTAAATCAACTCCTGGTCAAACGGCACATCCGGGGGATGGAAGGGCGACGAGCCGGTGGCGATGAGAATAAAATCGGTGTTGAGATTGCGGGTTTCACCGCTGGGGGTCTGCACCCGCACCGTATGCGGGTTAACGAGACTGCCGCTGCCCCAGACGATTTCGACCTTGTGCCGGGCCAGGTTTTGCTCGATGATCTGCCGTTCCTGGCTGACAACCACCTGCTCGCGGTGCATAAAATCGTGGACGGTCAGCCCTTCTTTGAGCGAATAGTCAATCCCGTACAGGCCGCGCTGGCGCAGCCCGGAAAAATAGAGCGCCGTTTCACGCAGGGTTTTGGAGGGAATCGTGCCGGTGTTGAGCGCCGACCCACCCAGGCGCGGCGCGCGTTCCACCAGGGCCACCCGCTTGCCAAAATAAGCCGCTTGCACTGCCCCTTTCTCCCCCGCCGGTCCAGACCCAATCACCACCAGGTCATAATCAGCCATAACCTTCCTCCCATTAACGTCGTAGACGGTAGACACTACGTTGTTTTTTTGACATTGTTACTCCCACTAAATTCAGGGACGGATTCACTCAGGGGCATCTTATTCTGCCTCAGCGTTAAAGGGGGTAGATAACTGGTAACGGTTGTCCCCTGGCCGGCCTGGCTGTTTAGCGCAATATGTCCGTCGTGTTGTTTGATAATTCCTAACACCTGTGATAAGCCTAACCCTGACCCCTGACCGACTTCCTTGGTGGTAAAGAATGGCTCAAAAATACGGGGTAATATCTCCCGCGGAATGCCGCTGCCGGTATCCGCGACCATGAGGCAGATCCAGTCACCCTCAACAGCCTGATGGCATGCTACACACATTGCTTCGCCTTGCGCTTCAACCCTTGATAAAGTAACCCGTAGGTCTCCCTCAACCGGCATGGCGTCTCTGGCGTTGAGCACCAGATTGGTGAGCATTTGTTGTATTTGAGTTGGATCGGCTTCAATCAGATAGTCGCCGGGTTCAATCTCCAGGCTGAGCCGAATTGTTTCCGGGATAGTCTCTTCCAAAAATTTAACGATTTCTTTGATGAAAGGACCCAGGTCAAGTTGTCTCGGCCGGCGGATGGATTTATGGCTGAAATCTAGAATCTGGCGGACCAGGTACGTTGCCCGTTGGCCTGAGGCGACGATTTTATCCAGGTCTGCCCGCACTGCTTCTGGTGTATCCAGAGACATGCGCAGCAATTCGGCGTAACCCAGCATGCTGGTTAGAATATTGTTGAAATCATGGGCAATACCCGCGGCCAGTTGCCCTACCGCCGCCAATCGCTCCTGCTGCACCATTTTTTCCTGGGTGTGTTTAAGTTCCGCCAATGCTTCTTGCAGCCGCTGATTGCTCTCCCGCAGCGCTTCCTCTGCCTGCTTGCGTTTAGTGATGTCACGGGCAACGCCCTCAAGCTCAACCAGATTTCCCACTTGGTCATAGATAAGGACATTGCGCTGTTCCGTCCAGATGACGGCGCCGTCCTTACGCACCCAGCGCAGAACAAGCGGGCTGTCGTAATTGGACCCGCCCTGAGTGGCGGCTCCGAGCAGGGGACGGTCGTCGGGATGAACCAGTTTGAAGCCCAGATCGGGATCGGCGTAATGCTCTTCGGGCGTGTAGCCGGTGATTGTGGTCGCCGCCGGGCTAACGTATTCAAAACCGCGCTCAGGCAGAAAACGATAGCGGTAAATAATGTCTTGGGCATTTTGCGCCAGCCGCTGAAAACGCTGTTCACTCGCACGCAGGGCCTCTTCCGCCTGCTTGCGTTCGGTGATATCCTGGTGTATACCTACAGCGCGAACCGGACGGCCCTGTTCATCGCGCACAAAAACCTTGCCGGTGTCTAAAATCCACTTCCACTCACCGGACTTGGCGCGGAGGCGATGCTCTGTCTGATAGAGGGGGGTGCGCCCTTCCAAATGGTCGGCTAAAGCCGCCATCAGTGCCGCAACTTCGTCCGGATGCAGCAGTTTTTCCCAACTGCTCACCTTCGGCTCAATTTCAGCTAGGCTATAGCCCAGCATCTCGGCCCAGCGCTCATTAAAGACAACATCGCCGGTCGGCACGTTCCAGTCCCACGTGCCCAACTCGGCCCCTTTCAAGACCAGTTCCAGCCGTTCTTCGCTTGCCCGCAAGGCTTTTTCCGTCTGTTTGCGTTCGGCAATTTCAGCGGTTAGGCTTTCCAACATTTGCTGCAACTGTCCGGCCATTTTATTAAATGAATATGTTAACTCGCTTATTTCGCCAATCCAAGCATCGTCATCCACAGGCTGCATCCACTTGCCTTGAGTCAGAGCCTGGGCCGAAGCATTAAGCTGGATAATTGGCCGGGTTATTCTCTGGGCGGCAATAATGCCGGCGATAACGGCGGCAGCCAAAGCGGCGACAACCAGGAAAGCGGTGGTGCGATTATTGGCGTTGATTTGCGCCATAAAATCCGCTTCGGGGATGACAACCACAATGAGCCAATCAAGACCGTATTCATTTTTAACCGGCGACACTTGCAGAAAATGGCGTTGCCCTTCAATCGTAAATTCCAACTGCTGCGTCCCGGCGATGGGGTCATAATCGCCGAACTGCTTGCGTAGCGACTCTGCCGCCTCACCAATGAGGAGGCTGCTGCTTTCGGCGGCGTAAAGCCGGCGTTGCGCTGGGTCCCCCTCCACCTGGGTGAACGGTTTTTCAGAGGCCGAGGAGGCAACCAATAAGCCAGAGCGCTCAATAATAAAAGCCTGGCCCGTTTTACCAATCTCCAGGCTCTGCAAAAAGTTGCTCAGGTGCGACAAAAAAAGGTCAACCGAAACCACTCCCAGCAAATTTTGCCGTTCATCGTACACTGGGCGGCTGGCCGCGATGGCCATATCTTGCCCCGTGAACAGGATATAGACATCACTCCAGGTCGCATCACCTTTTTTGACAGCACCGGTATACCAGGGACGCGTCCGTGCATCAAAATCAGGGACAGTTGCCAGCAGCTCGGCTTGATTTCCCTGGCTATCCGTGGCGTATTTCCTGAACGGGCCGCTCACAAACCCATCGGTGACAATAACATACAAAGAGCCTGCGGCTCCTTCACGCCCGGCGTTTACCAGTCCTCCTGCTGTGTTGCCAAAATAGATGCTGGTCACCGAATTGAAAATTTGAATTTGCTCCCAAAAGTGGCGTTCCAGAGCGTTGATGTCATTGGCCTTAAGCAAATCCTGGCGCAGAACGTTGGCGTTGACCTGATTGATTTGGTGTGGTGTATCCAGAAAAGTAACCAGGTGTTCCTCAATCCGGGCGCTTAGTTCGCCCTGTAATTGATGCGCCACATCATTCACCGCTTGTTGCCCGTTTCGAAACGAGAGATAGCCCGCCAGCGCCACCGCCAGCACCACCAGCGCGACAAACGGCGCAATCAGCATAACTCGTAAGGGAATCTTTAGGGACGGTTTGTTTTGAGGGAGGAGAGGCATTGTCTCACTGCTTCAAATTTGTAGTTATCTGGCACTATCGCCTTGGTAGACCCCAAGCTTCGGCGCTGATTTTTAGTCGGAACCTTCGACCCTAAACTTTAGGATCGAAACTTCCTCACGAGCACAGCGTATAGTCTATCACATTTTGTCCTCCTAAACAATCCCGCGAAGAGAGGCTCGGCCAAAGAAAACAGCCCCTAACCTTGACGGTCAGGGGCTGCCCTGTTGGACGTCCATCCCATTTGCCAGGACATTATACCATAAAATAAAGAGCTTGAAATCCCCCAAAATTGGGGGTATTTCTTACGCCAGCGGCAGCCGCAGCCGGAAACACGCCCCCTGCCGCTGGTGCTCCACCATGACCTGCCCGCCGTGCCCCTCGACAATGGCCTTGACGATGGCCAGGCCCAGGCCGCTGCCAGGGTAGGCGGCGGCGTTACGCCCGCGATGGAACCGGCTGAACAGGTGAGGTACGTCGCCGGGGGGAATGCCGATGCCGGTGTCCTCTTCCGTTAAAGTTACAGGAGTCGTCACGAGCTAACGCATACCACCGATAATGAAAATGGAGTCCAAAGCTTGCTTTGGCTTTTTGGCAAACCGAGGTTTGCACTCCAGTTTAATTTCAGAAGAGGTAACACCAAGGGGTCAGCAAAGGTTAATACTGGCCAGTTTAACTGAGCCAGATTTCAACGGGGTTGCAGGGAGATTACGGTTTCTTAATTTGCGCTTGTTACTAGAAAACCTGAACCACGAAAGGGCGAAATTGATAAACCGGCACGAAAAATTAGAGGAGGTGCTGAAAAGAAACCGTTTTCGTGTATTTTTCACTTTCATGGGGTTCATGTTTCTAACCTGCCTCCCAAAATGAAATGCTCCGGCGTTTCATTGGTTGTTCGCAGCGCGGCAATATGATAGAATGAGAAGTGAGGCTACAATTCTATTCTCTATTGAATGAAGGGGGTTAACATGAGTAGGTTTATGCTGGCAATCGTTATGATGGGGTTGCTGTTGTTGGTGTCGGTTGGAGCGGCGCTGGCCCAGGAGCCGGACCCCCTGCAAGTGATGGAAGCGTATGATTTGGCGCTGAATGAAGGGAATGTGGAGGGTGCTTTGGCCCTGTTTGCCGACGATGCGATCCTCACCACCCAGCAGGGCCAGCTTGTGGGTAAGGAGCAGATCCGGACCTGGCTGGAGCGAGTGGTTGCGCAAAATTCGCGGGTCGAGCCAGTAAATCGCCAGGTAAGCGGCGATAGAGTAACCTGGCAAAGCAACTTCTTTCGTAAGGATATTGCCACTCTAAGCAACGAACCGCTGGCCGCCAATGCCGAAGCGGTCGTACAGGCCGGCAAAATCAAATCTTTCAGCTCTATTTTGACCGACGAAGCCCAGGCCAAGCTGGCTGCGGCTCAACCCGCGCCAGAGCCAACGGCGGCTGCGCCAGCTCAGAATACGGAAGCGCCAGCCCCAAATGCGGCTGCACCGCCTCAACTGCCCCAAGCTGGCGGAGCCTCTCCATCTGCGCTGCCACTTGCTGGTATTTTGGTAATTACAGGCGGCTTATTGCTGGGGATGGGTCTGCTGGTAAGGCGGCTATTGTCAATGTAATTGATAACTTTGACTTTTGCTCTTGATAGGGTTATGATTTGGCCCTATTTTGCAAAGGTGGGGAGACGCTGCCCAACGTCTCCCTTTTGTTTGTAAGGAAGAAAAGAACTCATAGGGTTTTGAGTTCCTTCAGTTCCCTGGATTTCATTCAAAGTGGATGAGTAAGGCGAATGTCTCTTGAAAAGTCCCCCTTTATCCCTGTAGCCGAGCCGCTGCTGGGGGATAAAGAACTGGCCTATGTGACCGACTGCGTTAAAAGCGGCTGGGTGTCGTCGCTGGGCAAATATGTGCGCGATTTTGAAAGTCGCTTTGCCGCGTATTGCGACACCCAATACGGTATCGCTGCCTTCAATGGTACGGTGGCGCTGCACCTGCTGGCGGCGACCCTTAACCTCGGCCCCGGCGACGAAATCATCATGCCCAGCCTGACTTATGTCGCCACGGCCAATGCCATCCGCTACACCGGGGCCACGCCCGTGTTTGTCGACTCCGAGCGCGAGACCTGGAACATTGATCCCGCGGCTGTCGAGGCCGCCATTACCCCGGCTACCAAAGCCATCATCGCCGTGCATCTCTACGGTCACCCTGCGGATATGGACCCGCTGCGGGCCATCGCCGACAGGCATGGCCTCTGGCTGCTGGAAGACGCCGCCGAAGCCCACGGCGCGCGCTATAAAGGCCGGCGGGTCGGTGGGCTGGGCGATGCGGCTATTTTCAGCTTTTACGGCAATAAAATCATCACTACCGGTGAGGGCGGGATCATCGTCACCAACAACCCGGCCTGGGCCGAGCGGGCTTTTTTCCTGGAAAACCAGGGCCGCTACCCTGAGAATCCCTACTTTCACCCGGAAGTAGCTTTCAACTACCGCATGACCAACATCCAGGCGGCGATCGGCCTGGCCCAACTGGAGCGGATCGAGGAAATGCTTGCCATTCGCTGCCGCAACGCCGCCCACTACCAGCGCCGCCTGGCCGAGATTCCCGGCCTGACTCTGCCGCCCCAGATGCCCTGGGCCGAAAATGTCTTCTGGATGTACTCGGTCATTGTCGAAGATGAGTTCGGCCTGACTCGCGACGAGCTGCGCCGCCACCTGCGCGAGCACGGCATCGAGACCCGCCCCTTTTTCTACCCCGTTCACACCCTGCCCATGTACCAGACCGGCCAAGCCCTGCCCATTGCTGAGGAGCTTTCACGACGAGGCTTGAACCTGCCCTCCGGCGCAACGCTCACAGCGGAGCAGGTTGATTACGTATGTGATGCTATAACCAATTTTAGATTTTAGACTGCCCACCGGGGCGTGGATTTTAGATTTTGGATGAGCGCAACACAAACAATCCAAAATCGTAAATCGCAAATCCAAAATGAGAAGATGCGCATCGTCATTCTGACCTACGAGAGTCTTTTTTCCAACCTGATGACCGAGCGGCTGCTCAAGGAATTTCCGGGGCAGGTGGTCGGCATTGTTCGTTCCGACTGTTTGATCTACGGTAAAAGTCTGCCAGCAGGCTTGCTTTACTTGCTGCGGCGTAGCGGTCTTCGTTTTGTGGGGCGCAAAGCGCTGGAACTGTTCCAGAGCCGGGCGACGGCGATTGCCTTCCGGCTGATGGGCAGGACGCCCAAAATTAACTCGCTGCGCGACATGCGCCGCTTGTACCCCGTGCCGGTCGTCGGCTCGGCCGACATCAACCAGAAGGAAACCTTCGATCAGATTCAAGCCTGGCAGCCCGACCTGGTTATCTCCATCTACCTCAACCAGCTCATCAAAAAGCCCTTGATTGACCTGCCCCGCTGCGGCGTGCTCAACATCCACCCGGCCCTGCTGCCCCGCCACCGCGGGCTGTTTCCCTACTTCTGGGTTATCGCCAATAGAGAAAAGGAAACCGGCGTGACCGTCCACTGGGTGGATGAAAAATTCGATACCGGCCAGGTGCTGCTGCAAGAAAAAATCGCCGTCATCCCCGCCGATACCATCCTCTCCCTCTCCTACAAGAGTTCCGTCGTCGGCGCGGAGATGCTGGTCAAAGCGGTTAACCTGGTTGCCGCCGGCAGCCCGCCCCGCCTGTCCCAGGATGATAACCAGGCCAGCTATCACACCTGGCCCCAGCCCGCCGACCAGCGCCGCTTTCGCCAGCAGGGCGGGAAGTATGGCACGATTTTTGAGTTGTGGAAGTATATGTAAGGGAGTAGGGAGTAAGGAGTAAGGAAACATCCCCCTACTTCCTACTTTCTGCTCCCTACTCCCTTTTTATGAAAGCATCTATCATTCTACCCACCTACAAAGAAAAAGATAACATCGTCGAGCTGATCGGGGCCATTTTTGCCGCGCTGGAACCGTGCGCTCTGGTGTACGAAGTGGTCGTGGTGGACGACAACAGCCCCGACGGCACCGCCGAGGCCGTGCGCCAGAACTTCGGCGGCGACGGCCGGGTCAAGCTCTTTGTCCGTACCGAAGAGCGCGGCCTGGCCACGGCCATCCGCTACGGGATTGACCACTCCGACGGCGAGGTGGTCGTCTCGATGGATACCGACTTCAACCACGACCCCCAGATTTTGCCGCAGATGATCAAATTTCTGGACCATTACGACATCATCATCGGCTCGCGTTTTGTTATGGCCGGCGGGATGGAGGACCGGTTTCGACAATTTTCCAGCCTGGTTTATAATTACGCCATCCGTCTCCTCTTTGGTACGCCCGTCCACGACAACCTGAGCGGCTTCTTCTCCATTCATCGCCACAAGCTGGAGGCGCTGGATTTGGACCAAATTTATTACGGCTACGGCGACTATTTTATCCGGCTTCTGATGGTCGCCCACAAGCGCGGCTACAACATGCTGGAAATCCCGGTTTTTTACCGGCTGCGCATGCACGGTCACAGCAAAACCCAGTTTCTGTCCATCTTGATCCAGTACAGCCGGGCGCTGTTGGCCTTGCGCTTAAAATTATGGACGGGAAGGATGCGATGAGCCAGGAACAAAGCAAAACTCCCTCTCGTGAGGAAAGGGATGATATTCAAGCGGCTCTGTCCGCTTCAGCCCCCCCCCCCCTTCAAGGGGGGGGCAAGGGAGAGGTAGATTTTGACGACCTGCCCGAACCCCTGCCCGAACTGGACGAAGGCCCGCCCCCCGAGCCGGTAGACGACATCCAGGATGCCCTGGTCGAAGCGGCTCAGGAGGGCGCGGCAACGGAACTGGATTTTGATGAGTTACCCCCCCCATCTCCTCCCCTTGAACGGGATGGGATGAAGGAGGAGGTAGATTTCGACGACCTGCCCGAACCCCTGCCCGAACTGGACGAAGGTCCCCAGCCCGGTCCGGTGGACGACATCCAGGGGGCGCTGATTCAGGCAGCCCAGGCTGGCGTGCGCACCGAAGTGGATCTGGATGAACTGCCCGAACCAGGCCTGTCCGGCCCGCAGAAAGTCATCCGATTCAAGCAGCGCGATACCGCCACCAAACCCACCCCCCGCCTCAGCCCTTCGCCCGAAGCGGTTTCGTGGCCCGGTTTTGCCCCCGCCGTAGCCAAGACGACTGAATTCTGGATGCTGCTGACCCTCTTTGTTTCTTTCCGGCTGTTGACCCTGTTTTTGCTGCGGCCCGGCGGCTACCTGCGGGACTGGTCGGATTTTGACACCTACTTTGGCATTGCCGGGTTGTCGGATTACGGTTTATATCCCTTTTTGAATTTCTGGCTGGAATGGCCGCCGCTGGTGCCCTGGTTGGCCGTCGGCGCGTACCGCCTGTCGCTGCTTTTAGCGCCCTGGAGCGACGACCCGCGCCTGTGGTTCATCCTGATTTTGGGCGGCATCTTTGTCCTCTTTGAAGTCGGTAACTTCGTCCTGATCTACCGCCTGGCCCGGCGGCTCTTTGTCGCCCACGATACGGTCAGTCGGGTGCTGTGGCTGTACGTGGGACTGTTTCCGCCGGTCTACGCCATGCTCGGCTTTTTTGATGGCCTGGTCCTGTTTTTTATGCTGCTGGCCCTGGACCTGCTGCTGCAGGAGCGGCGCTTGCTCTCGGCGGTCAGCGTCGGCGTTGGCTTTATGGTCAAGATTATCCCCATCCTGATTCTGCCGGTGGCCCTGCGGTACTTGTGGCATCAGTACCGGGAAAAAGAGTCCGAAGCGCGGGTTGAAGTCGGCCTGTATATAGTCGTATTTGGCCTGACCGTCGCCGTGCTGCTGGCGCCTTTTTTGATTCGCGGCCCGCAGTGGGTCCGGGCCTCGGCCCAATCCATACTCGGCCGTTCCTCCTGGGAAACCGTCTGGGCGGTGGCCGAAGGGTATTATGGCTTTGGCCAGGTTGGCGGCGACCGGCTGAAAACGCTGGCCGAGATGAATGAAGCGGGCGAGAGTTTTGCCATTCACGAGGGCAGGCTGCCCTGGTGGCTGATTACCCTGGGCTTTGCCGGCGTCTATGCTTACCTCTTCACTCGCCCCGCCGACACCAGCCGCCCGCGCCCGCTGCTGGCCTTCGCCGGGCTGACCGTCGCCATTTTCCTGCTTTATACCAAGGGCTACAGCCCCCAATTCCTGGTGTACCTGCTGCCCTTCATCGTGCTGCTCTTCCCCGACAGCCGGGGGCTAACCTACGCCCTCATTCTGACCGGCCTGAACGTGCTGGAGCAGCCGGTCTATTTTGTCCTCTTACCCCAGGCAAGTTGGCTGCTGACCTTTATTGTCATGGCCCGTTTTGTTGTGACCCTCCTGGTGGCGCTGGAATTTGCCGCCGCCATCTGGCCGCTGGAGCAGCGCTGGCCCGGCCTGACCACCCTTCAAGCCACAGTTCCCCAATATTTGGGCGGACTGGCCCTGCTGGCGCTGGTCATCCTCATTCCGTTCCTGCTGCGGAGCTATCAAGCGGAACGGCTGGCCGGCAGCCCCATCGCGGCCTTTGTCAATTTTATCAAGGTGCAGACAAGAAACATCGAAAATATCCAGCCCGGCCCGCTGGGCAAACCCCGCCTGCTGCTGAGCGACCAGGCGGCCTACCGCCAGCTTTACCCCTACCTGCACAATGACTTTGATCTGCAGTTGACCGACGGCGCGGCCAAAAAATACCCCGGTGCGCCCCGCGTGGTGGATTTGCTGCAAGGGCTGGATACCATCTGGGTGCTGCCGACCGGCCCCCAGGAGCGCGTTCTGAGCAATGCCGTCTCCGGGCGCGGCCAGGCCCTGGCTACCTTTGATTTTGAAGGGCTGGGCATGGCCTCGCTGTACGGCTTTCAGGCCAATATCCCGCCGTTTATTGCCCCGGCCCGCTTCAGCAGTGGCATCGAGCTGCTGACCCATGAGGTCGAGGTCGAGGCCGGCGCGGTCAACGTCACCCTCTACTGGCGGGCACTGAACAGCCAGAGTCAGGATTACAAGGTCTTTACCCAGTTGCTCGACGGGCAGGGGCAGCGGGTCGCCGGGCATGACGGCGTTCCGGCCAACGGGGCGGACCCGACCAACGGCTGGCCGGTGGGGACCGTCCGCGCCGATGCTCACCGGATCGAGTTGCCGCCTGACCTGCCCCCCGGCGAATACAGCCTGATCGCCGGCCTGTACAATGATTTTGGCGACCGGCTGCGCGCCATCGCACCGAATGGGTATACCTTTGCCAATCAAGCTGTGCCTCTGGAAACGATACGCTTGCCATAAAATCGAACTAGGTCGCTATTGATTGTCATAAAAATAAGTGGTACAATGCCTGTCAAAGTTAGCCGTTATTTATCATCTGGATAGTCAGGATGGCTCTGGAACTGAGCGGCTTTTATTACCCCAACAAAATGGCCCGGATTTACGTACTTTCCATCGAAGAGACGATTGGCTCCGAAGCGATGCAGAAAGTTTATGACCTGGCCGGCGTGCCGCCTGAGTTATACCCTCCTCCCAATAATTTTGCCAAAGCGTTTGATTTTGCCTACTACGCCGGGATCGGCGCCGCCCTGGAAAAGATGTATGGCTTGCGAGGCGAACGAGGTTTGGCGTTGCATGCCGGCCGCGCCTCTTTTTCCGGCGGGCTGGCCGAGTTTGGCGCAGTTATTGGCGTGAGCGAACTCTCCTTCAAAGCTATTCCCCTGCGGGCCAAGTTGAAAGTCGGGCTGAAGGCGTTGGCCGAAACCTTTTCCAAATTCAGCGATGTAATTGCCGATGTGTCTGAGGCTGACAACCACTTTATCTACACGATTCACCGGTGTCCAGGCTGTTGGGGCCGCAGCAGCGACCGGCCTATCTGCTACAATGCCGTCGGCGTTATCGAGGACGGTCTGCGCTGGCTGAGCGACGGTAAAAGCTTTGCCGTCGAAGAAGTAAAATGCCGCGCTGCCGGCGATGAAGCTTGTGTCTTCCATATCCGCAAAGATCCCCTCAATTAAGCAACCTCGAAATTCAAAACACGCTTGACATTCCCCCCGACCCAACATACAATCAAGCCATCCCATCATTCATTTGATTTGTGGCGGAGGAGTAGGGGTGCTAGCTCCCGGTCAAAAGCTCTTTGAGTATGAGATTATCCGCCCTCTGGGGCAAGGGGGCTTTGCCGCTGTTTTTGAGGCGCAGGACCGGGTGCTGGACCGCCGGGTGGCGATCAAGCAGTTGTTGCTGGATAAAGTGACCGACGAAAAGGCGGTCAAGCGCTTTCTCCAGGAAGCGCGGATTGCCGCCGCCCTGGAACACCCCAATGTTGTCTCCATCTACGCCATGCGCGCTGAGGACAAACAATTTTACATCATCATGGAATATCTCTCCGGTGGCAGCTTACGTGACCTGCTCAATCGAGAGGGCAAACTGCCGGTGGAGCAGGCGGTCTACCTGGCGACCGGCATCTGTGAGGGCCTGGCCAAATTTCATGCGAAAGGGATTGTCCACCGCGACATCAAAGCAGAAAATATTTTGCTCACCGCCGATGGCCGGCCCAAGGTGGCCGATTTTGGCATTGCCCACGTCCCCGAAGCGGCCGGCGGCTTGGGGCTGACCCAGGTGGGCTTTCAACCGAGTACCCTGCTCTACAGCTCGCCGGAGCAGGTGCGGGGTGAGGTGGTGGATGCGCGCAGCGATGTCTACCAGATTGGCGAGCTGCTCTACTATATGCTCGCCGGGCGGCATTATATTGATATTGGGGCGCTGGAGAAGCAGGCGATTACGGCGGGCGGCACCAACCAGTTTCGCTCGCAGGCCAAATTGTACGAACTTTTGGAGCGGGCCATTTGTGAGGAGATGCCGGCCGGGTTGGCTCAACTCTGGCGCGAGGTCGGCGCGCTGGCCGAAGTGGTCGAAACGGCGCTGCTGAAAAACAAGGGCGACCGCTTCAAAGACGCGGCTGAATTTGCCGCCACCCTCAAAACCCTCAGCATCAATACTACGCCCGTCACCACCGAAGCCGGCGAATTGGTCATTCAAGACTCGCGGGCTTACAACAAGCGCGGCCTGGCTTACGTCAGCACCCGCAATTATGAGCAGGCGATGGTAGATTTTACCAAAGCCATTGGCCTTGACCCCGACTATGCCGAGGCTTACAACAACCGCAGCACCGCCCACCTGTTGATGGATAACTTCGGACAGGCCGTGGTGGACTGTACCCAGGCCCTGAAGTTGGCCCCTGATTTTGTCGCCGCTTACGTCAATCGTGGGATTGCTTACACCGGCCTGCGAGAGTACGAACAGGCCCTGGCCGATTACAACAAAGCCCTGGAGCTGGCCCCGCAGAATGTCTATGCTTATTACAACCGGGCCAATACCTACCTCTGGATGGACAAATACAAAGAAGCGATTGGGGATTACAATCAAACGATTGCCTTGAAGCCGGAATTTGTGGCCGCTTATGTCAATCGCGGCTTGGTTCACGGCGAACTCAAACATTTTCAAGAGGCGCTGGCCGATTATACCCAGGCTATCGAATTAAACCCGGATTATGTTTATGCCTATTATAACCGGGCCAATCTGCACCGCGAGCTGAACAACCACCACCAGGCTATTGCCGATTACAGTAAAGTGGTTGAACTTAACCCGGAGCATCGCTATGTTTACGAGAATCGGGGTGATCTGTACGCCGTCATCGGCGATGAGGAGCGAGCTTCCGACGATTATACCAAAATCATTATCCAAACCTCTTCAATCCATCCCAAACGTCTGAGTGTTGCTCGCAGTATGCTGATGCCGGCAACCCCGCTCGATTTTCTCACGCGGGAATAGTAAGACCCTAAAGGTCTGCAAGACCTTTAGGGTCTGAGTAAGTCACTATGAGTCTGCTCAACCGTCTCAAAAACTTATTCAAACCCGCTCCATCTGCAACTAACTCACCAACGCCGCTCCCCCCGCTAACCTATACCTCCCCGGTTTTGACTTACCCCGCCGGTGTTTATACCATCCCTACCCTCGTCGTTAGTTATTTTCCAGCCAGAAATGGCCGGCTTGACCGGCGTATAACCGGCGACGTGGATGCCCCCCTTGACGTGATCCGCCGCCACACCGAGCAGACCACCCGGCGCGTGGTCGAGGCGCTGGAACTGGGCAGTATTTATCACGGTTACAAGGATGCCGCGGCCCTGCCCAGCCTGCGTTACCAACTGCTCGAAACGATGGAGTTTCTGGAACCCCTGCCCACTTACCGCAAAGCAGGTCACCGCGTGCCGATGACCGATTACAATGCCATCATGCGCCGGATTGATATTCGGTATTGGGTGGAGGAGCGGGGCGTCAAAGAAGTCTGGCTGTGGGGCTATCACGGCGGGGTGATTGACCTGTGGGAGTCGAACATGGCCGGGCCGTACGGCGACATCAGCAACAGTGACCGGGACCGGCACGATTTGCCGGTTTTGGACCAAACCTACACCGTTTACCATTACAACTACGGCCGCGGCCCCTCGGAAGCTGTCGAAGATCATATTCACCAGATCGAGGCGGTGCTGAGGCATGTTGACCCCCACCTCTTCTGGGATAAGTTTGTGGGCCGGGTGGGCGAAGGGCGCTGCGGCTGGGCTCACTATCCGCCTAACGGCGAGCGCGATTATGATTGGGCTAATCCCAAATACATTTTGTCCGACATCGAGGACTGGATGCCGGAGGGAGGCGGCCCCAGGCAGCGGCTCAACTGCAATCGCTGGCGGGGCGACAGTTTGACCTGGTTTATTTATTGGATGCAAAATCTGCCGGGGGCCAACAACGGCTTAACCTATCGCGCCCGCCCGCTGACCAATTGGTGGGCCTTTATCGGCGACTTTGATGGAGCAATGGCTAGAGGATTAGGATTGGTTCGGTAAAGGGTGCGACGCACTTTGTTTCCGCCGGAAAAGCACGTCGCACCAGATCATTTCCCGCGTTATCGAAAGCAGTCCACCCCCCAACAAGAAGATGGCGCTGAGCAGGACACCCGTCTCCGGGGCGCTGCGGCTAATGATGACAAAAAACACTGCGTATAGAAAATGGACGATTCCGGCCAGAACGGCCATCATCCCGGCCAATTTTTCAAATGAAACCGATCGTTCAGCAGTTTTACCAGTAGCAGACAGTGCCGACATTTTTTCCTCCGTACTAAAATAATAGGCGCCCTCCCCACCCATGAGTCGGGTAGCGACGGTCTCTGAGGTGCTTTGAGGGGGTTGGGTTAAGCGGCTTGCGGGGCAGGAATGGCTCCAAGCTGCATCAGCAAGCCCACATCGTCGTCGTGCCGCCAAAATTCGGCAATTTCACCATCGGCCATGCGGAAGACTTCGATCCCGTTGACCGAAACGTCCCGGTCGGTCGGAGCCAGGTGCATGAACTGGCCGGTATGCTTGGCCGTGTGGGTATGGACCACCGCTACCAAATTCCCTTCGGCCAGGATTTGCAGTCGCGGATGGCATTTTCCAGTGAGCCAACCCCCAACCGACGGACCCCTCTTGATACGCCTCTAGGTCGGCCCAGCGAGACTTTAACAATGTTGCCCAGGGCCTGCAGCACTGTGTAATGATAGCCCATCTGCCGCGCTTCGAGCAGCGGTTTGAGAGTGATGGCTCCGCCCATGCCCCGGCGTAGGGACGACGCCCAATTGTTGCAGCATGCCCAATGTGTCCCAATTGGTCCATTGCCCGGTCACTTGACCGTTGACGATGGTCAGGATGCTGATGCCGGTCACGGTGGCCTGTCTGCCGGTGGGGGGTATGCCCAGCAGCGGGCGGGTGTTGGTGCCGCGAGCTATCCAGCGTCCTGCCACCTTGTCTCCTTCAACGATCAGGTCGTCAAGGGACATGTGGATGTCGGGATAGGCAGTGCATAGGTAGTGACGAGCTGTCTGTAACCTTCCGGCCGGGCCGGTAGGGGGAATATTCATTAAGCGGCCCTGGTGAGTGCCCCGGCCAATCCAGGCCAGGGCAGCCCGGTTATCCTGGACGACGAGTGACTCCAGGGTAACGTGCAAATCAGGGAAGGCTTGCAAGTAGAGGGCCATCGTCTGGCGAATATCCTCCCACCCACGGCGGGGGACGGCATAGGCCACGTCTATTCCTTCATATTCCGGTGAGTAAAATGAGACAATTCGGTCCAGGTCATGGGCATTCCAGGCCTCGATTAAATCTGTGACCGGGTGGGTGGTTTCTTGAGACATCATCCGGCTCTCCCAATAAAAACTACAGCTAACAATTGTTAGCCGTAGTTTAACTCAAGCCGCTGTTCAGTTCCAGACCAAAAAGTGCTCACTTTTTGCTCATTTTTACCCCCACCCCTAGCCCCTCCCCCTAGCAGGGGGAGGGGGTACTTCTACAGACCGCCAATCTCGCGTTGCCACAAGAGCCGGGTTAGTTGATCTATACCGGTTTTTAAGTGGCGGCGATAAGTACTGAAGGGCAAATCCAACAATTCGGCGGCCCGTTCTTGAGTGGGAGCAGGCTGAAAGTAAGTATGGTGAAGCGCATCATAGAATTTACGCTGGCGAGGCGACGCATGTAATTTTTTGGCGGCTTCTCTAACCGCTGCCTGCAAAACGGTGACGCGCTTGGTTTCGTCGGCGCTGGCGCTGACCTGCTCGGCCACCAGCCGCGACCAGAGCAGCGGGTTATAGCGTAGCGTGTCGGAGTGGGTTGTCCGAAAATCGCGCAAAAGATGGCGCACTGCCTCTTCAAATTCTGGTTGGCTCAAGACCACCAGGGAGGGCCTGACCGGTGGTGTGGGCACCTGAGGTGTAGTGGCGATTTCTCGCTGGGCCAGCAAGTCGAGCCAGGCGATGGGGGGTACGGCCCGCCAATCATGGCCATAAACGCCGTAGCGCTGCCCGCCCACTTCAAAATCCGCCTCCGGCAGACGGGCCAGGTCGGCATAGCCAAAGATGGGCAGCCAGAAATCAGGCTCACGGCAGGGCAAAAAAGTAAAGGCCAGGCTGGGCGTGGTGAGATAATGTTGGACCATCGCAATGAAGATATGACTTAGCCCGGTTGAGAGGGTCTGATAGGTGGCGCTGGCCATCCAAAAACGGAAGAGAGTGGCCCTCTCGCCGGGCCGTAGTGGGGCATGACACTGTAAATACTGCCAGGCAGCCTGTGCGGCCGGGTCAAGCTGTAAATCTTCAGGGCTGGCGCGGTTCAGGGCTAACAACATCAACAGACCGGCCGGTTGCTGTTGGGCGTCGCGTAAAACAAACACATTCTGCGGCTGGTGGGCGAACCAATGCGCCGCCAATTGTGCCGACTCTGCGCCTTCGTGCTGTCGCACCATCTCCCGCAGAACGGGCCAGTCAGGGTCGCGGGCAATATCGGTCATCAGCCCGGCCTGCTCTGACCACTGCGCCTGGAGTTGGATAAAAAAGGGCCGCACCACCGGATTATCGCGGTGCAGGTACAGGTATTCAACCAGAATGGCCTGCTGCTCCAGGCTGTTGGCCTGCTGCAAGCGGTTGGCGTAATAGGTCCGGGCGCGGTGGTGCAGTTGGGCATACCAGTCGGGGTTGCGCCAGCGCAAATCGGCCAGCAGGGTTTCACGAGCCAGGTCATGGGGAAAGAGTCCGGTCGGGCCGGATTCGATGCAGGACAGGCCGCGCAGCCACTCGAAAAGTTCATGGGTATCGGGCATGGCCAGCATGGCCGCCAGCAGCGCCTCGGTGGTCAGATGGACCAAGGCGCAGGCTTCCAGGGCAGCCCGGTGGGCTGGGCCGGGAACTTTTTGTACCAACTGTCCCAGCAGGACCTTAATCACATCCGGGGCTACCTCTGGTTTGAACGTTCCCAGAGCGCCGCCGCGTTGAGCAAAAACATCGGCCACCAGCGACAGGGCCAGGGGATGGCCGTAGGTAAAATTCAAAATAGCTTGATGTTGTTCCGGCGGAATGTCTCGTTTGGTAAGATAAGCTCGGCTCTCAGCAGGGCTAAAGTTGCGCAGCGGCAGCACGCGGACCAGGCTCTGCCAGCCCGAGTCGGCGGACCAGGCGGATGTGGGCGGGTATTGGCTGGCCATGACCACCAACACGTTCTCGGGCAACTGCGGCAAAAATACCTCGCGCAGCCAGGGGTCTAGCAGCGCCAGCTTTTCGTAGGTATCAATCAAGATAACGTGGCGTTGGGACCAACCGGCCATGTGCTGGAGAGGAGACTCGGGCGAAATCAGACCCAGTGTTGTCTGCAAGGCCATTAGAAAAGATTCGGGGGCCGGCTCGATATCGCGGGCATCGAGCCGCAGGGAGGGAACGTTCGCTTCATTGCACAGGTAGGCAAACTCGCCGAGCAGAGACGTTTTGCCCACCCCACCGGGGCCAAAGATGTATAAAATGCAGAAAGGCAAGTCGGCTGCGGCGAGCGCCGCTTGAAACAGCGCCCGTTCAGCTTCCCGGCCCGCAAACTGGCGATGACGCGCTAAAGTGAGACGATCTGCCAGTCTCGACGACATGCCTCTCCACCCCCCTTATCCTTTGGGCTTGACTGCACATCTATCTGCTCGAAGCTATAACTGGCTTGATTATACTATAAATCGAGGGCGACGCAATAGGCAAAATCCAGGTGAGTTTCTCCTGTCCCCAAAAAAGAAATGACCCGCCAAAAAGCGGGCCACTTCCCATTCACATCAATTTCATTTCCAAAAAAGGAGCATCACTACCACCCGTTGCCAGTTAAGGTCTGACTGCTACATTGGTTGACCTTTGCCAAACAGCCAGCCGGAAAACACCGTTGACAATCATCACCCCCAGCAGGATAAGCGCACAGCCGAGGTAGGCATTCCAGCCCAACTGCTCGTTGAGAATCACGACCCCCAAAATCACCCCAAAGATAGGCACAAGGTAAGTGACCATCGAAACGTAGGTCGCGCTGGTCTGCTCCATAATGCGATAGTAAACCACAAAGGCCAGGCCGGTGCCAAAAGCACCCAGGGCCAGGAGTGAACCCAGGGCCGGCCACGAGGGCGCCGGCAGATTGAAAGGTTGCTCCAGCACCAGGGATAGGGGAAGCATGAACAGGGTTGCCAGGAGCAGTTGCGCGGTTGGAGCAACCATGGGCGGTAGCCCGCGCAGATTTCGACGGCCGTAGACAATGGCGATCCCATAGCAAAGAGACGCGACCGCTACGGCGATTAGCCCCCAGGTGGTGGCCTTGACGCCGCCCAGTAACGAGGGGCCAATCAGCAGCGCCAGGCCGCTAAAACCAATGAACGTGCCCAGGGTTTTGGTTGGGGTCAGCCGATCATCGCTGGTAAACATGTGGGCCAGCAGCAGCGTAAAGAGCGGGGTGGTCCCGTTCAGGATGGCCGCCAGGGCGCTGTCAATGTACTGCTCACCCCAGCCAAAAAGGAGAAAGGGGATCGCATTTTGGACGATGGCGGCAAAAGCAAAGTGCAGCCACACCCGGCCCAGCGGCGGCAGATTGCGCCCTTGCAGTCGTAAGATTGCGTACAACAGGAGGCCGCCTATCCCCACGCGGCCCAGCACGATGGTCAGCGGGGGAATCTCCGCCACGGCGACTTTGATAAAAAGAAAGGATGGCCCCCACAAAGCCGCCAGAACCAACAATAGTAAAAAATTCTTCCACTTCATGCAATGTTCCTCTCTTGAGTTTGTTTTACCCAGGCGGTGTAGTTTTCCCGCATCTGGGCCAGGTGCTCAGGAATATGCCGTTCGTAGATATCCAGCCAGTCGTCGAGGGTCATAGTGCCGTTTTCGGGGTGGTAGACCGTGTTGGCCCAAAGCGCTTCGGGCAGCGAGCGGATCAGCTTGTAGGTGTTGTGCCGCAGCCACTTGAACAACTCCAGGGCATCTTCAGTACTCTGCCGGTGATACTCTAATCGGGCGGCCCATCCTTCTTCATCGTAAGCCATCACCTGCTGGCCCGGCTCGGCAATAAAACGGCGGCAGCGGATGTAGCTGTTGGCTTCACTGTCGGCGATGTGAATAACAATCTCGTGAATGGTCCAGAGATCAGGGGCGGGCCTGAAATGCCACATCTCCACCGGGAACTGCTTCAAGCCCTCGATTAGCAGGTCATAAGCCCGCCCGTAAGACTCAATCTTTTGCGCTCGCGTTGGGTGGGTCACAAAAAATCCCCCTTTCAGTAAAGGCTGCCTATCTTCGCAAAGTCGTGCCCAAACTCAGTTTGGACACGACTTTGCTATTGTTCAGCAAACACAGCCTTGTGTTGGTACTAAATTTTTAAGCATGCTCTCCATACCGGGCGAAGCAGAGGCGCTGTCACTCAAAACTTCCAAAATCAAGGGAGTCTGGCCCAGGGCCGAAACCAGGGCCGGGCCTTTAGCAGTGACCAGCCACAGCCGCTGGCCGTTTCCCAAGAAAATGTTCTCCCCGGCCACGGTTAGCCAGGCCAGCCCGGAAACCACCTGAATCCCGCGGCTGACCGCCGGTAAGCGAAAAACCTCGTCGTGGCGCAGCATCAGCCGGACAATGAGACCGGCCGGGTCCCCCCCGGTTTTTGATGCATCTGCTGTTGCCAAACTCATCGGATCACTCCTTTCGATCAATGCAGTTGACGGGTAAAGGGGATGCCTCCCAAGCCAGGCGCCGCTAAAACCATGACATACGCCTGAATAGTAGGCCAGCCCAGATAGGTCGCCACCGAAACCCGGTGGTGCCCATTTTGCACAAAGTACACCTCCCCCAATTGATATACCTCGATGGGTGGAAAGCCGGTCCCGGAGACGGCCAGGGTATAGATCAAACGCCAGCGCTCTTTGCTGCGTTCATCGCTGGCGCAGGGGGAAAAGCGCTGGGTATAATCACGATGCCGCCCGGCGCTGCCAACAATGTTTTTAAGCGGGACATCCTGCAACCCCAGGTAAGTCATCTGTTCCAGCTGAATATTCTGGGCCAGGGCGTTGAGCGGCAATAAATGGAGCCGGCGGCGCGTGACCAAGCTGAGCATAATTTCCCAGAAACCTTTGTTTCTGGCCCGGTTAAACTCGGTTTCACTTTGAATATAGGTGATTGTCTTCAGCGCTATCATGGCTACAAGGCACAATGGGTGAACTTTCTTTAAAAGTTGACAGCACAATACTGGTAACTGAGCTTGAAACGGTGGCTTTGGAGCGAATCTTTTCAATCAACCTTTCCAACTCTTTAGGACTGGCAGTCCGAACCTTTAAAATATAACAATCCTCACCCGCCACCCCATAACATTCCAGCACATCCGGCTCGGCCCGGCAAACTTCCAGCACGCTGCGTTTGGTTTCAACATAACCCTCAGGCGTGGTACCTACCGTCAGCCGGATAAAAGCCATAATCGGTTTACCCACAGCCTCGGCATTCACCACCGCCACATAGCCTTTGATGACGCCTTTTTTCTCCAGTTTTCTAACCCGCTCGTGTACGGTTGAAGCGGTCAGGCCCACTTTTTCAGCCAGGGCGGCATTGGAGAGGTGAGCATCTTCCTGAAGCAGTAAGATTATCTGGCGATCAATGTCGTCAATCATTCGGTATAAGCCTTGTTTGACCGTAAAATTTACGTATAATAGCTAATTATACAGGAAATATTACGAGATAAATCCTGTTTTGTCAATAGGCCAATTTTATTGATTTCGTCAGGCCAATTAATCCTTTTTACCGCCGCTTTTGCCATGATAACCGGAATGAAGCCTAAAAACCACCCGCTTCTTGCTCTCTTTCCCCTACAATGTAGGGCACGCGAAGCGGCCAACTTGTCCTACAAATTAATTTGCCCTTCCAGCCCGAAAATGCTAAAATAACCGGTATCAATGGGGAGTCGTCTAATGGTAGGACTGCAGATTCTGGATCTGCCTGTTGGGGTTCGAATCCCTGCTCCCCAGTATAAAAGTTCTGTAGGGCAAGATAGCCTCTTGCCCTACTTTTTTTAATAGAACAGGTATAACTGCTCAGGTGACTGGCACTAAAAGTGCCAGTCACCTCTACTCGAGCACCCTTTTTTAGTAGAGCAGTATGAGGCGAAGCGCTTATTGGTTAATATTTCTGGGCCTTTTGAGCCTGGCCGTAGCGGCGGTGATGGCTGTCCTGATCTACTTGTTGCTGACCCTGCCCACCGCCACCGCCGAGCAAGCAACCCCTACCTTCACCCGCCCGGCGCTCGCCCTGCCGACAGTGCCCTTGCCCACGGCCACGCCTGGCCCGCCCCCCGCGGTCGAGGATGCGCTCTTTGCCGTGCAAAAACCTATTCAGGGATTGGCTGATTGCAGCACGACCGGCTTTAAGGGGCTTGTTCGAGCCGGCAATGGCGACCGTTTGGCCGGTATCCAGGTAATTGTCTGGGAAGAAGGGGTCGGCCTGATTGCCGTAGACACAACCGACGCCGGGGGAGCTTACACGATTGAGTTTAACGATAAGCCATCTTCTCGTAAGTTCTGGGTCCAGGTTTATCAAAATGACGTGCCCGCGTCCGAACCGCTCTCCGTAGAAACGCAGGCCGATTGCCGGAAAGGCTATCAAATTTTCCAAATCAACTGGCGGGCGAAAGCAGAGGAATAACAGGCAGCAGGGTTGCAGGGTAGCAGTGAAGCTATTTGCATTCTTGTTACCCTGTTACTTTGCAACCCTGCTACTTTGCAGCCTGCTACTCTGTAAAGGATTCTATGCAAACTACCATCTACACCGACGCAACCGGCTTTGACCAATTGGCCCAGGAATGGGACGATTTGTTAGTCCGATCCGTGAATGCCCCTTTTTTTATGCGCTACATTTACCAACGTACCTGGTGGCAATACCTGGGCAATGACGACCTGGTGTTGATTGCCATCCGCACCGACGAGGGCCACCTGATGGGCCTGGCTCCTCTATACGGAGGGACGAACCAGGCCGGCCAGCGCGAGTTGAGTTTTGTCGGCTGCGTGGACGTATCCGATTATCTGGACCTGCTGGTGGATCGGGATTGTGTCGAGCCGGTTTATCTGGCCCTGCTCGACTGCCTGGCCGATGGCCGGGTGGCTTGGGACAAGCTCTACCTGTGCAGCCTGCCCCACAATGCGATCACCCCGACCCGCCTGGCTGAGACGGCTCGCGGCCTTGGCTGGCACGCCGAAGTCCGCCAGCAGGATGTCTGTCCGGTGATTAGTCTGCCCGGCGATTGGGAAGCGTACCTGGCCGGGATTGATAAAAAGCAGCGCCACGAGATTCGCCGCAAGATTCGCAAAATCGAAACCGAGGCGCAGACGCGCTGGTACGCGGTTGATTCGCGGGAGGGGCTGGATGAGGCGATGAATGCCTTTATCGAACTGCACCAGAAATCCACCCGCGATAAAGAAGATTTCTGGAACGAGGCCCTAATCCGCTTCTTTAAAGCGCTCGCGGTAGAATTAGCCAAAGTTGGCTGGTTGAAATTGTACTTTATCGAAGTCAACGGCTCCAGGGCAGCCTCGATGCTCTGTTTTGACTACAATAACGAATTTCTGCTCTACAACTCCGGCTTTGATCCCGAACAGTTTGCCAATCTCAGCCCCGGCAACGTTTTGACCGCCTACACCATCCAGGACGCCATTCGCCTGGGGCGCAGCCGCTACGACTTCCTGCGTGGTGACGAGATCTACAAGTTCCGCTTTGGTGCGGTAGCCGAGCCTGTGTATGATTTGGAAATCTATCGGTAATCTCGCTCCGCAAATTATTTGTTTGGCAACTGCTAGATTGAAGATTTGATCAAAGAACTGGCGAATAAGTCAGGTGAGTAGCAGGTTATATTTGTGAGTAAAGTAAGTTCTGGTTAACCCTCATGATCAACCGTATCGCCATGCTCAGCGTGCACACTTCACCCCTGGCGACTCTTGGCGGCAAGGAAACCGGGGGAATGAATGTCTACGTGCGCGATTTGACCCAGGAGCTGAGTCGCCGGGGTGTTGACGTGGACGTATACACTCGCTCCCAGAACCCGGCGACGCCCCGGATTCAGCCGTTGGGCGAGCGGGGCCGGGTTATCCAGGTCAAGGCCGGGCCGGAGCTACCCTACAACAAAAACCTCATCTTCAACCACCTGGCTGAATTCGAGACCGGGGTACAAGCGCAGGCTAAAACCGACCATATCAGCTACGACATCATCTACGCTCACTATTGGCTCTCCGGCTTGGCTGCCAACACGCTGCGCCGCGCCTGGCATATTCCGATGACCCAAATGTTTCACACCCTGGCCGAGATGAAGAATCGAGTCGCCCAGACTCCGGCAGAGCGTGACCCCGACCAGCGGGTCAACTGCGAAGGTGAAATTATGCGCTTCGCCGACCGGCTGATTGCCGCAACTCCCCTGGAAAAAAACCAAATGACCTGGCTCTATGGCGCTGAGGCGGACAAAATCTCCATTGTGCCGCCGGGAGTAGACCTGGCCCGCTTCAAGCCGATGGATCAACGCCAGGCCCGCGAGTATCTGGGCGTGCCGCCCGAACACAAGCTGCTGCTGTTTGTGGGCCGGATTCAGCCGCTCAAAGGGATTGATACCTTGATTCGGGCCCTGGCTCTGGTCAAAAAGCGGGAGCCGGCCCTGGCCCGAAAAATCTGCGTCTCCATCATCGGCGGTGACCCAAATCCCGATTCGGAAGTAGAGCAGGCCGAATTTGAGCGGCTGGAGATGCTCCGCGCTGAATTAGGCATTGGCGACTTGGTCACGTTCTTGGGAGCCAAGGATCAGGACACGCTGGTCTACTATTACGCCGCCGCCGAAATAGTGGTCATGCCCTCACATTATGAGTCCTTTGGCATGGTTGCCCTGGAAGCGATGGCCTGCGGCACGCCGGTGATTGCCTCAGATGTGGGCGGCCTGTCGTTTAATATCGAGGACGGCTATAATGGCTATCGCGTACCCAACCGTGACCCCCAGGCGATGGCCGATAAGATTATTCTGCTGTTGAAGCATCGTGTCTTACGTGATCAATTGGGGGAACAAGCCCGCATGTGGGTGCAGCACTACAGTTGGGTCAATATCGCCGAGGAATTGTTAGAGGTTTTTGAGGACACGCTGTATCGTTTTGAACATTAAAATGCTGGACGTTCGTCCTCGTTCCCACGCTTCGCGTCAGTTTGGGAAAGAGAGGGGATAACCGTCCGATCAAGCTCGACAATAGCTTGCAGATTTTCCTCTGGCGTCTTGGGGGGAATCACACAAGCCGGGGCCAAAATCAAACGGCTCCCACCTGTCTGCTCAATCGCCTCCCTGGCCTGAGCAGTGATTTCGGCGGGGGTACTCTGTTCCAGGGTCGCCAAGTCGAGGCCGGTGAGCAGAGTTTTGTTGGTCAGGGCCAGCGCCTCCGGGATGGAAGGGCCGGTTTCGTGATTATGCCAGCTAACGGCATGGGCTGGATATTGATTGACCGTGGCAAAGTGGGCATCGTCCCCGTGGAGATGCAGCACCAACGGCACCGGCTGTAATTTAACCCTCTCCAGAGCAATCAAATCGTAGCGCACCACAAAGGTTTGGCACATCTCCTCGCTCAGCATATCGGCCCGGGAAAGCTGGCTGGCAAAAAAGATGCCGTCCGCTCCGGCCTCCAGGGCCACATCGGCAAACCGAGAGGTTGTTTCGGCAATGGTGGCCAGGCCAATATGCACGTCGGTGGGATAGTTTTGCAGATGGTCCAGCAGCGTATCTCCGGCCAGCTTGTAAGCAAGAGTCAGCGGGCTAAAAATCGTCATTAGCACCGGCGCATCTTCCTTATCCAGTTGGCTCGTTACCAGCTTGATGGCTTCCAGCGCCTGGCCATAGCTGCCAGCCGTTGAACTCAGGGTGGTCAGGTTGCGCCAATCCTCAGGCTTTTTGATGACCGGCTTTTTCAGAGTAGGGGGCTGGTCATCGTCCTTGGAGGGGTTGACCTGCGCCCCCCAGTCCTCTACCGCATAAAAACCGCTGGGCGTGAGTTTGATTAAATCAAAGTCATACCTTTTGTAAAAGCCAGGGTCGCCGAAGCCAGGCCGGCCGGCGTTTGATCCTGCTTGTGAAAGTGCCGCCACAAACTTAAGGGCACCCGGTCAACGGGTTGACCTTCCAAAGCTGCATACACTCGCTCGCGTTTGTTCACCAGCTACTTCCTTCTCCATCCAAAAAATTGAAAGCACTGTTCCCACGAAGACCAATAATAGCATAAAGTAATCAACTGTGAAAAAAAGGAACTCGTAGGAACTGGGGGAACTAGAAGAGACCTGGAGAGTTCCTACGAGTTCACCAAGCCCCCACGAGCATAGACGCCCTAAAAATTATTACCCCAGCAGCCGGCTGCTGAGTTCTTGCACGCAGGCCAGATGACGGCTCAGGTCGTCGCGCAGTTGGGCCGTTTGGCGGCCGTAATCCAGGCGGCGGGCCAGAAAAGCGAATTCCTCGCTGTCGGCCGGGGGCACGGTCAGGTCTTTGGCATTGCCGCGCACCATGCGCAGCGCGTTAATCAAGCGGCGCAAAAAAATGTGAGCTTCGCGTAAGTGGTGGTAATCGTCGGGCGGGATGATGCCGGCGGCGGCCAGGGCGCGCATGGCTTCACGGGTATTGACCAGGCGCAGGCCGGGATTGGCAGGGCCATGCGTAATTTGCAGGCCCTGGACCAAGTACTCCACGTCTACCAGCGCGCCGGGGCTAAACTTGGCATTGATTGTCCCGGCGGTGACCAGATGTCTGACCTGCCGCTCGCGCATAGCCCGCATCGCCGCTACATCAAAGGGCGCGCCGTTGTAGATCAGTTCATCCCGCAAGCGCACAATCTGCCCACCCAGGTCGGCGCTGCCGCCGATGGGCCGCAGTTTAACCAGGGCCTGCCGTTCATACGGCCAGGCATCGCCGTCAGGTCCAAAGTAGCGCCGGAAGGCGTCCAGCGATACAGCCATGCTGCCGGCCTTGCCGTAGGGTCGCAGGCGCAGGTCAACCTCAAAAACCCCCTCCTGCCTGGCTCGAATAGCCTGGTTGACCTCCTGGACCAGCTTATCGTAAAACTCGGCGCTGGTGATGACCCGCGGGCCGCCCGTCTGGCCGTTGCCGCTGTAAATAAACATCAGCTCGATGTCCGAAGCGAAGCCCAACTCCCGCCCCCCGGCTTTGCCCAGGGCGCAAAGGCTCAAAACCGAGGGCTGCCCATTTTCCAGGTAAGGCGCTCCAAACTGCGCCCGCAGCTCAGCCTCGCAGATGCGGCAGGCCGCCTCGACCACTACCTCGGCCAGATCGGTCAGCTCTTGCGAGAACTGCCCAAACTTGGCAATGTGCCCCTGGATCTGGCGCATGTCAATGCGGAACATCTCCCGGTCTTTGAAGGCATTCAGCACGGTGCGGCGAGCTTCCCCGTCGGCGGCTGTCTCCAGCGCGGCGTCCAGCTCTACCTGCAACTGCTCTTTGGATTTAGCCGTAGCTAACGCGCCGACATCGCGGACCACCGGGAAAAGGTTGGCGTGCTGCATCCGCAGAAAATCGTTCCACAGGAAATCACTCACCCCCAGCAGCCGGGCCAGGGTATCCAGCACTTCCGGGCGTTCCAGCGACGCCAATTCGTCGGGCCAATCGGGCCGCATAAAGAGCTGGCCCAAAAATTCTCGAAAGTGGAGCAGGGCCAGCTCCGGGTTGGGCGAGCGGGGCAGTAAATGGGTAAAGTGTTTGGTCAGCACCGTAGCGACCCGCAGTTCGCGCTGTTTCTGGGGCGAGGTGATTTTTTTGCCGTGAGCGTCGCTGACGTAGAGCGTATCCCGGACCCGCTGGCCGATGGTATCAACCATCATGCGGCTGATGTTGATCCGATTGAGCGCCAGGGCATTGGTCAGCCCGTACAAAAAGCCGACCGTGTCCGGGGCATCTATCCGCAGGACCGTATGGTGGGCCGAACTCTCGTTATCAATCTCGATATCAATGGGGTAAAGCCTTTGTGGAGCCGCCGTGCTTTCACGCAGCGCATCACCCACGCGCCGGGCCAGCTCGCCCTGCGTTTCGCGTTGTTTGCCGGCGGCCAGTTGCTGCACCAACATTTCCAATTCTTGGGCATAGCTCGACCAGAACTCGGCTGAAGACGGGACGGCCCGCACGGTAAATTCGTCCACAATTTTTTTAAGGGTGTTACCCTGGTTAAGGGGCGGTGAAACATAACGCGACTGGGCTGAAGAACGCCGTCGTTTCCGGGGAGCCAGAGCGGGAGCCGGGCCGCTGGGTGGATCATAGGTAAAAACACGCCCATCTACAATGTCAATGCCGTGGACAAACAGCAGGCCGCAAATCAGGCTCAATTCGCCCAGATAATCATAGCCGACAATCGTTACCCGCCAGTGCTGCGCGTCGAGCGGCATGGCCTCGACCCTGACCTGGTTGTGCTCATCCAACTGTTCAACCAGGCGGGTGTGGCGCTGAATATCCTCATCGCTAAAGGTGGCGGCGTAGGAGGGGTGCATGCGTACCAGGTGCGGCACCACGTCGGGTATGGTTTGGGGTGAATTGGGATCAGTCATCGTTGACCTTCGCTCCTCTTCAAAATGCTGCTGGTAAATGGCTCGAATAACGGCGCTGTGCTGCTGGTAGCGAGCCATAAACTTGCTCCCGGCCTCCGACCCTTGAAAGCCCAGGCGGCGGGCCAGGTGTCCGAGCGCCTCGGCGTCGCCGGGCAGGAGATGAGTTTGCTGGTAATGCATCAGTTGCAGATGATGTTCAACCGTGCGCAGGAAGACGTAACCATCCCCCAGGGCGCGATATTCGTCGGCGGAGAGCAGGCGATTGGCTGCCAGCCGGGCTAAGGCGTCGAGCGTATTGGGACTGCGCAATTCAAGCTGCCGGCCGCCGTGTTCGAGCTGTAAATATTGAACCACAAATTCAATATCCCGGATAGACCCCTGGCCCAGCTTGACCTCGCCCCACTCCTGGCCGCGCTGGCGCAGCCTGGCTTCAATCCGCTGTTTCAGAGCATGCACTTCCGTCCGGGCTACCGCCCCGTTTGACTCAAAGATAAGCGGCTGTGCCCGGCGCAGAAACTCCCGGCCCACCGCCTGGCTGCCGGCAATAACCCGCGCTTTGAGCAGTGCCTGTTTTTCCCACAGACCGGCGTGGCTGGCCAGGTAGGCCAGGTGCCCATCTACCGAAGAAACCAGCGAGCCGTCCCGGCCCCAGGGCCGCAGGCGCATATCTACCCGGTACAGAAAGCCCTCGCCGGTGACCCGCACCAGCAGGTCAATCAACCCCTGGCCCAGGGAACGGTAGGCCGGGGCATCGGCAGTGACCAGGAAGAGCAGGTCAATGTCGGAGCTGTAGTTGAGTTCCTCCCCGCCGAGCTTGCCCATCGCGATGACCACAAAATTATCCGGGGCCAACCCGGGTTGCCGGCCGGCAATAGCCAGGCAGGCTTGCACCAGGCTGTCGGCCAGGTAGCTGAGCTGCTCGGTCACCGTTGGCAGGTCGGCCAGGCCCAGCAGATCGCTCGCGCCGATGCGCAGCAATTCCCGGCGCTGAAAGCGGCGCAGCGCGTCGAGAAGAGACGAGGATGCGAAGAGGCGAGGCGGCGAATCTTTCTTCGCTTCCTCGCTTCCTCCTCTCTTCGCCTCCTCAATCACGGCTTGAGCTTCTGCCAGCAGTTGGACGGCGCTTTTGGGCCGGGTCAGGTGTTTGTAATGTTTAAGCTGGTCAAAATATTCGGGATGGCGCAGCAATATTTCGGTCAGGAATTGGCTGCCGGCAAAAAGAGTTGTCAGAATTTCCAGGGTGCGCGGATACCGGGCTAACTGCCGCAGCAGAGCCGCTGGGTCGGCGCTGTTGCCGATAAATCGCTCAAAATTGACCAGGGCGCGGTCGGGGCTGGCGGCATTGTCCAGGGCAGGCAGGTAGGGCCAACAGGCCCCAAAGTCTGGCTGCCGGGCCAGCCGCTGGAGGGTGCGCTGCGCGGCCAGGGGATCGGCAAAGCTGATCGAGGTTGACCAGGGGGCTACATCTGCCTGACTCACCTGAGTCAGAACCTGCCGGCCAGCCTGGGGGACAGAACTTCTCATCATTGCGGCTGGTATTATAACCGAAAGAGAGACGGGAGTCCAAGCGCGGCTGGGGCTGGGGTGTGTTTGGATTTGGGGACGAAAATCACCCTTTGAAACGGGCTAACACCCGCTTCGCGTCAGGATGATTTTCGGCAAATGATCGCACCCTGAGTAGCCTTGAACGTAGTGAAAGGCGTATCGAAGGATGCGATTAATAATACTCCAAATTGAAGTTAGCTGCTCATCGTAATAATGGAGAATACCGCTCCCTGGGGATCTTGCAGCGTGGCAAAGCGGCCGGTTCCCGGCACATCCCGTGGCGGCACCAGAACCTGCCCGCCCAGCGATTTGGCCTTCTGGACGTTGGTATCGCAGTCATCTACAGCAAAGTAGACCATCCAGTGCGGCGGGACATCGCCCCATTCAGGGGTGATTTGGATCATACCCGCGCTCATTTGGTCTTCCTTGAAGAAGACAGTGTAGAGAGTTCCACCCATGTTTTCCGTCTTGCTTGTCCAGCCAAACAGTTGGGTGTAAAACTCGCCGGCTTTTTGGGTATCGCGGGTGGCGACCTCGTTCCAGCAGAGCGCGCCCGTCTGGCCGATCAATTTTGCCCCAATGTAACCTTTGGGCTGCCACACGCCTACCACCGCGCCCGTTGGGTCTTGCACGAAAGCCATGCGCCCCAGGTCCATCACATCCATCGCCTCGACCAGGACCGTGCCCCCCAGTGCTTTAGCCCGGGCCGTGATGTCCTCGGCGCTGCTGGCCGAAACATAAGAATTCCAGTGGGGCGGCATGCCCTGTTCATCGGGGCCTTGCTGATACAAGGCGGCCACGTCCTTCCCTTCGATCTGAAGCATAGTGTAGGTCATATCCGGCCCAACGGGCATATCAACCGCCGTCCAGCCTAAGAGTTGGGTGTAAAACTGCTTGGCCGCCGCCGCGTCCGTCGTGCTCAGGTCAGCCCAGCAAAACATGCCGGGGGTATAAGCCGTCATCTCAGTCATTGGATTGCCTCCTGTTTTATAAAAGAACGTTGACTTGGAGAAAAATCCTGCCGGGGAAAAGCAGGGGCAGGATGGCAGTATAATAGAACATTTGTACTATTTTGTCAAATCTAGGGGATGGGACGGATTAGACTAAACATTATCGGGATTAAGGTGACAGGCACTTATCCGGACTACTCATTGGGCTTATTTGAACAAAGCCTGTCTCAATGAGTATTTAAAAGCACCTGTCACCCGGTTTTTCCTTTCCCGATAGAGTCTCATGCTCCACAAACTCGCCTAACCGCAGATACTTTTGATACAGCTCATTATACCTTTCGACCCGTTCTTTTTCTGGAATATAGACCGACAAAAAGCCTTCACTCATAGCCGCCTGGGCGTCTTGAAGGGTGTTGTAGACCCCCGCCGCGACAGCCGCGTACATCGCCGCTCCTTTGGCGCAGGCCTGGGTTGACGCGGAGACTGAAATTGACCTGTTTAAGACATTGGCCAGGGTCTGCATGACAAAGGGTGATTTCTGGGCAATCCCGCCCACGGTGATAATCCGCTCAACGCTTAAGCCTTCAGCCAGAAAACTTTCCAAAATTCGACGAGAGCCAAAGGCGGTTGCCAGCACCAGGGCTTTATAGAGGTGGGGCACGGTTGTACCTAACTGTAGGCCAGCCACAGCGCCGGTCACATGCTCATTCACCAGCGGGTAACGACGCCCATTAAACCAGTCCAGGGCAATCAGGTCAGCTTCATCGTCAGGCATAGCTTGACAGCGTGCGGTGATTTCCGGGATGATTTTTGCGGAGAATTCTTCGCTGAGGGCGTTTTTCTGTGCTTCGGTTAACAGGCCGGATGACGGCAATAGCTGCTTCAGCGGCCACAGCAAGATCTCTTTCAACCAGGCGTAGACATCTCCAAACGCGGCTTGTCCGGCTTCTATCCCCACATAGCCGGGCATGATCGAGTTTTCGGCCTGGCCGCAGATTTCTTTCAGGTCCTTCCCTTTCAGCTTCTCATAATGCTCAATCAGCATGTCAACCGTTGAGGTCCCCACGACCTTCACCAGGATATGGGGGGCAATACCTGCGCCGACAGCACCCGCGTGAGCATCAAAAGAACTTCCGCCAACGATGACATGCGGGGATAGCCCCAACCTGGCGGCCCACTCGGCGGTCATCGTGCCAACCCTGGTATCCGCTGTTTGGGGCGGCCCGCCGTAATGGTCTCTGACGGTGGCCAGGTACGGGTCGAGTTGGGCCAGAAATTCCCTGGCCGGTAGGCCGCCGAACTCGCTGTGCCATAAAGCTTTATGACCGGCAGCGCAGGCGGAACGGTACATGGTGAGTGGGGCTGTCTGCCCGGTTAATAACGCCGGAATCCAGTCACAATGCTCCACCCATGACCAGGCCGCCTGTTTGACCTGCCCATCCGTGCGGATCGTATGCAGGATTTTGGCCCAAAACCATTCGGAAGAATATTTCCCCTGAAATCTGGTATAATCTTCCCCGCCCCAGGCCGCGGCGGCATGATTGATCTCTTCGGCCTCCTGAATAGCCGTATGGTCTTTCCAGAGATGGAACATCGCGTTGGGGTTGTCTTCAAACCCCGCTAATAAGGCCAAGGGCACACCGTCTTGATTCACCGGGCATGGGGTTGACCCGGTGGCATCAACCGCAATGCCTTTGACGTATTTCCCTGCACTTCCCCCCGCATTTTTTACAGCCCCCCTGACACAAGCCTCAAGCCCTTCCGTATAATCACGCGGGTGCTGCCGGAACTGATTATGCTTTGGTTCACAATAGCGTCCGTCCCGCCAGCGGGGATAGTAAGACTCATCTTCCCCCAGGACCTCATTGTTCCGGGGGTCCACCACTATCGCTCTGACCGAGTCAGTCCCAAAATCAACGCCAATCACCAGATCATTTTGCATCATCTACTCTCCTGAATGGATTACCAGACCGCAGAGGTCTTTAAGACCTCTGCGGTCTAAACCTCCGGTCTCTAAAAGAAATCATCCACCAGCAGATGTTCGATCTCTTTTTCATTGGCCGGGGTTTGATGGCAACGATGGAAGGAGTCCAGGCCGCTAAACCAGGCCAAAACATCGCCGGTTTTTACCTGGCTCTTTTTCTGAAAGCGGATGGCAGAATAGGAGGAATAAGGATAAGTCCGAAAATCATCCACAAAGCCATGCTTTTGCGGATTCTGGTGAATATAAGTGACAAGGTGGATGAAGTAACGATCTGAGTCAACCAATAGTCTGCCAAAACGACTTTGGAAGAGGCTGCCCGTGCGGTGATAGGCTTTATTGATCGCTTTGGCATAGCTGTTGAGGAGATGCCCGAATTGCAGGTTGGGTTTGGGAAGCAAGACCGCAGAGGTCTCTGAAACCTCTGCGGTCTCCAATTCCTCCACCGGCTTGATCCGTACCAGAAAGTGAAAATGGTTCCTCATCAGGCAGTAAGCGTAGGTATCCGCCACCGGCACAATGTACTTGGTATACAATTTCAAGAAGTAGTGATAGTTCCGCTCCTCAAAGAAGATATTTTCGCGGTTGTTGCCGCGATTGTAAATATGGTAATACTGGCCGTATTCGAGAGGGGTGGAGGTTTGCATGAAGTTTTCCGGACTGGACCGCAGCGATTGAAGAGACCGCAGAGGTTTCCAAAACCTCTGCGGTCTAGTTTTGTTTGTTATCCTGCCTCAACGCTTGCTCAATGTATAAGCTGCAACAGTCGCCATCAAAGCTTCCACTGCCAAATATTTAATCTTCGCTGCTTGCCAGGTTCAATTTCCATCAAATGTAGTCCTAAGATAGAACCCTGCATCCCAACGCCAGTTCTTTAAGCAGTCGCAATTGTCAGACAGTTTGGTTGTACCAGGCAAAATTCAGTTAAAAACTGGGATAGCAGGAATCAGCGTTTCTAATTCGTCACGAAGTAAAGCTAAATCTGAAATAACCTGATCAAGAGGCAAATGATGAATAGCGACAGACACATTAGAGCCCATTTCCGATATTTTCTCCGCTGCAAAGATTGGGAAGTGAAAATCATTTGCAACTCGACTCAGAACAGGCCAGGGATTATCTTTTGAGATAACGATCATTCCTTTTAAGTCAAATTGATTTACAACTGGGGAATGGTGTTAAGATGATACCCAATCGCTCCCGTATACAATTCAATACCCAACCGAAAAGATTGTAAAGGCAGTATGTTTGGGTTATTTACCAAAGCCTGTAAGTCATGACCAAAGTCGCCAGCCTTTCTGGGGCGGCTCAGTTTATGTAACTCTAAACCACCCTTTACGATGTAAGAATGCAAATATCCTGATTTGTATAACAGGTTTTGTAGGGGAACTTCATTTGTATCCAAGGGCTTGCGATGAATTGACAAAATCCTCTGCACCACTACTAACCGCGCTATTTGGGCCGACCAGTAAAATGGATGAGACGCTATAAATTCATCTATGCTGGTTATAATACAAGCATGCAATGCTTTCGGCATTTTTCTTGGGGTGAAACCCTGATCTCTGATAGCTTGTAAGGTTTCCAGAGGAAAATCAAGAACAAACATAACAATAAAATGTGGCAAATCAGATATAGCCTGGGCAAAATCTTCTCCAAACAACTGTACTCTTTCCAATTGGGGTAGCACATTATCTACAGTATCTATAAAAATAGCGCGATAGCGGAAATCAACTGCGACCAAATTAGCGCTATATCCCCGCCAGGTCACAACTCTTCCGTCTTTCTCGCCGACATATCTTCTATCTCGCCAATTGTGGGGCTTGATAAGGCTGCCTGGATCAACATTCAGAGGGAATAAGATTTGGATTGTCTCAAACAAGACATTTCTGATTTGTTGATTCAAAGTCTCCCTACTTTGCTGAGTCAATTGCATAATACGAGTATAACATGAAAATCAGATTTTGTACCGTTCAACTTAATTACAGCAGAACTATTACCATGATTCTCGCAAAACCATTGTGATGATTCTGATAAAACTATCACAATGATTCTCCCAAAACTATTAGGATGATTCTGCTAAAACTACCATAATAGTTTTACAAAAAGGATTACTATCTTTTTCCCCTCTCAAGCCAAAACAAACAGCCCCCAACCAAGTTCTCGATTGGGGGCTGTCGAGTAAGACCGCAGAGGTTTTCAAAACCTCTGCGGTCTGCGGTCTTAAAACCGCTGCGGTCTTTAAACGGTCTTAACTTACAGTCAGCATCACGCTGAGGCTGCCAACCCGTAAGGTTTCCGGGCCAAAGTTGCTGCGCACCTCCAGGCTGTAGTCGCCGGGGGTCAGGCTGGCCGGGACCAGGAACATCAACTCGGTGGCCGTGTTTTTACCCACCACGCTGACGCGGGTGGTGGTACTGTCGGCGGCGACAAAGAAGATGCCCTGGGCGGGGTCAGCCGGGTCGAACTTCAGGCGGTAGCCGGTTAGTTGGCCCATGCCGCCAGGAGTTAACCGGCTGTCACGCTCCTCGCTGTTCAGGTCAACGTATTCCAACAGGTTAGGGCGCGGCTCGGTGGCTTCCTGCTTTTGCGTCTGCGCTTTCTCCTGAATTGTGCGGCGCAGTTGGGCGCTGGGGCTAACGATGGCTTCGATGCTGTGGCGGCTGGGGGTAAAGGCGTCGGTCTGGCCCTCAAAGTTGCCCTTGATGCTGACCCCATAGTTGCCGCCCGGCGTCACCACCCGCAAACCGTCCAGGACCATGCTTTCGATGGTGGCGTAGTAGTTGAGCAGGATGGCCAGGGTTTCGGCCTGGTTAGTAATCAGGCCGCGCACGGCCATCTCTTTGACCACCCCTTCCAGGTTGCGCGTCCCGCCGGATTGAACGATGGCCCGGTAATGATTGGCCCCGTTGGTTAAATGATTTTTGTACAACGCATATGAAATTGTCATTTAAGTGAACCTTTCTTCAAATTGATTCGGTTTTAGAAAAATTTGGATTTGAAAACGAAGTGGGTATTGAAAGGATAAGGGGGCACGAGGCTTTAAGGGTATGGCACGATGATCTCCTCTGGCAGGCCGGGTTTTCAAAATCAGGCCGGCGGCTGAACCCGTCTGCTGTTGTGCGGCGCTTGCTAAACTGTAGCAGTTGTGGAACCGAGACCGCAGAGGTCTTAGCGAAGCGTACCTCTGCGGTCTGACCTGTAAACGCCAGCCGCGACTTTTTAACAATGCTAAATTTATACCTTAATATTTGGTGTTTGAAAACCCCAAAAATTGGGGGTTATTGAATGAATTAAGAGATGAACATTCCAAAATATCATTTTTTGACAATTGGCCGTCCCCAAATATTATTCACCGAGGCAAGTCTGACCTTGTCTCAGGAAAAAAGTTTGTTTTAGCTGTGCCCCTCAAGCGTTTCCTCCCGCCGGAAGCGGGCGCACCGTTCGGGGGGAGAGGGAGAGAGACCAGATGGACCGCCAACCTATGCCCGCTCAAGGGCACTGGCCGGCCCTGGCGGCGCTCGGCTGCCTCAACCTGCTCTGTATTGGCTTTGCCGGTGTTGGCAGCATCCGTTTCTGGGGGTGGCCGCTGTCATTTGGCGTCCCGCTGTTCAGCCAGGCTCTCTTCTTTATGGCCTTCTGTTATGTCCTCGCCCGCCGCACCCCGCTGTACCCCGATCATCCTTCCTTTGCTCACAGTCCCCTGATAACGATCATCGCGCAAATGGAGCGGACTCGGCGCAGGCTGCTGGTCGTTGATCTGGCCGGTGGGGGCATCGCGGTCAGTCTGGGCCTTAGCTTCCTGGTCGCGGCCAGCCCTCATACCCCTGGGGAGCGGCCCTTGCTGCTGGTCATGGCCAACATCATGCTGGCCCTGGGCTTCGCCCTGCTCGCCCACAGCGCCACCCTGTTTCCCCGCCGGTCCGCCTACGAGTACGCCCGTTATGCCGGGACGCCGGCCAAGGCGCGCATCCTCAAGGTGACAAATACGGGCATCGGCCGGCGTTTACCCACGTACGATTCAGCCAGACTCTATCACCTGGACCTGGAGGTCATGCCCCCGGCAGGAGCAGCCTATCCGGTCACCATCCGGCAGCTCATCCGGCGGCATCCCTCCATTATGCCAGCCGTTGGAGCCGTCATTCCGGTCAAGTATCTGCCGGAGCAGCCGCAGGTGGTGGTGGCCTTATTGAATCCCGAAGACAGACCGCCTGATGACAGAGGAATACTGAAAGGATAAAAACCCCATGACCCTGGCAACCTTCATCCAAGCCATGCCCAAGGTGGAACTGCACGTCCACCTGGAAGGCTCCATCCGGCCCGAAACGCTGCTGGCCCTGGCCCAGCGTCACCAGGTTGACCTGCCGGCCAGGACGGTCGAAGGGTTACGCGCCTGGTACACCTTCACCGATTTCCCCCATTTTATCGAGATTTACCTGGCCGTCTCCTCCTGCCTGCGCACCCCCGACGACATCGAACTGATTGCCCGCGAGTTTTTAGCTGGGCAGGCCGCCCAGAACATCCGCTACAGCGAAGTCACCTATACCCCTTACACCCACTACCTCTTGCGCAAGCTGCCCTTCCCGGAGCAGCTCGCGGCGCTTGAGCGCGCCCGCGCCTGGGCTGAGGCGGAGATGGGGGTGACGATGGGCCTGGTGCTGGATATTCCGCGTTCGGTCTCCGCTCAAGAGGGCCTGCTGACCGCCGAGTGGGCCATCGGCGCGATGGGTGAGGGAGTGGTGGCGCTGGGGTTGGGAGGGCCGGAAGTGGATAACCCGCCGGAGAAGTTCAAGGCTGCCTTTGATCGGGCTTGGGCGGCCGGGCTGCCCAGCGTGCCCCATGCCGGCGAAACCGTTGGGCCGGAGAGCATCTGGGGCGCGCTGCGGGCGCTGCACGCCGTGCGCATCGGGCATGGGGTGCGCTGCCTGGAAGACCCTGCTTTGGTGGCTGAACTGCGCGAACGCCAGATCCCGTTGGAGGTCAGCCCCACCAGTAATGTCTGCCTGAAGGTGTTCCCTCATCTGGCCGCTCACGCCCTGCCGCGCTTGCTGCAAGAAGGGCTTTACGTGACCCTCAACTCCGACGACCCGCCCATGTTCAATACCACCTTAACCGAGGAATATCTTCATGTGGCGAACACCTTTCATCTGGGTAGAGAAACGCTGGAACAATTAACCCTCAACGCGGTCCGCGCTTCTTTGCTGCCTGCCAGCACCCGCCTGGAATTGGAGCAGCAGTTCCTGGGGGAATTTGCCCGTTTGCGGGTTGAACATCTTTTATAATTGCCTGACAATTTGCCTGGATTCGGGTAGGAGTCATACAATCAACCGGAAAAATTATTCCGAGATATACCCTACTCCTCCCGAAAGAACTCATACTATGACCTTCACCTACTACTTACCTACCAAAATCATCTTTGGCCAGCCGGCCCTAGAGGCCCTCCAGAGTGAGCTGGCTGTGCTCAAAGCCGAACGAGTCCTGTTCGTCAGCGATCCCGGCCTGGTCCAGTTAGGACTGGCGGACCAGGTCCAAACGAGCCTGAATGAAGCGGGGCGAGCCGTGGCGACCTTCACCGACGTCAGCAGCAACCCCACCACCGTCGAGGTTGCGGCCGGGCTGGCCCTGGCCTGCGAGCAGAACGTCCAGGCGCTGGTCGCGCTGGGCGGCGGCAGCGCCATTGACGTGGCCAAGGCAGTTGCTATGCTCATGAGCAACGGCGGCAGTTATAGCGACTACCAGTGGGGGGGCAAATGGATTAGCGAACGGAGCCTGCCCCTGCTGGCCGTGCCGACGACCGCCGGCACCGGCAGCGAGGTCAGCCGGGTGGCGGTCATTGTTGACCCGGACAATCCCTTCAAAAAAGGCGTGCTCAGTCAGCAGATGTTCCCGCATGCCGCGATTGTGGACCCGGATCTGACCCGCTCCCTGCCGCCCCGCTTAACCGCGGCAACTGGGATGGATGCCTTTATCCACGCCCTGGAATGTTACATCGGGCGGCGGGCTAACCCTTACACCGACCAGTTTTGCCTGGCGGCTATGGAAACTGCCTGGACTGCTCTGCCCCAGGCCGTCGCTGACGGGAGTGACATGTCTGCCCGGCAGGCGATGATGCTGGCGGCGCTGTGGGGCGGCACGGCTATGGACCATGCCGGGCTGGGGCTGGTTCACTCTTTGTCCGGCCCCTTGACCGGTCATCTCCATTTGCATCATGGCCTGGCCAATGCCCTGATCTTGCCTTACGCCATGCGCTTCAACCTGCCTGCTGTTTCCCCGGAGCGGGTGCAGCGCCTCAATCAAGCCTTTGGCTTGCCGGTTGAGGCTGGGGGCGAAACGCTGGTCGCAGCCTTAACTCAGTTTGTGGCCGGCCTGGGCCTGCCAACTCACCTGAACGAACTTAACCAGCCGCTAGAAGGCGTGGACTGGGCCGCTATCGCCGAGGAAACGACGCGCATGGTGCTGCTGCAGAACAATCCCCGTTCGGTAACAGCGGCGGATTGTGAAGTCCTCCTGGCCCAGATGCGCTAGCCGAATTAGATTTACGTAGGTGGAGCTTTGACCCTCTCCCCAACCCTCTCCCTGGCAGGGAGAGGGAGGTTTAGCCCTCCCCTAAAGGAGGGTTGGGAGGGGGTCGGAGCCACTCATTCTCACAGTAGAGGAAAAAACTTATGCCCATCCAGCCCTTATCGCCCGGTACGACTCGCTTTCTGACGCAGTCACCGCTGAAGTTACTAATTGGCGGCGAATGGGTCGCGGCAGCTTCGGGCGAAACTTTTACCAGCTATAACCCATCTGATGGGACCCGGCTGGCCGACCTGGCTGCAGCAGGTCCAGAGGACGTGGACCGGGCCGTGGCTGCGGCCCGGCAAGCCTTTGAAGCCGGCTGGGGCACTCTGCCGCCGGCCCAGCGTGAGAGTCTTATGCGCCGCCTGGGCGATCTTATCACCGCGCATGCCAGCGAGCTGGCCGAACTGGAGTCGCTGGACAACGGCAAGCCCATCCACCATACCCGCGCTATTGACAGCCGGGTCGCGGCCCGGCAGGTCTACCACTTTGCCGGCTGGCCCAGCAAAATCGCCGGGCGGACCCCCTCGGTCTCGATTCCCAACCACTTTGTCTACACCCGGCGCGAGCCGCTGGGTGTGGTCGCCATCATCATCCCCTGGAATTACCCGCTTATCCACACCATGCAGAAACTCAGCCCGGCCCTGGCCTGCGGCAATACGGTGGTCTTCAAACCGGCCCAACTGGCTTCGCTGGCCGTGCTGCGCCTGGGCGAGCTGATCCAGGAGGCCGGTTTTCCGCCGGGCGTGGTCAACGTCATCACCGGGCGCGGCTCGGTGATTGGGGCAGCCCTGGCGGCGCATCCGGGCATCAATAAAATCCAAGTGACCGGCTCGACGGCCGTGGGGCGGAGCGTGGTTCAGGCTTCGGCGGGCAATCTCAAGCGGCTGGCCCTGGAGTTGGGCAGCAAAGCGCCCAATATCATCTTTGCCGACGCCGACCTGGAGGCGGCCGTTCCCGGCGCCTTCAAAGCGGGTTTTGGCAACACCGGCCAGAGCTGCGTGGCCGGGGCGCGTCTCTTTGTGCAGCGGCCCGTTTTTGACGAGGTCGTGGCCCGCTTGGTCGAAATGACCCGGACGGTCAAAATTGGGCATGCCCTGGACCCGGAGACGGAACTCGGCCCAATTGTGGACGAAGTGCAGACCGAGGCCATCCTCAATTACATCAAAAGCGGCCTGGAGCAGGGCGCTCAACTGGTTTGCGGCGGCCGGCGCATGCTGGCCGGCGACTACGCCCAAGGGTTTTACATCGAGCCGACCATCTTCACCGGCGTGCGTGATGAGATGGTAGTGGCCTGCGAGGAAATCTTTGGCCCGGTGTTGCCCGTCTTCCCCTTTGACACGGAGGATGAAGTCATCGCCCGGGCCAATGCCACTGACTACGGCCTGGCCGCCGGGATCTGGACGCGCGACGTGGCCCGGGCGCACCGGGTCAGCGCGGCGATCAAGGCCGGGGTGGTCTGGGTCAACACCTATGACCTGTTCGACCCGGCAGTCCCCTTCGGCGGCTTCAAAGGCAGCGGCTATGGCCGGGATAATGGCGAAGAAGTGATTGAACTCTACACCGAGGTCAAGTCGGTGTGGGTATCTCTTAAGTAGACGGTAGACGAGGGAAAAGCCTCTGGCTACTGATTACTGATTACTCAATGTCGTTAAGTTTAGCATCCTGAGTAGCGCGGAACGAAGTGGAGCGCGTATCGAAGGGTGCGAGTTGGCGATGACTTCCTGACAGCACAGCACCCTTCGATACGATTTCGCTTCGCTCAACCTACTCAGGATGCTGCTTAACTTAACGACATTGACTGATTACTGATTACCGGAGGAATTTTATGGAACTCAAACGTTTTGTGGGACAAGTTGCAGTTATCACCGGCGCGGGCAGCGGGATTGGGAAAGCATGCGCCTTGCGTTTTGCCCAGGAAGGGGCTAACGTGGCCTGCCTTGATGTGGGCGACGCGGCCAATGAGATTACGGCGGCTGAATGCCGGGATTTGGGCGTCGAGACATTAGCCCTGTACTGCAATGTCGCCGACGCCGACAGCGTCAAAGCGGCGGTAGCGGCAGCGATGGCCAAATGGGGCCGGGTGGACGTGCTGGTAGCGGCGGCAGGGATCTACTCCGGCTCGCCGCTGGTCGAGGTGCCGTTGAAGCAGTGGCAGCGCTTGATTGACATCAACCTGACCGGCGTTTTCCTGTGCAACCAGGTGGTGGCCCCGATCATGATGGCCCAGAAGTCGGGCAGTATCATCAACATCTCCTCGATGGCCGGTAAGACCAGTTGGCCCGCTTCCGCCGAGTATTCAGCTTCCAAAAGCGGTGTTATCGGCTTAACCCGCTCGGTGGCGATGGAACTGGCCCCCTATGGGGCGACGGCGAATGCCATTTGCCCCGGCAACACCAGGACCGAAATGGTCAAAAATGTTGCCAGCCAGGTGGCCCCGCGCGATGGCTTGACCACCGAAGAGTGGCTGCAACTGCGGGCCAACGATTGCCCAATGAAGCGCATGGCCGAGCCGTGGGAAATTGCCGGCGTGGCCGCTTTTCTGGCCTCGCCCGACTCGCGCTACCTGACCGGCCAGGCGCTTGAAGTGGATGGCGGCATGGTGATGAGTTGATGGAGTACACCGGCTATCTCGACTTCTGGTTTACCGACCGGCCCATCGTCGAGCGGGTGGAGGCGTTTGTCGCCCTGGGGATCACCCGTTTTGACGTCTGGTTTTGGCGCAATACTCCTCTGGCCGAGATTGCCGCCGAGTGCCGGCGGCTGGGGGGCGTCATCAATTCGACCTTTGACGACGACATGGGCAGCCTGGCCGATCCGGGCGATAACGAAAAGACGCTCCGCTCCTGGGCCGAAAGTCTGGAAGTAGCGGTCAAGTACGGCATCGAGCACCTCTTCATCTTTTCTAATCAGGTGGAGGTGAACGAGCGCGGCGAGTGGACCCGCCGCCTATCGGCCAACTACAGCGAGGCCGAACAGTACGCCAACCTGCTCCGCCAGACCGAGAAAATCATGAAATTGGTCGAGCAAACGCCGGTCGAGGTCTGGGTCGAGGGGCTGAATGAGTTTCACATTAAGGGAGGCGTGCTGGTGCATAACCACGAGTTGGCCGCCGATTGGATTCGCCGGATTGACCATCCCCAATTCCGGCTGGCCTTTGACTGCTACCACCAGCAGCGCGGCTCCGGCAACTTGATCTGGGGGCTGGAAGAATATTTTGGCCTGTACCCCACGGTCCACATCGGCGACGTGCCGACCCGCCAGGAACCGGGCACCGGCGAGATCAGCTTTCCCAATATCCGGGCCAAGCTGCGCGAGCTGGGCTTTGATGGCTACGTGGGCCTGGAGTTTCGCCCTTCTACGACTGAAGCCAAGGCCTTGGCCCGCACCAAAGAGCTTTTCCCTTTGGCATGATCGGGAAGAAATCAGTCCACAGATTAACACAGATGAGCACAGATTTTTAGTTTTTATATTTATCTGTGTCTATTTGAGTGTACACCTGCACTTGCGTGCAGGCGCAAGTGTCTGTGGACCTTTATCCCTTTCAGGAGTAGTGCCTTGCTTCTAATTCAAAATGGCTCCGTCCTGACCATGGACGAGCAGAATACGAGCCACACGCCTGGCTGGGTCTGGATCGAGCATGACCGGGTTGGGGCAGTGGGGTCAGGCCAACCGCCCGTTGATCTGTCAGTTCGCGCTGAGCGGATCATTGACGCCGCGCATCTGGCTGTGCTGCCGGGACTGATTAACGCGCATACCCACCTGGCGCAGACTTTTATGCGCGGGTTGGGGGATGACAAGCCGCTGCTCGACTGGCTGAAGCAGGTGATGTGGCCCCTGCAGGCGGCGATGACGCCGGAGGACAAGCGCCTGGCCTGCCTGCTGGGCCTGGTCGAAAATCTGCGCTGCGGGGTAACGGCGGTCGGCCAGCATCATAAAATCACGACTTCCCCAGCCCATGTGGACGCCGCTGCAGAAGCGGCTAAGTTAGTCGGCTTGCGCATGCAGTTGGCGCGAGGCTGGGTTGACCTGGGCAGCGGGGCAGAACCGCCGGAAACGATTATGGCGGACATGGTTCGCCTGTGGGAGCGCTGGCATGGCCAGGCCGAAGGGCGAATTACCGTCGCCTTTGGGCCGATGGCGGCCTGGCGCTGTTCAGACGAAATGATACGCCAGACCTTTGAATTGGCCCAGGAATGGGGGTTGCGGACGCACATTCACGTGGCCGAGGCGCGGGATGAGATCGAACTGATGCGGCAGCGCAACGGCCTGGGGCACATCGAATGGTTACATTCCCTGGGCGTGCTCAGTCCAAAGATGCAGTTGGTCCACTGCGTCTGGGTCAGCGAGGCGGAGATTGAGCTGATCGCCGAGAGCGGAGCGGTGGTGGTCCACTGCCCGGTGAGCAACATGTATCTGGCTTCGGGTGCAGCGCCCGTGCGGCGGATGCTGGATCAGGGTGTCAGTGTAGCTTTGGGGACCGACGGCCCGGCTTCCCATAATTCCCAGGATCTGTTGGAAACGGTGAAGGTTGCGGCACTGCTGGCGAAGTTGAGCACGAACAATGCTCAGGCTCTATCGCCGGGGGAGGCGCTGGGCATGGTCACAACGGCGGGAGCGCGTTTTTTGGGGCGCGAGGATTTGGGGCGAATCATCCCAGGGGCCAAAGCCGATTTGACTCTGGTCAATTTAAATACAACCCGTTCGATGCCCGTCCATCGCCCGGAAAGCGCGGTTGTCTACAACGCCAGCGGTGCAGATGCCCATACCGTCATCGTGGATGGCCGGATTCTGCTCGACGCCGGGCGAGTCATGATGCTGGACGAGGCAGCTTTGTTGGAGGAGTGCCGAGGCGCGGCCAGCAGCTTGTTAAGACGGGCCGGGATAAAGGTGGAATGAAGATAGTAGATAGCAAAAGGTACCTGGCTCTTGATTTCTTTCTATCTTCTATCCGCTATCTTCTATCCTCTGGCTTTACGCTTCCTGTTTGGGGCTTTCTTCTTTTTGTTCCAGCCAATTGATGGCGTTGTCAAGCAAGCTGCGCACGGCCAGCAGTTGTTCCTTACGGGCATTGCGCATGTGCTGGCGAAATTCGGAGGTATCGAAAGCTCTACGCTTGCCGGACATGCGGTTTTCAAATTTATCCCGCATCCCTTTGATGCCGTCGCGCAGCCAATCTTCGAAAACGAACTCTTCAACCGGCTCGTGAGTGTATGTTTTTTGGGCCATCGTTTTACCCTCTTTGACTATAAATTAGGTTACTCAGCTCTATAAATACTATACCTTTGACGGAGTAATTCGTCAATATCGAGGAATTTGTGATGGGTTCAGTTGAAACGGCGGATGTGGTCATTATTGGCGGCGGGGTGATTGGGGCCAGCACTGCTTACTACCTGGCCCGGCGCAAGCTGGGGCGAATTGTGCTGCTGGAACGGGAAACGCTGGGCAGCGGCAGCACGGGCCGCTCGGTGGCCAGTATTGATCTGTTTTCCCATCATCCGGCGGCACTGGCCTTGCAGGCACGGGCTTATGAGGTTTTTGCCCACTTTGAAGAGATATTTGGCCAGGAGTGCGGATTGGTCATCACCGGCTTGGCCGTGCTGGGGGGATCGGAACACGCGGCGGGTTTGCAGCAAGCGGCGCTGTCGGCAGGGGCAGCCGGGATAGAGGCGGACCTGCTCAGTCCCGCCGAGTTCGCTGCCCTGGAGCCTGCCGCCGATGTAACCGGCCTGGCCTCGATCTATTATGCCCCCCTTGGCGGATATGCCGACCCAATGCTGACCACCAACGCCTTTGCCGGGGCGGCCCGCCACTCTGGCGTTATCTTTCAGCAGGGACGGTCCGTGACCGGCCTGCGCCGTCAAGGCGGCCAGGTCGCCGGGGTGGAAACAGCTTCCGGCCCCATTGCCGCACCGGTTGTCGTGAGCGCGGCCGGGCCGTGGAGCCAGCGCCTGCTCAAGCTGTTTGGATTGAGTGATTTGGGCCTGTACGCCTGTGATCATCCGGTTATTTCCATGCATGGTCCGGCTGATGTCGGCCCGCCGCAGCTCAGTCTGCTGGACCTGCCCCACCAAACCTATGCCCGTCCCGAAACCGGTCACTTGACTCTGGCCGGCTCGATGGACCGGAGTGTCGGGTATGAGCCGATCGAGCTTGAGAATTTCCGGGGGCAGGCTGCGGCGGAGTACACTTTCTGGGTGGCCGAGCGGCTGGTGCAGCGCTATCCGGCGCTGGAAGCAAGCGAACTCCGCCAGGGCTGGTCGGGCTTGATGACGATCTCTCCTGACTGGCAGCCGGTCTTAGGCGCCATTCCCGAAGCGCGCGGCCTGTATATTGCGACCGGCTTTAGCGGCCAGGGCTTCAAGATTGGCCCGGCAGTGGGCGATTTGATGGCCGGGTTGATCGCCGGGGAGGCCGAGGCAGCGGAACTGCTGGCCCCGTTCCACCCCAGCCGCTTTGCCGAGGGCCGTCCATTGGCGAAAAGTGAGTTTGGGGCGTTGGGTTAAGGGGGGATAGCAAGTCTTGTCAACTATCATTGCTGTTTGACTCGCTTGTGCAGAAGGTTATAATCAAAATCATGGAGCGTTTCACTTCTGCCGTTTTGGCTTTTTCCCACTTTAGGCTTCACCACCGCTAGATGCTGCTTACTGCTTGCAGAATCTTTTTATAAAAATCAAATCATTGGTAGCAGGCGAATGAGAGGTGACTTGTATGGACGATATGAACTTGCCGTCTCAGCAAGCCGAGGCGTGGGCCAGCGGCGACTCTTACGAACCCTACGTGGGCCGCTGGAGCCGCCTGGTGGCCCGTGAGTTTTTGGCCTGGTTAGGGATGCCGGCAGGCAGCCACTGGCTTGATGTTGGGTGTGGCACCGGCGCGCTGAGTCAAACCATTCTGCAAACGGCCAGCCCCGGCAAAGTTAAAGGGGTAGATCGTTCTGATGATTTTGTTGCCTTTGCCCAGGCCCAAATACAGGATGAACAAGCCGAGTTTGAGGTTGGGGACGCCCAAGCTCTCCCTGTCGAGAGTGAAACATATGATGCCGTTGTCTCCGGTCTCGTCCTCAATTTTATACCTGAGCCGGAGCAGGCAGTGGCGGAAATGGCTCGCGCCGCCAGGCCGGGAGGGAAGGTAGCCCTTTATCTGTGGGATTATGCGGGTAAGATGCAGTTCATGCGCCACTTCTGGAATGCTGCGGCCGCCCTCGATCCAGCCGCCTATCCCCTCGACGAAGGGCGGCGTTTCCCCATCTGCCAGCCTGAACCGCTGCAAGGTCTTTTGCAGGGGGTTGGACTAAAAGAGGTTGAAGTGTGCCCCATAGACATCTCCACCGATTTTCGGGATTTTGACGATTACTGGACGCCCTTCCTGGGTGGCCAGGGGCCGGCGCCCGGTTACGCCATGTCTCTGAGTGAAGAAGGCCGCGCCGCCTTGCGGGAAAGACTCCGGGAAGCCTTGCCCTTTGCCCTGGATGGCTCGATTCCACTGGTCGCTCGCGCCTGGGCCGGGCGAGGGGTGCGGTAAAGTCGGTTAAATGAGACTTTCCTCCATCACTACGAAGGTAGGGTGGGGTGAGTTCCAACGGGAAGGAAATAACTGATGAATGCAGAGCAACTGCGGGCCTTGCAAGCGCCGTTAAAAGAGAAGTATCGGGAGACGCCGGAGGCAGCGTTGATAACGCTGCGGGCGAAGGGCCAGGTGGGGGAGGGGATTACCTGCAAGATCGAAACTGGCAAGACGTTGGTGGCGGCGGGACTTCACCCGGCGACGGGGGGCGATGGGCTGTCTGTCTGTTCCGGCGACATGCTGCTCGAGGCGCTGGTGGCCTGTGCCGGCGTCACCCTGCAAGCGGTCGCCACGGCGATTGGGGTGAACTTGCGCGATGCGGTTGTCTCCGCCGAGGGCGACCTGGATTTTAGGGGCACGCTGGGCGTATCCAAAGAGACGCCGGTGGGGTTCAGAGATATCCGGCTGCGCTTTGATCTCGACACCGACGCCGACGAGGAGCAGCTTAAGTCATTGATCCGGCTGACCGAGCGGTACTGCGTGGTCTATCAAACCCTGCGCCGCGCTCCTGAGATTGCCATTTCATACCAGGCCAACCCATAAATTATTTACTGTAGTTCGGAGTTTTCTTAATCGCATCCTTCGATACGTGCTCCACTTCGCCCTTCGACAAGCTCAGGACGAGTTCCGCGCTACTCAGGATGCGATGTAAATATGACTTACGCAGTTCAAAACTTTAAGGCCAAAATTTTACCGCAGAGACGCAGAGGGCGCTGAGTTTTTATAAATTTTCTCTGCGTTCTCGGCGTCTCTGCGGTGATTTTTCTTCAACATAGTTCAACTGCGTAACTCCTAGTAAAGCCAAAAATCATCCTGAGTAGGGCGTTAGCCCGTATCGAAGGATGATTTCGGTGAAATGTCGAACTCAGGTTATTTGGGCTTCTGGCCAACGGCAATAAGCGAAGTGCCAATCGGTAAGTTGACCAGGCCGATAAGGGTCGCTTCGATCTTACCGACCAGCGTCAACAGCGCATTGACCGGCGGGGAGGCCGGCTCCATTTCGACCTGGTACTCGTCCTCGCTGAGGTGATGGGAGGCCAGTTTCGGTTCGGTTTTGGCTTTGCGGCGCAGCAGAATAAGGGCAGCGGCCAGGGGAAAAACAAAAAAGTTGTTGTAGGTGACTCGCCTGACGGTGAAGCCGGTTTGGGCGAGTTTTTGCTTCAACTCGGCGGCGGTGTAGCGGCGGACGTGGGCGTTGATGTCGTCGTTGTGGCTCCACAGCCACATGAGGGCCGGAACGGTGATAATTATGTGACCGCCCGGTTTGAGCACGCGATAGCTGTCGGCCAGGATGGCCAGATCATCCTGGTTGTGCTCGATCACGTCCAGGGCGGTCACGGCGTCGAAGCAGTTGTCGGGGAAGGGCAGCGGCTGGGTGGCGTCGAACTGGTCCACATCGTAGCCGCGCTGGCGGGCCATTTTGACCGGGCGGGGGTCAATTTCGATGCCTTTGACCCGGCCGTACTCGGCGAGGTGGTGGATCATATTGCCCGCGCCGCAGCCGACGTCGAGCAGGTGAAACCCGGCTGTTTTGGGCAGCAGGCGGTCCATAACGGTGGTCAGGGCGCGGGTGCGGCTGGCAAACCACCAGTGGTGGTCTTCGGGGATTTTATACTCCATTGATACTCACAGTCCTTTGAGGTTTGCCCTATTCTACCCGACGCCAAGCGATAGCACAAAAACTCAAAAGTGAGCAAAGTTGATTTGACCCCCGTGCCCGGAATTACCAGGCAGGAGCCGAGGTTAGATGATTAAGAATGAGGGCCAGCTTTAACCGGCTGCACTTTTTATTTACTACCCTGGCAAAGGTAAGGATTAGGGCAATTGCACTAAAAGAGCTATTAAATTTTGGGCACTTGCACAAGGATTCACTACGAGCAGAAACGAGGATTTACTACAAAAGATAGGCTTGATTTTGCTGGCTACCTTTTACTGCTCGCCGAGGCCAACTTTGATCAGCAGTCGGCCCAGTTGCAGCAAATCCCCATGCTTGAGAGGCTCAGGAAAGTAGGGGTCTAATCGTTTGCCGTTGACAAACGTGCCGTTGCTGCTGCCCAGGTCTTCGATCATGACCCCGGCCCCTTGTTTGAAGATGCCGACGTGGCGGCGTGACACCCCCTGGGCCTGGCTGCCGTCCGGCGAAAGGTCAACCTCGGGGAAGATATTGGAAGCGGGGTCCAGGCGTCCCAGGTGGATCACCTTATTGAGCACGACCTGCACTTCGCGCTGGTGCTCCCCGATGATCAGCCGGAGGGTCATTGGCCCGGTTCCCGGTTCAAGGGATTGGTCTGCTTCAGTTTCGCTGCCAGGCTCACCCTTCCAGTTCACTTCATTAAACCCTAGGGGATCAGTCGTGCGGGCGTCACCCTGAAGCAGGTAATTGCCGCACTCGCTGCAGAATAAGGTGTTCTCCACATGGGGGGTTTGACAATAGGGACACTTAATCATGGCCCACCTGTTACTCGTTAAACAGCTCTCCGACCGAAATCCCCAGGTGAATGCGGCGAATCACTTCGGCCAGGAGGGGCGCGACGGAGAGGATGGTCAGCTTGCTGAAACATTTGTGGGGCGGCAGGGCAATGGTGTTGGTGGCGACGACTTCTTTGACCGGCGCTTCGGTCAAACGCTGCACGGCCGGGCCGGATAGAACGGCGTGGGTCACACAGGCATAGATATCCAGGGCTTGCTCCTCCTTCAAAAAGGCCATGGCCTGGGCGACGGTGCCGGCGGTGTCTATCTCGTCATCAAAAATGAGGCAGTTTTTGCCCCTGACATCGCCGATGACATTCAACACTTCGGCCCGGCTGCCATCTTTTTGCTGGGTGCGCCGTTTCTCGATAATGGCTAAGGGTAAATCCAGGTGTTGGGCAAAGTTACGGGCTTTTTTTGTCGCGCCGATATCGCCGGCAATTACCACTGCGTTGGAAATGTTCTTGTTTTTGATATAATCGCTCAAAAGATAAAAAGCGGTAATTTCGTCAACCTGGATATTAAAAAAACCCTGAATTTGTCCGGCGTGCAAATCCAGGGTTAAAAATCGATTCGCCCCGGCGGTGGTAATCAAGTCGGCTACCAGCCGGGCGGAGATGGGGACCCGGGGCTGGTCTTTTTTGTCGGTGCGGCCATAGCCAAAATAGGGCACCACTGCCGTAATCCGCCCCGCCGAATCCCGCTTGGCGGTGTCAATCATAATCAGCAGTTCCATCAAATTGTCATTCACCGAGGCCAGCACGCCTTTTTCATCATAGGAGTTGGCAATAGGCTGGATAATAAAAACATCTTTGCCCCGGACGCTGGTCCGCAGGCGACAAAAGACGTTTTGATTGGGAAATTTGAATACATCGGCTGGGCAGAGCGGCAGGGCCAGCGCCTGGCTGATTTCCTGGGCTAACGGGGTATTTCCGTTTCCGCTAAAAAGAGCGATTTCTCCGTACATTTAGTTCTGTCTCCATAAAAGTAGCAGGTAGCAAGTCGCAGTGTTATTTGTGACCTATTGCTTATAACTCTGTTCCTCTGCCACTTGGTTACTTTGAAGATACTCCGGCCGCAGGAGGCTCATAATCAACTGATCTTCAAAACGGCCCTGGCGAAACACGGCGTCGCGCAGCCGGCCTTCTTCAACAAAACCGCAGCGGGTATAGCAGCGAATGGCGGCGGCGTGCGTGGCGTCAACCCGCAGGTAAATGCGATGCAGGTTGAGCGTAGTAAAGCCAAAGGGCAGCAACAACTCGATGGCCTCGCGGCCATACCCCTGGCCCCAGCGGCTCTTATCGCCAATCATAATGCCCAGTTCCGCGTTCTGTTCCCGGTGGTTAATTTTCATCAAGCCAATCGAGCCAATGAGGACATGCTCGGCGTTGATCATAATGGCGAAATTTTGCATCGAGTGGTCTTTGCGCTGCGCTTCGTACCAATCAGTTTCGTCGTCAAGATTGAAGGGCAGGTAAGCTTTGAGGTGGTCGGTTACTTGAGGATCGTTCAGCCAGGTTACATAACGCGGCAAATCATCGCGTTCAATGGCTCGCAGGCTGAGGCGGTTGCCTTTAAGCATTAGACTTAATTTCCTCCAGTGGCTAGACTGCGCTGGAATTGACGGTAATTATAAAGCGTAAAACGTAAAACGTAAAAAATGAAGGGGAAGCTTCTCGCCGGGTTACTCCTCAGGTGAGTGGCACTTTTCTCCCATAGGGCTAACCAAGTGCCAGTCACCTTTAGTCTGAGCAGTTATCTCGCCGGAACGTTTGGGTCTTCCGTTGACTTTGTGAAGTACCCCTCGTTTCTCTCTTCAACCGGCGGTGCCGATAGCTCGCAGAGTTAGACCCATCATAAACAGCCCGCCAAAGGCCCAGGTGAGCGAGGCGCGGCGGTCGGTGGCTCCACGGGTGTAGGCCCACAGCGCCGGAAAGAACAGCACGCTGAGACTGCCGTACAAAAAGTGAATGCCCCAGCCGCCCGGCCACAGGCCAAATACCAACAGAATAAGGCCCAGGCTGGCCTGCACCAGCATCGTAATTTCGCCGACAATAACGGCTCCAATGACGCTGCCATCCAAACCGAGGCCGCGGAAATAGTTGATCAGGCTGAGCAGACCCGCCATGGCCATGAATAAAGGGGCGGCATTGCCAACTCCCTTGTGCAGCCAAAGAATGGTAGCCAGGTCCATCTTACAACTCCCGCAGCGCCGCCAGCAGACGATCAATGTTAGAGTTTGAAGCCATAATGTGCGGCCCCTAGCAGCCCTGGATTCTCGTTAAGGATGACGTAGACCGGGATGCGCCCTAATAAATCGGCAAAGCGGCCCTTGTTGACAAAGGCAGCCATAAAGGTGCCGTCTTTGAGCTTGGTCAGGATGCGGGGCGGGATGCCGCCGCCCAGGTAGATGCCGCCCGTGGCCATCACTTTGAGGGCCAGGTTGCCCGCTTCCGCGCCGAGGATGGAGACAAACGTGTTGAGGGTGGCCCGGCAAAGTTCGCACTCATTGGCCAGCGCCGCGTGAATAATGATCGGGGTGGGGTCGGTGGCCTGGCGCAGCGCTTCAGCTACCTGGGGAGATTCTTCCGCCGCACGCATGTGTCGCATATAAGCATGAATGTTGGGAATACCGAGACCTCCTGAACAGACACGCTCGTAGCTAACATGGTTATACCTGTCCAGCAGGTAGCGCAGCATGCCCAGTTGCAGGTTGTTACGAGGGGCAAAATCGGCATGACCCCCTTCGGAGGGCAGGACATGAAATTGGTGGTTGTGATGAAACAGGATGGCCTCTCCCAGGCCGGTGCCGGGGGCAATGACGGCTTTATGCCCGCCCAGGTTAGGGTCCAGGTTGTCGCCGTTGAGGGGGGAGAGATCGACGGCAGCCAGATACGGGACGGAATAGGCAATAGCTTCCAAATCATTCAGCAGCTTGACCGAGGTTGCGGGTAGCTGGAGGGTCTGGCTGAGGTTGGCTTCGGTGATGTGCCAGGGCAGGTTGGTGATTTTTGACTCGCCGTTGACGACCGGCCCGGCTACGCCAAAAACGGCTTTGGCGACACTGAGGCCCGTGTCGGCCAAAAACCTCTGGACAATAGCTTCCAGGCTGGGGTAATCAGCGCTTTTAAAAATGGTATCTTTTTCGTGCGCAGGGCTGGTCCCCAACGAAAAGACGGCCAGGTGAGTTTTGGTGCCGCCAATATCTCCGGCAAGTAACATGTCCTATAACCTCTAACCTTTTACCGGCTTTTAGCCCGGGCCATAAATTCGGTCTGGCTGTCGTGGGCTTTTTCGTGTTTGCCAGGGGTGAGTTGAACGTAACTTCCATCGGCCTGCAACAGGCGGGCGCTGACATTATCGGCCATGGAGAGATCAAGAATTTCAATCAACTCCTGTTTAAGGCCAGGATCTTCAATGGGAAACAGGGTTTCAATCCGCCGGTCCAGGTTGCGCGGCATCAAATCGGCGGAGCCAAGATAAATATCGGGATTGCCGCCGTTCTGAAAATAATAGATGCGCGAGTGCTCCAAAAAGCGGCCGACAACACTGGTCACGCGAACGTTCTCGCTGAGGCGGGGAATACCGGGCCGCAAGCCGCAGATACCCCGGGTCACCAGGTCAATTTTAACTCCGGCCATGGAAGCTTGATAGAGCTGGCGAATAAAATGTGAGTCAATCAGCGAGTTCATCTTGAAAATGAGCCGGGCCGGGGCGCCTTTAGCAGCCCACCTGATTTCACGATCAATCAGGGCCGCAAACCGTTTGCGCAAGTTGAAGGGCGCAACCAGGAACTTTTGGTAATCCTCCTTGTTGGAGTAGCCGGTCAGGGCATTGAACAAATCGGAGGCATCAGCGCCAAATTCGGGTTTGCAGGTAAAAAAACCGAGATCGGTGTAGATGTTGGCTGTGACCGCGTTGTAATTGCCGGTAGAGAGGTGGACATAGCGGCGAATACCGCCGCTCTCACGGCGGACGACCAGGCAAATTTTGGTATGGGTTTTGAGGCTCATAAAGCCATAAACCACATGCACGCCTGCCCGTTCCAGCGTTTTGGCCCAACTGATATTGCTCTCTTCATCGAAGCGTGCTTTCAACTCGACCAGGGCGGAGACTTGTTTGCCGTATTCGGTTGCCTCCAGTAAAGCGTCTACCACCGGCGAATTGGTGCCGGCGCGATATAGGGTTTGCTTAATTGCCACCACTTTAGGATCGCGGGCAGCGGCTCGGAGAAAATCAATCACCGGCACAAACGAGTCATAAGGGTGATGGAGCAGAATGTCACCCTCACGAATAACGTTAAAAATTTCTTCTCGATTCTCCAGGTGGCGCAGCCGGGGTGGAATAATAGGCGTGTACAGCGGGTCTTTCAAGTCGGGCCGGTCAACTTTCAGCAGGCCCATCAAGCCGCTCAACCCCAGCGGCCCTTTGGTTTCATAGGTGTCTTCCGGGCCGACGTTGAGATTTTTCGCCAATAAACTACGGACATGGTCAGGCATGTCGGCGGCAAGGGTGAAACGGACCACAAAGCCAAAACGCCGGCGGCGGACGGTAGCCTCGATGGCCTCCAGGAGATCATCGGCTTCATTGCCTTCAATTTCCATGTCGGCGTTGCGGGTGATCCGGAACTGGTGAGCTTCAACGATTTCGTGGCCGGGGAATAGATCGTCCAAGTTGTGGGCAATCAAATCTTCCAGCCAGACAAAATGATGGGTGCGCAGCGTGTCACCCCGGAGCCGCTTCACCGGGATCAGCCGGGGCAGCGTATTCGGTACTTTGATCCGGGCAAAATATTCGGTTTTGGTCTCAGGGTTGCGAACCAATACGGCCAGGTTAAGGCTGAGGCTGGAGATGTGAGGAAAGGGCCGGCCCGGATCAGAGGCGAGGGGGGTCAACACCGGGAAAATTTCGTTTTTGAAATATTCGTTGATGCCCTGCTGCTGGGTTTTGGCCAAATTGTTATAGTTATGGATAAAAACCCCGGCCTCGGCCAATTCCTGCCGAATTTTGCGGTAGCAGCGATGGGCTATTTTTAAATTGGTGCGTACTTTCTTGCGAATGGCGATGAGTTGTTCGGTGGGGGTCATGCCGTCTGCCGGCACATCGGTAATGCCGGCAGCGGCCTGCTGCATCAAGCCGGCGACCCGGACCATAAAGAACTCGTCCATGTTGGAGCTGTAGATAGCTAAAAATTTGGCTCGCTCTAACAGGGGGTTGCTCTCATCCTGGGCTTCGGCCAGAACGCGCTGGTTAAATTCGAGCAGGCTCAACTCGCGATTAATGTATAAGGCCGGATCATGCAAATCATAAATTGCGCTTTTAGCCTCTGGGGGAGGGGCATATTTGGGGTCGGTTTCAGCCGTGAGCGGAGCGGGGACGAGTCCAATTGCCATAGTTTTTCTCCCTCTTGCCTCAAATGCCTACTTGAGAACAGCCCAAGAGGTGGGGCGCACTTTAGGATTAAGTGGACAATTTTAGCCGAGAAAAGTTGCGCTGCACCTGAGCAGTGACGGTTTTTACAGTTGGCTCTGCTCACCCGCATAGTACGCTAGATGGGCCGGAGAGTCAAAAATAAAAATGCCAGGCCATCGGGCTGGCCTGGAAAACTAAGAATCCCGCACAATTTTGGGTAAAGTTGGCAGGACGCCGGGGTGAGGAGAGAATTTCTTCAAACTTGAGCGTTGTTACTGGGTATAATTTTTTACCTTCTCGATCAAATCGGTTAAGATTAAGCTTTTTGAGACAAGTTCGGCTGCGCCGGCCTCCATCGCTCGCTTAGCTTGATCCCCTTTGACGTAAGCTGACAAGACCAGAATGGGGATATGTTGGGTGGCTTGGTTTTGTTTCAAATGCATAATGGCAGTGGCTCCATCCATGCCTGGCATCATTAAATCCATGATGACCAGGGCCGGTTGATGTTGAGCCGTCATTTCGACCCCTTTTTGGCCGTCATTAGCTTCGAGTACGTGAAAACCGGCTCGTGTTAGCGCCAGACGCAAAAGCATTAACTGGGTCGGTTCGTCGTCTACACAGAGTATCGTCTTCATCTCGAATTAAGGCTCCGATCAAAGATTATTTCAAGCAAGAACACCTTTGATTATAGCATTAAAAAATAAACTCACAAGAGGGAATTTGTTACTTAATAGGCAGTACCTTTCCAAGCTTTTTGAAGCAAGACTCGACCTTAAACCTAACCTGTGCTAAAATTAATCCGCTCCGCCTCACTTGGCCCAAAGGTGTTAGCGGGCCAATCCAGTTATGAAAAGTCAATCAAAAAGTGGTTGACGTAAAACATCGGGATATAGTATAATCTCTACTAAGCCATAGAGTAAAAACAAGCCAAAATCTTGGTACTTGTAGCTGGTTGCATTTCCTGGGGTGAACGGATATAATTAGGGGAATGAGAGTTTTTGGAGTGTAACAGGAGAAAATTGTGATATTTGAAACACAGCGTTTAGAAGATTCCGAACCTCCCAAAAAACCTCAAAATTTGGACAGCGGCTATGACGAGAATATCTTGCCAAAGGGAGCCGTGCTGCAAAAACGCTACGAGATTATCAAGGTCTTGGGTGTTGGCGGTATGGGTGCGGTTTACCTGGCGCAAGATTTGCGCTTTACGGGTGTGATTAGAAGATGCGCTCTGAAAGAGATGATCAGTACCACGCCCGATCCCCACATTCGCCGGCTGGCCGTCGAAAGCTTTTCGCGCGAAGCCAACCTGTTGGTCCAGCTAAATCATCCCGGCATCCCCAAAATTTACGATTTTTTCACCGAAGCGGTTCGCAGCTACCTAGTCATGGAGTATGTTGAAGGTGATGACCTGGAAAACGTGCTCGAAAATACCGAGGGCATGCTCAAAGAGGAGACTGTTTTAGATTGGGCGATTCAGGTCTGTGATGTGTTGGTCTATTTACATGGTCAAATTCCACCGATCATCTTTAGAGACCTCAAACCCTCTAATATCATGTTGCGCAAACAACAAAACAAAATTGCCCTGATTGACTTTGGGATTGCTAAAGCTTTTGAAGCAGGTCAAAAAGGGACGATGATTGGCACCGAAGGTTACTCCCCGCCCGAGCAATACCGGGGTGTAGCCGATCCGCGCGGTGATATTTATGCCCTGGGGGCGACGCTGCACCATTTGCTGACCAAACGAGACCCGCGCCTTGAGCCACCTTTTACTTTTCACGAAGAACCGGCTCGTCTATTAAACCCGAGTTTGTCGGAAGAAACCAACGCGGTGATTATGAAGGCGCTGGAATATGAGCCGGAAAAACGTTATCAGTCGGCCCAGACCTTTAAAGATGCCCTGGTAGCGGCTTTGAAGAAAGATAAGTCGGTGGTGGTTAGCGCTGCGCCTTCTACCCAGGTCCTGCCGCCGAGTGCACCGGCAACAAACACCACTACTATTTTGAGCGGACAACCGCCCGTGCCCCCTCAATATCAAACGCCCCAACCTCCGCCAGCCCAATACCCGTCGCCTTACCCCTCTCAACCCTACCCTCCTCAATATCCACCCTATCCGCCTCAACCCTATCCTCCTCAATATCCACCCTATCCGCCGCAGCCTGTGTCCCCGGGTGGTTTTATGGGTGAAGCCGAAGGTGAGCTAAGCGACTCGATTTTGCCCGTCTGGAAATTCAAGTGCGAAGATGAAATCAGATCATCCCCTGTTGCCGATAAGCTGACCCTCTATATCGGCGTCTATGATAATAATATTTATGCCCTGGATCTAAAAAATGGCCAGTTCAAGTGGAAATATGCCACCGAAGGGGGCATTGCGGCCAAACCATTTATTTATAATGACCGGATCATCATTGGCTCTGAAGATAGAATAGCTTACGCCATTTCTACCAGCGGCCGGCTAATCTGGACCTGCCCGACTGAGGGCCGGATTCGATCCTCGGCCAGGGTTGAATTTGAGCACGCCTTTTTTGGCTCTGATGATCACCGGCTTTATGCAGTTAATGCCCAAACTGGTCGCGTTATCTGGCGTTTTGAAGCCCTGGGGCCGATTCGTTCCAGCCCTACTCTGGGTGATGAATTGGTCTACGTCGGCTCAGAAGACGGCCATGTTTACGCAGTTGATCTTTCTTCGGGGACACACCGCTGGAAATTCAGATCGAATCGCAATGTGACATCCAGCCCGGCCTTGTATCGTGAAATGCTTATTGTTGGCTCAGGGGATTGGAATATCTATGGCCTGGATGCCAAAACTGGCTACTCGATCTGGCAGGTCCGAACCGGCCAGGCGGTTATCTCCAGCCCGGTTGTTCATGACGAAATTGCTTACATCGGCTCGACCGACAAGTATATCTATGCTATTGATCTCAAGAATGGCCGGGTGCATTGGAAATTCAACGCCGGCTCACCGATAGTTTCAACCCCGGCAGTAACCGATGAAGCCATTTACTTTGGTACAGTAGGGGGTGAGGTTATCAGCATTAATCGCCGAGACCGAAAGATTCGCTGGAAGTTCAAAACAGGGGGTCCGATACCATCTTCTCCTTTGGTAGCCGATGGCATTGTCTATATTGGCTCGACTGACCATCACGTCTACGCCTTACCCGCTTAATCAGCAGGATATTCTGGCGAAAAGTTACACGTAAACCTGCTGATTTTGGAGCAAATACTGTATGAATTTCCTACAACGTCTCTTCTCACAGCCAAAAGTTGAAGCGGAGTCGTCAAGGCAAGCAGCGGGAAAAAGTTCGGATCAAGGCACAAATCAGGGTGGAGGCATCGGTCGGCTGCCGCCTGGATTGCACGTGGGCAAACTCTCCGATATTGGCCGGGTTCGTGATCGGAACGAAGACTCTTTCTATACATTTGAGTCACTCTTGCAGCACAACGATGGCCAGGAACCTTTTGGCCTGTTTATAGTGGCGGATGGCATGGGCGGTCATCAAAAAGGTGAACTAGCTAGTTCGCTGGCAGTTCGCACGGCGGCGGAATGTATTCTTAAAAATATTTACTTATCCTATTTGGCTAACAAGAATTCGGGTACGGCTAACCGGCCGATTAACGAGGTCCTGATTGAGGCTGTCGAGAGCGCCAACCAGGCCGTACAGGAAGCTGTACCGGATGGGGGCACAACCTTAACTATCGCTGTGGTGATGGGAAACAGCGCCTATATTGCCCATGTGGGAGACAGCCGGGTTTATTGGTTTAACCAGGGTAATCTTAAACAGATAACTAAAGATCACTCTCTGGTCCAGCGATTGGTTGAGTTGGGCCAGGAAACAGCCGAAGGAGCCTTAACCCACCCCCAGCGCAATGTGTTATATCGGGCAATTGGGCAGGGCACGGCGATGGAAGTGGATATTTACGTGCAGCATTTACCGCCAGGGAGTTCGCTTTTGCTTTGCAGTGACGGCTTATGGGGACCGGTAAAAAATGATAAGCTGCGTGAGATTATGGGCGCTTCGGTTACCCCTCAAGAAGTGTGTGATCACCTGATTACAATGGCGAATAAAAACGGTGGTGAGGATAATATTACGGCAGTTATGGTCTCGATGGGTGTTGAGTCTTAAAATCACGGAAAAGCAGGGAGAGCGACCCTGATGCGAACTGACAAAAATTACTACGAAATTCTCAAAGTTGATAATAATGCCACGGAAGATCAAATTCGCAAGATGTATCGCACTCTGGTGCGCGAATATCATCCTGATGTGAGTAACAACCCCGCGGCTGCCGAAATATTTCAAGAAGTACAGGAAGCTTACGAAGTCTTAGGCGACCCGGAACAGCGCCGTGTCTACGACCGTCTGCGGGAGTCGGAAGGGCTGGATAAATCATCGGCCATCAGCCTGCGGGCGACCATCAGCCATAAACACCTCCTGATTAATGTGGAAGAACAGGCCTTCTATGTTTTGTTGGATATTACCCCTGCCTCAGATTTACCGACCGCCCGCTTGCCGCTGAATATCTGTCTGGTGCTCGACCGCAGCACCTCGATGCAGGGCATGCGCTTGCAGCAGGTCAAAGAAGGGACGCGTCAAATTATTGATCGGCTCAATCCCGACGACTCGCTGAGCCTGGTGGTCTTTAGCGACCGGGCCGAGGTTATTTTGCCCAGCCAAAAAGGCGTGGATAAGGCCATGGCCAAATCTATTGCCAGTACTATCCAGCCCAGCGGCGGTACCGAAATGCTCCAGGGACTGGTGGCCGGCTTGCAGGAGTTGGAGCGAAATCGGACCCAGGAGTCGGTTAACCACCTTATTCTTTTGACCGACGGTCAAACTTATGGCGACGAGGCAGGCTGCCTGGAAAAAGCCGAATGGGCCGGGCATCATCAAATTAGCCTCAGCACCATGGGCATCGGTTCGGATTGGAATGAGAATCTGCTGGATCAAATGGCGACCCTATCCGGGGGAACCTCGGTCTACATTGACTCGCCCCGAAAAGTTGTAGATGTTTTCAAGAGCACCATTCGCAACCTCAGTACCGTTGTCGCCCGCGAATTGACCATGAGCGTCAACACTTCGACTGGGGTTACGCTCAAAGAGGCGTTTCAGGTGACGCCGCATATCCAGCGTCTGGACCTGCGGGCGGATAAAACGGTGTTGGGGCCGCTTGGCACAGGCAGCGGTAAAACCCTCCTGATGGAATTTAGAGTGCGTTCGGAGACAACGCCTGAACAGAAACGCTTAATGCGGCTAACTGTTGACGGTGACGTACCGGGCCAGTCCAACCGCCGCAATTGGGAGTGGGTTGACTTGGTCGGTGATTTTGTGACGGTAGCGGAAGGAAATGTGGAAATTCCTCCAACCATTGTGACGGCGTTGGGGAAATTGGCAATTTTCAAAATGCAAGAAAAAGCCATGGCCGACCTGGAAAATGGTCAGATCAGCGCCGCCACCCAGCGATTAGAGACCATGGCCACTCGGTTGCTCAATCTTGGCGAAACCGATCTGGCTCGCGCCGCTTTGCTTGAAGCCGGTCGGCTAGCCCGCACGGGTGATCTGTCCGCCGAGGGTCGGAAAAAGATTCGCTACGGTACCCGTAGCCTGTCCATTTTGCCTAAGGAGATACACCGTGATTAAGTGTCCATTCTGCGGAACAACTCACGTTGCTAATACCCTCTTTTGCAGTGAGTGTGGAACTTATTTATTAGAAGATGATCGCCGGGGCACTGACCCTCTAGGGACCGATGAAATCGGCTGGGTGGGTGAAGAAGAGGGTGAAGGTGAGTCGAGTGCTTTTGTCAAGGGGACCGGCCCCCTGGCCGTCCGCTTAAGGATTGGCGACAATGGCCGCGAGATTGAAGCAACCCTGACCAAGGCAGTTCACCTGGGGCGGTTGGATCCAGCCAGCGATGTTTTCCCCGAAATTGACCTGACCAATGACAACGGTCTGGAGAAAGGCGTATCGCGGCGGCATGCCCGTATTCTCAAGCGAGAAGGAACGGTTGTCGTGGAAGATTTGGGGAGTATCAACGGTACGTTTATCAACGGGAAACGTCTGGCTCCCTATTTGCCGGAAGTGCTGCACAGTGGCGACCAACTGCAATTGGGTAAACTGCTCATTGAAGTAGAAATGCGCTAAAACTGTTTACTATTTTCTCAGGAGATATTCATGGCGATCACCGTAATCATCCACATTTCAAATGCAGATGCGATTATGGCTGAGATTGAAGAACTGCCAGATCCAACCTCGAATTTTCTGATTTGTACCAATGCTCGCGCTCGCGATGGCAAAAACTTGATTTACATCGAGCGCGATGCCACCCGTGTGATCTTCCCCTGGCATCGTATTAGTTTTGTCGAAACTCTTCCCAGTGAAGAAGATCAAGTGCAGGTGGAATCTTTCTTCCGCGATTAAACCAAAGAAACCTGGATATTTTGAGAAAAAACCGCCACAGATGTTCGCATGTGGCGGTTTTTAGTTGCTATTTTACTGGCGAAAGAGTAAGATATTATTTTCGTCTCAAAATTTTGACGTTCCAGCCCTGCCCTGGCTGTCCGAATGTTGTGAATAGAAAGGTAAATTCCAAAGATTATGGCAACTCAGCAGATTGTCCCGATAGTTTGTGCCAATTGCCGCACACAGTTTAATGCCCCGGTCGTGCCGATTATTGACGGTCAAAACCCCGCCTTAAAATCCGCCTTTTTACAAGGCCGGCTGAGTGCGGTCCCATGCCCGCAGTGTAGTTTTGTCAATACCCTGACCATCCCCATGCTTTATTATGATTTAGAGAAAGAGCTGGCTTTGGTGTTGGCCCCCAATAGCCTTCATTTGGCTGGCCCGGATCAAGAAAAAATGATTGGTTCGCTGACCAACTCTCTGGTTAACAGCCTCCCTTCCGAACAGCGTAAATTCTATCTGTTGAACCCGAAGGTATTTTTAACCTTTGATAGTATTATCAAGGCTGTTTTGGAGGCAGATGGCATTACCGAGGAAGTTTTAGAGGCGCAAAAAGCCAAAGTTAAACTGCTGGAAGAATTTTTGCAGGTGCGAGATGAGTCCGCGCTCCAGGAAAAAGTCAAAGAACATGATGCCGAGCTTGACCGCGAGTTTTTTGAAATCCTGACTGCCTCGATGCAGGCAGCTCAGATGGAGGGCAATCGGGCGGGGGCGCAGGCGCTTTATGCCCTGCGCAGCGTTTTGGCCGAATTGAGCAGCCAGGGACAGCAGGCCGTGGCCGAGATTGACTCCAGTTTGGGCCTGGTTCACATCACCAGCCGGGAAGATTTACTGGAGAAATTACAAAACGCCCAGAGCAACGAAGAGTTTGAAGCTTTTACGGCGGCGGGCCATCCTTTGCTGGATTATACCTTTTTCCAGCAATTGACCACTAAAATTGACGAAACCGCCAAAGCTGGCGACGCCAAGCAGGCTGAAACGCTTAAAAATTTGCGCACCAAAATTCTGGATACTAAAGCTCGCCAGGAAGAGGCGAGCCGGGCTGCCTTGCAGAAATCTGTGGCCCTGCTGCGAGAAGTTTTACAATCCCGCGACCCGCAGAAAATTCTGGCGCAAAAACTCGATCAAATTGACGAGTCCTTCTTCGCAGTGTTATCGGCGAATATCGAAGAAGCCCGGCGGCAAAACCAAAACGAGGCCGCTCAGGCTATGGAAATGATCGGCAACATGGCCATGGCCATGCTGCAAGAGAGGCTGGCCGCAGCAGAGGTAGAGTAACAGCTTACACGGCCAGCTTGTGCCCACGCTTCGCGTCAGTTTGGGAACAAGCTGACGTAAAAAATCTGCGAGATCAGCCTTCTATTCAGCAGTTTGAATGATTTAGGAGTTGCGCAGTTCAGGTAGTTTAGCCCCTCGTGGGCGGGCAGAGCCGAAGGCCCCCTAGTGGTAAAGCCCTAGACTTTCGGCCCAAACTCATATAATTATACTCTGACCAACTCAACTTGTTTGAGCGTGTCGTCATAAATGGCATAGGCTGCTCCCGGCCCATCCTCAGGACGGCCCACGCTGCCCACGCCGACAACGAGCGTATCACCGGGACGGAGCGTGATGCAGGAGTGGCTCAGCTTCTGGAGATGGTTGTCGGCAGTAAAACGCCAGGCCATTTGGCGGTGGGTGTGACCGTGAAACAGCAGCGGCATACCGGCCCCAGTCAGGTTGCCCATAATCTCCCATAGCGCCGGACATTCAAAGTGCAGGTAGGGAAAGAGCGGGGACAGCGGCACGTTACGACGCTTGGCGTTCAAATCGGCCAGACTTTTCAAATGGGCAGGCCAGAGTGGGGTAGCGTGGGTTAGCCAAAAATTCGCCTCTTTGCGAAAAGGCGGCAAGCCCAAGGCCCAGGCCTGGTTTTCCGGTGAAAGGTGCGGCCAGCCCGACACCTCCCAATTGCCAAACACGGCTGGCGCGCCGGCCTCCCGCACCAGCGCCACGCAATCGTCCACGCCCACATCGCCCAGGCAAAAATAGCCCTCCACCGAATGCTCCCGGGCATGGCGCAGCACCTTCAGCAGCGCCCTGGTCTCATTGTGAATGTCTGAGAAAATGGCGTAGCGCATGGGCAGAGGGTAACATAAAATAGGGCATCAGGCAAAGAAAGTCGCTTGATGCTAGAATCGGTTACACCCACTCCCTAGACATCCCCTCAAAATTAGGCTATAATCCCCCAGATTAGCTATCTTCTCAAGGAGATTTGAAACTTGACCAAATATAAGCGCGTCACCGGCATGCGGGACGTTCTTTTTGACGACCAGCCCTACTGGCGCTTTATTCTTGCTAAAATTCAGGAAACAACCGATCTGTTTGGCTACCAGCGCCTTGACACCCCGCTGCTGGAACAGGCCAGCCTGTTTGTACGCGGCGTCGGTGAGGGTACTGACATTGTCGAAAAAGAGATGTACATCTTTGAGGACCGGGATGGTGACCAACTGGCGCTGCGCCCGGAATTTACCGCCAGTATCATGCGGGCCTATGTTGAAAATGGTCTGCATACCCTGCCGATGCCGCTGCGCCTGTGGACGACCGGCCCGCTCTTTCGCCACGAGCGGCCCCAGGCCGGGCGTTACCGCCAGCACTCCCAATTTGACATTGAAGTCATTGGCGAGCAAGACCCGGCAGTGGATGTCGAGGTGATCAGCGTGGCCTGGCGCCTCTTCACCAGCCTGGGCTTTTACGGCCTGCGCCTGTATATCAACTCGACCGGCTGCCCGGTTTGCAAGCCGGCCTACATTCAAACCCTGGTTAACTACTTTAGCGCCTTTGCCGACAGGTTACCGCCCGACGACAAAATGCGGCTGCAAAAAAATCCACTGCGCATCCTCGACAGCAAAGAGCCGGCCACCCAGGCCCTGCTGGAAAACGCGCCGCGCATCACCGACCACCTCTGCGCCGACTGCGCCAGCCATTTTGCCAAGCTTAAGGCGTACCTGGAAGCAATTGGCCGCCCCTACGTGGTGGATTACCGGATTGTGCGCGGGCTGGACTACTACACCAAAACCGTCTTTGAAATTAAGGCCGATGGCCTGGGCAGCCAGGATACCATCTGCGGCGGTGGCCGCTACGACGGCCTGATTGAAGAATTGGGCGGACGGCCCACGCCGGGCATCGGGTTTGGTTCCGGCATCGAGCGGTATGTCATCGCTTTGCGCCACCTGGGGGTTGAACCGCCGCCCGAACCGCTGCCCAAAGCGACCGTGTCCTACCTGGGCGAGCTGGCGAAATTGGCCGCGTTGAAGCTGGTCGAAACGCTGCACGACGAGCATATCGGCGCCCTTTTCACGCCCGGTGACCGCAGTCTGAAAGCCCAGTTGAAAACCGCCAACCGGATCAACGCTGTGTTCGCCGTGATTGTGGGTGAGGATGAAGTGCAGGCAGGTCAAGCGACGATACGAGATTTGAGCCAGAGTGAGCAAACGGTCGTCGATCTGGCCGATGTGCCAGCCTGGCTGAAAGAAAAATTAGAATAATAACAGGTAGCAGGTCGCAAAGTAGCAGGTTTAGGATGTTTGCGACCTGCGACCCGGTGGCTATGCTTCTCCGTGGGACAACAGTAACGATGGCTCCAGACCTTCCCCAGTTGGCCTTTTATAAAATCGGCTTGCTCTACCACCCCAAACTGGCCGAATCGCGGGTGATGGCCGCCGAAATGCTGGAATTTATCGAGGGCTTGGGCGCGTCGGCCTGGGTTAGCTCAAGCTGGAGCGAGGAAGCGATCAAAGATCGGCTGGACGACCTGGATTTGCTGATCACCCTGGGAGGCGATGGGTCACTGCTGCGAGCGGCGCGCATGACGGCCAGCCGGTCTATCCCTATCCTGGGGATCAACATGGGCCGCCTCGGCTTTTTAGTCGAGGTCCAGCCCGCCGAATGGCCTGACCGGATTCGCCAAACCCTGCTGGGCAACTGCTGGATCGAGGAGCGGATGCTCCTGCGCGCCGAACGTTACCAGGCCGATCGGGTCGTCAATACCTATGAGGCGCTCAACGAAGTGGTTATTGGCCGGGGCAAATTTGCCCGGGTCATCCGGCTGCACACCGATATTGACGGCGTCTTTCTGACCACCTACACCGCCGATGGGCTTATCCTGGCAACGGCTACCGGCTCGACGGCCTATGCCCTGGCAGCAGGTGGACCGATTTTGCCGCCGGAACTGGAAAACTTTTTGTTAGTACCTCTGGCGCCTCACCTTAGCCTGGAGCGGGCTATTGTTCTCTCCAAGGGGGTGACGGTGTCTGTCCAGATTTCTACGGATCATACCGCTGTTTTAACGGTTGACGGCCAGTTTGAGGTTGAACTGGCCAACCAGGATCAAGTGGTCATGCAAGCCAGCCCGGCCGTGGCCCGCTTTGTCCGTTTGCAGGATAAGAACTACTTTTATCGGACTCTCATGCAGCGGCTGGGCTGGCCGCAAACCAAAAAGTAACGGAGCAATAGACCTTTTATGAATGACACATCAATCCCCGATCTCGTCCAACAAGGATTGGCTGCCGCCCGGGTCGGCGATATTGAAGACGCCCGCCGCCTGCTGCAAGATGCTACGCGCCAGACCCCCGATAATATTGCCGCCTGGCTGGGACTGGCCGGAGTGGTGGAGTCCCTGGCCGAAAAGGAAGCCTGTTTCAATAAAGTGCTGGCGCTTGACCCCGATAACTCCGAAGCCAAAGCGGGTTTGGTCCGGGTCCAGCAAAAATTGGGTTATCAACCTGCTGGCCCGCCCCAAGAGCCGGTGAGCGAACCCGATCCTGGCCTGACCTACTGCTATCGCCATCCCCAAACCCAGACCGGCCTGCGCTGCAATCGCTGCAACAGACCCATTTGCCCCAAGTGCGCCCGGCGGACCCCGGTTGGCTTCCGCTGCCCGGATTGCATCCGCGAGCAAGAGGAAAAGTATTACAGCGGCGGTAACCTGGATTATGTTATTGCTGCGGCAATTGCTTTGCCGCTGTCATTGCTTGCGGCGGCCCTGTTTACTTTTGTCTTAAATAGGTTTGGGTTCTTTACGATTATCATCGGTCTGTTTGTTGCTCCGGCTGTGGCTGGCTTTATCGCTGAGGCTGTCCGTTGGGGCGTTGGCCGGCGCCGGTCGCGCTATCTGAGCCGGGTTGTCGCCGGTTGTGTTATTTTGGGGGCAGCACCCTTTTTACTCATCCTGTTGCTCGCGGGAAACTTCTTTGCCTTACTGGCTCCCGGCATTTTTGTATTTCTGGGAACAGCCACAGTTCTGGCTAGACTGCGTTAAATAGTTTATGGCGTTGACAATTGGCCTATTGACACTTTAACCTCCATCCTTGATAATCAATTAGGGTAGAGTTGACCATTGGCTATTAATCATTAACCCTTGGTTGTTGACTATTAATTCATGGCTTCGCCACATTTATTAGAGCAATTAGCGGCTTACGTACCTACGCCGGTCGCTCAGGTAATTTACCATCAACCACGTCTTTTAATCGAGCCAGCCGCTCGCTGCTTTCCGGCGGTGGTTCTGTTTACCGATATCTCCGGTTTTACCCCCTTGAGCGAGTTACTCAGTCAAGCTGGTCCCACCGGCGCTGAAGAGCTAACTCAACTTATCAACCAATATTTCACCCGAATGATTGAAACAGCTCAGGCTTACCAGGGCCAGGTAATCAAGTTTTCCGGGGATGCCCTGACCGTGTTATTCCCGGCGCAAGAAATTTCTATGCAGCTCGCGGTACGTCAGGCCGGGGAGTGCGCGCTGGCCATGCAAGGGCAGATGGGCGAGTTTGCCAACCTTAAAACATCGCGCGGTTCGGCTTCTTTGTCTATGAAGGCCGGGGTCGGGGCCGGGGAGGTGCTGGAGTGTACGATTGGTGGTGTGGCCGAGCACTGGGAGTATGTGGTCGGCGGTGACCCGCTGGTGCAGGTGGCGATGGCTGACAAGCAGGCCCTGCCCGGCCAGACGATCTTAAGCCCGTCAGCCTGGCAGGAAGTTCAGTCATTTTTCAGGGGCACCGTCATGCCCTCTGGGTTTGTCGAGGTAACCGAAGTGCTCGTGCCCTTGCCTAAAACCCAACCCGCTCCGCTCCGCTGGAGCAAACTGAAACCGGGCGAGGCCGAGATTGCTGAAAAAGCTTTACGGGGCTATGTGCCCGATGCCGTTCGAGACCGCCTAGGCGAACAAGCGGAATGGTTGGCCGAATTGCGGCGAATTACCGTTCTATTTGTGGGGATCGGTGGCTTTGATTACCAGGCGGTGGATGTGGCTCCGCGATTGCAGAAATTTTTGCAAGCCATCCAGGAAGTGGTGCGGCGGTTTGAAGGCTCGCTCAATAAAGTGGCGGTGGACGACAAAGGTACGGTCCTGCTGATTCTTTTTGGAGCGCCGCCCTTCTCCCATGAAGATGACATCCTCCGGGCCGTGGCCTGTGCCCTGGATTTACAGGCTGTGGCCGAGGCGCAGGGACTGCGGATGGCCATCGGCATCACCGAGGGCAGTTTATTTGCCGGGCCGGTCGGTGCGCCCAGCCGGCAAGAATATACCGTCATCGGCGATACGGTCAACCTGGCAGCGCGGCTGATGCAGTATGGCAAAGCAGGCACGATCCTGGTGAGCCAACGGGTCAAAGAGCGAGTTGGTTCGCACTTTGTTTTTGAAAGCCTGGGAAAAATCGCTCTGAAAGGTAAAACTGAAACCCTGGCCGCCTATCGGGTACAGGGTGAGCAGGGCGCGCAAGACGAATTTATCATACGCTACTTACTGCGCGAGGATCCCCTGATTAACCGCCAGGCCGAACTGGCAGAAATGCGGCGTATTGCCGCCGAAGCCCGCCAGGGTCAACTTCACCTGCTGTTCCTTGAGGGCGAGTTGGGCCTGGGCAAAAGCCGGTTGGTATCAGAGTTGGTGCGAGAATGGATTATGGAGGGCGGTATTGGCTATGGCAGCAAGTGTATCAGTTATGGCCGGCAAACTCCCTACCAGGCCTGGCGTGAGGTTATCGCTGCACTGTGCGACTTGACCCCCACCCTGACCCCAGCCCGGCAACTGGCTCGCCTGGCTACAACTGTGGCTGATTTGGAGGACCCTCCGGGCCAGCCTGGCTATTGGGCGGCACGCTTGCCGCTGCTGGCAGACGTGCTGGGCCTGGAAGCGCCGGAAAACAGCTTCACCCAAAGCATCTCCGGCCAACTACGTCGTAATAATACCTTTGCCTTGATTGAAGCGCTGCTCCGTCGCAAAGCCAAACGCCATGCCCTCTTGATTCTGTTGGAAGATATTCAGTGGGCCGATGAGCTGTCTCTCCTGTTGGCAGCGTATCTGACCAAAACCCTGGCTGGTTCATCGCTGTTGTTGGTACTGTCGCACCGGCCCATGCCTGCCGAGGATATGACCCCGTTGGACGACCTCAACCTCTTGCCCTATGTGCACAAGCTTCATCTGGAACCGTTCTCGACCGACGAAAGTCTGAAACTGGTCGAGATTTTACTGGGCAATAAAAAACTGCCCCCGGGTATGGTAGATATTTTATTGAGCCGGGGACAGGGTAATCCATTTTTTATCCAGGAGATTACCGGCGCTCTCCTCAATGTGGCCGACAGCCAGGCCGATCAACTGCTCGAACTGTCACAAACGCTCAATTTACCCGATACCGTGCAGGATGTTATTCTGACGCGGATTGACCGCCTCTCGGAAGCCGAAAAACTCACCTTGAAAATTGCCTCGGTGATTGGCCCCAGTTTTCAACGCTCGCTGTTATCAGCCATCCACCCCCTGCAACAGGCCCAATTCTGGCTGTCCTCACAGCTAGAAGACCTGGAAAGTGAAAAGCTGATTCGCCTGGAAGTGCCGGCGCCCAAATGGGAGTACATTTTTCGTAACGTCATTACCCAGGAAGTGGTGTACGAAGGTTTGCTGCTGGCCCAGCGCAGGCAGTTGCACCGGGCGGTGGGGACAGCCCTGGAAAACCTGGTACCCGACGAAGTAGAGCAACTGGCTTTTCATTACAGCCGCAGCGACGATGCGGAGAAGGCGCTTTATTATCTGAAGATTGCCGGTGACAAGGCTCGCCGCGAGTATGCTAATCATGCCGCCATTGACCATTACACGGAAATCTTGACCTACCTCCATAATCGCTCCTCGACGGGAAATGGCTACGGAATGGTCTCGGTAGATTACTGGGATATCTTGATGGAGCGAGTCAAATTGTATAATTTGATTGGGCAGCGCGAAGAGGCCCTGGAAGACCTGGGTACGCTGGGCATCATGGCAGAGGCCCTCAACGACGATTACCGCCGCGCTCTGGCGGCGAAACAGTGGGCCAGCTTATACGAGACGAGCGGCGATTACGACTCCGGTTTGGAAATGGTCGAGCGGGCGGTGCAGTTGGCCCAAAAAGCCGGCGATGAGAAACTTGTCGGCGAAGGCTACAGCCACTGGGGCAAGCTGCTCTATCTACGGGGGGAGTATGAAACGGCTCACGATTATTTGCAGCGCGCGTTAGGTATTGCTCAGAAATATCAAGATAAAAACGCTCAGGCTGACTGCATGAAGAATCTGGGCCTGGTGGCCCATTATCAGGCTGATTACGAGGTAGCCCTTTATTTCTTCAAAGAGGCTACCGAGTTGTGGCAGGTGCTGGGCGATCAAGTGGGGCTAGGCAGCGGGTTGAGCCAATTGGGGCGGGTCTACTACGATATGGGCCAGCCTATAGAGGCCCAAAAATGTTATGATCGGTCGCTCACGCTTCACCGAACGATTGGCGATCGGGCCGGTGAAGCTCTAACCCGGCGTGGCCTGGGCAAGGTTCAGCGGACGCTGGGTAATTACCCAGCGGCTCTGCAACTTTTTCAGGAAGCTCTGGCTATTACCCAGGCTACAGGTGACCGGCGGGCGGAGGTATACACCCTTTATCAATTGGGGTTTCTGTATACCCGCTTAGGAGAGTATGAAACAGCCTTGACTCTTCTGGATGAAGCCCTGACTCTTTTGAGAGAAATAAATGATTTATGGGCCTTGGGCACTGCTCTGACCTACTATGGCTGGACCCTACATGAGCAGGGTGAACCACGGCAGGCTAAAAAATATTTTGAAGAGGTTCTCAGAATCCAGCGGGAGTTACAACAAGAAGCAAAAATGACGGAGGATATCGCTCATTTGGGACGAGCTGCTCTGGCGGCAAATGATTTGACCCTGGCCGAGACATGCGCTCGCCATGCCTGGAGTTCCATAACCAATCAAGGGATACAGGGCATCGAACACCCAGCCGTGGTATACCTCACCTGCTTTCAGATTGAGCAGGCTCATCAAAGATTTGAGCAAGCCCATGAAATCTTAAGGCAAGGATATGCCTATATTATGGCTCAGGCCGCTCAAATTAATGATCCGGCGTTGGAGCAGGCCTATCTCAACAACATTCCCGAAAATAGAACCATACGAGAGTTAATGGCGGTTGAGAATCAAAAAACCTCCGGCCTTTAACTCGGCTGGAGGTTTTTAATTTTGTTGCGTTGATTTAGTTAACAAAGCCAATCAATCGTCCGGCTTGGTCAGGACGGCGCAGCTTGGCCAGGGCTTCTTTTTCAATCTGGCGAATGCGCTCGCGGGTCAAGCCAAAGCGTTCAGCCACATCCTGCAAGGTTAAGGGCTGACCATCACGCAGGCCATAGCGCAGTTCGACGATGCGGCTCTCGCGGGCGGTCAATCCGGCCAGAGCGCGGCGGATCTCACTCTCCAACAGGGTGGAATCTACCTGATCTTCCAGGGCCTGAGTCAAATCATTTTCCACAAAGTCGGCCAGGGTTGCCCCATCATCGCCGACAGGCTCCTCCAAGCTGAGGGTCTCCTGCCCGTCTTGAAGCAACTCATGGATTTGTTCCGGGGCATCGCCGGTGTGGGCCGCGATTTCTTCTAATTCGGGCACGCGGCCTAACTGCTGGGTCAGTTGACCCATAGCTTTTTTGATTTTTCCCAGGTGATCTACTTTGTGGACAGGCAAGCGGATAACACGTGTTTGCACGGCCACAGCCCGGCTCACACTCTGGCGAATCCAGTAGCTGGCGTAAGTGCTTAAACGCACCCCTTTAGTGACATCAAATTTGTCAATGGCCCTGATCAGGCCCAACACCCCTTCTTGGGATAATTCGGCCAGGCTCAGCCCATGCCCGGTATATTTGTTAGCAATACTGATGACCAAACGGCCATTCGATTGAATCAACGTCCGGCGAGCCGCCTGCCCCTCATCCGCCTTTGCCTTAAGCTGTCGGTGTAACTCTTCGTCCAAGTCCTGGTCCTTAGCCAGTCGCTTGGCTGCCTTTTTACCTTCCAGCATCAGCTTAATGAGACGTTTCTCTTCAGCAGGCGCTACAGGAGCGGTAGCCGCAAGATCGGCAATGCTTAACCTAAACAACGCTTCTTCGGGAGCCCAAGTTGTTGCCATAACTCTTCACCTCGTCTCTAAAAATTTTTCATTCCGGCTCGTTTTTTAAACTACTCCGTGTAGCAACAAAACACGCCCTCGTGGTGCTGCCAGCCAGTTGTTTATCTTTTGTAGAAGGTAAGGGGGTAACAGAGCCGATTGACGGGTCGAAGCGTTCAGCTTTGTTAGTTTAAGGAGTAATCTACAAAAGGTAATCGTTCAACGCGTTGGTGAGCCGAATAGGCTTCCAACATATAAACCAGAATTTGGTCTTCCTTATCCAGCATGCTGACCGTGCTGGCTATTAACGTCCGCAGCGACTTGGCTGACAGAAGTTTCTGTTTATCACTCAGCGGACCCTGGATGGCCGTGCCGGCCAAAAAGGCCAGAGCCGTTGGATCGCTGGGTAAGGTGGCGTTAGAGAGGTCCTCACCCGAGGCGTCGGCCAGGTGATTGATGTACTGCCTGACCATTGGCCGAAGTTTGTGCACCAGGAGCGTCACCCGTTGCGAGTCATCGTCATCCTGCAAGGGAAACGGATCCACTCGTCCCATGAGAAAATCGTAGCTGCTGGGATAAACGTCCTTGATAACAAAGCGTTCTTGTCCCACCGTGATCAAATTCATCCGGCCTTCTTTAAGATTTTCCACCGCCGTGATGCGCGCTGTCGTTCCAACTTCATAAAGATCGTCAGAATAAAGGTTAGCCACGTTGGGCGCTTGAGCCTGCTTACTCCGAGCCAGGACTACCCCAAAAGGTTGGCTCGTCGCCAGACATTCTTTGACCATGACCTTATAGCGATCTTCAAAGATGTGCAGTGGTAACATCATCCCCGGAAACAGCACCACATTCAACGGAAACAACGGAATAGTGGTGTTATGCTCTAACATAAACGTGTTCCTGTACTTTCTGGCCTTTACTCTATCTTATACGATGACAACCCACTTAACCTTTGACTTCTTTAGACGCTGTAACCTGCCAATTCTTACCTGCGGTCTTGTCTTTTTGTTAATTTTAATGTTCTTCGCTTGACTAAAATTTAGTCCTGCTAAATATGCCGGTTTCCGATTAATTGCGTCTCATGCTACCATTACTAAATTAAAGACAAGTTAAATTTGACTTGCATTTCAGATGATTGTCCCAAAACTGGCCTTATGCTATAATGATAACATCTTTATGTTAGAATTGTGTTAAATCAGGAAAAGAGACTATGGCTGTGTCTTCTCAGGACGGGGGAGCTACGCACCGGGTCCTGGTGGTAGATGACGACATCGAAGTGGCGAAGTCCATTGAGGCCTCCCTGCGCAAGCATTATCAAGTATATGTGGTTTACAGTGGCATCGAAGCTATTAAAGAAGCACGGCGCCATCGCCCGGACTTGATCGTGCTCGACGTGGTCATGCCGGGGATGGATGGATTGGAAACTTGTCGGGAGCTGCGCGTTGATCCCGCTCTGGCCAACGTGCCTATCCTGTTCCTCACCGCTCTGGGCCGCCCCGAAGACCGTGTGGCCGGGTTTCGAGCTGGCGCGGATGACTATTTGACCAAACCTTTTAACCTGGAAGAGTTGCAGCTTCGGATTACCGCTATTCTGCGGCGGGCCAGCCAAGTCATCCCCAAACCCCCTATCCAGATGCTGAAGGTTAAAGATTTAACCCTGGATCGAAACAGCTATCAAGTCACCACCAATAAAAAACAGGTCAAGTTAACTCCGGTTGAATTCGACCTGCTCTACCATTTAATGATGCATCCCGATGAAGTTTTTACCAGCGACCGTCTCCTGCAAGAAGTCTGGGATTATCCGTCGGAGAGCGGCAGCCCCGACCTGGTGCGCATGCATATCAAAAATTTGCGTAACAAAATCGAGTCTGACCCGAGCAATCCTGAGTTTATCATCACCATTCCTCGCCGGGGATACACGATTGCCTCGGGGCACTAAGGGGTAATTTAGGCTACCTGCTACTACTCAGCTCCCATGTCATTTCGAGGCCGTAGGCCGAAAAATCCCTAAAGCGATATATAGGCATGAGGGATTTCTCCTTTATGCCCTATGGGTACTTCGGTCGAAATGACATGGCTGAGCAATCATGGCTACCTAACAAAAATCCCGCCTCAAATCGAGACGGGATTTGTTTTTATTTGTTAGAACACGCAGCAAAATTTCGCCGGACCTGTGAGACTATCCGGCTAGGTCCACAATTTTTTGTTGTTCGGTAACTGGCTCTAAGGGCTTGGAATTTCGCACCGTGCGGGTGGGGCGAGTCGGGGCATTCGCTAGAGTTCTTTCGAGCTGGTAGATCTCAACGTGGAGCGCATCTACTGTTTGGGAAGATACAATTTGCCATTTTCCCTGGCTTAGCCAGCCAGCAAGGTTAACCAATTTCTCAATAATAAAATGCCTTTGTGATGTTAAATTCACAGGGAAACGCATCTCCTTCCTTAAAGATTTAGCAGTTGTCCCTTTTTTTTGCATATTTAATTGTGTATTCTATTTACTCCTTCACAGCTACTTTTGGTGAATGAGACAGTCATGTTACTTAAAGTATTAAAAATTAGCAAATCAAGCTGTCTGCTTACAGTCTTTATAGCTCGATTCAGCCGGGGGGTTGTGGTATAATTTTAGATAGATCACCAAGAGAGGCATTATGCTCGTTATCAACGGCGCTTATGGTGAGGGAGGCGGACAAATTTTACGCACCTCCCTGGCCCTGGCCGCTATCCTGCAGCGACCCATTCGTATTGACCACATCCGCGCCGGGCGAAAAAATCCCGGCCTGGCCGCTCAACATTTGACGGCGGTGCGGGCCGCGGCCATGATCTGCGATGCTAAGCTGTCAGGCGCTACGCTAGGTTCGACCAGCCTCACCTTTGAGCCACAAAGTGATCCCATCCCTGGCTTTTATGAGTTCGACGTGAGCGAGGCTTGTGAGGGTGGCAGCGCCGGAGCAGCCACGCTGGTCTTGCAGACGGTTTTGCCGCCTCTGGCCCTGGCTTCCAGTCTCAGCACAGTTACGGCGAGGGGGGGAACTCACGTCCCCTGGAGTCCGCCTTTTCATTATCTTCGGGATGTTTATTTGCCGATGATAGCGCTATTGGGCCTGGCGGCGAAAGTCGAGTTATCGGCCTGGGGCTGGTATCCTGCCGGCGAGGGAGAGATTAAAGCTACGCTTCCGGGCCGGACTGAGCCGGTTTCAGCTTTCCCGGAGACACGCGGGGCGTTGAAACGAGTTCATGGCATGGCCGTGGCCTCCAGCCTGCCGGCTCACATTGCCCAACGCATGCGGGATCGAGCGGCCAGGTTGTTGGACCAGGTGGATTTGCCCTTTACCCTCGAACCTCAGCGGGTTCAATCCGTCTCGCCGGGCGCCGGAATATTTTTGGTGGCCGACTATGAGTCGAGCCGGGCCGGTTTTAGCGCTCTGGGCGAAAAGGGCAAACCGTCGGAACGGGTCGCCGAAGAGGCAGTAGAGGCGCTGCTCGCCTTTCACTACAGCAGGGTCATGGTGGATAAACACCTAGCCGATCAGCTCATTTTGCCACTGGCGCTGGCCGGCTTGTCCGTTACCCTATCAGTGGAGCGAATTTCTCAGCATACGTTGACGAATCTGTGGGTGGTTGAACAGTTCCTTGGGCCTGTGGCGAAGATAAACCAAAGCCAAAACACTATTCAGTTTACGGCAAAAGACAAAGGGGCGCTATGACTGGCGGGCAAAAAACTCCTCGCATTTTAATCATTGACCCGGCTGAAAACACTGCCTTGAAAACCAGCCTGGAAACGCAGTACAGCATGCGGGTCAACCATCACACCAGCGGCCGGACGGCTCTGGATTCGCTGCACCAAACCCGGCCCGATTTAATTGTGCTCAATGCCCACTTAAGTGACCTGCCCGCTTCATCCGTGCTGGCTGAACTGAACGCCCAAAACTTGGCTACCCCGATTATCCTGGTTGGAGCTAATGGAGAAATAACCAGGGCCAATTTCAATGATAAAAATATCGTCGGCTGGCTGAACCAGCCTGTTGCGGTGGCCGAGCTGGCCGCGCTGATCCAATCGGCGCTGGAGCGACCTTTACCGAACAGCGACCTGGTTTTAACCAAGCGGGCCGAAATAGTTGAGGCCAACCAGCAACTAACGGCGCGGGTGCAGCAGTTACAGACCCTGTTTGAAATCGGTAAATCGGTGACCTCGCAGCTTGAGCTGGAGGAGGTCCTGCGCCGGGTGGCCAAAGCGGCGGTGACGCTGACCAATGCCGACGAAAGTTATCTACTGTTGGTGACCGAGGGGAGCGGCAATCTCTATCTGCGGGCCGAGGCCAACCTGGGCAGTGAGGAGGTCAAGAACTTCTGGGTCAAAGTCAGCGATTCCATTGCCGGGCGGGTGGTTCAGACGGGCGAGCCGATCATTATTTCCAAAGAGAGTAATAACCTCAAGGTTAAAACCGGGTTGGTAGTCAACGCCCTGGTCAATGTGCCGGTCAAAGTAGGCTCAACCGTGATTGGGGTGCTGGGGGTAGATAACCGCTTCCAGCAGCGAGCTTTTACCGCTGAGGATCAGATGTTGCTCTCAGCCCTGGCCGATTGGGCGGCGATTGCCATTCAGAACGCCAAGCTGTACACGGCCACCACCGAACTGAGCCGCGATTTGGAACTGGTGAACGAGGTCAGCCGCTTGGTTTCCAGCACGCTGGATGTGGAGCAGATACCGCGGCTGCTGGTCCAGCGTACCGCCGAGATTTTTGGAGCAGAGTGCGGCTCGCTGGCTTTGCTCGATAAGGAGCGTGGGGCGGTGGTCTTTCAACTGGCCTATGATGATGAGGGGAATGAGTTGACCAGCCTGAAGAATTTCTTGATGCCCCTGGGTGAGGGGATTGTCGGGTTAGTGGCCCAAACGGGTCTGCCCCATGTGGTTAACAACGTCCAGAGTGACCCCGGCTGGTCGCCCGCCGCCGACCGGTTAACCGGCTTCAAAACCAAAAAAATTATGGCTGTCCCGCTCATCGCGGAGGGGGAAGTGGTCGGTGTGATGGAGCTGCTGAACAAAAAAGAGGGCAATTTTGATGAGGGTGATTTGCAGCTCTTGCTGCTGGTAGCCGCCTCGGCGGCCAGCGCGCTTCAAAATGCTCGCCAGTATAGCGAGTTGCAGAAAGCGAATCAAGCCTTGCAGTGGGCGCAGGAGCAGCGCATCGCCGCCGAACGCTGGACGGTGCTGGGCAAAGCCGCCGGCAGCCTGGCTCACCGGATCAATAATACCACCACCCTGGTGCCGATTGCCGTCCAGCATCTACGAGAGCTGCTGCAGCCGGTCAAGCTCTCTCCTGAATTGAGAAAAGAGGTAGATGAAAATTTAGAGCGCATTGAACGCAACACCCTCTACACGGTTGACCTGGCAGTGGCGCTGCTGCGCCGATTCCGCCAGCACCCGGCCAAAGCCCATAATGTCAACGAGCTGATCAACCGGGCGCTGTCGCTGGTTGAAATTCCCAAGAATATCAAAGTGGTTTGCCATCTCGATCCCGATTTGCCGCCCGTTGATACCAGCGATCTGCTGGTTGACGCCCTGATTGAGCTGATTACCAATGCGCTGCGGGTGATGGCCGAGCCGGGGGGCCTGCTGCGAGTGGCGTCGTTCAAGGTGGGCGATAAAATTGCCATCCAGGTGACAGACAGCGGGTCGGGGATTGCGGCAGAGAATCTGGACCGGGTATTTGATATGTTTTTCACGACCCAGCCTCAGGGTTTGGGCTTTGGCCTGTGGTGGGTCAAAACGTTTTTGGAACAACAGCACGGCGAGATCACGGTTGAAAGCCGTCCCCATGAGGGGACGACCTTCACCATCCTGCTGCCGATGAATCTACCGCTGTTGCCTTCACCCTGAAAATGGGGTAAGATGGGAAGATTGGAGGGCTGCCCATAGGGGGTCTTGGCCTCTGCGGGCCACTTCGTCGGCTCGAAGGTTGGCTGAAGAAAAATTCCAACCTTTCATTCTTCCAACCTTCCTATGTCTACGGCTATGGTTGGTTGTATAGTTGAAGCAGATTTGCTTATTTGGGAGGGAAAAATGCGTAAGCGTGTTTTGGTTGTTGACGATGTGCCGGATTGGCGAGCAACATTGCAGGACATTCTCAGGAATGATTTTGAAGTCAAAACCGTTGATAGTTATCAAGCGGCCATGGAGGTCGTGCGCGAGCGGTCGGCGGAGCTGGTTATTGTGGATTTGCGCCTCAGCCCGACTGACGAAGAAGACCGGCAGGGGATGGAGCTGCTCAAACAACTGGCCGAGCATCGGATCAATGCGATTGTGCTCACCGGCTACCCGGAGAAAGAGCTGCGCGAAGAGGCCGAAGAAAAGTATAAAATCTTTGAATTCATTGATAAAAGTATCCTGGCCAAAAATTACCAATATATCCGGGATGTAGTGCGTGAAGCTTTTAGGATATTAGAGCGTAAAGAAAAGAAGAAAACGGAAGCGATTCAAGCGGCCAGTGCCCTCCAAACCGTCAGCTTTCCAGAAGACCTGTCCAGTTGGCCTTTACAAAAATATCGGAAAGATAAATGAGTTTAAGCCTCGACCTGCAAAGCATCATTCTGCTCCTTTTTTTCGTCGCGCCTGGTTTTCTTTTTACCCGGACCTATACCGCCTACCGTCCTCGCTACTACCGCACCCCCGACGCTTTTGAGCAGGTCGTTCTGGCTGTGGTCGGCAGCGCTATAATCCACGGTACCCTGCTGACCGGCATTGCCCTGGGTCTGGCGGCTGTTTGGTTCGTTCGAGGTGAACTTCTCTCGGTCAGCGACATTCTTGGCCCGCCGATGCCAATTGACAGCTACCCCCTGCCGGTCCTGGCCTTTGTGATCTTGATGGCTATTCTCTACCTGGCGGTGAGCCTGATCCTGGCTCGCCGCTTTGCTACATTTTTAGGGTATCGCACGGCCGCCAACCGGCCCAGGTGGTGGCGGTTCTTGCTTGACGAAGACCCGCCGGAGCCATTCTTGCTGTGGCACACCATCCTGCAAGTTGAGCCGCTGAAACTCAATTTAATTCCACCCCACCTGCACCTCCAGATGCGCAATGGTGAGTACTTTGAGGGCGATCTGCACAGTATGCGCCTGGTCGGCGATGAGGAGAATACGGTTGAACTGGCCCTGCGCAATGTATGCCACCGTCCCGCCTCTCAACCTCCTCCCAAGGGCAGAGCTAATCTGCCAGCTTCCGATTTGCAACCTCTTCCTAATCAAGTTATCCTACTGAAATCTACCGATATCTTGTGGTTGACCCGCAACGATATTCCACAGTGAGATGTCAGTGGTCAGTAATTAGTAGCCAGATTATTTGTTTTTACTGACGACTGACATCTGGTTACTGATGACTAAAATAACCCAATTTTCGTTAAGGGATTCACTCTTCATGTTTGAACTGGTTTTCCTGGGGACTTCTGCTTCCGCGCCGTCGGTACACCGGGGACTTTCGGCCAATGCGGTGCTGTACAAAGAGTACCGCTTTTTGATTGACTGTGGCGAGGGCACGCAGCGCCAGATTTTGCAGAGTAACCTGGGTTTTAAGCGGCTCAATAAAATATTGCTCACTCACGGCCACCTGGATCATATTTTGGGGTTGGGCGGTCTTGTTTCGACCTTTAGCCGGTGGGAAACGATTGAAAAGTTAGAAATTTACGGCGGCCAGTGGACGTTGGAGCGGGTCAAAGATTTACTGCTGAAAGTGGTTTTGCGGGGGGAAAAGTTACCCATCAAGCTGGAATTTATCCCTTTGCAGCCCGGCCTGATTATGGAAGATAGTACCTTTCAACTCAGCGCCTTTCCGGTTTTTCACCGGGGAGCCGATTGTTTCGGGTTTCTATTTGAGGAAAAGTCACGCCATCCCTTTCTGAACGAGAAAGCCGAGGTGCTGGGCGTGCCGTTTGGCCCGGAGCGGCGCAAATTGGTCGCTGGAGAGACCATTACTTTAGCGAATGGGCGGCACATTCAGCCCGATGATGTGCTCGGTCCCGAAATCCCTGGCGCCAAACTCGTGTTTGTCGGCGACGCCGGCCGCACCGACAACCTGCTGGACGTAGCCCACCAGGCCGACGCGCTGGTCATCGAGGCGACTTACCTTAACGAGGATGCGGAAATGGCCCGCCAGTTCAGCCATCTTACCGCCGCCCAGGCAGCTCATCTGGCCCGCGAAGCCCAGGTCGAGCAGCTTTACCTGACCCATATCTCCCGCCGCTACCGGGAGCAGGATGTGCTCAACGAGGCCCGCGCTATCTTCCCCAATACCATCATCGCCCGTGATTTTGACCGGATTAAGGTGGTCAAAGAGAAGTAAAGCTGCCCTCAATGCAACAAGTCCTCCGGGATGGCGCTCAACAATTTAATCTCTCGCTTAGTGAAGCTCAACTCAACGCCTTTGAACGCTACAGCCAGGAACTCATCGCCTGGAACGAGCGGGTCAATTTGACCAGCATTGTCGAACCCCAGGAAATTGTGATTAAGCACTTCCTTGACTCGCTGTCCGTTTATCAGGTGCTGTCGGACTTGCCGCCTGATTTGACACTGATTGACGTGGGCAGCGGCGCCGGTTTTCCCGGTTTGCCTCTCAAAATCGCGCTGTCTGACCTGCGGTTGACCCTGTTGGAGGCGACCGGCAAAAAAACGGCTTTTCTGGACCATATCGTGCAGGTCTGAAAGTTGACCGGCGTGACTGTTCTCACTGCCCGCGCCGAAGAAGCGGGCCGCCGCCCTGACCAGCGTGAACGCTACGATGCGGCCGTAGCTCGCGCCGTGGCCCCTCTGCCGGTGCTGGCCGAATATACGCTGCCACTCGTAAAAGTGGGAGGTCGAGTTATTGTCCAAAAAGGCCAGCACCCTGCCGCTGAAATCAAAGCGGCCGCCAATGCTCTGGGTATTCTGGGCGGCAAAGTCAGCCAGACCCTGACGGTGAGGGTGCCAGGGTTAGATGCAGAACGGCATGTGGTGGTCATCCAAAAAAACAAAGTAACTCCACCCCAGTATCCCCGCCGGCCCGGGTTGCCAGCCAAAAAACCAATTTAGAATCATTACGGTCAGAACTGCTGTTGACGAGACCTGGCATTGGCAGTATACTTTTGGCAATGCGTACAAGTCAGGGAAACACAGTGAGACAGACCCCGCCAAAATTTCAAGCTTATATTCTTTTTATTCTGATAATAATCGCTGCCTTCGGCTTAAGTTCCAGCCAACCTGCTGCCGTTGAAGCCCAGGAGACGGCCAACGAGCCTGATCCGATTATGATTGAAACCATTTTTGCCGCGCTGACCCCCAATGAGCGAGTCGGGCAGTTATTTATGGTTTCTTTCAGAGGCAACCAGGTCGGTCTCAACTCGGCCATTGCCGAATTGATTCAGCGATACCGGGTTGGCGGTGTTTATATTTCAGCAGAAAACCAGAATTTTATCAATTATCAAGGCACGCCCTCCCAGGTTTTAGCCCTGACAAATTCTCTGCAAGCCCTGGCCCAAACACCACCGCCGCCTGAAATCAGTGGGACGAGTTCGCTGACCGCTACGGCCACTATTACGCCCTCTGCGCCAGTGAACGGGGTGGAGAAATACACCCCTCTGCCTCTTTTTATTGCCGTCAATCATGAAGGGGATGGTTTCCCCTACACTCAAATTCGGGGTGGCAATCTGGTCGAGGTACCCAATGAGATGGCTTTGGGGGCCACCTGGAACCCGGAGAATGCGAGACTGGTCGGTCAGGTGGTTGGGCAGGAGCTGACGCTGTTGGGGATCAATATGCTCTTTGGTCCTTCGCTCGATGTATTGGATAATCCACGTCCAGAGCGAGGCGGCTCTTTAGGAACGCGGACCTTTGGTGGCCATCCTTTTTGGGTGGGTGAAATGGGTGAGGCGTATATTAGAGGCGTCCACCAGGGCGGTAATGGCCAAATTCTCACCGTGGCCAAACATTTTCCGGGTTTCGGCAGCAGCGATCGGGCGATTAATGAGGGCGTGCCGACCATTTACAAATCGCTCGACGAATTGCAGCGTAAAGAGTTACTACCCTTCTTCAAAGTTACCAATCTTGACTCTAATGACCGGGATGGCGTCACCGACGGCTTGATGACTGCCCACACGCGCTATCAGGGCCTGCAAGGGAACCTGCCCATTAGCCTCGATGCCAGGAACTTGGCCACGATTTTGGCCTTAAAAGAGATCGCTCCGTGGCGGGAGAATAGGGGCTTAATTGTCAGTGCGCCCCTGGGAGCGCCGGCCGCTCTCGAAGGAATTGTAGGGACGACTCAAGAAAGCTTTCCGGCGCGGCTGCTGGTCCAGAATGCTTTTCTGGCCGGCAGTGATGTGTTATTTCTGCAGGATTTTGCTTTTAGAGGCGAGGATGCAGCCGCCCAACTGGCCAATATTAAAAACGCGATTGGCTTTTTTCAGGAAAAGTATGCCAGCGAAGCTAATTTTCAGACGGCCGTTGATAAAGCGGTGCGACGGATTATTAAAGCCAAGCTTAAAATTTATAGTAACAATGTCTTGCAGACGAATGTTCAAAAACCCTTTGAAAATTTGGGGTTGTTGAACAATATCACCCTTGATCTTGACCGGATCGCCCGAGAAGGAGCGACACTGATCACTCCCGCTACCTCACCAGGCGGCAATGCCCTGCCCGGTGTTCCCCAGCCGGGAGACCAGATCCTCATTTTTACCGATGATCGTACGGGTCGGGATTGTCCATTCTGTCCGGAATTTTCTTTTATACCGCCCACCCGCTTACAAGAAATTTTACTTCAGTTGTTTGGTCCGAATGCGACCGGACAAGTATTACCGGAACAGATTAACAGCCTGGGTTTCTCATTTCTTAAGAATCTACTGACAGGACAGCCTTCACCTGAGAATGAACAAACGGAACAGCTACTGCAGTCGGCCAATTGGATAATTTTTGCCATGCTTGATGTCAATGTGGATACAGCCCCCCAATCCGATGCGGTCAAGGCGCTGCTTAGAAATCGCTACGAACAATTGCGCAACAAAAATCTGATCTTGTTTGCCTTTAATGCGCCCTATTTTTTGGATGAAACAGAGATTAGCCAGTTGACCGCCTATTACGGTTTTTACAGTAAAGGTCCGGCCTATCTGGAAGCAGCCGCGCGCTTGTTATTTCAACAATTTGAGCCGGCCGGCGCTGCGCCGGTAACTATTCCGGCTATCGGTCCCCTTGATCTCAGCCCCGACCCCGGCCAAACGATTCAACTTCAACCGCTGCATAAAATTGGCAAGAACGGCACAATTACGCCTCTGACCGAGCGAAACCCACCGCTAACTGTTATAGATTTACAGGTGGGTGAGGGGATCATGTTTAGAACCAGCGTGATTATGGACAAAAACGGCCATCCCGTCCCGGATGGGACGCTGGTCAATTTTCTAAGATATTATCCCCTGGAAGGGCTATCGCTGGAACCCCTGACCGCTCAGACCACCCGAGGGGTGGCTCAGATTCCTATTATTAAAGAGCGTGATACGCCGCTCCAGGTTAAGGCTTCCAGTGAATTGGCGGTACAATCCGTTGTCTTTAATATTGGTCCCGGCATTGTCGAAACGCCAACCCCGACAGCGACCTTTACCCCGTTTCCAACCGAAACCCCGACAATAACCCCCACTCCCAGCCAAACCCCGACCCCGACTCGAACTCCCGTACCCTCTCCGACCCCTATCATGCCGCCTTCCTCCTCGATTCAGCCTCCCCCCCGACCGGTTAATGCCATTGATTTGGTTTACTCATTGTTAGGTATGCTTGTCATTGCCGGTATATCTTTTACTCTGGGTGGAGACCGTTTACTTTTAGAAGAGCGGGTCCGTTCAGCTCTGGTGGCCATAGCCTTTGGTTTGGTGGGATATGTGCTTTACACCATCGTGGCCCTGGCCTGGCCCCGGTCGGGCTTTTTTGGGATGCTCATCGAGCAGGGAGCAGCGGGTCACTGGGTTACGCCGCTGGTCAGCCTGTTGTGTGCCATTGTCGGCACCGTGATTTGGTATTTGAAACCAGGCCGGATTTTTGGGTCAAAATGGTCCAGTCAAGGGGTTTCCTTAGCGAGGATAAAATCTGATGAAGAGGTAACGTAATGGAGGCCAGAGCTTGCTCTGGCCTCAGCCGGAATTAGCGGCTGACTTCGCTGATGGGGGGGGTTCCTGAGGTTGAATTGAGGCCGGAAAGGCCGGGAGTAAAGGTGAGGATAACCGCCAGAGTTAAAAGTGCGGCAATCAAGGCCAACAGGACCCGGTTGCGCCAGAAAGCAAAACGCCAGCCGTTGGTGGTCCGGCCGTTAATCACAATGGGCGCACCGCTCAGGAGTTCGCGATGGAATTGTTGAATGTTGTCAGGGCGATCTTCTGGATGCAAGCCCAGGGCGTGGAGAATCGCTTGCTCGGTTTGGGTTGAAACTTCCGGATTGATTTCCCTAATGCTTAACGATGTTTCAGCTTTGGGGCGAATATAGCGCGTTTTAGCGTCGGGCGGCGGCTCATTGGTGAGCAGATGATACAGCGTGGCTCCCAGCGAATAGATATCCGAGCGGCCGTCGGTGTAACCACTATCTCCGCCGATTTGCTCCAGCGGCGCATATTGAATGGTAGCCCGGCCTTGCAAAACAGTTACGGTTCGATTATCATCAGGGTGAAGCAGCTTAACCAGGCCGAAGTCTACTAATTTAATCGTACCGTTAGGCGTTAATTTTATATTTGAAGGTTTTATATCCCGGTGGAGCACCGGCGGGTCTTGGTGATGTAGATATTCCAGGGCATTCATGAGCTGTTCGGCCCAGGTGAGGACTTGCCCTTCGGGAATAAACGTTTGCTTGTGCCGGGTGTGTTCGATAATTTCGCGCAGGTCCTGGCCGGGCACAAAATCCATCACCAAGTAGTCACGGCCATTAAAAAGGAAAAAGTCTGAAACTTTGGGGAGATTAGTATGATCCAGACGAGCCAGGACGCTGGCTTCCCGGTGGAAGGCCGCCTGAGCTTGTTCCTGGTATTCTTTAGAAGCGCCGGGGTCTGGGGTAACTTCTTTAATAGCACAGAGGCGCCCTTCCAGGCGCAAATCTTCAGCCCGGTAAATGGCTCCCATACCCCCCTGACCCACCAGGTCTAAAATGCGGTAGCGGGACCATAAAATGGTACCAGGGCTTAATATTCCCGACATGTCTCTTCTTCTCCCCGGTGTGGTAAAACCTGCAAGCCATAAATTCTACCACACTGATAGCTTAATCACATAAAGGGTTTCTGTCAAAAGCCGAAAGTCCCGTTGTCAATCAAGGTAGGAGGTAATTGTTATGTCTAACCAAGAAGTGGCCATGCTGTTAGTGCATGAAGGTAACAGCCCCAAAACGCAGTGGCCTTTGGTTAAACGAACGATGATTATTGGCCGCGAGGCCGATAGTGATATCCAAATTGACGACCGGCAAGTCTCCCGGCGGCATGCCGAAATTACCCAAACCCTCGAAGGCTATACCCTCCGCGATTTGGGTAGCAAAAATGGCACGTTCTTAAACGGCGAGGCGGTCTCCCAAAAACCGAGACTGATCCGCAACGGGGATGAGGTGGGGATTGCTCTGTGCGCCAAACTGACGTTTGTGGAGGATGAGGCGACTGCACCCATTATACTTGATTATAAACAAAAACCATCACTCAAAATGGACCTGTCGGCCAAGCGGGTCTGGGTGATGGACAAAGAGATTACCCCCCCTCTTTCACTTGCCCAGTACAATCTGCTGGAACTCTTGTATAGGAATGCTGGTAACGTGGTGTCGCGAGATGAAGTTATTGCCGTGGTCTGGTCTGATGAGGAAGCCGAAGGCGTGTCGGAGCAAGCTATAGACGCCCTGGCTCGGCGTCTACGGGAACGTATTGCCGAAATTGACCCGGACAGTAAGTATGTTGAAACGGTGCGGGGGCATGGCTTTCGTCTCAATTTGGCTCACAAAATCTAAACTATCGAGACCGTCTGAACCGATGGGGTAACAGAAATTGTGGCAGCGGGGATTTTGTCTCTGTTAGTCCCATAGATTAGTTTTACATAAACGAGTTGACATATTATTTGGATTATTGTATGATAAAAAGACAACGTCGGCTAAGGAGAGGTTGTGACCAAAAAACGTCCCGGCTCCAAAGCACCGATAGCTCAATTTGTGGCAATTATTGCCCTGTCCATTTCGATCTTCCTTATTGTGGATTTTGGGCGGCGGGCGGCGGCCAACTATCGGGTGCAGCGTGAAGCCGAGCGCCTGAGCCAAGAGGTACAAATTGCTCGTCAGCAGCAAGCCGGCTTGCTGGCCCGGCGCAGCTACGTAGCCAGCGACCTCTATGTGGAAGAAGTAGCCCGACGTGAGCTAAAATGGGCCAGCCCCGGTGAAACCGTCCTGGCAATTATGCCCACGCCCGAGGAAGTCGCTCCCGCTGCCAGTGCTAACTCTGTAGAGGTTTCACCCGCACTCATTGTCCAAACCCCGGTCCAGGCCTGGTGGCATCTATTCTTTGGGCCTCCAACCCATTCGCAGTTAGTGGAATAAGAAATTGAACTGCAATTATTCGCTCTAATTTCTCATTTTTTATTTGACACCACCTGTGTTTTGACTAAAATGTGTAGCGGATGCGCTGATGTAGCTCAGTGGTTAGAGCACGAAACTCATAATTTCGGGGTCGGTGGTTCAAATCCACCCATCAGCACTTGCGGGTTTAGCAGGTTTACCAAATCGCATAAGCCCATACCTTAAATTTAAGCAACCTTCAAGGTTTGCTTAAACTAACCAGGTAATAGAAAAACCCGCAATTTTCTTGCGGGTTTTTTGTTGTTCCGAAAGTGCTGATGCATGACTAATACTCAAGTTACTGCACCCTCATTTCGTGTCCCCACCTTTATTCCTCTGGTTGAAGCTGCCCAAATATATAACCTGTCTGAAAAAGCATTGACACAGCTTATTCAGACTGGTAAGATGAGAGCAGTTCAATTACCAACCGGAGAGTTACTTGTGGCTGCTGAGAGTAATGGTCATAAACCGAAAACTAAAGAGCAAATTATTAGAGAAGAATTTGCTGATTTACTAGGCAAGCCAATCAGTGTCCATCGAACGGGCAAGCAAATATGAAGTTTTATCTGCTATTTACGGATGGGTTCATGCCGGTTATATTAGAGTTATTAAGAAGAACATCAAACGTGGACAAAAAACTGGTGGATGAAGCCGATGTAGCTTATTGTGCCACAGTCTACAAAGAGAGATTGAAAAAGTACGGTGGACAACTACAAGGTGTTCCGATCTTTGATGAATTTGGCAATCCTTACGAACTAAAATATGAGGATTTGGCTGAACGGCGACGTATCAAGCGGCAAGCTCAAAGGGAGATAGAAAAGTTGGGCTAGAGTCATAAGAACTGATTTTATCTGACTCTGTTAACCTGATGAATGTTTTGATAGGCTTATCTATTCTGGTTATGTGTTGAACACTTTTCGAACGATATATTTTGTTTCGAAACCCACAGTTTCAAATCGAAATTGTGGGTTTTATGTTTTGCCGTTACAAAAATTCGTAACCACAATGTGAGTATAACAAGTAAAGCGGTGTGTCGAAATAATCTAATTATAAAATAAAAAGTTTAAGAAGTGTCTTGACAGTTCATAAATTATATATTATACTGTTCCACAGTTGCGAGTTAGTATCTACGAATGATCTGACCTGAAACGAGAGACAAGCAACAGTTTTAGGGAGGCCAGGGCGTGACAAAGCAAAGCTACCTAGATACTAATCTCCACAGGCAACCCGCTGTTTTAACGGTAAATTACCTGTCTATCCAATCGGAAGTCAATGACCCAGTCCGGATGAGCGATAGCTGAGTCATTTTGGTTTAAACAAAACCGGCGAGACGCAATCTCGCCGGAATGGGAACAACGAACCGACCAAAGTCAACCGTCCCGATGATAATATTATACCACACCTTTCCCAGTCACGAAAGGAGCCGACCATGAGTATGCGAGTTTTAGTAGAACCAACTGAGTTGGTTTTCATCCAGAAACCGGGCTGCCACCAACACTGATTTGGTGGACGAGTACGCCGAGATGATGCAAAACGGTGTGGAGTTCGACCCGGTCCAGGGTGCAGGATGAAAACGACCAGATTTATGTATATGATGGTCTACACCGAGGTTCAGCAGCCAAACAGGTGGGAGCCAAACTATGGGTGGAAGTGCAGCCCGGTACTCAGTTAGATGCCGAATGGCTGGCCCTGACCGCCAATCAAAAACATGGTTTGCGTCGCAGCCGCGAATGTACGCCGGATTGTGCGATTGGCTCTCCTGCATCCTAATGGGGTCAGTTTGAGCGATCGGAGATTGCCCGCCACTGCGGCGTAGATCACAAAACGGTCGGCGGATGCGAACTGAACTGGAAGTATGTGGGGAAATTCCCAGATAGAAACCCGGACAGTCAGCCGAAACGGGCAAACATACACGGTGGATACGGGCAATATTGGCAAATCTCGACTATCCACGTGGGTCGGACCCGGCTTCGGCAAGGAGTTGGAAGCATCTGGCGAATTTCGCCAGATGGAAAACCTGGTCAAACTAAGCTACACGGCTGACCCCACCTCCTACGAACCCAAAGCTCAAGAATTTGAATGTCCTTGCTGCGGTCAGGAAAAGATCGTGGGTGTCAACGGCAGCCGTCGCTGGTGCCTGAATTGCAGCGCCGAGTGGCCGACCGCCGCCGCTTTTTGGCCGCCGTCCAAACCAGGCAGCCCCAAGCGTTGGCAACCGGCCGGGAAGCTATCAAAATGCGGTTGTGGAAACTGGTCAGCCTGGTTGATGCCTGTCCAGATGAACAACTAGAAGAAATTGTAACCTGGTTGGATGACCTCGAAACGGCTCTAACCCCTGCCCCTGAGTCCGCCCAGTAAAGAGGAGACGATGATTGTCCGAAGCCATTTCAGATCAAGTTACCGTGTGGTCAATGACCCGGAGCAGCGGTTTTGGCGGCGGTGGTTAAGCAGGCAGTGGTTGATATTCGCTCGCGCAGTCCAATGGTGCGGGCCGAGGCGCAGCAATTCCTGGCTGACGAAGAAGGTCAGGCCTGGCTGAGCCATTTGCCGGGGTATCGGCCAGGACGGTTCGTGAGTTTGTGTTGCAGGGTGGTTCAGGATGAAAACGATCGAACAGAAGATGCTTCAAGACTGGATCTTTGCCACGCAGGATACCATCCTGCTCTTACAAGAATGGTCAGGCCGGTTGGAGAAGTGGCACACTCAAGGCCAGATCGAGCCGGGGGTTTGTCGAAGCCTGCCGGCAGTTACGTGAGGCCGGGTTGTGGCAGTGGGCGGCTGAGGCTGGCGGGCACGGCATTGCCGCTCTGGCGGAAATAGCCGAGGCTGAGGAGTCAAATGAAGCGTAAAGGTCCGAAAAAATGTTGAGCACGCAGCGGATCGCCCTTTACCTGTCGCTAAATGTCCAGGTACAGCAGGATAACCAGGCGGCCGAGATGCTGACCATCCCCTTGCTGCCGTTGACCATCCTGCTGTTATGGGGTTGGCAGGTAGAGATGGTGGTCTATTGGTGGGTCAGGCAGGGGTCCCATCTGGTTAAAAGGGTTGAACAGTCGCTACGGACTGGGATCTTGGTAAGCCTCATTGGACTGAAAGTGGTTTTGTATGGTTTGGGGTAGTAGCGGGATGAATGAGGGCCAGAGCCGGGGTGAGGGGCGGGTTGGATTATCTCTCTCATCCCGGCTATCATCTCAATGCTTCTCGTTTTGGCGGTCGTAGGGATATACCTGGCTGCCGGCGAGGCGTTAGTTGACGCCCTCAGCCTGATCCTCCAGGTTGGTGGGATCAGCCTGGCTGCCAGTATCGCCTTCCTATGTCTGATCGGGGTGCTGTATGCCGGCTGGCTGGCCTACCAACGCGCCGCACGGCCCAGGAAGCGCGCTGGGCCGCGGCTGCTCAACGGCGCCTGCTGGAAGCCAGGCCCTCCGTGAGGAACGGGACGCCCAGGTGCTGGTCGTGACGGCCAAAGCCGGCGAGCAGATTTTGATCCGGGATACCGGTCACGGGCAGTGGCGGCAGGCGCACCTGGATATGCGGCTTTATGCCAACGGTGCTGCCACCGATCCCTCGCCGCTGGAGATCGCTGTCTGGCGAGAATTCAACCGGCCTGCTTCTTCCTGCCAGTCCAGCCCTCCCCATTGGCCAGCCGTCGTTTGAACTGCCGACCCTGGTCCGCTGGTCAGAAGTGGTCCCCGGCCAGCGAGGCGACCTGAATAATCTGATATTGGGACTGCGGCTGAATGAACAAGGACAGCTCTCGCCGCTGAATATCTCGCTGTACGAGCTGTTTCACACCATTGCTGCCGCCTCGTCCGGTTGGGGCAAATCGGCCTTCCTGTCAGCCATCCTGGCCCAACTGGCCACCTGCCCCGACCAGTCGAACTGATCCTGATTGACCAGCAGTTCCACGGCCTGGCCGCCTTTAAGAGTGCGACCGGTTGCGTTACCCCATCCTCCAGCAGCCCGGCGAAATCCTCGGCGCCCTGCATGAGGTCTACGCCGAAGCGATCCAGTACCGGGCCGCTCTCTTGCGCCGTTACGATGCCGACAACCTGGCCGAGTACAACCAGAAAGCGGACCATTTCCTGCCGCCGGTCATTGTGGCCGTAGACGAAGCTTCGGCCCTGCTGGCCGACCGGGACATCGGCCAGGTGCTCAAGAAACAGGCCTGGGAACTGCGCAAATTCGGCGTTTACCAGATGCTGGCCCTGACCAGCGCCAAAGGCACGGTCATTGACACCGACCACCGCCAGCAGTTCAGCAGCAAGGTCCAGCTTCACGCCAACGACAAAAGCCAGGCCCGGCTGCTGCTCGACACCGTCGAAGCCCTGGATTTCCACCCGGACGGGCGGTGGTTGATGTGCCAGGCCTGTCTCCCGCAATTGTCCAGACGCCGTACATCCCCAAGCGTGAACTGCGTTCTCTGCTTAAACCGGCTGGACAATCGCCCGCATCGCCTGCGATGGAACCAGAGTTAATCAAACCCACCGATAAGCAGCAGGTCGCGCTAAATTTGTGGGATCGCGGTGAAAGATCACCATCAGTCATCGCTTTCAGGTTTATAATAATGATGCGGGGGCCGGCAAATTGAACTGGTCAACAAGACCCTGCGGAAATTTGGCCGGATTTAAACCTTCAGCCGTACCGTACCTGCCAGCAGAAGCATAAAGTGATAGCAGCCGGTAAGTACGGTACGGTACGGTCTCAATGGATATTGTTGGTATTCGTATAGTTATATTGCTACTTGAATCAGCAGTTCAATTCATCTGGAAAGGAATTGGAAAATGATCGCCACGAATGGCAAAGGGAATGCTCAAGAAACGCTGACTTACCTTGGCTGTGACCCCGGCTTTTCAGCCAACAAGTTTGCCTGTGTACGGAGCGGCGAGATGGTGACCTATCTGCTGCCCGCCTCGGTGGGCGAAGCCAACCGCCGGCTCCAAATGGCTTTTTCTGCCCGGCGTGGTCCGGGCGACCCAGCGTACAAGTCGCCAGCCCTTCCGGGTCGTTTTGACGGCATCGAGTACCTGGTCGGCCCCAACGTCAGCGACTACACCGAGCCGATTGACCGATTGGACTTCAATCGCTTCAAAGACAGTCCCGAACTGCGAGCCACTTTCTACGCCGGCATCTCCCGGATCATCAATAGCAGGGCGCACCGGGCAGCCATCGCCCTGGCCCTGCCGGTCAAGGTCCTGGCGCAGGAGGCCGAGGCCGAGCAGGTGGAAAAAAGCGATCAAAGGCTGGCTGGTTGGCCGGCATCTTTTCAGTGTGGATGGGGTCGAATGCGCCCTGGAGGTGGTCAGTGTCCGGGCCAGGTGCCCCAGCCGGTGGCCACCTGGTTCGACTGGGGCATGGACCTATCCGGGCAGTGGGTGCAGGGCAAACAGAGCCAGTTGGCCCCAACTCTGGTGATTGACCAGGGCTTCAACACCCTGGATGTGCTGCTGGTCTCCGGCGGGCGGATCAGCCAGCGCTTTACCGAGGGCGACACATTAGGGATGCGCCGGGCCGCTGAGCCCTCATCCGCTCCATCAAACACAAGTACGGGCCGGGCTGGAGCTGCACCAGGCCAGCGATTTAGTCCAGCAGGTCGTCAATGGACAGAAGGCTGGGATTTACGTCGAAGGGCAGTTGACGGACATCACCGTCGAGGCCCGGCAGGCGCTCAAGGCGTTGGGTCCGAGGTGTTCAACTACCTGGACGGATGATCAAGTCGAAGAGCTACCACATCCTGCTGACCGGCGGCGGCGCACTGGCGATGCGGGAGATGCTGCTCCGGCAGTTCCCCAAGGCCACAGTGATGCCTGAGCCAGTATTGGCCAATGCCCGCGGCCTGGCCAAGCTCGCGGCCCGGCCTGGTTTTTAATAAGTAGAGCCTCATTTTCACAATGGGGAAAAATAAGCTCTATTTTCTCTATTGTGAAAAATCAGGACCAGGAACGAGGCCTTGATGTCAGGCATTGTGGGTAAATCCAGCCGGGAAGCGGCGCCCCGGTAAAGTCTATCAATTCACCTTTTCTACCGCTTCCTGCCTGGCGAAGATCCGCCGGAACTGGCCGAGATGCTGGAAGCCATCACCAGGGCGCGGGGGCGAAAGCGGTAAGACATTATTCGCGCCGCCTTATTGGGGTTCAGACCAGGCCCAGCAGCAGCAGCCCAGGTTGAGGACAGCGAGAGCAGCGCTCTTTACGGAAATGTTGGACGATTTTTAGTAAAGCCGCTGTTTTCCATCATCCGGCAATTTGCTTTAGGAAGACAGCCAAAGGTGCCGAGGCAAGAAGCTCCTGTTCCCGGTCAGGAAGGAGAAAGGCTAACAAATTTATGATTTTCTGGAAACATCGACTAGGTGGGTGGCTTAACTGAAACTCTGACCCGCCGGTGTTTTGTTTATTCCACCGCATTGATCCGGCCAGAAATGTCGCCCGGTTCTGCTTGATCACCACCGGCCCGGCGCTGCTGGATGCTTACGCCATGACCCGCTTCTGGGGCCGGATTGGGGGCCATCAGCGCCACCTGGTCTCGCCCTGCGGCTCGGCCCGGTGAGGCGCTAAGCCTGACCTCTCGCCTGCCCCAGCGCCGCCTGAAACGGGGCTATCGGCTGGTCCAGGGTACACTACCCTGGCGAGCAGCCAGCCGAGTTCAACTTTAGAAAGATAACCTTGACCGATGGCTTATCTATCAACGAAGATGGCACTTCTCGAACCTCTTTCGCCCCTGGCTCTGATCACCCTGCTCGGCCCGAGATTTGACCTTGACCGCCTTCGATCCCCTGAACAGCTCTGGGACCAAGTCGTGCAGCAGCTCCGCTTGCAAATGACCCAGGCCTTTTGAGAGCTGGATTAAAGATACGATGCTGCTCTCAAATGAGGGCAGTGGTGGCAGATTGGGGTCAAAATTCGTTTGCCAGGGGTGGCTGGAGAACCGGCTCAAGCCGACCATCCTGGCAACGATCTTTCATCTGACCGGCCAGGAAGTTCGCCTCGAGTTGTGGTCGTCGAGGAGGTGGGTGAGCCAATCCCCGCCAAGCCGTGATCAGCCCGGCGGGCGGGTGAATGGACCCATCGTGCTGTTCTGGCCGGACCCCAGGTGGCAGCAGGCGATACTACTATTACCCTACCCGACTTTCCCGACGGCGGGAGAGGTTCAGGGCTGGCTATTGACATCCGCCAGCTCAATCGCACCGGCTACCAACCCCTGACCAATTACTACCCGCTCTTTGTCGAGCCGTACCTGCAACGGAGATGGGATACCCCGGCCAGAAGGCCTACGCCCTGTGGGAAAGGTGATTGCCCTGGATGGGCAGCAGGTTATCAATAATTCCCGGTTCTGCAACTGGACCCGGCCCGTGACCTATAGCCTCAAAGAGCTGGCTAGCCTTTTGGCTGATACCTCTATCCAGGATTTGACCGGGCGCTACGGTTACTGCTGGCAGGCTAACGAGGCCCGCCACCAGGGCCAACCGCTGGCCGCCTGCTGCCAGTTGTACCAGCCCGACTGCCGCTTTGAAAGTCCGACCTGTAAACACTGGCGGCTGGGCATCCTGGAAGTGCTCTCCCTGGGGGGGTCCAGATGGTTGAGGAAACCGGCGGGCGTAAGAATTACCGGCTCACCAGCCAGTTCTGGCGGAGCTGGCCGATTTGACCCCCACCAGGTGGAATACTTACCACCTAACCTGCAAGCCAGACACCGGGATTGGCTTGCAACGCACAGCCGGGTGACCGGCCTGACCGTACAGGCCTGGTCAAGGAGACGAGCGCCAGCGCCATCGAGGAGTTTACCGACCGGCAGGTCGGGCGAGTGCCAGCAAAGTTTCTGGCGCAACCCATTTTGGCAGAAAGAGATTGTGAAATATTTATCTATCCATGACGGATAGCCTGATAAAAGTAGGCAAAGGGAATTATGTTGGAAAATCTGACTACCTTGACCGGCGTGGTCAAAGCGCTGAAAACCCACCGAAGGCGGCTGCCAGTTCACCTTGCTCAGCAAGGGCAACGCCTTTTGTGAAAGCCGCCGGTCCGATCTTTGTAACACGCTTCAAGAGGCGTTAGAGATTTATGCCGTGCTCATCCCGCGCAGTTTCCGGGCCAAATGCGGCAGCCATCACGTCTATTTTGAAGCGGTGGCGATCATCCCGGTGGTGGAGTCGGCCCTGTTCCGGCGGCTCGCCGGCGAATTGTCGGCCTTGATTGTACGCGAGCACGGCAGCTCAGGTTAAGGCACAAAACCATTCCTTAAGAAAACCGGGCAGTCCGAATAAGGACTGCCCGGTTTTATTCAGCGAGGTGGCATCAAGTGGCAAGACCGGCTGGGACGAAGCATCCAAATGAGGGCAGATAGTATCCATTTGGCTATTCTGGTTCCTGGTTGATCCCATTAAACACAATAGAGATTATATCGATTAGAAAGGGACAAAAAGGTGGAGTTGGATAGGCTGGTAATGCCAGGGTCGAAAATTCAATCTGAAATTATGCAGCCCACAGCAGGTTTCAAAGACAGCGTCCTTAAAACCCGGTTTCCAATTCCGAATTTTGTCTTTGACAATCCGATAACGTTTAACACTGCCGATGGTGTGTTCAATGCGCACTCGGATCGAAGAAAGCCATTGATTAATGTGTTTATCCAGGTCAGACAGCGGCTTACCTCTCGGCTTCTTCTTAGGTTGTAAAATAGCCACATTGTCGAGGCGAAAGCCTTGAAAGCCGGTATCCTGGCCTAATTTGCTGCCGGACGGGAGATGATACTCACTTTCATCGGCTAACTTTTGTCGTGCCTTTTGCCTTCGACCGTATCGGTCAAGAAAAGAATCTGACAAAACATGTTGATCAGGATATTATTTTGACGGTGTGTTGTTTTTACCACTGTAATAAAGCTGTTGTTGGTCAGGATCACCAGGACGTTGAATAGGTCGCTCCGTCCCGTCATGGAAAGTAAAGCGCCGCTTGTGTTTCATCGAAGACCACCTCATCCATCTGCCGAGCTGGGAGTTCACCCAGCGCCGCCAAGCTTTGGTTCAAGATTGGATGCAGACAATGGATCCAGACATTGGCTTTGGGTTGGCTAATCCCAAAGCAAGCTCCTTGTACCGTTTGGAGGTTGTTGGTCTTGAGATAATTCAAGATGAAAAAGTTTGTCCTCCATCAGCGGTAAGGGACAGTTCTGGTAATCACTATAGGCCCGTTTGCCGCGGGGTTTGCCATCTAAACGATGGATCTTCATCCACTCGTAGTAATGGTGACGAAAGTGGGGCAACAAGGCATCAAATTCCTGGCGGGTATAACCCGTTAGGGCTAAGAATTCGCCGGGTTTCTCGGCATATTCCTGATATTGGCTCATGGGACACCCCTTATTTTTTAGAGTGTCCTTTAGTGTAACCGAATTTTGCGTTTCTGTCTCATCTAATCGATATAATGTCTATTATCTAGTAGCCTTTTCCCGGCTAAAACTACTACATCTAGTGCGCAGCTTCGTAGGGAGCCTTCGGATAGTATAAAGTATAAAGTAACAATACCTTCGCCAAAAATTAGGCAAAAGAGAGCGGTTGACTACCATGCGTTTTTAGTCCGACCAAAGACAAAAGCGCAGGAGACAACCGCTGGTGGATATAATAATCGTTTTGCAGTGTTTAAGCCAATGTTTAGACAAAACTACACTCCGTCAATTGAGTTGTATGGTGCCGGCCCTCTTAGCGATGAGCGGGCGAGTGACGATGTTGGGTATCTCTCGCTGGACCGAGCCAGGCGGAGTTACCGAACGATCCAGCGTTTTTACAACAGCACCATTGCCTGGGCCAAAGTGAATTGGATTTTAATCCGCCATCATCTGCTGGACCCGACCGACACCTGTTGATTGGCGGTGATGAAACGGTGGTGACCAAAGCAGGTCAAGCGACTTATGGGTTGGATCGTTTCTTTTCATCCTTGTATGGTAAGCCAGTTCCGGGCTTATCGTTCTTCAGTTGTCGCTCATTAGCGTCAACCAACGCACCTCTTATCCGGTGATGATAGAGCAAGGGCTTAAAGAGGCTGAAGAAAACCCGCTCCCAGGCTGGCCCGAAAAGACTAAAAATCAGCCCCAAAAAGGGCGGCCTCAGGGCAGTCGGAACAAAACCGCCGCCAGGTCGAATTGAAGCCTTATTTAAGCCGCATCCAGACCATGCTCACAAAGCTGTTGGCTCTGATCGGGCTGGACCTGAAGGTGGTCTATTGTGTGCTGGATGGTGCTTTTGGTCACAACTATGCCCTGCAAATGGTCCGCCAGTGCTCTTTACACCTGATTTCCAAGTTACGGGCTGATGCGGCCCTCTATTTGCCTTATACCGGTCCCCAAAAGAAACGAGGGGTCCGCAAAAATATGGTCAGAAACTCGACTATGCTCACCCGCCTGAGCCGTATCTCAAGAAACAACCATTGAAGAGGGTATCCAGACGACCATCTATCAAATGACCCTCTGGCATAAACTTTTTCCTGATCAGCTTAATGTGGTCATCATCCGCAAAATCAATCTCAAAACCCAAGCCTGAAACCAGGTGGTTCTGTTCAGCAGTGACCTGAATTTAGCTTACCCTCAACTGATTGACTATTACCGCCTCAGGTTCCAAATTGAGTTCAATTTCCGTGACGCCAAACAGTTCTGGGGCCTGGAAGATTTTATGAATGTTAACCAAACCCCGGTTTACAATGCTGCTAACAGCCATCTTATGTTCATGGTCAACTTAACTCAAGTGCTGCTCGGTCATTTTCGCCCTACTTGCCCGACCTTCAGTCTCAATGACCTCAAAGCCTACTTCCGAGGGCGGAAATACGTAGCCGAAACATTAAAATTACTTCCGCAAAGGCCGGAGCCTATTTTTATTGACCAAATCTATGCCCATATCGCTCAAATCGGCAGCATTAATGCTGCCTGAGTGGCGAAGGTATTGAAGTATTAATAATAATTGTTTTGGGAGAATAAAGGGATCAGGGTTCACGGATGAATCCCGCTCCTCCACCGTTGCTGTTCACAGGTAGCGGCTTTATCTCCCCGATGCCAGTTCGATTTCCCCCTGAAACCGGCCCGGCACCGGCTCCACTCTCCCCGGCAGCAAGATGACATTCCCCAGACTGTGCCCTCACCTGGCTTTGGAAGTCTCTGAGCGATTGAGGCTGCCCCCTGCCAACCGCCCGATCCCCCCGACAATTAGCCCTCCCTGACACCCGCCCCCTCTTCCCCCTGGCAACGACCTGAACCTGGTTCGAGGGCGGCCCGACATTTTCCAGCCAGCCTCTCGAGATTGAGGAGGCGACTTTACCGTGAGGATATCAACCCGATATTCGCCTGATTGCAGTCTGATGTTGCCCCGACAGAAACCCGACCTCCCCCTGACTTTTTCCTTCCCAACTGCCACGGCGCAAGTCCCCTCAAAAATGGAGCGAGTAGTTTTTCGTCACGGCTCGACCTTAAATCATTATTTTGATTGCCGATTCCAAAAGAATTGGCTATGATGGTGACACACTGATACCTTAATTTTGTGCATTACACTGAGTTGCCTGAAGTGAGGTAGAATAGCCGAAACTTAAGGAGAGGCACTCAGATGCAAGCAGCTTCAGCCAAGTTCAAACGCTATTTAGAAACGCGGTATCCTGACCGCAGTACAACGAAACATTATATGAGCGATTTAGCCATCTTCAGCCAATTTGTCGATCATCAGTCGCCCGAGACGATCACTAGCAAACAGCTTGATGCTTTTGTGCAGGCGCAACGCGAGCAAGGCTTGCAGGCCGCCACGATCAATCGCAGGCTCTCGGCAATTTCCAGTTTTTACGAGTTCCTGATCGGTGAACGGGCCGATGAGGTTCTCCAAAATCCAGTGGTCTGGAAACGCCACAGTGTCCGGCTGGGGCGGCATCTGCCCCGAGATGTCAGTGATGCCGTCGTCGAGCAACTGCTGGCTGCCGTTGATCATCCCCGTGATCGAGCTATGCTGGCGCTGATGATCGGGGCCGGGCTGCGGGTCGGAGAGATCATTGGCTTAGCTTCTGATGATCTGCAGCCGAGCGATGCCACCGGCTTGGCCCGCTTGCGGGTCCGGGGCAAAGGCGATAAGGATCGGATCGTCTGGTTGACGGCGGAAACTGTTGCCCACCTGGACCGCTGGCGGCAGGTTCGCCCAGAAAATGACAGCCCGCTCCTGTTTCTGAACCGACACGGTCAGGGTTTGAGCGTGGCTGGCGTGCAATATCGATTGAAGCAATACTGCCAGCAAGCCGGGGTGCAATTGACCTGCCATCAACTCCGTCACACTTTCGCCCGGCGGCTGGTCGAACACGGGATGCCGGTCGATTCGCTGGCCAAGTTACTGGGTCACACCGATTTGCAGACGACCCAGCGCTATATTGATGGGGCTGACCCAACAATTCGAGACGATTTTCGGCGGGCGATGGCGGCTCTGGACAACCAAAGCCAACAGTCAGTGCCGGGACGATCAGGGTCTCCTCTCCAGGCGGCCTTCACCCCCAGACAAACCGATGAGCGCCCGGACCCAGTGGCCTTGGTTGATGCCCTGGCCCATTTGGCTGCGGCTCTCCCCGATTGGTTACATCAGGCCATCCGGGAGCATACGCTCCGCCGGATCGCCCAATGGCAGCCCCATCGCGCCAAAAGCCAAACCCACTATCACTTTAGCACTCTCTGTCGGATTGCCGCTTGGCTGATCAACGAACGCGACTGGACCCAATTGGATCAGCTCCAGCGGGTAGATCTGGTTGCCTATGTCAACGCTCGGCAAGAAGCCGGGCTGAAACCTGGCTCGATCGCGGCCGAATTGACCGTCTTTCGGACCTTTTGGCGGGAGCTGTTAGCCCAAGAGCGGGTGACCAACGGGGCTATCCTGCAAGTCCAAGCCCCACCGGCCGGAGACCACCTCCCTCGCTTCCTGACCACGACCGAATTTCAGCGGCTAGAAGCCGTTGTCCAATCCCAGGCCCAAGCTGATACCCCGGCGGATCGCTTCGACCTGGCCTGGTTCTATCTCTTAGCTCACGCTGGCTTGCGCAAGAGCGAAGTCCAAAATCTGCGACTGGCTGATCTTGATCTGAATAGCCGGCGTTTGCGCGTCCAAGGCGGCAAGGGCGACCGTGATCGGGTCATTCCCATGACCGAGCAGCTCACTGCTGTGCTCCAGGCTTATTTGACGGTCCGAGAAGCTGCACTCACCGACCATCTGCTGATCTATCGGGGTTCAGCCCTCAAGGACCACCTCATTGCCGATCGGCTGGAGCGCCTCGGACCCCTAGCTCAAATTGCGCCCCTCACCCCCCATCGGCTTCGTCACACGCTGGCTACTTTTTTGATCAATTATGCGATGCCCATCACCTCCTTGCAGAAATTCCTGGGTCATCAGGATATCAACAAAACCCTGATCTATGCCCGGGTTCATGATGGAACCATTCGTCGCCAATTCGCCACGGCGATGGCTCAGATCGAAGCCGTAGCGGTAGCCGATTGGCCGACCCAGATTGTCGATTCAACTCAAACTACTTCAACTTTGACTGCCGAAATTTGCAACTCAGTGTAAGGCGCAAAATTAAGGTGTCAGAATAAGATGGGCCAAACCAAGCTGAGATACCACTACTTCTCATCGGTATGGGATTGCCAGCACCGAGTGTGACTGTTTCATAGCAACTTCATAACCTAATTACCACCCATCCACGATATACTTACTGGCTGGTGAAAGATTTGATGTTCAGCTTATATCTCATGTATGAATTCCTCTCGTAGGTAGGCGAATGCCAAACTTAAGGTTGATGGGGTGAATTATAAAGGGTGAACTGATAATTCATTCTGCTATTACACCCTATTCACACGTAGTGCCGGAACTTCAGTGAGACGATGAGCGTCTATTACGGCAATACTAACCTTCTTATAGGAGCGACTAAAGATGAGCCAAGCCTCGCCACGGTCAAAATTCGCCAGAAGTTCTTTTCGTCTCTGTCTCAAATTGATCTTTGGGGGACTTCAATTCGTCTTGTTTTTCGGGTTGGCCTGGATCTTAGCTGGTTGCGGCAATCAGGCCAATCGTGTTACGGTTGCTACTGCCACGGTGATTGCCACCACACCTTTGCCTGCTGAACCAACTGCAACGCCGACCCGCGCACCAACAACCGAACCAATGGCAGTGCCAACCGTAACCGTGCCAGCTACAGTAACCTCACCGGCAACACCTACCCCAATGCCCACACCCGAAATTGATGCCGAGGCGCAGAATTTCTATTACAAGGGCGTCACCTATGCTGCCGCTGGCTTAACAGAAGAGGCCATCACCAGTTTTGGCCAGGCCATTGCGGTGCAGGCCGATTATGCTTTGGCTTACCTGGAGCGGGGTAAACTTTATATGCAGCAGGGACAACTCGGCCAGGCTAAGTCCGATTTCCAGTATGCCTTGGAATTTATTATGGATCCAACCATCAAAGCTGAAATCGAAAGCTTGCTTCAACAGTTGGCTACTGTAGCTGTAGTCACTTCCACCCCTCTCGTGGATAAAGTCACGCCCACCCCCCAAGTCACCGTCATCATTGCCTCAGCACCGTCGATCGAAGCCCGACTAGAGCAACCTGTTTCTCTGCCGTTGGGGCACATGGCCCACTTTGATGAGGCTAATCTTACCCTTGTTTTTCAGTCCGTTTTGGAAGACTCGCGCTGTCCCCGGCAGGTGGAGTGCTTCTGGGCGGGGCAAGTGCGGATTATGATCGAGGTTCAACAGGAGGGGACAACAGCCGCTTCACTGGAATTGAACAACAATCCTCCTTTGAAGCAGGATACTGTCTCCTATGCCGGTTATGACATTCACCTCAGCCAGGTTGGTCCCTATCCGGAATCACCCGATCAGCCCATCCCTCCTGAGGCTTATCGAGCTACCTTTGTCATCAAAGCGAAATAACTGGAGAGGTTGTCTATCGCGGAATCCATCAATTGAGAGCAACCGTAGGAGTAGCAAGACGATATTATCCTCCTGGTTATGCAAATTCGAGTTGATTGCAGCTCGAATAATATTGCCAGGAAACCCAATGTAAACCAAAGGTTCCAGCCAAGGCTTGGTAGGTGGGGATAGAAGCATCGGGAAACGGCTTGATCAAGAGGAGTGCTGGTTCAGTCGGTCCCTTAGGAGCTGAACGAACGGCTATGAAATTAATAGCCGTTCGTTCGGATGAATCATTGTTAGTTGCTTCTTGGGAGTTGTCTAATAAAATCAGGTTGAAAATGGCAACGCCCCCGGCGCCGAGTCCCCATTCTTGGCAATGACCAGGCGCTTTCAGCGAAGCCAAAAGCGCCTGGATGAAGCCCGAACGTTTTGTCACCCTAGGCCTATCGGCCGAACAGAAATTTGGTGACGTTGAGCCTATCCTCCTGATCGGGATAAAGCTCGACCGATAACGAGAAAGGGGTTAATTCCAGTTATCGATTTTCAGATCATACGGTGAGGGTTTCCCTTTTCCTGTTTCGACATACTCCCGCAGGCTCAAAAGGAAGGTGGCCCACTTCATACTACAGTGAGAGGTAAACTCAACAGCTTCGCGCCAATTTCTGTGGCCAAAGAGGAGGATCGTCTGGTTGTCTTGCGGTGAGAGTTGGAAGGTGATGTCAGTTCCAATCCATTCGGCGGGACCATCTAGGCAGCGCCAGCGAACATCTTTTTGAGCGTTGAGCTCTTGCACTTCCATCACCATTTTGCCCCTGAGTTGACCGGTCTCCGCTCGAAAGGTGAATTCAATCTTTCCGCCGACCTGCTCCTCACCTTGAACTTCGTCGGTCCACCATTGTCCCAGACCTTCCAGGGATGTTAAAGCGTTATAGACTTGAGTTGTTGGGGACTTAATCCCAATCCGATGAATAATGTCGACCATGTTTACCTCCAGTAATAAAGTCATCATTAAAAAGTTACTCTTTTGACGGTTCCCTCGCCACTTTGCGGGTCACGATTCTCTTTTATTCTTCAAGGAAGGTCTGCAAATCCGTAAGTTTCTTTTCCCACTGTTTGGACACCAGGTCCAGATACTGCGTCATCGTTTCGATCGGGGTGGCGTCGAACTCGAACAACGTCTCGCGCCCCTTTCGAACACTCCGCACCAGCCCCACCCGCTCCAGAACCTGGAGGTGCTTGGTCACGGCCTGCCGGGTGAGTTTGGTTCCTTCGGTCAGCTGCGAGATGGATTGTCGTGAAACCTGGCAAAGTCTGGCAATCAGCAGCAGCCGGGTTTCATCCCCCAAGGCGGCGAAGGTGTGCGCCTGGAGGAAGAACCCTTGGGGCAAAACGCTATCCGACATGTTTGGCAATATTCTCCAGTTGTTCGACCCAGCCCTCCTGATTCATGCGGAAGGCCTCGAGCCGGCGGTTGGCGGGGATTTTTTCAAAGCCCGACTCGGTGACAACCAGGTGGGTCCCGCTGCCGGCCGCCTCAAGCGTGAACTCGACCAGGGTTGGGGTCTCTTTGGAGTAGTCGATCGTGACATCGACGGGGTACGGGTGCCAGGTGAACGAGAACAATCGCTCGGGTTCCATCTGCTTCACGTCGACCGCCCATTGCAGGTGTTCGAAACCAGGGTAGGTTAGCTTCCCGCAAACCGTTTCTCCGACCACAAAAGGCCCTTCGAGCTTGACCCCAAACCATTGGCCGAACTCTTTGTGATCGGTGAGGGCCTTCCAAACCCTGGCCGGGGAAGCCTTCAGGTCAATGTGCTTTTCAATCCGATTTTCTTCCATGGACAACTCCTTATATTTTCAATCCGATTTCATTCAATATGCAACTGAATAGTTGCATTATATCACGAGTCCGAAAGTTATGCAACCTTTTTATTGCATTTTTAAGGTTTTCCCTTTCTGGATCAGCTTTGTCCTCTCGCCGGCCATCTAGTCGTATCCTCATCGCTTCCCACCCAGTGAAAAACTTGTTCATGGGCCTGGAAGTAGAAATGGTCCTTGTGCCAGTGGTTAGGGTTCACTACTCTCTAAAGTTACTGAGCCAGCCACCCAAAAAGTATATTTACACCAGCGAAAAAATCGGTTATTATGTTGACTATATCGTATCTAAAGGCATAAGCGTTGTCATCGAAGCAGCATTCCAGCATCCGGCCTGGTTTCCCAAGTTAACCCATTTGGCTGAAGTTGCCAGCGTCTCTCTTGTTGTTTGCACGATAAATCCTCATCTTGCCCGAGCTCGATTTATTGAACGCGTTTTGGCTGATCCAACGCGCGAACGTTTTCATGGCGATGGGGCGGGTACACAGCAAAAGATGGCCTCGGAACTTCAGACGGGAAGTATGATCCGCCAGAAATGGATTTGCCAACTTTGATCGTTGATACAACTGATGGTTACAGTCCAACCTTGGATCAAATAATTTCCTTTGCCGTCGCTTGAGATGTAAGACATTCTTATCGTAGAGGTGTCATCACCGACCATCGACTTGTCGGGGACAAATTGAGCCTCGACCAGGCGCCTACATCGAAAACGGAGGACGCTCTAAACCTCGGCCGCCGCTGACCAAGGGCGTTGTGCTGACGTCGCTAGCGGCGACAAGATCGTTGGCATTTTGACAGGTAGATGGAGTCAATATTAATAGTTCACAGGGACGAATAGTGATAAACTTCAATACATTTATCGCCACAACGGGAGAAGACCTGGCCCGGGCCACCTATACGGCAAAGGGTGAATGGTCAGTTGAATTCCGACTCCCCGGTGAAGGGGTATGTTGTTTAGCCGCCGCCCCTCTGAACCCAAACATCATTTATGCCGGAACACAGAGACAAGGGGTCTGGCGCTCTGATGATTCTGGTCTGACCTGGCAGGCGAGCGGTCTGAACGGTCACTGCGTTAAATCGCTGACGGTTAATCCCCACGACACAAACATTCTCTACGCCGGAACCAAACCGGCCCGGATGTTTGTCTCCTATGACGGTGGGCACACCTGGGCCGAACTGGACGGTTTTCGCCGCATTCCCCATCGCTGGTGGTGGTTTTCTCCGGCTGAACCCCCAGACCTCCGCCCCTATGTGATCGCCATTGCGCCATCGCCAACCGAACCAGGGGTACTTCTGGCCGGGATAGAATTCGGTGCGGTCGTGCGCAGCGAGGATGGGGGGCAAAGCTGGTCGCGCCACCGTCGGGGCGCCTTGCGAGATTGTCACTCCCTGAAGTTCCATGCCACGAACGGAAATTGGGTTTACGAGGCGGGTGGCACAGGGGGCGGGGCGTCGTTTAGCTGGGATGGGGGTCGCACTTTTCAAAAGAAACCACAGGGGCTGGCAAAACATTATGGGATTGTCTGCGCGGTAGATCCCGCCACTCCCGAAATCTGGTACGTTTGTGTCGCAGCCAGTCCCTTCAACGCCTTCGGCCAGAAACCGGAAACCTATCTTTACCGCTCGACCGGAGAAGGTGCTTGGCAGCCTATCGGCTGGAGGCCGCATCCCCTGCCGGTTACGCCGACTGCCCTGGTGACCCTCCCCGATGCTCCCGGTCACCTATACGCCGGGCTGACCAACGGGGATGTCTGGCACAGCCCTGACTACGGTGATAGTTGGGAAAAGTTGCCGTTTAATTTGAAAGGCATCTGCTTTTCGCTGCTGATTCTGTAACTGGAAGGATAATATGTCACCCTCGGATGACACCCGATGTTTTTGTCAACTGAACCCCGATCTGGCGCAATGTCATCGAAGCCGATGTCGAAGTTCACTCGGGCCAACGCTTTCGCTTGTTCGGGATACATCCCATCGCCAATTTAGGCGTGCTCTTCGAGGTGTTGCGCCGCTGGGAAGCACGGTATATTATCCAACGCGTCAAACGATATGAAGCCGAGCCCTGCTTGATCCTGGGAGACTTTAATGCGATTGCCCCTGATGACAAGGTTGCCATCAACTCTATGCCCCCCTGGCTGCGGCTCGTTATTCTGGCCCAGGGCAATCGCGTCTATCACTTTTCCATCCGGGAGTATCTCGCCGCCGGGTTTACGGACTGCTTCCGGGCGTTACATCCTGATGACGCTGGTTTCACCTTGCCGCCACCGAACCCCAATTCGCGGCTCGATTATGTGTTCGCCAACGAAGCCATGAAAGCCACATTGACCGATTGTTGGGTCGTTCGAGAGCCGGTGGCAGTACTCAAAGCATCTGACCACTATCCGGTCGTGGCAGAATTCGGGTTGTAGGGTCGCCGGTTTGAGTATTGAAAGTTCAAGTAGAGGAGAGACTACAGCTGATTATGAAACCCACGCTCCAGGCCGTTTTGTTTGACTACGATGGGACGATTGCGAATACCGATCTGATCCACCTGGATTGTTGGAACCATCTGCTGGCGAAGTTCCAGATCAGGTTTGAGCCGGATTTTTACGCCCTGAACTGCGCCGGGGTGTCCACCGATCACATCACCTTGAGGCTGGCCAGGGATTATCCCGCGGCCGGCCTATCGCCCACCCACCTGGCCGCCGACAAAGATGCCCTTTATGAAGCGTGGATGAACCTTAAAATCATACCGCTTATGGCCGGCGTACCCGAAATGCTGACTTTCCTTTCGCAACACGATATCGCCGCGGCGATCGTCACCGGGGGACCTCTGGGGGCCATCACCCGGACTCTGGAGACGCACGGCATAACCCATCATTTTCGAACGTTCGTCACTCGTGAAGACGTCACCAAAGGTAAACCATCGCCAGAAGGTTATTTGCTTGGTTTGCAGCGCCTTCAGTTGCCTGCCCAATCCGCTCTGGCCCTGGAAGATACGGCCGGCGGCGTGCTGGCCGCTAAAGCCGCCGGGCTTATCGCCTGTGCACTGCCCCACGTATTCACCCATAACCACGATTTTTCCTCAGCCGATGGGGTATGCCACGATATGCATGAGGCGATCACCTGGATCAAGGGGCAATTTCTGGGGGTGTCCGGGTAATCTCTATGATGAGCTTTGTAGAACTACTCACTGCTGTGGTCGAGGATGTGCTGCTGCATAACCGTGCGGATGGTCGCTTGCTCGACACTCATGACGAGATGACCCCCTCGCTCGAAACTGACCAGTTTGGCCCCCGGAATGGTGGCTGCCGCGAACTCGGCATTGTGGTAGAGCTGCAAGGTGTCGTCGGTGGCGTGGAAGATCAGGGTCGGGGCCTGGATGGACGCAATCCGCTCATTCGGCATCGCCGCCCGGTTGTCGAACATAACCCCGGCGGATCGCGGTGAAACCGGGTTCATATAATCAATAATGTGTTCAACCAGTTCCCGCTGCTCGGGGGTAAGACCGGCAATGACTGCGTCATTGGCGCCCAGCAACTCCATGAACTGCTTCTTGAACAGTTTGCTACTGGCCCAGTAAAGCGGGTCATACTTGTAGATCGTCGTGAGCATATCACCCTTCTGGTTGGCCTGGGTCTGGTCGGTGGTGGCCGAAGAGGCGACCCCACAGGAGATGAGGGTCAGCGAGGACACCCGTTCCGGGTGTAAGACGGCGAAGAGCAGCGCCGAAGGGCCTCCCTGAGATAGCGCCACGACCGCCACTTTTTTGACCCCGAGTTGGTCGAGCAAATAGGCGTAGGCGTGGGCCTGGTCGTCCCAAGTGGCGCCCTCGTGGAAGGTCGAGCGCAGATAGCCAAAGCGTGACGGGGTAATCCAATGGAATTGCTCACCCAGCACCGCCTGCACCAGGAGTTCGCCCTGATCATAGCCGCCGCCGCTGCCGTGGATGACCAGAACCGGGGAACCTGATCCCCCTTCGGTGTATTCGATATCCCCGTAGGGTGAAGGGATGACCGTCCCCTTTCCCCGAACCCGATCATAGGCTTGATTCATATCCCAGAAATAGGCGGTGGAGGCCAAAATGACCACCGCGATCAACCCTAGCGTCATCCAACGTAAAATCCTGCTGAACATCTTGCTCTCCTTGTGGATTGAGATTTACAGCCCCACCAGCTCTATCTCTTGTACCCCGTGCTGAGTATAACTCCGGATTCTCCTCGGCACTCGCAGACGGTCATCGTTCTCGTACAACCCTCTCACCTGATCAACCTCAGGTACATCCTCTCCCGTTAAGGCGGCGATCCGATCAAGCAGCGCCAGCTCATCCTCGCTCACTTCTTCATCCCGCTTTTCAATCATCCCCCACCCATCCCAGGGCAACAGCTCGACCTTGTTGAGCGCAGCCACATCACGAACAAAATCCCCTCGCACAAACCACAGCCCCTTCATGTCAAATATCCCGAATTGGTCGGCATCGGCTTGTCCGGTTCGACATAACTGCCACGCTTTCCCACCCACCAGAAATTGGTCACGCGGAACGTCCAGCGGATTGAATGAGATCGCTAATTTTCTACATTGCAACTCGTCCAACTGCGCGTCCACCAGGACCCAACGCTTTTGCCGGTGCTCCCAATACTCGCAGACCCAATGATCCTCGTAATGATCCGGGATGAAATACCGGCCAAACCCGCAGCGCGCCCGGGCCGGCACACCCTGATGGCGAAGCATCGCTGTTAGCATCACCGAGAAATCTCGGCAATTGCCGACCAATCGCTTCTCCGGCGGACGGATTTCGGTCAAGGGCCGCTGATCCAGTTCCACGATGCGGGCCAGCTTATCCACCACCGGCCGCACCTGGACTTCACTTTGGCGCTGCTCCGACAATCGCTCACCATACTGCTCCGCCCAGAAAATATGGAGCATTATCCCCTGGACAACCCGGCAAAGCGCCGAAATATCCTGGGGCAGCGGGTCAAAAAGAGCGCCGTACTTACCGGCAGCGGTCATCAGACCTGGTTGGGCGTAATACGCTAATGGATCGAACACGATCTCTACCTCTTTTTCATTGAATGGGCGACAACAATTTTTGCTGACAGACATGTTTTTAGGATGACCAGCACCCAGGATTGACGGAAGCTCAAAGATGGTATCGGCGGCGGTTCAAAATCGAAACCCTCTTTGCCGGTACCCATTATCAAAAAATGAGTTCCCATAGACCCTCTGAGCCACCGTCCTGGCGGAAGCGTCCACTTTCTTTTGGATAACGGTCTGAGTGGAAGCGAAAGGATTGCTTAGTTTGGGTCGAGGCTGCCGGGCGATTTGGTCCAACGTGTGAATCAATTTGTCAATTTCCTCAGCGCCGTTCTCGATACCCAGGCTCACTCGAGTGACGCCTGGCAAGTTTAACTTGGGGAAGAGGGCTACGATCAGGCCCTGAAACAGTTCCAACAGCGGAGGAATATGGAGCAGGCGCTTGACCAACAGATGAGCGCAGTGGCAGCCCCAACGCACCCCGATCCCCCCTTGCTCGGCCAGTTCCTGGGCGACCCGGCTGGGCAAGATACCCTTCAAGTCAAAAACAATGACCCCGCCTTTTTGAGCAAACCTGGGCGAGTCGGGGTCTTTGATCCCGTAAAGCGTGAGGCCCGGCACTTGGGACATACCGCGCAGAGCTCGCCCGGTCAATGCCTGTTCTTCCTCCTGGATCACGTCCAGACCGATCCGCTGCAACAGCAGCAGCGCCTTACCCAACGCGGCAATGCCCCCGACATTTTCCTCACCGGACGATTGGATCAGCGCCAGTTCGGCGGGGCTAAAATGAAGCAGTCCTTTTCGAGCCAACAACACACCCGTACCAAAAGGCGCATACACCTTATGGGCTGAGAAAGCGAGATAGTCAATGCCCCAGCTATCCATCTCGACCGGGCGGTGGGCGACCAACTGGGCCGCATCCACCAGCAAGCGCGCCCCATAACGGTGAACGATCTGACTGATTTCGGCCAGATTGTTATATACCCCCAGGACATTTGAACCGCCGCTCACCGCTACCAGCTTGATGCGCTTCTGACCGTGCTGCCCCTGCTGGTTGTAAGCGCGCAAGAGCGTCTCCAGCTCGCGTAAGTCCACAAAGCCTTCGGCATCCACCGGCAGCCGGATCAGCGAAAAGCCGGGAAGCGTGCGCCACGGCAGCTCGTTCGAGTTGTGCTCAAGCAAAGTATTAAGCACGACCGCTTCACCCCCCTGCCCGGCTTCCCGCTGCAAACTTTCGGCCGCCAGGTTGATCGCTTCGGTGGTGTTGGAAGTGAAGATCATTTCATAGGTTGTCAAAGGCGCACCCAGGACTCTGGCGCAGATGGATTTGACGGCATCAATAATCTCTTGCTGGATTTGTCGGGGCTGATCCCAGGTCTGGCAGACAGCGTCCCAGATCGGGGTGAACGTGGGCGTGCTGGCGGCGTTGTCCAGGTTGATGTAGGGCTTGACGCCATCCACTGTGGGAACATGCACATCGCGGCCGATCAGGGTTTGCCGGAGTTCAGCCAGCAGATCTCGCCCGGAGGATTGTTCCAGGGCATCGCGGTACAGAATTTCAGCGGCAGTCCGTTTTTCGACGGTCGCCTCCCGGAAAGCATCCTCTCCAAACTGCTGGATCAGCCGCAGTGCTTTGGCAAAGGCAATGATGTTGATGATGGCGGGTGTGCCGGGTTCAAATTTATCCGGCGCTTTGGCCCAGATGACCCAATCAGGGGAAACCAGCCTGGCGGTCCCGCCGCCGGTCTGAAAAGGAACGCCATTAGGCAGCGCCTTGCGCTCAACCGCCAAAGCTCTTACACCCAGGGGCAGACCGATGTCCTGGCTTGACAAGCTTTGATAACTTCCAGGCTCAGGGTGAGCCTTGAACAGTTCCGCCCTTCTGGGGCTGCAAAAGATGACCACATAGTTGTCTTTGTTCAGCCCCAGGTAGTCCAGGACAATCTCCCTGGCCTGCTCAAATAAATGCGTAGACACCAGCGAGTTGTGCCCGCTGCCGCGGTGGACATTAGCGTAAGTTTCCAATGCCATATGCACCCCTCGTTTGAGTTCTGCAAAGGCTTTCGCCATTTCATTGTCCTTGAGAACAGGTTTTTCCGCCTCTCGAAGAACTTCCGGTAGTCCGTATTTTGTGGATACACTCATTGCCATGGGGGTCTCCTTCTCTGTTTGAGTTATATTTCCTTCAAGCGATCAGATCGCCTCTTTTGCGGTGAAGTAGGGGATTTTTTTACCCTATCATTAGCCATAAAGGACATGCCTGCCGGTTCAATCATCGAACGAAAATCAATCGTGGCAAATATCTCTACGTATTGGGACAAAAGAAAGTTTCCAAAACTTTTGGCGAGCCGTTTTGGGGTTCACTCACACCCCCCTGGTAAATGATTAACCCCATTTGAGATTTCAGACATCGTGCCCTTTGGGTATTGAAATTTATGATTTGAGCAGGGACCAATTTATTAGTGAACGAGACAAAATAATGTATTTAGTGATAATTTTCACTAAATAATGTAGCAAAATAAAGCTTATCTGTCATCAGCCAAATAATAGAGACCTGGCTCAACAAAACGATGATGCCAAAATGGCCGCCTCTGGATCTGGCATAATCAATTTTTGTCTGTGAAATATCTTGACGACCCGAACAACTGTGCTAGAATGAAGGAGGGATAGACGCCACGCTATTTTTCTAAAAGAAACATTTGTGCTATCGTCGAAGCGTAAAACTGTTACTAAACGTCTCTGACGAAAATTAGCCGCTCAAATTCTCGATGACTTCTGCCTTGGCTTCGGCTCTAGTTTTGACGCTCGCCAGTTTATTATTGCCCATTTTTCACATCACGGAAGGTAAAGTGGCCTCACCTTGCCCTTTTGAAACCGACCCTGATAGCTTAGTTCATTGGATGCAGCGGTATCTAGACTTGGCTGTGACTGATCTGCGCCCGGCTGCCTCGACCAAGAAGATTGTTCTGCATCTGGAACAGTTTCGCTACTTTTTTGTCGAGACCTATGGCGATGACCGTCTCTCGACCTGCCTGCATCACGATGTCCAGGCCTGGCAAACCTCCTTGCGACAGCAATTTGCCCCAGCCATGGTCAATAACTACCTGGCCTCACTGTCCGGTTTTACTCATTGGCTCCAGACCCATAATCCCGATTTGTTCCCGGGTAGTAACCCAACCAAAGGGGTTGGCGAGGTACCTCTACCTCTCCTGGAACCCCGAACCCTGTCCAACCAAACAGGAGTACCGAACGATGTCCATGCTTATGCCCGTCCCTGGCGTGACCAGGCCATTGTTTTTTTCTTGCTCTCTATCGACTTACGGCGGGAAGAACTGGTTCACCTGGATTCGACCCAGGTTGAGCCACACACGATCGAGAGTCTTCGTCGGGCGCGCAAAGTTCGGGTGAGCCGGGTGCGGGCAAAGGCAAAACTCAGCGCACGGTCTTCCTCTCGGCCGATGCCCGCCTGGCCCTGGCCGATTATCTTGAACACGAAGGTGGTCGCGATGCCGGCGAGGAGTCAACAGCCTTATTCTTGAGTGCCACTGGACTGCCGGATCGTGCCTCGGATGGCCGTTTATCACCCCAAAATCAATCTTTCTTAGCGTGCGTTGCCGGCACTTCCCTATGATCACTTTGTCAGAACGCAGTGCATCGCTCCGGCAGTGGCCACGTGCTCGGTGCAGTGGTAGCCCAGGGCGACTGTATCGAGATTGGTGAAAAGGTGTTCGCCGGAGCCGAGCAGAATCGGGCTGATCGCGAGATGCAATTCGTCGATGAGTCCGGCTTGGAGATACTGGCGGATGGTGGCCACACCCCCGCCAAGCCGAACATCCTGCCCGTCGGCCGCCTTGCGGGCGCGCTCTAGCGCCGCGTGAATACCCTCGGTGACGAAGTGGAAGGTGGTGCCCCCGTCCATAGCAACTGACTCGCGGGGGTGATTGGTTAGCACGAAAACCGGGGTGTGGTAGGGGGGTGTATCGCCCCACCAGCCCTGCCAACGGTCGTCGGGCCAGGGACCTCGGATCGGGCCGAACATATTGCGGCCCAGAATCCAGGCCCCGATGTTTTTGAAGCCACGGGCGGTGAAATCGTCATCCACGCCCGTGGTGCCGCCTTCGTTGCCATACGTCTGTTGAAACGTTCGGGTGGCAACCATCCAGTCGTGGAGGGCTTCGCCGCCGACGCCGAGCGGGTTCTCCAGACCCTGGTTCGGTCCGGTGCCGTAGCCATCGATGGATATTGAGAAGTTATTGACCCGAAGTTTAGACATAGATTTACTCCTTTAGTTTCAGCTTGTAACGCATCTTCACTTAAAATGATCTTGTTTCGACATCTCCGGCGCACGGATAGCCCCTGCCCGTCAGGAACCAGGGTGTGTGCCAGGTGGACCGGCCAGCACCCTGGGGGCATACTCCAGCAACTGAATTCGGCCGTCGAACGTCCGGCTGGCAACCATGTCGAGGGCGACATCGGGATAACCGTCGTAGATCCGCTCGTAGCCAATGCTCCCGGTGATCACGGGGAAGACGACCACCCGGAAACGGTCCACGAGACCTGCCTTGAGGAGCGACCGGCATAAGCTGAGGCTGCCAAGGGTACGCATCGAGCTGTTGCCTTCTCGCTTCATCTCTCTCACAGCCTCGATCGCATCCTTGCTGATCAGCCGGGTATTAGCCCATGATAATGGGGGCTGCAGCGTCGAGGAGAACACCACTTTGGACGCATTGGTAAGCTCGGCGCTAACGACTTGTTCGTCTGGTTCCAATGTTTCAGCCGCCGCGGCGAATCCGTACATCTGGCGGTACGTATTCGCCCCCATCAAGATCGTATAGTCGCGTTCGGGCTGCTGACCGAGCCAGGCGAGATATTCGGGGCCCTCAAGCCCCCACCACCCGGGCCAGCCTTCCGCGGCACCGTAGCCGTCCAGTGAAGTAATGAAATCCACTAACAGTTCCTGCTTTGTCATCTTAACTACTCCTTTTCGTTACTCACTTAAAATGATCCTGTTTTGACGTCTCCTGCACGTTTGAGTGTGGCAATAATCACGCCACTTGGCGTAGATTTAGATTCGATCAATGTATAGGAAGCAGGAATAGTGCCTTTATCAAACAAACGTTTTCCCGTACCGAGTGTTACCGGAAATATTTTGAGCCAAAATTCATCGACCAGATCATGCGCCAACAGGGTCTGAATAAGATTGCCACTGCCATGCACCTGAAGATCGGGACCATCTTGTTGCTTCAATCTCCGTATTGCTTCCACAACGTTATCTTTGATAAAGACAGTGTTGTCCCAGAGCGAATTTGTACGGGTGCTTGAAACAACATACTTGGTCGCGGAATTGATGCCCGGCCACTCGCTTTCGTGTGTAGGCCAATAGGAGGCGAAGATTTCGTAGGTCCTTCTCCCGAGCAAAAGATCAAGCGGTTTTGTCATCTGCTCGTGCATGATCTGTCCGCCCTGCTCGTCGAAATGCGGCACCACCCACCCCCCATACTTGAAGCCGTCATCCGTATCCTCCTGTGGCCCGCCCGGCGCCTGCATGACGCCATCAAGGGTAATAAACGATAGAACAATAATCCTTCTCATGATTTATTCTCCTTTTGATGTTATGATTTTTTACTTAATGCCTCATTTTCGGAAAGGCGCGCTTCAATGATTTTCTTGACGAGCGCGGTAGGAAGAGGATTATCGGGAGTAAAGTGGATGGTGGCTCCGCTTACTTTATGGGTTTTGGTAATTTCGTCTTTCATTGCGGCGGCGAGTTTCGGGCTGGCGGTGAAAAACGAAAGATGCTTTTTCTGCGACACAAAGCCGACCAGGTCGCGTCCCAGCGAAAACATCACGGTCGTTCCATACGATATTCGTTCATCCACCTGCGGGATGGTTTTCTTTATGAGCCGCCGCAGGCTCTCGAGCGTTTCTTGCTCAGCCTCTGGCAGCGTTGCCAGATACGCATCCACCGCCGCTGGATCGTTTTTTAATTTGGCCGCCATACTGGGTTCTCACTTATCTTGGCTGATAGGTCAGAATGGCCACGCCCGTGGGGGTGGTTTTGTTGTCTACCAATTTTAACCGCTTCAGCTCGCCGCCGTCCTCAAACAGGTGTTTGCCCCGATTCACCACCACCGGATGGACCATCAGGGTCAATTCATCCAGGAGATCGTTTTGCAGCAGCGACCGAACCAGGGTAGGACTGCCGGTGACACCGATGTTTTTGCCGGGTTGCTGTTTCAGCCTGTTGATTGCTCCCGCCAGGTTGTCCTTGATCAAGGTGATACTATCCCATTTTCCCCACTCGACCCGGTCCAGAGTGGTTGAGACGATGTATTTGGGTATCTTATTGATAAAACTGGCAAATGGTTCATCAGTTGAGGTTGGCCAGTACCCGGTCCATTCCTGATAAGTTACCCGGCCCATAAGGATGGCGTCTGTCTCAGCCAGAAATACTCCCAGAGCTGCCATCATGCCTTCATCAAAATGGTCAAACTGCCACTGATCCGGCGATTCTGTTACGCCATCCAGCGAAATGAACAAGCCTGATGATACTTTTCTCATGCTAAATCTCCTTTTATTTATAGATGCAGAAGGTTTTCCAGCCCTATGAGGCCGGGATTAGGGGAGGCGCAGCGGGATGAGAGTCCGCAGCCGGTTATCCCGCAGCCACAGCCCACCCCAAATCATGGCCCCAATGATGACCGGGAAGATGAGGGAAAACAGTCCCGATCCAGTGCGCACCTGGGTAGCGACAGCGCCGCCAAGAAAGCCGGTCAGCAGGATAGCGCCCAGAATCGAGGTTTGCGGAATGATGTAGACGGCCAGACAAACAAGTTCGACCAAGCCGATGCCCAGCACCAGTTCGGCCGGATAGCCCAGTTGCACCGTAGCTCCCACGGCTTCGGGATGCTGGATCACTTTGATACCGCCGTCGAAGATCAGGAACAATATCGCCAGGGCGCTGATGATATGTCCGGCCCAAAATGAATTTTTTGAAACGGGAATAGTTTGAGTAAGTGATGACATTAATTTCCCCCTATATGTCATTCAATCGAAATCAATGGATGGATAAAACTGATGGGTTGAGGCAGGTCGGTGCAGTTCCTTTCCTACCTCAGAAAACTTACATCTGAGCCAGATGTACCTCAAGGCGATCCAGGGTTTGGGTCAACCCCTCGATCATACCCATGCCCAGGGTTGCCTCTTTATCCGCTACCGAGGCAAACTCGACGTGATTGGTTAGGGTGGTTTTGCCGTTGTGCTCGGTGAAGGTCAGGGTGATGATCATTTGCGGCATCTGTGTTTGCACGTTGCCGTCCGTATCCGCAAAGGCGTCGGTATAAACAATTCGCTCCGGCTTGACAATCTCCCGGTAGGTGGCCTTGCCGCAAGCATCTTCGCCCCCCGGCCCGCGCATACAGTAGAACCAGACCCCGCCCGGCCGGAAATCCATTTCGCAGACCGGCAGGGTCCAGCCGGTTGGTCCCCACCAATGCGACACATGCTCGCACGCTGAAAAAGCGGTGAACACCAGCTCGCGCGGCGCGTTAAAAACGCGCTCCAGCACGAACTCTCGTTCCGATAGGGGAGTGGTCACATCATTTTTCATCATGGTTTTCTCCTTTGTTCTGTAACTCATTTAAATATTCAGCCAGGCGATCAAAGCGCTCATTCCATAATTGCTCAAATTGCTTGACCCAATCATGGACGGGCTTGAGGCCGGTACTGTTGATCTGGTAAAAGCGCTGCTGAGCTACTTCGCGCACACTAACCAACCCCACCTTGCGCAGCACTCGCAAATGCTTGGAAACCTGCGGCTGTTTGAGACCGAGCGCCTCGACAATTTCGTTGACCGGACGCTCCCCCTGAGCCAGCAGGCTGAGGATTTCCCGCCGTTGCGGCTCGGCAATGGCGTTGAAGACATCGGAGGTAGTGGGTAGTCGCGCCATAATTAAGGGTATTATATTCCGATATGGGAATATTGTCAAGCACAAAAAGCACAAATGTGCTATTCTTTGGCTATTTTACAATCCGGAATCTCAAAAAGGTTACAACAGGAGAAGCGATCACGCTTATACGTACTTTCATTTAACCTGATAGACTTTCTATATCCTCCACAACTTCAGATAAATCGTTGTTGAACTGATGCCCGCGTCGGTCGAGCTTGCGAATGATTGCCCGTGGAAGTTTTTCAGCATACAGGGCCAGGTGCGCAAAAGGAACGATTTCGTCGTCGCGGCTGTGGTAAAGGAATATTGGCACTCCGCTCGGCAGCTTCGAAGCAAAGTCCGCTGGCAAGGCAATAGTCTCATATCCCTCATATCGCCAGCCGTCACCACCCCAATAAGGGGTAGCCATCAGGAATATGCCGGCAACAGGCTTTTCAATTTTCGCTTCAGCCAGATACTTCAACAGGAATGAACTGCCTAAAGAATGCCCGATAAGGATCACCTCGCCTTCTAACCCAGTCAACTCTTGTTTAATTTGCACTTTCCATGGCTCATAATCGGGATCGCTCTCGTTGGGCATCTGCGGATAGTGCAGTTCGTAGACATCGCCGAGGGTACTTCGCAAAGAGGCAACCAAATTTCCATCTTCCTCGTAAGCGCCCTCTCCCCCACCTTGAATGAACAGTATTTGCTGCTTCATATCTCACTTTTTTTCTTCTAGCGCCCTTCATATGCCTGGGTTAACTTCGCGATATCAAGCTTCTTCATCGGCAGGAACGCCTGGGTGAGACGATCAATCTGCTCCGGTGTGCCCTGGCTCATCATTTCATCCATTGCTGTAGGCACAATCTGCCAGGAAACACCAAATTTATCTTTCAGCCAGCCGCACTGCTCGGCTTCGGGGACGGCAGAGAGTTTTCCCCAGTAGGCGTCAATTTCTTTCTGGGTATCGCACGATACCATAAAGGAGATGGCTTCGTTGAAGGCAAAGTTGTGTTTGTGGGCACTGTCCATGGCGGCAAACCAATAATTCTCAAGCATAAAGTCGGCAAACATGACGGTGCCCTCTTTGTCCGGTACTTGATTGGGACCGTAGTGATAGGCCACGCCCAGTTTCGAATTTTTAAATACCGAGAGGTAAAAGTTGATGGCCTCTTCCGCACGGCCAACCTTGTCGCCGACAAACATCAACGATGGTATTATCGGAGGCCGGGGATCACCTTCAGGATTGGTCAGGATCAACTGCCACGACAAACCATACTTATCCTGAATCCAGCCATACCGCTCGCTAAAAGGGTACTTGTCAAGCGGCATGAGTGCGGTGCCGCCTTCAGCCAACTTTTCCCAAACCCTATCTAGTTTTTCTCTCGCCTCCTTCTCGGGTGAGGAGGATTGGTTGAATAATAACGGGTCGAAATTGACCATAAATGACACAGACGGATTGAACTTGAAGAAAGGGCCAGCGCTAATAGCCATGAAATTCTGTCCCCACAGCTCAAACGAGACAATATCGGAGTCGCCCGAGGGTGTATTGTGGAGGGTGGTTATGTTCGTAACTTTGGAATCTGGAAAGATCGAAGCGTAAAACTCGGTCGCTTCCTTGGCCTCTTGGTCAAACCATAAATGTGGGGTTATTTTTTGTACGGGCGTTTTCATGCTGTTTTCACCTCCATCAGATAACTGATTAACTTCTTGATCTTTTCATGCTTTATTTTATTTGCTCTGCTAATTCTAAAATAATTCCCTCTGGCCCACGAATGTAGCACAGTTTATACGTGTCTTCATAGATTTGGATCTCACTAAAAATTTCCACACCTTTCTTTTTCAAGTTGGCAACAGTAGCCTCAATATCGTCAACAACAAAAGCGATATGCCGGATGCCCAAGGTGTTGGCCAAAGGTTGCTGAATATCTCTTTTGTCTGTCGGCGTATGATACTTGATTAACTCCAGATTCATTTGACCGTCCGGTAGCCCTATCATAATCACAGACGTTTTCGCATCACGAAGCGCAACCACGTTTTCGAGTAATTCTCCACTCATGTCACCTTCCCATTGCACTTCAAATCCAAAATCAAGAAAAAAAGCTTTAGCCGCAGCCAGGTCATTGACATTAATGCCGACATGGTCTATTCGTTGGGTCTTCATATTTTCTACGCTCCTGCTTTACAAGTCGGGCTGGGTAGGGCTTCCTCATAGAAACCCGGCCCAGCCCGGCTTTGCCAAGTCGTAACCGCTTATCTCTGCTGGTTATAGGCGTAACTGACCATCCACGGAATACCAAATTTATCGGTCAGCATGCCAAAGTAATCCCCCCAGAACGCCTTGTCCAGAGGCATCGTGACCTGCCCGCCCGCTGAAAGCCCGTTGAATAATCGCTTTGCTTCCGCTTCGCTAGTGGTGCTGATGGAAATATGAATATTTTTGCCAAAGGGGTCAGGCTGCATGCTGGCCGGTGCGTCGCTGCCCATCAGCATGGTGTCCCCTCCGATGGGTAAGGCGATATGCATGATTTTTTCACTTTCGCTGGCGCTCATTTGATATTCGGCCGGCACATCTTTGAAGCGCATAACCGTCGCAAATTCGCCGCCAAAAACCGACTTGTAAAAGTTAAAGGCTTCCTTGCAATTACCATCAAAGTTCAAATAAGGGTTTACGATTGTCATTTTTTTGTTTCCTTTCAATTGGTTAATATTTTTGTTTCAAAACTGTGATGATAGCCCGATCAATCAACATAGTAAACGTCAGGTTGGATGGGTAACGGAGAGGGGAGAGCCGAGTGTTTCGGTTCCGTTTGATTTGCTGTTTCGTCGTCGTGGCCGATGTGCCGCAGCCAGACCACCGTCAGGATGGCGAGGCCAATCATGACCACCGCGCCGATGATGGAGGTTATCTGTAACCCCTGGATGAACGCTTCGTGGGCTACGCCGAGCAGCGCCGCGCCAAGCGAGGTGGGGAGTTGGCTGGCCATTGTCACCGCGCCGCTGAGCGTTTCCTCCGCCGCTTTGGCCGCTTCGGCAGAGATACCGGCAGGCAGATCGGCGGCCACGCCGCTGCGATAAATGGCGGTTCCGAGCGTACCCAAAACGGCGATGCCGAGCGCTCCGCCGAACTCGGCCCCGGTCTCCGAAAGCGCCGAGGCGGCTCCGGCCCGTTCCGCCGGAGCAGTTCCGACCACCAGATCGGCGGTCAGGGTGAATGTCGTCCCAAAGCCGAGGGACATAATGCCCCAGCCCAGTACGACCAGCTCGAGGGAGTCTGTACCAATTTGAGTTAGCAGCCCAAAGCCGACTGCGCCAAGCACCAGGCCGCCGGCGATGATAAAGGCTGGACGTATCCGGCGCACCAGCACCGGCGCTACGTTAGAGCCGATAATCGAGGTGATAGCCCCCGGCACCGACCACAGCCCCGCCTGCAAGGGAGACAACCCCAAGACAAGCTGCAAGTATTGGGCGATGAAGAGAAAAACGCCAAACGCCACAAAAACGCCAAGAGTGTAGGTGACAAGCGACATGCTGAAAGCCGGCAGCCGAAAGAGACCCAGGTCAATCAGCGGATCAGCCAACTTTCGCTGCCGCTGCACAAACACACCGCCGGTAACCAGGCCTGCCAGGATGAACAGAATCGGCCGCCAGCCCAGACCATCCTGAGCAATATGCTTGAGGCCATAAATCACCGCCAGCACTGCCACCAGTGAGAGGGCGGCGCTGAACAGGTCCAGCCGGCCCGCCTGGGTATCGCGGTATTCAGGCAGCAGCATCGGCCCCAACGCGAGCAGCAGCGCCATCACCGGGACACCCAACAAAAAGACCGACCCCCACCAGAAATGCTCCAGCAAAAACCCGCCGACCAGCGGCCCGATGGCGCTGCCTACGGAAAAACCGGAAACCCAAATCCCGATAGCCATCGTGCGCTCTTTTTCGTCCAGGAACATATTGCGGATCAGAGACATGGTCGAGGGCATCAAGGTGGCTCCGGCAACGCCGAGCAGAGCGCGCGCCGCAATCAGCAGTTCGGCGCTGGGTGAGAAAGCGGCCAGCACCGAGGCCACGCCAAACGCGGCGGCTCCCATCAACAGCAGCTTGCGCCGGCCAATCCGGTCGCCCAGCGTGCCCATCGTCACCAGCGAACCGGCGATCATAAAGCCATAGATGTCCACAATCCACAGCAGTTGGGTGCTGCTGGGCTGCAAGTCCGCGCTCAGGTGAGGCACGGCCAGGTGCAGTACGGTCAAATCCATTACAATCAGCAGGGTTGGCAGCATCAGCACGGCCAGCCCGATCCATTCGCGCTGGCCTGCTTTGGGCGAGGCCACGGCGTTCGGGCGCACTTCTTTTTCTTTAACAGCAGTCATAAATTCCCCCTAAGTAATTTTCTTAGCACTTACACAATTAAAGCATTGTGCCAAAAACTAACCACAGACGCGCAGCGCACGAATTACACAGAAAATTGAAAGGATTTTTGTGAAATCTGTCTGTGGTTAAAAATATTTGAACTGCGAAACTCTTATTCTTTTACCCCCTACCTTCTTGGGCTGACTGTCGCGAGGTAATAGGTTTTACTTTCCAGCGCATGTAAGCGACAAACGCGCACAGAACAAACAAGACAGCCGTCATAATCGCGCTGCTGGTTTCGCCCCTGGACAGATGATAAACAGTGGCGCTGCCTGCAACAATTGCCAGTCCCAACGAAGCCAAAGGAATGAACCAGGGCATAATCCGGGTTATGCCCGGCAGGATCAGACCGGCGGCGCCGAGCCATTCGGCTACTCCCAGAAAAATGCGAAACCAGGGTGCATAATTAGCGTTTATGATGTCAACCAAGTCGGCGGGTGGGAACAAGAAAATCCACCCGTGAAATACAAACTGAGCCGCCAACAACACCTGAAGAATCCACAGTACAATGTTCATAGTTATTCTCCTTACCCTTGCTTGATCGGTTGGTAATTCAACAGCACCACGCCGCTGTTGAATACTTTTGAGCCGATGAGCCATAAGTTGAGTTTCTGATGGATGTTCTTGAAAACCGGCGTACCATTGGGGATTGCTACCGGGTCAATCATAAATTGATACTCGTCAATAAGACTGTGGTCGGTGAACAGGCTGGTGATAGACCCACTGCCCAGAATGGTCATATCCTGGCCGGGCGATTTTTTGACTTCGCCTATCTTCGTCACAACATCACCGCTGACAACTCGCGTGTTTTCCCAGGCCGGTTCAAACGCGATCGGGAGAAGACGTTTTTTTCGGCGTTGTTCATCCCGGCAGCCACCTGAGGGAACAATGCCTTTGCCTGAGGGGTCGGCCAGAAACTGGCCATCATCTCGTATGTTTTCCGGCCAAAGAGCAGAACGTTCTCCTCCCCCAACGCTTCCTCCGAATACTTGGCCTCTTCCTCGCCGTGGGTATGCCAGGTGTTATCCTCATTCGGCCCCTTGAAGAAACCATTTAAGGTTAGAAAGTCGTAGGTGGTGAGTTTTCTCACACTGTCTCTCCTTTGTTCGTAAATTTCTGATGAAAGTACAGGCATCTTCGCAAACTAGCACAAATGTTCTAGTATTATAAGACTGTTACTTCAAAAAGTCAAGTAGGTATATCAATATTTAAGGTGTAAAAAATCAAATTTGAAATTTTGTTAATTTTTTGTATACTTTATAAGTACCAGGCTAAGAGTGCTGATGGTCCGGGATTAAGACTAACAGAAGCCAATCTGCCTCTCTATATTCAAAATTACTAATATAACCCATCCTTTGAAAAGAGACATCACCCAACTCAGTAATCTTTTTAACGAACACCGTACGGAAAAATCTTATGAAAGATCGAAGTTACAACCAATATTGTGGGCTGGCTTACGCGCTTGATATTGTTGGAGAACGCTGGACCCTGCTGATTATTCGGGAATTGATGGCTGGCCCCCGCCGATTTAAAGATCTTCTGGCCGGACTGCCGGACATCAGTACCAATTTGCTGGCCGAACGGCTCAAGCATCTGGAACAGCAGGGCTTGCTCTGTCGCCGCGCCCTCCCCCCACCCGCTGGGTCCACCGTCTATGAGTTGACTCCGGTGGGAAAGATGTTAGAAAAGACGCTGCTGGAACTGGGCAAATGGGGTAGCCGATTTGTGCCCTCTTCGCCGGAAGGGGCGGCCTTGCTGCCAATAGGATCCTACGCGCTGACCCTCAAAACCTTTTTTCGGCCGGAATTGGCCCAGGGTATTCGTGAAACCTACGAATTACATGTGGGTAATGAAGTTCTGCAAGTGCAGATTAACGAGGGTAAGATTGACGTTCGCCAGGGGGAGAGCTTAAAGCCGGATGTTGTATTGTGGACCAACATTGCCTTGTATCTGGGGTTATTGCAGCGCCAGATCCAACCGGAGGAGGCAGTGGCTAAAGGACTTATTCGGGTTGAGGGTGATCCTGCCGCTTTGAACCGTTTCTTAGATTTATGCGGGCTGCCAGGCTCACCTTAATCCTTCATTCGTTTCGCTTACTCTCCTGGGCCCACTCGGCAGTTCCCCTGAGCCTGAGTGGCAGTTATCTTAACGATGGGTCAGTTGACCCTGCCGCCTCCGACAGCAATTGAGGTCACATCTTTGGGCAGGAGCATCGCTGTTTGTACGACCATTTGGCCGGCACCTGGGTTATCAATGAATAAAGGGCAGGCGACCGGATAAGAGGGATTATCCGATGAAACTTGAACTTGATCATCTCTTTATTTGTACCACCGCTGGCGCGCCCGAGGTTGATGAACTGCTTGCCTTCGGACTAACCGAGGGGACCCGGAACAATCACCCTGGCCAGGGGACCACCAACCGGCGTATCTTTTTTCAGAATGCGATGCTGGAGTTTTTGTGGGTAGAAAATGAGCCAGAAGTACGCAGCCCGGTCATCGCCCCGACGCATTTGTGGGAGCGCTGGCAGTACCACCACAGCGGTTACTCGCCCTTTGGCCTGTGCGTCCGTCCAGAACGAGGCGCAGCGCTGCCGTTTGCCACCTGGGCTTACTGCCCGCCTTACCTGCCCCCGCCGCTGCAAATTGACATCGCCGCCGGCACCCGGCCTGTCGAGCCGCTGCTCTTTGTCATTCCGTTTGGGGGCCGGCCCGATACTTTTCCCGCAGACCGCCGCCAGCCGTTGGAGCACGCCTGTGGCTTTCGGGAAATTACCGGCCTGGAAATGATGATGCCAAGGCCGGGATCACTCTCACCCGCTGTTCAATTTGTGCATGACACCGGACTGGTCAAATTCCGCGCGGGGAACGAATTCAGAGTAGACATCGAGTTTGACCACGGAGGGCAAGCCCGGAGGTGCAATTTTCGTCCCTACTTGCCTCTCTGCTTTCACTGGTGAGGATGCAAATAGGTAATCCCGGCAGCGGTCCCGCTTCGACCAGCCCTCTTTCCAGTCACTCGATTTTCCCGGCCAATTCCTTTCAGGTGAGTCCTCCGCTTATCTCCTCAAAACCGGTCAAGTTTTGCTAACGCCAGGTGGATAACTAGAGCGTGTTATGAACTTTGGGTAATAAGATGAACAGCCTGCTTGAGCATCACCATGGCAAAAGCCAAGAAGTGCAGCCCAGCCAGGGTTTCGGGCAAACGTTCATAGTCCCGCGCCAGCCGGCGAAACCGGGCAGCCCAGGCGAAACTGCGTTCGACCACCCACCGTTTGGGCAGCAGCACGAAACCTTTCTTGGCCTCTGCCAACTTGACGACTATCAGTTCGATGCCGCGTTCAGCGGCCTCCTGAGCGGCTGTGTCGCCCGTGTAGCCTTGGTCGACAAAGGCGACTTTAACCGCATCACCGGTCGCTTCTTGGACCTGCTGGGCCAGTTCACCGACTTGAGCACGTTCCTGTTCGTTGGCTGGGGTGACATACAACGCCAGCAAGTGACCCAAGGTATCCACCGCGATATGGGTTTTGCTGCCCTTTTTGCGTTTATGCCCATCGTAACCGGCTCGCTGACCGCTTTCCGGGGTCGATTGCAGCGTCCGTCCATCGAAAATCGCTGCCGACGGTTGCTCAGTTCGACCCACTGCCAATCGCAACAACGCCCGCAAATCGTGGACCATCGCTTCAAAAACGCCCGCACTAATCCAGCGCTGGGTCTGTTGATAGACCGTGTACCACGGCGGCAGGTCATTGGGCATCATCCACCAGGCCGCCCCGGCTCGCACCAGCCAACGCAAGCTATTGAACACTTCGCGCAACTCATGCTCGCGTTGCGGCGCATCTTCGCTCATCAAGGTCAAATAGGGCGCGGCGAAGGCCCATTCATCATCAGTTACATCACTCGGGTATGCTTTTCGTTCCATCTTGTCAGCATACCCGCCTTGTCAAATCTTAAAGTGCATAACACGCTCTAGACTCTAAGACTTCTGAAATGGTAGCCTTTTGTTTTCTTATCGTCGTGGCCGTCAATTAGGGAATTCATATATCAATAACGCATTGATACCCATCTTATGCCGTAAAGCTGGTGTCCCAGAACAGGATGCCCGTGGGAATATCACCAGCCATCGGGCACGCTCTACAATTGCTAGCCAGTTATACAATGCCAAAGAACCAATGTCTTTGTTCGAATTACAAGCTTGGCTGGGTCACAAACATCCGAATACCACGCAGCACTACACAAAGATTTCACCCACGAAACTTGCAAAATCCTACGCTGACGCTGGCTACTTTAGTCGGAATGTGCGAACCATTGCGGTGCTTATTGACCAAGACGCTGTGTTGAATGGCGATGCTGCAAATAGCTTACCGTGGAAGTATTATGACTTGGGACATGGCTACTGCACCTACGACTTTTTCGAACAATGTGAGCATCGCATGACGTGTGCTCAATGTGGCTTCTATCGACCTAAAGGCGCATTCTTGGATCTGCTTCTTGAGAAAAAGCAGCATCCTGGAGTTTGGCCTTTTTGGCAGGGGTATTGAAAAAAAGAAGCCTCTTGGGTAAAGTTATGGTTACGAGACCAAACAAAACCCAGGAGGCTTCTGCCATGAAGGATAACACAAACGGGAGTGAAATACCAACGCTGCTGCAAACGTTAATCCAGTTACTCGAGGTGCATCGAGCGGCGTTCAAGCAAGCGCGACCGTACTGGCGAGGGGTGGGCTTAGTCTTGGCCGAACTGTTCAATTTTGGACGGCATACGATCGCCCAGGCGATCTTGAGCTTAGGGAACGGCGGGGATTGGAGTGGGTGGTATCGCTTGTTTAGTCGGGGAGCGATTTGACGAGGAGCAGCTCAACGGCATCTTGTTCAGAGAAACGCTGGAGGCAGTAGCCGTGACAGAGCCGTATGGGGTCGGGCTGGATGGGACACAAATCAGCCGGAGCAGTTTGAAGATGCCAGGGACGAGTTGGCTGAAATCAGCCCGTTCGCCAGCCTTCCGACCAGGGATAGAACGGGCTCAACGCTTTTGACCGGGGCTTGGCTCACCCGCTGGAAAACGGCTATAGTCGGGCTATTCCGCTCCGTTTTATTCCAGCCTTTCCGCCTAAAGCCGTCGCCAGCCAGGAGCCAGCCCGACGAGAATGGGAGGCCGGACTGGTCTATCTGAAGTGGGTGCGGGGCAACTGGATCAGGCGGGACGAAAAGAACAAAACATCCTGGCCTTGGCCGATGGCGCATTCGATGTCCTGGAACTGTGGCGGGGCTGCCGGAAGGAGTGACTTTGCTCACCCGGACGGCCCGCAATCGGTGTTTGTATTGGTTGCCGCAACCCCATTCTGGTCCGGGGCGTCCGGCCAGTTATGGGCAGAAGGCCCCCACCCGCCGAGTGGTTACACGCCGGTTTGCGCAACTGGCCCAAACGACAAGTGCTGGTTCGAGGCAAACAAATCCAGATGCGTTATCAATGCTTAGGTCCTTTGTCCGCGACGGCTTGCCCGAACGACCCTTATTCCTGTTGGTCGTCAAGGGCATGCATCGTCTGGTCGGTAAAAGAAGCGGCACTCAAACACCGTGAACCCTCCTTCTATCTGATTTCGGCCGTCCAACAGGGCGACACCTGGCAATTGCCTTATCCGATTGAAACGATCTTGGCCTGGTTATGGCAGCGCTGGGAGTTAGAAGTCGCTCACCGAGAAATGAAAAGCGGGCTGGGTGGGGAAAAGCAGTGTTGGAATAAACGCGCCGCCGTGGTTTCGGTCCAATGGAGTCTGGGTCTATGCCATCCTGGTTTTGGCGGGCTATCGCACCTGGGGCTTATGTGGCGGACCGCCCGCCCCGGCCCCTTGGTGGTCAGGAGCCAAACGCTGGTCTTTCAACACCCTCTGGCGCAGTTACCGGGCCGCTCTTTGGGCACCCCCGAATTTCGACCCCTTGGCTCGGAACCGGGGACAACTGGTGGAAAAAGAAACCTGGCTGGCCGCTCTCACCAACTCCGTCGCCGCTTCCGTCCGCATCTGAACAAAAAAGGGCGCTTTTGGCACCCTTTTCGTTATTTTTATCCCTTCTGTCTTTGCTCAAAGAGCCAAACTCCAGGAATATTCCCCTAACCGATTTAGAACTTGCTACAGTGGCAGGTGACCTAGCCTCAACCGAGAAACTCATTGCGCCGCTTATCGATGTCCCAACCCCAACCGGTCAGACACCGCGACAGTTACAAAGTGCGACTAGATATTAGTCAATAGACTTTTGACGAGGTGACATAAAGATAATAAACTAACTGACATCGAGCTTAAGGAGCTGAACGATGTCAACCAAAAAATATCATGTGACCCTGACCCCCGCAGAACGTGAGCAGTTGAAAGAAATCATCCGTAAAGGCAAACAAGCGGCGGCCAAAATCAGACGGGCGCACTTGTTGTTGGCGGCTGATGAAGCCGAAGGCGGCCTGAAAATGACGGACGAACAAATAAAGCGGACTTATCATGTCAGTCTGCGCACAATTGAACGGCTGCGCCAACGCTTTGTGGAAGAGGGCTTTGAGGTGGCGCTTCAGGCTAAATCAAGCGGCGGACCGCAGGTCATCAAAATAGATGGCGAAGTTGAAGCTCATGATCGCGCTGCGGCTGGGGCCAGTGCCGGAGGGTCGGAACCGTTGGATGACGATGCGGCTGCTGGCCGAAAAGATGGTCGAACTGAAGTATGTGGACAGCATTTCGTATGAGAGTGTCCGCCAGGTGTTAAAAAATGAACTTAAGCCTGACCAGCGGGTCGGCTGGCTAATTCCGCCGGGGCAGAGTGCCGAGTTTGTTTGCCAGATGGAAGCGGTCCTGGATGTCTATCAACGCCGTTATGATCCTGAGCACCCCTTATTGTGTTTGGATGAGTCGCCCAAGCAGTTGATTTCAGAGGTCCGCTCGCCGCTGACCACGGCCCACGGGACAACGCTGGTTGATTACGAATACTACCGAGAGGGGTCTGTGACCTGTATATGGTCTGTGAGCCGTTGGCCGGTCGTCGCCATGTTATCGTTCGCGATACACACCCGCCTGGATTGGGCCGCCGTGGTAATTGAGGTGCTCAACACTTACTACCCGACCGCGACCAAGATTACCTTGGTACAAGATAATCTCTCTCGGCTCATCAGATCAGTGCCTTGTACGAATTACCGCCACCTGAGAGCCCGCGCCTTGGTCGAGAAACTAGACATCGTTTTTACCCCAAACACGGCAGTTGGTTGAACATGGCTGAAATCGAATTGAGCGTCTTGGCCCGGCAGTGTACCAACGACCGCATCGCCGAGAAAAGTGTTTTGGTTGATAAAGTGCAAGCCTGGGAAAAGCGGCGTAACTCTGAGCAAGTCAAGATCGTCTGGCAGTTCACGACGGCTGATGCCAGAATCAAGTTACGCCACCTTTACCCGACAATAGTCTCTTGACTAAGAACTAGTGAGGATACACAAAACCAGGATTTCAACAGAACCGTTTGCCCAGGCATGGTTCAGCCACTGGAAGTACGAGGCTGTTAAGAATTGCATTTGGAGATTTGGAAAGTGCTCAGTGGAACGCCTGCGGCTTAGGCGATGCTGAGGCAATGGGCGCGTAGCATCCGCTTGCGGACAATTGCTCTGCCCTTTCCAAATTCTGTTGCTGCGATGAACCTTAGGGGCTTACAAGAAAGATTCGACGCTAATTTGGACATGGCATAGGTAATAATGTAAATGAACAAACTTGTACAGAAGTGAAGAGTAATGTCACAAAACCACCCTTTATACGAACCCAAATTAACCGGGACTGTCACAAATCTGGGTGCTCATCTGTCTACTATTATGAACGCAACTATCGGAGGAATATCATGGATACTTTTGAAGCACATCGCCCTTACCTGTTCGCGATCGCCTACCGCATGGTAGGCAGCGTCAGTGAGGCCGAAGATATGGTGCAGGAAACGTATTTGCGCTTTCGACAGGTCGATGAAGCCCAGGTGGCCTCACCCAAGGCCTACCTGAGCACCATCGTCACCCGGCTCTGCCTGAATTATCTCGAATCCGCCCGGATCCAGCGTGAACAATATCTTGGTCCCTGGCTGCCAGAGCCGTTGCTCATCACCTCGGACAACGAACCAGTCCGAACCAGCGAAAGGCTCGACTCGATTTCGATGGCTTTCCTGGTGCTGCTGGAAAAGCTGACGCCCTACGAGCGGGCTGTTTTTCTCCTGCGGGAGGTCTTTAACTATGACTATGAGGAGATTGCGGCGATCATCGGCCAGAAGGCAGCCACCTGCCGCCAGTACTTCAGCCGGGCCAAAAAGCATTTGACCGACCACCGGCCGCGCTTTGAAGTTCAGACAAAAGCCCATACGGAAATAACGACCCAGTTCTTAGCCGCCTGCCAGACGGGGGACCTGGCTGGCCTGGAGCAACTTTTGGCTGAAGAGGTAGTGTGTGTCACCGATGGCGGCGGCAAAGTTGGTGCACCGACCAGACCCATCATTGGCCGCGACCGGGTAGCCCGGTTCTTGCTCGGGCTCATGAAGCAGGTTCCAGCCGGCTTCAGGGCAGAGTTGGCGCTGATCAACGGTGAACTGGGCATCGTCGGCCGGGTGAAAGACAAAATCACCGGTACAGCGGTGCTGGATATTCAAAACGGGCAGATTCAGCAAATCTGGGCCGTACATAATCCTGACAAACTCAAACATTTGGTGAAAGGATAGACATCGTAGCGTTCGATGAAAGGAACAAAACTTATGAAACGAATCTTCGCTCTTATTCTCGTCGCCCTGGTTGCAATCGCCCTGTTCGCGGGGCTTATGCACGCCGTGCTGGTGGCCGCGCAGGTTTCCGAGCCAGCCGCCATCACGGTTCCTGGCCTGACTCCCCGCCGACTCTGGGCCACTACGGCCGCTGTACTGGCGCTGGTCGGCGTGGTCCTCGGTGGGCTGGCTCTGGCTCGCCCCACCAGTCGTTTCAGTGCCGCCTCCGGGCGCCTCGGAGCCATCGTGCCCCTGGTGGCGGGGCTGATCGCCGTGGTCAACGGCGGGCTGAATTTGGCCGTCGCCAACGGTGGTCCCGGCACCGGCAACGGAGTAGTCGGTGCCGCCGGGGCCTTGGTGCTGGGGCTGATCGGCATGGTCCTCGGTGGGCTGGCTCTGACCCGCTCCGGCCGCACCGGCTGACCTGGCTGGCCCGAGACGTGCGCGGCGCTCGATAAGCTTCGATACTACTGAGACGGCAATTCGATAGAGTTGTTCGAGCCTGCACAGCGATGAGCTTTGAAAGAGGTTGTTCTATGGCCAAGACCATGCTGGCAGTTGGACTAGCTGCCGCAACGCTCCTCGTGTTCGTTGTCGTCATAGCTATGGGTGGGGCACTGCAGGCCGGGCTTGCCCCATGGCCAGGCGTCGCTGTTGCCGTCCTGGCGGCCGCTGCGTTCGCTGTGCCTCGGGAGCGCAGATCCTGGGTCGTCGCGGGACTGCTTGCGGCGAGCGGCATCGTCGGCGTCGTCTATGGCTTGATAAGAACGGAGTTCTTGACGGCCATCTCGTTTCCTGGCCCGATCTTCGGAATCATCCTTGGAGTCCCGATACTCGGGCTAGCTGTGGCGGAAGCTGTTGGGGCCACAAAGAAGCGAGACCGATACCAGGCCAACTGACCAAACCTCACCTGGAACGGCGGCTTCAGGCAGAAGACAAGTATTAAGAACGACGAGCAAATAGAGGGTACTCATGTCAAAACCAATGGACTCAATCCGAATTTTCATCAATGGGACTTCCTCCCACCCTGAACCTGTGGTTGAGCCCTTGAGCGAGCGTGAATTGGAAGTGCTCCAATGGCTCGCTTGCGGCGTGCCAAACCGGGAAATTGGCCGGCGCTTATACATTACTGAGAATACGGTCAAGCGACACGTTTACAATATCTTCGGTAAGCTGAACGTACACAACCGGACCCGGGCCGCCTTGCAGGCGCGTAAGTTGGGCCTCAATCCCGAGCCCGACTTTATGAGCCAACATTGGGAAGGGAGTCCGGGGTAAAACTAAAAGGAAAGATCGTTATGAGCGTTATCTGGCGCAAAGTTTGGTTTGATCTATGGGGCAATAAAATTCGCACCAGCCTGGCGGTGCTCAGTATCGCCGCCGGGGTGTTTGCCATTGGCGCGGTCTTTGGGATGGTGGATCAACTGCTCTCCGGGCTGGATCGAGCCCACCAGGCCATCGTGCCGTCGCACCTCTGGATGACTTTGAATGAGCGGATTGACCAGGGTACCGCCGACCGGCTGAAACATATCAAAGGGGTGGAAGACATTGAGGTCACGAATGAGGTTCTGGTCCGCTATAAGCTCAAGCCGGAGGAGGAATGGCAGGCGGCCCGGCTGATGATGCGGGCTGACTATGAAGATCAAACGTATAATACCCTACAATTGAAAGAAGGAGCCTGGCCGGAGAAAGATAACCTGGCCATTGAGCGCCTATCCAGCCAATTCTTCGGCCTTGATATCGGCGACGAGGTCATCTTTGAGCTGGACAAAACCGACCGGGCCCTGCCGATTACCGGCAAAGTCCGGTTTGGCATTGTCGAGCCACCCCAATTCGGGGGCGATACTGTTTTTTTCACCGATGCACAGGGGATGGAGCGGTTCAATATTCCGGCGGGGGAATTTAACGGGCTGCTGGTTCGGGTTACGCCCTACAGTGCCGAATTGGCCCGCGAGCTGGCCTCGGAAATTAAAGACCAGCTGGGCAAAGAGGGTGTGGGGGTGACTGGGACCTTTTACCAGGATCCGCAGGAACATTTTGGACGCCTCTTTGTCGAGGGTCTGACCCTGGTCTTGCAAATTCTGGCTGTCATCTCTCTGTTCATGAGCGTTATCCTGGTCACCAACACCATGACCGCCCTCATCACCCAACAGATCAACCAGATTGGTCTGATCAAAGCCGTTGGCGGCGCCACCGGGGTGATTCTCAAAATTTATCTATCGACAGTGTTGATTTATGGCTTGCTGGCCTTCATCATCGCCCTGCCCCTGGGCGCGCTGGTCGCTTTCAGCTTAACCCAATGGTTTTTGAACATCTTCAATATTGATTATGACCTCTTTCAGATTTCGAGTCGGGCGGTCATTTATCAAGCCCTGGCAGCCACCCTCATCCCGGCGCTGGCAGCCCTGTGGCCGGTACTCAGCGGCGCGGCCATGACCGTGCGAGCAGCTATCGCCACCTATGGGATCGGCGGCGACTTTGGCTCCAACTGGCTCGACCGGACCGTAGAACGAATGGGCAACCGTTTACTTTCCTCAGCTTACGCCATCGCCCTGGGCAATATGTTTCGGCGCAAAGGCCGGCTGAGCCTGACCCAATTGGTCCTGGTCGGGGCCGGAACCATGTTCCTGGTCGTGATGAGCCTCTCTGCTTCGCTGATGTACAGCCTGGAGACCGACCTGAACCGGCGTCGCTTTGAGATACGCTTTGGCTTTGAAGAACCCCAGCCCCAAAATCGGGTGCTGAGTATGCTGCGTTCAATACCCGGTGTTGCCGATGCCGAATTGTGGTACGAAGCGCGGGGGGCTATTTTGAAGCAGGGGCAGCGTCTCAAAGAAGCTGGCAGTGGAACGGCGATGATCGGCATCCCGGCCCAGGGCAGCACCTACTATAAACCGCTTATGATTGCCGGGCGCTGGTTGCAGCCGGGGGATGGACGGGTCATCGTCATCAGCAAGGACACCGCCGACGATAACAACCTCAAACTGGGCGACACCATTACCTTGAACCTGTTTGAGTTAGGGGATGCCGAATGGCAAGTCATCGGCATCTACCAGCTTATTTTTAACGATGCCTTCGGCCCGACCCCGATTTACGCGCCGCTGGAGGCCTTCGCCACGGCAACCAAGCAGTACAACGAAGGCAACCGGCTGCTGGTGCGGACGACCAGCCAGGACCCGGCCACCATTGACAAGATTTACACCCAACTCAAGAATCTGTTCGAAGATCGGAATATGGAGATCATTACCTCCTTTGAAGCCAATACCACTCACCAAGCCCGAACCGAGGCCGTGAGCCAGTTCAGCATAACGACCACGATGCTCTTGGCCCTGGCCCTCATTGTAGCGGGGGTTGGCGGCATCAGCTTGATGGGCGCGCTGTCCATTGGCGTCGTCGAGCGGACGCGAGAAATTGGGGTGATGCGGGCTATCGGGGCGGGTTCGGGCGCGATCATGGGGATGTTTGTTATGGAAGGGATATTGCAGGGCTTGTTGAGTTGGCTGTTGGCCGTACCGCTCTCTTTTGTCCTGGCCCGCCTGCTGGCCAACGCTCTGGGCCAGGTCATGTTCGATGCCAACCTGGATTATCAGTACAACTACCTGGCGGTCTTGACCTGGCTGGTGGTTATTCTGGTCATTTCCACGCTGGCCTCTATACTGCCGGCGCGCACCGCTACTCGGATCAGCGTCCGCGAGAGTTTGGCCTATGTATAGATCTTGACACCGAATTTTTATTCCACATAAAATATGTTTACCAAAATATGGTCTTGAACATGCCGCGATGGCTTGTACGTTCGTCACCTACCGCCAGCGCAGCGCCTGGCGAGACGTGGGCCAGGTTCTGGGATTACCCCCGCTGTTGTTAGGACCAAGCACACCTATTTTGGCCGAAGCGTCTCAAACCGATGAGGCTGAAACCTTGTTGTCTTTAGCGAGAGACCTCTGCCGGCAGCTTGAAGGCTTCCCCCGGCATTTGGGCCTGCACAATGGGGGCATGATCGTGACCGGTTCACCGATCATTGAACGAGTGCCCACAGAGCCAGCCGCCATGCCGGAGCGATTTGTCGTTCAATGGGACAAAGAGGCCCTCGAAACGGTCGAACTGGTCAAGATCGATTTGCTGGGCTTGCGTATGCTTTCGGCTTTGGCCGAAGCCGAGGCCATTATCACCGAGCTAACCGGGCAAGCGCCTGAATTAGACCGTCTGAGGTTTGATGATCCGGCCGTCTACGCCATGATTGCCAGCGCCGACACGATCGGGGTTTTTCAAGTTGAGTCTCGGGCCCAAGTCCAAATCTTGCCCCGGCTTAAGCCGGGTTGTTTTAATGATTTGATGGTGACGATTTCTCTGATCCGGCCTGGTCCCATTCAGGGCAATATGGTGCAGCCCTATATGCGCCGCCGGTTAGGGCTGGAGCCGGTAACTTATCTCCATCCCAGGTTAGAGGTAGCCCTGGCCGAGACACTTGGCGTTATTCTTTTTCAAGAGCAGGTACTCAAAGTGGCCCACGATCTGGCCGGTTTTACTCCCGGTCAGGGGGAACAACTGCGCCGGGCTTTGGGGATCAAGCAAGCAGATATAAAAATCCAACGTTTTCGCGAGACGTTTCTGAACGGCGCTCAGGCAAACGGCGTGTCATTGGCAGTGGCCGAGTCCGTCTTTGAGCAGCTCCGCGCCTTTGGCGGTTATGCCTTTGCCAAGAGCCACGCGGCCGCGTTTGTGGTGCTGGTCTACCAATCGGCCTGGTTGAAGCGTTACTATCCGGTCCACTTCCTATGCGCCCTCCTCAACAACCAGCCCCTTGGGTTTTGGAATCCGGCTGTTTTGGTCGGCGACGCTCACCGGCGGGGGATTAAGGTGCTGCCGGTGGATATCGATCGCAGCCGGAACCGGTGTACGGTTGAGCAGGGAGCTATTCGCCTCGGCTTCAATTACATTGCCGGTTTGGGAGAAGGGGGGATCACCCGGCTAGAAGAGGTCCGTCAGGCCCGTTCCTTTACCGGCCTGGCTGACTTTTGTCGGCGCACGCAGCTTCCCCGACGGATGGTGGAGAATCTGATTCTGGTAGGGGCCATGGATGGCTGGGGCATCCCCCGCCGGAAGCTGTTGTGGGAATTGGGACAGCTACGCTACCAGGAAGAGGAACTGGATCTGGTTTTCCCGCAGGAAAATATCCCTTTGCCATCCCTCTCACGAGAAGAGACGATGCTGGCTGAAGTTGAGATACTGGGCTTATCAACCGGCGAACACGTGCTGGCCCATTATCGCGATTGGCTGAGCCAACAGGGTATTTTGAGTATCCAGGAATTAGCCAATTGTCTGGCCGGAGGGCGAGTGCGGGCAGCAGGTTTGTTGGTAGTTCACCAGAGTCCGCCGACCGCAAAGGGTTTTCATTTCCTCACGTTGGAAGACGAGACCGGCCTGCTGGATGTCATTGTCCGGCCGCAGATTTATGTCCGCCACCGGCGGCTACTACACACCAGTCATTTATTGCTCGTCGAGGGAACGGTGCAACGAGAGAGCGGAGTCATCAATTTGTTAGCGCTTCGAGTGGCAGCATTTGCAGGGCCCCACTCCTCACCAACCAAATCATCATAATGGGTGGCCTTCAGAAGCAAACTGTGGTAAAACCTATCCATTCTAATACTCGCTTGAAAGGCACTTGGAGCATGATTGAAGCTGTTATTTTTGATATGGATGGCCTGCTCGTCGACTCGGAACCGGTGTGGGACAAGGCCCGCAAAGGGATGGCCGAGGCAGTGGGCAAAGAGTGGAACAAAGACGATCACCAGGCTGTGATGGGGGTGAGTACCCAAGCCTGGGCTGATTATATGATTAACCGCCTGGAACTCACCCTTTCCCGGCAAGAGGTGCAGGATCAAGTTATTGCCCGGATGCTCGCGCTTTATCAGACAGGCATCCCTTACTTTCCTGGGGCGGTTGAGGCGGTCCAATTGGCCGCGCAACATTATCCGACAGCGCTGGCCTCCGGTTCACACCCGGCCTTGATTGATGCGGTCGCAACTGATGCCGCGCTGCGGGGCAAGTTCCAGGTCATCTTGGCTGCCGATGAGGTAGGAGCGGGCAAACCTGCGCCGGATGTTTATCTGGAAACGGCCAAACGGCTGGGGGTCAAGCCGGGATGAAAGTGATTGCCGTCCCCGATCCCCGGTTCCCGGCTGCGCCTGAAAAGCTCAACCTGGCCGATCTGATTCTGCCGTCCCTCACCGGTTTTTCTCTAGAGTTGATCCACCACCTAAAAGACCCGTTATCCCCCGCGTTGAGGTAACGGCAGTGGGAATAGTTATTCGGCCGTCGCCAGCCAGGCTGAAATGTCAGATAAGACCGCTTCCGGCTGGGAGAAGAACAAGAAGTGAGTCTCGCCGGGATAGACCCGCTCGGTGACGGCCACCCCGCCTGCCTTGAAAACAGCTATACGCTGCTGGACATAGCTCAACGGAATCCGCTCATCCGCTGCCCCGGTGATGACCAGGACCGGCCGCTCGTGCCAGGCTTGATGAAAGACGGGACTACCAACCAGGTCAGCTTCCATCACCGGCGAAAGAAAGATCAGCCCTCGAAACTTTTCCGGCTGGGCCGAGGCCAGACGAGAGACACCCAAGCCACCATTTGATAATCCAGCCAGATATAAACGGTCGGGATCAAGCTCGACTTGAGTGGCAGCATCGGTCAGGACCTGCGAGATCAGGGTCACACTGTCGGCCGAGCGCCAGTTGCCAAAGCCATAGCTGGGAGCGATGATAACCAGGCCCTCTCGTTCGGCCAGTTTGGACCAGACCCAGGTGTAGGTTTTGAAGTTGCCGAAGCTGCCGTGCAAGAAGGCAAGTGCTGGCAGTGGCCCAGCCGGCCGGTTTTTGGGGATGTAGAGATAGTAATGGCCCACCTCAAAGGGCAGGTGGATCACCTCGGCATAAGCCCAGCCCATGACCGAGCCGAGCTGGTGGAAGTTAGGGTCGCTTTCCATTTCCCGGTACAGGGCCAGGGTAAAGGGGGCGACGCGCTGGGCTTGCTCGGTAGTAAAGAGCCGGTCCAGGTAGGGTGTGACGACAAAGCCGAGGTTGATCTGCTCGATTTCGGGGACAATATTGGCAATGGTATAGCGCGGAAAGCTGACCGGCCGGACAAAGCGGTGCTGCACCGGCGACCCGGGCGCAGGAACACCGTCAGGGGTCTGCCAGAGGATCAGGCCCAGGAGACTGGCGCTGGCCAGGGCCAGCAGCAGGCTCATCCAGCCCCAGCCCGGCCGCTGCGCTGGCTGGCTCAACCAGAACGCCAGGGGAACCGGAAGGAACACTCCCAGGATGGCCAGCACGGACAGGCCGACGCCCGTCCATGTTTGCGCCCGGAAGAGGAACCAGGCGGCAAACAGGCCGAGGGGGAGGGCCAGGACCAGGTAGAGGATGAAGAGGATCAGTTTAGGGAGGCTAAAAAGGTTCATCGCTTAGCCCGCAGCGGGACGATCTTCTTCCATTCAGGTAGTATATTTTACTCAATTCCCAGGAATTATCTGATCCCGGACAAGGCCGAGGAGTGAAAGCGCTTCCCTCATCAGAGCGGTTATGCTTCCTCGGCGCTATCCCGGTGCAACTGGCTGCCGCGCTGAATGGCCTGCCGGCCAAAGCGCTCCCGCAGTTCATCCAGCACCGGCTGCAAGCGGCGAGACTGCTCCTGCTCGGGGTCGCTCCATAAACCCAACTGGTAGGCCGCTGTCTCCAGGCCGCTGACGCCAACGCCGATCAGCCGCACCCGCTTGCCCGGCGGCCAATGCTTCTCGAACAACTGTAAGGCTGCGGCGTAGATGTCGTCGTCCAGGTTGGTTGGCCGCTCTAAGGTGACCTGCCGGGTCAGGGTGGTGAAGTCGGCCCAGCGCAGTTTCAGCTTGACTGTCGTTCCGCTCAAGCCCTTGCGCCGCAGTTGGTAGCCCACCTGCTCGGACTGCCGGCGCAGCGTCTCCTGCAAGCGGGGACCATCGGTGACATCTTTGACAAAGGTCACTTCCTGGCTGATAGATTTGGCCTCGTGTTCTGTTACCACCGGCCGCTCGTCGAGACCTTTGGCATGGCGGGCCAAATCGTAGCCGTGCTGACCAAAGCGGTGAACCAGATCGGCTTCCGGCCAGCGGGCCAGCTCGCCGATGGTTCGCAGCCCCAGCCCGTGCAGCCGCTCGGCAGTTTTGGGACCAACCCCCCACAACGACTCGACCGGCAGGGGCGCCAGGAAAGCGGCTTCCTGGCCGGGTGCGACGACCTGCAAGGCATTGGGCGGCCGGCCGGAATGGGCGGCGGATTTGCCGATGTCATTGGCAATCTTGGCCACCAATTTGTTGGTGGCGACACCCAGGGAACAAGGTAAATTCAGTTCAGTATTGATAGTCGCCTGTAAACGGCGGGCCAGTGCCTCAGCCGGTTCGGGCAGGCCGGAGACATCGAGGAAGGCTTCGTCAATCGAGAGCTGTTCGACCAGGGGCGTCAGTTGGTGCAGCCGGGCCATTACCTCCTGCGAAGCGGCGCGGTAAAGGTCGAAGTGAGAGGAGACAATGATGAGCTGAGGACAGAGCTTGACCGCCCGGCTCATGGGCATGGCCGAGCGAATGCCAAAGCGGCGAGCGGCATAGGAGCAGGAAGCGACCACTCCGCGCTGGTCGGGCCGCCCGCCGACGGCGAAGGCTTTACCGCGCAGGCCGGGGTCGCGCTGTTCTTCGACGGCGCAGAAAAAAGCATCCAGATCAAGGTGCAGGATTTTGCGGGGCATCGGCGTTTGCTCCGTAGAGAACCTGATGATAAACCCGGATGGGGTCACTGTCAACCGGCAGCGCGGGTTGAAGGCAGTGGGGCAGCGACTCTGGTTTACGGATGAGTGGCATGTCGGCGGGGTGGAAGCTGCCGGGGAAGGCAGCGGTCAAGAAATGAGCACGATCAGGCCGTTCCCTCCTCGTTTCAAGACAGTTCGCCGACATAACAGGATGACCGGTTGGCGGTCTACTTTCTGATTAATGGCAAGTAGACCCCCGGAGCATCCACACTCGTCGTGACGATGACCGAACCGCTGGCTGAACTGAGCTGCCCCATCGCATCATAGGCAGCGACCGTGACCCGCCACTGGCCTGCCCTGGGAATTAACAGCCACGTGGCATTGGCCGGGCCTACATCAACCGTGAGCGGCGTCCCTCCCCCCACCGGCGAATAGGTCAGCCGGTAGCCCCACAGGTCCGGCTCAGAGTTCTCGTTCCAGCGCAGCGGGACACTGGGGCCTGCTGCCGTTCCGGCGCTTAAACCAGTGGGCTGAGCCGGTGTATCATAAGCGATGTCGCCCTGAGCCTGGATAAAGCCGCCATCAGTCGAGGGCTTGGTCAAACAGGTTGCTCCTGCGCCAAACAGCACGGCGATGACCCCGGCGTCGTACAGATCACGGGGGTGGCGGAAAGCATAAGCGGGGCGGTTGTCGCGGTAATGGTCGCAGGTGTCGTTCAGGCTCATATTGCCCGCCGGCACCTGCCACAGGATTAAACGCTTCCCGGCAGTGGCCGAAAGGGCATTCTCCCACAGTACGGCGCGCGAGACACGCGGAATCGTGCGGTTGGTGTCGTCCCACCAGGGCCGCGGCGGCTGGCACTGGGCCAGGTCGGTGCAGCCCGAGTCGCGGTCGCTCCACTCGACAAAGAATAAGTCGGCCTGGGTTCCGCCCATCGCATTGATGAAGGCCGCGGTTCGCTGGGCCAATGAGGCCACTTGACTGGCAGGCACGTTGTTCGGGTCAAGATTGGTGGCCCACATGCTGGCATGAGGGGCGACCAGGGCATTGGGCGCGGCCTGGTGGATCAGGTCCACCAGCCGTTTACCAAAACCGGCCAGGTTGTTGGGGTAGCCGGATACATTGAGGGCGACCGGGTAGTTGGTGGGGCTGTCGGGCTGGGCCACCCCCCGGCTGTGGTTGTACTGCTGCATAAAGCCGTAAAAATCCGGTTCCAGATGAAAGATGACCGGCTTCGCGCCACTGGCCTGTTGGGCGGCCCGCTGCAAGCTGGCCAAGTAATTGCTGACGGTAGTAGCGTTTTGCAGCTTGCTGGCGTAGCAACTGGCGCTTTCGCCGCAGTCGGTCGGCACACCCAGCATCAAATAGACCGAGATGACCGGAATGTAATTCTTGTTCCAGGCCTGGTTGACAAAACGGTTGACAAAGTTCGACCCCCATCCTTCCCAGCCGTAGGTGATGTACTGGTAGACGTAATCCCAGGGCACGCCGCTGTTGACCTGCCAATCCTGGCCGGAATTTTCGCTCCATTCATTCGTCGCCCAGGCCGGGCGAACCGGCAGGCCAGCCGGGACACTGCCGCCGGGCGAACCAAGCGCCACAAAAGCCCCCAGGGGCAGGCTGGCGCTGTGCCCGGCCTGGTCTTGAGCGGTGACCACCAGAGTAACTTCGCCTCGCGGCGTCCCCGGCGCAACACTAAAGACCGTACCAAACAATCCATCCCCGGCCGCGCCGTCGTTGCTGCGGCCATCATCATGCAGCGAGACACTGCCTCTCCCCAGGGCGCTGGCGTTGAGGCTGACGCTGGCAATGTCGGCCAAGCCCTGCGGGTCGCTGACCTGGACCCGGGCCACCACGCCGGTGAAGCCATCGGCAGGGGCAGCGCTGCGCAGAAGCTGTCCACTGCTCAAGACCGGCCCATCCGGGCTTTCATCGCTGATCAGGGCAATGTCGTCTACATAGAAGGTGGGCTGAGCGCCGCCGCTGCGATCTTGCCAGACCAGGCCGGTGAGGTCGGTATTGGCTGCACCCAGGTTGGCCAGGGGGATTTGGATTTCCGTCCAGGTGTTGGCGGCCAGCGGGGCCACCTGAACTTCGGGACCGTGGCTGCCGCTGTCACTGGCTCGCTCGGCATACACCAGGAATTGCTGCCCGCCGACGCTGCCGCCGTGAGCAAAAAAGCGCAGCCTGGTGAAGCCGAGGGTGGATAACCCGGCGTGGTGCAGGTACAAGCCCTGCCAGCCGCCGGTGTAGGTCACGGCGATGCTCTTGGTTCCAGCATGGACTGGATTGGTGGCGCCCAGGTTGATCGAAGCCCACGACCAGTCGACCCACCCTGCCGCCAGGGCGTTGTCGTAAATTACTTGCGGCGCGGCCTGGGCTGCGGAAAAACTCAGAATGAGTGCCAGGATTGTCAAAAAGCAAAAGCGACATGCGAGGAAAAGGCGAGGCATAGGGGTCCCTCCTGTCCTTGGGAATGAGAGAAAATGAGCGTTATTGAAAGCGATCAAATTGATTGGCCTCAGAGCCAGGTTGTCGCTCTGCGCCTCTCCCATTTTTAGCCAACCAGCGCCAATTGTCAACAGGACAGCAGACCTATCCGGCGGCCATTTCCTCATTCGGTATCATCCGGGCCGGCTATCTCTTAGGACTTGGTGGAGTTACAGCAACAGGCAGGACTTCGCCGGGCTGATGCGCTTTTCGCAGAGCGTCCAGTGCTTGTGCCAATTCCGGCTGTCCCAGGCCTCGCTGGCCAGGTTATCGCTGCCGTAAAGAATGGGACCCAGGGGCACGCCACGAAATTGAGCGACGACAAAGAAGGCCGCCGCTTCCACCTCGACCGCCAAGGAGTCTTCCGCTTGGCGTCAGTTTACCTGCGGATGGGTCTATAATCTCTGCATTCACCTTTCACTTAACTCCGATTTGTTACCCAATTAGTCGTGAGACCCATCCTCAGCTTAGAGATGGGTCACTGATACCCCATACCGAGCCGCAACGGCCTTGGCGACCAGGCGGCGATGGCAGTGTAGAATATCGGCACAGACACACAGCAGAACGACCGGCTGATGAGCCAGCAGATCAGCTACCTGAGCAATCCCTGGCTCCGGGTCAACCAGTGCCATCGGCCCGCCCTTGTAATTGCGATTGCCCAGCGCCGGCAGATGGCGGTAGCGGTCGCCCAAGAGCCTGACCAGGCGACCCCCGCTCCACTGAGGAACATGACTGGTTGGGCTAAAGCGGATGTCGGCGATGATCGCGTCCAACTTCTCGGCCAGGGCCAACAGTTCCTCGGGCTGCCTGCCGCTGTAGCCGAAAGTGTAAAGAGGGTGGTGCGTCACAGCCACAACCAGCAGTCTTCCGAAAGCTGCTGTAAAAAGGGCGAGGGTAGCGAACGGTCGTGGGTGACAAACAAGTTATGAGGGATCAGCCAGGTCATTCTGTCCCCTCTTCATCCTCGGGCGTCATCCGGGACACAACGGTGATGTGATAATCATTCCCCCGGTCAACCAACTCGTAATCCAGGATCAGCCGGTCATACTCGGCAAAGTGCTCGTTCTTGCGCTCAATCATTTCCTGAACAATCGCGTAAAAATCTTCTCTCGCTTCTGCCGGTAGAGCAGTCGCGATCTGGCCCAAAGCGTCGGCTTGCTCCGCTTGGGGCATAAGAGCCGTGTTCCAGGCGACCAGGGCAGTGGTGAGCAGTTTACGCATGGCCTCTTCCGTATCAGGAATATGCCAGTAAGGTGCAACAAATTCGCGCAGCACTTCTGACATTTTGACCTGATCTGGCGGATTGCGCATCAGCTTATGCGTTCCCAGCCCGGCTTTTTCCAGGCGATTCAAGATCTGCTGCCCCGGATCGAGCGGCGCCTGGGCGCGACGAGCTTGCTTTTTCTTTTTTTGGACGCGTTTCTGATCACGCGAAAGTTTCTTTTTAGCCATCTGCTCCAACTTTCTGGCAGGATCTTGTTTACATCACCTTCAAGACAACCTTCGGTTTCAAGCGCAGGACGATGATGTCCAGATCAGCCCAGTCGGCGATGTCTTTTTCAGCCTGTTCCGGCGCTTCGTAATGATGGGTCAATTGCCTGACCCAGGCAGCCTCCGGGTCGGGTTCGATAGAGAACTCCCCTTTGATGAGATAGCCACCCCCATCCCCCGGATCGCCGCCGACGGCGATGGCTCCTTTGGGATTGGCCAGGATATGCCCCACTTTGCGGGTGCTCCTGACACTGATGACGACAAGATCATCTCCATCGAGTTTAAACCAGACCGGGACGGTGTGCGGATAGCCGTCCGGGTCAATAGTGCTCATGCGGGCAATGAGCGGTTCTTGCAGAAATTCACGAACTGTGGCGGTAAACACAAACATTCTCCTTGGATATTCTACTCGATCAAATCGTCGCGGCCTAAATACAAAGCTAATTCGGTGAGCATATTGGCCACGTTCATACTATCCTTTAGCCCTTCGGCGCTGATTTCGACGACCTGAAAGCCCTGCATCTTGGCCTGGGTGCGCTTGATTTTGTCCTTACGGCGCTGCTCGGGGTTGCCGTGCAAGCTGGCCGACATACCGTCAATGAAGATCAGGACTTTTTGTTCGGGGTAGGCAAAGTCGGCGACGGTATAGTTAGTCCCTAACTCCACCCGGTATTGGGCCTGGGGCGGCAGGGGGAATTGGCGGCTTTCCAGCAGCGCCAGGAAGCGCTCCTCGGGGGTGCTCTCCGTGCTCGTCGAATCTACCGGCTCCTTGAGGACCACAGCCGGGATGTCGTGGCCAGGCTGCGGCTGGCCGGTCAAGGCCTCGAGCAGGTGCATGGTCTGGAAGCGATCCAGAACCCGATGGTGTTGCTGATTACGGAAGTGGAGCAGGCAGCGATAACAGGCTTTCTCGCAGCCGCAGGTCCCCAACACAGTTACCCCTTGCTGACAGATCGCCGCCCAATGGCGCAGGATTTCGGGCAGGAAGCCGGAGCCGCCCGGCAGCGGGTCGTACAGCACCGTCCAGTAGACCCCGTTGGCGTCCACGTCCACAAAGCCCTCAACTTCACTTTCGCCCATATCCAGCACCATCCGCGCCCCAATCCGCAGCCCTTCGAACAGGTTGACCGCTTCGGCCCGGCTGGCATAAGGGCCAACGATGAGTACGTCTGAAGGAAATTCGACGTGCAGCGCTTTCCAATCCACCTCGGCTTTGCATTGGCGCTGATGGGCGGCCGCAAACGTCTCGATTTCAACCTTCGTCGCCAGGGGGGAACGGACTTCGCCGCACTGGGGGCAGATGGGAAAGCCCAGGCCAGGGCTGGCCTCGCCGGCGGCGGTTGGCCCCAGGTTGACCAGGCGCACCTGGGAGCGGTTCAGGTAGCGATATTGGAGGTGATTGATTTGACCTTGCTGGCCGCCGCCGTGCTCACTGAGCAGCAGGCCATAGATGTTGAAAGCCATGCGGTAGCGCCGCTCGCGGCGGTCGTCAATGTCCTGTTCCACGGCCAGTTCGACATCGGTCAGTTGATAGGAGGTAAACTCTTGACCTATGAGCGCGCCGCCCTCACTGGACTGGGCCAGCGGGCCCCAGACCCGCTCCGACTCCAGATCGAAGCGCATTACGCGCTGCAAGTTGGCCGAGGTAAAATTGGCATCCTCGGCTTTGAGCTTGTAAAAGTTAAGCTGGTGGACCCGGTAGATGCGCCGGTCGGCGTAGACGTAATTGGCCGGGGTCAATTCGCGCAGGGCAACGGCCGCCGGGCGCGATAATTCCAGCAGGGTATCCACACAATCGGCCAGGACGCTTTCCCGGTTCATGGCATAACCGGGCAAAAAGCCATCCCGGCACAGGTAGGAGAGGGTGTAATTTTCCAGGTTCTCCCGCTGCTGGGCTTCCAGGGCGGCCTGGAAACGGCGGCGCTGGTACTGCTCCTCTTTAGTCAGACTTTGGTTGAGGTCTTCCCGCTGGCGAAATTCGGCCAATTTCTGGCGATAGACCTTGACCTGATTGAACAAGCGCCGGGTGTGAAATTCCAACTGGCCGGCCATCTCGTCCAGGTAATGTTCCAGGAGGTCGGGCGTGACCGCGGCGGCATCTTCGGCGGGCCAGGTCTGGGTAAAAATAGCGGCCAGGTGTTGAAGCAGGGCCTGGCGATGATCCCGGAGCAGCTTCTTTAATTCGGGGAATTGAGGCGGCGCATCGAAGTAACGCACGCGTTCCTGGTTTTGCTCGTCGGTAAATTTGGTCCCGAAATAGGCCCAGATGTAAGGCGGGAAGGCAGCGGCTAGAATCCGGGCTTCGTCGGGGGAAACCAGTTCGCGCAGCCCGGTCAGGAGGGCCGAGTGCACGTGCTTGCCCAGCAACGGCTCGTTCCGCAGGCTGAAGGCCGGCACACGAATGGCCCCGGCGATCATCTGGGGCGGATCGTTGAAAAAATAGCGGTCGTGGGGATGGCCGCGGCAGTAGGCAAAGACCACGGCGATACGGTGCCGCCGCCCGGCCCGCCCCGAGCGCTGGGCGTAGTTGGCCGGTGTAGGGGGCACGTTGCGCAGCAGCACCATTTCCAGCTTGCCGATGTCCACGCCCATTTCCAGGGTGGGGGTGCAGACCACAGCGTTATAAGCCCCGTTGGCTTTTTTGAACTCCCGCTCGACCCGCTCGCGAGTGGCGCGGGGGACCTGGGCCGAGTGTTCGTAGGCTTCCAGAGGGACAAAGGCCAGGCGGGTGTACTGGACGACGTCGTAGTGAGCCTCATCCCGGCCGCTCGTCTGGGTCTGGCCCTGGCAGTTGTACTCAGGGCAGGCCGCGGTCGGCAGGGCCACGGCTTGCGCTCGCCCGCAGCGCTGGCAAACCTGGCGGGTTTCGGTTTCGGCCAGGCCGATTTTGGCCACGTTGACCTGCAAACTCTCGCCCGCCTGGGCCACCCGCTCCATCCGCCCCTGGCGGCGCTGGAGCAGGTCCACCGGTACCAGAAACTCGTGCTGCTGCAGCCACTCCCACAGCTTTTCGAGAAAGGCGTCGCGCTCGGGATGGCCTTTACGGATGGCTTTATCCAGGATGGTTTGCGGGCCGGAGCGGCCGTTGCTGGCCAGCCAGGCAAGGGCATCGCGGCTGTTGGGCGATTTTTGCAGGGTCAGGGTTTTGGGGCGATAGTAGTCGGCGGTGGTGACCAAACCCTTGCGAACTTCGCTATCCTGGTAGCTCCAGTAGCGGCTGAGCAGCGGGTCGCTGACCAGCCCCCGCCGGCGGTAGTAATCGAGCAAGACCTGGACGATGTTAGCACATTCCTGCGGCGTCACCCCAAAAACGTCTGCCCACTCCTTGAAAAAGGTGGGATCGCGTTCCGGAGTCAAGCCGGCATAGCGGATGGCGGCCAGCCCGAGCTGTTCCAGGCTGGTCCGGCGCTGGCCGCTGGAGGCGAACTCTTCCAGCAAGAACCAGCGGATGTAGGTCCGCTCCTCCTCGTCATCCCACTCCTGGCGGCGGACCACCCCGGCTTCCTGGGCTTTTTCCAGCAGGCTGTCTACCAGCCGCTCAAAGCCAAAGGTGCGTTCGGGGGATTGGTGCAGGAGGGCGTAAAGCAGGTGGCGCAGCCGGAAGCGCCTGGCCCGGCCGGCCATCCAGCCAGCTTGAAAGGCGGCGTCCTGGCGGTTGTCGGCGAAGATGAGCAGCTTACGCATGCTCGGTTCGGCCATGGCGCTGAGCATGGACTGGCTGAGAATGGTCACATCGGCCACGTCGGCGCTGCGGGTATCGCGGATGGCGGTGTACTGGCCGCGATTGGTCGAGCCGCAGGCGTGGCAGCGGGTCAGAGGCGCTTCCCAGCCGAGCATGGGCAGCAAGGTGTTGACCCGCTGGCATTTGGGGTTGAGGCAGCGAGGTGCAGCTTCGGGGTGGAGCGTGCCGCAGGTGTGGCAGACGTAAAAAGGTTTGGCTTTTTCTTCACCACTAAGAACACGAAGATCACTGAGATTTTCTTTTTTGTCTTCTTCCCTTTGTGCCCTTTGTGTTCTTTGTGGTTCAACCTCTTCCACATCTTCCTCGCTGCTCCAGAGGCGGTCGGTCAGGTAGAGCGTGGGCGCGCCAGCCGCATCGCCGAAACGGGTCGGGGCATGGGCCAAACGGTAGCCCAGCACTCGGCCTTCGATCTCGCCGGCCAGCGGTTCGGTGGCGACCAGGGGAAAGTAGTGCTGGCCGCAGGAGCGGCACAGGTGGAGGGGAAAGAGAAAGCGCGGCGTCTGGATCAGGCCGGCGGCCTGGTCAAAGTGGACCTGCGGCCCGTTGTCTTCAAAACTGACGGCCAGCCCCTGGAAACCCTGGATGAAGTAGTGCAGCTTGGGACGTAACAGGGGTTCGCCATCCCGTTCGGCAAGGGCGCCGAGGGTGAGATAGGCCAGCATTTCGGCCAGCAGGATATCTTCGGCCACGCCGGCCCGGTCGCCGCTGGCTCGCAGCCGGGGCAGGGCTTCTTCCCACAGCAGCGGCTGGGTGAAGGTCTGACTGAGGGTGAGGATGAGCCGGTTGGCGTGAAGGAGGTCATAGAGTTGGATGTTGATGGACCCCTCCTCTAACCCCTCCCCTGCCAGGGGAGGGGGATTGCTCCCTTTCCCCTTAGAGGGGGAAGGGTTGGGGCTGGGGATCAGACCGCACAATTCCTGGGCGGCCTGGAGCAGTTCCGGGGGAAGCTGGCCTGGCTCTTCGCGGCGCTGGACGGCCCAGGCGGCGTCGAGCACGCGCTCCAGCAGCGCCGGGGCGTTGGCCGGAACAGGGGGTATAGAGGTGATCCGGCGGGCGAGGAACACGGTAGTGTTCCTCTATCAGGTCCAGGCTGGCTTCGGGCACGCCAAAGAGCCGGTGGGCAAAACGGTGGGTGGTGAAGAGGCCCTCACCCCCAGCCCCTCTCCCAGCGGGAGAGGGGGGCGCTGTTTCGCTGACGGTGGCGCTGGTGCCGATGCAGATGACTTCGTGGGGCTGTTTTCCGGCGACGTGGCGCAGGCGGCGGATCAGGCAGGCGACTTCGGAGCCGAGTTCGCCGGTGTAGGTATGGACTTCGTCCATGACCAGGAAGCGCAGCGGCGCACCGCGAAAGAGGGTTACATCCTGATCGCGCAGGAGTAAATATTCAAGCTGGCTGTAGTTGGTCAGCAGCAGGCGGGGCTTGCGGGCCACGATGGCCGGGCGCTCGTAACACTCTTCCCAGGGCAGGGGCAGGCCGGCGGAGCCAAAATGGGCCGCGCCGTTGGCATAGGCGGCTCTTTCGGCTTCGGTATAATCACGGGATTGGTCAAGCTGCTCCATTTGACCCGCTTCGCGGGGCGTTTCGCCGGTGTACCGGCCAAAGGTGAGGCGCGTCCCGGCCAGGATGAAGCGCAGCCGCTCCAACTGGTCGTTGACCAGGGCGTTCATGGGATAGACGATGACCGCCACCACGCCGGCGGGCGCGCCGGCATCCCGCAGGTGCAGGCAGTAGTTGAGAATGGGCAGCAAAAAGCTCTCGGTTTTGCCGGAGCCGGTGCCGGTGGCGATAAGGGCATGCCGTCCCTCGTTGATGGTCCGCAGGGCCAGCTCTTGATGCTTGTGCAGCGTCTCGTAGGGAAAAACGCCCGGCAGAGCGGGATGCAAGTTCAATTTTGGTTCGGCCCGTAGTTCGGCCAGGGTGCGGCCCGGTTCAAAGGGCCGGTTGAGGTAGATATACGGGCCGCGATACAGCAGCGGCCGCCCAGCAATGCGATGGCGCAGGACATCGGCGACCTGGCCGGCCAGGCGCTCGTCGGCAATGGGGAAGGTGGTGCGCAGATAGCGGCCAAACTGGTCTATGACGGTCTTGCCAAATTGAACCGGGTTGAGAGACATGCTAACCTCCGAGACGAAGGTGTGAGAAGGAAAAATAACGGCAATATACTTAATCTTTTGAAATCTTCTCTACCGTTTATACAAGTCCGGCAATTTTTTTCAGAGCGGCAATAAACTGTGTGCCGGTTAAGTTCATGACTTGATAACTGGTTAATTCTGGGTCAAAGTTTTCGGGCGGGTTGGCGAAGAGGTTTTGAGGTAAGTTAGTTAGCTCGACAAAATCATCCAGCACAGCTCGCAGTCGCTCGCCATCGTTGTAAAAATACTCCTGTAACATCGGTATAATCTTATTATACCAGACATGATAAAGATCATCACTGGTTTTGACGTCCATGAAGTAGCTGTGACCTAACCGATGATCACGATCAAGGAGAACTTCAATTCGTGTGTTCAATCGCTCCAGCAGCCGGTTCAATTGAATACCTTCCACTTCCTTTCCATTCAGCAATTCAGCTTCTGGTTCAATTTCAACAAAAGTGAAGCGGCGTCTTAGGGCAATATCCAGTAAGGCGATGCTCCGATCTGCTGTATTCATCGCTCCCAGCACATACAGATTATCTGGTATGCCGAAGCGCTGCTGAGATCCGGGCAAAATGACCATCATTTCGTTGGCCTGTCCCAGCCGCTTATCATCCTCTAATAGGGTGATTAGCTCGCCAAAGATTTTGGCAATGTTACCCCGGTTGATCTCGTCAATGATCAGAATGAAATCATTATCCGGGTCAGCCGCCGCTTCATCACAGACCTGCTTAAAGATACCTGAGCGCCACTCATAGCGAATGTTCCCTTGCGGATCAGGTATAGGCCGCAAGCCCTCAATAAAATCTTCATAACCGTAAGATTGGTGAAACGTTACGGTACGGACATACTCCGCACTTTTTCCAGACCAGTAATTTTCAAAGAGGTCGGCCAAAGCCGGATTTTTGTCCTCAATAAGCTCGCGCAGGTGGGTGGCTTCATGGGGCTCAAAGCGCAACAGGGTACCGCGCATCTGGATACGCATTGGCTCAGAATTTTGTAAAACAGGGTCGTCACGCAACACCTGCCAGGGGATCGGCTGAGCTATTTTTTTCAGGCCTTTGATGAAAAACGCATAGCCATCAGGGTTTTGAGCCGGCGGCGATACGACTTCGGCCAGGCAGTAAAGCTGCTTGTCCGGTCTGGCCAGGTAACCAAAGACCAGATCGCCCGGTTTGATTTCGGCATAATTACGCGCCAAATTCCCCTCATAAAATCCCTGAATTTGCTTTTGACCAAAGAGGGTATCCCAGTGCCATTCCCTGGGATTTGCTACAACACACCAATAATTGCGGGGAAGCATGTTTACCTGGCTAATTTGCCCCTTTGTCCAGGCGGCAGCAAAGCGGCGAGCACGATAAGTTTTGCCCGTGCCCGGTGGTCCATACAGAATAACATTACGGGTTGTAGTGAAAGCCTCTTCCAAAAGTGTATCTTTGGTTAGCATCGTGGATTTTCCTTCAATTTCATCAAATATTCTTTGCAACGCTGGGTTTTGGCTCAGGTAAACCTGTTTAATTTGCTGCCACTGCTCCCGGCTGATTGGCATCACAGTAGGAATGGCGAAAGTAAACGGCAGTTCTACTTCCTCCGTAATTTTCCAATCAACCAAGCGGGCGTTAAGGCGAGACAAATTTGGGTTTCGGGGGTCTTCCGGCGGAATATAATCACTGACAATCAAACCAATACCGACAACATTGGAGCGGCCTCGATTAGCTACCACAATATCGCCCGAAGCAACTTCACGGGTAAAACGCCAGATAGTTTTTGCATTCTGGCTTCGATCATCGTTTGCCACACCCAAAGCAGTGGCTATATCTTTTTCGCTTTGATACTGCCGAAAATCTCCTATCTTCGACCAGCCGATGGCAATACATTTCTTCTCCTGGCATTGAGGCCACAAGTCGGCCTGCTCACCCGGTGCGATTTTCCAGATTGACCGGCCCAACTTGCTGGTGTCTAACTGGCTTCGCAATTGTTCTAACTTGGCCCTGTAGGGTGAGCTAACCTCATGCAGGGCAATTGCATCATCCAGAATAGCCTTGGCCGTCTCATCTCCAATATAGATAAAGCCAATCTGGCCCACCCGTTCCCGACCATCAAAATGTCGCTGCGGGTTGGCTTTGAGCAGGCGAATATCTTTAAAGCGGCCCACTTTATCAACCGGTGCTCTGACGTTGCCGGGATTGTTGGAGTCGTGGGGAGGCGGGTCCGTGCGTTTAAAAGCACCGATCTCGGCCTGGCCGTAGATGCCGACAATATAGCCGCCAGAGTAGAAGAAGACATAGCCTGTTCCGTTGGAAAAACGGGTTGGCTGGCGGGTTGCCTGAAAGAAACCAATTTTGTAGCCATCCTTAACATCCCGTTCCAGGTTGAAGTTCAAATACTCGTGACCCACCTGGCCTCCGCTGACATAACGGTGCCCGGCCCGCTGCATATCAGCCGCAGTGGGCGCACCGGTCCAGTAATTTTCTTGCCAGGTTATATTGGCGATGATATGTTGAGGCATTCTTACTCTCCCTTAAGGACCTGCGCTAACTGTTGGGCCAAGTCGTTACGTTGGGTGGGACTACCCAGGTTGTAGCGCAGGCTGATAGTTTGGGTACGTAGACAGGTGGGGGTTGGTCGAACCGGATGATCGGTATATAACTTTTGCGGATTTATATGCCCTTCGGGGTAGAGCAGCAGCACCTCTGGGCAGTCATAGCGGGTAGCATAAACGTGCATTTGATAAGCATCGGCTTCGTTAACAGTAGGATGAATTTTGTACTTGGTATCTACCACCAGGGCAATCCGCCGATCCGGCTTGCGCAACAAAATATCCGGTTTGAGGCGAAACACCCGCCGGCCCCCGTCAGGTTCGGGCCGGGTGCGAGCCAGCCAACGTGCCTCACTCCGGCCCTGCAAGACAATGGTGCAATCCTGATATTCAGGGGGTAGAGTCAAATGGTGATACCGGCGCAGAAAACCGGCCACAAAACGCTCAAAAAGCAGGTTCATATCAAAGAGAAAGGTAAAGGTCGGTGTGGCTCCAGCCTGGAGTTGAAGCGCCTCTTGGGTGAGGAACATGCGAGCCAGGTTAAAAACGGGTTGGTAAGCAGCGTTCAGCCGAGTAAAGACGACCCGATCAAGATCGTTGGGAGTGATCCGGCGCAGCAGGGTGACTTCATCAAACCACAAGCGCAGCATGTCGAGATGCTGGCGGTTTTCGGGATGGCGCGTCAGGGCTCGTAAAAAGCTGACCGTATAGCACAAAATGCGGTTAAGCGGGTTATCGGGGAGAAACTCATCGTACCCCACCTCGAATTTATGGCGCAGCAGAGGCTGCTGTCGCAATTGGCGGCCCAACAGCCAGCGCCCTTTCAACACCGGCAGGATTTCTTCGCGGTGCTCATAGGTTCGATGCAGCCCCCGCTCTAACTGCTCACCTAGCCGCTCACAAAAAATGCGCACGAGAATTTCAAACAAGTCTCCCCGATGGGTGCGTATTGCCGCGACATCCTGTTCGTGGAGGGGCAGTTCTCCGGCGTAAAACAGCATCCATAGCAGATTGGTCACGGCGCTTTTGACACTAGCTTGATTGTGCCGGTCATCCTGGCCTAAACTATCAACCTTGGGCAGGATTTGGAGGGTGAGACCGCCTACCTGAATAACCCCGACATAGGAAGTCGCACGGATTTGCTTGTAGCCCAATTTGACCAAATCAACACGGGCCTGCCGGTTGAGCCGGTCCAGTTGGCGCACGTGAAAATCACGCAGAGGCGAGTCTGGTCCGGCGAGAGATAGAGCTTGGTGTTCAAAGAGGGAGATGGTTTCCATTAGAGACTCTGCAATATTTGATCAACCTGCTCCAGTATGAAATCATAAACTTTATAGGCCACGGTTAAATCCTGCTCTTCTTTGAGCATGGTTCTGAGAGTTTTCTGACCGGCCTCTTTAAACAGGTTATAAGCCAATAACTGCTGACGAAGGGAATGGGCAGCTTCATCGGTAATGGGTAAGTAGCCAAAGTAGAAATCGAATTCGACGGAGGTCTCGTAGGGATAGCCATAGACAAAGCTGACCATCTGGCCCGATGAGGACAACTTGGCTCGTATCGAAAAGCCCACTGTACCCCAATAAATGGTATAGCCCTGTTGTTCCGCCTGGGATAGCACATACTCAAAAAAGGGACGAGCGTTAGGGATACATTTGGCCATAAATTCCTGGCGGTTGATACGTCCTTTACTGGCGACCGTACCTCCTTTGGCTTCTCGGGTAACTTCCGTTGTGCCAATTACCCGGGGTACTAACACGGTTTGGCTGGCCTGACCCAGGAACTGCTTCATCTCAACGGCCAGGACTTCGACATCGCTCATTTTCTCGTTGAGAAACTCGACCAGGCGGCGCAGCTCTTTGGGCGTTTCGTCGGTGACGAAGAGCAGCCGCACCTTGCCCGCCCGCAGATTTTTCTCGACCTCCTGCCAGAAGGTTTCGATGGTCGTCTCATCCTGGGCCTTGTCCGGCCCCAACAGATCGAGGATTTTCTCGTTCAGATCGCGCTTTTCCCGGGCGGCAGTTTCCGTCGCTGCCTGGCGCAGCCGGTCCATGGGCCAGTACTGGACACCGTTGGCGGCGTAATCCAGCATTTGGGCGACCACTTCCCGGCGAGCGCGGGTATCGCTGGCCCGCTTGCACTCGACGAAGGTGGGGATGCCGTCCTGATCCAGAAAGAGGTGATCCAGGCTGAAACGGCCGCTGCCGTCGGCGGCATCCGGGACGCTCATCTCGCGGGCCACCAGCAGCCAGCGGCGCGGGTCTTCGGGGTTGATCTGGTCGCCGGGCAGCAACTCAGGATAGCGGGCCAGAAAAGCCTGTAAATCATCTTCGACGACGTAGCTGGTTTCTTCCATGGGCGTCAACGATGTTTTGTCATTGCTGATCAGAAATATTTTTGACCGGTTCATTCGCTCTTTTATCTCCTCCCCTCATAGCTCTCAATGACTTGTGTAGGTTTTTGAACCACGAAGAACACGAAGGTCACTAAGATTTTCTTCTTTTTTATTCTCTTCCCTTCGTTTACTTTGTGCCCTTTGTGGTTCAATTTTTTTCTTCACCACGAAGAACACGAAGGTCACTAAGATTTTCTTCTTTTTTATTCTCTTCCCTTCATTTACTTTGTGTCCTTTGTGGTTCAATTTTTTTCTTCACCACGAAGAACACGAAGGTCACTAAGATTTTCTTCCTTTTTATTCTCTTTCCTTCGTTTACTTTGTGCCCTTTGTGGTTCAATTTTTTCTTCACCACGAAGAACACGAAGGTCACTAAGATTTTTTTCGTTTTTTTCTTTTTTGGCTTTCCCTTTTTCCTTGGCGCTCTTGGTGTTCTTTGTGGTTTTTTCTTCTTCTGCCGCGATCTCGAAATTCAGCAGCAGCAAGCGCCGCAGCAACTCCTCCTTGACCCCCTCCGACAGGGTAAACCGCGCCTCTTTGCCCGTGCCGCGAAAGGCGTGATCCAGGGTGACGTCGCTCCAGCCGTAGGCGGCCAGCACGGCCTGATCCATCTCGACGTGGAGCCGGCGCAGTTCGGCGATGTCGCTGTCCTGGCAGGCGGGATCGTGGAAGCGGTTGTAGGTGGCGGTCAGCCCTTCCTGGCGAGCCAGCATCACCTGGCGGCGGTGCTCGTGGTACTGCTCGCCGACCTGTTCCAGCGCGGCCCGCTGTTCGGGGGTTGAGTTTTGGGGGAAGGGAAAGTTTTGGAATACATCTGACGGTGTATAACGGACGTCTTGTTTGAGAGTCGAGGCATAGCGACGTACCCACAGTTCATGAACAGATGATTGCAGTAGAGCCAAAGCCCAATTTTCTTCAAAAGCGAAGATGATAGTCATTGTCGAGTAAACAATTCCCTTTTGCACAAAAGCAAACGCCAATGTTCGGCTGGTTTGAGCTACAGCTAGAACTCGCTGTAACGGTTCGATTGTTTGATAAAGCTCTGGACGAACTCGTTGGAATTGCCACCAATGTTCTCTTGTGCGTTTTTCACTATGCTTTTGTCTACTTGGATATACTCGTTCACGCGCTATCTCAAGACAGTCTGGATAATTTTCCGCTTTAGATAATTCCCAGTCAAAAAAGTTAACCACCCAACGTGTTGGGAATTGATCTGGGCGAGAGTTTAAGTCCTCTCCATTTAAGTAGGGGAACAAAACATCTTTATTTTTCTGGTCTTTTTGGAGGAGCGACTCAGCTTCTTCGGGTTTAATCACAAAACCATTTCCGTCCAATTTAGAGCCAGAAAAGCACTTCCCTTGATTTTGTAGAAGTTGTTTTGGATTGTCAGTCACTAAAATTTCATCAAGCCTGCTGGTGATTCTGTCTACAATTCGATTATCAAGCAATCTTTTATTCTGAGTCTCTTCTTTAGTTATATGAACTACACTTACAAAAACTGCGGCTTGTCCTGGCCAAGACATCGAAGAACGCGCAGAAAAGACACTACCTCCTCTTCTTGCTATTACCTCTAGCCCTGCTTCGCGTGTGTCACCTTGAGAGATTGTATTTGTTGCTATCAATCCGAGTTTTCCATGCCGATTAATTTTGGAAAATGCTCTCACAAAGAATAACGAGCATAAATCTGCGCGGCTATGAAAATCAGGATATTCCGTTTGCAATACTTGAAGATAGTCATTGCCCAATGTAGTGCTAATCCGAGTTCCACCCAAAAATGGCGGGTTGCCAACAAAAGCATCAAACCCGGCATCGAGCAAGGCGGTTGGAGTAGCTGGGTCGGCCTCGGGCGGGAGGAACACTTCGGGGAACTCGAAGGGCCAGTGGAAGGGGCGCACTTTCGCGGCGGCGTCCAAGGCTCTGTGGGCGGCGGGATAGGGGCGCAGGTCGGCCTCGCTTTCGGCGGCGATAAAACGCTCCACCAGTTCGGCCAGCAGCTCCTTCTGGCGGCGGGCGTCGCTCTCGGCCAGCCTGGCCCCGGTCAGCAAATCGCCGCCCAGTTTGAGCCGGGCCAGGGCGGCTTCGGCTTCGGCGTGCAGGCGGGCCTTGGCGGCGGCGTCTTCCACTTCCACCACGGTAAAACTTTGCAGGCGGCGGCGGGCCTCGGCGGCGCGGAGCAAATCCTGCTTGAGCAGCTCTTGCAGCAGGGGCATGGTCGTGCCTCGTACGTCCTGCGGCCAGCGTAATAAGCTGTCCACGCCGGCCCCCACCAGAGAGTCGCCGCACTTGAGGGCGTGGTTCAAAAAGGTAAAGGGCCGGTCCTTAGCCAGCGTCGCCAGCCACAGCGACAGCCGGGCCATCTCGACCGCCAGCGGGTTCTTGTCCACCCCGTACAGGCAGCGCTCGGCCACCAGCCGCCGGGCCAGGGTGATCCGTTCCTCCCGGTTATCGGGGAGCAGTCGCTCCTGCGGCCGGGCGGTGGAGGCGTCGCCAAACGGCGTAATCTGAATCCGCGCCGGGATATTTGAACCACCAAGAACACGAAGGTCACTAAGATTTTCTTTTTCTTCTTTATTTTCTTCCCTTGGTGCCCTTTGTGGTTCAACCTCTTCTTCACCACGAAGAACACGAAGATCGCTAAGGTTTTCTTTTTCTTTTTTATTTTCTTCCCTTTGAGTTCTTTGTGCTCTTTGTGGTTCATTCAGTTCATTCAGGTCCCGCTCGCGGATGTCCCACGCCTCCACCAGCCGTTCGGCCAGGTAGCGGCAGGCCTGAACCAGGAACGCGCCGGACCCCATGGCCATATCGCACACTTTCAAATTAAGAATATCTCGCGGCGCTTTCAGGCCCATCCCTTGCCAGCGGGCAGCTGGTTTTTCTAAACCACGAAGAACACGAAGGTCACTAAGGTTTTCTTTATCTTCTTCCCTTTGAGTTCTTTGTGCCCTTTGTGGTTCAATCTCTTCTTCACCACGAAGGACACGAAGGTCGCTAAGGTTTTCTTTATTTTCTTCCCTTTGAGTTCTTTGTGGTTCAATCTCTTCCACCACCTCAAACCGCTCATACACCAACGGGCCGAGGGTGGTTTCGACAATGGGGGCGGTCAGGCTTTGGGGGGTGTAGTGCGCGCCCATGGCCCGGCGGCTCTGGCCGGTCGTCACGTAGAGGTGATCGGGCGGGATGACGCCGCCGCTGAGGATGACGCCGGCATAGGGCGCAGCGCGGGCGGCCAGCTCCGGGCCGAATTCGTCGGCCAGGTCGGCCTGGCTCTCCTCGTCCACGGCGGCCAGTTCGCCGGCAATGACCGCCTCGTCGCGGCGGCTGGCCCCGGCCAGAAAAGCGGCGCGACGTTCGGGCGGCAGCGCTTCCAGTTCGGCCAGCGAGACCAGGGCCTCGCCGCCGTCTTTGGGCGTTTTCAATTGCAGCAGCGGCTCAGCGCCGGCCCGGGCCAGGCGGTGGTCCAGCAGCCCTTCGTAAACATAGCCAATCTGCTCGATGTCGAGACTGCGGTAGCTGACCCGCTGCGGCAGCAGGTCGCGGCCCAGGCGGACACGGGCAAAGGTCAGCTTGCGCAGGATGGCGTAAACAGTGGCGTTGCTGAGCTGCAAGCGGGCGTCCTCCAGCAGGCCGCCGTAGCGGCCGGGGTCGAACAGTTCGCCGCCGTAGGGCCGCAGCGACAAATCGGGGTGCGGGCAGCCGGCAAAGATCAGGCGAAAGGCGGCCAGCAGTTGGCCCCAGGCATCGCCGGCCCGGCCAAAGCTCTCGGCGTCGAGGCGGCGCTCCTGCTCCAGCCGGCCGGTCAGGTAAGTCAGGCCGTAGCCCCGGTCGTACAGCACCTCGCCGTGGGGCAGCAAACCGTTCTCCTCGGCGTAGAGAATAAAGACCAGCCGCATCATCAGGCTGATGGACAGCTCGTAAACCTGGTCGAGGGGCAGGCTGGCCAGCAGCGCCCCGCCGCTGGACCGGTCGGCGGCGTCGAGCGCCTGCACAAACAGGCCGACCGCCGCCCGCACCTGCTCGCCCAACTGGTCGGCCACATCCACCTGCCGGTTCTGGGACTCGCGGATGAGGTTCAGCAGCGAGACCTCGCCCCCTTCTTTGCCCTCTTTTCCCTTTGTGCCCTTGGTGTCCTTCGTGGTTCTAAACCGCTCCGCCCGCAGCAGGGTATAAAAGGCGTCGAGGGTCAGGCGTTCGTCGGCCCAGGTTTGGGCGGCCCAGGTCAGGGTAGCGGTGGTCAGGCCGGGCGCGGCGTAGATCAGCCGCCAGTCGAGGCCGTTGGTCAGCAGGCCCAGCGGCACGCCGCTCTCGCGCAGCAGCCGGTCAAATTTGGTAAAGGGCGAGGCCCGCCAGCGCCCGCTGGCCGTTTCAATCCGGTCCAAGCCCTGCTCCAGCGGGACAATGCCGATGAGCAGCAGCGGGACGCCCTGCTTGTCTACCAGCACCCGCGCCGGGCGCAGGTGCTGGCTGATCTCGCGCAGCTCGATGATGGTTTGCGGGGGGAGGGTCTGACCTTTGGTCAGGCGGTGAGCCGGGTCCAACCCCAGGCCGAGCAGGTCGTGCAGGATAAAGTCGAGCCAGCGCTCCTGCGGGTCGGCCCCCTGGTTCAGCCGGAAGCGTTCCCACTCGCGGGGAAAGCGGCGCAGCAAGCGCGGCTCCACCCGCTCCGGGCCGTGCGGAAAAGCCGTCGCCAGCACCGGCTCGCTGACCAGCAAGCCGGACAGCGACACCAGGGACAGCCAGTCATGGACGTGGGTTCGGGCCATGGGAGTTCCTTTTGACTAGGACGCTTAACTCTTCTACAATAATCATACCATGCGGATCATTACCCGGAAACCCCTGCTTGAATTTGCCCAGAAACATCCCGCCGCACGGAGCGGGCTGGATCACTGGTACCGGGTGATGAAGCAAACCACTTTTGATAATTTGGCCGAGTTGCGCCGGGCCTTTCCCAGCGCCGACCCGGTGGGCAAGCTGACCGTATTCAACATCGGCGGCAACAAAGCCCGGCTGATCGCGGCCATTCATTACAACGGGCATCGAGTCTACATCAGGCATGTCCTGACCCACGAAGAGTACGATCAGGGTAAATGGAAGGAGCCATAATGTTTAGCGCAGAATTAACCAAAACCGTTCGAGTTTGGCCCCAAATCTCCGATGTACTGCTGGTCCCGCACACCGAGGCCGAATACGAGCGGGCCGTGAGCCTGCTGGATGAGCTGATTGACGAAGTGGGCGAAGATGAAGCTCATCCGCTGGCCTCGCTCCTGGAAACCCTGGGCACTCTGATCGAAACCTATGAAAACAGCCATCTGCCTGAACCTGTGGGCGATCCCATCTCATCCTTGCAAGAATTTATGACCGAGCACAACTTAAGCGCCGCTGATTTGCCGGAATTAGGCGATGCCGCGGCTGTGCTCGAAATCTTACAGGGCCGGCAAGAATTGACCCTGCCCCAAATCCGGGCGCTGGCGCAGCGTTTCGGTGTTTCTCCTACTGTCTTTGTTTAATCTAACCACAAAGAACACGAAGGGCACAAAGAAACTTTTCTTAATTTTCATCTCGTTAGTGTTCTTTATGCCCTTTGTGGTTTAAATATCAATCACCATCCGTTTGATGCCGTGTTTCATCAATTGCACCTTCCAATTGAGCAGAAAACCCAGCCGACACTTTTTTAACTTCAAATAGGTGATGAGTTGGGCTTGGTGAATGGGCAAGAGCTGGTCAACGGCTTTGTTTTCGATGATGACTGCGTCTTCAACCAGCATATCAATCCGGTAGCCCGCGTCAATCTGCTGACCATCATAAGTGATCGGCAGGATAACTTCGGTCTCTACTCGCAGGCCGCGCTTGCGCAGCTCATAAGCCAGGCAGTGCTGATAAGCCGACTCCAACAGCCCCGGCCCCAACTCCCGGTGGACTTTGATCGCCCCATCAACAATTTCTTTGGCAACCTGCTCAACATCCATAAGCCCTCTTCATCAACCACAAAGAACACGAAGGTCTCAAAGGAATTTTTCTTGGTTTTCTTAACCTTAGTGTTCTTTGTGCCCTTTGTGGTTCAAATCAAACTTCTCGGCAGCAAATACAACAATCCCAGCGGGAAGACGCGCACGCTGCGCAGGCTGTAACGCTGCTTGATCCGTTCCGGCTCGATTTCCAGCCGTTCGGCTAGGTGAGCCAGCTTGCGTTCCAGCCAGGCCACATCTTCCTGGTACTGGGCGTATTCGTCCAGCTCAAACAGGGCCAACTGCGGGCTGTCCGGCTGCTGTTTGAGCTGGGCCAGTCGCTGCTCGATCTCGCGCATGCGCTCGCGCATCAACCCGCGTACCCCGCTCGTTTCGCTCTTGATCTGCCCGTCCAGCAGGGTTTTGAGCCGGGCCGTTTCTGATTTTTGCCGCTCGGCCAGCAGGGCCAGCAGCGCCCGCTCGTGGAAGGGGAACAGGCTGCGAAGCTGCGCGCCTACCCTGGCCGGGATGGCCGGAAACTCCCCTTTCTCCTTGAGCAAGCCGGCCAGCAAATCATCCGCCAGCGGCAGAATTTCTTTCTGGCGGATCTGCCCGCCCAGGGGCAGCAGCGCCTCGTGCAGCTTCTGGCCCAAGCCGCTGACCGCCACCAGCCGGGCATAGGCCAGCACCACCGGCTCGGTCAGCAGGTAATCGGGCAGCACCCGGTACGAAACCCGGTGCAGCATCTCTCCGGCGCTCAGCCCTTCAGCCCAGACCTGGGCGCGGAAGACGCCCAAAGCCCGCCGCAGCAAGGGATGGTTCAGGTGAATGAGCGCCACATCGCGACGGTCGCGGGCCAGGTTGTGTTCAAAGACCAGCCGCAGCAGCCGGCCCTGGTTGTCGTGAATGGCCGCCTGGGCCTCCTGCCAGGCAGGCGGCAAGGTTTTCAGCCACCAGGCCTGGCCGGCCAGGTCGCCTTCCGCCACCGGCTCCAGGCCGGGATGCCCCACCAAACGCAGCGCTTCGTCCAGCACCAGGCGCAGATTTTCCGGGTAAAGCTGCCACTGGCGGCGAGCCAGGGTCAACTGCTGGCTCAGCTCGCGGACGCGTTGCTCGGTCAGTAGGTCAGCCTGCACCTGATCCTGCACCAGGCGGCGGCGATCCTCCGGCAGGTCCAGCCCGGCGCGCCGGCCCAGCAGCGCCTCTTCCACCTGGGCGGCAATCACCTCGCCCACACTGCCCAGGTCGGCCCGCATGGTTTGCACCTTCTCGACTACCGTCTGCAAAAAGCGCGAGTCGGCGTGATCGTGGTAGACAAAGTGATAGCAAAAAACTTCCTCAGCCCGCTGGCCGTGGCGGTCAATTCGGCCGTTGCGCTGCTCCATGCGGTTGGGGTTCCAGGGCAGTTCGACGTGGACCAGGTAGCGGCAGTGGTTTTGCAGGTTCAACCCTTCCGAAGCGGCGTCGGTGGCCAGCAGAATGCGCACCGGGTTTTCGGTGGGCGCGGCCTGGAATGCCGCCTTGACCGCCTCCCGTTCGCTCGTATTCAGCCCGCCGCTGAGGATCATCAGCCGCTCGCTCCAGCCCTGCTGCTCAAACAGACCCCGCAGGTAAAGCAGGGTGTCGCGGTATTCGGTGAAGATAATCAGGCGCTCCTGGTTCCAGCGGCCGCCGGGGCGCAGGTGCGTCTCGATCCAGACCAGCAGCGCCTCCGCCTTGCTGTCGAGGCGGGTGCGCAGGTCGCGGGCGGTGGCCTGCATTTCCAGCAGCCAGCCCTGTTCGGCCTCGGTCAAATCCCGGAAAAAGCGGGAGTTTTCCTGCAAGGCGTCCTCTTCGGCCCGCGCCTTCTCCTCGTCGTCACTCCACTCCTCTTCGGCCCGCTGGCGCAGCCGTTCGGCCAGGCTTTCGTCGGGCGTGTCGGCCTCCTCAGCCTGGCCCAGGGTACGCAAATGCAGTTCCAGCGAGTTGGCAAAGGCGAGCGGCGAGGAGAGCAGCCGTTTTTTGAGCAGGGTCAGGGCAAAGCGGATGGTCAGCGATTTGGTCCAGTTCATCCGCCCCAGGCGCGAGGCGGTATAACGGGCCAGCAGGTCGTGCAGTTGGCGCTCGGCCGGGGTCAGTGTCACCCACAGCGGCTCGACCACCCGCCGGGCAAACTTGCGCCCGCCCAGGGCATCCACAATGGACTCCTTGAGCCGGCGGACCATGACCACGCCGACCTGCCGCCGGTCCACGGTCGGCCCGCGCGAGAAGCGCAGCGGGTCGAGCAGTTCCAGCAAGGCAGTGAAGCTCTCGGTGTAGCCGTTGTGCGGCGTGGCAGTCATAAACATGCGGTGCTCAAAGTGGTCCACAATGGCCGTGACCATACGCGTCCGGTCGCTGTCGCGAACGTAGGTTTTGCGGCCCATCGGGGCCACGTTGTGGGCTTCATCAAGGATGAGCAAATCCCAATCGTAAAGCGGGCTGCGGCCATCGCGCTGCAAGCTCTCCCGAAAGAGGCGCAGCGGCTGCTCCCGTTTAAGGAAATCGAGCGAGGTAATCAACCGGGGGAAGCTGTTCCAGGGGTTGACGTGCAGGCCGTATTCGCGGCGCAGGCGGTTGATGGATTCGCGGTCAATGATCTCGAAGCCGAGCTGGAACTTGCCGGCCATCTCCTCCTGCCACTGGCGCTGCAGCGAAGCCGGGCAGACAACCAGGATGCGCCGCACCCGCTGCCGGGCCAGCATCTCCTGCAACACCAGGCCGGCTTCAATCGTTTTGCCCAGGCCCACGTCGTCGGCGATGAGCAGGTTGACCCGGGGCATGACCAGCGCCCGCGCTACCGGTTCAAGCTGGTAGGCTTCCAGTTCAATCGCCCCGCGGAAGGGTGCTTGCAGGGCCGGGCCTTCCAGCACCGAACTGGTGGACCACTCCACGGCGTGCAAAAAAGCCTGGAAGCGCCCCGCCGTATCCCATGCAGCCGGCGCGGGCAGGCCAATCGCCTCGTGGACTGCTTTATGGACCTCTCGCTCCCAGATGACATCCAGGGTATCGCCCAGGCGGTCGTCGTCCAGGCATTCCAACGAGACCCGGTGAATGGTCGGGTCGCTCAGCGTGGCTTGGTAGGGAAAAATATCCTGCACCAGATAGTGCCGCCCGCGGACGCGGACGAGTTGGCCTTGTTCGGGAATGGAGACGGTCATTGTCTGCATATCATACCTTGAAAAGTCCTCAAAAGGAAGAGGCAAAAGTCCTTACCGGGCTGGCTCATAAGTGCTGCTGGGGCAAAGTGGCAGCCAAAGGTTTATCTTCCCTCTTTTTGCCCCTTCTGATCACCCTTCCTGACCCATTATAACATAAAATTTTTGTGTAAAAGATTGCAGTTTTGAGTCAATTTTATTCGAATTGCAATAACATGAGTTGAACATATTTAAGCAACGGTCGGAGTATTCAAAGTTCAGGGCAAGTATGATATACTGGAGTCCGGAGGAAAATCGGCTATGGCCTTTTCAAAACGCGCCCTGCTCGGTTTTCTGGCGACTTTAGTGATGCCTTCAACAGCCCAACGGCGGTATAGCCACTGCTTTCTCGGTTTCAAGCCGGCATCATCAGGAGGGGCCATGAAAAGCAAGTTAATTGGATTGGCTCTTCTCTCGGTTCTGGCATTATCCGCCCTGGCTGCCCCGTTATTGGCCTTTGCTCCGCCATCCTCCCTTCAGCCTGCGGCCCAAACTACAACCGTCGTTTACACGCCCACGACTACCCTCCTGGCCAACCCGGAACGGGGCTGGTATCATCATACGGCAACCGGTCACGGCGGGTACATCCCTCTGGATTTGGCGACGCTCCAGGATTATCGTCAAAACGAACAAATCACCCTGATTTTGCGCCTGTTTGATCTCAACGATTTTGTCACCAGCGACATCAGCCCGACCTATCTGACGGCGATGCAAGCTGATTTTGATACGGTTAGACAGGCCGGCTTGAAAATGATCGTCCGCTTTGTCTATACGGACACCCCTCACTTTGCCTCCGGGACTGATTGGCCGCCGATACCGCCCTATGGTGATGCTACCAAAGCTCAAATGCTGCGGCATCTCGAACAACTGCAGCCGGTTTTACAAGCTAACAGCGACGTGATTGCCGTGGTGCAAGCGGGTTTCATCGGCATTTGGGGCGAATGGTTCTATACCGATGACTTCGTACAGGACCCGACCCAGCCCGATGTCGTCACCGCTGCCGATTACCTCAATCGGGGCCAGGTTCTCTCCGCCACCTTGTCCGCCCTGCCGTTCAGCCGGATGGTGCAGGTCAGAACGCCTCGTTACAAGGTGAATATCATCCCTGACAGCCAGGGCTATACCCCTATCACCCCAGACCAGGCCTATAACGACACCGCCCTGGCTCGTACCGGCTATCATAACGATTGTTTCCTGGCCGACGACACCGACGCTGGTACCTATGTGACGCCCACCGTCGAGTATCCCTACCTTGAAGCTGAAACCAGTTACCTGCCGATGGGCGGAGAAACTTGCGCCGTTAATCCACCTCGTTCAGATTGCGCCACAGCTTTAGCCGAGCTGGCCCGCTTCCACTGGTCATACCTCAATCGAGACTACCAGCCTGATGTCATCGCCGGCTGGCAGAGTGGGGGCTGTTTTGACGAGATCCAGCGGCGGCTCGGTTATCGCTTGACCTTGGTGGACGGGGTCTATGCCAATGAAGTGAGAGCCGGGACAGGCTTTTCCGTGAGCTTGCGCCTGCGTAACGAAGGCTGGGCCGCGCCGTTTAATCCCCGCCCCCTGGAATTGTGGCTGCGCCATACCGACACGGGCGTGACCTATTCGCAAACGCTGCCCGTTGATCCTCGTTTCTGGTTGGCCGATGCCGGGACGACCTATCCGGTGAATTACACCTTTGTGACCCCCGCTGACATGCCAACCGGCGACTATGAGTTGCTGCTCAAATTGCCTGATCCTGCACCGAACCTGGCGGGGCGAGCGGAGTACGCCATTCGACTGGCCAATGAATGGGTTTGGGAAGAAGATACGGGCTTCAATCGGCTGCTGCACACCCTCACGGTTTCCTGGTTCGGCTACTTGCCTGTCATTGTGCGGAATTGAGACAGAAATAAGGGCAGCGATTGGAACTTTCGCCCGCCCAGCAGCGTCTGAAACACAGTTGACCCTTCAGTTCAAGGAGGAACGTTATGCCAGTCAAGATTCGGTCCTATCTGCCTACCGCCCTAAAACTGCTGCTGATCCTCATCGTCGTTGCCGGGTTTGCCGCCTACGGTTACATCAGCACCCTCCCCGAGCGGGCCGACGCCCAGCAGACTATCGTCATCGGGCCGGAGCGCCTGGCCCCCGGCAGCGAGGCCGGCCTGCGAGTGGTCGTCCAGCAGGCCGGCGGCGGCCAGCCGGTAAGTGATGCTCAAGTCAAGGTCAGCCTCCAACCCCAGGCCGGGGGCCAGCCTTTGCCCCTGTTTGCCGGGACCACTGATGCCAGCGGCAGCCTGCCCCTGACCTTTCAGGTCCCGGCTGAGGCCGGCGGCGACTACCACCTCATCATCGAAACCGAGTCGCCCAACGGGACCGACCGGCTGGAGCGGCCGGTCAAGGTCGAGCGCGACTTTCGCCTGCTACTCAGCAGTGACAAGCCCCTCTACCAGCCGGGCCAGACCATTCACCTCCGCGCCCTGGCCCTCGACCCCTTTGACCTGACCCCAGCCCGCCAGGCCAGCATTGACTTTGTGGTTCAGGACGCCAAAGGTAACAAGGTCTTTCGCCAGAGCGTGCCCACCTCCGCTTATGGCATCGCCGCCGCCGATTTTATCCTGGCCGATCTGGTCAACCAGGGTGACTACAAACTGAGTGCCAGCCTGGGTAACACCACCTCCGAAAGAACGGTCGAGATCAAACCCTACGTTCTGCCCAAGTTCGGGGTCACGGTGACCACCGAGCGCAGCTTCTACACTCCCGGCCAGCGGGTCGAGGGCAGCGTCCAGGCTGACTACTTCTTCGGCAAGCCGGTGGCTGAAAGTCAGGTGCGCCTGGTGGGACTGGTCTACGACGTGGAGCGAGTCGAACTGGTCAACCTGACCGGCCAGACCGACGCCCAGGGCCATTACGATTTCAGCTTTGATTTGCCCGGCTACCTGGCCGGTTCCGGCCTCGACCGCGGTCAGGCCCAATTTGCCCTGGAAGTGACGGTCATTGACCAGACCGAGCACGCCGAGCAGAGCAGCGCCCTGGTGCCGGTCGCCGCCCAGCCCATCGTCATCGAGGCGGTGGCCGAAAGCGGCAGCCTCCGCCCCGGCGTGGAGAACATCGTCTACATTCTGACCGCCTACCCCGACGGGACTCCGGCCCAAACCGACTTGCAAATTGGAATCAACCCTTCGACAAGCTCAGGATACCAAAACTCTCCGCAAAAGCTGACCACCAATGAGTTCGGCCTGGCCGAACTGCGCGTGCAGCCGGGCGACGGCGAAACGACCCTGACCATCCAGGCCAGCGATGAGCGCGGCTTCAGCGCCGGCCGCACCATCCAATTCCAGACCGAAGCGGGCAGCGACCACGTCCTGCTGCGGGCCGACCGGGCCGCCTATGCCGTGGGTGAAACGATGAACCTGCTGGCCCTGACCGCCCTGGACAGCGGCAGCATCTACCTGGACATCGTCAAAGAGGGGCAGACTCTCTCCACCCGCTCGACGCCGGTGCAGGCCGGTCAGGCTGATTTTGCCGTGGACCTCAGCCCCGACCTGTACGGCACGCTGGAACTGCACGCCTACAAGGTGCTGGCCGACGGCACGCTGGTCCGCGATACCCGCATTGTAGTCGTAGACGAACCGCGCGACTTGGCCGTCACCGTTGCCGCCGACAAGGAAACCTACCGCCCCGGCGAAACCGCCACTCTCGACTTCCAGACGACAGCTCAGGCGGACGGCTCGCCCGTGCAGACCGCCCTCGGCCTGGCCGTGGTGGATGAGTCGGTCTTTGCCTTGCAGCGCCAGGATCCCGGCTTTGCCAAGCTCTACTTCCTGCTCGAAGCTGAATTGATGGAGCCGTTCTACCAGGTCAAGGGGTTCAACCTGCCGACCTCCTCCTCCGACCAATCTCCTCCGCCGGAACTGCGCCAGGCCCAGGATACCAGTATTCGCGCCGCCTGGGCCGCGGCCCCGACCAGCGGCCTGGCTTTACAGGCCAACAGCCGCCCCGACGCCGACCGCCACCTGGCCGGCCACACCCGCCTGCGCCGACCGGGTCGAACCCAACCCCCAGCCGGGCAGCGGCCCGCCACTGCTGATCAACCAGGCGGTGAATGATTTGACCCTGTTCCCTCGAGGCGATGCCGATTTCTTTAGCCTCTGGGGCAAGGCCGGCAAATATTACCAGGTCACAACCACGACGACCGGGGGAGTGGATACGCGGGTGCGGGTGTTCGACCCGACCGGGGCTATTGTGGCCGAAAATGACGATTACACCCCGGGCAACCCGGCCAGCCGGGCCACCTTTATGGCCCCCGGCGAGGGCTGGTTTGCCGTGGCCGTAGACTCGCGAGCGCCCACCGACTGGGGCTGCCGGAAATACAGCGTGACCGTCATCGACGTCTCGCCACCCACCCCCACGCCAACAGCCACGCCAGGAACACCGCCGACCCCGACCCGCCCGGCCACACCCACCCCGCCACCCACCGCCATTCCGGGCGAGGCAATGTACGATGCCTACGAACCCAACGCCGAGTTTGGCACGGCAGCCAACATCGGGGTGGGACAGACACTCAACCTGAACTTCAACCCCTACCCGGCCGGCAGTAGCGGGGTGGACAACGATTTCTTTCGCCTGTACGTCAAAGCCGGCGACCACCTGCGGATCGAGACGGCCAGCCTGGCCGAAGGTCTGGATACCAACCTTATCCTCTACCGGGGCGACAGCCTGGCCCCGCTGCTGGGCAATGACGACTGCCAGCCGGGAGAGCGGCGCAGCTGCCTGGAGTGGTCGCCCGATTATACCGGGCTGGCCTACCTCCTGGCCGGGCCGGTGGGCACGATCCCGGAGGCGGTGGCGGCTGGCTCGCGGGCCTACACCCTGGTCGTGAGCAACCTGGCCGGACAGGCCCTAACCCCGGAAGCCGCCGGCAGCCAGGCGATCACTGCGGCCTACGGCCAGCCGCTGCCCTGGGCGGTCACGCCTGTGCCGCCGACACCGGCCGGCTTACTCGGCGGAACCCCGGACTGGCCGGGAGGAGCAAGTCCGGCTACCCCGACGGCAGTCGTGGGGGTGCGGACCTATTCCCTGACCCCGCCTACGCCAACCCCCTTGCCCCGGCAGGGCGTGACCGTGCAGTTGACCATTTACTACGACGAAAACGATAACCGGGGACCCGACCCCAATGAAGGGATCGCCGGGTTGAGCATCCGCGCGCTCGACAGCGTCAGCAACCAGGCCATCGCCCAGACCTTTACTGACGCCTATGGCCACGCCACGCTGGCCGTCGCCGCAGCCGGCGAAGTCCGCCTGAGTGTGCCCTACCTGGGCTACAACCAGGCCATCCAGCCGCCCGGCAAGCAGCTCTTTGTCCGGCTCAGTCCCATGCGCCTGCCCAGCCTGATTCCCTGAAGGAGACAATGCGTCCCATGAGTGGTACCTACGCCGAATTGAGCGGGGAAGAGCTGAGCCAATTTCAAACTTTCTATCGGGCCCAGCTCGCCAGCACCCTTCATAAAAGGACTGATGCCATCGAGGAGGCGGAGGAGCTGGAGTTTGCCCGCGACCTACTGCTGGCCGCCCTGAACGAGGGCCTGACGCCGGGCGCGGCCGGGGAAGAGTCCTACCTCAAGCCCGACGCGACCGACTGGACCGACCCGGCCACCCTAGCCGCAACCCAGGCCGCCACCGCGGGCAAGCTTCCCCATTTCGGTCGCGGACAGTTAGCCGCCAAAGAGATGTGGCAGGCGGCGGGCGCCCTGCTGGCCGTGTTAGCGATCCTGTACTGGCAGTTTGGGCCGTCGAACTGGAGCGCTACCGAAGAAGTCACCCCGGAGGCCACCAGCGAGGCGGGCGGCCGGGTCACGCCTACCCCTATCCCTACCCTGGAGTCAGAACTACTGGCCAATATCGTGGATGCCGCCGGAGTCAAAACCGGGCTGGTCGCTCCGCGCACCCTGGAAATCAAGGGCGTTAGTTTTGTGGTCCAGCCGGTCAAGATCACCGCCGGTGACTGGCCGCCACCGGATGACGAGCGAGCCGCCAGTTGGGTCTACGGCACGGTCATCAATTACGTGATGGGCCTGGAAGCCACTCCGGCCAACAAGCAGCTCATCGCCTCGCTGCGGGCGGGGGACGAACTGCTGCTGCGGATGAGCACCGGGCCGGCCTTCCACTTTGCCTTTGTGGACGCCGTCCGGATCGCCCCGCAGGCCTCGGAACTATTTCGCCAGGCCCGGCCGGGGCTAACCCTGGCCCTCTTGGAGGACGGCGAGCAGCCGGATCGGGCAATTGTCCGGGCGGCCTACGCCCGGGCCCGAGCACGGATTGAGAAACCCAGCCCGGTTTCCTTTATCCAGCCTGGCGAAAAGCGGGTTGCCCTGGGCCGCTTTGTGGATGTGCCCTCTTTTGGCGGCGGGCTGGCCGAGCAGGTTTATCCCCTCCAGCCTCTGCGCCGGCTGCTCAAGCTGTCCGGTGGCGAGATCAGTCCCGCTCCCGGACAGCAAGCCGCGGCGGAGCGAGCGGTGGGGATCAAGTTGCTGGACGCCCGCCGCCACTTCCACGTCGTCGGCCCGACCGGGGTGGGCAAATCGACGATGCTGCTGCGCATGATCTGGCAGTACCTGGCCGACTTCCCCGAAGCGGCGGTCTGGCTGCAGGAGCCGCACCAGGACCTGACCCACAAAGTGGTCAAACGGATGCCGCTCTGGCGGGAAAAGGATGTGATCTGGCTGGATGTGATGGACCCGCTGCGGGTGCTGGGCATCAACCCGCTGGAGCTGCCGGCCGGGGCGGAGATGGGCGCGGTCGTGGCCAATGTGATGGGCATTATGCGCAAGGCCATGGGCGCCAACTGGGATACGGCGGTGCAGATGCAGGAGATCCTGGAAAACGCCCTCCTGGCCGTCCTGGCCGGCCAGCCCCGGCCAACGATGGTCCATCTGCTCAAGCTGCTGACCAACTCCGATTACCGCTACGACCTGACGGTCAATCTGAACGACCCGATTGCCGCCCCTTACTGGCAGAGCCTGGAGCAGAAAAAGGAAAAGGAACTCGATGCCATCTTCAGTGTGCCCCGCCGCCGGATCAATGCCTTTGTCCGCAATGCCGTTGTCCGGCGGATCGTGGCCCAGCCAGACAGCACGGTCAACTTCCGCCAGGCCATTGACAGCGGCAAGATCATCCTGGTCCAGCTCGACGAGCGCATGGGCGGCAGCAACCGGGCCTTTATCGGGGCGATGATGATGTACAAACTCTTCGGCGCGATCATGAGCCGGATGGATATTGAGGAGGGGGAGCGGCGGCAGGTGGCGATTTGCGTGGACGAGTTCCAGACCTTTGTCGGCCAGAGCGGCCCGGAGTTTGCCAATATCCTGGAGCAGGCCCGCAAGATGGGGGCGAGTTTGACCCTGGCCCACCAGCACCTGGGCCAGCTGGCCGAGGGTGACCTGGTCCGCTCGGTCGCCAACAACACCGGGACGAAGATCGTCTTCCGGGCCGAGGCCTCCGATGCGCCCCAGTTTTTGAAGTGGCTGCCGGAGCTCAAGGCCATCGAGGATTTGACGACCCTGGCCAACTACCGCTGCTACGTCCGGCCGATGGTGGGTGGCAGCCCCCAGCCGGTCTGTACCCTCTATACCTACGCCGACCCGCCCATCCCCGATCCTGAAGCGGAACTGCGCGGCAGCCAGCGCGGCGAGCCGGAGCCTTTGCCGCCCCATCCGGGCAAAGCTGCCCTGGCTGAGTTGAAACGGGTGCAGGCCCTGGCGTCCGACGAGGAGCGGCGGGCGGCCCTGCGCGCCCTGCCGGAAGGCGACTGGCCGGCCTACCTGGCCGCCCGGCGCTACGACGACGCCGTCCGCCGCAATGAGCTGATCGAACACCCGGAGAAACTACCCGATAAGCTGGCCCGGGTGCGAGAGCTGGTCCGGCTGGGCTATGGCACGCCCCATTATGAAACTGAAGCCCTGGTGGACAGTATTTTGCGGTAAAAGGACAGTCACCCATTTTGATATGCAACCAACACCGGCAGGGGTAATGAAAAATATGGAACTCATAGAAACTGATAGGAACGCAGCGGAACTCCCCGAGTTCCTATCAGTTCCCTTGAGTTCCCTGAGTTCCTACGAGGAGTTAATTGATGATTACGACGACCAGCCAGTCCCACCCCGTTGACATTGGCAACCGGCAGCGAATCTATGCCTCGGGCCTGGCTAAAACCGAAAACGAATTAAAAGAGATCCGGCGGCGGATCGAGCAGGCGGCCAGCCGGGGCGGCCTGACCAGCCGGGACGAACGCCTGCTGGAGTACCTGCGGGAACTGAATGTTCTGACCATCGCCCAGGTCCAGCGTTTACTCTGGCCCGCAGCCCAGGTCAGGACCGCCTACAAACGGATCAACGACCTGGCCAATTTGGGCCTGGTCGGGCGGGTGCGCAGCCTCAGCATCGAACTGGAAGCCTGGGGTCTCACCTCGGGCATCGTTTACACCCTGGCCGCCGGCGGGCGCATGTGGCTGCAAGACGAGGTCAGCGACGACTATGTGGCCCGGCGGCTCAAGCGCGACCAGGTCATTCACGACTTGCTGGGCGCCGAATTGGGCGTCCGGCTGACCGAAGCGACCCTGAGCCGCGGCCAGGGTTGGGAAATCAACCTGGCCGGGGAACGGGCCGCCAGTTTTTACGAACGCGACGCCGCGCTCCCCCTGGTCCGGCCGGACGCCCTGGTTGTGGTCCGCCACTGGCAAACGCCCGGCAAAGCGGCCACCCTGCCGCTCTTTGTAGAAATAGACGCCAGCCGTGAAGCCCACGGCCGGCCCAGTTCTGACTGGGGGCGTAAGGTCCACGGCTACGACGCGGTCAGCGCCGGCCAGTGGCAGCAGCACCCGGTCCTATCCACCCTGGGTATTTTTCCCTGGGTGTTGGTGGTCACGCACGGAGCGCAGCGGCTGCAAAACCTGGCGGCGGCTATCGGCAAGCACCGCCGGCAGCCGGTGGTCTATCAGTTGGGCCAGTGGGCGGAGTTAATCGCTGCAGAGGATGTCCTGACCGCGCCGATCTGGACGGTCATTAACCCGGACGGGCAGTTGGCGTCCGGACAGCCGCTCATCCCGGCCGCCAAACAAACGGAATGAGGAGAATCTGCCTATGCTAGCCCAGGAAAACGAATCCTTGAGGCTGTACCTGAACGATATCAGAGGGCTGCCGCTGCTCGAAGCCGGAGAGGAAGTGGACCTGGCCCGCCAGATCGAGGCTGGCCAGCGGGCCGCTCAGCAGTTGCAGGCCAATCCGGATACCGCTCAAGCTGACCAACTGGAACAGATGGTCCACTGCGGTCAGGCCGCCCGGCAGCGCTTCATCGAAGCCAACTACCGCCTGGTCCTTCAGATCGCTCGCCGGTTCGCGGGCACTGATTTGCCGCTGCCGGACCTGATCCAGGAGGGCAACCTCGGCTTGATCCAGGCAGTGGATAGATTTGATTACCGGGGGGGCTGCCGTTTCAGCACCTACGCTGCCCACTGGATCCGCCGGGCGATCCGTGGTGCGGTTGCCCGGCAGGCTCCGGTGTATATCCCCTTAAATGTTTGGACCGAATTAGGCCGGATCAAGAGAGCCGTTAATCAGATTTTGCTCGGTGGGGGCACAGTCACGCTTGAGGCCATCGCCGTTCAGGCCGGGCTGTCGCTCCGCCAGGCCCGCCGCCTGCTGCCGCTTTTGAAGCGGGCCGCTTCCCTGGAGGATCCCGTTTTCGCCGAGGAAGCGGGCGAGACTCTGGCAAGCTTGATGGGCCGCTCTGACAGCAAGCTCGAAGACGATCCTGCCTCCCAATTGGGACTCTTGCTGGCGGCGCTGCCGCCGCGCCAGCAGCAAGCCCTCCGGCTGCGTTACTACGGCCACGGCGGAACCAGGGGTCTCAGCCTCGCGGAGGCGGGCGAAAGGCTGGGCGGTATCAGCGGCGAGCGCGTCCGGCAGATCGAGCGAGAGGCCCTGGAGAGATTAAGGGATCTGTACCACCAGGCCGGCTGGAGGTGAAGGGGTGGCGCCAGGTGAGCTTCAATCAAAACATCAATCAGGTAAAGAAAGGTAACCTATAGGTGACATCGTGGCCGCTTTTTCTTTCACCGGAGGCATACGCTTGCTAGAGGAGAAATTGAGCCTGTATGTTTCTAACCGCTAAAAGAGGGCGGACAATGCCCCAAGTGAACCCATTCATTGAAGCCAATGGCCCTTGTGGCGTGCAGCTGCTGGCCCGCCGAGCCTACCGCTGCGGCGATCTCGTTTGCCAGGTCCGTAACTTCCGGCTCCTGGAGAAGGCAACCCCCCAGACGATCCAGGTCGGCCCGCAGGTCCATATCGAAACCGATGCCCTGGCCCGTCTGAACCACGCCTGCCAGCCCAGCGTTATTATAGATGCGGCGGCGCTAGCCGTCTTCGCCGCCCGGGATCTGGCGCCAGGTGAGGCGCTGACTTTCTTTTATCCCTCGACCGAGTGGGAGCTGGACCGGCCCTTCATTTGCCGCTGTGGTTCCCCCCGCTGTCTCCGCTTCATCGCCGGGGCCAGGTATTTGCCACTTGACCTGTTAGCCCGGTACTTCATCAACCCGCACATCCGCGAGCTGGCCCTGGCGGCGCTGACCCAGGCCAAGAAGTTGCAGTCTGCTAACGGGATCAGCAGGCCGGCTGAGTTTAAGCGATGACAGCGAAAATGAGCGGTGGTTTGCTGTATCAGAAAGACAGCGACAGTTCCGATTTCCCGATGACCGAAATCAAGCGGGCTTTGAAAGCTTTTGTCCGCCGCCGGGATCTGGCCGGGCTTGAGCCGGCCCTGGTTTACATTCATCCGGGCCAGGAAAGCGGGCTGGACCGCCAGCAGTTGGCAGCGCTGGGTCTGGTGGTCGAGGTCGCTAAAGAAGTGCCGCGTAACTACATCTGCCTGGCCGGACGAATGAAGTGAAGTTGCCTGCTTTATTGGCGTTTTAATTTCACAATTCCGCTTTCTCCATCCGGCTGAGCAGGGCATCCGCATCGGGAGTGGTGTAAATCATGACCGTGTTCAGGCTGGAATGGCCCAGGATAGCGGCCAGGCCGCGTAAGTCATCGGGATTAGCCGCCAAATAACGGCCGGCGAAGGTATGCCTCAGAATATGGGGACTGATCAGGTCGGGATCGAGACCGGCCAGCCGGGCATATTTCTTGAGCAGATTGAACACGCCGCTGCGGTCGTGCAGCGGGCCGCGCTCGCCCACCCACAGCGGGTCCTCGGGCTGCAACCCCGGCTGCGACTTCAGGTAGAGCTTGAGTGCCTGGCGCACCGGGCTGGTCAGGGGTACGACCCGGTGCACCCCACCTTTGCCCCGCCGGATAGTTGCTTCTGCTGTGCGGCCATTGAGGTTGAGATCCTCGACCCGTAGGGCCAGGGTCTCGGAAATGCGCAGCCCCGCGCCCAGCAAAAGTTCCACCAGGGCCATATCCCGCAGCTGCCCGCTCTGGTGGATATGGCGGAGCAGGCGGCGGACGTACGTCTCCTTCAGGGCTTTGGGTTGGCGTACCGGCGGGCGGAGGCTCTTGACCCCGGCCGTGGGGTCACTGCGGCAGTAACTGTGAGCTACGGCCCATTTGAAGTAACGCGAAAGGGCGGTCAGGCGGGCGTTGACCGTTGCTGGGGGTGCTTTTTCGACCGTCTGCTGGCGGGCCTTCCACTCGGCGACATCGCGGGGAATGATCGCCGCCGGGTCAAACGGTTGGCCGTAAACCTGTTCGGACCAGCGGCAAAAATGAACCAGGCCGCGCCGGTAGATAGCAATTGTCAGCTCGCTTTTACCCTGTTCGGCCAGGTCGTCCATCCATTCAAGGATGGTTGGGTGAAGTGTTGGCGTTGTCACAAAAGCCTCCCAAAAATATGTTGGCTTTTGGCCGTTTCCGGGCCAAAAACGGCTCAAAAATAACCTTAAACTGTCTCCACCATATCATTTGGGAATCGTTGTGTCAACATTTTGGACATTATGTTGATAACTTATATTGAAACAATCACGGGAGTAAAGCCCCTTGAACCCGTGATCATAAAGCTTAACGTATAGTCACCGGATCAGTCCTTGAGTTTATTTCTTAAAATTCGTGGGCGGGCATTCTTCAATCGAGCCGTCGTCAGAAATTATGTAACACATCCTCTTTTCATTGAGCCAGGGTTTCTGAGGGCTTTCTTCTAACGAGTGACCATAGCGTAGCAATAGCCGAGGGTTCTGGCTATCACCCCAGGGGATACACATGAGGATGGAAAGGAGTGCCTCGAGAGGTTACCTAATCAATTACCCCTCGTATATATCGTGCAAGAGCACGAAAATAGTATGTTCAGCCTTACGTCGAAAGCTCGTCAAGCAGCACTTTTGCCTGCTGCAAATCAATCGTGTCGAAGCCCTTGGTGAACCAACCGTAGATGCCTGCCAGCATGTGCCGGGCCTGGTCCTTTTTCCCTTGCTGCTGCCACCATCGGGCCAAGCTCACCGTCGCACGCAGCTCTAACGACTTGCCCTCCTGCCGCCTAGCAATCTCAATCGCCGTGAGAAAACATCTTTCCGGTGACTTGGCATTCTGCATCCCTTTGACAGAGTTTACCCTGCCCTTAGATGGGCTCAGGAGCCGCAAAGCCGAAGGGCCGAGCGGTATCCTCGCCACATCTTCAATCGTCGTGAGGCCCAATTCCGATAGAGGTACCCTCCGGCTGCATCTGGGTGGCGCGCTCGCGAGTGCCTACGCCTATTCAAGGGGCTGCTCCACCGCCCCCAACGCGATGAACGAGGCGCGTTGTGCTGCGGTGATACCGAGCAGCCCACTGATATCCATGCGTTCGTAGCGGCGCTCGGCCCGCAACGTACGCAGACAGGCGCCACTCTTCGCCTCCCACAGCCTCACCGTTCCATCAAAGCTGCCGCTGGCCACCAGCCGGCCGTCGGAAGAGAGCGCTACGCCCCAGACCACGCCCGTGTGGCCCGAGAGGGTGGCCAGTAGCCGCCCACTGCTGGCCTCCCACAGCTTCACTATCCCATCGTCGCCGCCGCTGGCCACGAGGTGGCCGTCGGCGCTGAGGGCCACGCGCCCGATTACGCCGGTGTGGCCCGAGAGGGAGGCCAGGAGTCGCCCGCTGCTGGCCTCCCACAGCTTAACCATCCCATCGTCGCCGCCGCTGGCCATGAGGTGGCCGTCGGCGCTGAGGGCCACACCCCAGACCACGCCGGTGTGGCCCTGCAATGTTGCCAGCGGCCGCCCGCTGCCCGCGTTCGCATCCCACAGTCTCACCGTCCCGTCAAAGCTGCTGCTGGCCACGAAGTGGCCGTCGGCGCTCAGCGCCACACCCCGGATCCCGCCGGTGTGACCCTGCAAGGTCGCTACCGGCCATCCAGTGCCGGCCTCCCACAGCCGCACCATCCCATCCCCGCCGCCGCTGGCCACCAGCCGGCCGTCGGCGCTGAGCGCCACGCCCCGAATCGCGCCGGTGTGACCCTGCACTGCCCACAGCGGGGTGCGGTCCGCCACCCGCCACAACCAGACCTGCCCGGTCGACGTCCCCGCCACCAACAACGCGCCATCGCCACTGAGCGCGACTGAACTGGGGAAATGGAATGCTTCAGCCAGGACCGTGTCGGCCAGGTAGGCATCCACCAGGCGGGCGTCCTGCGCATCCACCTCGGCCAGGTAGGCCTGCCGGATCGCCAGATGCGCCAGGTCGAGACCACGCAGGTGTCCACGCAGCAGGCGCAGCAGGTTAATGACGTTGCCCGGTCCATATCCCTGCTCACTGTGCGGCTGCTCGCGCCAGGAGGCCAGCAGCATCAGCAGCCGGCGCTCCAATGCATCCGCATCGCTATAGGCGCCGACCAACCGTTCCAACAGTGGTCTGGCGATCAACCGCTCCTGGCTGTGCCGCACATATTCTTTGGCGGTGGCCTGGACGAGCGCATGGCTGCGTAACAGCTTCGGCTGTCCAGCCACCAGCTCGTGGTGGACGGCCTCCACCAGTTGATCGGTCATGTACTCGAGGATGACCGGCTGGAGGGTAAAGGCTGGCCGGCCTTCGGCCCGTTCGATCAGGTAACGCCGCCGCAGCGACTCCAGCGCCTGCAGCCCCTCGCGCTGGCCGGCCGTCCCAGCCAGGTCGGCCAGTAGTGTATCGAGCGGAGTGAGATCGCGTGCGATCGCCAGCCACAGCAGCAGGGCCTGCTCCAGCGGCGTCGAGCGAGCCAACTGCGCCTCCAGCAACTGGCCGACGCCGTTGAAAAAGGCATCACCTTTCTGGAGGAACGCCGCGATGTCGCCACCGAAGATCTCACGGATCGGTTCCGAGACCAGCTTGAGCGCCAGCGGGTTGCCGCCGTACAGATGCGCTAACGTGGCCCAGTCAGCCTCCACACCCGACAATTCGTGGTCCTCCAGCACGGCGTAGCATGCGCTTTCGTCCAGGCCGCGCAGCACCAGCGTCCGCACCGGCGAGCGGCGGCCTTCCAGTGGACCCAACTCCATGGGCTTTTCCCGACTGGTCAACAGTAGACAGCTTTGGTGGGCGCTCTCGCCCAGGCGCTGAATGAGCCTGCCGTAGTCGGCGTAGTTGGCTCGATAATCTCCAGCCCGCATCCTCGCTTGCATAGTCGTTTCGAGGTTATCAAGGATCAATAAGCAGCGCCGCTGACGTAGCCATTCGACCAAGAGGGCAATTTTGTCCGGCACCGTGTCGGGCAACGTGGCCTGCTGGCCGGAAACGGCTCGGATTAAGTCGTCGAGAACCGGACTGAGCAACGGAGCGTTGCGCAGGGAGCGAAAGAACACGGCCTCAAAGTGGGACGCGACGGCGTGAACCAGGGTCAGCGCCAGGCTGGTCTTGCCGATACCGCCCAACCCAAGCAGCGCCACCACCCGGCAGCGATCGGCCAGTACCCATTCCTGGAGGGTCGCCAGTTCGGTGTCGCGGCCATAGAGGGTTGGTACATCAATAGCTTCACCCCAATCTAAGACGGCTGATGGCAAATAAAATGCCCTTCCCAGAGCCGGAGGCTCCTGATGGGCAGAGGGTCTTTGGCTCTGGCTACTGCCGGCCGTCGCCATTGAGGAGGGTGGCGTGTCCAATATCTCTGTTTCAATCTGTGAAATGGCGGCGAGGGGTTCTACGGGGAGGCGCAACTGCTCGAACCAGGAGACATCAAACAGGGGCAGTGGACGAGGTGCATCCTGGCTGACCTGCTCCCACAACTCCTCGGCCTCCTCGCGCTCACGTCCGGGGATGAAGGCACTGTGCTCCAGGAAAACGGCAATCAACCGCTGCAGGCGATCTTCTTTGGGATAAGCAGCTCCCGCTTCCCAGTTGTGAATGCTGCGCCGGTTGACCCCGATCAGGCCGGCCAGGTCCGTTTGCGTCAGCCGGGTCCTGGCCCGCAGGGTCAGCAGCCGTTGGCCGACCTCATACTTCCGATCCTGGTACAAAGACGTTCCCATAGGTTATGGCCCAATCTAGTGTCTCATAGATATGCTTAGCCCAAAATGGGTAGGCATTGTGTAGTTGATGTGCAATAAGGAGTGAAGTTGTGGGGATTGAATGTCCTGGCAAGATGGCGTAATGTAGATGTGTCAAGAGCAGACACAGCACAGGGGGGATGGATGCGAAGCGGTAAACATCCCACCCCAAACTCCACCCATCGAGTTAAACTCCTCGATGCTGCAAAGGGGTGGATGAGCTGGCCAACATCAGAATTATCCGATGATCGTTAAAAAAATAGATCGGCTCACCTACTCCGGCCCAAAGGGTTAGAGGCATGCTTACGACCGAAGTGGTAAGAAAGAAACCCCATGCTTTCAAAAACTTAACCGGGATCGGCCTCACTGAACTCGACCAACTCTATCAGCAACTGGTCCCTCTCTGGACTGAAAGTGAAGGCGCACGGTTAAATCGTCCCAACCGTAAGCGGGCTGTGGGCGGCGGACATCCTTATACCCTCGAGCTGGAAGACCAGTTGTTGATGACCCTGCTCTGGCTGTACCTCCATCTCAACACCGCCGCCCTGAGCTTCCTGTTTGGGGTAGATAAAGCTACGGTCAGTCGCAATACCCGCCGGATGTGGCAGATTCTACCGCAATTAAACCTGCCCTTGGACTGGCCTGAGCCGCCCAGGCGGGGACGCTGCAAAAATCTGGAACAGGCCAGTCGGGATTATCCTGATTTGTTGGCGTTAGTAGAAGGAATTGAATAGGTTTGAGAAAGCAGCAGCGGACCTTCTCGTGGTTATTACGCAACAAGTCCATTGTATCTCTCCGCTGATGTTAAAGCAAATATAATCGTGGCTTTTTGTTAAGGTTCCATGCCGGCCGATGTTCTACCCGGCGGAGATGACCTACATAGAAAGGAGAATTTGCCTATTGAACATACCAGAAGAGTCCAGGTCAACAGGGGTGATGGCGGCATGAACGCCTTAACCGAGTAAGGATCGGGGGATTTGGGTTCCTGCTCGTCATCGAGAGAGTTCGTCCAATCTACATTATTTGAGCTTAAGCTAAATGAAAGAAGGGCAATAAATGAACAATAAAGATAACAAATATGACCATATACAAGCGGCCGGCCTCGAGTCCTCCATTCATATGGCGGGAATGTCGCGACGGCGACTGCTGCAAACGACGGGCGCAGCCCTGGCTGCACTCGGCCTCCTGGGAATCACAGGTTTTAATAATTTACAGACTACACAAGCTAAAGAAAGGAACCCGATGATGAAACAAAACAATTTTGAAATCAGACCCTTCCGCGTCAACATTCCGGAAGAGGCCCTCACCGACCTCCGCCGGCGCATCGTGACGACGCGCTGGCCGACCCAGGAGCTTGTCGAGGATCGGTCACAGGGCGTGCAGCTGGCGACGCTGCGGGAGCTCGCCCGCTACTGGTCGAGCGGGTACGACTTCCGCAGGATCGAGAAGCGACTGAACGCGCTGCCGCAGTTCACGACCAAGATCGACGGGGTCGAGATCCACTTCATCCACGTCAAGTCACGGCACGAGAACGCGCTGCCGCTGATCATGACCCACGGCTGGCCCGGCTCGGTCGTCGAGCTGCTCGACACCATCGGCCCGCTGACCGACCCGACCGCTTTCGGCGGCGCCCCCGAGGACGCATTCCACCTCGTGCTGCCGTCCTTGCCTGGCTACGGCTTCTCGGGCGAGCCGACCGAACTCGGCTGGGAGAACGGCCGGATCGCCGCCGCGTGGGCGAAGCTGATGGAGCGCCTCGGCTACACGCGCTACGTCGCCCAGGGGGGCGATGTGGGCGCCGCCGTCACGGACGCGATGAGCCGCCAGGCCCCCAAGGGGCTGCTCGGCATCCACGTCAACCTCCTCGCCCTGGCCATCGCGCTTAAGGACGTGCTGCCGGCGCAGACCGAGCAGGAGCGTGCGGCGCACGACGCGCTCAACACGTTCACGACGGACGGCTTCGGCTACTTCCTGGAGCAGACCACCCGGCCGCAGACGATCGGCTACTCCCTGCTGGATTCCCCCATCGGGCTGGCAGCCTGGATGCTCGACCACGACACAGACAGCTACTACAAGATCTCCCGTGCGTTCGTCGCTGGCGAACCCGCGGGCAATCTGACCCGGGACAACATCCTCGACAACATCACGCTGTACTGGCTGACGGGCAGCGGCGCTTCGGCTGCCCGGTGGTACTGGGAGTTCGGCCAGTTCCTGGCCGCAACGGCCGGTCATGCTCCTCCGCCGGTACAGGTTCCGGTCGGTTTCACGGCGTTCCCCGGCGAGCTGTGGGCTGCCCCGCGCAGTTGGGCGGAGACGGCCTACCCCGGCCTCGCCTACTTCAACGCGGTTGACCGGGGCGGCCACTTCGCCGCCTGGGAGGAGCCCGCGCTCTTCACCAGCGAGGTGCGGGCCGCGTTCAGGTCCCTGCGTTAGTTAGAGAGGGGGCCGGCGGGCATAATACGCGCCGTCTCCCCCGCCACACGCGATACCCTCTATTTGAATTCAAAACCGGGTAATGATCGAGGGATTTGGGTGCATGCTCTCCATCGAGAGAGTTCGTCCAATCTACCTTATTTGAGCCTAAGCTAAATGAAAGAAGGGCAATAAAATGAACAATAACAAATACGACAATATACAAGCGGCCGGCCTCGAATCCTCCTCTATGGCGGGAATGTTGCGACGGCATCTGCTTCAAACGACAGGCGCAGTCCTGGCTGCACTCGGCCTCCTGGCCATCACAAGTTGCAGTAATTTACAAGCTCTACAAGTTAATGAAAGGAACCCTATTATGGAACAAAGCAATAACAAAAACGGCAATGTGCAAGCAACCAGCTCTGCTTCAGAGGGCCCCGGCTCCGTCTCCGGCGCGCCGAACCTCCCGCCAGGGTTCACCGACACCTTCACCAGCCGCTTCGTCCAGGCCAATGGCATCCGCCAGCACGTGGTCAGCGGTGGTGAGGGACCGCCGCTGCTGCTGGTGCACGGCTGGCCGGAGAACTGGTATGCCTGGCGTTTCCTGATGCCGGCGCTGGCCAAGGACTTCGAAGTCATCGCCGTTGACCAGCGCGGGATCGGCCTGTCCGATAAGCCGCAGGATGGGTATGACGCCGGCACCCTCGCCGATGACCTGGTCGCGTTGATGGATGTGCTCGGCCACGAGCGGTTCGCCGTGGTCGGCCACGACACCGGGTACATCATCGGCTACGCCCTGGCCGCCGATCACCCAAACCGGGTCGACCGCGTGGCCCTCGCCGAAATTCCTGGGCCACCGCTGCCGCCGCCGGCTGAGGCCCCGCCCCTGTTCGTCCCCGAGCCGCTCAACAACCGGCTCTGGCACATCCCCTTCAACCGGGTCAACGACGAGCTGATCGTGGACATGGTCAGCAGCCACGCGGGCGGCTTCTACCGCTACGAGTTCGCCATTCAGGGCGGCGGAGCGACGCTGCCGGAGGACGCCATCGAGTACTACGTCAACCTGTACAACCGTGACAAGGACGTCCTGCGCGCCAGCTTCGGGCTGTATCGCGCCTGGGACGCCACCCTCGCCCAGAATCATGAGCGGAAGGCCACCATGCTGACGATGCCTGTTCTCGGGATCGGCGGGGAGAAGAGCTGGGGGGCACTGTCCGGAGAAGCGATGAAGCCTCTGGCGAACGACGTGCAGGTCGTGGTCATTCCCGGTGTCGGCCACTGGGTCGCTGAGCAGGCGCCCGAAGAGATGCTCGCGGCGTTGACAACGTTCCTGGCCCCGTACCACGATGCAGCGCACACACCCGCTGCTGTGTCCAGCACACGGCGTTGATCGGCGCGTGTGGACGGCGGGTATACCTTGTACCCGCCGTCCCACGCCACTGGCGGTCATATTGATGTGAAGCTAATGGAGAGAGACCCATGTCTGAAGAAATCAACCATAATCGTCGCCATTTTTTGGGTATTGTGGCCGTGACTATTGCGGCCGCCATGCTCGGTATATTCAGTTTGGCAAAAGCACAGTTCGGCCAGACAAAAATCGGTGGATCTGCCGACGACCAGGGGCAAGGTGGCTTTCCCTCTCTCGACGGCGCGACCGGATGGCTCAATTCACAGCCACTTTCGCCCGCCGGACTGCGCGGCCAAGTTGTCCTCATTGATTTCTGGACTTACACCTGTATCAATTGGATCCGCACCCTGCCCTATGTCCGCGCCTGGTCCGAGAAGTACCAGGAGCATGGCCTGGTGGTGATCGGGGTGCACTCCCCCGAGTTCTCATTTGAGCGCAACGTTGCTAATGTCCGTCAGGCTGTCAAGGATATGCGGGTCGAATATCCGGTTGCGATTGATAACGACTTCGCCATCTGGCGGGCTTTCAACAACCACTATTGGCCGGCGCTCTATATCGTTGATGCGCAAGGGCAAATTCGACATCACCATTTCGGCGAGGGCGAATACGAACAATTGGAAAAGATTATTCAACAACTACTGATTGAGGCCGGAAGCAGCGGCGTTGGGGATGAACCTGTTTCGGTTGATGGCCCTGGTTTGGAAGCCGCCCCCGATTGGCACAACCTGCGCTCGCCGGAAAACTATGTCGGCTATGATCGCACCGAGAACTTCGCCTCGCCCGGTGGGCTGATATTGAACGAGCGGTGGGTCTATGAGGCTCCCGCCCAGTTGCGGCTCAATCAGTGGGCTCTTTCCGGCGATTGGATGGTAGGCCACGAGGCCGCCGGGCTGAACCAGGCCCACGGGCGGATCGTGTATCGCTTTCACGCCCGCGATCTGCATTTGGTTATGGGACCGGCAACGCCAGGGACCTCCGTGCGATTTCGGGTGTTCCTGGATGGACAGGCGCCCGGCGCTGCTCACGGCGTTGATGTTGATGTCCAGGGCAACGGCATGCTGACCCAACAGCGGCTGTATCAGTTGATCCGGCAACCGCAGCCGATCACGGAGCGCCAGTTCGAGATCGAGTTTCTCGATCCAGGCGCGGCGGCTTATGCCTTCACCTTCGGCTAGATCACAGTTTAAGGGGGTATTGGAGTTTTGCCCCTCAGGAGAATAACTATGCAATCACTTAATGAAACCTATTCTAAGCTTGGAAGAAATGGCCGGCACAGTTTGCCTGACCAGACAAGTGGGGACAAGCGCCAGGCTCAGCACCCAACGGTGGTGGTGCTGGGGGCGGGCTTTGGGGGCTTATGGGCTACTCGTACCCTGGCGGAAGGGCCGGTGAAGGTCATTCTGATTGACCGCCACAATTACCATACTTTTTTCCCGCTGTTGTATCAGGTTGGCGCGGCTGAACTGGAGCCGGAAGATATTGCCCAACCTGTGCGGAAAATCCTTTGGAACCATCCTAATGTGCGTTTCTACCTGGGTGAGGTCGAACAGGTGGATTTTTGGGCTAAAGTGGTGCGCGTTGCTGACCAGGACATCCCCTACGACTATCTGGTGATGGCCCTGGGCAGTCAGCCCAATTTCTATGGTACTCCTGGCGCAGCCGAATACGCCCTGACCTTGAAATCGCTCGAACAAGCCGTCGAGCTGCGAAATCAAATCTTGACCTCTTTTGAACAAGCCGTTCATGAGATGGAGCCAGAGCTGCGGCAGAGCTGGTTGACTTTCACCATTGTTGGCGGGGGTCCCACCGGGGTTGAATTCGCCGGCGCGCTGATGGAACTCATCCACGGCTCGCTGGATCGAGATTTTCCAGAATTAGACTTCCGCCAGGTCCAGGTGCTGCTCGTGGAAGCTTCAGAGCAGTTGCTGAATGGTATGCCCGAAGCCCTGAGTGATTATGCCCAAACCCGCCTGGAAAAAATGGGGGTCGAGGTGCGCTTGAAATCACGGTTGATCGAAGTCACCCCGGATGAGGTTCTTCTGAAGGATGGAACCAGAATTTCCTCCAAAACGGTGATCTGGACGGCTGGGGTGCAAGGGAGCGTCCCGGAAAACCAAGAGGGGGTGGCGACCAATCGCCGGAACCAGATGGAGGTCCTGCCCACGCTGCAACTGGCCGGCCATCCTGAGGTTTATGTCGCCGGGGATCTGGCCGGGATCCAACAAGATGGACATCCCTTGCCTCTGGTGGCGCAAGTGGGCATCCAGACCGGGTCGGCCGCCGGGCGTAACATCCTCCGCCAGATGGCGGGGCAGCCGCCTTTACCCTTTCGCTATCAGGACAAAGGGACCCTGGCGGTGATCGGGCGGAATGCGGCTGCAGCTTATATCTGGGGACGGGCAATCCGAGGCTTTCCGGCCTGGTTGATCTGGCTGGGGGTGCATATTTTGAAGTTGATGGGGTTTCGCAATCGGCTGATGGTGCTGATTAATTGGGCCTGGCATTATCTATTCTGCGAATATGGGGTTCGGTTAATCACGCCTGCCCAAACTTCCTTTGCAAAAGAGTCCACCGCCAAGGAGGTGACCCGGCCTCATCCGGAGCGGGTGATTGAGGGTGGAAGGTGATACAGGCAGGCTGGTGAATAGGGCATTTGGCCGGTTTGACAGATGGCAACTTCCCGGCCTCGCGTGGGTCATCAGGGGCCAAACGCGGGTCACAACCTTCCCCGGGAGACTCCAGACGCGTTCGCCAGTAAGGTATCGAATTAGGGGGGATAACCCAATGAAAATCATCAGTAGAGAACATTTGAAAAACAAAATTGACCGCGGCGATAATTTCAAACTGGTCATGATGATGCATCAATGGGCTTATGACCACATGCATATTCCCGGATCACTGCACTTTGACAACCCCTATGAGGCAATGGCGCAACTCGGCCCGGATGATGAGATTGTTGTTTACGGCTCAACGAAATGGTGTCACAAGAGCATATGTGCCTACCTCGCGTTGCGAAGCCAGGGGTTTAACAAGCTGTACCTCTATTCTGGCGGGCTAGAAGAGTGGCTGAACGCTCACTATCCACTGGAAGGAGATTTAGTCTAAATGGGCATACTGAAACAAAAACTCAACCCTTGAGGGTGGGTATAAGAACTTGGTATGGCAGCGCTCATTTCTGCCAACAAAATTGCCAAGAAAGGATAAATCCATGAATACGGTTGAAATGTGGCAACAGGCCATGCAGCCTAATGAAGGAGATGTGCAATGTATGGATGACCTGGCAGTTTATAGACAATGGATCTCCGAGATAGACGAGGGCAAATGCCCTTTTTGCGGCCAGCCAATCGTATCGAGGAAAGCCATGGTCTGTGCCAATTCCGCTTGCCTCTTTACAACAGTCACCTACAGTGTGCTGATGAAATTTGGACAAGAGGCATCGTAATCTAATGGAGGCAGGTATGGCTGATTCAATCCAAACACGTCCCGGCCTAGAAGGAGTTTAAAATGAAATGCACCCATGTCAGTCAAATCCAGCAAGTTACCCCCAGCGCCGAGGGCTGTGAAGAGTGCCTGAAAACCGATGGCTGGTGGGTCCATCTCCGTATTTGTTTGATTTGCGGCCATGTAGGCTGCTGCGATAGCTCTCCCAACCGGCACGCGACCAAACATTTTCACGCGACCCAACATCCCCTCATCCAATCCTTCGAGCCAGGCGAAACATGGCGCTGGTGTTATGCTGATGAAGCATTTGTATAAATGAAAGGATACGATCATGAAAAACGGATTACTTATCGGCCGGCTCTTCGGGATCAATATCTACCTGGATTGGAGTTGGCTGCTGATTTTTCTACTGGTGACCTGGAGCCTGGCGACAGAGTTCACCCAGATGCATCCAACCTGGGGACCGGGGCTGAGCTGGGGCGTCGCCCTTGCCGCTGCGCTGCTCTTCTTTGCTTCGGTACTGGGGCACGAACTGGCTCACTCCAGGGTCGCCCAGGCCCAAGGTATTCCGGTGGGCCATATCACCCTCTTCCTGTTCGGCGGGGTGGCTAACATCCAGCAGGAACCCCGGACGCCACTGGCTGAGTTCCTGGTAGCCATTGTTGGACCCATCACCAGCCTGATGATTGGGGCCATCTGCCTGCTGATCGCCAGCCTCTTTGCTCCGATGCCTGCGGGGGCTATGGTGAATCCAGTTCTGGCCTTTGCTGGGGCCGGCCCGCTCACGACCCTGCTGCTATGGCTGGGGTCGATCAATATCTCTCTGGGCCTCTTCAATTTGCTGCCCGGCTTCCCTCTTGACGGCGGGCGGGTACTGCGCTCGATTCTGTGGGGTGCGACCGGTAATTTCCGCAGCGCCACCCGCTGGGCTGCCGGGATCGGGCAGGGGACGGCCTGGCTGTTAATCTTCACCGGCATCGCCGTGTGCTTCGGGGTGGAGGTTCCCTTCTTTGGCTCCGGCCTGATCAGCGGCCTCTGGCTGGCCTTTATTGGCTGGTTCCTGAGCAGCGCCGCGAACCAGAGTGCCCAGCAAGTGGTGGTACAGGATATGCTCGAAGGCGTGCCGGCCACCCGACTAATGCGTGAGAATGTGCCCACCCTGCCCGCCTGGATTAAGGTAGGCGATTTAGTCCATGGCTACCTGCTGGGAACCGACGAGCAGGCCTTCCCGGTGGTGGAGGGCGACCGGCTGGTCGGCCTGGTGACCCTGGAGGACATCCGCAAAGTGGCCCCGGAAGCCTGGGACACGACCCTGGTCGCAGAGGTCATGACCCCGGTTGACCGGCTCACCATCGTGCAGCCGCAGGATAACGCCGCCACAGCCCTGGACAGGTTAGTGGCGCAGGACGTGCGCCAGGTGCCGGTGGTTTCCAATGGACATCTGCTCGGGCTAATCCGCCGCCGCGACATCATGCACTGGCTCCAATTGCAGGCTCCGAATGGCGTCGCTCGTTAAGGGGCCCGGCTCAGTTCTGGTGATCTTTCGAGAGTTTTAGAAAGGATGAGTCCAATGATTTCCGATCGAAAAAAGACAGAAGTACAAATGGCTCTGGAACATAAGCTCCCACCCGGCCAATCCCTGACCCAAAAATGGCCGGTGCTGCATGTGGGTTCAATCCCGCTATTCAACCCGACCACATGGGATTTCTACATCCGGGGATTGGTTAAACAGCCCAAACGCTTTACCTGGCAAGAGTTTAGTTCTCTGCCGATGGTGCAACAGGTGTCTGATATGCATTGTGTCACCCGTTGGAGCAAGTTCGATAGCTACTTTGAAGGGATCCCGGTGGCCGAGGTCATGAAGCATGTCGAGTTATTGCCCGAAGCCGCCTATGTGCTGGTCCACGCCGACCCCGGCTATACCACCAATCTGCCCCTGGCTGAATTTCTGGCCGAGGATGTCATGTTTGTGTTAAAGTACGAAGGCCAGCCGCTCGCACCCGAACACGGCTACCCGGTGAGGCTGCTGGTGCCCAAGCTGTATCTCTGGAAGAGTGCCAAATGGGTTCGGGGCCTGGAATTTCTGGCCGAAGACGAGCCCGGCTTTTGGGAGCAGTACGGTTATCACAATCACGGCGACCCCTGGAAAGAAGAACGGTTTGGCGGCTTTGTGTTGAACACAATGCAAAAGGTCCGGTCAACGCTGAGTGAGAAAAGTTGAGGCCAGGAAAGGAAGTCGGCCATGAAATGTGCTCATCTGAATCAAATCCGGGAGATCTCCGAGCGCTGAGGGCTGGGAGGAGTGGCCGAATTTATCAGGCTGACCCACGCGGTGGCGGTGGCCGAATGGGCCTTACATCTGAGCAACAACTGGCGCCCCCGCTTACCAGCTCCACCCCGGCGTGGTCCCAAAATTGTCTATCGGGACAGCACGATTATGGTGATAGCCGTGGTCCAAGTGGCCTGGCAACTGGGTTACGAGGAAGTGACCGACTACTTTCGCAGCCAGACTCTGGCCGCCCAAGCCGCTGGACTGCCACCGGGACGCCGGATCAGTGCCAGTCAGTATTGGGAACGACGCCAGGCGTTGGGGGTGTTGCCCTTCTGGTTCTTCTTCGTCCTAATGGTCGGTCAATTGCTGCGCCTGGGCGTCATTTATGGCACGGATGTTATTCTGGATGGGACTACCCTCCAGGCTTGGTTTCATCACGATCCAGAGGCGGGGTGGAGCTTTCCCAAACCCTGGAAAGGTTCAACCTGGGGTTATAAAGTCCACACCGTCCTGTGTCGCTGGTCACAGTTGCCCATGATGTTTCTGGTCACGCCCGCCAACCACCAAGAATTGGTCATCGCTATCCCGCTATTGAGCCTGATGGTGCTGTGTTTTGGCTTCACCATCCAGTTGGTGCGCGCCGATGCCGGTTATTTCACCTTCCCGATTATGACCTTCATTCGCAGGGTCTTGGGAGCCAGTTTTGTCATTGATTACAACCTGCGGCGCAAGGGCAAACGTTTCTTGGCTACCTTGTTCTTTATTGACCAGTGGCGCTTCCACTTACGCCCACGCACCATCATCGAGCGTCATTTCGCCTGGGCTAAACGCTATTTCGGTTTGGAAAGTGCGCAGTGGCAAGGGCTGGTCGCCGCTTACCAACACACCGCTTTGGTCTACTCGGTGATGTTAGGCGTCGCTTTAGTCGCTCACCGGTATCAACGGCCTGACCTGGCTGGTTCTCGCACCATGGTTCTGGCCTTAAAAACTATCAATTGAATTACCGAATACTCTCTCATTAGCTTGCGCCAGGCAGGACGTACCATAGGAACGGTTGAAAAGTACAACTGGTATCTTAACCGCTTCCTGGATTGGCTGGTCCAACGTGGGATTACGCACTTGGCCGCATTAACCCGTTCCCTCATACGAGAATGGGGTGCTGAACTTTATGAACTTGAGTGCAAGGTCGACCCCAAGTCCAGAATCAAACCTAAACCTTACCTTTGACCGAAGTCGCTGCTACTGGTGAGGCCGAACAAAACGGAAAAACAAACGGTAAAGCAGGCAAAGTTAAAGGTTGGGAACCGGCTACTATCAGACAAGCGGTGATTGTGATACGCTGTTTTCTGCACTGGTGTTACGAGGAAAATTCCATTTCTAAGGATTTAGCCCAGGTGCTCCAAATTCCCAAGAACAAACGGCGGATACAGCGAACTTTGAATGGCAATGAGATACAAGCTCTGTTGGATGCGTGCGACCTCACAACGATCAAAGGGATACGAGATGCAGTCTTGGTATCCTTACTTACCGATTCGGGCCTACGATCAATTGAGGTGCGGCAGCTCACCCTAAAAGACTTGCATTTCAACGTCCCAGTAGAAGAAGCAATAGTCAACCTTATGACCATAATTGGTAAAGGTGGTAATCAGGATCCAGCCTTTTTTGGCCAGACTACGGCCGACAGGTTACAAGCCTGGATCAAAGTACGCCCGGCAGTGGAAGGGGTGAATGAGTTATTTGTGAGTGTAAGGGGAACTAAACCAGGCCAACCCTTTACTCAATACGGCTTGCGCATCATCTTAAAGAAGCTGGGCAAAAAAGCTGGCTTAGATGGGGTCTGCCCCCATGCTCTGCGTCGGAGTTTTGCCTGTATTGCTGATGATGCCGGCGCATCTACCCGAAAGATTCAATTGTGGGGTAGGTGGAGCGATATCAAGATGGTGGAACACTATACCCTTGCCCTTAAAGCCGGCAAGCAATACAACCAGTACAGCCCGATCAATTACCTGGAAGCTAAGGGACAGAAAGGCAACGACTCAACCGCACCGGAAAGTTAGTTTGATAATGAAGGGGATATCAATCTGCTAATAAAAAGGCCCCATCGGGATTTACCTCGGTGGGGCTTCTTGATGGATTGGCCTTATCTGCACGATCCTCTGGAGTCAGTCATCTCATAATTTCGGGGTCGGTGGTTCAAATCCACCCATCAGCACTAACATTGTACCACTGATAATAGTGGATTCAAGCTCAGGCTTGAGTGTCAATTTAGTGTAATCCCGGCCCACTAAGAAAAACCCAACCAGGCTATGTCCGGGAGGGTTTTTTTGTTTGTAAAGTAGCCTCAACCAAGCTAAGTTACTTGGCCGGGGATGGGAGAGCTTATAGCCACCCAACCTCGGTTTCAAATCCAAAGATCCCCACTTATTTGCCCCTGCCTGAGACAGCCAAAAGTACGGTCTCTCCGAAAAAGCCTTGACCCAACTGATCCAGGCTGGTAAGCTGGAGGCAGTTCAACTACCTGCCGGAGAGCCGTACCTGCACCGCCGCTGGGATACCCCCGGCCAGAAAGGCCTACGCTTTGTGGGAAAGGTGATCGCCCCGGATGGACAACAGATCATCAATAACCCGTTCATTCAGGGAGTCGAGCAAAGAAACAGTGCGGACTGGCCACTCTCCACTGGCCCCTATTCGTACCGCAACGCCTTGATAATCTCCATGCTCGACGCCTGGCGCGCGGGAACCAACGCCGCGAGCACGCCAAAAATTAGGCCTGCGGCAATGGCTGCCAGAACTCCGGCGAGCGGGAACGTATAGGCCACCTTGAAAATGCCGCTCGCGCTCAACCCCTGAACAAACACGTAACTGAGGTACAGGCCGGCCAGGATGCCAAACGCCGTGCCCAATGAAGCAAGCAACAACGCTTCAGCCACAATCGTCTTCCACACTTGACCGCGTGTCGCGCCAATCGCGCGCAGCATGCCGATTTCGCGGGTGCGCTCGATGACGCCAATCGCCAGCGTGTTGAGGATGGCAATCAACGAGGGGAACGCCAGCACGCCCAGCAGTACATAGAACCCGGCAAAGATCGCGTCATACTGCCGGCGGAATTCGGCTGTATACTCGCGTCCTGCCACCAGGCGGAATTGAGGATAATCTTCCACGATTTGACCCAGCCGTTTCTCCACTGCGGCGGGGTCTGCGCCAGGCGCAAGATCAACCTGGTAGAAAATGTCCTCGCTCTTGCGGAAATCTGCTTTCATATTTGCTTGCGAGATGTAGGCCGTGTTGATCTTCATGCTCAACACCTCGCCGCCAATGGCGACGATCCGATAATTGTGTATCCCCGACGTCGTCACCAGCGGAATGACCTCGCCGGCGTCTAAGTTGGTGATGGCGGCGAGAACTCCGTTGATGATGACATTACGTTCACCGGCAGCCAGCGCGCTAAAAGCATCCTCGGCATTCCCTTTTTGAAAATCCATCCCCGATACTTTTGGATACTCGACCGGGTCAATACCCAGGACCGAAATCGTTGCCTCCCCTGTGCCGGTTTTCAGCGCGGCGGGGCGGAGCGACGATTGAGCATACCGCAGCGAACTGACCGCGCCGACCCCTGGCGCTGCCTTGATCTTGGCTTTGAGACTGGCGCTCGCGCCGACATCGCCTTTCCAGACGGCAACCGAGGGCGGAATGAGCAAATAGTCGCTGCCCATGGTGCGGTTAAACAACTCCATCACCGTGCCGACCGTACTAAACATCATGCCGCCGGCGCCAACGATAATGGCCAGGCCGATCATCGTCGCGCTGGCCGTGATCGCCGCGCGTGAAGGTTGGCGGGTGAGGTTGCCCTGCGCCAGTTCGCCCGTACCTTGACGGGCAAAAATCAGCGCGAGCAAAACGCCAAACACCTGGGCAATCGGTTTGACCAGGGCGGGCGCGACGAGTACCAGGCCGACGAGAAAAGAACACCGCCCAGCGCGACGAATACAAAATTGCCGGTGAGCAGCCCCCCGACGGCGGCGACGATCATCACCACGCCGGCGATGACGCTGATGCGGCTGAAACGTTGCATGACCTGGCTGGGCGATGGTCGCAAAGCCTCTATCGGCGTAACGCGGCTCGCGTTCACTGCCGGCAGTAAACTGGCAAAGAGAGTGACGCCAATCCCAGAGCGATCGAAACAAGCACCAGCGACGGCTCGACGACGACGGTTATTTCTGTGTTCATAAATTGTTTGACGATTTGAGCTGCCCCGGCGGTAATGCCGACGCCCAGTAGATAGCCCAAGCCCAGGCCAATCGCCGTGCCGACAACACCCTGCACCAGTCCTTCGGTCAGCACCAGGCCGAGGATGGCGGCGCGGTTCGCGCCAATAGCCCGCAACATGCCAATATCGTGGCGGCGCTCGGCCACAATCGTGCGGAAGGTGTTAAAGATGATGAAGCCGCCCATCGCCAGCGTGAGCACGCCGAACATATTGAACATCACTTGCCCCATCTGCATCGCGCTGGCGAATTCCGAACCGCTCGACAGCCCGCCGAGCGTGTAGGTGTCCCCCAATTGCGCTTTGATCGTCTTGACGATGGCTTCGCTTTCCGCCTTGTCCTGGGTAGTGAGATTCGCTTCGATCACACTGATACGATTCGACATGTCAAACAGTTTTTGCGCCTGAGTCAGGGTGACCAGCACCTGTTCGTTGCCGATGAGCGTGCGCCCCGGCACCAGGCCGACAATGGTCAATTTGACCACGCCTTCGGGGGTCGGCAGTTTGAGCGTGTCGTCCAGTTTCACACCTACCTCATCGGCGAGCCGTTCCGAAATTACGGCAGCTTTGCCGTCGCCTTGTTCCAAAAAGCGCCCCTGGGTAACGCGATAGTCGTGCAGCTCCGGCGCAATCTTCGGATCAAGGCCGACGACTGCCAGCGCGTTGACCGTCGAGTCCTTGCCATAAAAATTCGGCGGCAGATTGACGACGCGCTCCAGCGACCCGGCGATGACGGCAATCCCCTTGATCCGTTTGATCTTGTTCAGCGTGGAGGCCGAAAAGGATTCGCCGGTCTTGTGCGTAATCATCACATCGGTTTGGCCGGACGCCGAGAGCAGGCTTTTGTTGAAAGCGTCCGTAAACGACGGCAAGTAAATGCCCGTGCCGAAAATCACCGTCACGCCAATGACAATAGCGAGCGTGGTGAGAAACGTTCGTAGTTTGCGCCCACCCAGGTAGCGGGCGGCGAGAGTCAGTTGGAACCTCATTTTGACCTAACCTTTCAAGCCGGAGCGCTGATTTTTGATTTCTGAAGGCTGACGGAAATCCATCGAACCGAAAATCATAAAATCAGGCAATGGCCTTCATCATTTGCGAGACCGCTTCCGCATTGTCCGCCCGCTTCGCTTCCAATTGCGCCTCGTTCACAACCTTGCCATCTTTGAGAAAGATGATCCGATCGGCATACGCGGCGATGCGTGGGTCGTGTGTCACCATCAGCACCGCGCGTCCCCATTCCTTCGCCACTTGTTTCAACAAAGCGGCGATTTCGTCCGACGATTTGGTATCGAGGTTGCCGGTCGGTTCGTCGGCGAGTACCAGCATGGGATCGGCGATGAGCGCGCGCGCAATTGCCACCCGCTGCTGCTGTCCCGCCGACAATTGATCAGGGCGGCTGGCCAGGCGATGCCCCAATCCGACTTTGGTCAGCCACTCGATGGCTTTTTGTTTTGTTTGGGCCGAGTTGCCGCCGTCGAGCAAAAGCGGCAGCGCCGCATTTTCGACGGACGACAAAATCGGGATGAGGTTAAAGAACTGGAACACGAAACCGATTTTACGACGGCGCAACTGCGTCAGCGCATCGTCGGACATTTTCGCCAGCAGTTGCCCGTCAATACTGACGCTCCCATCCGAGGGCCGGTCGAGTCCGCCGAGCAAGTGCAAGAGCGTAGACTTGCCGCATCCGCTCGGGCCCATCACGGCGACAAACTCGCCCGGGTTCACGGTGAGGTACACGTGGTCGAGCGCGACGACCGCTGTGTCGCCCGCGCCGTACACTTTAGTGAGATTTTCCGCCTGAATGAGAGACATGCTCAACTCCTGACTTCTGCTTGCAGATTGAAAACAAAATCTGCCATCCTAAATTTTCCTGGGTCTGCCGCGCGGTTTGGACTCCGGCTCGGGCAAAGGCTGATGTTTGATGTCGTCGAGCCGCCCCTCGATCATATCGAGCCAGCGCAAATCGGCTTCCAGGTGCATGACGGCTTTATCGAGCAAAAGAATCTTGGCGAGCTCTCGACTGGGATCGGCCTGGCTGCGCTGTTCGGTGAGGTCATGCAACTCCTGAAACAAGTAGGCCCGCTGGGTCTGGATCAAGCGGCACGGGTCCGCCGCGCCCGATACCAAACCGATCATCAATTTAAGGAAGAATTCATCGTGCTGATGTTCCGGTTCAATCCCGCAGGCAAACCACTCGTTGAGGGTTTTACGCCCCGCCAATGTGATCGCATAAATTCGTTTTTCAGGGCCTGCATCCTGTTCGACGCTGTCTTCGGCAACGAAACCGCCTTGCTCCAAGCGCGTCAGCGTAGTGTAGATTTGCGCCGGCTTGACGTCCCAATTCTCCTCGCCGCCGACAAGCGCCTGAAACGCCGCGCGCAATTCATACCCGTGACGCGGGCGTTGAGCAAGCAAACCCAGCACAGCATGGCGAACTGACATAAAACCCTCGCTCGTAAAAAACTATACTACGAGTTACTAGTTTTGTCAAAGGTGGAGACGTTGCGTTGGGGCCTGAACCTGCGGCTAAGGTGAACTGGGATACTAATTGGCGGCATTGAACAGTTACCGAATTTAGGGCCGGCAGGTGACAGTAACAGTCACCCAGTAGTTTACCCAGGTGGCCGCCGTTCCATTGTGGAATGCGGCTGCGCGGGCTGAGGCGGATATCGGCGACGATGGTGTCCAACTGTTCAGCTAGATTTAGCAGCTCATCGGGCTGCTTGTTGCTGTAGCCGAAGGTATAAAGCGGTTGGAGCTTCATATTACCTTGAGTACCACCTTCGGCTTCAAGCGTAAAACGATGATGTCTAGATCGGCCCAATGGGCGATATCCCTTTCGGCCTGCTCCGGCGCTTCGTAATGACAGGTCAGCTTCCTAACTCATAAGCGGCAGCCGTTTTTTAACCACTAAGAGCACGAAGGTCACTAAGGGTTTTCTATTGTTTTCTTACCCTTTGTGTTCTTGGTGTGCTTTGTGGTTTGATTACTCCCCTTCCTCCTCAAACACCCCCAACTGACACGGCGACGGGTCCTCCAGCCCCGGCAGCGACACTTGACGACCGCCGTCCGCCGCCCTCTCGTCTCCTCGTTTCCTCGTTTCCCCCTGCTCCCCTGCTCCTTCTACCGAACTGGTGGACCACTCGACGGCGTGGAGAAAAGCCTGGAAGCGAGGTGCGGGGTCCCGGCCCACCGGCGTGGGCAGGCCAATCGCCTCGTGGACTGCCTTATGCACCTCCCGTTCCCGGATAACATCGAGCGTATCACCCAGGCGGTCGTCATCCAGGCACTCTAACGAAACCCGGTGAATCGTGGGGGCTTGGCGATTGGCCTGGTAGGGGAAAACATCCTGGACCAAATAGTGCTGCCCGCGCACGCGGACGAGCTGGCCTTGTTCGGGAATGGAGTCGGTCATCATTCTGATGGGTTTATTTTTTGAATTTTTGCCGGGTATCTCCCCGGCCTGTGGAAAATACTTTCCCTATATCATACCTTGAAAATTACTCAAAAGAAAGAGGCAAAAGTCCTTACCGGGCTGGCTCATAGGTGCCGCCGGCACAAAGTGACAGCCAAAAGTTTACCCACCCTCTTTTTGCCGCGTCCGATCAACCATTCTGCCCTATTATAACATAAAATTCTGTGCAAAAGATTGCAGTTTTGAGTCAATTTTGTTACCTGAGTTCGGAGTTCTTTATTACCGCTGCTCAGTTAATTCCGAATTCAGATTAGCAATTATTATTTCATCTCCCAAAATTTGACAAAGTCACTATCAAATGATATAATTGTTGACAATACTGTTAACAATTTTGTTGCAACTATATTTGCTTATTATCCTCAACTTATTTGGACCCCAATTTATGCCTGCTGAAGCCGATAAAATTACCGAAGCCGATGAAAGCTATACTCGTTTGTATCAGGCCATTGTGCGGGGACAACTGCTGCCCAATGAACGGCTGGTCGAGTTGGAATTGGCCGAGAAGTTTGATGTAGGTCGTGCCGCCGTGCGGACCGCTCTGGTCCGGTTGGAGCAAGAGGGATTGGTTGAACGCGAACCCAATCGCGGGGCGCGTGTTCGCCTGGTTTCAGAGGCTGAAGCAGTGGAAATGTACGAGGTTCGGGCGGTGTTAGAAGGGTTGGTTGCCCGCTATGCTGCCCGCAATGCTACCGATCAGGATATTGCCACCCTGCGCGCCATCCATAAGCAAATGGAAGCCTACTTGGGTCAGGGTGAGTTGCTGAAAATTTCAGATTTGAATGCCGAATTGCACGAAAAATTGCTACAAATTGCCCAACATCAAACAGTGACCCGCCTGCTTGAACGTTTGCGCGCCCAGCGGGTGCGCTTTCAATACCGTACCGTTTTGTTAGCAGGCCGTGCTCAACATTCCCTGGCCGAACATCGGGCTATCATCGAAGCGGTAGCCGCCCACAATAGCGATGCGGCGGAATCAGCGATGCGCCAGCACTTGGCCAAAGTAACTGAGGCGATGCGCCAGAGTATTGGCACTGCCTTTTAAGCTGACTGGCGATCGGTAGAACTGCAATTGAGCCGGTTTTTTTACGACAAATTGTCAACAATTTTGTTGTCATTTTTGCAACCAATTTGGTTTGCGTCACAATAATTCGAAACGCACTCTGATCCTTTTTACACAAGGAGAAACATCAATGAACACTGTTATCATTGGAGCCGGCTATGCCGGGTTAACCGCCGCACTGGAATTGCGGCGCCTCCTACCGAAAAGTGAGACAGTGACCGTGGTCTCGGCCAGCGAGGATTTTATCTTTCTCCCATCGCTCATCTGGATTGCCCAGGGCGAACGAGATCCTGCCGATATCGCCTTTCCTATTCGGCCGGTACTGGAAGAGGCCGGCATTGAGTTTATTTGCGCTCACCTTGAAACCATCAATCCCCCGAAAAAGTCAATTTCACTCAGCAAGGGCCAATCTATGAATTACGACAAGCTGCTGATTGCTACGGGCGGCGAGTGGAACTGGGATGCTCTGCCAGGGCTAGGGCCTGAACCCATCGGCCACACCGTATCCATTCTATCAGCGCGAGATGCCTTAAATGTGCGCGCCCAATGGCAGGCCTTACTGGTCGATCCCGGCCCCATTGTGATTGGAGTGACCCTTAACACCGGACTGTACGGGGCTGCCTATGAATTTGCGCTTAACCTTGATGTGGCCCTGCATAAGGCCGGTGTGCGCGACCGGGCCTCGATTACATTTATCACCCCGGAGCCATACTTGGGCCATTTTGGGCACGATGGTCTGGGCGACTCCCGCCACATTATTGAAGAGGCTTTCTCGCACCGGAAAATTATGTCGGTCACCGAAGCTCAGATAGACCACATTGAAGCCGGCGCGGTGGTGCTGGCCACCATGCAGCGCCTTATATCGAAATTTACCATGATCGTGCCGCCCTACCGGGGCATTAAGGCCATCCGCGATGTGCCGGACCTGGCCGATGAGGAAGGACGCATCCCGGTGGATGAGTTCTATCGCAGCCCGGCTTACCTCGATATTTTCTCGGCGGGAATTGCCATGCAGGTCAAACCACCGGTTTTAACGACCCTGCCTTGTGGGGTCCTGATTCCCGGCACGGTTAGCGCCCAGATGGGCCGGAGTGCAGCGGCAAACATCGCCGCCGATTTTGGCCATGGTGAGTTGGTGGCTCGATCAGCCGACAGCTTGAAATCTTTTTATGTGTTGGATTTCGGTTCACAAGGGCTGTTTATGTCGCTAGGGTCGAAATCCTGGCTGAATGTGCAGCTCAATATTCCAGGCCCCTGGTCTCACTGGGCCAAGGTAGCCGCCGAGCGGTATCAAATGTGGCAGCTTCAGTCGGGACGGTATTAATGAGGTGCAGAGACGAGGAAACGACGAGGCGAAGATACGAAGAAGCAGGCCAACTCCTCTCGCTTCATCGTGTCATCCAATTCTTGAAGGAGGCCCTGATTGTTACTTGAAGTAAAGAATTTAACCAAGTCATTTGGAGGATTACTGGCCCTGAGTGAGCTCTCTTTTTGCGTGAATAAAGGGGATGTGGTCGGGTTAATTGGGCCTAATGGTTCTGGCAAATCGACGGCGTTTAATATTGTGGCCGGTACCTTTCCGCCAACCTCGGGCCAGGTATTTTTGGAGGGAGAAGATATTACCGGCTTACCGGCCCATCAGGCCTCTGCCCGCGGCATCGCTCGCTCATTTCAGTTGGTCCGGCCGTTTCTGCACCTGACTGCCCTGCAAAATGTGATGTTGGGGCGACTGTACGGCCACCAGCCGTTCTCGAGCACAAAGCAGGCCAAAGCCGAAGCGATGGAAATTCTGAGATTTATCGGGCTGGCCGACAAGTACGACCGGAAGGCCAACAGCCTGACGGTGATGGAGCGAAAATGGCTGGAGATGGGCCGGGCGTTGGCAACGCGTCCCAAATTGCTGTTATTGGATGAATTTATGGCCGGCCTAACCCCGACCGAGGTCAATGCCGCCATGGCGTTGATCGCCGGCTTCAAAGAGCAGGACATCACCGTGATTGTGGTGGAACATATTATCAAAGCGGTGATGAATTTGTCTAACCACGTGGTGGTGTTGAATGCCGGCACCAAAATTGCGGAGGGCACGCCCCAAGAAATTTCCTGCAACCCGCAAGTTATCAAAGCCTATCTGGGAGAAAAATATGCTACATATTAGCAACATCAAGGTGGCTTATGGCGACCTGCCGGTGTTGTGGGATATCTCGCTGAAGGTTGGGCCAGGTTCGGTCGTGGCGATGGTGGGGCCCAACGGTGCGGGCAAAACAACCACCCTCAAAACGGTCATGGGTTTGCTCCGGCCCAGCAAAGGCAGTATTTTTTTTAGCGGGCAGGACATCACCAAAATTCCCACCCACGAAATTGTCAACAGCGGCTTGTGTTTGGTGCCGGAGTGGCGGGGTACTTTTTCCACGCTAACCGTGCGGGAAAATCTGGAATTGAGCGCGTTTCCCAAAGCGGCCCGGCCCAAAAAAGAAACATCAATGAAGCGAGTCTTTGAAATATTTCCCATTCTGGCTGAGCGTCGATCACAAAAAGCCGGCACGTTGAGCGGTGGCCAGCGACAAATGCTGGCTATTGGCCGGGCGTTGATGCTTCAACCCAAATTGCTCATTTTAGATGAGCCATCACTAGGATTAGCCCCGCTGATTGTGGCCGATATTTTTGAGATTATCAAACAAATCAGCACCGAGGGTATCTCTATCCTTATTGTGGAACAGAACGTAAACCTGGCCCTGGAAATTGCCGGGTACGGCTACGTCATCGAGACCGGCCGCATTGTGCAGCACGATACCGGCTCCAATCTGCTCAATGACAAACGAGTCAGGTCGGCCTATATGGGCATTTAATCAAACCACGGGGTAATGAATGGAAATCATCGTCCAAAATATTGTATCAGGCATCATGATTGGCGCATTATACGGTTTGGCCGCAGTCGGCTTATCGCTCGTGTTCGGCGTGCTCAAAATTCTGAACGTGGCCCACGGCGAACTGATCATGATCGGCGGGTACACCATCTTTTGGTTGTTCAGCCTTTATGGTATGGACCCGATCTTATCGCTGGTCATCGTTATTCCCATCCTGTTTTTAATTGGTATGCTGCTGCAATTGGAACTGTTTAGTCACGTGGTAAAGCTGGATGAGGAAAATCGCATCAAAAACTCGCTGCTTATTGGCTTTGGTCTGACGCTCGTTCTGCAAAATATGGCCATCCAGCTTTGGACGGCTGATGAGCGCAGTGTAGTGCCTGGCTATGCCACTGTCGCCTTCGATCTGTTTGGGATCCGCTTTCCGGTCGTGCGCCTGGTTGGATTGGTGGTAGCCTTTTTAACGGTGGCGGCGCTGGAAATATTCCTCAATCGCTCACTTTGGGGCAAAGCTATTCGGGCCACCGCCGAGGATTGGCAGACAGCAGCGCTCACCGGCATAAACATAAAGTCCACCTATCTGTTTACTTTTGGGCTGGGGGCATCGTTGGCCGGGATTGCGGGTGCGCTGGTAATTGCAAGTTTTAGCGTTAGCCCGTTTATTGGCTTGCAGTGGACGCTAAAGGCGCTCATTGTGGTGGTGCTGGCCGGTTTGGGCAGCATTGGTGGGGTGCTGGCGGCAGGTATCTTGTTGGGTGTCTCTGAAGCGCTCAGCGCCTATGCCTTTGGGGGGGAATATCGGGAGTTGGTTGGCTTAATCTTGTTCCTGATTGTGCTTAGTTTCCGGCCTCAGGGGTTGTTTGGAGGTAAAGGGTGAAATACGCAAGATGGCTTGTGGTCGGCATCATTGTGGTGGCGTTACTGGCTATACCCCACCTGCCATTTGGCAATAATAAGCTGCTGACCATTCTCATTCAGTTATTCATCGTGGCTGCCCTGGCTTCTAGCTGGAATATTCTGGGTGGTTTTGCCGGCCAAATCAATCTGGGTCACGCCGCTTTCTTTGGCCTGGGCGCGTTAACTACCCGTCTGATGTGGATGAATGAATATCCCCTCTTTCTTAGCTTTCTGGCCGGCGGGCTGGTCGCCACTCTCTTGGCGATGATCATCGGTTTTCCGGCGCTTCGTTTGCGCGGCACCTATTTTGCCATTGGCACCTTGGCTCTGGCCCAGGCATTCTTTATAACGGTCAGCAACGTGCTGCCTGGGACTTCGGCTTTGCTTGGCCCTCAACTTATCAACTATGAACTGACGCCAAGATACTACCTGGCCTTGGGTGTATTGGTTGTTATTGTCGCGACGGCCTACTGGCTAACCCAGACTAAACTCGGCCTGGGCATGATGAGTGTCCGTGAGGACGAGGATGCCGCCCAGGCCATTGGCGTCAATGCGTTTCGACACAAAATGTCGGCCTTTGTCTTGAGTGCTTTTCTGGCGGGCGTTACCGGCAGTACCTTTGCCTACTTCCATGTGAGCTACTACTACCAATTTACCTTTATCCCTGTCTGGACCTTTGATGCCGTCCTGGTAACGTTTGTAGGCGGAGTAGGCACCGTGGTGGGTCCCCTATTAGGCGCGATTTTTTTTGTAATAATTAGAGATGTTTTGGCCACAAATGTGACTAACTTTCACCAGATTATCTTTGGCGTGCTGTTTATTTTGGTAGTGCTGATTTTACCGGGTGGCTTGATGGAGATATGGGATCGTTTTTTGATCCGGGTTTTCCGCTCAACCTGAGCAGTAATGCTTTTGTGGTTTGCCATGCGATAATCGGGGGTGCGGGCAAACTCACACAGGCTAAAAATAAATATTTTCTATCAATCAATTTAAATCAATGAGGAGGATACCGATGAAACAAAGAGGTCTATTAATTTTGGTCGCCATAATCATGGCATTGCTGGCAGTGGGCTGTGGGGTGGCCCAAGCCCCGGCGCCGGCCCAACCCCCCGCAGAAAAAAGCAACAGCCAGGAAGAAGCAGCCAGTTCCGAGAACGAGGCCGCAGCAGCTCCCGCTGCTCCGAAAGCCATTGAAATTGGCGCGGTGATCCCCCTGACCGGCCCATTTGCCGGCGGCGGCGCTCAGGTAGAACGCGGCTACAAAATGGCTATTGAAGATATTAATGCCGCTGGTGGCGTGTTTGTCAAAGAGTATAACGCCAAAATTCCCTTAAAACTTAATATTCTTGATGACGAGTCGGACCCCAGCAAAACGGTGAGCCATCTGGAAACCCTCTACACCGATAACAAAGTGGTAGCATACCTGGGTGGCTTTGGCAGCAGCCTGCATGCTGCGGCAGCAGCCATCGCCGAAAAGAACCAGGTTCCCTATCTGGGCGTAGCTTTTGCCCTCTGGAAAGTTCATCAGCAAGGTTACAAATACCTATTCTCCCCGTTTATTAAATCGCCGGGCATCGCTTCCGGCACGTTTGAATTTTTTAACACCTTGCCCGGAGGCGAACGCCCCAAACGGGTCGGTATTTTGCAGGAGCAAACCGATTGGGGTGTGGAGTTAGGCGGTCTCTGGCGGGAAGAGGCCAAAAAAGCCGGGTACGAGGTGGTAGTATACGAGGAGTATGCTCCTGGCAGCCAGGATTTTACCGATCTTATCCTGAAAGCTAAAGAGACCGATGTTGAACTATTGCTGGCGCTGCCCGGTCCCCCCGATGGCATAACTATCTACAAACAAATGGGCGAACTGGGCTACACCCCCAAGGCCTCGTTCTTTATTCGCGCGCCCGATGTGCCCACCTGGAAAGAGTCCTTGGGCAGTGGCGGTGACTATGTGCTGCTGGCTCCGGGTTGGAGCAACGCCCTGAAGTATCCGGGCGTCGAAGAACTTAATGCCAAACACGTAAAAATGATGGAACGCCCGTCTGATCCTATCGTTGGCCCCGCTTACGCCTCCGTTCAAGTTCTGGCTAATGGCATTGAAAAAGCCGGAACGCTGGAGCGGGCCGCCATTCGAGACGCGATTGCGGCCACAGATATGGAGACAGTGATGGGACATATGTCCTTTAACGAAGATGGTACGGGTAAAGTTCCTTTTTCTCTGCTGCAATTCCAAAACGGCAAGCCGGAGCTGGTCTGGCCGGCAGACTTCAAAACCGCGGATTTTGTCTATCCTGCCCCGGCATTTAGTGAGAGATAACAGTTTATTTAAGACTACGTAAATTTTTACGGGGAATTCTCGTTTCCGAACCCGATTTGGGGATGAGAATCCCCATAGGTAAAATGATGAATGCGGGACTCCATGAAAATAGCCATCCTGGGTTTGGGCGAAGCGGGCAGCGCCATTGCGGCCGACCTGGCGGTGGCCGGCTTGACCGTAGAGGCCTGGGATCCAAACCCTAAACTGGTTCCACCCGGCGTAACCCTGAGCGCAAACGATCAAGCAGCGGTCAATAGCGCCGACATTGTCCTGAGTGTCAACCTGGCTTCAATCGCGGCTGATGTGGCCCGGTCAGCCCTGTCCATGTTAGCCGAGGGTCAGGTTTATGCTGATCTCAACACTGCGTCGCCGGGCGTAAAGCGTGATATTGCCGAGATTCTGCGGCCAAGCGGCGCTTTGTTTGCCGATGTGGCCTTGCTGGCTCCCGTACCGGGAAGGGGGTTATGGACCCCCACGCTGGCAGCGGGGCCGGGGGCCAAACGGTTTCACGACTTACTAACCCCGTATGGTATGCCGGTGACGCTGCTCGATGCGCCGGCGGGCAGCGCCGCCGCCTACAAGTTAGTGCGCAGCATTTTTATGAAAGGCGTGGCCGCGGTGGTGATTGAATGTCTTGAGGCGGCTGAACAGCTTGATTGCACAGCCTGGACCAGAGAACAGCTTCTGACCGTCATTCGAGACGAAGCGTTGATCGACCGCTTTGTGGAAGGCAGCCAAACCCATGCCGCCCGGCGCATCCACGAGATGGAAGCTGCCACGGCCCTTCTGGCTGAAATTGGGGTGGCCTCTTATCTAACCAGGGCAACCATTGAACGGCTTGCAGCGCTGGCCGGTCAGTCAAAATCTATCGAGGAGGGCCAATGAATCGTCAAAAACTTCTAGTGGTTGGGGCACATTCCGCTGATTTTGTCTGGCGGTCTGCCGGGACTATCGCCGTCACGACTGCCCAAGGGGGCAGTGCGGTGGTCATCGCCCTTTCCTATGGCGAGAGGGGAGAGTCGGGCGAGCTGTGGAAGGAACCCGGCCAAACGGTGGAGAATGTCAAACGGATACGTCACGAGCAGGCCGTCGAAGCCGCCGAGGTGGTCGGGGCCACATTTCGCTGTTTAGATTTGGGGGATTATCCACTGACGATGACAGAGGTGGCGATGGCGCAATTGGTTGAGGTGTTTCGAGAAGAAGCACCCAGTGTAGTTCTGACGCACACGCCGGTTGACCCATTCAATCCCGACCACCCTGTGGCCTATCAGTCGGTGCAAAGAGCACGTCTCTTAGCCGCCGGGGCCGGGGTTGCCAGCGCCTTCAAAGCGATCAACCCGCCCGATTGGTATCTGTTTGAGCCACATCAGCCGGAACTGTGCGAGTTTGTACCCAACACTTTTGTTGATATTACTCCGGTGATTGAGAAAAAGATAAAGGCTATGGCCGTGATGGAAGCCCAAAGCTACTTAAAAGATTACTACACCGAACTGGCTGCCCGGCGTGGCAACCATGCCCGCCGTATTTCCGGCAAACAAGCGGTGCGCTACGCCGAAGCGTTGCAGCGGATGGTTCCCTGGGTGGTGAACAGCGTATGACCCATAAACAACATGCCCGGCTGGCAGAACTCGGGGTGGCCACGGTTTACGAGGCTTCGAGCCGAGAAGGTTTGATTGACCTTCCGCTGGTCCAACTTTTGCCCGGTAGCCGGGTCGCCGGCCCTGCCCGCACAGTCATGTGCGGGCAGGATGATAACTTGATGGTTCATGCCGTTATTGAGCAAATCCAGCCCGGAGAAGTGTTGGTGCTGGCGATGCCCGAACCCAAGCCGGTCGCCTTGATTGGTGAATTGCTGGTTACTCAGATCAAAGTGCGAGGCGCTGCCGCGATACTGGTTGATGCTGCCGTGCGAGATGTAGAGGAGTTGGTGGCGTTAGGATTACCCATCTGGACGCGCTACATTCGCGTGAAAGGCGCAACAAAAACGGAAATCGGTCAGCTCAATACGCCTGTTACAGTTGGAGGTACCGCCATCAACCCGGGGGATATTGTTGTGCTTGACAATGATGGCGCTGTCTGTGTTGCGCAGAGGCGGCTGGAGGAGGTGCTGGCGAAAGCTGAAGCCAGGCTGGAAAAAGAAGCTCACCTGCGAGCGCGGCTGCAAGCTGGTGAGACCTCGTATGATATTCACGGCCTGCGAGAGTACGTAGAAAAACAATAACACCAGCAGGCCGGCTAATCAACCGGCTGATTAAGGAATGTTCACAAGCCTATGGCACGCCACCGATGATGAAAATGGAGGCCAAAGCTTGCTTTGGTTTATTGGCAAACCAAGGTTTGTACTCCAGGTTTATTTTCGAAGGAGGAAATTATGCCACTACCAGAACCCATTTATGATGTAGCCCACCTGGCCCACGTCGAGTTACTGACACCCAAACCCAATGAGAGCCTGCGGTTCTTCATCGAGATTATGGGCATGAGTGTCACCACCCAACAAGGCGATTCAGTCTATTTGCGGGCTTATGATGATTATGAGCATCACACCCTCAAGCTAACTGCCGCCAGGCAGCCGGGCATGGGTCATTATGCCTGGCGTGCCCGCAGTCCCCAGGCGTTGCAGCGGCGCGTGGCGGCAATTGAGGCAACAGGCCTGGGTAAGGGTTGGACCGACGGTGATTTAGGACATGGGCCAGCGTACCGTTTTACCACCCCGGATGGACACAACGTTGAGATTTATTACGAAACGGAATGGTATCAGGCCGGGGAAACAGACAAACCTGCGCTTAAGAATCAGGCCTCGCGCTTTCCGGGACGGGGCGCCAACCTGCGCCGTTTTGATCACCTCAACATCCTCACTGTGGATATGAAGGCCACCCGTAAATTCCACACGGAGGTGTTGGGCGCACGTTTAACCGAGGTGATCACCTTTGATGATGGCACGGACAAAGGGCTTTGGTTTTCAGTCAACAATAAAACGTATGAGTTGGCCATTGTCGAAGACCACACCGGTGTTCCTGGCCGCTTTCATCATATGACGTATGCAGTCAACAGCCGTGAGGAAGTGCTGCTGGCGGCCGATATTTGTTTGGAACATGGGGTATTTATTGAAACAGGACCGCACAAACACGCCATTCAACAAACCTTTTTCCTGTACGTGTATGAGCCGGGCGGCAATCGCTTTGAGATTGCCAATCCCACGGCCCGCCTGATTGTGGCGCCGGATTGGAAGACAATAGAGTGGAGTGAGGCAGACCGCAAGAAGGGCCAGGCGTGGGGACTGAAAACGATCGAGAGTTTCCACACGTATGGCACCCCGCCGGTCGAATAATTCAAACGCTTGTAAAGGAGTGACTTATGCCACATCTAACGCTTGAGTACACCGATAACCTCAACTTTGATGTTCAACGCCTCCTGGCACGCCTGCACGATGAAATAGTGGCCACAGGCGCTGTCAACCTGAAAGGAATCAAAAGCCGGGCCATTCGACATACCGAGTATCGGATCGCTGATGGCGATGAAGGCTATGCTTTCGTTCACGTCAATCTTTTAATCCGCGAGGGACGTCCTCTTGAAACTCGGCAAAACGCAACACGGCGGGTCATGGCTGTGCTGAAGGATACTTTCGGCTATCGTTTTGAGAATGAACACCTGTCTTTATCGGTTGACCTTAAGGAAATGCGTGATGGCGTGGCGCTTACAGACCACAACATCCCTGCTGCCGGGGTGAACAAGACACGTGAAACTTGAGCCTCGACAAGCGCCATTCGGTTTACTGCTGGAGGCATGGTGTGCGAGAGCCTCAACGATCTTGATCTACCGGGGTTAACAACCACCGCTATCGAGGCCATCAATCCCCAACCCGAATGGACATCACCCCACAAACAAAGGGCTACTTTCTGATTAGGGGCAAATAGACCCGCGGAGCATCCACACTCGTCGTGACGATGACCGAACCGCTGGCCGGGCTAAGCCGCCCCATGGCATCATAGGCAGCGACTGTGACCTGCCATTGGCCCGCCCTGGGAATCAACAGCCAGGTAGCATTGGCCGGACCGATGTCAACGCTCAGCGGCGTCCCTCCCCCCACCGGCGTATAGGTCAGCCGGTAGCCTCACAGGTCCGGCTCAGAGTTCTCGTTCCAGCGCAGCGGCACGCTGGGTCCTGCTGCCGTTCCGGCGCCCAGGCCAGCCGGGACACTGCCGCCAGGTGAACCAAGTGCCACAAAAGCCCCCAGGGATAGGTTGGCGTTATGCCCGGCCTGGTCTTGAGCGGTGACAACCAGAGCAACCTCGCCTGGCGGCGTCCCCGGCGCAACACTTAAGACCGTACCAAACAATCCATCCCCGGCCGCACCGTCGTTACTGCGGCCATCATCATGCAGCGAGACACTGCCTCGCCCCAGGGCGTCCATGCCCCGCCTGCTCCTAGAACTTTGACCACCCGGGCCATATAGAGGCGTCTGGCGTGACCTTTGAGTTGTTTGGCCGTTTCAATGTACATCTCTTTCTCAGCTTCACTGATTTGCATTGGGGATAGCTCCTTTTTCGTATGTTGCTATCCACTTTACCATACATCGTTGATTATTTTTAATCTTGAAATTGCCTTAACCGGTGATAATGTCATCCACACCGAAAAGGGCGATCTGTTCACCAAAGATGCGATTGTTTTCAGAACAACCGGCGCCGGAGAGTTTGGCGAGGTTGACACCGTGGTGGGCGGGACGAGGGAATTAACCGGAGCTACCGGCGTTCTCCGGGCGGTAGGAACTTTTACCGTGGCTGGCGGCGAAGGTGAATACCAGGGCCAAATCTGCGCCCCCAAATGAAAATCAGGAGTCCAAAGGGTATTGTGGACCCTACCAGGAGCACAAGGCATGGATATCAATAACATTACCCAAATAGCAATGCTGCTTTCGCAAGCCGGTTCAGCCCACCATCACTTTGAACAGACCGTTCTCAAAGGCGTTTACGACCAGGAATGGCCCGCCTGGTACGTCGACTATGCCATCCAGCATGGTCTGGGAGAACTACTGCCAACACCCGTGACCGTCGAGCGATTGAGCCGGTTCCTGGCAGAAAATTATGAGGTTTACAAACGGGAAAACTCTAAACTGGGCTGGGCTGATTACACCGCCCAAGAAATCGCCGCTCAGTGGGGCAAGGGATCATGACGCTCCCAGGCTTGACCCATTGGGAAGAAACCGCGCAAGTCTTCATGCTCACGACGGTTGCGGTTGATGGCGCTGCCGGTACGAGCAGTTATATTGAGCGCACCTTGGCCTTTGCTGCCTTAAAGAAAGGAGAATCTAACCAATGCCGATGAATACTGCCGAACACCAACGCCTGATGCACCTCTTCCTGCGAAATGCGGAAGGGCGACGGCCGATCTACGGCGGGCAGCAACCCTTTCAGGCCGACCTCCACTGGCGCGATTTAATCCTGTTTAACGAATATTTCCACGGCGACAACGGCGCTGGATTGGGGGCCAGCCATCAGACCGGCTGGAACGGCGTCATCGCCAAGCTCATCCAGCAGATTGGCGGACAGGATGATTGAAAAAGCTTTAGAACATTGAAGCGAGGGCCGAGTCGTGCTATACTCCAAGCGCGCACCCTACGCCGGGAATAACTTAGGGCCGCGTAACTGTACTTGGCGGGCAGATGTTTCCCTGCTGGAAATGCCTGTGGTGAGCAAATGGGATATGAAATTGTGGCGACATTAGGCCCCAGGATCTACAGGGCAGCAAGTGGCGCCTGGGCCAGTTTCCCTCCTTTGAGCTTATCACTGGACAAAAGGTAGAGTTTATTGGGACCACGTTGATTGATCGGCCCAACGTCTTGCCCGTGCCCCACTCCGAGTTTTTCCAGGGGACCTCTGTGGTAAAACCCTATCCCGTGACAATACTCGCTTGAAAGGTACTGGGAGCATGATTGAAGCTGTTATTTTTGATATGGATGGCCTGCTTGTCGACTCAGAACCGGTATGGGACAAGGCCCGCAAAGGGATGGCTGAGGCAGTGGGCAAAGACTGGAACGAAGCCGACCACCAGGCCGTGATGGGGGTGAGCACCCAGGCCTGGGCTGATTACATGATTAACCGCCTGGAACTCAGCCTTTCCCCTCAGGAAGTCCAGGATCGAATTATCGCCCGGATGATCGCGCTCTATCAAATGGGCATCCCCTACTTTCCCGGGGCGGTTGAGGCGGTCCAAGTGACCGCCCAGCACTATCCGACAGCCCTGGCCTCCGGTTCACACCGGGCCTTGATTGACGTTGTTGCTGCCGATGCCGCGCTGCGGGGCAAGTTCCAGGTCATCCTTTCCGCCGATGAGGTAGGAGCGGGTAAACCTGCGCCGGATATTTACCTGGAAACGGCCAAACGGCTGGGGATCAAGCCGGAGCGCTGTGTCTGTTTAGAGGACTCGGGCAACGGTATTTTGGCGGGACATCGGGCCGGGATGAAAGTGATTGCCGTACCCGATCCCCGGTTTCCGCCTGCGCCTGAAAAGCTCAACCTGGCCGATCTGATTCTACCGTCCCTCAGTAGCTTTTCTCTACACCATCTCTTCATTCTCTGAAAGGTTACTTTGCAGCCCGAAAATCTTGCAGTTGGGATTACCTGGGTGTTTGAATGAGAATTTGGCTACCTTGCCCTTTTTTACCACGAAAATCGTTATATGCCGGTCTGTAACGCTTGCCGTAACGAGCAAAAGACGACCTTTAGCTAAACTGTAAACAAAATGTCGAGCAAACTATCCAGGTGAATTTGGCAAAATAGGGGACAAAATGGGGATTTCGACCATGTTGCTGTGGCTGATCGTGAGCAGCCTGGCTGTGTGGGGATTGTGGCTCTTGCTGCAACCCTATCGCCGCAACCCGCTGCGCGGTTGGATCCTGGCTGCGCAGATTCTTATCGCCGCCACCGCCCCGATGATACTGCTGGCTGCGATCCAGCTTAAGTCGGAGAACTTAGGGTTCATCGGCCTCATGGGCGGCGTGTTGCTTGCTGCCTTCATCATCCTCCTGTACGCGAACGGGCAAGGGGAGGTCTACGAGCAGGAGATTGGACAGTTGGAGTCGGGCCAGACATTGGCCCGCTGGGAGTGTACCGCCGCCGAGTACCGGGCCTTCCTCAAGAGCGAGTTGGCCCGCCTGAAAAGCGAGCTTCAGGTGTTCATGGGCTGTTCGTTCGGATTGGCCGGCCTTGCCATGATCTTCTTCGCCTTTATTTTACCCCTGCCCGCAGCCTGGGCAATGGGCGGGATTTTTCTCGGCGGTGGTCTGTTCATCAGCCTGATAACTTTCCTCGAGTTTTTGAACGTGAAGACGCGCTACCAGGCCGGTGATCTGGCAGCCGGCGAGATTTTGTTCGGTCCGAGCGGCGTGCTCATGTTCGGCCGCTTCATTCCCTTGAAAGGCTTTAACTTATGGCTAGACAAGGTGGCCTATGTTGCCCAGGAACCGCCCCGATTGCGTTTTGTATCCGCCTATCGCCGCCGGCGCGGCAAAGGTACCCGGGAAGTATTTATACCGGTGCCTGCTAAATACCGCGCTGAAGCCGAAGCCCTGGTGGCAAAATACACAGGAACCGGAGCGCACCCACTCGCCGCAGAGCATTGAAATTTGGCCGGAGCAGACCTTTTTCTCGTGTTTTAATTTCAGAAGACTAGCGGGGGATAGTTAGACCTGCGCCACCACGATGGTAATATCGTCGTGAGGCTCTGCTTGGCCGACATAGGTGGCTAATTCCGCTTTAAGATGATCCAGCATGGCTTGGGCGCTGGTGGTCGGCCCGGTGAGGATGACTTGCTCCAGCCGCTCAAAGCCGAACATTTCGGGTGTGGTATTACTCGCCTCGACCAGGCCATCGGTGGTCAGGATGACCATATCACCCTTGGCCAGCAAATGCCTGATTTCCTGATAGCCCATCTGCGCGCCCAGCCCCTGCCCCAGGGCAAAACCACCGATCCCCGCCCATTCGACCGAGCCGTCAGCGTGCTTAAGATAGGGGGGAATACAACCCGCATTGACAGCCTTCAACATCGGGCGGACGGTATTGACACCCACCAGCTCTACATAACAAAGCGCGCAGTTCTGACGCCGGGGTTTAGTATAGGGCAGCAGGGCTTCATCCAAATAGACCAGCAGTTCCGTGGGGGGTAATTTCAGCGACAGGGAAGCGTCAAATAGAGACAGGCTGGTGGCCATGAGCAGTGCTGCCGACACTCCCTTACCTGACACATCGCCTATAGCCAGGACATACTTATTCAACAAGACTCTGGCCTTGATGGAGGCGTGATAGGCATAAAAATCCCCGCCCACTTCAAAGGCGGGTTGGGTATAACAGACCACCTCCAGGTCGGGCCAACGGGGGGTCGGTGGGGGGAGCAGGCTCTGTTGTATCTCCCGCGCCAGGACCAATTCACCCTGCAAACGATCAGCCATTAAGCGACGGCGATCTTCACTTTCCTGGAGGGCCTGTTCAGCGCGTTGGCGTGCAGCAATTTCGAGCGCTAACTGCTTGTTGACGGCAGCTAACTGCTGCCGGGTCGCTTCCAGGGCAGCGTTGACTGCACTGAACTCATGGTCAACTTGCTGAAGTTGCTGCTGTAGGTCCCGGTTGAGCGGGTTGCCGGGTGAACTGCTCGTGTCAAGGGACATCTTTTTCCCTTCTACTAAGGTAGGCTGCTGCCATCTGCCATCTATAGCCAGAAGTTTACCTCCAAACCCTCAAAAACAAAAAACGCTGCCTAACGACAGCGTTTTTTATCCCTCAGGACTTACGCAGTTTGCATCCCGAGTAGCCGCGCCGGGCAGTTGTTAATCAGGCAATCAACCGGTAAAAGCGGAAAAAGAAGTTCTCAATCGGCAAGATTTCAACATCACGGAAACCGGCCTCACGTGCATAGCGCTGCAGCGTTTCCGTCCGCATCACCGTCCCTGTGCCGGCAGCCGGATGATCGGCCATGCCCACCGGCAGGCAGTGCAGCACGCTCCAGCCGTACATCATCCACTCGACCTCGTTGCCGGTTGGGGTGAAAGTATCGCTCACCCGCTCATCCACGATGATGACCGTGCCCGTATGGTTGACCAGGTGGCGCATCGTTTGCAGCGCCCCAACGGGATCAGACATATCGTGGACGCACTCAAAGGCGGTCACCAGGTCGTAGTGCCCGGAGAGGGTGGGGTCGCCGGCATCCCGCACATGGAATTTGACCCGGCCGTTCAGATTGGCTTGACGGAGGTTGGCCTGGGCCAGTTCGATGGAGGGTGCATCCAGGTCAAAACCATCCACTTTGACTTTGGGGTAAGCCTGGGCCAGGCCAATGCTGGACCAGCCCGCGCCGCAGCCGAAATCGGCGATCCGGGCGGGGGGGTCAGCTTGCAGCCGGGCGTGAATATCGGGAATGGCGGGCAGCCATTCCTGGCCCAACTGCTGCAGGAACATGGCCCGGTTCATGCCGGCCTGTCCTTCACGCAAGTCTGGGCCGAAGGCGCTGAAAGGCACGCCGCCGCCGCTGCGATAAGCCTCTAAGACCGCCGCCAGGGGATGGACTGCCCCCACGGCCAGTTGAGCCAGGGGCGCCAGATAGTTCAGGCTGTCCTGCTCGGCCAGTACTTCGGCGTGGGGAGCGGGGAGGCGGAAACGGCGCGATGTGGCCTCGCCGGTGTGATTCTCAACCTCCAGGATACCGGCGACCGTTTGTTGTTCCAGCCACTCCCGCGCATAACGCTCGTGGCTGGCGGTGCGAGCGGCCAGTTCCACGGAAGTCAACGCTTCACCCTGGGCCAGCGCCTGGTAGAAACCCAGTTTATGGCCGATGTAGATGGTGAAGATGTCAAACATGCCTGAGGTTGATTTGAGCATACGCTCGACAAAGGCATCACGCTGGCCGATTTGTTCAGTAGTTAAAGAAAGGGTTGTACTCATTTTTGAATCTCCTTAAGAAAAACCAGGTGACAGGCACTTTTAAACATTAGTAGTTCGATAAGTGCCTGTCACCTTAAATCCGAATGTTTATTAGTCCTCGCTGGCAGCCAGCAGGCCAACTTCCACGCTGCTGGTCAACTGCACATCGGCATACTGCCAGGCTGCCTCAAACTGCTGCTGCACTTGGGCGGCCTCAGCCGTTTTACCTTGCGCTTTCAGGCTCCCGGCCAGACCAAACAGCGACCAACCGTTGTTCGGGTACTGCCGTAGGTCTTCGCGGTAGACCGCCTCCGCTTCTTCAGCCCGACCTATTTTGAGTAAGGCCGCACCCAGGTTGTGGCGTACCGGGTAGTGCCAGGCCGGCGGTTCGATGTAGTGCAGGTTGTCCTGGATCTCCACGGCTTTTTCAAGTTCGGCAATCATCTTGTCGGCGTTGCCCTGCGCCCCGGCCAGTTCGCCGGCCAGCACGTGCGTGGCGATGTCCAACATCGTCGAAGCCTGGGCAAAGGAGTACAGGGTCAGATCCTTCATCGCCTCGGTCTGGCCAATGGCCGCCAGCTTATCATACTCGGCCGCCGCCTGGTCAAACTGGCCCTGGCGGGTGTAAGCCAGGCCGCGTGCCCAGTGCCAGATGGCGGTAGCATACTGAAAGTTAGCTTCGGGCTGCGGCTCTTCCAAGATCGTCTCCCACTGGCCAAAGCGGACCAGGGCGAAGAGGGGCAGCGGCATAAAGTCTTCCATCGCTGCCACTTCTTGATAGGCGCTCGCCGGAATATCGCCGGCCGTACGCCGGGCGGCTGCAATAGCCTCCTGGCTGCGCCCTTCCATCTGTGCCGCCGCCATCAGGTAGTGGATGTTGTGCGGGTAGTACAGCAGTGAATAGAGCGTATGCGCCCCCTGGTCAGGCTTGCCGCCAACGGTGTGCTCGTCGGATTGAATGGCCGCTTCGTTGATCCGGAAAGCATCGTGGTAGCGGCCGGTGCGCCAGTAGACATGAGCCGGCATATGCACCAGGTGGCCTGCGCCCGGCACCGCCCCCTCCAACCGCTCGGCGCTGGGGAGAGCCAGTTCCGGCGTCAGCGAGGCTTCGACGGCGTGGATGTAGAAGTGATTGGCCCCGGCATGGTAGGGATTGATCTCAAACGCAGCTTCCAGGGTCGCCACAATTTCGTTAGTATATTCAGTTGGCTGGCCGTCCTTGGTCCAGTAATTCCAGGGAGTCAGGTCCATGAGCGCCTCGGCAAAAAGGGTCAGGGCATCCCCATCGTAGGCATATTTTTGGGCCACCTGGCGCATGGCGTCGGCATAAGCCTTATCCAGCGCGCTGCGGTCCTCGACCGGCTCGGCGGCATAGCGCTTGGCCAGGGCTTCGATGTAGGCCCGCTCCACGTCACTGGCCTGGGCTGCCAACTTCTGCGCCTGCTGGACGGCGGCATAAGCGTCGGGCACGGCGGCATCCTCCATCGGCGCGTTGATGTTGGGGCCGAGGGCATAGGCAATGCCCCAGTAGCACATAGCGCATTCCGGGTCGAGCTTGAGCGCATCCTTGAAGGATTGAATGGCCAGCTCATGATTAAAACCGTAGGCCAGGACCAACCCTTGATTGAAGTAGCGCTGGGTCAGTTCCGAGTCGGTGGTGATGGGATGGTGGAAGTTGCCCAGGTTGCCCAGCAGCGGGGTAACCTCCGCCTCGGCCTCTTCAGGGGTAGAGACTGCTGGCGCTGGGTGTAGTTCTCCACTATGCGCCGATATTGGCTGCACCGTGGCAACAAATGCTAACGCCAGCAAGATGATGGTGGATAGATATTTTATTGAGTGACCCATTTTGTTCCTCCAGTTGCTTGGTTGTTGAATTGCGACGGCTTGGTATAGCCGTGCATGCTCGGCTTCTTGCAGCATGTCCCGCCGCAGCTCGCGAGCCATTATTAAAGTTGTTTGTTCTGTAAACATCGGTAAAACTCCTTTTTGATAAATCTGTAAAGCTTGCCTCAGCCAGGCCAGAAGCTACTTAACAATGTGCTGATAGCCATGCCTGACCTGCCGGGCTTCCGTAACTGTGACAAACGAGGTCGCATCCACTTCATTCACCAGGCTCAGGAGATGAGTAACTCGTTTCCGAGGCGCGACCACCTCAATCAAATGCACCGGCCCCGACTGTCCCTGGGCGGGTAGCTGGGTGGCCCCGTAGCCCGCCTGGCGCACCTTTTGAGCCAGCTCCGGCCCTTTGGTCATGGAAACGATGTGGATATCGGCATGGCCCAGGGCCAGCCGGCCCTCCAGCCACATCCCCATTAAGGTTCCCGCTACATAGCCTCCGCTATAGCCGACGACGTTCCAAATGGTATCGAGATGACCGATCACCTGGCTGGCCGCGACAACCCAAATACTCACTTCCAGAAAGCCCAGGACCGCCGCCTCGACCCGCTTACCCCGGACTACCATCGTTGTCCGGATCGTGCCGATGGAAACTTCTATCAGACGCAAGGCGAAAATCAGTAAAGCGCTGCTCAAGACTGTCCAAACCATGTTCAATTCATCCTTTCTTCTTCCACCGACATCGAACCGCATCGCCCCTTGGCTGGATAAGCCGATGAAGCGCCGCGCCACACTTCAATTGATAAAGTTTTTGATAAAGGTCACTAGATCTGCGGCGAAGCGGGCTGGCTCCTCCCAGTGGAGTGCGTGGCCAGCGCCAGAATAGACGATGAGCTGCGCACCCGCGACAGCCGCCAGAAGGGCCTCCTGCTCGCTGCGGGGGTGGATCGCATCTTGGTCACCCCAGAGGATAAGGGTAGGCACTTTGATCTTTCCGAGCTCATTCAAATAATCGGCTTCCAAATGGGCTTCGAGAGCTGCTTTCCACACCCATGCCGGAACCTTCAGGCTTTCCTGCACGATGGTATCGAAGAATGCCTGCGGCACCGGCTGGGCCAGACAGCTCTTTTGGAACTCACGCACGAAACTTGGGTCAATCGGATCCGTCAGCGTTGATATGACATCCCCGAGCTCCCACACGACCGGGTTGCGCCAGGTGGTGGCCGAGCCCATGAGGACAAGCCCCAGGGTGCGTCCAGGGTAGTCCAGTACAAAGCGCTGAGCGATGCTGCTGCCCATGGAAGTGCCGGCAATCACGGCTGGCCTGAGCTTGAGGGTATCCATGAACGCCGCCAGATCGGCTGCAAAATCCTGAAAATGGTAGCCGGTTGCAGGGCGATCCGCCTCTCCGTGACCTCGTTGGGTCAAGGCAATGGCGTGAATAGAAGAGGGGAGGTAAGGCAGCACTGGCTCGAAGGAATGCCAAGAGTCGGTGTAGCCGTGCAGAAGTAGTACAGGTACACCCGCCGGGTCTCCCTGCTCCACATAGGGCAACTCCACCCCGGTGGAAAGCTTGACCCTTTTTTGAATGGTTTCTAACGTTTGTAAAGTCAACATTGTTTTTTCCCCTCTGTTACGGCCCAATTTAGGCCATTTTGAATAAGTTTTAATCTGTCAAAAGATAGGTTTGGCGGTTGGTTTTACTTTTATATGGTTGGGTTTCCTAACTCACCGCTTCATCCACGCCCTGCCTTGGTAAAGTTCTCGGTAAAAGCCACCAAATCGGCCGCGAAACGCTCTGGCTCCTCGGCATGGCCAGCGCCACGATACACCACGAGCTGCGAGCCAGCAATAGCGGCCAGAAGGGCCTCCTGTTCATGGCGAGAAACCAGCCCATCCTGATCGCCCCAGACAATGAGCGTTGGTGCTGTAATTTTTCCAAGTTCCACTGAAAAGTCGGCTTCCAAAAGAGCCTGGAGGAGCACCGCTCGCCACACCCGCGCTGGGAGCTTCAGGCTTTCCTGCACCACGGTATCTAGGAAGGCCGGCGGCACCGGCTGGGCCAGCGTGCTTTCTTGAAACTCACGCACAAAATCGGGATCAATCGGATCCTCAAGCTGTGATACGGCAACCTCCCAGAGTTCCACCAGCCCTGCATTGCCTCGGAAAGTGGGGCATGAGCCGATCAGCACCAGCCCCCGGGTGCATCCGGGGTAGTCCAGCGCAAAGCGCTGGGCAATGGTACTGCCCATAGAGTGGCCGGCAATCACCGCTGGCCCAAGTTCGAGGGCGTCCATAAACGCGGCTAGGTCTGCGGCGAAATCTCGAGGATGATAGCCTGTTTCAGGGCAATCCGCATCGCCGTGGCCCCGTTGCGAGAGGGCAAAGACGTGAACGGACCCGGGCAAATGCGGCAGCACTGGCTCGAAGGAATGCCAGGAGTCGGTGATACCGTGCAGGAATATCACAGGTACACCCGCCGGGTCGCCCTGCTCCACGTAGGGCAGCTCCACCCCGCTGGAAAGCTTAACTCTTTTTTGAATGGTTTCTAACGTTTGTAAAGTCAACATTGTTTCATTCTCCTTAGTTACGGCCCAAGTCAGGCCATTTTGAATAAGGTTTAATCTGTCAAAAAAATATTGCGGCTCGCGCCCACGCTTCATGTGAGCATGCAAGTGATTCCTGTAACTCTCAGCGAAATCATGGTCTTATGATGCCTCATCTCCTTTCAACGGCGCCCCCTCAATCTTGGCCATCTCCTCCACCAAAGCAGCAACTAGCGCTGTTAAGGTGGCAAAGGCGCGCTGCTGTCCCGTTTGTGGATCCTTTAGACTACAGCGCCAAACTCCTGGCGTCTCAGCCTGTTCTCCCCGCTCTGCCCACAAGGTTAAGAGATAGATGCGGTAAGGAGAGGTTTTGGGATGGATCGTCATTGGATGTTTAATTTCCTTTCAAAACTGTGCTATACTTCAAACACACTCACAGCATATCAAACTGAGCGTGTCCAAAGCGGGAAAAAAGCGTGAATTTTGGCGACTTTTCGTGTGAATTTGGGGGGAAATATGGGGGAAACACTGCAACTGCGCCTCTTAGGTCGCCCCGAAATTATCCGGGCCGGAGTTTCCGTCGCCGAGGCCCTATCGAGCAAGAGCCAGGCTATCCTCTACTACCTGGCCGTCACCGACCAGCCACAAACTCGTTCCACACTGGCTGCCCTCTTGTGGGGCGATGTGCCCGATGACGCCGCCCGCGCCAACCTGCGCAAAGCCCTGTCCAATCTGCGAGAGAAAGTGGGGGATTACCTCGACCTCGATGGCCAGACCGTCGCCTTCAGACCTGATTGCTCTCTTTGGATTGATGTGGTTGAATTTAGAGCCAGGGCGGACGGGGTCGGATTGGTTGGGGAGGTGCAACGGCTGCAAGAGGCCGTGGCCTTGTACCGGGGCGATTTCCTGAGCGGCTACTACGTGCGCCATGCCCCCGACTTCGAAACCTGGATGTTAGCCGAGCAGGCCCGGCTGCGGGAAATGGTCATCCAGGCGCTTCACACCCTGGCGGCCCATCACGCCGAGCAGGGAGAGCTGCCCGAAGGAATTGCGGTTATCCGCCGCCTGCTCGGTCTGGAGCCGTGGCGGGAAGAAGCCCACCGGCAGTTGATGCTGCTGCTGGCCCGCGACGGCCAGCGCAGTGCGGCCTTGGCCCAGTATGAGTTGTGTGTCAAGGTGCTGGCCGAAGAGTTAGGGGTTGAGACGGGACCGGAGACGAAGGCCGTTTATGAACGTATCCGGGCTGGCGATTTAAGCTGGGGCGCAGAGAAACCGGAAAGCAAAGGAGAATTGTCCGTTGCTCCTTTGTCTCCCCGGCACAACCTGCCATTACAACCGACCTCTTTCATCGGCCGGGAACAGGAAGTGGCCGAAATCAGGCGGCTGTTGGTCGAAGAACCGGCCTGCCGGTTGCTGACCTTGATGGGTCCGGGCGGTATCGGCAAGACTCGTCTGGCCCTGGCTGCGGCAGCCGAAGTGAAGGATTCGTTTCCGCACGGCGTTCACTTTGCGCCGCTAGCCTCTGTCGGCGAGCCTGAAATCGTCATTTCCGCCCTTGCTGAAGCTCTCCACCTCACCATTCAGGCTGGAGTCAAGCCAAAAACCGAACTCTTCAACTACCTGGATGAAAAGCAACTGCTCCTGGTTATTGATAATCTCGAGCATCTTCTGGCAGGGGTAGGTTTGTTGTCAGAAATTCTGATGGCTGCGCCTCAGGTCAAGCTGCTGGCAACCTCGCGGGAGCGGCTCAACCTGCAAGAAGAATGGAGTTATCGGGTGCAAGGGTTATCTTTTCCAAAGGATGCCTCTCCCGATACCAATTTCGAAAGCTATAGCGCCATGCGCCTTTTCCTGGAACGTGCCTGCCGCGCTGAGGCCGGCTTCAACCTGTCTGAGGCGGACCTTCCACACGTGATCCGTCTGTGCCAACTGGTTGATGGGATGCCGCTGGCCCTGGAACTGGCCGCTCCTTGGGTCCGCTCAATCACTTGTCGAGAGATCGTCCAGGAAATCGAGCGCAGCCTCGACTTTCTGACGACGTCGCTCCGTAATACGCCGGAGCGTCACCGGAGCATTAAAGCAGTTCTGGAACAAACGTGGCAGCGGCTGCCTGAGACCGAGAAAGCCCTTTTATGCAAACTATCTGTCTTTCAGGGTGGGTGCCTACGTGAGGCCGCCATCCAGGTGACCGGCGCGACGCTAACCTTGCTCAGCAGCTTGGTAGATAAGGCCTTGCTGCGGCGTGCCGAAAGCGGGCGCTACGAGCTGCACGAACTCATCCGGCAGTTTGCCGCCGAACAGTTGCGCACCATCCCCGGCGACGAGGAAGTGTTGCAGGCGTTACACTGCGCTTATTACACCGCTTTTCTTGAAGACCAGGGGTTAGCCCTTCAGACCAACCAGCAAAAGACGGCTCTGGCCGCGTTGGCCGCCGATATGGACAACATTCGAGCGGCCTGGCGTTATGCGGTTGCCCACAAAAATGTCCAGGCCCTTGAGAAATCTGTGCTGGGATTGTGGCTCTTGGGCGAGTATGGCGGCCTACTGTACGAAAACGAACTGGCCCTCAGACAGGCACTGTCAACCTTCATGCCTGCCGCAGAACCGTGGGAGGCAGCGGCCGTGCCCGAAGAATATGAGAGTCTGGTCGGTTGTCTTCTAGCCGGATTAGGTCATTTATGCGCCCGGCGGGGCCAATTGGACGAAGGCCGGGCGTTCGCTGAACAGGCCGTTTTACGACTGCGCCGGGCCAGGCCCCCCGATCAAAAAAAAGAAGCGCTGGCATTGTTGGGGCTGGGCTGGGTACTGGAATTCCAGGGCAACCATGCCGAGGCCAGACAGCGGGGCCAGGAAGGTTTGATCCTCTTTGCCAATCTGGGCGACCGGAGGAATGTAGCCGATATGCTCCTGTTACAGGGCGTGGCAGCTCACAGCGAAGGACAACTAGACGAGGCTGAACAACTTTTGCAGCAGGCCCTGACCGTTTTTCAGGAAATTGATGAACGGATGGAGCGAGGTTATGGGGTGCAGCGTCTGGCCTTGATCGCTGGCGCGCGGGGTGAGTATGCCCGGGCCAAACGACTTTTGGACGAAGATCTACAGACCCGCCAGGACTTCAACGATGTCAACGGGATGACCGACTTGCTGCACGCTTTCAGCCGGTTAGCCATCGCCCAGGGGCAGATTGCGCAGGCTGAGGCATATATTGAGCAAGGTCTGGCCATTTGTAAAGAAGCGGGGCGTCTCGAGGCGAGAGGCTTCCTGGGGAAGCTTGGCTCGGTCAGGCGGCTGCAAGGCAATTATGAGGAGGCCGAGCACTTTTATGGAGAGAGTCTCAAATCGGCTGCTGCGGCTCGTCACCAACCTGACCTGGCCGAGAGTCTCAGCAACCTGGGGCGACTGGCTTATGACCGGGGTGAATATGGTCGAGCCGAACAGTATCTGCGGGAGTCCCTGGCCTTATGGCAACAAATAGAGAACGAGATTGAAATTGCGACGGTCCTGTGTCACCTGGGTCATGTGCTGGCCGCTCTGAATGAAACCCGCGAATATGAAACCCGGCAGTACTACACTGAGACTCTCCGGTTAGCCATGCAGCAGCGGCTGGCTCCCCTCGCGCTCGATGTCTTCGTTGGGGCAGCTGGGCTGGTGGCGCGAGGGGGAGAATCGCAGTGGGCGCTTGAACTCCTTTCCCTGGCCGAGCATCATCCCGCCGGTACTTATGAAACTAAAGAAAAAGCTCGCCGGGGCTTGGCCGGGTTGGCAGCGATATGGCCGGCGGATATGTTGGCCGCCAGCAAAGCCCGGAGCCAAAACCTCGATTGGCAGACCACGACAAAGCGGCTCATCCAGGAACTGTCCAGCCGGAATTAGAGGCCCGTGTCTATCTGAAAGCAGCGCTGGCTTTTAGGAGTGCAGCACAGGAGCGAGGTAATGATGAAACTTACAGATTTTAAGGTGTTGACATTTGACTGTTATGGGACGCTCATTGATTGGGAGAGTGGCATGGTCGCTGGATTGGCGCCTCTCACCGACCAGCTTGAGCGGGAACTCACCCGGAATGAGATCCTTGAGGCGCATGCTCGCTATGAGTCGAGCCAGCAGCGCCAGACGCCGGCCAAACGTTATCAGGATTTGTTGGCCGTTGTTTACCGGCGACTGGCTGAAGCGTGGGGCCTCAGCGTGAGCTGGGATGAGTGTCTCCGTTATGGCCGCTCCATCAAGGATTGGCCGGCCTTTCCTGACTCGGCCGGCGCGCTCCTGTATCTCAAGCAGTATTACCAACTTGTGATTTTGTCAAACGTAGATAATGAGAGTTTCGCGGCCAGTAACAGCAAGCTTGGGGTTGAGTTTGATGCCATCTATACGGCCGAAGATATTGGCAGCTACAAACCGGCCGACGCTAATTTCGACTATATGCTGACAATGCTTCAGAGCCGGGGGATTGGCAAGTCAGAGATCCTGCACACCGCCGAAAGTCTGTTTCATGACCATGTTCCGGCTAATCGCCACGGGCTAAAGACCTGCTGGATTTACCGCCGGTATGGGCAGGAGGGTTTCGGGGCGACCATGCCGCCGGGCGAAAGGCCCCCGTATGATTTTTGTTTCAAGAGCATGGCCGAGATGGTCGAGGCGCATCAGGCAGAGATCAGGGCGTAGTTCTGGATATAACACTCATCAGGAGGTGAATTGTGACTGTAAGCAATGAACCAAACCGGGGCGAAGCCCAACGACTCGAGCGTGTTTATGAACAATTGACTACCTTGCTGAACCAGCCCGCTGTAGCCCAGCGCTTAAGGACCGCTCCGGGCGAAAACGAGTAGTCGGCACATCGTCACTCACACCGAAGAGCATTTGGCTCAGATCCGGGCTGCTTTACAGTCGTAGATCAAGTTTCAATCGTCATATTTTTGCTTATCTGCCAATTTGGGTCAGCCAGGGAACCGCTCTCACCCAGCCGGTGTATATAGGTAGAAGATCACCGCAAAGGAGAAGATGCTATGGCTTGGCTAACGTCAAATTGGCGCTGGGCAGCGCTCAATCTGTGGGCCGGTTCTGTATTGACCCTCGTTATGAGCCTGGGCAGGACGGACTGGAACGCCACCGACACCTTTGATCCCGGGTTGGAGAGTGGAAAGTGGGCCATCCGCTTTCTGTTGGTCTGCCTAGCTGTAACGCCGCTGCATACCTACTTCGGCTGGCGCAGCCTGATCAGCCTGCGCAAACCGGCCGGCTTGTGGGCCTTCGGCTTCGCTGTTCTGCACGTGCTGGTCTATCTCAAAGAGGCCGGGTGGGCCTGGCTGGCCTGGCCGATCCAGTTCTATATCGCCCTCGGCCTGCTGGGGTTGCTGATCCTGACAGCACTGGCTCTGACCTCCAACCGCTGGGCAATGCGCCGGCTGAGGAAGCATTGGAAGCGGCTGCACCGGCTGGTCTATCTCGCCGGCAGTGCGGGCGTTATGCACGCGATCCTGGCCACCAGCGCCAGCAAAAAAGTATTGGTCCACGACCCACAGGCCATCTACGAACTGAACGTCTATCTGGCCGCGCTCGTCGTTTTGCTGGTCGTGCGCATCCCGCTGGTACGCCGTGGCTTGAAGCAGACACTGGCCTTGCGGCGATCTCAGCGCCAAGCTGAGCTGCCAATCATTCCTTTACCCATACCTGACAAGCCATGGCAGTACGGACCGCCGGGATACGCCCGTGAGATGACTATTCCCTTAGACGATCTCGTCGCCGAAGCCCACCCCCAGGAAGATTACGCCCCTCTCGCTGAAGACGCGTTATTCAACCCATCTCGGCGTAACTAAAAAGGCGATTCGGCCCATTGGCTGTGTTATAGCGATTGCCAACCTCCCGACTTAGCGCCAGGCTTTTCTCTAACAAGGCTTTGGCCTCCAGCAGCCGGCCCAAGCCAGTGGGATCATCTTTTCAACCTGGAGAGTGAGCCCGAAGTGGCCGTGACGGCCGAAACCTGGCAAATGCACGGCATAACTCACATCCTCCAAAACAGCCCTCAGGTGTTTTCGGCGCGGTTCTAAGGTTGACAGTCTGAATGAGTGGGTTTACCATACACCACAGATTGATATAACCGCTTCACCTTCCCGATGCCCCTCTTCAGACAGGGCGTCGTATTTCCCCGCTTTTTGTCGGTCGAGTGTATGCCGGCAGCCATCTAATTTTGCACCAGAAATGCCGAGACTTGTGGTGAGGTTTGTAAGATCAAGGGGAGGAGTTATCGCCATGCCTGAAACACCCTTTGTCCAATTGGCCGAGCTGGGCCAGCAACTGGAACAAACGAGTAAACGCCTGGAGCTGACCGCGTTGTTAGCCGATTTTCTGCAAGGACTGGCCCCAGAGGAACTTCCCCCGGCAGTGCGCCTGACCATCGGCCAGGTTTTCCCGGAATGGGATGAGCGGGCCTTGAATATTAGTTGGCGGGCAGTCCAGACGGTCCTGCGTAACCTGACCGACGCCTCGCCGGCGATACAGGAAGAAATCTATCGCCAGGCGGTGGATGGTGGCGAAGCGGCGCGGATGCTGCTGGAACAAACCCGCAGCCAGCCTATCGAGCCGCCGCCGTTGACCCTGCTTGAAGTTTTTCACGCTTTTGAGGCGCTGGCCGAAACTGCCGGCAAAGGCTCCCAAACGCGCAAAGAAGCCCTGCTGCTGGGCTTATTCCGCCGGGCGACGCCCGTGGAAGCCAAAACCCTGGTAAAGGTCATCTCCCAGGAGATGCGCCACGGAGTCAACGAGGGGCTGATGTTAGAGGCCATTGCCCGGGCTGCGAGGGTCAAACCCAGATTGGTGCAGCGAGCGAACCAACTGTGGGGTGATCTGGGCGAGGTGGCTCTCACGGCTCTGACGAGAGGTGAAAACGGGCTGAAACAGGTTGAACTGCGCCTGTTCCGTCCCCTCAAACCGATGCTGGCCCAAACCGCCACAGACCTGGCCGAAGCCTTCGAGCGCCACGGGGGACACCTGGCCCTGGAATACAAGCTCGACGGGGCCAGGGTGCAGATCCACCGCCAGGGCGACCAGGTGCGGATCTACTCGCGCCAGTTGGCTGACGTCACCGGCAGCCTGCCTGATGTCGTGGCCGAGGTGAAGGAAGCGCTGGGGGTCGAGGAGGCGATTGTAGAAGGGGAGGCCCTGGCAGTAGACCAACAGGGGCGGCCACTGCCCTTCCAGCACTTGATGCGCCGCTTCCGGCGCAAGCATGCTCTGGCCGAGACAGTCGCCGAAATTCCGGTTCAGCTTCACCTGTTCGATGCGCTGTATCTCAACGGGAAAACCCTGCTCGACTTCCCTTATCAGGACCGCTGGCAAGCCCTCGAGGCGGCAGCCGGCCAGGTGAAGCGGGTGCGGCGCGTGATCCCAACCACCTTGGCCGAAGGGCAGGCTTTTGCCGAGGCGGCTTTTCGCGAGGGCCACGAGGGGGTGATGGCCAAAGCTCTGGACAGCCCTTACACTCCCGGTGTCCGGGGCAAAGCTTGGCTGAAGCTTAAGCATGTCGTCACTCTTGATTTGGTCATTGTCGCCGCGGATTGGGGCTACGGGCGGCGGCACGGCTGGCTGTCCAATTACCACCTGGCCACTCGTGACGCTGATACCGGCCGGTACCTGGTGGTCGGCAAGACCTTTAAGGGCTTGACCGATCCTGAATTCGAGGCGATGACCCGGCGCTTGCTGGCCCTGGAGCAGTCGCGCCGGGGTAGCACGGTGTTTGTCCAGCCGCAGGTCGTGGTCGAGGTGCTGTTCAACGAAATCCAGGCCAGCCGCCAGTACGAGTCGGGTCTGGCTTTACGGTTCGCCCGGATTGCCTGTCTCCGGGAGGATAAGTTGGCGGTCGAGGCCGACACTCTGCAGACCCTGCGCCAGCTCTACGAGCAGCAATTCGACTATAAAGGACGGCGGGGCGAAGGCTGACGGATGAGCCCAGCTTTTAGGTGGTTCTGTAGAATAAGTAACAACTTGCCCTACGCTACCATAAGGTTGGACGCATCCATCCAGGGCAGAACTTTTCCGTATTCAGGATTGACAGGAATTTTGTTTTGTGTTAATATGAAAGTAATCGAAAGTAAAATAAAGAAATCATAAGTAACAATTAGCTATGTTGTGGTCGAAGGAACTCTATCTGGAAGAAAGACGCCAGGAGATACTGCGCCAGGTTGACCTAATGGGCCGGGTATCGGTAGCGGAATTGAGCCAGCAGTTAGGCGTCTCGGAGGTAACGATCCGGGTCGATTTGCAGGCACTGGCCGAACAGAATTTGATTGTCCGCACCCACGGCGGAGCCATCCCGGCCGGCAACATGTACGAGTTAGCCTTGGCTCTGCGCCGGCAGCGGCAGGTCCAGGAAAAAAGCCGGATTGGTCAAGCCGGAGCTTCCCTGGTTCTCGACGGCGATGCCATCTTTCTCGACAGCAGCAGTACGGTTTTGGCAATTGTGCAGCACCTCAAGAATCACCGCCATTTGACTATTATCACCAACAGTCTGGTCATCGCTCAGGAATTGCAGGATACACCCAGTATCAGGGTGGTCATGTCGGGTGGAACGCTACAGCGAGAAACGGCTTCTTTAATCGGTGTAGACGGTCTTGAGTTCTTGCGGAAATTCAACATTCAAAAAGGCTTTTTTGGGGCGCACGGCCTTAACCTGCCGGAAGGGCTGACCGATGTCAGCGCCGACGAGGCCGAGGTGAAACGTGCCCTGGTTGGCATGTGCCGCCAGACCATTGCCGTGCTCGACGCCACCAAGTGGGGCCGGGTCGGCCTGGCCTCTTTTGCCCGGCCGGAACAAATTGATACCGTCATCACCGATGAGCATGCCCCGGCGGATTTGCTGGAGCGAGTACGGACGGCGGGGATTGAAATCGTCGTCGTGTAAGTTAATGCGTAAAAAGGTAAATGTCTTCTGATTCCTTACGTTTTACGCATTACGTTTTAGAGTTTATTAAACACATTTATCAAGTTAATCTACCCCATTGAGGTAACACAGTTATGGCAACCGCAGTTGTTATGCCCAAGCAGGGCCAATCGGTCGAGAGCTGTCTGATCGTTGGCTGGAAAAAAGGGGTTGGAGATCAGGTGACGGCCGGGGAAATCCTGGCCGAAGTGGAGACCGACAAAGCCCTGGTGGAGGTCGAAAGCCCTATTTCCGGGGCCGTCCTGGCTCTATTTTTTGAGGCAGGCGACGATGTTCCGGTCTTGACCAATATTGCTGCTATCGGCCAGCCGGGCGAAGATGTCAGCAGCCTGCGGCCGGCCGGAGCCAAAGATCAGGGTTTTGCCGCTGAACCAGCCCCCGCAGCGGTTGAGACAAGCAGCCCGCCTAAAACGCCGGAAGTCGCTCCGGCGAAAGCTCTCGAAACAGCGGCGAATGCAGCGGTGGGCATATCCCCGCGGGCCAGAAATCTGGCCAAACAAAAAGGGTTGGACCTGGCCGGCATGGCGGGCAGCGGTCCTGCCGGGCGGATTATTGAGCGGGATGTGCAGGCCGCGCTGGCCCAGAAACCGGTCATGACGCCGCTGGCTAAAAGTATGGCGGCGCAGGGGGGCTTCCAGGTACCTGACCACGGTTCCGGGGTGAGAGGCCGGATTATGGCCGATGATTTGCAGACGGTGGCAGCTCAACCGGAGGTTCCCGCTCCAGTAGTGACTCCTGCTGTGGTTGACGATGACGTGCGAACGATCCCGGTCAAAGGCATTCGCAAGGTTATTGCCACCCGTATGTTGAACTCCCTGCAAACCACGGCCCAACTCACACTCAACGCCTCCGCCGATGCCACAGCTATCCTCGCCTACCGGAAGCGATTGAAAGAAAGCGCCGAGACATTGGGCCTGCGCCAGGTGACGATCAATGACCTCCTGCTCCTGGCGGTCTCGCGGACGTTACCCCAATTTCCCGACCTTAACGCCACCTTTAGCGACGATGTAATTTCCCAGTACAAAAATGTCCACCTGGGCCTGGCCGTAGATACGCCGCGCGGCCTGATGGTGCCGGTTATCCGCCGGGCCAATACCCTCAGTTTGAAAGAGATAGCCCAGGAGGCCAAACGGCTGGCTGCCGCCTGTCTCGATAGCACCATTTCTGCCGATGAGATGAACGGCGGCACCTTTACGGTAACCAACCTGGGCAGTTTTGGGATCGAGAGTTTTACGCCGGTTTTGAATGCCCCCCAGGTAGCGATTTTGGGCGTGGGGAATATCAATTTGAAGCCGGTTGAGCGTGACGGTGAGGTGCAGTTTATACCGCATCTCGGCCTGTCGCTGACCATCAATCACCAAGTCGTTGACGGCGCGCCCGCGGCTCGTTTTTTGCAGGCGTTAGCCCAGGGGCTGGCGCAGATCGAACTGTTACTGGCTCTATAAATAAGAGGAAAACACTATGACAAAGCTAATCACCATTGACCCCGCCGAAGCCCGGCAGCGAGGCTGCATTAAGAGCGTAGAAATCCCGATTAATGCCTATGTACCCAATCCCCAGACGGAGGCTAAAAAGTATGGCCGGGAGAACCTGGTGCGCATCTATCGGGATATGGTCTACATCCGGGAATTTGAAACCATGCTGGACCGCATCAAAAGAGAAGGGGTCTACGAAGGGATTGAGTATAACCACAAGGGGCCGGCCCACCTGTCCATCGGGCAGGAGTCGGCGGCGGTGGGCCAAGCCTACCATCTGACCGCCCAGGATTTCATTTTTGGTTCCCATCGCAGCCATGGTGAGATTTTGGCCAAGAGCTTTTCGGCGATTGAGAAATTGAGCGAAGCGGAATTGACGACTATTATGGAGTCGTACATGGGTGGGGCAACGCTGCGGGTAGTCGAGCCGTTTAGCCGGGGGGATGTGAAATCGCTGGCGATCAATTACACCTTGTACGGAACCCTGGCCGAAATTTTTGGCCGCGAATATGGCTTCAATAAAGGCATGGGCGGCTCGATGCACGCTTTCTTCCCGCCGTTTGGGGTGATGCCGAATAATGCCATTGTCGGCGGCTCGGGCGATATTGCCGTAGGGGGGGCGCTCTTCAAGCGGGTCAACCGCAAACCGGGGATCGTCATCGCCAATATTGGCGACGCTTCGATGGGCTGCGGGCCGGTGTGGGAGGGCATGATGTTTGCGGCGATGGACCAATATCGCACGCTCTGGCCGGAAGAGATCGGCGGCGCACCGCCGATGCTGTTCAACTTTATGAACAACTTTTACGGCATGGGCGGCCAGCCCAAGGGCGAGACGATGGGCTTCGACATCCTGGCCCGTGTTGGCTTGGGGGTCAATCCGGAGGCCATGCACGCCGAGCGCGTGGACGGTTACAACCCGCTGGCCGTGGCCGATGCTATCGAACGCAAGCGGAAAATTTTGGAGTCAGGCCGGGGGCCGGTCCTGCTGGACACGGTGACGTATCGCTTCTCCGGCCATTCGCCCTCCGACGCTTCGTCATATCGCGATAAGACCGAAGTTGACCTGTGGCGGCAGCACGATGCGCTGATCAATTACCGGCAGTATCTGCTGGAAAACGGCCACGCCGACGAGACACAGCTTGACAACATCACTGCGGACGCGACCAACCGGCTGGTCAACGTGCTCAAAGCAGCGGTGTCGCTGGAAATTTCGCCCCGGGTCAACACGATGGTAGACACGATTGGCGAGATGATGTTTTCCAATCAGTTCAAGGACCGGCTGGCCGAGGGCGCACCGGAAGTGCTCATTCCAAAGGAAGAAAGCCGTTTGAAAGTCACTCAGGAAAAGTTTCGCTTTGGACTCGAAAACGGCAAACCCCTGCCCAAGTTAAAAACCTTAACCTACGCCGAGGCGCTGTTTGAGGCGCTGATCCATCGTTTCTACGAAGACCCGACCATGATTGCCTACGGTGAGGAAAATCGCGATTGGGGCGGCGCGTTCAGTGTCTACCGCGGCCTGACCGAGTGCCTGCCCTATCACCGCCTCTTCAACTCGCCCATTTCCGAGGGAGCGATTGTCGGCACGGCGGTGGGCTATGCCCTGTCCGGTGGCCGCGTTGTGGCCGAGCTGATGTACTGCGATTTTATGGGCCGGGCCGGGGATGAAATCTTCAACCAGATGGCTAAGTGGCAGTCTATGTCGGCTAACGTGCTGCAAATGCCGCTGGTGCTGCGGGTCTCGGTTGGGGCCAAGTACGGGGCGCAGCACTCCCAGGATTGGACCTCGATTGTGGCTCACATTCCGGGTTTGAAGGTGATGTTCCCGGCCACGCCTTACGACGCCAAGGGCATGCTCAACCTGGCCTTGCGCGGCACCGACCCGGTGGTCTTTTTTGAAAGCCAGCGGCTCTACGCCGAACCGGAAATCTTGGTGGAAGGCGGCGTGCCGCTTGAGTATTACGAGGTGGAAATGGGCGAACCGGCCCTGCGTCGCAGTGGCAAAGACTTGACCATTGTGACGATTGGGTCAACGCTCTATCGCGCTTTGGATGCGGCCAAAGAGTTGGAGGAGAGATACCACCTTTCCGCCGAAGTGATTGACGCCCGTTTTATCAACCCGCTCAACTACGAGAAAATCATCGAGTCAGTCAAAAAGACGGGCAAAGTGGTCCTGGCCTCGGATGCCAGCGAGCGCGGCTCTTTCCTGCACACGATGGCATCGAATATCAGCCAACTGGCTTTTGACTACCTGGACGGGCCGGTGGCTGTTGTCGGCGCGCGCAACTGGATCACCCCGGCGGCGGAATTGGAGGAAGCCTTCTTCCCGCAGAAGGAATGGATTCTCGACGCCATCCACGAGCGGATTTTGCCGCTGCCCGGCCATCAGGCCAGTACCGTCCAAACAAACGCGGAAATGCTCCGGCGAAATCGGCTGGGGATTTAGGTTCTTTGCCTTCGTTAGATTTTGATGTGTTGGAAGGCTGGAAGATTGGAGAATTGGTAATCTTCCAGCCTTCCATTCTTCCAGTGAATTTACTTTCACCCTTCCTCTAACTCCACCAACACTTGCCCCCGTTCGACCACCTGCCCGGCCGCGCAATGCACCCGGCGCACTTCCCCGGTAAAGGGCGCGGTGAGACGCAGTTCCATTTTCATGGCTTCCAACACCACCAGGGTATCGCCGCGCTTGACGGCTGCCTCCTCTACGGCCAAGACCTCGCGGACCAGGCCGGGCATAGTCGCTTCCAGGACGCCGGAGTCGGCGGCGGGATGGGAGCCATGCTGTTTCTGCTGCCGGGGTCGAGGTTTTTCCAGGACCCACGTTTCCCCGGCGATGGCGACATACCGCCGGCTGCCATCGCTGGCCACGTGGCCGCGCCACTGCTGCCCCTCCATCTCCAGGTCAAATTCTCCCGGCTGGTGCTGTCGGACGGCGACATCGTAGACCCTATCCCCGATGCTCACCCGAAAACGGTCGCCGACCTGCTCGACTGTGACGGTTTTTAGTTCATCGCCGATTTGATAACTGAATTGTTTCATTCCAAGCCATCCGAGACCTCAGCGGTTCAAAACCTCCACCAAATCGGTCAGCTTGCCAATGGTCGTCGTTGGGACGACTCCCAGTTCGTCCAGGGGACTGGCCGCCCGGTTGACCCAAAAGGTGCGGAAGCCAAAGGCCGTTGCCCCGATGATGTCAAAAGAATTGGACGAGACAAAGCCAATCGCTTGGGCCTCCAGGCCCAGTTTGTCAACCGCCAACCGGTAAACCTGGGGACTGGGTTTGTAAATCTTCAGCTCATCCACGCTGATGACGTGAGCGAAGGTTCCCTGCAACCCGGCATTGGATACCAGCGGCTCCAACATTGCGGGCGAACCGTTAGATAAGATGGCCAGGGGATAGCCAGTCAGCCCGGTTAAAGCCTGCTGAACTTCGGGGTAAGGTTCCAGGTGAAGGTAGGCTTCCAGCAACTGCGCCTGCTGGGCTTCATCGTACGGCAGTTTAAGCGCCCGGCAGGCAAAGCGCAGCGCCTTCTCGGTGATGTGCCAGAAATCCTCGTAGCGGCCCATGAGGCTCAACAGCCAGGTGTATTCCAACTGCTTGGCCCGCCACATGTGGCTCAAGGCCGGCCCCTGCTCCGGGAACAATTCATTGCACAGCGCGATGACCGAATGGACATCAAACAGCGTACCGTAAGCGTCAAAAACCATCGCTTTAATCGTCGGCCCGGTGTCTGTCATTTTTGATCAGCCTCCCCCACTCTAAAATTTGACAACTGCCGCCACGGGTTGTAAGGGTCATCCCCCGCCATTACTGCACTCCTCTGCTCTCTGGCTCGTGGTTCTTCTCGTAGCTCTGCCAGCGCCGCCACGATCAAAGCCAGATCAGGCGAGGAGGCCCGCTTGGGCTGCCAGTTGTTAAAATACTGTTCAACTAGATCAGTGTTAAGGTCGCCCCGCTGAAATGCGTCATGAGCCAGCAAGTCGCGCAAGAAAGAGATATTGCTTGTAACGCCCAAAATGACATACTGTCTCAACGCCGCCATCATTTTGCGGATGTTCTCCTGACGATGTTCGCCCAGGACGATGAGTTTAGCCAGCAGCGGATCGTAGTGGGGGGTTACGTCGTCGCCGGGAACGAGACCGCTGTCAACGCGAATGCCCGGCCCTACCGGCTCGACCAGGTACAGGACTTGGCCTGTCGCCGGTAAGAAGTTGTGGGCGGCATCTTCGGCATAGATCCGGCACTCCAGCGCATGACCGCGCTGAGAAAGACTGGCCTGCTCAAACGGCAGCGCCTCCCCTGCGGCGACCCGCAGTTGCCACTTGACCAAATCCAACCCGGTGACGAGTTCAGTAATGGGATGCTCTACCTGTAGCCGGGTGTTCATTTCCAAAAAGTAGAAATTATACTCGGCGTCAACCAGAAACTCGACGGTGCCGGCATTAACATAGTTGACCGCCCGGGCCGCAGCTACGGCGGCCTGGCCCATACGCTGCCGGAGTGACTCATCTCCGGCCAGCAGCGGCGAGGGCGTTTCCTCGATGATTTTTTGATGCCGGCGCTGCACCGAACACTCCCGTTCAAAAAGGTGGACGACATTCCCGTGAGCGTCGCCCAAAATCTGAAATTCAATATGGCGGGGGCTGGACAAATATTTTTCCAGGTAAATCTGCTCATCCCCAAAGGCGTGCAGTGCCTCTCGCCGGGCCGATTGCGATGCATCCGGCAGCTCGGCAGCGGTCCGAACCAGCCGCATGCCCTTGCCGCCGCCACCAGCTACAGCTTTGACAAGCAGCGGGAATCCCATAGCCTCGACTGCGGCCATCCATTCCTGGTCCCCCCTGCCCCTCCGCTCCCCCCGCCTTGCGCTCCGCGCTGGCAGTCCCCTGCTCTCTTCCCCGTGATACCCCGGCACAACCGGAACCCCGACCGCCTGCATCACCTCCCGCGCCGCTGTTTTTGACCCCATAAGGCGGATTACTTCGGCGCTGGGGCCGATGAAAACCAGTTCCGCCTCGGCGACTGCGCTGGCAAAGTCGGCGTTTTCGGCCAGAAAACCGTAGCCGGGATGGATCGCTTCACAGCCTGTCTGCCGGGCCGCTTCAATAATCCGGTCAGCGCGCAAATAGGAGTCACTGGCAGTTGGAGGACCAATCAGCACAGCCTCATCGGCCAGCCGGGTATGTAGCGCGGCTGCATCCGCTTCCGAATAGACCGCGACCGTGCCGATGCCCATTTCCTGGCAGGCCCGTATAATCCGCACGGCAATTTCACCACGATTGGCGATGAGAATTTTATTGAACATCGAAAACAGGGGAGTAGGAAGTAGGGGAAAGAAAAAAATTCTTACTCCTTACTCCCTACTCCCTTACATACGGAATACTCCAAATTGGGTTGATTCAACCGGCGCGTTGAGGCAGGCAGAGAGAGCCAGGGCGAGAACCTGGCGGGTCTCAGCCGGGTCGAGGATGCCATCATCCCACAGCCGGGCCGTGGAATGGTAGGGGTTGCCTTCGCGCTCGTATTTGTCGAGAATGGGCTGCTTGAACGCTTCCTGCTCCTCCGCTGACAACAAAGGATGACCGCGCCGGGCCAGTTGATCCTGCTTAACGGTCAACAGGACGTTCGCCGCCTGCTCGCCGCCCATAACGCTGATGCGGGCATTCGGCCACATCCACAAGAAACGAGGGCTGTAGGCCCGGCCGCACATGCCGTAGTTACCGGCGCCAAATGAGCCGCCGATGATAACGGTCAGCTTCGGCACGGCAGCATTGGCGACGGCGTGGACCATTTTAGCCCCATCTTTGGCAATACCGCCCGCTTCGTACTCCTGGCCAACCATGAAACCGGTGATGTTTTGCAGGAAGAGAAGTGGAATACGCCGGGCTGCGCACAACTCGATGAAATGGGTTCCCTTCAAGGCCGACTCGCTGAACAGGACGCCGTTGTTGGCCACAATGCCGACAGGGTAGCCGTAGAGGTGAGCAAAGCCGCAGACCAGGGTAGGGCCGTAGCGAGCTTTGAATTCGCGGAAGCGGCTGCCATCCACCAGCCGGGCTATTACTTCCCGCACATCGTAGGCTACCTTGAAGCTGGCCGGGATCACTCCGTACAGTTCGGCGGGATCGTAGAGCGGCTCCTCCGGCGGCTGGAGATCAAGCATGACCTGCTTGCGGGTATTGAGCGAGGCGACAATGCTGCGGACAATCTCCAGGGCGTGCGGGTCATCTATGGCAAAATGGTCGGCGACGCCGGAGATGCGGGTGTGGACATCGGCTCCGCCTAACTCCTCCGCCGTTACCTCGACGCCGGTGGCGGCTTTGACCAGCGGCGGCCCACCCAGAAAAATGGTGCCAATGCCTTTGACAATGACCGCCTCATCGCTCATGGCTGGCACATAGGCTCCGCCGGCGGTGCAAGAACCCATCACCGCTGCAATTTGCGGAATACCGGCGGCGCTCATCATCGCCTGGTTGTAAAAAATGCGCCCGAAATCGTCCACATCGGGGAAAACTTCGTCTTGGAGGGGCAGAAACGCGCCGCCGGAGTCGACCAGGTAGAGGCAGGGTAGCCGGTTCTCCAGGGCAATTTGTTGGGCGCGGAGATGCTTTTTAACGGTCATGGGGTAGTAGGTACCGCCCTTGACGGTGGCATCATTGGCCACAATCATACATTCGCGCCCGGCCACCGAGCCAATGCCGGTAATGATGCCCGCGGCCGGGGCATCGCCATGATACATCTCCCAGGCGGCCAGGGGCGATAGTTCCAAAAAGGGCGAGCCGGGGTCGAGCAGCCGGTCAATCCGCTCCCGCACAAAGAGCTTGTTCTGCTCGGCGTGACGCTGTTTGGCATGCTCTCCACCGCCCTGGCGCACCTGGGCCAGCCGCGCCCACAGTTCTTCGGCCAGTTGCCGGTTGTGGGCGGTGTTCTGTTGGAATTGCTCGCTGTTGGCGTTGAGCTGGGATTCGAGGATGTCCATAGAAGCCCTTTCTCGTTGGGGATTTTACCCTACCCCACCCGCATGTACAAGCTGTTGGGTGAGCCAGAGGGACAAATTTTCGATTAGTGTAGGAAATCGCCGAAATCCTGGAGAAAAAGGGTAAATTCAGCGGTTCAATGTCCCTTGAATTCGTGGGGTAGCTTTGAAAATAATCCTCGCTAATGGTATAGTAAAGGTATCGTTGCTGCTGTACCGAAACAGGCAAAAAACATGAATCCATCCCACTCTATTCTACTCGCTTCGACCCAGGCGCTGGAACTGCAACAGGCCCTTCAAACTAACCTTGACACGGTGCGGATTGACAGTTTGACCGATGCCACCCGGCTTGTGGCGCAATTGTCCCAGCACTCTTACCAGTTATTGGTTGCTGATTTATCCTTCTTATGCTGCGTTTTTGAAACCGAGTCGCTTTTAGCCGAGATTAGAGCCATAGCTCCCCAGACCGAAGTTATTTTGCTGGCTGAGACCCAGGAGCGTCATCAGGCTGTGGCGCAGCTCCGTTCCGGGGTTGCCGATTACCTGCTCTGCCCTATTGAGGCCGCCGAGTTAACGCTCAAAATCGAACGGATTTTAGAAATTCAGGAGCTCAAGGCGGAGACAAGCCAGGTCGGCCAAAAAGACTCGGCTGAGAACGTTTTGCTGCTGCTCCATCAGGCCACCCAAGAAATCAGCCGGACCTGGGAGTTTGACGAAGCCCTCAAAATTGTCCTGGTCAAAGCGCATCGTCTCACCCAGGCTGATGTGGCCAGTATTTATCTAACCGACTCTGGGGGCAAGCTGGATCGAAACCGGTTTTTGAATTGCCCAACTGAAGTCGCGGCGCAGGCCGAGAGGGAGGCGGCGGGGGTCACGCTGTTTACCCTGGCCGAGCAGGCCGCTTTAACCCAGGCGACTGTCTACCACCAGCAAGTTGAAGCTTCGCCAATTCAATCGGCATTACTTGTTCCCCTGGTCTCACGGGATAAACTCATTGGTGTGTTGGGCTTGGGCAGCCGGGGGCAGAATGGTTTTAGTTCGAACCAGAGGCGCTGGTTGTCTATTTTTTGCGATCAGGTGGCGATTGCCATCGAAAATGCGCGCTTGTTCGAGAATCTGGCCTCGGCCTACATTGATCTGGCCCAGAGCCGTGAGAAAATTCTGCACAGCCGGAACATCCTGCAAGTTTTGTTCGACGGGATTGCGGACAGTCTTTATATTTTAGATCAGAACTTGACGATTATCGCCCTGAACCAGGTTGAGGCCGAACGCCAGGGCTACCGCCCCAGTGAATTGATCGGCAAAAGCTGTCTGTCACTCGCCTGGACCCGGGCCGCGCCGGAACTGTTGAATCGAATCAAAGAGTCGCTGGAAACGGGCCGAGAAACCACCTGGATTTCGTCCGAAAATGAAACCGAACCTTATCTCAAGGATCAGGAATTTCGGATTTATCCTATCCGCAACCGCATTGGCCACATCGAGCAGGTCGTGGTCTTCGGGCAGGATGTGTCGGAACGGCGGCGCTGGCAGGCCTCGCTGTTTCGCTCGGCCAACCTGGCGGCGGTCGGACAACTGGCCGGCAGTGTGGCCCACCAAATCAATAATCCACTGACCATCACCATGGCCAACAGCCAACTCCTGCTGTTGGAAGCTCAACCAAACAGCGAAGCTTACCAACTGACCAACGATATTCTGAAGGCCGGCCTGCGTATCCAAAAGATCATCGAAAATTTACTGGAATTCTCCAACCAGGAAACCTACTTTTTTATCGAGGCTGATTTGATTGAAACCATCGAGGGTGCTCTGGCCCTGGTGGCTCGCTCTCTGAAAAAAGATCGGGTCGAGTTGGTCAAGAATTATGAGGTGCAGCCTAAGCTCTCGGCCAGCGTCAGCCACCTGAAGCTGGTTTGGATGAACCTGCTCTTGAATGCCCGCGATGCGGTGGTCGGCTACACCAACCAGCCTATCGTCTCCATTTCAACCCAGGCAATTTCGCCGCGCGAGGTCAAGGTAGCCATCACCGATAACGGCTGTGGTATTGCCGAAAAAGATTTTGAGCGCTTGTTCCGTCCTTTTTTCACCACCAAGCCGGTCGGTAAGGCCCTGGGGCTGGGCTTATATTCCGCCCACGCCATTGTTGAACGCCATCACGGCCAGATTAATGCTTACAGCCAACCGGGGGTAACGACCACCTTTGAAGTCGTTTTACCGCTCGATAACCCTCGTGATTTGTAATCTCGCCAGAGGCATAGGGGATTAGGGTGCATTTCACTTTTGGGGCGGGTTTAGAAACACGAACTTCACGAAAGTGAAAAATGCCCGAAAATGGTTTCTTTTCAGCACCTCCGATAATTTTTTCGTGTTTTTTATCAACTTCGTCCTTTCGTGGTTCAGGTTTTCTACCAGTTTGAATTATTCGCCCTTAAATTGAAATATCGTGGAAATCAGCGTTGTTTGCCTCACTTGAACAGGTAGATTATAATAGAGGTAGTACTTTGGTAGGCTTTACTATCCTTCAATTCCCCAGGCACGACCTGCTGCTCCACGGTCTAACCTGTAACTCCATTGACTGGTTTCTTATGAGAGTCAGTAAAGGAGGTGGCCATCTTTAGAAATATCCCCCCAACTCAAAAAAACTCAGTTTGACTTTACTTTTTACCAAATTCTCACTGGAGGAGAAACAAAATGACTAAACGTTTCTTTTTGTTAGCAACTCTTTTAGTAGTGCTCATTTTAGTGGCCGCTTGTGGCGGCGCAGCCACGCCAACGCCTGAGGCTGCCCCGGCAACCGAAGCGGCTGCTCCAGCGGCAACGGAAGAAGCCGCCGCCCCGGCAACCGAAGCCCCGGCGACGGAAGAAGCCGCTGCTCCGGCAACCGAAGCTCCGGCGGCGACCGAAGAAGCTGCCGCTCCGGCGGAAGGCGGGGCCAAGAAATATGGCCAGGTGACGGACGTTGGCGGGATTGACGACAGGGGTTTCAACCAACTCGCCTGGGTTGGCCTGCAAAACGCAGGCAAAGATTTTGGCCTTGAAGTTCAATTCCTGGAAAGCCAGCAGCAGACCGATTATGAGAAGAACATTGGCGAATTTCTAGGCCAGGGTTACAACGGTATTATCACCGTTGGCTTTTTGCTGGCCGATGCGACCAAGGTGGCGTCGGAAGCGAACCCGGACGTACCATTTGCGATAGTGGACTTTCCGAGCCAGACCTCAGGGGACATGGGCCTGCTCTTTGCCGTAGAGGAGCCATCCTTTTTGGCCGGTTACCTGGCCGCTGCCATGAGCGAGACCGGAACTGTCTGCACCTACGGTGGCATTAAAATCCCGCCGGTGGTCGCTTTTATGGTTGGCTTTGAACATGGCGTAATGTATTACAACGAGAAAAATGGCGCAGAGGTGCAGGTTCTTGGGTGGAAGACCGACCCGGCGGCAGAAGGCGGCGGGGATGGCTCGTTTACCGGCAACTTTGAGAGTCTGGACGATGGGCGGAGCTTTGCCGAGAACTTCTTTGACGAAGGCTGCGACATCATCTTCCCGGTGGCCGGCCCGGTTGGGTTAGGTTCGGCGACGGCGGCCCAGGATCGCGGCTTCAAAGTGATTGGGGTGGATGCGGATTTGACCCAAACCAACCCCGATGCTAAAGAGGTCTACCTGACCAGCGTCCTCAAGAAGATTGACGTGGCCGTTTACGAGGCCGTCAAGCGCATGAATGATGGGACGTTTGAGGGCGGCACAAACTATATCAGCACGACCGCGAATGGCGGCGTTGGCTTGGCTCCGTTCTACGATTATGACGACGATGTGCCGCAAGAAGTGAAAGACGCCCTGGCTGAGATTGAGAAGGGCCTCATTGACGGCAGCATCAAGACTGGCTGGCCGGTGGAAGCCGCACCGGCGGCAGAGGGTACGGCAGAAGCCGAAGGTGGTGAAGCCATGGCTGCTCCCGCTGCCGGCGAATTGGGCAGCGCCGAGAAACCCATCAATGTGCTCTTTGTGCCCTCGGTGGATGCCGGGGTAATTGTGACCGGCGGTGAAGTGATGGCCGAAGCGCTGAACCAGGCGACCGGCCTGAGCTTCAAAGTGGATGTGCCGACCAGCTACGCGGCGACAGTTGAAGCGATGTGCGCTTCGCCGGAGAACACCATCGGTTTTATCCCGGCCCTGGGTTACGTGCTGGCGAATAACAACTGCGGTGTCGAAGTCGGCGCGGCGGCTGTGCGCCGTGGCCTGAGCTGGTACACCACGCAGTTCCTCGTCCAGCGGGACAGCGATATCAAGACGATCGAGGACCTTGCCGGCAAAAAGTGGGCCGTCCCCGACCTGGGTTCGACCTCCGGTTACCTCTACCCCTCGGTTATGTTGACCGAAGCCGGCGTTGAACCCGGCGAGATTGTCGAGGCGGGCGGCCATCCCCAGGCGGTGCTGGCCGTTTACAACGGCGATGTTGACTTTGCGACCTCCTTCTTCAGCCCGCCGTTAATGGACCCGAGGTGGGAGTATGGCGACGATCCGGAACCCTTTGATCCGGCGGCCGTGACTCGTGATGCCGAGGGAAATTGCACGGCTGGCGACATTGTTGTTCTCGATGCTCGCTGCGCTGCGGCTGAAACGGCGCCGGATGTCTTTGAGAAAGTGCGCATCCTGAGCCTCAGCCAGCAAATTCCTAACGACACCATGAGCTTCTCGCCCGAATTTCCGGAGGAGTTGCGGCAGCAGATCATTGATGCGATGGTCGCCTTTGCTGGCTCTGAAGAGTGCGCCCAGTCTATCTGTAACGAAGATTTCTACGGGTGGACAGGCATGGAGCCGGTAGAAGACTCGTTCTATGATCCAGTCCGCAGCCTAATCAGTACATTGGGTTACACCGAAGAAGACATCTTTAAATAAGATGAAGTTGGTCAATGGTAGACCCGGCCCAGCTTCTGGGTTTGTAAGGTAACATGCAATTGGGCAGGGGGATGCGTTTCGTCCCCTGCCCAATTTTTATAATAGGGAAAATAGTCAATAGTTAACAATCAATTGCCAATTGTCAATGAATAATTGACAATTGATTATTGATTATTGACAATAAGGAGACGCTTTTGCTGGAAGTCAAAAATTTGGTTAAAGTGTATGATAACAAAGTTCGGGCATTGGATGGTGTCAGTTTTAGCGTCAAGCCGGGCCAATTTTTGGCAGTGGTTGGCCTGAGCGGCTCCGGGAAGTCCACTCTGCTGCGCTGCATCAACCGCTTAATCGAGCCAACCACTGGTCAAATCGTCTGGAAGGGTGTGGATGTCACCGCCGCTTCGCCGGAAGAGATCCGCCGGATTCGCCGGCGGATCGGCATGATTTTTCAGCATTTTAATCTGGTGACCCGCTCGTCGGTGCTGACCAACACGCTGGCCGGGCGGCTTGGGTACATCAACCCGCTGTGGAGCCTGGTTAATCGCTTTCCTAAAGAGGACGTGCGGCAGGCTCTGACCAAACTGGATCGGGTCGGCATTGGCGATAAGGCTTACGTTCGCGCCGACGAGTTAAGCGGCGGCCAGCAGCAGCGGGTCGGCATTGCCCGGGCCTTGATGCAAAACCCAGAAATTCTGCTGGCCGACGAGCCGGTGGCCAGCCTTGACCCGGTGCTGGCTCACAGCATTATGAAAATATTAAAGCAGCTCAATCAAGAGGATGGGATTACGGTAATTTGCAGCCTGCACTTTCTGGATTTGGTGCAGCGTTACGCCGACCGGGCCATCGCCCTCAACCAGGGTAAGCTGGTCTTTGATGGGCTGCCGCACGAGATTGATGACCAGCGTTTCAGGGAAATTTACGGCCAGGATGCCGAGCGGATTGGATGACCGCTGACCACCGACCATAGACCGCCGCCAGTTCCTTGTCTAACATTAACCAAGAAGCGGGTTATGGGGTCTGCCGTCGGCGGTCGGCGATCGCAGGAGAGGAGTACGATTAATGAATGATAAGAACGCCAAGCCGGGCCAACGCTTTGTTCGGACCTTTCTTTTAGTGATTGTCCTCATCGTTGTTTTTGCTTATGGTTTTCAAGTGACTCAAATTAACCTGGAAGAACCTAAAAAGGAAAGACGGCAGGGGCAGTTGATCAATGTCATCCGCTCGTTGGCTCGGCCTGATCTAACCGAGTATGAAACAGAACGGTTGGAAATCGAAGCGCCGATTTTGGTACCCTGCCCCGCCACCCAATTTCAATTGCCGGATGCGGCGGCTACAACTGGCCCCGCCATCCAACTGTCTGTGCGCTGCGCTTCTCCTGCCAGTGAAATTGAGGTCAAAGGCAGCGGCTTTGAGCCAGGAGAGGATATTTTTCTCTACTTTGTGCCCTACAATGCCGATCCCGGCCAGGCGGTTGAATTACCTCTGACCAATCAGGTTGTCAGGTCTGACCCGCAGGGCAATTTTGTAGAAACGGTTAGCCTCAGGCGGGATCGTACTTCTGAGGAGCCGCAGACCGTACGCGCGGTTGTTAATCGAACATCCGGTTGGCCTGAACCGAGCACGACAGTTTATGAGACAGTCGCCAAGATTATTGAAACTATCTTTCTGGCCTTGATTGCCACGACCCTGGGCACAATTTTGTCTATCCCGATCAGCTTTCTGTCAGCCCGCAATTTGATGATCCAGATAACCAGCACGTTTGGTAGCTGGCTGACTTTACTCGTCGCGGCTCCGCTGGGTTGGTGGGCAGGCTGGTGGTTATTTGGCACAGTTGGCGGGGGGGTCGCCGACTTGATTACCGGCACTAATGCCTCTGCCGCAGCCGTACTATTGATGCCCGCGCTCTTGCTTTTTACCGTTCAGGCAGCTAGCCGCCCCGGCCAGGCCTACTGGATGGCTAACATACGCGGGTATGGGCTAGGACTGTTGACGATCGTGGGTACCGCCTTGGTCCTGGGCGTTGTCGGCGGGCTGGGGCTAAGGCTGAGCCAGGGCTTGATGGCGGTATTGGGGAACTTTGCTTTTCTCGGCAACTTCCTCTTCGTGGTTTCAGATACTTTAATTATTTTTCTGCCTTTGATCGGCGGCATTGTGGGCGCGTTTGCCCTGGCTTCGCTGGCCGGCGCAGCTTCCGAGACCTTACTGCGCCGCCTGGGTAACACCGTTTGGGCGAAAATTTTTAGTGTCGTGGTGGCTGTGTTGGCCGGAGCAATCCTGTTTGGCCTGCTGACTGCTCTGATAACGTGGCTCTATCAACCAACAAATCCCTGGTATTACATCGGTTTGGTGGGGACCATTGGCGCGATTATCTTTGGCCTGGCAGCGCTGGTATTCAGTCCTGATCGTCCGATGCCGACGGGTATGATTATTTATTATGCCAGCCGGACCATCTTGAATACGCTGCGCTCGATTGAGCCGCTGATTATGGCGATTGTGTTTGTGGTCTGGGTCGGTATTGGACCGTTTGCCGGGGTACTGGCACTGACGCTGCATACCATCGCCTCGCTCGGCAAACTCTATTCGGAGCAGGTTGAGAATATCGCCGAAGGCCCGCTGGAAGCAGTCACGGCCACCGGGGCCAACCGCTTGCAGACGATTATCTACGCGGTGATGCCCCAGATTGTGCCGCCCTACATCGCCTTTACCATTTATCGCTGGGATATCAACGTACGCATGTCAACCATCATCGGCTTTGCCGGCGGCGGTGGGATTGGTTTCTTATTGCAGCAGAACCTGAATCTACTCAAGTATCGCCAGGCCAGTGTGCAGATGATTGCTATCGCCATAGTGGTGGCTACCCTCGATTACGTCAGCGCCAAAATTCGCGAAAAGATTGTTTAAGAAGTGAGACCTCACAGGTCTTTAAGACCTGTGAGGTCTATTTTTTACTTTACGCCGTTCTAACCTGTGCTATAATAGAGTACCTGCTCAAAGTGGAGCCCAAAGGAAGGATCGCTTATGCCTCCAGTCCTGGAATTACGCGGTATCACTAAACAATTCCCCGGTGTTCTGGCTAACGATAATATCAATCTGACCCTGGAAAAGGCTGAAATTCATGCTTTGCTGGGTGAAAATGGCGCCGGCAAAAGCACCTTGATGAATATTTTGTATGGTTTGTATAAACCTACCAAAGGGGAAATCTTCATCAATGGCCAAAAAGTCGAAATTTCCGGCCCAACCGACGCCATTCGCCAGGGGATTGGCATGGTGCATCAGCACTTCATGTTGATTCCGGTGCTGACAGTGACCGAGAACGTCATGCTGGGGGAAGAGTCAATTCACCGGGGTATCTTCCTGGACCGCAAAAAGGTAGCGAACCGTATCCGCGAAATTTCTCGCCAATACGGCTTGCAGGTTGATCCTGATGCTTATATCAAAGACCTGCCGGTGGGTATCCAGCAGCGGGTCGAGATCATTAAAGTCCTCTACCGCGACGCTAATATACTCATTTTCGACGAGCCGACCGCAGTGCTGACCCCACAGGAAGTCGAAGAGCTTTTCACTATTATCAAATCGCTGGTGGCCCAGGGCGTGTCGCTGATTTTTATCACCCACAAATTAAAAGAAGTGCTGGCCGTAGCCGACCGGATTACGGTGATCCGGCGGGGCAAAACGGTGGGCACGACCACCCCAACCGGCGCTACTCCCCAATCACTGGCCGAGATGATGGTCGGACGGTCTGTCGAATTAATGGTTAAGAAAAAGATTGCCGCGCCCGGTGAGCCGGTGCTGGTGGTCAAAGATTTGCATGTCAATGATGATCGGGGCAATCCGGCCGTGAGGGGCGTTTCGTTTGAGGTTAAAGCCGGAGAGGTCCTGGGCATTGCTGGCGTGCAGGGGAATGGCCAAACCGAGTTGGTCAAAGCCTTAACCGGCCTGAGCCATGTCCAGAGCGGAACGATACAGATTGCCGGGCAAAATGTCAATAACGCCTCACCCCGCCAAATTACCGAATTAGGCGTCGCTCATGTGCCAGAAGACCGGCAGCGGGATGGTCTGGTGTTGAGTTTCCCCATAAAAGATAATTTGATCTTAAATACTTACTACAACACCTTTGCCAAGGGCATAATTATTGACGAAGAAAAGGTGAACGAGGTTTCGGCCCAATTGGTCAAGGATTTTGACGTGCGCACGCCCAGCATTGAAGCGGCAGCCAAAACCCTCTCCGGGGGGAACCAACAAAAAGTAATTGTGGCCCGCGAGTTCTCCCGACCAATTAAGCTGCTCATTGCCTCGCAGCCAACGCGCGGGCTGGACGTGGGTTCTATTGAGTACATTCACCACCGCCTGATCGAAAAGCGAGATGAGGGTGACGCTGTTCTGGTCGTTTCGACAGAACTGGACGAAATCCGCGCCCTGAGTGACCGGATTGCGGTGATGTTTGAAGGTAAAATTGTGGACATTCTGCCGGCCAATTTGGTGACTAAAGAGCAGTTGGGCCTGCTTATGGCCGGCCATCGCCCCAGCGATTTGCCGACAGAGGGTGAGGTCGAGCCGGTGGAGGTTGACGTTGAAGTTGTGCTGTAGGACGGTAGATAGCCGATAGTAGATGGTCAATAGCAGATAGCGGATAATCAACGTCCCATCCTCTAGCCTCTATTTTCTATCCTCTATCTTCCATCTTCTATTCTCTATCTTGGTGGAGGTGGTGTGACCGAGTCTCCCAAGAAGCGGATAGTTCTATTTGACCACGATGGTGGGGTAGATGATCTGCTCTCATTAATGATGGTGTTGGCCATGCCTCACATTGAGTTAGTCGGGGTAGTCGTCACACCGGCAGATTGTTTTTTGGGACCGGCCATGTCAAGTTCGCTCAAAATCTTGCGGTTTTTTGATCGGCTGGATATTCCGGTTAGCCAGGGAGTGTTACATGGAGTAAATCCTTTTCCGCAACCGTGGCGGTCTCAGCCTTACCCCATTGATGCCCTGCCCATTCTCAACGAGAACGAAGAACCTTTGCCTTCGCCCGCAGCCGCGCCGGGGCACGAATTTATTGCCCGGAAACTGCGTGAAGCTACAGAGCCATTGACCGTGCTCATCACCGGGCCGGTTAGCAACCTGGCCCTGGCTTTGACCCAGGAACCCGACCTGGCAGCCAAGATTGAAGAAGTTGTCTGGATGGGTGGGGCACTCCAGGTCAAGGGCAATGTACGTGATTTCGAGCACGATGGCAGCGCCGAGTGGAATGCCTACTGGGACCCGCCAGCCACATACTCCTTGTGGCAGTCGCCTGCGCCGATCACCCTCTTTCCGCTGGATGCGACCAATCACGTGCCGGTTACCCGCGATTTCTTGCAAAGGCTGGCCCGGCAGCGCCGCTGCCCTCTCTCCGATTTAGCCGGACAGTGCTGGGCGCTGACCCTGGGGACAATTCCCAGTTATGAGTATGTCTACCACATGTGGGACACGCTAACAACCGGCTATCTGGGCGGGCCGCAGTTCATCACCTTCCGCGAGGCGCAAACCGAGGTGGTTGCCGCAGGGCCAAGCGCCGGACAGATCAAGGAAGTTGAAACAGGCCGGCCTGTCCGGGCAGCAGATCGAGTAGAGGTTGAGGGGTTTTTAGATTACGTATTGGAATTGCTGCGAAGGTGAAGCAAAAATAGGAGGCAGATCTAGTATGGAAGCAAGCGCCAAAGTAACACCAACTACTGCCAAAGACAAAGAGCCGCCAACATCCAACCTGCTCAAAAGTATCCTGGATACCCTGCTGATCCCGGCCCTGGCCGTTTTTTCGGCCCTGGTGATTGGCGGCATTATCATCGTCGTTACCGATGCTGCTGTTTATGCTGCTTTCCGCGAGGGTGGGCTGGGCGCGGGCCTGGCAGCCGTGTGGAGGAGTATCTCGGTGGCGTACGGCGCTCTGTTTTCCGGCTCACTGGGCAGTGCCGCCGCCATCAGTGAAAGCCTGGTTGCGGCGACCCCTTACATTTTTACGGGACTCGCCGTAGCCGTTGGCTTTCGGGGTGGGTTGTTCAACATCGGCGGCGAGGGGCAATTGTTGGTTGGAGCGGCGGCGGCGGTCATTATCGGCTACAGCTTCCAATTACCGGCAGTTATTCACCTGCCTCTGGCTTTACTTGGCGGAATGGCAGGTGGGGCGCTGTATGCTTCTATTCCGGGCATTCTCAAGGCCAAAACCGGCGCTCACGAAGTCATCAATACGATTATGTTGAACTATATTGCCTTCCGCTTTTTTGACTGGGCCTTTACCGGTCCTCTCCGCCGGCCCGGCGGCGATAGACCCGTCACCGCCGAAATTTTCCCCACCGCTTATCTGCCGCAGCTTTTTGAAGGGTATCGCTTCCACTGGGGCTTTTTTCTGGCCCTGCTGACCGCCTTTGTGATCTGGTGGCTCCTCTTCAAAACCACGCTGGGTTTCGAAATCCGCACGGTTGGAGCCAATCCCAACGCCGCCCGCTATGGCGGTATCAAAATTACGCGCATCATTGTGCTGACCATGGCTATTAGCGGGGGGTTGGCCGGCCTGGCCGGAACCAACGAGGTGCTGGGCCTTAACCACTTTTTGGCCGGCGGTTTCTCCTCCGGTTATGGTTTCGACGCGATTGCCCTGGCCCTCCTGGGCAAGAGCCATCCTCTGGGGGTCGTGCTGGCGGCGCTGCTGTTTGGTACCTTGCGCAACGGCGCGACCCGCATGCAGTCTATCGCCAGCATCCCAATTGACATCATCTCCATTGTCCAGGCTTTGGTGATTGTCTTTATTGCTGCCCCGGCGATTGTCCGCTGGGTGTATCGAGTCCGGGCTAAATCAGAAGCGGAAGGCACAACCTTCACCCGGGGTTGGGGCGCGTAATCTGTTAAACGTTTGAATGTTAGACATTGAAACGAATTCAGGAGGTTACATTGAGTACAGCCGCACTTGCAACCAGGGCTTTCGCTGTTAGAGACAGGCGCAGCATTGGCCTGGGTATCTTTTTTCTGGCGGTGGCGATCGCCATTGTCGCTCTATTTGCCCTGAACACCACCGCCGATATGACCACTTCTTTTGGTCTAAACCCCGGCGCCAGAACCAACGCCCCCCGGCTGGAAAATTGGGTGCTGCCCACCCAATCAACCTTGTGGGGCCTGGCCGTCGTCGTTGCTTTTGCCGGGGGATGGCAATTAGCCAGGGGTTTTAAAAGGGTGAATTTGGTTTTGCTGGTCGTCTCCTTGATCTTTGTGTTTGGTTTTCTCACCTGGGCGGCACGGGGCGGTTCGATGAATTTGTTGGGCATGATTTCGGCCTCGCTGCTGCGGGCAGCGCCGATTGCCTTTGGCGCATTGAGCGGCATCTTGTGCGAGCGAGCTGGCGTGGTCAATATTGCTATCGAAGGCATGATGTTAAGCGGGGCAATGGCTGCAGTAGTGGTTTCCAGTATCTTCCGCAATTACGAGGCGGTGAATGCTGTGACCGGCGAACCGCTCTTTCCGGCTTGGCTGGCCAGCATTGGGCGGAGCCTGAACGCCGCTAATATATCGGACACTGTTCCCTGGCATTTGTTGTTGGGCCTGCTCGGCGCAATCCTTATCGGGGGATTGCTGGCAGCTTTTCATGCCTGGCTTTCGATTCAATTCAAGGTGGACCAAATTATCAGTGGTACGGTTATTAATATTTTTGCCGCAGGTATGACCAGTTTTCTGAGCCAGCGCTTTCTCCAGCCGATTCAGCCCCTCAACAGCGGCGGTACGTTCAAAATCCTGCCCGTTCCGGGCCTGTCGAGTATCCCGGTTATCGGCCCACTCCTGTTTGAGAATAGTTTGATTATCTATATTCTCTTTGCATTGGTCATTGCTATCCATATTATGCTGTTTTATACCCGCTGGGGACTGCGCACTATTGCTGTAGGTGAACATCCCAAAGCCGCCGATACCCTGGGTGTCAATGTTTTCAAGATGCGCTATATCAATGTGATCATGGGTGGTATGGTCGCGGGGATTGGTGGGGCTTACTTCACCATTGGTTCGGTGGGCCGTTTTGACGAGTTGCTGACCGCCGGTAAAGGGTTTATCGGCCTGGCCGCCATGATCTTTGGCAAGTGGACCCCCCTGGGCGCGTTTGGGGCTTCACTGATTTTTGGTTTTGCCGATGCGCTCCAGGTTAAGCTGCAAGGGTTGGGCATTCAGCAGGTCCCAATTTCCAGCGAATTCCTGCTGATGGCCCCCTACATCGTCACGATGGTTGTCCTGGCCGGCGTTATCGGCCAATCCATCCCGCCGGCTTCCGACGGTGTACCGTATGAGAAGGATTAGAATTTAGCAGGGAATTAATTACGCTGACCGTTTTTCAAGCTCATGTAAACGTTGCTCAAGCAAGAGATTGATCAGGCTCTCGGTGCTTAACCCGCGCAAATGGGCGATACGTCGGGCCCGACTTAATAGGTCTGGGTCCACTGCTACCAGGTAACGGCGACGGGCCTCAGGAGATATTTCAAACTCGACTGGCTCCGTTTGATCCCAATAGTCGGCCAGACTATGGGTGTCCCAAAATTCTGCTATTTCCCCATAACTTTTCATTGCGGGAATTTGTTTAGCTTCGCTCATAGTGTCGTCTTTCCTTGCCGTCCATATCTCGCGCACTCAAAATCAGCGCCTCCCGGGTAGTTTTGTAGATAAAGAAAACAATAAGGTAGCGTCCACTGTCAGTTTGCCCCATCGCGGCATAAACATCTTCACCCGGAATATGCCCTTTTTGAACCTTGCGATAAGTTGGATTACCAAAAAGTATCTCATCCACCTCTTCTGGTTTGACGTTATGCTTCCAATCGAGCTTGTCAATCACGTCAGGGAGCCAGATGAGGTCTACAATGTGCATCTTACGTATTTCCTCTACTAAATTATAACATGTTGTAACCACGACAACAATTATTATTCAGGATTCAAACTTATGGCTTATAAAGACTTACACGAATTTATCGCCCTGCTGGAAAAGCGGGGCCATCTCAAACGCATCAAAACCCCCGTTTCCAGCGAATTGGAAATCACCGAAATCACCGACCGGGTTTGCAAGGGGCCGCTCGACAAAAATGTAGCCCTCCTCTTTGAAAATGTGACCGGCCACGGTACACCGGTGCTGATTAACAGCCTGGGCCACCCCGACCGCATGGCCTGGGCGCTGGGAGTAGACAACCTCGACCAACTTCGTGACAACCTGGCCAAAGTGATTGACCCCAAGCTGCCGCAGGGTTTTGGCCCGGCCCTGTCGCGGGGCCTGGAGATGCTCAACGCCCTGCGCTCGATGGGCCTCAAGCCAAGCCTGGTCAGTAGAGCGCCGGTGCAGGAGGTCGTCTATAAAGCCGACGAGGTGGACCTGGGCTGTCTGCCAATCCTCAAGTGCTGGCCCAACGACGGCGGCAAATTCATCACCATGACCACCATCATTTCCCGTGACCCGCTGACCAACATCCGCAATGTCGGCATGTACCGTTTGCAGGTGTACGACCGGCGCACGCTCGGCATGCATTGGCAAATCCACAAAGGCGGGGCTGAACACACCCGTGTGGCCCAGGAAAACGGCGTCGAAGGGATTCCGGTCGCCGTCAGCCTGGGCGGCGACCCGGCGGTGATGTGGTGTGGCAGCGCCCCCCTCCCGCCCGGTATTGATGAATTTCTGTTGGCCGGCTGGCTGCGCGGCAAGCCGGTCGAGCTGGTCAAGTGCGTCTCCCAGCCCATCGAAGCGCCGGCCCATGCCGAGTACGTCATCGAGGGCTACGTTGACCCGGCCGAGCGCCGCACCGAAGGCCCTTTTGGCGACCACACCGGCTACTACACCCCCCCCGACGATTACCCGGTGCTACACGTCACCGCCATTACCCACCGCAAAAACCCCATCTATCCAACCACTATTGTCGGCATCCCGCCGATGGAAGATTACTGGATGGGCAAGGCCACCGAGCGCCTCTTTTTGCCCTTGATGAAGCTCTTTTTGGGCGAAATTGTGGACGTGAATATGCCCGCCGAGGGCGTCTTCCACAACCTGATTTTCGTCTCGATCAAAAAGCGCTTCCCCGGCCACGCCCGCAAAGTTATCAACGGGCTGTGGGGCCTGGGTCTGATGATGCTGACCAAGTGCATCGTTATTTTTGACGAGCATGTGGATGTGCAGAATACCCAGGAAGCCTACTTCCACATGCTTAACAACGTGGATTGGGCGCGGGACGTAGTTATTCAAGAAGGTCCCACCGACGCCCTCGACCACGCCAGCTACCGCTTTGCTTTCGGCGGCAAAATCGGCCTGGATGCGACGGCTAAAGGGCCGCTGGAGGATTATCAGCGCGGCTGGCCGGAATTGATCAGGATGGACCCGGCGGTCAAGGCGAAGGTGGATCGGTTGTGGGGAGAGTTGGGCTTGTGACAGGGTGGAAAAGTAAGCGACCGGCAGGCTGGCCCTGAGCTCCGGTCGCTGGCTCGATTGGTAAAAAGGTAACCGATCTTGGCAATACTTGATTATAATGTGCGGGGCTATCGGTTTTCTAAGAATGGCAACCTGGCCTCACACCTTTAACAATCGGTGCGAACGTAACCCACATAGGTGGCCAATTGCTCGCTCTGAATGGCTTGCGGGGAGTAGCTTTCTCCTTTCACTATTATTGCAACAGGTTCAGAGTGTCCGTCTGCCCCTAGCAGAGACAACAGGCCGCCCTCACGTCCCAAAACAATCCCTTCAGCGCTTTCACAGGGAGCAAAATTCTCGGTGTAGCCAGCTTCCAACCCGGTAATTTCGTTCGGTGCTGCTGGAGTCAGAACCGGGGAAGTCGCCGGTAATAGTAAGAAAATGGCCAATAGGAGCGAAACAGCCTTCCAATGATTGATTTGTATATACTCGCTGATCATTTTGTGTTCTCCTTGATACAAATGACTTTTGATAATAAGGTTAATTGCTCACAAGTGGCTGACCAGGCGCTTAATGCCCATCTTTGACCTCAATGATCTCGTCCGCGACAAGGCCATGCGCTTCCCGGTGGACGGCCTCGGCCGCTTCTTTATTCGGGGCCTCGCACAAACAAAAGACGGTGCCAGCTTCTTCGTTGAACCAGTAATGCAGGTACTTCACCCCGTACTTTTCCTGAACCTCCAGGTCTTTCCCATGGGCTCCGGCGACCGCTTCGGCCGTCAGCCCTTCCACATCTTTGTGAATATCCATATAGAGCGGCATTTTTTACTCCTCTCGATAAATATTGGGTAATTGTTTCTAACAATCTTTAGTTGCAGTTTACCACTCGACCGTCCATCTAACAGCCCAAAAAGCGTCCAAAAAAGTGTCCACCTAAAAATGAGTTGGTCATTCTTCTCGAATACGGTAAAATATAGTCATGTCCCAGCTTCGGGTTTATTTATTCGGTGCGCCTCGTCTCGAACGGGAAGACGAGGCGATCAAGATCAGCCTGCGTAAAGCCTTGGCGCTGCTGGCCTATTTGGCCATGACCCAACAAAGCCACAGCCGTGATGCCCTGGCGACCCTATTTTGGCCTGATGATAGGCAGCGCAAAGCGCGGGCCAACCTCCGCCGTGCCCTGTCCAGGATCAACACGGCTTTGGGTGAAGGTCAGTTGGCGATTGATAGAGAGAACGCCGGCCTCAATCCCAAGGCCGACCTCTGGCTGGATGTCGATCAGTTCCAGCGCCGGCTGGCCCAATGCCAAGCTCACGGCCACGCCTCGATTGAAGTTTGCCCCCACTGTCTGCCCGATCTCACCGCCGCCGCCGAGCTGTACACCGGCGATTTCCTGGCCGGCTTCAGCCTGCCCGATTGTCCCGGCTTCGACGAATGGCAGTTTTTTCAAAGTGAAGGACTACGGCAGGCGTTAGCTTCAGTTTTGGAGCGATTGGGGCGCGGTCACAGTGACCGGGGCGACCACGACCTGGCTATCTCCTACGCCCGACGCTGGCTGGCCCTCGACCCGCTGCACGAACCGGCTCACCGGCGGTTAATGGAGTTATACGCTCAAACCGGCCAACAAGCCGCCGCGCTGCGCCAGTATGAAGAATGTGTCCGGGTGCTCGATAAAGAGATAGGCATACCACCATCGGCAGAAACCACGGCCCTGTTTGAGTTGGTTAAGGCAAAACGTGCCCCACCCCGGCCCTCTCCCAAAGCAAAGAAAGCACCTCTGTCCTCTCGCCCCGTTGCGCCCCCACATAATTTACCACCCCGACCCACACCCTTTATCGGCCGGGAAGAAGAACTGGCCGAGATAACTCGGCGCCTGACCGATTCTACCTGCCGGCTGTTGACCCTGGTGGGACCGGGCGGTATCGGCAAAACCCGCCTGGCAATGGCCGCGGCTGAACGCCAGCTCGATCCGGTCAGATTTCCGAACGGCGTCTATTTTGTCTCTCTGGCCCCGGTCAGTGGGGCCGAGTTTTTGATCTCCACCCTTGCGGATGCGCTCAACGTCTCCTTCTTTGGCCAAACAGAGCCAAAAGCGCACCTTTTGAACTACTTGCGAGAGAAACAAATGCTGCTGGTACTGGATAATTTTGAGCATCTCCTGGCCGACCAGGGTACCCAGTTGCTCACTGACATCATGCGAACGGCATTCCCGGTGAAACTTCTGGTGACCTCGCGTGTACGACTCCATCTCCAAGAAGAGTGGGTGATTGACCTTCAGGGCCTGCCCTTTCCTGACGAGGAGAGCCACGAGCCGCCGGATAGTTTTAGTGCTGTGCAGTTATTTCTACAACGGGCACGCCAGGCCCGGTCGGATTTTGTCCTGGCGAAGGATGAAAGCCTGTACGTGAAGCGCATCTGTCAACTGGTGGAGGGTATGCCCCTGGCCCTGGAGTTGGCGGCAGCCTGGGTGCGGCTGATGTCTTGCCAGGAGATTGCCCAGGAAATCGAGCGCAACCTGGATTTTTTAAGCACGCCGCTGCGCAACATGCCCGACCGTCACCGCAGCCTGGGCGCCGTATTTGACCATTCATGGCACTATCTGTCCCGTGACGAACAGCGCGTTTTCCGAGGCCTGACCGTCTTTCGAGGTGGCTTCACCCGCGAAGCCGCTGAGCAGGTAGCCGGCGCATCGCTGCCGCTGCTGGCGGCCCTGGTGGACAAATCCATGCTGCGCCGGAACGATTCGGGACGGTACGAACTCCACGAACTGCTGCGGCAGTATGGGGCTGAGAAATTGGACGAAGCAGGCGAAGCGGACCAGATACGAAGCCGTCACCTCGAGTTTTTTCTCAATTTGGCCGAAGAAGCTGAGCCGAAGCTTCAGGGCGCAGAGCAGGCCACGTGGCTAAAAAAGCTGAATACCGAGAATGGCAACCTGCGCGCCGCTCTGGCCTGGTCTCTGGAGGGTGGCGATGCAGACATGGGGCTGCGGCTGGCGGCGACATTGGGAGAATTCTGGTTTATGCGCGGCCAACTCTTTGGCGAAGGGATAGAGTGGTTAGAGCGAGTTTTGTCCGGGGTAGAGGCGACGGAACCAACGAGGGCGCGGGCCAGGGCGTTTCGTCGTTTGGGAATGTTAACCGAACTCCAGGGGAATTATGCTGCGGCCCGCTCAGCCTTTGAGCAAAGCCTGGTCCTCTACCGGGAATTGGGAGACAAAGAAGGCATTGCTGCATCACTCAACTATCTGGGCGAAACCGTTGCCACCCAGGGCTATGAGGTGGCGGCGCGGCTACTTTTCGCGGCAGCGCGGTCAGCCTATGAAGAAAGCCTGGCCAGCCTGCGCCAGCAGGGCGATCAATGGCGCATTGCCCGTGCGCTCAACGTCATCGGTGAAATAGCCCGGATCGAGGACGATTACGCCGCGGCGCACTCGTTCTACGAAGAAAGTCTGGCCCTCCGGCGCGAGTTGGGCGACACCAGGGGCATTGCCGTTTCGCTGATTAACCTGGGGCTAGTTGCCCTCCATCAGGGTGATGACCGGCAGGCGGCGACATACTTTGAGGAGAGCCTGCCTTTATTTCAGAAACTTGGCAGTATACGGGGTATCATTGACTGTCTGGCTGGGTTGGCCGGGGTGGCTGAAGAAAAGGGGCAGCCAGAGCGGGCCGCGCGACTGTTTGGGGCCGTAGAAGCCCAACGCGAGGCCATTCAGACTGGCTTGGCGTATGCCGACCGTATCGAAGAAGACCGCCACTTGGACGCCGTACGCGCTCAACTGGATGAATCAACCTTTGCGGTGGCTTGGACCGAGGGCCGGGCGATGACACTGGAGCAGGCGGTGGATTATGCTCTTAGAAAGGATTGAGCCGGCCGAAATTCCCAACGAAGGATATGCCTATGACGGCTGCATTACTGGGCGGAGGCGGCGGTAGGCGCAGCGCTCCTTGATCGAGCAAAAATCGCAGTTCGACGCCCCTTCCACGCCCATCGGTTGAGCGCCGAAGCCCATAATCATTGACAGCGACTTGAGCGGCGTCATGACCATCGAAGGGCTGAGGGATACCCCAATCTGGCCGGCGTCGAGTAATGAAAAAAGGATGGCCTGCTCTTTGATGGACCAGACCGACTCGCCGGGCGAGAGCGGCGCGCTGACCCGCAGCCCCTGCTGGCGGGTCCCTGTTTCAAATTGGAGGCACACCTGCTGCCTCACCATATCTACCGCCCAGGCTGCCAGATCATTCAGTAGCATAGTTTTGAACAAATCTTTTTGCTTTTGCGCCGCCGCAATCACCTTGTCGGCTGCTGGGCCGGCAGTGCAGATGGCGACCATTAGCTTCTCCGCACCGCCAATTACCTGCACCACCGGCCCGCCCCCAATACGTACCCCGTTCGCCAGAACTAACTTCTCGTGTGTGAATTTCTGGATAGGGAAGGTATCCCAGCAGGCTGCCGGTTTAACCGCCTGGGTCATTTCGCTTACAGCCTGCCGCAGCGTTTCGCGCCGGGTGGAGTTTTGCAGCAACCTGGCAAATGACTCGCCGTGAAACGTTATAAATTGTTCTTCGTCGAAGTTAACAGCCCAATCGTGTTTAATGTGCATATGCTGAAAATTGTCCTGCTATTCAAAACCCTGCCAGGTCTTTAAGACCTGACAGGTTTGGGTCTCTTACCGATATATCCCGTAATCCTTGGTAAACTCAAACATCGCCTTCACATTCTCCGGCTTGGCTTCGTCGAGCAAGGCGGAGGTGTCCATGATGTAACCGCCATCTTTGCCGCAGGTGTCAATCAGTTTCTTGCAGTATGCCTTCACGTCGTCGGGCGTGCCGGTTAGCAGCAGGCGGTTGGGCAGGTTGCCGGAGATAGCGGCGATACCGCCCAGCTCACCCTGTCAATATTAAGTTGTTTTTAGCTATAAGCCAAGTGATTTTTGTCCCTAATCTAAATGACACCTATCACCCAAGCAGCTTACTCCGCTCCCAGCGACTTCAAATAGGCATAGCTCTGCTTAACGTTCTCCTCACCAGCCACTTCCAGGGTGGTGTAACCGTTATAACCGGCCGCTTTGAGCGCCTCGAACGAGCCTTTGATGTCTACCACGCCGGTGCCGAGGGGGATGATGGACATACCGGCCCCAAATACCTTGCCCCGCTGCGCTTCCATCTCGGCAGGCCAATCTTTCCAGTGGACATGCTCAATCTTACTGCCCAGCCGCTTGATCATCTCGACCGGGTCGCCGCCGCCGAGCCAGCAGTTGCCCGTATCCATGTTGACGCCCAGCGCGTCGGAGTTGCACAGCTCCAGGAGTTTCTCCATGTGATCCACCGAATCGGTGTACTTGCCGTGCGGTTCCAGCAGAATCTTGACCCCGTAATCGGCGGCCATGCGCAGCGGCTCGTACAGCTTCTCGCGGATACTGAACAGCGCCTCGCGTTCCGACAGATTGTGCCCAAACTCGGTCTTGGGGTCGCCTTCGGTGGTGATGACGTGCTTGACGCCCATGGCCGCCGCCGCACGCACCGCCTTGATAATTTGGGCTGTGCCGTAGCGCCACGGCGCAGCCGGATCAAGCAGGTTGGCATGGGCGCAGTAGCTGGTAATGGTCAAGCCGTGCTGCTCGAACATCCGCTTTAAATCAAAAGGGTTGGCGTCGAGGCTGGCCACGGCGGTAAAACCAAACTCAACGCCCAGGCAGCCGCCGTCGGTGTTGTCGGTCACATCGGCGTACTTGAAGCCCCACTCCTGAATGCGGCCCAGTTGGTGATCCAGCACGGAAAAAGGATCAATCAGCGCAAAACATCCGACTTTCATTTTTTTCTCCTTTGAAAAAATAGAGATTTTTAGCTTTAATTTGACTCTATCTCAAAACGCGCCTAAAGTCTTTCAAAATCAAAGATTGGTAAATTTTAAACATTGAGGCAAAAGTTATGGCCGACCTGCCGGTTATCTTCCAGGACAAAGACAAGGTTTATTATGCCGACACCTGCGAGCCGCTTAAAGCCGCAGCCCGGCGAGGCGAAGTTTATGTGCACGCCTGGTCGCGGGGAAGCTACCCCGGTTTGCGCCTGCCGCCAACCACCCTGCCGGAGGTGCGTTCGATTGGGATTTGGGATGCTCCGCGTCCTCAATCCTGGGGGTTAGATTTGCACTGCAACGAGGGGATCGAGTTTACCTACCTGGCCAGGGGTAAGACCGGCTTCGAGGTTGACGGCAAAAGCTGGCTGCTTAAAAAAGGCGATCTGACCATCACCCGGCCCTGGCAGTTCCACCGGGTGGGGAATCCACAGGTGGGAGCCAGCCGGCTCTACTGGCTGATCCTGGATGTCAACGTGCGCCGGCCCAACCAGAGGTGGCGCTGGCCCGACTGGCTGATCTGTTCGCGCAGCGACTTGAAGCAGTTGACCCGGCTGTTAAGCCACAACGAACAGCCGGTTTGGCCGGCCAATGAGGAAATTGCCCGCTGTTTCACCCGGCTGGCCGAGCTGTTGAAAAGCTGTGAGCCGGAGAGCAGCGAAACCAAACTTAAGCTGTATATCAATGAGCTGGTCATAGCCGTGCTGGAGATGCTGCAGCAAAAACAAATTCCGCTCGACAGCCGTTTGCCAACCTCCCAGCGGGCCGTCGAAATGTTCCTGGCTGCCCTGCCGGAACACGCCGCTTCTGATTGGGATTTAGGGGCAATGGCCGGACAATGCGGCCTGTCGCGCAGCCAGTTCTCCAGCTACTGCAAGCAACTGACCAATATGACTCCCGTGGAGTATTTAATCCACTGCCGTTTGGATCTGGCCGCTCGGCTCCTGGTTGAACAGGCTGATCTGAGCATTACCCAGGTTGCCTTTGCCTCCGGGTTTAATTCGAGCCAATATTTTGCCACCGCTTTCCAATCGCGCCGGGGCTGTTCACCTTCTGACTTCCGGGGTCAGCGATTGAAAGCTGAGAGGTTTAACTTGGTGCTGGCCTAGTGGACGATGGAGGCCAATACAGGAGGAGCATTGACCAGGGGAGGTAAGTGATTGTTACTCACAGAACTTACGCGGTCATGTCATTTCGAGCGACGAAGGAGCGAGAAATCCCTCAAAACTACCTTGCAAGACGAGGTGTTAGGGATTTCTCCCTCCGCTGCGCTCCGGTCGAAATGACACCGCGTAACTCCTGTTACTCAGTGATCCTCTACCTGCTGCTGAAGGGCTGCTTCCAGCGCTGCCAGACGATCCTCCAGGGCAGCGATCTGTTGTTGTTGGGCAGCAAGTAGGGCAGCCTGTTCCTGGCTAAGCCGGTGCAGTTCCTGGATGGAGGCCAGGGCCACGCCGTCAGCGTCTACGGTGTTGATGTGGCGCTCGTCCTCGCCCAGGCCGAAAGCAGCCCGAAAATCCTGGGCGGTTGGCCCCAGGTGGCGAATAGAGGGGTCCTGCGTTTTGTAATTCCAGGTGTGGATGGGCAGGTTGCTGAGACGGGTCAAAAGAGCTTGACGATCCACCGGGGTAAAGTTGGCCTTGGCCTGGCGGTCGCTCCAGGTGGCCCATGAGCCGCTGCCGGGTGGTAATGCGGCCCCGGAATTGAGATCAACGCTGCTGAAAAAATAAACGCCGCCGCTGGCCCGGACCATGAAGCGGTTGGCATGATTGCAGTCGAGATGGGTGTTAGAGGCGTCTGCCCAGACAAAGCAGCCCCGGCTGTTAGCCCTGGCCCGCTGCCCGGCGGCAAAACTGAAATCACCCCCGGCCAGATTATGATGCCCGCCGGGAATGGCGCTGTACCCGCCACGAGTAGAATTATTATACCCCACGCCCACAACGGACCAGGAGCCGGCAGCGCTGTTATAGCTGCCCCCGCCAATCGCCGCGTAGACTTCGCCGGCTTTGTTACTATAGCCCCCGGCGATGGCCGTGTAGCTGTTGGAAGCGTTGTTCAACCAGCCTCCGCCAACACTTGCCCCAACCCCGCCGGTAGAGTTATCCAGCCCCCCGCTAATGGTACTGTATATACTGCTCGCTTCGTTTTGACTGCCCCCGCCTATCGTCGCAAAAGGCCCGCTGGCAGTGTTGAGCCAGCCGCCGTTCACCGTCGAGTAGGCATTGAGGGCCTGATTGGCCAGGCCGCCGCCCACTGTCGCAAAAGAGTTGTCGCTGGTTAGCCCGGCATCATCGCCGGCCTGGTTGTTATGGCCCCCGCTCACTACCCCGTAATCGTCGGTCACCCGATTGGTTTTGCCCTGCGTTCCCCCACCGGCGATGGTCGCCCCCACCGCGCCAAAGGTAACGCTGTTGTCGCGATAACCGCCGATCAGGTTGGGACTGGTGGCGTTTGGCTCCGTCCAGAGATGGGGTAAGGCCAGGGCATAAGGCGCGACCGGCAGCCGCTGCCGGGTTTCGAGGAGAGTGTAGGCGTCAATCCGCTGGCCGGGCCGGACTCTGATTTCCAGGTAGCGCACATCGCCGGTAAAGACGCGCGGGCCGAAATCGAGTTCCACAGTGTAGCGGCCGTCTTCTACAGTCACATTATCTTTGGCCACTGCCTGTCCAAGCTGCGTCCCACCCGTTAAGGCATCATAGACCTTGAATTCAAAATCGTAGACGCCATCCAGGGGGTCGCCGTCCTCGTCGGTAATCTGGCCGGTATAGGTCAAGGTCGTGCCGACGGCGGTCCCGCCGCTCGCTTCCTGGGCCTTCGCCGGCTCCGGCAAAGTGGCTGACAAAATTGCCAGCATTAGCCCCACCATGATAAACAGCCTGAGACCAGTTTTAAGCTTCATTGCTAATCCCCCTTGAGCCGATTTTTCTTTATTATAACATCAAAGAGGATTTTTGGGGCTAAAAACTTCTTTTTAGGGGATGACTCTGCCTTTAACAAGGCAAAGTGGGGATGATCGAGCAATTGGACGCGCCAAATCCCGATCCTACAGAAACCATCAAGAATGGGAAGCAATTGGCTCAGACATTAGCTGGCGCTTTGCTCCGAATATTTCACTATCACAATTACTGGAGCGGGTTAGTTTCTTCGTCACTCCAGGCCTCACGAATATCTTCCCAAGCTAACCAACCTGCTTGTTCAGGTCGTCCGCCAGCCAGGTGCAACTCTTGAAGAGCCTGGGCTGCAATTTTAGTGTCCGTTACAGTTGATAAGCATTTCCCAGGCCCGAATATCCAGCAGGACCGCAGTTCGTTGGCCTTTATCGTCTACCACAAATTGCACAGATTTTAACGCTTCACCCGTTATCATGGTTGCCCACCGCTTTCGTTCGAGTTAAGATTTTGCCTAAAGCATAGCATCAATAGACAGCCAAGTCAATCCTTTTTGTCTGAGGCATGGGCCATTGAAGACTGCCTTTATAAGGCCAAAGGGGGGATGATTGAGCACTTGGACGTGCTGGAGGAAATGAAGTTGCCTCTGCCCACGCCAAATCCCGATCCTGCGGTGACTATCAGGAATGAAAAGCAATTGGCGCGGGAGGCATAACGCTCCCGTTAAGCTGGCGCACGAAAAGCCGATGCCATAAAGTGAGGTGCTACACAATACACCATTTCACCTGCAAGGACAACCCATTTTTCCCCAACTTGACCGCCAAGTACAGCCTCAACCAAACACCAGAAACTAAAAAAACTCGCTTGGGCGCTCGGCTTGAACGGGTTTGTTAGGCGCAGCCCCACCGACCATGACGGTTGCTAACCAAAAATAACCTCAATAAAGTTTCTTCTTCAAATTAAGGAAGCCTTCCTGTCCCCCTCTTTTGCAAGTTAGTTTGGTGGGATGCCAGATACAGTGGTTCAGGTTTCTTTGACTATCCTCACTGGGCTGGATACTTTGCTACGCATTGCTTTGCTTCCTCCATCCGTTCTGGCCTTCGGGGCTGCTGCGGCCATCCTCTGTGAGTACCGGAAGCTCATTCGTCACAGCACGAGTGTGGGCTAAATGGCTTGGCTGGCTAACACATCAAGAAAGATTCTTGAGTTGTCCAGGGCGTAACGGGCGCAAGCTCCCGTATGTATGGCATCGGTTACAACAAAGAGACCTTTTACCAGGAAGTCAACGCAGCGGTTGAGCCCATCAAAAAGTCGGTTCAGACGAATATTGAGCTCCTATGGGCCTGCTCAAGCGTGTGATATTATTCATTCCCCGTAGATACAATTCCGCATCCAAACATCTCCACGATAGTGCAGATATCAATACAGCCCACTGTCGGAGGTTGGTAGCGTGAAATTTTTTTGATACTCCTCCCAAAACACACATGAGTAACAATCATGTGCGCAACGGCTGTCACCACACCAGCAGTGACCGGGCTTGCAATCAGATTTGCCAAACCAACACCCAACGGTTTTCCAATCCCCGGCCCTGCCTTCACAAGCACGCATAGTACAAGGTTCAGTGCTTGTGGTGGGAGTTTTCCATCCCACATGATTGTGATAATCAGCCGGAGTATGGTCATAATGCCAATCATAATGATATCCCCAAGCCCATGTTGCGCTCGGATAGTTGAGCCAATCTTGTTCGTTGCCGTCCAGATTGATCAGGGGGGTTTCCCAGGTATTCCACACTGTATTACTGCTCGGATTCCTCCAATCCTCATAATAGGTGCATGTGCCACTACCACCGCCGTCGTGATAAGATCCGTGTGCCGTTTTGCCAACGTATACCACCGGGTGCCCGTTAAGGAGATAGCGATTCAAGCCACTCCTGCCGTGGATTTTTGTGTACCATCCGCTATGCTGGTAGTAAGTAATAGCAGCGATACCCTGCTTGTTCTGACTCGTGGTTACCACAATGTGCTCCCAATCAGCGGGGTGGTGCTGACGGCAACCGTGATCCGCATCAGGCTGCCAGCCATAAAACCACCAGTATTCAATGCGCAACTGACCGCTGGTCCCACAACAACGCAATTTATAGTAAGTTGGGATTTGGTAGCCGTGGGCGGCTAGGGTACTGAAGTTTTCGTTACCGTTCACAATGTTTCGAATACTGTTGTTGCCCCAGCTTACGTCATGCCTGTCACATCCATCTCGCTCCGGGTTATAGTCTTCGCTCTTGGTGCACCCCTCCTGTAACAGGCATGGCGGTCCACCTTGGTCTCCGCACAACATCTCTTCAAAATACTTTTGTGCATCCATTGGGAAAGTCTTTGCGGCCTTATCAAACTTTAGAACCGGTGCAAATTTTTTTGCGTACGCGGCCACGAGGGCATTCAGGGCTTCTTCCTCCAAGCGAGCCCGAATATCCTCAATGCGGGCCGGGATATCCGGCAGCTTGTTGTAGATATTATCCCCCGGGGAGCTGGTAATGACCACATCTCGCCCGCCGGCAATCACAGAGATGTTCGGGAGGTCGTCGTATTGGGCGCTGCTGAGCGGGTCGATACCCTGCTGTTCCAGTTTCCAGGCGATGAGTTTCGCCGTGCTGTCCAGCATCGCCTCTGACGGTTCGGCCACGCTCAAGCTCCGCTCATCGCAGTTGTCATAACAACCGATGAGTCCAATACTCAAGGAGTGTTCGTTATGGGTGTCGTGGACGCCGATCACATTGTCGTCACCGGCCCGACCTTCGTAAATGACACCGTTGGGATCAATCAGGTAGTTGTACCCCACATCACCCCAGCCGAGGACATTGGCGTGGTAGTCCCAGATAGAGCGGACCCAGCCGGCATAGTCCTGGTAGGGGGCCATGTCGTTGGGGGTTTCGGCCTGGTGGACGATAACGTGTGTGACCTCCGTATTATACTGCGGTGGACGGCGGGGACTATCTTGTCCATCCGGGCAGCCCCAGTCTGTGCGGGAAATCACCGCAGGTTTTTCGATCGGACCAATATCAATTAGGTCTCGGAGACAATCCGGGCTCTCCCCACCTTGGATTTTTTGACGGTCATTGTTCGACACACCACTGCGGATCGGATCCTGGTCACCGCGGTCCGGCAGCGGCATAAGATCCGGTTTAGCATCATACGGCCAAGGTCCGTATTGATCTACCTGCGGCCATATCTCAACGGGCGGAGCTTCTGCGGTAATTGGCTTGTCAGGCTGCGCGGCATCTGGTTCGTCAGCCAGGCCCGGTTGGGTCAACCACAGCAACCAGATAAAAGCCAAGATAATACCGGCAATCAGACACCTGACCAGATTTAACAGGCGTTTTCTTGAGTAAAACATCTTGTATCTCCTTCATCCAATATAGCGACCAGTAACAAAAAAAGCCGAAGGCACAACCCTGGTACATTTCGGGAAAGCCTTCGGCAGTCGCAAAGAAACGTTATGGTGATTGTCGTACAGAACGAATAGGTAGGTTACTATTATTATATCATATTATTTGATTTCTGGCGCAGTGTTTGAGAATTTTCTCACAAATATATCGGTTATCTTGTAGCAAGTCCGATAAGCGCCTAACTTTGAAATAGCGGGCATCCCGGTTATTGGATTTGCGGGTGTCCTCATATTACTACACTTCCCCCAGTGTTATCGGGCAACCGGAATGATTTATTGTTAAGTTATTGGGCTGCTGCTGCCCACCCCTCCGCCATCCCAATCCGCTCCGCCAGGGGGGGATGGGTGTAGAAGAGAAACTTCTCCCACCCCGGCGGCTCGACCAGCGACAGGTTTTGCACGGCAAACTGCTCGAACAGCTCGACCATGGCCTGGGGCTTCTGGCTGGCGCTCAGGGCAAACTGGTCGGCCTGGCGTTCGGCCAAGCGGGAGATACCGTTTTCAAAGGGCAGAGCCAGGGTGGAGACCAGGGCCAGCACCGCCAGCACGTAAGGCAGCCCGGCGATGTCGGCGGGGCCACTCAGGCCCAGCCAGCGCCAGGTGCGCTTGAGCAGCCATTGCAAGGCAAACAGCCCCAGCCAGCCGGCCGCCCCCAGGCCCAGGATGCTCAGCAGGACGTGATGGTAATACCAGTGGCCCATCTCGTGGGCCAGCACGACCTCAATCTGGTCGGGGGTGTAATCCCGCAGCAGGGTGTCGAACAGGACAATTCGCTGCGCCCCGCCGAAGCCGGTGAAGTAGGCGTTGACTTCGGTGGTTTTGGAACTGGCGTCAATGACCTCCACCGCGTCAACCTGCATGTCGGCCCTGCCGGCCAGGGCCAGGATGCGGGCGCGCAGTTCGGCGTCGGCTAGCGGACGGACCTCGTAAAACAGGGGGGTGATGAGGATGGGCTGCAGCAGCACCAGCACCACGCTAAAAAGCACCAGCAGTGCCCCGGCGGGCAGAGGCCAGCGGCGGGGCAGCCAGCGCATCAAGCCGTAGAGGCCGGTCCAGGTCAGGCCGTCGAGCACCAGGCCGATGAGCAAACCCTTGGCCCAATCGCCGAACCAGCCGGGCGCTGTCTGCGTGGAGAGGCCAAACTGGTGGCCGACGATGAAGCCGCGATAGAAATTGAAAGGCAGGTAGAGCAGGGCCAGGGCAAGGTTGAAGAGGAGAACGAAGAGAAAAAGGCAGAGGAGCAGAGGAGCGGAGGAGCGGAGGAGCTTGTTCACCCCTGCCCCCTTGCCCCCCTGCCCCCCTGCGGTATTTTTTAAGATTCGTTGCTCCAACCAGCGTCGTAAAGCCAGCGACGCGCCGCTGAATTGAAAGGCCAGGAGTAATAATGGGTAAAGGAACATTCTTTCTATTCGCATAGGCAGTGATAGACTATGCAGGGCTTCGGCTTTGGGGCTGCTGGTCAGCGTGCCGTCCGGCAGGCGGCTGATCTCGGCGGTTAAGGTAGCAGCGGCTTGACCTATGCCGGTGGACCAATAAATGAGGGGGCTGACTAGAATGATGAGGGCCAGCCACAAAAACAGCCGGCGATAGGCAGGATGAGGCTTCATTTTTCCTCGGATTGAACCGGGGCAGCGGCCATACGCGGCGCGCCCTGCGTTTCCATCTCGCTCAGGGTCCGGGCCACCTCTTCGATGGCCAGCTTTTGTTTGCGGTACAAATCGGCTTCACTCATCGCCAGTCGCTGGGCAATATCGCGGACGCGCATGCCCTGCACAAATTTCAAATCCAGGATGTTATAGATCAGCCATTCGGTGGCGGTCATGCGCCGTTCGCCGTCGGGGCGCTGCCTTTCGATGGCCTGGGTCAGCACCGCCCGGAGAGCGCGCACAGGGCTGCCGTCATTTTCGGCCAGCGCCTCTTGCACCACTCGCAGGTCCAGGAGCGGGCTGCCGGTCAGCTTGGGGCCGCCCCAGTAGTGGCTGAGCGCATCGCGGACCAGTTGCGGAAAGTCAGTCTCCAAAACCGGGCTTTCGGTCAGCGAGACCAGGCTGGGCGAGCCGGCATAGCGCACGGCGCTGCGCAGCCGCTGGATGCGCTCGATTTCGGGAATGATGTTTTTCAGGGCCATAAATACTTCTTGCTGCAAGCGCCGGTCTTCCAGGGCCAGCTCGGCTTGTTGAATTAAAAAGGCGGCACTGTCCTCCTCGGCGGGGGTCAAATCGTAAGCCGGGGCGCGCGCCTCCAGGCCCAGCAGCCCCAGGGAACGGTCGCGGGCTTTGTTTTGCAGGATGATATACCAGAAGTCGTTCTGAATAATGAAATGGTAGCCATTACTGCCGTTCTTGTGTTGAATTAAGTCGGCGACATCAATCCCGGCCAAAGCCTTTTCGACCACCTCGGCGGAACCGACCCGCGTTTCCAGGCGCGGCCCCTGCCGGGCGACCAAGTTGTAGATAAAGCCATGGCGCACCCGCAGCGTCTCGCACAGAGCGGTCAGCACATTTTCCAGGGCTTGCTGCAAGTCGGTGGTGGTCAAAAGGCGGCGGTCTAACTCGCTGATCCAGGCGATTTCGACCCGGTCGCGATAGGAAATCAGGCTGTCAATGACCGGTTTGGCCAGATTGATTAAGTACTGAGAAATAACAATGGCGGTAACAATGGAAGCGGCAAAAATGAAGTCGCGCGGCAGCCCCAAAATCCGGTCACGCTCAGGCAGTGCTTGAATAATGGAGACAACCATAATCGCCACCAATGGTCCCCGCAGGAGGAAGTGGATCAAATCGTGCTTGACCGCCCGGTCGGGCGGAACGGCGCCGAAGAAGGCCACACTGTAAGCCATCACCGTAATCATCAGGGCAATGCCGATATTCACCAGCAGCAGGATGACAAAAATGATGGACGAGCTGAGCGAGGGTGAATTGGCAATCAGCATGTAGGGATAAACGCCCAGGGCCGGCGCGAAAAAGGAAATCGCCAGGTAGGTCATGCGGCGGCGCGCCCCGGAGGTCAGACAGCGGGCCCGGGCCGAGTAAATTTTATACGCGCCCCAGAAAAGGGTGGTGTAAAAGTAAGTCGTAAAAACCCAGAAGAAGGGGCCAGCCCTAAATTGGGTTACGCCGGGGGAATAAAAGGGATTATGCACCAGAAACTCGGTTTGGAGGGCCAGCAAAAAGACAAGCAGGCCAAAAAGGTAAGCCATCCAGACGGCAAAACGGCGGCGCATGGAGGGGGCGTTGGTCGTGCGCAGCAAGGCGTCGGCAAAGTGCAGATAAGCGGCGGGCAGAAAGGCAATGCCGATCCATTGGAATTTGAGCCAGGGTATGGCCGCGGCCAGGTTGTCCACTCGAAAGAGAGCTACATCGCCGGCATAGGCAAAACACATGCAGGCCAGCAGGGCAGCAAAACTGCGCCCCACCGAACTTCTCAGGTTGTGGATGAGCATGTAAACCAAAAGCGAAAAAGCCAGAATCGTAATGGCCGAAGAAAGAATCTGGTTCAGACCGGCTAAAATGTGGGTGGAATTAATAGGGTTCATTGCTGTAGTTGCTCAATAAACGGCTGGGCCAGGGCTAAGGTTTGTGATCTCAGCCTGCGCCTTTATTAAACAGATAGTGAGAAAAAGAGGGCGATATCGCCGTTGGGATAGTAGCGCTCGTTGTACCCGCAAAATTGGAAGCCATGTTTTTGAGCAAAAGAAATCGCCGGGTGGTTTTTGGTCTGGATTTCCAGCATCAGTTGGGCCAGCTCGTGCTCCATGGCCCAGCGGCGGGCCGACTTAAGCAGGCGCGACCCGAAGCCCTGCCGCCGATAAGCCTGGTCAATAACCAGATTGGAAATCCATAAAAGATTTTGCCAGGGCCGGGGCCAGGCATCCAAAAAACCAACCACCTCATCATTCAGCGTGCGAGCTACCAAAAAGCAGCCATCCTGCTGCCAATGCAGCAACAACTCATCGGGAGAGCGGGGATAATCCACCCGCATGGGGCGGGGCAGGCGCACCGTATCGAAGCGCACATCTATGGTGCGCCCATTTTCGCGGGTTTGCATTTGCCACACATAATCGGTGGTGTAAGCCATATTAAGCTGGTAGCACAGGTTAAGGTCGGCTAGCTCAGCCGGGTGAATTTGCATAAAATTGTACTGACTCCTGGCAACAGCTTGCGGGCAGTTGGAGAGTTAGAGGGATGGAGAAAGGCGTTTTCGCTCCACTCATAAATCCATACTTCGATTCTAGCATTGGGGAGGGGAATTGGCAAGCGTGTTTGTGTTTAAGGGTTATTGGCCAGGAATCCTGCCACCACCTGCTGCATTTCGATCAAATCGAATGGGGCTTCAACGACGATGAAGCGGTCGTGATGAATGAAGGTGGCTACGCTCAAACGACCGCTTTCGTCATGGTATTCGACCAGGTGAACCTCATGGTCATTGACCAGCCGGATATCGGTTTCAAGGTAGCCCATCGCCTCGACCCATTCCGCCAGGGTTTGCGGCGGGGCAGGACTTTGGAGGAGGGCCAGATAATCGTCCGGGTTCTCGCCCCGGTCATAGATCAGGCCCAGGACCGGCTCGCCGCCAGGGGCGTAATCTTGCGCCCACTCGTCCAGATTGGCGCTCGTATAACTGAGCAGGTCGGACAGACTATAGTCGAATGGCAAATAACCTGGATAAAACGGCGGGAAAGGAGCCTCCTCCAACGTGATAGGCTGGCCGCCACTTAGGATCGGTGCAGGCGCGACACCCTCCTCCTGCCCACCCACCATGTAAGCGGGTGGAACGTAAGGACCTGGGTCGCGGGGCAGGGGTGGCGCTTCGGGTGGATCGTTGTTCCCGGCGGCGGCCAGAGCCAAAGTGTAGTTGTGATAGCCGCAGTCTTCCTCAGCTTCGGCCGGAGCCGTATTGACGACCACCAAATAAAGCTTCTCAAAGGCTGAAGGGTCAGCCGTGGTTGGGCTAGAGTGAGTCCAGGGGATGACTTTAGCCGTTGCCCCGGTCAAGCCGACCAGCCGTAGTTGCCACTTACCCGCCGGCGATCCCCGGAAAGCAAGCCGGATTGGCCCGTCACTTTTCAGCCGGATATAATCCGCGCCAAAGTGCTGCACGCCATCCTTGGGCACAAACGTCTTGGCTGCGCCGGCCTCTACCCGCAGCGAGCCTTCGACGTAGGGCCGCAGATAGTCGCTGCCGTGCGCGTAACAATACGGGGCATTGGCCGGGCAGTCCGATTTGAGCAGGTTGGCCACAGCAAAATTGACCAGCAGTTCGGCCAAGGTAAGCTGCTGTTCCCGCAAGGTTGCTTCCAGAGCGGTCAGACCGTCCAGTTCGGCCATATTTTCCCAGAGCCGCCGGATGGTTTCCGGCCCGCCGTGCTGCTCGGCCAGGTAGCGCAGCAAAATCCAGCCGCCGTACCAGCGCACGTCCTGGTCGTCGCGTCCCACGCTGAGAGGGCAAAGGTCAGGCGCATCCATATAATCGGCCAGGTAGCTGCGCGCACCGTCAAGTTCAGGGTAAAGCTCATCCTCCGCCCAGACGGCAGTGGCCTCGTAAATCCAGGCATAAGGATCCTCGTCATCGTAAGCAGATTGAAGCGCGTGATTAAACTCGTGGGCCGCCGTAGTGCGCATAGCATCCAGCGGGTCAAGCTCATACAGATCAAATTGATCGGGGTCGTAATCGTTATCCAAACTCAGATAAGCATAAGCCGTGTCAGTCTCTTCTTTCGGAGTAGCAGGGTTGTCGCCGGTAAAGCCGCCGAAGGTGTCGGTGTAGCCAAACAAATCACCGTTGCCAAAGAGGTGGCTTTGATCCTCCAGGTAGACATCCAGTTTGCTGTCGCCGCCCTCCCCCTCGTCGAGCAGCGGCGGCCGCCAGCCCATCGCTTCGACCTGGCGCTGCCAGGAGAATTCCAACGCCTCGGCCACCGCTTCGACAAAATCGGGCAGGCCGTTGCCGTCGTCGTCGGTACGGGCAACGGCATCTTCCCCTTTCAGAGTGTAGTGGATCAGAAAATGGCCGGTGGCATAGGTTTGGACCGGCCCGCTCAAGGCTGGTCGCGCCTGGGTTTTGGGCCGGCCATGAACAGGGTTCGTTGGGGGAGGCGGGCCGAAGGCGGTGAGGAGGAGGGTGAGGAGGAGTGAAGCGAGGAAGGGGGAAAATCTGGAAATAGTCATTTTACCTTTTACGCGATAGGGAAATAATTGCTGGGCAGAATTATACCCGATTATTGCGTTAAGTAGAAGGGGAAGGTGGTCCCACTGTATAAAAATTTCGGGACACGGCTTCCTCACTGATGATTGGCTTGAAATCGCTGAAGTATGGATGAATAACGGCTTCAGTGATTTCAGTGATTCAACCGATTGCTTCAAAGATTTAAGCAATTTGTAAGGTATTTAACGTATGATTCAGATAGGTAAGTAAGCTTTATTCCAAATCTATCAAGTGTCATCATCAGCTTTGGCACGTCTCTGAATGAAATTAGGGAGTGTCAAAATGCACTTTGACACTCCCTAATCATTTTTTAAGGAGATGAGTCATGATTTTTACCAAGAAACTACCCGCTCCTGCCGTTTTCACTGCCGCCATCCCGCCGATTGACGCCGCCGCGCCGGCCCAAACGGAAACAGCCACCTTTGCTTTAGGCTGATTCTGGGGGCCGGACTCCCAGTTTGGGAGTCTCCCCGGCGTGGTGCGGACGCGGGTAGGGTACGCGGGCGGGAAAAAACGCAATCCCACCTACCACAGTCTCGGCGACCATACCGAAACGCTGCAACTTGATTATGATCCAGCCCGGATTTCTTACGAGGAACTGTTGGAAATCTTCTGGAACAGTCACAGCCCCACCCGCCGTTCGTGGAGCAAACAATACATGGTCGCGGTGTTTTATCACGACGAGGCCCAGCGGCAACTGGCACTGGCCAGCAAAGCGCAGCAGGCCGCCAAGTACGCGGCTGAAATTACAACAGAGATCCTCCCGGCGACCGAGTTTTACCTGGCCGAGGATTACCACCAAAAATATATGCTCCGCTACACCTCGGAGCTGCTCGACGAGTACCGGGCCATTTATCCCGATCCCAAAGATTTCGTCAATTCGACGGCGACGGCGCGGGTGAACGGCTATGTCAGCGGTTACGGGGAGCTTGACCAGTTGCAGGTGGAGCTGGAGAGCCTGGGGTTGTCTCCCGCAGGTCGCAAACGGTTAGTGGAGTTTGCCCGGCGTTATCAGCGGTAAATGAGGGAAGGCGTGGAGTGCAAGAGCTTAGCTTTTGCACTCCGGCAAACGAGAAATCCCCAAGATCAGAGAACGCTTGGGGTTTTTGTTGACCCCAATTGGGGACTAGAAAAAATTTTGATTCCAGTATACAATTTTGAACAGAGGTAACTACTCAGGGGTATTGCACTTGCTTGGCTAATGGCTAATTTTGTTGGTGTGAAAGTGCATCGCACCTCTTGGCTAACAATTTGGCAAAACAAATCTTACTGGAGGAGGTGTCGTGCCAGGTACGAAAAGAGTATTGTCTGTGCCCTCTACCCTTGAAAGCGTTGCCGCCGTTCGTGAAACCCAACCCCAGCCAAAGATTGACTCGACCTCGGGCTCGCCATTGTGGATGGTCACGACGGAACCGATCTTGAACGAGCTGGTGATCCAGCTTCAGCGTCTGCGCCTGGAGCTGATCGAACACGCGATGGCCCACCACGAGCTTCAATTTTCTCGGTCCCACCTGGAACAGGTGCGGCTGGCTTTTGCCAATATGATTCTCCACGGTGAGGAGAAACTGCACCGTCTCTGCCAGCTTATTTGCGACTCTTTTGTAGCCTCGTACCAAATTCAGAGTGTGGTCATCGGCGAAGTGGAGACGACCAAAGAGCGTTTCACCGTCACCCAAAATGTCTCAGCCGAAGATCTATTCACCACCACCGATATTGACCTGGGCAGCCGCCAACTAAAGAAATTGCTCATTTTTGATGGGCGGGATTGGAGCAGGGCTAATTTGGTCGCCAATATGGTGGATTACCAGCCGACAGCCGCCAACCCCTACGGTATCCACAAAATCATCAGCCGGATCAAGGCCGAACAAGAGGTTTGGAACAAGGTTGTGGACGAAATCTTTGACCTCGATACTATTGTGGTCCGAGATAAAAAATTGCAGCACTTGAGCCGCTACGTGAAGGACATTTTTGGGATCAAAATTGTGGTCGGCAGTCTGGCCGACGCCCACAAAGTCCACCTGGCCCTGGTGGAGTTGGCCTGGTCTGATGACGCGCTGGCCAAGTTTGAGATTGAACCTGTGCCCCAAAACAGGCGGCTTCAGTTTGTCGAGGTTAAGGATTACCTCACCCCCGGCCAGCAAAAACAGACAGGGTGGGAAGCTTTGAAATCTGTCGTCCGCTGGTCGGATAAAACCGTTGAAATTCAAATCCAAACCCTGGGTAATTTTCTGCACGAGCGAGAGTTGTTAACCAAAGAGAGTCACACCAGCTTTCGGGCCAACCGTCAGCAGGTGCGGAATCAGGTGGCCGAGCAGATTCCGTTGTTCCGCTTTTATCGCGACTTACTGCGCTGGTTGTTCCTCAACCCTGATGGGCCGCCGCCTGTATATCCGGGCGTGACGTTATCGCTGGTTGATTAACTCTTACGCTGGAGTCCAGACTTTAGTCCGGGAAAACCCGAATAAATTCGGGACTCCTACCTGCGAAGCTGCGTAACATGAATGATTAAGTTGGGAAGATAGGAAGGCTGGGAAATTTTCAACCTTCCAGCCTTCCGAGACTGTCTTAAGGCGATGCCATCTATCTTTTTTGTCTGTACCGGCAACATTTTTAGAAGCATGACGGCGGAGTATGCATTGAAAGCGGCCTTGGGGCCGCAACAGGTTTATCGGGTTAGTTCCGCCGGCACCGAAGCCAAGCTCCAGGCCATGTCGCTGCATGTACGGGAGCGGTTGGCGCTGCACGGCCTTAACCCGGTGGCCCACCGGCAGCGACGCCTCACCGCCGAGATGCTGGCCGAAGCAGATGTGGTGGTGGCGATGGGGCTGGATCACCGCCGCTATCTGCAAGAGCAGTTTGGCCGGGACGCATGGCTGTTTAATCAAATTTGTTACGGCACGGAAGCGCCGGTGCTGGATGTATGGGAAGCGGTAACGAATGAGCAGCGTAACCCTGCCGCCGAACAAGCCTATATCTACGCGGTGGTTGATTACATTTGCGCAGCTATGCCTCATTTTGTCGAAAATGTCAGCCGTTTTTGCCCGCGGGGGTGCACGAACGATCTGTTGGTGAATTTACTCGCCAGCCTTGGGGCAGAGCGTTGAAACGCCCTGCTGGTAATCGAAAACCCGTTGAAACAGGTTGAAATACAGCCGTTTAGTGCGTTTTGAACGCACTTTTTGTACCAGCCGATGATTTCAATCATCGAGCCAAAAAAAGATCGTTCGTGCACCGTGCCCGCAGCCCCAGCTTCTGAAGCCTTAAGTTGCGGGGCTTGTTTATAATCCCGGTTTCAAAATCCAAATTCATTTTTTTAAGGAGGCTGATATGCCTGAACTGTCTCAATTGGTGCTCTTTGTGGTGGCCGCTGCGGCGCTGTTGTTGACACCCGGTCCAGCCGTGCTTTACATCGTCGCTCGCAGCATTGATCAAGGCCGGCTGGCCGGGATTGTCTCGGTGTTAGGGGTGGAGGTGGCTAATCTGCTGCACGTGATTGCGGCGGCCCTGGGCCTTTCGGCGCTGTTGATGTCGTCGGCCCTGGCTTTTAGTTTGGTGAAATATTTAGGAGCGGCTTATCTCATCTGTCTGGGGGTGCGCAAACTGCTGGTCCGGGAGGAACTGTCCCGGCCTGACGTCATCGAGCGCAAAAGGTTGGCCCGTATTTTCTATCAAGGCGTGGTGGTTAACGTGTTTAATCCCAAAACAGCCCTGTTCTTTTTGGCTTTTTTGCCTCAGTTTGTGGATGTCTCGCGGGGCGGGGTCGTTGGGCAAATTTTATTCCTGGGTTTCATTTTTGTGGGTTTGGGTATCTGCAGCGATGGCCTTTATGCGCTTCTGGCCGGTACGGTGGGGCATTGGCTGCGGGGAAATTTGGGTTTCTTACGCGCCCAACGCTATTTTGCGGGGAGTGTTTATATTGGTCTGGGGGTGACGACCGCCTTATCCGGCTCAAGTAAAAAGTAAGAGGAAGTTCAGGAAATCCTGCCAATTGGTAAAACCGGGAGGGTTGGAGGATTGGAAGGTTGGTAAATACTAGCCAATCTTCCAACCTTCCATATTTACCAAGTTTGGTTGTCGAAAACCTTTAGACGGTAGCCAACTGGGGACGGAACTTGTAGCCGTAAATAATCAATCCCTCGTCGCCCTGGGTGCGCAGTTTGCGCGTGACCATCTCGACCGGCATGCCAATCTCAACCTCGTCATTAGCCACATCGGTCAGTTGGGCCGTGATCAGGGGGCCTTCTTCCAGCTTGATCAACGCTACTGTGTAGGGGGCCACTTCTTCATACCCCTCTGGCGGCTTGTGGACCGTGGTGTGTGAGTAGACCTCACCCCGCCCGCTGAATTTGAACGGCGGTTGAGCCGGTCCTTCGGCGCAGTAGGGACAGACATCCCGCGGCGGAAAAATCTTACCGTTACACTGCGGGCAAACCTCGCCCACCAACTGATACCGCTGTGACTTTAATCGCCAATGTTGGGCAATTTCTGTAGACATCGTAATAAGTTCTCCTTAAAAATAATTAATGACTCGATAATGCGATGGCGCGAGGAGGAGAAAAGGAATGATCCAGTCTGGCTTCACTGCTCCTCGCCTCTTCGTCTCATCCATTCACTCTTTCAAAAATATGGGTGATAATCGTTGCTCCGCTGCCGCCGATGTTTTGGGTCATCCCCAGGCGAGCATTGGCTACTTGATTTTCTCCCGCTTCGCTGCGTAGCTGTTGGACAGCCTCGACAATCTGGTACAGCCCGGTGGCCCCCACGGGATGGCCACGCGCTTTCAAACCACCCTGAGTGCAGATAGGAATTTTGCCTTCCAAAGTGATTTCGCCATCGCGAGCCAGCCAGGTGCCTTTGCCGCGTTCGGCAAAACCGGTCGCTTCCAGGCTTAAGGCGGCCATAATGGTGAATGCATCGTGCAGTTCAAAAAAGTCAATATCTGTTGGGCCAATTCTGGCCTGCCGGTAAGCCCGTTGGGCTGAGTCTTCACCCGCCTGCAGCCACAAGGGATCACGCCGGTCGTGAACGCTCAAGCTGTCGGTGGCGGCGGCGCTGGCCCTGATACGCACTGCGTTATTGCTAAATTCGCGGGCCTGCTCGGTTGGGCAAAGCACTACCGCCGCCGCGCCATCGGCCATGCCGCTGGCATCTAAGAGAGCAATTGGGTCGGCGATGAGGCTGGAGCGCACAAAAGCCTCCCGGCTGATGGGACTCTGAAACATAGCATTGGGGTTGCGTGCCCCATTGGCGTGAGCATTGATGGCGAAACCGGCAAAATCCTCTCGCCGGAGCTTGTATTCGTACATGTAGCGCTGCATAATCAGGGCATTCAGGGCCACAAAGCTGACGCCGTGAATAACCTCGTACTCCGCATCCGCGGCGGAAGCCAGCCCTGCCGTCACCTTGCTGCCGATGTCGTCGGTCATCTTTTCCACGCCGACAGCTATGGCAATATCCTGCAAGCCGCTGGCTACACCGATATAAGCCTGCCGGAAAGCGGCGGCGGCGCTGGCGCAGGCGGCCTCAACTTTAACCGCTTCGATGCTGCGCAGCCCGGCAAAATCGGCAATCAGCGCGCCGAGGTGGGCCTGCCCTGATACTTCGCCGGAAAGCATATTGCCGACATACAAGGCATCGGCTCGCTCGACGTTGGCATCGCGCATAGCCGCTGCCAGAGCATCATAGGCCAGGTGACGCAAGCTTCTATCCCAATGCTCTCCCACCGGTGTCTGTCCAATCCCGATGATAGATACGTCTCTCAAAATGAACTCCTCGTAACGTTAAACGTTTTCTCGTGCCTAAACTCAGTTTGGGCACGAGAAAAACCCTTAATGCATCTGCAATTTCTGGCGGTAGCGGGCATAGGTGGCATAATCAATCTCTACCCGGCGATTGATATAGGCCTGCGTGGTCGGCGCTAACTGCTGCTTACCGACAATGTTATCTGTAATTCGCAGGGCAAAGGCGTCACTGCCGGCACCGGAGCCGAAGGAAATGCACAGAATCTTGTCTCCCGGCTTGGCGACATCGAGGATGGCGGTTAAGCCTAAAATACTGGCCCCGGCATAGGTGTTGCCGACCACCGGCACCAGCAGACCTGTCACCCACTGCTCCTTTTCAAAACCCAGCATGGTCGCGGCTCGCTCCGGAAACTTTTTGTTGGGCTGGTGGAGTACTACATAGTCGAAATCTTTGGCCGTCCGCCCCAGTTGGTTCATAAACTCTTGCCCAACACCGAGGACGTGATGAAAGTAAGCAGGCTCGCCGGTAAAGCGCTGGCCGTGGCTGGGGTAATGGGTCGTTGGCCGCCGCCAGAAATCGGGTGTATCGGTGACATAGGAAGAACTGGCTTCAAAGATAGCCATGCTTTCGGCGGCCGGACCGATGATAAAGGCCGCGCCGCCGGCTGCGGCGGTATATTCCAGGGCGTCGCCCGGACGGCCTTGGGCCGTATCCGCGCCGATGCCCAGGGCATAGTGGGCCATCCCGCTGCCGACAAACCCTATCGCTGCCTGAATGGTTTCGGTACCGGCTTTGCAGGCAAACTGCCAGTCGGCGGCCTGGGTGTAGGGCGTGGCTCCAATCGCTTCGGCAATGATGGTGCTGGTTGGCTTAACGGCATAAGGGTGACTTTCGCTGCCGACCCACACCGCGCCAATCTCTTGGGGGTTGATCTGAGCGCGGGCCAAGGCGTTGCGCGCCGCTTCCAGGCCAATGGTCATGGTGTCTTCGTCCGGCCCCGGCACGGCCTTCTCTTTGATCGGCAACTCGCCGTTGCCGCCCGTCCAGACCCGGGCGACTTCTTGAGCCGGTAAGCGATATTTAGGAATGTAACTACCGTAGCCAACAATACCGGCTGCGGCAGTAGGTCTCATCAAAGGCATGCTTTTTGCTCCACCTAAGTAGAAAAGTGTCTATATTTTGTCTAATATTATATCGTATTGTCTATATTTTGTCAATAATATGTCCAGGACAAATAAGGTCGCCCCGTTGACCCTACCCTTTGCGCCCATCACATCCCGATTAACCCCCTGGCTGTTTCGACCCGGATATTGCCCAGCGCCACCAGTTTATCGGCGATTTGCTGCACCTGCCCCTCTTTGGCCCCGGCGGCCAGCGCCACCTGCCGGGCATGCAGCCGCATGTGGCCGCGTTGAATTCCCTCGGTAGCTAAGGCCCGGATTGCGGCCAGGTTTTGCGCCAAACCGACGGCGACCATAATTTCAGCCAGCCGGCGGGCGTGGGGCTGGCCCAAAATCTTCATCGAAACGCGGGCCGTGGGATGAGCTTTAGTCGCGCCGCCAACTGTACCGACACTTAACGGCATATCCAACGCGCCGCGTAAATGGGTCACCTGGCCTGTCTCCAGACCGTGTTCGCCAAGCGTTACCAGCGACCACTCGGTCAGGCTGGTGTAACGTCCATTTCGAGCGGCGTAGGCGTGCGCCCCGGCTTCCAAAGCACGCCAGTCGTTACCGGTCGCTACGGCCACTGCGTCAATCCCGTTCATTACTCCTTTATTGTGGGTCGCCGCCCGGTAAGGGTCGGCGGCGGCAAAAGCCCAGGCTTCAAAAATGGACCGGGCGACCTGATCGCCCGGCAAGCCATCGCGGGCAAGCTGCTCGATGGGAATGAGGCACTCGGCGCGAGCCGTGCGGCGGTCGGTTAGATTCGATAGAATGCGCAGGTTGACTCGCCCGCCCGTGATCTGCTCGATGAGCGGGGCGATGCTTTCTGCGGCGGTATTGACGGCATTGGCCCCCATCGCATCCCGGCAGTCGTACAAAATGTGGACGATCAGCATAGGGCCGGCGGGTGTGTCGGGCAAGGGTCGGATTTCAATGCCTTTGGCCCCGCCTCCCAACTTTTGAATGGTCGGATGGTGTTGATTGGCAGCGGCCAGCAGCTCGTCTTCGGCGGCCATGAGTTTAGCGGCGGCCTCGTCTAAATTCGCTACATCCAAAACCTGAACCTGCCCAATCATCAGTGGTTCGCTGCTGGCAGTACGAAAACCGCCGCCAGCGCGGGCCAGTTTAGCCGCATAACTGACCGCAGCCACAATGCTCGGCTCTTCGACTACCATGGGAACCAGTACTTCTTCTTCATTAATCAAGAAATTTGTAGCCAGGCCAAGCGGTAAGGTGTAGCGACCGACCACATTTTCAATCATGACCTCGGCCTGCTCGGCTGAGAGACTGGATCGCAAAGCCGACAAGTCATCGGCCTGCAAACCGGCAAATTCCGCCAACTTCTGCAAACGCTCCGATTGTGTCAGCTTGTAAAATCCCGCAAATAGATTGCTCATTGCTATACGAGTTGACCCTCCCCCTCAAGTTCTTATAGCTTGGTAATTTTGCACTTGGTTTTGAGCCAAAAACGGGCGCAACAATAGTGTTTTTCGCTCAATCTGTGGTTATTATAGCACTGCGTGACTCTCAAAAACTATCAGTTTTGTGGAAAAAATCACTTTTGATCGAAAATAGACCCAAGAGCCAGGAAAAAGGTAAGCCAGTATTAATGATTTGGGACTCATAACCCTCTTGTCAGCCTATCACCCTGGTGTTAGAATTTTAGATAGTTGAGACCACAGTCTATTCAAGGATGGTATGCCGTTGATGCTGAAAGATCTTACCCACAATCACCCTTTATCAGCAGAAATTCAAGTAGCGCGGCTGGAAATGATGCTGGAAGTCAGCCGCAAGCTGCATGCCACTCTGGAACTGGCGCCTTTACTGCGGTTTGTCGTCGAAGAAGCGGTTGAATTGACCGATACGGAAGTTGCGGCTGTTCTGTTATTGGATAAAGGAAGTGGAGAGCTTTATCTTGAAGCAGTTAGCGGAGAACTGGTCAGACCCCTGGAGCGGCGAACCATCCCCTTTGAGGGCAGTCTGGCGGGCTGGATTGTCCGCACGGGAGAGTTTTTGGTGGTGGATAACCTGCGCGAGGATGGGCGCTCTTTTAGTGAAATTGACCAACTGCCCTGGTTTGAAGCCTGCTCGATTTTGGGTGTCCCGTTAAAGTTCAAAGAAAAAACGTTGGGGGTTTTAGAGGTTTATAACAAGCATCACCGGGCCGGTTTTACCGGCGATGATATTCGCCTGCTTCATACCCTGGCTGGACAAGCGGCTGTAGCTATTCAAAACGCGCGGATGTTTGAGCAGAGTGACGAGGTAGCCAAGCTGGCGCAAGAGTTACATTCACCGGTAAGCTCCATTATTGATTTTAGCCAGTTTATGCTGGCCAACTCAAACGTGAACACCGAAAATTGGCGGGTTGGGTTAGAATCAGTCAACCGCGAGGCTGTTTATCTGGTCCATATGGTCAATAATTTTCTTGATTTGAGCCGGTTAGAAACCGGCCGAGTCCAATTGCAAAAGGAAAAAGTGGATCTTCACTTATTGGCTCAAGAAGTGTTAGAGTGCCGGCAGAGCCAGGCCCTGCAGAAGAATGTTACTCTGTCGCTTAAGGCAAAAGAGAATCTGCCGCTTATCCAGGGAGATGCTAAACGTCTGCACCAGGTAATGATGAGCCTGGTTGATAATGCCATCAAATATAACCGGCCCGGGGGTTCAGTGAATGTTACTCTATCCGGTAATCAATTGCGAGTTCAGGTGGCAGTGGCGGATACAGGCGTCGGTATTGCGCCGGGTGACCTGGAGTTGATCTTCAAAAAGTTTTATCGTGTGCAGGAGAATGGAACGGAAAACGGGGCCGGCTTAGGGCTGGCAATTGCCAAGCAGATTGTCGAAGCGCATGGTGGCGACATCTGGGTGCAGAGTGAGTTAGGAGTAGGCAGTCGTTTCACCTTTAGCCTTCCTCTGAATGGATAAAAGTCCAAAGTGTACTTTGGACTCCTAACTTTTAATCAAATCTGTATTAAAAAAGGCTCCTGAGAAGGTACAGGAGCCTTTTTGTATTTCATAGTGGATTAGCTCTGGGCGGTCGCTTCGACGGGGGTGCGGCCAGTCAAGCGGCGGAAAAGGTTGCCGATTTCGCCCATCTGCCAGGATACCAGGATCGGCACGGCATTGAAGATGGAGGAGTAGGTGCCGGTGATAATCCCAACCAGGATAATGGCTATAAATTGTCTGATCGTCGCCCCACCGAATAGCAGGATAGCGATGACGACAAAAAGCGTGGCGATAGATGTGGCCAGACTTCGGTTCAGCGTTTCCAGAATGCTGCGGTTGCAGACCACTTCGTAGGGTTCGTTGCGATGGCGCGGCAGGTTCTCACGCAAACGGTCAAAGACAACGATGGTATCGTGGACAGAGAAGCCAATGACCGTCAGGATGGCGGTCAGGAACAGCGCGTTCACTTCCCAACCCAGCACCAAGCCGGCAATGGCGAACAAGCCCGCCACGACCAAAATGTCGTGGAGCATGGCGACGACGGCAGCGACGCCGTAACGAAACGCATTGGGCACCGAGCGAAAGGCAAACACCAGGAACAGCAAAATAGCAATTGCCGCTGCTATAATAGCGTAACTGGCAGCCTGGCCGACCTCTTGGCCAATCGTCGGGCCGACCGAGTCGAAGCGCAGCTCTTTGAAGTTGCCCAACTCGCTCTGTAACTGCTCTTCGAGCAGCGATTTGGGTTCCTCTTCCAGGAATTTGGAACGAATGAGGATGGTTTCCTGCCCCAACTGGTTGGCGGTAGTTACCGCTGTGTCTTTGAAGTCAAGGCCATTGTAGCTGAAGTTGGCAAAAATTTGCTGCACCTGGGCCGGCTGGACCGGCTGTTCGAACTGCAATTCCATCAAGGAACCGCTGGTAAAATCAATTCCCAATTTCAGCGGCGTGCCATATTCGATCTGCGAGAAAATCATCCCGATCAAGCCGGGAATGATAAACACCAACGACAAAATGTAGTACCACTTCCGCTTACCGACAATATCCAGGAGCCAGGAGGCCCACCACGGCGCAGGGCTGCTTGCCGGTTCGCGCTGAAGGCCGAGCAAGAAGGGCTTGTCCTTTAAACCTTCGCCGGTGATACCCACCATCAGGCGCAGGAAGGCGCGGGTGACGGTAATGTTGGTAAAAAGGTGAATTAACTCACCCAGGGCCAGCGTGATCGCAAAACCTTTAACTACCCCCGCGCCAAAGTTAGAGCCAAACCAGAACAGGATCAGACAGGTGATTAACGTACTGAAGGCCGAGTCGCGAATGGAGGGCCAGGCCCGGCTAAAGGCCAGTTCCATCGCCATTTTTAAGCTGCGCCCCGCCCGCAGCTCTTCCTTCAATCGTTCAAATACCAAAATATTGCCGTCCACTGCAATACCGACAGACAAAATAAAGCCGGTGATGGCCGGTAAGGTGAGCGTAACGGGAATAGTTTTATACAAGGCAAAGTTGAGCAGGCCGTAAACCGCCAGGGCCAGGACAGCCATGAAACCGGGCAGCCGGTAGTAAATCAACATAAAGAGTGAAACAATGATCAAGCCAATTGTCCCAGCCTGGATGCTTTTCTGGACCGAATCTTGGCCCAGGGTGGGGCCAATCGTCCGGTTCTCAACAACTTTGAGCGGCACCGGCAGGGCGCCATACTTCAACTGGATAGCCAGGGCCTGGCCCTGCTCCAAACTATCCTGGCCCAGGGAAATGGTCCCACTTGTATCAATCCGGGCATTGACCGTAGGACACGAGAGTACTTTTTTGTCCAGAACAATGCACAGGAAATTGCCAATGTTAGCCCCGGTATATTCCCCAAACTTCTGCCCGCCTTCGGGCTTGAGGCTAAAATTGATTTCTACCACCCGGCGATCAGGGTTGAAACCGGCATTGCTGACCTGATCAAGATCGCTGCCGGTGATGATGGTGGGGTAGATTTGGGCCGGTGGGGCGACCTGACTGGCGCTAATCTCGCCGGTTGCCGAAATCTCGTTAGTACCGGTCACAGGTTGAGTCGAACTGGCTTGACCCGCTCCGCCAAAACTGGTTTGGATGATCGTCCCTTCGGGAATAGGGCTGGACTGAGCATCTACAAATTCCAGTAAGCCTGTTTCACGCAAAGTACTGATGGCCAGTTCAGGGTCGGAGATACCGGGCAGTTCGACAATCATGCGATTGCTGCCTTGAAGCTGGACCAACGGCTCGGTCACACCCAGGCCGTTCACCCGGTTGTCCACAATCACCCGGGCTGCTTCCATTGCGCCCTCTTGGAGTTGCTGGTCTGCCGGCAGGTCGGCTTCTAGCACCACCTGCAAGCCGCCCTGCAAGTCCAGCCCCTGGTGAACGGCAATACTGCGCTGCTGAGAGCCTTGCCAGGGTAATAAAGCGGCCCACCAGGGGACAGCTTCGGCGGGCGCACCTTCGGTTGCTTCAGGATAAGTATATTCTAAATTGACGCTGTTGATCCAGATCAACACGGCTGTCAGCAGCAAAATACCGATGACAATGGTAATATTTCGTTGTCTCATAAATTCAATGGTGCCCTTATCTATTCACCCGCTTCTTCCAGTGGGGCGAGAATAATTATACAAACATTCCGATTATAGTCGTGGGGCTGGCAATGTCAAATAAGGCCAAAAGTGGCTAATCTACTCTACTTTGTGATCCTCTTGCTTGGCCTGCTCCATGGCTTCCGGCTCTAACTCCTCGGCGCTGCGGTTGAGCTTGACGAATAAGGCCCATGCCGCCAGCAGCACCGCCGCTGCCACGCCGACCATGGCTGCTCGTGGAAGCTGGGCCGGATCGTCGTGGACAAATTGAAAAATAGCAATTAAAGCCTCAACCGAAAGGGAGACGACAATGACGACCATAAACCGTGATAAGAACCGGCGCACGCGTGTCGGCGCGCTCATGTGGGCTTCGCGCAGCACTTCTTCTTCGAGGATAGTCTGGCCCAGTTCGAGGGCGGCGACGGCGATAGTCAGCAGGCCAATACTCTCCAGGATAGCGTTGAAGCGCTCGCGTACGGCCAGGTCGGCGCTGGGGTTGACGCCGTTCCATAGCTCAAACACGGCGAAGACGATCAATGCCAACGCACAGCCGAAAAATAGGATAGTAATAGATGAGTAACCAACCGCGAATATCTTACGAATAGTCTTCATTGAATGACTCGATAGCAAGGTTAAGGGTTTTCATACTTTTGCCGTTTGCCAGCAGGATATTGACCCGCTCGCTGCAAGGCGGCGATCAATCGCCGGCGGTCAGCGATCCTCCCCCTGGCCCGATTGTACAACAGTAAGCACATTGTTCCAACTAGCGCTGCTACAAAGAAAAGGTCTGTCTAAATTCAGGCAGTTCTGTGGGATTAGGTACCCGCTTCGTGTGTCCTCCATGACCATGATTGGGGGCGAACCCATAATGAAAAGAACAGCTTTTCCCAATCGTTATTTTCGTTTATAATTTTGAGGTTAGAACCAAACTTGACGTAAGTATTAATCTACTTTTCATTCGCCGGCATTTCTATCAATTTAAATTCCACAAAGGAGTGACTTATGGCTGTTCCTAAAGGAGAATCCCTCTACATTTACGGCATGCATGATCGCGGCGGCGAGCACCTCATGCTGGTTGACGGGAAGGCGAAAGGATGGGTTTTGGTAACGGAGGAAATCCGGGCAAATCCTGGCGATATGGGAGGCAGCAACTATATTGACCTGGCCGATAGGGGGTTTGGCGTGATTGTCCGCCTGAACCATGCCTACGGCCCCGATGGCACCATTCCTCTCCCAAACAAGTACCAGGATTTTGCCCAGCGCGCGGCCAATTTTGTCAACAGATCACCTGGCGCCCATATCTGGATTATTGGCAATGAAATGAACCTGGCCCGAGAACAGCCGCGCAAGCCCGGTACTGACCAACCTGAGCCGATTACGCCTCGCCTATACGCCGACTGTTATCGGCTGTGCCGTAACGCTATCCGCCGCCTGCCCGGACACAGCGATGACCAGATTATTGTCGGCGCGATAGGACCCTGGAACCCTGAAACAACTTACGCGGCCGACGCTCAAGGCGCGTATACAGCCAATAATCTGGCGGGTGGGATTGGTGACTATATCCAATATCTGCGGGATATTTTAATGGCCATTGGACCGGGTAATTGTGACGGTATTGCCATTCATGCTTACACCCATGGCGTTGATCCCACTCTTGTTTTCAGTGACACCAAGCTGGGACCCCCTTTTCAGAAATATAACTACCATTTCCGGACTTATCGCGATCAGATGAATGTAATCCCTCCGGCCATGCGCAACCTGCCGGTCTACCTGACCGAGATGGACCAGGATGATCCCTGGGAAGACGCCAACCGGGGTTGGGTCAAAAATGCCTATAAAGAAATTAACGATTGGAATAAGGCCGGCCACCAGCAAATTCGGGCTGCCATTCTCTATCGCTGGCCGAGGCACGATAAGTGGCATATTGACGGTAAACAGGGAGTCCAAAACGATTTCCGCGATGCTATTGCCTTCAATTATCAATGGAATCCTGAAGTGACTCCGGTCAGCCCTACCCCGCTGCCGGTAGAGATTCCTATTCCCACCACGCCGGTCGCGAGCCGGCCATCCTACCGGACGCGCTATCTCGGCCATAACACCCCGGCTACGCTTCCGGCAGGCCAAACGCTGGATTTGACTGTTTCGGTGCAAAATGTCGGCAGCATGACCTGGGCCCAGGGCGGTATGACACCCTTCCGGCTGGGATTCCAGTGGTACAACGCGGCCGGCCAAATGTTGACCTTCCCCCCCCAGTTTGATTTTCGCACCGCCCTGCCCGCCGATGTGCCGCCCGATGGCGCAGTGAACCTACAGGCACGGCTGCGCACCCCTGACGCGCCCGGTATTTACCAATTGCGCTGGGATATGATTCATGAACAGGTCACCTGGTTTACCTCGCAAGGGGACCAGGGCTTGCTCGTTTCGCCGATTAATGTCACCACGCAGCCGGTGGTTGTTACCCCTACCCCTGTGCCTGTTCCTACTCCCACCCCGGCCCCGGCGCAGGCGCTCATCCAAATTCAGGATATCAGTGCCAGCCTGCCCCGTAGCGCCACCCAGCAGTATCCTACCCGTGCCCGGTCGGCCATTCGTCGCTTGATTATCCATCATACGGCCACGCCGCCCACTGTTACGGTGCAGCGGGTAGCCGATTATCAGGTAAATACTCGCAATTTGCCGGGTATTACCTATCATTATTGTATTACCCCCCAGGGACAGGTCTTCCAGACTCAGCCGCTTGAAGCCGTGGCGAATCATGCCGGTAATTTCAGCGGTGATAGCGCCGGCATCTGTTTGATCGGCGACTTTACCAGCGTAGCCCCGCCCCAACCCCAACTCGATGCGGCGGCAGCGCTGCTGGCTCAACTGGCGGTGCAATTAGGCATCCCAGCCGATCAAATCTTTGGCTACAGTGATTTGGTAAAAACAGGCAGTCCCGGCGCAACCTTTCCAGTCTGGAAAGGACCGCTCCTGGCTAAAGTGCAAAGCCTGATGACTGGGACTGTACCTACCCCTGTGCCTGTTCCAACACCTACCCCAACGCCAACTCCCCAACCTACCCCGACTCCTCCTCCAGTGCTTGTCAAGCCCATCGAACACTATATGCTCTTCTGGCATCAAGGGAATGGCAACTGGGCCAAGTGGGACTTGTTAGGGGCCTTTACTTATATTGATAAGTTCCCGGTGACAATCGGCTTTTCGGTTGAGGAAGCTAAATCGGCCAAACATGTGACCATTATTGGCGGGCCGGGCGGCGTGTCCGGTCAAGCCGAGCAGGTTTTACGAGCCGCCGGCTGCCAGGTCGAACGGCTGGCCGGGGCTACCGAAACCGAAACCCGCCAAATGCTGGAACAACTTGCCGCGCAGGGACGGCGATACCGAACACTGCGGTAAGGAAGAAGGTAGGTAGTAGATGGTAGATGGTGGATAGCAGATTGACTAAAAAGCAGCAATTCCAAATTTGCAAACCGGGTTAGCAATTTTGAGCCAATTTCGTGGAGTGAGGCATCCTCAGATGCCGAACGCCACCGCATCTGAGGATGCTAGGTCCTCATATTTGGAATTGCTGGCTAAAAAGTTAATTTGTTGACAAACCCAAAGTTCTATGATATACTTCGTGCAATTATACATATAAATGTGCAATTGCACAGCGTATAAAGAAAACTGTCCTTAAGTGGCAGCCAGCCCATCCTGTTAGAATCACTTGGAACAGTATTGGGGGGAAATCCCCTAACCTGATTGGTAATTTGGCATATTGACGGTTTTTGGAGTTCGTGTTAGAATCTGCCCGGCTCATATATCGAGCTGTTGCTCTATTAAGATAATTGTTATTTGAGGTTCACCCCACGCTTGGCTTGAAAGGAGGGACGATAAAAAAATCAAAAAGAAAGATCGTTCCAGGTTTCACTCTTTCCCCTTATTTCGGTAAAACTTAAACAACGGATGTTTACATCAAGGAGGAGTTTTTCAATGAAGAAGTTTTTTGCGATTGCTTTACTATTCGCTTTGCTGGTTACCCTGCTGCCGGCCTCGCTGGTCAGCGCCCAGGGCGCCGGCGAAGATTATGTCGTTCAAGCCGACGACTCCCTGTCAAAGCTGGCCGATAAATTCTATGGCGACATCAACGCCTACTGGGCCATCATGTCGGCCACCAATAAGGCTAACGGCGAAGACCCCTCGTATGTCAAAATTGAAAACCCCGACATCGTAGAAGTCGGCTCCAAGCTGCGTATCCCCTCGCAGGAAGATGCGCAGGCGTTTATGGCTACCTTTGATCCAGCCAATGCTGATGTGGGTGTGCTGTTTGCAAGCGGCGTGGGCGGCCAGTTACTGGTTGGCAACTGGTGGACCTCCGGTGGCGAGTTTGCCGGGGTCAACGAAGTCTACAAAATTTATCGGGCCGAATATCCCGATGTCGAGCTGGTCCATGCCGGTATCGCCGGCGGCGCGGGGACCAACTTTAAGGGCGCGAACCTGAACAAGCTGATTGCCGGCGACCCGTTTGATACCTTCATGATGCACGCCGGTCTGGAAGCCGAACTCTACAGCCCCGAAAAATACCTGACGCCGGTGGACGATATCCTGGCCGAAGCCGGGGTGCTGGATGTGATGCCCCAGGATTTGAAAGACCTGCTGAAGATCCGCGATAACACCTACACCGTGCCGTTGAACATTCACCGAGGCAACGTGATGTGGACCAACACCCGGGTGCTGGAGCAGGCGGGCGTGGCTGTGCCGACCAACTTCGACGAATTCTTTGCCGCCTGTGACGCCTTGAAAGCCAAAGGCATTGTACCGATGGCTCAAGGGAGCACCGATGGCTTTGAGTTTGGACACCTGTTTGAGGTCGTGCTGGCCGGTACGGTGGGGGCTGAAAAGAATCACGGGCTGTGGCACGGGACCGTCCCCTGGAGCGACCCTGGCGTAACCCAGGCCCTCGAAAACTATAATAAGGTAATGGATTGCACCAACGAAGATCGCGGTACGGTGAACTGGGTTGGGGCCATTAAGCTGGTCAACAATGATCAAGCCGCTTTCAACATTATGGGCGACTGGGCTTATGGTGAGGTGATTAACGATAAAGTGACGGATCACGTCACCTGGAGTTCACCTCCCGGCAACCAGGGCATGTTCTTCCTGGTCTCCGACGGCTTTGCCATCACCAAGGAAGCGCCCAACCCTGAAAATGCTCGCAACTTTGTGAAGATCCTTACTAGCAAGGAGGCGCAAGAGAAGTTCAACCAGAACAAAGGCTCCATCTGCGCCCGCACCGACTGCGATTACGATACCTTCCCGGCTGACCGGCGTGACTACTTTAAGGGTTCGGCGGCTGATTTTGCCACTAACCGCATCATCCCCATGGTTTCCCATGGCTCGGGGGCCATTCCTTCCTGGCAGCAGCAGTTTTTCGATATCATCACCAAGTTTGCCTCTGATCGGGATGTGGCTGCGGCTCAGACTGCCCTTTCCCTGGCGGCTGAAGACGCGGGTTTCCCGCAGCAGTAAGCTTGTCTCTTAGACCCTCAAGGTCTCGAAGACCTTTAGGGTCTGATAATGGCGAGGCAGCCCAGGCGGGTTGCCTCGTCCAGTAATTCTGTAATGTCATTCTGAGCGACCAACGGGAGTGAAGAATCCCCTGGGTTGTTGATTTAATGCCATCACCTTGGGGATTCTTCACTCCGCTATGCTTCGTTCAGAATGACATGTATCATAACTCATGGAGGAGGGTGAAAAAATGAAAAAGTTTCTGGCTGTTATCCTGCTACTGATGTTGCTGGGGGGCATTTTACCGGCATCTTTCGCCAGCGCCCAGACTGGCGGCGAAGATTACATCGCCCAGGCCGACGACTCTCTATCAAAACTGGCCGATAAATTCTATGGCGACATCAATGCCTACTGGGCCATCATGTCGGCCACCAACCAGGCCAACGCCGAAGACCCTTCGTATGCCAAAATTGAAAACCCCGACGTCATCGAAGTTGGCTCCAAGCTGCGCATCCCTTCTGAAGAGGATGCCGTTGCTTTCATGACTACTTTCGATCCGGCCGAGGGTGATGTCGGCGCGCTGTTTGGTAGCGGGGCCAAAGGCCAACTACTGGTCGGCAACTGGTGGACTTCCGGCGGTGAATTTGCCGGGATCAACGAAGTCTACAAAATGTATCGAACTGAACACCCTGATGTAGAGTTGATCCATGCCGGTATCGCCGGAGGCGGCGGCACCAACTTCAAAGGCGCCAACCTGAACAAGCTGATTGCCGGCGACCCGTATGATACCTTCATGCTGCACGCCGGTCTGGAAGCCGAACAGTACTCGCCCGACCTGTACCTCCAGCCGGTAGATGATATTTTAGCCGAGACCGGCGCCCTGGAGGTTATGCCTGAAGATCTGAAAGCGCTGCTCAAGGTTAGAGGCAACACCTATACGGTTCCCCTCAATATCCATCGCGGCGGGGTGATGTGGACCAATACCCGGGTGCTGGAAAAGGCCGGCCTGACCGTGCCCACCAACTTTGACGAATTCTTTGCTGCCTGTGAGACTCTCAAGAGCCAGGGCGTGGTTCCGCTGGGCCTGGGGATCTCCGATGGTTTTGAGTTAAGCCATACGTTTGAAGATGTGCTGTTGGGTACCGTCGGCGCCGATAAGTTTAGCGGCTTGTGGAATGGGTCGGTTTCCTGGACCGATCCCACTGTCGCCCAGGCTTTGGAAAACTTCAACAAACTGTTGGACTGCACTAACGAAGATCGGGGCACGATTGGCTGGGTGGGCGGCATTGAACTGGTCATCAATGATCAAGCCGCTTTCAACATTATGGGCGACTGGGCTTATGGAGAAGTGCTGGTCAATAACGCTACAGATTACGTCACCTGGAATCCGGCTCCGGGGACTCAAGGCACTTTCTTCTTAGTATCTGATGGTTTTTCCTTGACTAAAGAAGCTCCCAACAAAGAAAATGCGATTGAGTTTATCAAACTGCTTACCCGCAAAGATGCCCAGGAAGCCTTTAACCAGAATAAAGGCTCGATCTGCGCCCGTACCGATTGCGATTACAATACCTTTCCGGCCGACCGGCGGGCCTATTTCCAGAGCACTGCTGACGATTTCAAAACGGCTCGCATTATCCCTATGGTGACCCACGGTTCCGGGGCTATTCCCAGTTGGGCGACACAATTTGGCGACATTGTCATCAAATTTGCTTCTGACCGGGATGTGGCGGCGGCCCAGGCTGCTTTTGTCCTGGCGGCTGAGGATGCCGGTTTCCCGCAGCAGTAATCCTGTCGTCTAAGGCCCTACAGGTCTTCAAGACCTTTAGAGCCTAAACAATGAAATTTTTGTACATTGTGTCCCGTTCACGAACAAGTTGAACATTATCACCAGGTCCAAAGCGCGAGGCTGAAGCCGTCGCGCTGAGAGAGCAAAGCTCTACGAGCTAAATTAGCCCACCGGGCTTCGCTCTTTCAGCCTGACGGTTTTAGCCTCAGGCTCTTAGCGTCAGGGTGGTTTGTTTAACCTCTCAGTGAACACTACAAATTTTTGTACATTGAGCAAGAAATTTAGACAGGATTTACAAGATTTACAGGATTGAATTTTTAAAATCTTGTTAATCCTGTTAATCCTGTCTATAAACCTGTTTGGTTCCGGCTTGTCAGGGCTGGGAGAAACAAAAGGTATGGCTCTTAACTGGGAAAAGAATTGGGAAAAGATTGTCGGCTTTCTGTTTATCCTGCCTTCATTAATTGCCATCGTCGTCTTTGTTTATGGTTTCATCGGTTGGACAGGCTGGGTCTCCGTATCAAACTGGACGAGGGGGGCCGAACCCAATTATACTTATGGCGGCTTTGATGCCTATGCGCGCCTGTTTGGGACGACTGAACGCTACGCTGCGGGTATTGACGCCACCCGCTTTGCCGCCAGCCTGCGCAATGTTATCGGCTTTACGGCCATTTTTCTGCTGAGTTGCATTATCGTCGGATTTACACTGGCCGCGCTGCTCGATCGTCATGTTAAGGGTGAAAATTTCTTTCGCAGCCTGTTTTTGTTTCCCATGGCCATTTCTTTTATTGTTACCGGCCTAGCCTGGCGCTGGATTTTTACCCCCGGTGACCCCAATGTGGGGACAACCGGGCTTAACCGTATTCTTGAGAATATAGGCCTGGGCTTCATCCGGCCTAATTGGGCCAGCGACGTGATTTACCATATTCCCCCAGACTCACTCGTGGGGCAGTTATTAAACAGTATCGGCCTGACGGCGCTAACCTCACCCCGCTTTGGCATTTCACTGGGAATTGTTACCCTGACGATTGCTGCTATGTGGCAGCTTTCGGGGTACACGATGGCCCTCTACCTGGCCGGCCTGCGCGGCATCTCCGATGACCTGCGCGAAGCCGCCCGCGTGGATGGGGCCAGCGAACTCCAGATTTATCGTTATATCATCATTCCCCTGTTGCGGCCCGTTACCTTGAGTGTGGTCATCGTCCTGGCCCATATCTCACTCAAGATTTACGACTTGGTGGTAGCGATGGGAGGTGTCGGCCAGGGCTTTATCAAAGATGTGCCGGCCTATATGATGTGGGAGACAACCTTTGACCAGGCCCGTTTTTCCCAGGGGGCGGCTATTGGCGTGGTTTTGTTAATTCTCATTTCAATCCTGATTATCCCCTACCTGACAATTAACTTACGGCAGCAGGAGGAGCGTTAATGGCAACCCAATCTATCACCACTGCCCAAACTGGCGTAGCGGCCAAGCACCGCTCCCATTTCAGGTGGACTCGCCTGCTGATGTACGCTATTCTTATCTTCTTCTCAATTTTTTACATCTTGCCGGTCTACCTCATCCTCATCACCAGTTTCAAACAATATGTTGATATTGACCTGTACCGGATGTGGGAATTTCCCCCGGTGTTTAACCTGCCGCAGTGTACCAACCCTCTCCTTTTTTGCTTTGACAGCTTTTACGAAGCCTGGTTTGGCAGTGCAGCCGTAATTGGTATGGGCACGGCTTTTATGAACAGTGTGACGATGGCCATCCCGGCCACCATTATCTCCACCGTGCTTGGCTCGTTGAACGGCTACATCTTATCCAAATGGAAATTTAAATATGCCGACGTCATTTTTCCGTTTATCCTGTTCGGTATGTTTATTCCCTACCAGTCCATCTTAATTCCGCTGACCCTCACCTTAAAGGCGATGGGGCTTTATGCCAGCCTGGCCGGCCTGGTTTTCGTCCATGTGGTTTATAGTATTCCCATTGCCGGACTCATTTTTCGCAACTATTACGCTACTATCCCTAACGAGATGCTCGAGGCCGCCCGGATTGACGGCGGCAATATCTTTAGCATTTATCGCCATATTATTTTACCTCTGTCGCCGCCCGCTTTTGTGGTCGTGCTTATCTGGCAGTTCACCAATATCTGGAATGACTTCATTTTTGCGGTGACCATTGCCCAAAACCAAAATCAACCGATGACCGTGGCCCTCAACAACATTGCCGGCAGCTTCACCGTCCAATGGAACGTGCAAATGGCGGCGGCCTTCTTGACCGCCCTGCCAACCCTGCTGGTGTATGTCATCCTGGGCCGCTATTTCCTGCGAGGACTGCTGGCCGGTTCGCTTAAAGGCTGAGGCTAAGCTAGATTGGAGGATTGGAAGGCTGGTAGGTTGGAAAATCTTTCCCAATCCTCCAACCCTCCAGTCCTCAATAATTGATTTTTTTACATACTGAACGGAGGTAATGCCTATCTATGCCCGACAAAATCCGCTGGGGACTTCTCTCGACCGCCAACATCAATGACGCCGTCATAGAGCCGATTCGCCAGGCCAGCCGGAGCGAACTGGTCGGCGTCGCCAGCCGCAGTTTGGACAAAGCCCAGGCATATGCCCAGGCCAAAGGTATCCCCAAGGCTTATAGCAGCTATGAAGCGCTCCTGGCCGATCCAGCCATTGATGTGATTTACAATCCACTGCCTAACACCCTCCACTGCGAGTGGACCGTCAAGGCCGCCGAAGCAGGCAAACATGTCCTGTGTGAGAAACCGATCACCCCAACTCTGGCCGAACTCGATCAAGTCGAAGCGGCAGCCAGGGTGAACAAAGTTACCGTGTTTGAAGCCTTCATGTACCTGCACCATCCCCAAACGTTGCAAGTAAAAGAAATGATCCAGGCCGGCAAGTTGGGCAGCTTACAACTCATTCATAGTTGGTTTGCTTATTACCTGCCGCCCGAAGACAGCCAGAATATCAGGCTTGCCCCTCACCTGGCCGGGGGCAGCTTGTGGGATGTCGGCGTTTACCCTAACAGCCTGGCCATTGTCATGGCCGGGGTGGGAGCGCCGGTCGAGGTTTGGGCCAGCCAGAGCATCGGCGAAACCGGGGTGGATGTCTCCTTTATTGGGCAGATGAAATTCGCCAACGGCGTCATCGCCCAAATTTCTTGTGGGTTTCGGACACCCTTCCACGAAGGGGTGCATCTCATCGGAGACGCGGGGATGATCCAAATCCTCGAACCGTGGAAACCGGGCCTGGCCGGTAAGAATAGCAACTTGATCTACACAACCAGGGATGACAGCAAAGAAACCCTGGTCATCCCGGCTGCTAACCCTTATCTGGCCGAGGTCGAAGCGATGGAAGCCTGTATTCTGGATGGCGCGGAACCGGTGATTCCCTTGAGTCTCAGCCGTGACTTCCTGCGCAGCGTCCTGGCCTTGTACGAGTCGGCCAGAACCGGCCAGGTGGTGAAGTTGTGAGCTAAAACCTCAAAGGTCTACCAGACCTTTGAGGTTTGACATGGGCAGCTTGCTTATTTGCCCCGCTGACATAATTGCTTATCTGTAACTGTCCTGCTAAAATTTTGGGCGAACTGTAAGGTTCGCCCATTTTGTTGAGATGCCAGGAGCACAGAATGGTCACACCAATCTCGTCAAAGTCTTGTATTGTCGCCGGACACATTTGCCTGGACGTAATCCCTACTCTGCTGGGCGCGGGCGATTTCGAGTCAACTTTCCGTCCGGGTCGGCTGCTGGAAGCCGGCCCCGCGGTGATGTCCACCGGTGGGGCGGTCTCCAACACCGGGCTGGCCATGCACAAGTTGGGCATCAACACCCAGTTGATGGGCAAAATTGGCCCTGATTTATTTGGCCAAGCCATTCTCGACGTGGTCAAAAGCCACGGGGGGCATCTCGCCGAGGGGATGCAGATTGTTCCCGGCGAAGCCAGTTCCTACACCGTCATCCTCAACCCGCCCAACGTTGACCGGATTTTTCTGCACTGTCCCGGAGCGAATGATACCTTTGGCGCCGAGGACATCAATTATGACTCCCTCCGGCAGGCCGACTTGTTTCACTTTGGTTATCCGCCTTTGATGAAACGGATGTATCAAAACCAGGGTGAGGAACTGGTCAAGATATTTCGGCAAGCCAGGGCGACGGGTGTGACCACCTCGTTGGACCTGGCCATGCCTGATCCCACCGGCCCATCGGGCCAGGCCGATTGGCCCGCCATCTTAAGGGCGGTTTTGCCGTCGGTAGACCTGTTCTTGCCCAGCATCGAAGAAATCCTGCTGATGCTCTATCCTGAGACCTTTAGAGAGATTTCAAAGGGGGCCGCTCAAATTAGCCCGCCCCTGGCTTCCCGGATCGCCGACGATTTGTTGGATATGGGGGCAAAATTGGTCATGCTCAAAGCCGGTCATTGGGGCCTCTACCTGCGCACCTCCACCGAAGCTAAACTGGAGGAATTGGGCCGCGCCCGCCCCAGCCAGCCTGCTCGCTGGGCCAATCGTGAATTTTGGGTGCCGGTCTTCCAGACGGAAGTGGTCGGTACGACCGGCGCGGGCGATGCGACCGTAGCCGGGTTTTTGAGCGCCCTGCTGCGCGACCTGCCGCCCCGCCAGGCAGTGACGATGGCGGCCGCGGTTGGGGCGTGCAATGTGGAGGCCGCCGATGCCATCAACGGGATTCGCTCTTGGGAAGAGACGGTAACCCGTGTCGGAGCCGGTTGGCCGCGCCAAAAGCTGGATTTTGACAACTTCCCCGGTTGGCGCTTCGACGCCTCCCGCCAATTCTGGTTGGGACCAAATGACCCGACCTAATCCGGCCCGCCGATGTACCCAAATTGACACGGATTTATTCCTTAATTCGTAACTACCCGGGACACAGAGACACGCGGAGTGAACACAGAGGCTCACGGAGAAATCTTTCCGTTTTTCTCAGCGTTTCTCTGTGTCTTCTCGGTGAAACTGTGTGTAACCTGAGCAGATTTCTTGATTTTTTACCATGATGACTCTTTCTCCTCTCCTTTTAGCCCTTGACTTTGGCGGCACTAAATTGACTGCTGCTGTTGCCCATCCGGGCCGGCGAACGTGGCTGGCCCACCGGCGCGTCTTCTTGCCTTCCGGCGTGGATGGACGTTATGAGTATGATACCATGCTTGATCTGGGGCGTGATTTAATTGAGGAAGTGGACCAGCCGGCGGCGGCAGTAGGGGTCAGCTTTGGCGGCCCGGTTTATGCCCCGGCAGGCCTGGTCCGGCGTTCGTTCCATGCGCCGGGCTGGGAGAACACGCCGCTGGCCGAGTGGTTGCAGGCGGAATTAAACGCGCCGGTTGTGATTGATAATGATGCCAATGCTGCTGCCCTGGGGGAGTTCCGCTTTGGGGCTGGTCAGGGCTGCCAACATGTCCTATACGTGACCATCAGCACCGGGATTGGCGGTGGCTGGATACTCAATGGCCGACCCTACGCCGGAGCCGATGGCCTGGCCGGGGAAATCGGCCACCTGGTGGTGCAGCCGGGTGGATTTTTATGTCCCTGTGGCAAGCGCGGCTGCCTGGAGGCAGAAGCCAGCGGCCCGGCGATGGTTCAGCGAGCCAGGTTGTACCTGGCCAAGAAAAAGGGTAAAGCCCGCTCCGGGCACAGCAGCCGGGCCAGGCGCCTGCTGGAGTTAGCCGAGGGGGATCCCGATAAAATCACCGCCCAGATGATTAGCGAGGCTGCCGCCGGGGGCGACAAGCTGAGCCAAAAAGTTATCCGTGAGGCGGCGGAACGGCTGGGGTTGGGGCTGTCCGGGGCCATCACCTTGATGAATCCCGACCAGGTTATTCTGGGGGGCGGCGTGACCAAATCGGGCGAATTATGGTGGCAAATTGTGCGTGAAACAACCCGCGCCCAGACCCACTCTGAAATCAGTGTGGAAATTGTCCCTGCAGCTCTGGGCGATGACGCGCCCTTGTGGGGTGCGGCTGCCCTGGCCGAGGATGTGATTCGATAAAACGATGAGGCGAAGAGCAGATGAAACGAAGGGACCAGGCGGCAAAGATTGTTCCTGCTCGCCTCCTCGCGCCGTCGCCTCCTCGCCTCCTGATAAGTGAGGTAATTCCCCTTGAATCACCAAAATGGACGTCATTATCTCCCTAACACCTTGATTGAAATTGTCAATCCCTGCCGGCCTTGCGCCCGACTGCGCCATGTTTTGTTTGATTTTGATGGCACGGTATCGCTCATCCGCGAAGGATGGCAGCAGATGATGATCGAGCTGATGCTCGAATTTTTGCTGGTAACCCCTAAGGCTGAAGACGAAGCAACCCTGCGCCGGAGGATGACCGATCTGGTCGTCCACTCGACGGGCCGTCCCACGATTGACCAGATGACCTACCTGGCTAATGAAATTGTCCGGCGGGGCGGTTCTGCCCAGGATGCTCAGGCGTACAAAGCGCTTTTTCTTGGACGGTTGCTGGCGCGGGTGAACCAACGCCTGGCCGGCTTGCGCAGCGGCCGGCTTGAGCCGGCCGAATTGACCGTACCTGGCGTGATTGAATTTCTGGCAGCGCTGCAAGTCCAGGGAATCACCTGCTACCTGGCCAGTGGCACCGAGCGCGAGGCGGTGGTCAATGAGATTGCCGCCCTGGGATTGGCTCATTGCTTTGAGGACAGGATTTACGGTCCCCAGGAGAGCGCCCCCGCTTTTTCTAAAAAAGCGGTCATCGGCCAGATTTTGTGCGATTACAGCCTGCGGGGTTGTGAATTAGTTTCAATTGGAGATGGCAAGGTTGAGATGGAGTATACGGCTGAGGCGGGTGGGATTGGCGTCGGTGTAGCCAGCAATGAGGTCGAACGGCAGGGTATCAACGAACTGAAGCGGGAACAGCTCATTCAAGCTGGAGCCAATATTATCGTTCCTGACTTTCGGGAGGGTGAGGCGTTGTTGAGTTATCTAACCGAAGAAGAAACGGGAAGGCGATGAGCGGAAGCAGCGAAGCAGCGAAGCGGCGAAGCGGCGAAGCGGAGGAACTTAATTCTCCTATCCTCGCCTCTTCGCCTCCTCACCTCCTCGCTCCCTCACCTTCTCCCCGGCTGTGGGAAGTAGACACGCTGCGCGGTGTAGCCATTGTTCTGATGCTTATTTATCATTTTACCTGGGATTTGGTTTACTTTGGCTTGTACCAGGCCAATTTACTGGCCGGTCCCTGGCAGTGGTTTGCCCGGGGCATCGCCACCATTTTTATCTTTGTGATGGGGATTTCCTTGACGCTTAGCGATACACGGGAGCGACGGCGATTGGGACAACCCCCCTCTTTTAAGAAATACCTGGGGCGAGGCGGCAAGATATTTGGCCTGGGGTTGCTGGTTACAGTGGGGACCTACTTTTTTATTGGCCGCGGCTTTGTCATCTTTGGGATTTTACACCTGTTAGGCTTGTCCATCATTCTGGCTTATCCGTTTCTGCGTAGCAGCCCCTGGGTGAATCTTGTGGCCGGCCTGGTGGTCATTGTTGCGGGGATATATGTAGATAGGTTGGTCGTTTCGTATCCGTGGCTCATCTGGTTGGGGGTAAAACAGGCGGGCATCTACATGGTGGATTATTACCCGGTTTTGCCCTGGTTTGGCCTGTCTTTGCTGGGCATCTTCGCCGGGTACTCGCTCTATCCCCAGGGAGTCCGTCATTTTGCCTTGCCCAACCTGGCCGCCTTTCCCTTGGTACGAGGGCTGCGCTTCCTGGGGCGACATTCCCTCCTGATTTACGTCATTCACCAACCGATCTTGATTGGCTTACTGGTGGTATTGGGGTTTGGCTCTTTTTAGACCTCCTGGCGAATGGTATAATCTGCCGAAAATTGGAGTGCAGACCTTGGTCTGCCTTACAACAGCGAGTAAAGCAACATGACCACCTATACCCTTCGCCCGGCCACCCTGGCCGATGTTCCCACCATTGTCCACCATCGCCACGCCATGTTTGCCGAGATGGGCTTGAGCGGTGACTACGAGACAATGGACGACCGCTTTGATCCCTGGCTGCGACAGGCTATCTCGGCTCAGCTCTACTTTGGTTGGGTCGTTGAAACAGAGCGGGGCGAGATTGTGGCCGGCGGGGGTGTCGGCTTATTACCCCGGCCGCCCAGCCCGCCGGATTTAAACGAACAGTGGGGGTTTGTTTATAACGTTTATACCGAACCCCCTCACCGGCGGCAGGGACTGGCCCGCCAACTGATGGAGGTTATTCACACCTGGTGCCGCGAGCGCGGACTAAAAACTGTGGGCCTCAATGCCAGCGACTTTGGCCGGCCGCTCTATGAAACGCTGGGCTACCAGCCATCTGAGACGCTCATGCTGTTGACATTAGGGAATTTGTAATCACAAGGATAATCAAATGCCGTTTCCTGCCTTTGACCGCTCTCAACTCAAACTCAAGCCGCTCGCCGAGCGGGTCCACGATATGGGACTGCCCCAAATCATCAACCTTGACGACAAAACCTTACCTTTTGACCACCCGGATTTGCCTACTCTGGCCCGCCGGGTGGCAGCAGCGCACCGCCGGGACGGGCAGGTCATCTTGATGATGGGTGCGCACATGCTCAAAGTCGGCCTGTCCCGTTTTATCATTGACCTGATGGAGCGAGGGATTATCACCCATGTGGCGATGAATGGAGCCGGCCCCATTCACGATTTTGAACTGGCCCTGGTCGGCGCTTCGACCGAGAGCGTGACCCGCTACATTCAGGAAGGCCAATTCGGTTTGTGGGCCGACACGGGACGGATCAACGATGCCATTGTCGCCGGGGCGCGGGATGGCATCGGCCTGGGTGAAGCGGTGGGCCGGGTGATCGAGCGGGAGCAGTTTCCCCATCGTGAGCTGAGTGTGCTGGCCGCGGGCTACCGCCTGGGTATCCCCGTTACCGTCCACGTTGGGATTGGCTATGATATCATCCACGAACATCCTAACTGCGATGGCGCTGCCCTGGGGCAGACATCCTACCACGATTTTCTGATTATTGCCCGGACTGTGTCGAGATTGCAAGGCGGGGTCATGCTCAATTTCGGCACGGCGGTTATGGGGCCGGAAGTCTATCTCAAAGCCCTGGCTATGGCCCGCAATGTGGCTCACCAGCGCGGCGAAAAAATCAATGAATTTACCACAGCCGTCTTTGACCTGCTTGACCTGGGGGAGGTGGACATCCACTCCGAAGCGCCCAAAGACGACCCGCGTTACTATTACCGGCCCTATAAAACCATCCTGGTCCGCACCGTGCAGGATGGGGGCGAGAGTTTTTACTTCCGCGGCGACCACCGGGCCACGTTCCCGGCGCTGTATCGCGGGGTGTTGGAGGAGTTGCATGCAAGATAAATCTCGTCTTGATCAACTTCTTGAAAAATTTCCCTCTCTCCACATCTTGGTAGTGGGGGATTTTTTTCTGGATAAATACCTCAGTATTGATCCGGCCCTGAGTGAAACCTCCCTGGAAACCGGACTGGAAGCCTACCAGGTGGTCGAAATTCGGCACAGCCCCGGCGCGGCGGGGACGGTCGTTTCTAATTTGCGGGCGCTGGAAACTCAGGTGTCGGTCGTCGGGGTGATTGGCCGGGACGGGGAAGGCTTTGACTTAAAACAGGGCTTAATCCAACGAGGGGTCGCTATCGAGGGGTTGATCGAAACGCCGGAGCGCTTCACCCCGACCTATACCAAGCCCATGCTGCGTTCAACCACACCGGGTGGCTCGGAGCGGGAATTGAACCGGCTCGACATCAAGAATCGCCGGCCGCTGCCTGCCGACCTGGAAGCAGCGGTGATCGCTCAACTCGACCGGCTGGTTCCGGCAGTGGACGGCGTGGTCATCGCTGACCAGGTCCAGGAGCGCAACTGCGGGCTTATCACCGATAAAGTACGGGCGGCCCTGGCCCGTCTGGCTGAACAATACCCTGAGAAAATCTTTGTCGCCGACTCGCGGGTGCGGATTGGTGAGTTTGAGCGCGTGATAATTAAGCCAAATATGCATGAGGCACGGGAAGCAGTGGGAAGGTGGGAGGATTGGAAGGTTGGAGATTATGCCGAGGATGATGGATTGGTAGCAGCTCGTGCTTGTGGCGAGGCGCTTTTTGCCCAGAATCAAAAGCCGGTTTTTGTCACGTTGGGCGCACAGGGAATTTTGGTGGTCACAGAGGACGGTTTTGAGCATGTGCGGGGCATTCCCGTCTCCGGTGAAATTGATGTGGTTGGGGCGGGGGATAGTGTGATGGCGGGGGTGGTAGTCGGACTAAGCGCGGGTGGGACAGCCGCTGAAGCAGCTTTTATCGGTAACATGGCCGCCTCGATTACGATTCAACAGATAGGCACGACCGGCACGGCGTCGCGGGAACAGTTACACCAAAGAATGAAGATGGTAGATGAAGATCGCAGATAGTAGGTGGAAGATAGGAGACAGAAATTAATTTCACTATCTTCTATCCTCTATCTTCCATCTTCTCTCCTCAATACCCCCATCTGGCCCGGTAAACGGCTCCGGCGGCTAACAAGAGCAAAATCAACAGGCCGCCCCAGAAACGCCCATCCTGGACGAGAGTCTGGCCCTCATCCGCGCCGGTTGTAGGCAGACCTTTGTCTACCATCTGATCGCCGGTGGTGGCGCCTGTGGCTGTGGTCGTGGTGGTGATGGTCGTTCCGGTCCCGCCGGCACTGGTTTGGAGGGGTGGCGCAACCACGGAGGATGGACCAACGAGACTGAAACTGTCGAAAGTGTATTGGGTCTCACTTTGATCGGGCCACTTGTTCCAACCGCGCACAAACAGCGTGATTTTGGGCGAGGTGGGCGCAACGGTGATGGTAAAGCTGTAAAACTTTGTTACCGAGGCGTTGAGCAGTTGTTCATCCCATGGCAGCTCGACCCAATCACCCTCCGCCACATTTTGCCAGTTTTGGAGGCCGGTATTACTGACCACGTATTGCATACGGTAACCGTAACTGCTTTGGTTGACATCACCCCGGCCGCTCCGGATTTGACCGTGCAAGGTTAAGGTGTAAACCTCGTTCGGTACAACCTCAACCTGCTGATAAATCCCGGCATAACGATTGTACTGTGTTGCCCCGGCGATAGTAATCCGCTGGGCATTAGAGCCGGACTCGACGTAAGGAAACGTTTCATTGGTATAGATGGCCTGAAAGCCGTCGTTTCTAAAGGGTTCCCATTCCAGAGCCACGCCTCTTTGGTCAAAGCCCTGTTCAAAATCTCCGTTCTTGAGCAAATTTTTGATCTCGCCCGGTTGAGGACCGCTGCTGGTCACTGCCGGAGCTGCCGGGGTGGGAGCGGGCCTGGTCGGCGTCGAAGTGGGTGGGGCGGTGGTCGGCGTAGGAGCAGGCGTGGTGGTTTCCTGGGAGAAAGGAACGACGGTTACGGTCACCGTCTCTTCTGAAAGAACGCGGGTAGGCGTCGCCGTGGCTTCTTCTGGAGTGGGGGTCGCAGTGGGTTCTTCGGTCACCGCTGCGGTTGGCGTGGAGGTGGGGCCACCGACCACCTCATCGCCAGCAGTGAAGATTCTGAAAATCAGCACAGCGATCAGGCAGATGAGTACCAGTAGTACCAACCCGATCAGGATCATACGCCGGGGGTTTTCTCTAATTGCTTCCATACCCATGGACTTTCTCCATAATAGACCTGCTGCGTACTGCTCAAGTTAACTGGAGACCATGTCGTTAAAAATCTACGCCACGAGTTTCACAAACCTTCACTCACTTTTGTTTTTCGTGTCAATTCGTGGAACTCGTGGCTAATTTCCATGCCAGCCTATTAACTTGGGCCAGTTATTTAAATCAATACCAGTTCCACAATGGAATACCCAAAAACTGCCCAGGCGTCAAACTTTGGACCGGCGTCAGGCCGTTGGCGCTGGCGAGTCTGGCCATGGATAAACCACATTGGAAGGCGATGCTGTCCAGCGTATCCCCTGGTTGAACTTCGTAAACATTGGGACCGGGCTGGACTTCACCTGTCGGTATGAATACCCCCTGACCGGCGATAACATAATAAGCCGGGCTAACCCCATTCACTTCGGCCAGGAGAGGTAAGGGCACGCCGAAGTAATTGGCAATGCCAGTGAGCGTATTCCCCGGCCGCACCCGGTAGCAGAAGCCCACCGTGCCGGCTGGAGCCCCGGAAACAGGGGTAGCCGATGCATTAGGCGTTGCCGAGGGGCTGGGCTGAGGCTGGGTTGTGGGTGTGCCGGTTCCTGGCGCCGGCGGGGTCGGGCCAGTGACGGTAACCTCAACCTTGTCCTCGGCGGTCGCGCCGCAGTTGTCGGTCACAGTCAAGGTGACTTCAAACGCGCCGGTGCTGCTGTAACCGTGGGTAACACTCTGGCCGCTGTCCGTTTCGCCATCGCCAAAATCCCATTCAAAAGTGGTAATTGTGCCGTCCGGGTCGCTGGAGCCGCTGCCATCAAGGGTGACAAAGGCCTGACCTTTGCCCATCATCCCCGTGTAGGGACCGCCCGCATCAGCCGTAGGTGCGGTGTTGGTGGAGCAGTCTGGCTGCGGCGTCGTCGTACCGGGCGCCGGGCCGGCGGTCGGGGTGACGGTTGGGCCGGGCACGGGCTGCGTAGTGGCGGTAGCGGTCGGTTCTTCCGTCGGCAGTTCGCCGCCATGCTCGTCAATCATCTCTTGGGTTGGCTCTACCGTCACCAGCGGTTCTTCGGTGGCGCCTGGCTCCTCAGTGGCAGGCGGGAGGGGTTCCTCGGTAGCACCTGGCTCTTCAGTGGCGGGCGGCAGCACTTCTTCAGTCGCGGGAGGAGGCTCGGTTGTCGCCCCAGGTTGTTCTGTTTCGCTCGTTGGCACGGGTTCGGTTGTCGCTCCCGGCTGTTCGGTGGGCGAAGGTTCGGTGGTGCCGATAGGGGGAACAACCGTGGCATCTGTCGGAGCTAAGGTCGGTGTATCGAGAGCAACGGGTGCCGTCGTTGCTGTTGGTTCGCCGGGAAGGCCGGGAAGACCCGGAATCGGTAGAGCGCCGAGCAGGTTATTCCCCAACAGGCGGGAACCCAGAAAACAGAGTACGCACAGCCCAACCAGGGCTAACAAGATAAGCAAAATCAGGCGTAATGGACTGCTTCTTCTAGGGGCCTCGTCTATCTCTTCTTCGTCTGCCTCCACAACTCCATCTTCATCAAGATCGCGGTTAGCAGTCATGACCACACTCCTCCTATAGACTAAATGCTATAAATAGAGATAATTTTAAGTATACCATAATAATGTAAATTATGTCAACATACTTCGCGCAAAGATGAATCGTGCTTTCTCAACGTTAAAATGATGTATAGGGGTGCGCCCCTACGAAACCATCCAATTAAATTCTATGGATTGGCAGCAAGAAGTCTCTGGCGTAATTTAATTGCCCCGGCGGCAGGAGCATGGTAACATGTCGGGTATTATGGGTCACGGGTAAAGTGTCAGGCATCAGGTTTCTTAGCTGACACTTGATCCTCTGGACAGGAGTTAACAGTGGTTCCAATTAGCCTGAAATTGCGTAATTTTATGGCCTATCACAGCGAGGCCATGCTGGATTTTCAAGGGATTCGCCTGGCGGCGCTGACCGGCGAAAATGGAGCCGGCAAAAGCAGTCTGCTGGATGCGATTACCTGGGCGTTGTGGGGTAAGGCCAGGGCCAAGCGAGACGATGACTTGATTTGCCTGGGCCAGACCGAGATGGAAGTGGAATATACCTTTGATCTCAATCGTGACGTCTATCGCATCATTCGCAAGCGCGATGCCAGCCGCAAAGGCCGCAGCGATTTGAGCCTGCACGTGGCCGACGCCGGGGGCTGGCGCACCCTGACCGAAAGCAACCTCCGGGCCACCCAGACCAAAATCAACCAACTGATGCGCCTGGATTACGACACGTTCATTAATTCCGCTTTTCTGTTGCAGGGCCGGGCCGACGAGTTTACCACCAAGCCGCCGGGCGAACGCAAGAAAATTTTGGGCGACATCCTGGGGCTGCAAATCTATGATGAGTATGCCGAACGGGCTAAGACGCGGGCGGCGGCCAAGGAGAATGAGGCCAATATCATCGTGGCCGAGGTCAACCGGATTGAACAGGAGCTGGCCCAGGAGTCGCGCTATCAAGCCGAACTGGCCGAGGCGCAGCGTACCACCGATCAGTTGAGTCAAGCCCGGCAGACAGCCGAGAAAGAGATGGATACCCTGCGCGAGCGCTACCGGGCCATTGATTACAAGCAGCGCCAGCTCGACGACTTGTGCGACCGCCTCAGCCGGACCCAACTGGATGTTGAAGAGACAGCCAGAACCATTGAGGCTGTTCAGGCTCAGCTTGAGCAATGCCGGGAGATGCTGGCCCGTCGCGCCGACATCGAAACCGGCCTGGAAAGTTTAAAGCAGGCCAGAGAGGGGGTGGCCGAGTGGGAGCGGCGGTTGCACGAGTCGTTCAAATTGTCCGAGCGTAAAAACGAGCTGGAACGAGCCCTGGCCGAGGCCCGCGCAAAAATTGAAACGGAGCTGGCCCAGGTCATCGCTACAGTCAATCTGCTTAACCCCAAGGCGGCCGTGCTGGAGATTCAGCGGGACCAATTAAGTGAAGCCCGGACCGAGCTAGCCGCTCTACAATCCCTGGAAGTGGAACGAGAGGCTCACCGCCAAGCTCTGATCGATATAAAGGAGGAAGCAGCCCGGCTGGAGGAGCAAAATAGACAGCTTAAAGTCGAAATGGACGAGCTGAAAGCCAAGCTGACCCAGTTATCAGCCGCTGGCTCGAGCTGCCCGGTCTGCCAGCGCCCACTTGACGAAACGCACCGCGCCGAAGTAGCCGCCCAGTTCCAGAACCAGGGTACGACCAAGGGCAAAACTTACCGCGATAACCAGGCCCGGCTGCGCCAAATTGTCGAGCAGCGCGAACTCTTGCAGCAGCAAACGGCTGAAGCAGAGCGGCAGTTGCGCAGTTTAGCCGCGGTGCAGGGCAAAGTGGCCCGCCTGGAGCAGTCATTGGTCGAGGCCGAGGCAGCGGCGCTTGATTTGGCCGCCATCCAGGTGCAGCAGGCCAGCTTGCAGCAGCAGTTGGACAGCCAGGCCTTCGCGGTAGATGTCATCACCCAATTGAGCGAAGTTCAGGCTGAATTAGCTACCCTGGGCTACGATAGCGCGGCGCACCAACAAGCTCGGGCAGGAGTTGACAGCCTGGCCCATTTTGAGGAGCAAGGCCGCGCCTTGATCGAGGCAGAGAAAGCTCTACCCAGGGAAGAAGAACGGCTGAAAAAAGAAAACGCCCGCCAGGTCCGCCTGCTGGAACAAATTGCTAACGACCAGGAACAGGTCGCTAAACTGGAGGAAGAGACCAAGGATTTGCCGGAACTGCGCGTCCGCCTTAACCAGGCCGGCGAAGAGTTCGACCGCTTGCAGCGTGAGGAACGTCTGGCCCGCGATAGGGTAGCGACAACCAAACAGCAGCTCAAATACTTGGCCGACCAGGCCAAGCGGCGGGGCGATCTGGAAGACAAGCTCCAACAAGTGCGCGAGGCGCTGGGGCTTTACCGGGAGTTGCAGGTGGCTTTTGGCAAGAAAGGTATCCAGGCCCTGCTGATCGAGAGCGCCATCCCCGAAATTGAGGACGAGGCCAACAAGCTGCTGGCCCGGATGACCGACAGCCGCATGCACGTCCGTTTTGAAACCCAGCGGGAGGCCAAAAGCGGCGACAGCACCATCGAAACCCTTGACATCCGCATCTCCGACGAGATGGGCAGCCGTGATTATGAACTCTACTCCGGCGGCGAAGCCTTCCGGGTCAATTTTGCCGTTCGCGTGGCTTTGAGCAAGGTGCTGGCTCGCCGGGCCGGAGCGCGCTTGCAAACCCTGGTCATGGATGAAGGGTTCGGCACCCAGGACGTGCAGGGCCGGGAGCGGCTGGTCGAAGCGATCAACGCCATTCAGGATGATTTTGAAAAGATAATTGTCATTACCCACATTGACGAATTGAAAGACGCTTTTCCGGTGCGGATTGAGATCTGGAAAACCGCCGACGGCAGCCGGGTGGCGATCCGTTGACCTGCCTTGCAAAAAATTCGGGCCAATTGTAGAATGGGTTCTCATTCTGCTCATTTGATTTGGCTAAAAGGAGGTGATGCTATTAGAAATTTTTGTGTCACTCCGGGGATTATCCCATCTGTTTATACCTAACCATTGTATTACTTTGGAGGAGTTAAGAAATGAGTAAAAAATTATTTGGCTTACTAAGTTTGTTAGTTCTGGTAGCTTTGATAGCAGCCTGCGGTGCTCAACCGGCTGCACCCGCTCAAGAAAAGCCTGCTGAACCAGCAGCTCCGGTTGAAGAAAAACCGGCTGAAGCGGCGCCCACCCAAGAAGCGGCAGCCGAAGAACCAACCGCTGCCGCAGAGACCGCACCTACTGAAGCAGCGATGGCCACCGAAGAAGCTGCCGCCGCTGCGGGCGGTCTACCTGACCTCGGAGGGCGCGAAGTGACGGTTGCTATCGAAAATGCTTATCTGCCCTTCAATTATATTGACCTGAAAACCGGCGAGCCGGGTGGTTGGGATTACGACGCCTGGGCCGAGATTTGCAAGCGCTTGAACTGCAAACCCACTTTTGTGGAGCAGGCCTGGGATGGCATGATTGCGGCAGTGAGCCAGGGACAATTTGATGCAGCGGCGGACGGTATTACCATTACCGAAGAGCGGGCCAAAGAGGTAGACTTTTCGGATGGTTATATCAGCGTGAATCAACGCATTTTGGCCCGGGTTGACGAAGACCGCTTTGACGGCCCGGAAGCTTTGGCCGCTAATTCTGAACTGCGGGTAGGGGCCGTGACCGGGACCACTAATTACGATACCGCCGTTGAATTAGTGGGTGAGCAACGTATCCAACCCTTTGATGATTTTGGGGTTGCAGTGCAAGCCCTGATCGCCGGTGATGTGGATGCGGTTATGGCTGAGGAAACAGCAGGACAGGGTTATGTGGGGGCTAACGCCGACAAGGTAAAATTGGTCGGCGACTCGATGAAAAGCGATGAGTTAGGTTTTATCTTCCCTAAAGGCAGTGATCTGGTCGAGCCGGTCAATCAGGCCCTGGCCGCCATGCGGGAAGATGGCACGTTGGATGCCCTGGCCCAAAATTATTTCTCGGATGAATTTAAGCTGACCTATGATGATATTGGTCCCGGCGCTTACGCCACCGAAGAAGCCTCTGCGGAAGGGAGTGAGGAAGCAGGGGCGGAAGGGGTGTGAATACGGGGAAATTCAAGAGCATCGAAGCGGTGGACGAGTTGACGGTCAAGTTCAGTTTGTGTGCGCCGGACGTGGCCTTTCCGTCGAAAGTGGCCTTCAGCCTTCCAGATCCATCCCTCGGAATATCTGGAAAGCACCGGTGGGGGAATTGGTTGAGAAACCGGTTGGGACGGACCGTACCAGATGGTGGAGTGGAAGAAAGGGACAGCATCACCTTCCAACGGTTTGAGGACTACTGGGGAAGCGGCCAAGACGGAGACGTTGATCTTCCGCTGGAGTGCGGAAGGGCACAGCGGCTGCTGGAACTGCAATCGGGGTCGGTGGATGGGATAGACAACCCGACGCCGGACGACTTTGAAGTGATCGCGGGGACAATGCGCTGAAGCTGTACCCGCGGCGGCGTTGAACGTGTTTTATGTGGGTTTCAACCGGGACCATGCCCCATTTGACAACGAGCAGGTGCGGCAAGCGTTGGCGATCGGATCGACCGGCAGCGGATTGTGGACAACTTCTACCCGGAGGGGTCGGAAGTAGCGAGCCACTTCACGCCGTGTGCGATACCAGGGGATGTGAAGGGCCGGAATGGCCCGGCGTACAATCCCGAACAAGCCAAAGCGATGTTAGCGGAAGCGGGTTATGGGGATGGGTTTGCGACGACGATCACCTATCGGGATGTGGTGCGGGGCTACTTACCGGAACCTGGGTAGTGGCCCCCAGACCTGCAAGCGCAGTTGAAGGATTTGGGGATCGAGGCGGAGATCGTGGTGATGGAGAGCGGGCGTCGTTCGATGCGTCCAACGCGGGCAGATCGAAGGATCCACCTGTTGGGCTGGGGAGCAGACTACCCGGACCAGACGAACTTTCTGGATTTCCACTTTGGGCGGGAGCCAGCCCGCAGTTTGGAGCAGGGTTTGAAGACATTCACGAAGTGTTGAAGGAAGCGCGAGCCTGGCGGACCAGGATGAGCGGAACAAATTGTACGGGCAGGCGAACGAGCTGTTAGCCCAACACGTGCCGATGATCCCGGTAGCGCACGGCGGGTCGGCGACGGCCTACAAAGGCGGAGACAGAAGGAGCGCACTCGTCGCCGTTGAGCAACGAGCGGTTCTCGGTGATGGAGATCCCTGGGCAGGACACGTTTGTGTGGATGCAGAACGCGGAACCGATCGGGTTGTACTGTGCGGATGAGACGGATGGGGAGAGCCTGCGAGCGTGTGAGCAGTCCAATGAGAGCCTGCTGGCGTATGAAGTGGGCGGGACGGCGGTGGAGCCGGCGTTAGCGGAGAGCTACGAAGCGAATGAAGATTTGACGGAGTGGACGTTCAAGCTGCGGGTGGGGTGAAGTTCCACGACGGGAGCGAGTTGGATGCGCAGGATGTGGTGGCGAGCTACGAAGCGCAGTGGGATGCCGCCAGCCCGTTGCACAAGGGGCGGTGGGCGATTTCACCTACTTCTCAGCCCTGTTTGGGGCGTTCAAGAATGCGCCAGCGCAGTAGTAAGTAAACAACAGCCAGCCGGAGGTCGGGTCTAACCCTGACCTACCCCAGTGAAAAAGGAGTGGATGACCTAAGCGTCACCCACTCCTTTGCTTTACTTGTCTTTATCCCTAACATTTGGTAATGACAATAGTGACATCGGCCAAGTTTAAAACTTCACCCAGTCCGGCCTTTATTAGGGATTTCCTGTTTGGCTGCAGGAATTTGCCCTACAAACTAACCCAGACCTGAGCCTTTAGTCTGGACTTGGCCTTTTTTCGCTCACATTCGTAGATAAAAGCGACTTCAGCTTGTAGTGAGCTTGATTTACGCTGTTTAAGTTGCTGTTTTAAGGTCAGATCGGCTTTAACATCGGTCAATTAAAGTAAAAAGTAACGCAAACTTACCCGAATTTGGGTTTAAAGTCAGACTTGACAAACTGGAATTTTGCTTAACTTGTCAAAGATAAAATTTTACATCTCTGCCTCAAACCTGATCTATGGTCCGGTGCAGCCATTATCGCCTTCCTGACCTGGGCCTACCTGAGCGGCCATATCTTTCTTTTGGCGCTTACGTGAACGTCTCTATTACCAGCTAAAACAGCAGCAACAACAGCGGCAGGTCATTTCCAATGGCATGCCCTCTAGGAATTAGTGGCTTTTGAAATGAAATTCGGGACTTCACCCTACCCCAGGAAGCCCGACCCAAAAGCCCTGGAACAATTCCTGGTCGGGGTAAAACCGCCGATCCGCTTCGCTTTCCCGATCTTTCCCTCAGCGTTATCAAGCTCTTGGGCGCCGGGGAATACATCGTCGAACTTCCGGAGCCAGCTCTGCCGGGCACTTCGGCTTGGCGGTCAAGGATTATACTCACCCACTGCCCCGAACCGCCGCTACCCCGATCTGATCACCCAGCGTTTGCTGAAAGCGGCGCTGGCGGGACATTCCAGGCCCTATGAAACCGATGAACTGGCGGCGCTCGCCCAGCACTGCACCGAAACCGAGGACGCCGCCAAGAAGGTCGAACGGCAAGTCGAAAAATCCGCCGCGGCCATGCTACTGGAATCATGGATCGGGCAGCGCTTCGAGGCCATCGTCACCGGCGCCTCTGATAAAGGCACGTGGGTCCGTCTGCTGCATCCGCCCGTTGAAGGAAAACTGGTAAACGGTTTTGAAGGGATGGATGTCGGCCAGAAGCTCCGGGTACAGTTGATCGGCACGGATGTGGAGCGTGGATTTGTTGACTTTGAGCGGGTGAGATAAGCACCTCAGGCGCACTTAGAGCGATCATTGAATATACAGGACTTGCCTTATTTGGATAGGTGAAGAGATAACAAGGACTGGCAAATCCGACTAAAGTCGAAGACGGGAGCATAGAGAAGTGCTATGATAGGGCTGAGATGATACGGAGTTAGATAAGTGAAGTGATTTGCCTATATCATTGCCGGCGTGGGCCTGTGGCGACAGCAGCGATGGGCGGTGTGGTTGTCTTTTAATTGCCGGGCAACCCTGCTGGTTTCTGCCGCCTTTGGCATATATGTGCTGATGGTGGCAATTATGAGCTGCGCACCGTGGCGGCAATGGGTGTGCGAACTATCGTGTGGTTGATTATCTCTGTCGTCGCCTACCGACAGGTAAATCCAAAATGCCCAAAGGGCACGATGGTCGTAAATCGTAAATGACTATGGGTGTTATTCGTTACAAAATCTGGTACGATTTGTGGGAAAATAAAGGCCGCACGCTCCGCGTGGTGGCGATTATTGCCATCGGCGCGTTTGCCGTGGGGACCGTATTGGGGCCAAAGAGTTTATTCTCCAGGATGTGACCCGCACCTGGCAGGCTTCCGCTCCGGCCACCATTGGCCTGGAGGTAAAGCCTGCTGTTGACGACGCTATGCTGGCGTCCCTGGAAAATCTTCCGGGCATTGAAACTGTCGAGGGCTGGTATCAATCAAAACGGTGCGCTGGCGGCGCAGTCTCAACGAACCCTGGCAGTCGGCGACCCTGGTTGCCCCGGAAGACTACGAAGCCCAAACCTCCGGCAGGTCAAAATAGATAGCGGCGACTGGCCCCGGCGCAAGCTGATGGGGTGCAGCGTGGCCGTGGGCTTGCAACGGGCGATCAGGTTCAGTTGGAGATTGATAACAAGGTCTATCCGGTTGAGCTGAACGGCGTCCTCTACAATGCCGCGCATCCCTCACCCGCCTCGCTGCCCGACCCGATGTTTTCACCACCCGCGAACGCTTTACCCAGCTCACCGGGGAGGCTGGCTCCAGCTTGATTCTGGCCTCTATCCCCATTACAGTGACGCCAGGGTCAAGGTGGCGGCGGACCTGATCCAACATGAGCTGGAAAAACAGGATATTGAGGTGAATCCGGCCATCTCCGCGCCGGGCGGCTTTTAAGAGCCGCACCGGCAAGCCCGACCAGTTTACCGGCCAGGACGCTATCAATAGTGTTTTTTGATTTTGAATGTGATGGCCGCGACCACCTTGATTTTGGGCCTGTTTTTAGTCTACAACACCATCAACGCGGTGATTGTCCAACAGGTGAACCAGATTGGGATCATGAAAGCCGTTGGGGCCAGGTTTAGCCGAATTCTGTTCCTCTACCTCAGCATGGTGATGGTCTATGCGGTGTTGGCCCTGCTGGCGGCTATTCCTCTGGGCGCGCTGGGGCGCACGGCCTGCGCGGGCTGATGGTCAACCGGCAGGGATGATTCCCGGCCCCTTTGCGATTTCGATGACAGCCGTCGCCGTCCAGGCAGTCGTAGCCCTGCTGTCGCCGCTGCTGGCAGCCATTCTGCCTATTTACCTGGGGGCGCGGGTCACCGTGCGCGAGGCGATCAGTACCTACGGGTTGAGTAGTGGTTCCAATTGGCTGGATCGGCTGCTGGTAAAGTTTCAAGCTCTCCCACGCCTGGTTTCGCTGACCCTCAGCAATACCTTTCGCAACCAGAAGCGGGTTTTCTTCACCCAAATCACCCTGGTTGGCGCGGGGGTAATGTTTATGATGGTCATGAATACGCGGGCAACCCTAGCCCATACCTTTGGCGATGTCTTGCTGTCAATCTTTCAGGTCAACATTTTGCTCGATTTGGAAGACGAAGTGCGCATCAAGCAAGTGGAAGCGCTGACGCTAACCCATCCCGAAGTGACGGCGTCGAGATCTGGGGTACGGCCAAAGGAACAGCCCGGTCACTGGGCCAGCCAGAGTCGAATGATGATAGCAATGTCAACCTGCGGGGCATCCCGCTCCCCTCGCGTACCTACGTGCCCCAATTGCGGGCCGGACGCTGGCTACAGGCCGGTGATGAATACGTCGTGGTGCTCAGCCAGGAGGTGGCCCAGGAGATTGGCGTAGGCGTGGGCGACTGGATCACCCTCAGTATCCCGACCCAACGCGAGTTCGGTCTGGCAGGTGATCGGTTTGCTGTTTGAGCCGGTTGACCAGGAAGCGGCGCTGACGCCCCGCGAGTCGTTGCTGCGCGAGTTGCGCCAGGTAGGCCGGGGCCAATCCATCCGGGTGCAGACCCTGAGCCAAGACGCAGCGAGTGAGGCAGCTACCGTAGCCGACCTGCGCACGCTCTATGAGGTTCACGGCTACGAGGTTACGGCCAGCACCCAGGATACCGCGCATCGGTTAGCCACCCAGCGCCTCAATCAAATGTCTATGCTCTTTGCTATCTTAACCGGCATGGCGGTTATGACCGCACTGGTGGGGGCGGTGGCGCTCAGTGGGACTCTGGCGATCAATGTCCTGGAGCGCACCCGTAAATCGGAGTGATGCGGGCTATTGGGGCGTCGGCCTGGGTGGTGGCCAGCCAATTTGTTGGTGAGGGGTTGATTTTGGGCTGGCTGAGTTGGCTGTTGGCTATCCCCTCAGTATTCCGGCGGGTCAGTTGATTATTAAGACTCTCTCTGGGGTGCTGCATATAGAACTGGTTTATCAGGTTTCTCAAACGGGGTCTGGTACTGGTTAGTCATCATTACTATCCTGGCTATTATCGCCAGTTGGTTCCCTGCCCAAAGGCCGCCCAAACCAGTGTGCGCGAGTCTGGCTTATGTTTAAATGGAGGTTACATATGCAACATTGATCAGGGGAATAGATATGCCGCAAAACGGGACATCCCTCAGCCCAATCGTTGAAGCCTTAAGCGAACGCGAGCGCGCGAGTCTTACAGTGGCTCGCTTCCGGCGCATCGAACCGGGAAATCAGCCAGCAATTATACATCACCGAAAGCACGGTCAAGCGGCACGTTTACAACATCTTCGGCAAGCTGAACGTGCGCAATCGCACCAGGCTGTCCTGCGGGCGATAAAGCTGGAGACAAGTCTCACCGGGAGCCTGAAGCCGTTTAATCGCCGATAGCTGGCCCAGGAACGAAACAAATAGGCTCAAATCGTGGCCAAGCCTGCTTGAAGTACGTCAACGGGCAATTTTATATCAACGTTAACTTCAAAGGAGAAAATCTTATGACTCACCAAGTTACCGCTCCAGCCAAAGCTAATATGACCACAAATGATTGGGTAAAATTGGGCCTTATCACCACCGCTGCCAGCATCATAGCTGTGTTGGTGGTGCAAGCCCTGGCCTTGGCCATCTGGCCGGAGATTGCCCTCTTTGCCCCTCTGGATAGCTACGTTCGCTCGGCAATTTTTACGCTGGTTCCAGTGGTAGGCGCTACGGCTCTATTAGCTTGGCTGGCGAATCGCCGGGCGCGGCCTATCCAAACCTTTATCACGATTTCCGTAGTAGTGCTGATCCTCAGCATCATCCCGGATTATCTTTTACCCGTGCCCCATAAAACGCTGCTGGCCAGCAGCGTCGCCGCCTTTTTGCATATAGTGGCGGCAGTGGTCACCGTGTCACTGTTGGTCCTCGGCTATCAACGACGCATGGACCGCTATCATTCATCACGTTGATCGATGTGATTTGAGCCTGTTTCAACTGGGCTTGTGCGTGTTAGACCATTTGCTCAATGAGAATTTACCCATCCCTTTTCCTCTCGTATCCCTGTTCTGGCCTGATTAATAATGTACGGTAGCAAATGAACAAGTTCCCCCAAGTTGTAGGGCAATTACTGACAAGGGAATCAGCCTAAAGCCTACCCAAAAATCAGAATTCCCCTGATAGTTTCCAGAACTCAGATCGTTTATCATGATATATAGCCTCACCTAAGGATCAGACCCTTCACCCTGAGCTTCCCTGCATGTGGATCTCGCCAGACCGTTGACCGGAAATATTCCCCCATAAAACTTTATATCCGACGGGTTTGGTCTACAGAACCTTATGCCGAAGTGCCCTTTACCCATATCGGAGGCAATCGTTTTGGTTAGACTGAGAACCCAAAATGGGATGTCGGTATTTTTATGGCGGGCTGAATACCGGTTTCAAAGGAGACCAGAATTATGGAAGTAAAACTTTATGTTGGAAATTTGTCGTCTACTACCACCGAGGACAATCTGCGCACCTTGTTCGCTCAAGCGGGTCAGGTGGCCTCGGTGGACTTGGTCAAAGATCGGGAGACCGGCAACTTCAAAGGTTTCGCCTTTGTCGAAATGAGGACCCGGGCTGAGGCGCAAAAGGCTATCAGCCTGCTAAACGGCTTTAACCTGGAGGAGCGCGAGTTGAAGGTGAATCCGGCCAAACCTCGTGCAGCCCGCAGCAAAGCCGGAGCTATCGCCGGTGATAGGGCAGGATTAAGGAGGCTCTTATGCAACTCAAAATAGGTGACTTGGTTGTTCACCCGGCCTTCGGGATGGGCCACATTGTCGAGCTTGAGGAAAAACAATTTTACCAGGAAGGGCTGCATCCCTACTACAAAATCACTCGCCACAAGCAGAGCATGTGGGTCCGGGTCGAGGCCCAGCTGCGGCCGGTCACGCCCAGGAGCGAGCTGGCCCATTACCGTGATGTGTTGAAAAGCCCGCCGGTTCCCCTGAATACAAATCAGCAGCAGCGACAATGGGACCTGGTCAGCCGCCTGAAACAAGGCTCGTTTCAAGGCGTGTGCGAAGTGATGCGCGACTTAACGGCCTGGGGCTGGCAAAAGCCCTTGGACCAGGCCGACACAACCACCCTCCAGAAGACGCGAGACAGTCTCTCTGAAGAATGGGCCACGGCGGCTGACATATCCCCCGTCGAGGCAGGCAGAGAAATTGACTCCTTGCTGCTGACCCCTCAGCCAGCCTACCTGGGACGGATCTGACCTCATTAAATGGAGACCAAGAGCATTTCGTTACCCTGCACTAGAGAAATTCAGCCCAAAAGATTAGACAGGATTAACAGGATTTACAAGATTTTTTACCAAAATTATCCTGTTAATCTTGCCGTAGGTCCTGTCCATATTTTGCCACTTTTAGGTAGGTGTAGGGTAACGACCAGGCCGCTACAGTGGCGACCGAAATAATAAATTTCTCGGTCTGGCTCGAATTGCTTGACTATATGGAGAAGTGGAACCGGAGCGGCGAACACAAGGCTCCCATGAGCCGGGCCAGCGCGCTGCAATTTTTCTCCACCCGGCAAACTGAATTGAACTCAGTCCCGCCAGGGAACTCATGAGCAAAGTAACGATTGATCTGGTCAAGCTGATCGAGCAGGTCGTGCCTCAGGTAGTTGGGTCGGTTGACTCCCTGCTATTGCAGCAATGGCTTAGCCGCAATAGCAGGACTGCCCAAGCTGTTATTGTTGATCTGGCCGCTGTGACCACCGAAAACGAAGGAGAGACGACCCCGCCCGTCCCCCGCAGCTTACAGCCCCGGATTAATGATGTGACTACTTTCGGCGATGAGTCTGAATTACGCATCCAGGTCCTGGCTCCACGAGGGAGTCAGGAAGACCTGGCGACCGATGCTTATTATGGATTGTTGGCCGCAATCAGCCACATCTAGGTCGGGTCTGACAGAACCGCTGGAAATCGCCAGGCGAGGGGTTTCCGGATTGAAGATGCTATGAAAAGATCCAAGGCAGTAGCGGTTATAGTCGCCCATCCTGATGATGAAACATTATGGACAGGTGGGACCATTCTGAGTCATCCTTCCTGGAAATGGTTTATCATAACGCTATGTCGGGCAAGTGATAGTAACCGCGCCCCTAAGTTCTTGCAAGCCCTAAAAGCGCTCGGAGCTGAGGGTAAAATGGGTGATCTGGACGATAGTCCGGAACAAAAACCTCTGGCTGAAACTGAAGTTCAGGAAACGATCCTACAGCTCTTACCGCGAAAGCATTTTGATCTCATGATTGCCCATGATCCTGCGGGAGAGTATACCAGACATGTCAGACATGAGGAGATTGGGAGAGCCGCTATAACGCTTTGGCATGCCGGGAAGCTATCTGCCAATGAACTTTGGACTTTTGCTTATGAAGACGGGAATAAGCAATATCTTCCCAGACCTATAAAAACTGCCCCTATTTACCGGATACTCCCTGAGAGAACCTGGCAGAGAAAATATGAAATTATTACCACAACTTATGGTTTTGAAAAAAATGGCTTTGAAGCAGAAACCACCCCCGAGCGGAAGCATTTTGGCAATTTACAAACTCAATAGAGTCCCAGCAGTGGCTTAACAGCGGAACTACTTCCCTATGAAAGTACTGGTCTTATATGATTATCCTCCCTCTCCAGGAGGACTGGCCACCCAGGGGGATCTCCTGTACAAGGGACTCCTGGAAATGGGGATCGCGGCCCATGCCGTCCATCTCGAATCGGCCCAGGAGAAGGAGTGGTACTATCGTTGGTTCAAACCGGATGTCGTGGTGGGGGTCGGCTATTGGGGTCATGCCCCCCATCTGATCCTTCATCTGCAGCGGTATGGCGTTCAGCCGGTGCCCTGGCTGGTTGCAGACGGTTACATTGCCAACTACCGTGAGCTGCTGAATGCGCTGCCCCTGATCCTGGTAACCTCCAACTGGGTGAAGGAGATGTACATTCGGGATGGGATTAATGGAGATAACATTGAAGTGCTGCCGGTGGGCTGCAATACGGATGCATTTAGACCGTATGAAAAAAATGATGAGATGATAACGGCGGTCAGGGAAGCGCTGGGTATTTCACCGGATCAGTTAATGATCCTGACGGTCGGCGGCGATGCGGCCTCAAAAGGGGCTCAGGAGGTTATGCAGGCGCTGGCAATTATTGACAGTAAAGCGCCCACCTGGAAATATGTTCGTAAAGTATGGCCTCAACCGCGAACCCAGCTTCAGAATCTGGCTGGTCTGCAAATGGCCACCCACCTGGGGATTGAAAAGAATGTGGCCTATGCCACCAACACGATTTCACGTAATTTCATGCCTTATCTGATCGGGGCGTGCGATATTTATGCGGCACCTTCGCGGCTGGAAGGCTTTGGTATGCCCCAAGTTGAAGCCGGTGCATGTGCCAAACCGGTCATCGGGATCAAAGCCATGGGCATGCTCGATACGCTGGTCCATGCTGAAACCGCCTTCCTGGCCAAGGTAGCCAAGAAAATAGTCGTCAACGAAGTGATTCTGGGTGACGAATCAGGGTTTGAAAGCAAACACAAGGTTGTATTTGAATCCCCCCGGATCGTAGACTACCGGGCCAGCGTTCACGATATTGCCAACTATTTGATGGATCTGATGACTGATCCTGCTTTACGGGAAAAAATGGGCCAGGCCGGGCGAGAGCGTGTGGTGAAAAATTTTGACTACCGGGTCGTGGCCAAACGCTTTGTGCAGATTATTAATGAAAAATTAGGCATAGCATAGAATATTTATGAAAACTACTGCCAGACAAGACATTGAAGAGGCAAAGCAGGCGGCGGTCGAAGTGCTGCTGCATAATGCTCATGGCCCCTACCAAGGACTCCCCCGCACGGCCGGCTGGGGATATCCCGAGCCATATACCAGGGACTTGATGTTTTCACTCCTGGGCATTGCTGTTTCTGAGAACAAGGAGCTGCTGGAGAGCATCCGGAGAGTTTTGGAAACACTGGCCAAAAATCAGACCGGGCGGGGTCATATCCCCTCGCTCGTCCACGACGGCGAGGACCGGGGCGCCAGCGATACCACGCCGCTGTTTTTGCTGGCTGTCGGCATTTTCAGGAAAGTAACGGGTGAACAGGAATTCCTTCAGGCTGCTGCCGGAAAGCCTTGACCTGGATGGCGTATCAAAGCCCGTCAGACCGCTCCCTGGTGGCCCAGAAGCCAACCAGCGATTGGCGTGATGAACAATGGGTGACCGGATACGGCCTGTATGTTAATACCCTTGTCTATAGTTACCTCCACCTCTTTGGTCAGCACGAACAAGCAGAGCAGGTGCGCAGCGAGATGAGGCGTTTTACGATTACCGGCGGTGTACAGCACCAGCATGTCCATGAAGGCCTGGTGGTAGCCCATAAGCCCTACTATGCTTTCTGGTCGTATAAAATTTATAGCAGTGATAGATTTGACCTGCTGGGTAATAGCCTGGCCATTCTCTCCGGGATGGCCTCACCGAGCAGGGCTGAGGCCATGATAGCCTGGATCGAAGCGGAGTGCCTGGGCATGAGACAAAAAGGGGAGCTGGCCCTTGATCTACCGCCTAATTTTTTTCCTTTTATTAAGCCTGAAGAACCCGATTGGCGATTGCGCTATGAAAGATTTAACATGCCGGGAGAATACCATAATGGTGGCATCTGGCCGTTTATAGCCGGGTTTTATGTAGCCGCCCTGGTTGCGGCCAAGAAGTACCGGCTGGCCGAGGCAAAGCTCCTGGCGCTTACCGGGATTATCAGAGCCGCTAAAAATGAGCGTCTCAGTTTTGGTTTTAACGAATGGCTGAAAGCCCAGGACGGCCAACCCATGGGCCAGAACTGGCAGACCTGGTCCGCCGCGCTTTATCTCTATGCCGTAAAATGTGTTGAAGAAAAAAGAACCCCCTTTTTTGACGAGATAAGGATAGGCCCAACTAAGTTGGTCAATGAAATGGGTCTGTGAATCAACAAAGCCCTTCATAAAGAAGGGCTTTGAGGGGGAAGCACGAGGTCGCTATCATTAAACTTTTGTGGGTGGCGGGTTCTCATTTGAACCCTTTGCACAACCCATTTTTATTATGTAGGTGTTGGCCTCGCTTCACTTACATATATTATAGCACAAAGACGCACTGGCGCAAAATCTGCCCTCTGATGTTGTGAAATTTATTACAACATTTCCTGGCTCGTTGTCTTCACCGCATAAATGTGGGTTATTCTTTCGCTTGTGATTTTGAAGCAGATTTGACCCTGGCCCAAACCGCTCCATAATAACTTGTGGGACCAGTTTTGATCGAGTTTCGGGCCCAAAAATAGGGTAATGATAAATCCGCTTAATGGCCCTGAACAAGGAGGCGACTTTTGGTGCGGATCATGATCGTGGACGACCACGAGCTTGTTCGTTTAGGCTTAAATAATTTATTAGCACGCCAGCCCGGCTGGCAGGTTGTGGCCGAGGCCGGGACAGTCGCAGACGCTCTTCAACGGGCGGATGAGTCTGAGCCAGACGTCGTGCTCATGGATATTCGGCTGGGTCATGAGAGTGGCATTGACGCTTGCCGGGAAATTGTTAAAGCTCATCCTGACACCAAAGTTATTATGCTCACCTCTTTTGCCCAGGATGAGCTTCTCTTTAATGCTATTTCGGCGGGGGCGGTCGGCTATGTTTTGAAGCAGGTCGGCAATGACGATTTGATCCGGGCGATTAAGACGGTCGCCCAGGGGAATGCCTCGTTAGACCCCGGCGTAGCGGGCCAGGTCCTGGCCAAATTGCGGGACTCGACCCGCTCGGAAGCATTTGCTGGTCTGTCGGAGCGCGAATTAAACGTGTTGGCGCTCATTGCCCAGGGCAAAACTAACAGAGAGATTGCCGCAAGTCTGTATTTAGGGGAGGGGACAGTTCGTAACTACGTCAGCAATATTTTTGAAAAAATGGGTTTAGGCAATCGGGCCGAAGCAACGGCTTATGCGGTTCGTCATAATCTTGATGATTATTTGAACCCTTCCCAGTAAGTTTTGTTAGCTCTCTGTTCAAATATTGGCTCCTCCATTGAGCATGGCCTGAGTTCGGTTTATGTAGTCCTAATTTCTGCGGGTGTCGTATCTATACGGCTATTCGTGAGTTCAAGCTTCAGATCAGCCAATTCCTCTGCTAGTCGCTCGGCGAGTTCATCCTGTTTCCTTAAAAGTTTCTCAGCCGCACGGGTTGGCTGTTCCATTGTGCCGAAATTGTACCCAAACTTTTCGGCCAGTCGCTTTGCATCCTTTAATTCGTGCCACGCCACGTCATAGATTTCATCTGGTGGCCAGACTTTAGCAATAATGGGCACCGGCAGAATAAGGAGAAAGGCTAAACAAAAACCCGAAAGCAATCCTACTTGCCACCGCCAAACCAGGATCAATCGTTTAACCAATCTCCAGTTGATTATTTCTTTCATTTTCTCCGCTCCAATGAAATCTATTATTCTCCCACGTCTTGGGTACAAGGGTTTATAGGCAAACAGAACTGGCCTATGCGCCAATCCTTTTGCTTTTTCGCTCAGATTGAATTATCATCTAACGATAAAGTGGGCTGTTAACACTACCGATGCATTGATACTGTCAATTGCCATGTAGAGTAAAATTCTGCATACTCTCATTATCTGTTTCAAAGAAGAGGCGCTAACCCCATGTTGCAATATATTACCCGGCGGGTCGCTCTGGCTGTCCCCGTTTTAATTGGCATCTTGTTTGTCACCTTTGCCCTGGCCCGGCTGATTCCGGGGGATCCCTGCCGGGCGGTGCTGGGGGAGCGGGCGACGGACGTCATTTGTGATGCTTTTATGGAGCGAAACGGTCTCAACAAGCCAATCCCGACCCAATTTATGATTTACCTGCGGCAGATTCTCATCGAGCGAGACCTGGGCGAGTCCTTCCGTTTTGGCCGCCCTGTGATAGATATCGTGGTCGAGCGCCTGCCGGTGACCATTGAATTAGCCATTGCCGCCATGATCTTTGCCACGATTTTGGGAATTCTGTTTGGGATCATCTCGGCCTATTGGCATAACTCCTCCATTGATGTCAGTACGATGGTGGGCGCCAACATTGGCGTTTCCGTGCCGGTGTTTGTGCTGGGCTTGTTATTGCAGTATGTCTTTGCCCTGCTGTTGAAAGATACGGCGCTGCAACTGCCTCCTTCCGGGCGGCTGACGTCAGGGATCACCAATCCGCCCTTTTTTCAGGTGTGGGGGTGGGATATAGCCCAGGGCACAAGCATGTTCACTTTTTATTCCTTTCTGGCTAACTTTAATTTTTTGAACGCCCTCTTGACCGGCAATTGGACAGCTTTTGGCAATGCCTTCAAACACATGCTTCTTCCGGCCATTGCGGTCGGGACCATCCCCTTGGCGATTATTGCCCGCATCACTCGTTCCAGCCTGCTCGAAGTGTTGAGTCTGGATTACATCCGTACCGCCAGGGCCAAAGGGTTGGCCGAGCTGACCGTTGTTTTTAGCCACGGCCTGAGCAATGCCATGCTGCCGGTGGTAACTATTGTCGGGCTGCAATTGGGTTACTTGTTGAGCGGGGCTGTTTTGACCGAAACGATTTTTAATCTGGCCGGCCTGGGCCGGACCCTTTATGAGGCCATCACCGCCCGCGACTACATCATCGTGCAGGGTCTCACCTTGATTATTGCCGTTGGCTTTGTGGTCATCAACCTGATCGTTGATATTTCCTACGCCTTTCTCGATCCGCGCATTCGCTTGAGTTAAACTTCTGTGCGGATAGGCAGTTGACCTGTCCGTGGTGTAAAATAGGGAGGAAGTATGACAGCCGAAACATTACCCATTCCAGCAGTGGCTGTGGCCAAAGCCAAAGAACCCAGCAGTCTTTATCGAGATGCGATCCGTCACTTGCTGCAAAAACGGTCGGCGGTGGTGGGCATGATAATTTTATTGGTCCTGGTCTTTGTTGCCGTCTTTGCGCCGCTTATTGCTCCCTATGACCCCGAACAGCAGTTGATTGGGGTCGAGTCGGGGATCAAAAAACGCTCGCCGCCTTGTATTCACCTGCTGGGCTGTTCGGCGGAAAAACCTCAGCATGTTTTTGGGGTAGACGCCAACTTCCGCGATTTTTTCAGCCGGGTTGTTTTTGGGTCGCGCCTGTCACTCCTGGTCGGTTTTGCTTCGGTGACATTTGCTATTGTCGTCGGGACGGCAATGGGAGCAGTGGCGGGTTTCTTTGGTGGCTGGCTGGATAATGTAATTATGCGGTTTATGGATGTGTTACTGGCCTTTCCGGCCCTGATTTTGGCCATAGCTATCGTCTCTATGTTGGGGCCGGGCTTAATCAATGCTCTGATTGCCATCGGTATTGTCACCATTCCGGCTTATGCCCGGGTCATTCGCTCCAGTATCCTCTCGGTTAAAGAGCAGGATTTTATTCTGGCCGATAGAGCTTTGGGCGTGCCACCGGGCCGCATTCTCTTCCGGGATATTCTGCCCAACTCGATTACCCCGTTGATTGTGCAGGGAACCCTGGGCATCGGTACGGCGATTGTGGAAGTGGCGGCGCTGTCTTTTCTGGGCCTGGGCGCGCAGCCGCCGACGCCGGAATGGGGCTTGATGGTCAGCGCCGAACGCAACCAGATTTTCACCGCTCCTTACCTGGTGCTCATTCCCGGTATTGCGATTGCGCTGGTGGTCTTGGGTTTCAATTTGTTGGGCGACGGCCTGCAAGACGCCTTGAATCCGCGCCTGAATCGCCGTTAAAGAGCATGGTAGAACTGTAACCTTAACTGATTGTCAGAATGCCCGGTTCACTCGCTGCTATATTTCAGGTGAGGCCGGGCATTTTTCTTTCCAGTCATGAGGGAAGATGTCCATCCTGAAAATTTACCAGGGGCAGGCGCTGCAGCAGGCTTTGGCGGAAATCGTTGCGCCGGTCGAGGTGATTTATTTCGCCGTTGACCAGCCAGAGCCGGATACCCTGGCGACCCTGGCTGACCTGATAGCTTTGACCGCCCATCTCTCGGTGACTACCCAATCGGCAGGCCCTACTGCGCCGGCTGACCGGGTGATTGTGCGCAGCCAGGCCGGGCGTGAACTGGTCTTTGTCGGAGCGCCGCTTGGCCTGGAATTGGCGGCCCTGGTTTCAGCGATCATCGTCGCCGGGCGGGGAGACTCCGGTTTGCTGCCGGCAACGCGGCAAGCTCTGGCTCGCTTGCAGACTCCGGTTCACCTCGAAGTTTTTACCACGCCCACTTGACCAACCTGTGCCCAGGCGGTCAGCCTGGTTCACAAATTTGCTTTTGAAAGCGCTCAAATTACGGCGGAGGCTGTCTCCGCAGTGGTGATGGTCGAATTGGCCCAACACTATGGGGTGATGGGGACACCTCATCTGGTGTTGAATGGGGTAGACCACGTCAGGGGGCGAGTCGACGAGGAACAGTTATTGGCTTCAATTCAGTCCCTGAATGCATCTTGACCTATTTATTTACACCCGGTCATGCAGATAAACTCTCGATGGCGATCTCCACTGCGGATTGCTTTGATTTCTCTGAATCCGGCTTTGGCCAACATTTGACGAACCTCTGCCTCCTCATAGGTCTTGATCCCGTATCGAACAAATCCCTTTTTCTCTAAATCTCTTTTACAGGTATAAGTCAACACGAGCTTGCCTTTTTCCTGAAGGATGCGATAAATCTCCGCAACTCCTTGTGGGGCGTCGCTCCAATAAAATAGAGAGTTCACCGAACTAACTTTGGTAAAATACCTGTCAGGATAGGGGAGCGCTTCGGCTCTGCCCCATTGAATATCCACTCTGCCGGCCTTGATGTCTTTCCGGTACCGCGCCCGGCAGTTTTCCACCAGCACAGAGGACACATCCAGCCCCGCAGCCAATCCCCGTTTGACTTTTGGGATGACTCTTTCCAGCAGGTAACCCCCGCCAAATCCAATATCGAGAATGCGGTCCTCTTCTTGCGGTTCTAAATGGACCAGCGTAACTTCATTCAAAGTGGCATTTCTCTTGTTCCACAGCGGGCCAAGAACAAATTTGCCGATAATTCCGGTCGGTTGGCTCAATTGACGAGCCAGATAGCGTTGAAATATCATATTTATGCTCTGCCCCAGCCGCCCAGCGCCTGATTTTCACCGGTACTTAGCGCTGCAAGGCTAATAACCTCAGTTCGGACTTTTTATTTGCTTGACAGGATCTACGGCAAGATTTACAGGATAAAAAAGTTCAAAAATCTTGTTAATTCTGTAAATCCTGTCCATTTTACGCAAAACATCGAACTCAGGTTAATAGTTTATTATGGTTCAATCGTCTGGATGCTGCCGTCCGCGTTATAGACCAACTCGGCCACTTTTACATTGCGTTTATTGCTAACGCCTCCCGAAAGCGAACTGTCGTGATAGAAAAGGTACCACTTTCCTTGAAACTCGACGATGGAATGATGCGTCGTCCAGCCGACAACCGGATTAAGAACATACCCTCTAAAAACAAAGGGTCCGGTCGGCTTCTGGCCTGTGGCGTAGGCGATGAAGTGGGTATCCCCGGTGGAATAGGAGAGATAGTAGGCGCCGTTATATTTGTGCAGCCAGGCAGCCTCGAAAAATCGCCGGGCGTGATCACCGGCGAGCAGCGGCTGGCCGTCTTCAGCGGTGATGGAAATTTCTTCAATCGGACTGGCGAAACTCAGCATATCGGACGACAGCTTCGCGACCCTGGGACCCAGGGCCGGTTCTGTATCACCGGGCTCCACGCCGGCAGGATCAAAATATCCCTTCTGCCATTTTTCGAGCTGCCCACCCCACAGCCCTCCAAAGACCATGTAAACCTTTCCATCCTCGTCAATAAAAACACAGGGGTCAATGCTGAAACTGCCTGGAATGAACTCTGGTTGCGGGGTGAACGGGCCAGCCGGTGATATGCTCGTCGCCGCGCCGATGCGAAAAATGCCAGCGTGATCCCTGGCCGGGAAATAGAAATAGTAAGTGCCATTCTTAAAGGCGGCGTCAGGCGCCCACATCTGTTTCTTCGCCCAGGGGACATCGGCCAGGTGTAAGACCTGCCCGTGATCCACCGGCGGGGAATGCATGTTCTCCAATGAAAAGACATGATAATCTACCATGTCATATTGATCCCCATCCGGCGTCGGCGGGTTGTCATGGTCCAAGTCATGAGATGGGTAAATGTACAGCCTGCCTTCAAAAACATGAGCGGAAGGATCGGCGGTATAGATGTGGGTTATTAACGGTTTTTTCATGATGTCTACTTCCCTGGTTCCTGAGGCGTTTTGGATGACCATTTTTGTAAGAGGGCTGGTCAATGATGTTTCGACTTGAGACGGAGTACAGGCGCAAATTGCCAGCAATGTAAAAAAAATTCCCATAAAATTGATTACGACTGAAGATTTTATATGCTGTAACATAAGACTATAACCGCCCAAAGATTTGCTACGGACCATGTCATTTCGAGCGATCCGCTACGCGGGAGCGAGAAATCCCTGCAGCGTCACTTTTTAGTATAGATTCGAGGGATTCCTCGCACTTGTGCCCTTGTGGTATTCCGCTGCGCTCCACCCGGAATGACATGAGCATCCTAATTTTTATTTCCGATAAACTTTAATACATCATCGAGCTTAGGTACGGGGCTGTAACAAAACGATCTGGCGTTTCCCCCGTTGAAAACGCTCAACCCGCCGGTATTGATCGTGACCAACCCCCTGCTTTTTATCGGCGACAATCGCTACAACCGCTCCCTCAGCTAATACCGGGATCAACCCCTCCAGTATCTGCCCTATCTGGCTCTCGGAAACGACCTGTGACGAAGTGGAAGGTTCCCAGGCCGTTTGTTGGCCATACGGCACATCAGCAATGACAATATCTACTCGCTCGTCTTTCAAATGTTCAGTAATGGCCCTTTTGTCCGTCGCATTTGCCCTGAACAAGCGTGTTGGCAAGGGATGGCTCTTGACCAACTTCACTAGCTGATTTCTCAGGTTTTGAGCATGGATAAGGGTTAGCTGGTGAGACGCTTTCTCATATCGTTCTATCAGCTCTGAGAGTTCGGCAACCCGGTCATCCAATCCGGCCAGAGTCAGCAGATTCAGATTACGTTTGGCTACCTCAAGGATCTCCCGATCAACATCTGAGGCAATAATCCGTTCTATCTTCTCCCAGTGTAAATAGGCCAGGACGGTCAGGTGATAGGCTCCGCCGCAGCAGGGATCATAGAGAACCGATGGGTTTGTCAAACCCGCCGCTTGACGAATGGCCCAACACCGTTGGAAAATCTCACTGGCCAGCCTGATGGGCAAAGCAGGATGTCCCGGTAAGCTGTAGAAAACGCCGCCGCTGGCATACACGGAATAATCCTGCTTTTGAGTAAACTTGTACTGCACCGATGGCAATCCTTTTAACGGCCTAACGCCGCAGTTAAGTGGCGGCTTATTATGCTCTCGATTTTCTGGGCCAAAGAAAAGATGTTTTCGCCTTGTACGTTCTATAAGCCTCGCCAAATCGAATCTCCAATTCACGTTCCTCATACACCTTGAGAAACACTATCAACGCTGGGGCAACCAAGGCCAATATCCAAACCACAAACAACGTTGACTGCAACCATAAACCCACCGCTACCAGCCAGACCAGCGTGGCCAAGACCATCGGATTCCGCGTCCAGGAATACAACCAATCTGTCGCTAACCGGCGACTGAGCGCTATGGCAAATGGCGCCCCTAATCCTCGCAGGGCAAGATTGGCCACCGCGAGCAGCGCGATAACTCCTGTAATATATACCAGGACTATGCCAAGACTGCGTGGGATCGGAATGACTAATCCCCGCCAGGTGTCACCCGTTTGGATCGCTTTAATGATAGCGGTCCCTAATAACACCATCAAGATGGCATGGACAGCGGTGGTCACCCAAGCGACTTGGGCTATCGTGGGCTTCATATCGAGCAGTTTGCGCCCCACCCAGACCGTTGGGAAAATCACAAGCAGAGTCCCGACAATACAAATGAGATTCACGAGAGGCGAAAACGATTGCTGAAGTAGCCACCACCAAAAGGCCAGGGTCAATGCAAAGGCTATAACTCGTATCAGGGTTAGGGTAGTTTGACGCATGACTTCCTTGATTCTGATCTGAGTATGGTAGTCCTGGAAGTTTCCCCGTTTTTTATATGCGCTCTAATACTAATACTGCCATCTCGCGCGCATCCTGGTTTGGACTTTCGCTCAGAACACGTTGAACTGCGGGTATGGCCACGTGACCTAAATGAACCAGCGCCCACCCTGCACCCGAACGGACTGACCAGGATGGATCATGAAGAGCCTGAATAAGCGCCGGCAAAGCATCTGCGTTATTGAGATAATCGACTGTCCAGGCCGCTCGCTCCCGGATTGTATCTGATTTATCGTGTAAAAGAAGCCTTATAACTGCCTGCAGATGCTGTTGAAGGCGAAACCGGGCGACAGCCATGAGCGCCCCAATCCGATCATCGGCTGAAACGCTGGCGAGTTTTTCTTCTATACTTTCCAATAAAGCGCTGATATCTTCTGCATCCTCGTCATTGGGCAGGTCTTCAACCTCAACGCTTGATTGGCGCAAGACTTTCTTGATCCGCCGGATATTAGCCCGACAATCATTAATCGTATGGACGGTCGCTGGAGGAACGTTGGCCGCGCCATGCATTGCTCTTTGTTGGAGACAGATAGACAATGTTTGGCGGTACGTGTTGAGAAGATGCAGTTGTTGCGCGATGTCTTGAGAACTCAGCATGAGCTTACCTCTTGAACATAAACCGACTCAAAGAGGTTATCTTTGAGCGCGCAAGATAGTCTTCACCACTTCAAGTTCCCCCAAATGCCGGTGGATATGCCCCATGCAGGGTCGCATTAACAGACCCCAGACCGGTTGATCGTAGAGGTCGCTTACTTCTTCAATAAAGCCAGGGGTCTGATATTCGGGAAAGGCCGCCAAGCGCTGTCGCGTATCAAGGATCTGGTCTAAATCACTTTCGCTGCTTTCCCCCAGCCACTCGAAAATTACCCGGTGCACGGCATCCGCATAGTCCAGGGCATCGGCCCGCGTGACCCTGCGCGCGATTTCATCCGCCTCGTCGAGTGAAATGCCGACGCCAATCCCCAATCGTTTCAAAGGCTGCCAATGGCTCCAGCGGTCCCCGTGTGCGACTTCAGCGATGCCACGGATCCAGGTTTGAACAAACGTGTCTTGAGTCCGAGGGATGTGCCAGACGGTATAGCCCAGCACATTCTGACCCGGCGCCGGGCGCATGAGCCACTCCTCATCCGTCAAATCACCGGCAATGCCATGAAAAACAGCATTGAGATTGGCGAACTGTTTTTGGAGATAGGTCGTGATGTTCATCGTTTTTTTTTGCTCCTGTTCGATATTACCTGCGAAATGACTTTTTGTGTTGGTTGTGTTCATCGGCTTGATGGACAACCCCTAACTCAGACGCAAGCTCGTAATACTTCTGCGCTTCAGCCTGATTACCAAGAATCTCGTAGGCATGTCCCAGATTCAGGTAGAGCGATGGATAGAAGGCTTTAACCGTGCTCTCTTCGATGGCATGAGCGCGGTTGAGCGCCTCCTGATTCCAGCGAAGTGTTTCCTCGGGATCCTCTTGATAGCGAGCCACGTAATGAGCGGACACACATGCCTCAAAGTCATCCCTGGCTGCTTCCCAGGCCTGCATGAAGAGACTGTGGGCATCTTCAATTCTCCCTTCGAATTCGGCCCGTGTCCCTTCAATACAAAGTTTTATCACCGGATTGTCGAGGTCCATACCTTACCTTTTCTTTCGCTATATAATGTTAGCCCTGTTCCAGCCGCCCAATGCCGCGTCTAACCGGCGGCCCCGCAACCTTGACGAAACAACCAATCCGCTCCGTTCACCCGAAACCGTCCTGCGGGATGGGGGAGGGGCGGCAAAGAACGCCTTTTAGCCTAATGCCCGGATGTCGTTTTCTTTCCCGGCCAGCGAGGTAGATAAGGTCCGGTACGTTTCATGTAGGCGATATATTCGTCTCCGAACCGCTCGATCATCATCTGCTCTTCTTTGGGAGTACGGACCACAATGGCCCAGACAAAACCCAATATCCCGGTCAGTCCAATGAACCAATTGGTCGAGATGAGAAAATAGCCGACCCATAGTAAGACAAATGTGGTGTACATGGGATGCCGGACCCACTGATACGGCCCTTGCATGACCAGGGTCTGATCTTTTTTGAGGGTCAGCGTGGTGCTAAAGTTTTGCCCCAGTGACCGGAGTACCCAGAAAAGGATGATGAGCGCAGCCAGCCCTATAAAGAATCCGAACCATCGCAGCCAGAACGGCAAGGACAGGGCAGACCATTTCATCAGGGGCGGGTTGATACTGTAAACCAACATGCCCGCCAGGCTGGCCCCCAACAAGAGAAAACGCGGCACAGCAATCATCATGCCCTCAGTCGCCGTATAGAATTTATCACGGGTGATGCCGGTTGTCACCAGGTTACGTCCCCACAGGATAACAAAACCAACGGCGGTAAAGATAAAAAGCACTTGAAAAGTAGTTTCGGCGTCCACGATTTTCCTCCGGTCTCAATTTTATGGACCACCTAACACCGCACCTACCCGGCACCAGGTAACATTGCCGAAACGACCATACGATCTGTTTGTCCAAAACCGTCCTTCGGGATCGGGGAGGGGTGTAGAGAACACCTTTGGGGTTGGGTGCGTGCGGTCTTGAAGCGGGGGTTAGGGTTGACCCAAATTGCTTTATACAAATTCTATTCTGAGTCGTTTTCCAAGCGCCATTGCCGCTCGCTCAAGGGTTTGCAGGGTAACTGACTCATTGCCTGGGTCAAGTAACCGCTCTAAAGCCGCTCGACTCGTCTCCATGCGCTCGGCCATCGCCGTTTTTGTCAGATTTTTCTCCCTCATTAATTCGGCAATTTGATAAGCAATGACCCGCTTAATGGCAACGGCTTCAGCTTCAGCCAGTAAGCCTTCTTCGGCCAAAAATTCATCAAAATTGCTGCCCAGGTACTCTGCTTTCATCCTTCTCCCCTTAATAACTTCAACCTTTGCTTGGCTAAGGCTAAATCCTTGGCCGGTGTTTTCTGAGATTTCTTCATGAAACCATGTAAAAGAACCATTTTTTCTCCACTGACGGTAAACAAGACACGAGAAATGCGGTCAGGTAAATCGGAGCGAACTTCCCATAAATTCTTATCGAGTTTACGAACCAGGGGCATTCCCAGCGGCCAGCCGAATTGAACAGTTTTAATATCCTGGCCGATGATCTTTTTCTCCTCATAGGCTAAAGATTTAAGCCACTCTCTGACAGGTTCGTTGCCACTCTCGGTTTTGTAGAACAGAACTTGAAGCCGTATTTCATCGGTCATGGATAGAGTGTATCAAAAATGGTACACAAGTCAAATGAGAACTTCAAATTTAGCCAAAGAGGCCAGAGATAAAATTTACTTAGCTGGGGCCGTCCGGTTCATGCGCTGGATGCGATCCGTTCGCCCGGAACCGTCCTTCGGGATGGGAAGGGATGGCAAAGAACGCCTTTGGGGTTGGGTGCATGCGGTTTTGAAGCCACGAGAGGGTCTACAATGGCTGCGCTCAGTGTAACTTAACTGGCCCAGGAATTGACAGGAGTGCTTCCTTTTTCAGATTCTTAAGAACTACCTGTCTACAACCGAGCCAGTTTTATCGCGTTATTAAGATATCTATGTAATGAAGTTGGTTGGATATTTGCAGTTGGATTACCCCAACGTTCACTTTCGCACCAATTTTGTAGATCTTGGGTTGAAGACCACAATTCTGAGTTTGAGGCAATTGTAAGATAAAGCAATATACAGAAACGGTCTACAGCTTCTACTAGCTCCGATGAGAGTTTGCTAACTTTTTTTCGACTTCCATGAACTATACCACTTCTGACTTCATAAAACCTTTTTACAATTCGACTGATCTCATTCCGACTGGAAGGCAAGGGAGATAAAATAAAAGCAACCCTTTCTGATAATGCACGAGCAAGCGCTTCTGATTCATTAAAAATCAACAAGGACTCCAAAGCGATGGATGTTTTTACGACTGACGCCCTGAGATTTGGCTCTTGTCTGGCTTCGAAAAGCCAACTTAAAGACAAATTTACACGTTCCGACATGCTGCTCTGTGATAAACAATAATTGTATAATTTCTCAAAACCACATTTTGAAAATCTCCTGCAAAATTGTTCATCTACCTTAACTCCAGAGGTTGGACGAGCAGGCCGCATTTTTGAACTGAAATATTGCAAGCTGGACTCCCAACTAAAGTCAATTTCTGTTTTAAGATTCGAGCTTATACCAAGCTTTTGATGTAATTCACTACGTTTCAATACGAGTGATGCAGATAAAATAGCTAACATTTCTATTAAGTTTGCTCTTTTGTTAGCTATCTCGTCGGCCTCTTTAGGATAACCCTCATAGACAATCTCAATAACGGTATGGTTGGCAAACGCATTAATACGTTGTAAGTAAAAACTTTGCTCATAGGAATGACGCATAAAAACATTCCGTTTCCGCATTAATATTGCCAAGTTTTGAGCTTCGCTCTCGGAAAAAAGGCGTATTCGGCTGGAATCAGATAGTTTTAGTTCTGTCTCATCGCTCGAAACCATCCAAGTAGTGCGAATATAATGAGATTTTGGCCGAGGGGTAGGTAATTTAAGGAAATCAAACATGAGCAAAAATGTTCGGAAAACTCAAATATTGACTGTTGTGAGTATTTTCATCATACCACACTTCCTCCAAGAATTCCACGAGAACCCGGTCCAAAATAGCAGCCAAGGAGAATTTGCTTCCAAACTAAGGGCGGGATTAGAATGGGGCAACTTTTTTGATGAAAGGTAGCACCCCCTACCGGGGGCAGGTAGTTGCAGGGTAGCAGGAATATATTACTCCTGTCTAGAGCCGAAGGCCCCCTGTCTACTGTCTACCGACTACCGTCTACTTTTTTCTTGGGAGGTTTTTAGCCAATGAAGCCTGAAAGCCGGCGGCCGCGGGTCCTGATTTGCGACGCGATTGCCGAGGTCGGGGTGGAGATGCTGGCCCAGCACGCCGACGTGGATATTAAAACCGGCCTCAAGCCCCCCGAACTGCTGGGCGTGATCGGCGACTACGAAGCGGTGGTGACCCGCAGCGCCACCCAAATTACCGCCGAGGTCATCGAGCACGGCCTGCGATTGAAAGTCATTGGCCGGGCCGGGGCGGGCCTGGACAATATTGACATAGTTGCGGCCCAGAACCGCGAAATCAAAGTGGTCAACTGCCCCGACGCCAATACCATCGCCGTGGCCGAGCACACCATGGCCCTGCTGCTGGCCCTGGCCCGCGGCCTGCCCCGCGCCGATTTGAGTTTGAAACAGGGCCAGTGGGAAAAGAGCAAATTTATGGGCACCGGCCTGTCCGGCAAAACCCTGGGTATTGTCGGTTTTGGCCGCATCGGGCGCGAAGTCGCCGCCCGCGCCCAGGCGTTTGGTATGAAGGTGATTATCAACCAGCGCCGGCCGACCCCGGAGTTGAATCTGGAGGCCGGGGTCGAGTCGGTGGACCTGCTGGAGCTGCTGCGAGCGTCCGATTTTGTGACGCTGCACGTCCCCTCTAAAGCCGAAACCAAGAACCTGATCGGCGCAGAGCAGTTGGCCGTGATGAAACCCAGCGCTTACCTGATCAACACCGCCCGCGGGACGGTGGTGGATGAGGCCGCGCTGCTGGCCGCTCTGAACGAAGGCCGGCTGGCCGGCGCGGCGCTCGACGTCTTTGCCGAAGAGCCGGCCATCAACAATGTGCTGGCCCGGCACGAGCGGGTCATCGCCACGCCTCATATCGCTGCCAGCACCGAAGACGCCCAGCGTGCCGCCGCGATTACCATCGCAGAAAAGATAATTGAATTGATTCGAGAAGTGCGCAGTGAAAGCCTGCTGGGGTTGCAGGTCGTCCCCATGGACAAGGTTTTTCCCCACGAGAAAGTAGACCAGCGCCGGGTGGATAAATTGGTGCGCCGGTTCGAGGTCGAAGGGCGGCTCGCCAACCCGCCCATCGTGGCCCAGGCCGGTGACCGCTACGTGGTGCTCGACGGCGCCACCCGCACCGCCGCCCTCAAAGAGCTGGGCTATCCTCACATGATCGTCCAGGTGGCTCAATCCAAAGAACAGCTTGGGCTGCACACCTGGCTGCATGCCATCCGCCAGACTAAACCGGCCCACCTGATCAAATTGCTGCAAGGACTGCCCGAAATCTCCCTGATTGAGACCAGCAAGGACAAGATGCTCGACGACATGGCCGAGCTGGGGGGCCTGTGCTACGTGCGGACCGTTGAGGGTAAGATGTTTATCATCCAGCGCAGCCAGGGCGTGAACCGCCTGGAGGCGTTGAACATCTTAACCGATGCTTATATCAACGCCTATCAGGTTGCCCGCACCCTCACGAATGATATGGCGGTTCTACGCCACGAATTTCCCGATCTGACTGCCCTGGTGGTCTTCCCCGAATATACCGTGGACCAGGTTTTGCAGATTGCCCAGGCGGGCCGGGTGCTGCCGGCCGGTATAACCCGCTTCATTATTCCGGGCCGGGTGCTGCGCCTCAACGCCGAGCTGCGTCACTTGAAATCTGACCGTTCCCTGAGCGAAAAGAATGAGTGGCTGCACCAACTGCTGATGGATAAGTTCGGCAAAAACAAAATTCGCTACTACCAGGAGCCGGTTTATTTATTAGACGAATAGCTGTTGCAATTGTATCCGGCTGGTGATAGAATGGAAACATCCCTAAGGAGAAAATATTAGCAATGAAGAAACTGTTATTCCAATTCGATACCGACCCTGTCCCCAGTTCGTTTGATGGCGTCGTCGCCTATGATGGCGGCGCCGATCATCTCCTCTCGTTTCCCAATATGAACCCCGATAACGTCGAAGGCATTGTGCATGGCGCCATCTTTACCCGGGGCGGGAAAGATAAGCAAAACACGGCCATTTTTGTGGGTGGCAGCAACCTGGCTCAAGGTGAAGCTCTCTTCGACGCCGTCCAGCAAATTTTCTTTTCCGGCTTTCGGGTGTCGCTGATGCTGGACAGCAACGGCTGTAATACCACGGCCTCCGCCGCAGTGGCCCGGATTACCAATCTGGGCAGTATTGCCGGTAAAAAAGCGGTTGTTTTTGCCGGGACCGGCCCGGTGGGGCAGCGCGGGGCCGTGCTGCTGGCCCAGGAAGGGGCAGCGGTGGTTCTCACCTCCCGCAAGCTGGACCGCGCCGAAGCGGCCTGCGCGGCGATGGGGGACCGGTTTGGCGTCTCCCTGACCCCCATGCAAGTGTCAGACTCCCCCTCAACCCGGGCCGCCCTGGACGGGGCGCAGATCATCCTGGCGGCCGGCGCGTCGGGCATCGAACTGGTGCCGGAGGTGCTGTGGCGGGACAGTCCCAGCCTGGAAATCATCGCCGACATCAACACCGTGCCTCCATTGGGCGTGGGCGGCCTGGATATGATGGATAAGGGCGAAGTCCGCCACGATAAAAAGTGTATCGGCGGGTTGGGGATTGGCAGCCTCAAGCTGAAGGTTCATCGGGCGGCGATCGCCCGCCTGTTTGAGGCCAACAATCAGGTTTTCGACGCCGGGGAGATTTATGCCCTGGCCAAAGAGTTGGCTTAGACCTGGATCAGCGTGACTTTTGCCGTCTTGTACCCACGCTTCCTGTCAGTTTAGGAACTAAGTACAAGCAAATAAATTATGCGGGATTCGTATTGACGACTTTAGTCGTTTCTAGTCTGGTTACGCGACTGAAGTCGCTATTACAAATCTTCAAAACTTTTTTGTTTGCACTTAGATGGCAGACGAGATAGCAATCCAATTTTATTCAGTTTTTTCAAAGAGAAAGGAAAACGAAAATGATGAATTATGAGCCGCTGAATGTTCTACCGACGGATATTCAGCAAGATTGGCTGGCGACGCTGCAACGGCAAGCAAGCTCGCAGGCTCAGGGGCATTTTTATTTGGTCAGTGCCCGCCGGACCAAGCCCAAGTCTTTTGAGGAGCAGCGAGTCATTGTCCTGGTCGTTGACGAGAACGGCTTCCCTATCCCTAATGTTCGGGTTGCCTTCTCCTACAGCACCGCCGACCAATATACGCTCAGCCCCGACTTTCTGTGGAGCCCGCCGCCGCCTAACCGCGCGTTCATCGTTCCGACCGGCGGCAGCGGGCAGATTGACCAGATCCAGGGCAGCGTGGTCAAGGAAGGGCAGCCGGGAGGCATTACCGTTTACCTCTTTGAGCCGGAATATTCCAGCGATGTCGTTACTGGCGCCGGTATGCTGGCCGACCACACCGGCCTGCACCTGACCTTCCAACTGCGCCGCACCGGCGTCGTGCCGTTGATGGACCGCCTGGCCAATCTTGAGGCTCGCCTGGCTGCGCTTGAGGCTAGAGGGTAACTTTTTTAGCACTTTTTATGCTTCTAAAACCTGTCAGATTTGCTACACCTGACAGGTTTTTTGATTTTAAACTTACAATCCCTGTGCTGATTGTCATATTCCGCAGACTGCATTATAATTTCCCCCCACCAAGTTGTCTCAAAAAATAAGGAAAATAAGAATGGAACTGCAATTTTGGGGTGCCGCGCAAACCGTGACCGGTTCGATGCACCTCTTGAAGGTCAATAACTATAGTATTTTGCTCGATTGCGGGCTGTATCAGGGACCGCGTAAAGAGGCCTTTGAGCGGAACAAAAATTTTCCGTTTGACCCCACCGCAATTGACGCCCTCATTGTCTCTCATGCCCACATTGATCACATCGGTAATATTCCCACCCTGGTCAAAAACGGTTATCGCGGGCCAATCTGGGCGACTTCGGCGACCCGCGACCTGGCGGCAATTATGCTGCGGGACTCGGCCCATATCCAGGAAAGCGACGTGGAATATGTCAATAAACGCCGGATCAAGCAGGGGAAGAAGCCGTTTGAGCCGCTTTACACCCAAGCGGACGCCCTGGAAGCGCTGGCCCTCTTTCAATCTATTGAATATGATCGCATCTTTAGCCCCGTGCCCGGTATCCAGGCGCGCTATCGAGATGCCGGTCACCTGCTGGGGTCAGCCTCGGTCACGCTGGATATAGATGACGGGGGCAAGCGCAAGCGGCTGGTTTTCAGCGGTGATGTGGGCCGGACCCGTTTGCCTATCTTGCGCGACCCGCAGCCGGTGGAGGGTGCGGATTTCATCATCATGGAAAGCACCTACGGCGGGCGCTATCACGAGCCGCCCGAGGAAGCGCGGGCTGAACTGAAGAACATGGTGGTAGAAGCCGTCCAGAAAAACGGCAAAATTATTATTCCGGCGTTTGCCCTGGGCCGCACCCAGGAATTGGTTTATGCCCTGCATGTGATGAAGGATGAGGGCGAGCTGCCCAATATTCGGGTCTATGTGGACAGCCCGCTGGCCGTCAATGCCACCGAGATCTTTCGCCTGCATCCGGAAGCCTACGATCAGGAAATGAAAGATTTTATCAAAGCTACCAACAGCCACAATCCTTTTGGCTTTGAAGGGATTACCTACACCCGTGATGTGGAGGAGTCGAAAGCCCTGAACGAGTTGAACCAGCCGGCCATTATTATCAGCGCCTCCGGTATGTGTGAATCGGGCCGGATTTTGCACCATCTCAAGCACAATATCAGCGACGAGCGTAATATGGTTCTGTTTGTCGGCTACCAGGCCGAAAATACCCTGGGCCGAAGAATTTTGGACGGCCAGCCGGTGGTCTCTATCTTTGGGGATGAGTACCCGGTTCGGGCCAAAGTGTTCAAAATCAACGGCTATTCCGCTCACGCCGACCACAACGGGCTGCTCGATTGGCTGAAGATGGCCCAGGAGCGCGGAAATCCCCGCCAGTTATTTTTAGTGCACGGGGAAATGGAAGGGGCGACGGCTATCGCCGAGGCGGCCCGCCAGCAGGGCATACCAGAGGTTCACATCCCGGCCCGGGGCCAGGCATTTGATTTGTGAGAGAGTTATGGCGATAAGAGATATTGTTCTGTATACGGATAACGAACCAGCGCTGCGCAAGAAAAGTGAGCCGGTGCGCTCGATCAACCGCCGGGTTAAAAAACTCATTCAGGATTTAAAGGACACCTTGCTGGCTCACCCCGAGGGGATTGGCCTGGCCGCGCCTCAGATCAACGTGCCGAGCCGGGTGATTGTCGTGCGGTTGGGGGGCAAAGGTGACGGTTCCCAAGAACTTGGCTCACCTGTCGCCCTGATTAACCCCGAAATTGTCGAGGCCCGGCGCGATGAGCGGGATTTTGACGGCTGCCTCAGTTTTCCCGGCCTCTACGCCGAAACGGTCCGTCCGCATTATCTCAAGGTGCAGGGACTGGATGAGTGGAGCAAACCCTTTACCCGCACCTTTGAAGGGTTTGATGCGGTGCTGGTCCACCACGAAATTGACCACCTGGACGGCATCTTGTTTATTGATCGGGTCGCCGCCATTAATGACCTATACCGGGTGCGCGAGGACAAAAATGGCGAGCTGGTCAGGGTTCCGGTGACAGCCGAGGGAGTATAAAACGACCACTGACCGCAGACCGCCGACCGCCATATACGGTAATAGCGGTCTGCGGTCAGCCGTCGGTGGTCTTCTTCAGTAAATCCACGTTGAATTAATAACCAAAGGAGGGGCATCGTGGCCGAAAGAGTTTTATCCCAAACACAGCTTGTTTTGCGGCAGCAGGAACGGGCCAGGTATTGGTCAAGCATTCAGGTGGTGGTCTGGTGGATTATTATCCTGGGCCTGGTTATCTTTGCTTTTAGCGGGGTTAGCTTTAACCTGGGACCTGTTGCAATCAAAACCATCAAGCTGGATACCGAGTTTATTGCCACCTGGTGGCCCTTTATCAGCCAGGGGGTGCCCCAAACCCTGTGGATTTCGGCAGTCTCGATTATCTGTGCCAGTCTTTTAGCTTTATTATCAGCCCTGGGTCGCCTCTCCGGCATCCCGCCGCTGGTGGCGCTGTCCACCTTCTATGTCTCCCTCATTCGCGGAACCCCTCTCTATCTGCAAATCTTTTTCTTCTTCCTGGCTTTACCCCAAATTGGGATCAAACTCCCGCCCGCCGTGGCCGGGGTGCTGGCCCTCTCGTTAAATTATGGCGCTTATATGAGCGAGATCTTCCGGGCTGGTATTACGAGCGTGAGCCGGGGCCAGCGTGAAGCCGCCATTGCCCTGGGTATGACCAACGGGCAGATGATGCGCCGGATTGTTCTGCCGCAGGCGCTGCGCCTGGTGTTGCCGCCCACCGGCAATGAGTTCATCGCCATGCTCAAAGACTCGGCCCTGGTATCGGCCACCGGCTTTGTGCAGGAGATCATGTGGCGGGCGCAGAAGGTTGGCCGGGCCAACTTTAGAGGCTTGGAAGCTCTGCTTATCGCCGCTTTGTGGTACTGGTTAATGACCATTATTTTCTCGACTATTCAGGCTAATATTGAAAAGCGCATGTCGCGGGGAGAGCGCTAACATGGCTATCGTAGAAATCGAGGATTTGCACAAGAATTTCGGCCCCTTGGAGGTATTGAAAGGCGTCTCCCTGGACGTGGAGCAGGGGGAAGTGGTCACTATTATTGGCCGGTCCGGCTCCGGCAAGTCCACCTTACTGCGCTGTGTTAACTTTCTAGAGCAGCCCACCCACGGCCGAATTGCGGTGGATGGGTTGTCGGTGCATGTGGAGCAGCATAAGTTAAGCGCCGCCCAAAAACAGGCCGTTCACGACATCCGGCTGCGCACGGGCATGGTCTTTCAGGAGTTCAACCTTTTCCCCCACCTGTCGGTCATGGAGAATTTGATTGAAGCCCCGGTTACGGTCAAGAAGATGAAAAAGGATGAGGCCATCGCCATCGGCGAACAGTTTTTAGCCAAAGTCGGCCTCAGCGCCAAGCGCGACGAGTATCCCAACCGTCTCTCCGGCGGGCAAAAGCAGCGGGTGGCCATCGCCCGCGCCCTGACCATGCAGCCCAAGGTCATGCTTTTTGATGAGCCGACCAGTGCCCTTGACCCGGAGCTGATCGGCGAGGTGCTGGAAGTCATGCGGCAACTGGCCGACGAAGGTATGACCATGCTCGTCGTGACCCACGAAATGTCCTTTGCCCACGATGTGTCCCGCCGCCTGGTCTTTATGGAGGGGGGCATCATCGCCGAGCAGGGGCCGCCGGCGCAGCTCTTTGATAACCCCCAAAACCCTCAAACCAAGATGTTTTTGCAGCGGGTGATTTCCAGAGCCGAGCGATAATCCACTTAAACTAGCTCCAAAAACAATAGATTTGGATCGGCCAGCAGCATCTTTAAACGTTCCAGAAATGCGCCGGCGGCGGCCCCATCAAGCAGACGGTGGTCATAGCTGAGCGCCAGAGGCAGCACCGGCCGCGCTTCAATCTGGCCCTGCACGACGACCGGCTTCTCCTCGATGCGCCCGCAGCCGAGAATTGCCGCTTCAGGCGGGTTGATGATCGGTGTCCCCTGATACCCTCCGAAACTGCCAAAGTTGGTAATGGTAAAGGTGCTGCCCGACAGTTCGGCCTGGGTCAAGCGGCGCTGTTGGGCCAACTCGTTCAGCCGGTTTAGTTCAGCCGCAAGCTGGAGCAGCGTCAGTTGATCGGCGTGACGGATGACCGGCACCAGCAGACCATCGGGTACGGCCATCGCAATCCCCAGGTGATAGGTGCGGTGACGCAGAATCTTCTGCCTTTCCATATCCAGACTGGCATTGAAATAGGGAAACTCCTTCAACACCTGGACAGCGGCCTTGATAATAAAGGGCAGATAGGTCAGCCGTTCCCCCCGGCGTTCCGCCTCCGGCTGGAGATGCCGCCGCAGCGCCGCCAGGCTGCTGACCTCTACCTCCTCAAAATTGGTCACATGCGGGATGCGCCAGGCCTGCTCCATGCGCTCGGCAATACGCCGGCGCAAGCCGTGCAGAGGTTCCTCCTCGATGGTTTCTTGCCCAGGCGAGGTCGGCGCTGGCGGTGGGGATGACTCAGGCGGACTGGCAGGTTCAACCTTGGGGATGGCTGTCTCGGCCGGGGCTTCTGCGGTTTTCGTCTCAGCTTGCTGCTGTGCAAAGAGCCGCACATCGGTGGGCAGCACCCGGCCGGCCGGACCGGAAGCGGGTACCTGGCTCAGGTCAATGCCCAGTTCCAGGGCTAACTTGCGCACTGCCGGGGCTGCCAGCACCCGTTTGCCCGGTCTGGCAACGCCGGGCGATTTTTCCTCCGCTGCATGGGGCGCATTCCTATCCTGTCCCGAAGCGTTATGAGGCGAAGCAAAGCCGAAGGATTGAGCCGGAGCAGCGCCGGGTGTTGGTTGTCCATTGCTTGTTTCAATCACCACCAGCACGTCGCCGACATGGGTTATAGCTCCAACCTCGGCCTTAATTTCGGCGATGGCCCCAGCCACCGGCGACGGTATCTCCACCACAGCCTTATCTGTTTGAATTTCCAGCATGGGCTGATTCTGGGCCACCCGCTCACCCACTCTGACCAGCCATTTCAAAATCTCGGCTTCGTGAATGCCTTCGCCAACGTCGGGTAGTTTGAATTCGTACATTGCTTACTCCTCGAGGGGTTCAGTATTGTTGCCGGTTTATTGCTACAGCCTAAAGGCCAAAACCAAAGAATTTAGCCGGGGTTAGGGGATGTGGGGATAAAACAAAATTAGTACGCCCCAAGAATGTGCCGACATTATATCAATTTATGCTGATTAATCAATGAGAATATGTTAAACCAGTTAGTCAACCAGACCGGTTGAGGTGAGAATCAACTTTTCCCTTTGTTCTAATCTTTTACTCAAGTATAATAACTCCTACTCTAGATTAGATGACCTCTTTTATCGTAATACTTTCCCACTTGATTTCTTATCCTATCCTTAGCGCTAAAGATAAATGTAAAGGCGATGAGCTGACCGGCTCATTTAGGGTGTTGAATGAGGCAGAGGGAATCCGGTGTGAAACCAGCCGATCGAGCAGCGCATTACCGGCCTGCGCTCAACGATGCTGCCTGGACTGGTTCTTTTACCCTCAGCCAGGTTCCTAATAACCTGCCCCTTCAGTTGACCAGTTTCATTGGCCGGGAGCGAGAACTGGCTGAAGTGAAGGATTTAATGGCAAGGGCCCGGCTCTTGACCCTGACCGGCCCCGGCGGCAGCGGGAAGACCCGGCTGGCCAGCCAGGTGGCAACCGGCCTGCTGGCCGTCGCAGAATATCCAGATGGTATTGCCTGGGTTGAGTTGAGCAGTATCAGTGACCCGGAGTTTATATCCCAAGTGGTAGCCACCGCCATATCTGTACGCGAGCAGCCAGGTTATCCCCTGATCGAAACAATCATAGATTACCTCCGCTCAAGACAAGTCCTGCTGGTGCTGGACAACTGTGAACATATCGCCTCGGCCTGCGCTGGGCTGGTCAATAGGCTCCTCCGGTCGTGCCCGCAGGTGCGCTTTTTGGCGACGAGCCGTGCGCCATTGCAGATTGAGGGTGAAACCACCTGGCCCGTTCCGCCACTGGCTGTGCCTACACCTGACCGGTGGGCTGAAACCACATCTGGCGAGGCGCAAACCGAGGAGCTGGCCCGGTTTGAGGCAGTTCAACTCTTCACCGCCCGCGCTGCCGCCGTTTTGCCGGCGTTCCGCCTGTCTGTTGAGAATGCCGCAGCCGTGGCTCAAATCTGCTGGCGGTTGGATGGCCTGCCCCTGGCGCTCGAGTTAGCCGCAGCCCGCATCAAAGTCCTGTCGGCTGCCCAAATCGCCGAACGCCTGGATAACGCTCTGGCCCTGCTTACCCAGGGCAGCCCTCTGGCGGCTTGGCGACAGCAGACCCTCCGGGCGACCCTTGACTGGAGTTACGATTTGCTTGCCCCGCCGGAGCAATTCTTGCTGCGCCGGTTGGCGGTATTCGTCAGCGGCTTTACCCTGGAGGCAGTGGAAAGCGTTTGTTCGGATGAGATGCTTGAACGGGCCGCTTTGCTCGATACGCTGTCGAATCTGGTTGACCAATCTCTGGTTGTGGTGGAACGATCCCGTGGTAGCGGGTCACGGTACCGGCTTCTGGAGATAATTGGGCAGTACAGCCAGGAGAAGTTGCAAGCTGCCGGCGAGAGCAGTTTACTGCGGGACCGGCACCTGGCCTGGTGTCTGGCCCTGGCGGCGGAGGCGGAAACCGGACTCAGAGGGTCTCAGCAGGGGCCCTGGTTGGGGCGATTGGAACGAGAGCACGACAACCTGCGCGCGGCGCTCGATTGGAGCCTAGAGGCCGGACATGTTGAGAAAGGACTGCGCCTGGCGGCCTCACTCCACTGGTTCTGGGACCGGCGGGGCTATCTAAGCGAGGGCCGCACCCGGTTGCAGGCTCTGCTGGAGCGCCGCCAGGAACAATCTACTTCCGTTCTGGCGACTTCTTCTGCCTCCTTTTGGCAGGCACGAGCCTCTGCCCTTTACGGGGCGGCCTCGCTCGCCTTTGATCAAGGGGATGGGGAGGCTTCGGCGGCTTTGGCCGCCGAAAGTGTGGCCCTCTTTCGCCAGTTGAATGACCGGCGCGGTTTGGCCCTGGCCTTACCCCGCCTGGCCTTCGGCCGCGGCCTGGCCAGCGATGAGGCCAGGCGGCTATTGGCTGAGTCCCTCAAGATAGCCCAAGAGTTGAATGAAGTTTGGCTGCTCGGCCTCAATCACCTACTGCTGGGCCAGGTGGCCTTTTTTCAGGGGGACTACCTGCCGGCTCGGGCTGAACTTGAGGCGGCGCTGGCGCTGTTGCGCCGGAGTGGGGACCGCTGGGGGCTTGTCCATACCCTGGGCCCTCTGGGTATGGTTGAACTTGCCCAGGGAGAGTTTAACCAGGCTCGGTCTTATCTTGAAGAGAGTCTGCTCATAGCGCGCGAGTTGGGAGATACGCGTTCAATGGCCCTGATCGCTGCTTCCGTCGCCGATGTTGCCCGCTGCCAGAAAGAGTATGACCGGGCGGAAGAACTCTACGTCGAGAGCATGGAATTGTATCGGAAACTGGGGAATAAAGCCGAGATCCCGGCTATTTTGCATAATCTTGGCTACGTCGCCCTCGGTCAAGGGAACCATGAAGCGGCTCGCACCTTCTTCACCGAAAGCCTGCAGCAGCAGCTTGAAAGGGATAATAAGGCCGGCATCGCCGAAGGGCTGGCCGGCCTGGCGGCGCTGGCCGGAGTGCAGGCTGCCCCGCAGCGGGCCGCCCAGCTTTTTGGCGCCGCTGCTGCCATCCGCGAGGCTATCCAAGCGCCGGTGTGGCCGGCTGAGCGCTTTGAAATTGAGAACCACGAATTGGCCGTGCACGCTCAGCTTGATAAGCCAACCTTCGCAAACCTTCACACAGTCGGCCGGGCGCTGACCATGGAGCAGGCCGTTGCTTACGCCCTCCAGAGCGGGCCGGAGGAGTTCCGGCAGGCGACCGCAGGGAGGGCTGGCCCCTTGTCCCGCCAGGCAGCGAAGCAGCGCTTCGGCGGGCTAACCACCCGCGAGCGTCAGGTCGTTGCCCTGATTGCTCAAAGTCACTCCAATCGGGCCATTGCGGCGGCGCTGGTCATCACCGAACGAACCGCCGAGCGTCACGTGGCCAATATTTTGGCCAAGCTCGGCTTTACCTCCAGAGTCCAGATTGCTGCCTGGGCTGTTCAAAAAGGGCTGAACCAACCCACTGAGTAATTCTTGAAAAACGCAAAAGCGTTGCTGCCTGGCTTACTTTTCCTCGGATTGTCTTTGCTACGTACCCCCCGCTAAAATCTACATACTGCCTTCATCTGAAAATGAGTAGTTCCACCGATGCCGGTCTGGCTGTTTTCCGCTAAGCTGACAGAAGTCAGTGGACCTAAAATGAGGCCGGTTATCCGGTTATATTAAAAAAGGAGATGGCAGATGATAAAACTGATTTCCAAATTTGCCCTGCTGATCTTGATTGGGACAATCCTGTATTTATTGATCTCAGGCAATCTGTTTTCCCTATCACCCCTGGTCATAGCAGTGCAGTTATTAGCCGTTGCCCTAAACTTGTGGGCGCGGCGAAGCTTTCCGGCAGGCCAGTTCAATATTTATCCCGAACCAAAAGAAGGACACCTGCTGAGCAGAGGACCCTACCAGTTTATTCGCCATCCGATGTATGCTTCAGCCTTGCTCCTTATCTGGGCCAGCATTCTGGGACATATCTCCCCCCTCAACGTGCTTATCGGCGTTATGTTTACAGGGGTAGTTGCCAGTCGGATCGTAATCGAAGAACAGTTTCTCCGCGCCCACTATCCTGACTATACCGCCTACTCGCGCCAAACCAGGCGGATCATTCCTTTCATCATCTAGCGATATTGTTTGATTGGCTGAGCCGGATGTGTTTCTAAAGTGATTTGGCTCTACAGAAGTGAGAACATCGGAGAATAGTAAAATAATGAAAGGAGAGATAATCCTATGTCAGCAGAGCAAAACATTGCTGTCTTCAGGCGAGTGATTGAGGAGGGCTTTAATAAGGGCAATGTAGAGGCCCTGGATGAGTGCTTTCCCCCCACTTACACCGAGCATCAATTTGATCTACCCTCGACGCTCGAGGAGTTTAAGGGCTCCATCCGCTATCTGCGCCACACCTTTGCCGATTTCTCCCTCACCATTGAGGATATAGTCGCAGATGGAGATAAAGTCTGGGCACGGATGAGCGGACGGGGTACTCACAGCGGGGAGTTTATGGGGCGGCCGCCAACGGGCCAGCCATTTACCATTACCGTGATTGATATTTGCCGCTTTGAGCACGGCCGGATTGTTGAGCATTGGGGCGTGCCGGATCGGTTTCACCTGCTGGCCCAATTGGGCTTTTTACCCCAACGACCATAGATAGAAGTAAAGCATATCAACACTCAATCGCCCGGTTTAGGCTCTTGCCAGGCGCGAACTTCCTCCCGGCGAGGGTCTGCTTTCAATGCCTCGACTACCGGCAGAACTGTCCCTTTACGATCTTTGTACCAGGCTGCCTGTTCAAAACGCTTGTCGGCGTGCTCGCCGGCGCTGTTGGCCAGCAGCCAGGCGGTCTGGGCAAAGAAGTAGGGCGGCGCATCGTCGAGTATGGCGTAGTACGCGCCCAGGGTCAGAGCAGTCAAATCCTCGGCCCGCAGCGGAGGATAGCGCGGGTCCTCCGCCGCGCCGATAATCGCCCCGCCTTCGGTGCCGATGACCGGCAGGTAGTAGCCAAAACGCCGGTAAAAGGCTTTCGCGTAAGCATCAAATTTATAAAAAGCGTTGGAGTCTTCGTCAATCGTATTGCCGACCCAAAAGCCGCCCTGCTCGCGCGGCAGCTTGGCTATGCGGCGAGCGTGGTTGATCGCTTCGACCTGCTCCGGCGTCAACCCCCGTTCGGCGATTTCCGCTTCGGTCAAAGGCACATCGTCAACGTTGACCGGGTCGGTGGGGTAATCCAGGGGATGGTTGAGAAAGTAATTATGGACGGGCAGCCAGGAGCCGGGCAGCAAGCCGGCCTGCCCTCTGGCCCGCACCCCGGCCAGGAATTGGCGCAGAAAGACCAGGTCATCTACGGTCCCGCCGCTGGCCAGGGGCGGCAGACTGGGATAGACGCCCGCCATATGGACTTGCTGTGCGGCTGGCAGCCACAGATCAACCATGCGTTCGACCTTGATTGGCTCGCCCTCTGGCCAGCCCCCGGCAGGACCGGCCACGTTGGGTTCGTTGTAAAGCTCAAAGTAATGCACGCCCAACTTAACGGCCTGGGGAACTAACTCCGGCAAATGCTGGTAGGGTTCATTGAAGGGCTTATAAACGCGCATGATGGGTTCGATGCCGCTGGCCGTGAGCTGTTCAATCAGGTAGGGGTCGGTGACCGTGGGCGCGTCGTCTTGCAGAAACTTGAACCACTTGATGTTCATCGCCCCCAGTTCCGGCACAAAGTAATCTACCACCTCTTTAGGCAGAGGCTGGTTGGTCGGCGAGCCGTGCAGGCCGCGCCCGTTGTCGGCCTCCGGGCGGGGGTAGGCGGTCAGCGGATTTCGCTGTGGCTGCGCCATTACCCCTGCTTCGAGACATTTCTCAACCTCGAGCTGAGCCTTAACCATCTCGCGATGGCTCGCCTGCGGTCCAATATCTGGTAAACACAAACGACGAGCTTCCTTCAGCCGGGGCCGCTGCTTCAGGGCGTCAACCACCGGTTCCTGGTCGCCCTCCCGATCGTGATACCAGGCGTTCTTTTCCCAGACTGGCTCGTTATAATCCAGCGCGCCCTGGGCCAGCAGCCAGGTCATCGTGGCAAAGTAATAATCCGGCGCATCGTCGAGCATGTAACCGGCGGACCAGAGCGTCCATTCGGCCACCGTTTGACCATCCACCACCGGGTAGCGCGGATCTTCGCCGGAGCCTTTGGTCGCCCCGCCCTCGGTCGAGATCATGGGGATGTCGAAGCCAAACAGGTCGTAAAACTGGTTGCGAAAGGCGATGAACTGGAAAAAGCTGGTGTTGTCGTCGTAAATATTGAAGCCCATCAGCTCGCCTTCCGTGAAGCGCCGATTGATTTCGTCAAGGGCGGTCTGGTCCAGGCCCAGCCTGGCTCCGTCTTCGGCGGTCAGCAGGCGCGTTCTCAAGATGCCGGCCACCGCCCGGTTCAGATTGATTTCGGCCACCTGCGCCTCGGTCAATCCGTACTGCTTGATTTCGGATTCGGTCAAAAGGCGGCCGGTCTGGTTGACCTCATCGTAGGGGTAGGTGGGCGGGTGGTTGATGGTGTAGTTGTGGATGGAGGCCCAGGAAAAGTATAGGACCTCCTCGTTTCCCTGCTCCCGCAGGGCGTCGAAAAAGTAGTAAAAGAAATCATCGCGCCAATCCGGCTGCTTCTGGCCGGGGGCGAAAAAGGAAGGCAGGCCGGGATAGCCGCCGGCCAGGTAGATCGTCCGGGCGGCGTCGGCCCAGATCTGGGCGAGGTATTCCGGCTGCGGTTGGCCGTCATCGTCGCACCAGCCGCCGGTTTCGCCTGGCTGGTTAGGTTCGTTGTACAGGTCGTAATAGTAGACCCCTTTGGCCACATAATGGCGGACCAGCGCCTCCAACTCGTCAGGGTCGTAGGGGGTGTTGCACTGCTGGTAGATGCGAATGACCGGCATAATATCGCGGCTGACCAGGTCATCAATCGTTCGGTCATAGTCGCGGTTAGTCAGACCATCCACCAGCAGCTTGACCCACTTGATGTTCATGCGGGCCAGTTCGGAGACAAAGTAGCTGGTGGCCTCATCGGACTGGGCATAGAGATGGGTGCTCCAGTGGACCCCTAAGCCGTTATCATTTTTGGGCCGGGGGAAGGCGCTCAGCGGCAGCGGCGCGGTGGGAAAAGGAGAGGCGGGGATCGGGGGTTTTGGAGGTTGGAGAGTAGAAGTAGGTACAGGGGTAGCTTTAGCAGTGGTAGATTGTTCGATTAGAGGTGTTTGGTTTAGAGTTTCAGCGGGTCTGATAGAGGTGTTAATAGGAATGGCGGTCGGTGTCGAGAGGATAGAGATAGTTTGGCAGGCAGTTAAATAAGCGAGGATGAGAATAAGCAATAGAGAACGCAGGGTCACTCGTGGTTCTCCAAGCGCTCAAGAAAATCAGCAAAAGCCAAGAGTTCTGTACGGGTCTGCAACCAAATTGAGGGTAAATTTTCAACCAAGTGCCCCATTCGGGCAGGATTTAATTGGATGGCGTAGATATTGCGGACCCTGTGACGAAATTTAGATGAGTATCGCAAATTTCGTCCAGTTTCCGCACCCAAAACTGCTGGTCGTACCGAGGTTAATTCTACGCTCATCTGGCGCAATAATTCGGTATGCCAGGTCTCCCCACCCAAGGTTCCGCCATCCATTTCCAGGGCAATCAATTCCATAGTTCGTTCTAAGCCATTATAGAAACTATGCAAGTTCAGAGCAACCGAATTAAGAAAAGCATCTTGATCTACTTCAGATGCTTTGGCTCGCGTCTAATGACGGTCAATCGCGGCAATAGTTTGTTCCAATTCATCAATTTCCAGACGTATACGTTGAGCAAGGGCTTTCTGGCGGTGCATCATAACTCGATCCCTTCCTGTTTTATTATCGAACGTAAGCGTAGGGAAGCCGTCTCTAAATCTATCAAGTCTATTTCAAATTCACTCCCAAGCCGGTCTAATGCACTCCAAGCGCGCCAAAAGTCTTGGCTCTTTACTCCCGTTACAACCAAATCAATGTCTGAACGCTTATGGAAGAAATCACGGCGAGCTAATGATCCAAAAAGAATAACTTGCCTGGCCTTGAAGTCTTTTCGCAACAATTTAGCTGCCTCCTGAGCCAAAGACAAAGCACGTTGAATTCGTAGCATCTGTTCCTGGCGTTCCTGATCCTCCCGTTGCTGGGCTGTCGCTCGATACGCAAGCATTTCTTCTTCTGTCACTTGAGCTGCTGTTTTAGCCATGATTTTGTTTCTTTCAACTTGGCTTCGTTTTATATTATAGCGATATTCAACATGTTGTGCTTCCATGTGAGATCTTATCCGAATACGTTCCACAAAACAAATTCTAAACCCGAGCAGTTTTAGTGTTTTATTTACGCAGATTTGTCAGTGGATGGGCGTACACTTAACCACACTTAGCCTGTGGTACCTTTATATTGGTCAATCGCATGCTGCCCAATAATTTCCAGCGCCGTATCGCCGGAGGGGGGCTGCATCAAACCGGCCCGGACATCGCGGAAGTAGCGCTCCAGCGGCAGCGACTTGGTCAGGCTGAGACCGCCGGCAACCCGCAGGGCCTTGTCGGTGACTTCGTTCGCCGTTTCGGTGATGAGATGTTTGGCGGTCACGACGCGGGGGTAGAGTTTCTGCCGGTTCTCGGCCTCGCCGGTCCAGGCCCCGGCCACCTCAAACAGCAGGGCTTGAGCCGCTTGCAGGGCCAGGTCAATTTCGCCGATTTGGCGCTGAATTCTGGGCAGGGTAGCGATAGGTTTACCCAGAGCAGTTGGCACTCGTTCCAGGGCGTAGCGAATGACAGTGTTGCGGGCAGCAATAGCTGTCCCCAGATAAATCGTGGACATGACCAGCGGAAACCAGGCGTTCGGGACTGCCTGGGCCGGCGTCACGCCCCGCTGAAGCAGATGCTCGCCCGGCACGGCCACATCCCTGAAATAAACATCGTGGCTGTCGCTGGCCCGCAGGCTGAGCGAGTCCCCCCAGGTTTCGACCCATTCGACGCCGGGTGTCTCCTGGCAAACCAAAAGCCAGGCCGGGTCCTCCTCGATCCGGGCGGTAACGATCATGTGGGTCAGGTGCTTGCCGCCGGTGGTCCAGGTTTTGTGCCCATTGATGATCCAACCGCCGTCGGCGGAAGGAGCGGCGGTGGTGGCCGGCAGCCCACCCCGCGACGGGCTGCCCAACTGCGGCTCGCTGGCGACGTTGTTAAACAGTCCGCCCTGCACGGCCTCCCGGCACAGCCAGGCGAAAGTCGTCTCCGGCCAGGGCCGGATTTCGCGGGCATGGCCAAACAGATGCAGTTGCATCCCCGCGACCATGGCCGTCGAACCGCTGCCCTGGGCCAGTTCCAACTGCGCGGCCAGGCACTCTTTCAACGACAGCCCCCAACCACCGTATTCTTCAGGAACACTCAAGCCCAGATAGCCGGAGTCTTTCAGCGCCCGAACATCTTCAGCCGGCAGCCGGCCCAGCCGGTCCGCCTCGCTGGCCCGGGCGGCGAATTCTTGGGCCAGGCGGCGAGCGAGTTCGATGGCGGGTGTTGGGTTAGCGAGCATAAATCTTCACTCTAATCCGTGATGTGTAGAACGTAGGGTTCTCAAAGGAGAACATCACCCATTACGATTTACGTTTTGATTACTCTCTGAAACTTAAGGCAATAATCATAGCATGCTTCGTTTTATTCACCAAGATTACCCATTTGGGTAGTGACACCCCTCCCCAAGTTGACTAAAATTTCACAAATTTCATCCTGATTCCGTCATCCGGCGAGACCCCCAACCGCGTCACCGAGAAGTGGCCCGGCGGGGTATTTTGTGCCGCAGGCGGCAATGTCATACGTGCCACTTAACCCCTAACATTTATTTATGGAGGAGTAGCGCCATGATTAACACCAACGAGGAACCCGGCCAGCAGCGGCTCGGCCTCCCCCCCCAGCAGGGCCTCTATGACCCCCAATATGAGCGCGACGCCTGCGGCGTCGGCTTTGTGGTTAACATCAAAGGTCAAAAATCCAATGACATTGTGCGGCAAGCCTTAACCGTGCTGCGCAACCTGGCCCACCGCGGCGCTTGCGGCTGCGAACCCAACACCGGCGACGGGGCCGGGATTCTCATGCAAACGCCCCACGCTTTCCTGGCTAAAGTTGCCGCCCAGGAGCACATTCACCTGCCCGGCCCCGGCGAGTACGGCGTCGGCATGGTCTTTCTGCCGCCCAACCCGGCCCTGCGCCGCGCCTGCCAGGATCGCTTTGCCGAGATTGTCGCCGCCGAGGGGCAAAAACTGCTCGGCTGGCGCACCGTGCCCACCAACAACAGCGACCTGGGCGCGACCGCCCGCTCCGCCGAACCGGTCATCCGCCAGGTTTTTATCGAGCGCAGCGGCAAGCTCAAGGATGACATGGCCTTTGAGCGCAAGCTGTACGTCATCCGCAAGCGGGCCGCCAATGCGATTCGCTACACGGGGATGCCGGGGGGGTCCTATTTCTATATCCCCAGCCTGTCCTACAAAACAATGATCTACAAGGGCATGCTCATGGCCACCCAGTTGGAGGGCTACTACCCCGACCTGTCCGACCCGGACATGGCTTCGGCCCTGGCCCTGGTCCATTCCCGGTTCAGCACCAACACCTTTCCCAGTTGGGAGCGCGCCCATCCCTACCGCTACCTGATCCACAACGGCGAAATCAATACCCTGCGCGGCAACGTCAACTGGTTTTACGCCCAGCAGACCCGCTTCCAGTCCCAGCTCTTCGGCGATGACCTGGAAAAAATCCTGCCGGTCATCAACGAGGACGGCAGCGACTCGGCTATGTTCGACAACTGCCTGGAATTCCTGGTGCTGGCCGGCCGCTCGCTGCCCCACGCCGTTATGATGATGATCCCCGAACCCTGGTCGAACCACGAGAGCATGAGCGACGAGAAAAAAGCGTTTTACGAGTATCACAGCACCCTGATGGAGCCGTGGGACGGCCCGGCCTCCATCGGCTTCACCGACGGCGTCCGGGTGGGGGCAGTGCTGGACCGCAACGGTCTGCGGCCTTCGCGTTACTACGTGACCAAAGATGATTTGGTGGTCATGGCTTCTGAGGTCGGCGTGCTCGACATTCCGCCGGAACGGATTCTTTACAAGGGCCGGCTCGAACCGGGCCGCATGTTCCTGATTGATACTGAAGAAGGCCGCATCATCAGCGACGAAGAACTCAAACACCAGATGGCCTCGGCCCAACCCTACCGCCAGTGGTTGAACCAGCATCTTGTTACCCTCGAAGAGCTGCCCGCGCCGGCCGGCCAGCCCAAGACGAACGGGCGGCCCAGCCTCCACCTCTCCCACCACGTTACCGACCCGCTCAGCGAACACGACTCGCTCATCCAATACCAGCAGGCCTTTGGTTATACCTTTGAAGATTTGCGCCTGCTGCTGGCGCCGATGGCCAAAGACGGCGTGGAACCCATCGGCTCAATGGGCAATGATGCGCCCCTGGCCGTTCTGTCCGACCGGCCGCAACTGCTCTACAACTACTTCAAGCAGCTTTTTGCCCAGGTGACCAACCCGCCGATTGACGCCATCCGCGAGGAGCTGATTACGGCCACGGAAGTGATGATCGGCTCGGAGCAAAACCTGCTGGAGCCGCGGCCGGAAAACTGCCGCCAGATCAAGCTCAAACACCCCATTCTGACCAACGAAGAGTTAGCCAAGCTGCGCTACATCCGCCAGCCCGATTTCAACGCGGTCACGCTGCCGATTCTCTTCAAAGCCGCCGAGGGCGGGCCGGGCCTGGAACGAGCCATGGCCGACCTGTGCCGGGAGGCCAACCGCATCATCACCAGCGGCGAGGCCAATATCCTGATTTTGTCGGACCGGGGCGTCAACCAGGAATACGCGCCGATCCCGGCCCTGCTGGCGGTATCGGGGCTGCATCACTACCTCATCCGCGAGGGGACGCGCACCCACGCCGGCCTGATCCTGGAATCGGGCGAGCCGCGCGAAGTCCATCACTTCGCCACGCTCATCGGCTACGGCATTACCGCCATCAATCCCTACCTGGCCTACGCCACCCTGGGCGATATGATCCGTGAGGGACTCCTGACCGACCTGACCCACGAGCAGGCCATCAAAAAATATATCAAAGCCGCGGTCAAGGGTGTGGTCAAGGCTATGTCCAAGATGGGCATTTCGACCATCCAGAGCTACTTTGGGGCGCAGATTTTTGAGGCGGTCGGCTTGAACCAGGAATTTGTGGACAAGTACTTCACCTGGACGCCCTCGCGCATCGGCGGGGTGGGTATCGAGGTGATTGCGCAAGAGGCCCAGGCGCGCCACGCCCAGGCTTTCCCGGAGCGGCCGATCAACGGCCACAACCTGGATGTCGGCGGCCAGTACCAGTGGCGGCGCGACGGCGAGCATCATCTCTTCAACCCACAAACCGTCCACCTGCTCCAGCACGCCTGCCGCAGCAACAACTTCGGCATTTTTCAGAAGTATACGGCGCTCATCAACGATCAATCCAAAAAATTGGGGACACTGCGCGGCCTGTTAGACTTGAAGTTTGAGGCCAACCCCATCCCCATCGAAGAGGTGGAGCCGGTTGAGGAAATCTGCAAGCGGTTCAAGACCGGGGCCATGTCCTACGGTTCGATCAGCCAGGAGGCCCACGAAAGCCTGGCGATTGCCATGAACCGCCTCGGCGGCAGGAGCAACACCGGCGAGGGCGGCGAAGACCCGGCCCGCTATACCCTGGACTCCAACGGCGACTCGCGCAACAGCGCTATCAAGCAGGTCGCTTCGGGCCGCTTTGGCGTGACCAGCGAGTATCTGGTCAATGCCAAAGAGTTGCAGATCAAGATGGCCCAGGGAGCCAAACCCGGCGAGGGCGGCCAACTGCCCGGCCGCAAAGTCTATCCCTGGATTGCCAAAGTGCGCCACTCCACACCCGGCGTCGGCCTGATTTCGCCGCCGCCCCACCACGATATCTACTCTATCGAGGACCTGGCCGAGCTAATCCATGATCTCAAGAATGCCAATTCGCAGGCGCGGATCAACGTCAAACTGGTTTCGGAAGTTGGGGTGGGGACGATTGCCGCCGGGGTGGCCAAAGGCCATGCCGACGTGGTCCTGATCAGCGGCCACGACGGCGGTACCGGGGCATCGCCCCAAACGAGCATCAAACACGCCGGACTGCCCTGGGAGCTGGGCCTGGCCGAAACCCACCAGACCCTGGTCTTGAACAACCTGCGCAGCCGCATTGTCGTCGAGACCGATGGCCAGCTCAAGACAGGGCGCGATGTGGTCATCGCCGCCCTGCTGGGTGCAGAAGAGTTCGGCTTTGCCACCGCGCCCCTGGTCGTCCTGGGCTGCCTGATGATGCGGGTCTGCCACCTGGACACCTGCCCGGTTGGGGTGGCCACCCAGAACCCGGAACTGCGCAAAAAATTTGCTGGCGACCCGGCCCACGTGGTCAATTTTATGCACTTTATTGCCCAGGAGATGCGCGAGATAATGGCCCAACTGGGCTTTCGCACCATCAACGAGATGGTGGGCCGGACCGACAAGCTGGAGGTGCGCGAGGCGGTCGAGCACTGGAAGGCCAAAGGGCTGGACTTTTCTAAAATTCTCTACCAGCCGGAAGCGCCGCCGGAGGTGGGCCGTTACTGCCAGATCGAGCAGGACCACGGCCTGGACAAAGCCCTCGATAACCAAATACTGCTCGACCTGTGCCGTCCCGCCTTGGAAATCGGCGCTCCCGTCGCCGCCACCCTGCCGATTCGTAACGTCAACCGGGTGGTCGGAACGATTTTGGGCAGCGAAGTGACCCGGCGCTACGGCGCAGCCGGCCTGCCCGAAGATACCATTCGGCTGCGCTTTATCGGCTCGGCCGGGCAGAGCTTTGGGGCCTTTGTACCGGCAGGGATCACCCTGGCCCTGGAAGGGGATTCCAACGACTACCTCGGCAAGGGCCTATCAGGCGGCAAAATTATCGTCTCTCCGCCCGAAGAGGCCACCTTTGTGCCCGAGGAGAATATCATCGTCGGTAATGTGGCCTTTTACGGGGCGACGGCCGGGGAAGCTTACATTCGGGGCGTGGCCGGCGAGCGCTTCTGTGTGCGCAACAGCGGGGTGCGGGCGGTGGTCGAGGGCGTGGGCGATCACGGCTGCGAGTATATGACCGGCGGGCGGGTGGTCGTGCTGGGCCGGACCGGGCGGAACTTTGCCGCCGGGATGTCGGGCGGTGTTGCCTATGTGCTGGACGAAAAAGGCGATTTCTCCGGCCACTGCAACCGGGAGATGGTTAGCCTGGAACGGGTGGAGGACGCCGCCGAGATTGCCGAAGTCAGGGCGATGATCCAGCGTCATGCTGATTACACCGGGAGCGCTCTGGCTCAACGGGTGCTGGCTCACTGGGATAAACTGCTCTCCAAGTTTGTCAAGGTCATGCCCAGGGACTACCAGCGCATGCTGGCTGCCTTCAAGGAAGTCGAAGCGGCCGGTTTGAGCGGGGAAGAGGCGGTCATGGCCGCCTTTGAGCAAAACAAAAACGACCAGGCTCGCGTGAGCGGAAATTAGTTAGCAGTAGTCAGTAACCAGTTTACTGATTACTGTTCACTGATTACTGTTCACTGTTCACTCCCGAAAGTGAGAGAGTAAAAGAAATGGCTAAACCAACCGGATTTATGGAATACCCCCGCGAACTGCCGCTCGACCGGGCGCCGGCGGAGCGGATCAAAGATTGGCAGGAGTTTCACCTGCATTTTGCCGAAGAAAAACTCCGGCAGCAGGGCGCGCGCTGCATGGACTGCGGCATTCCTTTCTGCCACACCGGCACGCTGTTAAGCGGCATGGCCTCCGGCTGCCCGATCAACAACCTCATCCCGGAGTGGAACGATTTGGTTTACCGGGGTTTGTGGCGGCAGGCCCTGGACCGCCTGCTCAAGACCAACAACTTCCCCGAATTTACGGGCCGGGTTTGTCCGGCTCCGTGCGAAGGCTCATGTACCCTGGGCCTCAACGAGCCGCCGGTCACGATCAAGACCATTGAATGTGCCATTATTGACAAGGGCTTTGAACAGGGGTGGATTGTCCCTGAACCGCCGGCCAAGCGCACCGGCAAGCGAGTCGCCGTCGTCGGTTCTGGTCCGTCGGGCCTGGCCTGCGCCGACCAGCTTAACCGGGCCGGCCATTGGGTTACGGTCTTCGAGCGGGCCGACCGCATCGGCGGCCTGCTGATGTACGGCATCCCCAATATGAAGCTGGATAAAAACGTCGTCCAGCGCCGCATTGACCTGATGGCGGCCGAGGGTGTCCAGTTTATCACCAACACCGAGGTTGGCAAGAATTACCCGGCGGCAAAACTGCTCAAGGAGTTTGATGCGGTCGTGTTGTGCGCCGGGGCGACCCAGCCGCGTGACCTGCCCATTGAGGGCCGCGAACTGAAGGGTATCCATTTTGCCATGGAGTTTTTGCACGGCAACACCAAGCGATTACTTGATGACGCGGGGGAGCGAGGATGCGAGGACGGGGGGACGCGAAGAGGCGAAGGAACTGCATCTTCCTCGCCTCTTCGTCTCTTCGTCTCTTCGCTTCCTTTCATCTCCGCCGAAGGCAAAGATGTCGTCGTCATCGGCGGGGGTGATACCGGCACGGATTGTGTGGGCACATCGCTGCGGCACGGCTGTCGCAGCATGACCCAGATTGAAATTCTGCCTCGCCCGCCTGAGACGCGCCAGGCTGATAACCCCTGGCCGGAATGGCCCAAAGTCTACAAATTGGATTACGGACAGGAAGAGGCCAAGGCGCTTTATGGCGATGACCCACGCCGTTATCTGTATACACCCACCAAGTTTGTCGGCGATGAGAACGGCCAGGTCAAAGAGGTGCATACGGTGCAGGTCGAATGGACCACCGCCGGCAATGGTAGTCGTCCCTCCCCCAAACCCATTCCCGGTACCGAGAAAATTGTGCCAGCCCAACTCGTCCTCTTGGCGATGGGCTTTCTTGGCCCCGAAGAGACCCTGCTCAGCCAGCTTGGCATCGAGCGCGACGAGCGGTCTAATGCCAAAGCCGAGTATGGCAAATTCGCTACCAGTGTCCCCGGTATTTTTGCCGCCGGCGACGCCCGCCGGGGGCAAAGCCTGGTCGTCTGGGCCATCAACGAGGGGCGCGGCGCGGCGCGGGAGTGCGACCGTTACCTGATGGGTACAACTGATCTGCCATAAGGTCTACCATATAAGGTAGACAGCATTTTAGGACACAGATTTACTCAGATTTCACAGATTTTTCTTTAATTTTTTGACCCAATCTGTTTTTATCTGCGTTAATCTGTGTCCAATTTTTTATTGAGCAACAGGTCTAATCTCTATAAGGAAGGCTCTTGAAATTATGCTCGATCCCCACCAACAAGGCCTCTATCGCCCGGAGTTTGAGCACGACGCCTGCGGCGTCGGCTTTATCGCCCGGACCACCGGCCGGGCCGGGCACGATATTGTGCAGATGGCGCTGGAAGCTGTTGGGAAAATGAAACACCGCAGCGGCATTGACGCCGACGGCCAATCCGGCGACGGCGCCGGCCTGCTGACCCAACTCCCTCACCGCCTGCTGGCCGCCGAAATGGCCGATTTGCCTGAGCCGGGTGATTATGGGCTGGGCATGCTCTTTCTGCCAAACAGGGGTAAGGAATTAGACAAAGCTATTGAGTTGGTTGAAACAACTTTTAATCAACTTTTTGAAACCGTTGTTTCTCAATCGAAAATCGAAAATACCCAAAGGGTACACTGTCGAAAATCGAAAATCGTTTGGCGCGATGTACCCATCAACCTCGCCGCGCTTGGCCCGACGGCGCGGCGCACCTGTCCCCAAATCAAGCAAATTATCATTCGCCGCCCGGCGTACCTGGAACGCGGCGCTGCCTTTGAGCGATTTCTTTACACCGCCCGCAAACGGCTGGAGGCTGCGGCTCGCCAGGCCGGCCCGGACGATTTTTACATCGTTTCCCTGTCGGCAAATACGGTGGTTTACAAGGGCTTGATGCTCTCGCCCTACCTGGCCGATTTTTACCTGGATTTAGCCAATCCGCTTTATGAAACCGCCCTGGCGACGCTGCATACCCGTTACAGCACCAACACGACCTCTAACTGGCAGCGCGCCCAGCCTTTCCGGCTGGTGGCCCACAACGGCGAAATCAATACGCTGCAGGGCAATGTCAACTGGATGCGCGCCCGCGAGTCCATGGTAGCCGCGCCCTTCTGGCCGGACGCTTTGGCCGACCTGCGGCCCATTATTGACCCCTCCGGCAGCGATTCGGCCATGCTCGACAACGTCCTGGAGCTGCTGCTCCACGCCGGGCGAGATATTCATCACAGCATGGCCATGCTCATGCCCGAAGCCTGGGAAAATCTGCTTGATCTCGACCCTGACCGGCAGGCTTTCTACCGCTACCATGCTGCGCTGATGGAGCCGTGGGACGGCCCGGCGTCAGTTGTCTTCAGTGATGGCCGGTGCGTCGGCGCGACCCTGGATCGCAACGGCCTGCGTCCCATGCGCTACCTGACCACCAGCGCCGATCTGGTGATTGCCACGTCCGAAGCGGGCGTGGTCAGCCTGGACGAAGGCACGATTGTGACCAAAGGCAAGCTAGGCCCCGGCCAGATGATCCTGGTGGATGTGGAGCGGCAGCTCTTTTTGACCAACGACCAGGTCAAGAACGAGTTGGCCCGCCGCCTGCCTTACCGCGATTGGGTGGAGGGCTTTAAACCGCTACCGACGGAAACGCGGCCCGCTTATTTCTCGCTGGAACCGGCCCAGCAGCGCCCTCTGCCGCCCAAGGTCAACACTACCCCACAGTGGCTGGCCCGCTTGCAGGCGGCTTTTGGTTACACTCACGAAGAACTCATCGTTATTGTCCGGCCTATGGCCGACGAAGGCAAAGAGCCAACCGGCTCGATGGGCGATGATACGCCGCTGGCAGTCATGTCGCCCCGGGCCAGGCCCTTGTTTCACTATTTTAAGCAGCGTTTTGCCCAGGTGACGAACCCGCCAATTGACCCGCTGCGCGAGACGTTTGTTATGTCGCTGACCATCCGGCTGGGGGCGCACCCCAACCTGCTGGAAGAGTCGGCCCAGCATGCCCACCTGGTTGAGCTGGCCAGCCCGGTCTTGAGTGACGCCGACCTGGTTGCGCTGAAGGGACTGGGTGACCCCCGCTTCCAGACGCAGACCATTGCCACACGCTATCCGGTGGCTCAAGGGGAAGCCGGCTTACGCCGGGCGCTCGACCGGCTGGGCAAAATGGCCGAAGATGCCATTGCCCAGGGCAAAACCATCCTCATTCTGAGCGATTTGGGGATCAACGAGCAGTACGCGCCAATTCCCAGCCTGCTGGCTGTGGGCGCGGTGCATCATTATCTGGTGCGGCGCGGGAAGCGCATGCAGGTCAGCCTGGTGGTTGAGAGCGGCGAGGTGCGCGAAGTGCATCACCTGGCCTGCTTGATTGGCTACGGGGCCAATGCGGTCAATCCCTACCTGGCTCTGGCCACTGTGGAAGATCTGGTCAGGGCGGGGAAAATCAAGCTGGAAGTGAACGAAGCCAGGCTTAATTTTGTGCGGGCGCTTGAGGCCGGGCTGCTCAAAGTTATGTCTAAAATGGGTATCTCGACGGTGGACAGCTACTGCGGCGCGCAGATTTTTGAAGCGGTTGGGCTGAGCCAGGAGTTAGTTGACGAATTTTTCAGCGGCACGGTTTCGCGCCTGGGCGGCATCGGCCTGGAAGAGATTGCCACCGAGACGCAACGCTGGTACGGGGCCGGTTTTGCCGATCCGCAGCGGCCCGAAATCCAGAGCTACGGCTTTTACAAGTACAAGCGCGACGGCGAAACCCACGCCTACGACCCTGCCATTGTCAAGGCGCTGCAGACCGCCGTGCGGATGGAGGGAGTACTCAGTCCGGTGGCGAGGGAAGAGAGAACAATTGTCAATAATGAATTGTCAATAATGAATTGTCAATTGTCAGAGGCTAACAGCCATAACTCAATGACTCAGGGAAACGGCAGGCCGGTGAATAGCCGCGTCTCTGCCCTCAGTAGAGTAGCCACCAATGGAATGGGACACCTACCTGCTCAACAAGCAATAGACTATGGCCAATCGGCAATTATCAATGAACGGCGGTCCACGGTCGGCGGTCCGCGGTCGTTTGTGGGCGCTAACTTTGCCGCTGGCTATCGCGCCTACCAGGAATTTGTCGAGCTGGTGCAGCAGCGCCCGGTGATTGACCCGCGCCATATGTTCGACTTTGTCTCGACCGGCCGGCCCAGGCTCGACCTGGATCAAGTGGAGCCGCTGGAAGCCATCTTTGCCCGCTTTTCTACGGCAGCGATGTCGCACGGTGCGCTCAGCAGCGAAGCCCATGAAACGCTGGCGGTGGCCCTGAATCGCCTGGGCGCGATGAGCAACAGCGGCGAAGGCGGGTCGGCCCAGGAGCGTTTTGGCACGGAAAAGAACGACCGGATCAAACAGGTAGCGTCGGGCCGCTTTGGCGTCAGCCCGACCTACCTGATGGCGTCGGACGAACTGCAAATCAAAATGGCCCAGGGCGCGAAACCCGGCGAGGGCGGCCAGCTTCCCGGCAGCAAAGTGACCGCCGAAATCGCTGCCATTCGCCATACCACCACCGGCACAACCCTGATTTCGCCGCCGCCCCACCACGATATCTACAGCATCGAGGATCTGGCCCAACTGATTTACGATTTGAAGCAGGTCAACCCGGCGGCGGCAGTGTCGGTCAAGCTGGTGGCCGAGGCCGGAGTGGGCACGGTGGCCGCCGGGGTGGTCAAGGGCGGCGCGGACGTGGTCCACATCGCCGGGCATGCCGGCGGCACCGGTGCAGCGGCCTGGAGCAGCATCAAATGTGTCGGCCTGCCCTGGGAAGTGGGGCTGGCCGACACACAGCAAACCCTAGTCCTGAACAACCTGCGCGACCGGGTGCGGCTGCGCACCGACGGCGGCCTGCAAACGGGCCGCGATGTCGTCATTGCCGCTATTTTGGGCGCGGATGAATTCAGCTTTGGCACGGCGGCCCTGGTAGCCGAGGGCTGCCTGCTGGCCCGCGCCTGTCACAGCAATACCTGCCCGGTCGGCGTTGCCACCCAGGACCCCAAACTGCGGGCCAAGTTTGCCGGCACGCCGGAACACGTGATGGCCTATCTGCACTTTGTGGCCCAGGAAGTCCGTGAAATCCTGGCCGGGTTGGGCTTTCGCAGCCTGACCGAGATTATTGGGCGAACCGAGCTGCTGCGCCAAATTCCCACCGGCAGCGCCATGGCCGACACGCTGGATCTGTCGCCGCTGCTGGCGAGAGTGGAAGAGTGGAAGAATGGATCGAAGCAGTCTTCTAAACTTCCAAACTTCCAGCCTTCCAGCCCTCCAACCTTCCCACACTCCCTGACCACTGTGAACGAACTCAACAAACTTCTCCTCGCCCAGGCTCAACCGGCCCTGGCCGGGGCGGAACCGGTGCAGTTGACCTTGCCGGTCAACAATACCGACCGCACGGTGGGAGCGACTCTCTCCGGGACGATTGCCCACTGCTATGGGGAGCGGGGCTTGCCCGATGGCACGGTCCAGGTGACGTTTCTGGGCAGCGCCGGCCAGAGCTTTGGGGCGTTCAATGCGCCGGGGGTCAACTTGACCCTGATTGGCGAGGCGAACGATTACGTGGGTAAAGGCATGGGCGGCGGCCAGATCGTCGTCCGGCCTTCGCTCAAGTCGCAGTTGGCGGCGAGCGACCACGTGATCATGGGTAACACGGTGCTTTACGGGGCGACCGGCGGCAGCATGTTTGTCGCCGGGCAGGCTGGGGAGCGCTTTGCCGTGCGCAACAGCGGCGCGGTGGCCGTGGTGGAAGGTGTGGGTGATCACGGCTGCGAGTACATGACCGGCGGCGTGGTGGTGGTCCTGGGCCGGACGGGCTACAATTTTGGGGCCGGCATGGGCGGCGGGCTGGCCTTTGTGCTGGACGAAGGCCAACACTTGAGCCGGCGGCTTAACGCCGATATGGTCCAGATGGTCCGCGTTACCAACGAGCAAGACGTGGCCCTGCTCAAACACCTCATTACGCGGCACGTCCGCCTGACCGGCAGCGCGCGCGGCCAGGCTGTCCTGGATAACTGGGCGACCCGCCTGGGTCTGTTTTGGAAGGTAGCGCCCAAGGGCACCGTCGGCTCGACCGGCCAGCGCCCCGATCTGCTCTCGCTGCCGATGATGGCCGAGTTGAGCCTGCATGTGGCAGCCTGAGGGCTGACAATGCTGACCCGAAGATAAAGAACTAAACAAAGAGGAGTGAGGCATCCTTAGATGCCGAACGGAGTCGCATCTGACGATGCTCATTCCGCAATTTAGAAAGGCACATTCGGCTCAGTAAAAAATCAGGAGGGTCAAAGTGCATTTTGACCCTCCTGACCTGGCCGATTCTCCTCAGCTCCTTCCATCGTTTGCCCAAATATTTGCCGCAATATGCGCAAGCTGTTCTCTGATAATTGGCAATCGGGCCGGACCACGCATGGCATTTCTTTATAGCGGGACCGGCGAGAGGGGTCAGTATCATTGCCCACTTGCACGGCGAACCGTTCGACGTCCTCGTCGCTGGCTTGAACGATCTCGACCGTATCAAAGTCAAACAATTCGCGGCGAGCCGACCAGTTGATCCGCACCGTTCCATCTTGTTGAATTGGAGCAGCAGGCAGCCGGTTATCCAGCACGGCGATGACCGGACCCTCCAAAAACTTCCGGCTCTGGCCGCATGTCCGGCAGCCGTAGTAAGTTCGGCTATTCCACCAGGAAAGTTCTGCCTTGTGCGGGCCAAAACGGGTCAAGCAGCGTGGACACAACAAGCGATGGGCGCGGGGGGCGAGCCGTCTGGCGGTTTCCTCGGCAATATCTCGCAGTACCTGTAAGGCAAATTCCCCTAAAGCCTTATTGGCCAAAGCGGGGGGAAGAGCCGGTATGACTTCCGCTCCGCCGGCAACCACAATGGGATAGGCTTCGACCAAGGAAGTCAGGAGATCGAGAAGATACTTCAAGAATTGGGTATCCTGGATAACGTCACGCTGTTCGTAGTAAATGAGTTGTCCCCCCGGCTCCGCTTTGATTTCCCCATCCAACCCATAGCCAAAGTTTGGAGCGGTAAAGCGGTTGAGCGCCTCCTGAAAAGACAAAGGCGGCTCAGATTGAGTCTTTGACTGCCGCTCACCGGGCCAGCGGTTAGCAAATATCTTGAGGCGGGTGTAGGTGACACTGCTCTTGCCGTGCTTTTTTTCAATTGTCTCCAGCTTGAGCGAGTAGCCCCGGTATCTACCCTCCACGTAAGCCCCGTTGCCAAAATAGCTATTATTGGGAACAAAGATCAGGTTATGGGCCAGGGCTAACTGCCGCCAGGCGCTTTTTTGCTTTTCTCTATTTTGCTGCGATATTATCGAGTAGATAACGACGATACCGATAAAGAAAATCCAGATCAAGACCGGAAAGGAGTCATCCATTTTACTTCCTTATCTCAATTAATGAGTCTAATAATAAACATTATACCAAAGGAAGTATCTAATTGTTGTAACATGTCTACAAAAAGTTGCAGAGCGAAACAGATGGTTCTGGGCGGCAGGTTTCTATGCAAGGTGCTTTAGCTGTCTTTTTAATTACGCTTGGCCTGGGCCAGCTTATCTCCACGCAGCAAGGCTGGCGGGCCGCCTCGCTGGTGGGTCCGAGACGGCTGGCCGGTTACGGCTTGAGCCTGCTGCTCCTTACCGCCGGGGCACTGCTGCTGTCAAACTCGTGGTGGATTTTGGGCTGGGCCTTGCCGGCGGCGCCCCTGGCGCTGCTGCTGCTTTTGCTGGCCGGCTCTTACATTGACCCGCCGCCCCATCCCGACTGCCTTTTTGAAGCGGACCATCCGGCCCACGGCAGTTGCCGGCGCGTCCAAATTCCCGACGGCGACTATTTGATGCCGGGGTATTTGCTGACTCCGCCGGACCCCCTCCATCTCCCTCCAGAAGGGGGGGTGTTGGTCATACACGGCGCGGGCGATACCAAAACTTCCTACAAATGGCGGCTGGTACAGGCGCTCCTGGGCGAAGGGTTGATCGTGCTGACGATTGACCTGCCCGGTCACGGCGATTACCGCCAGCGTCCCCTGGCTTATCCTGACTGCCTCTCGGCCATCCCGGCCGCCCTGCGCTTTCTGCGGGCGCAGCCAGGGATAGAGCGAGTCGGGTTGGTCGGGATCAGTTTGGGCAGCGCCCTGGCTATAGCCAGCCTAGCCCAAGTAAGCATCCTGAGTAGCCCTGAGCCGCGTCCTGCGACCGAAGGGAGTGCCGAAGGGAGTGCCGAAGGAGTTAGCGAAGGGCGTATCGAAGGATGCGTCTTAGCTGTTGACGCGCTGGTCGCTCTGGAAACGCCCATTGAGTTGAAATACAGCCGGAGGCTACGCTATGGCGAGATGTGGCATGCTTACCGCGCGCCGGTGCTGTCGCTGTGGCGGGAGGTTTCGGCCAGGCAACTGCGGCAGAGCTGGTTCAGCGGCGGCTACACCAGCCGGCACAAAAACACCGCCGAGGTGATTGAGCTGTTAAACCCGTTGGAAAATATAGCTAACTTGGGCCGTATGCCCATTCTGTTGGTGCATGGGGGACGAGACGGCATCGCGCCGGCAGCGGCGGGTCGAGCCTTGCAGCAGGCCACCCCCCAGGCCACCTTGATCGAGGTCAAAGGAGCCAGCCACGTCACGCTGACATTGATGGTGGAAGCCAATCGGCAGGTGGCGCGCTGGGTGAGGGAGAGAGTTAGTAGACAGTAAACGGTAGACAGTAGACAGGGTTTTTTCCCCGTTTACCGACTCCTGTCTACTGTCTACCTAATAGTGCGTGCTGCCGTCGGGCATAACTGCGCCCCAAAATTTGACGCCTTCGAGGTTGGCGCCGTCCAGGTCAACGTCTTTCAGATTGGCGTTGCGCAGGTCGGCCCCGCTGAGGTTAGCGCCGGTCAGGCTGGCGCCCTCCAAATCGGCCCCGCGCAGGTCGGCCCCGGTCAGGTTACACCAGGCCAGGTCGGCGTCGCGCAGATTGGCCCGGCTCAGATTGGCCCGGCTCAAATCAGCGCCGACCAGCCATAAGGGGCTGCGCCCCAGGTTAATTAACTGGTATAATTCTTTCTGTGTAAATTCCATTCAAACATTATCCTCCGCCCTTTCACGCCGGGCGCGCCCGGCGACGGTGGCTTTTAGGCTGAATTTCATTTCGACGCGCCAGGGCTGGCCGGCTTCGTCCCGCTGCCACAATTCCAGGTGGCCTACCCTGAAAACAAATTGAGGCTCAAATCCTTTTAAGGCGCGTTTGGCCTGCTCCAGGGCCGCCGCCTGGGTAAAGCGGCCAAACACCAGCGCGGGCCGATAGCCTTTTTCCGCGCCGGCCAGCGAGCTGAGGGGACCGGTCAGCAGTTCAGCCTGGAGCGCGATCAGTTCAGATTGGCCGGCCGTCATGGGCAACTGAAGCTGGTACTCTTTACCTTCGTGGACGTGCCAGCCGACCAGAAAGACTTTGATGGGGGCGTGGGTTTCGCCGATATCGCTCAGGTGAGCGTAAAGCGTTTCCGGGCGCAGCACGAATTGGAAGGGATCGAGCAGGCTAATGTGCGGCGGGGCCAGCCGGGCCAGCGGGTCGTACTGCTGGCGGTAAGGTTCGACGGCTTTGGCTAAATTCTCCGGTACCGGCGCGACAATGGTGTACATACCCGCCCATTATAACATAAAGTTTGGAATCAGGTAATCGCTGCCCCCTGCTTTTAAACCCCTGCCCCAGATTTCAGGCAGACCGCAGAGGTTTTTAAAACCTCTGCGGTCTCGCTAATAATTGGAACACCTCTGCTTTTAAACCCCCGGAAGCCAGCCCTGGGAGAGGGCGTAAGCCAGCAGCAGGGCGACCGCATTGGTCAACATGTGCATCAAGATAGCCGGCCAGATCGAGCCGGAGGCCTGGAACAGAAAGGCAAAAATCAAGCCCAGGATGAAGATGGGCAAAAAGGAGGTGGGCAGGACGTGGGCCAGGGCAAACAACCCGGCGCTGGCCAGGGCTGCTTTGGGCCAGCCCCATTTGCCGCGCAGGCCGGTAAAGACAAAGCCGCGAAAAAATATCTCTTCGACCACCGGGGCGACGACGGCCCCGCCAAACAAGAGGGCCAGCGGAAAAGCCGTACCGTCAAAGATTTGCTGCAATTCCGGCTGAATTTGCAGGCCAAATTGGGCCAGAAAGCTGGCATAGACAAAGTTGACCAGCACCGAGGCCAGCATCAGGCCGCAGCCCAGGCCGACCGCTCCGGCCCGGAAAGGGCGCAGTCCCAAATCGGCCCAACTCGCGCCGTATTTATGCACGGTAAAGTACCAGGCCGGTAACAACAAAACGGCCTCGCCAAAGACGATGACCAGCCCGGTGTCAACGGGCAGCTCAAGCTGCGTCCCGGCCAGGCCCATGCCGACAAAAAAGAGAATCCACAGCACAAAAACCAGCAGCCCGCCGACTACGTCGCGGGGCGTCCAGGGGACAGGGGGAGCGGGTTCTTCGGAAAAGGGCAGGTTATTCATGGAAGAAAATGGTCAACGATCAACAGTCAATACCCTAACGGGCACAAGTGGTCAATTGTTAATTTGTCCCCATAGTACCACGTTTTGAGCCGGGGGGAAAGTTGGGCCAGGATGTGGGATAATAGTCGTATTGGGCCAGCCGAGTGACTGTGCTAGAATATTAACGCACACCGCCGCCGCTTAAAATACAACAGGCAGCCAGCGTAAGGTTGAGGAGATAAACCAGGAGTGGTTGCAAAGTATGTATGGGGTCTCAAAGCTCAGCTTTGGACTCCAAGATCATCCCTTGCCATTTACCCCCTACCTAAACCTTGTACCTTAGGTGTCTTGGCGTTTTTATCCTGTTTGGCAAAGGTGGCTGTTGCAGGTTAGGAGTTGTAAATGAGGAATACAAGTACTATTCTGATTGTAGATGATGCGCCGGAGGGCCGGGTTCTGTTGGAAAGGTTACTGACCGCCGAAGGATACGATCTGGCCTTTGCCGGCGACGGCATCGAGGCCCTGGCCAAAGCCGCTGCCTTAACGCCCGACTTAATCCTGATGGACGTAATGATGCCGCACATGAACGGCTTTGAGGTGTGCCAGCGCCTGCGGGCCGACCCGGTGCTGGCCAAGGTGCCGGTTATTCTGATTACGGCCCTGGACGACCGGGTATCCCGTCTGCACGGCCTGGAGTTGGGGGCCGACGACTTTGTGACCAAGCCCTTTGACCAGACTGAATTATTGACCCGGGTGCGCGCCATTACCCAGATCAACCGCTATCGCCAGCTTCTGCTGGAGCGGGCTAAATTCGAGTGGGTGGTTGAAAATACCGACGACGGCTACCTGATCGTCAATAAAAGCGACGATGTGCTCTACGCCAACCCCCAGGCCCGGCTCTACCTGGGCCTGCCGCCCGATCAGGGCGAGCTAATTGCCGAGACCTTTCTGACGTTGGCCGGTAAACAGTATCAACGCCGGCCGGAAGAGGCCTGGCTGGTCTGGCCGGAACCGCCGCTCAAACGAGCGTCCCGTTATCTGATGCGGCCGGAGTCGGCGGCGGCGCACGCTTTCTGGCTGCAAGTGGATGTCTTTCCCGCCGAGCCGGAGCGCAGTTGGGTGGTCCGGCTGCGGGATGTGACCCAGGAGGTCACGGTGCAGCGGGATATGCGGGGTTTCCATGAGATGGTCAGGCATAAACTGCGCACGCCGATGCTGGGCATGCAGGGCAGCCTGGAAATCTTAACCCGGCACGCGGTTAAGCTGACCCCTGAAGAAGTGGCCGAAATTTCGGGACGGGCGCTGCGCAGCGTTCAGCGCTTGCAGGGGCAAATTGACGATATTGTGCAATATCTGACCATGCCCAGCCTGGTCCAGCCTGACGTGAGTTTTAATTTGGCCCTGCTGCCGCCGGTGGTCGCCCAGATCAGCGCCGAATTAGGCTTGCCGCAGGTCAAAGTGGTGGAGCAGCACGATTTAGAGGAGGCCCGGATCGCCCTCTCGCAGCAGGCGCTTGAATTGGTGCTGCGCGAGATTCTGGAGAACGCTAAAAAATTCCATCCCCGCCAGACGCCTACCGTAGAAATTTCAGTGACCTGCCTGCTGTCCAATGAGGCTTGCCTGAAGATCAGCGACGACGGCCTGGCCCTCTCGCCGGAGCAGTTGGCCCAGGTCTGGACGCCCTACTACCAGGGCGAAAAGGATTTTACCGGCGAGTCGCCTGGCATGGGCCTGGGTCTGCCTATGGTCGCCTCGCTGATCTGGGAGGCGGGCGGCAAAGCCAGCCTCTACAATCGCGACGACGGGCCGGGGGTGAGGGTCGAGCTGACCGTGCCCCTGGTTTGGCCGGAGGAGGCCGAGGACAAGTGTTGAGGTAACTGCTCAGCCATCAGGATAAAAATCACTCTGGGGATTGAAGCGGCTGCACGAGTGTGATAGAATAGGGGAGCGTTTTGATCAAACTGTGAGGTGTATCAGCCCATGCCCCAGGCAAAAGACGCCGAACCCCAGAAGTACCACCCAACCAGCCACGGTCCGGAGATTTTTTCCCGCCATTTAATTTAATTGCTGAGGAACAGGATGCTTGAAGAAGAATTACGTGCAAAAGTTCTCAGCGAATTTGCCAAGTACACTGGTCAAATCAAGCCTGCTGCTTTCTTCAAACGAACACATCGCTTTATTCCTGAAATTGAACGATTTCACAATTTGGTTACTGGCATTTTCAAGCCGGCTTGGTCAAAATATGCCTTGTGTATTTTGATGAAGCAGGGTAGCATTTACGAACACAAAGATGCTTATGTTTTTCTTGAAGATGGCCGATGGATGATGGATTATTCGCCAAGAAAAGGGGGTTTAGACATTTCGGACAATGTGGCTCTAGCAAACTGCATGCAAGATAAAGTCCCTGTTGGGGTTATAACTCAAGTTACCACGAAAGGAGATAAACAAATTGGATCAACTTACCAGATACTTGGGCTAGGAATTGTCACAAATTTTAACCTTATGCAGAATGTCTTTGAAATTCAGAGTGTGGGTTGGGATATCCTGGAAGATGTAACGAGCATTATTGAAGATGAGGAAGAACGGTATCAAATACAGTTATACGCCAGGTTGACCAACGAATTCAAACCTTTTGTGAAGGAAGAGCCGGCTAAATATTTAGTAACAACTTCCAAGCGAGAGGCTTCTTTTCGGAAAATATTAATGCGTGAATATGATTACACTTGTGCTGTTTGTAGTCTTAAATTCAAACTTGAGAACCTGTTTGAAGCCCAAGCGGTACATGTTGTGCCGAAGAAAGAAAATGGTACAGATGATCCAAGAAATGGCATCACCATGTGCCGAACCCACCATTGGGCCTTCGACAACGGGATTTTTTCATTAACCGATAGCGGCCGGATTATTTTGTCTGATAAAATACATCAAGCAGAAAAGAGTAACTTTCCATTAAGTGAGATGGAAAATCAACCGATAATCGTTCCCAAAAACGAATTGATACGACCCCACGCAGAAGCTCTAACTTGGCATCGCAATTATCACGGATTTTAAATGGAGAAAGCCAGCTTTTGCTGGCCTTCTTGATTCAGAGCTACCAATGCTCAAATCAAACTGATTACTGTCCACCCCAAAATCTGGCTGCTGCCCATAAACAGCCCCAGCAGCAGGGCCAGCACAAACAACAGGGCAATGATGACCAGGGCAATTTACGCCGCCTGCCCCAGCACCTCGGCCACCCAATGATCTAACCGCTTGCCGGCTCTCTCTGCGGCAAAAATAATCCAGCGATGCGCTTTTGGGGATAACTGCTCTTTTTTCCTTACTCGTGGATTGTCAACGTTGTTCGGCCTAGCTCTATGAAATCATGGTCCTCAAATGCTTCGGCAATTGGCTGAATATTCTGTAAAAATAACTGCTCTAACTCGGCATTTCTTATGTTGCCCGTAGAGACTAACAGCAACTTAGACGGTTTGTGATAAAGCGTAAACGAGTTTACAAAGTCTGCATCTTTGGTGATGACAACCCGTTGCTCCCGCTCAGAAATTTCAGTGATAACTCGGTCAGGGGACCGATTCCCAAGTGGCAAATCAAGCGTATGGATTGCCTCATGCCCTGCTTCCTGTAGCCGATAAACCAGGCGACGGGGTAACTGGGCATCTATCAAAAACCTCATGCAAATATCGCCTGCATTCGTTTAACCTGACTTAATTTTACGGCAAAGGCTAAAACTGCTAATATATCGGCTCGTTCTAAATCTTCATAATCGGCTAAAATTTCATCAATCGTCATTTCTGCGCTTAACAATTCCAGGATCATCTCTACGGGATAACGCAACCCTCGGATACAGGGCTTGCCGTGACAGATTTCAGGGTCTATCGTAATCCGTTCAGTTAGCGTTTTTACTTCATTCTTGTCCATTAAATTTATATTCTCCATCCCTATACTGCTAAACCAATCCTATACTATTGAATGTGTTTATGTCCCACCCCAATAACTGGCTGCTGCCCATGAACAGCCCCAGCAGCAGGGCCAGCACAAACAACAGGGCAATGATGACCAGGGCCATACAGCCGACCAGCACCCAGATGGGCATGTGCGCCTCGGCCAGAAATGGGGCAGCGGGGGCGGCAGGGGGAGCGAGGGGCGGGAAGGCAGTCGCTGCCGGGGGAACGGGCGGCGCAGGGGCCGGGTGTTCCGGCGGCGGGGTCAGGTCGGGCTGGCCGATGGTGAACAGAAAGGTGGTGTCGCCCAGGGTCAGGCGGTCGTGGTGTTTCAGGCGGGTCGGCTGGGCAATCTGCACCCCGTTGAGGAAGGTGCCGTTGGCGCTGCCCTGGTCGGTCAGGATAAAGGTGTTGTCAATCGGGGCCAGCGTGGCGTGGTGGCGCGACACCTTCTGGTCGGCCACAACCACGGCGTTGTCTTTATCCCGGCCCAGGCGGATCTCGCCCCGCAGGGGGAACGCGTGGCTGGGCCGGCCGCCCACCAGCAGCACCAGGTAGGCCGCGGCCGGCGGCTCTTGCAAGGTTTTAAAGTCTTCTTCGCTTTCGGCAATGTAACGGACCAAAGCAGGTCTGCCCTTTCGTTACAGAGATGGCCATTATTCGGTAAACCGTAATGCATCCTTCGATACGCGCTTCGCGCACTCAGGATGCTGCGATTTATTGATTATAGCACAATTAGCCGGGGAAATCCATTCAAATTACGACCGCCGACTACCGACCACTGACCGCCGTCACCTATCAAGTGCAATTTTTCGGCGGTCGGTGGTCCGCCGTCAGCAGTCAAATTATCAAGGCATGTTCAGTCGCTTGACAAAAGTGTGACCAGCATCCCGAGTAGGCGATAGCCGTATCGAGGGGTGCGGGTTCGCCCTGATTCCGTCCGTTGACCGCACCCCTCGATATGCCTCCGCTCCGCTCCGGCTACTCGGGATGCTTTTCTACTGACTTTGAACATGCCGTGGTCGAATTATGTTTGCTACTTGACCATAATGAAAAAAAGAGTTATTATATGATTATCCGATTTTGGATAAAATTGTCGGGAGAAGTGAGGTCGTAAACCATTAGCGCCGACGTTGACGAAGGGCAATCAAGTAGCCGGCTTTTTATTCTCTTGGCGGTAGCCATTGTCGGCCTGATCTGTGTGGGCGTGCTGGGCCTGGGCGCAGTCCTGGCTTTGAGACAGGCCAACCAGACGCAAACGGAGGTGGTTCAGGCTACGCCGGTCATCGCGCCCCAGCCTACGTTGACCCCCACCCCCACCATGACGCCCATCCCGCCCACTGCCACCAATACCCCGGAACCGACGCCGACCGGAACCCTGGTGGTTGGCCCGACGGCGCAGGAAGCAGCGGTTACCGAGCAGGAGCCGGTCTTTGGCGAGCCGGCGGCGCCCCTGGCCGATACGGCCACCCCAGACCCCAATGCGACCGCCACCAGTACCCTGGTTTTGCGCCCCACCGAGGTTGGCACGCCTACTCCGGCAGCCGTGGCCGCCAATCCTCCGGCGCAAATACCGCAGGGCGGCGGGGTTTTGCCGGGAGATAGGGGCTTTTTGGTCTGGGCCGGGCTGGGCCTGCTGGTTCTGCTGATCCTGGGGCTGGTTAACTTTCTGCGCTCGCCCTCGTCGCTCTCAGACCGCTAGGCCCGGGCAGGCTGATCCCAAAAACAAAGCGACCCCCGATTGAGGGGGTCGCTTTTTAATTTCTTTGAGGGCGGCGTTAGCCGATTAACCTTTCAAATAGCGATTAATCGTGGTCAGCAAACGGTTCAAATCAACGGGTTTGGTAAAGTGTTCATTGGCCCCGGCGGCCAAGGCCCGTTCTTTATGTTTGGCGCTGGCCCAGGCGGAGATGGCAATAATCGGGATATTGGCCGTTTTGTCCTCAGAACGGATGATTTTGATGGCCTCAAAGCCATCCATGCGAGGCATGCGCAGGTCCATCAGGATTAAATCAGGCAGCCAGGCGCGGGTTTTTTCGACCCCTTCCTGACCGTCACTGGCGGTGGCGACTTCAAAACCGTTGAGTTCCAGCATCTGTGCTAGAATATCTCGCTGAGCAGGGTGATCTTCTATGTACAGTACCTTCGACACGCGCTGGCTCCAATAAAAAGGTTAAATTTCATGGGGAAAATTTTAATTCTTATAAGGAAAGACTATCACAACTATAAAAGTATGTCAAACGTACAATCACCTTATTCACTGTTGTCGTTTTGACTCGTCTTGTCCTCGACGTTAATCTCGATGGTTTCATTCTCCAGCCGGGCCTGATCGGGGAATTGCACAGTCAGCTTGTACTCGGTATCTTTGTCGGGGCAGACTTCTTTTTTTCCTTCCGGCTCGACATTCCGCCCATCCAGGGTAACGGCAACCGCCCCAACGACGTCCCATTTCAGATCGGTGCAGTCCCCCTTAGTAATCGTGGTCTCACCGGCCTCAAAGGAAACCTTGTACCGCCGGGGCGGATAGGTCGGCGGGGCCGGCATGGGGGTATCGGTAGCCGGTATCGGCGTCGAGGGGGGGGGGATCGGCGTAAAGGTGGGGGTGTAGGTGGGAAAGCTAAAGACGACGGTGGCGGTTGGCACTTTGGGCGGCGGCGGAGTGCTGGTTGGGACGCGGGTATTGGTGGCGGTCGGTTCGGGCGGCGTTGGCGTGGGGCCGGGGGTGGGCATGAAATTGGGCAGCGTTGGGGTAGCGGTTGGCACAGGGGTGGGTGGGATCGGCGTGGCCGTCGGCGGCGCGAGTTGAGCCAGCGGGTTAATAAACAACAGGGCAATTATCGCCGCAAAAACAAGGACGACAAATCCGGCCAATATACCCAGGGTCAGCGCCTGTGAGCGAGTCAACGTTTGTCTCCCTTCGCCACCATCTGCTCCATTTTACCCCAAAAGTTCTTTTACGTAAAGCGGCCCAAAGGCAGGTTCAGATTGCACCCTGGTCACGAGGGTGGTAGACTATATCATGATGAGCCGACAAACTGCTTCCTCCTTAATTCTCCCGGAGTTGGTCGAGGTAATTCGTTCAGCTTTGCATGGGGTGGTTCTAACCGGAGCCGGCATCTCGGCGGAGAGTGGGATTCCCACGTTTCGTGATGCCCAAACAGGTTTGTGGGCCAAATACAGCCCGGAGGAGCTGGCCAGCCCTCAAGCCTTCCGGCGCAATCCCAAGCTGGTTTGGGAATGGTACGCTTGGCGGCGGGAACTGGTCGCCCAGGCCAAACCCAATCCCGGCCACCTGGCTCTGGCTGAACTGGAGCGGCGTATGCCCAGATTCACCCTGATCACCCAAAATGTAGATGGCCTGCACCAGCGGGCCGGCAGTTACAACGTCGTCGAACTGCACGGTAACCTCAACCGGGTCAAATGTTTTGAAGAAGGAGACATCGTCACTTCCTGGCCGCCCGGCCCTGAAGTCCCGCCGCGCTGTCCCCGCTGTGGCGGCCATTTGCGTCCAGACGTCGTTTGGTTTGGGGAGACGCTTCCCCCCCAAGCGCTGCGGGCTGCCTTTGAGGCTGCCCAGCGGTGTGACCTGTTTTTCGCTATCGGCACCTCTGGCCTGGTGCAGCCGGCCGCCTCGCTGCCTTACGAAGCGCTGCGGCGGGGCATGCCCGTCGTCGAGATCAACCCGGATGAGACACCCCTCACTCAGAGCGCCACCTATGCTCTGGCCGGCCCGGCCGGCCAGATTTTACCGGAATTATTGAACCGGTTAAATTATAAAAATTATAAGGAGTAGAAAAATGTTACTAAAACAGTCTGTTGTAGATGCCATTAACCGGCAGGTGATCGAGGAATTTACCGCCTCATTACAGTACATCGCTATCGCGCTCTATTTCGACAGCGAAACTCTGCCCGAACTCTCGAAGTTTTTCCAGGCTCAGGCGATGGAAGAGCATGGCCATGCTATGAAATTGCTGCACTATATCAACGATGCCGGCGGCGTCGCTGTTGTGCCGGCTACCCGTGAAGTTAAAAACCATTTTGAAACCGCCGCCGAAGCGGTGCAGTTGGCTCTCGATCAGGAGTTGAAAGTAACCGAGCAAATCAACACCCTGGTAGACCTGGCCATCAAGGAAAATGACCATCTCAGCCGCCAATTCCTGCAATGGTTTGTGGCCGAGCAGTTGGAAGAAGTCTCTTCGATGACCGACCTGCTCAACGTGGTCAAACGGGCGGGTGAAGCTAACTTGCTGCTGGTCGAGGATTATCTGGCTCGCAACCCCCGCCCCGACGCCGAGGGGGAAGCCGCCGGGGCTTAGTTTGGCAAGTCATAAAAAATGTCCGGCTCAAAGAAAAGCCGGACATTTTCAGGAGGGTCAAAGTACACTTTGACCCTCCTGCTTTTTCCTCTAAAAGATTAACGCGTTGACGTTATTACAGCCTGCTTCGCCCCGTCAGGGCGCGGGCGGGCGGGGATTTCGCTGGTGACCCACAGGCCCGCGGCCAATTCAACGCCGATGACCTGCTCACGCCCGGTCAAACTGATTCTGAGCCGCAGCGGGCCGTTAAACGGCGCGCGATTGACCAATTCAAACGGCGTGCCGGGCACCAGGCCAATTTCGGCCAGGTACTTGAGTTTCTCCGGCTCGCGGGTTTTCACCCGGCTGATCTGGCCTTTCGCCCCCGGCGGAACGACCGTCAGCGGCCTGTCATTCAGTTCGGGCATAAACCCTTCCCGGGTGGGAATGGGATCGCCGTGGGGACAGGTCGCCGGATGGCCCATCAACTCGTCTATGCGCTCTTCGATAAGCGGGGTAATGCCCTTTTGCAGCTCATCCGCCTCGTCGTGAACCTCATGCCAGCCGAATTTGAGTATATCCACCAAAAAACGCTCAACCAGCCGGTGACGGCGAATGCCCAGCAGGGCCGCCTTGCTGCCCATCGGCGTTAAACGCACCCCCCGGTACGGCAGGTGGTCTACCAGGCCACCCTGGTGCAGGCGGCGGACCATGCGCACCGCCGCCGGGCCGGAGACATTCAGCCGTTCGGCCAGGGCCGTCGTGCTGACCCAAACCCCGCCCTGCCCCAGGCGGTAAATTTCGGACAGGTAGTCGCGCATGGTCGCGCTAATTTCCTCTTCGGGGATGGGCAAGTTGTCGAATTCCATCAACAGTTTCCGCCTCTTAATCCGCTGAGCTTTTAACCCCAGTTAAAACCACAGGTATCCTGCTCAATTATCTTACTTAACAGCAGGCTATTGATCGCCGGCTGAAGATCATTATATTATCAAGCCTGTCTGAGAGCTACTATAGCATCGAAGTTATAATTTGTAAAGATTTTTTTATAAAAATTATAAAATTCACAAGGAAAGAGGAGGACGTTTTAACCCATGATCAAGCCAAGACGTATAAATCTAAGCCTCATTATCTTTTTGCTGTCTTGTCTGGCTGCTTGCCAGGGTGCGGCCCAACCTGAAACCCAGGCAGCCCTGCCAGAAGCCCAACAAGCGGCTGTAGAAGGTCAGCAGGCGGCCGGGGCGGCGCAGGCTGATTTGGCCGGTATTAAAACCTACCTGCTGGAGCAAGCCGGCGAACTCAAAGTTAGCGCCGCCCGGCTGAAAGAAGCGGGCAATCAATACTATAACCTGGCCAGAGCCTCTAATTTTGATTATGCTGCCCTGTGGCAAGACAAGCCGGATGAAGTGGTCAAAGTGATTAAAGAAGCCAGAGCCGCGTGGCTGGCTGCCCGCCTGGCTGAAGCCGCTCCTGAAACGCAGCGGCGGATTGAAGCCGGTTTTGCGGCTGCGGAGAAGGCGGTAACGGCCCAGGATGGTTTGGCCCTGGCCATGGCGCGGGCGCAGATCTGGACGGGTTTGCTGGCGGGCAGCTACCGGGTGATCGAAACCTCGCTGCAAAACGGGAAGGGGCAGACTGCCAGGGAGTGGCTGCCGCTGCGCGAGTTCCGCCCGGCAACGCGCTTCTCCCGGCCCAACGCCGACGCGACCCTGGCCGTCAAGGGGACCATCCAGGGGCAGGTCACGCCCGCTGATGCGCTTCTGGCAGTGCGAGCCGATTTGCTGGATACCTATCAGGCGCGTTTGAATGAGGCTCTCAGCGATCTGGAAAATGCCGCCAGGAATGGCTTTGCCGTCCGGCGGGCCGAGCATGCCGCTCTGGCCGAGGGCTACTTTGTGATCCTGTCAGCCGCCTATCAAGAACAGCGGGGGGCAGCGGCGCTGGCTGAGGCCCGGCAGTTGTTTGCCGAGTTACGGACGGTTGCCTATACCGGGCAGGATTTGTCCCTGACCCTGGCGTCCCTCGAAGCGGCGCTGCATAATTTCCGGGCCGCACCGCTCAGCCCCAAAGAGCAGGCGGGGCGGGCCGGCCAACTGCTGCGCTACCTGTCGCTTGTTCCTGTGGAGTATGGCCGGGGAGTCAGCGGGGGCAGGTGACCAAAGAGATCGAAATTCAAGAGACCGTTACCTTTCGGGATGGGGCTGCTGCTGCTTTTGCCGACCTGCAAAACCTGCTCGATGCCCGCGACCCGGCCAGGACGGCGCGGGCCGCTGAACTTTTTGAAACGCTGCACGTGCCACTGGCAGCGGCCACTACCCAAACCGAGGTCGCCGATCCTGACCTCATTCAGGCTAACGCCGATCAACTCACAGCCCTTTTGACCGAGATCATGCCTGTCGAGTGGCAGCAGGGCAGCACCAGCGGCGATTTTGATGTCATTGCCTCCATGCTGGACCAGATGGAAGGGGCGGTCCGGGCCCGTGAGTACGAGCTGGCCGAGTCGGCCCGGCTGGAGGCTTACGCCATCATGGAAGTAGGGCCGGAGGCAAGACTGATTGTATTTGCCCCCCAACTCAAACTGCGTTTGGAAGAGTTATTCTGGAACGGCCAGAGCGAAGCGAAGGGCTTGGCTTATCTGATTAAAAATCAGGCTCCTCTGGGTGAAATCAATACCAGCCGGGCCGTCCTGGATACAGAGCTGGCGGCGGCGCAGGAACTGCTCTCGGCGGACAGCGCGCCGCTGGCAGTGATCACCAATGCGGGGTCATCGTTTTTCGCGAGGGCCTGGAAGCGGTCTTAATTCTGGCCTCACTGCTGGGCAGCCTCAAGGCCGGTGAAAACCGCAAGTATCGCCGTCCTCTGTGGTGGGGCGCCGCTTTGGCCCTGATAGTAACAGCGTTGACCTGGCTGCTGGCGCACGGAATTTTGACAGCCCTGGCTCGCTTTGGGGAAAGGTTGGAGGCGATTGTTTCGCTGCTGGCCATTGGAGTGCTGCTGTTAATTACCAACTGGTTCTTCCACCAGATGTATTGGACCGATTGGCTGGCCCGTTTTCATTCGCAAAAACGCCGCCTGTTGAGCGGTGAAACCGGCTTGATGGCCGGTTTGCTGATGTTGGGTTTTACCAGCGTCTATCGTGAAGGTTTTGAAACGGTGCTGTTTTTGCAGGCGTTGGTGCTGGAAGGCGGCCTGGCAGTCGTGCTGAGCGGGGTAGCAATCGGCCTGGCGGCGACGGTGCTGGTGGGAATTATTACCTTTGCCGTGCAAACCCGGCTGCCCTACAAAAAGATGCTGATCGTTACCGGCATCATGATCGGCGGGGTGCTGCTGGTGATGGTTGGCCATACGACGCACGTGCTGCAGGTGGTCGGCTGGCTGCCCATCCACCCCATCACAGAACTGCCCCTGCCGTACTGGACGGGCGTCTGGTTTGGCGTTTATCCCACCTGGGAAGGTATTTTGCTGCAAGCAGCGGCGGCGGTTTTTGTCATCGGCAGTTATTATTTGGCCGAATGGCAGAAAAAACAGCGCCACTCAGCGGCGCTCTCGGCCCAGCCCAGGTCAAGCGAAGGATAAGTCATCAATAGTTATTAAAAAACAAAGGCGGGTCACTGACCCGCCTTCTCTTTAGATCAAGCCGAATTGTTCGGCTTTGGCTCGCATAAACTTGAGGCCCTCACTGGCCAGCACTTCCGACGGTTGATTCGGTGGACGCCACAGCTTGGTGGCTGCCATCAGGTCGGGGTTGATGGCTACAAACGACTCCAGCACCAGCGGTCCTTTAAACCTGGCGTCGGCCAGGCCACGGAAGACGTCGTCCCACATGATGGTGCCGCTCCCAACCAGGCCACGGTGACTCTCGCTGATGTGGATGTAACCCAGCACGTCGGCGCAGTCCACCAGGGGTTGGTAAAAACCCTCCTCTTCGATGTTCATTTGATAGGTGTCGGGATGCAGAACAATGTTGTCCGCGCCAATCGCTTTGATGGTCGCCCGGCCGTCGGCCAGGGTGTTGTAAAGGTAGGACTCGTAGCGGTTGACCGTTTCAAAGCCCAGGGTAATCCCCCGCTTTTTGGCCTCCAGAGCGACTTCGCCAATCACGTCAACCACCGCCTGCCGTTCGGCCGCCGTCGGGGGTTTGTTCGTAAACACCCCCAGGGAATAGGCAATACAGCCCCCCAGAAAGGTGCTGCCAACCGCTTCGACTTTTTCCAAAGCGCCGAGTAAAAACTGCCTGGCCTTTTGCGGGTGAAAAGGCAGGTGACAGTCATCCGGCAGCACCAGGGTGGTTGTCCCCTCGATCCCGGCCTGGGCCAGCGCCTTTTTGTGCGCCGCCGCGTCGAACTCCTGCGGCTTGAGCAGCGGCATCTCGATCAAGTCGAACCCGGTCTTGGCCGTGGCCGCAATGGCATAGTTGCCTTTTTCCGGAGTCCATTCGTCAATCCAAAGGTAAGCATGAGAACCAAATTTAGGCATAGTATTTTCTCCTCGGAAAATAGTAGACAGTAGACAGTAGACGGTAGACAGGGAAATCATAAGACTCTGCGACCTTGCTACCTTGCTACCTTTTTATTACCCGCACCTAAAGCCACTAAGGAGCCTCCGGCTCTGGGGCAGGTGTCGGGCATGCGGTACACTCATGAACGCTGTTCCCAAACCAGGGAGGCCGCGCCGATCATCCCGGCGTCTTCCCACAGCTTGGAGTAAACAAGTTCGGCGGAATGGGCCAGCACGGGATGAATATTTTCGTTGAGCGCGGCAAAACAGGGTTTCATCAGCCACTCCTCAATATGGGCCAGGCCCCCGCCGATGACAATCCGGTCGGGGTTGAACATCTGCACCACGGAAGAAAGGCCCACACCAAAGTAGCGACCAGCCAGCGCCAGCACCTCCTGAGCCACCTGGTCGCCCTGTTGGGCGGCTTCGGCTACCACCTCGCCGGATACGCGCTCAGGATGCGGGCCGCAGAGCTGGCGTAACAAGGTTTCCTCGCCAGCCTCCAGCCGCTCGCAGACCATGCGTGAAATCCCCAGGCCAGAGGCATAGCTCATCAAGCAGCCACGTTTGCCGCAGGTGCAGGTTGGCCCGTCGAGCTGAACGACGGTATGGGCCAATTCGCCGGCGGTGCCGGTTGCGCCCCGGTAGAGCTGGCCGTCAATCACAATACCCAGGCCATAACCGGTACTGAAGGTGACGTAAGCCATGTAGCGTGACCCCTGGCCTGCCCCATAACGATACTCTCCCCAGGCCGCGCAGTTGGAGTCATTTTCCAGCACAACCGGGACGCCGAGACGCGCCTGCAAATGGTCGCGCAGCGGATGATTGTCCCAGGCGGGCATATTGCTGCTGGTCAGGATCAACCCGGCAGCGCCATAGACGTGACCCCCAAAGCCGACCCCCAGACCGGATATAGCATCGTTTTGCAGCCCAGCTTGAGCCATAACGGCATGAAAAGCTTCGACACTGGCGGCGATAACTTCAGCCGGAGGCCGCCCGGCATGGGCCTTGGAGACGTAACGAGAAATGATATTGGCCGATTCGTCTATAACGCCGGCCGCAATTTTGGTGCCGCCGATATCAATACCAACAGCAAAATTAGACATCTGTGCTGCTCCTCGAATAGACCCCTCCCCAACCCCTCCCCGCTTCGGGGAGGGGCCAGAGGATCTAACTTTCATCTACTCAGGGAGTAATCACCCCTTTGATATACCCATCCGCCCCGGTCATGGCAATCTCAAAGGCGGTTTGGATGTCGTCCAGGGGGAAACGGTGGGTAATGAGCTTGTCCATCGGAAAGACGCCGCGCGCCAGCCCATCTATGGCCCGGCGCATATCGTCCATCTGGTCCAGCGAAAAAGATGGATGCGCCGGTAGGATAATTGCGCCCAGGGTGGTCCAGTTGCGCAAGGTATAAGTGCCTGGCTGGCCGTGCCAACCGGCCAATACGTAACGAGCGCGGGTGCGGCGCATAGTCTTGACCGCCAGCTCCACCGGCTCGGCGCTGCTGGTGAGTTCAAACACCACATCGGTGCCGTGGCCCTGGGTGATCTCTTTGACCTGGGCCAGGAAATCGGGATCTTTGGCGTTGACCGTATGGGTGGCCCCAATTTCCTTAGCCAGGGCCAGGCGGTCTTCGCGCACATCGGCAGCGATGAGCGAAGCCACGCCTCGCCCCACCAACCCGGCGATCACCAGCAAGCCCATGAAGCCGCTGCCCATCACCAGCACATGGTCGCCAAATTCCGGCGGCGCGGCGCGGAGGATGGTCGCAATACATTTGAGCGGCTCGGCCAGGGCCTGTTCCGAGGGCACGTGGTCGGGCACTTTTAAAAGCTGGCCCGGTTCGGCCAGGCCGTAGGTGGCAAAAGCGCGCAAATAGGCATAGAGGCCGGTCACCCGGTCGCCGGGCTGAAAGCCTTTAACATTACGGCCAACGGCTTCGACGATGCCGACCGGCTCATGACCCAAGCTCATCGGCGTCTGGCCGATAATGCCTTTATAATAGACTCCATCGTACTGGCAAATCCCACAGTGCGTAATGCGGATCAGGAGCTGATCGTCGTTGGGACTGAGCTCCTCTTCTTTGATGACCAATTTCCCAGGTTCAACTAATTCAGCGTACCGTGAAAGAACCATCAATATTACCTTTTCATCAAGCTAAGGTGACCGGCGCTTGGTTTGAGAGGACAAAGTGCTAATCACCTGAGTAGTTACTGTAGGGTGAATAAGAAGTAGGTGTCATAAATGAATTACTGATTTGTTTGACCAGCGGCCCATCTTGTTCTGTCTCGGCCAGGGCGGCCAGCCAGGCAGGGTCACTCTTGAACTTTCTCCAAATTTCTTCCCGCTCGGCCAGGTTGTCAAAGGCCAGGATGTAGATTAATTGATTATGGGATGGCCCGATGGTTGTATTCCAAAAGCCGACAATCTTCACCCCCAGCCGTTCCCACAGAGGAACGGTTACTTCGGCAAAGCGGCGATGCAAGGCTTCCATCTTACCGGGAAAGACTTCGTAGACTCTCAGCTCATAGATCATGGTCAATCTGCTCAGGAGCAAGACCCTAAAGGTCTTTTAGACCTTTAGGGTCTGAAACTAAAATTAGATAGTTATTTATTGAACGTCTGCGGCCAGCAGCAGCTTGATGGGCGCGTCAATCCTCGGGGCGATGGGCCGACCTTCCAGCACTTTGATCAGGTTTTCCACGGCCAGCCAGGCCATCTCCCGAGGGAACTGGGCGACGGTGCCGGTGAGGCGGCCATCGGAAACGGCCTGGGTGGCTTCGGGGATGGCATCGGTGCCGATGAGGATGAGACCTTCCATGCCGGCGGCTTCGACGGCCTCAGCGCCGCCCAGAGCCATGGTGTCGTTGGCGAAGTAGATGCCCATCAGGTCGGGATTGGCCTGGAGGATGTTGGTGGTGACGGCGTTGGCTTTGGCCCGATCCCAGTCGGCGGGCTGGTTAGCCACGATTTCGAGAGCGCCGCTGGCTTCGACGGTTTCGACAAAGCCATCGCGGCGGGCGGTGCCGGAGGAGTTGCCGGCGATGCCTTCGATGACGGCGACCTGAGAGCCTGCGGGCAGGTTGTCGAGCATGTACTGGGCGGCGAGGACCCCGGCATAGTAGTTGTTGGAGGCGATGCGGGTGTTGATGTTGATACCGGCGTCTTTGGCCACGTCTTCGGGGATGAGTTCATCCACGTTGACGATGGGAATGCCCATTTCTGAGGCTTTGGCCAGGGCGGGGTTGAGGTTGTTGGGGCTGATGGGTGAGACGGCGATGCCGTCATAGCCCTTGGCCAGGGCCGACTCGACCAGGTCGAGTTGGGCGGCCGTGTCCGCTTCTGTCGGCACTGACACGACGTCTATCGTTTGTCCATAGACTTCAGCCACCTCGGCATAACCCTCGGCCATAATCTGCCAGTGCTCGTTGATGAGCGTTTTTTCCACCGCCAGAATCTTGTAAGCTTGAGGCTGAACCGGCGGTTCGGGCGCTGCGCCCGCGTCCACATCGGCCTTCAAGAGCAGCTTGATGGGCGCGTCAACTCTCGGCGCAACGGGCCGGTCATTCAAAATTTTCAGCAGGGTTTCGACCGCCAGGCTGGCCATTTCGAAGGGATATTGGGCGACGGTGCCGGTGAGGCGGCCATCGGAAACGGCCTGGGTGGCTTCGGGGATGGCATCGGTGCCGATGAGGATGAGACCTTCCATGCCGGCGGCTTCGACGGCCTCAGCGCCGCCAGAGCCATGGTGTCGTTGGCGAAGTAGATGCCCATCAGGTCGGGATTGGCCTGGAGGATGTTGGTGGTGACGGCGTTGGCTTTGGCCCGATCCCAGTCGGCGGGCTGGTTAGCCACGATTTCGAGAGCGCCGCTGGCTTCGACGGTTTCGACAAAGCCATCGCGGCGGGCGGTGCCGGAGGAGTTGCCGGCGATGCCTTCGATGACGGCGACCTGAGAGCCTGCGGGCAGGTTGTCGAGCATGTACTGGGCGGCGAGGACCCCGGCATAGTAGTTGTTGGAGGCGATGCGGGTGTTGATGTTGATACCGGCGTCTTTGGCCACGTCTTCGGGATGAGTTCATCCACGTTGACGATGGGAATGCCCATTTCTGAGGCTTTGGCCAGGGCGGGGTTGAGGTTGTTGGGGCTGATGGGCGAGACGGCGATGCCATCATAGCCCTTGGCCAGGGCCGACTCGACCAGGTCGAGTTGGGCGGCCGTGTCCGCTTCTGTCGGCACTGACACGACGTCTATGGCCACGTTGTAGCGCTTGGCCGCCCATTCGTAGCCTTTTTGCATAATCTGCCAGTGCTCGTTGATGAGCGTTTTTTCCACCGCCAGAATCTTGAAGGCCGGGGCCATCGCTCCCTCAGTAGCCTCGGCGGTAGCTTCCTGAGCCTGGGCCGGGCTGACCGGCGCGGCAACCGGGGTCAGCCCGATCAAGGCTGAAACGGCTAAGGCCAGTACAATCACCAGATAGACTCGATATTTAATTGGACTCATCTTGAACCTCCTCGCTGAAATTGATAGATGTTTGAGATAAAGTGAACCAACTGTTTTTATGATCCTTCTTGGTTGCTCTTCATCACCTCCTTAAATAGCCCTCACCCCCACCCCTCTCCCATTGGGAGAGGGGAGTCGCGCCAGCGATGGGGTGAGGGCTTTTTCGTCGCTAGTGGTCTGGCTTTGGAATTATCGTTTTCGCAGCTTGTCAACTGCGACAGCCAGCACAATCACGGATCCTATGACCAACTGCTGATAATATGATTGAATGTTGAGCAAGTTCAAACCATTGCGCAGCACCCCCATTAACAGGGCGCCGATAATGGTGCCAAAGATAGTGCCTTCCCCCCCGCTCAAACTGGTCCCGCCCATAACCGTAGCGGCGATGGCGTCCAACTCATACATTGTTCCGGCAATCGGCTCGGCGGCGGAAAGGCGAGCGGTGAGAATAACTCCGGCCAGGCCACACATCAGGCCGCTGATCGAGTAGATGATGACCTTATAGCGGCGCACATCAATCCCGGAGAGGCGGGCCGTTTCCTCGTTACCGCCAATCGCCGTGGTGTACTCGCCGATGGTGGTGTGGCGCATTACAAAATGAGCCAGCAGCGCCACCGCCAGCGCAATAATCACCGGGATCGGGATGGAAGCAATATCGCCGGAGATGACCTTAAGCTCCTTTTGCGCCAGCCCGTAGAGCGGTTTGCCGTCGTTGTAGATCAAAGCGACGCCGCGCAGGATGCTCATGGTGCCCAGGGTGACGATAAAGGGCGGCAGCCGCAGCCGGGTAATCAGTGTGCCATTGAACCAGCCGCATAATGTCCCTACCAGCAGGGCCAGAGGCACGGCCACCCAGATACCCCACTTGCGGGCAACGACGTCGGCCATAACCATTCCTGCGACGGCCACAATCGAGCCAACGGAGAGGTCAATGCCGCCTGAGGTAATCACAAAGGTCATGCCCACCGAAACGACCAGATTAATCGAAGCCTGGAGTAACACATTCAAGATGTTCTGGGTGGTTAAAAAGTAGGGCGATAAAAATGACAAGACCAGGCACAGCACCAGAAAAGCCAGGACAATGCCATAGCGTCCCAGCGCCTGGCCGATCAAACTCAAGGTACTCGCTCGGCCTGCTTCGGTTCGCACCGTTGCTTCGATTTTTTCTGTGGTCATTGCTGCATTTCTCCTGTAGGCGCACGCACGCCGGTGGCATATTCCATGACTAACTCCTGAGTGGCCTCCTGGCGACTCACTTCAGCTACCAGCCGGCCTTCTCGCATGACCAAAATACGGTCGCTCATATTCAATATTTCCGGCAGTTCGGACGAAATCATCATCACACATTTACCGGAGGCGGCCAGGTCATTCATCAACTGGTGGACTTCCGCCTTGGCTCCGACGTCAATCCCCCGCGTGGGTTCATCAAAGATCAAGATATCGGTTTCACGGGCCAGCCACTTGCCCAGAACCACTTTTTGTTGATTGCCACCGCTAAAGTAGCGTGCCTGGCGGTCGGGCAGTGGCGGCCGAATTTGCAGCCGGTCTATATAATCAGCCGCCAATTGGCGGCGTTTGGACTGATGGATAACGCCCAGTTGGCTTAAGCGGGCATACACGGTCAGGGCCAGGTTGCTCTCCAGGGTCATGGCCAGGACTAGCCCTTGAGTTTTGCGGTCTTCGGTCAGAAAAGCCAGGCCGTGGCGGATGGCTTCTTTGGGGGAGCGGATGGGGGTGGCCTTGCCGTTGACGTAAATAGTCCCCTTGTCAATCCGGTCGGCCCCAAAGATAGCTCGCGCCAGCTCGGTCCGGCCTGAACCGACCAGCCCGGCAATCCCTAAAATTTCGCCCCGATAGGCAGTGAAGGAAATGTTGTGCAGCACGCCACGGCGTTCCAACCCTTCCACTCGGATGGCTTCCTCCCGGCGTTCGGTTTCTACCTTGGGGAAGAGCTGGCTGACACTGCGCCCGACCATAGCCTGGATAAGCTGGTTCATGCCGACTTCCTTGACCGGCCAACTGCCCACTTTACGGCCGTCCCGCAACACCGTTACCCGGTCGGCCAGCGCAGAAATTTCCTCCATGCGGTGGGTAATAAAAACTACGCCGACGCCCTGAGCGGTAAGACGTTTGAGTAATTGGAAAAGCTGGTCAATTTCATGGGGGGTCAAGGCCGAGGTTGGCTCGTCCATGACCAGCACTTCCGCCTTCCAGGAGAGCGCCTTGGCAATCTCGACCATCTGCTGCTGGGCCACGCTCAGATAGCGCACCGGCACGCGCGTGTTGACTTCAACCCCCAAGCGAGCCAGTTGCTCCTGGGCCTCGGTATAGACGGCCCGCCAATTGATGACTCCCGGCAGGGTATGCTTTTCACGGCCTAAGGAGATATTCTGGGCCGCATTCATCGAGGCGACGAGGTTCAGTTCCTGGTGTACCATCGAAATGCCGAGTTGTTGGGCATGGTGGGGATTACGAATGGAGACATCCTGGCTCCGTACCCGGATTTGACCCGAGTCCTTCTGATGCACGCCAAAAAGAATACGCATAAGGGTAGACTTGCCTGCGCCGTTTTCACCCAGCAGGGCGTGGACTTCGCCGGGGCGCAGATCAAAATCTACCTGGGTCAGGGCTTGAACACCGGGGAAATTCTTGGTAATGCCCTGCATTTCTAAGAGAAGGGGAACCATTGTCTGTAACACCTGCGTTACCTCAAGATTCTTTTCTCACGTTAGAGGGACAGGTACTTATGTAACCTGGTCCAATTGTTCTATTTTACAGGCCAGCTCTTCGGTAATAATTAAGGCAGTTACAAACCCGCCTCGACATGCCCCTAACGTGGCCCAGGCTTTCTCAGTACCGGCTGCCACCATGACCACGATCGGCATCTTTTTTAAGTCGTGCAGGGAAACGGCAATCGTTTTAGCCTGGTTCCAGACGTCAATGGGCCGGCCGTCTATATCAAAGAACTGGGCGCAGCTTTCGCCAACCGCCCCCAGCGCCAGCAGACTCTGGTGATCTTCTTCAGACAGAAGGCCGCTGCTGCGAGCATAGTGATGGTGCAGACCCGTTGGATCGCGGGTAACCCCGGCCAGGCTGACACAGGCCACCGTCGCCGTCCTGGCTTTTTCCAGGGTCAGACGAATGCTCTCTTCGCGCCATAAGGCCTGCCGGGCGATTTCATCAGAAATAATAGCCGGGGCAAACAAACTTTCAGCGCGAGCCTGCCAGCGGACAGCTATCTCGCGTACAACCTCGTTAGCGCTGATAGCGGAGTCACCCACCCAGCCGCCCATGACCGGCACCACCGTGACATCCGGCCGGTAAGCCGGGCGCAACTGCTTGCTCACGGCCATCAGAGTTCGTCCGCCCGCTACTGTTAAAACAGTCCCCTCGGTAACGATGTGATCCAGATAAGTAGCCGCTGTCTGGCCAACCGAGTCTAAAACTTCCGGGGTATTGCCCCGGCCCGGGACAATCACCACATGTTGGAGGTCAAAACGCGCCCGGAACCACGCCTCTAAACGCGGCGCATTGCTAGAAGGAGCTACCACAATCGTCCGAATATAGCCGCGCTCCCTGGCCATCTTTAAAGCACGAGAGATTGTTGACCGAGAAACTAACAATTGCTGGGCAATCTCTTCCTGCGTCTTATTCTGCTCGTGATAAAACCGGGCAATTTGCAGAACCTGATCAATATTCATAAAGCAAGCTTGGAAGAATTGACACAATTGTGCTATACTGCAACTTTGTGGCAGAAGAATAACACCTTTCGCCTCTACTGTCAAATGAAAGACTTTTTCGTCCATTCTTGAATGGGGTTGTCACTTGGCGCTGAGTGTGTTATAGTGCCTTCCACCCCGCCTTAGCCAAAAAAGAAAGGAATGATGTACCCTATGGCTAAATTCTACCCGGAGTTAAATGAAAAGTTGGGAAAATTTATTGCGGCGCAGCCCATGTTCTTTGTCGCTACCGCGCCAGCGGAGGGGCGCATCAATCTCTCGCCGAAAGGCATGGATACATTCCGCTGCCTTGACCACAAAACGGTCGCCTACTTGGATTTGGTTGGCAGCGGCAATGAAACTGCTGCCCATATCGCCGAAAACGGTCGTTTAACGATGATGTTTTGCAGTTTTGACGATAAACCGTTGGTTGTGCGGCTCTCGGGCCGGGCCCGGGTTATTCACCAGCGCGACACAGACTGGGCGGAACTCTATTCCTGCTTTGAGCCGTACCCCAACGCCCGCCAGATTATCGTCCTCGACATCGCCCTGGTGCAAACCTCATGCGGCTTTGGAGTCCCGGTGTTTGAATTCAAGCGCAGGCGGACGAATATGTCTGAGTGGGCTGAGCAAAGAGGAGAAGCGGGTCTTATCCGGTATCAGCGCCAGCATAACCAGAAGAGTATTGACGGCCTGCCGACGAAGCTCTTTGAAGATTAACAGCCTGGAAGATTGGAAGGTTGGACAGGTGAACCCTCCAGTCTTCCTTTTCCAGCTCTATTACCGAATTTTTTGGTAAAAGGGATAAGGTCTTCACGGAGGTTTAATGAATCCCTACATTCAAGATATTCTCGCTCAGCCAGACGCGCTAATGGCGACCCTCCAGCAGCTCCCGCAAGCTGCCGCTGGCCTCCACTCCCTGGCCGCCAGGCTTAAAGCGGGAGCTTTCAGTCGTGTTGTGCTGACCGGCATGGGCAGCTCGCTGGCGGCCCTCTACCCGTTCTGGTTTCGCCTGGTCCAGGCCGGCTACGCGCCGGTTATGATCGAAACGAGCGAACTGCTCTACGACGCAGCCAATCTTATCACTGCCGATACGCTGTTGGTCATCGTCTCGCAGTCGGGCCGCAGTGCGGAGATTGTGCGCCTCACTGAACAACGCGGGGGCGCGACGGTGCTGGCGGTTACCAACGATGCGACCAGCCCGCTGGTGCAGGCGGCTGAGGTTGTCGTGTTGACGGCTGCGGGCACGGAATCCAATGTCTCCTGCAAGACGTATGTTTGCTCGCTGGCCGCGCTGGCCCTGGTCAGCGATATCTTAGCGCAAAACCCGGTAGAGCCGCCCGGCCTGGAGCAGCTTCAAGGAGCCAGTGAGATAATGACAGCTTACCTGAACCACTGGCAGGAGTACGCTACTAACCTGGGAGACTTGTTAAGCGGCAGCAGCCTGATCATCTGCGGCCGGGGGCCGTCGCTGGCGGCGGTTCACTACAGCGCCTTGATTCTAAAGGAAGCCGCCAAAGTCCACACAGAGGGCCTCAGTGCGCCCCAGTTCCGGCATGGACCGATGGAATTGGCCAAGACTTCTGTCCGGGTTCTTGTCTACGAGGGCCAGGGCCGCACCGTGGCCTTAAATCGCCGGCTGGTGGTGGATGTCATCGGGGTGGGGGGACGGGCCTACTTGATGGGCGATACCGACCAGCCCGAAGCGTTCCGCCTGCCCGCCGCGCCCCCAGCCGCGCTGCCCATCCTCGAAATCCTGCCGATGCAGTTGTTGAGTGTGGGCCTGGCCTGGCACAATCAGCTCGAACCGGGACAGTTTTATATCGGTTCCAAAATCACTACGGTCGAGTAGGTCAGGTGTCAACCCCGGTTCAACTTCGGTGGGCCGCGCTCGGCCTTGATTTGGGCGGCAGCAGCGCCAAGCTGGGTATTGTCGCCGAGCAGGGCAAACTGCTGGTTATTGAACAGGTCCCGTTTACGCCTCTGGACAGCCTAACTACCGTCCTTGAATCGCTCCAGCATGCTCTCCATCAGCTTCGTGACCGGGCAGCCGCGCAGGGGATCGAATTGATCGGGCTGGGGTGCGGCGTTCCCGGCAACCTTGACCCCGATCGCTCGACCGTTCTGCTCAACAACATTACTGCGCTCGATGGGTTCCCATTGCGGCCGTGGTTGGTCGAGCAGCTCCACCTGCCCGCTGTGCTCGACAACGATACCTGCATGGCCGCTTTGGCCGAAGCCAGCCTATCTGCGCCGGCAGATCGCACCCTCTTTGTTACGGTTGGCTCCGGGATTGGGGTCGTTCTGCTTCATCAAGGAGTTATTGTGCGGGTGGCGCATGGGGCTACCGGCGAGGCGGGACATATCATTGTGGAGGCTAACAGCCCGTATCGCTGCCCGCTTGGCTGTCGCGGCTGCCTGGAAACTGTCGCTTCGGGCCGGGCGATTGAGCGCGAAGGGCAACGAGCCGCCGCTGAGGGCCGGTCGGATTTGCTGGAACAGATAAGGCAGGCCAAAGGCTTCCTATCCGGGGCTGATATTGCGGCGGCGATGGCGCAGGGAGACCCTGCCGCCAGGGCGATTATCGAGCAGGCCGGTCACTGGCTGGGGTTGGGCATGGCCAGTTGGGCGGCTATCTACCAGCCTGAGGAGATAATTCTCGGCGGCGGGGTGGCCCAGGCCGGCGAGACCTGGTTACAGGCCGCGGTGGCGGCCATGAGAAGCAGCGGCGTGCCTCGCTTCACCGGAACTGTGCGCGTCGCGACAGCACGGTTGGGTAAGGAGGCAGGGGTAATTGGAGCGGCCCTGGCGGTACTTCGACACGTTTCGGAGAGGGGGATGTCAGCCTATTGCCAGTAGCAGGGCAAATATGTTATACTTAACGCGGTCTTTGAGATCGCGTAAGTCAATTCTATTTCACCCAAGCTAACAGCGAGTTAAATAAGGAGGTCAAGCATTATGCAGCATCGCACGAGAGATGAGCATCTTTTTGGACCAGGCCCCAAACGGATTCTGGCGCTGGATGGCGGCGGCATCCGGGGTATTTTGACCCTGGGCTACCTGGAGCGGCTGGAGAACATTCTGCGCGAACGGTACGGCGGCGATCCGGACTTCAGGTTGAGCGATTATTTTGACCTCATCGGCGGCACTTCGACCGGTTCGATTATTGCTACGGGGCTGGCCCTGGGCTTTTCGGTGAAAAAAATTCAAGGGATTTATGGAACGTTGGCCGGGGAAGTGTTTAAAAGGCCCTTTTTGAGCCTGGGGCTTTTTTCGGCCAAATTCCCCGAAGAGCCGCTGATCAAAGCCTTGACCCAGCAATTTGGCGACCATACCCTGGGCAGCGACGAGGTGAAAACCGGCTTGATGATCATGACCAAGCGTTTTGATACGGGCAGCGCCTGGGTAATTTTCAACAACCCGCGCAGTAAATATTTTAATCCCTCCGGAACCGAGCGGACTGCTATTCCCAACAGTAGCTTCTTGCTGCGGCAAGTGGTCCGGGCCAGTACGGCCGCACCGCACTATTTTCAGCCGGAGCGATTCCCGGTAGCGCAGGGCGTGGACGGCGCTTTTATAGATGGTGGGGTCAGTGCGTTTAACAACCCGTCACTTCAACTCTTTATGTTAGCCACCATTAAGGGTTACGGCCTCGAATGGCCGGTGGGAGCAAACAAATTGCTGCTGGTCTCCCTGGGTACGGGCTATCAAAAAGCTAAGTTAACCGCCGATGATGTTACTGGCATGCCGGCTGTGCAACTGGCCGGGCAGTCGCTGCTGGGGCTGATGAGTGAGTGTGACTGGCTGAGCCAGACGCTGCTGCAATGGTGGTCCGACAGCCCGACGGCAGCGCGGATTAATAGCGAAATCGGCGATTTGAGGGATGATTTGATGGGAGGCCGCAAATACCTCTCCTACCTGCGTTACAACGTCCGTTTTGATATGAACTGGATCAAGGAGTACATCGGCGTGGAACTGGATGAAAAACTGGTTAAAGGCTTGGCGGCCATGGACAACCCGCAAAATGTAGAGGAACTGGCCGATTTGGGCGCGGCCGCCGCGGCCAAGCAGATGGATGAGAGGCACTTCCCGAAGGGATTTGATGTGGTGTAGACCGTTGCTTTTCAACATTCAGTTGTTTAGAGTTTCTTGATTAAATTACTACCCCGCCGCAGCGGGGTTTTGCTTTGCTTCTGGCAGGCAGATGGGGCAGCCAAATTGAAGGCCAAATCAGGTGTTTTCGCTTCTCGTTATTCTCTCAATTGCCCATCTTGCATGCTCCCGAACCAGCGGCTCCGGGTCCTGTAAAGCCTGCTCTAACACCGGCAGCGCCTCCGGACTGCCCCAATTGCCCAGCGCCACCGCCACATTCCGCAGGAGGCCGCGCCGCTTGGAGCGCAGAAGCGGCGTCCCTTTGAAGCGGGTACGAAAGGCGGCGTCATCCAAGCCCATCAAATCCACCAGCCTCGGCGCGACGCGCTCAGGATCGTAACTCAAGAAAGACTCGCGGGTAGGGCGCGAGTAGCGCCGCACCCAGGGACAAATCTCCTGGCAGGCGTCGCAGCCGAAGACCCAGTTGCCCATCAGCGGGCGGAGTTCCAATGGAACGCTGCCTTTCAACTCGATGGTCAGATAGGAAATGCAGCGGTTGCTATCTAAAATGTAGGGCGCAGGGAAGGCATAGGTGGGGCAGATGCTCAAGCAGCGGGTACAATTACCGCACGTGCCCAGCCGTTTAGACTCACCCACTGGGCTGAGGCGACAACTCGCCCCGCCATCCAGCGCCGGTTCATCGTAGTCCAACTCCACATCCATCAAGATTTCACCCAGAAACAGATAAGAGCCGATGTTGGGATTGATCAACAGCGTGTTTTTGCCGATGAAACCCAATCCGGCTTGCGCGGCAAAATCTCGCTCCAGCACCGGGCCGGTGTCAACATAAGCTCGCCGATTGACCTTCTTACTCGCTTCCTTCTCCACAAAATCGCCCAGTTCGCGCAGGCGCGGCAGCATCACCTCATGGTAGTCCAGGCCCCAGGCATAGCGGGCAATCCGTCCACGGGCAGGGTCGTTCCATAACTCCAAGGGAGGGTTAAGCACAAAGTAAGACAGGCCGACAACCACCACCGATTGCACTCCTGGCAAAACCTGGTGAGGGTCAACACGGCGTTCCGGTTCGCGGCTCAGCCAAGTCATCTGGGCGTTGTAGCCCTGGCCCAGCCAGCGGTGATATGCCTCGACATGAGGCGCACGGTCGGCAGGGGCGAGGCCAATCAGGTCAAAGCCGAGATTAAAGGCTTTTTCTTTGATACGTTGAGAAAATGACATAGGGTCTGACAAAAAAGCCCCCACGCTTTGTGGAGGCTTTTTGATTGATGGAATTAAACCTAATTCTTCGACGGCGAAAGGAAGCTTTCCTCAATGTAGCGCACCACGGCCCGGAAGGAGAGGACGCCGGTGGGTTTGCCGGCGTCGTCTACAATCATCACATGGCGGAATTTGTGGATGGACATGAGATGCAAGGCATAGGCGATTTTGGCGTCCTCTTTGAGGGTGGTCACGCGAGAGGTCATATAATCTTTGACCCTGGCCTGGCTCAGGTCGGTTACATTGCAGGCGACCTTTCTAAAAATGTCGCCCTCGGTAAAGACGCCCACCAGTTTGCCGTCATCATCAACTAAAGCCAGGAGGCCGACGTTCAACTCTTTGAGCCGGCCAACGGCTTCGGCCAGCGAGATATCCACATGGGCTGTGAGCGGTTTATTCGGTTTGAGGTCGGCCAGAGTATCACTGATGAGCGAATGTTCAGCCGCCGGACTCGAGGTTCTTTCGCCATGAAAACTCACGCCGACATACTCTTCATCCAGATAGCCGGCTCCTGGAGCATCTACTGTTACCCAACTGCGGCCATTGTTGTCAATGGGTTCCGGCTGGGGTAAGGTCTCCCAGGTTTCGGCGGCGTGATAGAGAGTGGTCAGATCACCGGCGCCTTTGCGCCGGATCGCCTCTTCCACCTGGTTCATCATCCCTTCTTCGTAGATCGGTTTTTCGACGCTGCGGAAAACGCCAATCGGCTCGGGATATTCGGGGTGGCGCATGCGGCTGAGCAGATAAGCCAGGCTGGGTACCGCTGCAAATTCGTTATGGACCAACAAATCCTCTCTAGCCACCCTGTCCAGCGACACAACTTCGGGATGCAGCTCATGCAGCCGGATGCCCTTGTCGCGGTTCTTGCCAAAGATCATGGGCTGGCCGTGCTCCAGTTCCAGGATATTTTCGTCTTTTTCGGCGGCTTCCGTGGCGTAGTTCCAGGCCCCATCATTGAAAATAACGCAGTTCTGGTAAATTTCGACAAAGGACGTGCCCTTGTGCTCGGCGGCGCGGCGCAGAATTTCGGCCATGTGCTTGACGTTGGTGTCAACGGTGCGGGCCACAAAAGTAGCTTCCGCGCCAATGGCCACCGACAGCGGGTTGAAGGATTGCTCCAGCGAACCCAGCGGCGAGGTCTTGGTTTTATGGCCGGGCAGCGATGTGGGCGAATATTGGCCTTTGGTCAGGCCATAGATGCGGTTGTTGAACAGGATAATATTAATATCCAGGTTGCGGCGCAGCACATGCAGCAGGTGATTCCCCCCTATAGACAGGCCGTCGCCGTCGCCGGTAATGACCCAGACGCTCAAGTCGGGGTTGGCAATTTTGAGACCGGTGGCCAGCGTCGGCGCTCGCCCGTGAATGCTGTGGATGCCGTAGGTGTTCATGTAATAGGGGAAGCGGCTGGAGCAGCCGATCCCGGAGATGAAAACAATTTTTTCTCTGGGGATACCCAGGTCGGGCAGAACCTTTTGCATCTGGGCCAGGATCGCATAGTCACCGCAGCCGGGGCACCAGCGCACCGTCTGGTCAGAGACAAAATCTTTGCGGGTTAATTTAATCACTTCGGACATGAAAAACTCCCTTGTTAGGCTAATAACGACTCAATCTTTTTGGTTATTTCGCTGATGGTGAAGGGCCGCCCCTGCACTTTGGACATAGGGATGACATTCATCAGGCCATATTCACCCCGCAGCAGAATAGCCAACTGGCCCAGGTTCAATTCCGGCACCAGGATGCGCTTAAAACGGCTCAGAATATCGCCGAGGTTGCATGGGAAGGGATTGAGATAGCGAATATGGGCATGCGAAACCGCCTTGCCCCTGGCTTGCATCTGCAACACCGCCGAGCGAATGACGCCATAAGTGCCGCCCCAACTGACCACCAATAAATCCCCTTCAGTGGGACCAACCAGGGTTTGTTCCGGGATAAACGAGCACAGCCGGGCTATTTTCTCGGCACGTTCCAAAATCATCTGCTCGTTATCCAAAGGCGCATAGGAAACGTTGCCGGTTTCAGGCTGCTTGGACAGGCCGCCAATGCGGTGTTCCAGACCGGGCGTGCCGGGAATGGCCCAGGGTCGCGCCATCGTTTCCGGCTCGCGCTGGTAAGGTTTAAAGTGGTCAGAACCATTGTTTCGGGCCGTGGGATGCTCGACGACGATAGGTTCAATTTCATTGGGGTCGGGAATGAGCCAGGGTTCGGCGCTGTTGGCAATATAACCGTCGCTCAGAACGAAGACTGGCGTCATCGCCCGCACCGCCAGACGGAAAGCTTCGTAGCCGATATTGAAACAATCCGAGGGTGTGGCCGGGGCGATAATAGGAATAGGGCTTTCACCATTGCGGCCATACATCGCTTGCAGCAGGTCCGACTGCTCGGTTTTGGTGGGCATGCCGGTGCTGGGGCCGCCCCGCTGAACGTTGATAATCACCAGCGGCAGTTCCAGCACAATCGCCAGGTTGATGGCTTCGCTTTTTAGACAGACCCCAGGGCCGCTGGTGCCGGTGGCGGCGAACGCACCGCCAAAAGCCGCGCCAATCACCGACCCCAGGGCAGCAATCTCATCTTCGGCCTGGAAGGTGCGCACATCGAAATTTTTGAGCGCGGCCAGGCTCTCCAAAATGCTGCTGGCCGGGGTGATCGGATAAGAACCGTAAAACAGGGGTTTGCCGGCCTTATGCGCTGCCGTGACCATGCCCAGCACCAGGGCTTCGTTGCCGGTAATTTTGCGGTAAACGCCGGGAGCCAGCCGGGCCGGCCTGACATGGTAGCGGGTTTGGAAGGCCTCGGTGTTGTGGCCCAGGTTGTAGCCGGCCAGCAGTGCGGCCTGATTGGCTTTGACTAACACCGGCTTTTTGGCAAACTTGTCGGCGATGTATTTCAGCGAAGTGTCCAGGGGCCGGTCGTAGATCCAGAAGGTTAGTCCCAGGGCAAAAAAGTTCTGGCAGCGGTCAATATCGCGGGTGTTCAAGCCTTCGATATCTTCCAGGGCCTTGCGGTTAAGGGCGGTGATAGGAAACTTGTGAACTTCGTAATTGCTCAAGCTGCCATCTTCGAGCGGGTTACTGTCGTAGTTGGCCTTTTTGAGGTTGCCGCTGGTAAAGTTGTCGGTGTTGACAATAATTTTGCCGCCGGTTTGCAAGTCAGAGAGATTGGCTTTGAGGGCGGCCGGATTCATCGCCACCAGCACTTGGGGCGCGTCGCCGGGGGTCAGGATGTCGGCGCTGGAAAAATTAACCTGGAAGCCGCTCACTCCGGCCAGGGTGCCGGCTGGGGCGCGAATTTCAGCCGGAAAGTCCGGCATGGTGCTGATATCATTGCCAAAAACAGCAGCCGTGTTGCTGAATTGAGTCCCGGTCAACTGCATTCCGTCGCCCGAGTCGCCGGCAAAACGGATAATGACCGAATCAATATCTTCAAATACAATATCTTTGGGCTCTGCCATCCCAAGTTCCTCCTTAAATAGGTTTTAGAGCGTTGGTGTGAATTAAAATTGCAAATGTGGAGAGTTGGAAGGCTGGAGAATTGGAAAGTATCTTGGCTTCCAAGTTTCCAACCCTCCCCTTTTAAGCCCCATCCCGGTTGCGAACCACCCGGTCCGGCTCCGGTGGCAAGTTATAAACCGACTCAGGAAAACGGTCGGCCAGGTACTTGACGACGGCATAGTGGGTCAAATTGCCAATGACGGTGCCGTTACTATCCAAAACCGGCACATTGCGGACATGCTTCTCATTCATGAGATTGAGAGCAGCGTTAGCCGAGTCGGTCGAGTTGACGCTATAGGGCTTGGGGGTCATTACCGTTTCAATGGGCCGGTCCCAATTTTCAGCCCGATCCACCACTCTGAGCAGAATATCTCGGTCGGTAAAAATACCGACCAGTTTTCCCTTGTCGGTGATAAAGGCACAGTTATGGCTCTCCCGGCGCATTTTTTCAATCGTCGCCCGGACAGACGCGCCGATTTCGACTTCAGTGAATTCAGTCAGGTTGAGATGAATTACCTGTTCTTGCCTCAAATCATACTCAAGGCCCATACTTTCTCCTTTGTAGTATCGCGGGGCGAATTTTCACTAGATATTCTATACTGAGTTTGATAAAAACTAAAATAAAAGTACTCTATTTAGTTGTCGCCGCCTCAATTCGGCAGATGATTGTCGGAATAGTCAAGGTGGAGTACAATAAATCAGTAGCAAAAGCTGTCAGTTAGAAAGGAACCAACGCATGCAGATCCGCCTAACTAAAGGTTTGACCTTTGACGATGTTTTGTTAGTCCCCAAACGCTCCCCGATTGCTTCTCGGCAAGAGGTTGACACCTCCAGTTGGCTGACCCCGACTATCCGCCTGCGGGTACCCGTAGTAAGCGCCAATATGGATACCGTTACTGAAGCGGCAATGGCCATAGCGATGGCTCGCGCCGGGGGCATCGGGGTGATTCATCGCTTTATGAGCATCGAGAACCAGGTCCGCCAGGTAGCGCGCGTCAAACGGGCCGAAGGTTACATTGTCGAACACCCGCATGCGATTGACCAGAATTCCTCGATTGCGCAGGCTCGCGTTCTGATGAAACGGTTTGAGGTCGGCGGTCTGGTTGTCACCAATGGCGGCGATGAATTGGTGGGGTTGATTACTCAGCGCGACATCCTGCTGGCCCCCGACGATAAAGCGCCCGTAGCCTCGGTGATGACCAAGCCGGATCAGATTATCAGCGCCAGCCCGGAAACCACACCGGAACAGGCTCGCATCCTGCTGCACCAGCACCGGCTGGAAAAGCTGCCGGTCATTGACGGGCGCGGGCGGCTGGTCGGCCTGATTACGGCCCAGGATATTGTCAAGCAGGATCGTTATCCCGGCGCCACCAAAGACAGTAAGGGCCGCCTTCGCGTAGGGGCGGCTATTGGGGTAAAGCCCAACGACATTGAGCGGGCCGGGGCTTTGCTGGAGGCCGGTGCGGACGCGCTGGTGCTGGATATTGCCCACGGCCACGCCGATCACTGTATCCACATGGTCAAGGAACTGCGTCGCCATTTTCCCAACGCCCAAATCGTGGCCGGGAATGTGGCTTCCAGGGAAGGCGCATGCGATTTAGCCAGGGCCGGTGCGGACGCGATCAAAGTCGGGGTTGGCCCCGGCTCGATTTGCACCACCCGCGTTGTCACCGGATTTGGCGTGCCCCAATTAACGGCGATTATGGACAGCGTGGCCGGGGTGGCTGAGGCCGGGCGAGACATCCCGATCATTGCCGATGGGGGCATTAAAGCCTCCGGCGACCTGGTCAAGGCGCTGGCCGCTGGCGCGTCAACGGTGATGATTGGCAGCCTCTTTGCCGGCTGCGAGGAAGCGCCCGGGGCGACGGTGATCCGTGACGGGCAGAAATTCAAGGTCGTGCGGGGCATGGCTTCGCTGGGCGCGGCGATGGGCCGGAAGGCGGTCGAGCAGAACGAGGACGAAAGCGCCGAGAGCCAGGCCGATTGGGATAAGGTTGTGCCCGAAGGGGTTGAGGCGGTTGTGCCCTATCGCGGCCACGTGGACGAGCTGCTCTACCAGTTAATCGGCGGGCTGCGCTCCGGTCTCAGTTACGGCGGCGCGCAAAGCATTAAAGAGCTACAGGATAACGCCGAGTTTATCGAAATTACCCCGGCGGGTATCCGCGAGAGCCGCCCGCATGATGTGGACCGGATTTAATAGTCAATGATCAATTGTCAATAATCAATTAACAATTAGCAATTGACTGTTAACTATTGACTATTTTTCAGTTTCCCAGCGTTTGCCATACTTCCAGCTTGGACTGCACCCGCTGGATGATCTCGTCGGTAAATTCGCTGGTCGAAGCAGTGCCGCCCAAGTCGGTGGTACATATGCCGTCGGCAATAGTTTCAAAGACCGCCTCGTAGATCGCCCGTGAAGCCTGGGCTGCTTCTGGCGCTTCGATGTACCGGAATAGAGCAGCCCCGGCTAAAATCATGGCCATCGGATTGGCCAGATTTTTACCCTGCAAGGATGGGGCCGTGCCGTGCGGCGCTTCGGCCATCACCACGCAGGGATGCCAGACCTCGTCAAAGGAGATGAGCAGCGACTCCGACCCGGCGATGGAGCCGAACATTTGCAGCACAAAGTCGCTCAGGCAGTCGCCGTCACGGTTCAGCGAGGGGATGACCATGCCGTCGCCGGCGTTGCTCAGCAAGAGGGCGTAGGTGGCGTCAATCAACTGCGGTTCGTAGCGCACCTGGGGGTGACGCTTGGCTGCGGCGTCCATTTCCTCTTTCAGCATACCTTCGTAGACGGGGCTAACGGTATATTTGGGACCGCCAAAGACCTTGACCCGCAACTTTTCGGCGTGGCGGAAGGCAAACTCGGCCACGGCCCGGCAGTGGCGGCGGGTGATGCGTTCGGTGCGGAAGGCGACCTCGTCCAGGCCCTCCCCTTCGCGGTGCTCCTCAGCCCCGTAGGCGTCGCCGACGGCCATGCGCACCACCGAAATGGGCGCATAGGCCCCACCCGCCGGCCGCACGCCGGGAATGCGCCGCCCGGTGCGGACAATGACCGTGCCGTCCACCGCGTCACGAAGGATGGCGTTGGGGCTGCCGACATCTCCGGCTGTTTCGGGGGTAATGGTGGCGGCTTTCAACCCCAACCCCGCTTTTTTCATCGCTTCCGCCGCCTCGTAAACTACTTGATTGTTGGTGGCCCGCCGGTTGGTCAAACTCAAATCAAATTTGCTAAAGTTACAAGTTAACCCGGCCACTGCCGGGTCGAGTACTCGCAGCGCTTCTAGCAGCAGTTCCTGGCCCGTCTGATCCCCTTCTAAAACAACAATCGTTGCCGTCATCACTTTCCCCCTGATTGCTCATTCAATTGGCTTTGGGGTTAGTGTACCGGTAGAATGATACGTGTCAACTTGATGGGTGGCAGGCCCCACCTGTCACAAAACGGCCGGTTGGCTCGTCTTATTTCTAGAATATTTTCTGTTTAATAGGAGTTACGCAGTTGAACTATGTTGAAGAAAAATCACCGCAGAGACGCCGAGAACGCAGAGAAAATTTATAAAAACTCAGCGCCCTCTGCGTCTCTGCGGTAAAATTTTGGCCTTAAAGTTTTGAACTGCGTAAGTCATATTTAATTTTGAAAGGGGAAAAATATGTCAGTACGATTGGATTATGCCAATGTTGCTCCTGGAGCAGTACGAGTCATGCGCAGTTTGCAGCATTATGTAAATGAATGTGGTCTGGAAGTATCCCTGTTGGAGCTGGTCAAAACCCGTGCCTCGCAGATCAACCACTGCGCTTACTGTATTGATATGCACACCAAAGACGCCCGGGCCAATGGTGAAAGCGAGCAGCGTCTCTATGGCTTGTCGGCCTGGCGAGAAGCGCCCTATTATACCGAACGGGAACGGGCGGCTCTGGCCTGGACGGAAGCCTTAACTTTGATTGCAGATCACGACGTTTCAGATGAATTGTATCAGCAGGTCAGGCAGCATTTTAGCGAAGCTGAACTGGTAAATCTAACCCTGGCGCTCATTGCCATTAATGGCTGGAATCGCCTGGCCATCAGCTTCCGGGTCGAGGTGGGTACTTACCAACCCAAACCCCATAGATAACTGTCAATGATCCAAAAAAATGGACAGCGGGCTGACGATAGGCGTCAGCCTGCTTGCTTAGAAAGTCTATGAGTCAAATGGCTAAAGCTACTCAAAAAACTGAAATTTTTGAAAGTTACCGTCCGCTGCTGTTTTCCATCGCTTATCGCATGTTAGGCAGCGTGATGGAGGCGGAAGATATTGTTCAAGATGCTTATTTGCGCTACGAGGCCACCCCCCTCGACCGGATTCAATCGCCCAAAGCTTTTTTGTCCACTGTGACCACCCGTCTCTGCCTGGATCATCTCAAATCAGCCAGGGCACAGCGGGAAAGTTATTTCGGCCCCTGGCTGCCGGAACCCCTGCTCACCGCTGAGCCAACCACCACCCTGGTCAATAGACACGAAATGATTTCGATGGCTTTCTTGGTTCTGCTGGAAAACCTCTCGCCGCTGGAGCGGGCCATATTTTTGCTGCGTGAGGTTTTTGATTTCAGCTACCCTGAAATTGCCCAAATGTTAGAAAAAAGCGAGGTCAACTGCCGCCAGCATTATCATCGCGCCAAGCAGTACCTGGTTCAACGCCGGCCCCGGTTCGAAGTCGTTTCCCGCGACCAACATCAATTAGTCTCCAAATTTTTGCAGGCGATTCAAAGCGGCGACTTGGAAACGCTGACACAGGTGCTGGCAGAAGATGTAACCGTCTGGCCCGACGGCGGCGGCAAAATCCATGCTGCTCCCCGGCCTTTGGTTGGCCGGGACATCGTGCTGCGCTTGCTGCGCGGCCTGTTCCGCAAACAGTACGTTAATGTGGAGGTTCAAATAGCAGAAGTTAACGGCGCCTTGTCGCTCATACTGCTGATTGAGGATAAGGTAATCGGGGTCATGAACTTTGCCGGCGATGGAAGCCGCATTACCGAGATTCGCACGGTTTGGAACCCGGACAAACTGCAGCATCTTCAACCTCTCAACTCACACTCCGCTTCTGCCCATACTTGACCATTTACTTGGATCCCTACTTTGTGTTTCCCGGAGTAATAAACTCACGTTTTGATCGGTTTAAACCAGTGTTTTTGGAAAGTTGGCATTCAACGGGTTTCAGATAAAATACGCCCTATGTTTAACGTCGTCCTCGTCGAGCCGGAAATCCCCCAAAATACCGGCAACATTGCCCGGCTGTGCGCGGCAGCGGAGATGGGGCTTATCATCGCCGGCAAGCCAAGCTTTGTGCTGCACGACAGCCACCTCAAGCGGGCCGGGTTGGATTATTGGGAGTATGTCCGCATCCAGCACCAGCCGGATTTGTCAGCTTTCCTGGCCGGGCTGGATATGACCCGTACTTACTTGCTGACCACCAAAGCCAAAGACCGGCCCTATACCCTGATCCGACCCCAACCGGGCGACTTTTTTCTCTTTGGCCGGGAAACGGGCGGCCTGCCCCGTGGGCTGCTCGACACCTACCCTCAAGCCTGCTTTACCATTCCCATGAAAAATCCCCAGGTCCGCAGCCTGAATCTGGCAACGAGCGTGGGGATTGTGATGTACCATATGCTGTCGCTGTATAATTTTGGGGAGTAGTCAGTCATCAGTAGCCAGAAGAAGTTAATCCTTATTGGCAATTGACAATTGGCTATTGACTATTTCTTCTGTGATATAGGTTGTTGGGACGCGGTCCGTCAGCCAGACGCCGTTAGCGGATTGGTAAAAGCGATAACCCGCTCGGTACATCCGGCCGCTGCTGACCGTTAGGATGACCGGTTTACCCCGCCGGCTGCCGACTTTGGCCGCTGTTGTGATGTCCGGTGAGAGGTGGACGTGATGGCGCTGGCCTTTGAGCAAGCCTTTGGCCCGGATTGACGGCACAAACCGCTCGACCGTTCCGTGATACAAAAATTCCGGTGGCTCGGCTGGCTGGTAGCCCAACTCGACCTCAACCGAATGGCCCTGGTTGGCTCGAATGCGTTGACCATCCTCGCTCAAAGAGAAGCGTTGTTTGTCGTTGGTAGCGACACCCGCCTCCAGTTCCTCGCGTGAAAGTGGGAAGTCATGCTTCTCACATGCCCGCAGCAGTTCCACCACCGAAACCCAGCCGGCCGGATCGAGGGTCAGGCCAATGGTTTCGGGCTTGTGCCGCAGCACCAGGCTTAAAAACTTGCTGATTTTAACCGTGCGATCAGGCACAAGCTACATCACCAAAATCGGCTCATTGGCGGGCATCGCTACCAGATCGTACTCCATCGCCCCAGTGACCAGCACCGGGACCATCTGGCCAAGGGGTAGTTCCTTCTCGACCACGACGTAGCCGTCAATCTCCGGCGCGTCGCGGTAGCTGCGGGTGATGCTGACGCCGTCGCCCGCGCCGTCTACCAGCACGTCCAACTTTTGACCGACCATCTGTTGGTTGCGTTCCAGCGAAATCGGCTGCTGGAAAGCCATCAGTCGCTCCCAGCGTTCTTGTTTGGTCGCCTCGCCAATTTGATTGGGCAGATCAAAGGCCGGCGTGCCCGGCTCCGGCGAAAAAGTGAACGCCCCCACCCGGTCGAACTGAACCGCACCCATAAAATCGAGCAAGCCCTGAAACTCGGCTTCGGTTTCGCCGGGATAGCCGACGATGAAGGTCGTTCGCAGCACGGCGCCGGTGACCGCAGGGAATGCCTGGCGATAAGTCTCGATCCAGCGCAGCAGCTTGTCTACATTGTGGGGGCGGCGCATGCGTTTGAGCGTGTCAGGGTGGCCGTGCTGAAGCGGCATGTCAATGTAGGGGATGATCTGCGGGTGAGCGGCCATGACCTCGACCAGCCGGTCACTGGCGTGGCCGGGATAGGCGTACATCAGCCGCCACCACTTGATTGCCGGCGCGGCCTTGACCAGTTGCTCCATCAAGTCCGGCAGACCATCCAGTTCACCCCAATCGCGGCCATAGGCGGTCGTATCCTGGGCAATGAGGATAACTTCCTGCACCCCGGCGGCAGCCAGATGTTGAGCCTCGCTCAAGATGTGTTCGCGGGGACGGCTGCGATTCAACCCCTTGAAGCTGGGGATGGTGCAGAAGGCGCACGGCGCGGAACAGCCATCGCTGATTTTGAGGTAGGCGCTGGCCCGACCCACATCCACCTGCTGCCGGTTAAGGGCAATGGTTTCGATGGGCGTGTCGGCAGTTTCAGGGAGATGGTAGAGTGGCTCGGGTCGTTTTTCGGCCCGCAGTTTTTGAATAAAGGGGACAATGTCGGTCCAGGCCCGCGTGCCGATGAGGCCGTCCAGCCCTTTGACCTGGCGGGTCACTTCGCTGCCAAAACGTTGGGCCATGCAGCCGGCGGCAATGAGCAACTGCTGCCGCCCTTTGGCTCTATTCCTCTTTTTGAGCGCCGCCAGCTCTTGCAGCGCGCCGATGGACTCATCTTTGGCGGCCTGCAAAAAGCCGCAGGTGTTGACAATCAGTACGTCGGCCCGGTTGGGGTCGGTCGTGCTGTTGTAGCTGGCCTGTAGCAGCATTTCGCTGATGCCCTCGCTGTCGAAGGTGTTCTTGGGGCAGCCCAGGGTAAGCAGGTAAAAGGTAGGCTCTGGCCGAGGCGAGCGCCGCATGTTTTTTTGTTTCATATATTGTCAATCCTCAATAGAATTTAAAGTTGTCGGCCCACAAATTGGCCAACCTGGCGGAGGTAATTGTCAAAATCGTCCAGATTTTCTCTGGCATAAGGTAATACTCGCTCCGGTTCGACTTGCCGGTAATGATGAACCAAGATGTTGCGAAAGCGAGCCATCTGAATCAAATGATTTTGGAGAGGCTCGTCCAGAATGTTAAGCTCACGGAGTCCCTCAAAACACTCAGCGTAACTGGCCGGAGCTTCGCGGGCAGTTTTGGCCAGGAGATGATTACAGATCCCAGCCACCGCCTCGATACAAATTAGGAGCAAATGCATGACGGTGTAAAGGTTACGTTCATCGGCAAAAAAATCGGCGTCGGGCTGAGCGGTATAGCTCCGAATTTTTCCCTGGCTTTCGCGGATTTCTCGCGCCCGGTGGCGCACCAATTCAACGTTGATGTTAGAACTCACGTCGTTACGGCCTCTAAATAATCGGGTAAAAAATGAGCAAAGGCGGTGTACTCGTTGGCAACGTACTCAATAAAGTCGGTCAGTTGGACTTCGTCGCGGGCGAAGAGAAGTTCACCCTGTAAGACCTGGTGTTGAAAGCCCAGTGGAGCTTGGTTAAGCACCTGGATATCCACCGGCAAGCGCAACGTGCGAGTCAGTTCCACGCTTAGCCCCATCTCGTAGTCAAACGGCTCGCTTTGGAGTGGGTCTAAATAGACTGCCACATCTATATCGTGGAAGGTTGGACCCTCAACAAAAGAGCTGTGCAGATAGGCAAAGCTAATTTCCGGTCGTTCTTCTAACAGGTTGCGCAACCGTTGACAAATTTCGAGGGGTAAACTCATAACTTTGTTACTCACTTCTTTCTCCAACCGATATTGTAGCATACAGCCACACCGGACGGGAAACGAGAACCATAAATTTGAGAACAAGCAGTTGATAGGGAGGCTCAATTTTTAGACACGCCAAGTTGCGAGTAAAATAGAGGGCACTTGACATTAAATCCAAGGATGTAACAAAGAACCTGAAGGATTACCCGCGACCCCCTGGCGATACGGGGCGCGGGGTGCATTGGTCGCCGGCGCCGGCCATGTGGGGACAGGGCAATTGGCCTTTTTGGCGTGATTTTTTGGTGGCGGCTCAAATTAAATGGGTCAAAGTCAACGATGACGGCGGCGGTTCGGCCAAAGGCCTGGTGGCCCGGCTGGCCAATCTGGGCATCATGCCAGTTGTTAGGTTTTATCGCCAGCCGAGCTATCCCGGATATTTGACTGCTCGGGAAACGGATTATGCTCGTGCTTTATACGAACGCTACGGGGTGGTCTACTTTGAAACCCGCAATGAACCGGACCTGAACCTGGAATGGGGCGGCGGCCGGCCCGCCAACTGGCTGCAGCAGGTCATTACCTATTACCTGGACGACCGCGACAAATTAGCCAAGGTGGGGGTGTATGCTCTGTTTCCAGCCTTCGGTCCCGGCGGCGAGGGCAACCCCTTTGAACTCATTACCCGCCGTGGTCGGCTGGACGTTTTTGACCGGATGGTAGTGGCCCTGCACAACTACTGCCTGGGCCGTCCCCTGGCTTACCCTAACGACGATATTGCCGACCACGGCCAGCCCCTGAGTTACGCCGAGTGGCTGGCTGCCGGCGATGGCCGCCCAAGTTTGGCCCTTAACGTGGTCTGGGATCGCTGGACGCATACCCGTGTTTCCGAGGCTCGGCGGCAGTTAGCCAACCCTAAACTTACCATCTACGATGATTGGACTTGTTTCCGCGCTTTTGAACGTATGGATAAACTGGTCCGTGATGCCTGCGGCCATTCCGTCGCGATGATGATGACCGAAGGCGGCTATAACGTGCTGCAACGGGCCGGCACTAGCGGCGGCGACGACCCGCGTTACCCCAAACCTACGCCGCAACGCGCCTCTGAATTGACCATGGCCATGTTCAATTATCACCTGCCGGATTACATGCTGGCGCTCATGCCCTGGATTGTGGGCGTGGCCAAATTTGGTGTGCAGTCGCCGGGATTTGAGCACCAGGGGCCGTGGTTTACCAACATTTACGACCGTGATTGGGGCTTAAAAGGAGAATTACCCCTGGTCCAGATGCTCAAGACTACGCCGGGCCGTGTCCGCGCCAACGGCCCGGTGCCGTCTGCTCTGGAAAAGTTCTACCAGGCCCAAGAATTTGAAGATCGGCGCATTGACGAGCGGCTGAAGTACCTGGAGCCGATGGTGCTGGTTGAGCCATATCAGGGTCAGGAAAGCTACTGGAAGTTAGTCGAGGTTCAATTCAAAGAAAAAGGCAATGGTTATGTTTACGTAAAGGTTGAAGACGCCGACGGGACAGAGCTGGAAGGCGTCTCTTTTGCGGCCTATACCAAAGCCAACCAGGCCAGGGTAGCCAGCACCAAGGGCAAAGCCGACCAGTATTGGGGCAATCTGCCCCTGTTTAACGCCCCGCTGGGAACTTATCGGATTGGCATCCACAACCAACCGAGCGATTATCTGAGCGGAGTTGGGAACGGCAGCGAAGCTGGTTTTCAAGCGGTAGATTATTTTCTAACTTTTAGGAAAGTAGAGAGGACGGTCGAAGCGATGCTAAACGTACCGCAGTGGCGGCAAATTATCCTGAACTATTACGCCAAAGAGGGTGAAGCCTATAACAACGCCGAAGCGGCCGGCGTCGGCATCAAAAAAGTTACGCCCGATAATCAAGGGCCAGCGCCGAGCGGACTCTGGCGGCTGGTTGGCGTTCGCCAGCTAACCACGGCGGAAAGCGGCTCGAATCAATATGTCTATGTTGACCTGGTTGATCAAAACGGGCAGCCGGTTCGCGGCGCTGCGCCTCTCATCGCCTGGACCTGGGAAGGGCGCCGCTCTAACGAGCCGGCTTCGCCTATCCGCCCCGACAAACCCGTTCACGAAGCCGCCGCCAATATCGGGCTGGGCGCCGGGCAGAAAATCAGCGTGTGGATTCAGGATAGTAACACCCTCTCAGACAGCGCCACCAACCTTCAGGCAGCCCCGTCCCGCCCCGCTGGCGGCGGTGATACGGGTCCCCGTTCCTTTTACGTGCTTTTTCAGCGGCAAAGCGTATCCCCCCAACCCCCTGTTCCGGAATCAGGCGTCGAAATCTTCAAAAAGTATCGCATTTCTTTCGTATTTAATGAAGAGAAAATGACGATTGAAGACGTCACGATTACCAAACTTTAGTCGGGCTTGGCCAAGCTCTGCGGCTTTGTACTCAATTTTGTCGACATCTTCGAGAGGCTGGAGCAAGCCCTGGCCTTCAACTGGAATTGATCATAATTACCGATCCTGATTTGACCATATTATATTTTCTGTATAATATAACGCAATCAAATTCTACACCTGTAGAATTTTGACACCCCCTCCTTTCACCTTCCTCAACGAGGACAGTCAGCGGGCAGTACAGGGATGCCGCTTTAGATAAATTTTGCTCTGCTGAGATTATTTATAATAACCGGAAGGATGTCGAGGATGACAACCATTGTTGAACGTTCTGAAAACCACCTGTCTGCCAAACTAAAACGCTTGCTGCTGACGCTGACAGAATCCCCTGAAATAGCGGCTTTTATCACCTTATTGGTAGTGTTTCTCTTCTTTGCCTTCAGCGCCCCTAATTTTCTCAGCGCCTACGCGCTCTCCAATATTCTGACCTTCGCCAGCATCTATGGCATCGTCGTTGTTGGCGTGGCTTTTTTGATGATATCCGGCGAATTCGACCTGTCGGTCGGTTCAAACATGGCCGTGGCGGGCTATATTTTTCTGTTGAGTCTCCTCGCGGGCATTCCCCCCGTGGTGGCGATGCTGTTGGCTTTAGGCGTATCCACTTTTTTGGGTCTCATCAACGGCTTAATTGTTGTTTTTACGGGTATACCCTCATTTATTGCCACCCTGGGGACCCTCTTGGCTTACCGGGGTCTGGTTCGGGCCTTAGGTGGGGGGCAGGTTACGAGTTACACTCCCGAAGGCAAACCTCTATTATTTGCTGTTTTGAATGATTATATAACGCCACTTAACCAATTGTTTGAGCCGGCCGGCAATTTCCGAATTTCAAGTGTGTGGTTCGTGGGGTTGGTTATCGTCGCATCTCTGGTGTTAATGCGCACCCGCCACGGCAACTGGACCTTTGCCGTAGGGGGTAATCCGGGGGCGGCGCTGGCGCAAGGGGTGAATGTCAAACGGATCAAATTAACTAATTTTGTCCTCTCAGGCTGCCTGGCTGGATTGGCCGGGGTTATTCTTTTTGCGCAGCGTTCCAGCATGAACGAATTGATTGGCGAGGGTCTGGAGCTGACCGTCGTCGCTGCGGCGGTGATTGGCGGTGTTTCGCTCAATGGGGGGACTGGCACCATTGTTGGCGCTGCCGTGGGCATGCTTATTCTGTCCATGCTAGAGCAAGGTTTGGTGTTGCTGGGGGTGACAAATGAAATGTTCCAGGGGGTTGTGGGAGCAATTATCATCATCTCCGTGATCGTCAATATTTACCTGAAGCGAGAACAAGAGTAATAAGTAGTCAAAGGAAGGAGGGTGTTTATAGCTAAAAACGGGTCGTAAACTAACCGAATATTGTTTCTATAATGTATTAATATCAATTCTGTTAGATCAAGGGAGGAAAAATGAAACTCAATAAGTTGGTATTTATAGCACTTGTTGCCATAGGCGTGGCACTGCTCAATGTGATGGCTGAGGTTCCGACCCCCGCCGCCTCAGCGCCTCCAGTCGCGCAGGAGACCCCTACCGTGGACGAATTTGGCCGCGAGCCGGTAAATATTGTCCTGGTGGCCCACGGGGCCTGTTCTTGGGATGCCTTCTGGTGCGTGGTTGAGCAGGGCAACAAAGATGCGGCCAGAGACCTGGGAGTTGACTTGACCATTATTTCCCCGCCCGAGTTCGATCCGGAACGGACGGCCCAGGATATTGACAAGGCCCTGGCTGCCAAGCCGGACGGCCTGGGTGTCACCGTGACTGATGGGGTTCTGTTCGAGGAACCCATGCTGCGAGCCATCGAGAGCGGAGTCCCGGTCATTGCCTATAATGCCGCCGATTGGCGACCTCCTGAAGAGCGCATCCCCTATCTCACTTACATTGGCCAGGATGAATATACGGGCGGTCTGGTGGCCGGCCGGAGAATGGTGGAAGCTTACGGCGGCACGCGTGGAGTTTGTGTGAATCAGGTGCCGGGCCATATTGGTCTTGATGCTCGCTGCCAGGGCTTTGCCGATGCGCTGGCCGAAACCGGGCTTGAGTCGGAAGTCCTGGCGATCACGAATGACCCGGCTGAATCGGCGACGATCATGGAAGATTACTATACCGCCAACCCTGACGTGGACCTCTGGCTGACTTTAGGGCCGAATGGGGCCAACCCCTTCTATTCTTTCATGAAAAATGCCGGGCTGCAGGCGGGCGACATCTACCACGCCACTTTCGATCTTGGCCCCGAGATCGCGGAAAAAATCAAGGATGGGACAACCCTGCTCGCCACCGACCAGCAGCCGTACGTTCAGGGCTATCTGGTGGTGCAGTGGCTGACGTGGATCAAACGCTACGGTATCTATCCTCCCACTGAAGTTACGGCGACCGGCCCCGGAATTACCGATAAAGACAATATTGACTTGATTGCGAAGTTCGCAGGTACGTACCGTTAAACTGGCAGCAGCTTTTCCGGCTAAGTAGTTGGAATGGGAAGGAGCGCACCTTCCCATTCCCATGCCGTCGCCAGGATGGTCCTCACCTTGTGGAGAGTAATGGCGCTGGCAAAGGAGAGGATAGATTGAGCCTCGTCAATATGGATGTTAAGGCCACAAGCAGGCGAGAAAAACGAGCCTGGTGGGGCGACTCGCCGATGATCCCGTCGCTGCTAACTTTTATAGTAGTTTTTGTGCTTTTCTGGTTGTTCGTCCGCAATTTTGGGACGATGCGGACGGTCTCAGCCTTTGTGAATGCCGCTTCGATCAATGCGATCGTGGTGATTGGCGTGACACTGCTGATGATTTCCGGCGAGTTTGATCTCTCAGTCGGGGCCATTGTGGCGATGGGTGCTTATATCTTTGCCAGTATTATGCTCGCTGGTGGTTCCCCGATTATAGCAATCGGACTGGCTCTGTTGGTCACTGCCTTGATGGGGGCTATCAATGGCGGCCTGACCATCTGGACGGGCATCCCTTCTTTTATTGTTACTCTGGGCACCAGCTCGATTTATCGAGCGGCGGTCTGGCTCTACTCCGGTGGATTGATGCTGCAAACTACGGAGGAACTGCCCCTGTATACTTTCTTCAACGGCCGCCTCGATATCGTCAACGACTTATTGAGCCGGGCTAATTTCCGGACCACCGCCGTGTGGGTGATTGGCCTGGGTCTGCTCTTTCAATTTATCTTGATCCGTACCCGTTTCGGTAATCACGTTTTTGCCACCGGGGGCAATCCCAGGGGCGCAAAAGCGCAAGGAATTAACACCAAGCGGGTCAAGCTGATCTGCTTTACCCTGACCGGAGCCTTGGCCGGCCTGGCAGGGATTATGACCTTCAGCCAATTCCTGACGGTCTTTGTGGCCACGGGTAGAGGGACCGAGTTTACCGCAATTGCTTCGGCGGTTGTCGGGGGAGCGCTCCTGAAAGGGGGTGTGGGGAGTATTATTGGCGGGCTGGTGGGCATTTTGCTCATCAGTATGCTGCGCAGCGGGGTTGTCTTGTCCGGTTTCCCTCCCGACAATTTTGAGGCGATTGTGGGCATTGCGATCATCGGTGCGGCAATTATCAATGAACGGGTGCGCAGCCGCGCCTAAATCAGAACATGGAGGATTAAATACCTATGCCGGGTGAAAATGGAAACGAAACTCCCTTAGTCTTGATGGAAAAAATAGTCAAGCGCTTCGGACAGGTTACGGCCCTGGAGGGGGTAGATTTTGAGGTTAAGCCTCAAGAGGTCATGGCTTTGCTGGGCGACAATGGGGCCGGCAAGTCAACGCTGATTAAGATTCTAACCGGTGTTCACACCCCGAGCAGCGGCCAGATATATTTTGAAGGCCGGCCGGTTCAGATCGGGAATCCGCAAGAGGCCCGCGCCCTGGGCATTGAAACGGTTTATCAAGATTTGGCCCTGGTCAATTCGATGAGCCTGGGCCGCAATTTCTTTTTAGGTCGCGAGCCAGTTCATCGCTTCGGTCCGCTGCGCTGGTTAGATATGAGGACCATGGCCAGGCAAACCTGCGATTCGCTGGCGGATATCGGCATCAAAATCCGTTCGGCCAACGAGAAAGTTGGCAAGCTTTCCGGGGGGGAACGCCAGTCCATCGCAATCGGGCGAGCGGTGCATTTCGGGGTCAAGCTGCTCATCCTGGATGAACCTACCTCGGCCTTATCCGTGGCCGAATCCCGCAAGGTATTGGATTATACTTTGAACGCCAAGGCGCGAGGCTTGTCGGTTATTTTCATTACCCACAATGTTCACCATGTCATGGCGGTGGCAGACCGCTATTCGATCATTCGTCACGGCCAAAAAGTCGGCACCTATGCCAGGGGAGAAATTACTTTCGACGACATCTCTGACCTGATTACCGGCCAGCGCTTGTCCTGATAATCCCAAAACTTAGGAACGTTAGTGTTGAAAATTTTTCTTAGTTCGGTTTGCCCGAGTTAGGAACAAAAAAATGTCTACAAAAGAAAAAATGACTTCCAGAGAACGGGTGCTGGCTGCTGTTAATCACCAGGAACCTGACCGGGTCCCTATTGACCTGGGTTCGACTTCCAGCTCCGATATTTCAACCATTGCCTATTACAATCTCAAAAAATACCTCGGTTTAACGAGCGGGCACACCCGCGTTTACGATGTCGTGCAGCAGTTAGCCCTGCCGGAGGACGACATCCTGGAACGCTTTCACATTGACGTTGTGGACGTGGGCCGGATGTTTAACACCAGAGATGAAGACTGGTACGACGTGACCCTGCCCACCGGAGAGGAGGTGCAATTTCCGATCTGGTTCAAGCCGGTCAAACAGCCTAGTGGAGCCTGGGATGTTTTTGCCCCCGACGGCGATCGGATTGCCACCATGCCCCTCAAGGCCACCTTTTTTGATCAAACCTACTTTCCCTACAGCGATGGCTATCCCGACACATTCAAAAACATGCCCGAATTAATGCGTAAAGTTCAATGGTTTGGGATAGCCCCCAGCCCCTGGGATCATAGCAGCGAGCCGGATTTCTGGCAGCAGTTGCGTGAAAAGACGCTCTCCTTGCGCCAGAACACCGATAAAGCGTTGTTGATTACGGCCGGGTGTGCCCTATTTGAGGGAGGCAATTTCTTGCGCCGCATTGATAATTTTCTGATGGACCTGCTTCTCCAACCCGACGAGGTAGCTCGACTGCTGGACGCCTTGATGGAAATTCACCTGCAAACACTGGAGAATGTTTGCGATGCTGTCGGTGACGTGGTTGACCTCATTCGCCTTAGCGACGATCTCGGCACCGGTACAGGGCCTTTTATGGCTCCCGAAACCTATCGCCAGTTATTCAAACCGCGCCACACTATCCTCTGCAATTATATTAAAGAGCACAGCCAGGCGCACACCTTCCTCCACTCGTGCGGTTCTATCTACAAACTGCTGCCCGATTTGATTGAAGCCGGTTTTGAAATCATCAATCCGGTTCAAACCAACGCGCGCGATATGGACCCGGCCCGCCTGAAAAAAGAATTTGGCCGGGATTTAACCTTCTGGGGCGGTGGAGTGGATCCGCGCCACATTCTTAACCATGGTACTCCGGCTGAGGTTAAAGCTGAGGTGAAACGCAACCTTGAAATATTTGCGCCGGGGGGTGGCTACGTGTTCAATACTATTCACAACATCATGCCGGATGTGCCGCCGCAAAACATTGTGGCCATGTATGAGGCCGTCGAGGAGTTTAACAACCGTTAATTTAAGGAGGGGAATGGAACTGCTGATTCTCCGGCGATTTCAATACTGTTGGCGGCCCAACCATGCATCATGTCGCTCCAATCCGGGGTACCCCAACGTCTGCCGCCCTATGAACAATCTGCGCTGTACATGAAGTAACCAAAGATTCACAATGAGGAGAGCAAGCTGGATATGAGTGACCAAATTATGGTCATGGACTACAGTTCAGATTGGTACTTGAATGAGCGTTACGTTCATCCCAAGCGAGAGTCAGGCCCGTACAGCCGCGAAGAAATCGTTGAATTGTATGGCAGCCTGGGGGTGGCTGGAATCGAACTGCTGCATGCCTACTGGTATGACTGCTCCCCTCAACAGTTGAGAAAGCTTACCGCCGACGCCGGTTTGCCGATTGTATCTTATATCTTCCCGGCTGATTTAGCCCAGCCCGCTGCCGCCCGCCGCCCCGTCATTGACCAGGTTTTTGCCCTGCTTGATCGAACGGCTGAACTGGGGGCAGTGCTGGCCATGATGCACCCGGCGCTGGTGAAAGAGGATTTACCATTGGAGCAACAGCAGGTCTGGCTGATTGAGGGACTGCGCCAGTGCGCCGAGCGCGCCCAGTCAATCGGCTTGACGATCATCGCCGAGAATATAGACGATCCTCAAATGCGTCCCCTTATGGGGCGAGGGGCTGATTGCCGCGATATCTGCGCTGCGGTCGACTCGCCGGCCTTTCGGTTGATTTATGATGTCGGCGCGCCGCTGTTTGTCGAGGAGGATCCGCTGGAGACTCTTCGCGTGATGGCTCCGTACATCGCCCACGTCCACGTTAAGAACAACCGCCCCCTTGCTCCAGGCGAGCAGACCGAACGCTACCGGGACTCGGCGGGGGGACGGCGCTACACTGGTACCGTTCTGGATGGCGGAATCGTGGAGCTTCGGCCAATCCTGGCCGAACTTGACCGCCTCAAGTACGATGGTTATATCTGCATTGAGTACCAGGGGGAGGACGATCCTCGGACCGCGCTGCCGCACAGTGTGGCTTATTTACGTCAATTGTTGAATAGTTTGAAGTAGGGGGGAAACATGGAAAGTAAGATGCTGGCCGGGGTTTTTATGGGGGAAGGTGTGCTGGAAATTCAGCAACGTCCCCGACCTGAACTACCAGGGCCTGATTGGGTCATTTTGGAAAATGAAGGCTGCGGCGTGTGCGGCACCGATTTGCACATTCTGTCAGTGCCGCCGGCCGTGGCTGCTACGCCAGGGGCCATTCTGGGGCACGAAGTCATTGGGCAGGTTGTCGAAACCGGTCCAGCCGTGACCACCACCAACGTGGGCGACCGGGTGGCGGTTGCGGCCAATCTAACCTGTGGTCTCTGCCGTTACTGCAAGGCAGGCAAGTCGCTCCATTGTGAGAACTGGACCACGTTGGGCATTCATAAAGATGGCGGCTTTGCGCGCTATATGGCTGCGCCTGAGCGTGCCCTGCATCAGGTCTCCAAAACGCTGCCTTTTGCAGAGGCCGTCTGGATTGAGCCGCTCTCCTGCGTGGTCAACTGCACCGACCTGGCCACCATTCAACCTGGCCAAACCGCCGTGGTGATCGGTGCAGGCCCGATTGGTATTCTGCACGGTATGATGTATAAAGCCGCCGGGGCCAGGATCATTATCTCTGACCTCGCGCCTTACCGCCTTGAGGTAGCCAAACAGGCCGGTATGGACGTTGTGGTCAATATCAAAACAGACTCGCTGGCTGAAGTGGTCAAAGCTGAAACCGGTGGCTGGGGGGCTGAGCTGGTCGTGGATGCCGTCGGGAACCAATTTGGGACGGCTTTGGAATTAGCCGCTAAACAGGGTAAAATTGCGCTGTTTGGGGTTAATGAAAAGGCCCGACCCTCGGCCCGCCAATACCTGATCACCCGCAACGAATTAACCGTGTTTGGCTCTTTTGTCGGGGAGAACACCTTTCCCAGGGCTATCCAGATTTTGGAGAGCGGCGCTATCAAGCCTTCGGTGATGAACAGCATGGTCCTGCCTTTGCCGGATATTTTCAAGGGAATTGCTGCCGCCCGCCAGGGGGAAGCGGTCAAGGTTGTTGTAACTACTGATTAGCTGAAGAGTGGATAGTCCCAGCCGGGACGACACCGAGACTGAAAATACATAACACAGAGAACGCAGAGAGGGCACAGAGATACGCAGAGTTTTTATATATTTTTCTCGGTGTCCCTCTGCGATAACTCCGTGCGTGTAACTTATTTTCTAAGGAGTGTTCATGAGCGTCGTGCACGCCACCGACAATAAAAACGTTTTTCTGACTAGAGCCGAAGGCCCCCTATGGGCTGGCTACTGACGACTGACTACTATTTTCAGAGGAGACCTTCAATGTATCGTTTATCCATTTGTGCTGATACCGTTTTTTTGGATTTACCCTTTGAGGAACGGGTTAAAAAAATTGCCCAAGCCGGTTTTTTGGTGGAGTTTTGGGGCTGGAAGGGGCGCAATCTGGAGGTCTTTACCGCTGACCCCAAGATTGAGGTGTGCGGCTTTTCTGGGACGCAAGGCGGCTCTTGCGTTCATCCCGACGGCATGGCGGACTATGTGGCCGGGATAACGGAATCCACGCCTGTCGCCAAGAAACTCCGGGCGTCCTTCCTGGTTGTGCATGGCGGGGAGCTTGGCCCCAACGGGGAGGTGGTGCATAAAATCTCGGCCAGCCCGGTGACTCATTGGATCACCGCCTACAAAGCCTTGAGCCAACTGGCTCAATTGGGGGCAGAGAACCGGGTGACCTACTGCCTGGAAGTCCTCAATACCAAGGTGGACCACCCCGGTTACTCTATCAACTTCATCGAGGATGCGGTGCGCTTGGTCAAAGAAGTCAATAGCCCTTATGTCAAAGTTCTCTTCGATATCTATCACAGCGCGGTTGAAGAGGGCAATGTGGTGCAACTCCTGCGGGATTACCACCCGTATATCGGTCACATTCACGTGGCCGATGTCCCTGGACGCCACGAGCCGGGTACCGGCGAACTGAATTATCGCTTTGTGGCCGAAGCGCTGCGTGAGATAGGTTATGAAGGTGTAGTGGGGATGGAAGCCTATCCGCTGGAAGATAATAATCAGGCTATGGACCACTTTCGCGCTGCCTTTAGCGAGGTTTAGGGTCTATCCGTAACTGTTCAATTAGGAGAACCGGATGACAAATAGGTCCGACCTATCCGGCAAATACGCCATTATTACGGGCAGCACCCAGGGGTTGGGCGAGGCGACGGCCCGCTTATTTGTCGAGCGCGGGGCGGCCGGCCTTATCATCTGCGGGCGCAATGCCGAACGAGGTCAGGCATTAGCGGCTGAAATGAGTACCGCTGGCTGTGACGTGCGCTTTGTGCCAGCCGACCTGGCCAGGGTTGAAGATTGCCGGCGGATTGTCGCCGCCGCCGATAAGAATTTTGGCACGGTCCATATTCTGGTCAATGTTGCCGGCGTCTCGGATCGAGGAACGATTTGGGATACCTCGCCGGAATTGTGGGACTGGATTATGGCGGTCAATGTCCGGGCGCCCTTTTTGTTAATCCAGGATACGGTCAAAATTATGCGGCGTGACCGGGTAGCCGGTTCTATCGTTAACATTGGCAGCTTGGCGGCTTATGGGAACGTGCCCATACTCATGCCCTATGCCTGCTCAAAAGGGGCGCTGGTCACTCTCACCAAAAATGTGGCCTACACCGTTATGCGCCACCGCATTCGGGTGAATACGCTTAATATCGGCTGGATGGACACGCCCGGCGAAGATACCATCCAACGCAAGTATCACGGCGCCGGGGACAATTGGCTGGCGCAGGCCGAGGCGGCTCAGCCGTTTGGCCGGCTGCTAAAACCCGAAGAAGTGGCCCGGGCGGTGGCCTTTTTAGCATCTGACGAGTCGGGCATGATGACCGGCTCGATTGTTGATTTTGACCAATCAGTGATAGGGGCCGGACCCCAACCCATCCCCCCCGCAGAGGAGGAGTCATAATGGTCCAAATTGGCGTGGTCGGTACAGGCGGCATGGGCGGACGCCATGCTCGAAATCTGGCGAACAAAACTCCCGGGGCCAAGGTTGTCGCGGTCATGGATATTGATCAGGAACGGGCGAGGATAGTGGCGGCTGAATGTGGCGGGGCTAGCGTCTACACCGATGCTCAGGCTATGATCGCCGACCCGGCTGTGCAGGCGGTGGTCATTGCCGCACCTGACCCGTTTCACGCCGAATTGGTTCTGGCCTGTCTGGCCGCGGGCAAACCGGTCTTGTGTGAGAAACCCCTGGCTACGAATATGGCCGATGCCAGAAAAGTATTGGATGCTGAACTCGCCGGCGGGCGTCGGCTGGTCCAATTGGGGTTCATGCGCGAGTATGATCAGGCTCATCAGGCCCTCAAAGAGCTGCTCGATCGAGGTGATATTGGACAGCCGCTTATGTTCCACGGGCTTCACACGGGCGAGGGCGGGATAGAACCGCGCACCGTCGAGGATGTTATCATCAACTCAGCCATCCACGATATTCACTCGGCCCGGTGGCTGCTCAACCAGGAGGTAAACCAGGTTTACACCCAGTGGGTGAAGGCAGAGGCAACTCGGCCCGAAACCTGCCGACTGCTGTTGGTGCAGATGGTCTTTAAGGACGGTGCTTTGGGCCTGATCGAAATGAATGCCGACTCCAACTATGGCTATCAGGTTGATGTGACGTTGACGGGATCTCAAGGCTCGGCCCGGACCGCGCCTGCATCTGCCCCTACGGTGAAGCAAGCGCGCAAGCAGTTTCAAACCATAGACCCGGATTGGCTAGTCCGGTTCGATGCAGCCTACATCCGTGAGGCTCAGGCCTGGGTGCAATCTCTGGTTGAGAAGCAGCCCACCGGCCCGACGGTGTGGGATGGTTATGTTGCCATGGTGGTAGCGGATGCCTGTATCCAGTCGGCCAAAACCGGCCAGCCCCAAGCCGTGCCTGACCTGGAACGACCGGCGATGTACGCTCGTTAATTCCTGAATGAATGAGGACATATTTTTAAAGGAGTCGTTACGAGCCTGTGGCACACCACCAAGCATAAAAATATTTTTCTGACTAGAGCTGAAGGCCCCCTATGGGCTGGCTACTGACGACTGACTACTATTTTCAGAGGAGTACATTAACAATGAGCTTGGAAACTATCTGTGAAGCTGTCTTGAAAGGCAATGCCAAAGTTGCCGCCGCTGAAACTCAGGCGGCCGTTGAGGCCGGCATCTCTGCCTCGGAGATATTGCACCAGGCCTGTATCCCGGCGATGACCGAAGTAGGCCGCCTCTTTGAGTCCGGCGAAAAATTTGTCCCGGAAATGCTCATTGCCGCACGGGCGATGCAGAAGGCTCTGGAAATTCTTAAGCCGCTGCTGATGCAGGCCGAGGTCGAAACGCTGGGCAAGGTCGTCATTGGCACCGTGGCCGGGGATCTGCACGATATTGGCAAGAATCTGGTGGCGATGATGTTAGAAGGGTCCGGTTTTCAGATCGTTGACCTGGGCAACGATGTGTCGCCCGAGAAGTTTGTCGAAGCGGTCCGGCAGCATGAGCCTGATCTGGTCGGCATGTCGGCCCTGCTGACGACGACAGTCGCCTCGATTAGCGAGACAATTCAAGCTTTAACCGAGGCCGGGCTGCGGGACAAGGTCAAGGTGATTATCGGGGGCGCGCCGATCACCCAGGATTTTGCCAATAAAGTCGGTGCGGACGGTTTTGCGCCCGATGCGGGCAGTGTCGCCAGGATGGCCAAGTCGCTGTTGGGTGTGGCCTAAGATATGAATTGGGCTGCGCCAGGAAAACGCAGAAGAGGTAAGAATAGCCATGCACCCGGAAAAAACTGTTGAGACAGCCTTAGATCAATCCCGCGATGTCATTGCCGTACAAGCTCGTTTAGCGGCCGGCGATTTGAAAGTGAGCCAAAGCGATTGCGAGATTTTGCGCCGTTTAGCCGGCCAGGTAGCCGACCTGGCCGCCCGTCCCATCGAAGAGGAAAAACGACAACTTTGGTATAACCATAACGCACTGCGCCCGACACGCCCCCTGATCTTTTGTGACCCGGAGAATGGTTGGAACGAGATCATCACTGCCGATCAAATTGAATGCGAAAATCTCCTGGCCCGGCAATGGGAAATGCATTTACGCAAAGAGATCTTTTGGGGTTCAAAGATGAAGGATGATTATACCATCCAACCTTACTTTGATATTCCTTATATTCATAACGAAATCGGGTGGGGCTTAAAAGAAATCAGGATCGGCGGTAAAGATGGAGGGGCCTATACCTGGGAGTCGCCGATCAAAACAGAAGAAGATGTCGAAAAATTGCACTATCCTGAGATTCAGGTGAATTATGAAGCGACTGAGAAGCTGGTCGAGGTGGCCGGACAAATTTTTGGTGATCTGCTGGCCATCCGGACAAAGACGCTGTGGTGGTGGTCGTTAGGCATGACCCGGCTCCTGGCAGAATTACGCGGTTTGCAGCAGATTATGTATGATATGTACGATGATCCCGACCTCATTCATCGGATTATGACCATTCTACGGGATGGAACAATGGCCATGCTTGACCGTTTAGAAACAGAAGGGCTGCTTGGCCCTAACAGTGACGGGACCTACGTCGGGTCTGGCGGGTTAGGTTGGACAGACGAGCTGTCGCCGGCGGACGCCGACGGAAAAGTATGTTGTGCCAATATGTGGGGCTTTGCTGAAAGTCAAGAGACGGTCGGCATCTCACCGGAAATGTTTGCTGAATTTGTTTTTCCCTATCAGCAACCCATTCTCGAGCGTTTCGGTTTAAACTGCTACGGCTGCTGCGAACCGCTCGACAAACGCTGGCATATTGTTAAACAGTTTCCAAATTTACGCCGGGTTTCCGTCTCACCCTGGGCTGATAAGAGAAAAATGGCCGAACAGTTGGAAGATAAATATATCTATTCGTTAAAACCCAACCCCATAGACCTGGCCATGTTCTCCTTTGACGAGGATCGCATCCGGGCAGGCATCCGTGAGGCGCTGGAGATTACCCAAAACTGCTGTGTCGAGATCATCATGAAAGATAACCACACGATTGGAAACGACCCACAACGGGTTATCCGCTGGGTTCAAATCGTCCGGGAGGAAATTGAACGTGGGTAGCGAGGGCAAATAAGGTTAGGGGGCTGCTATGACCAAAAGACGGGTCACCCGTGAAGATGTGGCAAAACGGGCTAATGTATCGAGTGCAGTGGTTTCTTATGTTATTAATAATGGTCCCAGGCCGGTCTCGTTAGACAAACAGCTCCGCGTGAAGAAGGCTATTGAAGAGTTAGGTTATTATCCGAATGAACTTGCCCGGAGTATGCGTCTTCAACAAAGTTCGACGATTGGCCTGTTGCTGCCCAATCTAACTAACATCGTCTATGCCGAGATTGCCTCCGGTGTGGAGAGTGTCTGCTCCGAGTACGATTACGTGGTCTTGGTAGGCTATAGTGACCGTGATCCGGTTAAAGAGAAAAAATATATTAATATGCTGCGGGCCAAGCAGGTGGATGGGGTCATCATCCTCCCCGATCAGAACCCCTTGGTTTTGCTCCAGCCTCTACAGCCAAAACTGCCCATTGTGATCATCGAGCACGAGGTGCCGGGCCTAAATTGTATTACGATGGAACATTTGAAGGGAGGAAGACTGGCTACCCAGCACCTGGTGGACCTGGGCCATCGTCGCATTGGTTTGATTAGGCGGTCTCCTGAACACATCAATATACTGAGTTTGGAGCGGTTCAAGGGTTATTGCCAGGCACTGGAACAGGCCGGTATTCCTCTTAATCCATCTCTGGTTGTTGATAGCGGGGCGGGCCAGGAAGAAGGCTACCGGGCTATGCAGCAGTTGTTGGCCCTGCCCGAGCCGCCTACCGCCGTTTTTACCCATAACGATGTTCTAGCTCTGGGCGCCATGCATGCCATCTGGAGCGCCGGATTATCCATTCCCGGAGACATTTCTATTATTGGTTTTGACGACACCGCCGGTTCAGCCTATTTGTATCCTCCCCTAACCACTATCAGGTTTTCTAAAGCAGAGATGGGCCATGAGGCAGCGCGCATCTTATTCGACCTTATTCAGCAGCCAGAAAGTGTACCTCCTCGTATCGTCAAACTACCGGTTGAACTGGTAGTGCGCCAGTCAACCGCACCCCCTCGTCAAGTATAGAGCTAATTTCAACTTTACCTATTTTCAAGAGATCTTTACCGGCCTCTGGATATGTAGAAACATGAGGTTGGGGCTTGACAACTGTTAATTCTTATGTTACTATTTGTGCAACCGGTTGCGCAACATTTGAATGATAATTTTTGGGGACAGGTCGGATGTCTGTATCAATTTACGACATTGCCAAAAAGGCTAATCTGGCTCCTTCAACCATTTCTCGAGCCTTGCAGGATCATCCTCGCATTGGCGCTGAAACCAAAATGCGCGTCCGGGCGTTAGCCAAAGAAATGGGCTACGTCCCCAGCACCGTGGCCAAAAGTTTGTCCACTAATCAGACCTGGACGATTGGCATGGTCGTCGCCACAATTTCTGATCCATTTATGGGGCGAGTAGTGGAAGGCGTGGAGGAAGTTGCCATGGGGGCCGGCTTTAATGTTTTTCTCAGTACCTCGCAAAATAACCGGCAGCGTGAAATTGCGGTCATTGACGTGCTTCAGCAGCGTCGAGTAGATGGGATCATCGTGGTCGCCTCGCACCTGTTTGATCGCTATCGCCGCTACTTTGACCGCATCGAGGTGCCTATCGTTATGATTGACGAACAAGAACCGGCCGGGGTCATCCATGCGGTGGCTGTTGATGATCTACGGGGAGCGCGGCTGGCTGTTGAGCACTTACTTGGATTAGGGCATCGTCGCATTGGTTATGTCGGCGTGACCAATCGTCCCAAGTCAAACAGGTACCGTTTGAGAGGGTATGAAGATGCCCTGAAAGCCGCCGGGATCGCGCCGGACCCCAGGCTTGTATTTACCTCCAATATTGAAGATCACGCCAAACGAGGTGAGGCCAGTTTAGAGCCACTCTGGGCCGCTGGCGCCACGGCTGTTTTTTGCTACAACGATATGACCGCCATAGGTCTCCTGTCTGCTTGTTATAAGCGCGGCCTCTCCGTTCCTGACAACCTCAGCGTGATCGGCTTTGATGATATTGACACCGCTGCCTACATTATCCCCCCTTTGACCACCATCCATCAGCCCCGGCTTGAACTGGGACGGCGGGCGATGCAAATGATCCTCGATTTACTGGCTGGTCAGACCCCGGAAAACCAACTCATCTCCGCTGAATTAGTGGTTCGACAGACCACCGCCGGCTTGCTGCCCGATAAGCGCCGTTAAATTTTTTTGAGGAGTAGTGCAACCGGTTGAACAAAGTTGTGGCAAGAATGAGGAGGTGTAAATGAATTAAGCAATTATTGTTGTATTGGTGGAGTAGCAAAAAAATACAGATTATCCACATTTTACAAATGATTGAAGGAGAGAACTGATGCTGCTTAATAAGTTCGCCAAACGAGATTACTCCCTGGTGAGTACGGGGCGGAGCGCTGTTGCCCTCGATGATGAGTTAATTGAGGAAAAAGTGGAAGGGACATGGTGGTCGCCTGACATCTCGCGCCAGGAACTCAAGGCTCTGATGAAACGGAGTGACGGCCCGGCCCTGATGCATTTCGGGCTGTGGATTCTGCTGCTGATCATCAGTGGTTACCTGGCCGTCCTTTCCTGGGGGACCTGGTGGGCGATTCCCGCCTTTTTCATCTTCGGGACTATCTATTCCTCATCCGATGCCCGCTGGCACGAATGTGGGCACGGCACCCCCTTCAAAACCCGCTGGCTCAACGAGTTTTTCTATCACCTCAGCTCCTTTATGACCTTGCGCGAGGCGTACCTGTGGCGCTGGAGCCACGCCCGCCATCACACCGACACCATCATTGTCATGCAGGATCCCGAAATTCAAGTGATGCGCCCGGCCGACCTGCTCAAAATATTGCTGGACTTTTTCGATCTGCGCAGTGGTCCCCCGGAAGTGATGCGGATCATCCGGCACGCCCTGGGCCGGCCCGATGTCAATGTACGGACATTTGTGCCTGAATCGGTCCGCCAGAAAATGTACTGGTCCAGCCGGGTTTATGTCGCTATTTTTATTGCCTTTGGGATTTGGTCCTACGCCATTGGCAGCTTTCTGCCGATGATGTTTATCGGTTTGCCCCGCTTTTATGGCGGCTGGCTGCACCAGCTTTTGGGGCTGACCCAACACGCCGGCCTGGCTGAAAACACCCGGGATCATCGCAAAAACACCCGCACGGTTTATATCAACCCGGTTTTTCGCTATCTTTACATGAATATGAACTACCATCTCGAGCATCATGTTATCCCTATGGTGCCCTATCACGCTTTGCCTAAACTTCATAAAGCGATTGTGGCCCAGACCCCGGTCCCCTATACCAGCTTGTGGCAAGTCTACAAAGAGATGATCCCCGCTCTAATTAAGCAGGCTTACGAAGACCCCGATTACCATATTGATCGCCCTTTGCCCGCTCCGGCCGTGACCGAGTTGCCGGTTCAGGAAAGGGTAAACGGAAAGAATGGGTACCAGCCGGCGACAGAAAAGGCCCAGGCGATCGCCGGGAATTGGGTGGAAGTATGCACAGTTGACGATCTGGACGAAGAAGATGTCATTGGGTTTGAACATAACGGCAAAAAGTATGCGGTCTACCGGCTGCTGGGGGATAATTACTATGCCAGCGACGGCTTATGCACCCACGAAAAAGTGGCCCTGGCCGGCGGGTTGGTCCTCGATGGCTGTATCGAATGCCCCATGCACAACGGTCGCTTTGATGTCACCACCGGCAAAGCGGTCAAGCCCCCTGTCCACGAGGACTTAAGAACCTATCCGGCTGAGCGGCGGGGTGACAAGGTCTTTATCAATATTCCCGATTGAAATGATCTCAAGCCAGGCTAATTTATATCTTGCTCGTACCTAGACTGTGAGGAACCAGAATGGATCGTAATCGCAAAACCGTAGCCGAGTTACTGGCGCTGAAAGGCCAGAAGCAATTCACCATGCTGCACGTAAAGTCGCTGGACGAGGCGGTTGCTGCCGAGGCCGCAGGTATTGACATGCTCTCCATCATTGACCCGCTGTGGACCCCGGAGATGCGGGCTGCCGCACCAAGCTGCTTTGTCCATGTCGGCCTGCTCTACGGCCAGCTCGCCACCTTTGAGGATTATCTACGAGCGGCGCACCGGGCCATTCAGATCGGCGGTGATGCTGTCTACTGCGCGGCCAGTCTCGACACCGTCCGCCGGCTGCGAGCCGAGGGTATTCCTGTGTGCGGTCACACTGGGCTGATCCCTTCCAAGCGGACCTGGACCGGGGGCTTCCGGGCGGTCGGTAAGACCAGCGAGTCAGCCCTGTTCGTCTACCGCCAGGTGAAGGAACTGGAAGCGGCCGGGGCCTTCGCCGCTGAGATCGAGGTGGTCCCCGAACGGGTCGCCGCTGAAATCTCGAAGCGGACGTCAATCCTGCTGCTGTCAATGGGCGCCGGCGGCGGCTGCGACGGCCAATACCTGTTTGCCGAGGATGTGCTGGGCCAGACTGAGGGGCACGTCCCCCGGCACGCCAAAACCTACCGCAACTTCCGGGCCGAGTACGCCCGGCTGCAACAGGAGCGCATCGCCGCGTTTCGGGAGTTCTCGTCCGATGTGGCCGCGGGCCGCTATCCCGCCCCGGAGCACACGGTCGGGATCACCGACGATGAGTTCGCCGCCTTCCGGCAGCAATTAGGCTAATTGAAGAGGATGTCGCGAAAAGTAGCGTCCAAAGCTTGCTTTACCTTTTCAAACCGGGCTTTGGACGCCGTTTCCAACTCAAGTAGGATCAGACTTTTTATACATTTTCTCCCCGGCTCGAATGGGCACTTTGAGCCAGTTCTCCACCGGCGGCAGGGGACAGGAGAAAGCCTCGGAGTAGGCGCAGTAAGGATTGTAGGCCAGGTTGAAATCTAGCAGGATTTCGCCGTTGGCTAACTCCACCGGCTCCAGATACCGGCCCGCGCCGTAAGTTTCGTTACCGCTCGTCGCATCACGGAAGGGCAGAAACAATTCATCAATATCTTCGGACTGGTAGATGGCCAGTTGGGCCGGCTGCCCTTCGACCTCAAATTCAACCGTGCCGATGCGCTGGTACACCCGCTCGTCGCCGGTGCTGGTTTGAAAGGTGAGCGGCTGCGGCTCGACGCGCTGGAGCGGCAGGGTAAAACGGAAGGCCGGATCGGGTGGGTAGTAGTTCAATCCGGCGAAATTCTGCCGGTCCTCAATCGGCCCGTAAGGGTCGCGCTGGAAGTACATGTCTTTCTCGGCGCGTTCGGCTTCCAGTGCGGTAACATAAGTTTCTTCGGAAGATGCCGCTGGTTGGGCAGCGGGCAAATTATCCTCAGAATTTTTGTCGCCGGTGAAGGCTTTTTTGATCGTCTCGAAAATACTCAACTACCTCTCCTTTGTTACAAAATTTTCATCCTGCGCAGCCGCAAACTATTCCCCACCACCATGACCGAACTGAATGCCATCGCAAACGCCGCAGCCACTGGGTGTAACTCCCGCAAATAAACCGGCAGGCCCGGAAAGATAGCCAGCGCCCCGGCGGCAATGGGGATGAGCAGTACGTTGTAGGCGAAAGCCCAAAACAGGTTTTCTTTGATGACCCGCATCGTCGCCCGGCTCAAGGCTACGGCCCTGGGCACGCCGCGCAGATCGCCGCTGATGAGGGTGACGCCGGCCGCTTCAATGGCCACATCCGCGCCCGCGCCAATGGCGATGCCAACATCGGCCTGGGCCAGGGCCGGTGCGTCGTTAACCCCGTCGCCGACCATGCCAATCATGCCTAGTGCGTAGTGTGTAGTGCGTGAAACGTACTCCCTTACTCCCCCCGCCTGGCGCTCCGCGCTGGCAGTTCTCTGCTCCTCTGCTCCTCCTTGCCTCTTCGCCTCTTCGCCTCGCTGCAAGGCAGCGATGTAAGCCGCTTTATTGCCCGGTAAAACATCGGCCAGAACCTCATTGATGCCAACCTCGGCGGCGATAGCCTGAGCGGTCGCCTCGTTGTCGCCCGTCATCATGACAACTTGTAACCCCAATTTTTTAAGGGCATCAACCGCGTCTTTGGACCCTTCCTTGATCGTATCGGCAATACCGATTACCGCCGAGACTTGCCCGTCAATCGCCACCCACATGGTTGTTTTAGCGGACTGCTGCAACTGTTGCGCTTTTTCGCTCAGGCCGTTGAGCGCCACATGGCGCTCCTGCATCAAACGCAGATTGCCCAACAGCAGGTGATGCCCATCCACCTGGGCTGTGACCCCCTGGCCGGGAATGGCTTCAAAGCAAGTCGCCTCGCTTAGGGTCAGGCCCTCTTCCTGCGCCGCCCGCACAATTGCCGCGCCCAGGGGATGCTCTGAGCCGCGCTCCGCCGAAGCAGCGAGCTGAAGGATGAAGGATGAGTCGGTAGCAGTCTTGGATCGTTCACTATTCACAATTGACAATTCACAATTGACAATTATCTCCGTCACCGCCGGTTGGCCCTGGGTGATGGTCCCGGTCTTATCCAGCACAACTGTCTGTAATTGATGAGCTAACTCCAGCGCGGCGCTGTTTTTGAACAAAATCCCCTGACTGGCCCCCCGGCCCATCCCGACGATGATGGCCGTGGGTGTCGCCAGGCCCAGGGCGCAGGGGCAGGCAATGATCAGCACCGCCACCAGCCGCACCAGGGCATGGATAAATCCGGCCCCGCTGGCCAGCCAAACGATAAAAGTGATGATGGCAATGGCGATAACCACCGGCACAAAGATGGCTGCGACCCTATCGGCCACCGCCTGGATGGGCGCTTTGGAACCCTGGGCCTCCTCGACCAGCCGGACAATCTGCGCCAGCGCAGTGTCTCGGCCTACTTTGGTAGCTTCAATCTTGAGCAGCCCCTGCTGGTTGAGCGTCGCCCCGATAACCGTGTCGCCGGCTTGTTTGTCCACCGGCAGACTCTCGCCGGTTAGTAGAGACTCATCCACAGCGGAGTAGCCGCTAACCACCCACCCATCCACCGGGATTTTCTCGCCGGGCCGGACGATGACCATATCGCCGACGCGCACCTGCTCAATGGGTATTTCCAACTCAGCACCCTCACGTTCCACCCGCGCTGTTTTGGCTTGCAGCCCAATCAAGGCTTTGATGGCCTGGCTGGTCTTGCCTTTGGCTCGCACTTCCAGCAACTTGCCCACCTTAATCAGGGTGATGATCGTCGCCGAGGTTTCAAAAAAGGTCGGCGCGTTCAACAGGCCGAAGGTAACTACCACCGAATAAAAATAAGCCACTGAGGAACCCAGCGCCACCAGGACATCCATATTGGCCGAACGGTTGCGCAGCGCCTTGTACCCGCCGACGTAGTAATCCCAGCCGGTATAAAATTGCACCGGCGTGGCCAGCACCAGTAGCACGACATTGACCCAGAATGGATAAACCCACTGCTCTAATGAGCCTAATCCATAGACGGTCATAAAGAGCATGAGCCAGTTATGGTTGATCAAAAAGACGAGGAAGGTAAAGAAAAGTCCTACCCACAATTGGCGGGTTTGGTGACTGATCTCCTGGGCGCGGGCGGCCTGCTCGGCGTCAACCGGCGCGTCCAGAGAGTTGGCTTGACTGACAGGTATTTTATAGCCGGCTCGCTCGATGCGCTCGATGATGTCTTGAGGGGTAGCCAGGGCCGGGTCATAAGTGATCGTCACTTTTTCGCTACCATAGTTGACGACCGCCTCGCTGACCCCGGTTACCTTTTTGGCGCTGCGCTCAATCGTCGCGGCGCAGTTGGCGCAGGTCATCCCGATTACGGGAAAGGTTATTTGTGTTTGGGCTGCCATTTTTACTCATGGGATACGTAATGTGTAAGGATAGATTACCATCAAACATCAGGAATTATCTCATATTGTGGCACAAATTGGGTCTGACTACAAATTAACCTTAAATTATGGTGAATTTTGAGGAAATTTGAGCTAAAGGTGTAATATAATGACGGGTCCGGTGTATAACTCCATGAAGCCACTTCTTATCGGGCCCGAAGCGGAGTGGAATTTGGTGAATGTTAGCAGTAACAAGGTGGCTCAGCAGGCCAGCCCTGCTGAGGCTAGTTTAGATTTTGCTGAATTGTTCCGGCAATATTATGCGCGTATTTATAACTATCTACGCTATCGGGTCAATTCACGCGAAGATGCAGAAGATTTGATTAGTACAGTTTTTGAAAAGGCTTACACTCGTCGCCACCAGTTTAATCCAGCCAAAGGAACGTTTTCTACCTGGCTTTTTGCAATTGCGCACTACACCTTAGCCAATTATTACCGCACCCGGCAGCGCCAGGGCGTTTGGGAAACCGAAGAGGAATTGCCTGAGGATTTGGTTAAGCCCGACTCCTCACCTGAGACGCAAATGATCCAGCAAGAGATGATCATGCAACTGTTCCAGAGTTTAGGCCGTTTAGGCGAACGCGACCAGGAAGTCATCAGTCTCAAATTTGCGGGACGGCTGAGTAATCAAGAAATCGGCCAGATCATGAACTTGCCGGAGAAAAATGTGAGTGTCGTTTTATTTCGAGCCATGCATCGCTTGCAGCAGCATATAGGGAAGGGGGCCTGATGAACGAACAAGAACTGGCCGACCTCTTCTCGGCTCAAATTGATCGGATATTAGGGGGTGAATCAGCCGTTGATCTTGCGGTTGATGGTGATTTACCCCTTTTAGCGCTAGGACAACAGCTATCCCAAGTTAGCTTTCAGGCCAACCCGGCGGCCCAGGCGGCTTTCGCGAGTCAACTGGCAGGCTGGTTTGGTCCGGCAGGCGGCTTAGCAACGACTATCTTTGGGTTGCCAAAGACGTTGATGCTGAGCCTTGGGGCTGCTCTCGCGGTGATGAGCGCCGGTCTGGGCTTGGTTGTCCTGATAAGTTTTATTTGGACCGGCGCTCTCCCCGACCCTGTTCATCAGGATAGCCCTCCTGCCCCGGCTGCAACCTCCCACCCCGAGTCGAATGGTCCCGCACTGGTTTCGCCGCCTGCTACTAGACCCCCGGCCACAACTACCCCAACCATGACCCGGCCGCGGGGAACTTCTTCTTTAAAAGATGTCTTGCCGACGGTCGCCACCCCGGTGGGGGATACGATTCTGATTCCCACACTCACCCCGATTAAGGGTACCCCCACCTTCACGGCTACCCTGGCCGGCAATCAAGCGGACGATAACGATAGTAGCAGTGATGGAGGGGACAGTGATACCTCCCCTGCGGGCGATCACGACCGTGGCCACGGAAATGACCCAGATGACTATGATGAGGATAACCCTGGCCAGAGTGATGGCGTTTCCGGCGGCAACGACCAGAATAGTGGCAACGGGACAAGCTCTCCTGGCAATCTCTCCGGTGGTAGCGGCAACAGCGGCGGTAACAGCGGGGGTGGTAATGCCGGCGGCGGTAACTCTGACGGTGGTCACAGTGGCGGTGATAACGGCGGTGGTCGTGGAGGGGGCCAGGGCGGTGGTAAAGGTAACAACTGAAGTCAAGTTGATAAGAAATAGCAAAGACGTAATTTCACACCAGAGGTGTCTATTATTATGGGCGAAAAAGCAATAGGCGAAACAAAGCAAAACCTGGAAATCCAGACCTACTGCCCGCTGACCGGTGTGCGGGTGCTAGAGTTTGGTTCAACGCAGTTCTCGATTTCAGGGGTGTCTGTAACTTGGTGGCATTGTCCGGCCTGTAATGGCTGGCATGTTTTAACTACTAAGTTAAGTCAAGTCAAAGAGACTGCTAGAAAAGATCCAACTTTCCAGGCTTCAGCTCTTTAGAAGGTTATGATGCTAATGCTAAACAGTATTTGAACTCTTTCAGTCTAACTTCACCAAAAGATCATTGATCAGATTAGGAGATTATCTCATGTTAAAACCTCATAAAATCCACTTTATTCTGACCCTGTCTCTCATTTTGTTGTTAGCTCTTGTTGCCGCGGCTCATGCCGCTCCACCATCGCCAGACGGCTCCTCTCTGGGGGACAGTCTGAATCTGGATGAAAATGGCAACCCGGTGGATGAAGTTGACGATACGGGCGGTAACAATCTCGGCACAGTCATGTCCGACAAAACTGGCGATACAATTGATGATGGCACGACTGATGAGGAGACCACCGACGATGGAACAGCCGGCGATGATACCGGTGATGACACCACCGATGATGGAACCACTGATGATGGGACGACCGGAGAGGTAGCCAAACAACACCCGGTGGGGTCAGCCCTGGCTGACTACTTCGACGTTGACTACGAGGAAATTATGACCCTGCACGACGCGGGGACTGGTTTTGGTAACATTGCCAAGGCCTACTTCTTCGCCGACCAGCTCGGCCTGACCCCGCAAGACCTTCTGCTTGAGGCGCATACCTCAGGTTGGGGCAACGTACTCAAGCAAAACGGCATCCATCCGGGCGCGGTGGGCAACGGGGGTGGCAAAAAGTCGGAGGTAACGGGGCCGGAGAACAGCACCCTTGAACCTCAAAACAACGGAGCAAGCGGTCTGACCGGTCCCGGCGGTCAAGGCGGAAATGGTCATGGCAACGGCGGGGGCAACGGCCATGGCAATGGCAACGGCGGTGGCAATGGCGGAGGTAAGGGCCACGGCGGCGGCAATGGCAATGGTCACGGCAACAAATAAGTAACCCTTAACGCTGATAAGTTTAAAAACCCTCTACAAGTTCAGGCTGGCTCTCTTGCGAGTTTCAGCAAGTTCACGTAGAGGGTTTCTCATTTACTCCATTATCGGCCCAACGAGCGCAGGTAGCTGATAACCTGCCAGCGCTGTTCCTCAGACAAGGTTGCTTTCCAGGCCGGCATGGCCGAATTGAACGGGGCCAATGCGCCGCCCTCGCTGACTCGCCAGAATAGATAACCATCGCTCAGGCTGTCTAACATCTGCCGGTCGGCCAGGTTGGCCGGTTTGGGATTCAGACCGGTGGCAGCCAGACCATCACCCTGGCCTTGCGGGCCGTGACAGGTAGCGCAGTTAGTGTCAAAAATGGTTTGACCTGCAGCGATGGCGACTGCATCCCCGGCAAAAGGATTGGTCAATTGAGCATATTCGCTGGGTGGGTCCACATGGGCGTGGGCCATACCTGCGCCATGCTCATCGCCGGCGTGCTCCATGTTATGTTCCATTTGTCCGTGTTGGGCTGTATCGCCGCTGACGGCCTGAGCCTCCGGTGCAGAGGCCGATGTGGTGCTGCACGCAGTCAGGCTGAACATGCCCAACGTTACTATAACTATAAGCCAGAAAACCCGTTGCATCGTAATTTTACCCCCTTAGTTTAATCACAGACTTCCGGTTTTTAGGTCTAGATGCAATACAACTGAAAAAATTTAGAGTCCAGGGCGGTTTTGTTGATAGATGAAAAACCAACCCTGGACTCTATCCTCGCCGTTGAGGAAATATGTGGAGATGGCGGTTATGGTCCCCAGTTGGATTTAACCACGAGAACCTTTTCCGGTTCAACCGGATCGTTGGTGCGCAGCCGGACGTGAAATTCATGGGGACCGCCCATCCCCTCGTGCATCGTGTAAACCAGGCTCACTTGAGCGTTTTGGCCGGGTTGAATTGTCGTCGAACTGACGACCGCGCGGGGCGGTCAGCAGCCCTCAATCAGCTCAACCTGCGGCTCGCCCAGAATTTGCAGCGGCTGCTGGCCGGCGTTGCTCAGCTTGAAGGTCGCCTCGACGGGCGTTTCAAATTTAACGTAGCCGTCGTCAATCGTGGTCCGGTCCACTGCCAGCCGAGGTGAGCTGCCCGCCTGCTGTGGCTCTGTTGCCGAAGCCGAAGTGGATGAACTCCACCAGACAGCCAGGCCGATCACGATCAGTAAGACGGCTCCTCCGGCGATAATCGGCAGCCAGTTTGGTGAACTGGGCGGGCCTGCTTTATTGTTTTTATGTGGTGACTTTTTGTTCATAAATTTTCTCTCACTGACTGGAGGGCTTGCCCTCCGAATTTCCATAATTATTCGATGGCTGGTGTGTTGGTCGGTGCGGCGAACTGGCTGTACTCGGCGTCAACGTAGGCGCGGATGGTCTTCAAGGGTTGTTCCTGACGCATTAAACGCATCACATCCTGGGTGATGTCTACACAGATACCGCAGCCTGCGGCGTGATTGTCAAACTCAATCGAGCCGTTGGGCTGCACGTCCTTGACGAAACAGTCCAGAGCGTGTTCATGGCCCATCGTTCCGCAGCCGCAGTAACAGGGGATTTTGGTCATTACGTCAGGGTTAGCAACGGCAAAGCGGTAGGCATCCCGGATGCGCGGCTCGGCCTCCTGGGCAAAATCGGGTAAAGCTGATTGGGGAGCCAGGGCCAGTTCTACCTGATGAACTGCCTTTGGAGTGGGTGTCAGGCGCTGCATCGCCCCTTCGTTGATCGCGCACCCGGTCAGTCCCAGAAGCAGCACCGGCAGGGCGAATACAGTTAAAAGATCAAAGTATCGTTTTATCATTGGAACTTACTCTCTTCTCACTTGAGGTTGATTTTTTGGGGCCATCCAGGTGCTGCGCTGCTGGGAAGAGCAGGCTCACAAGCCAGAGGGCCAGCAGGATGAGTCCACCCCAGAAAATCAGCATCCAGATCAACCCTACCATGTTCATCCCTAACTCTGAGCCTATCATTGTTACCTCCCACCAGATCCCCTTACGTGACTCCTGAGGTGTTTGACCTGTGATGACTGTAGTATAGAGAAGCTAGTTGAAGAAACGACAAAGTTTTTATGAAGATTCTGTAAAGATTAGCCAACCTGGACCACCTGCATCATCCCGGCTTCGGCGTGGTAAATGTTGTGGCAGTGGTGCATCCACATGCCGGGGTTGTCGGCGACAAATTCGATGCTGGCCTGGCCCATGTGGGCGTCAACCAGAACCGTATCTTTGCGCAGGCCCCGGCTGCCGACGGTAAAGAAATGGCCGTGCAGGTGCATGGGGTGGGGCATGGGACTTTGGTTGAAGTAATTAAAGCGGACTCGCTGGCCGAGGGCGGCCACAATCGTCTCCGTATCAGGATAAATTCTGTCGTTGATCGTCCAGTAGGCTGACATCATCCCGCCGCTCAGAACCAAATCAAATGTCTCGTCCGCTGGGCCGGACGCGCTCAGCGGCGACAGCCCCTCTTCCGGCAGACCGGCCAGCAGGCTGTAGTCATTCCAGCGGAAATTCTGGGCCAGGTTGTCGCCACTGTATTGGGTGCTGTTCACCCCCTGGTAAAGGACAGTCGTCAAAGGCATGCTGCTGATAATATCGTAAAGTTGCCAGCGGCCAGGATTGTCGGCGGTAAATTCGACATCGTACCGCTCGCCCATGCCAATCCGCAGCACATCTACAGCCAGCGGTTCGGTGGGGCGGCCATCGGCGTGGGTCACGGTCAGCGTGTGACCGGCCAGCCGCAGGCCAAACACCGTCGTAGCGCCGCCGTTGATAAGCCTTAGCCGGACCTTCTCGCCCTGCTTCACGGTGAAGGGCGTCGCCGTCGCCGCCACCTGCCCGTTGACAGAGAAGGCATCGTAGACCGGCTCCAACAGCGGCCCGCTGCCAGCGGCCGCTGCTGGCTGCTGGCCCATCATGCCGCCCATCATGCCATTCATCATGCCACCCATCATCCCGCCGCCCATCATGCCATGCCCCATATGGTCGGTGACCCGTTCGGGGCTGTCCGGCCCGCCGCCGTCCACGGTGGCCCAATCGTCCAGCATCAAAACGTACTCTCGATCATAATTGCCCGGCTCTCGTTTTGGCTCGATGATGAGCGGGCCGACCAGGCCGCGGTCAAGCTGGTGACCGACGTGCGGGTGATACAAATAGGTGCCGCTGGGCCAGGCTTTGAATTCGTAGCTAAAGATTTCGCCGGGCTGGATGGCCGGTTGGGGCATATCCGGGACGCCGTCCATGGTGTTGGGCACAGGTACGCCATGCCAGTGAATGGTGGTTGGTTCGAGCAGATTGTTGGTCACCACAACCCGCAGCGTGTCGCCCTCAGTCACCCGCAGTTCAGGCCCGACCGGCCGGCCGTTATAAGTCCAGGCTTTGAATTCGCCGGTACCCAGGTCAATCGGGGTGACGGCGGTAGTCAGCTTGAATTCGCGCACGGGACCGGCTAGACGTGCCGGGTCGGGGTTTGAGCCAGTCGGCATGAGCGTATTTCGGGCCAGGGCCACCCCTTGATAGGCACTCAGCCCACCCCCGCCCAGGGCTGACAGCGTTACTAAACCGCCGGTAACCTTTAAAAATTCTCTCCGGGTGATGTTCATCAAAATCCTCCTGTTTGCTTAACATTTTTTGGCGCAAAGATACTGAGTACAAGTTACTCCGCTTTTTCAAAGCGAGGATAAAGATTTGATAAAGATTTGGTAAAGATATGGAGAGTTTTGAGGGGATGAGACGAGAAGTTAAGCCAGGGGAAGGGCAAAGCTGAAGGTGCTGCCTTTGCCCTCGCCCGCGCTTTCGGCCCAGATGTGGCCGTCGTGAGCTTCGATAAGGTGCTTGGCAATGGTCAGGCCGATGCCGCTGCCGCCCCCGGCCCGGCTGCGCGACTTGTCCACGCGGTAGAAACGGTTAAAAAGATGGGGCAGATGCATGCCGGGGATACCGATGCCGCTGTCACTGATAGAAATAATTAGCTCGGGTTGCTGAACAGCGGCGCTAACGGTGACAGTACCCCCGGAGGGCGTGTATTGCAGGGCATTACCAGCCAGATTGAGCAAAACTTGACTGATCCGGTCGTTATCGGCCAGCACAGGCGGCAGGTTAGCCGGAAGGTTCAGGTTAAGAGAGACGCTTTTCTCTTCAAACTGAGGCCGTAAGTGAGCGGCTATTCGCTGGATCAGGTCAGAGATTGCCAGGGGATGGCACTCCAGTTTGAAGGCCCCCGCCTCGACCCGGCTCAACTCCTGCAGATCATTAACCAGGCGCTGTAAGCGGTCGGCCTCCTGGTAGATTTGTTGGTAGGTGTCGGGTTCGGCAGGTAACACACCGTCTATCATGCCCTCCATGTAGCCTTTGATGCTGGCTAACGGCGTGCGCAGCTCGTGGGCTACGTTGGCAATCAGGTCCCGCCGCATCGCCTCGGTCTGCTCCAGGGTACTCGCCATCTGGTTAAAGCTGCGCGCCAGTTGGCCCAACTCATCCGTCCCAACGGCCTCGACCCGTTCCTGGTAGCGGCCGGCCGCAATCCGCCGGCTGGCTTCCATCATCTGGCGGATGGGCGTAACGACCCGCCGGGAGACGAAGAAACTGACAATAAGGGCGCTGACCAGGGCCGCCGTGGTCGAAAACAGCAGCGCCTCCGTCACTGCATCCCGGAAATTGGTAAAGAGGTCGCTGCTCATTTCTTCCAGGCCGTGCATGCTGCCCATCATCTGCTGCATCCCCAGCAAATGCCGGTTGAAGGCCGTCGGAATAACTGCTTCCACCGCTGCAATCAGAGTAACCACCCCAACGAGGATGACAATCAAATAGGAAGCCATAAGCTTCCAGCCGAGACGTGTTCTTAGTTTTGAGATTAACCCCTTGTTCATTTCCCTTATTCTACTTCATCCTCAAAGCGGTAGCCCACCCCGCGCACGGTGATGATAAATTCCGGGTTGGCCGGATCGGCTTCGAGCTTTTTGCGGATATGGCCCAGGTGAACGTCCACCACCCGGTCTTCGCCATAAAAATCGTGCCCCCAAACCCGCTCCAACAATTGTTCCCGGCTTAACACCCGGCCGTGATGCTCGGCCAGGGCGTAGAGCAGATCAAACTCGATGGTGGTCAGCTCGACCGGCTGGCCGTCTTTCCAGACCCGCCGCGCTCCCACGTCAATCCGCAGCCGCCGGAAGGCCAGAATATTGCTCTCCGTCGCGCTGCCGCTGCCCTGGCCGTAGCGCCGCAGGGCCGCCTTGACCCGCGCCACTAGCTCACGGGCGCTGAACGGCTTGGTCAGGTAGTCATCCGCCCCCACCGACAGGCCAATCACCTTATCCGTCTCCTCCGACTTGGCCGTGAGCAGAATGACGTAGACATCAGACTCGCGCCGGAGTTGGGTCAGCAGCTCGATCCCGTCCATACCGGGCAGCATAAGGTCAAGAATCAGTAAATCAGGCTTGAGAGTCCGCGCCGCTTTGAGGCCGGCTGGCCCATCGCTGGCCGTGTGAAGGGTATACCCCTCGGCCCGCAGATAGGCCGTGACAATATTCAGAATGCTTTGTTCGTCGTCAACGACGAGGATTGTGGCTGGTTTCATTGACAATTGCCTAAAGTAAGTGCCCCTTAACAATCAGCCGTTTTACATACTCGCCTTGATTCCGATCCCACTGGGTGCAGGTCAGTAAAGTAAGCTGGGCAGTTCCGGTTGAATAGGTCACATCCACTGCTTTTTCATCAACAGTTTGGAAACCGTCTATGACGTAATCAAACCTTTCGTCGCCGCGATAAACCGTTACCACATCTCCGGGGACCAGCCCCTTCAGCTTGTAAAACGGCCCTGGCCCGCCCCTGGTCTCCTCCAACGTATAGTGCCCGGCCAGAACGATATTGCCGCTCGACCCCGGCGCAGCGGTATTTTCCAGGTGGCCGACGATCTGACCCAAATGATCCACCTGCCACGAGTCGCCTTGCCGGGGCGCCGGCACAACCCAGGTGTCCAAGCCAATGGCGGGGATGACCAGGCGCGTCGCCAGGCGGATGCCAGCTAGCGGAGGAGCCGCAGCCGTTGGGACGATAGGCGCCGGTTCCTGGGGGGGAGTGGGTGTCACGACCGGAATAATCGGGACCAGTTCGGGGGTAACGGTTGGCAGCAGGGCTTCCGGCGTCTCGACACGGGGAGCATCGGCCAGCGGCGCAGGGGTTTCAACAATCAGAGGCGGAATCGTCGGGATGAGGAGCGGCGTGACCGGGGAACCCAGGACCGCTCCTTCACGGGATTCTGGCTTGAGTAGCCAGCGATTCCCCAGGAGCAGCAGCACAATCAGGAGCATGGCGCACGCGCCGCCCAGCAGTGAACCCCATAAGCCGAAAACAATTAATTTAAGCCTCATTACTTTCCTTAACTGGACTTACGCAAATCATGTGGGCTTACATATGTCATTCTGAACGGAGCGAAGCGGAGTGAAGAATCCCTCAAAAATTCGGTTGCAAACGTAGGTCCTGGGGATTTTTCGCTCCTTCGTCGCTCAAAATGACATTAATCATTGTAGAGTACAAATAACGTTCTGAATTATACACTAATTTTGCCCGTTGTTATGAATTTGACCCGGCCATGTTGGAGGGATTCGGCAAAAAAAGACAGACAAAGGCACTCCGGGTGACCTCTGCCCACCTTGCGCCAAGCAGCAGTTTAGTCCCCTGGACCACTGGTAGTGGCATCGCGGCCAGCGCTTCCCGACAGAGCTACTACCGCTGCGCTTATTCAAATGCCGGCAATGGCTGTGGCTGGTTATCCCCGGTTTGCGAAATGACACCCCCACGCGTTTGAATGGGTCCGGCTAAATAAATAAGCCCGGCCACCAGGGCCGGGCTTCTACCTTCTACCTGATTGCTCGATTGAAGGAACTATCGGCGTTGAAGCCAGCGCTCAAACGAGCTTTGACTTTCAGTTGATTTCTTGCCCAATATCAACCCTTCCACCCCAATATCCTCATCCAAATCAGGCCAGTGGATACCATAACCTGCCCCACTAATCTGAAAATTGGCTCGTTCCGCAGGTGTGCTATAGGCTAAACGGGGATACCAGCCGATAGGTACAGCAATCGTCCGGCCATCCTCCAGGTCAACCGCCAGCGTATCATCACTAATCGTCACATTGACTATTTTAACGGGAGTGAGGGTCATCGTGACAGAATGCGTCCCATTCATTTCTCAACTTCTCCAAATTATCGCGCATAATCCGCTCAATGTCTCGTAACTCTTTACGACTAAAGCCGTAGTTGTCAGCCAGGGAAACATCCGGGTCTAACCAAAACTTAACGCTCATCTTTTCTCGGTCAACGTGCATGTGTCGTGGCTCAGCGCAGTCGTAAGAATAGAAGTAGAAACGATAAGGACCGATCAGTAAAGCCGTTGGCATCTTTTTGACACTCTACCGGGCAGGAGTCGTTAAATAATTCTAGCTTATCACGACTTTACCGCTTTGGCAATAGGCGGTTTCGAGCTTATTTTCCTCTTATCATCCAATCTTCATTCCCCGCAGCCGCAGGCTGTTGCCCACCACCGTCACCGAGCTAAAAGCCATGGCAAAGGCCGCCGCGATGGGGTGCAGTTCGCGCAGGTACACCGGCAGACCGGGAAAGAAAGCCAGCACCCCGGCAGCGACCGGAATGAGAAGGACGTTATAGGCAAAGGCCCAGAAGAGATTCTCTTTGATCACCCGCATCGTCGCCCGGCTCAGGCGGATAGCCCTGGGCACGCCGCGAAGGTCGCCGCTGATCAGGGTAATCCCGGCCGCTTCCATAGCCACGTCCGCGCCCGTGCCGATGGCAATGCCCACATCGGCCTGGGCCAGGGCGGGCGCATCGTTAATGCCGTCGCCGACCATACCGACCACCAGCCCTTCGGCTTGCAGCTTGGCCACGTTGGCAGCTTTGTCGCCCGGCAGCACTTCGGCCAGCACTCGATCAATCCCCACTTCGGCGGCGATAGCATGGGCGGTGGCTTGATTATCGCCGGTCATCATGACCACCTGCAAACCCTGTCGCTTGAGGTCGGCGATGGCCTCTTTGGACCCTTCCTTGATGGTGTCGGCAATGCCGATCACCGCCGACGCCTGGCCGTCAACGGCGACCCACATGGCCGTTTTGGCCTCGTTCTGCAACTGCTGGACCTTCTGACCCAGGCCGTTCAAGGCAATCTGCCGGCTTTCCATCAACCTGGCATTGCCGATGAGGATTTTATGCCCGTCCACTTCGGCGGCGATGCCATGCCCGGCAATTGCCTCAAACCCCGCCGGTTCACTCAGGGTCAAACCCTGTTCCTGCGCCGCCCGCACCACTGCTTCCCCCAAAGGATGCTCAGAACCCCGTTCCGCCGAAGCAGCAAGCTGTAAGATGACCGCCGACGGCTGACTGCCGACCGCCGCTGTCTGGCTACTGGCTAGAGCCGAAGGCCCCCTATGGGCTGACCACTGGCTGCTGACTACTACGTCCGTCACGGCCGGCTCGCCTTTGGTAATCGTGCCGGTCTTATCCAGTACAATCGCCTGGAGGGCGTGCCCCTTTTCCAGGGCGGCGCTGTTCTTGAATAGGATGCCCTGCGTCGCCCCCTTGCCCATGCCGACGACAATCGCCGTCGGAGTAGCCAGGCCCAGGGCGCAAGGGCAGGCGATGACCAGCACCGCCACCATCCGCACCAGTGCAGCGGTAAAGCCGGCCCCACCCAGCCACCAGGCGGTAAAGGTCAGCAGGGCAATCACAATCACCACCGGTACAAAAATAGCCGAAACCTTATCGGCCAGGGCTTGAATCGGCGCTTTGGAGCCTTGCGCTTCCTCCACCAGCCGGATAATTTGGGCCAGGGCTGTCTCGCGGCCCACTTTGATCGCCTCGATTTTGAGCAGCCCCTGCTTGTTGAGCGTTGCCCCGATGACCGCATCGCCGGCTTTTTTGTCAACCGGCAGACTCTCGCCGGTCAGGAGCGACTCGTCCACCGCCGAGCGGCCGCTGGTGACCACCCCATCCACCGGGATTTTCTCGCCGGGGCGGACGATGACCACATCGCCGGCGGCAACCTGATCGGTGGGAATGTCAATCTCGACGCCGTTGCGCTCGACGCGGGCAGTTTTGGCTTGCAGGCCCATCAAGGCTTTAATCGCTTCGCTGGTTTTACCCTTGGCCCTCACTTCCAGCAGCTTGCCCACCTTAATCAGGGTAATGATCGCCGCCGATGTTTCAAAGTAAACGTGCCCCCCCAGCAGTCCCATCGTAATAAAGATGGAGTAGAAATAAGCCACCGATGACCCCAGCGCGACCAGCACATCCATATTAGCCGATCTGTTGCGCAGGGCTTTGTATCCGCCGACGTAGTAATCCCAGCCGGTGTAGAATTGGACCGGCGTTGCCAGCAGCCACAGGACATAGTTGACCCAGCTCTCGTGCGCCCAATGCCCCACCAGCCCAAAATCGCGGGCCATGCTGAACAGGAACAGCGGCAGGGTAAAAATGACCCCAATCCACAACTTGCGGGTCTGGTCCCGAATCTCAGCCTCGCGGGCTTCTTTTTCGGCGTCTACTAACGCTTCCTCCGAACCTGCCTCAACGACGCCATACCCGGCCCGTTCAATGGCGGCTACCATATCGGCCCGCGTCACCGCGCCCGGAATATATTTGACGGTCGCCTTTTCGGTCGCAAAGTTGACCGTCGCCTCGATGATGCCCGGTACCTTTTTGTTCAAGGTGCGCTCAACCGTGTTGACACAATTGGCGCAGGTCATCCCGGTGATGGGCAGTTCCATCGTCGCGACAGGCACCTGATACCCCGCCTTCTCCACCCGCTCGACCACGGCCTGGGGAGAGGCCACGGCCGGGTCATAGGTAACGGTCAGCTTCTCGCTGCCAAAATTAACGACGGCATCGCTGACGCCCTCGGCTTTTTTTGCGCTTCGTTCAACCGTAGCCACGCAGTTGGCACAGGTCATGCCAAGAACGGGCATGGTCAATTGTTTTTGTTCCGACATAACGAACCTCTCATTTAACATTCAAACGATAAGACTTGTGCCCAAACTCAGTTTGGGAGTTCTTTAGCCAAACATTCAACGTTTAACGTTTAACACTTCTTGCAGCAGTATTTCCACCTCGCGGGCCGGCTTCGGCCCGATGAGGCGATGCAGCTCTTGTTGTTGGCTGTTAAAAATCAACAGGACAGGGTGGCCCAAAATCTTATAAGCGCGCATGATAGCCGGCCCGTCCCCTTCATTGGCATTGATGCGCTGCACGGCGATTTGCCCGCTGTACTCCTGCTCCAGCCCATCCACGATGGGCGCCATCTCCGCTCAAGGAATTCAACCATCGGTATAGATAAAGACCAGTGTCGGCTGGCCGGCGATGCCTAACGTCGGGGTTGCGCCGCCGCAGGCTGGCAGGAGCAGACTTAAAATCAAGAGAAAAACAAGGACTTTGACGATAGTTATCATACACTATGGCAAAAGTGGCCGGAAGGGCGGAAGATTACTCACCTTCCAAACCTTAAATGTTATTAGGAATAAAAGGCACACTATCCATGTCATTTCGAGTGAAGCGGAGCGGAACGAGAAATCCCTCGAATCCTGGCTAAAGAGTGACGCCAAAGGGATTTCTCGCTCCTTCGTCGCTCGAAATGACATGTTCTGGGCTTAATTCCGATAATGTTTTTTAATTCTCCGGCGGGTAGTTAATCTCGGTCAACAGCGCCTTGATACTTTCCCAGGTCTGGGGCGCTTCCCATTCTACGGTGACCATTTTGGTGTCCTGGGAGGCGACTACTTTTTTGACTCCGGCCAGCTCGCCGACTTCACTTTGAATCGCGTGGACACAATGTCCACAAGAAATATTGGGGACTTTGAAGGTTTTGGTTTGCATGGAATTCTCCTTGATTGTGATAAATTAAATGGCAGATTCACTTTATCGTGAAACGTGATGCGTGATACATAAAAGCTCTTACGTATCACGCATCACGCATCAGCTCTTCCCTCTGGCGTTGAACACGCCCATAATCTCGTCAATCACCCGCTCCCGCTCTGCGGGGTCGTCGCCGCGAATGGCGGTGGTGACGCAGGTATGCAGGTGGCGGTCGAGCACCAGGGCGCTCACTTTTTGCAGGGCCGCCTGGATGGCTTCGACTTGCTTAACAATATCAATGCAGTAAGCTTCCTCCTCCACCATCTTCTCGACGCCGCGCACATGCCCTTCGATACTCTTCAATCGGTTAACAATCTTGCTTGTTTCTTCGTTCATGACGTGCTGTCTTTCTTTTTCTTACCACCCCCTCCCCCCTGGGAGGGGGTATCCTGGAAGGAGAGTATAGCATACGCTATAAAGGATGTCAAGGGAAAAATGTCACCGTTTTTTGATGACAATGGGTCTGCCGAGGTGGACTGTGCTTCTTTTTCGGGGAGCGTAATTAACGGTATAATGGACGGCTATATGTCACCTATTGTCAAAAAATTTCTCACCACGGCTCTGATCTATCTGGTGTTAGGCTTGCTGGCCCAGGCCGTCTCTGTGTTTGATGGCTGGTTAGGCTTTAATCCTTTAGCCTATACCGCCATCGCCGCCACCCAGCAGCTTTTCCTCCTCGGCTGGCTGACCCAATTGGGCCTGGCCCTGGTTTATGACCGCTGGCTGTCTCCCCCGCCTGGATCAGCGACAATGGTATTTGTCTTGTTCAATATTGGCCTGCTTCTGGTGCTTCTGGGCCAGCCTGGTTTGGCTCTGTTGGGTGGAACCTGGTTAGGCGCAGCGGCGGCTGTTGGCGGCTTGTTGCAGTTTATCGCCGGGTTACTGTTTGCGGGGCAGGCGTGGTCTGCCCTGAAAAAACTATGACATTTTTACGTTTTACGTTTCACGTTTTAGGGCGTAGCCTCCCCTGGGGATGTTTTACGTTTTGGCCTTACCTGGCGCTTATTTTGTTATTCACCCTGCTTCTCCCCGCCTCCTCACCGCCTGGCCTCCTCGAACTCGGCCCCCAACAAAGCGTTATCACCGCCAATCCCAAAATGGGCGTCCACACTCGTCTCACCGACGAGGTCGAAGCCTGGAAAATCAAACGCACCCTGGAAATGGTCCGCGAGATGGGCGCGCCCTGGATCGTTGAGTACTTCCCCTGGGCCTACCACGAGCCATTCCCCGGTTTTTTCGACTGGTCTCACAGCGATGTCGTGATTGATCATGCCAATCGCCAGGGGTTGACCGTCATCGCCCGGCTGGGCATGACCCCCGAATGGGCCAGGCCGCCCGAGTCAGCCTCGTCTTTTTTGGCCCCGGCACGATACAATGATTTCGGCGATTTTGTGCAGGCCTTTGTAGAGCGGTACGGGGATCGAGTCACAGCGATTATCATCTGGAACGAGCCGAATCTGGCGCTGGAGTGGGGCTTTCAGCCGCTTGACCCGGAGGGTTACACCCAACTCCTGGCCGCAGCCTATCGGCGGGCCAAAGCGGCTAATCCAAACGTGCAGGTGCTGGGTGGGGCTTTGGCCCCAACCCTGGCCCCCGCCAGCAGCGATCAGGCGATGAACGATTTGGTTTACCTGGGCCGGATGTTCGATGCCGGCGCGGGTGAAGTCATGGATGGTCTGGCTGTCCATGCCTACGGCTGGGTGTTCCCCGCCGACGATCCCCCTGACCCCAACGTGATCAACTTCCGGCGGACGGAGTTAGTCCATCAACTGCTGCTTGAGCGCGGCTATGCCGACCTGCCCATCTACATCACCGAAGGCGGCTGGAACGATCACCCTCGCTGGACCCGCGCCGTCAAGCCGACCCAACGCATCGAGAACACCCTACGCGCCTACGAACTGGTCAAAAGCTGGCCCTGGGCCAAAATGATGGCCGTCTGGGCCTTTCGCTATCCCTGGTCGGCCCGTACTTACCTGGATTACTTTACCCTGGTCACGCCGGAGTTCGACCCCAAGCCGATTTATCTGGAAGTACAGAAATACAGTAGGGTAGTAGCCAGTAATCAGTAGTCAGTAACCAGTAGTCAGAGGATAGAGGTGATATTTCACGTTCCACGTTTTAAGTTTTACGCAATACTCAACAGAGCGCAGCCTCCCCCCGGGACGCAACACGTTATTGGAGCTATAGCCTTGCTTCTCCTGTTATCTCTGGGGCTGTGGTTCTTTCTCTCCCCCCGCGACGATGGCAGTCTGGCTGAAATCCGGCGGCGGGGGACGCTGCGGGTGGGACTGGATGCCAGCTTTCCCCCTTTTGAAACCATTGATGGCAACGGCCAGATTGTCGGGTTGGACGTAGACATTGCCCGGGCTATTGCCGCCGATGTGGGCGTCGAGGCAGTATTTGTCAATATCGCTTTTGACGGCCTGTACGACGCCCTCCTGGCCCGCCGGGTAGATTTGATTATCTCCGGCCTGCCCTACGACCCTCGCTGGACGGAGGATGTGGCTTACACTCGCAACTATTTCAACGCCGGGCAGGTTCTCGTCACCCGCGCCGATGACCAAACAATTAAGTCAGTTGAGGATTTGCCCGGTCGCACCGTCGCCGTGGAGTGGGGCAGCCAGGCCGAGATGGAAGGGCGGAGACTGGCACAAAAATTGGCAATGAATACTTCGCCCTCTCCCCCAACCCCTCTCCCGCAGGGAGAGGGGAGCATACTGACTCTCCTTCGCCAAGACTCCGCAGCCGCCGCGCTTGAGGTTGTGCGCAATGGTCAGGCCGATGCCGCCATTGTTGACGCGCCCAGCGTCCTCAGTCTTCTATCTCCCTCCCCCATGCAGGGGGAGGGCCGGGGAGGGGGTCTAAAAATCGTCGCCTACCTGACCGACGAGTGGTACGCCGCTGCCGTCCACATCCAGAGCCGGGAGCTGCTGGCGACGGTCAACCGAACTCTGGCGCGGTTGGAAGCAAATGGAGAAATGGCGAAGCTGGAGGCAAAATGGTTTAAGCGAACGGGTGACTAGAACCGACAGGTTTTTGAAACCCGTCCGTTCTTCGCTGAGGTATTCTTGCTGAGGAAAGTTACAACTCCGGCCCCACCCCCGTCAAACCGGGGAACGTAGCAAACCAATCCAGCCCCACCTCACTCCAGCCGCCGGGAGCGTTGGGCGCGGTGGCCGGGTTGCCAAAAAAGAGGACATCCGGTGAGGTGGCGTTTTCACCTTTGAGGTACCAGTTCAGGGAGCAGTCGCTCTCCGGCCACCAGCCGACCTTTTGCCCGTCAACGTACAGATGCACGGTGCCGTTGATGTAATCGGCGGTGACAATCGTCCACTGCTCGTGTGGCACGCCGTAGCCCGGCAGCCGGTGCAGCCGCCAGAAATACTGCTCCTGGCAGCCGGGAAAGATGAATTGCCCCTGCCCGCCATTGGAACTGGAGTCTTGCAAGGTGTAGAACATGGCCCCGGTGAAGTAGGGAACATGGCCGCCATTGCTGATTTCGACGCCGTAGCCGCTGGCCGTTTGTCGCCCTCGCCAGGCATAACGGACGTTGCCCTCATTGGGCCGCCAGTCAAAGCGAGAATAAGTAGCCGTAACCCTCACCCCCGGCCCCTCTCCCTCAGGGAGAAGGGAGTCAGGAAGGGCCCAAAACGGCGAGCCGCCCCGCCGCTGCAAATAATCCGCCGGTGGCTCTCGCCCTGCCTCCAGCCCACCCAGGATGTCAAGCGGCAGCATATCGTCGAAAATAGCCCAGACCGGCACCCCCGCCGCACTGCCATCGTTTTTCAGGCTGGCCTGGCTGTTGCCGACCTCGGTCCAGGAAGAACCGGGATCAGGATTATAGACGCGCTGCCAATAAGCAGGCATCTCGCTGCCGCTGAAATGCTCGCTCCAGTAAGGGGTATTGGCAAAGGGGCCGGCGGGCAGGGCGACGGAAAAGGCGCTGGGGGCGTCGCTGGGCGAGGGAGGTGTCTCGACGGTGGCTGTTAGCAGGCCAAAGGCGGCCTCCGGCGCGGCGACGGGAGCGTAGACTCGCAGCCAGTCCAGCTCGAAATCGGTCCAGGGGACGGGGTCTTGCAGCAGGGCCAGCGAACCGAGGTAGAGCGTATCGGGGCGGGTGGCAGCGTGGGGATAGCCCTTGAAGGCGCTCAAGGGTTTGGCCAGCCGGGGGACGCCGTCAACGCTAAGGGTGAAAGTGTCGGTGCTGTAACTAAAGTCAGCTGTGACCACCACCCAGCCGGTATAGGGATCAGTATACCCGTAATCACCCAGGTCCACAAAGCTGTTGGCCCGGTCAGCGCCGGCAACGAGGCCGCGCCAGGCTTCTTCCTGGCGGTTGTAATCCATGCCCACGTAGAACAGCGGCCCGGCGTAATGAGGCCGGTGGCCGTCGGCATAAAGGGCGATGCGGTGCTCGCCCAATGTACTAATCTTGAACCGGACGCGCAAGGCCAGGCGAAAATCTCCCTGGTTAGGCAGCCAATCTACCCGGCGGGTGGTGTGGGGGACATCGTAGGTGGTGGCGCTGTCGTCAACCATGTAAAGATAAGGGAAAGAGGTATCCAGCCCCGGTACGCCGACTTGCAGCGAGCCGTTGTCAATTTTGACATAGCCCGTGGCTGGTGGGGTGTAGCTGGCGGCGGTCATCTGACTTTGAACCGTCCAATAATCCAGCAGTTGGTTGCAGTCAAATTCGTCGGCGAAGTAGGTGTGATAGCCGGTAGGCCGGTAGGGGTCATTTAGTGGAGCCAGGCCGCAGTAGATCGTGCAGAGCGGCAGCGGTGGCGGACCGGAAATAAGCGGCAGGTAAACCTGGTGATCCAGGGTGGGATTATCGAGAGGTGGGACTGTCGCCTGGATGAGCGGCGGCTGGACACAGATCGGATAGGGCGGCGCAGCGGCTGAAATTGTAGCGTTACCTTCAGTAAAGAAGAGTGACAAGGCAATCACCAGAAGGAGTCGAATGGATGTGAAAGATAGGGGGTTGGTCATGGTGGTGTCTCGTAAGTGAATATTGGTTGAGTTGGGAAGAAACAAAAACCCGCTACCTGACAGCGGCAACGGGCTTACAAAAAATCTGAGCTTTTGCAATCCTCCAAAACTCAGGCTCTAAAGGTCTCTCAGAGCTTTAGAGCCTTTCTTTTCTACATCCAATATAGCAGATTTGAGCGAGGGTATCAATGGGCTATGGAGGCTAGAGTCTGCCTGAATCTGAGGCGGTTCTATACTTCTGACAAGTTGGCAACTTGGTCCCCATAAGATTGGAGAGATATAACTATTTCTGGTACAATGCGGCCTTGTGTCAGTTAATTTCAGCCAACCCAACCGCATCATCATACTCCTGGCGTTTGTGGCCCTGCTCAGCTTAGGTCTGTGGCTGCGCCTCCGTTTTATCCACACGGTCCAGCTTTACCCGGATGAATTTGTGACCTTATTGGCGGTACAGATGATTGGCCAAAAAGGCGTGCCGGTCATGCCCTCCGGCCTTTTTTACGATCACGGGTTGTTATACTCCTACGCCGGCAGTGTGGCAGCCTGGTTTGGCCCGGCGCGTTTGGCGGTGCGCTACGTCAGCCTGGCGTTTGGCATGCTCACCCTGGGTGCGATCTTCTGGTTGGGCCGGCGCTGGTTCTCGACAGCCGCCGGTCTGATCGCCGTCACCGGCCTGGCTGTCGCTCCGGCGGCTATCGAGTGGGGCAGCCGGGCCAGGATGTATGCCCAGCTGCAACTGCTCGTTTTAATAACGCTGTGGCTGGCCTACGAAGGCGTCAGCCAGAATAGGGCGAAGTGGCGTTGGGCCGCCCTGCTCACCTACCTGGGAGCGACCCTGACCCATTTTGCAGCGGTTGCGCTCGCGCCACCGCTGGTGTTGGGAATGACAGCCGTCTGGTGGAATCAGTGGAAACGAGGAGGCGAAGACGCGAAGGCACGCAATTTCTCTGCCCATCTTCGCGCCCTCGCCTCATCGCCTCACCTTTTCATCGAAATTATTGCTCTCATCCTCATCCTCGCCATCGCCTTTCTGGTCAAGCGACTTGGCCAGCCCAAAGGGATTGAGGCTTTGGATACCGGGAGCGTTCTACCAGGCTTGGCTCAAGTTTTTACGATTTACAGTAATTTCTCCCTTAACCCCATTAATGGCTGGCAGGCAATTGCTCCCTTTTACATGACACTGCCCGCTCTAATTTTTGCGCCCTTTGCCCTATTCGCAGTAATTAGGGGGTTGGAGGGTTGGAAGGTTGGAAGAAGCTATCCCCTCTCCCCGGCTCCCCTGCCCCTCCCGCCTAGCGCTTCGCGCTGGCAGTCCCCTGCCCTCTTTCTCTCCCTCATCCTCCTGACCACCACCCTCGAAATGATCCTCTTCGTTTCCCCTGACCGCCGTGACGACAAATACTTGTTCATGCTCCTGCCGGTACTGCTGCTGCTCGGCGCGCAGGGCATGGCCTGGGTGGGAGGAATCATCGCCACCACTCTATCGAGTACAGGTAATCAATGGCCTGCCATAACGGATGATGGCCACAGGCGGCCAACTGATAGTAATTACTTGACCACTCCACCTGCTGTCCTCTATCTTCTATCTTCTATCCTGCCCTTGCTCATTTCCGGCTTTATCCTTGTTATCGCCCAGTCTCCCGTCCGGGCGCTTCTGGCCAACACCGGCAACAACTACGACTCCGCCTTTGCCTATGTCCAGACTCGCTGGCAGAAGGGCGACACCATCCTCACCGGCACACCTGCGGCTGCGGCCTTTTACCTGGGACATAACGATTTCTATGGCGTCCAACGACGGGGGGGCTACGATTATCGCCTGTTGAACATAAACGGCCAGGCTGTGGACCGCTGGCTTGGTTCGCCGGCCATCCGCACTCCGGCGGAATTACACAAGGTCTTGGCCCAGCAGAGCGTCTGGCTGGTCCTGGAACGCTGGGGCTTGCAGCGTGAATATTATGACCTGCCCTTCCAACAGCAGTTGTTGGCTCAAACCGATTATGTGAGCGAAACCCAGGGAATTTTAATTCTCCGTTCCAAAGCCGATGCGCAGCCGCTGGCCCTCGACCCGGCCCAGCCGCTTGAGGCAAATTTTGGCAATCTGGTCCGTTTGACTGGCTATACGGTCGAACCTATTCAGCCCGTCCCCGGCGCACCGTTACGTTTAACGCTTTACTGGCAGGCTTTGGCCCCGCTGCCGCACGATTATACCGTTTTTGTGCATTTGCGCCGGCCCGGTGGAGACACTGTCGCCCAGGCCGACCACCGTCCCCTGGATAATTTGTATCCCACCAGCCTGTGGCCTACCGGCGAAACCATTCGCGAAAGCAGCTACCTGTCTCTTCCCGGCGACCTGCCGCCTGGCAGTTATGAATTGTGGGTCGGTCTCTACTTGTTGGAAACGGGCGAGCGCCTGCCGCTGCAAAATGACACCAGCGGCGAAAACGCCCTCATGCCTGGAGTCCTACAGATTGAATAGTCAATCGAAAATCGAAAATCGAAAATCCACGCCCAAAAGGGCCGTCCAAAAGCGAGAAATCCAAATCGTTTATTTTGTTCTCCTAATTCTCATCATTTTCGTCCCCCGCCTGATTAATCTGGATGTTTTCCTGACGGCTGATGAACCGCTTTTTCTTGAGCATGCTCAGGAATTTGCCGAGGGTTTGGCGACGGGTGATTTAGAGCTGACCCTGGGGATTGGCTACCCCGGCGTTACTGTCGCCTGGTGGGCTGCGCCGGTGGTCGGCCTGGCCCAAACCGAACTGTATGCCTACGTCGCCGGGCGGGTGATGACCGCCCTGGTTAACAGCCTGCTGCTGCTGGTTCTCTATGCCCTGGCCCGGAAATTGCTGGGCCGCTGGCCGGCTTTCATCGGCGTCAGCCTGCTGGCCCTCGATCCCTTTATCCTGGGCTACAGCCGCCTGCTGCACAATGAAGCGCCGCTGACTCTGTTTATGACCCTGGCCGGACTTTCCTTCCTGCTCTGGCTGCGCGCTGTGCTGCCCCTCTCCTCTGAAAATAGTAATCAGTCGCCAGTAATCAGCCCACAGGAGGCCTTCGGCTCTAGTCAGAAAAACGTTTTCATTACCCGACCTGGTGGTGGGGCAGATGTCTTGGGTGGGCTGCAAAAGGGGCGGCCCTGGCTGCTCCTGGCCGGACTGTTCACCGGCCTGGCCTTGCTCACCAAATCTACCGCCCTGCTGCTTGGGCCAATGCTGGTCGCCCTGCTGATCGGTTGGGCCATGATTGGCTATGTTTCACGGCCTGCCCCTCACAGTTCGCGCCTCTTGCAGACTGTCCTTACCGGATTGGCGGGTCTGGTTATTGCGGCCCTCGTTTCCTCTCTTGTCTTTTATATTCTATGGCCGGCCATGTGGACTCGACCCCAAGAGGCGCTCCAGCTTACTTTTGACAAACTCCTGACCGACCAGGAAGCCGGTACCGGCAACTTTGGCATGTTCTGGCTGGGCGATTTTGTGGAAGACCCCGGCCCATTTTTCTATCCGGTCGCCTTTCTGCTCAGGGCCACCCCCTGGCTGCTGCTTGGCCTGGGCTTAAGCTTCTGGCAGGCTATCTCTATCTACATTTTGCCTAAAAAGTACGCTCCCCGCTCCCCGCTCGACGTTTCACACTCCCTTCCCCTCTGGTTTTTCGCCCTCACCTACATGCTCGTGATGACAATTGCTTCCAAAAAGGCGGTCCGTTATCTACTGCCGGCTTATCCCACTTTTTGCCTGCTGGCGGGCCTGGCATTTTACGAAGCGGGCCGGCGAATAGGCGAACGGCGTATAACCACGGGTATACTTTCACGTCTCTCATTTCTTCGCCTCCCGTATGCTCGCCTCCTCCTGTTTGTGCCGCTCGTTCTTTTGGCCTGGTTCTACCATCCTTACTATCTGACCTATTACAACCCGGCTTTCCTCGGCTGGCTGTGGGCACCCAAAACGCTGCTGGTCGGCTGGGGCGAGGGCTTGGACGAGGCGGCTCGCTATGTCAGCCGGCAGCCGCCCGGCATGGCGACAGCCTGGTACGGACAGCTTTTTTCTGCTTTTTACCCCGGTCGGCTGCAGACCCTGAAAAAATCGGAAAATTTGATCACCAGCGATTATACCGTGCTGTACCTTAACCAGGTCCAGCGCAACATCCCTAACCCCAACGTGATTCACTACTTCCGGACTCGCCGCCAGCCGGAGTACACGGTGCACCTGGCCGGGATAGAGTACGCCTGGGTTTATCGCGGGCCGGTCGCCGGGATGCGCCCTGACCCAGTTCCTCACTATCCCCTGGGTGGCGATTTTGGCGGCGAGGTCCGCCTGCTCGGCTACGATTTATCGCAGCCGCAGCTTTCCGGCCAGCCGCTCGTTGTCACTCTTTACTGGCGGGTACTGGCTGTGCCGCCGTCCAAACGCTTTGTCTACGTCCGCCTGGTGGATGCCCAGGGCCGGGTCTGGGCCAAGTCCGACGGCCCGCCGGTCATGGGTCTCTGGCCGATTTCAAACTGGCAACCGGCCATGCTCGTCGAGGATGCCCAGGAAGTGGCTGTTCCTCCCGGCACGCCGCCAGGAACCTACCGGCTGGAGGTAGGCTGGTACGATCCTGCCACCGGCCAAACGCTGGCAGCAAGCGGCCAGCCGTTGGGGCAGGGTGGCGGCCTGCTGCTGGGTGAAATTCAACTGGGCTGGCAGTCTCTCCCCGTCGAAGCTGATTTGCCCCACCTAACTGACCAGTCTCTCGCCCCCAATGCCCGCTTGGTTGGCTACGACAGCCCTCCGCCTGCCGCTACCACCGGCGACATCTTTCCCCTCCGCCTGGCCTGGCGCGAAGCTGCCCCACTCTGGACTTTCGGCGCGATTCCCAACAACTCGGTCATGTTTGAATGGCGGCAGGATGGTCAGCGGGTCGCCGAGCAGCTCGACCCGCTGCCGTTGCCCATCGAAAAATGGGGCCGCCGCGCCCTCTTGCTCTCGCAGCACGATGTTATTGTTCCGCCTACGCTGGCGGCCGGACGGTACGAATTGGTAGTCATGCTCCACACCGGCAGCGACCCGGCTGGGGAAGCGTTTGCCCTGGGTATGGTAGAAGTCACTACACCGGCCCATCAATTCGAGCTGCCCCCTTCGGCCAGCCCGCCAGCCGCACCGGCCCACCTTGAGCAAGGCGTGGCTTTGGCCGGTTACGAATTCCGGCCTGGGGCGCAAAAGCTCGATCTTACCTTGTATTGGCAGACGCAGACACCCCTGACCACTCGCTACAAAGTGTTTGCTCAACTCTTGACCGCCGATAACAGCCTGGTGGCTCAGTCTGACAGCTTTCCCGCTGCCGGCCAGCGCCCAACGACCGGCTGGCTGCCTGGCGAAATCATCGCCGACCCGCACAGCCTGGCCTTCCCCACCCCCGTTGCTCCTGGAACCTATCGGCTTATTGCCGGCCTGTACAATCCCTTGAACGGCCAGCGCGTGCCGGTCCTCAACGAGTCAGGCGAGGCTGTCCTTGACGCTATCCTTATCACCGAGGTAACTTTGCCCTGACATCCTCCACGCCTATCCCTACGTTTTTTCCAAAACCACTTCTCCACTCTGAAGAGAAGACCCAACTAGGCCAAACCTCCAGCCTCTTATCGCTATTTTTCTAATAGGATTATGTCAAGTCAGCCGATGCCTGTTCAAACGTTTTGTGGCATACTTATCAAAAGATGACGACTTCAAAAGCCCCTGAACCCATGAACCATTCACCATTAGAATCCCCTCCTCCCTCCCTGTCTACCGTCTACCGTCTACCGTCTACCGTTTGCCTTCTCCTCATCCTCGCCTTCGCCGTTTTCTTCGGCGCTCTGGCCGTGCAGCAGCACCGCGCCTTTCAGACCAACGGCCTGGATTTGGGCAATGTAGACCAGGCCTTGTGGAACACGGCCCAGGGACGTTTCCTCAACTTCACCCTGATGACCCCCATCCAATCCCGCCTCGCCCTGCATGTCGAACCGATTTTGCTGCTGTTGGTTCCACTTTATTGGCTCAATCTGGGCGGACCAGAAACCTTGCTCATTCTCCAGGCGACTGTCGTCGCCGCCGGTGCATGGCCGCTTTATCAATTGTCAATAATTAACGGCCTGCCCCTGGCGGCGGCCACCAGTAATCATCAGTCAACACTTAATAGTCAATCCTCTATCCTCTATCTTCTATCTTCTATCTTCTATCTTATCCCCCCTCTCGCCTACCTGCTCCTGCCCACCCTGGAGTCGGCCGTGCTCTTTGACTTTCACGCGGTGACGCTGTCGCCGACGTTTTTGCTGTTTGCTTTTCTGGCGCTTGAGCAAAGACATGACCGCCGCTTTCTCTTTTTTGCGCTGCTGGCGATGGCCTGCAAAGAGGATATACCGCTGGTGGTCGCAATGGTAGGACTGTATATCGGCTTGGCCCAGCGACGCTGGCGCTTGGCCGGGCTGACCCTTGCCTTGAGCGCCGCCTGGTTCAGTGTCGCTTTCTTTCTCATCCAGCCGCGTTTTGCCGCAGGCGGCAACATCCAGCTCGACCGCTACACCTGGCTCGGTGCGACGCCGCTGGAAATGCTGCAGACGCTGCTCACCCAGCCGGTGCTTGTTTTCAACCACCTGTGGCATCAGGTTGATTTGCCGGGCTACTTCTTCGACCTCTTTTTCCCCACGGCTTTTCTGGCTCTCTTTAACCCCCTGACCCTCCTGCCGCTGCTGCCCACCCTGGCTATCAACCTGCTTAGCGACAACCCCCTCACCTGGCGCCTGGAAGATTTTCACTACGGCGCGCCGCTGGCCCCGTTTCTGTTCATCTCCGCTATCTACGGCATCCGGTGCATCAGCGCATGGGCCTCACGACCGCTGACCACCGACCGCCGACCGTCCATTTTTCAGTCTTCCAATCTTGCAACCTTCCAACTCTCCCAACTCCCTCTGCTCCTGTGCCTTCTTCTCCTCACTTTCTCCATCGTCTACCACTACCATCGCGGCTTCACCCCCCTGGCTCGACCCTTTGCCTGGCCCCAAATGACAGCCCACCAGCAGCGGCTGGCCGGCCTGCTGTCCACGATTCCGCCCGACGCGCCGCTGTTCACCCAATCCAACCTGGCCCCTCATGTGACCCACCGGCCCGCCATCTACACCGATTTTGCCTACTTCACCGATCCAGCCTATCCCGCCCCGGTAAAAGTCCAGGAAGTATTGCTCGACATCACCTCTTTTGAAAACAGCGGCGGCCTGCACCAATTTCTGCGCCAGACCCTTCTGGAAAGCGGCGACTACCAGCTTGTCACGGCTGTGGATGGTATCCTGCGCCTTCAAACGCCGACCGCCGACCGCCGACCGCCGACCGCCGATAATACTTCCCCTACTCCCTACTCCTTACTTCCTACTCCCTTTTACACCTTCGCTCACCCCGACTCCCCGCCCGGCTACGCCCTCACGGTTGACTTTGGCAAGGTGATCCGTCTGCATGGCTACTCTCTCAGCTTCAACCGGCAGGAAGAGGTGCAGGTCAGTGTTGACCTGGAACCCCTCCAATCGCTGGCGTCACTGCCGGAGTTGCAGCCGGTAATTTACCTGCTCGACGCCGGGGGCCAGCCCATCGGCGCGACGGCAGATCTCCAACCCACACTGGTCTGGTATCCGCCCGCCCAGTGGCCGGTGGGGGAGACGGTGCGGGTGCGCTTTAATACCTTGCCCTGGTACACCCGCGCTAGCGAAAACTACCGGCTGGCTTTGGGATTCGTCAACGGCAGCGATCCTTGGGAGGTCAGCCGCCGTTACCCTCCTAGCCTGAGCCGGCCCATTGATTGGGCGGTTCGTCTCCCTGCCAACGGCACGCTGGTCGAATTGGCCCAAATCCACCAGGTCTGGGGCCTGCCTGAAGGCGGCCCGACCCCCCGCCAGTTTACTCTGCCCAATCCGCCCCACTCCCTCCAGGCCAACTTCGACAACCAGATCAAACTGTTGGGCTACAGCACTTCACAAATCCAAAATCCCGCCACAGGCATGCCAGCGAAATCGGAAATCCAAAATCTCACGATTACGCTCTACTGGCAAGCTCTGACCATTCCCCCCAACCTGATCCGCTTTGTCCAGTTCATCGGCCCCGATGGGCAGATTTACGGCCAAAACGACTCCGCCCCCGACCGGGGCCAGTATCCCACCTCCCTCTGGCAGCCCGGCGAAGTCGTGATCGAAACTGTCACCTTACCCCTCCAGCCGGAGCGCCCGACGGGGAACTTTACTCTGCACATCGGTCTCTATCATCCCGATACGGGAGTGCGTTTGCCTTTGATTGAGGGTGGCGACCATGTTGAGATTTTACCCTGAGTAGCGAGAAAAGTGTTCCTGCGTTGGATCTTGATGTTACCAAACAAAAAAGAAGAGGAGTAAACTAATGGCCAAGCAAAGGTTTAAACCAAACCCTTATTGGCTGGCGTTTCAAGAAACTGTTCCTAAATCATTTGCTTCCATAATCGCTGATTACGGCTTTTTATTAACTCAACCATCGAACGGTGTGTTTGAATTGAGATCAGATGTATGTCTCATAACAATATATCTGGATAGACAGAGCGTTTTAGGTGATATAAAACCTGCTCGTGCTGACCAGGTGCCAAAGGTTCAATATTATAGCAGCATAGATTTGGGCATGTTCATCGATTCCTTGGCTCCTCAAGAGCATTTCGACTACAGATTTTGCCGGAAACCCGAAGAAATAGCTGATGATGTTGCTAAACTTGCCTCACTTATACAAAAATATTGTTACCCTACCCTGAAAGGCGACTTTTCTGATTGGCTAAAATTAAAGGCGTCACAATTGAAAAAACTTAATATTCCGTTTTGATCTCTATTTGCTAATTTTTCCCTGTTCACTAACCTGATATATACTGGTCAAATTGTCTGAACAAATAAATCGAAAATCCACGCCCGAAAGGGCAGTCCAAAATCTAAAATGGCTGGCTCTCTGGCTGCTCATTCTCGCCCTAGCCTTTGCCTGGCGCGCCCAAAACCTGGACGCCTTTGGCCTGTCCAACGACGAAGGCGCGCACCTGATGTGGGCCAGGCTGGCTGTGGACGGCTACCCGCTCTACTCGGAAACGTATGCCGTGCAGGCGCCCCTTTTTTTGGAGGCGATAGGGCTGGCTTTCCGGCTGGCCGGGCCGACGATTCAGGCCGGACGTTGGGCCATCTTACCCAGCTTTGGCCTGCTGGCCGCTGCCTTGAGCTGGCTGGCCTATCGTTCCGGGGGCTGGCCGGCTGCTTTGACCGCAGTGATTCTAGTCAGCCTGGCCCCGCTCGTTTTTACCTTTTCCCGCCTGGCCATGGCCGAAGTCCCGGCCACAGCCCTGGCTGTGACTTCGGTAGTCTTCCTCTTCCTCTACCTGGACCGAGGCCACAAAGCCTGGCTTCTGGCGTCCGGCCTGACCCTCGGCCTGAGCTTCATTACCAAAATGCTCAATCCCTTTGTGGTCGCGCCGATTGGCTGGCTGCTGCTGGTCAGAAGTCAGAGGTCAGTAGCCAGTAGTCAGAAGCCAGAAGTCAGTAGTCAGAAGTCAGTAATCAGTAGTCAGGTAGTAGGGGCGGGTGGTCAGCTTTTGCTCGACGGCCTCCTGTGGAGCTTGGGCCTGCTTATTCCTCTGGCTGTAGTGCCACTGGTCTACGACCCGGCGGCGGTGTATGACCAGTTGATCCGCTTTCGGAGCGAATTACGGGCGGCTGTTCCCAGCTCCACTGCTGAAACCTGGACCCAATTCCAGCTTTTCATCAACAGCCACTGGGGATTTTGGCTACTGGCATTTGGAGGTATAATGGCGGCAGGTTTTAGGGCCTGGGAAGAGGGTTGGCAGGGGAGCAGGGGAGCAGAGGAGCAGGGGCGAGTGTTATCGCCTCATCGCCTCTTCACTTCTTCGCTGCTGTACCCTTTAACTTGGCTGATCTGGCTGCTGGCCGGTATCGTCATGCTTGGGTGGCACGCGCCGCTCTTCCCGCACCATTTTATTGTGCTGCTGCCGCCGCTGATTTTGTTGGGGGCGGAATTGATCAGTTATGAAGCACAGGTGATCGGCAGCTTATCGGCGAACGGCGAGCAGCGCCCGGCGATCATGATTTACTCACTGATCATTATGGTCGCTGCGCTCAACCTGCTCACCATTGTCAAGGCCAACCGAGAAACGGCGGCGATTGTGACCGGCGGGCGCGAAGCCGAGGCGCTGAAACTGCTCCGGGCGGTGTCGACCCCCGACGATTTTGTGATGGGCGACAGCCAACTGCTCATTTTTATGGCAGACCGGCGGACCCCGCCGCCGTTGGGTGATGTCGCTCTGGTCGCTATCAAAGCCGGACGGCAAACTTCGGAACGGATGCTTCGCCTGACCGAGCAGGTCCAGGCCCCGGCAGTGGTCCAGTGGAGTCTGCGCCTGCCCTGGCTGCCGGATTATCTGGCCTGGGTTCAAAGCAACTACCTGGCCCGGCGGGTTTGGGACAACGACCACATCATCTATTTTGGGTTGCGTCTTCCGCCCGGTCAAACCATTCCTAACGAGAAGACAGTCCGACTGAGCGAGTCAGTCGCCCTGCGGGGGTATCAGATTGAACCGGGACCGGTCAAACCGGGTCAACATTTAAATTTAAAGGTTTACTGGCAAACAGACATGCCTCTCGCCGAGAATTACACTGTGTTCACCCAATTGCTGAACAACCAGGGAGTGCTGGCGACCAGTTGGGACAGCCAGCCGCTGGGAGGGTACTTCCCCACCAGCCAGTGGCCCGCCGGCGAGATTGTGACCGACATCGTGCGGCTGCCCCTGCCTGCCGATTTGGCGCCGGGTAACTACAGCCTGATTACGGGGATGTATCGCCTGGATACGCAGGAGCGCCTGCGCCCTGCCACTGGCGGCAACGATTTTGTGGCATTGACCACCCTAAACATAGAATAAAAACGAACGCTGAATGGACCTACTTATCGGAAAATCAACATCTCGGCGCTTGACTCTGGCCGGGATCCATATTGACCGGCGCTGGCTGCACCTGGCCATTCCACTTGCCCTGTTTTTAGTGATCTTTATCCCCCGCATCCTGGGGTTGGCTACCTTTCTCACCGCCGACGAAGATGACCAAATCATGTTTTCCTCTGCTTTCCTCAGGGCGGCGCTGCGAGGAAATTGGGCCAATGCCTTGGTTTTGGGCTACCCCGGCGTCCCGACCCTGGTTTTAGGCGCTGTCGGCGTGTGGCTGCGTTACTGGGTTCATTATCAAGGCTGGCTGCCTCTCCCCTGGGTTCAGGCCGGTCTGCTGCCGACCCTCAGGCAGGTAACCGCCAATTTTGGTATGTTTGAATACCCCCTGGATTTTATCGCCTGGGTGCGCGCCCCGCTGGTCCTGGCGGCCTCGCTTAGTATCCTGGGCATTTATTTCCTCACCCGTAGGCTTTTGGGTCAGCGTCTGGCCATCCTGGCCACGCTGATGATCGCTTTTGATCCCTTCATTTTAGCCCACACCCGCATTATCCATGTGGATGCGCCCCTGGCCTATTTTATGTTTCTGTCCTTTTTGGCGTTTCTGCTTTACCTGGATGCGGGCGGCTGGCGCTGGCTGCTTCTTTCCGGCCTGTTTGGCGGCTTGGCCGCCCTGAGCAAAACACCGGCCGTCCTCCTTGCTCCCATTCTGGTAGTCAGCGGCCTCTGTTACGCCCTGTTTCCACCGCCGGGAACGCCTCGCGCCGTGCGCTGGAAAAGGTTGGGGCTGGCTCTGCTGGGCTGGGGACTCATTGCCCTGGCGGCCTTTTTTGCTTTATGGCCGGCCATGTGGACCCGCCCCCTGTTTGCCCTGGAATGGATTATCAAGAATATCAGCAGTGTCAACAGCCTGCCCCATCCGACCACTGGCCATTTTTGGGGCGATCAGGAAAGCGACCAAAACCCTTTGTACTACCTCATCGTTTTTCCTTACCACCTCACCCCCCTGGCGACCGTGGGGGTTGTCGCCGGTCTGGGCCTGATTGTAGCCGGCCTGGCCGACCGCTGGCGTAAAATCGAGAGTTGGGCGGCCCGCATGTTGCCCCTGGCCCTGGGGTTGGTGGCTTATATCACTGTCTTCGTTACCCCGGTTTCACTCATTTCCCGCCGCGGCGACCGCTATATTCTGCCGGTCTATTTCGCCGCCGGATTGCTCGCGGCAATGGCTTTATGGGCATTGGCGGCCTGGTTAAAACGACACCTGCCGGCTCTCTTCAGCCGGCTTCGTCTCACGGCAACCGGCCTGGCTGCCCTGGCAATTATACTGCAAGCTCTTTTAGTCCTGCTGTATCATCCCTACTACTTGGCTTATTACAATCCGCTGCTGGGCGGAGGTGCAACCGCGCCCTATCGAGTTAACATTGGTTGGGGGGAAGGTCTGGACCTGGCAGCCCGGTATCTCAACGAGCTAAATCCGCAGGAGCCGCCGCCGGTGACTTCCTGGTACAGCAATCAATTCGCCCCCTATTATCGCGGGCGCACCCTGGATTTGTCTGACCAAAGTTCCGCGCTGACCGGGGATTATGTAGTATTTTACGTTAATCAAGTGCAGCGAGGCTTTCCCAGCAGCGAAATCCTGACCTACTTCCACCAGCGTGAACCGCTCAAGGTGGTTAATTTGGGTGGGATTGAATACGCCTGGATTTATCCGGGGCCGATTATCAGCCAGGGGCCTCCGCAAAATTACACCTTCCCCGCCGAAGCCCTCCTGGGCGGCGGGGCGCGGCTGATTGGGGTGAATGTGCCCCAGGTAAGGATGCCGGCTGATCGTTTTGCCGCCCAGGCTGGGCTGTCCGAGTCGGCCTATTTTTATGGCCAGAAAGTAGCCGGCCTGCCGGTGACGCTGTATTGGGAGACACTCGCCCAAATAAATGGGGAACAAAACATTTATATCCGCCTGGTGGATGATCAGGGCAACAATTGGGGCCAGATTGACCGGCTGATCCTGGCCGGGATCTGGCGGCCCGACCGCTGGTACGCCGGCTACTTTATCCGCGATGAGTATAAGCTGCCAATTGACCCGGCCACGCCCCCCGGAACTTACCACCTAGAGGTGGGGATGTACGATTTTATCACCGGCCAGAGTTATGGGGTGGCCAAAAAAATTGGCTCGATAACCCTGACCCCGCCCCAAAAGTTGCCGCAGCCTGCTGACCTTGAGCTAAAGACGATGATTTCAACGCCCGTCAACGAGGTGCTGACGCTGTTGGGGCATGATTACGCGGAGAGTGAGTTATCGCCAGGTGCGGAGATTGAGGGTAAAATTTTCTGGCAGGCAACACAGCCGCCGGACAGGGATTATCGAGTCCAGTTCTCGTTTATCTCTGCCGAGCGCAAGCAATATGTGGTGGCTGAACCCCCCTTGTTGGAGGCCTACCCCGCTTCGCAGTGGCGGCGCACGGAGGTGGTTGGCGCAGCTTATCGCTTCCGGGTTCCGGCGGAAGCTCCCCCTGGCGATTACCCCTTGCAGGTCAGTGTGATTGACCCTGACACCGGTGAACCGACCGGCCCGGCTGTCACCCTTGCCCAGGTCAGGATTAAAGCCCAGGAGCGAAATTTTGAGCTGCCCCGGGGCGTAACGCCTGTTTCCGCTTTTCTGAATGACGAGATTGAATTGGTGGGTTATAAATTACTGAATGAAACCGTTATTCCTGAAGGATCATTTGGTCTGACCCTCTACTGGCGCAGCTTGCACCCGGCCGCGGCTAATTACACCGTATTTGTCCACGCCGTTGGCCCCGATCAGGTGATCCGGGGGCAGTGGGACAGCGTTCCTGCTCAGGGGACAGCGCCCACCAGCGGCTGGCTGCCCGGCGAAGTCGTCGAAGATCACTTTGAAGTGCCGCTGGCTAAAGACGCCCCCCCCTGGAAATACGATATTTTTGTCGGCATGTATGACCCGCTCACCGGCCAGCGTATGCCCGCCTCCAGCCAACTCTCCCCCATTTCCGAAAATCGGGTCTGGCTCACCCGGATTCAGGCGGTGGAGAAATGATAGGTTGCAGATGGCAGATGGCAGATGGCAGATGGCAGATAGTAGATAGCAGATGTTGGGTAAATACCCCCCGTCTACTGTCTACCGTCTACCGTCTACTCCCTACTCCCTAATATGTCATTCTCCCGAACCTCCATCAGTTTATTCCTGGCCTTGCTCCTGGGCAACGCCATCGTTTTATACAGCAGCCTGGATTGGGCCTGGTTGCGATTTCCGGCAGCGCTGGCCTTGACCTTTGTCCTGCCGGGATGGGCCTGGATGTCGGCCCTGGGTTGGCTGAATACCGACGATGCCGTTGAGCGAATTGTCCTGGTCATCGGCGGTTCATCGGTACTGTCAGCCCTGGCTCTGCTCATCGCGCTATTACTCCCCGGCCCCTTCACCGAAACGCCCAACCTGATTGCCCTTAACCTGGCCACACTGATCGGCATAGCCTGGTTAATAATCAAGAGTCAATCGAAAATCCAAAATCGAAAATCTAAAATCACCTGGCCTTCCCGCACCGTCTTGCTCATTCTCCTGGCGATTGTGGCGGTCGCTGCCTTTACCCGTCTGTTTCGCCTCGGTTATGCCGAGTTCCACGAGGATGAATTGGAGAATATGCGGCTGATCGTGCGGGCCTACAAAGGCGAGGAGTATGCCCCTTATCTCGATACCAAGGGACCGATTCACTGGCTGCTCCCCGCCGCGCTGTGGTATCTGAACGGATGGGTGACTGAAGGCATCGCTCGCACCCCCTTTGTGATTACCTCGATTTTGCTGGTCCCCATGATGTTTGCCCTGGGACGGCGCATGAGCGGCGGCCGGGCTGCGCCGGGCCTGCTGGCTGCCGGGTTCGTGGCGGTCAACGGCTTTTATGTGGCCTACGCCCGCTTTGTCGAGAACCAAAGCCTGATTGTTTTGTGGGGAGCGCTGGCTGTCTGGCTGGCTTATCGCTGGTATAAAGAAGATACCGACTGGTTTCTTTTCTATACTGCCGTCATTCTGGCTGTCGGTCTTATCGCTCACCCTGATGTGCTGCTTTATCTGCCCGTATTTGTTTACATTGCCTGGTTGAAAATGCGGCAGGGACGGCTGGCCTGGTCCTGGGTGCTTGGCGCAGTGCTGCTCTTCAGCGGTTTGGTGGCCCTCTTTTACGTGCCCTACTTTCTAGACCCTGAAATTGGCCTGGTTTACCAATACTTTGCCAGTGACCGCATCGGCGAAGGCTTGTTTTACAATCAAGTCGCCAACCTGTTCGATCAAGACCAGCTCTACAGCAGCCGCTATCACGCGCCAATTTTGGTTTTACTCCTCTTCTGGCTTTTGCTGCGCCAGTTTGCCCGCTGGCGTTGGTGGGGGTGGCTTGTCTTCGCCGGGCTGAGCCTGGCCATGGTCAGCACTGTAGCCTGGCCTGCCCTCTGGCAGGTAGGCAGTCTCAATCTGGCTTTTGTGCCTTACGCCGGCTTGACCTTACTGCTAATCGTGTCGCCCCAGACTGCCGTTGAGATAAAAATAATCTTTCTGTGGTTTATTGCTCCATTGGGCGCTCTGCTCTTTCTGGCCAAAGATGCCGCCGACCACATCCAGGTGGCTTACACTGGCTGGGCTTTGCTGGCGGTATTCGCCCTGTTGGATTTGTGGGCCTGCCTGAAAACCAGCAGCCAGCAACCGGCGTTCAAAAACGGGACTGCCATCCAAGTTCCCCGTCTACCGTCTGCCGTCTACCGTCTACTCTTGGGTACTGTTGTCCTCTGCCTGGCCCTGGCCCTCATTATCGGCTATCAATACCTGGCTTTCAACGCCCAGGTAACAACCTATTGGCGGGCCAAAGCCGACTCGGCGGCTCATCCAAACTCTATTTACAACCTTCTTTACGGCGACCTGCCCCGCCCGCGCAAAATTTTCTCCAACCCGCGCCTGGGGGGATGGAAGGCCGTCGGCTACCTGTGGGCCAGCGGAGATCTGTCCGGCGATTTTCGCAGCGTCAACGAGTCCTTTGCCGTGCCGGTTTGGTACACCTTGCAAACCCCGCGTTCCTGTTACGATGATCCCCAAAATTACTGGGTGCGCAACGACCTGGAAGGCTGGCCGGAGGAGGAGCAGGCCATCATGGACCGGGGCTACACCTTGACCCGGGTGGTCCTGGTAGATCAGGAACCGATGCTCCACCTCTACGAGAAAAACGCCGTGCCCCGCCAGCCAGAAGTGCTGGATCTGGAGGCATACCGGCACGCCTTCGACCGGCTCACGACCCCGGCCCGCATGGCCCAGGACGAAATCATCAGCCAGCCGGCCTCGCTTAACTTTGGCGATAAGCTGCTGCTGCGCGGCTACGATGCACCTCAATCCCCCGCTCACCCCGGCGACTTGCTGCCGGTGACGGTCTATTGGGAAAGCCTGGCCCCGATGGAGACTCGTTATCGCGCTTTTGTCCACCTCGTCGGCCCTGATGGCGCCCGCTGGGGCCAGCACGACGACGACCCGGCCTGCCGCTTAATGACCACCGAAATGCGTCCCGGCCAGCGTTCATCTCGCCAGTTCCGCCTGCCGGTTAACCCCGCGACCCCGCCGGGCGATTACCAGATCGTCTTTGGCCTTTACGCCCCGGCCACCTCGCAGCGGCTGCCTATTTGGGATAACCTCGCCGGCCAGTCGCTGGGGGATAGTGTGGTATTAGGTCAATTAACAATTAACAATTGACAATTTATTGTTGATAATTCTCCCCGTATCGCCTCCGAAACTTCAAACCTGCCCCTTTTGTCTGATAACTCACCGTCAATTATAATTGCACTGATGCCTAAAGATCCTAAACAACGTCCCAATCATAAACTATATCTCCAGGTTTTGCGTCGGATGACTCCGGAACAGCGGCTAGCCAAAGTCTTTGAGTTATCTGAATTTTCCCGGCAACTCTTTATCCACGGCCTGCGGCGCCGATTCCCTGATTTACCAGAGGCGGAATTTAAAGAGTTACTTCTACGACGGCTCGACAAATGTCACAATAGGAATTATTAAAAAGGTCGTTCAACTCTCGTGTATATTCCACGGTTCACCTTTTGCATCAGAGAATGGGCCATCCTCGGCCTCTTTTTTTTGCTCACCCTCGTCATGCTCTACCCTCTCTCCCTCAAACTGACCAGCATGGTCCCCGAACCCACCGACCCGCTGTTGAATGTATGGCGGATGCAGTGGAACGCCCATGCTTTTCTCGGCGGCCCGGCGGCCCTGGCGAACATCTTCAATGCTAATATTTTCTACCCTTTTCCGCTGACCCTGGCCTACAGTGAACATTTTTTACTGCTTTCGGCCCAGATGCTGCCTTTTCTGCTGTTGAGTGACAGCCACTTGTTGGGCATGAATCTATCGGTGTTGTTCACCTTTGTCCTCTCCGGCTACACCATGTACTTGTTGATCACCGCCTGGACCGGCCAGCGCTGGGCCGGCTTTATCGCCGGAGTCTTATTCGCCTTCTCGCCGCACCGCTTTGGCCAACTGAACCACCTCGAACTGTTGGTGACTCAATGGCTGCCCCTGGCTTTGCTGGCTCTCCACTGGACCTTGACCCGGCCCGGCTGGCGCTACCCGCTGCTGTTTGCCGTCGTTTTTAATCTGCAGGCTCTGTCCGGCTTTCACTTTTCCTTCAATTTGACCCTGGCCTGCGCTTTGCTGGCCCTGGTTTATGCCGTAAGCGGTCGAGTCTACTGGCGCTGGGGCCTGGGCGTGGCGGCCTTCCTCTCGATTCTGATCACCTTACTGCTCAATTGGCCGATCTGGCGCATGTATCTCATTTTTAGCGACGTGATGGGGGCCGTCCGCACCCCCGGCGAGGTGCGGATTTACAGCGCCGCCTTCACGGATTATTTAACCGCCATTCCCCACAACCTGCTCTATGGCTGGACGTTTGGCCGCTGGCAGGCGGCTGACCACCAGTTTCAACCCCTGCTGCCCTTTGGCTTGGTCGGTCTTTGCCTGGCTCTGGCCGGGCTGTTTTATTATCTCAAGCCGTTTCGGCGGACAGCGAAGGGCAAAACCTCCCGCCCCTACCTCACCTCTCCCAGCCGGGATTATACTGTCCCATCTGTTATTTTTCTGTTGCTGCTGACTCTTCTCGGACTGTTGCTTTCCTTTGGCCTCAACGAAGAGGCGCTTGGCCATGGCCTGGCTCCGCTTTTAAGATTTTCGCCTTATGTCTGGCTCTACAATCAGGTCACTTTTTTTCAGGGGATTCGCGTGCCGGGACGATTTGGGATTTTGGTTGTCTTGGGGCTGGTCGGGCTGGCCGGCGGGGGGACAAGTACTCTTTCACGCTTCACGCTTCACGCTTCAAGCTTGACTCAAATATCTTTAGCGATAGGTCTAACTGCCCTCATCCTCCTCGAGTCCTGGTCCGCTCCCCTCGTCGGCCCTGAGATTCCGGCGGGGACAGCCATTCCCGCTGTCTATCCCTGGCTGCGGGCTAAAACCGCCCCGGACGAAGTCATCCTGGAACTGCCTTACCAGAACGTCTCGGAATTTATGTATGAATATTATGCCACTTACCACTGGCGGCGACTGGCCAACGGCGGCACGGGCTTTACCCCACCCATTTACAGAGAGATGCGCCAGTGGTTCAAAACCTTCCCCGATGCTCGTTCGGTGGATGTTATTCAGCAATTGGGAATTAACCGGGTCGTTCTGCACTCGGCGGCCTATTCCCCGGAGGAGTGGCAGCGGCTTTTGGCCGTTTTGCCGCTCTATTGGCCCGCTTTTAGTCAAGTGAACCAGGTGGGAGGAGCGCTGATTCTCCGGGTAGCTCCTTCCCTTTGCCAGGCCCAACCGGATCAGATCACAGCTACTCTGACCCCTGCGCCAGGGCGAGATGGTTTATCCGAGGCAGTTCAGGTGATGTATCACAACGCCGGTCCCGCCGCTTTTGTGGCCGACGTCCAGCACCCGAGCCGTCTGACCTTTGCCGACCAGAGTACTAAAAATTTCACCGAACCCTTGGTCACTCCGGCGGGCGAGGTCCAATCCATTCTATCTCCCCTGCCCGGCGACAGGCAGGCTCAGCGGGTAGCGGGAGCCTGGCTGGCCACGCTTGACCGGACGATTGCGCTCGCAGAAACCTCTGCGGCTGCTAAAACCTCGCAGAGTTTGGGAGAAGAAGGGCCAACACCCTGGCAGCCGCTGGGTTTGCAGTTTGCCGACGGGCCGCAACTGGCCGCCTACGGCCTCACGCCGGAAGCCCCAACCACTTGTGGCCGGCTGAAGGTGGGTTTAAAGTGGAGTGGCGGCCAACCGGGCGACACGGCCATCGTGCAACTGCTTGATCCCTTTGGCCGGGTGGTGAGCGAAGACAGGGCGCAGCCCTGGTTTAAGCCTGCCCCTGAAACGAGTGAAGGGCGCGATCTGCCCCTGCCGGGTTCTCTGCCGCCTGGCCGCTACGGCTTGCGGATTTACGTGCGCACCGCCGCAGGGCAGGAGCGCCTGCCCATCACCGCCGAGGGCGTAACCATCCCCACCGACCAAATTCCACCCCTGCCTGTGATTATTCATCCTGCCCCGCTCCCCACAATTTCGACAAATCAGAGTGACCAGCCGGTTTGGGGCCGGGCCATTCGTTTAGTGGGCAGTCAGTTGGCCCAAACAGAGGCAGCTCCCGGCGATTGGCTGCGCTTCACCCTGGTCTGGCAGGCGGACCAGCCCCTTGAAAACGACCTGACCGTTTTTACCCAACTCCTCGGCCCGGATGGGCAGGTGTGGGGCCAGTACGATAATCAGCCCAAAGGGGGCTGGTACAGCACTTCCCTATGGCCACCCGGCCAGATTGTCAGCGATGATTATGCCTTTCAAATTAAGGCTGATGCTCCGGCGGGAGAGTACCGCTTAATCGCCGGGCTGTACAATAGCGCCAGCCTGGAGCGCCTGCCCGTACAAACGCCGGCCGGGGCAGCCGATTTTGTCGAAGTAGGCACGGTCCAGGTCAGCCTGCCGGAGAGTCAGCAGGACAACCAATGACAACCGGCCGGCCTTTTGCCCCTGTCCCGGCTCGTTCTTCGAGCAGCCTGTTAGCGTGGCAGCGCTGGCGCTGGTTTGCCCCTGCCGCCGCTTACACCCTGGTAAGTTTGCTGGCAACCTGGCCGCTGGCGCTGCGCTTGGATGGCTGGGTGCCGGGTTTCGGCGATTGGGGGCAAAATATGTGGGCCTTGTGGTGGACGCGGGAGGCCCTGGTGACCCTCCAGCAGTCGCCTTTTTTTACAACCTACCTGTTTCATCCAGAGGGAGTGACGCTGCTGTTTCACCCTTTAGATGTCGCCGATGGCTTGCTGTCCCTGCCCCTGTACGGCCTGGTCGGCGGCGATGTGGCCTACAATCTCATCGTGCTGCTGTCATTTGTCTTTTCCGGACTGGGCGTTTATGATGTGGTGCTCTACCTGACTCGCCGCCGGGAGGCCGCCTTTGTCGCCGGCCTGATCTTTGCCCTGTCGCCTTACCATTTTTTGCGGCTGGAACTCGGCCACCTCAATTTGGTCAGCATCCAATGGATACCGTTTTATCTATTGTTTCTATTCAAGTTCGTGCGGGAGGGACGACTTCTCTTTGCCGGTCTGGCCGTATTGTTTATACTGCTCAACGCCTTGACCTCCTGGTATTACGTCATGGCTTGCGGCTTCCTCTCGCTGGCAGTATTGGCCTGGGGTGTTGGGGGAACGATTGCCTGGTCACGACTGCTGGGGCGGGTGGGCCTGGTTCTGGCGCTGGCCGGACTGGTGTTAGCGCCGCTTATCGTGCCGATGTTCGGCTTATTACGCAGCACCGAATGGGTTGGCGAGCACAATCCGCTGCGCCATTCGGTGGATGTGCTCAGCTTTTGGATACCCGGCCCGCCATTAACCTGGGCAGACTGGTTTCAAGAGGCGTGGACTTCCTACGCCGCCCAGAAGCGCGAGCCGGGCGCATCGGCTTACCTGGGCTACAGCGTTCTGGGCCTGAGTTTGGTTGGATTAGCCGGGCGAGGGCGTAAAATGGCCTGGTGGTGGCTGGGGGTGGGGTTGAGCTTTGCGCTCTTGGCCCTGGGGCCGCAGTTGCAGGTGGCCGGCCAAATTTTTGAAACTAAGCTGCCTTATTATTATCTGGATGCCTTTGTACCGGGTTTTTCTATCAGCGGCATCCCCGGCCGATTTGTGGTCATGACCTCATTGGCCTCGGCGGTGCTGGCCGGCTACGGCCTGGCCGAATTGGCCCGGCGCTGGCCCAAGCGCTCAACCTGGTTCGCGCTGGGTGCGGCTTTGCTGGTCTTGTTGGAATTTTTGGCCGTGCCGGTGGCCGGGTCTGGCACTCAGTTACCCAGGTTTTATACCCTGCTGGCCGCCGACGAGTCTGATTACGCGGTGATTGACTTAAAGTGGGACGCTAACTACCTGCTCCACGCCCAAACTGTTCATCACAAGCCGCTGGTGGGGGGCTGGCTGGCCCGCCTGCCCCAGGAAAAGGCGGCTTATTTGGATCAAGGGAGCCTGGAAAAGGTTTTTTTGTATTTGTTGTTGGGGCCGGAAGGCCAGGCCATGACCGATCCGGCTGTGCTGCGGCCGGCTGTTCAGGCGGCTCTGGCGGAACGCAACGTGCGCTACATTATTGACCACACCAACGCCGCCGGGCCATGGCTGGAGCAGTTTGTCGGCTGGCCGCCGGTCTATAATCAGGATGGGGCTGAGAAAATTACCGTTTACTCAGCCAGCCCGTGAGTAGGGTGTCTACTTTGTGAAGAACATGCTCGATGATTAAATCCCAGCGTCTGGCGGTTGCAGCCAGTAAAGCCGGCCTGGTTTTGGTCAGTTTAATAGTTGGTCTGCTTCTGATCGAATTAGCGGCCCGCTTCCTGAAACCACCTTATCAAGGCGGCGATGAACTCCACCGCTGCGACCGGCTGTTGGGTTGGAAAGGAAATCCCAACACTTCAGTTACGCAAAACACGGATGGCTATCAACACACCGTAACTTGGAATTCACAAGGGATGCATGACCGGGACTATTCGTTTGACAAACCTGACGGTGTTTTCAGAATTCTGGTGCTGGGCGACTCGTTTGTCGAAGCGCAGCAGGTTGAAGAGATTCAGACGAATCATCACGTTTTGGAAGAAACGCTCAACGGGCGAGCACCGGGTAATCTCAAATTCGAGGTTATTAGTGGGGCCATTCGGGCATGGGGACCAGCCCAGCAACTTATTTATTTTCGCTCACTTGGACGGTTTTATCAACCGGATTTGGTGGTCCTATTGTGGTTGCCAGCCAATGATCTGACCAATGTGCTGCCCTATGATCGGCTCACCGGCGCAGGTGGAACAAACTGTTATTTTCCCTACTTTGCGCTCTGTGAGGGCCAATTTGACCCAGAGCCTTGGTTTCCGGCTCCCGGCTTTGCTCCAACCTGGAAAATATGCTCTCCTGCCCAAAAACAGGTGAGCAATGTTCTTAATTATCTCTATCATCATTCCCGCTTATACCAGCAGTTGGAACCTATACTGGCTCGGAACTCTTCTCGAATTGATTATGCTAACCCTTTTATACCCTGGCTGCCCCAGGAGGCAGACGACGACGCTTTGCGTTACGCCTATCAATTGACCGATCAAATTATTTTTCATCTGTCAGACGAAGCGAAGCAAATTGGCGCTAAGGCAGCTCTGGTGATTGTACCCTTCAACGTGGCCGTCCAGGGCGATGTTGAGGCCTCTTATGCCCAGTCGTTGGAGCAAACCGTCAAAGCTGAAACCGGGCTGACAGTAAATCCAACCCTGCCCAATCAACGCTTTACTGCCCTGATGCAGCGGCGAAACCTGCCGGTATTAGACCTGCACCCGATTTTTGTCGAGGCAGCGCGGGCGGGGGGTGAAGCCTTATATTGGCCGGTAGACCCGCATTGGACAGTGGCCGGCAACCGGCTGGCCGGAGAAACCATCGCCCACTGGCTGATTGAACAGAAACTGGTGCCTGTGGCCGAAAAATAAGACATGCAGCTAACAAAGATATTCGAAGCTCTGGGGGGGCAGCGCCTGGAGAATAATTTAGCCGTAACGGCTCTGCTGACCCTGGTTGCAGTTTTGGGGGCGCTCACGCCGCTGCCCTGGGTCAGCTTTCCGGCGGCGCTGCTGCTGCTAACCGTTTTGCCGGGAGGGCAAATTGTTCGGCTGGCCGGCCTGTTTGCCGCCTGGCGCGAAGCTCGCAGCCTGGTCCTGAGCATCGCCAGCGGAGCGCTGCTGACGCCCATTTTTCTGCATTGGGCCAGCCTCCTGTTTGGGTTCAACCGGCCGGTTGTTTTTGCCACGCTGGTGGGGCTGACCCTCGGTCTGGCCTGGCTCAACACCCTATGGCCGACCACGCAGCCCAGCCCGGTGCGCCTCTGCGACACGCGCCGGCAGTATATCTTCTTGGGCGTTCTGCTGCTGGTCCTCCTGATCGCCTTGCTTGTCCCCTATATCGAGGGACGCACCTCGGCCGGGGTTTATCCGGTGGAAATGGCCGATTGGTTCAAACATTACGGCGTGTCCTGGTCTATCCGCTACACCGGCATCCCACCGGCGGACATTTTTTTCTACGGCGACCCGTCGCGGGGGAAGCTGGCTTACTACTATTTTTTCCATCTGGCAGCGGCCACGCTCGACCTGCTGCACAGCGGACCTTCTTCCATCTACTTTTCCTTTGTGCTGCTGACCCTGACCCTGGCTGTGACGTTTGTCCTGGTTTTTTACGTGCTGGCGCGGCAGGTGTTGGCCAAAGTCAGCGCCGCCCTGGGGTCGCTGCTGTTTGTGACCGTTGTCGGGGGGCTGGACGTAATTCCGCTGATTCCTTACACGATTAACCGCTTTAAACAGCAGTTTCCCGACGTACCGCTGACGTTGGCGGCGATCATTGGAACCCATCACGTTGATGGCTGGGCGCCCGCGCCGCAATTGCGTTTAAATGCGCTTTACGTTCATTATCTGTGGGTGCCGCAGCATGTGGCCGGACTGCTGGCGTTTTGTTTAAGCCTTTACTTTTTCCGGGAAGTTAAAAATAAAGTACGCTTGGTGGCAGTCGCGCCGCTGTTGCTGCTGGCGATGCTGGGGCACAGCGCCTGGATTGCGCTGGTCGGGCTGGCCTGCCTGGGCCTGTACGCCCTGTTTGACTTGACGAGGCGGCGGCGAAGCGAGGGCCGGCAGATAGGGCCTGTGTTCGGGGCGTATGCCCTGGTGGCCGTTTTTTTTCTCCTCGTCGCCCTGCCGCTGCTCCGCGAAATAAGCGGGCCGGATGCGCCCAAAAGCGGGCTGGTCTTTGAAATTCCTTTAAGCGGGAGCTGGCCGGTGCTGACCCCCTTCAGGGTCTACTTTGCCAACCACTGGTGGACCCGGCTGCTCGACCTGCTGATTCATTACTTTTTTGAGCTGGGGGCGTTGTTGGTCTGCGGGTTGGCGGGCTGGTGGCTTTTTAGGCGTAAGGAACCGGGCGAACCGCTGCTGCCGCTGCTCACGCTGGCGATTGCCGTTGGCTTCGTGACCATTTCTTGTCTGACTTCGGGTAGGGCCTGGACCGACATGGGCTTTACTTTGAATAATGACCTGGGCATCCGGGCGATTATGCCCGCCCAGGCCGCCCTGGCGATTTTTGCCGGTTATTTTCTGGACAATCTGTGGCGGCAGCGCCGGAGCTGGTCAAAAGTGGTGCTGGGCGGTTTGATCGGGGTGATGATGGTGTTGGGCTTCCTGGCTGTTAGTTGGGAGTTTTGGGCGATGGGTGTGGGCAAATATCTCAAGCCGCCCCGGGTAAATGCGGCGGCCTACCGCGCCCTGCAAGCGATGCCCTCCGTTACCGAACCGCTGTCAGTGGTCAAACACCGTACGCACGACGATGTTTCGGCCTACCAGTTGATGTACGGCGACCGCTCGCCCGGCTTCTTTACCGTCGAAGCGGCCGTATTTCATCCCGACCTGGCCCAGGTGATTTATCAATTCGGGCTGAGCCGCTATGCCTTTCTCAATCGCCTGCCGGTGTGGAGCTACCAGATGTTCAGGGAGATGTACGCCGACTACGTCTATGTCGGACCGGTGGATCGCAGCGCCGATCTCTACCCCGAAAAGTTTGAGAACCCCACCTACTATGAAAAAGTCTACGCCGAAGACGAGATTGCCATCTATAAAGTACGTGACTTACCCCTTGACCGGCCTCAGGCTCAATTTGCCCCGGCCGGAATACAGTTCATGGGGCATATTATAGATGGAGCGCCGGTCTACCCGCTGGGCTTCCAGACCACCTCACCCCAGGCCCTGGTGACGGCCTGGCGCTTGGAGCAGCCGGTCACACAGGATTATACGGTTTACGTTCACTTTACCGATGCCAATGACCAACTTGTGGGCCAGGCCGACCATCAACTCTGGACATGGGCCAGGCAAGCCGAAGGCCCAACCTCCACCTGGGAGGCCAAGCGGACATACCTGGATATCATCCCCTTGCCGCCGGAACTCCTAACTACAACAACGCCACTACAGATTGGGATTGGCCTGTGGGTGCCGGAGACCGGAGAATACCTGCAAGCCGAGACGGCAAAGTTGGTCTTTGATGCCAATCATCGCCTGGTAATTGGCACGTTCGGGCCGGCCACCAACCCGTGATAGACAAATTCGCTATGAATAGCTTGACCCGGGTTGAGAAAAACAAGATTTTTGCCTTCGTTGCTACCCTTATCCTAACTGCCTATCAGCTTATTCGCGTGATTACTTTTGTCAATGTCTACGGAGGTCTTGAGCACGATAGTGGTTGGTTTCTGGGTGTCTCTCGATCGTTGGCTGAGCGGGGAACTTACACCTCAATGGTCAGCACCCTTAATAACCCGGCCGTAGTCGGCGATATTGATATTGATCAGAAGTTCAACATCCAGGCTGCTGATGGACGTATCTGGTTTTTTACCGGCAACGGCACCGGACCGGGCAGCATTGTACCCAACGCTCTAATTCTTAAAATTTTTGGGAGCAGTTTTTGGACGTTGCGAGCCGGACCGCTCCTTTTCTACACGTTCTTGCTGCTGGGACTTGCCTCTATCCTGTACCACTTGGCCGGCTTCGGCGCTATCGTGCTTTTCCATCTCTATCTTTTTTTCTATCCGCGTCTATCTATTTTCCTGAGCTATGAGGCCGAGGGTGAAGTAACGGCCATGTTTTATGTGGTGATAGCCTATCTGGCCCTGGCCCTTGCTCTTAAAAAAGAAGATCGGCGGCTGCGCTTTTTCTTTCTAGCCGGTCTGATTGGTGGGTTGGCCTTTAGCACTAAACTCCTGGCCTTGCTGTCGGTTAGTGGAATGGTGCTCTGGGCTGGATGGCTGTGGTTATCCAGGTCAAGTAAGATAAGCCTGCAAGAATTGGTGGGGCTGGGGATAGGGTTAGCGCTACCACAGGCAGTTTGGGAGTTAATTCAACTGGTGATCCTGGTCCGGCTGGCGGGTTTTGAATTATATATGCGCCATGCCCAGCAGCGAGTGATTTTTGTCCTCGACGACGGCAGCGGTCTGGGCAAGCAGGTCCACTCCGGGCCTGAGTTTGTATGGCGTAAATTCTTTATGCTAGAGGAAGTCGCCCATCCTGAACACCCGGTTACGCTGGTAATTTTTGCCACTATTCTGCTGGGTGGATTATTTTTGGTTTGGTTCTGGCGCAAACAAAGCTACCAGCAAAACTTATTGGCTCCCATGTGGTTGGGTTGGTTGGTTAATACGGCTTGGTTTGTGAGTTTAGCCAAAACAGGCTGGCCGCGTCATTTTTGGTTTGGGCTGATCTTGGCTGCAATGCTGTTGTGCGTTATTTCTGTTGCGCTCGTTCGCTCAGCGTTTCAAACGAATCAATCCACCAAAATGACGGTCAGGTTTGGACCAAGCGTGGCGGGAATAGCGCTCTTGGGCCTGATTGGTTGGGGATTCAGCCGCCAACCGCACGTATGGGGCTTTTTTCTGCCCGACGAAATTGTTCCTTACTGGTTAGAGAAACGTTTTGATTACATTGATATGTCTGGCCTGCCCTGGATTCTGGTTTCTCCCGCCGATCAAGCTGAGGTAGTGGAATATATCAAGCGGATGCCGCCCGAAGCAACTATATATTACCCAACTGCCGAATTTGGTCACAAAGCCGCCGAAATTCCGACCTTGACCGGCCGCATTGATTATCCATTCAATCGCCGCGCTCAGCCCGGCGTCGCCTCCCACCCAGCTGATGTTTTGCTCATTCCCCCGTCTATCCTCTCTATCTGGCGCTATGCGCCTTCTACTCAACAGGAGTTGTTGGGCATGGTTGAGCAGGTTTGTCCCCGGCCGGCGTTAAAAAATGACAACTATATTATCTGTCTGGCTGATGAAATCCTTCTGCCCAAATAAGGAACATCCTACGGTTTAGTGACTTCAATATCCCCCAGCCACAAAAAATCGTCACCCATCTTTCCTGGGCCGGCAGTGATTTTTAGCCGCTGCAGTGTATCGGCCTGATACAAGCCGATTATCAAAGGATAGCGGCCCGGCGGCGTCTCCGGCTTGACCGGCAGACGGAACTGGCCCTGGCCGCGCTGTCCAGACCGCCAGATTGAGGTCGGGAGACGACAAGCCGGATTGTCGTCCTGCTGGCCCCAGAGATGGGTCCCGTCGGTCAGGTGAACAAAAGCCCGGTAATTGTCGCCGGGCGGCTGCAAAGCCTGCCAGTAGAGGTTCACATAAAGCGTTTCACCAGGGGCGACGCTGGTTGCCGGCAAATCGTAGCCCAGGAATTGAATCGCCGGACCAAATTGGGTCACAACCGGCTGAGAAGGTTCGGCCTGCCGAATGAAGTGTTGAGGCGTGGCCAGATCATCGAAGGCTGGTTCTAAAGTTTCAAGGGGATAAATGGGCGGAGGCGCTGTTGCTTTAACCCCTGCCGAGAAGACTCGTAGCCTTACCTCCCCTTCCCGCTCGATCCAGCCGGTTTCGCCGTACTCCTGTATTTTCGGTTCCGGGATAAAATAATCGTAGCCTGGGGCGCGGACAAAAAATTGGGCCGGGGTTTCATAACAGGAGCGAGCCTGGCCAAAATTATACCAGATCGGGATAATGAAATCCTCACTAACGCTGCGAAAATCGCCGGGAAATAAACCCTGCGCCCGCAGCGCACCAATGGCTTTCCAGCCTTCACGTTTCGGATAGCCAAAATACTCTCGCGCTTTGGGCAAATCCTGATAAATTGTTACCAACCAGTTCGAGCTGTCCCACTGTTGGTGCAAGCGAGCCAGGGTTGACTCTGGGAGCAGGAAGATTATACCGGTGTAGCAAATAATCAATCCCGTAAAAACTATAAAAAACAGTGAGCCAAGAAGTTGCAGAAGCTTGAAGCGTAAATCGTAAATCCAAAATCTAAAATCTAAAATCTTCCAGCCCGCCCCGGCCAGCAGCGCCGCACCGGGATACATAATGTACAGATGCGTGCGCGGGTCATCCACCAGAAAAACATAGCCAATAAAACCCACCCCGAACATGAGCCATGCTGCCCTGGCTTCGAGGCTGGCAAAGGCTTCACTCCACTTTTTGCGGCTCAGACCGGGCCAGATAACAAAACCAATCAGCCCTAACCCCAAAAGTGGGAGATAGAATTGGGAACTGTAATCTTTATCTAGGCGGCTCAGTAAACCCAGGTTGTTGTAAATTAAGCCAGGCTTGACCCGCGAGCCGGCCAGGTAATCAGCCGTATTCTTAAATTCAGGATCAAGAAAGTAGGGGATGTAGAAAGAAGCCAGCAGGGTGAGGAAGACAGTCAGAGCAATGACAGCCCTAAACACCAGGGGAGCAGAGATTTCCCCCTTGCCCCCCTGCTCCTCTGCTCCCCTGCTCATTACAACCCAGACCAAATACGCCGCCGCCGGCAGCAGCAGCAGCGCATCAAAATGTGCCAGCAGACAGGCTGCCAGCACTATTGCTCCCATTACCAGCCAGCCCCCCATCTTCCAGCCCTCCAGTCTTCGAGTCGAAAGCCCCCTATGGGCAGCCTTCCCCCTTTCCACCCCGGCCAGATACAGGCAGTACAGCGCCAATGGTCCCAAAAAAAAGATAAGCGCCTGGTATTGGACCATTCGACCAAAGGCAACAGAGTAGCCATTAACAGCCCACAACAATGCAGCTATTGCTCCCGCCTGCCAGTTGAACCACCTCCGCCCGATGAAAAAAAGCGTGGCGACGCTGAGGATGCTGCTGAGTGCAAAGGGAAAGCGGGCCATCGTTTCGGTCATCTGGCCGGTCAGCAGCCAGAAAGCCAGGGGGACAAGCATCTGCGCCGGACCTTTGCGATGCAGAAACAGGGCGTAATCCTCGCCTTGCATGAGGCGGACCCCCAATATCAGGGCTTCGGCTTCGTCTTCGTGAAATTCGGCGTAACCCAGGCGGGGCAGGCGGAGGAAAAAAGCCACAAGAAGCAGGGCGACCAAAAGGAGGAAGGAGGCGGCGAGGCGGCGAGGAGCCGAAGAGGGGGAGACTTGGAGGGCTTGCCCTGAGCGAAGGCTCCCCTGAGCCAAGTCGAAGGGTCGAGAGGTTGGAGGATTGCGGGTGCCGCGCTGTCGCCAGATTACAACTAACCCGGCGATAGTGAGACCGTTGATAATCAGCAGCAATCGAGGCAGGTCGAGGGGGCCGGGCAGATAAACGGTGAACATAGCGCCGAAGATGGTCAGAGCCAGGGACAGGCCGGTGGCGAGGGTCAAGCGTTCGGCGATGTCCAGCAGAGACGAGGTTTTAGGCTCGCCGGACAGGGACGCTTCCTCGCGCTCACGCTGCCCTGGTGCCTGCCGTTGGTTGTGAAAAACGTTCAGCCAGACCCAGCCTGGCAAAAAAGCCAGCAAAATCAGGGCGGCAAGGTAGCGCAAGTCCGGAGGAACTGGTGAGAAGATTAAACCATTGACCGCAAGCAGGAGAAGAAAGGGCCAAAGGTAGGGGTGGGAGAGGTGAGCTGTGACCGGATGTTTGGGCATGCCTCTATTTAATCACAGTTTCCATCTCCCTCAAAATTGCGTATCTTCCGCTTTTTGTGATGCCTCTTCCGCTCGCTTCAGGCCCTAAAAGTCTCAACGACCTTTAGGGCCTGGCAAAACGACGTACTCGAACAGTTACTTATTCTCAACAGAACATGTGGACAAACCAAAAGGCGCATAAAGTGGACACCAGCCAATAGCCGCAGTGAGCAGCGGAACCAAGCCGATAGCTCCCCACCAGCTACCAAAGTAAACCCCACCGAGCAGTAGGGCAAGCCCGATCATAACTCGGATCACTCGATCAATTTTACCGACATTGCGCTTCATGCTGACAATCTCCTTTTGTTATCTTAGATTGAACGATTTATTTGACCCTATGATAACAAAAGGAGCGCTGAAAGTATGTGACTATATCACACAACTAAGGCACTTTTGCCTTTTCCAGCAAAGCTTGCTTATTGTGGATAATAACTGACCCCCTGGATAAAGAGATAAGCTTTTCCCGCTCAAAATCTTTGAGGATGCGGCTGACCACCTCTCTGGCGGTCCCTAATTCAAAAGCAATCTCTTGATGGGTTATTTTGACCTCCTGTTGTTCCTCAGCCAGGTTAGCCACAAATTCGGCAATTCTCGTGTCTACCCGCCGGAAAGCCACCTCCTCAACTGTGGCAATCACCGTGGCCAGACGTTGTGACATCAAGCCAAACACATAGTCTCGCCATACTTCGTACTGTTGGACCCATTCACGCAGGATTGAAGCAGGAACCAATACGGCCTGGACAGTAGTCTCTGCAACCGCAAAAGCGGGAAACCGAGTCTGGCTGAGAATGCACGACGCTGTCAGAATACAGCTTTCGTTTTCTTCAATCCGATAAAGGGTGATCTCCCGGCCGCTTTCACCCACCTTGTAAACTCTAACGGCCCCGGATAAAACCAGGGCAAGTTGGGTGCAGGTATCGCCCTCCCAACAAATAGACGCGCCTGCCGGGATCTCTGCGATCCGGGCAGGCTGCCAAAGCTGCTTCTTTATTTCCTGGTCAGCGTTCTTCAAAAAAGGGAAACGCTGCTCCAGGTCAAGGTTAATTAAGTTTGACATCTTTGTCAGATAGACCTCAAAGGTTTTTAAAAACCTTTGAGGTCTTGCTTAAAAAACTCGGCGATGGTCTGGACGACAGTCTGAAGCTGCTCGTCGCTCAATTCTGGATAGATCGGAACGGCCAGGGTATGCGCGGCGGCGTGTTCACTGTGGGGATATGCGCCCGTTTGATAGCCCCACTCGGCAAAACATTCCTGCTGGTGGAGCGAGACCGGATAATAGATCTCTGTGCCGATTTTACGTTCGGTCAAGAAGGCCCGCAACTCATCGCGCTGGCGGTTTACCCGGATGACATACTGGTTGTAGATGTGGCGATGCCCAGGGAAAGGATCAACCGCCGCTTCGGTGCGGAGCGCGTATTGGCCGCTCTCACGGGATTCACAGGGTAAGACGAGGCTGCTGCCTTCGCCGGACATGTCGGCCAGGCCGGCCTCGATGAAAAGCTGATTGTAGCGAGCCGCGTTGTGCTGCCGCCCGGCAGTCCAGTTATCCAGGTGTTTGAGCTTGACCCGAATCACCGCCGCTTGCAGCGCGTCCAACCTGAAGTTGCCCCCCACGAACTTGTGGTAATACTTCGGTTCGGCCCCGTGCACCCGCAGAATGCGCAGTTGTTCGGCCAGGTGGGGGTCGTTCGTCGTAACCGCGCCGCCGTCGCCAAACGCGCCCAGGTTCTTAGAGGGGAAGAAGGAGAAACAGCCGATATGGCCGATACTCCCGGCCCGCCGGCCCTTGTACTCCGAGCCGATGGCCTGGGCCGCATCTTCGATGACGTAGAGATTGTGCCGCCGGGCGATTTCCATGATCGGGTCCATATCGGCGCACTGGCCGTAGAGGTGAACCGGCATAATCGCTTTGGTTTTGGGGGTAATCCTGGTTTCGATCTGAGCAGGGTCGAGATTGTAAGTTTTGGGGTCAACATCGGCAAAAACCGCGGTGGCGCCCAGCCGGGCCACCGAGCCGGCGGTCGCAAAAAAGGTGTAAGGGGTGGTGATAACCTCATCGCCCGGCTTAAGATTGATGGCCATTAAGGCTAAAATGAGGGCATCCGTGCCGGAGGAGACGCCCAGGGCAAACTTGGTTTGGCAGTAGACGGCTAACTCGCTTTCAAGCTCGCTCACCTCCGGCCCCATGATGAAGTACTGGGAATCGCACACGCGGCTGATGGCGGCCTGGATTTCTTCCTTAATCGAGGCATATTGGGGTTTTAAATCTAGTAAGGGTACGGTAATCATTTTTTCTCCTTGTAGTTGATAAATATAGGAGTTACGCAGTTGAACTATGTTGAAGAAAAATCACCGCAGAGACGCCGAGAACGCAGAGAAAATTTATAAAAACTCAGCGCCCTCTGCGTCTCTGCGGTAAAATTTTGGCCTTAAAGTTTTGAACTGCGTAAGTCATAATATAATTGATGTTGTTGAAGAGGGGAGTGGTAGCCGGTCAACAACGGATTGCTTAGGTTGGTAGATGGTAAGCTGTAAGCTCTCCTGGGTTAGAGGCGGTGGTCAAAGGTTAGCGGTCGGCGATCGTTCTCGCACAATCGCATCGGTCATTCTGGCTACGCGGCTCATCTCTTTGACCTGATGCACCCGGACAATATCCGCCCCGCGAACAATGCCAACAGCGATAGTGGCGGCAGTGCCTTCCAGCCGGTCTTCTGGAGGGGTATCGAGGGTATAGCCAATGAACGACTTATTGGAGGTGCCCAGGAGAATAGGATACCCCAGTGCCTTGAGGGTATCCAACTGATTCAATAAACTCAGATTTTGCTCAACAGTCTTGCCAAAGCCAATGCCCGGATCAATCATAATGTGCTCATCCGGCACTCCGGCGGCTTTGGCCAGGTTAATGCTGACCTGCAACTCGCTGGCGATGTCGGCCAGCAGGTCATTGTAGACAGTCCCCACGTATCGCCCTCCCAGGCGCGCTTCCTGGACCGCGTTGCGCGGGCGGCTCCGATTGTGCATCACTACGATGGGCACATGTCGTTGAGCGCACAAACTGGCCATGCCGGGATCCATCTGCAAGCCCCACACGTCGTTGACCATGTGCGCCCCGGTATCAAGCGCAGCGGCGGCTACCTCGGCCTTGTAGGTGTCAATAGAAATAGGCAGGTTGACCTCCCGGCTGAGGCCCTGGATGACCGGCAAGACCCGCTGCAATTCGACCTCAGCCTCAACCGCCTCGGCTCCCGGCCGGGTGCTCTCCCCGCCGACATCGAGAATGTGCGCGCCTTCTTGCGCAAAACGAATCCCCTGTTCCACCGCTCTTTTTACCCACCATTGATCGCTCAATAAACCGTCGCCGGAAAAGCTGTCGGGGGTGACGTTGATAACACCCATGAGGTACGTCTGGCTGCCCCAGCGAAATAAGGAAGGGCCGATTCTTAATTCATGCATGTGTCTCCACAATAGCAGCGTCTCAGAATAACAGGTCGCATACTCCTTTGCTACCTGCTATCTGCTACCTGCGACTAACCTACTGTTCATCAGAAGTGGAAATGGGTAAAAATAGTTGAAACAAAAATTGGTACGAAACCACGGAGTCCATATACTCACTTTGATCGCCGTTCCAGCCGCCTATCGCATAAATTTGGGTATCAATGGCCGTTAAGCCCAGATTACGCCACTGGGCGGAGAAGGGCGTTTCAAAAGTCGTCCAGGTATTGCTGGCCGGGTCATATTCTTCGCTGGCGGTCAAGGGATGGTTCCACCCCCCACCGACAGCATACAAGTTGTTGGCGGCGGCAATCAAACCCAGGCCGCCCCGCTTTTCGTGCATGGAGGCTTTTTCCACCCACTGGCCGGTATCCGGCTCAAATACATAGAGTTGATTAAATTCGTCCTGGCCATCATAACCGCCGGCAACATAAATAGTTCCATTCAGCACTGCCGCGCCGACATACCCTTTAGCACGGGGCATAACACTTTTTAGAGTATCCCACTTTTTAGTTTTGAGCGAATAGGCAAAAACACTTTCTTCAAACGTTTGACCATTCCAGCCGCCAAAAAGAAATAACTTATCTTGAAAAGCCACCAAACCATAGGCACAGCGGGCTTCGGGCAGCGCCGCCCCTTTGCTCCAACTATCCGCCTTTGGATCGTAAATTTCTAACGAGGCCAGGGCTTTGCCCTCGTTGGTACAGCCGCCGGGCACATAGATCTTACCCGCTACGGCAGTGCCGGCAATATTGGCGGCGGCGGTAGGTTTGTTCCCGCCCTCACTCCAACGATTGGTGGCCGGATCATAAATGTCAACCGAACGGGTGGCCTCATTGTTGTCTTTCACCCCACCAATCGCATAAATTTTGCCGTCAAGCGCCACCAGCCCCAATCCGGCTCGCTTGGTCGGCATAGACTCATGCGACACCCAGCGATTGGAGGTAGCGTTAGCCGGAGGAAGCGGGGCGGGCGTGGGTGCCTGAGCATAGATCACCGGCAAATTGGGGGTCTCAGCAACGCTCTGTTCGGGTAAGAGAGGAATGAATGCCAGGGCCAGGGCCAGCAGGGCTGCTCCGAGCAGGTAAATTTGCTGCCACCGGGCCAACGACCGGCGGGTCTCAGGGAAGAGAAAGGTTCTGGCCGGAGCAGCGGTCGCTTCAGCCGCTTTTGCACCTTCTTCGGCAACCTTGACCCAGCCTTCTTGAATGGCCCGCATCGTCGCTTCGGTTCGTGACTGCACCTCCATTTTCTCAAAGATGTTGCGCAGGTGGACCTTGACCGTATTGACGCTAATCACCAACTGGCGGGCAATTTGTTGATTGCTGGCCCCGGTAGCGACCATTTCCAGGATTTGAAGTTCGCGCTCGCTCAATTGTAAGGAGGGTTCCTGATCAGACACAGGCAAACTACTCATAGCACAAATTATGGCATAGAACTCAGGGCAAGGCAAGGGTTAAAACAAAAATTTGACGCATCCTTGTCGCTGCTATATAATTCTCATTCGTTATTAATTTTATAAGAAGTACTCAGTCATAACCCTTCGCAAAAGCACCATCTGTCGAAGGGTTATAATTTGGCCTGATAGAGCTTATGTTTGAAAGTCTGCAAAACCGCCTCCAGGGTGTCTTTGATCAATTAAACAAGCGGGGCCGTTTATCCGAAGCCGACGTAGACGCGGCGTTGCGTGAAGTGCGTTTGGCCCTGCTGGAAGCTGATGTTAACTTCAAGGTAGTCAAGGAGTTTATCGCCCGGATTCGCGAGCGTGCTGTTGGCGTTGAGTTAAGTAAGAGAATCACGCCGGGCCAGCAGGTGGTCCGCATTGTTCACGAGGAACTGCTGGAAACCCTGGGGCAGCCGGCCCGGCTCGACCTGGGCGGCGCGTCGCCTCACGTCATTATGATGGTGGGCTTGCAGGGTTCCGGTAAAACCACGACGGCGGCCAAGCTGGCGCTCTATCTAAGAAAATCAAAACATCGGCCCTTAATGGTGGCTGCCGACACGCGCCGGCCTGCCGCCATCGAACAGTTAAAGGTGTTGGGGCGGGAGCTAGATATTCCAGTCTACTCTGAAGACCCCTCCGTGCCGCCGCCAGCGATTTGTGTCAACGCCATCAAACACGCCAAAGCCGGAGCTTACAATATTGTCATTCTGGATACGGCCGGTCGGCTGCAAATTGACGAAGCTTTGATGGAAGAGTTGAGCCAGATTAAGGCCAAAACCAGCCCGCAAGAAGTGTTGTTGGTGGCCGACGCCATGACCGGCCAGGAGGCAGTCAAGGTAGCCGAGGGCTTTCATCAGCGGGTGAACGTGACCGGCCTGATTCTGACCAAGATTGACGGTGACGCCCGCGGCGGGGCGGCGATTTCCATTCGCTCCGTTACCGGCGTGCCGATCAAGTTCCTGGGCACCGGCGAAAAATCTGGTGATCTGGAACTGTTCCACCCCGACCGGATGGCTTCGCGGATCCTGGGTATGGGCGATGTCATGTCGCTCATCGAGCGGGCCGAAGAAGTGATTGACGAGGATGTGGCCGAGCGCGGGGCCAAGAAGTTGATGGAAGGCAACTTTAACCTGGAAGATTTTCTGGAGCAGTTGCAGCAGATCAAGAAATTGGGACCGCTCAATAAAGTCTTGGAAATGATACCGGGGATGGGCCAGCTTACCAGCGCCATTTCTCAAGAAGATATGGAGCGGCAGTTAAAGCGTACCCAGGCCATTATCAATTCGATGACGACCAAGGAGCGCCGCCATCCCAAAATTTTGGATGGCAGCCGCAAGCGCCGGGTGGCCAAGGGTAGCGGCTCCAGTGTGCAGGAAATTAACCAACTGCTCTCGCAATTTCAGCAGATGCAAAAGATGATGAAGCAGTTGCGCAACCCACGGGCGCGCCAAAATATTATGAACATGTTTGGCGGCTTTCGCTAGGCCAGGTAATCTCGTCGGAGTCACCTGGGTGGTGGCAAATTGGGCAAATATTCTAAAAAGATTTATAATAAGTCCGGCAACGATACCTACAAGTTACCGGTTTTTAATACTCAAAACCTTATTGTTTAATGCAGGAAGGAACTATTTCGGAACATGGTTAAAATTCGTCTGCGCCGTACCGGCAGCAAGAAAAAGCCAACCTATCGGGTGGTAGTGGCGGACGCGCGCTCGCCGCGGGATGGTCGTTTTGTGGAAATTCTTGGCTATTATGACCCGCGTACCCAGCCGGTAACATTTAACATTCATGAAGACCGGGCTATGCACTGGTTATCAGTGGGCGCCCAGCCAACGGAGGTGGTTGAAAAACTACTCAAAAAATCTGGCACACTCGAGCGATTTGCTCAAACCAAGGCCCAAGCTAAAGAATCTTCAGTTACGCCTGCCGCGTAGACCGTATTGAACTGCTAAGTAGGACTAGCAGTCTTCGGATTATGCCCCCTCCGAGGATGCTTGAAACCAGATGGGGCCAAGAACAAGAGACGGGCATAAAGCCGCAGCGGTTGCTTGATGTAATTGTCCCGATTCTTATTACCCCAATCCCTAACCCAAATTGACCGTCGAGAAGGAGGAGCCCGGACTATGTCGTCATCAATGAAAGACCTTGTTGAGTTTATGGCCAAGGCCGTGGTCAACGATCCAGATTCTGTCATCGTACGCGAAATCGAAGGCTCTAGTGCAACCATTTACGAACTGAGCGTAACCCCTGATGATATGGGGCGTGTAATTGGTAAGCAGGGGCGAGTTGCCAATGCGATGCGGACTCTATTGCGAGTGGCTGCGGTTAAAGAAGGCAAGCGCGTTACGCTGGAGATTGTTTAAATGACCGGACCGTCAGGTCCAAGTCAAAAGAATACGGGGGGAGATAGTCGAAGTTCAGGTATGCGGCAGCCTGAACTTCGCTATTTAGCTATAGGCCGGATTATCCGGGCGCATGGGCTGCGTGGAGAAGTTTCGGCGGCGGTGCTGACCGATTTCCCGGAGCGTTTTGAAACAACAGAGTGGGTCTACCTGGGCAATGAATTTGAGGCCACGCCTTATCGTCTGCAAAGCTTTCGCTGGCACAAACAAAATGTGCTGCTCACCCTGGAGGGAGTCACTAACCGGACCCAGGCGGAACTACTGCGAGGCCAGTTGGTTCAGGTTCCTCTTGAAGAGGCTGTACTCTTGCCGGATGGATCTTACTATCTGTATCAACTTATTGGATTAAAGGTACAAGATACCTCCGGAAAATTCCTTGGTACAGTTAAGGGTGTGCTGGAAACAGGCGCCAATGATGTGTACGTGGTTGAGCGCGAAGGCCAAGAGTTGCTGTTGCCCGCTATTCCAGATGTCGTCAAAAGCGTGGACATCGCTGCGGGGATTATGGTCGTGCATTTGATAGATGGGCTGATTTGACATCGGCTAGACATTCAGTATAGTCTGACTCAAGCGAAGGAACGCCTCGTGGTGTTCCTTTTTAATTTGTTCTGGCGGACTAAAGGCTTTCGAATACCCCTTGACAACTGCTTCGTCATCGTGGTATGCTAGCCAGCGATTACCCAAAGATAACTTGTTATTTTAGACTCTAAAGGTCTTCAAGACCTTTAGAGTCCTGGAAGTTAGGTTGAGATTCTGTGACAGATAATCTCGCTTATTGGGTTGGCTTCAGCAAGGTACCGGGGATTGGCCCGACGCGGCTGCGCTCCTTGTTGGATTACTACGGCGACGTAGCTTTAGCCTGGCAAGCTGACCCCGGCGAATTACGGGCCATCGGCCTCGACAGGCGTTCGGTTGAAAATTTGGTTAAGGTCAGAAGTGAGCTTAACCTTGAATCCGAACTGGAGAAGCTTAACAAGTTAAATATTTCCGTCTTTACCTGGGATAGTCCCGATTATCCCAAGCTCTTACGTCCCATTTCCGACGCTCCCCTGGCTCTGTATGTCCGGGGTAGCCTGTTACCTGAGGATGAGTGGGCGGTGGCGGTGGTGGGGACGCGCCAGGCGACGGCCTATGGTAAGGAATGTACCCAACTCCTCGTCAATGGTTTAGCCAAAAATGGGATCACCATTGTCAGCGGCATGGCTTACGGGATTGACACCCAGGCCCACCAAGCGGCGCTCGCTGCCGGTGGGCGGACTATTGCCGTCTTGGGCTGCGGGGTTGATATTATCTACCCGGCCGAAAATAAAAAATTGGGCCAGGCGATTATTGAGCATGGCGCGCTGGTCTCGGAGTATCCCCTGGGGACCAACCCGGAGAGTGGTAATTTTCCCCGGCGCAACCGTATTATCAGCGGCCTGAGCCTTGGCGTCCTGTTTGTCGAAGGGACAACTCAAAGCGGCGCGCGTATTACGACCGATTTTGCTCTGGAGCAGGGTCGTGAGGTATTTGCTGTTCCGGGCAGTATTTTGCGTCAAAGCGGCTCCGGCCCTAACTACCTCATTCAGAATGGGGCCAAATTAGTGACTCAGGTCAACGACATTCTAGAAGAACTCAATTTAACGATGGTCGCCCAGCATGTCGAAGCAAGAGCGATTATCCCTGAAAATGACCTGGAAGCGCTGCTGCTTAAACAGCTATCCACCGAACCGGTCCACGTGGATGACCTGGGCCAGGTTGCCGGCCTGAGCGCCGCCGAAGTTGCCAGCGCCCTAACCTTAATGGAACTGAAGGGCATGGTCCGGCAGGTAGGCGGCATGAATTATGTTGTTGCTCGCGAGACTGGCGCCGAGTACACGCTGGAGTAAAACTTTCGAGGAAAAAATTGCCGGGATTTAATAAGAATCTCCCAACCCCGGCTTAAAATAAGGAAATCCGACATGTTCGCACTCATCCTGGCTGGGGGAGCCGGCACTCGCTTGTGGCCGCGTAGCCGCGCAGCTTTGCCAAAACAATTGCTCGCCTTAACCGGCGGGGAGACGATGATGCAGGCTACAGTCAAGCGGGTTTTACCGCTTCTCCCCTTGGAACACATCTTTGTCGCCACCAATCGCGAGTATGCACCTTTGATAAGAGAGCAGCTTCCCGGCCTGCCGGCAGCCAATATCGTGGAAGAACCCGCCGCCAAAAATACGGCGCCGTGCATCGGCTTGGCCGCCGCCCACATGCACCGGCTGGACCCTGGGGCGGTCATGGCCTCGCTCCACGCCGACCATTTTATTGCCGACGAAGAGGGCTTTCGCCAGGCGCTGCTGGCCGCCGCCGAAGTGGCCCAGGCAGGTTATCTGGTCACGCTGGGCATTACCCCCGACAAGCCGGAGACGGGTTATGGCTATATTCGGCGCGGCGAAGCGTTGGGCTGCTATAATAATCACCCGGTTTACCAGGTGTCACAATTTTTGGAGAAACCGGATTTGGCTACGGCGGAAAGGTTTTTAGCCAGTGGGGAGTATTATTGGAACAGCGGCATTTTTATCTGGCGGCTTTCGACCCTGCTGGATTCCTTCCGGGAGTATATGCCGGAGTTTTACGAGCAACTCGGCCAGATAGAGCAGGCGGTGGCGGCTGGTCAGGCGATTGATGCGATCTGGCAGCAAATTCAACCGGAGAGCATTGACGTCGGCATTATGGAAAAGGCGGCCAAAGTGGCCGTCGTGCCGGTCAGCATTGGCTGGAACGATGTCGGCAGTTGGGCGGCTATCCACGAAATTAATACGGTCGCCGGTAAAGCCGACGCGCATGGCAACGTCGCCTTGGGGGCCGAACACCTGGCCATTAACACCCATGGCACGCTGGTGCAGGGCAATGGCCGGCTTATCGCCACAATTGGGCTGGAAGATGTGGTGATTGTGGACAGCGGCGATGCCCTATTGGTCTGCGCCAAGGATAAGGTGCAGGATATAAAGAAGGTCGTGGAGTGGTTGAAGGAAAATAAGCGGACCGAATTATTATAGGAAGTTGATTTCTGGAGAGAGAAGTGACTTGCGATTTGTTAAATAATGGGAGCATTTGTTTGAATGAGTGAAGAGACTGTGATTGCATATTGTGTTAAATGCAAAGAAAAAAGAGAAATGAAGCAGCCGGAGGCGGTTTATACGGCCACCAGCACGCCGGGAACGAGCGGCGTTTGCGCGGTTTGTGGGACCAAGATGTTCAAGATGGGCCGTACCCCGGCTCATGAGCATGTTGCGCCGCCGGAGCGGACGAACCATAAAGGCAAAAAGAAAGCAGCTAAAACGCCCCGTCGCCACGGCAAACTGGTCATTGTCGAATCGCCGACCAAGGCGCGGACGGTGGGCAAGTTTTTGGGCAGCGGCTATACGGTTAAAGCCTCGGTGGGCCATGTACGCGATTTGCTGCGCTCGCAGCTTTCGGTGGATGTAGAAAATAATTTTACGCCCAAATACCGCGTACCGAATGAAAAAAAGCAGGTGGTGAAAGAGCTAAAAACTGCCGCCGACAAAGCCCACGACATCTACCTGGCCACCGACCCCGACCGCGAAGGCGAGGCCATTGCCTGGCACCTGATGGAAGCGGCGGATATGGATGAGACCCGCGCTAAACGGGTCGTCTTTCATGAAATAACCAAAGATGCAGTGGCCGAGGCGTTTGCCCATCCCCGCGAGATAGATATGAAGCGAGTCAACGCGCAGCAGGCTCGGCGCATTCTGGATCGCCTGGTGGGCTATCAAATCAGCCCGCTGTTGTGGCGCAAGGTGCGCAGCCGGACCAGTGCAGGCCGGGTGCAGAGTGTGGCCCTGCGCTTGATTGTCGAGCGCGAGCACGAGATTGACGAGTTCAACCCGGTTGAGTATTGGTCCATCGAAGCTGATTTGGCCCAAACTGAACAGGCAGCGTCCGCGGCCAAGCTGGAAGCGCGCCAATTCAGAGCCAAACTGGCCCGGGTTCAGGGCGAGAAAGTTGACCTGAACAACGAAGCGGACACCCGGACCATCGTGGCCGACCTGGAAAGGTCAAGCTACACCGTCGTCGAGGTCAAAAAGAGCGAGCGCCGGCGCAGACCTGCTGCTCCTTTCACCACCAGTACCTTGCAGCAAGAAGCCTCGCGCCGGTTGGGTTTTGGGGCGCGTAAAACGATGAGTGTCGCCCAGCAGCTTTACGAAGGGATCGAACTGGATGGGGCGGGCACGGTGGGCTTGATCACCTACATGCGAACCGACAGCACCAATGTCTCGCAGCAGGCCCAGAACGAAGCGCGCGATTTTATCGGCCAGCGCTACGGCCAGGAACTGTTGCCGGAGGAGCCGCCGGTTTATAAAACCAAGAGCAAGGGCGCCCAGGAAGCGCACGAAGCTATCCGCCCCACCAGCGTCTGGCGTGAGCCGCAGTGGGTTAAAGCTTTCCTCAGCCGTGACCAGGAACGTCTCTACACCCTGATCTGGCAGCGTTTTATCTCCAGCCAGATGGCCAACGCCGTTTATGACACCATGGCGGTGGTGGTCGGGGCGACTCCAGCAGCCGCACCGGCCCCGGATGAGGAGTGGCCGTATCGCTTGCAGGTCAGCGGATCGCGGGTGCGCTTTAAGGGATTCTTGACTGTTTACGAGGAAACACTCGACGAGGATGCGACGCCGGATGCCAGTGAAGGCGTTATCCTGCCGGAATTGAGCGAGGGCGAAGCGGTCGAACTGCTCAGGCTGCTGCCGGAGCAGCACTTTACCCAGCCGCCGCCCCGCTACACCGAGGCCACTTTGGTCAAAACCCTGGAAGAGTACGGCATTGGCCGGCCCAGTACCTATGCCCCGATCATCACCACCATTCAGCAGCGCGGCTATGTCGAGACGGTGGACAAACGGCTCTCTCCCACCGAGTTAGGCGAGATTGTCAACGAACTGCTGGTCGAGTATTTCCCGGATATTATCAACGTGGAATTTACGGCGCAGATGGAGGATGAACTCGACCGGATTGCCAGCGGCGAGATGGAGTTAACACCGGTGCTGGAAGAATTTTATTCGCCTTTCTCCCAGGCTGTGGCTCACGCCGAAGCCCATATGCCGGAAGTAGAGATTGAAGACCAGCCCACCGGCGAGCTGTGCGAAAAATGCGGCCACCCGATGGTCTTGAAGTTTGGCCGTTTTGGCAAGTTTGAGGCCTGTTCCAACTTCCCCGAGTGCCGCAATGCCAAGCCGTTCCTGGTCAAGCTCGGTATTGCCTGCCCCAGTGATGGCGGTGAACTGGTTGAACGGCGGAGTAAAAAAGGTCGGGTTTTCTACGGCTGCGCCAATTACCCTGAATGCAAATGGAGTAGCTGGAAGCGGCCTTTGCCGCAGCCCTGTCCTAACTGCCAGGGTCTGCTGGTGCAGAAGAATCGCAATTGGGCCCAATGTTTGAATTGCGAAGAGCAGTTTGAGTTGAGCCAACTGTCCGGGGCAGGCTCGGAGACTCCCGCGCCTGAGCCGGAGCTGGCCGTAGCTTAAAAAGTTAAAGCAAGAGATACCTCTCTCTTGCTTTTTTATTATTGATGAGGAGAAATCATGCCCCGCTTAGAAAAATTTCGCCAACTGATGGCTGAACAGAAAATTGATGGTTTTCTGATCACCCAACCTGAGAACCGCCGCTACCTGTCCGGCTTTAGCGGCAGCTCCGGCATCCTGATCGTCACCCCAGAGCGGCAGGCGGTTGTCACCGACTCGCGCTACTATGAGCAGGTCCGCCAGCAGTGCCCGGATTGGGAACTAATTGAAGCCGGTTATGATTTTGTCGGGAACATGCTGGAGACGCTGCGCCAGTTTGAGTTGGGCGCGCGTCGGGTGGGGTTTGAAACCGGATACGTTACTGTTGCCGTACTAAACAGTTGGGAACGCGCGCTGAAAGGCCGGCTGGTGCTGGTAGATACCGAAGGCTTTGTGGAAACCCTGCGACTGCGGAAAGATGAGGCGGAGGTTGCCAGCATCAAAAAAGCCGTGGCCTTGGCCGACGAAGCGCTTGCCCACATTACCCGCTGGATGCGGCCCGGCATGACCGAGCGGCAGGTCGCTTGGGAGTTGGAGAGCTACATGCGGACTCATGGAGCCAGCGCTCTCTCCTTTGAGCCGATTGTCGCTTCTGGCCCCAATTCGGCAATGCCGCATGCCCGGCCCACCGACCGCGTGATACAGGCGGGTGAACCCATTACCATGGATTTTGGCTGCGTGGTGGAGGACTATTGTTCCGATTTGACGCGCACCGTGTGCCTGGGTGAGCCGGCTGACGATAAATATCTGCTCATTTGGCATACGGTTTTGAAAGCGCAAGAAGTGGCTGAGGACGGGGCCAGAGCAGGCATGACCGGCGAGCAGGTGGACAAATTGGCTCGTGATGTTATCGCCGAAGCTGGTTTTGGCGACTATTTTGGGCATGGGTTGGGCCATGGGGTGGGGCTGGCCATCCATGAAGGCCCTCGCTTCAGCTTTACCTATCCCCACGAAGTTCCCGACGGGGCCATTATGACCGTAGAGCCGGGCATCTATATCCCCGGCTGGGGCGGAGTGCGCATCGAGGATATGGCTTTGGTGAACAATGGGCAGCTTGAAATTTTAACGACCGCTCCGAAAGAGGCGGTGGTGAGTCTTTAAACTTCACAGGAGAGCCTTGCACGAATTATCTACCTATGGTAAACTATACATAAAGTCAGATTAAGGCGGTCTTTTATACCCTCACCTGAGGAGAATGTTCATGAGCGACGCAAGACCCTCAATCAAATCAGTGCAGCGGACTCTAATCGTGGGTGTTTTGGTCGGGCTTATCCTGGGATGCGCCATTGGTGCCGGTCTGGTTGGCCTTTATATTCAGCAGAATCCGCCGGTTTATGCCGGGGGAGCCTATCCCAACGAGCTGACCCAAAACTATCAGGATCACTATATCGCAATGGTGATCGACTCTTATCAGGTTAACCGGCAGTTAAACCTCGCTCAGGAACGCCTCAAAACGTTTGACCCCGCTACTAAAGTGAATGCTCTGGGTAAATGGTCCGTGGCTTATACGACCAATGGCCAGGCCGCCGAGGCGCAAGCGGTCAATGAACTGGCGGCGAACCTGAGAGCCGCCGAAAATTGGAGTCCGGATGTGATTGCGACTGAGGTCGGCCAGCTGGCAAGCGAATTCCAGGGAGACAGCGCCAGGTTACAGGCGGTCAATGCGTTTGGTGCTAACCTAAATGTAGTGCCGCAGGAAGCCGCTCAACCGGCCGGCCAACCTCCTGCCCAGGCTACGGCGGTTCCGGCTGCGCCTCCCGCCGAAAGTGGGAGTGGTTTTCCCTGGCGGTGGGTGCTGGCTTGTTTGTTATTGCTGGTGCTCCTGGTCGCAGCAGTGCTGCTGGTGGGACGCTGGCAACAGAACCGCACGAAATCCAGGAAGCCGGTCCAACCCGTTTGGGAAGGTGAAGGCCCGGCGCCGATCAAACGCTGGACCGGAACTTATACCCTGGGCCAGGACAATTACGATGAGTTTTTTACCATTGAGACAGAGAGTGGCGACTTTTTGGGCGAGAGCGGCATGGGCATTATGGAGACGGTACCCGGCGCCAGCCCCAAGCAAGTGACTGCTTTTGACGTGGGGCTGTTTGACAAGACCGACATCACTACCCTCTCGCGCGTAGTAATGAGCGAGCATGCTTATAATGACCCGACCATGCGGGCCAAAATTGAGGCAAATCCCCAGGCTGAAGCCATCCTGGCCGAACCGGGCAAGAAGTTCACCCTGGAAACGTCGGCGATGCGGGTGGAGGCCAAGATTGATGAGATGGAGTATGGCCCTGGCGGTAACGTTTACTTCAATAAGCTCAAATTAAGCCTGTCCGTTTTTGTCAGAGAGGGCGCTGATCTCAAGATTGGCACCATGGACATTCCTGATCAGTACCGATAAGTCAATTTGAATCTATCAAAGAGCGATGGGGATACCATCGCTCTTTTTGTTTGATGACTCCACAGTAACATAGGAGCGTACCCTTGCGGTTGTCCCAGGGGCAGGCGCAGAGCGCTTCGCCTCCCCTTGGGGGAAGGCCATGCCCCTACTCCAGCAGAGTTAAACCCGTTCCATGGGATTAAAAAGCTTGTTGTACTCCTGCAAGGCGAAGCGGTCGGTCATCCCGGCGATGTAATCACAGACGGTGCGGTAAAGGCCGCGCTGCTGGGTAATTTCCTGGACGCTCTGGGGGAGAATCACCGGCGAGTTAACGTAGGCTTCAAAAAGTTCGGCGATAAAGCGCCGGGCTTTCCGGTCCATGCGCATCACCCGCCAGTGCTGGTAGAGGTTGTTGAACAAAAAATCCTTCAACTGGCGATCCAACTGCTTGACCTCCTCTGAGCGCCTGACAATATTGTGCGACAAGCGGCGAATGTCCTCCACACTTTTGATCTCGTGCAATTCAAGTTGTTCGTGGGCAGCATTGATGACATCGCTGACCTCTGTCCCCACCAGCCGCCGGATCATGCGGTGCCGGTCCATATCGTTAAAACTCTGGCGCGGATTGAGCTTAAGTTCTTCAGCCACCCGCCGCCAAAATTCAACGTCTTCCAGTTGCTGTGGGGTGATCATCCCGGAACGCAGGCCATCATCCAGGTCAGCCGTCGTATAGGCAATTTCATCGGCGTAATTGACAATCTGGGCCTCCAGGGTGGGCCGCCAATCCGGCTCAAAATCGGTCACATCGCTGCGGTCATACTCGGTTTCGTGTTTCAGAATGCCCTCCCGTACCTCCCAGGTCAGATTCAGCCCGCGAAAATCGGGAAAGCGGTTCTCCAGCTTCTCAACAATGCGAAAACTTTGATAGTTGTGGTCAAAACCGCCGTACTCGGCCATCAGGCCATTTAAAGCGGCTTCTCCGCTGTGGCCAAAGGGGCCGTGGCCCAAATCGTGGGCCAGACAAATCGCCTCGGTCATATCCTCATTGACCTGCAAGGCGCGGGCAATCGTCCGGCCGATCTGGGCGACTTCAATAGTGTGGGTCAAGCGGGTGCGGTAGTAATCCCCTTCGGTAGTTAAAAAAACCTGGGTTTTGTACTCCAAACGGCGAAAAGCGGTCGTATGGATAATGCGGTCGCGGTCGCGCTGAAAGGCAGTGCGGTAGGCATGTTCCTCTTCAGCATAAGCCCGTCCCCTGGAGTCGCGGCTGAGCATCGCGTAAGGAGCCAGCCGCTCGGCTTCTTGAGCCTCAATATCCTGCCGGGAAATGATCATCATCCACCTCCTTTGATGATATGATTATAGCATAAATCGGCCGGTTTCATACCCACTATCAACTAAGCCAAAACGCTTACTGCCTACGCATATTGAACAGGGGTATTGGATAATTCTCCTACTTAGGATTATGTCAGGTCAGCCGATGTTTTTGGGCGCTGTTTGTGGCATACTGACCTTATAAATTTTAGCTCAATCTATCTGCAGCCTCCAGGGTAACGTGATGAAAATCCAATCAATGATAGCCATAATCGTCCTTTTGGCAGTGATACTGGGCAGCGGGTATTATCTAAGCCAGTCCGAAGAAGTGGTCGAGGCTGCGCCGGTGGTTGCCCCGCTTAAAGCCCCCCTGAGTGTTCAGGCCACCCGTGTTGAAGAAGTTGAAGCGCATAACATCCGGCCTCTTGTTGATCAAAATGTAGTTTATGAAGACAAGATTTTCAATTACCACCTGAGCTACCCGCTGGATTGGAGCAAAGAGCAGCCTTCGGCTAATGTGGTCATTTTCCAGTCACCTGATCACACCACCTGGGTTAAAGTCGAAGCGGTCGGTCCTCTGCCAGCCGCTGGTTTGGCCGCCTTTGTGGACCGCAGCCTGGGCCACGATATTCTGATCAGCCGCCAACTGCTGACTCTCACTGGCAACCCGGCTGAACGGGTCATCGTTTTCTCTGATAAGGTGGGCGACCAGATGACGAGCTTTTACATTGATGCCGGAACATCCGCTTATGTTATTAGTGGGGTAGGTGAACAGGCCGCGATCGAGATGATGGCCCGCTCTTTTAACACCCCGCAGCAGGTGGCCCAACGATAATTTACTTTTAGACCCTAAAGGTCTCTAAAACCTTTAGGGTCTGCAGCAAACAAAAAGAGCTTCGGTTAAATGCCGAAGCTCTTTTGATTCGCAGAGGAAATCCCAAGATTTAAGCGCCTTCCTCCAATTCAGCCAACTGTTCTTTCAACTCCTCGATATTCGTTTCGATGCTCTCAATCTCATTTTGCAGCTTCAAGGGTGCGCTGGTCCGGCTGCCATAACTGGCTGCTTCTTCCAGAAGCTTGTTTAGATTACGGGTTTGGTCAATCAATTGGCGCTTGATGCCCGAAATTTGCACATCGCGGTACTCTTGATCCAGCCCCTCCCCGGCCCCGGCGGGCGGCTTGGTTGGGATAGAGAAGACGCCGCGTTGGCGGTCGTCCAGGCGATTCTTAACCAGGGCAAAGACGCCTTTCGGCGTGTCGCCAACAGGGGCGTGATCAACAGCCATCGTCGCCGCTGCGTCACGTTCGGTCCGGGTTTCCTTGTACTGCTCATAGCGGCTGACAAAGGTCTGCATCAGCAGCAGCGCAGCCATTTGGGTGGACCGTTCCAGCAGCCAGTTGCCGAGCGTGCTCTTATATTCCGCATTAAGGCCATCCACCACTTGCGCCAGCATGTCTTTGATATTCACGGATAACTTACCGACCATCGTTTCATCTTTTTGCCACTCACGCCATGCGCGCAAATCGGCGCTATCGCCGACAATTTCATCGGCAATCCACTCACACATTTCGGTTGAAAAAAGATGGTAGCTGGAAGTCTCCGGGTTTTTGATGACCAGGCCGCGATTTTCCAGGTCGCCGATGACCTGGCTGGCCCGGGCGTAGAAGCGTTCCAGGTCGGCAATGGTATCCTCGCCGCCAGGCGTGCCCACAAAAGCGGTGCTAAATGATTGAGCGGGCGTATTTTTACCGGATTTTCTTTCTAACTCCCGCAAGGCCATCACCGTCAGTAGAATTTGCTGAGCAGGTGGGGAACTGGTCCAAACATCCTTAAAGAGTGTGTCAATATCGCGGCGGGCTTCGTCGGCCAGGTAGCGGCGGCGGGCAGCATCGTCCAGCCCTTGCTGGTGGGCGGAAAAGAGATGGTGGCAGGCCATCTGCAGGAAATAGGGGTTATAGCCGGCAATGGCAAAAATTACATTGAGTTCGCTGAGCAGAAAGCGAACACCTGTGCCGGCCAGATAGCGGTCAATCAACTCCGTCGCATCCTGCTCGCTGAAATTGCGCAGGTTGATCGTGGCAAAAATATTGAAAAAGGGTGATGAGCGAACCTGTTCCGAATGGGTCAGTTGGACTAAATCCTGGCGGCTGGAGGTAATCAGGGCCAGGTTGTGATGAATGGCCAGGGCGCGCAGGCCGCCAAAAAAGTCGCTATCAAAGTTTTTATTCCGCGTGACCTGCTCAAACTCATCCAGCAGCAGCACGATGTATAACGATTCCTCGTCAATCAAGGTAAAAATATCGTCCAGAGCATAGTTATCTATGGTTTCAGCTTTTAGAGCAAAATCAATTTCCGCTACAACATTGGCGTTCTCGGCGACGGTTCGCCGCATGGCTTTGAGCACTCGCTGCCAAAAGCGCGAGGGGGTTGTATTTTCATCCAAGAACAGGAAGTCTTGATAAATGAAGCTGTACTTTTTTGGATCGAGGCCGAGTTTAGTTTGGGTTTCGGGATGGCCCAAGATCTTAAGCAGCGATGTTTTGCCGGTTCGCCGCTCGCCGACGATAGAACTCGACTCGAAGGCCGAGAGTAAACGGCTGTAAACCTGTTCAATTTCCCGGCGACGCCCAATGAAACGGGCCGGGTCGTCAATCGGTTTGCCGTAACTGAAAGGATTAATACTCATAGAACTCAACTCCTGTTCTTGCCCGCCCCTTGGGGGAGGCTAAGGCTAAGAATTACTTTTACACTTCGACTCAGCCTTGGCCTTAGCCTTCTTTTAACGGGTCCAACTAATTCGCTCTTCTGTCCAACCATTGGAATTGGCCTGATCAAAAAACACCCGGCCATCAGGTGAAGCTCTCATGGCTAAAATTTGTTGTCGTTCTCGCCCATCTGGGGTTATGGCCCAAATAGCCCAATTGCCGCCAGTATTGCTGGCAAAAGCGATGGCCCGGCCATCAGGGCTCCAGGTGGGCAGGCCATCCATAGCCGGGTCATCGGTCAGACGAGTCAGGTTGGAGCCATCGGCCTTAATGGTGTAGATTTCCCAGTTTCCGTCAAGCCGAGACATAAAGGCAACCGTCTGGCCATCAGGGGCCAGGGCAGGGGCGGTATCCTCATCCCGGTCGGTCAAGGCCAGTGGGTTATCAAACGTGGCTCCGGCCAGCCGCAGACCGATCCCAACACGTCCTTTGGCCCGGAATACCACCTGACCATCAGCCCCCCAGGTAGGATATTCACCTTCAGTCACAAATCTCTGGTTTTCGGCAATACCGGGTGCATCAGCCTGGGTCCAGTACATCTGCGAAGCGCGATCACCGGCGCGTCGGGTAAAAAACAAAATAGTCCGTCCATCCGGGCTCCAGGTGGGCAATTTGTCTTCCGGGGCCGGACCAACCAGAGTTTCATTGCCACCCGTGCGATTGGCCGTAACCAGCCCGCGCCCTGGGCTACCCGACCAGGAGATAAAGGCAATCCGCGAACCGTCGCCGCTAAAAGCAGGCTGGCTGGCGCCCTGGCGAATGAGCTGGCTGCTGCCATCCTCTAAATTGCCAAAGTAAAGATTGTAGGTTTCACCCTCAAAGACAGGATAAGCAATAGTTCCGCGCAACGCCCCTGCCAGGACGGATTGCGGGGTTGGCGTAGGCGAAGCTGTGGCCGTTGGTGCGGGTGTGGGCGTGGCTGTCGCCGTTGGGACGGGTGTCTGGGTCGGTGTGTCGGTTGGAACGGGGGTGGGGGCAACTGTAGGCGTGGCCGGTTCAGGTTGAGTTGCCGCTGCGGCAATTTGGATCAGGGCTGTTGCTTTGACGGCAGCCGCCCGCGTCGCCGTTGCTGCCAGCGCCTCATTCAAAGCGACCAGGGCATTGGCTGTCGCCCGGGCGGCATTGGCCTCCGTGTTATCACCTCGCTGCACCGCTTCAGCAGCCTTGGTGCTGGCGGCGGCCAGGAGTATTTGGCTCTCCGCCGCCTGAGTGCTATTGGCCTGAATCAATTGGGCGACTTCGGTGCCACGACGGGCCTCAGCCTGCGCCAGCGCCGCCGTGGACTGTTGTCTGAGAATAAAACCAATAATCAGAGCCGTGACTAACAACACTGCCAATACGGGTGTAGCCCAGCGCAGAACACGCTCTCTGGTGGTGGGGGCCTGGGCGCGGCGCTGCTCTTCAATCCGCTCCCATTCTCTGGCGACATCGCCCAGTTCTTCCCTGACCCATTCGAGCCGGCGGAACTTGCTGATCCAGTGCTGCATCAATTCTACTCTAAAATTGTACGGCTCCTGGTCGTTGATGACATCCCGCTCGAAGAGTTGGCGCAGGCCGCTGGTGACATCACCGCTGGGTGGGTACAATTTGGCTCTGTTCATAGCCCGGCCCAGATTGCGGCGCATCACGCCCGCTTTGTACTGAGGGGCTCTATTGGCCAGGGCGGCCAGAATAGCCTGCTCCACCGGCGTAGAGTCCTCCCAGACAAATTGGAAGTTTGGGGTGCCTTGTTCGATGACATCGGGCAGGACAGCTTCTATATCGGCAACGCCTAATTGAGCCGGTTTGTCTTTGGTCCAACGGGAGAACAAATTATGGCACAGCAGTTGGGTGTAGTAAGCCTGGCCTGAGGTAAGCTGATAGATGCGTGCAATGGCGGGCCGGGTATAAGTGTAATACTGCGCTACCGGCTGGGTAATTAGGTCCTCGGCAAAATCTTGTTCCAGGAAGCTGATTTTGCGGTAGACCGCCAGATTGAAAAGCTGGGATGAACCTTTGGTATTGGCTTCAAGGCGGTTGCCCAGTGAAAAGAGAAAATTGACCCGACTCGTCTGCTGAATTAAGGCCCGCAGGTAATCAAAAATATCGTGGGGTAAATCGCCGGCCTCGACCTTTTCGGCCAGCCGGTTGGCCTCATCAAACATGAGTAGCAGCGAGCGTTCTCCCAGCGCTTCGATCACCGGAGGCAAAAAAACCTCTTCGAATTGATGGCGCGGGTTTTTGTCAAAATCCTGACGGGCAGGCCGCTCCAAACTGGGAATGCTCTCAACCCCACGCAAAGCCAGTACAATTTTTCGCGCCACTTCCCATAAAAAGCCGTCAAGACCCTCCAGCCCCATCCCCTGTAAGTCTAACAATACTGGAATATAAAGAGGGTCACCCAGCTTGTCTTTCATCTGGTACAGCACGGAGGTTTTGCCGCTGCGCCGCTCCCCGTAGAGCACAATGGCGTTGTGCTGGTAGGCGCCCCGCAAATGCTGGCGCAGCCAGGCGTATACATCCTCGCGGCCAAAAAACATCGCGGCGTCTTTGACCGGCGATCCAGCAATGTAGGGATTGATGATCAATGTCTCGTTTTCGGTAGACATCCCCGGTTCTCCCTGACTGATTGACTTGACTATAAAATGGGGAATTAGCTGGCTGACTGGTAATATTATAAATTATAGAGGCCAAAGAGTCCAATAATTTTAATTTATGGTAAAATAGCACCCGGTTATTATGCTCATAGATTCTCACTGTCACTTCAACTTTAACGCTTTTGACGAAGATCGTGCCGAAGTGCTGGCGCGGGCCAGGGCTGCTGGCGTGGTGGCCCTGATCAACCCCGGCACGGATTTAGAGGACAGCCGCCAGATTGTCGCGTTGGCCGAGATAAATCCTAATGTCTTTGCCGCTGTTGGTTTCCATCCCAACGGTGCTGCCAATTTTAACGAGATGGCGCTGGCTGAACTGCGTGCCCTCGCCAGTTATCCCAAGGTCGTGGCTGTCGGCGAAATTGGCTTGGATTATCATTGGGATAAAGCTCCTCGCCCGGTGCAGTGGCAGGTGTTTGAACAACAATTGGCCCTGGCCAAAGAAGTGGGCAAACCGGTCATCATCCATCAACGCGAAGCGGCGGCGGATACAATGGCGGTGCTCCGGCAGTGGGGCGCGGGTCAGCATCACCCCGGTTTGGTCCTCCACTCCTTTTCGGGGGACCGAGCGATGGCCGAAGAGGCGCTTGAGCTGGGCTTTTACCTCGGCATCAGCGGGCCGGTCACTTTCAAAAACGCCCGTGACCTGCCGGAAATTGTGGCCGCCGCGCCGCCAGAACGCCTCCTGGTCGAAACTGACGCCCCTTTTCTCGCCCCGCATCCTTTTCGGGGTAAACGGAACGAACCGGCCTACGTTAAGCTGGTGGCAGAGCGGATAGCGGTCTTAAAAGGATTATCTTTGGCAGAGATGAGCCGCTGCCTTACCGAGAATACCCTTGCCTTCTTTAGACTGCCGGCATCCTTGCTGTCTAACCCTGATCTCCCAACCTTTACTTCGAGCCAGTAACTACCACTTTTATTGACACGACCCTCTCCTTGTGATAAAATAAACTATATAACTTTCAGAATTTTTTGAAAGTACTGGATAAAAGGTTGAAAAAGGACACCATGACCCAAACCGTTGCTTGGCTTGATTTGGTTGCAGATGATATTAAACGCGTGGAAGAGAAGATGCGCTCCGGTGTTTCAGAGCGATATCAGGATTTGCAGGCGGTTATTGACTACCTGATGGGAGCGGGAGGTAAGCGTCTGCGGCCGGCGCTAACATTGATGGCAGCCAATTTTTACCCGGTGGATAAAGAGAAATCCTACTCGCTGGCTGCCTCGGTTGAACTGCTCCATACCGCCACCTTGGTTCATGACGACCTGATTGATAACTCGTTATTCCGGCGTGGCCTGCCGACCCTCAATGCCAGTTGGAGTCCGGGCGCAACGATTCTTACCGGTGATTATCTCTTTGCCCGGTCGGCGGAGTTGACGGCTGAGACGGACCACGTGCGGATTGTCAGAATCTTTGCCCAAACGTTAATGACGATTGTCGGAGGAGAGTTGCAGCAGTTGTTTAACGATGGTCATGGACGTGTACCCAGCTATGACGAGTATCATCAGCGGATCTATGCCAAGACTGCTTCACTTTTTGCTGCCGGAACGCAAACCGGAGGCATCTTATGCGGCGCGCCTGAACATGAAGTGCAAGCTTTGCATGATTATGGTTATCACCTTGGCATGGCCTTTCAAATTGTTGACGATGTGCTTGATTTTCGTGGCGACGAAGACCGTATCGGCAAGCCCGTAGCGAATGATTTGCGCCAGGGAATTGCTACTTTGCCGGTGATGCTCTTCGCCGAAAAATCGCCCGGTCATCCCACTATTCTCAAAGCGGTACGCCGCGAGCCGGTCAGCGATAAGGAAATTTTGACGGTGGTGGAACAAATCCGGGCTTCCGGCTGCGTTGAAAAAGCAATGGAAGAAGCTCGCCGTTTTGCCTGCCAGGCTCAGGCCGATTTAGAGACTCTGCCCAACAACCCGTATCGGCAAGCTATGCACGGCATTGCCGATTAGACCGTAGCCCGCGATATTTAAGCGAGCATCCCTCAAGCTCACCGGCGGCGGGATTACCCACGGTGTCTCGCCGCCGCTATTTTTAGCCTCAACTTGATGAAGATGGATTTATCAATCATCGTTGTCAATTGGAATGTTAAAGAGCTGCTGGATGCTTGCCTCCAATCCTTACTGAAGGCTGTTCACTCAACACCCAGGCTGGCCATAGAAATTATTGTCGTTGACAGCGCCTCCACGGATGGCAGCCCGGAGGTAGTCCGCGAGCATTTTTCCCAAGTGCGCCTGATTGCCAGCCAGGAGAATCTGGGTTATGCTAAAGGCAATAATGTCGGTGTGGAGACAGCCCAGGGCCGCTACCTGTTTCTGCTCAACCCCGACACTGTTGTTCAGTCAGACGTATTGGGGCGCATGGTTGACTATATGGACGCTCATCCAGAAGTGGGAGTGTTAGGACCGCAACTGCTCTGGCCCGATGGCTCAATCCAATCCTCCCGCCGTCGCTTTCCCACGCCGGGCAGCCTGTTTTGGGAGAGCACCCTGCTGGAGCAATGGTTTCCTGAAAACCGTTATATCCGGCGCTACCACCTGGCCGACCAGCCGGCTACTCAGCCCCAAAAAGTAGACTGGGTCGTTGGCGCGGCGATTTTAATCCGGCGTGAAGCCTGGCAGCAAGTCGGACCGATTGACCCGGACTTTTTTATGTATTTTGAAGAGACCGATTGGTGCCGCCGCAGCGTCGAGGCCGGCTGGGAGACGCACTACTTGCCTACGGCGCGAGTGACCCATTACGAAGGCAAATCCAGTGAACAGGTTGCAGCAGCGCGAACCTTGCGCTTTCAGCGGAGCAAACTGCGTTACACCCGCAAATATTTTGGTTCTAGCTGGGCCAGCCTGTTACGGTTTTTTTTGTGGCTCACCTTTGCCTTTCAATGGGCCGAGGAAAGTCTAAAATGGCTGCTGGGCCATCGGCGTACTCTGCGCCGGGAGCGAATGACCGCCTATGCCCAGGTGCTGCGGGGATTGTGATGAAAGTGGTCTTCCTCACCGGCGAATATCCCCCCATGCAGGGCGGCATTGCCGACCATACGGCCTACCTCGGCCAGCATCTGACCTCGTTTGGCGTCGAGTCGTCTGTTTTGATCAGCCGCCGTTGGCAGGAAAAGGGAGGGGAAGCTGCGAGGATGCGAAGAAACGAGGAAATTTCCTCGCCTCCTCGCCTCAGCGCGTCATCTCCTCCCGTCTTCGCCTCTCTCCCTGATTGGAGCTGGCGCTGTTGGCCTGGCGTCGCCAGCTTTCTAAAAACTTGCCAACCTGATATCTTGCACATCCAGTACCAAGCGGCGGCGTTTGATTTGGGCGGCTGGGTCAACTGGCTGCCCTGGTTTCTTAAAAAGCGGAGCGCTGTTGCCCGCATCGTGACCACGTTTCACGATTTGCGGATTCCTTATATTTTCCCCAAAGCCGGCGCTTTTCGCTGGAAATCTATGCTGGCCCTGGCCCGCTACAGCGACGCGGTTATTTGTACCAACCGGGAAGATTTGGAACAATTGTCAATGGTCAATGAAGAATCTTCAAGTTCTGGCTATCAATCGCCAATCTCCCCCGCTCCCCTGCTCCCCCGTCCCTCTGCCCCCCTGCTCACCCTCATCCCTCTTGGCAGCAATGTCGAGCCGCAGCCGCCCGCCGATTTTGAGCGAGTGACCTGGCGTAAAAAGTATGACGCCGATGAAAAGACGCTGCTTTTGGCTTATTTTGGGTTTTTAAATGAGAGTAAAGGGGGCGAGGAGCTGATCGAGATGCTGGCGCTGCTGCGGCAGCAGGGGCATGATGCCCGCTTGTTGCTCATTGGCGGGGAAGTTGGCCACGCCGACCCAACCAACGTCGCTTACGCCCAAAAAGTTCAGGCCCTCATTGACCGGCGCCACCTGGCCGATTTTGTACACCGCACCGGTTACACCGGCCTGCCTGAGGTTTCGGCCAACCTGCTGGCCGCAGATGCCGTGGTCATGCCTTACCGCGATGGCGTGTCGTTTCGCCGCACCACGTTGATTGCGGCGTTGCGGCACGGCTGCCCGGTGGTCAGCACGCTCCCGGCTGACCCCCACCTCATGCCCGAAATTCGCTCCGGGGAAAATATGCTGCTCGTCCCCCCGCGCAATGCGGCTGCTCTGGCTCAAGCGGCAGCCCAACTGGCCGATGATCCAGCTTTGCGCCGGAAATTGGCCCTGGGTTCAAAGCAGTTGGGCGATTTATTCGAGTGGGACAAAATAGCCCAGGATACAGCCGCACTGTACCGCCGACTAATCTAATAACCTGAGTTCGATGTTGTGTAGAAAATGGACAGGATTTACACGATTAACAAGATTTTTGAGCCTTTTTATCCTGTAAATCTTGTTAATCTTGTCTAAAAACAGAAAACCTCCGAACTGAGAATAAAAACAGCAGGCAGAGGACAATGGAAAAACATGTGCCGTTTACTAGCGCCGACTTACAGCGCTTTATCGAGGTCCACCACATTGGGGCAACCATTTTGCCCATGGCCGAACACACGCCGACGGTACCCGATGCCGCACGGGCGTTGGGGGTCGAGCCGGAGCAAATTATCAAGTCATTGGTGTTTTTGGTCAAGGACGAGCCACTGCTGGTTATCAACAACGGTCTGTCCAAAGTGGACCAACGCAAAATTGCCGAGCGGCTGAGCGTTGGTCGAAAGCAGGTCAAATTTGCCGGCGCGGAGCGGGCGCTTGAAATCACCGGTTATATCGTCGGCAGCATGCCTCCCTTTGGCCACCGGCACAAACTCCGAACCCTGGTAGACCCGGCTATTACCGCGTTTCAGGTCATCTTTGGCGGGGGCGGGGACATTAATGCGATGATGCGCCTCACGCCGATGGAGTTGCTGCGGGTGACGGGGGGAGAGGTAATGTCGGTTAGTGAAGGGGTGAATGGGTGAATAAACAATGCCACCCGGTCAGTCAACCCGCATAACGTCTGGAAATATTTGGAATTAAGTATTCCTCAAAAGAACGATTGACCTCATACCGGGCCTGCCAGCCCCAATCTTGCTGGGCCGAGCTGTCGTCCAGGTCGGCCGGCCAGCTATCAACGATGGCCTGGCGTTTTTCATCCACTTCAAACGTAATCCGGGCCTGGGGAAATGCGGCCAGCACCCGCTCCCGGATCTCGCCCGCCGTCAGGCTAAAGGCGCGCACGTTGTAGACCGACTTGGTCAAACTCTCCTGGGGAGCGTGAGCCAGTTGGAGTAAAGCATGCGCCGCATCGGGCATGGCCATAAAGGGGATGCGCGTGCTCTCGCGGACAAAACAGGCGTAAGGCTTGCCTTGAGCGGCGGCGTGGAGCATTTCGGGGGCGTAGTCGCTGGTGCCGCCGGTGGGCACGGTAAAGGCGCTGATCAAGCCGGGGAAGCGCACGGCCCGAAAGTCGAGCATCACCGGACGCTCGACGGCCAGTTGGCGGTAGTGGTGGCCGAAATAGTTGCCCAGCATTTCGCAGTAAAGCTTGTTGCAGCCGTACATGGTCCGCGGCTGGTTCCATTCCCACTCCCGCACCCGTTGGTACAGCCCTTTGCTTTGGGCAATTTGGGGCATGCCATAGACCGCAATGGAACTGGGGAAGATGAATTGGATGGGCCGGTTGCGCCATTGGGACTGTTCGGCGGCCAGGCGGAGCAGCCCCAGGGTGCCTTCGACATTGACCTGATGGGCAATGTCCGGGGTGAATTCGCTGCTGGTCGAGAGCAAAGCCGCCAGATGGTAAATGGCGTCAATTTCGTACTGGGTTACAATGCGGGCCAATAGAATGTGATCGAGGAGATTGCCGACGACGTGTTCCAAAACGAAGGGGTGGATGTCTTCCGGCAGGGGGCGCAGGTCCATCGTCAGCAGCTCGTTGCCGCCATCCTCGGCCAGATGCCGGATCAGGGCGTGACCAACTTCGCCGCTCGCACCGGTAATGAAGATAACTTTTTTACGCATGGCAAACTCTCTTCAGCGAATGTGTCTAAATGACCTTCAATGTTTTGCCCACACTCTGAAAGGCGACCAGGGCTTTCTCCAGGTCGTCCAGCGAATGGGCGGCGGAATTCAAGACCCGAATGCGGGCTTTACCCTGCGGTACGGTGGGAAAGCCAATGGCCATGGCAAAGACGCCGGCGTCAAAGAGACGGCGGCTAAATTGTTGGGCCAGGGGAGCCTCGCCCAACATAACCGGCACGATGGGGGTCGCACTGTGGCCGATGTCGAAGCCCAGGCCGGCCAGCTCGCGCTTGAAGAAGTCGGTGTTGCGCCACAGCTTTTCGACCAGCTCGGTCGACTCGGCCAGAATTTTGACCGACTCCAGGCAGGCGGCCACGTCGGGCACGGTCATGGCGCTGGAGAACAGAAAGGGCCGTCCCCGCTGCCGCAGCCACTCGATAATGCTCTGCTTGCCGGCCACCAGGCCGCCGATCACGCCAAAAGCTTTACTTAGGGTACCCACCTCGACATCTACCCGGCCATGCAGCCCAAATTGGTCCACAATGCCCCGCCCACCCTCGCCAAGAACCCCTTCGCCGTGAGCATCATCAACCATCAGCAGACAGTCGTGCTGTTCAGCCAGTTCGCAAATCTGGTCCAGGGGGGCGATATCGCCGTCCATACTAAAAACGCCGTCGGTGACGATGAGGCGGCGGCGATAAGCGGTGTGCTCGTGCAGTTGACGGGCCAGGTCGGCCACATCGGTGTGCTCGTAGGCGACAATCTTGGCCCGGCTCAAGCGGCAGCCATCAATAATGCTGGCGTGGTTGAGCCGGTCAGAGAAAATGACATCCTCGTGCCCTACCAGGGCGGGAATAGTGGCCAGGTTGGCCGTAAAACCACTCTGAAAGGTAATACAAGCTTCGGCTCTTTTGAATTCAGCCAAATTTGCTTCGAGTTGCTGGTGCAGGGTAAAGGTGCCGGCAATGGTTCGCACCGCTCCCGGCCCAACCCCATACCGATCCATCCCCTCTGTGGCTGCCCGAATTAGACGGGGATGGCTGGCCAGGCCCAAATAGTTGTTGGCGCAAAAGTTCAGCACCCGCTGCCCCTCGATTGTCACCCAGGCTCCCATGGGCGAGTCAATCGTGCGGATCTGGTTGTAGAGACCTGCCGCTTTTAGGGCTGCAATTTCCTCATCAATCCACTGTAATTTGGTCATCGCATACCTCCACATAGCTACGTCAACAGACAGAAAACTTTTTCAGCCAGTCGTTCAATTAAGCACGGTCTTGACAGAGACTCGGGGCGGAACGGTGAGATATAGAATTTGGTGGTCAGAAGGGGCATATCCATGCCACCAATTATACCACGAGCCAACAAGGGGAAAAAGCCCATCTGGTTTCAAAATCGTAAGGCTAACAACCTAATACCAACAAAATCTGTCCGATGCATAACAAAATATTCCTAAATGAGAATTTGACCAAACGAACATTTGTTCGTAAAATTAATAAGTATGGATGTCTATGAAAAAGTAACAACATTGGGCCAGGCCGCCGCTCTGGATTGCGAAGGGCCGCCGGCACTAACCCGCGCAGAACGCAAGGCTCAATTTATTGACCAGAGCCGGGTTTATGTGACGCACCCGCAGCGGGGAAAAATTCCGGTTCTGCGGACGATGCAGACCAGCGCCTGCGAGCGTAACTGTTACTACTGCCCCTTTCAAGCGGGGCGGGATTACCGGCGGGTTTCCTTCAAGCCGGAGGAGTTGGCGGCCACTTTTGACCAGATGCAGCGCAAGCGGCTGGTTGAGGGGCTGTTTTTAAGCAGCGGTATTGTGGGGGGCGGGGTCAAAGCGATGGACCCGATGCTGGACACCGTGGAAATCCTCCGGCGCAAGTATGAATATCACGGCTATATCCATCTCAAAATTATGCCCGGGGCTGAATCGGCGCAGATTGAACGGGCAGCGCGCCTGGCCGACCGCCTTTCGATTAACCTGGAGGGAGCTAACGAGCAGCGTTTGTTGGCCCTGGCCCCCAAGAAGGATTTTTGGCAGGAGCTGCTGCCGCCGCTCTATTGGGTGCGCCAGAATCAACACCACCTGGGGCCGTGGGTCAGGCCGCCCAGCATCACGACCCAATTTGTGGTCGGTCCGGCCGGCGAGTCCGATCGTGAATTACTGGCGACGGCCCATATGCTCTACCGGGAAGCAAATCTGGCCCGGGCCTATTACTCTCCTTTTAATCCTATTCGCGGCACGGTTTTGGAAAATCTACCCAAAACGCCGTTGATGCGGGAGCACCGCCTGTATCAAGCCGATTGGCTGCTGCGTTTTTACGGCTTTGCCGTCCACGAACTGCCCTTTGACGAGCAAGGGCATCTGCCGTTAAACCTCGATCCCAAGCTCACCTGGGCTAAAACCCACCTGAGCCAGCGGCCGACTGAAATCAACCGGGCCAGCCGGGCTGAACTCCTGCGTATCCCTGGCATCGGTCCCAAAACGACCGAGGCGATTTTGGCAGCTCGCCGGGTGGGGACTCTCAGTAACCTGCAACAACTCAAGCAGCTTGGGGTGCAAACAGGCCGGGCTGCGCCTTTTATCCTCCTCAATGGCAAGCAAACCGAATACCAGTTACCCTTGACCGGATTTTAGCCAGAACTGTCAGGCTTCAAAGAGGTGTCCTTGATGGGGGACGCCTCTTTTTAATATTCTTAGGGATTAGATTTAAGCAACAGGCTCAGTTCTGGTAAAATGAGGGAAATAATGACTCTGTCCCAATGGAGTACCTATGACTGCTAAAAAAGGCTCGACTTTGCCTTTCTCGTTATTTAATCTGGTGCGGCAAAAGTTAAGTCCGAGTTTACCTGTCGTGCCCTGCACCAAAGAATCCCTCATTCACTTGTCGCACACTCTGGAAGATTTAGTTTTGAGCCGGCGTATTCCAGCCGTGATTTTTACAGGTTTCAAGCGTCAACCCATGGCAAGAGCAGAGGAAACAGAACGATATCGAGAACTGGCGCAGGTGGCTGAGCAAGTCAGCATTCTGGCCGGCGCTTCTTTGCCCCCTGAAAGTAATGGCGCTTCGTTCCATCTTACTCTGAGCGGTGATGATCCTTTATGCCAGGAGTGGTTCCTGGCCATTTTGTCTGAAACTTTTAGTATCGTTTTGAGCGGGCAGGGTGGTCAGGTTGATACACCGGATGAAGCAGCCCGGCAATTTGATATGCTCTGGAGCTTTGAACCCGGTATCGTCAACAACACTCTTGACCTCTTGGAGGAGGTTGTCGCTGCCTACCGGCCCGACCGGCTGCCAGAATTACAGGCCGCGCGGACAAAATATCCCCCCGGCCCACCCGATCCTGCCCTCATCACCGAGTTTACCTTGAAAGTGATTCATTTTCAAGAGACACTGCACCGGCGTTACAGAGAAACCGAGACAACCTGGCAGCAATATCAGGAGAGCCTGGAGGAGCAAGTTTTTGAGCGGACCGAGGCCTTGACCAAAGCCAACCAGCAGTTACAGCGGGAGATTGTCGAGCGGCAACGAGCCGAAGCGGCTCTGGCTGAAGAACGTAATTTGCTCCGCACCTTGATTGACAATGTGCCGGATTTGATCTTTGTTAAGGATGTGGAGGGTCACCTGATGCTGGTCAATACTGCTTCTCTGCTGCTCAGAGAGATGACCGAGCCGGATGAAATGATTGGCAAGACCGACTTCGATTTGCACTCGCCAGAGTTGGCCTCCCAATATTACGCTGATGAGCAGTACGTTATCCATTCTGGCCGACCTTTAATTGCCTATGAAGAACTTTATATTACCCCTTCCGGCCAGCGAAAGTGGCTCTCGACGACCAAGGCCCCGTTGCGTGATAGTCAAGAGCAAATTGTTGGACTGGTTGGCCTGAGCCGGGATATTACCGAGCAGAAGCAGGCTAAAGAAGAATTACAGCGGTATCGTGACCATCTGGAGGATTTGGTGATTGAACGCACCGCCAGTCTCCGGGCGGCTAACCAACAACTCCAGCGAGAAGTCGCTGAACGCAAACAAGCTGAGGCAGAACGAGAACGGCTGTTGGTGGCCGAACGAGAACAGCGTCTTCTGGCTGAAACGATGCAAGAAGTGGTTCTGGCCCTCACCTCGCAGATAGACCACACCGCCGTATTGGATGAAATTTTGCGCCAGGCGCAGCGGATAGTGCCTTTTAAGGCCGCTAACATTGCCTTACTGGAGGGTGATTGCTTGCGCATTGCCCGCTGGTATGGCTACTCTGCCTTTAGCGACGAGGAATTTCTGGCTCGTTTGATTCAGCCGGTGGCTGATTTTCCGTTGGATCAAACGGTCATCGAGTCACGCACGCCGCTGACCATTTCCGAGACGCAGTCAGATTCTCAGTGGGTAAGCATGCCTCAAACAGCCTGGATCAGATCCTATATTTCCGTCCCAATTTGTCTGCAAGATCGAGTACTGGGCCTGCTCCGGCTTGACAGCGATATTCCCGGTAAATTTTGTCCTGAAGACACCCAACGCCTCCAGTCTTTGGTTAATGCTGCCGCTATTGCCCTGGAGAATGCCCGGCTTTACGCCGAAACGCAGCAGCGGCTCAAAGAGCAGACGGCGCTGTGGGAGGCCGGGGCCATCATTTCGTCAACTCTGGACTTAAGAGAGGTATTAAACCTTATTGCCGAGCAGATGGGCCGGGCTATAGATGTGACCAGTGCCTATATTTCCATTTACAACCCTGACTCTTCCGGGACGGTCGTGGCCGAATATTACGGGCCGGAAGCTTCTCCTCAGGAAAAGGTGTCTGATCTGGGTGTTACCTATTTCATACCGGAGGACAATCCGGCGTACCTGGATTGTCTGCGGGCCGGTCAGGTAAAGATGCTGCATCAAGACGACCTGAATACCCCTGAAAGCATCCGAAACCATTTGCAGCAGTTTGATGGCCAGTCGGTGCTGCTGATTCCTTTACGCTTCAGCGGCGAGCTTGTTGCTTTTGCCGATCTATGGGAAAGCCGGCGCCGTCGTGAATTTGCGCCAGATGAGATTGCTTTATGTCAGGGTATTGCTCAACAGGCAGCGATTGCTATTGAGCACGCCCGCCTCTATGCCGAAACGCAAAAGTTATACCAACAAACCCAACAGCAGGCCCGACAACTGGAGCAGGTTCTGAATACAATGTTAGGAGGAATTGTCCTGCTTGATTCTAATTACCGGATTAAGATGGCGAATCTAGCCGGGCAGAATTATCTATCGCTTTTGGCCGGGAGCGAAATAGGCCAGACGTGTACGCACCTGGGTGGACGTCCCCTGGCTGAGTTACTGACTGTGCCTCGTCAGGGGTCATATCACGAAGTTACGCCCCAGGGTCTAACCCGACCCATCTTTGAGGTTTATGCTCGCCCGATTGTGGGCGGACCAGAGGCTGAAGGTTGGGTAATGGTGGTGCGAGATGTCACAGAACAACGCGACATTCAGAAGCGGATGCAGCAGCAGGAGAAACTGGCTGCCGTGGGTCAACTGGCGGCGGGTATTGCCCATGACTTCAACAATATTCTGACCAGTGTTATCGGTTTTGCCGAATTGGCCCGGTATGCGCCCGGTGTACCGGCGCCGGTGAGTGAGGATTTGGGCCATATCATTCAACAGGGGCAACGCGCCGCTCGGCTGGTGCGCCAGATCTTGGATTTTGCCCGCAAAAATATTGTGGCTAAACGACTCATAAACCTGCGTGAACTGCTGGAAAATATAGTCTCTCTCCTGGAACGGACAATTCCTGAAAGTATTTCTCTTGAATTGACTGTTGAAGCGGGGGAATGGGGGTACATGCTTAACGCCGACCCCACCCAATTGCAGCAGGCGCTCACCAATCTGGCAGTGAATGGCGCCGACGCCATGCCCCGGGGCGGAACCCTGAAGTTCTCTCTGGGCCGTTTAACCCTAACCGCAGCTTCGCCATGGCCCTGCCCGGACTTGGCTGCGGGCGATTGGTTAGTTTTGGTGGTGGCGGATACGGGCGCAGGTATGTCGCCGGAGGTGCAAAAACACCTTTTTGAGCCGTTTTTCACCACCAAAGAGGTAGGTCAGGGAACAGGCTTGGGGCTGGCCCAGGTTGAAGGAATTGTGAAGCAGCATGAGGGCTGTATTCAAGTCGAAAGCCAGGTAGGACAAGGCACAACATTTACCCTGTATTTCCCGGCGCTACCTTCACCTCAATCTGTTGTCGTCCAAACAAAGCCTCCCGACAAAGGAAAACAACGAAGCCAGGGGAAATTGATTCTATTGGTAGAAGACAACCCCTCTGTTCTGGGGGTGATAGAAGCTATGCTCAAGGACTTGGGGCATCAAGTTTTGACGGCTGCTAATGGGCGGCGCGCCTTTGAAATTTATGAGCAGCATCAGGCCAACATCGCCCTGGTTATCACCGATTTGACCATGCCCGAAATGGGCGGGCTGGCCCTGGCCGAAGCCCTGCATACCAAAAATCAGGCCGTTAAAATATTGGGTATGACAGGTTATCCGCTGAAGGTAAAGAGTGAAGATCTGTTAGCTCAAGGAATTGTTGGCTGGCTGCAGAAACCATTAACCCTTAAACAACTGAGCCATCAGCTTGAACGGGTGCTGTAGTTGCCGCTAAACGGGCGATTTTGACAGTAAGGCTAACTCAGACTATACTAAAAGCCCCTACATAATCAGCTCCAGAAGGCCGTCGATGAATATGCCCGAAACAGCCGAAACCTACGACGTAAGCAAATACGAGCGTCCTTCGGTGACGGTAGATGTGGTAATTTTTAGTATCCTGGATGAGGAACTAAAAGTACTCTTGATCAAGCGCAAAGTTTGGCCTTGTGAGGGGATGTGGGCCATTCCCGGCGGCTTTGTTAAAATGGATGAAAGCCTGGAAGCCGCTGCCTACCGGGAACTGGCCGAAGAAACCGGGGTAACAAACGAGGGTGTCTACCTGGAACAGCTTTACACCTTTGGCGAGCCGGATCGAGATCCGCGCACTCGGGTTATTACCGTAACTTACTTTGCCCTGGTGAGCGCCGATAAAATCAGTGCGCATGCCGCCGATGATGCTGAGGATGTTGGCTGGTTCTCTGTTTATCGCTTACCTCCCCTGGCCTTTGACCACGCTGAAATACTAAATTACGCCCTAACCCGACTGCGTTACAAACTGGAATATTCTGCCGTTGGTTTCCAGCTTTTGCCGGAAAAGTTCACCCTGCGCGAACTGCAAGACGCTTACGAAATTATTTTGGGCACGAAGTTAGACAAAGGTAATTTCCGCAGCAAGTTGCGCAAAACCCAGGTAGTAGAGATGGTGGATGGCTACCGGGATACGGGTGGCCGTCCTGCTCGGTTATATCGCTTTCGTGAAGATGCGGTGGCCGAGGTTAAAACCCGCCGTCTTTTCCCTTAACAATGTAACAGGGTAGCAAGGTAGCAGGAGATAATTTTTACCCTGCCATCTTGCTACGTGCTACCTGTTACTCTGCAACTATTAGCTTGGAGTCACCCATGAAAACCTTAGCTATTCTAATGGCTGGCGGCGCTGGCACGCGCCTGACGGTGTTATCAGATAAACGGGCCAAGCCGGCGGTGCCTTTTGCCGGCAAATACCGGATTATTGATTTTACCCTGTCCAATTGCGTTAACTCCGGCATTTATGATATTGCCGTTCTAACCCAATACCGACCTCATTCGCTCAATACGCATATCGGCATTGGCAAACCCTGGGATTTAGACCGGCAACGGGGCGGCGTTCATTTGCGCCAACCCTACCAGGGCAGCAGTGCCGACCTGGATTGGTATCGCGGCACTGCCGACGCTGTTTTTCGCAACCTGGATTTTATCCAGGATAACCAGCCAGACCTCGTCCTCATCCTGTCCGGTGACCATATTTACAAGATGGATTACCGGCCGATGATGGAATACCATCAGGAAAAAGGGGCTGATTTAACGGTTGGAGTGATGGATGTGCCGCTGGAAGAGACGGACCGCTTTGGGATTATGAGTGTCAATCGGAATAACCGGGTCACTGAATTTACCGAAAAACCCAAAGCGCGGGATAAAGGTACGCTTGCCTCCATGGGAATCTATGTTTTTAGCACCGACGTTCTCATCCGGCGGCTAACCGAAGGCAGCGCCGAGTCCCCCCGGATTGATTTTGGCAAAGATGTCATTCCCAGCATGATTGCTGAGGATAGGGTTTACGCCTACCGTTTTGAGGGTTATTGGGTGGATGTCGGCACCATCCAATCCTACTGGGAAACAAACCTGGCCTTGACCAAGCCCAACGGCAGCGATCTCCTGAACTTACACGACCCCAATTGGGTTGTTCATACCCGCAGTGAGGAGCGCCCACCGGTCAAGTTAGGGCCGCAGGCGCAAGTCGCCGACAGCCTTATCTCTAACGGTTGTGTGATTCGCGGGCGGGTAGAACGCTCGGTCTTGTCGCCGGGGGTTTATGTATCGCCGGGAGCCATTGTGCGCGAGTCGGTGATTATCAATGACACCTGGATTGGGCCGGGAGCGATTATTGACCGGGCTATTGTGGATGAGAATGCCGTGATTGGGGCCGGAACATTTGTGGGCTACAGCGATGATATGACGCCCAACCAGCAGATGCCCGATAAGCTCAATACCGGAATTACCGTAGTGGGTGCGGGCGCGCACATCCCCGGTGGCCTGGTGATTGGTCGTAACGTGCTCATCCATAGTGAACGGCAGGAAAGTGATTTCCCCGCTGCTGAAATTCGGAGTGGAGAAACGGTGTGAACTGGCGAATAGGCGAATGGCGAGGAACAACAGCTATTCGCCCTTCGCTCATTCGCTATTCGCTTATCAAACAAGGTGAAGGGCAATGAAAACTTTAGTCATGATTATGGCCGGCGGAGCCAGTGAAGATTTGAGCGTATTGACTGCTTCACGCGCTGAACCGGCGATCCCGTTTGGTGGTAAGTTTCGGATTATTGATTTTCCCCTGTCTAACACGGTCAACTCCGGGCTTTACAATGTGGCTCTGCTCACGCAATACATGCCTCGCTCTTTAAACGAACATGTCGGCGTTGGTAAGCCGTGGGATCTGGATCGCTCGCAGGGAGGGGTGCGCTTGCTGCAGCCTTATCTGGGGCGTGACATCGGAGGTTGGCAGCGCGGTACTGCCGACGCAGTCCGGCGCAACATGGATTTTGTCGAAGAACAGCATGTGGATAACGTTTTCATTTTGGCCGGTGACCACATTTACAAAATGGATTATCGCCCGATGCTGCGCTTTCACCAGCAAACCCAGGCCGATGTCACCGTCGGAGTGCGCCGGGTCAGCCCGTTTGAAACCCATCGTTTTGGGATTGTCAGCGCAGACAGTGATATGCGGGTTGGCGGCTTTAAAGAAAAACCGCGTCGCTCCAAAGAGACCCTGGCCTCGATGGGAATTTACATTTTTGACTTTAAAGCGCTCCGGGAAATTCTGCGCGATGAAAATTTGAACGATTTTGGCCGGGATGTCTTGCCCGCTATTCTGCACTCGCACAAGATTTACGCCTACGCTTTTGAGGGCTACTGGGCTGATGTGGGCACCCTGCAAGCGTATTGGGAAGCCAATATGGCGCTGCTGGCTGAGACACCGGCGCTTGACCTGTACGACCCGCAGTGGGTTATCCATACCCGTAGCGAAGAGCAGCCGCCGGTGCAAATTGGTTCCAATGCCTGGGTTGGCGGCAATCTGCTTTCCAACGGCTGTATCATCGAAGGGATTGTCGAGCGATCAGTCCTGTCGCCGGGAGTGCGGGTTGCACCGGGGGCGGTGGTGCGCGACTCGGTGATTATGAATGATACGGTGGTTAACTCCAATGCCAAGATTGAACGGGCCATTGTTGACAAAGAGGTTTGGATTGGCGAAGGTGCGGAGATTGGCTATGGCGTGGATAATGTTCCCAACCGGCGCCACCCGGAACGGCTGAACACAGGCTTGAGCGTTATCGGCAAGCGGGCGCGTATCCCCGCCGGTCTTAAGATCGGTCACAATGCGATCATTAATCCCCATGTCAATGAGTCCTACTTCCAAACAGACTTTATTGCCAGCGGCGAGACGGTGTAAGTATAGCGTCCACAAATCAACTCAGATTTTCCACAGAGGTTTTAAGCATTTTATTTTTTCTGTGTGAATCCGTGTCCACCTGTGGATCGTATTTTGCAGAGACTATTTCGGCAGCGCTTGCGGGTGATCGGAGTAGACCAGCTCCAAGTCGGCGGCGCTGGCATTTGTTTCAACCTGCTCAACCGTTTTGCAGCCGGGGATAACAGCCGTTACGGCTGGGTGCTGCAAACACCAGGCCAGCGCCCAGGGGGCCATGGCCATCCCGGCGGGGACTTCGTTCTGCTGAATTTCCTGCACCCGTTGGAGCCGCCTTTGCAAGTCCGCCTGATCCTGGTGCGACCGCACATCATCCTCTTGAGTGAAGACCATACCCGGCTGGTACTTACCGCTCAACAAGCCGCTGGCCAAGGGTACGCGGGCCAGTACTCCCAAATCTTGTTCACGGCATAAAGGCAAGACCCGCTCCTCCGGGGTTCGATCTAAACGGTTATAAACGACCTGAATCACGCTGGCCCCAACCTGAACTGCGCGCTCGGTTTGGTAGACATTATCAATCCGGCTGCTGAGGGAGAGGCCCAGGTAGCGGATTTTGCCGGCCTGGACCTGCCGGTTCAGCATGGTCCACAGGTCGTCCTGAGCAAAAACCTCGTCGGTGCCGGAGTGGAATTGGTACAGGTCAATAGTGTCGGTGCGCAGCGCCTTGAGTGAGGCTTCGAGCTGCTGCAAAACCTCCTGGGGCGACCACTGCTCAATCCGCTCAAAAGGGCGCGGAAATTTATGCCCGAATTTGGTCGCGATGATCCAGGATGCCCGCTCTTTTTCAACAGCCTGGCCGATAAGCGCCTCAGATAGGTGATCCCCGTAACACTCAGCCGTGTCAATCAGGTTGATCTCCAAATCCCTGGCCCGGTCAAGCAGCCGCTTGACCTCCTGAGAAGTGAAAGATTGACCCCATTCACCGCCAAACTGCCACGCACCAACACCAATAACTGAAACCTTTAGCTCTGTTTTCCCCAGCCGCCGATATTTCATGCAGTCTCCTATTACCCCTAGAGTTGTTTAGGCTGTTGATTATAATGCTAAAGCTCACCTTACGTCAATGTGGGGGCGAAATTCAGAAATTGGGCCAAAAATTAGCCCTGGTTCGCAATTTGTCAGCCAACCTTTAGCCACCTATAATAATGGGGTGTCCTTTGGCCTAAAATCTTATGACTTTTGTCACTTTGAAGAACTGGCACTTTATTGTATTCTCTTAAAGTAATTTTAAGTATGTCAGTGTAAACTATACGTAAATACCCTCACAGGAGAAGAATAATGGCTCAATCTACAGTTACGCCAACGGTACAGATTGCCGGCCAGGCAGCCAACAAAAAAATCAAATTCATTATCGGGGGTGTCATTATTGCCCTGGCGATTGTTTATTTAATCTACACCGGCGTGCAAAGCTCGGCTGCCTACTTCCTCACCGTTGATGAGCTGTATGCCAAAGGCGCGGCAGTTGAAAACCAGACTGTCCGGGTTTCAGGCAAGGTTGACGCGACGACGATTGAGTTTAATAACCGCGATTTGCTGCTGACTTTTGATGTTACCAGCGAAACCGGCCAACGGATGCCTGTCATTTTCAATGGGCCTAAACCCGATCAAATGCGCGAGGGGGCTGAGGCTATTGTCGAAGGCAAGTATGACGGCCAGGCTTTTACTGCCCAATCATTGCTGCTCAAATGCCCCAGCCGCTATGAGGAACAGGGGATCGAAGAAGTCCAGGTAGAGGCAGTCAAATAATACGTTTAACGAGAAACGTTAAACGCTGAAAGGTTGGAGTCTTTATGCCAAATGTTGGATATGTCGCCCTCACGTTAGCCCTGGCCCTGGCTGTTTATGCGGCGGTGGTCGCCGTGATTGGATCACAGCGGCGCATGCCGGAGTTAGTAGTTAGCGCCCGCAATGCTGCTTTTGGGGTCACTGGCCTGATTACCCTGGCCGTCATCATCATTGAATATCTCCTTATTACCGGACATTATCAAACGAAATATATCGCTGAGGTGAGCAACCGGGCCGCCCCGCTGTTTTACCGGGTAACCGCCCTATGGGGGGGGCAAGATGGCTCGCTGCTGTTTTGGTCGTGGTTGATGTCCATTTTTGCGGCTTTAGTATTGCTGCGCAAGTGGGGTTCGATGCGGGTGATGATGCCTTATGTCATTGCCGTCACCCAGATCACGCTCGCCTTTTTTGTGATGTTGGTCGTTTTTGTAGCCAATCCCTTTGAGCAGTTGGATTTTGTGCCTGCTGATGGCAGCGGCCTCAACCCGCTGCTACGTCATTTTGGCATGATCATTCACCCTCCGGTACTCTACATTGGTTTTGTCTCCTTTGTCATCCCGTATGCTTTTGCTATCGCTGCCTTAATTACGCGCCAAACTGGCGACTTGTGGATTCGAACGACCCGGCGCTGGACATTGACTGCCTGGGTTTTCCTGAGCGCAGGCTTGCTGTTGGGTGGCTGGTGGGCTTACGATGTCTTGGGCTGGGGCGGCTATTGGGGCTGGGATCCGGTCGAAAACGCTTCCCTCATTCCTTGGTTGGTGGCGACGCCCTTCTTGCATTCGGTCATGATGCAGGAAAACCGAGGTATGCTCAAACGCTGGAACATGGCCTTGATTATCCTGACTTTTTGTCTGGTCATCGAAGGCACTTTTTTGACCCGCTCCGGGGTTATCTCTTCGGTCCACACGTTTGCCCAAAGCGCGATTGGGCCGCTTTTTTTGGTTTTTATTGGCCTTATGTTCATCGCCTCCTTCTACCTCTTTGTGTCGCGCTGGAATGATTTGAGTTCGGATAACGAACTTGACTCCCTTGTCTCCCGCGAGTCATTCTTTTTGTTAAATAATTTGATTTTTATCGGGTTGGCCGTGGCCGTGTGGTGGGGCACCCACTTCCCGCTCTTCTCCGAGGCTTTGATGGGCGAGAAGATTGTGGTTGGTCCTCCCTTCTTTGAGCAGACGACGGCCCCCTTATGGGCTATTGTCATCCTGCTCATGGGAGTAGCTCCGCTCATTCCCTGGCGGCGTGCTTCTCTCAAAAAGATTGGTGACACCTTGCTGTGGCCGGCTGCTTTTGGCCTGCTAACGATAGCGGTACTTTATATCCTTGTTGGAGTGAAAATATTTGGCGCACTCCTTGGGTTTGGCCTGTGCGCCTTCACTTTAGCGGCAACCTTGATTGAGTATTGGCGTGGGGTTAGCGCTCGCCACCGCAGTAAGGGGGAGAGTTACCCGGTAGCCTTGTGGCGGTTAGTGGGCCGCAATCGCCGCCGCTACGGCGGATATCTTATCCATATTGGCATTATTTTGGTGGCGATTGGAATTACCGGTAGCCGTTTTTATCAGGTGGAAACCCAGCACAACCTGGCTGTTGGCGAAAGTATGACCATCAGCAGCGACTTCATCGGAACGTATGAGCTAACCTATCGCGGCCTCCGCGAGGGAGACAGCCCCGACGACCGGATTATTACTGAGGCCAACCTGGACGTTAAATTCAACGGCCAGCCTGCCGGGGTGTTAATTCCCACTCGTGAGTATTTTGTGGTCCAGGAGCAGCCGATGACCATTCCCGACAAGCGCAGTACCCTGGCCGACGACCTCTATGTAATTCTGGCTGGTTGGGAGGGCAACGGCGAGACGGCCACGTTCAAGGCATATATCAATCCTCTGGTCAACTGGCTGTGGATTGGCGGTTTTGTGTTTATCATTGGTACGTTGGTCGCCGCCTGGCCTACTGCCCAAGAAAGCAGCGAGCGCGCTCCGGCCAAGGCCAAAATCCCGGCAACGGTCGCCCCGGCAAAGTAAAACGTAATGATGAGTTTTCAGAAAGTTATCCTTAAATTTACCTTATCCCTATTTTTAGCAATTATCGCCTACCTACTCCTTACTACTTACTACCTCCTTCCTACTTACTTTACCACCTTTGCCCAAGAAACCGACTACGACCGGGTCAATGAAATTGCCAAACAGCTAAACTGTCCTACCTGCGCCGGGATTAACTTGGCTGACTGCCGGACCTTAACCTGCGAGCAGTGGCGTGACCAAATTAATGATCTGGTCAAGCAGGGTTACAGTGACAAAGAAGTCCTCGATTATTTTGTTGCCCGCTTTGGCGAACAAGTGCTGCAAGAACCCCCTAAAAGTGGCTCAACTCTGTTTTTGTGGGTCTTGCCGGTCACAATTTTGCTGGCTGGCGGCATCTGGTTGGCTTTTGCACTGCGGCGATGGGCTAGCCGGGAGGCAGCACCGGTTGCGGCGGCATCGCCGGAAATCAATCCGGTTTCAAATATGCCGCAGCCGCCTCATCATTATTTGGGCCAGGTTGAGAAAGATCTAAACCTGGGAGATGGAGATTAAGCCGATTATGGAACAAACCCTTTCTCAGCCAAAACAATCAACGGCCGGCCGGAATATTCTCCTGGTTGTTGGAATCTTGTTACTGTTGGGCTTGATGGCGATTATGGCGATTAACCTGCAAAAAGTAGAATCGGTGGATTTGAAGGACCGCAAAGCTCCCGATTTTTCGCTACCATTGTTCGACCAGTTCGAGCAGGACCAATTAGCCCTGGCCGACCTGCGCGGCCAGGTGGTGGTGGTCAATTTTTGGGCCAGTTGGTGCGTTGAATGTTACAAGGAAGCAGCCTTGCTGGAGCAGGCCTGGCAAGATTACAAAGATCGAGGTGTTATGTTTGTGGGAGTTGATTACCTGGACACCGATAAAGAGGGCTTGGCTTACATGGCGAAGTATGGGATTACTTACCCCTCCGGCCCCGACCTGGGAAGCAAAATCTCCAAAAACTATGCCATTACCGGTGTGCCTGAAACGTTCTTTATTGATCAAGAGGGCAATATTGTGCATGTCCAAATTGGACCGATTGAACGAGATCAACTGTATGGCTTGTTAGACCGGTTGGTTATCCAGCCCGCCCAGGGAAGCTAACCGATGGATGCCCTCACCCTCACCCTCTCTCTGGCTCTCGTTGCGGGCGCGTTCGGATTGATCCTGTATCCCCTGTGGCAGCAAACTCATCCAGAAGCGGCGCTTCCCCCTGATCGTTCGGGCCAAACTTTGGAAGAATACCAGGCTCGCTATCAAGCCGCGCTGGACGCCATCAAAGATCTCATGTTTGATCGTGAAATGGGTAAAATTTCTACTGAGGATTATGAGAAGTCGCTGGCTAAAAGCAAACTCGAGGCGGCCGAAATTCGTCACCAGATTGATCGTTTGAACCACAGCACGGCTGCGGATAAGGAAGCGGCGCTGGATGTCGAAATAGAGCGGCTCGTCGCTCAACTGCAAATGGGTCAGCTTGATGGCAGCAAAGCCCTGCTTGATGAGGTAGATGCCGAAATTGAGGCTTTGAAAAGTATCCAGCTCGATTCTACCGGAGTTGAAGAAGCTGCCTGTCCGCATTGTGGCCGGGCTTTTTTGCCGGGCGATGCCTTTTGTACCGGCTGCGGCCAATCTCTCCCGGAAGTTGTGCCGGAGATTGTCGAGGAAGCCTGCCCCGCATGTGGTTATGCCTATCGGCCGGGTGATGTTTTCTGTGCTCGTTGTGGGCAAGCTTTGAATGAGGGGCCACGAATGCAGCCACATGAAGAGGTAGTGACCGGGTGAGGCGGCATCTGTTCAACGTTCAGCGTTTAACATTCAACATTTCTATTTGGCTGGTGCTGGGGGGACTTATCTTTACCGTCTTTTCCTCGCCTCTCCTGGCTGCTCCTCCGGCGCAAGCCCCCGATACACCCCCCTCGGTGTCAGGCGGACGAGCCTTGTGGACCGAAAATTGTCAACCTTGTCACGGACCTACCGGTCAGGGTGATGGGCCGGCAAGTCAAAACATTCCTGACCCTCTACCCAATTTCTCCGACCCTAAGACCGCCTGGCAGCATATCCCCGCCGAAAATTTCAATGTTATCAAAAATGGCCGGGTTGAAAAGCTGATGCCGCCCTGGGGCAACCGGCTCAGTGACGCCCAAATCTGGGATTTGACTGCCTACGTTTGGAATTTGAGCGTCAAACCAGCCGAGTTGGCGGCGGGTGAGACCCTCTACACGGAAAAATGTGCAGCCTGTCATGGCAGCAGTGGATCCGGCGATGGACCGGAGGCGTCGGCCAATATGGTCAGCTTTACCGACCTGGCTGTGATGACCCAACGAAGCCAGGTTGAACTGCAGGCTAACTTCAAGGCCGGCCCAGAGCATGCCTCGCTAAATACGCTCTCCGAGCAGGAAATCAGCCAGGTTCTAAACTACGTTCGCTCTTTCTCCTTTACGGTACCGCAGCGTGATGGCATCCTGAAAGGCCAGGTCATTAACGCGACAACCAATAAGCCGCAAGGTAATATCCCGGTGACGCTGCGCATTTTTGAAGGCAATAACGAAGTTGAACACATGACCACCCAGGCCGATAGCACCGGTAACTATACTTTTGAAAAGCTGCCGACCGATCACTCGATCTTATATGCAGTCGAGGGACGTTATAAAGATATCAGTTATTTGAGCGATCAACCCGGCCTTTTTACGCCTGACAGCACCGAAACAACTCTTAACCTGAACGTTTATGAGACCACAACCAGCGCCGAAGCCATTAACGTAAAACAACTTCATTACCTCATCTCTTTTACTCCTGACGCAGTCAACGTGGTCCAAATTTTTGTGGTGGGCAACCAAGGCAAGCACACTTATGTGGGCACAAATGGCCAAACCTTCCCCTTTAAGTTGCCTCAAAATGCCCAAAATGTGATTTTTGAGAACGATCCGACCGGGATGCGATTTGTCGAGGCTGATGACGGCTACGTGGATACCGAGCCGATAACTCCCGGTGAAGATAGTGTGACTATTGTGGCCGCTTATAAAGTACCCCTGGCCGATTCTTTAGATATTGAAGTGCCCCTGCCCGCCGATATAGCTTCGGCCAACGTGCTGATGCAGGACCAGGGAGCCAAGCTGAACAGCCCTCAACTTCAGTTTGTTGAAAAACGGGAGTTTCAGGGTGACTCGTTTTCAATCTACAATGCCGCTAATCTGAAAAAAGATCAGGACTTGGTGCTTCAACTGACCGACCTCAATAAGCTGGCCTTTGCCGCTGCGCCCGCTGGTCCTGGCGCCGTTGCTACCGCCAGCGGCGGTCTTAACCAGGATCATTTACGCTGGACCATCGTTGGTCTAGGGGGAGTTATGATTCTCCTGGTTGCCTTAGGGTATCCTTACCTGCGTCCTCAACTCACCCATCAACCTGCTACCGAAGAAGATTCAAGCATGCGCCGCCAAAAATTGCTGCTCCTGCTGGCTCGCCTGGATAAAGCCTTTGAAGCCGGCGAACTTGATAAACGGATTTACCATCGCGCCCGGGCCAAGTATAAGGCTGAGTTAATGCAGTTGATGGAGGGGTGATATTGTAGCGCGACGCCTAAGAGTCAGTTGATGATGAACCGAACTGAGAACAATCTTCTACTCAACTTGTTTTATGGGACCTGGAAGAAAGATGAGAACTTTCACACCGAGGCTCTGGTTCATCTAGTACGCCATTTGCTCCAACACGAGCCGGTAGCGGCGGTCAATATCTTAAAGGCAATCACTGGCGGTGTACTGAATTTAGCATCCCAAGATACAACTTCGATCTCTATCAATACGCAGGTTACAACTTCTGGAGGGTTTCGCCCAGATATTGAGATCAAGACTGCGGAGCATCTAATTTATGTTGAGGTCAAGGTTGAGTCCAGGTTACATGATAGCCAGCTTGAAGAATATCGAAAGGCTTTGCTAGAGAGCAGGTTATCTAAAACTTGCTTGGCGTTTCTCACGAAATATCCCTTCGATCTAGAAAAAAGCGGTGAAAAACCAGATATTACCATTCGCTGGTATCAAATTGCTGAATGGTTAGAATTTGAACTGGAACAGAAGACAATTCAACAGTCTTTAAGCATCTATATTACTGAACAGTTTCTAGGGTTTTTAAATCAACGAGGTTTAATGGTGGAGAGAGTTAGTAAAGAATTGATACCGGGTCTTCAATCGTTGTTAAATCTCGTTGTGATGTTGGAAGAATCGCTTAGATTGATAAGAGCATCCTCCATTAAATTTGATATCCAATGGGAATGGGTAGGTTATCGTTTTAAATTCGACTCTCAACAGTATTGGATTGGCCTCCGTTATGATCGGCCAAACATTCTATTTGTTGAAATAGATGAAATCGCGCCGGCTATTTACGAGCAACTCAATCTTGGTTACGTGTACTATGAGGAAGAATATGAAGATTGGTGCTGGATACATGAACTGGACCTTTCCTCCGAAGAGTCTATGTTTTTTGAATTATCAAAGTCAGCCCAATTACAGTATATTGAGCAATTTCTTGTAGAGACTTTAAGCGCTGTAAAACAGATACAGCCATAATCGGATAGAGCGCAGATTAATGCTTCAAGGTGTTAATTCATCTTGTACCTTTTGCTTAGCCGTTAACGAGATAATGGATCATGCCCCCCGGTAAACTCTGGACTCAACGCGACCGTTTGGGCAACGAGATTTACTTGACTGGTGAGCGGTGGGCGCATATTATTGACCCGAACAATCATCCAGAAGTTGAGCCGTACTTTGATTATATAGCTGAAACCATCAGGGCAGGTCGTCGCCGTCAGGATCTTTATGACCCAAATGGTTATCAGTATTATCGCTCTTATCCAAACTTACCTGATGGCAATACTCATTTGGTGGTTTGTGTCCGTTTTCGTTGGCCCACAAATCCAGATGGCACAGTACGAGAAGAAAAATTTGTGACGACGGTTTATTTGCAAGCTTTTGAGGAATAAAGGATGCAGGATATAAGGGTAAATTACGATGAAGAGGCCGATGTGTTGTATGTCTCTTTTGGCCAGAGCGAACACGTGACCGGAATTGAATTAGCAGATAACATTCTGCTGCGATTAGATACCGGTCAGGCCAGCGGGACGCCGCCTAAAGCCGTTGGTTTAACATTTATCAGCTTTAGTCAAATGATGGACTACTATCACGACCAACCGCTGCATGTGCCTTTAGCCAACTTGCGCAATCTGTCTGAGGAGTTATGGCAGGCAGTTTTGACGGTAACAACCACGCCTCCGGTGAGTGACTTTTTGGCAGTCGGTCTATTTCTATCGCCGCGAGTTCCACCGTTGCCGGAGCTCGTGACAGTTTAAATGATGAGTTTTACTGATGATCCAAATTCGAAATTTAGTTAAAGCTTTTGGCTCTCGTGTTGTCTTACGCGGCGTGAACTTGACCGTGAATGAAGGCGACTTTGTCACCCTGATGGGAGCGAACGGCGCGGGCAAAACAACGCTGCTGCATATTGTCGCCACGTTGAGCAAACCGACGGGAGGCAGTGTTTCAATTAGCAGCTACAGCACGGCTGACTCGGCCATCGAACTGCGCCGCTTCATTGGTTTGGTTTCTCACAAAACTCTGCTCTACGACGATTTATCGGCTGACCAAAACCTGCATTTTTACGCCCGGATGTATGACGTACCCCACGCTTCGGATCGGATTGAAACGCTCCTCAATCAAGTGGGGCTGTGGGGCCGGCAGCACGACCCGGTGCGAACTTACTCGCGGGGAATGCAGCAGCGTTTAGCCATTGCCCGGGCCATGTTGCCCAATCCGCCCCTGCTGCTGCTGGACGAACCCGATACCGGCCTTGACCAGCATGCCGCCGACAAGTTAAATGAGCTGCTCAGCGCCGTTGGGGCTAACCAGCGGACAATTCTGATGACCACGCACAATTTAGAGCGTGGGTTATCCCTGGGCAACCGGGTCGTTATCCTGGCTAGGGGTAAGATTGCCTACGATGTGCAGCGGCGAGATGTCAGCGTGGCCGAGGTGCGAGAGCAGTACTATCAATACGTTACCACGAATTGACTCACTCATTACGATGGCCGAACGAGTTCAGCCTTTAACCAACTCAGCCCCCACTCCGGCGGCAGTGCCGGCCGGCTTTGGCGGTTACGTGCGCAAAGTGGCGGCGATTGTCGGCAAAGATATTGCCACCGAAATCCGCACCAAAGAGATGATCAGCGCCATGTTTGTCTTCTCGCTGCTGATTCTCTTTATTTTTAATTTCACCTTTGATTTGCGGGCAGAGAATCTGAAAACTGTCGCTCCCGGCGTGTTGTGGGTGGCGATTGCTTTTGCCGGAATGCTGGGGTTGAGCCGCAGTTTTGTACTGGAACGGGACCGGGGTGTGCTGGATGGGCTACTGCTGGCCCCCGTGGATCGCAGCGCTATCTACTTTGGCAAAATGATCGGCAACGTTTTGTTCATTAGCCTGGTCGAACTATTTATTTTACCCATTTTTGTTATTCTCTTTAACCAAGCGGCGGGGACTCTGCCATTCTTGTGTGGTGTGGTCATTTTGGGTACAATTGGTTTTGCCGGCGTGGGTACCCTGTTTTCGGCGATGGCGGTCCATACGCGCGCTCGTGAAGTGATGCTGCCGATTATGCTGTTTCCGGTGATCGTGCCGCTGCTGCTGTCAGCCGTCCGTTTGACCTCGGCTATTTTAGATCAAACCCCTTTCGCCGAGGTGAGTCATTGGCTAACCCTACTCATCGCCTTTGATGCTATCTTCATCGCCGCTTCATTCATGTTGTTTGAATACGTGGTTGAGGAGTGAGTGAATGAATGAATGAATGAATGAGCGAATGGGCGAATGGCAAATATTGTAAATTCTAAATTTTTATGGGGGCAATTTTATGGCATCACAAACGGCCTTATCCGGGCAAGTGAAAACAGAGACGGCAAGCGGGTTCAACTGGGGGTTGGGGTTGACTATCGCCAGCGGCTTGCTGATGCTGGTAGCCCTTTACATGGCCCTGGCCTGGGCTCCTGATGCGCTCAACCTGGAAGCGCCCGCAGAACGGTACGCTCAACGAATTTTTTACTTCCATGTACCGTCGGCATGGATAGGTTTTTTGGCCTTTATTGTGGCTGCCGTTGCTGCTGTGCTCTATCTGACCACCCGCAACCCGAAATGGGACACTTGGAGCCTGGCCTCGGTTGAGATTGGGCTGGCCTTTTTTACCATGGTCATGCTCAGCGGCCCTATCTGGGCGAAACCCACCTGGAATGTCTGGTGGACCTGGGACCCACGACTGACGATTTCAACCATCAGTTGGCTGCTGTATATCGGCTACTTGATGCTACGCGGCGCGGTCGACAACCCGGAACGGCAGGCGCGTTTTGCCGCCGTGTACGCCCTGATAGCGGCTATCTCCGTACCGATCAACTGGATGGCCATCCGCTGGTGGCGGACGATTCATCCTGCCGTGATCGCTCCAGGCAATAATAGTGAGGCTATGGGCAGCTTTGGCATGTCAGATAATATCCTACTGACTCTCCTCTTCTGTCTTTTTGCTTTTACCGTTTTTTATATTGCCCTGATGTACCACCGCATTCAACTGGAGAATTTGAAGCGGCGGGTTGAAGCGGTCAAGCAGGAAATAATGTATCAATAACCTCGCATTACTGCTGTCATTCCGAGTGGAGCGAAGCGGAACGAGGAATCCCTCGAATCTCTGCTAAAAAGTAACCCTGGAGAGATTTCTCGCTCCTTCGTCGCTCGAAATGACATAATCTGGGCTTAATGCCGATAATGTCTTTTACGTAGAAGGAATTCTCAATGGGCGATATGATGTACCTGGTAGCCGGTTATGCCGTTTTCTGGATTGTTAGCTTTGTCTTTATCTATAGCCTGGTCAGCCGCCAACGCAATTTGCAGAAAAGTTTAGAGATGCTGGAACAGCTCGCTCAGCGGGACGCGGACAAAGAATGAATCCCTGGTAAGAAATCTGTTACATTTGCGTCGTAAAGTAAAGGAAACTCAAAAAGAAGGAAGCACCCATGGGGCTTGAAAATATTACGGTTTTTGCGGCATTCATTGCCGGTTTGCTTTCTTTTATTTCTCCTTGTGTTCTGCCGTTGATCCCGGTCTATCTGGGATATTTGAGTGGTTCCACCCTTACCGCCGACGAAGCACCTCCCCGTAGTTATGTTTTTGCCCACGCCCTGATGTTTGTGGCCGGCTTTACTTTCATTTTTGTGGTCGTGTTTGGTGTGCCGGCCGGCTTTTTAGGGGGGGCGTTGGGCAAAGTGGCCGATTACATGGTCTGGTTCGGCGGCCTGTTGTTGATTATTTTCGGCCTGCATATCATGGGAGTTATCACCATTCCCATTTTTAACGTGCAGAAGAAAATGGAATATGGCTATGGCCAGGCTCCCAGTTACGCCCGCAGCATGTTTGTCGGCATGACCTTTGCCGCCGGCTGGACGCCATGCATCGGCCCGCTCCTGGGGGCAATCCTCACGCTGGCAATCCAGGGACAAAATGTTGGGTTGGCCATGTCTTATCTCTTTATCTATTCGATGGGGTTGGCCGTGCCGTTTCTGATCACCGCCTGGATGTTAACGGCGGCAACCAGCCAACTCAAAAAACTCAACCGGCACATGGCCCTGATTGAGCGAGTCAGCGGCGCATTTATCATTCTTGTGGGCGTGATGCTTTTAACCGGTACGTTCACTTATTTTAATACTATTGCCAACCAGCTTGCGCCGGCCTGGCTGCTCGAAAATATTTAGACGGATCACCCAAATAAAGGCCGGAGAGTCTATTGCATCTCCGGCCTTTTGTGTATAATAGGGGTATGGAAAAAGTAATTTTGTACACCAAACTGAATTGCCACCTGTGCCAGGAAGCCTACCTCATGTTGATGGAAATTACTCTCGACATTCCTCTTGAAATTGATATGGTGGACATTACCCACGCCCATAACAGCCATCTTCAAGACAAATACGCTTTCCGTATCCCGGTTCTGGCCCGGCCCCACAGCAAGATTGAGCTTGATTGGCCCTTTACCCCCGCTGACATTAAAGCTTTTTTGGCCGGTTCGACTCTGCCCAGCCGGGCGGCTTTATGACCCCAGTGACCTCAAACCGTCGTCCCGTTACCGGTCTGGCCCGCAGCCTGACTCTCTGGGCCAACCGGCGGATTCTATGGCTGGCTCATCATTGGCTGGCAGTCTTTAACACCTTCTTTTTTCTTTACGTTGGCTTGCCCTTTTTAGCCCCTGTTTTATTGGCCAATGGTTATACCGGCGCCGCCAACACCATTTATGGCTTTTACCGGGCTGCCTGCCACCAATTCCCCTCGCGTTCTTATTTTATCCTGGGAGAGCAGGTCGCCTTTTGCCACCGGGATGTGGCGATTTACGGAGCTTTTTTCCTGGGCGGACTGGGCTACAGCATGGTCCGGTCGAGCTTAAGACCGCCCCAACTGCGCTGGTACGTCTTCTTCTTGTGGCCGATTGCCCTGGATGCCGGCATGCAGCTTGCCAGTGATTGGCTCAGCCTGGGTATGTCTATGGGCATGTTATGGGCCATTGGCTTCATTGCGATGGGGATTACCAGCGCCATCCTGCACAGTTTCAAGTATCTCACCTGGCACAGCTTCCTCTATTTTTTGGCTGGCCCGTTGGGACTCATCTACTTGAACTATTTTGGCCCCTACCAGAGTGACCTGTTTCGACGTAGCCTCACCGGCGTTATCTTTGGCCTGGCGACGGTTTGGCTGGCCTACCCTTACCTGGAAGAGGCTTTTCACGACATCCGCCGGCAGGTCAGCGCCAATTTAGCCAAAGCTTCAGGCGTAGACGCCTCGATAAGCGGGCGGTAGCATCGCCGCGATGCGCTGCATCAGCACAGTCGTCAATTCCCGCAGCGTGTCGCCATCATAAGCCGCCGGACCGGCCAAAGCGGCCATGTCCAGAGGCGGGCCGGCCTGGATTCTGATTTTGTTTCCCTTCCCCCCCTTAAAACTAAAGTTTTCCGTGCCGCTAATGGCAACAGGGACAATCGGGGCCTGGTAATCGAGCGCCAGCTTAACCGCGCCGACCTTGCCCCGGCGCAGTTGGGCTTTGTCCTTGCTGCGCGTCCCTTCCGGGAACATGCACAGCATTTGCCCCGCTTCTAACACCCGGCCGGCCTGCCGCAGCGCCCAGGCGTCATTTTCGCCCCGGTTGACCGGAAACGAGCCGCACAAGCGAATAACCCAGGCGAAGATGGGATTTTTATATAACTCAACTTTAGCCATAAAGTGCGGATGGCGCGGCGCGTACAAGGCCAAGTAGACCACATCCAGATTGCTGATATGATTCGAAGCCAGGATACACGGCCCGGTGGCCGGAAAGTTATCAAAATCTATCCCTTCCACCTCGGCTACGGCATGAAAGTAGAGGCCGCCGACCCGTTTAATGACCCGGCTCAAGGTCGTCTCATGCGTATACCAGGTCAGGTTATCCCGCCAGTCGCCGGGGGCGGAAACTTTAGCCGCATCTTCCATAGATCGAATTATTCCTTCAGGGCCGCCAAAATCTGCTCACTGTGGGTTTCGGGATTTACTTTGCGGAAAATCTTTTCAATCACACCATTGGCGTCAATCAAAAACGTGGTTCGCTCAACGCCCCAGAAATTTTTGCCGTACATGGATTTCTCCACCCACACTCCGTATTTCTCGGCCACTTCGTGATTCTCATCGGCCAGCAGTGGAAACGGCAAATTCTCTTTAGCCTTAAATTTAGCCTCGTCTTTAACCGTATCAGGACTGACGCCGATGACGGTTACACCAGCCGCTTGATATTTTGGGAAATCATCACGGATTCCCTGGGCCTGCTTGGTTCAGCCGCTGGTCATGGCTTTGGGAAAGAAGTAGAGCACAACTCGCTTTCCCCTAAAATCCGACAGCTTGGTCGGCTTGCCCGTATCGTCGGGCAGTTCAAAATCGGGGGCGGTATCTTTTTCGTTCAGCATTCTTGTTCCTTTCACGAAGCTTAAAATTAGCTTGATCTGAGTTTTTTTAATCGCACCCTTCGTTCCGCGCTACTCAGGATGCAATAATAGGCGGAAAATCATCCTGAGTAGGGCGTTAGCCCGTATCGAAGGGTGATTTTCCGCAGAATTGTGACTGGATTAGCTGCATATATCAAGATTATAAATTCACTTGCCGCCAAGACAAGCTGGCTGACTGCCCCATTTGCTCATTGAATCGCTGGGTTATCATGTCACGAATAGTAGAAGCTGCTTGAGGTCCGGTAATAACTAGAAAGTCATTGTCAGAAGACTGTCCGATAAAATCGTTAGGGCCACCATAAGTCTCAATAGTTTCATAGAGGATACCAGCCAGAGAAATGAGTATTTCATTTTCAGCCAGAGGCGTAGCAGCAGCAGTTCTTCTAATGTTACAATAAAGCAGTAATCGGTGTTCCGTTACATGTTTAGCTATGTTTAACTGCTCTTCGATAAGTTTCATAGTTGACAGATTGGTAACGGGATGGGTTAAACTCCCGTGTAATTTTCTTTCGATGTGCTCTCTGAGTTTCTCAATATTAAACGGTGAGACAACAACATCCTCTGTATTCAGCTTAAGCTCACTGATTTTTCTTTCCTGACCACTCATGTGTATAAGAAAAACAAAGGGGATATGACGAGTGCGTATATTGCTAGACAAAGCAGAATAAACTTGATAACTATCGCTGTCTGGGGAGCTTACGCCAAAAATGATAATCCCCAGTGATCTTGTGCGACAAATATTCAAAGCATCTTGGCCCTGGTTAGCGACAAATACTTCGTACCCTTGAGAGTTAAAGTAGATACGCAGCATTTTTGACATATCAATATCGTTTTCTATGATCAAGATTCGGCCTCTGCTTGTCATCTGAACTTTCTCATCAGTGGACATTTTGCGTAGTAACCACAGTATCTTGTCCTCGCCGTTTCGCCTCCCCGCCGCTTCGCGTCTCCTCTACCGTGAACGCCAGGGTCAGAACAGCCGCCAGGTAGCCCAGGTAATTCGGCTGGAGAAAGCGGGAGAGATAGAAAAAGACCAGCAGCAAGACCACGTAGCCGTACAACATGCTATTCATTGTGTTCTGCTGTGCCTGCCGGCGCAGCAAAAACCAGAGCAGCGGCCCGGCGATGAGCAGTTGGGGGATGATAAAGGGCCAATACTCAAACCGGTCCACTACCCAGCCGAAGGCCAGGACCAGGTTGCTCGCGCCCCAGCCCCAAATCTGGTAGCCGGTTGGTCCTTGCCCCGCCGACCAGCGCCAGACATCGTCAATCATGGCCTCAGGATTCCAGACAAACCAGGGCAGGGTCAGCAGGCCAAAGACAATGGGTAAGCTCCAGGCCCGCTGCCAGAGTGCGGCCAGGTGAGACTGCCAGGGTGTGTCGCCCCCTTGGTCGCGCAGCAGGTAAAGCAGCCAGAAGGGAATCAGGAACCAGGCCGTCGGTTTGCTGGCGCAGGCCAAACCCACAGCGGCGGAGCCTAGCCACAACCGGCGTGGCTCCTGCCTGTCCTGCGTCGAGTGGACCAGCCACAGCCCCAGGACAAGCCAAAACAACACAAACGGGTCATTCTCGCCAAAGATCACGCTGACGGCCAGGATAGGGTTGAGTCCGACCAGGGCCAACGCGATAAGTTTCTCTCGCGGCGGTTGGACCAGCCGGTGCACCAGCGCCAGGGTCAGGGCAAAAAGCAGCAGGTAGACCATACGCTCGTCGAACCAGCCGAGCAGTACTTGGCTGAACAGGTAAAAGGGGGCCGAAAAGACAAACGTCCAGGGCAGGTACGGGTAGTGATACAGGGCCGTGCGATACTCGTCGAAGCCCCACTCGGCCAGCGGTGTATTGACGTAATCCTCAACGTAGGGGTTGCGGCCGTTGAGAAAATAATCAATCGTGGCCTCGGTCTGGATCACGCCGCCATCGTGAGCATAGCTGGCCGGCTCGCTGATGTGGCGCAAATTGATAAGCAGGATGGTTTTGCCAAAAACCAGCAGGCCAATGATACCGTAGATCAATGCTACTTTCAAACGGTAAACGGTTTTGGCTCGTCTCTCCTCGTTAAAAAGGTCAACGACGAAATAAATCGCCAGCAGACCGAAGGCTGCGACGATCAGCATCGTGCTGACCGGGTCCGTCTCCGGGTGAGCCAGGCGGTCTAAACTGGCCGCCGGCCACCAGCCGGCCACCAGCCGCCGGACATCCTCGTGGCGTTGGGGCAAGACCAAATCGGCCAGCGTGTCAATGCGGACTCTGGCAATAACCAGGATGAATAAAATGAGAACGTCGAGTGATTTTTTCAAGGCCGTGCTTGCCAGGCCAGATTATACCATACGTAAAACGTAAAACGCCACTAGGGGGCCTTCGGCTCTAAAACGTAAGGCGTAATACATAAGCATCTTACCTGAATCTTGTTTCCTGCTGCCTGCCATCTGCAACTTGTAACCTGCCATCTTCTCCCCTTACAACCCCAGGATGAAGCGGGCAACCGTAAAATAGATAAACAGCCCAGTGGCGTCAACCATCGTACTCATCACCGGGCCGGAGACGACGGTCGGGTCAATGCCCAGGCGAGCGGCCAGTAGCGGCAGGAGCGAGCCAGCGCCGGTGGCCCAGAGCACAATCCCAAAGATGGAGGCAGCCACCGTCATAGCCAGGCGATGATCTTTGACCCAAAACATGGCCAGACCGTAGGCCACCACCCCCATTCCTAAACCCAAAATTATCCCAATCCGCATCTCATGCAGCCAGACATACCAGGCGTCGTTCCAATCTACATCGCCAATAGCCATGGCATGGATGATGGTGGCCGTGGTTTGTGAACCGGCGTTGCCGCCTGTGCCGATGAGCATGGGAATAAAAATGCCTAAAGCCACCATTGCCGCTAGTTCATCCTGGAAAGAGTCCATCACCAGGCCGGTTAGCGTGGCGGTAATAAAAAGGAGCAGCAGCCAGCCAATCCGTTTACGGGTAATAGCTAAAATACTGGTATCCAGATAACCTCGATCCAGAGGCTCGGCGCCGCCCATTCGTTGAATATCTTCCCCGGCTTCGCTTTGAATCACATCTACCAGATCGTCAATCGTGATAATACCTAACAAGACCTTGTTTTCATCTACCACCGGCAAAGCCAGCAAATCGTAGCGCTGCATCAGGTCGGCGCACTCTTCCTGGTCGGTATCGGTATAAACGTAGACCACATCGGTGTCCATAATTTCGGTGATGGGGGTGGCCGGGTCGGCGACAATGAGCTGGCGCAGATTGACTAATCCAACCAGTCGTTTGAGCCGGTCGGTGACAAACAGGTAATAAATCGTTTCTTCGTCGGGGCGCCAGGCGCGGATGGCGTCAATGGCTTGCTGGGCCGTCATCCGCCGCCATAAGGGAATATAGGCCGAGGTCATCAGGCCGCCGGCCGTATCATCCTCGTAATCAGCCAGCGACTTGACTTCAATGGCCTCTTTCAATTTTGCCAGGACGGCCTGCGCCTGCTCCGGTTCCAGGTCGTCGAGCAGGTCAGCGGCTTCATCCGGCTCCATCTCGTTGACAATCTCGATCAGCTTGTCAAGCGGCAAATTTTCGGCCAGTTCTACCACATCTTGGTCGTAGAGTTCTTCCAATATATCAGCGGCATCAGCCGGATTTAGCTCTGGCAGCAGAGCCGCCTGTTCGTCTTCGTCTAATTCCCAAAAGAGATCGGCCTGATCAGCCGGACGGAGTTCCTCGATAATTGATGAAGCAGTGACCAGGTCATTCGCTTCCAGGGCTGTGCGTAACTGCTCCAGCACATCTTCGAGGATTATTTGGTCCATGGAACACCTCCCGTATGGTCAACTACCCGGAGGCATTCGGTCATGACCTGCCAACCGGGGGTTATTTGATTGGTTGAGTCAGCAGTATGGGGAGAAGGGACAGATGTCCCTTACTACTGGCTGTTGAACTCTCGTCCACAATTAAACCTTTGCTGTAAATTGCGCTTTCAAAGTTAATCAGTGGGGATTGTAAAAGAGAGTGTCCACTTTGTCAAAGCACATTCCGGCCATGCTTTTGACAAAGCACCCATTTGCTTTTACCATAAGCCTTAAGTGGTTCGGCAATTGAAACGATGATGATCAACGGCGTAATTTTCCAAAAACTGCAAACACTTGACGAGACACTGATCGAACTGCGTTCACTGGGACAACTCGATGTGGCTCACTTAACCGGTGACTGGCGCACTCGACGAGCGATTGAGCGAGATTTGCAGGTACTGGTTGAGATTGTGATTGACATTTGCCAGCGCCTCATCTCTTTGGCGGGACAAACCCCGGCGGCGACTGGGGTGGATGCGGTCGAGCGGTGTATTCAATTGGGGGCTTTAGCGGATGATGAGGCTTATCGCCAAATGATCCGCTTTCGTAATTATATTGTACATCGCTACGAGCGGGTGGATGTGACTATTCTGGTTGATGTGGTTAATAACCACCTGACTGATTTTGACCAATTTAGGGCAGAAGTGTTAGCCTATGTCCAGCATTGATTGGCAGCATCTTGAACAGGTTTTGGCTGCAACGCCGAAGGTGATAGCCGCCTGGGTGTTTGGTTCGGGGCAGAGCGGCCAGATTAGAGAGGGTAGCGATTTGGATATTGGGGTGTTGTTTGACTCGAAGCCCTCATTTAATGAACAGCTTGATCTGCTTGGCGAGCTGCAGCAGGCCGTCCCATTTGCCGAAATTGATCTGGTTCCCCTTAACGATGCCAAACCCACTCTTCGCTTTGAGGCCATCTCTGGCCGGGCTGTCTTTTGCCGCGATGCCGGCCGCCGGGCCGAGTTTGCCTCGCTGACCGCACGGGAGTACGAGGATGAGATGGCGCTGCTGGAGCGGTGGGTGAGAATGGGGAAGCCGTAGAACAGCCCATGCAATCCGCCGAAACCCTCGCCAACCTCCAAAAATTTCTGACCCTGCTTAACTCCTCGCTCAATCTCAACGAGATGCTGACCAACGTAGCCCGCCAACTGGTCGAGATGTTCGAGGTTGAGCACAGCGGCGTCTTGTTCTTTGGCGAGCAGGATGTTGAGGGTAGGGTCATCGCCGAATACCCCAACCAGGGCGCGGTCGCGCTGAAAGTGCCGCTCACCGACTACCCGTTGATGGAGTGTTTAAAGGTTGAGCGGAAACCTATGGCCGTGTTGGACGCCCAAAACGACCCGGCCATGGGCAGCGCCCGGCCCACAATGCGGGCCTTGGGCATTAAATCTATTGTCATTATTCCCCTGGTCGTTCAAGATAAATTGGTCGGCAGTTTGAGCCTGGATGCCATCCGTGAGATCCGGACCTTTACCGAGGCTGAGTTGGAACTGTGCTACATCATCGGTAACCAGATTGCGGTGGCAGTGGATTACACCCGCGCCCTGGAAGCGGCGGAAAGCAGCCGCCGCCAGGCCCAAACTCTGCACGAGGTCAATCGGGTGTTGGGCGAGTCCCTCGACCCCGACGAAATTTTGTCGTTGATTTTAGAGCAGCTTCACAAAGTGATTTCGGCTGACGGCAGCTCAATTCACCTGCTGGTGGAAGGCGGAGTCCAACTCGTGGCTCATCGCGGGGCTTACAGCACCTACCGGCTCCGCCAGGTTATCCCCCTGGATGAATTGTGGGGCGCTCGCGAGATCATTAAACATAAAAAACCCCTCCTGCTCAGCCACACCCGTGAACATGACCAGTGGAAAATTAATCCGGGCAGCCCGATCAAATCATGGATGGGCCTGCCGTTGAGCGTCAGAGGTGAAATTGCCGGTATTTTGAACATTGACGGCTATTCTCCCCACCAGTTCAACGAAGACCATATTCAGTTAGCCCAAGCCTTTGCCAGCCAGGCGGCCATCGCTATCCACAATGCCCGCCTGTACCGGCAAGCGGAAAAGCGGGCCGAGTTACTCACTTCGGTGCAGGAGATTGGCCTGGGCATTGCCATCTCCTTGGATTTGAAAGAGGTCCTGCGGGCTGTCGCCGATGCTGTTTTAACCCTGTTGGAAGCTAACCAGGTCCGCATTTATCTTTACGAGGCCCAAACAGATACCTTTACTCTGGCCACGACCCTGGATGGCGCTGACCCGGTGGAAATCAAAGGGGTGCAGCCGCGCCGGGATGGTCTGACCGCAACCGTGGCTCGCTCGGGCCGTTACGTGGCCGTTCCCAACGTGTCGGAACATCCGCTTTACCAGAATGAAGATGCGGCCCACGGCTTCAAGGCGATTATCGGCGCGCCGCTTAAAAAAGGGGATGAGGTCTTGGGCGTGTTGAATGTCTTTTACGACCAACCCCATTACTTTACCTCTGATGAGTTAGACCTGCTCCATTTGCTGGCCACTCAGGCCGCAGTGGCCCTGGAAAATGCCCGTTTGTACGAGCTTGAAGTCAAGCAGGTAGAACAGGAACTGAACATTGCCCGCCGGATTCAACAAGGCTTCTTTCCTGAAGAGATTCCCCAGCTACCCGGCTGGGAGATAGCGGCGGTCTGCCTGCCAGCCCGCGAAACCGGCGGCGATTTTTACGAGTTTGTCGAGCGAGAAGATGGCGCTCTGGGCTTGGTGGTGGGTGACGTGTCCGGCAAAAGTATCCAGGCGGCCATGCTGATGGCGGCGGCCCAAAGTCTTGTCAGCGCCAAAGGCTCTGATCATCGCTCGCCGGCCAGGGTCATCACCGAAACCAACCGCCTGCTGTACAAGGATGTGCCGGAAGGAGCGTTTGTCGCCGTCTCTTACGCCCTCCTGTCAGCCGGCAGCCCGCTGGTTTCGTTGAGCAACGGCGGTCAACTGGCCCCTCTGCTCGTGCCGGCCGGCAGTGAGCCAATCCGCCTGATCGAGACACCCGGTGACCACCTGCCCCTGGGGATGATCGCCGATACTGTTTATGAGGAGCTGTCATTTGTTTTAGCCGCCGGCGACCTGTTGGTTTTCTACACCGACGGCCTGGTCGAGCGGATGGATGCGGCCCGGCAGCTTTTCGGCTTTGAGCGGCTGATCACCACCCCGGAGCACTTACGCGGCCAATCGGCGGAAGCGGCGCTCCAGGCCCTCCTGCAGGCCGCCGATGTCTTTGCCAACGGCGTCGGCCCAGCGGATGATGTGACGCTGGTGGTGGTGCGGCGGATAGACGAATTTGAGAGTAACGATTGAGTAAGAATCGTATCTATCAAGCACAGGAGTTACGTAGTTGAAGGATTTGCCCCCCTCTAACCTCCTTTCAGTCGCCCAGAGGGGGGAGAATCAGCTTAAGTCCCTCCCTTTGGGAGGGATTTAGGGAGGGCTTTTCCACCCACTGCGTAAGTCCTGAAGTAGTTGTTAGCCAGTTTCCCAAAAATGCACCCTAATTACCCAACCCTGCCTGCCGAGCTTTAACAATGGCCTGCGCCCGGTCAGCGACCTGGAGCTTGTTGAAAATATTGGAAATATGATTGCTGACGGTTTTGGCGCTGATGTGGAGGTATTGAGCAATCTCCTGATTATTTTCTCCCGCAGCAATCAGTTCAAGCACTTCGCGTTCACGCTCGGTTAAATCGGGGAAGGGTGATGCAACCTCGTTTTGATGAGCTACCCCTTTGGAATTTTGGAAAAAAGAGGTTAACCGGGTGGCAATGGCCGGACCAAACAAAGCCTCACCCTGGGCTACGGCCCGAATGGTTTTGAGCACCTCGGCTTTGTCTGCCCCCTTGAGAATGTAACCTCGTGCGCCAGCGCACATAGCTGCAAAGAGCGAGTCATCATCCTCAAGCATAGTCAGCATAATGATTCGCGTGTCGGGCCTCTCGGCTAACACCTGTTGGGTGGCTTCAATGCCGTTCAAATCTGGCATGTTGATGTCCATTAACACCACATCGGGGAGCAGCGATTTCGCTTGGCTCACAGCTTCCGGCCCAGTTCCGGCCTCGCCAACAACTTTAATATCAGGCACATTCATAAATATTGCGCTCAAGCCATCTCTAAATAGAGTGTGGTCATCAACTACTAACACGCGAATGGCGGTCATATCTCTTCCTTATTGATAACGTTCGTAGGACAAACTTAAGTCTGTCCTACCGGCTGGCGGCAAACGGCAGCGCGGCTGTAACCCGTGTGCCCCCTCGCCCATTCGATACAACTTCACAGGTGCCGCCCAATTCCTCGGCCCGTTCCCGCATGGAGGTCAGGCCGACGCCGGATTGAAATGTGGCGGGCAAGCCGAGACCATCATCAATAACTGTGATGGTCAGGCCGGGCGGCTGCTCATTTTCAGTTATGGCAAAGCGAACGCGACAGTCCCGCGCCTGGGCGTGGCGAATAACGTTGGTGATGGCCTCTAGCGTAATGCGATAGGCTGCCACCTCAATCGCCGCCGGGAGAGCAGGTAGCGGCTCCGGCGATGCCTCGATTGCAATGTGGAGGCTACCATTGTTACTGCCCCTCATTTGGGCAAAATGTACTCGCAACGCCTCTAACAGCCCTAACTCATCGAGGGCAGGTGGGCGCAACTCATAGACCAGCCGCCGGATATCGGCTACCATGCGTTGGGTTTGCTGTTTGAGTGTTTTGACCTGCGCGATGGCCGCCTGCGGGTCTTCGACCAGTAACTCCATTATGGTGTCCAGCTTCAAGGTTTGACTGGCCAGGGTTGGGCCAAGACCATCGTGCAAATCGCGGCGGATGCGGCGGCGTTCCTCCTCGCGGGCCAGCACCAGCTTCTCGCGGGAGCGTTGCAGGGCCAGGGTCAGCCGGGTGGCCGAAGCGACCGGACCGGTTTGGGCGGCAATATCGGCCAGCAGTTGTTGCTCTTTGGCCGTAAATGTCTCGCCGGGGGCGCGGGGCGACACAATTAGCCGACCCACAGTTTCATTTTGGTAGCGTAAGGGCAATTCAATGGTTTCGCTCACCGGCTCGCCCACCGATGCCTGCCCAATCTCCGCGTCCTGCTCCACCAGTTCGATGGCGGCGTAGGGCAGCTTGAGGGTACCGGCAATGGTTTCCACAATCACGGTCAATGTCTCGGCGGGGACGGCGTTGGTTTGTAGCTGTTTACCCAGGCGGGATAACACCGCATATGGGTCATCTCGCTCACCGAACATCAGCCGATTGACGCCGCGCTGGAGGCGCTCGCGGATGGGGTGAAAGGCCACAGCAATGAGGCCGGTAGCGATGAGGGAGATAATCAAATTACCTGAGGTGTGAAATAACTGGCTCAGCAGCCCCACGGTAACAATATAAATCAAGACCACTGTCAACGTCAGCCCGCCGTAAACCAGGGTGCGGTTGATGACGACATCAATGGCATACAGCCGGTATTTGAAAATAGCCAGGCCGATGATCAAGGGATAGCCTAAAAAGACCACCAGGATAATCAACTCGTACCAGATGGTTCTGAAAAGCTGAGGATAAAACCAGGCGCCGGGCAATTCAAAAAAGAGCAACTGAACTACCACGGCTGTGGCCAGAAAGTAGGCCAGCCACTTCATCTGCTGCCGTTCATCGCCCACCGAGCGTTTCAGCCGGACAATCATTGAGGCAATCCCGGCGAAGCAGAAAAATAGAACCGTCAGGCTTAAGATGCTGCTAAAGACTGAATACCACCAGGCCGGTAAGGCTGCCAGGTCAAAGGGGTTAGCGACCGGGAATTTGCCTTCAAAAGAATTATCCCGGCTAAAGTCCGGCAGCAAGCTCATCGCCGCGCTGGCAACCGCCAGCACAATGAGACCGGCGATGGTCAATCCCCGCCAGCGCGGGGACAAAAATTGGCCGTTTGGGAACAACATCGGCAGCAGGATAAACATGGGCACAATAATAAGAATGAACCCAAAGCTGTAAGTGAACCATGCCAGGTAAGCCAACCTTGGCGCTGCTATTTGCCCGGCCAGGCCGCAAACTATATAAAAATCGGCGGCGGCCAACGTGGGCAGGCCGATACCGGTCCACAGGCAAAGCCAGCCCACTCGATTATGGGGCCGGTAAAAGAGGATCAACCCGCCAACGAGAGAAAAGGCCAGCCCGCTGGCAATAGCGACGGCGAGGACCACCGGACCGTAATCAGAAAAGTGGCTACAGCCGGCCAGCGTCAACCCGCCGAGGACAAACTGGCTGGTCAAGGCCACCAAAAACAGGCCTATAGCCAGCCAGCGTGATTGTGCCTGCGGCGAGGATTTGGTTTGAGAGTTGTTTGCTGATACCATGCTCTTGGTAGTTGTAGTAGGACAAACTTAAGTTTGTCCTACTACAACTAAATAGACTACACCTCAATTGAGAACTTACAATAACTCCAGGGCCAATCTTGCCAGCGTTGAACCCAACCGGCTTTAACCGGATTGTTAAGCGTATAGGTGATTATTCGTTGCCATTCCGCTTCATCTCTGACAACATGATCATAATTTTCATGCTGCCAAAAAGTCCCCCGGCGATTTAGTAACAAGTTAGACTGATAGGCGCTCCGGCCTTTGATTACCTGCATAATAGTTGGCAATGAATGGCATGTGTCATCATCTTTGACTAACGGTGTAAAAACCAGATGCATATGGTTGGGCATAATACAAAAAGCATCCAAATCATAAAGCTGGTTATCATGCCGGTGAATTTCCTGGGCAACCAATCCGGCAATCTCTGCCTGCCCAAGCCAAAAAGGCCCCGAAATTGTATTGTGCAAGGCGGCATCCCATTGTCCAAAAAGCCGGCGATGTTCCAGATAGGCTTGCTGCGCTCGTTTCTGTGGGTCGGCCATGCCGGACAGAGTGGCTTCTACCTTTGCGGCTACGGCCTGAAGTTGTTGTTGAATTTCCACCGGAATTGAACCGGCCAGCCGCGAGGTAACAAACAGGGTTGCGCCGGGCGGTTGGAAGTGTGGTAAATGACGGCGATATGAAAATTTGTAGACAAGGTTATCTTTGCCCATTTACCAATTTTAATTGATAGCAACTTGTAGGACAAACTTAAGTTTGTCCTACGGATTACTTCACCTTTATTCCTTACCCCTCCGCTTTTGTCTTCAGCCGGTTGATGACCAGAGCGTAGTAAGCGTCCAATTCGCCGGTCAGGGCGTAGGCGGCCATCATCACCTTCATTGGCCCACCGACTTTGCCCTCATTGTACAGTACGGCCTGGGTGCCGGTGTCGGTCGGTTCAAGGGTGAGGGAGAAGGAGAAGTCGGCCTCAAGGCCCTCCATCTTGAGGTCGGCGGCGAAAACGCGCCCCGCCTCGTATTGAGTGATGACGCCGTTGACCACCGTGCCGTCAGGCTCTACAAATCGAAATGCGCTGCCGGCCCCCTGTGGCTCCGGCGGGGGAGTCACCTCAACCACGTCCCACAGTTCATACCAGTCGTCGTAGTTGGTAAATTCCGCAAAGACAGCTTCAGGCGAAGCGGTAATCTCTACTTCTGACCGGGCGGTGACCGAGTCAGGCCCGAAAATGTACAAGCCCAGAGCGGCAATCAGGATCAATCCCAGCAATCCGCCCAATATAATGCCGATCCATTTCAATATCTTTTTCATTGGTGCCCTCCTTTGTTAAGAATCAGGGTATGTAGGACAAACTTAAGTTTGTCCTACAGCGTTTAAACGGCCGTTGCCATTTCTAATTCATAAGCCCGACTATCACCCGCCAGATAACGCCGGCCAATGGGGGCCAGCGCCACCAGCCAGGTCAGGCAGGCCAGCGGGTAGAATATGCCGACCTGCCACCAGGCAATATCCTCACCGGCGCCCTGGCCTAGGACAAAGAAAATCGGGGCCAGAATGAGTAGCACTGCCGTCCAGCGCGGCAAACCACCCTGCCAGAGCAAACTAACGCCTAAAAAGAGTGAGGTGAACATGCCCAACATCAGCCAGATAACAAAAGGTATCCAGCCCGGGTGATTCCCCGTAACATTCCAGACCGACTCATTGAGACCGGCGTTAATCAGGTCCACTTGCAGAATCCGGTCTGATGAGGGGAGGACCCCTATGGCAAACCCCAAGCCGGTAATAGCACAGATGATGCCAAAAATCGGGGCACGTTGGCCTAGAATACGGGCCAGTTCAAAATAAATGGGGACAAATATCAGGATGCCAAAGGCCAGAAAAATACCTTCCACCCAACTGCTGGTGCCGTCGGGGCTACGTTCGATGCCCAGCAGGTAGATAGCCGCGCCAATTGTCATGAGCAGCGGCCCCAGAATAAAAGCCAGGCCCAACACTTTTTGTTGCAAAGTTCGATAGGTATTCATTTGCTCTCCTTTTGTGTTGGCCCCGAGTTGAAACTCGGGGCTGAAAATTTAGAAGTACGCTGACTGTTTCCAGATTCAGTCATCCGAGTCGGCTTTGAGCCGACTTTACCGATGTAGCCTGAGGTTTCAACCTCAGGCTTAAGCCGTTGCCATTTCGTCAACATAAACTTGACTATTGCCGCCCAAATACCGCAATCCAATCGGAGCGAGAGCCACTAACCATGATAGGCAAGCGAGTGGATAGAAGACCGTTGGTCCGATTAGCCCCAACTCATCTTCGGTAGCTTGTCCAATCACAAAAAAGATAGTTGCCAAGATAAGCAAAACCGCTGCCCACCGAGGAATGCCGCCTCGCCAGAGTAACCCAATCCCTAAAAGTAGGGAGGTGAACATACCCAGCAACATCCAGATGATGACCGGCATCCAGCCGGGGTGATTGAACAGGTCGAAGATATCCTCATTCAGACCGACTCTGATGAGTTCCACCTGCATCAGCCGGTTGGTAGCCCCATAACGCCGATCCCCCAACCCAGCCCGGTAATGGCACAGATGATACCAAAAATTGGTGAACGCTGCCCCAGAATACGAGCCAATTCAAAATAGATGGGGATCATCAAGATAATGCCGTATGTCATAAAGATGCCTTCAATCCAACTATGCGCCCTACCAGGGTTAAGGCCAATACCCAATAGGTAAATAACCGCACCAACTATCAAAAACAGCGGCCCCAAAATAAAGGCCAGCCCCAACGCTTTTTGTTGCAAGGTTTGATAGGTGTTCATTTTTGTTCTCCTGATTGAGTTGAAAATTGTTAATCTATCAACAGGATAGCACGGGAACCTTCCCGTTGTCTTGGGGGCAGGCTCCTATTTGGGTCGGGAAATTTTCCCGATTGGAGGTGGGATCAGTTTTTGGATAGCGTAAGACTTTGCCAAAATGAACTGGTTAACAAATCGTTGGTACCGAATTGCTAAGCTTGTCATTAATTGAAGGTTGATTGGGTATCGGTAGGAGCAGTACTTTATTTTTCAGGTTGGTAGCTGCTTGACCTCGTTCTGTAAAGAGACTAACGCTGCTTTCGCCTTATCCACCGTTTCCGCATCCGGCGCTTCGGGCCGGTACGCCGCAATTTCGGCCGCCTGGGTCAACCGACTCAGGCTGGCTAGCTTTCCCACCCTTTGAGCATACTCATGCAGTGTCTCCCACTTTTCCCGCTGACGGTACTTGCGGCGGGTTAAAAGCTTGGATCCCTGCTCATACAGGCTCAGGATCAGCCGCCGGGTGCGGTCGGTCGCCGGGGCGCGTTGAAACTGCGGCAGGGCGAAAGCTGGCTTGAACCGCCGGTATAGGTAGAGCGCCAGAAGCCCCAACCCTACCACAACAGCCGAACCAAAAAGGAAGGGAGCCATAAAGGCCAGGCCGGCCGCTCCGCCGGAAACCAACCCGGCGATGGGCAGGTCGAAGCCAAAAACCTGGCTGCCGGAGAAGAGCCAGGTTTGCACCGGCGTGGGATAAGGCTGCGGCGTCCAGCCCGGCGTCGGATCGAACGGGACCCAGCCGGATTCGGGAAAATAAACTTCGGCCCAGGAGTGGGCATGGTTGAGCCGGACCTCGTAGTAGCCGGTCAGGGGGTTGTAATCGCCGGAGCCGTAGCCGGTGGCCAGCCGGGCCGGAATCCCCAGGGTGCGGGCCATGACCACCAGGGCGGTCACGTATTGTTCGCACACGCCCTGGCGATCCTCGAATAAAAAGGTATCCACAACTTCCGCTCTGGGTGGGTGGGGCGGCGGAAAGAAATTGTAGGGGTAGTTGGTCAGCAGGTGCTCGGTCAGGGCTATGACTTTATCGTAATTGTTGGTATAAGGGGCGGTGAGAGTTTGGGCCAGGTTACTGACCCGCTCTGATATGTTGGCGGGCAGTTGCAGGTAGCGCTGGCTGATGTTAGGGGGGTAACGGGTGGACGCCTGGCGCAGGAGGGTGGGATCGAAATTGGGCCGGTAAGAAACTACGCTGTAGGTCATGCCTGCTTTGAGTGTTTCAGGCAGGCGCAGACCGTCCCCACTATCCCTGGAAAGGTTCTCGGCGACGATAAAAATTTCAGCCGGGCGATAGGCCGCAAACACGAGATTGGGCTGGTCTTTGGCCAGGGTAAATGATTGGACGATTTGCTGCCCGGCCTGTCCCGCCTGGGCTGACGATTGAGGGGAGCCAAGCGGCGGCGAGATTTCAAAGTAGACCCGGCGGCGGCGAGCCACCGGCGTGAGGGTCGGGTCGCTCTGGCCCCAACTTTCGCCCGTGTAGAAATCGTAGCTGTGACTGCGCCAGTAGCTGCGGCTGGGGCTGCGCACGTACATCACGATCTCGTCGCTCAGGCCGCCGCGATAGCGCAGATCCAGGTTGGTATCGAAACCGTAGAAATAGTCGCTGCTGCCGTCGTTCCAGCCGTTGATTTGGACCAAGGGTACGCCGGGGTTGATAATTTGGGATTTGATCCCACCGCGCAAAGGCACATTGATCGTAAAAGGCGGCACCAGCGGGCGACCGGCAAAGCGCGGAGTGAACAGGAAAATAGTGAAGATGGCGCAGAGGGTGATCAGGCCAAAAGCGACTCCAAAAATAAGCCATCCTCGCCGCCCACGTGTCGGCGTTTGAGTCTGGACGTTGGGGGTCGGATGGAGTTTGGCTGCTTTCTGGCCATCCTCTTTTTCGGCGACAAAAAAGGCGGCCAAGACAAAAACGGCAAACAGGATGAGATAAAGACCCAACTCGGCGGTGCGGCTCAGCGAGGCGGCAATGTACAGGTTCGCCAGGCTATGAATAAGGGTATTAAACAAACTACGGCGGTAGCGCAGGTCGAAGCTGGTGATGGCTTGGGCAAAGATGGCGAATTGCGCCTGCGGGAGCGTGATCCCGTTGACCAGCCCGGCGCACATCCACAGCAGCGCGACGTGGATCGCCGCAAACATAACTGCCCGCACCAGCCAGCTCTGGCGGTCCAGCCGAGCATAACTGTACCAATGCCCGGCGCTGATACCCAGCCCGGCCAGTAATACTTGCGGCCACAGGTTGCCCACCCGCGCCAGCGCCAGCAGGGGCACGAGCATGGCCGCCAAGATAAGGTAGCGGAGGGTTCGAGAGCGTTCGGGTTCCTTTTGAGAAGAAAAAAATCTCATGGGTTACAAATCGGTCAAAAAATCTAGCCAGTTATAGGGATTTACACTTTTGACGGTCAAGTGAGTGCTTTTCAGCGATGCGGCTAGGGACGGGAGCACACCGTCCGGGGTGATAAAAATCGTCAGGGTAGATCGGCCGGGCTGGGTTAAAGTGGACAGCGCCTTGATAATCGTTTCGTCGGGGCGGCTGATCAAGACGACGACAAAGGTTGAAGGAGGTAGACGGTTAAGGACCTTCGCCAGCGGTTCCTGGCCGTCGTTCTGCACTTTGGCCAGGTAATTTAGGGTGGCCCACCAACTGAGGGGCATGGCTGGAGGCGTCCAGTGGGGGCTGGCTCCGTAGAGGCGAAGAGGAATATTCTTGCGGGTGGCATAATACCCAAAACTGGCCGCCAGGCGGATGGCCGTTTCAAAGGGGGAAAATTTGCCCTGATTTGGCGTAATGTCGGCCTGGAGGTCCAGCACAACGGTGAAGGCCTGCTGCTCGTCATCGTTGAATTCCTTGACGATCAATTGGCCGGTGCGGGCGGTGCTGCGCCAATGGATTTGCCGCAGCGAGTCGCCGGGACGGTACTCCCGCGTGCCGATTACCTGGCTGCCCCCGCCCAGACGCAGGGCCGATTGTTCGGCAAACTCTCTTTTCTCAAAGAGACGCAGGCGTTTGAGGGGGTAATAGGCCGGATAAATCAAAATCTCGCCAGGGACGGCCAGCGTGCGCCGCGTTTGAAATAAGCCAAACGGCCCTCTCGACCCCAACCCAATTGGGGCAAAAGTGTAGACACCCCGCCGGTCGCCGCTTGTTTGGTAGGTCAAGCTGCTAGCTTGACCGGCGAACAAAGCAGGAATGAAGAAAGGTTGTGCCTGCTCTGCCGCCGGGGCAAAGGGACACTGTTCCAGCCCGCCGACCAGTAAGGCGGGTCTCAGGCCGGTGTGCTGAAACTGTAAAGTGACTTCGATAGGGTCATCTTCGTGAATGGAGAGCGGCGCCAGATCAAACTCATCTGGTCCATCTATGGTCCTGTCGCTGAACTGCGTTTCAAGGGAGGAGTCACTTGAAACGGATGATTCCGGACGTAAGCTTCGGCTAACTTGAAGGGTATTGAGGGAACCCCAGGAATAAAAGGCAGCCACAACAAGCAGGCCAATCAGCATGTCGGTGAAAATGTAGACCCACCCGACCTGGGTTTGATTGGCCAAAAAGTAGAGAATGAGGGCCAGGATAAAGAGACTCCAGGCTCGCGTGCTGGGCATTGCGCTTAGGTCTCGTTCTTATCAAGCCGGCTGGAGAGATGCCGCAAGGTGGCGGAAGCAGCCTTGCCCGGAGGGTGGATCGGTACCGGGACGGAATTGAGCACCATGTCCACGATACTGTGGGCTAATTCGGTTGAGCGTTCATGAGTGATAAGGCGATGGCCTAACACAGCCCTGGCCACGGTCTTAATATCGTCGGGGGTGACAAAATCACGATGATTGAGCAGGGCCATCGCCTGGGCCGCACGCTGCAAGGCGACGCCGCCCCGGGGGCTGACGCCTAACAAAACATCAGGGTGACTGCGGGTAGCAGTCAGCAGGTTAACAACATACTCTTTGAGCGGGCGGACCACTCCCACATTTTTGACTAACTCTTGCAGGGCCAGCACATCGCCGGGGGAGAGGACGGCTTCTAGGGTAGTCAACGGGTCCTCCTGTTCCTCACGCTCCAAAATCAGTACTTCCTCTTCAAATTGGGGATAACCCAGGCTGAGCGAAATCAGAAAACGGTCTAACTGAGCCTCAGGCAGCGGGAACGTGCCGGTAGTTTCCACCGGGTTTTGGGTGGCAATCAAAAAGAAAGGCTCTTCCAGGGTGTAGCGCTGCCCGTCCACCGTCACCTGGCGCTCGGCCATGCTTTCCAACAAACTCGACTGGGTGCGTGGGGTGGCCCGGTTGATTTCGTCCACCAGCACAAACTGGGCAAACAGGGGGCCGGGCACAAAAATAAAACGCTGCTCCTTTTGATTGTAGATAGAGGCACCGGTAATGTCGCTGGGCAGCAAATCGGGGGTGCATTGGACCCGCTTGAAGCTGGCGCTGATCGAGCGGGCCAGAGCCTTGGCTACCAGGGTTTTGCCCACACCAGGCACGTCCTCCAGCAGCAGGTGGCCGCGCCCTAAAATGGCGGTTAAAATCAGCTTCAAAGTGGGAGGTTTGACTACCGCAGCCTGGCTGACGTTCTCCTGGAGCCGGTCAATAAACTCGATCGCTTCCAGTAGGGTCAGGCTTTTATAGGCTGGGCCGGGCACACGGGACAACACTGTATCGGGAGTTTGGGCGGCGATTTGAGTCATAAATTTTTGCGTTTAAAGCAGTGATAAAAGAAAAGCTCAGTTGAGATTATAGATTTTTCAGGCGGCCACATCAAATCTCACCCAACTTATTGGCCGTTCAGTTGAGTCTCCTTCGATTATACATAGAAAGTCTAGGTATGTCAAGAGGTAAAATGAGTTGACATAGGTATATTTGACGGATTTGGGGCAGTGTGTTATATTTGTCACAGTAGGATGCATCATTCCCGAGTTTCAGCTACGCCAGAGAAACGCTCGCCTACCGGCTTTGAGCGAGTTTTTGCGAGCCGAAAAATGGGGACTGCCCTATGAAACTTGTAGGGAAGGAGGATAATCCCCCATGAGCGAGCGGATCACCGGCACCGTTAAGTGGTTTAATGGTTCCAAAGGGTATGGCTTTATCACCCGCAACGATGGCCCCGATGTCTTTGTGCATTACTCGGCTATCCAGGCGGAGGGCTTCCGCAACTTGGAAGAGGGCGACCGGGTTGAATTCTCGGTCGAACAGAGCGCCAAAGGGCCTCAGGCCAGCAACGTGGTGAAGCTGTAAATTAGTTACACCCTTATCTCGCAAAAAAAACCTCGTCTTTAGGGACGAGGTTTTTTGATTTATGAAGTAGCTCTACTCTTTGCAGTTTAGCAGTTAGGGGAAATATACCTTTTCTCGTCCGGCCAGTTTCTCTATAATTTTTTCTTTAATCAGCCCAAAATCCTGGCTGAAACGCACAAAATCCAGATTGTCAGCCGGCACGGTGAGGATAGGGCAGAGGGTAAAATCTTCGATCCAGGCCGTGTATAATTCATTGAGCTGCTGCAAATAGAGAGGGGAGACATCTTGCTCAAAATCGCGCCCCCGCCGATGAATGCGAGTAATTAAAGTAGGCAGGCTGGCTTTAAGGTAAACAATGAGATCAGGCCGGGGCAAGAATTGAATGAATTCTTCATAGAGGCCGCGATAGACCTGATAATCGCGGTGAGACATGTTACCGCGCTGGTGTAAATTGCGGGCAAAAATTTCGGCATCCTCGTAAATGCTACGATCTTGAATGACTGGGTCAGGATGATTGGCGATTTCCCGCTGATAGTGCAAGCGGCGGGAGAGGAAAAATACCTGAGAATGGAAACTCCATTGGCGCATATCTTTATAAAAGTCAACCAGGTAAGGGTTGTCGTCTACTGCTTCGTAAAAGGGCGTCCAACCTAAATCTTCCGTCAGGAGGCGGGTCAGGGTGCTTTTCCCAACCCCCATGTTGCCGGCAATGGCAATCGAATATTTTTTTGTCATCCGTTGTCTCTCCCTTTTGTCGTTAGCTCTAAATAAAACCACTTTTCAGCTATAGGCCACCCTACGCTTACCTTCTGACCAGTTGTGATGGCTTTAATTAGAAATTGACCATCCTCACCTCCTCACTATATTTTGTGATCTAATATAGGTATCATACTATATCTAGTAATTTTAGAAAAATGAGAGCAGTTCAAAAGAAAGCCTTAACATTGATAAAAGCAAAGACCGCTACAATCAAGATGTTGTAGCGGCCATAATCACATCGTTGCCTTTCCCCAATTAATGATGGGGCGACACCCGGACAACATTTTCAGATTTTTGGCCAATCTTGCGCTCGGTACCGGCCCGCAGCCTAGCAAAGTTTGGACGCAGCGCGTTGAACATGACCAGCAGGCTTAGAATACCGGAGACGATATACTCGTAGGGAGTGTAGCCGAGCACGGCAAAAACGATTAAAACAACGAGGCTGGCGACAGCAATGGTTGTCGAAAGCACCGAAGCGTACCGGCTGACTCCCAGGGCAACCAGGCCGCAGACGGCCACGATCAAAGCTCCGGGAAAAGTCAGGCCGCCCAGGGCGCCCATCGCCGTGCCAGCGCCGACGCCTCCCCGAAAACGCAGAAAAATGGAGTGGTTATGACCGATGACTGTGGCCGTGGCGGCCAAAGCCGTGACCAACGGATGGGCCACAGGGGCCAACAGGTAGACGGGAATTAACCCTTTGAGGATATCTCCAAGTACGGTCAAGGCTGCGGCAACAGGCCCGACGGAGCGCAAGACATTGGTGCCGCCTGTTCTGCCGCTGCCTGAGGCAGTCACGTCAACTCCGTATAGACGGGCCACCAGGTAACCCACGGGAATTGAGCCAAAGAGGTAGGCTACGAGAATCGCAGTCAGGGCCAAGATGGTGTTCACACACTGCTCCACAATGAGGTAGTCTGGACCTGAGTATATGCAGAAAAAGCGACAGTGTCAAAATGGTTTGCTCAAAAACTGCTCAACTTCTTCCAGGTCGGTCAATTTTAGACACTCAACGGCGATCTGTTGAGCCTGAGGAATTGATAAGCGCCGGATCAACGCCTTGGCGATGGGAATGGCCGAGGCGGTCATACTAAACTCGTCCAGCCCTAGCCCCACCAGGACCGGCACAGCCAGAGGATTACCGGCCAACTCGCCGCACATGCCGACCCATTTGCCATGCGCATGACCGGCCTCGATCACTTGCCGGATCAAGCGCAGCACCGCCGGATGCAGCGGGTCGGCCAGAGGCGCGACCAGAGGATTGGTGCGGTCGGCGGCCAGGGTATACTGGGCCAGATCGTTGGTGCCGATGCTGAAAAAATCTACCAGCGGAGCCAGAGCATCGGCCAGGATCGCCGTGGAGGGAATTTCAACCATAATCCCTACTTCCGGCGACTCGGCCTGAGGAATTTTCTCGGCGGCCAGGGCAGCCCTGGCCTGCTCAAAATGGGCGCGACAGCGGCGCAGTTCGCTGACCGAACCGATCATGGGGAACATAATCTTGATGTTGCGCTCATGCCCGGCCCGCAGACTCGCCCGCAGTTGGACCTGGAAAAGCTCCGGCTCGGCCAGGGTCAGCCGGATGGCTCGCCGGCCCAAAAAAGGATTTTGTTCCTCCGGCATGTCGAGGTAGGGCAAAGGCTTGTCGCCGCCAATATCGAGGGTGCGCACAACCAGGGGGCGCTTCTGGAAAACGTCGGCGATAGCGCGCAACGCCTGGTACTGTTCCTCTTCGCCGGGCAGGGTATCACGCTGCATAAACAGAAATTCGGTGCGCAGCAGCCCGACGCCCTCCGCGCCCATTTCGATGGCTTGCCTGGCGTCGGCCAGGCTGCCGATGTTGGCCACAACCTCAACCGGGCGGCCATCGCTGGTGGTGGCCGGTTCATGGGCGTGACTCAAAACCTCTGCCTGGCCCTGTAACTGCTCCTGGCGGCGCTGCTCATAGGCGTTAATGGCGTCCTGATCGGGATTGACCCAGACTTCACCCGCGCCGCCATCCACGATCAATTGGTCGGTGACAGCCAGTTGCAGCACTTCCTGGCCCAGTCCGACCACAGCCGGAATCCCTAAACTTCGGGAGAGAATAGCCGTATGGGAGGTCGCGCCGCCGATAGCCGTGCAAAAAGCCAGGACCATGTGGCGGTCTACGGTGGCTGTATCGGAAGGGGTTAAATCGTGGGCCAGAATGACGGCCGGTCTGGCCAGTCCGGCCAGACTGCTGCCGCCCGCGCCGGTGAGCAGCCGCAGCAGGCGCTGACCGATGTCTTTGATATCGGCGGCGCGCTGCCGGAAATATTCATCATCCAGCGCCTCAAATTGTTCAACCAGGGCCGAGGCCGTTTGACTCACGGCGGCCTCGGCGTTGATCTGGCTCGTTTCAATAGCTTCCTTAATCACTCCGGTAAAGGCGGGATCTTCCAGGAACATGCGATGCACTTCAAAAATCTGGGCTTCTTCCGCCCCGACTGCCGCTTCGGTTTTGGCTTTCAGGGCTTGCAAATCAGTAGCGGCGGCAGCGATAACCGTGTCGAGTCGAGCCACTTCGGCAGCGGGATCGGCGATGGAGCGCTGCTCCACGACGGGCGCTTCCGGCTGGTAGATGAAAACAGGTCCAATGGCAATACCATTACTGGCGGGAATACCGGCTAGTTTGTGCATGTTCAGTTTAGACCTCTTATCTTTGCTACAATTTCTTCACGGGGTTGCACGGATGCGAGTTTAACCCTACCTTTACCAATTGTCAAAATACCCTAATTTGGGTCTTTTGTTAGTCTAGCTGCTACTGCCTCCACCAACTTCCCCGGCTGATTATGATAATCGGCCCATTGCAGCCGGCCGGCTACCAGACCGCTCAAAATCTCGGTGAAAGCCTGGTTGACCGGCGTGGCCACGCCGAATTTCTGCCCGGCTTCGACAATCGCCCCGTTCAAAACGTTAATTTCTGAAGTAGAACGTCCGGCGGCCAGGTCTATCTGGAGCGAGGGCATCTTGACGCCCCGGCCGCTCGCCAGAGAAGGACGTAAGAGAGCGCGGAGGGCCGCCAGAGGCAGCCAGCGCGCCGACAAGAGCCGGGCTAACCAATCTACCGGATAGCCGGGCAGTTTAACGGCGCGGATACCTTGTGCGCGCATGACGGCTACGCCTTCTTGCAGCGCTTTGATTTCCAGATCAAACAGTTCTGGCCGGGCGATGATCTCGGCGGGCGGGAGGTTAAGAATAGCCGAGGAAGCATTGGTGACGATATTGAGTAGCAACTTGGACCATTTCATGGCCCGGTAATCGTCATAAAGTATGGTGGTCAAACCGGCTTGGTTCAGCGCATCGGCAAAATTGTTGACGGACTGACCGGGCCGTAGGGTCGCCAGGCCCAGCCCACCCTTGGCTTTACTGACCTCAATCACCCCTGGCTCCGGCGCTTGAATGGGGATCGTAATTGTCCCGGCAATAACTCGCTCCGGGCCAAAGGCGGCGGCCAACTGCTCCTCGTTGCCAATCCCGTTTTGCAGCGAAACAAAGTAAGTTTTGTGAGTTAGAGCTGCAAGTTCTTTTATAACCTGAAGGGTATCGGGCGCTTTGACGGTCAGCAAAATGAAATCAAAACCGGCATCAAAGGGGATAGTCGTCGTCGTTGCCGGAAAGACGGTTTGGGGTGAGCGGCCCGGCCAGCGCAGGGTTAGACCTTCCCTGGCAATTTTTTGCATCGGAAAAGAACGCCCCACCAGGGTGACTTGCTGGCCGCTGCCGGCGAGGTGGCCGCCGACAAAACAGCCGATGGCCCCGGCCCCCATGACCAAAATTTTCATAGGTCCGACATCTTGACGACGGCGCGAGCCGCAATTTCATCGGTGATCAGGCAATCAAGGACGCCCAGGCGGAGCGCCCCCAGCACCGCCGAGGCTTTATCAATGCCGCCGCCAACACCAATGACATACGGGGTTTTTCGGAGCATTTCCAGAGAGACGCCGATCAAGCGCCGGTGCAGTTCAAGGGGTAAAACATTGCCGCGCAGGTCGTAATGATAAGAGCAAATATCGCCAACTCCACCCTGCCGAATGATTTCGCGCAGTTCAGCCTCGGTGATATAGCCGGCCAGGAGCAGGCTCGATAGGGCAGGTGAGAGACTCCCGATGCCGATGAGAGCCATATCCATTTGATCCAGCAAGGTCAGTGTCTCGCGGATGGAACGTTCTTGGAGGAGGGCCTCACGGGTGGCCTTGCTCTCTACCAGCAGCGGCGCGGGTAGATATTTGTACTGCCCGCCCAAGGTTTGAGCGAGCCAGCGAGTCAGATCGGGGCCATCAATCAAAGGGTTGATCGAGCCAACGGCGCCGGTAAGCTGAACGACTGTTACCTTTTTCCGCCGGGCTGCGCGCAAGGCATTCACCACCTGATAAACGCCTGAATTCCAGGAAATTCCCAGGATCATTCCGTCTTCCAGGCGTTCTTCCATATGCCGTGCAGCTAGCACACCCAGGCGCTCGATCAGTTGAGCATAGCCCAGGTGCCCCGAGGCTAAAAGTTTGACCTCTTTCAGCGCAAAGCGGTTAAGTAAATTTTGCTCCAATGAGACGGATTTAGTGGTTGGGTGGTGAATAATGATTTCAACAACACCCTCCTGCCGGCCTTCAGCCAGCAGGCGTGAAACTTGCGGGCGAGAAATATTAAGACGTTTAGCAATTTCTGCCTGAGTCAGATTCTTCTCATAGTAAAGGCTGGCCACCTTAGCCAGCAGGGCTAACTTTTCCTCAGACATATATTAGCTTGTAGAAGCCCAGATAAAGTTAGGTCGTTGTTGACTCGGTAAAATCACCCTCAATTAAGCGGGCAATTGTCTCCAGGGCTGTTTCCTCATCTTCCCCCTCAGCCGCAACTTCAATTTCATGCCCTTTAGCCACGGCCAGGCCCAGAACACTCAAAATGCTCTTGGCGTCTATAAAAGGCGTGCCTCTAGTGGCATTTCTGACCTTAATTTTAGCCTTAAACTTAGCCGCCGTTTGGACAAACAGTGCTGCCGGGCGGGCATGGAGTCCAACTTCATTCTGAATGATGAAAGTGTTCGATTGCACAGCAAATCATCCCTTGATTGGTGAGGTACGTAGAGCTATTATAAAATTTTCTGCATATCTTTGACAGCCTCGGCAGCCGCATTGACTTCTTCCAGACTGTGTCCCAGTGACGCCTCTACTGCAGCAACAATCGCTCCTTCGACCAGATGAGCAGCGCTGACCTTAACTTTTGCATGGTGTTCTGCAGGGAGCATTTCGATAGCCATTTGGGTACTGAAGAGGGCACTGCCCAAATCAAACAAAATCAAGACGCCGTCGGGGGAATAGGCCGCCTCAATCGCTCGGTGAATTCGTTCGGCGTTGGTGCCGATATTCGCATCATCCACCCCGCCAGCCGCTTCAATCTTGACCATATTTTTTGACATTTGGATGGCCATATCTTGCAATCCCTTGGCCAGCAGGTGGCTGTGAGAAACAATCACGATTCCGATCATAAGGTTATTATAACCCCCTCAATTTACGATTGAGAAAGAGAGCTATCAGGATGGCCAGTAAAGCACCCCCACCGTAGGCCATGCCAACTAAAACGCCCTGTATTGTTTGACCAGCAGCAACCAGCGGATAGCCGTGTAAATAGCCGTACAGCACCGCCACAACGACGACAAAAGTCCATATAATCGCAAGTAGCAGGTTACGCCGTTTCATCAGAGCGGCATGCCGCTGCTCTGGGGTCAATTGGGTGGGGCGTCGTTTAGCCATCGGTTTTATATCCTCCCTATGTTACTGGCGTAAGGTTTTCTCTCTCAGCCAGGGGTATTGTCACCCATTCCAGCGAGCGTGTTACGGCTTTCTGCCATCCTTTATACAATTTGGCCCGTGTTTGCCGGCTCATGCCCGGCTTCCAGACCTTATCAACCGACCATTGCTGCTGTATTTCGGCCGTATCTCGCCAAAAGCCGACGGCCAATCCGGCGGCATAAGCCGCGCCCAGGGCTGTCGGTTCGGTCACCTTGAGGCGGGTTACCGGTATGCCCAAGATATCTGCTTGAAACTGCATCAGCAAATCCATAGAAGTCATCGTCCCATCAACCTTCAAGGCGGTCAGTTCTGTGCCCAGGTCGGCTTCCATGGCATCCAGAATATCGCGGGTTTGATAGGCAATTGACTCTAAAGCAGCCCGGGCTAGATGGCCTCTGTTAGTAAAGCGGGTCAAACCAACGATGACGCCACGTGAATCGTTGCGCCAATAAGGGGCAAACAGGCCATTGAAGGCTGGCACAAAGTAAATGTCGCCATTATCTTCAACGGTTTTAGCCAGTTCTTCAATGTCTGCAAGCTTTTCTACCAAGCCTAAGTTATCACGCAACCATTCGATAATAAGGCCGGTAAAAGCAATTGAGCCTTCCAGCGCATAAACGGTGGGTTGATCGCCAAATTTATAGCATACGGTGGTCAACAAGCCATGTCGAGAGGGAATGATCCGGGTTCCCGTATTCATAATGACGAATGAGGCCCCGTCATAGCTGTTTTTTGTTTCACGGGGAGTCAAACAAACTTGACCCACCGCAGCCGCCTGTTGAGAACCCAAAATACCGCAAATGGGTACGCTGCCACCCACCACCCCATCCGGTTGGGTATAACCGTAGATGTTTGGATCACTCGAAGGACGAATTTCGGGTAGCATTGTCTTAGGTATGGTCATCAACCGGCAGATACTGTCATTCCAGGTAGTCGTGGCTAAACTCATCAACATCGTGCGTGAGGCGTTGGTTACATCGGTTATATGAACGCCTCCTCTGACGCCGCCGGTTAAATTCCAAACCAGCCAGGCATCCATATTTCCAAAAATAGCATCACCCTGCTCGGCGGCTTCCCGCAACCCCTCAGTGTTATCCAGTAACCATTTGAGTTTGGGTGCAGAGAAGTAGGGCGCAACTGGCAGGCCAACTTGCAGCCGGAAGCGATCCTGCCCACCATCACTGGCTAACTGTTGGCATATTTCAACGGTGCGAATATCCCGCCAAACAATAGCGTTATGGTAAGGTTTACCCGTGGTTTTGTCCCAAACAACCGTAGTTTCGCGCTGATTGGCCAGACCAATCGCTGCGATATCCCCCGCTTTGAGTCCGGCCGTATCCATGGCGCTCTTAATCACAACTTGGGTATTGGCCCAAATTTCTAAGGGATAATGTTCCAGCCAACCTGCCTCGGGATGGAGTTGTCGGTGCTTTAGGGCATGCTGACTTACGACTTCACCGAGACGATTAAAAATCACACAGCGGGTATCATGAGTACTTTGATCTATGGCAATGATATACTTAGACATCCGATGCTCTATTGTCTGGAAGCTCTACTCAGTTCCCTCAAGCGGCTTAAAGCGAGTGAAATCAGAATCGTTCCTATTTAAATTGGAAAATCAGCTTTTTGTAACCGCAAGCAGGCCGGACAGTTTTCCGTTTCAATGACTTGATCCATGCGATCTACCGTCAACTGTTCAGGAGGGCCGGGTACAAAGCCGGTTTGGCCGCACAAACAGGCGTACCAGCCAAAATCAACAGATTGCCAGGGGCGGCGTTGCCCCAAATCCATCACCTCGACAGCCAAGCCCCAGCGAGCATTGGTCATCAAACGCCGGCAGCCCACCGTCCGCAGCCGGGCCGCATACAAACCCACATGAGTGCAGTGCCGCATAAGCAACACGCCCAAAGTAATGCCCGCAGGCCAGGGCATAAAGCGAGCATCGGCGCAGAGAACGGTTAAATTATACGGCAATGACTCCTGGTTAGCCAGTAGAGCGGGCTGCCTTTCAACGGCAAAGACACGCCGGGCCATAAGCGCCATCCGTCTCGCCAGCCGCAGGTCGCCGGCCCCAATATCCAGCACCACGTCATCGGGCCGGATATTGTTCAGGACACTTTGATAGGTCGGTTCGTCGTAAGGCGCCCAGCGGGCTTCCCACGAATCAAGTTCATTCATCAAGAAAACATTTGTGTCCGAATCAAAACCGCCAGGATGACTCCGTATACAGCGGTCACTACGCCCAGCAGGGTCAACCCGACGTTGATTCTGCGCCGGGCAGTCTCGCTGAGCTTCAGGTCAAAGAGAATTGCCCGCACCCCCAGCATAGCATGGTAAGTCACAAACAAGATGAAGAGAATTTCCAGGATAAAAATAATGTTGCTTGAAACGTGAGTCACAACCTCGCTGGCGCTCAGCATGCCGCCCGGCTGGAAATGATGAAAGTACATGTGCAGCAGTACAATTACAATCAACAAGATCCCGGAAATTGCCTGACCAATCCAGCCCAGGGATTGGCGGGCAACTTTTTTCTGGCGCTCAAGTTGCATGCTTTCATCCTCCTTCGCTGCTAAAGATGAGCAGGGCGCTGTAGGCGGTCAACAGCAGTGATAACCCGACGACCCCCCAAAAAAGTCCTCGCTGCGGTTCAATGCGCCCGGCCAGGGAGGTATAGATAATGCGCAGTCCATTCAGGCTGTGATAGATCAGCAGCAAGATGAGACCTACGTCAAATATGAGGCCGAGGGGTGATCGGGCAATGACCAGGAATTGATCATAGGCATTGGGCGAGAAAGCGATGGGCGTCAACACACCTAGGTGAGCATACAGATAAACCACCAGCAAAATCCCCGACCAGCGATTGAAAACAAAGGCCCAGGTGCCAATACTGCGTTTGAGCGGTAACAGCCAGCGCTGGATCAGGAAGCCAAGACCCTGGCCCTGGACTCCGACGATTTTTTCCATAGCCAACACCTCACTTTAGGCCAAACAGGTTTTTGACTTTTTGCATAATTAACCGGCGGCGTAGTTCCATAATATGTCCGGCCGGGTTTACGTCGGAAGGACAGACGGCGCTGCATTCAAAAGCAGTATGGCACTGCCACACTCCGCGTTCACTGCCCGCCAGGTCAAGCAGGTTGCCGGACTCTGCGCCGTTGCTCTTGCTGAGTTCCCGGTTGATGGCAGCCAGGGCCGCCGGCCCCATATAAAAGTCACCTGCTGCTGTCACGGGACAAGATGACACGCACGCGCCGCACTCGATGCAGTTCTCAAAGCGGACGTGATGCTCTATCTCCGGCGCAGTTACCGACTCCGGATACCACTCGCTCTCCCGCAGATAGGTCCAGTCGGGGGAGATGTCCCGGTAAAATTCGGACATATCTACCACTAAATCAACGACCCGGCTCAGCGCATCCAGCGGCTCAACCACCACCTCGTCGGCGCCCAATTCCATCACGTTGGTCACGCAGCCCAACCCTTCCTGGCCATTAATTTTATAAGCACAAGTACCGCAGGAGGCGTGGTGGCAAGAGTGGCGATACATGAGACTTGGGTCGTGATCTACGCGGATATCTTCCAGGACATCTAACACCACCGTGCGGGGACCGACCGGCACCTCAAAGGTGTCATAGCGGGGGGGGTCAATGGCTCCTGGTTTGTAACGAAATATCTTGAAACGAACTTTTTTCTCAGTCATAGGCGTATGTGCTCGACCGGATAGTGGGGACCAAAGACTGCAATTGGCTCCTGTGTCCCCATCCTCCGTCAATTATAGTAAGCCCGATAGGGCAGTAAAACCTCTTCTTTGGTGCGGCAGGGAATATCCAGCCCCAGCTTTTGACAAACGACATTCACCGTCGTTTCGGCCATGCCGCGCAGGGTAGTAGCTTTGCCGCCGCTGATGGTGACTAAGCCTTCGACCCCGTCTCGCTCTTTGTGGTCAAAACATTTGAAGGTGCGGCTCAATTCGCGCCCTTCATCCTCGCCCTTGCTGCCAATTAAGGGCCGGGCGGCCGACCAGGCCGCGCGGAAGGGGGCATCCTTAATCGTTGGAACCATCTCTGAGCCATATTTGAACATGGCCTGGATGTGATCTTCAGGCAGGCCCAGCTTGTCGGGATCATCCACAACCCAGGAACTGGTGCCAATTACCGACAGGTTGCGTTGAGGCACAATAATGTCGCCATCGCCAGAAGCATGCAGGCGATTGAGGACCATGTTGTGGTAACGCCCCCGAACCGCCACCATGACCCCCGGCGAAGGCCGGATGGGCACATCTGCATTGGCCATAGCGGTAACTTTTTCGGCCCAGGCGCCGGTGGCGTTCACCACCAGGTCGCCTTTCAGATCATACTCTTGATTGGTGCGATGATCCCGCACACGCACCCCGCTTACAACTCCCCCCTGCTGGAGAAAACCTATCACCTCAGCATAGGTGCGAATGTCAGCGCCGCGATGCTTGGCGGTGGCAAAGAAGTGCAAGGGTAAGCGCCAGGCATCAATCGTGCCGTCAGGAACTTGCACGGCCAGGCGCAGCTTAGGATTCAATTTGGGTTCCAGTTCCAGGGTCTGTTTAGGGGTGAGCGTACGAGTGGGGATGTGGCACTCCTCACAGCCGGACAGGAAAGCTTCGGCGTAGGCTTCATCCTCGTCGGTAATCGCCACAAATAGCCCCTCGTTAAGCTCCAGCGCCTCTGGGGCAATTTTGCGGAGGATCATGTTCTCCTCAATACATTCAATTGCCGACTCCTGGTCCTTGACGGCATAGCGCCCCCCGCTGTGCAGCAAGCCGTGATGCCGCCCGGTGGTGCCCGAGGTTAGTTCTCCTCGCTCCACCAGGGTGGCTTTAAAGCCTCGCTGGGTCAAATCGTGAATGACCGCCGCGCCGGTTCCCCCGCCGCCAATAACGATGATATGGTAATCAAGCATGACTGATACTCCTGGTGAAACATAAGTTATCCACATTTCACCTCGGACTATGGCAAAAAGCCATAATTTACCTGGCTAAAACTTGGGGGAAGGAAAAGTGAATTCCTTCCCCCTATCCTGTTAAGCAACTACTAAGTTTGCGGTTATCAATAACAGTTTAACCGCTGACAGGCGAAGCGGAGATTAGCCTCGTCCCCGTCTACCGTCTACTGTCTACCGTTTACCTGATCAGTGTTCAACCCATTCAAAAGTGCGGGTGACGGCTTTCTTCCACTCTTTGTAGAGCTTGGTGCGCGCCGAATCGTCTTTAGAGGGCTCCCAGGTCTTGTCCATACCCCAGTTGGCCCGCATTTCGTCGGTGTTCTGCCAGAAGCCGACGGCCAGACCGGCGGCGTAAGCCGCGCCGAGGGCGGTGGTTTCGGCGACCTTGGGCCGCACGACCGGCACGCCCAGCACATCGGCCTGGAACTGCATCAGTAGGTCGTTGTAAACCATACCGCCGTCAACCTTCAGCGCCGTCAGCGGCACGCCGGAGTCGGCGTTCATCGCGTCGAGGACTTCGCGGGTCTGGAAGGCTGTTGCTTCCAGGGCGGCGCGGGCAAAGTGACCGCGGTTGACGTAGCGGGTCAGGCCGGCGATAACGCCGCGGGCGTCGCTCTTCCAGTAGGGGGCAAAGAGGCCGGAGAAAGCCGGGACAAAGTAGATGCCGCCGTTGTCGTCAACCGTTTTGGCCAGAGCTTCGACATCGCTGGATTTGTCAATCAATTTCAGGTTGTCGCGCAGCCACTGCACCAATGCGCCGGTGATAGCGATAGAGCCTTCCAGGGCATACACAGTGGGCGAGTCGCCGAACTTGTAGCAGGCCGTGGTCAGCAGGCCGCTCTTGGAGGGAACAATCTTGGGGCCGGTGTTAAGGATCATGAAGCAGCCGGTGCCATAGGTGTTCTTGGACTCGCCGGGGCTAAAGCAGGCCTGACCCACGGTCGCCGCTTGCTGGTCGCCCAGGTCACCGCAGACCGGGATGCGCCCGCCAAAGGGGCCATTGGGTAAGGTGTAGCCATAAATCTTGGGGTCGCTGGAGGGGCGAATTTCCGGCAGCATAGACTTGGGAATGGTCATGGTAGCACAAATGGCGTCATCCCAATGTGTCCCATCCAGGTCCATGAGCATGGTGCGGGAGGCGTTGGTCACGTCGGTCACGTGCGCGCCGCCATTGGCGCCGCCGGTCAGATTCCAGATGACCCAGGTGTCAATGTTGCCAAAAATCGCATCGCCTTTCTCGGCGGCCTCACGCAGCCCGGGGACATTGTCCAGCAGCCATTTGACCTTGGGGCCGGAGAAATAGGTCGCCAGGGGCAACCCCACCTGGGCGCGGAAGCGATCCTGGCCACCATCTTTAGCCAGCTCATTGCAGATTTTGTCGGTGCGGGTGTCTTGCCAGACCAGCGCATTATGGTACGGCTTGCCGGTGTTTTTATCCCAGACAACGGTTGTTTCGCGCTGGTTGGTAACGCCCACAGCGGCAATGTCGGCAGCGGTGATGCCCGCTTTTTTCAGGGCGCCTTTGATGACATCCTGGGTGCGTGCCCAAATTTCCATCGGGTCGTGCTCTACCCAGCCCGATTTGGGATAGATTTGCTCATGTTCTAACTGGTCAAGGCCGACCGACTCCCCAGCGTGATTGAAAATCATACAGCGGGTACTAGTAGTACCCTGGTCTACTGCGGCAACATATTTAGCCATAATTTTTCTCCTTCAGCATTGAATGATAAGTTGTCACATCACGGTGACAGCATTTTATTGGCGTAACAGGTCGCAAGAACAACCTGCTACCTACTATTTGGTCCGGGATAACCTTAGGCCCAGAGATCAGCCGCAGCTTTAATCATCAAGTACGACGAGGTGGCCCCGGGATCCTGATGACCGATGCTGCGTTCGCCCAGATAGCTGGCCCGGCCCTTGCGAGCTTGCAAGGGAATGGTGTTTTTCATCCCCTCTTCGGCGGCGGCAGTGCCCTTTTGGAGGATTGTTTTCACATCCGCTCCATCCGCCAAAGCCTGTTTCATGGCCTCAAGGGCTGGCTTTTGGGCATCTACCATGGTTTTATCGTTCAGTTCGGCCTTGCCGCGCTGCACAATCCCTTCCAGGCCGGCCTCAAACAGGGCCACCACGTCGGCTGGTCCTAGTTCGGCTTTGTTGGCGCAGGTAGCGCTGGCTCGCATAAAGAAGGTACCGTAGAGGGGCCCGGCCGCGCCGCCAACAGTGCGAATCAGGGCCATCGCCACGGTTTTGAGGAGGGTGCTGATGTCCTGTGGATTGGTTTTGGCCAGGTCGGCTGCAACGGCTTGAAAGCCACGATCCATGTTGATGCCATGGTCGGCGTCGCCAATGGCCGAATCGAGTTGGGTTAGAAATTGTTTGTTTTCGGCATAAATCTGGACGAGAGCATCAATCCAGGCCAAAAGGTTATCTCGGTTGACCATAAAAGTTATACTCCCCAGCGTAATCCCGGAGTGTGGACGGGTGCGTCCCACAGCGCGGTTAGTTGATCATCAGTTTTGAGTAGCGTGATGGAAAAGCCTTGCATCTCCAGCGAGGTGATGTAGTTGCCCACCAAACTGCGGGCAATTTTGATCCCCTTGCCCTGGCAAATTTGGTTGAGCTTATTGAAGATGATGTACAGTTCAATTAGCGGGGTGCCACCCATACCGTTGACCATGGCAATGATGCTGTCGCCGCTCTTGTAGGGCAGGTCGGAGATAATGGCTTCGGCCATCATTTCGGTGATTTCGTCAGCCGTTTTCAGGCCCATCCGGGTCCGGCCTGGCTCGCCGTGAATGCCGATGCCGATCTCCATCTCGTCGTCGCCGATGTTGAAGGTGGGTTTGCCTGCGGCGGGCACCGTGCAGGAGGTTAAGGCCATACCCATCGAGCGGCCTTGATCGTTGACTTTGCGGCAAACATCAGCCACTTGCTGCAAGTTCATCCGTTTTTCGGCGGCCGCACCAGAGATTTTTTCGGCTATCACGGTAATGCCCACGCCGCGCCGGCCAGCCGTATAGAGGCTGTCCTGCACCGCCACGTCGTCATTGGTTACAACGGACACCACGTCAATCCCTTCGGCCTGGCACAACTCGGCCGCCATCTCGAAGTTCATTATGTCGCCGGTGTAGTTTTTGACGATGTGCAGCACCCCGGCCCCACCGTTAACGGCCTTGGTCGCCGCTTCCATTTGATCCGGGGTAGGCGAGGTGAAGACGTCGCCGGGGCAGGCTGCGTCGAGCATGCCCATGCCGACAAAACCGCCGTGCATCGGCTCGTGGCCGCTGCCGCCGCCGGAGATGACGCCCACTTTACCCTGCACCGGGGCATCGGCTCGCACCACAAAGTTGGGATTGTAGTGAACTTTCACCAAATCACTATGCGCTGCAGCCACGCCGCCCAACGATTGGGCGACGACATCTTCCGGCCTGTTGATTAATTTTTTCATACCTACCCTTCCTTTCCATGCCAACTAAAGTTTTAATTTAGAGGATTTGCAGAAATACACCGGCGAGAACACCGCCGATGATTGGGCCGACAACCGGGATCCAGGAATAACCCCAATCGCTGTCGCCCTTGGCGGACACGGGCAGCACAAAGTGAGCAATGCGCGGGCCGAGGTCACGGGCCGGGTTGATGGCATAACCGGTCGGACCGCCCAGGGAGAGGCCGATGCCCCACACTAACGCGCCCACCAAGAAGGGGCCAAGCCCACCGGCAACCTGAATGCCGGTAACGGGTGTGTTAAGTTGGAAGATAACACCTACACCCAGCACCAGGACGAAGGTGCCGATGATTTCGGTGATCAGGTTGGGCACAGTGTTCCGAATAGCCGGGGCGGTGCAAAAGACGGCCAATTTGCCGGCCTTGCTCTCGGTTGCGGCGAAATGGTCCATATAGGCCAGCCAGACGATGACGGCGCCGATGAAGGCCCCGACAAATTCGCCGATGAGATAAAAGACAACATCCGATGCCGGAATAAGCCCAGCGGCAAGGAAGCCAAAGGTGACGGCCGGATTGAGGTGCGCGCCACCGCTTCCAAACGCCTGCGCCGCAAAGACGCCAAAGACCACCGCAAAAGCCCAGCCTGTGGTTATCACAATCCAGGCGCCGCCGCCGCCGCCGCCCTGGCCCTTATTTTTGTCCAAGACCACGTTGGCAACCACGCCGTCACCCAAGATGATCAGTACCATGGTGCCGATTATTTCGCCTAATAAGATACTCATAGTTGTTTTTCCCCTCACACATTAGATTTTTGATATTTTGTCTTCGTAGACGATTTTGCTTTGAAACCCCATTGTCAAAGCCTAGTGCAAGGCAGGCGGGTTTCGTTTTAGAGTAACAACTTCCAGGTGGTTCTTTTCACAACTTCTTCGATAAAACACCCTCCTTTCCTGATTAACCTGATCAACCAGCCTTTTTTAATGCCGGTGATAACCCAGATATATATGTATTAAGTTGTCGGAGTGCATTCACAGAGGTCGCTTTAATTACTCTGGAACGCCTGCCTTTAATAAGGAAAAAAGGCATAGGCTTGACCAACTCAAAGACTGGTCAAGCCTATGCCTTCTCGAACTGTGGCAGAGATCTGAATAATACTTCAGTTTAGATTCAGGCAGATTTTGGAGAGCTACAGATTTATGCGACATCATCGTCAAGTATGGCTGCTCATTTAGGACTAGACGGCTCTGTGAACGTCAGGCAATCACAAACCCCGCTTGGACCTGCTGAACTACAGTATAAGTGGTGTAATAGACTGAACGAGGAGTGCTGGACAGATGTTCATAGCCTTCCCATCTATGAACATTTGTTACCGCCGCATCATAGCACTTTTTTCCTATGGTGTCAAGATAAGGGTATGGTAAGTGTAGAGTTAGCGTAGCCGGAAGTTGGGGGATTTTTTGCGAATTTTTGGTAACTCTCAACCTTTTTATCATATTTAATAAAACGGCCCGGCGTTAGTGATAAATGTCATAAATATCTTAGACAAATGACACATCTAACCCGCCCCAATTAGTCGGGTTGCAGATAACACGGCGCAGGTCGCAAAGGAGGAGAAATAATTCGCAACTTGCCCTTATTGACACAGTTTGTCAGTCAGAGTATATTTGGGTGAATATTATACAACTGAGGAGAGAATAGGATGGCAACGTTTGTCCACGCAACCGACAACAGCTTTGACGCCGAAGTTTTGAAGTGTGATATTCCGGTAATTGCCGATTTTTGGGCGGAGTGGTGCGTCCCCTGCAAAACGATTGACGCTTATCTGGATGAAATTGCCAACCAGTATGCTGAACAACTCAAAATTGTCAAGGTAGATATCGAATCCAACCCGGTAGTTACATCAACTTACAGTGTGTTAAACCTGCCGACCCTTATTCTTTTCAAATTTGGCCAGCCCGTTGAGCGAATGGTCGGTACGTTGCCCAAGCAGACTATTTTGGACAAAGTTTTGCCTTACTTGGATAGCTGAGTTCAATAGTCAATTGTCAACGGTCAATATTTAATTAACAATTGACTATTAACCGTTGACTGTTGACAATTGTTTTGCCATCTCATAATACCCGGTGTGTCCGGTAACCCACTTAAAAAGCCGGCTGCACCGCTCGGCGCGGGTGATAAAGCCCATTTTTTCATACACCTGAATCGCTAATGTATTATCGCTGACAACAGCCAGAGCTAACTGGCTTAATCCCTGCTGGCGAGCCACTTCCTCGGCGTGCTCGATCAGGCAGCGGGCGACTCCCAGCCCTCGCCAGACCTGGTCAACACCCAGCATTTCAATATAAACTTCGTTGTCGCTTAATTGACGATCGTTATCAATGAGCACCATTAGCAGCAGGCCTCGCAGCGCGCCAAAAATACCGTTGTTTAATTGCAGGGCATGCCACAGCCACCGCCCATCGTCAGCACGCGGCGCCAGGGGCGTTTCCAATACTATAAAACCGACCACTGCCTCTTGGATTTCGGCGACGGTGGTGGTTTGCAGATGGCGCTGGCTTAAACGCAGCCAATCATACAAAACCCGCTCGGCCTTATCGCCCAGAATCGGCCCAAATTTGTCAGGGAATGTAGCTGCCCATAATTGAGCCAATACTTGGGCATCATCCAGAGCGGCCGGGCGGAGGGTTATTTTTTCAGTCATAGATTACTGGAAGGTTGGAGGGCTGGAAGCTTGGAAGCGAGTATCCATTTTCCCAGCCTTCCATTCCTCCACGCGAGTATTTTAGTTTGGGGGTGAGTTATAAACGGAAGGCCACAAAGTATCAAATTGATGGCTCATAATCGCCGCCCGAACAGGAACAAGACGTTCCGCGCCCTCTCGGCTCCAACGCATCCCCGGTCCACAAAACCGGGCCTTAAATTGTTTGGCTTCACTTTCGACCATACCCGAACCAATCGGATAGCCATCCTCTCGAAATTCCAGATACTGCATGCGCCGCTGGTGCTTACGGAAGTAATCGGCTTCGGTGCGCAAGTCTTTGTGCCGCTGGGTTTGGCCCCCAGCCGCTTGGGCCAAGGTCGCAGCAATATGAGCGGCATGACCCTGGAAGAGTTGAGTTTCCATGCGGTTGAACCAGCGTTCAGCCGCTTCCGGCTTTGTGGGATATAAGAGACTGGCGGCGGTCCTAAGATGCTCGGTGGCGTGGTAATAATCCACGGTTTGCAGACTGTCATAGAAATGCAGTTTGACTAAATTCCAAATCCAGGGAGCGCCATCGCCGATGGCCTGGGTGTCATAGTGTTGCTCCCAGCCTCGTTGCTGGGCCGCGGCCCACAGCCGTTGTCCAAATTCTTCCGGTCCACCCAGATAAGCGACATAGCTGTTGTTGACGGCGTGGCCTTGCTCCAGCCACTCCCCTGTCTCTGGCTCAAAGATGGGACGTAATTCAACCTCAAAGACACAGCCCACTTTCAGTTCTTTCCAACCTTCTTGACGAATGTAGAGGTTGGCCCCATCCAAGCCTACCCCCATTGGCACGGCTGATTTGCTTTTGGCTGGGCCAACTTCGCCTCTTTGGGCCAGCCGATTGGCCTCGCTTTGCTGCTGTTGCTCCAACGCTCGAAAGCCTTCGCCCCATTTTTGCGCCCGCTGCCAGATCGTACTGGCGGACATGGCCACATGGCCGATCCGGGCAAAGATTTCCTCGGCTTGCTCAAAACTGTTCACCGCCCCACTTAACCAGACCGCTTCTTTAGCCAATCCGGCCGACCAGTGCTTATCCCATAATTCAAGTTGTTGATCCAGGGGGAAAAAGACCGATCCGGCATTGTTCACAATAATAGTAGCCTCGGTCTAATTGTAAGTCTCCCACCCAACTGCTCACCTGCAACTCTTTCAGACCCTTATATCTCATCTCCGCCCCACACTGCTCACACCTTGGCCCTGGCACCGGTCGTACCGCTGCTTGGGCTTCGATCACCGTTTGGCTCATCTGTTCACTCAAGCGTTGCCGTAACGCCAGCACTTTCTCTTCTACTTGGGCCAAGTTCGGCTTGGCTGTGCTCAGATGCCAATCCAACAAGTCATCAATGGCTCTTTCTGCCTCTGCCATCAATTTCGCTTTCAGTTCACCTCTGCTTTTGCCCATCCCTTTACTCCCTACTCTTTTTCCTCTATTCTCTCATATCTCGCCCCAGAATTAAAATACTCCCCCTCCACTCTTCCATTCCTCCCCCTCCCCATTCTGTGGTATACTGCCCCTATGCACATTATCGTCACCCACCCTAACGCCGATTTTGATGCCATCGCCTCTTTGCTCGGCGCGTGGCGGCTTTACCCCGAAGCCATGCCGGTTTTGCCGAACACGGTTAACCGCAACGTGCGCAACTTTATCACCCTGTACGAAAGCCAGCTCCCCTTTGTCCATCTGAATGAGTTAGAGCGGAAACCCGTAGAACGGCTGACCATTGTAGACAGCCAGCAAATTCCCTCCCTGAAAGGGCTAAAAGCGGATGCATTGGTCCACATCATTGACCACCACGACCTCCACCAGCCGCCTCCCCCTGGGGCAATCCTGAGTTTGACCGATACCGGGGCCACCGTCACGCTTCTGGTCGAGCAAATCCGCGACCTGCCAGGGCGTCTATCGTCCATTGAGGCCACGCTCTTGTTGTTGGGGATCTACGAAGATACCGGCTCGCTGACCTACGCCAGTACCACTCCGCGCGATTTACACGCCGCCGCCTGGCTCTTGGCCGAAGGACACGCCCGCTTGGACCTGGTGCGCGAGTATCTGAACTATGCCATGAGCGACATTCAGAGGGCGCTCTACGAGCAGTTGATCCAGCATCTGGATACATTTTCCATTCACGGTCATACTATCATCATTGGCACTGCCCAGACCGACCGGTATGTCGAGGAAATCAGCACCCTAGCTCATCGCCTGCGCGATTTATACCAGCCGGAAGCACTCTTTATTTTAGTGGAAATGCAAGACCATGTGCAAATGGTAGCTCGTTCTGTTACTGAGGCCATTGACGTGGGCCGGCTGACTGAGTTCTTTGGCGGAGGCGGGCACGCCCGCGCGGCAGCGGCCCTGGTCAAAGATAAAGATTTGTCTCACCTCAAAAAAGAAGTGATCCACCTGCTGTACCTTGAAGCGCAGCCGGCGACGACGGTGGCCCAAATCATGTCCAGGGGGGCGCGGACTCTGTCTCCAAACGACACGGTCCGCCATGCCGCCGAGATGATGGATCGTTACGGCCACGAAGGTTTTCCGGTGGTTGACCCGGCCACCGGCCGCATCGCCGGCGTACTCTCTCGCCGCGAGATTGATAAAGCCCGGCGGCACAAATTGAGTGGAACGGCCATCAGCCAGTTTATGAAAAAGGGCGAGTTTTTTGTTACCCCAACCGACAGTATTGATGCCGTGCAGAGTTTGATGACCAGCGAAGGCATTGGCCAGGTTCCGGTGGTGAGCCAGCCGGGTGGACCTGTCATTGGTATTGTCACCCGGACCGATTTGATTAACCTGTGGCAACTCGCTGTCGGCGATAAACCGGCCCGGCCCAATTTAGCCAAGCAACTTGAACAAGCCCTCTCGCCGGAGCTGCTGCAATTGCTGCGTGACGCTGGCGAGCTGGCTGCTCAACGCGGCGATACACTCTATCTGGTCGGCGGCTTTGTGCGTGACTTGCTGTTGACTTTGCTCATGGACAATGATGAGACCGCCAGAGCCAAGGCCAGTCCCCGTTTTGACCTTGATCTGGTGGTGGAAGGTGAAGCAATTCCGCTGGCGCAGCGCCTGCGCGAGCGCCGGGGCGGGCGGGTGCGGAGCCACGATCGCTTTGGCACAGCCAAGTGGATTCTGGCTCAACCTATTCCCTTTGGCTCGGTCCCGCCGGCTAAAGATGCACCGCTCACCTCGCTCGATTTTGTCACGGCTCGTACCGAATTTTATCGCCACCCCTCGGCCCTGCCGGAAGTTGAGCAGAGTTCAATCCGCCAGGATTTGCACCGCCGCGATTTTACCATCAACACCCTGGCTCTGCGCTTGACGCCGGATCACTTTGGTGAGTTGCTTGACTTTTACGGCGGTCAAAATGACCTGGAAGGGCGGCTCATCCGGGTGCTGCACAGCCTGAGCTTTGTCGAAGACCCGACCCGCATGCTCCGTGCCGCCCGGCTCATCGCCCGGCTCGAATTTACCCTGGAAGAGCGCACGGCTGAACTGCTGGCCCATGCCCTGGATTTGCTGTCCCGCGTCAGCGGCGAGCGCATTACCCACGAACTGGAGTTGATTTTTCAAGAACACCACCCTGAACAGGCTTTACAGCAGCTTGACCGGTTAGGGATTTTGGCGGCAATTCATCCCGGCTTGATGGTGGATAACTGGCTGGTAGAACGGCTAAAACTGCTGCAGAGCGGCTTGTCAGACACCCCCTGGGCCGGCGTCAAACCTGCCTCTGTACACTACTTGGGACTGATGACCTTCTGGCTGGCCGGCGATGAATTGGCCAATTTGTTGGAGCGGCTCAATCTGCGCGCGTGGCAGCGGGCCATCCTCAATCAAGTCTACCAGCTCCGGCGCAGTGCTGCCCAGATTGCTACCGCCACATCAGCCAGCGCGCTTTACCGGCTCCTGGCCCCGGCTTCTGATGAAGCTCGCCTGATTGCCTGGCTGGGATTGGAAGATGAAGCCGCCCGCGCCCAATTGATCCGCTTCCAGCGCGACCTGCGCCATGTGTCACCCCTGATTGACGGCAATTACCTGAAAAAGGAGTATCATTTGCCCCCCGGCCCAATTTATCGGGTCATTATTGACACCCTGCGCGATGCCCGCCTGGATGGCCTGATTACCAATCTGGCCGAAGAGCGGGCTTTGGTAGAAGAGATTGTGACCAGGGGAAAAAACAACCCGGACTAAGGTAACTATTCGGCTTTCCGGGTCCTACAGAACTCCCGCAGCGTTGATCGCGCTTCACCCTCGACCACAGCCACCAACACATCACCCGCCTTGAGCACCGTATCACCGTGCGGGATTAAGGTTTGCTGGCCGCGCCGGATGCTGGCGATTACGCAGTCGCGCGGCCACGCCACCGCGCTGATGAGCTGGCCTTCGCACGGCGCTGCAGCACCAATGACCACTTCCTCCACATTTGCGCCGCTAAAAGCGCCCAGGCGGACTTGCTGGGCCCGATGGCGCATCGCTGCCCGGCGAGCCAGGGCTACATTGTAAGCCCTTACCAGGTCGGCGCGGCGCAGCATCCCCAGCAACCGGCGGGGATGCTCACGGGCTACTACCGGCAAATTCCCGACATCCCGCACACTCATGCGCTGGAGAGCCGTTCCTAACGTTTCATCAGGATAGGCGACCAGCAAATCGTGCGTAGCGATGTCGCCGACGCAGCGCATTTTATAGGCTTCCAAATCCTCAAGCTGCGCCCGGTCAATATCCTGGAGGGTGATAATGCCGGTCAGTTCGCCCGCACTATTGAGCACCGGCAGGCCATGGCGGCGCAACTCCAACAGCCGGTCGAGGGCGCTCCCCAAGGTGTCCTGCTCGCGCAGGGGCGGAGTATTCGTCTGCATCACTTCGCCGACGGTCATCGCCTCCAGTACTTCCACATCCCGTCCGCGCTGAATTCGCACCCCTTTGCGGGCCAATCCCAGGCTGTAAACGGAGTCACGCTGCAAGCGCTGCGACAGCAGTAAACTGACCACGACAGCGAACATGACCGGCAAGATAATGCGATAGTTGCTGGTCATTTCAAAGAGCAAGATAATGGCAGTGAGCGGAGCGTGGACCGCGCCGGCCAGGACAGCGGCCATCCCAACCATAGCGAAGGCAGGCGGAACGATTCCCAGAGTGGGAAATAGTCTCTCGGCTACCTGGCCATAAGCAGCTCCCAGAGCGGCGCCAAGAAAAAGGGAAGGGGCAAAAACGCCGCCCGGAAAGCCGCCGCCGATACTGACCGGGGTCAAAACCAGTTTGGCGATCAGGAGCGCCGCGAGCAGCCAAAAGGTAAAGTGTTCGCCTTTCAGAATTTCCTCGATGGTTTCATAGCCAACACCCAGAATTTGTGGCAGGGCAACGCCAATGATGCCCACGATAAACCCTGCCACGGTTGGCTTGAGCCAGCGGGGTAGGGAACAGGAGTGAAAAACGTCCTGGGCCAGATATAAGAGGCGGATATATACAGCGGCGATTGGCCCGGCCAGCAGCCCCAGGCCCAAATACAAGGGGAGTTCCCAGGTCGAGTTAAAGGCGTAAGGGGGAACTCGAAAAGCAGGCTGGGTTCCCGACACACCCTGAGTAAACACTGCGGCCACCACCGCGGCCAGCACCACAACTCCAAACGCGCCGCCGCTGATTTCACCGAGGATAATTTCCAGAGCAAAAAAGACGCCCGCAATCGGCGCGTTGAAGGCCGCCGCGATCCCTGCGGCCGCTCCGGCGGCAACTAAAGCCCGCACCAGCTCATCCGACAGGCGGAGCCATTGGCCGAACATCGAACCGAGATTCGCGCCAATCTGTACCGAGGGATCTTCCGGTCCCACCGAAGCGCCGCCGCCAATGGAGACAGCCGCAGCCAAGGACTTAACAGGTATACGGGGATAACGCAAGCGCCCTCCGGCCAGGGCCACCGCTTCCATAATTCCGGCTACCCCGTGGTGCCGTTCTTCGCCGACAAAGTAATGCAGCAGTAGACCGACTACTAATCCGCCGGCAACAGGTAGCAAAGCCAGGGTCCAGCCTCCCAATGGGGCCAGCGCAGCGCCAACCTGGCCGAACAGAGCGAAATGGACCAGCTCGATTAGTTGCTTAAAGAGCCAGACGCCAGCCCCGGCGGTCAACCCCACCAGCACGGCTACGCCACTCAGGACAAGCGCCTCGGAGGGTTGCCAACGGTCCAGCCAACGCCACAGGGAAGTTAAAGGGATAAATTTTGACTTCATCTTTCTGATTGGCCAAGCTATGCCAAACCTGGAAATTCAGGAGTCCAAAGTGCTTTCTGGACTCCTGAATTTAGGCGACGCCAAAGGTCACTCCCAGGTCCTTCAGCCACTTTCGATAGGCAATCGCCGTGCGGTCGGAGCGGAGATGGAGTTCGGCTTGCAGGTCAAGCGGAAGCAGCTCCGGCCGCTGCGACTCGACGATGGGCACGTCCTGGTTGATGATGAGCCTCTGAAAATCGTAGAGGGCGTGTTCGGGCACATCCTCGCGGCCCTGGATACCGGCCATCATCCAGCCGATGCTGTGGGTTTCATCTACCGGTGTGACCGCCAGCATAGCCGCATATTTTTCTTTGCAAAAGTGGGCCAGCAGGGGCCGGAAAACGCGGAAGGTGTAAGAGACGATTGCCCCGACGCCCGTGCCGTCGGGGTCAGGCTGCCACATGCGGATGTCGCGGGCGATGATGCCCTCCGGCCCAACTTCGGCTTCGTAATCATTCACCTCGGCCTGGGCCGGCTCGCCCAGGTAACCTTCGTGGACAAACGGCAGGTGAGCCATGTCCAGAAAGTTCTCGATGGCCCGAGGCGCATGAGCGTGGTAGGGGTGGGGGCCGGAGATAATGGTGCGATAGCTGGGGTCCTGCCACTCCTCCAGATCAGGCAGGTCATAGCTCGGCTCGCCCAGCGAGGCCCAAATGGCCCCATAGCGCTCCTGAGATTTGTAAACTTTGACCCGGGCTTTGGCGGGCGGGGCTTGATCGGGGTGAGCTGGGATGCGCACGCAGTTGCCCTGGTTGTTGTAGGTCCAGCCGTGATAGGGGCAGATGAGGCAATCCGCCTCTACTTTGCCGAGGGAGAGCCGGGTGCCGCGATGGACACACAAATCCTGCCAGGCCATGACCTGCCCATTCAGCCGCCACAAGACCAGGTCTTCCCCCAGGAGACGGGCGGGCTTGATTTGGCCCTCAACTAAATCAGCCGAACGGCCTACCACGTGCCATTCATTGATTAAAACTGGATCATTAATCATTCTGCTTTCTCCTTTCAGTCCCAAGTTTCGCTTACCGCGCGCCGCGAATGTAGGGCTGCCCCAGCGCTTCCGGCTGCTCCGTTTTCTTGATCCCTCGGAATAAGACCAGGATGGTCAAAACATACGGCAGCATGAGCAGTAATTCGTAAGGAATGCTCTGGTCGCCCAGCGCCTGGATACGGAATTGAACGGCATCGGCCAGGCCAAAAAGCAGGGCCCCGACAACCGCCAGCCAGGGATTCCAGCGGGCAAAAATAACCAGGGCAACGGCAATCCAACCCCGGCCCGCCGTAATGCCTTCGCGGGCAAAATGTAATTGGGCTACGGTCAGTACGGCGCCTCCCAGTCCCGCCAGCGAAGCCCCGATGAGCGTGGCAATATAACGAATCCGGCTGACGTTCAACCCCGACGTTTCGGCGGCGCCGGGATTCTCACCCACGGCCCGGATATTCAGCCCCAGGGTGGTCCGGTTGAGCAAGAACCAGCTTCCCAGGACGACCAAACCAGCCAGGTAAACCACAATATCTTGTTGGAAAAAGGCCGGTCCCAGGATGGGGATGTCGGACAGGCCGGGAATGGGGATAGGAACAAGACCCGTGATTTGGACGGCAAAGTCGTCAAACTGTTGTCTGAAGAGGTAGGCGCTGAGACTCTGCCCTAACAGCACTAACATCACGCTGCTAATTACCTGGTCTGCCCTGAGTGTGACCGACAAGAAGGCCATGATCAAGCCCATTAACAGCCCGGTCACGGCCCCGGCCAGCAGCCCAATCCAGGCAGCCAGGGTGGGATCGAGGGGGGCAACCGGATGGTTTTCCAGGTGCCAAGTGACCAGGAAGCCTAACATCGCCCCCATCAACATCATGCCTTCCAGTCCCAGGTTAAGCACTCCGCTCTTTTCCGTGATGATCTCGCCGATAACGGCAAACAGGGTTGGAATGGCCAGGCGAATCCCGGAGGCCAAAATAACGGTTAAGAACGAAACCGTAAATATTTGCTCAAAGGTCATGTTATGGCGATCTCCTCAGCCGAAAGTAAGCATCAACGCCCAAAACAAACAGCACCACCAGAGCTTGAATCGCATCGGCCAGGGTGGCGGGCAGGCCGGTCAAAGTGTGCATCGTATTGGCCCCAATGCTCAAGGCCGAAAAGAAGATGGCCGCAAACAGCACCCCGACGGGATGCAGCCGCCCCAACAGGGCCACCAAAATGCCGCTAAAGCCATACCCGCCGGAAATGGCGCTTTTAAGCCGGCTGTGCAAATGGCTCACTTCCATGATCCCGGCCAGCCCGGCCAAAGCGCCGCTGAACAACAGTACAAAAATAATACCCGCTTCGACATTAATACCGGCAAAACGAGCGACACTGGCCCGCGAGCCAATAGCCCGCAGGCGGAAGCCGATTGGCGTCCGCCAGATCAACATCTGGACCAGCGGGACCAGGACCAGGGCAATTAAAACGCCAATATGGATGCGCGAACCAAACAAACCGGATAACCGCGCCGCGTCAACAAATTGGGCTGTTTCCGGCAAGAAACCGTTGGGATCTCGGAGAGGGGCGCGGGAGACATATTCGACAATCAGGATGGCGACATAATTGAGCATGAGGGTCGAAATAATTTCGCTCATGCCGCGTTTGGTCCGCAATAGAGCCGGAAGTAAACCCCAAAGCGCCCCACCGATGATCCCGGCCAACAGCATGGCCGGAATTAAGATGATGGCCGGGAGGGTTGGGAAAGTGAGGGCAATGAGGCTGCCTGCCAAAGCCCCCATAAAGTACTGCCCCTCGGCCCCAATATTCCAGACCCGCGCTTTAAAGGCGACGGTCAGGCCCAGTGCGACCAGCAGCATGGGCGTCGCTTTCAGGATAGTTTCCGTAAGCTGGCGGCTGCCGCCAAAAGCGCCTCTTACCATCGCTGGGTAGGCCACCAGCGGGTCAGAACCAGCCAGTTGAATCAGGACGGCCCCGATGAGAAAGGCAACCAGCGCCCCCAGCAGCGACGGCCCAAGCGTGGTCAACAGACGGCGGAGCAGTCCTTGTAGCCTCATTTGCCGTGGCGCGGCGGGGGTAATAAAAGAGGATTGTTCGATGGGCTGGGTCAAGTTACCCCGTCCTTTCTCAATGCTGCTCCAGTTTGACGCCGGCCATGAGCATGCCCACTTCTTTCATATAATCTGTGCCGCCCGGTACAATATCCATAATCTGTCCTTCATACAGAACGGCGATGCGGTCGCTGAGGGCAAATACCTCGTCCAGTTCGGTCGAGATTAATAAGATAGCCACACCTTGATCGCGCTGTTCAATCAGGGTCCGGTGGACATACTCAATTGCGCTGATATCCAGCCCGCGCGTGGGCTGGGCGGCCAGCAGAAAACGGGGCTTGAGCGACAGTTCGCGGGCCAGGACCATCTTCTGGGCATTGCCGCCTGAAAGCTTACCCGCTCTCGTCATCACCGAGGGGGTGCGCACATCAAATTGTTTGACCAACTGCTCCGCCGCTGCCCGAATAGCCTGGTAATTGAGCAAAGAACGTCGGGTGTAAGGTTCTTGCCAGAATTTTTCCAGAACTAAATTTTCGGCCACGCTGGTATCGGCGAGCATGCCCTGACCATAGCGGTCCGAAGGGATGTGGGCGATCTTCCGCTCGATAATATCAAAGGGACGGGCCTGGGTTATGTCCTCACCATCCATTAAAATCTGGCCTTTTTCCACCGGCCGCAGACCCCGCAGCGCCTCCTCTAATTCTCGTTGCCCGTTGCCGGCGACCCCGGCAAAACTCAGGATTTCACCCGCCCGGACCTCAAAGCTGACCCCCTTAACCGCAGGCAAGCCCCGGTCATCCCGCACCCACAAGTTTTTAACCTCCAGGCGCACCTCGCCCGGCTCTTTGGGCTGCTTGGGTACATTGAGCAAAACTTCACGCCCAACCATCATCCGGGCTAAATCACTCCGGATGATGTGCTGCTCTTTGGGCCGCACGGTCTCAACCACGTGCCCATCGCGCAGGATAGTGATCCGGTCGCTGATGGCCAGGACTTCATTGAGTTTATGACTGATAAAGACAATGGCCCGCCCCTGCGCCACCAGCAGATTTTTGATAATGCTCAGCAGCTCGCTGGCCTCCTGGGGCGTCAGCACGGCCGTCGGCTCATCGAGAATAAGCACCTCGGCCCCTCGATAGAGCGCCTTCAAAATCTCAACCCGCTGTTGTTCCCCCACCGATAACTGCCAAACTTTGGCGTCGGGATCAACGTTTAAGCCGAACTGGGCGGAGATGTCTAAAATGCGCTGGCGAACCTTTTTTTTGTCTTCCAAGAGAGGGCTGCGAGATGAAGGCTGCCCCAGCATCACATTTTCAGCCACAGTAAAGGTTTTTACCAACTGGAAATGCTGGTGAACCATTTCTAGACCGCTGCGGATGGCATCCTGAGCCGAGACAAAGTGAACCCGCCGGCCTTTGACAAAGATTTCTCCTTCATCCGGCTGGTATAGACCATACAGAATACTCATCAGGGTCGTCTTGCCCGCCCCGTTTTCGCCGAGCAGGGTGTGCACTTCGCCGGGGTACAAATCAAAATCAACATGGTCGTTGGCCAGAACGCCGGGGAAACGCTTGACAATCCCTTTTAGGTGGACAATAGGCTCATTCAGCGATGCTTGGTTGGTCATTTTTTATTGGGATAGGACTTTCGCTTGGATGTCATTTTGAGCGACCGTAGGGAGCGAAAAATCCCTAGAAGGCTGGCCTGCCATCGAACATCTCAGGGATTCTTCACTCCGCTACGCTCCGTTCACGCGAAGCAGTGACAAGCGAAAGTCCTGTGGGAATCAAAAAGTGTTTGGGAGTCTCAGTGAATCCAATTTTTTAGGGAGTAACGCATCCCCAGATGTTCCCGCATCTAGGGATGCTGACTCCTCAAAGTTGGACCTACTTGGCCGCTTCCGGCACAAAGGGCACTTTCAGATCGCCGCTTTGGACCTTGGCTTTGGCTTCGTCCACCTGCTGCGTAGCTTCAGCCGGAATCTTATCGGCCAGCTTAGGATTAACCGTTAAATCCAGCGCACCCTCGGCAATACCGTAGCGATAGTACGGCGCATTGAAACTCTTATCGAGAGTCGTCTTCAGCATGTCTTTGAACATGGGGCGCAGATTCCAGACGATATTGGTCAAGACGACATCAGGCCCGCTTTCGGTCATATCGCCCACATAGCCGGTGGCATAACCACCCTTCTCTTTGGCCGCTTCAATGGCCCCCAGCGTAGGACCTTCGCCGCATTGGACCCAGTAATCAACGCCGGTATCGGCCTGAGCCAGGGCTGCCTCTTTGGCCTTGGCGGCATCGTACCAATCCCCCGCTGCAACAGAAGTTAAAGTGGCCTCCGGCTTGACCGTTTGAGCGCCGGCCAAGAGGGCCTCGCCCATGGCATGGCAAACCGGGATATCAAAGCCGTAAATCGCGCCTAACTTCCCCGTTTTGGAAACGTGCCCGGCAATAATACCGGCCAGATAGGCCGCTTCGTAGAAGGGCTGATCATAGTCGGCGACGTTCTTGTCGGTGCGATTGATGCCGCCGCCCCAGGCAAAATTAGTATCGGGATACTCCTTGGCTACTTCAAAAACGGCATCCTGGTAGCCAAAACTGTGGGCCACGATCATCTGATAGCCAGCGTCGGCCAGTTCGCGTAAAACACGGGGCGCGTCAGCCGGGGCGACGCGCTCGGAGAAGGTTACCTCAACCCCCTCATCTTTCAAAGCCATGAGGGCATCATAGCCCGCTTCATTCCAGGAGTTGTCATCCCGTGGACCGCTGAGCACCAGGGCAAATTTTCCCTTTGAACCGCTTTCCGCCGGGGCGGCCGGTTGTTCGGCTGCCGGAGCTTGTTGCTCTGTCTGGGCCGGAGCAGCGGGTTGGGCGGCGGCGCAAGCGGTGATCAACAGCACAGCAACCATCAACAGCACTATGGTAGTAATAGAAACTCTTTTCATTATTTTTTACTCCCCCTTTAATTTAGGCAATATGTTTAAACCAACTCAAAAATCTTCTTGAGATATTCCCTTAACTTAAATTTGCAGCAACCACCTCCTTTGTTCTCAGCCTGAAGTCAGGATGTGCCAAATGTGAGTCCCAACTGATTCAGCCACTTGCGGTAGGCAATGGCTGTCCGATCGCTGCGCAGGTGCAGCTCAGCTTGTAAATCCAGGGGCAAAAGCTCCGGCCGCTGGGACTGCACGATGGGGCGGTCCTGGGCAAAAATAGTATCCTGATAGGCAATGAGTTCCGCTTCGGGAATGTCATGGCCGTAGTTCATGGCCATCCACATCCAGGCTGTACTCTCGACCACGTCATGGGGGGTAATGATCAGCAAGATAGAAAAGCGAGGCCCGGTCGACTCTTTGAGAAGATAAGCGGTCAGCGGGCGAAAAGCACGGTAAGTATAAGCGACGGTATCCCCCCGACCCGTCCCATACGGGTCCGGCTGGTAGACTCGCACCCCCGTTGCTACCACTCCTTCGGGTTCGATGCCGGCCTCGTAATCCTCGATTTCGGGGTGACTGGCTACCCCCAAGATACCCTCATGAACAAAGGGAAAGTGGGCAATATCGAGGAAATTTTCAATAATGCGCGGGCCGCTAGCACTAACCGAGTAGGGGCCGCACAAAATTTTGCGATAAGCCGGATCATCCCACTCCGGGAAGGGGGGAATCTCGTGTTGGGGGTCTCCCGGGCAGACCCAAATAAGGCCGTATTGCTCCTGAACGCGATAAGTGTTGGCTTGGGCTTTGACTGGCGGCTGCTGGTCAGGATGGGCAGGAATGCGGATGCACCTTCCCTGCTCATTGTAAGTCCAGCCATGATAGGGGCAAACCAGAAAATTATCTTCAACCCGGCCCAATGACAGGCGCGTCCCCCGGTGAATACACAAATCCTGCCAGGCCAAGACCCGGCCATTGATCCGCCATAGGACTAAATCTTCTGCCAACAAGCGAACTCCCAGCACCCCACCCTCGTCGAGTTGGGTAGAACTGGCCACGGGATGCCAATCATTAACCAGAACGGAATCATTGATCATACAAACCCTCTGCGCTAAACGTTTTCCGCCAACTAAGCTGTCCCGAAGGATAGACCTAATTGGTTGAGCCATTTACGATAGGCGATCGCCATGCGGTCCGAACGCAGGTGCAGCTCGGCCTGCAAATCGAGGGGTAAAAGCTCTGGCTGCTGCGATCCTACAATCGGCTGGTCCTGTCCAAAGATTTGGTCGCGACGAAGGCGCATTGTCCAGAAGCTGCAGACCTAACACTCCGCAGTCAACCAGATCTTCCAGAGGAGTTACGGGGTGCCAATCATTGACCAGAACTGCATCCTCTTTCATCACCACCTCAAGGGTGTCAAGTGAAAATAAAAACCGCCAAAACACAGAAACCAAAATAGCCGACAAATTTGGTCGGGCTGTGCTTTCGCGGTTCTCTTTGCCCGATAAAGGTATATTTAAGTTTTAACTATGACGAAGTACGGCAGTAGATCGGAACGTAACAGGAAAAAGAGTTAACCTATAATAGGGTACTGGTATCGCTTTTGGGGTGCGGGGAATTTTGGGGCAAAACGCTGTTTTTGTCAAAAACAGTGTTGACGATAGAAATCTCTTAATGGGGAAATGTTACTGCTTGGCCTGAGCAACCGGAGGAAGCAAAGAGTCTGGCAAAACTTGTTCCAAAGTGAAGTTTCGGATAGACGACTCTTCACTCCGCTCCGTTCAGAAAGATATACTCGATTAGGGCTTCAGTGAGACCCTTTACTGGCTGTAGCCATCAGAGAAGATCTCGATCATCAAATACGGATCGCCCAGCGGATAAAGGATGGGGCAGGTGCAGCCGTTAGCCACGTACTCGCGCACCTTGGCCTTGACCTCCTCCGGTGTGCCGCTGGCGGTGATACGTTGGACCAACTCATCCGGCACCAGGGGCATCGCTGATCTGATCTGCTCTTTGGTGGCTGGCCAGCCCAAAATGCTCTGGATTTTCTTGACCACCTCATCGCTGACGCCGCTGGCCTTGGCGATGTGGGGCTGCTGGGCCAGGTATTGGGTGAGCATCCAGCGCGCCCCGTCCAGAGCCTGGGCTTTATCGGTGTGAACTGAACAAATCATTAATTGAGGCCGGTCAATGTCGGCCAGGGTGCGCCCGGCTCGTTCAGCGCCGGCTTTCAAGGCGCTCAATGCTTCGTGGTTATATTCGGGCGGCACGCAGTAGTTGAGCACTGCGCCGTCGGCAATTTCGCCGGTCATCTCCATCATTTTCAGGCCGGTTGCACCGATCATGATCGGTACATGACGGGGTTCGCGCCGGCCATGCACCACATCGAGTTCGATGCCTTTTACCTTGTGGAATTCGCCCTCGTAAGTGACATTTTCCATGTTGAGCAGGCGGCGCATCACCTCGATCGTTTCGCGCATAGCTTGTAACGGCTTGCGCCGTTCGATGCCGACGTTAGCCGCCAGGGGGTCCCACCAGGCCCCGATGCCGCAGATGATCCGGTTGGGAGCCAGGTCGTCGAGGGTAAGGAAGGTCGCCGCCAGCAGGCCGATGTTGCGGGTCCAGTTGTTGATAACCCCGGAGCCGACCTTGATCCGCTCGGTCACGGCGGCAAAGGCGGCCATCGGCACGATGGCATCCCGCACCAGGCGGCTCTCGGCCTGCCACACAGCTTCAAAACCGTGTTTCTCGGCATATTGGGCGATTTTCATCCCCTCGCGCAGCTCGTGAGCATCCTGCAAATAGAGGGCTACTCGGTCTTGACTCATGGGTAAAACTCCTTTGTTTTAAAGTTTATACTTTGTAAAGCGTGAAAGGATTTTATGTCCAAAATCCTTCATGAACCACTCTTGCCTCATCCTCCAACAGCGGGCCGATGACCTCCACCGGGCGGCCGCTGCGGGCAAAAACTTCACGACAGGGGAGGAGCATCGTTTCATTTTTATGGTGGCTGCCGGTCAAGGCATATAATCCCTCTTCGCTCAGGCCATAGACGACCCGGCCCACCTGGCCCCAGTGAATCGCTCCGGAGCACATGGCGCACGGTTCGGTGCTGGTGTAGAGGGTGCATTTGCGCAGTGTTTCCGGGCTAAATTGGTGTGTTGCCAGGCGAATGAGGTTCGTTTCGGCGTGGCCGGTACAGTCTTGCTCGGTATTAACCGTATTTTCCGCTTCCAGGATGACTTCGTTATTTTCGTCAACCAGGATAGCCCCGAAGGGGTGATTGCCATGTTCCCTGGAACGGCGGGCGACTTCAATCGCCCGGCGAAGATGCTGAAGATGGGATTCATCCATGATTGAACCTCAGCTCAACTAGATTTCATTATTCCAAGAATTGGAAAAACTTTACGTGGGTTCTGTTGGAACAATCTCGTGCCGCTCGCCGGCCATCATCAAGCCCAACTCCTCGACCGTGGTCTGGCTGTTCTCGACAATTCCCATAATTTCGCCGCCAAACATTACGATAATCCGGTCAGACAAGGCCCGGATTTCGTCAAGGTCTTCGGAAATGAGCAGGGTGGCCAGACCCTCGGCCCGTTGCTGCAGGAGTTGGTTATGAATGTACTCGGTTGCGCCGATGTCTACTCCGCGCGTGGGCTGGGCGGCAATGAGGACGCGCGGCTGACGGGCCAGCTCTCGGGCCAGGATCAGTTTCTGGATATTACCCCCCGACAGATTCTTTAGTGGTGTTTCGGTGCTGGGCGTCTTGACGTTAAAGCGGCGAATCAGCACGCTGGCGTGCTGCGCGATTTGACTGAAGTTAAGGAAAATACCTTGACTGTAAGGGGGGCGAATATGATCCTGCAAAATCAGGTTTTCGGCCACCGTAAAATCTTTAATCGCCCCGTCGTGCATGCGTTCTTCGGGAATGTAGGACAGGCCGGCGTCAATCATCGCGGCTGGGGCGAGGCCAGTCACGGGCTTATTTTCCAGAAAAATCTGGCCGTTGCTCAGGGGCCACAGCCCGGCAATCGCTTCGGCCAGCGGTCTCTGGCCGTTGCCGGACACGCCAGCCACGCCGACAATTTCGCCGCTGCGAACCTCAAAATTGATATTACGTAGTACCGGCCTGCCTTGCCCATTGACCGCGTTGGCCTGCTGCAATTTGAGCCGCACCTCGCCGGGCTGCGAGGCGGTCCGGCCGCGTTCCAGGGCTACCTCCCGACCGACCATCATCTGGGCCAGATCACGCTTGGTTGCGCCCGCCGTTGGCCGGGTGCCGATCACTTTGCCGTCACGCAGCACTGTCACCCGGTCGGTCAGATCCAGAATTTCGTGGAGTTTGTGGGAGATAAAAATCAAGGCGTGACCGTCTTTAGCCATTTGCCGGAAGATGGCAAAAATGTCATTTACTTCCTGGGGCGTTAAGACGGCGGTGGGTTCATCCAGTACTAGCAGCGCTGCCCCCCGATAAAGTGCCTTCATTATTTCGACGCGCTGCTGCTGGCCTACGGCCAACTGCGATACCTGGGCGTTGGGGTCAACCTGAAGCCCATATTTATGGGCCAACTCCCGAATCCGGGCCGATACCTTATCCAAATCAAGCTGCGGCTCGCGGGATGATTTCAGCCCCAGGGCGACATTTTCGGCCACTGTCAGCGAGTCGACCAGCATAAAATGCTGGTGGATCATGCCAATGCCGTAGTTGATCGAGTCCAGCGGCGAATGAATCCGAGTAGGCCGGCCGTTGAGCAGAATCTCGCCGGCATCGGGCTGGTACAGGCCGTAGAGGATTTTCATCAACGTGCTTTTGCCCGCCCCATTTTCGCCGAGCAGAGCGTGGATTTCACCGGCTTTCACATCAAAGTCAACGTGATCATTGGCCAGCACTCCAGGGAATCGTTTGACAATTCCCCGCATCTCAATGGACTCAATGCGCGGCAGGCCGGAAGGAAGGAGGTTGTTTTCGCTCATGTAAAGTTGTATTCAATCTCTCAATACGTGTTGCGTATTGCGTGTTCCCTTACCGGTTGACCCGCAACACGCAACACGATAACCAACAGCTTATCTCGGTTCGACCTCGATTTCGATAGAACCGTCAACCAACCCGGCTTCGGCTGCTTGGGCCGCAGCCACAGCTTCTTCCGGCAGTGTGTCGCCGTAGATCATGCGGATGCCGCCGTTGGCGAAGGTGAGTTGGAGGACTTTACCCCCCATTTCGCCGGCCTGGTGACTCTTGATCATTTCAAGCACCAGGTTCTTCCAGTCGTAGAGGGCGGTAGCGACGACCACCTCAGGTGCAACTGGACTTTGGTCAGCCTGGATGCCGATCCAGGGAATGTCCTTTTCTTTAGCCACGCCGATCGCGCCGACCACCTGTTGGGATGAGCCGGTCAGTACATCGGCCCCGGCGTTAACTTGCACGTTGGCAGCCTCGGCAGCCAGCGCCGTATCGCCAAAGGAGCCGGTGAAAGACACATTGACCTGAACTTCGGGGTCGGTCGCTTTCACACCGGCCAGGAACCCATCCACATGGAGCTTGGCATCGCCGGCGTCAACCGGGCCGACCAAACCGATGACCTTGGCCTCGGTAAGTTTAGCGGCCAGCACACCGGACACATAACCGCCCTCGTCGCCGCGCGGTTCATAGGCAAAGACATTAGTAATGCCCTGGTCCGCGCCGGTGTTGGTCGTGGTGCCCCAGGCAAAGCTGGTGTCGGGGAAGTCGGGGGCGATTTCAAACAGGGAAGTGCCGTACTGCGCACCGTGGGCAATGATCAGGTTATAGCCATTGTCGGCGTAGTCGCGAATGGCGGCAGCGGCGTCGGTGACGTTGAACATATTCTCGGTGTAGGCAATCTCGACCACATCTTCGCCCCCGGCAGCTTCCTGGATCTGCTTCAGCGAGTCATACATGGACTGGCTCCAGGCATAGTCGCTGATGGTGCTGGGCATGACTAGGGCGATGCGGATGGGTTCGATGTCTACGGACATGGCTTCCGGTTCGGCAGCAGCTTCGGCCGGGGCTTCGCTGGCAGCGCCCTCAATTGCTCCTTCGCCAGGAGTCCAGATGGCTTGGGGCGGCCATTTTCCATCCACAATCTCGGCCTCGGTTAATTCGAAGACGGCGAGAGCTTCGCCTGTCGCGCAGTCGCCATTTTCATCACAACCCAAATTTCCGGTCAGGCCCTGAAAATCTTTCGTCGCATACATCGCATCTCGCAGTGCCTGCCGCCCGATGCTGAGTGAACCATCTTCCTTCTGGACGGCTGCTTTCTCGATAGCTGCGATCAGGATATTGGTCGCATCATAGGCATGGGCGTGATAGCCGCTGATCGGGGCTTCGCCGTATTTCTCGGTGTACTTGGCCACAAAATCATCATACGCTTGACCATGTACGTAGGGGCCGGACAGGAACATGCCATTGGCACATTCGCCGGCGGCTTCCGGCATGGTGTCGGACAACAACCCATCAGCGCCCATCAGATAGGTATTGGCCAGGTCCTGGACATCACATTTCTGAGCGGCGATGAAATCCCCTTCGGGTTCAAAGATGGGGAAGTAGATAATTTCGGGTTTGTCGGCCCCAATCTTGGTCAAGACACCCTTCATATCGGTGTCGCCAATGTTGACGGCTTCCTGGCTGGTAATGCTTCCACCCAGTTCGGCAAACACTTCGGCAAAGACCCGCTGTAATGATTCCGCATAGGGGCTGCCATCGTGGATCGTGGCGGCTGTCTTTAGGCCCAACTCATTGTAGGCATACTCGGCCGCAATCCGGCCCTGGAACAGGTCATTGTGAGCCGTCCGCAGATAACCCGGATAATGATCGGGATGGTTCGGGTCGGTCAGGTCGGGGTTAGTGTTGGAAGCGGAGATCATGACCATCCCGGCATCGGCCAGGAGGGGCATCGCGGCGCGGGCTTCGCTGGAACAGGTCGTGCCAATGACGCCGACGACAGTCGGGTCGGCAGCAATCTTGGTCCCGGCCGTCTGGCCGCCTTCGGCGCTGCACAGCGAGTCTTCGCCGGTCAGTTCGACCGGGTGGCCGAGCACTTCGCCGCCCTTATCGTCAATGGCCATTTCGACGCCGCGCACCTCATCCGTGCCAAGCGGGGCGGTGGCCCCGGAAACGCTTTGAATCCAGGCGATGTGGATTGGATCACCTGCCGCAATCTCAACGCAGCCGACAGCATCGGTGCAGCCTTCGGCGGCGGGAGCTTCTGCCGCCACTTCTTCGGTTGCGGCGGGCGCTTCGGTTGGAGCCGCGGCTTCTTCAGTCGCCGCCGGGGCTTCGGTTGGAGCCGCAGCTTCAGTCGCCGCTGGCTTCTCGGCAGGCTTTTCTTCGGCGGGGGCCGCAGGTTGACTACCCGTACAGGCTCCCAGAACTATACTTACGGCTACTAGCAACCCCAGTAACCAGAATATTCGTTTAGTCATTTTCTTCTCCTGCATGAATTTGTAAGGTAATGATTGGCTTGTTTAGAAACAGTTGGAGGCTCGATAGAAGTTTCAAAAACTTGTCAGGGCGCACGAGGGTGAAGCCCTCATAGTGAGCAAAGCCCGAAGAAGCTTCCATGAGCAATCTCAGAGCATGTTTCTATAGGAGGCTTCGCCACAATATCCTTTGCTTGACGGAGTGCGTTATCTCCCTGGAAGATATAGAGCCTGACTCAAAAATTTATGACCGCTTGCCACTACCTCCTTTCTTCAATTTTGCCCCCGCTCAAAAGCTTTGGTTAAGGCAGCGGGTTGGAGCGCGCGCCGGAAGGGAAACGCCAGGGCAATAATGGTCAACAGGTAGGGCAACATCACCGCCACGTCGGAGGGAAGGTTGAGGCCCAAAACCTGGACCCACAGTTGCAGCGCATTGACCAGGCTAAAAAGCAGCGCCCCGCCCAAAACGCCAAAAGGCGTCCAACTGCCAAAGTAAACCAGGGCCACGGCAATAAATCCCTGGCCGTTGGTCATACCTTCTTGAAAGATATTAAGTAACGAGATGGACAGCGAAGCCCCGGCCACGCCGGCCAGCAGCCCGCCCAGGGTGACGGTAAAGTAACGCACCCGGGCCACGCTCACCCCCAGAGAATCGGCGGCCTGGGGATTTTGGCCGACCGCTCGAATCTTGAGGCCGAGGGTAGTTTTGTTGAGCACCCACCAGGCCAGGGGGACCAAAGCAAAAGCCCCATACACCATGACGCTGTGCCGGAAGAAGATTTCGCCGACTACCGGGATTTGACTGAGACAAAAACTGGCCGTAAGGCAAAAATTCAATTCGCTAAAGCCGTCCACCCCTTCCACCGTACCCAGGGTGGTTTTGAACAGCAGGCTGGAGATCCCCAGGCCAAACATAAATAAGCCAATCCCGCTAATGCCCTGTTCGGCTTTGAGAGTGACGCTGATAAAAGCCATCGCCAGGCCCATGAACGCGCCCACAGCCGCCGCCGCCAGCAGACCCAGCAACGGGCTGCCGGTTTGGAACAGCACGTAGAAGCCGCTAAACGCACCCATCAACATGATCCCCTCAACACCCAGGTTGAGCACACCAGAACGTTGGGCAAACATCTCCCCAATTGCCGCGTAGAGGTAGGGGGTCGCCAACCGCAACCCGGAGTGGGCAATCCCAATGATGATGGCCAGAACGGTTAAATTTTCATTCATAAGGAGGTCTCCAAACCGGGCGTACTTGATACTCCAGGGGTGCTTGTTTCTTCAGGGGATGCGGCGATGCGGCGGCTAGCCAGTCGCCGGGACCAAATCTCGCTGCTGACGACAAAGAGGACAATCACGCCCAGCAGGGCAGTCACTAACACCTGGGGGATTTGCATGGCCCGCTGCATCTTGTCACCGCCGACCAGCAGCGCGCCGAACAAAATAGACGAGGGAATTGCGCCGAGAGGATGTAATTTACCAAACAGCGCCGCGACAATCCCGGAGAAACCGTAACCCGCTGATACTGCCGCCGGCTCGAACATACGGTGGTGCAGCCCCAGAATTTCGATGGCCCCGGCCAGTCCGGCAAAGGCCCCGCTCAACCCCAGCGACAACACCATGTAGCGTGGCACATTGATCCCGGCATACCGAGAGGCATTGGGATTCAGCCCAACGGCACGGATGCGGTAGCCAATCGTCGTCCGCCACAGAAAAATGTAGACGAGAATGGCCATGATAATCGCCAGAATCAGCCCCAGATGCAGCCGTGTCGGCTCGACCAGCAGGCCGTAGAGCTCGGCGCGGAATCCGGTCAGGCCCAAATCCTTGGTCGAGTCAGTAAAGCCCAGCCAGGCGGCGATGTCGGTGAAGCGGGGTAAATCGGTAGCCCTGGGCAAGCGGGCCGAGTGAGGAATATTAGTCCCGGCTTCCAATTCCGCCGGGTCCATCATCACGCCGCGCAGGAGGTAATAGCCCACCTGGATGGCGATCTGGTTCATCATGATCGTGCTGAGAATCTCGTTGACGCCCAGCCGGGCCTTCAAGTAGCCGGGAATGGCCGCCCAAGTTGCCCCCATCAAACTGCCCGCCAGCAGGCAAATGAGGATAACCAGATAGCCGGGCAGCGTTGAGCCTAATTGTAAGGCTAAAAAAGTGGTTAACAGCGCTCCAACAACCAGTTGTCCTTCCGCGCCGATGTTGATGACATTCGCCCGGAAAGCAATCACAATACCCAGCCCAACTAATAGCAGCGGGGTTGCCTTGACCAGCGTATCGGCCAGCCCATTTTTGCTGGTGAATCCGCCGGTGAGCAAGACTTTATAGGCTTCCAGGGGGTTGGTATCAAGTAGAAGTAAGATAACGGCTCCGACCAGCAGCGCACTGACTACGGCCAGGAGCGGTAAGAAGGCATTGAGCAATCGCACCCACTGAAAATGTTTCACCCATCACCTCTCGGTAACTGTGCCGACTTTACTACCCCCCTTAATAAATTGCTATAGACTACACCTAATTGACCAGATGCGCAAGCTATCCAAAATTCTGTGCTAACTGGGCTTTGAGCCATTTCTTATCCGCCGGCAGGTTGTAGCAGCGCACGCCGGTGGCGTTGTAGATGGCGTTGATAATGGCCGGGGCAGTGGGGATCGAGGCCAGCTCGCCCACACCTTTAGCCCCATACGGCCCATCCTTGGTCTCTTCCTCGACAAAGAAGGTGATGACCTCCGGGGTCTGGTCAATGGTTGGCAAATGGCACTTGTGCAGCGAGTCGGTCTGGACATAGCCATCCTTCATGACAAAATTCTCCTGCAAGGCCATACCCAGACCCATCGAAATGCTGCCCTCAACCTGCCCCAGCAGGGCTAAAGGATTCATCACCCGGCCCACGTCGCAGGCAGCGATGACCTTGAGCACCCTGGTTTCGCCCGTTTTGACATCCACTTCCACCAGCGCCGCCTGCGCTCCAAAACCAAAGGCAAAGTGGTGGTACTGCTCGCAGAAAGGGGCCACATATTGGTACATGACTTTCGGCTGGCGGCCCTCACGCCGGGCCTGCTTGACCACCTCGCTCAAGGGCAGGCGGTGGCCGTTGCTGCTGACAAAGCCATCGGCAAAAACAAGGTCCTCCGGCGGTGCGTCGAGCAGCTCGGCGGCTGTCTGGCTGAGCAGCGCGCGCACTTCCTTGCTGGCGTAGCGGGCAGCGTTGCCGGTGACGTAGGTCTGGCGGGAGGCGGTGGTAGCCATGCCGTCGGGGGTCAAGTCGGTATCGGACAGCAGGACATCCACCTGCTCGTAGGGGACACCCAGCTCCTCGGTCACAATCTGGGCCAGCACTGTCGACAGTCCCTGCCCAATCTCAGCCGCTCCGGCCCGGACAATCGCCCGGCCGCTGGCAAAGACCTCGACCTCGGCCCCGGCGGCATCGTACGCGCCGCTGCCAAAGCCGGTGTTCTTGTAGGCGCAGGCCATGCCCCAGGCCCGCCGTTTGTCGCCTTCCACGGCAACAAAGGGGTGTTTTTCCATTTCGGCGGCGACGGCTTCCAGGCAGTGGGGCAGGCCGCAGCTCTCGGTCATCACTTGGCCGGCCAGGGTTTTCTTGCCGTAGCCCAAAATATTCTTGCGCCGGAGTTCCAGGGGCGACATGCCCAGCGCCTCGGCCAGCACGTCCATCTGGACTTCCATGGCAAAGCCGCTCTGAGTAACGCCAAAACCGCGGAACGCGCCCGACGGCACGTTGTTGGTGTACATGGCATAGGTATCAACTTTTACATTGGAGACTTCATTCGGCCCGGCGGCGTGCGTGGTGGCCCGCAGCATGACGTGGTTGCTCAGGCTGGCATAAGCCCCGCCGTCGCCATAGATCTCGACCTCGTGGGCGGTCAGTGTCCCGTCCTTTTTGGCCCCGGTCTTCATCTTGATAATCGTGGCGTGGCGCTTGGGATGGACCAGCAGCGACTCCTTGCGGCTGAAAACCATTTTGACCGGCCGCCTGGTCGCCCAGGCCGCCAGGGCCACGTAAATCTGGACCGACACGTCTTCTTTCCCGCCAAAGCCGCCGCCGATGAGGCAGTTGATGACCCGCACTTTCTCTTCCGGCAGGTTCAGCGTGGCTGCAATCTGGCTGCGGTCGCTGAAGGGGATTTGCCCGCCGCAGTAAACGGTAATCCGGCCGTTGGCTTCGGGTACGGCCAGCCCCGCCTCCGGTTCGATGAAGGCATGCTCGACGGTCTGGGTGGAGTACTCCCGCTCGACGATGACATCAGCCTCGGCAAACCCTTTGGCTAAATCGCCGTTTTCCAGGTGAAAGTGAGCCAGGAAGTTGCCGTGCGCGCCGGGTGCGTGCCCCTCGACATGCGAAAGGTCATGCAGGATGGCCGCGTCGGGCCGGGCGGCTTCTTTCGGGCCAGGAACCACCGGCAGCGGCTCGTACTCGACCTCGATCAGTTTCAAGGCCGCTTCGGCTACCTCTTCACTTTCGGCAACGACTAGGGCAACCGCATCGCCGACGTAGCGCACCTTATCGTAGCACAGCACCGGCCAGTCAATTTCATGCACGCCGCAGTCTTTCCGGCCCGGAACGTCGTCGGCGGTCAGCACGGTAACGACGCCAGGCATTGCTTTGGCCTGGCTAGTGTCTACTTTGAGCAGCCGGGCGTGAGGGTATTTGCTCCGCAACGCCTTGGCGTGCAGCATGCCCTCGACGTACAAATCGTCGGCGTAGATACCGTGCCCGGTCACTTTATCCATCGCATCCGGTCGAGGAAGGGGCCGGCTGATCGCTTTCAACGGCGCTTTGACCGCCGGCAGGGGCGGCACTGCCTGCCCGGCCGCCTGCTGGATCGCCCGGATAATCGCATTGTGGCCGGTGCAGCGGCAGATATTAAACTGGTGGCCGTCATAGATTTCCTCGAGGGTGGGGTTGGGATTTTTCTCAAGAAGGGCCACAGTTGACATGATAAAGCCCGGCGTGCAGAAGCCGCATTGGGTCGCGCCCTGCTCGATGTAGGCTTGTTGGACGGAATGTAAGCCCCCATCGGGGCCGTGCAGCCCTTCGATGGTGGTGATGGTGGCGCCCTCAGCCCGTTTCATCGGCACCAGGCAGGCGCGCACTGCTTCGCCATCCTGAATGACCATGCAACTACCGCAGTGACCGGTCCCGCAGCCGTCTTTGACCCCGGTCAGACGCAGTTGGTCGCGCAGCACGTCCATTAAAAAGGTTTTCGGGGTGGCTGTCACCTGGCGCTCCACCCCGTTGACGGTCAACATGTAAGTTTGTTTCTCGGACATCGTTTGCCTCCTCTGTATAACTTTGTAGGACAAACTTCAGTTTGTCCAAGATTCGGACAAGCTAACCGCTTGTCCTACAATTGACGGTTCGTCTGCTACTGCCCCTGCCGTCGAATCAAGCGCAGCCGTAGCAGATCGTCCCGAAAATAGGAACTGGCCTTGATAATCGGTTCGTTATCCTGGTTGTAGCCCACTTCCTGAAGGGAGAGGAGGGCCGCCGGTGAGGAAGGCAGTTTCAGCCGTTCCACCAGCCAGGGCGGAGCGATCAAGGGGACGATTTCGCTGAAGAAATAGGCCAGTTCCTGCTGGCAAAATTTGGGCAAAAACTGATATATTGGCCCGCTAAAATCGTCGGCGGTATAGGGCCGCTTGAGCATGTGGGGTGAAAGAAAGGTTTGGTTAAAAATGACTGGCTGGGTGTCGGCCAAAAACAATTTTTGGACCGCTATCACCGGCTGGCCGGGGGTTAGATTCAGAGCGGTTGTAAGCGGAGGGTCAGCCAGTCTTTCCTCCACCTGGAGCAGATGAACCGCTGGCTCATAGCCGTGTTCGCGGATCAGGATTTCGTAGGGGACAATCTCTTCCAGGCGGGTTTTGACCAACAGGCCGTGTTGATTGACAAAAGTTCCCGCCCCTTGCCGACGGACCACAAAGCCTTCCATCTCCAACCGGCTCAAGGCATCGCGGACGGTGTTGCGGCTGACGCTCATTTCGCTGGCCAGGTCGGCCTCCGAGGGGATGCGCCCGGCTTCAAACTCAGCGGCAATGATCCGCTGCTTGAGATAAGATTTGACCTGTTCGGTTAAAGAGGGACTTCGTTTGAGCATCTGCGGTGATACCGGTAGGGTCGTTGGGTTGTAGGACAACTTTTGCGGGGTATTGTCGCACCAAACTTTATTTTTGTCAAACCGGCTTCCTGGGTTATTGCAAATAATTTTTTCCTATTATAAAATTGTGCGGTTTATCACGATGGAAACCTATTTACTCAATGGAGATGTAAAACTATGAACAATTATCGAGCTGCTTACGAAGTACTGGCAGCAGAACTGACCGCGCGCGGCCTGGATGTCGAGGCGGTTAAGGCAGCCCTCAGAAAACAGCATATTGAAACGCCCAGTTGGGGCTACGCCAACAGCGGCACTCGCTTTAAAGCCTTTGCCTGGCCCGGCGCGGCCACCACCACCCAACAAAAACTCGACGACGCGGCCATGGTCCATAAAATGACCGGTATCGCCCCCTCGGTAGCCATCCACATTCCCTGGGACCGGCCGAAAGATGATGATTATGTGGGCATGTGCCAATACGCCGAGGAGCGCGGCATCGTCATTGGCGCGGTCAATCCCAACGTGTTCCAGGACGACGAGTACAAACTTGGCTCTTTGGGCAACCCCAACTCGGGTGTGCAGGAACGAGCCTTGGACCATATCCTCGAATGCTGTGAGATTATGACCAAGGTCAAAAGCGATGCGCTCAGCCTCTGGTTTGCCGATGGGACCAACTATGCCGGGCAAGACAGCTTGCGAGGCCGCAAGCGGCGTTTCGAGGAGGGATTGGGCCTGGTTTACCAGCACCTCCCGGCCAACAGCCGCATGCTGGTTGAGTACAAGTTTTTTGAGCCGACCTTCTACAGCACCGACCTGCCCGATTGGGGCACGGCCTATGCCATGTGCTTGAAGCTGGGGCCGCAGGCGCACGTGCTGGTGGACCTGGGCCACCATCCCCAGGGCACCAACATCGAGCAAATTGTCGGCTTTTTGCTCGACGAGGGGCGGCTGGGCGGCTTTCACTTCAATAACCGCAAGTACGGCGACGACGACCTGATCGTGGGCAGCGTCAACCCCTACGAACTCTTTCTCATTTATAACGAATTGACCGGCGCGGCCCTGAGCAGCGAGCAGCCCGCCAGCACAACGGCCCAAAACGTGGCTTACATGATTGACCAGTGCCACAACATCGAGGGCAAGATGGCCCCCATGATCCTGTCGGTGCTGAACTGCCAGGAAGCCTATGCCAAGTCGCTGCTGGTACCACGCGAGAAGCTGGCTCAGGCCCAACTGGCTGGCGAGGTTTTGGAGGCACACCTACTCCTCAACGAGGCTTACCGCACCGACGTGCGCCCCTTGCTGGGCCAGGTGCGCGAGGAGATAGGCGTTCCGGTTGATCCCATCGCTGCGTACCGGACCAGCGGCTATGAGGAGAAGATTCGGAAAGAGCGCGGCCTGGCCTCGACCAGCGGCGGGTTTCAATAGACTCTTTAACCTTTGGGCAAGAAATTCTTATCCAGAGAAAACGAAGCGGACAGAGATTCTTTAATCGCTCTGTCCGCTTCGCATCTGTGAAGACTTTGCGTGTCTCCGTGTTCCTTTTTGGTTCCGATTCGGTGGATTAGGGATTGTGCGCGAATAAGTTTTGGGGCGCGTTTTGAGGAACAATCACACTTAAGGCCAGAGGAGCCACCTCAATCTCCACCGGCGTGGTGCCGACGGGTTCGGCGTCCACATGCACGGGCAGAGCTTCTCTGGCGGAGAGGGAGAGTAATTTAGAGCGATAAAGGTGAAAATCGGGGTCTTTGACGTGCTGTCGAAAGGTTAGCCCGGCCAGGTGTCTCATGGTTGAGGGCCAGCCATGGCCCATCATAATCCCCACATCCAGCAGGCCATCATCCATTTTGGCTTCGGGGGCCATGCGCCAGATGCGGCCATAGAGCTGGCCGTTGCTGACCACAGCCAGCAGCACCCGGCCTTTGACCAACCCCTCGTCGGTCAGGATAGTCGCCCGAGTGCCCATAAAATCAAAGGTAACCATCAGCCCGGACAGAATCCAGGCGGCATAGCCCAGACGGCGTGTGTCGCCTGGCTTGATGGCCTGGCTGATGGCGGCGTCCAGCCCAATGCCGCACCACATCAAGAAGTAGCGTTCGGTGCCATCGGTCAGACGCAGGCGGCCCAGGTCAATCCGGCGGCGCTGGCCGGTGACAATCACCTCGGCGGCGTTATTGACCGCACCCGGGTTAAGCGGCCACCAAATGGGAATGCCCACATCGGCGGCGTACACGTTGGCCGTACCGGCAGGCAGGACACCCAACGCCGTGTCGGTTCCCACCAGCCCGTTGCAAACCTCGTTGATGGTGCCGTCGCCGCCGACGGCCACGGCCACGTCAAATCGCTTCTCTGCGGCTTGGCGGGCCAGATGGGTAGCATCGCCTTTGCAGTTCGTCTCGACCCGTTCGACGGTGCAGCCAAGCCGGCTGAGATGATCGGCCGCCTCAATGACCAGCTTTTGAAACCCGCCCGACCCGGCGGCCGGGTTAATAATAAAGCAGAGCCTCATGGCCGGCGCCCAAAATCCACAAAGCGATAGCCGACCCCGCGCTCGGTCAAAATGTAGCGCGGGTTGCCGGGGTCCGGTTCAATCTTTTGGCGCAGGTAGGTAATGTAAAGCCGGACATACTGGCTTTCGTCACGGTACTCATACCCCCAGACTTTGTTAAGAATCATTTCGTGGGTCATGACTTGTCCGGCGTTCTGGACCAGGTGATAGAGCAGCCGGTATTCGGTGGGGCGCAGTTTGACCTCCTTGCCGCCCGCAAAAACTTGCCGCTTGCCAAAATCAATTTGCAGATAATCGTCTACCACCACCAACGAGCTGCTATCCGGGTTATCCAGCTCGGTGCGGCGCAGCACCGCCTTGATCCGGCTGTTTAGCTCGCGCGGGCTGAATGGTTTGGTCACATAATCGTCAGCGCCCAACTCTAACCCTCTCACCTTGTCCTCTTCCTCATCGCGCACGGTGAGCATGATGACCGGCACGGTCGAGGTTTCGCGGATAATCCGCAGCGTTTCATAGCCGTCCAGTTCGGGCATCATTACGTCAAGCAGCACCAGGTCGGGTAAATCCTCACGCACCCGGTCGAGCGCCTCCAAGCCATTACTGGCCTCGATGACCCGGTAGCCCTCCAAATCAAGATTCATCTTGATAAAGCGCCGCATGCGGGCTTCATCGTCGGCAATTAAGATAAGTTTTGCGTCTTCTCTGGCCATCGTACCCTCCTCACGACCGCAGACCACCGACCACTGACCGCCGAAAAATTATCTGGGAGATTGCAGCGGTCGGTGGTCTGCTGTCTGCGGTCGTCTCTTGGAACCAATTCTCGCCTTCTATCGTCTTACCTGCAACAGATCATTCCATTATATTATCTAAAGGAGAGCAAAGATGTCAACTTTAAATGTTAAGCAACGAGGATTGGTTTTATTCATACTGGTGATGCTGTTAGCCGGGTGTAGTTTTGGCAGCGCGGCTCCGCAAAAAGAAGCTGAGTCCGAGAAGGCTGAGGTGGTTATAGAGTCAGATACAGCCTTGGCAGGCGAGCCTGCGGCTCCGGCGGGGTTAGTCACCGCTGACGAAGCCCGTTCCGAAACGATTACTTTAGCCGCGACGCCATCTCCCGCTGTCGAAAGCCCCGCGCCGGCCATGATGGCGACAGTGATCATGAGAGAAGGGGAGGCGGAAATGGCTACCTCAGGTGAGACCACTGCCAGTACAATAGCCATGCCGCAGCAAACCAGCCCCCTGCGGGCCGGTGAGGTGGACGACAACGCCCAGTGGGATGATTATTTGCTCTATCGCCGCAACTACCAGGGGCTGCCGGTCCACGACCGCGATGTGAGCGAGCGCTACGTGATCGAGGTTAAGGACGGCCAGGGTCATCCTGTGCTGGGCGCGACCGTGCGTGTTTTGGCTAACGGGCAGGACATCTATGAAGCCCGCACCTATGCCAATGGCCAGGTTCTGTTTCACCCCTTGGCGCTCAATCTGCCGCTGGATCAGGTAGATCGGTTTCAGGTTGAAGTGGAAAAAGACAACCTGAGCGAAGAATTTACCCTCAGCCGCATCCATAGCCAGGTGTCTACCTCCCTGAGCGAGCACTGGACGGTTACACTCGACACGCGAACCCAGGCAGATCGCCTCAACCTAGATGTCCTGTTCCTCGTTGACGCGACCGGCAGCATGGCCGACGAGATTGCCAAAATCCAGAGCACTATTTTTGATGTCTCTGCCCGGATTGACTCTTTGCCTGGCCAGCCGGAGGTGCGCTACGGGATGGTCACCTACCGCGACCGGGGCGATGCTTTTGTTACCCAAACCTATGAATTTACGCCTGATGTCCAGGAATTCTCGCAAAAACTGAGTGGTGTCTATGCCGACGGCGGCGGCGATACCCCCGAATCGCTCAACGAAGCGCTGCACGAGGCGGTGAACGGTGTCGAGTGGCGCGGCGGCGAGACAGTCCAACTCATCTTTCTGGTCGCCGATGCGCCGCCTCACCTGGATTACCCTCAGGATTATGATTATGCCGTGGAAATGGACAACGCCGCCCGGCGCGGAATCAAGATTTTCCCCATTGCCAGCAGCGGCCTGGACGACCAGGGTGAGTACGTTTTCCGCCAACTGGCGCAGTATACCCAGGGCCGCTTCATCTTCCTGACTTATGCCGGCCCGACCAACGGCGGCGCGCCCGGCGATGAGACCACCCATCACGTGGATGACTATTCTGTAGAAAATCTGGATGACTTATTAGTGCGGTTGGTACAGGAGGAGTTAGCCTATCAGAACCCGCGTTTGGTCCAGGCGCAGTAACATGGGTGGGGTGGAAGGGAAGGTTAGAGGATTGGCATTCTTTTGGGCAACCGAAGCTGACTTGGCCACCAACTATAATCTGCTTTCACCTATAGGAGACAGTTGGCAATAACCATCCATCACTGATTGACTGATAGATTTAATCTTGAACCGCAGAGGACGCCAAGAACGCGGAGATTTTAATAAATTTCTCGGCGGCCTCTGCGCTCTCTGCGGTAAATTTGAGCCACAATGTTAAATTAGTCAGTCAACCAGCCCTCCACAAAGAGACTTTAAACATTTCTATTTTCTAATGTTTAAAGGTATGCTTACCTCAACCAACTACCCAATGGTACGACTCGTACGACTAAGATAGTTAGGCGTTTTCCGAACCAAGGATGCATATCCTGCCGCCGCAAGAATGGCGAGGAGGCATCGTGAAGTGGGCGGATTTGGACTACCCTCTCGGTTCCGTGTTGGTCTAGTGGGTGTAGACTGAAATCAACACAAAATGGTGGCCTTATGGATACTTTTCTCCTGGCAACCAAACTGAGGATTCCGCCACAACCTCATCGTGCGGTGCGCCGCACCCGGCTCATGCGGTGCGCCGCACCCGGCTCATTGACGCGCTCGAGCGTGGAGTCCTTCACTACAAGCTCATAATGATTTCGGCTCCGGCTGGTTATGGAAAGACAACGCTGCTAGCCGAGTGGGCGCATTCGAGCCGCTTCCCAATTACCTGGCTGTCAACCAGCGAGGAGGATAACGACCTGGAGCGCTTCCTGCGTTACCTGCTGGCGGCTTGGGAGAAGGTTCAACCAGGCGTCAGGGAAAGCCCGTTGGGCCTGCTCCTCGGTGGGATGTCGCCAGATACTGAAGCCGTCTTATCGGCTTTCATCAACCTTGCCAACGACGTGCTTGTCCCCATTATATTTGTCCTCGACGATTATCACCTGATTGAAGACCCCTCTATCCACACTGCACTGACTTTCCTGCTCGACCGTCTCCCGCCGATGCTCCACTTCGTGCTGGCCGGTCGCGGAGAGCCGCCGCTGCCTCTGGCCCGCTACCGGGCGCACCATGAGCTGATGGAGCTTCGCGCTGAGGATCTAAACTTCTGGCCGGAGGAGACGCAGGCTTTCTTGAATGAGAGGATGGGGCTTGATCTGGCCGATGATGAGGTCGTCAGGCTGCAAGCCCAATTGGAAGGTTGGGTCGCCGGTCTCCAGTTGGTCGCGCTGACCCTCCAGCGTCGCCTCGCGGGGGCGGACAAGCTGGTTGTCAGTGGAAAACATCGCTTCATCGCCGATTACCTGAGTGAAGATGTGCTGGCTCCGTTACCGGACAGGCTGCGAAGTTTTCTACTCCAGACCAGTCTCCTGGATCGCTTATGTGGGCCGCTGTGTGATGCCGTCACCGGAGGAGGAAGCGGCCAAGAAATGCTTGAACGCCTGGAACGAGAAAACTTGTTCCTTGTGCCGCTGGATGACAGCCGAGAATGGTTTCGTTATCACCGGCTCTTTGCCGACTTTCTCCAGGAAGAGCTTCACCGCCATCATCCCAATGCGGTTGTCCAGCTTCATCGCCGGGCCGCCCGTTGGTATCTGGTGCATGACCTGCCGGAGCAGGCTTTCCGTCATGCGGTTGCGGGCGAGGATGTGGAACTCGTCATTGACTTTGCCAACCGCTATTGGGTTGCCAGGTTAAAGGCCGGGGAGATCACGCTCGTGAAACGGTGGCTCGAATCGCTCCCAGAGGCGTGGTATGCCAGCCACCCAGAATTTAGCTTCTTCCAGGCAGCCTTCCTGATCTTCACCGGCCAGTTTGAGACGTGCGCCCGCTGTCTCGACGAAGTCGAACGGCTGGCGCTCGCACAGCGCAAGGACACCCGACCGCACCTGGCAAGGGTGACCGCGATGCGCTGCTTTATTGCCTGCTTTCAACATGATCTGGCCAGGGCAGAGACTTATGCTGACCAGGCGCTGCGGGAGCTGCCCGAAGAAGATGATTTTGGCTTTCGACCCGATGTGTATGGCGCGCTAGGGGATACCTACCGCCACCACGGGCGCTGGGAGGAAGCAAAAGCATGTTACCTTAAGGTGCTTGACTTCCCTCACACGCCTGACTTCCGGATCGAATCAGTGCATCTGTTTGGCGCTCTGGCCGACCTTGACCTGCGGCAAGGCCATCTCAGGGACGCTGCGGCGTATTGGAGAAAGGCGCTGGGGGTCATCCAGGATCAGGCAACCTGGGGTGACTATCCGCTCCCCGTGATCGGCTGGGTGTATATCCGGATGGGCGAGATCCTATACGAGTGGAACGAGCTGGAGCAGGCCAGCGACCACCTGACCCAGGGGCTGGCACGGGCCGAACTCGGCGGCGACGTGCGGGCGATGATCGCGGGCTACCTGCTTGCGGGTCGTCTGAGGTTGACGGCAGGAGACGCTGAGGCGGCGGCTGACTACCTGGAGCGGGCGCGTCCGCTGGTAGAAAATGCCCCGTTCCCGGACTGGACTGATCGTTTTGCCCGCTTGCAGCTCGAATTGTGGCTGGCCCAGGATAGGCTCCGGGCAGCGGTTGATTGGGCCGGTGAGATGCAACGGGACGATGCGCTCGAAGAACGGCCAGAAAGCGAAGGAGCGCGCCTGACCATAGCCCGCGTGCTGACTGTAACAGGGGATGCGCCAGCCATCCAGCGGGCACTATTGCTCCTTGAACGTTCGCTCCAGACGGCGGAAGCGGAGGGCCGGACGGGTGTCACGATCGAGGCGCTGGCCCTTCAGGCCCTGGCTTACAGGAGACGCGGCGAACAAGCGAGCGCTCTGACCGCCCTGGAACACGCCTTGCGGCTGGCCGAACCTGAGGGCTACGTGCGCTTGTTCGCCGATCTGGGCCTGCCCATGGGCAGGATGTTGCAAGAAGCTCGTTCGCGCGCTGTGCTGCCTGAGTACGTCGAAACGCTGCTAGCAGCCTTTGGTACTGACCTCGCCTTTCCTGCCTCTGTGGAAGGGGTGCTGCCCGAGCCGCTGACCTCTCGGGAGCAGGAAATCCTGCAACTGATTGCCGCCGGGCTGACTAACCGCGAGATCGCCACCCAACTGGTCGTTTCCCCGGAGACGGTCAAAAAGCACACTGGCAGCATTTACGGCAAATTGGGCGTCCGCAGCCGCACCGAGGCCGCAGCCAAAGCCAGAGACCTAGACTTGCTTGACTAACGGCTGTCCTTACCTATTCCCCCCAAATAACTGTTCAACATGTCATTTCGACCGAAGGGAGAAATCCCTCATGCCGATGTATCGCTCCAGGGATTTCTCGGCCTACGGCCTCGAAATGAGATGGGGCTGAGTAGTAACCCTCCCACATAAAAAAATACCCCGCTTGAATACCCCATTTGGGGAATGCTAGTTCCCCTTCCTTGCCTTATACTGGCAGTAGATTGAGCCAATAGTTAATAAGGAGATTACCAATGATAATCGTAAGATTTGTCTGTCAAGCCAAATTTGGTCAGGCCAGCGAAGTCGTGGCAGGCTTCAAGCGGTCTGGGGAGATTGTTCGCACACTGGTTGGCCCGCACGTGCGTGCCCGGATTCTCACCGACCTGAGCGGCCCGTTCGACACTGTCGTCCAGGAGGTAGAGATGGAGAGCCTGACCGAGTGGGAGCGGCTCAGAACGGTTATATTCTCGAACCCTCAGTTCCAAGAGGCTGAAGCGGCCTTACCCGGTGTCATCGAATCAGGGCAGACCGAGTATTACACCCTCGAAGCAGCGTGGTAGGAAGGAGATTGAAATGATAGAACATATCGAAACCGTGATCGTCGGCGGCGGACAGGCAGGACTGGCGACGAGTTACTATCTGACCCAAAATGGGCGTGAACACATTGTGTTGGAGCAGGCAGCGCAAGCGGGCAGTGTCTGGCGCAACGAGCGCTGGGATTCCTTTACGCTGATTACGCCCAATTGGGCCTTCAGGATGCCGGGGGCGGAACATCATGGCGCGGACCCCGATGGCTTCATGCCGCGTGACGAGGTCGTCGCGTACTTTGACCAGTACGTCGAACGCTTCCAGCCACCCATCGAATATAACGCACGCGTGGTCTCGGTTGAGCCGATGAATTCTAAAAGCTATCGCGTTCAAACGTCTGGACGTACCTTCAAGGCAAACAATGTCGTGATGGCGACCGGCTTTTTTCAGCAGCCGAAGATGCCGCAGTTTGCCGCGGATTTGTCACCCGGCATCACCCAACTCCATAGTAGCGCCTATCGCCATCCCGGATCGCTGCCAGCAGGCGCAGTGCTTATCGTCGGCAGCGCGCAGTCAGGCTGCCAGATTGCCGAGGAACTCTTTCAAAGTGGCCGGAAAGTCTTCCTGTGTACCGGCAGTGCAGGCCGAGTGCCCCGGCGTTATCGTGGCCGGGATATCATCGAGTGGCTGCATGAAGTCGGCTTCTTCGACCTTACGCCCGACCAGTTGCCGCCCGGCATGTCGAAATTCGAAGGTATCCCGCACGTTTCAGGTACGAATGGTGGGCATACGATTAACCTACATCAATTTGCCCGCGACGGCATGACCCTGTTAGGCCACCTGCGTGGCGCAGCAGGCGACAAGGTTGCGCTTGCGCCTGACTTACCCGAAAACCTGGCCAAAGCCGACCAGTTCGAGCTTGAAGTTCTGAAAGCGATTGACGGTTACATCCAGGCGAATGGACTCGACGCGCCGGCAGAGGAGATGCCCCAACTGCGCGACGGTTACGAGCAACCCCTTATCGAGGCACTCGATTTGAAGGCAGAAGGTATCAACATTGTCATCTGGGCGATGGGCTATACCTTCGACTATAGCCTGGTTAAGCTGCCGGTTCGCGATGAAGATGGTTTTCCCATCCAGACGAACGGTGTGACCAGCTATACGGGCTTATACTTCGTCGGCATGCCCTGGATGCCCTCGGAGAAATCTGGCTTCCTGCTCGGTGTGAGCGAATCTGCCCAACACATCGCGTCCAATATCTCAGAAACGATGCATCGTTAGGCCAGCGCCTCGACTTGGGACACTCTGAGCGTGATAAGCTAACAGATTTAGGTTTTATCCGCTGTTTTCAGGGTAATTACCGCCTGTGGTTTGTCCAGACCATAGGGCGGACCTTCCTCCTTGCCAAGCGGTCGGGTCAGGCGGCTCCACCGTCTTGATCAACCCGATCCATATTGGCGTCGGGACAAAATGACGGAGGCGTATCATATTAAAGACCACTATAATCAATGGTTGCAGCCACACTAAAACTATCGCTCGTGCGGCGAGCTTTGGCCGGTTTTGAGGGGGCAAGAAAAACACCTTCCGGCTCGGCCAGCCACTGCATAAGGAAGCCCCAGTCGTCCGGGCTTTGCTGATAACCCGGTTGAAAATGACCAAATTGATAAATGTGGACGTGATAGGTCGCCGCCGGATCTGAATCTTTGCTGAAGAAACGCCGCCCGGCCAGACCTTGCTCACCGCGTGGCATGTAGCCCAGTTCGACCATTTTTTGGGTAAATTGATCTATAATCACTTCACCCTCGGGGAGTTCGGCCAGCAGGTCAATATTAGTGAGCTGGATGATGTCGCCTACTTCAACCCAAATCTCGACGACCGGCTTGGCGTTCATTTCTGAGCGGCTGATACTGCCCAGGTGATGAATGGCAACCAATTCTATCCCAAAAACAGGGATAAGCTTACTGGCTTCAGCCCGAAAGAGGTGCTGGGGTACAATTTCAAACTTCTGCATCGGATATCTCCTTAAAAATAGGGTTAGGTGTCAAAGGTCAGGTTCATGTAGCTCTTCTCATCTCTGCCCCACGGTGGCCCGTTAAAGGCTTGTGCTGGCTCCTTAATTGATGTGGGTGTTCATATGGCGCAGCCGGTCAGCCATGACCCGCATGACCTGGATTGAAAAGAACGGAATCTGATGCACAAAAATGTTGAAACGGTTCTCATCCAGGGGCACGAGCTGGCAGTCAGTTTTGGCGATGGCAGTCGCGCTCCGTGCGGTGTGGTCAATCAGGGCCATCTCTCCCACGACGCCCCCCGGCCCAACAGTTTCGACGTGTTGGCCGTGAATAAAGATATCCACTTCGCCCTCTTTAACCACATACATCAAATCACCCGGCTGCCCCTCTTGAAAAATAGTGTGACCCGCCGGAAATGACTCGAACTGCTGATAATTTTTAAAGATATTCACCGTAGCCATGGTCCTTCTCCCTTAATTCACCGGGACTATTCCCCACCCAGAGGAATATTGCCGCTTTTCCTCAAATTTTTGGCGGCTGTCTATAATTTAACCGGCGATTGTCTTTGAATCGTTACGAAAAGCGTTACGAAGTGAAACAAAAGAACCCCAGTCTCGCCGCGAGACTGGGGTTCTTTGCTAGAGTTGGCTAATGGGACTAATACATCTGGAGCGGTAAAGCGCCGCCCGGCCCGCCGACCAGGGCCCAGGTTTCGTCCTGGCCGACTGTAATTTTGTCGCTCATCGGCGTTTCACCGGGCAGGGTCAAGGTAAAGGCATGCTCACCTGGCGGCACATCCACAAACGGGACGCCCTCCATTGAGGTTTGGGCGGGGTCCTGCACTTCCACCTTGATTTCTTTTTGATTAATATTGAAGACGATCTGGCCATCTGTGAAGTTGCCAAAATAAATCCGGGCCTGACCCGAAGGTGGTAGAATCCCATCTTTTTTGGCTGCGGCAATCATTTTGACGGTCAGGTTGATGTCGGTGCCGCCGGAGCTATTTTTGGTCAGCCGTAAGTCCAACTGGCCGTCCGGGTTCTCGTATAGTTGGGTCGTTTTATCGTCGGTTGCGCCGACGGTGCTGGGCAGAGCCAGCCACCCCCGGGCCGACAACTCACGGTTGTAAAACTCAAACAACGCTTTGACCGGGGACGGCGAAGTAACATAGAGGGAGCGGCGGTAAGGGCTGTTTTCATCCGAGAAATTTTCGTAGTTGTCCGGAACCGGCAAGCCATCCTTATCTTCGGCCACCAACTCGCCGGCATCGGCAGGAGGCGGGCTTTCGTCCGTCTCGCTCGCATCCGAGTCCGTGCCGGGTGCTGCGGCCATTTCACCACTCACGCTCAAGATAACATCGGTATCCTGGCCGGCACCAAGATTCATGATGGTCAGCGACAGCGAAGCGTCACCCCGGGCAAACTCCAACGCGGCCAGGCTGGACGAAACCAAAGCGATCGTGTCGTCTTCAGTCCACCCCTGGGCCGGGAGGGCCTGGCGGTAAAATTCGACCAACTTGTTGATATTCGAGGGGCTGTTGAAGGTAATTTCCTGGAAGTCGGTGTCATAATTCACTTCCTGGGCATCGCTCGGCAGGGGCAACTGTTCCAGGCCGGAGCCGTCGGTTTCCACCGATTCTGCTTCTCCGGTCGCTGCCGGGGGAGGTGTTTCCGAGTTGCCCAGGGCAGCAATTTCCTCATTGCTCATTGGCTGGAGGACAACTTTGGTGAGGCCATCACCGGCCGGGGTCAATTCCAGCCACAAGGCCATCTCTTTACCGGCAAAAAGCAGTTGGGTCCTCTCCGGCTCGACCGCGCTTCGATCGGTAACTTCCTGCCACTCCGGCGCGACCAGTTGTTCCCGGTAGAAAGCGATAACGGCGTCAAAATCCGAGGGGGTTGTGTAGCTCAAGTATAATTGCGAGTCGCTGAACTCGATGTTGCTCGCATCCGCCAGCGCCGGCAGGTCAGCCAGGAGGGGGATGGGCGCATACTGGACACTGGTTTTATTATCCTGGGCTGGGGCTACGGTGATAAAAACTGACAACCCTTGGCCGTCTTTTTTGAACGTCAATTGCTCCATGCTGGGGTCATCAGCCATGGCGGTATTGGGTTGGGTGTACTCCTGCCAGCCGAGCGCCCCCAATTCCTGGCGAGAAAAATCGGCCACGGTGGCCACTTCAGCGGAGGTAACATAGATAGTAGTCGCTTTGTCCTCGTAAATAACTTCCGCATCAGCAAAGCGGGGTAGCGTGCGCATGTCCAGCTCGCCGCCTGGCGACTCAACCCTGGATTCGGCGCGTTGCTCGGCGGTTGGCTCGACCACTGCTACCGTCGGTGCGAGTGTAGCCGTCGGCTCCGGTTCAGCCGGGGCCGCGGTCGGTGGGGGAACAGGGGTGGAAGTTGCGGCGGGAGTGACGCTCTGACTCTCGCTTTGACCCCCACAGCCGGACAGGACTACGACAAGAACCAATACAAAAAATGGAATGAACCCCTTGAAATTCTGGTGCTGCTGCATGAAATCTCCTCCTTGTTGCTGGTTAAATATTAGGTGTAACTGACAATGTCATTTCGAGGCCGTAGGCCGAGAAATCCCTGGAGCGCTACATAGACCTGAGGGATTTCTCCCTTCGGTCGAAATGACACTGCTTGCGTTCTGTAGATGCCTGAGCAGTAATTATTAAGTCTCCTGTGGGACTTGGCCTAAAGGCTATCACTTCCCCTAGAGCTTGTCAATAACCCCAATGTCCTCCTCTAACAACAGGCTGCGCAGACTATCCTACCAGCCGCCGCCGGGCCTCTTCCAGGGTGTCGAGCTGCTTAGGAAAAGCAAAGCGGACCAGGCCCCGGCTGAGACTGGGATCACCCCGGTAAAAGCTGCTGCCCGGCACTACGGCGACCCGCTTGGTGGTGGTCAGCCATTCGGCAAAGGCCATCTCACTCATCTCCGGCTGGAGGGCCGAATAATCGGCCAACACGTAATAGGCGCCTTCCGGCGGGGCAGCCTGAAAGCCGGCCTCTTCCAACACGGCCATCATCTTGTCCCGGCGAACGTGGTAGGCCTGGGTCATCTCGGCATAGTAATCGTCAGGCAGGGTCAAGGCGGTGACGGCAGCCTCTTGCAGGGGGGTCGGGGCGCAGATGGTCAGAAAGTCATGCACGGTGCGCAGCGACTTTGATAGCTCCGCCGAGGCAATCGCCCAGGCGACCCGCCAGCCGGTGACGGCGTACGTTTTGGTCAGCCCGGACGTGGTGATGGTCCGTTCGGCCATGCCGGGTAACGTAGCAATCGGGATGTGCTGGCGGCCATCGTACAAAATTTTTTCGTAAATCTCGTCGGTGATGGCGATGGTATCGTGCTGCTGGCACAGGCCGGCAATCAGTTGCAGTGTCTGCCGGCTGAAGACACGCCCGCTGGGGTTATGGGGCGTATTGAAAATGATGGCTTTGGGCTTTTGGGCAAACGCCGCCCGCAGTTCCGCTTCGTCGAGCGTGAAGAGGGGCGGTTTCATGCTGACAAAAATCGGCTCAGCCCCGGCAAAGCGTACCCCGGCCACGTAATTTTCGTGGGACGGGTCAATAATGATGACCTTCTCCCCCGGATTGACCGTGCCGAGCAGGGCGGCAATAATCGCCTCGGTCACCCCGCAGGTGACGGTTACGTCGGTATCCGGATTGATATTCATGCCGTACCAGCGCGCGTAGGTTTCGGCAATCTGCGCCCGTAAGCGGGCCGATCCCCATGTAATCGCATACTGGTTGTGGCCCCCCTGAATTGAATGGACGGCCGCGTTCAAAAGGGCGGACGGTGGGTCAAAATCCGGGAAACCCTGTGACAGATTAATCGCACCGTGTTTAATCGCCAGGCGGGTCATATCGCGGATAACCGACTCGGTCAGCGTGGATAAGCGTTGAGCTGAGTACATATCGTCTCCTGCTGTTCTTCAAAATAAACTTTTACGGAAATTATCCGCCGTAGTCCGTGTGGTGTAAAGTCAGTGAAATGGGTTACGAATGAGTCTTCACTTTGGAAAGTAGGGCTCCTTGACCAGCCATAAGTTCCGGTACATGCGGAAATTGAACCCAAAAAAGTTCAAACTCGATCCGTTCTGTGTTCTCGTTCGATGGATAGTTTTCGTAATGCCGCCAACTAGCGGGTGCTTCACCATGAAATTCGAGATGGAAGAAGTATCGCTGCTGAATTTCTGCTCGGCCATATGGGGTTAAGTCAAACGCTTGTACTCCCAGAAACACACATAGTTCTAAATTTTCCAGGCCTGTCTCTTCGTAGGCTTCTCTTAGTGCAGCCTCCGCAGGTGACTCACCCGCCTGAATGGTTCCAGCAGGCACTTGAATTCCGGCCTCGGGATGAAAAGGATGGCTGAAGACCAGGAGTTTATCGCCCTGGGTAATATAGGCAACAGCCTTCTCGACAGTAGTTTTTTCCATGACTGGCGATTTCCTTTGGTAATCCAGCCCCCGCCAATTTCGCTCAGGAAATTCTGCCATCCATTATTGAAGCTGGGTTGTGGACAACTTCTTCCGCCGCAGTGATACCTTCCGCCCATCTGGTGTATCCATCACCCCAACTTCGACAAAACCGTTTTGAGCATGAAAATTGAGCGAAATTGGGTTGGGCGGCTCCAAATTGACCTCACAGACGAGACTGGTCAACCCTTGCTGCCGGGCAAACTGCTCTAGAAATTGGTAGAAATGTGAGCCAACCCGGACTCGCCGGACGGTGGGAGCGACGGCAATCTGGTCAATGTACAGAAAATTAGCATAGCGAGTCTGAAACCACAAAAACTCGTCGCCGTCGTAGCTGTTTTTGTCCGTGTAGGCAATCACATAGCCGGCCACTTGAGCGTCCACTTCGGCCACGTGGAAAAAAGGCGCAGTTGCCAGCACGGCCGTCAATTCTTCAAGGGCCAGCCGCACCACGCCGGGATACCCGGCGGCATTGATGGCCAGAATCGCCTCAAAATCACTTAGTTGAACGGGCCGGAAAGTCAGGCTCACTTGTTACCCCCCTTGTTTTAGAAGCCCTCATAGCGTAGTGCGCGGTGCGTGGTCCGTAAGCTAAACGGAATACGCCCTATGTTTTACGTTTCACTGTTCACCCGCAGCCACTCATACATCAGCGTCCCCCCGGCGACAGAGACATTCAGGCTTTCGGCGTGGCCGCGCAGGGGCAGGCGGACGTAAGCATGCAAATGAGGTCGCAGCTCCGGGCTGAGGCCGCGCGCCTCGTTGCCCAGAACCAGGGCGACCGGCCCGGTCAGGACGCTGCCGGGCCAGGGCAGCTCGCCCTGCCGCCCATCCGCCCCGACCAAGCGATACCCCGTTTTAGCCAGTTGAGCCAACGCCTCTGTTCCATTTTTGGTCCGGGCAAAAGGCACGGTAAACAGCGAGCCCATCGTTCCCCGTACCGTTTTGGGGTCAAAGGGGTCCACACAGGGTTCCAGCAGGACGACTCCCTGCACTCCGACCGCGTCCGCCGTGCGAATGAGCGTGCCCAGGTTGCCGGGGTCCTGGAGTTTGTCGAGGATGAGGAGGAGGCGAGGAGGTGAGGAGGTGAGGAGGCGAAGAGATGGAAGGTTGGAAGGCTTGGCTAAGTGAAGTTCATCCAAGGAGTATTCCAAATCACTGAGGGCAAAGGTGGCGGCCAATCCCTGGGAGACATCTCGCTCCGAGAGAGAGTCCAGCACGTGGGGAGCAACAGGGATGGCTTCGGCCCCGGCATGGCTGAGCTGCACCAGCAGGCGCGGCGCGTTTTCGCCGGTGAAAAGCTCTTCGCTGTAAAAGAGCTCGAGCGGCTTGACCCTGGCTCGACCCTGTGGCATGCCCATCATTTCCACGGCCAGACTCAACAGTTGCAGCCCTTCTACCAAGAAGCGGTTTTGCTGCCGCCGGTACTTGCGCTCGGCCAGCTTGCGGGCTTCGACGATGCGGGGGTTTTTAGTGGAGGTAATCATGTCGGGGTTGGAAAATCACCAACTAGCCCTGTAGAGGACGGTTAATACGAATAAGTTGCCCTGAGAGTTGAGATTGCATCTCAAGAGCAGCATGAATTCGGCGGGCTTGACCGGCAAAATCAGGGTCGAAGGTGCAAACAATAATACCGGCATGATGCAGTTGAGCGTGGTGCAGGCGAATGAAATGTTTCCGATTGATGGTTAGTACAGCCCGTCCCCTCTCAGCGGCAAAATTTAGAACAGCCTCATCTGATACCGATTGTCCAGCTTTGCCTGTCTCTTGTATGGTCAACACATCATGCCCCAAGCGACGAAGTTCTTCCACTACCGGCAAAGGGAAGTTTTCGTTCCCGTAGAGTTGAGCCATTTTTCAGGCTGCCTCATTGTCGAGAATTTGATATTCTATCTCGTCCTTGTGAGAGCGATAATAAGCCCAGGCGTTGGTTAGGTCTTCCGCTCTCAGGGTAGGATATGCCTGTAGCAATTCTGCTTCGCTCATACCCAAATGGCGGGCCTGAACCAAAACCCACACCGGAATGCGAGTGCGCACAATGCATGGCTCGCCCCCCGAAACGCCGGGTAAGCTTTCAATTCCCGGAAACGCGTCGCCCAAATCCTGCACCACCCATTGAAGCACCTGGGCTTTTTCGGCGCGGGTCATAGTAGCTAACAGTTTTTCGGCTTCTTTTAATACATCCATTAGTTGCTTCCTTCAAATAATTCTCTGGCGAAATATGTTTATATCAGTTGTGCAATTGCATCGGCAATTTCTTTAAAGTTATTTTCAACTACGTTTAAACTCAACCGAGACCTTTTCGCCTCAGGCAAATTTAATACATCTCGCGCTCCAAATTGCGCTATGAGTTGAGCATAATGATCACAGGCTTCTTGCCTGTATGGGAAATACTTACGAAGTTTTGTCAGTGAAGGAAACTCTACGACTTCTCGGCCTCCAGATCGACTCATCAAGCTAAAACCCTTTGGCCCTGTTTTAGTTGAGTACACACGTAGGGAAAAACCTTTCTCACTTATTGTATCTAACCGAATCTTTCCTGGTATTACACCAACATCTGCCTGTAGGATCTTTTCATTACCAAAGTGGGTATAAATCATGCCCACTAATGTACTGTTCAGCATCTTATCCGACAAATTACTTCTTATGCTGAATGCCCGAAAATTTCCATCCACTACATAATATCTGACCAAGGTACAGAATAATTCCAGAGATACGTGTTGTTGAGAGTTTGAATAATTCTGCTGAATATGCTGAACATTTTCATAAATCTCCTCCAGAGACAGGTTGCGGGGGGTATAAGAATTTTTTCCAACCACGGAGTAAACCGGGACGTTAAAGCGAGAGCGGTAACTATTTATTTGAGTACTATTCTCTGGCCCCAATTCAATTTCGATATATCCGAGGGTAGTACCCGCAAAATCTCTCACAACAAAATCAGGGCGCTGGCTTGTAGCGAACTCTTCTGTCTCAATATTTGGACATGGATAAATCAGTGATTCTTGTGGAAGCTGTAATGCATTCAGTACGAAGTCCCGAATCTCAGCAATCTGTAAGATACTCAGAAGAGCTAAATTGGTTCTATTTTCTGGTTTGGTAGTGTCTTCTTTAAAGTGGATCGCTTTCGTCAGATCGTTCTTCTCCGGCAATTTAAATACTCCTTTTTTACTCTAGTTGACAAGCTATGTTGCCTACATTACTGTCCGCTTTTGTGTTAGGCAATCTAATTGTCAATCACTCTCTCCAACCGACTTAACGCCTCCCTCAGTCGCTCCGTCGCCACCGCCAACGACAGCCGAATGTAGCCCTCGCCATTCTGCCCGTAAATATGGCCTGGCGTCAGGGAAACATGAGCCTCTTCCAGCAGGCGGGTATGGAACTCCAGCGAGGTCATCCCCTCCGGCACGCGGAACCAGAGGTACAGCCCCGCTCTGGGTTTGTCGGGTTGAAAACCCAGCCGGCGCAGGGCGGCCAGGGCCAGGTCGCGCCGTTCCTGGTAAACGGCGTTGCGCTCGGCCAGCCAGCTTTGATTGCCGCTTAGGGCGGCGGCGGCCATATCCTGAATGGGCCGGGCAATCCCGGAGTCAATCTGGGTTTTGACCGTGGTCAGCGCCTTGACCGCCACTTTGCTGCCGACAGCCATGCCAACTCGCCAGCCGGCCATATTGTAGGTTTTAGAGAGCGAATTAAACTCAATCGCCACCTCTTTGGCGCCGGGGATTTGCAGCACGCTGGGCGCGACATAACCGTCAAAGGTCACGTCTACATAGGGGGCATCGTGGCAGAGCAGGATCTCGTAACGGCGGCAAAAATCTACCGCCTCGGCCAGGAGATCGAGTGTGGCCGTGGCGCCGGTTGGGTTGTTGGGGTAGTTGAGCCAGAGCATGCGGGCCGCTTTGGCTTTCTCAACCGGTATGGTGGCAAAATCGGGCAGCCAGCCTCGCTCCGGCTGAAGATCGAAACGCTCGCTGGTAGCCCCGGCCAGCAGCGGGGCAAAGTAACAGCTCGGATAGCACGGGTCGGGGATGAGCGACAAGTCGCCGGGATCGAGCCAGGCCAGGTGCATGTTGACCAGCCCTTCCTTGGAGCCGATGAGCGGCAGCAGCTCGCTGTCGTCCAGTTCGACGCCAAAGCGCCGGCCATAGTAGTCGGCAATGGCCCGGCGCAGGTGCGGCTGGCCGGCGTACCCGCCATAGCTGTGCTTGCCGGGGTCATCGGCGCTGTGTTTCAAGGTGTCAATTAATTCAGGCAGAGGTGGCATGTCAGGGCTGCCGGCATCGAGGCTGATGACATCCGCTCCCTCAGCTCGCAGGGCGGCAATTTTTTGATGGAGGGCAGCAAAAAAGAGTTCAGGCAAATTTTCAGCACGTTTGGCAGGGCGCAGCATGGTCTTTGATCTTCTCCTTTAGGGAAACGACGGCCGACCGCCATATTTCGGCGGTCTGCGGTCAGTGGTCAGCGGTCTAAATTACGGGGGCGTTGTCCGGGAGGCAGTTTCCGCCGTTTCAGCCACCTTCGGCAGCCGGGTGACTTGCAGACCGGGGCGGGGCATTGCTTCGATGGGCAGGGTGACAATGAAGGCGCTGCCGGGGCAATTCTGGATATCAAAGCCCTGGCTTTCGGCCACAATCCGGCCCTGGTGGGCCTCGACTAATCCTTTGACAATGGTCAAGCCTAAACCCGGCCCTGCGCCCATAAATTTGGTATGGCCCGTCGAATGCAGGTCGGAACTGCCGACCCGGTAGAACTTTTCAAAGATTTTTTCCCGGTCTTCCGGGGCAATGCCGACGCCGGTATCCTGGACCGTAATGCGGACACAGGCCGGCATCTTTTTGTTGGCTTCTAAGATTTGGCCAATGACGTTGATCGTACCACCATCGGGGGTATATTTGATAGCGTTATTGATAAGCTGGGCAAAAACCTGGTGCAAGCGGTATGTGTCAGCCTCGATGGTTGGCAGGGTATCCAGGCCAACGGTCTGCAGCGTCTGCTTTCGCTCCTGCAGCGTCGGTTCCAGTTGCCGGATAATTAACCGGATGGTTTTGTTGAGGTTGACTGGCTCCAGGAACAGGCTCAGCCGGTTGGTGTCAATAGCCGAAAGATCGAGCATATCTTCGATGATGGTGCCCATGCGCTCGGACCCGCGGCGGATGCCATCGGCCAGAGGGATGGCTCGCTCGTCCGTCAGGATGTCCCGCAAGATGTTGGCATAGCCTTGAATCAGGGTCAGCGGCGTTTTTAACTCGTGGGCGGCAATGCTGATGAAATCAGTTTTAGCCTGCTCCAGCCGGGCCAGTTCGCGGTTAGCCCGGGCGACCTCGGCCGTATATTCCATCACCTTACGTTCCGACTCGGCGTACAGGCGTGAAATTTCGGTGGCTTTGGCCGCTGTAGCCAGCTTGGTCGCTTCTTCGTAGGCGTCAATGGTCACGCGGATTATATGGACAAACATCACGTCTACCGCCGCAAGCATCATGAAGGCCGGTTCCGGGTCAACTTCCTCGCCAATACGCTGCCAGATGCGCTCGCGCAGGCGCTGGGGGACGCCTAAAAGATGGGTCAGTGGGCGGCCTACGGCGACGGCATGGGCGGCGGCACTCTCCAGCACCGAGTTGACCAGGCGCGTCTCCCCGTTCAGGGCCATCTCAATGATCCCTTCGAAGAGGGCCGCGTGGAGCGCCTGATCTTCCTCACGGTCGGTGCTGCCCAGCATTTCAGTGTGGTCTTGGATCCATTTTGCCAGTCGTTTGTTTTGCATGCGGATGCTCCGGTAAAGACTGCCGACGGACGACCGCCGACCGCCGGCGTAACACAGTGCGCGTCTTGCGTAAAAATTCCCCAAACAGAATACGCAACACGCCAGACAAATTCCAGCTAAACTGCTGTTTGGAGGTGTAGCTCCGCCAACTGTTCGGTAACTGCCGCCAAATCCCGTAACGCTCGCTCGGCATAGGCTTGATAGCGGGCCTGTTTGTTTCGAATTTTGCGTTCCAACGGCGGCATCAAACCGAAATTAGCCTTCATAGGCTGGAAATCTTTTGGCTCGGCATGAGTGACATAATGGCACAGCGCACCCAGCATCATTGTCGGCGGCAGGGTGAGGGGTGACTGGCCGCGCAATAGCCGGGCCGCATTCAGACCCGCCAGCAGCCCGGTAGCGGCATTGCCGACATACCCCTCCACCCCGGTAATTTGCCCGGCGAAAAACAAATCAGACCGGGTGCGAAATTGCATCGTCGGCAGGAGCAGCATGGGCGAGTTCAGGTAGGTGTTGCGGTGCATCATGCCGTAGCGCATAAACTCGGCCCGCTCCAGGCCGGGAATCAGGCGAAAGACGCGCTGCTGCTCGCCCCACTTTAAATTGGTCTGGAAGCCGACCATATTGTAGAGGGTCCCGGCCAGGTTGTCCTGCCGGAGCTGCAGCACGGCGTAGGGTCGGCGGCTGGTGCGCGGGTCGGTCAGGCCGACGGGGCGCATGGGGCCAAAAGCCAGGGCCTGGTCGCCGCGCCGGGCAATTTCTTCTACCGGCAGGCACATTTCAAAAAAGTGCTCGTCTTCCTGTTCGAACTGCTTCAACTCGATCCGCTCAGCCGCGCGCAGTGCCTGCACCAGGCGGCTGTATTTAGCTTCGTCGAGCGGGCAGTTGATGTAATCGCCCTCTTCCTGCTCGCCCCGGCCGTAGCGGCTGGCCCGGAAGGCGACTTCCATATTAATCGAATCCACCTCGACAATGGGCGAAACGGCATCGTAAAAATAGAGATATTCCTTACCGGAGAGGGCGGCAATTTCTTTGGCCAGGGCGTCGGACGTCAGCGGGCCGGTAGCGATGATCGTCGGGGTAGTGGGGATACGGGTAACTTCTTCGCGGCGCAGTTCGATTAACGGGTGCGTTTCGATACGGCGCGTGACCGCTTCCGCAAATTTCTCCCGGTCAACGGCCAGCGCCCCACCGGCCGGTACAGCGGCTTCATCCGCCGCCTGCATGATCAACGAGTCGAGCCGGCGAATTTCGGCCTTAAGCAAGCCGGGGGCGCGGTCGGGCAAATCGCTGCCCAGCGAGTTGCTGCAAACCAGTTCGGCCAGCCGGTCGCTGACATGGGCCGGAGTCTGGCGCACGGGTCGCATTTCGTATAATGACACGGTTATACCGCGCTGGGCTGCCTGCCAGGCCGCTTCAGCTCCGGCTAATCCGCCGCCAATGATGGTCAGTTCAGTAGATTGAGACATAAAGTAAGTATAGCACAGATTTTTGGCCTTTGCCATTGTGAGCCATGCCTCTCTTTTTCAAAACGATAGTCTGGTGTATACTGGTGGCTCGGAGGCAATAGCATTAAACCAGCTTATCAAGCGGAGGATATGACCGATGACAACAACTTATCAAATCATTTACTGGCGCGACATCCCGGCCCAGGTGAAATTGAAGGGGCGAGGGGGACCCTCGCGCCAACTGCCGGAACGTTTTGAACGGGCCATTGACCGGGCGGCGATGCACGCGGGGGCGATCAATACCGACGATTACCTGGCCGAGTGGCGCAAGTCGGACTGGCAGGAGCGGGACGGCGAGCCGGAAACCGTGGTTGAGGCCCTGGTGGCCGAACTGGAAGCGGCTTACCCCGAAGAGAAACTACGGGATATGGCCCGGAATGGGGGACGGGAGGTCGCTTCTTCCTAACCTGCTTTTTGATTTTCTATAAACTGCATTATAATAATTCCTGCTTTGGCGAAATCTTCTCAGGCCCGCTTCTGGTGGGCCTTATTTGTGTGGTAAAAATGTCCTACAGTGAAGTAACGAATATTAGCCAAGTGGGCTTTTGGTTGCTGGTTGATGATCGGGAGTACTTCGTTTCTTTTGAAGATTACCCCGCCTTTCTTGAGGCGACAGTAGCCCAAATCTACGCTGTTCGGCAATTGGGGCCAGGGCAGTTTTATTGGCCTGACTTGGATATTGATATTGAATTAGAAGCTCTGGAACACCCCGAGCAATTTCCCTTGATGTTTCACAAAAAGTAACCCTCTCAAAATAGGACTAAAGGATTTGAATTGACGTGAGCAGCGATACCCAACAGAAATTCCTGGTTGTTTTCCAGCCTTCCGGGCGGCAGGCCTACGTACCCGCTGGGCAAACCCTCCTCGATGCTGCCCGGGAGATGGGCGTGGAGATCGAGAGCATCTGCGGTGGGCAGCAAACCTGCGGTAAATGCAAAATTGTGGCCGACGTTGGCAATTTCTCCAAGTACGGTATTACCTCGCAAGGGGAGCATATGTCCCCAGCTGGCGGCGATGAAATAAACTACTGGGCTAAGCGCAAACGCGATCCAGGGAATTATCGTCTCTCCTGCGCCGCCTGCGTGCTGGGCGACTTGGTGATCAATGTGCCGGAAGAAAGCCAGGCCCGCAAGCAGATTGTCCGCAAGAGCGCTACCGTGCGCGAGATTGAAATTGACCCGGCCATTCGCCAATATTTTGTTAAAGTGCAGCCGGCCGAGTTAGGCAATCGCCAGGGTGATTGGGAGCGGCTGAAAGAAAGTCTCTCCAAAACGCACCACTTGAGCGAGCTGCGGATTGACTACTTCGCTTTGCGTGATTTGCAGAAGATTCTGCGCCAGGGCGACTGGGAAGTGACGGTCACGATTTGGAATAACCACGAGGTTATCCGGGTGCAGCCGGGCTATGCCGAAGGCGCCTATGGCTTTGCGGTGGACATCGGCTCAACCACTGTCGCCGGCCACCTGGTGGATTTGCGCACCGGCCAAATTCTGGCGACCGAGGCCATGATGAATCCCCAGACGACCTATGGCGAGGATTTGATGAGCCGCATCAGCTACGGCATGATGAATCCCGATGGGGTGGAAAAAATGCACAAGGCCATTATCGAGGCGCTGTCAAAACTGGTCAAACGGGCCACCCGTGCGGTCAAATTGCAGCCGGACGATGTTACCGAATTGGTGCTGGTCGGCAATACGACGATGGTGGACCTGCTGTTGGGAATTGACCCGGTTGAACTGGGCGGTGCGCCTTTTGCCCTGGCCACCAACGACGCATTGGATATTAAAGCCCGCGACCTGGGTATTGTGGCTCATCCGGGGGCTAACGTGCATATCCTGCCGGTGGAAGGCGGCCATGTCGGCGCGGACAACATGGCCGTTGTTATTGCCGAGTCGCCCCAGGTGGCCGAGGATATTGTGCTGATTGTGGATATCGGCACCAATGCCGAAATTCTGGTCGGCAACAAGGAGCATCTGTTGTCCGCTTCCAGCCCGACCGGGCCAGCCTTCGAGGGCGGCGAAATCAGCCACGGCATGCGCGCCGCAGCCGGGGCGATTGAAAAAGTGGAGATTGACCGTGAAACGCTGATCCCGCGCTTCCGGATCATCGGCGAGGAGCGCTGGAGTGACGAAATGCCCGTCGAAGAAATTCAAGCGGCGGGCATCTGCGGCTCCGGCATCATTGATTTGGTGGCCGAACTGTTTGCGTCGGGCATTATTGACGCCGGCGGTAAGTTTGTGCGCGAGACACCTTCGCCCAATTTCCGGGTCACGCAGCAGGTCGGTGAGTACATCGTCGCGACGGCGGAGCAGACCTCGACCGGGAAAGAGATTGTGATTACCCAGCAGGACATCCGGGCCATCCAGTTTGCCAAGAGTGCCCTTTACACCGGAGCAAAACTGCTCATGGAACGCCGGGGAGTGGATAAGGTAGACCGGGTGCTGCTGGCCGGCGGTTTTGGGGCGCATATTGACAAGCTGCGGGCCATGATCCTCGGTCTTTTCCCCGATTGCGACCTGGACAATGTCTACCCGGTGGGCAACTCGGCGGGCGATGGGGCGGTGCTGTGCCTGCTGAGCCGGGAACGCCGCCAACGCGCCCGTGAACTGGCCCGCTGGATTCAATATGTCGAAACGGCTATCGAGCCGAACTTTCAGGCTCGTTTTGTGGATGCCCTGGGCCTGCCTCACACCATAGATGAATTCCCCCATCTTCAGGGGTTGATTCCAGAACGACCTGCTACCGCGGACAGTAACAGCGACGAGCGCCGTCGCGAGCGCCGCCGGGAACGGCTCAGCCGGCGGGAAAGGGTGGCCGTGGAGGAGGGAAGGTAGAAGGTAGTAGATGGAAGATGGTGGATAGCAGATGGCCGATAGAAGATAGTAGCAGTTTTTCTATCCTCAATCTTCAATCCTCTATCCTCTGTTTTTTATCTTCCCTTCGCTCTTTCCAATACCCTGGATCTGCGCTATAATGCAAGCAGTCTTTAAGATTAATTGGATTGGTTTGGTGGTGTTGTGAGTCTGGAGTGGATTCTACTTGGTCTGCGAATTGTAGCGACCCTGATTCTTTACACTTTTTTGGGCTTAGCCTTCTACATTGTCTGGCGCGAATTGAAACACCTTGAAGCGCAAGCTGCACCTCAGGCCCCGTCGAGTTATCAATTGCGGGTGGTAGCCGCAGCAAAAGATCAAGCGCTAGCGGTGGGTGAGACCTTGCCGTTGCAGCCGGTTACTGTTCTCGGACGTGCGGCTGAAAATACAATTGTCGTAACAGATGATTCGGCTGCAGCGGCGCATGCCCGTTTGCACCGGGAAAACGGAGTCTGGTGGCTGGAAGATTTGGGCAGCCGTACCGGGACCATGCTCAACGACTCGCCGCTTTCAAAACCGACCCCTCTGGCCGAAGGCGACATCATCGGTATTGGCAACCTGCGCTTCAAGTTGGAGAGCAGGTAGTAAGGTTGCAGGTTGCAAAGTAGTAGGGTAGGAGATAATAACTTTACGTAGAAGTACGACTCACCACGCGACATGTTCAGTTTCACCTTTTGCACCTCATTGACCATTAATTATTGACCATTGATTGTTGACCATTAGAAGCCTATGCATCTCGAACAACTTTCCAATGCTTTTGGCGTGTCCAGCGTTGAAGGCGACGTTAGAAAAATTATTATTGACGCGGCCAAGCCTTATACCGACGAGTGGCGGGTAGACACGATGGGCAACCTGTTTGTCACCCGCAACCATAGGGGCAAAGTCTCTTCCTCGCCCCGGCGGGTTATGATTACGGCCCACATGGACGAAGTCGGCTTTATGATTTCTGAAATCAAGAGCAATGGCCGTTTAAAGTTCAAACCCATTGGTGGTTTTGACCGGCGGGTGCTGCTGGGGAAAGCTGTCGTGGTGGGTAAAGAGCGTGTGCCGGGGGTGATTGGCCTCAAGCCGGTCCACCTGCTTAAGCGGGGCGAATACGACAAAGTGGATGAGATTGACTCGATGTATATTGATATCGGCGCGAACGGCGGCGATGGCGGCGGCAAAGTGAGTGTGGGCGATTTCGCCACCTTTGCCACTCAATTTGGCTATTTGGGCGGGCAAGGTCGCCGCCGTGGCCAGGGGCTGGTCAAAGGGAAGGCTTTCGATAACCGGACCGGCTGCGCGGTGCTGTTGGAACTGCTCAAGGGCGATTACCCGGTTGATTTGGTGGCCGTGTTCACCGTGCAGGAGGAAATCGGCCTGCGCGGGGCACGAGTCGCTGCTTACGCCGCCAACCCTGACCTGGCCTTCATTTTAGAGTGTACCGCCGCCGATGATCTACCCCCACCCGACGAAGATGCGCCGGAAGGCTTTCCCCGCTTGGGCAATGGCCCGGCAATTACCGTTATGGACCGCAGCTTCATCGCCGACCGCCGCTTGGTGGACCTGCTTATTGCCGCCGCCGAAGCCGAGGGTATTCCTCACCAATTCAAGCGGCCCGGTATTGGCGGCACGGATGCGGGTGCAGTACACTTGGCTCGCGCCGGGGTACCCTCGGTAGCGATCAGTGTGCCGGCTCGCTACATTCACTCGCCCGTGGCTGTCCTGGACCTGGCTGATTTTTGGAATACGGTCAAGCTGATGCAGGCCGCTCTTAAGCGACTGCCGGAACAGGAGTGGTAAAGTTCACCAGCCTTGAAGAAGCTCAAGGCGCTGTCAAAGCGATGAATACTGTCCGTGATTTTTCTACTCGAGACCAAACCTGTAATTTAGAAACCAAACCTGTTGGAGCAAATTTGTGAAAGACCTGATTAAACAACTCACCGAAGCCTACGGCCCGCCCGGCTATGAACGTGCAGTGCGCGACATCATCCAGGGCCATATCACCACTTACGCCGATCACGTTGAAACCGACCCATTAGGCAATCTCCACGCGGTTAAGAATGGGCATGGCGGTGGGGTCAAAATGATGCTGGCCGCACACATGGATGAAATCGGGCTGATTGTGACCCATATTGACGATAAAGGCTTTGCCCGCTTAACCCCCCTGGGGGGCGTTCGGGCGGAGACGATGGTCGGCAACCGGGCCATCTTCACCAACGGCGCGATGGGGGTTATCAACATTGACAACTGGCTGCTGCACGACGGCCTGGACTCCTCTCAGCGCAAGTTATACCTTGATTTCGGCGTCAAAAGTAAAAAAGCCGTGCCGGTGCGTGTCGGCGATGTGGCCGGCTTTGAACGGCCCTTTGCGGACCTGGGCGAGACTCTGGTGGCCAAAAGTATGGATGACCGCATCGGCTGCGCTATTCTGATTGAAACACTGCGGCAGCTTCAAGAGACGCCCCATGAGCTCCATTTTGTGTTTACCGTGCAAGAAGAAGTCGGCCTGCGGGGGGCGACCACTGCCGCCTATAAAGTTCACCCCGATATTTCTATTGCCGTTGACGTGACCGACAGCGGCGATATTCCCGAACGCAAGCATTTTGAGGTCAAGATGGGTGACGGCCCGGCCATCAAGGTGATGGATCATGGCATGCTGGCTCATCCCGGCGTCAAGCGTTGGATGGCCGATACCGCTGCCAAAAACAAAATTCCCTATCAAATGGAAATTCTGAACTTCGGCACAACGGACGCCCGTGCCATGCAGTTAGCCCACGAAGGCAGCGCGGCGGGAGCCTTGTCCATTCCCTGCCGCTACGTTCACACCCCTTCGGAAATGGTCAGTTACAGCGACGTGCAAAATGCGGTCAAACTACTCCTGGCCATGCTGTCCGGTCCGGCGAAACTTGATGGATAAAAATGGAAGGCTGGTGGGCTGGAAGGTTGGATAATGCATCCTCCAGCCCTCCAATCTTCCAAACTTCCAGTAAAGACAATGACTCACCCCAATATCTGGTCTGCTCAACCTCGCACCACTGCCCAGGTTAAATTTAGCGACGGGCAGGTGTTAGAAGGAATTCTCGGCTCAACGATTGAAGCGTTTATCCAGGCGGGTAACTTTCCCCCGGATCCAAAGCCGATGGCCTGCCTGGTCAACGGCCAACTGCGCGAATTGACCTACCACGCCGACCGGGACCTGCGCGTGCGGGTGCTGACCCTGGCCGACAGCGACGGGATGAGAGTCTATCGCCGGTCTCTGTCGCTCCTGCTCATTGCCGTAGCCGACGAGCTTTTCCCCGAAGCAAAGATTAATGTCGAGTACGGGCTTAATTTTGGCGGGCTGTACTGTGAAGTCGAAGGTCGCCCGCCCTTCAGCGAGGCTGAACTAGGGCAGATCGAGACGCGGATGCATGAGCTGGTCACGGCAGACCTGCCCATTCATAAAGAGCGTATTTCGATCAAAGAAGCCGAAAATCTGTTCAAAGCGCGTGGGGCTGACGACAAATTACGCCTGCTGCGGGCGCGGCACAAGCCTTATCTCACCGTCTACAATTTTCATCATTACCGGGATTACTTACACGGTTATATGGTCCCTTCCACGGGCTACCTCAAAACATTTGCTCTGGTCCCTTATTCCAACGGCTTTGTCTTGCGCTATCCCCGCAGCAGTCGCCCTGATGAATTGCAGCCATTGGTAGAATACCCCCTGCTGGTCAATATTTTTGATGAGTACGGTGAGTGGATGACCAAGCTAGGCATTCGGGATGTGGGGGCTTTGAATGAGGTGATTATCAGCGGCAATAAGTTGGTCGAGACGATTTTGGTGGCCGAGGCGCTCCATGAGCAGCGCATTGCTCAGATTGCCACCCTGCTGGCCTCATTGCATCCGAAAGTGCGACTGGTGCTGATTTCGGGCCCGTCGTCGTCGGGTAAAACCACTTTTAGCAAGCGCCTGGCCATCCAACTGCTGGCCCACGGCATCCGGCCGGTCGCGATTGGGCTGGACGATTTTATTGTCGAGCGGAATAATACGCCCCGCGACGAGGACGGGGACTATGACTACGAAAGTATTGAGGCGACCGATACAAAATTGTTTAATGATACGCTGCTGCGCCTGCTGGCTGGCGAAGAAGTTACTTTGCCTCACTACAACTTTTTTACCGGCGGGCGCGAGCGGGGAGAAACTCTTTCGATTAGCCAGGAGCATATTATCATCGTCGAGGGAATTCACGGCCTGAACCCGGCCCTGGTGCCGCAGATTCCGCCCGACAAGATTTTCCGCATTTACGTGTCGGCCCTGACCCAGTTAAACCTGGACCGGCACAACCGGGTGGCGACCACTGACACCCGCCTGCTGCGCCGGATCATTCGCGACGCCCAGACGCGGGGCTACACCGCCAAAGATACCATCAACCGCTGGCCCAAAGTGCGCCGGGGCGAGCATCGCTGGATTTTTCCCTACCAGGAGAACGCCGACGTCATGTTCAACTCGGCCCTGGCTTACGAGCTGGCGGTCATCAAACCGATGGCCGAGCCGCTGCTGCTGCAAATTGAGGCCCGCAAACCGGAGCACGTCGAGGCCAAGCGTCTGCTCTCATTTTTGCAGTGGTTTCAACCCTGCGCCCCCGATTTAGTCCCCGACAATTCCCTGCTGCGCGAGTTTATCGGCGCGTCAATCCTGAAAGACTATAAAGCGAGTATTTAAGGGTCCACAGACATTTGCACCTGCGCTGCAAGTGCAGGTGTAGACACAGAAGAACTCAGATAAAAAATAAAAATCATCTGTGTCTATCTGTGTTCATCTGTGGACTAATTGCCCTACCAGTTCAGGACTGCCCCACACCGCCCAGGTCCACTGATGGCTGCCCAGAGCCTCGGTGGCGAACTCAATCCGGACCATATCGCCGCTGAGTAAATTCAAGGGGATTTCGACCGCCTGCCAGCTTTGGGCATTGCTCTGTTGGCCCCAGACCCGCAGCCCGTTGACCCGCACGCTAAAGGCGACCAGGTTATCCGGGGCAATCTTGGCCCCATCGCGAATGCCAATCGCCAGGCGCAGCCACACCTCGTGAACCTGCTGCGGCACCGGCACATGGTACTCGATCACTGCCTGCCCGACTACAGGAGGGTGCGCCCACAAGGCCGGGCGAGTCTCGCCCCCAACCGTCGCCGGGGCCATGCTGACATCCAGCCCCGCCGCCTCCCGGCTGGCATAAACGGCCGCGTCTTTGAAGGCTTCAATAAAGCTGAAACTCCAGCCCTGGGTCTCGGCGGCCTGCGCCTGCGCCTCCTGCCACTGCAAAAAAGCAATGTAATCGGCCAGCTTGGCCTGGCTCTCGGTCGAGAGGTGTTCGATTTGTTGGATGAAGGATAATTGATTGCTCAATGCTACTCTCTTCTCAGGCTTGCTTAAATTCTTCCCAATCCAGACTTGCCTTTGAATTTTACCTGTAAGACCGGATCAAGACCAATTTTCAGATCGAATGAAGCGATGATACTGGGCCGGATTATTTTCCTTGAGATGTGTCAGTAAGTCTTCGATTTGGCCATGTTTTTCGCAATGCTCAATCAAGCGTTGAATTTTCTCCTGGCGGCTCATTTGAGACCCAAATTCGTCGTAAACGGAACGAAAATGGTCATAGCATAATACTTTTAAATCTTCGTCGGAAAAGGCCTCATTCAAAAATCTGCGGACAACGCCGCTGGAGAATTGACCTGTCGGCCTGACTGAGTCAAGTAGCTCTCTGACGTAAACTTTTTGTTTTAACCCAGGCGGAACAAAGCTAATTTCACCCATTTCCTCCAGATCGCGCAGGTGCTGATAATCCACCACAACCTCCGGGTGATCGAGCAAGGGCACTTTTTCGCCGACTTCGAGGCCAGGAATGGTGCGATGGATAGCTTCAAATTCCGCCCGGATAATAGCCAGAAAACGCCGCCGGCCTGACTCCGGCCCACCGACCCAGATGTAAATCTTCAGATCCTCCCGGTCGGCTTTGATCAGGGCGGTGTTGCCTTCATGGACTAAGACGACGCCATTACGCCAATAAATATTACGGTGGATGAGATGGTTCATGCGCACAATAAAGCGGGAGATGACGCTGCTTGGCAGGATGGAGTAATGATACTGGAAGGCCAAAGCCTTCGACCAGTCGCCGGTGTCCGGCTCTTCTTTGGGCAGCAGGTCGGGGATGAGAAATTTGCGGTCGGCGAAGCCCTCAAAATCAAAACACAGTTCAAACTTGCGCATCATATCCATGATGAAGAGATGCTTGTCGCGGGGGTAGCGGTGCGGGTCCAAAATGCGGTTAAGCATAACTCGCTCCAATACGCCGTGATGTTGGGTCAGCAAGGTGTCGTCGTTCAAAATCTTGTAGACGCCGCTGGTCACCCATTCCGGGTTGAGGATGTTGGTCTCCTCCAGCCGGGGGTCGTCCTGAAAATTCAAGACCACGCCCAAATCGTGCAGAAAGCCGATCAGAGTGCGCTGGCTGAGGTCGTCGCCGACGCCTTCGGTCTGGCACAGGTTAAGGTATTCGTGGTAAGGCAGGTAGTCCCTATCCATCTGCTCCAATTTGGTTTTGACATTGAACCAGATTTGCAGCAGTGGGTCATTCAGGTGGGGGAGATTTGCAACCTCCCGCTCGATAGCCGCCTGTAACTCGGCCAGCCCGCGCCCGTCAAGGCAGGAGGTTTCGACAATCGCCCGGATTTGGGGATACTTGAGCATCAGTCCCCGTTTATCCAGGTCGAGCGGCTGCTGGTCAATCTTATTACCGACGACGATGACCGGCGATTCGCCGCCAAAGCTGCCGATCAGCTTGAGCCAGTATTCCAGCCGGTTTTCTTCCTCGCCCAGCCGGGCGTCGAGCACCAGCAAGTAGAGGCTGCGCTTGGTCAAAAAGAACTGGTGGGTCGCGTGCATAATTTCCTGCCCGCCGAAGTCCCAGACGTTGAGCTGAACTTTTTGACCGTTTATGTTGAGAAACCATTGGTGGATGTCAATGCCTTCGGTTTTATTTTCAGCGGGGTTGAAGCGGTTCTCTACTAATCGCTGCACCAGAGAGGTCTTACCCACGCTGCCTTGACCGACCAGCAAGAGTTTGGCTTCGTTGAGGGGTTTGCGTTGGCCGGTTTGATGTTGAGAGTAGTAGTTGAGGATGATAGCGGGATCATCTATCTTTTCCAATATCTCTGGGGGGACGGGAAGAGAGTTGCTAGTGAGATCGAGTCGTTTTAAATTGGTAAGTTGGCTGATTTGTGCGGGTAACCTACTGAGCAGATTGTTACTTACGATTAGTGTTTTTATGTTAGATAATTGACCGATTTCGGGAGGCAGTGTAGTTAATCTGTTGTGGCGAAGAACAAGCCCCTTTAGATTAAATAGTTGACCAATTTGCGGAGGAAGTGCAGTTAGGTTATTGTGATTAATGATAAGTGTTCTTAGATTAGCTAGTTGACCAATTTGTGGGGGTAGCATAGTCAGTTTGCTATGGCTAAGATCAAGCCATTGTAGATTAGGTAATTGAAGGATTTGCAGGAGAAGCGCAACTGAGGCGGTATAGCTGAGATCAAGTTCTGCTAAGTTTGAAAGTTGGCCAATTTCGGGGGGTAATTCAGTGAGTTGGTTGTCAGCGAGGTTTAGTCTTACCAGGTTAGATAGGCGATTAATGGCATAGGGTAACGTGGTCAGTCGGTTGCCGTTGAGATTAAGCGTAGTCAATTTGGACAATTGGCTTACTTCAATAGGGAGTACAGTTAGTTTGTTATAGCTGATAATAAGCGTCCTCAGATCGGATATTTGACCAATTTCAGGGGGTAGCGTAAACAATTTGTTGTGGCTAACAATGAGTGTTTTCAAATTAGATAGTTGGCCGAGTTGTGGGGGTAATGATGTAAGTTCATTCCAGTTGAGGTCAAGCTCTGTTAAGTTAGATAATTGGCCGATTTCAGGGGGTAGCATGGTGAGTCTTCTGCTACTAAGATCAAGCTCCCTCACTCCATCTCTGGCAGCTTGTTCAATCAGTTGGAGTAGTTCTTTATTGGTCATTTCGGTTTACTTTTTTGGTTGCTCAGTCTCTAGCCCTGGCCGGGGAGAGAAACAGGTAGAGAAGTGACAGCCATTGAAATATTATGGGACGCCAGTCACTAACCATCGTGTCTATTCCTGGTCGCCGGCCTCTAATAACCTCACATCTTCCAGATCAATCTGGCGGCCGGCGGCCCGCTTGGAAGCAATAAGATCAGCTCGAGAAACAACGTAGAAGATTTCGTTGTGATAAGCCATCGTTTCTCGATTTTGCCAGGCTTGCTCAAAAAGTAAGCCCGGCGTAGCCGTTTGTACGTCAATCCGAACCCAATCGTTAAAAATTGTAATTTCGTGGGCAAGCAATTCATCGGCTGAGGTAAGCGCCGCGGTACCCAGGTTTGCTGCCAAAAGCGCATCCAGGAGGCGCTGGGCATTATCGGGCGTGGCCTCGATGAGAATATCAAGATCGAATGTGGCGCGAGGGACGCCGTGCAGCACAGCCGCAATGCCGCCGATAACCACATATTTAACCTGATGTTTTTGAAAGGACGCGAACACGCCCTGTAACCGATTGAGCATGCTTTTGCTCTCCAATCCGGGGATTATTGGTTAAAACTAGATCGGTAAAGAAGCACAATAAATCCATTCGCTCTGAAAGGGATAGTGATTGAAACCAACGCGCTTTGCTTTCAGGAGTTTCATCCTGGCGGTTATGGGAAATGGTTAGTATCTTCCTCATATTCTCCTCTTGTTGTTACTAATTTGGTCCATCAGCCACTGTTAACCTCGAATTGAAGATGGAAGACCGAAAAGGCGGCGGTCAGTGGTCCGTGGTCGTTAAGCAGCCTTCAGCGGCTAGCTGCTGTGCCTCCATTATACCCCAAGCCTGCTTCTGCTTCAAGGCGCTATTGGGCAAGCGGCTGATTTTTGTTATAATTTAGGGAGCAGGTTGCAGGGTCGCAAGGTAGCAGGTAGCAGGTAGCAAATTTTACGTAACACGTAACACGCACTACGCAACACGCAATACAATTAAGGGGAACCCAAACTTTATGACCGAACCATCACTCAAAAGCCAGGCCCAGGAAATTATGACCACCGTTAACCGGGAGCTGCAGACGGTTGACTCGAAACCGCCGGCGGTTCAAAAAGAGGTTGACGACATAGCGACCGCTTTGATGAAGAAGCTGTTCGGGGTGATCCACGATGTGGATATTGCCGCCGCCGCCGAGCGGGTCAAGGCGCTGCGGGAAAAATATCCCGACGAGACGCCGGAGCAACTGTCCCAGCGGTTGATTCGAGACAAGCTCCAGCGCACCGGTGCGGTCGGCGCGGCCACTTCTGGGGCTGGGTTGATCCCCGGCATCGGCACGGCTGCAGCCCTGACCCTGGGTGTGGCGGCGGACATCGGGGCGACCTTCAGGTACCAGGCCGAATTGGTGCTGGAAATCGCCGCTGTGTACGATTATCCACTGACCGAGAGTGAGAAGCAGCACCTTGTCTTGCTGATTACCGGCCTCAGCGCCGGCAGCAGCGCCCTGGCTCGCAAGGCCGGTACCAAGATTGCGACGGAAGTTGGGGAGCGCTTTGCCGGGAAAGCAATGGTCAAAGCCCTGCCGATTGTCGGGGTGATTGCTTCCGCCGGAACGAATGCCCTCTCGACCTATATTATCGGCCAGCGGGCCGATGCCTATTTCCGGCTGGGGCCGGAGGCCGTGCCTACCTGGGCGGACAGCCTGCGGGCCGTGACCGGCGTGGATGAACGCAAAATTGGCGACTGGCTGGCCGAAAGCGGCAAATCGGCCGGCGAGGCGATTGCCTTCGGCGCGGGTAAGGTCGGCGAGGCGGGTCGAGCCGCCGGCGAAGCGGTCATGGGCGGCGCGGGCCGGATGGCCGAGACGGTCGGTCCGGCCATGAGTTCCGGGGCCAAAAAAGCAGGTGAAACGGCGCAGCGAGGTTTCGCGGCTTATGTCCGCTTTTTTGTTAATCTCTGGACCGGGATCTTTCGAACTGTCTTTTGGATTTTGGGCTTTGTTTGGGGAATCATTGCCTTTGTTCCGCGCAAAATTATAGGTTTGTTCAGGCGGAAGGGGAAAGCAGTGGATCGTAAGCAGTGATAAATAAACCTTACCTTCTCAACCTCTCATCGGTTGAATTAAAAGAATTACTCGCCGCCTGGGGTGAGCCGGCCTACCGGGCCGGCCAAATTGAAACCTGGCTTTACCAGCGGCATGCGGCCGATGTGGCTGAGATGAGCAACCTGCCCAAATCACTGCGGTTGCGCCTAGCCGGGGAAACCGGGTTGAATCCCCTCACGCCGGTCGTGACCCTGGACTCAACGGATGACTTGACCCGCAAAACCTTGTTTGCCCTGCCAGACGGCCGGGAAGTCGAAGCCGTGTTGATGCGCTATGAGCAGCGCCAGACCTTGTGCATCAGCACCCAGGCCGGCTGCGCCATGGCCTGTCCCTTTTGCGCGACCGGGCAATTGGGCTTTATGCGCAATCTGAGCGCCGGCGAAATTGTGGCTCAGGTGCTGCACTTTGCCCGGCAGCTTGACCGGGAGAGCAAGCGCGTCACCAATATTGTCTTCATGGGTATGGGCGAACCGCTGGCTAACTACGCCGAAACGTGGCAGGCGATCCGCCGCTTAAACGACCCGGCCGGTTTTAATTTGGGCGCGCGGCATATGACCGTTTCGACGGTGGGTCTTGTGCCGGCGATTCGCCGCATGAGCAAAGAGCCGGAGCAGATCGGGCTGGCGGTGTCGCTGCACGCGCCGACGGATGAGCTGCGCAACACCATCGTGCCGATTAATCGCCGCTACCCGCTGGCCATGTTGATGCAGGCTGTCCGCGATTATATTGCCACCACGCACCGGCGCGTCACGTTTGAATACGCCTTGATGGACCGGCTCAACGACAGCGACATGCAGGCCGGCCAATTTGCCGAACTGGTGCAGGGCTTGCTCTGCCACGTCAACCTGATTCCGCTCAACCCCACCCCCGGCTCACCCTGGAGCGGCTCCCCGGACGAGCGGGTCTATGCCTTTCGGGATCGCCTGGAAGCCGCCGGGATTCCCACCACGGTGCGGCTGCGTCGCGGGATTGATATTGCCGCCGGCTGCGGCCAGCTCCACAATGCGCACAGCAAAGGCGAGGTGCTCTCCCTGGCACGGGTATAATAAGGAGAAGCAGGTCTGAGACTTGCCCTTACTTTCGCCTTGCATTTTCAGGGTGAACGTTGTATGATGTTGTCTCGTTGTGGGTGCGCTCGTAGTTCCGCATAAAAAAGGCCAGCATCATTGCTGGCCTTTAAAGAGTGGAGATGTCGAAGGTTAGGCTTTGCTGGCTGTGCGCAGGCAGCGTGAGCAAACTTTAATCCGGCGAGCCTGGCCATCCTTAAAGACAGTGACGGTTTGTACGTTGGCTTTCCACTGTCGCTTGGTATGACGCAGGGAGTGGCTCACATTGTGACCACTCATTGTTTTTTTCTGACAGATTTCACACTTGGCCATGGTCTTTTCTTCTTTCTAGTATAGCAGAGCTTGGCTTAGAGCCAGCGGCTGATTTTTACAGAAAAAAATTGCAACGCGGCTGTTGCAATTAGCTGTGATATAATATCACAGGCGTTTGAAATTGGCAAACAAGACGATGAGAGCAATAACGAGGGCATCCAACAGCAATCTGAGTCTGCCGGGATTTGAAGTAAATCATCAGGCCGTTTTAGCCGGCAACGGCCTGGGATTGAAAGCCATGCTCCGGGCCGGGGGGCAATGGTTGGAAGCGCACCGCCAGGTCGTCAACAGTCTCAATGTTTTCCCGGTGCCCGATGGCGACACGGGCACGAACATGGTTCTCACCATGCGTTCGGCTCTGGCGGAAGCCGAGACCACTGGCGATAACCGGGTAGAGACAGTTGCCGCCGCTATTGCCCACGGGGCCTTGATGGGCGCGCGGGGTAACTCTGGAGTCATCCTGTCGCAGTTCTTGCAGGGCCTGGCCCTCAGCTTTGCCGGTCAAGAGAACTTTACCGGTGAAGATTTGGCTCGCGCTGCCCGGCAGGGGACAAAGACAGCTTATCAGAGCGTGGTCAACCCGGTTGAAGGGACCATTCTCACCGTAGCGCGTGAGGTGGCGGAAGCGGCGCAGCAAAGCATTGGTGCCACTCGGGATTTGACGGTTTTGCTGGCGGATATGGTTGCGGCAGCCAAAGCAGCCGAAGCTAACACCCCGGAATTGCTGCCCATTTTGAAGGAAGCCGGAGTGACCGACTCCGGGGGGCAGGGCTTGGTCTATATTTTGGAAGGCAGTCTGCGTTTTCTGCAAGGTGAACCGGTCGAGACTGACCCGGCCAGTTCAGCCGCGCTGTTACTGCCGCCAACCCTGACCACGGAAGAAATGGCCTATGGCTATGATGTTCAGTTTCTCATCCAGGGCGAACGGCTGAATGTAGAGGAAATCCGGGCGCAGGTTGACCGCCTGGGCTGGTCAACCCTGGTGGTGGGTAACGAACGGACGGTCAAAGTGCATGTCCACACGCAAGACCCCGGTGTTCCACTGAGTTATGGGGCCAGCCAGGGTATTTTGCTGGATGTCGTGGTTGAGAATATGGAGGTGCAGGCCAAGAAGTTTGTCCAGGAACGAGGCGGAGGAACGCACGTGCCGCCGCTGTCGCTGCCGAGCCAACTGACCGACCGGCTGCGCGATAGTATGACCACGATTGGCACGGTTTGTGTGGCTCCTAGCCACGGTTTGGCCCACATTTTGCAGAGCCTGGGCGCAAACCAGATTGTTTTGGGTGGGCAGACCATGAATCCCAGTCCGCAAGAACTGCTGGACGCTGTTGCCAAGATTCACGGGCCGGATGTTCTGATTTTGCCCAACAACGGCAACGTAGTATTGGCTGCCCAGCAGGCCCAAAAATTAGCGGATAAAAATGTGCGCGTAGTGCCAACCAAAACCATTCCCCAGGGCATTGCCGCGCTGCTGTCGCTGAATTATCAGGCTGACCTGGAGGCCAATGCCGAGCGCATGTTGAGCGCCGCCCGGCAGGTCCAGACCGTAGAAATTACCCGGGCTGTGCGCGACACCAGCTTGAGTGGTTTCCACATAAAATTGGGGGATGTGATGGGGCTGCTCAACGATGAGTTAGTCAGTGTGGGCCAGGATGATGACGAAGTGACCCTGGATGTGCTGGCGAAAGTTGAAGCCGGGACGCACGAGATCATTACCATCTACTTTGGCCAGGAGTGTTTAGCGGCGAGGGCCGGCACTTTAGCCGAAAAAATCAGGGCGCTTTATCCTGAACTGGAAGTGGAAGTTCACGATGGAGGTCAGCCTTATTATCACTACATTATTTCATTGGAGTAAGATTTACGTTGTCACGAAAAGTTGCCATAATCACCGATAGCACCGCTTATCTTGAACCGGGCGAAGCCGAGAAATTGGGCGTCCACGTTATCCCGGTGACCATTCAGTTGGGTAACGACCGGTTTTTGGAAGGGATCAATATTGACTCGGATGAACTTTTTCGCCGCTTGAATTACGGCGCGCCCTATCCGGCCAGCCTGCCGCCCGACCCGGCGGTCTTTGAAGAACTTTACACCAGGCTGCACAAGCAAACCGACCAGATGCTCTCGATCCATATTTCCAGCCACTTGAGCAAAACGCTGCAACAGGCCCGGTTCGGGGCAGAAAGCTTGCTGGGCCGCTGCACCATCGAGCTGGTCGACTCGATGACCACTTCGGTGGGGTTGGGGATTCTGGTTAAAGCGGCGGCCAGGGCCGCCAATGACGGCGCGACGCTGGATGATATCGTCCGCCTGGTGCGAGGGATGATCCCTCATATTTACCTGGTTTTTTATGTGGAAACGATGGATTATCTGGAACGGAGTGGCCGCATTGGTAAGGCTCAAGCCATTCTGGGGTCAATGTTGAATATCAAGCCGATCCTGTTTATGGAGGATGGCGATATTATTCCCCTGGAAAAAGTCCGCACAACTGAAAAAGCTATCGAGAAGCTGTTCGAGTTTGTGGCTGAATTTGATAATTTAGAGCAAACTGCTATTATTCAGCCCAATAAGCAGCCTAATAAAGAGGCCAAAACCCTTAAAGAACGGCTGGAGCAGAGTTTCCCGAGCCTGCGCTTTCCCATCATTCAATATGGCCCCGACCTGGCCACTCGTGTCGGGCCAAACGCGATGGGGATTGTGGTTTATGAAGGTATGACCTTTTAAATTGTCAATAGTGAATAGTCAATTGTTAATTGTTAATGAATGGGCGATGTCGTAAATCGTAAACTTGTCCTGAGCTTAGTCGAAGGATCTAAAATCCAAAATCTAAAATCCTATTATGTTATCTAGTTTTGATAAACTGAGCCGAATGCTCACCCAGGAAAAAAGACTGGGTTACAAAAATAAAGCTGTTTTTGGTGGGCTGGAAAGATTGGCCTCTAATTGGGGCAGCGAGGCGCTCCAAGAAGCCACCACCGATCAGGAACGGGCGCTGATTAACGAAATAGTGCAAGATTTGGCCCGCTACCCGGAGGTGGCCGAAGCCGACCGGCCCCATTTTATTCACCGCCTTTTGGTCAAACTGCACAAGATCGGGACGGACGCTCCTGCAAAGAGTAATCAGGAAAGGGAAACATCGGCCCCGGCAGCGCCCCGACCGGCGCCGCCTATTGAACCCCTCATCATGAGGCAAGAGTCGCCGTTACCTCAGCCAGAAGCCAGGATGGTGTCCAAAGCCGCTCCACCGCCCAGTCAGGTCAAAAGAAGTGATGTTCCACACCGACCGCCGGCCCCCCCGCGTCTTTCCAGGGAAGCGCAAGCAGATTTAAGTAGTGCCGGGTTGGATTCATTGGTAACGAGGCTGCCCGGCATCAAAGAGGCGATGGCTAAAAAGTTGGCCAACCTGGGGGTGCGCACTATCAGCGATTTCCTCAGCCTCTATCCGCGCCGTTATGATGATTACCGCCAGCTTAAGCCGATCAATCAGCTTCGCTATGGTGAAGAGGTGACGATCATTGCCCAGGTTTGGGAAACGCGCCAGCGCGATACCCGCAACGGGCGGCCCATTATCACCAGTACCCTGTCCGACGGCACGGCCACCATTGAAGTCACCTGGTTTAACCAGCCCTGGCTGGCTCAAAAATTGCAGCCTGGCCTGCAAATTGTTATCAGTGGTAAGGTGGACGAGTACCTGGGCCGCCTGACGTTTCAATCGCCGGAGTGGGAAGAGTTGGATAAAAATCTAATCCACACCGGGCGGCTGGTTCCCGTTTATCCGCTAACCGAAGGCATCACCATCAAGTGGCTGCGCAACCAAATCAAAGCGACGGTAGATTACTGGACCCGCCGCTTGCCGGATTATTTGCCAGAAGAGTCGCGCCAGCGGCTGGCTATGCCCCCGCTGGACGAGTCCATTCGCCAGATTCACTTTCCTGACGATTGGGAAAAGCTGGAGGCGGCGCGCCGCCGCCTGGCTTTTGATGAACTTTTGCTGATCCAGTTGGGGGTGCTGCGCCAGCGCCGGGCCTGGCAAGCGCAGCAGGGCCAGCCGGTCACTATCAATTCTGAAGCGGTTGAAAAGCTGCTGCAGGCGCTGCCCTTTCCCCTGACTTCGGCTCAGCGCCGGGCGCTGGATGAGATTACCGCCGATTTGCAGCGGGACACGCCGATGAGCCGCCTGCTGCAAGGCGATGTCGGCTCCGGTAAAACAGTGGTCGCCCTGGCGGCAATGGTGCTGGCTGTGTTAGACGGCGGCCAGGCCGCTATCCTGGCTCCCACCGAAATTTTGGCCGAGCAGCACTTCCAGGGCATGAACCGGTTGTTAGTTGCTATCGGCGAAGCGCTGGGACGCTCCTTCCAAATTCGGCTCCTGACCGGCAGTACTGCCGCCGCCGAGCGCAAAGAACTACTCGACGGATTGGCCGGGGGACAGGTTGATCTTCTGGTTGGCACGCACGCAATTATCCAAAGCGGTGTTGAATTCAAAAGTCTTCGCCTGGCGGTTATTGACGAGCAGCACCGCTTTGGCGTGGAACAGCGGGCGGCGCTGCGGGAAAAAGGCTTTAACCCGCACATGCTAGTCATGACGGCAACGCCCATCCCACGCACGCTGGCCCTGACCCTGTACGGTGACCTGGATTTGTCCATCATTGACGAGATGCCGCCGGGCCGCCAAGTCATCGAAACCCGCTGGTTAACGCCCAAAGAGCGGGAGCGAGCCTACAGCTTTATTCGCTCACAAATTGAAAAGGGGCGGCAAGCTTTCATCATCTGCCCCCTGGTCGAGGAGTCAGAGAAGACGGAGGCTAAATCGGCGGTTGAGGAGCACAAACGGCTGCAAACTCACATCTTCCCCCGTTTGAAGTTAGGCTTGCTGCACGGGCGGATGAAAGCTGACGAAAAAGAAAAGACGATGGCTGCTTTCCGCGACCAGGAGATGCATATTTTGGTTTCAACCTCGGTGGTGGAAGTCGGGATTGATATGCCGAATGCAACGGTTATTCTGGTCGAAGGAGCCAATCGCTTCGGCCTGGCCCAACTCCATCAATTCCGGGGACGGGTCGGCCGGGGCGAGCATCAAAGTTACTGCCTGCTTCTGGCCGATAGCGCCTCGGTCGAAGCCGAACAGCGTCTGGCTGTTATCGAGCGGACCAACAACGGCTTTGAATTGGCCGAGCAAGATTTGCAGATGCGCGGCCCCGGCGAATTTTTCGGCACGCGCCAGAGTGGTTTGCCCGATTTGAAGTTGGTCAAGCTGACCGATACCAAATTGTTGGAATTAGCCCGCCAGGAGGCCCAATTTATCTTTGAAAAAGATCCCGGTTTGGAAACCCCTCAGAATCGGCTGCTGGCCCGCCAACTGGCTAACTTTTGGAGTCCACGGAGTGACTTAAATTAATGAAACGAGCAATTTACCCGGCTACCTTTGATCCCATCACCAATGGCCACGTGGATATCGCCGCTCGGGCGGCCCAACTGTTTGACGAGTTAATCGTGGGTGTGTACGACCGGCCGATGAAAAGCCTACTCTTTCCTATCGAAGAGCGGCTGGAAATGACCCGCGAGGCTCTGGCTCATTTAAAGAATGTGCAGATTAAAAGTTACAGTGGGTTGACCGTCAATTTTGCCAAAGAGCAAGGCGCTGGTTACATTGTCCGCGGGCTGCGCGCCCTGTCGGACTTTGAATGGGAGCTACAGCTTTCTCTGGCTAATCATAAGCTTGAGCCGGATATTGACACGGTCTGCTTGATGGCCAGCCAGGAGTATTCTTTCCTCAGTTCCAGTATTCTGCGCGAAATTGCCATGAACGGCGGCCCGATTGAAGACCTGGCCCCGCCGGTAGTGGTCAAGGCGCTGCGCAAAAAGGCGATGGTGGACGAGGATGGCCACAGCCGCATCCAAATTGTTTCGGTGCGAGATTGACAATAATCAATTATCCGTTGATAATTGAAATTGATCTACTCCTAAGGGTGGTTTTATGGACATTCTTCACCTGATAGACCGGCTCGAATCGTTGGTAACGGAGAGTTTTCATCTGCCGTTTACCTCCAATGTAATTGTGCAGGAAGATGCTTTTCTGGACATCATTGATCAGATGCGTATTTCGATTCCTGAAGAGGTGAAGTTAGCCAAGCGCACCGAAGCCGAGCGAGACCGGACCCTCCTGCAAGCCCAGGAAGAGGCCAACCGCCTGCTGGAAATGGCCCGCGAAAAAGCCAAATCTCTGGCGAACGACCATGAGTTGGTTGTCTACGCTCAGGAACGTGCCCAGGAAATCGAAGTGGAAGCGCATCGCCAGGCCGAGGAAATCATTGCCGAGGCCGATGAGTACATCGTTGATCAGTTGAGTGAACTGGAAGAGCAGCTTATGAAGACTCTGACTACCGTCCGTAACGGGCTGCGCGAGGTCAGAGAAACCCAGGCCAAGAAAGCGGATAGGGAGAATATTAGCCAAGAGAAAGAAGTGCTAGAGGAAGAGAGATAACAAGGTAGCAGGTGGCAGAGTAGCAGATTGATTATTGCATTTTGCTGCTACTTGCTACCCTGCTACTTTGCTCCTGATTTTGAATTTCCGGCGGTTTGGCCTATAATTCAGGCTTATGCATAAAAATCGGGTTAAACACCCCTCGCATGGGCTGGAATTTAACGTCGCCCAGTTGTTAAAGGAAACAACCGGCGCGGTTCGCACGTATGAGATTGAGACAGACCTCCAGGGCGACTTTGATGATGAAGAACTGAAGATTGTCGCACCATTGACCGGCCAGGTGAGGTTTCTGCGCACCGGGCCGAACATTTTGGCGACGGGCGAGCTGCAAACAAGCATCGAAAAGAACTGCGGCCGCTGCTTAACCAGCTTCACCGCGCCCGTGGCGATTGAGTTGGAAGAGGAGTTTTTTCCAACTCTGGATATTATCACCGGCGCGGCCATTACCCAGCCGCCGGAAATTGAAGCGGCCAATCTCATTGACGAGCAGCACATTCTGGATTTAGCAGAAGTGGTGCGGCAGGAACTTCTGGTGGCTGGCGGTACGCAGCTTTACTGCCGCCCCGATTGCAAGGGCTTGTGCCCTCACTGCGGCCAGGACCTCAACGCAGGTTCCTGTAATTGCCGGGAGGACGTGGTTGATCCTCGCTGGGCCGGCCTACAGACCTTATTAGAAGATTGAAAGTTTTAATTCTAGGAAGGAATTTTATCAATTATGGGTGCATTACCTAAACGAAAAGTATCCCGCATCCGGCGCGACCGGCGGCGAGCGCACTACCTGCGCCTCAACATGCCGACCATGGTACCGTGTCCCCAGTGCCACACCTTGCATCTGTCCCATCATGTCTGCCTCAAATGCGGCACGTACAACGGGGTGCAGGTGATTGACATGGAGGAAGCGGCTCCGGCGAAGTAATCAGCAAGGAGGAGGGAGTAGGAAGTAAGGAGATACAGATACTCTCTATTCCCTACTCCTTTAATCGGCCGTGCTAACACTTACGCTGGCACGGCTCTTATTTTGCCTAAAAAGATGAGCAACAAGATCGCTTTCGTGTTTCCCGGCCAGGGCTCCCAGGAAGTGGGCATGGGCCGGACTTTGGTAGAGAATTATCCGGCAGCCCGGGACATTTTTAACCGGGCCGACGAGATCATCGGGTTTCCGCTCAGCCAGCTTTGTTTTGAGGGTCCGGAAGCCGATTTAAATGATACCCTTAACACCCAGGCGGCGATTTTTGTAACCAGCATCGCGGCCCTGACCGCACTGAGGGCGGCAGGTTATCAAGCCAGGCCCGCCTTTGTCGCCGGCCACAGCCTGGGCGAATACTCGGCCTATGTGGCGGCGGGGGTGTTGACGTTTGAAGACGGGCTGCGCCTGGTCCGCGAGCGCGGGCGGCTGATGAAAAAAGCAGGCGACCTGAATCCGGGCGGCATGGCCGCTATCCTGAAGCTGGATGATGAAGTGGTCGCGCAGATTTGCCGGCAGGTTTCCGGTGAAGGCGATGGCGTACTGCAGGTGGCTAACTACAACTCGCCCGGCCAGGTGGTGATTTCCGGCCACAATGCGGCGGTGGAGCGGGGGATCGAGTTGGCCCTGGCCGCTAAGGCCAAGCGAGCGATCAAGTTGCCGGTCAGCATTGCCGCCCACTCGGAGTTGATGCGGGTGGTGGCCGATGAGTTCCGGACGGCGATCAATCGAACGCCGCTAAACTTGCCCGAAGTTCCGGTTGTGGCTAACATCACCGCCGAGCCGCTTGACTCGCTGGAGGCCCTTCGGGCCGAGATGGAAGGCCAGTTGACCGCTTCGGTGCGCTGGACGGATTCGGTCCTGGGGATGGTCAATCAAGGTGTCACCCAATTTATCGAGCTTGGCCCAAAAGATGTGTTGACCGGGCTGATCAAGCGGATTGCCAAAGACGTCGAGACGCGCAGTATTGGCAAAGCCGAAGATATCGCGGCGTTTCTGGCAGGGTGAAGGAAGAGGGAGTCCAAAGTACATTTTGGACTCCATTAAAAAATGACAATAAACGGATACAAACAACGCCCATGAAATTCGACCTATCAGGTAAAGTAGCCGTCGTTACCGGCAGTTCACGAGGCATCGGAGCGGGCATTGCTCAAATGCTGGCTGCTCAGGGAGCCAAAGTTGTCGTGAATCATCGCAATAGCCCGGAAGGCGCAGAGGAAGTTGTCTCAGCAATCAAAGTCGCTGGGGGCGAAGCGATCATTATCCAGGCGGATGTAAGCCAGAGCAGTGAAGCCCAGCGCTTAATTAAAGAGACAATTGACACCTGCGGTCAAATAGATATACTTGTAAATAACGCTGGTACCACTCGCGACACCCTCATCATGACGATGAAGGATGAGGATTGGGAACTGGTGTTGAGAACTAACCTAACCAGCACCTACTACTGCTCCAAAGCAGCAGTACGGCCGATGATGAAAAAGCGCAGCGGACGGATCATCAATATCACTTCGGTGGTCGGGCTGGCCGGACAGGCAGGCCAAACTAACTATGCCGCTTCCAAAGCCGGGATTGTTGGGTTTACCAAGTCTCTGGCTAAAGAGATTGGTTCGCGGAATATTACGGTCAATGCGGTTGCGCCGGGTTTTGTCCCGACCGCTTTGACCGAAGTGCTGCCGCCAGAGATGATCCAGGCGGCGATTGCCAACACACCCCTGGGCCGGTTGGGGACCGTCGAGGATGTAGCGAACGCCGTGCTTTTTCTGGCGTCGAATGAAGCCGCTTTTATCACAGGCCAGGTTTTAACCGTGGATGGCGGCCTGGTCATGCAATAAATTTTAGATTTTAGATTTTAGATTTTAGATTTTCCAAAATCCAAAATCAGAAGTCCAAAATCGTTTGAACATTCACATTTTATTGAATACCCAGACAGCCTATTCACGTCACATAGGAAGGGAGCAACCTATGAAAGTTCGACGACGCGCTCGTGCGGTAGTTTTGCAGGTGCTTTACGAGCTTGATTTTACCGATCACGAGGCTAAAGCCGCCCTTGAAGGTAGGTTTGAAGACCGCCCGCTGCCTGAAGCCGCCGAGGCTTTTGCGCGCTCGCTTGCTATGGGCGTCCAAACTTATCGAACTTATCTCGATAGCGTTGTGGGTGACTTGGCTCCAGAATGGCCTATTGATCAAATTGCTGCCGTAGACCGCAATGTGCTGCGGATTGCGATTTATGAACTCCTCTTTGAGCCGGAAATCCCGCCCAAAGTGGCGATCAACGAAGCTGTCGAATTGGCCAAGATGTTTGGCAGTGAAAGTTCGCCGCGTTTTGTGAATGGCGTGCTGGGTAGCCTGGTTTCACGGGATCGGGTCAAGCTTCGTCAAATGTTGAAAGTGCCGGTTTAAAGGTGGATATTTTAGGTATCGGGTTTCCCGAACTGCTTTTTATTTTTATTATTGCTCTGATGGTTTTTGGACCGCGCCGCCTGCCCGAAATTGCAGGTAAGGCCGGTAAATATGTGAGGGACCTGCGCAATATGTCGCAGGGATTTATGGCCGAGTGGCAGCGAGAAATCACTGTGGCGGCGCGCATGGAAGAAATAGAGCAGGTTCGCAAGGAACTTGAAGAAACCAAGCAAGCCCTGACCCAATCTCGAACTGAAATCACTGCCCAGGCCGCGCAGGTAAGCAAAACTGCCCAGACGGTTGTTGATCATAGCATTGCTCCCCCTTCAATCCCTTCCCTTAAACCTGTGCCTCCCGCCTCAGAAACCCCTGAAATCGAAACAGCCAGTGAGCCTGTTCCCGCATCTGACTCACCGCTGGTTCCTGTTCCTGAAGTCCCCGCCTCGCCCGTCCGCGAAGCTGAAATAGAGAAGAATGGAACTCATCCTTCGACTCAACCGGAGGCGAAGCCTGCACCCGTCTCCCCGACTGAGGCGGCTGAATGAGCAGCACCACCTCGCGCATGAAAGAGGCAACCGAACAACTGGCTAACCAGATGACTTTGTTAGAACATCTGGAAGAGCTGCGTGACCGTCTGGTGAAAGCAGCCATTGCCGTGTTTGTCTGCACCCTGCTGGCTGCGGCTTTCACTACTCCGATTTTGGAACTGTTGATTGCCCCTTACGGCCAAAAATTGCAGGTGCTGGGGCCAACCGAAGGGATCACGATCTACTTTCGGGTGGCGCTGACCGCCGGCCTGGTTATAGCCATGCCCTTCCTGGTTTACCAGTTCCTGATGTTTATCTTACCCGGCCTTGAACCCAACGAAAAACAATACATCTTGTGGGGTGTTCCTTTTGCCACCCTGCTCTTTTTCATTGGGGTGCTGTTTGCCTGGTATATTCTGACCCCGGCAGCCGTGAGCTTTCTCAGCGCCTGGCAGCCCGAAATTTTTATCCAGCAGTGGCAATCCCGTGAATACATTCCCTTTGTTACTTCACTGGTCTTTTGGGTCGGCCTGAGTTTTGAAACCCCCTTGATTATCTTTATTATGACCAAGATTGGGCTGGTCACGCCGCAGTTTCTGCTCAAACAATGGCGCTTTGCCATCGTTATTATCGCCATTGCCGCCGCAATGATTACCCCCACCGTGGACCCCTTCAATATGGGGCTGGTAATGCTCCCCCTGATTATCCTGTATGGCCTCAGTATTCTGCTTTCTTACCTGGCCTGATCGGCCAACGATTCGGCAAGCCAACAAGTCGGCGAGTTGTTATCACATTAATTATTCACAATTCACTATTCACCCTTACTTCTGGAGGTACTTCGATGTCGAAGCAGCGTGTGATTATTATGGGCGCCGCCGGGCGCGACTTTCACAATTTTAACGTCTACTTCCGTGACAATCCGGCTTACGAGGTTGTCGCTTTCACCGCTACCCAAATCCCCAATATCGAAGGCCGGGTCTATCCCCCGGAACTGGCCGGTCCACTATACCCTCACGGTATTCCCATCCAGCCCGAGTCCGAGCTGACTGCACTCATCCACTCGCTACAGGTTGACCAGGTCATTTTTGCCTACTCTGACGTGCCCCATGCATACGTGATGCACCAGGCTTCGGCGGTGTTGGCCGCCGGGGCCGATTACCGGCTGCTGGGGCCGCGCCACACCATGCTGAAGAGCAGTAAACCGGTCGTCTCAATTGGCGCAGTGCGGACAGGCAGCGGCAAGAGCCAGACCACCCGCCGGGTCTGCGAGATTTTGCAGCGCATGGGTAAAAAGGTGGTGGCGGTGCGCCATCCCATGCCTTACGGCAACCTGGTGGTCCAGGCGGTGCAGCGCTTTGCCGATTACGGTGATCTGGACGAATACGAGTGTACGATTGAGGAACGGGAAGAGTACGAGCCGCATCTTGATCGGGGCACGATTGTTTACGCGGGCGTGGATTACGAAGCCATTCTCCGCCGGGCTGAAGCCGAAGCCGACGTGGTCGTTTGGGATGGCGGCAACAACGATCTGCCCTTCTTCCAGCCCGACCTGCACATCGTTGTGGTTGACCCGCATCGGCCTGGCCACGAAGTAACCTACCACCCCGGCGAGGCCAACCTGCGCATGGCCGATGTTGTCGTCATCAATAAAATTGACACGGCCGACGCCGCTGCTGTTGCCGAGGTGCGCCGAAATGTTCAGGCGGTCGCCCCCCAAGCTATCGTGGTTGACGCAGCCTCACCGATTACGGTAGATGATCCCGCCGCCATTCGCGGCCGGCGTGTCCTGGTAGTAGAGGACGGGCCGACGTTGACCCACGGCGAGATGGCCTACGGGGCCGGGGTGGTGGCCGCCCAGCGCTTTGGGGCAGCGGAAATTGTTGATCCACGACCCTATGCCGTTGGCTCGATTCTGGCGACTTACGAAAAGTACTCGACAACCGGGGCGGTGCTGCCGGCGATGGGCTATGACGAAGCCCAGATGAAGGAACTGGAACGAACCATTAACGCTACGCCTTGCGATCTGGTTATCATCGGTACACCGATTGACCTGGGCAAACTGCTGCACATCAAGCATCCTCACCAGCGGGTGCGCTATGATTTGCAGGAGATTGGCCGGCCCACCCTGGCCGAAATTCTGGCGGAGAAGTTTAAGCCATGAGTCCTAACAGGGATGAGGATCGGATTTACCATCTTACTCCGGCCAGTTATTACCGTCAGCAGCCCCTCAATCAACCTTACCAGCCCGTCACTTTTGCCGAGGAAGGTTTTATCCACTGCACGGCCGGTGCGGCGAAGCTGATCGAGACTGCTAACCTTTACTTTGTCGCCTTGCAGGATGAGCTGTTGGCTCTGGAAATTGATCCGGCCCGGCTGGCCGTTCCCCTCATCTTTGAGCCGCCTATTCCTCCGCAGCAGGCGGCTATGGCAACCGTTCCCAGTCGTCAGCCCGATCCGAACACCCTGTTTCCTCATATTTACGGCCCGCTAAATCGGCCGGCAATTATCGCCTGTTTCCCATTAGATCGTGATGCGACGGGACGGTGGCAAATGCCCAATTCGATGACCGCCGGCCACTGACCGCTGTAATGCTATAATAATGAAGTACTGCTCAGGTGCAGCGCATTTTTCCAGCGGAAATTGCCATCCTTACTCGTGCGGTAGTGGTTAAATTGCAGGTGACGGGTTAGGAGTCCAAAGCGGAGCTTTGGGACCCCATCACTTACTTTGCAACCACTACCCTCGTGTTAAAGGGCGTTGCGTGGATTGAGTAGTAACAATATGAAAATCACCAAGCCCGCCTTCTCTCTCTCAAACTTTAGATGGTCGTATATTCTTAAACTGACTATCTTCACCATTATAATAGTTCTGCTTGGCCTGACCCTGCTTGTTGCCGAAATTAGCCGGCGCATCGTGGTCGGATTAACCGTCTGGGACTGCCCGGCTCCAGGCCAGACCCCGGCTGATGTGGGGCTGACCCACTATCAAACGGTCCAAATTCAGCCCCAACCCGGTCAAACCCTCACCGGCTGGTATCGGCCTTCCCAAAATGGAGCGGCTGTTTTATTATTACAAGGACACTGGACAGCCCGCGATGGCATGCTGCCCGAAGCCAAAATTCTGACCAGACATGGCTACGGGGTCATGCTGCTTGATCCGCACCCTTGCGCCGGTCCAGATGTGATGCATACAATGGGCCATACTGAAACTGTGGATGTGGCCGCTGCCGTTCAATTTATGCAGCGCCAGCCCGACATTGCGGATCATAAAATTGGGGTGCTCGGTTTTTCAATAGGCGGTGTTCTGGCCGTGGAGAGCGCGGCCCGCCTGCCCGAAATTAAGGCAGTGGTAGCGGAAGGAAACTTCGACGATTTAACCACCAACATCACTCCCCGTGGCGCGCGCGAGACCCTGGTCGGGAGTTTGGTACAAGGCTTTATCGTATTCTTTTTTCGCTATTACACCGGCACTGACCCGGCGTCGGTCAGGCCCATTGACTCGGTTGCCAAAATCAGTCCACGCCCCTTGTTCTTTATTGCCGGCGAGCATGAGGCTGAGGTTAACCGCACCCAGGCTCAATTTGAGGCCGCTGGCCAGCCCAAAGAACTCTGGCTGGTGCCCCAGGTCGGTCACGGGGGGTATGGCGACCGCTGGCCGGAAGAATATGAACGCCGGATTGTCGGTTTTTTCAACGAGCAACTCTTGGCCGCGTCGCCTTGAGAAGACAACAGTTTGATTTCAGGAGTGCAAACGTGCACTTTCCCGCTCCTGAAATATTTACAAATCCACTAACTTTGGGTTTTCATTTAGATAAAAGGAGACCTCCAACCATGGATAGCCAATCAATGATGACTGCCGTCCGGCTTCACGGCCCGTCGGATATGCGGGTCGAACAAATTCCTCATCCGGGGTCGCCGGGGCCAGGTGAAGTGTTACTGCGAGTCACCGCCGTGGGCATCTGCGGCAGCGATTTGCACAGCTACAAAGACGCTCGTATTGGTGACGTGGCTTTGCAAAGCCCGCTCATTTTAGGGCACGAATTCGCCGGGGTGGTGGAGGCGGTCGGGCCAGGACCAGACAACCTGGACGGCAACTTCCATTCGCTGGCGCCGGGGCTGCGGGTGGCGATTGATCCGGCGCAGCCCTGCTGGCACTGCGAGATGTGCGAGCTGGGCCAGCCGAACTTATGCCTGCATTTGCATTTTTGCGGCTCCTACCCTGACCACGGCAGCCTGTGCCAGTGGCTGCATATGCCCACGCGGAGCTGTTTCCCTGTCCCCGACAGCTTGGACGATGTTAGTGCGGCCATGTTGGAACCATTGGGTATTGCCATTCATGCCATTGACCTGGCTAAAATCAGGGTGGCGGACAGCGTCGCCATCCTGGGGGCTGGTTCGGTGGGCCTGTTTATTTTGCAATTGGCGCGGCTGTCCGGGGCGCAGCCCATCTTTGTCAGCGATAAGTTCCCCTGGCGGCTCGAAGCAGCTCAGCATTATGGAGCAATCCCAATCAACTGCGACCAGACCGACCCGGTCAAAGCCGTTTTGAGCGCAACGCATGGCCGGGGGGTAGATGTAGCCATCGAGGCAGCGTGGGCCGATCACTCCGTCCAACAAGCGGCGGAGATGACTCGCCTGGGCGGACGGATGGTCATTGTCGGCATTTCTGAGAGCGACCGGATTGAGTTGAAACACTCCACTGTCCGGCGCAAAGGGTTGACCATCCGCCTGGCCCGCCGCATGAAACATACCTACCCGCGGGCAATACGCCTGGCTCGCAGTGGCGCAGTGGATTTGCTGAGCGTGGTGAGCCACCGTTTTCCCCTGGAAAAAACACCGGAAGCGTTTGCCATGAACGCCGCTTATCAAGATCGAGTGGTCAAGGTAATGATCGAGATATGAAAGAGGACGAAATCTTAATCTAACTCTAATGATTCGTTAACGGATTTCTAACAAAAATAGAGTATGATAAGGATAGATGGTACGGCAGGGAGAACACAACAAACAATGAGCTGGGTTGTGCTGAGGGTTCCAGTGAGAACCCGCCGCCCACAAAATTTAATTTAATTAACCCCTATGCCTACCGCGAGCGCCCTTCAATTGAAGGGCGCTCTTCTTTATAATAAAATAAACTACTTGTAGCCATCATTCACGGCGCAGCGAAAGCCATCGGTATCGTTCCGGCCCGGAAAGGCCCAAAAGCGATTGGCCGCCCGGACGGCGCGAGCATCTACTCCCCAGGCTCCCCCCCGCACGACCCGCTGGTTGGCCGTGGTTCCACCTGGTGGGTTGGTTGTCGGCGCATCGGCGTAATAGGAAGGATCATATCCATCTGCTACCCATTCCCAGACATTGCCGGCCATATCCAGCGCCCCGTAAGGGCTGGCGCCAGCAGGATAATTGCCCACGGGCGTCGTATCGTTAACTTCTTTACCAAAGTTCAGGAGTTTAGCATCAGGCGCAGTGTTGCCCCAGGGATAGAGCCGTCCATCCGTGCCGCGCGCAGCCTTCTCCCACTCGGCTTCGGTTGGCAGACGGCGGCCTGCCCAGCGGCAGTATTCGCCGGCCTGAAACCATGTAACCCCGGATACCGGATGTTCGGCATACTCCGGCTGCGAGTAACGGGATGAATGCATGGGCGCCGTACAGTCGCCCGCCTCTACACAGCGCGCGTACATGGCGTTGGTCACTTCGGTGCGGTCAATCCAATAGGCATCCAAAGAGGGGCTATGTTGAGGTTTCTCGTCCTGTTCAGCCTCCGGATCAGCCCTGCCACTGCCCATGAGGAATTGCCCGGCCGGTACATAAACCAGCGTGGCACCGTCAATCTGAGCGGTGCGGCTGACCACAGCCACAGAATTGACGCTCTCCTGCTCGCTAAAACCGAAGCTCGCCACCGGCACAGGATGGTAATCAAAGCCTAGACTCTCGGCGCGAAGGGTGTGCGGCCCCTGCTCAAACCCGGAGATTTCAATATAACCGCCATGCCGGCCCGCCTTCGACCAAATATCCGTGGTATTGCCCCGCCACACTTCGACCCCATCAAAAAGCACCCGCGCCCAGCCAGTCTGGGGGTCGCCCATAAATTGGACACCCATCGCCGTGAAGGGCCGGTCCGTCGAAGCTTCAATCCAGTCACCCTTCCACCAGAGGACGCGGTTCAGACCAAAGGGAATGCTTTCGGAGTGGTAGGTAACGTGAATGCCTTCAGGCTGGGAGTCAGCCAGGCCATTGGCAAAGGCAATGGTATCTGGAGGGTTTTCAAAAAAGCGGCTGTCTCCCCCGTGAGCAGTAACGGTGACAGGCAGATCTGCCGGAGCCGGGGCTGCTGGCGGAGGCGGATTGTCCGCACACCCCGGAGGCTGCTGGCCTTGCTGGGGGCTATCCGGCGCTGGACAGGCCGGCCAGGGCTGTTCACTCAAGTTTCTTCCCCGGAGTTGAAAGGAACAGGAGTCGTTGATGACAGCCAGCTCCAGTTGCCCGTCTTTTAATTTCCACTTGTATTCGCCTTTTTCTCCGCAGTAGGGATCATTAAAGAGGGTCAGCCGGTCGCCGGAAACTGTAAACGAGGCCAGGCTGTGCCAGCCGGTGACGTCGTAATAAATACGCATGACCCCTTGATCGAATTGCAGCTTCCAGATCCCGCCTGCGGGCCGGTAATCGGCGCAGCGCCGGCACAGCCACCACTGCGGCCACGAGGGATCAACTTTGGCGTAGGTGCCGTCTAGAGGGCTTTCGACGGGTTCGGGAAGAGGGTCCGTATAGGCAAAAGGAGTTACTTGCAGCAAGTCGCTCCAGCCGCCGGAAGGAGAGGGTGTTGCCTGAAGTGTGGGTGTCCCACTGATCACCCCGGCCTCAGCCGGAGGGGACAGCCAAAGGAGACCAAAAAGGCAAAGCAAACCGGAGATACCCAGAATAGCTAGAAATAAGGGTGAATTGCGGCGTTTAACGTTCATGGTTCCATTCAACCTCTCCAGAAAATAGCATTAACTGAGTTTGATGTTTTACGTAAAATGGACAGGACCTTCGGCAGAATTAACAAGATTATTGAACTTTTTTATCCTGTAAATCTTGCCGTAGGTCCTGTCAAGAAAATAAAAACTCCGAACTGAGGTTATTATGTAGCCAGATAGGTGCTGCGACCCTGCTACTTGTTGCAGTTTCATCAATTGGCGATAGTTACAGCAATCGGCGGGGAGCAGGCGCTGATTTTTGGATCAGTTTATTACCTGCTATAATTGATTTTGCTGGTAGTAAAATAGCATAGATGAGGGGGTCTGTCAAATATTTTTGATGAGATGTAAGGGGAGCTATGGCCCGTAAACGCAGAGAAGCCGGTAACCTAGAATTAATTGGCGGGCAGTTATGCCTGGATTTTACCAACACCTATACCCAAACCGAGGTGCTCCACCACGAATACCTCCATCACTATCCTGACTTGCTGGCCTGGAGCCGGCATGCAAGCCTGTTGAACGACGATCAGGCCCAGCAGCTTGACCAGAAAGCAGCAGCCAATCCGACCAGGGCTACAGCCGTGTTTGACCGAGCTATTGTCTTGCGCGGAACGATCTATCGTATCTTTGCCGCCGTTGCCCACCAACAGACCCCGCTGCCAGCGGACGTCGCTGCTTTGAATGCCTGGCTGGCTGAAGCGCCGGGCCGGCCGCAGCTTGTTTCGGCGGGGGCGGTTTTTACCTGGCAGTGGCGGCAGGATGCCAGTGCTTTAGACACCATGCTCTGGCCGATTGCCTGGTCGGCGGCAGACCTGCTGACTTCGGCGGATCTGCCCCGTGTGCGCCAATGCGCCCGCTCCGATGGCTGCGATTGGTTATTTGTGGATACCAGTAAGAATCAGAGCCGGCGCTGGTGCAGCATGAATTTGTGTGGCAGCCGCGATAAGATGCGCCGTTATTACCAGCGCAAGCGTGGCATAAGTTCGAAGGGCTAAAGCGATTCCACCATCTCGTGCCCATGCTTCGTATCAATTAGGACACAAATTTTATTAACGAAGCATAAACCCCGCCCGTAGAGGATCTTCCGGGTCAATCAAAAACTCGTGGCGGCCGGTGAGGTGGGCGGTGCCTTCGACTTCGGGGATAACAGCGGGGTAGGGGCCAAAAGTGGTGGTGTCAAGAACTCGCCCGGTGAAGCGGCTGCCGATAATGCTCTCGATAGTAATCGCTTGGTTGAGGCCAACCTCACCGCGGGCATAATGCAGCGCCAGCCGGCCGCTCACACCTGTCCCTGTCGGGCTGCGATCTACCTCTCCCTCGGCAAAAATGCAGACATTGCGGCTGTGCCCGCCCTCGGCCAGCGCCGGGCCGACGAAAATGACGCCGTAGAGAAAGCTCAAATCGGCTTCAAAGGGATGGGGGATAGGCCGGGCGACCATCACCGCGCGTTTGATGGCCATGCCCTTTTCGATCAGGGGGCGATAATCTTCCGGCGTGCAGGCCAGCCCCACGTCGCCAGCTTGAACGTAAGCATAAAAAGCGCCTCCAAAGGCCAAATCGTAACGTACCTGGCCCAACCCCGGCACGTCAACAATCTCATCCAGGGCCAGGACAAAAGAGGGGACGTTTTGAAAGCGGACACGCTGTACCCGCCCGCCGGCGACGGCGGCGTGGGCCGTAACCAGCCCGGCGGGGGTGTCAATTTTAAGCGTGGTTTCCGGCTCGACGGCCGGCAGCATCCCTGTCTCTAAGGCCACCGTGGCAATGCCGATGATGCCATGCCCGCACATGGTGCTGAAGCCCTCGTTGTGCATAAAGAGGATGCCGATGTCTGCTCCAGGGGTCACTGGCGGGGTGACGAGGCAGCCGTACATGTCGGCGTGGCCGCGCGGCTCCCACATCAAGGCTGTGCGTAGGTGGTCGAGCTTTTCTTTCGCGTAACGACGTTTCTCTAAAATTGTCGCACCGGGCAGGTCGGGGAAACCGCCGGTTATCACCCGAAAGGGCTCGCCCCCGGTGTGGGCGTCAACCGTGGTGATTTTGAGCCAGTCGGCTGGGGGCGTCCAGATTTTCATTGTAGTTCCTCACGACTTTACCTTGGTCTTTTGAGACGAATTCATACCAGATTTTAGCGAATTGACGAAAATTCGGCAATCTATCCCTCTATCAAAATCGGGCAGCGACGGATGAATTATCCCTCCTCTCCATATCACCCTGATGGATTTTGAAAAATAACTCAAACGGGTATTTTCAGCAGCGTCAAACTTAGATAAGATAGATGGGGAAATTATGATAGCAATCTTTGGGGAAGCTTGACAAACGACAGGGTCGAGAAATGGGCCGGATACGAGTTTTTATCGTTTCAGATAGTTTAACATTCAGCGATGGGCTTAAGAACCTGCTCACGCCTGATATAAAAATAGTCGGCCAGGAGATAGATGTTACCCAAGCCATCGCTCGCATCAAGGCCCTGAAGCCGGAGGTTATCATCTGGGCCAATACCGGCATGAAGTCCAGTGCGCTTTTAGAGGAAACTGCCTTGCTGGAAGCAACACCTCTCATCAGGACGATCAGTCTCAGCCTACAAAATAATGTGATCGTTATCCGCCACTTGGGCCGAAAGACAGTCCGGGTTGCCCAGGATACCCAGGACTTAATAGAAGCAATTAAGTATCGCTTATTCCCCTCCCCAGCCAAAAAGAAGCGGCCCAACCTGATTAACAGATTAAATCGATCTCTGAAGGGAATGTTATAAGATAAGCTTCACTGTGAATTAACAAATGATAGGGATAAGGAATGGAAGAGGTACAAATTGTTTCGGATAGGGTAGATAGAATTAAAGGGCTTCTAAGGTCAGACACTCCTCCTAAGTATGCCCAGAGAAAAGCATCTGTCTACCCCAATCCCGCCTTGCTCGTCCCGGCCCAGGCCGCCGAGATTCAGACTGCGTATGAGGCCGCGTTAGAAACGCCCATTGGTTTTCGCGCCCGTCCGCACCTAGTCCTGGCGCTTATCCTGTACCGATTTGGTTTTAATCCCGGCAGCATCTATAACGCCGTTCCGCTGGCCGAGTGGGTATTGAAATCCTATTGGCAAGCGCACCCGGCCCAACCCCGGTAGGTCAACAACCTCTTCCAAAAGCCAGGATAAATGAAGATACACAAGCTCCCGCGGGGTTCTTCTTTTAACATGCCTGTCCATTGTCATCAATATAGCACGAGTCTGATTGAAACCGCCGCCAATCGGCCACAAAATTCTCCAACTCTTTTAAGTAGGCTGAAATGGCTGCTGGCCCGCTGATGATTTGGCCGTTATCATTAATCGCCGGCAGGGCGATTTCTTGACCGAGATCGTTTCGCAGCTTATCTTCTTCGATCATGATAATCTGGTGCGCCACGACCAGTTCTTGCAAGGTGGCTTCGATGTCGGTACAGGCGGGGCAATCGCTGGGGCGATAGAGTTTGATCATTTTTTTCCCTTTCATGAACGGGCCGACCTGCCCGGGTTATCATGGTTTCCCTTGGGGTTTTCGCCAACGTCGATCTCGAAGAAGTGATCCACCTGCATAATTCGCAATATCCGCTGTAGATAAGAATTGGGATTGCGGAGAACCAGGGGAATATTTTCGTCAGACAACTGTCTGTACAGCAGCAACAGTAGCAGCAAGCCACGCGAGTCGAAATTGCTGAGGGTAGTCAGGTCAATCACAAATTTTTGGGCCCGGGCTGCTATAACTTTTTGTACCAGGGTTTGGTTATCAATTGCTTGGGAAAAATGAAGCAATTCCGGCTCGATGACGCCATTAATTACCAGCCACCAGGCATCGTGCGGTTCCCGGTTCGGCTGCTTTTCTAGCCGGGCTATGATCATGGCTAGCCTCCTCACTGGATTGGTCAACTCGCTGGTTAAGTTTTATCCCCCTGAGTAAGTCTGAATAGCAGCCTCGTCCTCTCCTTCGAATTGCTCGAGTGAGTAGCCCATCATCTTTTCAACCGCAGTGCGATGCACACGCCAGCCATGCCCGGCCTTAAAGGCCAGCAGCCGCCTCTGGTTGCACCAGCGCCAGACTGTGCTGCGGCTGACTTTGAGATATTTAGCCACTTCTTGGACGGTTAGAATTTCGTCCATGTTGAGACCCCCAATTGTCAAAATCATAGGAAAACGGCATAATATATTTTTATAAAATCGGATATCTCTCCGCCCAAAAAATTTCCACGCTTTGTCGACTCTTACCTACTTATACCCACTGTTGCAACATAATTTTAACATGAAATTCCGCTGCTAGTCAGATACAAAAGTCGTACAAAATTCGTACACTTTGAATGTTGAGACTGCTAATGAACCTGCCAGAATTCGGCCAAAAGTTACGAGAATTAAGAACCAGTCGCGGATTGTCTCAGGCGGCACTGGCCCGGCAACTCCCCGTGAGCGCCGACCTGATCTCCATCTGGGAACGAGCTTATCAACATCGGGGTCGTACCTGGCGGCCTGATCGAGCCGCCGTCGTGCGCCTTATTGAAATTTTTGCTGACTCTCTGGATATGACGGACGTGCAAAGGTGGACTGCGCAGGCCGGTTATCGCCTGGGACAGACAGAGCTGCAAAAGATTTTCCCCACCCTTACTGTTCCATCTGATCTCTCCTCTCGGACGCCCGAAACAACGGCCCGGTCTACCTTGCTGGCCATGCTGCCCGACACCCACCTTTTTGGGATTGGCCGCGAGCGACAGCAGCTTCGCCTGGTACTGGAGCAGGCTTCAGCGCCCTGGCTGGTCGCCATTGACGGCATCGGCGGCATTGGCAAATCCTCGCTGGCAGCGGCGTTGGTTCGTGAGCTGGCCTCGACGGATCGCTTTCACCGGATTGCCTGGACCAGCGCCAAGCAGGAAGAATTTTTTTCTCGGAGCGGGCTTGAAGCCCTCCAACGGCCCGCTCTCGATGCTGTGACGCTAACCGACTCGCTGCTGGAGCAGCTTGGCGAGCCTCTTCTGCTGACTCGTTCCCCGGCGGAGAAGCAAGCGGGTCTGTTTGCCCTGCTCAAAAAGCTGCCCTACCTGGTGGTGATTGATAACCTGGAAACGGTAATTGACTACCAGACCCTGTTACCGGCCCTACGCCAATGGGCCAACCCCACCAAATTTCTGCTAACCAGCCGCCATACCTTGCACGCCTACGACGACATTTACTGCTTCAGCTTGAAGGAGCTGAGCCAGTCCGATGCCCTGGCCCTGCTCAGCTATGAAGCCGAAATTCGCGGCGCGACAGCTCTGGCCAGCGCGACACCCGCCCAACTGGCCAGCATCTACGAGGTGGTCGGCGGCAACCCTCTGGCCCTGAAGCTGGTCGTGGGGCAAACACGGGTGCTGCCCCTGACCCAGGTGCTGGACAATTTACGGGAAGCGCGCAGCAAAAAGATTGAGGACCTGTACACCTATATCTACTGGCAAGCTTGGCATGCCCTGGACGAAGCCGGCCGTCAAACCCTGCTGGTGATGCCGCTCGCTCAGGGCGGGACACTGACCCACATCGCTGCCCTGACCGACCTGCATGGGACCGACCTGACCCAGGCCCTGGAAGAGTTGGTCACACTCTCCCTGCTGGAAGTCAGCGCCGATTTGGAACAGCCCCGCTACCGTATCCACCGCCTGACCGAAACCTTTTTGCTCAACGAGGTGGCCAAGTGGCAAGCGCCACCCTAAACCCGACAACCACCTATGCCAGCGGAAGAGTCGTCTCGCCGAGACCACCCGCCAACACCGACGACTCATACGCCTGACCCGCCGGCTCGGCGATCGATGAATTCAGCCTGGCCCGTGCCTGTACGATAGCCCGTCTTGAACGGGCCTGCACGATTTAGGGAAAAACACAAACGACCTCCGGCAAGTCTTGCCGGAGGTCGTTTGTATAGCTATTTTTTAGCGCCGAGCGCCGTCGCCTGCCATGGCTTGTACGTTGATGCTCTCAGCGATCTGGGTCAGTCTCTTATCCGTTTGCCCTTCTTCGTCAAGAATTTGCTGCAGCGTTTTGGCTGCTTGACTCATGCCCAACAGGTTAGCGTAGGTCCGGGCTGTGCCGTAGCTGGCAATTTCATAGTGTTCAACCTTTTGGGCGGCGGCAATGAGGCCGGCGTCCATCACCTCAGGTTCAGCCTTTTCCTTCATTAACTCGGCGCCCTCTTCAATCAAGCCTTCCATAGCCTTGCACTTTTTGCCCCGGTTATTGCCACTCACTTCGGTCAAAACCTGCTCGACCCGCTCGAGGTGCCCTTTGGTTTGCTCCAGATGGCGTTCAAAGGCCTGTTGCAGTTCCGGCGATGAGGCTGCTTTGGCCATTTTGGGCAATGCTTTGGTCAGTTGATTCTCGGCGTCCTTCAAATCTTTGAGCTGATCAATAAACAACGTTTTTAATGAGTTGAGTTCCATAATTTTCTCCTGTTTCTGCTATGAATGGAATAGGTGTGCCCTTTCGACATTTTCATACTTTATCATAACGGGTTTTAGCTCATTCTGCCTATACCCGCATAGGCTAATTTGGTAAAAGGGAAAGAGCTATTTTCCAGTAGCTCTACCGTATTTATCCGAGCTTTCACCCTGCTCTGAGGCTGACCATACAACCACCAGTAGATGGCTTGAGGGTAAGCGGGCTGCCATTCGACCGGCCAGATAAATTTTCCGGGCTGCCAGCATTGGCGCAAGTTGAAGTCAAGCTGCTCTATCTCTTCAGCAATTTGAGGCTCAGGGTAACAGGTGAGGATAGAAAGTTTTTGAAAAATATCCTCGATGATAACCCGGCTCTCAACTTCAGCCTCATAACAATTGGCTTTGCTTTCTTCTCTGGCCAGTTGTCGAACATATTCACGCCACTGTCGAAGGCGAGCTTCCAGTTCTCGGCCTATTTTTTGCTTAAATTCCTCGGTATTGTAATAAAGCAGCCGGTCGAAACGGGCCACGGCAACATCTAACCTGTCTTGGGCCAGGGCGTTCAGGGCAGAACTACGTAAGGCCAACAGGCGATTTTGGCACATTAAATAGCTGCCCAGCGTTACCGTTGTTAAGCCAGCATAAGGGGTGGGCCAAAAGAGGATTTCACTGCCAAGATAGGATGTCATCTCGCCAACCATCATTTCTATTCGTTTTAAATCTTGGGTTAATTTTTGTTTTCCTGTTGGCAACATGCTGTATCTACACCTTCATTTTTCTATGGAGGTCACTGTTTTCTGAATAGAATTGCTTGGGTTTTTAACCCTGTAAGAGTGATTGTCCGCCATCAATCCACATTTCTGTTCCGGTAATATGACTGGCCGCATCTGAGGCTAAAAACAGCACCAGTTGGCCCACCTGTTCGGCGCGGCCAGGCGCCCCTTCGGTCAAAGGTATAGCCCCTTCAGGATATTCGACCGGTTCTTTAATCCGCTCCAGATCTTTGCGCTCAGTGCTTTGATCAATATTTGTTTCAATCGCTCCCGGACAGATGACGTTAACTCGGATCTTGTGTTTAGCTAACTCCAAAGCGACCATTTTTGTGAAGGCCACCTGAGCTGCTTTGGAACAGGCATAAGCGGTTGCTCCGGTATTGCTAAACATGCGGGTGCCGTTCACCGAAGAGGTAATAATAATGGCGCCGCCCCGTTTTTTGAGATAAGGGACGGCATATTTAACTGTTAAAAATGTACCTTTCAAATTAATGCCTAAGGTTTTGTCCCACTCTTCAGCGGCCAGTTCTTCCAGCGGCGCCCAGACTCCGTTGATGCCCGCATTAGCAAACACAATATCAAGACGCCCCCAGCGCTGAATCACTTGCTCAACAGCCTGCTGCATCTGCTGAGCATCGGCCACATCAGCTACAAGGGGCAGAACCCCATATCCGGCTTGCTGAAATTCGGCGCTTGTCTCCTCAATGTGCTCTCTGTTGTGGCCTAAAACAGCAACTTTGGCTCCTTCTTTGGCCAACAACCAAGCCGTAGCTTTCCCAATCCCTGAACTGGCTCCGGTTACAAGAGCCGCTTTTTCAGTAAACCGCATTAATCCCTCTATACCTTACCTATTGTTAACCAAAATTAAAAAGGAATAAAGTTCATCCAAGGATGAATTTTATTCCCCTATGTTGGCTTTTACTTCCGTGTAGAAGAGCATATCATGGCTTGCTCATCCAGGCTATACTAACTTGAGCGATAGGGTAGAGAATATAGGGCTATCTTTTTATAGCTCGATTGGGCTATCAAACCCCTACTTTTTAACTCCGGGCCATCATCCGGCGCAAGAGGAGCCAGGCCGCTAAAAAGAGACCCACCCCGATGGCAGTCAGGCCAGCGAGTAAAATAGAGTTAGCCAGATAGCCGCGTAACATAATATTCTGGAGCAGAGAAATCCCATAAGTAGCCGGCATAGCCCAGGAGACGACCTGGACCGGTTTCCAAAGCGTATTTAAATTTACAAAAGCCCCACTGAAGAAAACACTGGTCAGCAGCAAGATCATGGAGTACTGCACAGCCTCGCTGTCAGTTTTGGCTATGATAGAAATGACAAACCCCAGGCCCAGGGATGTAAAAATAAGCGCGGCAATGCTCATTGTATAGCTTAGCCAGCTCCCTAGCATGGGCACCGCTAAACCATAGACGACGGCCAGGGTGAGAATAGCGGCCAGGATACCGGCAAAAAACAAATAGCTCAAATATTTTCCCAACAACGTCTCAAAAGCGGAAACAGGGGAGACGCGAAAGAGTTCCATGGTTCCATCCCGTTGTTCTCGCACAATGGACAGTGCGGCAAAGGTGACGGCCAAGTGTTGCAAGAGGAGGGCAATGACCGCAGGCGCAAAAAAATCGGAGGGTCGAAGGTGGACGGTGGCCACGCTTTTGGCTTCGCTGCGGAAAGGTTTAACCAGCACGTCGGCGTCAATACTTTGAAATTCCCCCAGTAACGTCTCCAATTTGGAGAAATCCGTCTCGATTTTATCGAGCTTTTCGACAGTCGCTCGATCATCGGGGTTTGAGCTGTTTGGCTCATTGAGGGAGTGGGTATCTTCGCGGATATTTGCCAGCAGGTCTGAAATGACCTGGCTGTCCTGGTTGTTATCACCTATTATTGCCTGTTGGACACTGCCAGCTAAACCAAGCGTAGCACCCGCCACCATATCTACGGTGCTGACATCACTTTCCAATTTTTGCTTATATTGATCAACCTGGGCTTCATCATCAACTGCCAGTGCCTGGCGCATATCGGCGATGGTCTTACGGGTGGCAGCCAGCGAGTCGTGGATAGACATGGTATTCTGTTGGCCCTCTTGCGTAATCGTGCGCAGCACCCGGCGATTTATTTCGTCGGCGTACACCCGGCCAAAAATGTTGACATACTCTATTTGAAAGGGATCTATTTCGTAATGGTTCAGTTCAATGGTGATGGGCTGGCTGTGGCGGATCAACTCGTAGGCATTCCCTGGAATAACGGCCACTACGTCAACTTCTCGCCGCCGCAATTGTTCAATGGCCTGGGCCTGATTGTCCGTTACCCCCATAAAAATGAGCTGCGGGCCAAGCGTGGTCACATACTCCTGGATCTGCTGGGCAAAACCGCTCTCTGTGGTAGGAATCACAAAGAGGGTCCGCAGCGCCTGGGGATCATTCCGAAAACCCAGGCCAAACAAAAGCAAAATTAGAAACGGCCCCAAGACCAGAGTCAGCACCAGCATAGGTTGGCGCAGAATAATAAAGATTTCCTTACTCAAAAAAGCGGAAACCCGGATGAGAAAACGAGCGAGCCTACTCATTGGGGGTTTCCTTCTTGACCAATTCGACGAAAACGTCGTCAAAAGGCGGGAGATATTCTTGAATGGACTCGACCTTTAGGTTCTGCGCCTGGCACCACTCCAATAGGGCGGGCATAGCCGTACTCGCTTCGTCCACCGTCAGGCGTATGGTACTGTTGTCTATACGCTGTATTTCTCCTTGTACCCCCGGAACTTGATAGAGCTGCTGCAAATCACCGTAGCCGATTCGTTCGGCGGTGCGTAAATCCACCACTTCGCCACCAAAGGCTCGCTGCCGCAGCCCATCAGGCGTTTCGATCATCAGCAAGCGTCCCTGGGACAGCACGCCCACGTAATCACAATAAGCAGCTTCACCGACGTATTGGGTGGTCACAAACAAGGTGCGGCCCTGGTTCTGCAGCTCCTTGAAATGATCCCAAAACTTACGGCGCAAAACCGGATCAATGCCGGCGGTCGGCTCATCCAGAAAGATCAACTCCGGGTTATGGACCAGGGCTGCGGCCAGGCTCAGGCGGCGCTGCATCCCTCCGGAAATATTTCGGGCCAATTTATGTTTATGCTCGTTCAACTCGACAAAGTCGAGCAGGTGATTCAGCCGCCGGCCCCGCCGCAGGCTGACTCCATACAAGGACGCAGCAAAATTGATGTTTTCCCAAACGCTTAAATCCTGGTAAAGCGCGAAGAGTTGGGGCATGTAGCCAATTTTTCGCTGGATATGCTGGCTGAATTTTTTGGGGTGTTTACCCAGCACCCAGACCTCTCCGGCGCTTGGTTCATAGAGGCCGGTCAAGAGGCGGACTGTGGTCGTTTTGCCGCAGCCGCTCGGCCCAATAAAGCCAAAAATAGTACCTTGCGGGATCTCAAAAGTAATATCTTGTACGGCAACTTCGTTGCCAAATTGCTTGGTTACTCCTTTTGCTTCGATAATCATACCGTTTTGAGCCAATTCCACCGCAGTTTTGCCTTTCTAATCCAAAGTTTTAAAGAATAAGGGAGCGCCATCACTACTAATGGGCTCCCTATCTCCCCGTGCAGATCATCCTTAAAATACCCTAAGTAGAACTAACACCAGGACCACCAGCAGTATAAGCCCTAAAGCCCCACTGGGGCCGTAACCCCAACTTCGACTGTAGGGCCACGCCGGAATGGCTCCCAGCAGCAGCAGAATCAACAGGATGAGTAAGATAGTGCCTAACATGTCGTTTCTCCTTTCTGATTGGTTTTATCAGCCAAAATTGCTCAAAAACAGGCGGCTGGTATTGTTCCATCCGTTTGAAAGAGATTACTCTCTGAGCAATGCCGTCATTGTAACATCTTTAACCGCTCTGTTCTACACTGAGTCGGGTGACTTTGCCCATAAAAAAGAGCTATCCTTGATAGCTCTTCATGAGGTTCATCTCCCTCTGTCATTACCCGGTTGGGTACGCTTGCCGCAATTCAAATAGCTCTTTCAGCAGCATTTTTACCAAAAACGTGCTCAAAGCGGCAGGTTAATAACTAACCTGCAACGGCTCCTGAGGGTTTAGTTCGGCTTCAACTGCTAAAATGCGCTGACCGTTTGCAAGAGTTAAGGTCTCTTTGGCCTCCGTATCCTTAAAAGTGTGGCACTTGGAACAGGTACCCTGAACTGTTTTTTGATCCCCTTGAGCAGGCAGTTGGGTTTGCCAGCCGGCCGGCTGTTGCTGGTGAATTTTGTTAGCCGGCCAGCCCCGAGGCGTATCGGCTAAGGTTAGCTTGAGCATGGCCGGTTTTCCCGATGAACCCCGCGCCTCGCTGGAGGTTATGAGAGATGGTTCAGGACACTCTCTGGTTCGTTGTTGGTCTTGCTTCATCTCTATGACAAACTCGACCGGCCTTTGCGGGGCGGCCAGGGCTGTTAGCGTCTGCTGGGTCAGCAGGTAGAGGGCGACCAAAACGAGCGCGGTTAAGACCCCGGTTCCAATAATGAGGATTTTATCGTGCCTTGGGCCTAAATCGTCTTCTTCCGAGCTGGACTGGAAGCGAAACAGGGGATAGAGGAACATCCCTATAATGCCGCCGAAGACAAAGGCACAAAACCAGAACAAGATCCAACCTAAAGACGTAACTTCCGTTGTCCCCACCGCCTGGGTTTCCAGCGGGGAGGGGATATAGGGACGCCCGCTAATTATGAGTAAAAAACCCGGCAATACTCCACCTAAACGCAGCGCTGCCGGGCCGATTTGAAGGAACAACTTGACTATTGGATTGTAGTGGGTTGGCTCCATTTTTGCCTCCAAAAAGTCAGTATGACATTCAACGACTCCGACAAACTGGAAGTTGGAGTGAAGTGCTGCGGGTGTTGTTCCATAGTATTGTATGCTGTTGCTGCTCTCCTTGCCTACACTAACCTGGGTGGTTCAAGGGATTGAAGAAGGATTATCTTTCTGATCCTTGAAGATGACCAACCGGGTTATCCTGACCCCCTACCTGAGCTATATGACTGCCATCATGTTCCCGTGTTTATGAGGTTTAGGAAAAGAAATCGTTACATCTAATGGAGGGGAAATCTTTACACAGTTGCCCTGGTTGAATAAGGCAGAAGAGCCTCTTGTAAGGTTCTCGGAATTATAAAAAATACTCCTTCTATGTCCTAGAAGGTCGCCCATTAGAGTATAGGGCGCGGGCAGGGGAGATGTTATAGTGGTGATAATTCTACTCATCTCACCGCTGGTTTATCAAAAAAACGCTTCCAGTAATAACGGGGAGAATGTGGCCAGATCCACGCCCAGAAACCCAGGTTGTATTTTGACCAGTGGCGTCCAGGAGATCAGCGCTATTACGTATCTGACATTACAAAATTCCAGGAGGCTACCGGTTGGCAGCCGCGAACCAGTGTGCGAGCCGGCATTGAAAAACTATACCGGTGGTTCCGGCAATCCCGGCAGATACCCCTAAAACCACGCTTAACCCTGGAAGTAGCTAGAGCACAATTCTAAAGACTAAAAGTTCGCGAGGAGCTTTACCATGACAAAAATTCTAAATATCAGCCAAAACGACTCAAGCAGTGACTCAAGGCAAAAAGACCAGCTTTTTTTATCTTCCTCCTTCCCCCGCTCAGCCAGTGAAAAAATGCCCTTTATCTTTGCCGCCAGCCGGCTGGGAAAGGGGACCAAAAATATGAATGCTCTGGAGGCGGTAGCGCCTCGGCTGCCCTGGCCCGTCTACATGGCCGGGCCAAAGGAGGCCAACGGCGCCCCGGCCCGACTCCGGCACATCAACCTAGTGGGTCGGCTGGACTTTGAGGAATTGCAGTCCTGGTTTGCCTGGGCCTCGATCTACGTTATGCCCACGGGTGACGAACCCTCTCATCAGCCGGTTCTGCAAGCTGCTCGTGCTGGGTGTGCGTTGGTATTGAGCGATACCCCGAGCCTGCGCAGGATGTGGGGCAATGCGGCGTTGTATGCCCCCCCTGATGACCTGGAAACCCTTGAGGTAGCGCTCGTTTTATTAATTGCAGACTCGATCTATCTCGACCTCATGGCCAAGCGGGCTTTTGCTCGCGCCCAGAAATTGGCCTCGGAATGGAGGGCAGGCAATTACTTCTCAAACAGGATATATGATCTTGATGTTTGGCAGGCTTAAGCTGTACAACCACCAAAGCCAAAAAATTTGGCAGAGATGCTGTAAAAAAGGAGAGTCTTACGAGGTTATTTGCCTGTTTTGAGTGGCATCGTCGAAGTATCTTCTCTTTCTTCTAATGACTGGACCAGGTGCGTCAAAATCTTTGATTGTAAGTACAGCAATTCGATGATGGTTTCGTCACCCAGTTTTCGTCCTTGCCGCCACATTTTGATACAGTTCTCAATTGACTCTAGAACTTCTTTGATCTCTTTTGTCATTTTTAACCCCGTTAAGGCTCTACATTTTCAGGACGAGGGGCCAAGGGTGACGTGTCGTAATGGGCCAAAAGGTCAGCCGGATCCTGGTAAATGGCAATGGCCCCGGCCAGATCTGGGTCGGTCCAGCCCCCACAGCGCAGACCAATCAGGGGGACACCCGCTTTTTGGGCCGCCTGCAAATCGTAAGGCGTATCTCCCAGCATCACCACTTCTGACGGTGCGTATTTTTTACCGGGATTATTAAGATTTTATCACGTCCAGAACTTCACCCCTATACCAAAACGGGTGACTTTGGGGAATCAAAAAGAGCTATCTTTCGATAGCTCTTGTCGTTAGCGTGGGTGGCTATTTTTTGTAGCGCAGGCTAATTCGCGTTCCCTGGCCGGGGGCGGTATGAATTTCCAGGCTGCCACCAATGCTCTCGACCCGCTCACGCATAATTTGCAGGCCAAAGCTGGAGGTTTTTTCTTTAGTTTTTTCCGGGTCAAAGCCCTGCCCCTGGTCCTCGATACTAATAAGCACCTCTCCATTTTCCTGCCCCAGCCGAATGATAGCCGAATTGACATGGGCGTGCTTGCGAACATTGATCAGGGCTTCCTGGATGGTGCGGACAAGTTGGGAAGTCACTTCGGCTGAAAACTCAAACAAAGCTGGGTCGGCTTCTTTTACCACCTGGATCTCCAATTTGTAAAAGCGGCGGTACTTGTCAATATACCGGTCCACCACCTCCATAAAGTCCATCCCTGCCAGCACCTTGGCCCGCAGGTTAAAAATCTCCTCGCGCACGTCGGTGTAGGTCTCTCCGATAACCTGTTTCAACTCCAAGAGATTGGCTTCAGCCGCTTCGACATGATTGCTCGCGAGTAAGGTATGGGCCATACCAATTTTTATATTCAAATAGCCCAGAGCCTGGGCCACTGTATCATGCAGTTCCTGGGCCAGGCGGTTGCGCTCGCGCATCTCGGCCAGGAGGGCCAGGCGCTGCTGGTTGGCTTCGGCCTCCAGGCGGGCCTGTTGTTCCACTTCATACAGGCGCGCCCGTTCCAGGGCCTGAGCACACTGCTGGCCTATCGCCCACATAAAGGCGCGGTCTTCGGGGGTAAACACCTGAGGTTCGTCAAAGCTCAAGCCCATGCCCCCCAGCACCCGGTCCTCAAGCATGAGGGGAATAGCCGCTAACGCCGGATAGGAAACGGGTCTGTGGGGCATCAGTTCAGGATATTGAGCAGCCAGAACATCGATAGACTCTATAAATACTGGAGTCTCACTTCGCACCGCATCAGAGATCGGCGCTGCTGCCGCGACAGGATACGTTTGCCATTTCTCTACGCTTTCAGCCGGATAGCCTACCGAGTCGATTGTTTCAAGGATGGTTTTGTTTTCGTCCAGGAGAGCAACCGCCCCCCCCTTAGCCCCCAAAACAGTGACCGCATGTTCAATGACGACCTCGGCTACTTGAACTGGGGTTAAAGCTTGAGAAAAGGCAGCCGTAATCATTTGCAAAGCAGCCGTGCGCTCGGCGGCCTGCTCGGCGCTTTGCCTGGCTTGCTGTTCGGCTTCGTAGGCGAAGGCAATTTCTACGGCAATGACCGCCCGCCGGGCCAACTCTTCGGCCAGCGCCACATCCTGCTGGTCGTAGCGATTGCCCGACTCGGCCCAGACAAAAAGGATGAACCCCAGGACTCGCTCTCGGGCGACCAGGGGAGCGACGATGGCCGAGCGCATTTGCAAATCACGCAGGAATTGATAATGCTCAGCATCCTGAGCGCCTGCTTCGAGCAGGTCGTCGCTGATCTCCGGGTAAAGCTCCGACTGGCCGTGCTGCCAGGGCCGGTCTTGTTTGGCCAGCTCCTCCGGCCGGGCCGGGTAACGTTTCTGCATTTCGAGGGCCAGCCCCAACTTGGCCGGGTCTATATGAGCTACGGCCACGTTATGGACCGTCACGCCGTCTTCCTCAATCAGCGTCACCGCACACCAATCAGCCAGGTGGGGTACGGCCAGCCGGGCCACCTGGGCCAGCCGCTCCCGATAGTCTAATGAACTGCCCAGAATCTGTCCGGCCTCGGCCAGCGTGCGCTGCGCCAGCTCGGCCCGCTTGCGTTCGTGGATCTCTATGACTGAACCAATATAGCCCAGGAAGCTGCCCTGCGGATCAAGCCGCGCCGAGGCAGATACAAGGGCCCAGCAGTACTCACCGTCTTGGCGTCGCAGGCGAAACTCGAACTGGAACGACTCGCGCTTCTCTGCGGCCGCCAGAAAGACCTCCTTAAGGGGTTCGCGCTCGTGGGGGTGGACTGCCTCCAGCCAGCCAAAGCCGAGACTCGTTTCAGGCGTTTGTCCGGTAAAGTCATACCAGAATTTGCTCAGGTAAGTGCAGCTATTATCCGCTTCCGTCACCCAAATCATCACCGGGGCGGTGTCAGCCATATTGCGGAAGCGGGCCTCACTCTCGCGCAGCGCCTCCTCCATCTGTTTGCGCTCGCTGATATCGGTCACCAGAACCACCATCCCCCTGACGCGGCCCTCTTCGTCAACATCGGGGGTATAAGTGGCCCGAATATAACGCTCACCTGATTGGTAAGGGGCAAGCTGTTCGTAGTTAACTTCCTGCCCGGCCAGGGCTGCTTGAAAGTGGGGCCGCAGCGCCTCGTAGGCTTCCTTACCCAAGACATCCCAGACGTACCGGCCGGCCATGTCCGCCCTGGACAGGCCAAACCAGGTTTCGTAGGCCCGGTTATTGAAGCGGTAGCGCAGGTCAGCGTCAATATAGGAGATCAAGGCCGGGGCGGCGTCGGTAATCAGGCGCATTTGCTTTTCGCTCGCCCACAGCGCCGCCTCGACCGTCTTCCGTTCACGGATCTCTTCGGCCAGCTCCCGGTTGGCCGCTTCCAACTGAGCCGTGCGCTCGGCAACGCGCTGCTCCAATTCGGCGTTCAGACGGTGGAGCTGTTCTTCAGCCTCTTTGCGTTCGGTAATATCGTGGCCCGTGCCAACCATTTTAATCGGTTGGCCTGTTTCATCCCGCATGACCTGGCCCTGGGCGTGGAGCGTGCGCACGATGCCATCGGGCCGGATCAGGCGGTGCTCAAAATCAGAGGGCTGGCCGTTTTGATAAGCCGCGGCGATAAGGCCGGACACCCGTTCCCGGTCGTCGGGGTGGACCAGCTCTAAAAAGCCCTCATAGGTTATCTCAATGCTCTGCGGGGCCAGCCCGTAAATCCGGTAAAGCTCGTCAGACCAGGAGACCTTGTTGCTGGTAATGTCCCACTGCCAACTGCCCAGATGGGCAATTTGCTGCGCCTCGGTCAGCTCCCGCTCACTCTCCCTGATCCGTTTTTCAGCCCGCTTCCGTTCGACCACCCGGCCCAACTGGGTGCCAATCTGGGTCACGGCTTCCAGAAAAGCCCCGTCGGGTTCGGCTGTGGTGGTGGAGAAAAATTCCAGTACCGCCACAACCTCCTCACCGGCCCAAATTGGAAAACCAAAGCCGGCCTTAAGCCCAGTGGCGGCGGCCGCTTGCATCCGGGAAAAGTTAGGGTCTTGGGTCACATCATTTATCCAGACCAACCGGTCGCTGGTTAACACCTGGCCCGGCAGGCCGACGCCCGGCGGAAGGGGGTTGGCCTCGGTTGCTTGTCGAAATAGTTCAAACTGCTCCGGCGGGTCGAGATGCCAGATGGGGCCGGGAATTAATGCCCGCGGTCCTGCTTCTGGCAGCAGGTAAACATGGCCCACCGGCCAGCCGATGTAGGCGCAGATCCGATCGAGGGTGAATTGCAGCGCCCATTCCACCGTGTCAGCTTCATTAGCGGCCGCCGTGATTTCCTGGAGCAGTTGGATCAGCGCGGTGCGCTCGCTTACGCGCTGTTCTAACGTTTCGTTCAGCCGGAGCAGGGCGGCCTGGTCCTCTTTATGGGTGGTAATGTCCGTAGCCACACCCAAAATCTGGTGCGCCAGGCCATCCTCGCCGATAATCGGGCGCTTGACCGTTTGCAGCCAGTGGACCTGCCCGGCGGCGTCGGTGATGGTTTCTTCGGGGATGAATTTCTCTTGCAAGGAGTCCATCACTTCCAGGTCGTCGCGTTGAAAGTGCTTAATCTCGGCGGGATTGGCGGTGAAATCGGCGTCGGTTTTGCCCAGCAGACCTTCCACCGTCGTGCCGTAAACCTCGGCTACGGCCTGATTGGCCAGGGTAAAGCGGCCCTGCCGGTCTTTGGCAAAGATGAGGTTGGGGTTGAGGTCAATGACCTGCCGCAGGAAAGCCTCCTGAGTTTTAAGGGCTGTCTCGGCTTGCCGCAAACGCAGGAGCGCCTTGACCGTCGCCACCAGCTCTTCGGGTTCGATTGGCTCGGTCAGATAGGCATCCGCTCCCCCTTCCAGGCCCCGCGCTTTGTCGGTGCTGCTGACCAGGGAGGCTGACACCTGGAGCACCAGGGTCAAGGCCAGGGCCGGGTCGCTTTTGATGCGGCGGCATACTTCCAGGCCGCTGATGTCGGGCAAGCCGATGTCGAGCAGGACCAGGGGCGGCTTGTCTTGTTGGATGTAACGCAAAGCCTGGCTGCCGGTAGTTGCCTCTGTGACCTCAAAGCCGGCCCGGCGCAGCGTCCGGCTTTTGGCGTAGCAGCTAATCTCGTCATCATCTACATTCAGAATGGTGATTTTAGGAGGTTGTTTGACCATGGCCATCTCCGTTAGTCTCAGCCGCTATTATTTTCTTCACCGTCTCTAACACCAGCTCGGACGACAACGTTTCTTTGGCCAGAGTCGCCTGGGCGCATGTCGCCAGGTAGGTTCTTTCCTCCCCTGTTAAAACCTTTGAGGTGACCACAACAACCGGGATCGGCCTGGTCAATGGATCGGCTTTAAGCTGCTGTAGCACTTCAAAGCCGCTCAGTACAGGCAGGATCAAATCGAGAAAAATGGCCCTGGGTTGAGTTTCGCGCGCCCGGCGGAGACCTTCCGACCCGTCGGCGGCTTCGACGATGAGATAGGGGATTGGGGCCAGCATCTTGGTGAGCAGATAACGGGCCGTTACTTCGTCGTCAATGATTAATAAGCTCGGTTTTGACTGGGTCAGCCGGGTGAGCTGCTCCAGCAGCCACTTCCGTTCGACGGGCTTGATCCCGTAAGCATCGGCGCCCAGGGCCAATCCTTTTTGCGGATCTTCAACCTGGGTTACGACCAAAACAGGGATGCGCCGGGTATGGGCGTCACTCTTGAGCTTGGCCAGCCAGCTCCAGGCCTCTTGATCGGGCAGCAGGATATCCAGGATGATGGCTTGCGGCTGGACCTTCTCAATCATGTGCTGCGCCTCTCTCAGGGTGCGAGCAGGAATAGGTTGGAAGTGACTTCCCTTGAGAAACTTTTCGTAAAGCAGACGAGTGCCCGCTTCATCTTCCACGATCAGTACAGGGAGATGATCAGGATCGGGCGCTTTCATCTCTGCCACAGCCGCCGGGCCTTCACCCTGTTCCGCTTCGGCGTAATGGCTGGGAATTTCGGCAAAAAAGGTCGAACCAAGGCCCAGTTGGCTTTCAACCCAGACCGTGCCCCCCAACAGCGTTGCCAGCTTGCGACAGAGGGGCAGACCGAGTCCGGTTCCTTTAACGCGCCGCTGGAGCGGATGCTCTAATTGGGTAAATTCCTCAAAGATATGGGCCTGATTTTCGGGAGCGATGCCAATGCCCGTATCGGCGACGGCAAAGATGACCTGGCCGCGCTCCGGGGCAAGGGCAGCGGAAACACGGACTTCGCCCCGTTCGGTAAATTTTAGAGCATTGGACAGGAAGTTACGCAAAATCTGGGAAACTTTACCTTCGTCGGTATAAAGGGGGGGCAAACCTTCAGGCTCTTCAAAGACCAGAGTGACCGCCTCGTTGAGCAGCAGCGGCCGTAACATCCCGCGTAGGGCACTGAAGAGGTCAGCCACACTGAATTCAGCCGGTTGGACCACCGTCTTGCCCGCTTCAATCTTGGCCAGGTCAAGCAAATCGTTGACCAGTTCTAAAAGCCCCTGGCCGGCCTGGCGAATGTAGCGGACCTGTTTATCCTGCTCTGAGGTTAAGTCGCCATCCGTGCGATCCAGCAGCAGCCGCGAGAGGGCCAGAATGGAGTTCAGGGGGGTGCGGAATTCGTGGCTCATATTGGAGAGAAAGCGCGATTTCATCTCGTCGGCGCGGCGCAGATGATCGGCCTTTTCATCCAGCTCGGCATAGAGCGCCACCACACCCCGGTTGGTGTCCTCCAGCTCCCGGTTGAGCCGGATGAGGTCTTCCTGGCGCTGGTGCAGCTCTTCCAGCGTGCGCAGCAGTTCCCGGTTTTGCTGCTGTATTTCTTCCAGGGGACTCTGCGGCCGGTGTTCGGCCAACTGCCCGCTGATTTGCCGCAGGCGTTCCGGGGTGATCAAAGGCGCTCTGGGGGGCAGCAGCTTTTTGAGCCAGACGATGGTCCCGCTGCCCGGCGTGGATTCGATCTCGAACTGGTCCATCAAGCGTCGGGCGGCGGCGATGCCCATGCCGGGTCGGGCAGACGGTTCTCGCTGCAAAACGGCCGGCACATCGGCGATGCCCGGCCCCTGATCCTGCACCCGGATGAGCAACACCTGGGGTGAAGTCTGGCCTTCCAGCCGGAATTCGGCTTTGCCCCCCCCGGCGTGGATAAAGGCGTTGCGGGCAATTTCCGAGACAGCGGTGGCGATGCGGGTTTGATCAGGAGTATCAAAACCAACCAGGCCGGCAATCTGCTTGACCCGCTGGCGGGCAATAACCACATCCTGTTCATATTTGATTGAGATAGAAAGAATGGACCAACTCATAACTAAATTTCTGCCAACTTGTTCCCACGCTTCGCGTCAGTTTGGGAACAAGCTGGCAAATGCTCTCACTTTTATACAAGTTACGCAGTTCAAATATTTTTAACCACAGATTGCACAGATTTCACAAAATTCCTTCTATTTTTCTGTGTAATCCGTGAAATCTGTGGTTAGTTTTTAGACACACGCTTCGACTGCGTAAGTGCTATTTTATTTAATTACCACTACGCTCACATCATCGCTGCCCCGGCTAAAATCCCGGTAGAGCACCCCGGCAATCAAGCTGGGGTGGCGAGCGATCAAGCCGGGATAAGCGTCCAGGTTCCAATGGGTAGTCAGGCCATCCGAATGTAACACCAGGAGAGCGTCCGCCGGCCAGGGATAACTGAACTCCTGAAATTTTTGTACTTGATGGCCGACAATACCGTTGTAAGAAGTCAGCCGCCGGGGAGCGCCGGTAGACAGGATCGCGCCACTAATGTTACCGACGCCGGCTGCCTTGACGACCAAGCGGGCCAGGTCAAGCTCGGCCACCGTTACGGCCGCTCCACGGGTATGGTACAGGGCAGCGTGGGCCGCTTCAATAATCGCCAGCGGGGTCAGGCTGGACTTCAGCGCCAGCACTTCAACCGCCGCCTGGGAAGCCGCCGCCGCCGCGGGACCATGACCCAGCCCATCGGCGACCATGACCAGGCAGCGATGGCCGTTTTGGACCGCGGCCCAGTTGTCACCGGATAGTTCCTGGCCCGGTTTGGCCAGGCAGACCCCTCCAATTTTCAGGGGCGATGTGCTGTTGCCCACCTCCTGAAGGCCAGGCATGGGCCTACCCGGCCTGGTTTGTCGCCACACCTGGGCCAGCAAAGCTGTGCCTCTGGCCGGCAGCGAGTAAATATCGAAAACCGTAGAGAGACGGATGATCGCGCCCAGCCCTGTGCCGGGACTGGCGGCGGTGGAGTAACCGTCGGCCAGGGCCTGACCGACGTTAGCCAACCCCGGCCCCTGATCCAGGACCAGAAGCTCCAGGCCCAGCCGCTCCGCTTCTGCCAGGGAACGGACCAAAAGTTGACCCCCGGCGGCATGCTTAATCAGGTTGGTTGCGGCTTCAGTAACGATCAGGGCAATCTTGCCCGTTTCTGTCTCGTCAAAGCCGAGATTGCCGGCCAGGGCGGTAACGGCGCGCCGGGCCTCGGCTATTTGGCTGGTTTCGACAATGGGAAAATGCAACTGTTGGGACATAACCATCTACAATCTACTTCCACTTGATAATCCGCACCCGGGTTCCCTCACCGGAACGCGACGAAATTTCAAATTCATTGGTTAAGCGTTTAGCGCCGCCTAAACCCAGGCCCAGCCCGCCGCCGGTGGTGTAGCCGTCTTTCAGAGCTAACTCAATGTCGGGGATGCCGGGGCCTTCATCTTCAAAGGTGAGTTGTAAGCCGGAACGGCTTCCGTTGTGGATAGCTGCCAGGTGAACCCGGCCAGAGCCGGCATAGTTAACGGTATTGCGGGCCAGCTCGCTGGCGGCCGTAACGATCTTGGTTTGGTCCACCAGGCTAAAGCCAAAAGCAACGGCCCATTCTCGCACTTTTTGCCGGACCCGCACCACATCTTCACTGCTGGTGATCGCCATAGTTTCCGGCATCTGCCCGGCCATTCAAGCCCTCCTTTTGCTCAAGTGAGGCTTGCAGTAAGGCAATTCCCTTCTCCATATTAAGGGCAGTGCGTACCCCCTGAAGAGAGAGGCCTAATTCGACCAGGGTAATTGCCACTGCCGGCTGCATACCAACCACAACGGTCTCGGCATCAAGAATCCGTGACATGGCCGCAATGTTGCTGAGCATACGCCCGATGAAAGAGTCAACCATCTCCAGCGAGGAAATATCAATCAAGACGCCCCGGGCGCGGGTCTTGACAATGCGGTCGGTTAAATCATCCTGAAGGCTCAGGGCCAGGTGGTCGTGCATATCCACCTGAATGGAAGCCAGTAGAAATTCACCGAGCTTGAGAATGGGAATTCGGTCCATGGCTTTATCTCCCTCAAGAGCGTTAGGAGCGGACAATAGTCAGCCCGACCCGCTGCAAGGCCAGGGCAAACGCATCGGCCAGCGTGGCTTTGGTAATAACGTCGGTCAGGTCTACGCCCAGGTGAACGATGGTTTGGGCAATCTGCGGGCGAATGCCGCTGATGATGCAGTCGGCGCCCATGAGGCGGGCCGCGGCGACGGTTTTAAGCAAATGCTGGGCGACCAGGGTATCTACCGCCGGCACGCCGGTGATGTCAATGATGGTAATCGGCGCGCCCGTTTCCATAATCTGCGTCAGCAGGCTTTCCATGATCACCTGGGTCCGGGCGCTGTCCAGAGTTCCAATCAGCGGCACGGCCAAAATTCCTTCCCATAAACGCACCACCGGCGTCGAGAGTTCTAAAAGCTCCTGTTGCTGGCGAACAATGATCTCCTCTCGACTCTTTTGATGGACCTGGGTGGTGAACAGGCCCAGCCTATCCAGGAGCGTGCTGGCTGTCCAGGTCTCTTCGACCAGAGTGCGTGGATCATCCGCTAAATCCTGGCGTAACTGGGCAAAGAGGGGCTGCTTCAGGGAAAAAACGAAGGTGGCCGTTTCTGATGGGGAAAAGCCCTGCCTGGCGCGAGAATTTGAAATACTGGTCAGCAGGTCACGGACATTGGCCCAGACCGGCGCGTTGATATCCGTGCTTGACCCATTTTGAACCGCTTCACGCAGGCCGGTCAAGAATTGGCGGGACTGCTCGCGCAGCTCTGCGTCCTTGATCAGGTCCCGGCGCAAGGTGGACGCGGCTAACTGGTCCTCCAGCCACCGGGCCAGCAAGTCTGCTTCATGCCTTTCTATAATTTCTGAAAGTCGGCTTTGGCCATTATCACCCATGGGGTTACCTCTGCTTGAAAGATAAAGATATTCTCAATCTGGCTTTTCTCGCCAACAAAGCTTCTTAAATATCGTCAGATTCGATTTTCTGGTGAGGAAATCAGTTGAAGGGAAAAGTGCTTTAATAAGCTGCGGTACGTGATTATGCGTTACTTCTTAAGAAAAATCAAGCCGGTAAGTTAGCTTTGACTAAAAGATGTATCTAAATGAGGGCTGGTCATAAATATTAGGCAGCCCGAATGAAAGCTTTGAGACCGACACGGAGTTCAAGGCCGTGTTGGAAACGGTACAACAAAGCGAGTTGATACAAGAAAATAGCACCCAAAGCAAAACGGCGGGTCGCCACCAGCCCTTTGGTCGGCACGGGTTGGTGGGCTTCAAAAATACCCTTAAACTGCTCATTGAAGTTTTCAATGGCCAGGGAGCGGGTCTTGTGCAGAATTCGCCGGACTTCAACCCCGTCATCACGATGGGGATAAGGCCCGCCGGTGGGGGTGATGACCCAGCAGCGGTTGTGGGCACAGAGGTCTTCTAACTCGGGGTCATGGTAGTGCTGATCGCCCAACAGGAAGCGCAGGTCAGGCGGGAGGTCAGGGACCAGGGCGAAGGCAATTTCATTATCGGCGGCATTGGCCGGGGTCAGATCAGCAGCCAAGGGGATCCACACGGCGGCAGCCGTACAGACCAGATGCAGTTTCCAGCCATAGACCCAGCCGTGCCAGCCGGATTTGGTCCAGTGGGCTTCGGTATCAATCGAAGAATGGGGTATCACTCCCGCTTCCCGATCTTTCTTATGCCAGACCCCGCCCGCAGCCCGCAAAACGGTGCTATCAATGGCAGCGGCGCGGGCGCACCCGGCCCACGGCTCAATTAGGGTCGCCAGATACCGCCCCAGACAAGCAATCTGAGCCGGTAAAGCAGCAGGAATAGTCGCCAAGCGTCGCTCCCAAGTCCGACGACTGGGAAAACGCCCGTTCTCGTCGGTGAGCATTGCCCGCAGGCAGATCATTTCGGGGGTCGGTTCGGCTAAAACCGCCAAGAATTCATTGGCTTTGTGAAGGCGTTTAACCATCATTATCACCAAGGCTTGCAGAAAGAGCTGGTCGGGATACACCCACGGGCGACCCCGGCCCCGTTTCGCTGGCGGGGGCGGCAGTGGAATGAGACAAACTAACTGAACCAATATGACCAACAGACTTTCTTGTGCTATCATTGGCTAACCTCCGTATCAGTTGTGTGGCAACTTCATGCTACGGAGGTAGCCGCGCTAGCACAAACTTTGGCGCGGCTTATTATTTATGACCACGCCTCATCTAAATGTCTACCCAAGTGGGTGATAGAGGCTCCCTTTACAGGCTGTTAGAGCTACTAAAAAATAGCTCTTTTGTGTGATGACGACTACCCGGCTTAGTGTAGAGGTAGCACCCTAAAATTGATATAGTGTGAACAAGGTAAATGCTTACTGATTAGAATACAAAGGCAAGAAATTATGGTCCGAGTTTTTATTATTGACGAAAATTACCTCATTTGTAACGTTATTTCTACCTTGTTGGAAAAACAGCCGGACATCCAGGTCGTCGGCTGGGCCGCTCCCCATCAGCCAGAAGTAATTACGCAAGCCGCTGGTGCTGACGTGGTGTTACTGGATGGTAAGGCGGCCAGTCAATCTAAATTCAGCTTTATCCAACTTCTGGCCGAGGTTGCGCCGACCGTAAAGGTGGTGGTGATGGGCCTCAACAAATCAGAAAAGATCATCCTTCACCATTTGGAAGCAGGGGCGGCCGGGTATGTGCTTCAGGAGGATTCCGCCGACAACCTTTTGCGAACGATCCGGGCGGCCCACCGGGGCGAATCGCTGGTTTCGCCGCGTATGACCACCGTCCTGATTGCGCGGGTGGCGCAGCTCAAACAACTGCTGGTGAAGCAGGGTGTTTACACCCATCTTTTACCCGCGCTGACCGAGCGCGAGCGGGAAGTGTTGGATTTGGTGAAGCAGGGGTTGGGCAACCGGGAAATCGGCGAGCGCCTGGTGATCGAGGTGGGTACGGTTAAAAATCACATCCACAACATTTTGAGAAAGTTCAAGGTAAACAGCCGACGCGATATTCCTTTTATGCTGGAATTACTGGACCATGACAGCCTGATGCCCGAAATACCGGAGAGTCGCCCGTTCAATATTCAACCGCTCCACCCACGACGGCGCAGCAATAAACTCGAAAAGATCTGGCAGTAAAGAATGCACTCACCGGAGTTTGAGAAACGTTTAAGATGAATATTCAAACAATTTGGGATTTACTTAAAGATACATTTTCGGAATGGCAAGAGGACAAAGCCTCCCGTTTGGCTGCGGCCCTGGCCTACTATACTGTCTTCTCAATGGCCCCTTTAATTATCATTGTGCTGGGGATTGTCGGTTACTTGTTTGGCCGGGATATTGTCGGCAGTTACATGATCGAGCAGGCGCGCGGCTTGGTCGGTGAGGAAGGCGCCCAGACATTTCAAACTATTGTCGAAAATGCCAGCCAACCTACTTCAAGCCTGATCGCGACCCTGATTGGGATAGCCACTTTACTGTTTGGCGCGCTGGGTGTATTTGGACAACTGCAAGATGCGCTGAATACGGTCTGGGGAGTCGCACCCAAACCGGGGCGCGGGGTTTGGGGTTTTATTGAAACGCGCGTTTTGTCCTTTACCATGATCCTGGGGATTGGCTTTTTGCTGCTGGTTTCACTGCTCTTAAGTTCCCTTTTGGCGGCGTTCAGCGGCTTTTTGTCTAACTGGCTCTCCAGCTTCGGCATTTTTGTGCTCGAAGCGCTGAATTTGGTCGTTTCTTTTGGGGTTATTACCTTGCTGTTTGCCATGATCTACAAAATCTTACCGGATGTTGAGATTGATTGGAGCGACGTCTGGCTGGGCGCGGCTGTCACTGCCTTGCTGTTTACTATCGGTAAATTTGCACTGGGCTTTTACCTGGGCCGGCAGACGTTTGGCTCAACTTACGGCGCGGCGGGTTCCATCCTGATCATTTTGCTGTGGATTTACTATTCGGCCCAAATCCTCCTGTTTGGGGCAGAGTTTACCCAGGTTTATGCTAAAAAATATGGCCGGATCAGAGCCGCTGAGGATGCCGTGCCGCTGACGGCAGAGATGCGGGCGAAACAAGGTATTCCCCATGCCGAAGATATAGAAGCGATCCTGGCGGCCCAAAAGGCTGCTCAAGCCCCCCGTCAAGCCGTCCGCTCCAAAGAGCGGGCTGAATTGGATGGGATACAACATTCATCCCAAACCAAACCCGTCTACCTGAGAACAGCGGGTGAGCCGAAGCGTTGGGTCACCTTCCTGTTGAGTTTGCTGTTCTTGGGCCTCTCTTTTAAAAAAGCAAAGAGTGATCCAAGAAATTAGTTTTTCAACTATATTATTTAAGGAAAGGACTAAACAATGACTCTGGAACAACTGGTAATTTGGATTATAGTCGGTGGCCTGGCCGGTTTTCTGGCCGATATGCTGGTGCCGCGCGTAAAACTGGGACTGCTCGAAGCCATTGTCGTGGGCATCTTGGGCGCCTTTGTCGGCGGCTGGCTGTTTTCGGTACTGGGCATAGGCGTGGGCGGCGGCATTGTCGGCTCGCTTTTGGTGGCTTTTATCGGAGCCTTGATCCTGTTAATGATTTTTGCTTCGGTGAGAAGAAGCGCCCGGCGCCGCTAAACCTTCTCGCTTGTCCAATAAAACAGAGCAAAAAACTAGCTGGTCGAGCATTTAGCTTTGCCAGCTAGTTTTTTTAATGTCGAACTCAAGTTACTTAATTTGTAGTTGATTCAAAATCTGGCTGACCCCCTCGACGGAGCGGGCAATTTCATTGGCTGCCTGTTTGGCCCGGGAACTATCTATGGTCCCTTTCAGCGTAACTTGACCACCCTTGACATCAATATCAATAATGGCGGATTTTATTTGGCCGTGCATGCACAGCCGTTGGTGTATTTCCTCGGCAATACGTTTGGCAGTGTCCTGGGGATCATTCTCAGCAGTAGAATTAGGGCCAGCTTCTGGAGCAACATCTTGATACTCGCTAAAAGTGGACTCAGGCGCTGAATAGATGTCCACCCAGCGGGGGTCGTAACCGGGGTAATCGCTGTTGATGGCTGTTTCTCGCCGGTGATCTTCGGCATCTTCCAATTCATCGTCTTCCCCGTCTGGCAGATTTGGCTCTTCATGGACTGGTTCAAGCCGAAGCTGGTTGTGAATACTGCGCACTCCTGAAACCAGCATGGCTGCCCCCTGGGCAAGGTGTTTACCCCGGCGGCTGTCCACCGTACCGTTCAAGGTAACATAACCATTATCAACTTCCACCCTGATCTGGCCCGGGTCAAACTGGCCATACTGGTTCAACTGCTCCCATATCTCTTTTAGAATTTGCTCATCCTTCCTCATCGCTGCTCTCCTTATCCTTGCTAGCTGCCAAGGCTCATTAAATGAAGCCCGGCTTTGGCTTCAACTTTCGCGCTGGAAACCAAACCGGGCTTCGCTGTTTGTTTCAGACTCTAAAATATCTAAGGGCTGGGAACTGATTTAAGAGCGGCTCATAGATGTTTTGGCTTCCTCGTTAATGCCGGTCTTCAAGAAACCGCCTTCAGCCAGCTTGGTTAACAATTTGTCCGCTTCGCCCTCTTCGTTAAGCGTCTGCTGCAATAATTTCTCGGCATCCTTGTAACCCAGCTCTTTGGCGTAGGTGCGGACTGCGCCGTAGCCGGCCATCTCGTAATGTTCTACCCGCTGCGCAGCCGCAATGAGCGCGGCATCTTTCACCGAGGTATCGCCGCCGGCCATGATGATTTTCTCACCCTCTTGAATAAGACCTTCCATGGCCGGGCAGTGTTCGCCTATTGGGTTTTGCCCCAGATCATCAAACACATCTTCCAGGCGGCGGAGATGCTCACGGGATTGTTGCAGATGATGCTGAAAAGCCTGGCGCAGCTCGCGGGACGAGGCAGCGCTGCTCATCTTGGGTAAAGCGGCCACAATCTGGCTTTCCGCATCGTACAAATCTCTCAATTGGTCAATAAATAGGTCGTGTAGTGAATTAAGCTGCATCATATTAAACCTCCTTGTGGTAACAATCAATTTTGTTGGGAGAGTTCTTCCTGGCCTTTCTGTTATACGCCATTCTCTCCATATTCCACTATAACACCATCCTTCGGGCCTTCCTACACTAGCCTGGGCGATTTTTGCCCCGTGACATGGATAGTTTTCTGGATAGCTATAAAGGCTGGCTTTGAAAAGCCTCTATTTTCCAAAAGGAGGAGTTACGAACAAAGAAAGGACTACCCAACTGGGTAAGGCGGTAAGTCGGGAGGAAATAAAAACCCGCCGGGCACAGCCACGCCCGGCGGGTAAGAGCAGAGAGGTTATTTGGCTAAGGTCAACTGGATCAGGGCATCCAGCAACGTCGTGGCCGTTGGATCAGCGCCAGGAGCATCATGGGTGAGGTGGAAGGTGGTCAGCACGGCCCGGCCCTGGCCATAACGCCGCAGCCCAATTAAAGTAACCGGTTTGTGAATCCAGCCGACACAAAGGCCGGCAAACACATGGGCGGCAAAATCTGAAGGGCTAAACCCGGTCAGGATATGGTCGGGAATGACCCGGTCGAAGCTGTGCTCGATCAGAGGACCGCCGGGCAAGGCAGCGAACGGCCCCTGCCGGCGCACCCAGGCAAAAGAGGAAGCCCAATCACCAAACCAGGAAGTTCCTTCTCTGGCCTTAACTTGCACGCCGGGCAAATGCAAACCGACTGCCTCTTTGTGATTGGCCAGCAGCAGCAGCCGGCCTCCCTCGCGAATAAACCCCGCCAGCGTATCGTCGAGTTTGTTGGCAATAATCGCCCCGGCGCTTTGAGGGTCGGACGTGATTTGATACCCCAGCCCCTCCAGCCGCTCGGCCAGATTGGGATCGGGCGCCCATAACAGCGCCGCCGTCTCAGGCGGCGTCCGGCGGGGGTAAATCGCCAGGTCTACGAAGTTAGAGGCCAGGCGAGCGCCAGCGGCCGTGTAAAGTTCCAGGGTCAGCCGGTGGATGCCGGGCGTGGTCACGTCGGGAGCATCAAATACCAGCGGCTCCAACTGTTGAACCTGGCCGGCCGCCAGGGCAGAGACGGCCACCCGGCCCGCGGTTTCCTCAGAACTGAGCGCCCAACGCAGTTCCGCCTCGCGAATCTCCGCTCCGGCGCCATGAGCCACGGCCAGCCCAAGCCGGACCGGTTCACCGGCCCAAAAGGCGACCCGCTGCCACTCCGGCACAATGACCGTGTCCGCGTTTATCGCCGCGAAATCGTGATAAAAGGCCTTGGGATTGCGCTTGATGTCGAGCAAGCCGTTGGCTTCCCAGTGAACATCGGTGAACTCGGTAATGACATAGCCGGCAATCTCCGAGTGACGGCGCATCGCTTCAATCTCATATTTCAAGGCCAGAAACTGCTGCCACTGGGTCGCTTTAATAAAAGCCTCCCACGCGCCAAAAACTCGGTCTAAATACCAGGCGCGGAAGCGGCGGCGCACCCCGTGCGGGTGGACTACACCATCATCCCATTCCTGGTCGGTTTCAAACCACCAGGGTTCGCGTCCCTCGGTGAGCAGCAAATTAACATCGGGCAAGCCCCAATTACCAAATTCTGAAACAAGCAACGGCTCCTGGCCCGTTCGCACGGCGTCGCCGTAGGGGCTAAACGTCCAGCCGGGGCGGCTGGCAAAAGTGGTCACAAAATCATCCCACTTGCGGCGATGATCAGGCATGGCCCGGTAATGATGGTAATCTTCCAGGTCCGTCTGCACGTGAAAATTGGGCCAGCAGGGTGAATTGTCAACGACCAGCCGGGTGGGGTCCAACTCTTTGAGCCATTGATAGGTTGTCTTAAGCCAGGCGCGATGGGTGGCATTGTGAACCAGGTCGGTGCCCCAATCTTCGTTAATAATGGTCCAGGCGATGATCGAGGGATGGTGGCCGTCGCGTTCGACAATCCCCTGTAAGGTCGCTCGACCGCGCCTGGCCGCGCCCTCGGTTAGCAAGCGCCAGTTGGGCAGTTCGGTCCAAATGAGCATACCGTGGCGATCCGCTGCTTCATAGTAGCGCGGGTCGGCGACTTTGATGTGGCAGCGCAGGCAGTTCAGCCCCAGTTCCTTGGCTTTGCGCAGTTGATCTTCCAGAAAAGCGACTGAGGGAGGGGTGGCAATGGTGTCGGGGTAGTAATCTTGATCAAGCGCACCGCGCAGGTAAATGGGTTCGCCGTTGAGAAAGAGACGCCCCTCCCTGGCTTCAATGGTGCGAAAGCCAAACTGCTGGGCCAGGGTATCTACTCCTGCTTCCCCTCGCCCCAGGCAAACTTCCAGGCGATAAAGGTGCGGTTGGTCGGGCGACCAGGCCAGGGGACTGGCTATTGTTGTGGTTAAGGCAGCCCTGGTATCACCCTCTGCCAACGCGATTCGGCTTGAGGCCACAGGCATGCCATGCGGGTCCACGATATTGAGTAAAGCCCAATCTTCTGCCCTGGCCGGGGTTGAAAGGGTCAAGCCAGCTTGAACCGCGCCAGTGGGTAAATCTGACTGGACGAAAATCGTTTGAATATGGAAAGGAGCACGACATTCCAGCCAGACGGACTGCCAAATGCCATTTAAGGGGCCGTACCAACTCTGCTTGCCGTGCGGAATCTCCGAGAAGGAAAAGTCGGGGTAGCGCTGGGGGTCGTCAATGGGGCCGGTCACGCGGACAGCCAGCTCGTTAGGGCCAGCCTCATTTAGCCGGTCGCTGATCTCAAATTCAAAGGGAAGATAGCCGCCGGCATGCTCACCCAACAGCGAGCCGTTGAGCCAAACCTGGGCATAATAATCCACCGCCCCAAAGTGGAGAATGACCGCGCCGCCTGCCCATTCGGCTGGAAGTTCGAAATTTCGTTGGTACCAACCTGTACCGGCCTGCTCCCGCAAATCCTCAAATTCCGCTTGCCAGGGCATGGGCACGTGGGCCTCGCGCCATTCGGCCAAATCTTTCAGCTCGGCTAAATCGGTCGGATCAAATTGAAACTGCCAGACGCCATCCAGGGAAAGACGTTGGCGGGCTTGCGCTGGGGTAGCGGGTTCCTGGTCCGGCACTTGCGGAGGAATATTTTTTATAGAAGCAGGCCCGCCGTTCTGAGGTGATTGAACCTGCCCGGTATGATCTAAAACAGATTGCCGTATAAGCTACATGATAAACTCCACATTTCATAAACTAAATAATTTACCCCCATCTCGTTCCCACGCTTCGTGTCAGTTAAGGTTTCGTTTAGGGGAGTATAGCAGCGCACCAGGTCCCGAAATTGCTCGACCAAAGCGGCCGTTTAATCGGCCATACAGGCGGGGTAATCAGGATAATAATCTATGAGAAATGTTGGTAAAGATCCAATTGTCTTTAGTTATACGTCTAAGCTTCAAATTCCTTGGCTGGGTATTTCCTGGGAGTAAGAAAAAAGGACCTTACCCTTTATACACCAAGAACCTTTTTCTATAAAGTGCCATCTGTCCTGAAAAAGAGGTGAGTTATGTCACCCCAAAATATGACTTTTGGCCGCCACCATTGACGATTATCTCTATAAGCTTACCCTTACGGGCAAAACCAGGTGACAGGCACTTTTACACGGATACAGGCACGATAAGTGCCTGTCCCCTTAATCCCGGATAGCTCAATAGGACATCGTTAAAACAGAAAGTTACCTAGTTGGATAGTACCCAGACCCGAGTTTCAGCGAAGAGAATTAGAAGAATTTAACTCCTTTCTAACTTTTGAAATCGCCCAAGAGAGTGTAGGCAGTCCCTTGAAACAAGGATAGAATGTTGCTTGAGGCTATGATACTGGTAATTTACATATTGTGTCAGCGCCGGGCCGCTATGATTTTTCAAGTGCGCTCCCCCTGCTGCGGGCGGCGCGTAAAACAGGGGTGCAGGCCATCTGGAGTGTCAACCCGCATATTTGTATTATCCATGGGCTTTGGTGGCCTCCCTCATGAAATCTCTGCGGAGCGAGGAATTGATAGATACACGTAAAAAATTCACACTAATTATTTTAGGAGATAATTAGGCATGGATAAGAATCGAGGAAACGGTAAAAGCTTACAGGGAGGGGAGTTTTCCACCCTGGGCGTGCCCGACCTGGTATGTTTCTCGCATCTGCGCTGGAATTTTGTTTACCAGCGGCCCCAGCATCTCTTGAGCCGCGCTGCTCTTGAGCGGCGGGTCTTCTTTGTCGAAGAGCCTGTCTCCGATCAAGGCGAGCCTCGGCTTGAGGTCAGCCAGCCTCAGGAACAGCTTACGGTGGTGGTCCCTCACTTACCGCGTGGTTTGAGCGAGGAGGCTGTAAATTCCGCCCACCAAAAGCTGATCAATGATTTATTTAAGCTGGGCCACATCCACACCTACATCGTCTGGTACTACACCCCGATGGCCTTAAATTTCACCCGCCATTTGAAGCCGGTGGTAACTATTTACGACTGCATGGATGAGCTGACCCTGTTCAAGGGGGCCTCGCCCATGCTGAAAAAGCTTGAGGTAGAGCTGTTCAGCCGGGCCGATCTGGTCTTTACCGGCGGGCAGAGCCTCTACGAGGTCAAGCGCAACCAGCATCCCAGCGTTCACTGCTTCCCTAGCAGTATTGACGTGGCCCACTTTGCCCAGGCCCGCCAGCCAGGTGAGGAGCCGGCCGACCAGGCCGACGTCCCCCATCCCCGTCTGGGTTTCTTTGGCGTTATTGACGAACGTTTTGATAGCCCGCTCCTGACCAGTCTGGCCGAAACCCGCCCCGACTGGCACTTTGTCTTGATTGGTCCTGTGGCCAAGATAGACCGGGCGACCCTGCCGCAGCGTGACAATATCCATTACCTTGGTCCCAAATCTTACTCGGAACTGCCGGCTTATCTGGCCGGGTGGGATGTGGCCCTCCTGCTGTTTGCCCGCAACGACGCCACCCGCTTCATTAGCCCGACCAAAACTCCGGAATATCTGGCGGGCGGCAAACCGGTTGTTTCGACCTCGATCCAGGATGTTGTCCAGCCCTACAGCGAACAGCAATTGGTGCGGATTGCCGATACGGTCCCCGAGTTTGTGGCAGCGGTTGAAACAATCCTGGCCCAAAGCGCCGCTGAAACCGCACTCTGGCAGCAACGGGCTGACCAGTTTCTGGCCGCGGGGTCGTGGGACCAAACCTGGCGGCAGATGAGCCAACTTATTCAAGCCGTCCTTGATTCTTATACGCTCCAAGCGCCTCAGGTCCAGACGCTGGAGACGCGAGTTGCTCCGTCGTTGTCAGCCACACGGCTACAACCTACCGTTACCAGGCGCTATGAGCGCGGCCCGAAGAGCTTTGACTACTTGATTGTAGGCGCCGGCTTTGCCGGCAGTGTGTTAGCCGAACGGCTGGCGGCCGGCTCCGGGAAAAAAGTCTTGCTGATTGATAAGCGATCTCATATTGGCGGCAATGCCTACGACCATTACGATCAAAATGGCATCCTGGTTCATAAATACGGGCCGCATATTTTCCATACCAACTCACGCGACGTCTTTGAGTATCTATCGCGCTTTACCGAGTGGCGGCCTTACGAACACCGGGTTAAGGCCAACGTAGACGGCCAACTGGTCCCCATCCCGATCAATCTGGACACGATTAACCAGCTCTACGGCCTTAATCTCACCTCATTTCAAGTGGACGAGTTCTTTGCTTCGATGGCCGAGCCGCGGGAGCAAATCCGCACCTCGGAAGATGTGGTGGTCAGCCGGGTGGGGCAGGAACTCTACGAGAAGTTTTTCCGAAACTACACCCGCAAACAGTGGGGCCTGGACCCCTCCGAATTGGATTCTTCGGTCATTGCCCGGGTGCCGATACGAACCAACCGGGATGACCGCTACTTTACCGATACGTATCAAGCCATGCCCCGGCACGGTTACACCCGCATGTTTGAAAATATGCTGGATCACCGCAATATCAAGGTTATGTTAAACACCGATTACCGGGAAATTAAAGATTACATTTCGTACCGCAAAGTCATTTACAGCGGTCCGGTGGACGAGTTTTTTGATTACTGCTACGGCAAGCTGCCCTATCGCTCGTTACAATTTCGGTTTGAAACGCTGAACACGCCTTTCCTCCAGCCCGTGGCCGTTATCAATTACCCGAACCAACATTCCTATACCCGGGTCACCGAGTTCAAACATTTGACCGGCCAGGAACACAATAAAACCACGCTCGTCTACGAGTACCCCTGTGCCGACGGCGATCCCTATTATCCCATTCCGCGCCCGGAGAACGTCGAACTCTACAAGAAATATAAGACCCTGGCCGAAACTATGGCGAATGTCCACTTTGTTGGGCGGCTAGCTACTTATAAATATTACAATATGGACCAGGTTACGGCCCAGGCCCTGACCCTTTATGCCAAAATGACGGGCATGGCGCGGGCCGGGTCAACTAAAGTACAGGCGCCCACTCAGGTTTATTTCTTGAATGGAACGCCGCCAGTGCCATCAATTCGGCCAGCGAGTGAGGCCTTCTAGCATATTAGATTTAATCTTGGTCTTGTTCCCAAACTCAGTTTAGAAACAAGACCAATGTAAATCTCGTCCCAACTCAGTTTGGGAACAGGATTAAAAATTAAAAAATTAGCTTAAAGAAAGGAAAAGAAAAATGGCTAAGACAATTGTCAGTTTGTATGATGACTTTGCCACCGCCCAACGGGTGGCCCAGGACCTGGTAGACGCCGGCTTTTCGCGCGATAACATTAGCGTGATGGCCAATGATGCGACGGGTGAGTATAGTAACCAAATGGGAACCGGATTTGACGCCGAAAGCAATGCTAGTGGGACAGCAGCCGGCGCCGGTGTGGGGGCAACGATTGGCGGAGTCGGCGGCCTGCTGGTCGGGCTGGGCGCCATCGCTATCCCCGGCATTGGCCCTGTTATTGCAGCGGGTCCCCTGGTAACCGCCCTGGCCAGTGCCGCGGTGGGAGCCGGGGTGGGCGCCGTAGCCGGTGGCCTGGTCGGCGCCCTGGTAGATGCGGGGGTGCCCGAAGAAGAGGCCGAGTACTATGCTGAAGGTGTTCGCCGGGGCGGCGCTCTGTTGACCGTTCAGATTCCCGACGGAGGTGATGAGCAGCAGGCGATGCTGATTATCAATCGCCACCAGCCGGTAGATATTAGAGAGCGGGCCAGTTACTGGGGAACCACAGGCTGGACGGGCTTTGACCCTGACGCCACCCCCTACTCAACCAGCGATATTGCTCAAGAGCGGACCTCTTACAGGGCCTATCGCAGCGGCAGCCGGGGCTGGCTTGAGATAGAACCACCCGCCGGGGAGCCAATGGAGACTGATCAGCCGACAAGCCGGGGCTGGCTTGAGATAGAACCACCCGCCGGAGAACCTATGGAGACGGGCCAGCCGACAAGCCGGACCATGAGCGGCACCCAGGATAATACGCTCCAGGGTAATATGGGCGGTTTTGTCGAAGATCGCCCGCCGGCTGAAGGGCGAACTGACATAAACCAAAGTGTAGATTACGCCCAGGACCAGGTGGTGCATACCGCTCGCCAGGGCTGGGAAGAGGTCAAAGATACGGCCCGCGATGCCTGGCAAGAAACCAAAGAGGCGGTCGGTCTGGATTACGACTATGATGACGACGACTATGATACCTTTGACGCCCGCTTCCGCGAGCACTATAACACCAGCTATGCTAACAGCGGTTACGATTATGATACCGCCTACGCCCCGGCTTATCGCTTTGGCTATGACCTGGCTTACGATGTAGATTACGGCGATCGCGGTTGGACGGAGATCGAGCCGGAAGCCCGCCGCTATTGGGAGTCGAGCTATGAAGGGGCCTGGGAGCAGTTCAAGAATGCCATTCGCCACGCCTGGGAAGAGACTAAAGAAGCCATCGGCCTGGAAGCCGACGAAGACTTTAAAACCTACGACCCCCGCTTCCGGGAACATTACACCACCAACTTGGGCAACAGCGGCCACAGTTATGATTATTACATACCCGCTTATCGTTATGGCTATGATCTGGCCTACGCCAGCGACTATGATGATGATCGGGCCTGGGATGAGATTGAGCCGGAAGCGCGGAGTTACTGGGAATCAAACTATGAAGGTCCCTGGGACCAGTTTAAGGCGGCCGTCCGCCACGCCTGGGAAGAGACCAAGGAGGCCATCGGCCTGGAGGATGAGGATGACTACAACATGTTTGAGCCTCAGTTCCGGCAGCACTACACCACTACCTATGCCAGCAGCGGCTATGATTATGACACCTACTACGCCCCGGCTTATCGCTACGGCTACGATCTGGCCTACTACCCGGATTATAGGAGCCGGAGCTGGGCTGAAATCGAACCAGACGTGCGCCGCAACTGGGAAACAAGCAACCAGGGGACCTGGGAGCAGTTCAAGGCGGCCGTCCGCCACGCCTGGGAAGAGACCAAGGAGGCCATCGGCCTGGAGGACGATGACGACGACCTTTATGATGAGTCTGACGAGTCTCGCCGCACTTTCGAGAACCGCAGCTTTTAATTGAGTTCCACTCTTGTTCTCTGCTGCATGCAGTTTCTATCTTGTTCCCAAACCAGGTTTGGGAACAAGATAGCCTTAGAAAAGGAGGGGCAGGTCTCAGACCTGCCCCTCCTCATGTTTATATGAGACGTATCCGGATCTATCTACAAGTTCAGCCGCAAGGGGATGTTATTATTTATGACCTTACGCATGAGTTATGTATACGCCAAGCATAATGCCTGCCTTAAGAAACATGTCGGTTTAAGTTTCATCGTTGCTCATAGAATCTACCAGAACACCCAAGGTTAATCCCCAGACCACGTGGGCGGCAATCATTAAGGCATTCCGCCGGGCGGGATGCTCCGTGGCTGGAGTTAAAATTCCCAGGGCAGGCAGCAGGCCCAGGTAGCTGCCCGTCCAAACGGCCAGGCCAAAGGCAGTTCCGTTCAAGGCGGCAGAGGGAAAAATCCGATAGGGGAGAGCTGCATATAACGCGCCGGCGGCTGCGCCATAGGCAAAGTGAGCTACCGTGGTGGCTACGCTGTGTTCAGGCCCAGCCTCCACTTCTTCAACGCCGGTTTTGTCGGCTACTTCGCTGACGATTTCGCTGGGCGGCAGCGGGTACTGTTCGTGGAGGGGTAATAATTCTCGCGCCGCTAACATTACCGCCGACATAGGCAAGGTGGCGATAAAGCCAGCCAGGGCCCCGTTAGCTAAGGTTGTTTGGGACATGCTTTTACTCCGGTTCAATGATGAGCCTAAGCTGGTATTAGGATTGACTCAAGCAGCTCTCGGAGTTGATGAACTGAGAAAGGCTTGGACAGAAAACCAACTAAACCTAATTTCTGAGCCTCGGCCTCAATATGACCATCAGTTATGCCTGACATGAGGACAATTGGCAGCTCAGGTAATTTATCACGGACCTGCTGGGCCAACTCCAGGCCGGTCATGCCCGGCATGTATTGATCCGTTAGTAAGAGATCAAAGGAACGTTGTTGGAGTTGCTGCCAGGCCGTAAGACCGTTCGTGGCAGTACTGATATCATATCCGGGCATCAGCAGCTCCAAGATACGGTTAAGTACTGTCAATATCCCTTCTTCGTCGTCCACAACCAAAATTCCAGACATATTAGACCTCCTGAGGGAGCGCTTTGAACAAGGTGCTATTGAGATAATTAGATGCAGGTCTTCTTAAGGCTACATTTTCCTCAATTCTACCCTTTTCTTTCCCTCTGTGGGATACTCATGTGGGCGATATTGGCGGCGAAAGAGGATTATTTTTAAAGAGGGGGTTACTTGACACGATGGGGCCAGAGCGGGGGCAGTAGATCTACTGGGCCAAAGAGATCACCATTTCTTTGGCCTGTTGGATGACCTTCTTTTCAGTTTTAAAGGTCAGCAGCTCGTAAGCCTGATCCATGTCTACCCAACGGGCTTCATTGACCTCTTGATCATGATTTTCAGTGCTGCCGGACTTGTAACGAAGAAGGTAAAAGTAAACGAATTTGTGAAAGCGGACCGGCTGGCCCTGCTCTTTTGAAGCATACCAATACTCAATTTTATCTATTAAGGCAATCAGTTCGGCTTCGAGACCTGTTTCTTCGCCCACCTCGCGGATAGCTGCGTTTTCATGTAACTCATCCGGGTTGACCAGACCTTTGGGCAACTGCCAGCGCTCTTTCTGCCCCACAGAAATAAGCGCCACCTGAATCTGGTTCTCGGAGCGGCGGAAAACTACCCCGCCCGCAGATACCTGTAACTTGGTCGGGATGCGGTCCATTCGGCTTTTCCTTTACAAAGAGGTTTTCCCTTGATAAGGGTCGCGGGGGGCGCTGAAAGGTTCGGTCGTGGTTGTGACCGGTTCGTTTGTCTCGGCCGGAATGACTAAAGCAGGCAAATCGCCATCGTCTTCCAGCCAGTCGGATAGCTCATTGATCCAGAAATTACGGCACATCTCTTCGGCTTTCTCCAGGTTGTAGTCATCTCGTTTTGATAGCGCGACCAAATTTTCAAAGGCCCTTTGATAGCCGTTCAGATAACCCTGCCTATAATCTGCGGAAAATTTCTCGGCCATAGTTATACCTCCCGAAGCGAACTGAAATTAAAGTGTTGAGTTCACTGTATCATCTGACCAGGCCGGCGTCTACCTTCAATTAGAATTGGAGGTGTAGTAACTATAACCGTGCCGACTCCGTTTATGATTTATCATTTCCGAGCTGTATTCAGCCACCCCATAGATAGCCTCATACTCATCTTGATCAATTAACGTTGCTTCAAGCAACTCTAATACTTCCGCTTCGTCGTCCTGAGGCTGGTTATCAATCCCCATGAATGCCTCGATGACTTCCGGATATTGACTGATTGTCATTATTTTTGACTCCTGTCAAGCTCTTCTCTTAAATCTGCTATACCATTATAGCAGCCGGGAATTTACTTTGCCTATACCAACGTGGGTGATTTTTCAAGTCCCAGAGAGCTATTTTTAACATAAGCCGTCGGTACAATGAGTCGAATGGCTTCCGGTATAACTTTGATCGTAACCCCAGTTTCGCCAATGATTTCTCCATCGCCTTGCACGGGCAGGGGACGGTTAGCAAAAATAGCCACACTCTGCTTGGCGGTTAGATAGGTGATGTGGGGATTAGGTAGCTGGCCCCCTTGTCGAGCAAAGTAAACAACTTTCAGATAATCGAACAAGGTTCGGGCACGAATAATGCAGATATCAAGCAGGCCGTCATCCGGGCGGATGTGCGGTCCCCAATAAAAAGGCGGCAGACCTACTGCGCCAATGTTGGCAATAAAAACTGAGGCGGCTCGCAGCCGCCGGGGTGGCTGCCCATCCACAGAGAGAATAAAACGACAGGGTTGATACCCCAGCCACTGGGTGAGAGCTGTCCACATGTAAGCCGCCCGCCCGAACCGGCGCTTGGCCTGGCGTTCTGTTTTCTCAATGGTCAAGGCAACAAGGTCTATACTGATATGTAAGAGAAAAATCTGTCGGTCCACTTGCATGCCATCCAGGCCCATGAGGCTGTGTTCCTCGGTGAGCAGGCGGCAAGCCTCCTCCAGGTTTAGGGGGATACCCAACTCTTGCGCCAAAGTATTGCTTGTGCCAACGGGTAGAATCCCTACAGGCAGCTTTGATTGTTGGAGGGCATCGGCAACAGTTGAAACGGTACCGTCACCGCCGGCAGCCACCACCAGCGAGAAGTTCTGCAGGTTGAGCATCTGGTGTATAACGGCGGTGGTATCCTCATTGGCGCTGGTCTCGTGAATCTGGTAAGTCCAATGGTGGTCGGTCAAATGCCGCTCGATAGTTTCGCGGACCACCTGAGCGTCAAGGGTTCCGGCAACCGGATTAAAAACAATCAAGGCTCGTTCAGGAGCATTACTGCCAGGGTAGGGCATACGCCTCCTAAGATGAAACTCATACTACCTATTCCATTTATCGGTAAAATCTTGAAAATCCGTCATGCTGTCATCGTCAAAAAGTATTTTCCTGTTCGTAAAAATTTCCCTTGATTACCAACTAAAGCGGGAATAATCTTCCTCAGGCAATTTTGTCTCATCAAAACCGGTCCAGCCCGCTTCCTGCCAGGCTTGACGTTGGGTCTTTATTTCAACAGCACCAGCTTGCTTCATTATCTTATCCACCTCAGGCGCTCGCTCGTCGTCGGCTTCAACCACTAACAAAACACCACCCCGTTTTATCCCTTCGGCATACACCTCAGCCTCTTCGGTTATGCCCATACTGGTTAATGCGCCTAAGAGACCGCCGGCAACTGCACCCATCCCTGTTCCTGCCGCTATAGCGCCCAGGGTGCCAGCCGCCAGAACAGGACCGATGCCTGGGATGAATAACGCGCCTACCCCCAGCAGCAGCCCGGTCAGGCCCCCCACCGCAGCGCCTCCGGCCACCCCTAATTTCTGGTCGGCCTTGACGGTTCCTTCGCGGATGTCTTCTTCTCGGTTAACCTTTTGGGTAATTCGGTTACGAGTAATCACCCCAAAATGTTCCTTATTAAATCCCTTTCTTTGCAGTTCGCTGATGGCCCTGTCGGCCGCCTGCTCGCGCTTAAATAAACCGGCAATTCTTTTCATTGATCTGTTCTCCTTAGACTAATGGGTGGGACAAACTGCTTTAGCACTTGAAAATCTTGTTTGAGGGTCTCGGCCTGCTCCCGTGTATACAAAGCCACTGCCGGGTGATAGAGGGGAACGACCGCAACAGGGCCGTATCCTGTTTGCGCCTGAAGCAGCTTGCCGTGCAAACGGCTGATCTTTTGCCCCTTCTCCGCCAGATTAAACTGTTTCAAAACAAATTCCATGGCAAAGCGACCCAGGGTGACAATCACCTGCGGTTGGATCAACTCGATTTGTCTCAGTAAAAACGGCTGGTAAATCTGAATTTCGGCCGCTGTCGGATCTCGGTTTTCGGGCGGGCGGTCTTTGACGACATTAGTAATATATACATCTTCACGCTGCAGGCCAATGGAGTCCAGCAGTTCACTTAACAGCCGGCCCGACGCGCCGACAAAGGGCCGGCCGGTTTTGGCTTCTTGTTCTCCCGGCGCTTCGCCAATGAACAGGATCGCGGCTTGCGGATTCCCTTCCCCGAAGACCATCGAGTAGTTGTTCGCCTGACGGTATTGATAAAGAGGGGAGTCGCTTAAGTTTTGCACTTCTTCGGCCATCTTTTTCAGTTGGGCGGCTCTACTTTCAGTCATATTCATTGCCTCGCGCAGGGGCAGTCCCTTTTTATAAAATCCCTGCCAACTTTTGGCTGGCAGGGATTTCTTCTTTTTTACCAAATTCAGCTAGTAAGGTGTTTTTTGGTTAACAAATTACCGCATTGAAAGTTCATTGTCCCAATACTCACGGGCTTCCTCGCCCACATTGGGGCTGACATTGTCAGGCCAATCATTGCTGCTAAAGCTCGGCGCATTTTGCAGCATGTTCTCGTCAACGTCAAACACCAAGGCATCGTTGGCCTGGTCAAAGTTTAACACGCGCAGAGGAATAGCGTAATAGTCGTCGCCGATGTTGGCGAAGCCGCCAAAGGACAGCACCGCGTAGAGCACACGGCCACTGTTAAGGTCAACCACCAAGTCCTGCACTTCACCCACATCGTCGCCATTGGTGGACTCGATGTTGCGGCCCATCAGTTCAGAAGCGCGCACCGTCGTGCCCATCATCAGCTTGTCTTGATCGGCTGAGGTGTCACCCTGGGCCAGATCCGCCTCAGGAGTGACAGCTTCACCCTGAGCTGTCTGCTCGGTTTGAGTGGTCGTGCTGTCCTGAGCGGTATCGTTCTGAGCCATATCCTGGTCGGTTTGGGTGGTGGTGCTGTCTTGATTGGTATCACCTTCGGCCATGGTCTCACCGGTTTCGGTAGTCATGCTCTCCTGGCTCCCCGTATCGGCGCCGGTAGTGCGATCCTGCCAGAAATCCCGATAAGGCACATCCCACTCGGGATTGGCAAAGTCGGGCCAGTTGTCGGTATCAAAACCAGGCGCATTTTCCAGCGTTTCCTGGTCCACGTCAAATGTAACCATCTCATTTGTCGAGTCGACAGTAAAGGCGGTAACCGGAATGGCAAATAGTTTCTCGCCAATATCCAGAAAGCCGCCAAACGAGAGGACCGCATAGCGGATCTGTTCGTTATTGACGTCCACCATCAAATCTTCGATTTCGCCTAACTCTTCCCCTTGGCTGTTTTGAACCGTGTAATCCATTAGCTCTGAGGCGCTGATGGGATTTTCAGCTCCGCTCAGTTCGGCCATTCCAGGCTCACTGGTCGCAGCCCCGGCGGAAGCCGAGGAAGTGGGGCTCATTTCTGCGGTAGCTTCAACGGTACCGGCCGCAGACGGTTCAGTGGTTGGACTCGTTAGTTCTGTTGTGGGTAAAGCTTCCGTGGTGGCCGGAACTTCGCTGGTGGCCATGTCGGTGGGTTCTATCGTCGCTACATCGCCCCCGGCCACTGGGGCCTCAGTTGTCGCCGTGGCCGGCAGCGCCCCGATTTCATCGGTGGCTTCTAAGGTAACTGCTGCGGTTGCAACGGGGGGAACCGTAGTTGCACCGGTATCTCCACCAGTATTGTCCTGTGCTCCACAAGCTGTGCCTAACATCCCGGCAGCCAGGAGCGTGGCGCTAAAAAGCAGTTTCAATTTCATAATCTTTTCTCCTTCTTCTGTTCTTTTCTAAAGCTTGGTTTTTATCCTTACTAGCCTACTGGATAACCTCTAAAATCTTATCATCTCTCTTTAACACTGCCTATACCCACCTGAGCAATCTAATTAACAAAAAAAGGACTATTTTTTGCCCTCCGAGAAGGTGGTTGGCCTCATAACCCAGGTGAAGAATTAACTTTAAAGCGTTATTACCCAGTTAGGGGATATGCCGGGAGTGGAGGCGGCTTGTCGAATTAACAAAAATTAACTCTAAATGCCGGAGATAGTCACCCAAATGAGTGTAGGCAATTTAAGGGGATATTGTTATGATGATAAGGTAAGTTTCCCCCCAAATTTTAAGTTCCGTCCTAAGGGGGAAGAATTTTCTACAAATCCTAAAAAATCAATCTTTTGAGGAAGGAGCTAAATAATGACCCATCATACGAACGAGAGCGTCTTCGAGGCCGAAACCAAGGATGGCGTTCAACAGGCAAAAGAAGTAGCCAAACAAGCGGTTGAGCAAGTTCAGCACAAGGCCCAGGAAGTTGCCGGCCAGGCTCAAGAGCAGGCCAAATCAGCCGTGGCTTCCCGTAAAGATCAAGCCATTGATCAATTAGGGAGTGTTGCTCAGGCATTTCGGACGACGAGCAATGAGCTGCGCAACCAGGACAACGGTATGATCGCCCAGTACGCCGATAAGGTGGCTGACCAGGTTGACCGCATCTCTGGCTACCTGGAAGAGAGAGATGTTGCCCAGTTGCTCGGCGACGCCGAAAACTTTGCCCGCCGCCAGCCCGAATTATTTTTGGGCGGGGCTTTTATCGCAGGGCTGTTAGTCGGCCGGTTTATCAAGAGTTCAAGTGAACGGCGGATGGTCCAACGCGAGCAAGAAATGGCTCTGCGCTATCAGCCTTACGCTGCCCCGGAAAATTATATGCCGGGAACGGCCAGCTTTAATCAGCCCGGCAGCCGCTATAGTACTTACTCGCAAACTCCAGGCGGTTATAGTCAAAGCAGCGAGCCTCACGGCGATCTTTTACCTGATGTAGGCGAGTTTGATCAGCCGGGCCGCCAGGGAAGCTTTTCATCCGACCTGGATGACGATTTCCCGGTAGACCCCCGGAGGTAAGTGCGGCTATGATGTATCAAGAACGATCCCTGGGCCAACTGTTCTCACAACTCTCCCAGGATGTGAGCAGCTTGTTTCGGCAGGAAGTCCGGCTCGCCAAAATTGAAATGTCTCAAAAAGCCAGCGAAGCTGGCAAGCACGTAGGCTTTATCGTCGCCGGAGGCTTTATCGCTTATGCAGGGTTTTTGGCCCTCCTGGTGGCGCTCATCCTGGGGCTTTCGGAATTTATGGCGGCCTGGCTGGCGGCGCTCATTGTTGGGATAGTGGTGGCCGGAATTGGTTATTTCCTGTTGCAAAAAGGAATGAATGACCTGAAAAATGTGAATCCGGCGCCGGAAAAAACAATTAAAACACTCAAGGAGGATGGGCAATGGTTGAAACAACAAGTCAGCTAGGTACCTCTACGTGGAGTAATGGATCCGATTCTCCTGAAGCCATTCGGGCGGAAATTCAAGAAACGCGCGCCCATATGAGTGAAGTAGTGGATGCGATTCAGGCAAAACTATCTCCCGAACGGTTAACCCAAGAAGCAAAAGAAATGGTAAAAGACGCAACAATAAGAAAGGTGGAAAAAATGGCAAATATGACCATGCACAAAGCCGATACGTGGCGCTCCCAAATGATGGAGACCATCCGGCAGAATCCGATCCCGGCTGCTTTGGTAGGTATCGGGCTGGGGTGGCTCCTGATTGAGGGCAGGCGCTCGTCCTCTTATGATCAAAGCGATTATACGGGACGTTATTACGACCCCTCAAGAGGGATGAGGTATTACCCGGAACAAAAGCCGCTCATAGCCAAAGCCCAGGATGCAATTGCTGAAAACGTGAGCCAGGTTCAGGATAAAGCCGGCGAAGTAACTCATAATGTTCAAGAAAAGTTGGGTGAGGTAGCGGACAATATTCAGGCCAAGGCGAGCGACATGGCTACTCGGGCCAGCGAGACCGCCAGCCAGGTTGCCAACCGGGCCAGCGAGACCGCCAGCAATCTTCAAGCCAGGGCCGGCGAAATGACCAGCAACCTGCAAAGCACAGTCAGCGAACAGGCCGATTACTTGTCACACCAGGCGCAGTACCAGGCTGGGCGGGCCAAGCAGACCTTTCAAAGTACCCTGGAGCAAAATCCTATGGCTGTCGGCGCCGTTGCCCTGGTCACCGGTGCGGCGATTGGCTTGATGTTGCCGATTACCCAGAAAGAAGATGAACTCATGGGTGATGCGCGCGATCGCTTGCTGCACCAGGCCCAGGATAAGGCCAAAGAAACCCTGAAGATAGTCGAAGAGCGGGCTGGTGAGGCTTATCGAGCCGCCGCCGAAGCGGTCCAGGAGAATCAGCCCCACCAGCAAGAAGCTCCGTTTTCCACTTCTTTCTGATCTTCTTAATTGATGTCCAAAAAGTAAAACTCCCACCTGGCCGGGTGGGAGTTTTTTATTTCCACAATTTCGTTACGTAATATAGCTCAGGCTGGCACGGTGGTCTTTTGGAGCTTGAGGGTGGACAATTTCGACCTGGGTTTGGGGGCCATTTTAGGAGTAGGACGCTGTTTAATCTGCTCCAATAACTCCTGGCGCGTCAGGGGCTGCTCAAAGGTTCTGGCCAAATTCTCCAAGCAGAGTTTGAGACTCGGTTCATCGGGCAGTATATAATCGTTTTTCTCCCCCTCCAATAATCCAACCCCTTGCAGATCGGCAATCATCTTTTCTACCAACGGCGCCTCGATGTACATCCGCTCCGCCAATTGTTGAACGCCGCCTCTTAAATGAGGATGCTGGCGTAAAAAAAGTAAGAAACGCAGCTTTGAAAATGAGTCAATCTGCTTAGCCCGAATGAAATCAGCTAATCCCGTATCCATTGTTGGCCTCCCTTAGCTACACACACCCTTGGTTAGATAAAAGTACCCGCAACACAACTTTTGCGGGCTTCACAGTTTTCTATTATTGACGACTTTTTAAAACAACGAGGAGTTATCAATGAGGGTTAAACTATTATATAACCATTTCATTTTCCTGACTATCACTAACCTGAGCTATTTTTACCTAAATTGGATGAGCTATTTCCTAATAAGGATAATTACCCTAATCCATCTAACTGACCAGATGCGGGTTGTAAAGATTCCTCTACCAAGTACTGAGAGGGAGATAAATATTCGGATTGGAATAGCATGACCGTTGACATTTCAACAAATGGCAGTATAATCACCCGTGAAGGCAAAAAGTTAGAAAAATTACAATTGCGAGACTGATACCCAGTTTTTGCTTATAGGTATTGGCAAAGCCGGCGCCGGCCGCTATCTTCACTTTGCGAGGGTAGCGGTTTTTAGTCGGAACAAATTTTTTCCATAACCTTTGCCTAAGTGCTTTGTCTTTTCACTTGAAATAGACCCTCCCAACCTTCCTTACCCTCCTGTTAACGCTTTGGATTTTATCTTCGCTCTCTTGGGCTTGGTGCGGACACCCATCTGTTGGTCAAATAAGCGTGCATGTTGATCCTCTGCAAGAGAAGGAGCGGCGATGCCGCAAGCCACTCCGCAAAAATCGAATGAATCGTGAGGGTTATCACGCCAGGCCGCCGGGTAGTCGCCGGCAATGGCGTAGTGTAGTCCATGCCGCGTTGCGAAAAATGAGGAGCTAAGGATGCACTCGTCCCCCTGGGAGAGTGAGCCAATTCTGAAAAAGGTAGCCGCGGACCCACAGCCAGTCTGGAGGGAGTCCGATCAAACCCTTATGAGTTCATTCATTGCCTCCGTAGCCGTATTAGACCAGACCGGCGCTATTACGGCTGTCAACGAAACCTGGCTGCGTTTCGCTCGCGAAAATGGCGGCGAAGATTCACTCTCCGCCGTCGGCGTGGGCGTGAATTACCTGGAGGTCTGCCGCCAGGCTCAGGGTGAATTTGCCGACATTGCTCAGAAGGCTTTGCTGGGGCTGCAAGCGGTTTTGCAGGGTCAGACAACCCTCTTTACCCTAAACTACCCCTGCCCTTCGCCCGCCGGGGAGCGCTGGTATCAGATGACGGCGACCCGTTTACCGGAGGAGTTGGGCGGTGTGGTCGTTTCGCATCTCGATATTACCACGAGTAAACATGCCCAGGAACAATCATTAGGGTCTGCTGTTGAGAAAGCGCGGGCAGAGGAGGCCCTCCGTCAGAGCAAGGAGACGGAACGCAAGCTGCGCGAGCGCGAAGAGCAACTGCGGGTCATCACCGATGCGGTGCCGGGCCTTATTGCCGAGGTAGACCAGGAGCAGCGCTATCAGTTTGTCAACGCCGCCTACGAAAAGTGGTTCGGCCGGCCGCGGGAGCAAATTGTGGGCCGCACGATAAGTGAGTTGAACGGGCCGGAGAGATATGAGCAGGTGCGGCCTTATATCGAGACAGTGATGGCCGGCGAGCAGGTGACCTTTGAAAACACCTTTACCTACCCCGAGGGCGACAAAACCGTGCTGGCTACCTATGTGCCGCGCCAGGGGGTGGAGGGACAGGTCCTTGGCTTTTATATTATGGTCCTGGATATTACCGAGCGCAAGCGCGCTGAACGGACCGAGCGTCTCCTGGCCGAGGCGGGTAAAGTTTTAGCTAGTTCACTGGATTATTCGGTGCGGCTCTCGCATGTGGCCGAACTGGCCGTCCCTGTTCTGGCTGACTGGTGTGCTGTTACACTTATTGAGGAAGATGGCGTGACGGTCCAAGATGTGACGGTGGCCCATACCGATCCGGACAAATTGGCCCTGGCCCGCGAAATGCAGCGGCGCTACCCGGCCCGGCCGGAGGAACTGGCTAAACAAGCTCAACCCTGGCAGCGTGGCCAGTCAGAGCTTTACCCGGAGATAACTGAGGCCATGCTCGAGGCCGGCGCCCAGGACGCCGAACATTATCAATTCCTGCGCGATCTCCACTTGCGTTCGGCTATGGTCGTGCCCCTGGTCGCCCGGGAGCGAGTCTTGGGAGTCATGCTCTTTGTCTGGGCCGAGTCGGGCCGCCGTTATGATGAGCAAGACCTGGCCCTGGCCGAAGAGCTGGCTCGCCGGGCTGCTGTTGCCCTGGATAACGCCCGCGCCTATCAGGCTGAACAACAAGCCCGCCAGGAGGCGGAAGAAGCGGCCGAACGAATTACCGGCTTGCAGGCTGTTACCGTAGCCCTATCCAGAGCGATTACCCCAACTCAGGTCGCCAGGGTGATTGTCCAGGCATTAAAGATGACGGGGGCAGAAGCGGGCTTGATTGCCTTGCTAGACCTGCCAAGAGAACAATTGGAACGCTTGCATTACTTTGGCTACCCATCCAGTTGGATGGCCAATTGGCGTTTTCTCCCTCTCTCCGAGCCAACGCCCCTGAGCGAGACCGCCCGCAGCGGCGTTCCTCTTTTTATCGAGTCGGCGGAAATGTTAAGGGCGCGTTATCCCGAGCTGCCAAGGGAGGACTTGCGTGGTTATGAGGCTTTGGTGACCCTGCCCCTAAAACTGAGGCAGCGCACATTGGGCGGGATTCGCTTGAGCTTTAGCCGGGTTCGCTCCTTCAGTGAGGATGAGCAAGCTTTTATGCTGACCCTGGCCCGCCAGTGTGCCCAAGCCATTGAACGGGCCAGGCTGTACCATGCGGAGCGCCAGGCCCGGACCGAAGCCGAAGCGGCCCAGCAATCCCTGGCGCTTTTGGCCGAGATTCGAGAGCGGCACCGCCTGGCTCAGGAACTGCATGATAATGTAGCCCAGGCTTTGGGTTATCTGAACCTAAAAGTAACTCTGACCCACGAGCTGCTCGAATCAAAGCGGCTGGCCGAGGCGAGAGCCAATCTGCGCGAGTTAAAGCAAATTGTTGGCGAGGCTTATACCGATATCCGTGGTGAAATTTTCAACCTCCGGACCGCGCCCTCGACGGAGATTAATTTCCTGGAGACCCTGCGCCAGTATATTGACAAGTATAGACGGTTTTATAAGCTGGATATCGAACTTGTCCTTGAAGACGACGAGGCGCATTTTGAATTTCCAGCCGATGCAGCCATTTCGCTGATCCGCACCATCCAAGAAGCTTTGATCAACGTGCGTAAGCACGCCCAGGTGAACAAAGCCCTCCTGCATCTCAGTTACCAGGCTGGCCAGGTACGGATCAAGATCAAGGATGAAGGCCAGGGTTTTGATCTGCCGACGGAAAAAGTATCTAGCTTTGGTCTAAAAATAATGCGCGAGCGTATGGAAAGTATTGGCGGCCGCCTGGAAATCGAGAGTAGGCCGGGTAAGGGCACCGAGGTTATTCTGCTTTATCAGTCCGCCGAGCGTTAAAACGCGCGGCTATGATAGCTGAAAGCCCGCTTAAGCAGGCTAAAAACGTCCCTAACGGAACTTCGGCAGGATTTCGCGCTGGTAAAAACGGAAGAAGCCTTCCTGGTCCGGGCCGATTTGGTGGACATAAACGTACTCGTAGCTGGCATCAATAAATTTTTGCAGGCTGGCCAGGTGGCGCTGTGGGTCGGGGCCGCAAGTCACTTTCTCGGCGATGTCCTCTTCTTTAACCATTTTAGCCGCTTGTTCAAAGTGGGCCGGTGTGCGCAGTTCCTGGGTTAGCTCGCCCGTTAAGCCGGCGTTGGGCCAAATTTGGTGAACAGTGCGCCGTGCCTCGGCTTCATCCTCGGCCCAGCAGACGGTCAATTGGCCGTAGCAGGGTTTGTTTTCTCCCCCTGCTTCCTGAAACTTTTGCACCAGCTCGGCCTTGGGTGAGGTGCTGATAAAACCATCGCCCAGGTAGCCGGCTGCTTCGGCGCTGCTCGGCCCGCTGCCGGCGACCATAATGGGTGGGAGCGACTCGGGCAGGGTGTAAATCCGGGCATCTTCCACGGTATAATATACTCCCCAGTAACTCTGGTTGCCGCCCTGCCACAGGAGGCGGATGACCTCGACGGCTTCTTCTAACATGTCCAGGCGAATTTCATATGGCGGCCAGTGGTCGCCCAAAATATGCTCGTTCAAGTTTTCGCCGGTGCCGACTCCCAGAAAGAAACGGCCTGGCATCATCGCCGCGGCGGTGGCGGCCGCTTGAGCTATAATCGCCGGGTGAATCCGGAGCATCGGGCACGTAACACCTGTACCCAGCCGTAATCGTTGGGTAGCCTGGGCAATTCCCCCAATCACGCTCCAGACAAAGGGACTATGACCCTGCTGATCTATCCAGGGGTGAAAATGGTCCGAAATTAAAGCAAAGGAAAAGCCGACTTCTTCCGCCCGCTGCGCATAGCGCACCAAATCATTGGGCCGGTGTTCCTCGCTGGAGAGAGCATAACCAATTTCAGTCATTTAAGAACTTGTCCTTTCCTTAATCAGAGGCGGCGCGTACCTCAATCTGTCCATTGCGCAAGCGAGCTTCGTAACAGGGCAGGGGATAGGTACTTGGTCCATGCACTATGTGGCCCCCACGTAAATCGAAAACACTATCGTGCCAGGGACACTGGACCTCCGACCCAGTAAAGGAGCCTTCGGCCAGGGGGCCTTTGGCGTGGGGGCAGATGGCACTGACCGCGTAGACCTGCTGCTGGTCGCGGTAAAGCAGTACCGGCTGGTCTTCTATTTCGACGGCTTTTGGCTGATGTTCGGGCAGGTCTGCCAGAGGTAGTGCTGAAGTCCAGGCTTCCGGCTGTGACAGGGGTTCGCTCCGGTTGACGCCGACCCGTTTCCCAAAAACAAGATGCCCGCCGAGATAGGCCCCGAGGCTAATAAGAGCCAGCCCCAGGGCAGACCAGAACAAGCCCTGGCCGCGCTGCCCCTTCTTCCGCGCCCACAGCGACAGAATAAACGTACCCAAGCTGGCCTTGACAGTCAAGGCATGAGCCAGGCCTGCCCCGGCCGCCGATTGGGGAATGGTGGAAAAGTCGGTCACACCGCTGAGGGCCGTAGGCAGCGCCGCTACAATACCTAGAGCCGTTAAGGTATCGGCGGCTTGTTTGGCCCGGTGTGAGGGAGAGCGCAGTGAAATCAGGTCAAAGAGCGCGCCCAGGGTCCAGGCTCCAACCACCACATCCGTCAGCACGGGATGCAGCGGATGGCCCAACCAGGTGCCGTGCAGCAGGTCGGCCAGCCGGCGAACTGGCTTACCGCCTTGCAGCACCCACTTATGGATAGCGCCGGCTAGCTGCTGGCCTGGCTTCTGCAGAGCAGCAGCCTGCTCAATATATTGACTTAGCATAAGTTTAGCCTCTTCATTGCCGCTAACATTCGACGACTAGACGGATAGCCACCACAATGGCGCTGATATTGTCTGAGCCGTCGCGCTGCTTGGCTTCACCGACAAGCTGCTGGCACAAGTCGGCGCTGGTAATATCTTTAGCCAGACGTTGCTCTAGTTCGTTTGGGTTCTCAAATGCTTTCCAAAGGCCATCCGAGCAAAGCAGCAGCTTATCCCCCGCCTGAATTTCCCAGTTATACACATCCACTTTGAGCTGGTCTTCAATCCCCAGCGCCCGTAAAATAATGTGGCTCTGCGGGTGGCGGGCAATTTTAGTTTGATCAATGACCCCTCCTTCGGCCAAGACGGCGGCTAAAGAGTGGTCTCGCGTAATCTGGATAAGTTGACCCTTGCGCCAGCCATAGACCCGGCCATCGCCCGCATTTATAATGGAAGCGTTAGGACCGTAAATGACCATCAAAGTCAGGGTAGTACCCAGGTGGGGCGTCCGATCGGCATGTTTTTGGGCATACTGGCGAATTTGGGTATTGGCCTTGCCAACGGCAGTGGTTATCTTTTGGCGGAGGGTTGAAAGAGAAGGAGCCGTATAGCCGTCATTTGAGGTAAATAAATCGGCCAGCTCGGCGGTAATCGTATCAACGGCAATTCGGCTGGCCACCTCGCCCCCCTGATGCCCACCCATGCCATCACAAACCAGGAACAAGCCGACATTATCCCCGCTCGAGGTCTGGCCGGTCTGATGGAAGATAGTATCTTGATTGACCGTCCGCCGTGTACCCGGGTCGGTGAAGGCAGCGGACTCAAGTTGCAGGGTTTTTTCAGTTGCCTGGGCCATAGTTTCCATAAACCCACTCCTGTCTGGCCTGGATTCAGAGAAGTTTCACCTGTCCGGTGGGGACCTACGCTCTTGCCAGCTCTACCTGGCTAACTCAACGGGCACGTGATTAGACTTAATAGCCGTGAACAAATCTTTTTCACCGGTGACTTTCATGCGGGTGGAATGATAGATAAAGAGATCATTATTTTCAAGGCTCAAGCCAATAACTTTGATCCCGGGTTTTGTCTTCAAAAGGCGCATTTCTTCCAGGGCAAAATCGCTCATCCGGCCACTATTGCTGATAATAATGACATCAGGCCCCAGCATTTCCATTTGTTGAATGGCTTGGTCAATGTTGGTTTCTTCACCAACAATTTCCACCTCGGCTTGGCAGGTGAGCAAACTCTTAAGGCCGCGGCTAAACATTAAATTATCGGAAATAACAAAGACACGGATAGTGTTCACAATATTACCAGAATAATCTTTAAAGTCTCGGCCTCATTATATCGTTCCGCCAGTATGATAACCACACTCACTTAGGCGGTTTTAAAGTAAAAAAAGAGCTATTTTTGGTAGCTCTTTTGACGCCTTCTACTTTAACGTTTACTCACCCAGTTGAGCGAGTTAATGATCAGACCTGCTTCATTCTTCTGAGGCGGTTGTTTCGCCATCTTCTACTAACCCCTTGCGGACGGCGTGAACGGCGGCCTGGATCCGATTTTGGACGTGCAGCTTTTCCAGAATATTTCGCAGGTGGATTTTTACAGTGTTCTCGGCGATATGCAAACTATCGGCAATATCCTTGTTGCTGGCTCCTTTGACCACCTGTTCCAAAACCTGAATCTCCCGTGGCGTCAATTCATTGCCCGGCTCGGACAGCTTGGTTTCGTTTTGGGCCGGCTGTCCAAATTCGCGCAGAATTTTGGTGGCCATAATTCCGGAGATAGGGGCTTCGCCCTGGCGAACCTTATCCAGCATTTCATACAGTTGGGGAGGCTCTAAATTCTTTAATAGGTAGCCCTTGGCGCCGTTCTTGATAGCTTCAAACAGGTGTTGATCATCATCCGAGATCGTTAGCATAACGATCTCTAGCGCCGGCATTTCCTGTTTAAGAACTTTCACGGTTTCCAGGCCGTCACGCCGGGGCATATTAACATCTAAGAGGACGACATCGGGGCATGTCTCCTGGGCAACGGTCACAGCTTCGATGCCATCGCCCGCCTCCCCTACTACCTGCATGTCTGACCGTGAAGAAATCAAAGAGGCTATCCCCTTACGGAATAAAATGTGATCGTCCACCAACAGAATGCGTAATGGTTCCATATTCTTCTTAAGCCCACTTCTCACCTTTTCATCTACCATAATTTAAAACTCTTTGGAGGTCAACACCCACCTGAGCAATTTAGTGCAGATTGTCTCGCCCAGTTGGGTGATATTAATAAAAAGTAAGCTCCTGGTAGGGTTATTTCCAAAATAACCCTTTTCCTGTTAAGAAACCACCCAATTCAGTGTAGTCAATACAAGCCTAAATACGATAAACTGATACAGATAGAAGGAAAACTTTTAAAGAAAAATGAGAAAGAGAAACACCTATGGCAGTTATGGAAATATTTCTGCTGGTTATCTTGGCCTTAGCCTCAGTGTGGGATGCTTTTGCTACGGTGTATGGAACTCTGAAGGTTTTAGGAAGCGGCCCTTTTCAAATTGCCGCTGCTTTGCTTTTTAGCGGACTCATCCTGGGCTTTGTGCTCAATACCCGCCGCATTTTCATTTGGCGGGGTAATTTTTTCAGTGGATTACTGAAATTCTTTTGGTTTGTGGCCCTTTGTTATGATTTCTTGACCACATGGATTGCTAATAGGGAGATCATCGGCGCGGGCGAACGGACGACGGTCCAGCTTCTTGTTTTAGCCGGATTGACCCTGTTGGTGAGCGGTTCACCCATCCTGCTCTCCGGATTGTGGGCCAGGCGTTTCCCCAGAAATGAGCCGGAAGGAGAGCAGGTAACCACCGGTTATCCCTAAGCTCAACCCCTTGGTAAGTTCATAAAAAGCCCAAAAGAAGAACCAGGAAGGATGCCCTTCTGGAGGGCTTTAACCTCTCTAAAAATAATGAAGCAATTTTATAATTGAAGACCTTGAGGAGGATAACAGCATGACCACACAAAGCAAGATCTATTCAATGCTACAGGCAAACAGTGAAACAAGTCACCTGACTAACCTTAAGGTTTATGGGCACGGGGGAGGCGTTACCCTCCTCGGCACTGTACCGAGCCATGACGACCTGGTTCGCGTCTATGACCTTGTTAGAGAGGTGGATGGAGTTCATCTGCTAAAAATGATGCTCAGCTTGGAGAAAAAATAAAAGTCGAGTACGCCGGTCAACATCAAGGATCCCGCTTGCTTTGCCTTTACCCACGGGGGCAAAGACCGCCACTCTTACCCCATTGACCGTAAAACCCACGACCAGAGCCTCCAAACCCTCCACACCGCTGTCGAGCGGGCCAAAATTGGCCGGCGCGAGCAAATGGAAGCGTTAAAACAACTGGCTTTATGGGCTAAGGCTAAGTAAAGCAGTGCCTGTTCCAATAAATATTTCTTAGTGACGCCAATTCTTGAGACGTCAGGCGCTTATCCCTCTAACCTGGATCTGCTCGTTCTATCAGTAATATACCCAATCTTATCAAAAATACCCGATGCATACTCTTTTTGTGCCGATAAGGCAAGCAAACTTGTTTGTGGCGACTTCTTGAAAACAGCCCCACTAATTTGGGTGATACAGATTCAATGAGGAAATAACCCCTCTTAACGATTAAAATCACTCATATTAGTGTAGGCAAAACCATAAGGGTCGGTTAGAATGGCTATAAAGGGTTAGTGCCTCTGAAGGCAATAAAACCCCTTTATTGACAGGAGTTACGCAGTTGAAGGAAAATAGAAATTTCGATGTTTCATGACGTTTATTCTGACTTTGCTGCGCCGGTCTATCAGGTAATGCCCCCTTATGAAGGGGGGATAGCGATACCCGCCCATGTGGAGTCAAGCATCAAAGAGATAGCCCAAAGAGTGAGTGAGTTGCTGGGCGCCCAGGTTCTGGCCATAGATGAGCGAGGTGTTGTACTGGCAGGCAGCGGCGAGACCGGCCTCATTGGATGTTCTTTTAACTTGATCATGAACCAGAAAGCTTTTCACGCTTTCCGGATCCCGTTGTGCCTTGATGGCTGGACCGGCGAGATTATCATTGGCGAGCCAACCAATGGGGAAATCATCTCCCAGCGTTTGGCCCAGGCCCTGGTGGAATTGGTGATCAGCCAGACCACTTTGCACGACCGGTTGCCCAACCAGCAGGAATTAAAAGACCGTTTCATCCACGAACTGCTCCACGACCTAATCAAAGACGAGGGCGCCATCCTGCGCCAGGCTAAACTCTTGCGCATAAATTTGGCCTCCCCGCGGGCGGTGATCTTGATTGACGCCGCTGATTACATTCTTGGCTCAGGGAGCGAGACCGGCGCTCTGGATGCCTGGAATAGCTTGGTGCAGCGCCGTGCCCAATATGTGGTCAGTAATGTGGTCAGTTTCTTTCATCTCCCCAGCGATACGATTTGCGCCTACATTGGCGACGGCGAAGTGGCCGTGCTTAAGGCGAGCGACACCAAAAACCTGGTTAACTGGGTTGATAATCCCACTGAATCCGATCAGTTAAGCTCATCTTGGGCTAACCTGACGGCTTTGGAGCGGGCCGGTGATGCCCTCCTGGCCCGTTTGTGCAGCGACACCGGGGCCTCGATCAACATCGGCATTGGCCGCCACCATCCCGGAATTTGGGGACTGGCTCGTTCTTATCAGGATGCGCGGGCGGCCCTCTCGCTGGGCCGCCGCTTTAACGGGCATAACCAGGTTTACTGTCTCAACCGGCTGGGCATGGCTGCCTTTGTCGGTATTCCCGACGAGCAGACGAAAGAAGAGTTGGCGACTTATCTGCTTAGCCCGCTGGACGATGAAGCGGAACTGCTGGAAACCCTATCGGTTTTCTTTGCCCAAGACTGCTGCCCTTCCTCAACCGCCAAAGAGCTTTCGGTTCACCGTAATACCCTGAGCTACCGTCTTGATAAAGTCACGTCCCTCACCGGCCTGGACCCACGCCGGTTTGACGACGCCGTTCAGATTCGCCTGGCGCTTTTGCTCCGCTCCCCTGGTGAACATCAATAAAATCCCTGGTTTTACCCGTTTCCAGAAGGGGCAGGTCTCAGACCTGCCCCTTGTGTGTGTTTGGACTTGTTTACTTGTCTCCACCAATGAATTACCCCTGTTTTACCTGACTTTTTAGCAGTTGCCCAAGAAGCAGGGCTTCCGAACAAATATTCCTTGTGCAAATGCCCAATGTTTTCCATAAATAAAAGTTTTAAAATTTAAAGGTTCTAAAATTCAAAGGATGAAGAGGATGATGGTAGACAGGTCCGATTTAAATCGTCTTTGTTTTGGCCAGCCTTATCCCCGGCAGATCGCCCTCTTTCGGGCGCTGCCTGGCCTGGGCGATATGCTGTGCGCGGTGCCGGCGCTGCGGGCGCTGCGGGCTGTCCTACCGGAGGCGCGGATTACTTTAATTGGCCTGCCCTGGGCCAAGGTATTCGTCCAACGATTCCAGGCTTACCTGGACGATCTTGTGGAATTTCCAGGTTATCCCGGCCTGCCGGACCGAGTCCCCCAGCTCCGCCAGTTTCCATCGTTCCTGGCCGATGTTCAGGCCCGTGAATTTGATTGGATTGTGCAAATGCACGGAAATGGCAGCATCATTAATCCGCTGGTGGTGCTGTTAGCGGCTCGCCGCACCGCTGGCTTTTATCTACCCGGCCAGTACTGCCCGGATGAGCACACCTTTTTGCCCTATCCTGAGCACGAGCCGGAAGTCTGGCGTCACCTGCGTCTGATGGAATTCCTGGGTGTGCCAAACCAGGGTGACAGCCTGGAGTTCCCCCTCGATCTTGCTGACTGGCAAGACCTGTCCAGCCTGGAAGAAGTTCGGGGACTGCGGCCCCGCGAGTATGTGTGTGTTCATCCGGGGGCCAGCGTTCCCGAACGCTGCTGGCCGCCGGAGCGTTTTGCCGCCGTCGCCGATACCCTGGCTGCTCGTGGCCTGCAAGTGGTCCTGACTGGCACAGTCAGAGAAACGGTTCTGACCCGAACGGTGGCCCGAACGATGAAGCATCGCCCCATTGACTTGACCGGCCGGACCAGTCTGGGGGCGCTGGGAGCGCTGCTCAGCCAGGCCCGGCTGCTTGTCTGCAATGATACCGGTGTTTCGCACCTGGCCGCCGCGCTTCAGGTGCCGAGCGTGGTCATCTTCAGCCAGTCGGACCCAGATCGCTGGGCGCCCCTTAACCGCGAGCGCCACCGCATTCTCTACCGGTTACCCCAGGCGCATCCCGGCTCCCCTTGTACTGAGGTCAAAGAAACCAATGGGTTGAGCCGGAGCAATGGCCAGCAAACCCATATCTTGGGCCGGCAAAAGCTGTCGTTGGGCGGCGTCACCCCGGAAATGGTCCTGGCCGAGGCAGAAACTCTCTTGAAGCAAGAAATAGGAGCAAGCGCATGACTCCCCTGCGTATCTTTACCTGGCATATTCACGGCAGCTATATGTACTACCTGGCCTGTCGCAGCCCGCATCACTTTTATTTGCCGGTTACACCGGATCGGACCGGCGGGTATGGCGGCCGCCCCGGCAATGCTGAGTGGCCGGATAATGTTTACGAAGTGCCGGTCGAGGAAGTGCGCCGCGCCCAGTTTGACTGTATTTTGTTCCAGTCACGCCAGCACTACGAGGTAGATCAATATCAGATTTTTTCCGATTCGCAGCGCCAGCTCCCCCGCATTTACCTGGAGCACGACCCGCCCCGCGAACACCCCACTGACACCTGTCATTGGGTAGACGACCCGAACATGCTGCTGGTCCACGTGACCCATTTTAACAACCTCATGTGGGACAGCGGGCGCACGCCGACACGAGTCATTGACCACGGGGTCGTGGTCCCGGAAGGGATTCACTACACCGGAGAGCTGGAACGCGGCCTGGTCGTCATCAATAATTTGCGTTCGCGCGGCCGACGTCTTGGCGTGGATATCTTTACCCAAGTGCGAGAGCACGTTCCGCTGGACCTGACCGGCATGGGCGCCACCGAACTGGGCGGCCTGGGCGAGATACCGCACCGGCAGCTTCCGGCCTTTGAGACGCGCTACCGCTTTTTCTTTAATCCCATTCGCTATACCAGCCTTGGCCTGGCCGTTATCGAAGCGATGCTGATGGGACTGCCCATCATCGGCATGGCCACCACCGAAATGGTCACAACCATTGAAAATGGCGTTTCCGGCTACGTGGACACAAATGTGGACCGGTTGATTGAGGTGATGCAGGAGTTGTTGGCCAATCCGGCTGAAGCACGCCGGCTGGGCCAGGGGGCGCAGCGTTACGCTCGCGAACGCTTCAACATCGAGCGCTTCAGCCGAGACTGGGATAAGACTTTTAGGTTGATTACTGGAAAATCGCCAGCTTCGCGGCTGGCACAAGGAGTAAGGGTATGAGTAGAAAAATTGCTGTAATTAGCGAGCATGCTTCGCCCCTGGCGGTGCTGGGAGGGGTGGATAGCGGCGGTCAAAATGTCTACGTTGGGCAACTAGCCAAGCATTTAGCCGCCGGAGGCTATCAGGTGGATGTTTTTACCCGCCGGGACAGGGCCCAGCTCCCGGAAGTAGTGGACTGGTTACAGAACGTGCGGGTTATTCATGTGCCGGCCGGACCAGCCGAGTTTGTGCCCAAAGAGGCCCTCCTGCCTTACATGCGCGAGTTCACCGATTACATGATCCGCTGCTGCCAGCATTACCCGTACGATCTCCTGCACGCTAACTTCTGGATGTCGGGCCTGGTCGCGGCGGAAGTCAAGAGGGCGTTGAAGCTGCCGTTTGTCATCACCTTCCATGCCCTGGGGCGGGTTCGCCGCCTTCATCAGGGAGAGGCCGATAAGTTTCCCGACAGCCGGTTCGACATCGAAGCGCGGCTCGTGGCCGAGGCGGACCGGATTATCGCCGAGTGTCCCCAGGACGAGGCCGACTTGATCCAGCTTTACCAGGCCGACCCGGCCAAGATCAGGATTGTTCCCTGCGGCTTTGACCCGGCGGAATTTGAACCGATCAACAAGACAATGGCCCGGTTGGTGCTGGGCCTGCCCACCGAGGAGCGAATTATTCTCCAACTGGGCCGGATGGTCCCCCGCAAGGGCGTTGACAATGTCATCCGGGGATTTGCCCAACTTCAGCGGGACTACGACCTGCCGGCCCGGCTGCTGGTTGTCGGCGGGGAGGCCGACGAGCCTGACCCGCAGCTTACCCCCGAAATTGGCCGCCTCCAGACCCTTGCCGTTGAAGAAGGGGTGGCGGACCGGGTCACTTTTGTGGGACGGCGCAGCCGGGACATCCTCAACTATTACTACAGCGCCGCCGATGTTTTTGTCAGCACCCCCTGGTACGAACCGTTTGGGATTACGCCGGTTGAGGCGATGGCCTGCGGCACGCCGGTCATTGGAGCCAACGTCGGGGGTATCAAATACAGCGTGAGTGATGGCCAAACCGGCTACCTTATTCCCCCCAACGATCCGGCCGCTCTGGCTGAACGTCTGGCCCATCTTTACCAGCAGCCTGACCTGCTGGACCGGCTCGGCCAGCAGGCCATCGAGCGGGCGAATGAATTTTTTACCTGGCAAAAGGTGGCTGAAGCGATGGCCTCCGTCTACGAAGAGATTTTTGCGGCCAACCCGCTGCCTCAAACCGATGAAGTGGATGAGTTAGCAATTATTGATCGTGGTTTTGAGACCGCCCTGGAAACGTTTCGCCAGTCGCGCCGGCTCTTGCGCCTGGCTATTGCCGAGGCGGCGCAGGTGATGGGCGCTTGCTTTGCCCAGGGCGGCAAGGTACTCATTTGTGGCAATGGCGGCAGCGCCGCTGAGGCCCAGCATCTGGCCGGGGAACTGGTCGGCCGTTTTAAGCAGCCCAATCGAGCCGCCCTGCCGGCCGTGGCCCTGACTGCCGACAGTTCGGTCGTGACGGCCTGGTCCAATGACATTGGCTTTGATGATATCTTTGCCCGCCAGGTAGAAGCTCTGGGCCAGCCCGGCGATGTGTTGGTCGCTTTGAGCACCAGCGGCCAGTCTCGCAATTTGGTTAAAGCGGTTGAGGCCGCCCGTCGCTGCCGCATGACCTGTATTGCCTTACTGGGCGGTGATGGCGGGGAAACATGGCCGTTGTCGGATATTGCCGTCGTCATTCCCTCCTCCGATGCGCAGCGAATTCAGGAAACCCATCTCTTCGTGCTCCACCTGTTGTGCGAATTGGTCGAAGTGGGCCTGGCGGCGGGCCGCTGGTCCCAAACAATGTTAGTTGAAACAGCCCTGCCGGGGTGGCCGGTGCCGCTTAACGGACGGGCTAAAGCCCTGATGGACGGCCCCGGCAACGGCAAGAATAAAGAGGAGAAGCGTAATGGCTATAGACAGACTCAAAGATAAGGTCGCGCTGATAACCGGCGGCGGGCGGGGACTTGGCGAAGCTACCTGCCGGGTGCTGGCCGAGGCTGGGGTAGTTGTGATCCCGGCTGACGTCCAGGAGAGTCTGGCTGAAGGGGTGGCGGCCAGTATTCGGGCCGCTGGCCAGGAAGCAATGGCGCTCCGGCTCGATGTGAGCGACGAGGGGCAGAGCGCGCAGGCAATTCGCCGGGTTGTGGCTAATTACGGCGGCATTGATATTCTGGTCAATAATGCCGGCACGGATGTCACTTTATCGCTTGAAGAACTGGGTTTCAGCGATTGGGATCGCGTTCTGACCGTCAATTTGCGCGGGCCTTTTGTCATGTCCAAGCATGTCTTTCCGGTCATGAAGAAACAGGGGCGCGGCCATATCATCAACATCGTTTCGACGGCCGCCAAGCGCGCCTGGGCCAATGCCTCCGCCTATCACGCCAGCAAGTGGGGGCTGCTGGGCTTGAGCTATGCCCTGCACGTCGAGGGCCGCCCGCATAACGTCAAAGTGACGGCGGTCATTGCCGGCGGGATGCGCACGCCTTTTATCCTGGACCGCTTCCCGGATGTTGACCCCGGTGTGTTACAAGACCCCGGCAATGTGGCCGAAACGATCCGTTTTGCCCTGACTCTACCGGAGGAAAGTGTGATTGCCGAGATGATGGTTTTGCCCATGCGCGAAACCTCCTGGCCGTAAGCTTAAAGACCCTAAAGGTCTCAAAGACCTTTAGGGTCTACGGAGTGACCTTATTGAGTACGAACCACCCTGCTGTTTTTTTAGATAAAGACGGCACGCTCATCGAGGACGTGCCCTACAACGTCAATCCAGACCTTATCCGGCTGACTCCCGGTGTGGTGGAAACCCTGCCGGCTTTGCATGCGGCTGGCTACCGGCTGTTTGTGATTTCCAACCAATCCGGGGTGGCCCGAGGTTACTTTCCAGAGGCGGCGCTGTTGGCTGTGGAGGCGCGGCTGCGCGACCTGTTGGCGCAAATCAACGCGCCGCTCAGCGGTTTTTATTACTGCCCGCATCACCCCGATGGTTCAGTTCCCGCTTACGCCGTTGCCTGTGCCTGTCGCAAACCCGCGCCGGGACTGCTCCACCAGGCCGCCGCCGAGCATCATCTCAACCTGGAGCGGTCCTGGTTTGTGGGCGACATTTTGGATGATGTCGAAGCGGGCCGGCGCGCTGGTTGTAGAACAATCCTGCTGGCCAACGGCAACGAAACGGAATGGCAGCTCTCACCCCAACGCCAGCCCCACTTTGTCGTTACCCATTTTGGCCAGATTGTCCGCATCATTATGAAGCCGGAGCGCCATCAAAGGGTCGGAGCTGCTAATGTTACGCTATCAAGAATCGGAGGAGTGCTATGAATTCAACCTTAGCCTATCTTATTGACGCCTTTGCCGGGCTGAATGTCGTTGTTCTGGGCGAGGCGATGCTGGACAATTACCTGGAAGGTTATACCGACCGGCTGTGCCGGGAGGCTCCGGTCCCGGTGGTCACGCTGTCCCAGCAAAAGTATGCCCCTGGCGGGGCAGCCAATACGGCGGTTAATATCAGCAACCTGGGCGGCCGGGCGACTTTTCTTTCCGTAATCGGCGATGATGCGGAGGGCCAGCTCCTGCGCCGGGTGTTGCAGGAAAGAGGAGTCAATACGGAGCACCTGCTGACCCATCCGACCCGGCGGACTCTGGCTAAAAACCGGGTCATTGCCGGCTCCCAAATGATGCTGCGTTTCGATCAGGGCCATACCGAAGCCATTGACGAGGCCACCGAGCAGAGCCTCATTAACCGCCTCAGCGACCTTTTCCCCTACTGTGACGCCCTGATTGTCTCCGATTATGGCTACGGCATTCTCACCCCCCGCCTGATTGAAGCGATTGCCGAGTTGCAGCGCCAAACGCCCTGCCTGCTGACCGTGGACTCTAAAAAACTGGCCGCCTATCGCCACGTGGGTGTCACCGCCGTTAAGCCTAACTACCAGGAAGTGATCCAGTTGCTGGGGATCAATAAACTTGAAGGCAGCGCCGCCCGCGCCGATCAAATTGCGGCTTATGAAAAGGAGATTCTGGAACTGACCGGCGCGCAAATTGCGGCGGTTACGCTCGATACCGACGGAGCCATTATTTTTGAGCATGGCAGCCCGCCCCATCGCACCTATGCTGAACCCCAGTCTCACTCCCAGGCTGCCGGGGCCGGTGATACCTTCTTGAGCAGCTTGACCCTGGCCCTGGCTGCCGGGGCGCATACGCCTGTGGCGGCAGAATTGGCCTCCGTAGCCGCAGCGATTGTGGTGAGCAAAGACGGTACAACCGCCTGCTCCGCCGACGAACTGCGGGAGCGCGTTTCGGGAACCGGCAAGTACATCACCGAGCTACCCAGGCTCCTGGCCCGCCTGGACCTTTACCGGCAGCAGGGCCAGCGTATTGTGTTTACCAACGGCTGTTTCGATATTCTGCACCGGGGGCACATCACCTATCTCAACCAGGCTAAAGCCTTGGGGGATATTCTGGTGGTCGGCCTGAACTCGGACGAGAGCGTCCGCCGCCTTAAAGGACCGCGCCGCCCGATCAACAGTGCGGAAGACCGGGCCCAGGTACTGGCCGCCCTCAGTTGTATTGATCACATCGTTCCTTTTAGCGAGGATACCCCCATCAACCTGATCTGGCAGGTCCGCCCCGATGTTTTTGTGAAGGGGGGCGATTACACTCTGGAAACGCTGCCGGAAGCGCCGATTGTGACGATGCTGGGAGGCGAAGTCTGCCTTCTGTCTTACATGCAGGATTTCTCGACGACCAGCACCATCGAACGTATCCGTGAAGCTTATGCCTGGCCCACCGACAACCAGGTGACTCTGGTGGACGGTTAGCTTCATCGGTGGAGATAACAATGCGGAGCGTCAAAGCTTAACTTTGACAAGCCATCACAGGAGAAACAAAAACAGGATGATCGAACCAACTTGGCAGGAAGCGAAAAATATCTTATGTGTCCGCCTGGACTCCCTGGGTGACGTCTTGATGACCACCCCGGCTGTCCGCGCTCTGAAGGAGTCGGGCCGGGAGCGGCGCATTACTCTGCTTACCTCTCCGGCGGGGGCAAGCGTGGCCCACCTGGTGCCGGAGATTGATTCGGTCATCGTCTATGAAGCGCCCTGGCTTAAAGCCACTGCACCACGCCCTGACAGCCGCGCTGAATATGCTATGGCCGAACAGCTCCGGCACATGGCTTTTGATGCAGCGGTCATCTTCACCGTCTACAGCCAGAATCCCTTGCCGTCGGCCTTCCTGTGCTACCTGGCCGATATTCCCCTGCGGCTGGCGCACTGCCGTGAAAATCCTTACCAACTGTTGACTACCTGGGTCCCTGATCCTGAACCGGATAAGCTCCTGCGGCACGAAGTACGCCGCCAGCTTGACCTGGTAGCGAGGGTAGGCTGCCGGACTGCTGATGAGCGGATGTCCCTGCGTCTTCCGGCCGGGACTCGTCGTCGGGTCGCCGCTCTTTTGCGTAAACTGGGTCTTGAAGTGGAGCAGCCCTGGGTAGTCATTCATCCCGGCGCAAGCGCGCCGTCGCGGCGCTACCCGCCCGAAGGTTTCGCCGCCGTAGCCCGGCAGCTAGTTGGGGAAAAGGGCTGGCAGGTTGTTTTTACGGGTACCGAGGCAGAACGTGACCTGGTGAAGCGGATTCAAATCGAAGCGGATCTGCCAACCTATTCCCTGGCCGGCCGGCTTAACCTGGGCGAAATGGCGGCCCTGGTAGCGCTCGCGCCGCTGCTGATTGCCAACAATACGGGGCCGGCGCACCTGGCGGCAGCCGTTGGCACGCCGGTGGTTGACCTCTACGCCTTAACTAATCCGCAGCATATGCCCTGGGGCGTGCCCAGCCGCGTTTTATTTCACAATGTACCGTGTAAGTACTGCTACAAAAGTATCTGCCCGGAAGGACATCATCACTGCCTGCGCCTGGTAATGCCTGAGACCGTCGTACAGGCGGCCTCAGAACTGCTTGGTAACGCGCCGGTTGGTCGTCCGGCGCTGGAGGTAGCCTTATGAGCGCAACCGTAGACGTGCTCATTCCAACCTATCGCCGCCCGGCGGCTCTGGCGGTCACGCTGACCAGCCTGTGCGCCCAGACCTTCCGCGATTTTCGGGTGGTCATTTCCGACCAAACCGAGGAGAACGACTCGCTGGCCTCGGGCGAGGTCCAGGCCGCGCTGCGCGTGCTTCAGGCGCACGGACACCCTATTGACCTGTATAAGCATCTGCCCCGCCGGGGTCTGGCCGAGCAGCGCCAGTTCTTACTAGATCAAGTTATCGCACCCTATGCTCTTTTTTTGGACGACGACCTGATTCTTGAGCCGACGGTGATCGAGCAGATGCTGCGGGCGATCAGAGAAGAGAAGTGCGGCTTTGTTGGTTGCGCCGTGATTGGCCTGAGCTTCGCCAACGATGTCCGGCCGCACCAGCAGGCCATTGAGTTTTGGGACGGCCCGGTGGAGCCGGAAACCGTCTGTCCTAACACCCCGGAGTGGGAGCGGCATTATTTGCACAGCGCCGCCAACCTGTATCACGTCCAGCAGCGCCTGCGTTTGACTCCTGAGCGGCAGCGTAAGTATCGGGTGGCCTGGGTAGGCGGCTGTGTTATGTACCACACCGCCAAGCTGCGCCAGTCCGGAGGTTTTACCTTTTGGCGCGACCTGCCGTCTGTTCACTGCGGGGAGGATGTGCTGGCTCAACTGCGGGTGATGGAACGTTATGGCGGCTGCGGCTTGATTCCCTCTGGAGTTTATCACCAGGAGTTGCCCACTACCGTCCCCGATCGGCGGATTGACGCGCCCAGGGTGCTTAGTCTACGTTTGCCCGCGTTGGAAAAATATGAGTTTTTGTCAAAGGGGTGAAAAAATACCTGTTTCATCCTTACAAGAGGAGTTGTCACGAACTAACGCACACCACTGATAATGAAAATGGAGTCCAAAGCTTGCTTTGGCTTTTTGGCAAACCGAGGTTTGCACTCCAGTTTAGTTTCGAAGGAGTGAAGACATGCCCTTAGTATCGGTCCTTATGCCGACTTACGAACATGCCGCCTTTATCCGGCGAGCGATTAACAGCCTGCGCAGCCAAACTCTGACTGACTGGGAACTCATTATTGTTGACGATGCCTCACCCGACGAGACCCAGGCCATCGTCAAGCTCTACCTGGCCGACCCGCGCATTCATTATCACCGCCTTAAACAAAACCAGGGTCTCGGCGCGGTCTTGAACTGGGCGCTGCGGCTGGCCCAGGCGCCTCTCATCGCCTACCTGCCTTCCGACGACCTCTTTTATCACGACCACCTGGCCTCGCTGGTCGCCTGCCTGGCCGAACTGCCTGAAGCGGTGTTGGCCTATGCGGGGGTGCGCCATCACTACAACCGCTCAGCCCTGGGGCAAATTGAGGGTTATCCCTTGCAACTGGTGCAGGTGATGCACCGCCGCACCGACGACTATTGGATGGAAAGAGTAGAACTGGTCACAGACGACCTGGAGCGGATGTTTTGGTCAAAACTGCGCCCGCACGGCGATTTTATCGGCACGGGCTGCCTGACCTGCGAATGGGTGGACCATCCCGGCCAGCGTCATAAATTGCTGCGCGAGCCGGTCGGCGGCATCAATCCCTACCGGGTTCGCTTTAATCTCAAGCAGCCGCTGCGCTTTCACACCACGGTCGGCAACTATATAGATGAAGTGGGGCATTACCGCCGCTTCCGCGAGCGTCCCGACACAAAACCCGCGCCGGATGGGCTAAAAATAGTACTGCTGGGCGAACTGGCTTACAACCCGGAGCGGGTGCTGGCCCTGGAAGAACGAGGCCACCGCCTGTATGGGTTGTGGATGCCCGATCCCTACTGGTACAACACGGTCGGTCCGCTGCCGTTTGGTCACGTGCAAGATTTGCCTCGCCGAGGTTGGCGTGAGGCCCTGCGGAAACTCCAGCCTGATGTCATCTATGGCCTGCTTAACTGGCAGGCCGTGCCGTTTGCTCACCAGGTCATGACCGAAAATCTGGGCGTACCGTTTGTCTGGCATTTTAAGGAAGGGCCGTTTATCTGCCTGGAAAAAGGCACCTGGCCGCAACTGGTCGAGCTTTACAGCCGCGCCCACGGCCGAATCTACTCCAGCCCGGAGATGCGGGACTGGTTTGAAACTATCGTGCCCGGCCTGGCCGACCCTGACCGCTCGCTGGTGCTGGACGGCGACCTGCCCAAGCGTGACTGGTTCATGGGGGAGCGTTCGCCTCGATTATCGCAGGGGAACGGCGAGTTTCACACCGTGGTGCCGGGCCGGCCCATTGGCCTGCATCCCCATACCGTCGCCGCGCTGGCCGAACAGGGGATCCATCTCCACTTTTATGGGGATTTCACCCACGGCCAGTGGCTCACCTGGATCGAAAAGGCGCGCGGCCTCGCCCCCAATCACCTACATCTGCACCGGCAGGTTGACCAGGAGAATTGGGTGAAGGAGTTTTCGCAGTACGACGCCGGCTGGCTGCACTTTTTCCAGAGCGAGAATCAAGGGGAACTGCACCGGGCCAACTGGGATGACCTGAATTATCCGGCTCGGCTGGCGACGCTGGCCGTCGCCGGGCTGCCGGTGTTACAGCGGGATAATTCGGAGGCGATTGTGGCCACCCAAACCCTGGTCCACCAGCTCGACCTGGGCCTATTTTTTACCACGATGGCCGAATTGCGGGAGCAATTGGCCGATGAAACCAGGATGGCTCACCTCCGCGATAACGTCTGGCGCCAGCGGGGGCAGTTCACCTTTGACTATCACGCCGATCGTTTAATTAATTTCTTTCGCCAGATAGCCAACCGGCGGACAGAGAAGGAGATGGTCGCTAAAGTTCCCCTGACCTGGCCGCGTGAAGTGCCGGCTAAAACAGCGGCGGTCTTCCAAAAATCAAGAACATTTCCATAATGGAGGTGTAAGGATTTGTAAAAATTAACTGTAATTTCAGGAGTGAAAAGGTATACTTTTTCACTCCTCTCGGCGCGCCCTCAGGTTTTGTAAATCTGGGGCGTAACTACTCAGGCTAAAGGTGACTGGCACTTGGTTACTAAAGGAGAAAAGTGCCAGTCACCTGAGTCGTTACTCTGGGGCTATAATTTAACCACGCGGGCGGTAATGAGGAGCTGGTAATCGGGATCAAGGGTATCAAGTTCGTCCGGCGTCAGCTCGTGGGCCGATAGGCCGTGCAAAAAACTGAGGGCGGCCAAAACATTGCCGTGCGCCTCAACCGTTACCTGTTCCGGGCCAAACACGTCGCCAAACAAACGGTGGATCGCGGCGCTGGTAAAACGCCAGTAGTCGCCCCAGCGGTCCATGTCGTAGCGGCAAACCTGGCTGAGCGCGGGAAATGTGCCCAACAGCACGCCGCCGGCTTGAGCATCCGGTGCAGGGTCCGCACCGCCGCCTGGACATCATAGATGAAATGCAGGGTTTGGGTGAAAATGATACAGTCAAAAATTGCCGATGGTACATGATCGGCGGAGGTCAAATCGGCCACCAGGGTAGCGTTGGGATTATCGGAGGTCAGGCTGAGAATATCGGATTGGGTCGCTCGCGTTCCGCCGAAGCGCCGGGTATACTCATTATCGCCAATCTCCATGACCCGCCCAAAAACATCGGCGCTGTGCCGGGCCAGAAAACGTTCGATGTAGTAGCGGTCAATCGGCTGCCCGCGTTCAAAGCCAAAGGACCGGGTGATGGGCGTCACCCGGCGCAGATTACCAAATTCCACCGGGCCGCCGGGTAAATCGGTTTCGTTTAACAGGGACAACGTTTTGTTTGCTCCTTTTAAAATTGATACGGCTGCTTAAACCAGCAGCCAGCGATAATATAGTTACGGCGCTAACCGCTGTCAATTTTTCTCCTCTGGGAGAATTTTTGGTGTGGCAGCGCCAAAATTTTAACCGAATATTTTTCGGTACGTCCAATGAGGAGGACTGACTCATGTTAGCTAAAAATAATGGTAGTGCTAAGAAAGACACCCTGCATGTGCTGGAAGTCCTTGGCAATGCCATTGTCGGGGGGATGGAAATCTACGTGCGCAATCTCATCCGTTTGCTGCCCTCCGACCTCTTTCGGATTACCTGCCTGTGCCCCTACGAGACCGAGTATACGGCATCGCTGCGCCAACTGGGCTGTCATGTCTTTGTGACTTCCATGCAGGAAGACCCCCCCTGGCGCTCTATCCAGACCGCCGTAGAGATTATCCGCAACCAGCAGATTGACCTGGTCCACGCCCACCTGCCCAAAGCGCATGTCCTGGGCGGGTTAGCCGGCTGCCTGACCCGCACCCCGGTGGTAGCCACCATACACGGGATGAGCATGACCACGCAAGAATTGGGGATTAGCCGGACAACCGGCACCAACCTGCTGGTTGTCTGCCAGGAGGCTTATATCCAGGCGCTGACCATGGGCGTACCGCCTGATCGGGTAACGCTGATACCCAATGGTGTGGACCTGGATACTTTTGTCCCGGATCGCAGTGGCCACGCTCTGCGTGAGGCTATCGGCGTACCTCTGAATGTTCCCCTGGTCGGCTTTGTCGGCCGCCTGGCTCACGAGAAAGGCCCCGATCAATTTATCCGGGCCGCCGAATATGTTCACCAACAACGCCCCGACGTGCATTTTGTTTTGGTCGGCGAGGGTCCGATGCGTCAAGAACTGACCGATATGATCCAGGCCATGGGGCTAACGGATCGCGTGCATTTGGCCGGCTTATGGGCCGAACCCTGGCAGGTCTACCCGGCGCTGGATATTGTTGCCCAGACTTCGCGCGTTGAGGGCATGCCTTTTTCCCTACTTGAAGGGATGGCTTGCGGCCGGCCGGTGGTGGCGATTGCCGTCGGCGGCGTGGTTGAGCTGGTCGAGGTTGGCACAACGGGGCAGTTGGTGGGTCCGGGCGACTGGCAGGCGGTTGGCGATTGGCTGTTAGAGCTGCTGGCTGATCCCGTCCGGCTGGAGGCAATGGGCCGGGCGGCCCGCGAGCGGGTGGAGGAACGATTTGACCTGAGAACGAGTATCCAGATGATCGGTGACCTCTTCTACCGGCTGGCCGATGCTCGTTTGAAGTATCCTGTGCCCTGGCCTTCGACTTGGCCGGTAGTGCAGAACGCGCGCTAAGACGCCAGTGGCCGATTCTTTTGTGCCTGACCTGCTCCACGCTTACCGGAGCCGCCGCATAAGGTTGCCCTGCACCCTGGTGAGGCTATGACTCTCAATCAAGCTAAAAAGGGACACTCATTTTGCCACTAGACCTTAATCTGCCCCAACTGAGTTTCTTTATCATCTTAATCATCGCTCTGGCCTTACTGATTACCGAGCGCCTGCGCAATGACCTGGTGGCGCTGCTCATTATCCTGGCCCTGGCGCTAACCGGGCTGCTGACCCCTGAGGAGGCCCTGTCCGGCTTCGGCAGCGAACCGGCCATAATTGTGGCGGCGATCTTTGTGCTGAGTGGAGCGCTCCATCAAACCGGTTTGTCGGAAACGATAGGGGCCTGGATTGGCCACCTGGCAGGCAACAGCTACAACCAGGCCCTGGCAGTTATCATGCCGGCGGTGGCGCTGCTGTCGGCCTTTACTCACCACCTGACGACCACAGCGGTGATGCTGCCGGTTACGCTTAACCTTTCCCGCGAGCGGAATATCCCCGCTTCCAGATTGCTGATGCCCCTCTCCTTCGCCGCCTCGCTGGGGACAACCATCACTATTATTGGGGCGCCAGCTTTCCTCATTGCCAGTGAAACCCTGCGCCAGGCTGACCGGCCGGGATTAGGAATTTTTTCGATTGCCCCGATTGGGCTAAGTCTCTCCCTGGCGGGAACGCTGTTTATGCTGCTGCTGGGCCGCTTTTTGCTGCCAGCACACGAGGGCGGCGACGATCAAGCCAATCGCTTTCGGCTGGATGCCTACTTTACCGAGTTGACCGTTCTGCCGGACTCGCCCTTTTTGGATAAAACCGTGCCGGAGGTTGAGGCTAATGACCGTTACCCGTTTAAGGTAGTCGGCTGGGTGCGCAACCGGCGATCCATGCGCCGTCCCTTTAATGAGCAGCGCCTGCGCGAGAACGATGTGTTACTGATCCGGGCTTCACCTGAGGCAATGGTCGCAATTCGGCAAGAGCCTGGCGTTGAACTGCACCCTATCCAACAGTATGGCGCTCCTCAATCTGAGACGGCTGACAGCCAGACGGAAGATATTGCCGATCTGTTGGTACAGGCGGTGCTTGCTCCAACTTCAGACTTAGCCGGCCGTACCATCGGCGAGGTTGATTTCCGGGAACGTTATGGAGTTATTGTGGTCGGCCTGTGGCGAAAACGAGGTTGGCTGCAACAAGAGCTGGCCCGAACCCGCCTGCGTCCGGGGGATGTATTGGTGTTACAAGGTGACGAGGAGGCGCTGAATCATATCGCCAAGGACCGGGCTTTCTTGATGATGGTTCCGTTTCAAGGGGAAACCCGCTTACGCCGGAAAGCGCCTTTGGCGGGAGGCATTATGCTGGCAACGGTCATCGCTGCGGCTTTTAACTTCATGACAATTGAGATGGCCGCCCTGGTCGGCGCAGTGGCCATGGTTCTGACCGGCTGTATCACACCCCGGCAGGCCTACCGGGCGATTGATGCCCGGATTTACATTTTTATCGCTGGCGCTGTGCCCCTGGGTCTGGCCATGCAGAAGAGCGGCGCTTCCGAGCTTTTAGCCAGCTGGCTTCAGGGAGCGGTTGGGGAGTGGTCGCAAACGGTCATCTTGCTGGTCATCTTTGCGCTTGTCGCTGTTCTGACCCAATTTATGTCTGATGCCGCCACTGCCGCTGTTTTTGCCCCGGTGGCCGCGCTGCTGGCCCAGACTTTAGGCCACCCGCCTGAACCGTATGTGGTCACGGTCGCTATGGCCGCCGTCGCCTCGTTCCTGACGCCAATCGGCCATCATGGCAATTTATTGGTGTACGGCCCCGGCCGCTATCGCTTTATGGATTTTGTCCTGGTCGGCACGCCGTTGACGCTTCTGGTGGCGCTTATTGTCGTTTTCCTGGCGCCCTGGTTGTGGCCGAGTAGAGCGAGGTGTCATTAATGAAACTCAAGCATATTCGCAAAATAGCGGTGCTCCGGGCCAATGCTCTGGGCGATTTTATTTTTATCCTGCCCGCTATGGAAGCGTTGCGGGCGGCCTATCCTGAAGCAGAAATTGTGCTGCTGGGCCGCAACTGGCACGCCGAGTTCCTGGCCGGCCGGCCCGGCCCGATTGACCGGGCCATTGTCATTCCCCCCAGCCGGGGCTTGAGCCGCGAGGAGGATTATGAAGAAGAAGATCCGGCGGAGCTGGATCGCTTTTTTGCTGCGATGGCCACCGAACAGTTCGACCTGGCCTTCCAACTTCACGGCGGGGGTCGCTACTCCAACCCTTTCATTCGCCGCCTGGGAGCCAGAATGACGGCCGGCCTGGCTACGCCCGACGCCGCGCCGCTCGACCGGATAGTCCCTTACATTTACTTTCAGCCGGAGATACTGCGCTACCTGGAAGTGGTCGGCCTGGTTGGGGCGACCACAACATGGCTAGAACCCCGGTTATGCGTGACCGCCCAGGATTTGGCGGAAGCTTGCCGGCTTGTCCCTGAACTGGCTGACCGGCCGGTGGTGGCTCTCCATCCTGGAGCCACCGCGCTGCGGCGGCGCTGGCCGGTTGAAAGCTTTGCCGCGGTAGGAGAGGCGCTGCGAGCGGCCGGGGCGCATGTGGTTGTAACTGGGGTGGATGCGGAGAAAGACATCGTTGCGGGCGTGGTCGAGGCGATGCAGGGTCAGGCCCAAAACCTGTGCGGGCAGCTCTCGCTGGGCGGCCTGGCCGGGCTGCTCTCTCGCTGCCGGGTCGTCGTCTCCAACGACTCCGGCCCGCTCCACCTGGCCGCCGCGGTCGGTACGGCGACAGTGGGTATCTACTGGTGCGGCAATCTGATCAATTACGGCCCGCTGACCCGTGTCCGCCACCGTCCCCTGGTCTCCTGGCGGCTTAACTGCCCCCTGTGCGGCCGCAATTGTATTGAGGACAACTGCGACCATAGCCCTTCCTTTGTGGCTGATATTTCCGTGGAGGAAGTGACCTTGGCAGGGCTGGATTTACTTTCCCATCAGCGTTGAATCAAGTTAATAGATAAATCAATTATAGGAATCCCTCACTAAAAACTGATAAAAGGGGGACTTGACGCCTAAAGAAATGTGTGATATATTGTTCCCAATTTATTTATACGTATAAGCTTATACGTATAAATCACTTCTTGAAACTCTTTCCACTTAACTTCGCGCTACATCGCCTAAAAAGCCAAAGGTGGCAGACCCATGAAACGTCCTACCCAAGTTGACGTGGCCCGCCTGGCCGGTGTCTCAACAGCAACGGTTTCGTATGTTGTAAATGGCCTGGCGGCCGATGGTCGGGTGCCTATCTCCGAAGAAACCCGCCAGCGGGTGCTGGAAGCCGTCCAGGAACTTGGCTATGAGCCGGATGCCCGCGCCCAGGCCCTTCGTTCAGGTGATACCAAAACCATTGGCTTAATCATCCCCGATATTCGCAATCCTCACTTTTGGGAATATGCCGAGGGCGTTGAGCAGGAGGCCCACGCTTCGGGTTACCATCTCTTACTATCCAGCATTGCCCTCGACCTGAAGTACGGGGAAGACATCTTCAAAGACCTGTCACGCCGGCGGATTGATGGGCTGATTCTGGCCAGTTCTTTCATTGGGCAATCGGAAGAAGCCAAAAAAACAATAATCCACCTGCTCAAACGACGGCTGCCCATTGTGGAAGTAAGTAGTTATTACAATATTGACTGTGTGGTGTCTGATTATTGGGCCGTAACAATGGAGGTGATGGATCATTTGCTGGCGCTGTTGCACCGGCGAATCGGCTTGATTTACGGAGTGGCGATGCCCGAGCTGGCCGAAGATCGCCTGCAACCCTACCAGGAAAGTCTCCGGGATGCCGGTCTACCAGTTGACCAGGAGCTGATCGCCCTATGTGGTCCGACCATCGAGGATGGATATCAAGCCGCTCTCCGGCTTTTACAACTTCCGTCACGCCCCACCGCTTTGATCGCCATCAATGATCTGCTCGCCGTGGGCGCGCTGCGAGCAGCCGCAGATCTAAGTTTACATATTCCCACAGATTTGTCGCTGGTCAGTTACGACGACATTCCTATGGCCAAATATCAAGTGCCGCGCTTAACGACCGTTTCTAAAGATGCCGCTAGATCGGGGCGGGAGGCGGTTAAACTGCTGTTGGCTCGTCTTCGCGACCCCGACCGGCCTCGTCAAGAGATACGAGTTTCGCCTCGCTTAATCATCCGTGAATCCACCGGACCCGCCCCCTTTTGATGAAAAGGTTCCGGGTGACTCAAGCAAAGAGGCTAAAGGAGGTGCCGATGGTTAAAATTTGTTGAGGGGCTAAATGCAAAGGTTTAGGAGATAAAGGTTGGTATGGCTGCTCGAATAAAAAGGAGATACCGGCTATCTTGGCGGACGGCGGTATCTCCTTGAGGTAGGCTTCAGCAAATTTCTTTTGCACCTGAGTTAAGTACAGGAGGTATTCGCTGGCCTTTTGACATGATACAGAAGTTCCATCGGTTTGACAAACCTCTAAAAATCTTCGATAGCCTGCCTCCATAACTTGGCTAATTTATCTAAATTTAATTGTTCATTCATATTCTCAAGGAGGAGCGAAATGAAAAAACAAAAAATTTTGCTAGTTATCCTGTTGGGGTTGAGTCTGATGCTGGCCGCCTGTGGCGCCGCGCAACCACAGCAAGCGGCTGAACCCACCGAGGCTCCAGCGGAAGCAGTCACTGAGCCACAAGCGGCTGAACCCACCAAAGCCGCTGCTGCTGAGGAAGCCTCTGCTCCCGTCACGCTAACCTACCTCGTTGACGATAGCGAGGCCAACCAGGCTACGGCCAAAGCGCTTGCCGCTGCCTACATGGCGCTCCATCCCAACGTAACCATCAACATCGAAAGCCGGCCGGGGGGCACCGAAGGCGACAACATCGTTAAGACGCGCCTTGCTACAGGCGAAATGACCGACATCTTCTGGTACAACTCCGGCTCGTTGCTTCAGGCTCTGAATCCGTCCGACACGCTCGTTGACCTCTCGAATGAGCCGTTCATTGCCAATATCGTCGAGTCGTTTCTCCCCACCGTGTCCCAGAACGGGGGAGTCTTTGGTGTGCCGAGCCAGACGGCTATGGGCGGCGGTATCCTCTACAACAAGAAGATCTACACCGACCTCGGGCTGAGCGTGCCCACGACCTGGGCCGAGTTTGCAGCGAACAACGAGAAGATCAAGGAAGCCGGTATCGCCCCGGTCATCGCTACCTTCGGCGACACCTGGACTTCCCAACTATTCGTTCTCGCCGACTACTACAACGTCGAGCAGGCCAACCCGACCTTCGCGGCGGACTACACCGGCAACCAGGCCAAATACACAACCACTCCTGCGGCGATGGCAGGCTTCACCTACCTGAAAGAAGGCTTCGACAAGGGTTGGTGGCAGAAGGACTACGCGACCACGAAATTCGAACAAGGATTGAAGCTGCTCGCCGACGGCGAGGGCGCCCATTACCCGATGCTGACCTTTGCGCTGTCAACGATTGCGACCAACTCGCCCGACAAGGTGAGCGACATCGGCTTCTTCGCCGTGCCCGGGACGGACACAGCGAAGAATGGCGCGACCATCTGGATGCCCGCCGCTACCTACATCCCCAAGACGACCACGAACCTCGATGTGGCCAAGGACTTCCTGGGCTTCATTGCCTCGACTGCCGGCGTTGACGCGCTCAATGCAGCCGTCGCGCCCACAGGCCCGTACGTCATCAAGGGCGCGACGCTCCCCGACAGCGTTCTTCCGGCCGTGAAAGATGTCGCGGCGTACATTGATACGGGGAAATCCGCGCCCGCGCTGGAGTTTCTCTCTCCGGTCAAGGGGCCAACACTCGAGCAGCTCTGCGTTGCCGTTGGCACCGGCCAGATGACGCCCGAAGCGGCAGCCACGGCCTACGATGAGGACGTTAAGAAGCAGGCGCAGCAGCTTGGTCTGCCCGGCTGGTAATCTGTCTGAATGGTTGTAACTCCTTACCGATTAGGCGTAATTCAGGTGTCAGCATCCTGAGCAGATCGTAGCGAAGGGTGCGGTGGACGCGACGAATCTTTGCCAACCCGCACCCTTCGATAGGCGCTCCACTGCGTTCCGCGCTACTCAGGATGCTGCCAGAGGACCGGCGGGCTACCGCCGGCCCTCAGAACCCCAGAGGTTTCCACCGATGAAAGCGAGGTTCTATGACAAGTCATGCCCGGCCGCGGGCAGTCCTGCGCACGTATCCTAACTGGTTTTATCTTCCGGCGGCCCTTGTGTTCGGCGTCTTCTTTATCGTGCCGACGGCGCTCGCGTTCTACTTCAGCCTGACCCGCTGGACACTGTTCAGCGCCACGTTCATCGGACTTGACAACTACATCACCTTCATGAACGATCCCATGCTCATGTCCGGGCTGCGTAACACCCTCATTTATGCCGTGCTTACGAGCGGCCTCAAAGTCATCATCTCGCTGCCGCTGGCCATGTTGCTCACCTCGAATATCCAGTTCAAGGGATTTCTCCGGAGCATCATCTTTTTCCCGGTGCTGGTCAGTACCGTCGCTGTTGGGATCACCTTCTCCACGCTCATGCAGCCGTCCGTAGGGCTTATCAACACGGTCCTCGGCTTCTTCGGACTCCCGCAGCCGGACTGGCTGGGGAACCCCAGCCTCGCTCTCTACTCGGTGGCGCTGGTTGATGTCTGGAAGGGTGTCGGCATAGCGATGGTCATATTCATGGCGGGCATCTTATCCATCCCGGTGGATTACTTCGAAGCAGCACGGCTAGAGGGCGGAACCTGGGTGAAGTTCCGTTATGTCATCCTACCCCTGGCCCGCAATGCCACCTTCACCGTCATCCTGCTCTCGTTTATCGGCGGGCTGCGCTCATTCGATCTGATTTGGACTATGACCCGCGGCGGTCCCGGCTTCGCCTCTGACGTGCTCACCTCGGTGATTTACAAGGAGTATCAGGCGGGGTTCTATGGCTTGTCAACGGCTGGCAATGTCGTCCTCTTCATTCTCGTCACGATTATTGTGTATCCGTTGATGCGGTTCTTCCAGCAAAAGGAGCTTGAGCTATGAGGACTCGCAAGTTTGTGGCAAGCGTCTTGACGGACGTGGCAACGCTTGTCATCCTCGGCATCGTCTTTGTTGTGCCGTTCATATTTATCTTGCTGACGGCTGCCAAGACGCGCCAGGAGGCTGCCCTCTTCGAGTTCAGTTGGCCAAGCCAGTTTCAACTGTTCGAAAACATTCGCGAGGTCATGGCCTATGGCGACAATCGTATGCTCCTGGCCCTGTGGAACAGTACGCTCCTGACCGTCGGCTCAGTGACCCTGATCGTCTTGTTCTCTGCCCTCGTCGCCTTTGTGATGCAGCGCCGCAGCGATAAGCTGGCGTCGGTGGTCAGTTCGGTCATGCTGGCGGGGCTTATCATCCCTCCGGCTGTTGTGCCAACCATCTTCGTTCTACAGTGGATTGGTCTCTATAAGACACTCCTCGGTCTGATCATGGTCGAAGTCGCCTACACCATGCCTTTCGCGATCCTGATCTTCCGGGCGTTCATGGCCTCCATCCCCAGAGAGCTGGATGAGGCCGCCATCATGGATGGCGCGTCTCCGTTGCGCGTGTTCTTCTCCATCATTCTGCCGCTGTTACAGCCAGCCATTGTGACGGTGGTCGTCACCTCATCAGTTAACATCTTCAACGACTTTGTCGGACCGCTCTATTTCCTGCCCGGCGCGGAAAATGTCACCGCGCCGCTGACGTTATTTAACTTCATCAGCCAGTTCAGCTCGCAGTGGAATCTGCTCTTCGCGGATGTGATCGTCATCACGATTCTACCCCTGATCGTGTTCATCTTCTTCCAGAGGCAACTTGTTTCGGGGATGACGAAGGGCGCGATCAAAGGCTAATCTGCAAGGTAGCAAGGTCGCAGGGTAGCAGGGATGTCTTACCCCTGTCTACTGTCTACTATTTTCTTAGGAGTGTTCATGAAGCCCTGGCTTCGCCACCAGCGACGAAAAAGCCCTCACCCCGTCGCTGGCGCGACTCCCCTCTCCCATTGGGAGAGGGGTTGGGGGTGAGGGCTATTTTCAAAGGAGATTTTATGACCTCAATCACTCAACTTAGATGCGAATATCGCCCCAACCCCCTGGGCATTGACATCACGACGCCCCGGTTCAGTTGGCAGATGCAAAGCGACCGGCAGGGCGCATGCCAGACGGCTTATCGTATCCTGGCCGCCAGCGACCCGGACCGGTTGCGCGCCGGCAACGCCGATTTGTGGGACAGCGGTAAAATCGAGTCAGACCAGTCGCTTCATATCCCTTATGCTGGCAAGAACCTGGGGTCGCGCCAGCGAGTCCACTGGCAGGTGACCGGTTGGGATGAAACCGGCCAGGCCAGCGACAGTGATCCCGCCTGGTTCGAGGTGGGGCTGTTGCAGCGGAGCGATTGGCAAGGTGAGTGGATTGGCGCGGTGCTGACCGGCGGGCCGCGCACCACCATTCCGGCGCCTTTCCTGCGTAAATCCTTCCAACTGGAGGGTGAGGTAAAAATGGCGCGCTTGTATGTGACGGCCCTGGGCCTCTACGAGTGTTCTATCAACGGCCAGCCGGTTGGCAACAATGTTTTGGCCCCTGGCTGGACAGACTATCATAAACGGGTGCAGTACCAGGTCTATGACATCACCCATCTGCTGGGTGAGGGTGAAAATATCATTGGGGCTATCCTTGGAGATGGCTGGGCAGTGGGGTACGTCGCCTGGCATCCCCGGCAGCAGTACTTCGACCGGCCCTGCCTGCTGGCCCAGGTAGAGATGACCCTGACCGATGGGCGTATGATCAGGGTGGTTACGGATCGTACCTGGAAGCACCAGTTCGGCCCCTTGCTCGAAAATGATCTGCTCATGGGTGAAGCCTACGACGCCCGCCTGGAACTGCCCGGCTGGAATGCGCCCGGATTCGATGACAAGGGCTGGCTTGGGGTGGAGCTTTTTGCTGATCCGGGCATGGCCTTAGTCGCCACTAATGGGCCAACGATGCGCCGCATGAATGAATTGAAGCCAATCAGCAATCCGGTGGATAAGAGCGATGTGCAGACAAAACGATTCATCTTCGATCTGGGACAGAATATGGTGGGCCGCGTCCGTTTCAGAGGCAGCGCCCCGGCCGGCACAACCGTGACGCTTCGTTTTGCCGAAGTCCTCAACCCTGATGGAACCCTCTACACTGCCAATCTCCGCACAGCGCGGGCCACCGACTATTACACCTTTAAAGGGGAGGCCGAAGAAACCTGGGAGCCGAAATTTACCTTCCACGGCTTCCGCTATGTCGAACTGGTGGGCTACCCCGGCCCGGTGACCTGCGACACGATCACCGGTATTGTGCTTCATTCCGAGATGACCCCGACCGGCCACTTCGAGTGCTCAGAGCCGCTCCTTAACCAGTTGCAGAGTAACATCGTCTGGGGGCAAAAGGGCAACTTTGTTGACATCCCCACGGACTGCCCCCAGCGCGACGAGCGGTTGGGCTGGACAGGCGACATCCAGGTCTTTGCCCGGACTGCCGCCTTTAACTTTGATGTGGCCGGTTTTATGACCCGCTGGACGCAGGATGTGGCCGACGCCCAAAACGAAGAGGGGAGCATCCCGCCCGTCGTGCCCAGCGTAGAGTCCTCATTTATGAGTGATGGTGGCCCGGCCTGGTCCGACGCCGTGATTATCTGCCCCTGGACCATCTACCTTTGTTATGGCGACCGGCGCATCCTCGAAAACAACTATGGGGTGATGAGCAAGTTCATGCAGTTTATCATCGAAGCCAGCCCTGGCTACATTCGCTGTGCGCCCGAATACGAGGGCTGGCCCGGCTTTGGCGACTGGCTCTCGATCAACGCCAATACGCCGCGTGACCTGATCGGCACGGCCTTTCTGGCTTACGACGCCAACCTGATGGCCCAGATCGCCGCTGTACTGGGGAAGCCAGAGGATGCTACCAGATATCAGTCGCTTTTTGCTGAGGTAAAAAGAGCCTTTGCCGCCCGCTATTTGAAAGGTAGCCAGGTACCTATCGCCAGCGCACCGCCCTCAGAAGTCCGGCAGAGGATGGACCGGGCGGATGCAATTTCGCGCGGTAACTTAAAAGCGGTTGATTACGGGCCGGTCACTTCGGAAGTTTTCAACACCGATCTCTTCACTCCGACCCAAACGGCCTATGTCCTGGCCCTGCACTTCGACCTGCTGCCGGAGGAACTGCAGCCGCTCGCCGCCGCTGAACTGGTTGCCGACATCGAACGCCGTGGCATGCATCTGTCCACCGGCTTTGTCGGCGCGCCTTATCTGCCTCATGTGCTCAGCGACAACGGAAGACTCGATATTGCCTATGCTCTGCTTAATCAGAAAACCTGGCCATCGTGGCTCTATCCAGTCACCCAAGGAGCGACCACCATCTGGGAACGCTGGGACGGCTGGACTGAGGAAAATGGGTTTCAAGACCCTAATATGAACTCGTTCAATCACTATGCCTACGGCTCCATTGGGGCCTGGCTCTACAATACCGTGGCGGGCATTGAAATTGACCCGGCCCAGCCGGGCTACAAACGTATTATCCTGCGTCCCCAACCCGGCGGTGGCTTAACCTACGCCTGTGGCAGCCTCAAGACGCTTTATGGTGAACTGATTTCACGGTGGACAATCGAAAAAGACACGTTCGATTGGACAGTTGTCATACCTCCTAATACGACCGCGACGGTGTATCTGCCGGTACAGACAGAGTGTAAGATTCTGATGAATGGACAAGCTGTCGGTGGTTCAGTTCACGAGATCAGGGCCGGCGAGTATCACTTTGTTGTAGCTTTGACCGGTGGTTGAACCCTGCCTGTTGAATGAAGAGCCTCTTGCTGTAGAACCCTCGCCCCTTTTTCTGCTAGGGCCTTACCAGTTCGGCGCGGTCGGAGTGCCATGTCATTTCGAGCGACGAAGGAGCGAGAAATCGCTGTGGTGTCACTTTTTAGCATAGATACGAGGGATTCCTCGTTCCTCTACGCTCCACTCGGAATGACATAAGAACCCTAATTTTTCATGTGTATCTCAAATCTATCCAAAAGAGCTATTTTACTAGCTCTTTTTTCGTTTAAAAAATCACCCATCTTAGTGTAGACAGCACCGGACAGAAACGGTATGATTAGCCCAACTCTAGATACTCTCTTCCTTTGGAATTCAACTTGAATTACCTGTTCCGGTTCGGTTTGAGATCAACCTGTCTGCTCATTATTAAACGAGATTAGGAGAAGTCCCTCATTTTCCACGAGGGACGGGCCGTGAAGAAGCCGGCAACCTCCCCAGGAGAGCAAACGCTTGAGATCGAGCCATAGCGGGTGCGGGTACGGAGGTGGCGGACTATGGCTCTACAACGGCCCGAGACTCATTTCAACCCACAATTTTCAACTCATACCGCGCAACTGCTGGCCCACCCCCCTTTTGCCCGGAATGGTAAAACCCATCATCTGCCCCAGGAGGCAGACTTTCCTCTCGTAACCTCCCCGGTTACTCCTCCTACTGTTAAGGTTCCGGTTCGGATTAAAATTACCCTGCCTTACTTTGTGCTGGCCCTCCTGGTGGCTATGGCCGGAGCGTACATTGTCAGCCGGGTCGTGTTGGATTCGATTGAGGAACGCTTTACCAATCAGCTCATCGAGGCCGGGCAACTGGCCACAGATCAGATGGTCCAGGAGGAAAACCGCCTGCTGGAAACATGGCGGCTCCTGGCTCATATGCAGAGCCTGGCCGAGGCCATTGCCGGGGGTGACGCCGAGCAACTCCATCGTTTAACGCTGCCGGTGGCGGTCAACTACCAGGAAGAAGCTATCGAAATTCTCAATGCTGAGGGTACGGCTGTCCTTTCCCTACGCCATCCCCCCGGTGGGCAGTTCGAGGATTATAGGGTGTCTCAGGGAGATGCCTCATTTGCCGGCTTACCTTTTGTCCAGCAGGTTTTGCAGCGGCGAGTTGACGAGGCAGGTGATAAGTTTACCGGCCTTGTCCGGGTGGCGGGGCAAGTGTACCTGTATGTCGCCGGCCCGATTGTAAATGAGCAGGGAGATTTGGTGGGCGTGCTGCTGGTCGGCAAATCGCTGCCGACCCTGGTGCAGCAGATCAAGCAAGAGACTATGGGGCATGTAACGCTGTACGATTTTAAGGGTCAGCCCGTTGCCTCCACCCTGCCCTCCTTCAAAGAGGACCTCGCTGCCTTGGCGGAAGCCCAGGTCAAGGAGCTCCTGGTCGAGCCGAATGAGGCCAGTGGGCTGCGTCGCCTGGCGGCCGGGAGTATCAATTATACTGAAATGGTTGGACCGTGGCAGGTACGGGCCGGGCAGAGCCTGGGGGTGATGGGCATTGCCCTGGCCCAAACCTCACTGGTGCATGCCAGCCAATTTACCCGCCTGCAAATTTTTATCCTGGTCACGCTGACCTTCCTCTTGACGATTGGAGTGGGGATGTACCTGGCTAACCGGATTACCCATCCGCTGCTGCGCATGGTTCAGGCTTCCACCGAAGTCGCTCAGGGCAATCTGGATGTTCATGTGGAGTCGGCGGGCAATGATGAAGTCGCCGTTTTATCCCATGCCTTTAACCAGATGATCTCCGGCCTGCGCGAAGGCTCGCTATACCGGGATATTTTAGGGCGGACGGTTTCCCCAGAGATTCGGGAAGAGCTGCGCCAGGCCTTTGCGGCGGGAACGCTGCAGCTTAAAGGCCAGGGAACCCTGGCTACCGTATTAATCAGTGATATTCGTGATTTTACGCTGCTGTCTGAAAAAGAAGATCCCACCACCGTCCTGAACTGGCTCAACGAATATTTCAGCGAATTGGTACCGATTATTACGGCTCACGGGGGGGTGGTCAATGGTTTTCAAGGCGATGCGCTGCTGGCCTTTTTTGGGATTTTGCCCCGGCCCTTGCCGCCCCAGGAAAGTGCAGACCAGGCCTGCCAGGCAGCGCGGGACATGCTCAAGGCTGTCCGGCGGCTGAATGCCCGCCGGATCGCGCGCGGTGAACCCCCCTTCATCACCGGAATTGGAATTAATACCGGCCCGGTCACAGCGGGCGGGCTGGGCAGTACGGACCGTCTCCATTACACTATTATTGGCGATACGGTTAATACCACCCAGCGCATAGAAGATCTCACCCGGCAGTTGGGTGAAAGCGGCGCTATTGTCAGCCAGCAGACGAGGCTGGCCCTGAGAAAGAGAAACAGCCAGCATCATTTAGAGTCTTTAGGCGCTAAAATCCTTAAAGGCAAATCTGATCCTTTACTGGTCTACCGCCTGTACCCTGCCGGTGAAGCGGTAGCAGTGAGCGAGGCCGACCCATGAACACACTCAATAATTTCAACCAGGGCAAAGGGCGGGATCGCTGGCATTTCAGGCTGGCCTGGCTTTTGTGCGGCGGAATGATGGCTGTGGGCGTGCCGCTGTTCTCTCCGGACAGCTTGGCGGCTGGCTCACAGGAATGGCGGTTAATTCCAATCTCTTTCCAGTCTAAGCTGATGGCAAGCTATAGGGTAGATCCGTCAGTACCCTCGGTCCCGGCAGTCAAGTTAGATATTATTGAAGATATTATTCGTGATCAGCAGCCGGAAGCGACGGATGTTCCTCAGCGTGTCGCCGTCATCACCGATCGCGTTAGCCAGTCAGTCCCCACAGTGGAACTACCCGAGGCGTCAAGCTTGGAGGCAACTCCTCCTCCGGCCACAATACCACCCCTTAGCCCGACTCTTCAAATCGTTACGCCCCAGCCAGCCTTGCCTACACCCGAACCCAACGACCCGGAGTCTGACCGTTCGGCGGCTGACCCTCAATTACCGGTTTCTACACCTCCTCCTCTCCCAGCTTCCCCGGCCTCGGCGACGGCTACACCTGTTCCTGCTACAGCTACACCTGTGCCGGCTACAGCCACACCTGTTCCTGCTACGGCCACATCGCTTCCGCCAACGATGACAGCCATACCCCTTACGGCTACCCCGGCTGCAACACCCATGCCAGCAACGGCCACGGCGGCGCCTCCTACAGCGACCCCTCAGCCAGCGACATCAACCCCGGCTCCGCCGCCAGCAACTTCTGAACCGGCGTCCGTTACTGTGGAAGCGCCTCCGGCTACAGCCGTACCTGCCGATTCAACTGCGGTCCCAGCAGGTCCAACCCCTGATAATAGTAACGGGAATGGAAGCAGCGACGGAGGTGCCACCGGGAGCGGGAATAGCGACAATGGCAGCAAGCCTGGCAATGGGAACGGTGGCAGCAATGGAGATAACACCGGGAATGGGTCTGGTAGTAGTGACGACAATGGCAGCGGAACAGGTAATGGAAGCGGCGGTAACAACGGTGACAATAGCGCCGCTGGGGACGAGAGTAACAATAGCGGCAGCGATGGCGACGGCGGCAGTGGCAGTGGGAATGGCGGCAACAGCGGTGACAACAGCCGTAGTGCCGGGAATGAGAACAGCGCCAGTGGCAACAGTCTCAGCGGCGCTGACGAGGGGAATGATGACAGCAGCAGTGAGAGCAGCGTTAATGACGATGGCGGTAATGTCGGCAGCGGCGATAGTAACGACAGTGGAAACGGCGACGATAGCAGTAGTACGAGTAACACCGGCAGTAGTGAGAACGATGGCAGCAGTAATGGTTAAAGAGTTCCTCATTCCTGATTCCTCTCTTGCCTTATGCTTTGGCTCGCATCGGAGGATTAGCACGATTGCAATTTGACCGATGGGGGAGCGCCGTGCTATATTTGCTTACACTCAGCAAAATAAAGCTGATTCATTTCTCATAACCAACTAACTTGATCGCTACCGTGAACCTACCGCGTCCCGGTAGGTTTTTTTTTGACAAGACCCTGATGTCTAAAAAAGAGTTCACTGTCGCCACGGCGTATTCCTACAACCGGAGCAGTCCTCGGCGCTGGCTGCTTTCCCACGTGCTGCGCTATCGCCTCTTTCCATTGGGCATGCTCCTGGCGGCGCTGGTCAATAACCTGTTCTACAGCTATATCCAGATTTTTGTTGGCCGGGCTTTTGACCTGATTACCACACCCGGCTGGCCGGCCTCGGCTTTGCTGGGGTTAGCTCTCAGTGCAGCGGGCGTGGCCGTGGGCCAGGGGTTAACCGGCCTGGCTCGCAACTACTGCGGCGAATTCCTGGCTCAGCGGATTGAGCGGGACACGCGGGATGAACTCTACATTAGTCTGCTGGGTAAAAGCCAAACTTTTCACGGGCGCCAGCGCGTGGGTGACATCATGGCCCGCGCTACCAACGACGTCCGCGCCTTGAATATGATGTTCAGTCCCGGCCTCAGCCTCATTATTGACTCGCTGATGGGCGTGTTGGCCCCGATCATCTTGATTGCCTGGCTGCGCCTGGAACTGCTCTTTGCGCCCCTCCTTTTCCTGTTCTTGTTTGCCATCACCATCGCCGACTACAACCGCCAGCTCAAGCCGGTCAGTATTGCCATGCGCGAACAGTTCGGCCGGATGAATGCCGGGCTGGCCGAAGCCATCAGCGGGATTGAAACTGTCAAAGCCAACGTGCAGGAGCGCTACGAGTGGGACAAGTTTATTCATAATGCCCGCACCTTCCGTGACTACTTTGTGCGCCAGGGTGAAATTCAGGCCCGCTACCTGCCCATGCTTATGTTCAGCGTGGCCTGGGCCGCCGGCTTTTTCCACGCCCTGTGGCTCTGGCGGGCCGGCCGCTTGAGTCTGGGTGAAGTGGTGACATTTATGGGCCTGATGGGGGTTTTCCGCTTTGTCACGTTCATCTCTATCTTTTCTTTCAATGTGGTCCAATTGGGCCTGGCCAGCGCCGAACGGGTCTTAAAAGTCATCAACACTGAAACCGAACTGGATCAAAATGAAGCCGGTCTGGCCCGGCCCATCCTGGGCGAGGTGGCCTTTGAGAGGGTCAGTTTCAGCTACAACAGTGTGCCCGTGCTCAAAAACATCAGCTTTAAAGTCAAGCCGGGCCAGACCGTGGCGATTGTCGGCCAGACCGGTTCCGGCAAAACCACGCTGACCCGCCTGATCAACCGTATTTTCGATGCCGACGGCGGCCGGGTCTGCGTTGACGGGGTAGATGTGCGCGACTGGAATCTGGAGTCGCTCCGCTCGCAAATTTCTACCATTGAGCAGGATGTTTTTCTCTTCTCCCGGACCATTGCCGAGAATATTGCCTTTGGCTGCACCGGCGCCACGCCGGAGGCTATCGAGCAGGCCGCCCGCCAGGCCCAGGCCCACAATTTTATCACCGCTTTTAATCAGGGCTACCGGACGGAGGTCGGTGAACGGGGCGTGACGTTATCCGGGGGGCAGCGGCAGCGGATTGCCATCGCCCGCGCCTTTTTGACCAACCCGGCGATTCTCATCCTCGACGACAGCACCAGCGCCGTAGATAGTGCGACCGAAGACCAAATCCAGCGGGCCATGCGCCGGATCAGCCGGGAGCGGACGACCTTTCTCATCACCCACCGTCTCAGCCAGATTCGCTGGGCCGACCATATCCTGGTTATGCGTCGGGGCGAGCTGGTGGATCAGGGGACGCACGAAGCGCTAATGGCCCGGAGTGTGGATTATCGGAAGATTTTTGCACGGTATGAAGAGTAGTGAGTAACCTCAGTTCGGAGTTTCCTAAAATCGCACCCTTCGATACGCGCTCCACTCGCCCTTCGACAAGCCCTTCGTTTCACTCAGGACAGGCTCAGGACGAGTTCCGCGCTACTCAGGATGCGATACTAAGCCGAAAATCACCCTGAGTAGGGTGATAGCCCGTATCGAAGGGTGATTTTCGGCAAAATGTCGAATTCAGGTTAAGTAGTAAATGGGTTTCATTCTCAACGGCCTCGAAACTGAATCTTACGACCGCACCTATCGCGACAGCGAATTGCTGCGCCGGAGCGTAGATTATTTTAAGCCTTACAGCGGCCAAATGATCGTCGTTGCTGGAGCAATTACTTTGAGTGCGGCTGCCGGCACGGGCGGGCCAATTCTTATTTCGCGGGCGCTCGATGTGCTGGCTCAAAATCCGACAACCACAGCCATTGCCCTCATGACGGCGGGTGTCTTTCTCCTGGGAGCAACGGCCTGGGGGTTTAACTTCATCCAGCAGCGCCTCCTGGCGCGAGTGGTCGGCAGCGTGGTGCTCAAGCTGCGCCAGGATGTATTTGGGGCAACCATCGGGCACGACCTCTCCTTTTTTGACGAACACCCCTCCGGCAAAATCGTCAGCCGGGTCACGTCGGATACCCAGGATTTTGCCGAGGTGGTCACGCTGTCTACCAACCTAGTCAGCCAGGTCCTGTTGGTGCTGCTGCTGGCCATCTGGCTGTTTACGATCAACACCTGGCTGACCTTCCTGCTGCTGGCCTTTGCCCCGGTAGCGGTGGTGCTGGCCTTGAGCTTCCGGCGCATTGCCCGGCGCGTCACCCTGGATGCCCGGCGTGTCACGGCGACCATCAACGCCCAAATTCAGGAGTCGATCAGCGGCATTATGGTGGCCAAGAGTTTCCGCCAGGAGCAGGCAACCTACCAAACCTTTACCCAAAACAATGAGCAGGGCTATCGGGCCGGGCTGCGGCGCGGCCTGACCCTCAATACAATTTTCCCCATTGTCGGGGCATCTGCCGGCCTGGGGGTGGGCCTGCTGATCTATGCCGGCGGTTTGACCAGCCGCAGCGGCTTGGTTAGCCCCGGCGAGTGGTACCTGTTCATGCAGTCGGTCGGCTTTTTCTGGTTTCCACTGCTGGGGATTGCCTCCTTCTGGAGCCAGTTTCAAGATGGCCTGTCTGCCGCCGAACGGGTCTTTGCCCTGATTGACGCCGAACCCAAGGTCATCCAACGGGCAAATGAATCGTTCAGCCCCCCCCTCTCCTCCCCGGACGAGCGAAGGGAGGGACTGGGGGGAGAGGTCCAATTCCGCCACGTTCACTTTAGCTATACCGATAAGGAAATTGTCCTGCCCGATTTCTCCCTGACCATTGCCCCACAGGAGACAATTGCCCTGGTGGGCCATACCGGGGCAGGCAAGAGCAGCATTATCAAGCTGTTGACCCGCTTTTATGAGTTTCAGGAGGGTCAAATTTTGATAGACGGGCAGGACATTCGCCGCCTGGACCTGGGCCAGTATCGCCAGCACGTGGGGTTAGTCTCGCAAACACCTTTTCTGTTCTCGGCCAGTGTGGCCGAAAATATCCGCTACGGCCGGCCTGGCGCAAGCGACGACCAGGTCCGCCAGGCAGCGCTGGGTATCAGCGGGGGTGATTGGCTGGCCGACCTGCCCCACGGCCTCGACACGGATGTGGGTGAGCGGGGGGCCAATCTCTCGCTGGGGCAGCGGCAACTGGTCGCCCTGGCCCGGGTTTTGCTCAAAGACCCGGCCATTTTTATCCTGGATGAAGCCACCGCCAGTGTTGACCCCTTTACCGAGGCTCAAATTCAAGAGGGTTTGGAAGCCGTTATGCGCGACCGCACGGCTATCGTTATCGCTCATCGTCTCTCCACGGTCAAAAACGTCGACCGTATTATCGTTATGGCTCATGGCCGTATTGTCGAGCAGGGCAATCATGCTGCGTTGATGGCCCAGGGGGGGCACTACGCCGAGTTATACAATACTTATTTCCGGCATCAGTCGCCGAATGCCTATGATACACTCCTCAGGAAATTTTGACCCCTATATTACTTTTGGATATTGTTGCTCTTAGATTATAATGTTTTATATCAGGCTGGAAACAATCCCTCAAAATTGTTGTTTCTAACCAATTATCAAAACAGACGGCATTTACTTTGTAGGGTTAACAGCTAGAGATCCAAGTAACCGGACGGCAAGTCAAACCATGTTGGAAGAACTGGTCGGTAAACGATTAGGGCAGTATCGAATCAAGGCGATTCTGGGGAAGGGGGCCATGGCGACCGTGTTTAAGGCCCATCAGCCCAGCCTGGATCGGTATGTCGCCATTAAAGTATTACCTCCTTCCTTTGCCGCCGAGAGTCCCGCTTTTACCAAACGCTTTCAACGTGAAGCCAAAGCCATTGCCCGGTTATACCATCCCAATATCTTGCCGGTATATGATTTTGGGATATACCGGGATTACAGCTACATCGTTATGCGCTATGTGGAAGGCGCTCGAAGCCTCAGCCAAGTTGTACCTGCTGCCCTTACCACCGAGCAGATCATTGATCTGATCAGCCAGGTAGCCAGCGGGTTGGCCTATGCTCATGCTCAGGGTGTGATCCATCGCGATGTTAAGCCGAGCAACGTTTTGTTGGATGCCGGCTGGGCTTTGCTCTCAGATTTTGGCCTGGTCAAAGTCCATGAGGTGGCGACGCAGCTTACCGATGTGGGCAAGGGCATTGGCACGCCGGCCTACATGTCGCCCGAGCAGGCCCAGGGAGACGCAGTTGATCATCGGACTGATATTTATTCTCTGGGGGTCATGCTTTATGAGATGCTGACCGGGACGATCCCCCATAATGCGCCGACTTCCCTGGGTATTCTGCTGAAACGAACGACTCAGGCTCCTCCCTCGCCTCGAGCGATTAATCCCGCCATTTCCCCAAGTCTGGAGCAAGTGATGCTGCGCTCCCTGGCTATTCACCCGGCGGATCGCTATGAAAGCGCCGAAGATTTCATCGCTGCCTTGAAAAGAGCGATGATGGATGAGGCATCAGCGGGACCCGAATCGTTTAACCGAAAAACGGTTATACTTCCCTTTCCCGCCCTGGTCGGCGTTGCTCCGCAAAAGAATTCCTTAAAAGCCAGATTGTCAAATGCCTGGCGCAACCCCTTCTGGCTCACCATCGCCGGTATCTGTATTGCGGCCGGGGCGCTTTCCTTATCGAGTGGAAACGTTTTTAGGTCAGTAGCCTCCCAGGCCACCTCCACCCTAACCCTGGCGTCGCCGGTAACGCTTACGCCTCGCGCCACTCCTGCTCCAACCTTGACCTATACGCCTGTCCCGGCTGCCACCCCAACCCCCGCCAGTGTCATCTTGATCAGCTCAACCGGAACGCCCTTGCCGGCCACCTCTACGCCAACTCATACCCCCCTGTTCCCGGTCGGCTCACCCCCGGCTACAGTAACCCCAACTGCCACGCTTGCCGGCGTAATTACCCTCCTGCACCCTTTGTCGCTTGAGGAACCCTCTTATGGCCCTACCGATTTTGAATGGCAGTGGACGGGTGAGGCGATACCGCCCGAATTTGGCTTTGAGGTGCGGGTTTGGCGTGAAGGAGAGCCACCTACCGGGGTGCATGATGCCGTCCTGGATAATTTACAGAATCGAGTCGAGCACCTGGATAAAAACACCTATCGCTTGAATGTTAACATTCAGGATGCCTTTGGGGTAAGAAGGCGCACCGGCCGATACCTGTGGTCGGTAGCCCTGGTCCGCATCAGTCCAACCTATGCTGACCTGGGGCGGCAAGCTGAACCTACTTATCTCCGTTTTGAGGCTGGCGGCGATGGTAAGGGTGATAAAAAAGATAACGGGAGCGGTGTTGGGATTGATTAGCGCAGTTCGACGCGCTTCAAGCTGACAAATGTCACGGTAAAGTGACGAAGGTTGTCACTTTGCATAATAGGGGATTTGTATTAAACTGCACCTATATCGTTTTCGAGAGAGTTGCCACCTTGCCTACGAGTGCCCACTAATTTCCAAACTCAGTTTGGGAATTAGCGGGCTGAATTTATCAACCTTCTCAGGATTACCGGCAGCACCATTAGTAGAAAGGTTCAGTTATGTCCTCCCCTCAGGTCAACCAGTCCACTATCATTCACCACACCATAGCCTATCGAGCAGAAACCGAGAATACGAATCCAAATGCTCAAGTTTGGGAATTCAATTGCCCCTATTGCAATTACCGGGCCAGCTATACTAAACTCAGCCCGATGGTGAGTTCGCTTACGGTCTTGAACCAGGGTAATTCCCTGGTGCGCCACCGGAACAGTTTTGCCTCGGAGGAAAGGGAAGAAACGTGGTTAACGACCGCTTTGCGCCAGCAGATGGAAAACCTGTTACAAGATGTGAACATGGATTAGCCCCTATCTCTGCTTGCTACTACTCGACCCCAGAGGTGCATCGCACCTGAGCAGTTACCCCTCTCCTACATCCCAACGCCCTGGAAAATCCGGGGCGTTTTGCTTTTTGATGGCCCTTGTAATATTTTTATGGCGTGCCCAAGTCTGTTAATTTTACATCCTGCGCAATTGGAGGAAACATATGTTTGTCTACGTTGACCTGGAACATCATCGTCTGCAACAGCAGCCTGACCTGTGGGAAAAATCACTGGCCCGGCGGCTAAAGCACAAGTACCGCCTGGAAGAGCTGTCCGGTGATCTGTGCCTGATTGTGCGCTATGACAAGGTCAAGCCTGACCTACTACGGGAATTGAACGCTCGCGTGGTGCTGGTCAGCGGCTGTTTCACCGACTTTGAACACTATTCCGAGGAGAGCCTGGCCGGGCTGCGGGCGGTCTATCGGGAAGCAGCGCAGCCTATCCTGGGCCTCTGTGCCGGCCATCAATTACTGGCCGAAGCTTATGGGGCGGAAATTGGCCCGCTGGGGCCGCTCTCTCCTGGCGAACCTGACCCGTATCACGACACCTCTTGGCCAGGGATGAAACAGGAACACGGTTTTATGCCGGTGACCCTGCGCCAGCAAGCCCACCCTTTGTTTGATCATTTGGCGCAGCGGCCCATCTTTTTTCAAGCGCACTATTGGGAGGTCAAAGCGCCGCCGCCAGGTTTCCGGGTGCTGGCCCAGAGTGATTTGTGCCGGGTTCAGGCCATCGCTCACACCGACCGCCCCCTTTTTGGCGTTCAATTTCACCCGGAAGAATACGACCAGGCCCATCCCGATGGGCAGCGGATATTGGAAAATTTCTTGAGAATGGTTAATGCGAAATAACCGGGACGGGCTTTGGGATTTTTAACCATCCCCCAATCCCTTAATCCCGGCAGAATCTGGTGATATCCGAATGATGGGCCAAAATTTTGAATTACAACGCCAGCGTATGAACGCCACCGGCATCGGCCTGGCCGGAATTGACGGGGTCTGGTGGCTGCCGGCCGCCGAACCGTTTACCCTGCCTGCTCAGGCCGCCCGCGATTTGGCCGAGATGGGTCAGGCTATCTTTGCTCTCTTTGATGCCGTAACGAGCCTGTATGGTACCCCGGCCGGGGCAGCCGGCGGCCTGGATGACTTGCTGAGGTACCAAGTCCCGTCCGACATCTCGCGCCTGATAAGCCAGGGGCGGGTCGAGTCAGTCCGTCCGGATTTTCAACTGGTTTTCCAGACCTCAGAGGTTTCTCAAACCTTTGAGGTCTCCTTCGTAGCCACCGAGCTGGAAATCTGCCCTTCGGCGCACGGGTACGCCCAGGCGATGCAAACCGGTTACGGTTTGCCCCCCGATTTGGTGGAGAGCTTTGCTCGCTATCTAAACGGTCGGGAACTGCTCTTGGTGGGCACGCAGCAGTGGAGCGAATTCCTGTTCGAGCAACTGGCCTTCTGCCGCGCCCTCGCCGAAGTTGGCAGTTGGGCGAGAGTATTGTATGATTTACCCGTGAGGGTAATGGCTGACCAAATCCGCCAGGGGCAGCGCTGGCAGCCGCCCATCTTTGGGATTAAGCAAAAACCACCCGCCTGGAATAACAATCTGCTGGAGCGCATCGAGGCGCACGAGTTTGAACCTTTCCTCTGGCCGGATGAGGCTGGCTGGCCGGAGGCCGTGGGTAATGCTGTTCTTTTCCGTTTTGGCTATGTTGACTGCTTTGCCCCGGATAAACTGCGATATTTTGAGCAGTGGCGGCGTCAGGGGGCGGCGGTGCTTAATCCAGCCACATTTTTTCTGGATAGTAAGGTGGTCATGGCCGCGTTAAACCTGCCGCCGGTGCGGGAGCAAATTGCTGGCAGCAACCTCAACGCTCTGGACATCCTGGATCGCTGCATTCCCGAAACCCTGTTGCTGCGTCAGGAAACGTTGCCGCGCCTGGTGGCGGAGAAAGACGCCTGGGTGATCAAATACGCCGGGTTCGATGGCGGCAACCAGGCCTGGGGGGGACGCAGCTTGGAACTGGGCCTGCATCACTCCGCTGCAAGCTGGCAGGAAGTACTGGGGCAAGCTCTCCAATTACCCTGGCCGGTGGTGGCCCAGCGTCTTGTACCTTCGGCGCGGGTTGACATCACCTACATGGACAGCCAGGGGGAGGCGCAAGTAATGAAGCAGGGAGTCACTCGCCTGCGGACATTTTTTTTGCGCGATGGCGCTGCGGCTGTTGCCTGCGGCTCGCACCTGACGGTAGCGGGGGGAACCATGCAAGTCTCTGAAGCGACGGACACTGTTCAAGCTCCCATCCTGTTTTGTGATTGAGTTACAACAAAAGTACCTGCGCAGGGCGACACACTTGAAATTGCCAACCCTGCTTGTGCTAATGTGCGTCGCCCCTGGCGGTCTAAATAGTAACGACGAAAGGAGGTATCAGCAGCTACTCGTTTTTCCGGTTGACCTGTCACATCGTTAGCTTTTAGTCCACTATGACCAACAAGGAGGTTATACGTTATGTCTCAAACTGATGCTGCTTCTCCTGAGCCGGGTCCGGCCAAACCTAAATCGCGCGGCCGGCAAATTGGCTGTGGTATTTTGGCGGTGGTGGTTCTGGTCTGCGCCGCTTGTGCCGGGATTAATTTTTATCAGTATACGGTGCAGCAACAGAATTATGAAGCCGGCCACGCGGCCTACCTGAAATCAGATTGCGCTGCGGCCGTCCCTTTCTTTGATCAAGCCATCAATGGGGGTGGTTTGGGCGGTGATAGCAATGAGGCGGCCAAGGCGTCGGTCAATGAAAAGGCCGAGTGCCAGGAACTACAAAAAGCCATTGACGCTCAGGCTGGCGGCGAATTTGGCACAGCACTGGCCAGTTATGCTGGTTTTTTGGATACTTATTCGGAAACCCCCCTGCTGCCAACAGTTCGCAGCCAGAGCGAGACCCTGTTCAAAGAGGCGGAAGCTATCGCCCAGCAGGCTGACCTGGCTTTGTGCCAGCAATTTGAGGCGCTGCGGGCGCAGGAACTGGTGCCGGCCAAAGAAGCGGCGCTGCCTCCCTTACTGCGGACCTGCGGCCAGGCCCACGAAGATAACAACGACCCCACCAGTGCGATCAACCTGTATCAATTGCTTTTGACGGATTACCCTGATCATCCGCTGGTCGAGGAAACCACGGCGGCTCTGGCTCGAGCCTCGGTGGCGGAAGCGCGGGCGGCCGGCGCCGGCAATATTCCGGCCCCGCAGAGCGTTGGCAGCAGTGGCAGCGGCCCGGCTACCGTAGTTATTCAAAACGATTCGCCCGAAAAGCTGAGCATCGTTTTTAGCGGCCCCGAAGCCCGCATCGAAGAGCTGGAAGCGTGTGCGAGCTGCACTAATTATACCGGCGATGGCCCCGAGTCATGCCCGGAGCAAGGTCCGGTAGGCACGTATGAGTTGCCCTCCGGTGATTATGATGTGGTCGTGAAATCTATCAGCGATGAGGGTGTCACCCCCTTTACCGGCCAATGGAGTCTGGCTACGGGCGACGAATACTACAGTTGTTTCTTCCTGGTAACAACTGTGCAATAGCTGTGTTCGAGCTGGTTCCCACGCTTCGTGTCACGCTTTGCGTGGAAACCAGCTCACAATTCTATGTAATTCGCGAATTATTTATTGAGGGGGTTGCTTTTTGACGGCTCGACCTAACATGCGCCCCAATTCCTGATGATGAATTTCGTTGAGGGTTTGGAGCAGTTTCTCGATTTGAACGGGTTTGTGAAAATAAGTGTAGGCATTAATTTTCAGGGCTGTCTGCACCGCTTCGCCAACCTCATCAGGATAACCCGTAATCAAAATAACCGGTAAATAGGGATGCTGCTGCCGGATCTGGCGCAGCACATCCAGACCGTTGCTGCCCTTGAGTTTCATATCAAGCAGCACAACTTGTCCTTCATCGGCCAGTTTTTCCTGCACATCATCCGGTTCGGTCACTTGAGTCACGGCGAAATTCTGGGTCTGTAGAATATCGGCCAGGGTCCGGCAAAAGGTGGGGTCGTCGTCTACGATAATAATAGAGCGTTCCCGGCTTAAATGGGCAAAGAATTTAAGCAGTAACCCCATATTGAGTGGTTTATTGAGTACGGCAATAGCTCCTTCGTCCAGCCCGGCCTGCACCAGCCCGTCGGTGGTGTAGGCAGTCATCAGCACAACCGGCAGGTCTGGGTGACGGGTTTTGAGGATGCGATAAAGCTGGACCCCGTCAATATCGGGCATTTTGATGTCACTCAAGACACAGTCAAAAGTTGACTGCTCCACTTTTTGGAGGGCTTCCGGGCCGGAATAGGCAATCTCGGTTTGAAAGCCTTTCATGGTCAGGATGTCCTGGAGTGTTTTGACCATCATCTTATTGTCATCCACAATCAGGATACGGGGCTGGCTCATAATGTCTGGGTTCCTTCTTTGATGGGCAGGGTAATGGTAAAGGTACTACCCTGGTTTTCTTGGCTGGTTACCTCAATTTGACCCCCATTGATCTCGACCAGATTTTTAGAAACAGGTAGCCCCAGGCCGATGCCCCTGGCTTTAGTGGTGTAGAGCGGCTCAAAGATTCTGGTCATTACCTGGGGCGGCATGCCACAGCCGGTATCGCTCACCAACAGGCGTATTTGTCGTTGATCAACCTCGGCGCTAAAGCCAAGTTCGCCGCCATCAGGCATAGCTTGATAAGCATTGGTGACCAGGTTGGTCAATACTTGCTGAATTTGCTGGCGATCTACAAAAGCCGGGGGCAGGTTGGGGGGCAGGTTAACGGCAACCTTAATACCTTCTACCGGGGGATGATTGGCCAAAACCTCAGTTATCAGTTCCAGCAGCGATACCGGTTCCCGGTTGGCCGGACGGACACGGGAGAGATTGAGTAAATCGGCGACGATGGTTTCGGCTTCATGCACCCGGCTGCCAATAATATCCAGGTATTCAATGACCACCGGGTCGGCTTCGGCCAGCACTATATTCAAAAAGTAGACGGCATTGGCGATGACGCCCAGCGGGTTACGTAACTCATGAGCCACGCCGCCAGCCAGCTGGCCCAGAACAGCCAGCTTCTCTTGACGAAGCAGTTGCTCCTGAGCCGATCGGAGAGCGGTGGTCCGTTCAGCCACCATCTCTTCCAGCCGTTCCGAATATTCTTTGAGCGCCTCTTCGGCCTGTTTTTGCTCGGTGATATCCTGCACGGTGCCCACCATCCGCACCGGCTGACCTTTCTCATTACGGACCACCTTGCCCTGTTCATGCACTATCCGGACCTGCCCATCAGGGCGCACGATACGATGATCAACGTTGTAAGGTTCCTTGTTGGCCAGAGCGGTGTCAACGACGGCCTGTATCATTTCGTTTTCCTCAGGATGGACAAAGCGATGGAAAATCTCGTGATCTACTGCTCCAAATTCCTGGGGGTCTAACCCTAGGATGCGATAAACTTCATCAGACCACTGCAAGGCGTTGGTTTGGATATTCCACTCCCAACTGCCAATATGAGCCAGTTGCTGGGCCTCGGTCAATTTGGCCTCGCTGGCCCGCAGCAATTCCTCGGCGCGGCGGTAGTCAATGGCGATGGCAATTTGGCCGCATAGACCCAGGAGCAGCAGTTGATCTTCAATGCTTAAACCATCGACCTCATCGTCCTGCACATCCAGAACTCCCAGCACTGTTTGGCCCAACTTAATCGGCACCGCAATCTCTGATCTTGTTTCTGGTAAGAGCGGGTTAGCCAGCCAGTTGGGGTCTTGACCTACATCGGCTGTCAGCACCGGCTTGCCGGTTCGAGCTGCCAACGCGACCAGGCTTTTTTCGGCGGACAGGGCAATTTTATGCCCGGCCGCTTTCATCATCTGGCCTACTTCCCCGGCGCCTGCCTGCATGACCAGGTAACTCTGCCACGCCTGACTCTGATCCGCTCCAGGTGCAGGCAGGGTTTCCAGGGTATAAACCTGGACATGATAGTAACCAAACCGTTCTTGCGCCAGGTGAACCACGCGGTGGAAGAGATTATCCAAAACAGGCGCCGCCGCAATTTCCTGGGCAACTTCTGTGCTAATTTGAACCTGGCGGCCGCGGCGCTCCCACGCCTCTTGAATTTGCTGCTCCAGGCGCTTGCGCTTGGTCGTATTCATTAGCTTAACCTTTGTCCGGTTCCGTATCCAGCACTTCCCGGACCTTACTGATCAGCATAGCTGGCGTGAAGGGTTTTTGTAAAAAGGCTTTGCCCCAATCCAGCACACCGTGATGCACAATTGCATCGTCGGTATAGCCCGACATATAAAGCACTTTCATCGCGGGCCGCAGCGGGGCCAGATATTCGGCTAACTGGCGTCCCCCCATTCCGCCTGGCATTACCACATCGGTCAAAAGCAGATGAATAACCCCCTGATGCTGTTGGCTGAGCTGGATAGCTTCGGCCCCATGGCTGGCCAGCAGGGTAAAATAACCGCTCCGGCGTAAAATTATATCGGCTAACTCACGAACCAGATCATTATCTTCTACCAGTAAGATGGTTTCTGTCGCCGGAACAGTTTGGGGTGAAGCGGGACCAACCTCGATTGGCTCGGTCGTTTCGTCTACGCGGGGCAAGTAGACTTTAAAAACAGTGCCGTGTCCGGGTTCACTATAAACCCAGATGTGCCCGTTGCTCTGGTTAACAATCCCATGGACCGTAGCCAGCCCCAGGCCGGTACCCTGGCCCAGCGCTTTGGTGGTAAAAAAGGGTTCAAAAATGTGCGATTGGGTCTCCTCGTTCATCCCAGCCCCGGTATCGCTAACCGTCAACAACACATAGCGGCCTGGGATAACCCCCACGTAACGACGGGCATAGGCGTAATCCAATTCGACATTGGCAGTTTCGATGGTGAGTTTACCCCCCTTCGGCATGGCGTCGCGGCCATTGATGGCTAGATTCAAAACTACCTGTTCCATTTGGCCGGGATCTGCTTTGACCTGGCCTAACCCCTTGCCCAGTATTGTCACCAGGTCAATATCCTCGTTGATCAGGCGCCTGAGCATCTTTTCAAGGTTACTGATGACATCATTCAGGTCTAGCACTCTGGGCTGAAGCACCTGTTGGCGGCTGAAGGTTAATAATTGGCGGGTAAGGCTGGCAGCGCGCTTGGCCGCCTGGTTAATTTGCTCAATATCTTTGCGATTAGGGTCTTCTTCGTCGGCGAATTTGTCTAGTAAGAGGCCGGTGTAACCGGTGATAACGGTGAGTAAATTGTTAAAATCGTGAGCGATGCCGCCGGCCAGCCGGCCAACCGCCTCCATTTTTTGAGACTGGCGGAGTTGTTCTTCCAGATGTTTCCGTTCGGTAATATCCCGAACGATAGCCTGATAGGCCGCAATCTCGCCGGCTTCGTTATACATGGCCATGGCGGTTCCCAGCACCGTCACCTTTTGGCCGTCTTTTTTTCTAATCGTAAATTCAAAATCCTTGACAAACCCTTGCTGGGCCAAAGTTTGGGCAAATTTGCCCAGGTCGGGCGTGCTGTTGAGATACTGAAACAAATCAGTCTGTAACAACTCCTCTACGGTGTCATACCCCAACAATTCCACCGTCGCCGAGTTGACTTTGATAAATTTACCTTCCGGCGAGACAATCACGATGGCATCTTTAGACTCTTCAAAGAGGGTACGATATCGTTTTTCGGAGAGGGTGGTCTGTTCAAATAACCGGGCATTGACCAGGGCAAGCGAGACATAACTATTGAAGAGTTGAAGCGACTCGAACTCCTCCGAGGTAAAAGGCCCGGCTGCCCCGCGGCTAACAAAGATCACGCCAATAATTTTGGCTTTGGCCCGCAGCGGCAGGCAAATAACATGTGTCTCGACCGTAGCTGTACCGTCCGGGCGGCGGGTACGGGGATCGAGATGAGCATCATTGACCAGTTCCCCCTGCTCCGACCGGGCTATCGTCTTTAACAAATCCTCGCTTTGAAGGATATTTCGCTCCGGGGTTTGGGGGAGCATTGAAGCCGGTCCGGAAGTTACCAATGGGTTGAGGGCGCCAGCTTCTTCATCAAGCCAATAGAGACCGAATGCGTCAAAAATTAGTAGCTCCTGCAAATTCTGGGCCACCTGTTCGATGACCTCGTCAAAGGCCAGGGTAGCGAGCATGGCCTGGGCAATTTGCAGCAACCGCTGGCGCTGCTCGGTGACGCGGCGAAGCGTCACTTCGGCCTCCTGTTTCTCGATGGCCCGCTGGATCATCACCAGGAGTTGGTCCACCGGGTAAGGCTTTTGCAGATAACCATAAGCGCCCAGGTTAACCGCTTCGATAGCCGAAGACTGGCTGGCATATCCGGTCAGGAGGATACACTCGGTGCTGGGGAAATCCCGCTTAATCGCGCCCATCAATTCCAGCCCCGACATATCTTCCAGCTTCAAGTCTATCAGGGCCAGCGCTGGCCTTTCCAGCCGAATTTGGTCCAGGGCGACCTGCCCCCGTTCAACCCCAAACGCACTATATCCTTTAATTCTGAGAATATCAGACAAGGTTTTTCTGAAACCGGGGTCGTCGTCTACGATAAGGATGGTGTGATTGGTTTTCATTCAGTTTCTGATTATCCTTTCGAACCAGATACTTCCTGCGGAACGAGACTTGTAGATGTGTCCATATTTATTTTAACCATGTTTTTTTGATGGTCTAATCCTGATCTGCTCGATCATGCCTGTCTGCTTTCATGCTGGCTTTGATAACCAAATTGACTTTTAAAATCAATCACTATATTCTGAGATGGTTTGTAAAAATTAATGTTAATTACCGGAGAAGAAAACATCATGAGCCGAGAGAACCGTCGTAAAGAACGTGCTGCCCGCCGCGCCAAACCGTTCCCTCCCGGCCTGGAAGGGGGGCGATACCAACCGCTCTCTGCTGCCGAGGTTCAGCGCATCCACGAGGCTGCCCTGAGTGTGCTGGAGCGCACCGGCGTGGAAATCCTGGAATCGGAGTGCCGCCACCTCTTTGCCCAGGCGGGGGCCAAGGTGGACCCGGCCCGCAACCGGGTGTTTATCCCCCGCAGCCTCGTCGAAGCCGGTTTGAAGCAGGCCAACCGCCAGGTGATGCTCTACAGCAAGGATGGCCAAACCGATCTCGACCTGCGCAGCAAGCGCGTCCACCTGGGTACCGGCGGCGCAGCCATCCTCATCCTCGACCTGGAAACGGGCCGCGCCCGCGAAACCCGCCTGCGTGACCTGTACGACATCGGCCGGCTGGTCGAGACGCTGGATAACATCCATTTTTACCTGCGCCCGGTCGTCGCCCGCGAGCTGTCTAACGAGGATATTGACATCAACACTTTTTACGCCTGCTTGGCGGCGACCAACAAGCATGTGATGGGTGGCTGCTACTTTGCCGCCAAAGTAGCCGAGATCAAAAAGCTCGGCGCCCTGATCGCCGGGGGCGAGGACAAATTTTTGGAGCGCCCTTTCCTTTCCTTTAACCTGGGTTATATGGTCAGCCCGCTGCGCTTTGCCGCAGAAACCACCGAAACGCTGACGGCGGCCATTCGGGCCGGTATTCCGGTGGCGCTGGTTTCTGCGCCTCAGTCGGGAGCCACGTCGCCCGCCTCGCTGGTGGGGACGCTGGTGCAGACGATTGCCGAGGAGTTGGCCGGGCTAACCTACGTGCAGTTGGTCCGCCCCGGCCACCCCGTTTTGCAGGGCGGTATGCCCCTGGTGGCCGACCTGCGCACCGGCAGTACCGCCGGCGGCTCGGCGGAACTGGCCCTCATGAATGCCGCCTCGGCCCAGATGTCCCATTTTTACGGGGTGCCCATTTACAATACCTGTGCCCTGACCGACAGCAAAGTGCCCGATGCCCAGGCCGGTTTTGAAAAGGGCTTAACCACAGCAGTCACTGCCCTGGCCGGGGCCGAGTACAATCACCACGCCGCCGGCATGCTGGAATCCATGCTGGCCGTGGCCTACGAACAGTACGTTATTGACGACGACATCAACGGCCAGGTCATGCGCCTGGTGCGCGGCCTGGAAGTGACCGAAGAGAGCCTCTCGCTCGACGTGATTCACGAGGTCTGCAACGGGGAAGGCCATTACCTGGGCCACCCTCAAACTCTGGCCCTGATGAACAGCGAGTATTACTATCCCCACACCGCCGACCGGGCCAGCCGGGCCGATTGGGAAGCCGCCGGAGGGCTGGATATGCGCGAAAAGGCCCGCCGCCAGGCCCGCCAAACCCTGCAAACCTTCTTCCCGGAAATTGTGCCGGAGGCAGTGGATAGGCGGGTGCGGGATGAGTTCAATATTTTGCTGCCACGGGAGGTGATGGTAATGGGGGCGTATCAGTAAGGGATGATTTGCACGAAGCCTGATGGCCGTTTAAACTTGATGGTCAGTAGGAATTAAGGAGAATATTGTCGTGCCGCCGACTTCTCACATCAAATCTCAACATGGCCGGACTTCGTTCCTGGTGCTGTTACTACTGGCGGTTTTTCTTCTGGCGTTGTGGTGGGCCTGGCAGGCCTGGCAAAGTACCGCCGGCGCCCCCAACGACCGGTTTTGGGCAGCGATGGCCCTGGCCCTGTTTACTGGCGGCCTCATTCAAATTAATCTGGTTGGTCCTTGGCGGGAATATTTGACCCAAACACCGGCTTCTCGATTAGCCTTGCCGGTGCGCTTGTACCCCGATGGCACGCCGCGAGATTTGGTCTGGCCGATGTTTTCGCTGGCTGTTGCTTTTGGCCCACCCCTCCTGCCGCTCCTGATGCTTATCATTACGGCAGAAACAGAATGGTTCGTAGAACTACGGCTAATCTGGATTGGCCTGGCGCTGCTCTCGCTGTTTGTAACCGGCGTAGGAATTTACATGGGTGGACGAGCGCTGTACGGACGGTTAGCCGGTGGGCAGACCATTGTCGAGGTGGAAACTGCTACAGCTCAGGCCGGACAAACGTTGCAGGGTTTTATCTGGCACCAATCAGGCTGGATTCCCTCGGAGCGGATCGAAGTTGCCCTGGTTGGTCGAAAAACATTGACCAGGAGAGGCCGGCCCACTCGGACCGAAACCACCGACCTGTACCGCGAGGTGATTGTCCCGGCGGTGGTGCTCGACCCGGCCGCCGGGCCGTGGCAAAAACATTTTTCCTTGACCATTCCCGAAGATGTCCCCTCCAGCGCCCCATATACAGCTAATCCAATGATCATTTGGGGGTTGGACGTTCAGGTCAACCTGAAAGACGCCCCTGATTTGACCCTGACCTTCCCTTTCACTGTTCATGGAATTGAGCCTGATGACGAAGAAGATCAAGAGCTGGACGAGATCGAGGCGGATTTTGGGGAGAACGACCCAACCCGGTAGAATTAGAAGAAGTTATTTATTCAACTACTGTTTGCAAGGAGCATTAACGTGATTGGCGGAACACACGGAAAGATTCTGCACGTCAACCTGACCACTGCTGAAACTCGTATCGAGCAGCCCGGTGACGATTTTTACCGCCTGCTCGTCGGCGGGCGGGCAGTGATTGCTTATTTGTTGCTGCGCGATTTACCTCCCCAGACCGATCCGTTCAGCCCGGACAACCTGCTCATCTTTGCCCCCGGTATCATGCAGGGAACCAACCTGCCCGGCGCGGGCCGGCATGGCGTCGGCGGCAAATCGCCCTTGACCGGGGCTATCGGCAGCGCCGAACCGGGCGGCTGGTGGGGCCACGAATTCAAGCGGGCCGGCTTTGATGCCCTGGTCATTCGCGGGCGGGCCGGAAAGCCGGTCTACCTCTGGATTCACGATGGCGAGGTGGAAATTCGCCCGGCGGAGCACCTGTGGGGCTTGCAAACCGCTCCGGCCCAGGCAGCCATCCAGGCCGAATTGGGCGACAAACGCATCCGGGTGGCTCAAATCGGCCCGGCGGGAGAGAACAGGGTGCTCTACTCGGCGGTGATGCACGATATCAACCGGGCCGCCGGGCGTAACGGCATGGGCGCGCTCATGGGGTCGAAGAACCTCAAGGCCGTGGCCGTGCGGGGTACCATCAACGTGCCGGTGGCGGTGCGCCGGCAGGTTACGGATGTCGGCAAGTGGCTGGGAGCCAACTATAAGGAACTGTCTGCCTGGGCCGCCGCCGGAATTGGCCGGGGAACGCAGGACTCGCTCATGAACTGGGCCTATTTCGGGGCGCTGCCGACGCAAAACTTTGGCGTGCCTGTCTTTGAGCATCCCGAACTGCTCAGCGGCGAGCGCAACTACGAGATGTTTTTGAAGGAGCGAGATACCTGCCAGGCCTGCCCCATCACCTGCAAGCAGGTCTTTGAAAATGACGACGAAAACCTGTACCACAAGCTAAACCCGGCCTATGGCGGCGCGGAGTACGAGGCGATGGCGGCCTTCGGCCCGTCTTGCGGGGTGGAGGATAATCTGGCGGTGCTGAAAGCCAATGAGCTGGCCAATGCCTATGGATTGGATGCCATTTCTACCGGCGCTTCTATCGCCTTTGCCATGGAATGTTTTGAAAATGAAATCATTGGGGTCGAGGATACCGGCGGGCTGGAGTATCGCTGGGGTGACGGCGACCTGGTGGTCCGCTCGGTCGAAATGATTGCCCGGCGGGAAGGTTTTGGCAATGTGCTGGCCGACGGGGTCGCCCGCATGAGTAAACGTTTTGGGCCGGAGGCCGAACCGTTCAATTTGACCATCAAGGGGCAGGAACTGCCGATGCACGAACCCCGGCTCAAGCAGGCCATGGGTCTGGGCTATGCCGTTGCCCCGGTTGGGGCCGACCACATGATGAACATCCACGATACGGATTTTGCCAGCGAAGGGGGTGGCCTGAAACGGGTCAACGCCGCTTTGACCCGGAAAATCGGACCGCTGTCGCTGCAAGACCTGGGCGAAGGCAAAATGCAGGTCTTTTATACCGATGTTAACTGGATGCACTTTCAGGACTGCGCCATCAACTGCCACTTTTATCCTTATGAATACGACCACCTGGCGGCGGCGCTTTCCGGCGTCACCGGCATCGAGTACAGCATCCACGATATTCTGGCCGTTGGCGCGCGGGCGCAGACCCTTTCCCGGCTGTTCAATCTGCGGGAGGGCTTCACCGCCGACGATGACAAACTGCCCAAGCGGGTGATGAAAGCTTTCAAAGAGGGGCCGCTGGCCGGCGTTGAAATCAACGAAGAGTCCTTTAACTGGGCCAAGCGCCGCTACTATGAATTGATGAAGTGGCATCCCGACACCGCCGTGCCGAGCGCCGAGTGTTTGCGGGAGCTGGGGCTGGAGAGGCTGTTGGAGAAAGCATCAGCATAGACTTGCCTCGGCTAAAGCCTCGACTCCGCTAATATTCAAGGAGTCGAGGCTTTAGCCGAGTTTTGAGCAATTTGAGAAATGAGCAATATGCCCTGGTCACCGCATCATCCACCACATCTTTATCTCGATAATACCTGGTATATTGTCACCAGCGCTACTTACCAAAAGCTTCCTCTCCTACGACCTGAAGGCTGTAAAAATTTGGTTGCGCACCAAATTAGAGCTTTGGTTATTGAATTTGACCTCCGGTTAATTGCCTGGGTCATTCTCGATAATCACTATCATCTTCTCGTCAAAAGTAGTTTTGGTACAGCGATACCGCGTTTCTTTGCTCGCCTACATGGGCGTACTTCGTTTGATTTAAACAAATGTGCAGATACACCTGGACGAAGAGTATGGCATAATTATTGGGATACTTGTATTCGTAGTCAAACCGATTTTTGGACACGTTTTAACTACATTCACCACAACCCAATTAAACATGGTTACATATCTCAACTAGAGGATTGGCCGTTTTCCAGTTATCAGTACTATCTAAAAAACAAGGGGAAAGATTGGTTACAGGATGCCTTTCGACAATATCCAGTTATAGATTTTACTGATCAAGAAGATGATTTTTGACGGGGCGGCTCTCGGCTAAAGCCTCGACTCTGACTGAATCTCAAGTAGTGAAGCTTTGCCCGAGACAAATTCAGGCCCTTTTCCAGAATGCTGAATGAATTAGTTGTCCACTTCTCTTAATTGTCCTGAAGGATATAGAAAGTGAGAAGGATTATGCCCCCTCTCTATCAATACGCTGGCTTACCCAACATCAAGCAGCCTGGCCTCGGCGTGGATGAGTGTGCCGCCCGGCTGCAGGCACTCGCTTATGCCGAGGAGCGGCTGATGCACCTGCAAGCGGCTCACCTCGTTACGGTGCCGGAATGGGATGTAAAGGGCCTGCTGGGGCGCTTGCAATATGAAGCAGGCCAGCATGCCGATCAACTCAAGAATCGTCTGCTGGAACTGCGAATTTCAAAGAAAAAGGCCTTGAAAGCCTCGGATAACCCGTTGAAAGTTGTTTTTGACGAGGCGATGTTTGCAGCGAACACAACTGACCTGCTGGCCAGCCTGGTTTTGGTCTTCAAACCGGCCCTGCTGCAAGCCTACCGGGCTTATCTGGCCGCTACCAATCACCTGGCTGATTACCCAACGGTGCGTATACTGAAAATGATCATCACCGAAGAGGAAGAGACCCTGCCTCTACTCGAAGCGGCTTATCATGATGTCGCCCATACGCCGGAAAAAGAAGCGGCGGCCACTGCCTGGGCTAACGTGCTGCGTGATATGCTCGCTGCCGCAGGCGGCATTGATGGGACAAGGCCGGTGGACGGGGCGCGGCTCAAGCCTGTCCGGGCAGTCAGGCCTTATGTGATCCCCCGCCAAATGTCCCGCGATGACTCCTTTCGCCAGATTTGGGATTTTGTGCATGTTGAAAATGAGCGGGCTGCCGAGCGTTTTGCCCAAATGCTGGCCACCCGCCTCAGCGAAATTACCGCCGCCGAAGGGCTGGCTTTTGTGCTGGCCGAGGTTGAAGATCAGCCCTGGCCCTTTTACGTGGACATCTCCCGCCACCTTTGGGACGAGGTCCGCCACACCTTTTTTGGTGAAGCGGCTACCGAACAGATTTTTGGCGACCGGGCCGCAATGCCCATCCGTAACTTTGACCTGACCTATGTGTTTCAGATGTCGCCGTTACAGCAGTACGCCGCCCTGGGCCTGGGCATCGAAGCGGCGATGATGAAATATCCCCCCGGCAAGCGCGAAGAATATGAGTTTTGCCGGGATGTCGCCCAACATCCCCTCATGACCACCTTTCAGGATTTCGATTGGGCCGACGAAGTGCTGCACGTCAACATTGCCCGGCGGCAGCTCAAGGATTGGTTCCATGGCAGCCAGCAGGAACTGCTGGCCCTGGCCCATCAGGGCGTCGAGCTGCGCGCGCAGGTGCGAAAAATGCAGCCGCCGTCGCCCCTGCCCGATGTGAGCCACACCTTGCCGGAGATAGAAAACGGTCCACAAAGATACCCAGATGGGCACTGATAAGAAACAAAAGCAAAAAATTCGTTACCCTACACCTGACTGAAACAGCATCCTGAGTAGCGCGAAACAACGTGGAGCGCGTATCGAAGGATGCGGCGGAGGCGACGACTCTTGGCTAACCCGCACCCTTCGATACGGCCTTCGCTCTGCTCCGGCCTACTCAGGATGCTGGTGTAGGGTAACGAAAGCAAAAAATCTGAGTTGATCTGTGTTAATCTGTGGACCCTATATTTTTGTTCGATTGAAGAACATACGGGATTGCTATGAAAATTGACGCTATCGAAATTCGCCATTACCGCCTGCCGCTTGACCCGCCTTTTCGCGCCTCGTGGGATCCCAATCCGCGGGTCAGCCATACCAGCACGATTGTCCGGGTGCGGGCCGGGGACTATGAAGGAGTTGGCTCCGGCGATGCCATGCTGGGTTTTGCCGGGCACGAAAAGCTCTTTTTGGGTTACGACCCGTTCGACATCGAGCGCCATGTGTGGATTCTGGATAATTTGCAGTTCCACTATGGCCGCATGTGGCCGCTGGAAGTGGCCTTGTGGGATTTGATAGGCCAGATCAGCGGCCAGCCGCTGTGGAAATTGCTCGGCGGGGGCAGCCCGCGGGTGCGGACCTATGCCTCCACCGGCGAGCGGCTGCCGGCTTCCGAACGAGCCGCCTCGGTCCGCCGGTTGCGCGAGCAGGGCTTTCCCGCGCTCAAGCTGCGCTTCCACGCCGCCGACCCGCGTGAAGACCTGACGATTGTCCGGGCGGTGCGCGAGGCAGTCGGGCCGGAGATGGCCATCCTGGTGGACGCCAACCAGGGTTGGCAGATGCCCTGGGATGCCGCCGCGCCCTGGGATTTCAAAACGGCGCTGTGGCTGGCCGACGCCCTGGCCGAGTTGGACGTGTTTTGGCTGGAGGAGCCGCTGCCCCGCCACGATTATCGCGGCCTGGCCGAACTGAGGCGGCGGGCGCGGGTGCGCGTCGCCGGGGGAGAGGGCAACCGCGAATTTTCCGAACTGCGCGAATACTTACGCCACGGCTCGCTGGATGTTTACCAGCCTGACGTGGTCTGGAGCACCGGCATCCTGCGTGCCCGGCAAATTGCCGGAGAGGTTCAGGCGGCCGGAGCCATTTACTCCCCTCACACCTGGGGCGATGGTTTGGTGCTGCTGGCTAACCTGCACGTCTCTGCCGCAGTGTCGCAAGCCCCTTTCATCGAGTTCCCCTTTGACCCGCCCACCTGGACGCCGGAACGCCGCGATTTCATTCTGCCCTCCCTAACCCTGCCCGATGCCGCAGGCTATGTCACCCTGCCGGACGGGCCTGGGTTGGGGGTCAAGCTTGATTGGCAGGTGTTGGAGCCGCTGCGAATTTCGACAGGGACGATGGAGTCCTAAAGTCATTTGAAACCAACCATGAAACGTTTCCACTTCTCCGCCGCTCCGGCCGGAGCTACCCCTGTCGAGCGCCAGAATTACCTCAACGTGCAGATTGACGCCATTGGTATTGGTTTGGCCAGCGCGGCTGCCCCTTTTTTACCGGTCTTTCTGGCTCGGCTGGGGGCCAGCCATTTTCAGGTCGGCTTGTTGACGGCCATGCCGGCCATCACCGGCTTTCTGCTGGCTATCGTTATTGGACGTTTTTTGCAGCGCTGCCGCAATGTTGTGCCCTGGTTCAGCGGCGCCCGCCTGCTCACGAATTTAGCCTATGCCCTGACCGGCATCGTCCCGTTTTTACTGCCTCGTGAATTTGTGGTCCCGGCGGTGCTCCTGATTTGGGCCGTGGTGACTATTCCCCAGACGGTCGTCAATATTGCCTTCTCGGTGGTGATGAACGCAGTTGCCGGACCGGAGGGCCGTTATGAGTTGATGAGCCGGCGCTGGTCTATCCTCGGTTTTACCACGGCGATTACCGTGGCCATCATGGGCCAAATTTTGGACAACCTGAGCTTTCCTTTCAACTACCAACTGGTCTTCCTCGGGCTGTCCGCAGGCGGCCTGATCAGTTTCTACTACTCCAGCCACATCGAAGTGCCGGATAATGAGCCAATTCCATCTCAGCCAGACCTGGCCTGGCCGGAACGTTTCAAAGGTTTTGTCAAGCTCATTGGCGCCGAGCCGTCTTTTGTCTCCTTCACCGCCAAGCAGTTTGTCTATACCACCGGCACGGCCTTGGCGACGCCCCTCTTCCCCCTTTACTACGTCCACGAAGTCCAGGCCAGCGACACCTGGATTGGCCTGATCAACACCGCTCAAACGGCGATTGTTCTGGTGGGGTATTACCTGTGGGTGCGGCAGTCGAAGCGGCATGGTGGTCGTTTTGTGCTGTTGTGGACCACCTTTGGCCTGGCGCTGCACCCCGCGCTGGTAGCCTTGACCCACCAGCCGGGCTGGATCACTCTTTTCGCCGGGTTGGCAGGTATCTTTCAGGCTGGTCTCAACTTGGTCTTTTTCGACGAGTTGATGAAGACCGTGCCCCCTCGCTACAGTGCCACCTTTGTAGCGCTGGCCCAGAGCACTACTTACCTGGCGATGGTGGCCGCGCCCCTGTTGGGCACACTGCTGGCTGATCAAATCGGCCTGAGCGCCGCGCTCCTCCTCGGCGCCCTGCTGCGCTTGATTGGCTTTGGCCTGTTTGTCTGGAATAGGAAAGCGGGCCAGATTCCCTCTAGCGTCGGCGTTTGAGCTGGCTTTGAACCGCCGGAGCCGCTGATTTCACTGAAAGGGATGCTTTATCAGTGCCTTCAAGCATTTTTGACGATTTCAGGGGTTCAAATTTTGCCGCCTCAACTGCTGCTTTTAGGATTGACGCCAACTGCAAATAGGGTATAATCCTTAAGCGGATTATGGGAACAGTATTGCACAATACGCAACACCTCCAGCCGAAAGAAGCAACTGTGCCTCAAAAAAAGCGTTCTACCGACTCAGCCATTCAATCAGTCCAACGGGCAGCGACCATCCTGCGCAGTTTCACCGAAACGGAAGCGGAACTGGGGGTCACAGCCCTCAGCGAGCGCCTGGGCCTGCATAAAAGCACCGTTTCGCGGCTGCTGTCCACCTTGCAGCAAGAAGGGTTTGTCGAGCAGGATTTGGAGACCGGCAAGTACCGCCTCGGCCTGGGGTTGGTCAGTTTGGCCGGCTATGCTCTGGAACATATAGACCTGCGCCGCGTAGCCCAACCTTTTCTGGCTGCTTTGGCCGAATTGACCCAGGAAACGATCAACGTCACCGTCCTGGATGGCAGCGAATGTGTTAACATCGAGCGGGCGGCCAGCCCGCGCTTGATCCGCTACGTCGGCTCGCTGGGCCGGCGCACTCCGCTCCACTGCACCTCGACGGGGAAAGTCCTCCTGGCTTACATGACCCGCCAGGAGCGAGACGCCATCCTGCCCAAAAAGTTAACCCGCTACACGGATAAAACCATTACTGACCGGCAGGTGTTGGAAGAGGTATTGATCCAGGTCCGGGCGCAGGGTTATGCGGTGGCCCATGAGGAATTTGAGGAAGACCTGACGGCCTTGGCCGCACCAATCTGTAACCATCTGGGCCGGGTGGCGGCTACGGTTAGTATCTCCGGGCCAACCTTCCGACTGGAGCCGGAGAAACTCCTGTCGTTTGTGGAGCCGCTGCAAGAAATGGCCCGGAAAATTTCGACGCAGTTGGGTTGTCCGGCTGGCAACGGCTACGATAATCGGGATTAATCTTTCTTTCATTAACAATTGATCATTGATCGTTGATTATTGACAGTTTGGAACAGCCAACGGTTACCCGTCTATTAGCGTCTATCAGAAATAAAAATCAGGATGCTTATGTCATTCCGAGTGGAGCGGAGCGGAACGAGGAATCCCTCGAATCTGTGCTAAAAAGTAATGCTGTAGAGATTTCTCGCTCCTTCGTCGCTCGAAATGACATGTCTTAGGCTTAATTCCGATAATATCAATTGTAAATTTTAGAGCCTCCACCGATGCTGCCTTTATAATGAACGGTACCGATTACGCCATCCAATTTATCTTAAATACAACCTGGGCCGGCCTGCCGGAAATAGTGCAGCACCAGGCCCGGCGCTGCCTGCTCGACGCAATGGGCGCGCTGATTTCCGGCACAGACACGCCGGTTGCCAGGCTGATGGCCGATTTTGCCGTCGAACAGTTTACGGGCAGCGAGGCGACCCTCCTGGTTTCTGGCCGCAAAGCCTCGCTGGTCGGAGCGACGCTGGCGAATGGGTTTGCCGCCAATTCCCTGGACATTGACGACGGCTACCGGCCCATCAAGGGCCATCCGGGCGTTTGCGTCCTGCCGGCCCTGCTGGCGGCAGCGGAACGCCAGGCTGGAGTGTCGGGCCAGGCTTTCTTGACTGCCTTCGTCATCGGCTATGAAATCGGCATCCGCGCCGGACTCATCCGCCATGCGACCTACCCCACCTACCACTCCTCCGGCAGTTGGGGCGCGATGGCTGCCGCCGCGGCGGCGGGTAAAATCTTTGGCCTGGAGGCCGGTGTCTTGCGCCAGGCGTTGGGTGCGGCGGAATATCACGCGCCCATTGCGCCAATGATGAAAGGGATTGACACGCCCTCGATGGGTAAAGACAGTATTGGCTGGGGGGCGATGGCCGGCATGGCCTCGGTGCTGATGGCGCAGCGCGGCTTCACCGGCGTCGAGCCGCTCTTCAGCGACGCGCCCAACCCGGCCTGGCTGACCGGCCTGGGCAAACAGTACGAAGTCCTGAACCTCTATTTCAAACCCTACGCCTCATGCCGCTGGGCGCAGCCGGCCATTGCCGGGGCGCTGGAGATTGCCCGGCAGCATCGCCTTGCTCCGGCTGATATTGCCCGGATCAAGGTCTATACTTTCGAAGCCGCTGCCCGACTCACCCGCAAGCCGCCCCAAAATACGGAAGAAGCCCAATATCATCTGACTTATCCCGTCGCCGCCGCCCTGATTGACGGGCAGGTCGGCCCGCGCCAGGTCACGCCGCCCCGCCTCTTCGATCCGGCGATTTTGGCCCTGGCCGAGCGGGTGGAAGTAGAAGTCGTGGCCAAATACGAGCGGGTTTTTCCGGCGAAAACTTTGGCCGATGTGGAGGTCATTACTACGGATGGCCGGCGTTTGCTGGTCGCAGGCAAACAGGCCCTGTGGGAACCGCCGGACAGCCTGCCCAGCGATGCCGAATTGGAGCAGAAGTTTCGCTGGCTGGTCGAGCCGGTGCTGGGCCAGGAGCGGGCGGGGGAATTGGTGGATTTGATCTGGCGCTTTGAGCAGGTGCATGAGGCGCGTGACCTGATCGAATTAGCTGTGGTATGAGTTATGATAGAGGGCTACAAATGGCAACCGCGGACAAGTACATTACCTTCGAGGCGGCTTATCAGTTTCTTAACAAAAGATTATTTGATAACAAACTCGAAGCGTGTGTCATCACCTTAAACTGCGACGGGGTGAGGAAAGCATTTTTTGTTAAGAACTCTTTCAAGGCCCAAGATGGTAGTGAAACGCGAGATGAAATTGCCCTCAATCCGGACATTTTTGCTAGCTGCACCGATGTCGAAATCTTGAGTACATTGGCTCATGAAATGGTTCATAAGTGGCAGTATGACTACGGTAAACCTGGAAAAAATGCCTATCATAATAAAGAATGGGCCAAAGCGATGAAACGGATTGGTTTAAAACCCTTCAATATCGTCAAGCCAGATCGAGAAACTGGACCCGCCTGCGCCCATGTTATTATGGAAGATGGGCTATTTGCTCAAGTTTGCCAAGAGTTAGCGGCCAAGAAGATAAAACTGGATCGGCAGTTGCAAAAACCATCAGCCAACAAAAAACGAAAAGATAAAAGGAAGTAAGCTCGCTGCAAGGTAGCTTCAATACCCCTAACCTAGACAAGCCAGAGCCAAAAAGGAACACAGAGTTGCACCGAGTTTTCACAGAGACACACAGAGCTTTAAATATTTCTCCGTGAACCTCTATGATTTCTCCGCATTTCTCTGTGTAAAATTTCTTATCAAATGTATGAGAATCTGATCTGCAAGGTGCTACTGGGGCTAAATCTGTACTCAGATCTTTTCTTCATATCTGTGCCATCTGTGTAATCTGCGGATAATTCTTGAGGAGAGTCAATTGACCAACGAAGGAGGTAACAAACGCCGCGAACGCCGCGAACGCCGCCGCGCTTCACCCCTGGCCGACCGACCCTTCCGGTTATTACGCAACCCTTACCCGCCGGTCGAGGTGCTGTCAGTGGAGGAGCTCCAGCGGATTCACCTGGCCTCGCTGCGCATCCTGGAAGAGATCGGGCTGGAGTTCCTGGACGGCGAGGCGCTCGACGTGTGGCAGGCGGCCGGGGCGGAGGTGGACCGCTCGACCGGGCGGGTGCGCCTGGAGCGCGGCCTGGTCATGGAAGCGGTGAGCACAGCGCCGGCCCACTTCAGCCTGCGGGCGCGCAACCCGGCCCACGACCTGCATATCGGCGGAAATTACATCAACTTAGCCCCGGGCGCCGGCTGTCCTTACATTTCCGATTTCGAGCGGGGCCGCCGGCCTGGCACATTGGTCGCGTTTCAGGAGTTGGTCCGATTGGTACAGCAGTGCCCGCCGCTGCACATCATCGGCGGGGTCATGGTCGAGCCGCAGGATGTGCCGGTTCCGGTGCGTCACCTGGAGCAGGTCTACAGCCAATTTACGCTCGGCGATAAGGCGATTATCAGCCCGGCCCGTAACCGCGAAACCGCTCTGGACTGCATTGAGATGGCGGCGATTGTCTTCGGCGGTCTGGACGAAACGCAGCGCCAGCCGGTCCAGCTAGGGATCATCAACGTCAACAGCCCGCTGCGCTACGACGCTTCCATGCTGGGTGGGCTGATGACCTATGCCCGCTACGGCCAGCCCGTTGTCGTCACCCCCTTTATCCTGGCCGGGGCGATGAGTCCAATTACTCTGGCCGCGGCCATCGCTCAACAGAACGCCGAAGCCCTGGCCGGGATCGCCTTGACCCAATTGGTTAATCCCGGTGTGCCGGTGATTTACGGTGGCTTCACCACCAACGTTGACATGCAGACCGGCAGCCCGGCCTTTGGCAGTCCGGAAGGGGCGCTGGCGCTGTTCGCCGGTGCGCAGTTGGCCCGCTTTTACGGCTTACCCTATCGCGGCAGCGGCAGTCTCAACAACTCCAAACTACCGGACGCCCAGGCCAGCTACGAAACCCAGATGACCCTCTGGCCGGCGGTGCTGGCTCATGCCAACCTGATCCACCACAGCGTGGGCTGGCTGGAGGCGGGGCTGGTCTTCTCCCTGGAGAAATTTATGCTCGATTTGGAAGGGCTGCTGATGATGGTCCGGCTGCTCGACGGTATTGAGGTCAACGACGAGACGCTGGCCCTGGACACGATGGCCGAAGTCGGTCCGGGCGGGCATCACTTCGGCTCGGCCCACACCCTGGCCCGCTTTCGCAGCGAGTTTTACCTGCCTCTCCTGAGCGACCGGCAGAATTACGAAGCCTGGCGGGAGCAAGGTTCGCTCGATGCGGGACAGCGGGCGCACCGGCTCTGGAAAGAGCTGCTGGCAGGGTACGAGCAGCCTTATATTGATCCCGCGATTGAGGAAGGACTGCGGGAGTATGTAGGGCGAAGGAAGCGGGAGTTAGCCGGGTAGCCTTCGTACTATGTCATTTCGACGAGCACAGCGAGGAGAAATCCCTGAGATCTGTACTGACCAACGTCCGTTTCAGGGATTTCTCCCTGCGGTCGAAATGACATGGCCTCTAGTTGGGACCATCCTCCATTGGTTCGTCGGTCAAATCGGATGCACCTTTGCCGCGAATTTCGTTGAGGTAATTGTGGATGGTGAAGCGAGTCACGCCCAGGTAGGTGGCTATCGCCGGGATAGCCTTGCGCAGCTCAAACACGCCGGCGTCGTCCAAAATTTGCACCACCCGCAGCCGGTCGAATTTATCCATTTGGGCAATGGGCTTGCCGATAAAATCGGTAGCTCTTTGGAATAACGACTCCAGCATTTGGGGGGCGTCGTCAATAAAAGCATCCTGAAAATCGTAGCTTTCCGCCGGGTCGGCCAGGGTTTCCAGGGTGCGGCGAAAAGCGACAAAGGGGCTGGCGTCAAAATTGATTTCCATACAGATCACAGGTTCGGCCTGTTCGTTGTTCACAAAAACCAACGACGAGCGGACCATCTTGCCACTGCGGGTGCGGGTGGTGTAATTGTAACTGTCGTCGGCCCGTCCGGCTCGCACCAGGGACAGCCCGCGGGCGGTCATACACCCGCCCACACTGCGCTCAGTTACCATCCCTTTGAGCCAGACGATGGACTGCTCCATGTCGGCCAGATCGTGGAGCACCACTTCGCACTGCGGGCCGATGGTGCGGCAGATCGCTTCGCCCACCTGGATAAGCTGCTCCAGCAGCAGTGACTTTTCAGCCTCGTTCATAGCTTTTCTATTCCCGATAGAACAAAAATTCAACAAGATGTTAAAATATATAAAAATATTCCACATCTTGTTGACGTTTGTCAACTTTTGTGCTATTTTCTTAAGTTAAGACGACGGCAAGAGAATTATACCACCGTCCGGTGGATCTGCCATAATAACTCAAGCAAGGGGGATTAATGATGGGCAAAGTACCTGAGTCAATTAAATATGTTGTCATTGGGGCGGGGATTCACGGGTTAAGTTCGGCCTGGCACCTGGCGATGGAGCTGGAAAACCGCAAGCGGGGCAGCGGCAAAGATATTGTGGTCCTGGAGAAGTCGTATGCCGGGGCGGGGGCATCGGGGATTGCCTGCGGCTGCGTGCGCAACTTTTATATGACCGAGCCGATTCACGCCATTCTGCGTCACAGTGTGGATGTCTGGACATACGATCCGGTGGCCTTTGGCTTTCAACAGGTCGGCTATGTGTCCGCCGGGGAGGCTAACCAGATTGAAGATTACGAGCGGGTCCACCAGAGCCAGAATTCGGTCGGCTATCACTCCGACGTGTACGTTGGCGCGGACGCACGCAAGTTTCTCAAAAAAATCTGGCCCGATTTCAAAACCGACGGCATTGACGTGGCCCTGCACGAGCGGGTCAGCGGTTACGCCGGGACGCGCCAGGTGATGAAGGGGCTGGCCCAGAAATGCGCCGATCACGGAGTGCAAGTCCTGACCGGCATCGAAGTGACCGGTTACGACGTGCAGGGCGGCCAGATCAAAGGCGTCCACACCAACGAGGGCGACATCAAGTGTGATCTGGTCATCTGGGGCCTGGGCGCGTGGACCCCCAAGCATTGGCAGATGCTCGGCAAGCCGATGGCCCTTGACTGCACTTACCCCGACGGCAGCGTGGTCAAAAATAAAGATATGTGGACCTACTGGCGGCTGCTCGAAGGGGAGGTTTACTACGATAAACCCTACCTGACGGCTGACGGCTTAAATCCGCCTGTGCTGCACGTCGAAAAGATGACCACGCCGGTAGTAGATGAAAATGGGCGGGAACTGTCGGACCATTTATACATCTATTATAAAAACGGCAACGAGCGCATGGACCGCCCTGGTTTGCAAGGCGGCACTATCCCGATCAAGTTGGGTTCTAATGCGACGACCGATCCTTACGGACATGCTAACGACGAGTACCAGGCCGAGCCGGAATTTGCCGATTACATGTGTGCGGCGATGGCCCAGACGATGGCCCGCTTTGAAGGCATCCGGCCCCACTTCCGCGAGCGGCGCAATGGGGGTATCGGCGCGTTCACCCCGGATAACATCCCGATTTTCGACTGGGTGGCCCCCAATGTTTACATGATTGCCGACAGCAACCACGGCTTCAAGATGACCGGGGTAGGCAAGTTATTAGCCAAATACCTGATGGGCGACGACGTGCCCGAGCTTAAGCCCTTTACCTTCGACCGGTTTGCCGAAGGCCGGACCTTTGGCAAGTCAAACAGTCACTCGCCCTGGGTTTAAGGAAGAATGTATTAAGGTGGGACATGTTCTGGTGACGTGCCCCACCTTATTTTATATTTAAATCCAACGTAACTACTCAGGTGACTGGCACTCAAGTGCCAATCACCTTTAGCCTGAGTAGTCACCATCCAACTACGGTAGCATAACTATGCCAACAACCACCGATTACACTCGTCTTGACTGGTCGGACCTTGTGCCCGACCGGCCCTTTACCAACCCTGATCACAATGCCGAAGATTTGGCTCACTTGCGGTACATGGTTGAGAAATTGCGCCATCTTTTGCACCAGTCAAGCCCCATCCCGGTGCAACCGCGTCCGTATGTTTTGTATTTAGAAGAAGCGGGTGGTCGCCGCCACCGGCTCGCCCTGGCCAGGCCGGAAGAACTGCTCACCTGTGCTGAGCTGGTGGTTGTCGGCTTTTGCGGGCACAAGTGGCCCGAAGCCGACCGGGCGCCGCTGGATGCGGTTGATGCAGAATTGCTGACCGAATTTATGCAGCACCCCCATCTGCTCAGCTACAGTTCCCTGGAGGTGGGAGGGGGTAACTGGCGCAACCTGGTTTTGTTCAGCCAGGCGCAGGGTATTGGACACTGGGCCATCAGCGCCCGGCATGCCGATGCGGTGCGTGACCTGGCCCCACGCTATTACCAGAATATCCGGCTGCACAACGGCGTTTTGCCGGGAGGATTAATGTCGGGCCAGGAGCTTTTGCTGACCCGGACCAAATATTTTGATTATCAGGATCAGCCGTTCTGGTGGGCGGTGCGCGAGCTACAGGCGTAACGCAAAGTCGCAAGGTCGCAGAGTCGCAAGTAGCAGGGATATACTACTCCTGTCTACCATCTACTATTTTATTAGGAGACATCATGGCCGGAATTGACATTCTGTTTCTATCCAAGGAAGACGTGGAGAGCCTTGACCTGGGCTTGCAAGAGATCATGGACGTGGTCGAGTTGGGGTTGAAAGCTCACGGCGAAAAAAAGGTGGTGATGCCCTCCAAGGATCATCTGGCGCTGGATTACCCGGAGAAACTTTTTAACATCCTCAAGGGCTATGTCGAGCCGGTCAACGTGGCCGGGGTCAAGGTCATCGGTGATTTTCAGAAGAATTATGAATACGGTTTGCCCTCGGAACTGGCCCTTATCACTCTCTACCGGCCCGAAACCGGCGCGCCTTTCTGTATTCTGGACGGGACATTAACCACCTGGATGCGCACCGGCGCGGTGACGGCAGTCGGGGCCAAGTACCTGGCGAATGATAAGCCCCGTGTGCTGGGCCACATTGGGGTGCGGGGCACGGCCTGGTACAACGTGGCCATTCTGGACCTGCTCTTTGACTTTGAGGAAATCCGGGTGACTAGCAAGCGGCCTGAATCGCGGGAGCGTTTTGCTGGAGAGATGTCGGCGCGGCTCAAGAAGCGGGTCGTGGTGAAGGCAACCAGCGAGGAAACGGTGCGCGACGCCGACATCATCATTGACGCCTCGCGCCTGCTGGAACACGAAGTGCTGGTCAAAGATGAGTGGGTTAAACCCGGTGCGCTCATCCAGCCTTATGGCGCGGTGCTGTCGGTCGCGCCCAGCCTGCCGTTTACCGTTGACAAACTATTTGTGGACGATTGGAACCAGTGCCAGAAATCGCAGTACGGCCAGTTTGCCGGGTTGATCCAGGCCAGCCAACTGCGTGACGAGCATATCGCCGGGGAAATTGGCGAGGTCGTCGCCGGGCTGAAACCGGGCCGCGAGTCGCAGCAGGAACGGATTTTGTTCTGGCATAAGGGCTTTGCCGTCAGCGATATTGTCCTGGGCAACCTGGCTTATCAAAAAGCCCGTGAAAAAGGCGTCGGTACCCTCCTGAGTTACTACCGCGAGCCGCGCGATATGTGACTCAAGCTGTTTTTTACCACGAATTCCACGAATTTTCACCAATTTTTTGGTCTTAATTGAGTTGACACTGTTTCAAAACGTGTTAAAATGGCCCAACTTTCCGGTGGAATCCGGGAACTTTGTTGCGTATGGCGCAACAAAATAGGAGAGGGAGCAGCAGCCTATGTCAATTAAACTATTGAAACAGGGATTGAACGGCCACGGTACCTTGAAGCCAATGTGGCGGCAGCCGCCGCTTAAAGACAGCTACGATGTGGTCATTATCGGCGGGGGGGCGCACGGCCTGGCCTGTGCTTACTACCTGGCCAAACATCATAACATTACCGATGTGGCTGTGCTGGAAAAAGCCTACCTGGGCAGCGGTGGCAGCGGCCGCAATACAGCCATTATTCGTTCCAACTACCTGACCCCGGAAGGGATTCTCTTTTACGATGAGAGCGTCAAGCTGTATGAGGACATGTCCGAAGAGCTTGATTTTAACGTCATGTTCTCGCAGCGCGGCCACCTGACCCTAGCCCACACCGACGCCTCGCTGCGGACCATGCGCTGGCGGGCGGAGGTCAACCAGATTCAAGGCGTCAACAGCCGGGTAATTTACCCCGACGAAATCAAAAAGCTGGTTCCGTTTATGGATGTAAGCGACCATCCCCGCTATCCGGTCCAGGGCGCGCTTTACCACCCGCCGGGGGGATCATCCGGCACGACGCGGTGGTCTGGGGCTACGCTCACGGCGCGGACAAGCGGGGCGTTCACCTGCACCAAAAAACCGAAGTAACCGGCATCGAGGTCCAAAATAACCGGGTGGTTGGCGTCAAAACGAATCGCGGCTCGATCAAAACCGGTATGGTGTTGAATGCGACCGCCGGCTGGTGTTCGCTGATTGCCGATATGGCCGGGGTGAAACTGCCCATCGAAACGCGCCCGCTGCAAGCCTGCGTGACTGAGCCGCTCAAGCCCTTTTTGGATGTGGTCATTGTCTCGGGCACGCTCCACTTCTACCTGAGCCAGAGCGACCGGGGCGAGCTGGTGATGGGGGCGGAAGTTGACCCGTTCACGTCCTACTCGATGGACTCGACCTTGAATTTTGTGGAAGGTTTGGCCGCCCACGTCCTGGAGTTGTTCCCGTCGCTGGCCAAGGTGCGCTTGATGCGTCAGTGGGCCGGTCTGTGCGATATGACCCCCGACTACAGCCCGATCATGGGCTTCACCCCGGTCGAGGGCTTTTTGGTGGATGTCGGCTGGGGCACGTATGGGTTCAAGGCTTCGCCGGTTTCGGGCAAACGTATGGCCGAATTAATTGCCACCCAGGCTACCCCGGAGTTGATTGCACCCTTCAGCTATGACCGTTTTTATGAAGGTAAGCTGGTCGGCGAAAAAGGTGCGGCCTCGGTCGGACACTGATCAATAGTCAATAGTTAACGGTCAATTATTAATGGTCAATTGAGGAGACTTTGATGATTCTTCTAACTTGTCCCAATTGCGGTGAGAGGAATGTGGCGGAGTTTCGCTTTGGCGGGGAGTACAAGGCCCGGCCTAAAAATCCGGAGGGTAGCGCGGCCGATGCGGCCTGGGCGGAGTATCTTCACTTTAAAAACAACAAATTAGGCGTGCAGCAGGAGTGGTGGTATCACCGCGCCGGGTGCGGCCTGTGGTTTTTGGCAGAACGTCACACCAAAACGCATGGGGTTGAAAAGACTTATTTGTGGGCGCCGGACCCGGGGACAAAGAAACCGGGGTTAGATCAACCGACCTTAACCGATGTGCAGCCCTAAGGAGCCGATCCGATGAGTGTAAAAAATAAAGCAGAGGTGTTATCTCCCGGTTTTGAGAAAACGGCCAGCCGCTTACCCGGTCACGCCTCCCAGGTGATAAACCGGGCCGACGCGTTTGAGTTTCAATTCAACGGCAAAAAGTATCCGGCCTTTGCCGGCGACACCATTGCCAGCGCGTTGTGGGCTGCCGGAGTTAAGGTTTTAGGCCGTTCCTTCAAGTATCACCGGCCGCGCGGTGCATTTGCCTTTACCTCCGCCGATACCAATACGCTGGTGCGGGTAGACGACGAGCCGAATGTGCGAGCCAGCACCCGCCTGGTCAAACCGGGGATGATCGTCAATCCACAAAATGCCTGGCCCTCGCTTGAGGCCGATATTATGTCGCTGACAGCGCTCGGCTCGCGCTTTATGCCGGTTGGCTTCTATTATAAGACCTTCATCCGGCCCAAAGCGTTGTGGCCAACCTATGAAAAGGTACTGCGCAACGCCGCCGGCTTGGGCGTGGTGACGACCGATGTCCCCGATACTAACTACGATAAAAAGTACGAATTTGCCGATGTCCTGGTCATTGGCGGGGGGCCGGCGGGCTTGAGCGCCGCCTTGAGCGCGGCCAAAACCGGGGCGCGGGTGCTGCTGCTGGAAGAAGCTCCCTTCCTGGGCGGACACCTGGCCTACGAGCGCCAGACCGTGGAAACCGAGTCCGGCCCGCTGGCCGCCTACGAATTAGCGGGACGACTGGCCCAGGAAGCAGCCGGACAGCCTAACCTGCGGGTCGAATTGAATACAACCGCTTTTGGCATTTACGACCACAACTGGGTCGGCGCAGTTAAAGACGAGGTCCGGCTGTTGAAAATCAGGGCCAAAACGATTGTGGTGGCTAACGGGGTGTTGGAGCGGCCGCTGATTTTTGATAACAGCGACTTGCCCGGCGTGATGCTGGGATCGGCGGCGCAGCGGCTGATGCATCTGTATGGGGTCCAGCCGGGAAAGCGGGCCGTGGTCTTGGCGGGCAATGACGACGGCTTGCAGGTCGCTCTTGATCTGTACGCGGCGGGCGTCAAGCTAGCGGCGGTGGCTGAACTGCGGGCCGAAGTAAATAGTCCGGCAGTCATTAAATTGCAGCAGGTCGGGATCGAGATCAAAACGAACACAGTGGTCCTGGGGGCTAAGGGCAGCAGGGAAGTGACCGGGGCGATGCTGGCTCCCCTGGACAACAACGGCCAGCCACAGGCCGGCAGCGCCGAGTTTGTGCAGTGTGACCTGCTGATTACATCTGTCGGCTGGACGGCAATGACGGGACTGGCCTATCAGGCCAAGGCCAGGCTGGTCTACGATGAGCGGCGGGCGGAGTTGCTGCCAGCCAATTTGCCGCCTGGAGTCCATGTAGTGGGACGGGTTAACGGGACGCACACTGTGCCGGTGGAACTGCTGGAAGGGCAGGTGGCCGGGCTGGATGCGGCGGCCGAGGCCGGTTTTGGCCGGGGAGCAGCGGCAAAGCTGAGCAAACAGGTGTCCACATTCAGGGCCGGGGAACCGGTGCGCAACTCGGCGTGGGTCCGTGTCCCCGGCGGCAAAAAGAGCTTTATTAGCTTTGACGAGGATGTGAGTGTCAAAGATTTGAAAGACGCGGTGGCTGAAGGCTACAACAGCATGGAGCTGCTCAAGCGTTACAGTACGTTGAGCATGGGGCCGAGCCAGGGCAAGTACGAGAACGCCAATACGATGGCCCTCTGCGCCGAGGCCAATCACCTGCCGGTGGCTGAGGCGGGAACGACGACCAGCCGCCCACCCTTCAGCCCGGTGCCGTTGGGGGCGCTGGCAGGCCGAGTGATGGAGCCGGTCAAAACCACCCCCATGCATGCCTGGCACGTGGCCCACGGAGCGAAGATGATGAATGCCGGCTTGTGGAAGCGGCCCGAACATTACGGCGACCCGGTGGCGGAAGTCCTGGGCACGCGCAGCGGGCTGGGCTTGATTGATGTCGGGACGCTGGGCAAGCTGCTCATTCGGGGTAAGGATATTCCGGCCCTGCTGGAGCGGCTGTATACCAATAAGTGGAGCGGTTTAGCCGTGGGACGCGCTCGCTACGGGTTGATGGTCAACGAGGAAGGAATCGTGGCCGACGATGGGGTGGCGGCGCGCCTGAATGATGACACCTGGTATATCACCGTGACTACCAGCGGAGCCGATGCGGTCTATGAGGGCCTGGAGTGGAACCTGCAAGCGGGCTGGAATTACCAGGTGCATGTCAACAATCTGACCGACACCTACACGGCCATGAATTTGACCGGCCCGCACGCTCGGGCCGCGCTCCAGCCGCTGACCGAGATTGATCTGAGCAATGAGGCTTTCCCTTATATGAGTGTTCGGCAGGGGACCGTCGCCGGGGTGCCGGTCATTATTTTGCGCATCGGCTTTACCGGCGAGTTGGGCTACGAAATCCACGCCCCGGCCGGCTATGGGCTGTATCTGTGGGAAAAGTTGGTGGCAGCAAGCCAACCCTACAATATCACTCCTTTTGGGGTGGAAGCGCAGCGGATTATGCGCCTGGAAAAGGGCCACTTCATCGTCAGCCAGGATACCGACGGCCTGACCGATCCGTTCATGGCTGGTTTGGAGTGGGCGGTCAAGCTGGAGAAAGCCGATTTTGTCGGCAAGCCAAGCCTGGTGCGGGTGCAGAGGCGGGGCGTGACCAGTAAGCTGGTCGGTTATGAGATGCTCGACCCGAATTTGGTGCCGCAAGAGGCCAATCAAATTGTCCGGCCTAACCCGCACTGGCCCATCGGCCTGGAAATCGTTGGCCGCATCACCAGTTCGCGTTTCAGTCCCACCCTCAAGAAATCCATCGGGCTGTGCTGGCTGCCGGTCGAGCAGAGCGTGCCGGGGTCTGAATTTACGGTGCGCATTCGCGGCGAGCTGCACAAAGGGCGAGTTGTCCCGCTGCCCTTTTACGATCCGGAGGGTGTCAGGTTAAAGAGTTGAACCTGTCATTCTGAGGCCGCAGGCCGAAGAATCCCCAAGGCCTTGCCCGAAGGAGAAGGCTACAGGACTCTTCGCTTCGCTCAGAGTGACATGTTGAGGAAACTATGCAGCCTTGGAAAACTCGTTTTCGTAAGAAGGTGCTCGATTACGGCAGGTTTTTGGTGGTGGAGCAGCACACCATTGAGCTGCCGGACGGCCGGACTCTTTCAGATTGGCCCTGGCTCATCACCCCCGATTATGTTAATGTAGCGGCGGTGACAACGGCAGGTGAATTTCTCTGCTTTCGTCAGACAAAGTACGCTGTAGACGGAATTTCGCTGGCTGCGGTGGGCGGCTATCTTGATCCCGGCGAAGCACCCCTGGCGGCGGCACAGCGCGAACTGCTTGAGGAGACCGGCTACGAGTCGCCCGATTGGCTTAGTTTGGGGCGGTACGCGGTGGATGGTAATCGCGGGGCCGGCACAGCTCATCTATTTCTGGCTCGACAGGCCAGGCGGGTGGCCGAAGTTAAGGCTGATGACCTGGAAGAGCAGCAGCTCCTCCGCCTCAGCGGGGCCGAAGTTGAAGCAGCGTTGGTTGCGGGCGAGTTCAAAGTGTTGGCCTGGGTAGCAGTGATAGCCCTGGCCTTGCAGCAAATAGATTTGAGTCTTGAGGAGTGAGGCATCCTCAGATGCCGAGCGGAGCCGCATCCGGGGATGCTGGCTCCTCAAATTTGGATCTACCGATTATAAACGATGAAGGAGAACTCGATTCATGAGTGGCTATAGTCCTGTTTTTCGCAGCCCGATTACACCTGCCTCATCCTTGGCTGCGGTGTCTTCCCAGCTCAGCGTGACCGATTTGACCGGTGTGCCGGTTGTCTTGATTCAAGGCGAAGTAGGTGATCTGCTTCAGCAGTATTTTGCCCAAATTCCGGCCAAGCCCGGTGATTTGGTTGAAGTAAGCGGGGGGGTGCTGGCACGCCTGACGCCCACAGAGCTTTACCTGTTTGGTCTGTCGCCGGACGTCCAGTTACCTTCAGTTGCAGCGATAGAGGACAGCCTGGCTAAAGAGCCTCATTTTGCTCACGCGACCGACTACACCCATGGCAAAGCGGTCATCCGGCTGACCGGAGCGGTGGCGGCGGAGCTTTTGAGCAAAATCTGCGGGCTTGATTTTCACCCTACGGTTTTTCCTAATCTGCGCGTCGCCCAAACGAGTGTAGCTAAAATTAAAACCTTGATTGCCCGGCACGATCAAGGCGAGACGCCGGCTTATTTTTTACATGTCAACCGTTCCCTAGGACAATATTTTTGGGAAGTTGTCTGGGAGGCCGGACAAGAGTTTGGGATAAAGGTGGCCCAAGCTTGATCTGTTTAGTAAGCCTGGAAATCTTGTTAAAGCAAACCCCCGCTGTAACCGGCGGGGTTTTGTTTTAGCGAAACCGGCTGCCAGGGGTGGGCGAGGCGTCCTTATTTTTAGAACGCTAATGTCGTTGCGGCTCGTAATGTGGATCGTAATGTTCCTGTCGTACAATGAAAGTCAGGGGCCAATTCTACCATCTCAATGAATATCATCGACGATAGCCATTGTTGGACAGTTCTAATGGGAGAAGATAGAACTTGAACAAACCTATCCACATTCTGCATATTGATGAGGATCGACTCTACCGCCAATTGGTGCAGCACATTCTGGAAAAAGAGGCGGGTGGCTTCCAGATCAGCAAAGCCGCCTCCGAGTCAGAATTCGAGGCGTGGCTGGCCCAGGGTAATTATGATCTTGTTTTGACTGATTTCAATGTTTTCGGCTTGGAAGGCTCGCAGGTGTTCGATGCCGTGCGGTTTGTAGACCCGCAGACGCCGGTAGTGATCGTCACTGGCGCCAGCTCGGAAACAATGGCCGCCGAGGCGATAGAACGGGGCGCAACTGACTATGTTCTCAAGACCCCCCAGTACCTGCGTTGTCTGCCGTATGCCATCCGGGCTGCTCTTGAGCAACAACACCTACAGGCTGAACGCAAGCTCGCGGAAGAGGCAGTAACAGAGCGTGAGGCAAGCTTCGGGTTCTTATTTGCCAATCACCCTCAGCCCATGTGGGTGTACGACTTGGAAACACTGGCTTTCCTTGAGGTCAACGATGCCGCCATCGCCTGCTATGGTTATTCCCGGAATGAATTCCTGCAAATGCGAATCACTGACATTGGATTGGGGGAGGATGGGTCCAAGCGTCTAAATTATGCCCCAAAAAATCAGTCCAGGCTGCAACTTTCTGGTCAGTGGCGGCATCGGCTTAAGACGGGCCAAATCACTGATGTTGAAATCACCTCTCATGTATTGAAGTTTGCCGGGCGAAACGCCGCGTTAGTCATCGTGCAGGACATCACCGAGCGCAAGCGTCTGGAGGAACAGCTCTACCAATCACAAAAAATGGAGGCTATCGGCCGGCTGGCGGGTGGGATAGCCCACGACCTCAACAACATCTTGATGGTCATCATCGGTTATGGCGAGTTCCTGCTGGATCGCTACCACGATGAGCTGGACCCGCTGCACAAAGATCTCGAACAAATCATGAAAGCTGGGGAGCGGGCCGCCGCGCTAACCCAACAGCTCCTAATCTTTAGCCGTAAACAGGTGCTTCAACCCCAGGTCTTGGGCCTGAACCTGGTGGTGGCCGACATGGTGAAGATGCTCCAACGCATGATTGGTGAGGATATTGACTTGAACATTGCACTCGAGCCAGCGCTGGGACATGTGGAAGCTGATCCGAGCCAGATCGAGCAGGTCATTCTGAATCTTGTGGTCAATGCCCGCGCTGCTATGCCCCAGGGTGGCAAGCTGACGATTGAGACGGCTAACGTGGAATTGGACGAGACGTATGCTTATTGGCATGCCGGAGTGAAACCCGGCCCCTACGTGATGCTGGCGGTCAGCGACACGGGCTGTGGCATGGACGCAGAGACAAAGGCTCATATCTTCGAACCTTTCTTTACCACTAAGGCCCAGGGTACCGGGTTGGGTTTGGCTACTGTCTATGGCATCGTCAAACAGAGCGGTGGCGACATCTGGGTTTACAGCGAACCGAGACAAGGGGCAACCTTCAAAGTCTACCTGCCCCAAGTCGCGGAGCCTGAGAGTCCGCCCCGCCCCAACCATGTCCGCGCTGCGTTGCCCCGGGGCTGGGAAACGATCCTGCTGGTGGAAGACGAAAAGGATGTGCGGGAGTTGATTCGAACGCTCCTCCGCTCAAGTGGGTACAACGTGTTGGAGGCGGCTAATGGCGGCGAGGCGCTGCTGATCTGCGAAAAGTACTCTGGCCCGATCCATTTGCTGATTACGGATGTGGTCATGCCCCACATGAGCGGACATGAGTTGGTGGAGCGCCTGGCCTTGCTGCGTCCGGGACTGCGGGCGCTCTACATGTCGGGTTACCCCGACGAGGCTGTTGTTCAACACGGGATGCTGGAGCCGGGTCTGTTCTTTCTCCAAAAACCGTTCACCCCGGCTGACCTGGCGCGCAAGGTGCGTAAAATATTGGAAACGAATGTTTAAAGTCTATCCGAAAAATCTAACACTCCTGCTGGATCATTGCAAAATCTCCTTGGGGGATAGTTTAGCGGATAGAGGAGAAAAGAGTATGGATAACCCTTTTGCCTTGATCATCGAAGATGACACGAAATCGGCGACCATTTATTCTGAGGCGCTCCGGCAGGCCAAGTTTGAAACCGAAATCATCCTGGATGGTTACATAGCCCTGGAGCGATTGACTGCGACCATACCGGCTGTAGTGCTGCTGGACTTACATCTGCCATACGCTTCAGGGATAGATATTCTGCAGTACATTCGCGCCAACCAGCGGTTGGCTAAAACTCGGGTGATTATCATCACCGCCGATCTGTTTCGGGCCGAGGCGCTGCGGGATGAGGTTGACCTGGTTCTGCTCAAACCGATCAGTTTCAGCCAGTTGCGTGATTTGGCCCCCCGTTTCCGTCCCTCATCCAATTAGCTGACTTTGACAATTACCCGGTTTGTTTAACTTATGAGCATACGATATAATGGATGTTATAGCCTAAGCTATGATGTGCCCAAGCCGCAAATTAGAAATAAGAAATAGGAATTTAGAAATGAGCCTACAGCTTTCTAGCTTCTATTTTTTATTTTTACTGGCGTTATCCGGCTGTTGGAACAAGTATGCTCACTTCTTCATCCCCAGAGTCTGTGGCGGCGAACCCCCAACGCATCCTTGTCGTAGACGACGACCCGACTATTGTACGTCTCGTTAGAGACAAGCTCGATTACACCGGCTTTGAGGTATTGGTTGCTACTTCCGGCCAGCAGGCCCTGGAGATAATTGAGCGGCGGGGCCTGCCTCACCTGGCGATTGTAGACGTGATGATGCCCGGCATGGATGGCTTTGAATTCTGCCGGATCGTACAGCAATTTAGCGATCTGCCGGTCATCATGCTAACTGCGGTGGATGAAGAAGAAACGATCATTCGCGGTCTGGAGTATTTTGCCGAAGATTACGTCACCAAGCCTTTTAGCCCGCGCGAGCTAGTGGCTCGTGTGCGGCGGGTCCTGCGCCGGATTGGCAACTTTGCCTACACGCTTGACCGGGTGACGCGCGTGGACGACCACCTGGCGGTAGATTTTACCCACCAGCAGGCCCTGATTGATGGGCAGCCGATAGCCTTCACCCCTCTTGAAACCAAATTACTTTATATCCTCATGCGGAATGCCGGCCAAACCGTCACCACCGATTTTTTCCTGCGCCGTCTGTGGCCTCGGGAAGAGGTCTTGGAAGATACGCTGCGGGTCCATATCCACCGTTTGCGCCAAAAGATTGAAACCACTCCCGCTCAACCTCGCTATATTATTACCGAGCGGGGAGTAGGTTATAGCTTTCCCGTCACTCACTAACGTTTTCATCTATGGAGCGCCCTCAGTCTGTTATTTCGGCCAACTGCTGAAGAGTAGAGAAGACGACCTTATTCCAGTCTGGTGGTTACTCTCCCCTCAGTCCACAGGAGAAAGAGAATCTTTTCAAGTGACATCATTGAACAAAAAAATTTGTCTGCTGGGCGATGCTGCTGTTGGCAAAACCAGTCTGGTGCGCCGCTTTGTCTATAATCTCTTTGATGACAAGTATCTCAGCACCATCGGCGTCAAAGTCAGCCGCAAAACGGTTGCCGTTCCTCGCGCTGACGGTGTTATAGAACTGACGATGATGCTGTGGGACCTGGCCGGCAGCGAGGAGTTTGACCGGGTGCGGTCCAGCTACCTGCGCGGGGCAGCCGGCGCCATCCTGGTCTGCGACCTAACTCGGCCTGAAACCATTGACAGTCTGCGGGTTTACGCCGACAGCCTGAGCAGGGTTAACCCAAATGCCCAGGTAGTTATCCTGGGCGCCAACAAGTGCGATCTGGTTGACCGGCAGGCGCTCGACCTGGCCCCAATCGAGCGCGTCGCCGCCGATCTCAACGCGTCTTATTATCTCGTCAGCGCCAAAACCGGCCATGAGGTAGATAATCTCTTCCGCCACCTGGGCCGGCTGCTGGTCACTTGAAATTCGGGGAGCCAGCTATGGACTCAACCGTCGCCCAATTGATTCTTCAAGACCGCAAAATCGCCTACGTTATCACCGACCCCGACCTGACCATCCTGGAGGTGAGTGATGAGGCCAACATCCTGCCCGCCGGTTATCAAACCAGCCTGGGATGCTCTCTGCTGGACCTGGACCCCGAACTGATCGGCAGCGAAGAGGCCTTGGCCGATGTTCTGGCCGGGGAACTGCCCCGCTTTGAACTGGCCTGGGTCAACCGCGAAACAGCCGCCGGTCAGACCATCTATTTGACCCTGGTTGAACTGCCCCATCGAGACCAAGAGGGGCGGATTATTGGTCTCATCCATCTGGTCGAAGATGTGACCGAGGTGGGCGTACTGAATCAGTGGTTGGCCCAACAGCGCAACGAGTTGCGGCTGTTACGAGACCAATTGGCCCGGCAGAATCTCGAGCTGGCGGCGGCCAACGCCGAACTGCAGCGCCTGGACGAATTGAAGTCCATGTTTGTCTCCATCGCTGCGCACGAACTTCGCACGCCGTTGACGTTGATCAGGGGATATGGGGAGATGCTTTTGGATGGAGATTTAGGTCCTCTGGCCGACACGCAGCGCGATTGTCTTGAGATTATCGAGAGAAGCGCCAGCCGCCTGCTGACCATCACCGGCGAGCTGCTTGATGTAACCCGGATCGAAACCGGACGAATCGAGTTAGTCTTGAAACCGGTAGACCTGCCCACCCTGGTAAAGGCCCTGGCCGCCGAATTTGGCCCGGAATTGGAAGCCAGGATGCAGCACCTTACCTTACGGATTCCCTCCGGCTTACCCCTTGCTTTGTGTGACGAGACACGGGCTGCCCAGATCGTTGGTAATCTGTTGAGTAATGCCAGCAAATTTACTCTCCCAGGGGGGCTTATTACCGTTGATGTGGCCCTGGCTGAAGAGGCAGGTTTTCTGCAAGTCTCGGTGGCGGACAACGGCGTGGGCATTTCGGCTGACGACCAGGCCAAGCTGTTCAATCGTTTCTTCCGCGCCGCAAGCCCACAACCCACCGAGACGAAGGGCGCCGGCCTGGGGTTGCATATCACCCGCGCGCTGGCCGAGCTGCACGGCGGGCGCATCTGGTTTGAAAGTGAGCTGGGGCGGGGAAGCACGTTCCACGTGACATTTCCGGCTGCCGATAGGCCAGCGTAGAAGGTTCATTCCGGGTGCGGCGCTGCTTCAAATTCCTCGCGGGTGATAAAGTCGCCACGGGAGATGTCGCGGCTAATCAGGCGGCGGTTTTCATCAAATGTGAGAATGACCTCGATGCGTTCAAAGCAGAGATGACTCCCCACCAGCGTTTTATGAGCTGTGTAGCCGCCTCCGTCATTTTGGCTCAGATTATTTTGCAAATCCAGGCGCGTTTTGATGACCTCTCCGCATTTACGGCAGCGTACATAAATCCAGTAGACCTGCTGGTTTCGTTCCCCGAGCCTGTTACCGCCGCCAAATAATGATTTAAGAGAGTCAAAAAAGCCCATCTGCGTATCTCCAAATCTGGGGACGATTGGGCAAGTAGTCAATCACAAAGGTGCGCCCGCACAGATCTCAAAAATAGTGTACTTCAAAGCGCCAAAGACTGCCAAAATTAAGACCGACGTTTCTATGTTTTCAAGTTAAAATAACCCAAGTTGCTACCTTTCGCCGCAGACATCCTGAGTAGCCTTGAAAAGGTGTATCGAAGGGTATCTGCGGCGAAAAATCACCCTTCGATACGCGCTTACGCGCACTCAGGATGATTTTCCGCCTGTAGGTGGCAACTTGAGTTAAAATATGGAAACCTCTTGACAAGTTTGTAAACTTAATATACTATATATATAGTTAATCATCTCTTTTGGTCTCATGAGTTATTCTCTCGCCTTTTCTCAAGCAATAATGGCTGTTTTATATGTTGCCGATAAGCTTCAACAAGGCATCTATGACTTTGTGCCGACCAAACAATTGTCTGAGGACTTGAGTATTGCCGGCCCCACTGCTGTTAAAATTCTGCAAAGCCTAAATAGGGTCGGCCTTATTGAAACCCGTGAAGGAACCAAAGGAGGCATTCGCTTGGCTGTGCCCGCGTCAGATATTACGATCCTCGATATTTTCAATGCCATCGAAAATGAGCGCCCTCTCTTTCGATCTGATTTACAGGTTCGGGCTACAGGCGAAAAGCCAGCTCGCGCCCGCCAAGAAATTTCAAAATTATTAGCTTCAGCAGAGGAGGCCATGAAAGACAAATTAAAAGAACTAACCGTCAAAGATTTGCTCGACAAGTTAAATTCATAAATTTTTTTGGATTTAACTATATAAACAAAATATAAAGTATATCTAATTAGGATTGCCAACTAAATATTGGACAAAGGAGAACTGAAATGATCGTCGTTTATGTGTCTGTGAAGACCAAAGAAAATACGGTCAGTGAGTTTGAGCGAAGTCTGCGTGAGATACAGGGGGAAGTCCGCCAAATGGCGGGGTGTGTAAAGAACGAGTGGTATCGCGTTCCTGACGCTCCCCAGCGGTATGTCATATATGGAGAGTTCGACACGAAGGAGAACTTCGAAAAATACTTGAGCTCAGCCACCGTCAAACGCATCGGCGCTGAACTCATTCCACTGCTTGAAGCCCCGCCGGAATTCAAGCATTACGAAGCAACTATTCTTGAAACCAATTAAGTGCGAATGTTGCCTGATAGAGCTTGATCATCAAAGCCTAGCTGTATAGCTCTACTCCGGCCAGTTCCCGCTCGCGGCGGGCGACGTAATCTTGCAGGGCCTCGGCCAGGCCGGGGTCCATGGGCGGGGCTTCGTACTGGTTGAGCAGCTCTTTCCAAATCAGGTGGGCGCGTTTGGCCGCATCAAAGCTGCCCGCTTCGGACCAGGTTTGATAGCTGAGCCGGTCGGCCAGGAAGGACTCGTAAAATTCGGTACTGAAGCGGGCCTGGGTATGCGGCGTGCCGAAGTGATGGCCGCCCGGACCCACCTCGGCGATCATATCCAGGGCCAGCGTCTCCTCGTTGATCTCGAAACCGCGCAAAAAGTGGGCAAACATGGCCAGGTTCTCGACGTCAATAATAAACTTTTCATAGGAGGCGGTCAAGCCTCCCTCCAGCCAGCCAATGGCATGCATAATGAAGTTGGTCCGGGCCAGCACGGCCGGCCACATGGTCCACATAGTTTCGTAAGCGGCCTGGGCATCGGGTACTTTGGAGGTGTTGAGGCTACCGCTGCCGCGATAGGGCAGTCCATAGCGGCGGGCCAGTTGCGCGCCGATAACCAGCGCCCAGGCTCCTTCCGGTGTGCCAAAAGCGGGACTGCCGCTTTTCATGTCCACGTTAGTGGTAAAGCCGCCGTAAATCACCGGCGCGCCGGGCTTGACCAGTTGGGTCAGGGCAATTCCGGCCAGGGCTTCGGCGTTTTGCTGGGCCAGGGCCGCGGCGATGCTGATCGGACTCATCGCCCCGGCCAGGATGAAAGGGGTGATAATGGTAATTTGGCCGGCACGGGCATAGGTGATGAGGCCGCCCAGCATGCGGTCGTCGTAGCGGAGGGGACTGTTCACGTTAATCACTCCGCCAATAACCGGGTCGCCGGTGAGGTCGTCGCCAAAGACCAGCCGGGCCATCGCCAGGGCATCATTGGGAATAACTCGCCCGTGAGCGGCCTCCTGGATGGCCTTGTCGGTCAGGGTAAAGCCGCATAGCAGGCGGTGAAGATGCCGGGCGGAAATTTCGACATCATGCGGCGCGACCAACTGCTCCCCGCTGGTGTGGAGCAGGTTGCACATGTGGACCAGCTTTTGCAGGTTGTGGTAATCTTTGAGCAGGCCCGGGCGCCGGCCTATCTCCAGGTTGGCGGCAAAAACCGTACCCCCGTGAGGGGCAAAAACGAGGGCGTCGCCGCCGATAAAGAGATTGCGCTCTGGATTACGAGCCCGCCAGGTGAAGGTCTGTGGGGCTTGGGCCACCAGTTCCAGCACCAGGTGGCGGTCCGGCCAGACATGCCGGGCCGAACGGTCCACTTTGGCCCCGGCTTTTTGCCACAGCTCAAGGCTCTCGTCGTCGAGAAAATCCAGGCCGGTCTGCTCCAAAATCTGCATAGACGCCTGGTGGAGTTGTTCCACCTGTTCGGCTGAAACAAGTTCCAGCGGCGCAAGCCGATTATGGACGCGGCGAAATGGAATTTTCAACAGTGGCGATTGACTGCGGCTTTGGCGCTGCGCGGCGCGGCGAGTCGCTCGGGCTTCTTTATCCATAATCCCCCTTTTGGTATCATCAACGGACGGAGCGCCCATTATAACATAGGCTATAGACCTATCCTAATGCGCTCCTCTTGAAAAACACCTCCTCTTACCTTATAATAGGGGTACTGGGTCTCCTCCAATTTAGCCAAAGTTGGGCAGCGTATTTATGGAAGACAGCAAAAAACCTCGACGACTCCTTACGAAGGAGGTGAGCAAACTGAGCCAACCTGGGGCTAAGCGACAGGTTATGGCTGCGGAGCTAAAGCGGGCAAAGCTGGAGGCCCTCCGTGAAAGCGAGCTAAAATTCCGTACTTTTGCCGAAATGACCACCGCTGCCATCTTTATTTACCAGGGAAAGCGGAATCGTTACGTGAACCCGGCTGCGGAAGCGATTACCGGTTATTCCCGGCAAGAGCTTCTGGCTATGAATTTTTGGGATATTATTCATCCTGATTTTCGTGAATTTATTAAGACCCAAGGAATGGCGCGCCAGCGGGGGGAGGTGGTGCCGGCCCGTTACGAGCTTAAAATTTTAACCAAAGGGGGCGAGGAGCGCTGGCTTGACTTTACCGGAGCGTTGATTGAATTCAAGGGGCGACCGGCAGTGTTAGGGACAGCTTTTGATATTACCGAACGCAAGCAGGCTGCCGAAGAGCGTGAACGTCTGTTAGCCGCCGAACAAGAGCAGCGGCTGCTGGCCGAGACCCTGCGCGAAGTTTATCTGGCGTTGGTTGCTCCAACCAATCCTGAAGCGGTTTTAGATGAAATTTTGCGCCAAATGCAGCGGCTGGTACCTTATAATACGGCCAACATTAGCTTGTTGGAGGATGATAATACGTTACGGATTGTCCGCTGGCAGGGGTACCAGGAGTTTGATTATGAGGAAGTGGTGGCTAACGTGCAGCAGCCACTTAGGGATTTTCCTTTACTGGCTAAAATAATCCGTACCCGCCAGCCGCTGCTTATTCCCGACACAGCCAAAAATCCGCATTGGATTAAACTGGAAAAGTCCGCCTGGATCAAGTCTTATATGGGCGTGCCGATCTATTCCAAAGAACGTGTTTTTGGCTTGCTCCAGCTTGATGGAGATGTACCCCATAAATTTTCGGCCAGGGATGTGGACCGCCTGCAGCCTCTGGCCTCTGCCGCGGCCATTGCTTTGGAAAATGCTCAATTATACAATCAGGTCCGGCAGGAATTGGCGGCGCGCCGGCAGGTCGAGGTTGAGATTATCCAACGTAATGCGGAGCTGCTTACGCTGCAATACGCCGGGGCGACACTGGCCAGCAGCCTGGATTTGCCGTTTATCCTTGACACGTTCGCCCACGAATTGACTAATCTATTGGCCGTGATCGGCTGTGTCATTTGTCAGTGGGATCAAACTGCCGATACCATCGTGGTAATTGGCAAGTATGGTTTATCCCATTGGCGAGATGAATGGCCGTTGACTTACCCCCTGGCTGAACTAGTCTTGTCCAAACGAGTCTTGATCGAGCGACAAGCATTCCAGATGACCTTAAGCCAAAAGGATGTGGCTTCGATCGAATTAGCCTATATGCAAGAAATAAAGGTGAAGAGTCTATTGATGCTGCCGATGGAGTTTCAAGGCCAGGTAGTCGGCCTGCTTCAGATTATGGATGCCCCTTCGGAACGGGTCTTCACCAATCAAGAAATTGCCCTGGCCCAGATGTTGGCCAATCAGGCAGCCGGGGCGGTCCAGAATGCTCAGCTTTTTGCCGAAGTTAAACAGCGGCTCAAAGAGCAGACCGCCCTTCAAGAAGCCTCAACCATAATTTCATCTTCCCTGGAACTGGATACGGTCTTGAAGCACGTTGCTGAGCAGATGGGGCGAGCGGTGGAGGCGAGCAGTGCCTATATTTGTGATTACAACGCAGAAAAGATGACTTCCACTGTTGTGGCTGAATATTTTAGCCCGTATGCTTCAGCCCAGGAACGGGTGTCTGATCTGGGAGCAACTTACCCGTTGCCCCGCGACTTTTCGGCTGACTTTGAGAGGTTGCTGGCTAATCAGGCCGAGGAAATTCATGTGGATGAGGTGGATGAGCACGGCTCAAGGTGGCACCATTTGCGCCAGTTTGGGGCTAATACTATCCTGAACATTCCCCTGCGGCACAGAGGGCGGGTTATTGCCTTTGCCGAGTTATGGGAAAGCCGGTACAAACGCCATTTTACCCTTGAGGAGATGGCTTTATGCCAGGGAATTGCCCAACAGGCGGCCGTTGCCCTGGAACATGCTCGGCTCTACGATCAAGCCCAGCGAGAAATAAAAGAACGCATCAAAACCGAAGCTGAACTGCGCCAGAGCGAAACCAGGCAGCGCGCCCTGCTCAACGCGATTCCTGACGTGATGTTTCGGGTGACCCGGACGGGGCAGGTTCTGGATTATCGGCGGGGCAATGAGGCAGATTCTGCCTGGCCAGCCCAGGTAGAGGTGGGGCAAAACTTGCCCGAAGTGCTGCCTGCTGAAATTGCCGGCCTCATGCTTGAACATTTGGAATGGGCCCTCGACTCCGGCGTTACCCAGGTTTTTGAGTTCCGCTGGTCGCTGCCTCACTATACCCAGGATTATGAAACGCGCCTGGTGGTCAGCGGGCCTGACGAAGTGTTGGGCATTGTGCGCAATATCACCGAACGGAAGCAAATGGAAGAACAGGCGATGCGCTCGGAACGGCTGGCTGCTTTGGGTAGGTTATCGGCTGCGCTGACCCACGAAATTAACAACCCGCTCCAATCTATGCGCACCCACCTGGATTTGATGTTGGATTTTTCACTGGAACCGGGTGAAGATAAGAAATTCTTGCAGATCATCCGCCAGGAGGTGGAGCGCCTCAATGAGATTACCCGGCGCATTCTTAACTTGGCCCGCCCGTGGCCCGTTTTGCGACGTAAGGTCTTTGTAACTGATTTGTTGCAGGAAATTCTCCTGCTGGCCCAGAGACAGCTTAAACAAAATCAGATTGAACTGACCACCGAGTGGCAAGAGGTGGCCCCGGTCTTCGCTGTGCCAGACCAACTAACCCAGGTTTTTCTAAATCTGATCATTAACGCTATCGAAGCGACTCCGGCCCACGGGCAGTTGCAGATTTCCGTACATTCTACACCAGATCAAGTTATTGTATCCATTGTCAACAGCGGTTCTCCCATAGCTCCGGATATTCTGCCGCATATTTTTGAACCTTTTTTTACCACCAAACTTGAGGGCAGCGGCCTGGGTCTCTGGGTCAGCCATAATTTAGTCCGCCAGCATGGCGGTTCTATCACCGTAGAAAACTTGGGAAGTAATGAAGGCGTTGCCTTTACCGTTACGTTACCCAATGTGCCTATACTGGAGGTTAGAGATGACAATACCTACTTCTCAACCCACTAAGCCGGGCGCACACCTGTTGATTGTAGATGATGAACCCAATATTCGTTCGGCTCTGGGGCGGGCCTTAAACTTACTGGGCTACACCGTGGCAGAAGCGAGCACGGGCCAGGAAGCGTTGGGGATGCTGCAACATACACTTTTTGATTTAATGGTGCTAGACCTGCGCATGCCCGGCATGGATGGGCTTGAGTTAATGCTTCGCGCCCGTCAGTTGCACCCCGAGTTGTTGATTATCATCCTGACCGGCCACGCTACGCTGGAAAGCGCTATTGCTGCGGTGAAATCAGAGGTGGTAGATTATTTGCAGAAACCGGCCAGTATTCAAGAGATTGCGCAGGCTGTCACCCGCTCTCTGGAAAAACGGGTCGGGCAGATCCAGCGTCAGCGACTGGTCCAGGTAATGGGCGAAGCCCTGGAAGTACTGCGCCAGGCTGATCCGCCCCTAAACGCGGCTTCAATCCCCTTTGATGTTCAGGACATTTTGCATTTGCACCCGCTCAAGCTTGATCGCCAGAAACGATTGTTAATGATTGCTGCCGAAGGGACGCAACCTCTCCCGCTTACCGAAGGCGAAACGGTGGTTTTGGCCAGCTTAATGATGTGTCCAGACAAAGTGTTATCCTGCCGTGATTTAATTGAATTGGGGTGGGGTTACAGTACCAATGAACGAGAAGCTCAGAATATCATCCGGCCTCATGTTAGCCGTCTGCGGAATAAAATCAAGAGGATTATTCCCGCCTCTGGCTTGATTCATACTGTCCGAAAGCGTGGTTACGTACTCCAAATGCCTTGACAGTTTTCACACCTTTTCAGAGCAAAATATTATCCTATTGACCTGAATTCGAAGTTTTCTTAATCGCACCCTTCGATACGCGCTCCACTTCGTTTCGCGCTACTCAGGATGCGATCATTTGCCGAAAATCATCCTGAGTAGGGCGTTAGCCCGTATCGAAGGGTGATTTTCGAGCTAATTCCGAACTTAGGTTATTAAAAAAGGGACGTGACCAGCCACATCCCTTTTTTGTTTACCAGCATATAACCACACTCAAGCAGCAACAGTTGGCAGCCCGGCCAATGCCATGGCGATTTCCTCGGCAGGGTACTCGTAGTTTTGCAGCTTTCCGGCGGCGTAATCAAGATAGGCTTGCATATCAAAGTGGCCGTGACCGGACAGGTTAAACAGAATCGCCCGGCTCGTGCCCTCTTCCTTGCAGCGCAGCGCTTCTCTGATTGCCGCGGCGATGGCATGGTTGGCCTCAGGAGCGGGCAGAATCCCTTCGGTTCGGGTAAATTGAACGCCGGCGGCAAAGGCGTCGAGCTGCTCCACCGCTATTGCCTCGATGTGCCCCTGCCGCAACAGATGGCTGACCAGGGGAGCCATGCCATGATAGCGCAGGCCGCCTGCGTGAATTCCAGGAGGCACAAAAGTGCTGCCCAGGGTGTGCATTTTTACCAACGGCGTCAGATGGCCGGTATCGCCAAAATCATAAGCGTAACGGCCTTTGGTCAGACTGGGGCAAGCCACTGGCTCAACGGCGACAACCCGGACATCCCCTTCGCCGCGCAATTTGCGCCCAATAAAGGGGAAGGTCAGGCCCGAAAAATTCGAGCCGCCGCCAGTGCAGCCGACCAGCACATCGGGATAATCGCCGGCCATCTCCATCTGTTCCAGCGCTTCCAACCCAATAATGGTTTGGTGCATCAGGACATGATTGAGCACGCTGCCCAGGCTGTAGTTGGTGTCAGGATCGGTTGCTGCTACCTCAACCGCCTCTGAAATGGCAATACCCAGAGAGCCGGTCGAGTCAGGATGTTCGGCCAAAATGGCCCGCCCGGTATTGGTTTCGCTGCTGGGGCTGGCCGTTACCTGGGCGCCGTAAGCCTCAATCAACCCCCGGCGATAGGGCTTTTGATCATAGCTCACCCGCACCATAAAAACCTTGCATTCCAGGCCAAAGAAAGCACAGGCCATAGCCAAGGAAGAGCCCCACTGGCCGGCCCCTGTTTCCGTAGACAGCCGCTTGACCCCCTCCATCTTGTTGTAGTAAGCTTGCGGCACGGCCGTGTTGGGTTTGTGCGAGCCAGCCGGGCTAACTCCCTCGTATTTATAGTAGATCCGAGCCGGAGTATCCAGGGCCTTTTCCAACCGCCGCGCCCGATAGAGCGGCGAAGGTCGCCACTGCCGGTAAATAGAGCGAACTTCTTCGGGAATTTCAATGTATTGTTCGGTGCTGACCTCTTGCAAGATGAGCGCCATCGGGAAAAGAGGAGCCAGGTCGTCGGGGCCAACAGGCTGCCCTGTACCGGGGTGGAGCACCGGCGGCGCAGGTTGGTGCAAATCAGCCTGGATGTTGTACCAGGCGCGGGGCATGCGATCCTCAGACAAAAGATATTTGACCGTATCCATACAATCTCCTTGTATAAATGATAAAAATTATGAGCTGCGTCTCAAATGCTGCCAGCGTCAAGGGGAAAAAGAAGTGGGCGAAAAAAGATAGTTGATATCCTATCAACTGAGGCAGAGTATAGCACGAAGCTTGGCCCTCGTCAACCAAGGCGCGATAATTGAATCGAAAATCAGGCTTTTCACGTTACACGTCAGTTGGGGAACGAGATTGAACCGCAATTAATTCTGTGGGCTAGGCGATAAAGAAAATTTGTGATAAAATCGGAAGGAATTTTGACAATTGGAGCCTAAGTAATGACTATCCCAAAATCCGCCGTGACGCGGGTGCCTGGCTTTCGAGCGGTGGGCGTTACCTGTGGTCTAAAGCAATCAGGCAATCCCGACCTGGCCCTGATTTTAGCCAGCCATCCCTGCACTGCCGCTGCCGTGTTCACCACGAATGTTTTCAAAGCTGCCCCAGTTTTATACGATCTGGCTCTCATGGAGCGTACCGGAGGGAAATTGCAGGCGGTTTTAATCAACGCTGGCAATGCCAATGCTGTAACCGGTGGGCAAGGACTGGCCGATGCCGAGCAAATGGCTCGCTGGGCTGAGACCGCCTGCAACCTGCCGGCCGATAGTGTCTTTGTGATGAGCACAGGGGTCATCGGACAAAAAATGCCCATGGATAAATTGGAAACGGGTATTCGGATAGCCAGCGAGACTATTTTGACTGAGGCGGGCCGGTATGGGAGCGCCGTTGCAGAAGCGATCATGACGACCGATTTGGTACCTAAAGAGGTTTTTGTCCAGGTAGTTGTCGGAGAGAAGCGGGTTCACCTGGGGGGAATGGCCAAAGGAAGTGGAATGATCCACCCCAATTTGGCGACAATGCTGGCCGTCATTGTGACCGATGCCGCCATCGAACCGGCTGCCTTGACGGCGGCTCTCAAACAGGCCGTCGCATGCACTTTTAATCGGATTACCGTGGATGGCGATACCAGCACCAACGATACGGTGCTGATTTTGGCTTCCGGCGAGGCGGGCCACGCCCTCATCTCTGACTCGCAATCGCCCGGCTTTGCCCCGTTTGTGACTGCCTTAACCGATGTGTGCAGTGGTTTGGCTAAGGCGGTGGTACGTGATGGTGAAGGCGCTACAAAACTGATCGAGATTACCATTCGAGGCGCTGCCAGCGAAGTTGAAGCCGAAGCCGCCGCCAAAACCATAGCGACCTCACCCCTGATGAAAACGGCCCTGTTTGGCAACGATCCCAATTGGGGCCGGGCACTGGCCGCTATTGGCCGGAGCGGAGCTAGGGTTGACCCGGCGCAAGTTTCGTTGCGCCTGGGTGATTTTCAGTTAGTCGCTCAGGGTGAGCCGCTGCCGTTCGATATGATCGCCGCCCATCATTGGCTGGCCGAGACAGATGAAGTTAAACTGGTGGCTGATTTGGGAGTCGGCCAGGCTGAGGCAACGGTGTGGACTTGCGACCTTTCCTATAAGTATGTTGAGATTAATGCTGAATATCACACTTGAAAGGCAGGACAGTTAGACTATTGCCAACGCTTTGTTAACATGTTAAGTTAATTATTAAGGATTATCTGCCCATCATAGATTTTTTGCCTGCCCATTAACAGGCAGTAATCTTAATCTATTCCAGGAGCAGCTATTCACGATGCTATTTATCCAATCAAGAGAGAAACTATGCTGCTGAAATTTTGGGGAACCAGAGGCTCCATCCCGGCTCCTCTCCGTCCGGACCAGGTTGAACAGAAGATTATCGCTGCCCTTGAAGCTGCGGGTCGTGAGCAAGTCAACCTCTCCAATCCTGGTGCGATACGGGAATTTGTGGCCAATTTATCGTTTAACGGTAGTACCGTAGGGGGTAATACCGCCTGTGTAACGATTGAACTTGGGGATGATTTGATCATTTTTGATGCCGGTTCGGGCATACGTGAACTTGGCGATTATTTAATGGATGAAAGCAATAAGCGGGCCAAAGAGTTTGGCTTTGCCCGGGGTAAAGGTCACGCCTATCTATTTTTTACTCATACCCACTGGGATCATATCCAGGGTCTTCTCTACTTCAAGCCTATTCATGTGCCGGGAAATGTTTTCGATATTCATTATGTCCATGAATACGTACCTGATGTTTTGGCCCGGCAGATGGCCCCGGAATTTTTTCCATTGCCCTTAGATCAGGTCAGTGCTTCACTGAATTTTCACCGGCTTGAAGCGGGGGCGTGGATTGAGCTTGCTGGAGCCACCATTACCAATATGGAACTAAAACACCCCGGTAAGGCCTATGCTTATCGGGTGGAGGCTGACAACGCGATTGTGGTTGTCGCCACGGACAGCGAGTATAAAAGCCTGGATTATACTAATACCAAGAAATACAGTAATTTTTATGCCAACGCCGATGTGTTGATTTTTGATGCCCAGTTTTCGGTGCGAGAGTCGTTTGTTAAAGAAGATTGGGGGCACAGTTCAGCGTTGATTGGCGCGGATATTGCTCGAGAGGCCAAGGTAAAACGTCTGCTGCTTTTCCATCATGATCCCGCTACAACCGATGCCGAAATTATGCGGGTCTTACAGGAGACGGAAGAATATCTAGGGCATAGAAAAGGGATAACTGAAGTGATGGTAGCCCAAGAAGGGATGGAAATTTATCTGAGCAACCCCATCCCTGCCTCTGATTTTTACATAAAGGACCACTTAGAAAAGGATATTATTGTTATATCCCTCTCGGGAAAATTTGGGGCGTACGCCACTGAACAGTTTAGAAACCACCTCGCAAATAGTCTCCAAACTCATGAAGCCAACAAGGTTATTCTAATGATGGGGAATATAGGTGAGTTAACCATAGCGGGTATCAGGGCTTTGGTTGACGCCAGAAAAAGTGTGACCAGTTTGGCGCTGGTTGACGTACCTCAGAATATTTATCTTGTATTTGAACTATCAGGAACGACAGACTTTTTTGCGATTTATAAAGATGTAGATGCGGCTTTATCTGCCTTAAACTCCAACAATAGTGAATAATCTCTCCTAATATGACCTCAGCAGCCGGATAAGTTGTTGTAACTCTTCGTTGCTAAAACTACGTTTGAGCACTTCGGCGGCTTTCTCCGGGTCTCTGGTAATCGTAATTCGCTCGGTCCGCAACCCAGATTCGATCAAAGCTCTATTGATACTCATTTCGCCGGCTAATACGGCCTGGCGCAGTTGTTCAACTTTTGGGTTAGTTTCGGCATGCTGGCGCAGCTTGCGCAGGCCGGCCTGCCGCGAAGTGCCCGTGGCAATGTATTTTCTGCCGTCGTGCTGCTGGTCCCCATTTTCACTTTTGACATATTGGCTTATCGCGCTTAATTCTGGCGGAGTAAACTGGACCGCCTCATCTATCATATCCACCACCAGCGGGTCGTCGGCGCACAGGCGGATTAAGGTAGCGACGTTAGTGCCCAGGCCCTGGGGTGGGGGAGCGGTAACAAACTCTTTGAAATTATCAAAGGTGAAAACCTCGCCTGTTTCTTGATGCAGGTGTTTGCGCCACATCTCTTCTTCGATAACTTGCCGGATCAAACCGGGTATATTCTCCAAACTGGCGGCGCCTTCCTTGATTGAACGAGACAACATATCTACTCTTTTGCCGTTGCGTACCAGAATCTCTTTCTTCATCTTGGCTCCATTTCATTGTAAATGTTTTCAAACCCTATAATCGTAATCTCGTTCCCAAACTTAGTGTGGGAACGAGATTGCAATAAACAAACAAGCCATCCCGCGGGATGGCTTGTTACAGGCTATGGGTGGGCCACACCCGCCTTGCCAGCCGAAGTAGCCAGCCCAGCAGGCCGGGCAGCGGCGAATTTAAGTAAGTCACCGGGCGCCCATTGGCATAAACGATAATCGCGTCTTTATTTCTCAGGCGAGGCTCGGTTGGCCGGGCCATGTTCACTCCACTCGGTGGAAATTTTTCACATGGGGCATTTTATCATGTTTCAGACTCACTTTCAATCGAACAAATGTTCCGATTTGGGATTTATACCTCTTATGGAAGCAATTAGCTCACTATCCAGGGTTGGTTCATTAGCCCAAACGCTTCGTTGTCACTAAAATAAGCGTCATTATGGGCAAATCCGCTCAGTCGCGCCATAAGCTAAAACATCCCTCCCCCCGACCCATTCCGGCCCTTACCTTACCCCGTCCCACAGTTCGAAGCACCCGCCGTACGTTCTATACCGGCTTGGGGGTTGTCCTGCTGATTTTCCTGATCCTGGCGACTCTCTACAGCCTGGTTGTCCCCATCACGCAAGGCGAAGACGAACTGGCTCACTATCGCTACATCAGCTTCATTGCCCAGACGACCCGCTTGCCCCAGAATGCCGCCGAACGCCAGCAAGCCTGGTATCGCGCCGATTGGCCGCCCCTGTATCATTTGCTGGTGGGCTGGGCCGTCAGCCCACTCGATACCACCCGCCCGCCGTTCAAAGATGTAGGTGAGTCGCCCCGGCGGCGGCTGGTGGGCGAAATTTTTTACCCCCGCCTCATCATTTACACCGAAGACGCCACCTGGCCCTGGCAGGACGGCATCCTGGCCTGGCACCTGGGGCGGTTCATCTCGATTGTCTTTTCGGCCGGGGCATTGATTTTTACATATCTTACCGTTTTAGAAATTTGTAGAGGGAGCGAAGAGGCGAAGAAGCGAGGGAGCGAAACGCAAGAATCTAAAGCCATCGCTCCATCACCTCACTTTTCTTCGCCTCTCCCTGCTCCCCTGCTTGCTTTAGCCGCTACCGCTCTCTTGGCCTTCACCCCCCGCTTCCTCTTCACCTCGGCCATGCTCGGCGACGACAGCCTGTTTATCCTGCTTTCGGCCATTTTCATCTGGCTGCTCCTACGAGCCGCGCGCGGCGACAAGCGTTGGTGGCTTTACGCGCTCATCGGTCTGGTGCTGGGGCTGTCTATTGTCACCAAGTACAGCACCGGCCTTTTGCCGCTGGCAATCATTCCGGTAGTGATCTGGCGGGCCAGGCATGCCGGCTGGTCCTGGAGTCGGGCCGCCGGCCGGGTAGCGCTGACCTGGCTGTTTACGCTCATCGGCGCAAGCTGGTGGTTTGGCTGGATTGGCTACTACTTTAATACCATCAAAACAGACGGCCTGTTTTTTGGCCTGCTCAAACCCCTGCTGGCCTCTGGCCCCGATGTGAGCATGCGCCGTATCTTTGCCGGCTTTGGCGGCGGCGAATTTGCCGGTCCGGAACGCCCTGCCGCCATCGCCGCCGGTACCTTCTGGGGCTGGCTGACCTACTTCTTCCAGACCTTTTGGGGTGTGCCGGTGTTGGAACATGACCCGTTCTTTCCCTGGGGCTACCTGATCGTCCTGTTTTTCTGTCTCCTGGCGTTGGTTGGCCTGTGGCAGCTCCGGCGCACGGCAACACCGGAGGGACGAGTTATGCTGGGCCTGCTGGCTTTGGTGATCGCTCTACTTTTACCTTTCCCGATCCTGCGCTTCTTTCTGACCCGCAACATCCTTGAAACCGGCCAGGGCCGCCACCTGCTCTATCCCGCCGCCCAGGCCATCCCGATTCTCCTGATCCTGGGCTGGGCCGCGCTGGCGAAGAAGATTGAAGATCGTAGATTGAAGATCGAAGATAGTAAGCAAAGCGGATCTGGCAACAGATTTTCTGTACCCTATTCGCTATCCCCTATCCCCTATCCACTATCCACTATCCTCATTTTCCTACCCTCTCTCCTGCTTCTGCTCTGGTCGCTCTTCCAGCTCGGCTATATGGCCCTCACCTACCCCGCCCCTCTGCCGGTGCGGACGACTACTTTTGACTCGGCCTCGATTCCGCAGCCCTTAAAACACAATTTTGGCGAGGCAATTCAACTCCTGGGTTACGACTTCGCGCCCGACGCCGAACAGTCAATTGTTAATTTGACCCTCTTCTGGAAGTCGCTCAAACCGGTGGACGAAAATTATCGGGTCCAGGTGCAGTTGGTTGACAACGCCGGCTGGCCTCGCTTTACCTGGCTCAGCCACCCCCTGAACGGGCGCTATCCGACGCGGGCCTGGGATAAAGGCGACGTTATTCGCGATACCCTGCCCTTGCCCCTGGCTGGCGTGCCGGCCAACCTTTACGACCTGCAACTGAACCTGCTGCGCGAAGCCGAAGACACCCCGCTGGCCGGCGAGCCGTTTCAATTTATTCAGATCCCCCTGACCGCTCAGCCGCCGATTCCCCATTCAGCCAGCCTGGGCGGCGCTGTTGATTATCGCCTCTGGATTAGCGATGCCCCGGCCCGTCCGCGTCAAACGCTGCCCCTCTCCTGGAGCTACGCCGGCGCCTCGGCTGCGGCCCAATCGTCGCTGCCCGGCTTCCAGTCACCCGCACCCAAACCCGCCTGGGCTTTGGTTGGGCCGGATAATGTCCCGCGCCTGCCCCAAGCGACCGGCGACGCCACCGCCATCTTCATTGTCGGCCCCGATTGGCCCAGCGGTCCCTATCGTCTTCAGTTGGATACCGGCAAGGACAGTTACCAGACTGAATCTCTGTTGACCGTTGCCAATGACCCTCGTTTGTTTGCCTTGCCAACCTTGCCTGAGGGCTGGACCCCGGTTGAGGCGAACTTCGCCAACCAGATCAAGTTGTTGGGTTATGTCTTGCCCACTCGGCGGGTCGAGCCAGGGGGCGGCTTGCCCTTGACCCTGTACTGGCAGAGCCTGGCCCCGGTATTGGGCGAGTATGTTGTTTTTGACAAGCTGTTGGACCAAAATCAACAGGTTTACGGCGGCTATGACCGCTTGCCCCGTGAATATTACAGCCCCATACTGTGGGCCGAAGGTGAAATTGTGGAGGATGGATTTGCCGTGCCGGTCACACCGGACGCGCCTCCCGGCGTTTACAACCTGCATGTCGGCCTGTATTCGCTTAAAAGCGGCTCGTCTCTTTCCTTGCCCCTCATCCAGGACAACCAGCAGAGCGGCGTTACCAGCGTGATGATTGGTCCGCTTAAAGTCGGCGGGCCGCCGCCGGGAGTTACGCTGACTAACCCTGAGCCGCAGATTAAACTTAACCAGAGCCTGGGGAATCAAATAACTTTGTTGGGGTATGATCTGGAAAATTGTCAACAGTTAATTGTTAATTGTCAATTGTCAATGAGGTTTTATTGGCGAGCTGATGGTGTGCCCGGCGCTGATTACACCACATTTTTACACTTGCGTGATACCTCCAACAAAAATGTGGCCCAAAAAGATAGTCCACCGGCCTCGGGCCGCTACCCGACCAGTCTATGGGATGCCGGCGAAGTCATTGTGGATGAAGTCACATTGCCTTTGGGGGAAGTAGCGCCGGGGCGTTACAGGCCGGTGGTTGGCCTGTATAACCTGGCTACGGGTGAACGCCTGGCTGTGCCGGGCAATCCGGCCAACGAAATTGCTTTGGAGCCGGTTGAACGGCCGTGAAACGTTATCAAATTCTCTTGCCCCTGATTTGGCTGGCTTTTTTCTTACGGGTCTGGCAGCTCCCGGCCACCCCGCCTGGCCTGTGGTACGACGAAGCCTACTACTCGATGGATGCCGCTTGGTTGCTCGACGGCGGGCCGTGGCAGCTCTTTTTTGCCGGCAACAACGGCCGTGAGCCGCTGTTTATCTACCTGCAAAGCCTGTTTATCTGGCTCTTTGGAGCGCAGCCGTTGACCTCGCGGCTGATGGGGCCGCTGGTCGGCACGCTGACTGTGCCCGTGGTCTATGTGCTTGCCCGCCGCCTGACCCGTAAAGAAAGCACCTCCTACTCCTCAGCAATCAGCTATCCTCTACCTACCATCCACGATCTTCCATCTACCTGGCTGCCTTACGTAGCGACCGCCGGCCTGGCTACCTCGTTCTGGCACATTGGTCTGAGCCGGAGCGGTTTCCGGGTTATTTTGCTGCCGCTGTTTGCTGCATTTGTTTTTTATGCTTTTTGGCGCGGCTGGCAACTCCCCCCTACCCCCCCCCTTAAAGGGCGGGGAATAAGGGGGGGGTGGATGGTACTGGCCGGGCTGGCTCTGGGTCTCAGCCAGTACAGCTATCTTTCCGCCCGCGCCTTGCCCCTGGTGTTTGCTGTCTTCGCTCTGGTTTGGACAGCCCTCTACTTGTTTCACCCTAACCGCCAATCTGCCCATCTCAAAACCTTGTGGCTGGCGCTGGTGATCATGGCGGTGATCGCTGCAGCAGTTTTTGCCCCGCTCGGCTGGATCTTTTACCAGAACCCGGCCCTGTTTTCGGCCCGCACCGGCGATGTCCTCTTCACCCCCGATTCTCCCGCCGACCTGTTCCAGCACCTGTTCGCTGCGCTGCGTCTCTTTGTGGATGGGGGCGATCCCAACTGGCGGCATCATCTGCCAGGCCGGCCCATGCTGGGCTGGCTGGGCTGGCTTGGTTTCTGGCCCGGCCTGGTGCTCTGCCTGCGCCGTCCTCGCCGCAGCGCCAACCTGTTTTTGGTGGTCGCCCTGCTTATTCTCTTTTTACCCGCGCTCCTGGCCGCCCCGCCCATCCACGCCCTGCGCCTCTCGGCCCTCTTGCCGGTTTATTTTCTTATCTTTGCCCTGGGCCTGACAGAGGTTTCACGTTTCACGTTTCACGTTTCACGTACCACGCACCACGCACCACATATGATTGTCCTCACCCTCGCCATCGTCCTCCTCCTCGAAACCGGCCTGACCTTCTTCGACTATTTCTATCGCTGGGCTGGGACCGAAGAAACTTATGTCGAGTACAACGGCCCGCTGGTGGATTTTGTCAATGAGGTCATCGAGCAGACCCACCAGAGCGCCGTGGCTATCCCCTTTCAACTGTACGTCCATCCGACCACCCGCTACCTGCTGCACGATTATTTTACCGAGCAGCCCGCTCCTGCTGATCTCTCCGGTCCGGTGCGCCTGGTGACGCTGCCCAACGATTTTCGCATGCTCAATGTCGGCAACATCCCGATCTCGCCGGCCTGGGTCTGGCTAACTCGCCGGGCTGATGGTCACGGCGCGGCTTATGTCTCCCGCCCGCCGCGGCCGGCTGAACAAGCCTTCCTCGATGGCCCGCTGGCGGCGCTTACCCCGGATATCTATCGCGACCGTTTTGGCCGGGAATTGGCTCATTGGCGCACCCTGCCCGACCCGGCGCCGTTATTATCCATGTTCACCGAGACAGCCTCCGAACGCGCCATCACCCTGAATTGGGCTAACCTGGCCGAACTGACCGGCTATGACGTGCTGCCGGCGGTCATCAAGCCGGGCCAGCCGCTGACCCTCAACCTCTACTGGCGCAGCCTGACCGACACCACCTTTGATGAGCGTCTGTTTCTGCAACTGATTGACCGCGCCGGCAACCCGATGAACCAATGGGAGGGCGAGGCTTTCCGCGAAGACATGTACCGCTGGCGGTCTACGGGCATCCTGCCCAGCCAGTACCTCCTCTGGGTGGGTCCCGACGCCCCTCCCGGCCCCTACCTGGTCCGCCTGGGCTTTTTTGACGATAGAACGGGCCAGCGCCTCCCCCTAGTCTCTACTTCTTCTTCCCTTCCCGTGGGGGGGATTGAGGGGGGGCTGCTTGACCAAATCCAGCTTGGCCTGTTCTACGTCTCCCGCGACGGCGCCGACCCGCGCCTGCCTGCTACCCCACTCTCCGCCACCTTCGCCGACTCCATCCAACTCACCGGCGTCACTCTACCCAGTCTCCAAAATCCCTTACTCCCTACTCCTCGCTTCGCGTCCCTACTCCCTGTTACCTTCCACTGGCAAACCCTCCACCCCACGGACCGGCCCTACACCGTCTTTCTGCAACTGCTCGACGAGCAGGGCCAGGTGGTCAGCAGTTGGGACAGCCAGCCCTTGAACGGTCTCTACCCAACCAATCTCTGGTCCCCCGGCGAAACCATCGCCGATACCTTCTCCCTGCCCCTGCCGGAAGCAGGGCTTTCCCCTGGCAAATACCGCCTCATTACCGGCTTCTATGATGTTGTCAGCGGCCAGCGCCTGCCCGTCGCCGCTGGCGGCGATTTTGCCGAGTTGGCTCAACTTTCCGTTGAATAAATTTTTTCTTTATTTTGCCAGCCCTCTGCCCGGTGATATAATGCGCCGAGGTGGAATGACCGCTGACCGCAGACGGCGGACGGCTGTAAAAAATGGAACCAAACAGCTTTCAAACTCAAGGCCCAACATTCGAAAACGCAACCTCTCAATCCCAGACCCTTGTCCCCAAAATCGAAAATCCACGCCCAAAGGGGCAGTCGAAAATCCAAAATCTAGCCCTGGTTTTGCTTCTCCTGCTCTACCTCATCACCGCCTTCGCCTACGCCGCCCTGGCCCCGCTGACCACCGGCCCGGATGAACTGGCCCATTATGAATACGTCCGCTTTATCGCCGAGCACGGCCGCCTGCCGCTCAACGCCGAGGAACGCCACCAGGCCAGCTACACATCCGACCAGCCGCCGCTCTATCACCTGCTGGCCGCCCTGCCCGCCGCCCTGGTTGACCCCACCGGGCCGCCCTTTCTCAAGCGTTACAACGATCATCCCCGCCGCCAGTTGATCGAGCGCTCTCGCCACGCCTGGGGCCTCTACAACACCGAAGACGAGCGCTGGCCCTACCGCGCCGAGATCCTGCGCTGGCACACTGGCCGCTGGGTCGCCATCCTCTTCGGCGCAGCAACAGTAGCCGTAACGTTTTTTATTGCCCGTGACGTGTTTTCTTCCCTCCCTCCCCCTGAGAGGGGGAGGGTCGGGGAGGGGGTCACAGCCCCACCTCTGGATAAAGCTGGAGCGGAGGCCTGGCCGCTCGCCCTCCTGGCCGCCGCCGTGGTCGCCTTCATCCCCCGCTTTGGCCTGACCGGCTCGATGCTCAACTACGAAACCACCGTCGCCTTCTTTGCCGCTCTCTTTTTGTGGACTCTCCTGAGAACAGCGAACAGCGAATGGCAAATAGCGGATAGCGAAGCAGGGGAGCAGCCTGCTACGCCGCATGCCTTACGCCCTACGCCCTACGTTTTCCCCCTCCTCCTCGGCCTTTTCGTCGGGCTGGCGATTCTGACCAAACTCAGCGCCCTCATCCTGCTGCCGGAAATTGTTGTGGCGTTCTGGCTGATCGGGCGCACTCGCAAAACTGAAGGGATATTCTCTACCTGGCTGCGCGGGGTATTCATCGCTTTGGCAGCCGCCCTTATCGTGCTGAGCCTCTGGTTTGGCTTTGTCCTGGCCTATTTCAATTCCGTTGCCGCCGATGGGCTGTGGGTCGGTCTTTTGCGGCCCCTCGTCGCCGCCGATGCCAGCGACGCTACCACTAACCGTTTGTTGAGTTTTCTTACGGAGGGCCAGGCCGGCTTTACCGGGGCTATCGAAAATCTGGAGTCCGGCCCGCCCTGGGAATGGGCCAGGATTGCCTTCCGCACCTTTTGGCTGGTGCCGGTTGAAACCGTGCAGCCGCTCGCCCCGGCCGCCTTGGTGATTGCCCTGGCCTTGTGCCTGTTGGCCCTCTTTGGTTTGTTGCGACCCCTTATTATTGACCGCCGACCGCCGACCGCTGACCGCCGGCAAACAATCGATCAACTCCCAACCTCTTACTCCCTACTCCTTACTCCCTACTCCCGTCTGATCCTATCCCTGCTGGTACTGCACCTCCTCATGCCCTTTATCCTGCCCCTGCTGCGCTACGCTGTCACCTTTAGCCTGGCCGACACCGCCCAGGGCCGCCACATCCTCTTCTCCGCCGCCCCTGCTTCTGCTATCTTATTAGTCTGGGGATTACGGAGCGCCGCCAGCTATGCACCACCTGCGCATTACGCCTCACGTTTCCTCCCCGTCCTGCTCGTCCTCCTTCTCCTCGTCTGGACCGCCGCCCACCTCTGGACGATGACCTGGGCCTACCTGCCCCCGCTGCCCGTCTCGACCCTGCCGCAGGCTGAGGCGCAAGCGGCCCACGCGCTCGACCGGCCGCTCAATAAGTTTGTCACCCTGGCCGGCTACAGCAGCCAGCTTGACCCGGCGGGTCGAGTCCTGCGCCTGGACCTTATCTGGCAGGCGACAGCCCTTAGCCCGGTAGATTATCTGACCGAGGCCAGCCTGGTTGATGCTGAAGCTAACCCGCAAGCGCAGTGGCTGGGTTATTCCGCCGGGGGGCGTTACCCCACCCGCGCCTGGGATGTCGGCGATAGGGTGCGTGACACGGTTTGGCTTCCCGTGGAAGGGCTGGCAGCGGGATCATACCAACTCAGGCTGAAACTCATTCCGACCAGCCAGACCTACCCGCCTGAAGCCGAGGTCGTTCCTCTTGTTTTGAGCGATGTGCCTCTACCTGAGACAGCTTTGCGCACCTTCAACGGCAGCCTGGCCTTTGCCGATCAGGCCGCCGCCGCTGCCGGTTATTCGGTCTGGCAAGATGGCCAAGCCCTGTTTGGTCCGCATGAATTTCGCTACCGGGAAACGGTCCTGGTCACGTTCAGCCCCTTGCTCCCCGACCAACAGCGTACCGTCCGCATCATTGGCCCTGACCCTAACCACGTCTTCGCCCCGGTGCGTGAATTCAACGATACGGTCCTGTTCATCGTCGGTCCCGACTGGCCTGGAGGAAATTATCATCTCCAGGTTATACTTACTTCCCCTACGGCTGACCCACAGCAGGTCAATTCCAGTAAAATCCTCAGCGTGGTTGATCGCTGGGAACGGCAATTCACTGAGCCGCCGATGGCGCGCCGGATTGAGGCCAATTTTGCCAACCAGATCAAATTACTGGGCTACGACCTGGGGGCAAACCGCGCCGAGCCAGGCGGCGGTATTCCCCTAACCCTCTACTGGCAGGGCCTGGATTGGCTGGGCAATGATTACACTATTTTTACCAAGTTGATTGCGGCTAATCCTGGCCCTGGCGATGGCGCCAGCCCGCCTGTCTACGGCGGGCGCGACCGCCTGCCCCAGGAAGGATATCGTACCCTCTACTGGGCGCCCGGCGAAGTTGTCACCGATCCCTTTGGGGTGCCGGTGGCAGCAAATGCGCCGGATGGCGTTTACTATCTGCATGTTGGGCTGTATCAACAGGTTGAACAGGGAGCCGTTTCGCTGCCCCTCGTCCAGAATGGCCAGCCGGTTGACGCGACCAGTGTCACGATTGGCCCGATTAAGGTCGGCGGTCCGCCGCCCGGCACGACCCTGACCACAGCCGCGCCGCAAACGGTGGTCAACCAGCCTTTTGGCGATGGGTCGAATGTGACCTTGCTGGGTTATCATTTGGCAATAGGCAATTGCCAACAATCAATGATTAATTGTCAATTATCAATCAAATTGTATTGGCGCAGTGAAGCGCCTCTGCCGCTTGACTACACCACCTTTGTCCACCTGCGTAATGCGGCGGGTGAAACTGTCGCTCAGAAAGACCAGCCTCCCCTCAACGGGGCTTACCCCACCAGCCTGTGGGACCCCGGCGAAATCATTGCCGACACCATTACCATCCCTCTGCCGGACTTACCGGCAGGAACTTACCAGCTTGTGGCCGGTCTCTATGATTTTAATACAGGCCTGCGGCTGGCGGCGCCGGGCAGTCCGGCTAATGAGGTTAGCCTGACCCGTGTTCAAGTCCCTTAAATATCCTGGCCTGACACATTTCAGTATAAGAGGCCTGATCCTCATTTTGGTTCTCTTTCTCGCTCTGGCTTCAGCCTACAGTGTCATCACGCCTATTGGCCGGGGCGCGGATGAGTGGGCTCATTATTGGTACGCTCAATTCATTGCTCAAAACGGCCGTCTGCCGCTCAACCCCGCCGAGCGTGAAACGGCCGGCTACAAATCTGATTGGCCCCCGCTCTATCATCTCTGCGTTGCCGCCGTCACTGCCTGGATTGACACCGCCGGTCCGCCCACCTTCAAATTTCGGGCCGACCCCAACCACCTTCACCGCCAAATCATCCCGGCCCCCCCTTCCGAGGCCATTCTCCATACCGAGGATGAACTGTTTCCCTGGCAGCAAGAAATCCTGGTCTGGCACCTGGGTCGGTTTCTCTCTATTGGTTTTAGCCTGGGTACACTGTTGGTTACGTATAGACTGGCTTTGGAGGTGTTTACAGGTAGCAAGGTAGCAGGTAGCAGAGTAGCAGGTAGTAGAAATATAGAGAATTTCGCTTCACGCTTCCTCTCTCCTCAAATCCTGGCCCTGGCCTGTGTGGCTTTCCTCGCTTTCATCCCGCGCTTTCTCTTCACCGGGATGCTGTTTAATTATGACAGCCTGACCCTGCTCGTGGCCTCGCTGTTTCTGTGGCTGGCGGTACGGGTAGCCAAAGGGTATTATCCGCGCTGGGGATTCTGGGCTTTGGGCGGCCTGGCCGGATTAGCCTTGCTGACGAAATATTTAACGGCGCTGTTGCCTTTGGAGATTGTGTTCCTGGCTTTTAACAGGAACGCGGGAGCGCCGGGGCGCAGCGAAGAATTTATACCCTCCCCCCTGCTAAAATTAGGACAGGCTTTGCTCGCCTTCCTTTTAGTCACCGGCGGCTGGTTCGGTTACTTGCTGGTCAATTTCAACGAGATCGAAACCTACGGCCCGGTTTTGGGCACTTTGGCCCCCCTGCTGCGCGGCGACGGCAGCGACCGCACAGTAGAGCAAATCTTTGCGGCAATCAGCGGCGGCCAGGCCCCTCCGCCGGCCCACATTGACCGACAGCACTACTCCGCCGGGCAGCTCATTAGCGAATTTTTTATCACCTTCTGGACTAATCCGGTGACCCGGCCCTCTCCACTCAACTGGTTTGTGCTGACAATGACGGGCGTAACCATTATGGCCGTGATTGGCCTGTTAAAGCGGCCTCGCGGCCCGTCCTTGCCCGGCTTCGCCGCTTCGCCTCCCCGCCGCCTTGTCTCTCTTTTGCTGCTGCACTGCTTCCTGCCTTTACCCTTCATGCTCATCCGTCTCTTTGGCGCGCGCGATGCCCTCGAAGCCGTCCAGGGACGACACATATTGTTCCTGGCTGGCCCTGCTGTCGCCATCTTATTAGTTTTGGGTATATCACGTTTTACGTTTCAGGTTTCAGGTTTTACATTTCACGCTCCGCGCCTCACGCTTTACGCACTAACCGGCCTCCTTTTGACCGGAGCGATGCTTCAATTCATTACGCTGGGATCCGGTTACCCTTCCCCCCTGCCGGTACGGACGACGCCTTTTGCGATAGGCCAAGCAGCGTCCCTCTCGCCTTTGGCGACCTTACCCAATGGAGCGAAAGTCCTCAGGGCGACGGTGATGATTTCTGACGAAGGCCCCTGGTTTTCTCACCTCTTTACGGTCGGATCTCCCGCCGCTTCGCTGGTGACCTTTTTTTGGCAGGGAGGTAGGGCGCCAGCGCCGGAGGATTATCAAGTCGAACTGACCCTGGTAGACAGGGCGGGCCAGACCCGTGTTAGCTGGCTGGCTTTCCAGACCCAGGCGCGCTACCCCACCCGCGCCTGGGAGGCAGGCGATACCATTCGCGATGAAGGCTGGCTGCCCCTGGAGCGATTAGAGCCGGGTGAATATACCGTGCGTTGGCGGATTTTAGGGGAAGCAGGGCCGGTGGTGGATTGGCAGACTCTTTCTACTTATACTTTGACCGAGCCAGCGAGGCAGCAAGACCGCGGAGTGGGTGGGTGGAGCCTGTGGCGAGACGGCCAGGTAACCTCGGTTCCCCCTACGCTGCGTGAGCGTGAAACGGCCCAATTCACGTTTGCTGACCGCCGACCGCCGACCGCTGACCGCCACCTGATTGGTTCGGATGGGGTACTTCGCTCTCCCGTATCAAGGGGGGAGGATTGGGCCAACTTTATTATCGGCCCGGATTGGCCGCCGGGTGATTATCGCTGGCAGCCCGAGGGTGAGGTTGTCTTACGGATCGAGAACAATGAACGCAATTTTCAAACACCGGCGCTGCCCCATCCCCTGGCAGCTAACTTTGCCGGACAGGTGAAATTGCTCGGCTACGATTTGCCCGTTCGGCGCGTTCAGCCGGGGGAAGGACTGCCAGTTACGCTTTACTGGCAGGGGCTGCGCTGGATGGGGGAAGATTTTGTCATTTTCAATCGCTTGCTGGATAATCAGGGGATGGCCTGGGGCGGTTATGACCGCCGGGCTAAAGAGAATTACAGCACGCTGTTCTGGGCGCCCGGCGAAGTTATCACCGATGGCTTCGCTGTTCCGGTGGACGCGGCCGCCCCTCCGGGGATTTATACTCTGAATGTGGGCTGGTACCGGCGGGTTGGGGGACAGGCCGACTCGCTGGCAATCCTCGACCCGCAAACCGGCCAACCCGGCGGGTCAACAGCGGTAACCATTGGGCCGGTCAAAGTAGGCGGCCCGCCGCCGGGAGTCACCGTGACGGCGGCTGCACCAAAATATAAGATAGATGTTACGTTGGGAGAACAAATCAAATTGTTAGGCTTTGATTTAATGAGCCGGCAAGCCAGCGAGCCAACGAAGAGCGTACCTAACCTTCCAACCTTCCAACCTTCCGACTCCCTTCACCTGGCTCTTTATTGGCAGGCCCTGGCGATCCCAGCAACCGACTACACCGTTTTTGCGCACCTGCGGAATGCCGCCGGGGAAACCGTCGCCCAAAAAGATGGCCTACCCGCCGGGGGAGTCTATCCCACCGGGTTATGGGAGGCGGGCGAAATTATTAAAGATGAGGTGACAATTCCCCTGGACACGCTGGCCCCGGGGTCGTACCAATTAGCCGTGGGCATGTACAACCTGGCTACCGGGGCGCGTCTGCCTGTGCCCGGCTCGCCGGATAATGCCATTTTACTGGGTTTATTTGAGGCCGGTAAATGAAGGTGTGGCAAACCGCACGTCTGGCTGGGTGGCCGGGATTGAGCGTAATTCTCATTGTTTACCTGCTGCTGGCTTTTGCCTTTAGCCAGGTAACGCCTTTTAATAAAGGCCCCGACGAAGGGATCAACCTGACCTATATCAATTTTATCATCGCTAACGGACGTTTACCTGTGACCTATGCTGAACGCGACCAGGTAGGTCCCAAAGCCAACTGGCCGGCGCTCTATCACCTGGGTGTGGCCGGACTCAGCCAAATTCTCAAGGTTGATGTCACCAGGCCTCCCCTGATAAAGCAATATTGGGATTCGTTTCGCTATCAGGCCGTAGATATGCAAGATGATACCCCCGGCTATTTGCTTACCGAAGACCAACTCCGGCCTTATGTGGGACAAATTCTGGCCCTCCACCTGGGGCGCTGGCTTTCGGTTGTCTTTAGCACGGTTACCCTGGGTCTGATTTATTTGGCTTTAATCGAAATGCGGCCTGATCGGCCGGGTTTGGCCCTGGTGGCTACGGCGATACTGGCATTTTTGCCGGCTTTTATATTTGTAGGCTCTGTTTTAAACGAAGATGCCCTGGTCGCCATGCTGGCCGCTTTATATTTCTGGCTCCTCATTCGGGCTGTGAAGCAGCCTGACCGGTGGTGGCCGTTTGGCTTGTTGGGTTTGGTCCTGGGGCTTTCGGTGACAGTCAAATACACTACCATTATTTTGCCCCTGGAAATTGGCCTGGTCTTGGCGGTGATGGTTCAACAGTGCGGCCTGGGTTGGTCCTGGTACGGGCTGCGCCTGGCCCTGGTCGGCGGGATGGCGGTGCTGGCTTCTGCCTGGTGGTTTGGCTGGAATTTTTGGTATCTCAACGAAATTGAAGAATTAGGGCTGGTGGCTGGCCTGCTGCGGCCCATTTTTACAGGCGGTACCGATGTTACCCTGGCCCGGCTGGGGAATTTCTTGAGCGGGGGTCAAATCGGTTTAACCGAACTGCCCGAAAATATCAAGGTGGGCACTTTTCCGGCGTGGCTGCAAACCACCTTCTTTTCATTCTGGGGCGTAACTATCGGCGATTTTACCCCCTTTTTCCCTTTTGCCTATATCATTATCGGCTTCGTGCTGTGTGTCACCGGCGTGGGCTTGTGGCGGCTGTGGCGCACCGACTCTGCCTCGCGTCAATGGCTGCTGCTGCTGGCTTTTCATATCACCTTGTTTATTATTTTGCCGCTCGTTCGTTTTGGCCTGTCGCGCCGCCTGGGGCAGACCGCCCAGGGACGGCACATTCTCATCCCAGCGGCAGCGGCCGTAATGGGTTTGATTGTCTGGGGCTTGGCGTCAGCCATCCCGGCCCGCTGGCAGCGCTGGTTTTTTGCCGGACTCATTGTGGGCCTGGTTGCCTGGACAGGGGCGCATCTATTCCGGCTGGCTACTTTTGCCCCGCCGCCTCTGCCTCTGCGCACCCTATCCCAGGCCGCCGAGTGGCTGGCCCAGCCGTTGGAGGCCAAATTTGGCGAGGCTATTGAACTGGCCAGTTACGAGCTTGACCCGCAGCCCCAGCAAGGCCGGCTAAACCTCACCTTGGCCTGGCGTTCCCTGGGCCAGGTGAATCAGAATTATCTCCTTCAGATTATTTTAGCAGACTCGTCCGGCCAGGCTGTATCTCATTGGTTGGGTTACCCGGCCCAGGGACGGCTGCCCACCCTGGCCTGGGACCCCGGCGATGCTGTATTTGACCGCCTGGCCCTGCCGCTGCCGGCTCTCGCCGCCGGAGATTATCAGCTTACTTTGCAGCTCGGCGCTGGCCCGGACAGCCAGCCTTTGGGCGAAGCCGTGACATTGCCGGTGCGTTTAGATACCCCAACTACGGCGGCTCTTCCCACCGGCATAGATTACGTACTGTGGCAAGCCTCCATCCCGCCAGCTTCCTTCCTTCAATCGCTTATTTCGCCTCGACCAGCCTCTAACCCCATCTTTCGCTATCCCGCCACGATCACTGTTCTCTCACCTGGGCCGGTCCGCTTGCTCGACCCCTCCGGCCAGCCCTATTCTCCCACCCGCAGCGGGGCGAATATCCACCACTTTGTGATTGGCCCGCGCTGGCTTAGCGGTGCTTACCGCCTGCAGGGGGGTGACAAGCCTGCCATTGACCCTGTCCTCACCGTAGAAAACTGGTGGCCGCGCCGATTTGAGCCGCCAACCGGCATTGAAGCTCCGGTTCAGGTCAATTTTACTAATCAGCTCAACTTTTTGGGCTACACCCTGCCCCAAAAACAGGTCAAAGCCGGTCAAGCCTTTCCCGTGACCTTGTATTGGCAGGCTTTGCCCGCCATGTCGCCCCAGGCCGATTTTGTGCAGTTTAACCATTTGCTGGACAGCCAGGGCAATCTATATGGCGGCTATGACCGCCGCCCGCTGGAATATTATAGCACCCTCCTCTGGGCGCCGGGCGAGGTGGTGGTAGACGGTTACGCCGTGCCGGTAAATGCCGACGCCCCACCCGGTCAATATTACCTTAGTGTAGGCTACTATCTCACCGTCGGCGAGGCGGCGGTCAATTTACCCCTGGTTATGGATGGGCAAATGAGCGGCGTGACCAGTATTACGATTGGGCCGATCGAGGTAGTAAAACCGTAACGGTCAGACTGCATGCTAGCGATGAAACAAGCCAAACTACTACAAGCTGGATTGTTGATCTTGGTTATAGGCATCTATGCCGGCCTGGCCTGGTTCAACAGCATTAATATTCCTCTCAGCAAAGCCCCCGACGAGTATGTCCATTTTCGCTACATTCGTTTTATTGTAGAGAATGGCCGGCTGCCGCAGACCAACACCGAACGACAGACCACCGGCTACAAGGCCGATCAGCCGCCGCTCTATTATGGACTGGTCGCCCTGGTGACGAGTTGGATCAAGACGGATGGCCCGCCTATCCTGAAAATGACCTGGGACTCGCCTCGCCGCAAGTTAGTTGATCTGGTTCTGCCGCGGGCCATGGTCGTGCGCACCGAGGATGAAACCTGGCCCTATGCCGGTATCGTCCTGGCCTGGATGGCCGGACGCTGGCTTTCGATTCTCATGGGCGCCGTAACCATTGTTTTAGTCTATCTTGTTGCCCTGGAAATCTTTCCCGGCCAGCCTAATCTGGCCCTGGCCGCCGCGGCGACGTTTGCCTTTATTCCCTGCTTCACTTATATCAGCGCCGTGTTGAGTGACGAAAATTTGCTAGGGGTGGTCCTTGGTCTCTATTTTTGGGGCCTGGTGCGCTTTAGCAAAGGTCAACGTGGCATCCGGACCTTTATGGCGCTGGGGTTGCTGATGGGCTTGGCCGTCATTACCAAGTACAGCGCCGTTGTCCTGCCCCTGGAATTTTTGCTGGTGCTGGCAGTTTTAGCCCGGCGACAACCCTGGCCCTGGCGCCGTCGGGCGCGTGACCTGGCGGCCATGGCTCTTGCCGGCGTCATTGCCTCCGGAGGCTGGTTTCTATTTCAAGCCTGGTATTTTAACCGGGTTGAGGAATTTGGCCCCGTGGCTGGAATTATCCGGCCCCTCATTGCCGGGGACGAATCCCTGCCGGGAGTCGGCATGCTGGCCGGTATTTTGACCGGTACTGCGTCGGAAGCCGATCACTTTGAGGCGGAAACGCAAGGATCGCTTTGGACCTGGGTCAGCGCCTTCTTTACCAAATTCTGGGTGGTCGAGATTGTGGGGGCGCAGCCGCCTTTCCCACCGCTTTTTACGGTCAGCCTGATGCTCGGCGTTGTGCTGATAGCCGGAGTTGGCTGGTGGCTCATTTGGCGGCGTAATCAGGGCCAGGAGCGGGACTGGCTGGGCCTGCTGCTGTTGCACCTGTTTATTTTTGTGCCCATTCCGCTGCTGCGCTTCTTGCTGTCCGGGCGGATCAATGATACGGCGCAGGCCCGCTACCTGGTCTTTTCGGCGGCGCCCGCTGTTGGGCTTTTGCTGGCCTGGGGTATAGCCGTAGCGGCCGGGGAAAGATACCGGCGTGGGGCGCTGTTGGGCCTGGTGGGAGTGATGGCGGCATTGAGCGGAGTCAGCACCTACCATTTCTGGACGGGCTTTCCAGCCCCTCTCCCCGTGCGCACAGCGGCTATGCTGCCGGTTCAACCCAAGCAGCCTCCGTCTATCCGTTTCAACGACGGTTTTGAACTGACCGGCTACGACCAGCAGATCAGCGGTGATGGTTCAACGTTGCAGGTGACGCTTTACTGGCGCTCGCTGGCCTATGCCCATGAAGATTATGAGACTCATTTGAGCTTGCTGGATAACGGGGGCCAGGTGGTCGCAGAGACAGCCGCCCAACCGGCCCAGGGACGCTATCCGGTGCGAGCCTGGGACCCTGGCGACAGCCTGCACGACCAGATATTTTTACCCCTGGCTGGCGTGGCGGCGGGCAGCTATCAACTCCAACTCCGGCTGATCGGCTGGCAGCGGCCTCTCGCCGCTGGTTCAACGGATACGTTCATTTTGGGTCAGGTAGATGTGCCCGGTTATCGCCCGCCCAAGCCAAGTCACACGCTAACCTCGGCGCAGGACCACCTGTTTGGGTTTGATCTCTGGCAGGCGGGTCAAATTGCCCCCGGCCAGCCCGTTTATCGCTATCGCGCGGCTATCCCCATTACCGTGTCGTACCAGGATGTGGCGGCTGAGGCCGAAGTGAGGGTCTGGTTGGTGGGGCCGGATCAGCGGCGACGTGAACCGGTGACCGGCGTAAATCAATTGCAGACCTTTATCGTTGATTATGACTGGCCCTCTGGCCCCTATGATCTCGAAGTCGAACTCTGGCAGGGCAACCAGCCGCTCGATCAGGGGTACAGTAAGGCCGTACTGCTTGTGGAAAACCAGCCCCCTCGCTTTGAGCCGCCCAACATGACCTATCGAATCGGGGCTAATTTTGGCAACCAGATTGAGCTGCTGGGCTACGATCTGCCGCAGCGCCGGGTGGTAGCTGGCCAGGGAGTGCCGCTGGTTTTGTACTGGCGGGGGCTAACCCGCATGCGCGAGGATTATACTATTTTTGTGCAACTGCTCGACGCCGGGCAGCAGCGGCGTGGCGGCTACGACCGCTACCCGCGTGAGAATTACAATACTTATCTCTGGCTTCCGGGCGAGGTCATAGACGATGGTTTCGCCGTGCCGGTTGAGGCTGATGCGCCGGATGGCGTTTATACCATCCGGGTTGGTTTATATCAAAAAGACAGGGGACGGGCTGTTACCCTGCCGCTGGTACGTGAGGGGCAGGCCCAGGCTGAGACCAGCGTTGCCATTGGGCCGGTCAAAGTGGGTGGTCCGCCGCCAGAGATGGTTTTATCATCGCAAACCCTAAGTCCGCAGTACGAGGTTGGAGCGATCCTAGGAGAACCGCCGGCCATCTCCCTACGGGGTTATGATTTGACCCGGCAAGCGGATGGCTTACATCTCACGCTATATTGGGAGAGTTTGAGCCAGACCCCGGTAGACTGGTCGGTTTTTGTCCATCTGCGCAATGGAACGGGCCAGATCGTGGCCCAGAAAGATGGTCCAGCCGCCACTAACGGCAGCTTGGTTTATCCAACCTCGCTTTGGGATACGGGTGAAATTGTGGTTAATAAAATTGTTATTCCTTTACTGGATGAGCTGCCCGCCGGCGAATATCATCTGATTGCCGGTCTTTATAATCTGGCCGATGGAATGCGTTTATCTATCCCTGGTTCCCCCAATCATGAGATTACCTTAACTCGCTGGAGGCCAGCTCAGCCATGACTTCCCGCTGGCAGGCTTACCTAAGATTGGGGCTAATTCTGATTATCTTTTTCATTCTCAGCCTGGCCCACGTTGTTTGGGTACCTTTACACGATCCCCCGGATGAGATAGCTCACTTTCAATACAGCCAGTTTATCGCCCGAACGGGTCGCCTGCCGCTCAACGCCCAGGAACGACAGGCTGCCGGTTATCTTTCTTTTTGGCCCCCCTTGTATCATGCAATTACAGCTATTGTAACCGGCTGGAGTGATAGTTCTGATCCTCCTTACCTGAAATTTGTCTGGGAGTCGCCTCGTTTTGATCTGGCCAGTGAGTTGCTTGACACCAAACGTTTGGCCAATACGGAAGATGAGTTATGGCCCTATCGGGGAGTTGTGTTGATGTGGCGCCTGGGACGCGTGGTGTCTGTTTTTTTTAGTATGGGCACAATTATGATGGCTTTCTTTACCGCGCTGGAATTCTTCCCCGGCAACTACCGCTTGGCGATTCTTGCCGCAGCTATTATTGCTTTTGTGCCCGCTTTTATTTATATGAGCGCCGCCATGTCTTACGAGCCACTGGTCGGCTTGCTGAGCGGGATGTATTTCTGGCTGTTGATTAAACTGGTCAAAGGTAAATCACGGCCAATCATATATATCGGGCTGGGGGTATGTATGGGGTTAGCGGTTACAACCAAGTATTCAGCCGTTATTTTGCCGGCGCAGGTAGTGGCTGTGCTAACTTATCTGGCCTGGCGGTACTGCTGGGGGTGGTTGAGTTGGTTTAAACGGCTCAGCCTGGTGGCTCTGGCTACTATGGTTGCTTCAGGCTGGTGGTTTGTTTTTTAATCATAAACTTTAATGAGATTGCCCAATTTGGGCTGCTTTTTGGTTCACTCAAACCGATTATTGCCGGAGGAATTGATGCCAGCCAAAATTATACCGCTTATCTTCTAACCGGCGGGCAGATTGGTAGTCTTGAGTCAAGAGAGATAGTGTCCGACCCCTTTTGGCATTGGGTCGAACGCCTCTATCAATCCTTCTGGGTGACAAATATTGGTGATTACCCGCTTGGCCCGGTAGCTCAGCTTCTCATGGGGGCGGTTTGTGGGGTGGCACTCATTGGCCTGGTTAAAACGTGGCAGCGCCGGCTTGAAACGCGAGTTTGGATAGCCTTGTTAATTTCTCAGGTGTTTATCTTTATCATTTTTCCTCTTTTACGGTTTCTTATCCAGGGTAAGGTAGCCTGGACAGCCCAGGGGCGGCATTTGCTTTTTCCAATTGCCACTGTTTTGCCCTTGCTCATATTCTATGGCTGGCAAACATGGCCTTCGCCTAAAACCCAACGCTGGTTGGCCCTGGCTATAGTAGGCGGATTAGCTTGTTGGAGTATGGCTCAACTCATCCGGGTAGTTACCTTTTATCCCCCCCTACTGCCTGTGCAAACAACGCCCAACGCGCTCACTCAAATCTCTCATCCCCTTAACCAACCCTTTGGCAACCACCTCATCTTGCGGGGTTACGATTGGCAGATTACCCCAACCAACCAGGCCCTGAAACTAAGTTTATACTGGCAGAGTCCCAGTTACCCCGACGAAGATTACAAAATGAGGGTCAAGCTGATTCAACACAACCTGACCCGTTTAAATTGGGTGGCTTATCCAATCAATGGGCGCTATCCCACTCGTGTTTGGGAAAGCTGGGAGTTAATTAGAGATGATCTCGTTTTACCGTTATTTGACCTGCCGGCTGGTACCTATCAGGTACAAGTACAATTGCAAGGGGCCGAAGGGCCGCTACCGGTTAATAATGAGGACCATTTCACGCTCACCGAGATTGAACTACCTGAAACATTGCCTCTGAAACCAGAGATACCTTTGTCAGTTATAGTGGAGGGTCGTCAAGCAGTGCGTGGCCTGAGCTTGTGGCAGGCTAACCAGTATCGCGGCGTGTGGCTGCCCAGGTATCGCCCTCGGATGGCTGTTTCTTTGGTTTGGCAGGGTCAGCCGGCTGAGGGTGAACGGGTTCAATGGTTGTTGGTTGACCCACTGGGAGGAGTCCATCCCGCCCAACAAGCCTCGCCGCGCTTTGACTATTTTGTTGTTGGCCTCGATTGGCCCTCAGGCGATTATCGCTTGCGAGCAGAAGTGTGGCGGGATGATCAAGTGCTGGCTTCTCAAGAAACAGGGTTGGTTGTCACTATTTTTAACGAGAAACCGCGCCGCCTGCAGCCGCCGGTAATCACTCGCCCCTTGGCGGCCAACTTTGCCAACCAGGTAAAATTGTTGGGCTATGCTTTGCATGATCGGTCTTTGTTGCCTGGCCAGGGAGTGCCCCTAACCTTCTACTGGCAGGGTTTGCGGACGATGAGCCAAAGTTATACTGTTTTTACTAAATTGCTCGATCAGCAGCACCAGGTTTGGAGCCAGACGGAACGATTACCGGCGGATGGTTATAACACTATCTATTGGCTTGAAGATGAGGTTGTCATAGATAGTTTTGAATTGCCGGTGGCCCCAGATACTCCTAATGGCGTCTATTGGCTCAATGTTGGCTTGTACCAAGAAATCAATCATACGGCGGTTTCATTGCCACTCATCCTTAATGACCAGCCTGGTGAAGTTACCAGCATAACTTTTGGCCCCCTTAAGGTGGGGGAACCGCCACCCGGGGTGGTTTTAACACCTCAAGAAGTTGCTCCTCACTTTCCTATGGCAGTAATGTTGGGCAATCCACCGGTCATCCGCTTGCATGGATACGACCTAACCCTAACCGATAGTAATCTGAAGTTGACCTTCTACTGGGAAAGTATTGCCCCAACCGAGTTTGACTGGAATTTCTTTGTCCATCTGCGTAACCAGGCTGGACAAACCTTAGTTCAAAATGATGGCCCTGCCGGCAGCGGCTTGTACCCTTCGTCACTCTGGGAGCCAGGTGAGATTGTTGCCGATACGGCAATTGTGCCAATAGATCATTTGGCCGATGAGAATTATCATCTTTTCATCGGTTTATACGACTTGACCTCTGGAAACCGGCTGGCTGCGCCGGGTAATCCGGCCGATGAGATATTATTGTCCCAAGTGATTACCTTAGACAATGATTAATCACTCAAGCTTGATAAACTGACCACCTAATTTCGATATGATGGATACATCTAAATTTTCCCCTCAGCAGCTTAAGCTATTAAGTCTTACCGCATTACTTTTACTCACCTTATTATTTTTTTGGCGTGTGCCCGTACAGGGACGCATCCTATTGCCGCTTGATGTATTACATACCTATGAACCCTGGCGTAGTGAGATACCGGGCGCTTTGGGTATCCACCTTTGGAATCCCTGGCTATCGGATGGCGTCCGGCAATTTTATCCGGTCTTAACGGTGATTCAAGCCGCCTGGCAGCAAGGCCATATCCCTTTTTGGAATCCTCATGCTGCGGCTGGTATGCCCATCCTGGCGGCTGGACTGCACCAGGCCCTTTACCCCATCACCATTTTATTGCTCATGCTCCTGCCAGCAGCTTATGTCATAAGTTGGAGCACCATTTTACATACTTTTTTGGGTGGATTATTTTGCTTTATTTTGCTGCGCGAGTTCGGGACGGGACACTTTGGAGCTTTGTTTGGAGCCGTTGCCTTCATGTTTGGCGGATCTCTGGTCAACACTATGTCGTCACTGGGGAGATTCCCCACTTTTGTCTGGCTGCCTCTCCTTTTGTGGAGTTTAGAGCGAACTTTGAAACGCAGGGATTGGCGCTGGGCCATCGTTGGGGGGATCATCCTGGGGCTGCAAATTCTGGCGGGACACCTCCAGATGGTCCTTTATTCGATCACTACCCTGGGCCTATACACCGCTTATCGCGTTGCTTGGGATTGGATAGAGAAAAGAGCGATTTCCTTCGTGCTTCTGCCGTTCCTTTTCCTGGGAATCATGCTTCTCACTGGTTTGGGCTTAACCGCCGTTCAACTACTGCCTGCCGTTGAACTCATTCCCCAAGGTATACGCAGCGAAGTAGATTTCGAGACAGAATTTTCGCCTAAAATTCTGCTTAGACTATTCGTGCCGGATATACTGGGTACTGATATTGACCAGAATATTGCGCCCGGTTTCACTCATGAGATTTATGTTTATTTGGGGATATTCTCCTTATTTTTTATCATGGCTTCGGTTTTTTCACCGTATCGGCGACTGGCTTGGGGATTTATCGGTGGAGGAATTTTGATTTGGCTGGTTGTTTTTGAGGTGCCGCCCATTTATCAATTATTTGAGTATCTCTACCCGTCCTTCAACGTGCTTGGATTTCATCGCGCCCAGATCTTGATTGGTTTTTATTGGGCCATACCGGCTGGTTTGGGTGCAGATTGGCTAGCAACTAAACGTCCAACCGAAACAATTAAGCGCCTGCTTTTTGTGGGAGGCATATTGTTGGCTATCATAGGTGGGGTATTGGGCTGGTTGGCTTTTGTCAGTAAATATCAGGCTCGTTTCATGTGGGGTATACCCAACCTGGAAAACTTAGAACCTGAGCCAAGTTATCTCTTGGGTTCCCTAATTTTTACCCTGGCAATTTTGATGGTCGGTTTTACTTTACTATGGGGATGGTGGCAAAAAAAGATCAATCAGGCCGTTTTCTCAGGGGCAGCCTTAAGCCTATTGGTCATAGATCTCTTTATGGCCAATATTGATTATCTTCCCGCTTATGACCCAGATATGCTTTATCCGCAGACTCCCAGTTTGAGCTTTCTGCAAAAGTTAACTGCCCAGGAGATACAACCCTACCGGGTTATGAGTGTTGCCCGTCTATTTTGGGGAGATATGGCTACAGTTTTCAGTTTAGATGATATTCAAGGTTATGACTCCTTTTTAATGAAGCGCTACAGCCATTATATTGATTTAACTGGCGCCCGAACAGACGCCAATTTCAGAATTGCTGCCTTTACTGCCAATACAAGTAAATTAATAGATGCACTCAATGTAAAATATTTTTACGTCCCTCGTTATCAATTAGCCGGTGGCGAATGGGTTTCTTTGTTGAATGAAGTGGATAACCCGCTGGTGCAATCAAAACATTTCTCGGCGGAGAGTACGGCTGAATGGGTTCTTCATGGTTGGTCCCAAACCGCGCTGTTGGCCCCTCCTGCTTCTAAGATAAGTTATCGCGGTTTCTTGCAATACCCCGCTCACTTAGAAACGGCAATAGCCATCAATCCTGAAGCTTGGGGTCTACCTGACGTGAACGTTTTGTTTGAAATTTACGTCCAGAGTCCAACTTTGCCCACCGAAACCAGAGTGTTTTCCCAACGGCTTGAAACGGCTCAACCGGAAGAGATGAAATGGATACCTGTTCTGGTAGATTTAAGTGATTTTACCAATCAGGAAATAGTTTTGTCCTTTGTTACTTCTTCAACAAATCCAGATGCATCGTGGTATGCGGGATGGGCTGATCCATTAATAATGGACAGCGCTAAAGTAGAACTGCTTTATTACGGGCCGAACAGCATTTACCTAAATAAAAATTACTTACCTCGCGCCTGGGTGGTACATCAAGTCACTCAGGTGGCCACTACTGCCGAGGCCCAAGAAAAACTCGGCTCACCCCACTTTAACCCGGCTTCTGAGGTTGTCATCGAAGGCCAACTACCGGAGCCGTTGTTACAATCTTCCCAAGCAGCCGAAAAGCCCCGTTTTATCTCCTATGGTCCCTCTGCCTCAAAATTAGAGGTAAACCTGCCCACCCCCGGCATCCTGGTCATGTCCGACCTCTATTATCCCGGCTGGACTGCCCTGGTGGACGGGGTATCTCAGCCCATCTACGCAGCTAATTTAACCATGCGCGGAGTCTATATCCCCGCCGGTGTCCATCAAATCGAATTTGTCTATTCCCCATTACCCTTTAAACTGGGCGTATATATTAGCCTGTTAACCCTGCTTCTAATGGTGATGGTATTCTTCATCGCCGGGCGCAGGAAGAAGATTACGTAAATGAATTATTGGCTGGCCTATTTGGCTGTTTGGGTGCTTGGTTTAATTCTTTTCTTGGCCCCCATTATCGTTTTTAATCGCAAGTCACCAGCGTGGGGTCGTGTCCAGACCTTATTGCCAAATATTTTTTTGATATTGTTCACCCTCCTATTCACCCTGATGGCTCTCGAACTATTTTTCAAACTCTTCTTTGCCCAATCCGACGGCTTTCGCTACACCCTGGCCTCCCAAAACTGGTACGAGCGCTACTGGCAGGAAAATTCGCTTGGCTATCGCGATAGGGAGTGGACCCCGGAAAATTTGGCCGGCAAAACCAAAGTGATGGTGGTCGGCGACTCTTTTGCCGCCGGCTCCGGTATTGCCAATCCTCAAGATCGTTTTTCTGACCAACTTGGCCGACTCTTAGGCGATGATTTTGCGGTGCTTGTCGTTGCCTCTCCCGGCTGGGATACCGCCGACGAAGTGGACGCTATCCTTAACTACCCCCAGCGGCCCGATCTGTTAGTGCTGTCTTACTACATTAATGATATCGAAGGCACCGCCTATCAAACCGGAGCACAGCGACCTGCCATCAGGCGCGATCCGCCGGCCTGGCTGTCACCGCTGGTGGAAAATTCTTATGCCTTTAATTTTTTATACTGGCGGCTGATCCGGTTGGGGCCGCAGGAATGGGCGAATATCTATTGGAACGAGTGGCTCAAAAAAATTAGCGTTGACCCGGATATTCGCTGGCGGCATCAGCAGGAGTTATTAAAAATTATTGAAGGGGCCGCTTCCGAACAGATCCCGCTGATCGTGGTCGTTTTTCCCAGCCTGACGGCGGTCGAGGAGAGCCGCGAACTGCTTAAACCGGTCGTGGACCTTTTTCATGCGCATAACATTCCGGTGTTAGATGTCAGCGAGCTTTTGGCCGGACGTGACCCGGCCACCACAACGGTTAATGCTATGGACGCTCACCCCAATGAGGCTGTCAACCTGGAAGTAGCCCAACATCTTTACCAGCTTATTAGGCAGAGTTGCCAGCCGCCCAAGTGCCCTGAACCCACAGTGCATAACTAGCCCGCAGGCTCCTCACTCGGTATGAAAAAATGACTCAGGCCGCCCATCCCTCAAAATTAAACAACTGGTCACATGATTGGCCCGATGCCGCCCTGCTCGTGCTGTTGGCTCTCCTGCCCGGCCTCTTTTTCTGGCAACTCCTCACTCCCAACCCCGCCGACCGGATGGCTGTCGCCACCGGCGACTTTACCGGGCAATATTTCCCGCTGCGGGCCTTCGCCGCCCAGGAGTGGGTCCGCGGCCAGATCCCTCTCTGGAATCCTTACCTCTTTGGCGGCCAGCCGGCTCTGGCCGATATCCAGTCCGGGGCCTTATACCCGCCTCATATCCTGGAAAGCTTGCTCCTTGGCTGGAGCGGCCTCGGCTTTCCGTTGTGGACCTTGGAATTACAGGTTATAGCTCACTTTTCCCTGGCGGCGGTCGGGACCTATCTTTTTGCCCGCGCTTCCTTTCTTCATCTCTTCGCAGCCTCGCCGCTTCGCTTCGCCGCTTCCCTCCGGCGGGCACGCTTCGGCGCGGTTATGGCTTCGCTGGCCTTTACCTATGGCGGCTACCTCACCGGCTTCCCGGTGCAGCAAATCACCATTTTAGAAGCTAGCGCCTGGCTGCCCTGGGTGCTGTGGGCCGTCAGTGCCGCTGCACGACTGCCGACCACAGACCGCCGACTGCCGATTGATAATCGGCAATGGGTTGAGGATAGACAACCTTCAAATAATTACACCTCACGCTCCCTTGCCCCCCCCGCCTGGCGCTCCGCGCTGGCAGTCCCCCGCTCCCCTGCCCCCTACTGGGGCGCGCTCGCTTTCGCCCTGGCTATCCTGGCCGGCCATCCGCAAACGGTGCTGTATATCTTCTACCTCAGCCTGGCCTACTTTTTGTATTTACGATTTACGACATCGTACCCTTTGGGTATTTACGATTTACGCATCACGAATCACGTTTCAGTGCGCAGCCTCCCCTTGGGACGCCTTCTCGCCTCTCTTACGCCCTGGCTCATCATCGTGCTTCTCGGCGCGGCGATTGCCGCCGCCCAGCTTCTGCCCACCCGCGAATTTATCGTTCACTCGCTGCGGGCCGACCTCTCCTACCAAGCCGTCTCCGCCGGGCTGCCGCTGAACGAAGCAATTGCCATTCTCTATCCCGGCTTCTTCGGCGGCTCACCGCAGTATGTAGGCATCGTTTCGCTGGTCCTCATTGCCCTGGCCTTGTCAGTCCAACCCCCAACCCCCGGCCCCCGGCCCTCTGTTGTTTTCTGGGCTGGCGCCGGTCTGGTGGGTCTACTGCTGGCTTTTGGTGGCCACACCTTTCTGTATCCTCTTTTTTACCTCTTTTTGCCAGGTTTTGAGGTGGTCCGCCAGCAGGAACGCGCTTTCCTGATCTACAGTTTCAGCGCCGCTGTTCTGACCGGCTGTGGGGCGCTGGTTCTGGCCGGGCCGCTGGCCAAATCTGCCCGCGCCGCCTTGACCCTGTTTGAGCGCCGCCTGCGCCGGATTGCCGCCGTCGCCCTGGCCCTGACCGCCTTTTTTATTTACGGTTCGGCTGCCTCCACCGCCCGCGGCGATGAAGTCAACCTCTTTTACGGGGTTTTGTGGCACCACCTTTTTGGCTTGCTGATCCTGGGCGGCATGCTGGTCTTGTTATTACTCCGCTCCCGGCGCTGGCTGCGCCGGCCCTGGGGCATGGCCTTGGTCGCGCTCTGGCTCATCTTCAACCTGTTCACCGTCAACTGGCGTTTTAATTTGGAAAAACCTGTCACCCCACCCCCCTTCACCCCCAACGGCGTGACCCAATTTCTTCAAACCAACCTTCGAGCCGAAGGCCCCCTATGGGCAACCCTCCAACCCTCCAACCTCCCCACCCGCATCGCCAGCGGCGGGCTTCTCCCCGGCGGCAACAGCGCCGCCTCGGTTTATAAGCTGCAAGATTTGACCGGCAATACACCGCTGCAACTGGCTTCCGTCGAGAGCTTTATGCGGCAGATGCCCGCCTGGCGCTTGTGGCAGTTGCTCAGCGTCCGTTACGTGCTGGACAAGCGTAACATCGCCGATGCCGGCCTGCGCCTGGTTTTTGAAGAGGACGACCTCAAGGTATTTGAGCTGGGCGATCCCTTCCCACGCGCCTGGTTGGTGGGGAATGTCGAAGTCGTGCCCGATGATCATCAGGCCATCACCCGCCTGGGCAGCGATGCTTTTGACCTGCGCCGGACAGCCGTGGTCTCTACCCCCCTCGGCCTGCCTCCCACCGACCCCGCAGCTTCGACCGTAACCCTGCTGGAAGCTGACTCCACCCGCCTTAAAGCTGAGATCAACGCCTCCGCCCGGCAGTTGCTGGTTTTTAGCCAGATTTATTACCCCGGCTGGCAGGCGACCATTGACGGCCAACCGGCAGACCTGCTGCGGGTTAATGTCGTCCAGCAGGGCGTGGTTATTCCGGCGGGACAGCATACGGTAGAACTGGTATTCAGTCCGGGGAGTTTTTGGCTGGGACTGATTATCTCTATTTCCGCACTGCTCATTTGTCTGGGACTGTTGGTTTGGAGCAGCAGGCGCGCTTGATTGGCAGGGAACATTTACGGTTACACCGGCGAATGGTAGGGGGGTTACATTAACCTGCTCCATTTGCGTGCAAGGTGGTATGCGCCTAGTGAAGGCGTTTTCCTCAGCCGGGATCCGGTGGAGAGTGAGCCGCCGTATTTATATGTACGAGGAAATCCAGTAAACTTAATTGATCCAAGTGGCATGAATCCACCCTCTTGCTCTGACGACCCAACTCAGATTTGCTATGATCCACCTATTGGTCCGAGTTGGGGATTTAACAGTTTCGACGACGTTATGGCAGCAACTCGAGGGGCAATGGGGACTTCTTAAGGCATTACAGGATGCAAAACGGTGATAAAATTTATTATTATCAAGGTCTTTTGCCACCTTCAGAGGCAAACTATCGTGGTGACACCGCTGTACCTGGCTTGCAGGGTGACTGGGGCCGCCACAATCTTATGCCTTGATGGAAAGTTGAGAATACAATGGTCTGGGCTTCCGGTGAATAGTGGACAGAGGATAGTTGACAAAAGTCCCTTTGCCCATTCCGCAGGTGGATACTGGGCATATTCAATCAATAAACAGCCTATTAGAGGTGATTCAGAGAATTGCCTATACTAATTTGAATACAAGTGGGCGACGATCTTACGACTTCGTTGGAATTCAGGATCAATTTCACCTACTTTCCTAAAGATACTATCCGGTGGTGGAACCTACATTGTTGATAGATATGGGAGGCGATACATTGGTTACGGAATTCTTTCGGTTTAGGCCTCAGTCCAGCAGATGTTCGGTTTTGGTGGTTTGCACTCAGGAAACTGGGATAATTCTAGGAATACAGTGCTTTTTGGGCAGGGACATTCAATACCGGATCCTATTCAACTTCAAAATTTCATCACAGGGGTGGAGTTTGGGAAGTTCCGTGTCACCAATCGTTGGAGGTTCAGCATTTGGGAATGCATCTGGTTTAGGGCATCTATCTCTGTTGGTACAAACATAGGATTTAGTGTATTAGATTATGGAATAAATACCTGGGCCATTGATGATTTACCAAGGGAAGAATATGCTTGGAACTGGGCAGATAAAATCTCCAGATTTGATGCAAGTAATATTATTAAAGATGATAAAAAATCTCCTGATGTTTGTCTGGAATGTACAGGTGGATATTTCCACAATCCTATTAATATTCCTCCAGTTCCTCCACCAAGCGTGAAATAGGGTCGAGTCCAGGATGTATCTGATTTTAGATTTAACTGGAGTAACTAAAGTGCCGACTAGATTAGCAACTATTATAATCTTCGCTCTAACAGTTTTGCTTATCTGTGGATCATGTCTATTGAACCTAACTGTACCCCGTCCAGCAAATAATGAGATTGAGATATGGGGGAGATTTTTTGCCAGCATCTTCGGTTTTAGTGCGGCTATTGGAATCGGATTAACATTTATAACTGTTCCCGAAAATTGGTTAGAAAAGTATCTACACCCATATTATCAACGAAGTGATATACCATACAAAGTTATAGCAGGAGTCCTTAATATTATCATAGGAATTATAGGAATACTTGTAATCGTTTTTGGGAACTGATCAGGTAGGACCAAAAAGTGAGACTCAACATAACTCAATCCTCAAGGTGGAACTAATTGATGATGGTTCTTCCACTTTTTTTATCTGTTTGAATCATTGAAATGTAGTGTGCTATAAAATTGCTACACAAGCCGAAATTCATAGCCTTTAGTGGTTCGAGCGAACACATCCATTACTGCCTGAAGTGCGAAGCGGGTAATCGCGGCTCTCCAGCCCTGCCATCACCCGTTCATAATCTCTAGCAATCGTGCTATCATACAGCCGGGCATACCGCAGCGTCGTCTCCACTCGCTGGTGGCCTAAAATCCGTTGTACGGTCAGAACCGGCGTTCCGGTGTTGAGTAATAACGTTGCACAGCTAAAGCGCAACTGATGGGGTGTTATGTGCAGCTCACACCGTTTCCCGTAAAAGCGCAACCGCCGGCCACAATAGCCGACCTTGAGCGGCTGGCAGCGATAGATGAAAACGTGATCGGTCTCCGCCGGGCCGCGAAGCGCCAGATAAGCTTTCAACGCCTCAATTCCGGTTTGGCTCAAAAATACGATCCGGTCTTGCAGCCCCTTGCTCTGCTCGATCCGTACCTGCCGGGCTTCCAGGTTCAGGTCACTGAGGCACAAACGGCGAATTTCGCAGGTGCGAAGTCCGCTGTGAAGCATTAACCAAAACCAAGCTCGATCCATCACGGCTTTGTAATGAGCATCCGGTTGGGTAGTTGCCGCTTCGGCTTCAATCTGCCGGCTTAAGCGGTGAAGATATTCAATCGGCACATCGCGGGGCAGCCGTTCGCCCGTTGCTAGCGGCTTAAGATTTAACACTCGTCCACAAATAGGCCGCTCCCATTCTCCCACAAAGCGTAAAAAATCTTGCAGATCATACAATTCTCGGTTCAAGGTGTTTGGTTTAATACCGGCGTGCAGGCGTAAATCCAGGTAGTCAAACCAACGAGTCGGGGTCAAATCAGCTAAATTAGTCAGGGGAATATTACCGATCAACCCACGCAATGTGCCGGTCAGGTGATTAAGCAGGCCAAGGGTCAGAATGTGCCACCGTTCTGGCAGCCAGGCTCGACGACAATGGAGGATGTAAGCGCGGAGATCGTCGGCCAGCCAGGTTGGGAAAGAGCCGAGATAAGTATCCCAATTAATTACGGTTGGTAGAGGCGGCTGCTTGTAACACTGGCACAGATAGTCGGCCATTTTAGCCAAGCCTTTGTGATAGGTCGCCAGGGTTGAGGCTTTGTCAAAGCGGCGGGCGAGGTAATCTCGCACCCCGTCCAAATCGGTGGCAGGGTCAATTTCGCAAACGGGCTTATCGAGCAGGCCGAGAGCTAAACGAACAGCAACATTGTACTGGCTGATGGCGCTGTCGCTGTAACCGCCGGATTTGAGCCAATCGCGGAAGCCGGCAAAAATTTTTGATTGGTTGGCGACCACTCAGCAAAGGGTTTAAGGGTGGGGTCAGTGGGTTGGGTACATTTGAAGTGAAAGCGGCGTTGGCCAGTGCTGAGAGTCATCGCGCGACTCCTCCGAGTTGAGAGACCGCAAAGGTCTGCGAGACCTCTGCGGTCTGACCGAGCCAGCCAGCGATCTGAACCATCGCCGAGTCAAATTCGGCTTGCGCCTGCCGGTTGGAGAGATGGGTGTAGATTTGGGTCGTTCGTAACTGAGCGTGGCCCAACAACCGTTGAGTGGTCGTCACCGGCACTTGCACCTCGGTCAAGTGGCGGCCAAAAGTATGGCGTAACTGATGGCAGGTGAGCCAAATTCCGACCTGGCGACAATAACGGGCTAACCGTTTTTGGATGCCGGTCACACTCAAGCGGCGGTTATAACGGTTGAGGAACACTGCCGGATCGGGGCTGGTGGGCCGGATGGCTAACCACTCATTCAATGCAGTCAGGGCTTGTTGAGAAAGATAAACCACACGCTGCTTACCGCCTTTGCCGTGTATCCACAGTCGAGGCAACTGGCCGGGAGGTGGCTGTAAATTAAGATCAGCCAGTGAAAGGCGGCGGATTTCGCCGACTCTCAACCCGCAGCGCAGCATGAGTAGAAAAATCGCTTTGTCGCGGGGCGTATTGATGACAGCAGACAGTTGGTCAAGCGTGTTATCAGTTATAGTACGGGGTAGAGTGCGTCTTTGGCGGATGAAGTGTCGCCGGGGTAGGACCGGATTAGGGGGTGGATTGTCAATCTGGGCGGCGAGGAATTGGTAAAACGAGTGTAGAGCAGTCAAGCGCCGGTTGATAGTAGTGATGGCGTGGCCTTGCTCTTGGCAGTGAGTAGTGTAAGTGTCTACATCGCTGATGGTGATAGCGGCGAGCGGCTTATTTACCCAGGCGAAGAAGAGTCGCAAATCGCTGGCGTAGTGGCGGTGCGTGCTGGTGTGCCGTCTTTGCCGCCACAGGTGCTTCTTAAATTGTTCAAATTCGGGGAACATTTTTGCCTCCTGATGGTTAGATACGGTTTAGAACCTTGATTGACTCTAAGCCCATTCTACCATCAGAAGGATTTTTGGTGTGGGTTAAAGGATTTGAATTTAGAGAACTTGAATCAGCACTGAGATGAAAACCAGCGTACCCAAGCTCTTTAACAATTGAGTTTTACGGCAAAATTAGGTTGTTTTGACCTTTTTCTTGGTCCGTTTGGTCGGTTTATACCGTTCAGGTCGCTGACGAGGTCGTCCTTTGGGCCAACCGGGCGACTTTCCGCGCGTTTTGGGCGGTTGGGCCGGGGTGCCAATCTGACTAAAAATTGCGCCCATGCTGCGCAGAACCCGACCCGGGGTCAAGCGGACTTGCGCTTTTGCCAGGGCAAGGGTTGATCCGAGCCGCTGGCGGGCCAGAAACACTGCCAGTAGGCGATCTCGACCAGGTTGGTCCAGCGATCACAGCTTCACTGGTCTGAAAGTAAAAGTCCAGGCCAGGTATTGTTGCGAAACCGGATACTCGGTTCAATCGGCCAGCGAAATCGAACCAAGACCAGACCTCCTGGAGCGGATAATCCCCGTGACGGGTAAGTACCCCAACCAGAGCGGGCGGGTGGCTTGGGCCGTTCCAGGTGAACTTCGGCCAAGATGACATCAAAGCTGGTCTGAGCGTCCTGCTTGGCGTGGAGGTTACACCAGCGGCGTAGCGCACCTGTCCCCACCGTTCGGGGTTAAACTCGACTTGTTCGACCGGTTCTGGCCAGGTTTCTGGGGCTTTGAAGGCAAATCTGGCCCCGTGTACCGCCGGACGCCCCCAGCCCCGGTAAGGACCAGAGCCAGGTATAACACCCGATCACAGCGCAGTCGGCTCAAAATGGCACAGGCTAATCCCTGGACCAGCCCAAAAGTGATGATTGCCATAGTGTCCATCAGTCACAATGACATCTAGTCCTTGTTGGGTCCGATCAGGCCGGGCTTGGCACAGTTGCTTCACCTGGGTCGCCCCACCTCTATCGCCTTTGCCCCGGTTCGAGCCGCTGGTGAATAGGGTGGGGACCAACCTGCCCAGGACCGGGGTCCAGGTCAACAACGAATAGATGTGTCCTTGCACAATCGAATGGTGCTTTAAGGCTTTGGTCGGCTGGTGAGACCAAGCCGCCTGGCGTCCGGCACTGATGCGGCCAGACCGTCGTATCCAACGGAAATATTTTGCACGCCCTGCCGTGGCACTTGCCTAAAAAGCAACGCGACATCTGCTGCTGATCCTGGTCCTTCTTCAATCGCGCTATAGGCACCGGACCAACGCCGACGAAAGGCTGGGAGAGGCTCACCTCGGCAAAACAACGAGGATGGTCACTTAGCAACAGAGCTCCATTAGAGTTGTTCTGAACAAAGATTAGTGTAGCTAACCAAAAAATAAAGCTGGAGCTACACTAATGAGCCTCAACATCCGAGACGACCGACAAATGAGAGCCTTAACCGGCCTATCTGCCAAGGAAATTTGTAAAATTCTGCCGGTCTTTGCTGAAGTCTATCAAGAAGAACAGCAACAAGCCTACGAACAAGGTTTAGCTGCCGGAACCCGCCAACGTAAACCTGGTGGCGGTCAAAAGGCAAACCGCCAACGATAGAAGATAAGTTGCTGTTTATCCTGTACTATTACAAAGTCTATCCTACCTTGATGTGTTGGGCAGCCAGTTTGAGATGGCTGTTCCAAAGCCAATGAACAGGTGCATAGTTATCACCGCTGCCGCACAAAACTCTGGTCTGGTTGAGGTCATGCCCGCCCGTGAGTTTGATAGCGTCGCCACGTTGCAGCAGGTCTGTCAAGAACTTGACCAACCCATCCTGGATGTGACCGAACGTCCGCATCGTCGGCCCGCCGATAATGGACAACAACGAAGATGTATAGTGGAAAAGACCATACCCTGAAGAATATCATCATCGCCAGCTGTAAGCTAATCCTCTTTGTTGACGGACGTTTCACGCCGCCATCACGACTATGCCATGTTAAAGCTGAATTTCCATCGGATCAGCCCTGGTTTGAAACCATAAAACTGCTGGTAGATTTGGGTTTCAGGGCATTCAGACCGATTATGCGGGCCAGGGCATTCAACTGCCTTACAAAAAGCCACGCAAGAGTAAGTCCCGCCCTGATGCTCAGTTGACCGATCAGCAGAAGTTAGAAAATCGGGCTTTGCAAGGTTAGAATTCTGGTTGAACATAGATTGGTGGCATCAAGCGTTATGGTATCCTTGTCCAACCTTCCGCAATCGCAAAGAGAATTTTCAGGATGATGTGATTGCGATTGCCGCTGGTCTTTGGAACTTTTGGCTCTTATAAATTATTCAGGAACAACTCTATTAACTCAAACTGAGCATCCCTGGTTCCGATCAGAATTTGGTCATACACCGTTTGCCGAAACTCAATTAAATTGTTAAGCTGTTTGGCTGTAGAAGAATTTAAGGTTGGCATACCCTTTATCTTCTACCGCCAGGCGGTTTGTGCAACTCACAAGCCGCCTTTTCTCTTTATTTATCTAAAGTCAATAAAGGAGCAAGTTAGTCATTGTTACTGGTAACCATTTAAGCAATTTTGAAAAGAAATTATCTTATGGCTCTACCCATATTGGAAAGGCATCGTACACATTGTTGTCAGTCACTTGCTCCAATGTTCCACTTTCTATATCAAAAATATATATTTCAAAGTCAGCTAGCTGTTCGCCAACAAACTCAATGCTAACTTTTACCGTCAGGAGACCAGGAAGCAACTCTATAAACCCATCGTCTGTCATTCGCTTTAGTCCTGTGCCATCACCATTGATTAAGTAAACATTCAATTCTCCACTATTCATTTCTTCTGTGGTAGTAGCAGAAAAGGCAATCACATCCTCAACTGGAGACCAATGGGTGTGCCAATAATTGCAAATTCGGCAATTAAAGTTTCTTCTTGGGTTTGGGTATCCAGCACATACATTGTCTTATAAACTTTGAAACGAATTAAGGTCAACCGGATTGGAAAGATACACGAGTTTGTTACTATCAGAGACCAACTAAAATCGGTGCGAACACGATCATCGGGTAAAGTTTGTGAAATTTCGTTGAACCTACTTCCACAATTTGGAAATTATCTTGTAAATTGTTTAAATCTATAGGACGATCAGTGAAGACAGAGTAGAAATAGCTAGTTTTTGACCATTCGGTGCCCAAACGGACAGGAACCCAAATTCCAACCCAGGTCACTATCAAAAGGGTCGAACGTTCGATCCATCGGAATTCATTAAATATAGCCAGCTTTCGTCAGGCCGGCTAGACCAGAAAGCAATGGTTTGACCATCAGGCGACCAATTTCCATCACTGTCGTTGACATCGTTATTAGTCAACCGTATTTTGTTACCGTTTAAGTCCAACAAGTACAATTCAACTCGTTTTCATTAGATACATCATTACCTCGTTCTGTATAAACCAATTTGAGTAACAGGCGACCAGGAAAACTTTCATATTGATACCCTCCCTCAGTCAAATACTTTCCTCTTAGTTGCAAGGTCAGTAAGATAAAGTCCGCCAAATTCAATTCCAGCAAAATCGTCTGCATCTTCTCTGTCGGAATAATAGATTAAACCATAGCCAGAGGTGGTTGATAACGCTTCTGGAACAGCAGATGGAGAAGTTGTGCATTGTGCGGCAGATAGAGTTATTACGAAAAGCGTAGCAAATTGGCTAATATCTTATTCTTGTACACCTTTTCTCCATAATGGTTGCTTTGACTTGAATTCTCACCCATATCAGCCTAATCAAAAGGGATCTCTGTTATATACTCATTTAGGAAAGGATATTGCATTTGACCGAATAGACTGGACATAAGCGATGTACCTCTGGTAAACTGTGCCCCGTTTAGTAAACCATTCGATACAGGGAGAGGTGATCGGTAGTGCGCCAAATCGGATTTAGGCAGACGACATCAAACAACCCAGTTATCAGAGTATTCATCATCCTCATCCCCTCGTGCGGCGGCGGATACAAGCTTTATTGCTCAAGTCACAAGGAGTAGCGCATAAAGAGATCGGCTTTACTTGAATATTAGTCAAACAACCTTGCGTAAGTATTTCGATTTGTACCTGAGTGGCGGTGGAGGCGCTCAAACAACTGCATTATCAAGAAAACCAATCATCTGCTCCAGCAGAAACAGACTATCATCCAGGCGATGGAAGCCAATCCACCGACCACCTGAAACAAGCTCAGGCGATTATTAAAGAAGCCACGGGGTTAGAGCGGTCCTTACCCCAGGTGCGAGCATTTCAAAAAATAAACTTAAGCGGCGTAAAGTCAAACAACTACCCGACTGAGCCGAAGTAGCGGCCCAAGAGAGCTTTCAAACCGATACGTTACAACCCTTGATCGAACAAGCCCAGCAGAAAAGGTTCATCTGTTCTTTATAGATGCCGCCCATTTTGTGATGCTACCTTCTTGGCCATGTCTACAGTTTGGTGGTACGGTATCTCAAACGGGCCAGTGGTCGCAAACGGTTCAATGTCTTGAGCGCTTTACACGCCATCAGCCACGAGTTGGTCATCCTAACCAATCACGAGACCATCAACGCTTTATCGGTTTGTGAGTTACTGGTTCATCTGGCCCACCGTTTTGGTGATTCGCCGATTGTGGTCATCTTGGATAATGCCCGCTATCAGAAATGCACCCTGGTCTTGGACACGGCTCGTTACCTGAATATTCAGTTGGTTTTCTTACTCAACCCTACCGCCCAACCTCAACCTGATTGAACGGCTGTGGCGTTTTGTTAAAAAGAAGTGTTGTACAATTTACTACGACGATTACACCAAGTTCTGTACCGCCATTACCGATTGCTTGGCCCAAACTCGGACTACTCACCGCACTGCCTTAGAAACCTTGTTGACCCTAAATTCCAGTCCTTTAAGAATGTAACTTTTCATCCTTAATGAGTATAATTCCATTGGGAGATATGGAGAGATGATTGCGCCTAATTTCAGGCCTCTCCTCTGAGGAGAAATCCACAATTGGTAAGTTTGAATGATGATACGCCAACGACCAACGGTGTACACACCAAAGGATTTTGACTTTCCTGAATTAATACTTGATATGCTCGTCTACCAATAGGTGGAGCTTGGCAAACGCACCTAATCTACCTAACGCAGTTGCTCTTGTACGTGAACCAGCAACAGTTCCTATTCCTGGATACCTCCTTATGATAAGAGGTTCGTCAAGTGGTGCTCTGGGTATGGTCCTCCGGCGTTGGCGCTAGAGGTGCTTCCCACAAAAACCGGTACGGGATTGTTACCACCACCAATTGCCGGAATTGTATTACTACCTCCACTGTAATAAGCATAACCTGATAGAAAAATCTTAAGTTGCAAGTATTCTCTCGTAGTGCCTGGACGTTGACCACCAAAACTTCTGGTTACCGCTGGCAAAATTAAACCTGTATGCAAACTCACCTCGGTATCCAAAATATTCGATGAACCCTTGAAAGTGTATTACTGTGCGGTAAGAAGATGGCACAACAATCAAATTTGAGTCATTGGGATTGTTAAATCCCAAAGGCATTGGCCTGGTACCCGGAATTGCTATTGCAAGGAAATGCCTTCCAAATCTGACTAACCCATCTTGATAGCGATCATTTCCAAATAAATTCTTTTCTAAGCGCCAGCCTGCATCAATAGAGCGGATAACTTCCTGAAAGAGTGGTCTAAGTTCTCCATCATAGATCTTGCCAATTGGTCCTGTGGCGGATATGAGTAGACAATTTGCTGCCATAACGTCGTCGAAACTGTTAAATCCCAACTCGCGAGCAATGACATAATTCGGGAGTAACCCACTTGGATCAACCCAATTTGCTGGATTCCCTCGCACATACTGATACGGTGGCTCACTCTCCACCGGATCCCGGCTGAGAAAAACGCCTTCGCCGGGCGAATACCACCTCGCCCGCAGATGGAGCAAGTTAATGTAACCCCCCTACCATTCCCCCGTGTAACCATAAGACTCCCCCTATTATTTACCAGATCCCAATAAGGGTCAACCCAGGATAGAGCAGTATGGCTCAACCCCAAGCGATCACCCGACTACCAGGAGTAACCTACGCCGTTAGTAACACTGGACCTTTGATTTCTGCCTTTCAATCGAATAGCTTTGAATTGCTCATCCGAGTCATTGCTGAAATTTATACATCGCCTGGCTGTGTAGCCAAAGGCTAAAGTAATGCGTGCGGTGGAAGTCTGGGATGATGCGCAAGAGGTTGCGGAAGTCTTGCGGCAAAATTTATTAAGAGCAGAACCGGTCGTTAGGCTTCAGGTTCCACTATCGGTGATTTTATCGGCAGTGGATAACTTTAACCGGGATGAATTGTTATTACTCCGACGGCGAATTGAAGAGCGCCTGGCAGTCTGAATGAAAAGAAATCCAGGAAAGGCTGGAGGGCCGGTCTGACCAAAATCAAAAAGCCTCGCAACGATTGGCGAGGCTTTGAGTCGGTATGATAGAGATTAATTATGCAATCCGGTGCGTGGCCCCGGACAAAATTCCTTCGCGGCCGGTGAAGGGTTCTTTGATCTTTAATCCGCCCTTTTGAATTTCAAAGCGGCGGATCTCTTTCTGGTGGGCGCTGCCGCGCATCTTCATCACGGCAATGGCTCGCTGCATGCTGCTGTCCACTTCCACGTAGCGCAGCAGCATAACCGTATCCACCAAAAAGGGCAGCGAGGCCATCCGCCCGCGCTGGACTTCTAAGACGTTGACCGCCTCGTCCAGCAGCAATGAAGTCATTTTTTCCCGCTTCAAAGCATTGACCAGGGTGTTATAAATTTCGCGCAGCTCCAACGGGTCATCGCTCATGCGTTGGAAATGGGCCGCGCTGTCAATGACCACCCGTTCGGGGGCCAGCGTGGTCAACATCGGGGCCAGAGGGCTGTCGGGGGTTTTCAAGCTGCCCAAAAAGACTTCCGGCGAGGTGAACAGGATGCGCAGCAGGCCGTCTTTCTCCAGGGCTTTTAGATCCCAGCCTAGCTGGAGGGCGTCGCGAATGAGCGAGGCCGGGAACTCCTCAAAAGAAACCAGCAAACCGGGCTGGCCGTCTTTGATACCGGCAATCAAAAATTGCAGGCCCAGGGTGGTTTTGCCCACGCCCGGCGCGCCGCTAATTAGAGAAGCAGTGCCGGAGAGCAACCCACCGCCAAGCATCTGGTCCAACTCAGCCGAACCAAAGGATAATCTTTTACGGGGTATCAGTGTGGACATGCATCACTCTTTCTCACGATTCAGAATGGACGAAACGCGAGTGATTTTACCTCAGTTGCCCGTAAAATGCAATGGATGCAATAGGTAATCGCTTGGGGCCTATTTTGGCTGTTATGTAGACGATCTTTTCGCCATCCTCTATAGTGAACCGGGCTTGCAGGTTTATCAGGGCCAGCAAGTCCCGGCGACTCTTATAGTCTGCTCTAATCGTCTCTATGTCGGCTCGGAGTTCGGCGGCGAATTGCTTGATACTCAAAATCTGCTCATCAGTTAATTCCGTGACCTCGATTTGAGCCAACAAGTCAGCGCGGCGAGCTTCCAGCCGGTTCATTGTCTCTTCAATTCTATTGATGTTAGTGGCAATTTCCGCTTTGGCTATCTCCCCCTTAACGAGTCTCAGGTTAATCATTTCATCACTTAGGTTTTCTCTATTTTCCGATATTAGCCCTTCCACAATTTTTAATTCTTCTTTGGCTGGGTTGTTTCGTTTTTCTATATCGGCTCGGTAGTCGTTCATGCCTATCCCTAACTTGGTTTCATCGGTTAAAACTTCTTCAACCCATCTCCATACGATGGCATCAACCTTGTCGGCCGAAAAGGGGGGCATATCGCAGTCCTTAACGTAGCGTCCTTCATAGGTTGGACAATAGTAATAACTATATGTCCGTTTGGGGGTCGTCATGGTCCGCCCTATAATTTTATGGTCACAGTGGGCGCACGTGCAACGATTGGAAAGGAGGTATTCGTGTCTGCGATTGCGCCTGGCGTTCTCTTTATTTTGGCGTAATCGCTCCTGAGCGGCCTCCCAGACCTCACGTGAAATGATCGCTGGGACGGACACGGCTAGGCTATCGTCCTTGACCGGGTTTTTAATCTGTTTGCCGTTCACAGTAATCTTTTTGGCATAACGCCATGTCCCGGCGTAGGTTTCATTTTTTATGATTCCTGCTATCGTTTGCACGTTCCAGGTGCGCCTTTTGTTTTTGCGTTGTTTCGATGCTCTGCCCACGTCGCTGGGAGATGGAATACCATTTGCCATGAGTCGGTCAGCTACACCAACTATGGTTAAGCCTTCAATGGCGTACCAGTGAAAAATTAACTGTATCACTTTTGCTTCCTCGGATACCACTTCAAGCCAGGTCTTGTCCTTTTTCTTGACTTTACAATAACCGTACGGGGGAACACTGGATATTACGACATTTCCTTGCCGCACCTTGGTATAGCGTCCCTCTTGCAGTTTGGCAACCGTCTCTCGATGATCTTCGCCGGCTTGCCAACCGGCTATAGATTGCATCAAAGCCTCCACCGGGTCATTCAAGTTGACCTGTCGCCGGTCCCGGCTGTAATGCAGTTCAACTCCCAGAGCTTTTAGCTCTTGCAAAAGGATAAGCAAGTTGATACCCCACTCGGAGCGGTCGAGCCGGTTAGTTTTGTAGACGATCAAGGCATCAGCCTGGCCATCTTTGAGCATGGCCCGGACCTTGTTTAGTTCGGGCCGATCAAGTACCTTGCCGGTGTAGTCCTCTTTGAGTACAGCGACCACTTGCATATTACTGGCGGCGGTGTAGGCCAGCGACTTATCCACTTGGTTATCCATCGAGGTACCCGTTTCGGCCTGTTCGTCGGTTGAGACGCGGGCGTAAATGATTGCACGCTTTACGACGGTGGGGTTGTCGAGGATGGATTTTGATTGGGTTTGTGCGTTCATAACTTTAACTCCTGAAGGTGAGTAGGATGGGCCGCGTACCGAGTACTTGCCTCAAATCAAACCGGTACTTGGTACTTGGCTAAAACATCTTTGATTGATTGAATTTGCTTGCCGCCAGCAGTCCCAAAAACTTGGCGGCATATTTCGTTATAACTCGCCCCGGCTGCTTTTAGGTCAAGTATTTTTTGCTCTTGTTCATTGGGACCCAAAGCAATGGGCGGTGTGACTATACTGGCTTGCCCCAGTGTTATAGGCGGTGCAGTAAACAACCGGGTTGGCCTGTCCACATCTTCTCCAGCGAAATGGATGTAACCGCGCGTCCTGTCTCGCACGATCAGCCCGTTAATGTCATACTGGGGGATGATAAATAGTTTTATGAAATTATCTTTCAGGGCTGCGCCTTTGCGATCTACTCCCCAGGCATGAGCGGTATCACTGTGCAGGATGAAATACAGAAGCACGTTTACAGAGGCGTAAAGCGTGGTAGCTTCCAGCACCAGGGCGCGGGCATCCGGCACCGCATCAACGATTGGAGTCCAATCGTCAAAGAATACAGGTAAGACTTTGTGCTCTTTGTGGGCCTTGCTCTTATTGGCGTGTCGGGCCTCTACGATACGGCGGATAACACTCACACCCCAGGCGACGGCCTTAAAATCACCGTTGCCTCCTATTAGAATGCAGCCTCCCCATTCGCCTTTGTCCCACTTGGGGCCAATAACCAGTGGTTTGATACTCTGGCTTATCCAATAGTTGGCAATATGGCGAGCCTGGAAGGTTTTGCCCGTCTGCTGACCCCCGATCACAGCATAGCTTTGTGTGGGCTGCGTGAAGACAGTCAACAGGTCAAGTGGCTCAGGCTCGACCGGGCTTGAGAGTAGTCCCTGTTGGCTACTCGTTATCGTCTTGGGGGTGTTAAACACTTCCCAGGCGCGGGCTTCGATGAGGGTGGGTTCCGAATACTGCCCGTTAGCATAGAATCGAGGGTCCAGGTGGGCGGCTCGCCAGTAGGCTTTGTGATTGGTGTCGCGGATGAAAACCTGGTTGCCGGTGATGACCGTCATCACGTGAGCCTGCTTTTCTGCCTCGATTCGGCGGGCACGGATCAGGCGGATTCGTTCAGCCAAGTACCACCCCCCAAATCCTAGCACACCCAATCCGGTTATACCTAGCAGGGCCGCAGTAGTGTAGCCGATGACGAGCAAGGTTTTGGCCAGGACCGAATAGAAGGCCACGATTATGATTAGCGTGGTTGTTAAGATGATGATAACGATATACTTGGTCATAGCCTCACCCCAATTAGACCATAGGCAAGAGATTTGAAGCCGATAGCAAAGATGGCAGCGGTAAACCGGGCTGACTCGATAAAATCATTTACGAGTAATGAAACCTCCCGCAGGAGACGCTGAATCTGCCTGAATAGAATGGCTATCAAGGCTAGAATCACCCACCCGATTCGGTCAGCATTTACAGTGACGTTGACTGAAATGTAAACCTGAATCTGGGTCGTGTGCATCAATGCCGTCATTTTGACACCTCCCAGCCATGACCATTCTTATGGACAAACCCTTGCTCTTGGAGCGCAGAGAGATCGTTGTAAATTGTCTGCCGGCTAACGCCGAGTTGTTTGGCGAGGGTTGACGGTTGGGCCTGGGAATTGACGTTCAGAATGTCACGTAGAGTAGTCAAACGACGTTCCCTGGTAACCTGGTCCTGTTCTGCCTTAGTCTGGCGTGCCAGTAAAAGACTGCCATTTTGGGCATTTTTTGTATCCAGTAACTCTTGTTTCAACCCCTCAAGTTTAGATGTCAACTTTTCAATCTCGGCTTGCTTGGCGTCAATCAAAGTGTCAAGCTCCTTCGACTTGGTAGCCAGCTCGTTTTGTTTTGCCTCAACGAGGGTTTCAAATTCGGCTTGCTTGCTGGCTATCATTTGGTCCAACTCTTGACGCTTGGTGTCAACCTCTTGGTTCAAATCGGCCATACTCTTGACAAGAGCCTGGCGTTTGACAGCGTGTTTTACCTGGCCCAAAAAGGTCTCGAAACTCAGCAGTAAAAACAAGCTGGGCATCGCCGCCATCACCCGGCTTAGCAAATCCGTGGTGGCGTGGGCTACGTTGAACAGTCCGGCCAGGAGACTGGCCCCAATGATAAGCGCCCACTGCCACTTGGCACTTTCGCCGTGCAGGGAACGATACAGAGCATTCATTGAGAAGATGACCACTGCAAATTCAACGATAAAAGGGAACAAGGGCGGCACGCTAACTCCTTTTTTGGCGGCCAGGTCGGTAAGAGCATTGAATGAGAGGATGAAGGAGAACAGGGCCAAGAGTAGGGTTAAAACTCCGGTTAACCAGGCGATTATCTTACTTGGATTCATTGCTTCATCTCCACCAATTTCAATGGCTTACCAATAGGATAGATACTATCTGCCAGTTGAATTTGAGGTATGTACTACCCCCGACTCAACCCGGCCGGTTCCATTACCGGCTTGCCGGCGCAGATACTCGCATTGCAGGATTTTGCGCAGAATGTAGCTAATGCTGCGTTCATCCTCTTTGGCCCATTGTTCTAGCCAAAGTTTTATTTCGGTGGTGCCGACAAAAGAAATTGTGAGTGGTTCTGTAGACATTCGAGGTCCTTTTTATCACTTGTGTTACTAAACTAATAACTAAAGTTATTGAAATATTAACACAAGTCTTATTGATTGTCAATACCTGTAAGTTAACTTTTAAGCTTCTTTGTTTTCGGGTAAAATGGGCTTATGAGTAGCAACCTGAATACCTGGCTTAAGAAACAGCTAGAGCAGCGACATTGGTCTCATAATGAATTGGCTAGGCGGGCTGATCTTTCTCAAGCGGCCATATCCAGTGTTCTCAAGGATAAACGAAACGCGGGCGCTGACTTTTGCATTAAAATTGCTCATGCGTTAGGGGAGTCTCCTGAAAAGGTACTTCGATTGGCAGGAATACTTCCTCCGGTCCCGGTTGCTGATGATCCCATTTTGCAGGAGATTATTGATACCCTTAGCCCTATGTCCTCTGAACAGCGCAAGGAAGCTTTGGAATACATTCGCTACCTGCGCCAGAGAAGAAAAATAGAGTAAGGTCCCGCTTCTCATCACTGCTTTGTTCTGACCCTCTCCAAGTCATGTCTATCCCTCTAATTGTCTCCCGCAGGAGACCTACGATTATTTTTCTTCGTGGCCTTGGCAAATTGTTGCCTGGCTAACTCTCTGACCGATTCTAGTTCAGCTATAACTCTATCTATGTCCTCAGATAACTCCTCGAAACTTTGGCACTCGGGTGTCAGGCAGATTTGGCCTCGATTTATCACATACATGGAAAGCTGAATTTGGGCTACGCTTACCTTCCTAAGTTCCTCGAAAAATAACCCTAGGCGGACGCTCTTCCGCGTTACCTTATTGCTATTTAATTTGTTAAATTCTTTGATATTGTTCATGATTTAAAACTCCTTGATTGTTATTTAGGAAATTACTCAAGACCCCACAACACAAATTGCAGGCATAGCCACATTTCGTAGGGTGTGTTATATGTGGCCTTAATCGTCCCATCTTCCAGTCGCTCCCATTGGGTTCCAATCGTAGCCGCTTTACTATCGGCCGGCCATAAGACGGTTTTAGGCCAGCCAGGCGGTACAGTTTCCTGGTCTGGCTCTTGTAGCAGAACCAGTAGAGCAGATTTGTGTTGACTGAGGGCTGAGCGTAAATTATCGGTAAGTACACCAGCAGGGGCATCCACTACTACTTTGTCACCATTCGCCTTGATAATAACGCCAAGGCGATGAAGTTCTTTCCATAATTCGATAAGGCTCATAGCTCAAAAATTTCCCTTTCAATTGCAACTTGTGCTGAGGATAAGCCCGCCTCAATCCAAGCACGTACATCAGCACCCGCTTGAGCCATCGCGTTAGGGTCTTTCCATAGAGGCCGCCAGCGTGTGGCATTGGGTAGTGTGTTCAGCCAGAATTGCGCAGCTCTATCACCTGCCGGTTCAGAGTCAAAAGCGACAAGTACCAAGGTGCAGGCTGCTAATCGAGCTATCCATTTATCCCGCCTGCTACCCTCGGTAGTGCCAGTAGCCACAGCGGCCACAAGATCACCGGCGTACTGGGCAATAGTCAAGGCATCTAATTCTCCCTCAGTAAGAATTGCCGGACGGTTAGCCCTTAAGGTATCAGCATTATAAAGCCCATTAGCCCAACCAGCGGGACCAATATAACGATATTGTTTTTTACCGATATTACGTGGCTGTAACAATCGAATATTTATACGCCAGTAATTGCCGTCAACGAGCCAAGGGATTACGATGCTTGGACCCGGCAACCAAATATTATCACTCTTAGCTATCCCCCAACTTTTTGGCATGTCACTAATGTCTCTGGGATTGTAACCCAAACCAGCCATTTGGATTGTCTCCTCAGTAAAACCTCGACATTTGAGGTAATATAGTCCTGATTTACCTTCGAGTTGCCATAATTGCTTTTGGGCATAATCCGCAAATGCACGAGCACGAGCCTGCCAGAATGGGATGGGTGGTGTCAGAGCGGTGGAGTGATATGCGGATTTAGGCAACTCGGACGATAAACTGAGTGACGCCATTTTGTTTTGGTTAGTGAGGAACTTAAAGGCGGACTGGAAGTCAATAGCGTAAATCCATTGCACAAACTCAATACAATCACCTCGTTTAGGATGACACTGGCGGCAGAAAAACCAATCAATCGTAACATGAAAGCGATCTTTGCCTTTGCATTGAGGGCACGGACCATAACGTTCTTGGGCTGAAGCACGCCCCCCTAAAGACGTGTAATTGCTCGCCAGCTCACGTAGATCAATTTGCCCTTTCAAAAAAGAAGAATCTGTTCTCATCTTTACCTTTCCTTTCAATTGTCCTATCCTTGAGCTGTCCTATCCCCCCACTTATATAAGTGGGGGGAGGGGATAGGACAACTCATTTTGGACTGTTATCCATTGTCCTATCCAGTTGTCCATTGCTGGACAACTCTGCAAGTGTATATACCTTGCTATTACGTGGTCCCAACTCAATTACAACTTGGTTATCCTTTTCTAACTCCTCTAAGGCTTTTAGAACCGTTTTCCGATTAAATCGCGGGAGTTGGTCAACTACTTGGGACTGATTAAGTCCGGTAGAGAGCGTGCTCTCAAGCAGTTTTAGTACTGCCTCTTTGGCCAACTGCGCTTTTGATACTGACTCTAGTTGGATTGTTTCTTTATCCAACCATTGAACATACATGCTCGCGGCGTCATAGTCGGCAGCCAGTCTAAAATAGAGTGGCCTAAAAAATTCTGCGTCCTTCAGTTTAAAGCATTCAAGAGCGCCAACATTTTCCTGTTTGTTGTAGCGCGCTTGCAGCATGGTATCCATTGCGCCATGCAAGGAACTTGAACCTCGGTAATTCCCTGCACGATTTGCGTGGTGAACTAATAGCACTGTGCAACCCAGAGCCTCTATAGCTTGCCGGGCGGTACGGAGTACAATGCCCATGTCTCTGGAATGATTCTCATCAGCGCCAGAAGTAGCGGAGTGAAAAGTATCAATAACGAGTAGATCTAGCTCTCCGGCCTCTCGGCTTTGCCATTCGCCTATAAACCGATTGACCGTATCTTCTACACTGCTATCAAACATCTGGGGAACATTGGTAAAAATGGTTAAATTTTTATCAATCATTTTTTGGTAATCTGGCATGCCAGCTACATGATAGTGGTTAGCAGCCGCAGTAAAGCGCGATTTAAGTCCTTCGCTGCCTTCCCCCGCACAATAAGATATTTTTAGCGGTCTAGGTACATGGAACTTGTTGGCAAAGGGTAGACCAAGGGAGGCAGCGCAAATCATATCTATGGCGAGAAAGCTTTTTCCATTTCCACTTTCACCGAAGACCATAATTAGATCACGCTTGCCCACTAATCCTGATATAAGCCACTCTTTTGGGGGTAAGGCCAGTAAGCCTGTAAATGAAAGGGGCTTAAAAACTGCGGGTGTATCGGATACTAATACATCACCAGATACCAACCTATAGAGTGTAAAATCCTGTTTCATTAAAGTCTCAATCATACGGCGACTGGCTTCAGTACCTCCGCGAATATACGCTCGGTAGGCTTTGGTTACCACGTTCTCATAAGGACCACAGTCAACCGGCAAGATCCCATTAGGAGCGTTGCCGTATAAGAGATTGCGTAGACTTTGTTGAGTATTCAAAAGCGGATCACCGGAATTATTCACAGTTTATCCCTCGCCACCCGGAAATAACCAACAATTTAATTTCCTCCCGCAGGAGACAAGAGCAGATTCGATAATTAAACTGCCGATTAACAGATGTATTGACATCTCTAGTCATGGCACTACCTCTTCCGATTGAGATTGCCTTGTTAATAATGCCTGGTCGGATGCCGAGTCCGGGGGCGTGGACGGTTGAGCAGCCACAGCTTTCTGTGCTCGAAGCCAAGCGGCGCGTTGCCGGATGAAGCGGTAACAGTCAAGAAGCGCCTGTTCTTGCTCAGGTGTCAGGGTGTCAAGATCAATATCGTTCATTTTGGGTCTCCTGTATGGGATTGGATGTAGTAGGTGCAGGTCGTAGTAACCCTAGCCGTTCCAAGGCTTGCCGAATTAACAAGGCAGCCTGTTGCCGGGGGTCTCTTTTTTCACGTTCTGCTAATTGGACGAGTGCATCTCTTTCATCATTTGAGAGAGGCAGATACATTCCTCGCATTGTGTTACCTCCAAAAAAAATCGCTTACACATTTTTCAGTGTAAGCGATTTTGACTTGACATGAACCGGACAGGAGATGACAATTTTATGACAGATAACCCCTAATCTCCTCTGTCTTCAAACCAAGGGAAAATCTACCTTTTGCATTCAATCGTTTGCTAATAAGGGAGACATCTACTTGTAACTTCTGAGCTATTTGATACTGATAGTATCCCTCTTTTATCATTGTGACTATTTTTTCCCACTCGTTCTTCTCTTTGTCACTTAATCTAAGAAATCCTTCCTTAAAGCCCTGACGCGCGTACGGCAACAAGCGGGTAATATTGGGGTATTTGGCAGCGATTTCTGCACTTACACTGATCTCCTCTCCTTCAGATGAAGGTTGTTCCTTTGGAATTTCCACAATATGCCCCTGCTTCTTCCTCTGAAGGTAGAAGGCAAATCGTTTGGCCAGAGCAGGGAATCTAGCCAAAGTTTTTCCCGGAGTTTGATCATTTAGGGAAAAGGCGTCTATGAATGTAACTAAACAGTGATTTTCCCCATCGGCTGCGATTTGGATTGCGCCCACACGATTAGGTTTCGCTAAATCGAAAACTTGAAAATGTAGTTGTGGATGGGCAGGATCAAGTTCGTATCGGATTTGCCAAGAGACGGACTCGGGAGAACTCTGTCCTTCAATATGGGGGATTACCCCTAATGGAACAAATTGTGGATAATCTCCAGCATCCTCAAGACTTCGCCACATTTCTTTGAGCAAATTGCGGTGCTGCTCGATCCTGCCAGGAATACGAACAGTGAATAACAATTGATTTGTTTCCGTCATCAATACCCCCTATTGCGTCCACCGACGATAAAACCTGATATATCTACATAATGTTAACCCGCTGGCTCTGACGAAGCCTGTATGTGTGAGTAAAAACGTCGTTACGTACCGCTTTTTTCCACCCTCAACTGTGTCCAGGGTAACTCCTAGAACTTGAGCCTTCATTCTCTGAACCTCGTTAATATTAATATAACCGGTATATTTTCTCTGCCAAAATCTCAGATCAAACAACAGATTCCAGAAAGCCAGATGCCACGATAGACATACCCCAGGTATAGATAACAATTGATTCCCCTAAAGACTCCGCCGTGTGAGAGCAGGTATCATTACTCTATAGAATCTCAAAAAATGAACTATCCCCCCTCATTTTATAAAAACAAATAGCCCCTCCACTCCATAGGGGAAGGGGCTAGAGGCTCGTGTATTGGTATCAGCTAACGCGCGGCTGGCGGCTGTTGTGCAGAAAACGTCGCAAATTGTTGCATAAAGCGCCAGTTAGCGATAGTCTCCAGCATCTCGTAATAATCATCCCTCTTGGCATCGTGTAGCGCCAGTAAAAAGTCGCGCTTTTGTAACCAGCGCCAGAGAGTGGTTCGATTCACGTGTACTTTCTTGGCAGTTTGACTAGCACTGTATCCAGCCTTCAATAACGTGATGGCCTTGACCTGTTTGGCTGATAGGGTGTTGAAGTCAATCTCGTTCATTACTCCCCTCCATCCTTGCCAGAATCCGTTGTGCCCTTACCCGCTTAAGGGCTTGATAGGCCTGGGCAAAGGTCGGCTCTTGCAACCATTGATACCAGCTTCTAGGACTGACTCCTGCGGATTTTACTGCCTCAACGATGGTCGAATCCCCTGCAACGACGGCTTCTAACGCAGCCAGTTGGCGTGGCTGTAAATTGGCTAATAGTTCAATCACTTGGTTGTTCATCTAAAAACCTCCCTAACAAGAATTTTCATTTTCATACGTAGCTTATCATACCCGGAAATAGGATTTCAAGGGGGGTAAAGGCCAATTTGAAAAACTTGTTTTCGTGACGGCATTCACTGAGTAAAGCGCCTCCCGCAGGAGGGAATAGAAGCAGCCTAATTGGTAAACCATTAAGGAAGAAGATAGCAAGCCAACCTGCCAGTAAACTGATACATATACCTAAAAAATAATAACTATAGTTGTTAAAATAATAACAATAGTATATAATGAGCCAAGTCGTTATTATCAACATCTATAAACAAAGGAGACTAACCATGAGCAACATCATCACGGCGCGGGTAAAAATCAAGGGCACACGGCCACTGCTGTGGAACGCCTTCACGCCTGATGCCATACCCCTTAAAAAGACTGAGAAGACTGGCGTAGCCGGCAACGACCCCGACGAGTGGCGCAAGCGGGTGTTGATTACCAAGGACCGCCAGTTGTATGTCGAGCCGACTTACATCTTTGGCTGCTTGCGGGATGCGGCCAAGCACACCAAAAAGGGGAAGGGCTCGCTTCAACCCTTGATTACCGCCACCCTCCAGATACAAGATGAGCGAATCCTGACAGATCGTTACTTACCCGAAGATGGGCAGTTAAACCGCGACCCGGAGCAGCCCGTTTATCTGGACGTGCGCAGCGCCAAGAACCCATCTACACGCGCTCATAATGTCCGTTATCGAATTGCGGCTGCTCCGGGTTGGATAGTGACCTTCAACATTGAGTGGGATAAGACAATCATCAGCCGCCAGGAGATGGAGGCTGTGGTAATTGACGCCGGCAGGCTGACTGGCCTGGGAGATGGGCGCTCGATTGGCTTTGGTCGTTTTGCGGTTGAGGAGTTTGATATTACCGCTGATAGCTAAGTCTTACGCGGCTAGGCTTGGCGTGGCAAGGCGTGATATGGTTTGGCTGGGTTTGGTCGGGTGTGGCTCGGCGTGGCTAGGCTGGGTGAGGTACGGCGCGGCGCGGAAGTAACAATGCCCAAACACAGACCCCCTCGAGAAATATGGGCAGAGTTACGAAAAAAGGTCTGGCAGCGGGATGGGGGCCGCTGCCAGGGTCCTTATTGTCAAGATGCTCCCCCGTTACCCCTCAACAAATGTCAGATTGACCACATTCAATCCGGCCCATTGGCCAATAATTCTCTGAACAACTTACGGGCACTTTGTAGGCGCTGCCACGCTTTGCGGCTGGACCAGCGGCATCGTGGCCTGATTGCGTCAGCATTGAGGGATGGAATTATCCCACCCGACTGGCGGCGCTTCACCTGGGACAACGACAACTGGCCCAATGACGGAACTGTGCAGGCTATGCAGCGATGGCTAGCCACCCAAAACCAGCCACATGAATAATGCTCCAATAAATTATTTTACGGGCCACGCTCCTGACTTTGCTGCGTCACGTGTAACAGGAGCGTGGCCTTTTTACCTTCTCGAATCTAGTAAAGTTGCCTTGGGGGTGTATTGCCGCTGCCTCCTGCGGGAGGAAAATGGCCTCTTAATGCCCTTCCGAGCTTCCAGTCTATTTCTTCTGGAGACGCCAATGGGGAATGGAAGGTTGTCGGATACAAAGGTCCGTCTTAATGCCCTTCCGAGCTTCCAGTCTATTTCTTCCCGTGAATGACAATGCCCGCGCTGGCAAAGTCATCTCGGTCTTAATGCCCTTCCGAGCTTCCAGTCTATTTCTTCGTTGAGAACGCCTATGCCCGGCTGGAAAATGACCGTGGCGAAGAGACGTCTTAATGCCCTTCCGAGCTTCCAGTCTATTTCTTCCAGGCTGCGACCGATAAAGAGGTTGCGATCACCGGCTATGGTCTTAATGCCCTTCCGAGCTTCCAGTCTATTTCTTCGACATTAGCGACGCGGCTTATGCGCGAGGTATCGTTCCCGTCTTAATGCCCTTCCGAGCTTCCAGTCTATTTCTTCTTGCTGACCTTGAGGCGACAATGCAGGCCCGTCGGGTTGAGCTAGTCTTAATGCCCTTCCGAGCTTCCAGTCTATTTCTTCCTTAGGCGACGGCTGGGGAGACCCACTTACAGACGGTGGAGGCTGGTGCGCCGAGTCTTAATGCCCTTCCGAGCTTCCAGTCTATTTCTTCGAGATTATCCTGGTCTCATGCCCGCTCATTCTGCCTATATGTCTTAATGCCCTTCCGAGCTTCCAGTCTATTTCTTCTGGAAGTCGGAGTACTTTGCCATTGACGGCTCTGGACTGTTGGTCTTAATGCCCTTCCGAGCTTCCAGTCTATTTCTTCAGCGTAATTATGCCACCTTATTTTTTACCCCGTCACAAAATGTCTTAATGCCCTTCCGAGCTTCCAGTCTATTTCTTCGATTATTGATTATGGCCAGCATTTACAGGTTTTGCAGATGTCTTAATGCCCTTCCGAGCTTCCAGTCTATTTCTTCGGTAGACCAGTACCGCAAGGCCATGCGCTGGCAACTGGTCTTAATGCCCTTCCGAGCTTCCAGTCTATTTCTTCTCCCGACTGATAAGGGAAACCTGACCTCAGAAGTCTACACGTCTTAATGCCCTTCCGAGCTTCCAGTCTATTTCTTCCGCTGGGTCTGGCTTCCAGATGACGGTGGTAAACAAGTTCTAGAAGGTCTTAATGCCCTTCCGAGCTTCCAGTCTATTTCTTCCCAAAGCCAAGTTGGACGAATTAATGCTTGATCCCATGTCTTAATGCCCTTCCGAGCTTCCAGTCTATTTCTTCGTTTGGCGCTTACCGATCGCCGACAACTCTGGGCGGTGATCAAAAAGTCTTAATGCCCTTCCGAGCTTCCAGTCTATTTCTTCGTGGAACCGAATTCTGTTGAAGCCTGGGTTTCCGGGGATTGTCTTAATGCCCTTCCGAGCTTCCAGTCTATTTCTTCATTTGGTAACGACCTGGCAGTATTTAACACTGCCGACCTAGTCTTAATGCCCTTCCGAGCTTCCAGTCTATTTCTTCTGTGTTGACGGTGAGACGATTTACGCCCGTGCCTGGAGCGCCTGGGTCTTAATGCCCTTCCGAGCTTCCAGTCTATTTCTTCTAGAGATTACCCTGACCCCGGCAGACAATGACATTATTACCAGTACGTCTTAATGCCCTTCCGAGCTTCCAGTCTATTTCTTCACGAGGCAGTACGTGAGACTTTCACTTTCCGAAGTCTTAATGCCTTCTTCTGAAGTTGCAGTTTGTTTTTCGCTTGCTTCCTGGCCGATGGTTTTTGGGTATCGGATGGCCGTTGTACGTCTTAATGCCCTTCGAGCTTCAGTTTGCTATTTCTTCGGCGACAAATAGCGACGACTACCGCATGTTTTAAAACCTGGTCTTAATGTTTCCTTCTGAGCTTCAGTTTGTTTTCTTCCGCGATTCGGCGAAACATGGCGCAGCACCTGACTGTGATGTCTAATGTTTTTCTGAGCTTCGGTCTATTTCTTCGGTATGGTGAATAGGATGGCTCGGTCCGCATGGAAACGTCTTAATGTTTTTCTGAGTCTTCAGTTTGCTATTTCTTCGTGGCAAGTGAGGCCTTAAAATGGGATGGGACATTGCGAGAACTAAGATGTCTTAATGCCTTTCTGAATTCAGTTTGCTATTTCTTCGATGATCCGGGAGGGGCGGTGGTGAAGTCAGATGAACATAGGTCTTAATGCTCTTCTGGAGCTTCAGTTTGCTTTTTCTTTAGGTGGGAGTATTGGCATGGACGCCAACGGCGATTAGGTGACGTCTTAATGCCGTTTTTCTGAGCTTCAGTCTATTTCTTCTTTGGCTGGCGGCTGGTATCGAACCGGCGATGTGTGTTTTAATGTTCTTCTGAGTTTAGTCTGTTTTTGGAGCATGGGTTTCTGCTTGCTTGGCAAAATTTTGGTTTGCTGTTTTTCTGAGTTTAGTCTATTTCTTCGTGGATGCGATTATGGCCGCGTTGGGTGAGGGCTGAAGGTCTAATGCTTGGAGCTTCGATTGTTTCTTAGTCACGGCGCTCTTGACGGTGTTTTGCTGCTCATGTTTGGCTTTCACGTCTTAATGCCTTCTGGAGCGGCTTCAGTCTTTTCTTGCGTTAATACGAGCTGGGTGGCTGTTGGTGATCGTCGGTGACGGTACGGCGTCTTAATGCCCTTCTGAGCTGGTTTGCTATTTCCGGAAACTCCATGGCGTCGTTTGCGGATGAGGGCGGTAAAATGGTCTTACGATGCTTCTGAGCTTGCAGTCTGTTCTTCCACCGAGTGTAGGTGCCGAAGCTATAGGTCTGTTAAGGTTTAATGCCGTTTTTCTTCGAGCTCAGTTTGTGTTTTTTCCGGCGCGCAATGCACCGGTGCGGATTTCGGTTGCGCGGTAGGGTCTTAATGCCCTTCTGAGCTTCAGTTTGCTATTTCTTCGCGGGCGCCACGGGGCGAGATGGAAAAGCGAGGCTGCTGGTCTGTCCCGCGTTTTTCTGAGCTTAGTCTATTTCTTCTTGGGCAATGTGCGTAAACCTGGTGGCCAGTTTGAGGTCTTAATGCCCTTCCGAGCTTCAGTCTGTTTTTCAGCACCGAAACTATTGAAAATGGCAAGTCCGCAAAGGTGGTTGCGTTTTTCTGAGTTTGCAGTTTGTTTTTCATTGGCGGCGCTCCCAGTTCCATGACCGGCGACTGGATGTGACAGGTCTTAATGCCCTTCTGAGCTTCAGTTTGCTTTTCGATATTGGTACTAGAATACTGGGAAGGTGGTTTGACCGCTGTAGTGGTCATCTTAATGCCCTTCCGAGCGTTCCGTTTGCTTTTTTTCATCTATGCCGTTGCCAGTGAAACCGGCATATACAGCACCGAATCCGTCTTAATGTTTTTGAGCAGTGTTTGCTTTTTTTTCTACGAAGACCCATTTGGACCCTCTCACGCCCAAATTTATCCACTGGTCTTAATGCCCTTGGACTTCAGTGTTTGCTATTTACTATAATTACAACTCTTTGCGTGGCCACCTTGCCTACCTGATCGTCTTAATGCCCTTCTGAGCTTCAGTTGCTTTTTTCATATGCAGCCATACAGTTCCTGTGGAGGTGTTTTCGGTCTTAAGCGCTTCCGAGCTTCCAGTCTATTTCTTCATCTAACCGCGTTTGTCCTCATCAAGCCTTTGGGTCTTAATGCCCGTTCTGAGCTTCAGTCTTTTCTTCGATAAAGATGGTTGCGCTGCGGTCAATGAGTCTTGTAATCTGGGCGTTTGTCTGAGCGGTAATGGCAGCTTCAGTCTATTTCTTCGTTCTCTGCCTATCCTTCTGTCGTTAGTGACCATAGTCACAATGGTCTTAATGCCCTTCCGAGCTTCAGTCTATTTCTGTGCGTGGCGATACTGATGTTCAGGCCTTTGCTTATCGCAGTTCATGGGCCGTCTTAATGCCTTCCGAGCTTAGTTGCTTTTCTTCTTTGCAGGGAAGGCGGTGATAGCGATGGCACGGGCGGTGGTTTGGTTGTCTTTGAGCGGTTGCGGAAGTGGCGGTGTTTCTTCCTCATCCCCTCAAGCCGAATGGGGTTTTAGCGAAAATAATCAGAATAAGCCATTTGTTTACTCGCGCTTTCCTTGCAGCGGGGTTTTTTTCTAAAATGTGGGTTGGGGCATCTGGCTCGCTTCTCTCGTGCCGCTAGGGTGCTCGGGTTTTGGCAATTCTGGTAGTTTGGCCTTTGGACCGCGCTGCGGATGTGGCACGGTGGCTGCTGGCTGTTTTTGTGGTGGCGGTGTTTAACGTTTGTTTTGGTGGCGGTGTCTCCCTTGGTCCAAATTTTTGGTGGCGTTTTTGATGTCCCCTATTTTTGCCGAGCATGTTTTGTGGTTTTGCTTTTCGGGTATGGTGATGCTCGGAAAATTGCCGCACTAGGCGACCAGCGCGGTCCGGCGTCGTGGCTATGGCACCTCCTTTTTGGCCCGCTGGTCACTTCACCCTCGCAGGTGCGTGGCATGTGGTAGTGCGGACCCGGTCCATTGACGGTGGGCGGATTGATCACCTTTGCGACCGCCTTTTTACAGCGTGTTTCGCACGCAGCCGCTTCGTGGCGAAGCACTCAGTGGCTGTACTGCACCGGCGTGCCGAAGTCCTTTGGTGTGTTGTGTAGCAGCGGTCGCCGGTCGCTGGCTGATGTCGTGAACAAATAGCAGAATAACTGCTTGTCTATTTCTGGCCAGGAACGGCTCATAGGCGTCAATCTCGCTTTCGGATGGCTTTGGCCAACTGCCGCGCCTGCACCTCCAGCACTTTTGAGTAGCTCGTGTTTCGACCCGCTGCGGATGATAGATCGTTGGTTTCAGCCGTTGCTGTGGCTGTCAAAAGACATGCTGCCGGCTGGCTTGGGCGATATTTTACTCTGGTAGCGCGTTCTTGTCTTCAAATGCTTCGCCATCAGCAGTGTTCGATGACCAGGTGTCAAGACCACCGAGGTTTGGCGCGATAATCGAGCGGGAACTCCTCCATCAAATCCAGGGCTAATGCTGAGGACGTATAAGGCCGTTCCGTGGAAAAACGTGCATCGGGTCCAGGCCGACATCTTCAGCGTGCTCTGACCACGCTGGCCGTCAGGCAGGTATGGCCAGGCCAACAGGCTGTTCACCTGATCTTTAGGCGGTGGTTGTGGCGGCAAACGCCAGCTTGGTATTCAGCGCCGCCTGAAGATGGCAAAATAGCTTTAGCGCATATGCCTCCTGTTCCCATCACGTCGGCAATGTTGGCGCAGCTGGTTAGACTCTTTAGACATTGCTTTAGCCGCTCCACCTGGCCGGATGTCTTTGCGGCTCCGTCTGCGGCCATCCGCCGGGCCAGAGTGCACTGTTGCGCAGTTGCCCGCCACTTGCCCGGTTAACCCCAGGCAAAGGTCTCGGGTCTTCCGCCTGGCGATACTGCTGCCGGCGCAGCGGCAAATTTTGCCTATCGTCGGCGTCAGCGGCCTCGTGACGTGACCCTGCCAGTCTCAAATAAGTCAGCCCACGCTGGCCTCCAGCAGCGTTAGGATGGCTGACGTTGTCACCCCGACCCGGCCCACCAGCACCACCTCGTTCACCCTGGCCAGCAGCGTCACCAGCAGGGTTTGTTCCTCCTTCACCCGCAGCCGCTGATATTCTTTTCCAGCCGCGCCCCGGCTCCAGAATCATACAAAGTCGCCATAATTCGTAAATCGTAATCCAAGTCGTAAATCCGGAAATCCAAAATCGTAAATCATTACCTCTCTTGTCCCCTACTCCCACTTACTCCATACTCCCTCCCCTACCGGTACCCTTCCGCCCGTGGCGATAAAATGCTTCCAATCCGCATCGGTCAGCACCTTTACCTGCGCCGCCGCTGCTGGAAGCAGAAATAGTCGTCTTCTGAAATAACAGCCAGGTATTCAAAGCCTTTCGCTAAGTGCGGTGATGCGCGTTTTGGCTGGCTCCAGGCCAGCCGCAGTGCACAGGGTTTCGGCCACCTGCCGCTGAGGCCAGTCTGGCTCTGGCGCCTGCGACCGGCATAACACTACAAAATCGTCGGCGTAGCGCACGTATACCAAATCCTCCTCGGCGTCAGCTCCGGCAGTCTGTCCTTATTACCAAAAAGCCGCAGTCCACCGTATCATCACCAGGTCAGGTAGTGGGTAAATATTCGATAGCAGCGGCGGAACGAGTGCCCAGCGGCGTGCCGTATGGCAGTGCTGTGGGGTCAGGCCGACCATTCTCAGCCAGGCTTTTGATCAGCGTCAGTACCCCTCGTCTACAACGCGCTCGAAAAATCGTAACAGCGGCGGTGTCAGGCTGTGAAAAAATCGTCAATGTCCAATCAGGACCCACTGCTGCCCAAAGATGCGCCTGGATTCATCTGCCCACTGCCGCTTGCACGAGCGCCGGGGCCGGTAGGCAAAACTGCAATCAAAAACGTCTCCTCGTACAGGTCGTCCAGCACTCCCCAGCATGGTCCGTTGGAGAATCTTATCGCGCACTGTTGATGGTTCAGCAGCCGGGCGAGCCATCCCGTTTTGGCACGCTGAAGGCAGCAGCGCGGCGCGGCCGGTAACGATGCTGTACGCACCGCCTCCTGCAGCTCAATCAGATTAGCCCAATGCCACGGGGCAAAATCCTCCAGCGACACCTCTATCAACCCCTTGGCCGCTGTCGTTGGCCACCATCTTCCCAGGCGTCGGACGGGTTTCGGGGTGGACGATTCGCTTGAGGTAAATGTCCTATCGCCCATAAATCCTGATAACCTTCTTGGTGGAAGCCTGATTTCGGGCCATTTTGCCTGTTATGCTTGGCCTGGCGGCCGTTGCGGATCTCACCAGGAGACGATCTCGGCGACTTCAAACTTCTCCTCAGCGTTGGTCCTTGCCGGGCGGGCCGGACCATATCTGGGAAATACCTAACCGACCGTGATTCAGCAACAGTACGGCCCAGGCTGGCGCATGTGCCCGTCACTGACTGCCAGGTATGCGGTCACCCACTGCTCAGGGGTAAGATTAATTTTATCTATATACGGTACTCCAGGTTCCAAAGTCGTTCCCTCGTTCACATTGCCCAGGCCGGTATCAATGATTTCAGTTTTGCTGCCACAATTCGCTTGGATTGCTTGCCTTTGCTGAGGTAATGAGGGGTGCGCTGAAAGTTAAGCACCAGGTAACGCTGACCGGCTGCCACCACGTTCCGGCCTAATTAGTCGTCGCCCAGCGCCATAAACGAGTGACCAGCCGGAACGGCCGGGAATATTCTGGTGAGATATATTCGGTAATTCTATTACGGCCAACTCCGCCGCTATCGCAAACAGGGTCAAAATATTTCATATTCATCCTTCGCCTCCGGCTGTCTCATCAAAACAACTGGCGCCTGCATTGAAATTCACACTTTACTGCTCAAGGACGACGCACCTTCGTCTTTAACAGGCGTGGCTTTCTTGAGCGGAGCAGGAACGCAATTAAGTTCCGCTTCATCCTATCCTCCAGCTTCGATCCTTTCTTACTTTCCGCACTGGTTTAACTTTATACCCCGGTTTCGGTAGCCGACCCCGCTGTAAAGGCGAAAGCTGCGCAGGTGCAGCACATTCAGCCAGTAGCGATCTCGATTCGGCACCGTATGCACGACCTGGCCGGTAAAGCACATCAGGACACTGCCAGCTTTACTGGTGCAGGTTCGATCTTTCTTCCCGCAGGAGGCGGACCGTTCGCCTTGCCATTTCACATGCGGTACACCCTGGTCCGCAGTTTTCATGATTCGGATGCGACTGCGCTGGCGGTGCGTAAAAGCGGCGCGCCTGGTGCAGCCACTGGCGCAAAGTCGCCAGCGGTCCAGCAAACTGCAAAACCAGCCTGGCGCAGGTAGTGGGGACAAAGCGGCCTCTGCCTTGCAAGGTTGTCGGCGAGGACAAAGGCCAGCCCGATCTTACTGGAGAGCTGCAGTCGCCTGCCACAGGGGAATAGGGCGCGGCCAGGAACCTGATAGCTCCTGTCCGGCCCAGGGATGGCGGGCTGGGTCCAGCGTCGCCTCGTGACCCTCAGCTCCGTCCAGCTCGACCATCTCCTGGCGGCTGCACCGCCAGCGCCTGCAAGCCCTCGCTGACGCGCGCGGCTTAGGCCACTAAAGCGCAGCCAGCCTGTCTGGCCCGATTCAGTCTCGGCAGCGAACCCTGTGCGCTTGCAGCACCGGGTTCGATGCCGTAAACGGTTTGGGGCCATCCAGGTCGTGCAGTTTTTGAGCCAGCGCCGGATCGCGCTCGCCGATCAGCGCATAAAACAGCGCCAGTCCGCCGGCCCAAAACTTCGCCGGCAGAATTGCTGCCATGCCTGTAGTTGTAAAATCAAACTGAGTTAATATCATTCAAACTCTGTCTTTGCCAGACCTGCCGGGTCTAACGTCTTAATGCCTCCGAGCTTCCTGTTCATTTTCTTCATACCTTTCGAAGCTGCATCGTACCTCACGGCGGCGGTACTTCACGTTGTTTGTGTAATGCCTCCTGAGCTTCCTGTCTATTTCATATCTGGTACAACCAGGATGTGGACATTATGTTGGCCAACAGGATGTCTTAATGCCCTCCGAGCTTCTGTTATTTTCCTTACGGTGCCACGATAAGAGGTGGTGAGTTTGTTACCACGTCTTGATGCCCTCCGAGCTTCCTGTCTTATTTCTTCGGGGCAAAGGCCGCTCTAACTCAGCTAGCAAACCAAGCGGTCTTAATGCCTCCGAGCTTCCTGTCTATTTCTTCCTCAACTCCGCACAGCCCGACGTCCAAAGCATCTTCACCACGTCTTAATGCCCTCTCGAGCTTCAGTCTATTTCATCTATGTACGCGTAACAATAAGGAGGTATACTAATGGTCTTAATGCCTCTCTCCGAGTGGAGTCTATTTCTTCAGCGAGGATCAATGTCAGCAATCTGACGATTTGTTCTGTTTAATGCCTTGGAGTTTGGTCTATTTTTCTCCTGTTGCTGGCACTCAGACGGCACCGGCTGATTTTGTCTTAATGCCCTCCGAGCTTCGTTCAGTTTCTTCTTATCATACTAATGTCATCCTCTGGTAACTTACACGCCGGTCTTAATGTCCCTCCGAGCTTCTAGTCTATTTTTCCAACGATATGGCAATTCCTACGACATTACGATTACCATTACGTCTTAATGCCCCTCCGAGCTTCCAGTCTATTTTCAATTGGGTTGCTGTCAACAAATTTGGGGCCATACAAGATTGCGTCTTAATGCCTCTGAGCTTCCAGTCTATTTCCTCACGTTTGGTTTTGCCGAAGCGGTGGTGGTGTACCACCGTCTTATGCCTCTCTGAGCTTCCTGTCTATTCCACGTGTTTTGTTCCGGCAATAGCCGGTACTAATGCTACCAGATCCCCAAGCTCTTAATTGCTCCTCAGGCTTCCAGTCTATTTCCACCTAGCGACCAGATCCTCCTTTATGTAAGGATTGCTGGCTTGCCAAGTCTTAATGCCCTCTCGAGCTTCCAGTCTATTTCACGTGGTTACGATAACTCTTTACTATATTCCTGAAGCTAGTTCAATGCCTTCTCCAACTTTCGTCTCATTTCTTCCGAAGGCAGTATATGGACTGCGTGGGGACTCCAACGCCGACTCGTCTTAATGCCCCTCCGAGCTTCCTGTCTATTTCCACACAGCAGCTATTCAGGATTACCCACAACCCCTGCATCACTACGTCTTAATGCCCCTCCGAGCTTCTCACCTGTTTCCACTGCCGTATGTGGCCGACAACCTGGACGTGAGCTCTGTAGGCGAAGTCTTAATGCCCTCCGAGGCTTCCTGTCTATTTCAAGAATGGATGGGAAACCAACCCGCCTGCTCAGGATACCGGTTGTCTTAATGCCCCTCCGAGCTTCCTGTCTGTTTCACCCATATGTTGCTGGACAGTATAGCGACGCTTCCTGGTATGGGCAAGTCTTAATGCCCCTCTGAGCTTCCAGTCTGTTTCCTCCAATACTGCTTGGCGAAAGCCCCTAACGATCTAGCGCTTCCACGTCTTAATGCCCCTCCGAGCTTCCAGTCTATTTCCTCTCTTGATTGACTGGAAATCGTACGATCCTCTTGGAGACTGGGATCAGATTAAACAGTCTTAATGCCCCTCCGAGCTTCCTGTCTATTTCTTCACATCAAGATGGATGGCGGGAGCTGCACCGTTGAGTTGTCTTAATGCCCCTCCGAGCTTCCAGTCTATTTCCTCCTGCTGCTACAATTGCCGTCATTCAAGGTTCGTTAGACCTGATTGGTCTTAATGCCCCTCTGAGCTTCCAGTCTATTTCCTCACTCGCCCAACGCCTGACCGAACTTGACCAGTACAGCGTCTTAATGCCCCTCCGAGCTTCCTGTCTATTTCCACACAGTTTTGGAGTCAGCGATCAGAAGCTGGAGCATTTCTGCCCAGTCTTAATGCCCCTCCGAGCTTCCAGTCTATTTCCACAGCAATGAGCAAATCCAGCGAGGGATCTGGGCTGTGGTCTTAATGCCCCTCCGAGCTTCCAGTCTATTTCCACGACTCAGGACACATCCTGTTCCGAAGGCACTCTGTGCCTTGTCTTAATGCCCCTCTGAGCTTCCAGTCTATTTCCTCAACAGATACAAATGGTAGTGGCAAAATTTACACTTACACCATGACGTCTTAATGCCCCTCTGAGCTTCCAGTCTATTTCCTCTCGCGTTGGCCCTCAAGGTCAACGGCAATAGCAAAGTCGAAGTGTCTTAATGCCCTTCTGAGCTTCCAGTCTATTTCCTCAATGCGATTCACCTTCCCAGCCGTATGGACCAGCGCCTACCCGTCTTAATGCCCCTCCGAGCTTCCAGTCTATTTCTTCCGTTGGACGTTAAGGTCCATCAAGGGCGCGTCATGATGAACGGCGAGTCTTAATGCCCCTCCGAGCTTCCAGTCTATTTCTTCTTCCGACGAGGCCGGTGAATTGGTTTACGCTGGGTGACGAAAGTCTTAATGCCCCTCCGAGCTTCCTGTCTATTTCTTCTGCGCTACTTGCTGGAAGTAGGGACATTCGAGAACCGTGGTCTTAATGCCCCTCCGAGCTTCCTGTCTATTTCTTCACGTCCAAACAGCTTGTTGTTAATGATCTGCGCTTCTGGAAAGATAGTGGGCTTGACAGTCTAAATGCCCCTCCGAGCTTCCTGTCTATTTCTTCCGCTTCTTTACCCTGCGCAGCCACGAGGCAGGGGTGTTCACCGATGGTCTAAATGCCCCTCCGAGCTTCCTGTCTATTTCTTCTGTTTACCGGCCAGGAAGCCCCCAGGTGGCAGG